>DASPKM010000014.1:0-135839 GCA_035628135.1 Chitinophagaceae bacterium | reverse complement strand
CGTACCGGTGAGGTGCGTATCATGGATACCAAGAACGACCGCCTGCTCATTACCAATAACGTTCCTTACGGAGCTACCCTGTTGGTGAAAGACGGACAAAAAGTAGAGAAAGGACAGGCCATTTGCTCATGGGACCCCTTCAACAACGTAATCGTTGCCGAAATTCCAGGTTCCATCCGTTTCGAGAACGTGCTGGAAGGCATCACTTACCGCGAAGAGGCCGACGAACAAACAGGCCACCGCGAAAAAGTGGTCATCGAAACAAAAGACAAGACCAAGATACCTTCACTGATCGTAGAAGGCAAAGAGCTTAAATCGTACAACCTGCCTGTTGGATCGCACATCGTGATGGAAGAAGGAGAAGAGGTGCGTGCGGGACAGGTAATTGTAAAGATCCCGAGGATACTGGGTAAACTGAGAGACATTACCGGTGGTCTGCCGCGTGTAACAGAACTGTTCGAAGCACGTAACCCGGGCAACCCGGCCATCGTGTGCGAGATAGACGGTGTGGTTTCCTTCGGCGCCATCAAGCGTGGTAACAGGGAGATCATTGTTGAAGCGAAAGACGGCGTGATTAAAAAATACCTGGTGCCATTAACCCGCCAGATACTGGTACAGGACGGCGACTTCATCAAAGCCGGTGCTTCGCTCAGCGATGGGCAGGTGGCGCCTGTGGACATCCTGGCCATTAAAGGACCGTTTGCAGTACAGGAATACGTGGTGAACGAAATACAGGAGGTTTACCGCTTGCAGGGTGTAAGGATCAACGACAAGCACATTGAAGTGATCGTAAGGCAGATGATGCGTAAGGTAACCATCGTTGACCCGGGAGATACCAAGTTCCTGGAAGAAGACCTGGTAGACAAGTTTGAATTCCTGGAAGAAAACGACTGGATCTTCGATAAGAAAGTAGTGACCGATCCCGGAGAATCCACTAAGCTGCGTGCAGGCCAGATCGTTAGCCTGCGCGAGGTAAGGGAAGAAAATTCCATCCTCCGCCGGAACGACAAAAAACTGGTTGAGTTCCGCGATGCGCAGCCCGCAACATCCGCGCCTTCGTTGCTCGGAATCACCAAGGCTTCGCTGGGTACGCAAAGCTGGATATCTGCGGCTTCGTTCCAGGAAACCACCAAGGTGCTGAGCTCTGCGGCCATCCAGGGTAAGACCGACGAAATGATGGGATTGAAAGAGAACGTGATCACCGGTCACCTGATACCAGCGGGCACGGGTCTGAGGGAATTCGAGAACATGATCGTGGGAAGCAAAGAAGAATACGAGCTGTTGCAAACTACCCGCGAAGCAATGACCTTTGACGAAGAAGAGTAAGCAACCGATCGAGATAAGAAGTCAAAAGTTAAAAGTAAAAAGTTGAGCGTGAGTGCTGTGTGCTTCACTGTTCGCTTTTGACCTTTAACTTTTGACTTTTCAGTTTAAAAGTCCTGTTAATCCTTGGTGCTGCGCCCTTTAGCCCCGGCTAAAGGTATAACTTGCAAAAAAATTGTGCATGAACAAGATAGCGCTCGTGATTAGTATTGTTGCCCTGGCTTTAGGAGGCGTGTCGCTGTACCTGTATACGAAAGTAGACAAGCCAAAGGCTATTACCAGGGAGAGCAATACAACCTCCGATGCCGGCCAGTTCAAGATGGCCTATTTTGAGATGGATTCGCTTGAAAACAATTACGAGTATGTGAAAGAGATCCGTGAAACCCTGCGCAAAATGGATGAAGACAACAAGCGCGAGCTGGCGGCCCTGAAAACGAAATTCGAAAAAGAAATGGCGGGATGGAATAAGAATGCCGCCAGCATTACCCAGGAGCAAAGCGAGGCAATGAACAATGCCTACCAGCGCATGAGTGCTATTTACAGCAGTAAGGAAAAAGAATTGTATGATAAACTGGCCGCCGAGCAGCAAAAAAAGCTGATGGACGTAAACAAGCGCATTGCCGATTTTTTACAGGAATACAACAAGACCAAGAAATATAACTATATCATCACCAATGAACAGAGCCTGATCTATTACAAGGACTCCGTGTACAATATTACCAAGGACGTGGTGGAAGGATTGAATGCCAAGCACAAAGCGGGTAAGAAGAATTAACCTCTCTAAAAGAGCCTTCCGGACCAACCTCTCCGGGTTGACGCCCTACGGCAACAAAAATTTGTTCCTCTGGACGGGGACACTTATTTTTGAAGTCATGTTGAAAGCAAAAGCATATCGTTGGTTTTATTTTTACTTTTTTTACCAGGTAAAGCCGGGCATGCTTTTGTTGAAACACTCATAAGCTTAAAAACTGATTCAACATAAAGAAGTCCCGGCAAAAAAGCCGGGACTTTTTGTTTTTAGGAACATGGCTACAAAAGTCTCGATACAAGGTTACGAAGGCAGTTTTCACCAGGTGGCTGCCCGCCAATTCTTCGGCAAGCACGTGGAAGTGATTCCCTGCGCCACCTTCCGCGAAGTAGTGAAACTGGCCGGCAACAAAAAAGACTGCGATGGCGGCGTAATGGCCATCGAGAACTCCATTGCCGGCAGCATTCTACCCAACTATAATCTATTGCAGAACAGCGGCCTCCGCATCACGGGAGAACTGTACCTGCAGATACGCCAGAACCTGATGGTAAACCCCGGAGTGAGCCTGGCAGACATCCGCGAAGTACACTCGCATCCCATGGCCATACAACAATGCCTGGATTACCTGGACAAGCATAACTGGAAGCTGGTAGAAACAGAGGATACGGCCCTTAGCGCCAAACATATTCATCAGCACCGCAGCAGGCATATTGCGGCCATCGCCAGCAAGCTGGCAGCCGAGCTGTTTCAACTGAACATCATTACGCCCAACATCCATACTATGAAAAACAATTATACGCGCTTCCTTATCCTGCAGCGTGACGACGGCGCCGCCGGCATCGAAGGCGCGGATAAGGCTTCTGTGAATTTTCATACGGACCATTCTAAAGGCAGCCTGGCAAGGGTGCTTACGCGTATTGCGGACGGCGGCATTAACTTAAGCAAGCTGCAGAGCTTTCCGATACCCGGGAGCAACTGGCAATATTCTTTTCATGCGGACATGGAATTTGATTCGCTGCAACAATTCGATGAAGTAATCAAAAGCATACAACCGATAACGGCGCATTTGAAAATATATGGAGTGTATAAAAAGGGAAAGACTTTTTGAACTATAAAACCGATCAACGATGCAAACGGCAGACAGGCTGGAAGGAATTGGCGAATACTATTTTTCGCAAAAGCTGCGGGAGATCGATGAGCTCAACCGGCAGGGGAAACAAGTAATCAACCTGGGCATCGGCAGTCCCGACCTTCCCCCGCATCCCGATGTAATTAAAACCTTGCATGAAGAGAGCATAAAGCCAAACGTGCATGCTTATCAATCGTATAAAGGCTCGCCGGTATTGCGCACCGCCATGGCGGAATGGTATAAAAAAAATTATGGCGTTGAATTGAATCCCGATACGGAGATATTGCCATTGATTGGCTCCAAGGAAGGTATCATGCATGTGTGCATGACCTATATCAACCAAGGAAGTCCCGTGTTGGTGCCTGATCCCGGGTATCCCACTTACCGCAGCGCGGCAAAGCTGGCCGGAGGGAATATCATTGAATACAAATTGGAAGAGCGGAACAATTGGTTCCCCGACCTGGATGCGATTGCACAAACATTGTCGGCTGTGGGAGGCAGCGGCAAGGGTGTATTGATGTTCGTGAATTACCCGCACATGCCTACGGGGCAATTGCCGCAGCGCAACATGTTCGGGCAATTGGTGGCCTTCGCTAAAAAACACAATGTGCTGATCGTGCACGACAATCCTTACAGTTTTATTTTAAATGATCATCCTATGAGCTTGCTGAGCATCGAAGGAGCTAAGGATGTGGTGATAGAACTGAACTCCCTTAGCAAATCGCATAACATGGCGGGATGGAGGGTAGGATTGCTTTGCGGCGCAAAACAACGCATCGACGAAGTATTGCGGTTTAAAAGTAATATGGACAGCGGCATGTTCCTTCCCGTGCAGTTGGCCGCGGCCAGGGCTTTGTCGCTCGGCACCGAATGGAACCGGGAGGTGAACGCCATTTACGGCCGCCGCCGTGATAAGGTATTTGAGCTGCTGGATACATTGCAGTGCGTGTATAGCAAAGAACAGGCGGGACTATTCGTATGGGCGCATATTCCAAGCCGTTATAAGGATGGTTTTGCACTAAGCGATGAAGTGTTGTATAACAACAATGTGTTCATTACCCCCGGCGGGATCTTTGGAAATGCGGGAACTAATTATGTGCGCGTGAGCCTGTGCAGCCCGGAAGAAAAGCTGGACGAAGCAAGGAGGAGGTTATGCTGACCGTTACGATAATAGGAACAGGATTGATAGGCGGGTCCATGGCCATAGCCCTGAAGGAAAAGGGTATTGCCGCCCGGATCATTGGCGTGGATGCTAACGAAACACATGGCAAAAGGGCGCTGCAATTGAAGCTGGTGGATGAGGTGCTGGAATTGCACGAAGCCGTTGCACAATCCGACCTTGTTATCCTTGCCATACCGGTAGATGCATCCGAAGCCCTATTGCCGGTGATATTGGACAAGGTGAACAAGCAGGTGATCATGGATGTTGGTTCTACAAAATACGGTGTTATTGAAGCAGTGGCGGCGCACCCCAAACGTTCGCGGTTCGTGGCTACACACCCGATGTGGGGAACGGAGTACAGCGGTCCCGAAGCAGCGGTAAGCGGCGCCTTTGTGAACAAGGCCACGATTATCTGCAATAAACACGAAACCGATGCGGATGCCGTAGAACTGGTAGAAAAGCTCTATCAATCGCTGGGGATGCACCTGCTGTACATGGACGCCGCAGCGCATGACTTGCATGCTGCGTATGTGAGCCATATTTCGCACATCACCTCCTTTGCGCTGGCCAATACCGTATTGGAAAAAGAACGGGAAGAAGACGCGATCTTTGAGTTGGCCAGTGCGGGTTTCGAGAGCACGGTGCGGCTTGCCAAAAGCAATCCCGCGATGTGGGTGCCGATATTTATGCAAAACCGCGAAAATGTGCTGGATGTATTGAATGAACACATTTCGCAGTTGAGGAAATTTAAATCCTGCCTGGAAAAAGAGAACTATGATTACCTGAGGGAGTTAATAGAAAATGCCAATAAAATAAAACGCATTATCAAATGAGAATGTTTTTTATCCTATCGCTTGTATTGCTGCTGCACGCAGCCACGGGCCAGGAGATCGTTGTGCCTTACCGCGTCAGCGCCATCGAATGGAACCTGGTGGAGAAATACAGCAAGAAAAAACTACTGGGGCCTTATTTCCGCATCGACTATGTAGAAGACAGTATTTACATGGTATGGAAAAACTCGGTGGTGGGATTGGTGCATGCTTCGGGGAAGCAATTGACAGAAATAAAATATTCACCCTTGCCCACGACCAAAACATTTTCGGACGGCATGTTCCCCATGAAGGACCAGGATGAAAGAATTTATTTTTTTGATAAGACAGGCAGGGTCGCTTTTGAATGGAAGTTCGATTCCCCGCCCTTTCCCTATGTGTATTATAACAATGGATTGCTGGATGCTCCCGTAGGCTTTTTGGACAAGAAAGGAAAAAAAGTGATACCCCGGTATGAGCACATTGCTGCCGCACAATTCGATGACAACGGGTTTTGCCAGGTGGGGAAAAAGGAAGGAAACAATGTAAAGTGGGGCGTGATAGATAAGAAGAATAAATTCATTGTCCCTCTTAAATATGCATACCTGGAGTTGGAGGACGATCACGTTCTGGCCAGCCATGAAGCGATGCGGCAGGAGGAAGCATTCGATCTGAAGGGAAGAAAGATCGTGAAGGGAAATTATGATCAGCTGAAGGTATTTCCTTCGCTTGGATTGTATGCGTATTGTAAAGATGGAGAGAACTATATCTATACGCTGCGGCGCATAAAAGACAACAAAGAGATCAGTGACCGCTACGACGAGTTCCGCCAGGTTTCAAAAAACCGCTTGCTGGTAGGCGTTGACCAAAAGGAATGGTACATCATCGATTCCAAAGGAGCCGTGATCGCAAAGCTGCCGGCGGAATCGCCTTCTACTATTTCGTCCGTATTTCCTGAGCGGCTTGCTTATACCAATATGAAGGGGGAGCTGTGTGTGTCAGATGCTGATGGTAAAACGCTGTTCACGCTGCCGGAAGATCTGAGCCTGGTGGGAGACCAGCACAAAGACTTTTATGAAGTGCGGAATTACAAGGCGAATAAGGCGGGCTGCATCAACCTCAAAGGAGAATGGCTGGTGCCGTTGGAATATGATTTTGTAAAAGCTTTTCCCGAATTGAAACTATGGCGGGTGAGGAAAGGCGGGATTGAATATTTTATAGATGAAAAAGGTAATAAGTACACGGAATAGCAGATACCCGGTTTGCATCGCGGCAGGCTTTTAGGCGACATCGAAATATTGCAAAAGCCGGTTGATACAGCGAATGGCTCGTTAACCGGTGGTGGACAAACCGAAGCGGATCATTGCCTGATTATTACCGTTACCTTTGCGCAAATTTTTTGTATATGACGAATTTCGAAGGATTGGGTTTGGATGCAAAGCTGCTGAAAGCGGTGGCTGCCCTCGGATTTACACAACCTACTCCCATACAGGAAAAGGCGATCCCCGTGTTGCTAAGCGGCACCAAGGACCTGGTTGGCCTGGCCCAAACGGGCACCGGCAAAACCGCTGCGTTCGGCCTGCCCCTGCTGCAATTAGTGGACGTTGAAAAGAAATACCCGCAGGCCCTGGTGGTTTGCCCTACCCGGGAGCTCTGCATCCAGATAGTGAACGAGATGGACCTGTTCAAGAAATTCATGCCCGGCATGCACGTATTGGCCGTATACGGCGGCGCATCCATTGGCACACAAATAAGAGAACTGAAGCGCGGTGTTCAGATTGTAGTGGCTACTCCCGGCCGTTTGATAGACCTGATAGAGCGGAAGGCCATCAACCTCGAACAAATAAAATATGTTGTACTGGATGAGGCTGATGAAATGCTGAACATGGGTTTCCAGGAAGACATCGAATTCATTTTGCAGAATACGCCCAAACGCGAGGCTACCTGGCTGTTCAGCGCTACCATGCCCCCCGAGATCAAGCGGGTAAGCAAAAAATACATGCAGCAGCCATTGGAGATCACGGTTGGAAAAATAAATACCGCTAACAGGAACATCGACCACCAATACTATGTTACCACGGCGCATCACCGCTATGAAGCTTTGAAACGGTTGATAGATTTTCACCCTGGTATTTACGGCCTCATATTTACCCGCACCAAGGCAGATGCACAGGAGATAGCCGATAAGCTTACAAGGGAAGGGTACGATATTGACGCATTGCACGGCGACCTTACCCAATCGCAGCGCGACAAAGTAATGGGCGAATTCCGGGAAAGAACATTGCAGTTATTGATAGCTACCGACGTGGCGGCCCGCGGTATCGACGTGCAAGGCATCAGCCACGTAATTAATTACGAGCTGCCCGACGACGTGGAAGTGTACACACACCGCAGCGGCCGAACCGGGCGCGCGGGAAACACGGGTATCTGCATGTCGATTGTGCATGCCCGTGAGATAGGCAAGCTGCGCCAGATAGAACGGATGGTGCAGGTGGACTTTCACAAGCTGGAAATACCTACGGGCAAGGACGTGTGCCGGAAACAATTCTTTCATTTCATGGACAAGCTGGCCCAGGCGGACATCAGTCATGGCGATTATGAAACCTATGTGCCCATGCTGGAAGAAAAATTCAAGGACGTTAGCAAGGAAGAGGTGTTGAAACGCATGGCGGCACTGGAGTTTGACCGCTTCCTGAAATATTACGAGAATGCCGAAGACCTGAACGTACGCGAACGCCGCCTGGAGCGCCACGTACAGGGAGAAGGCCGCGACCAGGGAAGGAGAAGGGATACCAGGGGCCGCGAGTTTGGGAACGGTGGCGATTATACCAAATTATTTGTAAACCTGGGGACAAAGGACGGATTTTACAAGGCCAGCTTCCTGCAATTCATTTTAGACATGAGCGACCTTAGAAAAGAAGTGCTTGGACGCGTGGACATGAAAGAGATGAACAGCTGGATAGAAGTGGACCGTAAATCGGCCAATAAGATGATCAGCGCCATCGATGGAAAGAAATACCGGGGAAGAAGGATAAGGATGAACGAGGCGAACAGGTAACCTGCCTGCCGGCAGGAAGGTGTGCAATAACAATCAAACCAATAAATTTTTGTTTATGCCTGCAGTAGAAACTAAGAATGCGCAAGAGATCATGCAAGCGGCATGGAATAAGCGGCCCCTGGTGATATCAGGGCCTTGCAGTGCCGAAACCGAAACGCAGGTACTTGAAACCTGTCAGCAATTGGCCGCCACCGGCAAAGTAGATATGCTTCGCGCCGGCATCTGGAAACCGCGTACGAGGCCCGGCAGCTTCGAAGGCATCGGCACCAAGGCCCTGCCCTGGCTGATGCAGGCAAAAAAGCTCACCGGCCTGCCCACTACCGTGGAAGTAGCCACCGGCAAGCAGGTACAGGACGCACTGAACTTTGAAGTGGATGTATTATGGATCGGTGCGCGTACTACGGTAAACCCCTTTAGCGTACAGGAAGTGGCCGATGCATTGCGCGGTGCAGACGTTCCCGTGCTCATCAAAAACCCCATCAATCCCGACCTCGAACTGTGGACCGGCGCGGTAGAGCGCGTGGCAAAAGCAGGCATCAAACAAATCGGCCTCATTCACCGCGGGTTCAGCTCCTACGGCAATACAGAATACCGCAACGCGCCCATGTGGCACCTCGCCATCGAAATGAAAAGACGTAATCCCGGCATGATGATGATCTGCGATCCCTCGCACATCTGCGGCCGCAGGGATATTTTGCTCGACGTGGCCCAGAAGGGCATCGACCTCGACTTCGATGGGTTGATGATCGAAAGCCATATCGATCCCGACAATGCCTGGAGCGACGCAAAGCAGCAGCTAACACCCGAAAAATTTTATGAACTGATCAGCAGCATCAAATGGCGGTATGAAACCACCAATGAAAAGGAATTCATTACCGCACTCGAAAAATTAAGGGAACAGATCAACCAAATCGATGACGAATTGATGCAATTGCTGGGACAGCGCATGCGCATTGCCGACAAGATCGGGGAATATAAAAAGAACAACAGCATCACCATCCTGCAAACCAACCGCTGGAACGAGATACTGGAAAGGGCTTTCCGCAAAGGCGATGCACTGGGATTGAGCCGTGAGTTCATTACTAAATATTTCGACGCCGTGCACATGGAAAGCATCAATCACCAGAACAGGATCATGAATTCATAATGAAGAAAACCACGTATAGATTTTCGGCGCAGTCGGCCGACTATTATTTCGACGCTCATTTTGCAACCCTGGGCAAGCTGGTAGATAAAAAAGAAACGGTGCTGGTGGTAGATGAAAAAGTGTTTTTCAACCATGCGGCCAAATTGAAGGGATGGAATGTGATCGTGCTTAAATCCGGCGAAGAGCATAAGAACCAGGATACCGTTGATTCCATTATCGACAATCTTGTTTCCATGCAGGCCGACCGAAAAACGGTGCTGGTGGGCATAGGAGGGGGCGTTGTTACGGACATCACCGGCTACGTGGCTGCTATTTACATGCGCGGATTGCGGTTCGGTTTTGTTCCTACCACGGTGCTGGCAATGGTGGACGCAGCCATTGGCGGTAAAAATGGCATCGACCTCGGTGTGTACAAAAACCTGGTTGGCACCATACGCCAACCTTCTTTTTTATTGTACGATTTCAGCTTCCTGCAGTCGCTGCCGGAAGCCGAGTGGATGAATGGATTTGCGGAGATCATCAAACATGCCTGCATCCGCGATGCGGCAATGTTCAAGATTTTAGAGCAGGATAGCCTCGACAACATGAGAAAAGGCAGGGCTGTACTGAAACAGCTCATCGAAAGAAATGCAGTGTTGAAGACGAAGCTGGTACAACGGGACGAGTTCGAACGGGGAGAAAGAAGGCTGCTGAATTTCGGGCATACGTTGGGCCATGCGCTTGAGAAATTATACGAGCTATCCCATGGGCAGGCGGTTGCAATTGGCATGTCTTACGCCAGTGTGCTTTCGCAAAAAATAAATGGTTTCAAAGAAGCGGCGCGTGTGATCGAACTGATAGAGCAATACGGGCTTCCCGCAAACATAGAGTTCGAAAAGGAAAAGGTTTTCGAGGTGATGCGCATGGACAAGAAGCGCGAGAAGCAGGAAATTCATTATGTGTTGTTGGAAAAGATCGGCAAAGGGGTAGTGCAACCCATTTCAATCAAACAACTGGAAAAATTCATCGGTCAATTGTGATTGCCATTATACAACCTTCGGTGATAAAAGGCTCCGTACAGGCGGCGGCCTCTAAAAGCTCGATGCAGCGGGCTTGCGCGGCGGCTTTGATAAGGCCGGGCATCACCCTATTAAGCAATCCTGGCAGCAGTAATGACGACCTGGCCTCGCTGGATGTGATCGCAAAGTTGGGCGCCATCATCACCAAGTTACCCGATGGAAGGTTGAAGATAGAAAGCAAGGGTGTGCATCCTGTCACAGATCAGCTCAACTGCGGGGAAAGTGGCCTGGGAATTCGTATGTTCACTCCCGTTATGGCTTTGAGCGCGCAACAATTGCGGGTAACCGGTACCGGCAGCCTGCTGAGCCGCCCAATGGATTTTTTCGATGAGATATTTCCGTTGCTCGGCATACACATCGCCACCAATAACGGCAAGCTTCCATTTACCATTCGCGGACCGCTGAAGCCGGCGGATATAACCATCGATGGATCGCTGAGCTCGCAATTTCTCACAGGGCTATTGATGGCGTACGCGGGCGCCAAAGCGAGTAATGTTACCATTACCGTCCGCGACCTGAAAAGCCGTCCTTATATAGACCTTACGCTCCAGGTAATGAAGGCATTTGGACTGCCTCTACCGGTTAACAGGCAATATGAGGCATTTTATTTTGCGGCGCACGATGCACCATCATCTATTGCAGAAGGCTCTCCATTATCGTACGCAGTGGAAGGGGATTGGAGCGGCGCGGCCTTCCTGCTGGTAGCGGGCGCGATAGCAGGATCGGTGGAAGTAAAAGGCATCATGAACACCTCCACGCAGGCGGATAAGAAAGTAGTGGACGCGCTGCTCGATGCGGGCGCTCATGTACAGGTGAGCGATGATAAAGTATCAGTGCATCGCAACAAGCTGGAAGCATTTAGCTTCGATGCAACGGATTGTCCCGACCTTTTTCCGCCACTGGTGGCCCTTGCAGCGCACTGCAACGGCATTACGCGCATCCGCGGTTTAAAAAGACTGAAGCACAAGGAGAGCGACCGCGGGGCAACGCTGCGCGAAGAATTCGACAAACTAAGCATTCGCATAGATCTTAACGACGATGAAATGCTGGTATATGGCAACGGCGGCGTGTTTGTTAAGAACCATATCTTAAATTCACATCATGATCATCGTATTGCCATGGCCTGTGCGGTAACCTGCCTTCGCGCCGATTTTTATGCGGAGATCAGGCATGCGGAAGCAGTGAATAAATCTTATCCCGGTTTCTTTGACCATATTAAAAGCCTTGGCGCTGATGTAACCGTACAGGAAGGCAGCTTGAACGCAAATAAAATGTAGTCCATTATGAATTCATTCGGCCGGTTGTTCCGCTTGCATATCTTCGGCGAATCGCACGGCGAAAGCGTGGGTATCGTCATCGATGGTTGTCCAGCAGGCTTGCCATTGACGGTAGATGATTTTCTTACAGACATCGAACGGAGAAAAGGCGGCACACAAAAAGGCACCACTCCGCGTCAGGAAGAAGACCTGCCCATTTTCAAGAGCGGCATCTTCAACTATAAAACCACCGGCGCTCCTATCACCATTTTATTCGAGAATAAGAACACGCGGTCGGGCGATTATGAAAAGCAGCGCGCAGTTCCGCGCCCCGGCCATGCGGATTTTGTGGCCAATAAAAAATTTGCGGGCAATGAAGATTACCGCGGCGGGGGGCATTTCAGCGGAAGGCTTACGTTGTGCATGGTGGCCGCGGGAGTAGTAGCAAAGAAATTGCTGCGCGATGTAAGCATCGTGGCAACTATTACGGAGATAGGAGGAGAAGGAGGCGAAGGGGGAAAAGAGAGGGGGTTGCAGAAAGCGATAGACGCAAAAGATTCGGTAGGTGGAATTATAGAGTGCAGGGCCAATGGATTACCTATAGGATTGGGTGAGCCTTTTTTTGATTCAGTGGAATCCGTATTGAGTCATGCGGTGTTTGCCATTCCGGCGGTGCGCGGCATCGAGTTCGGGACGGGTTTCGCTGCTGCCAGAATGTTCGGCAGCCAGCACAATGATGCTATCGAGAACGCCAATGGAAGAACCACCACCAATCATGCAGGCGGCGTGGTAGGCGGCGTTACCAATGGCAATGAAATTGTTTTCCGCATTGCTATTAAGCCAACATCTTCCACGCCTAAAGAACAGCATACGCTTAATTGGGAAACGGGCAACGTGGAGCCATTTTCAGTAAAAGGCCGTCATGACCTTTGCATCGCGCTGCGCGTGCCGGTGGTGCTGGAAGCCGTAACGGCGATAGCGCTTACCGACCTGATGATGCTGGAAGGAAAGATCGGCAGGATCTACAATTCCAGTTTATAGACTTGATATTTCTTCCCGCTTTTCAACCACTCTATTGCGTCTTCCTCATTTTCAAAATACTGCACTTCGAATGCATTGTCCGGATTTGCTTCGATGGTTTGTTCAATGCCTAACTGGTGAAGGAATTGCGGTGGAATAATGATGGCGCATTTTTGCAGCATGATCTCGTTGAAAACATTAATCAAATTGTCATTGACCCAATCCTGCATTTCTTTCAGCATGATTATCTGGAATTTCCTTGCGTCGGAGAGAATGTATTGTGGTTTGTAAACGCGTACTATGCTTGCATATTCCAGGCACTCGACCTGGAAGGCGGGCCAATTTGCATTTTCAGCAATGCCCGATAACACCCGTTTGATCATCGAGTGCTCAGGATAATACTCGATGCACTGGTGCGCAGAACGATAGAGTTCCGCCATACAATGGATTTAGATAAGGTTTATCAAGTCTATCCTAATGTACGATTTTAAGCAGGCAGCCCGAAATATATTTTACGATAACAGGCTCATCTTACCTGGAGTTTGCGCAGTCTTTTAAACGGTATGTCCAACGGCTCATAATTGCGCGTATTGGGAAAGCTATAGTGCCACCATTCCGATTCAAACGCAATAAACCCGCTGCTTTCCATGGCGTCTTTCAGCAGCTTTCGGTTTTGCAATACCTGCGTGCTTAGTTTGGTAAAGTTGTGATGCGCAGTGTCTGTAAAGTTATCGAAGCCGGTGCCCATGTCCAGCTCTTTGCCGGTAGACAGCTCAATAATGGTAAGGTCTATTGCGAGGCCACGATTGTGTCCACTCGCTTTGGCGGGATTGGCCACATACCTTTCATCCCTGATCATTTCCCAAAACCGTTCGGTAACGGAATAAGGGCGGTAAGCATCCCAGACTTTTAATCCATATCCTTGTGCATTCATCCTGGATTGTACCTGTGCCAGGGCTTTAGCGGCGGGCAAGCGCATAAAAGTATGCCGGGTGTTAGCCGGGTACATGCGCGTTTTCATGAAATTATTGCGGGTAGCGTACCGCAGATCGTACACCAGCCCCGGTACCATGGATGTCAGCTCCACCATTTTTTTAGAGCTGTCTGCCCTTACCGTGCCGATATAGGTCACAGGCTCTTTTATAACGGCAACTCCGTATTTGTTAACGGGAATTTCCTGTGCAAGTGTGGAAAAATCGATGCACAGTATGAGTGATAATACTAATGATAATTTAAAGCCTTGCATTATATTGGGTTAAATTGCAACGAACTATACGGGAACTACATCTATACGGAAGATATAAATATTCATGAAAACCCCTTTGATATTAAGGAATATAACCCGGATCGTACAAGTGTTTATCCTATCCCTGGCATTGTTGGCCATATTACCAGCTTGCCAGAATAGGGTGAAGCCCCCAGCACACGACATTGTGGAAAAAGAAGAGGCCTGGGAAGTGCGTACCAGCAGGAATTTAAAGGATAACCTGGGTTATGCCCTTGAAAACAAGGGCGTCCTGAACGATTCCCTATACCTGGAGCATATAAAGCTCGCCAATGCCATTTACAAGGAGAACCAGCATCAGTTGATCTGGAGCCTTAAGGGCCAAACCAACCGCATAGCCGATAACCTGTATTCCTTTATTACCAATGCAAAATTGTATGGCCTGTTCCCGCAGGATTATGGCTATTACCAATTGCGCAACATGCGCCAGCAAATGGAAGGCGATACGCTTGCACAAAAGGATGCAGCATTATGGGCCCGCCACGACCTGATGCTCACCAACTATTTCTTTTCGCTGGTAAAAGACCTTAAGCATGGCCGTTTGCCGAAAGACAGCACCACGCTTAGAACGGATTCCGTACTGACCGATTCGTTTTTCCTGCAACAACTGCAATCTGCCATTCAGTCAAGGCAAGTGAATGAAGTATTGCAATCACTGGAGCCTAACCATGCGGGTTATGATTCGTTGAAAGCATACCTGCCATTGTTTCTCGATTCGGCAAGATTGATCCAATACACGCGCCTGTCCTGGCCTTATAAGGATTCAATCGCTTTTTACAAATCCCTCAACCAGCGATTATATGAAGAGCAATTGCTCGATACCTTGACAGCAAATCCCGATACGGCCATGCTCGCCGCGGCCATACGCAAATACCAGCAGTCGAAAAAGATGAAGGTGACGGGCAAAGCGAGCGAAAGCCTGGTGAGCAGCCTGAATATGACCGACCAGGAAAGGTTCAAGGCAATTGCCATTAACATGGACCGGTACAAGCATTTGCCCGATACCATGCCTTTAACTTATATATGGGTAAACCTGCCTTCGTTTATGCTAACGGTGTGGGATAGTGGCTACGTTGAAATGGAGTCGCGTGTAATAGTGGGTACGCCTAAAACATCTACGCCATTGCTCAAGAGCGACATCACGAACTTCATTACCTACCCGCAGTGGACGGTGCCATACAGCATAATATTCAAGGAAATGCTGCCGCAAATCAAGAAGAATATCGGTTACCTGGCCAAGGAAAATCTGATGGTGGTAGACAAGAACGACAGTGTGCTGGACCCTGCGCAGATAGACTGGAAAAAGCTAAGCAAGACCAATTTTCCCTACCTGTTAAAGCAAAGGGAAGGGGATAACAATTCGCTTGGGGTTATCAAGTTCAATTTCAGGAACAAGTACAGCGTTTACCTGCACGATACCAATGCCAGGTGGCTGTTCAGCAAGTCGCAACGCGCTCTAAGCCATGGTTGTGTGCGTGTAAAGGAGTGGGACCAGCTGGCCAGGTTCTTAGTACGGAATGTACAGGATAAATACCCTGTTGACTCTTTGCAGACCTGGATAAAAAGGCAGGAAAAGCACGTTGTCTCGGGGTTTCAGAAAGTACCCGTATACATCCGGTATTTTACGTGTGAAGGAAAAGGTGGAAAATTGAATTTTTTTGAAGATATTTATAAGCAAGACAGGGTTTTAGCCGACAAGTATTTTGCTGGCAAAACCCTCGATTGATCCTCTTATGAAAAAACCAGTATTCTTAATGGCCCTGCTTTGGGCCGGCACACCTGGCACGTATGCGCAAACAACCGCAATTGCGCATAAACCGGCCCCTCGCGACACGGCGGGCCGCACTGCATCCATTCAATATGGCATTGCGAGCTTTTACTCCAATAAATTCAATGGCAAGCCTACCGCCACCGGCGAACGGTACGATAGTTCCAAATTAACGGCGGCGCACAACGCGCTTCCTTTTGGCACATGGATACGCGTGACCAATTTAAGCAATAAGAAAACGGTAGTGGTGCGCGTGAACGACCGGTTGCATCACCGCAATACGCGGCTGGTAGACCTAAGCCTGGCCGCGGCAATGATGCTGGGCTATACTAAAAAAGGCCTTACGCGTGTGAAAGTAGAGGTGCTGGGCAAAAAGAAACGCATTGAAAAAGAAGTAAGTATGGTGGATAAATAATTTTCTGAATTAACTTGTACCCTTTATTTTTGTACACGTTCACTTAAACTAACTACTTATGCAGAAAATCTACGGTGCATTGGCCTGCATGCTCTTGTCCGTATGTGCTCTCGGTCAAACTCTTCAATCTACTACTCCAGATTATACAAGGCCGGCGGCGATAGGCGTTCAGTTTTTCCTGAACGATTATGAAAGCGCTGCGAATATCCGTTCAGGTTCCCTCGGTTCCGTTTTCCTGGATAAAAAATTCGGCAAGATCAAGGAAATGTCTCCCGGTCTTGCGATCGTGTACATAAAGGGTATTTCGAACCATCTGGATTATACTGTTACTGCTTCGGGTTCATTTGTGGATTATCCTTTGCAGAACAGGCCTGCTTCCGGCTCGGATAAATTTTTGCTGGAAATAGATGCTTCAGTAGTTGGTAAAATGTTCACTGACCGTTACTGGGTGATACCTACCATTTCTTTGGGTGCGGGATTTTCTAAATACGGCGTGTATTACGGCGCGTACCTGCCGGCCGGTGTAGGATTGCAACTGAACTTTTTTGACGAAGCATATCTTGTTATCAACTCACAGTACAGGATACCTGTAACCGAAACAGCCAATTATCATTTTTACCATAGCATCGGAATTATGGGAAGCATGTTCAAGAAGAATAATAATGGTGATGCTACTGGTAAACGGAAGGCCTTGCCCGGTTTGCCGATCACTGCCAGGTAAGCACAGATTCTAAGACTGATGGACGGATTACACAGATTAGAATTATACTGATTAACGTATATACAGAATTTATAGGATTAAATCCCGGATTGTAATGATCCGGGATTTTTTATTTTCAATTTCAGGCCTGCGTCCTCCTAATTCATTGGCTTGTTCTAAAAAAAAATCGGCGCAAGCCGATCGGTCTTTATCTCTTCAATCCTATATTAAATCTGTGCCCTAACGGGATCTAATATTGCTAAAGCCTGACCATACCTAAACCCTATGCTTTACATATCCTCTCCACTTCTCGATCAACAGCTCCATATCCTCCGGCAATTTGCTTTCAAATAAAACCGGCTCCTTAGTACCCGGATGTATAAACCCGATGGTCCTCGCATGCAGCGCATGCCGGGGGCAAATGGCAAAACAATTCTCTACGAACTGGCGGTATTTGCTGAACACAGTTCCCTTTACGATCTTATCGCCTCCATACAGCTCATCATTGAACAAGGGGTGGCCCAGGTACTTCATGTGCACGCGAATCTGGTGCGTACGGCCCGTTTCCAGCTCGCATTGTACCAGTGTTACATAGCCGAAGCGCTCCAATACTTTGTAATGCGTAGTGGCATCCTTTCCGTAATCACCTTCGGGATAGGCATCGAACAACTTGCGGAAACGCTGGTGCCGGCCGACATGCGCTACAATGGTGCCCTGGTCTTGTTGTATATCACCCCAGGCAAGGGCCACGTATTGACGGGTAATGGTATGATCGAAAAATTGTTTGGCCAGGCTCGTAACCGCTTTTTCGGTTTTGGCCAGCACCATTAATCCGCTGGTGTTTTTATCTATGCGGTGTACCAGCCCAAAGCGGGGCAGATTGTCTTCTGTAATGGTGTTGTTTTGTTGTTGCAGGTGATGGGCAACGCCATTGATAAGCGTGCCCCTGGGATTGCCGCAGGCAGGATGAACTACCAATCCCACAGGTTTGTTGATGATAAGGATCTCCTCGTCTTCATACACTATGTCCAGCGGTATATCTTCTGGTATTATTTCTTCGCCCTGTACTTCTTTATCGGAATAAACGATGATCTCGTCTTTCGGTTTGATCTTGTAATTGGGCGGCACAACCTTGCTGTTTACCGTTACGCGCCCCGATTCAATGGCCTTCTGCACTTTGTTGCGCGAAGCGCCTTCTACCCGCGACACCAGGAATTTGTCGAGGCGAAGCGGTTCCTGCCCCTTGTCTACCACAAGGTTCATGCGCTCATATAGCTCTTCCGCCGCCTCACCCTGTTCGTCGAGTTCGTGCTCTTCGGCTTCTTTCTTCATTTGGTTGCTGGTTTATAGTTCGTTGTGCGAAGGTAAGCTGATAAGTTGATAGGTTATTCATCTCAACTTACCTTTGCGCGATGGACCTTCAAACCGTAATGTTCCGCGACCTTGGAAGTATGAGCTACCGTGCGGCCTGGGAATACCAGGAGCAATTGCTGCAACACAATGTGCAGTTAAAAACGGCTGCAATGAACCGTGCAAACGATTCCGCGCACAACGATGAATATACAGCGGGTCCATATACCGTTGTACCGGTAGTGACAGGGCCCGCGCAAACAACGCATCACCTGCTGTTTGTTGAACATCCACCCGTATATACCATCGGTAAGAGCGGCAATGAAAAACATTTTTTGATCAATGAAGAAGAATGCCGCCGCCGCAATATCGAATACTTCAAAACCAACAGGGGAGGAGACATTACCTTCCATGGCCCCGGCCAAATAGTGGGCTATCCCATTCTCGATCTCGAGCATTTTTATACCGATATCGGCCGTTACCTGCGCGAGCTGGAGGAAGTGATCATACTTACATTGGCGGAATATGGCATTAAAGGAGACCGCTCACCAGGTGAAACCGGCGTGTGGATCGATCCGCAGGTAAAAGGAAAAGAAAGAAAGATATGCGCAATGGGCGTTCGCTGCAGCCGTTGGATCACCATGCATGGTTTTGCATTCAATGTAAACACCGACCTCGCTTATTTCAACTACATTGTTCCCTGCGGCATACAAGGCAAGCAGGTAACGTCTTTACAAAAGGAACTTGGGCGAAGGCCTGACATGAATGAAGTGAAAGACAAAGTGAAGAACAACTTTGAAAAAGTATTCAATGCAAGGTTGAAGGATAGCTAAAAATCCTTTGGAATATAAAACCTGTGCTTCTCTTTTAACTGACCATTTTCATACAGCTCAAAACGGAACCAGCCTGCATGCAGGAAATTCGCTTTGTCCAACGTAAGCGGCGACTCCTTTATTTGTTTCAATTCGAACAGCGGCGTTGAATTTTCCTCGAAGAAGCGGATGGAATATTTTTTATTGGCGAAGTCGGGCAAAGCAATGGTGATATTGCCATCCCTGGCGGTAAACACGTATAAAGAAGGCTTGTACACTTCTTTGGGCACGAATGGCTTTATCAGCAGCGTATCCAGCGTTTTAAATACAAGCGTATCCTTGGTTTTGTGCAAAATGGAATCGCGAAGCCTCCGCAAATCACTTTCCAATAACTGTCCAAGGAGCGTGTCCAATTTCTTAACGTAAAAGATGCGCTCCGGTTCTAACGTTTTTTCTACCGGCGTGGTATTCTTTTCTTTTATTGGATCGGCTGGTATTACCCTGCCGTTATTGAGTGGCCTGGGCGGAGGCCTCTCTGCAGTGCCCGCGGCAGTATCCCAAAACGCCTTTTTTGGTTTGGTGAAAATATATTTGCCGCTATCCAGCACAATAAACAGGCGGTAGTATTGAAAATCGGTAGGAGCCTTGGCATCCACAAAACCGTTTTGCGGCACCGTAGGATCGGGCACGGTGAGTATGGTCTTGTAATTGCGCAGGCTGTCGAACGACCGTTGAATGCTGATCTGTGTTACTTTGGGATAAGCATTGTACCAGCCGATGATGGTCTTGCCCTTGCCCCTGGTAGTTACCGAAAACTCCGGCAAAGGATTTTGAGCTGTGGAAACCTGTGATATCAAGAGGAAAGCCGCAAAAAATATCCTGTTCATTGTAATTAAAACGTAATCGGGTAGCAAAAATTTCGCCAATCGTCCAAAGATACTTTGCCATTTAGAAAACCAGGCTGTTTTTTAGCAATGAGCTGTTGCCTTGTAATCCACCACTGTGGATAATCAATAAGCGGCTGCCGGCAGGAAATTGATCTTTTTCAATTAAATCCATCACACCGTAGAACAATTTGGCCGTGTACACAAAATCGGTTGCTATGCCTGTTTGTGTGTAGAATGAATTCATAAAATCGAGGAGCTGCGTAGTTTTCCGTGCATATCCTCCGAAATGATAATCGTAGAATATCCTGTAATTGCTTTTGCCGCCGCTTGCCCGTTGTATAAATTCGTTAACGCTGTTGTCGCTTCGGGGCATATTAAGGGCACTTATGCCCGTTACGGATTGATGGGGCTTGATGGCATTCAGCAATCCAGCAAGCGTAGCGCCCGTTCCTACGGCACAGCAAACATGCGTATAATTGTAGTTAGCGGATAGTTGTAATATGTCCGCGGCTCCACGCACGCCCATGCTGTCTGCTCCGCCTTCCGCCACCAGGTACGCGTTAGGGAAAATCGTTGCGCATTCATCGTACAGCATGCGCTTGTGCGCATACAATTCCCTTGTTACAAAATGCAACTGCATGCCCAGTTCGCTGCATTGCCTCAGTGTTTCGGAAAGCGTGGCGGGCCGTTCGCCGCGGATAACTCCAACAGCGTCCAATCCCAACCGCGCACAAGCATACGCCGTTGCCAGCAGGTGATTGGAATAAGCGCCGCCGAACGTTAGTATGTTTTTTATACCGTTGTCTATTGCATCCTGCAGGGCATAGCGCAGCTTGAACCATTTATTGCCGCTGATGGTGGCATGAATTTTATCTATTCTCAGCACGTTAGCCGTGATGCTTGTACGGCTGGTAACCGGTATCATCAACCGTTGCATATCGGCCTGCTCCAGGTTCACCAGTTCATTGATCGCGGCAATCATAAATCCTTACTTTTGCTTTCTTTTTCAGGAATTTAAAATTAGGACATGAAACCAACACTTTTAATCTTAGCCGCAGGTATGGCATCCCGTTACGGAAGCATGAAGCAGATACAGTCATTCGGCCCCGGAGGAGAAACCATCATGGATTACTCGATCTATGATGCTGTACGCGCAGGGTTTGGAAAAGTAGTGTTCATCATCCGCGAGGATTTTGCGGAAGACTTTAAAGAAATATTCGAGCCCAAGCTCAAGGGCAGGATCGCAACGGATTATGTGTACCAGGACCTGCAGTCCTACATCAACGGTTACCAGGTGCCGCCGGAGCGCACCAAGCCCTGGGGCACGGCGCACGCGGTTTTATGCGCCAGGGATGCTGTTAAGGAACCTTTTGCCGTTATCAATGCCGATGATTTTTATGGGCGCGATGCTTTTGAAAAAGCATATCAATTCCTTACTACCGAAGTAAGCCCGAACCTGTATTGCATCATTGGTTACGAGCTGATCAAAACTTTGTCGGAAAATGGAACGGTCAGCCGCGGCGTGTGCCAGGTAGACGGGCAGGGTTTGCTGGTATCCATCGCGGAACGCACCAAGGTATACCGGGAGGGGGATAAAATTGTGTACGAGGAAGATGGCAGCAAAATGGAATTGGCTTCCGACTCCAAGGCGTCTATGAATTTCTGGTGTTTTCATCCTTCCGTCTTCGATCTCACAGAAAAAGCATTTCACGATTTCCTGGCTCAGAACGCCAGCAATCCCAAAGCAGAATTTTTTATTCCGATCATCGGCGATCACTTGGTGCGCAATGGGCTGGGACGAATAAAAGTCATACCCACCGGCGCCCAGTGGTTTGGTGTTACTTATAAAGAAGATGCGCCCGAAGTAAAGGCCAGCCTGGAGCATTTGGTGCACCAGGGCGAGTATCCCCCGAAGTTGTGGCAACAATAATGCGCCGATTTGTTCAAAGGGCTCCTTGGGAGCAGCTGTACAGATTTGCAACTGCACATAATCAAAAGAGCCCATAGCGTTGTGCAATGGGCTCTTTTGATGAATTGTGATTGTTTATCTACCGGATAATTAGTAGCTCTTCACCATAAAGATGCAATCCTCGATTTTCTTTACCTGCTGAGTTCTTTCCAGTCCTTTTACATTGGACGATACAGGAACTTTGAGGTGCTGGTAAGTGGTGTCTTTTTTGATCTCCTCCAGCGAGGTAAAGATATTCCGGGCGGTTACGGCAAATACAACGCCCTGTGCCTGGGTTTGGCGGGTATTGATGATGCCGATGACCTCGCCGTTTTTGTTGAACACCGGCCCGCCTGAGTTACCGGGGTTGGCCGATACACCGATCTGGCAGGTCAGGGTATCGCCCTTGAAGCCGGTTTTAGCGCTCATATAACCTTCGTTGTAAACGATCTCGTCGCGGGGAAAGCCGAGCGTGAACAGGGGCTCTCCGAGGTCGGAGTTGCTTTTACGAATGCCGTATGGCAGGCTCGTAAAGGGTTTGAAGTCCTCGTCCGTGATCTGCAGGAATGCGAGGTCGGAAGTAGGGCTGATATAAATGGTTCTGGCGTGGAATTCCTGCGCTTTATTGTTTTGCACCACTACGGAGCTGGCGCCTTTTACCACGTGTGCATTGGTGACCAGGTATCCTTTGCCATCGATGAGGAAGCCGGTGCCGCCTGAAAGTACCGGCGCATTTTCCGGCGCCTTTGAGATTTTTCTGTTGAGCTCGTTGCGCACTTCATTCGTTTTCTTGGCTACTTCGTGCTTGAATTCCCTTCTCAGCTGCTCGAGGTCGGCATTGTTGGCCTGGCGGGAATAATAAGACACCATACCGGCAATGGCCAGGGCAGTAAAGCCAGCGATAGACGCGGCCACGCCCAATATTTTTTTGTGCTTGCGGAACAATTCGAACACCTTGGCCTTGGGAGCTTGCTCTTTAATAACACCTGCCTCTGAAAGCGAATTGTGCACTTCGTTGAGACAGGCTTTGAACTGTTTGTGGTCCCCGAATTTTTCCAGTTGGTTCAGGAACATGGTATGTTCCACCACCAGTTGGTCTACCTCGGGATTGGATTTGCGGAGTTGCTCGAAGTAAACGCGTTCCTGGGAGTTCATTTCTCCACGGATATAGCGCTCTACGGCGTCCAGCATTTGAATATTGTCGATATTATCCATCACACCGTTTCGTTTTTATATTGAGCAAAGAATATTTTTTTCAATCTCATCAGGCACTTGTACTTCTGGTTCTTGGCATTGTCTGCATTGGTGTACCCGAAATTCCCGGCTATTTCCGTCATATTGCGTTTTTGCAGGTAAAATGCCTCCAAAAGGCTTCTGCAGGGTTCGCCCAGGTTGATCAGGGCTTTTTCCATCATCAGGTATTCCGTATTCCTTTGTTCCTGTGCTTCCAGCTCATCCTCTACGGGAACGGTCTCTTCTACGTTGACCATGTCGGGAACATATTTTTGCAAATGTTGCAAACGTTTGAGCCATAACCTCCTGCAAACGGAGTATAAGTAAGTTTTGAGTTGACAGTTCAGCTCAAAGGTTCCGGACCTGGCCCTCTCATACAATACCACCATAGCTTCCTGGAATATGTCCTTTGCATCATCTGCTGTGCCTTGATTATTGATTATCAATGCCTGCACCATTTTATAGTGCTGCTTGTACAAGGTTTCAACCGATTGCCTGTCATTGGAAGCAAGCCCCTGCAATAACGCCCGTTCATTAAGCTCTATTTTCACAAATAGTCATCTTTTAATACTAAAAATGCGCAGAAGTAACCCGTTGGGGGCGCTTCCGGCCGCCAAAAACGGCCTTAAAACGATGCAAAATGAAAAAAAATAAAATATAAAGGGTTACTTTTTTTCGGTTGGGGTATTAACCCTCAAATCATTCATTCACCACACTAAAAAGAACACAATGAAAAAACTTTTGTTAGTTCTGGCTATTGGCGCTTTTGTAGCTTGTAACAACGGCGGTAGCGAAGAAACAAAGACCGATACAACAACCACTACCACCCCTACTGACACTGCAACAGTTCCTCTTGACACTAACACTACTAATCCGACCGATACCAGTGCAAACAGGCCGGATTCAACTAAGAAGTAAGAAGAAGAATTTTTTATATGGCAAGCAATCGTTAGAGGCCGTCCCGAATCTTCGGGATGGCTTTTTTCTGTCCTTGCATCAGCCCGCTTCCCGCGTCAACTGCTGTAAATACCTGGCATTCCTGATGGCAGCTATTGTAGCCGTATTGTTGAAATAAACATACGCCTTCTGTACTCCCTCACAGGCACGCACACGCCACGCCACCTGCTGCACGAATGCCCTTTTGTACTGGGAATAATACAATTTTGGCAATCCATGGAAGCGGTAATACAGTACCGGGTTATTGCATACCACATCGTCCGGCAATAACGGGTAGCTATGGCCGCAAAAACCTACTTTGTACGCGGCCAGCCTTTCATATACCTGCGGTATCCACCAGCTCGCATGCCTGAACTCCAGCATGTTCACCAGCGAGGTATCCAACTGGCCAAGAATACGCTCGAGCATTTTGTCAGAATAGGCCATGCGGGCGGGAAACTGGAACAGGATGCAACCCAGTTTATCGCGCAGTCCTTCGCGGGTAGTAGTATAAAAATCGTTCAGCATACGTTGGGTATCGGAAAATTGTTTGTAATGAGTGATAAGCCGAGGCGCTTTCACGGAGAAATCGAAACCTGCGGGGCTTAGGTTATACCAGTTCTCCAGGAATTTAGGCTGAGGAAAGCGATAGAATGTAACATTCAGCTCCAGCGTATTGAAATGGGCGCAATAATAATCGAACCATTTTCTTTGCGGCAGGCCTTTGGGATAAAAGATCTCCTTCCAATCTGAGTAATGAAAGCCTGAGCATCCTATCCGCCAATCGATATTGCGCATGTTGAGGCTGCGAAAATATTCGTGCCAGGGCGCCCACCAATCATTGGGTTAATAAATCAAAAGGTAAACGACCATCAGAAAATCCGGCTACCAGCAGCAGGATAAGCTTCTAAACGAGAAGAGGGCTGTATAACCGGTGTTTTATGGTATTCGGACAAGTTTGGAAACCCGCTTATATTACTGCGGGATAATAAAGGTAAACGTTGCGCCCTTGCCCGGCTGGCCCGTTGCGAAAATGATGCCTTCGTGGTTCTCGACTATCTTCTTACAAATGGCCAGCCCAATGCCGGTGCCCTCGTATTCCTTGTGGTGTAAGCGTTGAAAAATGGCGAAGATCTTTGCTGCAAACATGTTATCGAACCCTATGCCGTTATCGCTGAAAGAAATTTCAAGGTAACGTTTCGATTTCGGAAGCCTGAAATGGTCCACTTCCGAAGCCTGCAGCCTCCGTGCCCGAACATGTATCTCCGGCCGCACGCCTTCGCGTATAAACTTCAGCGAATTGGTCAGCAGGTTCTGGAACAATTGCCTGAATTGCGAAGGAATGATCGTGGCCTGGGGCAGTTCCGATGCATGCACTACAGCTCCCTTCTCTTCGATCTTATACTCCAGCGTGCGCAATACCTCGTCCAGGATATCCTGCAGGCTGTATGGAACAAAAGATTTATTACCGGTAATCAATGAAAGCGATAACAGGTCGTTGATGAGCACCTGCATCTTCCGCGAAGAATCAATTATTTTTTCAAGATAAAATTGTCCTTCATTGGAAAGATGCTGGTAATGCGTGGAGAGTAACCGGTCGCCGAAGATCGATATCTTGCGCAACGGCTCTTTAAGGTCGTGGCTGGCCACGTATGCAAACTCTTCCAGGTTTGCATTCGATTGTTCCAGTTGCAGGTTTTTTTGGGAGAGCGCGGTCTCCATTTCCTTGCGGAAGGTAACGTCGATGGATATGTTAAGTAGGTGCTCTACCTGGCCATTGCTGTTGCGGTCGAACACCGTGCCATAAGTATGGAACCAGCGGTATTCCCCATTTTCATGGCGCATGCGGTATTCAAAATCTACGATGGGCTCACCCGCGCCGGGCCCCTCGCGGTTGGCCTGTTCCAGCACTTTCGCATTTTGTTCCATGATGGGGCCAAGATCGTCGGGATGCACCAGGTTCACAAAGAAGGCCACGCCATCGCGCAACGGCAGCTCGGGATCGTACCCTAATAATTTCTTCAGGCCATAGCTCACAAACCGGTATTTGCCGGTGTTGATATTATACGAAGCAATGATGGAAGGCGTAGCGTCTGCGAGCTTTTGAATAAAGTGCTGGCTTTCGCGTGCATCCAGCTCGCTTTGCCTTAATTCCCTTACCAGCTCTTTTAATTGTTCTTCGCGTTCGTGCAGCCGGTCGGAAATGATCTTCTCGTTATGAATGTCGATGGCAATGCCGATCTTTTGCATCACCCTGCCTTCGTGGTCGCGCTTGAATACCGATTCGTAGGTACGCATCCATTTGTAGTCACCGCGCCTGTTGCGTATCCTGTACCGTACGGATCTTATTTCACCGTCGGCCGCATTCTTAAATTCTTCTTCATAGGAGCGTATAACGGGTATATCTTCGGGATGTATCATGTCCGGGACAAAAGAATCGCCCATGTTCTGAATATCTTCCGGCGTGTATCCCAAAAATTCGCGTACGGTTTCATTTACATATATCTCGCGGTCCTCTATCACATCGTATACATAAATAACGCCGGGCGATGTTTCGGTTATTCTTTTGATAAAGTACGCGTGTTCATCGATGCGTTCGTGCAAGAGCCCGATGTACGCCTCCCAAAGTATGGTCTCGAGGCTGAGGATGTATTCGTCTAATTCCTTTACGATGGCCAGAATGGTAGGTACATCCCTTGTGTATGATGGAATGAATTTCAGAAAGGACTGCTTTCTTATAAAAGCGATGGATGAAATGTCCTGAGCCAGCACCTGGTGGCGTTTCATGCGGGGTATTTGCCCGCTCAGCCATTGGTCTTTTGCAAACTGTATTTGCTCCAATGCCCTGTTGCCGGCGATGTATTGCAGCAGGTCGCCCGCCGACCTGGTGGCAAAGGCAAGAAATTCTTCCTCCTTCATGGATTCGAAATACTGCAGGATGGGAGGGTTCAGTTGTCCCGTCAGGTGAAGGTATTCCTTCACAAATTCCGGTAGGTGATGGTCATGCAGGAATTTTGCAAAATCCGGTAAATGGGTAAGATGAAGGGCGGCCTTCCGTTTGTCAGTGGCGGTCTGCACCAGGCAAAGATTTTTATGAAAATAAGCCATTTCATCAAAAAAGCATCACGATCACCGTGATGCTTTAGCAGCAGTCAACTCCTCAAAAGGAAATCTGTCTGTGTCTATCGTGACAATCGTCCGGAAAGCGGCTTATATTTCAATGTAAAGTACACGCCGGTCGAATTGAGTCTTACACTGCCGAACCCTACGCCATTCAGCGGTTGTTTAAAAAAGGGTTCCGCCTGCAGCGAGAAGTTTTTGCCCAGTTGCCGCTCATAGGCAACCGATAAGTTCAGCACCGACATCCAATGTTTGCTGCTGTTGTCCATGCTGCGGTAACGGCTTACCGGGGCACCGTTGTAATAATAAAAGAAATCATAGTCTTCCTGCTGCATGAGGTAAGAGGACAGGCCGGCGGACGCATAAAAATTCGATTTTTTCCGGGGCGTCATATTGTACCGGAGGTTCAGGGGTATGTCCCACATGCTGCAACTGGCGGTAACAGTTTCCAGCTTCACATAATCTGTCCAGTAACCTTTGGGCGGATGGTAATCGGACCCATTGCTCTTATAGTTTTTGGTAGTGTATATAGCACCGGTTTGTACGGCAAGCCTCCTGGAGATATTGTAAGCCACGGTTGCGCCGAAATTATGCCCCGGTTCCTGCGTATGGCTGAACTTAACCGTACTGATGTCCGGCGCGTAAGTTAATCCAAACTCCCAACGATTTTTTAAAGGCGGAATTTGTTTGTTGTTCTTGGGGAACTCTCTGTTCGGTGTCGGATCAGCCGCGAGTCGAGGGTGATTATTGCCTGCTGATTGATCCGCTGTTTTATTTGCAGCTTTATCCGTTGCACCCGAGGGATCGACTATAGTTTTATCAGAAACATCGGCTGGTTTCACGGCAGTTTTGTCAGAAGTTTTATCAGATACGGATGCATCCGTGGTTTTATCTACTGTTTTATTCGGCAGATGCTTAGCAACATCAGGATTGTCCGTTTGCCGGTCAGTTTTCACTGGTTCATTCGATTTGTCGGCAGTCGCCCGCTTTTGATCGCGGTTAATTTGCCTGGCAATATCCTGTTGGGTCGCCGGTTTTTTCCTGTTAATGGAAAATTCGCTGGAGTTGGCATTGCCGCTACTAACGCTGCGTTCGGGTTGATCAATTGTGCTTTCTTGTGTTTGCTGGGGTTGGCTATCGTTTGCACCGGGCTTGCCGGAAGCTTTTTCCGTGGGTGTTACATTGGGCGGTGCGGTTTCAGTGCCTGTTGTTGCTGAGCTCTTCTCGGTGGTTTTAGTGGAGGGAGCAGTAGTACCGGAGGTTTTACCAGCATCGGTGTTCTCTGTATCAGCAACAGGCGCGGGGCCATTGATGAGAATTGCAGAAAGCGTAATGCCTCCGCCGATCAGCAGGAAAAGGAAAAGTATTATCAGGAACCTGCGTTTACTTTCCTTTTTTTGCGGAAGGGCGGCTTCCAGGTGCGGATGCAGCTTTTGCCAGGAGTGAAGCTCCTGGTCTGGCTGGAATTCTTCTGCAGCTTTCCGGCTCAGGTTATCGAGATGATTATCGTCGTGCAGATTCGGCATACTGTTCAGGGTAAAGTTTTTTGATGATGATCTTTCTCAGGTTTTCCCTGGCTTTCGAAAGATTGGATTTGGAAGAGCCTACTGAAATGCCGAGCTGTTTAGCTATTTCTTCGTGGGAAAATCCTTCTATTACAAATAAGTTGAATACCGTACGGTAGGCTGGCGAAAGATCTTTGATGCAAGCAATGATTTCTTTATGTGAGATTTTGTCCAGACCGGTCTCGGCCGTGTCCTGTATA
This sequence comes from Chitinophagaceae bacterium, assembly GCA_035628135.1. GTDB lineage: Bacteria > Bacteroidota > Bacteroidia > Chitinophagales > Chitinophagaceae > DASPKM01. The sequence continues at coordinate 106,910 of DASPKM010000014.1, read as the reverse complement.
AGTTCGTGTTTGTCCTGGATAACATGTCCATTCAAAAAAGATGAAGTTTTCCTAAGATGGTCGATACAGGTGTTCACCAGAATCTTCCTGAACCAACCCTTCAACGCCGCCGTTACCTGCTCGTGCCGGTTGTCCTCGAATTGGCGCATGTGCTTGAACAATTTTATAAACCCTTCATTCATAACTTCTTCAACATCTTCCGCGCGGTTAATGTACCTGTAACAAATGCGCATAGCATACTCCTTCAACAGATCGTACATCTGCTGCTGGCTGTTTCGGTTGTTTGCACGGCAACCATCTATCAGCGTGTGTATATCCTCTATGTGATCAGTCAAATGGAACGGACCTTAAAGTCGCAACTTTAATATACGAAAAATCTCTCATCCGGGGATTTAATACGCAAAATGGGGATAACAGGTTGCCTTTGTGAATGGTTTTCCGCTTACCAGTCACCCGTGGCTACCAGCTGGATATTCGCCCTGATATAGGTTTGCAGGTGCAATACATTTTTACCGGTGGCCAGGCCGGTGATCCGTACGTCGTGCAGGCGGCCCCGCGTGCTGAAACGTGCATTCATTTTCCTGTTCAATTGCGCCTCCAACTGGGGCCTGGTTTTGGTTATCAGCGAAGGCAGGTCCAAAAAAGCTTTTTCTTTTAATGAATTGATAATGCGGTTGCGGAACAGTTTCTCGCCTACGTTCAGCACAATATCGCGGGTTTCTATTCCATAATTGATATCGGGAATGGAAATGGTTTGCTTTTCCACGTCCAGCACCGGCGTGCCATATAAAATAAACCTTCCTTTTTTGCTTCCAGCAAAATCTATCCTGATCTCTAATTGCCGGTTGCCGCTTCCGCGTATGTCGATGTTCTTGATCACGAAAGTCCTTCCCTCTATATCGAAAGCCTTGTCCTTTATCGTATCGGTAATGATCTTTGAAAGAAAGGCATAGTCGTAATGCGTGTTGGCATAAATGGAAACGCCGTCTCTTCCCGCCATGGTTTGCAATGCTGGAAAACTATTGATCGTGGCCAGTTCGGTGGTATCGGAAGTCAATTCCGCATAGCCTGAAACACCCGCGGTCATCATCAATGTATCTTTCAGCAACAGCATTGGACTAACGCGTACGCTCATGGGCTTTACCTGCAAAAACCCATATTTGCTAAGCATGATCTTGCGGCTGCTTTTTTCAGAAACCATTTTCAGGATATTGCTGAAGTCCAATGCCGCCACCGTTGAATCGAAGGTATGCGTGAAGGCTGCAATGGACGCGCGGATGCTGTCCATTACTTCGGTCGTCATATCGTTGTTGAACAGCGTGACATGGCATCTGTCGATGGGTGTTAGCTGCGAAAGCTGTGTAAGCGTTTTTACTTTATAAGTAGGTAAAAAAGAAACATTGGAGCTAAGTGCAATGCTCACCTTGCGCATTGGCTCATTGCCAAACCCGCAACTGCCCGAGACCCAGGGCGACACGGGTCTGTCGAATGCGCAAATGGAGCGGCTGCCCGCAATCTGGTAGTCGCCGCCGAAACCAATGGCTACCTGGTTATTGGCAACCCCGAATGTAAGCCCCCCACGTACAAACCGGTATTTGTAGCGAAAATCGCACGACGCTTGCGTATAGTCTGGCCATTTGTCAGAAGTAAATTCTTTCGGTACCAGTGTTTCAGCTTTCGACAGCAAGGGGCGTATGTATATTTTGATGGGAATATCGATCTCCGAAACCGGTAGGGGTGGCAGCGAATCGTTGATGTTGGAAACGGTAACGGGTGCGGATACCGTGGTTTTTCTCGAGCTCGGGCAGCCCGTGAGCAATATCATGGCGTATGCCATGCAAACGATCAAAACGGCGCCGGAATATTTTTTCATCATGAATAGGGAGGTTAACACAGGTGCGAAAATAATAATGTTGCTTACTTTCGTAAGTTAAAAGTTAAACGCGAAAACCGGAATGGCAAAAGAAAAGATACTTATCATCGGCGCTTCGGGACAAATAGGAGTGGAGCTTACACTGGCGCTCCGCAAACTCTACGGCAATAACAATGTAATAGCTTCGGACCTGCGGGAAGAAAACGACCTGCTCAAGGGCACCGGCCCCTACGTGAGCCTCGACGTAATGAACAAGGAAATGCTGCACGTGCAGGTAATACGCCAGAACATCACTCAGATCTATTTGCTGGCGGCCATCTTATCCGCCACCGGCGAAAAAAATCCGGGCCTGGCTTGGCACCTCAACATGCAGAGCCTGCTGAACGTGCTGGACATCGCGCGGGAAGAGAAATTGCGCAAGGTATACTGGCCCAGCAGTATCGCGGTGTTTGGTCCCACTTCGCCCAAGCAAGCCTGTCCGCAGCAAACTATTATCGAGCCTACCACCGTGTACGGTATCAGTAAATACGCCGGGGAGTTCTGGTGCAATTATTATTTCCAACGGTATGGTGTAGACGTACGCAGCATCCGCTATCCCGGCCTCATCAGTTATAAATCGGCGCCGGGCGGCGGTACTACAGATTATGCGGTGGAGATTTATTATGAAGCGCTGGAAAATAAAAAATATACCAGTTTTTTAAAGGAAGATACTTACCTGCCCATGATGTATATGCCGGATGCCATCAGGGCAACCATCGAGCTGATGGAAGCGCCGGCCGATAAAGTTTCTATCCGCACTTCGTATAACCTGGCCGCCATGAGCTTTTCTCCAAAGGAAGTGGCAGAGGCCATCCGCAAACACATCCCTGGGTTTACTATTAACTATCAACCCGACTACCGGCAACATATAGCCGATAGTTGGCCGCAAAGCATCGACGATAGCTTTGCGCGCAAAGATTGGGGATGGCAACATGAATATGACCTGGAGAAAATGACAAAAGATATGTTCGAGAACCTGGACACTTCCCTGATAAATAAATAGTGATTTATAATTCCCTGATCCAGATATTCCTGAACTGCACAGGATTTCCATGGTCCTGTAACATCAGCGGTTCTTTTTCCGCATGTTTTTTATAAGAAGGCGGGCCGATGTATACTGTGCCGCCTTTTAGCTCCACATGATTTTGAATAAGCACGCCGTTATGAAACACGGTGCAGTATGCGGGTGATTGCAAGCTGCCGTCGCTGTTAAAACGGGGCGCCGTAAAAATGATATCATACGACTGCCATTCGCCGGGCGGCCTGCTGGCATTTACCAATGGGATGTGTTGTTTGTACAAACTTCCCGCCTGGCCATTGCTGTAAGTGCGGTTGTTGTACGAATCCAGTATTTGTACTTCGTACATTCCCATTAGGAAAACTCCGCTGTTGCCGCGCCCCTGTCCTTCGCTTTCTATTACTGCAGGAGCTTGCCATTCGATGTGCAATTGGCAATCGCCGAAAGATCTTTTAGTGCGTATGTTTCCAGTTCCTTTCGTTACGATCATGGAATTGTCACGAACATTCCATTGCGCTCGTTCTCCTTTCATCGTTGTCCACTCAGATAAATCTTTTCCATTGAATAAAACAATCGCATCGGATGGCGGCTGATGATCTTGTTTGCCTGGATTCACCATTTTGGGGATCGGTTCCCAAACTTCTGTGGATTTTGGATCGCCTGCCTGTTGTGCGCGTGCAGAAAATACGGGAATCGTAAAAATACCAAGCACGAAAAACATGAGTCGTTTCATAACAATGATTTAGATAAAACGGAAGGTACAAAAAACATATTTGGGTATAATGGTTACCATCATGGGGTGAGGTATTTTTTACTGTGGCATTGTTTTCGCATATCTGTTTTTGTGCTTACTTATCTGAAATCCATCCCCCGAAAACCCTCAGGTTGATCTACCTCTTACAGAAGGCGAATCAAATTATAACCATAAAACTTCGTACGTATGCGAAAGCTTTACTTTGTCCTTTTTATTGGTATAACCTGGGTTGGGATGGCTTGCAATAAATCGGTTAGCGAAGAAGACAGCGCGGCAAAACAACGTGCTACCGACTTCCAGACAGTGATCCAGGCGAACAAGTATATGCTTGTTTCTTTTTACGCCGACAAGCCGATCGATTACATCACCAACGATGCTGATGTAAAATCTGAAACAGATCTGTGGCCTTATGTAAAAGTGCATGTTAAAGACGATGAATATTTTTTCGGTGCGAACGGAGCGCTGAGCATTAGCCAAAAGACAGATAGAATTTCGGGCAACGATGCTGCGACCATCAATGGATCGTACTCGGTAGCAGCAAAGGGACAGGATGTATCGGTAACATTTGTCGACTACATGTATGCCCCCCTGGAATATAAATTACATGAATTTGATAACGGCTTCTTTACAGTCTATGTTGATGGGCCCAGTGGTTCTAAGCTGTACTCTAAATATGCGCGCGTACAATAATTAAAACATCAACCTGTACCCTATTCTCGGACGGAAGGATCTCATTAATCCTTCCGTTTTTTATTTTCTAGCATGGAATTTTAACTAGTGTATGGTTGTTGCCGTATTGCTTAAGAGTTTGCGGAAGAAATTCCACAACTTATTCCAGGCATACCTTCTAAACCGCAAAAAAGTTTACCATGAAGCATTTATTACTCTGCATTGGCTTAATGCTTGCCCTGAACCTGACCGCACAAGATGAAACCATTAGAAAACTAAAGTCCGATTCCGAAACAGGCATTAAAAAAGACCCGAACGATACCACCCAACAGATCTGGAGGAAAGGCGCTACGCTTGGGATCAACATTGCCCAGGGCTCACTGAGCAACTGGGCCGCGGGTGGCGACGATTTTTCGCTATCGGTCAACGGGCTCGCCAGCCTGTTCGCTTTTTACAAGAGGGACCGGCATAGTTGGGATAATACTTTCGACCTCAACCTGGGTTATATTAAGACAACCAGTCTCGGCAGCCGCAAAAATGATGACCGCATCGACCTGCTTTCCAAATATGGTTATGCGCTGAATGATAAGCTCAACGTCGGCGGACTTTTTAATTTTCGTTCTCAATTGTTTAAGGGATACACTTACGACGGACAAACACGAATGCTGACGTCTGCTTTCCTGTCGCCTGCGTATATCCTTCTAAGCCCCGGCCTTGATTTTAAACCTCGCCCCAACCTTTCTTTTTTTATATCGCCCGCAACGGTCCGTTGGGTGATTGTGAAAGACGATTCGCTGGCCGCAAGAGGATTGTACGGTGTTGAGCCCGGCCAAAACAGCAGGACAGAAATAGGCGCCTTCCTGACGATGAACTACCTGACCGATTTTACGAAGACCGTCAGTTATAAAGGCCGTCTCGATTTGTTCTCCAACTATAGGGACGAACCAAAAAACGTAGATGTTTTTATGACCAACCTCTTTGCAGTGAAATTATCCAGGATATTGTCTGCTACCTGGAGCCTCGACCTGATTTACGATGACAATGTTCAGCTGTTCGGTCCTAACCGTAACGCGGCAAGGATACAGGTAAAATCGCTGGTAGGAGTGGGGGTTTTGGTGAAATATTAAATCCTTACAATCCCAACACGTCTTTCATTGTAAAAACGCCTTTGCGGGAAACGATGTATTCCGCGGCGAGCACTGCGCCGGCCGCAAATCCTTTGCGGTTGTGCGCTGTATGAATGATGTCGATATCGTCGATGGAAGATTGGTATTTTACCTTGTGCGTGCCAGGAGCAGGATCGATGCGTTCGCTGATGATCTCCAATTCATCGACATTATCACTAAGGTGGTTGACCCATTTCTTCTTGCGATCGATCCTTTCCAGGATTTGCTCTGCCAATGTGATGGCTGTGCCGCTGGGTGCGTCTTTCTTTTGTGTATGATGAATTTCTTCGAGTGACACTTCGTAGTCGCTGTGCTTTGACATTAAATCTGCAAGGCGCTTGTTCACTTCAAAAAAAATATTCACCCCTATGCTGAAGTTGCTGGCCACCAGGAGCGCGCCTTGCTGTTGTTCACAGATCGCCGTTGCTTCGGCATAGCGGTGCAGCCAGCCTGTGGTGCCCGATACAACGGGCAATCCCAGTTCGAGGCATCGTTTGATATTGTCGAATGCAGCCTCGGGATGCGTAAATTCTACAGCGATATCCGCCTTCTTCAGGTTGGTATCGGTATAATCTTCCAGGTTATCGATGGTAATCTTTAAAACTATTTCATGGTTTCTTTCCAAAGCTATCTCCTCGATAGCTTGTCCCATTTTACCGTAACCAATTAAGGCGATGCGCATTGCAAGTTGTTTTTTGGTCGATGTCGGAAAAAGTCATTGGGTCATTGGGTCAATGACCCAATGACTTCAATTTCGGCTTGCCATCATGGATATCGAATACAAGACTAAGCCCGTAGGTATTACCCGTAGGACTATAGCCTGGTTTTATTTTGAGGCTAAGGTCGGGTGTTACGTTGAAATCTTTCAGGTGCGCGTCCACGCTGGCGTCTACAATGTTCAGTCCCCAGAACAACAGGAAGAATAAAGCGGAATAGTCTACGTTTCGCCTGAACTCGTTTCGGTAATTCAACAGCTCGTTGCCGAACCCGCGGTCTACAAATGGCCTTAGCTCGGGATGCACGCGGTTGAGGCTGTCGGTGTTGGTGCTATTGGTAGATACTACCAGGTACGCATACTTTGTGCGCCGGTACCATTTAAGGTTATCCAGAAACAGGTAAGCAGGAATGCCAATGGCTGTATATACGATCGGTATCTTCCAGTATTTTTTGTTGTAAGCCTGGCCCCACCCGGGAAGGATGGCGGAGCGGATAGCGGCCTTGCGCGGGCTGTGGCGGGGCTTAGCAGTGTCCTGCCTGTTGGGAATTGTATCCAGCAAACCTTTTGCAAATAGGGAAGTATCTTTTTGTACTCTGGGCGAATCAGGTTGCTGAGCAAACATTGCCTTTGAAAATAAAATCAACAGGAACAGTAAAGCCGCTCTGGTATATTTCATAAATGTGCCCGCTTGAGGATCAACTGCCGGAAACGCCGAACTGGTCCAGCAGCTTGTTCAATTCTTCCAGCGAATAATATTCCAGGGTTATGCTGCCATGTCCTTTCTTGTTGTGCTGCATCCTTACCCTGGTGCTGAAATGCGAAGCTAAATTATCCTCAATTTTTTTGTAAGCCGGCGGAAGCTGGTTTTTCGCAGCATTTTTAACAGCGGGTTCACCTTTGTATAGTTTTCGTACAAGCTCCTCTGTTTGCCTTACCGATAGCTCCTTTTCCTGCACCTCGCGGAAAATATACAATTGCTTGTCGATGGTATCTACATTCACCAGCGCTCTTGCGTGACCCATGCTAAGGCTTCCATTGCGCACTGCTACTTGTATATCGGGTGGCAGCTTCAGCAGGCGGATGTAGTTGGTAACCGTAGTGCGTTCCTTGCCCATGCGTTCAGCAACCTGTTCCTGCGTATAGCTCAGCTCTTCCATCATACGCTTATAGCTAAGCGCAATTTCCATTGCGTTCAGGTCCTGGCGCTGCAGGTTCTCCAGCAAGGCCAGTTCCAGTAGCTCTGCGTCGTTGGCGTGGCGCAAGTAAGCGGGGATGTCTTTCAAACCCGCCATTTTTGCCGCGCGAAAACGGCGTTCGCCTGCTATAAGCCGGTACTTACCCGAAGGCAGCTTTGAAACGGTAATCGGCTGAATGATGTCGTATGTTTTGATGGACGCAGCCAGTTCCTTCAAGGCCTGTTCGTCAAAATCGTGGCGGGGCTGGCGCGGGTTGGCTTCTATCTGTTCGAGGGGAATGCGCAAAACGCCGGTAGCTGCTTCGGCTATGGCGGGCTTTAAACTTCCCGCGGATGTTTTCAGGTCCGAATCGATGCTCTGCAACAGGGAGCGGATCCCTTTTCCGAGTGCGTCTTTATTTTGTTTAGGACTGGTCATAATTAAAGTCATTTGGTCATTAGGTCAGTAAGTCATTAAGTGCATCATCAACACTAAATGATCCATTGACGCAATGACTTATTCCAGGACACGTTCTTCCTGCTTTATTTTCGTCATGTTGTTTTTTTGCAGGATTTCCTTGGCAAGGTTTAAATAGTTCATGGCGCCTTTGCTGTAAGCGTCGTACAGTATAACGGGCTTGCCTACACTGGGCGCTTCGCTGATGCGGGTATTGCGATGGATAATGGTGTTGAACACCAGCTCATCAAAATGTTTGCGCACCTCGCTCACTACCTGGTTGCACAGTCGCAGCCGCCCGTCGTACATGGTCATCAATATGCCTTCAATTTGCAGCGAAGTATTAAGCCGGCTTTGCACGATCTTGATGGTGTTCAGCAATTTTCCCAATCCTTCCAATGCAAAAAATTCTGTTTGAACCGGAACGATGACAGCGTCCGATGCGGTCAGCGCATTTACAGTGATCAGTCCCAATGAAGGCGAGCAATCGATGATGATGAATTCATAATCGTTGCGCACGGGTTCCAGTATATTTTTCAATACGCTTTCGCGGTTGGGGTAATTGATCATTTCAATTTCAGCGCCTACGAGGTCTATGTGCGAAGGAATGACGTCGAGGTTGGGAACGTCCGATTTTAAAATCACATCCTTTGCGCTCACGTCGTTCACCATGCAATCGTACAGGCTCTGGGTGATGTTGTGCAGGTCGAACCCTACCCCCGTAGTGCTGTTTGCCTGCGGGTCTGCGTCTACCAGCAATGTGCGGAACTCCAGCACGGCCAGGCTGGCCGCGAGGTTAATGGCGCTGGTGGTTTTACCAACTCCTCCTTTCTGATTTGCTACTCCGATAATTCTTGCCATAGTTGTTCAAAAAGTTCCAAGATACAAGCTTAGATCGTAATCGTTTCCCCAATTTTAGGCAGTTTCAGATCATAGCCTGCCTGGTTGAAAACATTTTTTGCCCATTCCTTATCTATTTGAATGAGCGGGGCATAAGTATCATAATGTACGCCTACAATGGTCTTGCATTCGATCATTTTGGCGCACTCCAATGCGTCCTCGGGGCCCATCGTGAAATTATCGCCTATGGGAAGCACTGCGAAATTAAGTTTTGCCCAACGGGGGATAAGCTGCATGTCCATGGTCAGTCCCGTATCGCCGCTGTAATAAAAGGACGCTTCGTCTGTGGTAACTAAAAATCCTACCGGGCTGCCCGCATAGCTGTTATCAACCGGCATGCTGGATGAGTGCTGGGCCACCACGCATTTTACCTTAAAATCGCCCTTTTCCCGCGTAAAGCTGCCATTCCTGAAATTGGCCTGTCCCCCGATGTTCATGCCATGCGCCTCCAGGCCCTGGCTGTCCAGGAAATCCGTTATCTCTACCATGCCGATCACGGTGGCGCCGGTGCGCTGAGCAATGCTCATGCAATCCAGGCTATGGTCGGCGTGACCATGCGATAAAAGAATATAATCCGCCTGGATGGCGTTCACGTCGATCTTTTTAGCCTCTTCTAAAGGATTGTGGGTAATGAAAGGATCGAATAACAGCCTGATGTTATTGAATGTGACTGCAAAGCAGGCATGTCCGTAATAAGTAAGCTCCATGGAAACGGGTTTGTGAGATAAGTTCGCAAAAATAAGCGTTCTTCTTTTCCCGGATTGGCGCACTTTTGCACACAGAATACATGCTATGCGAAATTCGGGATTCTGGTGGGTAATCGTTACCCTGATGGTATTGTTGGACGTCTACGTTTTCCAGGCCATAAAAGTGGTGAGCCAGGGCGCTTCGCCAAAAATGAAAATGATCATTTATAGCAGCTATTGGGGCGTTTCGATTGCCGGCGTAGTGCTGCTCATCATCATCCCTTTTATCAATTATGATTCGTGGCCGCGGTCGGTGCGTACCTACTTATTCGCTACCGTGGTGGGGCTTTTTTTTGCCAAGGTGCTTGCGGTTGTCTTTTTCCTGCTCGACGATGTTAGAAGATTGATACAATGGGCCAGCAGCAAGTTGTTTTTCAACAATACAGAAGGCGAAGATATCGGCAGTGAAAAAATATCAAGGTCTGTTTTTCTGAGCTGGGTAGGACTGGCAGCGGGCGGAGGCCTTTTCGGCACCCTGCTGTATGGCTTCAGCAATAAATACAATTACGAAGTGCGCCGCGTGAAGCTCAGCTTCAACAAACTGCCGGCTGCTTTTAAAGGCCTTAAATTGGTGCACATCTCCGATATTCATTGCGGCAGTTTTACCGACAAGAAGGCCGTTACCAGGGGCGTGGAATTGATATTAAAGCAACAACCGGATTTGATAGTATTTACCGGCGATCTCGTAAACGACCGCGCCATAGAAATGGCGCCGTACATGGATGTATTCAGTAAACTGTCCGCCCCGTTAGGGGTGTATTCAACCCTGGGCAACCACGACTATGGCGATTATATCCGTTGGGAAAGCCAGGAAATAAAACAAGCCAACCTCGAGCGTTTAAAAGAGGTGCATGGAGAATTGGGGTGGAAGCTGCTGATGAACGAGCACGTAACCATTGAAAAAGATGGTCATAGCATAGCCCTGATCGGCATCGAGAACTGGAGCTCGAAGGGTAATTTTCCCAGGTATGGAAAATTAGAACGGGCTTATGCCGGCGCGGAGATCCATCCCTTTAAGATTTTGCTCAGCCACGATCCCAGTCATTGGGACGGACAGGTGAAGCCTAATTTTCCCGACATCGACCTGATGCTGGCCGGCCATACCCATGGAATGCAATTTGGGGTGGAGGTGCCCGGCTTCCGTTGGAGCCCCGTTCAATACGTGTACAGGCAATGGGCGGGGTTGTATGAAGAGGGAAACCAGAAGCTGTATGTGAACCGCGGCTTCGGTTTTATCGGCTACCCCGGCCGGGTGGGAATACTGCCGGAGATCACGGTAATTGAGTTGGAATAGGGGGCCTATTATTCCGTATCTGTCATTAAACTTCCGGCAATTTTTACCTTCCAACCATCGTTTAACGAGTGCCTTTGAAACAATTCATGAAAATGAAGCCATTGCTGACCCGGTTGTTGCTACCTGCCATATTGGTGTGCTCACAGTACCTTGGTTCCGCACAAAACACCAAAATGGACTCCCTGTTCCTCAACAAGGACAGCACCGCTGTAATGGATTCCCTGCTAAAAGATTTCGACCGGTTTATGGATTCACTTTCCAAGCCTACCAGCTTTTTTACCATAACCGCGGGTATTGGTACGGGTTACTTCAGCTACGAAAACAAGAATTCCTTTGTATTTACCACCGCCAAAAAGCCATTGATCTCTCCATCGGTAGGATACTATCATAAGAGCGGGCTTGGTTTCGCGGCTTCGGGTTTTATATTGTTGAATGGGGCCAATACCAATTTTTACCAGTTCTCATTAAACCCATCTTACGATTACCTGCGTGGTAAAAACTTCAGCACGGGCATATCGTTCACCAAATATTTCAGCAAGGATTCGCTGCCATTTTATACCACGCCCATCCAGCAGGAACTGTTTGCGTATTTCACTTATAAGAAATGGAAATTGCGGCCGTCCCTGTCCGTTAGTTACGGATGGGGCAGTAAAAAGGAATATGAAGAGCGGCAGGTATGGTTATGGAACCGGTGGCTGCAACGCTCGCAACGCGGGTTCATTACTATTGAGAGCGAAGAATCTGTTCACGACCTGGCGGCCATTCTGTCGCTTAAATACAATTTCATGTGGTTCGATGTATTGAAGAAGAATGATGGCTTTACGCTCACGCCTGTACTTATGTTTAGCGGCGGCACACAACGCTTTGGGTTCAATACATCTTATCAATCGTCCTCGACGGTGATCAGGAACAATTTTTTGCCCAGCAACCAGCAGATAACCGAGCAAACGGGCTTTGGCGCTCAGTCGTTGTCGTTTATACTGCGTGCAGATTACAGTGTCGGCAAGCTTTTCATCATGCCTCAACTGCTGATGGACTACTACCTGCCCGAAGCGGATGACCGTTTTACGGTAGCATATTCCATTGTAACAGGTTTTAATTTTTGATTTGTTAATATCTGCCTGCTTAACAGAACTTTACAATCGTTATATTTCCGTTGGCATAATCTTGGAATTTTGTTGCAACCGTAAAACATTACGTATGAACCGCAAAATTTCCTTTTTACTCCTCTTATCAATGATCATTACTTCGCTTTCTTTTGCACAAGGCTTCCATATGGGAGTCAAGGGAGGCGCGAACGTAGGAAAGATCGATGGAAAATCTTTTCAGGAAGAATTCAGGCATGGTTATAACCTGGGCGCATTTGCCGAAATCAATTTCAACAAAAAATGGGGCGTTCAGCCCGAGGTGCTCTGGAACCAAACCAATACCAGGACCTCGAATGATTTCAACGAGATCTATCCCCATGGCATAGCTGATGTAAGAAACGTGAAGCTGAACTACCTCAGCATCCCGATCTTACTGAGCTATCGTCCTATCAAACCACTAAGCCTGCAGGTTGGTCCGCAATTCGGTGTACTCATCGACCAGGACAAGAACTTGTTGCAAAATGGAACGGAAGCCTTTAAAAGCGGCGACTTTTCCATGGTGGGTGGCGCGCAACTGAACCTCGGCGGCTTCAAAGCCGGCGCACGCTATGTTGTTGGATTGAACAACCTGAACGACATCGACAACCAGGATAAGTGGAAGAGCCAGGGATTCCAGGCATATGTGGGATTCCGCCTGTTTTAACAGGGCTTATTACATAACTCTCAAAAACACAAGGCACAAGACCTCCTGATTTTGGAAGGTCTGTGCCTTTGCCTTTTTTCTGTATTTTGACAGCTATTCGCGTCTGGCACATATCTTGTCCCCTATAGCAATTCCGGTAAAAACATAGGTTTTTAATCAGAGAGGTGTTATTTTGTCACCGAAACTAATAGACCAGAATGAATTTTTTGATGGCCCCAGAAGATGAAATGGATTTTATACCGATTATTCCCCTGAACGAAAATGAAGGTGATAACGGCCAGGATGTCGAGATTCCTGCAGAGCTACCGCTTTTACCACTCCGCAATACTGTTCTGTTCCCCGGTGTAGTGCTGCCCATTACAGTTGGCAGGGACAAAAGCATCAAAGCTGTTAACGATGCATACAAGGCGGACAAACTGATAGGCGTAGTAGCGCAGAAAGACAGCAGCATAGAAGATCCTACTGTGAGCGACCTGGAAGACATCGGCACCATTGCAAGAATAGTGAAGCTGATAAAAATGCCCGATGGCGGCACTACCATCATCATACAGGGCAAGCGCAGGTTTAAGCTCGTAGCCATTACCGCAGAAGACCCTTATTTCAAAGCAGAAATAAAATTACTGGAAGAGGAAGAAGCGCCAAAGAACCAGGATTTTGAAGCGTATGTTGCGAATATCAAGGACCTTGCTTCGCAGATCATTCAATTATCGCCTAACATTCCTTCCGAAGCTTCCATTATTCTCAAAAATATTGAGAACCCTTCCTTCCTCATACATTTCGTATCGAGTAACCTGAACACGGAGCTCGCAGAAAAGCAAAAGCTGCTTGAATTAAATCATGTGCAGGCCCGTGCGGATATTTTGATGCAATTGCTTCAGCGCGAATTGCAATTTGCCGAGCTGAAAAACAAGGTGACCAATAAAACCAAGATGGAGCTCGACAAGCAGCAGCGCGAATACTTTTTGCAGCAACAAATGAAAAGCATTCGGGAGGAGTTGGGGGGCGACAGCAATGAGCGCGAGATAAGGGAGATGGTGAAGAAGTCCGAAGCGAAGAAATGGCCTCAGGCTGCCAAAGAACTTTTTCAAAAGGGAATCGAGCGATTGGAGCGCATGCACCCGAGCACGCCTGATTTTTCAATAGTGTACAATCACCTGGATTTAATGCTGGACCTGCCATGGAACGATTTCACCGAAGATTCATACGAGCTGAAGAAGGCAGGCAAAATACTCGATCGCGACCATTACGGCATGGATAAGGTAAAGGAGCGTATCCTGGAATATCTCGCGGTGCTGAAGTTGAAGGGTGATATGAAAAGCCCGATCCTTTGCTTTGTAGGGCCTCCAGGCATTGGTAAAACTTCGTTAGGACGCAGCATAGCCACTGCTATAGGCCGCAAATACGTTCGCATTAGTTTGGGTGGCCTGCACGACGAAAGCGAAATACGCGGGCACCGTAAGACCTACATCGGCGCCATGCCCGGCCGCATCATTCAATCGCTCAGGAAAATAAAATCATCCAATCCTGTTATCATCCTCGATGAGGTGGATAAAGTTGGCAAGGACTTCCGCGGCGACCCGAGCAGTGCCCTGCTGGAACTGTTAGACCCCGAACAAAACCATACTTTTTACGATAACTACCTGGAGCTGGAATACGACCTAAGCAAGGTGTTGTTCATAGCTACAGCCAATGATATCAATAACATACAGCCCGCGCTGCGCGACCGCATGGAAGTCATAGACCTAAGCGGTTACGCAGTGGAAGAAAAGATCGAGATCGCCAAGCGGCATTTAGTGCCCAAGCAGAAAGATGCGCATGGACTTTCGACTCCCGTATTCAAGATCGGCGACAAGATCCTGGAAAAGATCATCCAGGACTATACCCGCGAAAGCGGGGTGCGTGAGCTGGACCGTCAGCTTGCATCCATCATGCGGTACGAGGCCAAGGAATACGCGACTAAAGGGAAGCTGAAGTCAGTATTGACAGCGGCGGAAGTAGAAAAGATCCTTGGCAAGCCCCGGTACAGTAACGAGCTCTACAAGGTGGCCAATATGGCCGGCGTGGCAGTCGGACTGGCATGGACCTATGTAGGTGGCGATATTTTATTTGTGGAGGCCAGTTTAAGCGAAGGTAAGGCGGATATGAAGCTTACCGGCAACCTGGGTAATGTAATGAAGGAGAGCGCTTCAACGGCCTATACTTACTTGCAATCCAATGCCAAGAAGTATGGACTCAACCCGGGGATATTCGAACGTAAAACGCTGCACATACATGTGCCTGAAGGCGCTGTGCCAAAGGACGGTCCGAGTGCCGGTGTTACCATGCTAACGGCCATTGCTTCGGCTTTCACGGGCAAGCGGGTAAGGAATTATCTTGGCATGACAGGCGAAATAACCTTGCGGGGACAGGTGCTGCCGGTGGGCGGCATTAAAGAGAAAGTATTGGCTGCCAAGAGGGCAGGATTGAAGGAAGTGATCCTGTGCTGGCAGAACGAAAAAGACATACAGGACATCGATTCAAACTTCATAAACGGCCTCAAATTCCACTACGTAAAAACCATGCAGCAGGTGCTCGACATTGCTTTGTCTTAGTTTTGTCACGAATTGATGTTTTAACATTCCTTGTATAAACTTAGTAGGATTTTTGCTGTTTAATAATTATCAGAAATTTTTCATGTTGGTTGTTTTAAGGGTTAAAGATGTTCCCCCGTTTCTACGGGGGAATTATTTTTTTAGGGCGACAGTGGTTTAGTATTGATTATTGATTATTAATTATTAATTACTCATTTCTGAATAATCAGTAATTAATATCAATAATTAATCATCGTCTTCACTTCTTTAAAAGCTTCTCTTGGTTGCAATCCCAACAGGCGGAACATGGCATCGTCTTCTTCGAAGGAAGGATTGGGAGTGGTCAGCAATTTATCGCCGGCAAAAATTGAATTGGCACCGGCCATAAAGCACCAGGCTTGTTCTGCTATGGACATTTCCGTACGGCCCGCGCTTAGGCGCACCATCGCCCTGGGCATGAGTATGCGGGCAGTGGCAATCATTCTTACCATGTCCCATACATCTACTTTAGGTCGATTTTCCAGTGGAGTGCCCTGCACGCGCACCAATGCGTTGATGGGAACACTTTCCGGGTGTTCGGGCAGCGTGGCCAATGTATGCAACATGCCGATGCGGTCTTCATGCGTTTCTCCGAGCCCGATAATGCCGCCGCAACAAACGCTTACACCAACCTTGCGAACGTGTTCCAACGTTTGCAGCCTGTCAGTATAAGTGCGCGTGGTAATGATCTCAGAGTAATATTCGGGCGAGGTATCGAGGTTATGATTGTATGCGTAGAGTCCTGCGGCAGCCAGTTTTTCTGCTTGTTCCGCGGTGAGCATTCCCAGGGTGCAGCAAACTTCCATGCCCAGGTTGTTTACGCCTTTTACCATTTCAAGCACGCGGTCGAAGTCGCGGTTGTCCCGTACTTCGCGCCAGGCAGCGCCCATGCAAAAGCGGGTTGAGCCCGCGGCCTTTGCTTTCTTTGCATATTCCAGCACTTCACCGGTTTGCATCAGCGCATGTACGTTCACGTCAGTATGGTACCTTGCGGCTTGCGGGCAATAAGCACAGTCTTCGGGACAGCCGCCTGTTTTAATGGAGAGCAGGGTGCAAACCTGCACTTCGCCGGTTTGGTTGTATTTGCGGTGAATCGTGGCGGCGCGGAAAACCAGTTCCAGCAGGGGCGTATGATAGATGTCGTTTATTTCTTCGATGGTCCAGTCATATCGCAGGCTCATAAGGAATTTTTTGGTCGGGCAAAAATAAGGAGAAGGGTTTACGTCGTAATAGAATGTTTGGGATTGTTTTAATTTCCCGGATTAAACCGACAGGATGAACCACCTCCGAATCAAACTCTCAGGATACATAATCCGGTATCAAAATAGGATATCATAATAAGATACCATAATCGCTATCCTAATCAAATATCACATCGGATGACATTACCGGAATATAGGCGGTTAATCTTCCAGAAACTGTATTAATCCCTTAAATAAACCGAGCTATCCTTTAACAAGGGATACTCGGTGTTGAACAGGGTATTGAAGATGATCCTGAACTGGTTCACATTGGAAACACTGTCGTAAAAGGCCTGGTAACGCCGGTTGGGAAGGTACACCGCATTCAAATTCATGAAATGGTATTCCTTTGCAACCGGTTGACGGAAGTGCCTGAACCCATGATCGCTCATGATAATGATGACAGGCGGTTTAGACGATACCTTCAGAATATGATCGGCCAGCTCCAGCATTTTTTTATTAGTGTACTGTAAATATTGAATGTAGTCTTGGCGGTTGGTGTTATTAGCCTCGGGCAATACGCGATTGGGGTCCATGGCCTGCCCATCCTTATCGAAATAATAAGGATAATGCGGCATCATCAGGTGCGTATACACAAACCGCGGTTGCGGCGAGGCCGTGGCTGCGAGTTGTTTGGTAAGATCGTACAACCTTGTATTGTTGCGCAGCTCATGGTAGGCATTGTTCTGTATAAACCATTTGATCTTTAGCGTAGTGATGAGGTGATACCCAAGGTCCCTGTACAATCTGCTTAGCAATGTTTGGGAAGTAAAAAGCCTGGTTTTTGCTGGAATGAAAGTTTCTTCAACGGGCGCGGGCCTTCCCGGTAAATTAAATACTGAATGATTGTGGAATGCGTAGCCATTTGCTTCCAGCATGCGCTGCACGCTGTTTTCATTGATCATGCGAAACGCATAGGTAAGGTCAGGCTTATCGCGGTCGGTGTCCTTCAAATCCAGATAGGAGATGTTCAGCATGGAAGCCATGGAAAAAGGCGTGTAATTGTAATTGCTCCTGCTGTTGGGGGCTACATAAAATCCTCTTTTGTAAAGCTCGTTGATGAAATCATTGTTGTTGAAATTAAACAGCTCGGCCAGTGATCGTTGCCCTGCGTATTCATCCAGTACAATCAAAAATATATCTGGTTTGGTGCAACTGTCGCACGCAGGAAACTTTAGCGCAGCCTTATCATGCATCGATTTTTTAGCAGGCACCAGCAAGATGATCGCGTCCCACGCTATCAGCATCAATAACAGAATATTCAGGTAAGATGTTATTCTCCGCAAGGGAGATGACGTTCTTTTGATCCGCACAAAAATGAACACAACTGCAAGCAGCAGGATGGGCAACAAGAAAGAATATCTTGTAATGAATGAATTGTCCAGCGCCGATTTCAACCAATCGTGCAAGCCCCCGAAAAAGAAATGAAGGGCCATCAGCGTAAAGCTTCCCAGTGCTGCTTTAATATGATTGCGGAACAACAACCAGCAAAGCCCGTACAGCAGCAATGCAACTACCAGGTATAGCATTAGCAGCGGAGCGGCATCGCTGAAAGAAACAAAGCCTGCATTTTCCTTTAATCCATGCAATACAAAAAACAAGGGCAGCAATAAAAAGAAAATGGGTTTAAAAAACCAGGCGGTATGCTTGGATGCTGTTTTCAACTTACACCTTTTTTTCCATGAGGTATAAAACACGCTCAGTGCCGGGCACCGTGTTCTTATGCAGGATGGTAAACAATCTGCCGAAGCTTTGCTCAAACGTTTCGGCATCGTAACGATGCGTTGCCGTTCTGTTCCTGGAGATGATCAATACCTTTGGATCCGTTGGGGGAACAAATTCTATCAGCAGGTATTTGCCCGTTATGTCTGCAAAAAAACCTGCCAGCGAAGCCAGCGGGATATTTTTACCGTACACCAGATGATGTATCAAAGCCAGTGCTGTTACGAGCCGTGTTTGCACGCGGTCGAAAAAAGCGGCCCGTTCCTTATTGCGATAACCCAATGCCGGCGAAGGCTGGGTAATGTCCACCTGCAACGGAAGAAGATTGGTAACACCATTCATTTTTACATGGCGGTACAACCTGTTGATGGACGCGGCATCACTATCGAGCGCCACGATATTCTTTGCCGGGTCCTCTGCCATGATCTTTGCGAAATGCCCATCGTTGGTGCCGGCGTCCAGCGCGGTATCGTATTCAATTCCGCTTAGCATTTGCCGGAACAGTTTTTCTTTTTCAACCAGGTATTGCTGGCTGATGATGGTATTATCGTAATAATCGCTCCACGTAGTGCCTGATTTCCTGCCGCGGAAACCGCCGATAATGGTTTCGAGATGGGTGATAAGGTTCAGTAATTTTTTCCTGT
The DNA here is from genome assembly GCA_035628135.1 of Chitinophagaceae bacterium. Lineage (GTDB taxonomy): Bacteria > Bacteroidota > Bacteroidia > Chitinophagales > Chitinophagaceae > DASPKM01. The sequence continues at coordinate 88,095 of DASPKM010000014.1, read as the reverse complement.
TGAAGCCGCCTTGCGGGGCCACCGCTGTATGATTTGATTTAACCGCGCCCTGCAGGTACACGTGTAGCCACACACCCAGGCTAAGCCCGCTGCGCACGGGCAGCAGCTTGCCGGTAAGGCTTGCGGGTATGCCTTCCAGGTAGGTGCTTAACGTCTTTTGTATATCTGCTTTCAGATAATGCCCTAAGTAAAGCGGGAATAAAAAGCATTCGCAGAACTGGCGGTAAGCCACCCAGGGTTTATTGGCCTCATATGGTTCAAATGAAAGCGTGTCGATCCAGATGGGCTTGCCCTTGTGAAATTGTACATTGAACGGCGTGGCATCTTTCAAGATCAGGTCATGCCGAAGCGATTCCCTCACAATGTCCAGCACGAGCAACGCCGCGTCCTTCATTTGTTCGAAGCACCATTCGTAAGGATAGCTGATAAAAGGGACCTGTTCGGGCAACAAGGTTTTATACCAGTCCGGCACGCCGGTAAGGTTTTCATTCAGCTCGGCATGAGGTATCAATCGTTGCGAGGCGGTGAGGCTTTTGTATAAGCCCGACTGCATGAGGCGCTCGTAGTTGGCGGCATATGATTGGTTTACCTGCCGGTATACCTGCTGGTGTGACTGAAAAATAAAACCCGATGGGTCGCGAAAAGAAGAAGGATGCTGGAGATAGTTTGACATTTAGTCTTCCTTCGGTGTTGATAAGTCGGGGACTGATGGAGAATGATTCTTGCTACGGCCAAATAACGACCTGATCTTCCACCAAATAACAGAAAAAAAAGATTTTATTTTCCACCAGAGATTTTTAAAAAAGAACAATCCGGCCAGCACGGCCGCTATGATCATTTGCACCAGGTAACTACCGCTTCCGGGATCGAGGTATAGGATAATGTTGAACATCAGAGGTAGCTTAAATTGGTTTTAGGCGTTAAAGTTAGCAAAGTTTCATACATCAGGCGGATGGTGTTCTCGATATCATCGCGGTGCAGCATTTCTACCGTGGTATGCATGTAGCGCAGCGGAATAGAGATCAATACCGAAGGGCATCCGTCGTTGGCATAAGCAAATGAATCGGTGTCTGTTCCTGTGCTGCGCGAAACCGTCCGCATCTGCACCGGTATTTTCTTTTTCACGGATACTTCCTGCACAAGGTGCAGCAATTTATTATGCACGGCCGGCCCATAAGAAAGGCTCGGGCCCTTGCCGCAGGCAATATCGCCTTCGATGATCTTATTTACCATCGGCGTGGTAGTGTCGTGCGTTACGTCTGTAATAATAGCTATGTTGGGCCTTATACGCCGCGCGATCATTTCAGCTCCCCGTAGTCCTACTTCTTCCTGTACCGCATTTACCACGTACAGTCCATAAGGCAGTTTTTTCTGGTTCTGGTTCAGCAACCGCGCTACTTCTGCAATCATAAATCCGCCGATACGGTTGTCGAATGCACGGCCTACGTAGTAATTATAAGCCAGCTCTTCAAATCCATCCTGGTATGTAACTACGGAGCCGATGTGTATGCCTAAATCTTCCACCTCTTTTCGATTGCGCGCACCGCAGTCGAGGAACAGGTTTTCTACCTTAGGCTGGGGTTCTTTTGCTTCGGGATTATTAATTCTCGTATGAATGGCCGGCCATCCAAATACTGCCTGTACAGCTCCTTTACGTCCCTGTACCCACACCCGCTGTCCCGGCGCTATCTGGTGGTCGACACCCCCATTTCTTTTCAGGTACAGCAGTCCTTCGGGATTGATGTAATTCACGAACCAACTGATCTCATCGGCATGTGCTTCAATAACCACCTTAAACGGAGCATCGGGATTAATTACGCCCACCACCGTTCCGTAGGGATCTGAAAAACTGGTGTGAACGTGGGGCTTTAGGTATTGGAGCCATAATTTCTGCCCGCTGCTTTCAAAACCAACAGGAGAGGGATTGTTGATGTAGTCTCGCAGGAATTGGAATGACTTGTCCGTAAGTACCGATTTTGATTTTGCCGCTTTAGCCGCTTTTGCCATACAGTTTATTAAAGTGGCAAAAGTATTAAAACAACCCAAAACAACCGATTCCCTACCAGAATAAGGTAAATAAGGCGGAAAACATCATCAGGCCGTCTAAAACGAAGTAATACAGGTAGTCGGAAAAATTACGTTTGGCGGTATTGAACAATGCCATCACTATCAGCCCGGGCAATAGCAGGGCGAGCACAACGTACCAACTAACACCATATAAGTACAAGGCAGCTGTGGCGGCCGCAAAAGCTGCCAACGAACCGTAGAACAATATTGTAATACCCTGCTCGGAAAAATAAGTGATCATGCTGCGGATGCCGTCTTTTTTATCCTCTTCACGGTCCCGGTAATCGAACAGGATGCAAATTGCATAAATGAGGAAGAAGCGGCTGCAGGCAAACAGCACGAACGATGTTTGCAGCGGCTGCTCGCTGATGAGCATGGGCGCCAGCGTGGTCACATACAGCCATACCATCGACAAAAAAATGGTTTTGCCTATTGCTACTTTCTTTAACCACCTGAATGGACCATAAGGCAATTTGGGAGCGGAATACAGGAAGGTAAGTATCACCGGCACCATAAGCCAGAACCATACCTGTTGAAATGAAAAGAAATACCAGGCTGCGCCTATGCCGCCTGCGATAAACAACAGCAGGTGCAGCAGCTTGTTTTGGCGGGTCCAATGCGCCCTGGTGCGCTCGGTACAAGAGGCAGGGGTGAGGTACCAATGAAAATTATAGCTGCAGATGGTGGAAAAGAAAACAAAGGCGGCATAATGCCGGTGGTCATAATCCAGCGAAAGCAATTGATTGGTCTGAAACGTCATTATCACCGCGCAAATGGCAATGAAAAGACTACTGAATAAAAAGAGGTCGAAGATTTTTCTGAAAAAACTCATTAAGTCGATAGGTCATTGAGTCGTTAGGGTGCAAGTTATTACTCAGGGCAATACAACTTTTAATATGGTGGATTGACCCAATGACCTTGACGCAGGGGACTTATTGGATGACTTGTTAGTTACGTAACACGATTATGGGGCCGACGGAAGTAGTATCGCTGGCATTGCCGGCCCTGTCTCTCAATACAAAACGCAGCATCAGGGTATCATCGTGGAACTTGCCGGTAGCCTGGTCTTTGGGCGGTTGTATGGCCGATACCAGGTAAAAGCTATGGTCCAATGTAACCTGTACCTCACCCTTCGTGTTCTTGGGAAATTCAGGCACGGGCAAGGCAAAGTTATCGCGTACCGTAGCCGTTTTAACCTTATTGATCCTTGTTTTAAACACAAAGATGGAATCGCTGACGTCCCCTTCCTTATCGGTAAACTCAAAATCCAGTATCAGGGAGGCCCCGGCCGGAATAATGTCCCCGTTCATTGCCTTGAGGGTAAGGGTGGGTTTTGTCTGGAATTTATTCTTATCGCAAGCCACTGCAATCGTGGCAATAATAAACATCGTTACAAGGATTCTGCGCATACAGTAGTAATTATTACAAATTTAAATGGTATACGTACACAAACCCGTAAAGGTTTGTGAAAGAACTCAAAATTAGTCAACTAGACTATGCCGTAACACCCTAATTCCCAATGGTACACTAATTGCAATTTTTACTATCGATTACCTGTTTGAAGACTCCGAAACACGTGCAATAGGGATATTACCGCTGTGGTGCTCCCTGCCTGCAAACTGAGGATTATTACCGCCAGGTGCAAGTGTGGAAATTTTGCCACAGCATAATGCTTTAATATGGCTACAACAAAAACCCCGCATACCTCCATGTACCACCTCAAAAGGGTACTGAGACTATTTGCGAAACTAATAATTGTGCTCTTGCTATTGGTGGTGCTGATCTTCATCCTGGTTCAAACGCCACCGGTCCAGAATTTCGCCCGTAAAAAGATAGAAAGTTACCTTGAAGGTAAGCTTAAGACCGAGGTATCCATCGGTAAGCTGTACATAGGCTTTCCCAATTCCGTGTCCCTGCAAAACGTGTATGTTGAGGACCTCCAGAAAGATACCCTGCTTTACGGCGGCCGGCTGGCAGTAGACATCAGTCTGTTCAAGCTGCTGAGCAGTGAAGTAGAGATCAACGAAATTCAACTGGAGCAGATCACGGCCAAAATAAAACGGCAACTGCCCGATACCACGTTCAATTTCCAGTTTATCATCGATGCTTTTGCTCCGGCCAAGCCAACGGCCGCCAATCCGGCGGATACTGCGGCGGTTAAGATGGCCATTAAATCTGTATTGCTCAATAAGGTAAGGCTGTTGTACCAGGATGTGATTACGGGCAACGATATGGACGTTACCATTAACGACCTCACCACCCGCATCGATATATTCGACCCCGCAAAAATGCGGTTTCACATTCCTGATATACAGGTAAACGGCATTAAAGGACATATCTATCAATCCAAACCCCTGGTCAGCGACGATTCGCCGGGCAAGGACCTAGCAGAAGCAAAACAGCCCGTTGTGCTGAACCTGACCTTCAAGGATATCAATCTTCAGAATATTGAACTGGACTACCGCAACGATGTGTCGGCGTTTTACAATACCGTTAAACTCGGCACGCTGCAGGTAGACGCCAGCAACATAGACATGCCTAACCGCACCATCGAGCTGAACAAGCTGTTGCTGAACAATACTACCGCGCAGATAAGATTGGGTAACAAAAAAGAAGCACAGAAAGTTGCGGAAGAATTAAAGCAGGAGTTGCAGGCAGAGGCCACCAACGACTGGCGGTTCAGGATAGGCAGCCTGGAGTTGAACAATAATAATATCAAGTTCGATAACGATGCAAGCCCCCGGCTTTCCAGGGGAATGGATTATGCGCACCTGAAGGCCGATAACCTGACCCTGCATGCCAGGGATTTCCTGTTTACCATCGATACCATTTCGGCGAGAATAACTAAGGGGTCCTTCCAGGAAAGAAGCGGCTTCCAGTTACGGAGGCTGGAAACTAATTTCCTTTTTGCCAGCAAGGAGGCCTACCTGCACGATCTCGTATTGGAAACACCCGGCACACGGCTGGGACCTTCCATTACACTTCGCTATCCTTCATTGGAAGCGCTGGCCAAGGCGCCGGAAACACTGCGCATGGACATAAACCTTAACAACAACAGGATACTGGTCAAAGATATATTGGCATTCGCGCCGCAACTGGCATCGCAGCCCGCATTCTCCAATCCATCGGACACATGGTTCCTGGATGGTAATATAGAAGGCACGATGGCCAACATGCACATACAGTCCCTGCAGTTCAATGGCCTCAGCAATACAAAGGTGAACCTAAGTGGGAACATTGCAGGTTTGCCCGATATCAACAGGACAAGGGTTAACCTGAACATCCGCAACCTTAGCACCAGTAAAACAGACCTTGCGCTGTTCATTCCTGCCGGCACTTTGCCACAGAACATTACCTTGCCCGACCAGCTATCTGCCAACGGAACTATCAATGGCAGCTTGCAGGATGTAACCACCGATCTTTCGTTGAACACCAGCCTGGGCAATGCTACCGTTCGGGGAAGAATACAAAATGCCACCAGTCCTACAGCTGTCCGTTACAACGTTACCATCAGGGCGCGCAATGTACAGGTAGGGCGCATTATGCAGGACCCAACCACATTCGGGCCGGTATCGGCAGACCTTACCGCAAATGGCCGCGGCTTCGATCCCGCGGTAGCGCAGGGTTCTGTTAAGGGCATCGTGCATTCGGCCATCATAAAAAACTATAATTACCGCAACTTTACCATCGATGGCAGTATTGCCGACAAGCATTTCAAAGCTATCGCAGGCATCCGGGATCCGAACATTCATCTCAGCCTCAATGCTTCCGGACTTGTTACCGATAAATTTCCTTCTTTAAAACTGGAAGCAGATATCGACAGCATCAAAACTCAGCCGTTGAACCTTACGCCAGATGTTTTTATTTACCGTGGCACCATCCGAGCAGACTTTGCCAATACCGATCCTGATGACCTGATGGGCCAGATGCTGGTAACGCATTCCGTAATTGTAAATGGCAACCAGCGGCTTCAACTGGATACGCTGGAAGTAAACGCAGGCAGAAACGACACCGGCAGGTATCTTCGGTTGACCAGCGACGTTGCACGCATTGCCGTTGCCGGCGAATATAAGCTGACGCAATTGGGAAGCGTTGTACAAAACCTGGTTCAACCACATTTTGCCTTGGTGCCAGCGTACCAGGCGGTGGCTGTTGACCCTTATGATTTCACCATCAATGCAAGGCTGCTGGATAAACCATTGTGGCGTGCGTTCATGCCCGAATTAAAGCGCATGGACAACCTGGTGCTGCGCGGCAATTTTTCGAGCGAACGCGGATGGCAGCTCACGGCGGGTTCGCCGTTATTTGAATTCGGTGCCAACCGGTTCGTGGACCTTAACCTCACAGCAGGTTCTGGCAACAGCGGAATCGACCTGAAGGCAAGCATGTCGCAAATGCGCGGGCCTGGCATCAATATATATGGGGTTACCGTTGGCGCCAACGCCGCCAACAATGAGCTGGGCTTCACACTCAATATAAAAGACAAGGCCGCCAAGGATAAGTATCATCTTTCGGCTACTATGAAGCAGCCTTCGTTCGGCAGTTACACATTCAGCCTGCGGCCGCAATCGCTGTTGTTGAATTACGATGCATGGAACGTGCGCGAAGCGAATGCCATTTCGATTACTCCCTCAGGCATCAACGTTAGCAACTTTATTTTGTCGAGGAACAACCAGCAACTCAGCATCAACAGCGCCAATTCCAGCGTAAATGCGCCCATCAATGTGAACTTCAGCAATTTTAAGTTGGGGACGCTTACCGGTTTTGTTCAGGCCGATACCACGTTCGTGGATGGACTAATGAATGGCAACGTAGTGTTGAGCGACATCATGAAGCAACCGGTGTTCACCAGCGATCTTACCATTAATGACCTTAGCGTTCGCAAGGATACGCTCGGCAACGCCACCATACGCGTAAACAACCGCATCGCGGATACATACGAAGCCGATGTGCGCATTACCGGCCGTGGAAACGATGTTGCGTTGACCGGCAAATACCTGGTAAAGCCAGACAACAACAGCTCCTACGATTTTGTGCTGGATGTCCGCGCATTGCAATTGAATACGGTGGAGGGTATAGCCAACGGAGCCATTAAAGATGCAAGCGGGCAACTAACCGGAAAGGTGGCGTTTAACGGCACGATGAAGGACCCTAATATAGATGGGCGGCTGACCTTTAACAACGCCGCTTTAAACATTACGATGCTCAACAGCAAGTTTACGGTGGATAAGGAACAACTGGTGATCCTAAATAACGAAGGTATCCGGTTCAGCACCTTTACCATCCGCGATGAAACGGGCAATGCCATAGTGATCGACGGCATGGCGGGCACCACCAATTTCATCAATTATGATTTCAACCTGAGCGTAAACGCCAACAATTTCAGGGCCATCAATAGTACTAAAGTAGATAACAAGCTGTTTTATGGCAAGCTATTCCTAAGCAGCAACCTGTATATACGCGGCACCGAAATGTTGCCGGTAATAGATGGCAGTGTTACCATTAACAAAGAAACCGACTTTACAGCAGTGATGCCACAGCCCGAACCGGGCATAGTGGAACGCGAAGGTGTGGTAGAGTTTGTTGACATGGATGCGCCCCCCGAGAATGACTCGCTGTTCCTGCAGCCATACCTGGCCCTGGATACTTCTGCAATAAGAGGGTTCGACATCAATACCAATATAGAGATCAATAAAGATGCTACGCTTAGCCTGGTGATAGACGCAGGTAATGGAGACTTTATCCGCATGAAAGGAGAAGGGCTGATAAATGCAGGCATCGACAGAAGTGGAAAGATAACGCTGTCGGGTTCCTATGAACTGAGCGAAGGAAGCTATGAGCTGACCTTTAATTTCCTTCGCCGCAAATTCAACATTCAAAAAGGAAGCAAGATCGTTTGGCAGGGTGAACCCACCGACGCCGTGCTGGACGTTACCGCTATATATGTAGCCAACACTTCACCGCTGGACCTGGTAGACGATCAGCTGGCCGAAGCCACAACCACCATCCGCAACACCTATAAGCAAAGGCTTCCATTCGAAGTGCACCTGAAGATGCAGGGCGAGCTGATGAAACCTTTGATAACCTTCGACATCATTTTGCCTGAGCGCAATTACAACGTGTCGAACGACATTGTGCAAAACGTAGAAGTTAAGCTGGAGCAATTAAGGCAGGAGCCTTCGGAGCTGAACAAACAGGTATTCGCTTTGCTGCTGTTGAACCGCTTTGTAGGCGAGAACCCATTCAACAACAGCGCAAGCAGTCCGTTCAGCGCCGGTGCATTTGCACGTCAAAGCGCCAGCAAGCTGCTGACCGAACAACTGAACAGGCTTGCGGAAAATCTAATCCAGGGTGTTGACCTCAACTTCGACGTAGTATCCATCGACGATTATACTACCGGCGAGCGCAGGAATAAAACAGATTTCAATGTTTCCCTGTCGAAGAACCTGTTGAGTGAGCGGTTAACCGTTACCGTTGGCAGCAATTTTGAACTGGAAGGCCCGCAGCAATCGCAGCAGCAGGGCAGCAACATTGCGGGAGACGTTGCGCTGGATTATAAACTGAGCAAGGATGGGCGGTATATGCTGCGTGGCTACAGGAAAAATGAATACCAGGGCGTAGTGGAAGGATATGTAATTGAAACGGGCCTGAGCTTCATTATAACGGTGGACTATAACAAGTTCGCGGAAATATTCAGAAGGAAAAAAATGAAGAATAGCAATGCAAAACCTGTTGACAAACCTGCAACGCCGCCGCCGGCCACGCAGAGCAATGGACAGGAACCAGGCAACGAACCCTTTAACGAGTATTAGAATGGGATTGTTCAGAAGCACAGCATATGGCTTATTAGGACTGGCCTGCATAATAGTGTATTCATCGTGCAGCAACACCAAATACGTTCCTGCCGGTGATGCGTTGTACATCGGTTCAAAAGTTCAGGTACGGGGAAGGAATATACCTGTGCGTGAAAGAAAAGTATTGCGTACGGACCTGGAAGGGCTTACGCGGCCAAAGCCCAATACCAAGATATTGGGAGCGCGTGTAAAACTATGGGCCAACCGCATCCCTTTTTTAAGAAAGCGCTTTGCTGAGCCGCCCGTGTTGTTAAGCGATGTAAAGCTTCAATACAATGCAGACCTGCTTACAAATCACCTGCAGAACACGGGATACTTCGGCGCCCGCGTAAGGGCCGATACAGTGGTGAAGCGCAGGAAGGCCACGGCCATCTACAGGGCAAGGCCGGGCCCCCAGTATAAGATCAAGGAAGTGGTTTTCGACACGGACTCCACCAGCGCATTGTGGAACCATATCAATGCTGCTGTTCCAAAAACCTTATTGAGGCCTGGATATCCATTTAACCTGGACGTGATATTAGCCGAGCGCCGGCGTATAGACGCATACCTGAAAGAAAGGGGCTTTTATTTTTTCAGTCCTGATTACATCATCGTGCAAACCGATACTACTATCGGTGAAAACCTGGTGAACCTGTATGTAAAGCTGAAGCCTGAAACCCCTGCTGCCGCACGGCAAATTTTTTATATCAACGACGTGTTCGTGTATTCAAACTACAGCCTGAATACCGCTTTGCTGGATACCAGCCAGGCCAATGCCCGGTTCCATAAGGGCTTTTATGTAGTGGATGAAAAAAGAACGCACAAGCCCCGCCTGTTCGAGCAGGCCCTGCAGTTCAGGCCGAATGATGTTTACAACCGCACCAATCACAATCTTTCGCTGAACAGGTTGATCAACCTCGGCGTTTTCAAGTTTGTGAAGAATCGTTTTGAAGAAGCGCCTTCGCTGGATACGCCGAAGCTTGATGTGTTTTATTATCTCACGCCCTTTCCCAAGCAGTCGCTGCGCCTGGAATTAACCGGCCATACCAAATCGAACAACCTTACCGGCTCGCAGGTCACAATTTCGTGGAGAGACCGTAATACGTTCAGGGGAGGCGAGCTGCTGACAGTAAATGCCTCTATCGGCAGCGAATTCCAGTACAGTGGGCTTTCGCAGGCATACAATACTTACCGCATGGCCGTGGAAGCAACGCTGTCGTGGCCAAGGTTTGTCTTGCCCTTCGTTGATTTGCGTACCAAACGCAGTCCCTTTGTTCCGCGGACCAATATGGAAGGCGGCTATGAGATCATCAACCGGCGGTCGTTGTACACATTGACCTCATCGCGCGGTGCATTAGGATATTTATGGAAAGAAAGCATGCAGAAAGAGCACCAGTTTTACCCCATTAACGTCAACTATGTACAGGCCGCCAACGTAACGCCGCTGTATGATTCGGCGGTAGTAAAAAATCCAACGCTGTCGAAAGTGATAGAGCAGCAATTCATACTTGGCTCTTATTATAATTACAACTTTAACCAGCTGGCGAACAATACTCCCGCAAACGCATTTTATTTTAATGGATTGCTGGATGTTTCAGGAAATATCGCGGGATTATTAGTGGCAAAAAGTGCGGACACCAAGACCAAGCAATTGTTCGGGGCCGATTTCGCGCAATATATAAAGACCGAAGCTGATTTCAGGTATTACCGCAAGGTGGGATTGAAATCCGTGTTAGCCAACCGCATCATTGCGGGCGTAGGTTATCCTTATGGCAATTCCAGGGAGCTTCCCTTCATCAAGCAGTTCTTTGTGGGCGGTACCAACAGCGTACGGGCATTCAGGAGCCGTTCGCTGGGGCCAGGTACTTACCGTGTACCTGACACGCTGGCCTTTTTACCGGACCAGTCAGGTGATATTAAGCTCGAGCTGAACACGGAGTTTCGTGCGAGGCTCTATAGTATTATTCATGGAGCCGTGTTTATCGACGCGGGCAATATATGGTTGTACCGCGAAAATCCTACGAAACCCGGGGCTAAGTTTAGCAAAGATTTTATCAGCGAGCTCGGGGTTGGAACCGGGGTCGGCTTGAGGTTTGATTTTAATTTTTTTGTTTTGAGATTGGATGTTGCGTTTCCATTGCGCAAACCTTACCTGCCAAAAGGCGACCGGTGGGTTTGGGACGAGATCAAGATCGGCAACAGTAAGTGGCGCAAGGACAACCTGATATTCAACCTTGGAATTGGATATCCTTTTTAGAGCGGTTAATGTTTATGGAAAAAAGTATTGCATCTAATGGAAATCAGGCAAAGACTACCGAGGCCGTCAATGCGCAGACCAACGGACATTGCGTAGTTGCCATTGGCGCGTCGGCAGGAGGCCTGGAAGCTATCCATGAGTTTTTTGACAATGTGCCAGAAAATACGAACGTATCTTTTATAGTGGTACAACACCTTTCGCCCGACTATAAGAGCCTTCTGGTCGAGCTCGTGTCAAAGCACACGCACATGAATGTGTTTGAGGCCGCGCAGGGCATGCCCGTGCAAAAGAACTGCGTGTATGTTATTCCCAATAATAAAATAATGACCATCCGTGATGGTAGCTTGCGGCTGGTTGACAAGGTACCCGAAAAGACGCCGAATACGGCTATCGATATTTTCCTGCAGTCATTGGCCGAAGACCGCGGGTCAAGCGCCATTGCCGTGATACTTTCCGGCACCGGCACCGATGGAACCCGGGGTGCGGAAGCCATTAAGGCGGCAGGCGGCATGGTACTGGTACAGGACCCTTGTACCGCTAAGTTCGATGGCATGCCCAACAGCGCCATTGCATCAGGGAGCGCCGACATGATCCTGGCGCCCGAACTGATGCCCGAAGAGATATATGGTTACCTGCAGGAAACGCCCATTCATATATTGAATAAAGGGAAGATAGATGAAGGAAAGCTGGAAGAGATATTCCGCCTGGTGTACAAGCAAAGCGGCCACGATTTCCATTTTTATAAAACGCCTACCATCATCAGAAGGCTGTTCAGGCGCATGTCGCACAAGGGTATTAAGAACCTCGACCAATATATCGCCTACCTCCAGGAACATGCTGATGAGCCTAAAGCGCTATCGAAAGATTTTTTGATTGGTGTTACCAAGTTCTTCCGCGACCCCGCGGCATTCGAAATATTGTACAACGATGTTTTGCCTGAAATAATAAATAAAAAAAGTTTCGGCGATAGCCTGAAGCTGTGGGTCAGCGCATGCAGCACCGGAGAGGAAGCCTACTCGATGGCCATTATGGTAGACAAATTCCTTTCTACCAAAAAGGTATTGCTGGATGTTAAGATTTTTGCGACAGACATTGATGAGACTGCGTTGGAAGTAGCTTCTAAAGGAGTTTACCCGGAGAGTATAGAGGGCGATATGTCGCCGGAAATACTGGAGCGCTATTTTGTCAAGGAAGGCAATCAATATCATATAAACCAATACATCCGCAAGCAGATCGTATTTGCGAAGCATAACATTATTAAAGACCCTCCTTTTATCAAGAATGATATCGTAACCTGCCGGAACATGCTCATTTATATGAGTACCATTTTGCAGAAGAAAGTGCTGGCCACCCTGCATTTTTCGCTTAACCATGGAGGTTTCTTATTGCTTGGCCCGAGCGAAACGGTATCGTACATGCAAGAGAGCCTGGAAGAAGTAAATGGCAAATGGAAGATATACAGGAGAAATGGCGCGCAACGCCTTCATCACAACGATGTGTTTTACAGGCCTAATGATTATGGAAAGCTGATGCGGGATGTAAGGGTTACCCGTGGCGACGTGCAAAAGCCCACCCGCGACATATCAGTAGAGTTCAAGGATGTGCTGGCAGAGGATTTCGGCTTTGCCGCCTTTTATATCGATAGTAATTGTGAAATCCGCGAAGCCACGGGCAACTACAAAAAATATATTTCATTGCCCGAGGGCAGGCTGCATTTGAACCTGTTGAAAATGCTGCCGCCGGAATTGTCGATTGCATTGAACACGGCTATCCGAAAAGCCCAGACCGAACGCAAAAAAATAATCGTTAAGAACGTACGCATAAAAGGAAAAACCCGCAACACCTTTATCAGCTTTATAGTAAAGCCCGCGCAGGCGATAACGCACGATTCGCTGACGCTGATTGTTTTTGGGGAAGAAAGAAAAGAGCGGGCAGGAACAAAAAAACTGGTCGACGTCAGCGCCAACATGGACCCGGAATTGCACAAGTACATTATAGAGCTGGAAGCGGAACTAAGGGAAACAAGGTCGGACCTGCAAATGGCCATAGAAGGCCTGGAAAGCGCCAATGAAGAATTGCAGTCAAGCAACGAGGAACTGCTTTCCGCCAACGAAGAGCTGCAAAGCTCCAACGAAGAATTGCAGTCGCTGAACGAAGAGCTGCATACGCTGAATACCGAACACCAGCTCAAGATCAGGGAATTGGTAGAATTGAACGATGACCTGGACAATTATTTTCGCAGCTCCGACATTGCCCAGATATTTCTCGACAGCAGGATGATCCTGCGGAAATTCAATCCCGCTGCCGTTAAGCTGATCAATTTAATAGAAACAGATGTTGGGCGGCCTATCAGCCATATTTCCACCAACCTTGAATACCCGAACCTGCTGGAGGATATCCAGGAAGTGATCAATACCGGCCATGTGCCGGAAAAAGAGATCAAGCTCAGGAATGGAAAGACCAGCTTGATGCGCATTTTACCTTATGTACGCCAGGACAAGCAAATGGACGGAGTGGTGCTGACCTTTGTGGATATCACCGATATGGTGCTGGCTAAAGAACGATTAGAGCATATAAACCAGGAGCTGGAATCGAGCAATATAGAATTGCAGCAGTTTGCTTCGGTGGCCTCTCACGACCTGAAGGAGCCATTGAGGAAAATACACATGTTCAGCAATCTCATAAAAGATAAATACTTCAAGCATACCGAGGCTGAGGCCTTGAACTACCTTGACAGGATCATCAGCTCTTCTGCCCGGATGACCACCTTGGTAAATGACCTGCTGAGCTTTTCACGTTTGTCTATCAACCACCTGTTCAGGCGCACCAGTCTCAACCAATTATTAAAAGATATTGTTGCAGACCTCGAACTGGTAGTACAGGAAAAAAATGCAGTAATTGAAGTTGATGAATTGCCGGAGATAGACGCGGTGCCCGGTCAGTTGCGGCAGGTATTTCAGAACCTGCTGAGCAATGCCTTGAAGTTTTCAAAAAAACATGACCCCCCGAGGATATCGATAAAATCAGAAAGGGTAGCAGCTAAAAGCATGGATAGTCCGGCCGACGATAACGGCCAGTACTGCCGCATTACTATCACAGACAACGGCATCGGCTTCGATGAGCAATACCGCGAAAAAATATTTACCATATTCCAGCGGCTGCACACCAAAGAAAAATATGAAGGCACCGGCATTGGGCTGGCCATTGCCCGTAAGATCATCGAAAAACACAATGGGATCATTGCCGCTTCCAGCATCGAGCATGTAGGCTCCAACTTTACCATCGTACTTCCGATGGTGCAGGAGGAAGAAGGCACCATGCCTTTAAAAAGAAAGGCCTGAAATAATTCAGGCCCTTCGCTGCTGTATAGATATTATTAAACGCCGCGGCTGTTTCTGCCGGACTCGCTGTTTGTATCCTCGTCTTCGGAAAGGTCTTCATCTTCCAGGTCTTCTTCAGACAGGTCTTCACTTTCCAGGTCTTCGCTTTCCAGGTCTTCACTCATGGAGCCTGTCCTTTGTTCGCTGGACCTTTGACCGCTCTGCCGGCTTTCGCCACCCAGTTCGCTTTCCTGTGAGCTGCGTCCGCCACCCAGGTCGCCCTGTGAGCTGCGTCCACCGCCCATGCCGGAAGAGGATCCTTGCTGGCCGCCGCCAGTTGATCCGGTGTTTTGTTGCTGACCCCCCAGGCCCTGGTTCATATCATCAGAACGGCCCATGCTGCCTTGTTGTCCTGAGTTTTGTCCACCCAGATCAGAATTGCCCTGTTGAGAGCGATTTGCATTGTTTGACATAACAATTCAGATTTAAGAATTAATAATAATTGTAGTGACTAATAATCTGTCGATTATCACTTGGACTACCTGAAATTCTCGTGCCTTCCATAAAACGGCCGCTTTTTTTATTACAGGCGCTGGCGATTGAGGAAAACTATCATCAATCCGTTAATAGCCGCCGCAGAAGGGAGTGATTAGAGGCATGACTGAAACATGCAGGCTGGCATTAGTTTTTGAGGACTAGTGATTGATCAAACCATCACGTTATGAAGCTGAATATTTCGAACATGACCGACCGGCAATTGCTGGAGCAGGTATTTGCAACGCAAGTTATTCTTACGCGGCAATTGTACCGCATGAAAGACTTCCTGGTAAAAAAGTATAATGCAGACTTTGTAGACGAGGAAGAGGAGAGGGATGAGGTGTTTGAAAAGCTGCAGTCAGACATCAGGCGGCTATTGAAAACAGAAAGTAGCAGCCTGTCAGGCGGCAATAGCTCCGGCGGTCTGGAATAAGCTCGTAAAGGATGTTGATCAGGAAGTTTTTTGCTGCCTGGCTAACAGGGTCTTGAGCTTGTTTATATTCTTTTTAATCTTTCGGGCTTCTTTAAAGGGAGCATCTCTTTCTATCGCAGTTTCATAACGCAGCATTTCGCTGTTGATCATGCTCTTTAAAGTGTCAACGTTGTGTTGAGGAGGCTGTAGGACTAGCATAAGGTTCCTTTTAAATAGTTCCTTTAAATAGTGATGAAGCTTTCGACGGGGAAGGATTGAGAGGGGAGTGGTTACGATAAGTAATTTACGACATCGACAACGAAAATGCAAGTGGGCATCGTATATAATAATAAATTAATCCGCCTTATGACAGGCCAATGACGGAAAGGCTCTAATTTTTGGCACCGTTTCGGCTTTGATATTAAGAGCAGTTAAAACAAAGATGTTATGAGAACTGTGGAAAGATTGAAACCTGAGTACGATCCATTGAATGCGCTGTACAAGCTTGAGGAAGACGGGAAAAAGTTCTATCTCCCCCTGAAAAGCCTTGAATTGCTTGAAAAATATTTTGATTCGTTTGTCCCTACCAGCAAGCACCAGTTCCCCACGGTCATTTCCTGGTACAATACCCTTTCCCGCGCGGAACAGGCAGATATACTAGTAATGAACAGGTTGGGTGGAGGACATTGAACAGCTAAACAATAACATATGTGGTCGAGAAACTCAAATGAAAGAAGGAACAGGATTGCGTTAGAATTACACGAAGTACCGGCAACCCGTAAAATGAGCTTGCTCATTAATGACAGGGTAGTATGCGAAACTGATTTCCGCAATCCGAACGAGCGGAAGCTTATCCTGTTGAACTGGGAAGAAAAATACTCGCTTTTTGAAAAGCGTTATTGTATCTCCATCTCTTAAGTAAAAGCAGGAGGGATTGAATGTTCTACTAACCTCCTACCAGGTCCTGCCGGGCTCCTGGCTTAGAGTCTAAAAACCTCGGGGCGGAACCTGCAACGAGAGGTCTCTTTTAAGCATGTCCTGGCGATTGGCCATTTCCCATGCCGTATAAAATACGAACTGCGCCCTTTTGGCAAACAGGTCATAGTTAATTTTGTCCGGGGTATCGGTAGGCCGGTGGTAGTCCGCATGCGTTCCATTGAAATAGAAAATGATCGGCACTCCTTTACGGGCGAAGTTGTAATGGTCGCTCCGGAAATAGATCCGCTGCCTGTCGTTCGGGTCATTGAACTTGTAATCCAGCTCCAGTTTGGTGTATTTGCTGTTCACGCCTTCGCTGATAGGCCTTAGGTCGCTGCTGAGCTTATCGTCTCCGACCACGTATACGTAGTTCATGGAGTCTCCGTTCTTGCGGGTAGGGTCTATGCGACCGATCATATCGATGTTCAGGTCCACCGTGGTTTTTTCCAGGGGGAATGTGGGGTGTTCGCTATAATAAGCCGATCCCAGCAAACCCTTTTCTTCGCCCGATACCGCCATGAACACGATGCTGCGGCGGGGTCCTTTCTTTTGGGCTTTTGCTTTGGTAAAGGCCTCAGCCATCTCCAACAGGCTTACTGTGCCTGAGCCATCGTCGTCGGCCCCATAAAAAATAATCGAGTCGCCGCGTTTGCCATTGTGATCATAGTGGGCGGTAAGGAATACGTATTCATCCTTTTTATCGGAGCCTTCTATATACCCGATCACATTGCTGCTTTCCAGCTTATTAACGGTTTCGTTGTACGCCACGGATAATTCTGTTGCATAGTGTTTCGAGGGTGCATTACCGGCCTTTGCGGCGGCCCAATCCGCACCCATAATGGCTTCGGCCATTTTTTCGGAGATAAAAAATGTATTGATGAAGTTCGCCAACCTGAACTCGGAAGAAGACAAATTCCCTTTGGGACTGGGATTGCGGGGGAAGTTAGGCTGAACCACCAGCAGTAAGGCGGCTCCATTTCTTTGTGCGGCCGTCATGTACTGGTTGGCGCTGGCCCTGCCGGGATTAACAAGCACTATACGGCCAAGCGGAGTAACATCCTTATAAGCGTCCCTGGCCGAATCCACAACGCCATTGCCGACATACAGCACGTCCCTTGCCATAAGGCTGAATGGGTGATTGTTATTCACGTTCGCCGCAAAGTCCTTGTCTATCTGCCATGATTGGCCGTTGATGGTCAATACGGCATTTGTCATGGAGTCCTGGTAGAGCGGGAATGGCTGGCGATAGCTTCCGTTGTTGCCGGGCAATAATCCGAGCGAGCGGAAGTAGTTTTCTATATAGGCCGCAGCCTTTCGCTCCCCTTCGGTAGCGGTTTCGCGGCCTTCCATTTCTTTGCTGGCGACGATGTAAAGATGTTTTTTAAGATCTTCAGCTGTAATGGTTGCCGCATAAGGCTGAGGGTTAGATGCTTTTTGTGCCTGCAATGCGAGCGACAGTAACGAGCAGATAACGACGAGTGATTTTCTCATATACAGTATTTTGCCTAAGGGTTGCAATATATGCCGCGCGAATAACATGAAGATACCATTCAACACAAAAATCAGGCGAATTCGCTCAATTCCAGCCACCTCATTTCCTTTTCATCGAGCAAGGCCGTAATGACGCCGATACGTTCAGAAAGTTGTTGCAATTCAGTAAATGGAAGGTTGCCGGCATGCAGCTTTTCAGTGATGCTTTTCTTTTCTGCCTCCAGTGCGGAGATCTCTGTTTTCAGCAGGTCGAACTCGCGCTTTTCCTTGAACGATAATTTTTTTCTGCCGGCTGGTGGCGCTTGTTGGGCGGAATTGTTTCGCGATTGGTCGTCTGCCGTTGCATCATAAGGTTCCAATGGCGTTTCCTCCTGTTCCTTCTGCCACAACCTGTATTGTGTATAGTTGCCGGGATAATCCCTGATAACGCCATTACCTTCAAACACAAATAAATGATCTACGAGCCTGTCCATAAAATACCGGTCGTGCGATACTATCAATAAACAGCCGGGAAAATCGGCCAGGAAGTTTTCGAGCACGCCTAGGGTAGGCAGGTCCAGGTCGTTCGTCGGTTCGTCCAGTACCAGGAAGTTGGGATTACGGAATAATATCGATAACAAATGCAGTCTTCGTTTTTCACCGCCGCTTAATTTGGAGATGTAAGTATATTGTTGCTCCGGAGGGAAAAGAAAAAGGTTCAAGAACTGCGCGGCGCTCAGTGAGCCGCCTCCTGCCAATGGAAAGCTCTCGGCAATGTTCTTCACGAATTCTATTACACGCATATCTTCCTTTACCTGCAATCCCTGTTGGGAATAATAACCAAACACCACGGTATCGCCGATATTCACCTTGCCGCTGTCCGCGGTTTCTATACCCTGGAGAATATTGATGAAGGTCGATTTGCCTGTACCATTTTTGCCAACAACGCCCGCACGTTCTCCTTTTTTGAAGGTATAATCAAATCCTTTCAGGATGATCTTATCGCCGTATTGCTTGTACACTTTTTTCAGTTCTGCTACCTTACCACCCAGCCGGTTCATTTTCATCTGCAGTTCCATCTGTTGTTCTTCCACGCGTTTTTTTGCCCTGGCTTCCACATCCGTAAAGGCATCGATGCGGCTTTTGGATTTGGTGGTGCGCGCCTTGGGTTGTTTGCGTATCCATTCAAGTTCTTTGCGGTACGTATTCCTGGCTTTTTCTATGCTGGCCGATTCGCTTTCAACACGTGCGGCTTTTTTCTCGAGGTAATTTTCATAATCCCCTTTGTAGGTATACAGGATGCTGTTGTCCATTTCCCAGATCTCGCCGCACACGGCATCTAAAAAATACCGGTCGTGTGTAACCAATAGCAGTGTTACATTTTCCTGGTTGAGGTAATGTTCCAGCCACTCGACCATTTCAACATCCAGGTGGTTGGTAGGTTCGTCCATAATGAGCAATGTATGGCGGTGTTCGAACCCGATGTCGATAAGCGTCCTTGCCAGTGCCACTCTTTTACGCTGTCCGCCAGACAGTGTGCCTGCTGCTTGCTGCAGTTGATGGATATTGAGTTTTCCCAGTATCTGCTTCACTTTAGATTCGAAGTTCCATGCGCCGAGCTCATCCATTTTTACGATGCTGGCGCTTAGTTGCTCAGCATCGTTGGTTTCGCTGATGGTTTCGTATTGGCGGATGGCATTGATGATGGGATGGTTGTGGTGAAAGATGTTATCCAGTATGGAACGGTCTTCGAGAAACGAGGGTTCCTGTTCAAATAAAGCCACGTTCACATCTTTATGTATCCATACTTTGCCTTCATCAGGGACTTCTTTTCCAGCCAGGATTTTTAATAAAGTGGATTTGCCGGAGCCATTGCGCGCCACCAGTGCGATCTTATCTCCTTCTTCAATGTGAAAATCAATGCGCTCGAATAAAGGCTTGGTACCATAGGACTTTGTAAGTCCCTCCACGGATACATAGTGCATGCGGCAAAGATAGGGATGATGAATTAGGTTAAAATACCGGGAAATGTAATTAAAAAGCCGTCCGGAAGCGGTTGGTGATTCCTGCAAATCCAATGTCTTCCAATTTATAATATTGTTTTTTATTTCCCTTCGGCATTGAAGTAATTTGTACTCTTAATTAACCGCCTCCCATCCATTTCGCCGGGCCACCGTTCTTAAGTCAGCAATGGTTACCGCGACTATTTTTTGTTTCAAAGCCCGCTCCTGTCAATTGACTTTCGACACTGTTGGTTATCTTATCAATATAGAATGATAGTTTATGCATCTTCAAAGGGTTAAGCCGATAAAACTATGATTAGCATTTGAGCAGGAGGCCGATTAACCGATATTATTTATATGCGATGTTTGTCTAATACTTGTGGCACAATTATTTATCTTAGAAACTCAAAGCGGCTGTATGCGCGTAACCCGGGATTATACTACCTTAATCGAATGCGGCAAACAAAACGAACTCGATCAAAACATCGAGGAAGCCATTCAGTGTTATAAGGAAGCTATTGCTCTAAAGCCTTTCGATGAGCTGCCCTTTACCAGGTTAATGATATTATACAGGAAAGAAAAAAGATATGAAGATGAACTGAAGGTCATCGATAAAGCAATAGAGGTATTTAAATCATTCTATGATAAAAAAACCAGGAAGTTCAGCCGCGATAATAAACTGGGGGAGATCAGCAGGATGCTGCTGAAAAACCTGAACAAAGGCAATAAAGGGCTGGATGAATATCCCGAACCATTACCGAAATGGACGAAGCGGAAGGCCCTGGTCGAAGAGAAATTAGGCAAGCAAACCGACAAGAAAAAGAAAGCTAAGCGGGCTCATCAGCGGTAGCGGCGGTACTAATATTGAAAAGCGCTCACAACATGAAGCAACTACAATTGTTGACTGTCTTATCTGCCATTCTCACTTTGGCCGGCGCATCGCCAGTAAAACCTGTACCTATTATGCAAGCTCCATTGCGCATAGGCGTGGTGGGCCTTACGCATACCCACGTGCATGGCGTACTGGCACGGAAGCAAAAGGGCGATATTCAAATTGTTGGCATAGTGGAGCCCAACCGCGACCTGGCCCGGCGTTACATGAACCAATACGGTCTATCCATGGACCTGGTGTATAGCTCCCTGCAGGAAATGCTGGATAAAGCAAAGCCCGCTGCTGTTTGTGCTTTCAACACAATTTACCAGCACCTGGAGGTGGTACAGGCGTGTGCGCCGCGCGGCATTCATGTAATGGTTGAAAAACCTTTGGCGGTAAACCTTGATCATGCGCGGCAAATGGAGGCGCTAGCACGCAGGCATAATATTCATCTCCTCACCAATTACGAAACAACCTGGTATCCTTCTAACCACAAAGTGTATGCAATGCTGCATGAAGAAAAAGCATTGGGCGATATACGCAAGGTGGTGGTGCATGATGGACACCAGGGACCGAGGGAAATCGGGGTGAACAAGGAATTTCTCGACTGGCTCACGGACCCCGTTCAGAATGGTGGCGGAGCAGTTACTGATTTCGGATGTTATGGCGCAAACCTGCTTACCTGGCTCATGAAAGGGGAGCGGCCTGTTTCGGTAATGGCTGTTACGCAGCAAATCAAACCTGAAATCTATCCCAAAGTGGATGACGAAGCAACTATTATTGTAACCTATCCCAAAGCACAGGGCATCATCCAGGCTTCGTGGAACTGGACCTTCTCTCGAAAGGATATGGAAGTGTACGGCACGCAGGGGTACGCTATCGCGCAAGACCCGTCCACCATTCGGTTGCGGCTCGATGAAAAAAATGCGGAGTCCGTTACAATCCTGCCTGGCAGGCAATCGCCTCACGATGATCCCTATGCGTATTTCGCCGCTGTTATTGCCGGTAATATTAAACCGCAACCATCGGATCTTTCCTCGCTTGAAAACAATATGATCGTAATGGAAATACTGGACGCGGCCATCCGCAGCGCAAAAAGCGGCAGGCTGGTGCAATTGAGCCGGTAATTATGCCGGCGGCTGTCCGGACGGCGGGGGTGGCGAATGCTGTACACGGCCGTGCTATTACATTCCTTCTCTTTCTAAGAATTTTTTTCTAATTACGTCCTGTACAGGCACGTTGCTGATCTTGCTTTCGAGCCACGAAACAATATCGAGGTAAAAAAATGCACGCGTTGCAAAACGATTGTGCTCCTGTGGTTTCAGTTTTTCCAACAGCTGAGCAAACTCGCTGCGCAATTTCGAAGTCGGTGTTTTGAAAGACCTTCTTAAAAAAGTAAAAATCTCCTCTTCTACCATGTTCAGGTTTTCCATCTTCGCCATGAACCGGTAAACCGATTTGATCAGGTATTCGAGCAGGTCATAATTGCCCAGCTCATAATGCGCTATCAGGTGCAGCAGGCGGCTGTAACATTGCAGGTCGGTGCGCAGGTCCACCTTCCAATTAATGATCTTGTTCAGGTAGTCGATGGCCGCTTCGTGTTTGCCCGAGCCAAAATAGAGAGAGGCTATTTTATAGTAGAATACCAGCACGCGGTGCCGGTCGAGGTATAGTTCATAATCCCTGAGGCCCTGTTCGATCACAGGCACCAACTCCAATCCTTCCGTAAACCTGCCTTCCATGAAGTGCCGGTTGATGCGGGCTGTGTTCAGGTAAACAAAACATTGTATCCTGTTGTTATCGTTGTATTCCGCAATGTCCGATTCTCCAAACTCCTCGAATTGCTGCAACACTTCCATGAACTTTTTATAATTCTGCAGGTCGAACTGTGCGCTTAACAGGTTGTGCAAACCTTTAATGTAGTGAGAAGTTTCAACGGCTATCATCTGGGAATGCTCGTTAAAAATATCCACCCATTTTTGTGTGTAGCGATAGTATTGTAAAAAATCCTGCCTGATGAACGCGTACCAGCAGTAGCTCTGGTACAGGTATAAGCGCTCATAAAACCCCTTTGCGTGTTCGGCGCCAGCGGGAAAATTCTTTTTGAAAAATTCTTCGATGCTTTGGGTATCCTGCTCGCTCCGCGCATGTCCATGCCTGATATACCAGCTGTACAACTCCAATGCAAGGTTGCTAAGCCTGCTGATGAGCGTAAGCCGCGCATTTACTTCTTCTGCTTCGTTCACTAACTGGTCGGCCCTGTCCTGCATGCTGCGGGTAATGTACAGCGATTCGATTTTCTTTTCAAAGAACAAAACTTGTTGCAGGTAGGTGATTTGATTGTGGGAGCGTGCAAGCTCTTTCAATTTGTCGAGCACCTTCAGGCTTTGCAGGTACAGGCCTTTGTTGTACAGGATACGGGCATGACCCATTTGCTCGTGGAGTTGAATATCGATATTGTTCTCATCGCTCAATAGCCGCAGGCTGGCCAGAATTTGCCGGTACAGGCGGGCCTTCATGTTGCTGAGTTGCTGCTTCTTTATGGACTTATTCTTCCTGAGTAACAGTTCCTCATCGTACCCCTCCATTTTGTCCATGGCATCGAACAGGCGGATGATCTTCAGGTCTTCCCCGGACGAATTGCGCCTGGCATATAGCTTAAAGTTCCGTTTTTCGGACTTTTCAAGCGATTTTATGAGCTGGAACAGGGCGTCTGTTGACCGGTTGGGCATCGTAATTCAAAATGGTTGAAACCCTTGTCTGGACTGCATTTCAGGGCATTTCCCCACGATTGCGCAGTGTAAAATAAGGGGGAATTTGATTTCGGCCCCTCGCAGACCAGGGATAATTTCGATTAGCAGGTTGTTTATAAATATTATAGCAAGCAACACAAAAATAAGCAGCCTGCTTTCTTTATCTCATTTCTTTTCAAGATTTATGTCAAACAACAAGATATACATTTTTGACACAACCCTCCGCGATGGCGAACAGGTGCCTGGCTGCAAGCTGAATACCAGCGAAAAAATAGAGCTGGCCCTGGAACTGGAACAATTGGGTGTCGACATCATCGAGGCGGGGTTCCCGATATCCTCTCCCGGCGATTTTCAGAGCGTAATGGAAATTGCCCGCGTGCTGGACGAAACCGTGGTTTGCGCGCTTAGCCGCGCAGTATTGAAAGACATTGAAACGGCAGCCGCCGCCCTTCGGTATGCAAAGCGTCCGCGCATCCATACCGGCATCGGCACCTCCGACTATCACATCAGGTCAAAGTTCAATTCCACCCGCGAAGAAATACTGCAACGCGCCATTCAATGCGTAAAATGGGCCCGCAACTTTACGGACAATGTAGAGTTTTATGCCGAAGATGCAGGCCGCACCGATAACGACTACCTCGCAAGAGTAATAGAGTCGGTGATAGCCGCAGGAGCCACCACGGTAAACATTCCCGATACCACTGGCTATTGCTTGCCGCATCAATACGGCGAAAAGATCGCTTACCTGGTAAACAATGTTCCCAATATCGATAAGGCTATCATTTCGTGTCATTGCCACAACGACCTCGGGTTGGCCACCGCCAATTCCATAGCCGGCGTATTGAGTGGGGCAAGACAAATTGAATGCACCATCAATGGATTGGGAGAAAGGGCCGGAAATACTTCGCTGGAAGAAGTAGTGATGATCATTAGGCAGCACGCCGCCCTGGGATACTATACCGGCGTAGACGCTAAAAGGCTCAATCCCATGAGCAGGCTGGTGTCGGACACTATGCGTATGCCTGTGCAACCTAACAAGGCTATTGTCGGCAGCAATGCTTTTGCGCATTCATCGGGCATTCACCAGGATGGATTTTTAAAGAATGCGCGTACGTACGAGATCATCGCGCCAGAAGAAGTAGGAGCAGAGGGATCCAGGATCGTACTGACCGCAAGGAGCGGAAGATCCGCACTTGCATACCGTTTTCAGAAACTAGGCTATCAATATAGCAGGAACGATATTGATGTGTTGTATGAGCGATTCCTTAGGCTGGCGGATAATAAAAAGGAAGTTGAGGATAAGGATTTGCACGCGCTGTCAGATGCATATCAGGCTGTAGCCCTGACTGCCTGAGAAAGATTGTTTTCTCATAATCATGTAGTTTTTGTGACAGCGTGGTGCGTCTGCACCACGCTTTTTCAGCGCAGATTAAAAGAGAAAGCACAGATTTAAGAAGATTATAGGATTGCGCAGATTGTCTGTAAATGAGCGTAATCTGTGATAGATAAAATCCGGTGATACAAAATCAATATGGGTAAGACATTATTCGATAAGATCTGGGAAAAGCACGTAATCAGGGAAATCGAAGGAGGACCTTCGGTTATTTACATCGATAAACATTTTATTCATGAGGTCACCAGCCCGCAGGCATTCAATGGCCTGAAGCAACGTGGCCTTAAAGTTTTTCGCCCCCAACAGGTAGTGGCTACTGCTGACCACAATGTGCCAACGGTTAACCAGCACCTGCCTATTAAAGATGAATTGTCGAGGGTGCAGGTTGAAAAGTTAAAAGAAAACTGTGCAGAGCATCATATTGAATTGTATGGCCTCGGCCATCCTTTCCAGGGTATCGTACATGTGATCGGCCCTGAGCTGGGATTTACCCAGCCCGGCATGACCATCGTGTGCGGTGATAGCCATACGTCCACGCACGGCGCATTCGGCTCCATTGCATTCGGCATTGGCACCAGCGAAGTAGAGATGGTATTGGCCACGCAGTGCTTGTTGCAAAGCAAGCCGAAGCTGATGCGCATCACCATCGATGGAACACTGAACAAAGGCGTGGTATCAAAAGATATTATCCTGTACATCATTTCTCAGATATCTGCCAGTGGCGCCACGGGTTATTTCGTGGAGTATGCCGGCGAAGCTATCCGCGCACTCTCGATGGAAGCGCGCATGACCATTTGCAACATGAGCATCGAAATGGGCGCAAGAGGCGGCATGATCGCCCCCGATGAAAAAACTTTCGAGTATGTGAAAGGAAAACTGTTTGCGCCAGGACATGAGCAATGGGATAAGAAGCTTGCACAATGGGAGGAATTGTATTCCGATGCCGATGCTGTTTTCGATAAGGAAATACGCATCGAGGCGGCTGATATCGAGCCCATGATCACTTATGGCACCAATCCGGGGATGGGCGTGGGTATTACCGGCTCTATTCCCTTCGATACGGAAATGGATGAGCAGGAAAAAAAATCCTTCCTGCGTTCATTGCAATATATGGGCTTGCAGCCCGGCAGCAGGATGAAGGGAAGGAAAGTGGATTATGTGTTCATTGGCAGCTGCACCAATTCCAGGATCGAGGACCTGCGCATGGTGGCGTCATTTGTAAAAGGAAAAAAGAAAGCAAAGGAAGTGGAAGTATGGGTGGTGCCCGGAAGCAGGCAGGTAGAAATGCAGGCCCAGGCCGAAGGCATCGATAAAATATTCGAGGAGGCAGGTTTTCATCTCAGGCAACCGGGATGTTCTGCCTGTTTGGGCATGAACGAAGACAAGATACCTGCGGGCAAGTACTGCATTTCTACTTCCAACAGGAATTTCGAAGGAAGGCAGGGCCCGAATGCAAGGACATTTCTTGCCAGCCCGCTTACCGCCGCCGCCGCAGCGATTACAGGCGAAGTCGCGGACGTAAGAGAATTTTTATAAGTCATAAAGTCGTTTGGTCATTAAGTCAGTGACTCAATGACCAATGACTCAATGACCCAATGACTTAAAAATGAAAGCACTTGACATTGTCACCAGCACCGTAGTGCCGCTTAAGGCAGAGAACGTAGACACGGACCAGATCATACCTGCGCGCTTTTTGAAAGCCACCAGCAGGGAAGGATTTGGCAAGAACCTGTTCCGCGACTGGCGTTATCAAAACGATGATGAGCAGCAGCCGGTAAAGGAATTTGTGCTGAACAATCCCACCTACAGCGGGCGCATATTGGCAGCCGGTAAAAATTTCGGGTGCGGTTCCAGCCGCGAGCACGCCGCATGGGCCATCAAGGATTATGGTTTCGACGTAGTAGTGAGCAGCTTTTTTGCCGACATTTTCACCAGCAACGCTCTGAACAATTTCCTGCTGCCCGTTCGGGTAAGCGAGCCTTTCCTGCAACGCATTTTCAGTGCGGTAGAAAAGGATCCATCCACAGCATTGGAAGTGAACCTGGAACAACAAACCATCCGCATTGTTTCAACCGGTGAGCAGGAACATTTCGATATCAATTCCTATAAAAAGACCTGTTTAATGAAAGGCTATGATGACATAGATTATTTATTGAGTCTCGTAAAAGAGATCGAAACATTTGAGCAAACGAGAGATTAAACCCTTTGTATGGAAAAACACATTGCAGTAATACCGGGAGATGGCATCGGTCCTGAAGTAACCCAGCAGGCGATAAAGGTGCTGGACGCCGTTGCCCGCCAGTTCGGACATTCATTTCATTATACTTATTGCCTCATGGGCGCCGACGCCATCGATAAAACCGGCAATCCCCTGCCCGACAAGACCATCGAAGTGTGCCTGGCAAGCGATGCCATTTTGTTCGGCGCAATCGGCCACCCCAAATATGACAACGACCCTTCGGCCAAAGTGAGGCCGGAGCAGGGTTTGCTAAGGCTGCGCAAAACTTTGCAGCTTTTTGCGAACATAAGGCCTGTGATTACCTATCCCTCGTTGAATTTCTTATCGCCTTTAAAAGCCAAGAACCTGCAGGATGTAGACTTTGTGATCTACCGCGAGTTGACAGGAGGTATTTATTTCGGTCATAAAGAAATTAACGAGGCACAAACTGAAGCATCCGATGGCTGTGTGTACAGCCGCCACGAAATAGAACGCATCGCACACCTGGCATTTAAGGAAGCGCAGCAAAGAAGAAAGAAGCTTACGTTGGTAGATAAGGCCAATGTATTGGAAACATCACGGCTCTGGCGGAAAGTGGTGCAGGACATAGCCCCGCAATATCCTGACGTGAAAGTGAGCTTTTTGTTCGTAGACAATGCGGCCATGCAGCTCATTCTCAATCCAGGCCAGTTTGATGTAATCCTGACCGAAAACATGTTCGGCGATATTTTAAGCGATGAGGCCAGTGTGATAACAGGAACGTTGGGACTGCTGCCGTCCGCATCTATCGGCAGCGGCTCGGCCTTGTTCGAACCCATTCATGGTTCTTATCCGCAGGCCGCAGGCAAGGATATTGCCAATCCACTAGGCGCCATTTTATCGGCCGCCATGATGCTGGAGTATTTCGGGCTGAAAGAAGAAGCAGGCCTGGTGCGCGCCGGCGTGGAATGGACGCTAAGCAACGGCTTCGTAAGTAAGGACATTGACACGGTGAACTTTTATTTTACCAGCACCATCGGTGAGCTGATCAGTGATTATGTGTGCGATAAAATACATCCTGGTATCAATAAGGAAAATATCGAGCTGAGAAAATCGACCATTATCTGAATATTATAAGGTGAATGCTTGCCACCTTATAATATTCTTCGGAAATATTTCACGTAGTTCTTTGTTTTTTTAGCAGGCGGCGCTAAATTCGTATTAGCAACTCACTTCATGCTGAATCGCGGAATTCATACAATCATCACAGGTCTTGCTGCAATTATTATTGTGGTGGTGATTATTATTATTCCTGCAATCCAGGGAGGTGAAAGTTGTATGTAATACCAATTAAAAATCGAAATACAGCGGCCCGCCTCCCAGAGGCGGGCCGCTTTTTTTAGCCCGCAAAAAATATAACTATGTACTACACAGAAAATACTATTGTCTATTATAACGGGCGCATGCAAAAAGCAACCGAAGCGCAGGTCGATTTGTACATGCAAACACTGCATTACGGCTACGGCGTGTTCGAAGGCATCCGCTCTTACCAGACCAGGTATGGCCCGCGCATCTTTAAACCGAAAGAGCATTATGAGCGGCTCATCCGCTCGTGCGAGTTGCTGCATATCCCATTTGAGTACACGGCCGAGCAAATGACGCACCTTACGTACGATGTGCTTAATTGCAATGGGTTCACGGAAGCATACATCCGGCCGTTGGTGGTATGCGGCCCCAATATGTCGCTCACCAATGGGCATCAATCATTTTTATTCATCGGCGCCTGGGAATGGAAAGGTTATCTCGGCGAAAAACTATTGCGCTTGCACAGCTCATCGTTGTGCAGGCCGCATCCGCGCTCCGTTAAGATAGAAGCAAAAACCTGCGGCCACTATGTAAACTCCATTCTTGCGGTAATGGAGGCAAAGCAAAAAGGTTATGACGAAGCGTTGTTGCTGGACCATGAAGGCTTTCTTGCCGAAGGACCAGGAGCTAACCTGTTCTTTGAAAAGGACGGCAAGCTGTTCACGCCGTCCAAAGGCCATATTCTTCCGGGTATAACCCGCGCTACTGTAATCGAACTGTGTGAAGAACTGGGAATACCCTGTGAAGAAGGAAGGTATTTGCCTGATCGCTTATACAATGCCGATAGTGCATTCTATTGCGGTACCGGCGCCGAGATCGTGGGCATTGAGTCGGTAGATGGAAAAAAACTCGCCAAAAGCTGGAACCAGTCTTTGGGTAAACAGGTGCAGGAAGCCTATCAATATTTGGTAAGAGAACAATCACTGCAATCATTAAGCGTAGCATAAATGGAATTGAATAAATATAGCAGGACCATCACGCAGGACATTACGCAACCAGCTGCGCAGGCCATGCTGTATGGCATCGGCCTTACAGACGAGGATATGAAAAAACCCCAGGTGGGCATAGTGAGCATGGGATACGATGGCAATACCTGCAACATGCACCTGAATGACCTTGCCAAACTTGTAAAGCAAGGTGTGTGGGACAACGATCTGGTGGGACTCATCTTCAATACCATTGGCGTAAGCGATGGCATCAGCAACGGCACGGAGGGCATGCGCTATTCGCTCGTAAGCCGCGATATTATCGCAGATTCTATTGAAGCCGTTTGCGGCGCGCAGTTTTACGACGCATTGATAGCGTTGCCGGGTTGCGATAAGAACATGCCCGGTTCCGTCATCGCCATGGGCAGGCTTAACCGGCCTGCATTGATGGTGTATGGGGGCACCATAGCGCCGGGCCATTACAAGGGCGAAGACCTCAACATCGTTTCAGCATTTGAAGCATTGGGCAAAAAAATAGCAGGCACCATCAGTGATGAAGATTTCAAATGCATTGTAAAAGGTTCCTGTCCTGGGGCAGGCGCCTGCGGCGGCATGTACACCGCCAATACCATGGCATCGGCCATCGAGGCATTGGGCATGAGCCTTCCCTTCTCTTCCTCCAATCCCGCATTGAGCAAGGAGAAACAACAGGAATGCATAACCGCGGGAAAAGCCATTCGGCTCCTGCTGGAAAAGGATATCAAGCCCGGCGATATCATGACCAGGAAGGCCTTTGAAAATGCCATTACGGTGGTGATTGCGCTGGGCGGCAGCACCAATGCGGTGTTGCACCTGATAGCGATGGCCAGGAGCGTGGACGTTCCGCTTTCGCAGGACGATTTCCAGCGCATCAGCAATAAAGTTCCGGTATTGGCAGATTTTAAACCGAGCGGAAAATACCTGATGCAGGACCTGCACCAGCACGGAGGCCTGCCTGCGGTGATGAAATATTTAATGGAAAAAGGATACCTGCACGGCGATTGCCTGACTGTGACCGGCAAAACAGTTGCGGAAAACGCCGCAGCGGTAACCGGTCTCGATTTTAATACGCAACAGGTCATTTTACCTGTTGAACACCCTGTAAAGGCCACCGGCCATTTACAGATCCTGTACGGCAATCTCGCTGAGCAGGGAAGCGTGGCGAAGATCAGTGGTAAAGAAGGCGAACGTTTCGAAGGCCCCGCAAAAGTATTCGATGGAGAGTTTGAATTGATAGCAGGCATTCAAAACGGCCGCGTTCAATCAGGTGATGTGGTCGTGATCCGCTATGTTGGCCCCAAAGGCGCGCCGGGCATGCCAGAGATGCTGAAGCCTACTGCTGCAATCATCGGCGCAGGACTTGGAAAGAACGTCGCGCTCATTACCGATGGAAGGTTCAGCGGCGGAACGCATGGATTTGTGGTAGGACATATCACTCCCGAAGCATTCGATGGTGGATTGATAGCGTTGGTGAAAGATGGGGATAAGATCATCATCGATGTTATGTCAAATGCCATTGTGCTGGATGTTCCGGAGAAAGAGATCGCGGCGCGCCGGATGTACTGGCAGCAACCTGAATTGAAAGTAAAGAAGGGCGTACTATACAAATATGCCAAAACAGTAAAGAACGCAGCAGAGGGATGCATTACTGATGAATAGTCATTAAGTCATTGAGTCATTAAGTCAATTATAATGCGCAATGACCTAATGACCTAATGGCCCAATGACTTAATGACCTCGTAGGATAAAAACTTATTGTATGAACACACTTGAATTAACCGCCGAAAAAACTGAAGTAAAGCAAGCAACTACCATCACTGGTTCGGTTGCTGTATTGGAGGCTTTTCTTTCCGAGGGCGTGGACGTTATTTTCGGCTATCCCGGCGGCGCCATCATGCCCATTTATGATGCCTTGTTCGACTACCGCGAACAGTTGCAGCATATCCTGGTGCGCCACGAGCAAGGCGCTATTCATGCGGCACAGGGTTATGCACGCGCATCAGGAAAAACCGGAATCGTGTTCGCCACGAGCGGGCCCGGCGCTACCAACCTGGTAACAGGTTTGGCGGATGCCATGATAGACAGCACTCCGGTAGTTTGCATAACCGGCCAGGTGTTTGCGCATTTGCTGGGTACCGATGCATTCCAGGAAACTGATGTCATCAACATCACCACGCCCATCACCAAATGGAATTACCAGGTAACCGATGCCACCGAAATACCATCGGTGTTGTCCAAGGCATTTTACATTGCAAAAAGCGGAAGGCCGGGACCGGTGCTGATAGATATTACCAAGAATGCGCAGCTGCAAAAATTCGAGTACGGGGGATATAAAAAATGCGAGCACATACGCAGCTATCGTCCCAAACCCATCGTGCGCAGGGAATACATCATGCAGGCCGCAAAGCTGATCAATGAAGCACAGCGCCCGTTCGTCGTGTTCGGGCAGGGCGTAATACTCGGCAAGGCCGAAAAAGAATTCCGCAGGTTCATAGAAAAGTCAGGTATTCCCGCGGCATCGACTATTCTCGGGCTAAGTGCGTTGCCAACCGACCATCCATTGAATGCCGGCATGCTCGGTATGCACGGCAATTATGGGCCCAACCTACTTACCAATGAATGTGATGTGCTGATAGCGATCGGCATGCGCTTCGATGACCGCGTTACAGGACGGTTGGATAAATATGCCAAGCAAGCCAAAGTGGTGCATCTCGACATCGATCCCGCAGAAATAGATAAAAACGTAAAGACCACCGTAGCGGTTTGGGGCGATTGTAAGGAAACACTGCCCTTGCTCACCGATATGCTGGAACAAAAAGTTTACCCGCAATGGCTCGACCGTTTCAGGTATTGCAGGCAGGAGGAAGAGGAAACCTGCATTCAAAATGAATTGCATCCTGTTGCCGACCAACTGACCATGGGTGAAGTAATAGACGTGCTGAATGAACTTACCCATGGCGAGGCTGTGGTAGTGACCGATGTGGGACAACACCAGATGGTGGCCTGCCGCTATGCTCAGTTCAATCATTCGCGCAGCAACATTACATCGGGCGGATTAGGCACGATGGGTTTTGCATTGCCCGCGGCGATAGGCGCAAAGTTTGGTTCGCCGGAGCGGCCTGTGATCGCTATCATCGGCGACGGCGGTTTTCAAATGACCATCCAGGAACTTGGCACCATCATGCAAAGCCAGGTGAATGTAAAAATATTGGTGTTGAACAACCAGTTCCTGGGAATGGTAAGGCAATGGCAGGAGCTGTTCCATGAGCGCCGCTATTCTTTCGTGGACATCACCAGTCCTGATTTTGTAATGGTGGCAAAAGGCTATGGCATAGAAGGGCAAAGCGTTTCGGAGCGAAGCAAGTTGCGGCAGGCTTTGCAGATCATGCTCGAACATCCCGCTGCTTATTTGCTGGAAGTAATGGTAGGCAAAGAAAACAATGTGTTCCCGATGGTGCCCCAGGGATGCAGCGTAGCAGAAATAAGATTGAAGTAGTACGACTCAAAACAAAAATAAAGTATGAGCAAACAGGAATATACCGTCACCGTGTACACCGAAAACCAGGTAGGGTTGCTGAATCGCATCGCTATCCTGTTTTCGAGAAGAAAGATCAACATCGTTAGCCTGAACACTTCTCCTTCCGAGGTAGAAGGCATACACCGGTTCACCATTGTCATTAACGAAACCGAGGAAGTGGTGAAAAAGCTGGCGCGGCAAATAGAAAAGCAGGTAGAGGTATTAAAAGCATATTACAATACCGGCGATGAAATTGTTTGGCAGGAGTTGGCGTTGTATAAAGTTTCCACCGACGAGATAGCAGAGAAAGTAAAGGTGGAAAGATTGCTGCGCGAATATGGCGCAAGAGCGGTAGTGATCAGGAAAGATTACACCGTTTTTGAAACCACCGGCCACCGCGAGGAAACCGATAGGCTCGTGGAAGTGTTGGAGCCTTATGGGCTGATAGAATTTGTACGCAGCGCCAGGGTGGCTATCATCAAAGGCAGCAGCGGATTCCACGACAAGTTGAAGGAGTTCGAGCAAACCGAGCCCGGCGAAGAATTGATAGAAAATGAATACCTGAATAAACAGGCTGAAGTATTTACCATGTAAGAAGTCATTGGGTCAATAGGTGATTGGGTCATTGACCTAATGACTGGATGACCAGATGACCAATCCCAAAATCATACAAATCAAAAATTAAAACAATGGCAAAATTAAATTTCGGTGGGGTAGAGGAAAATGTCGTTACCCGCGAAGAATTCTCTCTTGCAAAGGCAAGGAAAGTATTGGAAATTGAAACAGTGGCCGTGATAGGATACGGCGTGCAGGGACCGGGACAGGCATTGAACCAACAGGACAATGGCATCAATGTCATTGTAGGACAGCGCAAGAATTCAAAAAGCTGGGACAAAGCAGTGCGCGATGGCTTTATTCCCGGTGAAACTTTGTTTGAAATAGAGGAAGCGCTGGAACGCGGCACCATTATCTGCTACCTGCTGAGCGATGCGGCACAAATACAATTGTGGCCCACAGTTAAGCAATACCTCACGCCGGGCAAGGCCTTGTATTTTTCTCACGGATTCGGCATTACTTACAATGATCAAACCGGTATTGTTCCGCCTCCGGATGTGGACGTATTCCTGGTAGCGCCGAAAGGATCTGGTACTTCCCTGCGTCGCATGTTTTTGCAGGGCCGCGGGCTGAACAGCAGTTATGCCATTTACCAGGACGCAACCGGCCGCGCATTTGAAAGAGTGGTTGCATTGGGCATTGCCATTGGCAGCGGTTATTTGTTCGAAACAGATTTCAGGAAAGAAGTGTACAGTGACCTTACCGGCGAACGCGGTACGTTAATGGGCGCTATACAAGGAATTTTTGCGGCGCAATATGAAGTGCTGCGCAAGAAAGGCCATTCGCCCTCCGAAGCGTTCAATGAAACCGTAGAAGAGCTAACACAATCATTGATGCCATTGGTTGCCGAAAACGGTATGGATTGGATGTATGCCAATTGTTCCACTACCGCACAGCGCGGCGCGTTGGATTGGTGGAAGCGCTTCCGTGATGCCACCTTGCCCGTGTTCACCGAATTATATGATAGTGTTGCAGCCGGCAAGGAAGCCGCACGCAGCATAGAAAGCAATGGCAAGGCCGACTACCGCGAAAAGCTGGAGCAGGAATTGAAAGAATTGCGCGAAAGCGAATTGTGGCAGGCCGGTAAAACGGTCAGGAGCCTACGGCCCGAGAACCAGCCGGCAGAAAAAACTGTATCGAAAGAAGCATTAGCCGAAACAGCCTAAATTTTTTTATGAAATCCACGATCAATACTCCCGTTTCGCTGGACTTTCACGCAGCCGCCGGGCGATTGCATAAAGTGGTGAACAGAACACCGCTAACTTACAATCACGGCCTCTCTAAAAAATACCAATGCAATGTGTATTTGAAAAGAGAAGACCTGCAGGTGGTACGCTCCTATAAATTAAGAGGGGCATACAACATGATGTGCAGCCTTTCTTCCGCGCAATTGCAACAAGGCGTTGTATGCGCCAGCGCGGGCAATCATGCGCAGGGGTTCGCGTATTCGTGCAGGAAGCTGAACATCCATGGCGTGGTGTTCATGCCCGTGATCACGCCCAATCAGAAAGTAAACCAGACGCGCATGTTCGGTGAAAAGAATATCGAGATCAGGCTGGTGGGTGATACGTTCGACGATTGCGCCGCAGCTGCCCGGAGGTTTACCGAGGAAAATGGCATGTACTTCATTCCACCCTTCGATGATTACCGCATCATTGAAGGGCAGGGAACGGTGGGGGTGGAAATACTGGAAGACCAGCCACAGGTGGATTATTTATTTATCCCGGTAGGTGGAGGCGGGTTGAGCGCGGGCGTTGGCAGTTATTTCAAATTGTTTTCTCCTAAAACAACCATCATAGGACTGGAACCCGAAGGTGCTCCTTCGATGTTCAGTGCATTGAAGGCAGGAGAGCCGGTAACATTGGATTGCATCGACCGGTTTGTGGATGGCGCCGCCGTGAAAAGGGTAGGCGATATCACATTTTCTATTTGTAAGGATGTCCTGGACGATATGCACCTGGTGCCCGAGGGAAAAGTCTGCTCTACCATTTTAAAATTGTATAATGAAGACGCGATAGTGGTGGAACCGGCCGGGGCCTTATCGATAGCAGCATTGGACGATTACGCCGAGGCCATCAGGGGAAGTAACGTTGTATGTATTGTGAGTGGCAGCAACAACGACATCGACCGCATGCAGGAGATCAAGGAGCGCTCGTTGCAATACGAAGGATTGAAACATTATTTCCTCATCCGCTTTGCACAGCGGCCCGGTGCATTAAAAGAATTTGTAAACCACGTGCTTGGCCCTGACGACGATATTACAAGATTCGAGTACATGCAAAAGCATAACAAAGAAACCGGCCCGGCCCTGGTAGGCATCGAGCTCCAGAGCCGGGACGATTACGAGCTGCTGTTGCAAAATCTAAATAGCCATAATATCAACTATACAGAGTTGAACAAGAATGACAACCTGTTCGGGTATTTAGTTTAATAATCAATAATCAATAATCAATAATCAATAATCAATAATCATTAATCATTATTTATTGAATTTGTCAGTACTTCGTCAACTCCGGCTGCACTTCATCGATATACCCTAATATCCCGCCCTTCAGGTTGTACAGGTTCTTGAAGCCGAACTTTTCTTCCAGCTCGCGGATGGCCTTGGCGCTGCGTCCGCCCATTTTGCAATGGATCACTACTTTTTTGTCGACGTCGATCCTGTCGGAATTGGCTGATATTGTTCCAAGCGGAATCAACTCCGCGCCGATGTTTACTATTTCATATTCATGCGGCTCGCGCACATCGATCAATTGAAATTTTTCGCCCCTGATCTGCCAATCGTTCAAATCCCTGGCTGTAATTTCTTTAATAGGACGTTCCACGGCTTTTACACCGCAGAATTGTTCATAATCTATCAATTCTTTAATCGTTGGATTTTCGCCGTTGAGCGGATTGTCGCTCCTTCTTGCAATTTTAAATGTGCGGGTCTCAAAGGTAAGCGCATCAAAAGTGAAGAAGCGCCCGGACAATACATCGCCAACGCCGGTGATCACTTTAATCACTTCCAGCGCCTGCAGGCTTCCGATAATGCCCGGCAACACACCCAGCACGCCACCTTCCGCGCAACTCGGTACCAGGCCCGGCGGAGGAGGAGTAGGGTACAGGTCGCGGTAATTGGGCCCTAATTGACCCTCTTTATTTCTATAGTTGAACACCGACACCTGCCCCTCGAACTGGAAGATGGAAGCATATACGTTGGGCTTGCCCGTTAGCACCGAAGCATCGTTCACAAGGTAGCGTGTCGGGAAATTATCGGTACCATCGGCTATCACATCGTATTGGCTTATGATGTCGAGCGCGTTCCTGGAAGTAAGTTGTGTATTGTATAAAACGAGATTGATGTGCGGGTTCAGCGCTTCCAGCCTGCGCTTGGCGGCTTCTACCTTGGGCTTGCCTATCTCATCCACGCCAAACAACACCTGGCGTTGCAGGTTGCTATCGTCCACAACGTCAAAGTCTACGATACCGATGGTACCTACCCCGGCTGCCGCCAGGTATAACAATCCAGGGCTTCCCAATCCGCCGGATCCGATCACCAGCACTTTGGCTTCTTTTAGTTTTTGTTGCGCTTCAATCCCAAAACCGGGGATGATGATGTGGCGGTTATACCGGGCCAACTCCTCTTTCGAAAAATTAATGGTATTGTTCATAAGAATTTATTTAATGCCTCCTGCAATGGCAGGTATAATGCTGATGACTGTATTTTCTTTAATGGGCGTTTGCGCCTGCTGCAGGTCGCGGATGTCCTCATCGCCCACGAATATATTTACGTAAGACCGGATCTGTCCCTGTTCGTCCAGCAGGTGTTTTTTCAGGTCAGGAAAATTTACGGTCAATTCATTCACGGTTTGTTCAACGGTATCGGCTTGCACCTGCAATTTGGCCGTGTTATTGGTAAATTTTCGTAAAGGTGTAGGAATGATCACTGTTGCCATAGATGATATTTTTTTAATGGTTATTGATTGATGTGTTCATGTTCGTTAATAATTTCTTCTTCAAATTCAAAAGCATCGTTCAGCCTCCAGGAACGGAGACCCTTCATTTCTTTATCATAAATTGATAAGATCACGTACGAAAAATAAGGTTGTGCCGCAACGCGGTCTTGCTCCGACGGAATGGCCGGGTGGTTGGGGTGCGAATGATACACGCCCAGCAATTGCAGGTTGTGTTCATCTGCAAACAGTTCGGCCTGCAAATAATCTTTGGGCGATATTTCGAACCGCCTTCTTTTATCGCCTTCCTTTGCATTGTGTACTACCAGTATTTCCGAGACCGTCCTGTTGCCCTGCGCGTCTTCGGTGCCATACAAAAAGCCGCAGCACTCATCGGGGAAGCTGTGAACGGCGTCCTGTATCATTTTTTCCTTTGCTATCGGTTCAATATTGATCATATTAGTTTCTTTATCACTTCGCTGTATTTGTCTGCATTGTCGGGGAATACGGTCACTATCACGCCCTTGTCTGTGCGCTCCGCCACCCGTAATGCGCCGGCAAGGTTGGCGGCCGAGGAAGGGCTTAGTAACAAACCCTCATGCCTATGCGCATCTTTTAGGACCCTGTAAGTTTCTTCGGTGCTGATCCATTCTTCTTCGTTGGCCACCTTGGGATCGTAAATGCGCGGAACGATGGCTGTTTCCATATGCTTCCATCCTTCTAAGCCGTGCAATGCGGTGTCGGGTTGCAGGGATATCAATCGAACAGATGGCTTCCATTCTTTCAGTCTTCTTCCTGTTCCCACAAAAGTGCCCGTAGTGCCGAGGCCCGCTACAAAATGCGTGATGCCTGGAAGTTCATCGATGATTTCGGGGCCGGTGGTGAAATAATGCGCCTTCCAGTTATTATCATTTTTGTATTGATCGGCATAAAAATATCTCTCGGGATAGTCGGTCGCCAGTTGACGCGCTTTTTGCTGCGATCCATCCGTGCCCTCGAATTTGGAAGTGAAGATGATCTCCGCGCCCAACGACCGCAATATGTCCTTTCTTTCCTGTGATGCATTCTCTGGTAAGCACAGGCTCACTTTTATGTTAAGCATTTTACCGATGGTGGCATACGCAATGCCGGTGTTGCCGCTGGTGGCGTCCAATAATATTTTATCTCTTGTGAGGTGGCCCTGCTCGATGGCTGCCCTGAAAATACTATACGCTGCCCTGGCCTTTACGCTGCCCGATAATTGCTCCCATTCTTTTTTTGCATAGATGGATACGCCGCTCTTAACAGGCAGGTGTGTGATGCGGTGCAGCGGGGTATGTCCCACTTTTGCGCCCAGTGCGCGGACCTTGTCGATGAGTTCGTTTTCGATATATGTTGCTACTTGCATGGCTTTGGTATAAAAATGAAAAAGCCCCACCGTGGTGGGGCTTCGAAAAGGTCTATGTTATATAATAACATTTACAGGTTATGCTCCACCAGAATAACCAGCCCCTTGCAACAGCAACAACAATTTTTATGGAAAATGGCTTGGTTCATTCTGGAAAATTATCTGAAACGAATATAGTGCAAAATGCACTACAATTTCTCAAGTGATTGTAAAATATCTTCTAAAATATCGTCGGCATGTTCGAGCCCGGCGGAAATCCGTATCAGCCCCGGCGTAATGTTTACGGCCTGCCTTTCTTCCTTGCTGAGTTTGGCATGGGTGGTGCTGGCGGGGTGTGAGGCTATGCTGCGCACATCGCCCAGGTTAGCAGTT
Organism: Chitinophagaceae bacterium; assembly: GCA_035628135.1. Classification (GTDB taxonomy): domain Bacteria; phylum Bacteroidota; class Bacteroidia; order Chitinophagales; family Chitinophagaceae; genus DASPKM01. Next base: position 48,845 of record DASPKM010000014.1, on the reverse strand, counting down.
AACGACAACATTTTGAGGCCATCCAGGAATTTTTTACCGCTCTCCAGCCCGCCTTTCAGTTCAAAACAAACGATACCGCCACCATTGGTCATTTGCTTTAAGGCGATATCATATTGAGGGTGCCCCGGCAGGAAGGGATATTTCAGCCACGTTATCTGCGGATGGCCCTGCAGCGCTTTGGCAATGTGCAGTGCGTTGGCAGCATGACGTTGCATCCTTACTTCCAGTGTATCAAGGCTCTTGCTCAATACCCAGGCATTGAAAGGAGAAAGGGCAGGCCCTGTGCTGCGGCAAAACAGGTAAATGTCGTAGATGAGGCTTGCTTTTCCAACAACAACGCCGCCCAGTGTCCGGCCCTGGCCGTCTATCCATTTAGTGGCGGAATGCACTACGAGGTCTGCGCCATAATCAATAGGCCGCTGGCCGATGGGTGTGGCAAAACAATTATCGACATTCAACAGGATATGGTGGCGCTTTGCCAGCTCAGCAACAAATTCAAGGTCGATAATATCCAGTCCCGGGTTGGCGGGCGTTTCCAGGTAGATCATTTTGGTATTGGGCCTGATGGCGGCCTCCCATCGCTCAGGTTTATCCGCGGGAACGTAGGTGTATTCGATACCGTACCTCGGCAGAAATTTCGTAATAACCGTATGGGTGCTGCCGAAGACCGCATTGCACGAAAGCAGGTGATCGCCTTGTTTTAACAAGGCCATGAACGATGCAAAGACCGCGCTCATGCCCGAAGCAGTGGCAAATCCAGCTTCTGCGCCCTCGAGTATGCAAATTTTGTCCACGAATTCCTGCACGGTGGGATTGCTGAACCGGCTGTAAATATTATCATCGGTTTCATCGGCAAAGGCTGCGCGCATGGCTTCTGCATTGTCGAAGCAAAAGCTGCTGGTAAGGAATAGCGGCGAAGCGTGTTCCATTTCAGCCGTCCGCGCCGATTGCGTACGGATAGATTTTGTAACAGGGTGCATGTTGAGTTTTTTATTCATCGATGGTCAATCGTGTCATGAACGTTCGGTGGGTACTGTTAGGGTATCGTTAGGGCATCCTTCTTTTATCCTTCGTTTATCTTACATTAATCCTACGTTTAGGAAGCTTAGACCTGCGCGCCATTAAGTACAATCTTCCACGTGATATTTGCCCCAGCCCGGCGCAGGGTTTCAGCCACCGAGCAATATTTTTCGATGGATAGCTGGCAGGCACGCCGCGCTTTTTCGGGTTCTATCGTTCCGTCCAGCTCAAAGGTCATTTGTATGATGGTCCATAATGAGGGTTCCTTGCCTTTCTCCCTTTCGCCTTCGATGATCATGTGATAGCGGGTGATGGTTTGACGCTGTTTTTTCAGAATGGAAACCACGTCGATACCGCTGCAACCGCCAAGCGCCATCAACACCATTTGCATGGGCCTGATGCCGAAATTCTGGCCCCCGGTTTCGGGGCTGGTATCTAACCTTGCCGTATGACCGTAGGCATCGCGGGCTTCAAACCCGAAATCGCCTTCCACCCTGTCGATCTCGATCCTAAGCATAATATTTTTTTGTAAAAGTAATTCACCAGGCTTTTACTTTGCGTGCGAATTCAATGCAGGTATATCATTATAGACAACCGTTTCCACTGGAAGCCGGCGGTACGCTGCCGGGGCTTGCCATTGCATACGATACCTATGGTACGCTCAATGCCGATGCATCGAACGTGGTATGGATATGCCATGCGCTTACCGCGAGTTCGGCCGTGTTAGATTGGTGGCCCGGCGTGGCAGGCCAGGGACAGGTAATCGATCCTGCGCGCCATTTCATCGTTTGCGCCAATATATTGGGTTCCTGCTATGGTTCCACCGGCCCGCTTACCATTAATCCCCTTACCAATGAGCCATGGTACAGCGATTTTCCCATGATCACCATCCGCGACATGGTGCGTGCGCACATATTGTTGCGGCAGCATCTGGGATTAAACCATATTTACTTGTTGGCGGGCGGCAGCATGGGCGGTTACCAGGCCCTGGAGTGGTGCGTAATGGAGCCGGGCGTCATACAGCATATGTTCCTCCTCGCTACTTCAGCCGCCGAAAGTCCCTGGGGCATTGCGATCCATACCGCGCAGCGGCTGGCCATCGAAGCAGACCACACATGGAAAGATCGCTCTTCCACGGCGGGGCAAAAAGGATTGAAGGCCGCCCGGGGGATAGGGCTCCTTACTTACCGCAATTACGAGATACTGCTGCAAAAGCAACAGGACCCCGATCATGAAAAGCTAGAGGGTTTCAGAGCCTCCTCCTATATTTCTTACCAGGGCGATAAATTGGTGAAGCGCTTTAACGCATATAGTTATTGGCTGCTTACCAAATCGATGGACTCGCATCATTTGGCACGCGGTCGTAATGGCGAGCTTTCAACAGTGTTGCAAAGTATACATCAACCTACGCTGATCATGGGCATCAGCACCGATATATTATGTCCCTTGCAGGAACAGCATTTTCTGCGGCAGCACCTGCCGCATGCAATATTGGTAGAGATCGAATCTGCGTACGGGCATGATGGGTTTATTATCGAGGCAGAAAAAATATCGCACCATTTGAGGAATTGGTTGAAGTAAGCATTATATTGGTAAGCCAACTAATTGCTGATGCGCCTTTTCCTATTGATTGCAATATGTTTTCCTTTCAACCCGTCGTTAGCACAAGATAACAAGGTTCAGGTCTTTAAGGTGGTAACAATTCCTTCCAACATTGCCATGGAGCATCCCGGCATTAAGGATAGTTTGAATAAGCAGTTGGCAAAAGCACTATCCAAGCAGGATGCATTTAGAATAGTCAACAATCAGCTCAAGGCCTATAAGAATTATCCCATACATATCAGGCAGCAATTACAGGACAATAAGTTCAATTACCTCATCTATTACGTAACTGCTCCAAAGGAAACTGGTATTTCCATAGTGGATGTCAAGGCCAGCCGGGATATAATTGACGAAGACATATTTAAAAAATACCAACTGCAGCTTTTTTTTACCGACACCATCAGCATAATCGATACACTCCGGATCTCTATATATCCCGACGATTTCAACTATCGAATAAAGGATTATCATGTACTGGCCGGCGATGATGGTCTACAAAAGATCTACCTACCGTTCAAGGGCCCCAATACCCTATTACTTTGTGCGGCGGATTTTGCAAGCCTTGAAAAACAGCCGGTGAAATGCGAGCTTCATCACCGTTCGTTGAAAGAGAAGCCCGTATCAACGTTTCATGTACGGTTCCTGGGTCCGCGCGAACTGGAAGAACTGCGGGGCGTAGCAGAAACAATTATTGCCGAAAACAGGGGAAATCACCTGTTTTCGGACGCTAACGTTATGGTACATTTAAAGGAATATGCGCGGGTCCGCTGGGGAGTCATTCAGGGAAAAAATCTTTCTTGGTGGCTGAAAAAAACCTTTCCTGATGTTCGAACATGATCTATTTTATTATTTCAAGGCATTCATTTTCCTTATCCTTGTTTCTTTTGCAGCATTTGTCATAGCAGAAAAATTAATGAAGGGGAAATGGAAGGCATTGTATGTTGCCCCGGCAATAGCCGCTGCTCTTACTTTGCTTACGGTTTTTTTTCTGCAGGGACACTCCGTTCTATTTAAGGAGGAATCTTCGGTGCTTGCAAACCTGCATGCTTTCAAGCAAAAACTGGGCGTTGGCTCCGCGCCCGCTGATTTCATAGACAGCAACTTCATACTTGTCAATACGTCGCGTAACCCCGAACTGGTGCCCGACAACCACGGCACAAATTACGAAGACAGTGCGCGGCAGGTGATCACCAACCGCGGCATGCTCACTGCTTTCCTGGAGTTTGCCAACCGTACCGATAGCTTGGTAGACCTGGTGGTTTGTGATATTGTATTTACCGATCCCGGCCCTGCCGACTCCGCTTTGTTTGCAGCGCTTGAAAAATTGCAGCATAAAAACAAACTCGTGCTGGCTTATAATAAACAGCTTGCCACATCCTATCATTCTTTTTATGCGGCCTTGGACCCCGCCTGTTTCGGCGAGGTTAGTAAAGTGAAAAATGAGACGTTTTATTTCTCGCATGAATTGCTCAACGAAGAAAATATCCCCAGCCTGCCGTATAGCATGTATCTTAAGTTAAATGATATGCGGGCCCCGGTTATTAAACGCAAGTACCTGTGGGAAGATGGCTATCTCGTTGCACGCAACTTCATTCCTGAATTCAATTACATCGACGAAGAAGCCTTATACCGGACCCCGGCGCCTGGCGGTGATGCGCCAACCTTGAAGCTGCGCGCCGATACCCAGTTTTATAACAGCCTGCCCGCCACCGTATATAGTCTGGGACACGTAGCCGCTGCAGATGGCCAGCAGCAATTGCTGGATTTGATGAGCATTAAAAACGCTAAGCATAAAAATATAGTGTTTATCGCCAATTTCGGAGATGCATATGCGGACAGGCATGCTACTGCGTATGGTAACCTGTATGGCACAACACTGTTGCTGAATGAATTCTATGTTATCAATCGCGGTTACCATAGAATGTCGGTGTTTTTATTCGTGATGTATATTTTTACCCTGTTCCTGTTGTACTCCGAACTAACGTGGTGGCTCTTGACTAAAAAAACCGAGGCTGCAATGCACAACGGTAAAAAGGAGCATGTCGCGCGGCACGGTTTTATCAAAAAATGGTTTTGGGAAATGGTGGACTTCGTATCTGAAGAAAGGCATTATATCCTATTATTTGTAATTGCATTAGTGGTAGACCTGTTATTTAATAAAATTATCAATGTAATGGGCTTGTTGTATTTCTTTCTTTTGTTCAGCGCCATGCTTAATTTTTTTATGGGCCGCCACAGAAGCACTGTCAATCGTTAATAAAAATAAATAGTATGAAACGCGCACTTATCCTAAGCATGTTAGCGGCTATAAGCCTTTTGTTCATCAGCGCAGTTAGGGATACAACTGCCGATAAGCCTCAGATTTATGCGGTTGTTGTAGGCGTATCACGGTACAACGATCCGAGCATTACTTTTTTAAAATATGCCCACCGCGACGCGGAGGCATATAGAAGCTTTTTAGAATCACCGCAGGGTGGAGGTGTGGAGCCTGAAAATATTGTACTGCTTACCAATGAGCGAGCTACTCGTAGCGCCATCATTAAAGGTTTGCGCGACATGTTCAACAGGGCGACGGAAGAAGACGTGGTGGTCTTTTTCTTTTCAGGACATGGCGTCCCCGATCCAAAGGCAGTTAAGGATGTGTACCTGACCACCTACGACACCGATGATGAAAATTATACAGGCACTGCGCTGTTAAAGGACGATGTGGCGCGGCAGTTTTCAAATAGCAAGGCCAAGCTTAAATTGTTTTTTGCCGATGCTTGTCATTCAGGAGGATCGGGCATTTACCTGGGAGTAAAAGATGATGGCGCTGAATTGGTGAATAAATATATAGCCACCATAGCCTCTATAAAGGAGCCCGGCTGGGCTGCTATCACTGCTTCGTCGAGCAGCGAGAAGTCATTTGAGGACGCAAAATGGGGTGGTGGTCACGGCATATTTACATATCAACTGATACAGGGGCTTAGTGGTGCGGCTGATAAGACAACAAAAGAAAATGCGCGGTCAAAGGGAAATGGCGATGGTATCGTAACCATTAGAGAATTGTTCGACTACCTGTCAAATGCAATACCCGCGGAAACAGATGGTAAACAGCACCCGGACAAACAAAGTAAAAATGAAGACGTGTTTCCCGTAAGCGCGGTAAATGCTGATAAATATGCTACCGCGATTGCGAAGTATAAGAAGCCGGCTGTGACAAGGGATGACACCGGGAGTGGTGGCGCCTCTGGATTGATTAATAAGGATGAAATGCGTAAATACGATACCGAAACAAGGGATATGAAGCCCGGCATTTGTGCAACAGAGATCCAGGCTTTTGGCACGTATTGTTTTGTAAATAATTATGGAGAAGATATTTTGTTGACTGGTGCGTCTGGCGGTCGGTTCAACCTAAACAGGATCAATATAATGATTGCGGCAGGTGGTGTAGGCTGCCTCGAGCGCGTGGAGGTGTCCTATATTAATAATAGGATAATCGCAGAACCTTCGCAGACCATAACTTTTTACTTCCGAACTATCGATGAAAACAAGCCAATTAAATATGGAACGCGCAAACTGGTGCTCGAAGCGTGCAAGGAAAAAACTGAAGTATTAACAAAACAAAACCTTTATTTAAGCGCAGATGGCGAGCGGTATTAGCTAAACATTATTCAATAGATATTCTTCTAGCGCTCTATAGTCCGCATTAATGCGTGTAGCTCTTTTTTCTTTATTCAGTAGCCGGGCTATGGATGCGGGGACGTCTATAGTTTTGCCCGTGAGCTGCTCTACTAAGTCCCTGAATTTTACAGGATGCGCGGTTTCTAGAAATATTCCTTTCATCCCTGGATGTTGCTGTAAATATTTTTTCAGGGAAGCATAAGCTACCGCCCCGTGAGGGTCCATTACATAACCATTTTTATGGAATACTTCTCCGATCGCCAACTTCGTATGTTCGTCACTGATACTATAAGTGCTGATGATTTCTTGTAAATGTCCGGAATCTGACTGAAACAACTCCAGCACGCGCACAAAATTACTGGGATCGCCTACATCCATGGCATTCGATATAGTGGCAATGGACTGTTTGGGTTGATATTTTCCCGTTTGAAAATACTGCGGCACGGCATCATTCGCATTGCAGGCTGCAACAAAATGCTGAACAGGCAAGCCCGAACGATATGCCAGCAGGCCCGCACAAAGATTGCCGAAATTGCCGCTGGGCACGCTGATCACTGGCGAATGCGCATGCGGCCATTGCTGTAAAGCAAAAAAATAATAGAACTGCTGCGGCAGCCATCTGGCTATGTTAATTGAATTCGCGGAAGTGAGGCTTATCGCTTCATTCAAAGGGCGGTCCGCAAAAGCCTGTTTTACCAGCCGCTGGCAATCGTCGAAGCTGCCATTTACTTCCAGCGCATGAATGTTATGGCCGAGCCTCGTCAACTGCAATTCCTGCACACTGCTCACCTTACCCGAAGGATACAAAATGACCACTTCGATGCCATCAGTTTTGTAAAATCCGTCGGCGACCGCTCCGCCAGTATCGCCGGAAGTAGCGGTAAGCACCACCATTTTATGATCATTATTTCTTGCAAAATATTCCAGGCAGCGGCTCATGAACCTGGCCCCAACGTCTTTAAATGCAAGCGTAGGCCCATGGAACAATTCCAACGAATACACGTCTTCTTCTACCTGCACCAATGGAAATTCGAAGTTGATGGTTTGTGCAATTATATCTTTTAATACTGTTCCGGGAATGCTATCGCCGGTATAAGGCCGGATTATTTCCAGTGCAATCTCTTCACGCGATAATCTTTTAATATCCTGTAACAAGCCTGCATCCAGGATGGGAATGCGTTCAGGAAAATACAATCCTTTATCAGGAGGCTGCCCTTTAATAGCGGCTTCGCGGAAACTGGCCTTAGGCGATTGTTGGTTGGTGCTGTAATAATTCATCGGTCGTTAAGTCATTAAGGTCATTGAGTCAGTAAGTCATTTGGTCAACAGTCAATGGTCATTCTCCAAAATGCTGACACCTTCGTAGTTGATAGTGGTTACATAGGTTTTAAAATCGATGCCGGCGCTTACATATACTTCGGTCATCACATATTCAACCTGCCGTGCAATGGATTCTTCGGCGCTAAGCATGAAGATGGAAGGTCCCGAACCAGAGATGCCTCCACCCAATGCGCCGGTTTCGCGGCAGCGGCTTTTTACTGCGTCAAATCCAGGTATCAGCATGCTGCGCACGGGCTCGATGATCACGTCTTCCAGCGAACGGCTGATGAGACTATAATCGTTCTTCATAAGCCCGGCCACCAGCCCCGCAATATTGCCCCATTGCTTGATGGCTTGCTTGAGTTGCACCTCCTTGCGGAGTATCTGGCGGGCATCGGAAGTTTTTACTTCTATCTGCGGATGCACTACTGTTACATACATGGGCGGCGCCTGCAGTTGCACAACATCCAATGGAAAGATCGATCGGATGAGCGTGATGCCACCATAAATACAGGGAGCGATATTGTCGGCGTGCTTGACGCCCGAAGCCAGCTTTTCACCCCACATCGCGAACTGAACCAGCTTTTCGCGATTAAAGACATTTCCCAGCAAATAGTTAGCAGCCACTACTACGCCCGCGGCGCTGGCTGCGCTGGAACCAAGACCGCTGCCAGGCTTGATGCGTTTGTTGATCAGTACTTCAAAACCTGGTGCATCGGGTACTTCGTTTAGCATGGCCATCAGCGCCACGCCGGCCACATTTTGTTCAGGAACGTTGGACAATCCATATTCATCATCGTGGCAAATGCGTATGCCCGGTTCATCTGTTAGCCGTACCTGCATAATGTCCCGCGGGCTGTGCAATGCCATGCCCAGCACGTCGAAGCCGCAGACGAGGTTGGCGACAGTAGCGGGACACAGGACTTTTACTGATTTCATGATTTGTAAGTTTAATGTTGAATATTGAAGTTGGAGATGTCCAACCTTCAACTTCCAACGTTCGGTCATACTCTTGCTGCGCGGATGATGTCCGCAAACACGCCGGATGCAGTAACCTCTGCGCCTGCGCCCGCACCCTTTATCATCAGGGGCTGGTCAACGTAACGGTTGGTATAAAACAATACCACGTTGTCCTTTCCATACAAATGATAAAATCCATGGTCGGGTGAAACCTGCTGCAATCCCACAGAGCCCTTTCCATCCTCGTACTTCGCAACGAACTTTAATTTCTTTCCCGCATTGAATGCATTGAAGAATATCTGCCTGAAATGTTCTTCATGGCGGTGCATTTCGCTGTAAAAATGGTCTACATCACCTTCCATGCACGAAGCGGGCATGAAGGAATGATTGCTGATGTGTTCCATTTCCAACGGTTCGCCTGCTTCCCTGGCCAGTATCATGATCTTGCGCATTACGTCTGTGCCGCCCAGGTCCAGTCGCGGATCTGGTTCTGTGTACCCTTCGTCCTGCGCACGTTTTACCACATCGGCAAACGCTTCTTCCGCATTGTAATTATTAAAAACATAGTTCAGCGTACCGCTCAGCACTGCTTCGATGCGTTTTAGCTGGTCGCCGCTTTGCAGCAGGCTGTTCAAAGTGCCGATCACCGGCAAACCCGCGCCCACATTGGTCTCGAATAAAAACTGTGCGTTGTATTCCCGCGAGAGGCTTTTCAGTTGCTTGTATTGCCTGAAGGAAGAAGAGCACGCGATTTTGTTGCAGGCCACTACCGCAATGCTTTTTTCCAGCAGGCTGTGGTAGCAACCGGCAATGTCTTCGCTGGCGGTTACATCGGCAAATACCGCATTGCGCAAGTTTTTCGATTGTATGTCCTGTATGAATTGCTCCCGGTTCATGGGCTGGCCGTTCTGTAGTATTTCGCTCCAGCGGTCGAGGTCGATGCCCTCTTCGCTGTACACCATTTTCCTGCTGTTGGCCAATCCTCTAACCTTTAGCTGTACCCGAAGCTCATCCTGCAGGTAGCGCTGCTGTTGCTTTAATTGTTCCATGAGTTTGCTGCCTACATTGCCGGTACCCGCAATAAACAGGTTGAGCTGCTTGGAAGTATTTTCAAAGAACTCTTCGTGCAACACGTTGATCGCCTTTTGCACGTCGCGCACGGCAATTACCGCTGAAATATTCCGTTCCGACGATCCCTGCGCGATGGCCCGAACATTCACCCCGTTCCTTCCCAACGCCCCAAACATTTTACCACTTACGCCCGGGTGGTTTTTCATATTATCACCTACCAGTGCAACTATGGCCAATTCCCGTTCAATGGTTAGGGGCTCCACGCTGCCGGTGCTGATCTCGTATTCAAAGGTCTTGTCTACGGCCTGCCTGGCCTTATCCGCCAACGTATCTTCCACGCCTACACAAATAGAATGCTCAGACGATGCCTGCGTAATGAGAATGACATTGATCTTTTCGTTTGCCAAAGCTTCGAACAAACGGCGCGAGAACCCGGGAATGCCGACCATGCCGCTTCCTTCGAGGCTTAGCAGCGCAATCTTATTGATGCTGGATATGCCGCGGATATGGTTGCCATTCCTGGCGGGTTCGTTTTGTATAACGGTGCCTGCTTCTTCCGGCGCAAATGTATTCCTGATCCAAACGGGAATGCCTAACCGCATCACCGGCTGTATGGTGGGCGGATATACTACTTTCGCGCCGAAATGCGAAAGCTCCATGGCTTCCTGGTATGAGATGGAGCGGATGGCCTTAGCGTTGGTGACCAATCGCGGATCGGCTGTCATCATGCCGCTTACGTCTGTCCAGATCTCCAGGCGATCGGCTTTTGTAGCGGCGGCCAGTATGGATGCGGTGTAATCCGAGCCTCCCCGCCCCAATGTAGTAGTAATGCCCTTTGCATCGAATGCTACGAACCCGGGTACTATTATCAACTGATCGCTGGTAGATTCAACATATTCCGTGATGAATTTATTGGTGCATTCGAAATGCACGGCGGCGTGCGTGAAGTTGGAATCGGTGCGGATGAGCTCCCGCGCATCTTTCCAGGCATTCTGCAGCCCGGTGAAATGCAACCTCGCGGATACTATGCGCGAAGCGATCAATTCACCATAACTGAGCAGGCTGTCGATGGTGCGGGCAGAAAGCTCCCGCAGGAGGTAAACGCCCTTGCATAGATCTTCTATTTCGTTGCATTGTGTTTTTACAAAGCTTAATACGCCGCTTTGGTGAGCGGGCGGCACGAGGTGCTTTGCCGTGTCCAGGTGCCGGTGCTCTACGATAGCAAGTTTTTCAAGATACAATTCATCGCCTGCCGCGGCCAGTTGCCCGCATTGCAGCAACAGGTCCGTAATGCCGCCGAGCGCCGAGATAACCACTATGGTCCTGTCTTTGGCAACTGCCTGCTGAATAATGTCTGCTGCCCTGGATATATTTGGGGCGTTGGCCACTGAAGTGCCGCCGAATTTTAATACCTGCATGGAAAAATAATTGAGAAGATTAAATAATGACCAGCGTTTGCTGATGTAGGTAGCTGAATAGCCCAGAAGGTGATATGATATTGTACAACCCTTAACGGGTTGTTGTGGTGGTAGTGGTAGTAATAATAGTGGCGCATGGAGCAGGAACTGCTGTCATTGCAAAACTGATATGGGAATAATTGCGTGCCACTGTTAGTATCGATGGTAAATGTAAGGAAATAATCAACACGATCAAAAATTCCGCTGCCACTTTCCCCTCATTCGGCATTGGCCTTTCACCAAAATCAGTTATTTTCATTGCCCGAACGTTGCTGCTTGCTAAATGATCAATTTTTTCAAAACATTTTCTAATGGCGCATCAGTTGTTTCATGGGTTGCAGCAATTTAAGAACCATGTCGGCCTGAAATTCCAGCTCTACAACAGTCTTTTTACCTCCCTGCCTTTTCACCGCATCGAGAAAACGGGCATCCTGTTATCGTTACTGCTCAACGATTGCGAGGAAGGCTATAAAAAGAAACAAAGCCCTACCCAGATCATCGAAGCCTTCTTTCAAAAATATACTTCCTATGCCGGGGAAGCAGACAGGTTGGACCTGCTGTTCCGCTTTGTGCAATACGTAGAGCGGCAGGTGGTATTGTTCGACGCGCTGGAAGACGCTGCTTTCAAGGAAGTGAACGACCTGCAGGGCATTGGTACACTGAAGCACCTGGAATCCGAAGTGAAGCAGGAAAATAAAAGAGAAGAGCTGGCGGATAAACTAAAAGATTTCGGTATCAGGCTGGTGCTCACCGCTCATCCCACGCAGTTTTATCCGGGCCCGGTATTAGGTATCATCAACGACCTGGGCAAGGCGCTGGTGGACAACAATACCAACCAGATAAACATGTACCTGCAGCAATTGGGTAAAACACCATTTTTTAAAAAACAGAAACCCACTCCATACGACGAGGCTGTAAGCCTGATCTGGTACCTCGAAAGTGTTTTTTACGTGGCCTGTGGCCGCATCATTACTTTTCTTAAGAGCCAGTTTCCCGATGCGGTGCCTGGCAACAATCCTATTATGGTCATGGGCTTTTGGCCCGGTGGCGATAAGGACGGCAATCCCAATGTAACGCCGGCCATTACCCTCGAAGTAGCCAATGCCTTGCGCGGGGCCATCATCCGTTGTTATTACCTGGAAACGCGCCGCCTGAAACGCCGCTTGACCTTCGCGGGGGTCGACGTGATACTGGCTGACCTGGAAAAACAGTTGTACAACAACATCTTTATTCCCGGCCAACGCACCAGGCTTTCGAAGGAAGACGTATTGGAAGCATTGAACAAGATCAGGGATATATTGATCCACCAGCACAATGGTCTTTTCCTGCACCTGGTAGACAACCTCGTGAACAAGGTGCACGTATTCGGCTTGCATTTCGCTTCGCTGGATGTGCGGCAGGAAAGTTCGGTGCATGGACAGGTGCTCGACGCTTTGGCAGGCGGCAACTCACCTTTGCCTGCTGGTTATCCTGCCTTACCGGATGAAGAAAAAATAAGCGTGTTGACCTCATTGACAGGTGAGGCTTCCATTGAAACACCGGCAGATCCTGTAGCGGCCGATGCACTGCAAACCATCAGGATCATAAAGGATATACAGTTGTACAATGGCCCGCAGGGGTGCAACCGTTATATCATCAGTCAATGCCACAGCGTATTGAATATCCTGGAGGTGTATGGCCTGTTCCTGCTCGGAGGTTGGAGGAAAGAAGAATTGTATATCGACATCGTTCCCTTATTTGAAACGGTTGACGACCTAAGGGCCGCGCCCGGTATCATGCGTACCCTGTATGAAAATGAAACTTATCGGCAGCATTTGGAGCGCAGGCAGCGCCGGCAAACTATCATGCTGGGCTTTTCGGATGGTACCAAGGATGGCGGCTACCTCATGGCCAATTGGGGCATTTATGAATGCAAGAAAGCGTTGACGGGCATCTCGCGCAACTACGATATCGATGTGGTGTTTTTCGATGGGCGCGGCGGCCCACCTGCAAGGGGAGGAGGCAAAACGCACAAGTTTTACGCTTCTATGGGCAAAGAAATTTCGAACCAGGAGATCCAGCTCACCATTCAGGGACAAACCGTCAGTTCCAATTTCGGCACTATTGATTCCGCGCAATACAATATTGAACAGTTGCTGCACGCAGGCATTTCCAATGCATTGTTTTCTGCCCGCCAGGTGACGCTGGAGCCTGAGGAAGAAAGCTTGTTAAAAGAACTGGCAGATGCGAGTTTTCACGCATATGCATCCCTGAAAGACCACCCGGATTTTCTGGACTACCTGCTGCATGTAAGTCCGTTGCGTTTTTATGCCGATACCAATATCGGCAGCAGACCGGCCAGGCGCAATGCCTCGTCGAGGTTTACGTTGAAAGACCTGCGGGCCATTCCCTTTGTGGGCGCATGGAGCCAGTTAAAGCAGAACGTGACGGGATATTATGGTGTAGGCGCTGCATTTCAACAAATGGACAAGGCCGGGAGGTTGGGTGAAGTGCGTCAATTGTACAGGAATTCCTTGTTTTTCAAAACCCTGGTCGATAACTGCGAAATGGCGATGAAGAAGTGCTTTTTTCCTTTGACGGCTTTTTTATCGAAGCATCCCAAATACGGCGAGCTTTGGAACAGGATCTACGAAGAATATGAGCTTACGCTGCGATACATTTTTTTGTTGTCGGGCAAGAATGAGCTGATGGCCGATTATCCCGTTGACCAATTGTCGATACAAATGCGCGAACGCATTGTATTGCCATTGGCCACTATACAGCAGTTTGCCATTACCAGGGTGCGGGAGTTAGAGGAGCAGTTAGAGGATGTTCCGGTGAAGGCAACGTACGGAAAGCTCGCGATGCGCGCTTCGTTCGGGATTATTAATGCGGGGAGGAATTCGGTTTAATGTGCGCATTTGCAATGTGCACATTTGCAAATGTGCAGATGTTCAGATGTGCAGATGTACAGATGTGCGATGTTCAGATGTGCAGATGTACAAATGTATCCGAAGGATCGCCGAAATAAAATTGGGTTTCTTCATTCGCACATAAACAAAACATGCCCTGCTCGCGCAGGGCAAGGCAATAACCAGAGTTATCGCGGGGCCACAATCAGGGTACCTAACCAGGTTGCTGTCTGTTGGGTTATTTTTTACGGCGCAATGCATATGCTTTTTTTACGAGGGTGTACACAACGCTTCCCACCACTAATATCAATAACACTACTTTCTGGCCATTCCATATTGAAGCGCTGTCGATCAGCAAGTAAGCGATGATGCCAAGCATGAGCACGATATGCGTAATCACAAACCATTTCCTGTTCTGTAAATATTTGTTGCGAAACAGCAGGTAAGCCATCGTCATAAACACGATCATCAATAGGTATTCTATCATTGGTCATGATTTTAATCGCACCACGAAGGCGGGTTTTTGCAATATTCACACAGGCAGATAGCGCAGCAGGCCAGGTAAACAGGGAAGGCCTCAATGGTGCCGGCACATACGATCGCACAGGCATAGAATTTCCACCCACACTGCGGCCCACTGGATTCGTCAGCATCAATTTCACGTGCCGCGCTCTCCCGAAAACCACCTGTGCCTGAAACCATCTCACGCAGGTAAGTTTCTGCATCCGGCAACCGGCTTTGCCGTAACTGCCTTACAAAGGCATCAACCTTGCCGGTAAGTTGCGCCTCGCTTAGCCCGCAACCATTGCAACTTCCCATGGTATTTACGTCCGGGTACTTGCTCAACAATCTTGCAGCTGCCTGCCTCGTTTCCACTTGTTTTTGGTAATATTCACTGCGGCTGTAGTTTAACTGGCGCAGGAAATTTTCCTGTCCCAATGACCATATATCCGATAATGAATAAGGTTGACGTGCGAGGCGATTCAGAAAATCTGAATTATTGCGCAGTATGATCTGCCAGTCAGGATCATTATGTATGAACACCGCCTGTTTTTCGGTTTGCCCCCATACATTCGTGGCGACCAGTATCAATAAGGCACATTGGATTTTTCTCGCAATTGATTTCATATAAGAGGATCGGTTTTTAACGCCTACTTTGTAAATCGGTTTTCAGCTTGTCCGAATCATCGGCCGATAACGGTTCAAATGTAGCGGCAACAGGAAGGCAGAACCAATGGAAAATCCTCTTTAAAAAGTGTTTTTTTTCACCAAAAAAAAAGCCACCGCTCCACGCGGTGACTACAATTTTTAATGACCGATAACGGTCAGCTATAATACTGGGGACTATGTCTCAACGATCAAATAACTAATAGCTATTTTGATCTGATGCTATCCGCTCACGTATCACAACGACTTAATCAAAATCCTTACACTCCAAATCACCACCATCCCTCCAACGGCAATGAACATGGTTTTGACCGGCAACCTGCCCGCCAGCCTTGCCGCAAGCGGCGCGGCAACCACGCCCCCGATAATAAGTCCTGATACCACCTGCCAGTGGCTTATTCCAAGCATCGAAAAGAAGGTGAGCGCGCTGGCAAGCGTTACAAAAAATTCTGTTACACTAACAGATCCGATCACATACCGCGGCGTTCCTCCTTTCGAAATCAGCGTGCTGGTAACCAGCGGGCCCCATCCGCCGCCGCCGAAAGAATCCAAAAATCCGCCAGCGCCTGCCAGCCAACCGAGGCGCCTTACCTTTTTCGACTGCTGCTGTTTCCTGAATGCAGCCATAAAAATTTTTACACCCAGGAATAAAGTGTACGCGGCAAATACCGGCCTTATATATGCGCTGTATTCTTCACCAAATTTCGAAAGCAGCAAAGCCCCCAGCACCGCGCCGATGATACCCGGTATCAGCATGGTCCTCACCAATCGCTTGTTCACATTGCCAAACCTGTAGTGCGAATAACCCGAAGCCGCACTCGAAACCATTTCGGCGGTGTGAATGCTGCCGCTGATGGCAGGCAGGTTAATACCGGTTGACAATAACACGCTGGCGCAGGTTACGCCATAGCCCATGCCCAGTGCGCCATCTACGAGTTGCGCTAAAAATCCGGCGAGTACCATCCAATAAAATTGGTCGTCGATGCGGTTGGGCAAATCCTGTATGGTTTTCAGCAACTCGCTGAAGGGCAGATAAGACAACACGGCATGCCCGACGAACATGAAAAAGAAAGCGAACACAAACCATGAAGCGGTCCTTCGCCATTTTTTTGCGGGGCGGTCCAATATATTTTGAGCCGCCAGCACTTTTGTAATATCGTCCAACTGTTTCACCCTGGCCGCAAAATCGCCGTTCAACTTGCTGCGAATAATGTGCATGTTGTTCAATATATCATCCAGTGTATCAGGCAAGGCATCGTGCAATAGTTCTTTCAGTCTCTTGGCAATGGTGGGCGATTTTCCATTGGTAGAAATGGCGATCTTAAGATTGCCTTTCTGCACGATGGAGCTTAAATAAAAATCGCAAAGCTCCGGCTTGTCGGCCACGTTTACCAGTTTCCCTTTCTGTTTCGCGAGTGTGCTTATTGCTGCGCTGGCGGTCGGATCGTTCACTGCCACTATTACCACCTGCGCCCCATCGAAGTCAGCTTCCTCAAAAGCTTTTTCAACAACTTCAATATTGGAATACCTTGCTGCCAAGTCGCGGATGCTGTTGTCAATCTCAATCGCGACCAGCCTGATGGAAGTAGCGGGTGCGTTTTGCAAAATGGCATTCAGCTTTTCCAAGCCCACTTTGCCGCCGCCTACCAGCAGCACCCGCATGTTATCCAGCTTTAAAAAAACCGGGAACAGTTGGTTGGAGCTGTTTGCCGTAGCGGTTTCTATCGATGATTTCTCTGGGCTCATTTTTTTCATTTGGCACGCGCATCGATATTATGAACAAAGAACAGCCTGATGGCATGAATGTTCCTGTACCTGTTGCCGGTGGCTAATTGCTGGAACACATTCATATATCCGAACTGTATATGGTCTCTTGGATTGATATGATAAGCAGGCCCCGTGAAGAAGCGGTTCTGATCGAAATAATTATACACCACTTCCTTTCCAAAGCTTACATGCACCTCGTCGGTCAGTATCCATGAGAAAGTTCTCCTCGCAAAAGCATTCTTGTGCATTGGTACCGCAAGGGAAATATTGTAGCGGACCCTGTAGTTGAAATTATGCCCATCGGTCAGTTCATCGTTGTTCAGCACCTTACGCCGGAACCGCTCCTCGAGGCGTACGTACTGCATGAGCCTTGCTTTTGGATAATTGTTGTGCCATTGTACCTGCTGCCAGGGCCTGTGCTCGGGGCGTGATATGTTTGCATGATTGTCCGCAGGAAAGTGGTTCACGAAAGCATAGCCGGCGGTTAATTTCGTGTGATCGTTCAAGTAATAGGTAAGCCCAAGCCTCGCAATGCCGGAAGAAAGCTCCTTTACAAAATCGTCTTTTGTCCGTAAATGAAAATCGGCCCACAAGCCCCATTTGTGCGAAAACCGCGTTTGATTGAAATACGCAAGCCAGGTTTGCTGCACATGCGTGGTTTGCTTTTGCGCAACCGCCACCTGCATGAGCATGATACATCCCGCCAATAAAATAAGCCTTCTGTTCATAGCAGTATTCAATTTACCCATTGTTTGCGTACTGAAAAATCGCCGAACGTTTCCCCGTTTATTCTTTCCTGTTTGTATATCGAAAATAATTGGTCCAGCTCCTGCAGGATCGCGGGTTCGTCCAACTGTTCTTTAAATATCTTATTCAATCTTTCGCCTTCATGATCGCCGCCCAGGTGCAGGTTATACCTTCCATAAGCAGTGCCCACAAATCCGATCTCCGCCACATACGGCCGCCCGCACCCGTTAGGACAACCGGTCATGCGTATGATAATGTCTTCTTCGGTTAGTGCGTGTTTTGCCAGTATGGGTTCAATCTTCGAAATGAGCTCGGGCAAATATCGCTGACCTTCGGCCAAGGCCAATGGACAAGTATTCAATGCCACGCAGGCCATCGAATTTTTCCTGATCACCGACGAGCCTTCGGTATGTTGAATGATATTGAACCGCTCTAATATATCATGCACTGACTGTTTGTCTTCTTCCCTGATATCGGCCAGTATCACGTTCTGGTTGCAGGTAAACCTGAAATTTGCCTTACCTGTCCCGGCCACTTCCAGCAGCGCTGCTTTCAGCGACACCTGCTCATCGTCCAATATGCGGCCATTTTCCACGAACACAGTATAATACCATAATCCCTTGTCGTTGCGCTGCCAGCCAAAATAATCCTTGCGCTCGGAGAACTGGTAGGGCCGTGGTTCCGCTAAGGTAAAACCGGTGCGTTTTTCCAGTTCGCTTCTGAACCAGTCCACCCCATGTGTGTCCAATGTATATTTCAGCCTCGCCAGCTTGCGGTCGCTACGGTTGCCATAATCGCGTTGTATGGTCAATATCTCATAAATCGCCTTCATCGTTTTTTCTTCGCTGTCTGTAAAGCCGATGATGCTTGCCAGTCTTGCATAAGTGGCGGGGTTGCCGTGCGTGGTGGAAAGCCCACCGCCCACCGCAATGTTGAAGCCTTTTAGCTCATTGTTTTCGATGATGGCAATCAGGCCTATATCGTTTGCAAATACATCCACATCATTGTTCGGCGGAATGGCAATGGCTATCTTGAACTTGCGCGGCAGGTATCGGTCCTGGTACAACGGGTCTTCTTCATCTTTTTTATCTGCAATTTTTTCTTCGTCGAGCCAGATTTCATAATAAGCCTTTGTTTTGGGCATCAGCATTTCGCTGATCTTTCCGGCATAAGCAAACACTTGCTCATGAATAGGAGATTGGCCCGGGTGCGAACTGCAGACCACGTTGCGATTGATGTCGCCGCAGGTAGCGATGGAATCCAGCCTCGCCGCATTAAATGCCTGGATGGTTGGTTTGATATGCGATTTCAGCAATCCGTGCAATTGCAAGGTTTGCCGCGTGGTTATCTTAATAACACCGGTCGAATGCTCACCGGCAATATGGTGTGTGGCGATCCATTGGTCCGGCTTCAAAAACCCACCGGGCAAACGCAGCCTGATCATGAATGAATACAAACGCTCGAGCTTTTTTTCAGCCCTCTCTTCGCGGCGGTCGCGGTCATCCTGTTGGTACATGCCATGGAACTTGATCACTGCCTGATCGTCTTCGCTGATGGCGCCGGTGATCTCCTGTTGCAGGCTTTGCTCGATGGTTCCCCGTAGGCCATTGCTTTCCTGTTTGATGCGTTCTACCTGCGAGAGATTTGGGCTGCTCATACAAATTATTAAGTCATTAGGTCAATAAGTCAATAGTCAATATACATCTTTCAAATACCTTCCTTGTTCTTTCAATTCCTGCAGGTATTCTTCCGCCTGTCCGGCAGAAAGCTTACCGTGCTGTTGGATCAAATATAACAAGGTGTGCTCCACGTCTTCGCTCATAGGGTGCTTTGCACCGCACACATATACATACGCGCCATTGTTCAACCATTCGAAGAAGGCGGCGCCGTGCCTGATCATCTTGTGTTGCACATATACTTTTTCTGCCTGGTCTCTTGAAAAAGCCACATTGAGGTTTGTAAGCACGCCTGTCTGCACCCAATTCTGCAACTCGGTCTGGTATAAAAAATCGGTGGTAAAACGGCGGTCACCGAAGAATAGCCAGTTGCGGCCCCGGGCACCGGATGCATCGCGTTGAGCAAGGAATGCGCGGAAAGGCGCAATGCCAGTGCCCGGCCCGATCATAATAATATCTTTATCATCCTCCGGCAACCTGAACTGATCGTTGCGGTGCACATAAAATTCAACGCTGGTATCAACAGGCAAGCCACACAGGAAATCGGAGCAATGGCCATGCTTTATTTCTTCATTCACCCGGAAAGTATCTCTTGCCACGGTAATATGCACCTCGCCCTCGTTTGCTTCAGGAGCGGAAGCAATAGAATACAATCTCGGCGTAATGGGCTCCAGTATTTTGACCACTGATTCAAACTGCTGGGCATTGTTTACAGGATATATCTTCAACAGCTCATGCAATCCCATGCGGGTTGATGGAATGTCCTGCTGAACGATGCCCGCGTACTGTTGCACTACCCGTTCCGGTAAATGCAGGATGTTCAGTTTCTTTTTCAGCAGGTTGAAAAGAGTTGCGTTTTCATTGCGGTAAACAAATGATGCGTCGCTGGCTGATCCGCTGGTGGCAATGATTGCTTCCACCACCTGCAGGGGATTTTCAGGTACGAAACCAATGGAATCGCCGGGTAAATAAGATATGCCTTCGGCACTTATTTCAATATGATGTGTTTGTTTGTCGGAGCCCCGGTCGTTCAGGTTGATATTGGTAAGCACGCTGCCTTTATAAATGGTTTTGCCGGCGGGCTTTTTCACTTCCGCGGGCGCAGGCACAACGGTGGCCGCGCTTCCATTATCGCTCAGCCGTTTCAGTACCCGGTTGAACCATTCATCGGCGTCCGCTTCATAGTCGGTATCGCACTTTTGCAATGATTCAATGCGTTGCCCGCCCAGCTTATGCAATTGCTCGTCAACATCTTCTCCTGCTTTACAAAACAGTGGGTATGCTGTATCGCCGAGGGCGAGCACGCCGTATTTTAATTTTTCGAGCTTGAACCCATTCTGATGAATGTGGTCGTAGAATTTTTTTGCCGCGGCGGGTGGTTCACCTTCGCCGTGCGTGCTAAGGATGGTAAAGAAATATTCTTCTTTTGCAAGGTCCGATGACCGGTATTGGTCCAGGCTTACCAGCCTGGCTTGTATGCCACGCTGCTTAGCCTTGTTAGCAAAATCAGTTGCCAGTTTTTTGGAATGTCCTGTTTCGGTACCATAGGCAATGGTGATCTTGTTCACGGCAGGCTTTGCGGTAACGGTTGCCTGCGGCTCTGTTTGCCTTGAAACCATGCCGGCCAAATAACCATTCATCCAGATAAGCTCTTCCTTGGAGGAAGTGCCTACCAGCTCGAGGAATGTTTTTAATTTGGTTTGTACCAGCATATCATTGACGTATTAAGCTCTTGCTGCTTTGGTTTTAGCCGCAATCCATTTGCCCTGCACCTCTTCGAAGTATCCAGTGTTGCCTGTATCGTTCTTCAGCCATTTAAATTGCTCATGCAACCGTACTACATTCCCTATTATCACCAATGAGGGCGAGCGGTAGGCCTTGCCGCCGAATTTGACCGCGTATTCCTGCACACTGCACGCATGCACGTGCTGCAAAGGAGTAGTAGCCTGCTCAACCACGGCCAGCCATTTAGCAGGATCGATATTGTTTGCTACCAGTTTGCCTACAACCTTGTCCAGGGTTTCGGAAGACATATAAAACACCAGCGTATCATCGGTGTGCGATAATTCCTTCCAGTATTCATCGGTCACTACATCATCTTTATAAAATGTAAGAAACCTTACTGCGGTCGCATGACCCCTTGCCGTAAGCGGTATGCCTGCATACGCAGCGGCGCCTGACGCTGCCGTAATGCCCGGAACAATTTCATAAGGGATGTTATGCTCCGTCAAGGTTTTTAATTCATCCAGCACATTGGAGAAAATCGATACATCGCCGCCTTTTAAACGTACTACCAGCTTACGCTGCTGCGCGAGTTTTACCAGCAATTGATTGATAGTGGACTGCGGGGTAGAAGCTGCGCGTTTGTTTTGCTTTCCGGCATAAATGATTTCAGCGTCGGACCGCACATAGCGTTGCAATATCAGGGAACTTACCAACCTGTCGGTGATCACCACATCTGCTTTTTGCAACCAGTTGGCCGTTTTAATGGTCAGCAGGTCCGGATCGCCTGGGCCCGCGCCGGCAATGATCACTATCGGTATATGTTGCAGAGGCTGTTGCATGTTATTGTATCATTACGGCAGCTACGGTCACATAACTTGTTTCGTCTATCAATACTGCGCCCCCGTTTACCCTAAGTTTAGCGTATTGATCATAGGCCAGCGGTGAAGCCGTTTTTAATTTTGCACGGATTATGTCATTCAGCACAGCCGTATCGTTTGCATTTTCCTTTTGCAGCGAATTAACATCGAGCTTGTACGCTATCGATTGCAACATGCAGCGCACCCTGCGGCTGTTCAGTTGCAGTGAATATTTATTGCCGGTCTTCAAGGGCTTATTGTCCATCCAGCAAAGGAATACTTCCAGTTCCTGGCCTACGCTGGGTTGATTAGCTGTATGTACGATCAGGTCGCCGCGGCTCACATCTACGTCATCTTCCAGGTGAATGATCACGCTTTGCGGTGCAAATGCTTCCGTTACCGGCTTGCCGTCTTTTTCAATTGATTTAATGGTGCTTTCAATGCCCGATGGCTGCACTACAACCTTATCGCCTTTGCGGTACACGCCGCTGATGATCTTGCCCGCATAACCACGGTAATCGTGCAGGCTCGCGGTTTGCGGACGGATCACGTACTGCACGGGGAAGCGCGCATGCGTAAGGTTTATGTCCTGCTGTACCTGTATGTTCTCCAATTGGTCGAGGAGGGTAGCGCCCTCATACCAATCGAGGCTGATCGATTTTTCCACGATGTTCTCGCCGGTAAGCGCGCTGATGGGAATATAGGTCACGTCCTTCAGGTTCAGCGACCTTGCTACCGCGGAATAATCGATCACGATGTTGTTGAACACGTTCTGCGAGTAATCCACCAGGTCCATTTTGTTCACGGCAACGATCACATGTGGTATGTTCAGCAATGATGCAATGATGGAATGCCTGCGGGTTTGCTCTACCACGCCATTACGTGCATCTACCAATATAATGATGAGATCGGCCGTAGATGCGCCGGTAACCATGTTGCGCGTGTACTGTATGTGGCCCGGTGCGTCGGCGATGATGAACTTGCGTTTGGGTGTGGAGAAATATTTATACGCCACATCGATGGTAATGCCCTGTTCCCTTTCGGCACGCAACCCGTCTGTAAACAGTGCGAGGTCAATTTCGCCGCCTTCGCGGTGCCTGCTTTGCTGCTCGATGGCCTGCAACTGGTCTATCATAATAGACTTGCTATCGTACAGCAGGCGTCCTATCAGCGTGCTTTTGCCATCATCTACACTTCCGGCGGTTATAAATCGTAAAAGGTCCATATTAAAGATCATTGAGTCATTCGGTCATTAAGTCATTAGTCATCTTCATATTTTCACATCTGCACATTTAAAAATACCCATTCTTCTTCCTGTCTTCCATTGCAGCTTCCGATACCTTATCGTCTATTCTTGTCTCACCGCGCTCGCTTGTTTTGGTGGCGGTAATTTCATTGATGATATCATCAAGGGTACTGGCGTTGGATTCAACGGCAGCCGTGCATGTCATGTCGCCCACGGTGCGGTAACGCACTTTCTTTTTAACGATGTTGTCCGAGGGATCGATGCGAATGAAATCCGATACGGCCACCAACTGCC
The DNA here is from genome assembly GCA_035628135.1 of Chitinophagaceae bacterium. Taxonomy (GTDB): domain Bacteria; phylum Bacteroidota; class Bacteroidia; order Chitinophagales; family Chitinophagaceae; genus DASPKM01. The sequence continues at coordinate 25,382 of DASPKM010000014.1, read as the reverse complement.
CTTCGTGTTCCAGCACTTCGCGCTCATGCGCAAAATAGATGGAGGGCAATGCTATGTTCTCGCGGCGGATATAGTTCCATACATCCAGTTCTGTCCAGTTGCTGATGGGGAAGGCGCGTACGTTTTCACCCTTGTGTATTTTACCGTTGTAAGTATTCCACAATTCAGGGCGTTGCAGCTTGGGGTTCCATTGCCCGAACTCGTCGCGTACTGAAAAGATCCTTTCCTTGGCCCTTGCTTTTTCCTCGTCGCGGCGGGCGCCGCCTATGCATGCATCGAAACCAAATTCTTCTATCGCGTCCAGCAGTGTAAAAGTTTGCAGTGCGTTGCGGCTCGCGAATTTTCCCGCGGGTTCCTTCAATTGCTTTTCGCGAATGGTGTCCTCTACCTTGCGCACGATCAAACGTTCGCCAATGGATTCAACCAGCTCGTCGCGGAAGTCGAGCGCTTCCTGGAAATTATGTCCTGTATCGATGTGCAGCAATGGATACGGCAGCTTGCCGGGGCGGAACGCCTTGAGTGAAAGGTGTACCAGCGTAATGGAATCCTTGCCGCCGCTAAACAGCAGCGCGGGCTTTTCGAATTGCCCCGCCACTTCACGCAATATGTGGATGGCTTCAGATTCCAATTGGTCCAGATAATCCAACCTGTAACGCTCCATATCTTTTATTTAAGATTTTACAACCATCCTTTGCTCATGCACGTGCAGCCCGCATTCTTTTTTGCTGCTGTCTTCCCACCACCAGCGGCCGGCCCTGAAATCTTCCCCGGGTTTTATAGCCCTTGTGCACGGCGCGCAGCCAATGCTTACAAAGCCTTTATCGTGCAAAGCATTGTAAGGAATATGGTGCCGGTTGATGTATTCCCGTACGGCTTCGGTTGTCCAATGCAGCAAGGGATGGTATTTTATTATTTGATTGCTTTCGTCCCATTCGAATTGTTCAAGGTCTTGCCTGGCCGCGGAATGTCCTGCGCGCAGGCCCGTGATCCAAATTACATTGCCCTGCAATGCTCTTTTTAACGGTTCTACTTTTCGTATGTGGCAGCACATTTTCCTGTTTTCTACGGATTCATAAAATGAATTGGGACCGGTTTCTGTAATGAACTTTTCCAATAAAGTGTAGTCAGGATAATATGCTTTGATGGGTGTTTGGTAACGTGCGTTGGTGCTGCTCCATACAGAGTAGGTTTCAGGGAACAACCGTCCCGTGTCGAGCGTAAAAATGCTAACGGGAAGTCGATTTTGCGCAATGGCATGCGTAATAGCCTGGTCTTCGAAACTAAAGCTCGATGAAAAAGTTACCTGGCCTGGAAAAGTATCTGCAACCAGCTGCAAAGCAGCCTCGAACTCCAGGTTGTTGGTCCTGGTTGTTAATTCGCCTATGTATGTTTGGAGAGAATGCGCCATTGGTGCTTATATCAGAATGAAAACTAAAATGAAAGGGGAATCTGTAGACAATTACCATCTCAGCAACAACAACACTTGCTGCAACAACAGGGGAAGAAAGAATGTATGGTAATTGATGAGCGCATTACTTGAACAAAGTCAATGTTGAACAAATATAAGAACAAAAACAAATTGGCATTATAATTTTTTACCGGGACCGTTAAATTTTTCTAAGTTTTTCAAAAAAGCCTTCCATAGAAATGGGAGGCTAAACGATTGCTTGCCATATAAAACTGTTTACCTATAGGGATATTATGCTAACAGGTGTAAGTTTTTTCAAGTCATTGCGTCATTCGGTCATTGGATCATTAAGCCATTGTATCAATTCAAGGGTCGATGTAAAGTTGGTTTATTCAAATATATCTGACCGACTAATGACTTAACGACCCAATGACCAATTTCCTTAAAACGCGTATACCATTGCCAGCAGGAAGCTTCCCGCAGTGGCCGAAGGCATGCCGCTTTTACCGGTGAATATTTTTTTGCTTGCGTGGTCTATCCTTACTTCAGGAATAATGACCAGCGCATTCACTTTAAAATTGGCAGATAAAGTCGTCGCAAAAATGTTGCCACCTTCTGATGCGGTGCTGAAAACTTTCAGTTGTTTTTCATCATTGAAATATTCTGCCCGCAATGTTAACCCGAACCAGTCTTTCGGATCGGCGCCGAGGTACAATGCGGATCCCCACCAGCTTTTGCCCGATATGTTCTTAATACCATCCCATTGCCGCACGCTGGCCACGGTGCCATTGTATCCAATGCTCAGCTTACTGCCTAGCTTGCCTGTAACCACCAGGTCGAATTGATTGGCGCGAACACTGTCTGTGCCTTTTCCTCCAACATAATTGAAGTAAAGCTTGGTGTTGTCATTTACCGCAAGGCTGTATTGCGCCAATATGAATTTTCTATTGATCACACCATCTGGTACGGATTTAAGGTCGGTGGGATTGGCAATGCCGATCATAAAACCATGCTTGCCCGCGGTGAGGTCGGCCTTTGCACCCGTATGAAAAAACGGGCCGTTGGTAAACATGTACGACATGCTGTAGTTGCGGTTCAATTGCGGGTCTACCAACTCGTATCCTACATGCGTGGCCCAACTGCCTGCGGTAAACTTTATCCAGTCCGCGGGAGCATACGTAACGAACAATTGTTTTATTGCGGCGGTAATGCCTTCATCGTTGTACGAGAATTCCTTTGCGCGCTTACCAAATCCCAGGTCGGCCACCATGCTCACTTTTCCATGTTTGTAATCAAGCCTGGCCGATGCCATGCCCAACTCGAATGAATTGTGCGAATTGGTGAAGCTGGTGAAATTGTTCGTGCGTGTTTTTGCAAAATCATAGCGGTAGTACACATCGGCCGAACCGGAAAATGTAAACGATGGAATTTTCTCGGGAGGGGCCGGCTGTTCGCTTGTTTGCACTTGCGTAGATGTGGAGAGTTTTGCAGTGAGGTCTTGCGAAGAGGCCGGGATAAAACAGGACAAAAGAAAGCCTGTTGCCACAATTTTTTGTAACATTGCTGTAGATTTTTAAGTGTTAAAAGAAAAGGGTACGGTAGATATAAACTTTTACCAGAAGCTTATATCAGTTATGCTGTACCTTTTTCTTATTCTTCCACGAGGGTCTCTACCATTTTGCCGTTGTTGTGCACCAGCAGCGTTCCCTGCAAATACTTCTCGTTGTGCTGGGTAGCATCCAATCCCAACTGTTCTTCTTCTGAGCTCACGCGAAGCGGCAAAATGAAATTGATGAATTTGAAAATTCCATAGGACACTACAAAGCTGTAACCCACTACGATGGCCATGGCTTTCAACTGTGTTAAGAAGAATGCGGTGTTGCCATACAGGAGTCCGTTATTACCTGCGGGGTTAACGGTAGTGGTGGCAAGTAGGCCGGTCATGAGCATACCTACCATACCGCCCACGCCGTGGCAGGGGAATACGTCCAGTGTGTCGTCGAGCTTTGATTTGGATTTATAATAGGCAGCAATGTTAGAAATGATGGCAGCCACTACGCCGATGAAGATGCTTTGAGGAATGGCTACGAATCCCGCGGCGGGTGTAATGGCTACCAGTCCCACTACAGCCCCGATGCAGAATCCCAGTACCGAAGGTTTTTTACCACGCATTACATCAAAGAACATCCACGATAGGCCTGCGGCGGCTGCGGCAGTATTGGTAGTGGCAAAAGCGGAAACGGCAAGACTGCTGGCGCCCACGGCCGATCCGGCATTGAAGCCGAACCAACCGAACCAAAGCAATCCCGTGCCGATGAGCACATAAGGAATATTAGCTGGCGGGATCTCTTTTTGTTCGATGTGCGATTGCCTGCGCTTGAGCACCATGGCGCCGGCAAGCGCCGCGCAACCCGCGGATATATGCACCACGGTGCCGCCTGCAAAATCAAGCGCACCCCATTTGAACAAAAAGCCTTCAGGATGCCAGGTCCAGTGTGCGATGGGTGAATACACGAGCAACCCGAACAATGCAATGAATAATATGTATGAGGTAAAGCGGATGCGTTCTGCAACCGCGCCAACCACCAGGCCCGGAGTAATGATGGCGAACATGAGTTGAAAGAATGCGAACAAGGTAAGCGGGATGGTGGGTGCCAGGCTCCAGGGTTGTCCCGAACTAACGCCATTAAAAAACAAATGGGTCAGGGGATTTCCTATAAAACCACCTAATGATTCTCCGAAGGCAAGGCTATAGCCTACGACGATCCAGAGAATACTGACCACGCCGGCCGCCACCACGCTTTTGATCATAGTGGAGATTACGTTTTTGCGGTGTACCATGCCGCCATAAAAAAATGCGAGACCGGGAGTCATTAAAAAAACGAGGGCTGCCGCCACGATCATCCAGGCAATGTCTGCCGCGCTGTACACACCGTTGTCGGCAAAATTGGGAAGGGAGGGGATGAAGAGGGCGCCGATGGCTACTGCAGCCAGCACCGCAAAAGGTGCAACCTGTTTGAAGGTGATTTTCTGCATACTGGAGATTTTAAGTGTTAATATTAATTATTATTACTATTTGATAATAATAGCCTAAATTATCTAAAATTCTGCAATCTTAGCTGAAAATTATCAACATTATTAAAATAATTAATATCAGTGCGGAAATTGTTTATAAACTTTAAAAAGCAAGTGGTTACGGAAGGTTTTTACCACTTATTCGGTAAAACTAAAAAAGAGGAGAGTCAAATAATTTTTGAATTTTAAGCCGTCAGCTGTAGGAAATTCTGGTCCTTTGATTCCAGGATCGAGGCCTTGCCGGTGAGGAATTCATCTACTTTCCGGGCGCATTCCCTTCCCTCCGAGATGGCCCAAACCACCAGCGATTGCCCCCTTCGCATATCACCGGCGGTGAAGATCTTTTGAATATTGGTCTGGTAAGATTTTTCAGACGCTTTTACATTCCCGCGCTCATCCAATTCAATGGCCAATTGCTCTAACAGGCCCTGGTGTTGCGGGTGCACAAAACCCATTGCGAGCAATACCAGGTCAGCTGGCATTTCGCGTTCGCTGCCTGCGATTTCAACAAACTGCGCAGGCCTTCCGTCGGGCGTGATCTTCCATTCGAGGTCTACAATTTTCAAGGCCCTGAGGTTTCCATTATTATCGCCCACAAATTCTTTGGTGGCTATTGCCCATTTTCGCTCGCAACCTTCTTCGTGCGAGCTGGAAGTTTTCAATATCATAGGGTAGGTAGGCCATGGCATAAATGCGGTCCTTTCGTGCGGTGGCCTGGGCAATAATTCGAATTGGGTTACACTGGCAGCGCCCTGGCGGTTAGACGTTCCTACACAATCGCTTCCCGTATCACCTCCGCCAATGACGATCACATGCTTGCCGGTTGCAAGCACATCTGATGAAAGCATATTGCTTTCTGTGGACGCCTCGGTTACTGCAGCTTTGCCTGCGACGCGCTTATTCTGCTGTTTTAAAAAATGCATCGCGTAATGAACACCATTCAATGTTCTTCCCGGCACGTCGAGGTTGCGGGGCACTGTAGATCCGCCCGCCAGTATCACCGCATGGTATTCGCGCAGCAGGTCATGAATGCTGACGTTGACGCCTACGTTTGCATTGTTGCGAAAAACAATTCCTTCTTCTTCCATCACAGTTATTCTTCGGTCGATCACCCATTTTTCAAGTTTAAAATCAGGAATGCCATAGCGCAACAGTCCGCCGGGCATATCGTCCCTTTCAAATACCGTGACAGTATGGCCTGCATGGTTCAGTTGCGCGGCAGCGGCCAGTCCTGCAGGGCCAGAACCCACCACTGCTACTTTTTTGCCACTGCGCACTGCGGGATTCTTCGGTTGCACGAACCCGTTATCGAAGGCTATCTCTATAATATGTTTTTCGATCTCTTCTATGGCAACTGCGGGGCGGTTAACACCTAATACGCATGCAGACTCGCAGGGAGCGGGGCAAATGCGGCCGGTGAACTCGGGAAAATTATTGGTGGATATGAGTATGTCGTATGCTTCCTTCCATTGTTGGCGGTACACCGCCTCATTGAACTCTGGTATTATGTTTCCCAGCGGGCAGCCATGATGGCAAAACGGGATGCCGCAATTCATGCAGCGCGCAGCCTGCTGGTTCAGTTGCCCCTCACTATAGCGCCCCACAAACTCGTGGTAATGCTGCAGCCTTTCCTGCACCGGCTGCTTGCCGGGCAACTCCCGGTCGAATTCAATAAATCCCGTGGGCTTACCCATAGAAGCTAAAAGTTTAAAGTTTAAAACTTAAAAAGCCAGGAGGTCAAAGCTGCTCATCAGTTTCATTTTTCACTTTTGACCTTTATTTTTTCTGTCGTCAGCACGCGCTTATAGTCTTTCGGAAATACTTTGATAAAATTCTTCACCTGGTTCTCGAAATCATCCAGCACGAACCGCGCTACCATGCTGTTCGTATAATCATAGTGGTTAGTGATCATGTCGTATAGCTCGGAAATGTCTGCTTCGTTCAGCGGGTCAAGATCCACCATATCCGTATTACAGTTGATGGCAAAGCTTCCTTTCACATCATACACATATGCAATACCACCGCTCATGCCGGCTGCAAAATTGCGACCGGTATCGCCGAGTATCACTACGTGGCCCCCCGTCATGTATTCACAGCCGTGATCGCCCACGCCCTCCACCACTGCCTTTACGCCTGAATTGCGCACACAAAAACGTTCGCCAGCCCTTCCCCGGATAAAGGCTTCGCCGGAAGTAGCGCCATAAAAAGCAACATTGCCAATGATGATGTTTTCTTCCGGTACAAATGAGCTGCCTTTGGCGGGATAAACAACCAACCTTGCGCCGCTTAATCCCTTGCCGAAATAATCGTTTGCATCTCCTTCCAGTTCCAGTGTAATTCCTTTTGTATTGAATGCGCCAAAGCTTTGGCCTGCTGTGCCCTTGAATTTAAAATGAACGGTATCTTCCGGCAATCCCGCAGACCGGTAGCGCCTGGTTATCTCATTGGAAAGAATGGACCCGATGGTGCGATCGGTATTTTTGGTATTGAATTCAGCATACACTTTTTCCTGCCGTTCCAACGCGGGTTCCGCTTTTTCCAGCAGTTTCCAGTCGAGCACAGTGTCCAATCCATGGTCCTGTTCTTCGCGTTTGTACAAGCCGGTGTATAATGAAACAGGTTCTTTATACAATATGGGCGAAAGATCGAGCTTGCTGTATTTCCAATGCTTCAGGTTATCCCTTGCTTCGAGCATATCGGCCTGCCCGATCATTTCATTTACCGTCTTAAAGCCAAGCTGCGCCATGATCTCGCGCAATTCCTGCGTGATGAACCTGAAAAAATTGATAACGTGTTCGGCATCGCCCGTAAAATTTTTACGCAACGCGGGGTCTTGCGTGGCAACACCAACTGGACAGGTATTCAAATGGCATTTGCGCATGAGGATGCAGCCTTCTACCACCAGAGCGGCGGTGGCGATGCCCCATTCTTCCGCACCCAGCAGCGCTGCAATGGCAATGTCGCGGCCCGTTCTGATTTGCCCGTCAGCCTGTAAGATCACGCGGCTTCTGAGACGATTGCGTACCAGGGTTTGATGCGTTTCTGCCAATCCCAGTTCCCACGGAAGCCCCGCGTGTTTGATGGAACTGATAGGAGAGGCGCCCGTGCCTCCATCATGTCCCGCGATCAATATTACATCGGCCTTTGCTTTTGCCACGCCTGCCGCAATAGTGCCAACACCTGCCTTAGACACCAGCTTCACGCTGATGCGTGCACGGCGATTGGCATTCTTCAAATCGAAAATCAATTGCGCCAGGTCTTCTATCGAATAAATATCATGATGCGGCGGTGGTGAAATTAAACCCACACCCGGTGTGGAATGCCTGATCTTCCCGATCCATTCATCTACTTTATGACCCGGTAATTGCCCGCCTTCGCCGGGCTTTGCACCCTGCGCCATCTTTATCTGCAATTCATCTGCTTCAGTAAGGTAAAGACTGGTAACGCCAAAACGTGCCGATGCAACCTGTTTGATGGCCGAGCGCATGGAGTCGCCGTTAGCCATTCGCTCATACCTTGCTTCATCTTCTCCGCCTTCGCCGGTATTGCTTTTACCGCCCAACCGGTTCATGGCAATCGCCAGCGTTGTATGCGCCTCCCACGAAATAGAACCGAACGACATGGCGCCAGTAGCAAATCGTTTGTAAATATTTTCCGCGGGCTCTACCTCATCTATTGAAATAGATGGCCTGTTGCGCTTGAAGCGAAATAAGCTGCGCAACGTGCACGCTTTTTCTTCCTGCTCGTTGATGAGGCTTGAATATCTTTTAAAGATGGAATAGTCGTTGCGTCGCGTAGCGTATTGCAACAGGTGAACGGTTTGCGGGTTGAACAAATGAAACTCTCCCTTGCGTTTCCACTGATAAATACCGCCTGGAGGCAACCGGTCTATCGATGGATCTTTTTTACTGAAAGCAAAGAAATGCCTTGCCAGTGTTTCTTTTGCGATCTCGTCCAGGCTCAATCCACCGATCCTTGAAATGGTGCCCGTAAAATATTTGTCTACCACTTCGTTGCTTAGCCCGATGATCTCGAATATCTGCGCGCCCTGGTACGATTGCAATGTGGAAATGCCCATTTTAGAAAATACTTTCAGCAATCCATCCCCCACAGCCTTGATGTAATTTTTTTTCAGCTGCTCTTCGCTCAACTCGGTTTGCACCCGGCCGTTTTCTTTTATATCCCGGATAGTTGACAAGGCCAGGTATGGATTAATGGCCGTTGCGCCAAAGCCTATGAGACAGGCAAAATGGTGGACTTCCCATACATCGCCCGCTTCTACTACCAGCCCCACTTGTCCGCGCATGCCTTTGCGGATGAGATGATGGTGCACGGCCGCCGTTGCCAACAGCGAAGGAATGGAAGCATGGTCCGAATCCACCGCGCGGTCGCACAATATGAGCACTTCAAAGCCATCGTTCACCGCATCTTCTGCATAACGGCACAACCTGTCCAAACCATTCTTCAGTGAGCCGGGTTTTCCATCGGCCCTGAAATAGGTCTGCAATGTTTTGGCCTGGAAAATGCCAGTATCGATACTCCTCAATTTTTCCAGCTCATGATTGGTAAGTATGGGCTGCTTGAGGGCTACGGTATGGCAGGTGAGGGGATCTTCTACCAACAGATTGCCGATGTTGCCGACAAAAGTTGCAAGCGACATCACCAAACGTTCGCGGATCGGATCGATAGGAGGATTGGTGACCTGCGCAAACAATTGCTTAAAATAACTGGCAAGGTGTTGCGGCTGGTCGCTAAGTACTGCCAGCGGCACATCGCTGCCCATGGAACCAACAGGCTCCTTGCCATCGAGAGCCATTGGTATAATGATGGTGTCTAAATCTTCGGTAGTATACCCGCAGGCTTGCTGATATTTGAATATTTGATCATGCTCCAGGTGTGTGAACATTACGCGCGGCTCAGGCAATTCTTCCAGTCTTATTTTGTATTTGTTCAGCCACTCGGCATAAGGTTTTTGCGAGCAGATGGTTTGTTTCAGTTCTTCATCGCTGATAATTCTTCCCTGTTCCAGGTCTACTACGAACATTTTACCTGCCTGTAGTCTTCCTTTTTCTTTAATGAGCGATGGATCTACAGGAAGCACGCCGGTTTCCGAAGCCATGATCACGCGTTCATCATGCGTTACGCAGTATCGCGATGGGCGCAGTCCGTTGCGGTCGAGCGTGGCGCCAATTATTTTTCCATCGGTAAACGAAATGGAAGCGGGACCGTCCCAGGGTTCCATCATCGAAGCATGATATTCATAAAACGCTTTTCTTACTGTGTCCATGTGTTCATTTCCGTCCCATGCCTCAGGTATCAGCATCATCATCACCTGGGGCAATGAACGGCCTGTGAGCGTGAGCAATTCGATCATATTGTCCAGGCAGGCCGAATCTGATTGGCCTTCTTCGATGATGGGCAGCAGCATGTCCATTTCTTCCCTGCTGAAGTAGGGCGATGTAAATCCCTTCTCACTCGTCTTCAACCAGTTCAGGTTGCCCTGTAGTGTGTTGATCTCTCCATTATGCGCGATGAAGCGGAATGGCTGCGCCAGTTTCCATGAGGGAAAAGTATTGGTGGCAAAGCGCGAATGCACCAAACCGAATGCGGACACCACGCGTTTGTTGCCGAGATCAGGAAAATAATGGCGCACCTGCATGCTTGTAAGCTGTCCTTTGTAAACAACGGTTTTGTACGATATAGAGGCCACATAAAAACCGGTAGCGTCTTTCTTTACCGTTTGGCGTACAATGTGGCTGGCATAGTTGCGCAGCACAAATAACTTGCGTTCGAAATCGTCGCGGTGATGGATGTGATCAGGGCAGGCGATGAAGGCCTGTTCCATTTCGGGCTCTACTGATAAGGCTGTGGCGCCGATGCCTTCAGCATTCACGGGCACTTTGCGATAGGCGAGTATGTCGAGGCCAAGCTTTTCCGCGCTGCGGTTAAATATGTCGCGGCATTCTTCGCGCAACCTGATGTCTTTTGGAAAAAATAGTACGGCCACTCCGTATTTGCCAAATGGTGGCAGGTGGATGCCGAGCTTGAGGCATTCTTCGAAGAAAAATTCATGGGGTGTTTGCAATAAAATGCCGGCGCCGTCACCCGTATTGTGCTCGCATCCGCAGGCCCCGCGGTGTTCCATATTTTCCAATACGGTAAGCGCATCGGCGATGACCTGGTGCGATTTATTGCCCCTGATATTTGCTACGAAACCTATTCCGCAACTGTCGTGCTCGAAGGAAGGATGGTATAGTCCCGGGTTGCCTGCCATAAGTATAGATTGTTTTCAATAAACGGTTTAAAACAATACTATTTGTTCAATATTTATAGCAAGCTTTGATGAAATTACAAAAAAATGCGATTCAAATTGTGAATTCAATAAAAACATCTTATCCACAAAAAAGGCAAACCCCGCCAAAAGACGGGGTCCGTTTGCCCAACTAAAAAACACATACACCTTATCCTAGTTACCAGAGTGTTTCTCAGTCTGCCCTTTTTCAGTTTCTGCCTTAACCCATTTTTTGAGAATGTCGCTATATCTGATGGCGTCTGCATTCTGTGGGTCCAGCTCCAGGATCTTATTGAAATGCACCAATGCCGCTTCAAAATCCTTACGCACATTGGCTTCATAAGCGCCTGCATATCCATAAGCCTGTATCAGCAATGATTTATTCTTGTCTGGCTCCGCGGCCGCGATCTCGATTACTTTCTGGTAATACGGCACCGCCAGTCCCTGCTCCATACTCGTATCTATCAGTGCATTCGATTTAGCCCTCCAGTAAAAACCGTGAATATGATCAGGATATTTTTCTGTGTACAGTCCAAACACGCTGTCGGCCTGTTTGTATTCCTGGGCTGAATAGTGCGCAAGCCCCCAATAATACAGGTCGAGGTTGGAGGGATCAGCTTTTGTTTCATACAGCTTGCCGAGCCAGAACGCCTCCTTCGAGCGGTCTCCCTGCTTTTTGTACAACGTTGCGAGGTCGCCCATGTACTCCACTTTGTTGGCCGCCACCGTGTCCATGTCGATGGCTTTTTGCAGCACGGTGATCGCTTCGGCTTCACGGCCAGCAAATTTTTGCAGCAGTGCTGCTCTCAGCTCAAAATCCTTTGCTACCAGGCTGGTGTCGTGCGCACGTTGAAAATATTGGTCGATGTATGCCAGCGCATTCGTTGAATCGCCTAGCGCCTCGTAGGAATAGGCTACCAGCTTGTACAGCCTCGCCGGCGCCGCTGCGCCTTCCTGCTGCAATAATTGTTTTGCCTTGTTCAGCGCTTCCTGGTGCTTTGATGAAACGTACAGCAGGTCGGTAAGCATGTATTCGTTCTCTACCGATGCATCCCTATTGGCAATGTATCGGTCGAGATAATCTTTAGCAAGGTTTACATCCCTGAAATAATAGTAGTAGTACAGCTCGTACAGGGCGGGTGTGTAAGCAGGGTCTTTCTGCACTGCCTCGGTAAAATACTTCAGGAACATTTCTGCGTTCTGCTGCGTCAGGTATATCTTACCGATATTGTATAACGATTTGGCATAACCGCTGTTCTTCTGCAATGCCGCACTGTATGCCTGCACGGCCTTGCCGCCATCGCCCATGCGGCGGTGGACGTCTCCCTCCAGGTCGTACACCTCGGGGTTGTTCTTGTCGCGCTTCTGTGCTTTCTCCAGCAGCTCCAGCAAGTAAGGATAATTGGTTTGTTTCGCGTCCAGGTGTGCGCGTACTATTGCCAGCAGCACTTCGGGATCGCGTTCGCGGGTATCCTTTAGCGCGTCTTCAAATTGTTGAGCTGCTTCCGTGGCCTGGTTCTCGTGCAGGAGTACGGCGCCATTGGCCACCTTCAGCAACGGATGTTCTTTTGTCACCACTTGCTGTTGCGCAGCCTGTAATGCCTGTCTTGCTTCTGCGGTCTTGTCCTGCTTCAGCAGCAGTTGCACCATCCAATAGCGCGGTTCCATATCGATGGGCTCGCGGCGAATGAGCTCTTCAAATGTCCTGGCGGCGCTTTGCCACCTGTCGTAATACATGAACTTCTTTCCATCTTCAAGGGTCTGGGCCATTGCAAGGAGCGATAGAAAGCATGTGCCGATCAGTATTAAATACTTCCTCATATTTTTATTTTACGTTCTTTAAATGTTTAAGCAACGGTAATCACCGGTATGCTGGACTTTTTAAAAAGGAACTTCGCAAACATGGGATTGGAAGGTCCCGGCAACAGCGACTCCAGTCCCTGGTTCACCAGAATCAGGCTGGCGTCGATGCGCTTGGCGTAGTCCAACGCCGTATCTGCTATGTTCTTTCCTATGATGGTCTTACACCTGATAGGAAGATTGGTGTTCTCTCTCAGCAATTGATATGCTTTTTCCAGGTAAGCATGGCTTTTGGATTCCATCGATGAGAAGGAGCCCGTAAGCGAAATGAGATGAATGGCGGAATTGAAATTCTTTGCCAGGTAAATGGCGAGCATGATCCTGCGCGTAGGCAGGTAACCGCTCACCGGCACTACAATATTTTTTATTCCGCGAAACGACGGATGCGGCAACAGGCTAAGCACAGGCGCATTGGTTTTGGCAGCAAGCCGGTCGATGTTGAGCCCTGAATTGATGCCCGGTATGATGCTGGCTGGCTTTTGCGCCAGTATCAGGTCGATATGGTGAATAGCGGCGTACTCCGCAATAGAATGTTCAAGATCGCCCTCCCATACCTGCGTATGCAACAGGCATCCCTTTCCTATGGAGGGCGAGTACTTCTCCCGAAGATTATGCAACTGCAGTTTTTTCTCGGCCAGCCGCTGCGGCAAATGGCTGTTCATCGACCAAAACCGCTTCTTCATAATATACAATAAGTGAATATCGCAATTGAACCGTGTTGCAATGTTCATTGCTTTTTCTACCACAGGCGCAGCTTCGCGCCGCAGGTCGACAGGGATCAATATGTTATTGAAAAGCCGGTACATTATTAGTCAGGGCGCCCTATGGCGCTAATTCCAGCAGCTCATAAAACAGCGGCTGGGTAATACTTTTCTTTGCTACGGTCCTTAATATTTCACTGGACGTGCAAAACGCAACACCTATGCCCGCATGACGGATCATGCACAGATCGTTTTCACTTCCACCGATCACGATCGAGTTTTGCATAGGAATATCGTAACGCTGGCAAGCCTTGCGCAACGCATTGGTTTTGCAAACGGGATGGTCGCACGAACTGTTCTCCGAATAATAAAAATCATTGGGGATGTTTACCTGGCCTGTCGCTACTCCATCACTGCAATCCAACTCGTATGAAATACAAAAATCTGCTCCGATCTTTTCCCCGATATGGTTTGCGATCACATTGTAACCGTCGGTAATGATGCCGACAGTGTACCGGCGTTGCTTCAATTCCCTTATCACATCTTCTATATCTTTCGCCATTGGCATATCTTCAACCATCCGGGTCAGTTCCTGCACCGCCTTTCCCTGCAGGAAAGAGCCGGTACGTTTGGCAAGGCTGATGGAATTTTTATCGATGTTCCTCAGCAGCGCCAGCGCCTGCTTGAAATTGTATTTTTTCGCACAGGTGTCTATAAACCGCCCCTGCAATAGGGTATTATCCATATCAAACACTACCATTTTGCGCATTGCGGGATTAATTTGGTTCATTATGATGATCTGATCTGGTTGTCGTCGAGGCTATATCAACAAAAATGCGCTCCCGTTATTAAAGGGGGATTAATCTGGGATTAAAACGAGATTAAAAAAATCAGATCTTCTCCAGAGAGGGAAGTATGATGGTAAAGCGCGTGCCATGCTCGATATCGGACTCAACTTCGATAACGCCTTTGTGTAATCCTACAATGCGTTTGGCCAGGGCCAGGCCCAAGCCAAAGCCTTTTACGTCGGCAGCAGTAGCAGACCGGAAAAATGGCTGGAATATTTGCTCGATCTCTTCTTCTGCTATCACGTCGCCTTTGTTCATTACTTTAATCAGAATGTCCTGTTCGCGAAACGATAGTTCTACTATGGAGCGCTTGTCTGGCGAGTACTTGCAACCATTCTCGATGATGTTCTTCAATGCGCTGTACAGCAGGTCTACGTTGCCGAACACCATGCAGCTTTTTTCCTCTTCAGGCAAGATGCCGAAGTTCAGGGCCACTTCATAGTCGTGGTTCATTTTTTTTACGTCGGCAATTACCTTGAGCAATATCTCATCTATGCGCACTTCGCGCAGCTCGATGCTGCCTTGCGTGCCCGTTTTTGCAATCTCGAGCAGGCTTTTGGTAAGCTGTCCCATTTGCTGTACGTCTTCCTGGATGGATTGCATTACCTGCCGGTATTCCTGGGTGCTCCGTTCTTTTTGCAGTGTTACCTGCAGCTGGCTGGAGATGGATGTCAAGGGTGTAGATAGCTCATGCGAGGCATTCGATATAAAGCGTCTTTGCGTATTGAACGATTCCTGCAGGCGGTTGAGCAGGTTATTGAATGTGTCGGCCAGTTTTCGTAGCTCGTCCTTGCTGCGGCCCGTTTGTATGCGGTGCGAAAGGTTGTGCGAAGAAATATCGTTCACTTCGTGAATGATCTGCGTTATCGGTTTTACAAGCTGGGCCGAGAACAGGTATCCTACCAACAGGGTCACCGCCATGCCCACCAAAAGACTTATGATCAGGATTTTTTTTAATTGGGCCTGGGCGAGCTTTCCATCTTCGTCGTAGGCCGCCACGGCTATGATAAAATTCCTGCCGGGCTCATCATAAAACAGCGCTACGCCCTGGCGGCTGTCGGTCGAAAACGCACGTTCTTCGCGGATGCCCGCAAAGAAAGAAGATGGCATGTCAAGCGGCTCTTCGGCGCGGGTATCGTACGAGTACAATATTCTTCCAACGGTATCGTATATGCGTACGCTTTTGCGCGGCAGCAACGGTATGGAGCTCGCGTCGATGCGGAACAGCACCTTCTGGCTGCTGTCGCCGAAATAAGAAAAGAGTTGGGCGTTGTTGTTGGCCCTGCTTTTGAGGCGTTTGTAAAAACCTTCCTTTCTATCCAGCGCGGTAAAATAAAATATAGAAATGCTCAGGGCAAGCAGGATGGCCGTCACGAGCAGTGTGAACAGGAGCGTTATTTTGTATTTGATCTTCAATGCTGGCTGTCTTTCAGGATATAACCCATGCCTACCTGTGTATGTATCAGCTTTTGATCGAACTCCTTATCCAGTTTTTTTCTCAGGAAGTTCACGTACACGTCTATCACGTTGGTCTTGGTGTCGAAATCGATGTCCCATACGTTCAGTGCAATATCGGCCCTTGACACCACGCGGTTCTTATTCCTCACCAGGTATTCCAGCAATTGAAATTCTTTTGCGGTAAGCGCAATGGGCTTGCCCAGGCGGGTTACTTCCTTGCTGTCGAGGTTCATCACCACATCGTCTACTTTAAGAATGTTGCCAGTTTGCGGCGACTGATGAATGCGCTTGAGCAGGGCGCGGATGCGTACCAGTAATTCCTTGAAATCGAAAGGCTTTACAACATAATCGTCGGCTCCCGCATCGAAGCCTTCTATTTTATCGTCGGTTGAGTTGAGCGCAGTGAGCATAATAATGGGGACGCGTTCGTTCCTGCTGCGAATGATCTTGCACAATTCATAACCGTTGATGCCCGGGATATTGATGTCGATGACGACAATATCGAAGGCATAGGTTTCGAACATTTTTTTGCCGATGATGCCATCATAACACACCTCCACGTGGTACAGCTGCTCAGTGAGGCCTTTTTTCAGCGTTTCCGCGATCTTGCGCTCATCCTCCACCAATAATATTTTCACTTCGTCCGGCTGCATAATCAGCGAAAATCGCAAAGTTATCGTAAGAGGAGGATTAAAAACATATTAAAACTTGACTGGTCGGTTTACCGTGAATGTTACCTTATTTTGCCAAACAATAAATCGAAGTACATGCAGCATAATCCCGAGGCATTCAATAGGTTGGCCAGACAAAGGCGGTCGGTATTTCCCAAACAATTTGTGCCGGGAGCAAAAGTGCCCGACGAGATCATAAGCCAAGTGTTGGAAAATGCCATTTGGGCGCCCACCCATAAACTGACGGAACCCTGGCATTTCGTGGTATTTACAGGAGATGGATTGAAAACATTTGCTGAATACCAAAGCGGCATGTACAAGGCAAACGCCGGTGACGCGTTCAAGGAAGACAAATACATAAAGATGCAGCAACAGCCGCTGCTCGCATCTCATATCATTGCGCTCTGCATGAAACGCACAACTGAAGTAAGCATCCCGGAAGTAGAGGAAATTGCCGCCGTGGCCTGCGCCGTGCAAAATATTTATCTGTCGATTGCTGCGTATGGATATGGCGGTTATTGGACCACCGGCGGCGTAACCTATATGCCACAGGCCAAATCGTTTTTTGGGTTGCACGAAAAAGACAAGTTGCTGGGATTTTTTTATGTGGGCGTAATCGGCGTGCCTTCCATCGCAGGTAAACGCCAACCATTAGAATTAAAGGTAGAGTGGAAAAGGGAATAGCGGTTGCTCAACCTTGTCCTCTTACACCGCGCCAAACCCGCTCCGCCAGTGTGTCTGTAACGATCTTGAAATCGCTGATGGTTTGTTTGTCCATGTTCCACGGGGCTTTCAGGTGTTCGCTCAGGTCAAGTTGCTTTTGAACTTCCGGCAGCGTCTTACCTTCTCTAATCAGGGCTTCCACTTTTGTAATGGTGGCTTCTATCAGGTTTCGCACTTGTCGTACATATATCAGATCGTTTTGCACCGGGCCATGGCCGGGAACGATCTTTTTAAGCGGCATGCCTTCAATTTGTTTGATCACTTTTACCCAGGGTAGCGGCCAGGATGCGCCGGTGTAAGGCAACGGGCTTTGCACGATAATGTCGCCGGTGAATATCACTTGCTCGTCTGGCAGGTAAATGGTAACATCATGCGGGCTGTTAGCCTTGCCCCAATCTTTCAACTGTACGCGCTTGTTGCCAAGGTTCAGCTCGAGGCTGCCTTCGAACGTGCGGTTGGGTGTTATTACTTTGAGATTGGTAAGCTCCTGCAGCTCATTCTTTCTTTGTGCAATAATTTTTTGCCTTTCGGCGATCTCTTCCTGCGTAATTGGCTTGCCTGTTGAAGTGTCTTTGCCCAATGCCAGCGCATCTTCCAGCGCTTTGAGCGAGTTCCTTTTGTTGGAGTTGGGCGCTGTGCACATTTTACTCCACCAAGTGGCATTGAGCTCTACAAATTTTGCCGATTCTTTCTCGCAAATGATCTCGATGCCGGGGAAATTGTCGGTATAAGCCACGGCGCCATTGTTATGATCGAAATGCCAGTGCGTATATACCAGGTATTTAACGGGTTTGGACGTTAGTTTTTTTATCAAAGCAATATCATCCCTTGATCGTTGTGGCAGGTAGTTGGCGTCTATCACCATTACATCTTTGTCGCCGATGATGATACCAACATTGCTATGCGGCCATTCGTCGGTGGCATCGTCGTGCAGGATCACATATACGTTTTTGGTTACCATTTCAACCCTTGCGGTTGCGTCGGATGGCAGTGTGCCTTGTGCGGCTAATGGGAATCGAAAGAGCACCAGGAACGATAGTGATAATAAGGCGGCGAGTATTTTTTTCATAAAAAGCAAGGTAATACTCTGTTACCGTGCAGGTGGTGGCCAATGGAAGAAAAAAGCAGAAAATGACAATGATTATCAGTGTATTAAAGCAGGTAATGACATAAGAATAAGGCATTTTATCGCCACACTCGTTTTACTTTTGAGTAGCACTGAACCCGCAGGGGTTTTTTAAAGATCTCATAAGCAGTCTAAGGTTCCCCGCAGCTGATGCGGGGATTTTTTTGTTGGGCGGCATGTCATTTTCTGCTCTTTTGTCTAATTTGACAGCCGGCAAGCATCAGTTTGGGCTGCAATTAACTCTAGTGGGTATGAATCCGTATGTACACTTTATAGACAACGAAAACAAGCACAGCCTCAACAAGGTGCACAATTCCAACAAGATCTATTATTCCGAGTTGGATGAATGGTACACCAATAACGCCTTCCGCAGCTTCAGTATCAAGTATGTATTGGAAAATGAGATCAATTATACCATCGGTCATACGCATCATATAATCGGGGCGGGCAAATTCATGCTGGCTACCAGGCAGCCCGGCGTAGAGGCATTTTTCAAATCGCCGAGGACCGTCAAAAGCCTGTGCATCGATATTTGTCCCGATACCATCGGCGAAGTGTTTGCTGTATTGAAGCAGCAAAAGGACTTCGACCCGGATAAATTCCTCGGACAATATTTTAAATACCCCGACTTTCCTGAGATGATATATAATGCCGCCAACAGCAATGTGGGCCGTATGCTCGAAGACTTTGCAATGCAATTGCGGCAGAACAATGTATCGGTAAATGATGAATGGTTCTTCAGGCTGGTGGAGCAGATCGTTTACCAACAGCATCCTACTTATGTTTCGCTGAACAATTTAAAGTTCATGAAGCCGGCTACGAAGAAAGAGATCATCCGGCGGCTCCATGCGGGCAGGGAATTCATGGATGAACACTATCTAACAGTAAAGTTCATACGCGAAGTAGCGATGGTGACCAATATGTCGGAATATAATTTTTTCCGGAGCTTTAAGGATGCGTTTGGAATATCGCCTTATAAATATTTATTGAAGAAGCGGCTTCAGCTTGCGCAGGTTTTGATATCTAAACATGAGATGAACCTGAAGCAGATTGCCGCGCACTGCGCATTCCCCGACCTGTTCACATTCAGCAAGGCGTTTAAGCGACAATTCGGTATTTCACCCTCTGTATACCGGGATGGATTGCTGAAACAATAATCCATTGGACCTATTTATTTATTTCCAGTAATCGATCAGTCCTTTGCCGTTGCCGAGCAGGGGATCAGAAGCAGGTAATGGTACTGCGGCGATGTTACGGTCTGCCTGGGGCCTGTCGCCGGGCTGCGCACGCAGGATGTCCACATCCATGCCATTAGGATAAGCGCCAACTACGCCAAGATTTTCATCGCCAAGGTTTTTATGTCCAACGCCTGCCGGAATCACAATAATGTCACCTGCTTTTACTTCCACCACTGCGCCTTTATCGCCGCCCAGCAACACTTTTGCCTTGCCTGAATAAATTCCCAATACTTCGTGTGCAATGCTGTGGTAATGTTGGAAAGTAAAGATGCCGTTGCGCCAGGAGTTCTTCCAGTTATTCGCATAAAATCTTTCTTCGAGCCAGCTTGCTCCTTTTTCATCGCGTGCATCAAAAACATTGCGGTACCAAAGCAGGGGTAGCTTGTTGTTCGGCACAAGCCCATCATCTTTAAAAAAATGTTTTTCGGGAATGGGCTCTTTGGAGAAGAAACGCATAGAAGGAAATATCATCAATGTTGATATAAAAGTTTTGCGGTCCATATAGATGGATTTGTTCAGGAAGAGAGGTCGCGATGTGCTCACTAAATTACAGAAATCTCCCGGCAACACAGGTTTTCTGGTTTTGGCGCAATGTATATCCGTACAACTCCTATCAGGTTTTCGTTGGTGGCCGGACCAGCAGCGATACACTGCTCCCGTTTTTATTAAAAGCCCGTGCGGTTCTTTTTGCCATTGGCTTTTGACAATTTTCTGTCGTCGTCCTCTGTACTTTCAACCTCCATCATTTTAGCTCTTACTTTTCCTCTCTCTACAAAATTATCCTTGCCCGCTCCGCCCTCAACAATAAACCTGATTTTGGTTGATACGTTATCATCTACTTCAAAATGGTCATCGTCGCCAAAACCGTTCAGGAAGATCTCGTTGGTTTCTTTGCGTTTGAATACGCGGTTGTACATCACTTTGCCGGGTTGTTTCTTATCGTAGGTTTGAACGGATACCGTAATATCATCGCCTGACTGGCTCACCCGGAAAAAATCCGCATGGTCGGTCCCCATAACGTGCACGGTATTGGCCAGATAGTCGTAGTATTTCATGGCATTTTCCATGAGGCCGTCGCGGCGGCTCCGCAATTTTTCTTCTATTTCCCGTCCGCTGATGGCATATACTTCGGGTGGTATTTTTTTAATGGCCCTGCTGATTACGTCGTCGGAAAGAGACTGCTGAAAATCTGCGATGATCCGCTTCCAGTCATCGGCATCCAATTCATTCAAAAAATTATGATCGAAGAACCATGATTTTGCATTGAGCTTTTTTAAACCCTTGCTCTCCTCCGTAAATCCGCGCATATGCGGCAACGATATCCACGACATAACGGTAACGATCACGCCTGCCGAATTGAAGTACGCGAAGTCGCGGTCGCGGGGGATTACGTAATAACGTGTCTTTCCCGCTGAATCATATTTGCCCCATTTCCATTGATCGATGTGACGGTCCCAATCGGCCACCAGCATGTCCAGCAGCCGGGCGCGCAACACTTGTTCCTGCATCACCACATGATCGCTTTCTTCCATCAACTCTTCCAGCAGTTCATCGGTATCCTCTGTTTCAGAACCATCAGGGGTCGGTTCCCGTTCCTCCAGCATGCATACGGTATTGGCAAAAATCTTACGGAATTCACCCAGTGCAGGATCGTCTGGCACATAATACAAAGTAGGCCTGGGAGCTACCACGTGCGCGGCCGTAGCCAATTCAGGGATGGTAAGCGCGGCGTAAGGATGCGATGCGGACACCATGTCCTGCACCAGCTTTTTGACGAATGTTTTGCGCAGGTGTGGTTGTATTGCTTTCTCCACTTCCTTGTCAACGCTGCGCAGCGCCCATTCCTTTCCGTTCTTATCCTTCAACCGCAGGTTCTTGGTTTGTTGCCCTCCACCCAATTCAGTTGGCGTAAGCCCCCCATGAATAGTCTTAATGTCCAAAACAGGCATTTTTACCGGCGTAGCCCATTCCTTGCGGTAGTTGCTGCCGAGAAAAATACGTTTAAGGAAATTCATATTGCTATACCGGGTAGAGGCGGGCTTTGTTACAGAATCCATTGCGGACCCTTTAACCTGGCTGAGGGCGGGGTTTAAAAAACATCCCGAACAAAATAAGCAAGCTACCAGGTAACTACGCGCCGATGCTTTTGCCATGCTGCTGGTCTTTATAGCAACTGTATTAAATCTTGTGCCATTCCACTTTAATGCCCGACGGCCTATTCCCCAGCTTGGGGAAATTCCACAGAATCAAAAAAGGCATGCCACCACCGCGGACGTGCCCGCTTCATAGACACCAGCCGCTTGTACATTGACAGCCAGCTATGAATTAACTATTTGAAATTAAATGCGCTCATGGTATAACATTTGAGGCATTCTTAAATACGCCGGATTTTTTTCCAGGAACTAAGCGGCGTTTAATGGGAAAAATTTTCGACAATATGGGCAGATGTAATTAAGCAAACTGCTCACAAATCTGAAATCCCTATTGACTTTTTATGGATACAGTTAAGTAAATTCATAAAAATTCACTGGAATATCTCATTTTATATATACACATCTACAATTTACATACACATTTACATTTGACACCCAAACGAAATCCTTATTATGCGCGCTAAGAAAACCAAGGCCAACGGATCGGTGAATGGATCCGGGGAGGCAGAAGTTCTTCATAAATCAAAAAGCCCCCGATCGTCCAATAGCAAACACGGCACCAATGGTAAGCATGCTGCCAATGGTAAACACAGTGCTAAAACCGCCAGTAAGGCCAGCAAACGCAAGCCCGTTAAGCAGGTATTTAAGACCGTAGCGCCGGCCAATGGCAGCCATGCGGATGGGCTAGACGGCAGCCAGTTGCTGCACATATTGAATGAAGTAAAAAATGGTAATTTTTCCGTTCGCATGCCCATCGACCAGGTTGGCCTGAACGGTAAGATCTGCGATACGCTCAACGAGATAATTTCGCTCAACGAAAAAATGATGCAGGAGTTTACCCGCGCCGGTAATACCATCGGTAAGCAGGGTAAGCTCACAGAACGCATCCAGGTGCCCGTGGCTAAGGGCTCATGGAGCACCGGCGTGGATGCCCTAAACCGCCTGGTATCGGACCTGGTGCATCCTACCATCGAGATCGCAAACGTGATCGGTGGCGTGGCCAAGGGAAACCTCTCGCAACAAATGCCGCTTGAAATAAGCGGTACTCCCTTGCAGGGTGAATTTGCGCGCATTGCCCGCGAGGTAAACGACATGGTGAAGCAGCTTAACCTGTTCTCCATGGAGGTAACACGTGTGGCCCGCGAGGTAGGTTCCGAAGGAAAGCTGGGTGGACAGGCCAAGGTAAAAGGCGTAGGTGGTGTATGGAAGGACCTGACCGACTCAGTAAACCAGATGGCGAGCAACCTTACCGCACAGGTGCGCAACATCGCCGAGGTAACAACGGCGGTGGCCAAGGGCGACCTTTCAAGAAAAATTACAGTGGACGTAAAAGGAGAAATCCTGGAGCTGAAGAATACCATCAACACGATGGTGGACCAGCTTAACTCATTCTCTTCCGAGGTAACGCGTGTGGCACTTGAGGTAGGGACGGAAGGAAAGCTGGGCGGACAGGCACAGGTAAAAGGTGTGGCCGGTACATGGAAAGACCTTACCGACTCCGTGAACCAGATGGCCTCCAACCTTACAGGCCAGGTGCGTAATATCGCCGAGGTAACAACGGCTGTGGCGAAGGGCGACCTTTCGCGACAGATTACGGTGGACGTAAAAGGAGAGATCCTCGAATTGAAGAACACCATCAACACGATGGTGGACCAGCTTAACTCATTCTCCGCCGAGGTAACACGTGTGGCGCGCGAGGTGGGATCCGAAGGTAAGTTGGGCGGACAGGCCAAGGTAAAGGGTGTGGGTGGTGTATGGAAGGACCTGACCGACTCCGTGAACCAGATGGCCTCCAACCTTACAGGCCAGGTGCGTAACATCGCCGAGGTAACAACGGCCGTGGCCAAAGGCGACCTTTCAAGAAAAATTACAGTGGACGTAAGGGGAGAGATCCTCGAGCTGAAAAATACGATCAACACGATGGTGGACCAGCTCAACTCATTCGGTTCCGAGGTAACGCGTGTGGCGCGTGAGGTGGGTTCCGAAGGTAAGCTGGGCGGACAGGCAACGGTGGAAGGCGTAGGTGGTGTATGGAAAGATTTGACGGACTCCGTGAACCAGATGGCGAGTAACCTTACCGCACAGGTGCGTAACATCGCCGAGGTAACAACGGCTGTGGCGAAAGGAGACTTGTCGAGAAAGATCACGGTGGACGTGCGGGGTGAGATCCTCGAGTTGAAGAACACGATCAACACGATGGTGGACCAGCTTAACTCGTTTGGTTCGGAGGTAACGCGGGTGGCGCGTGAGGTGGGTTCCGAAGGTAAGCTGGGTGTGCAGGCCGACGTGCCGGGTGTGGGTGGCGTCTGGAAAGACCTTACCGATTCGGTAAACAAAATGGGAAGCAACCTTACATCGCAGGTGCGTAACATCGCCGAGGTAACGACGGCGGTGGCCAACGGTGACCTTTCAAGAAAGATCACGGTGGACGTGCGGGGTGAGATCCTCGAGTTGAAGAACACGATCAATACGATGGTGGACCAGCTGAACTCATTCGCATCCGAGGTAACGCGTGTGGCGCGTGAGGTGGGTTCCGAAGGTAAGCTGGGCGGACAGGCAACGGTGGAAGGCGTTGGAGGTGTATGGAAAGATTTGACGGACTCCGTGAACCAGATGGCCTCTAACCTTACAGGCCAGGTGCGTAACATCGCCGAGGTAACGACGGCTGTGGCGAAGGGAGACTTGTCGAGAAAGATCACGGTGGACGTGCGCGGTGAGATCCTCGAGTTGAAGAACACGATCAACACGATGGTGGACCAGCTGAACTCATTTGCGTCCGAGGTAACGCGTGTGGCGCGCGAGGTGGGTTCAGAAGGTAAGCTCGGCGGACAGGCCGACGTGCCGGGTGTGGGGGGTACATGGAAAGACCTTACAGACTCAGTAAATAAAATGGCGAGCAACCTTACCGCACAGGTGCGTAACATCGCCGAGGTAACAACAGCGGTGGCCAATGGCGACTTGTCGAGAAAGATTGCGGTGGACGTAAAAGGTGAGATCCTCGAGTTGAAGAATACCATCAACACGATGGTGGACCAGTTGCGCGGCTTTGCATCGGAAGTAACGCGTGTGGCGCGTGAAGTGGGTACCGAAGGTAAGCTGGGCGGACAGGCAAACGTACCTGGCGTGGCCGGTACATGGAAAGACCTTACCGACTCAGTGAACCAGATGGCCTCTAACCTTACCGGCCAGGTGCGTAACATTGCCGAGGTGGCCATTGCGGTAGCCAACGGCGACATGTCGAAAAAAATTACGGTGGACGTGCGCGGAGAGATCCTGCAGTTGAAAGAAACGCTGAACACGATGGTGGACCAGTTGCGTGCGTTTGCATCCGAGGTAACACGCGTGGCCCGCGAGGTGGGGTCGGAAGGTAAACTGGGCGGACAGGCCTTTGTACCCGGTGTTGCCGGAACATGGAAGGACCTCACCGACTCTGTAAACCAAATGACTGGTAACCTTACTGGCCAGGTGCGTAACATTGCCGAGGTGACGACAGCGGTGGCCAAAGGTGACCTTTCCCGCCAGATCACAGTGGACGTGAAGGGAGAGATCCTTGAATTGAAGAATACGATCAACACGATGGTGGACCAGCTGAACTCGTTCTCATCCGAGGTGACGCGCGTGGCGCGTGAGGTTGGTTCGGAAGGTAAGCTGGGAGGCCAGGCCAAGGTAAAAGGTGTGGCAGGTACGTGGAAAGACCTTACCGACTCCGTAAACCAGATGGCGAGCAACCTGACAGGCCAGGTGCGTAACATTGCCGAGGTAACGACAGCGGTGGCGAAGGGTGACCTTTCAAGAAAGATCACCGTGGACGTGCGTGGTGAGATCCTTG
>DASPKM010000013.1:0-495104 GCA_035628135.1 Chitinophagaceae bacterium | reverse complement strand
TAAAAAACTCGATGCTGCTGTGGCCTCTGCATTTGAAATCGGATTTGTGTTCAACGTGTATAATCTCGGTGAAGAATGTTTACAACGCTTAGGTTTCAAGCCGGAGCAATATTTCAATTTTGAATGGAGCTTATTGGAAGCACTTGGGTTTACTGATGAACAAATTGACGCAGCCAATGATTATGTATGCGGAACGATGACTGTAGAAGGCGCCCCTTATTTGAAAGAAGAGCATCTTCCTGTTTTCGATTGCGCTAACAAATGCGGCAAGAAAGGGCAGCGTTTCATCCATGCACATGGACACATCCGCATGATGGCAGCTGCGCAACCATTCATTTCCGGTGCTATTTCAAAGACCATTAATCTCCCTCACGAAGCAACAGTTGAAGAAATTGCAGATTCCTATATGCTAAGCTGGCAATTAGGCTTGAAAGCATGTGCTCTGTATCGTGACGGTTCAAAATTATCACAGCCATTAAGTAACAAGAGTGATAAAAAGAAAAGGAATGACGAAACAGAGGAAACGAGAAACGAGAAACAAGAAACGGTTGAATCGAACATCGTTGACATGGCCAAACTTACCATCGAGGAATTGCTTGATGAAGTAACCAAACGAGTACAGGCTTCACCTGATACCAAACTCAAACGCAAGCTGGCAAGCATTGTTGAACGCCGTGCATTGCCTGCAAAAAGAAGGGGCTTCACCCAAAAAGCCAAGATCAATGGACAAACGGTTTTCCTGCGCACTGGCGAATACGCTGATGGCACGGTGGGAGAGATCTTTATCGATATGGCCAAGGAAGGCGCTACCATGCGCAGCATGCTGAACTGCTTTGCCATTGCCATTTCCATCGGCCTCCAATACGGCGTTCCATTAGAGGAGTTCGTAGAGAAGTTCGTGTTCACGCGCTTCGAGCCGTCGGGAATGGTAGACCATCCCAATATCAAGAGCACTACTTCCATCGTAGACTTCATCTTCCGCGCACTGGCGTATGAATACCTGGGAAGGACCGACCTGGTGCACGTGTTGGACAGGCCTGAGGTAATGAACACCGGCACGGACGATTGGGATGATATTCCCACCTCGCTGGAATATGAAAAAAAAACGCCCGAGTTAAGTGATGTGCGCATCGTGGCCGCTGCCAAACCCAGCGCCTATGTACAACCGAAAAAAGAAAAAGCGCAGGTGAAGCCGGAATCGGGAATGGATGTGGTGAATGCCGCCGCACGCAATATGCAAAGCGACGCGCCCGCGTGTAACGTGTGCGGGCATATTACCATCCGCAGCGGCACGTGTTATAAATGTTTGAATTGCGGCAACAGCTTAGGCTGTAGTTAAGATAATTACCCCTGTCCAACATGCAAGTACAGGTTTAAGAATTTAGGACGGTTATTCATAGACTACAATTCCGCTCATGTCCATGGGCGGATTTTTTTTGAGATAGGACAAGGAAAGGTTTCGAGGGAAGAGTTGGTAAGAAAGGAGGAGAAAGAGATAGAAAGAGATAGAAAAATAAAGAGGCTGCCCACGGGGATGAGCAGCCTCTTTATTTTTGATGATGGGTTATTGGCTTACCACAGCGGTTTGTTCTGGTAATAGTCGAGGATCTTGGTGCGGAGCACGTAGTCGTACCTTGCGCTTACCAGATTGATATTCGCCCTGTCGACATTATCCTTGGCTATTAAATAATCTATTGAAGTTCCTACACCGGCGTTAAAACGCACTTCTGCGGCATGGAAAGAAAGCGTGAAGGCATCCACCTGCTGTTGCAGTACCCTGTAACGCTGTTCAGCAGCCTTCATATTAAAATAGGCTTGTTCGATGGCCTGCTTCAATTGGATGTGGGTGGCCTGCAGCGTGTATTCCGCATTCTTCCGGTCGATCTTTGCAAGTGAGACCTGGTTCCTTGCCCTGAACGAATTGAGGATCGGAATATTGATGCCTATGCCCACAAAGGTCCCGTAGTTGTTTTTCAACTGCTCAACATACCTGATCTTCTCGGTTGTGGTATTCACGCTCGGCGTAATTACCTTGAAATTGTTGCTGCCGATGGATACAAAGGAAGAAGTGGTATCGTTGAATTGGTTCAATATAATCTCACGCACACCGGCGCTGGAGTAGTTCGTATTGATCTCCGCGGTAAAGAAGAAGTTAGGCGTTAATCCGCCGCGAGCAGCTTTTACTCCCCTGTCTGCACTTTGCTTGCGCAGCTCTGCCGCCTTTACCAGTGCAAGCTCTCGCATGGCCGTTTGAAAAATGGATTCAGGGTCGCCGGCATAAGTCATGGAGAATTGGTCTGCGTTCAGCCGCTCCAACTGCAGGTTTTTGTCGTACGGAACATTCATCAGTTGCGCCAATGCCAGTTTGGAAGCATCCAGCGCATTCTGGTTGTTTACGATGGAAAGTTCATCGGATGCCAGCTGCCCTTTAAGATCATACAACTGCGCGGGAGGAATGGCTCCCTGCTTATGCAGTGTTTCCAACCGCTCTACCTGCTCCATGCTCAACGCCACCTGCTTTTTGGACAGAGCCAGCTGATCTTCGTTGCTCAACACCTGCAGGTAGGCCAGTACGATGTCGATGGTCAATTCATATTTCGCCTGCTCCAATTCCATCCTGCTTGCATCGTAAGCAAGTGAATTTTGCTTTAACGCATTCAACAACCTGAATCCATTGAACAGCGTAACATCCGTACCGAGGCCATAGTTGGCGATGTTCAGCTGTTGATTGATGTACGTATTGGTAAAAGGGTTGATGGTGCGGCCCTGGTTGATACCGTGAATAACGTTGGCATTCAGGGTTGGGATCATATTGCCCTTTGCCTGCCGGTAGCCTACGCCGGCGCGCTGCATGGCCAGTTCACTTTGTTTTACCGTCAAATTGTTGGCAATGCCTGTCTCTATGCTCTGCTGTAGGGTCAGCGTGCCTCCAGCCTGCTGAGCATTGGTTTTGATCATGAAAAAAATCAGGACACACAAAACCGGGATTTTTACTCTCATACGATTGTGCTTTTGTTTTTTTTTTGAGGGAAAGGTTTATACGTTCGCCCGCTCTATGCGGCCGTCTAATAAATTTATTACCTGCGAGCCATAGGCCGCGTTTTTATCGGAGTGGGTTACCTGTATGATAGTAACGCCGTCCTCTTCGTTGATCTTTTTAAAAAGCTCCATGATCTCTTCGCCCTGCTTGGAATTGAGGTTGCCGGTAGGTTCATCTGCCAGCAACAATTTGGGCTTTGCTATCAGGGCGCGGGCTATGCCCACCAGCTGCTGCTGTCCGCCGGACAGCTGGGTAGGGAACAAGTCCTTTTTTCCTACTATCTGGAAGCGGTCGAGCATGTCTGCAACCATTGCTTTTCGCTCAGAACCTTTGATGTCCTGGTATATTAAGGGTGTTTCGATGTTCTCGTACACCGTCAGTTCATCGATGAGGTGGTAAGCCTGGAAAACAAAACCGATGTGCTTTTTGTACAGGGCAGACCGTTGTTTTTCTTTCAGCTTGTTTACATTTTCACCCATGAAAAAATAATCTCCTTCGGAGGCCTCGTCCAGCATGCCGATGACATTGAGCAGGGTGGATTTGCCTGAACCCGAAGGGCCCATGATGGAAACGAAGTCTCCTTCTGCTATGCTAAGGTTGATATCTTTTAAAATGAATGTACGGGCACCGCCCACGGTTACCCATTTCGAAATGTGTTGTAGCTCTACCATGTACTTGCTCTTGGTTTTTTTGATTGATAAATATTTATTGTGAGTAGTGAGTTATTTATTGTGAGTAGTGAGTTACTCACCACTCACCTCCTTACTCTGTTCTTAAACTCTTCACCGGGTTTGCCACTGCCGCCTTCAGCGCCTGCACGCTCACCGTAATCAGGGCGATGGCAATTGCGGAAATGCCTGCAATAATAAATATCCAGGCCGTAATATGAGTACGGTACGCAAAATCTTCCAGCCATTTGTTCATAAAGTACCAGGCCAAAGGTGAAGCAATGACAAAGGCTATGATTACGAGTTTCAGGAAATCTTTCGACAACAAACCCACAATGCCTTCTACCGAAGCGCCTAATACTTTCCTGATACCTATTTCCCTGGTGCGGTTAATGACCGACAATGCCGCCAGCCCGAACAATCCCAGGCAGGCCAGGAAGATGGATATGCCGCCGGCCCATCCTACAATGCTGCTCCAGCGAGACTCTGAACGGTAGAAACGGTCCAGGTCTTCGTCGAGGAAACTATATTTGAAAGGTAGGTCAGGCACCACAGATTTCCATACCTGCTGCATTTTTGCAAGTGCAGGCGCGGGATTGCCCGGCTTTATCCGAACGAAGAATTTAAATGGCTTGTAATCAGCAAACTGGTGGAACATTTGGGGCTGCACTTTTTCGCTGAAAGGCCTGTAATGGAAATTTTTTACCACTCCGATCACTATGGGCGTCAGTCTTTCGCTATAACCTGTCAGGGGTTGTCCCACCGCATTGGAAACCGTCCACCCAAAATCTTTTACCATTTCTTCATTGATGATCACCGAGGTCTGGGTGTCCGAAGCAATGCGCGGATCGAAGTTGCGGCCGGCAATCAATTGCATGCCCATCAACCCTAAATAATCAGGATCGACAAAATACTCGTATACATCTTTTTGTTTGCCTTCATAATCGAAGCCCGACCTGCTCCAGCCGGTGCCCTCGCCCAGTCCCAGTTCCGAGCCCGCCACGCCGATGATCTCCGGGTGCTGCATCATCGCCTGTTTAAAGAGCGGGTACACTTTGCCACCATCCGTACCAGAGGCGTTAACCACCACCATGTTTTCTTTATTGAATCCGGGGTTTTTACCACGCATGAAATTCAATTGCTGCAATATCACCAGCGTGGATATGATAAGTCCCACCGAAACCACAAACTGCAAGGTTACCAGTGAGCGCGTAAAGAAATTAGAGCCGCCCAACCGCATTTTGCGCCTCCATACTTCAATGGGATTAAAGCGCGACAATACCAGGGCGGGATAGCTGCCCGCGATCAATCCTACTACCGCCACCAGGCCAGCCAGGAGCCAGATCATTTGCGGAAATTGCCCGAACGACAATACCAGCTCCCTTCCGGACAAGCTGTTGAAATAAGGCAGCAACAGCTTTGCAAGCAGCATTGCTACCAATGCAGACAATAAGGTAAGCAGGAAGGCTTCCATGAGAAACTGCAATACCAGTTCCTTTTTTCTTCCGCCTACTACTTTGCGGATGCCTACTTCTTTTGCGCGGCCCGCCGACCTTCCGATGGCCAGCGTGGTAAAATTGATGCAGGCGATCAATAGCACGCCGGCTGCAATGCTTAGCATGATCCAGATGGTGTTGGGGTCAACCGGCGCAACGCTGCTGCCAATCCGGGTGTCGGTATGCATCGCGGCCAACGGTTGCAAGCCGTAAGTAACTGGAGCGCCTTGCTTTGTCCAGTAACCTGCCTTGCGCAATTCAGCTTCTTCATCGGGATAATATTTTTTCCTGAATGCCTGCATGCGGTTTTTGTCGGTGGCAAGATTACTGCCTGCCTTCAGCACCACGAAGGTTTGGTAAGATGAACGCCTCCAGTTGTTCTCGCTTCTTTTACCTGATTGTGTGTTAAGCAGGAAATTATAATTCCCAAGCATGTTGAAACTGATCGTGGAATTGGAAGGGATGTTTTCCGCCACGGCTGTTACCGTGAAAGGCTCGAACGTTTCTTCCAATTTTATTTCGATAATTTTTCCAATCGGGTTTTCGTTGCCGAACAATTTTTTGGCTGTTTCCCTTGTCAACACCATGCTGCGCGGATCATTCAAGGGCGCATTGGCATTTCCCGATACAATAGGAAATGAGAATACCTTAAAGAATTGCGGGTCGGCAAAGGATATGCCCATGCGGGTGACTTGTCCATTGGCTTTGATGAACTCCTCGCTCCATGCTTCCTGCATGCGCACATATTCTTCTACGTCGGGCAGGTCTTGCTTCAGGGCGGGGCCTAATGGCATGGGCATGTACGAATCGAGGCTTTCACCTTCTTCTCCCATCGGGGCTATATAGCGGTACACGCGATAGGTGTTTTCGTGTTGGGCATGAAAACGGTCGAAGCTGAATTCATTCACGGCATACAACAGGAACAATATAAAGCAGGCCAACCCTATGGAAAGACCCAGGATATTGATCGTCGCAAGGCCTTTTTGCTTTGCAAGGTTGCGAATGGCAATTTTGATATAGTGTTTCAGCATAGAATTATATTAATGGTCATTAGGTCATTTGGTCATTGAGTCATTAGGTGAATTACCTGATGACTCAATGACTTAATGGCTTTACTCTGTCCTCAAGCTCTTCACCGGGTTTGCGATAGCTGTTTTTACTGCATGGAAGCTCACGGTCAGCAACGCAATCAACAACGCCGCGATGCCGCCGAGCAGGAATACCCACCAGTCGATCTTAACCCGGTACACAAAATCCTGCAACCATTGGTTCATAAAGTACCAGGCCAGGAATGAAGCGATGACGATCGCTATCAGCACCAGCTTTATAAAATCCTTCGACAGCAGCGTTACCAAACCCTGCACCGTTGCACCCAACACTTTGCGAATGCCGATCTCCCTTGTTCTTTGCTCCGCCATGAACGATGAAAGCCCGAACAATCCCAGGCATGCAATGATGATGGCAAGCCCGGTAAGGTAAGAGAACATTTTTTCGAACTTCATTTCGGAGCGGTGCAACAAGTTCAGCTGCTCGTCCTGGAAGGTGTATTCCAATGGTTGATCGGGCAGCACTTTTTTCCATGCGGCCTCTACACGTGCAATCGTTTCATCGGTATTGCCCG
Organism: Chitinophagaceae bacterium; assembly: GCA_035628135.1. GTDB lineage: Bacteria > Bacteroidota > Bacteroidia > Chitinophagales > Chitinophagaceae > DASPKM01. Next base: position 488,279 of record DASPKM010000013.1, on the reverse strand, counting down.
TGCCCAGTTTTATGAACAAGGTATTTACGCGGCTGTTCTGTTGTCCATCCAGCACAAAACCAAAAGGCTTGATGGGCTCGCGGAAACTGGAAAAATGAAAATCTTTTACAACGCCTATTACATCGGCAAAAAAAATAGTGGTGTCCTCCTCTCCCCACACTATCTGCGAACCAACCACGGGTTCCTTCAGGCTCATTTCTTTTACCGCTGTTTCCGTAAGGATGATGGCGGTACTATCTCTCCCGAATTGTTTTGAAAAATTGCGGCCTTCTTTAAATGTCACGTTCATTGTAGTGAGGAAATCGTAGTCTACGTTCAGGAAGTTGAGCAGTGTCTCATCTTCCCTATCCCTGGCCCGTATGCCATTGGTCCAGTTCTGGCCGCCCAGCACACCGTCTGCCGCGCCCACGTTTTTAACCGCGGGAATCTTTTTAATTTCTTCCTTCAGCGCTTCTTTATTTGGTACGCGGCCAATATTCTGCAGCATCAGGATATTGTCCTTATCGTAACCGAGCTTTTTATTGCGTATATAATTCAGTTGATGCGATATGACGATGATGGAAGTGATCATGGCAATGGAAATGATGAACTGGAAGGTGACCAGTCCCTTGCGCAGGAATGCTCCCTTTGATACATTGACCACATGGCTTTTCAATACTTGTACCGGCTGAAACCTCGCCAGGTAAAAAGCAGGATAAAGGCCAGCGGCCAGGCCGGTGAACAAGGCTACGCCTGCAATAACAGACCATGCGGCGCTGTTGCCGTCGGAGAACAGGGTGAGCTTTTTATCCATCACCTGGTTAAAGAATGGCAGCAACAGGCTGGCGAGTATTATGGAAACAGCCAGCGAGAACAATACTGTCAGCAAAGATTCGCTAAGGAATTGGCCCACCAGCAATGATTTGTATGCTCCTGTTACCTTACGGATGCCCACTTCTTTAGCGCGTTTGGCTGAACGCGCTGTGGCAAGGTTCACATAGTTAATACCAGCAATGACAATCACAAAAATGGCCACGGCCATCATGATGCGTACATACGAACGGTCGCCATTGGCGGACAGCTCCCATTTCAACCTCGAGTCGAGGTGGATGGTAGTAAGCGCCTGCGAATAAAACTGGTTGGTATTGTCGGGCTGGTATTTCTTGAACAGGGGTTGCAGCTTTTTTTCAAACGATGCGTGAGAAGATGCGTCCTTCAAACGAACGTACGTGTAGAAATTATACCATCCCCATTCGTTGTTGATGTCGCCGCCCGAGAATTTCAATGGTATCAGGAAATCGAAGCGGAAATGCGAGTTGAAGGGGATATCTTTCAGCACGCCTGTTACCGCATAGTCCTTGCCGTTATCTATGTCGATCCGGATGGTTTGGCCCACCGGGTCTTTATCTCCGAAATATTTTTTAGCCGATGACTCCGTAAGGATAATGGACCTTACTTCGCGCAAAGCGGTTTGCTTATCGCCTTTAATGAAAGGGAAAGTAAATACTTCGAAGAAGTTGCTGTCAACGCGCATCAATCCTGTTTCCAGGAATTTTTTATCGCCTGCCTGCAACGTGTACCGGCGTCCCCACGATGGAAATAACCTGGTTACCTGTGCTACTTCGGGCAGGTCTTTTTGCATGAACGTTGCCATGGCTGGCGGAGTAGTGGCATCGGGAATGTGCGAGCCATCGTCGTTTACAAAATCCTTCACTACCCTGTACACCTGGTCCGGGTTTTTGTGAAAGCTGTCATAACTCCGCTCATCCTGCACGAACAGGAAAATAAGGATGAAGCAGATAAGGCCGGTGCTTAGACCGATAATGTTGATGGCGGTGGAAGTTTTATTCTTCCACAGGTTTCGCCAGGCTACTTTAAAGAAGTTTTTTAGCATCGTAATAAATTTTTGGTCATTTGGTCATCAGTCATTGGGTCATTGGGTCGTTTTGCTTAATGGCTTAGTGACCAAATGACATATTGACTCATTCAGTTCTCAGGCTTTTCACGGGATTTTCTCTAAGTGCTTTCATTACCTGCAGGCTGATGGTGATAAATGCGATCAGCAGGGCCAATACGCCCGCCAGCACAAATACCCACCATTGGATGTTGATACGATATGCGAAATCCTGCAGCCATTGGTTCATGATGTACCAGGCCAGCGGTACTGACAATACCAATGCAATGATTATAAGCTTTACAAAATCTCTGGACAGCAATACCAGCAGGCTTTGGCCGGTGGCGCCCAATACCTTCCTGATACCGATTTCCCTGGTGCGTTGCAATACATTGTAGGCCGAAAGGCCCATCAGCCCAAAGCAGGCTATCAATATGGCGAGGATGGCAAAAGTGCCGAACACTTTTCCGAACAATTGATTCGCCTTGTATTGTCCATCAAACGATTCATCGAGGAAGAAATAGTTAAGGGGATCGGAGGGGAAATGCTTGTTCCAGATGGATTGCACGCCCGCTATGGTTTCTTGGACATCTCCTGTTTCAATTTTCAATGAATAAAAGCTGCGCATCTGTGGCAGGCACAAAAAGATCATGGGTTCTATTTGTTTTTGCAACCCTTCCTGGTGGAAGTTGCTTACAACACCCACTACCTGCAAAGTATCGCGGCCCCTGGTAACTTTAGCCCCAATTGCCTCCGATGGTTGCGCAAACCCCATTGTTTGCACGGCGCGTTCATTCAGCAGTGCTGATCTTTCATCGGTGCTGAATTCGCGGGAAAAATTCCTTCCCTCCACCAACTTGAGGTCATAAGAAGGAACAAAATCATAATCTATGCCGACATGGTAAAGCGTTACATATGTTTGATCAGGTTTGTCCAGCCTTTTCACGCCGGATGTCCAGTATACCTCATTGCCCATTACGCTCGAAGAAGCGCTTACGGAGCGGATATCGCTGCGGTTCAACAATTCTTCCTTGAAAGGTTGGAATGCATTGTTGTACACGGAATCTGTCATGCTGGTGGCACCACGCAACACTAACGTCTCGTTGATGTTAGCGCCCAGGTCCTGGTTGCGCATATAAGTTACCTGCTGGTACACAATGATAGTACCTGCAATGAGCACCACTGAAATAATGAACTGTGCAACGATAAGGCCTTTTCGCAGGCTTTGTCCGCCGGAGGTACTTTTAAAAGCTCCCTTTAAAACGGTGACAGGTTGAAAGCCTGACAGTACAAAGGCAGGGTAGATGCCGGAAAGCAACGTGCCCAATGCGAACAATCCCGCAAACATCCACCAATATGATGGTGTTAGCGCAATGTTTGTCAGTTGCTCCCTTCCTGTAAACCGGTCGAACGCAGGCAGCATCGCGTAAAATACCGCTATGGCAAAAACCATTGCGATCAGGTTGATCACGAAGCTCTCTACCAGGAACTGGCGGATGAGGTGGGTGCGCACGGCGCCCATCACCTTTCTTACGCCTACCTCCCTTGCGCGCTCCACTGAGCGGGCGGTAGAAAGATTGATATAGTTAACCCAGGCGATGCAAATGATAAAAACCGCCACCAGCAACAAAAACCCAACGGCCTGTCCGTTGCCATTTACTTCTGCTTCCTGGTTGACATTGGAGTATAAATGAATGTCTGTGAGTGGGATCACGTGCAGTTCCGCCCTGTTATTGCTGACCTGGTAGTATTGCTGGCTATTGATATACTTGTCTGTAAAAGCGGGCAGCTTGGCTTCAAACTGCTTCCAGTCGGTGCCAGGCTTTAATTGTATGTAAGAATAGAAATCGTACCAGCCGAAGCTTGTTTCTGCCACGTTGGCCGTATCTCCGCGGTCTCGCAGCGATTGCACCAGCGTTTTATAAGACAGCAGGTATTCGATGTCGAGGTGAGAGTTAACGGGATAATTTTTAAATATGCCCGTGATATTGAAAAGCCGGGTGCCTCTTGTAGAAGTGAATACCAACTGTTTACCCACAGGGTCTTGCTGGCCGAAATATTTTTTGGCCATTGCTTCGGACACGATCATTTTATCGGGCGCATCGAGCGCTGTGGCAGAATTACCTTTTATCAATGGAATATTGAACATGTCCAGGATGGCCGCGTCGGCATAATAGCCTTGTGTTTCCCTGAACTTCGCATTGGTAGTGGGATTAGTAAGTAAGAGGTTGGCATCGTAGAGCCTGCAGAAATTTTCTACTTCGGGATAATCTTTTTTCAGGGTAGGCGCAATGGCAGGATATACCGTGGCAGACTTCCAGGCAAGTGTTCCTTTCTGGTAATTGTCTAACCGCAGGCGTACAATATTCTTTGCCTTAGGATGAAAATCATCATAGCTTCTTTCATACGAAACATAATGAAAGATGAGCAGGCAGCAAACCATGCCGATGGTAAGGCCAAAAACATTCAGCGCGGTATATCCTTTGCGCTTCGACAGGTTGCGTGCAGCGATTTTAAGATAATTGCTGATCATGTTCTTTAATTTGAGTCAGTTAGAAATTTTGCTGTGAGCACTTACTACTCACCGTTCACTCTGTCCTTAAACTTTTCACAGGATTCATCAAAGCCGCCTTAACTGCCTGGAAGCTTACGGTAAGCATGGCAATGGACAAGGCGAGGAAGCCAGCCAGTGCAAATACCCACCATGCAATGTTCACCCTATAGGCAAAATCCTGCAGCCAGGCATGCATGAAGTACCAGGCCAGCGGGCTTGCAATGATAAAAGCGATCAATACGAGCTTCAGAAAATCTTTCGACAACAGCTTCAGAATGCCTTCCATGCTCAGGCCGAGCACTTTGCGGATGCCGATCTCCTTGGTGCGCTGCTCTGCGATAAAGCTGGCCAGGCCAAACAATCCAAGACAGGCCACGATGATGGCGAGAATGGCGAACGTAAGCGCAATATTGCTCACGCGCTGCTCCACGCGGTACATTTCATCGAACGATTCATCGAGGAAGCGATGGTTGAATGGCATTCCCGGCGCCATGGCCTTCCATTTTGCTTCTACCTGCTTTAGGACGCTGGGAATATTCCGGGCTTCTACTTTGAAAGAAGCCAGCCCTGTGCTGCGGCGAAGGAAAAAGCTCAATGGACCAATGTCCTGCCTCAGTGTTTCAAAATGAAAATTCTTTACCACCCCGATAATGTCGTAAGAAACCACCTGCATGGAATCGTTAAAGCCATATAATTTTTTACCGATAGGATCGGCATGTCCCATAATTTTTGCCGCAGTTTCATTGATGACAACTGCTGTGGAGTCAGTGCCAAACTCCCTTGAGAAACTACGTCCCTTCGCCATTTCCAGTCCCAGCGTTTTGAAATAATCATGGTCTATTCTCCATGCCTGCATGTTGAAGCCGCTCTTGGTATCGGGCACGGGTGTGGTAAAGTAACTGTTATCGTTCCTGTAAGAGTTGCTCACAGGCAAGAAGCCGCTGAAGGTGCCGCTTTTAACACCCGGTATCTGCAGCACTTCATTCTTGAAAGCATCGGCGTTGTTACGCAGCGTATATGCGTCGTTGACGATAAGGACCTGGTCCTTATTGAAGCCCAGATTTTTTGTTTGTATGTAATTCAACTGCCGGAACACCACGATAGTGCTGATCATGAGGGCAATGGATATGCTGAACTGCAGCACCACCAAAACACTGCGCAGGCCGCCACTCTTGCTGCCTAGTTTCAATTTACCTTTCAGCACCTCTATCGGTTTAAAGGCTGAAAGGAAGAAAGCTGGGTAGCTGCCCGCAACTAATCCAACCACAAGCGGCAACACGATCAGGATGGGCAGAAATTTCCATTCAAAAATCGTAGCAATGGTCAGCGATTTGCTGGCCATGTCATTGAAGAGCGGCAGAACCATGGCAGCTATGAATACCGCAATCGCCAGCGCGAGCAAGGCCGTCAGGGTCGATTCGGATAGGAACTGCGCGATCAATTGTCTTTTTTCTGTTCCCAGCACCTTGCGGATGCCTACTTCGCGGGCGCGGTTGGCAGAGCGGGCGGTGGCGAGGTTCATGAAATTGATGCATGCAATCAGCAGGATAAACAAAGCCACTGCTGAAAATATGTATACATACTGTATGTTTCCGCCAGGGCTTAATTCGAATTGCCTCCCGGAATACAGGTGGATCTTTTCCAGCGGCATCAGGCCATATTGCAGTTTGTTCCCTGCTTTTTCAAAATCTTCCATCGACTGGATCTCCATTATCTGCGCGGCCTGCGGTAGCACATATTTTTGTATGTACTGGGGAAACTTTGCTTCCAGTGCACGGTAATCGGCGCCGGGTTTCAGGAGCAGGTATGTATGGAAATTATGGCTCAGGTGGCTGTTCCAATTATAGTCCACGTTATCCATTGAAAACAGGAGGTCGAAATTGAAGTGGGAGTTCTCTGGAATGTCTTTTATAACTGCGGTAACCTTGTATACCGTGCTGGTGTTATCATTGGTCTCAATGGTTTTGCCAACGGCATCCTTTGTATTGAAATATTTTTTCGCGGCGGTTTCTGTTATCACCACTGTATTGGGCTCGTTCAACGCTGTATTGACGTCGCCAGCAATTGCGGGCAGTGTAAATACTTTAAAGATGGTAGAGTCTGCGTGCGCCACTGCCGGATCGTTGATGAACTCATTTCCTTTTTTGATCAGCTTAGGCCCGCCGGAAGCATAGATGCGCGTAAATTCTTCTACTTCAGGATAGTCTTTCTTTAACGTAGCCCCGATGATGTCTGATGAAACAGGAAGGCGCATGTCGCTGCCGCCAAAGCGGATGTCGCTATTTATACGGTATATACGGTTTGACTTCGCGTGAAATTTGTCGAAGCTCAGCTCGTCCAGCACGTACATGCTGATGAGCAGGAAACAGCTTAGGCCAATGGCCAGGCCCAGGATATTAATGACCGAGAAAGCTTTATTCTTTATAAGATTTCTCCATGCGGTCTTTAAGAAATTACTGAACATTATATTTAGGTTTTGTCAATGTATTACCTTACTCGGTTCTTAAACTCTTTACAGGATTCATCAATGCTGCTTTGATGGCCTGGAAGCTGATGGTGCAGAGCGCTATCAGCAAAGCGGCCAGCCCCGCGGCGGCAAATACCCACCACTGTATGTTTACCCTGTATGCAAAATCAGACAGCCACCTGTCCAACGCATACCATGCAATCGGCCATGCGATCAGGTTGGCGAGCAACACCAGCTTTACAAAATCGCGGGACAATAGTGAAACCAGGTTTTGTACGGTAGCGCCCAGCACTTTCCTGATGCCGATCTCTTTTATCCTTCTCTCCGCCGAATAAGATGCAAGCCCGAATAATCCAAGGCAGGAAATGATGATGGCCAGCGTTGCCAATGAGCCAACGATCTCGCTCACCTGCATATCGGCCTGGTACAGCGTATTGAAATGCTCGTCCAGGAAAACATATTCAAATGGGATATCAGCGAACATCGACTTCCAGGTTTGCTCTACGTGCGCAATGGCATCCTGCGGTTTAGTGCCGCTGATGCGCACAGACAACTCATCGAAACCCCAGTCTTTTTGATTATAAAGGCACAGTGTTTCAATTTTATGGTGCATCGAATTAAAATTGAAGTCCTTTGCCACACCTACGATGGTAGCGGAAGAATCGCCCCAGGGGAAACCAAAGCGTTTGCCTATCAGCGATTGCAGTGGGGCCTTTGGATTGTCTTTCAGCAATTCTTTTGCAAGGGTTTCATTGATAATATAGGTTTTGCCGTTTTCGCCTTCCCTGAAATTGCGCCCTGCAACCAATGGTATGTCGTATAGTTTCAGGAAGTCAGGATCAACGATCACTTGCGAGGAAGTGAGTTCGCGCATAGGCCCATCGCCATAAAAGCGTACACCCGCCTGGTGCAGGTTATTGCCGAGGCGTTGTCCCGAAGCTGTGACCCCGGTTACAAGGTTGTTAGATAATAATTGCTGCTTCAACGCGTCATAACGCGCATTGGCACGCGACCCGATGGGAATGATCATCACCTGTTCGCGGGTGAAGCCCGGATCTTTGTCCTGCATAAAGCGTAGTTGCCGCAAAGCAAAAACAGTAGCGATCATAAGGAAGATGGCGGCCGTAAATTGTCCTACCACCAGCACATTCCTGAACAGGCTTTTATTTTTTCCCGATTGCGGGGATCCTTTCAACACCTTTACAGGCTGGAATGAAGACAGGTATGCGGCGGGATACAATCCCGACAGTGCGCCTACCACGATGGTGCCAGCAATAATGATCAGCGGCAGCGATGCATCGCTGAACAAGGGAAAGCGGATGCTGCGCTGGCTGAGGTCCGAAACATAAGGCAGCAACAATTGCACGAGCAATATTGCGAGCAGCAATGCGATCAGCGACAGTATCACCGATTCCATTACAAATTGAAAGCTCAGTTGCAGCCGCCTTGCTCCGATTGACTTTCTTACGCCTACTTCCCGTGCGCGCCCGGTTGACCGTGCGGTGGAAAGGTTCATGAAATTGATGCAGGCTATCACCAGCACAATCAGGGCAATGATGGAAAATATATAGGTATAATTGCTATCGAACTTCTGATAGTTCAGGTAATCGTGGGTAATGTTCACCGATCCCGAATGAATATCCGGCAGCGCTTGCAGGAAAAGGGTATAATATTTCCAGTTATCCTCGCTCATATGCCGTTTGAGGTAGTCAGGAAACTTTTTCTCCATGGCTGCGATGTCTGCGTTTTTATCCAGTTCCAGGTAAGTGATCACCCAATTGCCACCCCAGTTTTCCATCATGCGGGCAGTCGGCAGCGTATTAAAAGAGAACAATCCATCGAATTGCAGGTGTGAGTTCTTCGGGATGTTTGCCAGCACGCCGGTAACCATGAAGCTCAGCGTATCCCTTCCATAGAACATAACGGTTTTACCAATGGGTTCATCCTTTCCAAATAGTTTAGTGGCGCTTTCTGCTGTCAGTACTACACTATTGGGCTTTTCGAGCACGGTGCGCCTGTCGCCCTTTAATAATTTGAAATCGAAGATTTGCAGGAAGGTGGAATCGGCCCAGAACATCTGCGGGAAATATACTTTTTTCTCATTCCACGTCAACGGCACTTTTTCGAACTGGTTGATGCGGGTGAAGTTTTTGATCTCCGGGAATTCCGCTTTCAACGTAGGCCCCATCGGGAACATGGAAAGGGCTACGTTCTGCGGCGCCACCATTCCTTCGAAGTTTTGCACTTCGTTCAGGCGGTATATGTTTTTGGTATGTTGCTTATCGAAGCTTTTTTCATAGAACACAAACAGCATGATCACAATGCAGGCTGCCATGCCAATGGCAAGGCCTACGATATTGATTGCTGCAAATCCCTTGTTTTTCCAGAGATTCCGCAAAGCAGTTTTGAGATAGTTCGTGAACATTGTGTTATGTTTTTTTATGGTCAAATGGTGGATAGTGGGTTATGAGTTGTGAGTAAGCTTACCACTCACAACTCAGCACTCACCGCTCACTCTGTCCTTAAACTTTTCACAGGGTTCGATAAGGCCGCCTTAATGGCCTGGAAGCTAACGGTACACAATGCAATGAGCAGGGCTGCGCCTGCGGCTATTGCAAACACCCACCACTGCACGTTCACGCGGTATGCAAAATCTTCCAGCCAGGTGCTCATAGCCCACCATGCTACGGGAAAGGCAATAACAGCTGCCACCAGCACCAGTTGCAGGAAATCTTTTGACAACATGGAAACAATGCTGGTTACGCTTGCGCCCAATACCTTCCTGATGCCGATCTCCTTGATGCGCTGTTGGGCCGCATACGTTGCCAATCCCAGTAATCCCAGGCAAGCGATCAATATTGTTAACAAGGCCACGCCCATGAAAATGATCTGCCTTTTTTCATCTTCCCTGTAAAACAGTTCCCATTGTTTATCAAGAAAGTTATACTCGAACAAGTGGCGTTCGTCTATTTTCCGCAGCACGTCTTCCATTTGCTTCAACAATGCGGAGGGATTGTCTGCCGTTATTCTTGCGGTGAAATAATCGATGTTATGCACCGGGTTACGCTGGTAAGCCAATACCATGGGCGCAATTTTTTCGCGCAGCGACTGGAAGTTGAAATCTTTCACAATGCCTACCACTCTTGCCCTGAATGGGGCGCTTAACTGCGAAACATTGCCACTGAAATCAACGCTGGGAATTTCGATGAGCTGTTCAGAAGGAGTGGATATGCCCAGCATCTTTGCGGCCGACTCATTGATCATTACCGCGGCCGAATCCGCGGCGTTTGCCGCCGAAAAGTTCCTTCCGGTTACCAGCAATACCTGGAAAGTTTTAAGGAACTGGTCGTCTACAGCTATATAATACATGCTCTCGCCTTCTTCCGGTTGCCCCGGCGCTTTCACTTTTACTTTAGGCATTACTTTCCATTCGCCCGGCACTCTCGATGTAGCGCTGACGCTTTTTACGCCCGCCAGCTTTGCGTATTCTGTTTTAATGGTTTCCGCCGAGCGTCTCACGGCGCCACTGTTGATGTCAACCACCAGCAATTGATCTTTATTGAAGCCCATGTCTTTATTGCTCACATACTTCAGTTGCTGGTGCACGATGAGCGTGGCAATGATCATGATAATGGACAGGGAAAATTGGAACACTACCAATGCCCGCCTCAGGGAAAGATGTCCTTTGCCTGCTTCGATCTTGTTCTTTAGTAGCAGGAAAGGTTTTAACCTCGATTGGAAGAACGCGGGATAAAGGCCCGCAAGCAGTCCTACCAATACGGTGATAGCGAATATTCCAAGCCAGATCCTGTAATCTGTACTGCTTCCCAGTGTCAGTTCTTTTTCGGTAAATGCATTGAATGCCGGCAGCAGCAATTTTACCGCCGCAAAAGCAAGCAGCAGCGCTATGATGGTCACCAGCATGGACTCTGCCAGGAATTGGCTGATGAGATTTTTCTTGTCTGCGCCGGCTACTTTTCTTACCGCAATTTCTTTCGACCTTCCCGCGAACCTTGCAGTGGTCAGGTTCATGTAATTAATGCAGGCGATGATCAAAACAAACAATCCCACAATGCCGAATACGTACATGTGCGTGATGTTGCCGGCGCTGCCCAAATTTCCTTCGATATCCGAAGAGTAAAAATGAATATCCTTCAGCGCCTGCAGGTAAAAGCTGCTCTTTGCCGCATCTTGTTGGCGGTGTGCTTTTGCCAGGTTCTCCAGGTTTGCGGCTGTTTGTTGAGGCTTTGCTCCGTCTTTGAGCTTTACATAAGTAACAAAGGAATTGGAGGTCCAATCGTTTGTAAGGAAGTCCATGAACCGCGGCGCGCTGTACAGCGTAGATTCCGAGAACAGCAGGTTAAAGCTCAGGTGCGAGTTATTGGGAATGTTTACAACTGCTGTTATTTTATAAGGAATGGAATCGCCTTCCATCCGTATGGCCTTGCCGATGGCGTTTTTATCGCCGAAAATTTTGATGGCCGTTTCTTCGGTGATCACTACTGAGTGCGGCTCTTTCAATGCCGTGTTCAGGTCACCCTGCAGGGTGGGCAGGTCCAGTATCTTCAATAGCGTTTCATCTCCCAGGTAATAAGACTCATAAAATGTATTGGTGTTCTCGTTATTGCTGATGTTCGACCTTCCCAGCATGCTGAAACGGCCCATCATTTCCACTTCTGGAAAATCTTTTTTACCCTTCTCGGAAAGGTTGTATGCAATAGACACCACATTGGATTCCTTGCCGGCAGCGGAAGTTTTATGTTCGATGACCCTGTAAATGGAATTAACATCGCTGTAGAAGGAATCGTACGTAAGCTCATCGAAGATGTACAAAGCTATCAGCAGGAAAGCAGTCAGGCCCGCCGTCAACCCGAATATGTTTATGAAGGAATAGATACTGTTTTTTCTCAGGTTCCTCCATGCGATTTTTAAATAGTTTGTCAGCATTGGTGTTATATTTTTGGGTCATTGAGTCATTAGGTCATCAGGTCATCTGGTCATTGATTTATTGACCCAATGACCGAATGACTGATTTCATTCCGTCCTTAAACTTTTAACGGGGTTGGCAATTGCCGCTCTTATTGCCTGGAAGCTCACGGTGAGCAGGGCAATCAGCAGCGCGGCCACACCGGCCAGCACGTACACCCACCATCCGATGGAAACGCGGTAGGCAAAATCTTTCAGCCAGCTGGTCATGAGCCACCATCCCAGCGGAAATGCGATCAGAGCAGCGATGATCACCAGGCGCACAAAATCCTTCGACAATAGATTTACAATGTTCGGGATGCTGGCGCCTAACACCTTTCGGATGCCGATCTCTTTGGTGCGGCGTGTGACCGTTAACGTTGCCAGGCCGAACAATCCCATGCAGGCTATGAAGATCGAAAATGCCGATGCCAGTTTTACGATGGTGCTGGTGCGTTGTTCGCGTACATATTGCGCGGCAATGCGCTCGTCCAGGAATTGGTATTCGAAGTCTTGTCCCGGCACTACCTTGTCCCAGGCCTGTTTCAATACCGCGAGGTTTTCCTTCATGTCGCCATTCTTTAGCCTTACGGTGATGCGTGGTTGAAATGGCGCGCTGAAGTTGATGTTCTCGCTTCTGCGTAGGGCCGAATCTGCCTGGACGGTCATCATCAATGGCCTTACCGGCGTATGCAGGGATTCAAAATTGAAATCCTCCACCACCCCGATGATCTGTTGTTCCCATCTGCCGGGAAGCTTTTTGCCAATGGCATCGCCAAGGTTGAATTCTTTTACAAAGGCTTCATTCACGACTGCGGACATAGTGGCATCGGCCGGATTGTCTGCAGAAAATCCGCGGCCTCTTTTCACTTTTATGTTCATGGTTTCCAGGAAATGCTCGTCTACGGGGTTGTACTGAAAGCTTTTGTATACACGTTTTTCATCGGTAAAGCCCATCTCAACCCAGGGTGATTGCGCAAAACTGTAAATAGATACGCTCACGTCCGACACCTGCGAATGCTTCAGCAATTCAGTGCGGTACAGGTTGGCCATTGGCAGGCCTTCCCTTCGTGATTTATTGGTTGATACCACCACCACCTGGTCTTTGTCGAAACCAAGGTCTTTTGTTTTCAGGTAATTCATTTGCTCGCCTATGACGATCGTACAGATGATCATGCCGATGGATGCAATGAATTGTCCCACGATAAGGCTTTGACGTAACCAGCCGGTATTGCTCTTCATTTTCAATTTTCCTTTCAGCACTTCCACGGGGTTGAAGCGCGACAGCACAAAAGCGGGATAAATGCCCGCGATCACCGCGATCAACGTCATCATCAAAACGCAGAATGAAATGAACACCCAGTCGAACTGCAGCGATAATTCGCGGCTCACCAATTGATTGAAGGGTTTTATCAGCAAGGCCGACCATCCCAATCCTATTATAACAGCAATGCAGGTAACCAAAAATGCCTCTCCCCAAAACTGGCGGATGAGCTGTTGCTTTGCCGCGCCCATGGTTTTGCGGATGCCAACCTCCATTGCACGCGTAGTGGAGCGTCCAATGGAAAGCGTAATAAAGTTGATGCAGGCCACCAGCAGGATCAGTACGCCGATGGTAGCAAGGATGTAAGAGTATTTAGGATTGCTGATCGGCTCGATGCCCTCGGGCAGCGTATTGTTCAGGTGAATGTTTGTAATAGGCTGCAGGTATAGCAGGAAGCCGTTCTCCGTATAATCCTCACCCAGCTGTTGTTTCATGAGCGCGGGCAGTTTTTGCTGCAGGTTGGCAAGGTTCACGTCCTTCTTCAATAGAACATAAGTTTCACCAAATACATTGAACCAGCTCCTGTGCGCATTGGCGCTGAATATCTTTGTGCTGTTCGAGAAGGGGATCAGCATATTGTACTTGATGCTGGATGCTTCCGGCGCCGGCTGAACAATGCCACTTACCACGAACAGCACCTTATCGTTGCCCAATTGTATCTCTACGCTCTTACCCATGGGGTCGGCCTTGCCGAAATATTTTTTTGCCAGCTCGGGCGTAAGGATCATGGAATTGGCGGTAGGGAAGGGATTGTTCCTGTTACCGCGTAGTAATTTAAAATCGAACAAATGGAAGAAGCTGGAGTCTACCATGCGTATGCTTTCGCTGAAGGATTGCTGGCCCAGCTTTACAATGGGAGTCATTTGATAAATCCTGCACGTAGCTTCTATTTCGGGAAGGTTCGATTGCAGCGCCGCGGCCATCGGCAGGGGGGTGATCGTATTGATAAAATCTTCGCCTTCGTATTTTTCATGCTGCCACATCCGGTACAACCGGTCCGATTTGCTATGGAACTTATCATAGCTCCATTCGGACCGTACGAACAGCATAATGAGCACACAACACGTTATGCCAACGGCCAGACCGAGAATGTTGATGGCCGAATATTCCTTGTGCCGCATCAAATAGCGGAAGGCTACTTTGAGATAGTTTGTGAACATGTATGTTGATTTATGGTCACTGAGTCATTGGGTCATTGACTTAATGACCCAATGACTTAATGACTTTTATTCTGTCCTCAAGCTTTTCACCGGGTTCACCAACGCTGCCTTCAGCGACTGGAACCCTACTGTTATCAACGCAATCAGCATGGCCGCCATTCCTGCAACAACAAATACCCACCAATTGATATCTATGCGATAAGCAAAATCTTCGAGCCATTTGCTCATGAAATACCACGACAGCGGACTTGCAATTAAAAATGCAATGAACACCAGCTTCAAAAAGTCTTTGGACAATAAACTGATGATGCGCGGGATGCCTGCGCCCAGTACCTTGCGGATGCCGATCTCCTTTACCTTGCGCTTTACCACGAAAGTGGAAAGCCCGAACAATCCAAGGCAGGCGATCAGTAACGATAAGCCCGCAAATGCATAGAAAATTCCTTTCATCTTTTGTTCGTTGCCGTATTGATTGGCTACGCTTTCGTCTACAAAGGCATATTCCAGCGGAACATCAGGCACCATTGCATTCCAGGTTTTTTCGAGATGGGCGATGGCTTCGTCTGCGCGGTGCTCGTCAATTTTCACCGACAGGTTGTTGCCATTGATAGCATATCCTATCAGCAGCGCGTCTACCGGCTTGTGCAGGCTTTCGAAATTGAAATCTTTTATCACGCCAATCACATAGCGTGTATTATCGCCCTTCCCAAATCTTTTACCGATGGCGTTCTCAGGTTTGTGCCAACCGAATGTGCGCACGGCGGCTTCATTAACCAATACCGATTTAATAGTATCTGTAGGAATGTCTTTAGAGAAGAACCTGCCGGCAACCAGTTGCATATTGTATGTATCGAGGTAGGAAGTGTCCACTGCCAGGTTGTACAGGCTTGTGGAGATCTCATGTCCTTTAAGGTCTTCGGTGGTTGTCCAGCTATTGCCCAATCCGCCCACTACATTGCTACTGTGTTTGCTCACATTGAGAATGGCAGGGTTTTTCAGCAACTCATTCCTGATAGCTGAATACTGGCGTACGATGGAAGGCTCTCCGTTGAAATCAACCGCCACCACGGCCTCGCCCTTATAACCAAGCGACCTGTTTTTGATGTATGCCATTTGCTGGCTGATGATCAATATGGATGCTACCAGTGCAATGGTCATTGTGAATTGAAATACTACCAATGTTTTCCTAAGCATATTGCCCCGCGTGCTTTGCGCAAAGCTTCCTTTAAGCGTGGTCACGGGTTTAAAGGAAGATAGAATGGTAGCGGGATACAATCCTGCAAGCAATGAGACAATAACGATAAAGCCCAGCATGATGAGCAGGTTGGTGGCGCTGATGGGGAATGCATAAGGTTGGCCCAGCCAGTTCGAGAAGCCGGGCAGCAGCAATCTTGCCAGAATTACACCTGCCAATACCGAAGCCGCGCAAATGATGAAAGTTTCCAGGAAAAACTGGCGGATAAGTTGCGGTTTAACCGCGCCTACCACTTTTCTTACGGCGGTTTCCTTTGCACGGCGGATGGCGCCTGCGGTGGTAAGATTAATGTAGTTGATGCAGGCCAATAATAAAATGATAACTCCCACGATAGAAAACACACGGACCCTTGCCATGCTGCCGTTGTTCCTGGCATCGTAGCGGAGGTTCGATTTCAGATGAATGTCTCCCATGGGTTGCAGGTGATACACATAAGACATTTTATTTTCTTGCCATTCCTTGGCCGCAAAGCGTTGCACCACTTTATTGATCTCGGCTTCTACTTGTTTGTATTTTTCAGGATTGGGCAATTGTACATACACAAAAGGCCATCCGCCGCTCCAGGCATTGTCTATATCCCACTGCCAGCGTTCATGCGCAATCTTCCGCAGCAGTGAAAAAGGCAACACAAAGTCGAATTGAAGATGAGAGTTAACGGGAACATCTTTCATAACAGCGGAAACCATCAATGTATTCTGGTCATCGAAAGTCATCAGCTTTCCTACTGGATCTTCTTTACCGAAGTATTTATTGGCCATCGATTCTGTAAGCACCACTTTGCCGGGATTGGACAACACATCTTCGGCTTTTCCTTCCAGTAACTGGAAGCCGAAAAAAGAAAAGAAATTGGAATCAACAATAGCAACCCTCGGTTCAAAAAATTCGGCGTCGCCTACTTTTACCTTGAACTCATCCCTGATCACCCTGCAGGTTGCTTTAACAGCAGGCAGCTCATGTGTTAAGTGCGCGCCAAATGCAGTGCCGGAAGGGGCTTGTGAAAATGATTCGCTTTCGCTTTTAAAAGTATTGGTCAGCCGGAAGATCTGATCTTTATTGGGATGGAAATTATCGAAACTGAGCTCCCGGTGCAGCCATACGCCAATGACGAGGCAAACGCAGATGCCGATGGCAAGACCGGAAATATTCAACACCGTGTGTGCCCTGTCTTTTATCAGGTTGCGCCAGGCGATAAGGAAAAAGTTTTTTAGCATACGTTCTATTTTGTGCAAGCCTTTGGCTTACTCTGTTCTTAAACTTTCTACCGGGTTTGCCAGTGCTGCGCGCATTGCCTGGAAGCCAATGGTAAGCACTGCAATGCACAAGGCGCTGGCCGTGGTTATAGCAAATACTACCCAGGTGATGCTGGTCCGGTATTCAAAATCCTGCAGCCATTGGTTCATTACATACCAGGCAACCGGCGAAGCAATGACCACCGATATCGCCACCAGTTTCAGGAAGTCTTTCGATAGCAATGCCACTATATTCGGAATGCTCGCGCCCAATACTTTGCGCACGCCGATCTCCTTGGTGCGTTGCTCTGCGCTGAACGCAGCCAATCCAAACAATCCCAGGCATGAGATCAATATCGCGATGATGGTGAAATAGCTTACAATGGAGGCCAGGCGGTTTTCTGCCGCATAATTTTTTTGGAAATCGCTGTCGAGGAAGCTGTAGTCGAAAGGCTCATTAGGATTCAGCTTGCGCCACGAGGCTTCGATCGATTGCAGGGTGGCCTGCATATCGCCGGGCTTTGCCTTCGCGATCATATAATTGAATTGGGGCACATTGTTCAATTGAAATCCATAGGGCTCGATTGGCATCTTAAAATCCTGGAAATGAAAATCTTTGGTAACGCCAATGATCTCGAAGCGGTATGTTTCTCCCTGCCAGTCTATCAGCGCGAATTTTCCAACTGCATCTTCTGCGGATGCAAAGCCCATTTGCTTTACTGCTGTTTCATTGAATATGATGCGGAAGCTGGTATCGCTGGGAAAGTCCTTCGAAAAAAGCCTTCCCTTTAAAGTTTTTATCTGCAAGGTTTGCAGGAAGCTATCGTCTACCCAGTTCATGAACACACGGCGCGATTCGTTCATCGTTTTACCTTCTTTGTACATGGGTTGATCGCTGGGGTTGAAGATGCCCGGATAATACAATGAGCCGCCCGTGGAAACGATCCGCGAATTCCTGCTCAGTTCTGCTTCAAGTGCGGTAAAAGTATTTTTTGCCACGGTGCTTCGCAACGGAATTACAATCTGTTGTTCTTTACTGAAGCCAAGGTCCTTGGAGCGCATGTAATGCATCTGGTTGTAAATAACCACTGATGAAACTATCAGCACAACCGAAATAAAGAACTGGAATACTACCAGGCCTTTGCGCAATGATACCGCAGCCAGCGAGTTGGTAAACTTGCCTTTGAGAACTTTTACCGGCTTGAACGACGATAGATAGAACGCGGGATAACTTCCTGCCAATAAGCCTGTGATAATGGCCAGCACAAAAAATATTCCCATCAACATGGCTTGCTCACCGAATGAGAAAGAGAACTCCTTGCCGGCAACGTTCGAAAACAGTGGCAACAACAGTTGCGTGATCACCAATGCAAAGGCAAATGCTATCAATGCCATCAATAGCGACTCGCCAAGAAATTGCCTGATCAATGCTTGCTTTTCTGCGCCCAACACTTTACGAACGCCTACTTCAGCCGAACGCTTGGATGAGCGGGCGGTGCTGAGGTTCATAAAATTGATGCAGGCAATGATCAATGTAAAAACGGCAATGGATGCCAGTATATATAAATACGTTTTGCTACCCGGCGGTGTTACGTTTGCGGTGGCCCTTGAATTAAGGTGGATGTCTTTTACAGCGGTAAGAAACTGTTTTTTATAAAAGCCCATTGCTTTCAGGTCCTTGCCCGCATATTTATCGATGAATGCAGGGAACTTGCTTTCCAGTTTTGCGGCATTGGCGCCAGGGGCCAGCAACAGGTAAGTAAAGAACATGTTGTTGGAGGCAATGTCATTTCCTCTTGCCTGAGTGTACCCATCCATGTCGCCTCCTCTGAGCGACAGGATGAACCTGGCATCGATGTGCGAAGGAATATGATGTGGTTTGAATACGCCTGTTACTCTAAAATCATAATCGCCATTGGTACTGCTGCTGATGCGGATGACCTTGTTCAGTGCAGGTTCTTTACCAAATAGCTTGGTAGCGATTTCCTCTGACAATACCACGCTGTTAGGATTGTGCAGCGACCGTACAGGATTGCCTTCCTTGAAATTATAGGTGAACAATTCAAAGAAGGTGGAATCTGCCAGGTAGCCCTTTGTTTCGTAAAACGATCTAAGCTCGCCATTTGGCGCCGCATATTGCAGCAGGGTTTTGTCTTCAGCAAACATGCCCATCAGCCGTGTAGTCTTCACGATCTCCGGAAATTCCTGTTGCATCATCCTCGCCATCGGCGCGGGAGTATTGGCCCTATGGTCGTCCGGTTTGCCACCTTTCACGAAAGTAGTTCCCACCTGGTACAAACGCGGAAGATTAGCATGATAGGAGTCGTAGCTTAATTCATTGTGGATGTACAAGGTAATAAGCATGCAGCAGGTAAGACCTACTGCCAGTCCGAAAATATTGATGAAGGAAAAGGTCTTGTTCTTCATCAGGTTTCTCCACGCGATCTTGAGATAGTTTGTTAACATGGCTTGTTGTTTATTCAGTTCTTAAACTTTTCACAGGGTTCGACAATCCAGCCTTTACCGCCTGGAAGCTTACGGTGCACAGTGCAATTATCACCGCCAGCACGCCGGCTGCTCCAAATACCCACCAACTGATGCCAACGCGATAAGCATAACCTTGCAACCACTGGTGCATAAACCACCAGGCAACCGGGAATGCAATGACAGCCGCCAACGCAACCAGCCTTAAGAAATCTTTCGACAGGAGCGTGACAACATTGGAGAGAGAGGCTCCCAATACCTTCCTGATGCCTATCTCCTTGGTGCGGCGTTCGGCGGTATACGCTGCCAATCCGAACAATCCCAGGCAGGAGATCACAATAGTTAAGATCGCGAACAGGCGCGAAAGCCTTCCGATCATCATTTCGCTGGTGAACAGCTTGCTGAACTCATCGTCCATAAAACGGTATTCGAAAGGATAGCCCGGGTTGTGCTTGTCGAGCACCGTTTCAATTTTCGCGAGGGCCTGTTGCATGTTCTGTCCCGCTTTCACGCTTACCAGCATGCGATTGGTAGAGCGGGGTTGACTGAACAGCACCAGCGGATCGGGCTTTTTATACATGTCGTTGAAAAGAAAATCTTTCACAACGCCCACGATGGTAAGCTGCCGGCCATCGTCCCGGGTGAGTACAGTGCCTACAGGGTTTTCCTTGCCAATGATACCGGCGAAAGTTTCATTGATGATGATGTTGGTGGAATCCTGTTCGGCCACGGGGTAAAAATCCCGGCCCGACTTCAACTTCATTTGCATGGTCGAAATGTATTCGGGGCTCACCCATTCCATGGTGATCAGCACCTGGCTCTTGGGATCTTTTCCCTGCCACCTGAAATCTTCGGAGCTGCTGCCCATATCCAGCACGCGTGAATTGGCTGCTGCCGCATTGCGTATCATACCGGTATTCAGCAGCTCTTGGCGGATGGTGGCAAAGCGTTCGTTCATTTTGCCCCTCAATGGCACCAGTATCACATTTTCCTTATCATATCCCAACTGCCGCGATTTGATGTGCTGTATCTGCTGGAAAATGATGATCGTACAAATGATAAGTCCTATAGAGATCACAAACTGGGTAACCACCAACCCTTTTCGTATAATGGTAACCGATGAATTGGGACCTGTTCTCAATCCCCTGAATATGTTGATAGGATTAAAAGACGATAAGTAGAACGAAGGGTAGCTGCCCGCCAATAATCCGCAAACCAATGCCAGCGCCGGAAGCCCGATGCTGATGATGGGATTGCTGAAGCTGAACGCCAGTTCTTTTTCCACCAGCGTATTGAAGGGGGGTAGTACCAGCAGCACGATCAGTGCGGCCAGCACCATGGCAACAAAAGCCATTATAATGGATTCGCTCATGAACTGCCGCATCAGCATGCGCCTGCCGGCGCCCATAACTTTCCGTACGCCTACTTCACGGGCGCGCTGTTCAGAGCGGGCCGTGGCCAGGTTCATGAAGTTGATGCAGGCAATAATGATGATGAGCAGCGCTATAAAGCTGAACAAGCGCACATAGGTTATTCTTCCGCCTGCGCGCTTGCCTTCTTCGAAGCGGCTTCTTAATCTCCAGTCGTCAACAGACAGGAGGAATGGGCGCGCAAGCGCGCCGGAATCTTTTTTCTGTATGAAATCATATAATTTCTTATCTACCTGTGCGGGGTCTGCGCCTTTTTTCAATTGCACAAAAGACTGGATGCCATTATTGCCCCATTCGCGCACCCATTCATTTCGCTGTTCGTACGATTGGAAAGAGGTAAGCCATGAAAAACGTATCGAACTATTGCGCGGCGGTGTTTCTACAATCCCCTTAACAGTGTACAATTTGTCGTTGTTCACTTTTAAGGTCTTGCCCACCGGGTCGCTCTTCCCAAAAAATTTCTCCGCCATCTCTTCTGTAATGATCAGTGAGGTGGGATCGTTCAGAATATTGGCATCGCCTTTCTTCAATTTGAAAGAAAACATTCTCAGGAAGTCGGGGTCGGCATAGTAGCCTCTTTCATAAATGGCTTTATCGCCCAGCGAGAACAGGGCCATAGAGCTCCAGTCGGTACGGGCCGCGTATTCTATTTCAGGCAGTTCCTGCTTAATGGCAGGCGCAAACGGGCCGGGCAGCGCGGCAAAAGTGTAGGTTTTGCCATCGTAATGCTGGTTCTCCATTACCTGGTAAAGATTATCGTAGTTGCGGTGGAACCTGTTATAGCTTACCTCGTCGTACACCCATAGCAATATCAATACGGCACAAGCCATTCCCAACGAAAGTCCCACCAGGTTCAACAGCGAAAACCCTTTGTTCTTGCGCAAAATGCGCAGCGCGGTTTTGAAATAGCTACTAAACATCTTTTTAATGTTTTCTAGTCAATGTTAGAGTGAGTGGTGAGTAGACATCACTCACCACTGCTTACTACTCACTCAGTTCTTAAACTCTTTACCGGGTTCGACATTGCCGCCTTCACCGCCTGGAAGCTGATGGTGAGCAATGCAATACCCAATGCTATTATTCCTGCAACTGCAAATACCCACCATTGTATATTGACGCGGTAGGTAAAATCCTGCAGCCATCTGTTGGCGGCAAACCAGGCCAATGGACTTGCCACTACAATGGCCACTATCACGAGTAATAAAAAGTCTTTCGATAGCAATGAAACAATATTGGGAATGGTTGCGCCCAATATCTTTCGTATGCCGATCTCTTTGGTGCGTTGCACTACAGCATACGCCGTCAACCCGAACAATCCCAGGCAGGCGAGCACTATAGCCAGTAACGAGAAGGTGCTGAATATGCCAGCGGTGCGTTGCTCCGTTTTATACAGCGCTTCGTAATCTTCGTCCAGGAAATGGTATTCGAACGGACGGTGCGCTACGCGTTGCTTCCAGCTTGCTTCCAATTGCTGCAATGTTGCGGGAATATTATCGCCCGCAATCTTCACGAATATCTTTTGCGGCATCCTGTAATCCAGGAACACCACCAGCGGTGTAATGGGATTATGGAACGACCTGAAATGAAAATCTTTTATTACAGCTTTTATAGTGCCGGGTGCTCCCTTGGCAATGGATTTGCCGATGGCCTCTTCAGGTTTCCATCCCAATGCCTTTACCGCGGATTCATTCAGCATAAAATTGTAACGAATGTTCTGTCCACCGTTGCTGGTATCCAGTTGCAGCACGTCGGAATAGGTGTAGTCGCTTCCGGCAATGATGGAAATATTCATCGTCTTGATAAAATCTTCATCCACCGGCAGTGCATTTACTGTTACATCTTTGGCCGTGGCGCCTTCGCCCGCGGTAATCCCATCACCCCATCCGATATCGGTCGGCTCCTCATAAGCGGCGCCCACGTTTTTTACCTGTGGGAGCGCCTTGAATGATTTTTTCAATTCGTTGTAAGCAGAACGCATGGTATTGTCCATTGGCAATACAAGCACATGCTCTTTATCGTACCCAAGCTCTTTATTGCGTATGTAATGCAGTTGTTGCAATACTACTGTTGTGGCAATGAGCAGGAAAATGGAAATGGCAAATTGAAAAACGATGAGTGATTTCCTGATGCCCGCTCTTCCTGAAGTAAAGCTGAAACCTGATTTGAGAATATTGATCAGGCGGAGATTGGAAAGCACCAGGGCAGGATAGGCGCCCGCAGCCAGGCTTACAACGATGCCCGTAACCGCCAGCACTAATAAAGTAGCAGGCTCGAACAGTATGGAGGTCTCCAGTTCTTTGCCCGACAAGCGGTTGAAAAATGGCAATGCCACGTAAGCCAGCAACAATGCCAATGCCATGGCGATGATGGTAATGAGCAGCGACTCGCCAATGAACTGCCGGAAAACCTGGAATTTTTCCGCACCCATTACTTTACGTATGCCGATCTCCGCGGTGCGTGTGGCAGATTGTGCGGTCGCCAGGTTAGTATAATTTACCGAGGCAATGCAGAGAATGAGAAATGCTACTACCGCAAGAATATAAATGTATGTGATGTTGTTGTTCGGCTCAAATCCATCCAATGCAGAGCGCAAATGAACGCTGGTAAGCGGCTCAAGATGGTATGCCAGGTAACCGCTCCCCTCGATCTTCAATTCTTCCTTGCTTACCTGTTTCATGTAAGCGCCCACACCTTCTTTCAATCGTTGCAATTCTGCATTGGGCGAAAGCAGCAGGTAAGTGACGTAATTGGCTTCCCACCATTTTTCCACTTTCGATGCGTTCAATGAACTGAAGGAGGCGATGAAATCGAATTGTATCTGGGAGTTGGATGGAGGCGCTTCGGTAACACCCGTAACCATAAAATCCCTGTTCTCTCCTACGCGCAGTACTTTACCGATAGGATTTGCCGAACCGAAATATTTCCTGGCAATATCCCGCGTGATCACAATTTTGTCCGGCGAATTCAGCGCAGTGGCTGCGTTGCCTGATACCAGCGGGAAAGAGAACATGCTTAAAAAAGCAGAGTCGGCGTACAGGAACTTTTCTTCTTCAAAAGACTTGTCCTCGTACTTTACCACGCGGGTAAATTTCAATGTGCGTGCGTAAGCTTCCACTTCGGGGAACCTGCGGCTAAATTCGGGTCCTACCTTTGTTCCGGTCAGGGCGGTTTTTGTTTCTGCATCGCCAAAATTGTATTCCATGGTCACACGCACGATCCTGCTGGCGTTTGTATGAAACTTGTCAAAGCTCAGTTCCTGCATAATGTATATGCCGATGAGCAGGCAGGCTGCAATGCCAACAGCCAGGCCCGAAATGTTAATTGCTGCGTAACTTTTGTTGCGCAGCAAGTTGCGGATGGCGGTTTTGAGATAGTTTCTAAACATGTTCTCAGGTTTTTATCGTTTACTCCCAACTCCCCACTCACAATTCATTCTGTTCTTAAACTCTTCACCGGATTCGCCAGCGCTGCCTTCACAGCCCTGTAACCCACGGTTGCCCATGCTATGAGAACCGAAAGCAGGATGGCTGCAACAAAAATGCTCGCACCCAGTTTGATGCGGAACGTGAAGTTCTCCAGCCATCCATGCATAATGAAATAAGCTACCGGTCCTGCAATCAGGAAGGCAATGCCGATCAACAACGTAAATTCTTTCGAGAAAAGGAACACGATCCTTCCCACGGTGGCGCCCAACACCTTGCGAATACCCACTTCCTTGGTGCGCTGAACGGCCATGAACGAAACGAGCCCGTATAATCCAAGACAGGAAATGAAAATAGCGATGGCCGCAAAGATTTTATACAGCTGCGACAACTGGTTTTCCTGCCTGTAGAAATTATTGATCTTTTCATCCAGGAACTGCATCTGGTACACATAGTCAGGATAAGTATCGTTCCAGATGTTTTCTATTTGTGCCAGGGTCTGCGTTGCGGTTTTTGCATCTACCTTAATGCCTATCTGGCGGTACAGGTCCTTCCACGGTCCCATAGCCACCGCGGTTATGGGATCACGGAGGGAGTTAACATGAAAATCTTTTACAACACCTACAACGGGAGCTACCATTTCACCGTCCCAAAGATCCATTTGCTTCCCGATTATGTCCTGAGGATTGGTGAAGCCGAGCTTTTTCGCCAGCGTTTCATTCACCACGAATTCACGAACGGTGTCGCTTTCGTAGTAAGGCCTGCCTGCAACGAATTGCAGGTTATAGGTCTTGAAATAATCTACATCGGCCCATTTTAAATTAGCGCTGAACTCGGTTGATTTGGTAGAATGGTTGAACTTGAAATCGCTGCTCCAGTTTCCATTATCCGAGGGACTGGCATAGCTGAACGTTAATTTTTTTATACCGGGCAATGCGGCCAATTGGTTGCGCAAAGCATTGAACTTAGTACGGCTGACGCTATCGCCGGGAATCGTTACGTTCACAATAGCATCCTTATCGAATCCCAGCGAAGCATTCCTGAAATAATCCATCTGGCTTACCACGATCATCATGCCGATGATGAGTACCTGTGCAATCGCAAATTGCAACACCACCAGTCCCCTGCGCAGCGAAATGCCGCCAACCATCTTTGGCGTGATCCTGCTCTTCAAAGCGGTAATAGGATTGAAGCTTGATAAGACCATTGCAGGATAAAGCCCTGACAGCACTGTCACCACCAGCGTGGTTATGACCAGGAATAAAATAATGGCGGGATTGGCCAGCAGGCCCATGCTCAGTTTCAGGCGAAGCAATTGGTTCAGCAATGGGAGCACCAGTGTAGCAATAACCAAGGCGGTGATCACTGCAAATACGGTGATCAATGCGGTCTCGCCCAGGAACTGCGCGGCAAGTTGCATGCGGTTGCTTCCCATTACCTTTCTTACACCAACTTCCTTTGAACGGTTTACCGCCTGCGCAGTGGCCAGGTTCACGAAGTTTACACAGGCAATTACCAACAGGAAGATACCGATCAGCGTCAATGCGGTAATGAGGTCCTTGCTAAAAGTGCGTCCGCTATAGTTGCCAAACCTGTCGTCGAAGTGCATTTCGGACAATGGTTGCAGGATCAATCCATCATTCACATATTCTGCGGGCTTATACTTTTTTACAAATGCCGCGAGGTCTTTGTTGAATTGTGAAGGCTTCAGGTTATCGGGCAGTACTACAAAGCAGTATGCCTGGCTGAAAGTACTCACCCAATCCTGCATGTTCCTGCCATAGTGCAAATTTTTCAGCGTTGCATAAGAGGCTACCACCTGGAAAGGAAAGTCTGAATTGGCCGGAACATTTTGCAGGATGCCGGTGATCTTCAAAACCTCATCATTCTCGTATTTGATGGTTTTACCGATGGCGGATTTCCAATCGCCGAAATAACGCTCGGCGGCCGACTGCGTAAGCAAGGCGGTATTGGGATCCTTCAGGGTCCTGGGATCGCCTGCCAGCATCGGGAAGTGGAAGACTTCGAATATCTCGGGCTCGGCAAAGAATACGCTTCTTTCTTCCAGGAATTTTTTGGGTTCTTTTCCTGCCTGCTCCACGGTAACCTGGTCATTGCCGCTGCCCAGTATATTGGCAACTTTTTTCAATTGCGGGTAGTCCATGCGCAATGCCGGTCCAACCGGAAAGGGAGCCCCCGAGCTGTGAAAAACTCCATCGGGCGTTTTAAACTCCGATACTACGCGGTAGATATTGTTGTTCTTATGGAAATTATCGAAGCTTAATTCAAACTGCACTACCAGGAATATCAATAAACAGGCAGCGATGCCTACTGCAAGCCCTACGATATTGATGGCCGCATAGCCTTTGTTCCTAAGCAGGTTGCGGAAAGCGGTCTTAAAATAGTTGCGAAACATTATTGTTTAGTTTTACCGTGAATGATGAATGGTGAGTGATGAGTTGTGAGTACACTTGCCACTCACCATTCACCACGCACAATTCACTCTGTCCTCAAACTTTTCACCGGGTTCGTGGTAGCTGCTTTAATGGACTGAAAACTTATCGTGATCAATGCCACCAGCAATGCAGCCACTACGGCAATACCAAACACCCACCAGCTGATGGCAACCCTGTAGGGGAAGTCCTCTAACCAGTTGTTCATCGCCCACCATGCAATGGGGAAGGCTATCAATGATGCGATCAATACCAGCATCACGAAATTTTTAGAAAGCAATCCCATTATATTCAATACGCTTGCGCCTAACACCTTTCTGATACCGATTTCCTTTACGCGCTGCTCTGCACTAAAGGCTGCCAGTCCGAACAATCCCATGCAGCCCACCACAATTGCCATAATGGTGAATATCCAAAGCAGGCTGGCGAGTTTTTCCTCGCTCTTGTACATCTTGCCATAGGTATCGTCCATGAACTTATAGTCCAGCGGGTATCCCGGCGAAAACTTGTTCCATACATTGGTAATGTGCGCAATGGCGCCTTGTATGTCGGCGGTTTTCAGCTTGGCGGCTACTTTAAAAGTTACCTGCGGGTAAAGCTGTATTACAAACGATGATACCTTTTCGTGGAGGCTCTTGTAATGGAAATCCTGTATCACGCCAATCACTTTTCCTTTCTTTACTGGATTGAGCGTATCTGCCGGCGACCATTCGTTCCAATACAATCGCTGGCCCAATGCTTTTTCGGGTGTGCCGAAGCCAAATTCTTTTACCGCGGTTTCATTGATGATGAAGGCTTCGTTTACATCGGTAGACATATTCCTGGAAAAATCCCTGCCCGCTATTAATCTTAATCCGAGAGTCTTGATATAATCATGGTCCCCGATAAACAGGGTAGTGCCATGTTCTTTCTCTCCCTCTGGTCCTGGTACAATCACGCCATCACCGGCAAACTGGTCGCCCGGCAGGCCATAACCCGAGGTAACGGAAACCACCCCGGAATTTTGTAACAATTCTTGTTTAAAGGCATCGAGCCTTTCCGTAACACCTTGCCTTAGCTGGAAATAAATGATCTGCTCTTTATTAAAACCAAGGTCTTTGTTGTTCATGTAGTTGGTTTGCTTGTACACGATGATCGCGGAAACGATCAGCAGCGCAGACAAAGCAAACTGTATTACTACCAATCCCTGCCTTAGCCAGGGAACGTGCGAGCCGCTGCCCACCAGCTTCATATTCTTCAACACAGTGATGGGCTGGAAGCCAGACAATACCATGGCGGGATAAATACCGGCCAGGATGCCTATGGCAACACCGCCCGCCAGCAGCATCAATGCAAGCACGGGATTGGTTATAGGATTGAATTCAATCGATTTATCCGCGAAATTGTTCAGCACCGGCACCAGCAACGAAGCAGCGATGGTGGCTACCACTACCGAAAGCAGCGACAACAAGATGGTTTCTCCAATGAACTGCAATACGAGTTGCTTGCGGTCCGCGCCCACTACTTTTCTCACACCAATTTCTTTTGCACGCTTGAATGACCTTGCCGTTGCCAGGTTAATGAAGTTGAAGCAGGCAATGGCCAATACGAACAAGGCGATAATGGTCAGCGCCTTTACATACGATTGATTACCGCGTACGGCCCTGTCATAAATGAAATCAGCCGATTTGAGGTGCACATCATACAAGTGTTGAAAGAAGGGGAGGTAGGAGTTGCCCACCAGGTTATTTTGCGGGTGGATCACCGTCTTTACGTGCGTCTGGAATTTTTGCTGCAGCTGCTTTACATCCGTGCCAGGCTTCAGCTTGATATAAGTAAAGAACTGGTGCCACGTCCACCTTTCCATTCTTGCAGGTTCAATGCCCGCGGTAGGCAGGGACATCAGGTAGCTGAAATCGAGGTGGAAGTGCTTTGGCAATTTGGCCAGCACGCCCTTTACGGTCAAGGTGTCCTTATCGATTGAAACAATTTTATTGATGGGGTCTTCATTGCCAAAATATCTTTTAGCCAGGTCCTCGGATATTACTATCGTATTGGGTGCGTTTAATGCAGTAGATGCATCACCTTTCAGGAATTTCAACGGAAATACCTGGAAGAAAGAAGATTCAACAAACCAGCCCTTTTCTTCGTATGCGCTTTTCTGTCCTACTTCAAACAGGAATTTGTCCAGGCTCATGAGTATCCTCACCGTGGTGTCTACCTCTGGGTACTGTTGTTCCAGGAAGGTAGCGTACATAGGCGGAACGGGAGCGCCGTAAGTAATGTTGCCGTCGTCATTTCTTTCTTCGTACACACGGTAAACGTACTGTCCCCCGGGAATGCTTTTATCAAATTGCAATTCATCCCACACAAACAATGCGATGATCATACAACCGGTAAGGCCAATGGTCAACCCAAACAGGTTGATAGTGGTAAAGCCTTTATGCCTTGTAAGATTACGCCACGCGGTTTTCAGATAGTTCTTAAACATTTTCTTATTAGGTTTTATCGTCAAAGGTTGGCTGTGAGCTTACTTGCCACTCACAACTCACTCGGTTCTCAGGCTCTTCACAGGATTGGCCAGTGCTGCTTTAATTGCCTGGAAGCTGATGGTAAGCAGCGCTATCAGTATTGATCCGATGCCTGCCAGCAAAAACAATTTCCAGTTAAGGCCAATGCGGTATTCATAGTCCTGCAGCCAGCGGTCCATTACCCACCATCCTACAGGCCATGCAATAACATTGGCAAAAAGCACCAGCTTTAAAAAATCTTTGGATAATAATGCGGTAACATTTGCAACAGAAGCGCCCAATACCTTCCGGATGCCTACTTCTTTCTTACGGCGCTCGGCCATGAACGTTGCCAACGCGAACAATCCAAGACAGGCGATAAATACCGCCAGTAAGGAGAACAAACTGAAAGTGGTTGAAATGCGTTGCTCAGCCTTGTACTGCATGTTGAAATCATCGTCCAGGAAGAAGTAGTCGAAGGAATATCCCGGGAACTTCGATTTCCAATACTTTTCTATTTGCTGCACTGTGCTGCTTACGTCTCCGGGTTTCAACTTAACCGCTATGTACCCCAGGGCATAGGGAGCAATAAAGGTCGCTATGGGCCCGATGCGGCTCTGCAGGCCGTGCTGGTGAAAATCCGCCATTACGCCGATGACATAACCGCTATCCATACCCGAAGTGCTTAGGCGCTTGCCTATGGCTTCGTCCGGCTTCCAGCCAAAGGCCTTGCAAGCCTGTTCATTTAGCAGCATGCCATGCCGTGCATCGGTTGAAAAATCCTTTGAATAATCGCGGCCGCTTATAATTTTCAGCCCAAGCGTTTTCACATAGTCATGCTCCACGGGGATTACTTCCATGGTCTGCGTCTCTTCACTTGGTCTGTCTGCTGCCCATACCAATTGTCCCTGCCATCCGCTCCTGCCGGGTAATCCCGCGGCCGCGCTTACCGAAACAACAGGCGCCAGGCTAAGTATCGATTCTTTAATGCTTGTAAAGTTTTTTACTAATTCCTGGTACGGAGCGTTTTGTGTGTTTATTACCAGCATTTGCTCATGGTCGAACCCAAGTTCCTGGGCCTGCATATAGCGCAGTTGCCTCATGGTGACCATGGTACTGATGATAAGCACCAGCGAAACGGCAAACTGCACGATCACCAACCCCTTTCTTACATAGCTGCCCTTGTTCTGGTCTACCACGTTTCCTTTGAGCGTTTGCATGGGACGGAAGCGGGCCAGCAGCAAGGCCGGGTACCATCCCGCCATCAACCCGGTAACCAATAAGAAACCGATTATCATCATGATCGAACCCGGTTGCCAGAGTACAGAAGCGGAAATATTTTTTTCAACGTGTTGATTGAAGTAAGGAAGCGCCAGTACTATCAATGCAATCGCTACCAATCCGCCAAGCACCACCAATACATATGATTCAGCAATGAAATAGCCTACCAGCGATCGGTAACCGGCCCCGATGGTTTTACGCACACCCACTTCCTTGGCGCGCTCGGCCTGCCTTGCGGTAGAAAGGTTGATGAAGTTGATGCAGGCCAGCAATAAAATAAACAGCCCAATGAATCCCAGTATATACAATTGACGGCCGCTTCCCGCCGCGCGGTTGATGCCAGCCAATTTTGAGTATAGGTAAACAGATGGAACCGGCTCCAGGCTATGCGTTACATTGTAGCCGCTGTTCTTGTATTGTTCTGCGTTGTGGCGCATGGACAGGGCCGATATTTTCTGCTCTGCCTGTTTGGGGTCCGCTTTGTCTTTCAGCATCACGTAGCAGTTTTCGTCCCAGGTAAACCATTGGGTCGAAGTGCCGCCCCTTGCATAGAATGTGGACAGTGAGAGCATCATATCAAAATCAATGTGCGATGAAATATCATCGGACAGTATGCCGGTAACGGTAAAGTTCAGGCTGTCGGCCACTACAAGTGTTTTACCCAGCGCGGGCTGGTTTCCGAAGAACTTTTGCGCCACGCTTTTTTTCATTACCAGCGAGTACGGTTCTTTCAGTGCCGTTTGTGCATTGCCTTCCAGCAAGGGAAAAGAAAAAACGCTCAGCAGGTGTTCGCCACCATAGAGCGTTTTTTGGAAGAAATATTGGTTGTTATGCTTTATAGGGAAATTCGATCTTCTTATAGGAACAACTTTCTCCACTTCGGGAACTTCTCTTGCAATCGTCTGCGCCAACGGACGGCCTACGCCCGTTATTTGTCCTTCATCGCCCGTGTTGGTCGTATAATCAGTGGTTACGCGGTAGATCCTGTCCCCATTGGTATGAAAGCGGTCTACCTTCCATTCTTCATGAATGTATAACCCGATCAGGCCACAACCTGCCATACCAATAGCCAATCCCAGCGTATTGATAAATGTGTAGCCTTTGCGATGGAGTAAGTTCCTTACAAGAATTTTAAGGGAGCTGCCAAACATAAGTAACATTTTATCTTTTACGGGAGTGGTGAGTTGTGAGCAGACTCACCACTCACCATTTATTCATTCTGTTCTCAAACTCTTCACAGGGTTCGCCAACGCCGCCTTAATGGCCTGGAAGCTGATGGTGGCCAATGCAACCAACGCCGCAAGAATGCCTGCTACCACGAAAATCCATACAGGAATGTTGATACGGTAAGCAAAATCCTCGAGCCAGTTGTTCATGGCATACCAGGCAACAGGAAAGGCAATTACTGCTGCAATGGCTACCAGTTTCAGGAAATCTTTAGAAAGCAGCGCTACAATGGTGCTCACATCTGCGCCCAGCACTTTCCTGATGCCTATTTCTTTAATGCGTTGTGTAATGGCAAAGGCCGACAGCCCGAATAATCCCAGGCAGGCGATGAAGATCGCAATGCACGCAAACACTGTAAAGATGGTCCCCTGCCTTTGTTCGGCTTGGTAGAGCCTGTCGAAATTTTCATCCAGGAAAGTATATTGATAAGGCACTTCGGGCAGGAATTTTTTCCAGGTGGATTCAATATGTCCCAATGCCGCAGGTATATTGTTGCCTGAAACCTTGATGGAAAGGTTGCCAAAATTGCTTTGAGAACGCGGCACCAGCAATACCAGCGGAACGATCTTCTGGTGCATGGACTCGAAATGAAAATCGTTGAATACGCCAATGATCTTGCCGCGCCTGTTGCCGTATTGGAAGTTCTTGCCGATCACTTCTTCATTCCCTTTCAATCCAAGCACTTTCACCGCGGCCTCATTCAAAAGAAATGAACCGGTATCGGTGCTGAAGTCGCGGGAGAAATTTCTGCCGGCCACTATCTTCACGCCATAAGTGGTGACAAAATCATGGTCTGCCGAAACGTATTTGATGTCTGCATTTGTTGGGGCCAGAGAATCGCCACGGTCAATTTGAGAACCCATCGCGTCCAGTAATCTTCCTGTGGGAATGCGTGAAGACCTTCCGGCATCCTTAACATTGCTGTTGGCGAGCAGCTCATTGCGGAATGCTTCATAGCGTTCACCCAATCCTGTATTGTAAGGAAGCGTTACAACGTGTTCTCTATCGAAGCCCAGTGATTTTTGCTGCATGTAACGCAATTGCTTAAACACAACCGCGGTGCTGATGATGAGTATAATGGAAATGGCGAACTGCAGGGTCACCAATACCTGCCGGAAGGAAATATTGCCGCCACCTGCTTTGAACAATCCTTTCAACACCATCACCGGCCTGAAGCTCGACATGAACAATGCGGGATAGATGCCCGATAAAACGCCTACTACAAAAGGCACCAGCAGAATGGGCACCAATACTTCCCACCTCAGTAAAATGCTGGTAGACAAAGTCTGGCCCGAAAGCTGGTTCAGCCAGGGCAGGCTGACCGAGGTAAGCGCAAACGCCAGTATCAGCGCCATGTACGATACCAGGATGGATTCGCTGAGGAACTGTGCAATGATCTCTTTTCTTTGTGCGCCTACCACTTTTCTTACGCCGATCTCTCTTGCCCGCAGTGCAGAACGTGCGGTGGAAAGGTTCATATAATTGATGCAGGCGATGAGCAATATGAACAATGCGATCGCCGAAAAAACATATACGCGCTTGATATCGCCGTTCTCTTCCGCTTCAAAATCGGTATGCGAACGCAGGTGAATATCGGTTACCTTTTGAAGGGCCAATGCTGTCCAGTCGGACGTTTTGAATTTCGATTCAGGATTTTGCGGCATGTGCCTGTTCAGGAAAGCGGGGAACTGTGCTTCCATCGTTTCGGGACGGAAATTTGGGGGCATCAGCAAGTAAGTAAAGAACGAGTTGTTGCCCCAGTTTGTGCGCAGTGCCTGCTCGCCATAAATCGTAGAATCCTTCAGCGTGTTGAAGGATACCATGATCTCTGGGTGAATATGGGTGTTAGCCGGGAACGATTTGAATACACCGGTCACTTTCAGGTTGATATTGTTATCGATCCTGATCATTTTGTTCAGCGGCTCATCCTTACCGAAATATTTTTTTGCAACGGTTTCAGAAAGCATTACACAAAACGGATCGGTCAAAGCTTTTTGAGGATTTCCTTTTATAACATCTACTGTAAATACGTCGAACAGGTGCTCATCTGCAAAGTATACGTTCTGTTCGTTGAACATCTTGTCTTCGTAACGCATCGGCGTAGTGCCGTTAGGCAGCAGCCGCGTAATCGTTCTTATTTCTTTGAAATCATTCTGCAACAATGGTCCGAACGGAGGCGCGATGGTACCCAGGTTCAGCGAAGGAGCGCCGGTTTCAGGATTGCGGAAGCTGCGCGTAACGCGGTAGATGTTCTCGGGTTCTTTATGGTATTTGTCGTAGCTAAGCTCATGTAAAATATATGTGAGTATCAGGAAGCAGCAGGTCAATCCAACAGTGAGCCCGAAAAGATTGATAAAGGAAATGAAACGGTATTTCAGCAGGTTTCGGAACGCTATCTTCAGGTAATTGCTTATCATGGCTATACTTGGTATATTATGGTTCGATTATAAAAAATAATCCCTTGTTCCGCGCCTGGAAGTAATTTTTTCAAGCCCGGAAAATTTCCCGTTTCAACGGGACAACTCATAACACTCAACAATGCAAAACGGTGGAAACGCCCTTACACCATTATATTCTCCATAACTGTTTGTCCGTCCAGCATGCGGATGATCCTGTGGCTGTAACGGGCATCATGCTCGGAGTGCGTCACCATAACTATAGTGGTACCTTGTTCATTCAGGTCGGTAAGTAATTGCATTACTTCATTACCATTGCTCGAATCAAGATTACCGGTAGGCTCGTCGGCCAGTATCAGCTTAGGTTGGTTAACAACGGCCCTGGCTACGGCCACACGCTGTTGCTGGCCGCCGGAAAGTTGTTGGGGGTAGTGATTGCGGCGGTGCATGATCTGCATTTTATCCAGCACATGCTCCACTCTCTTTTTACGGTCGGCGGCTTTAACCCCGGTGTAGATCAGCGGCAATTCAACATTTTCAAAAACGGTCAGTTCATCAATCAGGTTGAAGCTTTGGAACACGAAGCCGATGTTGCGTTTGCGAAGGTCGGCACGCTTGCGCTCATTGAATTTTGCTACTTCGATACCGTTGAATACAAAGCTGCCGCCATCAGGATCGTCTAATAATCCGAGAATATTCAGCAACGTGGATTTACCGCATCCGGACGGTCCCATTACAGCAACAAATTCCCCTTCCTTAACTTCCAACGAAAGTTTATTTAGTGCTACCGTTTCCACTTCTTCGGTCCTGTAGATCTTTTCGAGGTTGGTGATCTTGATCATTTGAGTTTTGTTTATTTGGATTCTTGTATAAGGTTTAATTACAACGCTATCATCATTCTCAATAAGGTTGAGCTGCCGGCTTGCTCGGTTTCGGTAGCAACCTTGTCATCTGCCATGGGTTGGCTGGTTATTGTAGCAACGGGTATTGTCATTCTCCTGCCGTCGCATTGCCTGCCGCACCTGTTCGAGAGGGAGATCAGGCTGCTGCAAACGAGCAACGTCAGTACCAAAGCAGCTTTCAGTTTCATAATATTTATTTTAACGAATGAACAAACAGATCTGTTACGGCTTTTGGCCATCTATTTCTTCAGCACCAGTTCCTGCATCGTCCCATAGTTCTCATAGCTCGACGTAACCACTTTGTCTCCCGGCTCCAGGCCCTTCAGTACTTCATAATAGTCGGGATTTTGACGGCCAAGTTGCACGTCTACCTTGTAAGCGGTCCTGCCATTATCGCTCACTTTAAATATCCAGTTGCCGCCGGTTTGCTGGTAAAATCCGCCCTTGGGCAACAATATCGCCTGGGTTTCATCGCTTAATGCCAGCCTTATCTGCAGTGTTTGTCCCCTGCGGATGCCCTTGGGCACCTTGTCAACAAACTCCATGTCCACCTGGAAACGGCCATTGGTAACCTCAGTATAGATTTTCCTGATACGCAGCGGGTAAGTTTCGCCGGCGAAAGTAAATTCACCTGCCAGCCCGTTGAATATGCGGGAAATGTAATGTTCATCGATGTCGGCGCGCACTTTAAATCCGCTCAATACGTCTATCTGGCCCAGGCGCTCGCCCCTGTTCTTCGACTGTCCGATCTCTGCGTCCAATGCGGTCAGCTGGCCATCCACGGGCGAACGGACGATCAGGTCTTCCACCTTCCTCCGCATTAATTGCAATGCGTTCTGCATACGCAGGTACGATTGACCCATCTGGCTGATTTGCTGCTTCATGGAAATGGAGTCCTGCAACAAGGTTTTGTCCGTCAGGTTCTTCCTGTTCAGCTGGTATTTATAATTGTTTTCAGAAGCTTTGAATTCCTGCAGGCCGATGGCTTTTTCCTGGTACAGGTGCTTGTTCAGTTTGTATACGCGCTCGGCTTCTATCAGGGCGTTTTCAACATCTGCCAATTGGTTCAACTGGCGGATAGTATTTTGTTCCGCGTTGTTGCGGGTGTTTTGCATTTGGGTCAATACCTCGAACACGGCTGTTTCCTGGTTGGCCAGGCTCAGTTGAAGGTCGTTGTTCGCCAACCTCAGAATGGGCTGGTCTTTCTTCAGCACGGCGCCGTCCTCTACGAACTTCTCCTCAACGCGGCCGCCTTCGATCGCGTCAAGGTAAATGGTCGTTATCGGCAGCACTACCCCGTTTACGGGAATGAATTCCTGGAAATTGCCTTTTTTGATCTCACTGATAGTAATACGCTCGGTATCAACATTCAGGCGGCTTTTGCCGGAAGTAAAGTAATAGCTGCCGCCGATCAGCACGATCAGGCCGACAATACCTGCAATGGTGAGGATCCTCTTAGTAGTCCATCTCTTTTTTGCAATGACTCTGTCCACTTTTCAAAGTTTTAGGTGTAAGGCTTTTTTTGCTGAAAAATCATCCCGACCCATGTCGGGATGATTAACACATGAGAACTTGCTAGATCATGACGACATTACTACGTCAACAATGTGCCAAAAAAAAGGTTACTGAAAACCATGACCTTAGCAAATTAACAATCTACGAAGACGTTCGTTTGCGGACACTAAGTGTCCGCTTTCGATACAGTTTTTCCGTACGGTTAACATCTCTTATCTGTAAAAAATTAATTGTCATCGGTTTGCATTAATGGTATCATTGTAGTTAGAATTTTGCCAAGGAATTTGAACTATGACCTTGAAGAATGCAAGCGTTTTAATCATCGACGACGACACAGACGTGCTGACGGCAGTGAAGTTATTATTAAAAACCGAGGCGCGGGAAGTAACGATCGAAAAAAATCCCGAGAACATCCGGTGGCTGCTTTCCAAACAATCTTTCGACGTCATCCTGCTGGACATGAACTTCAACAGCTCCATCAACACCGGCAATGAAGGCCTGTTCTGGTTGAAAAAAATAAAGGAGTTCGGTTCAGACGCGGCTGTAATTATGATCACGGCCTACGGCGATATCGACCTGGCCGTCCGCTCTTTGAAGGAAGGCGCCGCAGACTTCGTGGTAAAACCCTGGCATAATGAGAAATTATTGATAACCATTCGCGAAGCGCTCAATAAAAAGAATGCCGGCAAGGCGGTAGGCGCGTATGAATTTTCGGGCGACTCTGTAATAGGCACCGAATTATTGGGCGAGTCCGAGGCCATGCAGGACATTTTTTTCAAGGTGGAAAAAGTAGCTCCCACCGACGCCAATATCCTGATACTGGGCGAGAATGGTACAGGTAAGGACTTGATTGCCAAAGCCATTCACCAGAAATCGCTGCGCGCCAAACAGCCTTTTGTAAAGGTAGATGTGGGCGCGCTCACCGAATCACTGTTCGAAAGTGAACTGTTCGGTCATAAAAAAGGGGCCTTCACCGATGCGCGGGAGGACAGGATGGGCCGTTTTGAAGCAGCCCAGGGCGGAACACTGTTCCTGGATGAGATCGGGAATATTTCCCTGCAACAGCAATCGAAATTATTGTCGGTGCTGCAGAACCGCCAGGTTACCAGGCTTGGTACCAATCAACCGGTAGCCATTGACATCCGGCTTATTTGCGCCACCAACGTGCCCCTGACGGAACTGGCCAATGAGAACCGTTTTCGCAAAGACCTCATTTACCGCATCAATACGGTGGAGATCATGGTACCGCCATTGCGCAAACGCAGGGAGGATATCGTATTGCTGGCCAGGCATTTCGCGGATATCTATTCTTCAAAATACCTTAAGCCGAAAGTGAGCTTTAGCGCCGGCGCGCTGGAAAAGCTGGAACATTATAATTATCCCGGTAATGTGCGTGAGCTGCAATACACCATCGAGCGCGCCATTATAATGGCAGACAGCGAAATATTATATGCCGACGACCTCATTTTCTCGCCCATTGAAACGGCCAAGCCTCATAGCGACGAGCCGGTTGAATTACATTTAAGCACCATCGAAAAAAACACCATCTTGCGGGTTATTGAAAAGCACAATGGCAATATAACAAAGGCGGCCAAAGAGCTCGGTCTTACCAGGACCGCATTGTACCGGCGTTTAAGTAAGTATGACATTTAAAAATTATCAATGGCAAATATTGTGGCGCGTATTGCTGCTCTTCGGCATGCTGTGCCTAAGCGCATTCATCATCATGCGCGAACAGTACATGTACGCAGTGTTCATAGTGCCCGTTATCATCTTCCAGGTAGTTGATTTTTATAAATTCCACCGCAAAGCTGCCGATGAAGTAGAGCAGTTCGTGGAATCCATCCATTACCGCGACTTTTCGCGCTACTTCGATGTAAAGCACGCCCCGCTGGAGTTGCAACCGCTGCGCAAAGGGTTCAACGAGATCAATACCACGTTCAAGGTCATGAGCAAGGAGAAAGAAACCCAATACCAGTACCTCCAAAAAATATTGGAGCTGGTAGATACGGGCATCCTTTCTTATGAACATTCCACTGGTGAGATCGGTTGGATGAATGAATCGTTCAAAAAAATGCTGGGCATCCCTTATCTCAAGACCATTCATTCCTTGGAAAAGCGCGACGCGCATTTATACAAGGAAGTGCTGGCCCTGCGTCCCGGCGAAAACAAAGTGGTAGACCTGGTGCATGATAAGAATGCTTTCAAGATCCTGCTTACGGCCACCGCATTTCAAACCGGTGGGCGCATCTATAAACTGATAGCATTTCAAAATGTAAGCGAGGCGCTGGATGAAACAGAATCCAAGGCCTGGCAGAAACTGTTGAGCGTAATGACGCACGAGATCATGAACTCGGTTGCGCCCATCTCTTCGCTTGCTGAAACCCTTAGAAACCGTTTGCAACACGCCACCGCCGAACTGGACGCAAGGCCCGACAGCTTCGAAGACCTGGAGCTCGGCATCGACACCATCAAACGCAGGAGCGAAGGCTTGCTGAAGTTTGCGGAAACCTATCGCAACCTGAATAAGATCAGCACGCCCAACCGCAGGAAGATTTATGTGCGGGATCTGTTCGAGAATATGCACGTGCTGATGCAACCCACGCTGGTGCAGAAAAAAATTGAGCTGGAGATTATTTTAAAAGATCCTGATCTGCACATACAGGCCGACCCCGACCTGATAGAGCAGGTGCTGATCAATTTATTGGTAAATGCCATGGAGGCTGTAAAGGACAGGCCCGATGCGCGCATTGTTTTATCCGCCGCCGCGCTTTCCGGCAATAAAGTGGTGTTAAAAGTGACGGATAATGGCGCGGGCATGTCGCCCGAAGTGGTAGATAAAATTTTTATTCCTTTCTTTAGTACCAAGAAAAGCGGCAGCGGTATAGGGCTTAGCCTGTGCAAGCAAATTATGATGTTGCACAAGGGAAATATACAGGTGCAATCTGTAGAAGGAGAGGGCAGCGCGTTTACCCTGCAGTTTTAAGATCACTATAAAATACCTGTAAGCCATGTTCCGTGCATTTCTTATTCTTGCCATTGCTGGCATGGTGCTTCTGTCCGGCTGCTATATAAGCATCCCGGTATATATCCGAAATTTTACCAATGATAC
This sequence comes from Chitinophagaceae bacterium, assembly GCA_035628135.1. Classification (GTDB taxonomy): domain Bacteria; phylum Bacteroidota; class Bacteroidia; order Chitinophagales; family Chitinophagaceae; genus DASPKM01. Next base: position 448,741 of record DASPKM010000013.1, on the reverse strand, counting down.
GCTTGCATTGGTCATTGAACCAAAAAACAGGGATTATTTTGAGTTCCTGAGTACGGAATGGTGGCCCGATTCGAAGATGCCTGATTCAAATGCGCTGGGGGTGTTTGTTACCCAGGCAAACACGCTGGTTGCAGACAACCGGTTTGCCGGGCAGCATATCATGAATAAAGTCGTTAATTACGGCGATTCAAGTTGTGTAATTATTCTGTTGCCACCGCACAGTACTACCAAGGCATATAGTTTTCCATTGGCTGGCACTTCCACAGTCAGGGCGTATGTGCAGTTCCAGGACAATACAAAGAAACACCTGCTGCGCGATATCCCACTGCTACGCTACAATGCGAGGGGAAAGCTCAGTAAACACGGTACTTTTGTCTTTGATATCAGATGAACAATCCTATGGATTACTTCGTACATAAAGATTCTATTGTTCGCACCATTTGGGGCAAGGGCGATACCATCCTCTTCATATTCGCCGGCTCTGCTGCCGAGTTCGCTTTGAACAAGGCCGTGGACTGGTTGTACTTTACAGGGCGGCTTCCCGCAGACCCCCTGGGAAGATTATTCTCCACCATCGGTTATGCAAGAAGGATAGTTTTTTCAGAAAGGAATGCTGCGCTGAAAGCAATCGACGCCATGCGCGCCATCCACTCCGGCGTAGAAGCTAATCGAGGGGCGCGCATACCGGATTGGGCCTATCGCGACGTACTGTTCATGCTCATTCATTACTCCATTGCTTCTTATGAATTGCTCGAAAGAAAATTAACCCTTGAAGAAAAACAAGAAGTGTTCGATGTTTTTTTCAGGGTGGGCGACCGCATGGGCATTCCCGGTTTACCGCAAACGTACGATGCATGGCTGGCCATGCGCAAAGAACATTTGCAACACGATCTACAACATAGTAATTATACGGTCGACCTTTTCAAACAGTATAAAAAACACCTTGGGCCTGTCCGTTATACCATCCTTATAGAAGGCCAGAAATTGGTGGCGCCCGCAGAAGTGAAAGCTCTGCTGTCATTGGGAAATCTATCATTGATGCGCGTCATAATACCGGTGTATAAACTGGCAAGGAGCATCAAGCTCGATTGGTTCCTCAAATCGCTCGTATTGCCTGAAAAATATAAGGAACAGGTAAGATCGTTGGATGTAGTGTAATGATGCCCGGTTAATTTAAATGTCATATATCCCTAACCGAATTGGCATATAGCGATCTTTTCACTAACTTGATTGTCGATTAATAGCCGTTTTTGATCGCGGTGAGATTCTGGCAATCCAATTGTGAAAAGCACCTTTTCAAACTATATGCTATGAAACCTTTCTCCCTAACGCGCTTCTCGATCCGGCAGCGGCTCACTCTCCTGATCTGTACATTATTGCTAAGTGTGATCCTGGTGTTTGGATGGATATCGCATGTAGGCGTAAAGAAAGAAGCGCTGAAGGCGGGGCACGAACGCTTGCACACCCTGTCTGATCAATTGGGTGTAATGTTTGCCGGCAGCGCACGCAATGCTGTCGCCAATACATACAACATAGCCAACAGGCCCGCGTTGAAACAATACCTGCTCTCCGGCGGCACAGACTCATCCGTCGAAGCAAAGAGATTACTGGAAGAAATAAGAAGGGAGCCCGCGAACGTACAGGCGGAAATAAGAAACGCCTCCCGCGCCGAAATGATGCGCCTCACCAAAGGAATGCTGCATATTCCTGTCAACATCGATACACTATTATCGTTCAATGCTCAGCGTGATTCAGGCAGGCTGGGGAAATTATATTCGGTAGACAGTATCATTTGTTTTCCTGTTGTGAGCCCGGTGGTACACCAGAACGCCGTAATAGGGTATCTCATCCGCTGGCGCCAAACTACAGCAAACCCAAGAACATTGGAGCAATGGTCCAAAGTGATGGGCACGGGCGGTAAATTGTACGTAGGCAATGCAGACGGCACACTGTGGACAGACATGTTTTCAATTGTTTCGCCACCGCTGGCAAAGTTGAAAAGGAACGTATTGGGAGAATACACTTCAGCCGACAAGGCCTCCAAAGTTGCCATGGTACGCGCCATTGCCAATAGTCCCTGGTTAGTGGGCGTGGAATTGTCGAAGAAAGAAATGCTGGCAGCTTCTAACCGCTTCCTGTATTGGCTTATCGTGGCTGGTTCTATATTGCTGCTGGCTGGTGTGTTTACCGCATGGCTGCTTAGCCGAAACATCAGCAGGCCCATTAAAAATCTTACACGCGCCGCTTCGGCTATAGCTGCTGGTGATTATTCTTTGCCCGTTCAAATGCAGCGCGGCGATGAGTTGGGAAGTCTTGCCGCCGCATTCCATGCCATGAGCATACAGGTGCAGAACTCGCAAAGGCAATTGGAAAGCAAGGCCGAAAATTACAGGATGCTGTTCCAGAACAATCCCATGCCAATGTGGATCCTCTCGAAGCAAACGCTGCAACTGCTCGACGTTAACAATGCAGCCATCCGGCATTATGGCTACTCCCGCGAAGAATTTCTTCAATTGAAATCAACCGATCTGCGGCCCGCCGAAGACGTGGAAGAATACGTGGCCTATATAAACGAAGCAAACCGCGGTTATGCAGCGGGCGTATGGCGGCATAAAAAGAAAAATGGCACCGTGATCATGGTAGATATTATTGCCGATGACATACTGTACAAGGGCGAACAGGCACGACTGATACTTGCGCACGACATCACGGAAAAATTGAAGGTAGAAGCGGAGCTCGTACGCAACAGGATCATGCAGCAGGAACTGATAACCGAGACCACCATACTCGCACAGGAAAAGGAAAGGGAAGAATTAGGCAAAGAGCTGCACGACAACGTTAACCAGATCCTTGCTTCCACCAAGCTTTATCTGGAGCTGGCGCGCAACGGCAACGAAGAAATTTTATTCGAAGCCATCGAAAAAAGCTACGACAACGTGAACCTTGCCATTGGCGAGATCAGGCAGCTGTCGAAGCAATTGGTGCCGCCTTCGCTCGACACCACGCTGGTAAATGCGATAACAGATCTGGCGGAAGAGATCAAGGTTGTCAAATCCATGTCAGTCACCACTTCCTTTTCAAAGTTCAATGAAAAGATCGTTGATGAGAATATCAAGTTGATGTTGTACCGTATTGTGCAGGAACAGGTGAATAATATTCTCAAGCATGCCCGGGCAGACAAGCTGAACATTTCCATCGAAACAAGTATTGACGCCATTCATTTGGTGATAGAAGATAACGGCATCGGCTTCGATACCAGTAAAAAATCAAAAGGCATCGGACTTCGCAATATCGATAGCAGGGTGAAATTTCACAATGGCGCCGCGCGCATCGTTTCGCAGGCAGGAATGGGTTGCAGGTTGGAAGTAACCATACCGTTAAGAAGACAGGCTGCCACGGCTATGAAGGAAACGGTGTGACGCTAATGCTGATTGCAACGCTCCATAGTAATTTTCAGTAGCACCGGCATGCGTGGAAAGATATAAGTAAGGGTCTACCAGCTCCAGTTCCATCAAATGAAATACGCGATCGATTATCAATCCATCTACTCTCGCATACAAACATTCTTTTGCAAACCTTACAACATATTCGGTAGCTGGCTGCAACACTTCCGGAGAGGGATGCATACCATGAACAGACCCGCCGAATTGCAACTGGCACCGGAAATCGCCGCTGGTAGGCTTTTTAACCAACGCGTGGCTATATTTTCCCCCAAAGAATACCAACGACCATTCACCTTCCTCCTGTATGCGCGGAATGAAGGGCTGCACCATCATTGCCTCGCGTTGTAAAAGCTGACCGATGACAGATTTATTTTCGATATCATCTTCCGATAATAAAAATGTGTTTTTAGACGAACCGCTGATGCAGGGCTTCACAATTATTTTACCGGTGCCGAAGGCAGTAAAATATACTGAAGGATTAAATTGTTCTCCTTTTTCAATAAATGCGGTAGGTATTACTTTCAATCCTGCGTCGGCAATGTCTTGCAGGTAGTGTTTATCGCAGTTCCATTGTACCACATCCGCCGGGTTCAGCAATGCAATGTTCAATGCTGTCATTTTATCCAGCCAGGCATAAAACACCTGTGGCTTCTCCACGTAATCCCAGGGTGATTTCAATACGATGCAATGATATTGTTCCCATTGAACGCTTTTGTCGGCCCAGGCTTCTTTATGAATATCCAGGCCTTGCTGTTGCAGGAAGTGCAGCAATTCGTCGTGCTCGGTGTCTGCAAATGAAAACGGTCCTTCGGTGCTGTAAACGATGTAGGCTATACGCATTCTTGTAAAAAAAGCGCAAGATAACGATGTAGCGCGAATGGCCAATATTCCCATTCACGACTCATGAATGTCATTAAAACACCAGCACTTCGTCTATGTCCTTTACCTGGTGCAGTAAAAAATTGGAGCCGGGAAAGTCATACACTTTCACTTCTTTGTTGATGCTGTTGATCACCAGCATTCCGTTTTGTGTGATCCTGATGTCCTTTACCTGTCCGTAGCTTTTGGAAAGGCATCCCCGGCAGGCCGCATCCATCTTGCATCCCGGCGTATTGCCTTCGCCCAGGCGGTGCAGCTTCCATACCTCGTTCCTTCCGTTGATGGTCCATGCCAGGCCATCGGAAAACCCGGAAACTTTCAGTGCCGCCGCAGGCTCCGGAATTTTTACCGCTTTGCCTTCTTCATTTATCCAAAACACTTCATAACCGCCGTGTATTTGTTTGCGGCCGGTGAGCCAGATGGTGTCTTCCAACCCAATGGTCATATCGTACACGTCGAATCCCGTGGGAATGCGGCGGATGATATTGAAATCATAATCAAACACCACCAGAATATTATCGGTTGTAAGTGCCAGCAGGTAGCTTGCGTTGTTGCACAGTTTTTGAAAACGCAATGCAGGCTCGATGACAGTTTCACTGAAGTCGGCGAAATCTTTTTTTACCAGGGCACCTGCTTCGCTGATGTAAAATATATTTTGTTGCGTCAAGCACACTTCCCGCGTATTCATGGGAAGCTCATACAAATGAACGAACCCCGAAGTTTCGAATTTGGAGATGTTCAGACAATTATCTTTTAAAACGCCTAACAACATAGGTACAGGTTTTAATGGTTCAACTATTTATTTACCCGGACCCGGGCTCGCGATCCTGATTTTTCCCACGGTCACAAAATTGCCGCCCATTTCAATGTACAGGTCCATCCACGCTTTTTCATGTGTTTGTGCATCGGGAAGGTGGTCAATGTCTTTTCCTTTAAGGTGAGGATATCGCCTGAAAAATTCTTCGTCTGTTTTTTTGAAGATCTCTACTGTCTTTCCATACGCGTCATGATCGAGCGGGGCATACCGGAGATGTCCTGTTTGTAAATACTCCCCGCCTTTATCGATGTAATGGTCCATCCACACCTTGCGGTATTTTGCATCGCGTTCCGAAAGGTCCAGTTGCCTTCTGTTCAATTCAGGAAATTTTTCCCAAAGAAATTCATCCGCTTCGCGTGCAAATTGCTCGTTAACTTTCCACATATTATTTCCAGGACTTACTATATCTAAATATAAAGAATTAATTTGGTGAATGGTCAACGGTCAATAGCGAATAACTAAATTTTTACCATTCCCATTCACCATTAAAACCTGAAACCTGGGCTATGAAGCTTTTGTGCCTTACGCCAATCCGCAACGGCGAACCGTTCATGGATTTTTTTCTTTCCAACATTTCGAAATTCGCAGAGGGCTTGATCGTATTGGACGATGGGAGTAATGACCGCACTGTTGAGATCTTGCAAGCACACTCATTGGTGAAAGAGATCATACGCAATCCTGTCAGGGATACTTATTATGGATGGGACGATCTGGCCAACAGAAATGTTTTGCTGGATTGTGCGGCTAAATATCATCCCGAATGGATTTTATTTCTCGATGTGGATGAGCTGATCGATGAAAATGATATTCATTTATTTACACATTCCAACCTCGATGAATTGAATAAGGACCATGCGTATGGTTTCAGGTTGTACAGGATGGTGAACGACCTGGAGCACTATGACAAAAGCGCGCTGTGGGTGTACCGCATGTTCGCGTACAGGCAGGGCCAGCAAATTGTGGCAGGGAGATTGCACTTTGAACCCATACCCGGCGATATAAGTATGGAAAACTGGAAGCAATCATCGGCGCGGATAAAACATCTATCCAGTCTTACTGAGGTTTTCCGCAGTAAGCGCTACGGAAAATACCAGGAAGCAGATCCCAACCTTGAATTTCAAGCTTCGTACGAAAATTTACTGGATGAACCGAAAAACATCAAAAAATGGGAGTTTAATAGGAACAAAAGTTTTATATTGAGTGAACCATAATCCCCAAACCCTCCAAAAGTCCTCATGGACTGAACGCCTGGCTCTGGCATCTGGTTAAGTAGTATTTAAAAGCATTTCAAGGCTCTCTTTGTGCGGCTTCATTAACCCGCAATACCAACAACGGCTCAGAAAAATATTGTCATTAATGGGTGTAAGTATCTCGGATGATATCATTAAACGGGACCTGGCCTCTATTTCACGAGGCAGCATACGCATTCCGCTTGCCATTGAATCGGCCAGCGGCTCCGTATTGAAAAACTATGAGGGGAAAACCTATACGGACCTTACCGCGGGCTGGAACGTTACCAATGCCGGCTGGAATAATCCAACCATCATCTCCGCAGTAAAAAAACAGTTTTCCAAAACAGCTTATTGTCCCAACTGGTGCACCAACAACGAACGTGTTGAGCTTGCAGAAAAGCTCAACGGCTTGTTGAATGATGAATACCGCACCATCTGCTGCGTCACCGGCAGCGAAGCGGTTGAAATGGCTTTAAAGGTTGCGCGAAGGGCTACGGGCAGGTTTCATGTAACAGGATTCGAGAACAGTTATCATGGCTGCACACTCGGCGCCATGCTTGCAGGCGGTTTCAAAAGCCTGCACGATAAAGACGTGCCCAATAATTTTCACGCGCACCTGCCATTGCCTGATAATAAAAAGATCACGGAGAATTACGGCGCAGAAATAAAGCATGCCATCAAAACAGGGCCGCCACCCGCGGCAGTGCTGATGGAAACCATTTTTACCAATCCGGGCATACTCTATTCCGCACCGCCTTTTTACCGGGAACTGTACAATACCGTCAAGCGGGTAGGTGGATTGTTCATTGCCGATGAAGTGGCTACCGGCTTCGGCAGGGCCGGAAAGTTTTTTGCTTTTCAAAACTTCGATATACAACCCGACATCATTGTATTGGGAAAAGCCATTACCTCGGGCGTCATGCCATTGGCCGCTGTGCTCATCAAAAAGGAGCTGCATACTTATGTTAAAGGCATGGGCTTTCATTCAACCTATGCTTTCACGCCGGCAAGCTGCAGCGCTGCTATTGCCAATATCAATTACATGCAGGACAAAATGCTGGTGGAGCGTTCGGAAAGCCTTGGCGAAGAATGCCGGAAATACCTGGGCAGACACCTGCACAATTGCAAATATGTGTTCGAAGTAAGAGGAAAGGGTTTGTCTATCGGTATTGAACTGGTGGACTCCCAGAAAAATGTAGTGGAATATGGGATATTGAACAAGATGCTGTTCGAGTTGATGGATGAAGGCGTGTTCGTGGAGCGCTCCGCTTATACATCAACGATACTGATCATGCCTCCGTTGAATATCCCGCGCAAGCTTTTGCTGGAAGCGCTGGACAAAATTATTTCTAAAATACTCAATTATAATTTCGATGTTACCAAAGCGTAAATTGTGGGTTTGGGTGGATTCGTCAAACAATTGCAACCTCAAGTGTGCCCTGTGCTATACCAAGGCCAGCCATCACAATGCATTTCTTTCCCCGGAAGAAATGGACGTGATTATGGAAAAAATATTCAGGGACGATTCCATCGATGTGCGGCATTTTACTTTTAACTGGCGCGGGGAGCCGCTCATGAACAAGAACTTCCCGGGGCTGTTGCGGCAATTGATGGCCGAAAAACCTTCCTGTGAGGTAGACTTTCATACCAATGCCACCCTGCTAACGCAGGACAGGGCAGAAGCCATTGCCAGCGTAGCCGAAGACTACAAGATCTTTGTATCCATCGATGGCGGCACCAGGGAAAGCCACGAAAAAAACCGCGGCGAGGGCAATTTCGACAAGTCAGTGGAAGGCATCAATAACCTGTTGCGTGCACGGAATGGAAATAAATTTCCGAGGATCGGTATTTATACCATCGACCTTGGCATTCCCGAATCTGAGTACGATCCCACTTTCAGGGAGCTTACCAAACGCGTGGACTATCACACCAAGGTACGGCCGGTGTACACCAACTCCGACCTCATACCTTTGTTCGAAGACCCTAAAAAGCTCGGAGGGCAAAAATACCAGAACCTGGAGTTGAATTTTTTCAATCCCACCATTCCACAAGGACCTTGTTTTTGGGTCGGCAATTCATTTTGCATTTCTGCCAATGGCGATGTCTCCATTTGCCTGCTAAGCCACTCGAGGGAAGGCGTTGTCGGAAATATTATCCGCGACGATGTAAACCAGGTGCTGGACAATGCAAAGGCCATCAGAACGCAGATCTCCACGCACGGCCGTAGCAGCGTTAATCACTGTAAGAACTGTTCCAAGCTGTGCGGTGAAGCCTGGTGAGAAGATGGCGGTACTTCGTCGGGCAATACCTCTGCCTCGAACCCGTAATATCTCAATAGTTCAATTACGGGTGATGAATGTACCAGCCCGTTTGAACTTTTTACACGGAGTATCCTGTCACAGTCCTCCAGGTCGAAGTTGGCTTTATAATCAGTAAATACCTGGTGTATCTGGTAAACCAGCATGTTCGCGTGATCGTGGTCCTGTACGTTGGTTTTAAAAACTTCTACCATACCAAAAAATTGCGATCAATAACTAAGTATTATCACTCGTGCAACGCATTGACACAAATAGTATGCAAAACGATGCAATGCCGGCACAGGTATTTAGGGAATAGCAACAATTCCAAAAACCTTGACCAAAGATATTGACAGAATTTTTCTCGCGGCGGTGTGAAAACGACAATGCCGGGGGTTAAATGCGGCATCGGCAGGTTCCAGTCAACAGTCGGCAGTTTGCGGTCTACAGTCTGCTGCCTGCAACTGCTAAATTACCGCTGTAAATACTGTAAACAACTTTGCGATAGTTTACACCATCCGGCCGTGCGTGATGTAATGCCACATGCAGCCGGGTGCAACAGTCATTCGTGAACGGGAGTGGTGAAGCCGTTGGGGCCCGCCAGCGTGCAACGTGTTCGGGATTGGTCCATGCTTCATACACCAGGAACGATAATGACGTGTCTTATTTAATATAAGCTTCAAACGGCGATGCGGGCAGTCCTTCCTTATTGTAAAGATTGGCGGCTGCAGGATTATGGGCCCACGCATACCGGACCCCGTGAGGATGAAGAATAGAATCATGCCATACAATTACCCGGTTGTCTTTAATGATGGCATTTGCCCAAATGAATTTTTTATCTGGGCCTGCAATAGAAAATTGTTGCAGCCCTGTATTTCCTTTAGCCACCAGGCCGCTGCCGGTATGCGCAAAATTTAAAATGATCTTGCTACCCTGTACCTGCATGGACCTGAACAAAGGCCCCGAGGCAACGATTTTTTTATCGCCATAAGCCACACGCATGGCCTGTAGCGCCAGCCGCCTACCTACCTCCTGCTTGTTCAGCGGATGTATATCATTCCATTCTCCGAGGTCGATGGCCACAGCCATGCCCGTGGCAGGAGTGGTAAGTGTGTTGAGCTGAGCCTGTCTTAGTTCAGCCCAGTTGCTTTCAGTAGGATGGGATGTTGCCTCCATGAAATTGGCGACTTGTACAAATAGGAATGGAAAGTTTCCCCGCTTCCATTTGCTGCGCCAGTCTGCGATCAGCGTCTCCATCAACGCCTGGTATTCCGACGGGTTTTTAGTGTTGGATTCGCCCTGGTACCATATTGCGCCCTTAATAGCATAATTCAGCAGCGGCGCGATCATGGCATTGAACAGGCCCGTGGGTTTCCACCTGATAAAAGTTTGGGCGGGCAACGGTTCCATCACGGCGCCCGGTTTATATTTCCAATAGCCTTTTAGATCTACTATTTGGTTGTCAACGATTATCTGATAAGGCTTATCGGGCACAAAACCTCCTTTGCCTGCATTGCTGATGACACGGACCGCGATGATATTTTTTCCGGGTTGCAATATGCCCGGCTTCAGTTCATACCTCCGTGGCGGATATTGATAACTGGTAGTACCTGCGAACACTCCATTTATCCAAATCGAGTCCGCGTCTGCTATCCGGCCCATCCACAACAATCCTGGTTTCCCTGTCATAGTAGCGGGAATATCCACTTCCTTCCTGAACCAAACAGCCCCGTTCATATTCAATCCTGCCTCAATCCAATAACCAGGCAATTGCATTCGTTGCCAGCCTGCATCGTTGAAAGACGGCTTCCACCATTCCTGCCGCAACCCTTCATCGAGCTTGTCCAACAGCGCATGCCAGCTAGTGTTAGTAAGCCGGTCGCTGTTTTCAATTCGTTCTATTAACGATGCATCCTTGAACTCCTGTAATTCCTTATAATATGCGGGGAACTTTTTCAACGCGTCTTCCGCCAGCCAGGCTTCCGCCGGCGAACCTCCCAGCGAAGCATTGATGAGCCCTATGGGAACCTTGTATTGTGCAAACAGCTCTTTCGCGAAGAAATAGGCCACGGCCGAGAAGCGAAAAATATTGCCGGTAGTGGCGTGTTCCCATTTTCCGCCTGGGAGGTCATGCTGCGGGGCGTTGAAATCATATTTGTCAGGAACCGTAAAATGCCTGATGAAGGGATTGTTTACCTGTGCAATTTCCCGGGCATATTTATCGCGTACGCGCTCCATCGTCAGTTCCATATTCGATTGGCCGGAGCATATCCATACATCGCCAATAACAATATCATTGACTTGAATGCTGTTCTTACCGGAGATCGTCATGTTGTAAGGACCGCCTGCCGGTTGGGGTGGCAGGGTGATCATCCAGTTTCCGGAGAAGTCGGCAATGGTCTTGTATGGACGTTGCCTGAACAACAGGGTGATGGCTTCATTTGCCGAAGCCCATCCCCAGACCTTCACTGGAACATTTCTTTGCAGTACCATGCCATCGCTGATGAGTTTGGGAAGGCGTACCTGTCCCAGGACATTCAGTTGAATGGCAACAAAAAATAGCCACAGAATCCACTTCATGGCAGTGTAGTTTTAAAAGGGCGGTCTCATCAGCAGGCTATAAAATTAATGCAAGTTTGTCGTGATTGGCCCCGGATTTGTCGCTTTTACACCGCCTTTTTGGTAAAAAACTGTTTCATCTTTGTGGCAGAACATTCATCACTTCAAAATCTTCGATTATGCAAAAGCAAGAATTCAAAGTTTCCATTAACGCTCCCAGGGAAAAAGTATGGGATGTGCTTTGGAACGATGCTACTTATCCCGCATGGACTTCCGTCTTCAGCGAAGGTTCGCATGCGGAAACCGATTGGAAAAAAGGCAGCAAGGTGCTCTTCCTCGATGGCAAGGGCAGTGGAATGGTGTCTACAATTGCCGAGAACGTGCCCAATGAATTTATGTCTATCAGGCACCTTGGCATTGTAAAAGACGGCGTGGAAGATACGGAAAGCGAAGAAGTGAAGCAATGGGCGGGCGCGCTGGAGAATTATACCCTGAAGCCGGTCGGTGACAATACAGAATTAGCTGTTCAGATGGATATAAGCGATGAATGGAAAGACTATTTCACCACTACTTTTCCCAAGGCCTTGAACAAGGTGAAGGAGCTGGCGGAAAACAATTGATAATAGCAACGATACAGCAAGGCCGGGACATTACCCGGCCTTTTTCATGTTCATATAATGATCTTTTAGTTTTTTATCCAGTCGCTCGATGGCGTACCGCAGCAATGTACGTGGCATGGTAGCGGCATGTTTGTCGAGAAAGGCTAATAGTTGCTTCTTGTCCTTTTCACCGGCGAAGCGCAGCATCCAGCCGGTACCTTTGTGTACCAGTTCTTCTTCGTCTTTCACCAGGATATCTGCTATTTTAAATGTGTCGCTCACGTCGCCTTGTCGTATGAAATAGGTGGTGCTGACAATGGCGGAGCGGCGCTCCCACATGTTTTTAGAACGTGCAAGTTTATACAGGATGTTACGTGGTTTGTTGAACAGGTAGCTGCCGGTCATGTACAAGCATCCCAGGTCTACGAGGTCCCAGTTGTTGATGCGGTCATGGCGTTTAATATACAGTTCAAATAATTCTTTGCGTCTTGTTTCAGGCGTTTTTTTATTGCGTGCCTGTTTGTCCATGATGCTGACCGCGCCGGCCCTTACTTCATGAATGCGATCGTCGAGCAATTTTTCAATTTCAGCCGGTGGCATTTCAATGAATTCTTTGGCAAGCGCGAATACCTGTCCCATCTTCACGCCTATAAAAACATCTCCTTCGGCATACTGTCCTTCGCCTGATTTAAAATAGCGCTGGATCTTTTCCAGTTCTTTATCGGACTGCATTGCTTTCAGTCGTTTAACGAAGTGCTTGGCCGTTAATTTATTTGCCATTATATGCTTTCTGCAGAGTGGCGATATCGATCTTTTTCATTTGCATCATTGCCTGCATTGCCCTGCCTGCTTTTGCCTTGTCATTATCCTGCAGCATTTCGGGCAATGCCTTCGGAACTATCTGCCACGATAAACCGAATTTATCTTTCAGCCAGCCGCAGGGTTGTTCCTGGCCTCCGCCGGCGGTAAGGCGGTCCCAATAGTAATCTACCTCTTGCTGGTCCTTGCAATCCACATACATCGAAATGGCTTCGGTGAAGTTAAATTCCGGGCCGGCGTCCATCGCATAAAATCGCTGGCCTTGCAGCTCAAACACTACGGTCATTGCCTGGTCTTTGGGAAATGGGGTTCCTTCGCCCCAATGCTTAACGCTAACAACCTTTGAATTGGGAAAAATAGAAGTGTACAGCCTTGCAGCTTCTTCGGCCTGTCCATCGAACCACAAGAAGGGTGTGATCTTTTGCATAACGATTGCTTTTAATTGTTACTGCAAACATAGCTGCACAAAAAATCTTTGTTGTGGTGTAAATGCGACATTATAACGGGCCGGTTGCGACGTGCTACGTTTTTTCTTCCTCTTTTTGTTCTTCTTTTTCTACCGTAATAGTGCATTCCGTGATCAATGCGGCGAGCGCGCCGATGGCCGCGAGCACCGGGGCGAGCAATATGCCTACCACGCCCACCGTTACGGGAAAGCTCATGAGCTCTTTTCCCGACTTATCGTTGATGGTGATTTTCCGGACGTTGCCTTCTTTGATGAGGTCTTTGATTTTATTCAGCAGGTCTTCGCCGTTGATATTGAAGGTTTCTTTTTTTGTGGACATACAGATCGTTTTTATGTGCTGGTGCAGACCGCGAATTTAGTCAATTCGGCCGGATTCATGAATCAGTCCGCTTCCCTTTCAGGTAAGCATAGATCGCCATTGCATGTCCATGGCCCAGCTCGAAATCTTTTTTTAGCCAGGCGACTATTTCACCCGCCTTGGTTTCTGGTTTAAGCAACCCTTTCTTCAGGGCGAGCTTTTTAAACGCTTCCGGGGATTTTCCGGTTTTTGCTTTGATGTTGTCAAGGTATGCCTGGAACGACATGGTTAAAAGTTTTAATTGTTATGCCGTATAATTTATCATCCACTGAATGCCAAACTTGTCTACGCACATGCCGAAATAGGCGCCCCAGAATGTTTTGTTCATCGGCATTTCTATCTTGCCGTCTTCGGAAAGTGCATTGAACAGCTTGTCAGCTTCTTTTTCATTGGCTGCTTGCACGCATATATGAAAATTGTTTCCGAAGTTCATCCGGCCTTCCATTTGCGTAACCGTGTCAGATGCCATAAGCGTGATCTGTTCTGATACTTTCAGCGAAATATGTATCATCTTTTCCTTATCGTCTTCATTCATTTTTTCGCTTCCCGGAATATCCTTATAGCGTTGTACGTTGGTGAATTCGCCTCCCAGGACCTTTTTGTAAAAGTTCATTGCTTTTTCGCTGTTGCCATTGAAGTGCAGGTAGATGTCGATGCTTTTCATGATGCAAATGTTTAATTACTCGACAAAAGTAGGCGCGGTTATCCTATCAGGGGATAGGTAAATACGACATTCTATGTATGCCAAATGCGACAAACATTATGTTTACATTTGTCTGGTAATGATAGTTGCCGATCAACATACAGTATTATGAAACAGGTATCCATACTGGCTTTAAAGGATTCAAATTTTGCTTCGATCATCGACGCCCGGGCCGTATTTCTGAAGGTAAATAGCCTGTTGGTGGCAGCCGGCCAAAGGAAGGCGTTTGAAGTGAAAATTATAGGGACCAATGGCGAGACCAGGCTTTCAGACGGCTTATTCACTATTCATGCAGAAGCGCTGACGGAGCGATTAAGCAAAACGGACCTGATCATAATCCCGGCATTGAACGGAGACATGATGAGTGCTACGCACAACAACCGGTTTTTTGTTGATTGGATAGTGAAGCAATATAAAAAGAACGCGGAAGTAGCATCTTTATGTACAGGCGCATTTATGCTTGCCTTTACCGGTTTGTTGAAGAACAAAAAATGCACAACCCACTGGCAGTACGCAAATGAGTTCCGCTATTTCTACCCCAACGTTGAATTGATCGATGAGAAGATCATCGTTGAACACAACGGTTTGTATTCAAGCGGGGGCAGTAATGCATACTGGAACTTGTTATTGTTTTTGGTGGAGAAGTTCGTAACGCGGGAAATGTCTATACAAATTGCAAAGCATTTCGTAGTAAACCTTGACAAGGTGAATCAAACCCCCTTTATTATATTCAACGGGCTTAAGGATCATGATGATGCGCAAATATTAGAATCGCAGGAATACATTGAGGAGAATTACGCCGAAAAGATCACGGTTGATGAGCTGGCGGATAAACTTCACCTGACCAGGCGCACTTTCGAACGAAGATTTAAGAAGTGTACCCATTGTTCAGTAATTGAGTACCTGCAGAAGGTGAGGATAGAAGCCAGCAAGAAGGAACTGGAAGCAGGCAGAAAGTCAATCGACGAAATTATTATTGAAGTTGGTTATTCCGATACGCAAACTTTCAGGGATATTTTTAAGAGGTTTACCGGCACCACACCTGTGGAGTATAAGAACAGGTATGCAAAAGGATAGCTTCGGGATCATGCAACAGCTTTACAATTTGTAGTCGTACCGTTCCCGAACATGCTGATTAATATAAGTAGCTAATCCTTCCCCGCTTTCCGCTAAGGCTTTCATCTCCTCAACATCGGCCTTGCCCGGTTTTTTGTAGCTGTATACGTAGGTATCACCCGAAGAGAATTTAATTAATATTCTATCGGCTTGTATTTCATAAGCCAGAATGCCCGAGTTGCCAGATGTGTTTCCATATTTTTTCATACAGATATTATTCTTGCCCGCAAGCCCCAACCATATGCGTGGCAATAGAATGGATAAATGAAATATTGGTCGGCTTGGTAAAATACTCGATGCCCAGGCTATTGAAGGTGGCTTTATCATTTGGGTTTTCGCTGGAAGAAAAAATAATCACGGGAATTTCCTGAAGGCCTTCATCTTTCCTGATCAGTTCCAGGGTTTGCCTGCCATTCAGGTACGGCATGTTCAGGTCCAGCACTATCAGGCAGGGCAGCGCCGATTTTTTTTCCTTCGAACTGTTCAAATAATCCATGGCCTTCAGGCCGTTCTCCATCAGCACTACATTTACTTCCGAGTCAACAGTTTGAATGGCATGCGCAAGCAATTCCCTGTCATCACCGTCGTCGTCGACATATAATATTGTCTTTTGTCCTTTATGGTTCAAGGCGTTAACGTTTAGCGTGTTTCAACTCGTTTTCAGGCAATGGCATTTCTTTTCTTTCAAGCGGCAGCCAGATGGTAACAATGGTTCCCTCGTTTTCCTGGCTGTCAATCGATATACTTCCGCCGTGCGTTTCCACGATCTTTTTACAAAGCGAAAGTCCTATGCCCAGCCCACTCTCGGGATGAAATTTTTTAAACAGCTCCAATACCTGGTCTTTATAAACATTGTCGAAGCCTGATCCCTCGTCCTTGATCTCCAGCTTAAGGTGTTCCGCATATTTGTATTTTCCTGATACTGTTTTGAACTTATTCAACAGCAAGCTGCTTGCCTGTATATGTATTGTTGCTTCGTTCCCTTGCTTCCTGAACCGTATTGCATTGGACATGATCTCTTTTAAAAGAAGTTGCATCCGCTGTTTGTCGGCTGGCAAGGCAGGCAGTTCTTTAGCATTTATGTGAATGGAAACTCCGGGATATTCCATTGCAAGCTCCTGTTCTAATACGCCGATAATTTCAGAAAGATCGACGCTTGTAAAATGCAAAGGTGTTTCGGTCAGCCACACATATTGTTGCAATCCGGATACAATAGCGCGCATCTTTTCCGATATCAATCTTATCTTTTGTATCACGTCGATGGAGGCGCCTTCGTTTTTTCTTTCAGTTAACAGGTCGGTAAACAACAGCAGCTTGCGTACCGGTTCCTGCAGGTCGTGTGTCACAACCCGGTTGAATTGCCACAATTCCCTGTTTTGCCTGCTTACTAATTGCATTTGGTGGTCCAACTCTTCAGCGCGCTGTTGCAGCTCCGCCTTGGCTTGCTGTAGAGCGGTATTTTCATGCAGCGATTGTTCGGCGGCCTTTTTTGCAGCCACCAGTTCATCCTCGAATTTCTTACGGTTGCGTACCACAATGCCGGTGTAAGCGGCCACTTGCTGGCCATCGATCAGCTGCCGCTGTGCATTTAACAATACCGGCACTTCTTCTTTATTCCTGGCAAGCAGGGTAATAAAGATCTCCTCCGCATGTCCCTGCATTTTCAGCAGCGGAAACAAATGGGTTTGTTGAAAGATCCGGGTGGCCAGCGTGCAGATCATTTCCAGCTTTTGTCCTTTTAGTTCTTCTTTGGTATAGCCTAACTGGTTGCAAAGCGTATGGTTTACCTCAACAATAGTTCCATTGTCTGCAGATGTAAAATATAGACAGGGTGCATTGTCGAGGTGTTGCTCCATTACACGGTTGTTGATAGATACTCTTTTATCAGGGCGATGGTCTCTTCGGGCTCGCTCATGTGCGGGCAATGACCGGTAGCCTTCATCACGCGCAATGTACTATGGGGCATGTTGTGCGAGAGGTAATCCCCAACTTCCATCGGTGCAATGATGTCTTCGGAGCATTGCATCAGCAATGAGGGTATTTTATTCTTTTTGAGGTCGGCGCGATTGTCTGAAAAGAAAGTGGCTTCCGCAAACTGCCGGGCAATGACCGGATCGGTTGAACAAAAGCTTTCCGCCAGTTCCTTCCCCAGGTGTGGCTTTTCTTTATGCCCCATGATGTTCGGCGCCATGAAATTTGCCCAGCCAATGTAGTTCTTCTCCATTGTTTCCAGCAATCCTTCGATATCCTGTTTTGAAAAGCCACCCTTGTATCCCTTATCATTGATATAGCTGGGAGAAGGTCCAATCATGATCAGCCTGCTGAAATAACCGGGCTCTTCAATGGCCGCTAATAATCCAATCATGGCGCTCACCGAATGGCCAACGAAGATCACATCACTCAACTGCAGTTCTTCGCATATCTCGAGCACATCCCGCGCATAGCCCTGCAGCGATGCATAACGTTCGGCGTTATAGGCTGAAATATCTGATTTTCCGGCTCCTACGTAGTCAAACAGGATGATCTTAAAATCATTTTCAAAAGCTGGAGTGATGAACCGCCACATGTTCTGATCGCAGCCAAACCCATGGGCAAACAACATTGGCTGAGTTCCCTTGCCTGATACGTGTACATTATTCCTGGCAGCAATGGATTTGCTGATTGTTTGTTGCATTATTGATTTTGATGGTATGTGCGCAAGTTAAACAAAAAGATGTTTACGCAAAATTAGCGACACGGCGTGTGTAATGGACGCGCAAATAGGTAAGCAGTACCACTTAAACGTGAGTTTTGTAAAGCGGACAAACGGCTTCTGCAATTTCCTTATCAAAGCAGGGGAGATAAATCTTCAACACTGCGTAAAGTGGAGCCTTACCGAAAAGGGTAAAGGAAAAATCAGATTTATTTTACGTAATCGTCGATAATAAATGCAGAAATAGTCGCTATGCAAGATCCTCAGATTTATCTTTTCTGCTATCAGTATAAAAACATTAAACCGTGGATCAAATTCAAACGCCTCTATACAAGCTGTCTGCCTCGTTCACTTTTCAAGTTGTGGTACTGGCACTTCCCGGATTTCGAAACTGCCTCTCCTTAAGTATCATTTGCCTGGCTGAACCTTTAATCGATCTATATTTTTGAAAAAAGTTATCCAGGTCAGAAGCATCAAGCCGATCTTTCTTCAGAAGCAGATGTATGATTTCAGTTCTAATTTCTCGCAATTCGTAAAGGATTAGTTTGTAAGTGCTACTTTTTAGTTCAAATTGGAAAAGTGTCTCTAGCCCTGCTATAATTGTGATAGCTGCTCCTAGATATAGCAGCCACTCGTTTTTTTCGCCCTTTTCTGAAATCCCAGCCATTATAGTAACCGCAGAGGCAAGCAGAATTTGAATTACCCGCGAAGTATAGAAGAACGCTCGGAACTTATCACTTTTCTTTTCTGCTTTATTAATTTCATCCTGTATGTATTTATAAAGCGGCTCGTTGATCGTCTCATCTTTCATAAAAACGGGTTTGGAGATTGGAAAATAGTATTTCTTTCAATAGCTATAGCATTAGACAAGGGATTATAACCAGCAATAAAAAAGGACAAAATCAAAAAAATCTGATTTTGTCCTCTCAGGTAGTCCCGCCCAGAATCGAACTGGGATATCAAGTTCCGGAGACTTGCGTACTATCCATTGTACTACGGGACCATTATTTGTAAGCTGGATCGCATTGCCTGCAACATTTTACCGCAATGGCCAGCAAAATTACGCCAAAAAATCAACAAAGGCGCCAGTGCTAAACAACGCCGGCGCCTTATCAGTCAAATTGTCAAAGCATAGATACTTGCAACTAGCGGCAAGCTAGTACCTTACCAGGACCTTGGCATGACGTACGTTTGGAGTGCTTATAAATTCAGGTTCAAACCCAACCAAACATTCCTGCCCCTCATCGTAAAACCATTGATATCATTATACTGCTTATTAAAAATATTGTTGAACTGCACATTTACCGATACATTCTTTGTAATGGTATAAAAGCCAGCAAGGTTCACTAAAGTATACCCCTTGATGCTGTTACGGCCCAGCGCGCCAAAGGGGCCGAGATTAGGATCATAAAATATATCGTTGCGTTGGCCGCTCCCGCGTATGTCCAGCATAAAGCGGAGTGATTGCACAGGTTTGTAGCTGGCATTGATGTTTACAATGGTAGAAGGCCTGCGCACCAGCCCTTTCACGTTCACTTCACCGCCGGTGTTCAAAAATGCCCCATTGCCATACAATTGCACCTGGTAGCCTTGTGTTTTAACGGTGTCGATCGCGAAGGGATCGTATTCCAACTTGCCGAGGTTGATACTGGCATTTGCCCCAATCTCGAACTTAGACGAAGGCGCCACCTGTATGCCGAGCTCAAAACCAGTGGTCAGCATCTTTCCGGTGTTCAGGTAAACATCCCCACGGTAGTCCATGAAGCCCAGCGAACTCACAGGCTTGTTCCTTTCCCATAAATAAGCATAGTCGATATAATGCTCCACCTGGTTGTGATATACTGATAGATTAAATGAAATGATGTTCTCGATAATGCTCTTGACCCCCGCCTCAGCTGTAAAAGACTCCTCAGCTTTCAGCCTGTTATTACCCCTGCTGATGCCGGAAGTAAAATCACTCTCGGGCGCAAACTGCTGGTAAAGCGAAGGAGCATTGAACCCCTTTGAAAAATTCGCATATACAAGTGTGTTAGCACTTGCCTTAACAGAGGGATTGATCTCGAACGTAATAAAATTACCGAACTGGCTGTGGTTGCTGAACCGCAATCCCCCGCCGAGGTTTAAATACTGTTCACCCGCAAAAGGAAGCTTCCAGTCTGCCCGCGCATAACCAAAAGCAGTGGTGGCTTTAATGCCCAGCGTATCGTATTTGGTGGTAGATGTAAAATTGAATGAACGAAAGAACAGGTCCGAGTTCACGTTCATCTTTTCGACGGTTACACCCGCGCCTGCCACAATCGAGAGATTTTTAAAATTGATGTCGGCCTGCGCTTCGTTCGATAAATAGTTCCCGGTGTACTTGCTTTTTAATACGGTGCCATCATAAGTTGATGGATTGCTTGCGATGAACGATGAGTCGTCATCTACCCTGCGTTCAGTATCGGTGTAACCTCCGAAGAATTTCAGTGAAAGCCCTTTGTTGATCGTCTTGGCAATCCCATAGGAATATACATTCCTCGTATACTGCACAACATAGTTCTCATCGTCGCGGTAGGCGCCGTCATCGATGTCTGCTTTTTGCTGCACCCTCCGGTAGGCCGCATAAGCATCCCAACCATTTTTTTCAAAACCTGCTTTAACCGAGGCATCGTGCTTGTTGAACCCATCGCGCTCATTGCCTTTGAACCCGCTGGTGTTGGTCCCGTTGTCGATGGTCGCGTTCAATCCATCGCTGATGGTATTGGCATAGCCCCCTCTTATATAAATACCGGAGCCGCCGCTGTACCCAACGTTCACCAAGTTGTTAGTGGCGAATGTCTTTGACCCGAATGTTCCGGCCTGCAAGCTGGCATTGCCGTTCACGCCCTGCTTCGTATGTTTTTTGGTGATGATATTGATGGAGCCGCCGATGGCCGAAGAACCATACAGCGTTCCTTGTGAACCGCGCACAATTTCGATGCGCTCTATGTTCGCCAGCGACAATTCGCTCACGTCGATCGCATTGTCCACGGTTGAGGCATCGCTCAGCTTTACGCCGTCTACCATTATCAATGTTTGCCTGGCATCGGAGCCGCGCAGGTACAGGTACTGCAAGGCGCCGGGATTTTGTGTTGCGCCGGTAACAAAAATGCCTTCATGCCGGCTTAGCAAATCGCCCACGTTCTGGTAAGGCAGCTGCTGAAAATCCCTTGATGTAATAACGGTCACGCTCTTGGGCGCGTCCAGTACTTTTTTTTCAGTGCGGGTGGCTATTACCACCACTTCGTTCAATTGTTTTACGCGGGTCGAGTCCTGCGCGAGGAGAGGGCTGCTGATGATCATCGCAGCCACAACAAAGATGCTTTTTTGCATGTTCAATGTTTTTGTGACTGCTTCCGGAATAATGATGAGAAAGTAAATGCCTTGCCAGCTTTTACATTCCCTGCTTTTCACCCGAAAGCCGTGAATGAATAAATATTGCCCTGGCAGGTCTTCTGGCTTGTTTCTCGGCCCTTGCCTTCCCGTCCCCCGTTTGGAGACAGTGGCATTTTGCAGAGCGGGCGTCAATGGCGAATGGCCAATTATCGATACCATTCACGAAACTTACAGCTACGGGGATAGCGCCGGACTTTAACCGGCTTCCCTTTTAATCCCGGAAATATCACTACCGGGAAACCAGGAACAGTGCAAATGTAGAAGAATGGTGCGATTGCTTCAAATACGAATTATGCACACCGCGGTGTAAGTTGTGAGTTGCGAGTAGTGAGTGGTGATTATTTCCCCGGCGTGCTCAACGCGATGCCAGCATAATAGTTTCTTCGCGGAGCAGTATTATAATACCGGCCGCGCGGATCATTGATATCATTGCCCAGGCTGTACACCTGGTCCAGCAAATTATCCGCGCCTGCATAAATGCTAAACTTCACCCACCTGCCCAGCGACCTTTGCCATCCCAACCTCCATCCCAGCAAATGATAAGGCTTGGCACTTGCGGTGTTGGCGTCGTTTAAAAATATTCTTGAAGCGTAGTAATAGGATGCATACGTGTACAATCCGTTATTCGCCCGAAAGTCCATCAGCACTGAGAAAATATTGCCGGGAACACTGGGCAAGGTCTTTCCTGAAAAATCAATCGTGTCCTTTACAAAGCTTCCATAACGGAAATGACTATACGTGTAGCCGGCTTCCATGTATATATTGTCCAGGAAGCCGTCGAAATTCTTCAGGAAAGTTAAGCTGGCCTCGATCCCTTTTTGTTTCGTATCCCCCGCATTGATGAAAAAATCTGCACCTGAGGCATCTTTTCTTACTACCAGGGTATTTTTCAAACTGAAATAATAAGCTGATACATCGACATGCAAAAAACCATTCGGGAGGTTTGTATTATGCCGTACAATTGCTTCATAATTCCAACCCCTTTCTGCCTCCAGGTGCGTGCTGATAACCCCCGTAGAAGGCAGTAACTCAGCCATCGAAGGCGGTGAAAACCCTTTTGATACTATACCAAGCACCGAAAATGCTTCACTCAGCTTTCTCAATACCGATATCCTTGGAGCCCACTCACGGCCGTAGGTTTTTTCCTGCGTTGTCACGGGATATTTGTTCAGCCTCGTAAACTCCACTTTAGTCCTGTTAACGCTCGTTCCGGCGGTAATGAACCATTTATTATCAAATACAAGATCGGCCTGCGTGAAAATGACATAGGTATTATACCGTATATCGTCGTCGGTTTGCAAAGTATCGGGGTTGCCCTGCCGGTTATTGAATACGCTGGTATTGAAAAAACCATATTGCAGCTCAGCCCCCGCCACCAGTTTTATTTCATTGCCTGGGTTCTTTTGCTGCCATCCAAATACAGACCTTGCCCCTGCATGCGGCTCACTCCTCCTTTCATAATTGCGGATGGCCGGGTTCTTTATCTCCGCATACGCAACATATACCGATGTATTGTTGAACCAATGCGTATCCAGTTGGTAACGGTGCTGCACACCCGCTAATAAGTTTTTTTGATAAATGGCAGCCCTGGCTTGCTCCGCGCTGGGAAAGCCTCCCGCCGCAGGCCGCGCCGCACGTGGATTGACGTCGAACTCCGCTTTGGTAAGGCCACCGGGCGTTTGATAAAAAAGATCGGTGAACAGCACGTTCGCCCTTAACTCCTGCCTCGGCGAGACTTTAAAAGAAGATGACCAGGAAAAATTGTTCCGGCGCATGGCAGATTGGTTCCTGTACCCATCGTGCTGGTTATGCGCAAAGGTTATAAGGCCCCTGCTGTTTGATTGCCCCGTACGCGCTGTTGCAAAAATGTTTTGCAATCCGTAGCTGCCCGCCATGTACTCCACCGTCATGTGCCTGCGGTTATTGTCCAGCGTTTGTATCAGTAACAATCCTCCAGTGCCTGCCCCGTACAAACTGGCGGCCGGTCCCTTGTGGATTTCTATGCTGGAAAAATTATTGAATGCAAGCTGGTTCAGGTAAGTATTACCGCCAGGGTCGGTCAATGGTATATCGTTCCAATATACTTTCACATTGCGCACGCCAAATGGCGACCGGAGCGTGCTGCCGCGGATATTGAGACGGTAACTCCCCGGCGAGCGCTCTTCCATGCGCACGCCCGCAGCAGTATTAAAAGCATGCACCAGCGAAACCTTATTATTAAAATCAGCATCGTTATGGTACTGCACGTTTACCGACGTACCGCTTACCATACGGTTCCTGTTTTGCTCAAATCCCGTAACGATCACCTGCGCCAAAGTATCAACCCTGGCAGTATCGGCAGCCACCCTTTCCTGGGCCTTTGCCGACCAACAGCATACCATCATCAAAATAACAATACATCCTTTCTTCATGCAGAATCATTGGTTTTTTTATAACGCCGGTAATAAACTGAATATTTCTTTATTTTCAGGCAATGGCAAAGCTAAATAAACTCAACCTCTTCGACCTGACCATGATCGTTATCGGCCTGGTCATAGGCATGGGGATCTTTCGCACCGCATCCAACTCAGCTGAGGACGCTTTAACGCCCGGCATTTATTTTACCGCATGGATAGCCGGCGGCTTTATCGCGCTTTGCGGCGCACTCACCTATGCCGAAATAGGTTCCAGGTTCCCCGTTATAGGTGGTTATTATAAGATTTTTGCCGAATGCTATCACCCGTCCATCGCCTTTGGCATCAACTGCATCATCCTCATTTCCAACGCCGCTTCGCTTTCCGGCGTGGCGCTCATAGGCAGTGAATACATTTCACAGATCATATTCAACTCGCCACCCACCGATTTCATACGGTCCCTTATCGCTATGACGGCTATCATCCTCTTCTATGGTGTAAACCTCATGGGCCTTCGCATGAGCTCCAAAACGCAAAACGTATTAATGATCATAAAGATCGGCATGTTGCTCATGCTCATTGCCGCTTTATTTTTCCCCGAGCATTATAATCAAGCCCCCGCCCCAACGCCGGCCGCGGCGGTCAATGCATCATGGAGCGACGTTATCAAATCGTTCGGCCTGGCACTGGTGGCAGTTTCGTTTACCTATGGGGGTTACCAGCAAACCATCAACTTCGGCGGCGAGGTCGTCAACCCCCGCAGGACCATGCCCAAAGGCATTTTCATCGGCATCCTCGTGATTATTGCCCTATACCTGGCCGTGAACTTTGCCTATTACAACATCATCGGCTTCCAGGAACTCAAAACCTCCCGCGGCATCGCCGCCATCATTGCTGAGAAATTGTTCGGCCCCGCGGGCAAATACGCCATCTCCATTTTATTGTTCATAGCCGTGCTGGCCTACGTAAACGTGCTGCTGCTCAGCAATCCCAGGGTCATGTACGCTATGAGCGAGGACGGTATCCTGCCCGCTGCATTCAAAAAGCGCGAGGAGAAAAAAGACGTGCTCACTGTAAGCCTCACCGTATTCGCGGCCATTTGCATCATCGTGCTGTTCTTTGCCAATACTTTCGAAAGGATCCTCAGCTTCACCATCTTCCTCGATTCCATAGGCATGGCCTTCTCCGCCGGCACCATCTTTATACTGCGAAAGCGCACCCGGCACCTCGATAAAACCGGTATATACACCATGAAGCTGTACCCGCTTATGCCCCTCATCTTCATAGCAGCCTATATCTTTGTGGGCATCAGCATCGCCATCAGTACGCCCATGTTTGCCATCGTCGGGTTGGGCGTGCTGGCTGTATTCATCGGCATTTATTTCCTGACGCGGTTTGTATCAACACCAACTGCAAAACCATGACACGTGCACCCAGATAACGCTCCCGGCCCGCTGCACCCCAGCTTTATTTTTAACGAGCTGGGCGAAGCGCGCGAAACCTATTTCAACGCCATTGCCGCACCCATCGTGCAAACCAGCAATTTTGCATTCCGCACCGTAGCAGAGTTTAAAAAGGCTTTTGACGATGAAATGAGCGGCTACCTCTATAGCCGCGGCCTGAACCCTACGGTAGACATACTGCGTAAGAAACTAGCTGCACTCGATGGCGCCGAAGACTGCCTGGTATTTAACAGCGGGGCTGCCGCCATTTTCGCCGCCGTGCTGGCCAATGTAAAATCCGGCGACCACATCGTATCCGTGAACAAACCTTATACCTGGGCCCAGAGAATGTTCGATGTGGTTTTGCCGCGCTTCAATGTTACCACCACTTATGTAGATGCCAGGGATACGGCGAATGTTGAGAACGCCATTCGCTCGAGTACCTCGGTCATTTACCTGGAATCGCCCAATTCATGGGACTATGCCCTGCAGGACCTGCGGGCCATTGCGGCTATTGCCAGGGGCAGGGGTATTATTACCATTTGCGATAATAGCTATTGCACACCGCTGTACCAGCAGCCAATTGCATTAGGTATTGACCTGGCCATGCAAACCGCCACCAAGTACATCAGCGGGCATAGCGATACCCTCGGGGGCGTGCTCACCGGCAGTCATGCCATGATGAAAAGGATCTTCGACAGCGAATACCTCAATATAGGAAGCGGCATTCAACCCTTCAACGCCTGGCTGCTAATTCGCGGACTGCGCACCCTGCCTGCCCGTCTCGACCGCATTACGCAAACCACGCAAAAGGTGCTGGCCTTTCTAAAACAACATCCCCGGGTAGAAGAAGCAATATTTCCCCTTGACCTGGCCTTTCCGCAATACGAGCTGGCCCGCCGGCAAATGAAAGGCGCTTGCGGACTGGTAACTATTATTATGAAGGCGGAAACTATGCAACAGGTTGTTACTTTTTGCGAATCTTTGCGTCACATACTTATGGCGGTGAGCTGGGGCGGGCACGAAAGCCTGGCCATCCCCAAATGCGCATCCATGGACCCCGCGTCCTTCGATGCCGTAAACAAAGAACACCGCATGATCAGGTTCTACTTTGGGCTGGAAGAACCAGACTATTTGATAGCCGATTTGGAACAGGCTTTTAACAAAATTTAATCCGGCAGTGCGGCTCGTACGCATTGATTTTAACCCGATGACTTAATTGACTTATTAAGCCAATGGCTTAATTTCGGCATTCCAAATTTTAAAAAACAATGTCCCTGGGAAATCTTACCGATAAATTTGCATGGATGAGAAAGTTGATACTGGCAGTTGGGCTGAACGCCTTGTTATTTTCATTTGCCACCGCACAGGAAAAGTGGACACTCCGGCAATGTGTTGAGTACGCCCTAGCAAATAATATTTCCGTAAAGCAACAGGATATACAAGCCAGGCTGGCCGAATTAACCTATAATCAAAGCCGGCTGCAGCAATATCCCTCGGCGAGCATTTCCAGCAACGCCGGTATCAACGCGGGCCGCTCTATCGACCCCACTACCAACCAATTCACCACCTCCCAGATATTTTTCCTGGGATTGAACTTTTCCACCAACGCTACCATATTCAACTGGTTCAGCCAGCGCAATACCATCGCTGGTAATAAATATGAATTGGAGGCCGCCAATGCCGCTGTTGATAAATTAAAGAACGATATCGCGCTCAACGTGGCCTCGGCCTACCTGCTGGTGTTGGTATCGCAGGAGCAGGCCAATGTGGCGGAAGTAGTGCTAACGCAGTCGCAGCAAAACCGTGATAACATACGCAAACGCGTAGACGTAGGCAACCTTCCCGAACTCGAATTCCTGCAGGCAGACGCGCAGGTTGCAAGGGATAGCGCCACCTGGCTTACCAGCAAGGCCACCGTGCAACAAAACCTGTTGCAATTAAAAGCCGTGCTGAACCTGGATGCCGCCACACCTTTCGCAGTGGAATTACCTCCGTTGGACCGCATTCCCGTAGAACCCATCGCGGAGCTTCAACCGGAAATGGTATATAACCTGGCCCTTGCCAACCTGCCACAGCAACGCGTAAACGAATTGAGGATAAAAGCAGCCGACAAGTATATAAAATCTGCGAGGGGAGCCATGTATCCCACCTTTTCCTTCTTTGCAGGCATGGGTACCAACTATGCCAATAATCAAATACCCGATTTCATAAATGTACCTACCGGAACTTTTCAAAATACCGGCGCGATCGTAAACATCGGTGGAACAGATTATGAAGTAAAGGCACCGGTGTTCAACACCACCATCACTACTTACCGGGTGCCCATTGGCACGCAGATCAGCGAAAACTTCCGCCAGAACGCAGGCATCTCCCTGAACATTCCGCTGTTTAACAGCGGCATAGCCCGCACCAACTGGCAACGCAGCAAGCTGAATATGGAAAACCTGCTGTTACAAAGGCAGGCCGACAATCAAACCCTGAAACAGGATATTTACAGGGCGTACAACGACGCCGTTTCGGCCCTTGAAAGATATAATGCTGCCAGGAAAACTGTTGAAACTTCACAAAAAGCATTCGAGTTTTCACAAAAACGCTTTGACATCGGCCTTCAATCCACCCTTGACTACCTGATCAGCCAGAACAATTTGTTCAGCGCGCGCATCAGCATGCTGCAGGCCCAGGTAGAATACGTATTCCGGTTGAAGGTGCTGGAGTTTTATAAAGGACAAGGGATTAAGTTATAATTAAAATTTTTTTCCATGAGCAAGAAACTACTATGGATTATCATAAGTCTCGTAGCAGTTATTATTTTATTCGTTGTTCTTAAATCCAGTGGCGCGCTCGGTAAGGAAGAAGGCATTGCGGTGTCCACTGAAAAAGTCACCAGGCGCACCATCATAGAAACTGTTACGGCCAGCGGCAAGGTTTATCCTGAAATTGAAGTGAAAGTGAGCCCTGATATATCCGGGGAAATAGTAGACCTCACAGTAAAAGAAGGAGACAGTGTGAAAAGAGGACAAGTGCTGGCAAAGATCTATGCCGATATTTATTCAACCCAGCGGGACCAGGCCGCGGCCGAAGTAACCCGCGCCCAGGCCACAGCAGCCAATACCACCGCCGCACTGGAAGGCCTTAAAGCCAACCTGGACCAGGCACAGGCCAATTATAACCGCCAGAAAAAACTGCTGGCAGATAAAGTGATATCTCCTTCTGAATTTGAATCCGCTGAAAGTGTGTTGCGCAGCGCCCAGGCAAATTATAACGCCGCATTGCAAACCATCCGCAGTTCCCAAGCCTCAGTACAAAGTGCTATGGCCAACCTGGAAAGCGCCAGCAAAAACGTAGGCCGCGCTACTATCGTGGCGCCTATGGAAGGAGTGGTATCGCTGCTGGCGGTAAAAGAAGGAGAGCGCGTAGTAGGTACTGCGCAAATGGCCGGAACTGAAATGATGCGTATTGCAGATATGAACGTAATGGAAGTTCGGGTAGACGTGGGGGAGAACGACATCCCTAAAGTACACATCGGCGATTCAGCCCTCATAGAAGTAGATGCGTATAATAATAGAAAGTTCAAAGGCATCGTAACGCAAATTGCGAGCAGCAGCAAAGGCACCGCCGGAGCTGCGGCTACCGCCAATGACGTAACCAATTATGAGGTACGCATTCGCCTGCTGCGGGAATCTTACCAGGACCTGATCGATCCCAAAAGACCACGGGCATTTCCCTTCCGCCCCGGCATGAACGCCAGTGCAGACATTCAAACCAAACGCCACGTAAACGTGATAGCGGTTCCCATTAACGCGGTTACCACCCGCGAAAAGGGGACGGACAAGGCAGTGAACAGTGAGCGCAGCAGCTTCGACGCAAAGCCCGCAGAAAACGCAGACGCCAACGCAAATACCAACGCCAATGCTTCTCGGTCCGACGACCTTGAAGAAGTAGTGTACGTGCTGCAGCCCGATAGCAAGGTGAAGAAAGTAGTGGTGAAAACAGATATCCAGGATATCAATCACATCGAAATAACCAGTGGCCTCAAAGAAGGCGATGAAGTAGTTACAGGACCATACACTACCGTTAGCAAAACATTGAAAGACGGCACCAGGGTAAAGGTTACTCCGAAAGATAAGTTGTTCGATAAAAAACCATAACCTTTACCCGCCAGCATGAAAATAGGCATCATCGGCAGCGGAAGCTGGGCAACAGCATTGGCAAAAATTGTTACGGACAACAACACGTCCATCAATTGGTGGGTAAGGAACGATCATATCGTTAACCACCTGCTGCAACGCCATCACAATCCCAATTACCTAAGCTCTGTTTATTTTAACACCGGCCTTGTATCGCTAAGCACGGATGTGGCGCGGGTAGTGACAGACTCTGATTGCATAGTAATAGCCGTGCCATCAGCTTATGTAGTGAATACACTCGAGCCCCTGCCTGAGGATTGTTTTGCCGGAAAGAAAGTAGTATCGGCGGTGAAAGGTATTTTGCCCGAAAGCAATTTATTGCTCAACGATTACCTGAAACAGCAATACAGCCTGCAACTGAACGATTATTTTACTGTGATGGGCCCCTGCCATGCGGAAGAGGTAGCCGCTGAGAAATTATCGTATCTCACCTTCTCCGGCCTCGATCAGGAGGTGACCGCTCAAATTGCCGGCTATTTTGCTACTCCCTATCTCAATACCATTTTGAACAACGATGTGTATGGCGTGCAGTTCGCGGCCGTTCTAAAAAATATTTATGCCCTGGGCGCGGGCATCGCGCATGGACTGGAGTACGGCGATAATTTTTTGAGTGTATTAATTGCCAACAGTGCCGACGAAATGGCCGGCTTTTTAAGGGCCGTTGGCATACGCCATATCGAAGTGGGCATACATGATTCAGAAGATCCGATCACGCATCGCAAAAATGCCAACTATGCGGCCTCGGTGTACCTGGGCGACCTACTGGTAACCTGTTACTCCTTATACAGCCGTAACCGCACCTTTGGCAACATGGTGGGAAAGGGATATTCCGTAAAGGCTGCCCAACTGGAAATGAACATGGTGGCCGAAGGCCATAACGCCAGCAGGTGCATTTACCTCATAAACAAGGATATAAAGGCGGAAATGCCTATCGCGGACACCATTTACCGCATTCTTTGGGAAAATGTTAAACCTTCAAAGGGGTTTAACATTATAGAGGGTTTTCTTGTCTAACTTTATAAAGACAGGATATGATCCCATTTTCGTACCATACCATAGGCTTCACGGCTATCATAATAATGGTGGTGATCCTGGTTATTGCCGAAATAGCCAAATACACAAAAGAAAAGCTGCAGAAGCATAACTCGAAAAAAGTCAATAAGTCAATAGGTCATTAAGTCATTATGAAATCTAGTGACCCAATGACCGTATGACCCAATGACTAAAAATTCAAGAACCTCCGCAATTAAAAGAACAACTCAGCGGCTATTCCATCGGCCAGTAATTTTCCCTGTCTCGTCAGCCGCAATCGCTCTCCATCCCATTGCATATTGCCTGCCTGTATAAATTTCCCGGAAGACCTGAAAATCGTTTGCGCCACTGTTTCCCCGAATTTTTCTGTTACATACCCGATGCTCAACCCTTCGATCGTCCGCAGCGACGTCATGATGTACTCATTTAACTGGTGCGTCACCGTTAGTTCCTCTTTTTCGAACGGTAACTGCTGTTGTTGCAGCGATTGTACGTACAGCGCATTGTTGGCTATGTTCCATTGGCGGGAAATACCATTGAATGAATGCGCTGAAGGTCCGAGCCCCAGGTATTTTTTTCCCAGCCAGTAAGCCGTGTTGTGTTTACTTCTCATGCCCGGCTTTGCAAAATTCGATATCTCGTAATGTTCGTAACCGGCGGCCGCGGTCCAATCCATCAATAATAAAAACTGCCTTGCCTGTTGGTCGGCGTCAACGGGAAGGTATTGTTTGGTAGTGATGAAATGATCGAGCGCGGTCTTAGGCTCCACTGTTAAGGCATAGCACGAGAGGTGCGGAATGTTGAAGTCGATGGCCTTTTGTACATTCTCTTTCCACTTATCATCCGTAAGGCCGGGTGTGCCATAGATAAGATCGATCGTGAGGTTGGTGAACCCCGCGGACAGCGCGTCATAAATGCAGGCGATGGACTGCCTGGCATTATGTGCTCGGTTCATCCACCGCAGGTCGTCTTCAAAAAAAGATTGAATGCCGATGCTGAGCCGGTTGATGCCGGCTTCCCGCAATTCTTGCAGCTTTCCGGTGTTCAGGTCGTCGGGATTGGCTTCCAGCGTGATCTCGGCCTCCCTGCTGATATTGAACGATGCAGCCAGGGCATGCAACAACACATCGATTTCGGCCACCGATAACAGGCTGGGCGTGCCTCCCCCGAAGTACACCGTATCCACGGGTTCCTGAGCCAGGTAATCCTTTTGCAGCACGATCTCTTTCAATAAAGCAGCTATAAAATCGTTCTTTGAGCCTAATGAGGTGGAAAAGTGAAAATTGCAGTAGTGACAGGCCTGCCTGCAGAATGGAATATGAATGTAAATGCCTGCCATTTAGAGTAACAAGTGATGATTATTATTTAATTACTATCCTGATAAACTATCCCAAAATTCCCAGTATAATAATGAATAATCAACAATCGATAATTAATAATTAATAATTAATAATCACCTTTAGGTGACCATGTCCAAACGAGCATTATATAATATATGGATGGCCATTATGGTGTGCTGCCTGTGCATGCAGGTAGCGCGTGCTCAATACCAGTTGAAGATATTGCCGGTTGATAAGGATTCGGTATTTATCAGCCAGTTGAAATTGCAAACCTCCTTCAAAACCAGTGAACAGGCGGCGGGGTATATCCAATCATTGCCCGACCTGTTGCAGTCTCGCGGATATATAGCTGCTTCCATCGACAGTATGGCGCTTGACACTGCATATGCCGTCATTAGCCTGTACGTGGGCGATGCATTCCGTTGGGCTCAGCTAAACACGGCCAATATTGATAAGAACTGGCTGGAAGCCATCGGCTGGAACCAGCGGCACTACCAGGACCATTCATTCAACTGGCAACAATACAGCTTGCTGCGCCAAAAGCTGCTGGATTATCTGGAGAACAATGGCTATCCCTTTGCGAGGCTCTCGCTGGACAGCATCGAGCTGCGCAATGAGGGCGCTATCGCCGCAAATCTTACAATCGAGCCCGGGCCATTGTATAAGATAGATAGCATACGCGTCCATGGCAATGCCCGCATCTCCAATAATTTTTTGCAGCATTACCTCGATATTCCCAATGGAACTCTATATAAAAGAGAAAAGCTGCTCAACATCAGCAAAAAAATATCCGAGCTGCCATACGTACAGGAGCAACAACCCTGGAACATTACCATGCTCGGCACCGGCTGTATCGTGAATTTATATCTGAAACCAAAGAAGAGCAGCGAAGTAAACGTGCTGGTAGGATTTCTTCCTTCGAACCAGCAGTTGGTAAACAATAAATTATTAGTTACCGGCGAAGCGAATGTGAACTTGCGCAATGCGCTTGGCAATGGTGAAACTGCGGAGATAAATTGGGAGCAGTTGCAGGTAAAATCGCCGCGGCTGCATTTGGGATACCAGCATCCTTATATTTTCAGGTCCAATTTCGGCATCAACACTTCTTTCGACCTGTTTAAGAAAGATTCATCGTTCGTTACCGTGAACATGCTGTTAGGCGTGCAATATTATGTATCCACGGAACAAAGCGCAAGCGTGTTCGTCCAGAACCAGCGCTCCAACCTGCTCACCATCGACACGCAGCAGGTGCTTACCTCCAAACGCCTTCCCAATGAGGCAGACGTAAGCTCGGTGAATATTGGCGTTACTTACGAATGGAACAATACCAATTACCGCTTCAATCCTATCAGGGGAAACGAATTTTTTATCAGCGGGTCGGCTGGCACGCGAAAGCTGCGCAAGAGCGAAGCGATATTGAAGCTGAAGGACCCCAACAATCCGGCATTCAGCTATGGCTCTTTGTACGATTCATTGACTGAAAACGCGTACCAGTTCCGCGTACGGTTATCGGCGGCGCGTTACTTCCCTATTACCAGGGCGTCGACATTTAAAGCGGGTTTACAAGGTGGCTGGTTCCAAAGCCCTACAATATTCAGGAACGAACTATTCCAGATAGGCGGTTACCGGCTGTTGCGCGGTTTTGATGAAGAAAGCATTTTTGTTTCGCGGTTTGTGGTGGGCACGGCGGAGTACCGTTACCTGGTAGACCAGAACTCTTTCTTTTTTGCTTTTATGGATGTAGGCTTTACAAAGAACGCGCAACAAAATGTGCGCACTAAAAATTCTTTTATCGGTGCGGGATTGGGATTGGCGTTTGAAACGAAGGCGGGCATATTCAATATTTCATACGCTGCCGGCAAGCGCAACGATGTTAAGTTCGATTTGAGGCAATCGAAAATACACCTTGGGTATGTGAACTTTTTTTGATAGCGCCTACCGCAATGAATATTACCAAACAAACGAATTTATTGTTGCATCTTGTTTCTTGTGTCCCGCGCCTTTACTTTTGTTTCGTGATCAAGCCCATACTTCTTTTCTTTTTTCTCTGCATTGTACATACGGCCGCTTTCTCGCAGGAAGTGCAGGACACAGTGCCTCCGCCCCCGGATACGGTGTCGGCGCCTCAACCAAACCCTTCGGATACAACAGTGCGCCGCCGCCCGCTGCGCAGTGTGCGGATACCGGTAGACACCATGCAAACAGACACCACTGCACCCTTGCAGGTACCAACGCAGGAACCGGTGGTGAACGTTGACCTTATTACCGCTTTCACCAATGTGTTGCGGCAGCATCCTTATCTGAATTTTTTTGCAGAGCCGGTGTCCTATACAGGTATTGAGCGGAAAGCGCAGAGCAAAGACGTTTTCTTTTATGTGCTGCTCGGACTGTTCTTTTACTTCGCGGCGGTTAAAGCGTTGTTCAGGAAATATATCAACAACCTCGTGAGCATTTTCCTCCGCATTACGCTGCGGCAGCAACAGTTGCGGGAACAATTGCTGCAGGCCCCGCTGCCTTCGCTGCTGCTGAATATTTTTTTTCTGCTAAGCGGCGGATTGTACGCCAGCCTGCTGCTGATGTATTACAAGGCGGAGGCGCATCCCAATTTCTGGATACAAACATTGTATTGCATCGCCATCCTCGCGCTGATATACACGGGCAAGTTCGTGATCCTGAAATTCACCGGCTGGGTGTTTAATCTCTCGAAGGCCACGGATACCTACATCTTCATTGTGTTTCTTGTTAATAAGATGTTAGGTATACTTCTATTACCCTTCCTGGTTTTGATAGCTTTTTACTCAGGCCAACCGCAGCAAGTATTTGTTACCCTTTCACTTATACTTATCCTGGGATTGTTTGCCTACCGTTTTATCTTCTCCTTCGGGCCCATCAGGGCTGAAATAAAAGTGAATCCGTTCCACTTTTTTCTTTACCTTTGCGCATTCGAAATAGCACCGCTTCTTCTGATTTACAAGGTGTTATTGCATTTACTGGAAAAGAGTACTTAACTTGTAAAAACTTGATTCAGCGTAATTATGGTTACAAACGTGGTTAATGGAGCGGCTGTAACCGCCAGCCAAATCAGGAAGATCCTAATTACCCAGCCCAGGCCCGAAACGGATAAATCGCCTTATTTCGAATTGGCGAAAAAATATCAGATCGAGATGGAGTTCTACCCCTTTATCCGGCTGGAGCCTATCCCTTCAAAGGAATTCCGCAAACAAAAGATTGAGATCCAGAATTATACGGCAGTGATCTTCACCAGCCGCAACGCCATCGACCATTTCTTCCGCACTTGCGAAGAAATGAAGATCAGCATCTCCCAGGACACTAAATATTTCTGCATTACCGAGGCGGTTGCCCTGTACCTGCAAAAATTTATCCTGTACCGCAAACGCAAGGTGTTTTACGGCGCAGATGGCACCAACAAAAGCATGTTCGACGTCATCAACAAGCACAAGGAAAACGAAAAATTCCTGTACCCCTGTTCAGAGAACCAGCAGGACAATGAAATCGTAAACTGGCTCAAGAACAACAAATGCGAATTTGCCACCCCGTTCATGTACCGCACCATCAGTAATGATGTAAAGCCCATCCTGGATAAAAAAGAATTCGACATCATTTGCTTTTTTACACCCAGCGGCGTAAGAAGCCTCTTCGATAATTTTCCCGCTTACAAACAAAACGGAACCATTATCGGAGCATTCGGCAACAACACGTCCAAAGCTGTTGAAGATGCAGGCCTTACGCTGGAAATAAAAGCACCCCAACCACAAGCGCCTTCCATGGTAGCGGCATTGGAACAATACCTTTCACGCGTTGCCAAGAAAAATAAATAACCGGGTCAACAGCCTGGTGCCGGTTAGCTGGTTTCCGATTGATTAATGGCTTAATATTGGTATTAAGTACAATCAACCTGCAATCAGCTAATTTTCTTTTATGTCCCACACGCATACGAACCGGCTTATCCACGAATCGAGTCCTTATTTATTGCAGCACGCGCACAACCCGGTTGACTGGTATCCCTGGGGCGATGAAGCATTACAAAGGGCAAAAGCAGAAGACAAACCCATACTTGTAAGCATCGGCTATGCGGCCTGCCACTGGTGCCACGTAATGGAAAGAGAAAGCTTCGAAGACGAGGGCACGGCCCGCCTCATGAATGAACATTTCGTGAACATCAAGATAGACCGCGAAGAGCGGCCGGACCTGGACCATATTTATATGGACGCGGTACAGGCCATAACCGGCAGCGGCGGCTGGCCTTTGAATGTTTTTTTACTGCCCGATGGAAAACCTTTTTACGGCGGCACATACTACCCGCCGGTACGCGCTTTTAACCGCGCCTCGTGGAAAGAGATATTGATGGGCGTTTCGCAGGCGTACCAGGAGCGCCGCACCGAACTGGACGCCCAGGCCGAAAACCTAACGCAACACCTGGTGCAATCCAATGCATTTGGCATAAGCCAGCAAAACGGCGACAATGTATTCACAGAGGAAAACCTGCAGCAGATCTATAAGAACATCATGCAGCAGGGCGACAGGAAGCACGGCGGCTTTGGGCGCGCGCCGAAATTCCCTCAAACCTTCAGCATACAGTTCCTGCTTCGGCATTACCATTATACCAAAAATGAGGACGCATTGCAACAGGCCATGCTAAGCCTTGACAAGATGATATATGGCGGCATTTACGACCAACTGGGCGGCGGCTTTGCCCGGTACTCCACCGATGAGGAATGGCTGGCACCTCATTTCGAGAAAATGCTGTACGACAATGCCCTGTTGGTATCTGCCCTTAGCGAGGCCTATCAGCTAACAGGCGCCGAACGGTACAGGCGGGTAATAGAAGAAACCCTCAGCTTCATCGAAAGGGAAATGCTAAGTGACGAAGGCGGCTTTTACAGCGCGCTGGACGCTGACAGCGAAGGGGAGGAGGGCAAGTATTATGTTTGGAGCATCGAAGAGGTGCGGGAAGTGCTGGGCGAGGACGCTGATTTGTTCTGCGCTTATTACAATGTTACCGAAAACGGCAACTGGCACGAGCAGGGGCATCATGGCCCGCCCCGGAACATATTGAGGGTATTGGAACCGCCCGAGTCCTTTGTAAAAACGCAGGGGCTGGAACCGGAGCAGTTTGGCCTGAAGCTGGCCCAGTGGAAGCGGCAGTTGCTCGCCCGGCGGTCGGGGCGGATAAGGCCCTTGCTGGACGATAAGATCCTGCTGAACTGGAATGCACTGATGAATTCGGCCTATTGCAAGGCTTATGCGGCTACCGGCATCGAGCATTACCGGGAGATGGCCGTACGGAATATGGAATTCCTGTTGAAAGTGTTTCAAAATGGGAACGGCGGCTGGCATCATTCGTACAAAAATGGCCAGGCGAAAATGCCAGCTTTCCTGGACGACCTGGCCGATTTGGTGCAGGCGCTGATACACGTGCAGGAGATAACCGGGGAGGGCGAAAGGCTGGTGATGGCGCGGGAATTGGCCGGATATATTATTGAGAAGTTCGGGGAAGAAGAAACTTCGTTCTTTTACTATACTAACCGGGAACAATACGACGTTATTATACGAAAGAAGGAGGTGTACGATGGGGCCACGCCCTCGGGGAACGCGGTGATGGGACACAACCTGCTCTATCTTTCGGTGGTATTTGATATGCCGCATTGGAAGGACAGGTCGGCGCAAATGGTTTCCTCTCTGGGACAGGTCATTATCAAGTACCCGACCTCGTTTGGAGTGTGGGCATCTTTATTGCAGGCGCATACCAGGGGCACGCCTGAAATAGTGGTTACCGCACAAAAAATTGTTGATTGGCGGAAACAAATTTTAGCTATCTTCATTCCCCACAGAATTTTCCAATCCACTGAACGACCTGATGACCGTTTTCCACTTTTGAGAGACAAGCCGGTTGCTGCACAACCATTTGTTTTCCTGTGTAAAAACTATGTCTGCCATCGCCCAGAAAACAGCCTGCAAGGGTTTTTCCGACTCCTGGAAACTGTTTAAAAGTTTGCAAATCCTTATACAATAATAGCTTCTAAGGCAGCGTTTAAATTTCTGCTTTTGGATGCTTTGACTTTTAAAAAATAAACTTTAAACTTGTGATGGAGATGTTGTCAAAACATTATTTTTGCCCAATACCCTTTAATAAAATGAAAATGAAAAACCTACCCACTCTGATGGTCTTCGCTGCGTTGTCCATAGTGGCAGGTTGCGGCAAATCAGGCAAGTCCAAGGGATTACCCAACAACGGACAACTTTATGGAGTAGCTCCTTCCAGTAAGTACAACCTGACCAAGCCTTATGGTATGATTTACATTCCGCCTGGAACCTTTCACATGGGTCCCAGTGACGAGGATGTGAACTATGCTTATACGGCCCGCAACAAGCAGATATCCATCAATGGTTTCTGGATGGACGCTACAGAAATCACCAATAATGAATACCGCCAGTTTACCAACTGGGTCCGCGATTCAATTGCTGCTACCCTGATGCAGTATGGAAAGGAGGTGGATGGTCAATTCAGGGTAGACTGGAAAAAGGCACAAACCATCAAATGGGGCGACAAAGCTACCATCGAGAAGATCGACCAGATGATCGTTACTCCCGAGAACCGTATTTTCGGTAAGAAGGAAATCGATCCTGAAAAGCTGGTGTTTCATTCCGAGACCTTCGACCTGAAGGAGGCTTCCAAGCTTGCAAACAAGTCGCAACCCCGTTCCAAGTTCATAGTTAAGAAAGATGTTCGTATTTATCCCGACACACTGGTATGGATACGTGACTTCTCCTATTCATACAATGAACCCATGGCTAAGCGCTATTTCTCGCATCCTGCTTTCGGTAACTATCCCGTAGTAGGTGTGAGCTGGGCCCAGGCCACTGCCTTCTGCGAATGGAGGACACAGTACCTGAATGCTTTCCTTGAATCCAAGAAAAGAGCTACCGAATCAGACTTCCGCCTGCCTACCGAGGCTGAGTGGGAATATGCTTCACGTGGTGGCCGCTCGCAGTCGATGTTCCCATGGGGTAACTATTACCTGCGCAACAAGAAAGGTTGCTTGCTGGCCAACTTTAAACCCGGCCGCGGTAACTATCCTGAAGACGGCGGTTTCTATACCGTACGCGCAGACGCTTACTGGCCCAACGATTTCGGCCTGTATTGCATGGCAGGTAACGTTGCCGAGTGGACTTCATCCCTGTACTACGAAGGCGCTTACAACTTCCAACATGATATGAATCCTGACATTCGTTACAACGCAAAAGATCAGGATCCTCCCCGTATGAAGCGCAAGGTAATCCGCGGCGGTAGCTGGAAAGACGTAGGTTATTTCCTGCAAACCAGCACCCGCAACTATGAGTACCAGGATACTTCGAAATCGTACATCGGTTTCAGAAGCGTGATCGATTTACCTGCAAACCAGGGACGCCGCAGATAAAATAATATTATAGCAAAATTTTAAAAGTAAAAGAACGTTATTGTTTTGATCTTGAATCAAACAAAACGTTCTTTTTCTCTGACCCTTTAAAAACCTATTCTCAACTTTTAAACTTTGAACAATGGCTGGAGTTTCTAAATCTACAGAAAGACTTGTAAACGTGATTGTGTGCGTAGGTGCCGCGATTGTAATCTTTGGCGCCTGGCAAAAAATCACTCACCAACCCTGGGCTGATTTCTTCCTGACAGCAGGATTGATCACCGAGGCTATAATATTCATGGTATATGCATTCTTACCGCCTCCCGGCAACGAAATGGCCGCTATCGCGGAAGCATTGCCTAAAATGACCGCTTCATCCAGCAATCCCGCCCTTACTAAAATGGAAGATATGCTGAGAGAAGCCGATATCACTCCAGCTAACCTCGGCCGCCTGAGCGAAGGATTCAAGAAGCTGAACACTTCTGTAGATAAGATCGGCGACGTAAGTGATGCAGTAGCCGCTACCAGCGACTACGCTACTAAAACAAGGGAAGCTGCAGGCGCTTTGACCAGTATGAAAGAAGCATACACCAATGCTACCAACACACTGGGCCATTTTAACAGCGCTGCTGAAAGCACAAAGCAATTCCATGAGCAGGTACAGGTACTGACCAAGAACCTGGGATCGCTCAACGCCATTTATGAGCTGG
This sequence comes from Chitinophagaceae bacterium, assembly GCA_035628135.1. Classification (GTDB taxonomy): domain Bacteria; phylum Bacteroidota; class Bacteroidia; order Chitinophagales; family Chitinophagaceae; genus DASPKM01. Next base: position 408,822 of record DASPKM010000013.1, on the reverse strand, counting down.
AACTGCAGGATACCAACAATCACCTGAAAGCAATGAATAATTTCTATAGCAACCTGGTGACTGCTTCTGAAACGATGCAGGGAAGTGTGGATGATGCCAAGAAAGCGCAGCAACAGATTGCAACCCTTGCCAATAACCTGAGCAACCTGAACCGCGTATACGGTAACATGCTCACGGCTATGCAAGGCCGCTAAAAAGGGCTAAAAGGGGAACTGCAATCCCATATCCGCACCCTAATGAATGAATGAAAAACCTGATTGAAAAAAATTTAAATACCCCTTACAATGGCTTTACCTAAAGAGCCCCGGCAGAAGATGATCAATATGATGTACCTGGTGCTTACAGCGCTGCTGGCACTGAACGTATCATCTGAGATCCTGAATGCCTTTAAGACGGTTAATACTACGTTGAAGAAGTCAAATGATGTGCTTACCCAGTCTACCGACAAAGTATTCACGGCATTCGATAACTTAAGGAAAGATCCTGCCAACGCAGAGAAAGCCAATATATGGTATCCCAAGGCTAAACGCGCACAAGAGCTGACCAACACCCTTTTCGGTCATATCGAACAACTGAAGGACAGCATGATGCGCGGATCAGGATACGATCCTGAAAAAGGCGATACCGCTTACAACGAAAGCAACCTGGACGTATCTACCAGGATCATGGATAAAAATGGCGGCGGGCCCAAGCTGAAATCATTGCTGGAGCAGTACAAGAAAGACATTCTTGCTATTGATCCCAAGATTGGACAGGAATTCGCAACCAAGATCCCCATCAATCTCGACGTTCCTAAATCACAAACAGGTACTACCGCTAACAGCGACTGGACCTCTGCATACTTCAGGATGACGCCGACCATTGCGGCCATCACCATCCTGAGCAAGTTCCAGAACGATCTTAAGAATACTGAAAACCAGGTTACCAACTATTGCCTTACGCAGGTAGGAAACGTGGTGTATAAGTTCGACAAGTTTGAGCCGTTGGTTGGTACCAATGCTACCTATTTCATGCCTGGCGACGAAATGGAGATCAACGCTGGTCTCGGCGCCTTCAACGCAGAGGTGAAGCCCACTGTAACCATTAATGGTCAAAGCATTCCGGTGAATGCAAACGGTATGGCTAACCACAAGTTCAAGGTAAATGGAACAGGTACCATTAAAGTAAGGGTTGCATTTAAAGACCCGAACACAGGCGAGAACAAAGTTTTGGAAAAAGACCTTCCTTATACAGTAGGCATGCCTTCCGGTGCATCGGTGTTCCTTAAAAAGATGAACGTGATGTACGTTGGCGTGGATAATCCCATGACCATCTCCGGCGGTAGCGTTGGACGTGAAAAAGTAAAGGTTGTATTCCCCGGCGGAACTATCAGCAATGCTGGTGGCGACGAGTGGATTGCCAAGCCGTCTACAACAGGTATGTCCGAAATACAGGTAATTGCCGATGGCAAGCCTTATAAGTTCCCCATGCGTTTGAAACTGCTGCCTAATCCTGCTGGATTTGTAGGAAGAAGCAAAGGTGGCCGCATTTCTGCTGCCGACTTTAAAGCGCAGGGTGGTTTGCTGGCCCGCCTGGAAGATTCAGAGTTTGAAGCCGGTTTCCGCGTAGTAGGTTATGTGCTCGCTGCAAGCGGTGGCGCATTCCCCAACTACCAGCAGGCTAATAACGAAGGCAACCGTTGGACTGGAGCCGCAAAGGCGATAGTAGACAAGGCCACGCCTGGTACTACCATCTTCTTCGACCAGATCAGGGTTGTAGGACCGGATGGCAGGAACCGTGAGATTACACCAATGGTATTTCAGTTACAATAATAAAAGAGTAGAATATGAACAGCCGTTTAATGAAATTCAGCTTGTTGTTGGTGGTAGCAGCCTTCCTGGTTGCTGGCGCTGCCGATGCTCAAACGAGGAACTCGAAAAAGAAGCAGCCGGCTCCCAAAAAGAAGAATACCACTGTAAACAATGCCAATAATAACGCACAGCTGTCAGCTCCTGCGAAAAAGGACACAGTTGTAGCTCCGCCTCCAATGGCCGAGATTAAGCTGGACACTATCCGCAAATCATTGCGCAACGATAATGCTATCGAGCCCAACCTGATGAAACAGCGTGTTCCGCTGACGTACGAGCACATTCGCGAGGACGATGCGGTTTACCGCCAGCGTTTGTGGAGAGAGATAGACGTTCATGAAAAAATGAACCTGCCCTTTGTGTATAAGGCAGACGACGACAACGGCAACCAGCGTTTTTTGAATATCATGCTCAACGCCATTAAATCCGGCGAGCTCACAGCTTTCAACGCATCTATCGACGACCGTTTCACCACACCCATGACCCTGCAGGAAATTGCCGAGCAATTGGTAGGTAAGCCTAAAGTGGTACAGGTGCAGGATTGGGAAAAAGACCCCGACGGTTCTAAAGGCATCACCAAAGATTCTGTAATTACGGAGATGTACAATCCTGATAAAGTGGAGAAATTCTGGATCAAGGAAGACGTTGTGTTCGACAAAGAATCATCCCGCATGTACGTTCGCATCCTGGGCATTGCACCGGTGCTGACGATACGCAATGCAGACGGATCGTTCCGCGACGTAACGCCCATCTTCTGGGTATATTACCCCGACATGCGCCCGCTGCTTGCGAAATACGAAGCCTATAACGGCAAGAACTATGGCGCAAGACTGAGCTGGGAAGAATTATTCGAGAGCAGGATGTTTGCCAGCCGCATCATCAAGAGCACTGTTGAGAATCCTTATGACCTGCCCATCAAGGCATACATAAACGATCCTATTCTTCGGTTGCTCGAAGGCGAGAACATCAAAGAAAAGATATTCAACTACGAGCAGGACCTCTGGTCGTACTAATACAAAGCTTTTTTATTAATTAAGACCTTGAGGGCACCGTTAGCAGCGGTGCCCTTTTGATTGTGTACACACCTTGCTAATGCTTGTATGTCAATATATTTACCTGTGGGAAAACAATAAAAAATACCCTGAAGTGGGTATTGTTAAATAGAATTGTTTCACTATTTTTACAACGGTTTTTCATAGGATATTGGATTTTAAAAACGGGGCTGGATTTCTATCCTGGCCCCTTTTTTTATCACAGGTTATGAGGGATTTAAGTATTACACAGATGATGGTTAATTAGAAAAGTGGATTACGATTTGGAGTGTTCGTCAGGTGTAATTTCAGTAGACTGATCTTTGTTGGCGAAGTAATCACGAATGATTTTTGTTTTCGATCTGCCAACCGCTTTTATCAATTCTTCTTCACTCAATTCTTTCACGCGTTGCACCGATTTAAATTCCTTCAGCAAATTATCCGCTGTATTTTTTCCTATGCCTTTGATGTTCTCGAGCTCATTATAAAATGTTCCCTTGCTTCGTTGCTGCCTGTGAAAAGTAATGCCGAACCGGTGCACTTCATCGCGGACGCGGCGGATGAATTTCAGGCTTTCACTTTGGTAAGGAAGCTTTATTGATTCTTTATCACCGGGGAAAAAGATCTCTTCTTCATTCTTTGCAAGTCCTATCAATGTAAGCTTTCCATACAAATTCAATTCCTGGATGCTTTCCACCGCGGCGCTCAGTTGCCCTTTGCCACCATCGATGATAACGAGCTGCGGTAAAGGTTGCTGCTCCGCCACCAGTCGTTTATAACGTCGATGCACAACCTCTTTCATCGTTGCAAAATCGTTGATGCCGATAACCGTTTTTACTTTAAAATGGCGATAGTCTTTTTTGCTTTCCACCCCATCTTTAAAACATACCATGGCCGAAACTGGAAAGCTTCCCTGGAAATTGGAGTTGTCGAAGCATTCTATGTGTATTGGCAGCACCGGCAGTTGAAGGTCCTGCTGTAATTGACGCAGTACCTTGTGCCGTTCATCGAAAGATTTTCCTTCGAGGTGCAGCATTTTTTTGCGGCGCAGCTCTTCGCGGAAGTAGTTCACGTTTTGCTCTGACAGCTCCAGCAATTTTTTCTTGTCGCCGGCTTTGGGCACTGTTACTACCACGCCTTCTTCGGGGTATTCGATGGTAAAGGGTATGATGATCTCAGTAGAAATGCTGTTGAAAGTGGAGCGTATGCTGGCTATTGCAAATTGCAGCACTTCTTCGGCGGTTTCTTCGAGGTGCGTTTGTACCTGGGTGGTATGTGTTTGCACGATGGTGCCATTGCTTACCATGAGATAGTTCACGTAAGCGGCATCGCCTTCTTTGATGATGGTGAACACATCTGCATTGGTTACGTGCCTGCTCACGATCACGGAGCGTGCCTGGTAATTTTCCAAATGCTCGATCTTCTTGCGCAGCATCTCTGCTTTTTCGAACCGCAGGTCTTCGGCGTATTCCTTCATTTCTTTTTTGAAATGCTGGATCACGGGACCAAGGTTTCCTTTTAGGATGTTTTTGATCTGCTTTAAACCTTGCTCATAGTCTTCGGACGATTGCAAGGCTTCGCAGGGGCCTTTGCAGTTGCCGAGGTGGTATTCCAGGCAAACCTTGAATTTCTTTTTTTCGATATTGTTCGCGGTCAGGTTGAGCTTGCAGGTGCGCAATGGAATGTTTGCGCGGATGAAGTCCAGCAACTCTCGTACGCGCTTTACCGAGGTAAAGGGGCCCAGGTATTCCGATCCATCGTTGACCTTATTGCGCGTCAGGAATATCCGCGGAAAGGGTTCGTTGCGGATGACCATGTAGGGATAGCTCTTATCGTCCTTGAGGTTGATGTTGAACTTGGGCTGAAATTCTTTGATGAGCGAGTTTTCGAGCAGAAATGCGTCCTGCTCGGAATTTACGATGGTGAAGTCTATTCTCCGGATGCGGGTGACCAGCTCGTGTGTTTTATAGTTGGTGACCGCTTTGGAAAAATAGGAGCTCACGCGTTTGCGCAGGCTTTTAGCTTTGCCCACGTAAATGAGTTCGTTGTGCTCGTCGTAATATTTATATATGCCGGCTTGTACGGGTATGGTGCCGGCTATTTGCTGAAACTCCTGTTGCGTCATTTCAATCGCGCATTTTTTTTACGTCTACTGAAGGATCCCAGCCAATCATGAGGGTTTCGACAGTAGTGGGATTATCCCGCAGCATTTTCAAGGTAATTATTTTAAACCAGGTCCTTTTCCACGACATGCGCTGGATGACGGCTGTATCGCCGTCGTTGTACATTTTTTCCATATAAATGGTGCGCACGTCGTCTGCCTGGGTACCGGGCTCCAGCAGCACGTCTACCCTTTTTACGATGGTGGTGGAATCCATGGATTGGTAAGTGAGGGTGGCCATTTGGGTGGTTTCGTCCAGGAAAGTAGTTTCCTTGAATGATCTTTCGAAGTTCTCCTTCTCGATCTCTGGTACCAGGAAGGCTTGTTGCGCCAGTTGTTTCATGGTGTCGAGACCGATGTAGCTGGAATCTTTTTTTTGCGGGCTGCTGAAATAGTATTGCACGCCTATGGGTTCGCTGCCGGCGGATTTTATATCGTCGCGGATGTAATTGGCAACGGGAAAGAATTTCGGCGCGTTGGCGTAGTCTTTTTCTGTGGGGGTATTGTTATCGTTGCATGCGGCTATTGCCAGTACCAGGACGAGTGCTGCTGCCAGTGGTTTCATCCGGTAAATTTACAGGATAAGAGGGTAAAGGAGAAAAGGGAAGAGAAGGAAGGGGTGGGGGATACGATTTTTTGAAAATGACGCGGGCTTGTTAGGTGAATCCGGTTAATCGAATAATAGAAACACAACCAGAGCAATTATAAAACTATAAACAGATATAGCAATGATCATCCCTTGAATGGATAAAATCAAAGAGGTGTAAAGATTTGGCATCCGGCTAATCCGAATAAAATTCAAAGGGACCGTTATGAAAATGAATTAGCCTTACTGGATCAACTTGCTCACACCGATCTTAATTCCATACTCCATCAGTTGCTCCTTGATCGGATACTTGCGGCTATAGCTAGACAGGAATTGATAACGGAACTGCGGTCCTACCTGCCAGCGGACAGTACCGGTATTGTAAGAAATATAAGCCTCCAATCCGCCGTTCAAATTCCACCTGCGTACCAGCGAGGGCTCACGCATGTAATTCTTGTAATCGGTAGTTATGAGGTATGAATTGGCGTTCAGCAAATAAGTGGGTTGCAGCGTACCGGCCACGTTCAGTTGCAGGTTATCGTTACCAATTAACCTGAACTCGAGCCCGATGGGCGCCGATATCTGGAAGTATTGGTTCGATAGCTGTTCCTGCTCATACCCACTCAGGTTCCGGATATTAGACAACGTGCTGATGGTGTCCGCCTGGAAGGCAAAGTTGTTGCTAAGTGCAATGGTAGCTACCTCTGGCAGCGACTCATAGGCCTGGATGTTATACCGCGAGTAATTGAATTGCAGGCCCGCCTTGAAAGTAAGGCGCTTGGTAGAGCGGTACAGCATGTTAGCGCCGATTTCGAAGCCTAATGCGGGCTTGTGCTTCACGTATTGGTCAACATCGCCCATGATATTGGGAGAAAGCGGGATGTGCTTCAATTCCGATGAGGGGAAATTGCTGCTGCCGCTAAGTTTCCTGTAATTCACGGTAGGCGAGAAGTAGATCTGCACGCCAACCCTTTTTGCTTTGGCAGCGGTTAACTGGAACACTGCGTAGTCCTGCAGCCAGTTCACGCCTTGCTTTTTATTTTCGTCCAGCACCGATTCGCTTGCCGCGTCCGCAAAATCTATCGCGCTGGATTGCTTTAATTGGACCGAAGGCTCTTTTACGCCGGGCATTTTTACGTTAGCCGCTACGGTTCTTTCGGCCAGCTTGCTTTCCGACGCATTGCGGGATATATCCAGCCCTTGCGGGAAATTATTGATGAGTATCGATGTTTCGTTGCCGCTGCGGTTATTGTTATCTGTTAGCGGCGTAGTGAATAATTGCTCGTCGTGGTTTGTTACCGGTGATCGGTTATTGGCGCGTGTACCGGTTGCAACGGATAATGCTGCAGGTTGCTGTGCAAGCCGGGAGTTATCGATTGTGCCCTGGCTGGTGCCTTGATTTGTATTGGTTGTATTTTGATGGCCGATGGTTCCGTGTGCAGGCGCATCCTGGCCTGGCTCCTGGTTGGTGGCGGTAATGGAAGGCTCAATGTTCTTAGCAAGCTTACTGGCTGGCTTGTCCGACAAATAGAAATCGCCGGAGTATATGCCTATACCCAACAGGAGGACCGCCAGCCCTGTCCAACGCCATTTTCTCCGTCCGTGAAGTGATTTGTAAATTCCTTTCCACACCTGATCGGATGGGTACATCTTGTATTGGTCAGCTTTTTGGCGAATCAACCGTTCAAAATCATCAGTGTAAAAATTGCGCTCCATAGTTGGCCATTTTTGGGTACGATTTAATACTTACTATTTTATAGGGTCAAAGCTTGTCCTGATCTATCTTCCCGTTCCCGTTGCAGCCAGCAGCTCCTTGTCTTTTGGTTTTTGAATGATTTTTTTCTTCATCAGAATCTCTTCCAGCATCTGCTTGGCCCGCGTGTACTGCGAGCGGCTCGTGCTTTCTTCTATGTCCAGCATGCCGGCTATTTCCTTGTGCGAATAACCTTCAATCGCGTACAGGTTCAACACGGTGCGGTAGCCTATCGGGAGTATGCGGATGCACTCCACCACCTGTTTTGCCTGTACAATGGAAGGCACGCTTTCCTCCCTCACCTGTATCCCCGTTGCGTGAATAATGTCCACGCTTTCATTGAACCGCTTGTTCTTTTTCAGGTGGTTAATGCAGGTATGCACCATAATACGCCTGATCCACCCTTCAAAAGCTCCTTTGTTCTGGAACGTATGAATCTGTGAAAACACCTTTATAAAACCTTCCTGCAGCATGTCCTCGGCGTCTTCACGGTTATGGGCAAACCGGTAGCATACAGCCAGCATTTTGGGACTGTACCTGTTATACAACTCTCGTTGGGCAACAGGCTTATTATGTAAACAGCCTTGTAAAATGGCTTCTTCGGTCATACAAACCGTTTGGTTGCCCTGTAATTTAGACAATTTCCCCGAATCAACGCTGCGTGCAGAATGTGAAATAATGCATTTTTTCTCCCTGAATCCAGCATAAACGCTGCTAAGAGTGGTGCCGGCGCATACTCCGTATCTTTTTGGGCCCGTACCATAACCAAAACCCCGAGACCACCAGTAACAAAAGGCTTAATCCCATCACGGTGGTGTATACCAGCTTTACCTGCTCGGCATTGGTGCCTACCAGGTTGTCGATGATGGAACCGTCGTGGATGTCCTCAATCAGGTCGCTGTGCCTTTTTTCTATCAGCAATACCCTGCCATCGGTGCAATCGAGCTGCACGCCCCAGTAATTTTCCTTAAAGGTGAATTTTGCAACCCCCTTATCGGGCCTGATATCAATCCTGTCCAACTCGCCCGAGCCTTTCGCGGAAATACTATCCTTAAAGGTGGCCACGGCTATTTTCCGGAGACTGTCCATCGATAGCCAGCCGGAAAGGTCGCTCGAAATTCCCTTGTGCGTAGGGGCCAGCAGGCCGGTATTCTTTTTCAGGCCCAGCAAAAGGCCAGTAAGGGAGATAATGAAAAAGAACGCCAGTAAAGGAATGGCGATCTTCCGGTGCAGCCACCGGAACATTCTTACCCACCTTGCTTGTTTTTTTGTGTTGGTCATAAATCAGGTAGGGGTTGATGGTTATTAGGTCATTGGGTCATTAGGTCACCAGGTCATTAAGTCCAATGACCTAATGACCCAATCACTCAATGACTTTACAGCGAGGCTCTGACAGAGCCAATGAAATTAATACCCGGAGCTACTATGCCGGACGAATAAGGCCTGTACTGCTGGTTGGTGATGTTCTCCCATCCTGCCGTGACCAACAGGTGCCTGTTCAGCTGGTAACCCAGTTTCAGGTTCAGGGTGTACCACGCAGGACAATAAGGATTGCCGTTTGCGTCCTTTGCATAAATGAAGGTCTTGGCCTGCTCCGACGGCGCAAGGTCTTCATGGGAGATCTTCCCGTTCCAGACGGCATACAAATCTGCCTGGATTTTTTTGCGGTTGAACTTCAAACGTGCATTGCCATAAAAAGGCGGCGCATGCCGAAGGGGTACGTCCACATCTTCCAAATCATCTGTTTCTTTTCCTTCTATCCAGTTGCCTTGTACGCTGGCCGAAAGGTAAGGATTGAAGAATACCTCAACACCTGCTTGCACACCCCAAACCCTTGCCCTGGCAGCGTTTTGCAGGGAAAACACCTGGCTCTTCACGCCTTCGTATATCACGCTGTCCTGGCCGTTGAATGTATCCGGCCTTCTTACGATGGCATTGTCCAGCAGGGTGTAAAACAGCGTTACATCGAAGTTCACTTTATTCAGCACGTTGACGGCGTAGCCCAGGTCGAAATTGTATGCATACTCCGGGTTAAGATCGGGATTGGGGGTCATCAACTGGCCCGGTGCGGACTCGAACACCTTGCCGATATCATCTACATTGGGAACCCTGAACCCTGTTGCAAAATTGAAGTTGAATTGCGAGTGTTCCGTTGCACGTAACACCAGCCCAAGGTTACCGGTTAGCGCGCCCTTTTCAATGTCCGCATCAGTGAATGGAAACCTGAACACAGAGGTATCGAAGGGCGCATATACGGTAACGTAATTATAGCGCAAGCCTGTAGTGAAAGTAAATTTGTTGACGTTGGTTTTATAACTGCCATATATCCCATAAGAGTTCCAGTTGGAATTATTGGGATACCGTGTGGGCGCCGATTCAACAGCGCTTGAATTGATGTTGATGCGGTTGGCAAATGAACCCACACTATTGGTGATGTATTCCACTCCGTAAAACAATTCACTCTTCCTGTTCAGTTGTTTGTCGAAATCGGCATTGAATGAAAAAGCGCCTACCTGTTCCACCTGGTTCCTGATGCGCGCATTGTTCAGCCGGCGGTCGTGACGGCTTTCTTCGTACCGTTGATAGGCTGCAATAATGCGTGCCGAGTTGAACAGCTTGTTAGTGCCCGTAATGGTAGCCTGTAACGCATGCATGCGCCACAGCTGCGGACCATAATACCACTCGGCAAACGCGAGGTTTCCGCCGGAAGTTTCTATCAGCCTGTCGTAACGCGGAACATTGCCGGTGCCCGAATAATGGAAGGTGTATTGCAAATCCAAATGATCGCTGGCCTTAAAGCGAAGCCTTTGCAGCACGTTCAATTGTTGGTAACCTGTAAACCTTTGCACGAGCGGACTAGGATTGGTTACCATGCTGTCCTTGTTATTGGCGCGGATGGCATATTGCGGCCGCAGGTAAGACGCATCGCCGTTGTGCTTGCCCATTTTCAGGTCATCGAAATCACTGTAAGTAACGCTGCCGGTGTATGCGAATCTTTTGGTGCCCGCTGAAAAATCAAGATGGCCCGTACGCTCGTTGTTTGCGCTGGAATAGCGTGCAACGGCATTGCCCCGGGTTCGCCATTTTTTGTACTGTGCATATTCCGGCTGCAACGAATGAAAATCCATTACGCCCCCGATGGCATCGCTGCCATAGATGATACTGCCAGGCCCGAATATGACTTCCGCTGCCTGTGTAGACAACGGGTCGATAGAAATGACGTTCTGGAGATTGCCGCTGCGGTATATGGCATTGTTCATTCTGACTCCATCTACCACGATCAATATGCGGTTGGTGGCAAATCCGCGTATCATAGGGCTGCCGCCACCGAGCTGGCTTTTTTGTATGAACACCGAGCCGGTAAGGTTCAGCATGTCGGCTGCGGTTTGCGGGTTTTGCAAGCGCACAGTTTGCATGTTTACCCTGGCGATCTTGTTGGGCACCTCATTTTGCTTCTGCTCCCATTTATTTACCGATACCGTAACTTTTTCCAATTCTTTAAAGCTGGTATCTGTCGCCTTTTCCTGGGCATGAATAATGGATGCAATGAACACGGCAACAAGTAAAGCACTTATGTATTTACTCATTGTAGTTATGCTTAAATAAAATATTACCTAAGCCCATGGGGCCAGGTTTGTTTTGGTTTTTCTAAAAAAAGATCAGTGAGGAATGATCAGCCTCGGGGTGGAGGAGTATGAATGGAAAGGATGGTGTTGTACAGCGTTTCGTCTGTATATATTTTTTGGGATGATACTATTGTTTCCTGCGATGCGAGTTCTTCATTTATTGGCGGGGGATACATGAGTGTTTGCGAGAGCACAACCGAAACAAGTTGCGCATCGGGGCCGTCATTATTTTTTTGCTGAAGCAGGCCGAGCGCAATGTTCAGCTGTGTTTCCGCTTCATCGAACAAACCTGTTACTATGTAGTGATCATTTTGGCGCGTAATGGATTCTACGTCGAACATCATTCCCTCAATTACGATTTCCCTTCCTTCTTCGTACCAGCGGAAGTCTTTAACGGGAACGATAACAGTTTGCAATTGGTCGCGTTCCAGCTTTTCGCGCATTGCTGTACGGATGATATGCTGCTGAACCTGGAAGTATGCGCAATACAGGCAGGGCATGAGCACGATGAGGATAATTGGAATGCCTGCTATGGTTTTGCGTAAGCGCATATTGCTTGACTAAATTAACACTTCTCCTGTCATTTCAACCGGTATAGGCAGTTGCATCCATTTTAAGATGGTGGGTGCAATGTCTCCCAGCTTTCCGCTCCTGACTGTTCCATTGAATGTTTTATCGATAATGAACAGTGGAACAGGGTTAAGGGTATGGGCTGTATTGGGTGTTCCGTCTGCATTGATCATGTAATCTGCGTTGCCGTGGTCGGCAGTTAAGAAAATAGTATAACCATGCGCAAGCCCCGAGGTCACTACTCTTTCCACGCATTTGTCTACGGTTTCCACGGCTTCAATGGCTGCCTGCCAGATGCCGGTATGTCCTACCATGTCTGCATTGGCATAGTTCAGGCAAATAAAGTCTGCTGACTCCGCTTCTATTGCTTTTATGATGGCCTCGGTTACTGCATGTGCGCTCATGCTAGGCTGCAGGTCGTAGGTGGCTACCTTGGGAGATGGTATCAGTATTCGTTGTTCGCCTTCGAAAGGTATTTCTCTGCCGCCGCTGAAGAAAAAGGTTACGTGGGGATATTTTTCTGTTTCGGCTATCCTTATTTGTTTCCGTCCATGTTCTGCCAGCACTTGCCCGAGGGTATGGTTAAGGTTATCGGTTTCGAATGCCACGTGCACGTTGGTGAACGTTTGGTCGTATTCCGTGATGGTGGTATAGTGCAGTTGCAGTTTTTTCATGTTGTGGTCGGGCATGTCTGACTGGGTAAGCACCAGGCTTATTTCGCGGCAGCGGTCGGTCCTGAAATTAAAGCAAATGGCTGCGTCTCCATCCTGTATGCGGGCCAGCGGCTGCCCCGTGGCGTCCGTAATAACGGTGGGTTTTATGAATTCGTCTGTGGTATTCAGGTTATACGACTGTTCTATGGCTGATACGCCGTCGGGCGCATACTGCCCGATGCCGTTTGCCAGGACGTCATAAGCGAATTTTACCCTTTCCCAACGCTTATCGCGGTCCATGGCGTAGTACCGGCCGCTGACGCTGGCAATTTTGCCAACCGTATTGTTGATGTGCTGTTGCAGCTCGGTAATAAAGCCTATTCCCGATTTGGGATCGGTGTCCCTGCCGTCGGTAAAAGCATGCACGTATACGCGTTCCAGGCCCTCTGATTTGCACATGTCCAGCAGGGCCTTCAGGTGGTTGATATGGGAGTGTACGCCGCCATTGCTGACCAGGCCCAGCAAATGGAGCGGTTTACCGGCGTTTTTAGCATAGCGGATAGATTGCAGTAAAATGGGGTTCCGGGCGAAGCTTCCGTTACGGATGGCCACGTTAATGCGTTCCAATTCCTGGTAAACGATCCGTCCTGCGCCCAGGTTCATGTGTCCTACCTCGCTATTGCCCATCTGGCCTTCGGGCAGGCCCACGGCGGTGCCGCAGGTAATGAGCGTAGTATTGGGAAAGCGGCTGTAAAGGGACGAGACAAATGGCGTTTTGGCATGTTGTATTGCGTCGCTGGAGGGTACCTGTCCGAGGCCCCATCCGTCCATGATTACGAGTATAACTTTCTTATTAACCATGCTATAACAAGTATTTTAAAGCCAAACCAGGGCGCAAAGGTAGGCAAACGCCGATGTTGGGCTTTTTTTAGCTTATGCGTGGCTTTTTGGCATGTTTTTGGGAAATTTAGGATCGATTAAAAACTCTACAAATGAAAAACTTAAGGGGATTCGCGTTATTGGCTATACCGCTGATCCTGTTCTCATTTACCAGACCGGCTTATTCGATTGATGAAGTGGTTTCCGCTATCCGGTCGGGTAATTCTGCTGAAGTGGCGAAATATTTTGACAACCGGGTAGACATTGCGTTACCTGATAAAAGCGACAGTTATAGCAAGGCGCAGGCTGAAATGATCATACGTGATTTTTTCAATACCAAGGGCGTCATTGGATTTGAGATAAAGCACAAAGGCGAAAACGGGGGTGCGCAATTCTGCGTGGGTATTTTAAAGACCCGTAATGCAGAGTACAGGACCCACTTGTTTATGAGGCAGCGTGGCGACAAACAATTGTTGCAGGAGATCAGGTTTTTAGCGGCCCAATAGTTCGCGAAAATTATTTCCTGGAAAACTGACAAGCCCTCCGTGATGCGGAGGGCTTTTTTGTTGGGCAGGAGGAGAGTTGTTGAGTTCCGGTGCCGGCCCTTGAAGGATGCATTACCGGCTAAACGGGTGCGCCCGCCGGGAGAGAATAATGGTTATAGCTAATTCGGCGGCGGCATGGCCGCTTGCTAATGGGATTATCAATGCTTGTGCTTGTATACCGTTGGGCAGCACTGCATTTAAAGCTGCACTGCAGCAGACGTAAGATGAACGTTGAATAAGGCCGGTCGAGCGCCTTTGACGACGCCTCTTTATAGCGTCATATAGGAATGAAATAATAGCTTTGCCGCATGCTTAATTACGAAGAACAGTTGCATACACTCATCAGGTCGGCTTTGGCGGAGGACATAGGAGAAGGCGATCATTCTACACTTTCGTGCATACCTGCAACTGCAATGGGAAAGGCCGTGTTAAAGATCAAGCAGGATGGGATATTGGCGGGCATGCAGGTGGCAAAAGAGATCTTTCATTTTAAAGAGCCCTCGGCAACGTTTACCGCATTTAAAAGCGATGGCGATAATATGCGTATTGGCGAAATAGGCTTTGAAGTACAGGCGCATGTGCACACTATTTTGCAATGCGAGCGGCTGGTGTTGAACTGCATACAGCGCATGAGCGGTATTGCCACGCTTACAAAACAATATACCGATAAATTGAAGGGATACAAAACCCGTGTGCTGGATACGCGCAAGACCACTCCTAATTTCAGGTTGCTGGAAAAACAAGCTGTGCAGATAGGAGGCGGATTCAATCATCGCTTTGCGTTGTATGATATGATCATGTTGAAGGATAATCATATCGATTATGCCGGAGGGTTGGAGCAGGCTATTGAAAGGGCATATAATTATGTTCAGGAATTTAAACCGGAACTGAAGATAGAGATTGAGGCCAGGAGCATTGAAGATGTGCGCAAGGTGATGTCAGCAGCCAAGGGAAAGGTTTTCAGGATTATGCTGGATAATTTTAATCCCCTGCAAGTGGCCGAAGCAGTGAACTTGATAGACGGGCAATTTGAAACAGAGGCCAGTGGAGGTATTAATTTGGACAATGTGGTGGCGTATGCCGAGACAGGGGTAGACTTTGTGAGCATCGGGGGATTGATACACCAGGCGAGAAGCTTGGATTTGAGCTTAAAGGCGGTGAAAGGATAGGAGAATAAAGGTGAAAAAAGAGATAAAAGAGTATATGAGTAAGAAAAAGCCAAATAAGGGCGGTATTGTATTTTCTACTGATCCATCTTTTTCATTTGAAGAAGAAAAGCGGGATGTTGAAACATTGCCCGCGGCTCAGCAGAAATTAAAGGTAAGATTGGAGACGAAACACCGGGCCGGGAAAGCCGTTACGTTGGTAGAAGGTTTTGTAGGTAAGGATGAAGACCTGGAAAGTGTAGGCAAGCAATTGAAAAATTTTTGCGGTACAGGCGGGTCGGCGAAAGATGGAGAAATAATTATACAAGGGGATCAAAGGGAGAAGGTGATGCAGTGGTTGTTGAAGAATGGATATAAACTTGCGAAGCGGGTGTAGCGATTTTATTTGCCGATCGTCATTATCGTAGCCGTCATTTTTGCAAGCAGCTTTTCTTCCCTTTCATCATAAACATTTCCTTCGCACACCGTCAAGGTTTTTCCAGACTGAATAACTTTTCCGACAGCAATTAATTTTGCTGTAGCTGCCGGTTTTAAAAAATTTACCTTAAACTCAACTGTAAGCACCTCCTTGTCTGCGGGCACCATCGTCAGCGCGGCATATCCGCAAGCGCTGTCTACTATGCTTGTTACAACGCCGGCATGAAAAAAATTATGTTGTTGGGTTAAACCCTCATTAAATGTGCTTGATATTTGAACGAGTCCATTTTGTACTTTGTCTAATGAGGCGTTTAAGGTCTTCATCAAACCCTGCCTTTTAAAATTGGCTTCAATTCTGTTGAATAGTTCGTCCATGTCTGTAGGGGTTAAATTGCGCCAATACTAATGCTTTTCGAATGAATTAACTTTGATGTATATCTATAACTGATTTAGTTGTCTTTAAGTATCCTGGTTTATCCTCACGCCATTGGTGTACAAATCTCAACTAAAAAGCCGTCGATATCTCTTACGTATGCAACAACTTGCCCCCATGGCTTCGTTTTGGGATGCTCGACAAGTGTGGCGCCGGCATCAAGCGCGGTCCTGACCGATTCTTCCACATCATCGGTGGTAAAACCAATTTCAATCCCAAATGGCTTGTTTTCCAAATTGCTTTCTATAAATCCGTCTTTTAGATTTGACTTAGCCAGGGTTATCGAGGCAAATGAAAGTGTCGTTTCACCTGCCGAAAGCTCTCCATAGTCATTACCGGGAGTTATAAACGTTCTTGTAAAACCAAACGCTTTTTCATAAAACTCAATCGCTTTCGTTACGTCCTGGACATAGAGGATGGTGTAGGCGAATTTTATCATAGTTGAAATTTCGTATTTATTCTTCACTTTAGCCAAGCGGCTAAAA
Organism: Chitinophagaceae bacterium; assembly: GCA_035628135.1. Lineage (GTDB taxonomy): Bacteria > Bacteroidota > Bacteroidia > Chitinophagales > Chitinophagaceae > DASPKM01. Next base: position 392,670 of record DASPKM010000013.1, on the reverse strand, counting down.
TAAATATCGAAGAAAATGACAAAATCATATAAACAATAAGCCACACGTTTCCATTGAACACTTTGTCCCAATGGTTCGCATATCTTTCTTTTAGCGCTTCCAGGTCTGTTTTTTTAATTAACAGCTGCAACAGAACGTAGATTGGAAGCATCACAAGAAAAATTATAAATCGCTTTGTTCCTTTGCCGTCGCTTGAACTAATAGGGATGAGATCCACTTTGTCGAAAATGATCAGGACCTGCATAAGATGTATAAACCCCAGCAGGGTCATTGAAAGCAGGGTCCTGAAAAATGGCGCACTGTCTGGCCGCCGTCCTTCTGAATAATATCGGTAAAATAAAAAAGCAGCGAACCTGATGGTTTTCATTGTGATGTCGTTATGTAAGGAAGAGTTTTGGTGTAGCTGCAACCTGACACGACAAGAAGAAGAGAGAATAGGAATGTTGTCATACGGTGATTATAATAGTCAATAAGTAAGCTATTGGTATAACTTTATGCTGGTATTTCTTCCTACCGCCGATTTCCAAAAAGCAAATCCAATCGGTTTGTTTCGGCACACCATTTATTGTACTCTCTTCTTGCAATTAGCAGTCTGTTTTCGGCTCCCTCCAATTGCGCTACTAAATCCCGGGCCGCAACAGTGCTCTTGAATTCCGGGTCCCTTTCCAAGGTCACCAATACCCGTGACAAAGCCTGTGTGAGGGCAGTATGCAGGATGTACGCAACGGATATTGAAAGGCTATCAATTGTCTGCAAACTGTCCGTATGCTTGTGAAGCTTTGTCGCGGCATCCCTGGCTTTCTGCAGTTCATTCTTGTCCACTTCTTTAGAATTTGCCAGCGTTTTCGTCAGGTTGAAGACAACATCCGTTCTCCATTGAAGTTGTTTCTTAAGGTTTAGCCATTCACTGGTACCGGGTTTTACTTCCTGCCCCAGGCATGAAATCGAAATCAGTACAAAGGCTGAAATAAGTTTTACAGATAACATCATTTTGAAGTTATTAAATAGTCGAAGGCGAAGGTCATTGCCCCTGCGCCAAACTATACGCCCGCTTATCCCCCCACATCAACAGCAACTCGGAAGAACAGATCCGAAAATCGCCACTTAAGCTTACATACAACCCCAATACATCCTGTTGGTTCAACGGTTGATCGTCCAAAGTTTCAAAACGCACATTGTATTGGTTTACCAGGTTCGTATATACAGAGCCGGTAGGCCATACCTGCGTTCCCCGGTTACTGATACTGACCAGCTTGAATTTAACGCCTGCATGCCGCTGGCATTTTTTTGCAATAAAATCCGGCTGCTCATCGCTTTCGATGAACATGTCAACACCTACAATTTTTTCATCTACGCTTTCCTTAGATACCATCATGGAATTTTTTTCCAGGCGGTACGGGGTAGGAGTGCCGGGCTTGTTGGGAATGATGGGCTTTGCATTCACCTTAGGCAATTTGCCAAAATTCCCGATGATTGCTTCGGCAAACTCGGTAGTGTTTACTGCCGGTTTGCTCTTGTCGCCGAAGTCGCCGGTATGCACGCCGCTTTCCAGGGTATACAACAATGCATTTTCAATAATGGCAGCATTTTCCGTTAAGCCAAGATGTCTTAGCATGGAAAGGCCGCTTAACAGCAAAGCAGTGGGATTGGCAATGTTCTTACCTGCTATGTCGGGAGCTGTACCATGCACTGCTTCAAAGATCGAAATATGATCGCCGATGTTGGCAGAAGGCGCAAATCCCAACCCGCCGACCAAACCTGCGCAGAGGTCGGATACGATATCGCCCTGCAAATTGGTCAGCACTACTACATCGAAAGTATCGGGGCGGGTAACGAGCTTCATGCAGAGGTCGTCTACAATGACATCATCGGCCTTCAGGGCGGGATACTCTTTCGCTACTTCATAAAAGCATTCCAGGAAAAGGCCGTCTGTTATTTTCATGATGTTAGCCTTGTGCCCGCAGGTAATGCGCGTAGCCTTTTTTTGCACGGCCATTTCAAACGCGTATTTTATCACCTGCAGGCTGCCGGGACGTGTAATGAAGCGGCGGCTAAGCGCAACGTCGTGCGTGAGCATGTGCTCGATTCCGCCGTACGTGTCTTCGATATTCTCGCGTACAACGGTGATGTCTATGGGAATCCCGGCTTTGGAAAATACTGTGTCCACGCCATGCAATGTTTGAAATACGCGTTTGTTGGCGTAAGTGTTCCAGGTTTTGCGCGCGGTCACATTCACGCTTTTAACACCCTTGCCCTTGGGAGTTTCCATGGGTCCTTTGAACAATACGCCCAGCGATTCGATGGATTGCTTTGCTTCGGGCGTCATTCCATTTGAGAATCCTTTGTCGAATACCCATTTGCCCATTTCTACAAACTCATATTCAAGCGGCACTCTGTTAACGTTAAAAATGTTCAGTACAGCGTCCATTATTTCCGGTCCTATTCCATCGCCCTTGGCTACAGCAATACGCATATGTTTCAATTATTTATTTATTTGATTGGCAGGCTGTTGGCCGCCGCTTCCGCGACAGTTACAGCCGGCACAAAATTAGGAATCCGCCGCTGAACCCTTGCTTAATTTTGCCAAAGCTTGCAAGCGAGAGCGGTTTTTAAGTAACTTTATTGCAAACTGCCCCGAATGGCATCCAAAATTTCAGAAGGCGTAGAGATAAATGTTGAAACTTTTTACCAGCCGGATTATTCCAATCCGGAAGCGAATGAGTACATGTTCGCATACCGCATAACGTTGGAAAACCGTAACAGCTACCCCGTGAAACTGCACCGCCGCCACTGGCATATTTTCGACAGCAACGGCACACACCGCGAAGTAGAGGGAGAAGGAGTAGTAGGCGTACAACCAACCATGCAGCCAGGCGAGCGCTACCAGTACGTAAGCGGCTGTAACCTCCGCACAGAAATGGGAAAGATGTATGGGACCTATTTAATGGAAAACCTGCACAACAAGCAGCAGTTCCACGTAAACATTCCCATGTTCGAGATGATAGTTCCTTTTAAAATGAATTGATATTGTGAGTGGTGAGTTGTAATTGGCGAGTAACAAGAAGTGTATCTACTCACCATTCGCAACTCACCACTCATTTTTTATATTTTCGGCAGAGGTTTGTCTTTCTTCATGCCGTTACGGTACAACATCCATCCCATTAAAGCGAAGAACCCAATACCGAGGATGTAATAACCCAACTGACCAATGTTTTCTATCAGCCAATGCTCCGCACTCCACTTGCGCAGTTCATTCGCAAGTGCCTCTGGTATGTTCATGAATGCGAACAGTACACCCATCAGCGCTCCACCTGCTACCAGGCCGGTTGCGAACAAGCTGCCTTTCTCCAGGTCTTCCTCGCCTTCTTTTGGAACATGCCCTCTTCTTTTCTTGATTCCTTCTACCATTCCGCGGATGGCGCCTCCAATATAAATAGGCAATGTGGTTGATAATGGCAGGTAAACACCGATCGCAAAACTCAGCGCCTTAATACCGCAGAGCTCTACTACCAATGCCAGAAAGGCCCCCACCAACACAAAGTTCCAGTCGAGATCACCGCCAAGAATACCCCTGATAAGCGTGGCCATCAGGGTTGCCTGTGGTGCATTGTATTCTCCGCTTCCGATTGCATGGCTTAGGCCCATCTGCCTCATTTCCGCGGTAGGAGTGTCGAGTGTTACCACAGTGAAGCCGATGGCGATGGCTGAAACAATAGCCCCTACGAACAATGCCAATTGCTGATATTTTGGAGTAGCCCCTACCAGGTAACCCGTCTTCAGATCTTGCGAAGTGGCGCCCGCATTTGCTGCGGCAATACATACCATCCCCCCCACTACAAGCGCCATCGGCTGGTAAATTTCGCCTGTCCACCCAACAGCTACAAAGATCAGGCAGGTGCTCATAATCGTGGCGATGGTCATACCTGAGATGGGGTTATTGGTTGTACCTATCAAACCTACAATACGCGAGGAAACCGTTACGAAGAATGCTCCAAAAACAACTACCAGCAATCCAAGCAACAAGCGATTGAAAATATTATCTCCGGGAATAAAGGGAAGAACAGAGATTAGGATGATCAATGCGAGGCTTCCGAAAATCACTACTTTAATGCTGAGATCACGGTCGGTACGCTTGCGGCTGTCGCCGCCAACTTCCTTCACCGCGCCCATGCTCTCTTTAAAGGATGATACTATAGTAGGAATGGTTTTGATAAGTGTAATAAATCCGCCCATGGCCACAGCGCCGGCTCCTATTAGCCTGATATATGCGCGGTACAGGGCTTCAGCAGGGTTAGCAAATGTTTTTGTTGCAGGGTCCCATCCCCCAGGCCCTCCGGCAGTGTTTACATCGGGTATAAATCCAAGGCTCGCATGTTGCATCGCGACCCTGACGGGGTCAATAAGCGATGCAAGCAAAGGGTTTAGCACCAACCAGCTCAGCACACTGCCGGCTACCAGTACGCCAGCGATCTTTGGCCCGATAATGTACCCAACACCCATGTATTCCGGCGTGATATCGGCAGACACCTGTGCCGACGGAAAATCCCTGCTTCTGGCAGAAGTAGAAAAAACAGGCGATTCTGCTATTACCTTAAACAACCTTTGCAAAAGCGCATATGCAAAAGCGAACCCTAAACCCTGGAATGCGGTTTTTGCAAACTCGCCTCCTTTCTCACCAGCCTTCAATACAGAGGCGCAGGCAGTGCCTTCAGGATAGGGCAGCGCTTCATGTTCTTTCACGATCAGCGACCGCCTGAGCGGTATCATCATTAATGTGCCGAGCATGCCACCAAAAATGGCGAGAACGAAGATCACACCATAATCGAAGAAACTCTGTGCATCTGCCGTGGAGAGAAATAAGAAACCGGGCAGCGTAAATACAACACCTGCAGCAATACTTTCTCCCGCAGAACCAGTGGTTTGGATGATGTTATTCTCAAGGATGGTGGTCCTGAAAAGCCTTCTACCGAGAGTAATAGCCAACACGGCTATAGGAATAGAAGCGCTCACAGTAAGACCGGCCTTGAGAGCAAGATACACAGTGGATGCTCCAAACAGGATACCGAAGAAGCTGCCCATGAGGAGGGCCTTGACGGTAAACTCCTTCATTTTTGTTTCCGGCGAAACAAAAGGCTGAAAGGCTTTTTCAGACATAGCAGTTGGTTTGGGTTTAAGAATGGATTACCGCACGCCGTGCATCATTTTTTTCAACCATCCCGAAAGAAGGAAGAGTATAATGCCCGCCGCACCCGGCAGAATTACGAATACCATAAAAAATTCGAACAGGTTATGGATGGTAAAACCCGCGAACACCGGGTATTCGGTCGGTAATTTGTCCGCATTCAGCTTGGCAAGCACCTCGGCACTTACCGGTGTTGTTTTATCCAGCACAGCCTGCAAATCGATGCCCATGTCGGCGGCCCGCTTGTATTTGTCGCCCGTGGGCGGCAGCAAGGCGCCCAACGTTCCTGCCAGCGCATAGCCGGCGGCGTTAGCCAGGAACCATACGCCCATGAGCAGCGACGAGAAACGTACCGGCGCCAGCTTGGCCACCAGCGACAAACCGATTGGCGAGAGCCACAGTTCACCGATGGTATGAAAGAGGTACATCACGATCAGCCAGATCACGCCGATCTTGTCATTAATGCCCATTCCCTTTACCTGCATGGCAATGATCAAAAAGCCTATCGCCAATATTATCAGGCCCAGCGCCTGCTTCATGGTTGATATGGGTTCCATTTTCCTGCGTTGCAACCACAGCCACATATAACTGAACGGAAGCGCAAGAATGATAATGAACAATGAGTTCGCATTTTGCACCAGGCTTGGCGGCATATCCCAACCAAATAATCTTCTATCGGTTTGGTTGTCTGCTATAAAGGTGAGCGAAGAAGCAGACTGCTCGAAGCAGGCCCAGAAGAAGATGACGAAGAATGCAACGAAATACATTACAATGATGCGGTCCCGCTCTATTTTGGTCAGCGACTTATCGGTCATGATCAACCCTGCCAATGTAATGCCTGATGCATAAATGAATGAATAGATCCAATTGAGGTCTACCACGAATTTAAATGCGGCCACTAATGCAACCAGCGCTATCAGTGAGCCCATAAGGGCGGTGGAGGTAAAATGCGCTTTTTCGGCTTCGCCGCGCTGCGCGGCTTCGCTGGTGCCGATAGCATCTCCCGCATTCTTAAAGCGCGGACGTGCGCCAACAGGTTTGCCTTCGGGAGAAACAACATATTTATCCTTGAGGAAGAAGAACAGGATGGTGCCGAGCGCCATGGCGGTACCCGCCGCAAGAAATCCCCATTTAAAAGCAGTCACCACGCGTACGTCGCCGATCTTCACATCGCCCACAATTGGACAAATGGTAATACCGAGGAACGCACCGAGGTTGATGCCCATATAAAAAATGGTGAACGCAGAATCCAGGCGGTTATCGCTTTTAGGATATAGCTGCCCCACCATGGACGAAATGTTCGGTTTAAAAAAGCCATTGCCGATGATGAGTATGCCCAATGCTATCCACATAAGCGTGGTGGCCATGGCCACGTTGTTGGCATATACGATGGCGCTGGCAAACATGAACAATTGCCCGATCGACATGGTTGCGCCACCCAATAAAATACAATTCCGGTTGCCGAGGTACCTGTCCGAAATATAACCTCCAAGCATAGGTGTTAAATAGCACAGGCCCAGAAATCCGCCGTAGATGATGGAAGCTTCGGACTCTCTGAAGGCCAGCGCATGCACCAGGAAGAGTGTGAGGAGGGCCCGCATGCCATAGAAGTTGAAGCGTTCCCACATTTCCGTGGCGAACAAAACATTCAAGCCCTTCGGATGGCCTTTAGGGGTAGCGGGTACGTGCTGCGATGCTACTTGCATACGTTGGTTTTAGGATTAAGCAATCGTAGATTATTCAGCAATTGGCGTAAAATACACAAATTATTTATTGAACGATGATACAGAATGTTTTGAAGGGTTTAAAATTTTCCGAACTTAGGGCCGCCTTATCCGATAGGGGAAATACTTTATCCAATCCGTTAACACTACTGACATGAACTTTTTGCTACTGGGCTCTGGCGGCAGGGAACACGCCTTTGCCTGGAAAATTACTCAGAGTCCTCTCTGCTCCCATCTTTTCATTGCTCCCGGTAATGCCGGGACAGCCCAATACGGTACGAACGTTTCTCTTTCGCTGGGCGATTTTGAATCGATACAACGTTTTTGCACGGAAAACAACGTGGGCATGATCGTGGTAGGCCCCGAGGAACCACTGGTGAAGGGCATCGCGGATTTTTTCGAAAGCGTTGGCATTGCCGTTATCGGCCCCTCGCAACAGGGAGCGCAGTTGGAAGGCAGCAAGGCCTTTGCGAAGCAATTTATGCAACGCCATAACATTCCTACCGCCAATTACCGGGAATTCAATGCGTCTAACTACCAGGATGGGGTCGCTTACCTGCAACAGCACAGCCTGCCGATCGTGATCAAAGCCGATGGGCTTGCCGCGGGCAAGGGCGTTGTTATTTGCCAGTATGCGGGAGAAGCCATCGCGGAATTTGAGTTGATGATACAGCAATCGAAATTCGGCGACGCCAGCAAGAAAGTTGTAATAGAAGAATTCCTGGACGGCATCGAGCTCAGCGTATTTGTGCTTACTGACGGTAAGGACTATGTGCTGTTGCCCGAAGCAAAAGACTATAAGCGCGTAGGCGAGGGGGATAAAGGTCCCAATACCGGCGGCATGGGAGCGGTGAGCCCGGTAGCATTTGCCGATGAACAATTCATGCGAAAGGTGGAAGAAAAGATCATTCGTCCCACTATCAACGGGCTGCACTCGGAAAACATCAATTACAAGGGGTTCATATTTTTCGGACTGATCAAGGTAAACAACGAACCCTTCGTGATCGAATACAACTGCCGCATGGGCGATCCTGAAACAGAAGTGGTGCTGCCGCGGTTGAAGAACGACCTGGCTGAATTATTCAAGGCCACTTCTGAACAAAAGCTGGGAGGTATGCAGATAGATCATGATCCCAGGACCACTTGTACCATCATGGCGGTAAGCGGCGGTTACCCGGGTCAGTATGAAAAAGATAAAATAATAGAAGGGCTCGCCAACGTAAATGATGACCACTGCATAGTGTTCCATGCGGGCACCAAAGCGGTGGAGGGACAAGTGCTCACCAATGGCGGAAGGGTGCTATGTGTAACTGCTTATGGTAACGATGTGCAGGAAGCGTTGCGCCGCTCCAGAACAGCGCTCGATAAGATCCACTTCGATGAAATGTACTATCGGAAAGATATAGGTTACGAATTCATCTGATGTCAAAATATGTCCAAAGGGATTAAATGCGCAGACTTGCCTGCAAGCAGGCCTGCAAATGGAATATGAATTCGTATATCTTTGAAATATGCCAGATCCTGCAAACAAAGTACACTACAGCGACTACCTGCAATTGGAGAAGATACTGCACGCGCAATTTCCCGAAAGCGACAAGCTTTCGAAGCCCGCGCACGATGAAATGCTGTTCATTGTCATTCACCAGGCCTATGAATTGTGGTTCAAACAACTGCTGCACGAAGCAGGTTCCATTATAGAAATTCTGAAGAAACCCGCGCTTAACGACAACTCCCCCGAGCTGCAAACCGTAGTGCACCGGCTGAGCCGGATGGTAACTATCCTGCGCGTGCTGGTGCACCAGGTGGATATCATGGAAACCATGACGCCCATGGATTTCCTGGACTTCCGCGACATGCTGCGGCCGGCATCAGGATTTCAAAGCGTTCAGTTCAAACTGCTGGAAGCTAAGCTGGGACTTAAGTTCGAGCACAGGCATGGACAGGAGTATTATATATCTCAATTGCGTGCGCCGGAAGTGGAAGCGGTTAAGCAGGGAGAGGCCGGCCATTCATTGCTGCATTTGCTGAATGGCTGGCTGGAACGCATGCCTTTTTTCGACGAAACTTCTAATTGGGATGGCTTTAGTACCTCTGGTCCCGCGGAAAACATGCACCCGTTTTGGGCCGAATACCGCCACCGCTATGAGGAAAGTCTTTCCGACGTGGAAAAATCGAACCTGCAAGTATTTGACAAATTATTTTCAGATAAGCACGATGAAAATGCGGAGCCGAGGAACCTGAGCGCAAAGGCTGCAAGGGCCGCCTTGTTCATTATGCTGTACCGGGGTTATCCCATATTGCAATTGCCCTTTCAATTGTTGAATAACCTGCTGGAAATAGACGAGCAGCTAAGCACCTGGCGATACCGTCACATGAACATGGTGCAGCGCATGATCGGCACGCGCATCGGCACGGGCGGCAGCACCGGCCGTGATTATTTAAGATCCGCACTTGATAAACATTATATCTTCAGGGAAATTGCACAGCTTACCAGTTTCCTGATAGAGCGCAGGAAGTTGCCGCAACTGACAACCACTATGGAACAAAGATTAGGGTTTGTTCAATAAGCTACTATGATCATTCACTTCGGATACGATAAAAAGCAGGTAATACATGCCCTGCGCTTTCATTTCCTTACCAGGCCGGAAATAAAAGTTCTGTTCGTGCTGGTGAATGTGTTTGCGATCTTATCGGCGGTGCTGTTCTTTCTTAAAGAAATACATGCATTGTCGTTCCTGCTGTTTTCCTTATTGTGGTTTTTACTGATGCTGGTGATCTGGAGGCTGCTCCCATCGGGCATCTATAAACGATCCCATACTTTCCGCGATAATTTTTCAATGAGCATCGATGAAAAAGAAGTGGTACTGATGACAGAGCGGGGCTCAAAGGCATGGCAATGGAGGGAGTTCAGCAGTTTCGTGGAAAGCACTTATTTCTTTCATCTGTATTTCGACACCCGTTCATTTTTCCTGGTGCCGAAGGACGCATTTAGCGACCTCATCGCTTTGCAACGGGCGAGGGAACTGTTAAGGAGCAACATTAAAAAATGAAGTTAACAGGCTGTTGGGTGGGGAGTATTCAACAAATTCGTAATTTTGCCGTTAATACATAATATTCCGGCAGAGGGTTTGTGTAGAATAATCCGGTTCCCTTCTGATGGTTTCATTTATCCAATAATTAAACACCCTCTGGTCTATGGCTAAAGTAGTTTTCAATAATAAGAACAACGTTTTTTTTACCTATCTTAAAACTGAGGTGGAGAGCTATTTTCATCAGCGCAAGCTGAAGAAAACGGGCAATTGGAAATTACATATCAAAACGGCAACGCTGATACCTGTTGCGTTGACTTTGTACATTTTGTTACTCGTATATACTTTCCCCCTGGGATGGGGCATGTTGTTAAGCGGGCTCTTGGGTTTTGTACTTGCGAGCATAGGGTTTAACGTCATGCACGATGCCTGTCACGGCAGCTATTCCCAAAGGAAATGGCTGAACAATGTACTGGGACTTACACTCAACGCATTGGGCGGCAATGCATTTATCTGGAAATTCAAGCACAATGTCATTCACCATACCTATACCAATGTTGACGGTATAGACGACGATATTGCCAAAAGCCCGCTCATGCGGCAATGCCACACTCAAAAATGGGTGCCGGCGCACCGTTTCCAGCACATATACGTGGTGCTGGTGTATGCCATTTCATCGTTTGCCTGGGTGTTTATGATGGATTTCAATAAATACTTCAAGCAAAGGGTAGTAGATACGCCATTGCAGAAAATGAGCAGGAGCGACCATTGGATGTTCTGGCTAAGTAAAGTTTTATACGTAGTGTTTTATATCGCAATTCCCGTTCTTGCCGTTGGCTGGCAGGCCTGGGCCATAGGGTTTGCATGCATGCACCTGATGTTAGGATTTACGCTGGCCATTACTTTCCAGTTAGCTCACGTGGTGGAACATGCGGAATTCGAGCAGGCAGGGCTCGACCCCAAGACCATCGAGAACGAATGGGCTATCCACCAGGTAAGGACCACCGCTAATTTTGCACCACACAATAAGGTCATATCCTGGTTTGTGGGCGGATTGAATTACCAGGTAGAGCATCATCTTTTTCCACGTGTGAGCCATATTCACTACCCGGCCATTAGCAGGATCGTAAGAAAGGCTTGCGAGAAATTCAACATTCCTTATAACGAATATCCGACCATGACGGCTGCTATTGCTTCGCATTTCCGCATGATGCGGCAGCTAGGGAAAAAACCCGGTTAATCTCTGTATTATTTCGGTTTGTATTTGCTTTCCTCGAAAATTTTTCTTGGCTCTGTTTGCATTAATTGCTGCAGCGAGAGGTCTGAATTTTTTTCCATGTATTTCTCTACTATTCTCCAGCCAACGAATAAACCGATATAACCCGGTGCCCCTTCTCCGAGCTCGTCGGTTTTGGGGCCATCCTGTATATAATTTTTGGTAAGCGCGGGATCGATGCTAAAGAGGAGGTTATTGCGCAGGAAAAAGTTCCAGATATTGCCCTCGTTCTCGTAACAGCCTTCGAGCTGTTTGGTGGTGTATCCAATTTTCAGTGTATCCGCAATATGGGGCAGCAGTTTATCCAGCAAATACATGCGCTTGCCTTTTTCCACTATCTGATCTATCAGGGGTTTGTCTGCGCTGTTGTCGGGGAACATATCGTCCACGATATTCTTCATGCAGTTCACCGGTATATAACCTGCTTCGAAGCGGCGCGAGATGTAAGATGGGTATAATCGTTGTCCCAATTCAGTATGATACACCGCGAAGTCTTTTCCCATGTGCAGTTGAAGCCCGATGCCCAGTGCATCGCTGGTAATAACGTCGCCATGAAGCCCGCCTACTGAAGGCTCGTAATAAGCGTCCAACGGGCCTATGAAGGTAATGAGCTTGGCAGGCAAGGGGTAACCGGGAAAATAATGCTTTACGAACTGCAACCCCCGTCGCACTTCGCTCTCCACTTTATCGAAGGATTTGAATTCTTTATCGGCGTTTTCCTTGATGGCCCTGTAATCTGCAATGAAACGCCTTACCACCAGGTTGGTGCCTGAATCGCCGCCCTGCAGCAGGGGCACGCCCAGAATATTTATTAAAAAATCATTCAGGAAGTTGGGGTACTTTTTTTCCAGTTGTATAAGTGAAGCATTGACATTATTGGTATCGATGGCGAAAAAATCCTGCTCGAAGCGCTGCGTTTCCAGCTTGATATCGATGTCCGATACATCGGGCGTGTTTTCACTGTTGCAGGCAACCAACAATGCCAGTGCCGCGGAAAGGAAAAACCATTTTTTCATGATTCTGCAAAACGAATGATAATGGGTTAAAGTATGTATTGCTTTAATTTTCACAGTTTTCTTAGGGTGAGTGGTGAGTGGTGCATTGTGAGTATGGCCGCTAATAGCCTATCCCTGCTTACCTTCGCGCTATGAAGATCGTATTAGCGCAGCAAAATTATCACATTGGCAATTTTGAATACAATACGCAAAAAATAATCGAGGCTATTGGTGCGGCCGAAAAAATGGGGGCCGACCTGGTGGTGTTTTCTGAATTGTGCGTCTGCGGCTATCCTCCCCGCGATTTCGTGGAGTTCAACGATTTCATCAATAAATGCTACGAGTCCATCGACCGCATTGCATCGCACACGGGCAACATCGGCGTTGTGGTGGGCAGCCCCGCCCGCAATCCTTCCAAAGAAGGAAAAGACCTCTTCAACGCGGCCTGGTTGCTGCATGAAAAACAAATAAAAGCAATAGTTGCTAAAACCTGCCTGCCTACCTACGATGTATTCGATGAATACCGCTATTTCGAACCCGCCTACGATTGGAAAACCGTTCGATTCAAGGACCGTAACCTGGCCATTACCGTATGCGAGGACATCTGGAATTTAGGCGATAACCCGCTGTACCGGTTTTGCCCGATGGACAAGCTGGTAGACCAACGGCCAGACGTGATGATCAATCTTTCCGCCTCTCCATTCGATTATGACCACGATGATGACCGCAAGGAGATCATCCGGTCTAACGTTATCAAATACAAGCTCCCAATGGTGTATTGCAATGCCGTGGGCTCGCAAACTGAAATAGTCTTCGATGGCGGAAGCCTGGTGTTCGACCAGAAGGGAAAATTGATAAAAGAATTAAAATATTTCGAGGAAGACCTGCAAATGGTAGAGCTTCCGCCGCATACCTGGCCCGAGGATGATGAAACAGTCAACCGGTCCGCCGCTGCTGGCTGGCCCGCTGATGAAAAGGTTTCCGTTCCGGGTCATCATACCGCGCAGGAGCAATACAACCGCCCCATGCAGGTATCGAAAGTAAAAGATCCTGAAAAGATCATCGGTTACCTGACCGAAGAAAAAAACATTGCGGAAATAAAGCAGGCCTTGCTATTAGGCATCCGCGATTATTTCAGCAAGATGGGCTTCAGCAAGGCAATATTGGGCAGCAGCGGCGGCATAGACAGCGCAGTAACCCTGGTGCTGGCTTGCGAGGCATTGGGAAAGGACAATGTGCGCGCCGTGCTGATGCCATCGCAATTTTCATCGGGGCATTCTGTAAGCGATGCCGAACAACTAAGCATGAACCTCGGCAATCCTTACGACATCATTTCCATCGAAAACATTTATCATTCGTTTCTCGACGCATTGAGACCAGTTTTTAAGAACGCACCTTTTAACGTGGCCGAGGAAAACCTGCAAAGCCGCACCCGCGGCAACCTGCTGATGGCCATTGCTAATAAGTTCGGCTATATATTACTGAATACTTCCAACAAAAGCGAGCTGGCTACCGGTTATGGAACATTGTACGGCGACATGGCCGGCGGACTAAGCGTATTGGGAGATGTATATAAAATGCAGGTATATGCGCTGGCGAAATACCTGAACAAACAACAAGAGATCATTCCACGCAACATCATAGAAAAAGCGCCTTCCGCCGAACTGCGCGAAGGGCAAAAAGATTCAGACAGCCTGCCGGAATACCCGCTGCTGGACAAGGTATTGTACCAGTATATCGAAAGAAGGCAGGGCCCGAAAGAGATCATCGGCATGGGCATAGAAAAAGCGCTTGTAGACAAGGTGCTGAAACTTGTGAACACCAATGAATACAAGCGCAATCAGTTCTGTCCTATCATACGCGTAAGCAGCAAGGCTTTTGGCGTTGGGCGCAGAGTGCCCATTGTAGGAAAGTACCTGGGTTAATGTTTCAAGAAAACAATCACGTTCACCAGCGCGCCGATATTCACGTCCTTGTGCAGTTCCAGTTGGTTATCGTTGATGGTTTTTACTTTGATATCTCCATTCAATCCGCCGAATACGGCATTGGAAAGATTGATCGTTTGCTCATTGTCTTTAAAGCTCCAGCTAAATGGCACTGTTTGCGGGTTGGCGCCATTGCATTTGGTAGCGCCTTCGTCGGTAAAGCCGGTGCCATCGGCGTTGAAGGTTAGCGTATTGTCTGTGTCGCAGGCTTGCAGGAAACCCGGGGGCACAGGTGCGTCCACGGTGCCGTCGCGGTTCATGTCCAGGCCAGCATTGTCGAATTTCCAGGCGGATTTTGCCAGCAGCTCGGTCCGTGTTTGGCCTTTATTTTTCTTGCATCCTGCAAACGATATCGCCAGCAGGCATGCGAAAATGGCTACAACAATTTGTTTCATACAGGGAATTTTGCGGTAATCAGTATTTATATGGCAAATACAAAGGTACATTAAAGGGCATTGGTAATTGCACCGTTTAATATTCAACAAATCTTTTGCCATTCATCATCTTGGCAAATAACTTGCACCATTGTACCTTGTATTTTGCAAAATCTAACATTCTGTATGGTATACACAGCCGAAGATATCCGCCAGTTAAATGAGCGGATCCAATCCAACAGTATTTTCATGGATCGTTTACGGGACGAGGTAGGGCGGGTGATCATCGGCCAATATTACATGCTGGACCGTTTATTGATCGGCTTGCTGAGCAACGGCCATGTATTACTGGAAGGCGTACCCGGCCTGGCCAAAACGCTTACGATAAAATCTTTGTCGCAAGCGATTCATGCTAAATTCAGCCGCATCCAGTTTACGCCCGACCTGTTGCCAGCCGACGTTATCGGCACCATGATCTATAACCAGCAGCGCAACGAGTTCATGGTGCGCAAAGGCCCCATCTTCGCCAATTTTATTTTGGCAGATGAAATCAATCGCGCCCCCGCGAAAGTGCAAAGCGCTTTACTGGAAGCGATGCAGGAACGGCAGGTAACCATCGGGGAACAAACCTATAAGCTCGACGAGCCCTTTCTGGTGCTAGCCACGCAAAACCCACTGGAACAGGAAGGCACTTACCCTTTGCCGGAAGCACAGGTTGACCGCTTTATCATGAAAGTGATCGTGGATTATCCAACCAAACAGGAAGAACAGATCATCATTCGGCAGAATGTGCAGGCCACGCAGGCGCCGGTGGTACAGCAAGTAGTATCCATACAGGAAATATTGCAGGCAAGGGAATTGTGCAGGCAGGTATACATGGACGAAAAGATCGAGCAATACATTCTCGACATCGTTTTTGCCACCAGGGCCCCGGAAAAATACAAGCTGGAAAAATTGAAACCATTGATATCATACGGTGGATCGCCAAGGGCCAGCATTAACCTGGCGCTGGCTGCAAAAGCCCACGCCTTCCTGAACAAACGCGGTTATGTAATACCGGAAGACGTAAGAAGCATTTCGAGAGATGTATTGCGCCACCGCCTTGGCCTTACCTATGAGGCGGAAGCCGAGAACGTAAACGTTGAGCACGTAATTAACGACATACTGAAAGCGATTCAAGTACCGTGATACCACTACTCACCACTCACAATTCACAAACAACACGCCTTGCTAACAACTGCCGAAATATTAAAGAAGGTAAAAGAGCTTGAAATAAAGAGCAAGAAAATTACCCAGCACCTGTTTACGGGTGAATACCACAGTGCATTCAAAGGCCGCGGCATGCTGTTCAAAGAAGTGCGGGAATACCAGCATGGGGATGATATCAGGTTTATCGATTGGAACGTGTCGGCCCGCTTCGGCCATCCCTTCAGCAAGCTGTTCGAAGAAGAAAGAGAGCTTACGGTAATACTGCTGGTAGACATCAGCGCCAGCTCCCTGTTCGGCACCATACACGCACGTAAGAAGGACATCATCACTGAGATCTGCGCCGTGCTTGCCTTTTCGGCCATGAACAATAACGACAAGGTAGGCGTGATTTTTTTCAGCGAAGCAGTGGAGAAATACATTCCACCTAAAAAGGGTAAACAGCACGTGCTGTACATCGTGCGCGAGCTGCTAACGATGGAGCCTAAGCGAAAAGGCACAAGAGTGAGCGAGGCCCTTCGCTTTTTTAATAACAGCACCAAGCAAAAAAGCATTGCGTTTGTCCTAAGCGATTTCATGGACAAGCAATATGAGGACGCTTTAAAGGTGGCCGGTAAGAAACACGACGTAACCGGCATTAAGGTGTATGATAAAATGGACATGCAATTGCCCGATGCAGGCATGCTGCAGGTGTCGGACGCGGAAACCGGTGAAACCAAATGGATCGATAGCAGTAACCCCTACGTGCGCCAGGAATACCAACGCCTCTTCCTGGAGGCCACGGACTATTGCAAGAACGTTTTCCTGAAAGCGGGCTGCGACCTCCTGCACATGCGCACAGATGATGATTACGTAAAAGTGTTACAAAAATTCTTCCTGGCAAGAACCTGAACCAATGCATTGCAGACCGAGCAATATCATCATCCCCCTTATTGTATTCATATTGCTGAATGCAAGCCTTCAGGCGCAGCAGGTAGAAGTAAAGGCGACGGTGGACCGTACCACCATTCTCATTGGGGAACCCATTAAGCTAAAACTGGAAGCGAATGTGCTGGCAAACACCCGCTTCAACTGGTTTAAGCTCGACAGCATTGCGCATTTCGAAATAATAGACAAAGGCAGTGTGGATTCAGCGCCTGGTCTTAGTTATAAGCAATTTTGGCAGCAAATCGTTATTACCAGCTTCGACTCGGGACGCTGGACCATCCCTGCATTTGTATTGCAGTCGGGTAACAAAAGGTTCCGCACCGATACGTTTTCCATCAGCGTTACCTATTCACCTGATACGGCAAAGGACTATCACGATATTAAAGACATCATCCCGGTAAAAGATCCCGGCAATCCATATATACCATGGATCATTGCGGCTGCAGCATTGCTGGCATTGCTGGGCATTATTTATTTGTTCCGTAAAAAGAAGATAGCTCCGAAGACCGTGCAGCAACCGGTTTCAAAACTCAGTCCTTTGGAAGAGGCCATGCAGGCATTGGAAGCATTGCGCAAAGAACATGCACTGGAAAAAGGAACGGCCAAGCAATACTATACCAGGCTGAATGACATCTTGCGGCAGTATGTTAGCAGGAAATTCAATTTTTCGAGCCTTGAAAAAACGAATGACGAGATCATCATGCAATTGCGGCAGGCAAGGTTGCCGACAGATGAATACACGCTGCTGGCCCAAACCCTGCGGATGGCCGATTTTGTAAAATTTGCAAAGTATACGCCTTCCGGAACTGAACAGGAAGAATCGTATCAAACCATTAAAAAATCAATTACGCGGATGGATGCGCTGGCATCAACCTGATATATGCTATACGATTGGTTCAAGGATATAACATTTGCTCAGCCTTACCAGTTCATCTTACTGGGACTGGTGCCGATATTGGTATGGTGGTACATAACGGGCCATCGCAGGAAGCAGGCGTCCGTAATGGTATCGAGCACCGCGCCATTTTCATCGCTTTCAACCTGGAAGACCAGTTTGCTGCACCTGCCCTTTGCATTGCGCATGCTGGCACTTATTTGCCTGGTAGTGGCGCTCGCACGCCCGCAAAAAAGGAACGATGAGCAAATGGTCACAGGCGAGGGCGTAGACATTGTGCTGTGCATGGACGTTAGCGGCAGCATGCTGGCACAGGACTTAAGCCCCAACCGCCTGGAAGCAGCAAAAAATGTGGCGGCCAGCTTTGTAGACAACAGGCCTACAGACCGCATAGGCCTTGTAATATTTTCAGGTGAAAGCTTTACGCTTACGCCGATTACAACCGATAAGAATGTATTGAAGACCCAGATCTTCGCCATCCGCAGCGGGTTGCTGGAAGATGGCACCGCCATTGGATCGGGCCTGGCCACGAGCGTCGACCGGCTGCGCTCTTCCAAATCTAAAAGCAAGGTGGTGATATTGATGACGGATGGAGAAAATAATGGGGGCATGATCGATCCCAATACCGCCAAGGAAATCGCCAAGTCGGTGGGGGTGCGCGTATATACCATTGGCGTGGGAACCGAAGGATATGCGCCAGTGCCGGTTCAAACCATTGGAGGCATCATCATGCAGCGGGAGAAAGTAAACATCGATGAAAAATTATTGAAACAAATTGCGGATGAAACGGGGGGTAAATATTTCCGGGCAAAGGACAACGAAGGCCTTACCAATATTTATTCGGAGATAGACAAGTTGGAAAAATCCAGGATAGAGGTAACGGCCCTGCAGCGGTACAGCGAGAAGTTTTTTCCATTTGCAATTGCGGCGGCGGTATTGATATTTTTAGAATTGTTTTTAAGAATGACGACATTCAGGAAATTTCCATGATGACTATGCAGAAGAATTCATAGCAAAGATTTTGACAATTGATTCATGGATTACACAGATGGCAAGCCACGAGATACTAGTTAGTAAACCTGTGTAACCCTCAAATCAAAAGAAATCTGTGCTTCTAAATCTTGACTAATGCGAGGGGTAATTTATAAATCAACGGGCAGCTGGTATTCGGTCAGGGATGATGCGGGCAATATGTACAATGCGCGTATAAAAGGTGTGTTCAAGATAGATGAGATCACCTCTACCAATCCTGTTGCGGTAGGGGATGAAGTAGAAATAGAACCAGAGAGCCCGGGCAGCAATACCGCCGTTATAACGGCCATGCACGAGCGCAGGAATTACATCAACCGCCAATCGCCGCGCAGCAAGCACCATCATCATATCGTGGCAGCCAATGTTGACCAATCCATGCTGATTGCCACCTTGAAGGAGCCACGTACTTCGCAGGGCTTCATCGACCGTTTCTTAATTGCTTGCGAAGCCTACCATGTTCCCGCTATCATAGTGTTCAACAAATCCGACATCTACCGCAAGAAAGAACTGCAGGTATTTGCAAACTGGAAAGAGATGTATGAAGATGTAGGGTACAAGGTAGTATTGTGCAGCACAAAGGACCACACGGGGCTTGACGAAGTAAAAGCCTTGCTAAAAGGCAAGATCAGCTTATTGAGCGGGCACAGCGGCGTTGGCAAGTCATCCTTCATCAATTATTTATTGCCCGCGTTGCAACTGAAAACACAGCACGTGAGCGGATGGAGCGGCAAAGGAATTCACACCACCACCTTCGCAGAAATGTTCGACCTGCCATTTGAAGGCGGGGGAAAAATAATAGACACACCGGGCATGCGCGAATTTGGATTGGTAGACATCAGCCGGCAGGAGCTATCGCATTATTTTCGCGAGATGCGGGAGTTGCTGCAGGACTGCCAGTTCAATAATTGTTTGCACCTGGAAGAACCGGGATGCGCAATAAAAAAGGCCCTGGAAGAAGGCCGTATATATGCGGAGCGTTACTTCAGCTATTGCAATATTTTCGATTCGATAGAAGAGAAACCTTATTAAGTGTGAGTGGTGAGTGGTGAGTTGGGAGAACATTCCCAACTTACTACTCACTACTCACAATTCGTTATTTACCACTTACTGCCTCGCTACGACATGTACTTCCTGGCTGTATTGATCATCAATTTGCTTTCCAGGAACCTCGCCACTTCCACCACGGCTTCATTATCCCTTTTCACCGCTTCGCGGAACTTGCGGGGATAAATTGAAATGCCAGTGTAAATGTTGTAGTGAAGTGTAAGCGTATGTCCTTTGTAGTTGAAGTCCCACATCAGGGAGTCGAAATCGTCCATCTTTGTTATGAACTTAATGTCGAGATCGTCGGATAAAATATTGGCTACTTCATAAAACCTTTTCAACCCGCAGTCGTCGTCTATTATAGCTTCGGTGCAGCCAAAGTCGGTACGTAAAGTCAGGCTCATAGTGAAGGGATTTGGGTTAACAATATGGTACGGTCAATGATTTACGTCAGCTTTTGAACTTCTTGGCCTTAGGAACCTTCTCGCCACTCAAAATGCGTTCTGCTCCCACGTTCTTGCCGTTGCTGGGACATCCATGCTTAGGACCAAACAAATTCCGGAAAAAAGTACAGGAAGAACCGGTAGTCAACACCAGGAGGCAGGCTAAAACAATCACTATATGGCGCATCGATTTCATGAGGTCAGTTTTTTCAAGGACTCATGGAAACCTTCGGTTTCATGGGTAGACCTTTTCGCTCATCTAACGCTACTAAAACTAAAAATATTATGCCGTGTATGCAAGGAAGGCCGTAAATCTATTTTATGGAAAACACTTAGCGCAAATTGCAAGGCGTTCAATGTCAAAGCCTTACTGGTTGGCCGCTTCACCTTCCTTGAACCAGCTCGCATACCGGACATAGTTATTGGCAATGCGGTTGATCTCGCCGCTGATAAGTTCGCCCGAAATATCCTTTACCTTCTTTGCCGGCACGCCCGCATAAATGCTGCCCGCTTCGCACCGTGTGCCTTCCAGTACCACCGCCCCCGCGGCAATGATGGTATTGCTTTCCACCACCGCCTGGTCCATTACAATGGCGCCCATGCCTATCAGCACGTCGTCGTGCACGGTACAGCCATGCACAATGGCATTGTGGCCGATGGACACATTGTTGCCAATGGTAGTATGGCTTCTTTTGAACGTGCAATGTATTACCGCCCCGTCCTGGATGTTCACTTTATTGCCTATGCGAATGTAGTTCACATCCCCCCGTATTACGGCATTGAACCATACGCTGCAGTCATCGCCCATGACCACATCGCCCACGATGGTAGCATTGGGCGCTATATAGCAATTGTTGCCGAAACTGGGATAAATGTTATTGACTGGTAAAACAACTGGCATACGAAAAATTTATGAGGGGAAATGTGTTACTTCCCGTTTAAAGTTAGATATTTCACGCCCAATCAGAAAAAGACCCCTATGACCATGCTTACACCTGCAATGAAGAAGCTGTATGCCATACCGGAAAAACTAGCCCTGCTGCTGCTTTTCGCAGTGGCATCGCTGTGTGCGCAAGGCCAGAAAAAGTCGCTGGAGAATACCCTGCTGTGGAAGATAAGCGGCAGCAACCTGGCCAAGCCTTCATACCTGTACGGCACCATTCACGTGCAGGATAAACGCGTGTTCAATTTTAGCGATTCCCTGTACCGCTTCATACAATCCGCCGATGGTTTTGCGATGGAGATCCATCCTGACAGCGTGGTAATGGCCATCATGCAAAACATCAACAAATCAGCCACCAACGAATACTTGAAAAAATACCTGAAGAAAGATGAATTCGATGCGTTGAACGTAAAGCTCCGCAAAGAATTGGGCATCGATGCAGACAAGCTTACGGTAAAGGAAACCTATATGCTGCGCCAGCACCTGGCCAAGCCTGAGCGCAAGCCGGACGACATGCCCACTATCGTTGATGCATACCTGTATGGCATGGCAAAAAACCAGGGAAAAGAGATCGCGGGACTAGAAAGAGCTATCGACCAGGTGAACCTGCTGAACGATATGCGCGTAGAAGATTTCAATCCCTCCAGGATACTGAAAAGCCTGAAGAAAGAACAAACCCTTATCGAGAAGATCATTCAATTATACATCCGCGAAGATTTGAAAGGCATCGGTGAACTGATGTCGATGCTGCCCGATCAAACGGAGGACAGGTTGCTGAGCCTGCGCAATGAACTGATGGCAACGAAAATGGACAGCATGATGCGCGAGAAGAGCTATGTGGTAGCAGTAGGCACCGCGCACCTGCCGGGCGAAAAAGGCATTATAGAATTGTTGCGGCAGAAAGGGTATACCGTGGAGCCGGTGTTCACTACTTCGCGCACGCATGCCAATAATTATTCCATCAAAGCGCAACAGCTTCAGCAATGGGTTGAAGTAAAAGAACCCACGCTTGGCTACAGCGCACGCATGCCGGGCAAGCCCAGTCCCATGGATATGCTGAACGGTGTAATGAAGATGAACATGTACATCGACATGACCAGCATGAAGCAGTATTATACCGCTTTTGTATTGCCGGCCATTACAATTACCAACAGTAATGCAGACAGTGTGCTGCAGCAACTGTACAAGAACATGGTGAGCGCTTCGATGGGCGAGGCCATCAGCGACAAGCGCTTTACCCGCAATGGCTTTGAAGCTATCGACATGCTGTACAAGATACCTGCTGAAAACATTCATGCCCGGGTACAGTCATTTGCGTTTGGAAAAAGAGTATACCTGATAGGAATGGGCGCGCGAAATAAGGATGACCTGTATGGAAAGGAAGCCACTGACTATTTTGAAGCATTTATTATAGAAAAAATGCCGGAGCAGCAATGGCAGCGTCATACTTTCAACGATCATTTCTTCAGCGTTATCATGCCTGAAACTCCAAAGGGCGTGGACGTGGAAACGCCGGACAGCTCCATTGTTGCAGTGCAGTTCAACAGCCTCGACAACAGCAAGGGAAATTTTTATGGAGTGATGGCGGTAAAAACGGCGCCGGGCTTTGTAATACCGGACGACTCCGCATATTTTGTAAGCGCCATCGAGCGGTTGAATGCCACCATGGACCTTAGCAACCTGCGCCTGCGCGATACTACCTTCCAGGGATTTTTTGCAAAATGGATAGTTGCCGACCTGAAAGACAACACCATGCTCAAATGCCTGTCCATCATCCGCGGCAACAGGGTGTATTCATTGATGGTTACCGGCAACCAGGAAGACAGCGCTTCGGCGGACATTGCAAACTTCTACAACTCATTTGCATTCCTGGACTATCCCGCTCCTGTATGGAAGCAGGAACAATTTGAAGAGCATGGATTTGCCGCGCCGGTGCCTGGCTCGTTCAGCAGGACCGATTTCCTGGACTTTGACAGTTCAACGGCCATAGGTAGCCGCGATTACCTGTGGGTAGCGTTTGATGCTCCTACGGTTACTTCTTTTACCGTTACACGCCGCGCCTTATCAAAGTATTTGTGGGCAAAGCACGATTCAGTGATATTGAAAAAGTACATGAACGAATTGGTGGAGCGTAATGAAATGCTGGGACCTTACCAGTTTATCAGGAATGGCAATAGCAATGGGGTTGAGTTTACCGTTAGCAGTAAGACCTCGGGCCATGTACAGCGCTTTCGCGTGCTGTTGAACGGCAAGTTCGTGTATATGCTGCAGGCCAATGCGCCGGAAAAATACTGGAAGCAATACGAGTTCCAACGGTTTCATACGGGGTTCAGGTTCTTGAAAGAAGAAAAAACAGATTTTATATACAGTAATTCTCTCGACAAATTGGTGAAAGACCTTGCATCCACCGATTCGGCCACCTATGCCCAGGCTTTTGAAGCCATTGAATCGGTGGTATATGAGCCGGCCGATATTCCTGCCATGCTAAGGGCGGCCGTTGGAAGCTATCCCCTCGATACGCTTAGGTACAGGGGCGTGAACGATGCATTTCTCCGTTCCGTGCGCGCACTGAAGCATGATGATTTTGAAAAGCTAATTCTCGAGCACTACCGCTCATTAAATCCCGGGCAGGAGAAATTTAAATATTCAACACTGACAATATTGTCGCAGCGGCACACCGAAAAATCGTACAGGATGCTCGCTGAATTACTGAATGAGCGGCTTCCGACACATGGAAATGATGTATCGATGTTTGTGTATGGATTCACCGATTCGCTGGAGCTCACAAAACGGCTCTACCCGCAATTGTGGAAGCTTAGCGCTGATACATTGTTGGGAACGCCTTTGTTCCTGGTGCACGAGCGGATGTTGGACAGCAGTTTGCTCTCGGTTGATGAGCTGAAGGCGCACGAGGCCATTATCTTACAAGCGGGCAGGAATGAGCTGGCCAAAATTCTCAAGCATAAGGAAGAATATTATTACGCTACGGGAACCTCCGACCTGATTGAAAGCCTTGGTAAGCTGAAGTCAAATGCGTCCATTGGATTGCTGCGGGAATTTTTAAAGACCAAATATACCAACCTGCAATTCGATGCGGTACTGGAATTGCTGAAGCTGAAGCAGCCGGTGGAAGCTGCAATCTTATCTGCAATAGCCGCGGACAAATACTACCGGGTAAGCTTGTACGAAGAATTGAAGAAATTGAAAATGGAAAGGGCTTTTCCTTCAAAATATCTTAGCCAGCGTGCGTTTGCTGAAAGTTATCTCGTCAATAATCTTGAGTACGATCCTGATAAAATGGAATATGTTGGTGAAAGAACTGCTTTTTATAAGGGAAAGCGTTGTAAGTTTTATCTTTTCAAGGCTACCCTTGAATACAATAATGAAAAAACCAGCTATCTCTGCGTCAGCGGACCTTTCAGCCTGGATGCCGAAGAATTGACAATAACGGAAAACAACAACATTTCCGGCATGTACGAAGAGAACGAGTTCAAGACGTCCGAGATCGACAAGCACTTCAAGGCATACCTGGAAGATTGGGAAAGTTATGATACCATGGAATACGATTAATCTTCCACTTCAACGATCAACTCAATTTCCACCGCCATGTTCATGGGCAGCGAACACATGCCCACCGAGGAGCGTGCATGCTTGCCCTTTTCGCCGAATACAGCCACCATCAGGTCCGAGAAACCGTTAATGACCTTGGGATGGTCTTTGAAGTCGGACTCGCAGTTGACCATGCCCAATACTTTCACGATGCGTTTTACCTTGTCTAAATCGCCGATGGCTGCTTTTAATGCTGCGAGTTGATTGATGGCAGTAAGCCTTGCAGCATCATAGCCTTGTTCGATGGTAAGGTCCTTACCAGGCTTCCCTGTTATATAACTTCCGTCAGGATGGGAAGGGCCTTTACCCGCAAGAAAAATGAGGTTGCCTGTTCTGACGGCGGGTACATAATTGGCAATGGGTTTGGAAACCGGCGGCAACACAATGCCGAGCTCTTTTAATTTTTGTTCGGCGCTTTGCGTAAATGCAGTACAAGCAATGCAGCTTAGGGCGACAACGGCAAGGCATTTCAGCATGATCGTAATTTTTTGTGATAGTGGTCCAAAGTTCGGAATTAAAAAGCAAGCCTGAAGCTTCCGAACACCCCAAACCTTTCGGCGCTCCTGGCGGGGCGCGGGCTTGGCAATACCCTCCACACAAAATCGAGGCGGAATACTTTCAGGATGTTATCGACGCCGGTCCCCAATTCAACATAGGTTTTACCATTCAGCGCTTTGAAGGGATGGCCGTTTACAAAGTTCAATGCCTGATTCTGTTCGTTCAGGCTGCCCCATAGTCCCTTGGCAGTCCAGAACTGGCGGAACTTGAGCTTACGGGTCAAAGGAATAAAGCGGAATATTCCATTGCCGAAGTTATGCTCCACATTGAACCCTGCATATTGGTCGTGAATGAACTCGTACCGGTTCATCATATTAAAGGCATAGCGGTTGTAGTAATAGATCTCGTTGCCCGGCGCCACATCCAGCAGCATGTAGGGTAGTGTGCCGAAAGTTTTACCGCCGAATACATTCCAGTAAATGCTGCCGAAAGGCGGGATCTTGCGCGAGTTGCTGATGCCGCCGGATATCTTGCTGTAATCGTAATTGCTGTTCAATACGCCGGAAAGTCCCTTGGTGTATTTGAATTCAACAATAGGATAGGGGCTGCCCAGGCTGGTGCGGTAAAAAGTATTCTCAACGAATTTTTCAAGATAAGCAAACCGCAACCTTATAGAAGTTTCGAAAGTATTGAAGGGATGTTCGCCCTTTGAGACGAAGCTGCCTTTCACCGGCAGGTTGCGCACCGGGTTGTATTCCTTGTGCCGGCCCGAGAGCAATACCGAAAATCCGATGTTCCATTCTTTGAAAAGGTCCAGCCTTTCTTCCTGCAGCTTGATGAACTTAATGGGAACGCCCGGCTTGCGAATGGCCAATGCGAAGATATTGTCCGAGCTGATCTCGTCGTAATAGTTCTGTCCATAATCGAAATCGTGCAGGAAAGATGCGAATATGTATGACCGTGGGCTTTTATTGAACAGGTACATCACATCGAAATTGCCTTTCCATTGCTGGTCAGTAAATCCATAGGCCAGGTACCCATGAAAGATCGCCCTTTTATGAAAGTACCGGTTGGTGCCCAGGTCGAAGCGGAGGCGCAGGCCTTCTACCTGGTTGCCGGTGATCCAGTTTTGCCAGGGTCCTATCTGGTAATTGCCTACGTTAAGGTAACCTGTTGCCACAAAATTGATCATGTTGGTATACCGCCTGAATATCGGCATCTTCATCAGCGTATCTATCATGTGGTAGATGGCCTTTTCATTCTTGCTCAGGTCTTCGTGCCTCGATTCAGCCCAATATTCATCTGTTTTGTTGTTTGCGGTATCGGGCAAAATGGTTTCTTCCATGATCTTGTTTTTGGCAAGCTCATTTACCACCGACGAATCGTTGAGCACAACATTGCGGTAGGTGGTTGTCTTACGCCCGATGAAGGCCAGCTTGCTGTTGCCGAGCGGCGCTATGTCGGCCACGAACTTGTCTTTTGAAAGGAACCATGTACTGTCGTTGATAAGCTGGTATTCCTGTATAAGGCTCAGCTTTTCCATGAAGTTGATGTTAGCGGTCTTGTCGAGCCGCAGGTTCATTTTCTGGATGGCAAAAGTGGTATCGTGCACCCAGCAATCACCTTCGAAGGTATTTTCGCCCTTGCGGCGCGGCGTGAAGATAAAATGTATCAGCCGCCTGCCGCCGACGTATTGCGTATCGGTGACCTTGTAATTGTAATAAGCATCGCCATTGTCGCTGATGGGGCTTACAAATAATTTATCGAAAACGGGAATGAAGTTGGAGTAGAAATTTACGTTCTGGTCCATGCCGCCGAGCAGCTTGCTCACGCTTTCGTTGTTTACGCCCATGGTCTTGCTGGCCCTGAACACTTCTCTTCTTTTGAGTGGCGATTTCTGGTAGTAGTAATCAGAAATAGATTCGGTGAGATACACCGGGAGATACGGCGCGCCTTCGGTAGTGTCCACGTTGTTCAATATAAACTTGAAGGGCCTTAGCAGTTTTACTTCGCCCAATTTTTCCTTATTCAGGTTTTTGAGGTCCAGCTCGAGCTTGTTGTACAGTTCGTACGAGAAATTGGAGAAGCGGTACCGGTCGTTAAAGGGTTTGCGGCGCACGATGCGCTTCCACATCAGCAGGCCGCGGTCGATCTTTCGCCGTACCACCACTTCGGCGGTGTATTTGCCTCTTTCCATGTTCACTACCAGGTTTAAGGTATCGCGGGTGAGCTGGGCGGGATCGATGAAAAATTTATAATCCTGGTAACCTACATAGGTTATTTCCAGGGTATCCTGCGGCCATTTATCGAACCGGAAGATGAATGCGCCGGAGGAGTCTGCGAGCCGGCCGGTGCCCGCTTTAATGAACTGGATCGAGGCAAAGGGGATGCGTTCGTCGCTGTGGATGTCCTTGATGATGCCCTTTAAAACCTTTACCTGTGCCTGGGTATTGAGGCCCATTGCCAAAAAGCCGAAGATCGTAACTACTGCCAATCGTACTTGCATAACGCACCAAAAGTACGTATGAAGGGGGAAATTGGGTTTGAAGGGGTTATCGCCAGCCTTTAATTATATTTTTTTTAATAGCTGAAATATTTTGAAATATGAAAAACGGACTATTACTTTGTAATACAAAGTGCTTTTTATATGGACCAGCAACACGCATCTTTGGAAGCGCTCCAGGACATCCGGCGCATCATGGACCGCTCTTCCAGGTTCCTTTCCTTAAGTGGTTTAAGCGGGGTGAGTGCGGGTGTTTTTGCGTTGATAGGGGCTTACTTTGCCTATAACTGGATCTGGGAGTACTATGGGCGCTATACAGAGCGTGGGTACAATACCGGCGATTTTCAACATCTCAAGTGGAGTTTGCTTGCATTGGCCGCCGCGGTATTGGCCGGGGCGATAGCCACCTCGTTTTACTTTACCTGGCGCAAGGCGCGGAAAAATAACCTGCCGGTGTGGGACCATACCTCCCGCAAATTGCTGATCAACCTGCTGATACCCTTAATGACGGGTGGCGTGTTTGTGCTGGGCTTGCTTAAATACAGCGCCTGGGCGTTTGTAGCACCTTCATGTTTGATATTTTACGGCCTGGCCTTGGTAAATGCCAGCAAGTACACGCTTAGCGACATACGTTACGTGGGTTTCATGGAAATTATACTGGGCCTTATCAATATGTGGTATCCGCAGTATGGACTATATTTCTGGGGCGCCGGCTTTGGAGTGTTGCACATCGTGTACGGATTGGTAATGTGGTGGAAATATGACAGTCATTAATGATGAACCCTATAAGTAACTTAAATAAAGTCTTCGACAGCCGCATCAGGCTGGGCGTAATGAGCAGCCTGATGGTAAATGCCGACATGAGCTTCAACGACCTGAAGCAAATGCTGGAGGTAACCGATGGAAACCTGGCAACGCACCTGGTAAACCTCGAGGAAAATGGGTACATCAAGGTGCACAAAGGGTTCATCGGACGTAAAACCAATACAACCTATTCTATAACCAAAGCAGGTGAAAAAGCATTCAAAGAACATATCGAAGCATTGGAAAGCATGATCAAGGGAATGAAATAATTTTTTTTGTCGTTACACTTTGAAATACAAAGTACTTTTTGGAGATGTATATTATGGATACGCCACAAAGCATTGCCTTTAAGATCTGGTTCACGGCCATCCTCGTTAACAGCGTGATGGGCACTGGATACCTTATGGGCTTCAATGAATGGAAGCCTGCATTGTTCTGTTTCGGTTTTGGTTTGTTGCTTTCAGGCATGTGCACGCTTCCCATTTTCGTGTTGCTGATACTGGTCATGCGCAGTTGCATTTCGTATGGCATTGCCGGCCTGTGGGCGGTATTCCTGGTGTTGTTAACGGGCATTGCCGCTACCGTGCTCGTGTTCCTCGGCTTTCTGTGGCTGCTGCCATTGGGCAGCGAAGGAGACATGCTGTTAGTGGTGGCGGTAGTTTCCGCCGTGCTGGCAATAGCAGTGCAGGGCGCTCATATCGCAAAGATTAATAATGCACCATCAGAATAAGTCAGCCATGAAAATCAAAATGATCTTACCAGCGCTTACCGAAGCAAAAAGCCCTTACTGGCGGCCCATCAAGTATTCCCTGTTCCCGCCGCTGGGCCTGGCCACGCTGGCGGCTTATTGCTCGCCCGATGATGAAATAGAATTACAGGACGAACACGTAGAAGAGCTGAACATTCACGATGAGCCCGAGCTGGTGATCATCCAGGTGTACATCACCAATGCTTTTCGCGCTTACGCATTGGCAGACCATTACCGCGCAAAAGGCGCATACGTATGCCTGGGAGGCTTGCATGTTACTTCGCTGCCAGAAGAAGCAAGTCAACATGCCGACAGCATTTTTATCGGGCCCGGCGAGCCCACCTTTCCAAAGTTCCTGCAGGACTTTCGCAACAAGCGTCCCGCAAAACAATATGTTTCCTTTGAACGGAGCCTGGCAACGGTGCCGCCTATACGAAGGGACCTTATCAGGCGCAGCCTGTACCTGGTGCCCAACTCGATCGTAGTATCCAGAGGCTGCCCTCACCATTGCGATTTTTGTTACAAAGATGCTTTCTTCGAAGGCGGCAGATCATTTTACACCCAACAGGTAGATGCTGCCCTTGCGGAGATCGACCGATTGCCGGGCCGCCACCTGTACTTTTTGGACGATCATTTGCTGGGCAATCAAAAATTTTCTGCCGCATTGTTCAAAGGCATGCGTGGAATGAACCGCGTATTCCAGGGCGCGTCCACGGTTGACGCCATCCTGCGCGGCGGCCTGGTAGAAGAAGCCGCGGCCGCCGGCCTTCGCAGCGTATTCATCGGATTTGAAACACTGAACGCTTCCAACCTGCAGCAAAGCAACAAGAAACAAAACCTCGGTAAAAACTACACCGAGGCCATCAACCGCCTGCATTCGCTGGGCGTGATGATCAATGGCAGCTTCGTGTTTGGATTGGATGAGGATGATCCCGATGTGTTCAAACGCACGGTGGATTGGGCGGTTACCAATGGATTGACCACCTGCACTTTTCACATACTCACGCCGTATCCCGGCACCAGGCTGTTTCAAACCATGGAACAGGAAGACCGCATACTGCACCGTAACTGGGATCTGTATGATACGAGACAGGTGGTGTATAAAACGCGCGGCCTCTCCGCAAAACAGTTGAAGGAGGGATATGATTGGGCCTACCGTTCATTTTATTCGTGGAGCAACATATTCAGGGCAAGCATGCAGCATGATGAGATCAAGCACGTGATCAAACACTTTGCGTATGCCGGCGGATGGAAAAAGTTTGAACCGCTCTGGAATTTCGTCATCAAAACAAAGGGATTGAACCGCATGCTTCCCTTACTGGAAGCGATATTGTCAAAGGTCAGCCGTCGTGGGAACGAGGGGAACACACCCTCGCCGTTTCCTGCTATTGCATAAAATAATAAAATGTCGAATTATGAAAGTATCATTTCTCAAATCGAACCTTAGTGCTGTTGCCGGCCTGCTGCTTACCTTACCAGGCGCTTATTTCTTTTTCATCAATTTCCTTAACGAGTTTGGGATCCATGGCTTGTACAACGCCGCACAGCCTTTATTGAACAGTCTCGGGGCCTATGAATCTTTCGGATGGAACATCAACTTGCTGATAGTATTCGGGCCGGTAATAGCGATACTGCTGAACATGGCCAGTACACTGCGGTTCGAGTGGATCACGGATAGGACATTCATAGACGTGCACCTCCGTATTCAGCGCCGTTGGCCAAATTGGATAATTATCGGGCTCGGCGGCATCTGCATCATGACATTGTTCATTTACCTGGCGGGGGAAAACTGCCGCTAAACGTTTCAAAACAAATTAAAAATGCAACTGGAAAAGTTCTCTATCAGGAAAAGATCGCAAAGCTTCGGTTATGCGTTTGCGGGAGTGATTCGGTTCTTCCGCTCGGAGCACAATGCCTGGCTGCACCTGGCGGCTACGGCGGGTGTGGTAGTGCTGGCTATCGTATTGCCGGTATCCGGCCTCGAAACCGCATTGCTGGTATTTGCCGTGGGCTTTGTGTGGGTGGCTGAATTGTTCAACACCTGCATAGAAAAAATAATGGACTTCATTTCAACAGAAAGGCATCCAAAAATTCAAATCATTAAAGACATGTCGGCCGGTGCAGTGCTGCTGGCAGCCATTACGGCGCTGGTAACAGGCATGGCCATATTTGTACCGAAAATTGTATAAGCAATGAAAAACGCTGTGTTGTCCCTGAAATCACAAATTCCCAGGGTGCTGAAAAGCGAGCTGCATCGTTGGTTGGCAGCATCGATCCTGTTCAGCGTGCTGATGGTTATGGCAAGGATAGTCTATACGGGAAAGCTTACGTTCATTTTCTTCGTATGGAACCTATTCCTTGCCTACGTGCCCTATTTTATTTCTTCCTGGCTGCAAAGGCATCCTGCATGGATAGAGCAGCGGTGGAAGTTCGCGCTCGTATTCATTACCTGGCTGCTGTTTGTGCCCAATTCATTTTACATCATTACAGACCTGTTCCACATCAGCGTGTACTATGGCATGCCGTTGTGGTTTGACGTGGCATTGATATTTTCTTTTGCGTGGAACGGGCTTGTGCTGGGCGTACTGTCTGTACGGCAAATGGAAAGGATCTTCCTGTTGAAGTTCCCTTTCAGGAATGAGCTCTATTTCATTTATCCCATCATGGTGCTGAACGCATTCGGCGTATTCATCGGGAGATATATCCGCTTCAATAGCTGGGACGCCATCACATCACCATTCAACGTGGTGATAGATACGATGTACGTCATGAGCAATCCTATGTATTTCAAGATTGCATGCGGCATGGTGGCGTGCTATTCCGTATTGATGACGTTTATGTACCTGGTACTTAAAAAAATGAGGTCATTAAGTCATTAGGTCATTAAGTCATTGACCTAATGACCTAGTGACCCAATGACTACTAATAAACCGAACCCTTCAACATAAAACACCACTCATGGAAAACACTCTTTCTTCTTTCTGGCAACGAAACCGCATGATCTTTAAAGGCCTGCTCATCGGTTTCCTGATCCTGTTGCTGCTGATACCAACCTTTATGATACAGGACCTCGTACACGAGCGGCAGGGCAGGCAGGCAGAGGCGATTATGGAAGTAAGCTCCAAATGGGCGGGGCAACAAGTGATCAACGGCCCTGTAATCGCCATTCCTTACTGGCAACTGGTCACTGACTCAAAAGGCATCGTCTCCCGCAACAGGCAACAAGCCTATTTTTTGCCTGATGAATTGAACATTGATTCGAAAGTACTGCCCGAAAAGCGATACCGGGGCATTTACCAGGTAATGGTATATACTTCGGATGTTACGCTCAGAGGTGCTTTTGGGGCATTCAATTTTGCTTCGCTGAAAATTCCTGCGGAAAACATTTTATGGAATGAGGCCGTGGTATACTTCAGCGTAAACGATGTGCGCGGCCTTAGAGAAGAAGTAAAATTCACGCGGAACCGGGAAACGCTAGAACTGATGCCCGGTAAATTTTCAGATGAACAATTCACGGAGTCGCTAAGCAGCGGGCTGCCGCTAAGCGATTCGTTGCACGGACAAGGCTTTGTGTTCGATGTGAACCTGAAGTTGAAAGGATCGCAGAGCCTATTGTTTGTACCGCTTGGCAAAAAGACAACGGTGAGCATGCAATCGTCCTGGCCGGACCCAAGCTTTACCGGCAACTACCTGCCGGACAACCGTAACATCAAAGACAGTGGCTTTACCGCTAACTGGAATGTGCTCTCGCTTAACCGCGCCTATCCGCAGCAATGGACCGCACGCACCTACGACCTGAACGCTTCGGCCTTTGGCGTAAACCTGGAAGTGCCGGTAGACACTTATCAAAAATCATTGAGAAGCGTTAAGTATGCGATCCTTTGCATTGTACTTACATTTACTGCATTCTTCCTGATCGAGCTGATCTACAAAAGATCGCTGCATCCCTTGCAGTATGTGTTGGTAGGCTTTGCCTTGTGCATTTTTTACACGCTCCTATTGTCCATTTCAGAATACCTCGGGTTTAATACCGCCTATGTAATGGCCGCCGTTGCCACCGTGTTGCTGATAGCATGGTATGTGAGCGCGGTATTGAAATCGGGCCGGATGGCCTTGTTCATTTCGCTGTTGCTCGCCGCGATGTATGGTTTTATATACATCCTTATTCAGTCGCAGGATTATGCGCTGTTGATGGGCAGCATCGGTTTGTTCATAACACTTGGCCTGGTGATGTATTTTTCGAGGAAGGTAAAATGGACGTAGTACAATGGTCAATAGGTCATTGGGTCATTAAGTCATTATTCCAAATAGCCTATAACCTAATGGCTCAATGATTTGATGCCCCAATGACTAAAAATTCAACATAAAATACTACAACAGTCGTTAAGCATCACCCTAATAACACAAAGGCCAGCCCATTCCTGGGCCGGCCTCTATTTTTATCGTTGGATATGAATATTAAAAATCTATTCCCATTGCAACGTGCAACAGCGGCTTGCCGCGGAAGAAGCCGTTCATTTCCCATCCCGCATCGAATCGCAGGAAGTAACCCAGCAGGGTAGAGCGTGCTCCAAATCCATATCCACCGGCAAAAGGCCCGAGGCCGCCCGCCTTGATCACTACGCTCACCGGTTGCGTTCCATACACAACGGTAGGGCGCTCGATCTTATCATAATTACCATTCCATGCGGTTCCCAGGTCAAAGAACTGCACCAGTTGAAAATTGCGCAGGAATGCATTGTTGATCGGTTTATTGAACAAAGTAGAGAATACCGGGAAGCGAAGCTCGCTGTTGATGATAACCGCATTGTTGCCATTGGCTGTGTTCTGGCGGAAGCCGCGCAGGTTGACGGCCAGCGATTGATAAGCATAGTCCGGGTCCTGCGGCGTGGGGAACTGATTGTATTTCGGGAACAACCATCCGTCTACGCCACCGAGGTAATAAATGATCTTGCGATTACCCCAGGAAAAGTCGCCCGCGCCACGCACGGCCCAGATAAAGTTGCGGTAGATGGGATAATAATACCGCGCATCGAAGCCTGCATTGAAAGTAAAGCGGCCTTCTGTATTGGACACTTTGTTGATCTGGCTGTTCCAATCGATATATATCTTGTACCGCAGGCCGTTCATGATGTTCATAGCCTTTTGAATGCTATTGTCGTGAACATATTCCATTCTTACCAGGCCATAGGTTTGTTTATTGAAATCGCCCATTTTCAGCGCGATCGTATCCAGCCTGGCATTGCCCGCAGGCCGCAACACGATCTTGTCCGTCCTAACGCCGAACATCATGCGCAAGCTCTTCACCCTGTCGAACGGATATTTAAGCACGCCCTGGTACAGGTTGCTGATGGCCTTGGCATTAAGGATATCGTTGGGGTTTGGGGTTACCTGTGCGTCACCCACTTCGGTTTTGCGGTAGTAAATGAGCGAGTAATCGATCCGTCTTTTCAGGTAGTCAGCTCTTGCGAACCATTCGCCGCCGCCGTCAAACAGTGCAGAATTATCTGCAATGAATACGTTACCACCGCTGGGGTCGATAGCGATGCCTGCTCCCTGTCCATTGAAGAATGGCAGCCGCACCGCGCCGGTAAACCGCACATCCTCCATCAGGTCGAACACGGAGGCTTTAAGCATGCCGTTGAATGCGCCGCTACTGGTAAGGCTTATCGGCAACGAGCCAGTGTATTGCTCATAGCGATTAATGAGTATGTCGTTGTTGAAGGTGCCCGAGAAATTATCTACAGAGAATTTAAGCCTGTAGTCGAACAGCTTTGCTTTACTTAGCACGGTCTCTTCCTGCGCGTCCTGTGTAGGCAGCATCCGCCCTACGCGGCTCGAATCGCGGTTGCGTTCTTTTTCAAATTCACTCTCAAAGAAATCATTCCGGCGCGCAGTGTCGGACCGCGGGGCTTCTATTACCTGCACGGCTTCGCCGCCGGCGAGTTGTGATTGTATAATTGATTTTTTACGGAATTCGGTGGGTCTTGCATTAACGTTCCTGCTGCGGAGCGCTCTTTCGTCCACGCGCAGTTTGTACAGGAACTTAAGATCTCCTTCCTGCCGCACCTCGCTCACCTGTCCCTGGTCGCCTGCGGTCTTGGTTTCTGTAAGACTGCTCTGGTAATTGGTAAGCGGGAAGATATAAGCCGAGTCATCGGTTACTGTAACATAAAAAACAGAATCCGGTTGTGCAAGGTCATATACTTTCAATGTCGAGTCAAGTTCTGCCGGATCAGGATTGCGAAGCACCATGTCGGCTATCCTGTACAGCGTATCAGCACCTGCGCCAGCGGTTGTAAAGAAACCTGCGTATCGGTTGCCGATACCATTTTCATCGCTCACGAAAGTAAAGTGCGTTCCGTTGTATTGCGAGGGATAGCGCGCATCGCCGTATTTCAATGCGGTGAGCTGCGATACCTGCCTGAACTCATTATTGCTCCAGTTATTGATGAGGAAGATATTGTACTGGCCGCCGGGCAATGCGGTATCAGCGCCCGCGGATTGCGCATTTGGCCGATTGGAAGCATAGATAATGCCCGTTTTACCGGGGAATGCAACAAATGAAGCGTCCAGGTCATCGTACACATCGTTGGTGATCTGGTCGAGGCTCTCCTTGTCCATTTTAAATACGTACACGTCTGACTGTCCTTTACGCACCGCGCTTAACAGCAGCGTATTGGCATCGAGCATGAATTGCATGCTCTGCACCTGTTCAAACTGCGGCAATGTTATGTTGATGGGTTTATACCTCCGCAGCACATCATACACAAACAGCTTGATCTTTCCCTTGTCCCAATACATTACCGCGAGACGCGTTCCTTTTCCATCCCATGCCAGCAGGGGATAGTTGGGATTGATCTCACCTTCCTTATTACGGATGCCGTTTTTGAGCAGCACCTTGCGATTGATATAGTTTTCGTACAGCACCACGCAATTCACGCCGTTGATGTATTCCACTACCGCATAGGTTTGGCTGCGGGGTGCGGGGTTGGCAGTAAAGCGGATGAAATCTTTATTAGGACGAACTTCTTCCACCACAGAAACCGTACCTCTTGGGAAATTGCGGCGGCCGCGGATATCTTTTGCGTACAGGTCTTCCTGGTACGTCATGAAATCTCGCAGCAGGGCCTTGAATTTTTTCTTGGCTATCCGGTTGGAAGCGCTGTTGAGGTTGCGGTATACGCGGGAGAGGTACAAAAAGTAAGTAACGTTTTCTTTCTTATACCTTTCGGCTATGTAATACCAGAAGGCATGTCCTGCCAGGTTGGGCTTTTCGTAAGCGAACTGGTAAAAGTTTTTATAGCGGCCCGAGAGCATGGCCGACTTCAACTGATCATCCAGTTGCGTGTTCCATGGATCTGCCACGTACTCCACGTAACCATCTACCAGCCATTTGGGAAGATCGAGGAGGGCCTGGTTGGTGGCAAATTCACCGAGGTCGTCTCCGAACAGCACATTATCCACCAATATTCTTGCTAAACCTTGCCTTACTTGTATGCGCAGGTTGTGATGATCGCCATTGTAATACACGATCATTTTATTGTTCACCAGCTTGGTGACGCCGCCGGTGGTTTGCCAGTCGAGACTTAAGCCGATATTGGACTGCTCCAGGTCGTTGAAATGGTTATAGATGATGATGTTGCCACGCCGCTGCAGCCCGTATTCTACGAATTGTTCAATACTGGGCAGTTCTTTTTCCGCGATCTGGGCCACGAATTTGGCCAGCGGCATGCCGTTTTCGCTGAAATAGGTATTAAAATTGTCTGTTTGGTAATATTGCCATTGAAACTTTTTGAATTGTACCCGGTTCTTGCCGAATTCAACCGTGTTCACCTGTGCAAAACCAGTAGTAGAAAAAGTCAGCGCCAATAACCCATAAACAATGATCCAAAGCTTGCTCATCAATCGGTTCCGTTGAAAACTCATATTCTATCTTTGAATTTTAAAATTAACTAATTGCCCCTAACCGGGGAAATGAATTTAACCAGGAAAAATATCCCCTCATGTTGACGGTAAAAGGTTTTGTATTCAGCCCGATCGAAGAAAATACCTATGTGCTGTATAATGAGTCCGGCGACTGTTGCATTATCGATCCGGGATGCTATTATTCTAATGAACGCAATGAATTGAAAGATTATATCTTATCTCACAGGCTACGGCCTAAATATTTGTTAAATACCCATTGCCACCTCGACCATGTTTTCGGCAACAAGTTCGTGCACGACACCTGGGACCTTAAACCCTGGATACACCCCGACGAAAAGCAGGTGCTCGATTTTGCGCCCATAGCCGGCATGCACTGGAACCTCCCTTTCGACCATTATACCGGCGATGTAATGTACATAACGGAGAATGATGTATTCCGGTTGGGTGAGGACGAGTTAAAAGTAATACCGGCTCCCGGCCATTCGCCCGGGCATGTTTGCTTTTATAACCAGCAGCAGCAATTCCTGATCGGGGGCGATGTATTGTTCAGGGAAAGCATCGGCCGTACCGACCTGCCCGGTGGTGATTTTGAAACCTTGATCCGGAACATCCGGGAAAGACTGTTCGTGTTACCGGCCGAGGTAGTGGTGCATCCAGGCCATGGCCCCGAAACCACCATTGGGTATGAAAAGCTGCACAATCCATTTTTGACGGGGCTGGGGGTGTAAAGTTTGTGAAGCATTAGCTTGCATGTTGACGTTAGATCAGTCTGGTCACGAACCTGCCCACATACGGCAGCCGCTCTAATTCTTTCTTTTCAATCTTCAGTACAAACAGTGTAAAAGCGCCCAATAATACCATGCCTGTTCCGAAATGGAAGATGGTCCATTCCGGCGTAAGGGTGGCAATGCCCAGTTGTATCATATATATCAGCGATACAATGACCAGGTAGGCCACCAGTTTTTTCCACGCATAAGGCACCGGGTAATAATGCTGTCCTTGCAGGTAGCTTACCACCATCATAAAAGCATAGCAGAAGAAAGTTGCCCAGGCCGCCCCGGTATAATGGAACGATGGGATCCACCAAATGTTCAGCAAAATGGTGAGCACGGCCCCGGCAATGGTAATGTAGGCGCCGTACATGGTTTTATTGGTAAGTTTATACCAAACGGAAAGATTGTAGTAAATGCCCAGGAACACGCTGCCCATGGCGAGTATGGGAACAATGTGAATGCCCTCTGCATATTCCTGGAACCGGGCGGCAATGAGCAACTTCCAGAAATCGAGGAACAATACCACCACCAGGAACATGAAGCAGCATGCGATCACAAAAAACTTCATTACCCTGGCATAAGTGCGGGGCGCATCGCCGCGGGTGGATTGATTAAAGAAAAAAGGCTCGGCGCCCAGCCTGAATACCTGGATGAAAATGGTAATGAGCACCGCCAGCTTGTAATTGGCGCCAAAGATGCCCAGCTCTCTTTTTTCGGTCATAGCATCAAGGTGCAGCACTTTCCGGTACACCAGGCGGCTAAGCATTTCATTGATCATGCCTCCAAATCCCACTATTATCAGCGGGTAAGAATAATTCAATACTTGAAGCCAAAGCTTTTTATCGAACAGCCATTTAAAGGCCGAGAATTCCTTGTACAAAAAAAGCAGGGAAAGCGCACTGGCGATCAGGTTGGCGATGATGAAATAGCCCACGCCCACGTCGGGTTGGTAGATCATGATCCATACGCTGGCCGGATTTTGCTCGGCCTTGTTGCGCGCAATGAACAGGAAAAAGATCACTAGGAAAATATTGATCACGATGCTGGCAACGTTCACGAATGCATATTTGCGCGGCCTTTCTTCCAATCTTAGCTTGGCCAGTGGAATAACGGCCAGTGTATCAAAGAAAAGAATGCCGATCATCCAGGTGACGTATTCAGGATTGTCGCGCAGTTCAAAAAACCTGGCCAACGGCTCTTGCGCCAGCAACAGCACGATGGTAAAAAAAATGGTGGTGATGATAACCGAAAAGGTCAGCGTATTGTAGAGCTTGTTGCGGTCGGTGTTTTGAGCAAAGCGAAAGTAGCTTGTTTCAAGGCCGTAAGTGAACAAAACGTTCAGGAAGGGGATGATCGCATATACCTGGGTCAAGTTACTGGTTTCGGTGGCATCGAACAACCAGAAGCCCATGAGGGTAAGCCCGTAATTCAGAAACCTGCTAAGGATCTTAGGTACGCCATACCAGAGCGTTTGCCCTGCCAGTTTTTTAATGCTCAAAGGATGTTGAGTTTATACAAAAGTAATTAAACGTTGAGAGTTTGCGGTTTGTGGTCTGTTGTTTGTAGTTTTGAAGTTGGCCAATCGCTAACTGCAAACCTTAAACCATAAATTTTTTTTCATGAAAAAGGTTCGATCATTTGTAGCATGCCTGCTGATTGTAGCTGGCAGCTACGCGCAGGAAATTACCGAAGGAAAGATAGACTACCAGCGTAAAGACCAACCTGCCCTCATCATGGAAGTGCCATACCCGCCCGAAGTGGTGGAAGACGCCATCAAGGACTACCTTAACAGAAGAGGGTCCAAGGCCAGCTCATCCCGGGGCTTTCAATTGTTCAAAGGCACCAAGCTAAGCGATCTGGATACCGAGGGCAACGACCTGTATTTTAAAGTGGAGCGTAAAAGCAGGAAGGAAAAAGACGCGTCCGTTGTATACCTGTTTGTAACAAGGCCCAACGAAAATCCCACCACCCGCGTAGCTACCGAAACACCTGATCTAAGCAGCGCCCGGTCATTCCTGCAAGGCATGATGCCTTCGGTAGAGGCTTACAACCTGGAAGTGGACATCGCCGGACAGGAAAATGCAGTTAAGAAAGCAGAAAAGAGATACGACCGCCTGCAGGAAGACGCCAGCGATATGCAAAAGCGTTTGAAAAAACTGGAGAATGACATCGAGGATAATAAAAAAGAACAGGAAAAGCAGAAGCAGGAAATAGAAAGGCAAAAGAATATGCTGGAATCGATGAAAGGTAAAAGAAAGGGTTAATCACTCAAATGTTACCGAAATAAAGTCAAACATTTTAAAATAGTTCTCCGCCATCTTGTTCGACAGGTCTCCCGGACCGGTGATAGGTGTGCTGAGCGAAATGGGATGCGGGTTGCTGAACCACGCAAGCGCATCGGTGCTGATATTGATCACCGTCTTCTTATTGGGCTGGATGGACACATTGCCGCCCAGTTTAAAATGGCGCATGGCCAGCACGCTGTGCGGGTCTTTTACCCCTCCTACATGAAAGGTGAACACATTGCCGGGCAGCGTTGACGAAGGACTGGTGCCTTCCATCTTGGCCATGATGTATCCATCGGTGGCATTCCAGTACATGCCGAGCGCAGGATCGAGCGCGCCGGTTTTAGGGCCGTTGAAATTTCGGTTGGCATCGATGCCTATCAGGAAGGAAAGGTTGTAATATTCGCCGGCGGGCACCATAAACTGAGGCCTCAGCGACTGAGCATTGCCGTGATCGACCAGGAAGTAGGTATCTGGTATCTTGACGGTATCGCCTGTTTTAGCATCAACCAATTGTATGTTGCTAATGTAATATTTGAACGTATTGATCTTTACAAATGTAGGCGTGCCGGCAGGTGTAACGGGATAAGCGGAATCGTAGACCAGGTTTCTGAAGGACCCAGCCATGTGCTTGAACCTTATTTCCACCGGTGACGGTGCACCGGGGTCTGCATCATCTCCCTTTGTTTTCTTCTGGCACGAGGCCATCCATAGGGACGCTGACAGCAATAATAACAGGTTTAGTCTTGTGACACGTGTATTCATACGATGATGTTATTATTAATTATTAATTATTCATTATTCGCGCAAGCCTATTTCAATAATTAATAATTAATAATCAATTATTCAAAAGTTACAGAAATAAAATTGAACATTTTATAATAGTTCTCCGCGATCTTGTTGGATAGGTCCCCCGGTCCGGTACAGGGCACGCTAAACGAAATACTATGCGGGTTATTGAACCAGGTAAGCGCATCGGCGCTTATGTTGATGATGGTTCTTTTGTTGGGTTGAATGGAAACGCTGCCGCCGAGTTTGAAATGGCGGATGGCCAAAACACTGTGCGGCTCAATTACACCGCCGACATGATAACTGAACACATTGCCCGGTAAGGTGGATGAGGGGCTGGTGCCTTCCAACTTGGCCATGATGTATCCGTCGGTGGCATTCCAGTACATGCCCAGCGCGGGATCGAGCGCGCCGGTTTTGGGACCGTTGAAATTGCGGTTGGCGTCGATGCCTATCAGGAACGACATGCCATAATATTCCCCCGCAGGCACCATGAACTGCGGCGCCCGTGATGGGGGATTGGCATGATCGATCAGGAAATAAGTGTCCGGTACCTTAACGGTATCACCAGTGTTGGAATTCACGAACTGTACGTTGCTGATGTAGTACTTGAAGGTGCTGATCTTTAACAATGACAATCCAACATTCACGGTAGAATCGAATACCAGGTTTTTGAAGGGGCCCATCAGGTTTTTGAACCGGATCTCTACGGGCGAAGGGGTGCCGGGTGGTTCCACATCGTCGCCCTTTATACTTTTCTGGCACGAAGCTGCCAGCAGGCATATTGATATTATAACCCAAAGGGTTGCTCTTGTGACACGGGGGTTCATAATCAAATATATTAAATCTTAACGCTATTGCGCAAACCGCTTGTCTTTAGTAAAGCTTGTGTCTGATAAGGTTCCAAGGAAATAGATAAGGTTGAATTTTTCGGTGGCCGTCAGCGGAAGTTTATTTTGCAATAAGGGGTCCAGTGTACTGCTGTTTTGTATACCGGTGGTGTAATGATCGAGCACCTGGGTAAGGTTCCAGAATCGTCCATCGTGCATGTAAGGGTAGGTTTCATAAATATTGCGCAGCGAAGGCACCTTAAACTTCAATGAATCGGAAGCCTTGTTGGTGATGCGCATCCTTCCATAATCCTTTAAGAAAGTATTGACCGGCAAGCCATTGTTGCGGTAACTGAAATCCGAGAACAGCGGTTCCGCATGGCAGGAGGCGCATTTGGCCTGGAAGGTTTGATAGCCTGCCTGCTCGGCGCTGTTGAAAGTGGCCTCGCCCCTTTTCATCTTATCGTACTTCGAATTGCCGGACACCATCATGAGCATGAACTGGCTCAGCGATTTTAAAATGCGCTGGCTATTGATCTCGTCCGTGCCAAATGCCGAGCGGAACATCACCTTGTATTGATCATCCTGCTTAAGCTTTTCGATGATGTTGTTCATGTCCTCCGCCATTTCATTGGGTGCGGTAATAGGCGCCAGCGGCTGCACTTCCAGGTGGTTGATGCCGCCATCCCAATGAAAGCTGCCATGCCATGCCAAATTGAAAAGTCCCGGCGCATTGCGCGTGGTGAATTGGTTGTTGAAGCCGTGGCTGAAATCGTGCTCGTACGTTGCAAAGGCCGCGAATTGCTGGTGGCAGGAAGCACAGGGAAAATTGCCGTCCTTGGAAAGCTTGCCGTCAAAAAACAAACGCTTGCCCAGTTCGAAGCCTTCTTTGGTGATAGGATTTGCGGTAAAGTCGTGCAGTGGCTTTGGAAATCCCGCGGGCACTGAAAAATCCATGGGCGTGGTAACGTTACCGCCTCCGCCTGATTTGCGGCATGACTCTGCCAGCATTGCCCCAAGCACAACGAAAGCCAGCAGCGATATGATGCAAATCCTTCTCATGTTATTGCGTTACCACGTTGGTGATGGTAAACATCTTTAAATAGTTCTCTGCAATCTGCCGCGATAATGGCCCGGGCGTCATGCAAACCGGGTTTACGCTCAGCTCGATATCGTTCGGGTTAAAGAACCATGCGTTAACGTTGGCGGTAATGGTTATTTGGCTGCTCTTATCTGCCTGCAGCGTTATTTCCTGGCCCAGCGGGAACGAAAGGGTCAGGGGTTTTACCACGTTATCGGGCCCTGAAAACCCGCCGATGTGGTATTCGAACTTGCCATTCACCTGGTTCGATGCCGGTGAGTTCCCTTCCAGTTTGGCCATGATGTATCCGGTATTCCAGGTCCAGAACATGCCTTTGGCCGGATCGAGTGCGCCGGTTTGCGCGCCGCTTACATTGCGGATGCTGTCCACACCTACTACAAAGCCAATGCGGTCATAAGTAAAAGGCACAGCTTTCAATTGTAAAACGGCGGCATCGGGATTGGAAAAATCTACCAGGAAATATTCATCCTTGTTTACATCATAGCTGACACCGGAGTCGGTGTTGTACAATTTTACCTGGCAGATATAAAATTTAAAAGCAGAAACAGCATACCGTTCGCCCCAGGTATTGACATACGTATTACCGAACACCAGGGAGGCTGTATCCGCAACCGGCTTGAATCTTAAGGTAAGGCTATGACTGGCCGGGGGATCGGCGGCTGAACGCAATTCTTTCTGG
The DNA here is from genome assembly GCA_035628135.1 of Chitinophagaceae bacterium. Lineage (GTDB taxonomy): Bacteria > Bacteroidota > Bacteroidia > Chitinophagales > Chitinophagaceae > DASPKM01. The sequence continues at coordinate 349,066 of DASPKM010000013.1, read as the reverse complement.
CACGAAGCACCCATGACCGCCGCAAACAAAGCGGGCAGCAATATCAGCCTGAATGAATGCTGTGCTGTTTTCATAGCTATTACTAAAGGTCCGTGCTACGGATCTTTTGCCTGTTTTCTTTTTTTTGTGATTGTTGCTTTTTCTTTTCTACCCTTTTCTCCTTCGACACTTTCGTCGGCTTTGTCGCCACCCTCTTTTTCTCCCTGTGCAGAGCTTTTTCCACCAGCGTATTTATCCTCTTAATTACTTCTTCCTTATTCGCCAACTGCGAGCGGTGCGTTTGCGACCGCACGTGTAAATATCCCTCTGAATTGATACGGTTACTCAGCTTGTTCAACACCAATTGTATTTGATCATCGTTCAACAGGGCCGAGGCAGCTACCTGGAAATATCCTTCTACGCTGGTCTCTACTTTATTTACATTCTGGCCGCCCTTGCCGCCGCTTCGGGAAGTTTGGAAAGATATTTCTTTCGACAAATCAATCATGTACACAAGACAATTACGGTGAAAACAACGTTGCAGTTGGATTTACGGGCTAAATTTACTACTTAGTCATAACGTTCAACGTATTAGTTTTAGCATAATGAGGGCAGTAATACAAAGAGTCAGCCATGCGGGCGTTACCATTGAGGGACAGGAGATTGCAAGCATAGGGCCGGGACTGATGGTATTGCTTGGCATAGAGGAAGCCGATACCATCCAGGATGTGGAATGGCTTAGCGCCAAAATAGTGCAATGCAGAATATTTAACGATGCGGCGGGAGTAATGAACCTATCCCTTAAAGAGACGGGTGGCGATATACTGCTTGTGAGCCAGTTTACGCTGCACGCCTCTACCAAAAAGGGCAACCGGCCTTCCTATATCCGCGCCGCCAAACCTGTAATTGCCATTCCCTTGTACGAAGGCATGATCAACCAGCTTACGCACGATTTGGGAAAAGGTATTTATCGGGGTGTATTCGGAGGTGATATGAAAGTGAGCCTGGTAAACGACGGGCCGGTAACGATCATCATTGATTCTAAAGCAAGAGAATAAAAAAGTCATTAGGTCATGGAGTCATTAAGTCATTAAATCTTTAAGTGATTGTCAAATGACTAATGACCCAATGACTCAATATAAACATCTGGTATTTTATGACCATACAACAGGCGCAGCAGCAGGTAGACCAATGGATAACAACCGTGGGTGTACGCTATTTCAGCGAACTTACCAACATGGCCATTCTTACCGAAGAGGTGGGTGAATTGGCCCGCATCATGGCAAGGAAGTTCGGCGACCAATCTTTTAAGGAATCCGAGAAGCAACACGACCTTGCCGATGAGATGGCGGATGTATTATGGGTATTGATTTGCCTGGCCAATCAAACCGGGGTCGATCTTACGGAAGCCCTGCAAAAAAACTTCGAAAAGAAAAACATAAGGGATGCCACCCGGCATAAGGATAATCCGAAATTATAGCCACCGCTCCTGGCGTTCTACCAATGTTATTCGCATAATCGGATTCTGACTGTTTAGTATGCTGTAATCCTTTCGCGTGTTGCTAATGACTAAATGGCGAACAGTTGGCGAACCGCTTAGGTTCGTCTTAGATTCGCCTTAGATTCGTCTAAGCTTCGTCCGGGGTTTTTCATCCGGATCTGTCCGTTTGGCATACTCGCCCCGTATCCGAAACGCTGTGTAAACCCGTGGCGGTATTCTTTTTGTAGCGGTTATCCGAAACGCTTCGGATGAGGAAGAAATTAAGCTTAAAAGGCATCTGGAAACTTATTAAGGAAGCAGGTTCGGGGTTTGCGGAAGACAATGTGCTGAAGTTAAGCGGCTCCCTGGCCTATTTTACCGTTTTCTCGATAGGTCCCATGATCATCATTATTATTTTCCTGGCCGATCTGTTCTGGGGCCGTGAAGCGGTGGAAGGCAGCATTTATGGGCAGATCAAGGGCCTGGTAGGTCCGGACGCTGCCATACAGGTGCAGGAGATCATCAAGAACGCGTCCTTAAGCGGTAAGAGCACGCTTACGGCCATTATCGGCGGTATTACCCTGCTGATAGGCGCCACCGGGGTTTTTGCCGAAATCCAGGACTCCATTAATACCATCTGGGGATTAAAACCCAAACCCAAGAAGGGATGGCTTAAAATGCTGATGAACCGGCTGCTGTCTTTTTCGGTGGTGGTAAGCCTGGGTTTTTTGTTGTTGGTCTCGCTTGTCATCAACGGGTTGCTGGAAGCGATCAGTACAAGGTTGATGGCCATGTTTCCCGACATTGCCGTTGTGGTAATTTATGGTGTAAACCTCGTGATCACGCTTGCGGTCATCAGCCTGTTGTTTGCAATCATATTCAAAGTATTGCCCGATGCGAAGATCAGGTGGAAGGATGTGATGATCGGGGCCATAGCAACGGCCGTATTGTTCATACTCGGTAAATTCGGGATTTCATTTTACATCGGCAGCGCCAATGTGGGCGGCACGTATGGGGCCGCGGGCTCGATGGTGGTATTGCTGGTATGGGTATACTACTCGTCTCTCATACTTTATTTCGGAGCGGAATTTACCAAGGCCTATGCGGCTAATTACGGCACGCGCATCATGCCCAACCATTACGCTGTGTGGATAAAGCACGTTGAAGTGGAACAGGAGAAAGGCAGCCTTCAACAAACAGACCAGAAAAAAGAAGTAATAGAAGCGGGTTCGGGCAATGTTATGTAAATGAGTACTTCCAATTACCGTTAGTAAAGGTGAATCATCATTGTGAATGGCGTTCCTGCCCGGGAACGCCCGTCGCTTGCGCTTGAAGCTTCTTGCTTGTTGCTTATCTTCGCCGCCGTATGGCAACGGACAATAACAGGTTTCAGGCGATCATTTCGCATTGCAAGGAATACGGTTTCATTTTTCAATCCAGTGAAATTTACGACGGTCTAAGCGCCGTGTACGATTACGGCCAATGGGGCAGCGAGCTGAAAAAAAACATACGCGACCATTGGTGGAAGAGCATGACCCAACTGCACGAGAACATCGTAGGCATCGATGCCGCTATTTTCATGCATCCTACCACCTGGAAGGCGAGCGGCCATGTTGACAATTTCAGCGATCCCATGATCGATAACAAGGACAGCAAGAAGCGCTACCGTGTGGATCATTTAATAGAAGCAAAAGCCGAGGAATTGGAAAACGCCGGCGATAAGGCCGCCGCAGAAACCCTGCTGGCCGAAATGGACCGGCTGCTGGCAAACAGTGATTTTGACGGATTGAAACAATTGATTGAAGACAATAAGATCAAATGCGCTGTAAGCGGCACCAGCAAGTGGACCGACGTTCGCCAGTTTAACCTGATGTTTTCCACCCAATTGGGCAGCGTGGCCGAAGAAGCCAATGAAATTTACCTGCGGCCCGAAACCGCCCAGGGCATATTCGTGAACTTTTTAAACGTGCAGAAAACGGGCCGCCTGAAAATACCGTTCGGCATTGCGCAGATAGGCAAGGCCTTCCGTAATGAGATCGTGGCGCGCCAGTTTATATTCCGCATGCGCGAATTTGAGCAGATGGAGATGCAGTTCTTCATTCGCCCGGGTACGCAGAAGGAATGGTATGAGCGCTGGAAGCAAACCCGCATGCAATGGCACCTGGACCTGGGCATTCCGGCGGAAAAATACCGCTTTCACGATCACGTAAAGCTCGCGCATTATGCCGACGCGGCCTGCGATATCGAGTATGAATTCCCTATAGGCTTCAAGGAAGTGGAAGGTATTCACTCGCGGACCGATTTTGACCTGAAGAACCACCAGGAGTACAGCAAAAAAAAGATGCAATATTTTGATTCGGAACTCAACCAAAACTACATTCCGTACGTAATTGAAACATCCATAGGTCTTGACAGGATGTTCCTGTTGGTCGTAAGCCAGGCCTATACCGAAGAAGATCTAAGCACGGCAGAAAAGAATGACAGCAGGGTGGTATTAAAGTTCCCGGCCAGGCTGGCGCCTGTTAAGCTTGCTGTTTTACCCTTGGTTAAAAAAGATGGATTGCCTGAAATTGCCAGGCAAATCATGGACGAATGCAAACCGCACTTCCGGTGTTTCTACGAAGAAAAGGATACTATAGGTAAGCGCTACCGCCGCATGGATGCCATAGGTACGCCCTTTTGCGTAACAGTGGACCAGCAAAGCAAGGAAGATTCGACTGTGACTATCCGTTACAGGGATTCCATGAAGCAGGAACGGATACCCATAGCCGCAATCAGGGAATTGGTGCAAAAACAAATTTTATGAGATTAATCAAAACACTTACTTTGCAGCAATCCTGATCAGGAGAAATTTCCCAGTTTCCTATGTTCGTTGTGTGGAATAAAAATTGTGGAATAATAATTAAATAACCGATTGCATGTTGCTTGCTAACGTAATCTCGAACCTTATCTGGATAATACCTTTAAGTTTGGCCTTTGGAATCGCAGGATACCTCTTCCGGAGCAGCCAGTTGAATAAATTAAGCGGCCGCATCAAGGAGCTGGAAAAAGAGATGCTCCAGAATCACGCTGAAATCCTTTCACTTCAAAAGGAAAATGCTGAGTTGACCGACAAGCTCAAGAACAATTCAGTTCCGGTAATACCGATTACCGGCGGATCCGGCAAAGAAAATACTGCCGAAAACCTGCCGGATGTAACGGCGCGCAAGAAATTACTGGGATCTTCTTCGAATAAAAGTTAAGCGGCATTCACCCTATTACACACCCCGGCCGAAATCTTTAAGTAATATTTTACTGTATTGTATTTTTCCGTTTAAATCCCGGCTCTGTTACGCACCTGCCTGGTGATCCTTGTGTCATTTTCTACCCATATAACTCCTGGTGTATCGCCTTGCGCTCATAGCCCATGGCCTGAATGCGCTGCTTGGCCTCATCGATCATGTTCTTCCATCCGCACAACATAAACTCTGCCGGCGGCTTTTCCCTGGCCAGCTCTTCGTAAATGGCATGCACATACCCCTTGCGGCCTTCCCATTCCTCGCGTGACAACGTGGGTATGTAATGGAAGCCGGGAACGGTTTCGGCCAGTTGCTTCATTTCATCGTAATACAACAGGTTGCACTGGTGCCTGCAACCGAAAATGAGATAGATGTTCTTATGCGGGATGTTGTGCCGCGCTATATGATGCATCATGCTCCTGAACGGCGCTATGCCAGTGCCGGTGCATATCAGGAACAAGTCTTTTTCCAATGTTTCCGGTAATACAAATACACCCTGCGGCCCGCGGAAAGTAAGCTCCGAACCCGGCTGCACTTCGTTGAAAAGATAGCGCGTGCCCGCGCCGCCTTCCAGCAGCACAATGACCAGCTCTATTTCATTGGTGCCATTGGGCCAGGAGGCAATGGAATAACTGCGCCAGCGTTTATTGGGTTTTTCATGAATGGGCAGGTCGAGCGTTACGAATTGACCGGGCTTAAAATCGAATGTTTCAAGCTCCGGCACCTTCATATAAAAACGGCGGGTGCTGTCTGCCTCTTCTTCTATACGGCTTACCACTGCTTTTCTCCAGGGTTGTAAGGCCATTTCTAATGGTTGTTTAGTGTACAAAGTTCGGGAATATCCCTTAAGGGCATGGGGGCATGGTTAAATTGCTAAACGGCTGGTGATTATTGCTTATAGCGGTTAATCATGCGCTTAAGGCAGCTTGCAAAAAAGCGGAACCGCAGAGGTCCCGCTCAGGTCTGCCAAAGAATGGCAAGCAATCGAATGTGCTAATATAAATTTTTTTTATTGTAGAGCAACAGGGGGCAGATTTTTTATTGCCTTCACCGCGTAGTAATGTTCCTTGCCATCTACCACGCAACGCATCACCAGCTCATGCTCATTGATCCTTTTTTGCAGCCACGACGACAGTTTGCCCGGGGCTGCTCCCGATTCCAGCGTTACCTGCAAGACCTTGTTGGCCGTGCGTTGCACCAGCGTGTCGGGCTTCGCATTGGGCATTATAGAAGTTAGCATGAGTACCGGCGTATTGCTTACATTTTCCGTGCTGGCCGCGTATTGTACTTTTCTTACCCATACCTCCTGCACTTTAATATCTGGCGAGGGCGACTCTATATAAATAAAATAATTGGAACGCTCCTTTACAACAGATTCGGTATTGCCTTTATCATCTGTTATTGTAATAGGGTTTACTCCCTGCAGTACAGGCTGCCGGTACGCAAATACTTTCACATTGTTTTGATTGCTGTTGCGCTGGGCCGCACAACTCAGCAATAAAATGGAAGCTACAATGGTATACAGGAGATTGTACATACGGAATATTTAAGGATAGATGCGCCGAAAGAAGAATTGGTTGTAAAGGTAAAAGTCAAAACTTAAAAGTGACGGGGTACTTCCTTTTAGCTTTTGACCTTGACTTTACTTTAGCCAGATGACTCAACGACTTATTGACCTAATGACTTGTTTTCACAAACCGCCGCACAAACTTATGCCTTCCATCCCTGCTGGTAATGGAAAGTACATACGTGCCCGCCGGCAGTCCCGCAATGTTCACCAGCCTGCTTTGATAGCTGTCTTGCCTGTTGTATAACAACTGTCCCGTGCTGCTGTATATCTGCACGATTATACCCTGCACGTCAAAAGTATTGCCCACCGTATAACGGATGCTGTTGCCCCGGGCGAGCGTGGGGAAGATATTCTGAATAAAAATCCCACCGGGCAATGCCTGTCCCTGGAAGTCGGGCGTGCCCGTGCTGGTAAAATACATTCCATTGCCGTGCGTGCCTACCAGCAGCACATTATCCTGCGGACGGTAATCCATGGAACTGATCACGGCATAATTCAATGTATTGCCGCCTTCGCGCACCCAGGTCACCGGCTGGTTGCTCAGCAACCTCGGGCCCATGTTCACCGTGCTGTACAATCCCACCGATGTACCCACATAATATTCCGTCACTGGTATGTTCGATGCATCGCGCTTTACTACTATCATGCAGCTTCTTGCAGAAGGCATGGTGAGATTTCCTTCGGCCAGCCTCCACGTGGGCGATGCGCTCTTTGCATTGTCTGTCCACCAGATATTAATGGCCGAATTGCCATTGGCGGTATAATTGGATACCACTGCCATTATTTCCGAGTCATTATTAGGATTCACGGCTATATCTGAAATGTACACTGCTCCCAATGCCGCGAACTGCGGCGGCGTAATGTTTACTGGCGCGGTTATGGGCAGCACGTCGCGTGGATTATCGAGCCGGAAAATTTTTCCATTGTCGGTGCCGATGTACAAGGAATGCGTGGGGCCATAATCGCCGCGTGACACTTCCAAAGCTGAAATCGAAATATTATTACCATTGGTAGGTTGCGTTGGATTTACCGCCGCGCTTACCGCGGTCAGCTCCGTCCATGTTCCGGCAGATACCGTAGAGGCAGTCGTTGTCCTGAACAGGCGGTTGAAGTTCACGTAATACAATAGCTCCGGGTTGTCGAAATCGATCTTGAAATAAGTTACAAAATCACCAAAGCCTCCTGCCGAATTTGGTGTAAGTCCATTTGGTTTGATGCCATTGAATGCAGATACGCCTCCCGAAAATGTTGCACGGTAAATATCGCCCAATTGCGAAGACATATAAGCAAGCTGCGAGTTGCTGGACACTTTCCCAAAGCCTGACGCTCCGCCATCGCCGCCAACGATTCTCGCATGATCGTTGACGTCAGGCCGGTCGCCGGGGCGCGCTCCGAGTATCAGTTCTGCATCCCGTACATGCGTTCCATTGTCCTGGGAGCCCCCGATAAAATTGTTGCGGCCCTGGCCCGGGTCCATCGCCACATGATAATATTGAAGGGTTTGATAATTGCGCAGCATGGCCCAGTTTACCGGCACTGTTGCCGATACATTGGCCATGATATCGGTAGTAACCTGCAATCCTCCGTCGTTGGCAGAAACAACGCGGTTGGGATTGGAAGGATCGAATGCAATGGCATGCATATCCGGATGGCTGTTGGGATAGATGGAGAGCGTAGGCAGCGTATTGCCATAACCGCCGATCCATGAAGTGCCTGCTGTATTGGTAAAACCATTCACTGACCGATAAAGACAAGTGCCACCGAGCAACACTACGTTTGGATTATCCGGCTTTACATATACCATCATATCATACCCGCCCTGTATGGCAATAGGGTCAACGCCTTCGCGGTCGCCGGGAAAGTCGGGCATGTTAGCCGATAGATTGGTCCAGGTGCTGCCTGCGTTATTATACAGGAACATGTCTACTTCCGGCTGCGGCGCCGGTCCTGCCTGGCTCAGGCCGTTTTCATACAATACATATAACAGGTTTTGGTTCGATGGGGCCAGTGCCATTACAATGCGTTTGGTGAGCGGGGCGGTGTAATCGTTGCCGCGCCAGCCTGCCACCGAATCCACATTCAATACCTGTCCTCCTGCAATGCGCGTCCATGAGCCGGCATTGCCCGTGGGAGACGTCCATACACCGCGCAATGCACCATCGGGCGAGCCTCCGTTCAATGCCAGGTAAAGGCGGCCGGTGCTGGTACATACAACATCCATCTGGCCATTGGCGGCGGTAGCCGCCGATACAGTATTAAAAGCCATTTCCCAGCTTGCGCCACCGTTTTGCGACCGTATCAACCGGCGATGGCCGGCAACGTACACGTGGCCGTTCACGGGGTTTACTGTTATGCGGTGCGCATAATCAAAGGGATGGTCGAACAGCTCGAGCGCATAACCACCGGGGGGAGTAACCAGTCCGGCTATGTCCAGCGTGAGTTTTGTCCACGTAACACCATTGTCAGTAGATTTCCAAATGCCGTGGCCCAGGTACAACGCTCCATCCAAACTGGCGCTGTTGCCGAGCGGTTCCCCTGCTCCTGCATACCAGGTATCTTCTGATCCCGGCCTGGGGTCCTGCGCCAATGCAGTGAGATTATGAATGTCTTCTTCCGGCGACACCCTGGCCCAGGTTTGTCCGCCATTTTGTGAACGCATGATGCCGCCGCTTACGCAACCCGCGATGATCACCTGGTTATTTCTTTTGTCGAAAGCAATCGCCCTTGTACGCCCGCCGATATTGTTAGGCCCGGCCGGCGCATAATTATTTTGATTGGATGCGCCTGTTTCGGACAGCATGATCTCATCGATCTTTTGCGGAATGGCAAAAGCCTGCGCCAGCTCCTGCTGCCGGATGCCCGCTGGAATGCGGTTGAGCACAGGGTCGCGCAACATTTCAAATTCATGCTTCCATCTTTCCTGCGAAAAAGCAGCGCGTTGTTCCTGGTCTTCTTCCAATTCACCGCTGTGCAAATTTGTCCGCTGGCTACGGAAAATAAAAATGCCTGCAACCAATGTGCAAGCCATCAACACAACAAATGTTGTAAGCAGCAGGGAAGGGCCGGTGGTGGGTTTGTTTTGCATAACTACTGATTCAATCATCCGGTCTGGAGGTAAGCCAGGCTGGACTCATGAATACGAAAATATTAAGATTTTAGTTGGCTGAGAGGTGGTATCTTTGCGGCCCCCTCGCCGGTTTTGCACTTCAAACGAAGCAAGGGAGTTCAAGCGCGATATGAATTTGCAGGTGTTGCAGGATGCTTATTCGAATAATCCCCGCCTTTTTCAATTGGCGGACAGGATCACTTTGTCCCAACCCCAGCGCATTTATCTTAAAAACCTCCAGGGCAGCTCCGCCGCTTTTACCGTAGATGCCGTTTTCAGGCACCCGGCCTGCAGCCAGTTGAATCACCTCATTATTTGTGAAGACGCCGAAAGGGCTGCTTATTTTCACAACGACCTGGAAAACCTCACCAATGCGCTCGACTTGTTTTATTTCCCCTCATCGTTTAAGAACAGGAAAAACTTCAGGCTCCTCAACAGCAGCCACGTAATGCTGCGTACCGAAGCGCTGATGAAATGGAGCGCCGGCGGCAATAAAAAAATAATGGTCACCTATCCCGAAGCATTGTTCGAAAAAGTGGTGATGCCCAAAACACTTTCAGGCAATGTTATCGCCATTAAGACCGGCGATGAGCTGGACGTTAACGGCGTAATGGAAAAACTGGTGAACTATGGTTTTGCCCGAACCGATTTTGTGTACCAGCCGGGACAGTTTGCGCTGCGCGGCGGCATACTGGATATTTATTCATTCGGCAACGATAAACCTTACCGCATTGAGCTATTTGGCAACGATGTGGATTCCATTCGCATTTTCGACCCCGAAACACAATTGAGCGAACGGAAATTGTTACAGGTGAGTATCATTCCAAATGTGGAGACGCAGTTCGACAGCTCGGAAAAAATATCGCTGCTGGAATTTCTTCCTGAGAACACGGTGATATGGATCCAGGATTGGGACCTGACCCGCGAACGCCTGCGCACACAGGAAGAAGACCTGCAATTGTTCCTCGACCTTTCAGCAGGTAAACCTGCATCAACCGGCGACGAGGAGGGAATGGAAACGATAGATCCAAAACCAGTTGATTTTACCAGCGCAACCGATTTTGAGGCAAGGCTGATGCTAAGGCACCTGGTGGAATTTGGCTATCGGTCATACATAAACGAGGGCGCGCAGACGGAAATAGAATTTCATACACGCCAGCAACCTGCTTTCAACCGCAAGTTCGATCTGCTGATAAAAGACCTGTTGTTGTGGGAAGGCAAAAAATACCAGTTGTACTTATTTGCCGAGAACCCACGCCAGTTGGAAAGGCTGCACAGCATTTTCGAAGACCTGAAGGCGGCCATTCATTTCACGCCGCTGCCCAATGCCATTCACGAAGGATTTATAGATGAAGACCTGAAAGTGGTTTGTTATACCGACCACCAGATTTTCCAGCGTTACCATAAGTACAAGGTAAAGCAGGCATATAATAAGAATAAGGCCATTACCCTGCGTACGCTCCGCGAATTGCAGCCCGGCGACTATGTTACGCACATCGATCATGGTGTGGGCATTTACAGCGGGCTGCAGAAAATAGAGATGAACGGAAAGATACAGGAGGCGGTGCGCATCATTTACAAGGATAGCGACATCCTGTACGTGAACATCCATTCATTACACAAAATAGCCAAGTACACCGGGAAGGAAGGGACCGTGCCCCGTGTAAATAAGCTCGGCAGCGATGCATGGCAGAAGCTGAAGGAAAAAACCAAGTCGAGGGTTAAGGAGCTTGCGTTCGATCTTATACAATTGTATGCGCAGCGCAAGGCGCAGGAAGGATTCCAGCATTCGCCCGATAATTACCTGCAGACCGAGTTGGAAGCGTCCTTTATTTATGAAGATACGCCCGACCAAAGCAAGGCAACGTATGATGTAAAGAAAGACATGGAAGCGCCGACGCCTATGGACAGGCTGGTATGCGGCGACGTGGGCTTTGGAAAAACCGAGATCGCCATCCGCGCTGCCTTTAAAACCTGCATCGATGGAAAGCAGGCCGCGGTATTGGTGCCGACCACCATTTTGGCATTTCAGCATTTTAAAACATTCGGCGACAGGCTCAAGGATTTTCCTGTAACGGTTGACTACATCAACCGCTTTAAATCGTCCAAAGAAAAAAAGGAGACCTTAAAAAAACTCGCCGAAGGAAAGATCGACATCATCATCGGCACGCATGCGCTGTTAGGAAAAGAAGTGAAGTTCAAAGACCTGGGATTGCTGGTGATTGACGAAGAACAAAAGTTTGGGGTAGGACATAAGGAAAAGATCAAGACGATTAAAACTACCGTCGACAGCCTGACGCTAACGGCAACGCCTATCCCAAGAACGCTGCAGTTCAGCCTTATGGGCGCCAGGGACCTGAGCATTATCAATACGCCTCCACCCAACCGGCAGCCTATTCAAACTGAAGTGCATATTTACAACGAGGACTTCATTCGGGATGCCATTTATTATGAAACCGAACGCGGCGGCCAGGTATTTTTCATTCACAACCGCATCCAGGGTTTGACCGAGATGGCCGCGCTGATACAATCGCTTTGCCCCGACGTTAGCATCGGGCATGCGCACGGGCAAATGGAAGGGCATGAGCTGGAGGAACACATCCTTGACTTCATCGACAGAAAATACGACGTGCTTGTATGCACCAACATCGTGGAAAGCGGAGTGGACATTCCTAACGTTAATACCATTATCGTCAACAATGCCCATCAATTCGGGCTAAGCGATCTGCACCAGTTGCGCGGCCGCGTGGGCCGGAGCAACCGCAAGGCATTTTGTTATTTGCTGGCGCCTTCCATGAGCACGCTGCCCAACGACAGCAAGCGGCGGTTGCAAACACTGGAGCAACACAGCGAGCTGGGCAGCGGGTTCCAGATAGCCATGCGCGACCTGGACATTCGCGGAGCGGGCAACATGCTTGGCGGGGAGCAAAGCGGCTTTATGGCGGAGATAGGCTTTGAAATGTACCAGAAAGTATTGGACGAAGCCATCCGGGAACTGAAGCGCACCTCGTTCAAAGAATTGTTCAAGGAAGAAATATCGAAACAGGACGACTATGTGCAGGATTGCACCATCGATACCGACCTGGAGATATTGATACCCGATGAATATGTGGAAAGCATCACCGAAAGATTATCGTTGTATACGCGGTTGGACAATGCCGAGTCCGAGGAAGAGCTGCGGGAGTTTACAACTGAATTGAACGACCGCTTCGGGCCGGTGCCGCAACCCGTAATAGACCTGCTGGATACCATCCGGTCCCGCAAGCTGGCGGTGGAATTGGGTTTTGAAAAAATGATGCTGCGGAACGACGTGCTCAAATGTTATTTCATCAGCAGGCCGGACTCACCTTATTTTGAATCGGACCTGTTCCAGCGCATTTTAAGCTATATACAAACCGATACCAATAAAGCAAAGCTGAAGCAGGTGGGAAAGTTCTTTGTGCTGCAGATAAGCGATATCCGCGACATGAAGCAAATGCTCACCTTCCTGCAGCGCATGCACGGCCGCGTGGTGGCGGAACCCGTGAAGGCGTAGTTACAGGTCCTTCTCCATTAAAAAATGTGGAATGGTCAACTCATCAAATTCGGGGCTGGCAACGCGGTAGCCCAGCTTTTCATAAAAGCCCACGGCTGTTTTGCGGGCGTGCATCATAATTTTACGGTACCCGAGGTCGCGGCTGATGTTTTCTGCAAACGTGGTGAGGGCGCGGCCGATGCCTTTGCCCTGCAGGTTGTTCAATACCGCCATCTGGCGAAGGCGTACTTTTTTATTATCCAGTTTTACCAGCATGCAGCAGCCTAACATCTGGTCTTCTTCAAATGCTCCGATCAATACTACTTCATCTTTTTCTTTTTCAAGCTCCTGGGGAGTAAAATTAAGGCCCAGCGGTTTACGCAGGATGTTATACCGCAGTGCGATCATCTGCTGGTATTCTTTAGAGCCATGATCTATCATCTTAAGGGCCATATTGCAATATACGATTTTGAATGAACCACGATTATTTTTCAATCGTAAATACGCCATTCACCATTGACCATTGACGGGAGTTTCAGCCCTCTTCTGAACAAAGAAAATATGTTTTTGAGAACAACCAGAAAAAAATGGGGATTTATTCAAAAACCATATTTTTGCAGCCGTAACTAAACTTTACCAAAATGTCTGACATCGCAAACAAAGTAAAAAAAATAATTGTTGATAAGCTCGGTGTTGAAGAAGCGGAAGTAACGACTGAGGCTTCGTTTACGAACGACTTAGGTGCCGATTCTCTCGATACCGTTGAATTGATTATGGAGTTTGAGAAAGAATTCAATATCTCTATCCCTGATGAGCAGGCTGAAACAATCACCACTGTCGGCCAGGCAATTACGTATCTGGAAGAGCACGCCAAATAACCTGAAATAAACCGGCATAAATTATTGATCCGCCTTTCGAAAGCACTCCGGGCTCCGAAGGCGGATTTGTCACTTAAAAAACATCCGGGTAATTTATGGAGCTCAAACGAGTAGTAGTAACAGGCATAGGAGCACTTACACCGTTAGGAAACAGTTTGCACGAATATTGGAATGGTCTCATAAACGGTGTTTCGGGCGCGGACTTTATTACCCAATTCGACGCGACGAAATTCAAAACCCGGTTTGCATGCGAGCTGAAAAATTTCGATCCCCTCAATTATCTCGATAGGAAGGAAGCGCGCAAGATCGACCGCTTTTCTCAGACAGCGCTGGTTGTGAGCGATCAGGCAGTGGCCGATGCCGGCATTTCGCCCGAAAATATAAATGTCGATCGTGTAGGCGTGGTGTTTGCCAGCGGCATCGGGGGCCTTACCACCTTCCAGGAAGAAGTAGTGAATTATGCAAAGGGCGATGGTACGCCCAGGTTCAATCCCTTCTTCATCCCCAAAATGATATTGGATATTGCAGCCGGCCATATTTCGATGCGGCATGGCTTCCGCGGGCCCAATTTTGCGGTGGTCAGCGCCTGCGCCTCCAGCACCAATGCCATTATGGAAGCTTATAACCTGATCAGGCTGGGCAAGGCCGATGCAATCCTCACCGGCGGGGCCGAAAGCGTAATCTGCGAAGCGGGGGTTGCCGGGTTCAACGCAATGAAGGCTTTGAGTGAACGCAACGACGATCCTAAAACCGCCAGCCGGCCATACGACAAAGAACGCGATGGCTTTGTAATGGGCGAGGCAGCCGGCGTGCTGGTGTTGGAGGAACTGGGCCATGCTCTTAAGCGCGGCGCCAGGATCTATTGCGAAATAGCCGGTACCGGCGCTACAGCCGACGCACACCATATTACCGCACCCCATCCCGAAGGATTGGGCGCTAAAAATGTTATGCAGGCAGCCCTCGACGATGCCGGCATGAAACCCGAGGACATAGATTATATCAATACGCACGGCACCTCCACCCCGCTCGGCGATATCGCGGAAGTAAAAGCTATTGTCGACGTGTTTGGAGAACATGCGTACAAGCTCAATATCAGCTCCACCAAATCCATGACAGGCCATTGCCTGGGCGCGGCAGGCGTTATAGAAGCCATTGCCTGCGTAATGAGCGTTGTGGAAGACAGGGTCCCGCCAACGATCAACCATTTTATGGATGATCCCGAACTGGACCCGAAATTAAATTTTACTTTCGGACAATCACAGCAACGGACGGTACGGGCAGCGCTCAGCAATACCTTCGGGTTCGGCGGGCACAATGCCTGTGTGATTGTCAGGAAATATAACAACTAAACCTTTCCTACTGGATTCTTTTCATGAGCCCCTCTGCAATAAAACCGGCAGGCAGATTGTTTATTATTTATTAAACACATACACACAAAAATTAGTAGCTTGTTATTGTGGGAATCCTGGACCGTTTTGTAAGACTTAAGGGTGAAGAAGCTTCCTTTCGTAAGCAACTGGAAAATGTGCTGGGATTCCGGCCGTCCAAAATTTCTTTATATAAAACCGCCCTCACGCACCGCTCTGTGCGCGACAGCGCCGACGAAAACAACGAGCGCCTGGAATACCTGGGCGATGCCATCCTAAGCGGCATTATCGCTGATTTCCTTTTTAAAAGATATCCATATAAAGAAGAAGGCTTCCTCACAGAAATGCGGAGCAAAATGGTAAACCGCAACCAACTGAATGAGCTGGCCATTAAAATGGGTATAAAAAAGATCACCTACTTCAACAAGTTCGACAATTCGCTCAAGATGAGCCAGATCTTCGGCAACACGCTGGAGGCGGTGGTAGGCGCTGTTTATCTTGACAAGGGATTTAAAAAAACCAAGCAATGGGTGATACGGCAGATCATATTGCCGCACCTGTTCATGGACGACCTGGAATTACTGGAGATCAACCATAAAAATAAACTGTACGGCTGGGCCAATAAGAACGGCAAGAACCTGGAGTTTGAAACGCTGGACGAGCGCATCGAAAGCGGACGCAGGCTGTTTACAGTAGGCGCCGTAGTAGATGGCGAACTGATTGCCGAAGGAAAAGCATTCAATAAAAAAGATGCGAGCCAGATAGCGGCGCAATTGGCATTGGACAAATTAGGATTGAATAAGAGCGAAAATGTTATCGAAGAATAGCGTTCATTTTTTCTCCATGCACAATTCCACCAACACTCCATTTGTATTTTTAGGATGAAGGAAGCACACCAGCTTGTTATCGGCTCCCTGCTTCGGCTCTTCGCTCAATAATGCAAAACCCGCGGCCCTCAGGCGCTCCATTTCGGCATAAATGTCCGGCACTTCAAAAGCAATGTGGTGAATGCCTTCCCCTTTTTTATCGATGAACCTGGCAATGACCCCGTCGGGCGTGGTGCTCTCCAATAATTCAAGCTTAGACTCGCCGGTTTTGAAAAAAGCAGTCTTGACATTTTCCGAATGGACGAGCTCGGTTTTGTAACAGCCGCTGCCGAGCAATTTTTCGAACAGGGGAATGGACGTTTGGAGGCTTTTGACGGCCAGCCCGATGTGCTCGATGGTGTACATGAAATAGTTTTTGTAAAATTAAGTTATATTCAAACTAGTTGACTGATTACCAATATTTACGAATTTGGGAAATACAATAAGCCGTACCAGTATGTCGCCCGAATGACCTAATTTTGCAATGTACCATCAAGACAAATTAGGAATACTATGTTGCAATTACCTGTTTATTTAGATCACAATGCAACTACCCCTTGTGATCCGAGAGTTGTAGAAGCAATGGTCCCTTATTTCACGCAAAATTTCGGAAACGCCGCAAGCCGCAACCATCCATTCGGATGGCAGGCCGAAGAAGCGGTGGACTATGCCCGTGAGCAAGTGGCAAAATTGATTGGGGCCGATCCTAAAGAAATAATTTTTACTTCAGGCGCAACAGAGAGCGATAACCTGGCCATTAAAGGCGTGTTTGAAATGTACGCCAGCAAGGGCAATCACATCATTACCTGCACTACAGAACACAAAGCAGTTCTGGACACGTGCAAGCATGTTGAAAAAGCAGGCGGAGAAGTAACTTACCTGCAGGTTGATGCGGAAGGAATGATCGACCTGAAGGAACTCGAAGCAGCCATGAAGCCCACCACCGTGCTGGTGGCGATCATGTATGCCAACAACGAAATCGGTACCATACATCCTGTAAAAGAGATAAGCGCCATTGCAAAAAAACACGGCGCATTGTTCTTTACCGATGCCACACAGGCAGTAGGTAAAATACCGGTGGATGTAAATAAGGACGGCATCGACCTGCTGGCCATGACGGCGCATAAAATGTACGGGCCTAAAGGCATCGGCGCATTGTATGTTCGCCGCAGGAACCCGCGTGTAAAAGTTACCGCGCAAATGGATGGTGGCGGTCATGAGCGCGGTATGCGCAGCGGCACGCTGAACGTTCCCGGCATCGTTGGTTTTGGAAAGGCATGCGAGCTGGCAAGGCTCGAAATGCAGCAGGACGCCGATCGCCTTAGCAAAATGCGCGACAGGCTGGAAGCATCGTTGCTGAAGCTGGAAGAAGCATACGTGAATGGCAGCCGTCAACACCGCCTCCCCCATGTTACCAATATCTCTTTCAAATACGTAGAAGGAGAAGGATTGCTCATGGGCTTTAACAAGAACATCGCGCTGTCGTCGGGCTCTGCCTGTACATCGGCCTCGCTGGAACCGAGCTATGTGCTCAAGGCACTGGGTTTGGGCGATGATCTGGCACACAGTTCGCTGCGCTTTGGGTTGGGCAGGTTTACAACCGATGAACAAATTGATTATACAATAGAACAGGTTACCAATACCGTGAACCGCCTGAGAGAAATGAGCCCTTTGTGGGAAATGTATAAGGAAGGAGTGGACATGAACAAAATAGAATGGCAGGCACATTAACAAGCAGAATCTAAAATCTAAAATCTTTTGTTATGGCATATTCAGAGAAAGTAATCGATCATTATACGAATCCGAAGAACGTAGGCACCCTCGATAAAGGTAAAAAGAATGTGGGTACAGGATTGGTGGGCGCACCCGAATGCGGCGACGTAATGCGCCTGCAGATCGAAGTAGACGAAGCCGGCATGATCACCGACGCGAAATTTAAAACCTTTGGCTGCGGATCGGCCATCGCTTCTTCGTCGCTGGCCACAGAATGGCTGAAAGGAAAATCGGTTGACCAGGCCCTCACTATCGACAACATGGACATAGTAGAGGAACTGCATCTGCCCCCTGTAAAGATCCACTGCTCGGTGCTTGCGGAAGATGCTATTAAAGCAGCTATCAACGATTATCGCAAAAAGAACGGCCTCGAAGAAATCAAGTTTGAAGAAAGGATCGTTCACTAAGCAGCAAGCATCATGAATTTAGCAATGGAGAATGCCATATTGGTAAGCGATAAGGCAAAGGAAAAAGTGCAGAAATTAATGAGCGATGCAGGCATCGCCAACGATCCCTCTTACTTCTTAAGAGTGAGCGTGGTAGGTGGCGGATGTTCGGGGCTAAGCTACAAACTCGATTTCGACAACGAGACAAAGCCCATGGACCAGGTATTTGAGCACAATGGCGTTAAGTTGGTGACCGACCTGAAAAGCTTTTTATACCTGGTGAATACCATCCTCGATTTTTCCGATGGCCTTAATGGAAAAGGATTTTACTTCAACAATCCCAATGCAAGCCGCACCTGCGGATGCGGGGAAAGCTTCGCGGTCTGATTCAATTACATCAACATATTTAAAAAAAACCTTTTGTCCGTTGACGAAAGGTTTTTTGTTGTACGCCAAAACCAACCAGCTATGTTTGTTGAACGCAACGTATTTCATCTTAAGTTCGGTCAGGCAAGGCCGGCAGTCGCCATGTGGAAAGAATACCTTGAAAAGGCTCATCGCGAAAACAACAATATTCACGTACGGCTGCTCACCGATTTGTCGGGGCGTGGGTATGCGCTGGTATTGGAGCAAATATTCAATACTTATGCTGAAATGGAGCCGAGTGCCTGCGCATTGGTGAACCGAAGCGATTGGAAAGAATTTTACCAGCAGTTCGTTCCGTATTGCGAAAGTTCGGAAAGAACGTTATATAAACTGCAAATCTCCTTTTAGTCATTAAGTCAATAAGTCAATAGGTCATTGGGTCATTAGATGGGGTCATTTTCGGATTTTAACCGTTTCCAGTCAACCGTTTAAATCTATACTTTGATTTTACTTAATGACCCAATGACCTATTGACCTAATGCCTATATCACCAAGGCCTTAACCGAATAAAAAAACCGCCTCGTGGGAGGCGGTATGATAAAAATGCAGTTGGTTTCGGTTCTCCTTGAAGAAATATTTTAATCAGAGGGTCCGGCCGATCTGGTAACGAATATAAGAAAATTCATATTCAACCCAAATTTTGTATTATCGGGAGTACTACCCTCCATTATTGAGACCCGGCGGAAATAGATCAGAAGGCCCCACGGATGCCAAGGCAAACGCACGTCACGTCAATTGGTTTTCTTGCTTTAAATCAAACCGCTTCTAAATCGGGCAATCTACATTTGCTTATAAAATCATTTAATATGAAACAGTTATCAGTAAAGAAAATCAAAACGCTATCGGTCAGGCAGCTATCCATGATCAAGATTTCCGCTGGCGATTTTACACCGCATACCTGCTCTTTAATGCCCGATCTGCCTCATTGCAAAAATCAACCACCCAAAGTGTAAATTCAAATACGAAGGCCATTACAAAAACAGTTATCGGCTTTATTCGTATTTTGCCACCTCATGTGGGCCATTTGCAAAAAAGAATTAAGGCAGTTTTTCAGTAGCCTCACCGGTTATATAGCCATCATCGTATTCCTGTTGCTGAACGGGTTATTCCTGTTCGTGTTCCCCGATACCAACCTCTTGGATTATGGATATGCAACCCTGCAACAGTTTTTCGAACAATCGCCCTGGATATTATTATTGCTGATCCCGGCCATCACCATGCGCAGCTTTGCGGACGAATTCAGGAGCGGCACTTTCGAAGTGTTGCGGACCCGCCCGCTTACCAGCCTGCAGATCGTAAACGGCAAATATGCAGGCAGCTTTTCAGTTGTGCTGATATCCTTGCTGCCCACGCTAATATACGTATATACGGTGCAATCGCTGGCAGGACAAGGGGGGCTGGACCTTGGCCAAACCCTCGGCTCATATATCGGCCTATTGTTCCTGGCGGCGGCATTTACAGCTATCGGTATTTGCTGCAGCAGCTTTACCGGCAATGCAGTAGTGGCATTCTTAATAGCCGCTTTTGTGTGCTTCCTTATGTACAGCGGCTTTAATGCCATCAGCCGAATACCCGCATTTACTGCCGGGGCCGATTATTACATAGAGATGCTAGGAATAGATTTTCACTACCGTAGTATCAGCCGTGGTGTATTGGATACAAGGGATGTGATCTACTTCCTCAGTCTTATCGTTCTTTGCCTCATCATCACCAGCAGAAATCTCTCCAGGCGCTGAGAGCTAAAAACTAAGCCTGACTACTATCTTTGCGGCCTAAAGCGGGGATAATGACACCAGACCAGATTACTTATCTTGTATTCGGGATTTTATTGATACTAGCTCTTGCCTTCGACCTTGGACTGCTTAGCAAAAAGCACCAGCACATTACAATGCGGAAAGCGCTGGGGCAAACCATCTTCTGGGTTTCGCTTGCATTGGGTTTTTTCATCTTCCTGTGGGTCAGGTACGACCAAATAATGGCCCTGGAATACGTGAGCGCCTACCTGATGGAGTGGAGCCTTAGCATCGACAATATATTCGTATTCATCCTCATTTTTACATTCTTCGGCATCAAGGACGATTACTATGGGCGGGTATTGCTCATCGGTATTTTAATGGCCATCGTATTCCGCGTGATCTTTATTACAGTGGGCATTGTGATAGTGGAACGTTTTCATTGGGTACTGTACATCTTTGGAGTGATATTGATCTTTACAGGATACAAAATGTTCAGCGCAAGGGCCCAGGAAATTGTTGACCTGGAGAAAAACAAGGTGTACAAGATTCTGAAAAGATTCCTGCCGCTTACCAGCGACCCCAATCACGGCGGAAAGCTTACGGTGCGCCTCGACGGAAAAAAATATTACACCAGCATCTTTGTGGTGATCGTAATGCTGGCCACTACGGACCTGGTGTTTGCACTGGATTCCATTCCCGCGGTATTTGCCATTTCCCAGGAACGCCTGGTGATATACACCTCCAATATATTTGCGGTGCTGGGGCTTCGTTCGTTGTTTTTCCTGCTGCAGGGCGCCGTAAACAAATTCGCTTACCTGCAACAGGGCATCGCCATTGTACTCGTGTTTATCGGCTTAAAAATGCTGGTGGAATATTTCGATATACACGTGCCGGTGTACATTTCGCTGCTGGTGATATTGGTGAGCATCGCTGCTTCTATCGTATATTCAGTCAGCGTTGCCAACAGGGCAAAAGGCGATGACGATACCATGGAGCCGATCAGTTAAATAAAATCTTGAGCTATTCCATTAAATATATTGCGGCGGTTACCGGGGGCGAGTTCCTGCAATACCGGCAGGACGCGGTGATAGAGCATTTGCTGCCGGATAGCCGCAAGCTGATCTTTCCGGCAACTTCTTTATTTTTTGCATTGAAAGGGCCGCGCAGGGATGGCCACAGCTTTATTGCGGACCTGTATGAAAGGGGCGTCCGCAATTTTATCGTCAGCACAAGAATAGATACCGCTCCTTATCCCGAAGCCAATTTTTTATGGGTGAACGATTCGGTGCAGGCAATGCAGAAAACAGCGGCAAAGCATCGCTTGCAATTCCAGGTGCCGGTTATCGGCATCACCGGCAGCAATGGCAAAACCATCGTAAAGGAATGGCTGAACCAATTGTTGCTGGACAGGTTTAACATCGTGCGCAGTCCCAAAAGCTATAATTCGCAAATCGGCGTTCCGCTAAGCGTATGGCAAATGAATGCGCAGCACGGGCTCGGCATATTCGAAGCGGGCATATCGAAGCCCGGGGAAATGGAAAAACTTGAAAAGATCATTCAACCGACCATCGGCATATTTACCAATATAGGAGAGGCGCATGGCGAAGGGTTCCGGGACCACCGGCACAAGGCATTGGAGAAGGCCATGCTTTTTAAAGGATGTGAAAAGATCGTGTACAGCAGGGATGCCACCATGCCTTATATAGATATGGATGGGAAAGACCACACGCTTTTTCGGAAAGATGTTGAATATTTTTCCTGGAGCAGGCAGTCGCCCGCCACCCTGCGCATTATCCAGGAAGTGCGTAAGGGCGATGACACCGAAATAACGGCCACATTCCAGGGAGGAGATACCAGCATCATTATTCCGTTTACCGACATCGCTTCCATCGACAATGCCATTACCTGTTGGTGCGTATTGCTGTTGTTTGGGATACCCGGCACCGTTATACAAGCCTCCATGCGGCAATTGCATGCGGTATCGATGCGATTGGAGTTGAAGAAAGGCGCGGGCAATTGTTCTATCATCAACGATAGTTACAGCGCAGACATCAGTTCGCTGAAAATTGCCATGGATTTTTTGGCGCAGCAACAGCAGCATTCAAGAAAAACGGTGATACTGTCCGACTTCCTTGAAGGTGGCATGCAGGAGCAGGACACTTATAAAGCCATTGCCGGTTCATTGCAGCAATACCAGGTGCATCGTTTTATCGGAGTGGGCGCCGTAATAGGCCGGCATGCTCAAACCATTGGCAGCGTTGTAAAAGACGCATCTTTTTTTCCATCTACCGATGAACTGCGAAAAGCCTTGCCCCAGCTGCATTTCAGGGACGAAGTGATTTTGCTGAAGGGTGCCCGCGTGTTCGAGTTCGAAAGGATCGTCCAATTGCTGGAAGAAAAACTGCACGGCACCGTTTTGGAAATTGATTTGAACGCGCTGGCTGCTAACGTAAAGGCCTACCAGCAGTTATTGAACGCCGGAACCAGCCTGATGGCCATGGTAAAAGCTTTTGCTTATGGCAGCGGCAGCTACGAGATCGCGAACACCTTGCAATTTCATAAAGTAGATTACCTGGGTGTTGCGTATTCCGATGAAGGCGTGGAACTAAGAAAAGCAGGCATTACCATACCGGTTATGGTGATGAATGCCGACAGCTCATCGTTCGATAGCCTGGTGCAGTATGGATTGGAACCGGTGATCTACGACAACCACATGCTGGACCAACTGGAAAATTATCTTAATGCAGAAGGCTTAAGCAGGTTTCCGGTGCACATAGAAATAGAAACAGGCATGAACCGGCTGGGATTTGCCCTGCCCGAAGTAGAGCAGCTTGCAGGCAGGTTGGTAAGCAGCACTTTCATCGTTAAAAGCGTATTCAGTCACCTGGCCGCCAGCGAGGAGCCGCGGCACGATGATTTTTCGGAGCACCAGGTGCGATTGTATTTGCAAGCCTGCACGCTATTGCAACAACGATTGCCTTATGAATTCATCAAACACATCGCCAATACCGCGGCCATTCACCGCAAGCCACAATGGCAATTCGATATGGTGCGGCTGGGCATTGGCATGTACGGCATCGACAGCTCGGGCAGCGATGGACTTTCATTGCAGGAAGTATCAACCCTTAAATCAACCATCGCGCAAGTAAAGCAGGTGCGCGAAGGGGAGACCATCAGCTATGGACGCAAAGGCATCGCGGAGCAGGACAAGGTAATTGCCACAGTTAGGGTGGGGTATGCGGACGGGTACCCCCGCAGTTTGAGTAATGGCCGCGGGAAAATATGGGTAAACGGCCGGCTGGCCCCGGTTATCGGCGTTATTTGCATGGACATGACCATGATAGACATTACCGGCATCCCCGATGTAAAGGAAGGGGATGAGGTGATCATTTTTGGCAAAGAGCTCCCCGTAAAGCAGGTGGCAGAGTGGGCCGGTACCATCCCTTATGAAATGCTTACGGGCATTTCGTACCGCGTAAAGCGCGTATATTACCAGGATTAAAGCTTTAATTCCCGCCGCGTGGTACGCCCATCATCACATCGATTGTTGAAAAAACGACCGCCCTAAGACTAACAGCCAGGTGCTCCAGATACCTCGTCCCACCGCATTCCGCCCCTGCCGCGGCAATTTTCGGCGGCTTTTACTCCCGGAAACCCTTTGGATAAGCGGTTGTTATACTTGCAGTTTTAGTCTTGGCGCTTAGCGCTTATAGACTATATTTGTTGCCTTAAAAAATCCGAGGTGAAAGCTCGCACTATCGTTCTTATAATCATATCGATTTTAGTTGTTGACCAGGTATTGAAGTTCTGGGTAAAAACAAATATGTACTACGAGGAGCAGATCCCTCTGATAGGCAGATGGGCAAGGCTGTACTTTATCGAGAACGAGGGCATGGCCTGGGGCTGGAAGTTCGGAGGCGAATGGGGCAAAATGATCCTGACCCTTTTCAGGCTGGTAGCAGTGGTGTTCGGTGTGTTTTATATCCGGAGCATACTGAAAAAGAATTATCACCGCGGGTTCCTGGTTTGCGTGGCTTTGATATTTGCCGGGGCCCTTGGCAATTTGCTGGATAGCATGTTTTATGGATTGATATTCAGCGCTAGTGGCGATAACCTGCCCCTTGCCAAGGCATTCCCCCCCGGGGGCGGCTATGCAGGCTTTTTGCACGGCAAGGTGGTAGACATGCTGTACTTTCCGATAGTGGAGAATGCCACGCTGCCGAATTGGGTGCCCATCTGGGGCGGTAAAACGGTAACTTTTTTTTCTCATATTTTTAATATCGCTGATGCCGCTATTTCCGTTGGAGTAATAGGGATACTGCTGTTCCAAAGAAGGTTCTTTAAAAAGAGCCCGGAAAAAGAGGCTCACCCAACCGTTGAGACCAATACACCCGTAAATGATACCGTTCAGGTGTTATAGTCCGGCGGAACCTATCAAAAAATACTCAACCGATCTAATATGAAATCACTGCGTTCGTTGCTTGTGCTCCTCACCCCTATGTTACTTTTCTTATCGTGCTCCAAGGAAAAGAGCCTGGAGAGAGGGAACAATAACGTCAATTCCCAATGGGAATTCAAGGAAGGCTCTAACCAGTTCAAAGGCCCCGTGGATACTGCTTTTATCGTGTCGCTAGGCCAGGCTAAAGGCCTGATATTGGAAGGAACCTCCGATGATGGGACCGGCCTGCTGACAATAGCTATATCCGGCTTTAATACTACCGCTCCGGCAACTTATAAAACTCCCAACGTGCAGTTCGGGTATGTGAAGGCCAGTGGCATCGTGTACCAGAGCGACCTGACCGCGGTTGACCAGTTTACCGTACAGGTTACGCACGTGGACTCTGCAAGCGTTTCAGGTACATTCAGCGGCAAGGTGAAGGATTCACTCGGTGCGGACAAAACCATTACGGATGGTAAGTTCAGCGCCCGGTTGAACAATTCTACTAACCCTGCGCCCACCAATGGCCAATTGACGTTCTGGAGCAAGCAAGGCTGCAGTGGCGGAGGCCCCATTACCGTTAAGCTGAGCAATAACCAAACTGGCTCCATCAGCACTTTCAGCGCCGCAGCTCCTACATGCGCCGCGGCAGGAACTGCATCGTTCACCGTGCCGGCGGGCAATTACCTGTATACTGCCTATTGCACCGGCGACACCATTGTAAAAACAATTACCGTTACCGCCAGCCAGTGTAAGATAGAAGAAGTGGTATTTGGCAGCGGTCCAGCGCCCACCGGCCAGGCCACCTTCTGGGCTAAGTCGAGCTGCACCGCGGGTGGAAACATTACGGTCAAACTGCATAATAATCAAACCGGCACCATATCTACATTCACTCCTACCGCACCTGCCAACTGCTCAACAGCGGGCAATGCCAACTTTACCCTGCCACAAGGTGTATATGGATGGGTGGCTTATTGCGGCGGTGATTCCGTTACCGGTAATGTAGTGGTTACAGCCAGCGGCTGCGCTAAAACAGAAGTAGTATTCCAATCGGGTACAGGCGCCCAGTATACACTGGTAAGCACCGGTGGGAATTGCGCCAACTTTCAACCGCAAGGAACCTATACTGCGGGTGTGGCGTTGGACAACACTAATAAAGTAGTGGTGCAGGTAAATGTTACCGCTTTAGGGTCTTATTCCATCACCACCAATAACGTAAATGGTTATTCGTTCTCGGCCAGCGGCAACTTTACTACGCTGGGTACCCAAAACGTAACCCTGCAAGGCGTGGGAACGCCGGTGGTGGGTGGCACTAATAACTTTACCACTACCGCGGGCACATCCAATTGCGGATTTGCTATAACAGTGGTTCCCGGTACCCCCGGTGCTTCCTTTAACTGGAGCTTTACGCAAGGCACCCGGAACCTGCAGGGACCTGTAACAGACGCTTATTTCGACGACGACTGGCTGGGCTTCGGCAAATCGCTCGACATATACGGTGAAATACCTGGCACCGATACCATATTCAACCTGTACATCCAGTTCCCGGCAAGTGCTACCGCACCCATACCCGGAACATACATTACCAACCCGGACCCGCTGAGCAACAATACCAGCGACTTCCTGATGTACGACGACAATGATTTTGTGTACCGCGCCAAGGACATTACTTCTCCTCCATCGAACACGAACGTGAAAATGACCATCATCATCACTTCTTACGATCCAACAACCAAGATCGTGAAGGGAACGTTCAGCGGACAGTGCTGGAACACGGCCAACCAGGTAGTGAACATTACGAATGGAAAGTTTGAAGCGGAAGTGATATTCTGATCATTGCTTCAACATACATAAAACTGAAACCGTCCCGATTGCGGGACGGTTTCTTTTTAGTCTGACAGTGTACGGATTGGGAACGATCAACAAAATATTATTGAATTATCCTGATAACTTTTTTATTGAACACCTGTGCGCCTGCCTGCACACGTAATGTATAGGTGCCCGAGGCCAGTGAACCCAGGTTACCGATCCTTATATTGGTCAATCCTTTGTTATAGGCTTCCTGCACTTGTTTTACAGGGCGGCCATATGCATCGATGAGCGTGATGACCGCTATACCATCTGCAGGCGCGATCATCTCAAACGCCAGTGTTTCGCGGAAAGGATTGATCACCGATTTGATCTCATACGGCAGTGCGCGGTTGCTCAGCAATATGATCCTGCTGTACTGGAAGTTGGTGCCTTCTCTTACTTTGATACGGTAATAGGTATGCGAAGACAGCAGGTCCGGATCAGTGAATTGATATATATTACCGCTGCCCGAAGCAGTGCCGGTTACCTGGCCGATCTTTTGGAAGTTCGATTGGTCGGTGCTGCTTTCAATTTCATACACCACGTTCGGCGATTCGTTCTCTGTTTCCCATTGCAATCTGCCATGGCCATCCTGCACAATGCCGCTAAATGATTTCAGCTTGGTCTGCAATACCCATTGACAATTGTTTACCCAAACCACGATGGTGGTCACGTCGGCAAACGAACAGTTCGGGTTCAGCAGGTTGCCCGCTGTAGATGCAACTCGTATACGGTAGCGTGTCAGGTGGGCACTGCTGTCTGCAATAAACGAAGGATACGTGGCCGTATATTGATATTGCCCGCCTACCAATACTGGCGAGCCTATGCCTGTTACGCCGGTATTGCTCCAGTTAACGCCGCCGTCGGTACTTCTTTCCCAAAGCCAATGTACATAGTTCGGGAAATACGAGCGTACAACGCAGGCCATGTCTACCTGGTTGCCTATACACACGTTGGCATTACCGGATGGTATCATGTTTAGGTTAGGCGTACAGGTTGCAACGGAAATATCATCCAATGCCCAGTCGTTGCCACCACCACCAGGTGCGTTGTTGAACAGCTTTAAGGTAATGGCGGTTTGCGAGGGTCCTGTTAAGTAAGTAAATCCTTTCTTTATCCATTGACCGGTGTACCGCATGTCGCCAGTGCTGTAATAGTCCACGCCATCCACTTCGAAAGTAACGTTGGGGCGCACGCCGGACGAGTCGCCGGGTTCAGTCGGTATATAAGCAGGGTTACCGGACGATGCGTTGACGTTTGCCGAGTCGTTACCGCACTTGGAACATACGTTGCGCATCCACGCCGATATTTCATAATAAGTATTGGGACAGAGCCCTGATATAGTATGTTGGAACGCGGAGTCGATACGGTAGCTGGAGTTGATCACCAGCATGTAGCCGGCATTGCCATTGGCTACGGTATCGGCCGCGGGATTACCTAATAATTGGTTGGTGGCTCCTGTATGGTCGCCTATGATGTCCCATACCCTGAACACGCGGTGCGTAGGGTTAACGGGGTCGGGTTTGGGCCAGGTGTTGACAGTTGAATAAGCAACGTCGGTAGAAGTATTGTTGGCGATACCGTAATAATAGTCGCCAGGGCCATTGGTCATAAAGGCATTGTAAGTATAGCTGGCCGGTACGTTGCCCGATGTGCCCCGGTTACGCGGGCGGCCGGCGCCGAACGTGCCATTGAACTCGGTACCCAATGCGTTTACACCGACTGAGTTGGAGCAGATGCCTGAGTTCCTGTATACAGCTACTACGTTTCCTGGATAACTTACTCTTTGAATAGGATTGCTACCTACGCGGTAAGTAATGGCTCCGCCACCCAATGCGATGAATGAACCCAGGGATGCGGTTACGCGTACCCGGTAGGAGCACACCATCACGCAGGCGCCGAACACGTTGGGGCGGTGCGTGTTCCTTATTTGCCCCCGCCTGAATGCGGTAGCAGGGTTATTAGCCGCCACAAATCCAAGGTGAATTCGAATGTTGCCGGCATTGTACCATCCACAGTCTCCGGTGTTCAGCGGGTCGGTAAAGGATTTATACACTTTACCTTCATTGGTCAACACTGCCATGGAGCCTGGAATATATGCCATACCGGCGCGAATGGTATCGTAGAATGCGCAACTGTCGAGCGTTCCTGAACGCACAACGAAAGTCGCTCTTATTTCAAGTGTATCACCGGGCTCGATGGTTCCACCATTGGTGCCCTTTGTTACGTTGATATAACTTTTCCCGAAGTCCAGGGTTTGTGAATATCCCGCTGAAAACATCAGCAGGAAAATTGTACAAAGGCCTGTGTGAAGCAAAAAGAGTAGACGTTTTTTCATAGACGGGATTTTTGCTTTCAACAGATACGGATTTGAATTAAAACTACTCAATTAATGTTCAGGATGCAATAGGAAAACAACGTGATTAGAGTGGATTTATGCGTAAAGGTTTAAACTACTACGCATTGGTAATGGTAATTCCCCGTCTGGGAAGGTAAAAATGCCTAAGCCCAATATGGGTCTGTGTTTTAGCTTGCAAAAGCAGCGCGGAACTATTAAATTCACGTAGTCAAGTAACCGAAAATCCAACGGTATCCCATGAAAAAAGCAATTCCTATATGCTTCCTGCTTGCCTGCTGCCATACACTGGCGCTGGCGCAAAGCGAACCCTTTACCTTATCTGTGATCAATACCAAGCCCGCGGGCACAGCCAACGATTACAGGCTTGCACATCCTTACGAAGTAATTTATGCCCGCGACAATCACTTATACATCACCGAAAAAGTAGGCCGCGTTGTTCGCGTCGATCCTGAAACGGGACTGAGGCAGATCATTCTCGACCACCGAGCCAATACTTACCTTAATATCAGCCGCGATGGTTCGGGCGCCGCTACCGGCATAGGACAGGATGGTATGATGGGCATGGCAATGCATCCCAATTTTGGGTTGGGCACCGGCCAGGATTCCATCTTCATAGCATATACCCGCACCGCGGGAAACGTACGCATCTCGAGGTTCAGGTATAATGGCGGAGCAACGCCGTCGCTTACCGGCGAAACCGTATTGGTGCAGGGCATTCCCGCAAACAACGACCACAGCTCAGGACGATTGATCGTGGGCGGCGACAACAAATTGTATTATACCTGCGGCGACCTTGGCTATAACCAGTTCAGCAATAAGTGCAGCGAGATCCGCTCGCAAACGCTGCCTACAGCTGCCGAGATCAGCGCAAATAATTTTGCAGATTACGCGGGAAAGGTCCTGCGCATCAATATGAATGGTTCTATTCCTTCGGATAACCCGCTGTGGGCGGGCGTGCGCAGTCATATCTATACGATTGGGCACCGGAATCCGCAGGGGCTGGTATGGCAAAAATACCCATCTAACGGGTCTGCATACCCGATAATGGTCCCGGGGGGTAAATTATTTTCGGACGAGCACGGTCCCCGCACCGACGATGAGATCAACATCATCCAGGGCGGCAGGAACTACGGCTGGCCTTACATTGCGGGTTATCTGGATGATATCAATTACCAGTATGTAAACTGGAGCAGTTCACCCAGCTGTTCTTCCACGCCATACCAGGAAACCACTATTCCTGCAGGCGCAACGGTAGACGATGAAAGCGATCACAGCTCGCTCGCCAATTTCCAACCTCCGCTTACAACCATGTATAAAGATTGCGGCAGCTTGCCATCCACCACGTGTAATGCAAATGGCAGCGATTGGATGCGGTTTGCGACCATTGCGCCTTCCAGCATCGATTTTTATCATGTGGATGCTGGCCTCGGTATACCAGGATGGTACCCTTCGTTGCTGGTGCCTACGCTGAGGAGGGGAACATTGTACAGGTATAAGCTCAATCTTACACTGGACTCGGTTATTACCGATTCTATTCCTTACTTCCACACGCAGAACCGTTACAGGGACATAGCAATGTCGCCCGATGGAAAGAAAATATACATCGTCACGGACAGTATCGGCAGTACTTCAGGGCCGAGTGGCGGCGGCACATCTTCATTGGCCAACCGCGGAGCGATCCTGGAATACACTTTTACCGGTACCGACCTGATGTCGAAAGACGATCCTTCACATCCCGACTATGTTCATAAAAAATACCGCGTGAGTGTTTTCCCGAATCCTGCCACTCAGTTTATAACGGTGCAGTTTGAACGTGGCTTGCACAAGCCGATCTATTACAAGCTTACCGATGCATCTGGTAAATTGGTGGTGGACGATCATACCAGCAGGGATGAGTTCAACATCATGGTAGGACATTTGCCCAAGGGTGTGTATATGCTGAGGCTGTATAATGGGTATAGAATTGAAGTAAGGCTCGAGAAGATTATTATACAATAAAATCAGACTATCAGATTGTCCGAACCGGTTGATCATTAACCCTGCAACCAGTTAGCTGCCAGGCGCGGTTAACCAACTAGCATGCAGCTGTAACAAATAGGTTCCGGACACAAATGGATAATTACAGCCCCACCATGTTTTCAGGCTTCACCCATTGGTCGAACTCGTCTGGTGAAACATATCCCAGTTTAACGGCCATTTCTTTTAATGTAGTGCCTTCTTTATGCGCTTTTTGCGCTATCTCCGCCGCTTTGTAGTAGCCAATCTTATTATTGAGCGCAGTTACCAGCATCAGGGAATTATCCACATGTTTCTTGATATTGGCCGCTATCGGCTCGATACCCGTTGCGCATTTATCGTTGAAGCTTACGCATCCATCGCCTATCAGGCGGGCGCTGTGCAGGAAATTATAGATCATTACCGGCTTGAATACGTTCAGCTCAAAATGACCGGTAGCGCCGCCGATATTGATGGCCACATCATTGCCCAGCACCTGGGCTGCTATCATGGTAAGCGCTTCGCATTGCGTAGGATTTACCTTGCCCGGCATGATGGATGAACCGGGCTCGTTATCAGGAATGAAAATTTCGCCTATACCTGACCGTGGTCCCGAAGACAGCATGCGGATGTCGTTCGCAATTTTCATCAGGCTCACTGCAACGGTTTTCAGGGCGCCGTGCGCTTCAACAATTGCATCGTGCGCAGCAAGGGCCTCGAATTTATTTTCAGCGGTTACAAATGGAAGTCCTGTAAGACGTGCAATGTGCTTTGCGACCGTTTCTGAATAATGGGGGGGCGTATTGATGCCCGTGCCGACCGCGGTGCCGCCCAATGCCAGCTCCGATAAGTGCGGCAGGGTATTTTTAATGGCTTTCAATCCATGGTCCAGTTGCGAAACATACCCGCTGAATTCCTGTCCAAGTGTAAGCGGCGTGGCGTCCATAAAATGCGTGCGCCCTATTTTCACCACGTTCATGAACTGCTTACTTTTTCCCGCCAGTGTATTGCGCAGTTGCTCGATACCCGGAATGGTAGTCTCCACCAGCATTTTGTAGGCCGCAATGTGCATGGCCGTAGGGAAAGTATCGTTGGATGATTGTGATTTATTGACGTCGTCGTTGGGATGCAGGAATTTTTCTTTGTCGGTAAGTTGCCCGCCTTGCAATACATGCCCGCGGTATGCGATCACTTCGTTCACGTTCATATTGCTTTGCGTGCCGCTGCCTGTTTGCCAGACCACGAGCGGAAAATAATCGTCCAGTTGCCCTGAAAGTATTTCATCGGCCACCTTGCCTATAAGCTCCGATTTTTCCTTTGGCAGCACGCCCGCCTCGAAATTGGTGATGGCGGCGGCTTTCTTAAGATAGGCAAATGCCCTGATGATCTCTTTCGGCATTTTATTGATGTCCTGGGCTATCCTGAAATTGTCTATGCTGCGTTGGGTCTGGGCTCCGAAGTAGGCGTTGGCGGGCACCTTCACTTCACCCATGGTATCCTTTTCTATGCGGTAATCCATGATGATCTATTGAAGCCGCAAAATTAATGGGGATTGGCGGATAAAGTACAGATTTTAGGCATGGATTCAACTACAGCGCAGATTGGACGACTGCACAGATGAGCGGGAGGCATTTGCGGCTAAATCGGCGTAAGCCGATTAAAAACCTGTGTAATCCTTAAGTCCATGCCTAAATCTGTGCTAAATTGAATGTCTAATTATCAGCATGATCAAATCACTCATACTGTTGCTATTGATTATATCCTGGCAAGACCACTTGCTTGCCCAGCCCACAACACGCGCCCAGAAAAACATTTACCCAGCAGCTCCCAGGCCTACCCAATCCCAATTAACATGGCACGACATGGAATTTTACCTTTTCGTGCATTTCGGGCCTAATACTTTTACCGACAAGGAGTGGGGACATGGCGATGAACCGGCAGACGCTTTCAATCCTACGCAACTCAATTGCAGGCAATGGGCGCGCATCGCAAAGGCCTCTGGTGCAAAAGGCATTATCATCACCGCCAAACATCACGATGGATTTTGCTTGTGGCCGAGCAAATATTCAAAACACACGGTGCGCGAAAGCAAATGGAAGAACGGCAAGGGCGATGTGTTGAAAGAATTATCGCAAGCCTGCAAGGAATATGGTTTAAAGTTCGGCGTGTACATTTCTCCCTGGGACCGCAACCATCCACAATACGGCACGCCGGAATACAACGATGTTTTCGTGAGCATGATGGAGGAGCTGTTTAAAAATTATGGTCCAATCTGGGAACTGTGGTGGGATGGCGCCAATGGCGAAGGCCCTAACGGAAAAAAACAGGTGTACGACTGGCACCGGTTTAAAAATACTGTCAGAAAACTATCTCCCAACACTGTTGTATTCAGCGACGTTGGCCCTCACATACGCTGGATAGGCAATGAGCGCGGCATTGCAGGCAAAACCAATTGGAATTTTTTGGATACCGCTGGCTTTACCCCGGGCATCGGCGCGCCGCATGTAGACACGCTCAACCAGGGAAACGCACATGGCAAGGCCTGGATTCCCGGCGAATGCGATGTAAGCATCCGCCCCGGATGGTTCTATCATGCCAATGAAGACGATAAGGTAAAAACACCGGAACAATTGTTCGACCTGTATTTAAAATCCGTTGGAAGAGGATCTAATTTATTGCTGAACGTACCGCCGGATGCAAGAGGATTGATACATGAAAATGACTCCGCCGCGCTGGCAGGATTTAAAAAATTAAGGGACCAGAGTTTTAATAGCAACCTCGCCAGAAAGGGTAAGGGTTATATAACCCCGCACAATGGTCTTCGTCCGGTACCTGCGCTTAACGATGGCAACCCGCATACATTCCAGTTAACAGCAGCACACCTCTATAATTCCCTGTCGATACACTTCGATACACCGCGGTTAATCAACTGCGTTGTATTGAGAGAGTACCTGCCCTATGGCCAACATTGCAAAACCTTCCGGCTGCTATTGATGAATGAGCAAAGTGAATTGATGCAGGAAATAAAGGGCACCACTATCGGCTGCAAACGCATCGTTACCTTCCCTGCAAAGAAGGTAAGCAAAATAGTCTTGGCAGGCGATGGAACCAGCAGCGCTTATTATGTTAGTGAAATAGAAGCTTACCTGATAAATGAAAAACTGATCGAGCAATGATCACTTGCCCGTAAAATTTGCCTTTCGTTTTTCCAAAAAAGCCGAAGTGCCTTCTTTCATATCATCGGTGCCGAAGCATTCGCCGAAGGCGCTTACTTCTACATCGTAGCCGCTGAGATATGAATAAGCAGTAGAGGTGTCGAGCGGACGGTTGCCATACGCTGCGTTGGCGGCCTGTATGCATTGGCCTACTGCAAGCGGCGCCTTGGTGTTAATCACTTCCAGTATGGACCGTGTCTTGGCAATCAGTTGGTCTGGCGGTGTAACATAATTTACCAATCCGTATTGCAGGGCTGTTTGTGCGTCTATCATGTTTGCGCTCATCAATAATTCGAGTGACCTGCCCTTGCCTATTAATTGCGTTAGTCGCTGTGTGCCACCATAACCAGGTATCAATCCGAGGTTCACTTCTGGCTGGCCGAACTTTGCATTATCCGATGCCAGCCTGAAATGACAGGCCATCGCCAGCTCGCAGCCGCCTCCCAGCGCAAAGCCATTGACCGCTGCAATAACAGGCTTGGTTGAATTCTCGATCTTAAAGAACACGGCTTGTCCTTTGCGCGCCATTTCCATTCCTTCTGCGGCGTTCAGTCCTACAAATTCGCTGATGTCTGCGCCAGCCACGAATGATTTGGGCCCTGCGCCTGTAATGATCACTGAACGTATTTCGGGATTGTCGTGCACTTCATCCATTACCTTGCTCAGTTCCTCCATCACGGTTTTGTTCAGCGCGTTCAGCTTGTCCGGCCGGTTAATGGTAATAGTGAAAATGTTATTGTCGAGCGATGTAAGTAAGGTTTGATACATAAATGTTTGTTGATGGATCGTTTAAAAATTTCTATTGGCCGTTACCCATTGATTGATGTAAGCGGCGATGTCGGAAGTAGGCGTCCCTGGTGGAAACAGCCGGCCTACACCCATGCCGAGCAGTTGCTTCATATCGTCGTCGGGAATGATGCCGCCGCCGGTGAGCAACACATCGTTCATTCCATTTTGTTTCATCAGTTCCATCACCCTTGGAAATACGGTCATGTGCGCGCCGGAAAGTATGCTGATGCCAATGGCGTCCACGTCTTCCTGCAGGGCTGCGTTCACTACCATTTCCGGTGTCTGCCGCAATCCTGTATAGATCACTTCCATGCCTGCATCGCGCAATGCGGTGGCAATTACCTTGGCGCCCCGGTCGTGGCCATCCAGGCCAACCTTGGCAACCAGCACGCGGATGGGGCGGTTTAACTCCTGGCTCATGTTTTGGTATTGCTGTAAAAATACAAGTACTTGTGTACATTTGAGTTTTTCAAGTATGAACTACAGGAAATTCGGTAACACCGATCTGCAGGTGAGTGAAGTTGGCTTCGGCGCTTGGGCAATCGGCGGCGATGCAATGGTAGGCAATACACCTATCGGATGGGGGCCTGCAGATGACCGCGTGTCGGTTGCCGCTGTCCATTCGGCCCTGGATGCCGGTATTAATTTTTTCGATACGGCCGATTTTTATGGCCTCGGGCATTCAGAAGCACTGTTGGGCGATGCGCTGGCCGGCAACAACACTGCGATCATTGCTACCAAGGTAGGTCACCGCAACATCGATAACAGTTTCGGGTTCGATTATTCCGCCAAATACATCGTGCAGGCTTGCGAGGAAAGCTTGAAACGGTTGAAGCGCGGGGTAATAGATTATTACCAATTGCATTCGGCACGGCTTGCGCACTTGCAGGCGGGGGAATGCGTGGAGGCGATGCAGCAATTGAAACAGCAGGGGAAGATCAGGTATTGGGGACTGTCGCTGAACACATTTGCACCCGCGCCGGAAGCAGACTGGATGATGGAGCGGGGCGTAGGTGATGGATTTCAACTGGTGTTCAACCTGGTGAACCAACGCGCATACGATACGATGTTACGCGCAGGAAAAAATGGATACGGTATTATTGCAAGAATGCCTTTGCAATTCGGGTTGCTGACGGGAAAGTTTACTCCTGCATCCACCTTTACTGCAGCCGACCACAGAAACTTCAGGCTAACGCCGGAGATCATGCGCGAAACGTTGAACATCCTCGAAAATAAAGTATGGCCGATAGGTAAGCAGGAGGGGTTGAACCCTGTGGCGCTTGCGCTAAGCTTTATACTTTCCTGCCCGGAGGTAAGTACTGTTATACCTGGCATTCGCACGCCGGAGCATGTTGCTCAAAATACCAGCGGCTTAAAATCGCTGCAGCCCAAGCAGTTTGAATACCTGTTGTCGCTTGCACATACAGACTGGAAGCCGGTAATGGAGGTGATGGAAAAACAAGGCTGATCATTCGAATGCGGGTAGCGCCGTCCTGATCCTGTTGGCTGTTTCCTGCTTGCCCAATACTTCCGCAATATCAAATACCGGCGGACCGAACTTGCCACCCACCAGCATCACGCGTAAGGGAAGTTGCAAATCGCCTGGCTTGATGTTTTTAATGGTTGCCATTTGCTTGAAGGCAGCTTCTATAAATGCAGATTGCCAATCGGGTATTGCCGATAACTCTTCTATCAATGCAAGGAAGAAATCTTTTTTAGCCTCATTCCATTTCGGTTTTACCGCTGCTGCATCATATTCGGCGGGAGGAATGAAAAAGAAACTGCCCTGTTGCCAGAAATCGGGCAGCAGCGTACACCTTTCTTTCAGCAAAGAAATGATCTTATTGAACTTTTGGGCATCGTGTATCGTTATGCCTTTCTCGTGGTAAAGTTTTTCAACTTGCAACCTCAGGGTCGCGGCATCCAGCCGTTTGATCCATTCATGGTTGAACCATTTTGCTTTTTCAAAATCGAACTTTGCGCCGCTTTTATGCACGCGTTCGATGGAGAATTGTTTCACCAGCTCATCCAGCGTAAAAATTTCCTGTTCTGTGCCATCATTCCATCCCAGCATTGCAAGCATATTGATAAAAGCTTCGGGTAAGAAACCGCGTTCGCGGAACCCTTCGGTAAATTCATTGGTGCGCGGGTCGGTCCAGTTCATGGCAAACACCGGGAAGCCGTATTTTGATCCATCGCGCTTGCTTAGTTTACCATTGGGGCCCATAATAAGCGGGAGGTGTGCCCAGCGCGGCATTTGCGCTTGCCATCCTAAGTATTTCCACAATAACAAATGTACAGGTGCGCTTGGCAGCCATTCTTCACCACGAAAAGCATGGGTGATCTTCATCAGGTAATCATCCACCACTACTGCCAGGTGGTAAGTGGGCATGCCATCGGCTTTCAGCAGTACTTTATCGTCCACCACATTGCTTTCAAATTGAATATCGCCGCGCACCATGTCGGTAAACTGCACAGTCTCATTGCCGGGCATCATTATTCTTATAACGTGCGGTGTCCCCCGCTGCAATAACATGTTTACTTCATCGGCTGCAAGCGTGAGCGAATTGCGCATTTGTTTGCGCGTGATGTGATCGTACTGCGGTGCGGGATTGCTATCGGTTTTCAGGCGTTCGCGCATCTGGTCCAACTCCTCCGGCGTATCGAAGGCGTAATAAGCATTGCCTTGTTGTACCAGTTGTTCTGCGTATTGGCGGTATAACTGCTTACGTTCGCTTTGACGGTAGGGGCCGTAGGGACCGGCGTGATAAGGACTTTCGTCGGGCTCCAGACCACACCATTTCAGGCATTCCAGTATGTATTCTTCTGCGCCGGGTACATAGCGGGATTGATCGGTATCTTCTATGCGCAGCACAAACTCGCCCCCATGCTGGCGGGCGAACAGGAAATTGTACAATACGGTGCGCATGCCGCCCAGGTGGAGGCCGCCTGTTGGACTTGGTGCAAAACGTACTCTTACTTTACTCATACAGGCTGCAAAGATAGAGGCGCGCGGTTAATAAGTCATTGGGTCATTGGGTCATTGGCTCAATAAGTCATTACGTTATGGCTATCGACAGTGGGGGATCTTAATGACCCAATGACTTAATGACCCCAAGCAACATCTCTCGTAAAACCAGATGAACCCCAAATACGAAGCGGCTGTGGAAAAGCGTTTAAGCATATTGAAGTATCTTGGCTTCGCCGTGTTGAGAAAAACCGTTATACTAATCCTCCTGGCCGTTGCGCAGTTGCCGCTCAGGGCACAACTGACCTACGAGAACCTGCACGTAGACTATGACAGCGCATGGCAATACAAAAACCTTAAGGTGATACCCATACGCTGGAAGGGCGCGGGCAATCCGGGCCTTCCCGTGACCGGGGAAACCATCACCCTCAACGAAGCGCTGCAAAAGGGCCTGGCCAGGGTTTCGGAACGAGGCTCCGCTTCTACCGAAAATGTGCACTGGCTGATCATCGAAAACCTTTCGCACAAAAATATTTTTATCCCGGGGGGCGACATCATTGCCGGCGGACGACAAGACCGCATGATCACCCGGGATACCATCATGCTGGCCCGCGAATCGCGCATGCAGGTGCCCGTAATGTGCGTTGAAGAAGGCAGGTGGAGCGACAGGGAAAAAAAATTTGTATACCAGAAGCAGGCCAACATGCACCTGCGCAAGGTGCTGGATAAAAGCAGGAACCAGGTGCTCATCTGGCGGGAGATATTTAACGAACTGGACAAGGACAAGGTGAAGGCTGCTACTTTCTCTTACCTTGCACGCAACCAGGACAAGAAGTTTGCAGCGCTTGAAAAAGAGTACTGGGACCACTTCCAGCAAAGATTCAAAAATTCGGACAGCACGGTCATAGGAATTGTATGTGTGTCTGGCGATAAGGTGATAGGCTGTGATATTTTCGCCGGCACGAATTTATTTTACGGGCAGTTGCAACCGATGCTGCTGGGTTATATCGATGAGGCCATCGTGCACGGCGCAACCATTACCGCGCCCGATGCAAAAGTGAAGGCTTACATGGACGAGCTGTTGAGAAGCGAGGCATCGCAACAGGCGTTCATCCGGGAGCGCGGCAAGGCATTTTATCACAATGGAAAAATTATTCACATAACTACCTATTGAAAAGATGTGGTATTTCATAAAGACCCCGTGGTACCTGAAGCGGATGTATTCAAATCTTATGTGGGATATTCCTTCGCGTGAAAAGATCATGTACCTCACGTTCGACGATGGGCCCCACCCGATAGCCACACCATTTGTATTGGAGCAATTGAAAAAATACAATGCAAAGGGAACTTTTTTTTGCATAGGAAAAAATGTGATGGACCATCCCGCATTGTATGAGCGCCTGCTCAGCGAAGGACATGTAACGGCCAATCATACATTCAATCATTTGAACGGTTGGCAGGTAACGGATGAGGAGTATTTTAAGGATATTATCGACGCACGCAAGTATATCGACTCTTCTTTATTCAGGCCCCCTTATGGACGCATTACAAGATTTCAGGCCAAACATCTTACGCAATCCTCGTTGCAATTCAAGATAGTGATGTGGGATGTGGTGAGCGGGGATTTCGATACTACCATTACGCCAGAGAAATGTTCGGTTAATGTTACCCGTAATGCCGGAGCAGGTTCGATTGTTATATTTCACGATAGTGAAAAAGCATTCCCCAACTTACAAAAAGCGTTGCCGGACACTTTAGAGCATTTTTCGGCTATGGGATACCGTTTTGACGCTATTACAGGTTAAATTTCTATAGGCAAGAGTCCGCTGAAATACTGATTGGATGGGCTTAAAACAATTTGGGCCTGGGTAGACACCCTGGCCCGTTTTTAATCCGTACCCTATGAAAACTGACTTAAAGGTATAAACTTTTTGAATTAGTGCAAAGTAATTTCAAACGTTGCCCCATTGATGGTGATGTAGGCTTTATTATCACACTGCCCGGAGCCATAGTCAATCACTGCTACATCGGAGTTAGTCCGGCGGATGGCGATCTTACCTTTCACTATCCAGCGGCAGGCAAAGCGTTTGATCAATGGGTGGTCGGGCAAGGTCCTGGCAGCCCATTGGTATAGCGTTGAATCTCTTTTAACAGTACCGGCAGATTCGCCTTTGATGCTGAACACGTCATCCAGCGGGAACAATGGCGTGCCGTTTCCTTCTATTTGCGTAATGGTTTTAGTACTATTCCATTGCGTATAGTTACCATTGGGTTTGGTGAGTTTACCATTGCGCACAGTTATGTTGAAGATCCATTGCTGGGATGTGCTTTTGTTTTCTACACGGTGAATGCCTTCTACCTTGATGCCATTGACCGAATAATTCTCGAAAGTGGTTTCTGCTACACTGCCGGGAACGACCAAACGAGCTGTATATACGGTGATGATCTTTCCTTTCCGCAGGCGTCCATCCCGGCCGGTGCAGCCGGTGCCGAAGTCTATCACTACTTTAACGGGGAAGGCCGCGGGAGGATTTAAGCGGGTAATGGTAACGGTAACACAGGCGGGAACGGTATCGGTACCATCTACCCCGGCTATGATCTCCTCACCATATTGTATGTTACGTTGTCCAAAGATGCCGGTACCACCGATACCTACGTCGGTATTGACACCCATGACGTTATCGAATACGTCGTCGAACATGATCTCGGCTTCTGCGTCGGATTCTGAAGTGGCGCGGCCGAACTGCTCTGCTTCCTGGGAAGTCATCTCGCTCTTATCTTTCTTACACGCCGGGATAACAATGAAAAGGGACAACAGGAGAATACCTGCCAAACTGGTTGCTTTAAGCATGCCTTTCATAAAAAGGAGGGTTTTTTGATGATTTAATAACGGCTGTTAGACCTGCGGCATTTCATGGGGTTTAACGCTTTCTTAAAATTTTAACCAATTTTGCGGGCAGCATGAAGCTTATTGATACACATTGCCATCTATATCTGTCTGATTTTGAGGCAGATATCGATTCGATATTGGAACGCGCTGAAACAGAAGGCGTTGCCCGAATGTATCTTCCCGCCATCGATAGCGGTGAATTAGACCGCCTCCTGCACCTGGAAAAGGCTTTTCCGGGCAGGTGCATAGCCATGATGGGACTGCATCCTTGTTCCGTAAAAGAGAACTACCAGGAAGAACTGCGGCTGGTAAATCAGCAATTGGCTGCAAGAAAATTTGCCGCAATTGGGGAAACAGGCCTGGACTTTTATTGGGATCTGAGCTTTACCAACCAGCAGTATGATGCTTTCAGGAGGCAAATCAACTGGGCCCGGGAGTTAGATATTCCTGTAGTAATCCATTCCCGCAACTCTTTGGATGAATGTATTGGTGTGATAAAGGAACATCAACATGGAGACCTGAAGGGTATTTTTCATTGTTTTTCCGGGAGCCTGGAGCAGGCCAACGCCATCAGAGATCTCGGATTTTTTATGGGTATCGGAGGTGTACTGACTTATAAAAATTCGGGATTGGCGCCTGTAGTAAAGGATATTCCGTTGGAAAGCCTGGTATTGGAGACCGATGCGCCTTATCTTACGCCGGTGCCTTTCAGGGGAAAGCGGAATGAAAGCAGTTATCTTAAATATATTGTACAAAAGCTGGCCGAGGTAAAAGAAATGGGGGTAGAGGAGGTGGCCTCGGTTACCACTGCCAATGCCGAAAATATTTTCAATTTTAAGGGTTGAGAGGCGTATTTTTGCAGCCTTTCTTACAACTACGGAGGAGTGCAGGAGTGGTTGAACTGGCACGCCTGGAAAGTGTGTATACGGGAAACCGTATCAAGGGTTCGAATCCCTTCTCCTCCGCTTTTTGTGTTTCTTGTTCGCTTTTGCACGCTTTGTGTAGGAGGAACGACTTCATACCCTTCATTAAAAAGCAAAAAAAATTGCCGTCCGTTTTTTCTCAACCTTCATTCTCGGACGATATTGTAGGAAATACCATTTTAATCGTTGCCGTTTTCGGGTTCTTCATCGGCGTATTCGAATTTTGTTCTAATCCATTTGTCGCCTATGAATTTCCGTTCAGCCTGCTCCCCGTATTCTAAATCAAAAACCTCATTAAGTGTTTTGTCTTTTAATATTATCTGTTCTAGTGCTACAATTTTGATACTCTCGATTGAATATTCATCATCCGTTAGAAATTGCCAGTCACCGTCTGAGTCATGAATTACGTGAATAATCGGTTTGTTCAGCTCTATCCATTGTTTGGTAGTAAAGGTCGCAAGGTTTTTAGCTTCTCTAAATTTGAAGTCCGCATTCCGGTCAAGCAGGGGTTGCCTATAAATGAATTCCTCTTCAAAGTCTTTTTCCCACGGAAATTTATTATTGCGGTCGGTCCAAACAAATTGTAGCGCAGGAAAGTTGTCTGTATTGTAAATGTCAATTGCGGTGCCGAAATAATCGCTTAAATTTCTTTTGTCAACGGGAATGAACTGAACTAAGCCATTTTCAAAAAAGTCATCATAATTTCTATTTGTTTCAATAGTCTGTCCGTTCTTAACCAAGTTAGCGACGTCATTTATAAGTCCGCCAAGCGTATTCGTACTTAGGCCGAAACAAATGATTTCAGGGTGCTTAAATTTGCGCCATAGACCAATGCTGTATGCAAACGAAGGCAAATAATCAGTTGCGTCTAGAATAATAACTGATACTCCATATATTTCAATATCTGCAATTATTTTTTGATCGTCTCTACAATTATGGTCCTTTTCTGCAGTCATGCTGGGTTGATACAGTTGCGAATTACTTTAAAATGCATGCAAACGCAAATAAATTAGGCATTTTTTCTATTTTTTGAATATCAGCCGCTGTCAAATCAACATGATCCTATCTGTGTCTCTAATAAGCGTAACGATTATTATTTTGCGATCCATCATGAGACTTATCGCTAGATTATTTTCATCTTCAAAATGAACCCATTGGTAGAAGAAGCGCATATCAACTTTGCATTTTGCAATACTCAGCGGCAACTCAATTTCCTGGTCTGTAACTTCCTACTCCTTCGGTGTCAGAATCACACCCACTTTACGTCCTTTATACTGACCCAGGCAAAGAATCTGTCCCTTATTGTTCACTGCCACGGCAGTGCTCAATGTCAGGCCATCGTATAATCGCTGATTCATTACAGTAAACAAGTCCACCACCTTATGCGACCTGATATTGGCCGAAGAATTAAACTCCCATTTCACTGCGCTGTTCCCGC
Source organism: Chitinophagaceae bacterium (assembly GCA_035628135.1). Taxonomy (GTDB): domain Bacteria; phylum Bacteroidota; class Bacteroidia; order Chitinophagales; family Chitinophagaceae; genus DASPKM01. Next base: position 305,841 of record DASPKM010000013.1, on the reverse strand, counting down.
ATTTACCCACGACAAGAAAATCGTAAGGCAATTTTCTGTCTGCTCCTATATATGTACAATCAAACGCTTCGCTGGTTGCGTTCGGTGTCAGCTCATTCATTCTGTAATTAGTGCTCTCTGAGAGGTCAAACATCCAGGCATTTGAACCGGCGGACATATAATAACCTACAGCCATTGGACGGACGGCATTTCCAAACATGGCCACGGCATTCAGGTGCGCGTCATTGTTTGTTTTAATAACAAATGGCTTCCAGCTGCCAGCATCCATGAGATCGTCATAATTTGTTTTTTGAAACTGCCAGTATACGGCCCATCTTTTATTGCCATCATGTTCAGCAGAACCAACAATATAATTATACAATCCGCTGCGCCCACCGGCGAAATAGCTATATAAGAATTTATTTCCTCCGGCTGCCGCATTTTCGAGGTTGCCTTCTTCCGGTACAAAAGGCGTCGGTAACCAGGTGTATCCAGCGGGTCTTTTAATAAATGCCTGCCTTACAAGTTTTGTTTCTACCTTGTTATTAAAGCCCGTAGGGAATTGCCGCTCGACCGTTGCATTGCCAACATAAGCGTAATTCGGTGTATTCCCGATATTGAGAGCGCCCAGTATTTCGTAATCACGCAAGTTAGCGTTGCCCGGAGCAATTTCGAGAACAGCTGTATTATACCCCAATTGATTGGAAGTGCTTTGCCACCACCGCATACCCTGAAGTCCTTTATTTGTTGTTTTTCGACTGCCAATCACAGTCTGGTCATTGGTAATGCCAAAACCTTTGGTATGAATACGCATATCTCCTTTTTCAAAAAAAACCCACCGTTGACTGATAGGGCCGGAATTTTTATAGATAAAAGCCGTGGGTGTAACTCCTTCATCTTCTATCCAGCCTGTGACATCCCCATGCATATTGATATCCGAAACGACCACATCTTTATTAAGCTGGTTAAGAATGTAGGGCTGGTATTGCACATTTGCTTGTGGTGGCGGAGCATTTTGTGCAAAAACAATATTCATTAATATGCTAAAAGTGCAGCAGAAAGCAATTAATTGTTTCATAAAAAGATTTTGCCTAAGAAGGGAATAAGTTTTTGGGAGGAAGGAACCCGTTAAAGTAAGTTACGAAAATCAACAGCAATCTGAGAAATTTAGCCCCGGGGGATCAAGAACTTTTATTAATACGTCAACAAATACTTACTGAGGAATGCAAAAAGATAAAACTGCGGGGTGGGAGGGAAAATGCCGTAAAAACATGTTTTTCTGTCATATTAATAGCTTTATTTTACAGGGGCTATAAACAAAATCGCTCACTCTCCGCAGTCAGTATCCATCGTTGAAATATGTGCAATGATCTATCGGGCACTTACCGCGTATTTTTGAGTTGTGCGTTATTTTGGTACCAACCAGCTAATGTTTATGATAACCGTTTTCCCCAAGGCATTGTTTTTACTTCTTTTTTTTTATCAGGGTAATCTTTATGCCCAAAGAGCCTTCATAGCGATGTCAGACAGCACAAAAATTTATTACAGTTTGCACGGTAAAGGAAAAGACACGTTGTTTTTTTTGCACGGAGGTCCTGGGCAAAATTCCTGGGGCGTCGGGCCCGACCTTTTGCCTTTGGCTAAGTCTCATGTTTTAATCTTTTATGACCAGCGTGGTTGTGGATTGTCAGAACAAGGTGACACTAACAAATTAACAGCTTCCAGGCATGTACAGGATTTGGAGGAATTAAGGCAATTTTTCCATATTGATAAGATGATTCTTGTTGGCCACTCCTGGGGATGCTTGCTTGCCAGCTTATATACTTCCACATATCCTGATCATGTAAAGCGACTGTTATTGATTTCTCCGGCTCCGCCAACAAGACAACTTTTTCAACAGCGTTTTGCCTGGTTTGCCAAAAAAGATAGTGTTGGCCAGGCACGCCTCGCTCAACTTCGGCTGCAAATGGACACTGCCAGTAATCCGGCTTTTATTTGCAGTCAAATATTCGCCATTAACGAGAAATTATATTATGCCAATCCGAAAAATATTCAAAGAAAAAAAGGTAATTATTGTAATGTTCCTGAGGAGGCTTTAAGAAAGCAAGCAATCACGGCTCGCCGTACTTTACAATCGTTAGGCAATTACGACATTATTCCATCATTAAAAAAGATAAGTCAGCCTTCTCTTATAATAGAAGGCGCACAAACTCCTGTACCTGTTGGAGAGCTTTACGAATGGGCGAAGGCATTACCGCATGCAAAACTATTATTCATAAAAAAAGTAGGACATGCCTATCCTATGGTTGAACAGCCTAAGATTTTTTTTAATGTGGTAGAAAAATTTTTGAATGGAAAATAGTCTAACCATTCCGTTGACTACCATAACAAATAGAAAAAACGCTGTGGCCGTATCTTACAGCAGTATTAGACCTTTTTAAATCTATAGTTATTTAGACGAAGATTCCTTTTTCTTAGCAATGGACTTGGAAGATCTTCTTTTCCCGGCACTTTTCAAACGGAAGCCTCAATTTGGCGGCTTGTTTTGTACGGTCCCAATTGGGAGCACCGTCAGGGAATCCCTCTCTCCGCTTCTTGTTGCTTTTCACTTTTACAAGCTTTCCGTGGTTTGTTGGAAGATAGTCGCTCAACAATCATTCTATCCTTCCTTATGGTTATCCACGATGTTCTGAATGTCCTGCGGGCTGGCATTTTTAAGTGTTTCTACTCTTAAATGTTTTCCAATCAGGCCATGCTGGCCAATAAATACCAGGAAGCATGAATTTTTAGGCATTTTATTACCATACAGGTCACTCTCCATTACAAAGACATCCTTTAGATCCGGATAATCGAAAACTCTGGCGTTAGGGGCAATGTTGGCGTTGATCGATTTATCAGATAGCCGAAGGCCTATTTTGCTGATGGTTTCCTCATCAATGCTAAATTCGTTATTACTTACCATGATTTTCTTTTTATAAATGCCTGCTTATAGCTAAAATGAGTTTTAGTGCTTTTTTCTTCGTAGCGTTCCAACGATGCATACGCTTTTGTAATAGGGCTGAAAGCAAAATGATGTGAATCAATTGATGTTTTGAAAGAGTTTCAGCAATTAATGCAATGTAGCCTTATAAACCGAGCATAGGTGTTAAAGCCTGATGAATGAATTACATTGACGCAGTTGGCAAAATCATTATGAATAATCTGTAAATTATATAAGTATTGTGGGCTAAGTTGTAAGGACTACGGGCGCAAAATAGTTCATCTTTGCAGAAAGGGATGTGAATTATAGGTTTTAATCTTTGCTCTTAGAATTCAATCTTTGCTCTTAGAAAATAAGATGGCCTACTTGTGTAAACAAGTAGGTTTGTTCTTAGCGGCATCAGCTTCTCCTGCATCCTGCTGTTTGCGTTAAGTAGCAACTAATGATTGAAATGGCGTACTTTTATTGAGCGAAATATACCCTTGTTCTTAATAATTGTAGCTGATTGAGATTGCTGATAAAAAATATGGTGAGCCTCCGTTGTAAACTTATCGTGAAGTCGGAACTGGAGAAGTTAAACATTAAACCCTCTCTTATTGAACTGGGCGAAGTGGAGATTGCGGACCAGCTGTCTCAGGAAGAGCATACGCAATTGAAAAATAACCTCCTGGCATTCGGTCTCGAGCTCATGGATGACAAGAAAAGCATCCTCATTGAGAGAATAAAGAACATCATTGTAGAAATGATCCATTATAATGAAGAGCTCCCTGCGGTTAATTTTTCTCATTTTCTTAGCGAGAAACTGAATTACGAGTATAACTACCTGTCCAATCTTTTTTCCGAAGTAAAAGGAACTACTATTGAACACTACATTATATCCCATAAAATAGAGCGTGCAAAGGAATTGATGGTTTACAATGAGCTGACACTTACAGAAATAGCTTACAAACTTCATTACAGCAGTGTTGCCCACCTATCGAACCAGTTCAAAAAAGTTACCGGGCTCACCCCATCGTTCTTTAAAAAGATGAAGCATAAAAGGCTTATTGCGCTTGATGATTTATAGATTTAACATCATTTACGCTAGAATCTGTAAATGATGCAATATTCTATCCAAATGATGTAATGCCTGCGTGGATTAATTAGTCCATCTTTAGTGTTATCAATATACAAAACGAAATGGATCCGGAAATAGCTGAGACAGACTTTCAAAAAGAAAAATCGCACATCATAGTTGAGATCATTCAGTATGTGCCCCACGCCGTTCTAAGCAAGACCATTATTACAAAAACGACTGGTAATATTACCGTCTTTTCATTTGATACGGGCGAAACACTGGCGGAAAAGACATCTCCGTTTGATACATTCATCCAAATCATCGACGGCACCGCCGAACTTATTCTCAATAAGAAAAAATACAAGTTGCATTTGGGCGAAGGCATCATCATTCCTGCACATGCCGCTCACAATTTCAACGCATACCAGCAGTTTAAAATGATTGCCACGACAATTAAAAGTGGTTACGAAGAATAATTTCACCTTGCTAACAAATGATTATGGAAATACATGTTGAATTTTGGTTCAGGGGGATGCAACACTCATGCATTGCGCTAGTTGACAGTTCAGAATACCCTTGCTACATTTTTATTATGCTCAATGGCCCCGGGCTCATTAGCGAATTTGGCGACGAGATAACCATAGCAACAGATGGTAAGAAACGGTTGCCAGGAAAAGGCGACCATGCGGCACTTGCAGAATTAAGCCAGGCCATATTGAATGTGATTAAAGAAGCGGCTGAATTTAGAGCTGTAGAAATAAAGATGAGAATATTGAACCAGAAATTTGAAAAGATAAGCACAAAGCCAACAGTTCAGGACAATTAACTGGATAGCCAAGCTATCGCTACTTTGACTGATTTCTTCAAACCTGCATCAGAATATGCATTTCATATTCGCACCCTTTTCGAAGCAGCAGTCAATATTTGGTTATAATATTCCCACGGTTTTGCACCCCAGATAAGTCCAACCGAAATCTCTTTACAACCCACGCAGGACACCCCCCAAAGCCCGTAATTATTCCTGTTGGCTGAAGCCCAACTACAGGCAGTAATTTTTGCATTTTCATAATTAGACGTATGATGACAAGTGACACAGTGCATTTTATAATTTAAAGGTTCAATTTATGGCAGGAAAATTCATTAAAGTATTCGAGGAGATAGGCTACCAGGTTAGTTTCATTGGTGGATTTTTTAAAAACATCTTCCGGCGTGGTTTTGAATTCAATGAATTGATCCGCCAATGCTTTATTATAGGATACAAATCCTTTTCACTTGTTGCCATTACAGGTTTTATACTCGGATTTGTTTTGACACTGCAGTCGGAACCTACCCTTAGAACATTTGGCGCGGAAAGTTTTGTGCCCAGCATGGTGGCAATATCAATCATAAGGGAGATAGGCCCTGTCATCATTGCGCTTATATGTGCAGGCAAGATATCTTCCAGCATCGGGGCTGAACTGGGTAGCATGAAAGTCAGCGAACAGATTGATGCCATAGAAGTATCTGGAGCTAATCCAATGCAGTACCTCGTGGTGCCACGTATCCTTGCTTGTACGCTCATGATACCAATTCTGACACTCATGGCCGATGCGCTGGCCCTCGTGGGGGGATTTATAGCCTCTAACCTCAGCGGGGACTTTACTATCACCCTTTATTTCAGTAAGGCCTTTGGAGCCTTGGCATTTTCAGACCTGCTTCCTTCCGTGGCTAAAACGATCTTTTTTGGCTTTGCGATCGGATTTATCGGATGTTACAAAGGATATAATTCAAACCGGGGTACGGAAAGTGTTGGATTGGCAGCTAATTCGGCGGTGGTAAATGCCTCGCTATGGATCATTGTATTGGATGCTATTGCGGTACAGTTGACAAGCATTTTTGCTTACGCTTAAACATAGAACAGAATATGGAAACTAAAAATATTGAACCGGTGGTGGAGATCAGGCACCTTAAAAAATCCTTCGGCAAAAAGCATGTGCTCACCGATATAACAATGGACTTGTTCAAAGGTGAGAATCTTGTGGTGCTTGGGAGGTCAGGGCAAGGTAAATCCGTTACTATTAAATGTATCGTTGCCTTGCTGGTGCAGGATGAAGGCAGCCTGAAGGTCTTTGGCAAAGAAGTGAAAGACCTTAGTGAAAATGAATTAAAAGCGCTCAGGGCCAGGGTGGGATTTTTATTCCAGAGCGCCGCGCTTTATGATTCCATGACAGTCAGGGAAAACCTGGAATTCCCGCTTACCAGAGTATTGGGCCTGAAAGACAAAGAAAAGATTAACCAATCTGTGGAAGAAGTATTGGACGCAGTGGGTTTATTGAGTGCCATAGATGCGATGCCATCCGACCTGTCTGGAGGTATGCGTAAGCGTATTGGCCTGGCTCGTACCCTTATTCTGAAGCCCGAAATCATGCTTTATGACGAGCCTACCACCGGCCTTGATCCCATTACTTCCAGGGAAATAAGTGAGCTGATATTAGAAATGCAAAAAAAATACAAAACATCATCCATAATAATCACGCACGATATTTCGTGCGCTCACATTACAGGGGACAGGATATTAGTAATGAACGATGGGACCTTCGTAGCGGAAGGTAGTTACGGTGAATTAGAAACCTCACCGGACAAAGTGGTGAGCTCATTTTTTAAATAAATTATTATGAAAACAACAGCTTCTCAAAAAGTTAGAATAGGCATTTTTACCGCCGTTGGCATATTGCTTCTTTTGACCGGCATTTTCCTGATAGGCAAAAAGAAAAACATGTTTGGCGATACCTTCCACATTTACGGCGTCTTCAACAACGTGGGTGGTTTACAGGAAGGAAATAACATAAGGTTTGCCGGAATTAATGTAGGCACTGTAGAAACCATATCCATAATTTCCGACTCCCTCATAAGGGTAGATATGTTATTGCAGTCAAAGATCAGGCCTTTCTTAAAAACTACCTCATTTGCCACCATCGCTTCCGACGGATTAATGGGCGATAAACTGATAACTATTGCTCCCGGAGAGCCACATAATATTTTGCTCCCGAACGGGGGGAAAATACTAACCGTAAATCCTATAGACTTTGAAAAGAGTATTATTAAACTCACGAATGTTGCTGCAAATGCAGAGATAATTTCCGCAGAGCTTGCCGCTGTAACGGTACAAATAAGACAAGGGAAAGGCAGTATGGGCAGGTTGCTGTACAGTGATGACCTGGCAAAGGGTTTGGAAGGAACGATCAATAATGCAGAAAGCATGACCCGCTCACTTGCCGAAATAACCGCGGAAGTCAAATCCGGAAAAGGGTCTTTAGGCCGGTTGTTATATAATGATACGCTTGCAAAGAGTTTAGAAGGTACTGCAGAGAATGCACGGGTTACCATGGAAACCATCAACGATGCGGCCTATGGATTTAGCGAAAACATGAAAGCACTCCAGGGTAATTTTCTGTTCAGAGGATACTTCAGGCGGAAAGAACGTGAAAAAGATAAGCTTGCTGCCAGCGCAAATGCCACCGATAGCACGGATATAGAGATGACTGACGATGATCTTAAAGAGATCGAGGCCGCCGCGGAAAAGGCCCAGCAAGCTATCATAGACAGAAAAATGAGGGAAAGAGCAAAACAATTATCGCCACCGTCAAAAGGAAATTAATTTGAATCTAAAACCGGATCAGGCACTCCATCCCTTCGCAATACGGGCAAGAAATGACCTACCGTATCTCACAATGAGCATTTCAGTTCCCACATAACTTATTGAATATTATTTAATTATGAGCTGCCTTTAACACCGGTTACCATATCTTAGAACTACCTTTGCGATGCTGCTGGTTATTCTACTGTGCAGTTAAATCAAATTAATGACAAATAATAGTTCGGTTCCGAAAACGGAAAACAAAAGAATTGTCCTGGGTACGGGGATAATGAATTTTATGTTAGTGATATCCTTGTTTGCAGTTGTAGCCGCGGGCTGCAAATCGATGAATAAATCGCAGAAAGGCGCGGTTATCGGCGGAGCTAGTGGTGCAGCAGTTGGTGGTGTGGTTGGACGCGCGGTAGGTAATACTGCTATGGGTGCTATCATAGGCGCTACGGTTGGAGGTGTTGCCGGAGCTGTTATTGGCAGGCAAATGGATAAGCAGGCAGAGGAACTTGCAAAAGAGATGGGTGATGCTGAAGTCATAAGAGAAGGTGAAGCCATTGTTATCAGGTTCAAAGAGACAGTTTTGTTTGCTTATGATCGTTCAGATCTAAATGAAAATGCCAGAATTAACCTCGACAAGTTAAAGGCCGCACTTGTTAAATACCCTGAAACCAACATTACCGTTATTGGGCACACCGACAGTAAAGGCACTAGCATGTATAATCAAACACTGTCGGAACGCCGTGCAAATGCAGTAGTAGCATATACACATCAAAATGGTATAAGCAACTTACGTTTGACTGCAATAGGCAAAGGCGAAACAGATCCTATAGCTACCAATAATACCACTGAGGGTAGTGCTTTGAACAGGCGGGTTGAATTTGTGATTACAGCCAACGACAAAATGAAGGCTGATGCAAAAAAAGATACAGGTAAATAATTTTGTTTAATAAGCCTGGGAGCGGTTGCTCAATTCCGGCGGACAGTTGGCCCATATCTGGGGCCGGAACCTTGATCTCTTGTAGTTGAGGGCAGTTGCAAAACTGCCCTCTCCTTTTTTTAAGACTGTTTTGCGGAGAGCCATTGACCCTCAATAAGTCTGTGATTGCTATGAAGGCTGCTATTCATCCGCCGCAACCTGCTACTCGTCCTTCAATACCACCCTGCCAACATTTTTTATCTAAGTTTACCCTATGAAACGCCTCTTGCTGCATATAGCTTTCTGGCTTGTATATGTAATACAGGATGCGTTGCTGATCTTCACCTGGGTGGGTCCATCGCTCGGTGAAATGCCCGACGACCAACGCTTTTTCATGGTCCTGCAGGATGTGCTCATCATGCTCATTCCCAAATTGCTGCTCTGCTACTTTATTTTATATGTATCACTGAAAAAGTTGCTGGCGGAAGAGGGTAACACGCTTAGGATAGCCGTGGAAATATTTGCCGTGCTGGCGGTGTCGCTCGTACTGTACAGAGTGCTGTTAAAATTCATTGTCATACCATATATCTTCAATAATGCGATTAAGAGCGGGCCGCTCTTTAATGTGCGCAATCTGTTAATGGCCTTTATGGATATCGGTTGCGTGGTGGGACTGGCAGCCTTTATAAAGTTCGTGCGCATACAATTGCGGTATAAGGAAAGAGAGAAGACCCTGGTGAAGCAGAAGCTCGAGGCTGAATTGAAATTCCTGCGTAACCAGACCAACCCGCATTTCTTATTCAATACGCTCAACAATATTTATGGCCTGGCCCGGCGCAAGTCTGAGCTTACGGCTAATGTAGTCCTGAAACTCTCGAAGCTGCTGCGGTTTATGTTGTACGAATCCAAAAAAGACCTGATCAGCATCAGCGATGAAGTAAAAGTGCTGGAAAACTACATAGACCTGGAATCGATCAGGTATACCGATATGCTGACCGTAAAATTCAATAAGAATATAGATAATGAATCGGAAGAAATTGCCCCGCTGCTTCTTTTACCTTTTGTAGAAAATGCATTTAAGCATGGCGCCAGCGAAAGCCATTTCGATGCCATGATCTATATCGACCTTCAACTGGCCGATGGTAATCTTACATTTACTGTAGAAAATACCAAAGAGGCGACTACTGAGGCGATAATAAAAGAGAATATCGGGCTTGCGAACGTAAAAAGACAATTAGAATTACTCTATAAAGAACACAATTTGCATATAGAGAACCAGGCAAATTTATTCCGTGTAGTAGTAACCGTTAATCTCAAAAGCTATGCAAAAATATAATTGCATCATCGTTGAAGATGAGCCCATTGCGGCGGAAGTACTGCAGGACTACATAACACAGGTGCCATTCCTGGAACTGCAGGCTGTTTGCAGGGATGCCATCTATGCAATGGAATTCCTGCAAAAGCAAAACACAGACGTCATTTTCCTCGATATTCATCTGCCGAAGCTGAAAGGATTGGATTTCATCAAGACAATAAAAAATCCACCTAAAATTATTATTACAACAGCCTACCAGGAATACGCCTTGCAAGGTTATGAGCTGAATGTAATAGATTACCTGCTTAAACCAATCGAATTCAGCCGCTTCCTGGCTGCAGTAAACAAACTTCACCCGCAGCCCTTGCAATCTATCCCCGCCAATGCCACGCCATCTGCGGAAGACAGGCCGCATCTTTTTTTCAATGTCAACAAACGGCAGGTCAAAATTTATCTTGATGATATCCTGTACATCGAAAGCCTTCGCGAGTATGTTCGAATTACGACCAAGGAAAAAAACATCATGACCAAGCTGCAGTTGGGCGATGTTGAAAAACTGCTGGCTAAATGCAATTTCCTGCGTGTTCACCGCTCGTTCATTGTTGCTAAGTCCAAGATCGACTCTTTTTCTCCCGTGGAGATCGAGGTGGCCGGTAAACAGATACCCATCGGTAGAAATTATAAAGAGCTTGTCTTGCTAAGCTTACCTGCTTCTTTACATTGATACCGCCCATTAATGGCAGGCTGCATCCTATAAAGGCCGGTTACCATCATACCAATAACTTGATGCGGCAGATGCATTACGTCCGTAATGCAGCAGGCATTGCTGGTTGAATAGTTTACAAAGCACTGTAATATCTTATTAGCTTACCCGCTCGAACGTTGTTTAAAAAAAACCAACACCATGGGAGAAGTAATATTACCTGTCCAACATGTAACATCATCGCGTGGCATCACCCGGAAAGTAGTGGTCCTTTCATGGCTGTTGGTTGGCACAACGGATATCCTGGCAGCATTTGCGCGGTTTTATATCAACACTGGCAAACAACCCATACCCCCGGTTTCGAAATTCATTGCGAGCGGGGTGCTGGGAAGGCCGGCTTTCAAAGGAGGCCCGGGCATGATTGCTTTGGGCCTCCTTTTTCATTACATCATTGCATTGCTGTTTACTGTTTTCTTTTTTTGGTTATACAAGCGCTGGGCGGTGTTATCCAGAAACTGGCTGATTACTGGTGTGGCCTATGGAATATTTATTTGGCTGGTGATGTCGCAGTTGGTTGTCCCGTTGAGCAACACGCCGCCGGCGGGAGAAGGCCGTTTTGTAGACAAGTTAACCGCCATACTTATCCTGGTAACCATGATCGGCTTGCCGCTCGCATTTATTGCTAAAAAAGTAACGGGCCGGACAAGATATTAAGCTAAATAAAAGGCATTTGGTTATGGCAGTGTATTTAATGATCAGCTATGATATCATCGATCCACAGACTTTTAGTCAATATCCGCCCAGCGTTCTGCCAATTCTTAAAAAGCATGGCGCGCGGGTACTGTCGTCAGATACCAGCGCTACCGTAGTAGAAGGAGAGGCTAAAATGATGAATGCCCTCGTCGAATTTCCTTCCGAGGAGGCCGTATGGAATTGCTATAACGACCCGGAGTACGCGGACATAAAAAAGATACAACTCTCATCTACCATAAATGGCACAATGGTAATTGCAAAGCAGTTCCAATAGTTTTTATAGGAGAACCATACACGTTCAAAAAAAGGGCCCCTTCTTCCGAAGGTGGCCCTTGCCTTTATGAAAACCTACCTGCCTATGTTTATTTTCCTTTGGAAAAAATGTTTTCAACTACTTTTTTACCCTGCTGTAAACCTGCCTCGATGGAAGGCTTATAGTGTATGCCTGCATACAACCTGGACTGTCCTGCCTCGTTGGCGATGCCCGTGAACGAAAAATAAACCCTCGGTTCAAAGCCTAAATAATCATATGTATGATCAGTAAAAGCTCCGCTATCCCCGAATATTTTCACCAGGGCCTCTGCCGCAGCGCTGGAAAGTGCGGAGTGGGCAGATGGATATTCAGGATGCGGAGGCGTACCGAGGTGCGAAGTCCACGAACCCTGTTCCATCACGCTCCTGATATAAGTAATAGGCCTTACCAGGTTGTAATGAAATTTTGCTTCCCAGCAACCAATCAAGGCATCGTTAATGGCCGTGCCAGTTAGTGCATAAGCCAAAGCAGCTTTATCGAGCCTGGCATTTTTTAAGCGAATGGCTTGTTGCACAATGCTCAGCCAGTGGCCCGGCGACGTAACGCCAGGTACATCTCTCCAGAATGTTGCCATAGCTTTCTGTTCGTTGGTAAGGTTCTGTGAAGCATCGTACACCTCTTTCACCATATTATAAAAAGGCGAACCTACCTCCGCAGAATACGCTACAGGCGGAGCAGGACGCGTATTGGCGATGCTGCCACTTATAATAGTGCGGTTCTTTCCCCAATAAGGAGTAGATGCGGGTGCATTGGCGGGAGGCGTAGGGACCCACATGCCCGGGCCTGACGGTGGCGTATATGCGCCGTTGGCAAATTTATGTCCGTCCGCATCTGCCCAATTGAACACCGCAGCTGCCACGGCCTTTCCAAAATTGGAAGACCTCACCAGCATCTCATTAGATATGCTGGAAGCGAAATTATTGATGAAAGCCAATTCCAATGAATCGATGGCAGCTTTATCAGCGGCGCTTGCATTGGGGAACATGGCCTTGTTGATAGCTGCCATTGCCGCATTTACATTGGCAGGAAAATAGTACTTGGTAGAAGGATGCCAGGCAGGGAGGCCGGTTAGTCCATTCCATCTGTCGGACCATCTTTCATTGCCGTTCAACCCGGGTGCCAAGGATTCCAGCGCTGCGATGCCGCTGTAGGCAAAATGCCTGCCGAGTGCCTGGTTAGGAATGCCGGTAGCGTTGCGCATCAGCCGTATCTGCATGGTCATCCATGTGTCCAGCACATACGAGGAATAAGAAGATGCCTGGTTGCCGTTGCCGGGAACGTGGTCATTTTTTTTGCAGGCGGTAAACACCGTTGCTGAAACGGCGATCGCCAGGAGGTAAGCGGCAATAGATTGCCTGTTCATCTTGAAAGATGTTGTTGTCATTGTTGAAAATTTTTATCGTTAAAAAGATTGCCTGGCCGATGGCTATGCATCGGCTGATATTTGAAAAGGGTTTTAAAATGATGAATGAGTAGTTTGAGTGGAGGAGGTCTCAGCTACGCAAGCACAAAAATGATCAGATTTTTTCCGCGATGAAGAAGGTGAAATAGTTACGCATATAATATACATCGTCGGCAAGATCAAAAGCTTTGGCACTTTCACTGATGGCTTCCTTTACTGTTTGCTCGCCCACTGCAAGCATGGCTTTCACACAAGGGCCAGTGCACAGGAAAGCATCGTGCAGGTCTTCAACACCGGTAAACTGCCAGGGACAAAACACATCCTGCTTTTCTATCACCTTTAATCCTACGGATCTGCAAATAGCTTCTACTTTTCCATCTTCGCTCAGGGCGAATGGTCCGGGCGTTCCCGGTGCGGGCGGAGGCAACAATGACGCTACGGCCTTCAATACGGCGCCTGCATCACAATCTTCTTCCTTGCCCCAGATGCCTATTACCACCTTGCCATGTTGTTTTGTAACGCGGGTGGCTTCGGCCAGCGCATTTTCAAAGCTGCCCGCATATTGAAACGAATTGAAACCCGTAACTACATCAAAGGTTTCATCGCCGAAGGGCATCGCCTCCAGGTCTTCGATCAATAAAGTGGCAGTGGGCAGCCGTTTCCTGCTTAGAGCCAATAGTCCCGGCGCTGCATCCATTCCATGAATGCTGGCCCCTGTGGTGGCTGCCATGCTAAGGAACAAGCCAGATCCGCAACCTGCATCCAGCAGCATTTTTTCCTCGTCCAGCTTCAGGCGGTTCAGCACAGCGCGATACATCGGTATAAAGGTCGGTTCCAGGTACCTCGACCAGCTAGCCGGCGCAGCACTCCAAAGCTTGCCCTGTACTTCTTTTGTTTGCATTGAATTGTTTTTTAAGGTTAATGAATCAAATCAGGAACGCGTTCTTTCTTTGCGGGAGCAAAATAAATGCAGCGGCAGCCGCCGCAATTTTCCCTTTTCCAACCGGTTGTGTTTTTTTTCCTACCGGGAGGAGGCTAAAAAAATATTTTGCCCTCCGGCTTTTGTAATGTGCAGAACTGACCTGTTGAACGGCGGTCCTGGGTTTCCCAACGGCGGTTCGTGCTGCGCAACTCCTTCTGTACCTATATTATTTCAGGGTAACTGTCTACCTTTAAAAACCTAAAAACAGGTATCCCAATAACGAATGAACAGGCGACGGTTACTGATAGTGTTGATGGTGCTGCCGGCATTGCAACTGGCCGGCCAGCAGCTTGCTGAGCATAACTTCGACCGCTATACGTCTGAAACAGGATTGTCTAATAATTACGTTACGGGTATCCTGCAGGATTCTACCGGTTATATATGGATCGCTACTTCCTCGGGACTGAACCGTTTTAATGGCAGCCGTTTTGTACAATTCCGCAGCACCGATGACAGCCTTTCTTTGGCCGCGGAAGAATTGACCGGATTGGTATGGCTTGATAAATACCGGATGGCCGTCTTTACTTACGGCCTGCATGTCGTAGATACGCGTACCGGTAAGTCGCGCAACGTTTTTATTCCTTACCACGATAAAAAGCTCCAGTATAAGTTAAACGTCATGGTAACGGCCCTTGGCGATGATAAGGGGAATATTTATATCCTTACGCGATCGGGCTTTTATCATTTCGACAAAAATTATCAACTGGTTTACCGTTTCGATTATTACAGCCGGGAAGGCCTTCTGCGGACACACACCGTGTTCGGAAGGGAAATGCTGGAGCTGGATGACAGACGGTTGCTCATTACATCCATAGCCGGCACATACATATATGATAAGCAAACCAGAAAGTTTAAAGGTATGACCCCGGAAGATTGCCCCGTGATGGAGGGACTGATTGGCAGGACCGATTTCTACAGGTTCTTTCAATTACAACGGGGACAGTTTTTTGTAATGCGGCCGGAAACCGATACGCTTTTTTATGTGGATGCCCTTCGCAATAAAAAAGTTTTATCCCACCTACCGTTTGTGCCCGGCAAAATGGAGTTTCATTACCGTACGCGGATATGCAAAGCAAATGATACGTTGCTGTACATAACAGGCCACTCGTCCGGTTTTTATAAGGCCCGCTTTCATCCCGGCACCGGGCAAATACAATTGGACCCTGAAAAATATTTCCGTGCCCACCTATGCCTCGACGTGTTTGTAGACAAACAACAGCATTTATGGGTAGGCAGCAGCAAAGGACTGTTCCGCCAGAATCCCTTGCGCTCGCAAGTGGCAATTACCATGGTGCCCCAATACCTGCAGGACTCATTGCCGAATTTGCGGCTAGACGATGTTTTTGCAACAGCAGAAAAATTATATGCGGGTGCGCGTGCCGATGGCGGCATGCTGGTATATGATAAAAAGACGCTGAAGTTCGAACGGCGGATAACCTTTAATAAGATAAACAAGTACTACGGAAATAATATTTATGGCATTGTCCAAACAGATCCTTCCAGCCTCCTGCTGGCAAGGGACGGCACGTTTTTGAAGTTTGACCTGGCCACAAAAAGAGAAAATGCCATGGTCCCGCCGCAATGGGGCCCGGGTGACTGGATATCCGATATATTAAAAGACAGTAAAGGAAATATCTGGATAACTTCCAGTAATATTTACCGGTACAATCCGGCAACCGATCAATTCAAGGTCATTCACGTTCTTCCGCAATTGCTGAGCATGCCGGTGGTAATAGGCGAAGACAGGGATGGAAATATATGGATGGCAGGTCATGGATTGGCGAGATACAACAATGTTTTGGGCAAGTTCGACCTGTACCTTGATTCATTTCCCTTCCTGAAAATGCAGGACAGGCAGGTAGGCGCCATGGCGATAGACAAACACAATACCGTTTGGTTCAATAGTATTAATAATGGGTTGATCGGATATGACATCGATAAGGGAACATACAGGCATTTTACCCGTAGCCACGGATTGCCTGACAATAATATCGCATCCATGGCCATAGTGGATGACCAGCTTTGGATGGCATGCGTTACTGGCCTTGCCTGCATGGACCTCACCACATCCAGGATTGTTAGCTTTGGAGGGGAAGATGGATTTCCTGATCTGCCGGTTATTAAAGGATCGCGGTTCTTTTATGATAGCACCACGCGGCATTTGTACGTGGGCCTTTCTACCGTTATTGCAAGGTTCAATCCCCACGACATGCTCAGGCGGAAATCGATACCTCATGTATTTGTGGAAAGCGTGGTGATTGCGGGGCAGAAAAATTGTTTCCTTCCAGACGCCAGTGTTACCACCTCGTGGAAGAACAGTGAAATAAGGGTCACCATCGGCACCATCAATTTTGCCGACGGCGCCGGCCAGCGCTATGCTTACCGTATTGTAAAGGACAGCGCCAGCCCCTGGATAAACATGGGCACCCAACCTTCATTCAGTATTTCCAGCTTATCGGCGGGCACGCATCGCATACAGGTAAAAGTTTTTTCGCCCAATAACCGGTGGGCCGAACAGGTAAAGGAAATGACCGTTGTGGTATTGCCGCCGCTGTGGCAGCAAGATTGGTTCCGGGCATTGATGGCGCTTGTCATGATCGCGCTGGTATATCTATTGATAAAATGGAGAACGGGCCTGGCACGCAAGAAGGAAATGGTGAAGACGCACATAGAAAAGCTCAAGGCCGATGATTATAAGAACCAGTTCGAGCTGGAACAGATCAGCAATTATTTTTCTTCTTCACTTACGGGCAAAACAACCATAGACGAAGTATTGTGGGATGTGACCAATAATCTGATCGGCCGGTTGAATTACGTGGATTGCATGATATACCTATGGAACGAAGACAAGACCAAGATGATGCAGAAGGCCGCGTATGGTCCCAAGGGCACGCCTGAATTGATCTCCAGCCAGGTGTTCGATGTATTGCCCGGGCAGGGTGTAGTGGGGCATGTGATGGAAACACGCCAGCCCGTGTTGATACACGATACCCGTAAGGACAGCCGCTACCGTGTTGATGATGAGTTCCGCCTTAGCGAAGTGTGCGTTCCCATTATCCATAATGATGAATTGATGGGCATCCTCGATTCGGAACACTACCTGCCTAATTATTTTTCTGAGCGGGATATAAAAATACTCACCACCATTGCAACGCTTATCGGCAATAAGCTGAAGCAACTGGAATCCGAGCAATCCCTCGATGCAAAGCGTAAGGAGCTGGCCACCATCAACGAGCAGCTTGCAGAGGCCAGGCTGGCGGCATTGCAGGCGCAGATGAATCCGCATTTCGTATTCAATGCGCTGAACAGCATCAAGCGGATGATACTGGATGGCGACAATGAAAAAGCATCGCGGTACCTGAGCAAGTTTGCGCTCATGATACGCATGACGCTCAATCATTCCAAGGAAATCTTTGTTACGCTCGATGAAAATATCGCGTACCTGCGTGCTTATCTTGAAATGGAGCAATTGCGCTTCGATGATTCCTTTACGTATAAGATTGTTACCGGCGATAACATCGAGGCTTCTGAAACACCGATACCATCCATGATGATTCAGCCCCTGGTTGAAAATGCCATCTGGCATGGACTGATGCAGGCAGGGTCGGACAAGCGTATCCTGATCGGGTTTGCGCAGCAGGAAAACAAGATCACCTGCACTGTCGAAGACAATGGCATTGGCATTTTGCAATCGCAAAAACTCAAAGAGAAGAGCAAGTCGCCACACGTATCGGTAGGTTTGGAAAACCTGCAAAAGCGGATCAAGATCATGAATGATAAGTACGACATGGACTGCAAGCTGATCATTCGCGACCTGCATGAAATGGAGAATAACGGACATACCGGCACCCGTGTGGTATTGCAGTTCAATTTGGTAAATGCATAAATACTTTTTATGAAAGCAATTATTGTGGATGATGAACCGGATGGCATCCGCACCTTGCAAAAAATGCTGGCGTTGCATTGCCCGCATGTAACAGTTGCCGCCAGCTGTTCCAATGCAACTGCCGCCAAACAGCAGATTGCCGAGCTGAGCCCCGATGTCATCTTCCTCGACATACAAATGCCCGGCAAAAGCGGGCTGGAGTTGCTCACTGAATTATCCTCGAAAGATTTCGAGGTAATTTTTGTCACCGCGCACAACGAGTACATGTTACAGGCGCTGCAGTACAGCGCGGCGGATTATTTATTGAAGCCTGTGGACGAAGACAGGTTGATAGACGCCGTACAGCGTGTAGAAAAAAGACTGGAGGTGGGCAAGAAAGAGGAGCGTACCAGGGCACTCCTGCATAACCTCGGCCAGGCGGGCAATCCAGCGGAAATGCGGCTTTGTCTTCCCACCCTTAAGGGATTTATTGTATTGAAGCTGGACGAGATCATTTATTGCGAGGCCGAGCGCAGCTATACCGTTTTTCATCTCGATGGCGGAAAAACCGTGACAGTATCCAAACCGCTCCTGGAATACGACCAGATATTAAAGGACACTACTTTCCTGCGCATTCATAAATCTTTTTTGGTAAACCTCAATCATGTAAAGGAATACCAGAGGGGAGAGGGCGGGCTGGTGATTATGAGCGATAATGCGGAGATAGAAGTAAGCCGCCGAAAGAAGGACCAGTTCCTGATGAAAGTAAAGGAAGTGTTCAGGTATTAAATAAAAGGGCCCCGAAGGGGCCCTAAACCATAACCGTGATCTAAAAAACACAAGAGAAAACTCATTGCACTGCCTGTGGGCTGCAACTGTGCACTAAACAAATAGCGGTGATGAGCAGCCCGAGTATGGTGAGGCTTTTATTTTTCATACTGAGTATTTTAATGCTATTGTTCATCTAGCGGCCAAGGCGTATGGAATACCTTGCGCCTATTTGCATTTTAGGATCACCGCACAGCAGGAAATACAGCGACAATGCATGAACATTGTTCAATGAATATCCCAACTCTGCAAGGATCACCGCCGCGAGTTGGGAATCGCCATCTATAAAATCGAGGCACGCGCCCATGTCAAATCCGCCATAATAGCTATTGCGACTGAACCGCGTGCTGCCGGTTATTCCGATGCTGCTCATGCCATCGTGCTGGTGCTCCGATCCGTAATTGCCGCCTCCCGGCTCATAAAAATGAACCTTAGTAGTTTTGCCGAAGAGGTATGTATAACTGAAGCGTGCGCCTACCGCTATTTTGTCGTTGAGGCCGTACAATGCCTGCGTGTGCAATCCAATGCCTGCGCTATGCGCTGTTGACAAATCCTTGCCAACAGCTATGCTTGCCTGCGGGCCGGCATAAAATGAAAACCCCCTGGCCTTTGGTTGAGCTGTTGCGATTACAGGCACACATAGCAGGACGATGATAAGCTTTTTATTCATACACTTTATTTTATAAAATCTGATAGGGTGGTTATTGCAGATCGGGTTGCGGCGTGTAGCGCAAGTAGGGTTTAATTACCCGCACGCCTTTTTTAAACCGCTTTATCGCATCCTCGGTAGATACTGCCGGGACAACGATCACTTCTTCGCCGTGCTTCCAATCGGCGGGCGTGGCCACGCTGTGATATGCCGTTAGTTGCAGCGAATCGATCACCCGCAGTACTTCGGTAAAATTGCGGCCCGTAGAAGCCGGGTAGGTGATCATGAGCTTGATCTTCTTATCGGGCCCTATTACAAACAATGAACGCACTGTAAATGTCTCCGAGGCGTTGGGATGGATCATGCCGTACAGCGATGCAACGGACCTGTCGGCATCCGCGATCAGCGGGAAGTCTATCATGCAGTTTTGTGTTTCGTTGATATCGCCGATCCACGACAGGTGCCTGTCCATCGGGTCCACGCTTATCGCAAGCACTTTTACATTTCGCTTTTTAAATTCTTCCTGCAACAAGGCGGTTTTCCCCAGCTCGGTGGTGCAAACAGGCGTAAAGTCCGCAGGGTGCGAAAACAGGATGCCCCATCCATCGCCCAGGTATTCGTACAAGTCTATTTCGCCTGCGGTAGTAACCGCGCGGAAGTTCGGAGCAGTATCCCCTAATCGTAAACTCATAGTGTTGATTTTTATAGTGAGCAATTAATGAATTGATTTTACCAGCTTTAAGTACGCTGTCTTTCCCTCCATTGTTATTTCGAGCACATACAATCCATCCGGCAAACCGGTGACATTGTGCCTTATAAAGGCGTTGTTTATGCTGCCTTGCGCCAGCACTTGTCCCTGCATGTTTAGGAGCTTCCAATTTCCACTGCGTCCATCGGCAAGCTGAACAAGCAAAGCGGTACGGATAGGATTGACGAATCGTTGTATGATTGCCTTCGATGCGAATGGTAAGTTGATGATCTTCGAGTACATGAACTTGCCGTCGATATCTACCTGTTTTAATTGATAGTAGTTCACGCCGGCAACGGGATTTGCATCGACGAACACATAGTCTTTCCTGGTGGTGCTGTTGCCTGCGGCATTTTTGCTGCCCAATGGCTGGAACCGTCCGCCATCGGTGCTTTTGAGGATTTCGAAATGCGAACTGTTTTGTTCCTGCGCTGTGCTCCATTGCAACTTTATGGTTTTATTTTCCTGCACCGCGGTAAACTCAAGGAAGGTTACAGGAAGCCCGAGCTGCGTGGTGGCATTGCCCCTTGCAGGGTTGGCGAGCAGGAATTGCGAGGTAGCGCCAAAAGAATTGTATTCAAATACCGCGAAATGATAAGTAGTGTTGGACGATAAGCCCGTGATCAACGCACTGGATGCCGTACCGTCGAATACCACGTAGTTGCCGCTGCCTATTTGCGTTCCGGATCCAAAGAAGCTGTTGGCAGTGTATGTTGTATTATCAACCGGGTTGGCATCCACGGCACTTGCTTGTTTCATCAATACCAAACGCCTGTTGCCGCTGCCATTCGTCCAGCTTAGCTGCATTGTGTTGGCCGTGATGCTTCCCGCCGAAATATTTACGGCTTGTATTTGCGGCGCGCCGGGAGTCGTGATCTGTGCCCTTGCAGGAGAGAGCATATATACGGGGCCGTTAGATCCGTTCAGCTCAAATACAGCGAAGTGGTAGGTGGTGCCACTGGTAAGTCCTGTAACATTTACGCTGGTGCCGTTGGACCGGTACAATATATAATTGCCGGCGCCGATTTGCGCTCCTGAGCCAAAAACAGAACTGCCATTGTATATCGTCAGGTCAACAGGATCGGCATTCACAGCGCTTCCCTGCCTTGCCAATACCAGTCTGGATGTGCCATTGCCTACCGTCCAGCTTGCGGTAAGCGAAGTAGCTCCAACCGATGAGAATAAAACATTGCTGGCCTGTATCGTGGGTGTGCTGACGGTTGATTGACTGCCCGCCAGGAAACTGCTGGTGAGGTATGCTGTATTTGTTCCTGTTCCATCGTACTCAAACACCGCGAAATGATAGGTGGTATTGGGCGAAAGGCTGGTTACGTCTACAAAAGTGCTGAGGCCGTCGTACACCACGTATTGCCCCGGCGCAGGTTGGTCGCCGCTGCCGAATGTTGCACTGGGAGTATAGTCAACACCATTTACAGGCGTAGCTGTAACGGGGCTTCCTGCCCTGGCAATGACGATCCTTCGCTGCCCGTTCCCGCTGGTCCAGTTCACGCGGAAAGAGTTTCCATCGATAGAACTAAAGTTCATTGCGCTCGCCGGCGTGGTCGGTTGCGGCGCGGTAGTAAAGCTGTTTACAGCGCCGGGTGTTCTGTACACGGGCGTGCCATTGCCGTTGTAATCATATACCGCTACATGATAAGTAGTATTGGGTGTGAGATTTGTGACCGTTACATTATTGCCGGATGCGGCCCTGAAGACCACATAATTTCCAGATCCTATCTGTGTTCCATTGCCAAAAATGCTGTTCGCGTTGTAAAAAACCAGGTTAACGGGATCGCCATTAACTGCACCTCCCTGCCGTATCAATACGATGCGGCCCGCTCCGTTACCATTGGTCCAATTGACCTGGGCCGTACTGCCACTGATATTGGTAAAGTTTACCGCACTTGCCTGCGTAGTAGGTGCGCTGAGCGTTGCCTGGCTGCTGCTTGCAAAAGCAGCGGTGAGATAAGAAGTGTTGACGCCCGTGCCATTGTATTCAAAAATGCGGAAATGATAAGTGGTGGCGGGTTGCAAATTGGTGAGGTCTACAAATGTAGTGGTACCGTCGAACACTACATATTCATTTGGCTGTAGTACGTCGCCGCTTCCAAATGTGCTGCTGGCATTGTAATCCACCCCATCCACAGGAACTGAACTTACCGCGCTCCCGGCCCTCGCTATTATAATTCTCCTTTGTCCATTACCATTGGTCCAGTTTACGCGGTACGATCCTCCATCGAGGCTATTGAAGGTAATACCGCTGGCGGCCACGGTGGGTGATGCCGGTGTGGTGATGCTGGCGGTTGCTCCGGGAATGGCATACACTGGTGTGCTGATCCCATTTGCCTCGTACACCGCAAAATGATAAGCAGTATTGATCTGCAAATTGGTAATTGTTACCGAATTGCCCGTGCCATTGAACAGGATGTAATTACCTGTTCCTACCTGGTTGCCATTTCCAAAAATGCTGTTGCCCGTATAGAAAGTGAGGTTAACAGGATCGGCATTTACAGCACCGCCTTGTCGTCCCAACACCAGCCGCCTGGTGCCATTACCATTGGTCCAATTAAGCGTAACGCTGCTGCCGCTTACATTGGTAAAATTTAGATTCGATACCTGCACGCTGGGAGGGCTCAGGGTTGCCTGGCTTCCGCTTAAGAAAGATGATACGAGGTATGCAGTGCTGCTGCCCGAGCCATCGTATTCGAACACCCTGAAATGATAAGTAGTGGACGGCTGCAGGTTGGAGACATCCACCAGCGTGCTAGTGCCATCGTACAAAACAAATTCATTGGGCTGTATCACATCGCCACTGCCGAATGTGCCACTGGCATTATAATCCACTCCATCAACAGGTACCGACGTTACTGCGCTGCCTGCCCTGCCTATTACTATTCTCCGGGCGCCGTTGCCCATAGTCCAGTTAACGCGCATGGTGCCACCCTCCACGTTGTTGATGATCATGTTAGACGCAGCCACGGTTGGGCGCGGCGCGGTAGTGGCATTGGCGGTTGCACCAGGCACCAGGTACACGGGGCCGTTAATACCATTGTATTCATACAATGCAAAATGATAAGTGGTATTGGGTTGCAGATTGGTAACGGTTACCGAATTGCCTGTGTTTGCATATACGGAATAATTGCCCGTTCCTACTTGGGTTCCATTACCGAACCCGGGATTGTTGTTATAGGTGGTAAGGTCAACGGGGTTGGCATTTACCGCGCTTCCCTGCCGCGCAACTACCAATCTGCGTTGCCCGTTGCCATTGGTCCACGTAAGCGTCATGGAATTGCCCGTTATAT
Source organism: Chitinophagaceae bacterium (assembly GCA_035628135.1). Taxonomy (GTDB): domain Bacteria; phylum Bacteroidota; class Bacteroidia; order Chitinophagales; family Chitinophagaceae; genus DASPKM01. The sequence goes on along the minus strand of DASPKM010000013.1, from coordinate 282,421 downwards.
TGCTGAATACAACGTTGCTGATCTGGGTAGTCGGTGCCACTAAGGTAGACTGGCTGCCCGCAAGGAACAGCGAGGTAAGGTATTCAGTACCCGAGGCAGTACCATTGTATTCAAACACGGCAACGTGATAGGTAATGCCGGGCTGCAGCCCATTTACATCCACCAACGTATTGTTGGCGTCGGACACTACGTATTGCCCGGCAGCCAGTTGGTCGCCATTGCCAAAAGTGGCGCTTGCCGTATAGTCCACGCCGTCAACAGGCAATGCCGTTACAGGCGATCCCTGCCGCATTACAACTAGTCGGCGTGCGCCATTACCACTGGTCCAATTAACGCGGAACCCGTTTCCATCGAGCTGGTTGATGATTAAATTGCTGGCGGGTATGGTAGGAGGAGCAAATGGCTCCTTGCTTAAAAGCAGTAGTGGTAATGCCAGCAGGCATAGTAGTAGGTATAGTTTTCGCATAGACGTCAAATTTTTGACGATACATGCGCCGGAAAAAACTAATTCTCCCAATGGTCGGAATTTTTCAACGAATAGTGTGCCGCTAATTCAATTCGAGGGCCAGGGATACAATGAACTCTTTACTGTCGGTATGAATGTTCAGCTTATGTTTGCCTGGATACAATATTTCAAGGCGCTTGCGCACATTGACAAGGCCCAGGCCCCCTTCGCGCTCAGGGGTTTCTTTAATGCTGTTTACCGATTTATAATGCAGCGTGCCGTTGGATAAATGAATGTCGATGTGAAGATAGCTGTCGGCCTTGTGTTGCTCCATGCCGTGCTTGAATGCGTTTTCGATAAACTGGATCAATAGCAGCGGCGAAATGGATTTGTTACCCGGCTCGCCGGATATGTTCAGTTGAATATTGGTATTGTCCTCGTACCGCAACCGTTCCAGCTCGATGTAGCTGCGTATGAAACGCAGTTCTTTGTTCAGGGCTACTTTATCGTTGCGGCAGTCGTAAATGACATATTCCATGATGTCGCTTAGCTTCAATATCGCATCCGGCGCTTTCTTGGGCGCTATCATGGAAAGGCCGTAGAGGTTATTGAGCGTGTTGAAATAAAAATGCGGGTTGAGTTGCGATTTCAGCAGTTGCAATTCCATTTCAGTGATCTTTTTTGTGAACTCGAGCGTAAGCTGTTGTTCGCGTTCCTTTTCCAGTTGCCGCTGCTGTTCCAGGATCTGTGTGGTTTGTTCATTGACCCTTGCTTCCAATTTGATGTTAAGCTCTTCCTGCAGGCGATGATTTTCTTCCAGTTGATAGATGAGCTGCTGTTGCGTATTTTGTTTTTCCACTTCTATCAGGTGGCTCTTATAGCTAAGGCCCGATGTAAAACACAACAGTTCCAGCACGATGCCGTATTGCATATAACGGATTGCCTCGAAAGGATAGGGGTTTGCATTGGGGTAAAAGGTAAATATCATGGCCAGCAGCGAGCCGATGATCAGCAGCAGCGAACCTATGCCGAAAAAATACAACACCTTGCGGCCCGACCACAACAGCAGGTATATGCCGATAAACGAAATGATCAACAGCCCTATTCTAAGGATGGTAAAGATGATTTCCCGGACCTGGTAATTGTTCAGCAGGGTGCTGCTGGCCAGGTCTACCGCAAATGCCACTATCAATGTTCTTTCCGTCCATATAATAACCTTGTGAAACCAGGGTGCAAGCGCCTCGAAGTTCACGAACTCCCGCGCAAACCTGAAGTACGCATAATACACGATGTAAGAAAGCAGGTTATTACTGAATTTATATACGTAAGGAAAGTGCGAGAACAGCACATCATAATAAATGGAATGTTCCAGCCGGTACAGGAAAAAAAGAAAAACACTGGCCGAGTAAAACGCATAGAACAAAAATTCTTTCCTTCTTCTGATAAAATATTGGGCAAGCGTGTGCAGCGTAATGAACACCACCACCGCCAGGAACATGATCTTGAATATATAGTCCGAAAAGCTCCGGTGGTACATGCTGCCGCGGGCAGACAAGTAGGCCTTTCGATTGGTTAATAACAAAGAATGCGCATATAGGTTGGCGTATGGATTAAAAATGCGGATGAGGTACGTAACACGGTCGCCCGGCACCAATGGCGTAATGAAGTTATTACGTTCCTGCTTTGTTTCGGAAGTAAAAAAATAATTGGGCCGTTTAATGATCGTATCGTTCGGTTTTAGCACAACCACTTCCTTGAAAAACGAATACCTGTAAAACATCAACATCAGCCGCAACGAATCTTCCATCTCATTTACAACCGATACCCGCAGCCATACTGTAACCCTGCGATGCCCGCACACGGAATCAATGTATTTATTGAGATTATGCCTGGTGGCGAATGGTTGCAGCATGGCGGTCCGCCAGTCCATGCTGTTCGACTCATCCAGCAAGTAAGCGGCCTGTCGAATTACCGGGACGTTGGTAATGTCCTTCAACGAACGCACGAACAGCGTATCGGCAGCGCTTGCTTGTGGGCGTGCGGCGAATACCAGGAAAATGAATGCTATAAAAAAGCGGGTTGTCATTATACAGGTTGCAGCTAGCTGCAATTCATAATAGTTTATTGCCTGCGATGTTTTTCATGAACTGTTCTTTGATATACCGGCTGATGGGCAATTGCGTTTTATGCACGGTTACACAATTGCCTTCTATCGATTTAATATGCCGCAGGCTTACGATGTAGCTCCGGTGAATGCGGAAGAACCATTCGGCAGGCAGTTTTTCTTCAAGGTGCTGCATGGTGTGGTACACCACGAAATTGCCTTCGGTGGTAAAAATGCGCACGTATTCCTTCAGCGCTTCTATATAGTAAATGTCTTCTATTTTCAGGCGTACCAGCTTGCCATCGCTTTTAATGAAGATGTATTTGCCCGTTTCATCAGTAAAGTTGCTTACCACGGGTTCGGCTGTTTCTGCGGTGTACAGTACATACACTTTGTTCACCGCCTGCAGAAAGCGTTCAAACGAAAATGGCTTCAGCAGGTAATCTACCGCGTTCAGGTCAAAGCCTTCCACCGCATATTCGCGGAAGGCGGTGGTAAAAATAATATAAGGGTGATTGGGCATTGACCGCAGCATTTCAAACCCGCTGATATGCGGCATTTTGATATCCAGGAAAATCAGTCTCGGTTTTTTTATATGCAGGTCACGCAGGGCATCGCTTGCCAGGGCATAGCTTCCTCCCAGCACCAGCCTGGAATCGCCTTGTATGTATTCAGTAAGAATATTCCGGGCAATGGGCTCATCATCTACTATAAAACAACTGAGCGGGGGCATAGGCTTGTATTAAATTACCATTCTAATGCGTACGGGTATGGTTTTTTCAACCGGGAGCATGGATTACCCTGTCAATAGCAATATAATACGTACGAGTGGAAGCGGAGGTTTGTATGCAAATTACAGTAAAATAGCATGGCCCGTTCCAGGACTGGGATTAAAGCCTCCGATACCGGGGAGCAGCGTATTTTTGGGGGGTAGCGCGTATGACTGGATAAAAGATATAATAGCATGAAAACACTGATGTTCTGCCTGGTGATGTGCTTTGTTGCCTGCTTGCAAGCCCAGCCGGTAAAACAACACGGTAAGTTAAAAGTGCAGGGAACGCAACTGGTGAACGAAAAGGGAGAACCCGTAGTATTGCACGGCATGAGCTTTGGCTGGCACAACCTCTGGCCGAGGTTTTACAACAAAGGCGCCGTGCACGAGCTGGTAAGCAAGTGGAAATGCACAGTGGTCCGGGCATCCATGGGCATAGAGCTAAACGACCATGGTTATTTGAAAAGCCCGGCCCGTTCCATACAATTAATACAAACCGTAGTGGAAGCCTGCTTGCGTCAAGGGGTATACGTAATTATCGATTGGCACGATCACAACATTCACACAAAAGAAGCGAAGGAGTTTTTTTCGATGATGTCTAAAAAATATGCGGCTCATCCAAATATCATCTACGAAATATTCAACGAGCCCGATTATGAAACCTGGGCAGAAGTGAAAAAGTATTCCGAGGAAGTGATCGCCTCCATCCGCGCCAACGATAAGGATAACATCATACTGGTAGGTTCACCACGCTGGGACCAGGATATTCATCTGCCGGCCGCGGACCCTATAACAGGACATCATAATTTAATGTACACTATGCACTTTTATGCGGGAACGCACAAACAATGGCTTAGAGACCGCACCGACCAGGCCATTGCTAAAGGCCTGCCCATCTTTGTGTCGGAGTGTGCCGGGATGGAATCTACCGGCGACGGCCCGATAGATAAACAGGAGTGGGAAAAGTTCAAAACATGGATGGACGCAAGAAAGATCAGTTGGGTGGCCTGGTCCGTGTCCGATAAAAAAGAAACCTGCTCTGTGCTCAATCCCAGTGCCGGTTCAACCGGTAACTGGAAGGAAAGGCATATAAAAGAATGGGGACAAATTGCAAGGGCTGCGTTATGGGAATACGCCCGCAAATAATCGCCATTCATTTATTCCATCCGCGTTCTCCACCCGGCCCAAATTTTTTTTGATGAACGGTTTTTAAAGAAGCCATGTCTCACGCTCGTACTTACCTGCATTTGCCTTGCGCTGAAACACATGCGCTTGAAACAAATAGTTTATTTAATTTCATGCTAATCTTAAACCATTAACCAAACCTTAGTTTATGCAAGCAGAAACTGTTTATTCCATCCCCTTAGCCGAAGCTTGTGAATATACCCGCCGCTGGCGGGAGCGAGGCCATACCGTTAAGGCCTTTGCCATAGATGTTGCCGAATTGAACGATGTGATCAACGAAATCAAGAACATTCATTTCGAAATGAAAGCCATACGCGTTTATTTCGGCTATAAAGAAGTAAACGGCAACCTGGAAGAATGCCTGGTGCTGGTGGGGCTCGATGATAATGGCAACGACATTACAGGTTACATGGCCAAAGGCACCGAACACTCCGGCACGTATGATTTTACACGTCCCTGCCCGGATACCTGCGATACCAGCGGCAGCCCCCTGTTGAATGACTAATCAGCCACTCCCGGCCACAACATGGTACATGTTTGAGCAATTAAAGCACCTGGTGTTCGAGGTAGCACCGTATGCCACCCTTCCCGCTATTATAATAGGGCTGGTCAAGTTCAGGACATTTCCTGTAGCACTGAAGGTCATTACCATTCACGTACTTATTGCGGGACTGGTGGATCTGGCGGGTACGCTTTTATGGCACTACAGGATAAACAACCTGTTTCTCCTGCACATTTATACCATCGAGGAGTGCGGGCTTATCTTGTTATTCTATAGCTATTTGCTTAGCGACACCGTGCCGCGCCGGATATTCCTGTATGTTTTTCTCGGCTTCATGGTGTTTTCCATTGCCAATTCCATCTTCTTGCAACCGCTTACCCGCAACAACACTTATGCGCGCAGCATCGAGGCCGCCATCATCATCTGTTGCGCGGTGCTGTTCTTTTATAAAATGCTTTCGGAGTCGAGGCTGAAGGCGCCGGGGCAATCGCCGTATTTCTGGATCAATACAGGATTGCTCATTTACTTTTCAGGATCATTGGTACTGTTCACGCTGAGCAATTACATACGCGGGCCGCAGTACAGGCAACTACGGCTCGACATCTGGACGCTGCATGCATTCTTTGCCATTCTTTTATACTTATTTATCGCTATCGGATTATGGAAGCATCGAAGGACGTAGATATATTCTTTTTGATATTCGTGGGCACGCTGGTAATGATCGTGCTTTCCGTGGGCATCGTTACCTTTTTCATGGTATACCAGAAAAGGCTGCTGCGCAAGCAGGCCGAGTTGCACGAAATAGAACTGAAGTACAAGGAAGAACTGCTGCACAGCAATATCGAAATGCTGGAGCAGGAACGCAAGCGCATTGCCAAGGACCTGCACGATGACATCGGCAATATATTTTCCACACTTACCTGGAAGCTGCAGCAGTTGAACACTGCCAACAACGGCACTCATGAGAAAATACTGGAAGATGCCAAACAGCTCTCCACCAGCGGTCTTATGAACATAAGGAACATTACCTATGACATGATACCCTATGGCTTCGAGATGTTTGGCTTGCAGGCGGCCATCCAGAACCTTTGCGACCGCGTATCGGGAACCGGGTTGCTGGAAGTGGAACTGGATTGCGCGAGCCAACTGCCATCATTACCCGAAGACATGAGCCTGAATATCTACCGCATTTTGCAGGAACTTACCGGCAATACCATCAAATACGGGTCCGCAACACGCATATTCATTGATGTTAGTCCGTCTGCCGATGCCATCAGGATACGCTACGAGGACAACGGTTGCGGATTCGATATGGGCAGTAATAAAAAAAGAAAGGGCCATGGGCTTAGGAACATCGAAAGCCGCATTAACATGCTCAAGGCCCGGTACGATTTTCAAACGGCGCCGGGCAAGGGTGTGGCCGTACATATTCTCATACCAATAAAACATTTGTCATGAGCAATCCGATCATTCGTGTAGCAGTGGCCGATGACCAGCTTTTATTCAGGCAATGCCTGGTAACCAATATCAACCAGTTGCAGGAAATTAAAGTGGTGATGGAGGCCCAGAACGGCCGGGAACTGATATCTGCCCTGCAATCCGCTGCAGAAACGCCCGACGTGATTTTATTAGACCTTAGCATGCCCGAGATGAACGGGGTAGAAACCACCGCCAAAATTCAAAGCATCTTCCCTGGCATGAAGATCATTATCCTTTCCGTGCATTTCGAGCCCAGGCACATTGTGCACATGATAGAAAAAGGCATCAACAGCTATTTGTCCAAAAGCAGCACGGTAGATGAAGTGGCCCGCGCCATTACGGCCGTGCATAACAATGGTTTTTATTTTACCGAAGAAGTGATGAAGGCCATGCAGCGCCTGGAGAAAAGGAGCTCGAGGTTTTACGTAGACGTGCAGGAAACCCTCACGCGTCGGGAGAAAGAAGTGCTGGAGCTGATTTGCAAGGAACTCACTACGCCCGAAATAGCCTCCCGTTTATTCCTAAGCGAAAGAACCGTCGAAGGTCACCGCAATAACCTGCTGCTTAAAACGGGGGCTCGCAACACGGCCGGCCTCGTGATCTTTGCAATGCGCAACAGGCTGGTCGATCTTGGAATATAATTATCCAAGCACTTTTTCCATTTGCATGCTCCGCGATCCCTTGATGAGAATATAGTTTCCCTGCAGGTTCCTGCTGCGGTACCAGTCAGCGGCTTCGCCCGAATTTTTAAACTGGCGGAAAGGATGCTCAATCTTTAAGAAATCGCCGCCCACCAACACAACGTCTTTCCAGGGGTGTTGCTTTATCAGGTCAACGATCAGGGCGTGTTCCTGCAGGCTTTCTTCGCCCAGTTCCGCCATGCCGCCGAGCATCAGCACCTTGTCGCCCGCCGGAAGCTTTGCAAAATTCTCAATGGCCAGCTTCATGCTGCTGGGGTTAGCGTTATACGCGTCCAGTATTATCTTATTGCCATCGCGCTCTATCAATTGCGACCTGCTGTTGGAAGGAGTATAGGCTTCTATCGAGCCTTTTATAGCTTCATCGGGCACTTTAAAATACTTGCCCACTGCTACTGCCACCAGCACGTTGGGCAGGTTGTATGCGCCCACCAATTGTGTTTTGATGGAAGCAATGGACGTGCCGCCGGTAATGCCTACTTCAAGGAACGGCTCGCTTTTAACTGCTTGTCCTGTTATGTCCGCATCGGTGGTGCCATATTTTATGATGCTCGGAATGCCCTTGCTCATGTTGCGCAGGTATTCATAATCCCACATTACGAATGCCGTGCCCTCATGCGTGCGCAGGTGGTCGTACAGTTCTCCCTTTCCCTTGCGTACGCCTTCTATGCCACCGAACCCTTCCAGGTGGGCCTTGCCGCAATTGGTAATGATGCCGTGCGTGGGTAAGGTATACTCGCAGTACGATGCAATTTCACCGCGGTGATTGGCGCCCATTTCAATCACGGCCAGCTGCGCGTCTTTTTTCACTTTCAGGATGGTAACGGGAATGCCTATGTGATTATTCAGGTTGCCCTGCGTGGTGTATGTGGTATAAGTAGTAGCAAGCACGGTATGCACCAGTTCCTTGGTGGTGGTTTTTCCGTTGCTGCCCGTAATAGCAATGAAAGGAATATCGAATTGTTGCCGGTGATGTTTGGCCAGTGCCTGCAGGGTTTGCAATACATCGTCTACGACAATGATGTTGGGATGCGGTACGGGGGGCGGTTCATCTACGATGGCATAAGCGGCGCCGGCCGCGATAGCGATGTTTGCAAACAGGTTGGCATTGAAGTTGGGTCCTTTCAATGCAAAGAACAGATCGCCCTGCTGCAGCTTGCGGGTATCGGTTTGCACGAATGGATGTTGCAAATAAATCTCGTATAGTTGGTCGATGTTCATTTGGTCATTAGGTCCGGTCATTGGGTCAATAAGTCAAAGTCATTAAGCCGGTAGCAAATTTATATGATGACCCAATGTCCTAATGAATCAATGACTAATAAAAAAAAAGCCGCCCGGTTAGGAAGCGGCTTTTTTTAAGTTGTATGATAGTAAGCAATTAGCGTTTACGGGTGTTCTGGCGGCGCTTTGGGTAGTCGATACCTGTTTTGCGGCCATTACCTTCGGGGCTACCTACGCGGTCCATTGCGCAACGGAAGCCGATGGTAGAGCTAGCCTGGTCTTCTTCCAGGAAGCGGCGTGTGCCGGGGCCGAGCCAATAAGCGCGGTCGTTCCAGCTACCACCTTTGATCACGCGTGATTTATCGCTGATCATGGTAGTGATACCATAACCATGAGACTGGGTTTGTATGTTTTTCTGAACATCGGTAGTACCATAGTTTACACCGGTGATGAGCGAGTCGCCGTCGAGGTAGTTGATCACATTACCTTTCTGGTAGTTACGGCGGTTCCTGCTTTCGTCGTCGGTTACGTTACGGTATTTGATACGTCCAAGGCTGTCGCGCTCGGGCTTACCAGTGCTCATATCCATAGTGGCGAAGTAGTTACCACGATAGGGAGCTACGTCGTCCTTGTCAACCGGTGAAAGGGGACGATATACATCGCCAACCCACTCACTCACGTTACCGGACATGTTATATAAACCGAAACCGTTAGGATAAAACGAATTGATAGGAGCGGTGTATACAGCGCGGTCGTTCAAACCACCTGCAACACCCATGTTGTCGCCGCTACCGCGTTTGAAGTTGGCGAGGAAGCTACCTTGCCAGCTGCCACGGCGGCTATCGCGCATACCGTTTACATTCTGGCTCCAGCTGTATACCTGCTTGTTGGCGATCAACTCCTCACCACGCTTGCCTTCTTTGCGGCTGGGCTGCGGGTTTTGGTTAATGTAACCCAGGGCTGCATATTCCCACTCTGCTTCTGTGGGCAGGCGGTAACCCGGCAGCAGGATACCATCTTCAAAGGTCACCTGTGTACGGGGTGTACCATTGGGGTTCTTCAGCGGGTTCTTTTTAGATTTTGCAGCAGGGCCAGGTGTTGTCTGGAATTCGCCAAGCAAATAAGATTTGGTATTGAAATTCTCCTGGCCGAGGCCCTGGATGTTTTTCAAAGTGTTTTTATTAACCAGCCCTCTTTTTACCAGCTCCAGCTCGTTTACCCTGTCGGTACGCCAGATACAGAAATCATTAGCCTGTTTCCAGGTAACACCTACCACAGGATAATAATTATAGGAGGGGTGGCGGAAATAATATTCTACCAGCGGTTCGTTGTAAGCCAGCTCGCTGCGCCATACCAGTGTATCGGGCAAGGCTCCGTTACGCACTGCTTCATACTCATCGCCGTCGAACACAGAGTTGATCCAGTACAGGTACTCGCGGTAGTGTACGTTGGCAACCTCTGATTTATCGATATAGAAGGAGTTTACGGTAACACGGCGGGGAATGTTGTTCCAGTCGCCCATTACGTCTTCCTCAGCAGCACCCATGGTAAAGGTACCACCCTGCACAAACACGAGGCCGGGGCCTGTGCGCTGCTCTTTTTCACGGGCAACCTGGTAACCACCCTGGTTCTTATCGTTATAGTTCCAACCGGTTACGTCGGAAGATTCTTTTTTCTTGCTGCCGAAAAGCCCGCTCTTACAGGAAGCCACCAGGGCTGCACAGCAGAATAATAATAGAAGAGTTTTCAAATTCATGATCAACAACTTTTAGCTGGTTATTCTTAGCTTAAACGGGAGTAATTTCAAAATATTGTACCGATAAAGCCTTGTTTTATACACATTTGACACCCGGATTGCGAATATAGGATTTTTAGGGCGCTCAAGTACCAATCCGGGATTTTTTTGGCAGGGTACATCCGGAAACATAATTATTTCATATATATCATTTTTGGAGCAGCGATCGATTAAAAAAAGCCCTCATATTCAGGTGGTTTACCAAGCACGACAAATAAAGTTTTACGGTATTTTTCAGCGGGTAACACAAGAAATTTTAAGGGCCAATCGTTCAATTTGTAGTTTGTATATTTAAAATCATTATTTTAGCCACTCATAAAAATCTTTTATAGCCGCTACAATTTTACCTTTTTTTAACGTTTATAGAAACTAAACCAACTCCATCGGGCTACAACCCAGCTAAACAGGGATTGTCTTTCCCTACAACAGTTGAGCGGCGCCCTTTAAAACAAGATTCACATGAAAAGTATGACGAAGAAACTGACTGCTGCATTGCTGCTTGTCACCGGTGCAATGACCGTGCAAGCCCAGAGCGCTGATACGATTAACGTGGTTACCACGGCAGTGCCCTTCCTGCGCATATCCCCCGACTCCAGGGCAGGCGCTATGGGCGATGTGGGAGTGGCTACTTCACCCGACGCCAACTCGGCATTCTGGAACCTGGCAAAAACTCCATTCGCAACAAATAATATCGGAATAGGTCTTACCTACACTCCGTGGTTGAAAGACCTGGGATTGAACGACGTGTACCTGCTGTCGCTGGCCGGCTATTACAAGCTGGACGATCAGCAGGCCATCTCGGCGTCCTTGCGCTACTTCAGCCTCGGTAATATCCAGTTCACAGACGAAAACGGCTCCAACCTGCAGGAAGGAAGACCGCGCGAATTCGGTATTGACGTAGGATATGCCCGTAAGCTCGGTTCTAAAATCGGTTTGGGTGTTGCATTGCGCTTCATTCATTCCAACCTGGCAGGTGGTGTTTCCCAAAGCGGGACAAACTACAAAGCAGGTAATGCAGTTGCCGGCGACCTTTCCATCTTCTACAATGGAACAAGTGAAACAAACGGTGGCTGGAACCTTGGCGCTACCCTCACTAACCTTGGATCCAAGATTGGTTATACCAACGATGCTCAGCAAAAAGATTTCATCCCGGCCAACCTGGGACTGGGAGCTGCTTATACAACAGTATTCGACGAAAACAACAAGCTCACTTTCGGAATGGACATTCACAAGCTGTTGGTGCCGACACCTCCGCAATTCCGCGGCGACCCCAACGATCCGGTGGCCATTCGCGAAGATTCCATCAAGGCTGCTGAATACAGAAGCAAGAGCGTTATCGGAAGCTGGTTCAGCTCATTTGGTGATGCGCCCGGCGGATTCGGTGAAGAGCTCAGGGAATTCCAATTGTCTTTAGGCGCTGAATACTGGTACAATAACCAGTTCGCATTCCGGGCGGGTTATTTCTGGGAAGACAAAACAAAAGGCAACCGCAAATATTTTACAGTAGGCGTTGGCGTGAAGTACAATGTATTTGGCTTCAACTTCTCTTACCTGGTGCCTTCAGGCAACGGAACAAACCGCAACCCGCTGTCGAATACACTGCGCTTTGGACTGGTGTTCGACCTGGATACAAAAGATGCACCCGCATCCAACAGTGGCAGCTCCAATTAATAGCTTGATCGCATAACACATCATATTTGAAGCGTCCGTAAGGACGCTTCTTTTAATTTCAATAACATGTCGTTCCGCATTGGGTTTGGATTGGATTTTCATCAACTGGTGGCAGGAAGGCCCCTGTGCATCGGCGGTGTAACCATTCCGCATCACAAAGGCGCACTGGGCCACAGCGATGCAGATGTGCTGTTACACGCTATTTGTGATGCGATGCTCGGTGCACTGGCACTGGGCGATATCGGTCAACACTTTCCGGACACGGATGCCAGCTACAAGGACATCGACAGTAAGATATTGCTACAAAAAACCCAATCCCTGATCGACGCTAAAGGATACACGGTGGTGAATATCGATTCCACTGTTTGCCTCGAAGCGCCCAAGATCAAAAAGCATTCAGGTGAAATGGCCGGCATCATTGCATCCATTCTCGGTATCGATGCCGGTGCCGTTTCCATTAAAGCGACCACGGCCGAAAAAATGGGATTTGTGGGCAGGGAAGAAGGACTGGCGGCGTATGCAACCGTATTGTTGATGAAAAAATAAGGTCCATGGTCGTTACCTTTGCGGCGTATAGCGCGTAATGCTAAGGATTAGTTCAGTCACATGGGGCAATTTTAAGAAAAGCTCATACAACCGGCCGCGTGTAACCGGCAACTAATGAATATGACCAGATTACTTTCGATAGCCATATTATTCTCTTTTTTCGCAGTTGCCTGCCGTTCGACCAAGAAAATACAAACGGCCATTTCCAAAAAAGATACCGTTCAGCTCGTCCGGGTGGAGAATGCCAGGTTCGACTCGCTGGGCTTTATCCGCGATGCATATTCGGGCGTAGTTCGCAACCGCATCGACTTCAACACGTTTTCGGCCAAGATAAAAGTGGATTATCGCGGAGGCGATGGCAAGAGCTATGATTTCAATGCCTTTTTGCGCATGCGCAAAGACAGCGTGATTTGGGTGTCCATCAATGCCGCCCTGGGCATAGAGGCCTTCCGTGTTGTTATTACGCCAGACAGCGTAAAGGTGCTGAACAAACTGGATAAAATAGCCCAGCTCCGTTCCGTAAATTACCTGCAGGAAGTAACCCAGCTGCCTTTTGATTTTTATGCATTGCAGGACCTTATCATCGGCAATCCCCTTTACCTCGACAGTAATATCGTGTCGTTTAAGAGAGATGAGGAATATCTTTCGCTAATGAGCATGGGCAAGCAGTTCAAGCACTACATAACAGTAGGGGCTAACGATTATCTTATCAATAGCAGCAAGCTGGATGATGCGGAAATGGGCAGGTCGCGCACGGCGGTGCTAAGCTATGGCGACTACGAGACCAAGGACAATATCAAGTTTGCCACCAAACGAAAGATATCGGTGGCCGAACAATCCAAACTGGATATCTCGCTGGAGTTTAAACAATTTAACTTTAACGAAAACTTAAATTATCCATTTTCGGTGCCGAAAAATTATCGCAGGGATTAAGCGTTATAGGATTGAGGCAAGCACAGATTTTTAGGCTGATTGATGGAAGACGCAGATAGGACTTACAATTGAAGAGAGCAATAAAGATTCTACGTAAATTGTAACATAGGATCGCCGCACCCGACCATAATCCGTGCAATCCTTGAATTGATATGAGGTCTGTGCTTAAATACATTTACAATATCAGCCGTATTGAGATTTTTGCTACTTAAAATTCTTTAATCATGAAATTCTTTCTCACTGCTGTTTTATTGGCCACCATTTCAATGACCGCGGTCGCGCAGAGTGGTAAAAGCCGCACCGACCTGGAGCGCGAACGCTCAGAGATCCAGCAGGAGATTGACCGTGTGCGCAGATCATTGGATGAAACCAAAAAGAACAAGAAAGAAACCCTGGGACAGCTTGCACTGTTGCAACGCAAATTGCGCCTCCGCGAACAAGCCATCCGCAACATCAACGACCAGATCAACGTGATCCAGTCTGAAATGAACCAATCGTGGAGAGACATTCTCCGCCTGCGCCGCGAGCTGGACACGCTGAAGCTGCAGTATGAAAAAACCGTGGTGTACGCTTATAAGAACCGCAGCAATTACGACTTCCTCAACTTTATTTTTTCAGCCACCAATTACAACGACGCGCTTAAGCGCGTTGCTTACCTGAAATCGTATAGGGCTTACCGCCAGCAGCAAGCCGCCAATATAGCAATCGCCCAGGCACAATTGAACCAGCGCCTCGCAGGACTTAAAGTAAACCGTGAACAAAAAAGCATGGTGCTGAAAGAAGAAAGCAAGCAACGCTCGGAGCTGTTCAGCGAAAAGAAAGAAAAGGACGCAGTAGTTTCCAAATTGCGGTCCCGCGAAAAAGAATTGAGCAAGGACCTGGCCAACAAACAAAAGCAAGACAGGAAGATCAAAGACGCCATTACCGCCGCCATCCGCCGCGAGATAGATGCGGAAAAGAAAAGACAAGCTGCGCTGGCTGCCGCTACTCCAAAGACCAATGCGTCTTCTCCCAATACTTCCAATACAGATGCCAACGTGAACAAACCCGCTGCTAAGCCGAAGAGCATAAGCGTATTCGACGACAACCCTACGGAAAAGCTGGTATCGGACAATTTTGAAAAGAACAAGAATAAGCTGCCATGGCCTGTTGAATCGGGCAATGTTTCCATGGAGTTCGGCCTGCAAAAAGTATTGGATGGCTCGGGCATTACCTATAATAACCAGGGCATCACCATCGAGACGAAGGTGGGCGTGCCGGTGAAATCTGTTTTCGACGGAGAAGTTTCATCGGTGTTCAGCGTGGGCGACGTGGTATGCGTGATCGTTCGCCACGGTAAATACTTTACCTCTTATAGCGGCCTGTCTTCGGCCAGTGTATCAAAAGGACAGGAAGTGAAAGTGGGCCAAACCCTCGGCCGGATGAGTGAGAAAACCGACGGTATGGGTGAACTGGAGTTCATTATCATGAACGACAAGATGACGAACCTGAACCCGCGCCAGTGGTTGAGGTAAATGGGCTAGTCGGCTATAGGTTGCAATACTGCCCTCTCCGCCTTTGGCAAAAACCTGTTGTACAATTTTTCATACTGGGGAATGATGTTGCGTATGTCGAATAATTCGGCATTGGCCTTGGCATTTTGCCTGAACCGGTCGTGCAATGCTTCATCCTCTAACAAGCCGATGGCGTTGGCGGCCATTTCTTTTATATTTCCTACGGAGCTGAGATAGCCTGTTTTTCCGTTGATGTTTATTTCCGGCAATCCGCCCGCATTGGTTGAGATAACCGGTACACCGGCGGCCATTGCTTCCAGGGCAGCCAACCCAAAGCTTTCGTAATCGGAGGTAAGGAGGAACAGGTCTGATATGGCGAGGATCTCTTCTATTTGTTCTTGTTTTCCCACAAAGCGCGTATCGTCGCAAATGCCGAGGTCGCGGCAAAGTCCTTCCGCCAGCGGGCGTTCGGGACCATCTCCCACGAACAGCAGCTTGCTGGGAATCTTTTTATTTACCTGTGCAAAAATGTGCACCACGTCTTCCACTCTTTTCAGTTTCCTGAAGTTGGATGCATGGATCAATATCTTTTCTCTGTTGGGCGCAATTACTTTCCGGAAAGCATCGATAGGCTTTTTGCGAAAGCGTTGTACATCCACAAAGTTGTGTATGACCTCGATCTCTTTTTCGATCGGGAAATTCTTGTAGGTTTCGCTGCGCAGGTTTTGAGAAACCGCGGTAATGGCATCGCTCTGGTTGATGGAAAATGTAACTACCGGTGCAAAGGTTTTATCGCGCCCTACCAGTGTAATGTCAGTGCCATGCAGGGTAGTGATCACGGGAATGTTGCGGCCTTGTTTTTCCACTATCTTCTTGGCCATGTAGGCGGCAGATGCGTGTGGAATGGCGTAATGCACGTGTAATAGCTCCAATTGGTTGTTGGTAATAACGTCTACCATGGTGCTGGCGAGCGCTGTTTCGTAGGGAGGATAGTCAAATAAAGGATAGGTGGGAACGCGTACTTCGTGGTAAAAAATATTTGCATTGAATTCGTTTAACCGTACGGGTTGCTGGTAAGTAATGAAGTGAACCTGGTGACCTTTATCTGCCAATGCCTTGCCCAGCTCCGTGGCCAGCACCCCACTGCCCCCGAAGGTTGGATAACATACAATTCCAATTCTCATAAACTGAATTAAACGAATGATTGTTAGTTCGAAGGTAAAGCAATTTTTATTGAGGGTTTAACCGTCATCATCCATTCATCAAAAAGCTTGGTTAACTTTATCGCAAAATTTTAACAATGATCAGAACCTGCCTGGCCATCGTATTGTTATTCAGCGGACTTTGTGTAACAGCACAGAACGAAGACTCCATCATGATCCGGCGTATAGCCGATGAAGTATTGGTAAACGGCACGGCGTATGAAAACCTGCGCGTGCTTACCAAGAAAGTAGGCCCGAGGCTTACCGGCTCGCCCGGCACATATAAAGCAGAAGCCTGGGGACTGCAGGCATTGAAAGCGGCAGGTGCGGATTCGGTGTACCTGCAGCAATGCAAGGTGCCGCACTGGGTAAGGGGCGGAAAGGAGGAGGCATATTTTTATGCGGGCAAAGGCAAGCCTGTTCCATTGGATGTGCTGGCGCTTGGTAACACCGTTGGCACAGGTCCCAGGGGGCTTCGGGCACCGGTTATACTCATCAATACAATGGATGAGTTGGAAAAGAGAAAAGAAGAAATAAAAGGAAAGATCGTTTTTTATAATTATGCATTCAATCCTCGTTTTATCAGGACGTTTCAGGCGTATGGCGATGCCAACCGTTATCGCAGCCAGGGACCGACACGGGCTGCCCGCTATGGAGCCGTTGGCGTGATAGTGCGTTCAATGACACATGCGGCAGACAATCACCCGCATACCGGCGGAACCAACTACAATGATTCATTTCCTAAGATACCGGCGTTTGCCGTAGGTGTGCAGGACGCAGATAAATTGGCCACCGCCATCAATAGCCGTCCAGATGTAATGGTGGTAATGAAGAATAATGCCAAAATGCTGCCCGATACCATTGCGCATAATGTAATAGGTGAGTGGAGGGGCACGGAGTTCCCTGACGAGATCATTACCATTGGCGGTCACCTGGATTCATGGGACCCGGCCGAAGGCGCTCATGATGATGGGGCGGGTTGTGTGCATTCCATTGAAGTATTGCGTGCGCTGAAAGCGGTGGGCTATAAACCAAAGCGCACCATCAGGATCGTGTTGTTCGCGAATGAAGAGAACGGGCTGCGCGGCGGAAACAAGTATGCAGAAGAAGCAAAGGCAAAAAACGAGAAACACATTTTTGCTTTGGAAAGCGATGCGGGGGGATTTACGCCGAGGAGCTTTGGATTTAACATGTCGCCTGAAAGAATGCAGAAGGTGCGCCAGTGGTTACCCTTGTTTGTGCCGTATGGGGTGTATGAGTTCAATACCGGTGGAGGAGGCGCTGATATCGGGCCGTTGAACCGCAGTTTAGGAACGCCCGTGGCGGGGTTTGTGCCAGACTCACAGCGTTATTTCGATGTGCATCATGCGCGGAGCGATGTGTTTGAGGCGGTTAATAAGCGGGAGTTGGAATTGGGTGCATTGAATATGGCCGCCTTGATTTATATGATCGATAAGTACGGGTTGTAAGTATAAAAGAGCAGATATTTAAATGGATTTATGGATTGCACAGATCGTAATTGGATAAATCCAACTACATGGAATAATGCGATGGAAGCCGTATAATTCACGTAATTCTAAAAATCGTATTGTTTGTCCGGCAATCTCTTATCTGTATAATTCTACAAACAGTAATCCTTGCAATTTTTATCCTGATAACAAACAAAATATTGCCGGCTGCTTATGCAGGTCCGGCATTTTTTTTCTCCAGTCCATAATCCGCATCGTACGCACAGTTTCCGAAGCGCCGGTTAAGTTGGCAGCTATGCATAACCGTGTGTTAGGCTGACAGGTCTTGATAATAGTCTCCAGCAATGGATTGTTGCGATACGGCGTTTCAATAAATACCTGCGTACAGTTCTTTCTTTTAGAATCCAGTTCCAATTCCTTTAATGCCTTTACTCTTTCCGCCATATCAATTGGCAGGTAACCCACAAATTGAAACTGCTGCCCGTTTAAGCCGCTCGCCATCAACGCGAGTAAAATAGAACTTGGTCCTACCAGCGGCCTCACAGTAGCCCCGGCTTCATGCGCCGCTGCCACCAGCAACTGGCCGGGATCGGCAATGCCGGGACATCCCGCCTCGCTGATGATTCCGATATTTTTTTCTTCACGCAGTAACTGCCTGAACGCATCGGTCACTTCCTGCTCTGCCTTGTGAATAGTGAACCAGGCATAGTCATCGATCACCATTTCTTTCCATATTTTTTTCAGGAAACGGCGGGCGGTGCGTTCATTTTCGGTAAAAAATGCCTGGCAATCCTTCACCGCATCCAGTATGTAAGCAGGAATTACCTGCAGGTTCTCATCGTCCAGCGCAGTGGGAATAAGGTAAACGGTAGATGCCATGGTCACGGTGCGGGGGCTGGTTTTGTAATGGTGATGCCTGCCTCGGGAGAATGGTATAAACTAATGGTGGCTGCCACCACCGCATAAGCGGGCGCCAGTATCCAACCCACTATCGGGAACCCATGCATGAGGTAAAATACCAGCCCGTTGCCAATGGCCAATCCCCTATGCTTGGCTATGAAGTCGATGCTTTCGGAGGGGGATAGTTTGTGGCGCTCGCAACTGTAATCGAGCATGGAAAAACCATAATAATAGCATTCCAAAAAAAGCGAGATCATCGGCGTGATCCAGCCTATAACTGGAAACAGGGAAAGCAACAGGATAGATATGGTGTACACGCCTTGCCAGAGCGCATTGCGCAATGCAAGCTTAATACCCCTGATGGAATCTTTTGCCAGTTGTGCAAAGCTGAACGGGAAATCCTTTCCCTCGATGATGGCCTCTGTCTTCTCGCTTAAATAAGCAAACAGGGGCGAACCAATGATGAGGAATATGTATTTGAAAAGCGAAAAGTAAAAAAACACAAGCACCAGCCGTATGATGATGCCGCCGAGAATGAACAAAAAGCTAAGCACCGAGCTTTGCTGGCGGTCGAGCCATTTGTCTATCCCGAACAGCTCACTGATATACGACACCACGCCATTGGACGATTGCCAGAAAAAATACATCCCCACGATAAACAGGATGCTGTACAGCAGGCCGGGAATAATGATCCACTTCCATAAGCGGTGTTTGCTTATGAATTGATGCGCCCGGAAGTAGGATTGAATGGCAATGACGATTTCCTTGAGCAAACGTTAAGGTATTTACAGGATTTTCAGTTTTTTTGTCCGGCTGCAAACAAATGCAATAATGTCAAACTTAGGAAATATTTTGCTGGAGAAAGGGTATACGGTATTAGACCGCTCTTTTTACGACCGTTCCGACGTGGTTAAGATCGCCCGGCAGTTATTGGGAAAAATACTAATAACATGGTTCGATGGACAGTTTACAGCGGGCCGCATTGTGGAAACCGAAGCATACAACGGGGCTGTAGACAGGGCTTCCCATGCATATGGCGGGCGGCGCACTGCAAGAACGGAAGTGATGTTCGGCCGGCCGGGCACCGCTTATGTGTACCTCTGCTACGGCATCCACCACCTGTTTAATGTAGTGACCAATAAGGTAGATGTCCCACACGCAGTGCTGGTGCGTGCACTGGAGCCGCTGCACGGTGTAGACGTTATGCTGGACCGTACCCGCAAGCAGGTGCCCGACAACACCCTTACCCGCGGGCCGGGCAATGTATCGAAAGCCCTGGGCATTTATACCATCCATACAGGCATGGACCTGCTGGAGAGCAATATGGTGATTGCAGAAGACCAGTATATGGTAAAAAAATCAGCGATCGGGGCCACCACAAGGATAGGCGTTGATTATGCGGGCCCCGACGCCTTGCTGCCGTATCGCTTCATTGTAAAGGATAATCCATATGTGAGCGGGAAAAGGAAGTAAGAAGTGAACGGAAAGTAATATTATTACAGATAACTATTACCCATAAATCGGCCTTTTGACAAACAGCATGCAATTTCTTCGCGAACGCATTGGCCTCCTGGCCGGCATTGCGCTCTTTGTTTTTTTTCTGATAGTAAATCCATTTGGTGTTGACGCCCTTGCCGCAAAAGTGCTGGCCATAGCCGCATTGATGATCACCTGGTGGATCGGCGAAGCGCTGCCCATGCCCGCAGTGGCATTGGTGCCGATGTTATTATTTCCATTGATGAATGTGGCCAGCCTGCGCGAGACCACTTCCAAATATGCCGACCCCGTGATCTTTTTGTTCATGGGTGGATTCATGATCGGCCTTGCAATAGAAAAATGGAACCTGCACAAGCGCATTGCATTGTCGATCGTGAACATAACCGGCACCAGCGGCGACCGCATCGTGCTGGGATTTATCCTTGCAACAGGACTTATCAGCATGTGGCTAAGCAATACCGCCACCACCATGATGATGTATCCCATTGCGGCCTCGGTGATCTTCGTTGTGCAGGAAAACCACAAGGGGCAGGGAAATGTGCGGCATTTTGCATTGGCCATCATGCTCGCCATTGCATATGCATCTAATTTCGGAGGTATAGCAACGATCATCGGAACGCCGCCGAACGTGGCGTTTGCCGCTTTTATCCGCGAGAAATATAATCACACCATTGCTTTCATCGATTGGATGATGATATGCATGCCCCTGGCCATTTTGCTATTGGTCGCGTTGTACCTGGTGATGGTAAAATGGCTGTACCCGAACCGCATTTTATCCAGCGAAGCCACGCGGCAAGTGATCAGGCAGGAGCTGAAGCAACTGGGACCTTTAAGCGCAGCTGAAAAAAGAGTGCTTGTTATTTTCTGCGCCACCGCATTGTTGTGGATCATCAGAGAGCCATTGGGTAAGATAACATGGTTTAACAATATTGGATGGAACAGGATAGACGATACCATGATCGCAATAGCAGGTGCGCTGGCATTATTCATGTGCCCATCCGGGCACAGTAATGCGGGCCAAAGCAAATACATACTGGAATGGCCTGACACTTCAAGGATGGCCTGGGGAATATTGCTGTTGTTCGGCGGAGGCATTGCGCTTGCTTTTTCACTGGAGAAGGCGGGATTGATACAATCGCTCGGTCAATGGATAGCCGGCATGTCGGGCACCGGTGGCCTGTTGCTGATATTCATGATCGTATTGGTATCGCTTTTCATCAGCGAAGTAATGAGCAATATCGCGCAGGTGATTGTGTTTGCGCCGGTCATCGGTGGCATTTCAGATGCCATGAACATCAATCCGCTGTTGTTGGGTTTGCCCATGACCCTGGCGGCAAGCTGCGCCAGCATGATGCCGATGGGAACGCCGCCCAATGCCATTGTATTTGCCAGTGGGCATATTCAATTGAAGCAAATGATACGTGTAGGTTTTGTAATGAACGTAGTGGCAGTAATATTGATTACGCTGTTTTGCTGGTTGCTGGTGCCCATGCTTATGGGAGAGTGATTGTTGATTTAGTACTTGGGGCAGGGGATCTTAGGCCGGCCATCTGGCGGGAACAAAGTATAAATCAGCGCCAGCTCAATACCTCCCTGTCTTTGTGAACCCACTTTCAGGCTCGACAGGTTTACATCGTAAGATGCGGCCAGGCGAAATGCGCCGAACTCCAGGCCTACGTGCGGAATGATGGCATCGTTCAACTGGCTAAAACGCGTAAAAGCTCCCAGGTATACGTTGGTTGGATTTACTTCATCGCCATTTACGTTGAATGCAAGCGCTCCGCCGAACACAATGTTCAGCGCTTTGGCCTGCGTGCTGATCATGGCAGTAACGTGAAGGTTCTTATCCACACCAATGGGAAACGATCCGCCGAGGTTGGCGGTAATGCGCGGGTTCAATACATATACGCCCGCATCGCCCGCAAAAGATTCCCTCGGACGGTTGATGTGATACACCGATACGCCCAGGTAAAAATTATTGTAGCTATCGGTAGAGCCATTGTACAACACACCTGCGCTGAAATCAAAATAATTTACGGTAACATCTTTGTTGTTGATGGGTTCATCGGAGGTGTTGGTCCAGGTGCCCTGCAGGTCCAGTTCATCTTCAAAATTGAGTCGAGCGCCGCTAAGGCGCTTGCCGCCCCATGTTCCCTGGAACCCAACGCCTAATTGGTGAAGGCCATCTTCGTCTAGCCCTTTGTGATAGGCCGTGGTAACGGAAAGAAAATTAGCGGTGAGTATGCCGTCTGCTGTTTTATCTGTCATTCCCATCAATCCTACGCCCCAGGTATCTGTTTCTGCCAGCCTGCTGGTAAGCACGGGAAAATCAACAGAAGCGGTTGAAGTAACGAATGCCCTTTCGAAAGCGGGCCATTGGTTGCGGTAATTGCCGGCCACCCTAAGCGTACCATTGAATTTACCGGTAAGTGCCGGGTTGAGGGTCAGGGGCGAAACGAAGAATTGTGAAAAATTAGGGTCCTGCGCCTGGGTACCCAGGAAGAGGGAGGTAATCAGCAGCAGCAGTACAATTTTCTTCATCTTGACGGCAGTTGGATTAATAGACAAACAAAATACAAAAAGTGCTGACACTTTCCTTGTTAAAAATTTAAACCAGTTCACATTTGTACTTTGCTGCCGAATGCCAGGTCCCCGGCATCGCCCAACCCCGGAACAATGTATCCTTTGGCGGTGAGTTCATCATCGATATCCCCGCACCAGATTTTGACATGCGGCTCCTCCCGGTGAAGGTATTCAATACCCACTGTGCAGGCTATGGCGGTTACAATGTGAATTTCGGCCGGAGGGCCCTCATCTTTCAGGTATTGAATGGTTTTTACCAGCGAAGAGCCAGTGGCCAGCATAGGGTCCGAGAGAATCAGCACCCGGTTTTCCAGGTCGGGACAGGAAATGTACTCAAGGCTGATCTCGAAGGAGCCATCACGCTGGTGCTTGCGGTAGGCCGAAATAAAGGCATTGTCGGCCTTGTCGAAATAGTTCAGCAATCCCTGGTGCAGGGGAATGCCGGCCCTTAAAATGGTTCCCAGTACCGGTTGCGACTTCAGGATCTTGGATGTTGCGGTGCCGAGCGGGGTTTGAATTTCGGTTTCTTCAAAAGCCAGTTGCTTGCTGATCTCGAGCGCCGCCACTTCTCCGATCCGCTCCAGGTTACGCCGGAAACGCATACGGTCTTTTTGAATTACTTCGTCCCGTAATTCACCGATCCAGTCAGATAAAAGAGAATAGCGTTCGCTTAAGTTGACAACCATTGTAAAATCTAAAGTCGTAAATCGTAATTTGCCCCGGCAAATCTAAAATCCCCGTCTGACCGCAAAAAATAAATTTTGACAGTCTTCTTAAATAAAACTTGAATGTATGGTGTACCGGGTTATCGGTTTAATGAGCGGCAGTTCGTTGGATGGCCTCGATATTGCGTATGTCCAATTCCAGGAAACCGGGGGTAAATGGACCTACGAGATCGTGCAGGCAGGCTGCTATCCGTACGACGACGAATGGATGGAAAGGCTTAGCAATGCCACCCAGCTCAATGCGCGCGACTACCTGCTGCTGCATACTGATTACGGCAGGTATATAGGCCAGATAGTGCAAACTTTCATTATGCAGCACAGCCTGCAATACCAGGTGCAGCTCATTGCTTCGCACGGGCATACCACCTTTCATATTCCTGCAAGAAAAATGACCGGCCAGCTGGGCGATGGGGCCGCTATTGCAGCCGAAACAGGCATCAATACCGTAACCGATCTCAGGGCCATGGACATTGCACTGGGTGGGCAGGGAGCGCCCATTGTGCCCATCGGCGAAAAAATACTGCTTAGCGAATATGGGTTTTGCCTGAACCTGGGCGGCATTGCCAATATCTCATTAAATGATCCTGGTCAAAACCTGGCCTTCGACGTATGCCCGGCCAACCGGGTACTTAACCTGCTGGCAACCGGGCTGGGCAAGTCATACGACGAAGGGGGGAACATCGCAAGGTCCGGCAAACTACACGAGGGGCTGTTGCAGAAATTGAATGCATTGGATTATTACAGCCAGCCCTATCCCAAATCACTGGCCAACGATTTTGGCACTGATACGGTGTACCCGCTTATAAAGGCATCAGGGGTATCGGTGCCCGATGGTTTACGGACCTATGCAGAGCACATTGCATTGCAGATAAAACAATCGGCCGCCTCGCTGCTGCCCATGGTACAACGCGATACTTATAACCTGCAACTGCTGGCAACCGGCGGCGGCGCCTTCAACCAATTTTTAATGGAGCGGTTAACCGCCCTGCTGCAACCTTTGAACATAAGCGTGGTAATACCAGATGAAAACCTGGTGCAATACAAGGAGGCCTTGATCATGGCCCTGATGGGCGTGCTGCGATGGAGAGAGGAAAATAATGTGCTGGCCTCTGTTACAGGCGCAAGCAGGAACAGCATCGGCGGTGCCGTGTGGATGGGACAGGAAGCATGATACTTTTATGACCCATGCTGCATCCTTGCCTTTTCGGCTTTTTGCTGTTGGATCGCTTTTATATGTTCATCTGATTTTTTGGTCAGTTGAAATATGTTTTTGAATGCCCATTTATAAAAGCGTCCGGCAAACCGCAGGAAACCCAGTGCAATCGATCTTTTGTTCATACCGAAGCTGCTGCAAAAACCGAACCGGGGAAAATGAAAAGTCAATAAGTCAATAAGTCATTGGGTCATTGGGTCATTAGGCCACGCCGCTAAAAATATCCAAATATTTAATTTTGCGTGATTGGTCTGGTTAATCGAGTAATTCGGATGACCTATTCATCGAAGTAAATGATGCATAATCCAATGACCCAATGACCTAATGACTTAATGACCATCACTACAGTCCCAATACCTTCTTCAACTTCGCATACCCGGTCTTACTCACTGGCACCTTATCACCAGTCTTTAATATCGCCAGGAAATTTTCCTTCTCATACGGATCGATGCGGGTAATGAACTGCACGTTCACTATGTACGACCGGTGGCAGCGTACGAACTGCTGCGCATCCAGCACCTGTTCAAAATTGCCCATGGTCCTGTTCTTGATGAATGCCCCGTCCCTGGTATGGATCTTTACATAGTCATCCGATGCCTCCAGGTATTGCACTTCGTCTACCGGGATGATCCTGATGCGCCCGGCTATCTTCACCACAATGCGCCGGCTTTGCTGGGGCAGCTGCGCGGCTGTTTGCAATAAAGCAGGAGTATTGTCTTTTTCTGCCACTGTGTTCTTTTGTTCGGTCCATTTGCGGATGGCCTTGTCAAAGCGTTCCAGGCTGAAAGGTTTCAGCAAGTAATCCACCGCATTGTTCTCAAAAGCTTTGATGGCATATTCATCGAATGCGGTTGTAAAAATAACGGCGGGGGGTTGCTCTATCAGCTCCAGCATTTCAAACCCGCTGATCTTGGGCATTTGGATGTCCAAAAAGATCAGGTCGGGCTGATGTTGCATAACCGCCTTTACACCTTCGAACCCATCGTTGCATTCCTGCACCACCTGTATTTGCGGGTAGTGCTGCAGGTATTCTTTTAAAATGGAACGCGCCAATGGCTCATCGTCTATCAGTATCGTCTTGATCATTGCTGCGGTATTTTCACGATCGTAGTAAATAGGTTTTGTTCAACTTCGGTAGTAAGCAGGTCTTTGCGCGCGAACAATAAGTACAGTCTGCGTTGTACTGAGCTTAGCCCAAACCCTGTTCCCTGCCGCGGCGAGGAAGTTTCGGGGTCGAAAGGATTTTTTACGGTGATCACGAGGTGGCCATCTGCCGCGGCTGCGCTGATGTAAACCGTAATGGACCCGGTGGTATCATACAATCCGAACTTGATGGCATTTTCCACGATGGGTTGCAGCAGCAGGGGCGGCAGGTTCATGGCGTTTGCTGCGTCATCGGTTTTTATTTCGGTGCTCAGCCGGTGGCCGAAACGCACTTTTTCTATCTCGAGGTATAGGCCAAGGTGTTGCAGTTCATCCGATAGGGTTACCCATTGGTGTTCTTCCTTGCGCAGCGTACCGCGCAAAAATTCAGATAGCTGGTGTATCATTTTCCTTGCTTGTTCGGGCTGATTGCCGGCGAGTGCACTGATAGAGTTGAGGCTGTTGAACAAAAAATGCGGTTGCAATTGTTGCCTTAGCTTGTATAGTTCCGCGTCCTTTGCAAGCCGCTCTGCGTCTGATTTTCTTTTCTCTGCTTCGGTGGTTTCCTGTTGCCGGTACCACAATACGCTTACCACCGCCACCCAGCTTATTATCAGCACCGCCACCCAAAACCGGATGGTAAGCGTGCCTTCCAGCAGGTTAATGTATTCCGGTTGTTTTTTTAATACGCCTGATAATATTCTTTGACTAATAGCAGAAGTTACAGCCGACAAAACAAGGCTCCAGATAAGTATGATGATGTATTTATTCCTGTTGGGTACATAGTAGCGCAGGTTGTTCGTCATAAGCATGCAGCCTGCCGCAATGCAAACATTGGTGATGGTGCTGTCCCAAACCGCGGCTTCCCAGCTTGCTTCCGCATTCAGCAATACCTGTACCTGTATGGACACCAGCAACAGGAAACCCCCGGCAAAAAGCCAGCGGTATTTATTGATATGTAAAAATGAGGCCGGCAAAATATATTTATAATAGTTGTAAATGCCTGAGGGTGTTGCTATCGCGGATGAATGCGGCGCGCCGTTGCACCATTTGAATGTAAGTGTCTGCGCAATCTGTTTCCTGCACTCTCGAAAACAGTTCAGCGCCGTCTATCAGTTCCGATATCCTGTATAACTCCGCTACGCCGATGAATTTCCATTCTACCAGTTTGCCCTGCTGGTTGGAAAAGTGCTGCGCTTCCTGCTGGCCGATGGACAATGCTTTGTCGAAAGCCTGTTCATTATCGCTTGCGCACAACAACCGCAACTGCTCGTCGAATTGCGGTGCATGATTGCCGTCGCCGCAAATGATCCTGAAAATGATTTTGGAAAGATACCAGTTCATGGATGAAATATTAATATCAATAACTCTTTATTTCAATGCCGCCGAACATGACGGTCCCTTCGAGTATCAATACTTTTTCCGGGTTGGCAACGGCGGCAGCGTCGCGTTTGTCGTCGATAGCGCCCATGATCACTACAGTCTCGGAGCGTATTTCCCAATTGGAAGGAACTACCAGTGTGCAACCACCGAAGATGGCCACTATTTCCAGTTTGACCGGGTCTTTAAAATCGGCCTGGGTCAGGTTGATGTCGGCCCCACCGAATACCGACACCACTTCGCCGCCTTTGAAATTTTTTGACAGCACTATTCTCTTCGTGCCTCCGAATATCGAAGCCACGTCAACAACGTCTTCTTTTATGGCCTTGGTTTCTTCCACAACGGTTGCTTCTTCAATAGGCGGGTTGGTATGTGCTTTGGGGGTTTCCGGCGGCTTTTGCGGGCGCGAAGGCCGGAGAATGATCACGAGTCCCACGATAATAATGACCGCGGGCCAGATATAATTTTTGATATTGATGGGATAGATATCATCTGCCAAAAACACAAGGCCGATGCCTATAAGTATGAGCCATGCAAAGTCGCGGAATTTGGATTTAACGCCCACGATAATTCCTATCGCTATCAGCAACATTTCCCACGAAAAGAACCAGTCGGGAAAGTCAACGCCTAATTGCCTTGCCATGAAAGCGCCTCCTATCAGCAACAATATAAAACCTATGGGGAGGTTTGTATTGTTCACTTTTGCGTGTGCTTTGAATTCTCTCTCTCGCATGTGTGTTGTTTTAAACAAATGTAGCGTGGAGCACAAAGGAAGGCAAGCAGATATAGGCGGGTGAAACGCAGGGTTCGGTAAATACACGGGTTTTGTCGGTGAAAAAGGAAATAGTGAGTGGTGAGTAATGAATGGTGAATGGTGAACTCACTACCCACCCCTAACCAGTTCAAACGCATCCCCGTCAAACAACCCCAGATCACTCAATTTTAAATGCGGAATTACCAACAATGCCATAAACGATAAAGTCATAAATGGTGACGTCAGCGTGGAGCCCGCATCCTTTGCAGCCCTGTCAATTAAAGAATAAAGTTCGGCAACATGGTACCCATCGTTTACGCTCATTAACCCCGCCACAGGCAACGGCAATACCATTTCAAGATTGGTCTTTACGCAGCTTACTCCGCCTTTATTTTGAATGAGCAGGTTTACCGCCTTGCAAAGGCTCTCATCATCTACCCCAATCGCCACAATATTATGTGAGTCGTGCGCCACCGTAGAAGCCAGCGCACCTTCTTTTAATCCTGTATTGGTGATGAATGCTTTTGCAATCGGCGCATCCTTATAACGGTTTACCACGACTATTTTCAGTATGTCGCGGCTTATATCACTTACATACATACTGCTTTCAACTGCGGGCTCCAGCATCAGCTTATTGGTGATGAGCTGTCCATCCAACGCTTCAATTACCGGCTGCAGCCCTTGCCTTGCCGGCATTTCAAAATCGGACACTTCCTTTAAAGAACAGTTGAAGTTATTGATGATGCCGGGCGGCAGGTGCGGGATCTTGGACCGTCCGTTCTCTGCCGCCAATTGCCCGTTGACATAGGTTTGCAGCACCTTAAACTCCTGCAGGTCTTTTACCAGTATGCAATCGGCGGGGTCGCCGTTGCGCAACAGTCCCACATCGAGGTTATAATGAAACACCGGGTTCATGCAGGCGGCCTTCAGCACGTTGAAAACATCGATGCCTTTGGCAACCGCTCTCGCGCACAATTGATTGATATGGCCTTCCACCAAACTATCGGGATGCTTATCATCGCTGCAAAAAAGGATATGGTCGGGGTAATCGTTCAGCAGGCCGATGAGGGCTTCAAAATTGCGGGCCGCGCTGCCTTCGCGGATGATGATCTTCATCCCATATTTAAGCTTGTCCAGCGCTTCGTCGGCGGTAAAGCATTCGTGGTCGGTACTAATACCCGCGTCGATGTATTGCTTTGCCTTTTCGCCGCGCAGCCCTGGCGAATGCCCATCCACCGGTTTGTTGCGGTCTTTTGCGGCCTTTATTTTTTGCATCACTCCCGGGTCCTGAAAGAGTACGCCGGGGAAGTTCATCATTTCGCTTAGGTACTTTATCTCGGGCTTGTCCAGCAATTGTTCCACCTGTCCCGCGTCGAGGGCAGCGCCGGCGGATTCAAAACTGGTGGCGGGCACGCAGCTGGGCGCCCCGAAATTAAATTTAAAAGGCACCGTATTGCCGTTGGCTATCATGTACTCAACTCCCTGCAGGCCACATACGTTGGCAATTTCATGCGGGTCGCTCACAGTGGCAACCGTGCCATGCACTACTGCCAGCCGGGCAAACTCCGAGGGCACCAGCATGGAGCTTTCTATATGTACATGGGAATCGATAAAGCCGGGCAGAATATAGGGCAAATCCGATGGTGCGGGGCCATGTATGCGCTCGACGGACCGGATGTGACCGTTTTGGATGCCGATGATTGCCGGGAAGATATCTTTCTGTAAAATATCCACTAACTGCCCTGTAATGGTAAATTCCATGCTGTAAAAGTTAAGTCCGCGTTAGCACCGGTGTCTCCGGGAAATAAATTACGGGTGGTTGTAGTAAATTTACAACGGATGGGGTTTTTATAACGTCTCTTCTATTTTTATTCCCTTCTAAATTAATTTATGAGAAAGCTTGTAACAATTTTAGTGGCCGTTCAACTTATTGCCCTGAGCGGCTTAAAGGCACAGACCGTCGATGATGTCATCAACAAATACATGGAGGCATTAGGCGGTAAAGAAAAGGTCCAGGGCATCAAGTCCATTTACCAGGAAGGCGTGACCGTAATGCAAAACGGTAACGAGCTGACCATCAAAACCTGGAAGGTGCAGGACAAGCTGTTCCGCCGCGAAGTCCAGTTTGGCATGGGCAGTCAAACCACCATTATTACCGATAAGGAAGGCTGGCGCACTGATCCAAGGAATGGCGGCGCTTTTGTAACCATTCCCGAGGATAGGGTGAAGCTGCAGCAATCAGAGCTTGACTGCGTTAGCCCGCTGGTTGATTATGCTGCCAAGGGCCATACGGCTGAATTGCTTGGCAAAGAGGCAGTGGATGGCAAAGAGTGCTATAAGATCAAGCTTACGCTTAAATCGGGCCAGCCTGTTACGTATTTTATCGATCCCACTACCTGGTATGTTGTCAGGGAAAGCCGGACCGGTGGCGGCATGGGGCCTGGGGGTGGCGGCCAACGCCCGGGGGGAACTGCCGGTGATGCAACATTCAACATCAATTACAGCAATTACCAAAAAACTGAAGACGGATATATATTTCCTTTTACAGTAAGCATGGGTCAAGGCGGCCTTACCTTTGAGAAAATAGAGGTGAACAAACCGGTAGACGGCAAGCTGTATAAACCGGAATAATTTTTCAAAACACTATCAAATACATACAATGAAAACCTTACAAGCAGCATTCGCTGGAATGCTTTTACTGGGCAGTGCATACGTGCATGCCCAAACTGCAGACGAAGTAGTGAACAAACACATTGCTGCCGTAGGTGGCGCCAATGTCATCGGCAGCATTAAGACCATTACCCTGGAAGGCGAGCTGATCGCCAATGGCACAACGTTCACCAACAAGGTGTACGCCATCAGCGGCAAGGCCTTTAAAAGCGAAGTGACCCTTCCCGAGCAACAAATATCCATTTTGGAGTGCATTACCACCGACGGTGGCTGGACACTGAACCCATTTGCGGGTATGACGGAAGCCCAGCCCATGCCTGCAGACAGGGTAAAGGCTGCGCAGGGCGACCTGGACATTGGCGGAAAGCTGTACAAGTATAAAGAAAAGGGCAGCACTGTTGAACTGGCCGGCAACGAAAGCGTGGACGGAGTAAATACCATCAAACTTAAGCTGAAGGATAAGGAAGGTAAGGAAACGATGTACTACTTGGACCCTACCAGCTATTACATTCTTAAAGCTGAAACCAGCACTACCGGCCCCGATGGACAGGCAGTGAGCATTGTCTCCAATTTCTCCGATTACAGGAAGACCGATATCGGATATGTTGTAGCATTTAAAAGAGTGCGCAATGTAGGCATGGAGATCGTGAACAACATCAACAAAGTAGAGTTCAATAAGGAGATCGATCCGAAAGTATTCGAAATGCCGAAGTAATTACCTGGATAAATAAATTGCATGTGCGGGCCTGCGAAGCAGGCCCGCTTTGTTTTTAACCCATGCGCATTATTAGATATTTATCTTTGCCGCATGAAAATCGACATCATCTCCGTTTTGCCGGAGTTGTTGGAAAGCCCGTTCTCTCATTCCATTATGAAGCGCGCACAGGAAAAAGGATTGCTCGAAGTGCGGGTACATCCGTTGCGCAAATGGGCGGTGAACGAGTACGGCCAGGTAGACGACTACCAGTTCGGCGGCGGGGCGGGCATGGTGATGATGCCGCAACCACTCGCAAACGCCATCGAGGAATTATCAAAGGACAAGCCATTCGATGAAGTGATCTATCTTACTCCGGATGGAGAATGCCTCAACCAGCAAATTGCCAATCAACTCTCGCTCAAGAATAATTTGCTGCTTATTTGCGGCCACTACAAGGGCATCGACGAAAGGATCCGCGAACACTATGTTACCCGGGAAATATCCATTGGCGATTATGTATTGAGCGGTGGCGAGCTGGCAGCCGCTGTGCTGGTGGACGCAGTTGGCCGCCTTATCCCCGGCGTATTGAACGATGAAACTTCCGCCCTGTTCGATTCCTTCCAGGATGGATTATTAGCGCCGCCAGTATATACGAGACCGGCAGATTTCCGCGGCTGGAAAGTTCCCGACATACTGCTTAGCGGCGATCCCAAAAAGATCGACGACTGGCGCCATGAGCAATCACTGAAACGGACCCAGGAAAGAAGGCCGGGCCTGTTGGGAGACCAATAAGACTTACAGCAACGTAATTACCACCACATAATACGCCAGGATGATCAGGATATTGAGCGCAATGGTTTTTTTCATAAGTATGGATGTTGGCTGCTTATGATCTTTCAAAACTGTGCCAAACCGGAGTTTTGCACATAGGATATGCACGTCGGAAATCTGCCCGGAAACTTCGATCTTAAAATTGGACGGATAAATACATAAAAAAGTCCCGCTACGCTGCGGGACTTTACTATGCCTCAAATTGGTCAATTATTAATTGCTGCGCTTCACAACCCTTTCAGTGACCACCTTGTTGTCGTAAATCAACTTCACAACGTACATGCCGGCTGCAAAACGGCTCAGGTTGATCTGGATATTCGAATTAGCATTTCCATTGAACGATTGTGCAAACACAACCTGTCCCGCTGAATTGGATACCTGTATGCCGCGCAAATTGGTCGGCCTCAGGTAGTGCTGTATCGCAAATGATCCATTGAACGGATTCGGAGCGATCATGTATCCGTTTTGCTTCAGCCTTGCAGGCAGTGTCTTGGTAGTAATATTCACATCATCCAGCAGGAGTGTGTTACCAAAATTGCCTTTGGCGCGGAAGATGATCTGCACGCTTCCGGAAGTACCCAACGCCTGTGTCAGGTTCACAGTTTCCCTTCTCCACTGGTTAGGTCCACTCGGTATGAACAGATCAGTATAAGGCCTGTTGGGATCGTTCACTGTTTGCAGGTCTTCGCCCCACTTGTTGTACACTACCGTGAATGTCTGACCGCAATCCTTTGTTACCAATACCTGCAAGCTATCCAGCGGCAAGCCGGTGCTTCCGGGGTACAGGTAAGAAGCGTGTGCTATCTGGAAGGAGAGGAATGCAGAGTCGATGCCATTGTAGCTCAATTGCGGTGTTTCAAGGTCGTCGATAGTGCCTTTTGCATCGTAATTGTAGTTATCTATTACGGCAGATGCTGTTCCTACGCGGCTGGCGGCTGTTGTCCTGAACCAGGAGCCTTGTCCATCGCCGTTAACGCGTGCCCAGTTGGCAGGCGGGAAGGTGGTGGACTCAAAGCCTTCTGTCAGCGGCAGCGGTACAGTCGGTACAAACCTGAACGCTATTACAGCTGATGTGTCATTCGTTGTATTCTGATCGGTGCTTCCGTTAGGCTCTTTGGTCCATGCCTGGATGGTGTAGTTGCCAGGTGTCGGCAGTGTTACCGGCTTCAGCGTTACGGTTGCAGCCTGGCCTTGCGGCAGGTTGCCTGTCCAGGTCACTTCATCGTTCAGTGTAAACGAAGGTCCGAGTATCCTGTAACCGATCTTCAGCGATGTAAGGTTGTCCTTACCGTTATTGAAGATCTCAACAGCTGGCGTTACTGATCCGTTACACAGCTTAGCCAGCGGGTTGGTAACAGCTCGCAGTTGTGCATCCCTTCTAACGGAGATGACTGTGCGAATATTTACATCGTCTATAAATAAATTCTGTCCATATCCGTTCCTGGTGGTAAACGACACCTGCACCGAGGTGGCGCCTGCCGGTATAAACGGCCTTACGTCAACGCGTTCACGGCGCCAGTCTGCAGCTACCGCAACATAGTTGCCCGTAACGTTGCCTGGGGTTGTAGCCAGTTGCGTACCGCCCCTCTTCCATGCAGTGATGGGGAAGGTAGTGCTGCCGCACTGTGTAGACGCCTGGATCATGAGCGTATCCGTGAGGGTAGCGCTGTATGTCCTGTGCGCCCTCGAGAACTCAACTACAATAGAGTCGGCATCTGTAACGTCTACTACAGGCGCCACGAGGTAGTCGAACTGTACGGGTGAGGTAGTACTGTAGTTATAGTGATTGAGATATGCGGAAGCAACGCCTGAATTTCTTGCGGCGGTGTTTCTTGTCCAGGTAATGGTACCGTTGTTAGGATTGATTACTGACCAGCCTGCGGGCGGGAAAGTGGTTGATTCAAATCCTTCGGTCACGCTTGCTGCGCCGCCACCTGCGGTAACTGTAACGTTGATGGTGGCAGTATCGTTGGATGTGCGCTGGTCTGCACCACCGTTAGGATTGGTGGTATAAACTTTCAATGGGAAAGTACCACCAGCGGAGCCGGTGCTGATGCCTGAAACGGTAACGAAGGTCTGCTCATATGGCGCCAGGTTACCCGTCCAGTTGGAAGTAGTAACAGGACCCGAACCCACCTGCGCATTAAAGGTAACTGAAGTCAGATTGGTGGTTCCCACGTTGCGCAACCTCACTATTGCACTAAAGGTTGAACCCTGGCAGAATGTAGTGCCGATAGCACCGGGATAGCAACTGCTGCCCGGGGACATCAGCGTGGGATTAGCGTCCCTTGCATACACCGTTATAGGGGCACATCCGTTGGATGTCATCAAGGAAGCGCGGCAGTTGGCGAGCACATACTCTGCTCTTTCTGCCTGCTTGATGGTGAACATGGAGTAACAGGCATCGTCTGTATAGTCCATGTAATTTTGATAGTTGAACCCTGGAGCGGCGGGGCTGCACGCATCGGTCCTTACGCCTGTGGGGCAACCGCCAGTAGCGCCAGATTGATTAGGAGTGTCACCGGCGAGCAATCCTGCAGGCAGGATGCAAGTACCGGGAAGCTGGCGGAAATCGTCGCCTCCGCAACCGGAACCATCATCGCCCCAGTTATGGTACAGACCGAAATAATGGCCTGCCTCATGCACTGCTGTACGGCCCAGGTTAAAAGCGGGGCTAACGTAAGCAGGGTTGTTGGAGAAACCATCCAGTGCAAGCGCAATGCCTTGTTCATCGGCAGGGCCTGTACCGGGGAAAGTTGCTATACCCAACAAAGAAACTGAGCGGGCAACCCAGATGTTGAAGTACCTGTTGTTGTCCCATGCGTCGGCACCGCAGGAACTGGCGTGCTTGATGATACCGACGTTGCCTGAACCGAAATCAGTAATGGTAGTGTACACACGGTTGATGCCGTCTGTGGGGTTACCGTTTGCATCCTGCGTGGCAAGGCAAAAGCGGATTTGCGAATGGCCGCGGATGCCGTAAAAGCCGGAAGCATTAGTACTGTCGGCATTGATGCCGGCGAAGTCTTCGTTCATTTTATTG
Source organism: Chitinophagaceae bacterium (assembly GCA_035628135.1). Taxonomy (GTDB): domain Bacteria; phylum Bacteroidota; class Bacteroidia; order Chitinophagales; family Chitinophagaceae; genus DASPKM01. The sequence continues at coordinate 247,470 of DASPKM010000013.1, read as the reverse complement.
ATCTGCCAGATCACGTCGGCCTTTGTAACCTGTGCCTGTTGTGCAGCAGGTAATACCAGGTGCACAACAACCGGGATGGTAACAATGGCTTGCAGGCGTTGGCTTTGGTCGGCTGCGCCCGATTGCTTGGCAGCTTCAACGGCGCGTTTGCCTTCTTCAACATTGCGCAGGTACTGCTCTCTTGCAGCCGGGTTTTGCTGGAAATACAATTCCAGGGCTTCCATGGTACCGCAATGCGAACGGTTTGCACTGCCGGCAGTTTGCTGTGGCGGTAAGGTTTTTTGCGCGGAAACATTCAGCGCCAGTAAACTTAAAAAAAGGGAAGCAACGAGTGGTAGCGTAAAATTTCTCAAAGCAGTGAGATTTTTGGTTAAGAAATCAGTTTTGGTTTGCAGGTTAATAGCACATCCAAGTATACACGCAAATTAAGCAGTCCTGGTTGCTCTATGTGCCCATTGCAATATAGGGAAAATTGTTGGTGTAATAATACTGTCACTCTTTTTTGAGGCCGATCACCGGAACCGCTTTCTCCCTTATCAGTTGATTTAATTTTGGTATATCTTCTTCGCTGATACGCTTGAACTTAGCTAATTGAGCGTCGGCCTGCGCGCTTAAATCCGCATACACTTCCCTTACCTGTTTGCTCGGCGCCTGCACCCCGCTGCTGGCCGCATCGAACAAGCCGCTAAGCTTATCATTGATGCGGATAGGATAGTTCAATACGTCCTGGCTGCTCTTTGCCTTTGTCTGGTACAAAGCCTCTTCTATCGCTGTCATTTGCTTGTTAATGGAGTCGGCCATTTGCTTCACCTCCCTTGGCATGTCCCTTCCCGCGCGTGAAGTGAGATCGTTTATCTGCGCACGGTAAATGCGTATGTCCCTGATAGCCTTTTGCACTTCGTTGAACTTGTCTCTTGTTCTCACCAAAAAATTAAACTGGTCTTCATAGTCGGCCTGCGAGATCTTATAATTCGGGTCGGCCTTTACCGTAAAGGGAGCTTCCATGGAATCCCTGCCCGCTTTGATGCGCACATAATATTGTCCCGGCGGGGCTTTTATTCCACCAGGCACACCATTCCACAATATCATCCCATCTATCCGCTCGGCATCGGGATAGTTCATGTCCCATACAAATTGGTTCATGCCTTTGTTCAATTCGAACTTTTCTCTGGCATCCCTTGCATTGGTTGAATAAGTGCGGATGGGTTGTTTGTTCTTATCGAGTATGGTGATGCTTGCTCTTGTTGAGTCCGTAACGTCCTTCACCCAGTAATTGATAATCGTTCCATTGGGAGGATTGACCCCCGCATTGGAAAGGTTTGTTCCAAAACCGCGGCCGCCGCCACCGAGCATGCGGTAAGAATCGTTGATGTTGAACAACTGCAGGTTTTTCGAAGCAACATCGCTGTTCATTTGCTGCACAATGCTCAGGTCGTCTATTATCCAGAAGGCGCGGCCTTGCGTTGCCACCACCAGGTCGTTGTTCTTGATGGTAAGATCTGTGATAGGCACTTCAGGAAGGTTCAATTGGAATTTTTTCCAGTTGGCCCCATCATCGTAACTGATGTACATGCCATATTCAGTGCCCGCATACAATAAGCCCGGCCGCTTTTGATCTGCACGCAATGCACGGGTGAAGTGCATTTTGTTGATGCCATTCACGATCAGCTTCCATGTTTTGCCGTAGTCTTCGGTCTTGTAGATATAAGGAGCGTAGTCATCGGATTTGTACCGCGTGCCTACAAAATAGGCCGCGCCTTTTTTGAAGGGATCAGCCTCCACGCAGTTCCACATCATCCATTTTGGGATGTTCACCGGCGTAACATTCTCCCAATTCTTGCCACCATCCCTGCTTACATGGATCAAACCATCGTCGCTTCCCGTCCATAACAGGTCTTTTTCGTAAGGAGATTCCGCTGCAGTAAAAATGGTGCAATAGTATTCAACCGATGTATTGTCCTTGGTAATGGGACCGCCGCTGGATGCCTGCTTCGTTTTATCGTTGGTGGTAAGGTCGGGTGAAATCATCTCCCAGCTCTGCCCTTCGTTTTCGGTAACGAACAAATGATTGCCCGCCGCATACAAACGTTTAGGGTTATGCGGAGAAAAGAAAATGGGGAAGTTCCATTGGAAGCGGTACTTCAATACATCGGCACCCGCGCCCATAGGATTGTCGGGCCATACGTTGATGGCCCTGTTCTCGCCCGTTTTATGATCGAGGCGCGAGAGGTATCCGCCATAATTACCTCCGTATACAATATCGGGGTTCAGGGGATCGGCCACTACATAGCCGCTTTCGCTGCCGGCGGTAGATTCCCAATCGCGGTCGGTAATGGCGCTGCCATACGTGCGGTGGCGGATGCGTATAGTGGTGTTGTCCTGTTGCGCGCCAAGAATGCGATAAGGAAATGCATTGTCGGTTGATACGCGATAAAATTGCGCGGTAGGTTGGTTCATATAGGTACTCCAATTCTCGCCGCCATCGAAGCTTACCTGCGCGCCGCCATCGTCGGCCACAACCATGCGGTTGCCGTCTTCAGGATCGATCCACAGATCATGGTGATCGCTGTGCGGAGTGCGCACGCTCTGCCAGGTGCGGCCACCATCCCTGCTGCGCATGAAGCCAACGTTGGGTGCGTACACCAGGTTTTCGTTCTTAGGATCTACAAATACCTTGGTATAATACCATGCGCGTTGGCGTATGTTGTTGTCGCTGCTGGTGAGCGTCCATGTTTCACCTGCGTCGTTGCTCATGTACATTCCACCGTTTGCGTTTTCTACCAGTGCATACACTTTATCGGTGTTGGATGGGGCAACGGCTACGCCTACGATGCCCCAGGTGCCTTTGGGCAGTCCTTTTTTTGTGGTGATGTTTGTCCAGGTCTCTCCGCCATCGATGCTTTTCCACAGGCCGCTGCCTTCGCCGCCGCTTTCCAAACTATACGGTGTGCGTATCACTCGCCACATGCCGGCATAAAATACATTGGGATTGCCGGGCTCCATCACCAGGTCGGAAGCGCCGGTTTGATTATTGACGTATAAAACACGTTTCCAGGTTTTGCCGCCATCGATGGTTTTGTATACGCCGCGCTCTTCATTGGGCCCGAACAAATGTCCTACAACCCCCGCCCAGACTATATCCGGATTTTTAGGATGCACGATGATGCGGATGATATGCCTGCCATCTTTCAAACCTATGTTTCTCCAGCTGCGGCCTCCGTCATCGCTGCGCCACATGCCATTCAATCCTTCGCTTACATTCCCGCGCATGGTGTTTTCTCCCTCGCCCACATATAAAATGCTTTCGTCGCTGGGCGCTACGGCCACCGCCCCAATGGTGCTGCCGAAATATTTATCGGAAATATTTTTCCAGTTGCTTCCGCCGTCGGTGGTCTTCCATACGCCACCGCCGGTAGCGCCGAAATAGAACGTGTTCTTGTTTTTATAGCTGCCAGCTACCGCGGCACTGCGGCCGCCGCGCCAGGGACCTACCAGCCGGTATTTTACTTTAGACAGCAAAGCAGAATCGGTATCGGTGGAGGCAACCGTTGCAGGGGCCGACGCCCTGCGCTGGGCCTGGGTAACAAACACGGGAATGCACGCGAGCAACAAGAGTAGCTTTCTCATAAAAAATAGTTGGGAGCGGGAAATTACGGTTTTCTTTATTTCCGTATTTCAATCGCAAGGGGTTGATTGGAAAATTCAACTGCCAGGCTTAGCATAAAAGCGGATTCATGAAAATGGAAAGTATTGGTAGCATCGTGCCCTGGCTCCGGCGATGCCTTTAATCGTTTTCCATTTACCGATACGGAGGCGGGTGCCTTGTCGAGCGGAAGCTCAAACCTCAGCTTCCTGGTACGCGGCCTGCCATTGAACTTGCCACCATTGGATTTTACGGAGATCCTGATAATATTGTTGGCTGTTCTGCCCGTGAACTCCAGCAACTCGAATTGTTTTTTCGCTATCGCATCATTGGTCTTGCCATCATCATCATATAAAATATAAGAAGAGGACGCGGTGGAAGGAATATGGACAATGCTAAGTTGTTGGGTGGAGTATTCCTCCATGTTCTTTTTGTTGGGCACTGTTGGAACAAATGCACCTTCACGTATAAACATTGGAATGCCTTCAATGCCTGCTTCCACGTCTACCCAGCGGCCGCCCTCGATCGTATTGTTATAAGAAAAGCGGAACCATTTTCCTTTAGGCAGGTATATTTTTTTGGTAATGGCTCCCTGTTCAAATACCGGCGCCACCAAAATGTTTTCGCCCCACATGTACTGGCCGTTTGCCTTGTAGCTTTCATTACCGGGATAGTGATAGAACATCGGCCGCATTAAAGGACGGCCAAGTATGCTCTGCTCATATGCCAATGTATAGTTATACGGAGTAAGGCGATACCTCAGCTCTATAATATCTTTTACCAGCCCTTTATATGGTTCAGGATAAAACACCGGCTCCGATTCGATGTTCAATACCGATGGATCAACATCCCCGAATGCGGTGCCGTGCGGGCGGAAGATGGGCGTAAATGCTGCAAACTGCAACCAGCGTGTATACAGTTCGGGATCTTTTTGTCCCATCGCAAATCCACCTGCGTCTGAATGAATATATGGAATGCCACTCAGGCTCATGCCCAGCAAAATGGGCAGTTGCGCTTTTAAGCCATTCCAGTTGCGGTGCACATCGCCCGTCCATGGAAATACATTGTAACGCTGGCTGCCCGCAAAACCAGCGCGGTTCAAATGGAACAGCCTTGTATTGGGATAATGCTTCGCATATTTTTCATGCAGCATCTTACTCCAGTAATGACCATAAAGATTATGTACTTCGTCGGCGGAAAATTTCCTTTTAAATCCAAGATCGCTGAGATTATGATAGCTGCCCGCAGGATGTTTTTCGGGCTCGCCGAGATCGCCCCACCATCCAGCCACGCCGTTTCGTATTTGCGCGTGGTACTTGGACCAGAACCAATCCTGCGCGTCCTTCCGGAATATGTCTATCAATCCTCCTTCGCCAAAATAAAAATCCTGCAATAGATAAGGCTGTCCGGCGCTGTCGGTGGAATGGTATTGTTTGGATGGTTCGTAATTGGGAGTGGATCTTAAAACGAAGGGCTCTGTAATGAGGACCGTCTTCACGTTTTCTTTTGCAAGGTCATTGATCATGCGTTTGGGATCGGGCCATTTTTCCTTGTTCGTCCAATCCAGGTTGCCCATGGTGCCCTTAATGCTATCGCCAAACCAGAAAAGGTCGAAGATCACCGCATCGAGCGGAAATTCTTCGGCCTTCATCATTCCATATATTTCTTTTACCTGTTCTTCGCTGCGGTATCCGAAGCGGCTCATGAAATTGCCGAACACCCACCGCGGCGGGATGGCTTGCCGGCCGGTAAGGTTGGTATAAGCCCGCATAATAGCATCCACATTGCTGCCGGGAATTATATAAAAGTTCAGCTGATTGGAAACAAAGCCTGCTTCGAACATTGAGGGATTGGTTTTGCCGATGTCTGCATAACCCTTCGAGGGATTGTCGAAGAAAATCCCATAACCCATGGACGAAATAAAAAACGGCACAGAGAAGTTGAGGTTGTCCGCGCCATATTCATATCCATACCAGGGATTGTTGTATAAATTGAAGCGATGCCCCCGCCTGTCCATCGGCAAGGCTCTTTCTCCACCACCGAATATTTTTTCTTCGTGCTGCAGCCGCAATGCAAATCCGCGATAACCGTCTTTGTCGACGGCGTCGTGCAAAATGGTCAGCAGCTTGCCATCGAGGTGATACCAGATGATGCCTTCTTTGCGGAGCAGCGTGATGTTCCCTATTTGAAAGCCTGAACCTTCCCGCACTTTGCTCACGGCCAGCTTTTCGCGGCCCGGCTTCAGGATGACGGCATTGGAAATTAATTCAGGGGTTGTATAACCGTTCGGTTTGAAAATTGTTTTGATGATGTTGCCTGGGTAGATCTCAAATTCCCATGTGCCCTTTTCATCGGCGAACCCGAAGCTTTTCGCGGATTCACTAATCGTAAGCGGCCCGGTATGGCGCTGTGCCAGCAGTACGGAGTTAAAAAGCGATTGCATCAGTAATAAAAGAAACAGTAAAGCCTTTTTCATGTTGAACACTTCTTGCATGAAATTAAGGCTTTGCAATAATTAATTGCAAGAAGGTATTCCTGTAATAAACGGTAGAAGCGGCGGTAAAATTGTTAGCTGAACATAACGCGGCAATCCATACCGTAACATGATCATCACTCCTCGAAAAAATCATCAAGCTCCCTTCTTTGTTTTTTTGTGGGCCGGCCGATCTTGCTCAACCGCTTGCCCGTATGGAAAGAAGCAGCCTGGAACACGGGCTTTTCAATGTCTTCGGGAGTGATATCGACATAATACTTTATGGCCTCCGAATAAGCCATGCGGTTATTGAGCAAGCCTGTAACGCGGATACGCCATTTGCGCGATTCTGTTTTTACTTCGTATTCATCTCCTACGGTCACGGGTTTGGAAGCCTTTACCGACACGCCGTTCAATCTTACCTTGCCCGTATCGCACGCGGCCGCGGCCAGCGTGCGCGTTTTAAAAATGCGAATGGCCCAGAGATATTTATCGATCCTTAATTTTTCTTTTTCCGCCATCTTACTACATTTATCAAAATTTGTTCCCCTTGAGGTTAACTGCACTAATGATTGTTCTCCTGCTGGCCCTGCTGCCGGCAAGGGGCCAACAGTCCCCAAAATTACAAGAGATTGTAGAAAGGTTTTACAGCAACTACGAAATACCATTCGACAACTACCAGCGGGCTGTGTTTGCAAAAAAGCTGAACAAATGGTATGTGTCAACCGCTAATTGGGTAGACAGCCGTTTGGTGATCGACAAGACATACCTGTTTTACGACGAGGGATACAGAAAGCTGCCGCTCAATCCGCAATATGGGACCGATTCCGTCGAGTTCAGCCGGTATTTCGATGAGTGGCTGGTATATCATTATGGCCTGCATCCTTATTATGGTTACGAAGGATGGTACAAGGACGTGATCAATTTTTATCGCGCAAAGAACAAGCTTACGGACGATGAGCTGTATTCGCTGGCAAGGGCATACAGCGGCTATGCAATAAGTCTTTTGGTCGACCAACAGCAGGACGCGATAAAAGCAGAAATGTACCAATGCCATTTTACCACCAATTGCCTTAACGAAGAACAGATACGCAAATACCGGCAAATTGAAGGCGAAGCTATTAAAGCTTATAAACTGCTGGCCTCCCGCAACCCGAAGTACGAAACGCGTGTAGGCAGCATCGCTGTAAAGCATGCCAATGAATACATGGTGGAGTTTCATTCCCTGCTGACCTTTGCGGAAAACCATAGCCGTACCATGCAGCTGCCCGACAATATTTATCCCGATTCGCTGATACAAAAATCAACCGAATATCTAAACGATTGCCCACAGGACGCGATACTGGTCACCAGCGGCGACAATGATTTTTACCCGCTGCTGTACCTGCAGCATAAAAAAAAGTTGCGCACCGATGTGCACGTGGTCAACTATAACCTGCTGGGCCTGGATGCTTTTGTTTACAGGGCCACGCAGCCCCAGTTCCAGGCAAAGGGCATACAGTTATCATTTGACACGGTGCACTACCGGAAAACCACAAACGATATCGTAATATTAGAGGATAGTACTGGTTCTATGGACCTGCAGCGTGCTTTGGATTCGATCAAATATGGCAAGGCAGATGAGCGATGGAACCTCAAAGTGCTTCATGCAAAAGAATTTGTGCTTGGCACTCAAAAAGGCCCACTGCGGTTGCAGTTCAAAAAACCCTACCTGTTCAAAACCGATGTAATCTTATTGGATGCAGTACAACAACTGGGCAACAGGAAACTTTGCTTTACCTACGACCAGGACATCGATGGCTTTGGCGACCACCTGACTCAGAAAGGGTCGGTCTGGATCTTCAACGATTAGCTTTCCGCAAAAAATTTGTGGAAATAAGGGATCGTTTCAATGCCCTTGTAAAAATTGTTCAGCTCGAATTTTTCATTGGGCGAATGCAGGTTGTCGCTGTCCAGCCCAAATCCCATGAACACGATCTTGATGCCAAGTTCCTTTTCCAGTATAGAGCAAATCGGGATGCTGCCGCCGCCACGCACGGGTATCGGTTTCTTCCCGAAGGTTGCTTCGATGGCTTTGGATGCGGCCTGGTATGCTTTGGAATCGATGGGGGTCATGTAAGGCTCACCACCGTGCAGTTCAAATGCATTTACTGTAACAGAAGCTGGCGCAATTTTCCTGAAATGTTCCAGCAACATCTGGGTGATCTTGTGCGAGGATTGATTGGGCACCAGCCGTGCTGAAATTTTCGCGGAGGCTTTTGAAGGCAATACTGTTTTGGAGCCTTCGCCCGTATAACCGCCCCAGATGCCATTAAGTTCAAGGGTAGGGCGGATGCCGGTGCGCTCCGGCGCTGTGTATCCCTTTTCGCCCCAGAGCTCTTTTACACCCAGGTCTTTTTTATATTCTTCTTCATTGAACGGCGCCGCCGCCATCAGTTTTCTTTCTTCGGCGGAAGCTTCCACCACATCGTCATAAAATCCCGGGATGGTGATATGATTGTTTTCATCGTGGCAGGAAGCGATCATTTTTGCAAGAATGGTAATGGGATTGGCTACCGCGCCGCCGTATGTTCCGCTGTGAAGGTCGCGGTTGGCTGCTGTTACCTCTACCTGTATATATGCCAACCCGCGCACGCCAATGTCGAGCGATGGATTGTCGAGGCTGATCATGGCGCTATCGCTGATCAGGATCACATCTGCCTTCAACATATCTTTATGCGCAGCTACAAATTTCCCGAGGTTGGGAGAGCCGATCTCCTCTTCGCCCTCTATTAAAAATTTAATATTGGTTTGCTGTGAATTGGTTTGTGTGAGCATTTCCAGGGCCTTGATATGCATGTAAAACTGCCCCTTATCGTCGGCGGAGCCGCGTGCATACAATTTGCCATCCTTGATCACCGGCTCAAAGGGCCCGCTATGCCATAACTCCAGCGGATCGGGTGGTTGCACATCGTAATGGCCGTATACCAGCACCGTAGGCTTCGAAGGATCGATTATTTTTTCAGCATATACTACAGGATGGCCGTCGGTAGCATGTACTTCGGCTTTGTCTGCGCCCGCGTTCAACAGGCTTTTCTTTACTTCATTCGCACAAACATCCATATCGCCCTTGTGTTCAGTTTTGGCGCTGATGCTGGGTACGCGCAACAGGTCCATCAGTTCGCTGAGGAAACGGTCCTTATTTTTTTCCTGGTAATCTTTCCATGCCTGCATAGTAAATAATTTGGACAGCGAATATAACGCATTGTCCGAAAGGACTCCTTTGCAGATGCCGGAAGTGGGAGGTTTGAAGTTAGATGTTACGGAAGCTAAAAACGATTGGGGCTTAGATCGGTAAGCTCGTGCTTTTTATCGGGAACTACATTTTCCAGCGTCCAGGGTACTCTTTTTTCAAATGGCCTGCGGCGCACATAACAGTTGTCTTTATTGCAATGACTGCAGGAAAATTCCAGGCATCCATCGGTATGTACGAACAATTCCAGCGACTCGCCGAACCGGGTGCGTATCAGTTGGCTCAGGGCGTCCACTTCTTCATGCGCTTCCAGCACGTTCAGGTACCAGGGTACGGTAAGGTGACAGTCTACATGCAGCACGCCGCCGTATTTTATCACGCGCAGGTTGTGCAGGTCTATCCAGTTCTCGCGCCTGTTCTCATTTAAATAAGCAACCAGCCTGCTTAGCAGGTCTTTGTCGGCCTCATCCATAATACCAGCCACCGAGCTGCGGATGATCTTATAACCGGTATAGATGATGGCCATGGCAAAGATGGCGGCCACCACGCTGTCGAGCCATACTTTTCCGGTTACATAAATCAATATCAATCCACCGATGATGCCAACGGTCGACCACGTGTCTGACAGAAGGTGCTTGCCACTGGCCACCAATGCAGGTGAATTGTTCTTTCTTCCCTTGCGTACCGTAATAAATCCGATGATAAAATTGACGACCGCGGTAAACGCCACCAATATCAAACCTTTGTCGAGTTGCAGCAAGGGCTGCGGATGAATGAATGTGTTGGTCGCTTCTATCAGGATTACAATGCCCGCGATAACGATGAGCGTACCTTCTACCGCTGCTGAAATAAATTCCACTTTTCCATGCCCGTAAGGATGGTCGGTGTCGCGCGGTTTGGCCGAGATATACAAGCTGTACAATCCGATAAGGCCAGCTACAACGTTCACCGTGCTTTCCAGCGCATCTGTAAGTATGGCTACGGACCTTGTAATGAAATATGCCGCCACCTTTATGCCGAACAGGATGACAGCAGCAATCACCACCCATTTTTGTATTTGCAGGTTTTCCTTGCGCGGGTCCAAATCAAATAGTTAATGCCTGCAAAAATATAAAAGTCATTGCGTCATTAATAATCTTATTGAACGACGAAATGACCTAATGATTTATTGACCACCAGCTTTACCTCACCACAAGCACCTTCTCCGTAAAATGCTCATGCTGTCCAAATGCGTGCAGTACGGTGAGTATGTAGGTGCCCGCGGCAAGTCCATGCACGTTTTCAGCCTTGTTATTGCCAAGGCGCATGCTGCGGATGATTTTGCCCGATGCATCCGTAATGAATGCATCCCTTGTTCCATTTATGCCATCCAGGCGGATGCTGAATTGCCCCCTTGCAGGGTTGGGCCACAGCAATACGCTCACGCTGGTTTCGCCCAAGCCCTTTACTGCCTGTATCAGTGAGTAGTAACTGTGCCCATCTTTATCGAGTTGTTTCAAACGGTAGTAACTGATGCCGCCATAACCATTGGCATCTGTCATGTTATAATCGAGCTTGATGGTACTGTTGCCGTCTAAGCTCCTTGAACGCACGAAGCCGAGCGTTGCAAAGCTGCTTTCATTTTCCAATCTTCTTTCTATCTCAAATCCTTTATTATTTTGTTCGGTGGCGGTTTGCCATTGCAGTTTAACTTTCAGTTTGCTTTCGCGGCGGGCGTTGAAGTCTACCAATGTCACCGGCAGTGCAAAAGACATTTCACCGATGCCCATTTGTCCCAGCACGCCCATGTTGTTGCGACGTGCATAACCGTCGGCCACCATTCTGCCCGCGCCGCCATTGGGGTTAAGCGTGCTGGCAGGAGGCACGGCCCAGTCCGAAGCAAGCGAAGAACCAGCCGGCCGGCTAAGAATGGCAAAGCGGTTATCCTGCAAGCCGGTAAATCCATTGAAGTATAACAACAGGTCATACCTTCCTGCGGTGGGCGTTGCGTCCGACACAAAATACCAAACCCCGCCACTGTTGACGCTGACATAGGGCGTTCCATTTTCCGTTACCATCAATCCTGCATCGGTGCCTGGTTTAGGGCCGAATGCTGCATCGATATAAGTAAGGTTGTTCAGCGGCTGCGCCGAAAGATTGTCCATGATGGCCAGGTTAACCTTGCTTGCATCGCCGACCGGAAATTGATAGTTATTTACCGTCGCGGGACTTACAAACCTTCTAAGGTTTCCGTTGAACCAACTGTTTGCGAAATTGGAATTGGCGGCGTCTGCTTCCACGGACAACTGCGCATTGCTTAGCGTAATTGCGGTAAATGCATTGGTAGTGATGGGCCCTGCAATAAGATACCATTTGTTTGCACTGATATTGCTGTTGAGCGTAAGGCCTGCGCCCATCATCTCGATGTGCTCGAAGGTATTGTTGCTCGTAATATTCTGCAGGCCCGTGCTGTTGAAGATAAATCGTCCCGTGCCGTGATAATAGGGCGTAGCGGTATTGTCTGTCCAATCTGCGGTGCCCGATGCGCCGTTGCGGCGGATGCGGATGGTGCCGTGGTTGGTAAGCGTGCTGCCATTGTTCAACACCACATCACCAAAAACCGTTACTTCAACGCCCGATTGAACAGTGAGCGTTGCCGTGTTCTGAACCCGCAATACTTCCTGCGCGCCTGCATACAAAGCGAGCATGTGCAGGAGTGCCAGCATGCAGGTATGTTTTCCTTTGATTGACATGGTTGAATGAATTACTGCTTATACACTACAAAGCAAAATTGGCTGTCTGCCGCTGCACCGGCCGAGTTGTACGTATATACATGCAGGTTACCACCGCCGCTGCCGGTATTGGTGGATATGGGCCCCACATTGCCCGCCGGCGTTACAATGGCCGTGTAGATCTGGAATTGATAAGATTCACCAGTGATGGTAATGGAATACCAACCGGTGGTCAGCCTCGATACGGTAAAATTTCCGCTGCCGCTATTGATCACTCCGCCCGAGGTAATATTGCCGTAAGCAATGGGCACCAGGTTGGCGCCTCCGGTTGCAGGCCTTGTTACTTCGCCGCCAACGTTTACGCTACCGGACGATTTAATGTTGCCTACAACATCCAACCGCTCGGTAGGCGGATCGATGCCTATACCGACGTTGCCTGTTTCGGAAACGGTCATGCGCGTGGTGTTGCCGGTGCCGAAATACAATCTTGTTGCTTCCTGGTTATAAATAAACGCATGGCCTACACCGTTAATTCCCGTGAGCAATCCATCGCCTGAGAGGGAGCCGGTGCTGGTATTGGTAAACTGGGTATAGCTTGTTTGTGTGCCGGTAGTGTTGTGCAGGTGCAGCTTATTTTGCGGGCCGTTAGTGCCAATGCCGAAGTTGCCCGAACCTGTCATGGTGGCCAGCAGCGTATTGTTATTCACAAAATTCATTTCATCGCCTGCGGGTGTGCTGGCAAGGTATCCTTGCAGCTGCCAGTTCCTGCTGCTGCCCGCGTTGCGGAATTGTAATATGGGGCCGCCTGTCGTTGCTGAATCATACAAATTCAACGTTGGATTGCCCGTGCCGCTGGTATGATTGATCTGCATACGGCCCGAAGGTTGGAATGTTCCGATGCCTGTATACCCATCCTGCGTAAAGTACAAAAGCGCCTTGGAAGTGCCGGCTGTAACATCATTATAATACAATCCCATGCTGTGCGCAGCCGCAGCACCCAGGTAGGCGCTGAAATTATAACGCGCATTGCTATTGACGTTCCTGAAATCCATGATAGCGAGGGAGCCCGCAGCATTGATGCCCGATCTTTCTCCCCATGCTATAAGGCTTAGGTGTGTATTATCGAATGGAACAAAATTTTTATTATTTACTGTCAGCGAGGCACTGCTGATAATGTTCGATCCCGCGCCCAGGTGATGGTTAAACCCCTGTATGTATAATGTAGTATCGTTGGAAGTTGTTTTTACCAGCATCGATCTGCTGGAAGGATCGGATGACCGGATGGTGAGCTTTGCGCCGGGACTGGTTTCGCCCACACCGACATTCTGTGCCAATACGCTGCAAGCCCACAGCAAAAAGCTGCAGCAGCATGCTAAACTTTTCATAATTGCAGAGATTTAAAAGTATAGCGCTAAAGTAGAAAGCAACGAAACGAATGCAACTACATAAACATGTGGGCGTGTGCGAGACATTATACAAGTCCATCCTTGATAGCTTTGGAAACCGCTTCCGTAGCGGAATGCACGTGCAGCTTATCGTAGATTTTTTTGATATGAAAGCGAACAGTGTCGAGACTGATTTTAATTTCAGCGGCGATCATTTTATAACTGAAACCCTGCACCAGCAATTGCAGAATTTCTTTTTCTCTTTGCGAGAGGTCTGTTTTTTCCTGTTCATGACTTTTAGCGACCGGGATCATTTGCAACACCTTCCTGGCCACTGAGCCGGTCATGGGCGCTCCTCCGCTCATGACGTTGCGGATGGCGGCAGGAATTTCGAGTGAGGCATACCGTTTGAGTATGTATCCCGAAGCGCCTGCGCAAACGGCATTGAAAATATTTTCATTGTCATCGAACACCGTGAGCATGATCACGGGCAAATCCGGCGCCATGCGCCTGATCCTGCGCACCGCTTCCACGCCATTCACCTGTGGCATGTCGATATCCATCAGCACTACGTCCGGCATCAATTGCCGCACGTCTGTTTCTACTGTTTCCGCATTCGATATCGCGGCCGCCAGCTCAAAGTCCGGCTCGTCCGCTATCATGGCAGTTACGCCAAGGCGCAGCGCCTCGTTATCGTCATACAGAAGTATTTTTATCTGCATAAGTGCAATTGTGCTTTCGCCACTAATCTGCCAACAAACTTTCCAAAACTTTGCTGCAAAAATAACCACATCATTATGTAGTGGGTATGCTCAGCTGTACCTGCGTGCCCTTGCCTGGCGCCGATGTAATAGTGAGCGCGGCCCTGAGCGAGGCGGCACGCGCCTGCATGTTCTTCAAACCATTGGAGCTGTATTTCTTCGTCACATCGAAGCCAACACCTTGGTCGGCCACTACCAACACAATGTGCTTCTTATTTTTTTTAAGGCTGATGGTCACTGCATTGCTGTCCGCATATTTGGCGGCGTTGTTCACCGCTTCCTTGAAGATGAGGAAGAAATCCCTGCGCTGCTCCATGCTCAGGCTGGTCTTTAAAGCCTGCTCATCGGCTTCAAAGTGAATAGCGATGTTCTTTACTTCCAGCGTATGGCTAAGGTATTCGCGCATATGCGCAGCCATGTCTTCCAACTTGTCGTTATCCGGCTTGATGGCCCAGATAATATCGCTCATGCTTTGCTGCATGTCCTGCGATTGCTCGGTAATTTTCTGCAGCAGTCCTTCGGCGCGCGACCGGTCCTTATGCAGGTTGGAGCGCGACACGAGTGAAAGAATATTGATGCTGGTGAGCGTTGATCCGATCTCGTCGTGCAGGTCGCGGGCAATGGTGCTGCGTATGCGGAACTTTTCTTCCAGCCTCCTGATGCGTGCGCGGTACAGCAGGTAAATAACCACGGCCACCGCGGCAACCACCAATGCAATAAACCACCACTTCCTGTAAAATGGCGGTGCGAGATCGATTTCCAGCCAGGTGCCTTCCTTGCTCCACACGCCCTCCGCATTGCGCGCCTTTACAAAGAACTTTCTCGAGCCCGGCGGCAGGTTGTGATAGGTAACAAAATCATTTTCCGTCAGTGTCCAATCCTTATCTACCCCCTCCATTTTATAGGCGTACCGTACCTGGCGCGGATCGGTGAAAGATAATGCGCTGAATGAAATGGTGATCATGTTCTGTCCGGGCGATAACGATGCCCATCCTTTATTGACATAGGATTTTCTATTGTCTGCATATACCTCGTTAAACACGCGGAGGCTGGTGATGATAACGGTTGGCTCTTCTTTAGTGCGATGCGCCCGGGTGGGATCGATGATGTCGATGCTGCCCGCATAGCCGGCCATGAGCCCCCCGGTAACATCGTTCCTGAAAAAATTGGAAACATCGTCCTGGTAAAGGCCTTGTGCGGTATAATAGTTACGGAATGTGAGCGACAAGGGATCGTAACACGAGATGCCGCGCAATGTTGCTATCCAGATATAATCCTGCCTGTCGGCGTACACTTTAAATATCTTGTCGTTGCTAAGCCCGTCCATCCTGGTAAGTCTTTTAAATACGGGATTGGCTTCATTGGCCTTCCAATGCAATAATCCGTTCCAGCTTGCGCACCACACGTTGCCGGCTTTGTCGGCCGTTATTCCCTGCAGCGGCGAAGTTTCAGGAAACCTTTCAGGGTCATTGGTTTGATGATAGAACAGCACGGGTTTGGCACTGCCGGCAGCCACCTTGCCTACCACTGGTTTTTTATCCTGCCTGAGGTTGGTGCAGAACCAAAGGTTGTTATAACGGTCGAGCGTAAGTGCAGTTATTTCGTCTGATAAGAATTCCGGGGCATCCTGTCCGGCGAGGAATATCGTTTTGACAGCCCTTTCTTTTTTATTCATCATGAATAACCCGCGGCGCGTCCCCATCCATACATTGCCCTTACCATCGTCCAGCAAATGTTGTATGTAATACTGTTTGCTGAGGCGCACCTGTGCCAGCGGTTCCATGACCTCGGCTGTTTGCCTGCTTTCGTCAGCCCTTACCAGGGTATTGGATGAAGTTGCCATCCACAGCGCTCCATCCCTGTCCCGGCTGAACGAGGTAATATGGCTGCCCGGTCGCATATGCCGCATAATCCATGCAGGCAGTTCCTGCAAGCTTTCGTTGGCGAGGTTCAACCGATAGCTTCCGCAACTCCAGGTGCTCACCAGCAGTGTTTTTCCTGTTGGATCTAACGGGTCCGCATATACGGTAAGCGCTTCCTGCAGGCAGTGCTCTGCGGAATTCAGCCGCAATCTTACATTCCTGAACAATTGATGGTGCGGGTCGTAACGGTACAGTCCTTTGCTGCCGCCGATCCATAGCCCTTCACTTTTACCCTGGCAAAAAACAAAGCCATGTCCAGCGATGCCATGGCGGTCATTTTCATCGGAAGCTGCATAAGGAGTAAACCTGCCGGTTTGCATGTTAAATGCCAGCAGCGCCGTTGCGTCGGCGGCGATCCATAAAATACTGTCTTCGCCAGGGTATCCTGTTTGTGCAATGTTGAAGATGATATTGGCGTCGCTGCGCTCGCCGAGGTCTTCGCGGGGAAGGAACCTTGTAAATTCCTGTGTTTTGGGATCGAAGCGTTGCAGGCCCCGGCCCCAGGTGGCCAGCCACAACCTGCCTGATTTATCCCTGTAAACTGATTTAACCAGCGTTTTTGAGGCACCTACTGCCGAAGGCACCCTAAACGAAGTAAACAAGCCATTGGAAGGATGATAACGTGCGAGGCCTTCGTAAGTTCCAAGCCAGAACGTATCCGGTGAGGCTATCACTATTTTAGTAATGATCAGATTGTTCAGCGAACTGTCTGTTGCATTATTTGCGGCCCGCACCAGTTCATTTTTTTTCTGGTTTATCCAGAACAATCCTTTGTTGGTGGCAACCCACACGGTGTTGTGCTTACCACCCTGCTTTATATCGTTGATAACAAAGAATGAGCTGGTATCGATGCCCGGCGGAATGCGTACGCGCAAAATCTCACTGGTATACGGGTTGATCCGGCACAAACCATTGACGGTCCCCGCCCATATATAACCGAAATCATCTTCCAGCAAGCTATACACATCGTTGTGCGGGAGGGAGCGGCTGTCGGAAATTGAATGAAAGAACGAAACAAAGTTCTTGCCATCATACCGGTTCAATCCATCTGCCGTTCCTATCCATAAAAAGCCATGCTTGTCTTTGATGATGGAGTTGATGTGGTTGTTGCTAAGACCGTCTTCGGTATCGATGTGGTCAAAAAAAACAGCAGGAGGCTGCGATAAACACGGAAAGCAGCAACCTGCCGTAAAAAAAAATACAAGTATTAAAAACCAACGGGGCATTCTTAAAGTTACGGGGTTAACCCATATCCCTTAAGTTAAACAGCAAATCGCTGCTGCACAAAATCCCAGTTCACTATGTTCCACCAGTTGTCGATATAGTCGGCGCGCTTGTTCTGGTACTTCAGGTAATAAGCATGTTCCCATACATCGATGCCTAACAGCGGAAATCCTTTCAGGTCGCTTACGTCCATCAGGGGATTGTCCTGGTTGGGTGTAGACCCGATCGAGAGCTTATTACTGGCATCCTTCACCAGCCAGGCCCATCCACTTCCAAAGCGGTTCCTGGCAGCATCAGCAAACTGGTTCTTGAAATTGCCGAAAGAACCAAATGACGTCTCGAGCGCCTGCAGTAATGTACCCGAGGGACGGTTATCGGTAACCCTGTTGCGCATGCACCTCCAGAACAACTCATGGTTATAATGGCCGCCCGCATTGTTGCGCATTTTCGTGGAGAACTTGGAAATGCGCGACAGCACGTCTTCCAGCGGCTTGCGCACATCCACCCCCTCGGCCTGCGCGGCCTGTTGCAGGTTGGTGGCATAACCGGCGGCATGCCTTGAATAATGTATCTCCATGGTCATGCTGTCTATTACCGGCTCCAGTGCGCTGTAAGCATAAGGCAATGCCGTTTGTTGAAAACCTGTTTGTCCCTGCCCCGGCGCCGTTGTCCTGCGCGTCGAAGAGCAGGAAGCAAGCGAGCCCATCAATCCCGAACCTATGCCAATAGCCAAACCGGCCCTGGCCGAAGTAATAATGAATTTTCTCCTGCCATTGTCCTTGTATTGTTCCATCCTTACTTGTTTTTGATGAAGCTATGAAGTTACTGCATTACGTTTTTTCGCCAATGGCAGGCGCTGCCGTAATGTGCGCACCTTCCTGAAAAAGCGGTAGTAGAATTCTTTATTGAACAACTGCGAATCGTGCATCGCTTTATAAATAAGGAACACACCGATGGGCAGCAGGATGAAAGTGGCCAGCCACATGCCATACATGGGCAGCATCACGTCTTCCTTCACGAACTTTTTTCCAAAATTGTTCAGCAGGAAAAACACCACGAAGAAAATCACGGCAAACACCAGCGGTGTTCCAATGCCTCCTTTGCGAATGATGGAACCCAATGGCGCGCCTATTAAGAACAGCACCATGCAAGCGATGGCCATGCTGAACTTTTCATGCCAGGCAATGAGGTGAAGCCGCAACTCCTTGCGCTGGCCTTCGTAGAGGGTGGTATTGCTTTCGAGCGTTGCCTTAACAGAGTTGATGGACGCCGCCGCACGGTCGATCACCATTCTCCGCGCACTGTCAGGCAAGGTTTCGTTGAATGATTTTTTAGTTGGCTTGGCGGCTTTTACTTCGCGGTGGCCTGAATCGATATACCGGGGAAATTGCAGGAAGGTCTTCATGTCCTGCACGGTTTTTCTTTTGTATTCGGCGCTTAATTTTTCCAGTGAATCTATTGCCTTGTTCAACTGGCGCAGGCTTAGCATCTGGTAATTGTTCTTAAACAGGCTGTCGTCCGTCCGGTTCATTGCGAATGAGCTTAGGTCCATCACCTTTTTATATTCTTTAAATCCAAGCCGTATGAATTCCGTATTGGTGGTCATGCGCTGCCCGTTCTCCGAATAGCGCCAGCCGTTTTTCAGGTTCAATTCCAAAAACCTTTTATCGGGCGAAATGCGCATCACGCCGCTTTCGGCCACCAGCATGTTATCCTGCAATCCGTAGTTCTGCTCATAGATCACTACGCGGCGGATGGTGGAATCGTCTTTTTCTTTTTTGCCGATCTTGATCACGTAACCTTCTATCTTGTCATAAAACACGCCTTCCTTGATATCGAACGCAGGTTTCGACATGATGATGTCGTACTTGAGCGTTTGCATTTTAAGATTGGCTACGGGGATCACGTTGTTGTTGAACAAAAATGCAAGACCGCAAAGCAAAAGGCTCACGATAAACAACGGGCGCATAAAACGCAGCAATGGAATGCCCGCCGATTTGATGGCCACCAGTTCGAACGATTCACCCAGGTTGCCAAAGGTCATGATGGAAGAAAGCAGGATGGCGAGCGGCAATGCCAGCGGCACCACGGTGGCGGCCACGTACGTCACGAACTTGCCGATGGTGATAAGGTCAACACCCTTGCCCACGATATCATCGATATACAGCCAGAAGAACTGCAATACCAGTACAAACGCCGTGATGAAGAACGTGGCGATGAACGGCCCGATAAACGCCTTCAGGATCAATTTGTCGAGTCTTTTGATCACGGTTATTGCTTGTTGATAATATCTTTATTAAATGGAAGCTACAAAAATACTGCTTTCGCAAGAGGAATTAAACCTGGTACAGGACACGCATTGGCTTTTAACAAAGAATAACATTATAGAAAAAGCAAAATCGTTGTTCGGCGACCTGGCCGCTTCGCTGCGGCAACAGACCAATGAATTGGCCGCCGCGCTTCCACAATCCGTACAGTTGTTTTCGCCCAAAGTATTTAAGGGCGAATACTACCAGGGCCTGCCGTATGTAATGCTCGATTATCCACGCGTATTTGCAAAGGACGATGTGCTGGCCATCCGCACTTTTTTCTGGTGGGGAAATTTCTTCAGTGTTACGCTGCAATTGAAAGGCAGCTATCATCAATTATACCTGCCTGCCTTGATGAAGCATCGCACATTGCTTGCGCAGCAGCAGTTTCACGTTTCCGTGTCGGACGATGAATGGAGGCATGATTTTGAGCCGGACAACTATCAACCGGTATCGGGCGATAACCAGGTGTTTGAAAATGCAATTGCCGGTAAGTTTGTAAAGCTTGCGGTGCGGGTGCCGCTTGCGCAATGGAACAATGCCTTCCCGTTGTTGGAAAAACATCATGCAACCCTCATTGGTATGTTGGCTGGTTAGTTACTGCCTATGCGGTGAAACAGTTCTTTTACCTGGTAATCCCATAGCTGGCTTTGGTCCTTGATCTCTTTTTTTTCCGCGAAGTCTTTTATAACAAGGATGGTTTGGTTGGTAACTTCTGATTTTTCGATGGCGAATTCGAAGTATTCTTCTGAGGGGGCTTGTAACCAGTGAAACCTGATGAATTTGTCTTCTTCGCTTCCTAAAACCTCGGCTTTATCAACAGATCCATTCCAGGAAAAACTGAATACGTTATCCCGCTCGTCCACTTTGTCTGCAAACCATTCCTGCAGTCCCGCCGGAGTGCTAAGGAATTCATACAGGATGGAAGGGGAGCACCGAACCGGGAATTCCAACGTAAACAATTGTTTCTTACTCATCAATCTAATCAATTAGCATGTTTGTGAATGCTGCAATAATAGAAAATTAATCCAAGCGTCAAAATTTTATTTTTCTGTCAAGTCATTCAAAATAACCAGCCTGATAACCAACGGTTTACAAAAAGTTTTTTTTGATGTGTTATTTTTTAATCGTTATATTGCTGATAACAAACCCTTTGACCGGAATTTTCCCTCAGCCCAACAAGAAAATCTTCATTTCGGCGTTTAACATTGGATGTAATCTTTTTTACGAAACCTTTAGAAACCCTTAAAAATCAACTGGCCTATGAGTATGCGTCAACTCAAGATCACGAAATCTATTACGAATCGTGAATCTCAGAGCCTTGAAAAGTACTTGCAGGAGATAGGAAAAGTTGAGTTAATCAGTCCCGATGAAGAAGTGCAATTGGCAGGCCGTATCAAGCAAGGCGATCAGCAAGCGCTTGACAAGCTTACCAAGGCAAACCTGCGATTTGTTGTATCGGTTGCCAAGCAATATCAAAATCAGGGCCTCTCTCTTCCTGACCTCATCAACGAAGGAAATCTCGGTCTTATCAAGGCGGCCCAGCGTTTCGACGAAACGCGCGGCTTCAAATTCATTTCTTACGCGGTATGGTGGATCCGTCAAAGTATTCTGCAGGCACTGGCCGAGCAATCTAGAATTGTTCGCTTGCCGCTGAATAAAGTTGGACTGACCAACCGTATCCAGAAAGCGTACTCACAACTGGAGCAGGAGTTCGAGCGTGAACCTTCGCCCGAAGAATTGGCGGAGATACTCGAACTGGATGTCGATGAAATTTCAGCTACGCTTGGCATCGGTGCACGGCACATCAGCATGGACACTCCGCTGGCAGAAGGCGAAGACAACACGCTGATAGATGTGCTGGAAAATCCAAACGCCGAAAGAGCGGAGGAAAACATCGAGCACAAGGAGTCGCTCAAGCAAGAGATAGACCGCTCCCTGAAAACGCTCACCGAGCGGCAGAAGGAAGTGATATGTTTCTTCTTCGGATTGGGAGTAGACCACCCGATGAGCCTCGAAGACATCGGCGCACGTTTTAACCTTACCAGGGAGCGTGTACGCCAGATCAAGGACAAAGCCATCACCAAGCTCAAAACCAATTCGCGTTCAAAAGCATTGCGCACCTACCTGGGCGCTTAATTAAAACAACAACGTATCGCAAATACTATACGCTGATCTTCTTTAAGGGAAACAACAAAGCCTCCGGTGAATAAAACCTTTTCAAATCGAGGTTTTGTACGCACTGAAAATTTGAAGTGAATATAACTTGCGGGTTGTATTCACTTTTTTATATCGTACAATTCCATTTATAAGCATGCAGATTTAACTGGAAAAATTATTGGTGGTGCGATGCAAGGGTGCCGCCCGCGATTCACATGCTCCTTTATTGGCCTGATGTCCCTGTAGCTTGGCCAGGCTGCAATCTGTGTAATCTTTGAATCATTATTAAAATCTGTACTTTTCTTCTCTTTCCAGCTCTTCTTAATCTCTTATCTTTGCCTCCCTCATTTCCAAATGCGTGATATATGTTCGAAAGTTTAAGTGAACGGCTAGAATCGGCGTTTAAATCCATTAAAGGTGAAGGCAGGATCACCGAGCTCAATATCGCGGCTACGGTAAAAGAAATCCGCCGCGCCCTGGTAGATGCCGACGTGAATTACAAGATCGCCAAGGAGTTTACCGATAAAGTAAAGGACGAAGCCCTGGGCCAGAAGGTGATCAATGCCATCAGCCCGGGCCAACTCATGGTAAAAGTGGTGAAGGACCAATTGGTAGACCTGATGGGCGGCACCGAGAGCGAGCTGAATGCGAAAGGCAATCCCGCCGTTATCCTCATTGCAGGCCTGCAGGGTAGCGGTAAAACCACTTTTAGCGCCAAGCTTGCTAATTATCTAAAGAACCGGAAGGGCCTTTCGCCCATGCTGGTGGCCGCAGATATTTACCGCCCCGCCGCCATCGACCAGTTGAAAGTGCTGGGCGAACAGATAAAGGTTGACGTGTACAGCGAGCCCGAAAACAAGAACGCTGTAGAGATAGCGGAGAATGCGATGAGGGAATCGCGCAGCCGCAACAAGAATGTGCTCATCATAGATACTGCCGGCCGCCTCGCCATCGATGAGGTCATGATGACCGAAGTGGCCAATATCAAGTCTGCTGTTAATCCCAACGAAATTTTGTTCGTGGTAGACAGCATGACGGGCCAGGACGCGGTAAATACCGCCAAGGCTTTCAACGACCGGCTTGATTTTTCGGGCGTGGTGCTCACCAAGCTTGACGGCGATACCCGGGGCGGCGCTGCGCTAAGCATTAAGTACACGGTACAAAAGCCCATTAAATTCATCAGCAGCGGCGAGAAGCTCGATACCATCGACGTGTTTTATCCGGAGCGCATGGCGCAACGCATTTTGGGCATGGGCGATATTACCACGCTGGTTGAAAAAGCGCAGGCGCAGTTTGATGAAGTGCAGGCAAGGAAGCTGGAAAAAAAGATCCGCAAGAATCAATTCGATTTCGAGGACTTCAAGCAGCAGTTGTCGCAGATTAAAAAAATGGGAAACATCAAGGACCTGCTTGGCATGATACCGGGTGTTGGCAAGGCCATAAAGGATATCGATATCAGCGACGATGCGTTCAAGGGCATCGAAGCCATCATTAATTCTATGACGCCGTACGAAAGGGCCAATCCCGACGTGATTGACCAAAGCAGACGTAAAAGGATCGCAAAGGGTTCAGGAAAAGACATTTCTGACATCAATGCGTTTATCAAGCAGTTCGACCAGATGAAGGATATGATGAAGGCAATGAACAAGATGCCCACGGGTGGAAAAATGTTCGGCCGCCGGTAAAGAAAAGTTTAGAATTCCCGATGGGTTTTATTATTTTTGGATAATTCCGATGGATTGCTATTTTTGCAATCCTTGATTTAAAAAGTTTTTTTTAACGCATTTAAATTTCTATTTAAGATGCCAGTCAAAATCCGCCTCCAACGACATGGGTCGAAGAAGAGACCCTTCTATTTCATCGTAGTCGCCGATGCCCGGGCTCCCAGAGATGGTAAGTTCATTCAAAAGATCGGCACATACAATCCGCTTACAGTACCGGCTTCCATTCAGTTAGACCGCCAACGTGCGCTAGATTGGTTGCACAAAGGCGCGCAACCTACTGATACGGTGCGCCGCATACTTTCATTTAAAGGCGTATTGTACCTTAAACACCTTTTGCGCGGAGTAAAACTGGGATTGTTCGACGAAGCTACAGCCATGGAGAAATTCCAGAAGTGGCATTCTGAGCACGAGTCCCAGATCAAAAAACGCCAGGAAGCTTCCCGTGGTACGCGCGGCCGCAGACCGATAGGTCCCGCCCGCAGGCCCGAAAGGAGAACCGAAGGTGGAAACGCTGAAGGTTAAGTCTTCGTAAAAAATTAATTTGCAATCCCGGGGTTCACACGCCGGGATTTTTTTTATTGCATGAAGAATTATCACAACATCGGCAAACTCGTGGCCTCCTACGGATTGAAAGGAGAGATCCTGCTACAGCACAGCCTCGGTAAAAAAACATCGCTGAAGGGATTGGAAGTAATTTTCATCGAACAAAAAAAAGATGAATTGCTGCCGTATTTCATCGAGTCCGCAAGAATAAAATCAGACACTGAAATTTACCTTAAGCTCGAGGGCATCGATACCAAGGAAAAAACATATCCGCTGTTGCAGAGGCAAGCCTGGCTGCCCGAAGAAGAATTTACCAAGTATGCGGGAAAGGCCGCGCCTATTTCGCTGGTGGGCTTTCACATCATTCATGGCAGTGAAGACCTGGGGGAAATTGTAGAGATTATTGAAATGCCGCACCAATTGCTCGGACGCATTTCCATTAAAGGAAAAGATGCGTTGATACCCTTGCATGAAGAGACGCTGTTGAATGTAGACCGGAAGAAAAAGCAGGTGCATGTGCAGTTGCCGGAGGGGTTGTTGGATGTGTTTATGTAAAGGTTGCGGTGCGGGCCAACACATCCTTTACAGTTCAGGATGCGGGCAATAAAGAGTGCACAAATGCAAACGGGTTGTAATGGCTTTTTTTGTGCGTTATTGTCATTACGTATGGGCATACTTCGCATCCGCATTGTTCATTTGCTTTATTTCCTTGAGCGTATTGTTGATCTGCACAAAATGCCGTTGATGATGCGCAACTAAAAAGCGGAAGGTATCCCCTAGTTTTAGTTTCACCAGTTTCGTCAATGAAATAGGTATCGTGATCCTTGAAATGTTCAGATGCTTTGCGCTTTCCAATAACTCAAGCAGCAACTGTTCCTGCCGTAAAAATTCATCTATTACCGGCTTGCTGTCGATATCAGCAGAAGGGCGGTGATTTTTTGGCGCCTGCATTTTATTGACCACCTGTCCATTCTTGCCGGGCAGCATGCTTTTGGTGAAATAGTCGCCCAGCCATCCCGGCGTAAATACGGGATCGGGTTCATATGAGTGTTCGTTCATGGCCAACTCGATGGTGGGCAGATAATAACGGCCGTAACTGTTCAGGTGCGCAATTACCTGTGCGGCGCTCCATCTACCGGGTGCGGGTTGCCGCAGTAAAAGCGAAGGGTCTTCCTGTGATAAATAATTCGTCGATAAAATGATCTGTCGCGTGTCTGCCTGCAAATCTTCTAGTAACCCGATGCTGTGTATTTTTTTCATGACTATGCGTTTAACAACACAAAATTACCCGGCTTTAAGAGGATAAATCTTGGCGTACACCAAGATTTTCCAGCACGAAGTATTTTGATTGTTGTGGCGGGGAACAATTAATTACTGCAAGGTCTAACCTATTGCAGTGGTGAGTTATACTTTAATAAGCTGACGCAAATACAGAATCGTCATAGCCGCACCGTTGACATTAATTTGCTGAAAGTGCTCGGATCAATCCCCAAATATGAAGCAAGGTATTTATGCGGTATGATTTGCAACACGTGCGGACTGCGTCTCAGCAACGTCCTGAACTTTCCTTCGGCACTAAAACACGTAAGCTCTATCTGCCGCTCAATTACGCCCATCAACGCATGCGAAGCCGACAACCGCACCCATCTCTCAAAATTGTGGTACCTGTCCATCAATTGCTGCACCTGTTGATAGGATGTGCGCAGCATCTTGCTGGCCGTAAGCGTTTCCAAAAAATATTTAGAAGGCCGCCGGGTTAAAAACGAGTCTGCTATGCCGGAAAATGAATAAGGGTACGTGAACACAACCGTCGCTTCCGGGTGAATATCATCCACATAAAATGCACGTTGCACGCCCTCCAGCACAAAATATAAATGCCGCTCTACTTCGCCCGCGGTGGTCAATACCGTCTTGCGCTTATAGCTGACCGGCTCCCAGATAGCGCTGAAATCGTTCCACTCTTCCGGCTTCAGCGGATGAACGGCATCGATGAGTTTTTTGAGATGTGTTAAATCGTTGTTCATTTTACATGCCAATCTGGCAAATACAGAAGATTTATAACGACCAGCCCAGAGTGAAGCCAGGACGAAGCTAAGACGAACCTAAGACGAATCTAAGACGAACGTCCAATTGGCAGAATGGCGCTATAGCCTATAATCCTTCCCGTGCACGCAGCTTCGGCAGGAAGGTATAAAAATTAATAACTTGCCGCTGCAATGCAGCCACAACGCATCATAGCGCATTTTGACCTGGACGCGTTCTTTGTTTCCGTCGAAATCCTCAACAATCCTTCGCTGAAAGGGATACCGCTGATAGTCGGCGGCCGCGAAAGGGGCGTAGTCGCCGCGTGCAGCTACGAGGCCCGCGCTTATGGCATCCATTCGGCCATGCCCATTCAGATTGCTAAACGCCTCTGCCCACACGCAACCATCGTAGGCGGCACCCGCGGCGAATACAGCAAGTTCTCCCGTTGGGTAACCGAGATCATCGCCGCCAAGGCCCCCGTTTTTGAAAAGGCCTCTATCGATGAATTTTACCTGGACCTCACCGGTATGGACCGCTTCTTCGACCCGTTTAAATGGACCATCGAACTGCGCGAAGAGATCATGGACAAAACCAAATTGCCCATATCCTTCGGGCTGGCAAGCAATAAGCTGGTAGCCAAGATCGCCACCAACGAGGCCAAGCCCAATAGTTACCTGCAAGTACCAGCCGGCATGGAAAAGGCCTTCCTGGCGCCATTGAAGGTGAACAAAATACCGGGCGTGGGCGACCAGATGTATAAATCCTTGCAGGAAATAGGCATAGACACCATCGACGATCTTAGCCGTCAGCCCGTTGACCTGCTCGAAAGGCGTTTCGGAAAGTATGGGCAGGAGCTTTGGAACAAGGCCCACGGCATTCACACCACCGAAGTAGCGCCCTACCACGAAGCCA
This sequence comes from Chitinophagaceae bacterium, assembly GCA_035628135.1. Taxonomy (GTDB): domain Bacteria; phylum Bacteroidota; class Bacteroidia; order Chitinophagales; family Chitinophagaceae; genus DASPKM01. Next base: position 220,446 of record DASPKM010000013.1, on the reverse strand, counting down.
AATCCATTTCAACAGAAAACACCTTCGAGGAAAACCTGGTAGATATAGAGCGGCTGATGGCCGAGCTGGTGCGCATGACGGAGCGGGTGGCCTATGAGCTAAGGCAGGACAACAAAATGGCCGGCTGCATCGCCGTTAAAATACGCTACGGGAATTTTGAAACCACCTCACGCCAAACCACTATTCCCTATACGTTTTACGACGATGAGCTGATCCTGCAGGCGCGCGACCTCTTTCACAAATTATGGCGAAAGGGCCGGCCCATCCGGCTGCTGGGCGTCCGCCTAAGCGAACTGACCGACGAGGCCATACAAACCAACCTTTTTGCCGACACCGAAAAGAAGGCCGGCCTGTACCGGGCCATCGACGACGTAAAGAACCGGTTTGGCAAATCGTCTATTACAAAGGCTACCGGCAAGTAACCAACTTCCAACAGCTAGCTCCAACCATATAAAAACCCGAGCTGGCGGCTTCCCGCCCTTTTTTTCCCTTTTTCATAAATTCCGGCCCCGTTCTAATCGCTATCTTTAACGTCCAACCTAAAATTTTTTTTATGAGTTTAAGATTAGGAGACACCGCGCCAAATTTCCAGGCACAGACTTCTGCCGGCGAAATTGATTTTTATGAATACCTGGGCAATAGCTGGGGTATTCTGTTTTCGCACCCTGCCGATTACACACCGGTGTGTACCACCGAACTTGGAAAGACGGCCCTGTTGAACGAGGAATTTGCAAAGCGTAATGTAAAAGTGTTGGCTGTGAGCGTTGACCCCCTGGATAAGCACCTGGGCTGGATCAACGACATCAATGAAACCCAGAACTGTACGGTAAACTTCCCCATAATAGCAGATGAAGACAGGAAAGTGGCTAACCTGTACGGCATGATTCATCCCAATGCTTCGGAAACATTCACCGTCCGCTCGCTGTTTGTGATCGGGCCCGACAAAAAAATAAAGCTTACGCTTACCTATCCCGCCTCCACCGGCAGGAATTTCCACGAAGTATTGCGGGTGATCGATTCACTGCAGCTCACTGCCAACCACAGCGTGGCCACACCGGCCGACTGGAAGCATGGCGAAGACGTGATCGTCGTTCCCGCAGTATCTACCGAGGACGCCATTAAAAAATTCCCCAAGGGGGTGAAAGTGGTAAAGCCTTACCTGCGCTATACGCCTCAGCCGAATGTTGAGTAATAGCCGGTACATTGTATTGTTACGGGTTATGAGTATGGGTTACATAAAGCATCGTAAACCATTACTTATAACCCGTAAGTTTTTTGCTATCTTCCAAAAAATTTTTCAATGCGATCCCTTGTTACCTTACTATTATGCTTATGCGCTAATTTATTGCTGGCGCAACGTACCATTTTACACTGCGGCCAGTTGATAGACGTAAAGGCCGGCGCCGTGCTGAAGGAAATGACCATTGTGGTAGAAGGAAATAAAATTGCCGATGTGCAGAAAGGATACATTACCGCGGTCGGCAACGACAAGGTGATTGATCTTAGGAACCGTACGGTTATGCCCGGCCTGATCGATATGCACGTGCACATGGAAAGCGAGACCAATCCCAACCGCTACATGGAAACCTTCACCTTCAACCCGGCCGATTACGCATTTCAATCCGTGGTATTTGCCGAAAGGACCCTCATGACCGGGTTTACCACGGTGCGCGACCTCGGCGGGAGCGGTGTAAACATTTCGCTGCGCAATGCCATTAATAAAGGATTGATCAAAGGCCCGCGGGTGTACACCGCAGGCAAATCGATAGCCACTACCGGCGGGCACGCGGACCCTACCAATGGGTACAGGCGGGAATTGATGGGCGATCCCGGCCCAGCTGCCGGCGTTGCCAATGGCCCCGATGAGTGCATGAAAGCAGTGCGCCAGCGGTACAAAGATGGTTCGGACCTTATCAAGATCACCGCTTCTGGTGGCGTGTTGAGCGTGGCCAAAAGCGGCGAGAACCCCCAATTCACCGAAGCTGAAATAACAGCCATTATTACCATAGCAAAAGACTATGGCTTTAAAGTAGCAGCGCATTGCCATGGCGCGGAGGCTATGAAGCGCGCGGTAAGGGCAGGCGTCAACTCCATTGAGCACGGTACTTATATGGACGATGAAGTAATACGCCTGATGAAACAATACGGCACTTATTACGTGCCCACCATCACCGCGGGAAAAGCAGTGGGCGATTCCGCAAAGAAGCCCGGCTATTATCCCGATGTGGTAACGCCGAAGGCATTGGCCATCGGTCCGAAAATTCAAGGCACTTTCGCTAAGGCATATAAGGAAGGCGTTAAGATCGCCTTTGGGACCGATGCAGGCGTATATGCGCACGGTAAAAATTGGCTGGAGTTTGTGTACATGGTAGAAGGAGGAATGCCCCCCATGGAAACCATTCGCACGGCAACCGTGCACGCCGCAGACCTCCTGGGCATTCCCGAATCGCTGGGCAGCATTGAAAAAGGCAAATGGGCCGACATTGTCGCCGTTGAAGGCGATCCCATTAAAGACATACAGGCAATGGGCCGTATGAAATTTGTAATGAAGAATGGCTTGGTGTACAAGCACGAATAATTAACCGCGCTTCCATTTTCTCAGTTGCTGCAACAATGCTTTAATATCTTTTGGAAGCGGCGCTTCAAAGGAATGCACATCGCCCGATGCATCTGAAAATTCCAATTTCCATGCGTGCAGCGCAAGCCGGTTAAGCATGGGCGTTTCTTCGTCCAGCGATTTTGACAGCTTGTAATTTTTTTTGATGGCCGAAATATACACGGGCTTTCCATCGCCATACAATGGGTCGCAGGCAATGGGATGCCCGATGGACTGCATGTGCACGCGTATCTGGTGCGTACGGCCAGTGAGTATTTTAAACTGCGTCCAGCTATAAGCCCCAAAGTCTTCCAACACTTTATATTCAGTAAAAGATGGCTTGCCCTTTTTATGCACCATCATCATGCCTTTCTTACCCGGATGTTCCGCTATGGCCGCGTCTATTTGTCCCGACGCCGGTGAAACATTACCCAGCACAAAGCCGGCGTAGATCTTCTGCGTGCTGCGGTCTTCAAATTGCTGCGACAACAGTTTATGCGTGGACTCGTCCTTTGCAAATACGATCAGCCCGCTGGTATCGCGGTCTAACCGGTGAACAGTAAATACCTGGTCATATCTTTCCTGCAGCAGGGTTTTCAGGGACATTTCCTTTCCCATCCTGTCCGGGATGCTTAGCAATCCCGCGGGCTTATTGAGCACAACGAATTCCTCATTCTCAAAAACAATCTCAGGTTGAAGCTTCTTGTTCACGCTATACTATTGGATTTTTTGCGGACGGGTAATGAAAGTAAGATTGCTGCCGATCTTCAAGCCACGATTGAGGACCCTCGATTTCAGGGAACTGTTCGATGCGGGGTCCTTGCGGCTGTACGTATAATATTCCAGTATTTCGTATTTGTTTTGGCGCATCAGGTATTTCATGCTGCGGATGGTAGGCTCGAACAAATGGTCGGGCGTACGGGTGGGATCGGCCCAGGCATCCGAGAATTGCTTCTTCAATCCCAGTTTAACAAACAAGTGCTGCAGGCGGAAGCTGAAAGAAAATTTATTCGGCACATTGATCACTAAAATGCCTTCTTCGTCCAGCATGTCCTTTGCCTTTCGCAACCAAAGGTTGGGATCGGGTACGTGCTCTATTACATGGCTCATGTGTACGAGCGAAAATTTTTTCGGGTAAGTAAATTCTTCGAACTGCTGCACAAATACTTTTACGTCCAGGTGCTGCTCAACAAACGAAGCCATTTGCCGCGACACATCCAACCCCACCGCTTCTTTGTAAAGCGGCTTGGCTGCGAATAAAAAAGTTCCCATGCCGCTGCCAATGTCCAGCACCGCTGTTTTCTTTTTATCGTATCGGGAAATGTATTCGATCTCTTTTTTAAACATGCCCACCGAGGACTCCCTGATCTCGGTCAGGTCGTTTAACTGCAGGTTTTCGGCGTATTGGTAATACGAAGCATAAGCGGCGTCGATAAAATGCTGGTTGTATTTGGGCCGCGGCGATTGGTATATCATGCCGCAGTTGCTGCACATAACGTAAGTGTATTGCAACTGGCTGCCGAAGCGCTCATACACTTTGTGCTCCGGCGATTGGCAAACGGGGCAACTTACTTTTTCCCATGCGTCGGGCACATAGGGTTTTGTTTCAGCGGACATTGTCTATGAATGGTTGTTTGAACCGGGTTGCGCCTTTGCCGGCTGTTTCTTTATGAATGATTTATTCATGAACTTCAGCAGGCGCACCTCCTTTTCGGAAAGAAAACGCCATTTTCCGCGCTCTACGTTTTTCTTGGTAAGGTTTGCGTACAACACCCTGTCGAGCCCTTTCACATCGTATCCCAGTTGCTCGAATATACGCCGTACGATGCGGTTGCGGCCACTGTGGATCTCTATGCCAATAATTGATTTGTCCTTTGCGTCTGCGTATGCCAGTGAGTCGGGCGCAATAAAACCATCTTCCAGTTGAATGCCGGCCAACACCGCATCGAAATCCTTTTTGGTGAGTGGCTTATCCAACTTCACTTCATAAATTTTTTTGATCTCGTAGCTGGGGTGGGAGAGCTTTTGCGCAAGGTCCCCATCGTTGGTCAGCAGCAACACGCCGGTGGTGTTGCGGTCGAGCCTTCCTACGGGATATATCCTTTCGGGAGTGGCGTGTTTGATCAGTTCCAGCACTGTTTGCCTTCCCTGTGGGTCAGAGGTGGTAGTGATGTAATCTTTGGGTTTGTTCAGCAGCACGTACACCAGGTTCTTTTGCCGGGTAACCTTTTTGCCGTTCACCTTTACTTCGTCGGTGGTCTTTACTTTAAAGCCGGGTTCGGTAACGGGTTGTCCATTCACTTTTACCTTGCCTCCTTTTACCAGTTCGGCCGCGTCGCGGCGGCTGCAAACGCCGCTGTGCGCAATGAATTTATTCAGGGGCATTAGATCATTGCCGGGAGCGTCCGGTTTCCTGCGGATCTCGGGGGCGGCGGGAGCCGCTTTCGATTGACGCTTTTGCTCGAACCGCTTGTTGATCGCCTCCGACCTTTCCTTCTTCCATTGCTTTTTTTCCTGGCGGTGTTCTTCCTTTACAACGCTGTTCTTTTTCTTACCGGAGAATTGTTGAAAATGATTCGATTTTTTCATATGTGCATTGCTGTTTTACAACAGTAGGTTGCAAAAATACAAAAGACAGTCCAAGTGGACTGCCTTTATATTAGGGGAGGGATTTATGTAAAAGGCATCATGTGCCTCAATTGTCATATCGGGTATGGATTATAAACGGGGGGTACAGGGCCTTATACGGGCTTAGTGGTCGCTTTTCTTTTCCTGCTCTTGTCCTTATGCTTGTTCTTGCGCTCTCCCTTCATTTGCTCCATCTGCTTTTTCTGGTCTTCGGTGAGCAGTGATTGCATTTTCGTTTTATGCTGATCGTGGATGACTTTCTTCCTTTCGCGGTATTCCTTCACGGTAATCTGGTCGTTCTTCTTCAGTTCCTGCAATTGTTTTTTCGATTCCTGGTGAATGGTCTTCAATTGTGCTTTCTGATCTTCGGTGAACTTTAACTTTTCGGCCATCTCTTTTTTATGATGTCCCTTATGGTGGGCTTTTGCCGGTTTTTCCTGGGCCTGTGCCGCTACAGTTATCAGCATTACTGCAAACAGGCTGAATAATAATTTCTTCATCGGTGTATTATTTTTTATGGAAGATAGACCGTACGCGCAAAGCGAGGTTTAACGCGCAAAGGCCTGGCGCGTGATATTTGAATTTCTTTAACGGAATTCAGGGGCTTACCTTAATTTTTGTTGGCTAACTGTCCGCAGGCCGCATCGATGTCTTTACCACGGCTGCGCCTTAGGCGTGCATTTACTTTGTGTTTTTCAAGATAGTTCATGAAAGCTTCTATCCGGTGTTCCTCGGGTTTGCTGAACTGTGCAAATTCTATAGGATTGTATTCGATGATGTTCACGAGGTCGGCGGGTACCTGCCGGTAGATCCTGATCAATTCATCGGCGTCCTGCTCGCTATCGTTGAAATTGTTAAAGAGAATGTATTCGAAGGTGATCTCGTTGCGGGTTTGCTTGTAAAAATAATTGAGCGCTTCTATGAGGGATTTCAGGTTATTGCTTTCGTTGATGGGCATGATCTCGTTGCGCTTTTTGTCGTTGGCCGCGTGCAGCGACACCGCCAGCTTGAACTTTACTTTATCGTCGCCCAACTGCTTGATCATTTTGGCCACACCGGCTGTAGAAACTGTAATTCTTCGGGGGGACATGCCGAGCCCATCCGGCGACGAAATTTTATCGATGGCCTTTAACACGTTCTTATAGTTGAGCAGGGGTTCGCCCATGCCCATGAACACGATGTTGCTCAACTTCTTTCCATATACCTGCTCAGCCTGCTGGTTTATCAGCACCACTTCATCGTATATTTCATCGAAAGTAAGGTTGCGTTTTCTTTCAAGGTAACCGGTGGCGCAGAAGCGGCAGCTAAGGCTGCAGCCGATCTGTGATGATACGCAGGCAGTTTGCCGGGTATCGGTGGGTATTAGCACGCCTTCTACCAGATGGCCCTCCCAGGTCTTGAAGCGGCTTTTAACGGTGCCATCGGCGGAATGCTGGGTGGCATCTATACGCAGCGCAGGTAATTCAAAATCCTGTGCAAGCCGGTTGCGCAATTCCTTGCTCAGATTGGTCATGGCTTCAAACGAATGGGCATGCTTTTGCCAGAGCCATTCATAGATCTGTTTGGCCCTGAACCGTTTGTCGCCCAGCGCCAGAATGTATTGTTCCAGTTCTTCCAGGCTTAGCTCCCTGATATTTCGCTTTTGCGTATTGACCATTCTGCAAAATTAACGCTTACGCGGCAGTATAGTGGTTAAAGAAAGGATAAGGCCATTTCGGTTACCTTTGCGCATTCATTTTTACAGTACATGGAAAAATCATATATAATCGACGCGGTCCGCACCCCGGTAGGCAAGTATGGAGGAGCACTCAGCGGCATCAGGCCCGATGACCTGCTGGCGCACGTTATCAAAGCATTATTGGCCCGCAATCCATCCATCGATGTGCATGCCATTGAAGACGTAATAGCCGGCGATGCCAACCAGGCGGGCGAGGACAATAGGAACGTGGCGCGCATGGCCGCGCTGCTGGCAGGTTTGCCGGTAAGCGTTGCAGGCAATACGGTAAACAGGCTTTGCGCTTCGGGATTGCAGGCTGTTATGGACGCGGCGCGCGCCATTATATGTTCCGAAGGCGAATTGTACATAGCAGGCGGCGTTGAAAGCATGACGCGTGCTCCCTTTGTAATGGCCAAGGCATCCAGCCCCTGGAACAGGACCCCCGAAATTTACGATACTACCATTGGCTGGCGATTTACCAATGGCAAGCTTTCCACGGTTCATTATCCTTACTCCATGGGAGAAACAGCGGAAAACGTTGCGAAGCAATTCACGGTAACACGGCAGGAACAGGATGCGTTTGCACTGCAATCGCAGGAGCGTTATTTCGCGGCCCTGGCAGCGGGCAAATGGCAGGACGAGATCAGCCCGGTGGAAGTATTGGCCGGAAAAAATGAAAAGATATTTTTCGATAAGGATGAGCATCCACGCCAAACCTCTCTGGAAAAACTTGCCGCGCTTAAGCCGGCTTTTATCAAAGATGGAACCGTGACAGCAGGCAATGCGGCGGGCATCAATGATGGTGCGGCAGCGATGTTGCTTGCAAGCGACGGTGCCGTAAAAAAATACGATCTCAAACCAATCGCCCGCATCGTTTCCATGGCTGTTGCCGGCCTCGATCCCGCGATCATGGGAATGGGCCCTGTGCCTTCCACCCGCAAAGCATTGGAGCGCGCAGGATTGTCCATAAAAGACATCGACCTGGTTGAGATGAACGAAGCCTTTGCTTCGCAGGCGCTGGCCTGCATGCGTGAATTGGGACTCGATCAAAGCAAGGTAAATGTAAACGGAGGCTCTATTGCCATTGGCCACCCGCTGGGTTGCAGCGGCGTGCGCATCTCCACTACCTTATTGCATGAAATGAAAAGAAGAAAAGCAAGATACGGGTTGGCCACGATGTGTGTGGGAGTAGGTCAGGGGGCGGCGGTCATTTATGAAAACGTAAGCTGATACCGATAAGCGTTTTATATCAGTTGTGTAAACGCAGAAATGTTTGATCGGATTACCCTTTGCGTCAGCAAGTTTTAATGGCTATTTGAAATCAGCTAAGCTTGTATAATTGCTTCCTGATAATCCTGTAATTACTGTAAATCGTTAAGAAGATAAGCGCTGCGCTAAAGGCCAGCACGCTCCAGTGAAGCATGGGACTCATGCTGCTTTCCATTTTGTGCGTGTTCAGGTACACGAAATATTGAAACAGCCAGGTAATGCCCAATGCAATCAATACAATGGATATATAAATCGGCACCCATCGCCTCGATACCACGCGGCTAAGCCATCCCGGCTCATAACCCAGCATCAATAATAATTGCAGGTTGTCCTTGCTCTTTGCAATGATGAGTTGCAGGTAAAACGAAAACAGCATCAAGGCCAGCACCACTACCAGCAGTCCGATAATACCCAACCCGCTCACCACTATCTGCAATTGCGCTTTCACGCGGCCGAATTTTATTTTGTCCTTGTTGACCCTGTAATTTTTCTGATCGAGAAAACGGAGAAAATCAGGGTTATTGGCATCTTTTGTTTTAACGAACACGCGGGTGGTAAGAATATTGTCCGTCATGCCAAAACGCTTATTGGCCCACGTGAGAAATTCTTCGGGCACTAATACGGAATTGACCCTGTTGGTAAGCGCTGCAACATAAGCTTTAAAGTCGTGCCTGCCAGTAGGGCCATAGCAGCTCAGCACTATTTGAATGGTGCCCATGGTTTCGTCCGATACCTGCGGGTATCCCTGACCGGGAGCAAGCACATTGTACACTTCCAGGAAGTCGGCAGAAAAAATAAGTGGAATGGTTTCCTGTCCTTCTCTCCATGAAAAATCGGGGGGAACGGTATCCAGGAAATCCTCGTCCAATGCCTCCAAAAAAAGATCGGTGCTGAAAGGAATGATATTGCCGGCGCTGGCCTTAACGTGAAACTGGTTGGCCAGCAGCGGGGCCGCGTCTTCAATAAAAGGCTGGCGTTTTATTTCTTCTATATCGGCCGGCGAAAACAGGTTTTTATCCGGCGTTCCCATGGTCTCGTTGGTAACGGTTTTGGTAATGGATATGAAATCGGCACCGGCCTTGCGCGGGTTGTCGTTGTTAATGAACTTTTGAAGGTTCATGAACAGTTGCACAGAGCACAGCAACAGCAATATGCCGATACCCAGCCCGCCGTAAGAGAGATATTTTGACCAACTTTTTCTACTGGTTTCAAGGAGGGAAGCGATATGCCGGTATTTCAGCGTCAAAAATGGATTTTTAAAGATGTAAGATTTTATCGGCGGGAAAGTATTCGAGTTTTTTCAGGTCCGCCAGCACGATGCCTGCATTTCTGTGCGCTGCTTCTTCTACAATAAGGTCTATGGCTTTTTTGCGGTTGTTTTCGTCCAGGTTGCTTACCGGCTCGTCCATTAAAATAAAATCAAAAGGCTGCATGAGGCTCCTGATAATGGCTACGCGTTGCTGCTCTCCGTAGGAGCAGGTGCTGCACAGCATGTTCAGTTTGTGCGCCACACCCAATCGCCCGGCAAACTCTTCTATTTTGTTTGCCGGGTGATAAGGTTGCAATTGCCTTTTGATCTCTATGTTTTGTGCAACGGTCTGGTCAGGAAATAATCTCAGGTCCTGGAAAATAATGCTAAGGTGTTTTTGCCGGTACACCGCCAGCTGGTCGGGCGCAAGTGAACGTATGTCTTTTCCATCGTATTGAATGGAGCCATTGTACTCCTTGCGCAGGCCGTACAGGAAGTGAATGAACGAAGTTTTCCCGCTTCCCGAAGGAGCAACGATGTGTACTCTTTCACCCGGCTTCAGTACAAGTTCCTGTCCCCAGATATTGGAATGTACGGACCTGTCCTCGGTAAAATATACAGGATGAAGATTCCTGGTGACTAATTGCATATTGTTATTAAGGTCAGAATCCTCTCTGTTTGCTGGCCTGGGCCATTTTATCGGCGTATTGGTTCAATTGTTTCAGGCTGTTGGTGTTCTTATCTACCAGGTTCACTTCCCACTGTTGCTCCACACCGCCGTCTTTGAAGTCGCCACCGGTCATGGTAATGTCCTGCCAGAAGTTCAATGAAGCATTCAACTGTTCAACAGCTGAACTGTCCCTGGCCATCGATCCAAAAGCCCTCATGAACCTTTGCAGGTCAACATAAGCTGCCATCGGATGGTCTTTCAACTTCGAAGCAAAGGGTTGGTTCCTGTTACCGCCTTTTACAAACTGGTCGACGATCGACTGCTCGCTGCCCGCGGCAAACAATTTATCGGTGAGGCTATAGAACACCATGGTGTCGATTCTCATTTGCTGGCTGTATTTTTTGCCGATGTTTACCAGCTTATCGAACGAAGCTTTGTTACCTACGGAGGTAGCAAACAAGACCTGCATTTCGGGCTTGGTGGTGGTATAAGGCTCCATGCCTTCGCCGAGGTTGATGGTGTAAGGCTTCATCTGGATATCGGTAAGCGCAAACATTACGTCTCCGCCATTGGCAGCGACAAAATCATCCAGCGTAATGCCTATTTCGGCCATAAAGCTGTTGACCATGCCGTCTAACCCGCCGATCTTTAAAAACTCTTTCAGTCCTTCGGGTTTATAATTCAGGATCACCAATGCGGCCACGCTGTCGGAAGGTATGCGCTCCAGGAAGTTTGCGTTGATGTTATCGCCTGAATATTTTTTAGCAAGATTGCTCATTTCTTCGTTGCTGTACGATTTTGCCTGCATCACGATCTTACCATTATCGAAATTGAGCGATGCGGCCGTAACGGAGCCCTTGATGTATTTTTCGAGCTTCAGCATCGACATTACTCCAAACGGCATGGTAGATCCGTAGATCTGCTCTGAGTTCATCCAGAAGTGCATGTCTGCGTCTGTCTTTAACAGGTCGCTGTAGCGGGAATCGTTGCCCAGCAGGCTATCGCTTTTCAGGTTGTACAGGCGTGTGGTATACCCTTTCAGGTCGGCCGGTTTAACGTCTTCGTCCGCGATCTCGTCGTCGGCAGGAGGAATTACATTACCGCTGCTGTCGAACTGCAGGTCTTCCATACCCCTGCTCGGGTTGAAAGCGCTGGTATTGCCATCAATAACGTACAGGAACTTATTGCCCGACCAGCTGGCCAGCACTTTTTTGTTGAGGCTCATGGAAGTAATGTCGCCTTCCTTTGCCGCGGTACCTGCCTGGTTATCGCTCATTTTTTTGTTGAAGGCTTCAAATTTGGCAGCATCCTTTACGCGGCCGCCTACCACAAAAAAGCCTTCTTTGGTATTGATCCTTTTTACGAAGAAAACGATTTCGTCTTTGGTATCGATACCGCTGCTCTCGGGGTCCTGCATCAACTGGCGGGCCAGCGAATCGGTGGCGCTCAGCTCGCGGTTCATGTTAGTGGATTGAGCATCTTTGAACCAGCTAGTTTGCTTTATTTCTTCCCAGCTAAGCTTTGAATTGAGGGATTTGGTGTTGAGATGCAGCACAAATGCGGCATCTTTAGGAACAGGCACCGCGTCTTTTGCCGCGGAACCGCAGCTATGCAATACAATGGACAGAACCAGTACGCTGCATAAGCCGAGGAGGTGTCTTTGTTTCATATTAGTGGTTTAGGGATGCGAAAATAATCAGGTATTTCAAGATTATGAATACATTTTGGGGATTAAAGAAGAATTGTAAGGGTAATTCATCACAAATTCAGGGCAGTTCGTCACAAAAGCTGCGAGGGCCTCTTGTCGTCCTGGAAAAAATAGGTGTTCAGGGCTCCGCGGCCGGGGTGCAGCTTGCCCTGGTGGTAATAATAAGGCTTGTAGCCAAGGCCTTCCAGCAGGCCGATCACTTGCTCAGAAGGCGTTTCTATGAGTAATACGGGCTTGTATTTTTTCAGTGTTTCTTGTCCACCTTCCAACACTTCATACTCGAAGCCCTGCACGTCTATTTTTATGAAGTACGGCGAAAGGGCAAAGTCATCCAGCTTGCCCACTTCGCAATTCAGCTCCTTGATGTGCATGCGGCGGTCGCTGTATCCAAAGATGCGGCCTTTCAGCCAATTGCTGGCCTCGGCACGGTTAAAGGAAGCCAGCCCATCGAACATAAAATTCCTGAAGAAAGGAAGGTATAAGGTAAATGCACCCTTCTCCCTGCCCAGGCCGCAATTGTGTATCGTAACCTGGCGGGAATTCCTGTACAGGGCCGCGGTCTTTTTATAAACAATGGGATTGGGCTCGAAACCTATAACCGTACAGTTCTTTTTCATGGTGAGCATGGACTGTATGGCCTCACCGCGATTGGTGCCTATATCTACAAATTGCAAGGGCCCGTTGTCGGGAAAATATTTGATCAAATTGAAATCCTGCTCATGCGGTTTGCCGAGCATGCGGTTCAGCTTCATCTGGGTGCTGAAGCGAAAATCTTGCAGGAACGGAAAATACACTTGCGTGCTGCGGAATAATTTTTTGACGAATTCCTTCATGAAAGGCCCTAAACGAGTTACAAAACGTAAAAAAAATTGATATACCCCGCGACAAAATACTGCTCTAAAGACAAATTAGGAAGAAATCAACTGAAAAAACCCGTAAAATCTGCCCGGTTAACAATTTCCTGTGTCCCCGTCTGCAGGTTTTTGATGACGGCCGTTCCCTGTTCCAGCTCACGGGAACCGATAATGACCACGTACCGTGCTTTTTTTCTTTCAGCGTATTTGAACTGTTTGTCCATTTTAGCCTGCTCATGAAAGATCTCCGCGGCGATGCCTGTGGCCCGCAGTTGCTGCAACAGGCCATATGCCGCCCTGCATTCCTGTTCGCCGAGATTGAAGAACAATACGCCCGTTCCTTCCTGCACGTCGGGCGGAAACAGCTGCAGCTCTTCCATTACATCGTAAATGCGGTCTACCCCGAAAGATATTCCCACGCCGGGAATGCCGGGTACGCCAAACAGCCCTGTAAGGTCGTCGTAACGGCCGCCACCGCCGATGCTGCCCATTTGTACGCCTTTAGCCTTTACTTCGAAGATGATGCCTGTGTAATAGTTCAATCCCCGTGCAAGGGTAAAATCGGCAACCAGTCCGGCACCCGGATCGCCTGGAAAATAATCCAGTATGTAATTGATCTCTTCAATTCCTTTGGCGGCCATTTCATTCTTGCCCAATAGTTCGTTCAACCTGTTTGTTTTTGCCGCATTGCTGCCATCGATGGAGAGGTATTGTTCGATGATTTGGACCTGCGTGGATGAGAGCTCTTTCTGTTGCAGTTCTTCTTTCACTTTATCGATGCCTATCTTATCGAGCTTGTCGATGGCAATGGTGATATCGGTGAGCTTGTCAGTGCTGCCGGCTACTGCCGCGAGGCCTGCCAGAATCTTCCTGCTGTTGATGCGGATCTCTACCGGAATGCGCAGCTTTTTAAAAGCGTCGGCGTACAGGTTGGCGAGCTCCACTTCGTTTATCAGGGCGGTGCTGCCTACTACATCGGCATCGCATTGGTAAAATTCGCGGTAGCGTCCGCGCTGTGGCCTGTCGGCCCGCCATACGGGTTGCACCTGGTATCGTTTAAACGGCAACGTGAGTTGCCCGTGGTTCATGGCAACGTACCGCGCAAAGGGAATGGTGAGGTCGTATTTCAGTGCCCGCTCGGTAAGGTTTTTATCATTCTTTCCCTGCAATACATTTTCAAAAGCTGTTTTCGATTTATCAATATTCTTCGGATCGCCGAGGCCATTGTTGAGAATTTTGAATATGAGCTTGTCGCCTTCCTCTCCATATTTGCCCATGAGCGTTTCAAGGTTTTCCATGGCAGGCGTTTCCAGTGGCTGAAAGCCATATACATTAAAAATACTTTTGATAGTATCGAGAATGTATTGGCGTTTGCGTACTATCTCCGGTCCAAAATCGCGGGTGCCTTGCGGGAGGGAGGGTTTGGTCATTGTGCGTGGTGAATTGTGAATGGTCAATGGGTCATTAGTCGTTAAGTCATTTGTCATTGGCCTGCTAATTTCGTCGAAGCATATTTGGCTACGATTTTTTCGCAGGCCTTATCGATCATTGCATACACATCATGATAGCCGGGCTCGGGGCCATACCAGGGATCGGGCACGTCCATGTTTTTGCCGGGATACAATTCATTCATCAGCAGGTCAACCTTCGAAGCATCGAACCGGTTCCTGGCAATCATTTTCATTTCATCTATCACGTCCGATGACATGGCGTATATTTTATCGAACTTCTCAAAATCATCGGCTGCAAATTTGCGCGAACGCTGTTTGCAGATATCGATGCCGTTGAGCTTTGCCACTTTTTGCGAAAGCTTGTGCGGCGGCTCGCCGGTATGATAACCATTGGTGCCCGCGCTTTCTATGCTCCACCTCAATCCTGCATTCCATGCCTTGTGCTGCAGAATGCCTTCTGCCAGCGGGCTGCGGCAGATGTTTCCGAGGCAAACCATTAAAATCTTCATGTGCGCAAAAATAAGGTACAGCGTGCAAGGTACGAAGGCAAACCACCGGACGCACATCCCGCAACTGCCTGACCCGTTATGGATTTATCAGCGCCTAAGCATCTTATTGTTACCTGCGCGGGTTGTTAGCATTCCATCTTAACAACCAAAATCTTCATCAATGAAGCCGGAAATGATTTTACAAGCCGATGTATTGGACATTGTGTTCGAAAACCGCAACAAGGAATATGGCGCGTATGTCCTAAGGAAAGAATATGGCCAGCGTTTATGGCGTTCGCTCGGCGGCGTATTGTTGTTACTGTTGATAGCTTTTGCATCCATGTTTTTCAAAAGCAATGACCACGGCCGCAACCAGGGTCCGCTGCAGCCACAGCAAAACGATACGCTCAAACTGGTTGAGCTTCCCAAGCCGCCGCCTCCCAAAGCGGAAGTGCCGCCACCACCGGTCCCGCCCGTAAGGACCATTGCAGACCCTCCGCCCATTATTGTTCCGGGTGTGCAGGTAACGGATACGATCCCAACAATAGACGACCGGGCAAAAGCATTGGTAAGTGATAGAACTACCGATGGCCCTCTGCGCGATACACAAACCATTGCGCCACCGCCACAACGGCACACGGGGACCGGAGAACCGAAGGTTGAACAACCTGTTGTGGTTGAGCCGAGTGTATTGAGGGAGGCTGAAGTAATGCCTGAATTTCCCGGCGGCCTTAGTGCCTGGCAACGTTTCCTGCAAAAAAACCTGCGCTTCCCCGACCAGGACGCCGATGGTGAAGAAGGCAGGAAAATTGTAGTAACAGTCAGGTTCATTGTAAATGAAGACGGAAGCCTTAGCGGGCTCGAGATATTGGAGAGCGGCGGAACAGAATTTGACAAAGAAGTATTGCGGGTATTGAACAAAAGCCCTAAGTGGGTGGCAGGCAGCAACAAAGGCAAAAAAGTAAAAGTATATCATAAGCAACCCGTTATTTTCAAGTACGAGGTGGATGAATAAATTACTTATCTTGCCCAGCCTGTTTTTTAAAAATCTATTCTGGATGACAGAAGATAACAAGGATGGTCGCACGAAGCGGTATATTCTCATGCGCTCACTGATGGATTTTGGCATGGGATTGATTTACATTGGTGTTGCCGCATTCCTGTTGCTGGCAGACAAAATAGGCGTCAACCTCGCTTTTCCACCGAAACCGTTTTCATACATTTTTGCCGCCCTCTGCGTATTGTATGGGGGCTTCAGGATTTATAGAGGCATTCAGAAAAATTATTTCCATTAATGAAGCATCTTTTTTATTCAATCGGCAGTCTTTCCCGCAGGCTTGCACTGTTGGTAATGTTAGTGGGCTTATGGGCTTGCAAAGGCGGCTCCAATAAAACGGAGGCCAGGGAAACTACCAGCAACGGAACGATCAATATCAGTGTAGATGAATCTTTCAAGCCGATCATTGATTCCCAGATCAAAGTGTTCGAAGCAGCCTATCCTAACGCCAAGATCGTTGCCCATTACAAACCCGAAGCCGAATGCCTAAGGGACCTAACGCGCGACAGCACGCGCATGATCATCATAACCCGCATCCTTACCCGTGAGGAGGAAGATTTTTATAAAGATTCAATACGGTACGTGCCCATAATGGGAAGATTGGCGTATGACGCGGTAACGGTGATCGTAAACAATAAATCGCCCGATTCGGTTTTTTCGATGAGCGACATACAGGCGATCTTGTCCGGCACCAGTCAATTGAAGCTAAGGCCCGTTTTCGATGGAACATCGGCCACCAGTACAGTGCGGTTCGCTATCGATTCGATTTTAAAGGGCAGGCCGCTCGGTAAAAATGTGACAGCCGCAAGGTCGAGCCAGGCTGTAATCGATTATGTAGCAGACAATGTGGACGCTATAGGCTTTATAGGAGTGAGTTGGATAGGGAATAAAGAAGACGTTAATCAACTGAGCTTTTTGCAAAAAGTTAACATCGCTTCCATTCAATGTGGCATCTGTAATAGTGAGACTTATGTGAAGCCTTACCAGGCTAACATAGCATTAAAAAGATATCCAATGGTACGCGGTTTGCATTATATATTGAAGGAAAATTTTGGCGGAGTAGGCAGCGGTTTTGTGAATTTTCTGGAAGGTGAACGAGGCCAACTGATCTTTCGCAGAGCATACCTGGTACCGTACAAGATGAGTTTTAATGTGAGGGATGTGGAAATGTGATAATGAAATTTGTAATTTTCCAACTTAAAACAGGACTTTTAAAATGAAGAAGATTAGCTTAAGCTTAGTAGCATTCATCATGAGCATCAGCTTTGCTTTTGCTCAGGATATCGGGCAAGGGCGAAAGTTTTTTTATTACGAACGTTATAAAAGTGCTAAAGAGACTTTTGAGAAAATCCTTGCTTCAAATCCGAACAACATAGAAGCGATATACTGGCTGGGGCAAACGCTGATAGAGCAGAAGGACAGCGCTGCTGCCAAGGCATTGTACCAACGTGCCATGACCACCAACAGTAATCCTCCGCTTCTGCTCGTGGGCATGGGCCATATTGAATTGATGGAGGGAAAGACCAACGATGCCCGCCAGCGTTTCGAAACCGCGCTTAGTCTTACCAAATCGAAAGATATACAGGTGTTCAATGCCATCGGCCGCGCCAATGCCCTTACCAGGTTGGGCGATGCCAACTATGCCATTGAAAAACTTACCCAGGCCACCCAGTTAAAAGGATTCAACGATCCTTATACTTATCTCATCATGGGTGATGCTTATCGTAAGAACATCGACGGTGGCGGCGCCGTAACTGCTTATAACAAAGCATTGGCGCTAGACCCCAAACTGGCAGCGGCAAAATACCGCATCGGTAAAGTATATCTTACCCAGAACAATAAAGAATTCTTTTTGCCGGCATTCGAGCAGGCCATTCAGATTGATCCGGCTTATACGCCAGCGCTCTATGAATTGTTCTATTACTGGTATTTCCGCGACGTGAACAAAGCGGAAGAATACCTGAACCAATACGTTGCAAACTTCGACCAGGGACCGGAGATCGAGTACCTGAGAACAGACTTCCGTTATGCTAAAGGTGATTTTGCAGGAGCAAAGATCCGCGCACAGGAACTCATCAACCAAATGGGCGATAAAGTGAACCCGCGTATGTTCCGTATGCTTGCATATACATCGGACACGCTCGGCGATCCCGCAGCCGCAAAGCAGGCCATGAACGTGTTCCTGTCAAAGGCTGACTCAACCATGGTATTACCGGCCGACTTTATAGAGCTGGCCAATATCAACGCCAAAATCGCCGGCAGTGAAAAAGAAGCTTTTAAGAACTTCGAAACTGCCATTGCAATGGATACGCTGGTAGAAAATAAAGTGAAGTACATCAACCAGGCCGCGGCGCTCGCCAAAAAACTGGGCGACCGTAACCAACAGGCCATCTGGCTGGGCGTGGCTTACCGCATAGATCCAAAGCCAACCCAAACCGACCTGTACAACTACGGTATGGCGCATTACCAGGCTGGTAATTACGACTCGTCTGTTGCCATCTTCTGCGACCAGTACCAAACCAAGTATCCTAACGAGATCTTCGGATACCTGTGGTGCGCAAAGTCGTGGCTGGCAAAAGATACTACCATGGCAACCGGTAATGCAGTGGCTGCATATGAATTGCTTGCTCAAAAAGCAATGGAGATAGATTCAGTGAAGTATAAATCGCAGGCCATTAACGCATGGTTCCTGCTAACAACGCACGCCAACGACATTAAGAAAGATCCGAGGCTGGCTCTGACATATATTGAAAAAATATTGCAGGCCGATCCGGGTAACCAATATGCTCCCGGCATCAAGAACATCCTTGAAAGGGCCATCAACAGGCCTGCAAGGCAGGAAAGCAAGCCGGCGGCCAAGCCCAACACACGTTCGAGTAGCGGCGGTGGCGGCACAAGACGATGAACATAATTTCTTCATGTCATAATATCATGAATCATCCCCTGCCAGGCACGGCAGGGGAATTTATTTTCGATTGTTATTAATAGTACCTGGCTTATTTTTGCGGCCTATTCCACTGAATATGAATTTTTTTTTGCTCCAGGCGACAGCAGATACCGCCGCTAATTATTTTCCTGTAGCCTTACAACTGTTATTTGCCGCCATTTTCGTGGTGGTAACGCTGGGAGCAACCCATTTCCTGGGACCGAAGCGCAAAACGACTGACAAATTGGAAACCTTTGCCAGCGGTATCGAGAGTCATGGTGACGCCCGGCAGCCCATGGCCATTAAATATTTCCTGGTGGCCATCCTGTTCGTGTTGTTCGACGTGGAAGTCATCTTCTTTTATCCTTATGCGGTCAATTTCAGGGAATTGGGTTGGGATGGATTTTTTGCGGTGCTCATGTTCGTGGGATTTTTTCTTAGCGGGTTCATTTATATCATCAAAAAAGGAGCCCTGCAGTGGGAAGATTAGTAAGTAAAAGTTTAAAATAACGGGCCGGAACAAATTGTGGTATGATGCGTGTACTATACTTCGGTCAATTTTTAAACGATTAAACAAAAATAATTATGGCTCGTCCCGTACGATTTAATATAACGCCGAAGGAAGCCGATATGCAGTCGCATATCATGGTGGCGGAAGCTCCGGCAGGACATGGGGGAGAGGGGTTTTTTGCCACATCCTTTGAAAAAGTGGTGGGCCTTGCCCGTAAAAACTCTATCTGGCCGCTTCCCTTTGCTACCTCTTGTTGCGGTATCGAGTTCATGGCAACCATGGGCTCGCATTACGACCTTGCCAGGTTCGGTTCGGAGCGTGTGGGCTTTTCGCCCCGCCAGTGCGACCTGTTGATGGTAATGGGCACCATCGCCAAAAAGATGGGCCCGGTAGTAAGGCAGGTTTACCTGCAAATGGCCGAGCCCCGTTGGGTAATGGCCGTTGGCGCCTGCGCCTGCAGCGGCGGTATTTTCGATAGTTACAGCGTGCTGCAGGGAATTGACCAGGTGGTGCCGGTAGACGTGTATGTGCCCGGTTGCCCTCCGCGCCCCGAAGCCATCATCGATGGTATTCTGAAGGTGCAGGAACTTATACACAACGAAGGCTTGCGCAGGAGGCACAGCCCCCAGTATAAAGCCCTGATGGAGAGTTACGGAATACAATAAACATTGAAATGGCGTTGACCAACGATAGTATAAAACAAAAGCTGGTAGAAAAGTTCCAGGACCAGGTGTACAACTTCGAAGAGCCTTATGGCATGCTTACCTTCGAAGCGCCGAAGGATTACAACCTTAAAGTAATGCAGTTCCTGTACGACGATCCTGAGCTGCGTTTCCGGTTCCTGACCGATTTGCAGGCTGTGCATTACCCGCATTTTAAAGGAAGGGAACTGGCGGTGGTATATCACCTGCACAACCTGGTAGACAATGTGCGCATACGGTTCAAGGTATTTACCGATATCAATCAACCAGACGTTTATACCGCCACCAAATTATTTGAAGCCGCTAACTGGATGGAACGCGAAACCTATGATTTTTACGGCGTCAACTTTGTTGGCCATCCCAACCTGAAACGCATTTTGAATGTGGATGAAATGGATTACTTCCCTATGCGGAAAGAATATCCGTTAGAAGAGCAAACACGTATTGACAAAGACGATGAAATGTTTGGCAGAGGAGGAACGATTAAATAACATGAGTGTCGACGAACATATAAAGCTCCCCGAAGGTTCCATTGAGCGGCAAACCACTACGCTGAACCTGGGCCCCACGCACCCGGCAACGCACGGCGTATTCCAGAACATACTGGAATTAGATGGAGAACGCATCGTGTCGGCGGAGCAAACGGTTGGATATATCCACCGTGCATTTGAAAAGATCGCGGAACGCCGCCCGCTGTACCAGATTACCCCGCTTACGGACAGGTTGAACTATTGTTCGGCCCCCATCAATAATATGGGATGGCACCTGACCTGCGAAAAACTGCTGGGCATTCAAACGCCCAAGCGCGTAGACTACCTGCGCATCATTATCATGGAGCTGGCGCGCATTGCCGACCATCTCATCTGTAATTCGATCGTTGGCGTTGATACCGGCGCATACACTGGGTTTTTATATGTGATGCAGTACCGCGAGCTGATCTATGAGATATGGGAAGAAGTTTGCGGATCACGCCTTACCACCAACATCGGCCGCATTGGCGGGTTCGAAAGAAATTTCAATGATACTTCTTTCAGGAAACTGGAAAAATTCCTGGATGAATATCCCCGCGTGTTGAGAGAGTTCGAGAACATGTTCACGCGCAACCGCATCTTCATGGAGCGTACCATTGGTGTTGGCCCCATCAGCGGCGAACGCGCATTGAACTACGGATTTACTGGTCCCAACCTGCGTGCGGCGGGAGTAGACTACGATGTGCGCGTGCATACGCCGTACAGCAGTTACGAGGATATCGAGTTTACCATTCCCATAGGTTCTACCGGCGATTGCTACGACCGCTTTTTGGTGCGCAACCAGGAAATGTGGCAATCGTTGAATATCATTCAGCAGGCTTACCGGAAAGTGCAGGAGTTTAAAGGAAAAGATGCCGAAGTATTTCATGCGGATGTTCCTGAATATTATTTGCCTGAGAAAAAAGATGTGTACACTAAGATGGAGGCCCTGATCTGGCATTTTAAAATTATCATGGGTGAAACCGATATTCCACCGGGAGAAGTGTACCTGAGCGTGGAAGGTGGTAACGGTGAGCTTGGGTTTTACCTGATCAGCGATGGTGGCAGAACGCCGTACAGGCTGCATTTCCGCCGTCCCTGCTTTGTGTACTACCAGGCTTATGAAGAACTTACCAAGGGAAGCATGTTAAGCGATGCGATTGTAACGATGAGCAGTTTGAATTTGATCGCGGGGGAAATGGATGGATAAGCACAAACTGGATTTCAATTAAAAATTTTTAATACATCGATGGTTCAATTTTCAGAGCATAAACTGGCAGAGGTACGCGAAATAATGCAGCGGTATCCCGAAGGCAAGCATAAAAGCGCGCTGATACCGGTGTTGCACCTTGCGCAGCAGGAGTTCGGCGGCTGGCTGAGCGCCGAGACCATGGACTATGTTGCTTCGCTGCTGCAACTGGAACCTATTGAAGTATACGAGGTGGCTACCTTCTACAGCATGTACAACCTGAAGCCGGTGGGCAAATACGTATTCGAGGTTTGCCAGACCGGTCCCTGCATGCTCAATGGCAGCGACAACATCATCGAATACATCAAACAAAAATTGAACATAGCAGTGGGTGAAACCACCTGCGACGGATTGTTTACATTAAAGACCGTAGAGTGCCTCGGTGCATGCGGCTATGCGCCAATGATGCAGTTAGGAAAGAATTACCGTGAGCACCTTACAAAAGATAAAATAGACCAGATCATCAACGAGTGCAGGAGCGCCGCTGCCATGAACAATTGAAACAGTAGTATGAAAAAGATATTGTTTATACTATGCTTATCATTAGCGGTTGTGAGTGCATCGGCGCAACCCGCGGTTGAAAAGGTAGTATGGGACCGCGTGGAAGCATTGACCAAGGCGATATTCGAGGACAAGGACAGCGTGGCGTTGATGGATTTGGTAAGCGAGCGGGTCACGTATGGCCACTCAAGCGGGGTTATCGAAGACAAACCAACAATGGTGAACAAGGCCGTTACCAACAAATCGACTTATAAAAACCGCTCATTCGAAAGGGTGAGCATTGGCATAGATGGAAGGGCCGGCGTTGCCATTGTGCGGCACAACTTCCGCGCTACCAGCGTGGACGAGGCAGGAAAGGAAGCGCCGCTCGACTTGGGAATCTTACAGGTTTGGAAAAAAGAAAATGGCAAGTGGAAAATATGGGCAAGGCAGGCTGTAAGAATACCTGCAAAAGGATAAAGCAAGATCAATGGGAAGAAAATTATTAATAGACAAGGTTGGAATAGAAGGCATACGCTATTACGATGCGTACCGCAAGAACGGCGGCTATGCTTCGGTGGAGAAGGCTTTCAAAATGAGTCCCGACGCTATTGTGGATGAAGTGAAGAAGAGCGGGCTGCGCGGCCGCGGCGGCGCGGGCTTTCCTACGGGAATGAAATGGGGCTTTTTGGCTAAGCCCGAAGGCGTGCCCCGTTATCTCGTATGCAATGCGGACGAATCAGAGCCCGGCACTTTCAAGGACCGATACTTAATGGAGTTCATCCCGCATTTATTAATAGAAGGATTGATCGTTTCATCGTTTGCGCTCGGCTCCAACAGAACATACATTTATATCCGTGGCGAATACGCATGGATAGTAGACATACTCGAGCAGGCCATTGCCGAAGCAAAGCACAATGGATGGCTCGGAAGAAATATTTTAGGCAGCGGCTTCGATTGTGAAATTTACGTGCAGAAAGGAGCGGGAGCTTACATCTGCGGAGAAGAAACCGCTTTATTGGAATCGTTGGAAGGCAAGCGCGGTAATCCGCGCATCAAGCCGCCTTTCCCAGCGGTAAAGGGTTTGTGGGATTGTCCCACCGTAGTGAACAATGTGGAAACTTTAGCAGCCGTTGTTCCCATCATCAATATGGGTGGAGAAGAATACGCCAAAATCGGCATCGGCAAATCAACCGGCACCAAGCTGATATCTGCCTGCGGCAATATCAACAAGCCGGGCGTGTATGAACTTGAAATGAATATTTCAGTTGAAGAATTTATTTACAGCGATGAGTATTGCGGCGGCATCGCCAATGGAAAAAGATTGAAGGCTTGCATACCGGGCGGGTCGTCGGTTCCAATCGTTCCCGCCAATCTTACCTTAAAAACGGCCAAGGGCGAAACCAGGATGATGACGTATGAAAGCCTTGCCGACGGTGGTTTTGCAACCGGCACCATGATGGGCTCCGGTGGATTTATTGTATTGGACGAAGACCAGTGCGTGGTACGCCATACCTTGACGCTGGCAAGATTTTACCGCCACGAAAGTTGCGGGCAATGCTCACCCTGCCGCGAGGGAACAGGATGGATGGAAAAGATCCTGCACAATATCGAGTACGGCAAAGGAAAGATGAGCGATATAGATTTATTGTGGGATATTCAAAGAAGGATAGAAGGCAATACGATATGTCCTTTGGGTGATGCGGCGGCCTGGCCTGTTGCAGCAGCCATAAGACATTTCAGGGATGAATTCGAATGGCATGTGTTGAATCCCGATGAAGCGCAGCGCCGCAATTATGGACTGGCAAGGTATGCCGATCCTTTGCAGGTTGCCGCAGTTTAAACCAGTTTTTAAAATTTGATTTTGACTATAAACAATGTCTGAACCAAAAAAGCTATTTAAGGTAACTATCGACAACATCACCGTGGAGGTGGAGCCGGGCACCAGCATCTTGCAGGCCGCGCGAAACATCGGCGGCGATGTGGTGCCGCCCGCCATGTGCTATTACAGCAAGCTGAAAGGCAGTGGTGGTAAATGCCGTACCTGCCTGGTGGAGGTATCCAAGGGCAGCGAAGCAGACCCGCGCCCAATGCCCAAGCTGGTAGCAAGCTGCCGCACCAATGTGATGGATGGAATGGAAGTAAAAAGCATTACCAGCGATAAAGTGCTCGATGCACGCAAGGGCGTTGTAGAGTTCCTGCTCATCAATCACCCGCTGGATTGTCCCATTTGCGACCAGGCCGGTGAATGCCACCTGCAGGACCTGAGCTACGAACACGGCACCGACGCCACCCGCTATGAATTTGACCGGCGCACTTTTCACAAGCACGACATCGGTCCATATATACAACTGCACATGACGCGCTGCATCCTGTGCTACCGCTGCGTGTACGTGGCCGACCAGCTCACCGACAAACGCGAGCACGGCGTGCTCGACAGGGGCGACCACTCGCAGATCGCTACTTATATTGAAAAAGCGCTGGACAACGATTTTATAGGCAATGTGATCGATGTATGCCCGGTGGGCGCGCTTACCGACAGGACCTTCCGCTTCAAGAACAGGGTATGGTTTACCAAACCGGTGGACGCGCACAGGGATTGCCCGAAGTGCTGCGGTAAAGTAACCCTCTGGCTGCGCGGCGATGAAGTGTACAGGGTAACCGCACGCAAGGACCAATGGGGCGAGGTGGAAGAATGGATCTGCAATGAATGCCGTTTCGAGAAAAAGAAAACCAGCGACTGGATCATCGATGGGCCCACACTGGTGAACCGGCACTCGGTGATTTCCCAGAACCATTATATAGAAATGAAACAGCCCGATGAAATCCTGGTAAAAGTAATGGACGGCCGCAAGCCAAGACTGCTGATGGACATACATA
The DNA here is from genome assembly GCA_035628135.1 of Chitinophagaceae bacterium. GTDB lineage: Bacteria > Bacteroidota > Bacteroidia > Chitinophagales > Chitinophagaceae > DASPKM01. The sequence continues at coordinate 195,503 of DASPKM010000013.1, read as the reverse complement.
ATATAAGTGAGGTGAACCAGCCGCAGATTGAATTGTCGAAATTGCAGGGACCTCCCAACAGCGAAGTGTTCGATGAGAATCTTAAAATCAACCGGGAATCTTAACGCTTATGATGTTGCTAGCCGTAGACTGGCCGCTTGTATTGGAAAAAACGATATTGATCTCCGTGGTCATCGGCGTATCGCTGCTGATAGCCATGTATGAAACCTATGCCGAGCGAAAAATTGCAGCCGTTATGCAGGACCGCCGCGGTCCCAACAGGGCCGGGCCCTTTGGCATATTGCAACCGCTGGCCGATGGTTTAAAACTGTTTTTCAAGGAAGAGATCATTCCCAATACTTCGAATAAATTTTTATTCATCGCGGGACCGGGATTGGCCATGCTCACGGCCATGATGACCTCTGCGGTAATTCCCTGGGGAGGCACCATCGAAGTGTTTGGAAGGGAAGTGAGCCTGCAGATAGCCGATATTAACATCGGCATACTGTATATTTTCGGCGTAGTGAGCATGGGCGTGTATGGCATCATGATCGGCGGATGGGCATCGAACAATAAATTTTCCTTGCTGGCTGCCATCAGGGGCGCATCGCAGATGATATCATATGAATTGGCAATGGGCTTGTCATTGATCGCATTGCTGATGCTGACCGGTTCTTTGAAAATGAGCGAGATTGTCGCGCAGCAATATAATAGCGTATGGAACGTGGTGTACCAGCCGCTGGGCTTCTTCATTTTTATAGTGTGCGCATTTGCCGAATGCAACCGCACGCCGTTCGATTTGCCCGAAGCGGAGAATGAATTGAACTTCGGCTATCACCAGGAGTATTCGTCCATGAAGCTCGGGTTTTACCTGTTTGCTGAATATATCAACATGTTCATCAGCAGCGCGGTCATGGCAACGTTGTTCTTTGGCGGATATGATTTTCCATTCATCAACGAAGCGAACTTTTCGCCCAACGTGGCGGCCATATTCGGAACGGTGGCATTGCTGGGCAAGATCGCGTTCTTTATTTTCCTGTTCATGTGGGTGCGCTGGACCATTCCACGCTTCCGCTACGACCAGTTGATGAACCTCGGATGGAAAAAAATGATACCGCTGGCCCTCGCTAACATGATCATAACAGCGCTGGTGGTATTGCTGAAACAGAATAATTGGAGATTTTAACTTATAAAAAATATTTTTGCGGACTTTTAAAATTGAGATGAGGCAAGAGAATGCAAACATTAACCAATAAAGCGAAGCCAGTTGATCGCAAGCCGATGACGTTCGTTGAGAAATTATATCTCTGGAACATCTTCAAAGGCATGATGATCACTTTGCGGCATATATTCAAAAAGAAGGCTACCATCAGTTATCCCGAGCAAAAGCGTGAATTTGCGCCGGTGTTCAGGGGACTGCATGTGCTGAACAGGGATGAAGAAGGGCGCGAACGGTGCACAGCTTGCGGCTTGTGCGCAGTGGCTTGTCCCGCGGAAGCCATTACCATGGAAGGCGCCGAAAGACAAAAAGGCGAAGAACATTTGTACCGAGAAGAAAAATACGCAGCGAAGTATGAAATCAACATGCTGCGTTGCATCTTCTGCGGCCTGTGCGAAGAAGCATGCCCTAAGGACGCCATTTATCTTAGTGAAACTTTCGCTCCTTCCAATTATAACCGTAAAGGATTTATTTATGGGAAGGATGACCTGCTGATACCGGATCCCAACAAGGACCCGGAAGGGTATGCAAAAGCGAGAGGTGGGAAAGTGAATTTTTAACCCTTCACTTTTACCTTAAAACCAAACATGACTGTAACTGAAATTTTATTCTGGTTCTTAAGTGCCCTTGCAGTAGTGAGCGCCATTAACGTGGTCATTAGCAAAAACCCCGTGTTCAGCGTGCTCTGGCTGATACTGACCTTCTTCTCCATTTCAGGCCATTATATTTTATTGAATGCACAGTTCCTGGCGGTGGTGAACATTATCGTGTACGCCGGCGCCATCATGGTATTGTTCCTGTTCGTGATCATGCTCATGAACCTGAACAACGCGGAAACCAAAAAGAACAAATGGCTTAAAGTGGCGGGCGTAATAGCCGGAGGCTGCATGTTGCTGGTGATGATAGCCGCCCTGAAAGACGCCGACACCGCCCAGCAGTTGGCCCAAACAAAAGAAGGAAACATCGGTTTGATCAGTTACCTGGGCAAGGCATTGTTCAACGAATACGTGGTACCGTTCGAGATCAGCAGCGTACTGTTCCTCAGCGCGATGGTGGGAGCCGTGGTGATTGGTAAGAAAGGAGATTAATATTTTTTGATGCCTATAAATTATTACATATTCCTGTCCATTGCGCTCTTTTGCATAGGCGTGGTGGGAGTATTGACGCGCCGCAACGCCATCATCATTTTCATGTGCATAGAGCTGATGCTGAATGCTGTGAACCTGATGCTGGTGGCTTTTTCAAAAATGCACCACGTAAACCAGGCCGCCACCAATGCGACCGCGGGTATCGACGGGCAACTGTTTGTATTCTTTATAATGGTGGTGGCCGCCGCAGAAGTGAGCGTAGGACTGGCAATTATCGTAATGATGTACAGGAATGTGCATTCGGTAGACGTGAATTTCTTGAACAGGCTGAAACATTGATATGATCAAACTGGTTTACTTAATTCCACTTTTCCCTTTCATCGGATTTTTGCTCAACGGCCTGGGCAGGAGGGCCATGTCAAAATCGCTCATCGGTATCGTGGGCAGCGGCATGGTGCTGGCTTCGTTCGTGGTAAGCCTGCTGATATTTTCCGAAGTGCGGCAGGAAGGTTTTCAACCCCAGACCATTCATCTCTTTCCTTTTATTCAATTCGATAGCATCAGCATTCCATTCGCGCTGCAGGTCGACCAGCTTTCGGCCCTGTTCCTGCTGATCATTACCGGCGTGGGATTCCTGATACACCTGTACTCCACGGCCTACATGCACGAAGAAGATGCTTCCAACTATGGCCGTTACTTTTCTTACCTGAACCTGTTCGTTTTCTTCATGCTGTTGCTGGTGCTGGGCGCCAACTACGTTATCATGTTCATAGGGTGGGAGGGAGTAGGACTTTGCTCTTACCTGCTCATCGGTTACTGGTTCACCAACGATGCCTATAACAATGCTGCTAAGAAGGCATTCATCATGAACCGCATCGGCGACCTCGGATTCCTCATTGCGGTGTTCTGGATGATTTTACAGTTCGGCTCCGCCACCTTCACCGAAGTATTTGCCGAAGCACCCGAGGCCAGCACTGCTGCACTTACAGGCATTACGCTATTGTTGTTTGCGGGAGCAACGGGGAAATCGGCACAAATACCTTTGTACACCTGGTTGCCCGATGCCATGGCTGGCCCTACGCCGGTGTCCGCGCTCATTCATGCAGCAACCATGGTTACCGCGGGCGTGTATATGATCGCACGCAGCAATGTATTGTATTCGCTTGCGCCCATTTCTCAATACGTCGTGGCCATTGCGGGACTTGCCACTGCTATACTCGCCGCAACCATTGCGCTTAAGCAAAACGATATCAAAAAAGTGCTGGCGTATTCGACCGTCAGCCAATTGGGATACATGTTTTTAGGACTGGGTGTTGGCGCTTATGTAGGAGCGGTGTTTCATGTAATGACCCATGCTTTCTTCAAAGCGCTGCTGTTTCTCGGTGCGGGCTCGGTAATACATGCCATGCATCATGAGCAGGATATCCGCAAAATGGGTGGATTGAAAAAGCGCCTGCCCATTACGCACATCACTTTCTTGCTGGCCTGCCTGGCCATCGCAGGCATTCCGCCATTCTCCGGATTCTTTTCAAAAGATGAGATCTTAATAGCAGCCTATGCGCATAACCCGGTATTGTATTGGATCGGGTTGGGCGGCGCGCTCCTCACCGCGTTTTATATGTTCAGGCTGTATGCCATGACCTTCCTCGGAAGTTTCCGCGGAACCGCGGAGCAGGAGCATCATGTGCATGAAAGTCCAGCGGCCATGACGATTCCACTGGTGATACTGGCAGTGTTATCGGTAGTGGGCGGTTTTGTTGGATTGCCCGATATATTCAACGAAAAATTGGGAACGCATCACTACCTGGATCATTTCCTTTCGCCCGTTATGCAGGGCGCTGATGGAACTGCGCATACGGTTGACCATAGCACCGAATATATTTTATTGGCAGTGTCTGTACTGGCCATTGGCATTACCTGCATTGTCGCGGCCAATATGTACCGCAGGTACAGGTATTCCGAAACGGCGCCGGCTGGCATTGGCAGGGCAATGGAAAACAAATGGTATGTCGATGAATTGTACGATGCCATCATAGTACGGCCGCTTAAATGGCTTGCGTGGTTTTTCAATAGCGTCATCGAAAAGCTTGGCATCGATGCATTGGTGAATGGAGTAGGCAGGGCCGTGCAATATAGCGGCCGCCAGCTAAGGTTATTGCAGAGCGGGCAGGTGGGTACTTACGTGTTGTTGATGGTGGTGAGCCTGGTGATTTTTTTTATAATCGAGTTTTTTATCAGGAAATAAATCTATCAGCTTTTGAATAACATGATACCGGTCCTGTTCATATTGGTCCCCTTGCTTACCGGCGTTGCGGCTTTTCTTATCAAAGAGGAGAAGTATGCAAAGGGTTGGGCCATCGTGTCTTCCCTGGTTACGCTGGTGGTTTCATTGATAGGCCTTGCCATGTTCAATAAATCGGGAACCCTGCAATTCACGGCTGAATGGCTGCCCGCACTGGGAAGCAAGTTTGCTTTAAAGGCCGATGGCATGAGCCAAATGCTTTGCCTGCTGACGGCGCTGGCCTTTCCCATCATATTCATTGCAACCTATAAGAACCATTATAAAAATCCCAGTAGTTTTTATGCGCTCATGTTATTGTCGCAGGCGGGATTGATGGGTGTGTTCATTGCGGCGGATGCTTTGTTGTTCTATTTCTTCTGGGAGCTGGCCCTGATACCGGTTTATTTCCTGTGCTCCATCTGGGGTGGCGAACGCCGCATTGCAGTCACGTTCAAATTCTTTATCTACACTTTCGTGGGTTCGCTGCTCATGCTGGTGGGATTGATCTACCTGTACCTGCAAACCCCGGGTCAATCGTTTGCGCTGGAAGCTTTTTATGCACTGGACCTCGACAAGGACAAACAGCAATTGGTGTTCTGGCTGCTGTTCCTTGCCTTTGCCATCAAGATGCCGATCTTTCCTTTCCATACCTGGCAGCCCGACACGTACGAGCAATCGCCCACCGCCGTGACAATGGTGCTTAGCGGCATCATGGTAAAAATGGGTGTGTTCGGGCTCATTCGCTGGGTGGTGCCCGTGGTACCGCTAGGCAGCTGGATCTATGGTGACAGGATCTCCATCATTGCCATCATCAGCATTTTGTATGCATCGCTGATAGCGATCAAGCAGGACGATTTGAAACGCTTTGTGGCCTATTCATCCATTGCGCACATCGGGCTCATGTGCCTTGCCATTTTTGCCACTAACAGTAGCAGCATGCAGGGCGTAATGATACAGATGTTCAATCACGGCATCAACATCATCGGGTTGTGGATAGTGGTCGACCTGATCGAGCAACGCTATGGTACGCGCAAAATGTCGCAACTGGGCGGGCTTGCCAAACAGGCGCCGTCACTGGCCATATTGTTGGTGATAGTGGCATTGGCCAACGTAGCCTTACCGCTAACCAATGCATTTGTGGGAGAGTTCATGATGTTCAATGGCATCTTTTCATCGCCGGCCACGGAGTTTGGGTGGATATTTGCCGCGGTGGCGGGATTGAGCGTTATTTTCTCGGCATGGTATACGTTGAACATGATACAGCGCGTGTTTTACGGCAGCGGCCAAACGGCGCTTGCAGGCGTGCAGGGCATAGGCCTCAATGCAAAGCTGGCGATGGTGGTGCTGGTCATCATCATCGTGGTGATAGGAGTGTATCCTTCACTGCTGTTGGATGTTACGCGTTCCACCAGCGACTTCATTCTGTCTAAAATGTTTACAAAATAACATGAATGCATTAGTTCTATCGGCGGTTTTTGGCGTTGTGATGATGTTTACGGGGGTGTTTACCTCCAACAAAACTGCCGTGCGGTACGTGGCCATTACCTTGCTGGCCGTGCTGCTGGCCGCCAACATAGCCGAGCAGTACGGGTACAGGCTGTTCAATTTCAACCTCAGGGACATGCTTTCGTTCAACAGCTTTTCGTTGTTGTTCAATTCCATTGCATTCGGCAGCACCCTCATCTATTATTTTCTTAGCAGCAAGGACATGGAGCGCGTTGGCATTTACCTGGCGGAATATTTTGCACTGATATTTTTCATTTTATGCGGCATTGCCGTGGCTTCTTCCTTCAATACCCTGCTGATGCTGTTCCTGGGCATAGAGATCATTTCAATTCCATTGTACATTCTAACTGGAACGGATAAGCGCAATTTAAAAAGCAACGAGGCTTCGCTCAAGTACTTCCTGATGGGCGCTTTTTCAACGGGCATCATGCTCATGGGCATTGCGTTGCTGTATGGCACGGCAGGCTCGTTTAACCTGGAGGTGATCATGCAGAGCGCGGGGCAGCCGGGGCCGCTGTTCATAGGGGGTATTGTGTTGCTTATGATCTCCATGTCGTTCAAGGTGTCCGCCGCTCCTTTCCATTTCTGGACGCCGGATGTGTATGACGGCGCGCCTACCGTATTCACTTCTTTCATGGCCACCGTTGTAAAGGCCGCGGCTTTCATAGCCTTTGTGCGGCTGTTCGATAAGGCCTTCGGCAATGTACAGGGCCAATGGCAATTGATGGCAGCTATTATTACCGCGGCCACCCTGTTAATCGGCAATCTTACTGCGGTGTTCCAGCAAAGCGTAAAGCGCATGCTGGCCTATTCCAGCATTGCACAGGCCGGCTTCATGATGTTTGCACTGTTTGCCATGAACGACCTGGCCAAGGAAGGATTGATATTGTATGCGGCGGCGTACAGCCTTGCCACCATCGGCATATTCGCCATACTGGTTAAAATGAAGGATTACACTTTCGAAGGCTTTAATGGGCTGGCAAAATCCCAACCCTTGCTGGCCGCCGTCAATACCATTTTTCTATTATCGCTGGCGGGCATACCGCTCACCGCCGGTTTCTTTGCCAAATATTACATGCTGGCCGCCGCGGTTAAAACCGGCACTTACCTGTGGCTGGTGATATTTGCGGTGTTGTGCGCAGCCGTAAGCGTGTATTATTATTTCAGGGTAATACAAGCCATGTACTTCAAGGATGGCGAAGGCCAGGAGCTGGAAACCACCGCATCCTTCAAGGGTTGGCTCACCGGCCTGGCCGCCGTTATCATCCTGCTGGGCATCTTTCCGCAATGGCTGTTAAGCAACCTGTATTTTTAACAGGATAGACGGCAAATACCCAATTGCCTAATTTCTTACCTTAGTAGTGATGAAAATCATCGACATCCTTTCTTTGGCATACCGTACGGTGCGCAGCAACAAGATTCGCACAGGCATTACCGTTGCCATCATTGCATTCGGCATTATGGCATTGGTAGGCATCAATACCGCCATCGAAGCCATGAAGCAAAAGTTCACGGAAAGCTTTTCATCCATGGGCGCTAACGGATTTACCATCCGCTTCAGGGAGATGAGGGTGCAGTTCGGCGGCGGCAATTCAGAAGTAAAAAAGACCACGCGGGGAAAACTTAGAGAAAAGAAATCCAACCTTAGCAAACCCATTACCCGCATGCAGGCAGAAGCCTTCAAGAATAATTTTCATTACCCGGCCCAGATAGGAATATACATATTCGGCCAGCGCGACGTGGTGGCGAGTCTTGGCAATAAAAAAACAAATCCTACCGTACGCGTGTATGGAGTTGATGAAAATTACATCGACCTCAATGGATTCAGCATATCCGGGGGCCGTAACCTCAATAAGCTCGACGTGGAATCGGGCCGCAATGTTTGCCTGATCGGTAAGGATGTGGCAGCAAGGCTTTTTGGCGAGAACCTCGACAAACCGGTAGATAAGATCATCAAGATCAACAGCATTCCATTCAGGGTAGTAGGCACGCTGAAGCCAAAGGGGTCAACCCTGGGCATGAGTTGGGACAACATGATATTTATGCCGTACAATACGGTGCGCCGTTTTTTCAACAGTAATCCCAATGCATCTTTTTCCATCCAGGTAAAAGTGGCCGACGTTAAGCAATTGGAAGGCGCCATCGGCGAAGCCCAGGGAACGCTGCGTCCCATCCGCAGGCTCAATACTACCGAAGAAGATAATTTCCTGATAGATAAAAGCGACAGCATCGTAGAAATGTTGCTGCGCAACCTGAGTTTTATCACGATTGCCGCAGTGGTCATCGGCGTCATTACGTTGTTGGGCGCCGCGGTGGGATTGATGAACATCATGCTGGTGGCTGTAACCGAGCGTACCAAGGAAATCGGTCTTATTAAGGCCATTGGCGGAAAGAAGCAAAGCGTGCGCAGGCAGTTTTTGTACGAAGCCATCATCATCAGCCTGCTGGGAGCCGCCATCGGCATTGTGCTGGGCATCCTGCTAGGTAATATCGTGAGCTTGCTGATGGCAACCAGTTTTGTAATTCCCTGGGGATGGGTGGTAGCGGGCATTCTCATCTGTTTTGCTACCGGCGTACTGGCCGGATTGTATCCCGCATTCAAGGCAGGCCGCCTCAACCCGATCGAAGCACTGCGCTACGAATAAGGATTATTCAGCGCACGTGGAAGAAAAATCACAGATTCATTGGCGTAGCACAGCTATATAATAGCACAGATTATATAATTGCGTTTTATTACATAGTGTATAAAAGATTAAAGGATTACACAGATTGGCATCGTTACTTATTGGTGCGATAATCTGTGTAATCCTTTAATCTTAAAAATAATCTGTGCTTCTTCTAGCCGTGATCTATTTCGGGTCCAATATTTTCGTAATCCGCTCGCTCACATCCTGCAGGTGATACCTCGTCATTCTATCGGTAACGGCAGGCAAGGCCCCTGTTATCTCGGCCTTTAGTTGCCGCAGTGTTCCCTTCAGTACGGAAATGATATCGGATTTCTTTGCATCGATGCTCGGGCCGAAGCTGATGGTGATGCCTCCAAATGATGAGCCTGACGCGGGTGCTGCCGGATTCACAATGGCCCCAACCCTTTCTACGAAAGATTTTTGCAGGTTGCGGCGGTAAACATCTATTGGTTTCTTTGAGGCCAGCTCGCTCCAGATGCTTTGCCTGAGATCGGTCATCAGCTCGTGCAGTGAATACGCGCCAGAACCATGGGCTGCTTCGGCCTGTATCAGTTTTGCAAAAGTGGTATTGCTGATCAACCGGCTCAGCACTGCTTCCTGTCTTGCGCCTACTACGTTCACGCCATTCTGCCCGATGCGGCTTAATATGTCGTTATTTACCAACCATGTTGGAGTGGTGAACAATTGCTTGCTCAGGAAGTCCATCGCTTCTTTCTGGGTGCTTTTGGGAACGTATTCGTACACAGCGCCATTCTGCTCAACCGATTTGGGCGTTTCGTAAATGCCCGCGATGTTCTTAGCCACATGGCCCATGTAACGGCCGAACTGTCCTACCAACTGGTTGTACATGGAGTTCAGGTTATCATAATCTTCATTCTCCACTTTTGTCCAGGTCATCAGGTTGGGCACGATGCGCTGCAGGTTCTTAATACCATAGAAACTAGCTTTCATGGCATTATCGCCCAGGTCTTCGTTTTGCGAACGTGGGTCATCCGGGTTGCTTTCAGTACCGAACCACAATCGTTTGTTACCGCCCAGTCTTTCCATGGTCCATTTGTTCAGGTGGGCCACTTCTTCTTCGGGCGTTTTGAATTGCGGGAACCAGCGGTATCCCCATTCGATGGCCCAGATATCGTATTCGCCTATGCGCGGGAACAGGCCCGCCTGGCTGATCTTGTCTTCGGGTTGCGCTACGTAGTTGAAACGTGCATAGTCCATGATAGAAGGTGTGTGGCCATTGGCTTCTACCCAGGCTTTGTCCCTTAGTTTTTCCACGGGCACGGTTGAGCTGGAGCCCCAGTTGTGGCGAAGGCCGAGCGTATGTCCCACCTCGTGAGACGAAACGAACCGTATCAATTGTCCCATCAGTTCATCGCTGAAGCGCATTCTCCTGGCCGCGGTGTCAACGGCAGCAGCCTGAATGAAATACCAGTTGCGCAGCAGTTCCATTACGTTGTGAAACCAGTTGATGTGACTTTCCAGTATTTCTCCGCTGCGCGGGTCGTGCACGTGCGGGCCCTGGGCATTGGCCACGTCGGATGGCTTGTACACGATAGCGGAGAAACGTGCATCTTCCAGGCCGAATGAAGTATCTTCCATGTATACGGGAGCAACCCTGGCGGTGATGGCGTTTTTAAAGCCGGCTTTTTCAAAAGCAACCTGCCAGTCGTTAACGCCCTGGATCAGGTACGGCACCCATTTTTGCGGAGTAGTGGGATCGATATAGAACACGATAGGTTTTTTCGGTTCAACCAGTTCGCCCCTCAGGTATTTTTCGACATCGCCTTCTTTGGGTTCTAACCTCCAGCGTGTTACCATCGAAATGTCTTTTACGCCGTGCGGGTTTGCATCGAAGTCGGTGTACGTCCTGGTAAAATATCCCACCCTGGGATCGAAGTAGCGGGGCTTCATGGGTTGTGCGGGCAATATAACCAGCGAGCTGTTGAGCTCGAGCGTGTACAGCGTGCCACTGGGTTGGGAAGGCGCTGCGGGCAAACCGGGGATCAATGACAGGCCTCCGCCGCCCTGCGAATATGTTTTGACCGTTTTGATCTCTACGTTCATGGGGTATGATTTTACACCGAGGATATAGGATTTGTCGGCCTGGAAGCTGCCGATGCGGAAGACGCTGCGGGCGTTGGCTGCAAAGTTCAGCACGTCGTTATCGCTACCGATGTAGTTGGTGATTTCTATAACGGCGCCGGTGGTATCTCTCGAGAACGCCGCAATGTCAAATGATGCTACTATCGGAAGCATGTTGGAATTGGTAACGGCGCGGTACATGGGCTGAGTGGAGTCGCGGGTCATTTCATCGTACGATACTTTCCTGAGGAACACTTTGTTATTAGGCCCTTTGTCAAAACGGATCACGTTGCTGCCGATCATGTCGCCGGCATAGCCGAAGAAGACATTTCGCATGCCTGCGGCTGCTTTGGAGATCCTGTTTACCACCAGGATGTCGCGGCCCATAAGGGTATCCGGTATTTCGAAATAATACTTCTCCTCAACCTTGTGCACTTTAAACAGGCCATCGTCGGATTTGGCCTTGTCTGTAATAACCTCTTTGTAAGGTTTGGGACCGCTCCTGCTAACCGGTGGTTGCGTGGGCGGTTGAACAGTGGGATTGGTATTGGATGCAGCAGGCTGCGTAGGCCGCCTGTCTTGCGCATAAAGCTGTGATAAGAAAAGATTACCGATGACCAGGGGCATGATCATCAGCATCAAATGTTTCCTATTAAAATTCATACGGTTTAATTATTTTAAGCCGGTGAAGGTATGAAAAGAAACGCCAATACAGGCGGTGCAGTAAGGCATAAAAACCCATAAAAAGGGTTAAATGAGCGATAGCAAATCGAAGGGGTATTTTGGTAAAAACTGCTGAATGGTTTGGGCGCTTCTTTTGATAATTTGCTTATCTTGTGCGGCCCCGGTGAAAAAAATTGAACGGTATTTGTTGGATAAAAGCTTTTTTCATTAGAATTGTGTCCCATTTACAATATATATACTACTTCCAAACACTAAAAACAAACGATCATGGCTGAAACAAGACCAACTGCAACAACTGCTGTTAAGAGCTCTACATCGGTTCAACCAAAGAAAAAAAGCAATGCCATAGCGTGGATAGCGCCGCTTGTATGCGTGATTGCAGGGTTTGTAATCTGGCGGTTTATTTTAGGAGATCCGAGCAATTTTGAAAAGCCGGACAGGTCAGGCGAATCCTGGTTTTTTCCCAAACATGAAGAGCCCAAGGGAGGATTGGTTAGGATGTATGAAGGTGGCGTGATCGTTCCTGTTCTTATAGCTTGTTTTTTGATAGTGCTCACTTTTACCATCGAGCGTTTCCTGACCATTACCAAAGCTACCGGCAAGGGTAATATTGCAGAGTTTATCCGCAAAGTGCAATATCACCTGGCCAATAAAAATGTTGATGCAGCCATTTCCGAGTGCGACCGCCAAAAAGGTTCTGTGGCTAATGTAATGAAAGCCGGTCTTCGCAAGTATAAGGAAATGATACCTGCCGCCGAACTGGATACTGAACAGAAAGTGCTGGCCATCCAAAAGGAAGTGGAGGAGGCCACGGCGCTGGAATTGCCCATGTTGGAAAAGAACCTTGTATTCCTGTCTACCCTGGCGTCTGTTGCAACGCTTCTCGGTCTTTTAGGAACGGTAATCGGTATGATCACTTCGTTCTCTGCGCTTGGCCAGCAAGGTGGCGGCGACGCGGCCCGCGAGCTTTCCAGAGGTATTTCCGAGGCCCTTTACAATACGGCCCTGGGTATCGGTACTTCCGCGGTAGCCATCATCATGTACAACGTATTTACCACTAAAATCGATGCTATCACTTACGGTATTGATGAGAGCGGCTTCACATTAACACAGAGCTTCGCTTCACAGTACAAATAATTGGAATTTTAATACGCGGGTCCGTATGGATTGTTGCACTTTCAGCATCTATTTCTTATACTCAACATTGAGCTTATATGCCTAAAATTAAGATTCCGAGGAAGAGCACGAATATTGACATGACCGCTATGTGCGACGTGGCCTTCCTGCTACTCTCCTTCTTCATTCTTGCAACCCAGTTCAAGCCGGCAGAAGCCCTGGAGGTGCAAACCCCCACTTCCGTGCAGACCACGGTGGCCGAGATGAAGAATGTAGTAATGATTACTATCGATAAGAGTGGAAGAGTATTTTACTCGCTGTCCGATGACCTGGGCGCCAAGGACAACAACTTTAAGGCTGAGGTGATCGAGGCTGTAAATGAAGCCAAGAACCTGAACCTGACCGCCCAGGAAAAGGCAATGTTCTCTTTTCCAGGATATTATATAGGGGTGCCCTTTTCGCAGCTGAAATCTGCTTTGCAAAAGTCCCCCGAGCAACTCGCTGGCATGAATTTGCCAGGCATACCCGTGACAGACACGTTGAACAATGAGTTGCAGGTATGGATGAGAGCGACGGTGGATGTAATGCAGGGCAAAACCATGAACCTGCTGGTAAAGGGCGATAACGAGTCGAAGTACCCGACATTCAAAGCGGTTATGGACGCGTTCAAGAAAAATGAACTGTTCAAGTTTAAAATGGTTACCAATCCCGAAGGCGTTCCGCCCGGCAGCGAGCTGGCAAAGAAGGCCCGGGCTGAAAGCCATTAATAATTAACTCACATTAAAATTTTTGCGATATGGCAGAAATGGATACCTCGAGTGGGGGTGGACATAAAAAAGGTCCAGGCGTAAAAAAACAGAAGAAATTGTCGACCAGGGTAGACCTTACCCCGATGGTGGACCTTGGCTTCCTGCTGATTACGTTCTTCATCTTCACCACTACCATGAGCCAGCCTACTTCCATGCAGTTGTTCCTGCCTAAGGATACGGATAAGCCCGAAGAGCAGAACAAGCTGAAGGAATCAGGCGCGCTTACCCTTATGCTCGGGAAAAATAACGTGGTATATTACTACGAAGGACAGCTTTTACCGGACGGATCTAATTTCAAGACCACCGGGTTCAAAGATGTGCGCAATATCATCCTCGACAAGAAGCGGTCAACCGACCCCAAGGATTTCATGGTGGTGATAAAGGCTGATAATGAGGCTACTTACAAGAATACGGTGGACATCCTGGATGAGATGACCATTAACGATGTGAAAAGGTATGCGTTGGTGGACATTGCGCCTGTTGAAGTTCAACTGATTAGGGCGACCGAGGGTGCTGATAGCAGAAAATAAAACCGGGAATGTTATGGAAACCCGGTTAAATTGAATCTAATTACTTTAAACTTGGCTTATGGATATCAATAAAATTATGAGCGCCGACATCCTGGACCTGATCTTTGAGGGCCGGAACAAGGAGTATGGCGCTTATGAACTGAGAAAAACCTATAACAAGCGGTTGACGGTTGCCCTTATCGGTACGGCAGCGCTTTGTGTGCTTCTTTTTCTCGCCTATTTCCTTGGCAATGCCATGGGCGGTGATGAAGACAAGAAGCAAATGGTAGTGCAGGACGTGCAGCTGGAAGAAATTAAGGAAGAGAAGAAAGAGGAACCACCTCCGCCCCCTCCTCCTCCGAAGCCCGAGCCTCCTAAAGTGGAGATCACTAAATTCACTCCTCCCAAGATCGTGAAGGACGAGGAAGTGAAGGAAGATGAGAAACCACCGGAAGTGGAGAAGCTGGAAGAGACCAAGATCGGTACCATTAACCAGGAAGGTATCAAGGACGAAGGTATAGTTGCCCCGCCCGTATCCGACGAAGGCAAGGGTGTGGTAGAAGCTCCTAAGAAAGAAGAAGAAGATTGGGACAAGACCTTTACCAAGGTGGAGATCGAGTCTGAGTATCCCGGTGGGGCCAGTGCATGGCAGCGTTACCTGAACAAGAACCTGCGTTACCCGCAGGACGCTATCGATAACGAGATCCAGGGTACAGTGATAGTACAGTTCATCGTGGACAAGGCCGGTGTGGTGAGCGAGGTGGAAGCTATCAGCGGTCCGCAGGAGTTGAGGGATGAGGCTGTGCGTGTAATTAAGAAGAGTGGTAGCTGGACACCCGCGGTACAGAATGGACGCCAGGTGAAGTCGTATAAAAAGCAACCTATCGTATTCCGTTTGGAAACTGAATAAAGAATTTGTTCCATAAGCTATGTAGGGCCGCCAGCGATGGCGGCCTTACTTTTTCGGTTATCCGTAACAGTTATTTTTTTTTAACGGCGCATGTGGAAAGGCGATGCGCGTGAATCTTAGGTATAAATAACTGTTTTATGATAGACGTTAATAAGATCCTGCAGTCCGACGTGCTGGACATCATCTTCGATGGCAGGAATAAAGCCTACGGGGCTTATGAGTTGCGCACGAACTATGCAAGGCGGTTATACATATCCGTTATTTCAATGGTGCTGGCTTGTGTTTTTTTGTTCTTGTTGTATTCTTTCACGTTTGGCTCCGGCGATAAGCCTGCAAAGCAATACATCGTTGCAGACGCGCAGTTGCAGGACCTGAAGAAAGAAGAGCCGGAGCCGCCTGTTGTGGAACCTCCGAAACAAAAGCCGGTAGAAGTGGAAGTGAAGCAATTCACGCCGCCTGTTATAACCCGGGATGAAGAAGTAAAGCCCGATGAAGCTCCGCCCGAAATAGATTCCCTGAAGGACACCAAGATCGGTACTATTAACAGGGAAGGCGAGAAGGACGATGGCATTGTTGCTCCGCCGAACGATGATGGCAAAGGTGTGATAGAGGCGCCGGTGAGGAAGGACGAAACGGATTGGGAGCAGACGTTTGTAAGTGTGCAGATCGAATCGCAGTATCCTGGGGGGATTGAATCGTGGAAACGGTTTTTGCTGAAGACCTTGCGTTACCCTAACGATGCCATCGAGAACAATGTATCAGGAACGGTGATCGTGCAGTTTATAGTGGACAAGGAGGGAGTTGTGAGTGATGTGGAGGCCATTAGCGGCCCGGAAGAGTTGAAGCTTGAGGCGGTGCGGGTGATTAAGAAGAGCGGGAAATGGATACCTGCTGTACAGAATGGAAGGCAGGTGAAGTCGTGGAAGAAGCAGCCCGTAGTGTTTAGGTTGGACCAGGACTGATGTGGGTGGGCGGATTGGCCTGGTGCCGGCTAATAGATTATTGTTTGCGATGATTGCTTTGGCTTGCGAAAATCACTTCTGTAACGTTAGCAATGATTGAATGGTTTGCGAGTTCAGTAAGTAGCGTGTCGGGATAATCTGTTGCATTCGGTTACCAGTGTGAATTGAGGAAATAGATCATTGCCCGTGGCTAACCGGCTGACGGGCAATTTGATTTTATGGCTAAATGGTTAATTTGCGCCCTATGTCGAATAAGCTTGCAGGCTGGCATGAAACGATAGTGGCATTAGCGACGCCACCGGGTATTGGCGCTATTGGAATGATCAGGTTAAGCGGCAAGGAAAGCGTGCGAATAGCAAATGAATTATTTCCTTCTAAGGATCTGTCGGAGCAGCCTTCTCATACATTGCACGTTGGGTATTTAAAGGATGAAGGCGAGGTATTGGATGAAGTAGTCATCTCCATTTTCAGGGCACCTAAATCGTATACCGGCGAGGATGTGATCGAGATATCCTGTCACGGGTCACCTTATTTACAGGAACAGGTAATTGCAGCTTGTGTAAAACATGGCGCGCGGCTGGCCAGGCCCGGCGAGTTTACCATGAAGGCATTTTTAAATGGCAAGCTGGATTTGTCGCAGGCTGAAGCAGTGGCTGATTTGATAGCCAGTAATTCTGCGGCTTCTCTTAAGACCGCGTTGCATACCATGCGGGGCGGGTTCTCCAGTACCTTAAGTGCATTACGCGAGCAATTGTTGAAATTTTCAGCGTTGATGGAACTGGAGCTTGATTTTTCCCAGGAAGACGTAGAGTTTGCGGACCGCACGCAGTTCTATGCACTGATTGGCGAATTAGAAACGACCACCTATCGGTTGCTGGATTCTTTTAAACTGGGCAATGTTATTCGTCATGGTGTGCAGGTGGCGATCATCGGGAAGCCTAATGCGGGTAAGTCTACTTTGCTGAATACTTTGTTGAATGAAGACCGGGCAATTGTCAGTGATATCGCGGGCACTACGCGTGATACTATTGAAGAGGTGTTGAATATTGAAGGTATTTTATTTCGGTTGATTGACACTGCAGGTTTGCGTGAACACACCTCGGATATTATAGAGTCCATCGGTGTGGGCAAGAGTTTGGAAAAAATGGAGCAGGCGGATGTGGTGTTGTATTTATTCGATGTAAAAGATCTTTCTGCTGAAGAATTACGCGAAGCAACTTCAGCGTTGCAGGCGAAAGGTGCAGTGTTTTTAACGGTAGGTAATAAGGCTGATGTTGCTGATATGAATTTTTTGGAAAGAAAGTTTGGAGTGAGGGATAATTTGTTGTTCATCTCGGCGAAGAATGCGACAGGGATCGATGAGTTGAAATCCGCATTAGTGCGCTTGGTGACGGGTGGCAGTATCAATACAGAGAATACTATTGTTACCAATGCCAGGCATTTTGCGGCGTTGCAGGAGGTGGCCAAATCATTGGCTGATATTCGTGCGGGTTTGGATAATAAAATACCTGGTGATTTGGTGGCGTTGGATATTAGGCGTTGCTTGCATTTCCTCGGGGAGATAACTGGGGAGATCACGAATGATGAGCAATTGGGGTGGATATTTGGGAAGTTTTGTATTGGGAAGTAGAGGAGTTTACAAATTGTTGACGATATTTCTATTTTATTGGTACGCAGTCAATGGTACTTATAGTTATCTTTCTTTGATTCGATTTTCTTATTGACAAGATTTACCAGATTGTTACTCGAAGCAGTATAGACGTTTTAAGTACAAATTTCGTGTTCCTGTTGTCAGGTCTGGTCATGACACGGGTCTGCAATCAAGATTAAAAGTGAATCCCGTGTGTCAAGATATTTCCGATTAATCAAGGTAGGGGATTTGGCGTTATTGATATTGTATGCAGCTGTTAATATTGATGTGATGGCGGTGGTCATCATAGTTTGCTTCTTCCCCAACTGGAACATTCTCTAATTCTAGTATTATGTCCTGAACGTCAATTTTATATTGATGCAGAAATACAATTTTTTTGTGTAGTGGTTAAGTTTTCAAATTCGGCTGCCCGAAGACTAACGGTAAAATTTGCCAGAAATAATTACGTGATCGTCCATAGAAGAAATCTGTTCCATTATCGATGTCAGGCTGGAAGTTCCTAAAAAAAGAATTTCAGTGCAAGGGGAAGGGCTATACTGTCTAAATTTATGAAGCATATAATTCCTTACCAAAGGTTATATTTACAACATTCGTAATGTTGATTTAAATATACCAATATTTGATTACAATGGATGAAGGTCCCAACATATTTAGGAAGTATGTTCCGCGAGTCGCAGCGGATGGGGGACCGATTTTGCAAATACAACTGGAAACTTTATAGCTGTTCAATAATCTATCGATCTCCTAGATCCAATACAGCTTTCAGTCCTAACACAAGACTCTGATTTATGTTTGTATAAATAATATTGCTGATGATTACCATATCCTCGTTTCTGTGGTGTTACTAAGTGTGAGCCAAATCATATTAATTAATTCAGAATCAAGATCGAAAAAAATGATTTACATATTCCGTATTAAAGTAGAGGCGCAAAATAACAAAGAATAAAACCATAAAAATTTCGTAAAAATTTTTCCTTTCGTGTAACCCGGCAACTATTCCCGTAGTCTCATTTGGGTTAAAATGTTGTGTACTTTAACCCATTTTAAATTATGATAAAGAATTCTCTGAAAATCGCCATACGTATACTCCTGAAAAACAAGCTTTTTTCATTAGTCAATATACTGAGCTTGTCACTGAGCATGGCGGTGGGTGTTATTCTTTTTACAGGCCTAAAAGCCGATTACGATACAGACCATTTTCATCCTAAACTAAATCAGATAGTACGGATACTTACGCAGGAAACAAAGGAAGGGGAACAAACCAAATGGGCAACAGCTCCACTACCATTGGCGACTCAAATGGAAAGCGTCTCCTTTGTTGAAAAAACCGTAAAAGTACGTCTGGCAGGAAAACATAAGTTGCAAACTGACAAAGGTGATGTACCTATTGATATAAAATTTTCGGAGCCTTCTTTTTTTGAAGTTTTTGGCTTTAAATTGTTGTCAGGTAATGCACAAAGCCTTTCCAATAAATCCACCGCCGTTTTTCTAACTAAAGAAACAGCAAAAAAAATATTTGGAAACACTGATCCTTTAGGACAAACTGTTCAATTTGAAAATTTAGGTTCTTATACCGTTGAGGGAATTATCCAGGACCCGCCTTTACAAACACATCTACCCATTGAGGCAATGTGTTCTATTAATGCTGCTGAAACGCTTGAAAAAACAGGAGCAATTAGGAATATTTCACAAAGCTGGGGAGACTTTAAGAGTTCAGCAGTTTACGTACGTTTAAAATCAGAAGATGATATAAAGCAACTTAATACAACACTCCAGAACTATAGTCGGAAATTGGACAAGAGCAATCTCCATTTTTTTGCACAACCCATAGAAGATATTACCCCTGGAAAAGTTGTTATTAAAAATGACCCCAATGCGGGTGTTAGTTGGGAAGGCGTAAAAACGCTGCTATTATTAATTTTATCCTTAACCCTTTTATCTGCTTTCAACTATATCAGTCTGGCATTGGCGCGTGCCTTCTCCCGGGCGCAGGAAGTAGGTATTCGCAAAACGATAGGCGCAAGAAGAGGACAAATTATTGGTCAATTTTTAATGGAATCGACCCTTGTTTCCTTATTTGCTTTGTTGTTTACTGTGCCATGTGTTAATATTTTAGCCCACTATATACCCGATATGGATGATGTGACATTTTCCT
The DNA here is from genome assembly GCA_035628135.1 of Chitinophagaceae bacterium. GTDB lineage: Bacteria > Bacteroidota > Bacteroidia > Chitinophagales > Chitinophagaceae > DASPKM01. Next base: position 175,865 of record DASPKM010000013.1, on the reverse strand, counting down.
GGGATCCAATCTTTATTTTAGCCCTTTTAACCTACGCAGTTATCACCGGCTTAGTCGCAGGGGCATTTCCGTCATGGCTATTATCAGCGTTTCAGCCCATACAGGTTTTGCGTAAAATGAAGAATATAAAGTTGTTCCGGGGGATTGCTGTTTACAAAGCTTTAATTGTCGTTCAATTTTCTGTGACCATTATGTTTATGATATTGGTTGTCATAGTAGCCGATTATGATAGAAAAAACAATGCAATCATCAGCTCAACCGTGCCATCCAATGTTCTGACACTTGACTTAAAAGGTGAAAAATATGGACAACTGCAAAACGAAATAAGCCAGTTAAGTCAGGTAGAAGCGATTTTGGCGACTAACTGGTATTATGAACCGATTAAAGTAGGTAAAGATTCTGTAACGCTAAACGATAAGACTCTGGAAATAAATTACGTAAGTATTGACCCAAAAACAATTGAAACAGAAGGTATCAACTTAAAATCAGGGCAAAATTTTCCAGAAAATATGCCCCAAAGGACGGAGCAATATGTGTTGGTGAATGAAGCTGCCGCAAAATTATTGGAATCTAAGTCAGAGCCCCTGGTGGGGCAAAATCTCTTGCTGGACTCTGCCTCTGTACAAGTCATTGGCATCATGCCCAATGAGATTATTGGCCAACAACTCCCTTTAATCTATCGGTATCTGCCAAATGAAATAACCACCTTGACCATAAAAATAAAGCCAAAGACAGAATTGGAAGCGACCAAGGCCATTCAATCCTTATGGAAAGGCCATTTTCCTGAGAAAACGGCAAATCTTCATAACTTAAAAGAGTACCGTTATTCAAAAGAAATTAGTGGAGAAATGGAATTTTTTGGAGGCTTTGCCCTGATTGTGATGATAATCGCTGCTTTGGGCATTTTAGGTATAGCCAGTTACTCAGTAGAAACACGCACTAAAGAACTGGGTATAAGAAAAGTAATGGGCGCAAGTAACATGAAATTGGTGTGGACAGTAACCCGAAATTTCAGCATTCTTATCCTGATTGCCGGACTTATTGGCGTTCCAGGAGGTTTGCTTTGCGCTGATTTACTAAGAGAAGAAATGGGCAGTAATGTTGATTTGAGCTTTATAAATACAGTCATAGGCTTTGGTTTGGTTGCCATAGTCGGCCTACTGACTGTCCTATCCCAAACCATTCGAGCGGGGCGAGTTGAACCTGTGAAGGTTTTGAAGGCGGAGTAAATGAACGAAGCTCGTGCAATGGATGCCAGGGATGGCGTAAGGCATCTCCAAAACATTGATCCTAGCAATAAGGATATTTTGAAGTTTTGCGCCAAGGTAATTTTAGATTGTGGCTCGTAGTTTTCTTTCGGATAAACCTGCGAATAATTCAGTGAAACATGTTACTGTCCAGTTACTAATTGTGGTAAAGCACCAGCAAGCATGCCATTACTTCTGCTGACATTTTCAATGATCGTGTGCTTCCCTTCTTCGATGAGCAACAGATCCCGCTACTTCGGGTGCTGACAGACAGAGGCACGGAGTTCAATGGCAGGCCTGAGAACCATGAATATGAGCTGTACTTACAAATCGAAGGTATTGATCACAGTAAAACCAAAGTGCGGCATCCACAGAGCAATGGCATCTGTGAACGTTTGCACCGGACCATGCAAGAGGAATTCTATGCAATCGCTTTCCGCAAGAAGCTGTACGATAATATAGAACTTCTTCAGGCAGACCTCGATGAGTGGCTTGTTTATTACAACCAGCAGAGGCCACATAGTGGCCGGTATTGCTTTGGCAAAACTCCCATGCAAACCTTTAGCGAATCCATTACTTTAGCCAAACAAAAACTGCTGAACGAACGAACGTCAGCAGCTTAAACTTTTATATCCTGGCCCTATAAAACTGAAAAATAGAAATCCTCAACTGTCGGATCAAATATTAAGTTTTACAAATAAAGGAAAGTGCCAGGGCTAAACTAATGGTAATTGTCAAGCGAACGTTGAATAAATATGGCTATCCTTCCGATAAACAACAGAAAACCCTTGAGACTGTTTTGAAACAAGCAGAACAATTGGCCGATTACCTTGTAAAAGCCTAAAACCGCCTGGAATGCGGTTTCCATATGTAAATTCCTCCATTTCTTTTTCCAATTTTTCGTAATTTGTCCTTCTCTATCAGCTATCCGCCCTCCTCGGTAAACAACGGCATTTATCGTCAAACCAAACCAACTGATTATGCAATCCAACAAAAAGGGCGTCGTCATCGCCGCAGCAACTGTATTGCTTGCTGCTTTCTTTATGCCCTGGATCAAGTACATTGTCGGCGTGAGCGCCTGGGACCTGATTTTCGGGCAGGCATCACCGTTAATAGATAACCCGGTAAAATACCTGTTGGTGCTGGTCCCGGTGTCCGCAGGGATCATCGCCTATAACGCAGCATTTAATAATGAAAACTATCCCATTTCAAAGGGACTGCTTTTCAGCGCGCCGATTTTATCGATTGTGATAGTGTACGTAATTATTTTACTGCAAATTGATGAAAGCGGCGGCAGCATTTCCGGCTCAGCCTTTGAAGGCCTCGGTAGCGTATTGGGAATAGGCTTCTGGCTGACGCTCATTGCTGCCGTAATATTGCCCTTTATGCGAAGCCAGCCGCAAAACGTAGCGCCCATTACCACAACAACCGCTGATACGGCTGTTGGTAATACAACACCAGGTAATTTGGCCCCCACTAACAAAACAACTGCTTTATCACAAAAGCAAATTGGAATAGGCCTTGTAATTATTGGCGTCCTATCGATGATCTTGTCTACTCAAGATCAATTCTTCACCCAGAAGCGGACCACTTCGGAAGAAATCTACTCCATCTTCATGGACAATTACAGTAGCAACCCCAGGATAAACAAGGAAGCGAAACAAATAGTGCTTTTTAGCGGCCTTGCAGCCACACTGCTGGGGGGATTCCTGCTGTACAAGGAATGGAAAACAATAAAACCTGAAACCTCAACGAGCATAGCCGCAGTTGATGAAAATGAAAGTACCGCCAGTTCAACAAAAGCATCACGCTAAAATAAAGCATGAGACTGAAGCTGATATTTATCACACTCTCCCTGTACTGCTCCGCGTTCGGGCAAAAAAAAGAAACATTCTATTATGACTTTTCCTGGAAAGAATTATTGTGCCCTACGCTATTCATTCGATCGATATGGAGGTTTTCACCTAAGAAAATTCCCAAGAAGCTACTGTCACTAGCTACAAGCTAGATACCCCATTTTTTGCAGACCCCTATCGCAAGACGCCTAACTGGCGCAGATTCTGTTCCGCCACGAGCCTGCAACTATTTATCTCTTCAACATTGTTTTCTTTGATGGCTTTTTCATAGTAGTGGTAGGTGAGTCCGCCCAGCAGCAACAAGAGCTCATATAGCTCTTGTTTTTGGCGGTCCGTTACATTGTTGAAAATCCCATTATCAGTGGCGTATTCAGCTACAACGTCACGCAATCCCACATTTTGTTCGAAAGGCAAAAGCGGTTTTTCTGTCTGTCCGTGATAGATGTGGCTATTAAGACCAACGCAGGAAACATATGCCAAAGCCCAGTCATTGGGATAGCCCTTGGCTTTAGCCGCAGCTTCGTATTGGCCGAACATTTTCAGGATTACTTTCTTTAATTCGTCCTTCTCCTTCGCACTGGCTTGAACGGCATCGAGATATTCCTGTAGTGTTAGCCGTGTGCCGGTTGACTTGAACTGAACCACCGGATATCTTCTGTATTCGGGAATTTCAATGGGTAATGATCTGCTGGATGCATTTGAATTTGACCTGGAAGCAGACGAACCCGGTTTGTATTGTTTCGTGTAGCTTTCCATGGATGATTGCCAAATGCTATTGGAAATCAAATTGTTTACAAAGTTTGAATAATTGGAACTGGAATAAAAATCCGATAGCTGGGCGAGAGCCTGTTGACCAAAGGCAATTATCATGATGGCAGTTGCGAAACCTTTCATCTTTGATAAGTTGTAGGTAACCCGGTTTACAGCATCTTAAACCACTAGAAAGGTATCTAATTTTTTATACTTCGAAACCTTCATCTTCAAAATAAATTTCTTCAACGTTCCTGTATATCCCCTTCGAATATGCCAATTTTGGGAATAAGTTCAGGGCTGTGGTTATGCGTAGTTTGGCCCAAAATTAACTTCCATTACTGCTTGATTTTGACGTTTTTGGAAATGACTGCTACATTCAATTTTACTTCACGCAACAATCACCGATTTCTGCCGTTCATATCTCAATTCAAAATTGTCCTTATGAACATACATACCCGAATTGTACCAGTGCTCATACTGGCAGCTGTCACTACTTTCACAGCCTGTAAAAAAAACACGGAATCCGATAACAACACGGAAGCCAGCAAACATGCCGATGATCAGAACATTGTTTCCAACCAGTTCAATGCAATTGCTACAGATATAAACATTGCACTGGAAACCTCGCCTGCCTTTTCAGGGAAAGTCCAGGGAGCATTGGGAACTATTTGCGATGCTACTATTGCTTATGACTCCGTCAGCAATCCACGCACGCTCACCCTTACCTATGATGGTAGCCTTACCTGTCATCCCGCATGGAAGCGGACCGGTACCGTGATAGTATCCATGGCGCAAGGTGTTCAGTGGAAGAATGCCGGCGCATCGATTACAGTCACCTACCAGAATGTAAAGATCACCCGTATACAGGATAACAAAAGCATTACTATCAGCGGCGCCAAGACCTTCACCAATGTAACTGGCGGTCTATTATATAATCTGGCTGCCCTTCAAACTATCATACATACTGTGTCAAGCGGCGGAATGTCTATCAAATTCGATGATAATACCGCGCGCAATTGGAAGGTGGCCCGTAAACATACATTTACGTATGATGGGGGCGTGGTGTTGAGCATTACCGGCAATCATACTGAAGGCAACACTACGGGTGTGGCTGAATGGGGTGTTAACAGGTTTGATCATACGTTTACAACATCCATCACTCAACCCTTGGTGATCAGGCAAGATTGTTCATTCAGACTTACCGGAGGCCAGGTAAAACATGATGGTATCGGAACCGCAACAGCTACATTCGGGCTGAACGCCAGCGGCACCCCCACTTCGTGTCCGGGCCTTGGCTTGTATTATATGAAATTATCCTGGACAGGCCCGGGAGGGAATACCTACACCGCTATCCTGCCATATTAATTTATAAAGGAACAATACAATTCTCATAAAATTTTACGCCTTGTAAGCTTAGCATTACAAGGCTCTTTTATTGCTATTGTTGCCCCCAGTTCCTCATTGCTTCTCATTTTATCCTGATTAAAAATCATCAGCCAATGCGCTGGAATTTGATTTTTCAAATTGTAATCAGTACCAATGAGGAATGGCTTTCATACACTGGACAGAAACGGTGGCCTTAAGGACGCACAAGATGCTCGTCCTGTGAATGACATTGAGCGGGTAAGTTATGCACCGGCATCTTTAAAAATTTGCTGCCCGGAGTTCCGTATTCGACAGCCCGGCAAAGAATAGTCGAAACTTTCAGATACTTACCTTATTGAATTTTTGTCCAGGTTTTTCCATCCCATTTCCAAAAGTCATTCAAGGCTATTTGAATCTCTCCTTTTAGCTCTTTCCCGCCAAACAGATATGCACTTTCCATTTTGCTATCATAGGCAATCCCAAAGCTATAACGGGCCGACGGCCCATTGCTTGTCACTGTCAGCAAACTTCCTTCGTGGATGCGAAATGTATTATTTTGAGCTTTATACCTATAGTTCTTTCCACCAAAACCGAGGACATATCTAAGTTTCTCATCATAAAATAACGAATGATGATCTAATGATGAGTTATCGTACGATCCACCTTTCAAATTCCAGGATCCGTTATACCATTCCCAAATATCTGCATATTGTCCATCGACCCATAAACCCCCATATAATTTTACCCTATTGAGTGTCCTGTCATACGCCATGCCATAGGCCGCTCTCTTTGGCGGCGAAGCAACATTTAATTTTTTCCAACTCATATTCGTCCAGGACCAGGTTTCGCCTGTCACTTTTGTTCCATCCCATCCACCAAAAGCCAATATCCGCTGTTCTGGTGCAATATAAACCATGTGGTGGTGGTCAGCTTTATAATCACTATCAGCTTGCAATAACGACCATTTTTCTCCATCCCATTCCCAGGTGTCGGAATAAGTGACTGAATTATTGCCTCTGCCCCCATGCAGTATAATTGATTTTCGGCCTTCATGGAAAGTAACCGCACAAAACCCTCTGGCCGACGGTCCCTTCAAATCTTTTTTATTCCATTCTTTGCCGTCCCAGATCCACGTATCATCAAAATAATTATCAGTTACAGCTCTGCCTCCAAATAGCAACATCGTGTTCCGGACGGGATCATAAACAAGTACATGCCCCCATCTGGGTACAGGGGTCGAAGAGGGTTCATTAATTTTCTCATTAGAATAGTTTAAAAGCTGAACTAATAAGATCACTGAATAAAGCACGACATATGATTTTACCAAATTTAAAGCTTAGCTTAAAGATCTTATGACTATCTGCAAATAAGCAGTTTTTAACCAGTAGGAGTTCCTGCCGGGGACAAAAAGCCGACGTGGAAGATTGAGACGGGATTTCAGTGGATATTTCGTTTGGATTACCGAAAACCTATACCGTGCCCAGCACTAAAGCTGTTAAATTATATTACATTCGGGTACAGTATTCACAGAAGTATACAGCCCCATTAAAACATTTTTTATGGATAACCTGCAGAAGCTTAATGCGATCAATAAAATCATACGCGAGTTAGAAGACATAAATAATAGCGGAACAGCCTTATTGAAAAAAATTGCACAGGTCGAAGCCGAGAATATCAACCTTGGCAATAAAATACTCGAGCAAAAAATACCGGACGTATACGAACGCATGGATGGCGTGCTTTCAGAATCTACTGCCTTACTTGCCGAGTTCACTGAATTCCGAGATACCTTCGTAACAGAAAATAAATTAGGCGAGGGTTCCGAACCTGCTGCATAATTATTAAATGGTGGACAAGCATCCAATTTCACTTTCTATCTCGCCCGATATTGGAACCGTCTCGGGCGAATACATTGTTCCTGAAAAACCCATTTGCATTATGACGCTGGCCCATGGTGCGGGTGCGGGAATGAATCATTCTTTTATGATAGCAATCGCAAAGTCGCTTGCCGAAATGAACATTGCTACACTGCGGTTTAATTTTCCCTTCACCGAGCATACAAAAAAACGACCGGATGTTCCGGCAGTTGCGCACAAAACCATTGCCGCGGCAATTGACCATGCACGTGCGCTATACCCTTCGCTTCCATTATTTGTATCTGGTAAATCGTTTGGCGGCCGCATGTCTTCACAATACCTGGCAGCCACGGGATTATCAATAGTCAAAGGCCTCGTATTCTTCGGCTTTCCGCTTCATCCTTCCGGCAAACCTTCTATTGAGCGGGCGGCGCATCTAAAAGATGTAAAAGCTCCCATGCTTTTTTTGCAGGGAACGCGGGATGAGTTGGCTACATTCAATTTAATAGAGGCGGTGTGTAAAACACTTCCGCTTAGCACACTGGTGCCCATAGAGGGGGCGGACCACGCGTTTAAAGCCGGAAAACAAGATATTATTCCTGTACTTACAAACACCTGTAAAACCTGGATCGAAAAAACGTTGAAGAAGTGACCTGGCACAATGCCCGGATGTGATTATGATGTCTGTATTGGCTGCCTAACTACATCCAAACCTCATAACTCCCCCCAATTGTCAATATACCCTCGTATAAAGCCCACCTAGAGTGGATTGTTGGTAATACTACCTGCACTTAAGCACGCTTCACTATAACATACGAATTTAATTAGCCTAAAAAAACCGTGAAAACCCCTCTTTTATAATAAAAAATATTCCTAATATAGTAGTGGAATTCATTCACCGGAATACATGCATCCATATTTGAATGGGACGGGAATATTTCTAAGGCTTTCCCTCTATGAAATCTCCACCTATCTAAAGAATGTATATTAAGCCGTTTCTCTTTCAAGCCAGCATCTGAAGTAGCGCTAAGCCCTGGCTAGGTTTTGGCATTTTTCGACGCTTACAATGATTACAAATAAAAATCTGTTATTCTCAGAGCAACCTGTGCCAATGGGATATATATTGTAAAAGTGGTACAAGGTGCAAACAGGCAGACAATTAAAGTCATTAAGCTGTAATTTATCAATCTAAGGTCATCTGTAACTACCTATAACCATTAAACTGACAATTATGAAACTATTAAACCTTAAAGCTACAAGGCTATTTATCGTGTTGTTACTTGCAATAGTAACTTTTTCCAGTTGCACAGTCCTCGGTGAGGAAGGGCCCAATGGTGGCGCCATTATTGATTTTAACGACGATGGGGTCTTTGATGTCCTGATACTTGCTCGCGAGCCACTGCAAATAATTATCCTAGACCAATAATGAACACAAAAAATCAGAGAAGTAGTTAGGCGTTTTGTGTCCTAGCCCACTAAATGACTGGACTAAATTATCAAATCAATTTAGTCACTTAAATTTAGGGTATGTCAAAAGCAAGAAGGAAGTTTTCTGTAGAGCAGAAGCTTCAGATTATCCAGGAGGCCGACCAGCAAAATTGCAGATAACATAGCAGCAATAAATAACAAGGACCGCATAAAAGAAGGTTTAGGCATGTACAATAAGGTGAACAACATGCAGGTAATTACCTTCGAAGCAGAGTCATAACCACTTGGCCATTTCCAAACTGTTCAATGTAGATTTTAATCTGAGTAAGTGCACTTGCTTGCCAGAAGATTTAATCAGTTTTGATAGGAGGTCAATGCTAAAGAATTGGATAATTTTTTTCTTAGCTGAATGTGGGTGAATGAAAGGTAAGATGTTTCCTGGGAATTAAAATGCCGGAATCCAAAGCTGTAAATGAAAAGGGGAAATTTCCCCGAAGAAGCGAACAGCAAATAGGGTGAAAAAACGGGTTTTTTTAAAACTATCTGTTGCTAGTTTGTATTACGGGCATGAGAAAGCCTGACGAGGAGTTTGTCATGAGAAAACTGTTCATCCTGCTTATCCTATTAACTTCTGCATTTAGTTACAGTCAGTCAGTCCGCCTTCCTTCAGGCGATAGCATCACTTATGATTTCTCCGGAGCAACGAGGAAGGGCAGTCGCGGCTTGTATAAATATTTCACTGCGTCTGCAAGCGATGATGGACGCATTGTCCGCTACGTGGCCGACTTTAACCGCGACAGCCTGGGCGGTAAGGGATGGCGGGGCATGATCAACTTCCAGGCAGAATACAACCTGGATTCGATTAAATTTTACGACAGGTCGGGCTCTGTAGATACCATTTGGATATTCACGTTCGACCGCAATAACGCCCCTAAATGGGACACCATTTGCAATCCTGAAAATTACACCCCCGATTATGTGATCACTACCTGTGGTAGCTGTTCAGGACTACCGGTCACCACAAAGATCAATGCGACCGCGGGCGATAAGGTCCAATTCGCGTTTGTGGTAATGCGCAGGACCAATTTATTCAACGGACTTTGGCCCGATGTATCGCAGATAAGTTTTTATGGATCTCCAACGGGATTGGCAGACACTACCTATAATCTTGCGCATTGGGCCGTGCAGCAATGGAAGCCGCGAAAGATAGGAAACATCGTAGGACATTTCAATCTGCAGAATCAACAGGATACCGCATGGAGCGATACCAGTTTTGTGAACAATCCCGGCGATTCGTCGTTTGCAAGAACATTCGACCAGATGTTCCAGGACGATGAAAACCAACCGCACGGGTCACAGCGCATCAATATGGGCGGGTACGGGTTCAATTCATTTAAATACAATGAGGCATTGGCCCGTAGAAAGCATTTTCAATTTGCAGCGATTTTCAACGATAATGCATATTATAAAGCACAATTGGCCGCTGCCGGCCACACCGTCACCAAGGGATGGGGCACGAATACCATTACGAGCGATCCCCAATTATCATCCAGCTATTCCCGCAAGGGATATTATATGGGCATCCAGGCGTTGATCGGCGGCCCCTGCGCAGACAGCCCGCGGCATAACGTAAGAACGTATAACGGCGACAGTACGGTCGGGAAGGGATTCCTGATGATACTCGGCGTAAACAATGAGCCCACTTTATTTGGATTTCCGAATGCCTTTAAAAACCCCATCGAGTGCGCGGCCGAGGTAGATGGTGTGTATGACAGCGTGAAAAAAAGATGCCCGCGCGTGCTGGTTTTTGCAGCCGGTTTCGAGGCTTATAATTATGATGACGCAAAAGCAATGATAATGTTGTTGAAGCTAAAAAAGCGAAGCAGGAATATTCCGCTGGATGGCATTGACTTCCACGCCATCCATACACTAAAAACAGATTCATTCCCTTATATCCCTACTACCGATCAGCAGATCGGGAACTATGGGGTGAGCCCGGGATATTGGGACGATTGGCGCAAGAACATACATTTTGTAAACGGCATGGCCCGCGAAACAGGTAATCCCAATATCAAGGTTTCCATTACGGAAGACACTTATCAAAAGGGATATTATAAGCGCTACCCTGTTACTTCGGATGAAACATTCAGCGTGTCGCAATTGGCCGCTCCAGGTTATGTTGTTGCCGGTTCGGCTTTAAGCAGATTGCTAAGTCACGGAGTAGGCGCAACGCAATTGGAATTTATTGCAACTGCAAGCGGACTATACCAGCACTATTGGTATTGCGCGATAGATGAGATCGATGCCGGCAACAATCCGGGATACGATGCAATAGATGGCAATAACGGCAAGTTCGACAGGCCGGTTGATTACAACGACAAGCCACAAAGCTGGCCGGCCGACTATTATACCAATAGCAGGAAGCTGAGATTGGCGGATTATAAGTTCGTTGATTCAGTAGTGACCAGGTTTCGGGGCCTTCATGTTTTTAAATACCAGCACATCAGTGAGCCGGACAGTGTAATGTATGAATTTGCAGTATTGGACAGTACCGGCATGGACACTTACCAGGTAACAGGGCTGACCAATATAACAGGGTCACTGATTACCCCGTCTGCAACATCCAGAACAGCTGTGGAAACTTCTATAACGATCACAGACGGGGCCTATACCATATTTGCCGATCCTTTGCCACGGGCAATAATTGTTTACAGCCCCCCGGGAAACCAGGTACCTGTTGCCAATGCAGGAATTGATCTGGTCGTTCAATCACCTGTTTCGACAGCAGTGCTTGTCGGTATATTGTCAAACGATCGAGACGGAACGATATCAAGCTATGCGTGGACAAAAACCAGCGGGCCTGCGTCGTATAGCATAACCAATCCATCAGGCGCCATAACAACGGTTACAGGATTGGTGCCTGGGATGTATATTTTCACGCTGACAGTTACCGATAATGGTGGCGCAAAGGATTCCGACACCGTAACGGTGATCGTGCTGCCACCAGTCACCTACTGAGCCATTAGCCCATAAAATTTACGTTTCCAGCCAAACTTTTTAAATATTTTTAAAAAGTATTGGTACTTTTAATTAATTTACCGTTAAATACTGACTGCGTTTATGAGTTACAGGACCTCTTTGTATAAAAAAAGGATCATCAAAGAACTCTATTTCGGTAATACACTCTCCTGTGCCGAGCTAAGCGCCGCCATTGATAAAAGTCTCCCCCTCACCACCCGTTTATTAAACGAACTCATTGACGAAGGATTCGTAACAGAAACCGGCCACGCCGTATCCACCGGTGGCCGCAGGCCAGTTATGTACTCCATTAAAGACGATACGCTGTACATAGTATCAGTGGCCATGGACCAGTTCGTAACCCGCATAGCCATCATGGATATGCGCAATAAGTTCGTAACCGACATCGAGAAGTTTGAACTATCCCTGCCCCGCAACCCCGACGCCTTGAACATATTGACCGACAAGATCGGGGAATTCGTCAGGCAATCAGGCATTTTAAAAGAAAAGATCGTGGGCATAGGCATAGGCATGCCGGGATTCGTGGATTTTAAAAAGGGCGTCAACTATTCCTTCCTGAATGTAGAAGCCGAGAGCATAACAGAACATATTTCCAGCCAAACAGGATTGCCCACCTTCATCGACAACGATTCAAGTCTTATAGCGCTGGCGGAACTATGCTTCGGTGCAGCCAAAGGAAGAAAGAACGCCATGGTGGTAAACCTCGGGTGGGGCATCGGATTAGGGATGGTCCTGAATAAAGAATTGTTCAGGGGGCAAGATGGATTTGCCGGTGAGTTCAGCCACATCCCCATGTTCACAAACGGTAAACTATGCAGTTGCGGTAAAAGCGGCTGTCTCGAAACGGAAAGCTCCTTGCTGTATATAGTTGCAAAGGCACAGGAAGGATTAAGGGCCGGCCGCACATCCATATTGAAATCTTCCCAGTTGGAACATTATGAATCCGCGAGCCAATCGATCATTGCAGCAGTGCACAAAGGAGACACATTTGCCGTAGAACTCTTGTCCGAAGCAGGATATACCATCGGCAGGGGAGTGGCCATTCTGATACATATTCTCAATCCTGAAATTATTATACTGAGCGGGCGCGCTTCGAATGCCGGCAAGATCTGGCAGGCGCCCATCCAGCATGCATTGAATGAACATTGCATTCCCAGGCTTGCCGCCAATACGATCATTGAAATGTCGACGCTCGGCTACGATGCTGAATTGATCGGGGCTGCCGCCTTGGTAATGGAACATTATGAAAAAGATATAACGAAAGGCATAGAAATGAAGCCCGGGGAAGGTTACCTGTCAACCAATTGACAGCTGACCGGTACCGGGCAGGCTCGACTTGAACTTGATTACGCTTATTGATTACGCTGCTTAGTTACATGAGGAACTTCCCGTGTTAAGGGTATTGATTAAAAATTCTAAATGTAAAAACTAAGCAAATGAGAACGTATCTGCTGCTTATTCTCGTGCTGTTTACTGCGTTTGCAGCCACGGCACAAACAAGGCGCGTTAGTGGTGTTATCACTGATGCGCAAACCAACCGGCCATTATCCGGTGCAACTGTAGCCCTACAGAACCAATCGGTAAACACACTTACCGACGAAAACGGAACATTTACCCTGGATATCCCACAGGGAAGAGTAACGTTGTTGATATCCTACGCAGGATATAAAAATCAACAGGTAAATGTAGGCCCTGCTGAAACCAGCATCACCATTGCCATGGAGGCAGGCGGGATGCTAAGTGAAGTTGTAGTTACAGCCCTGGGCGTGTCGAGGGAGAAAAAAGCACTTGGCTACGCTTCCACTACCATCCAATCGGAAGATATAGTCCGCGCAGGCTCGCCAAGCTTTGCAACCGCTTTATATGGCAAAGCTCCTGGCGTGCGCATTGGAGCTACGCCCGGTGGAGCAACCAGCGCGGTAAATATCAACATCCGCGGCATCAATTCCATTACCGGCAGAAATCAACCCCTGATCGTATTGGACGGCGTGCCTATCCGCGATGGAGAAGTAAAGAATAATGACTATTGGAACGACCAACGCTTAAGAGGAAATGGATTACTCGATATCAATCCCGAAGACATAGATAACATCTCCATTTTAAAAGGCGCATCCGCCGCCGCGCTGTACGGCTCTGAAGCTGTGAACGGCGTTTTATTGATCACCACAAAAAGCGGCGCCAGGGGAAGAAGAGGCTTTAGCATAGACGTAAATGCAAGCCATAGTTTTGATGAGGTGGCATTCCTGCCGAGGTACCAGAACGTCAGAGGACCGGGAGCTCCTATTCATGTCAGCAACGGAGGCCAGGACGCCGCCGGATTTATTTACCACGACCTTGATGGAAACGGCACACGCGAAACCAGGGGCGTTCCCGGCTTCACCATCAATTTCGGTGCAAAGTTCGATGGACAGCCAACACTGGCATGGGATGGGCGGATTAGACCTTACGAAGCACAGAAAGATAATTACAAAGGATTGTTCAGAACAGCATACAATTCCAATATCAATGTGGCCATGTCGCATTCCTCGGAAAATTCAAATGTGCGGTTCTCTCTAACGCGGCAGAACAACCAGGGCGTAAGCCTGGGCGCTGACAACGACAGGAACATCGCCAACCTCAACAGCAGGTTCCGGCTGGGCAAAAAATATTCCATAGATGTTATGGTGAATTATGTCAACCAGCGTATTAAGAACCGCCCATATTCCATCGACAGGATGATCAACAATTTTACCGGCATGATGGGCAGGTTCGACAATGCAGACTGGTATCTGGCCCGGTATAAAACAAGTAAGGGATACAAATTCGTAACGGGCGCAGGCACTCAAAGCCTGACACCCAATGAAAATATTATTTATCCCGGTTTCAGGGCAGATATTGCAGACTATGTATGGAGAGTAAAAGAACACAATGAAACCGAATACAGCAATCGCGTCATTGGCAGCCTTACGAATAACTGGCAGATCATTAATAACCTAAGGCTGCGGGTGCGGATCGCAACAGACTTCACTTCGCAAAGAAGTGAAAGCCGGCAAGCCACCGAAGTGCCGCTGGCCTTTGGAAATTCCGGCGCTTTTGTATTGGGATCTTATTTAAGCACCATTGTATATGGCGATGCATTGTTGACGTACACTTATCGGCTCAACCAGAACCTGGAGTTTAACCTGATGGGAGGATACACCGCCAGTAAACAAACCGACAACATCCTAAGCAGGAGCACCAATGGCGGTTTGAGTACCGAAAACCTGTTTGATGTAGCAGCTTCCATAGGCCTGCCCAACAGTGACTCGAGACGTATTTCGCTGGTAAAGGACGCGTTTATCGGAACATTCAATGCCAGCTTCAAGGAATTTTTGTTCGTGGAAGGCACGCTCAGGCGCGACAGGACATCTGTTATGCACCCCGATCAAAACAGCTTCGTGTATCCATCGGTGAACTCAAGCTTTATTATTTCAGATGCCTTTAATTTACCATCGCTTATTACTTATGCCAAACTGCGCGCCTCCTGGGGAATAGTTGGAAATTATCCTGATATCTATGGCGCCAACATAGCTTATAATCAAAACACGCTGGGCGTACAGCAATCAGGCGGACAACCGGTGCTGTATACCACTTTGCCTGCCAATTTCGGAAATGACCGCATCCGGCCGGAAGAAAAGCATGAAATAGAATTCGGGTTGGAAGCAAGGTTTTTGAAGAACCGCTTAGGCCTCGAGATATCTTATTACAATGCGCAGGTGAGGGACCAGATACTCCCATTGACAATACCTGCGAGTTCCGGCGCCACTTCTGTATTGACCAATATCGGCACGCTAAGAAACAAGGGAATTGAAATTGCCATTACAGGCACGCCCGTTAAATCGAAATATTTCACGTGGGAAATAGGCGTTAATGGAGCGCATAATAAAAATACGGTTGAAAAGCTCGCAACAGGCTCCGACGAATTGCTGCACCAAGACTATGATGGCAATGCAGCACAGTTGATATCCAAAGTAGGACAGCCAATGGGTGATTTTTATGCGCATCCTGTTGCCAGGAATGCCAAAGGCGAAATGATCGTTGAACCCAACGGCCTGCATAAGCTGGACAATAACCTGGTTAAAGTGGGCAATGCCATGCCAAAGGTGATTGGCGGCGTATCCAATACGCTGAGTTATAAATCATTTTCATTAGATGTGCTGTTCGATTTCAGGGTTGGTGGTCATGTAATGCCAACAGGCATCAACTGGATGATCAGCCGCGGCTTGCTCGAAGAAAGTCTGAACTACATGGATAAGGAACGCGGCGGCATCAGTTATTACAGGAATGCAAGCGGTAAAGGTATACAAACCACCGCCACACAGGGCCCGAACGGAGAGACCGTATTCCATGACGGTATGCTGTTGCCCGGCGTGACCGCAGACGGCCAGCCTAACACAAACGTCATATCCCAGGCCTATTACTATTGGAATACTTACAACTGGGGCGGCCCCCAATATAGCTATTCCCGTTATGAGCTGTATATCCAGAAGAATTCTTATGTCAAGCTTAGAGAGCTATCCTTAAGCTATACCGTGCCGGACAAGATCGCCGCCAAAGTAAAAGCCAACAGGATACAATTATCGGTATTTGGCCGAAACCTGTTGTACGTATACAGGACGTTGAAGGACCTGGATGCGGAGCAAACCGTTGCGGGTTCAAGATGGTTTCAATCGCTTACCAATGCCGGCACCAATCCATCTACCAGGACGATCGGTGTTATGATAAGGGCCGGTTTCTAAAATCATTCAGCACTCAACAAAAAATTTATGAAAAAGATATTTTTTATCCTGGCTATACTGACCGCAGGTATTACTGCGTGCAAGAAGTCGGATTTTGCAGACAGCTATGCAGATCCGTCAAAAATATCCGAGACCACTGTTGAAAAGCAATTTGCGGGTTTTATCACTTCTTATTCTAATTCCAACTCAGATAAAGGACAGCATGGCTATACAGTGCCCAGTTACTGGAATTACTTTGTAGTGTTAAGAACAACGGTCCTTCGCTATACCCAGGCGGTAGGCTGGGAAAATTCAGATAACCAGTATGTGCCGGGTTCCGCCGCCATCGGCGACCGGTGGAACGATTATTATAATTTCCTGGCCCAGTACAGGGAGCTTCAGAACATTTATTCCAGGTTAAGCACGGATGACCAGGCAGACAGGCGTATATATATGATCGCGGCCACCATCTTTTTTTACGATCAAACACAAAAAGTGGTGGACCTGCATGGCGATATTCCCTGGACTGAGGCCGGGAAATTGAGCGCTAACGGTGGCGACTATGCGGCATCGTTGCCCAAATACGATAATGCATCTGCCATTTATACCAAAATGCTGGACGACCTGAAAGCCTTTGCAGATGAGTTGAACGCGATATCGGTTAAGTCCGGCATAGCCGCGGGATTCAAAAACCAGGACCTCATCAACAAAGGGGACATTGTTTTATGGAAGCGATATTGTAATTCCCTTCGCTTGAGGATGTTGAGCAGGGTGTCGGATGTTGCCAATTTTCAATCCAGGGCTAATACCGAGATCGGCCAGATCTTATCAAACCCCGCATCTTACCCGGTAGTATCTTCCAATGCCGAAAATATCAAGATAAGCGTGTTTGATGTAAACACAGATATTACCGCGAAAGGCTTTCAGAGCGGGCTGGAAGATTGGAATGGTAATATAGCCGGCAAGGTCATGATCGATCACATGAAGGCAAACGGCGATCCGCGGTTAAGGGCAATGTTTGAACCGGGCGCCAATGCCGGAGGCGTGTACAATGGCCTGGACCCTATGTTGAACAGGACAACTCAGAATGCCTTGATTGCGGGTGGAACCATGGCGATCTATAACCGGTCTACCATAAGCCGCAACCAGTTTTTTCCCGGGATTCTTATAACCGCCTCCGAAGTAAGCTTCTTTGCATCGGAACACTATTTAAAAACAGCAAATGCGGGGGCTGCAAAAAATGCGTATGAAAATGGGATCAGGCAGTCCATCGAATATTATTATTGGCTAAGGACCCTGAGCAACAACAACGTTTCGGGCAGTCTTACACCTACCAATAACACAGAAATTAACAATTACATCAACAGCGCGGGTGTTAACTGGGACCTTGCGGTAACCAATGCCGACAAACTAAAATTGCTGGCCATTCAGAAATGGATCCATTACAGTGTTGTGCAGCCAATGGAGAGCTGGGCAGAATTGAGGCGGCTCGACGCCCCTGTATTCAGCTTCGAGGTAGATGCAGGCAATGTGCAAAAACAACCACCTTACCGGTGGCTGTACGCGGCAAATGAAAAAACATATAATGCAGCAAACTACCAGGCTGTGGCAGCCCAGGATAACCTGTCGACCAGGATTTTCTGGGATGTAAGATAGCATTGCGGCATTGTTATAAAAAGTCTCATATAAGCAGTCGTAATCAAAGAAAGCATCTGTATTTTTACAGGTGCTTCTTTTTAACAAAAGGGCTATGAAAGGAATATCTTTTTTGTTGTTGTTCTCATTCACTGCCGTTGTTTGCCTTTCACAAAGCATCCATCATTTTACGGAAGGGTTAGTGATCTCCTCTTTTAGCCGCTACGGACGCGAAGCTTTATATACAGATCAACTGGCGTATAAGCTTTACACGAACACCCTGCGCAAACCCGTAGCCGGCGATTCATTCGACGTTAATCAAAGAGGAGAAGTCATTCGCTGGCAGGCAGTGGCTGCAGATAGCCTTCGACGGTTACGAAGCCGGTCGGCAGGATATATTTATCTTACCTATCATTCAGAAAAAGTACAGCCGGCCCTGTTGAACATCAGAGGCAACAGCACGGTGATCGTTAACGGCGTATTGCATGCGGGCGACCCTTATTCGTTGGGATGGTTACATATCCCGGTAATATTGAAGAAGGGATTGAATGAGTTTTATGCACGCGGGGCAAGCATTGTGGCCGACCTCAGCTTTCCGCGGAAACCAGTGTTCCTGGACACCAATGACCCAACGCTTCCATTCATCGTGCCTGGCCAGCGGAATGATGACCTGATGGGTGCCATCGTAATCATCAACACTTCAGCAAAAGCGTTAAAAGGATTGCAGATCAGGAGCACCATGGCAGGCCGCCAGATGATAACAGCGGTTCCCTTGATACCGGCAATGGCTACCCGAAAAGTGATATTTCATTTTAACGGGGGCGGCGCTGTGCAAAAGAGAAAGCATGATTGTTTATTGCAGCTTTGGGACAAATCAACGTTGCTGGATGAAACGACAATCATGATAGACGCTGTAGATGCAACCGATAAATACAGCAATACATTCATCAGTGCCATCGATGGCAGCCTGCAGTATTATGCAGTAACTCCTCAACAGCCCGCCACTACTCCGGGCGCCGCCCTGTTTTTGTCGGTGCATGGCGCCGGCGTAGAAGCCATCGGGCAGGCAAGAGCTTACCAGTCGAAGGATTGGGGGACATTGGTGGCCGCCACCAACCGGCGTCCCCGCGGCTTCAACTGGGAAGATTGGGGAAGAATAGATGCATTGGAAGTTTTACATATTGCGAAAGAAAAATTTAAACCTGATCCCCGGCAAATTTACCTGACCGGTCATTCCATGGGCGGCCATGGCACCTGGTTTTTGGGAGCCACCTATCCTGACATGTGGGCGGCCATTGCGCCGTGTGCAGGTTATCCTACATTAAAAGGCTATGGTTCTGCCGATGGTTTGATTCCCGAAGGCAGTAATTCTCCGCTGGAGCAAATGCTGTTGCGGTCAGGCAATCAAAGCGATGTTATAAAACTGGCCAGCAATTACAAACCAATGGGCGTATATGTTTTTCATGGCGACGCAGACAGGACAGTTTCTGTAAACTATGCACGCCAGATGAGAAAAATCCTTGGAGATTTTCATCCCGATCTTAGCTATTATGAATATCCGGGCGGAAGCCATTGGTTCGGGGACCAGAGTGTTGACTGGAAACCTATTTTCGATTTTTTCAAGTGGCATGCGTTGCCAGTTGACAGTGCTGTGAATAATATCGATTTTATGACTGCGAACCCGGGCATTTCTGCTGCTTACCGTTGGGCGGCCATACTACAGCAAACGGAGCCGCTGCAGTTCAGCCGCCTGCGGCTGCAAAGAAATAAGGCAACCGGCAACATAACCGGCAGTACTGAAAATGTGCGTGTATTACAATTAGATTGCAATGGATTTCAAACCGGCGATACGCTTAAGCTGACTATTGACAGCATGGAAGTGATTCATGTGGTAGCAAGCACCCGGGACAGTTTATACCTGCTTAAGGAAAATGCAAAATGGGTAATAGCGGCAAAACCGCCTGCAGACCAGAAAGGCCCGCACCGTTATGGCACGTTTAAAGATGCCTTTAATAACAACATGCTCTTTGTATATGGTACAGCCGGCAACAAGGATGAGAACGAGTGGAGCATTAACAAGGCGCGGTATGATGCGGAGACATGGTATTACCGGGGAAACGGCGCCGTGGATATAATTCCTGATAGAGAATTTTCCGTCGAAAAATATAAGGACAGGGGAATCATTCTTTACGGAAATAAAACCACCAATTCCGCATGGGCTGCTCTCTTAGCGGATTGTCCCATACAAGTTGAGCGAAATAAAATAATTGCAGGTAACAAAGTATGGCAAGGCGATGATCTTAGCGCTTATTTTGTGTGGCCTCTCCGTTCATCGGACATCGCATCGGTAGGAGTGATCAGCGGAACGGGTATCAAAGGAATGAATGGAGCAAATGCCAACCAATATTTTGCAGGCGCAAGCGGGTTTCCCGATTTTATGGTCTATCGATTGAATATGTTACTGTCGGGCACCGGTGGTGTGAAGATGGCAGGTTTTTTTGACATGCATTGGAAACTTTCCGACCGACATTTTATTCAGGCGAATTAAAGCGTGTTCATGAAATCACTCATTTGTAAATTGTTTGTATTGTGCATGGCCGGTTGCCTGCACCCCCGCATGCACGGGAATGCGCAGCAGCAAATCCCGTTACAGCCTGTCCGGTACGAATGGCCAACCGATACGCTGGTGCGGCAAAAGCTCGACCAATGGCAGGACCTGAAGTTTGGAATGATCATTCATTGGGGATTGTATGCAGTGCCTGGAATAATTGAATCGTGGGCGCTTTGCTCCGAAGACTGGATCGACCGCGACAGCACAATTGCATACAGTGATTTTAAGAAATGGTACTGGGGACTTAAAAAAGATTTTAACCCGGTAAATTTCAACCCTGAACAATGGGCAAAAGCAGGAAAGGATGCAGGCATGCGTTATGTTGTGTTTACGACCAAACACCACGATGGGTTTTGCATGTTCGACACAAAGCAAACCGATTTTAAAATATCCGACGGGCCCTTTAAACAAAACGCCAGGGCCGATGTTGCCAAATACGTATTCGAAGCATTCCGGAACAAAGGTTTTATGATCGGCGCTTATTTCTCTAAACCTGATTGGCATAGTGAATATTACTGGTGGCCCAAATATGCTACTGCGGACCGCAACAATAATTATGACATTCGAAGATTCCCCTGGCGTTGGAACCGGTTCAAGCAGTTTACCTATAACCAGGTACAGGAGTTGATGAACAATTACGGACGCGTGGATATTTTATGGCTCGATGGCGGTTGGGTAAGGCCGCGTGAAACCGTTAATGAAGAAGTGCTTTCATGGGGTGCGCGTATTCCTGACTGGAGCCAGGATATCGACATGCCCGCGATTGCAGCAATGGCACGAAAGGCCCAACCTGGATTGCTGGTGGTTGACCGCACTGTGCATGGACCGTATGAAAATTATCAAACACCCGAACAAAGGATCCCAAAACAGCAGCTCGATTATCCCTGGGAAAGTTGCATGACATTGGGCAATAACTGGGGTTTTGTACCCGGCGATACCTATAAATCCGCGGCAACGGTTATTCATTCCCTGATTGAAGTGGTGGCCAAGGGCGGTAATTTATTGTTGGGCATCGGGCCCAAACCGGACGGAACGCTTACTGAAGAATCGATACAGCGGATCAGCGAAATTGGGCAATGGCTTCAAAAAAACGGGGCTGCCATTTATAATACAAGAACAGTTCCTCATTACAGGGATAGTAGTATTTATTTCACAAAAAGTAAAAACGGCGCGGGATATTACGCACTGGTCATCTTGCAGGAAAATGAACCTGTGCCGGCCTCGGTGCAGTGGAGAAATAATGCGCCGGCAAAAGGGACCAGGATGAAACTGCTGCACAATGGAGAAACGGTGAAATGGGTGCAGGAAGGCGATAAAATAACGGTGTTCCTTCCAAAATCATTAACCGGCGGCAAGCAAAAGCTGCCTGCAATCGCTTTATCTTTCACGCCCGCAACGCCCTGATCTATTATTTCCTTCTTTCTGCCAAGTCATCATAATATCCCTTCGAACAAATAGAGGCCGCTCCTATCTTTTCCTATCAATTCAAGCTTATCATGTAGCAGTTACTGGGTTAGGTTTTCAAATATTGAAAACTTATCGGGTGAAATCCAATATGCTACGTAAGAAATTACCCTTAATAGTTATACCTAAGCCAGGCTTTTCTTCGGTTTGGCAAAAATAAACTGGATATTGGATATTGAGATTTCTAAATTAGTTCAATCCATATCCAATGTTAAAAACCATACAAAGGTTGTTGCTTGTTGCGTTGTACTGTTTTTCTGTATCCAATATTCAGGGACAGTCCGATAGCGCCGATGAGAACATCTTAAAAGAGTTAAGTCTCGAGAAATTGCTAAATCTCAGAGTCATCTCCGTTTCCAAGAACAGTGAGTTTCTTTTTGATGCTCCACTCTCTGCCTCAGTCATTACAAAAGAGGAAATTCGAAGAGCCGGTTCCACCTCCATCATGGAAGCGTTAAGGCTTGCCCCCGGAATTATCGTGCGGGAACAGACAAATGGCAACTATGATATTTACATAAGGGGCATGGACAACGTTCCACCCAACTCGGCATTCGCAGGCAATTCAACCACTGCCCTCGTGATGCTGAACAACCGTCCTATTTATAACTACCTTAAAGGCGGAACTTTTTGGGAGACCCTCCCGGTCGACATCAATGACGTGGAAAAAATAGAGATAATCAGAGGCCCCGCAGCGGCACTTTATGGACCGAATGCGCTAAGCGGAATTATTAATATCATTACGAGGCGCGCGGAAAAAGATGGATTTTATTCTACAGCAAACGCCCGGACCGGCAGTTACTCAACCTATATCGCCAATACGTCGCTGGAATACCGTTTCAATAAGCAATGGAGCCTGGCGGGATCAGCCAACTTCCAAAGCCGCGAAAGAACGCAAATTGCAATGTATGAGACTTTCAGGAACCAATGGCTCACCAACCCTGATTATGTTATCAGTTATATCAACGATACTGTATTAAACCCGCAAGAGATTTATCCACATCCAGCGAGGGCAATGAAAAAATACGCTGGCAATTTCTATTTAAATTATGATCCGGCGGCAAAGATAAAGCTGGGTCTTAGTGCCGGCGCACAGCATTCCTTTTCGCAAAGAGTATCCACGGAAAACGGGGTGTCCCCCTTAAGCAGCGTTTCCTCCGATAGCCGCTATGCGGATCTGAGGGCTCAGATCAACACTTTGTCCGCCCAGGTTTCCTATAATGAAGGCACGCAGGCCCCAGACTTTCAAGCGGGCAATAAGTATGACTTCACCACATTGGATATAAACATGGAGTATGCCTTTGTCAGACGTGGGCTTTCCATAAAGCCAGGCCTTAGTTATCGAAATGCCGTTTATGATGATACGAGGTATGCCAATGTGCAAGCCGGGAATGGCATTTTTAATGAAAGAGCACTACTGACTACTGTATCCGGTTCGTTGCGAGCCGAGTACAAACTAGCGCAGAATAAGATCCGACTGGTAGCGGGAGTAATGGGCAGCAAATTCAATTATCCAGATACAAGTTACCTTTCATATGAGCTTGCCGCTACCTGGAAAGTTCATAAAAACCACATAGTAAGAGCCGTTTATTCCACCTCATCCAGGTCTTCTACTGTCTACGATTCCTATGTCAATCAACGTTTCGCCTTTTATCCCATAGGACAAAACAAGTATATGCAGGCCCAGGTGGAAGCAAACCGGCAATTGAAGTTGCTTACTGGCAACATGTTCGAAGTGGGATACCGGGGCGTCATCACATCGCGGTTGAGTATAGATGTAGAACTGTTCTCAATACGGTCTAACAACTACAGCGCAATGATGGCAAATGACCTTTATTTCAAACTGGAGGGTTCTGACACTATCGTTGTAATGCCCTACCGTACCACGAACATGCCAATGTCGCTCTACCAGCATGGCCTTTCCGTTTCCTTGCAATACTTCACGCATAAGTTTCAGGCCAAGACCTTTTTTACGGTGCAGCGTTCTGACATGAAGAATTATTCGCCTTATTTCAATACGCCGCAGGCACCGCCGTTGCCTAGTAATCCTAACCCCGCGGCAAACAATATCTATTCCGGTTCAGGAACAACAACTCCTGTCGAAAGCACGCCGCGTGTGTTTGGAGGTGCCAGTTTCAGCTATCTGCCCTCCCGCAAATGGACACTGAACTTAAACACCTACTTCTATTCATCCCAGACCTATTACCATGCATCAAATGCCATCTTCATGGACGGAGTTAGGGGAGTCGATCATATTAAGGGCAAATGCCTGATAAATGTGAATATCTCCCATCAACTTTTTAAAGGATTGGAAATATCAGGAAGTGTAAGAAATGCTTTAAATGATACCTCCCGGGAGTTTTTCCAAATGGACAAGGTTCCGGTTATGGTGTATACAGGAATACGCTGGGAATTTAAAAATTAACAGGAGCGCTTCATCAGGCTCTTGCCAGTTAATTGCGGAACCGGTTCCTTATTATAGCACATTCACGTATTTAATGCGGTAGTTGTTTTCTTTCCGCATATTGCTGGCGCAGCCATCGGCTTGCGTTTTCCTGCTCCTTTTTATCAATGGGGAAATCCAGTTCCTGGGCAACCTCATTGGAGGTTTGTGTAAAAAGGTCCATCATATTGAACAGTGCCTGCCAGGTGTTTTCAATATCAGCATCGGAATACGTTTGCAGGATCCTTTGGTAATAATTATCTGGAACATATTTCTTTATAAACCTGCCTGCTGTACCGAATGATACTGAAAATCCCTTATTCACTCCGATCTTCCATTCAATTATTTTCATAAACATAGGCCTTACAACTGTTTCCATCATTTCTTTGGCATAGGTGATTTCATTTCTTAGTAAACCTTTTGCCACGTAGGTACTTACCCACCAGAATTCATTGCACACATCTGCAAACTCTTTTGAAGATGGTTTTTTAATTAAATAACCTGAATCACCAGGTGGTGGCAATGAGTTAAACTGATTATCCTTATCGAGAAGACAAACGGTCAGGCTGTCAGGCCAGGAATTTTTTACTACTTTATCCTGTGGGTACAATGTGAGATCGATCCTGTTCCCATCCTCGAGTATCATCAGATATGCAAAAACACCAGGGTCTGCATTGCCAACGGTCATTTCATTAGGCAACTGGCACAGGAGCATCTCACCAAAAACTTTTAACCAGCTGTGATCAACCGTAAAGGTTGCCATATCGTTCACAATAAATGTTATGTCATAGTCCTGATACTTATCGGGCGCAATACCGCGATTGGTCCTCGAACCGTTCAATAAAATAGCCCTGACCCGGTCGTCTTTGGCCGCTACATCAAGAATAAGCTGTATGATTTCAAGTTCACTTCTCATAGTCACGGCTCATGACGCAATATACCAAGCTTGCCGGAGAAACTGTATGCCGATCAGCCAAGGCACTACCCGCCAACTGGGTGCTTGCTAATGAACTTCGAATACTGAATTTTGAGTGTTTATCCTTAAATAGCTGTTTTGCACGGGAAAGCCTTATGTAACTTGTTAGCTGCCTGTTATCTTTCGCCGCAACTATCCGTTTATCTGTAATGAAAACCAATCGCAGCTTTTCAATAGACTGCAAAAACACGTACGCCCGTTTTAAATTTTTCACGTCTCCGGGAAGAATAGCAATGTGCTATAGACATCTTACGGTACCGGAATATAAACGACGGAACTGGTCTCGCCTGCGCACGCTACTCGCAGTCTTATCTTTTATATTATATGCACAAAGTTCTTTGGGAGCGACCATTACTTCAAATACCTCGGGAAACTGGAGTTCTGGCAGTACCTGGGTAGGTGGTGTAGTGCCTTTATCAACGGATGATGTAATCATTGCAAGTGGCCATACCGTCACGCTTACCGGATCTGTTACGCAGACAGGGGCTTTGACTGTTACAGGCACGCTGCAACTTGCCGGTTTTTCCATGACCGCGGGCAGTTTATCAGGAAGTGGAACCATCACCACGTGGAGCGGTAGTCCTAACCTGACAGCAGGAAGTAATAATACTTCCACTACCTTCTCAGGAATAATTGGCGCGGGAGCGATCAACG
The DNA here is from genome assembly GCA_035628135.1 of Chitinophagaceae bacterium. GTDB lineage: Bacteria > Bacteroidota > Bacteroidia > Chitinophagales > Chitinophagaceae > DASPKM01. Next base: position 149,805 of record DASPKM010000013.1, on the reverse strand, counting down.
TAGTAAAAAATGGAACGGGCACATTCACCCTTTCCGGTACAAATACTTATACAGGGACAACAACAGTAACCGCCGGTTTCCTAAGGGCAACCAACAATACCGTTGTCGCTTCCACCAACGGACCATTCGGCAATAACGCCAGTGGTCTGTACCTGAACGGGGGTACTATTCAAAGCAATGTGGCAACGTTCAGCCGGCCTATAACGATCACAGGAACTAATTCGGGGCTGGATGCTTATGGCTCTGCCAGGACCATTAGTTCAACCATCACCCTTGCGACCGCCGGAACATTCAACCTGAATGTTGGTGGCACTACTGTAACGGGTACAACCGGGCAGAACCTAACGCTTTCAGGAACGATCAGCTATTCCACCGGAACGCTTTCGTTGACCAAGATCGGGACCAGTACCGTGGCGTTTGGCAGCCAAACCATCACCATCCTGAATTTTACGATCAGCACCGGCACGCTGAATAAAGGCACCGGTTCAACTCTGAATATCGCAGGAAACCTGCTGTTTAGCTCCGGCATCACTTTTCTAAAGGGCACCGGCGCGATCAATTTTAATGGACCTTCAAGAACGATCACTGATAATACCGCGTCTTTGCAGGACCTGGGTACGGTAACCGTACAGTCGGGCCAAAGCGTTTCGTTGTCTACGTCGGCAAAAATGACCAGCCTGGGCGGTGCAGGTACTATCACCCTTAATACAAATACACTGAAACTGGTTGGCACAGGCACGGTTCTATCTATTACTACCTTCAATGCATCCACGAACTCGACCACGGAGTTTGCATGCACAGACAATTGCGATGTGCCCACGACCACGTACTATAACCTTACGATCAATTCTGGTACCGATACGGCAAAACTCAGTGGCAGTTTTAGCGGGACAGTGATAAATGGCAATTTATTGGTACAAACCGGCACTTTTATGAGAACCGGCGCTTCATGTGGCGCTTTCGGCTGCGCTGTCACCATTAAAGGCAATATCACAGCCAATTCAGGGACGGCGCTTGGAGGAGAAATTGCCCAATACACTTTCACAGGCGTCAGCCAGAGCATTAACCTGGCAAGTCCATCTACCCAAAATCTGGGCAACCTCTCCATCGGTTCGTCTACAACCAATCCTACGGTTACGCTGTTAACCGATGCGCATGTTGCCTGGGGATTAACGGTGGGCACAACAACGGCTTCTACCGGTACACTGAACCTCAATGGCAAAACCCTTTCGAACTGCTGTGGCAATGTCACCGTAAATTCAGGCGGCACGATTGTTCACAACAATGGCACGTTGAAAATGGAGGGTGGATTCGGGCCGCGCACAATTACTGATAATACCGGCACCCAGGATTTTGGCAATTTAGTGATAGCTACCACGGGCAATACAGTTGCACAGGGCAGTAATTTGAAAGCCCGGTCTGTGACTGTGAATGGCGGAACTTTCAATGTAGGCACGTATAACCTGGATGTTGGCACGGATGCCGGCACAGGGTCCATCACTGGCACAGGCACGCTTTCAGCAAGTTCCCCTTCTACTACCACCCTCCGCGGAACAGGTAACCTCGGGGGAGGCAGCTATACCTTTCACGACCTCCAGCTCATTGGCAGTGCAACCACAGCAACCTTAGTCGCGAATGTTACGGTGAATAATAATTTGACCATAGGCAATGGCATAAACGAAGCAACTTTTGACCTTAGCAGTTTCACGGCAAATCGCTCGACTGCCGGGGGCACGTTGGCTGTAACCAGCGGTGCCAAATTAAAGATAGGCGGAACAAATACGCTTCCCTCAAATTATTCGACTCATTCCATTTCCACGATAAGCACGATTGAGTACAATGGAACCTCGCAATCAGTTGCCGTTTTAAATAGCTCCCAAAATTACGGGCACCTTACGATCTCAGGTTCAGGGACCAAATCGATGGAAGGAAGCATAACCGTAACCAGTATTCTCAATCTAACTGCAGGCACATTGTCCATCGGAGCTAACACATTAACAGTAAATGGTCTCATTTCTACATCGGCAGGAAGCCTTACCGGGGGTACAACGTCAAATGTAGCTATAGGAGGCACGGCCACTACTTTTCCCCTGCCTGCCGTTGTCCTGAACAATCTGACGATAGACAGGTCAAGCGGTATCAGTCTTGGCGGCGACGTAACAATAAGTGGCACGCTCACCTTTACTAATGGCAATATCACACCCGGTGTGAATACGCTGTATATTACCTCATCAGGAACTGTTGCACGCACCAGCGGACATGTCATCGGCAATCTCAAGAAATACATCCCTACCGGGGCTGTGTCAAAAACATTCGAAGTAGGTGACGCAACTGCGTATGGCCCTGTCTACGTTGAGTTCGCAAGTGTTACAACGGCTGGTGATCTTACCATTCGCTCTACCGGCGGCGATCATGCCAACACAGGAAGTTCAGCCATCAACGCTTCAAAAACTGCCAATAGAAACTGGACGCTCGCCAACAGCGGGATCATTTTTACAAGCTATGACGCCACTTTTACGTTCGCAACAGCCGACCTCGATGTAGGATCGGCTACGGGATCATTCATGGCAGGCAAGTATAACAGCGGATGGACCTACCCTTCTGTAGGAACAAGAACTTCAACCAGCACGCAAGTAATGGCACTTACTACATTTGGAGACTTTCAAACAGGTGAAGCCAATGCCGGCAGCAAAGTCTGGGATGGGGGCGCGGGAACCAACAACTGGGGCGATGCAGCCAATTGGAGTAGCGATGGACTTCCGGCATCAACAGACGATGTATATCTTACTGGTGCTAATTCCATTAATATAAATGTTGCAGCCGCTGCAAAAAACCTGCTGCTGAACAATACTTCCCTCATCCTTACTATTAATCAGGGAAGTTCCCTGGCGGTTTCGGGCGATTTAACGCTCACATCCGGGGCGCTCAATACAGCAGAGTCCTTTCCCGCAGTTACCGGCACCGTGAACGTTGCAGCGGGGACTGTTGGTTTTACCGGAGGCGGAACGCAAACCATACCAGCGCACAACTACAATAACCTTACAAGCAGTTCAACCGGCAGCCGCGTATTGGCAAACAGTGGCACCATCGGCATTGCAGGAACTTTTACTTCCGGTTCTAATACTTATACAACAACCGGGAGCACCGTCAATTTCAATGCAGCCGGCGCGCAAACCATTCCTGCACTAAATTATAACAACCTTACCCTGAGCAATTCCGGCGCAAAAACATTTGCTTCCGGCACAACCGGGATCGCTTCGGCATTATCTCTTACGGGAACAGCCACAGCAAATGCAACAACAAATTCCCCTACCATCAGTTACAATGGCACAGCCAATCAAACCGTAACGGCAATAACATATTATGGCCTGGATATTTCCAGCACGGGAGGCACGGTCACAGGGTTGAATACTTCCGTTACCAGTTTTTCGATCAACTCAGGAACGCTCAATTTAAACGGTGGCACATTAACCGTAACAGGCACAGCCACCTTTACAGGCGGGACAATAAACAACGGCACGGTAACCACCTCAGGAACAACCACCACATTTGCAGGAACAATATTCGGAGCAATTGTAAACGCAACTTCCAATGCTTTATATCTCAATGGCAGCACATTCAACAATACAGCAACGCTCACGAAAAATGGCGCGAGCAATATTACAGGCAATGGAGGCAACACCTTTAATAGTTCAGCAACCATTACCAACAGCGGAACGGGCTATCTTATCCTTGGCAATACCAATCCTGATATTTTTAATGGAAGCGTAACTTTTACCAATACAGGTACGAGCATATTGTATCCGGCCTTTAACTGCGCAGGGAACCAATTTAATGGCGATGTGACCTTTAACAATACAGGAACAACAAGTACCATCCAAACCACCTTTGGTGCAACTGCTTCTCTATCCATGGCGGGGAATGTTACAATAAACAACACATCCACTAATGGAATGTATTTTGGAGGCCTTGGAGGGGTTACTACGCTGGCGGCTACAAAAACGGTCAGCATAGGCGGTACCGGTTTCGCTTCAGGTACTTTGCATTTTTCCTATTTCACCCAATCGGGGGCAACACCGCAGGCATTAACCTTAACAGGAACAGCTATGCTGCAGATTGGCCCTTCTGCCACTTTCAATGGAAATGTGAGCTTCTCCTCTCCACAATGGTTGCTGAATGGCGGTACTTACTTCGGCACAGCCAGTTTCACCAAAACAGGTGCAGCAGATAATTCAAGCAATGGTGGCAATACATTCCATTCAGCCACTACTATCACGAACAACGGCACAGGATATATAGCCACTGCAGTTATAAGCCCGGATATCTATAATGGAACTGCCACCTTTAATAACAACTCGGCATATCTTATGTGGCTGGTGCATAATTCAGCCGGGAATCAATTTAATGGCGACGTTACTTTTAATAACTCAGGAACCGGATATATTGTAAGCCACTATGGAACTGCAGCAACTGTTAATTACAATGGCAACATTATAGTAAACAATACTTCGCCAGGATCCACTGGTGGTATTTACTTCGGCGGCACAACCGGTCAGGCAACACTGGCCGCAGGAAAAACAATTAGCGTGGGAACCGGGTTCACAAACGGAAGCCTGACCATATCGAATTTCACGCAATCAGGCGCCACATCACAGGCACTATCCCTCTCGGGAATAGCAAGCTTACAAGTAGGGCCTGCAGCAAGTTTTAATGGCAATGTGGATTTTGTCGCGCCGCAAATACTGATAAGTGGCGCCACATTCAACGGAACTGCTTATATAGAAAAGAATGGAGCAACGCAAAACAACAGCCCTGGAGGTAACACATTTAATGGTGCGGCCACAATTGTAAATAGCGGGTCGGGCCACCTGGTGCTTGGCTTTCCAACCGGCATCGACGTATTTAATGGCAGTTTGACACTCACCAATTCCGGAACAGCAGGAATCTACCCCGCATACAATACAGCCGGACACCAATTCAATGGCAATATTATTGTGAATCAAACAAGCGGTACCACCATATATTTTTGCGGAGGCACAGGAACTGCAACACTTGCATCCGGTAAAACAGTGTCCGTCGGTGGATCAGGGTTCTCGACCGGGTCATTGGTCCTACCCAGATTTACGCAAGCAGGCAGCACTGCACAGGCGCTATCCCTGACCGGGACCGCTGCATTGTACGTAGGTCCCTCTTCAACTTTTAACGGCAACGTGAACTTTGCAGCACCGCAATTGTATTTACAAGGCTGCACCTACCATGGTACCGCGTTGCTCACAAAAAACGGGGCAACCGATAACACCAGCTTTGGTGGAAACGTTTTCAACGCAGCAACAACGATCCGCAATAGCGGCACCGGTTTCCTTCGCATGGCCACTACGTCCGCAGACGATTTTAACGGCAGTGCTACATTCTCGCAGTCCGGAAGCGGCCTATTGCAACCTGCTTATACATACAATACCACGTTCGCCGGGCACATGTCAACAGAAGGATCAACCACGTCCATCAGTTTTGGATCAACTGTAATATTCGATGGAACAGGAACACAAGCTATCAATGGCGTATACGCGCCTGCCTTCAACAATCTTACCATTGCCAACACAGGCAGCACTGTCTCTGCAAATATAAATTGCAATGTAAGCGGTAACCTGACCGTTTCCACGGGAACATTTGATCTCGGCGGTTTTACGGCGAACCGTGTTACCGCCGGCGGCACACTCACAGTGTCCAACGGCGCCACGTTAAAGATCGGCGGCACTAATACCATACCCGCCGATTATAACACACATTCCATAGGCACAACCAGTACAATCGAATACAGCGGAAGCTCGCAGTCAATCGCTGCTTTGAACAGCTCGCAGAACTATGGCAACCTGGCGATATCCGGTTCAGGGACAAAAACCATTTCGGGCAACCTTTCAATCAACAACAATGTTACCGTTACTGCCGGATCATTCGACATCGGTACATATACTCTAAAGATCGGCGGCAGCATCAGCAACAGCGGGACCTTTATCGCAAGCAGCGGAACAATTGAGATGAACGGGGCTTCTGCGCAAACAATACCTGCATCGGCCTTCTCCTCGAACCTCATCAAAGGCCTTACCATCGATAACACCGCAGGGGTTACCCTGGCAGGTGCGTTAAGCCTTACCGGCACATTGACGGTTGCAAATGGAACCTTCAACACCGGCGGACATCTTATTTTAAAGTCATCAGCTACGGCAGACGCAAGGGTGGCACCCATCACGTCATTATCGGCCACTCCTATAAATGGGAATGTGACCGTTGAACGTTATGTACAAGGCCGGCGCAAATACCGTTTGATTGCAAGCAGCGTCACTACCGCTCCGGGCGCCGTTCTCACCGCAGGCCAGGAAAATTTATCTATCTGGGGCAACTGGCAGAACCAGGGAAACAATGTTTCAGGCAATACCGGCACGATCATAACCGGAGGAACAAGCGCCGATGGCTTCGATACGCAAACAGGCAACGCTTCCTTATTCACCTACGATGCAGTGAACCGGAGATATGTCGGCTATACCTCGGCCAGTGGAAAAAATACAAAGTACACGCCGTTAAAGGCAGGAGTTGCCTATTATATGTTCGTTTACGGCGACAGGTTGAACTCTATCAGCACTTCCACTCCCAATAACACCGTTTTAAAAGAATACGGCACACTGCTTACAGGCGACCAGGTTTACACAACCAGCTCAAACATCCCCTTGGCAGACGTGGTGGGACGTTATGCCTTGTTGGGAAACCCGTACGCTTCACCCATTAATTGGGCAAGCATTCCGAAAACAAATATTTCAAATACTTATTGGGGATGGGACCCCAACCTCAGCAATTCGGGCGGATATGTAACAGTAAGCACTACTGGTACAGTTACCATCATCGCACCTTTTTCAGGAAGCACAGGTTTGAACCAATATATTCAGCCCGGCCAGGGATTCTTTGTGAAAACTACGGGTGCATCACCGGTGCTTACCATCCGGGAGCAGGATAAAGTAGAAAATTTTAATGGCAGCGCTTTTCGCGGCGAAGGCACCAGGACAGAAAATACGGGGCCGCTGATGGCAATTAACCTGCAATATACCAGCGGTGGTAACAAGATATTAGCAGACGGCGTGGTAGTGGCCTTTGATGCAGGATACTCAAACCAGGTGGGAGATGAAGACGCTGCAAAAATGTCGAACAGTGCAGAAGCGGTATCAATCCTGAATGGAGGAACCCTTCTGAGCATTGATGCCCGGCAAATGCCGCTGCCATCGGACACTATATTCCTGAACATGGCAAGGCTCACCAAAACCCAATACACCCTGCAGGTATTTACCCAACAGTTGCGCAACAATATTGAACCTTTTTTGCAGGATAGTTACCTCAATACAACACAAGCGCTTTCCTTGGTGGACACCAACAACATCGTGTTCAACGTAAATCCCACCATCCCTGCATCATTTGCGGCCAACCGGTTCAGGATCATTTACCGTACTGCAACTGTGCTATCAGTTACATTTATTTCAATAAAGGCAACACCGAAAGACCACAACGTGGAAGTGAACTGGGATGTAATGGAAGAAAGCGGAATTGAAAAATATGAAGTAGAACGGTCTGCTGACGGCATACATTTTACAAAGGCAGCAACAATACGAGCAAGCAATGGCAGACCAAATACCAAATATACATGGCTCGACCAGAATGCGGTACCGGGAAACAACTATTATCGGATCCGCGCAGTTGAAACCAGCGGGGAAAATACGTTCAGTAAAACAGCTATTGCCAGGCTTGGCCTCGTAAGTAACGAAATCAAAATATTTCCCAACCCGGTCGCAGATAAGATAAATCTAAGCATAACTGATCTTAGAAAAGGTGAATACAGTGTTCTGTTGGTAAGCGTACAGGGCCACCAACTTCTGAAAAAGACATTTATTCATCCGGGCGGAACGCTGAATAAGTCAATAAACCTTGAAAACAATTTAAAAGCAGGAATGTACTACCTGCATGTTCAGGGTAATAACAGTCAACATATTCAAACAGTATTCATAGAATAAGCGTGAATTGCGTAATGAGCATAAAAAACCGTGGGACATTGATCAAATGTCTGTTAACCTGGCTCCTGGGCATTGTGTCATGCGTGTCCTTTGCACAGGGAGATCCAACGGACAGCTTGCCTCAAGATCCCGGTTCATTATCTGTGTACAATGTGCAGAACATGGCGTTCGGCGCTTTTAGTCATGGAGCCTCCGGTGGAAGCGTGATCATTTCTACTGCCGGAATGCGCTCGGTCACCGGCAGCATAACTGCACTGAATGCCGGCATAACCTATTTCCAGGCAATTTTCGATATAGAAGCTCCGCAGGGAGCCATCATTTCAATTCTGAATGGTCCTAATGCCACGTTAACGGGAAGCAATGGAGGTTCCCTGACGCTCCAGCTGGGAGGATCATCACCGGGCTCGCCCTTTGTCAACTCAGTGGCGTCGCCCGCAAGAACATCAGTCAGTATTGGGGGAACGCTGATCATTGGCACCACAGCAGCCAATCCGCCGGGCACCTATAGCGGGACCTTTTATATCACGTTTAACCAGGAGTAAATTATACGCATTACAATGAGGCTTGCCCTCACATATCGATCTCTCAAAAACCGCACGTGCGGTTATCTTGTTATACATAAGGAGCTTTCCATCCTCTTGTTTATTTCGTTGCTTAGTATCGCCGGACACGGCCAGATGCCTCTTGCAAAAAACTCCGATGGCATGGGAATTAATGAGCTAAAAAATGTACATCCCTATATTTTCCGCGGAGCCGCAACCGACACAAATGCGATTGCTGGTAATAACAGTGCACAGGCTGGTGATAATGAAGCTCCTCCCTACGATGAGGTATCGATTACATTGCATGTACAGCGAATAGGAAGCGTGGATATTCCTGCTATTGTGTATGGGCATAACGTGTACTTACCGGTAAAGGACGTCTTCGATTTCCTGAAAATTAAAATTGATCACACCGCGGAATTCGACTCGGTGTGGGGATTTTTTATTCAACCAGCCGCGACATATCTGGTAGACCATTCACGCAAACGGATCATTTACCAGGGTAAGATATATGACCTGGGCACAGTGAGTATGATCCGCACGGCCACAAACCTGTTTATGCGGTCCGAATATTTTGGAAGCGTGTTCGGCCTGGATTGCATTTTTAATTTCCGAAGCCTGTCGGTGTCCATCAGCACAAAAATCGAATTGCCTGCCATTCGTGAAATGCAGCAGGAATTCATGCGGCGAAATATCAATTTCCTGAAAGGTGAGAAAAAAGCAGATACAACGATAGGTCCTGCGTTCTCTTTATTTCATTTTGGGATGGCCGATTGGTCTGTTACCCATACAAAAGACCACAAGGTTGAAAATACCCGGCTCGATCTTGCACTGGGAGCCATCGTGGCGGGTGGAGAAGCAAATCTTTTCCTGAACTATATCAGCGGGCAAAAGTTTACGGAACGAAAACAGTTTTATTCCTGGAAATATGTCAACAACCGGAATCCCGTACTGCGCCAGCTTACTGCCGGAAAAATCCATGTCCAATCCACCGCTTCTGTTTTTTCGCCTGTTAAAGGCATTCATATTACCAATGCCCCAAGCTCATACAGGAAGTCGTTTGGAACATACAGGCTAAGCAGCTATACCCAGCCGGACTGGATTGTGGAGCTGTATGTGAACAATGTACTGGTGAATTATATGAGGGCAGATGCATCGGGGTTCTTTAGTTTCGACGTGCAGATGGTATATGGCAATTCTGTAGTGCAACTTCGGTTCTACGGACCATGGGGCGAAGAGGGCAGGCGGGAACAGAACATAACGATACCATTCAATTTTCTTCCGGTGCGCGAACTGGAGTATTCACTCACGACGGGATTGGTGGATAACGATCAGAAAGAGAGATTTGCGAGGGCAGTAGCAAATTACGGGCTTACCAGGCATATCACCATAGGCACGGGCATGGAATACCTGACTTCCGCGAATGCCGGCAGGGTAATGCCTTTTGCACTTGCATCGGTAAGGGTGGTTCCGGGTATGCTGCTGTCAGGAGAATATACAAGGGACGTAAGAACAAGAGGAATTCTCGTTTATCGGTTGCCCGCCGGGTTGCAAATCGATTTGAACTATACGAAATACGAAAGGTCCCAGACTGCCGTAAAATTCAATTACCTCGAAGAAAAGAAAGGAACGATTTCCATTCCCTTCAGGAGTAAAAAATTCAGCGCGTTCTCTAAATGGACGGTGAGCCGGTTTACAACACCCGACGAAAAGCTTACTGCTTCTGAATTTCTCTTGTCATCCGTCATTGCCGGCATTAGTTCAAACTTTACCAGTTATGCACTGTTTGGAAGGAATGAGAACCCGATTGTGTACAGCAGCTTATCCATGAGTTTCAGGTTCCCGAAAGGATTCAGGCTCACTCCACAACTTCAATATGAATACCGGCAAAAGAACTTTAGTATGATGAAACTGGAGATCGAAAAAAGACTTGCCAACCGGGGCTTTCTTAACCTGGCTTATGAAAAAGATATGATCAACAATGGCCGGTACATAACGGCCGGTCTGCGATTCAACTTTTCATTTGCGCAAACATCGTTCTCTGCAAGGGACACACATACTCCAACGGATGGTTATAATGGGATTTCCATAATGCAATCCGCGAGGGGAAGCCTTGTATATGACGACCACTTGGGGAAGATCAGTGCCGACCACCAGAACAATGTAGGAAGGGGCGGATTGTTATTTTCAGCTTTTCTCGACATGAATTGCAATGGACAGCGCGAAGCAAACGAGCCACGGGTAGCAGGCCTGAAACTGCGTACCAACGGAGGCCGGATAGTACAAAGTACAAAGGACTCCATTGTTCGCGTGTTGGGGCTCGAAGCATGGTCGAATTACCACGTTGAGCTTGACAAGAATAGCTTTGACAATATAGCCTGGCGCATCCGGGCCGCCAGCATGAACATTACTGTTGAACCGAACCGATTCAAGCTGATTGAAGTGCCTGTTGAAGTAATGGGAGAAGCTTCGGGCACGGTTTACCTGGAAAATGAAAAGGGAAAGAATGGTTTGGGAAGAATCATAGTGAACATATACAACAGCAAATTGGAGCTGGTTGCCAAAGTGCTTACCGAACAGGATGGATATTTTACGTATATGGGATTGGCACCGGGCAGCTATACGGCTTGTATTGACCCCTCCCAGATGAAAAAGCTGGGAATGACATGCTCGGGAAATTTACAATTCCGCATCAATACCAATAAAGATGGGGATGTGGCAGATGGCTTGAACTTTATATTAAACCAGCACGGAAATGTTCGATAAACAAAGCAATGGTTGCTTACGCACAGTTAAATTCATAATCGTTATTACTTATTATGTAGGAAAATATGGCGATATACTATAAACCCCATGATATGTTTTCTATTTTTCGGCCAATAAATTTATTAATCTAAACCCAAATGAAAATGAAAAACAAACTCATCGCTCTTGCTATCGCAGTGGTAGCGTTTGCGGTAACTTCTCAGGCACAATCAACGGCTACGGCTACAGCCACAGCAACAATTGTAACACCCATCAGCATTTCTAATACTTCCAACATGAGCTTTGGTAATATTTCGGTGCAGACGTCAACAGGTGGTACGGTTGTATTGGCACCTGCCGGAACCAGGACCCGCACCTCCGGCGTTACATTGCCTGCTACGGCTGGTACGGTTTCAGCAGCGGCTTTTACAGTAACAGGTACCGGATCGTACACTTACGCGATCACATTGCCTACTACCGTAACATTGACACGCGCAAGCGGCAGCGAAACCATGGATGCAACATCTTTTACCAGTAATCCATCGGGCACGGGCACACTCTCGGCTGGTGGCACTCAGAACTTTACCGTAGGCGCTACATTGACTGTTGCCGCGGGACAGGTTGCCGGAGTGTACACTTCAGGAAACTTTGATGTAACCGTAAATTATAACTAAACAGCTCACAAACTCGATTAAGCGCTGTATTTAAAATACAGTGCTTTTTCGATTTTTTATTAATTGCTTAACGACAGTAGTGTTTAAACGTACCAACATGAACCGCTCAATATCCTTGCTGAAATTACCAAGACACATGCTAATTTATTGCACCTTCCTGCCCGCCCTGTTCATGTTTTCGGGTGAAGTAATGGCCCAGGGAAACCTGCTGGTTACTCCCAAGCGCGTGGTGATGGAAGGTTCTAAGAAAACAGAGATTCTTAACCTGGCCAATATTGGAAAAGACTCGGCAACTTTTTTGATTTCATTTATCCAGATACGGATGAAAGAAGATGGAACTTTTGAAAAAATTACCGAGCCAGATTCTGCACAGTACTTTGCTGATAAGTATGTCCGGATTTTTCCACGTACCGTTACGCTGGCCCCCAACGAAGCACAAACGGTAAGGATACAGTTGACGAAATTGAGCGAAATGCTTCCAGGCGAATATCGCTCCCATCTTTACTTCAGGGCTGTACCCTCAGGAAAGCCATTGGGAGAAAAAGAAGTAAGCACAGATACATCCATTACGGTAAAGCTGGTACCTGTGTTCGGGATATCTGTCCCGGTAATTTTACGCCGCGGTGAATCAAATGCCGAAGTAAGTTTTTCAGACGTTGCTTTTTTTCAGCATGACAGGATGCCAGCATTAAAAATGACGTTCAATCGCAAGGGTAGCATGTCGGTATATGGAGACCTGACCGTTGATCATATTTCAACCAGTGGGAAAATAACCCAGGTAGGGACCATTAAAGGCCTGGCCGTTTATACACCTAATGCAAAACGACTTTTTCAGCTTTTACTTAACAAAGATGCTGGCATCGACTATAGCTCAGGCAAACTTCGCCTAACTTATACCGACCAGTCTGAGAAACCGTTCAAACTCGCAGAATATGAGTTACAATTGCGGCTTTGATATCCCCATTACACTTTGGGGTTCGCCTCATTTTCCCGCTTTCTGCCTCGTCATCATGATATCCCTGTCGAACAAATACAGGCCGCTCTTATCTTCTCCTATCAATTCAAGCTTATCATTTAGTACCCGCGCACTTTTTTCCTCTTCTATCTGTTCGCTTACGTACCACTGCAGGAAATTATGGGTGGCATAATCCTTTTCTTTCAGTGCCAGGTCCACCAAATCATTAATGCTGCTGCTTACCCCGATTTCATGTTTCAGAAAATCTTCGAACATGCTTTTGATACCCTTGTAGGTAACAATGGGTTGCTCAAGGGCAGGTACAAGCGCATATCCGCCACGTTCGTTAATGAACCGCATCAGCTTAAGCATGTGCTGCCGTTCTTCTTCGCTTTGCTGAAAAAAATATTCCGCAACATTGTCAAGCCCGGGTTGAATTTCGCTCCAGCTGGCCATGGCCAGGTAAGCGTGTGACGAAGCAGCTTCTAATTTGACCTGGTTGTTCAATGCCGCCTGCATTGCTGTAGATAACATAGCCTTTTTTGGCTAAATTATCGAAATAAGGCAATATATCATCTGAACATTACCGTAAGTTATTGCGGTTGCGGGTCTGCACTATTCTTCAGGTTGATCACCACCTTGGCATTCTTTTGTTCCGTGGATGAAATGAATACCTCGTGCCGGGTATTCCCGGCGGTGATGATCATTACCGAGGTATTGGGCGGGATGCTACCCAGGTTGTTTGCCACCATGATCAGTTCATGATATGGCTCGGCGGCATTAACGGCAATGGTGAATGATATAGGCTTGTCGGAGAGCCGGGCTTTCGATTTTATCAATGTATTGTTATGGTAAATGCTCACGGTATCGCCATCGATCTGGCCATTGTCATACAGCTCAACCCGTATTTCGCCGGCTGTTGTTTCAATCCGTTTTGCGAGCGCATTGATGCGGTTGGTAAGAACCGGGGGAGGGGGCGTAAACAACTCAGGTGTTTGCTTAGCCGCCACAACAGGAACCCTGGATGAATCTATTGTAGGCGTGGTTGCCCGGCTAAGCTTCGGTTCATTGGTAACAGGACGCTGGGCAGATTTTGTAGTGGATGGCTTTGGTGCAACGGTTTGTTTTTTATTTGGTACAGCGGCTTGTTTAGTGGTGGTGGGTTTGGGCCTCGAAACAATTGAGGGCGGTGGTATAACACATTCACGGAAATTGATATCATCCATTGCAAAATCGTTTCCGCAACCGCCAGGCGCATTGTTCACCATGGTCAAAATGAGATCTGTAACCGCAACCGGCGTTGTAAACATGGCGCGGTGTTGCGTCCAGTGCGGCGTGGCAATCCTGGGAATATCGCCGGTCCCGAATTGTGCCAACACTTTTCCTCCCGGTATTTGCAGGCGTATGGTGAGGTTTGGTAATAAAACAAGGCCACATTTTTCAGTTATCCTGCACAGGTTCATTATCCACATGCTGAATTCATACGTTGTACCTCCTTTCAATCCATTGATGTTCGCTTTCAGGAACATGCCCGGGCTGGGAGCTCCATTCACCAATAGCATATTGCCTCCTTCGTCGCCGGGAGTATGGTCTTCTGTAAGTGTTTGCCAATCACCATGGAAGCAGTTGCTTGTATAAGAAGCGTAGCTGTAATAGCCATCGCTGGGACAGTAGTGGCGGACCCTGTTGTAATGTACAAGTTCCTCAGTATTGAAATCACCAACGCTGCCTGTTCCAAAATCTATCTTGACCTGTGCTTGCTTAAACACGCATTTCGGAGGCTGTGCGTAAAGCGCAAGTACGCATGTAAAAAGACTGCAGGTGAAAAAAAATCGTATCAGCATCGTAAACATTCTCCGTACTTAAATCTACTTTAAATTCCGCTGCCTGCACGCAACCATTACATAAGTGGATATGTGAAATTTTTGAAGGCTGATTATTGAAGAGGCCGGCTCCCGGCTATCTATCAATAGGCTCAAAGCCTGTTATGCTTTTCGTTCCGGGTATTTCAAATATAAAGTCTTCGCCATAGGCGCTTGCAGGGGTTTGGTAGCCCGTTTTAAAGTTGCCTTCAAGTATCTTTCGCATAATGAGCAACGAAGCGTGTGCCGTAAGGGTGTAGCCGTCGGGCGCCTGCAGCCGGGCTATTGCTTTTTCGCCCTTGCGGTTGGTAACCTGGCCCCATACCATGGTAGCGCCCTTGCTTCTTTCTGAATCCGTAGGTCCGGCAGGGCGCTTATTGATCTTCCTTTTAACGTACGACCGCACGGCCGAGGTGCGCAGCAACCAGTTGAACAAGAACTGCAATTTCAAAATACGGTACATAGAAGGCTTTACTGCCATGTAGGTCTCAATATCAGGTATGCCGGTAGTGAAATGGGCCGTTGATACATCTCCCCATGGAATAGACATCACAAACAAACGCTTCATGCCGAAGTCGACCCACATGCCATGTTTGCCAAGCGTCGTGTGAGCGATCTTTCCATTTCTTCGAACGGCGCCTCCTTCTCCCAATTTTGAAGCTATGGTAGTTGCTGTTCCATGCGATATCATTCCTGGCAAGGAGGCAAAAGCCAGTTTAAGGTCAGTGGCGTCGGGCATTTTTTTGTGCAGCCATAAGGATACGCAATCGGTAGGCACTACATCGAACCCTGTGCCAGGCAAGATCATGATGCCCCTGGCTTTAGCCTCGGCATCATATTTTTTAAGCATTTCAAAAACCTGTATGTCGCCGTTGATATCAAGATAATGCGTACCGGTAAGTAAACAGGCTTCCACCATTTGTTTTGAAGTGTCCTTAAACGGGCCGGCCGCGTGCAGCACCAGTGCACAATCCATAAGCGCGGCTTCAAGGCCGGGAGCATCGTTCAGGTCCACCACTTTGTAAGGAAGTCCCAACTTCTGAGCTAATGGCTCGAGCGCCGTTTTCCTTCGTCCTGCTAGTACCGGCTTCAGGTTATACTGTGATGCATACCGGGCGATCAATTCCCCGGTATAACCATTACCGCCATAAAGCATGCATGATTCTTTCATTAATTACTGGTGCAGGCAGTTGCTAAATATACAACATCTGCTGTCAGCATCAGATTTGACCAGACAAAAACGTGAATATGCCTGGTCGTAGCGCAGTTAGATTGTTACGCCGCATCTATTTTATCATTTGCGATTGCACGGCGGCAAGCATTTCAAGATATTGCCTTATCATTTCCATCATTGCCTTCATTTTATCTTTTGAATCCTCAATTTTGTCTTTGGTTTCTTCACTAATGGCTTCCAGTTCTTCGTCCTGTGCCTGAAGTCTTGCAGCCAGGGCAGCCGTCTTAAACACCGCGTCTTTTTCGTACAGGTCCTGGTAGTAGTTTATGGTTTTGATCTCTGCCGCGGTAAGTTTTGCTTTTTCAGCAGCGGGCAAGGAATCCAACAGCATTTTTAGTTTTGTGTAACTGGCAGCGGCTTCGTTCTTGGTTTTATTGGACTCGGTTTTTGATTCCCTGGCCTTGATGTCATCTATTTTTCCCTGCAGGTTATCGATGGAGGTGCGCAGTTTGCTGATTTCGGATTGTTGCTTATTGATAAACTCCTGTTGAGCCGCTATTTTTTTGGTCAGTCCGGCAATTGCTGTTTCCAGGTCTTTAATCTCCTTGTCCATTTGCAGTGCGGTGGTACCGCCTCCATCAAGGTCTCCGCGGGCTTTTTTCTTTGCGGAAAGTTCAGTGCTGATCTTCGACCGCTGGCTGCTCAGCAACTGAATTTGATGGCGCGCCGCGGCTATGGTGCTGGCAAGATTTTTAATTTGAGAGGAAAGACCTGTAATGTTTTTTGAAATCGCTGAAACATCGGTATTCGAATTGTTGATAGATGTAACAACGGGCTTGGGTGGCTCCTGCGCAAATACCCATGCGGGCAGGCAGACCAGCAGGATGAGCAATTTCATAACCGGCAATTTATTAAATATACAATATCCTGACGGCTATCAGCATCTTATTGGTTGCATGGATCAACGGCTCCACGACGGTGATTCCGCATTTTTTACCAGCAGCCTTTCACCCGTACCATCAATTTTAATCATCCAGAGGTCTATATCGATGAGCGTCCTGAAGGACCATAGATTGTTTACATCCTCGTCTGCGGGCAAACGCCCTTTTTCATAAACGATCCATTGGCCGTCCGGTGAAACAGCAAACCTGTTGGCGAATCCGTCGCTCAGGTTCGTGACCTGTGTGGTCTTTTTGGTTTTGAGATCATACCTGAAAATATTCGAACCGATCTTTTTGGTTTCATCATGGTACACATCAAAGTAATTGGTAAAATAGCTGTATAGAAAACCCGATCCATCGGGCAGCCAGTGTACATCGTTCGGTTGTGTTTTTAGCGTGGTATACCGTGTTAGCAGCGTGGCCTGACCGTGCTTGCCTCCTTCATTCCCAAGGTGAAATCCTCCGCCTTCTTCGCTTTCCGCGTCTGAATACAATACTTTGTCCGACAGCGCAGCCGATGGTCCCCAGTCCCATATGCACGCCGGCAACGATGCTTCTTTTTCATCGAACAACGACGTCGTATAATACCCGGGATTCGAATGTGCGGGGACGGATTTTACCAGGCAATAGCCATCGCGGAAGCTGATGCGTGAACCATCGCTCTTCCATCGCGGGTTAAAAGCCCCCAGGTAGGTGTAACCATCGCCTTGTATATTGAAATCAGGAGCCTTGATGGTCTTTCCGGCCACCACATCCACCGCGGGCATCATCCAGCGTATATGGCCGGAAATGGCTACGACGGGTTGCGGATGGTCCCCGTAATCCGCGACGTTTTTAAATACCAGGGTCCTGGTGGTTCCGGGCGGAAGCACCACTCCTTGCGGTTCTTCGGCGCCTGCTATGTACACGGTAAAGACGCCGACGCTCGACTCGGCCTGGAGGTAAATAGGTTGCGTATTTCTGAGTGTAATGGTAACCGTGCCTTTTTTAAAGCTGCCCAGGCGTTTGTGGTCTGGGGCATTGGTTATTTTCCGGTAACCGGACCCGTCCGGCCTGATGCAATAGAGGTCGGCATGATAGATCGAAAACATATTTTCATGGCCACTTGAGAAAGCCAGCTCGCCTCCGTCGGGGCGCCATGCCAGGTCGAAAATGCCGAAGGGCTGCTTAGCATTGGGATGTGACCATATTTTGCGGTCGTTGCCGCCCGTGGAATCGATCAGCCTGATCTCTGATCCATTGCGCACGTATGCGATGGCCCCGGTAGGTTCGAAGTGCTGGCTTGCATTGCCGGAAGACAATGGACCTGCGGCGGCGGCACGAGCGTCGTCGATTTGTCCGCAAACAAGGCAAACACTGCTGATGGCGATGGCAACAAGTAGCAACAAGACCGGTTGAACAGGCTTGTTGATCGAAGGAAATAGCTTCATAAATAAGTTTGTGCGGTTTAATGGTAACACATCAAACTAAAGGAATAATCAGTTGCAGGATTATCAGATATACATCTGATTTTTGTGGGCTTTGCATTTATCTTTGACCAAATTTTCAGGATGAAGGAAACTAAGCGGCACTGGGACAATATCTACAATACCAAAGCCGAAGATGCGGTAAGCTGGTTTCAGCCATATCCAACAACATCGATGCAGTTTGTGGAGTTGTTCAATCTGCCTTTAGATGCAAATATTATCGATATCGGCGGTGGAGATAGCCATTTTGTGGATGCCCTGATAGAAAAGGGTTATCGAAACATATGGGTGCTGGACATTTCTGAAGCCGCTATCAACCGTACAAAGCAAAGATTGGGAAAGGATGCCGCCAAAGTGAAATGGGTTATTGCGGACATTACAGCGTTTGAACCGCCTGTTCAGTTTGATTTTTGGCACGACAGGGCGGCGTTCCATTTCCTTACAACCGAAGATAATATCTATCAATACGTTTCAATTGCCGAAGATGCAATAAAGAAAGATGGTTATCTGATACTCGGAACATTTTCCGAAAACGGTCCCACGAAATGCAGCGGCCTGGAAATAAAGCGTTACTCCGAAGCTTCGATGTCAGCAAGGTTCGAAGTGTCGTTTGAAAAAATCAAATGTTTCCAGGAAGATCATATCACACCTTTTAATACTGTCCAGAACTTCCTTTTTTGCAGTTTTCTTAGGAAATAAACTGTGTTCGAATAAGCCAGTAAGGCATTTTGCAGATGAAGATCCCTGCAATACCAAACGTATAGCTGTCATATACAAAAGACGCAGGATAAACGCAGGATAGGGGTAAATCTGCTAATATTTACACGAGGTGGTCAGGTATATTCATCTGCAGTTTTTTATAAAATGGCTACATCATTTTATCCGGATAGCATCTGCGAAAGCTTGTTCAAAAAAATTTCAACTGAACATTTGGTCTGAATTGGAGTGCTGGTTGTTTTATACGCTCGGCGCTTTAATGCCATTATCTTATGCAGATCATCAGAAGTATTCAAAACCGGATATATGAAATAAGGGAGAGCGGGTCATGCTTGACATGGACCTTGCAGTGCTTTATGAAACTGAGACCAGGGTCCTGAATTTTGCTGTAAAAAGAAATATACAGCGATTCCCCGCTGATTTCATGTTTCAATTAACACTGGAAGAGTTCGAGCATATTCAGTTTCAGGCAGAGGCCCTTGAAACCAATAATTCTTTGAGATCACAAATTGTGACCTCAAAGGGACGGGGCGGCCGAAGGTATTTGCCCTATGCTTTTACCGAACAGGGCATCGCAATGCTAAGCGGAGTGCTGAATTCCGAGCGGGCTATCAATATGAACATCGCCATCATGCGCGCCTTCGTGGAAGTAAGGCGGGCTTTATTACGTGAAAGCGATCTAAGAGAACAATTGAAAGTAATAAAGGAAAGAATGGGAGTACACGATGCAGCGCTTGGCCAGATATACGATGCGATAGAGAACCTCCTCGACAAAAACGCATCGCAAAGAAAATGGGAAAACCGCGAAAGGATCGGGTTTAAAAAATAGCTTAGTTTTTTTGGGGAGACCGGAAGATCTCTTCCAGCAACTGGTACAAGTCAGGATGCTTTTGTTTCAGCAAATCCGGCCTTTCGAAAAAATACTCCGATGCCACGGCAAAAAACTCGGCCTGGTTAGTAGCGCCGTAAGGGTTAATGTCTGTACGGCCTTTCGCGATCTCCTGGATCTTTTGTTGCATTAACCGAAGCCAGGGCAGGATGTATTTGCGGTCCATCAGGTTTTCGGGAATTCCGTCAACAGCGCCATCGGTTTTATCTACCAGGTGCACGAACTCATGAATGGCGATATTGGTCTTGCCGGTTTTGTTCAGAAATCCTTGCCTTAATTCATGCTGCGACAGTATCATTACGTTTTGCATGGCCCCTGTTCCTACCATTCCCAGGACGTTCCGGTCATTGCCTTGCTGTTCAAATTCTTCGCTAAAGGTTTCGGGGTACAGGAGCACTTCGTTGAGGTTGGTGTATTGCCATCCCGGAAAGGCGAAAATCGGAATAATGGCGCTGGCCGCGGTAAGCACGCGGTCCATGTCAGTCACTACCGTATTCACACCGGTGATCCGTACCTCGCCCAAAAAATATTGAACCCTGCTTTCGAACTGCGTTTTTTCGGCTTCGTCCAAAGCCTTGTAAAATGGTACATGATCCTGTAACATTTGGCGGTATGCTTCAGGAAGGGCAATCAATGGCCGGGCTCTTCTTAGTCTCCTGCCGATAAAAAGCACGATCAACGCCAGCACGGCAAGAACGAGAATAGTGATCAGGATTGCATCAATCATGCTGTAATATAACAACTACCCGCATACCGGGACCTTCTCATTCCCGCGGCCTAAGTTTTGCATGAGTTCCCTTAAAACAACGTTATGCCAGACAAAAAACATGATCAACCATTATCGCAGCCCGATCCTGAAACTCAACACACTACCGATCCGCAGGAGCACATGGAAGGACCTATTTCATCTTCAATGCAAAACATAAGGGAAACAGCGGAGGATAATGACAGGACAGGGAATAAGGATAAGAGAGAGGATGGGGAGGAGAGAAAGGGTGCATAAAAAAAGGTGGGAAAGGAATACATAAAGAACCTGCTGCTAATTTGGGTGTGAATGCATAATACAAAAATCGCCGGTATGCTTACCCGATTTTTGTAATTACAGTTGTCAGATCTAAATGGGTTTAGAACAGTCTTTTCCTGACCCGGCATTTCCGCAACCTTTGTCATCCTCGCCCCCAAAAGGATAAAATGTTTTAACTCTAATGAAGGTTGCTTCTTCAATTCCTGGTTTGACGGCTATTGATCGGAGAGCTTTTATTTTTTTTAACTGAAGCCTGGATAGCATTTTCATTACTTCTATTTTTTTTTAACCTAAACGCTATCATCCTTGATTTAATCAAGAGGATACAAAGCAAAATACAGGTGAATGAATTATCTGTTTTTGATAAACAAATGCCCAAAGCATGATTGTGTTCAGCGCAACCATGGCAATGAGCATTCAATATTGGTAATATAATTTTGGGATAGATTACTTTGGAATAGGCTTGCAACCCCAACAAACCCAATCTCCATTTCTCATTTGCGCACAACCTATGCATCCTTCAACGTCTACACCCTTGCCTGTTAGGCATTTCAGCGAGCTTACGCTGATTTTTTTCAATTTGAGCTTTTTCATAATGTAAATTTTTACGTGAGTAAGATTCTTAGATCCAATTGTGATTAGTGCATCTTTTGCAAAAGATAAAGCAAACCTAAGGGATTGACTTTTCCGTTTCTTTGATTAATATCAATAAAATAAAAAAATTTGGGAACGCTTACACTATTTATGGTTACAGGAAAACTCACTTGTCAAACACTGCTTTTTTTTAGATATTCAGTCCCGAAAGGTTGATGAGATCTAAAGATATTAACGGTCTATAGGCTGCAAACCGGTTCGCATTTCATAACGAGTGGTCTGTAAAGGGCTTTGGTTTTATTTTATTGATATTAATCAAAGGAATGCATAATGGATTTCTTTAGGTTTGTTTATAATCTTTTGCAAAAGATGCGCTAATCGAAAATTGAATTTGAATCTTATCGTAAAAATTTACATTATGAAAAAGCTCAAATTGAAAAAAATCAGCGTAAGCTCTCTAAGCTGCTTAACGGGGAGGGGAGTACAAGTCGACGGATGCATAGGCTGTAAAAAGGTCGGGGAAAATTCCTGGTATTGCTGGGGCTGCAAGCCTATTCCATTTTAATAATTGCACCTCGAGAAGATTCTTGCAAAAAGAATTTCAAAAAAAGTTTGCGACAAGCCTGTTGTGTAACAAAATCGCCGGTAACCGACGGTTGAGAATACAAGTAATGATTTAATTGGTAGCTCTTGAGCAGTCTATAAAAAATTTAAACAACATCATCATGGAAAAAGTAAAAAAATTAGGGATTAAAAAAATTCCTATCAATGAAGTCAAACGTTTGGTTTTTTATGCAGGAGGTGGTACATGTGTTTGGATATGCGGGTCTCCGAGTGGGGACACCATGACTTGCAAAAGGGTTTGCGATAAGCCTGTTTATTAGACTCCATCGCCTAATAAAAAATCGCCGGTATGCTTGCCGGCGATTTTTTATTGTAGTCCTATAAAAATCATTTTGCTACCATGCAGGTCCTTCGGAAGCTTACCTGGGAGGAGGTCCGTCGCAAATCTTTTTCCAATGACCATCTTCGGCAACCAGGTACACACATCCGCCGCCCACATGAAAAGCCAGGCTTTTGGTTTTGTCGACGGGAATTTTCTTAATTCCCAGTTTTTTAATTTTTTCCATGTTACGATTTTTTAATTTTCGTTTGAAATAAGTTTGATGCCGGCTTGTAAACTTTATTTAATATGCCGGGGTCAAACTTTATCAAATCTAAATAATCGCACCTGTTCTCGCTTTGATTAGAATCAACATGTCTATTCCTGCTTTTTGCATTTTTGATTTTAATCAAAGAGTTACCAGGCAAAACCTTTTAAGTTGAGAACGCTTTTGCAAAAGAGGACTATTAACGTGAATCAATTTTGACAAACTTAACCACCTAAAAAATTTACATCATGAAAAAGCTCAAACTAAAAAAGATCAGCGTAAGTTCCTTAGTCTGCTTAACAGGTAAAGGCGTGGAGGTCGACGGCTGCATAGGCTGCAGGCCATTAGGGAATGGTGACTGGTATTGCTGGGGATGCAGGCCTATTCCAGTGTAAGTCCACACCATTGTTCGCCGCCACGGTAAAAAATTAAGATAACAAGTAAAAACCATCACCATGGAAAAAAACAGGAAACTGGGAATTAAGAAAATTTCCATCGATAAAGCAAAAGCTTTAACTGCTTCTGTAGGCGGTGCCTGCACTACTATATGTTACGGAAGTGACATTGGTCCCCAGGTGTGCAGAACGATTTGCGACAAGCCTGCATATTAGGCCCCTTACAAAATTAAGATCGCCGGCAAACTACCGGCGATCTTATCAAGCGCACTATATGTGAAAAGCCAGCGACAAGCCCGTGTATTAGGCGCAGCATATAATAAAAAAATCGCCGGTAACTTATCGGCGATTTTTATTTCAATAGATTGCAAAGCTCAGATAACGTAACCGTTACCTTCCATTTGCCTTCAGCACGGTAATCTCTTTCTTTACCTGGTCATCGTAAGTTTTCTTAACGATGTAGTGCCATTGCTTCTCCGGTACGTCCACAAAAAATACCTCGCCTGTCTTGTGTTTGGCTACCGCATCCTGGAACTCGGCGGGCAGCATCTCGGGACCGAAAAACCAACCGGTGTCTCCGAAGGTCTTGTTGCCGTCCATGGTATATTTATTGGAAAGCTCATTCCAATTGGCGCCCGCGGCAATTTGCTGAACGATCAGTTTTTTCATGCTGTCGATCTCTCTCGGATTCAGGGTGCCGCCATCTAAAAAGATATAGTTGGCGCGGTAGGCAATGCTCTCTTTAGATTCCAATACCTTATAGGTAACATAACCCACGGAAAAAATATCACCCTGCTTTTGACGCAGCAAGCGCTTGTCGATAAGCGAACTATCTTTTCCCCAAACGCGGTTGAATATCTCAGGCTTCAGGGCCGCATTGTCCGCCACAAACTTTTCTGCGTCCTGGCGGGTATTGATCTTTTGAAACTTTTCAGTCACCGTTTGCTGTGCAACAACCGGCGCCATCACCAACAGTAATAAACCAACAAAAAGCGTTTTCATTTTTTTGTATTTTTTTCAGCCTCGAAATGTAGGGCCATTTTCCTTAACCAATAGAGGAAAAACGGGTTTATGAAGGTACTATTTTCAGCTTTTTTTACAGGACGGCAACAAGGCCCGCTAAGGAAGTTAGCAATGAATTAACAGATTTCGCCGCGGTGCTCATGATAATGGTCCTGGATACTGTCGCCTAAACAACCCTCATGGTGTTAATTTACTGGAAATACAGTAGATTGTATAGGAAGATATGAAAATACGCTTTCATAAATCTTTAACTAATCGCTGATAATAAACTGTGCCGGTTATGCGATTCACACTCAGATCACTCCCGAAATTACCTGCCATGAAATCAATACTCTTACTGGTCTTCTGCGGCATGTCGGTCACCACCTTCTCCCAACGGCTGTCGGGCTATGCGGCGTTTGGCATGGGCTCCAGCATCGAGGACAATATACCCGGCTGCAGCAATCAAAACCGCCTGCGGTACATCGGCAGCATGACCATCTATTACAGGATAACCGGCCGCTATAGTTTCGGCGCGGAAGCTATTGGCAGCGGGCCCCTCAATTTGTTCAACAAATCAGCCTGCGATGTTACCAATCCTGATAACAGCCTTACGCTAAGCTCGTCTAACCAGCGCGCAGGCACCATCCTGTTGCACAATAAAATGCTGCTGTTCAGCTACAAGGAAATGGAGCCATACATTGATTTTGGAGTAGGCATCAATACATTCTATTATTCAGAGCCAGATAAAGGTGCGGGCAGCCTTAAGAAAACCTCATTGGTGTTTAGCCCTGAATTTGGGGTGGATATTTATAAGTTCAGGTTTGCCTGCAAGATGATCATCGGGGGCAAGACACCCAATTTTCGCGGTACTGACGCCAATGAAAACCGGCCGGTACGGTTGGAAAGCATGAAGGCACAACAGGTATACCTTACCATCGGGTACCAATTGTTCAGAATATAATCATATCATAACCGCAGCGCATCCTTGCGCACCTGTATCCGTTCCTTCAGTATCCTGAAAAACTTTGATCGTTCCTTTTCACTTACTTCGCTGATGAGCGTGGACCGTCGCGCCAATCGCTGGATATAACCGTACATGTTCTCACAAAAGCTTACGTCGCGGGTTACCATATAATTGATAACGGTATGCGGCATCAAGGCCGATTTTGCGCCGTCCAGTATTGCCATCATGCTGTTATCGCCCAATATCACTTCATTAAAATATACTTTCAATGGACTGATGGGTATTTTGCCGGCATCGCCATACTTGTATTTATATCCCAGCTCGGCCTGGCTCTTCAAATGATCGATGACTTTTTCCCAGGCCTCATAAATGCGCAGGGCATCCCTGTCTGAATCGAACATGCGGCTGTCGCGGTAAAACTCCACCTGGCGAATGCCGATATTGATGTTCTCCACGTTCCAGAATTCCACGCTCGGGATCTGGTTGTATATTTCCAGTATTTTTTCTCCTGTGTCCGATACGTCGGCGGGATAAGCATCGAAGCTGAATGATTGATTGGCGAACCCGGGAAAATCGAAAATGGTCTTCATCCAGAAAAAATACTTGAATGCGGCTATGTCCCTTGACAAAAAATGATAAAAGATGGGAACGTCCTTGCAGAGATAATAAAACTCCTTGTTCTTAAAACTATTGAAATGACTTAGTATCTGCACCATGCTTCTGAAATGGTCTTCACCCCCGAAGTCCTTGCTGTTAAGCAAATTTCCCTGGAACAGGAAAGCGGCGGTATGGATGTGCATCAGCTCATCGATTGAAATGCGGTAGTGCACGCTTAGCTTATAGAGTTCATCAAACGTCAGGGGTTTTTCGGAGCGCATCCGGCGATAAGCGCTGTCGATGCTGATGTCCAGCAGGGCAGCTACCTCGTCCGCCAGCGAAGCATCGGAAGGCAACCTGCTTTTAATGACCTGGAATAGATTGCGCTGAATGGCACCGGTGTCCATGCTAGAGGCTTTTGAGTCTTTCTGTTACTTTATTCAATAAGATACCAAAAAATATGTTCCGGTGGCGTTCTCCGGTCTGGCTTACCAGGGTGGCCCGTTTCATCAGGTTCTGCAGGTCGGCATGGCATGAATTACAGAACGATTCATCGCGGGTTACCAGGTAATTCAATACGTCGTAATTGAAGTAACAGGTTTTTAGGTTGTCCATCAGCGTTATAATAACATTGGTGCCTAAAACGATCCTGTTGTAAAAAAAGCTGAAGTTATTTCTTTTATTATCGGGGCTTTCGCCTGGCATGAACTTGCATCCATGCGCCACCTGGTCTCTTACATGCAGGATGGTTTCCTCCAATGCATGGTATACCGTTTTTATATCCGCGGCTGAAGCAAAATATCCTGACTCCCGATAGAATTCTACCTGTGATATGATGCTGTTGATGCATTCGGTATTCCAAATCTCTACAGAAGGGATTTCTATATAAGCCTGCAATGCTTCGCGGCTGCGTTGTGCTGTTTCGGGTGTTATGCAGTCTATTTCGAACTGCCGCTGTGCAAAATCAGGGTGGTCTACAATGGTCTTCATCCAAAAGAAATAGCGAAAGGCAAGCAAAGGAGCGCAGTAAAAATTATGGAACAGCGGCAGGTCCTTGGTCAGGTAGATGATTTCCTTCCGTTCCGCGGCGGCAATGCTCTTTAACAGCCTTGCAAGGTCGGCCAGGTATGCGTTGTAATCATATTCTTTCAGGTTGATCCTTACGTTGCGGAAGATGGTGGACCCGCTTTCTATTTTCAGCAATTGATCGAGTGAGATACCGTAGTGCCTGCACAACTCGCTTACTTCTTCCAGCACCAGGGCCGTTTCGCCCCGGATGCGGCGGTAGGCGCTGTCCGTGCTAAGGTTCAGGATGTCCGCAACCGCATCTGCCAGCGAGACATTGGGTGGCAGCAGCTCCCTGATACGCTGGAATAGAAATTCCTGTGTTTTAACAGACATAGTTCTTATGATAAAGGGAAACAAGGGGTTGCGCTATGAAAGATAACCCAATTTATCCAAAGGAAGGAGACGGGCGGACACAGGAATTCTTTAACAATTGCAAAATCTGCAAACAACCGCGGGGCAGACGCAAAATTCAATTATGCGATGGCAGTGCCGGAGGATAATTTGCAGTAGCATTTAGCATTATCGAAGCCATGAAAGTATTTATTACCGGCGCCACGGGTTACATAGGACATCAACTAGCGCGGGAAGCCGTAACCCGGGGACATACCGCCCACATCTTGGTAAGGGACCTGAACGCTCAGTACATTCCTGTCGATCCCAATATCGTAGTGTTCCGTGGCGATGTTACCGATAAGGATTCCATATTAATGGCGATGAAAGGTTGCGACAGCGTGCTGCATGCCGCGGGCATTACAAAGTTCAGGGTGCGCGACAACAGCATTTTTTACAAGGTGAATGTAGAAGGCACCCGTAATGTGTTGGACGCCGCGCTGATACTGGGCATTAAAAAATTTGTGTTCACCAGTTCGGGCGCTGTCATAGGCCCTTCGGGTAAGCACCCCATGAGCGAGAGTGATCCACGCGTAATAGCATTCGAGAATGATTATGAAATTTCAAAGCATTGGGCCGAACAACTGGTGAAGGAATACAACGCCCGCGGCCTGTGTGCGATGACGGTGGCTGTTTCGCGGGTGTATGGCCCTGGCATTGCTACCGATGGAAACGTAGTAAGCAAAATGCTGTCGAAGATGCTGTCTGCCGGAATAGCCTTTGTGCCTACAAAGGGCGATAAGGTAGCCAACTATGTTTTTATAGATGATGTGGTGTCCGGCCATTTTCTTGCGCTGGAACGCGGCACATGCGGAGAGAAATACATTATCGGCGGCGAGAACATTTCGTACAATACATTTTTTCAATACGTGCGTGAGCATGCTCCAAAGAAGATACGCGTGATACGTACGCCAAAAGCATTGCTGGTTGCCTGGAGCTTTTTGCACATGCTGGTGTACGGCATCACGGGCAGGCAAACCAATATTTCGCCACGCACCATCAGGAGGGCGTTTCAAAACCGCGCATTGACCTCCGAAAAGGCCATCAGCCAACTGGGTTATACCATCACACCTTTTAGCGAAGGCATTCGCGCAACCATTCTCCATCTTCAAAACAAGCAATATGGGCACTGAACATTATACTTTGATAACAGGGGCCAGCGAAGGATTTGGTAAGGCACTGGCCCTGGAATGCGCCAGCCGCAACATGAACCTTATATTGGTAGCGCTGCCGGGAACAGGCCTGGGCAACCTTGCACGACTGATCGAACGGGAGTTTGATGTGAAGGCCGTATTCTTTGAATATGACCTTACACGTAAAGACACGCATGTGCAACTATTTTCGAAAATGGAGGAGCTGGGTTTGCGCGCCAACATTCTCATCAACAACGCAGGCATCGGCGGCACGCATTTCTTCGAGGAAAAAAGCATTGAATTTTACTGCAGGCAGATCGAGTTGAATGTGACTGCGCCCACTTTGCTATCGTATTTATTTATCAGCCAGGTGCCCGCCGGGTACGAAGCGCATATACTGAACGTAAGCAGCCTCGCCAGCTTTTTTTACCTCCCCCGCAAACAGGTATATGGCGGAACGAAGAGTTACCTGCTGGCATTTTCAAAAAGCCTGCGCAAGGAGTTAAAGCATAAGAAGATCTATGTAAGCACCATTTGTCCCGGTGGCATGAACACTGTACCTGTGCAAATGATGATCAATACGAGCGGGGACCAATTCAGCCGTTGGTCGGCCATGGACCCCGAGGACGTGGCGCACATCGCAATCGATAAAATGCTGCAGCATAAAGAGCTGATCATTCCGGGCAACTGGAACCGGTTGTTCCTGGCGCTCGACAGGATACTGCCCGATTTTATTAAAGTGATGCTGACAACAAGGGCAATGAAAAAACTTAAGCCGGTAGCAATGGGCGTGCCGGTAGCTGCCGCGCAGTCTCGACCCGCGGCATGATGCAACTACGCAGAGAGTTTCTTTCTTTCCCTGATTACCAGGGCCCATTTTTCCAGCTGGCTCAGCAACGCTGTCATTTCAATGGGCTTGCTCATGTAGTCGTCCATGCCGGCTTGCATGCACGCGTCGCGGTCGCCCTGCAGCGTGTTGGCGGTTAAGGCGATGATGACTGGCTGTATTTCCAGGCAGGTGCGGATCATTTTCGTTGCATCCAGGCCGTTCATTTCAGGCATCTCCACATCCATCAGTATAATGTCGAATGGTTCCTGGCCCGCTGCTTCTATCGCTTCCTTACCATTGTTGGCAAGCACTGCCTCGTAACCCAGCCTGGAAAGGATCTTCAAAGCTATCTTCTGGTTGATAAGATTATCCTCCGCCACCAGGATGCGTAAGGGAAATCTCTGTGAAAACTCGTTGGAGAAAGTTTCCGCGGAGCTGTCCTTTGCCTGTCCTGTTTTAGACAATGCCGCAAGGATATGTTCCCTCAGGGCGTATTGGCGCAAGGGTTTGGATATTATGGACGAGTATACGCCGGTCTTTTCCTGGAACTTTTCAGGCGCCGCGTTGTTCATGGCTATAATTGGTATTGCGGGATATTGTTGCGCGATAGCGTTTGCCAATTGCAATCCGTTCATGCCGGGCATATCGATATCGGTAATTACAAGATCGAAGGATTTGCCTGATATGGCTTGCAAGGCTTCCGAACCGGAAGCCACGCCAACAGGTAACATGTTCCATGCGCTTAACTGTTTTACAAGCGCAGTACGCGCTGTTGCATTGTCATCCACTACCAGTACATGCTTTTCATGGAGCTTAGCCATGTTATCTTTTTGCGCATGGTCGCGTATAAGCCTGGGGCTGGGTGTTACCGGTATGCTGAACGTGAAGCAGCTCCCGCCCCATTCTTTGCTGGTTGCTTCAATACGGCCGCCCATCATGTCTACGAGTCGCTTGCAAACCACCAGTCCCAATCCAGGCAGGTTGTTATCCTGCGTATATTCTTTTCCAGGCATGCCCTTGAACAACCGGGCCAATTGTTCCGCTGGAATGCCGGCGCCCGTATCGCTCACTTCCACATGCAATTCGGGCCAATTTCCTGTGCTGTGTTTTGTGCAACTAATGCCAATATATACTTCGCCTGAATAAGTGAACTTCACTGCATTTTCCAGCAGGTTCATCAGCACCTGCCTGAACCGGCGGCTATCGCCGATCAGTTGTTCGGGCACCCCTTCTTCTATGTGATATACCAGGTCCAGGTTGGCTTGTCTTGCTTTCCCTGCCAATAGCTCCAGCAATTCTTCTACGGCATCGCGCAGGTTGAAATCTTTGTATTCCAATTCTCCATTTTCGTGCTGCAGCTTCGAAAACTCTAAGATATCGTTCACTAAGATGCTGTTCACCGTGGTGAGCAGGCTTTCGCCGCAGCCTCGAATGGTTTTAATATGCTCCTCCTGTTCTGCGGTAAGACCGGTATCCGACAACAGCAACGCAGTGCCCAGTATACCGTTCATGGGTGTGCGCACTTCGTGGTTGATGATCGATAACAATTGCTGTTTCGATTGGCGGGTTTGATCTGCAGCTTCGTTGGCCTTGTCTGTTCTTGACACAGCTTGTTCCAACCTGATATGCAGCTCTTCCACTTCATTTTCCAAAATACTGTTTCTTTCGTGCGCGGCATGCAGGCGTACGCTGTAAAAGCGGTACGCAATAAACACCATCAATGCCAGCACCGCACCCGCTGCCCACCACACGGGCAGGTACGACAATGCCAGTACCAACAGGGGAAAGGCCAGCAAAAGGATATATATTTTTTTCATAAGGATACTTGTTGGTGAATATTAACCCTGTACTTCCGTAACAACCACTTCGGCTTTTTGCAACTTGTCCATAATCGAGATCTCTTTCAGGTAAGGGTTCCAGTAAAAGATCAGCCTTTCAATGGGCTTCCATAGTATTACCCAGCACAATACATCGGCGCTGTTCAGGATGCCGTATTGCAGGCGGTTGCTTTCCGACTTCAATACCAGGGGTAAAAATCCCTGGCACATGATCACGATCGTGAGGCTGAGAAACAGAAGCTTATAGGTGCGGCGTTTGAATTTTTCAAATGATTCCATTGCACTAGACCTGGTCTCTCCAAAATGCCGCCTGATGGCATACATCAATGGCTCTGCAAATTGCTTATCCTGTTCATTCTTATAGCTTATTTTATAATTCAGTGTACAGTTTCTTTTGGCCGACCGTATGCAGGTCATGATGTATTGCTCGAACTCATGACTCAATTGCCTTTTGTATATGGGACTGGGGTCTTGCGGGTTGAAATAACCTTTGAATATCTCCTGGTTAAGGGATAAATAAATGGTGATATTCCTGGAGGGTAGGTTTTTCATGCGTGATCTTGGTCTTATTTAACGCAACCAGTACTATTTATTGAAAACGAACCCCGTTTTTTAAGAAACTAAGTAAAAACCAATAAAGGGCCGCATCCTGTTTTCCTTAATTGCCAATGATTTTGACTAATTGAAGACACTGTCTCCAAATAAAAGAAAACAATATCGCGTTCGGATAGGCATTTAAGTCCAACCCATGGAACAACCCCTCCAGGCAAGCCATAAACATCCAGATCCCCTTACGTCATGCACGTCCCTCGACGAACAGGCCGTGAAGGAATTGCTGGCAGACAAGGCCGTAACCGAAGGCCGGCTGGAAATAGCTTCCAACGTGCTGCACGACATCGGCAATGCCATCGTAGGCTTTGGCTCGTACATAACCCGCATCAGGCGTTCGCTCGACCAAACCAATGCAGAAAGCCTGCAGAAAATGGCTGAGTTTTTTACAGTGCAACAACCTGCTTTGTCCGCCGCTATCGGCGAAGAAAAGGCCAACGCGGTATTGAAGCTGCTCAACAGTATTGCAGACGCACAAAAGAACAGCCAGGAAGAAATACGCCGCTCTGTTGCAGATCAATTGAGCATCGTTACACACATACAGGAGATATTGCACATCCACCGCCAATACGCCAATGGCAACGGCGTGCAAATGAAGGTGCCTATTAATTTTCGGGCCATCATCAACGATTGCATAGCGATGTTCTTTGCATCCCTGGAAAAAAGAAATATCAAGGTATCGGTAAGCGTGCCCGATGAATTACCGGAATTCCGTGCGCACCGCCCGCGGTTGATGCAGGTAATGCTCAACATTCTTAAGAATAGCATCGAGGCGATTGATATCAACGCGCCGGAGAAAACCATTTCTATTGTCATGACCAGTGCACCTGGCCTGATCGTTATCAAAGTGCAGGACAATGGCCAAGGCTTCGACAATGCCACGGGCGACCATCTTTTCCAAAGGGGCTTTACAACTAAAGCGTCGGGATCGGGATTGGGCCTGAACAGTTGCAGGGCCATTATCGAAAGTTATGGCGGGACCATGAGCATTACCAGCGAAGGACATGCGAAGGGCGCATTAACTACTATCAGCTTAACCATTTAATATCCGCAATACCAAATTTATGAGAGAGGCAGCCAATACATCAGTGCTCGTAATAGACGATGAAGAGATCGTCAGGGACAATATCGAAGAAATATTGATGCCGAAAAAAGCCAGCGCCGAAAGCCTGAGCGTGGACCTGGCAGCAAGTATATTGTTCGATACGCCTGCCGAAACCCAAGCACAGCATTCCACTAACATTCCTGACTTTACAGTGCACAAGGCATCCAACGGAATGGAAGGGTTGGAGATGGTGAAAAAAGCGATGGCCGAAGGCCGTCCTTATGCCGTTATATTCTTAGACATGCGCATGCCGGGCTGGGATGGAATGGAAACCGCGGAACAGATCAGGAAATACGACAGCAAGGCAGAGATCATTTTTGTAACCGCGTTCAGCGACAGGTCCATCAACGACATCATTGCAAGGGCCGGACAAAACGTCGGCTATCATTGCAAGCCTTATGCAGCCGAGGAGATCACGCAACTGGCTACCAAAGCGGTAACGGACTATAATAAGCTCCGCAATCTCGAAAAGCTCATCGAAGTCATTTCTTCCATCAGCCTCGAGGAGCAGCACCTCAATTCCTTATTACGCAACATTCTCGATCAACTGGCCACCTACATGGATACCAACATGGCTTTGCTGGGCAAGCTGCACGAGAATTATGAATATGAGAAACTATTTTCCATCGGTCCTATAGAAGACAAGATCAACCTGAAACAATTGATAGCCCGACTGCGGGAAACGCCGCTGGAAAGCGACCAGGTAACTCAGTTCGAAGACGTGGTGTTTGCAAAAATGGACAACTATACCATTTTCGCGGTGTTGGAAAAGGAAGAAAAATTGAAGACTGAAAAATTGTACCTGCTTCGCTTGTTTGTGCTGAATGCCGCGAAAGCCATTCACAATGCAGAACTGCGCGAAAGGCTGTTGCAAAAAGAGAAATTATCCGCAATTGGCAATGCGGTGAGCATGATGATGCACGACCTGCGCTCGCCCATTAAAAACATCAAGGTATTGACCGATATGATGCGCATGGAACAACCCGCCAATGAGTGGCTGGACATGATAGACGAATGCGGCGTGCAAGCCTCTGAGATCTTCGAGGACTTTTTGGACTTCATCAAGGAAACACCTGTGAAGAAAATACCGGTGAACCTTGACAAGGTGATTGAAGAAGGCATTAAACTCACCGAAGCCAGGAACAGCAATGGGCAGGTGACCATCCGCCGCGAGGGAGAGACCGGCCTCATGGTAAATGGAGATGAAAGCAAGCTGAAACGGTCCGTGATGAACCTGGTGAGCAATGCCATTGATGCGTTGCTGGAGCACAAGGTAACAAGTCCCTGCATTCATGTATCTAGCAGCATTGATAAATCCACGGGCGCTGTTATTATAACGGTGCGCGACAATGGGCCGGGCATACCGCAGGAGATCATGCGTACATTATTCGATCCGTTCGTTACAAGGAAAAAGAACCATGGTACCGGCCTGGGCCTGGCCATCGTAAAACAATATGTAATGGCGCATGGTGGAACCATAGCAGTAGAAAACCATGACGGCGCATTATTTACGATAACGCTTGCCGCATAATGTAAGATTCGATGTCAGCGCTGGACAACACATATAAAGAGCCGGACAACGTTGCCGCACTGCAGATCAAGAAACGGTCAGACAGGTTGATCAACCTGTACCTGGTCGCTTTTTTCCTTACAGGGCTGACGCTGGCGATCTTTTATAATGCCTGGGTGATAGCGCTTGCAATAGGAGGCTTGTGCATTGCGGGTTTTTATACCGCAAAGCGGCAGATAAAAAGCATGCAGCGGTACAGCGCAGAAATACTGGAAACACAAAGCGCGCTGGCCGATAGCATCAAGAGATTCGAATACGTTACCAAGGCCACGTCGGATGTGATATGGGACCGTTCTTGTTCAGAAAGCATCATTAACTGGGGCGAGGGCTATCATACGCTGTTCGGCTATCAGATAAACGATGAAACAAAAGCGGTGAGCTTCTGGAGGTCGCGGGTGCATCCCGAAGATGTAGAGTCTGTGTGTGCTATTATACAAAATGCAAAGGATGATCCCGCCATTGCCAGCTGGACCAGTGAATACCGGTTCCTGAAAGCCAATGGGGAATACGCATTTGTAAAAGAGAAGGCTGTGATCCTGCGCGATGAAACAGGAAAGGCAGCGCGCACCATTGGCGCATTGCAGGATGTTACGGAAAGCAAACAAACAGAACTGATCTTAAAAGAGCTGAATGAAAGCCTGGAGAAGGAACGTTCGCATGAACGCGAAAGGCAGGAAGCGTTAATGGACAAGGCCGTGGCGCAGGGCAAGTTTGAGATTGCCTCGGATGTTATCCATGATATCGGGAATGCCATCGTTGGTTTTGGATCGTACCTCACCCGCATCCGCCGTTTGCAGGCAGAGGACAATCCTGATACCATCC
Organism: Chitinophagaceae bacterium; assembly: GCA_035628135.1. Lineage (GTDB taxonomy): Bacteria > Bacteroidota > Bacteroidia > Chitinophagales > Chitinophagaceae > DASPKM01. Next base: position 114,695 of record DASPKM010000013.1, on the reverse strand, counting down.
GCAACCTGAGTGTTTTTTTCGAGAAGCAAAGAGCAGCCATTGAAGGCGCTATCGGCGAAGCAAAGACAAACGCATTGATCAAGATGCTTGCATCGATGGCGGAAAAACAAAAAGCCAACCAGGAGGAGATCAATCAGTCCATCATCGAGCAACAGAACATCATCAACAATATCGAAGAGATACTCAACATTCAGCGGAAATATATCGCTGGCCATGAATCGCAGGAGAGAAAGCCCGTGCATGTGCACGATATTGTAAACGACAGCTTATCCATGCTGCGTACATCGATTGATAAAATGGGCATACAGGTAAGGCTAAGCATGAACGAAGGCATTCCCACGATTAAAGGCGACCGCACCAAGCTGATGCAGGCCGTATTGAATGTATTGCGCAACAGCATGGAAGCAATGGAAAGCATTACCGGCGAAAAATGCATCGAGGTAAATGCGTTTGTAAATGAAGACAAGCTGGTATTGCAGTTAAAGGACTGCGGCACGGGCTTTGGCAACGTACAGGCGGAGCAGCTTTTCAGCAAAGGCTTTACCACCAAGCCACGTGCGGGCGGGCTGGGGTTGTATACCTGCCGGAAAATAATAGAAAGCCATGGAGGCACAATTGATATCGCCAGCGCGGGAACAGGTAAGGGAGCATTGACAACAATGGAATTCAAGACCAGATAAAACTACCAATACTTATGTCACACAAACTACACTGTATACTTTCCATCGATGATGACGAACCCACCAATTTCTTTGTGCAAATGATATTGGAGGAGTCCGGTTTTGCCAGGCATATCAAGGTAATGCAAACAGGCCACGAAGCGCTGGAGTACCTTAAAAAAGCAGCCGAGGCAGACAACGATAATGAACAGTATCCCAAACCCGACCTGATTTTCCTCGACATCAATATGCCCGCCATGAATGGTTGGGAGTTTTTGGAAGAATACAAAAAGCTGGACGCATCCAAAGGCATCATCGTGGTAATGCTTACCACTTCGCTGTTTCCCGAAGACCGCTCAAAAGCTGGCAGCATGCCCGAAATATCAGGCTTTGAACACAAACCGCTGACGGCCGAAATGGTGAACGCGGTATTGAAAAAATATTTTGCGTAACCGATGCTATTCGATCAATACTTTTCTCGCCGCTTTGAAGTCTTCGCCTATCACCTGCACGAAGTACACGCCTTTCTGCAGCGTGGATACATTTACATTGTGCGTGGTTACGCCTTCCTGCAATTGCCTGTCCTGATGCCTCAGCAACCTGCCCTGCACATCGAATACCCGAACAGATACGCGCTGCGCTTTCTGTATGTTCAGATAAACAGTCAGTAATCCATCGTTAACAGGATTTGGAATGATGACGTTGTCAGTCCATCCGCCGCGAACGAGGACCCGCTTGATGCTGTAATATTCTTCTTTTCCATCCTGGTCCCTTAGCACCAACCTGTACAAGCTTAATCCTGGTAAAGGATTATGATCCGTCAATGAATATTTCTTTTCTGTTGAAGAAGCAACTGCGGCAGGAACGGTGAAGATGTTCTCGAAAACGCCGCCTGCGGCCGAGCGCTGGATGATGAATTCTTTTGTGTTGAATTCTTCGGTAGTTATCCATTCCAGCATCACTTTTCCATTCACCAGGCGCGCATTCCAATCTTTCAATTTTATTGGCAATGAAACGGTTTGAGTAAACTGTATCATCCATTCATACACATTCTTATTGCCGGTAGCTGCCGGCCTGTAATCAGGATCGTAGGCATGGTTCCACGCATAGTGGTTAGAGTTATCAGGGCCGGAGCAGGCAAAGGTTGCAAAAGTAAAAATGCCGAATCCTGGGTTGGCGTTGTTAAGCGAGCTTACCCAGTTCTGCATATTGCTTTCGGGGCAAGGCACATCGCCCGCACACTGGATGCCCCACATGTGCACATTGCCGGCTGCCAGGTCGGCCACCTGTTCATCATAAGTGGGTGTGCCCACCATTGCTGGAAAACAATTGGCTACGGGAACAATAGCAGCCACGCGCCTTGCGGAACTGGCACTGGAAGTAACATATCCCATCAGGTTATCGGTGCCGCGGCTCATGCCGGTGAGGTAGATCCGGGATACATCGATGCGGCCGGCATAATGCTGCAGCATGTAGTCGATGACCGCACCGGGATCTACGGAGTATTGCTGGCTCCACTCAGTCACAAAAGGCATAACCACCAGGTAAGACCATTGCTGGCCTGCATTGTCCAATACGGTATTGGGAAAATGTCCTACGTTCATGCGCCAGGGCATGGAGTACCCCAGTACCGGGCAAAGGTCCTGGTCGGAGCCGCCGGGTTGCTGGAACATTTCACCGGTGCCGCCGAAATATATCAGCAAAGCATATTTTTTAGTTGGATTGGTATCGAAATCTACCGGTTTGTATTCCATGTACGACTTAATGGCCCAGGAAATATCCGCCGTGATCTTTTTGATCCTTGGATTTACGAAACACTGTGCGGCAGCAGTGTTGAACAGGATTGACAATAGGGTAAAATAACTCACGGAAATGGCCAACTTCCTGTAACGTGGGGTAAAGATTCGCATAGCGGAGGTTTGTAGAGTTATTTGATTCGATATAAATTTTTTAAATGATGTTCATCGTGCCGGCATGTATGCACAACATATGCCAACAGGTTAGCATTTCAGTTTTCCTAACAGGAAGAGGGGAGCCTTAAAGGGGTGATGCTGGTATCTACGAAAATACCTTCAAAACGGTTGGTTGATTAAGGGGATATAGAACAAGACAATCAGCAACACCAATTGTCTTGTTCAAAATTAATAAAATTTAATGCCTGACTATATATGTTTTCGCAACCGGCGTATGCGCAATACTGTTTCAATTTGGGAAACATTATTGGCGCAGCAGCCTTACGTTCTCTGCTCCATCCGATGTAGTAAGCCTCAACCAGTAACTGCCTGGCTTGAAATTGGCCAGCCCGGTCAGTTGGATGGTGTTAACGCCTATCTGCAAGCTTACCGGCCGCTTCATCACTATCCTGCCAGCCATATCCATAATGGTTATGGTTGCATTTTCATTCTTAGCCGATCCGATTGTTACCATCAGCGCATGTGCAAACGGGTTAGGCGCAACGGTAAGCCTCCGGGCCGCAATTGCCGGCACATTGGTATTGGCGTTGACGGGCTCGGTTACCGGCACTCCCTGCGTTCTTCCATTCACGATAGGCGGTGCTGTATTAGAAACGGAAACGGTCTGCATCTTTTCGCAAATGGGCGACCAGGCCGAAGTATAGAAGGTCACTTTGACGTGATAGGTGCCGGCCGGCAATGATGTTACCGTAATGCTGTCCGGTGAATTGGTGAACGTGCGGTTATATGCCGTTGCCCAGCTGCCGTTAAAGATGTGCACGGCCACTACCGGTGCAACCAGTCCTTTCAACTTGAGCGCATTGGCCAATGGTGAAACGGTAATATTATTACAATCCGGCGTACCGGTAGGTGGTGGCGGAGGCGGCGGAGGTGGAGGCGGCGTCGATCCTACCGTAGCGGCCTGCATCTTTTCGCATATGTGCGACCACGAAGAAGTATAAAAATTCACCTTGACCTGGTAAGTGCCTTGCGGCAGATTGGATACCGTAATGCTGTCCGGTGAGTTGGTATAGGTTTGATTGAATACGGTTGCCCAACTGCTGTTAAAGATATGCACGGTAGCCACCGGTGCCAGCAGTCCCTTTATTTTCAGCGAGCTGCTGCCGGGCACCACGGTAATGGTGCTGCAATTGGGCTGGGCAGGCGGGGTTCCGCCTCCACCTCCACCGCCATTCTTTGAGAACTGGATCATCCATTCATACACATTCTTATTACCGGGGGCGGCCCTGTAATCGGGATTATAAGCCTGGTTCCAGGCATAGTGGAATGAACCGTTCGGCGCAACGGTATCGCAATCCTGGGTTGCATAAGTAAACAGGGCATTACCCGGTTTTGCTGTATTAAGGGCCGATACCCAGTTCTTGATATAGTTTTCGGTACAAACCTTATCGCCCTGGCAGGATATGCCCCACATGCGCACGTTGCCCGAAGCCAGGTTGTTTACCTGCTGGTTGAACAGGGTCATGTTGCCGGAGCCTGTATAATCGGGAAAGCAATTGCCTACCGGCACAATCGCTGCCAGCCTGCTGGCCGATGTGCTGCTGCCGGTGGCATAACCCATCAGGTTGTCGGTGCCGCGGCTCATGCCGGTGAGGTAGATCCGGTTCAGGTCTATGCGGTTGGGATAGTTCTGTATTACGTAATCGATCATTGCCCCAGGATCGAGGGAATATTGCTGGCTCCAGTCTGTAACAAACGGCATTACCACGAAGTAAGAGTATTGCTGGCCGGTATTAGGGTCGGTTACATAATCTGGAAAATGGCCTACGTTCATACGCCAGGGCATGGAATATTGCAACACGTTGCAAAGGTCCTGGCTGGAACCGCCGGGTTGCTGGAACATTTCACCGGTGCCTCCGAAGTATACGATAAGGGGGTATTTTTTAGTGGGATTGGCATTCCAGTCCACCGGCTTGAATTCCATGTACGATTTGATCGTCGCCGATACGTTGGCGGTAATCTTTTTGATCCTCGGGTTGACGTAGCAATTCTGGGCATTTGCGGTATTAAGCCCCGAAAGGGCGAGTAAAAGCACAGCAGCATAAAGCACGGAAATTGTCAACTTCCTGGAGCTGGAGGTGGAGGGTCGCATAATACTGGTTTGTAAAGTTTTTTGAATTCGACTGGTATTTTATGGGAATTGGGTAATAGCTTATGCACAACATAAGTGCCAACTGCACTTATGGACAGGATCAGGTTGTGCCCGGTATTGACTCACGGGCCTCGCAGGGGAACAATTGCAAAATGCTCACCATCATCGGCAGCGTATAAAGGTAAGGACTATACGCCAGTAATTGCCCAATTTGGGGAATTGAGGATCAATGCAGCATGGCTTGTAGCGGTGAATGGGAAAATTGGCTGCAGGTGAATGCAAGCAATGTTCTTATGATTATTTCAGGTTAATTCTCCATTCAGGTACACGGGTTACAAGCGATTGCCAGGATGAATCGAAATACTGAAAATGTTTTTTACTGCCCGAAGTAACCATCATGCTCTGCACATAGCTGCCACAATCGAACACATTCAATTCTACATAATACGGAAGGTTATTGGTTTTGTTGATCATTGCGCCGCATAGGATAATGCGGTCTGGCCATTCTTAAGCTTTTTGGGCTGCGGCTTTACATTCGCAGGCACTTCAAACGCAGCGCGCACCAGTTCCTCCCACTCTTTTTTAAAGCTGCTGAATTTGTCTGCCGAAGCGGGTTGCTGCTGGTAAATGTTCACCATGCAAAAATTGTTCTGCCGCTTATCGAATAGTGTAAGCTGTGTAAACGTGGCCTGCATTTCCGCCTGCCAGCTTGCAGGTATTTTAAAAATGGATATTGTCCAGGCTATCTGTTACCTGGGCTTGCAGGGCCAGCATCGGAAGAAATACCAGTACAGCGGGCAAGATTGCTTTCATTGATCATACGTTTGGTTTCGGGACAATATCTCAATCAAATGTACTGTGTCCGCCATTCGCTTACATCACCCGAAACAGCGAATCTGGCGCAGGCAGCTAAAAAATCCCCTGAAAGGGTGAATTTGACAGGACGCTTGAATATCATTACAGGTTAAATTAGATTTAAGGATTACACAGACGACGAGGGAAAAGAAATCCCGGAACTGATTGCAGAAGGTTATATTAACCCGCAGAAGAGCACGAGCTTATCTGAGCAATTACGCTTATTGTTTTACGACCTGCACATGGGTCATTCCTTCATTTGTTTTCAGTACCAGAAAATAAATGCCTGCGGCAAGCGGAACAAGGTCGAGCTGGATTGTATGTGTACCGTCGGGCGTATAATCGTTCAGCAGGTTCCTGACCTTTCTTCCATCACTTGTGTATAACGAAAGATTCACAAATGAGGTCCATGCCAATTGGAGCATTATTCTCGCCCGGCCCCTTACCGGGTTCGGGATAACGCGTATCGCATGTTGCGATGGTGGATCAACAGGGGGAGGCACCGCGCCGGCATGTAATTTATAGACCACATACCCTGATAAATAGACAGACTGTGCATTAACACGGAAAAACCTGTTGAATCCCCTGTGATCGTTTACCAGATTGTCCGTCCATGTAATACCGCCATCGGTTGTTTTCAGGAGCGCAATACGTCCACCTGTCCAACCGGTCATCCTGTCTATGAACCCGATCATTTCCAGGTTATAATAGGTTGGTTTTATCTGCACCAGGTTCCACGTCTGGCCTTTATCGGAGGAACGTACCATCCTGGCCGGCCGGTTAGGCAGGCTCTGTATTGATCCAAAAAAATAGGTACTGTCGGGAGATTGAATCTTCCAGATAATGTCTTCGGAGGTCTGTGTTTTAATCTTCACTTCCCAACTCATACCACCATTTGTTGTATATAGGATGATACCTCCGTCGGTGACCGGATTGGCCGTGCCGCTGGCAAAGCCTGTATCCTTATTGATAAAATGAATGTCCACCAGCGCACTTGCATAGGCAGACATATCTGTATATGACCAGGTTTGCCCCCCGTCGGAGGAACGTATTATAAATGCAGGTGATCGCCAAACGCCACATGCATAAATATGCAATGGATCAGGCGCGGATAGGCCACAGATCCCTGCAGGCCGGGGGTTAATGGATGAAGAAATATCTGTCCATGTCAACCCTCCATCAATGGTTTTATAAAAGGCAGTATCAAGTGAGCCGCAGAACCCCAGCAAAGGTGTTGCAAATTCAATGCTGCGCAGGTACCGGGCACCGGTGAATTGCAACTGCCAGTTGGCGCCGGCGTCTTTTGTATGTAATATTTGCCGGTCTCCACTTGCAGCCCAACCTATAGAATCGTTCAGGAAAAATATATCGTCGTACCGGTAAGAGCGGGGAGTGGCGGTCACCTTCCAATCGAATTGCGCATACACCGAATTTCCTGATACTACCAGCAAGCATAATAATGCGACTGTTTTCCAATGTGACATTATTCAATTTACTGAATTTATGCCGCATTATAATTCCGCTTCTACCACTTTATGAGGTTATCGTTGTCAATTTTTCGCGTGGTTGAACATCCAGTTCATGCCGAACTTATCGGTGAGCTCGCCATACGTGGCGCCCCAGAAGGTTTGGTGCAGGGGCATTTTGATGTTGCCGCCAGCGGAAAGCCTGTTGAAGCATTCATTGATCTCTTCATCGCTGCTGCAGTTGAGGCAGAGGGAAACCGCGTTCCCATTCACCAGGTTGGCGCCTATCATATCGGAACCCATCAGCACGATGCCATCCCTTGTCAACATGCTGTGCAGGATATTTGCGCTCATTTCCGAAGGCATTTGCGCGGCCATGGGCGATTCCGACACTTTTTGCATCGTGAGCTCCCCGCCCAGGCATTCATGGTAAAAGGTCATTGCTTCGCGGCAACGGCCATTGAAATTTAAATAAGCATTGATCTGTGTCATACGAATTGTGTTTTATCTACGAAGCAAAACTACCCTCGTGCACTGCATCCGGCAATGTGCAAATACGTCAATCTCAGGGGTTGTTTGCGACAGATGTTCGTTTTACCTTTGAAGTAGTAAAACAGTTATATGAAGAACATTGCCATCCTGGTTCCTGAAACGGCTGTAGTAGAAGCAGTGGCCGATCCGCGCTATATGTTCACTGCGGTCAATGAGTTTTTAAAGAGCAAGGGGAAACAGCCTTTGTTCAACGTGCAGTTGGTGGGGCTTACCAAAGAAGTAAAAGTGGCCGATGGAATATTTTCCATTCATACCGATGCGGTGTTGAAGAATGCAAAAAAGCCAGACCTGATTGTTGTACCCGCTATCAGCGGCAACCTGGAACACGCCATTAAATTGAACCAGGAGTTTATACCATGGATCGTTCGCCACTACAAGGGCGGGGCAGAAGTGGCCAGCCTGTGCCTGGGTGCATTCATCCTGGCTTCCACTGGATTGCTCAATGGCCGTGCCTGTTCTACGCACTGGTTGTTCGCGAATGAGTTCAGGAGCATGTTCCCTGAGGTTGAATTATTAGACAACAGGATCGTTACCGAGCAAAACGGCTTGTACTCCAGCGGCGGCGCCAGCTCGTACTGGAACCTGTTGCTGCACCTGGTGGAAAAGTATACCAACCGCGAGCTGGCCATTCTTGCATCGAAGTTTTTTGTGCTCGATATCAGCCGCAGCAGCCAATCGCCCTTCACCATTTTTAAAGGGCAGAAGATCCACAACGATCCCGACATCATCAGGGTGCAGGAATTCATCGAGACCAATTACCAGGAAAGAATTACGGTGGACGAGCTGTGCGAAAAGTTCGGCATCGGCCGAAGGACCTTCGAACGCAGGTTTAAGAAAGCCACTAACAATACGGTGCTGGAATACCTGCAACGCGTGAAGATAGAAGCCGCGAAAAAAGAACTGGAGACCGGAAGGAAAACCGTAAGCGAGGTAATGTACGACGTGGGTTATACCGATACCAAGGCCTTCCGGGATGTGTTCAAAAAAGTAACGTCCATGTCGCCCGTAGACTACCGGAATAAATACAATAAAGAAGATTTGAATTGATATCAATAATATTCACCATTCGCCATTGCCCATTCGCGGCCGTGGCTTACGCCCTCCCAGAGCGTAAAATACTTAACGCCAAACGAAGCGATCACCGCTTTTGCAGCGTGCGATAATTCGCCGAACACTTCAAAACGGCTTACTTCGGCTATGGCCAGGATCTCTTCCAGTTGGGGGCCTACATCTTCCAGGTGTTTTAAGAATGCATCGGAATCTGCAAATACTTCGGTGAGGTACCACTTGTCATCGCCTTCGTGGAAATACCATTGGCAGTTGAGCGTGCGGGGTTCCTCGCGCTTAACAATGGCGTTCATTTCCCTGGCAAGTGTTTTAAAAGTATCCAACTGGCTGTGATTAACCGTCAGTTCGATGGTAAATTTTACGGCTGCCATGGTTAGAATTTACGGTAAGGGAAAAAGCTGTTTTGAAGTTACTCAATTTCATGTATAAAAATTACGGCTGCTTTAGATTTTACTTGTTAAATTAGTACGGAATAAATTGAGAATTATACCCATGGGAAGCTCATCGCTGATTGTGCTTATGCTGGCCGCAATTGCTTTTGCCGGGGGCGGTATTGCCGTTGCCAGGCTGCTGGTGCGCACAAGCAAAAACCCGCAGAAGGGACAAGCTTATGAGTGCGGGGTGCCGTCCGAAGGCACGCCCTGGAACCAGTTCAATGTAGGATACTACCTGTTTGCGCTGATATTTCTCATTTTCGATGTAGAGCTTATTTTCCTGTATCCCTGGGCCGTGGTAGTTAAAAGCGCGGGCATGGCGGCTTTCGGGGCCATCCTGGTATTTCTTTTCATCCTGTTCATGGGATTTTTGTACGCACATAAAAAAGGTGCGTTGAAGTGGATGTAACATGGCAAGCCAACAACATACCGATCAAACACCGTTTCCGGGGCAGGTGCATCCTACTGCCGGTGGCGGCATTGTAATAAGCAAATTGGACGATATCATCAATTGGGCGCGTTCCAATTCATTGTGGCCCTTGGTGTTTGGCACCAGTTGCTGCGCCATCGAAATGATGTCCACCGCCTCCGCCAAGTACGATTGGTCGCGCTTTGGATTTGAAGTAGCGCGGGCTACTCCCCGCCAAGCCGACGTGATCATCATTGCAGGCACAATCGTAAATAAAATGGCGCCCGTGCTCAAACGCCTGTACGATCAGATGGCCGATCCCAAATACGTGATCGCCATGGGAGCATGCGCCACCAGCGGCGGCCCGTTTTTCTACAATACTTATTCCGTAGTAAAGGGCGCAGACCATGTAATACCCGTTGACGTGTATATAGCAGGCTGTCCTCCCAGGCCCGAAGCCCTGTTGCATGCCTTGATATCCCTGCAGGAAAAGATCAGGAGCGGGGCTACCAGGGAACAGATAAAAGAAGAGAAAGGTTGAGGGCAGGATGTAAAAGTGAAAGAGAAAAAGAGGCAAAAAGAGGCAAAAAGAGCATTAGCTCATTATATGAATAATGATGAACTGAAATTGCAACTGTCCGCCATTCTTCCTTCGGCGGTATACGAGGAAGGGACCGAATGGCTTACCGTGCAGGCCGATGCGGCGGGCTGGAAGGACTTTGCACGCGCATTGCGGTATACGCCCGGCCTTGAGTTCGATTTCTTGTTCTGCCTTACCTGCGTAGATTGGAAGACACACCTGGGCATGGTGTACCATCTTACTTCTACCGTGCATGGACACACGATAGTGGTGAAGTCGAAGCTCGACCGTGACCAACCCGTCATCGAAACGGTATGTGATATTTGGCGGACGGCTGAATTTCATGAGCGGGAGGCTTTCGACCTGTTCGGGGTGCGGTTTAATAACCATCCTGACCTGCGCAGGCTGTTCATGACCGATGAGTGCCCCGGCTGGCCCCTAAGAAAAGATTACGAAGATCCTGTCAATATGATCAAACTCTGATATGCTCGAAGAAGTAGGCACAACGGAACAAGGCGAGCTCGTGATCAACGTAGGGCCGCAGCATCCATCTACCCATGGCGTGCTGCACCTCATCATCACCCTAAGCGGAGAAACCATCAGGAAAGTGGAACCGCACCTTGGATATATCCATCGTTCCATAGAAAAAATGTGTGAGAGCCTTTCGTACCGGCAGTTCATTTACGTGACCAGCCGCATGGACTATCTTTCTTCTCACATCAATAACCACGGCTGCGCATTGTGCGTTGAAAAAGGCCTGCAGATAGAAGTGCCGCCGCGCGCCCAGGTAATACGCGTATTGATGAATGAGCTTACCCGCCTGGCCTCGCACCAGTTGTGGTGGGGCGCCATGGCCATGGACGTGGGAGCGCTTACGCCTTTCTTCCACGCCTTCCGCGAACGCGAAGCCATCAACGAGATCATGGAAGAAACCTGCGGGGCCCGGCTCACCATGAACTATATCGTTCCCGGCGGCGTAATGGCGGAACTGCATCCCAATTTTCAGAAAAAAGTAAAAGAGTTCATCACCTTTTTCAAATCCAAGATCGGCGAGTACGATGAGCTGGTGACCGACAATGTAATTTTCCAGAACAGGATGCAGGGCGTCGGATACCTTTCCAGGGAAGATGCGATCTCTTATGGCTGCACCGGCCCTACTGCAAGGGCCAGCGGTGTTAGCTGCGACATACGTAAATTGTATCCCTACGAAGTGTACGATAAGGTGCAGTTTGAAGAAGTGCTCGAAACCGGCGGCGATTGCTATGCGCGCTACCTTGTGCGCATGCGCGAGATGCGGCAGTCCATGTCCATCATCGAGCAACTGATAGACAATATTCCTGAAGGCGATTACCAGGCCAAAACAAAAGCAGTATTGAAATTGCCCAAGGGAGAATTTTTTTCGAGAGTGGAAACAGCCAGGGGGTTGTTCGGCGTATACATTATCAGCGAAGGAGGAACAACACCCTACCGTATCAAATTCCGTTCGCCGGGATTTTCCAATCTCTCTGCGTTGGACCATATGGCAAGGGGACATAAGATCGGCGACCTGGTGGCCATTATGGGAACGCTCGACCTGGTGATACCCGATATTGACCGATAAAAACTGATTGCTAAAGGAACCAAGCGATGTTTAGCCTCGAAGGCATAACCAATTCCATCCATGCGTGGTTGAACAATACATTCAGCCCCACCACCGCCTTGCTTCTCGAATTCCTCATCGTGGGTATTTGCGTCATTACCCTGTTTGCCATGCTGGGCCTTGTGTTGGTATTCATGGAAAGAAAAGTTTCTGCTTACATGCAGGTGAGGCTGGGGCCTAACCGCGTGGGACCGGGCGGAACGTTGCAAACCCTTGCAGATACTATTAAACTGGCCGTAAAAGAAGGCCTTACGCCCGATGGGGCCGACAAGTTCTTGTTCAACCTCGCGCCTTTCGTGGTAATGATTGCGGCCATGCTGATACTGGCGCCGATTGCATTTGCCAAAGGAGTGCAGATATGGGATATCAATATCGGCGTATTGTATGTGTCCGCTGTTTCTTCGGTTTCTGTTATCGGTATACTGATGGCGGGATGGGCCAGCAACAATAAATATTCCTTGCTGGGCGCCATGCGCAGCGGCGCGCAGATCGTAAGTTACGAGCTGTCTGCAGGGCTTTCCATCATTTCGATCGTAATCCTGACCGGCAGCTTGCGGGTGTCCGATATCATTGCTTCGCAGCAGGATGGGTGGTGGTTGTTCAAAGGACATATCCCGGCCGTCATCGCATTTGTTATTTTCATTATTGCGGTTACCGCCGAAACCAACCGCGCGCCATTCGACCTGGCGGAGGCCGAGTCGGAGCTTACCGCGGGTTTTCATACCGAATACTCGGGAATGAAGTTCGCGTTGTTCTTCCTGGCCGAGTACGTGAACATTTTTATTGTTTGCGCCATTGGGGCCACTTTGTTCCTGGGAGGATGGATGCCGCTGCACATCGGCAATTGGGAAGGATTTAACCATGTGATGGATTACATACCCTCGTCGATATGGTTCCTGGGAAAGACTTTCTTTTTAATATTCGTGATCATGTGGTTCCGCTGGACCTTTCCGCGGTTGCGGATAGATCAGTTGCTAAACCTTGAATGGAAATACTTATTTCCGATAAGTATGATTAATTTGTTGCTGGTAACGCTGATCGCGATCAAAGGATGGCATTTTTGATTTTTGATTATTTATTATTAATTACTAATAATCTTCAATAATCAATAATAAATAATAAATAATTAGTATGTTTTTGAGGAGGTATATAATAGACGTAATAAAAGGCATCAGGTCCTTGTTGAGGGGAATGAAGCTGACGGGCTATTATTTCACGCACCGCAAGGAGATCATTACACAGCAGTATCCCGACATGCCCGAGCTGAAGCTGGCGGAACGCTTCCGCGGCGAAGTGGTAATGCCGCACGATGAAAGCAACCAGCACGCCTGTACCGGCTGCACTGCCTGCGAGCTGGCCTGTCCCAATGGCACCATTAAGATCATCACCAAGTTCGATATAACCCCTGATGGTAAAAAGAAAAAGGCATTAGATACATTCATTTATCACCTGGAGCTTTGTACCATGTGCAACCTTTGCGTGGAAGCCTGTCCGACGGACGCCATTAAAATGGCGCAGAATTTTGAACACAGTGTTTATGACCGCAGCAAACTAACGAAGAAGCTGAATGCCCCGGGATCTAAAATCAGGGAGGGCATTGAGTAATGAGCGCTTCGGCCATTGTATTCTACATCCTGGGTGCTTTCATTCTCGGTACCGGCTTGCTGGCGGTAACCACCCGGAAAATTTTCCGCTCGGCAGTGTGGCTTCTATTCTCACTCATCGGCATTGCGGGTTTTTATTTCTGGCTACAAATGGAATTCATCGCGGCAGTGCAGATCATCGTGTACGTGGGTGGCATTGTGGTGCTCATCATCTTCTCCATTTTTCTTACCCAGCAATCGGGCAAGGAAATGCCGAAGCCGCCTCTGGCACGAACGGTCTTGTCGATTGTAGCTGCCTGCTTCGGTTTTGCACTTACGTATTATCTTATCTCGCAATATTCATTCACAGCACCGCTTAATCCAGCAATGGATGCAAGCATTTCCAACATTGGCACGCAAATGCTCGACGCTACCACCGAGGGGTACGTATTACCGTTAGAAGTGGTGAGCGTGCTGTTGCTGGCCGCCATGATCGGTTGCATTGTCATTGCCATGAAAGTTAAAACACAAGACAAATGAACGACATCCCGTTAGGGCACATACTGGCACTTAGCACGGCGCTGTTTTTTATCGGCATGTACGGCCTGTTCACCAGGCGTAACATGATCACGATACTGATGTCGGTAGAGCTTATCCTTAACAGTGTCAACATCAATTTCGTGGCCTTTAACAAATACCTGTACCCTGACAAGCTCGGAGGCGTTTTCTTTTCCGTGTTCATTATTACCATTGCGGCGGCTGAGGCCGCGGTGGCCATTGCGATCATCATTAATTTATATAGAAGCCATCAATCGATTGACGTGGAAGATGCAGGGGAGATGAAATTTTAGCTGTATATACCATGCCATCTTATTCTTATATATCGCTTATTCCGCTGCTGCCGCTGGCAGGCTTTGTAATATTGGGATTGTTCGGAAGGAAGTATTTTAAAAATGCTTCGGGAATCATCGGCACCGGGTTGTTATTAATATCCACTGTGCTGGCGCTGTATACGGGGTATCAATATTTTTTTATCGATGGAAAGGCAGATGATGTGTACCGCAGCATTATGCCTTTGAAGTATACCTGGCTTCAGTTCAATGGGCATGGCGCCGGCCAGGATACGGGTGTTTCCATCGATATGAGCGTTATCCTTGATCCCATTTCGGTGATGATGATCATCGTGGTAACTTTTGTATCCCTCATGGTGCACGTGTTCAGCCTGGGATATATGAAAGGAGAAGAGCGGTTTCCCACCTATTATGCTTTCTTGTCGCTCTTTACTTTTTCTATGCTGGGATTGGTATTGTCTGGAAATTTATTGCAGATATTTATTTTCTGGGAATTGGTGGGCGTATCCTCTTATTTGCTCATCGGATATTATTTCGACCGGCCCAGCGCGGTGGCGGCTTCTAAAAAGGCCTTTGTCGTAACGCGGCTGGCAGACCTTGCGTTTTTGATCGGTATACTCATACTGGCGTTTTATAGCGGAACGCTTGATTTTATCACGTTGACAGACCGGTTGACTTCGCCCACCGCGGAGCTCTTCAGCATCACTACCCAATCTTTTCTCGGCGTTACGATGCTGTCGTGGGCACTGAGCCTGATCTTTATCGGAGGCGCGGGTAAATCGGCCATGTTCCCGCTGCACATCTGGTTGCCCGACGCCATGGAAGGCCCGACGCCTGTATCCGCGCTCATACACGCTGCAACCATGGTGGTGGCCGGCGTTTACCTGGTGGCAAGGCTATTCCCGGTATATGATTTTGCCATTTCCGCCGGCCTCGACCTGGTTACGTATATAGGAGCATTTTCAGCTTTGCTCGCGGCCGTTATTGCGTGTACACAAACAGATATCAAAAGAGTGCTGGCGTATTCTACCATGTCGCAAATAGGTTTCATGATGTTTGCTTTGGGTGTATCGGGGTATGGAAGGATGGAAGAGCAACTCGGTTATACGGCTTCGATGTTCCACCTGTTCACGCATGCATTCTTTAAATCTTTGTTGTTCTTAGGCGCGGGTGCGGTGATACACATGGTGCATAGTAATGAAATGAAGGACATGGGAGGATTGAGAAAGCTGATGCCCATTACACATATTTGTTTTTTGATAGCATGCCTGGCCATTGCGGGCATTCCGCCGTACTCGGGATTTTTCAGCAAGGAAGAAATATTGCTGGCCGCGTTCAATAACAATAAGTTCGTGTATGCGATAGGGTTAGTTACTTCAGCGCTTACCGCGTTCTATATGTTCCGGCTGTATTTTTCTATTTTCTGGGCAAGGGAGCCGCACGTGCACGGCCATCATGGAGAAGGCACCATGAGCATGAAGATACCATTGATAATATTGGCAGTTTGCTCAGCGCTTGCAGGCTTTGTGCCCTTCGGAAAGTTCGTGACCGCCAACGGCGTGCCGCTGGAGCCGCATTTCAACATCATTTTTGCGATTGCACCTGTTGCTTTAGCGGTTTTGGGAATTTGGGCCGCCACTGTATTATATAAGACAGAGAACAACCGTCCGGCTGCCATTGCGTCCTCGCTCGGCGGATTGTATCGCGCAGCGTACAAAAAATTTTACATCGATGAAATATATCTCTTCATTACGAAGAAGGTCATTTTTAACCTGGTAGGCAGGCCCGCGGCATGGATCGACCGGCACATCGTGGATGGATTCATGAACATGCTGGCGGCGGTTACGGCGCGTACTGCCGAAGCCATTAAAGGTCTGCAGTCGGGCAAGGTGCAGTCGTACGCATTTTATTTTTTCATTGGGGTGGCGGGGCTTGCGGTGTTTTTTGTTTTATGGTATTCTAACCTGGTTGTATTATGAACCTTTTGCTATTGGTACTGGTTCCCACGTTAACGGCAATTGCCATCCTGTTCGGCAAGGGCCTGAAGCAAGTGCGCGCAATAGCATTGGTGGGATCGGTGGCTCAATTGATATTGTGTTTTGCATTGCTGGTATTGTACTGGCAGGAACGTGCGGCCGGCAACACCGCGCCCATGTTGTTCGAGTTCTTTTATCCGTGGTTCGATTTCCTCAGGATCAGTTTTCATGGTGCCGTAGACGGTATATCCATTGCCATGATATTGCTCACTGCTTTTGTGGTGGTGGCGGGTGTGCTGGTATCGTGGGAGATGAACAACAAGAGCAAAGAATTTTTCTTCCTGCTGATCTTTTTGAGCGTAGGCGCTTATGGATTTTTTATCTCCGTGGACCTGTTCATGCTGTTCTTTTTCCTGGAACTTTCTGTAATACCTAAATTTTTGCTCATCGGCATCTGGGGCAGTGGAAAGAAGGAATACAGCGCCATGAAGCTGGCATTGATGCTGATGGCCGGATCGGCCTTCGTGATGGTGGGATTGTTCGGCTTGTATTTCAACGTCGCTTTTTCGGGAGAGGGGCTGAGCACCATGGATATTTTACGCATTTCCGAGATAACGTCCGCGGACGGCGGAGGAGCGGGCATTCCATTGGATGAACAGCTATTCTTTTTTCCCTTCCTGTTTGTTGGCTTCGGCATTTTTACAGCATTGTTCCCATTTCATACCTGGGTGCCGGACGGGCACTCATCCGCGCCTACTGCGGCATCCATGTTCCTGGCTGGTATTTCGATGAAGCTGGGCGGTTATGGTTGCCTGCGCGTGGCTACTTACCTCATGCCGGAGGCCGCAAGGGAATATTCAGGAATTATCATTTTGCTGGCTACCATCGCTATCATATACGGGGCGTTTGCCACACTGATGCAGAAGGACCTGAAGTACATTAACGCATACTCGTCGGTGAGCCATTGCGGTTTTGTGTTGCTGGGAATCGGTATGCTTACGCAAACGGCCATTACCGGCGCCGTGATACAAATGGTGTCGCACGGATTGATGACGGCCCTGTTCTTCGCCGCTATTGGAATGATCTATGACCGTACGCATACCAGGATGGTGGCTCAATTGGGTGGTTTGATGAAGGCCATGCCTTTCATATGCACTGTTTTTGTAATCGCAGGCCTTTGCTCATTGGGATTGCCCGGATTCAGCGGATTTGTAGCAGAGATAACAGTGTTCATGGGTTCATGGCAACAGCCAGATACATGGTACCGGATCGCTACCATACTCGCCTGCTCATCGCTGGTGATAACAACGGTGTACGTGTTGCGTGCGGTAGGGCAAAGCGTAATGGGGCCGGTTGCCACGCCGCAGTTTGCAGGACTTGGCGACGCCAGGTGGAACGAGCGTTCCGCTGCGGTATTGCTGATTGCCGGCATTGTGGCCATTGGCATTGCGCCGTTTTGGTTGTACGATTTGCTGGAACCAGGCACGCAACTGATCATGAAACAGGTAAGCGGCCTGACTAATTAATTATTGATTATTAATTATTAGTTATTGATTGTAGAGTACGGAATAATTAATAATCAATAATTGGTAATCAAAATATACTGCATGAATTATGAATTTTTCGCTTTGCTGCAACAGGAGCTGTCGATAGTGCTCATCATCGTGCTATTGCTGTTCATTAAGCTAGGCCCTGAGCGGACAAGCGAGCGCATATTGGGCACCGTTAACCTGTTGCTGCTGGTGAATTGCATCGCGGGTTTCTTCATGCAAGCCGAAGGAAGCCTGTTCGGCCAGATGTTTTATACTGACCGCCTGGTGATCTTCGAGAAGAATATATTGAACGTTGCCACGCTTATCGTTTCATTGCAGGCCTATAATTGGCTGAAAGGTCATGCGCATGCGCTGGAGTTTTACATGTTGTTATTGTCAACTCTACTTGGCATGTTCTTCATGATCTCGGCCAACAACCTGCTGATCTTTTACCTGGGACTTGAATTGTCTACCATACCGCTTGCAGCCATCGCGAATTTTGACCTTGGCAAGCGTCAATCTTCAGAAGCCGCTTTTAAGTTCATTATCTCGGCGGCATTTTCGTCAGGCCTGCTGCTAATGGGTATTTCATTATTGTATGGCACAACGGGCTCGCTCGATTTCGAGGGCATTCGCCTTGGCCTTGACCGCAGTACCCTCCAGTTGTTTGCATTTATTCTGATTTTGTCAGGATTCTTTTTTAAAATATCCACGGTGCCTTTTCACTTATGGACCGCCGATGTGTACGAGGGTTCGCCGGTCCCGGTAACTTCTTATCTATCGGTAGTTTCAAAGGGCGCTATTTATTTCGTGTTCCTGTATGTGTTGTACAAGGTGTTTGGCAGGTTGGAATACATCTTTCATCCCATTCTCGAATTGTTGGCGATACTAAGCATGGTGGTGGGCAACCTGTTTGCATTGCGGCAGCAAAACCTCAAGCGCTTCCTTGCATTTTCTTCTATTGCGCAGGGAGGTTTTATTTTGGTGGGCTTAACGGGCAGCTACGACGTGTTCAGCACATCGGTTATTTATTTCATCCTGGTGTATGTATTTTCTAACCTCGGCGCATTTGGCGTAGTGGCATTGATAAGCGCCCAAACAGGAAAAGAAACCATCGATGACTATAAGGGATTGTATTCAACCAATCCCATGCTGGCGTGGATCCTTGCCATCTCGTTGTTTTCACTTGCCGGTATTCCACCTACGGCGGGTTTCTTCGGAAAGTTCTTTTTGCTGATGGCAGGCGCAAAGGCCGGTATGTATGCGCTTGTTATTATTGCCGCGCTCAACATGGTGATTGCCCTGTATTATTACCTGCGGGTGGTAAAGGCTATCTTTATGGACGCGAATGCGCAGGCCATTGAAAAGCTGCCGGTGCCCATGCAGCCCAGGCTGGCATTGCTGTTGTGCGGGGCCGGCATTATCGTAACGGGATTTGTTGGGTGGATTTATGATTATATTTATTTACTGAGCATCGATCTATAAGCGTTGACATGGCGATTAATCAAAATCATTTGTTCGAGGAGTTGAATGGCGTTAA
Source organism: Chitinophagaceae bacterium (assembly GCA_035628135.1). GTDB lineage: Bacteria > Bacteroidota > Bacteroidia > Chitinophagales > Chitinophagaceae > DASPKM01. The sequence goes on along the minus strand of DASPKM010000013.1, from coordinate 95,486 downwards.
GTGCGCCATAGTGGAAAAGAACGTGTCTACCGAAAGAGTGGCTTTTCTCAGGCGGCTCCTGGAGCACAATGGGTTTACAGTGGTCGTAGTTGCCAGTCCGCCTGCCAAGGCCGCGCCAGCGGCTGCCCCAAAGGCAGCGATACCAGCGGCTACTCCAGCAACAAATGCAACTGCCCCCGAAGGATCTGTTGGAGCGGCAAGCGCCACTAACGAATCAGCGCAAACTCCGGCCCCTCCAAAGGAATCACCCGGCATTACTCCGGCAACGCCCGCAGCCGTTGCCATTGCCGTGGCAGAAGAACAGGCCGCACCTCCTGCTCCGCCTCCTCCACCGGAAACATTTACAGTAGGCGTAACAGATGTAATGTTCAATCCCACCAATGCTATTTTCGGAAGGTTGCTCAAAACGCCTGAAGGGCGGGTAGTGACCCTGGCCTACTGGCAGCAAAAAGAATCGCACTCACGGGATGATGTGCCGTATTTTAATAAGCAGTAAGGCGGCGCTGGCAACCCAATATCCAACGAACGTCTTTGGGAGTCATTAGATCATTTGAGTCTGGAGTGTCCGCTCCTTAATGCACTTTCTCAATTTTCATTTCCGCGATTTTTTCGCCTTTGTTGTATATCTCCACGGAGGTGAGTTCGTCTTCAGTCATTAAAGTCTTGGTCAAGGTTAAACTAATCGTATTGGACCCGTTGGGATCAGCGCCCGGCACAATGTCCAGCATAAATATTTTAGGGTTGATGCCTTGCGGCTCTCTTGGTTGCAGGGTGGGCGAAGGGTAGTCCTTGAATCGTACGGTGCCGGTTACTTTTAACTGGCCTCCCGGCGTTTCCCGCGGAGGTTGCAGGTTTTGTACCGCCTTCCAATCCGATTGCTGGCTGGGCTCATTATTGCAGGCAAAGGTCCCGAACAGCAGTAAAACAATTGCGAGTTGTTTCATGGTTTAATTTTTAATGGTTAATGAAGCAAAGACCATCGAAAGGTAGATTATTGACAGAATATTAAAAATTCCCTGTGTAATTTTCAGGTGAGAACATCCCTTTACATAAAAGCGCTTGTATGCGATCCATTTACTGCCTCCTGCTGGTATTGCTTGCCGGGTGCACCGGCCGGCACCCCGTACTCCTGCATATCGTGCACAATGGAAAGACCGGCTTTATAAATCCGCAGGGAGAAGTGGTGATCAAGCCGAAGTTTTTGAATGCACGCGAATTTTCCGAGGGGCTCGCTGCCGTGCGGCTCGAGGGATACTTCGGTTACATCAATACGTCAGGCGATTTTGCCATTCATCCGCGCTTCGATTATGCACTGGCATTTAAAGATGGCTATGCGATGGTAAATACCGAGGGTGAATGGTTTTACATTAACCGGGATGGCGAACGCGCCTTCAACAAGGCGTTCATACCCGCCGGCGCTTTTGAAAACGGCAGGACTATCGTAAAAACCAGTTCCGGGAAGTTCGGCGTTATCGATGCAGCCGGCAAGTTAGTGGTTGATACCGCTTTCAGCGAAATTAAACCCGGTGCTCCCGGTACTTACATTGTATATGGATTGGACCATATTGATTACTACAGGCCGGACACACCGTACAATTATAAAGTAGGCATAGTAGACGCTACAGGAAAGTTCCTTGTTCCATTCGGTGTGTATGCAGCGATATCGTATGACGAAGGTACGTTTGGTGTCGACAGCATTCTCAAAGAAGATGTATCGGTTTACGGAGCCAGCTCTGCATTTCTTGACCAGTCTTGTAAACACATTGTTGGTAAGGCGCGCACAGAGCATAGCTGCTTGAACGGCGGCATCCGCGACGGGCTGATCGTGATGAGCTTTAGGGACTCGAACAATATCTACCAGGGATACATGGACTTGAAAGGGAATATCATCTTACAAAACAAACAGTACAAGACTGCGTATGATTTTAACAATGGCCGCGCATTTGTAGAGGATGAACGGCAGAAATATTATATCGTCGATAAAAAGGGCCAATTGGTTTCTACGCAGGGTTTTGATGAAGTACTACATGAACAGTTCCGGGATAATGTTGCGTTCGTGAGGATAGGGGAGAAATGGGGGCTGGTAGATACCAATGGAAAATTTATCGTCCCGCCTTCATTCGCATTCATTCCGGCTACCGGTGTCTTCAAAGATTATTTCATTTTTTCTTCCGGGCCTGATTATATGCCGGACAACTTGTATGGCATTGCAGACCTGAAAGGAAAGATCATCATGCCCGCCAAATTCCAGGAAGTGGATGCCGCGGGATACCAGCATGGCTTGCTCAAAGTAAAAGAAGATGACCGGTACGGCTATATCGATAAGAAAGGAAAGTATGTATGGAGGGAAGCAACAAAAACCGCAGGGCCCGATACGCTGGACATCGATTACATGAGCAGGGGTTATTACAGTGCAGGCTCGCTGCCCCGCGAAGATTTTTTGTACAATGGATGGAGCCTGTCTCCCAATATGCCCGTGAAGATCACCCCTCGCAACCGTTTCGGGGCCGGTAACTTTGCAATAGTCATACGCCTGCGGGATACCTGCCGCTGGAATATGGATTTCGCAGGCGCCTCGCTGTACGTTTTTAATACTACAAAAGACACCATCCGCTTCGAGGCACAAGATAGCCGGCTGTCTTTAAAAATGCAGGCACTGAACAAAAAGCTGCAATGGAGAGATATCGAATACCTTCCCAGCAGTTGGTGCGGCAACAGCTACCACGAAGTGGAACTTCCGCCCGGTTATTATTGGTCGTTTTGCATGCCTTTGTATAAAGGGGAGCTCAAAACGCAACTGCGCGCAGCGCTGGAATATATCGATCCGCGCTCAGGCGAGATCATCACCCTATACAGCACGCCTTTCAATGGAAGCGTTAACCCTGCCCAATTCTGGAGAAAAGAGGGTCATACCCCCACGAACATCATGGACCCGTACAATGAATGATTACCGGGCGGTAATGCCGGAAGAAGGATTACATGAAAAATTCTTCTGAAACAATCTTGCCATCCTTTACCTGGTACAGGCAAAGCTCGGTCATGTCCATGCGGCCCTGCCCCTTGGTAGTAACGTCCATGCGCATAGTGCAGGCGAAAGAATTTCCAGCCACCAGCGGATCGGACACGTTCATTGCATGCATCTCCTGCACCATGCCCTCCCATTTCTTTCCTTTTTCAAGAATGGCATCCAGGCCCTTTGTTTCCTGCTCGAAATTGGGAGTGGCGTAAGGCTCCTTGCTCACAGCATCCTTTGCAAACAATTCCTTTTGTGCTGTTTCAAATTGTCCCTGGCGGCAGAGCTCCACCAAACGACTGGCAATTGCTTGTGTGTCCATATTTGACTGTTTATGATTGATAAAATGGGTACGGAAGCTAAGAAAAAAAATACTAAGGCCGTATGAATTTTGTATAAATGGATTTTGCAGCTATCTTGAAGCAACAACCATATATTATGTCTGTTACCATTACCATTAAGGATGAAACCACTGGAGGAAAGGTGCTGAACGAAATCCCGATTTCGTTTGACAATGAGCTCGTAACGGTCAGGGATATTGTCAAGGCGCGGGTAACTGCCGAAGTGCAGGCTTACAATAATAAGCAACCTGAATATTTCCGCGGGCTTGTGCAGCCTACCGATGCGGAGCAAACCATCAACGGCTTTAAATTAAAAGAACGTAGGAAGATCGATCCCGAAAAACAATTCCTTACCGCATTGGATGCATTTAAAAAGAACGCCTATTTTGTTTTGATCGATAGTATCCAGTCAGAATCGCTCGAACAAATGGTGGTGATCAATTCCAATACCGATATCAGTTTCGTTAAGCTGACCCCACTGGTGGGTGGATAAAAAATTGCACGATGGGTTTTTTTGATTTTCTGAAAAAGACGGGTACCGCCACCGGTAATAAACCTGATGCAGGCGATACCGCTTTCGAAGCTATCATAGAGGAAGCGTACAACGAAAAACAACACAAGTCCATTAATTATTGGGGTATAAAGGCGAATGAATTTGAAGTGTTCAATAAAAAAGTATTGTCTTTGTCCGACAAGGAGAAAGTTAATTTTATCCTGACCGCGGGACAAAAGGTCCATAATTACTATGCAAGCTTTAAAATTCCCGATACCGTGGACAGGAGATGGCAGCAGGCCTATATTACCGACGCATTCATGCGGCACTTGTTTAGAACGGCGTTGGTATTGGATGACGGGGATATTCAGTCTCTCGTTCATTTATTCATAAAATACAATCCGAGCAAGTGGAACCATAGCATTATGGCCTGGCCATTGGCTTCGTTCCTGAAACTAATAGAAAAGTACATAAAACAACATGGAACAACTTCCATGCTGAAAGACTCACTGGCAACCCTGCAATCCGCGTTGTCGGAAGACAAAGCGGCACTGGGGAAGGAGAAACTAAAAGTCAAGGAAAAGCTGGACGCGCTGATGTTCCAGGTTGGGAATGAAAAAGATGCCGTCATGCCGGTTTTCTTTCCAGGCAATGATGAGTTTGCAAGGCAAGCCAACGAAGACATTCAGAATGCGCCGGAGCATGATCGCAGTTATTGGTTCCAGCTCCTAGCGTTGTCGCGCCAGGCCTCGGGGGCCAGGCCCTCACAAAAATGCCTGGACGCAGCAAGGGGCATTCTTAACGTATTGGGTGTTGATAAATTTAATAAGCAGGTGAATGCATGGCTTGAATTGATGGCCAAAATGAAAGACAGTGAACAGCAGCATCATCTTTACCGGGATTATACCACTATCGAATTTTTATCCCCGGCCAATGCAGATATGGTCAAGGGTTTAATATGGATGTGCGCACACCTTCAAGACAAAACCACCTTGTACAACCTTGCGGCGCTTGCGGAGCGTGCTTACCGCAAGATCCCGGGCAAGGGCCCTGCCGCGCCATCGATCGGTAATGCCTGCCTGTTTACCCTTGCCAATTCAAATGGGCTCGATGGAGTGGGGCATCTTTCCAGGTTAAAGCTTCGCATACCGCAGACCAATGTGCAAAACCTGATTACGAAATACCTGCAGGAAGCGGCGGAAAAGCAAAATACGTCGGTGCATGAAATTGAAGACCTGGCCGTTGATGATAATGGCTTTGCCGACGGAAAACGTGAATACGATCTTGAGGGATACACGCTGAAACTGCAAATAGCCTCGATTGGTAAAGTAGAACAGGAGTGGTTTAAACCCGATGGCAGCCCGCAAAAATCAATCCCTGCCGCTGTCAAGGAAAAGCACAGCGACCAATTGAAAAAAATAAAAGAGCTGGTAAAGCAGGCGGAAGTTACACTGACTGCGCAACGGGACCGGATCGACCGCATGTTCAAAGCAAACCGTAAAATACCCACGAACAAATTCAATGAATTTTATTTTTCGCATGGGCTGATGTCGTTCCTCACAAAAAAATTGATCTGGAACATTGAACGCAACGGTGAGGTCAACGCTGTATTTTTTAAGGACGGGAAATGGGTGAACAACAAAGCTGAAGCAATCGATGTATTAACGGACACGCAAACAGTGTTTTCGCTATGGCATCCCGTGTTCAGCACTGTCGAAGACATCAGGGCATGGCGCGAGTTTATGATGGAGCATAAGATCGTACAGCCCTTGAAGCAAGCTTTCCGCGAAGTGTACCTGCTTACCGATGCCGAGATCAATACCAGTACATACAGCAACAGGATGGCTGCCCATATTTTAAAGCAGCACCAGTTCAATTCACTGGCGAAAGGGAGGGGCTGGAAGTATTCACTGTTAGGCGCATACGATGATGGCAGGAACAATGAATCCGCTTCGATAGACCTGCCAGACTACGGCTTGCGCGCCGAGTTTTGGGTAAATGAGGTAAATGCCGACAATGCTATGAACGACACAGGCATTTGGTTGTACATCGCTACCGACCAGGTGCAATTTTTAAATACAGCATCCAATGAGGTGGTAGAGCTTCTGGACGTTCCCGCGGTCGTTTTGTCGGAGATCATGCGCGATGTAGACCTGTTTGTAGGTGTGGCCAGCGTTGGCAACGATCCTGCCTGGCGCGACAATGGCGGCATTCCCGTTTACCGCGACTATTGGCAGTCTTACTCCTTTGGAGAGTTGACAGAAGTGGCCAAAACAAGAAAGATAATATTGGAAAAGCTTTTGCCGAGACTGAAGATCGCACGTATTGCTACCATCAGGGATAAATTCCTGGTGGTGCAGGGCAAGCTGCGCACATACAAAATCCATATTGGCAGCACCAATATCTTAATGGAGCCGAACGACCAGTATTTGTGCATCGTACCGGACAGGAGCAAGCCGGACACCACCAATGTGTTCCTTCCTTTCGAGGGCGATAACGGGCTTTCCATCATCATCAGCAAGGCGCTGCTGTTATCGGAAGACGATGCTATTACCGACCCCACTATTACCAGGCAAATCAATTCCAATTAAATGTATCCTGCAATGCGTTAAAAGTTTTGCATGAAAAATTCTTCCGGAGTGTATAAATATTGGGTAAGGACTGCACTAGGGTTGGAAGCAATATTCCTGGAGGAACTTGCCGGAAAGTATGATATCAAGGGACCTGCCATCTCGCACCGCTCTGTTTTTTTTGAACTAAGGACTGCTGTTGCTGAAACCGAACTGTGCACAGGCTTGCGCACAGCCGATGATATCTACCGGTTTCTCGGCAGCGTTGCCGGCGTTGACCGTACAAAACAAAGCGTGCAGCATATAGAACAATATTTTTCCCAGCACGTGCTGCCGGCCGTCCCTCGTTTACAACCTGTACGCGTAACCGCAAGCTTTCTGGGAGAAAGGAATTTCACCAGGTATTATATTGAGAGCCTGTTGAATGGGATACTTTCCGCAAAGCCCGGCGCTACCATTCTTTCCAATGAGCACGAGGATAAATGGACGGCAGGAGAGACAAGGATAAGAGTGCACATCGAAGATGACCAGGCTTATTTTGGAATGGGCGTGCAGGACAAACCGCTGCACCGACGGCAGTGGAGGACGGAAAGTTACAGCGCCCAGTTGCATCCTCCTGTGGCCGCTGCCCTTGCCTTTGCTGCAAAGCCTGTCCACGGTCATCCGGTAATAGATCCCTTTTGTGGTTCGGGCACTATTCTTATCGAATCCGCGCTGCAGCATGAGGGCATGCAGCATATAGGTTTCGACATCGATGCTTCAGCCATCCATATCGCAGCGCAAAATGCACGCTTAGCCGGCGTTGATATTGAATGCAGGCAGGAAGATTTCATACATCACTATAAGAACTTTGAAGGATATACATTGATCAGCAACCCGCCGTGGGGAGAAAAGCATGGCATTGACGAGCGGTTCTTTGATAACCTGTTCAACATTATATCAGCGGCAGGCTCCTCGGTGATGTTGGTACCGGAGGAATTAAAAAATAAATTGACCGGTGCAGGCATTTCCCCGGAAACAATATGCACTACGAGAGTGAGAGGAAAGCTGGCTTCCATCCTGCGCATTACTTCCGCATCCTGATCCTTAGCACGTACATGTCTGAGGTGATGTACAGGGTTTTTTCGTCGGCCGACAAAGCGCAATTTGAAGTAGCCTCGGGTATTTTGCATTTGCCGATGAGCTTTCCGTTTTTATTGAAGATCCACAAGCCTCCCGGACCGCTGGCAAATACATATCCCTGTTTATCTATCTTCAAACCATCGGGCAAACCCTTTTCTGTTTTGGCTGCTGCGCTTGCATCGTGATGTATTCTCGCATTGATAAGGGAGTCACCGGCTGTTACATCATACGCATACCAAAAAGGCTTTGCAGGATCGGAATTTGCAACGATCAAAACTTTTTCATCCGGTGTAAACGCAATGCCATTGGGCCTTGTAATAGAATCTACCATTAAGGTTACGCGGCCGCCGGATACTTTATATACTCCCTGGAAAGGCGTTTCTTTGGTGCTGTCGTCCATTCCTTTTTCCAACCCGTAAGGAGGATCGGTAAAAAATACATCGCCATTGCTGCGAATGACAAGGTCGTTGGGGCTGTTGAACTTTTTACGGTTGTATTGGTTGGCAAGGGAACGGAAGTCTGATTTTGGTGCGTCTAACGGTGCATTCATTACCGCTACCTGCCTGTTGCCGTGCTGGCACAATACCAGCGAGTCGTTCATAAGCTGCAGTCCGTTGGAGCCGGTTTCCCCACCGCGTGTTGTATTGCCGGTATATCCTGATGGGGTAAGGTATACTTCGGTCCCCTTTTCTTCCGACCATGCATGGATGGTGTTTTTGGGAACGTCGGAGAACAACAGCTTTTGCTGCTTTTCAAGCCACACCGGTCCTTCCGACCACTCGAACCCTTCGGCTATTATTTCAATAACTGCATTGCTATCGATGATTGCATTGATCTCAGGATCGATGCGCTCGATGCCGCCGATGGTTCTATAGGTTTTTTCTTTAGATGGTTCGCTGCACGCCAGTAACAGCATCAATGCCAGCGTAAGTGTTAGTTTCATGTATTGTGTGGTGAATATTGGTTACCGCATGGTATTTCCCTCACTCTTTACAAAGCCATTGGCCTGTATCTCTCCCGAGCCTTTGAAACTATTCTTCTGCAACACATGGTCGGCCCGTACGATATCCTTAAAAATAAACAGTTTTCCGTTGGGCTGGCAATCCCGGAAATCATTCCCGGTAAACTGCGTTTTCTGCACGCCCGTAAGCTGGATGAGGGGACCTTGATCGGCAATGCAATTTGTGAAACGGTTGTTGTTCACGGTTAGTTTTGGTCCCAGGGTACTTTCGTCGTTGCCGCCCCGGTAAATATCGATCAATATTCCCTGTTCGGCCACGAAGTCATTCCCTTCCAGGATAATGCGCTCCGCATTGTAATAACCCTTATCATCTTTCTCGGCATTCATCACCAGGTGATTAAAGCTGTTTTGTATGAATGAGCTGTGACGGATGGCAATGCTGTCGGCCACGGTAGACTTATTTGCGAATAAAAAGCTTTGACAGCCCTTTTCCCTGCTGAAATTCCTGAACATGCAATGTTCGATGGATACACTGTAACGTTCACTGCTACCCGTGGTATCGCTTGCAATAAAATTGGTGGCTTGTATCCCTGCGGCGTTTACAAAAATGTTCGTCATGGCAAGATGGCCCTTCCCCCGGATGATAAAAGCGCTCATTGTCTTACCCGTGTTGAATATGATCGGGGTTTCATAATTGGCTATGAACTTTGTATAGTTCGATATGTACAACGGCTTGTCAAAGGAATATTCTTTTGCGGTCAGTCGTATATTTATCGGTTGGTTCCTGCTTAGCAATTCGTATACTTCTGCCGCAGTGCTGCAATCAACAAGTCCGCCGGTATAAGCAACCTCCCGGATTTGCCTATACCATTCAGCCCCACAGGCATTCCGCGCATTGCGTTGTACATTTTCTATTGCTTTTTCGTTGGAAGCGCCGGGGGTGGGAGAGAGGCGGCCCCGCAACCGCTTCAACGCGGCCTGCTGAAGTGAATCGGGTAAAGGGTGCGAAAAGCGCTTGTAGGTCTTTGGCACAGTGGCCCACGCCCGCTTTTGCGTGGTGAACATCGATCTTTCAAAACCGTTGGGAGCAGGTTGCGCCAGACGCGTATCGATCTTATTCCCGCTGAAACGGAACCCGCTGATATCATCATAAGCCTTAAAAAAAATGCTGTCGCCTGAATTGTAGAACGTATTGTTCAAAAACAACACGTTCGAGGGCGGGACCGATCTTTCTTTATCGCTTCCCTCTCCCAGACTGATAAAAGAACATTCGCTAAAATTATTGTTTGCTATAACGGCATCGGTCACCTGCACATACCGGTGCGCCGGTGAATTGGGCACACCGTTCATGATGGCCAGCGGCGAACGGAAGCCTGTTCCCCTGCACCTGTAAAAATAATTGTGCACCACCCATTGCCCCCGGTTGATGACGCGAACCCCGCCTGTTCCCTCCTTGCCATTGCCCAAAAAAATATTGTTCTCTACTGTATTATTATCCCCATGCCTTAACACCACGCTGCCCTGGCATTCATAAAATAAATTGTTCCGCACGATGTTGCTGCCTGACTTAATGGAAATGACCTCGGCCTCGCCATCGCAATGCTCGAAAAAATTATCTGATATGATGGTGTTGGAATTGAACTCGCAGTGCTGCGATACGCCCACACGAATAATTTCGCCGCCATTGGAGGCGAGCGGCACCCGCAACCCGAAATAATTATGGTCGATGGAATGAAAGTTCTGCCTGCTGCGGTCATCGTCCAGCACTACTGCGAGCAACACACCCATATTTTTTTTATTGATGAAACTGCAATGGTCCAACCGGTTGTTCTTTCCATAAAACAATATCCAGTTGTTTTCGTCCATCCGCTTTGGATTGTTGAAATCTTCTATCGTGCAGTTGGTAATGCGGCAATTATTGGCCAGTTGGTTTTTATTCACCCGGAAGTCGATCACAGCTTCATCGCCCGCATATCCTTTGATAAAATGAAGTCCGCTCACTATTATATAGCTACCCCCCAGCTTCAGGTACGAGTTGCCCGTGATCCTTACCTTGCCCGGCACGCTTGCCCTGAAAGTAATGGGCTTGTCTTTAGTGCCCGAGCAAGTGAGCACCATGGCCACATTGTTCCATTCACCGGCTTCGAGCAGAATAAGATCACCCGGCTTGGCCTGTTTGTTCGCTGCATTCAGTTCTTCCTTGTTTTTTACCACAATGGTCTTCGGCATTGCCAGCGTGGCAATGAAGAGGCAGCACATTAACAACAGCAATTGTTTCATACAATTATTTTGAACGGGCGTTTTTAGGTGAATTTCTCAATGATGATTCCCGCACGATGAGCTTTGGCTTCAACACGTATTCCACATGGCTCATGTCGCTGTTGTTATGCAACGTTTCAATAAACAGCTTGCCTGCCATCTTGCCCAGCTCGAAGGCCGGTTGGTCTATACTGCTGATGGCGGGTGTAACAAGACTTACCACGGGTTCATTGTTGAACCCTACGAGCCCGATATCGTGCGGCATCTTCAATCCCTTTTCTTTAATGGCCAGCATGGCGCCGATGGCCATGCGGTCGCTGATGGTACAAATAGCATCGGGTCTTTTCTTCATGCTCAGCAATTCCTGCGTGGCCAGGTACGCATAGTGTTGATTGAAATCGCAATGAATGATAAGGTCAGGATCTGGCTTCACCTTGTATTTCTTCAGGGCGGCAAGGTATCCATCGAGCCTGCTATTGCTGATGCCGAGGTTTTTAGGCCCTGCAAGAATGGCGATGCGCTTATATCCCTGTTCCAGCAGGTGTTCCGTTGCCTGGTACCCGCCGTCCATGTTATCGATGCGCACACCGGGGGCCTGCAGGTCTGGCGACACACGATCGAACACCACCATGGGGATCTTCTTTTCCTGTATCTTCTTGAAATGATCGAACACTTTTGTTTCGCTGGAAACAGAAATGATGAAACCATCCACCAAACTATCCAGCAGGCGGCGTGTGTTCACCATTTCGCGGCCGAACGACTCGTTGCTCTGGCAAACCATCACGGTATAGCCAGCTTCCAAAGCCACTTCGTCTATGCCTTTTACCATGGTGGCCAACACATAATCCAGATTAGGAACAATGACGCCGATGTTGTGCGTTTGCTTTTGCTTAAGGCTTAGCGCAAGTTTGTTGGGTTGATAGTTCAATTCATCTGACAAGGCCATCACCGCCTTGCGTGTTTCGGCATTTACGTCCGGCGCATTGCGCATGGCGCGCGAAACGGTGGAGATGGAAACGTTCAGTCGTTTGGCAATGTCCTTAATGGTGGCTGGTTTGTCCATGTGCGGTCAATGGTGGTTAAAGCTAAAATAAAGATTGCTTCGGAAATACCGGTAGCGTTACCGGTAACGTTTCCGGCCATGGTTTTTTAGAATATCTTTAGTTTATGAGCATTTTATCGCTCTTTTTTCAATAGGAGACCTGATTATTTAAAATCTTCAAATCACCCTGTTCGCTTGCTGCTGGTAAATCCAGTTAATATTGTTCCACCAGAACCAACAATTGTATGCTACAAGGAAAAATTGCCATTGTTACCGGGGGCGCAAGAGATATCGGAAAACAGGTATCGTTGAAACTTGCGGTAGCCGGCGCAAAAGTCTGCATTAATTATTACCAGGACGCACAATCGGCCAACGACACATTGCAGCTCATTCAACAACACGGGGGCGAAGCCATTACCGTGCAGGGTGATATGACAAAGGCCGAAGACGTAAAAAAAGTAGTGGATGCATGCCGCTCTGCATTTGGCGACGTGATACACATACTCATAAATGTTGCGGGCGGATTGCTGGCAAGAAAACCACTGGCGGATCTCGATGAGGACTTCTGGGATGCGGTAATAGCGGTAAACCTGAAGTCGGCATACCTGGTCACCCGCGAAGTAGTGCCTTACATGCCAAGGGGCGGGGCTATCGTTAACTTCAGTTCACAAGCGGCGAGAGATGGGGGCGGTTTTGGCGCGCTGGCCTATGCCACCGCCAAAGGCGGCATACTGACCATGACACGAGGGCTTGCAAAGGAACTCGGCCCGAAAGGAATTCGCGTGAACTGCGTTTCGCCAGGCATGATCAATACTACTTTCCACAACACCTTTACCAAGCCAGAAGTAAGAACGAATGTAGCGGCAGCAACGCCGTTAAGAAGAGAAGGCGAAGCCGCCGAAGTAGGTGACCTGGTATTGTACCTGGCCAGCGATGCGGCTTCGTTCATCAATGGAGAGAGTGTCGAAATAAACGGCGGTTCCTATTTCGCGTAAGCTTAGTGCATAACAATGAGAATAATGCGATTGCTTGTTACCATATCCTTCCTCTTGCTGTATTCCGCTTTGGCCGCGCAGCATCCCATTACATTTTTCGATAAGGCGGAAGCAACGGCAGTTAAAAAAGACATTGCAAGATATCCCTTGCTGCGGCATTCATTCAACGAAATAAAAAAGGACGTAGACCTGTGGATTGGCAAGGATGTAGACGTGCCCCAGCCAAAAGACCCTGCGGGCGGCTATACGCACGAACGGCACAAGGCCAATTACATGTTACTGTTTAATAGCGCGCTGTTGTATAACCTTACCAACGATGCCAGGTATGCGAAGCTGGTGAAAGATGTATTATTAAAATATGCAGCGCTGAACCCCACCCTGCAAAAGCATCCCCAGGCTACCAGCAGTTCGCCGGGGCGCTTGTTCTGGCAGGCCCTGAACGATGCCAACTGGCTGGTGTATAGCAGCATGGCCTTCGACCTTACGCGCAATGCATTTACCGTGGCAGAAATAAAGACCATCGAGTCAGGCGCTTTTAAACCCGAAGTGGAATTCATCACCAAAGACCTGAAACGTTGGTTCGACCTGCTGCACAACCACGGAGTGTGGGCCTGCGCGGGTGTAGGCCTGGCCGGGCTTGCAACAGGCAATAAGGAATACGTTGACATGGCGCTCTATGGAACGGACAAGAACGGTAAAAGCGGCTTCATAGCACAAATGGACAATCTCTTTGCGCCGGATGGCTATTATGCCGAAGGACCTTATTACGTACGCTATGCCATTCTTCCTTTTTACCTGTTTGCAAATGCTTTGGAGCACGCACGCCCTGAATTAAAAATCTTCGAGCATCGCAACCGCATTCTGCGCCGGGCGCTGCATGCAGGCCTGCAGCAAACCAATCTGGACGGACGTTTCTTTCCGCTCAATGATGCTATCAAGGAAAAGGATTTTACCACCAATGAAATGGTCACCGCACTGAGCATAGCCTGGGCGGTGTATGGGAAAGACCCGGGATTGCTGCCGGTAGCAAAAAAACAAAACCGCGTATTGCTCAATAAGGGTGGCGCCGGCATTGCTGCGGCAATTGCCCAGGTTAATGTTCCCATTCATTATCCATACGAATCGGTTGAATATACCGATGGTGTCGATGGCAAGCAGGGAGGATTAAGTCTTATTCGCCACGGTACCGGCGATAGCCTTTCCACGCTGATATTCAAGTACACCTCGCACGGACTTTCTCATGGGCATTTCGACAGGCTAAACATGGTATTGTATGATAAAGGGAACGAAATACTGACCGACTACGGGTCCGTGCGGTTTGTGGCCGTAGAGCAAAAATACGGAGGGCGGTATTTGCCTGAGAACGATGCGTACGCATCGCAGACCATTGCGCATAATACGATTGTGGTAGACGAGACCAGTCATTTTAACGCTGATGAGAAACTGGCGGGGCAACATCACCCGGTTAAACTACATAGTAGTCTTTATAGTGGCGATCTCCAGGCAGCAAGTGCAATGGAAAACAATGCATATAAAGATGTTCAGTTAAGACGCGGTTTGTATTTCGTGGAAATGCATACTGGTCAAAAACTGATCGTAGACATTTTTAGTGCGGTTTCAGGAAACGACCACCAATACGATTTGCCCTTCCACTACAATGGACAATTGATAAGCACATCGTTTAAGTATGATGCATTTACCAACTCGCAGGAGCCACTGGGTAAGCGCAACGGGTATCAGTTTTTATGGAAAGAGGCTTCCGCGGCAGTAAGAGATACGCTGGTACAATGCACATTTCTGAACGATAAAACTTATTACACCATTTCATCGCTGGTGCAGGACTCAGCGCAGTTGTTCTTTGCGCGCTCCGGCGCCAACGATCCGAACTTCAACCTTCGCCGCGAACCTTGCTTTATCATTCGTAAGAAGGGGAAAACGCAAACTTTTGTGAACATAGTAGAAGTGCATGGGAAGCTTGACCCAGTATTGGAAACATCCAGCAGCTCGGCGCCATCGGTACGGCGTATGCGCCTGTTGCGGAACGACGAACAATTTACCGTTACCGGTGTAGTGATGGCCGATGGGTTTCAATGGGTATTGGTGCAATGCAATGATGATTTCAGTTACTCGGCCAAACGGTCCATTACCATCCAGGGCATAGTGCATGAGTGGACGGGCGGCCCATTTATTAAAATATACGATCCACGTTTTAAACTGTAATCCTATAATCATTAACCGTTAAAATCAACCCTAACAATGTCAACGACGGCAACGGCGAGAGTATTCATCAACAATCACGAAGTGCCCTGGGAGCCAATGGGCGTGGGTGTAAAGCGCAAGATCATGGCTTACGACGAGAAGCTGATGATGGTGAAAGTGGAATTTGAAACCGGCGGCATCGGCATACTGCACCAGCACTATCATTCGCAGGCCACGCACGTGGAAAGTGGCGTATTTGAAGTGGAGATCGGCGGGCAAAGCAAGGTGCTTCGCGCAGGCGATGCTTTTTACATTCCACCGAATGTGCTGCACGGCTGCGTGTGCCTGGAAGCCGGTGTGTTGATAGACGTGTTCAGTCCCATGAGAGAAGATTTCATCATTCCCAGAAGCTAGCAAACATGCAGATCAAAGGATTACGCTGGTACATCATCGGGCTGATAGCTTTGGCAACGATCATCAATTACATCGATCGTACCGCCATCAACATTCTCTGGCCCTATATCTATGGCGATTTCGGTATTACCGAAGCCAATAGTAAGGATGCGCTGAAGCTGATCACCACGTTCTTCATGATCGCTTATGCAATCGGCCAAACGGTTACGGGCAAGTTGATGGACGCTGTAGGCACGCGAATTGGTTTCGTAATTTCCATTGTGGGATGGAGCATTGCCATCGCATTGCATGCAGTGGCCAGAACGCTGGCTTCCTTCAACATATTCCGCTTTCTCCTCGGGTTAACCGAAGCCGGCAACTGGCCCGGCGCGGCTAAAAGCAATGCCGAATGGTTCCCCGCAAAAGAACGGGCCATCGCGCAAGGCATATTCGGGGCGGGCGCTTCGCTTGGCTCGGTAGTGGCCGCGCCATTCATTGCAAGTCTTTACCTGGCATTCGGCTGGAAAATAACTTTTGCCGGCATCGGCGTATTGGGATTGCTATGGATAATTCCCTGGCTGCTCATTAATAAGAATACGCCCGACAAACATCCCTGGATCACCCAGAAAGAAAAAGACCATATTCTTTTGAGCGCCACCGATAGAAAAACAGTCACTGCAGCGGTAACGGTGTATTCATGGAAGCAATTGTTACAATTCAGGAATACCTGGGGCGTCATTACTTCAAGGTTCTTCATCGATCCCATCTGGTGGATGTTCGTGACCTGGCTTCCTTTTTTTCTTAAAGAGCAATATGCTTTCGATATTAAGCAGGTGGGCGCTTTCGGATGGGTACCCTTCCTGTTTGCGGCCATTGGCGGATTGGCCGGAGGATTTTATTCGTCCCAACAAATTAAGAATGGTGTTACGGCCGTAAAAGCAAGAAAGAATGCCATTACGTTGGGCAGCATCATCATGCTGCTGCCGCTTGTTATTATCGCATTTTACCTGGAGCAAATGAGAGAGCAGGTAGGTGTTGCCATCGCGCTCATCAGTGCCACGCTGTTCGGTTTTCAATTTCTCATCAATAACCTGCAAACCCTTCCATCGGATTATTTCCATGGAAAGAACGTGGGAACGGTTGCGGGCATGGGCGGCACATCGGCCGTGGCGGGAACGCTGATCGTAACCTGGCTGGTGCCTGTGCTGACCAAAACGAACTATACCGCATTCTTTGTATTGGGCGCCCTGCTGGTGCCGCTTGGCTGGGCTTGTATCATGTACATCACTTCTAACAGGAAAACGCCGGCAACGGTAATGTAAAATATATATGAATATTCGGTTGCTCATATGCGTTATTTCGGGTGTCCTGGTTGCCGCAGCGGCTGCAGGGCAAAGCGGTAAACCGCGTGTATTTGCATTGCAAGCGCAATCGCTGGAAAGCAACAAGGCGCGCATCGCCAAAAAAGACCCTGCCATTATGCCGGCTTATGAACAATTGCTAAAGGACGCTGAAAAAGCGCTGCAATTCGGCCCGGTAAGCGTGATGGAGAAAAAACACTTTCCGCCCAGCGGCAACAAGCACGATTACATGAGCCTTGCGCCCTATCACTGGCCTGATTCTTCCAAAAAAGATGGGCTGCCTTACATACGCAAAGACGGTCAGACCAACCCCGAAGTGCGGGAATACAAGGACAAGGAATACATGCCACCGCTGTGCGAAGCGGTGCATACGCTTGCATTGGCATACTATTTTTCAGGCAATGATAAATATGCCAGTCATGCCGCCAAACTGTTACGTGTATGGTTCTTGGACACCGCCACAAAAATGAACCCCAATCTCAATTTCGCGCAAGCCATCAAAGGCGTCAATACCGGCCGTGGCGCTGGATTGATCGATTCGCGGCACTTCATCAAAGTAGTTGATGCCATCGGGCTATTGTGTAATTCAGCTTCATGGAGGCCACAAGACACAAAAGGCATGCAGCAATGGTTTGCTGAATTCCTGCATTGGATGCAAACCAGCCCCAATGGCAGGGACGAAATGGACGCGCCCAATAATCATGGCGGGTGGTACGATGCGCAACGCCTGTCGTTTGCCCTTTTCATCGATAGCATGGAGTTGGCGAAGAAGATCGTAATGAATGCCGCGGACAGGCTGGACAAACAAATGGACGAAACAGGAAAGTTCCCGCATGAAATGCAAAGGACCATTTCGCTGCACTATTCTGTTTTTGCAATGAATGCTTTCTGCACTATTGCTGCCATGGCTGAGAAAGCAAATATCGAAATGTGGGATTATGTATCTCCTTCCGGCAAATCGATCAGGAAGGGATTTGAACAATTGCTGCCTTACCTGTTGCGGGAAAAGCAATGGGAGGGCCAGCAGATCAGGGATTTCAATTTCGAGGATGGTTTCCTGCTGCTGAAAGAAGGAGCGGCGCGGTATGGTTGTACGAATTGTGAAGCGGGCATACAACGCGTGGCGGGAGACAAAGCAAAACGTTTGAGAATTCAACTTTTATACTGATAACGATTCACCCAATTTTTTAAAACTGCTCATATGCGAAAAATCAGATGCTTGCCAGCAGCGCTCATGGCCAAAGTGGCCATGCTGCTGCTACTTGTGCTGCCAACAAGTATAGCCTCGGCACAGAACAGGAACATTTCAGGCAAAGTAACCAACGCAGCTACGGGCGAACCCATGACGGGTGTTACCGTTGCAAGCGCGGATAGAAAACCGGTGAGTGCCATAACGGACCAGGACGGCAGGTATACCTTAACGGTAGGTGCGGGCGTAAGAACACTTGTTATCTCCTACGTGGGGTTCTTTACGCAAACCGTGGCTGTTGGCGACAGGGATATCATCGATGTGGCCCTGCAGGTAAATCCCGCTGCCATGGATGAAGTGGTGGTAATTGGATATGGAACACAAAAGAAATCCCATCTGACCGGGGCCGTGTCCAAGTTCAAGAATGAAAGGCTGGATGAAGCGCCGGTAGCAAGGCTTGACCAGGCATTGCAGGGCAAGATCGCAGGCGTGCAGATACAAAACATTACTTCCGAGGCCGGCGCCGATCCCAAGATAAGAGTGAGAGGCATCAGTTCAATTAATGCGGGCGCCAACCCGCTGGTAGTAGTTGATGGCCACCCGGTGCCCGATGGATTGGCCTTCGTGAACATGGCCGATGTTGAATCAGTTGAAGTATTGAAAGACGCTGCGTCGGCCGCCATTTACGGATCCCGCGCAGCCAGTGGCGTCATCATCATCACCACCAAAAGCGGAAAGGCCAACAAGCCAAAGTATGGAATAAAGTTTTCCAGCGGGGTAAAGATGGCGTATGAAACTTATCCCATGATGACCACTACCGAATACACCAAAATGCTGTTCGCAGAAGCTGCCATCAAGGCAAAGGACCCCAGCATTCCTCCGCCAACAGGCAATGCCATTATTACCAATGCCGAGCGGGCCGCTTACATAGTAGAAAGCACCATCATGGGCGGCGTTCCTACCAACTGGCAGGACGCAGCACTCAGAAATGCCACCGTGCGCAATTTGCAGGTGAACGTATCCGGGGGCAGGCAGGATGTTAAGTATTACATCTCAGGCGCATACCAGCGCGACCAGGGAATGATGCACCATAGCGAGTATGACCGCTTTAGCCTGCGCGCTAAAGTAGACATGCAACTGAGCAAGCGGATCAAACTTACTTTTAACGTTAATCCATCCTACATCAAGCGCGAACGCCCCTCGGTAAACTATATCGATTTCGTGCGCTTCCAATCTTACCTGCCGGTGCACCACAATGCCACCACTGTTGCCTTTGTGACACAGGTGCCGCAATGGGCCAATATTAAACCGGGTGATTTTGCGCAAGCCAGGCATTTCAATGGCAGGGTGTACAGTGGCACCATGCCCGATGGCAGCATCTGGACGAATACATCAGCGGTAGATCCGTTCAACACCGCTAACAATACGCCAAAGTCCATCATGGAAACACGTACCATCACTTCCGATGACTATCGCGTACTCAGTTCCGGCGACCTCACTATCAACATCCTGCCTGGTCTTGATTTTAAAACCTTGGGCAGCGTGTATGTGAATTATACAACGGGCCTTGATTTCGCGAAAAGAAATTCCAGCAGCGATGGAGCAGTGAACCGTGGTATTTACAACAGCCGCCTCTTTATAGACCTGTTGTCAGAAAATACGGTTACATATGCACGCCAGATAAGAGACCACTCGTTTAATATACTGGCAGGCTTTACCGCGCAAAGAACGAACATCAAGGACGAGCAAACCACCGGCCTCGATTTTCCCAGCGATAACATCACTACACTGAACACCGCTTTGCAGATAGACCAGGCCAATACGTTCAACCTGAGAAATAAAATAGGACTGCTCTCTTATCTCGGCCGCGTATCCTACAGCTATAAGGATAAATATTTGTTCTCTGCCACTTACCGCGCAGACGGCAGCTCATACTTTGCGCCGGGTAAAAAATGGAGCTCCTTCCCCTCGGTTTCGCTGGGATGGGTAGCGACACAAGAAAAATTCATGGAAAAGATCACCTGGCTTAACCACCTGAAGGTAAGAGGCACTTACGGCGTTACAGGCAATAACCGCATTGTAGACTTTGCCTTCGTAGACCTTCTATATGCAGCCAATTATCCCTTTGGTACCGGCACAGGCACAACAACCGTTGGACAAGTGCCTTCTCGTGATATATTGTCTAACCAGGACATTACCTGGGAAAGGACTTTTCAATACAATCTCGGCTTGGACCTCGGATTTTTGAAAAACGCCATCGTGTTCTCGATGGATGTGTATCAATCCAAGACAGACCAGTTGCTGCTGCGCCAATCAGCCATGGCCTTTACCGGTGTTCCGCTAACGTGGAACAACATCGGCAGCCTGCGCAACAGGGGCGTTGAGTTCGAACTGACCACCAATAATTTCAGGAAGAAGAATTTTAAATGGAGCACCTCGGCCAATATATCGTTCACCAGGAACAAAATACTGGAGCTGGGCAGCGAGCAATTTTTGCTGAACCAGGGAGAGCGCACGGAATTATACATGAACAGGGTGGGAGATCCCCTGATCCAGTTCTTTGGGTATAAAACAAATGGCGTATGGTTATCACAAGCTGAAATCGATGCGGCCAAGGCCGCGGGGCTTACCAGTAACCTGAGCAACCTGTTCGTTCCGGGCGGATTGAAGCTGGTAGATGTTGACGGCAATAAAGTAATAGATGCCAACGACCGCGTGGTGATGGGAAACCCATATCCTGATCTCACCTGGGGCATCACCAATAATTTTACTTACAAGGCTTTCGACATCAGCATCATGGTGCAAGGCATCAGCGGAGCGGAACTGATAAACGGCGATGCGAATTACAACGAAACAAAAAGGTATAATAAAAATTATAACAAGAACCGCTGGCTTAGCCCGATGTTCCCCGGTGATGGTCAAACGCCGTACTCTACAGTAGGCTTCAACTGGATGTTGACGGATTATGTGGTAGAGGACGCATCGTATACGGCCCTGCGGGAAGTGATCATCGGCTACACGCTGCCTTCGCGGTGGACAAGGGCTATCAGGTTAAGCTCGGCCCGTTTGTATTTCTCTGCGCAGAACCTTTATTTCCATACTGCCAGCGAATACAGGGGCATCAATCCCGAAGCAAGGTTTATTACGGGGCCTTACAATACACCATTGGTAGATGGTTACCAGCGCGGAAGCTTCCCCATGCCCAAGACCTATTTGTTCGGGATAGATGTAAACTTCTAAACAATAAAAAGTTCAACAATGAAACGCATTCAATATATTTTGCTGGTTTGCTGCGTGGGCTTGTGCTCGTGTAAGAAGGTGATAGACCTTTACCCGCAGTCGAACCTGAATACGGGCACTTATTATTCCAACCTCGAAGAAGTAAAGGCCGCGCTCACCGGTTGTTACAATGGGCTGCAACGGGCGTTGCTCAATGAGTGGCAGCTTACGGAGCTGCGTACAGATAACTCAAAGCAGGGCAGTCCCGGCAGCACTGCTTCGGGCAACCGCGACCTGAGCGACCTGGACATGTTCATACCCAGTACATCGCACCAGGGAATTTACCAGTATTGGCTGGCAACGTACAACAACATACGCAACACCAATATCGTGCTGCAAAGGTTGGGCGTGGTATATGATCCCGCCTCGGGCGCCATCAGCCTGCAGAATATCGACATCCCCATTCTTGAAAACGACCGCAAGCAACTGGCTGGTGAAGCTATGTTCATTCGTGCACATCATTATTTCAACCTGGTGCGGTTGTTCGGCGGTGTGTTTTTAGTGCATCAGCCCATTTCCCCTGCGGAGGCAAAGAATATCAACCGGTCGTCGGCGGATGATATTTATAAATTGATACAGGCCGACCTGTCGACCGCAGCCACCTTCACGAGCGCTTTAAAGTTCAACCAGATCGCCAATGCAGACAAGGGCCGCGCCACAAGCTGGGCCGCCAAGGCATTGCTGGCGAAAGTATACCTTACGCTCAACCGCAAGGCGGATGCCATTACCTTGTTGCAAGATGTAATAAACAACAGCGGTTACTCGCTGCTGCCCAATTACGCCAACGTATTTTCAGTTACCAATGAAGTGAATGCTGAAATATTATTTACGGTGAGGTACAAGGCCGGCGGTATCGGTTTGGGTTCACCATTTGCAAACATGTTTGCACCGATAGGAAGCGGTTCCGCGGTGGTAAACGGAGATGGCGATGGATTGAACTATCCCACTGCAGACCTTGACACTGCCACCAATGGCGATGGCCGCAAGGCAACATTGATCGGCGTGTATGGAACAGGGTCCGCCGCCAAACTGTATGTGCGCAAATATTTATCAACGGTAGTAATCCCCGACGATGCGGAGAACGATTGGCCGGTGCTGCGTTTTGCTGACGTGCTGCTGATGCTGGCAGAAGCCCAGGGATTTACACCCAACAGCATTTCACTGATCAGCCAGGTAAGGCAGCGTGCCGGTTTGCCCGCGCTCAATCCTGCTGTAGTGAACACCGTTACTTTGTTTGAGCAGGCCCTGGCGCATGAAAGGAGGGTTGAATTTGCATTCGAGAACCACCGCTTTTTCGACCTGGTGCGATACAACACAACCTTATCCACCATTACCGCGGAGCAAGTGATCAAAGACCATTATGCTGATGAGTATCAAACGCACTACAGGTTGTACACTGCGCCCACGCCCACGCTGGCGCAATTGCAGTCGTACATCACGCGGGAGAAACTGTTGTTGCCAATCCCCCAGCGGGAGATCGATAATAATACCACGCTGGTGATTCCACAAAATCCGGGTTACTAGCAGAAGTTTAAGTTAAAGTGGGAAGTAAAAAGCAAAAAGTGTAAAAGGGAGAAATAGCGAAAGCGGTAAAGAGTCAAAAGTCAACGGCCTGAAGCTGACGGACTTTTGACGCTTTTACTTTTCAGTTTCACCTCGTTTTAGCTTTGGCACAGAATTTTAATTGGGTAAGGGTAAATATATCTTTATGCAAAACTGGCTAAGGACTCTATTGGCAGGATATGCTGGCTACAAATGGGGCGGCGGATGTCTTGGAGGGATCGTGGTATTTATACTCGTTTATTGGTTGCTGGGGCATTGCTAACCCAACCAGCCTTTGCTTTTTGCTTCCTCGTAACCCTTTGCCCGAAGGATGGAAGCAGGATTATCCAACTTTCCATATCCCCATTCGTTGTACGTGGATCGGTCACCGTTATAATCCGTGTGCGAGAGGTCACGCACGATCTCAAAAATTCCCAGATCATACGCAAGCTTCCAGGTTTCCGCCTTGGTCAAATGCATCAGCGGCGTATGAATTTTTATTTGTTTGTCTAGGGCCAGCGACATGCTGTTCTCCATCGAATCAATAAAATCGCGCCTGCAGTCGGGGTAGCCTGAATAATCTGTCTCGCACATGCCGCCCACTACATCTGAAATTCCGAGCGTATACGCATGACTGATCGCAATCGATAAAAACACTGCATTCCTCCCCGGAACAAAAGACGCCGGCAGCGCCGCGTTCAATTCATGTTGTGCGGACACATCCTTACCATGCTCCGTTAAAGCCGAGGCCTGCAGCATGCCTTTTATATCCATTACCTTAAAAGGAACTTGCGCTTTTTCGGCAATAATGGAAGCCTGCCTCAGTTCAACTGCATGCTTTTGATTGTACGTAAATCCCAGCGCCTCCACCTGCCGGAAATGTTGTTTAGCCCAGAACAGGCAGGTGGTAGAGTCCTGGCCGCCCGAAAACAGAACAAGTGCGGAACTTTGCATGGCCTAAATTACAACAAACTACAAACCACAAACTTGCACTACCTTTGCAGGCTGGCGCAGCAAGCCGCATTTTTTTTCGAAGCAAACCTTAATGGATATGAAGCCAACGAGCAAGCAGGATATAAAGGAGCAACTGAAACACACATACGAACAGGCACTGGAAAACACTGCTAACGCATTGGATTACATGGCCGGTTTCGGCATTAAGCCCGAAGGGAAATTAAGCCTCTTCCTCTCGCCCGATACGCGCCAGCAGGACATCCACAAGCTGCCTTATAACCACGAGGCCAGGCAGGTGGTAACTTACGAAACAGAGCCCGGCGAGTTCTCTGCGCTTTGCCCTTTTTCAGGATTGCCTGATTTCGGTGTGCTGCGCATTGAATACGTCCCCGGTCGTTATATACTGGAACTTAAAAGCCTGAAGTATTATATTCTTTCCTGGCGCAACATTGGCGCCGCGCAGGAAGATATTACCGCCTATATTTATAAAGACCTGATGGCAATGCTGGAAAATCCCGGCTACCTGTGCGTCACCACCATTTACAATGTGCGGGGCGGCATCAACACAACCTGTAAAGTAGATAGCAGGGAACAATGACGCTACAAACCAGAGCGGGAGCATACGAGCTTCCTATTTTTTTACCGGTTTACCAACCCACCTCCAACCTGGTGCCGGTAGATGCCCTGAGCCATGAGTTCGGCTTCAGGGGCCTGATCGTGAACAGCTTTTTCCTCTATAAGAACAAAGAGACCAAAAACCTGCTGCAAAACGGCACCACTATTAAGGAATACATCGGCTTTAATGGCCTCATTATGACCGACTCCGGCGCATTCCAGGGATTGAAGCGGCCGCTGTATTTGTCCAATAAAAAGATCGTGCAGTTCCAGGACAAGATCGGTGCGGACATTATTTCGCCATTGGACCTCATTACGCCTCCCGGCGATAACTACACGACGGCCTTGCAAAAAGTGATCGTGACCAACGAGCGCATTGTAGAAGCCAAGCAACTGACCCAGCGTTCGGTGCTTGCCGGCGTGCAACAAGGCGGAAAGTTCTTAGACCTGCGCAAAAAAAGCCTGGAAGGATTGCAGGAGATCGGCATTGAATACCTGGCTATCGGCAGCCTTGTTCCATTCTTTAACAAGCGGCATGATCTTTCATTCGTAGTAAAAGTGATGAACGATGTGATGGCTTCGTTCGGCGACACAGGAATTCCCATTCACATTTATGGCGCCGGCGACCCAGTGGAGCTGCCATTTTTATTTTACCTGGGTGCGCGCATTTTCGATTCTTCCTCTTACGGCCATTATGCCAACCAGGGCTGGTACATGACGCGCTTTGGCGCGATAACAAGAAACGACACCGGATGGTTCAACGAGTATAATTGTCAATGCCCGGCCTGCATGGAACAATCATCGAAAATTGAAGTGTTCAACGATATAAGCAGCATGGCTCGGCATAATTTATATGTTATAAAGGAAACAATGGACATCATTGCCCGCGAGCACCTCGCGGGGAGACTGCATGTTTATTTGCAAGAAGTGTTGTCAGTGCACAAGAAATGGTTCAGTGAAAGCCTGTTGGTGCCATCGTGGGAGAAGAGTAATAATTAGCCTGCATGCCGGACAGCAACGATAAAATATTACAGGTGGCCTCAGCGGTTGCCGCATCGTTTGTAAAAAATTACAAATGCAGCCTGCACGAGGCTACGGAATTTTTTTACAACAACCTTGTCCGGGATACTTCCATCACCAAACTGATAGAAAACGCTGCCAGTGAGAAGCAGCTTTCAAAAAATTCAACATTTAAGAATTTTGTAAAGCAGCATAAAAAGGAACTGTATTACAAGCTCCGGCAATACAAGGGCAATGATGCGAGCAAAAGCGGGTTAATGCAAGCGCTGCAGCTTGCTCAAAACGATCCTTCCGAAGCATCGCGGCAGGCGCTGTTGCAAAGCATTGCGGCATTTCACGTAAGCAGCCAGGAACGGCTCGCGCAAAATGAATTGTTTTACCGCCATCTTTCACAATTAATGCCCGATGTTCATTCGATAGTCGACGTGGGATGCGGGGTGCAGCCCTTGTTGTTCCCCCAGGAAAATTTTCCTGCCATGGAGAAATACCTGGCGCTCGATAAGGATAAAGAATCCATTTGGCTGCTAGACGCTGTGAAAAATATCTTTAAGGACCGGTATCGATGGCTGTTCCCTAAGGCATGGAACATTGGCGAGGGATGGAAGGACGTATGCCATGAGCATGGTCTCGCTGATTTCGATCTTGCACTTATATTGAAAGTGGTGCCGGTAGTAAAGCGTACCAGCCCCGTTTTACTGGAACAGCTCGCCGCCATACCCGCAAAAACAATCGTTATCAGCGGGGTAAAGGAATCGATGGTAAAGAAGCAGGACATCGAGCGGAAGGAGCGAAAGGCCATCGACCGCTTCATTAAAGATTCCGGTCGCAACGCAATCGCTGAATTTGAATTGGACAATGAATTTTTTATAATAGTACGATGATGTTTGCAGACCTTACCGATATGGAAAATAAGCTCACGGCACTTAGGCAAACCATCGATGCTATCGGTAAGGAACAAGCGATCTTAAAGTTTTCGAAGCATGCCTCCCTCGAAGAGATATCGTTCCTGGCCGACCAGTTGAACGGACGTGAACTGGCTAAAGAAAAGTTCCCGTTCCTTGCCGGAAAAGAAGGTATTGTTTATCCGCCTTCATTTTATCTCGAGCAAACTTCATCTGAAAGAACAGCCCGTTTTAAGGCAGGGTTGGTAAGCGGCGCCTCCCTTATTGATATGACCGGCGGCTTTGGCATCGACACCTATTTTTTTTCAGAGAAGATGAAGGACACCTGGTATGTGGAGCAGGACCCGCTGATATTTGACATCGCTTCCCGCAATCTTCGATTGCTAAACCCCGGCATCAAAACGGTTCATTCCGATTCATTGCAGTTCCTGGAAGGATTTGATACAAGAGTGGATTGGATCTATCTCGATCCCATCCGCCGGAAGAAGGACCGCAGGTTATCTAAAGTGGAAGAATTTTCTCCTAATATACAGGAGATACAAGAGTTACTTTTTGCACATGCAGCTCGCGTTATGGTGAAGCTATCGCCCATGTTGGACATTACCCAGGCGGTGCGGATTTTTTCGGGCAAGGTCAGCAAAGTATATGTAGTAGCGGTAGACAATGAATGCAAGGAATTGCTGGTTGTGTCCGATGGGCAGGTTCATGCCCACCCGGAAGTGGAAAGCATGAACTTCTCAAAACAAAAAATTGAGCGTTTTGTTTCTTTTCTTGGCGTTGCACCTGTAACAGCTCCGTTGTCCGATGCTCTGACCTATTTATATGAGCCCAATGCGGCAGTGTTCAAAGCGCAGCAGTATGATGAGTTAGCTGCAAAATATTCCCTCTTCAAATTGCATCCTAATACGCATTTATACACTTCAGCGGATTTGCATAAAGATTACGAAGGAAGGGTGTATACCATAAAAGGTGTCTACTCCTTCGACGCTAAAAATTTCAAGGCAGCTGAGGCTTTCAATATCAAAACACGGAATTTTCCTTTGGGTCCCGCGGAGGTGGCGAAGAAGTTGCGGGTTAAAGAAGGAGATGGAAGCTTTTTGTTTTGTGTAAAAGATAAAGGCGGAAAATTGAGAGTGATTCTGTGTACGAAATTAATGGAATATTAGATCGGGGCCAGTACTACTCGATATCCCGAGCCGCCACTTTGACAATTTTACCATTGTCTGAAAAAATGAGAAAAGAGTTTTCTCTCTTCTTTTTTTCAATAAGTCTTTTAAGAGCTAGTTTATTGCCTTCAATTATCTTGTTTTTAATCTCCTCGATTGTCAGGTTGAGCATAAGACTTAATTAAATTCCATTTCGCATATTATGAACGACAGGCATACTTTTTAATTTGCCTTCGGCAACGAGTTCTGGCTCTTTTTTTGAATTATCAAAAAACAGCCAAAAGTCAACACTATTCCAATACAAAGTAAGGAAATTTTTCAAGCCAGACCAATACCGCCTTGTTATAGTATCTAAAGGAATATTATGTCCTCCTTCAGAAACCCTCTGGTTTACGCGCTCTATGGCTAGCTGTGGGCTGTCCAGCACAGAAAGACTAATCCAACAGTATATGCTTTGTTTTGCGCTTTGGTACACAAGTTTACGAAACTTCTAGTCGACAGCGTTGTTTCAAAAGCAAAGTCCTGCAACTGTTCGACTAGTTCATCAATACGGCGAAGCATAATTTTGCCGGCTTCAATAGCGACTTTTTCCGGCTGAAATGGTGAAAGGCCTCTTGCAATTTCATCGGCATTTACAAACTCCTTGACATTTAAGAGCTCTGGCAAAACAGTAAATGAGGCAGTGGTTTTACCTGCGCCGTTACAACCTGCTATGATAAAGAGATGAGGCAATGCTTATTATCTAGATATAGATCTTTTACTGGTCAAAAATAGTTCTGCTATGCTTTTTAAGCTATTAAATCAGGACGTCACATTCTTAACAAAGTGCCTAGCTAACTCTAACTCGAGATCATTGATCAAGTCTTTTGATAAACTAATCTACCCACTTAGGACCATGGTTCCCAACCGAATTACCGAAACTTCCTAGTTCGCCAACCTCAACAATGTGAATGCCCTGTATTTTTAATTTCTCGTTACTCTGACAAATAAGCCAAGCTCACCCTGTCCTGCCGGATTTGACTTGTGGCGCGATTCCCACATAAAGCGGAACTCACTGCCCGCATTTCGATGACAATTAAATCTAAGCCAAATGGTTGTTTAAAATAGTCACTGAACTTTTTTTCTAAAGTATTATCCTTTTTGTAAAAAATTAATCGGATGTTTTGCTGCTTCTTTTAACAATTTAATGTTGAATGCAGGGTTGGCAGCAGTAAGCCTCTCTTCGGTTGTTAAGTATTTGGCGAATAGCTTGGATAACTCATCAAGTCCTTGTTCAGGACTATTCCACCACCCTTCTATATATGCTCTATAGAAATAAAATCCTAACCCTCTATAGTATGGAAAATTCGACAAATGGCCTTCCTTTACTGAACGTTTTTCGACATAATTAATTAAGTTCTGCAACGTTCCGTTTTTTTTAACGGAACTAGATTTTAGTACTTTTCCCTTGGTATTTGCTGTAGTTAGATAACCTAACGCTTCTTTGAGTGTGGCACTTTTGCCCGCATTATTAGGTGCCACTAGAAGAATAATATCGTTGTTCGCAAACGAAATTTTAGTGCCATTGCTAAACTCTATATGCTCAATCCAAATTTTTGGTTCCATTGACATATAAGGTAGGTCTTATACTTCTACATCGCAAAAATATATGATAAAACAAGCCATTGAGGTAGCTACTTTATCACATACACCACCGAAATATCCTGCTGCATCACGCTCATCCTTACCCCATATTCCTCCCGCAATGCAGGAATAAAATTGTTGCTCTCTGGGAACCTGCCAGCTTCATTTGCCGGAAAAACATATACCCGGTGGCCGGCAGCGAGCGCATGCTTGATCTTAATAAACAACGCGGCCTGCTGGCCCGATTCCTTAGGTATAACTTCAACATGCGCCTTGGTATAATATTCCAGGAATTCCTTCAGCAGCCAGGGGTCTTGTATTATCACCAGGTCGTTTTCTGTGGCGGCGGCCTTCACCTTTTCGATCCGCGCATACCCGATGTCGTTGCTGATATCGCGCATGGGCTTGATGCTGCCGGTATAATTGATCACCATCAGTAATACAGCTATGGTGCCTGCAATTATGTTGAGCCGCTTGCCCACGGGGCGGTACGTGCCGATCAATAGCAACCAGCAAATAATGCACTGTCCTAACCAGAACTCCAGTATCTCGGGCATCCAGAAAAAGAAATAGGCGGAATAAATAACCATGTACAACAACAGCGGTATGATCACATGCTTCCACGAACGCATTTTTTCCCTGAACCTGCCAATAAAATGGAACAGCAGCATAAACATCAGCGCCATCAACAGCACGCATAATATCAATATCGTCCGAATGGACGCGGCTGAAAGGTTGCGCACTAAAAATATTTCATCCTGCAGGGCATGCACCTTCAGGAAATTGTCCATGGCCTCAGACAACTGACCAACCTGGAACAGGAACTGGCCGCCAACGAAAGTGCGCAGGAAACCAAGACCCGCAAATGCAGGGGTTTTCCAGGAAAGCGGTTGCCAGTATTCGCCTGAGCCGGTATACCCGCGTACCCATCCCATCCATGATTCAAAGTTGTTATGGCCTTCCTTGATCCAGCCCCCGATAAAATACATACCTCCTACAAAGATCAATCCCATCATTCCATACCAGAATATGCTTTTGAACACATAAATGTTCTTGCGCTGGCTCACGATCTTGTATATCACGATAGGCGCCAGCAAAATGTTCATCTGGTGAAACAATACCGCCAGCGAATGCACTGCGCCGATGCGCCATACCTGCTTGCTGGTCCATTCATTAATGGATAAAATGTACAACGACCACACGGTAAAGAACAACGAAGGCATGTACACTTCCACGTTCACACTGTAAAACCATATGCCATACGAAAATCCTGCTACCGCGGTGCCCAGCCAGGCTGTGAGCGTTGGCAGCCCGAACCGCCGCCTGAAAAAGATAAATACCATCGATAGCGTGGCCGCGCCCCAAACACTGCTGAAGCTTTCTACCAGGTAGTAATCCGCCACGCCGGGAAAGATCAGCTTCCAGAACTGAAGCCAGTATTTAGACAAAACGTGATAAAGCAAATGGTGGGGATGCCAAAGCCCGTGGTCCGATCCCAGCATATTCAGGTATGCCATGGAATCGTGTGGCCCCGTGAAATTAGAAGTGAGGGTGAGCAGGTAGATCAACAGGAAAACAATAAAAACACTCCGAGGTGAGTCGGAATACCGTAATAATCTCATCAGTTAGTCCTATTTCTTAACAATGAAAGCAAATTTATCCTTCAAACGCAAAAACCATTTTTCATAGAAATGATAGGATGCAAGGCTTATGATGATCGATATGATCAGTGCTGCTACAGAGCCGATAATCGCAACGGTGAAGCTGGTCTTATCAAGGCCTGCTTTCGTAAGCGCAACGTCTGCAGCAAGGAACCCCAGCAGGTGAAGGCAATATAATCCATATGTATAAATCCCCAGCTTGCTGATGGTTTTAAAATTACTCATTTTAAAGAACGATCTGCGTGCATAGCTCTGCTCCAATATGATCATGCCATAAAAGAAAGCTATTACCAACCGCTCTATCACCACGGTAAAGGCATTGGCCGTAAACAGTTCATCATGGAACAGCGTAACGGTAATGGCGCCCAGGTATATCATTGCGATCTGCAGCTTGTTCAGGTCGCCTATAAATCTTTTAAAAGAGTTGTCGAACGAACAGAAATAAGCCAGGAGCCCTCCAAAGGCCATGTCGCCGATCAATGAAAACGTGTGAAAATAGCGCACGCCGAAATCGTGATCGTCCAGCCCGGTGTAAAATGACCGGAACACCAGGGATAACAGCATGATGCCGGCGAAAACATATTTGAAGAACCTGTATGGAACAAACTTGAGTATCAGCGGCCAGGTTAAATAAAACTGCTCCTCAACCGCTACCGACCACAGCACGGATAAGATGGTGGCGTCTGGCTTGGTAGGCCAGGTGTGCATGAAATCGAAATTGTTGGCGAAGAAGATATAGTATATCGGATCGGCGATCTCGTTCGGTACGCCGCCGCTCATCTTTTTAATGATGGGAAAAATGATGAACCCTATGAACACGCACAGGTAAAACAGCGGCCAGATGCGCAGGATGCGCCGGATATAAAAATTGGGCACGTGGATGGTGCCCTTGATCTCTTTTTCCTTTATCAGCAGGTAGGTTATCAGAAACCCGCTGAGCACAAAGAAAAAGTTCACGCCCAGGTTGCCGTTCCTGAATAAAAATCCTACCACCCCGAAGGCTTCGGGACTGGTGTCCTTTACATTGTTGAAAAAGGACAAATACGTGTGATAAAGGAACACGATGAAGAATGAAAAGAAGCGCAGCCCGTCCAGGTTAGGGAAAAATATTTTCTCTTTCTCAACCGAAGCAAACGCTGATGTTGGTTGTTGCATCGGGTTAAGGCTATTTGGTGGCTAAGGCTTCCTCCAGCGGCACGCCGATCATTCGCTCCAGGTCGTATTTTGCTACGTTTACATTGCGTTGGTACTCGCTGCGGCGCAGCCTCATTTCTTCATAGGCTTTTGAGGCGCGGGTATACTCGTCCAGGTTGATGATGCCGTCTTCAAAATCCCTTTCCTTGGATTTAAAAATGGTATGCTCCTCCTGCGTAATGCGCACCTGCGACTCCAGCCTTTCCTTGTGCATCAGGTAGTCTTCGTACTTGGTCAGCACTTCGGCGCGTATCTGCCGGTAACGGTCATTGCGGTTGGCTTCGGCGATGAGATAGTTTTCCCGCGCAATCTTTACATCGTTGCTTTTGTTGATGAACAGGTCGAGTGGAACAGTTACCGAAATATTATACCGTGGATAAAAGTTGGCAAAGCCTCCGGGCGCAGCGGTGGGTGGAGGATTGATGGTGAACTCGTTTACATTGCCTGCTACGCTCACCACGCCAAGCCATCCTCCCTTGGCCTTGCGCAGTTCGTACAACGATTTGTTTACGTTGCGGTCTACCACTTCGTACGTAGGGTTTTGCATGGCCAGTTGCACCAGTTTCTCCCGTACGTCGAATACCTTGCCGGTATCGGTTGCATTGCGCACCTGTCCGAAAGCGGCTGCGGTGGTTAACATCAGTAAGCTTACAATTACCTGTTTCATGTTATAGGGGTTGTAGATTGTCTTGTTGCCGGTTGCCATTTTCATATTTAACTAGCTTGATAAAAACAACAGCGGATCCATAGAAAAGGAAAATCGTGGGATACTGGCCTATCACAATCTGCGAGAACTGCCCGATCAGCAATCCGAACACAAAGCCCGCCAGCGCTATGTACCACATCCTGATCTCGGGTGCCCGGGCCCGGTAGAAATTTTTAATGCCTGTTCGCATGATAAGGTAGTAAAAAGTTAAGGCTATTGCAAGCCCTATCCAGCCCTGCTCCACGGCGATTTTAAGATACCCGCTGTCCGAAGGAAAGCTGGCCAGGTAATGGCCGGGACTGTAAACAAGCCCTTCGGGAATGCAGGTATTGATGCCGCCCCCGATAGGGTGCGAATAAATATACGGTTGAATGCGCGCCCTGTTCATATCCCTGAATGCCGCCGAGGGGTCCTTTGAACCCTCGAAAGTAGAGCGTATCCTTATCAACACCGGGTTATGAATGGGCAGCGATATCAGCAATACAAATCCCAGGGCGGCCGCGGTTACAAAGCGCACGGTTCTTTTTTCATTGATCGTGGCAATAGCATAAAATAATATGCCACCGAGCAGGATGATATTACTGGTGCGCGTGCCCGAAGCCATGAATGCATATAAATTGATGGCCGCACAGGCGAAATAGAGCCATTTCTTCTTCATGTTGGAAGTGCGCAGCCCCAGGATCAGCAGCAACACCATGAACGAAGCGAACAATACCCCGGAAGCCGCGGGGTCGGCCAGTATCGAGAACTTGCGCATCATGCCCGTCTGGAACAACAACTCCAGCCTCTTTTCATCGGCCATGATCCACCGCATTTCCCATCCCGCAAAACCAAATATCTGCTGCTTACAGGCGTACAATGCCAGCAAGGTTACCACCACCACCCAAAAATTGATGAAGAACCTGATCCTCTCTTTCGAGTTCAACAGGCAATAGGTGATGAAGAAAAACGCCAGGAAGCTGATGAACTTGCGGTAATAGTTGAACCATCCCAATTGGCTTTGCAACGAAGGATTGACCGCCTGTATGGTATAATAAAGTAAGATGATGATCAGCATCACCGTAATGGGATGCCTCCAGAACGAACGGTCGATCTCCTGCTTGAGCTGGTGCTTGGTAACGGTGCCCAGGAAAGTGAAATAGGTCACTAATTCCACGGCCATGCCCAATGGCATGGGCGCGCTTCCTAATATCCGGTCGGGAGAAAATATGATGCACGACAAGATAATCGTGAAATAGTACCCGAAATAAGGATATAGCATGCAGGCCACCGCCAGTGTTATCAGCATTACCAGCACCACCGATCCGATGGCAAACAGGTAATTTACAAATACAAGGTAGTATACAAACACAACTGCCCACACTGCCATCAATAGGAAGCCGAAAACCGTATTCAGCTTTTTTTCGATGAACTGGTAATGCAACCACTTCTTGATCGACGCTCCTATTTGTACAGCCAGTGATGCCATAGTTAGAAGAAAAGGAATTTTACAAACATCGTCACCAGAAAGAAAATGATGAACGCGGTCGTCAACACTTCGTTGTGACGGTATTTATTATCGTACCATTCAAATCGCTTATTCAAATCATCCTGCCAGTTGTTGTCCTCTTTCATACGCTTTCTTTTTTTTGAGTTGATAGTCATGAAATGCATCGCCCAGCCTGCCGATGCTTTCCGTCCATGAGTGCGACAGTGCAAATGCGCGGCGCTGTTGTTTTACAATGCCGTTCTGTTTTGCCGGATCGGACAGTATGGAACGGATGTGCCCTACATATTCCTCCTTGTTCTTGCAGAGGTATACATAGTCTGCAAAGAACTTCATCGTCTCTGTTTCGGTGGCCACCATCGGTTTTCCCATCGCCAGGTATTCATCGGCCTTGCGGGGATAGTTGCCAACGGTAAGCTGGTTCACCAGTTGCGGGTTCAGGCAAACATCGAAATAATGCACGTACCCTGGTACTGCTGCCGGTGGTTTGGTTCCGAGGAAATGGATGTTAGCATGGGCGCGCAAGGCTTCCGCATCAAACCCATCGGTTACCGGCCCCACCAATACTATGCTGCATTCCGGCAATTGTTCGGCAATGTGCAGGAATATCTCTTTATCGAGCCGCGTGCCGCTGATCGCGCCTGTATAACCAATGATCGGGCGCGGAATATTTTTAAGATCGTCGGGCACCGGTGGATTTTCAACGAGGTAACTTTCCAGGTCGCAACCTTGTCCAATGTCGTAGCTCAGGGGATTATACTGAGCTGCATAATTGGCCAGGTACAATGAATTGGCCACGATGAGGTCCGACTTTTCGATCATCTTCTTTTCCATTCGAGGGCCATGCCTGCGGAACCACGGTTGATAGTTCAGGTAATCGCGGATATAGAAAATATAGTCCGTGCAGTCCACCAGTTCCTTCAGGTCTATGCCCCGGAAAAAATCATTGTCGTTTATCAGCAGCACGTTGGAAAATCCCAGGCGTTTGATGATCTTATTCATCTCTCTCGCCAGCCGTTTGCTGTTGATGCGGTTGGCTGCTTCGTACAATCCTGCTACCGGCATCCAGTTCAGCGATTCCAATACGGTGCGCGGATTGTGCACCCACAGGCCGGGTTGAATGGGTATCAATTCATCGGTGCCCTGCTTTACGGTAGCCATGCGCGACTGCACCAATTTGCTTTGCCGGTGTTTGATCACGGATATCCTGTCGATGGCGCGGTTCACATACAGGACGCGGTTATGCTTTGCAAATTCAAAGGCCATTTCCTTGAAATTGCAGGCAGTTGCAGCGTCCCACGGCTGCATACTGAACATAACGATATCCCTGTTTTGTATGAACCTATGTTCCATAAGGTTAAAATTGGTCCGAAGGCTGCCCAACGGGCATCCTTCTATAACGTGACGGGTTGCGCCCTTTTGTCAACTTTTGCGCTCTTGTCCGGGGCTTGTGCCTGCGGCTCTTCTCCCGCGTTCTTTTTTTTCCACACAAACAGCCAGCCCATGCCTGCTTTTTCGGCCAGGTTAAAAAATATCATAGGAATGAATATGCCGGTTAGTACCGCTACTGTCATAAACAGTATTAAGCTTTCGCCATGCATTACTTTCAGGTAAAAGGCCCTGAAGGCGGCTATCACCATCAGGTGCATGATATAGATGTATAATGAATGATAACCGATGACCCGCAGAAAACGGGCTATGTTGAACTCTTGCAGCAGGAACGAAACGTTCAGCACGAACACACAACCCGTTAACGCTATCAGCGCATACAATGCGGGCCTGAAATGCTGCACGAAGTAATCGTTGTTGTTCGCCAGGTTAAGGCTGGTGAAAAGATATTGCGTGGCAAAAAATACCGGTAGCAATAAAAAGAACATCTTTCGCGATGCAATGAAAGGATGCTTCTTCGGATTGGTTGCCAAATGCGATATGCAATCACCTACTGCAAAGAATGGATAAAAGAAAAACACATCGCTTAAAAAGCCAAGCTCTACCTGGTTCAGCGTGCAAATGGCGGAAATAGAATACAGCACCAATCCTAATCCAAGCTGGTGCCATGCATTGGCCTTCAGCTTCACTTTGATGATGGCATACAAAATGCTCACGTTGAACAAAGCATTCAGGTACCAGAACTGCTCTATCTTGCGCGGCATGATCAGCAGGTACAGGTAATCGATCGGCTTCCTGTCTGCATTTACATAATCTGTAAACACCAGCTGCAGTGTTATCTGAATCAGGCCCCAAAGCAGGAAAGGATAGAAGATGTAGCGGAACCTGTCTTTCACAAATTCAAACACGCCTTTCTTGGCAAGGCTAAGGCCCACGAAAATGCCAGATACAATAAAGAACAAAGGCATCCTGAAGCTGAAGAAGAAAACGTTCAGGTATTTTACCAGCGGGTAATTGGCTGCCTGCAATACCTCGGCATTGGCCAGCCCTTCGTAAGCGTGGCGGTAGCAAACCAGGATGATGCAAATGCCCCGTGCATAGTCAACCCACGCACTGCGATTGCGTGCAAGTATATAGTCCGTATTGAATAATCCGGCCAAAATCTGAATTTAATGTGTTGTAGTATTAAAGATCCAGGTTTTCAGCTTCCACGCCGTTCAACACAGCGCCCACGTACTTGTCGCCAGTTCTTTTCAGGAACTGGATGGATTCTTTGTCGGTTTGCCGGATAACGGATTTAGACGAAAATACTGACACGATACCATCTACATATTTAGAGAGCTCCTTGCTATCGGCATGATTATTCAATGCGGCACCCTCGATAAATACATAGTCGTAATGGTCGCTTACTGTTCTCAGGTTCTCCAGCAGGTTGTTCTTGGGCAATATCTCCGCGGGAGTATAATTGCCTTCGCTGCATCCTACCATGTCAACATTGGGTATCTTTGTAACACTCGTGATCTTATAGAATTTTTCCAACGGGTTTTTCTCTCCGTTCACACTAAACTCTTCCAATGTTGGCTTTGCCTCGTATTTCCTGGTAAGCGTGTTGTTCGAAAAATTGGAATCTATCATCAGCACTTTTTTCTTGCTTGCACTAAAGCCGTTTGCCAGCGCTTCCATGATGGTGGTTTTGCCTTCTTTGGGTTTATTGCTGGTAAACAGGAAAATTCTTTTGCCGCTATTCTCTATTTCGTACCGCAGCTTCCGCAGGTTCTCCAGGAAAACGGCATCATTTGTTTTCCTGTCGGGATCATTGGGCCCTGCAAAGAAGTCGGCAACATCTTTTTTCCGAAGGTTAACGCGGTTAATAGAGCTAAGCAATTTCAAGCGTGTATTGCGAAGGAACACCGAAGGCGTTTTCAGCGAGGTGTCCAGCAGGTCGAGCAATACGATCAGGAATGCCGAAACAAAGAACATGCCCGCGCCTGATATGCCGATCACCAGTAATTTTTTCGATGGGTCTGGCCTTACGGAGGGTTGGCCTACCAGGGTGGACTTGAAGTTGATCTCGGGAGCAACGTTCACGTCCTGCGAAGCCTGCACGCGGTTCTTCAGGTATTCATATTCGTTAGTCAATATCTTAAGCTCGCTTTCAAACGCATTGGCCATCACCACCTGGTCGCCGCCGGTTCTCGACAGCGTTTCATATTTATTCATTTTTTCCTGGTGCTCCTTTACGTTTAACTCAGCGGCTGCTATTTCGGCGGTCAGGTCGAACTTTCTCCTGTTCAACTCGTCTCTTTGCTCTTGCAGCTTGGTAGCGCGGGTGCCGCCACCTGTATTGGCGGGAGAAAGTGCCAGTATCTTGCGGTTATTATCGTCGATCTGTTTTTGTATGTCTGGATCTGTGCCGCCTTTTTGCTGGAGCTGCTGCGCAAGGCTTATATTTTCATTCCGCAGGCGAAGCACTTCTGCATTGTTATTGGTAGTGCTCGTACTACCGGGAGTTGCCGAACCCAATTGTAATAGCTGGTCATTCACCGATTTAAGCTGGGCCTTTAATTGATTGAGCTTTGTAGTTTCATCGGTATAGCGGCCCATGGCATCGTTCACGATCTTCATGGCTTCCAGCGATCTTCCTGCAATGTCGGGCGATCCCAGCTTGCTCCTGAACTGCTCGTACAGTTTGGTTTTATCGTCCAGCTCTTTTTTCTTGGCCGCGGTAAGGCTGTCCAGTTTTACTACGGATTCCGTGGTGCGCGTGGCATAGATCCTGGAAAAGAACCTTGAAAACTCCTCGCCCGCATTGTTTACAACAAATGCGGAAAGCTCGGGATGCTCCGATTTGAACCAGATGTTCAGGTAGTCCGTACCCGTGGCCCGTTCCACCAGCATATCCTGCACCAGGGACTCCTGGTTGTAGCGGTACATGCCCAGCAGGTTGATCACATGCCTTTCTTCTTCAACATAATTGTTGAGCAGCTCCATGTTCACCACCTTGGATTTCAGGATCTGGATGACCCTTTCCTTGCTCAAGGCGCTGTAGGAAGGATGTTTTTTATACTCTTCGCTTATATACCTGAAGGGCGTTTTAGACTCCAGGTCGTGCAGCAGCAGGTTATAACCCACCATGCCCAACACTTTTGGCGAGCGGAAAGTTTCAATTACGTTTCGGAACTGGAAATCGATCTCGAAGATGTTGAGACCGTCTGATCCCTGGATCTTTACTTTTTGGCCCATAGTAAATCCGGTGGAATACTGGGCCAGGGAAGTGTAGGTGGTTCTGATGGTCCTGGCAAAAACTACACCTGCAGCAAGGCCTACGATTCCGCTGAAGATGATGATCCATTTTTTGCGCAGCAACGACTTAAATAGATACACGAGGTCCATGGAAAGCTGATTTGTGGTTTCGAAAAACCTCCTGCAAAAGTACTACTATACTCTTTGCAAGAGCATGATAACAGGAGTTAAGCATCTAATAACCGGTCTTTCGTAGTATGCTGAAGCGCAAAATTCACATGAAAGTATCAAAAAAATCCGGGAATCGGAATTCCCGGATAGTGGTATTTCATGGTGAATTATTTTCTGGCCTTGATAAGCTTGGCCGTGTTGACTGTTTGTCCATTAATATTCAATCTTACAATATATATGCCGGGGGCAAAGGAGCCATCTGGCACATTTAGCCTGATGGTATTCATTCCTGCCGGCACCCTGCCAGCGTCCTGCTTGAATACCACCCTGCCGGTAAGGTCGATAATATCTACGGTTACCTGGTTGTTGGCCGAGGTATTATTAAAATCAATTTTAATATTATCTGTAAACGGATTAGGATAGGCCTGGATGCGTATCTTCTTCACTTCTTCCGCTACCGCAGGCTCCTGTACGGCCTGGGCGCTCCTTACCACATCGGTAGCCTCTGGTCCTTCGCTATCATTCATGCGGTTAGTCACGGTGCCGCCGGTAGCGTCGTCATAAGCCCATATTACAATGGCGCTGGTAAAGCTGTACTGCGCCCACGGCGTCGTGGAAATATCCAGTAATACCTCTCCGTTCGCATCGGGCTGTACGTCGCCGATATAAGCGATCTCGCTATCGTTGCGGTACGAGTTCAGGTAAACTGACCTGTTGCCGATGCTGTACTTGCCTGTAAAGTCGCCGTCCCATCCTGGCCCGATGCTTCCAAAGAAGCCGATGCGGTAGCGTTTGCTATGGTTGAGCCCGGTCAGCTTCAACTGGGATTGCTGCAGGCGGTCGCCCCAATAACAGCTGCCCATTACTGCCGCCGGCACTACTCCGCCGGTTGTCATGCCCATATCGTTCTGGCCGTTCAGGGCCTTGGTTACGGTAAGGTCGATACCCGTTGGCTGGTTCACATCGTTCTTCAGGTTCTCCAATACCCTCCCTTCATCAGGATTGAAATTGGTATTGTTCCAGGGCGATGCGGCCGGTTCAGTAAATGTCAGGTTCACCAGCACGATCGACTTTGGTGTAATGGTCACTTCTGTATTGCTATACTCCGAGAATGCCGGGCCGGTATTTCTTCTCGCCCTTACCCTGTACCAGTATTTGGTATTGGCGGTAAGGCCGGTATTGGTAAACGTTGTAGCGTTGGCTGCGGTAGTGTTTACCAGTGTCCAGGGGCCTGCGGCATTGGTAGCCCGGTATACTTCATATCCTGTCTCCACGTCGGTACGGTCGGCCCACGTAAGCAGTACCGAAGTTTTGCTAAGTGGTTCGGCATACAGGTGAATGGGGTTCATGAGCAACACCGTGTCTGTATATTCTTCCAGCACCAGGCCGCTCAGGTAAGTGAAGCCGGAGCTTGCCTGTTTGGTAACGCTTATCTGCAAGGTGTTGCTTGCAGTGGGCGTAATGCTGTTCAGATATGAAACCCTGTGCGTGTTGTAACGTGCGTTCTGCGAAGTGTTCAGGGCACCGGTGGCGGAATAATCGCCTGAAGCATTCACGCCTTCGTTTGAACTACCGATGAGCGCCACATTGTATCTCTTGGTGGGATCGAGTCCCAGGAAAGTGATCCTTCTTGCAGTAGTATAGTTCGACGATATGCCGCCGCTCAATACCGAGTCCGGGTATACGCCGGAGTTGTTGCCGGTAATGTAACCCAGGCCATACACATTGGTAAAGCTGCTGTCTATCCGAATGCTTACGCCCGTTGTAACGCCAGCCTCATCTTTAAGGTTCAGCAATTGCTTGCCGGCATAAGCAAATCCAAGGAAGTCATTCCATGGCGCGGGCGAGTCGTTGCCATCGGGGCCAAAGTTCACGAAGAAGGAACGCGTACGCTTATCCGCTACCAGTATGGTGATGGATTTTGTGTTAATGCCGCCTTTATTGTCCGCTGCCTGGATAGTGATGTTGTGCATGCCCAGGTATTCCTTGCCAGGGTTGGCTACCAACTGGTAGTTGTTGCCACCCAACGATTGCAGGGTGACAAACGGGGGCAGTACAGGAGCGGTTACCGTTACAATATCGCCTGCATTGTCTGTTACAGTAAATGGTTCGTTCAACGAGCTCTCTGTCTTCACGAACATATTGTCCAGGTTATTGATCAGCGGGCTGTTGTTGCCTGTCAATACCGATATGGTATCGCTTGGCTCGGAGTCGCCCAGTGTATTGGACGCAACCACGTAATAATAATACTGTGTTACAGGTACCGCGGTAGCATCGGTATAGGTAGTGGTATTGGCGTTGTTGGACCCTGGGTTCAGTAAGGTGTAAGGCCCATTGATGTTGGTGGCCCTGTATATTTTATAACGGTGCTCATTATACGCTACGTCGGTCCATGTGAGCAAAGTGCCGGTATGTTCTACGAATTCTCCTGCTAAGTCAGTGGCTTTTACAGGGATGGTGCCATCATCATACTGGTTGATGATCTCGAACGCGTTCAGCCATCCACCGAGGTCGGGATGGGGATCGCCGATCATCTTGACGGTGATCACGCCGCTTGCATCGGGACTGATATCGTTCAAGACCGCCCTGTTGGTAGTATTGCCTTGCACACCTATTGATGCCGATGCCGCGCCTACTTTATAAGTAGTAGTGCCGTTATCGGGATACAGGTTATAAATACTGCTGCCGAAGAATATGAGCGTGTATTTACGCGCCGGGTTCAATCCTGTAATTCTCAGGTCAGACGTGTCCACCGCATTGCTGCCGAGGAAGTATCCCCAGTGAATGTTGTCCTTCATCACCGCATCGGGATATATGCCTGAATTATTTCCTGTTTGCGCACCCTGGTCGGCCAGGTTGAATTGCCAGCTGTTCACCACATTGGCGCCTACGGTAGTAGTTACGTCGTTCGTATTCTTCAGGTTCGAAATGCTTTGGCTCGGCATGTTGTTCCATGGAGCTGGAGCATCGGTGGCGGTCCTGATGCTTACCAGTATTCTTTCGTTGGGATCTTTTTCATTTACCGTAATGGTGAACGACCTCGTGGTCCATGCACCGAATCCATCGTCGACCATTACCGATACATTGTACACACCCGAAGCTGCGTAACCGGGGGCTATTTGCAGTGTGCCGCCTCCGGTACCGTTATGATTGAAGCTTGCAAACGAAGGCAGGTTGGTAAATGTCCAGCCGATGAAGGACGGGTTCTCGTTGTCGTTTGCAACCAGCGGCAGGTTCATAGAAGCGCCTTCATCGATGGTGGCATTGGCAACAGGGTCAAGCGTTGGCGGGAAGTTATCGTTCACCAACAGGTTCAGGTAAGTAGTGTCCTTGCCGCCGTTCCCATCGTTCACATAAATATTGATCACATAACCACCCTGGTCGCCGAAGCCCGGGTTAAATACTACCTCTGCTGTTCCGAGCGTACCGGGTACGATGGATGCAAACGAAGGCAGGTTGTCCGAAGTAAAGCTGAGTGCATCGCCGTCATCATCTGTTGCGGTCAGCGGCATTATAAATTGTACCGAGTGGCGAATGGTAAAGTCAAGTACATCGTTTACCACGGGCACCGTATTGAGCGTTTTGCCATTTACCTCATTGGTATAAGCCGATGGCCCTCCGATGCCTC
Source organism: Chitinophagaceae bacterium (assembly GCA_035628135.1). GTDB lineage: Bacteria > Bacteroidota > Bacteroidia > Chitinophagales > Chitinophagaceae > DASPKM01. The sequence continues at coordinate 52,969 of DASPKM010000013.1, read as the reverse complement.
TTGCGCGCACTTTATAGAAGTATGTTACGTTGGCGAACAAGCCCTGGTCGGCATAATTTTTCTGCGCGCCTGCTCCGCCTGCGACCGTGGTGATTAACCTGAAGTTAGCATTGTTGTTAGTGGAGCGATAGATCTCGAATACCGTTTCATTGGCTGAATTATCGTTCCATACCAGGTTGATCTGCGAAGAAGATATTACCTGTGCGCTCAGCACGGTGGGTGCCGCCGGTGCTGGTGGCAATGCCTGTGTAGTGGCAGATACCGCGCTGGTGAATGCAGATTCGCCGGTAGCGCCTATCGAGCGCACTTTGTACCAATAAGTAGTAGATGCGTTAAGCCCTACAGTATCGGCAAATGAATTTACGCCCGCGCCTGTTGTGCCTATGTTTACATACACGCCGCCCGATGAGGTGGAGCGTACCACTTCAAATCCTGATTCATTGCTGCTGTTATCGTTCCAGCTAAGGTTGATGCGGCTGAAGCTCACTGCTGTGGCGTTCAATCCCGAAGGCGCGGTAGGTGCAGCGCCCGTGGGAGTAAACGTATCGAAGAATTGCGAGGCCGGTATTTGTACCCTTGCCAATCCGGCATTGTTCCTCCACCATACCTGCATTTGCTCGCCTCCGCCTGCTTCGAAGAAGGTGGCGGTAATGGGCACTACCTGGCCTGCGCCCAATACGATGCCGGTGCCTGTTACACAAGTGGGACCGTGCGCGAAGTCGTTGCTCACGGTTGCCGCTGCTGCTGAATCGTATTCCATGTTCACGTACAGCTTGCTGCCGTCGTCGGAACAGGTTTCGAAAGTGTAGGTAGCGTTGGTAGGTATCTTGATATAACCCCGCCATATAAACGAAAAGTTATCGTTTTGAGTGCGGGCTGCAATATCGGTGCTCGTAGTGCTGATGCCTGTTTTAGCGGGAGTGCCCAGGTTGTTGAAATCAGGCAGGGCGCCCCAGCTTCCATGATAATGTTTATAGAACAATCCCTGCAGCTTGGTCACCACGCTTATCTGGTTGCTCGCAGGCGAAATGTTGCCCGTGGGATCTTTGGCTTTTACCATGAAATTATAGCGCTGGAAGCTGTCGAGCTCATTAACCACGAACGAGGTTTTGTCCGTCGTATACAGCTTGACGTTATTTACATATACGTCGTACTTGGATACGCCTGCGTCGTCGGTAGAAGCATCCCACTCCAATGAAACCGAAAAGCGGCCCGCCAGCGTAAACCGCAGGTTGCCCGGCGCGGTAGGCGGCGTGTTGTCCGCAATGGTAGTGGCGTTAGCCTCGTTGCTGTTGCTGGGCGCGGCGCTGGTATTGTTTATTGCGCGGACTATATAATAATAAGTTTTGTTAGCCAGCAAATTTTGATCGATGTAGTTAAGCACGTTAGGCCCTGTTATCGCGATCAGCGTATATGCGCCATCGGGAGTAGTGCGGCGGTATATTTCAAAGCCTGTTTCGTTGAATGCAGGATTGGGATTGTCGCTCCAGTTAAGCTCTATGCTCGACTGCGAGGCGGCAAATGCAGTAAGGTTCTTTGCGGGGTCTGGTTTGTTGACGCCGTTTGCCGGCACAACGGTAAATACATTCGAGAAGAAAGCATTACAACCGAAAACTTCTTTTACCCTGCCGCGGTACTGGCCGGGCGTTGCTTCAAAAATACTGTCTGTGCTTACCAGCACGCTGTCAGGTAAATGCCAGAACTCATATCCCACAAATCCGGGTGCAATTCTCAATGGAACGGTGGTGCTTCCATCGGGAGCGGGCAACACCTTACTGCGCAGGCCCTTCACGTTTATATCCGGTGTAACGGTAGTTGTTTTAGGACCTACGGTTACGGGTTTAGGCGACCATTCGGAGAAGGCGCTGGTGGAGGTTCTTTTAAAACGCACGCGATATGTCCCATAGCTGGTAGCGGTGTATTCATTGGAAGTAGCGCCGGCAATGGTAGTATAACCGGATCCTGTGTTCACCTGCCACTCGTATTCAAAAAACCCGGGCGATATACCTAGTCGCGCATTGGTAGGAGAGTCGGGACAAAAAAGATTTCGTTGAAAAAATACCAATGGATTGGCCTTGTGTATATCATTCATGTAAGGCACAAAGTCGGCCTCCTGCCAGTGGTTGTTCCAAACAAAGTGTCCCAAACTGGGATAAAGCGTCCATCTTACGTCGGCCCCGCGGTTCTTGAGCGAATCGTGGGTTATCTGCGCCATGAAGGGAGAAGGATTGGTATCCTGTCCGCCGGTTGCAAACCAAACGGGTATGTGTACCCATTGCGGAACGATGTTTACCAATGCACCGGCCGAGGCGGCACTGGGTGCTGCCTTGGTAATGCGGGTAGGATATCCGGCTGTGATCTCGAAAGTGGCGCTGCCACCTGCCGAAAGACCGTTTACCAATACGCGGTCTATATCCAGCTTGCAATATTTGGCCAATGAGTCCAGCACCTGGATCATGGGGCCATAATAGGAATTGCCGAAAAATCCGCTGGTATTTTGCGGATAAACCAGAAAGCCATCGAACTGGCCGTTGTCAACGCGGTTCCTGAACAATTGGCCGCCGTGCAGCAATTGCAATTCATTATCATATACGGTACCCTTTTCGCCCGCTCCATGCCAGAACAGCATCACGGGATACTTCTTGCCGTCGGCTACGTTGTGCGCATAGGTTTTGGGAAACTTAACGCGGAACGATATATTATTAAAGTGATAAGACTTAAAGGACGAAGTGTTCCATCCCAGGTTGCGGTTGGTAACTACCCATTTCTGGATGTTGCCCCACTGCGTAACGGGAGGACTGCTGGAATTGTACGGAACAATAGGGTCGGCAGGGTCAAATACATTAGGCTGCGCCTTTAAAATTGTAAATACCAATACTCCGATTGTGGTAAGAAGTAATACTTTCTTCATAATAAAAGGGCGTTGTTCGGGTCAAGTCAATAAAAAACCGGTTAAGCCAAAAGGTTTTTTTGGGAGGATATCAAACCGCGTCGGTATTTAAGCAGGGAGGTATATTGGTCAGTTCCTGTATAGATGGCTTCTCGAAGAATAATGAGGTAATTGCAAGATTTTCAGGGGATAAACGGTTCGGGTAAGCCTAAGAGCGTTCAAAATTAATAATAAAATCGAAGAAGTGAAATTATTTGAACACAATCTTTTAGCTCTACCGAATTTGGGCTAATTTTCCAACCGCTTTTATTAAACAGCAAATCCGCACTTATACCGTAATTGAAATGATCGTTTATAAAATCCTTTTCTGGACCTCTCTTTTTATCGTCTGGTATAGCTACATCGGGTACGGTATGCTGCTATATTTTCTGGTAAGCATCAAAAAACTGTTGAGAAAAATTCCCAATTCCTCATCACACACATACGAACCAAATGTAAGTTTGGTTGTTGCCGCGTACAACGAGGAAGAATTTATTCACACCAAAATAAAAAATACACAGGAGCTGGACTATCCCGCCGGCAAGCTGCAGGTAATTTTTATTACCGATGGATCGTCTGACGCTACGCCCGATATTATTAAGCAATCTTCCTTTGAGCTGCTGCACCAGCCACAGCGAAAAGGCAAGGTTGCGGCCATGAACAGGGCCATCGACTTCGTAAATTCCGAAATTGTGGTTTTCTGCGATGCCAACACGTTACTGAACCGGCAATGCATCCGCGAACTGGTAAAGCATTACACCGATGAAAGGGTAGGCGCGGTAGCCGGTGAAAAGAAAGTGTTGGCAGGCGCCGATGCAAAGGCCGCGGGGGCGGGAGAGGGTATTTACTGGAAATATGAATCCTTTCTCAAAAAGCTGGATTCCGAGCTGTACTCGGTAGTAGGAGCCGCCGGCGAGCTGTTTTCAGTAAGGACGCATTTGTTTGAAAAAGCACAGGAAGACACTATTATAGAAGACTTTGTGCAATCCCTGAAAGTATGTATGAAGGGTTACGTAGTGCGGTACGAGCCCCGGGCATACGCAACCGAAACAGGATCGCTTTCCATGCGCGACGAGCAAAAACGCAAGGTGCGGATCTGTGCGGGCGCATTCCAGGCCATGGGCATGCTCAAGGGCCTGTTCAATGTATTTAAATACCCGGTGCTATCGTTCCAATTTTTGTCACACCGCATTCTCAGGTGGACCTTATGCCCCCTCAGCTTACTAGTATTATTACTATCCAACATACCGCTGGCCTGGTCCGAAGGACTGCTTACGGGGTCCGGCGGGGGGTGGTTTTATAGTGTGTTCCTTGCCCTGCAAAGCGCATTTTACCTGCTGGCCATTACCGGCTGGCTCTTCGCTAACCGCAACATAAAGCTCAAGCTGCTGTATGTGCCATATTACTTTTTATTCATGAACCTGTCAGTATTCCTCGGCTTTTTCCGGTTCCTTCAAAAACGGCAAACCGTGTTGTGGGAGAAAGCGGCACGTCAAAAAACGGCATGATTTTTTTATACCCGTAAAAGGGTATTTTTTAATTGGAAATAAGTCGGAACTTTGATTGTCCGGTTAACAAAATTTAATCTGAGGCGGTTTGGTTTATTGAAATTTGTTACTATTTTTACCCGGCATTCATCCCTCCAACCCTTTTGAAACATACCCTGAAAGGCAGATATCTGCTCAACCACACATCCTTGAAATTCCCAAAAACCTAGATTAACACCGTTAATCCACTTGCCATCCTGTAAAGCCATCCTTTTTTTGCGACATTACGTGCAACAATAGTAAATGCCAATACCTCTGCAAGCCGCTTGTTCCAATTACAAGCCTAATGAAAGATTGAGTTTATTCAAACTTAATTTCATCTGCCCATGAAAAAGAGAATTCTAGCTATTGATGACAGTAAGGCGATCCGCTTTTTATTGCAGACCTTACTAAGTAAAAATTATCAGGTAATAACCGCTGCTGATGGCTGTTCGGCTATTAATTGGCTTGCCCAAAACGATCCTCCTGAACTGATTATAGTTGATCCGCAATTACCGGACATGCAAAGCTGGGAACTGATCGAACAACTCACCACCAGTGGCCTGTACGGCAGCATTCCCATGATTGTGCTATCAGCACTGGATAAATCCGAAACCGAGGAAAAATGCCTTGAATTCGACGTAGCCGCTTACTTTACCAAGCCTTTTAATCCTATCGACCTGATGCAGGCAGTGCATGCTACCATACAGCAGGGCGAAAAAGTGGCGGCTTATTAAATACAATCCCAAACCAATTATGAAAGCATTTAATCCTCAAAAGTAACTTTATGGAACTAGCAACTTTACCAAGTACCGCTAAAAATAAGACCTACAAACATTTTACGTTACACGCACTTCCCGCAGAAAATGCAGCTTACGTAAAGACAGAATTTTATTACATCGGCAGCGATCCTAAAAGAATAGACAGCCTGATCAAGATCTTCGAAAGCGGCTATGCAACAGAAAATTGCGCCAATGCAAAAGCCATGTTGCTGAGATTGCAACAACAAGGACATCCTGCTCCCCATATCATTATTTGCGACAGCAACCTGGGTTACCAGGCCATCAGCGAATTCCGTCAATTCCTCAATTCGCATGCGCAACTGGCTTATGTTCCCTTCATCCTCGAAGACAGGGGCATGCAGCCGGAGCAAAAGCTGCGCTTCCGCAAAGAGCGTATTGTAGACGAAATCGTTTGCCTGAACAAATACGATAAAAAGACCCTGCTGGCCAAGGCCCGCTTCCTGAACAAGATCAAAACAGAATCGGCTAACCTGGCGTGGAGAAAGAAAATAGAAACCCATGTTTCTGTTGCAAGCAATGGCGCTATTGCAAAACGCGTATTCGATGTAGTGATCGCTTCGCTGCTGCTGCTGTGCCTTAGCCCGGTTATGGCGCTGGTTGCACTGGCCATCAAGCTCGAGTCCCGCGGACCGGTATTTTATATCGCCAAGCGCGCAGGCCGCGGCTACCGCATCTTCAATTTCTATAAGTTCCGCACCATGATCGTGGGAGCTGATGAAAAGATGAAAGAAGTTTCTCACCTCAATCAATACAACGCTACCAACGAAGGTCCCAAGTTCATCAAGATCGAAAACGATCCGCGTATAACTAAAGTGGGCGCCTTCCTGCGCAAGACCAGCCTCGACGAAATTCCCCAGCTCGTGAACGTGCTGATGGGCGATATGTCGCTGGTTGGTAACCGCCCGCTGCCCCTGTACGAAGCCGAAACGCTTACTACAGACGAATGGGCAAAGCGCTTCATGGCTCCTGCAGGCATCACCGGCCTGTGGCAGATCAAGAAGAGAGGCAACAAGGAAATGTCCGTAGAAGAACGCATTAACCTGGACATTGCTTACGCAAGCAAATCCAATTTTGCGTACGACCTGTGGATCATGGCCAACACACCTACAGCGCTGATTCAAAAAACGAATGTTTAGAACTGTTTTGTAGTTTTATCTCCTAAAGCAAAACAGTAGTATGCTCAATGGTACGGAACCGTTGGTTTCTGTAATTACGTTGAATTATAACCAGGCAAAAGTTACGTGCGAGTTCCTTGAATCGTGCAGGGGCCTGTTATATCGTAATTACGAAATACTGGTATGCGATATGGCTTCCCAACAAGACCCGACACCCCTGATAGCCTCGGGCAATTATCCCAATACCCGCGTGCTCCTCAGCAAAAAGAACCTGGGCTTTGCGGGCGGCAATAACTGGGGCATTGCACAAGCCAGGGGCGACTACATCTTCATTGTAAACAACGATACGGAAGTAACGCCAGACCTGCTTCACAAGCTGCTCGCCGCATTTTCGTCGGCGCCGGACATTGGGGTGGTTTGCCCCAAGATAAAATACTGGGATGCCAAGGACATTATCCAGTATGCCGGGTTCAATAAAATGAACCCCATCACCGGCCGCACGTCTACCCTGGGCAATAAGGAAAAAGACCTGGGCCAGTACGATGTTTCGGGCCCGACCCATGGAGCGCATGGTTGCGCCATGATGGTAAAGCGCGAAGTGATCGACAAGGTAGGCATGTTTCCCTCTAAGTTTTTTTTGTATTACGAGGAATGGGATTGGAGCGCCCGGATACAGCGGGCAGGATATACCATTTGGTACGAGGCCAGCGCAGTGATCTATCATAAGGAGTCCATGTCGGTGGGCAAGAACAACCCCATGAAAGTGTATTATCATACCCGCAACCGCATTTTGTACATGCGCCGCAATACCAGCTTTCCGCAGTTGCTGTTATTTATGCTGTTCTTTACTTTCTTTACCGCGCCCAAGGCGATTTTTAAATACCTTGTCAGCCGGCAGTTCAGCCAACTGCGTTATTTTATCAAGGGGGTTGCCTGGAATTTATACTCGTCCAGCCATTCTGCCGTTAAATGAACCTGAATAATTATGCTTCAGCTAATCGGCTATATCATTTTCACGGCTTTGTTCGTATACCTGGCCGCAGGCGTGCTGTACCTGTTTGTACTGGCGGTGGCGGGCTTGCTGAGAAAAAAGAAGCAATACGTTCCCGCCGGGCACAAGAACCGCATTGCTATATTAGTGCCGGCCTATAAGGAAGACGCAGTGATACTGGATACCGCCCGGCAGGCTACGCTGCACAACTATCCCGCCGACAGGTTCGAGGTGTTCGTGATTGCCGACAAGCTAAAAGAAGAGACCATTGCAAAGCTGCAATCCATTCCGGTACAGGTAATAAAGGTGCAATTCGAAACCAGCACCAAGGCAAGGTCGCTGCACCTGGCCATGCAACAGCTCGCGGGCAAGGGATATGATCATGCGATGATCCTGGACGCCGATAATATTATGGGGGCGGGTTGCCTGGAACAGGTAAACGCGGCCATGGCAAATGGGGCAGGGGCGGTACAATGCCACCGTACCGCGAAGAATAAGCAAACGGCCATTGCGGTGCTGGACGCCATTAGTGAGGAGATCAACAACCATTTGTTCCGGAAGGGACCGGCCGCCTTTGGAGTATCGGCGGCGCTGATCGGGTCGGGGATGGCCTTTCGTTTCCAGGACCTGCAATCGATATTGAACCTGCCGCACATCCTTGACAATCCCGGGGAAGACCGGGAGATAGACCTGCAGCTGATGCACAAGAACATCAGGGTGCAGTACCTGGACGATGCCCTGGTTTACGATGAAAAGGTTGCCAGCGCCCAGGTATTTGAAAAGCAACGCGTACGCTGGCTCGAAGCCCAGGTAATGCACTTCCGCCGTTTCCTGCAGGCCGACATGCGCAGCGCCCCGCGCAACAGTAATTACTGGAACAAGTTTGCCCAAACACTACTGCTGCCCCGCAGCCTGTACATCCTGGTGCTGGCCTTTATGCTGGCGCTGGCCGCTTTGGAATGGATATTTTCCTGGGATTTCCTGTACCCGCCTGCTGCCTGGTGGGCAGGAATGGCCATGATGTTTGCCATTACTTTATTGTTTGCAATCCCCGCTTGTCTATACAATGCGCGCACATTTAAGGCGGTGCTGCACGTGCCCGTGCTCATCTTTACCATGGTAAAGGCGCTGCTGCAGGTGAAGAAAAACCGCACGCAGTTCCTGCACACTCCCAAAAACTATACTTCTGGTTAAGCGGCGGCAGTGGAATTTTTTATTGGCAGAGACCGCTTGCTTGCTTATACAAATCAGTATCTTCAGCATCTCGGCAATTTTAAAAATCCATAATTCCCGTTTCGGGAAAAGCTGTCACAAAACGGTGGCACACGGCGTCTAAACATCTAACGGTTATGCACAATTTGTTCACGCAATTCCATTTTTGGAATGCGAAGTTTAATTTGCTGTATCAGAAGCTATTGTAACCCCTTTACCCTCCTGAAGCTCCCTCCTGCCTGTTGTATGAATTCACGGTTTTTACGGTAAAGAAAAATTAAGGTTAATGTACTTAAAGATGCAGGCCATGCGTTATGGGAATGTAGCATTGCAGCTATGCGTTATTGTTATAGTTATTGATCCAAATCCTAATTCGAAAAAACCGGGCTTATGAAAACCAAATTTTTCTTCGCAGGAAGACTAATCCTGTTATTATGGTGCGCCCTGAGTACAACCCGTTCATTCTCTCAGCAAATTGCTAATTCATTAACCGCTTCCAACGGCACCTTTATTGGATTTTTAGAATACAAGCCCGTTGATTATTCAGCAAATCCCAATACAAAGTATCCGCTCATTATATTTCTGCATGGCATCGGTGAAAGAGGCAACGGTACTACCGACCTGCTGCGCGTAGCGGCAAATGCAATTCCGCGATACATTTCAGTGGGACACCCGATGCGTTTCCAGAATCCCAGTACAGGCCAATGGGAAACCTTCCTGGTATTGTCGCCACAATTAAGTTATGCGTATGGCTGGTGGCCCGAGTTCTATGCAGAAGAAATGATCAAGTATGCAAAGCAAAACCTTCGTATAGATACCAACAGGATCTACCTCACCGGCCTTAGCCTCGGTGGTGGCGGAACCTGGAAGTATGCCAGTGCATCGTACAGCAATGCCCGCTCATTAGCGGCTATTGCACCGGTTTGCGGTACCTGCGACTGGAGTAACATGTGCGGGTCCATTGCGGCCGCCAACCTTCCGGTATGGGCATTTCACGCAAACGACGATGGCATTGTAGGCGTTGGTTGTACTACCGGCGCAATATGGAACATCAATGCGTGCAGTCCCGCGGTGCCGCCTATTCAAACAATTTATCCCAACGGTAACCATTATATCTGGGACCGGTCGTACGATACTGCGCACAACTGGCATAACCCGAATATATATGAATGGTTCCTGACCAAGTCAAGAAGCACCTCCATGCCAGGGCCTAACACGCCACCAATAGCGCGTGCGGGTACTGACCAAAGCATTACATTGCCCACGAGCTCCGTTACGCTCAATGGCAGCGCTTCTTTCGACCCTGACGGATCTGTTACGGCGCATAGCTGGACAAAGATCGGCGGGCCCGCGCAATATAATATTACCACTCCCAACACGGCCAGCACCGGCGTAACCAACCTGGCGCAAGGCGTGTACTCGTTTCAACTAACGGTTACGGACAACCTGGGAGCAACGTCGAAGGATACCATTCTGGTAACAGTGAATGGCGCTGTTCCTTCACCCAACCAGGCCCCCGTGGCGCTGGCTGGCCCCGATCAAAGCATGACCCTGCCTACTAATAATACATACCTGTTCGGCAGCGCATCGTACGATCCTGATGGAGTGGTTACCGCTTATGCATGGACGCAGGTAGGCGGCCCTTCCACTGCTACCATCACCACACTATCGGTATCCAACGTAAACGTGAGCAATATGGTGGCCGGCGTGTACAGCTTCAGGCTGCAGGTAACGGACAATATGGGCGGCACCGACGATGATACCCTAAGCATCACCGTTAATAGCCCCAACATACCGCCGGTTGCAAATGCCGGTATCGATCAATCCATTCAATTGCCAACCAACAGCGTTACTTTGAATGGCACTGGTTCCAGTGACATCGATGGCGCCATAGCCGCGTATGCATGGACAAAAATTGCAGGACCCGCACAGTACACCATCGTAAGTGGCAGCAGTGCCAGTACAACAGTAAATAATTTGGTGGCGGGAACTTATTCATTCAGATTATTAGTTACCGATAACCGCGGAGGAACAGATGACGATACGGTAATTGTTACCGTGGCGCCTGCTCCGCCTCCGCCGAATATGCCGCCTGCCGCCAATGCAGGCAGCGACCAATCCATTCAATTACCCGCCAACAGCGTAACGCTGAGCGGTAGCGCATCCAGTGACCCTGACGGCACCATCAGCAGTTATGCATGGAGCAAGATAGCAGGGCCTGCTCAATACAATATTGTAAATGCCAACAGTGTCAGTACTACTGTAGACAACCTGGCGGCCGGAACGTATTCGTTCAGGTTAGTAGTAACAGATAATAATGGAGCATCGGTTGCAGATACGGTAATGGTAACCGTATTGCCGGCGCCGCCTCCACCGAACGTGGCTCCTGTAGCCAATGCGGGCACCGACCAATCGATACAATTGCCCACGAGCAGTGTAAACCTCGACGGTGCTGCATCCAGCGATGCGGACGGAACCATAATCGCATATGCATGGAGCAAAATTGCAGGACCTGCCCAATATAATATTTCAAACGCTGGCAGCGCAGCTACATCGGTAAGCAATCTTGTTGCGGGAACGTATTCGTTCAGGCTGGTAGTAACAGACAACAACGGCGCAACAGACGATGATACCATTGTGATCACCGTTGCTCCCGCTGCTAACATCGCGCCTACCGCCAATGCGGGCAGCGACCAGTCGATACAATTACCTGCCAACAGCGTAACGCTGAATGGCTCAGCTTCCAGCGATGCGGACGGAACCATTACAGGTTATACATGGACAAAGATCTCAGGCCCCGTTCAATATAATATTGTAAATGCCAACAGCGTAAGCACAACCGTAGACAATCTCGTTGCGGGCACTTACCTGTTCAGGCTCGTAGTAACAGATAATAACGGCGCTACCGATGCAGACACCGTAATGGTAGATGTTGGCGCTGCGCCACCTCCGCCGAATGTTGCGCCTGTTGCCAATGCGGGCATCGATCAGTCTATTCAATTGCCGACTAGCAGCATTACACTCGATGGCAGCGCATCTGTTGATACCGATGGCACCATCACCGGATATGCGTGGAGCAAAATATCGGGACCGTCTCAATATAATATTTCCAATTCGGGCAACGCGAGCACATCGGTCACCAATCTTGCAGCGGGCACGTATTCGTTCAGGCTGGTGGTAACCGACAACAACGGTGCCACCGATGATGATACTGTTGTAATAACAGTAGCGCCCGCACCGCCTCCGCCAAATATGCCGCCAACGGCCAACGCGGGCGGCGATCAATCCATTCAACTGCCCGTAAATAACGTAATGCTCAACGGCAGCGCTTCGAGCGATGCGGATGGAACCATCATTACCTATGCGTGGACTAAAGTAGCTGGTCCTGCACAGTATAATATTGTAAGCGCCGGCAGTGTAAGCACCACTGTAGATAATCTTGTGGCAGGAACTTACTCGTTCAGGTTACAGGTAACCGACAACAACGGCGCATCCGATGCTGATACCGTAACAGTAACGGTAACGCCTGCGCCTCCTCCGCCGAATATTCCGCCGGTTGCCAATGCAGGCAACGATCAATCCATTCAATTGCCCACCGCCAGCGTTACATTGAATGGCAGCGCTTCTACCGATGCCGACGGAACCATTGCCGGTTTTACCTGGAGCAAAATAGCGGGCCCTGCCCAGTTCAATATCGTGAACGCAAATAATGTAAGCACACAGGTAAGCAACCTGGTTGCCGGAACATATTCTTTCAGATTAGTAGTAACAGATAACAGCGGCGCAACCGACGATGACACTGTTGTGATAACAGTAGCGCCCGCGCCTCCGCCGCCAAACGTTGTGCCGGTTGCCAATGCAGGCAACGATCAATCCATACAGTTGCCGGTGAACATCGTGTTGCTGGATGGTACTTCATCAGTAGATATTGATGGAAGCATCGTATCGTATGCATGGACAAAAATCGCGGGGCCTTCGCAATATACTATTGCCAATGCCGGCAATGCCAGCACGTCAGTAAACAACCTGGTAGCTGGAACGTATTCATTCAGGTTGGTGGTTACTGATAACAGGGGTGCAACAGACGATGATACCGTAGTGATTACAGTAGCTGCCGCGCCGCCGCCGCAAAACCAATTGCCTGTAGCGCATGCGGGCAACGATCAATCCATACAACTGCCCACCAACAGCGTAACGCTGAGCGGCGCTGCATCTAACGATCCTGACGGAACTATTACAGCGTATGCATGGACCAAGATCGCAGGACCTGCCCAATACAACATCGCCAATGCCGGCAACGTGAGCACATCCGTAACCAACCTTGTTGCAGGAGCATATTCCTTCAGGCTGGTGGTTACCGATAACAACGGTGCCACGGATGCAGACACCGTTGTGATCAATGTTACTCCAGCGCCTAACCAATCACCTGTTGCCAACGCGGGTAATGATACAACCGTTCACGTACCCGGCGGTTCGGCTACGCTGAATGCCACTGCGTCCTACGATCCTGATGGAAACATTGTTTCATATTCATGGAACCGTATTTCAGGACCGGCGGGCGTTACCATTGTAAATGCAACCACTGCTTCGGCAACTGTGGTGGGCATGTCTGCGGGCGACTATGTATTTGAACTGAGAGTTACCGATAACAATGGCGCGACCGCTACCGACCGTGTAACGGTACACGCGGTGCAAGCTCCCAATCAGCGTCCTGTTGCCAATGCGGGCAGGGATACCACGCTGGCAGTGCCTGCCCGCTCGGCCTGGCTGAGTGGAATGGCTTCGCGGGACATAGATGGAAACATCGTACGGTATGAATGGAAACAGGTATCAGGGCCTGCCGCATCTGCTATACAATATACCAATGCACCGTTTACAATGGTAAATGGATTGCAGGCGGGTAACTATGTGTACGAGCTCACGGTAACAGATGACGATGGCGATAGCGGCACCGACTCGGTAATGATATCGGTAGTGAACAACTTCAGGTATGTTGAATCACTGAACATTTATCCAAATCCTGTAGACGTTAAAGCTCGCATACGTTGCGTGAGCGATAGCACCGGCGAGCTGCTGATAAGAGTGCTGGACGCGCATGGAAGAGTGGTAAAAGTGATGAATTCATTCAAAGGCCAATCTGATTTTGAACAGGACATCCTGTTTACAGAACTGCGGCCGGGAATCTATTACCTGGAAGCCATTATCGGGAATAAGAAACGCATGATAAAGCAATTTATAAAACGATAAAACACCCAAAGGCAACCTCGAGGGGCTGGCGGATGCCGGCCCCTTTTTCATTATTGGAACAGGAGTTTTGACCTGCATCAAGCGCGCTTAGTAACTCTACGAAATTCACTCACGCATTAATACGCATTATTACTTAATCATCGAAAAAGGCTCGGTATTTGCTATTCTTAGGGTGCATCATTGTAATTGAAATCCGTTAGTACCCAATGAAAAACCTTTTGTTGCTGCTGCTGTTATGCAGCGGTACATACAGCATGGCCGGCCAGGCCCCGCTGGTAAATGCAGGTCCATCACAAAGCATTTACCTGCCGGCAAATTCCACCACGCTCAATGGTTCAGCAACCGACCCTGACGGTTTTGCCATTACTTATCAATGGACAAAAATTACAGGTCCTTCCCAGTATAATATTGTCAGCGCAGCCAACGCTACCACAGCTATCGATAATCTTGTTGCGGGAGAATACAGCTTTCAATTGCGGGCTACCGATGCGCAGGGAGATGTTGCGAGCGATACCGTGCAGGTCATTGTATACCATACCGCCAATGTAAGCGTGCCCGCAGTGGGCGCATATCCCAATATGTTAGGTGCCAATCCAGGGTATTATGGAAGCCATTGGAACGATATGCAGGTATATTCTCTCATGGCCAATGCAGGTTGCAGGAGCACGCGCTCTACGGTTCCGATGTTCTTCTTCCCGGTGTATGGAGACTCCATCCGGTATGCGGAGTTCAGTTATTTCTACAACACCCTTGGTTTTCGCGACAACGTATTTTTTTTATACAACGATATCAATGCGCCTTTCCCCGACAGGTCAACCGAATATTTTAACGGCGAGCAAGCCGCGGTACCTGCCGGATTGTATCAATCTATCTGGAATGCGGATGGAACGGTAAACACCAATAACACATTCGCGAAGTATTGTTATAAAGTGGTGAAGATATACGGCGCCTTCTGCAAATATTATGAGATATGGAACGAACCTGATTTTACCACCAACTGGGGCGTTGCATCTGCATTGCCGGGAACGCCCGGTAACTGGTGGGACAACGATCCCGATCCCACCGACCTGCTGAACATAAAAGCGCCCATTCAATATTATATAAGAATGCTGCGCGTGGCGTATGAGGTCATTAAGCGATACCAACCCGATGCGGTGATCACGCTTGGAGGATTGGGATATCCTTCGTTCATGCACGCATTGCTGCGCAATACGGACAATCCCGTGCCCGATGCCAATGGCAAGCGCGGCAGCGTTACGCCCGAGTATCCATTAGGAGCGGGCGCATATTTCGATGGGCTTTCTTTTCACAGCTATCCCCAATATTTTTTAAAATATTGGGATTATACAACGAATAACATGTCGCATAAGCGGCATTCCGACGAAGCCATCGACCAAACCATCCGTGATAAGAACAGTTACGAACAAATTTTGGGCACGTTCGGGTACGGTACCACGTACCCCGTAAAATCGGTGATTTGTACGGAGATCAATATCCCGCGCAAGCCGCTGAACAACGAGATAGGTGGAATAGAGGTCCAACGCAATTTTGCGTGGAAGACAGTGGCCAAGGCGGCGCGCAACAATATCGCGCAAACCTACTGGTATGTTACCGGCGAAGTGATAGACTATGCCAATGCCGGTACTTACGATGGTTTTAAAATGATGGGTTTGTATGAAAACCTGATCAGGGATTATCCCGGCAGCGAGAAATTGACCGACGAGGGCAGGGCGAACAAATCTGCGCAATTACTGCTGCAGGATTTTGTGTATGACGCTGTATCCACCGCCGCCATGAACTTGCCGGGCGGCGCCGACGGCGCCGCATTCAGGCACCGCACCACCAACGAAGTGCGCTTTATGGTGTGGGCCAAAACACATACCGACCAGTTGGAGACCAGCCAGCTGTATTACTCCTTCCCCGCTTCGCTGGTGAACAAACAACTGGACGTGTACAAATGGAACTACAGCGTTACCAATACCAAGGCGGCCACCGTGCAGCCAACCGGCATATTGCTCACGGGCGAACCGGTGATACTCGTTAAAACCAATCTCGATCCAACAGCATTTATTCAACCGGCCGCGCAAAAGCCCATTGTTTTCGCGGGGCGTGATACTACTGCCATTAATCCATACATCATACTGCAGGGCACCGCCTGGCATCCTGATAACGCGGCCATGACCTATTACTGGGATATGATCAGCACCACACGGCCGCCCGCCGATGACCCGCATTTCAAAAACCGCAATACCCTGGCGCCCGTCATTACCGGTTTGAAAAGAGGATTGTTCGCATTCAGGCTTACGGCCTCCGATAGCCGCGGATTGTATGCCTCGGATACGGTTTGGGTAGCCGTGGATACCATTATTTCATTTGTCAACAACGTTCCGCTGGCTTATGCCGGCCGCGATACCACCGTGTACATCCCGAACCCGCAGGTTAGTTTATCGGCATTCGGTTCCATGGACCCTGACGGTACCATTACCGGCTATCAGTGGACGATGATATCCGGGCCTGCTGCCGCGGGCATCCAGGACCCTTCAAGCCAGTCCACCCAAGTAACAGGCATGGTGGCGGGAACTTACGTGTTCCAGGTGCAGGTGACAGATAACCAGGGCGCCGTTTCTACCGACCAGGTAACGGTGCGGGTTGATGCGTTGCTGAACCCCAACAAACTTCCCGTTGCAAAAACAAATCGTGATACGACCATTTATTATCCTTCGCGCAGCATTGTATTATCCGCCAGCGGATCGTCCGATGCGGATGGACATATTGCCGCTTACAAATGGAAGCTGCTGGCCGGCCCCGCCTTATCGCACTTCAGTAATGAGCATTCGATGAATACAGAGGTAAGCAACCTGCAACCGGGAACATATATATTTCAATTAACGGTTACCGACAACAGGGGAGCAGTTGCACACGCCATTACAAGGGTTACCGTGCGCGCCAGCCAATTGTCGGTAACTGCAGTGAATAATTTATTGCGCGTGTACATCGATGCCAGCATCACCGGGCCATTCACCGTTTTTATTTTCGATGCCAATGGGCGCTTGCTGAAACAGCAATATGTGGTTAACCGCTCGTTAACGCCATCGATTGATATTAACATGCAAGGCAACCCTGGCGGCATATATTTCATCAATATAAAAACTGCAACGGGAGCAAATTTTTCTCAACGGTGTTTGTTACAATGATTTAATTTTTTTGCTCACCATTTCTCTTCCTGCGTTAGCAACTTCTTAACCGGAATCATTCGCATATACCCGAAACCGGGTATGCTTTGGCATGGTACTTGTAAATTCCGAACCGCTTTTTTGATCCGGACTCTTTCAAGGTAAAGCTCCATATCCGCTTCCATTAAACCATTTAGTTGGATTGATTAAGCTGGAACATGCAGTTCAAAAAAATTGCACGGTCACCGGCCGGGGAAGTGTTTTGCCTTACCGATTCGTCCTAATTGTTTACTGCTTAAACGTACAAGTACTTATGAAGAAGCTCCTATTTGTGTTAGGGCTGATGATGCCCGTATTCTTATCCGCCCAACAGGTAGCTAAGAATTTGACAGCCTCTAACGGCGTTTTCATTGGGTTCTGGGAGTACAAACCCCCAACTTACAACACCAACCCCTCGGCTAAGTTCCCGCTCATCATCTTCCTGCACGGAATCGGTGAACGCGGCGACGGAACTTCCACCCTCAACTCAGTGCTGAACGTGGGCATCCCCCGCAACATCCATTATGGTCTTACGGACATGACCTTTAACTATAATGGAACCCAGCAATCCTTCCTCGTATTATCTCCCCAGTTAAGCTATAACTACGGCAACTGGCAACCATTTTACATTGATGCGATGATCAAGCACGCCAAACAAAACCTGCGTGTTGATACCAACCGCATTTACTTAACCGGGCTCAGCCTTGGCGGAGGCGGTGTATGGAATTACGCCACTTCATCACCAGCCGCTGCACGCGGACTTGCCGCCATCGCACCCATTTGTGCAACCTGCGATTGGTCGAGCCTTTGCAACATTGCACAAAATAATTTACCCGTATGGGCCTTTCACGCCATGGACGATGGCGTGGTGGGCGTTGGCTGTACCCAGGCCGCCGTTAACGGCATCTTAGCCTGCAGCCCCGCGGTAGCTCCGCTTACAACTTATTATCCAACCGGCAACCACTGGATCTGGGACCAGGTGTACGATCCCCAGAACCCACAGTTGTACCTGTGGTTCCTGAGCAAGTCAAGGGGTGGTTCAACACCTCCGCCTCCTCCTCCCGGCAACGTTGCGCCGGTGGCCAATGCAGGCACCAACCAGACCATTACACTGCCTACCAACAGCACCAGCCTTGCGGGCAGCGGCTCGTACGACCAGGACGGAACTATTACCAGCTATGCATGGAGCCAGGTGAGCGGTCCCAATACCGCCGCCATATCCAACACCGCTTCGGCAAATACCAATGTCAGTGGCATGATAGCTGGTACCTATACTTTCCGGTTAACCGTAACCGATAACGCCGGCGCAACAAACGCTGCAAACGTAAGCGTTACCGTTAACCAGCAGGCAGCTCCTTCTAACCAACCACCGGTTGCGGTTGCGGGCTCCAATCAAACCATTAACCTGCCCACCAACAGTGTAATACTATATGGCAGCGGATCGTATGATCCCGGTGGCGGCAGCATCACCAACTATGCATGGAGCCAGCAAAGCGGTCCCAGTACAGCTACCATCAACACGCTTTCTGCTACCAATGTAGAAGTAAAGAACATGGTGGCCGGTGTGTATGTATTTAAATTGACTGTTACGGATAACCAGGGCGCTACAGGTTCTGCTACCATGCAGGTTACTGTAAATGGCAGCACGCCTCCGCCTCCTCCACCCACGGGTGGCACCGCGCCAACAGCAGTGGCAGGCAACAATCAAACCATTACATTGCCCACCAACAGCGTATGGCTTACCGGCAGCGGCTCCTATGACCAGGGTGGATGGATCACCAATTATGTATGGACCCAGCAAAGTGGTCCGAGCAACGCTACCATCACCGCCATTTCTTCTTCCAATGCGGAAGCAAAGAACCTGGTTGGAGGCACATACGTATTCAAGCTTACTGTTACCGATAACAGTGGTGAAACCGGAAGTGCAACCGTACAGGTTACTGTAAATGGCGGCAGTGCTCCTCCGCCTCCACCCCCGGGTGGTTCGGGCGTACCAACAGCAGTGGCAGGAAACAATCAAACCATTACGCTGCCTACTAACGCAGTATGGCTTACCGGCAGCGGCTCTTACGACCAGGGCGGTTGGATAACCAACTACGCATGGACCCAACAGAGCGGCCCCAGTAATGCCACTATTACCGCCATCTCCAGCTCTAATGCGGAAGCAAAGAATTTGGTTGCGGGCACATATGTATTCAGGCTTACTGTAACGGACAACAGCGGACTCACAGGTTCATCTACCGTACAGGTAACTGTAAACGGCGGCAGTGCTCCTCCGCCTCCTCCTGCAACAGGAGCCCCGGTAGCAGTGGCCGGAAACACTCAATGGGTTACGCTTCCTTCTAACGGAATATTCCTGATGGGCGGCGGATCATACGATCCGGGCGGATATATCACCTCATTCGCCTGGAGCCAGGTGAGCGGGCCTAACACGGCAACTATGACAACGGTATCGGCTTCCAATGTTATGGTAACAGACATGGTGGCGGGCACCTATACGTTCCGCCTAACGGTTACCGATAACAGCGGCCTCACAGGCACCGGCACCATGCAGGTAGTAGTTACTACCAGCGCCTCGAGGACAACATCCACTACCAGCACGCAAGCTCCGGCAACAACGACATCGACAATAAATTCAACATCCAACCCACTCGTTAGTTACGCAGTGGCATCACAACCGGTAAACAGCACCGCCGGCACAAGCAATAACCTGGTGCTGTATCCGAACCCTGTGAAAACAGCTATGACTGTTGAAGTGTCTAATGATATTATGGGCGATCTGCAGATCATCGTTAGCGATGCATCGGGATTGGCCGTTAAAACCATCAAGGCTAATAAAACATCCCAGCTGTTTACCCAGCAGGTAAATATGCAGGATGTGGCGCAGGGAACCTACGTAGTAGAAATCAGGTTCAGCAATGGCACCCGCCTGACAAGCCAGGTGGTGAAGCAGTAGACAGCACAGCATTTTACTGTAAGTAATATTAAGGGAAACCATAATCGGTTTCCCTTATTTTTTTAAAGTATTGGAATTCAGTAATACATTTTTGGGAATGTTGATTGTTAAGGCTTGATCCACCGCTGGTGGTACAGTTCTTGTTCCTTTATAACGTCCTAATCCAATCTTATGAAAACGAAAATCTACTATCGTATTCTCGCTGTGTTTTTTACACGTGGAAGTTTTCCTTTTCATAAGTGCTTTAATTATTAATTACTAATTATTAATTATTGATTGCCGAACAGTCAAGAATTAATAATCAATAATCAATAATGAATAATTAAAATCTGTAACCCTAAAGCACTATCTATGAAAAACCTGCTCCTGGGTATTTGCCTGCTCGTATCCGCAAGCACGTACTCGCAACAAGTTGCAAGGTCACTTACAGCACCCACCGGTTTGTTTATTGGGTTTTATGAATACACGCCCACTGACTACAACGTGGACCCTTCCAAAAAGTATCCGCTGATCATCTTCCTGCATGGTATCGGCGAACGCGGTAACGGCACCACCGAGCTTCCGCGGGTGTTGACCAATGCCATTCCCAAATACATCAATGCGGGCCACCAGATGCGCTTTACATCGCTGGCGGGCACACAGGAAACCTTCCTGGTATTGTCGCCGCAATTGAGCGCCAGCCAGGGTTCGTGGCAGAATATATATGTAGAAGAAATGCTGAAGTATGCAAAGGCAAACCTGCGTGTTGATACCAACCGCATTTACCTTACAGGGCTTAGCCTTGGCGGTGGAGGTACGTGGAAGTATGCATCGGCTTCGCTGGGCAATGCAAGGCAGTTTGCGGCCATTGCACCGGTGTGCGGTATCTGCGATTTTGGCAATATGTGTAACATTGCAGCGGCTAATTTGCCCGTATGGGCCTTTCACGCCATCAACGATAGCTGGGTGCAGGCAAGTTGTACCAACAGTGCCATTAACATGATCAACAGTTGCAACCCTTCGGTAAAACCTATTAAGACCATTTATCCCAACGGCGACCACTGGATATGGGACCGATCTTACGATACTACCCATGGTTTTCATAATCCAAACATGTACGAATGGTTCCTCGGTCATGCGAAGAACCTTCCAGCCAACTCGATACCAATAGCCAATGCAGGGCCCGACAGAACGGTTACCTTGCCGCTAAGCAGCGTAACGCTGAGTGGCTCCGCATCAACAGACCTCGACGGAAGCATCATGCGCGCCAGCTGGGCCATTATACAAAGCCCCGGTGGCGGATGGATGCAAAATGCCAATACCATCAATGCTCAGGCGCACAACCTTAGCCAGGGCGTATACCGCTTCGAACTAACGGTGGTGGACAACCGAGCGGGATGGGCAAAGGACACGGTGACCATTACGGTAAACCCCACGTCGGCCAACCTGCCGCCCGTGGCTGCCGCCGGTAACGACGCGGTAACAGCACAGCCGAGCGTTGCGCTGGACGCAACATCGTCATACGACCCCGATGGATTTATATCTAACTACGCATGGCGACAAGTAGGCGGGCCCGGCGCTGCCGGCGTAACCTGTACTACCTGTCCTAACCCTGTTGTTACCATGCCCGGCGCGGGTACTTATGCGCTGGAGCTGGAAGTGATAGACAACATTGGAGCGCGTACCAAAGACACTGTTTATATAACGGAAATGACTGCAGTAGTCCCTGTTGATTTCCTTTATTTCAAAGGCAAGAATATTGGAAAGAACAACATCCTACAGTGGGCTACTGCAAATGAATTCAACAACCTGGGCTTCGAAGTGCAGCGAAGCAGTGATGGCATGAACTATACCACGGTAACGTTTGTAAAAGGCGCCGGCACTGCCACCCAGATCAGTGATTATAGTTACACCGATCAAAACGCGCCGCAGCAGGTAAGCTACTACAGGTTAAGGCAGGTGGATACCGACAAGCAGTACAAGTACAGCCGCGTTATTACTATCAATAATGCCAACAGTAAGCTAAGCCTGGAGTATTATCCCAACCCTGTTACCGATCAATTGCAGGTGCAGTTGCAATCGGCCGACAAGGGCGCCATGCGCATCCGCCTGCTGAGCATGGACGGCAAGGTAGTGCGCGAGCAAAACCTTCGCAAGGACCAGGAGATACTCAGCAGCAGGCTCGACGTGCGGCAGTTGCAGCCGGGCATGTACATCATAGAGATCGTGACGAAGGACTGGACGGAGATCAGAAAGCTCGTTAAGAAATAAGGAAAACCATACAGCGCAAAGGCAGGGTGCATGCACCTTGCCTTTTGCGTTACCGGAAGGGCTTGTAAAAGCTGATGGTGGCCAGTTGCAGCATTTGTTTGTCGCCGCTGCTGTCGCCATAACAATAGATCTCATCGTAAGCAGAAAGGTCATACACTTCTTTGATGCGTGTGACCTTTTCTTTTCCATGACAATTTTTGCCGTCGAAGCAGCCGGTGAGTTGCTGATCTTTTATTTGTAACCGCGTGGCCAGGGATTGTATGCCGAGCTGCTTGCGCCATACATCGCTCCAGTTGCCGGGCGATGCGGACACTATTACTACTTCCGCGCCCACGTCCTGCAATCTTTTTATTTCCTGTATCGCTTTCGGGCGGAGCAATGCCGGTAGTATTTCCGTGGCAAATGCATCGCAGCGGCGTTGAAATTCATCCACGGGCATCTTGCCGAAAAAGAAGTTGACTATTTTTTGCTTGGCGGTATAATTAGGGATGATGCCGAGCTTCCATAAAATAATGTAAGGGCTGTACAGCAAAAAGCCCAGGTAAAACCGGAATGTTCCCTTCTGGTATTTGATTATTTCCAGCAGCGTGTCTTTGGTAGTGATGGTGCCGTCGAAATCAAAAAAGGCGATCCGTCTTTTCACATCTTCATTTTTTTGAACATGAACTCCGGTATCGAGCAAATGATGAGCATGATCCAGCGCCAGAACCATTTTACGTACACGATGTTCTTTTTGTTCTTCACGGCGCTGTACACGGTATCCGCCACGTCTGCGGGCTGGCCGGTGAGCAGTTTGGGCAATTGCAGGTGTTCCGTCATCCTGGTATATACAAATCCTGGTTGTACGGTAACTACGTGCACGCCTTCGTGGTACAGGCGGTTGCGCAATCCTGATAAGTATGCTGTAAATCCTGCCTTGGCGCTGCCATAATGATAATTGCTCTGGCGGCCGCGTTCACCGGCAACGGAGCTAATGCCTGCTATCGTGCCGCTTTTTTGTGCGGCATAAGCATCTGCCGCGGCATCCAGTATGGATACTGCGCCGGTATAATTGGTATGCAAAATGCTTGCTGCTTCCTGCCAGTTGTGCCTTGCTTTTTCCGCATCGCCCAGGTAGCCGAACACGCAAATGGTAACGTCGGGCCTGGGCTGCAATTGATCGAAAAAATCTCTATGCGATGCATAGTTCAGTGCATCGAACGCATGCAGGGTGCATTGAACGTTGTAGCGGATGTTCAGGTCAGACTGAAGCGCCTTTAATGATTCGGTATTCCGCGCGGCTAATTGAATATCGTACCGGTGCGATGCAAATTTTCTCGCTATTGCAATGGCCATGTCGGAGGTGGCGCCTAGTATGAGGGCTGTTGGCATGTTTTGATTATTGATTATTGATTATTAATTACTGATTATTATGCCGTACCATTTTAAAGCAATAATTAATAATCAATAATCAATAATTAATAATTAATTCTGAGTTAGCAATAACCTGTCACTCTGCACCGATCGCAATTTATACCCGGGATTGTATTTACGCACTATGTTCTTGAACTGCTGCAGCCTGGGGTATCCTGCCTCCAGCACCGATGGCTTCATGCGCGCATCCTTGCTCATGTACAGCCTGCCGCCGTGGCGCAGCACTATTTCATCCAATTCATCTAAAAATTCCATCAATCCTTTCCTTATTGGAAAATCCAGGGCCAGCGTATAGCCTTCTTTCGGGAAGGAAATAAGGCTGTCTTGGTGGCCGAACACTTTCAGTACCGTCAGGAACGATCCCATGCCTGCATTGCCGATGCGGTGCATTATTTCCACCAATCCTTCCTTTGCCTGCAGCGGCAGCACGAACTGGTATTGCACAAAGCCTTTGCTGCCATAGCACCTGTTCCAGTACGCAAAGGTATCCAGCGGGTAAAAGAAAGGCTCGTACGATACCACGTTATTGATCTCCTTGCGGAAGTTCTTATTATACACCAAAAAATTGAATAGCTTAACCGTGAGCGTGTTCAGCAGCCACCAGGGGATGTTGAAGGGTATCGGTATCTGCTTTTTGCGCGGCAATTGCAGCGGATCTTTTCGTTGGTCGGGCTTTAGCTCTTCCACCTTCGCATGCTCGCCCAGCATTAGAATGCTTCTGCCGAAGTTCTTTCCTTTCTTCAACAGGTCTATCCATGCCACTGAATACGTATAGTGCTTGTATTCATCGAACAGGCGTAACAGCTCGTCGAGGTTTTCGGCTTGTATCTGTTTTTGGCTGATATAGCTGGTCTCGATCTTTTTAAGGCTGAACCGTACGCGGGTAATGATGCCTGTTAGTCCCATGCCGCCGCAGGTGGCCTCGAACAGGTCGGTATGTTGCGTAGGGGTGCAACGGATTGTTTCGCCGCTGGTAAGCAGCACGTCCATTTCCAGCACGTGGTGGCTGAAGCAGCCGTCTACATGGTGGTTCTTTCCATGCACGTCGCTGGCTATGGCGCCGCCCACGGTAATGAACTTGGTGCCGGGTGTTACGGGCAGGAACCACCCTTTGGGCACTATTACTTCCAGCACCTGGTCGAGCGTAATGCCGCTCTGGCATTCCAGTATGCCCTGTTGCGTATCGAAGGAAAGTATCTTATCGTATTTGAGGGTGCACAGCGTTACATCGGCCAGCGAGGCATCGCCATAGCAGCGGCCTGCGCCGCGCGGTATAAAGCTGGCCTGGGTGCGCACCAATTGTTTTAATTGCTCGTCAAAAGCAAAATGGTGCTCGTTGCTCTGCATGGCAGGGTAATTGCCCCAGTTTGCGATTTGTTTCTTCATCCAAAAATTGTTTTATCGCGCAGGTACAGGATAACGTAAAAGCTCAGTATCCAAAGCACGAGGGTTATTTGAATAAACCTGTCTTTGTACAGGATATCCGTTGGCGAGCCGGACTTGCCCACCACAAAGGTAATCTGCAGGTAGCGCATAAGGCCTGCCATTACAAATACGCTGGTATAGTACAGTCGGTGGGTGCCCATGCGTATAACGGTAATGTCCCACACGGTGTACATAATATAGGCCACGATGATGATGGCGCTGAACAGTCCCAGCAGGGTATTTAAAAAATCTAGGTTATAGCCGCTCATGCTTTTGCGCATGCTGGCGCCGGTGCTTAACTTCAGCAGCATATCGTCCCTTCGCTTGGCAATGGCCAGGAACAGGGCCAGCAGGTAGGTCATAATCATCAGCCATTCCGAAGTATCTACCAGTGCAATGATGGCCCCCGCCTTTACGCGTATTACAAATCCCGAGGCCAGCAACAGTATGTCCAGTATGGCGATGTTCTTTAACCCCATGGAGTAGGAAATGTTCACCACGAAGTAGATGCTCATTACAAATAGTAACTGCAGCGTACTATCCAGGTAATAGCCCAGCGCAATCGCTATAAGGAACAACACAATTGCAATGGCGAGGGCGGTATGCTTGTGCACGCGGCCCGATGCCAGGGGGCGTTTGTGTTTTACGGGGTGCTTGCGGTCGTCCTCTATATCGCGGTAATCATTTACAATGTAAATGCAGCTTGCCAAACAGCTGAATGCAACAAAGCCGAGCGCCAGCAGGCCGATGCGGCTAAGGTCCTGTATGTTGCCTGCAAAGAAGGAGGGAATGAACAAAAAAAGGTTCTTTGCCCAGTCTTTAGGCCTTAGTAACAATATGTGGTCGCGGAGCGCACTCATAACAGGCGCACAAGATAGTGTACAATCCGTTAGGATGCAATATCTTGCGTTACCGGTTTTTGATTATTAATTATTGATTATTGATTATTGCTCCGTAATCAGCCGCCAATAATTAATAATTAGTAATCATTAATCAATAATTTACAAACATGCCCCTCAAAAAACTCCTCTCCCTGGGCGAGGTCCTGATCATCGTGGTTCTGGCACTGGTGCCCGTATTTGCCAGCTTTCCATACCGGTTGAACATATTCCTGTCTTGGGAGGGGGCTTACCGCCTGTACCTCGGACAAACTCCGTATAAAGATTTTGGGACGCCTGTGGGCTACATGTATTGGGTGGTGCCGGCCATGTTCTTTAAGATCTTCGGGCCGCAAATGATAACGCTGGTAAAGGCACAGGCCTTCCTGAACATTGTGGGTGGACTGGCCTTCCGGTCCATTTTTAAGACGCTGCAAATAAACGAGACCATCCGATTCACCGGGGTATTGTTGTTTGTGCTGTCGTATTCATTTTTCAATTACTGGCCCTGGTACAACCATACGGTGATCATTTATGAGCTGGTGGCCCTGGCATTTTTGATGAAGTATTTTTTTGCGGTGCGGTTGCGGTGGTTGTGGCTGGCATTGGCCGGTGTGTTCATTTTCTTTTCCTTCTTTACCAAGCAGGATGGGGGAGGGTTGGCCTTGCTGGTATGCCTCGGCTTGTTGTTGTACGAAGCCATTAAACTGAAAAAATGGTTGCCGTTATTGGTATTTATGGGCGCGGTGGTGATAACGGGGTTGATAGTGATACTGCCTTTGCGCGGTTATAATTTTGGATATTGGTTCAATCATGGGCAGCCGCCGCATACTTCGCGTATGTCCATATCTGATATTATCCGCGAAATACTAGCTGGCTCGCAGTGGCTAAAGTTTTACGTGTTCATTATCGTATTGTTGTTGATAGCGCGCTGGCAACAGCGGGGATGGAAGGAATTCTGGAATACCCGGCAGGAAATGCTGATGGGCTTATTGACTATTGGCATACTTGCGCAGGCCGCGATATTCCAGGTTACGAGCTATGTGCCGGTAGACAATAATATCTTCTTCCACAGCTTTGCCCTTGTATATATTTTATACCTGCTGAACCAGTTGCTGCCTTTGCGGTTCGATACCTGGAAGGTGGCTATTGTTTGTGCCGGCGGAGTATTGCTGTGGTGGAGCCAGGTGTATTGGAAATACATCGAGCGGTTTGTGATAAAGCCCGGGCAGGCGTACAACACCATCGAGTATAAAGGTTACCGGTATGCAACGGAAGTAAACCGCAATACATACATGATCGATATGGATACGACGGATATACCGTTGCACCAATGGCGTACTGTTAACCTAAGGTCATTTAATAAAATGTTGTTGCCGGGGCCAACTGCCGATGGTATCGAGCGGCTGATGAACATGGACCTGATCAAAAACAAAAACAAGAATTTAAAGGTGTTGAACATGACGGAGCTTACGCCGTTGGCCGCAGAAGTTCCTTTTGAACTGGAGCGCGGCTCCCATTATCCTTTGTGGTTTCACAAAGGCGTAGGCATGTTCGACAAGGAAACAAATATGTTCTGCGACCGTATCAAGAGCAAGTATTATGATATGGTATTGTTTGAGTATATACCTTACCTCAACAATTTTTATCCATACCAGGTGCGGGAGTGTTTGGAGCAGAATTATAAAAAGATAGATTCATTTGTTGCGCCGAGAAAGCCTACGCCAAATGCGTGGGTGGAAGTGTGGGTGAAGTGAAGTCTAATCATTTGTTCAATTCTAAACATTGTGTATGCTTCTTCGTCTTTCCATCCTGGTGTTGATCATATGCATTCTCTATGTCACGGGCTGCGCAGTTCTGAGGCTTCCACCACTTAGCAAGCAGGAACGCGCATGGATAGACGTTTATAACGAAGGCGATACGCTGATCTTTAAGTCAAGCGCAGGTACTTTCGACACCAGCATCATTACAAAAAAGCGTGTGTACTATTCGGAACTTAATTTAATTGAATACCGCGGCGGCGAACAAATTGGAGAGGTTTGGTATACAAATAAGCGGTTAAAATACAATCCCCATGGCGCTGAGTTGATAGGCCTTATCAGGCATCGTAAGGAAACTAACATGCGCATTGACTATTTATATAGCGGAGCCTTCGTACTCAATATCAGAAACAATCCCCTGGAAAAGATCCGGCAAGGGGATGTTTATGAGTTTGATACCTTTCATCCAAAAGCTGAGCATTGGCAGCCAAAAAAAATTTTCTGGCATATGCGGGAAGGAATAGTGCGCTATATCACGCATGATAATGAAGAATGGAAACGTATTAACTGAATTTTCCTGCAATCGGCGTTAGGCCGCTTATTGCCGCTTGCTACCGGCCGCACCAGAACTGTGCCACCCGGCTTGCCTGT
This sequence comes from Chitinophagaceae bacterium, assembly GCA_035628135.1. GTDB lineage: Bacteria > Bacteroidota > Bacteroidia > Chitinophagales > Chitinophagaceae > DASPKM01. The sequence continues at coordinate 24,601 of DASPKM010000013.1, read as the reverse complement.
TTAAAGTCAGTAAATTTCGTATGGCCGGCATCGTAAGGTATTTTTGCTTACTTTTGATGTACACTAAATGAAAACGCTCTCACTCCGCCCGACGATCCTGGCCGTCGATGATGATTTGGAAGATTTGGAACTCATTGAAGAGACCATATCAGATTTAGAGCCGACCGCGAATTTTAAGAAACTTACGGACGGCAGTCAGGTATTACCCTTTCTGGACCAATATGCTGATGGAGAGCTCCCCTGCCTCATAATCCTGGATTACAATATGCCGGGGATGAATGGTGCACAGGTAGTTTCCCAGCTTTGCGCAATCCCCCGGTACGAGCCCATTCCTAAGATCATTCTAAGCACGTCCAATGCCAACTCCCACATACGGGAATGCATGGACAATGGGGCTTTAAAGTATTTCGTTAAGCCAAACAATATAAAGGACATGAACCGCCTTGCCGAAGAGATGCTTTCATATTGCAGGTGAACAATTACAGTTCAACAGGCAGGTAAATATCGAAACGGGCGCCTTTATTCGGCATACCTTCCGCTCTGATGATGCCCTTATGGTTTTGCACTATTCTTTTACAAATGGCAAGCCCAATTCCCGAACCAGACGTGCTTGAACGATTGTTGAGCCTTTGAAAGATGTCAAATATTTTCTCTGCATACTTTTGTTCAAAGCCCAAGCCATTATCTGTAACGGAAATTTTGTGGTATTGTCTGCCTGGCTCTGTTCCGCCTTGTTTTATTTGGGAACCTGGTATCGTCTCGGCCGAAATTGTGATCACGGTCTGGCGGTCAGGATGTTTATATTTAACTGCGTTTCCTATCAGGTTGTCCATAAGTTGCTTAAACTGGAAGGGCACGCCTTCAACCACCGGCAGGTTGTTGAACTCAATTATTGCCTTCTGATGGTCCATGTCGTCTTTATGAAGCAGGATCACTTCTTCCACCACTTTGTTTAAATCCACCTTTTCGTAACCATCCAGGTTTGTCGTAGTCCTGGAATAATCCAACAGATCGTCGATGAGTTCCGTCATTCGGCTGGCTGCGGCCATTGATCTTTTCAGGTACTCTTGGGATTTGTCGCTAAGCTGGCTCGCTGTATCTTCACAAATCGCGCTGCTGTACATATGAATTTTCCGCAAAGGTTCTTTCATGTCGTGCGATGCTGCGTAAGCAAATTGTTCGAGCTCCTTGTTTTGAAACTCCAATTGACGGCTGTATTCCTTCATCCGGTCTTCGGCGAGCTTTCTTTCCGTCAGGTCTCTTGTAACCTTGCTAAACCCGATGATATTGTTGTCTGCATCATGCAGTGCGGTTAAAACAATATTTCCCCAGAATCTCGTTCCGTCTTTTTTTTGTCTCCAACCTTCGTGCACCGTTTTTCCTTGCTTGGAGGCTTTCTGCAAAAGTTGCCTGGGCAAGCCTGCTTCCCGGTCGTCGGGCAGATAGAAGGTACTGAAGCTCTTTCCCACTATTTCCTCCTCCCTGTACCCCTTGATCTTTTCAGCTCCTTTGTTCCAATTTTGTACGATGCCGTCCTTGTCGAGCAAAATGATGGCATAGTCTTCTACCTCCTCGACCATTTTATGATACCGTTCCTCGCTCTTTTTAAGCTCTTCGTTTTTTTCTTTCAGGTCCTGGGTTTTTGCTTCCACCATTTTCTCCAAAGCATCTGACAGATTCCGGTATTTTTTTTCACTTTCGCGCAGAGCCTGTTCGGTACGTTTAATTTCGGTTATATCGATCAGCATGTTTATGGCGCCGGTCATATTTCCTGAAATGTCGTATATAGGTTGTGGATAGGGGGCTACATTTCGCACTAACCCGTCCGGGCGCATTACTATTATCTCTTTGCCATAAACCGGCCGGCGTTCCTTCAGGCAAATTGCCATGGGGCATTGATCGAGCGGCAGCTCGGAGCCGTCGACCTGGAATATTTTGTATGAACCGCACCACTTATCTTTTCCTATTTCAGGCTCCCATCCCCATAACTCCGCGGCTGCCTTATTATACATGGTAATCGTTCCTTCCACATCGGTAGTGTAAAGCGGTGTGGCCAAACCATTGATCAGGTTCCTGTACCGGCTTTCACTTTCCCTTAATGCAATTTCGGTTTGCTTTAAGGCTGTTATGTCCTGGAACACATTGATGGCCCCAATTACCTTGTTCTGTTCATCCAGCACAGGGTCAATATTAACGACGGCATAAAATTTTGACCCGTCTGGCCTTTCAACTATTGCTTCAACGTCGCGAAACGATTGTCCTGTTGTTACGGCAACCGCCATCGGTGTTTTATCGGGTGGTACAAAAGTTCCATCCATCAGCCAAACCTTAAAGCAGGCACAGAACCTGAGGGAACTTTCTTTGATATCCGGTCTGTATCCCCAAAGTTTTACAGCCACCTCGTTAAAGTAGGTGATACGGCCCTCCTGATCGCAAGTGTAAACCGCCATGGGCAGGCTGTTCACAAGGCTTCTATAACGGTTCTCGCTCTCTTTAAGCGCAACAAATAATTTTTTCTGTTCTGTGACGTCGATGGTAAAGCAACGTGTATGGATGAACTTTCCTTCGTCCCAAAAAACGTTAGAGCTTATTTGGACGATTTTCGTGGACCCGTCCTTGCAACGTAATACCGATTCATAGCCATTTAATGTTTCATTACGGCTTAAACGGGTGAGTATATCCCTGATCTTGTCCCGCTCAACATGAAACTCGGCGATATGGTGGCCGATATATTCGTCTTCCGTATAACCGAGCATGTCGAGCTCGGCCTTATTGGCCCATATTATAATGCCGTTGCGGTTCACCCAATGAAGGCCGATGGCGGCATTGTCTACATAATCCTGCAGCTCACGTGTCCTCCAATCCAGGGCTTTCTGAATTTGCTTATTTTCAGCTTCCAGATTGAAGGCTATGCTATCCGGATGGTTGGTTCCGCGTTGTTTCATTATAATGTTTATGAAGGTTCTTAAAATTAAACAAATAATGGAAGAATTCCACTATGGCCGCTCGGAACTTATAAAGCGGGCTGAAGCATAACCTGGAAAGGGCGGAAATGTTAGCAGCAGCAATCAATTTATATTTTGGCTGAATATGGCAAGATTGATTTTGATAATGCTTTGTGGTTTCAATACCGCGCTGGCGCAAAAGCCTTCCGTGAATTTTGTAGTGAACGGCGCCCTCTCCATCAATTTCCCCAGGGTTCCCCAAACCTCCCTGGTAGACGGCTTCAGCGTTACAAGCGCCAATTCCGCCACTATCGACTATCATGTTTCCGTGAATGATAAGTCCTATTACGCCCCCATGAACAATAAACAGTTCGACTCTGCCATGGAACGGCTTGCCGGCATGTACCTGGCCCTCGGGCGGTACCGGTCTTACAAGCGCTCTATAACCGACACATTTTTGGGAGGCATGCGCGGCAAGTTCCTGCGCGCAACAGACCCTTCGGAACCTGTCGATATAAAAGCGATGTTCATGTTCATCACTTTGCAGGAAAGCAAGTCGTATTTTGTTCAATGCAATGTTATCGAGGAAGCAGCTACTAATGACGAGGACATTGCTTCTTTTTATAGCACCATGAAGTTTGTAAGCAGTCCTTACGTCATTTACGAGGAGCCAACCCCGAAATGGGTCTGGTACCTGATCTACGGTGGGTTGCTGCTGCTTGCATTGATAATTTTCTTTGTATTACGCAGTAAGCGCAGGGCGCGGCGAAGGGCTCTATTGGGAGACGCATTCCGATAAAAAGGGATCTGGTCTTGCGGTGTTCAATCAGTTGAAATAAATTAAAATACCGGTTTTTTATTCCTTTTTTATAAATTACCTTGTACGCGATAAACCTCCTGTCAGACTGCCTCACCCTATTTACTGGTATAATGCCCCCCATGGTTTAGCAGCACATCACCTCTAAACTTTTCAACATGAAACGCAAGGCTTCAAGCGGGCAGGCATTTATTTGCCTGTTGTTATCTGCATTTCTCTTGTTATGCACAGCTTTCTTATTTCGGGCGCCTGCGCAAAGCAAGCGCATGGTAAAAGGTGAGCGATCGGTTTGCCGTATCGGGGATAATAACCCCCAACCGAATCAAATCGGGTACTTTGACCAGGTATATAATATCCGCCCTTCGCAAAAGCTGCCCATAGAAATCACGTACCCCGAAGGCCGTGCCGGGGAAAATGTAATTGTAATAGTTGCCGATGGCGGTTTGCTGGAGGGCAAACAATTGTCGCGCGTGTTGCAATTGACCAGCCAGAAAAAAATCAATTTTAATTTCCAGGCATCCGGCGACAATGGCATTTACCGCATTGTTGTACGCAAAGGAAACGACATCAAAGTAGTGCGGTTATGGGTAGGCCCCAATCCGCTGGCAAACAACAATGAAAGATCTCCATACATCGGCGGTGGTAGATGTGGCAACCCATCGAGCCATGGACCGGCATCATATAAAAAACCCTGTCCTCCGGAAATTCCTACCGGCGATCCGTTCAATCCATTTACTGGCAATGAACACCGCGTGGTAGCAGACCTGCAGATGTGGGGCGCCGTGGGAGAAATCCCCATGATATGGAGGCGGTATTACAATAGCCGTGAATTTGCGGGATGGACCTACAGCTTTCATTTCCTGATGGCCGACAATGGCACCAACAGCAATGGGCAGCCGGAAGTGATCATCAGGTTCCCTGAGGGCGAGGAAATTATTTTTGCGCAGGATGCCGGCAATCCTTCACACTGGTTGCCCGTATTTGGTGTGGAATACCGCTTGTTCCAGTACGGCAACAACTTCTTTTTGCAAAGGCCAGATGGCAGCCGTTACCGGTTCCAGAAATTCATAAACCCCCAGGGCAGTTGGTACCAGCTGCAGGATATCAGGGACAAATATCAAAATTTATATACGCTGTCTTATGATCAAAAAAATAACCTGTCACGCGTTACCGAACCCGCCGGAAGATACTTCGACATAATATATACGACTCCCGTGCCCGGCGGGCAGGAGGTGATAAGCAAGGTAACCAGCAATGATGGACGCAGTGTTCAATACAAATATACCGTGTATATGGAGGCTGGTTTCAGCTGGCCGCTCCTTACGGTTGCCGAATATGGCGACGGCACCAGGGCATCCTATACTTATTATCCTCCACACTACAGCGGGGCAGGCTTCATGTACCTGGAGAGTGCAAGGGACCCGCGCATTGAAGTGGGTAATCCTGAAATGAAGTTTACTTACGACAATACCATCGCCCGCGGTTATATCAAACAGGAAATAAATGGAAGAACAGGAGAAGTAATGAATACGCTGACCGCGTATGATGGCGGCCGCTGGATTTGCTATGCCAATGGCAGGGTACAGCATTTGGTGATGCCTGCAGACGGGTTTGGCCAAACCACCGAATATACCGACGGGTTGGGACGCACCCATAAATACACGTACGATGCAAATGGGTTTATCAGCGCCGCAACCGATGCACTTGGCAGAACAACAAAGTATGTAATGTCGGCTTATAACAATTTCCTGCAGGTAACCCACCCCGATGGCGCTGTTGAAAAATGGACCAGGGACAGCCTTGATTTGGTGCTGACCTATACCGATGAAATGGGAAGAAAAACGACCTATACGAGGGACAGCCGCCACCGCGTAACCAAGATCACTTATGCAAATAACACCACCGAACATTTTACTTACAACCAATTTGGACAGGTATTGAAGCACACGTTCCGGAATGGCGGCGTTGAAGAAACTTTCCATGATCTCCGCGGTTTAAAGACCGGCCATATAGATCCTTTGGATCAGCAATCGGTTTATACTTACGACGCTGCGGACCGCCTGGCATCCCTTAGGGATAAGAGACACAATATTGAGCGGTATGAATACAACGAAAGGGGACTACTGGTTAAGCAGGTAAATAAAGACAACAGCGTGCTGAAGTACGAGTATGATGATTTTGGGAACCTGGTAAGCAGTACAAACGAAATCGGCAAGACCTGGAAGGCGCAGTACGATGAATTTAAAAGGATCACCAGCAGCACCGACCCTTTGGACCGGCAGACAAAATTTACTTATGACCTGCCGGGCGGCGGGTGTGGCTGCTTACATGACCGTCATACTCCCACGCAGATCATATTACCCAGTGGAAAGATCATAAAGATTGAATACGACGTGGAATGGCAAAAAATAAAACAGACCATTGGCGCCGGCACGCCTGATGCCGCTACTACCCAGTATGAATATGATGTGGCTGGTAATGTTACCGCGGTCATTGACCCGCGCATGAAAACCACAACATATGGATATGACTTAAGGAACCGGCTGGTAACCGAAACAGATCCCTTAAACAATACAACGGGTTGGAAATATGATTTTGTTGGCAACATCGTGTCCAAAAAGCGGGCGGATGGCACCGTTACAAACTACGACTACGATAGCAGAAACCTTGTTGTGCAAACCACCAATGCCAAGGGACAGGTAACCCGGTACGAATATGATGTTGAAGGAAATATCAGGAAATTGATCGATGCCGAAAATCAGGAATATATTTTTGAGCATGATCTTTTAAACCGGCGAACAAAAACCATCCATCCCAACGGCACTTTCGAAGCTTATGGCTATGATGCGGTAAACAACCTGACCAGGTACAGGGATCGTGCCGGGAAGGTGCGCAGCTATTTTCATGATATCCGCAGCCGTGAGGTGATGTCTGTCTGGAATGACAGCGTACGGTCCGTTATGCGCACCTATGATGCAGCAGGCCGGTTGCTTACACTAAACAATGGTGTTAGTGCGCTGACCTATACCTATAACGATGCAAATGAAATGACCAGTGAGTGGCAGGCAATCGAAGGCACGGGCGGCGCCAGGCAAGTTAAATATCAATATAACGCAGATGGCCTGCGCAGTGCCATGATCTATCCCAGCCTGAATACGGCATTGGGCTATCAATACACTGCCAGAAACCAGGTATCATCCATTACAGCCAATGGGGGGCCGCTGGTACATTACATGTATGACCTGGCAGGTAACAGGATCAATAAAAAACTGATAAACGGAACAGTTGCACAATACCAATATGATGATGCCAACCAGGTATTGGAGATCATGCACCAGCGATGGGGTATTTCGTTTGCGCGGTTCAATTATGGGTACGATGAGGTAAAGCGCAGGACCTTTGTAAAGCGTGATAATCATAAAGGCGACGTGTACAGGTACGATCCGCTTGATCAACTCACAGATGTGCAATACGAAGTTTCCAATCCTGAAACTGCCCCCGGCGGAAGCATAAGAACAGTAAACTATTTTCATGACGCTACCGGCAACCGCTTATTTGTAAAAGATAATGGAACCCTCACCAATTACAACCTCAACAACATGAACCAATATGTGAGTGTTGGCGGTAGTAGCCTAAACTATACTGTTGATGGGCACTTAAGTATTTATAAAGATTGGAAATACGATTATGATGCACAGGGGCGGTTGATAAGGGCGGTTAAGGGAGACAGTACTATAACCTTCGCTTATGATGGGCGTAACCGGTGTGTGCAACGGACCATCAATGGACAGGTAAGTTTCCTGTACTATGATGAGTGGAAATTGGTGGAAGAAATGAACGCGGGCGGACAGATAACGCAGTATGCTCATGGAGCTGAAACAGACGAATTGCTGGCGAAGAAAACCGGTGCTGATGGTATCGTTTTTTATCACCACGATGCTTTGGGAAATACCGTCAGGCTAACCAATGGCGCCGGCAATGTGGTGGAGCAGTACACGTATGATGTTTATGGTAGTCCCGTATTCAGGGATGGCGCAGGCAATGTTATTGCGGCCAGCGCTTTTGGCAACCGGTTCCTGTTCACAGGCCGGGAATTTATACAGGCGCTCAATTTATATGATTACCGCAACCGTATGTATTCGCCGGAACTGGGAAGGTTCTTACAGGTAGATCCCATCGGGTTCAGTAGTGGCGATGTGAATTTTTACAGGTATGTGGGCAATAACCCGGTGAACTGGAAAGATCCTACAGGCACCATCACCATACCTCACCCGCCCCATAGGATCCATTTAGACGATGGCAGAATAATAGAAATCCGGATAACAGATATTTTTCTCGATCCCTGTGGGCCAAGAACGAGGGTGATTGTTGTGGTAACTTATAGCGCATCAGGCCAAATGACCCTTAATAGTTCTACGGTGCGGGGACCCAATGGTGAGCATGAGCACACATCGCATACGGGGCCAGAGCCTTATCCGAGTACAAGCGGCCCACGTGCTCCAAGTGATCCGGTTGAATACAACCTCAGCGTTTTGGCCTTGGGGGCCGGGGTTATTGCTACCATTGCTACTTCTCCCATAGTGGTGACAACTGCTACGGTTGTAGGAATTGTTGCCGGAATAGGTCTTATTGCAAATGCATATTAAAATGAAGCCTTCAAAAAATAATTATAATGAAACTGATCATTCCAATACTCACTTGCTGTTTGCTATACTCAGCAACTGCTTTTAGCCAGCCGCCCTGTGCTAATATTCCCATTCAAAGCCCTGTGGTTTCGAGGCCTGCCGGCATGCACATTACTTCAACGGCCAACTGCGATGCCATCATTATTAGCTGGAAAGGAAACAAGGCGCAAACCTATACCATTACCGCCAGCTACACAGATGCAACCGGGGCCACAAGCGCGGTTGCACCCACATACAACATTGCCTGCGGCAGTGATCTTATGTGCTCTGTTACGTTGCCGGTTAAAACGAATGGCTCCATTAACTGGAGCATACAGGCTGTACAGGAAATAGATGGCCGGGTATTTCAAAGCTATCCCCACAGAGGGGAATTTAAAGGTTGTAATACTGATCACCTGGTTCCCCTTGCATCAACTAACCTAATTGACGCCTCATCCAAAATTGTAACCGTTGCATCCGGGTTGACCGTTTACCCCAATCCCGCGACAGGAGCATTAACCTTCAATTGGAAGAGTGAATACAAAGGCGCCGCGACAGTTACCATTATGGATGCTGCCGGCAAAGCGATCAGCGCGATGGATATAAAAAAGTATCAACGAGATTATGTTCGACGGTTATCTGTAAATAACCTTTCGCCGGGTTTGTATTATGTACAGGTTATCATGCAGAACGGGCAGTTGCTTACTGCGAGGTTTATAAAGAATTAAAACGGTGTGATAATTTTTCTTGTATACGCAGGAAGCGCAGTGCGCGGCAAAGAGTTATTCCTGGAGACGTATTCCGGTAGTAATTGTAATTTCGGCCGATGCACGCCATCTTCATCCAGTACATTTATATCCTGTTGATCATTCTTGGCCTCGTTATGCTGGCTAACAAGCTGCGGCTTGCTTATCCTATTATATTGGTATTAGGCGGGCTGGCGCTAAGTTTTACAGGCGCATTTTCCGATATTACTATCAGTCCCGAGCTGGTATTCTTTATTTTCCTTCCGCCCATTTTGTACGAGGCTGCCTGGCAGACCTCGTGGAAGGAGTTTTGGAAGTGGCGAAGGGTTATCACCGGTTTTGCATTTCCCATCGTTATACTAACATCCTGCGTAATTGCCCTGGTGTCTAATGCGCTTATTCCTGGTTTTACGCTGGCCCTGGGTTTTTTATTGGGCGGCATCATATCCCCACCGGATGCGGTTGCCGCCACTACCGTTATGCGGGGGTTGAAGGTGCCGAAATCACTGGTAAGCATCATTGAAGGGGAAAGCCTGCTGAACGACGCTTCATCGCTGGTGATATTCCGGTTTGCGCTGGCGGCCATTATTACCGGCCAGTTCCAGTTGCAGGACGCCGCGGCTGATTTTTTACTGGTCATTGCCATGGGCACCGTTATAGGGCTGGCCGTTGGCTTTATTTTTTACGGCATTCACCGCTTGCTGCCCACTACGCCCAGCATCGACATTGTGCTAACCCTGCTTACACCGTATTGCATGTATTATGCAGCGGAGCATTTTCATTTTTCCGGCGTACTGGCCGTGGTAAGCGGCGGGCTTTTATTATCGCATAAGCGGCAGCGCATGCTCACCTACCAAAGCCGCATACAGGGCACCAACGTGTGGACCAACCTTATTTTCGTTTTCAATGGGCTTATCTTTTTGCTCATCGGGCTGCAACTGCCTTCTATCACCGAACAAATAGGTATAGGTTTGGGAACGGCCATCGCATACGGCCTTATTATTTCTGTAATACTCATCATTACGCGGCTGCTCTGCACGCTGGGCACCAGTTATTTTACCCGCTTTATGAGCCGCTTTATAACCGTGGCCGATGCCAATCCCGGTTGGAGAATGCCCCTTATTGCCGGGTGGGCGGGCATGCGTGGCGTGGTATCATTGGCGGCGGCGCTATCCATACCGTTGCTCATTAACGAGGGCCAGCCTTTCCCGTTCCGCAACCTTATCCTGTTCATTACATTCATCGTAATACTGGTAACGCTGGTATTGCAGGGCTTAACGCTGCCCTTGGTAATCCGAAAGCTAAATCCCGAGGACAGGTACACGGCTATACCGGAAAATCAGCAGGAGCTTATCATCCAGAAAAAACTTGCGCTGGCTTCTTTAGAAGCGCTCGAACAATACGGCAATGAGCACGCAAACAATCAGCACTTCAATAATTTAGTGGCCAGGCTGCAGATAGATTCCAATTTCTTTCAGCAAACCCTGTCGGAAGCAACCCAAACAAAAGACAATGCATTGACAACCTTCCAGCGAATTTACCTCAACCTGCTGGAGCGCCAGCGGGAGCTATTGTACGAAATGAACAACCGCGCCGAGTTCGACGAGGACATCATCAGGAAATACCTTTCCCTGATAGATATAGAAGAATTTAAAGTGCGTGAAAAAATATTGCAGCGATGATGTATCGATTTTTCATAGGAACACTGGCTGCCTTGGTTTGTAATTGCAACCTGGCGCTCGCGCAAAAGCCGTCTGTAAAATGCAATATTAACGACGCACTCCTAATTAATTTTCCTGTAAAGCCGGAGACAATCCAGAAGGGAGATTTCAGCATATTCTATGCTGCTTCGGATGGTGTTGAGTACATGGTTCATGTAAACAACAGCGTTTATTTTGTTCCTATGACCAGGCAACAATTCGATTCAACCATGCAACGCCTGGGTGATTTATATCTCGCTAATGGGCAATGGCATCTGTATGCCCATTCTGCAGTCGATACTTTTTTGGGCGGTATTCGCGGCAGGTTCATACGTGCCTGGGATATTATTAATATTGGAGACGTAAAGGAAATGTTCGTCTTTATTACCCTGCAGGAAAGCAAATCGTACTTTGTCCAGTGCAATATCATGAAAGATACAGCCCGCAGCCATGCAGATGCTGCGTCCTTCTACAAAACCATGAGGTTCATAGGTACGCCTTATGTGGTTTACGAAGAGCCAACGCCGTTGTGGGTATCCTATCTTGTGTATGCAGGCCTGCTGGCACTTGCTTTCATAATTTTCGTGCGTATACGCAGCAACCGTAGAGCGCGCCGGAAGGCCTGCCTGGGAGACGCTTTTCGTTAAGTTCGCAGTATTGCATTAACAAGGCTTGGGTCCCGTTGGCTTATAGTCTTTTTTCCTGGTCAGCAACAGGCACTGCGCGGTATTTTTGTGGGTCAGCACAATCCAGCAATGGTCCGGCGTTACCGCTTTTATTTCCACGGTTACTTTGGCTCCGGGCTTCAGCTCGTCGTTGGGCTCCACACCCCTCAGGTCCTTTACTTCCAGCGTATAATGCGTTTTGTCTGTCCATTGCATGGCGTACGTAATGGTTGCATCGGGGCCGCCGACATAATCTACATATCCCGTATCGGTAATTTGTGCGTACATGCCGGGAAAATCTGCGTAATGCCAAAGGCCGAAAAGATTTTCATCGGCTACGGTTTGCTTTTTAGTGGTTGCGGTATTGTCTTTGCAGGCAAAGCACAGTAATACGGCTGAAATAAGAAGCCAATAGAGTTTGCGGTTCATAAAACGTTATTTAAATACGCAGTTGCAATATTACCTGCTTATTTTTCTATACCTCGTTTTATTTGCAGTGCCTGTTTTTTTAAATACCAAAAGGGTGGAAGTATAACTGATACAATGATTACGATTAATGAAATCAGGTTTGGAAATGGAATTTTATGCAGGTCTATCATAAGCAGTAAGGGAATATACAACAATTATTCCTAGCATGGGCTGCGCGTGGAGCCCCTGAACGGCCTGTCCCTCGTCAGCAACATACACTCGCTCCTGCCATTATGCTCCAGCATTATCCAGCAATAATCATCCGTCATCTCTTTTATGGTTGCCTTCAACACTACCCGCTCTTCCTTCAGCATGTTGCCCAATCCTACCGCGTTTATTACTGTCAGCTCATAATGCGTTTTGTCTTTCCAACGGATCCTGTAGTCGATGTACGCATGTGTGCCGCCCAGGTAATCGCGGTACATCCGTTCATTTATCTTAACATACATGTCGGGGTCCTTATCGTAATACCATACTCCATACAAGTCTTCGTTTGGCGATACCTTGCCGCAGGCAAGGCACATCGGCATAAAAAACAGTGCTAAGTATAAAAATCTGTTGGGGTTCATAAGGGGTTAATTTCATTCAAAACTAGTATTTCTTATAACCTGTGCAAGCAAGAACGATCAATGCGGTTTTTGGCCGGTGCACGAAATATTGATTTTTTTCCTTAAGTTGCTATAGGTAACCCTTAAACCATCCCGCTCATGAGGCTGCGCAATATAATATTAGCGTTCCTCTGTACCTCGTCTTCCGGCATGTTATATGCGCAGGATTCTTCGTTGTATTCCAGGTTATACAGTCTTCCCGATAAAGTTTTCGCCCGCATTAGCCACAAGGCCGATAAGGCCGGGCAGCAGCTTGCGCGCCAAACTGAAAAGTACCTGGCAAGGCTGGCAAAACAGGAAAGGAAACTGCAACAAAAGCTATTTAAAAAAGATTCAGCGGCAGCCAGGCAAATATTTGGCGACATCGGCGGCCGTTATGCAACACTGCAACACACTGCAGGCGCGCAGGTCTACAGCAGCAGGCTGGACTCCATGCAAACCGTCCTGCACTTTTTGCAGCACGATAAAATGCCAGGTCAATCCCCCGCGGCGCAGCAACGCCTTTCCCAGGTGTTGGGCAATTATGCCCGGTTGCAAAATACTTTCAACCAAACGGCGGCCATCAAGGCTTATATAAAGCAACGGCAACTGTTTTTGCAACAGCAGTTGCAGCGGTTCGGGCTGGTAAAGGAGCTTGAACGGTTTAAAAAAGAAGTGTATTACTACCGCGCCCAGGTTGATGAGTATAGGCGCACGTGGGAAGATCCGTCGAAAATGGAAGCGGTTGTGTTAAGGCTGGCCAATAAAATTCCGGCATTTAGAGATTTCTTCAGGAGAAATTCAATGCTAGGCAGCATGTTCCGGTTGCCGGGAAGCGATCCGGTTGCTGCTGCAACGCCTATTCCTGGCTTGCAAACGCGTGCATCCATTCAGCAGGATATGCTTCAACGGTTCGGCAGCGGGCCCGATGTTAGCCGTGCGGTGCAGCAGAACATTCAATCAGCACAGGCGCAGATCAACCAGCTTAAAGACAAAGTGAACGCCTTCGGCGGTGGCAGCAGCGATATGGACATGCCGGATTTTAAACCGAATTCGCAAAGGACAAAAAGTTTCTGGAAAAGAATAGAGCTCGGTGCAAATGTGCAGAGCGTAAGAGGCAATGGTTTCTTTCCTGTTACCAGCGACGTTGCATTGTCTGCCGGGTATAAACTAAACGATAAGAGCATCATTGGCATCGGCGCCAGCTATAAAATGGGCTGGGGGCAAAGCATTCGTAACATCAGCATCACGCATGAAGGTATTGGTCTGCGCACTTTCTTGGAGTGGAAGCTCAAAGGTTCGTTTTGGCTTGCCGGCGGGGGAGAACTGAACTACCGGAGCCGCTTCCACGATTTTCAAATGCTGCGGGACTACAGCGCATGGCAAAAGAGCGCATTGATCGGCATCAGCAAACGCTACCACATCAATGCGAAGTTCAGGGGCAACATTCAATTGCTGTTCGACGCCCTGCACGCGCAGCAGGTACCACGTACACAACCCGTACTGTTCAGAGTAGGATACCTCTTAAAATAACCCAGGATGAAAAAACCGTTCACCGCCCTGCTGCTCGTATGCATGCAGGCTGTTTCCCTGGCCCAGGATGGCAGCCATGCCATGGTAAACAAGCTGCCGGATTTTATTCCGCCCACGCCCGAAGCTTCGGCTATTTTAAAGGCCGATCAGCTGAGCATCGGTTACACTACCGGCTCGCCCAACATCAGCATTCCCCTGGGCAGCCTGCAAACGGGCGGCTATACCCTGGGCATCAGCTTAAATTATTCCTCTACGGGAATAAAAGTAGATGAATATGCCAGCATGGTGGGCATGGGATGGACCCTTACTTATGGGGGAGTGGTATCCCGGACGGTGATGGACAAGCCAGACGAAGACCGCACCGTCGGTAACCACAACCTGGTATCGCTCAACTTCAACAGCCCCAGTACTACCGAAAGGAATTTTTTGAAGAATGCGGTGGACAAAGAGCTGGACATTTTCAGTTTTTCATTCCCCGGATACGGTGGCAAGTTCATTTTAAACAGCAGCTACGAGCCGGTGCAGCTAACGAGGAACAACCTGAAGATCCAGGTCATCAGCGGCAGCTTTCAAAATGGATTCATCATTACCACAGACAACGGTACTGCATACCATTTCCAGGACGTTGAGATCAGCACCGGGCGCAACCCCACCGGCACAGACTGTGAAAAGACCAATGAGACCAGCAGCGTCAAAACAAGCTGGTACCTCACCAAGATCGTGCTGCCATCCACGCAAAAGCAGATCAATTTCACCTATACTACGGCGAACGTCACGTTTCAATCATCCATTGCACAAACCATTTCAAAGGTTACGGCCAGCAATAATTTCCTGTGCGTACCGGGAGAAGGACAAAGCGGTGTGGCCTGCCCGGTGGGCACCATCCGGTTCTCAACCTGCATCAGCCAGCAGGTAGTTACCACCAAATTCATTGCCGCCATCGAGACCAGCGACGGCGATAAGGCCGAGTTTTTCTATGATGGTACCGCGCGAACAGACCTTGAAGGCGGCAAGCGCCTCGCCTCCATGACCATCAGGAACCGCAATGCGCTCAAGCTGCGTGATATTACTTTTGTTGCATCTTACGAAAATGCCAATTCAGGTACTACGGCTTACCGGAACAAGCGCCTTTTTTTGAATTCAGTCTACATCCGGGGAGGGGAGATCAGCACTGCCACCGGGCCGCTTACGTACAATTTTACTTACAACGATAAGGGCAACCTTCCGTCGCGCCTGGCATATTCGCAGGATTGGTATGGATACTACAATGGCAAGTCGACCAACGCCAGCCTCATTCCAATACTGGCTTCTACAGATGTTAACTACGGCACCTACAGCAATGGTACAGGCACGGGCAGCGTCACCTTCGGCGACCGCTCTATCGACACGGTGTACTCGGCCAAAGGGTTGCTTACAAAAATTCAGTATCCAACGGGCGGCTACGATACGCTTATATACATCGCCAACAAGTACGTAAAGGCCGGAACGTCTACTGAGCTGCTGGCCGGAGGCCACTCGGTGGCGAGGGTCATTTCATATACCGATGCGGGAAGCAAGGCACTGGAGCGGGAATTTATTTACCGCTACAAATCGGACAATGCGCTTTCCGCCATGGTTATGAACGAGGGCCTGAAGTTCAGCGAGAGCAATACTGTTAAACGGGATGGCTATACCTGTTCCGGTGAATTCGGAATAACAAGGATCGAGTGCGATGGCCCTACCTGCACCTATGCAGTGGTAACATCCAATTCCAGTAACCCGATTGCGGCGCTTGGAGCGCAGCATTTGTATTACCGCTCCGTGCTGGAGGTTACCAGGGGCGCTTCTACCGATAACGGCATGACCGAACACGTATATACCCTGTTCGGCAACCTCGATCCGAGGCACTGGTTGGGTAACGTGGTGTTGAACTGCCCGTACCAGGTGGTGCCGGACGTTGTGATAGGCGAGCGGCTAACCAATATCTACAAACGAAACGGAAGCTCTTATGAATTGGTTAAAAGCACCGAGCGCAAGTTGCGGCTGGACGGCCTGGATGAGTACTCCAGCTACTCGGTAAAGCGAAAATACGTCAACATTTGCGAGGGCACGCCGCCTTCCGCTTCGGAGTTCGACGCGTTTGATGTGGATGAATACTACATCAACACCTATACGGTGCTGACCGACACCATTATTGAAAAAGAGTATGCCGACGGCGGCCTTGTAATGACCAAACTTACAAAGTTCGAATACGGTAGCAGCGCTTACACCTATCCCACGCGCACTACTACTACCGGCAGCGATGGCCTGCAACTTAAAACCGAGCGCAAGTACCCGCCGGACTACACGGGCCTTAGCTACATGACCAACCGCAACATCATTGGGCCTGTGGTAGAAGAAAAGCAATTTAAAAACAACAATGTAACCACTACGCTCACAACAAAGTTTAAGGACTGGTATTCCAACGCAACCGTCATTGCGCCGGACACGGTTGACCTGGTGTTCGGTACCAGCACGCAGGCGCAACGCATCCTGTACCACGGGTACGATACGCACGGCAACGTGAGCGAGGTATCGAAGGAGGGCGATGAGCGGTATTGCTACATCTGGGATTACAATAGAAATTTCGCCATTGCCAAGGTGCAGAACGCAAGCATCAATACTATTGCCTATACTTCATTCGAGGCCGATGGAAAGGGCGGCTGGAACTGGAATGGCACCGTGCTGACAGCGGGCGGCGTTACCGGCCACAATTCCTTCAATGGCACCGTTTCCAAAACCGTTGCTTCCGGCAACTACGTTGTTACCGCATGGACAAAAACGAGCAGCTCCCTCACCGTTAACAGTACTTCGGGTACACAATTGCGCATTGCCGGTAGTTGGAAGCTACTGGAGTGGAACCTTAGCAGCGTATCGTCAGTGACGGTTGTGGGTACTGATTTTGATGAGGTGCGGCTCTACCCCAAAGGAGCGCTGATGACGACGTTCTGCTACGAGCCGCAGGTGGGCGTTACCAGCCAATGCGACGTGAACAACCGCATCATCTACTACGAGTACGACGGCATGTCAAGATTAATGCTCATTCGCGACCAGGACAAGTATGTTTTAAAGAAGTTTTGCTACAACTACATGGGCCAGCTAGACTCATGCAACGTGTACTACAACGCGGTGGCAAGCCAATCCTTTACCCGCAACAACTGCACCGGCGATTCAACGGGCACTTCCGTCACCTACACAGTGCCTGCGAATAAGTACAGCGGGTACACCCAGGCTGATGCCGATGCAAAGGCACAAGCTGAGATCACCGCGTTTGGCCAGGCAAATGCCAATGCTAAAGGAACATGTGTATACCTGTGTACCACGGGCAATTGCACGGGCGCGAACAAAAAATGTGTCAACGGCGTTTGCGAAACAGGCATCAAGGTGTACACCGGCTCGGTGCAGTTAGGCCCGCATTTGTGGGAATGCACTTACCACTACGAGTGGAGTGATGGAAGCTGGTCGCAAAATTATACGGAGGAGTCGCCCACGCAATGTATTGGAGAAATGTAAAAACTAAAAATATGAGAGCATTGATGTTTTTTTTCCTGTTTGTAATTGCTGTAACGGCCAAAGCCCAGTCTTCACCTGCCACTCTTGTGGCAGACAAGATTGCGCAGAAGATGAAGGATTCCCTCAATCTCAATGATGTGCAGAAACTGCTGATCTACCAGATCAATCTACAGCTCCACGAGGCGAAGATGTTGAAGCGGCAGCTGTACGCCGGCACTGATTCTTTGGGCATTCATGTGCAGCGGGTGGAGAATACCAGGGATTCGCTGTACCGCACGGTGCTGAATGAAGAGAAATACCTGTTATACAAAGAAAAGAAGAGGGTGCTGGTGAGCAACAATTAAACAGTTCAATTTTAAAAGGTTCAGCTTATGCAAACAAGCTTTGAACAACGGATGGCGTCGTGGGTGGCAATATTGCTTTTATGTGGATTGCCGTGCACGACAGCTAACGGTCAAAACCCGGTTGCTCCGCCATCGGCATATGCTTCCGGTGTTAACAAGAGTTACGTGCGCACCTGGGATGCCATTGCGCCCATTACCGATCCAAACGCGCTCAATACGGCCTTGTTCAAGGAGGCGAAGGTTGCCACGCAGTACTTCGATGGGCTGGGCAGGCCTTTACAAACGGTAGTAAAGAAAGGGTCGCTGGTTACTGATCCTTCCAACCCTGCATCAGCTGCAAACGCGGTGGACCTGGTAAGTCCATTTGTATATGATGAATTTGGGAGGGAACAATACAAATATCTTCCTTTCGCTGCCAATGGTACTGGTGGATACACCACTAACGATGGCTTGTTTAAACTTAATCCTTTCCAGCAACAGTTGACTTTTGCCGATGCCCAATACCCGCTGGATACATTTTTTTATGGAAAGACAAATTTTGAAGCCTCTCCGCTTAACCGGGCGAACAATAGGTATGCACCTGGTAATAGCTGGGTGGGCAGTGAGTCGAACAGCGAACCTTCCAGGAGGAATGTTACTACCCAATACCTGTTAAATGAAGAGAATGATTCAGTGCGCATCTGGACAGTTAGTGGTAGCAGCTTCGCCACTACAGATACTTACGATCCCACGCAGTTGTATGAAATCGTTACCATTGATGAGCACAAGAGCAAGGTGGTTGAATATAAGGACAAGGAAGGAAAAACGATCTTGAAGAAAGTGCAAATTGGCTCCGCGCCTTCGGAACATCATACCGGCTGGCTTTGCACCTACTACATTTATGATGATCTGAACCTGCTGCGCGGCGTGCTGCAACCTAGAGCAGTAGAAGAACTGCAGGCAAACGGGTGGGCGCTTACTTCCAGTGTTCTGAATGAGCTCACCTTCCGCTACGAGTACGACCAGCAAAACCGGATGATCGTTAAAAGAATACCCGGCGCGGGTGAAGTGCGCATGATATATGACAAGTGGGACAGGCTAGTATTGTCGCAGGACTCGAACTTAAGAGCAAGCAACAAATGGTTGTTCACCAAGTACGACCAGCTCAACCGGCCCATCATGACCGGGTTTTATACTAATGCCACCTACACCACTCAAGCCACGATGCAGGCTTACCTGGATGGGCAGAATCTTTCGCGGTATGAAAACTATCAGACCGCCAGCTTCCCCCTGTATTCGCTGGACCAGTCATTCCCCGTGGTGGCTTACAGCGATGTGCTGACCATCACTTATTACGACGACTATTCCTGGGCGGGGTGGTACGGATCGTATTCAACAAAAGACAATACCTGGGACAGCGAGTTTGCCGCGGCCAGCAACAGCACCTGGCCCTACCCGCAAGGGCTGACCCAAAGTAGCCAGACCAGGGGCGTGGTGACGGGTGTATGGGATAAAACAAACGGAGGATTGCTGACAGCCAGTTTATACGATGACAAAGGCAGAGTTATTCAAACCAAAACCTATAACCACACTGGAGGCACCGATATAGCTACCACCCAATACTGTTTTACCGGGCAGGTGCTGCAAACCGTGCTGCGGCACCAGAAATCAGGAACCAATACCCAAACCCACACGGTGCAAACACGCATTAGCTACGACGAGGCAGGCAGGGTGATAAAGCTTGAAAAAAAACTAAACAGCACCATTGGCAGCACAAATCTTTCAAAGAGTTGGCATCCTATTGCAGCGATGGAGTACGATGCGCTCGGCCAGCTTAAAAAGAAAACCATAGGCCCTGCTTACGGCAGCAGCGGCCTGGACTCACTGGTAAACACCTACAACATCCGTGGTTGGCTTACCTCCATCAATAAAGGATATATAGACGGGGCCAGCGATGCCTGGTTCGGCATGGAGCTGGGCTATGACAGGGACGGCTACGCCACCTTCAGCAATAAGCAGTACAATGGTAACATCAGCGCCAGTGTCTGGCGAAGCAAAGGAGATGGCGAAAGAAGAAAGTATGATTTCAGCTACGATGCTGCCAACCGGTTGCTGAAAGCTGACTTTACCCAAAAAGCTGGCAGCAACTGGGACATAAGTGCCGGCATTGACTATAGCATGATGATGGGTAATGGCACCGATGCTAACACTGCTTACGACGCCAACGGCAATATCAAAAAGATGTGGCAGAAAGGCTGGAAACTCGGCGGTTCGGTAACCATCGACAGCCTGATTTATCAGAGCAATGATTACAGCAACAAGCTGAAATACGTTCGGGATGGCAATAACAATCCGACCACAACCCTGGGGGATTTTAAAGAGCCAACTCAAAACAACAGTGATAACCAGGGTGGCACGGCAGACTACACGTATGATGGCAACGGCAACATGACTGCTGACGCCAATAAATCTATTAGCACCATCTCATATAACCACTTAAACCTGCCTACCTACATCAACGTTACCGGCAAAGGCCACATAGATTATGTGTACGATAATGCTGGCAATAAGCTGAAGAAGGTGGTGAATGAAACAGGCCAATCCGCCAAAACAACGCTGTATATAGCAGGATTTGTGTATGAGAATGATACGTTGCAGCTTCTGCAGCACGAAGAAGGTAGGATACGTCTCACTACTAATACTTCCAATGCTTACAATGGCTACGCCTTTGATTATTTTGAAAAAGACCACCTGGGCAACGTGCGGGTGGTGTTGACCGAGCAAAAGGATACTGCAGCGTATCCAGAAGCCTCCATGGAAACGGGCAACCTTGCACGTGATACGCTGTATTATTCAAAGATCCCTGCAACGAGGGTACAGCGTACAACGGTGCCTGGCTACCCCACCACGGACACATATACTAACCCGAACGATTGGGTAGCCAAAACAAACGGCAGTGGTAATAAGATAGGTCCTGGCATTCTGCTGAAAGTAATGGCAGGGGATAAATTCAACATCAGGGTAAGCAGTTGGTACAGGACCAATGGCACCTCGCCCGGAAGTCCTGTTGATCCTTTAACAGATGTGGTTGCAGCACTGATTTCAGGTATCGGAGGCGGCGGAAAGTTTTCTGTAGCTGAACTGCAAACCACCAATGTGTTAGGTCCGAATACAACTGAGTTTTTTAATGACCGGTCTTATAACAGCAGTCGGCCCAAGGCTTACCTTAACTGGATACTGTTCAATGAACAATTGGTCTACGACAGTGCCAGCAGCGGGTTTGAGCAGGTGCCTGCAGAGTCCAGTTTCTGGAATGGCACGGACTCGGTGGTATACGTGCACCAGCCCAATGGTTTAACAATTGGTAAAAGCGGGTATTTGTATATTTATGTGAGCAATGAAACGCCGGATATAGATGTGATCTTTGACAATCTGCAGGTGACGCATTTTAAGGGGCCGTTGGTGGAGGAGACGCATTATTATCCATTTGGGTTGACGATGGCGGGGATAAGTTCGAAGGCACTTAAGACGAATTATGCTGAGAATAAACAACTTTTCAACGGATATGAACAGCAGGATGAAGAATTTAACGATGGCGATGGACTTGCATGGTATGATTATAAACGTCGCTTTTACGATTATCAAATAGGAAGGTTTTTCTGTCAAGATGGGTTAGCCGACAAGTATCCTTATTACTCGCCATACCAATTTGCAGGGAATGAAGTGCCTAATGCTATTGATTTGGATGGGCTCGAGCCTTTTAGGAGCAATCTTGGCTTGGCTGTAAAAGTGCAACAAGGAGTTAAAGATTTTATGCAAGGTAAGGGTGCCGTCTATCGGGGCGTGGATTGGTTCAATAGGAATATCAACCCTGTTGGAATGATAGTTCACGGCGCTGGTAAAGCAACAACTGGCAAGGATTTATTAACAGGAGAGGCAGCATCAAGGCTGCAAGGGGTAGCTGAAATAGGGACTGGGGCAATGACGTTGTTTACCATGTTTTATGGGGCTGCTATGTCAGGGCAGCGTGGACTTACGATTGGGGGTAGTACAGCAAGCACTGAAGTAAGAGTTGCTGCCAGTTCATCTGATGAGATGATTGAATCTGCATTTAAAGTAACTGCGCAGGAGGATGACTTAATATTCTATTCCACAAAAGTAGGTGACAATGTAATTGAGTTCGGTGGAAACTTTTCGAAAGTTGATGATGTCCTAACAATTAAGAATTTTGATGTAGACGGTGATATGGCGAATAAACTAGGGATTAAGGGAATAAAATCTCTTATGAATGCGTTCGGAAAAGAGCAAGGTGTCAAGAAAGTTGTAATTGAAGGCGCAAAACGAACCACCGGAGCTAACCCTGGCAAGACACCTACTTTGACTTTTGATATAATGCAATAACTATGTCTAAAATTGTTTGCTACGGCTGGAATGTAGGGTTAAAAAAAATTGCGCTAATAAAATATCTAAATGAAGAATGCGGCTATTCTTTGAAAGAAGCCAAAGATCTGAAAGATAGACTAGTGGATAAGGATGAAATTATAGAATTGACCGTTCCTCGCTTAGAAATTGATGGTAATAAGATTTTATTGAAGCTACAGGAGTTGGGCGTAAAATGTAGATTAGAAAATTAGTTCGCTAATCGCCTGAAGATATAATGAGGAGTAAAATAACAAAGAGCCGCAGCTCTTTGTTATTTTACTCCTGCGAGGTTTTTTTGCAAATCAGCTTTGAGCAGGTAAGCTGATATAAAATCCTTCACAGTATCCTGCTGTTGCTGGCCAAGCGACTGAATTTTTTGGAACATGGAGAGCAACTCACGGTCGCTGATATTTTTTTCCATGCGTTCACTTACTGAACCAAATACCAACTCGTCAATACTCACGTCCAGGAGCTTCGCCATTTTCTCCACTACTTCAATGGAAGGAGCCGACAGCCCGCGTTCATAGCGGCTAAGGTGGTTGGCATGGACCTTAGTTTTTTTAGCCATGTCTTCCTGGGAGATCGCTTTTTCTGTTCTAAGGCGCTTTAAATTAAATGCTATATCTGAAAAGCCGTTAACCAAATAATGCTGCAAAATTAGGATATTTAATCAGACTAAGAAACGGAAATGAGAACGAAGCTTCTGTACATAATTTATCCTTTGATATTATTAAGCCTATTCCCAATTGTTCAACGCGAAGTATATAGAAGAACTATTGAACATGAAGGAGCTGCAAAATTTTTGGATCTCGTTCCGAGTATGGTTTAGTGACCCGATATTGTTACTGATTGGGCTTGGTTTGACTATTGCATACAAGTAATGGACGCACAAAATACTCGGCGTTATGGCGAAACCTGGAAGTAAACCAGAAAAATTGTTGAGGGAGATATTTCAATTAGCCACATCAAGTATAAATAGAAGCAATATGAAGAAATGTACGATAAGGCAACTGAACGCGCTAAAAAACAAAACGAAAAAGATAACAATCGGTAATATGTTTAATCTAGTCCTTACATTTTTCTTGCTGCTGACAACAGCGACAATACTAGCGCAGGACAGAGAGCAAAGTAGCTATTACGAGGAGGTATTATCAAAGCTCTTAGGTAATTCTGAATTCATCGCTCGATTTAATCTGGCAGGTAATGAAAATGATTCTGTACTTGTTGTTGTTGATAAAGCTTACGAACAGATTCGGTCAGAAATAGGAAATTTTCGAGTTAGGTCTGTCTTCAACGAAAGCGATGCTTGTGCTAGGATGAAAAACGGAGAAATTAAGACAGTAATTTTTTTGTCTCCTATTCAGATAGTTGATTCTCTTCAGAAATTTTATATTTCGGTAACGTGCTTTCAATTACCAAAGAGCAAGGATACATGTTATAGAAAAGTTTTTTCTGGTGGTTTTTTTTCAACGGCGATTAATTCAAACTATACATTTAAATTTGACCAATCAACTCGAAAGTGGCAAATCGAACAATAGTCTTCTCATCGGTCGTCGGCAAGGAGCTTTTCTAAGCTATTGCAGCTAACCGGATAGCGTTGCACGGAATGGAATTTCGGAGCTAAAAATCGGTATTCAATTTCTCAAATACTTGAAAAGTTTTTGAGATAGATCGGATTATGCGAAAATTAATCGGGGAAATAGGTCTCTCTCACTGGTCGTCGGCAATTACCGTGCCGAGCCAGTGCAGCCAACGGATAGCGATCATGTCACTTTGTTGATATCCATACTGCTGGGCTGCCCCCGGATGTTCTGCAGCTCGTCTCGCTCCTTGCAGCTCATCCCCGGATTCGTTCGGGCAGATCCCTTTTCTTTCAAACGGCTGCGCTTCGCAAAAGCCATGAAGCAATCAAGGATCATTAACAGTATTTGGTACCAAGTTCACATAGATAAGGTAACACTTGAAATATTGGCAACCAACTGTTAATCCTGGCAATCTAAACTCCGAGATAGAATCTTTATTATCTATGAAACAATATATCTGGATTTTATATTTGGTAGTTTGTTCGGCCTGTACAAGTACACACAAATGTGATTATTCGAGAGCAGTTGGAATAGTCAAAGAGTACATAAGATCTGATTCCTCATATACTATGAACTACAAAGAATTGGAATTTGACAAAAAAGACAGATTATTTAGG
>DASPKM010000012.1:0-5629 GCA_035628135.1 Chitinophagaceae bacterium | reverse complement strand
GAGTTCATCGCTGATGATGGCGTTTTGTTTCAGGGACCGAAGGATGTCGGTGGCTGTTTTGCCATCGCCTGTCCTGAACAATGCCAATGCTATCATGCCCTGCATGTACCTGCCTTGCTGCAACCAGAACTGCTGCGCCTGTTTGCGGTAAAAATCAAATGCGGGCATCACTTTCTCATCGATAGGAATGCTTCCAAAAAAACTGCGCATATACAGGTAGTTTATATGCAGGTAATTGATTTGTTCTCTTTGCAGATCCGCTTTTCCCTTTAGCAGGTGGTCATAGTCTTTCTTTAACCGCAGGTCGAGATATTCCAATGCTTTCCGCACGATATCATTGATGGCCGGCCGGTGTTTCTCGGGCAACCCGCCTAATCTTTGCAATCGTCCAATGCCGGTAACAACATATTGCGTAATGTACCATTCGGAGTAGCCACCACCGAACCAACTGAAGCCGCCATCGGAAGTTTGCAATTGTTGCAGGCGGTTCAGGTTTTTGGATATTTCACTGCCCATTTTAATGGTATTGAACAGCAAGGACAGGTTTTTCTTTTGTTCATGCTCATTCTTTGCCTGCAATACCCAGGGCGTTTCCTGCAACAGCACTGATTTGAGTTCTTCGTTCTTTTGAAGGCTGGAAAGCAATGCCGCCGTGTCTTCGGTTTGCCATTTTGCAAATACTTCTTTTATCCGTGGCGAGGCTTCCGCAATAGTGCTGCCTAACGCGTTCGCATATACGCGGTTCCAGAGTTGCTCGGCGCATTCGTAAGGATATTCCATCAGGTAGGGCAGGGCCTGCACCGCGTACCACGCAGGGTTGGGCGTAAACTCCAATGTGAGCGATTGGTGGACAATGGTTTTGTTGTTTTGGGCGGATGCCAGTTTCTCCAACCTGAAATTCCTGGTGCTGTCGCCACGCAAGTTCAATGGCAGCGTTTCGGTCACCAAAATCCGGTCTGACAACACGGGCAAACTGTTCTCTTCCCCATCGCTTACATTGGCTGATCTGGCTATCAATCGTACAGCCACGGGCATGGTAAACTGCGAGGGTATTGTAACCGGGAATTTCACCAGCGTACTCTGTCCCGCTGCAACTGTAAAGCGCTGCACCGGTTGGGTATTCATAAATACATTGTCAAGCGGTTGGTTGTCGGCAGCATTTACTAATTGCAGCGTCACTTCGCCTGAAACCTCATTGGAGCCCAGGTTTGCGATCTTGGCATTCAATTCCATTTTGTCTCCTTCGCGCAGGAACCTCGGCATATTGGGTTGTAACATCAATTCTTTTTGCGTAACGATGTATTTCTCTTCGAGCCCCATGCTCAGGTCTTTGGTATGCGATAGCAGCATCCATTTCCATTGCGTAAGCGCTTCCGGCATGGTGAAAGAGAATTCAACATTGCCGGCCGAATCTGTTCGCAGGTCTGGAAAGAAGAAAGCGGTTTCATTGAAATTTTTCCGCACCTGCACGGGCGGGTTTTCCAGCTTTTTATTTTCAGCTGGTCCGGGCCAGGAATAGATCGCTTTGTTCGCTATCATGCGATCATCTTCGCTTTCGTTTCCGGCAGAGGTAGCACGGAATGCCGCTTCCGCGATCACCGTGTCCTTCGTAATGCCTTTGGAGCCGTCTGGATCCACGTTCCAATCGGGTACCTGCATGATGCGTGGCTTTCCTATCAGGTGACCGCTCTCCCAATACGGCATAATGTGCCGGAAGCTGCCATCGTAATTTTTAATCACTTTGATACCGGAATATATGATGTCGTAATCTTTGTGGAAAAATCGCACAGATGTTCTCCGGTCCTTGTAATAGTACCATTCCCTGTTGATAGATAGTTGGCTGCCGAATGCGCTGAGCAATTGCCAGTTGGCCTGGGGCTGATAGTCTTTCCAAATGTGCGGCTTTGTCCAATCGTGCCGTTTGTACTGGTCGAGTGATGCATCGTACAACGTTGTGAGTATTTCAGCAGCAACTTTTTCTTTCTGGTGACCTGATATTTTCACCTTCCATTTTTCTTCGCTGCCAGGCTCGGTTTTATCGCGAAAGGTTTCATAGCTCACAGTTAGGTCTTTATTGCTCCACGGAATAACGAAATGGGTGGATGTAGTGTACACCCTGTTGTGTTTTACAAAAGCATGTAATATGTTGAAATTTCCACGGTCGTGTTCCTGGATACCGAAGTGCCCAAGCAAACGTCCGGCAGGCAATAAACTAAACGAGTAGCTATATCGATTTATATTGTCTTCGGAAGGCTTGTCTATGCATTGTATCATAAAGACGCTGTCGGCAGAGGTGCCAATTTCCAGGACTACGGTGTTGCCGGGAGCAGTAACGATCCGTTCTTCGTATGGCCATAAGTATACGGGCGTTGCGGTCCTTTCTTCTCTGCCGGCAAGTTGTATGTACTGCGTATTTTTTACTGGTTGTCCGTATTTATCGTATGCGCTTACTTCAACTACATACCATCCCGGGTGAAACACCTGGCTTGCGCCGGACGCCGATCTCAATGCAAAATTTCCTGTTGCATTCGTGGAGTCGGTGCCTTCGTATACTTTCTCCAGCCTTTCCCATTGTTCCTTGTTGGTTTCGTCGCCGTATTCATCGTGAGGGAAGTATTGCAGGTATTCTTCTTTTGTCATTAAATATTGGTCGGGCCTGTCCCATAACCGCTCCCTGATAAGCCGTTGCGGTGCATTCAACCTGTATATCGCTACGTTTACCGGTGCTTTTTCAAACTGTCCCGCCATATTGGTGGTAAGAACATAAATGCTTTTCAAACTGTCTGCCGGCATAGTTGGCGGAGCCTTTATCGAAACGATCAATGCCTTGTAGCTTGCTCTTACCCATGTAGATGCAGAATGCGTTTCGCCATTTAAGTCTGTTACGTCAACCGATACCATATAATCGAACGCAGGATCGTATTGCTTGTTTACGGAGCGATCCGGCAGCGCGGGAAAGCGCAGGTGGAATTTTCCATCGGCACCGGTCTTTACTTCACCCTGCATGATCTCTACGCCCGAGGGCAAATCATCGTTCAGCCAGGAGTATGGCGACCACACGCTTCGTGTGATCCTGTACTTAACCGAGGCGCCGTCTATATTATTGCCGGCATATGCCCTGGCAAAGCCGGTGATATTGATGGAATCAAAAACACGATAACTACCTTTCACTTCTTCGAACGCTACCGAAAATTTCGGGCGCTTGTATTCTTCCACTGAAAAGGATGCGCTTCCTTTTTCATAGATGGAAAACAAGCCGGTCAACACATGCTCCCGCAGCCGGAACCTGCCGGAGAATGAACCAAATTCATTGGTGACAACCTCCAGCGAATCCACCGCTTGATCGTTCACATCGAACAGGAAAACTTTGGTCTTCTTTCCCGTTACCACCTTCGGTTTTTTAGTATGAAAATCCGTTGTTATGCTGATCCCTTTGAAATACACCGTTTGTCCCGGCCTGTAAATAGACCGGTCGGTAAAAAAATAGGTCACGCGTTTCACTTCTTCATATACCGGTTCGCTGCGTTGCTCACGGCGCGGCTTCTCATAAAATGGCAAGTTCTCTTCCTCCTGCACAAAAAGATGATCCGAAGCGGTGCTGATCTCCAATCTGATCTCGCGATCGGCGGTTTTTATTACCCGGCAATGACCATTGGCGTCAGTTTTTAACAATGGTCCCTTGATGGGTAACCAATTGTAATAATCCGACCGGCCTTGCCATACCTGCACCGATGCATTCTTCAATGGTTGACCTGTTTCCCGGTCGAGCACAAAAACATCGTGCCCATTATATATGTAAGCGATACCCGAAACATAAAATGATTGTATTGATAGCTCGCTGTCCTTTGGATTGAACAGTTTGTCGTTGCTTGCAAGCAGGAGGTATTCTCCGGGCGACAACGCATCCATTTTCATTTCAGCGGCATGTGGCCGGTGATCAGCAGAGCCGGGCAATGCCTGCGTAAATGTTTTTAACGGCTGCAGGCCTGTAAGCCTTTCCCAATAGCCTTCCCTATGAACATCGTCGATCTGTTTTTGGATAGCAGGCGTCAGTTTAATTAGCCTGAAATGCAACTGGTCGATGTTACGGTAGCGCAGCAGCACCCTGAATGGTATATACGGCGAATTGACCTTCTCTGCTTCCATGCTAAGCTTCTTTTCTACTATCTGCTGCAACAGAACGGCGCACTTATATTTTCCTTCCGATGAATCCGGCGAAGACACTATTCGCTCGCATATCTCTCTCGCCGTCACATATCCATAACGATAATAGGTGCTGATGGATGGGTCTTCCTGGCCCGCGTTTTCCATGTGCATTTTGGCAATATGGTACCAGGCAGTTGACGCTTCGGTTGCCAGGGGGTACCGGTGCACGATGGTGTACATGGCAGATATAAACAGCGAGTCTTTGTTCTCCAGCGTGCTTTTGCGCCTTACAAAATCCAGTCGCCTGATGTCTGCGTCTATCAGGGCGTCAGGCTTGCCATCGTTCAGGTGAAATGCGATCAGCTCCTGCAGAATGGGCAAGGCCATCTGGATCCTTGCACTGGAATCATTGATGCGGAAACGATGTGCGGCAAAAACGGCCGCCTCCGCAAATGCTTCTGGTTGAGTGATATTATTTGCCTCGGAAAAATCGGAAAGGTAATATTCGTCGTTTGTAAAATAATCCAGCGCCCGGTGTGCAAGTATGTCGAAAAGCGTTGGCCGCAGGTGGGATACGTTCCCGTATATGATCAATGGTTCGGCGGCCGAAGTTTTTGTTTGCTGCAATAGCTTCTTATCGTGTAGGCTTAGCAGGTAGTGGCGCGTGATAGCGGAAAGAAAATCTTCGCGCCCCCAGGTATCTATATCGTCCTTATTGGTATTAATGGTATTCGATCGATCGTAGACATACCGGCGGCGCATTTGGTAATATAACCAGTAGCGCTGTGCAAGAATGCTGTGTAAGATGGATTTGACCGGACCTGTAACTGTTTGCAGCTCCTGTTCCAATGGAGCAAACTGCTTTGCAAAGCCCGATTCCTCGAGGTTTTCTTCCAGGGCCAGGCGGTGCAGCAAGGCCGCTATCATTTGCGTTTCGTTCCGGTCTTGTTTTGCGGTTATATATATCTGTTGTATTACCTGGAGCGCCGAGCGGGTGAGGCCTTTTTTATGCAGCAGCGAATCTACCAGCGTCCACTGGTCAGCATATGGTGCGCGGTTGGTTTGTGCAGAAACGGAAATAACCCCTGCCAGTAACAGGATAGCAAAAACGACTCTCATGCCGATGGTTTTGGATGGGGTAGATGTTTCCGCAATAGCAACAACAAAACGGACACGCTGCATGCAGCGTGTCCGTACCGTGTTAAAAAAAGTCTAATCTTATTTTTCTTCTACATTGATCTTCACGCCTTCGCTGTGGCTGCTGAACTCCGGTGCATACATGCACTGGATGGTGGTGATGCCATTGCTGAAGGTACCGGTATGCGTTACGAACAAAGGATATTCGAACACGTAGGTCCCCTGGGGCAGGTAGCTGAAAAAGAAATTGGTGCTGGCATCCCTGGTGCTTTCATAATAGCCGAGGCCGCCCTGCCATTTATAGCTGCTTAACACATTCACCGGTTCCAGTGAAGCGGCACGCATG
>DASPKM010000011.1:0-259144 GCA_035628135.1 Chitinophagaceae bacterium | reverse complement strand
TGTTGAATATTAACGGAAACTCATGTTATCTTTAAAACAACTGATCCAGCAATGAAATCCTGAACAGACCTGTGCTTGCGGTTAGTGGCCATGGTTACTACTTCTATCAGCATCCAAGTTAACGACGCAAATGCCGCGGTATCTGCATATGATGCTTTAATACCCTCTAATTGTTGCATGTTGCTACTAGCAGCAGCTAGGAAATATAGCGTTATTAGCCCCTGCGAGCAAATCCATACAGATTCTCTAAGAAAGGCTTTTTTTGCACTTAAGGTAGACTTTTCATTTATGTCATATAGCTTAACTTCGAATACATACTTTCCAAGAGTTTGTCCGAAGCGTGCGTGTAACCCCACCGTGTACAAAGACCAGACAGCTAAATGGAATAGCTGGAAGCTAAAAAACGCCAGAATGCTATTTCCGGTAACGCTCTCTAAAAAGGAAAATGGTATAAAAATTATACCATCAATTACCCCAGCTCCAATTCTCTTAAGAAATGTATCATATTTATCCATGACCGTATGGTAAGATGCTCTCTGAAAATAGTGCCAATTGATAGTGGCAAAGGGAACGTTATACCAATATTTTATCTGTATTGTTGTAAATAAATGCCTCGCTTTTTTTGTAATCCGATTTGACACCTGGCGTCAGATACTTCGACCATTCCGGTCCTTTCTCCCCCCTTATATAAGCGTATATGGCAAGCGCATATCCCCATTCCTGCTGGGTCAGATAACCCTGTTTACTGTAACCCCATTTGTCTGCGGCTGAAAAAAATCTAAAAGCGGCATTTGCATTAAAAATTCCCAACCCGAAAAAAACCGTCACTAAATCAGTCAGTAGTTCGTCATTGTCGCTTAATCTTTCTTCGCCTAAAATTTTTATATGTGCAATTTCATGTGCTAAAGTAGATACCAAATGTTCTGGCACCGTCAGTTGGCCCCGCTCCACATCTATCTCAAATTTTCCCTGTTCATTTTTACCATGGTACAGGCCCGCGGCGTAAAGTTCATCCTCATATGGCTGGGTAAATATCACCTGACCAGTATCGCCACGGATTTCCAAAAAACGCTCATCGAAAAAATTGATAACGATATCTGTAGGATTAACCTCCATTTGATTTGCTACAATATTCAACGCTGAATACGCTGTTCCTTCTGATCCATCGAACCGAAAAGGGAAATCCTGTTGGATAGGCAACAGGGTTCTGACCGACAGTATCTTCTCCTCTCCAAACTCTTGCATAAGCCAAATCATTGCGTTCTCGGTCCATAGTCTCATGTCCTCAGATACGGGACAAGCATTCTCATTATTTTTGAAAAGTCCGAACATTTTGTGCAGCTGTGTTCGCTAATATAAGAATTCCCAGGCTGAAGAAACGTTGTATGTCTTCTTCCGAGCGAAGGATTTGGTTTACATTGATCTGGATTACATCGTTGCCAGGGTCAAGGAAATAGTCATGGAATTCTTTATTATTTATTATTGATACGTGTAGATCCCCAAGCCTAATCATTGACACACGCACAGTTTCCTGGCTGAATATTTCGACTACCCGCGCCATTGGTCGTCCATGTACAACAAACATTTTATCGAAATCAGCGTAACCACTCTGGACTCTCGTACCGGTAAAAATCGCAATCATACTGGTAACCCATCCCTTTTTTCTTACAACGAAATGAACATTTGCTTTGTTGATAAAACTAATATCCATTCTTGTATACCGGACCAAAAATGGAGATTTGCCGCGCTCAGGGATCGATTGGAAGTATATAGTGATTACAATCTTATTGCCATTGTAAATGAACTTAATGACATATTTTTCATATTTGTGGAATTCACTGCCGCCTGTAGAACACTCAAACGCGCCACCGACATTTAATGCAAATCTCTCCCAGGTTTTCTGAAGGTTGCCTTTCATGTATGCAATAAAGTTAATAATAAGCAAAGCATCGGCTCTTCCAGTTTGAAATAGACCCCTAATCCATTAATTTTCCGCTGTCAATCACAACCCCCATGCTTAACCCCTTCTTCACCTACCTGGAGACAATCCGCCCATTGTCTGCTGAACTAAAAGAACGGTTAACAAACGACCTCGAGATCATCGAAGTCCCAAAAAAACAACTCCTCCTGCGCGACGGCGAACGCGCCGACTACCTCTACGTTGTACTAAAAGGCATGCTAAGATCTTATTACATTAGAGAAGACGTTGAGATCTGCAACCGCTTCATGAAAGAATACCACATCGTGGTTTCAGTAAATAGCTTTTATAAAAGGCGGGCCGGATACGAATTCATAGAGGCCATGGAAAACAGTACCCTCGCCCGCATACATTATAATGCGCTGCAGGAATTGTATAAAGATTTTATCGATTTCAATTATACAGCACGCGTGCTCACGGAGCATTATTTCTCGTCCAGTGAAGAAAGACTATACCTGCTGAGAAAACAGAAAGCCGAAGACCGCTATTTATATTTTATAGAAAATTATCCCGACCTGCTTAACCGTGTGCCACTCGGTAACATCGCGTCCTTCCTGGGAATGAACCTGGAGACCCTCAGCCGCATACGCAGTAAGTTAAAAAAAGGCTAAGCCGCTTATTTTGACTTTTGTCAAAGGATTCCGGCATCGCCAAATCTAGCTTAGCATAACAATGCAACGTTATGAAAAAACTAAGCTTCACCCGCGACAACGGCAACGGCTTCTACCATACCCTTCAAAAAAGGGTATCGGTTATGCTGGCTGATAAAGGCCAGTCGCGGTACGCAAACAGTTTGATGCTTTTTAAGATCGCGCTGTATTTTTTGGTGTTTTCATCGCTGTACGGGCTTATGCTATTTGCGGTCGGCAATCTCGTGTGGTTTTACATAACCTATGTATCTATCGGGTTGTCCATCCTGCTGCTGGTATTCAATGTATCACACGATGCGGCCCACCATGCAATTTTCAGGAATAAAAAATGGAACGACAGGTTTTATTCGCTCACTTTCAATTTGCTGGGCAATAACTCCTATGTCTGGAAAAAGTATCATATAGAGTCGCATCACCTCTATACTAATGTGCATGGCAGTGATATCGATGTGCTGGACAATCCGCTCATACGCATGACCCACATTCAACCGCGGCTCTACATCCACCGCTTCCAGCATATTTACGCTCCATTCATATACCTGTTTTATTCACTCAACTGGTTGTTAGTGCGCGACACTATGCTGGCCTTTGGCAAGACCGACCGCTCCATTTCCATTAAACTGGATAGAAAGCAAACCATTCAGCTTGTAATAAACAAACTGTTGTATACAGGATATATGATCGTGCTGCCGGCAATCGTTACACCAGTGGGTTGGCAGCACGTGTTGCTGGCATTTTTATTCATGCATTTTGCGATGTCCCTGGTCATTACTGCAGTGCTGGCGGTTTCTCATCTCTCCGATGAAACCACGCATCCCGAACCCGATGAAACCGGTAAGATGCAGCAAAGCTGGGTACTGTTGCAAATGAGCACCTCCATGGATTACAACGTAAATAGCCGCTTGCTTAACTGGACACTCGGCGGCTTCAATGCCCATACGCTTCACCACCTGTTTCCCAACGTTTGCCATGTTCATTATCCTGATATGATCCCCATCCTGCGGCAAACCGCCCGTGAATTCGGCATCCATTATAACGAGGCGCCTTACGCAAAAGCGGCAGCCTTGCATTTTCGCTTCTTAAAACGAATGGGCCATGAGCTTTAAAATCATCAAGCTGCCCTTTATTGTGCCGGCAGCAGAAGAACAATTTTATACGGAGATTAAAAAGGAAGTGAATGCGTATTTCGCAGGCAAAAGCAGGTATGCAAATAAGCAAGTATTAATAAAAGCGGCGATGTATACAATATTGGTTGCGGCCACTTATGCATTTCTTTTGCAATCTTCGGCTTATTGGCAACTCCAATTAAGTTACTGGTCCTTCGGATTTGCATCGTTTTTGTTCGCGCTGAATTTTGCGCACGATGCGGCGCATCATTCACTAACGGGCAAGCGCAAACTGGACGATCTCATTTATGAAATCCTGTTTAACCTGCAGGGCGCTAATGGGTACCTATGGAGGATACGCCACAATCATTCGCATCATGCTTACCCAAATGTAGATGATTGCGATGCGGATTTGCAGGTAAACGGACTTATTGCACTATCACCCAACCAGCATGTGAAATGGCATCACCGGTATCAACACCTGTATGCGCCGATTGCTTATATGTTCTATACCGTACTTTGGATATTTTATAAAGACTTTGTACTGTTTTTTAGAAAAAAGCAGGCAAATATTCTCTTCACCAGCCACCCGGTAAGCGAGTGGATAAAGTTTGTGCTGTACAAGCTCCTGTATATCGGGATTTACATCGTCATTCCATATTTCATTACTGGGCTGCCATTACAACAGGTGCTGGCCGGGTTCTTCATCATGCATTGTTTATTGTCGCTGTTCCTGCTGTTTACCTTCCTGATATCACATTATGTCGAGGGAATCGTTTTTACAAATCCCGGAGAGGAGGCCCGTCTCCATAATTCCTGGGCGCGGCACCAGGTAAATGTATCGGTTGATTTTCACGCTGAAGAAAGATGGGCCGGGTGGATCTTCGGTGGTTTCAATACCCACGTGGCGCATCATTTATTTCCACATGTTTGCCATGTGCACTACCCGTACATTACCCGAGTCATCAGAGAAAAACTTGTGGAGCACGGTATTCCTTACCAGTCAGTAAGTTATTGGGGAGGCGTGCGCTCGCACCTTCGGTTTATAAAGCAATTGGGAACGGAAAAGTCCTTACCGCGCACTTTCAAATAGCAACTTAACTCCGGGGTCCGGCACTATCGATCTTGGAACACTGATGTTTGCAATTGTAAACCGCTGCTCCTTGCCATTCACCTGCAAAGTTTTGCGTACAGGTCCCTTATCGGTCACCAATTCTATCTCGAGTGGAAATGTAAACACAGTGGGCTGTTGCTGGCTCACGGTTAACGTTACAGTGTTGTTTCTTGCATTGTGCTCATAGGTCAATTTTAAAACCGGATGGCCGGGTGTGTACAACCATTGTCTGAAAAATGCCTGGAGGTTCCTGCCACTTGCCTCTTCCATTACTTTACGGAAATGTTCCGTATTGGCATTTCCGCCGGCATACTTATTATAAAATGCGCGAATGCCCTTCATAAAAACTTCTTCTCCCAACTCAGTCTTTAACATGTGCAATACCCAGGCTCCTTTCTGGTAACTGTTGGCATTCAACAATTGCATGTAATCCTTCGTAAAAGTATCCACCACGGGACGAGCACTTCTCCGGTTGAACCCTATGACATTGTTACGCTCATTGCGCAACCGCTTGTTCATGGAATCCAATCCATATTTTAAACCCAAATACAAATCGGTGAAATACGTTGCAAAGCCCTCGCTTAACCATAAATGCGCGAAGCTGGTTTCGGTAACCATATTCCCAAACCATTGGTGCGCTATTTCATGCGTCAATAGATCCTCCGACCTTCTCTTGCCCGACACCGCGGTCTCGGTGTAAAAAATACAACCGGCATTTTCCATTCCGCCGAAAATGGTGGTGGACTGAACATTCGCCAGCTTGCGATAAGGATACGGCGCTATGTTCTTACTAAAATATGGAATGATGTCCTTCGCCAGGGCATAATCATAAAATGCCTTGTCCTTATCCTGCGTATACACCCAACTGTATATGGGAACATTCAGCGTATCACCTACATACTGCACCGCAAACTCCGCTACGCCTATCACCATGATCTTGGTGGCCAGCGGAACGGTTTCTTTCCAATGCGTGAGCTTATTGCTGCCTGCAAGAACTGTTTCCTCCATCTGCAGGCCATTCGACACTACCTGGTATTTCAATGGGGCAGTCACCACAAATTCTACCGATGCCTTGTCTGCCGGATCGTCTATACAAGGCAACCAATTCTTTGCACGGTCGGGCCAATTATCTCCAAAAAAAGTACGCTGCCCGAACTTGTTCTTTGAAATGATCAGTCCATCTTTTGGTATGCCGCTGTACACTATTTCAAAAGTCCTTACTTCACCCTGTTTTGCAGGCGCGCCCAGTTGCAATGTTATTTTATTGCCATTGTGCCTGTGCTGCAGCGCCTGCCCATTTTCCTGCGCCCGTTGCGCCACCATTCCTTTGTCGCTGGTGTCCACATTTTGCAGGTCGAAGCTGATTGCGCCAACAGGTTGCATGAACCTGACGGTAATAAAGGCCCTTCCTTTGATCTCATCCGTTGAATCGAACAAGCCGAGCTCAAAGCGGTAATGCTGAACGTCTATTACGCCCGCCTGCGGCAATGCACCAATTGTTATGAACAACGATGCTATCAATAAAATGATTTTCATCCCTGGTAATTATAATTTTTCCAATAGCTCCACCACTTTTTCCTTCTTCAATATCAAATAACCCAGCCGGTCGTTGCTGATGCCTTCCTTCAATTGGTAACTGAAGTACAACTGGTCGCCGGTGACGGTGGTTTCAAAATATTTAAAAGAAATATTGGGGAATTGTTTCAACTCTTCGCCGATCTCGTACAAATGCGTTGACAAAATGAACAAGGAATTCTCGATCTTTATCAACCCTTTTATCACCGTGGCCGAACACTTCATGGCGTCTTGCACGTTGGTGCCCTTAAATAACTCATCTATCAGCACCAACCATTTCTTTCCATTATTTATTTTGATGATGGTATTCTTGATGCGCTGCACCTCGTTAAAAAAATAGCTTTCACCCTTTACGATGTTATCCACTACGTTGATATTACTGAGTATCCCGTCGAACAGGCTTAGCTTCATTTCCGTTGCCGGAACGCCCATTCCCAAATGCGCCATGAACACCGCTGTACCCACTGCTTTAATGAAGGTGCTTTTGCCTGCCATGTTAGCCCCGGTCATGAACAGGAAATTGCTGTTCTTGTTCAACTGCACGTCGTACGCTACAGGCTTGGGTAATAAAATATGGTACAGTTGCAAAGCATCTATATAGGGCGATGTTTGCTGCACGATAGCAGGAAAGGTAAGATGGTATTGCCGTCCCGCCTGCGCCATGGAGAACCACGCATCCAGCCTGCCGTAAATATTGATAAGCTCCTGCGCTGCATTCTTGAACCTGTATAAAATATAATTTCCAAACAGCACGGTTTCGCGGGCCGTTAATTTCTTTTGTGTATCTACCTCGCCCAGCTTTTGCAGCAATGGATGATTGAGCAGGTCCGACGCACGGTCGAGGTACGACAGCAGCAGCCGCGGTGTTTGCGGGTTCCTGAACAGGCTTAGTATTTGCCGGAAGCCGCGTACAAAATCTGCAAAATGCGTTACTGAATACCGCACCAGCGAAAAATCAGGCGTATGCAAAATGCGGTATGAATAGGCATTGATCGGGCTGGCATTATCGGGAATGGTGTCGATGCTGGACTGGTACAAGCGCTCCATTACCATGATGGTGCCATTGGTAATGGATGTAGGCCAGTCGTTCACTTTTTCACCAAGCAGCCTGATCACATCCTGTGTTTCCCTGATCTTTCCTATGTCTGAAAATGGATGATTAAAAAAATGCAGGAGCCATTCCCTTCCTGCCGAAGTGCGCGTGAAGTTGAGCCGGTGAAATACCGAGAACTCCTCTTCCGCATGAAAGAGTGATAAATCGCTGTACGTGGTTTGATCGATTTCCAAATGCTACCTGTTAAATTTTAATCGCATTCCTAACTGTGATTCATTAATAGTTCCATTGTCATACGCCAGGTGGCCGTTCACAAATGTTTTTTCAATGCCCGCCGGGAATTCAAATCCTTCCAATGGGCTCCAGCCGCATTTATACAGCAAATCGCCAGCACGGGCTACGTTTGGTTTGTCCATGTTCACTATCACTACATCGGCCCAGTATCCTTCGCGTATAAATCCGCGGTTCTCGATTTGAAAACAAGTGGCCACGGCGTGGCTCATTTTTTCAGCTAATTTTTGAATAGTTAATCTTCCCGTCCGCACATAGTACAGCATCAGCGCCATCGAATGCTGCACCAGGGGCAGCCCGGCATGCGTTCTTTCATACAGTCCCTCCTCATTCGGCCGCGAAAGAAAGTTATGTTCTGCCGCGCTTCTTTCCAATCCTTTTTCTTCCATCGTATGCGGTGCGTGATCGGTGGCAATTACATCCAGCCGGTCATCCAGCAATGCATCCCACAGGGCTTCCCGGTTATGCGCGGCCTTAATGGCGGGGTTGCATTTAATAGCGTATCCCAGCCTGGCATAATCATCCGCGGTAAAGTGCAAGTGATGCACGCATACCTCGGCAGTAATGCGTTTTTGGTGCAGCGGCATCATGTTGCTGAATAACTGCAATTCCTTTTCGGTGCTGATGTGCAATATGTGCAATCGTGCATCGTGTTTTTTAGCAAGCTGTATGGCAGCAAAGGAACTTTCGAAGCAGGCATCTGTGTTGCGGATTATGGGATGGTCAGCGGCCTCCAGCACTGGCTTTTGCAGTTTCAGGTCCTGGTAATTTTTTTTGATCACGCGTTCATCTTCACAATGCGTGGCTATCAATACCTCCGATTCGGAAAACAATTTGTTCAGGGTAAGGTAATTGTCAACCAGCAACCCGCCGGTAGATGAACCCATGAATATCTTGATGCCGCAAACGTCGTGTTTTTTTTGATTGGTCTTCAGGGCCTCACCTGCATTTTCGTTGGAAGTGCCCATGAAAAATGAATAATTGGCGAGGGAGGTCCTGGAAGCGATGGCATATTTTTCTTCCAGCAATTGCTGGTTAAATACCGGGGGCATAGTATTGGGCATTTCCATGAATGTGGTAACCCCTCCCGCAACAGCAGCTCTCGATTCAGTATAAATGTTAGCCTTATGCGTAAGTCCCGGTTCACGAAAATGCACCTGGTCGTCTATGGCGCCGGGCAGCAGGAATTTTCCCGACCCATCAATTTCGCTGGCCCCTACGGCAGATAGCCGGCTGCCTATCTTTTCAATACGGCCGTTTTGTATGTGAACGTCGCCCTGCACAATCGATCCCTCATTGACGATGCCAATATCTTTAATCAGGTATTTTTGCATAAATTGACGCATGCAATATATTCTAAAAACCCTTACAAGACTGTGCTGGCTGTTCGTACCCTCCCTGTGCTTTTCTCAATCCACTTTGCTTCCGCAGGAGTCGAAACACCGCATCCTGTTGAATAGGTTAGAGATATTGATGCAGGATAACAGCGAATTGAATATTGCCACCTTTAAACCCATCAGCAGGCAAACGGCCGCAACCGTGGCTACCATGGCCGATTCCTTGCACGGGTTTTATCCATACGATTTTTACCACCGTCTTTCGAGCGTTGACCAACACAACCTGCGCAGCATGCTGATGAATAACAGCGAATGGTTTACCGGCGATCAATCGGGCTTTAAAAGCAGGAAGCCGCTGTGGAACACATTTTATAAAACCCAGGCGGATTTTTTTTCGGTGAACGAGAAAGATTTTTTCCTGGCCGTTAATCCCGTGATACAGCAACAACAATCCATCGAGACGGGTAATGGGGAACGTGTGTTCCTCAATGCAAAAGGCGTAACCGTGCGCGGCCTCATAGCAAAACGGCTGGGCTTCGATACTTATATCACCGATAACCAGGAACGGGGCCCTGAATTTTTTCAGCAATGGGTGAACGCCTACAATGCCGTGCCCGGCGTGGGATTTTACAAACCATTTAAAAGAACGGCCTTCGATTATATCGATGCGAGGGGAAGCATTCATTTCAACGCGGCAAAATATTTCAGGTTCCAGTTCGGGTATGATAAAAATTTTATCGGCAACGGCTACCGGAGCCTGTTGCTGAGCAATTTCGGCAACAGCTATCTTTTCCTTAAGATCAATACCAGGATCTGGAAGATACAATACCACAACCTGTTCATGGAACTGGTGCCGCAAACCATCCAGATCAATACCGGTAATAAGATACTCGATAAAAAATATGCGGTCATCCATCACCTTAGCATAAACGCCACGCGCTGGCTGAACATCGGTTTATTCGAGGCAGTGATATTCGGCCGGAAGAACAGGTTCGAGCTGGCTTACCTGAACCCGGTGATATTCCTGCGCGCATCCGAGCAACAAGCCGGCAGCGCGGACAATGCCATTATCGGGTTTGATTTTAAGGCCAATGCAGGTCACCAGGGACAACTATATGGACAGTTGATACTCGATGAATTCTTACTAAAGGAAATAAAATCGCGCAACGGGTGGTGGGGAAATAAGTTCGGCATACAATTCGGCGGCAAGTACATCGACGCATTTGAGTTGAAGAACCTCGACCTGCAGGCCGAGGTAAATATCGTGCGGCCCTTTACCTATTCCCATTACGATTCGGTTGCCAACTATACGCATTACAACCAGCCGCTGGCGCACCCGCTCGGCGCTAATTTTTTCGAAACGGTAGGGTTGGTAACTTATCAACCTGCGCCTAAATGGACCATCCAGGGCAGGGTATTGTTTTGGAAGCAGGGCCTGGATTCAACCAACAGCAATTTCGGTGGTAATATTTTTAAAGTTAATACCACACGCGTTGGCGATTATGGTTACAAGCTCGCCGGCGGACTGGAAGCAAAAGGGCTCAACATTTCAGGCCTCGTTTCATACGAATGGAAAGAAAATCTTTTTCTCGATGCTTCGCTGATGTTCCGGCACTGGAAGCAGGAAAGCATCAGCGCAGACAATGCACTGATGCTTACGGTAGGAGTGAGGTTGAATATGTTCAGGAGAGAATATGACTATTGATCATCTCCTGTTCACCAGCAATTTTTCGCTTGATTGATCACCGGTTTTCAGGTCAACGATCTTCACAATGTACATACCGCTTTGCAGGTTGGTGATCTTGAAATAATCCGTGGACGAACGCTTGAACTCCCTTATCACTTTACCATTCATATCCACTACGTACAGATCGAATAGCTGCAGCCCTGTTATGGAAATCGACACATCGCCGGTAGTGCTGGGTGTTGGAAAGATGGTAAGGCTGTTCTGGATTTCTTCTCCCTTTACCGACCTGATCTCGCTAAGCTTCGAACGGCCATCGAGGTCAATTTGGTTAAGGCGGTAAAGCGTAACGCCTTTGCCCAATGAAGCATCGAAGAATTCATAGGTCAGTTTGCCACTGCTGTTGCCGCCTGTTGCTTTGGATAATACAAATCCTATACGCTGGAAAGTTCCATTGTTATCGCTCTTTAATACCTCAAAGCCTTTGTTGTTCGATTCTGTGGCGGTTTCCCATTTCAGGCTTGCCAGGTTGCGGCTGCCCGACGCCGTGAAAGATGTAAGGGTCACCGGCATGATGTTGCCTACGGGCCAGTTTACCGTTATGGTGGCGATGTTGCTGCACAGGTTATCACCGGTGGTCAGAAAATCATTGTCGGGCCCATCGTCGCACAGCATATAGGTAAATGTAAGTTGAGTAACGTGGCTGGAATTCCTGCTGATGGTGGCGGTGCCATTGGCATTGATGGTTACAGTGCCACCGGCGGGGCTGGTCACGAGTGTCCACCGGAGATGATTGTAATCATCATTCTGGTCGCCATCGGTTCCGGCAGGGTCCACCGCATAGCCCGGGGGTGGAGCGGGATAACTGGCATCGATGGGAGCGCCGTACAACACCGCATTGAAGCTTGCTTCGCCTGCCGGCCGGTTGAATACATCGTGTGATGCACCGGGAGGACAGTTAACGCCGCCGCAAATAAGGTTAACTCCACTGATATTGATATTGTCTACGACATATTTGATGCCGCCCTGGTTGCAATCCGCGTGAAACGAAAGAAAAACTTTGAAAGCGGGATCTGTTACATTCGAAGGAAATGTGAAATTAAAACAGGTATTACCGCCGGCGGCAGGCAACAGGTAGTTGTCTACACGCGTCAGTATATTGCCAGGCAGCTCGGCATCGTTGGCGCTGGTTACCGTCGATTTTACGAACAGGATGTCAACGTACGTATTGCAGGGAAATGGCTGCTGCCCGTTGAGGTTAGACGAGTACGCGAATATGCTGAAGCACACTTCGAAGGTGTTGGAAGTTTTGTTTACCGCCGGCGTGCCGATGCGTGCGGGGTTGTTGCCGCCAACGCCCGGTGTAACTACCGCGCCGTTTGTTTCTACGGTTTGAAAATTTGCACCTTGCGAAAGGAGCCATCCGGTAGGAGCGGGATCGAAATCTTCCTGCAGTTGTGCGAAGCCGAGCAATGCGCATGACATTGCCGCGCAAAAAAGTAAAAATCTTTTCACGGTCTCAATTTTTTGAGGTTAATAATAAAAAGCACTAAGAGATGGCTCTCGGGCGGGATTGGATAATAGAAAGCAGAAAAAGGTTTGGAAATAATTCTACAGGATGAAAATGGATGTGGTTAGGTTATCAGCGGAGTGATTGGCTGGATAAGTGCCACAAAGCTAGAATGCAGTTTTTGCTCCTGCAATAAGTAATTCGGTTAATTTGATCCTGGTCAATATCAGACCGTCAACCTTCAAAGATGAGGGAGAACACGATCATGCGTGAGTTGAGCTTGTCGATGGCGCTGGAGAACTTAAGGTTTGGATCGCGGCTGTGCGAATTGGAAAGCCCATTGCTTATTTTCAATTCGGGCGAAA
The DNA here is from genome assembly GCA_035628135.1 of Chitinophagaceae bacterium. Taxonomy (GTDB): domain Bacteria; phylum Bacteroidota; class Bacteroidia; order Chitinophagales; family Chitinophagaceae; genus DASPKM01. The sequence continues at coordinate 246,480 of DASPKM010000011.1, read as the reverse complement.
GGATAAAGAATGGCATATAAAAATTGAAGCCGATGCCGGCTTCTACACCAAAATCCGTTGATCTTAATTTAATAAGCCCTTCCGCATTCCTGGCCGCTGCTTTTGAAGCAAGGTCGTATTCGAACTTAACCCCTCCCATCATGTACACGCGGAAATTACCGATACGGTCCGAACGGAATTTTAATTGAATAGGCACGCCGAGCAAAATGGATTCAATGTTCTTGGTCATTTCCTCCGATTCGCCGCCGCCTGGATAACTAAGATGATAGCGGATGGATTTATTTACGAACAACAATTGGGGAAATACTATCCTTGCCGAAAAGCGGTTGCTAAGGCGAAACGTATGTATACCGCCAATACCTACGCCGGCAGCATTTTCAGGGCTGCTCACCAGTACGCTGTCGTCTTGCAGAAAGCGGGGGTGCTGGCTAACCTGGAAACGGCTGGTTGCGCCCATAACGATGATGCCGATATGGTATCGTTTATCGTCGTGGTCGGGAAGATTGAGTTCTCCCCTGAATTGAGCTGTTGCCGGAATGAACGAACAGAGGAAGTAAAAAACTACTACCCATCCCTTTACGAAATTCCTTTTCTTCCACAGTAAATGGTACATATTCCTAAACTCAACGTTTTTAAATAGGTATCGGTGTAACCTGTTTGTTTCAGAATGTGTAGAAATTCATGTCCATCAGGGAATGCTTTAACGGATTTCGTAAGATATTGGTAAGCGTTTTTGTTCTTTGTGAGCCATTTGCCTGCCTGCGGCGCAACAATGTTCATATACAGGTTATACAGGCTTTTGAATAACTTTTTCCGGGGTTTGGAAAATTCCAGTACCACCAGTTTGCCGCCTGGTTTCAGCACCCGTAACATTTCCGACAGCCCTTGCTGCAGGTGTTCGAAGTTCCGGACGCCGAAGGCAACGGTTACCGCATCAAACGTATTATTTGGAAATTTTATTGCTTCGCTATCCCCGGCTTGAAGCTCGATTTTATGCTTTAACTTTTGTTTTTCAACCTTTTGTCTCGCATGCTCCAGCATTCCCTCGGATATATCGATACCTATGATCTTTTCGGGATCGAGGTATTTGAGCAACAACAATGCCACGTCGCCGGTGCCTGTTGCCACGTCCAGCACCGACCCGGGTTTCACCGCCTTTAGCTCAGCTACTGCCCGTTTGCGCCAATAAATGTCGATACCGCCGCTTAGGAACCGGTTCAGGAAATCGTAGCGGAAGGCGATCTTATCGAACATTTCCGCCACCTGCTTTTTCTTGCTCTCGCCGGATTGATTGTACGGAACAATATGATCGTGCGGTAAGCTGTCGGCCATGGGACTGCGAAGGTAAGGAGTTCCCGTCCAATTTATGGAACAGGGCCGCCCACGAATGGTATACTGCCAAAATGTACGTTCGTCTTAGATTCGCCTTAGATTCGTCTTAGATTCGCCCAGGCAATACCCTACGATTTTGAGCAGAATTGACAGTTTGTCGGCTATGCCGGTTAATTTTGCTTCCTCATGGTAATTAAATCCGCACAATACCTGGTCAGTAGCCCCGAGTACAAGAAATGCCCTCCGCCCGATAAGCCGGAGTATGCATTCATCGGGCGGAGCAATGTGGGCAAATCGTCGCTGATCAATATGCTTTGCGATAACAGCAAGCTGGCCAAAACTTCTTCAGCTCCCGGTAAAACACAGCTCATCAATCATTTTTTGGTGGAAAGCTCGCCTTCGTCCCCCGGTGTTGCAACACGACCGCCTGCACCCGGTGGCGCTAAAAAGTCAGTGAACGCCAACACTTCTAAAGCCGGCCAATGGTACCTGGTCGACCTTCCCGGTTATGGTTATGCGAAAGTGTCGCAGTCGTCCAGGAGAAGATGGGAGCAAATGATAGAAGGATATTTGCGGCACCGCGAGAACCTGGCCAATGTATTCGTATTGATCGATAGCCGGCACGATCCGCAGAGAATAGACCTGGCCTTTATCGAGCAACTGGGTAAATGGGAAGTTCCGTTTTGCCTGGTGTTTACAAAGGCCGACAAAGAGAACCAAAAGACGGTAAGCCGCAATATAAAAGCCTTCCTGGATGCGATGCGCAAGACCTGGCAATTCCTGCCGCCTCATTTTGTAACAAGCGCCGTAAAAAAACAGGGACGCGATAAGATTCTTGAGTTTATAGAGAGGACCAATAAAGAGGTTACCGGGTCATTAGAATAATTAATAATTATTAATTAATAATTATTAATTATTTAGGGAGACAATTTTATAAGCCATGTTTACTGACACGGCTGCGCAATAAAAAACCCTGCGACAGGCGACAGGGTTCTATTAGTTTACCACTTTGTTGGCACAGCTACTGCTGGCAAAGGCTTCCGGTTTGGCCTTGAAGGCAAACCCCATTCCGAGTATGTAACCCATCGCTTCCTTCAGCGCATCGTTGCTCTTGAAGTGAGGGTTGGTGTTGATGTCGGCATGCACTTCCATGTCCACATCGTACTTGGTAAAGAGGTTGCACAGCTCGTAGGCAATCTCGATGCTCTTGGCTACTTCTACCAGCATGCGTTCCTTGATGGAGTATTGCTGCCTGGTCTTTTCGTTGTGGATGAACATGAACCCGCCATGTCCTTCGCGAAGGAAAACGATCACGGTAGCAAACTCTGTTTCGGAACCCTTTACCTGGGAGTCGGTGCCAATACACACCTTGAGATGATAGCCTTTTTCGGTCTCGCGGCGTATGGCATTCTCCACAGCTTCGAGAATGGGTAGTTCAATCGGGTCGCCATTAAATTTTCGCCATAACATAGAAAAGGATTTATCGAATTTACCAAAAAATTCAGTTTCCCATGCCAGTTCTACGCGATTATTGTCTTATCAGCTTTTCCGTCCAGTATTGACTTCCGTCGAAAACCCGCAGCAACAATACTCCGTTTGCACCATCTTTTACCGGGATATTGTTGTAGCCGGCCTTCAACACGCCTTGTTGCAAGAGCTGGCCATTCTGCTGCAATAGCTGGTACTGGTATTGGCCGGTACTGTTTATGCCGAGCCTTGCGCCTATCAGCGTACTCATTACCTGTACCGGCTTGCCCGCCTCGCCCGCCTGCAGCGCAATGATGTTGGAATAATAGGCCCGCTCATCGGGAGTAAGCGCTTTTATCCTGTAAAATATTTTTTTGTCGGACAGGTACTTGTAAAACATGCTGCGCTCCGACGATTGCAGCGATACCAGCGTTTCGAACCTGCTGCCATCCGCGGAAGATTGTACTTCGAACGATTGGATAGGATCTGCTGTTTGATAGTTCCAGTTCAGGGCGTGAATGCCGTTGCCCGCCGAGCCGGTGAGCTTAAAGCGTTGCACAGACAGTGCATTGTTCAACGCGCCGGTGAGCGAATAATATCCAAGGCTGCCGTAGTCGCGCAGGTTGGCATTGTCTATGCCCTCAGCCACGAGGTAATAGGTGCCTTGCGTAAGGTTGGTATCCACGCCCGCATTCAGCAACAACGTAGGATTGTATCGCCCGATAGTGTCTACTTTTGCATTGAGCAAGGTTATCCTGATGTCTACATTTGCGCCTGCATTGCCTATACCAACGTTCTGCGGTATTGCAGTAAGTTTCAGGTTTTGCGTGTGCGTAAGCACGATCTTGAAAACATCTTTGTCGGCAGACTGGTTCACAATACCGCTGATGGTAAAGTTCAACCCTGATAAAACAATATTGCTGGCCGATTTATGCGAATCGCCGTGTTCATCGTTGCGGAAGGTAATGCCAGCATTGATGATGGTGGTAATATCGTTCTGCATTACGTTGCAGCCCACTGCGTTGGTGCCGTTGTGCCAGGTGGTGAGGTTCTTATGATAACCCACGCCCATGATGGGCGCCCAGCCGATTTCGCCAGAGCCCTGGCCGGGACTGTATTCCGCCGTCTTTACACAGTTGGCGTCGTAAGTGCTTTGGTGGTGCAGGCCCAGCGTATGGCCGGCCTCGTGAGCGCAGGCTTCGGCGATGTACTTGGCATTATTGCCCAACACATTGCTGAACACCCAGGCAGGCGTTGCATCGGCCCAGAGATAAGAGCCGAGAAAAGCCACGCCTCCCGCATTGCCATACCAACTATTGGTAGGCGTTATGATCACACGTGTTTTTTTATCGAATGGAGCGGCCTTGTATGTATTAGAGTCGGTAGTGATGTTGACGTTGAATATGCGGTAGTCTTCGGCCACACGCTCGAAGATCTCCGTAATGGCGGCGATTGATAACTGCGGCGCCTGCGCATTGATGGGGCCAGCCCAGTTCCAGGAAGTGCCAGATACATATTCACCGTCGAAGTCGAGGTAAATGGTTACCGGCGCTGAGGGATGGCTGTTAAAAGCGGGGACCTGTGCATTCCCGGCAATTGCAGTAAGTGCTAGCAGTAGCGTAAGTACGGTTCGGGATTTCATAACAGATAAGGGATTAAAGGAATGCCGTTGAGCTATTCCGTCATAACAAAACGCTGTGGGGTTTTGGTGAAGTAATATTTTCCTTTCTCCTTCACAACCATCATCACGTCTCCATTATCCTTGCTGATAATGCGGCCGGCGTACCGTATCACTCCATCCTGTATGATGCGTGAAATGGTAAACAGTGCGCCAGGATAATTGGTGATCCTGAAATTAATGGTGAGCACTTCGGGGGAGTGCCTTACTTTCTCGGCGATCATGCCATCCAGTTGAAAGTGCTCGTTCAAACGCACCATTACTTTCTGGTCTTGGTCGGCCATAAAAAGTTTATCAACCTCTTCCAGGTTGCATTCCAGCTTATCGGGCAAATTATTAAACAGAAGGGGCTTGTCGGCAACGGCCTGGTTTATGGGAGGACTGCTTTGGGCTTGTACTGAACCCGCGGCAGCAACCAGCAATACCGTATACGCCATTGCGTACAGATTTTTCATTGGATACTAATTTTAAATAGTTACGGATCAGTAGAACAAACTTACATAAACGCCGGCAGAATGTCAATATTGTCCCGTGCTCAGCATCACTAACGTACACGCTTCCAGCGTTTTAATGCCATTCTGTTCTGCAAGAACGGCCAACTCGTCATTTTCAGTACCCGGGTTGAATATTATTCTCTTAGGTTTAAGGGAAACTATGTAGTTGTAGTAGATTTTTTGATGTAATGGATTGAGGTAAAGCGTAACGGTATCGATGCCCGCAGCGGGTTGCTCTCCTTTAAAAATATCAACGTCTGCAACCTTGCCTGGTTTTTTACCAATTGCAACTACAGGATGCCCATGGGCACGCAACCTGTGCACGGCCAGGTAACTGTACCGCAGCGGACTATCGGAAGCTCCCAACACCAATGTTTTTTTTGTTTCAGGCATAATTAAATGATCGGTTGTTGCAAAAATAAAACAGCTATTATCAGGCCAATGTTTTTTGGGGATGTTTGTCTGCAAGAATAGCATGCAATGCAGTTTGTATGGTTTCGTATTTAAAGCGAAAGCCTTCCTGCATTGCGCGGGTGGATACCACCCACCTGCTTTTAAGCATTAGTTCTGTTTCGGTCCTGATGAGCCATGCGCCTGGTTCGAGCAACCATGCAGGAGCAGGTAATCCAAACCTGCGGCCTGTTAGCATTCGTAGGGTATGCATGAACGTTACATTGGTCACAGCATTGGGAGCGGCGCAATTGTATATGCCTTCAGCTTCCTTGTTTTCCCATAGCCATGCTACCATTCTGCAAACATCTTCCACGTGCACCCAGCTAAAGCGTTGTTTACCGTTGCCATGCCTGCCCCCGAGCCCTGCTTTGCATAGATTGAGATAAGGTGTAAGAATCCCCCCGCGGCCCAGTGTAATAGCTGCGCGTAACGCTATCTTTCGTGTAAAGGGCGTGCGGTGCGAAAAAAATGCAGCTTCCCACAATTTGCAAACCTGTACAGAGAAATCGAGATCCAATTGTTTTCGTGCATCGGAACTTTTGCCATGCAGCAAGGTGGCGATGGATTTTTTGACGCAACTGCGTAACTGGTCCAGGGCATTGTAAGGCATGTTGTCTTTTTTCCATTCACTAATCTCGCCGGTGAATTCATCCTGCGGACGGTCAGGGGCATTACGATAAATAGTAGCCGAAGAAAAATTGATCCATAGTTTGGGGGGAACCGTACACCTGGCAACTGCTTCTCCCAATGCATGGGTTGCCTGCACGCGGCTGCTGATGATGGCTTGCTTGTTTTTTGCATTGTATCTGCAATTGACCGATTTGCCAACGAGGTTGATGATGATATCAGCTCTTTCTATGTGTTGCTGCCAGGATGCTGCTACGGATTTTGCATCCCATTGCACATATTCGATTCGATGATCGTTGCCGGATTGTAATAATGAATCGCTGTAAGCATTGTTCTCGTGATCGGTTACGTTCCTGCCAAGAATGATAATGTAATTTTCCTTGCCGAAATATTCCGCAAGTGCCTGCCCTATATATCCCGTTCCCCCGGCAAGTATGATCTTTTTATTGTTCATGGTTCAATGGCGGATTAAAGAGTCTAGTTCTTTTCTATAGGTTAAATGTTCTATGAAGGATTTATATATCACCCAGTAAAATATGGCTATGCCCCATGAGCCTATCATAGATGCCATCAGCAAACTTTCGTTGCCCGGTACCAGCATGAGCAAGGCGATGAGCGTAAATACCCAGTAAACGATAATGCGGTTGCGGAAGGGGCTGCGCAACATCGGAAGCGTATTGAGCAAGGCGCTCAGCACCTGCCAACCGCCCAGCACTAGCTCGCCGAGCATGGTATACAGAATGGAAATAGGTAACACCACAAGACAGGTCGCGGCAAGGGCAGCCTGTAGGATCAAGTCTATCTTTCGCACAGTCTCCATACAATGTTTTTAAAATTTCAGAAAAAAATGAAATATTATTTGGTTTAAAAAGCCGGATTTCCGGCATTTATTTTTTATTTATTTTTTTCACAGCTTCACAAATACATTCGTTACTGTCAGCTTTCATTGTGCATTTTGATGAATGCTTTCTTCGTAGCGGCGCCGCGCATCACTTGAACATCTTCATCAGGCTGCTGAAGAACCAGTGCTCATCGGCTTTTATCATTACGTCCAGGGTCTTATCTGCCTGCATGCCCAGTTTTTTAATGCTGTTGACGGTATCGGTAAAAGCCTTCACTTCCTTATCCTTTTTATCGCCTTCCACATTGCTTAGCTCATCCAGTATTTTGATCATCGGGTCCAGCTCGCGTTTTTTTCTTTCTTTCACAACCTGCCTGGCAACGCGCCAGATATCTTTTTCAGCGATAAAGAACTCTTTTCGTTCGCCGGGTACTAACTGGCGGTATACCAACCCCCAGTTGATCAGCTCGCGGATGTTCATATTAGCGTTGCCGCGACTGATCTCGAGTTGTTCCATAATGTCATCGGCGCTAAGCGGGTCGGCGCTGGTAAGCAGCAAAGCATGTATCTGCGCCATGGTGCGGTTAATGCCCCATTGCGAGCCGAACGCCCCCCACGATGCTATGAATTGCTGTTTAGCCTCTGCAAGTTTCACAGATCAAATATATGCCATGTTTTTGAATTTTCAAATAAAATTGAAAGATAAGACAGGGAGTGGTGAGTGCTGTACATTATTCCAGCCAGAAGGTCACCGGCTGCCGCTTGTATGATTTCACCTTTCTGCCATCCTGCGTAGCAGGCGTCCAGTCCGGTGAACGGGTAATTAGCCTTAGCGCTTCCCGGTCGATAAAATATTCGACTGATTTGTATATTTCGGGGGATTCTACCTTTCCTTGCTGATTAACGATGAATTGTACAACCACCATGCCTCTTGCCCGGCGTTTGATGGATTCATCGGGATAGCGGAAGTTTTTTTCCAGGTATTTTATCCAGCCTTGTGCGCCGCCCTCAAACGAAGATTCTACTTCCACCTTTGTAAAAGTGGTGGTGTTGCCTGCGCCGGGTTCGGGCGAAGTTTTTTTTGCCGCTGCTTCACGCTCCTTGGTGAGTGTTGCGGAGTCCTTTTCGCTGATCAACTGCCCATCCACATACTCCAGCTTCTTTAAAGTGCGGTGGTTCGATGCGTTGATGTACCAGTCGCCATGCGGCTTGCCATCCTTGTATTCGCATGAGCTGTCCCGGTACCCATCATCGGTATAAGTATAGTAATTGCCGTGCTTTACGGTGCCCTTTTCATCTTTGAACTGCACCGAAAGCCAGCGGGGATGCCCGGAGAGGTAATAGTTCCATTCAAAACAAGTATCGTTATACTTCACCTGTTCTACATGGTAATAAGCTTTCTTTAGTTCGGTGGGCTGCCAGTTCACGTCATAATTCAACAGCTTTATTCTTTGTTGTGCCGAAGCCGTGGTCAGTGCAAATACAAATACCAGTAAGGGGTAATACTTTTTCATAACCGTCAAAAATAACGTACAGCTACCACAGTGCGAAGTTGCGCAATGTTAATGAGAGGTTTATTCGGGGCAGTCTAATCTCCGGTCACGCTTATTCCAGCTATCGTTCCACGACCGGATGGTGAGCGCTATATAACCGCCCCCGTTTTGCATGCTTTTTTTTGAAAATACATTGCCCCAGTTGTGAAAGCCCAGCAGCAATGGCCCCGCTTTGAATGCGCCGCCCACCCAGAACTTGCCCGCGGCATTGTATTGCATGGGCAGGAAAACGCCCCACCTGCGTGTTTCCCATCGGGGCGTAATCGTAATAAAGTTCAATTCCTTTACGTGGTGGTATTTTTTGAACATGCCCGAAAGGTTGAATGAAATCTCCCCATTGATATAAAAATCGTCCCGCAAAAAGCGGTCTGCGTTCAATACGATGCGCATGGGATTGAGCACCGTAAAATTGCCCCGCGGCGTGGTCATGTTCTGCACAACGGTTTCCAGTGTATCGTTTACCTGGCCAAAGCTGGCGGCGTCCCTGAACTTATCGTCCAGCAAAGTGTCTATCATCTCCGGCCGCATGCCCTGGATGGTGCGGCTTTCCCTGCCATACCGGTATTGGTTAAGGCCCGCATCCAACAGAGAAAGACTGATCTTCCAGTTATAATCGTAATAATCGTCATCTTCATAACCGGGCACTTCCTGGGTTTTTATAAGATATTCCACACCTGCGTCTATACTTATGCCACCGTCGGAATACGTTACAAGGTCCCGCAAGTTCTGGTTGGATTTTCTTTCTTTATGCCACCTGTCGAAGTTGGCGGAGTAACCATAACTGGCACGCGCATTCGCCAGCACATTCTGCTGCCTGTTGGCAAAGATCTCTTTATTGAAACGTATGTTCTCCACCGTTAGATGGGCGCCTGCGATGCCGCGGCTTGCTTTAATGGTAATGCCTGTGTTCAACCTGCCTTTGGCGGTTTCCACGATGGTGCGCGCATAGCTTCCAAAGATCTCGATCCAGGTGCTGCCGGTAACCTGAACGTCCAGCGGCTGGTTCTGCTGGTTCATGTTCAGGAAGTCGGCCGTGTTCACAATGGTGTCGATAAAGCTGTATTTGGAAGATTGCATGCGCACATATCCTCTTAGGTTCAGTCCAAAGCCAATGGCTTCTCTGCGATTGAGCGTGATCCTGGCATTGAAGATATTGGCGTTGAAACCGATCAGCGCACGGCGCGCATATTCTCCGCTGTCCAAAGCATAGGCTGATTGGCGCGGGCTCGACAGCAGCGAATAATCATGTATGGTGAAAATATTGGTGGCGTTCTTTAATTGCATGCCCAGCACGGTAACGTCCCACTTGTACGGGGTGTTGAGCATGGTTGCGGGATTGTTAGCAATGTTGAGGCTGCCTGAATAAAACGAACCCTGCACCGCATGGTAATTCTGCGCGGCGCCATTGATTGCAGTGCATAATAATATGATCGCCAGTATTGGTCTCATGTTTTCAAAAGGGTTCTCCGTGGGTTTGCCTGATCAGCCAGCCGGCAACGCGCGGGAATGGCTTGATAGAGGAGATCAGCACGTTGGATAGCACCGCGTGCCCGAAAAACCGTTGTATAAATCTACCTATACGCATTCGTCCTGCAAAATGCTTTTTCCATGCTTTGGCATACCTGGTTTCCATTTCCTGCCGGCTCGCATCGTTTTGTAAAAATGCATCCATTTCCCTGAAAGCCAGCTTGCCTGCGTGCAGCGCCATGCTCATGCCATTGCCGCACAAGGGCGTAATCATTCCCGCCGCATCGCCCACCATCAGCACATGGTCTTGTACCAGCGATTTTTTCTCAAAGCTTATCTGCGAAATGGTCACTGGTTCTTCCAGGACAAAATCCGCGTTGTGGAATATTTTTTCCAGGAACGGATTTTTAGCCAGCACTGTTTTTTCCATTTCCCTGATGGAATTGCCGCATTGCTTCAGGTTTTCGGCGGTGGTAAGGTAACACAAACAATATTTGTTATCCTCTATCTGCGAAATGCCGCAATACCCGTTGCTGAAATTATGCAGCGCAATCAGGTCCGGCGGATGCTCGGTCCGGATATGATATTTTACACCGATGTAATTGTTCAGCTTATTGGGTTTGTGCTGCACAAAATCACGCTCCCATTTTACATCGAGGTTGCTGCGCTTGCCATAACTGCCAGCCACCATGTACGCGTGAACGGTATCCTGCGTTGCCTTGCGGGCACGGTCGGGGTGCAGCTCAAAGGCTGATCCATTGAACCTGGCCTCGGTGATCTTTACACCTTCTATTACATGCACTCCGGCGCGCTTTGCAATTTCCGCCATCAGTTGATCGATGGTGTAACGGCTGATGCCGAACCCGCCCAATGGCAGTTGGTGTTCGATGGTGTTGCCATTGGGCGCGGACACCTGTACGCGTTTGATGATCGGCAGGTTCATATCGCTCAGCGGCAGGCCCAGGTCTTCCAGGAAATTCCAGCTTTCCAGGCTGATGTATTCGCCGCAAACACGGTGAAAAGGATATTGCTCTTTTTCGAACAGGATGGTGTTGTACCCGGCGCGCGCCGATTGTATGGACAAGGCAAGCCCCGCCAGTCCACCGCCTATTACCGCAACGTCGTAATATGAACCGCTTTTTCTCATGTGTTATCAATGTGCGCATTGCACATTACGATGCCTTTTTTGCTACTACCAACCATCGGAACGCCCACCTCCATTCAATAGAACAGTTTAAAAGCCCTGGCCGCTGCATCAGGGTACTTAATTCTTTTCGGGAAAACCCCCTTAATACAGATAGGGGAGCATCGTTTTTTACAAGATATGACCGGGAGAAAAGCCTGGTGAGCAGGCGGATGGAGTGAAAGGCAAGCGGATGACGGTGCAGATCGTTGATGAAAAAGCCCATGCGGGTATTGTCGCGCATCCATCTCACCATGAACGTTAGCTCATCATCGGTAAAATGGTGGCAGAAAAGGGAAGTAAAAATAATATGGGGCTTTACATCGAACTGTACTGCTTTATAATCGGCAGTGATCCATTCAGCATTGCCAAGTCGGGCGGTTGCTTTTGCATGCTCAATGCAATGCGGATTGATATCGATGCCGATGTAAGAGGCGCGGATCTTTTTCTTTTGCAGCCAACGGTCAACAGCGCGCAGGTTATTGCCGCCGCCACAACCTATTTCGCAGATGACAAGATGATCGCCCGCAACACCACGCAGCATTTTTTTTAATCCTGCAACAGTAATAGCATGGCCTCCCAGCCAGGTGTTGATGAAATCCAGCTCATCCATATTGCGCCTGATGTCATCGAAAGGAATATCCGGGCGGTCGAGCAACTCCGGTTGATATGAACGGTTGCGGAACGAAGGCATTAATATGAAGCTACAAAAGTTTCCATTGTTAGTCCGGGGCCGAAAGCTGCTCCCAGCACTTTTTGCGGTGAGTGGCCATCGCGCATTGCCTTATTGTTTTGCGCATTGCCTATCGAGAGTTGGTGAAGAATATCTTTCAATACAAATAAAATAGTGGGTGAAGACATATTCCCGAATTTTTGCAATACATCATAAGAAGGTTGCAGCTCACCATTGTGCAGGCCAAGACTTTTATGGATAGATTCCAATATGCGTTTGCCGCCGGGATGCACGCACCAGTGCGCGATGTCATTTTTTGCAGTGTTGGCGTATTGCAATGCACGCGATACCAACGGTTCAAAATCTTCTTCCAGCAACTCGGGCACATATCCACTGAGCGTCATTAAAAAGCCTGTTGATGAAAGTTCCCAGGCCATGTCTTTTTTCCCTTTTGGAACTACTTCGGAATAAAAACTGTCCAGGCGCAGCCCCGGCCTCGCTTCATCTTCCGACACCACCAACGCGGCCGCGCTGCCATCGCCGAATAAAAGACTGGAAGCGATGTTATCCTGCGTAGGCTCGCGTTGAAAGTGCAGGGTGCACAATTCGGTGCAAACGATCATCACTTTGGCATGGCTTTCTGTTTTGCAAATGGCATCGGCCATCTTCAATGCGTGAATGGCGGCATAGCAGCCCATGAAGTTTACCGAAGTGCGGTAAATATTTTTGGGAAGGTCCATCAGTTCCATTACCTGCAGGTCGAGGCCCGGCGCGCTCATGCCCGTACAGCTGACCGTTATGATGTGCGTAATGGAATGATCGTGCATTTTTCCATCGAGGCAATTCCTGATGGCGTCCACCGACAGTGGGGCAGCGTACTTATTAAAGTAGGTCATTCTTTGCTCCAGCGAAGGGAAGGGTTCGAGGTTTTCGCTTTGCGGGTAAAATCTCCATTCGTGCAGCGGGCGGCTGTAATCGCGAATGACTGAATAACGTGTATCGATGCCGCTGCGGTTGTACAGGAATTTCAGTTTGCGGTTTTCGGTTTCATCCATGGCAAAAACCTGCTGCATGAATTGAAGTATCCTGCTTTGCTCGTGCCGGTGCCTTGGAACTGCTGTGCCTATGGAAATAATTTTACTCAAACAGCCTTGTTTATGATCATGATAATGAAACAAACCGTGGTGCAAACCGCCGCCAGCACATTCATAACAAGGCTATTCCTGAAACTGGCATGCTGTTCATGTTGCCAAACCTTTCTCATCCATTGTATAAAAAACCATACCATTGGCCCCATGCACAAGAGAAATAAATAGAAGGGCCATAAATTCCCTTTATCGTTAAACAAGAAGAACATGCATGCGGTTGCAATCGAAAATACCAACCCGCAAAAAATGAATGTTCCTCTTTTTCCCAGCACATAGCTGATGGTCGTTACGCCATCGGCTTTATCCTCGGCATGCTGGTACACCTGCGTAAGTGGATAATATCCACCGATAAGGCAGGCCGCGGCCGCTACACCCCAAACAGGTACGTTAAAACTATGGCCGCGGCTGCTTCCGTGATATGCAAGCACAAAAGTCAATGCGCCCTGGAATATTACAACTACCAGGTAGCCCGTGACAGGATATTTTTTTAGGCGAATGCCCCGGTAGCTATAAGCCCGCGATGCCAGGATGTATAACGCAACACCCGCAGCAAAATAAATGCTTACTACCAAACCGAGCGCTATCGCCGCTGCATCCATTATAACAGTTACATAGAACAATTGCCGGGTGGGTTGCAGCGGTTTTTCCAATCCCCCGATAGGACTGGTGTCCCGGTCCATATACGAATTATACCCATTGCTGGATGGATACACCAATACATGCAACACGGTAAATACCAGCAGCGCATCCGCCCAATCCACCTCGGGCACCTGGCTCAATGCAAACAAATACACGGGCAATAAAAAAATGGAAAAGTGAAAGCGCAGCAGTTGGATGGTAGAACGGTGCAACATAAAAACAGGTATCGTTTTGGGCGATACCTGTTTTAAAGATACTTAATAAAAAGCGTTGCTATTTTATTTCCACTACGTCGGCGGTAGTGTCGTCCCCGTTTTTCTTTCCGAGATAATTAGGCAGGTCCATCCCCGCCATGTCGAAAATATCTTTTAGCGGGGGCACTGCTTTGTACAAGCCCGACACAAAGTTGGCGGTGGCGTTTTTGCCGTCGCCGTTTTGGCCGTTCTCCCATACGGTGATCTTATCGATCTTGATATTCTTAATGGCTTCGGTTTGCATTTTCACCAACTCCGGCAGTTTATCTGATATCAACAGCAACACAGCGTCTTTCGGGTTGTTGCCGGCAGCTTTTACGATCTTATCCAAACCTTCGGCCTGCTTGGTCAGTATTTCATACATGCCGCGGGCCTCTGCTTCAAGTTTCGCGAAGATGGCATCGGCCTCGCCCTTTGCTTTTTCGCGCAGCCTTTCTGCTTCGGCTTGGGCTTCGATGATGGCTTTTTGTTTTTGTATTTCGGCACTCACCACCACGTTGGCGTTTTGAGATGCCCTTTCGCGCTCCGCCCTGGCCTGTTCTGCTTTTTGTTCTGCCAGGTATGCTTCTTCCAATGCTTTGGCGGCCTGCACTTTTTCGGAGGCCATCGCTTTTTTCAATGCTTCTGCCTCGCGCTGGCGCCTGTCTGCATCGGAGTTGGCAATCGCGATCTTCGATTGGTTCTCGCCCTGTATGGCTAACGCGTTGGCCTCAGCGCTTTTGATGCGCGTGTCCCTTTCTGCTTCCACTTTGCCGATGCTCTCATCGCGCTTGGCTCCGGCGATCAATACTTCCTTGTCCTTGGTGGCAATGGCTATCTGGGTGTCGCGGTCGCGCTGCGTTTCGGCGATCCTCACGTCCCTGTCCTTTTGAGTTTGCTGAATGCTTACGTCGCGGGAGCGGTCTGCTTCTGCCTTGCCCACTTCACCGATGCGCTCCTGTTCGGCCACGCTCTTCTTGGCTTCGTTGATTGCTTTAGCCGCAGCTTCCTTGCCTAACGCTTCTATATAACCGCTTTCGTCCTTGATGTCCGTAACGTTTACGTTGATCATTTTAAGACCGATCTTGTTCAATTCGGCTTCTACGTTAGAAGCGATGTTGGCGAGGAACTTATCGCGGTTGTTGTTGATCTCTTCAATGTCCATCATGGCCACCACCAGGCGCATTTGCCCGAGGATGATGTCCTTTGCCAAATCGTGTATCTGCGGGCGTTGCAGTCCCAGCAGGCGTTCCGCGGCGTTTTGCATAACGGCGGGCTCCGTGGAGATACCGACGGTAAAGCGCGAAGGAACGTCTACCCGGATGTTTTGCTTGCTTAGTGCATTGGTAAGGTTTACCTCGATGGAAATAGGCGTGAGGTCGATAAAAGAATAATCCTGTATGATAGGCCAGATGAAGGCTGCGCCGCCATGAATACACTTTGCGCTTTTATGCCCATCAGGGCCGCTGCCCACTTTACCATATACCACCAGTATCCTGTCGCTGGGGCAACGCTTGTAGCGCCGGAACATAGACAGGATCATCACGAAGAGGAACAGGACCGCTACCGCAATCACAATCAGGATGTAATCGAAAGTCATAATCTTAGGGGTTTGAAGTTGATCAGTAAATAGCTGTTACCAGCAATATCTTGTTGTTCAGGATACCGGTGACCTTTATGAGCTTGCCGGTTGGAATATCATGGGCATCGTCTGTCAGCGCCTGCAGCTCCTGCAATGCGCCCTGCACTTTTACGTGCACCTTGCCTATGCCGCCGCGTTTGGCGGGAATGAACAGGTAAGTTTCTCCCACCTGGTCCATGGCATTGCTTATTTGCATGGTGCCACTGTGTTTAAGCTTGGCCACGTTCTTAAACAACAGCGCCATTATGCCCACCATCGCCAGGCCGCCTACCAATGCCGCAATGATGGTGAGCCATTCGTTGGCGCCGCCCTTGTACGCGGCAACGCCCACCCACCCGAACATGGTAAAGAATGCCACCATGTTCTTAATGGTAAAGAATTGGTAGCCGATACCCGCATCTTCACCCACATAAAGGTCCGCATCGCCGGTTGCTTCGCCGGTATCGCCGCCGGCAGCCGACAGTACAGACTGCACAATAAATAAAACTGAAAATACCAGCGCAATTGCCCACAGAATCTTTTCAAATGAGCCCATGGCTTGCCACCAGGACGAAATATCGAGGAGCATGGTTAAGGGGTTTTGGGGTCTCAATATATATTAAATTGATAAATTGCCGACTGGCTATATTGTTAACGAGCTGTCATACGCCAACACAATGAAGCGCTTTGTTTTTTTCCTCGTATTGCTTTGCTGCACAAGTGTTTGCTGGTCGCAAATCAAGACCTTCCGCTTCGCATTTATTTCAGACACCCACATTTCCGGCAATGGCCTGGCCGAGGAAGACCTGCGCAGAACGGTAAAAGACATCAATGCCATGGACGATGTGTCGTTCGTGGTAATTACCGGCGACATTACCGAACTGGGTACGGCAGCAGAATTAAAGATGGCCAAACAGATCCTGGACAGTCTCGATGTGCCATACTATATTATTCCCGGTAATCACGATACCGGTTGGAGCGAGAGCGGAGGCTTTGGATTTGTACAGACGTTCGGGTCTGATAAATTTGTGTTCGATTATGGCGGCATCCGCTTTATCGGATGTGCGTCTGGCCCATACGTGCGCATGAGCGATGGACATGTGCCGAGAGATGCGGTGAACTGGCTCGATAGCCTGCTGAAGCAAACGCCGCGCGGCCAGCCATTGATATTCCTGAACCATTACCCATTGGACAACGGCCTGGACAACTGGTACGAAATAACAGAACGCCTAAAACAATACAATACCATTCTTGCTTTGTGCGGGCATGGACATGCGAACCGCAAAATGAATTTTGAAGACATACCTGCGGTAATGGGACGGTCGAACCTGCGCGCAAGGGCGGCCATCGGCGGATATAACCTCGTGGATATTTCAGCAGATTCCGCCATCTTCAGCGAACGGCAGCCTGGCGTACAAACATTCACACCATGGGCCAGGGTAAAAATTGCTCAGCAATCCTATCAACCAAAAATATTTCCCAGGCCCGAATACAGCATGAACGATCAATACCCCGGTGTTCAGCCGCGTTGGACATTTCATTCAACATCCAATGTAATATCCACGCCAGCGGTAACAGATGGACTAGCCATTTTCGGTAACCAGCAGGGCAGGATAGAAGCGTTGAGCTTATCAACGGGAAAATCCAAATGGTCGTTTACAACAGGAGCTTCTGTTTTTTCATCACCCGCGGTCAGCGGGAACAAAGTAGTATTTGGCTCGGCCGATGGAAATATTTATTGCCTCAACAGCAAGAATGGAAAATTACAATGGAAGTTCAGCACGCAGGCGGCGGTGCTGGGCTCACCACTTATAGATAACGGTGTGGTGTACATCGGCGGAAGCGACCATCGTTTCCGCGCCCTGCAATTGTCTTCGGGCAAAGAGCTATGGTCGTTCGATGGATTGACGGGCCCTGTTGTGAGCACCCCATTGTTGTATGATGGAAAAATAATTACGGGCGCATGGGACACTTACCTGTATGCGATGGATAAGGCTACCGGCAAACTTGTATGGAAATGGAATAACGGATCTACTGTAAGGCATTTTTCACCTGCTTCGTGCATTCCGGTGGCTACAAATGGGATGGTATATGTAGTTGCTCCCGATAAATACATTACAGCTATCGATGCTAATACCGGTGTTACCGCGTGGCGCAGCAAAGAATGCGCGGTAAGGGAGTCTATTGGTTTGTCGGGCGATGGGCAACTTGTGTACGGCAAAACGATGAACGATACGCTGGTGGCTTTTCATACAACCGCGGGTAAACAATCGGCCGCATGGAAAATGCACTGCGGGTACCGGTACGATCACGTGCCATCCATGCCGGTTGAAAAAGACGGGCAGGTATTTTTTGGCACGCGGTCGGGCGTGGTATATTGCATCGACCCCGCGCAGCAAAAGATCGCCTGGAAATACAAGCTGGATAATTCAATGGTGAATACGGTGCGTGTGCTGGACAGGCAACGCGTGCTGGTGTCCACTATGGATGGAAAGGTAAGCCTGCTGCACGTAAAGTAACTACTTCCTGAACCTGCCCACCAGCCAGATGACCACTGCGATAATGACCACCACGATAATAACGCCTACCCATATCCCTGCCTGGAAAATATCACCGATGATCTCACACGAAGAAAGCAGGCTGATAATCAGTAACAAACTGCCATATATAAGCGCATTTTGCCTCATACGAACGATTTTATGAGGGATAATGCAAAAAGCGCACCGCGGCGGGAGCGGCTTAGACCAGCATCGTCAATGGTTCCTCCAAAAGCCCCTGCAGGGTCTGCAGGAAGGCAGCGCCTGTTGCGCCGTCTACTACGCGATGGTCGCAACTCATGGTCAGCTTCATTACATTACCGATCCTGATCTGCCCGTCTTTTACTACTGGTACCTGTTGAATGGCGCCCACGGCGAGTATGCAGGCGTCGGGCGGGTTGATGATGGCTGTGAATTCATCGATGCCGAACATGCCCAGGTTGGAAATGGTGAAGGTGTTGCCCTCCCAATCCTGGGGCTGGAGTTTTTTATCTTTTGCTTTTTGTGCGTATTCCTTTACTTCGGCGGCAATCTGGCTCAGGGATTTGGTATCTGCAAACCGAACAACGGGTACCAACAGCCCTTCTTCAACGGCCACGGCCACCCCGATGTTCACGTGATGATTGTGTCGGATCTTATCGCCCAGCCAGCTGCTGTTTACCTGCGGATGCTTTTTAAGTGCAAGGGCGCAGGCTTTCAATACCATGTCGTTAAAGGAGATTTTTACCGGGGATATTTCATTGAGCTTTGCACGGCTTTCCACTGCTTTGTCCATATCCACGCTCATGGTCAGGTAAAAATGCGGAGCGCTGAACTTGCTTTCGGCAAGCCGCTTGGCAATTACCCTGCGCATTTGCGATACGGGCACTTCGTCAAAGCTTACTTCGCCCATGCTGCGCTGTGATTGTTGCGGCGCTGAGGCTTTGCCGGTGGATGTCCCGGCGGATTTGCCCTTGAAGTTCTCGATATCTTTTTTTATGATGCGGCCGTCGTCCCCACTGCCTTGCACAGCCTTAAGGTCGATGCCTTTTTCTGCGGCTAATTTTTTTGCAAGCGGCGATGCCTTGATGCGGCCATTCTCGGAACCCTGCGCGCCGTTGATGGCGGGCTGGTCGGTTTCGGCCTCGGGCGGCGGGGCCTGCTGTTGTTCCCTGGTTGCCGCGGGGGCTCCGCTTCCTCCAACAGAAGATTTGGCGGCCACTATTTTATTAACGTCTACCTTGCTTTCATCCCCGATGATGGCCAGCAGGTCATTCACCTGGATCTTTTCACCCACTTTCGCGCCCTGGTATAATAGTTTGCCTTCTTTATAGCTTTCCAGTTCCATCGTGGCCTTGTCGGTCTCGATGTCCGCGAGTACCTCGCCTTTCTTTACAGCATCGCCTACGTTCTTGTGCCAGGCTGCAATTACACCTTCTGTCATGGTATCGCTTAACCGCGGCATCAGTATCACCTCATCCATTTTTGAAATATCCATGGCGGGGGCTGTGCTTGCCGGCGCTTGGCCGGCAGCACTTTGTTTACCCTTTGTATCGTCTGATTTGGGAGCTTCTTTGGCAACCGGCTTATCAATGGACACTGCCGCGCCTTCGCCCGAACCTTTTACGAGGCCGGAGATGTCTTCCCCCGGTTTGCCGATAATGGCCAACAGGTCGTTCACCTGCAATTTGCCGCCTTTATCAACGCCAATATGTAAAAGGGTGCCGTCCTTATAGCTTTCCAATTCCATGGTAGCCTTGTCGGTCTCTACTTCGGCCAGCAATTCACCTTTTTTTACCGGGTCGCCTACTTTTTTATGCCAGGCTGCAATAACCCCTTCGGTCATGGTATCGCTCAGGCGGGGCATCAATATCACGTCGGCCATAATAAAAGAAAGATTTATGAGGTTCTTGGAGGGCCGAAATTAAAGTAAAAACATCAATTGAAGCGTTTCAGGCCACCTGTTAATAATCCAATTCAAGCCCAAGCCGGTCCTTCAGTTCCTTTACCATCGGGTATTGCTCGATGATCTTTAAATACTGTTCTTTTTTGCTCAATGGCCTGTCCACAGGCGCACGGTCAGCCGGTTTTTCTTCCAGTATAATAAGGAAGCTGATCTGCTTGTTGTTGAAGTGTTGCTGAACAAATTCCAGCAGCTTCAATCTTTCTCCTTCGATGAAGCGCTGTGAGATATTGTCCGGCGCTACAATTTCGAAGGTCTTTTCATCTCTTAATCTCAGCGATGAAACGTTGAAGCCCTGCACGGCTGAATTTTTGTTATCCCGGAGCTGTTGCTGGAACAATCCCCAGGCCTGGTGCAACTCTTCTTCGTTCAGTGGCTTCGCCGATATCGTGGATGCATGTCCGTTAGCATGCGATACCTGGCGCCGGATCTTATCCAGCGAAGATATCCTGCTGCTGGTTTCGCTTGGGGAATAGGTTTTTGTTTCAGCCGCGGGTTGGGATGCTTTAGTTTCAGACGCAGGCTGGCTGGCAGCGCGTTCGGGTGTTTCAATTATCAGCTTGGCGCCTGCCGGGGGTGCAATCTGTTCAACAGGTGTCGTAGGTGTTTCGGCAAATGCCGCTCTTTTTGCTTCAGGCTTTGCCGCGCCCGGTTTCATGGCCCTGATAGGCGTAACCCTGAAGCCGATGGCCTGTTCATTCAATTTTTTTTTACCGCCGGCATCGCTGCTCGTTTGCAGGGCCTGTTGCAGGTAACACAATTTTATGAGCGCCAGCTCCAGGTGCAGCCTTTTATTGCGGGCTGCTTTGTAATTGATCTGCGCCTCGTTTAAAATGTTGAGCGCACTTACGAGGTAACCGGTATTGATCTTCTTAGCGGTGATGTAATATTTATCGCGAAAGGTTTCAACTACTTCCAGCAGGCTGGCCGCCCGTTCGTCCTTGCACACCAGCAGGTTGCGGATGAACTCTGAAAAACCCTCCAGCACCAGGTCGCCTTCGAAACCCTTGCGGTTGATGTCGTCGTACAACAGCATGGCGCCGGCAAGGTCCTGCTGCTGCAGTTGTTCCATCAATTTAAAATAATAGTCAGCGTCCAGGATGTTCAGGTGCTCCAGCGTATTGCGGTAACTCACCTCGCTGTTGGTAAAGCTTACTATTTTATCAAGAATGCTCAATGCATCGCGCATGCAGCCTTCGCTTTTTTGCGCAATCACCTGTAGTGCCGCAGTTTCTGCCCTGATATCTTCTTTTTCACAAATTTCCTGCAGGTGCTGAACTGTATCGTGAATGGTAATGCGTTTGAAATCGAAGATCTGGCAACGGCTGAGTATCGTGGGCAGTATCTTATGTTTTTCGGTAGTGGCGAGAATGAATATGGCGTAAGGCGGAGGCTCTTCCAGCGTTTTTAAAAATGCGTTGAAGGCAGAGGAGCTTAGCATGTGCACCTCGTCTATGATATACACCTTGTACCTGCCTGCCTGCGGTGCAAACCTCACCTGCTCCACCAGCGTACGGATATCATCCACGGAGTTATTGCTGGCGGCATCCAGCTCATGTATGTTAAGCGAAGTGCCTTCGTTGAATGAAACGCAGGAATTGCATTGATTGCAGGCTTCGCCGTCGGGCGTGCGCTGCTCGCAATTGATGGTTTTGGCAAGTATGCGTGCGCAGGTAGTTTTACCAACACCCCGTGGACCGCAAAACAGGAATGCATGCGCAAGCTGGTTATTCCTGATAGCATTTTTTAAGGTAGTGGTAATGTGCGATTGCCCCACTACTGTGCTGAAATTCTGCGGCCGGTACTTTCTCGCTGAAACAATGAATTTATCCATACAACGGCTGCAATATACGGCATTAGGGCATTAGCCCGCCGTTAAATGGACATTGAAACCGCATCAAAACCCGGCCGGGGCAATTCGTGTGGAAAACAAGTTGTAATCTTCCGGCTTTAGTTCAAAATCGGGTGCCGCTTAAACTCGCGTGTTCTGTCGAACAGGTAGCGATAGGTAATCAGGGTGCGGGTCCGGAAAGTATCGCCGATGGTTTCGGCCACGTTGATCATTTTTGGGTTGAAATCGCCAATCCACTGCATTTCATAATCTTCGTACGCGGTTTGGCCCTGGATCACTTTTGCGGACTCTGCAATCATAAAAGCATCGATGCCCTTGCCCTGGAACTCTGGCACAATGCCAAAGATGATCCCCAGAAATCTTTTGGGACGCTCCGTTTTTTTATACCATAGAAATTTTAGTTTCTGCCACAGGCCGAATTTCCCATTGAGGTGCCTGAACCATTGGTTGAGGTCGGGCAGGTTGATGAAAATGGCGATGGGCTCGTCGTTGTAATACGTAAACCATGCAATGCGTTCGTCCATTACAGGTTTCATTTGTTTAAACAGTTGCAATGCCTGCTCCTTGCGCATTTCCTTTAGGCCGCCGTGGCCGGCCCAGGCCTTGTTGTACACGATGGTGAAATCGTTCGCAAATTTTTCCAGCTGGTTTTTTTTAATATGCGTCGCCCTGAAAGCGGGATTCTCTTTAAGCAATGCATGGCGGCTCAGTATTTTTTCCGGTACGGGTAAATGTGCTTTGCGACCAATGCATACCTGGTAAAAAAATGGCTTGAAGCCATATGTTTCGAATAGCTGCTGGTAATAAGGCGGGTTGTAATTCATGCGGTACAAGGGCGATTGAAAGCCTTGTACTACAAGGCCCCACCACCTGTCGCGTTCTCCGAAATTGATGGGGCCGTCCATGGCTTCCATTCCTTTTTGACCGAGCCAGTGTTTGGCCACGTCGAACAGCATATCGGCGGCTTCCTGGCTATTGATGCAATCGAAGAAACCGATGCCGCCCACCGGCACCTCATCGCCCCTTGTGCGGTATTTTTTATTTACGAAGGCTGCAATACGCCCGATCAGGTTGCCTTCATCATCTTTTAAAATCCAGCGCACGGCCTCTCCGTGGCGGAATGCTTTGTTTTTTTTGGGATCGAAAACATCCTGTACGTCCTTGTCGAGCGGACGTATATATTCGGGATTGTTTTTGTTGACAAGCACATTGACCATTAAAAAATCGCGGGCGCTTCGCTTGTCGGTAACCTGTTCCAAGTGCATGTGCAAATGTAAGGAGTCATTAAGTCATTGGGTCATCAGGTCAATGATAAATACCTCAATGACCTTAATCACCCAGTGAGCGATTGACTATTTCCTGGCCAGCGGCTGCCTTACAACGCCGGGGAACATTTTCGCGGCCAGCTTTTCGTCGTGGCCGTAAATGTCTTCGCGGAAATTCATTTGCCCATATTCGTCTACCCATGCGGTATAGTAAGTAATGAATACCGGTATAGGATCTTTAAGCTTCACAAATTTTTCTTTGCCGCTGTTCATGGCCTCCTCGATTTTTTCAGGCGGCCAGTTGGGATCGTTGCGCAAGAGGTAATTGGCCATTTTTACAGGGTCGCTCAGGCGAATACAGCCATGGCTGAAGGCGCGCTTGCTGCGGTTGAACAGATCCTTGGCAGGCGTATCGTGAAAATAAATATTAAAGCTGTTCGGGAACAGGAACTTTACTTTTCCCAAGGCGTTCTTTCCGCCCGGCTTTTGCCTGATCTCGGGAAGCCCATCTTCGTCATGCCCTGTAATTTCCATGTTCTCCTTTGCGAGGTAATTGGGATTTTTTTCAATAGCGGGCAGTATCTCTTTCTGTACTATGCTGGGCGGCACGTTCCAGTGCGGGCTGAACACCACCTGGTTCAGGTTGCCGGTAAACATCATGGTATTGTGCCCTTCCTTGCCCACTACCACGTCCATATCGAAAGCCTTTGTATTGCCTTCCCACACGTGCAGCACGAATTCGGGAATGTTCACCATGATCATGTTACCATCGGGCCGCGAAGGCATCCAGCGCATGCGGTCCATGTTCATCAATATCTGCTGTATGCGTTGCAGGGCAGATACATTCAATTCCTTTATTACTGCTTCGGTAATAATGCCATCGGGTTTTAATCCATGGCGCTGCTGGAAAGCTTGAATAGCAGTAGCAAGCGTATCGCTGTATACGGCGGTGGTATCGGTGCCCGGCAATTCGCCGGTTACGTGCAATCGTTTTTTAATAAGCTGTATTGCGGGAGAGGAGGCGCCGGGTTTAAATTTCTTTTCCTCCGTTACAATAGGCTGCCATCCGCCCTTGGCCTGGATGGCGTAATATTTACCCAATTGGTCCTTCAATTTTTTATACGCCTCGTTTACATCTTCGTAATATTTATCGTCCTTATGTTTTTTATTCAGGAGCGAGTCAGCCAGGTACATGGCATCGAGGCGCTTGCGCGGTATGAATCGTTCCAGCTCCTTGCGCTTTATATAACCTTTCTCATAATTTTTGAGCGAGTATTCAATAAAATGCTGGGTGAGCGTCAGCTCTGTGTTCAGGATGGCCGCATCGGATGCGGCAGGGCTTAATACATCCTCCAATATATATGCGTCCATGCGGCGCTCCAGCTTTTTATCGTTCAACGATGTATCGTCGGAATAGGCGGTATAGTATTCATGCAGGTTCCAGAAGCCGCGGGCCTGCTCTGTAAGACCGTCGGCCGAAAACCAGGCAAACTGGTAGTTGCGCGCATTGTAAAAGCTGCGCATCCGCCTGATAATGGAGTCGGACGGTTTTTTTTGTTGGATGAATTTTTCGAGGTCGCTGCTATCCATAAACAGATCGCTGTACGCGTTGGATGCGGTAATGCTATGGTCGCGCTTCGTTACTTTTTTTTCCAGCTCCGACTTGGCGCCTTTGCCGTTCCCGCCATTGGCATCTCCGTTGGATGCCGTTCCATTACACGCAATAAACAGGCTGCATATAGCAGCCCAGGTCAATAGTTGTTTCATATAATGTAGATTTTGCAAAAACGATGCCTGCATGAGCCGGCATTTTTACTTCCCCACCGCATTTCCCAACTCTGCTGGCAGGAGTTTTTGTTTTCATAATTTCCCCTTCCCCCCTTACCTTTGCAGCCGATTTTATAGGCCCTGGTACTGTTTAGGGCTCGTTAAAAAGCAATCATTTCTAAAAATCACTTCTGATATGCCAAATATTGGTAAGATCAAACAAATCATTGGTGCGGTAGTGGATGTGCAGTTTGAAGGTAAGCTCCCCGAGATATATAACGCGTTGGAACTGAAAAGACAAAATGGCGAAGTGCTGGTGTTGGAAGCCCAGCAGCACCTGGGCGAGGACAGCGTTCGCTGCATTGCCATGGACGGTACCGAGGGCCTGGTTCGTGGGATGGAGGTAGTTGATACCGGTTCGGCCATCGCCATGCCGGTAGGTGAGGGCATCAAGGGCCGGCTTTTTAACGTAACCGGCGATCCCATCGATGGGTTGCCCGCAGTTTCCAAGGTCAATGGGCGCCCCATTCACAGCAAGCCCCCTGCCTTTGAAAACCTGAGCACGTCTACCGAAATACTGTTCACCGGCATCAAGGTAATTGACCTGATAGAACCCTATGCCAAAGGTGGTAAGATCGGCCTTTTCGGCGGTGCGGGCGTGGGAAAGACCGTGTTGATCCAGGAGTTGATCAATAACATCGCGAAAGCATATTCAGGATTGTCAGTGTTTGCCGGTGTGGGAGAACGTACGCGTGAGGGAAATGACCTGATGCGCGAGATGATCGAGGCAGGCATCATGAAATACGGCGAAGAGTTCAAGCACAGCATGGAAAAAGGCGGATGGGACCTGAGCAAGGTGAGCATGGAAGAACTGAAGGAGTCCAAAGCCACTTTCGTTTTCGGACAAATGAACGAACCCCCCGGCGCCCGTGCACGCGTAGCCCTGAGCGGGTTGACCATTGCAGAATATTACAGGGACGGAGACGGACAGGGACGCGGACGCGACATCCTGTTCTTTGTCGACAACATCTTCCGCTTTACACAAGCCGGCTCAGAAGTATCAGCCCTCCTGGGCCGTATGCCTTCGGCGGTGGGTTACCAGCCAACGCTGGCCACTGAAATGGGATTGATGCAGGAACGCATCACTTCTACCCGCAACGGTTCCATTACCTCTGTACAGGCGGTATATGTACCCGCGGATGACCTTACCGACCCGGCCCCGGCCACTACCTTTGCGCACCTGGACGCAACAACGGTATTGAGCCGTAAGATCGCCGACCTTGGTATTTACCCGGCCGTGGACCCGCTGGATTCCACTTCGCG
This sequence comes from Chitinophagaceae bacterium, assembly GCA_035628135.1. Taxonomy (GTDB): domain Bacteria; phylum Bacteroidota; class Bacteroidia; order Chitinophagales; family Chitinophagaceae; genus DASPKM01. Next base: position 220,385 of record DASPKM010000011.1, on the reverse strand, counting down.
CATTCTGATGCCGCAGATCGTGGGCGATGCGCACTACGATTGCGCCAACCGCGTAAAACTGATCTTACAGCGCTATAAAGAATTGCAGGACATCATCGCCATCCTTGGACTGGATGAATTGAGCGATGAAGACAAGCAAACCGTTGCCCGCGCAAGGAAAGTGCAGCGCTTCCTTTCGCAGCCCTTCCACGTGGCCGAGGCATTCACGGGATTGAAAGGCGTGCTGGTGCCGATTGAAGAAACCATCCGCGGCTTTAACATGATCATGGATGGAGAAGTAGATGAATATCCCGAAGCGGCTTTCAACCTGGTGGGTAGTATCGACGATGCCATCGAGAAAGGAAAGAAACTATTGGCTCAAGCGCAAGGATAAATCAACAGCGTATGAATCTTGAGATATTAACTCCTGAGCGAAAGCTTTTCAGCGGCGATGTCTACGGCGTGCAACTGCCCGGCGTAACAGGTTTATTCGAAGTATTGGAAAAACACGCCCCGCTGGTAAGCGCGCTTAAAGCAGGAAGGCTGAAAGTGCTGAAAGATAAAAGCAATCACCTGGCTTATTTCGATATCCAAAGCGGGTTTGTAGAAGTAGTGAACAATAAGGTAACTGTGTTGGTAGAAGGCGCAAGACCCATAGAATAATACAAGACCGCATTCCATAAAGGACGGTCCATGATCCTCAAAAAAACTACTCCCATCAACCTCGGTTGGTGGGTTTTTATTCGTATAAATGATTTAATTCAATTGAGGGTCGATGGGGAAGTTGATCATCATTTCATATTCTCCCCCAAGCAGGCGCAGCGAGTCTTTCCAGATTTCATCGGCCTCTTTGTGAAAGATGATTTTGCGGTTAGCCTGTACCGTTAGCCATGACTTTTCTTTCAGTTCATCGCTGAGCTGTCCGCTGCCCCAACCGGAATAACCAATGTAAAAGCGGATGCGCTGCGGATCGATCTCCTTGTTGCGTATGAGGCTGATGGCGGTTTCAAAATCGCCGCCCCAGTAAATGCCATCGGTAATTTCATAACCGCCCGGTATCTGCTCGGGATATTGGTGCAGGAAATGAATGGTATCTATCTGAACGGGACCGCCGTAAAAAACAGGTATGGTAAGGTCTTCGAGACCGCTCACCAATTCATTCAGGGTGTATTCATAGCTTTTGTTCAACACAAAACCAAAGCTGCCCTCTTCCTGGTGTTCGCAAAGGAAAACCACCGTCCGCATAAAATTCGGGTCTTTAAGGAAGGGATCGGCTATCAGCAATATTCCGGGCTCTAACAGGTTCATATTTCTAAATTACTATTTCTGTCTAAATAACAAAAAGATACTGCCGCGGGTCTATGGGTTGTATCGGGCCAGGGCAAACTTATAAACCGTGAAACTGTAAAGTTTATTAACTTCCCCTTCGGTACGCAGGAAAAGCCCCTTTTGGTTTGTGAAACCTTAGTTAAAGTAAAACTATCATATATGGGCGGTTACTGTCACCGCGAGTCTTGAGTAAATTTGCCCCTGATGAAGAAAATTTTCCCCATCATCTTTTTACTGATATCTTTCTCGCTTATCGGTATCATATACATCCAGGTAAACTGGTTGTATACTATGGCGGAAAACAAGCAGGGCGAATTGAATGAGAAGGTGATAGACGCGATGAACATCGTGGGCCAGGAGCTGATAGCACAAAAAAGCTCGCTGCCCAATCTCCGGAACCCCAAAACAAGGCCCGGCTTTTCATGGCCTTCCGATCAGTTCCTGAAAGAGTTGATGCGGCCTTCTACCATCGGCGAAAAATATACTGATTTTGAAGTAGCGGAGAAATTGCAGAAAGCCTTTAATACCGTCGGCCTTCATGATACGCCCTTTGAATTTGCCATTGCTTCCAACTTCAACCTGCTTACATACGAGCTGAAGTCGCGGGGCTTCTTTAAGTTTTTGGAAGATACCGCTTACAACAGCAAGGCCTTCATTTATCCCATCCTGGTGCCCAGCGGCAGCAACTACGAAGGTTTGGTGCCCGATGAGACCATGATCGTGATCGTTCCCAACGTAAAGAAAATAGTGCTGAAGCAGATCAAGTGGATGATCTTCGGCTCGGTGATCTTTACCTTGATGATAGTGGCGGCGTTTTTTGTAACCGTAAGCGCGCTGTTGCGGCAAAAAAAGCTTAGCGCCATCAAAAACGATTTCATCAACAACATGACGCACGAGTTTAAAACACCGTTGGCGACGATCTCGCTGGCTGTAGACGCGCTGCGCAATGAAAAAGTATTGGCCGATAAGGAAAAGACGGAATACTTCAGCGGCATCATCAAGGAAGAGAACAAGCGCATGAACAAGCACGTGGAAACCATTTTGCAATCTGCCTTGCTCGACAGGCAGGAAGTAAAGCTGAACCTGAAGCCGCTGCATGCCCATGCAGTGATCAATGAAGTGCTTGAAAATTTTGAGCTGCAACTGCAAAACAAAAAAGCAAAGGCCGAAGTAAACCTGAATGCGGCCAACGACCTCGTCATGGGCGATGATGTGCATTTTACCAATCTTATTTCCAACCTGGTTGACAATGCCATCAAGTATTCAAAGGAAAACCTGCATATCAAGATCACTACGCACAGTACCAACAGGCATGTTGTCATCCGCATCGAAGACAATGGTATCGGTATGAGCAAGGAAACCCAGCGCCGGATATTTGAAAAGTTTTACAGGGCGCATACCGGCAATATCCACAATGTAAAAGGCTTCGGCCTTGGACTGAGCTATGTAAAGACCATGGTGGATGCGCACAATGGCAAGATAAAGGTAGACAGCACGCTAGGCAAGGGAACTGCTTTTACCATTGAAATGCCGTTGGCGAAAGAGAAGGCAATGGCTTAATCTTCACTCCAGATAAGACATCCATCGCCATAGCTTAAAAACCTGAAATCATGCTGCAGGGCATAGTCATATATTGCTTTCCATCCTGGCCCCGCTATAGCGGCCACTAATAATAATAGAGTCGATTGCGGTTGATGAAAATTGGTCACAAGAATATCGGCCAGTTGCAGCTTGTAACCAGGCACAATTAGCAATTGCGTTTTAGCGGTAAGCTCCGTTACTTTATGGCCGCGCATCCATTGCAGCAATGCATGCAATGCTTTTTCCGGTGATATGCCGGCGATGGATAGCTGATACGCCTCCCATTGCTGCAGTGAAAGTTCAGCCGGTTGTAATTGTGGATCGTGAATGACCTTTACGCCGAGCCAGTGCAGGCTTTCGATGGTGCGCAATGAGGTAGTGCCTACGGCGATAACCTTTTTATCGATGTATTGTAATATGGATTCGATGGTGCTGCTATTGACGTGTATAAATTCCGCGTGCATCTCGTGTTCGGCAATGGTATCTGTTTTTACGGGCTTGAATGTTCCGGCGCCTACATGCAGCGTAACATATGCTTGTTGAATATTTTTTTCTTTCAGTTGATGCAAAACTTCATGCGTGAAGTGAAGTCCGGCGGTGGGTGCTGCCACTGATCCATCGGCGTGCGCATATACGGTTTGATAGCGGTCTTTGTCATTGATGTCCGGCTCGCGTTTTATGTAAGGCGGCAGGGGGATCAGTCCTGCGTCATGCAATACGGTAGCAAAAGACAGCTGCGCCGGCGTCCAGCTGAATTCAATGATAAAGCTATCGGGCCTTCTTTCCATGATGGAAGCCGTAAGTAATATGTTGGAACTTCCTGTTTTCAGCGCTTTGTGCAATTGCATGCCATGTTTCCATTTGGAAGCGCCGCCGATCATGCACTTCCACCAAACAGAGCCTTGTTGCAGCATGGCAGTGGTAATGTCCTTGTATCGTTCGTGCGGTTCCAGGCAAAAGATCTCGATTACACCGCCGGTTGATTTTTGAAACAATACTCTTGCCTCGATCACTTTCGTATCGTTGAATATCATTAGCGATCCCGGTGGCAGCTCGCTGGCAATGTTTCGATAAATGGTTTCTGAAATGTTCCCTTGTTTGTACACCAACAGTTTGGACGCGTCGCGTTGAGGAAGCGGGTGCGTGGCTATGCGTTCTGCTGGTAAATGGTAAGTATAATCGGCAATGCGAATGGAAGATGGATGCATGACAACTAACTGTTGTACTATTTAATAAGATGCAAGTTAGCGAATTGCTTTAGGCACCACCAATTTCAACCCGCTCCATATATTGCTTACCGCGCAAACTTTCACGTCTACCAGGTCATGCTTCAATGCGTAGTTGCGTATCACATCTTCGGTTACATCGGTAGCAATGCCTGCTGATTTTTTATACCACGATACCCAGATGATGATGTTGCGGTTCTTTTTTATCAGCGGTTCCAGTTTTTTCATTGCAGCCTGGAACTGCTTGTTGGATGTGACGAAAAGATGCACCAGGTCAGCTGTTTCCTTAGCTCCAATGACCTGGCCCGAAACGTCGGTTTCCAATAGTTGGAAATAGTCGGAAGGGGCATTAACAGGAAGGAGTTTTGTGTTTGGCGTAATGCCCAGTTTCTTTATAACCGGTGTACCGGAATATCCTGTTGGGGGCATATGGTTATTGGTTAATCCACAGCTTATCCACTGCAATCCACAGTTAACTCACCGGCTATATGCGCCTTTTTATTCGACAAACCCCGGCAATACAGTGTGGAAGCGACTTTCAGGGCAAGGCTATCTGTGGAAAAATTAAATTTTTCAAATTTTATATGTGAAGTGGTAAAAAGTGTTATTTTGTGTTGATTTTTATTTGATGGGTGTAATTCATTGTAAATGACCGGTTTTCTAGGTGAATATGAGGCCACGCTCGACGCGAAAAATCGGTTCCTGCTACCGGCTGGCTTTAAAAAACAACTGCCGGAAGAAGGGAGCACTGTATTCATTATTAACCGGGGATTTGAAAAATGCCTTACCCTGTACCCCTTGAAGAACTGGGACCCTATATACGCTAACCTTAGCAAGCTGAACGATTTTGACCCGAAAGTTCGGGAATTCAGGAGATACTTCCTGAACGGGGCCACCCAGCTGGAGCTGGACAGTGCAGGGAGATTGCTGGTGCCCCCCAACCTAAAATCGTATGCGGGACTGGATAGAGACATCGTTTTGGCCGCTGCCGTAAACAAAATTGAAATCTGGGATAAAGGTAAGTACCAACAGTTCTTTGACTCATTTTCACCGGAAACTTTCAGCAGCCTGGCTGAACAGGTAATGACTGGCGTGGATAATGCGGTAAAAAGAAACGAGCAGTAAATGAAGTTCCATGAAAAAACAGGACAACCACACCTCTTCACCCGATCCCGGACCAGGAGGAGGCTATCACATTCCTGTTTTACTAAAGGAATCCATCGACGCGCTTGCTATCAATGAAAGCGGCATTTATGTCGACTGCACCTTTGGAGGCGGAGGCCATAGCCGAGAAATACTCGGATACCTCGGCCCGCAGGGAAGGCTGGTTGCTTTTGACCAGGACGCAGACGCAAGGCAAAATGTGCCCGACGACGAACGCGTGATCTTTGTGCCGCATAATTTCAGGCACCTTCAACGCTTCCTGCGATTGCACCGCATATCATCGGTCGATGGCATACTCGCCGACCTCGGCGTAAGCAGCCACCAGTTCGATGAAGCAGGCCGCGGTTTTTCCACCCGTTTTGATGCAGCGCTGGACATGCGCATGGACCAGCGGCAGGACCTTACCGCCGCACAAGTGCTGAGCGATTACTCGGAACAACGACTGCACAAAATGTTCGAGCAGTATGGCGAGGTAACCAATGCAAAAACACTGGCCCGCACCATCGTACAGGCAAGACAAACCGTTCCGCTCAAAACCATCGACAATTTCAAGCAGGCTGTCAGTTCCGCGGTGAAAGGGAACCCTAACAAGTACTTTGCCCAGGTATTCCAGGCGCTGCGCATCGAAGTGAATGATGAATTCGGAGCATTGAAAGAAATGCTGCAGCAAACCCCTTCCGTATTAAAAACCGGCGGAAGAATAGCCGTTATCACCTTTCATTCCCTGGAAGACAGGATCGTCAAAATTTTTTTCAAGAAAGGCAGTTTCGAAGAAGAAGAGACCTACGACCCATTTGGAAAAAGTACAGCCCGGCCGCCCTTGCAGGCCGTTACCAAAAAACCCCTTTTACCAACACCTGAAGAAATCAAACACAATCCCCGCTCCCGCAGTGCAAAACTGAGGGTGGCGGAAAAAGTATAACAATAGCCGAAGCCGCGAGGTTCATGTCTGAGAACACCACGATAAAAGAAATCAAAAGAGACTGGAAGCGATTGCTGAGCTACCAGTGGATCGTAAAGAACGTTCCGTTCTTTTTGTTCCTGGCAGTGCTGACCGTGATATACATATATAATGGTCACTACGCCGATAAAACCATTCGCAACATCAACAAGGTGAGCCGTGAGCTAAAGGAATTGCAATACGAATATAAAACGCTCAAAAGCGAAGTCATGTTCCGCAGCAAGCAAAGTGAACTCGCAAAAGCTGTAGAGCCATTAGGATTAAAAGAACTGACCAGTCCACCGGTGGTTTTAATAGACAGTGCGGTTGATAGGTGAATAGGTCATTAAGTCATTAAGTCAATAGGTCATTAGGATGAGAGCGATATATCAATGGAGGTAAAACGCGACATATTATGGAGAGTGTACCTGTGCTTCCTGGGCATAGTGGTGTTCAGCCTGCTGGTGCTTGGGCGCGCCATATACATCCAGCAGGTGCAGGGCGAGTACTGGGTGGCCGTAAGCGATAGCCTTCGCCAGAAATTCGTGGAAACCGATGCGGAACGCGGTACCATCTTCAGCGAAGACGGTAACATGCTCAGCACTTCCATCCCTTATTTCGACATCTATATCGATTTTGGCGCAGACGGCCTGCGCGAAAAAGAAGGCAAGCGCTTCAAGGACAATGTTGATTCGCTGTCGATCGCACTGGCCAATTATTTCAAGGACAAATCATCGAAAGAGTATAAAAGAGCATTGCAGAAAGGCTACCGCGAAAGAGACAGGTATTATTTATTGAAAAAGAACATATCCTTCGAACAATACAAAGTGCTGCGCAATTTTCCGCTCGTGAAACAGGGCAGGAACAAGAGCGGGTTCATTGCCGAAGTAAAAAGCAAAAGGCTCAATCCGTTCGGGCTGCTGGCCAACCGCACCATCGGGCTGGCGCGCGCCAATGCACAGAACGTGGGCATCGAAAGAACATACGATTCCTTGTTGAAAGGCGAATCGGGCAAAAAGCTGGTAAGGTTCGTGGGCGCCGGAGCTTACATTCCCGTTGAAGGCTATGAAATAGAGCCGAAGAATGGCAAGGACATCGTAACCACCATCGACGTAAACATCCAGGACATTGCAGAAAACGCTTTGCTGAAAATGATGGAATCGAATCAGGCGGCACACGGCACCTGCATCGTAATGGAAGTAAAAACCGGCAAGATCAAGGCCATTGCCAACCTGGGCAGGCTTCCCGATGGCAGTTATTGGGAAGATCTGAACTATGCCATCCGCGCCTCAGAGCCCGGATCAACATTCAAGCTCGCAACCATGATAGCGTTGCTGGAAGATAAATACGTATCCCTCGACAACCATGTAAACCTCGAAGGCGGCACCTGGAAAGTTTACAGGCGCACCGTTTATGACAGTGAAAGGCATGGATTGAACGAAGTGACCATCAAACAGGCATTCGAACACAGTTCCAACGTAGGAATGGCAAAACTGGCCTGTGCTTACTACACAAAGAAACCAGAACAGTTCATCGCTCATCTCAAAAAGTTGCGGCTTGATCAACCCTCGGGCATTGACCTGCTCGGCGAAACCCGTCCTATCATTAAAAACCCGGCATCCAGGACATGGAGTGCGACCACCCTGCCCTGGATGTCATTCGGGTATGAAGTATTGGTGAGCCCATTGCAAACCCTCATGCTGTACAATGCAGTAGCAAACAATGGAAAAATGATGCGGCCTTACCTCGTGAAGGAGGTACACCAGGGCGGTGTGCTCATAGAAAAGAAAGAGCCCCAGGTGCTCGAGGAATCCATTTGCAGCGAGGCTACCCTGAAGCAATTGAAAGCATGTTTGGAAGGAGTTTTAACAGATGGCACCGGTAAAAGCCTGCTCTCCACCGATTACAGCATCGCAGGAAAAACAGGAACCGCATTAGTGGCCAACGGCAGCAGGGGTTATGCGGACCATATTTACCAGTCATCGTTCGCGGGATATTTTCCTGCCAACGACCCGCAATACTCCTGCATTGTAGTAATAAAGAACAAACCCTTTGCAAGAAAATATTATGGCGCATTGGTAGCGGGCCCCGTGTTCAGGGAAGTGGCAGATAAGCTGATGGCCTTAAGCGCAGATAAAAACGAAATGCTGGTTGCAAAGAACCCGGTGGTAAAACCTGATAGCAGCACCTATTACTATGCCGGCTATACGCCAGCTGTAAAAGAAGTGTTCAACACGCTGCGATACGGTTATTATGATTCCGCGGGCAGCCACGAGTGGAGCAGGGTATACACATATAATTATAAACCGGTGCTCGGCAAGCAAGCCATCACAAAGCAGGTAATGCCCGATTTGACGGGAATGGGATTGAAGGACGCGCTGTACCTGCTGGAAAACATGAACATGAAAGTAATGGTGAAAGGAAAAGGAAGAGTGATCCGCCAGTCGGTAGAAGCCGGCCTTCCCTATTCCAAAACCCAGCCGATAGTACTCGAACTGAATTAATGCCGCTGTTACAGGACATATTGTATAAAGTGCCCATCAGGTCTGTTCATGGCAGTCTTGACATTGATATTGCCAACCTGCAAATGGATTCAAGGAAAGTGGGAAAGGGATCGGCCTTCATCGCCATCAGGGGCGTTGCTATGGACGGCCATCAATTTATTGCTCAGGTGGTTGAGGCGGGAGCGGCCGCGGTGATCTGTGAAACCATGCCGGCATCGCAAAACGAAGGCACTACTTATGTGCAGGTGGATAATTCGGCGTTGGCGGCGGCATACATGGCGCATAATTTTTACGGCCAGCCTTCTGAAAAACTGAAACTGGTAGGTGTTACAGGCACCAACGGAAAAACCACGATTGCAACGCTGCTCTTTAAACTGTTCTCGGCGCTGGGATATACCTGCGGGCTCATAAGCACGGTGCAAAATCAAATAGGCAATACCGTGGTGCCGGCCACGCATACCACTCCCGACGCTATTAACCTGAATGCATTGCTGAGGCAGATGCTGGACGCAGGATGCACGCACGTGTTCATGGAAAGCAGCTCGCACGCTATTCACCAGCACCGCATCACCGGGTTGAAATACGCAGGCGGCATTTTCAGCAACATTACGCACGACCACCTGGACTATCATAAAACATTCGACGAATACATACGCATTAAAAAATTGTTCTTTGACTGGCTGCCCTCCGATGCATTCGCCATTTCCAATGCCGATGATAAACGCGGCGCCGTAATGCTGCAGAATACCCATGCAAAAAAATATTTCTACAGCCTGCGCACGCTGGCAGATTTCAAAGGGAAAATATTGGAGAACAGCCTTACGGGACTGATAATGACCATCAACGAGCAGGAAGTGCATTTCAGGCTTATAGGCGAGTTCAATGCATACAACCTGCTGGCCGTATACGGCTCAGCTGTTTCGCTCGGAGAAGACAAGCACGAAGTGTTGCGGCACATGAGCGTGTTGACAGGCGCGGAAGGAAGGTTCGATTACGTGGTATCACCGGCGGAAAAAGTAATTGGCATTGTCGATTATGCACACACGCCCGATGCATTGCTGAATGTGCTTGCCACCATTAAGAATTTGCGCAGAGGGCACGAGCAAATAATTACGGTAGTAGGTTGCGGCGGCGACCGCGATAAAACCAAAAGACCGGTGATGGGAGCGGTGGCCTGCGAACACAGCGACCGTGTGATCTTCACTTCCGACAACCCGAGAAGCGAAGACCCCGCGGACATTATCCGCGACATGGAGGCGGGATTGGATTCAGCGGCCAAAAGAAAATTCATTTCCATACCCGACCGCAAAGAAGCCATTAAAACCGCGGTGAGCATGGCAAAGCAGCGAGACATTGTGCTGGTGGCAGGCAAAGGGCATGAAAAATACCAGGAGGTAAAAGGAGTAAAAAATCATTTTGACGACAAAGAAGTTTTGAACGAGATGTTTGAGCTGTTAGGGAAATAAGTCATTAAGTCAATAGGTCATTAAGTCATTGACTCATGACCTGACCCAATGACCCTACCAATTGACCTTTAACGACAACAAGCAATATGCTGTATCATCTTTTCGAATGGTTGCGCGCAATAGAAGTTAAAGTGCCGGGCGGGGCATTGTTCCTGTTCATCACTTTCAGGGTATTGCTTGCGGTGCTGTTGTCGCTGATCATTACAACCGTGTTCGGCAAAAGGCTGATCAACTACCTGCGCCGCAAACAGGTGGGCGAAAGCGTGCGTGACCTCGGATTGGCAGGCGAGCAACAAAAGAAAGGCACGCCTACCATGGGTGGCATCATCATACTGCTGGCGATATTGATCCCGACCTTATTGCTCGCCGACCTGGGCAAAGCCTATATACGGCTGATGATATTCGCTACCATCTGGCTGGGCATTATCGGTTTCATCGATGATTACCTGAAGCTGCGCGCCAAACGGCTCGCGCAGGAGCAGGGAATACCTTACCGCAAAGGCGACAAGGACGGGCTGGCGGGATGGTTCAAAGTGCTGGGACAATTGGTGCTGGGCATAGTGGTGGCCACAACATTATTGTTCAACGAAAATGCAAGCGTTTACCGCGAATACCTCGGTCAAAATCCGCCGGCGAAAGACACGATCACTGTAAAATGGAACAACACGGAAAGGGTATTTGTAAAAGCACAGGAACCCATTACAACCATACCGTTTGTAAAAACGCATGAGTTCAACTATTCGAAGTTGCTGCCTACCGCTATTCGCGGGTTAACGTGGATACTGTACATCATCATCGTGATATTTATCATCATCGCTGTATCCAATGGCGCTAACATAACGGATGGACTGGATGGGCAGGCGACGGGCGTTTCCGCCATCATCGGTGTGTGCCTAGGCGTATTTGCGTATGCGAGCGGCGACCTAAGGCTTGCAGACTATCTAAATATTATGTACATCCCCAACCTGGGCGAGCTGTCTATTTTCATCGGGGCTATGATTGGAGCCTGCGTCGGATTTCTTTGGTATAATTCGTACCCTGCCCAGGTATTCATGGGCGATACCGGCAGTTTATCACTCGGAGGTATCATTGCTGCTTTGGCCATCATTGTGCGTAAGGAATTATTGATACCGATTTTCTGCGGTGTATTTCTTGTGGAAAATTTAAGCGTTGTTATACAGGTTACTTATTTCAAATACACTAAGAAAAAGTATGGTGAAGGCAGAAGGATATTTTTGATGAGCCCTTTGCATCATCATTATCAAAAATTGGGCTATCATGAAAGTAAAATTGTGACAAGATTCTGGATTGTGACCATTTTGTGCGTAGTGTTTTCGATCGTAACCCTTAAGATACGCTGATCTGTTTTTCCTTTGCGGACAACTAATTAGTGAAAAACCAACTCCGGGGAAGCTCTTCGGACCGTCCAAACTCCAATTTCAGAAAAACCGGCTTGAAGTAATTGTGGTGCAGTAAAAATTTTCATGCTCTTGAAGAACCATTCAATCCGTATGGTACCTGGGATTTGAAATCTGGGATCGATAGGCAATCTCAAAACTGAAATCTCAACTCAAATTTCAAATCGATGAATAGGTTAGTAATTCTGGGAGGAGGAGAGAGCGGTATAGGCGCCGCCATACTGGGGCGCGCTAAGGGCTATGATGTGTTTCTTTCCGATGGAAGTTCTTTGAAGGAACAGTACAAGCTGGAGCTGCAGGAGCATGGCATCGCATTCGAAGAAGGCGGCCATACCGATGCAGTGCTGCAGGCCGACGAAGTAATGAAAAGCCCGGGCATTCCTGAAAAAAATGAAACCGTAAAAAAGATCAGGTCAAAAGGAATTCCCGTGATCAGTGAAATAGAACTGGCCTACCGGCACAAACAGGACAGCAGGATCATCGCCATTACCGGCAGCAATGGAAAAACCACCACCACTGCACTAACGCACCACATCTGCAAACACGCAGGACTGGATGCGGCGCTGGTCGGCAACATCGGTTATTCATTCGCAAGGCAGGTGGCAGAAGATCCCAAACCCTGGTATGTGGCCGAGATCAGCAGTTTCCAGTTGGATGACATTCACGAATTCAGGCCGGACGTTGCCATTCTGACAAACATTACAGAGGACCATCTTGACAGGTACGAGTACAAATTCGAGAACTATATCCGGAGTAAGTTCCGCATCACTATGAACCAAACGGAGAAAGACCATCTCATTTATTGCGAAGACGACCCGGTGACCATGCAATACATACACCGGTTTACAACCAAACCTAACCTTTTACCATTCACTATGAGACATGAACTGAAAAACGGTGCTTACATACAAAACGGGCAAATGACCATAACGACCGGCGATGAGAAAATGCAGATGAGCATTTATGACTTTGCGATCAAAGGAAAACACAATCAATACAATACCATGGCAGCAGGATTGGCGGCGTCGGTGATAGGATTGCGCAAGAACAAGATCCGCGATGCCATCCAGAGCTTCGAAAGCCTGGAACACAGGATGGAACCGGTATTGCCGGTGCGCGGCGTGGAATTTATCAATGACAGCAAGGCAACCAATGTAAACAGCACCTGGTATGCGTTGGAAAGCATGGAAAAGCCAACCATACTCATATTGGGTGGAATAGACAAAGGCAATGATTATTCGCTCATCCGCGACCTGGTGCGCGAAAAGGTAAAGGCCATCGTTTGCCTGGGCGTTGACAACAGGAAAATACATGACGCTTTTAAAAACGACGTGGCCGTAATAGTGAACACAGGCAGCGCCCGCGAAGCGGTGCATACAGCCTTCCGCCTCGCCAGCAAAGGCGATATAGTATTGTTAAGCCCTGCCTGCGCAAGCTTCGACCTGTTTAAAAATTATGAAGACAGGGGCCAGCAGTTCAAGCAGGCAGTGAGGGAATTATAAAAAGTCAATAAGTCATTGGGTCATTAAGTCATTGACCCACTGACCTAATGACTATATGACCAAATGACTCAATAACTCAATGACTGAGAATATCACAATAGAACAACCATCTTTAAAAAACCTTGGACAGCGCGCCAAAGGCGATAAGGTTATCTGGGCCATTGTAATACTATTGGGCCTGGTATCGTTGCTGGCTGTATATAGCTCTACAGGGCTGCTGGCCTATAAAATGAACCGCGGCAATACTGAAGTGTACCTGTTCAAGCAAGCCGTGTTCATATCGCTGGGCATTGCGGTGATCTATTTCATGCACCGCGTGAACTATACTTTTTATTCGCGGCTGGCCGTGATATTGTTCCTGGTTTCGATACCATTATTATTGTATACATTATTTTATGGCGTAACCCTCAACGAAGGCAGCCGCTGGATCCGCGTACCCGTCATCAATCTTACATTTCAAACATCGGACCTTGCCAAGCTTGCGCTGTTCATGTACGTTAGCCGCCAGCTTAGCCGCAGGCAACTGCATGTGAATGATTTGAAAAAAGGTTTTCTGCCGGTGATCATTCCTGTTTGTATCATCTGCCTGCTGATAGCCCCCGCCAACCTTTCAACAGCCGTGCTGCTGGCCGCCAGCTGCATGATGCTGATGTTTATCGGGAGGATCAGGGCAAAGTTCTTACTGGTAACCATCGGCGTGGCACTGCTGCCGGTGCTGATACTGGTAACCATCGCCATGGCGTATTACGACAAGCAGGAACAAAAATGCAAAGAGCTCCCGTCCATATTGCAGGAATCGAGAATACCCACGTGGATCAAGCGCGTGCAAACATTCATGTATGCGTCGAAAGACATAGACAAGGATGATAACTACCAGGTGAACCAGGCCAAGATCGGCATCGCCAAGGGCGGATGGTTTGGAGCGGGCCCGGGCAACAGCGAGTCGCGGAATTTTTTACCGCATCCTTATTCCGATTTCATCTATGCCATCATCATAGAAGAATATGGGCTGATAGGAGGCGCCTGCCTGGTGTTCATTTATTTATTGTTCTTATTCCGAAGTATCAGGTTGTTCCGCAAATGTCCTTATGCATTCGGGGCTTTCCTGGCACTGGGTTTAAGCTTTACGCTGGTGATACAGGCACTGACGAACATGGCGGTAAACGTGAACCTCTTCCCGGTCACCGGCGTAACGCTGCCACTGGTGAGCATGGGCGGAAGTTCGTTCTTGTTTACTTGCGTGTCAATAGGCATCATCCTAAGCGTCGCAAGGAACGTGGAGCAGTTAGAAGGGAAAAGTCAGTAGCAATTAGAACAAATGCAAAACAAGAAGATCATAATAGCAGGTGGCGGTACAGGTGGGCATATTTTTCCGGCAATAGCCATTGCCAATGCGCTGAAGAAGGCAGATCCCGCAATAGAGCTGTTGTTCGTAGGCGCGAAAGGAAAAATGGAAATGGAAAAAATACCACAAGCGGGTTATGCAATAAAAGGCCTGGACATAGCAGGATTCAATCGCAGTTCTTTGATCAAAAATTTTTCACTGCCCTTCAAGCTGCTGAAAAGTTTTTTCCAGGTACGGCAGATCATCAACGATTTCAGGCCGGACGCGGTGGTGGGCGTGGGAGGATATTCCAGCTTCCCTGTGTTGAAATATGCACAGGTAAAAAATATTCCCAGCTTCATCCACGAATCCAATTCGTTCGCCGGTAAGTCGAATGTGCTGTTGGGCAAGAAAGCAACGAAGGTGTTTGTGGCAAGCGAAGGGATGGAAAAATTCTTCCCTGCTGCCACCATCATCATCACAGGCAACCCGGTGCGCTCGTCCATAGTGCAAGGCAGGCTGAGCAGGGAAGAAGGCGCGCGCTTTTTTGGGTTGGACCCCGCAAAAAAGATCATTCTTGCCACGGGCGGAAGCCTCGGCGCCAAAGGCATTAATGAAGCAATCGGTGAACAGGCGGAAATGTTCGGTTCAAATGATGTGCAGCTGATCTGGCAAACGGGTAAACCATTTGCGGCACAGGCGGCAAAAATTGCGGAAGAGCAACGTAACATCTGGACCGATGCCTTCATAACCGAAATGGAAAAAGCATATGCGGCGGCAGACATAGTGATATCGAGAGCAGGGGCAATGGCAATCGCAGAATTGTGCGTAGTGCAAAAGCCGGTGATCTTCGTGCCCTATCCATTTGCGGCCGAAGACCATCAAACCGCCAATGCAAAGGCGCTGGAACAAAAGCATGCGGGCATCATGATAAAGGACAGCGAAGCGAAACAAAGCCTGGTGCAGGCGGCCATCGCACTGGCAAAGGACGAAGCCAGGCAGCAGGAATTAAAGAACAATATCGCGAAGCTGGCCATTAGCAACGCGGATGAGCGGATTGCAGCGGAGATATTAAACATTATTAAATAATTATTAATTAATAATTATTGAATGATCTGAAGACCATACAAAAAATCTATTTCATCGGCATCGGCGGCATTGGCATGAGCGCACTGGCAAGATATTTTAAAACGCAGGGCAAGGACGTGAGCGGTTACGATCGCAGCGAAACCACGCTGACCAAACAACTGGCAGAGGAAGGAATACCGGTGCATTACCAGGAGGACCTGGACAAAGCGCCTAAAGATGCGGGCATGGTGGTATACACGCCGGCAATTCCCGCAGACCATGCTGAGTTGGTATTCTATCAACAAAACAACTACCCGCTCTTCAAGCGCAGCGATGTGCTGGGACTGATCACAAAACACTCATTCAATATCTGCGTGGCAGGCACGCATGGAAAAACCACCATCTCTACCATGATAGCGCACATCCTTCGCCATAGCGGCTTCGGATGCAACGCCTTCCTCGGTGGAATATCCGTGAACTACGATACCAATTTCTGGAGCCATAGCAACGACGTATGCGTGGTGGAGGCAGATGAATACGACAGAAGCTTTTTGAAATTAAGTCCCGACATAGCCATCATTACGGCGATGGACGCAGACCACCTGGACATTTACGGAACGGAAACCGCCATGGAGGACGCATTCATTGAATTTGCAGGCAAGCTGAAACCCGGCGGGTTACTATTGAGCAAATTCGGAATGAAACGTTCCAGCGAGCTGCATGCCCCCGATCACCGAACCTACAGCGTGCAAAACGACAGCGCCGACGTGTATGGAACTAATATCAGGCTGCGCAACGGAAGCTACGAGTTCGACTGGATGATGAAAGACTATATGATCGACAACGTGGAGCTGAACATGGGGGGCATGCACAACGTAGAGAACAGCATTGCGGCCATTGCCGTTGCCCGGCGCCTGCAGATTGCGCCGGAAAAGATCAAAGCGGCGATGGCCGATTTCAAAGGCGTGAAACGCAGGTTTGAATACATCATTCAATCGAAAGAGCTGGTGTTCATAGACGATTATGCGCACCACCCCGAAGAGCTGAGGGCATTGATAACAGGCGCAAAGGCATTGTTCAGCGGTAAGCGGTGCACCGTGGTGTTTCAACCGCACCTGTACAGCCGCACAAAGGACCTTGCCGATGAATTTGCAAAGGTGCTGGACCTGGCCGATGAAGTAATACTGCTGCCCATTTATCCCGCAAGGGAATTGCCGATAGAAGGCGTGAGCAGCAGGATGATCATGGACAGGATGTATAACGATAATGCACACCTGATGGGTAAAGATGAATTAATGAGCTGGATGAACACGCATGAAGTGGAATTGTTCATTACGGCGGGCGCCGGCGACATCGACACGTTGGTGGAACCGCTAAAAAAGATCTTGCAAATGAGCTGAGCGAATTGCGTGCGGGAGATATCACCTGCACGCCTTGTACCCGTCTGACGGTTCCCCAAGCCGTTGGGCGGGTCTCTCAGGGAATGAATACATCATGAACTGGAAGAAAAAAATATGGAAGATCGTGCTGCTTGCCTGCTGGTGCCTGGCAGGTACGGGACTGGTTGCGCTGCTCATTGCCGCTGTTAGTAAAAAGCGGGAAGAAACCTGCAAGGGTTACGACATCAGCATCCACGGCGCCAGCGAACAACTGTTCCTGGAAAAATCCGACATACTGGAGATGATACCGGCACATACTGTTCAGGGCATGCCCGCATCCTCGCTCGACCTGCGTACAATGGAAGCAAGGCTCGAGCGCCATGCATGGGTCCGCGAAGCGCAATTGTTCATTGACAACAACAATATATTAAAAATAAGAGTGGAGGAAAGAGAACCGGTGGCCAGGATATTTACCGTTGCGGGAAACAGTTTTTACATCGATAGCGCCTGTGAACGTTTACCCCTGACCGAAAAAATAGCCGTGCGATTGCCCGTGTTTACAGGATTTCCTTCAGATGGACCGCGCATGAGCAAGCCCGATAAAGCGCTGATGCGGCAGGTAAGGGACATGAGCGTTTTCATCAGCAGCCAGCCGTTTTGGTCGGCGCAAATTGCACAGGCAGACATTACGCCCCAGCGCAATTTTGAAATGGTGCCCACGGTCGGCAATCACATCATTGAATTCGGGGATGGTACCGATATAGAAGCGAAGTTCCGCCGTTTGTTCCTGTTTTACCAGCAGGTATTGAGCAAGAGCGGATTGAATGGGTATGAGCGCGTGAATGTGCAGTTTGCAAGACAAGTGATCGGCAAGAAAAGCGAAACGCGGTTGTCGAAGTACGATTCGCTGATGGCGGTAAAAAAAATACAGCAGCTCATCATTGCAGCGCAACGCATGCAGCCTGACACATTGCGCGCCAATGTAAAGCCGCTGGAAACAAACACCATTTCGGAACAACAACTGAAGAATTACGACCTGGTGCCCGACACCACCGGTGGAAGAAATAATTAATGATTAATAATTAATAATTAATAATAACGCTCAAATGAATAACGAACAACCCATCATCGTAGGTCTCGATATAGGCACCACCAAAATTGCCGCCATCGCAGGTCGCAAGAACGAGTACGGTAAGCTGGAGATACTCGGTTTTGGCCGTGCAAACTCCAATGGGGTAAAGCATGGACAGGTGCTTAATATTGATGAAACCATCAAAGCCATCAGGATGGCTTTGGACAACTGCTATGCCTCCAATCCTAACCTGGAGATCAACGAAGTGTACGTGGGTATTGCAGGCCATCACATCAAAAGCCTGCAAACAAGGGGTGATATCGTGCGGCAGGAAACGCACGACGAGATCACTCAGCGCGAGATCGACCAACTGGTGGCCGATCAATACAAAACATACATTCCCGCCGGCGACCAGATCATCGATGTAATACCGCAGGAATTTACCGTGGATAATTTCCAGAATATCCCAAACCCCATCGGTTATGGCGGCGTGAAGGTGGGCGCCAACTTCCACATCATTACAGGCGATAAGAATGCCATCCGCAACATCAACCGCGCGGTAGAAAAAAGCGGGCTGCATACCAAGGACCTGGTATTGCAACCACTCGCTTCTGCATCGGCGGTCATGGGCACGGAAGATTTAGAAGCAGGCGTTGCCATTGTAGACATCGGCGGCGGCACTACCGACCTGGCCGTATTTTACGAAGGCATCCTGAAGCACACAGCGGTGATACCATTCGGCGGCGAGAACATCACCAATGATATTAAAACCGGCTTGGGTGTTTTGAAAACCCAGGCCGAGCAAATGAAAGTGCAATTCGGTTCGGCACTGGCCAATGAAACCAAGACCAATGCGTGGATCACTATTCCCGGCTTGCGCGGAATGCCGGCCAAGGAGATCAGCGTGAAAAATCTTTCGAATATCATCCAGGCAAGGATGAGCGAGATCCTGGACTTTGTTACCTATCACCTGAAGCAGGTAGGGCTGGATAACAAAATGCTGAATGGAGGCATTGTGCTCACGGGCGGAGGCTCGCAATTGAAACACCTGATACAGTTGACTGAGTACGTAACCGGCCTCAATGCAAGGATCGGTTATCCTAATGAACACCTGGCCGCGGGCCATATCGACGAACTGGCCAAGCCGGTGTACTCCACCTGTATCGGCCTTATTTTAAAAGGATATGATGATTATGAGCACGACCGCAAGCAATTTGAGATAAGGTATGCGCAAATGCAGATACCGAAAACATTGCAGAAGGAAGAAACGGTGGAAGTGCCGGTGGAAGAAGACGTGAGCGTTGCACAACGCAAAAGGCGACTGGGCATCGGCAACTTCTGGGGTAAGTTCAAGGACAACCTGATCGACCTGTTCAAAGAAGAAGAGGACAAGGCGTTCTAACAGGCTACCTTATCCTGGAACCATTATCTGTGCATCCACCAATCCTATGAAATCTGTGCTATAAAAAATGTATACATATTAACCCATATATCTATGATTCATTTTGATCTACCGAAGGAGAAATCATCGATCATAAAGGTGATCGGTGTAGGTGGTGGCGGCAGCAATGCGGTTAACTACATGTACAGCCTGAACATCGAGGGCGTGAATTTCATCATCTGCAATACTGACGCGCAGGCCATTGCGCTGAGCAAGGTGCCCAACAAGGTACAATTGGGACCGCACCTTACGCAGGGTCTTGGGGCGGGAGCCAATCCCGATATCGGTCGGCAGGCTACCGAGGAGTCGCTGGAAGAAATACGCCGCATCCTTGAAGTGAATACCAAAATGGTTTTCATTACCGCGGGCATGGGCGGCGGAACGGGAACGGGCGGTGCGCCCATCATAGCCAGGATCTGCAAGGACCTGGGCATCCTGACGGTAGGCATAGTCACTACTCCCTTCGGTTACGAGGGTAAGAAGCGGCAGTTGCAGGCAGAGGAGGGCATTAGAATGCTGAAACAGTATGTGGATACGCTTCTGGTCATCAGCAACGATAAGCTGCGGCACCAGTACGGCAACCTCAAAATGAAAGAGGCCTTTGCCAAGGCTGACAACGTGCTGGCCACCGCGGCCAAGTGTATCACGGATGTTATCAATAGCACGGGCCAGATCAACGTAGACTTTGCGGACGTTTGCACCGTCATGCGCAGCGGAGGGGTAGCCATACTGGGAAGCGCCAGCGTATCGGGCGAGCACCGCGCACAAAAGGCTATCGAGGAAGCATTGAACTCACCCTTGCTCAACGACAACGACATACGGGGGGCAAAATGGATCCTTATCAACATCAATTCGGCCGAAGGCGAGCACGAGTTTACCATGGATGAGGTCGACATCATCCAGAATTACCTGATCGCCCAGGCAGGCGAGCATACGGATGTAATACTGGGATTGGGCTACGATAATGCACTGGACGCCAACATCGGCATCACACTCATTGCCACCGGTTTCGAGCACAAAGATCCCTTTACTATAAAGGAAGAAAAGAAGCCGGAACCTAAAAAAGAAGAGAAGGTGGTAATGACGCTCGGCGTTTCCGGCGAAGAAAAGAAACTGTACAACCAGCCCGCCCTGCAGTTCGAGGAGCGGAAGAACAAAATGGCACCCGTGGTAGACAACCCGCTTCCAAAGGAGCTGGCGCCGACAATAATGGAGCTGGAAGAAAAAAAATCGCCGCTTGTGACTTTTACGAGTGCTGAGACTGGTAAATTTACTGTGGAAAAAAAGGAAGAGCCCGAGAAAATCGAGTTAATATATTCGCCCATCATCTCTGAAATTCTTTCCAACGATCAAGATAGTAAGTCCCCTTCGCACGGGGGCGCAAAAGATTCTCCCTCAACTGCAGTGAAGGGAGGATACTTGGCCAAGCCATCCAATATTTATGCGGAGCCTAAATTGGATCAATCCAACCCTGAACACATACCTGTGAAGGAACCAATCTTTACTACGGGCGCGACGGAATCCACAAAAGAAGAAGAACCTTCTTTTGACATGCAGCTCGTACTAAAAGATGACATTCCAGCGGCGGACGAGCCCCTGGCCCATCAGACTGTAAACCAAGCATTGGCGGCAAGCATGTCTGCTGAGGATCCTGCTCTGCAGGACGAAGCAGAAGAACAAAAACGCCGTGCAGCAGAGAGAATACAGAAATTACGTAATCTGTCATTCAACATCAATGCTGCAGATCCCAATAACGAGTTTGAGACTGTGCCGGCTTACATCCGCCGCAATTTAGAATTATACAACACCATATCGCCCGCCCAGGATTTTTACAGCAACTACGAGGTAAAATCCGATGGCAGCAACAATGCCAGCATCAGTACGCTGAACACTTTCCTGGACGGAAAGAAACCGGACTAAGAATTTTGTTTTTAGCTGCTTATTCTGAGTTGTAAATGAAATCCCCTGAACAGTTCAGGGGATTTTTTTATACCGTTAGTAGTACAATATTTAACTTCAATGCACATATGTCCACCATCCTCATCACCGGCGGAACAGGCCTGATCGGTACAGCGCTTACAAAAATGCTGATTGAAAATGATCATTCGGTCATCGTTCTCACCCGTGATAAAACCAAGCATCAGCAGCAACACCCAAACATCTCCCATGCCCTATGGGACATTCCATCCCAAACCATCGACATAGGAGCAGTTAAAAAAGCTGATCGCATCATTCACCTCGCAGGTGCAAACGTCGCGGGCAAACGTTGGACAAAGAAGCGCAAAAAAGAAATCGTGGACAGCAGGGTACAATCCGCAAAATTGCTGGTAAAAGCACTGCAGGAAAATGAGAATAAAGTAAGATCGGTATTCACTGCTTCCGGTATCGGATGGTACGGTCCGGACAATCCTGCCGTCGTTGAACGCGGGGGATTTGTAGAAACCGATCCCGCCGCAGATGACTTCCTTGGCCAGACCTGCCTGCAATGGGAGCAAAGCCTCGAACCTGTAACGGCTATGGGCAAACGATTAGCGAAATTCCGCCAGGGCATAGTGCTTTCCAATGAAGGCGGCGCGTTGCAGGAATTTAAAAAACCAATGCGTACGGGCATTGCGGCCATCCTGGGCAGCGGCAGGCAGATCATGAGCTGGATACATATACAGGACCTCTGCAGGTTGTATTTGCATGCGCTCGAGCATGAGCAACTGCACGGCGCGTACAATGCGGTGGCCCATCAACCCGTCAGCAATAAAACATTCATGATGGAGCTCGCCAAACGGGAACGGGGGAAATTCGCCCTTCCGATGCATGTGCCTTCTTTTATATTAAAACTGGTGCTTGGCGAAATGAGCATCGAAGTGCTGAAGAGCACTACCGTCAACAATGAAAAAACCCGGCACACCGGGTTCAAGTTCTTATATCCTTCCATTGAAGCGGCGCTTAACCAGCTCCAGGGTAATCATTAAAGATCGCTGCGTTGAAACCTGCGCATGATAAAGAAAATGAAAAGCGCGATGTATGCCAGCACCAATATGTACAGCATGGTATAATTAGGCTGTTCCATAAATGTATCGGTGGCCCTTTGAAAGAATGGGAACGGTATCAGCGCATCCGATGCGTTCAATGGTAAATATTCCCCATGCAGCTTTAGCTTATGTATCATGTAAAGGCCCAGCACATTTTCGATGATCACCGCGTACGCAAAGTAAACTGCCATTACCAATCCTGATCGCTTAATAAGAATAGACATCAGCAAAGCCGCGCAACCATAAGTAAACGCCTGGAAAAAGAAATAAACGATGTACTCGAATTTTTCCATCGAGAACGGCGCGTCTTCCTGGAAGCCGAAGATCAATGCGGTAATGATAACAACGATAGTGGTTGCCAGCGCTATGATACCCACCATTGCCAGTTTAACATTGATGAATTCCATGCGGCTCCATCCATCCACGATATTCTGCCGGTGCGTTTTGAAGGAAAACTCGTTGGTTGTTGGAATGATGATGCCCAGGCCCATCAGGAATAGCAGGAACCCGGTCATGTATGGGGTTTGCATCCATACATCCGGGAAGCTGTACGGCGTGCCAATGATGGCCTTGATGGTGCCCTCCTGCTTCATTTCCCTAAGTATCTCATGCTGTATCAGATATGTTATGTAATTGATGCCATAAATGCTGGCGACATACAACGCAAAGAGTATCCAGAACGTACGATAGTTTTTAAGCTTCAGCCACTCTACTTTCAATAGTTGTAA
This sequence comes from Chitinophagaceae bacterium, assembly GCA_035628135.1. Taxonomy (GTDB): domain Bacteria; phylum Bacteroidota; class Bacteroidia; order Chitinophagales; family Chitinophagaceae; genus DASPKM01. Next base: position 197,238 of record DASPKM010000011.1, on the reverse strand, counting down.
CATAGATGCTTGCGGTTAGTTTTTTTTGTTGGGGTTGACGTCTGCATTGGTAAGCTCGAAGAACTTTGTTTCGAGGCTCTTCCGTTTCAACTGCAGGTGGTTCAGCACCACGCCCTTGTCGAAGCAATGACGGTTGATGTTTTCCATTTTCACAGATCCCTGCGGGTAAAATACCTGCAGCAGATCGCCTTCCTGCTTCATATGAGTCCAGCCATTGGTTGTCTTTAACGCGGCTTCCAATTGGGCCAGGTCGGCCGCGCTTACCTCTACAATGTCTTCGTTTAACAATACTTCATCCACATGTCCCGAAGCAAGCAGGTTACCTTTTTGCAGGATGGCAACGTGTGAACAAACCTTTTCCACTTCATCCAGCAAATGGCTCGCGAGGATAATGGTAATGCCTTCTTTCGCGAGGTTCTTTATTAACTCGCGGGTATCGGCAATGCCTACGGGATCGAGGCCGTTCGTCGGTTCGTCGAATACCAGCACGTCGGGACTGCCCAACAGGCAATTGGCCACGGCAAGCCGCTGTTTCATGCCAAGCGAATAGCTGCTGAACTTTGAATTTTTGCGCTCCCACAGGTTCACACGTTGTAACACGTGTGGAATATCTTCCAGTCCATGCCCTTTTATTTCAGCATTGATGCGCAGGTTGCGTTCGCCGGACAGGTAGTGATAAAAGTTCGGGGTTTCCAGCAGCGTTCCGATCCTGCGGCGATGTTGGGCAGTCGGTTCTTCGCCAAACCAGCGGTAAGTGCCGTGCGTTGCCTTCAGCACGTCCATCACAATGCCGAGCATGGTGGTTTTACCGCTTCCGTTCGGACCAAGTATCCCAAAGACCGAACCTTTGGGTACTTCCATGGAAACGTTGTTCAACGCCCGGATGCTGCCATAATATTTAGTAATGTTTTGTAAAGAAAGGATTGACAAGGGAAAAATTTTCCCTAATGTACCAAAGGAAATTCAGATTACAGTGTACGAGGTACGAAATGCCGTTTTCGCGTGACAAACCCCCCGCTTCCGCGCAACGTAATTTATAAACGATGCGTTTAATTTCTGATGGGCTTTCCGCCTTTTAATACGCTCTGGATCCGCTCCAGCGTTTTCTTTTCACCGCAAAGGCTTAGGAATGCTTCGCGCTCCAGGTCAAGCAGGTATTGTTCGCTGACGAGCGTTGGTTCGCTCAGGTCACCGCCGCACATTACAAAAGCAAGTTTCTTTGCAATCACCACATCGTGGTCCGTGGCATAATTGGCCCGCCACATGCCATTGATGCCCGCATACAAGGCGCCAAGGGCCGAACGTCCCAATACTTTGACGTCCTTGCGGGGCACAGGCATGCTGTACCCGCTTTCGTATAATTCCACCACGCTTCGTTTGGCTTCGGCTATCCTGCGCAGTTGATTGATCACTATTTCATCCTGTCCTTTGCGGTACACGCCGATGTCGAAACCTTCATGTGCCGACGTGGCCACCTTTGCCGTTGCAATGGTAAGGAAGCGGTTTTTTAGTGTAATGGTCTCGGGCTCGTCTTCGTGCATTTCATCGGCGGCGCGCAAAACGAATTCCTTGGTGCCGCCTCCGCCGGGTATCAGGCCCACGCCCACTTCTACCAACCCCATGTATGTTTCAGCGGCGGGACAAACCTTATCTGAATGCAGGCTAAGCTCACATGCGCCGCCTAACGCGAGTCCGTGCGGAGCTACCACTACCGGAATGGCGGAATACCTCGCGCGCATCATTGTTTGCTGGAACATGCGGATGGCCATGTCCAATTCATCGTACTCCTGCTCGATGGCCAGCATGAATATCATGCCTACATTCGCGCCCGCGGAAAAATTCTGTCCATCATTAGCGATCACCAATCCCTTGTATTTTTCTTCGGCCAATCCAATGGATCTCTGGATGCCTTCCAGCACTTCGCCGCCAATGCTGCCCATTTTAGTGTACCACTCCAGCCCCAACACATCATCGCCGAGATGATACGTGCGGCAGGCGCTGTTCTTCCATATGGTTTGGTTCTCGAAATTCTTCATTACTATAAACGCTTCCCCACCTGGCAATGCCTTGTACGATTTCGAAGCGACATCATAATAATAGCGTTTGCCGTTTTCTACCTTATAAAATTGCTTCGCGCCCGCGACGATCATTTCATCTAGCCAGGGCGCCACTTTATAACCTGCTTCGCGCATAGCCTTCACCGTGCGTTCCACCCCTAATACATCCCAGCTTTCAAACGCGCCGATCTCCCAGCCAAAGCCGGCCATCATGGCATCGTCCACGCGGTATATTTCATCGGAAATTTCAGGAATGCGGTGCGAGATATAAGAGAACAATCCATAATGAAAATGGCGGTAGAATTCTCCGGCCTTGTCCGTTCCCTGGCAAAGCATTTTCAAACGCGTCTTCAGGTCATCGATGGGCTTGGCCGCTTCCAGCGTGGCGAACTTCGGTTTGTTGCGCGGACCGTATTCCATCGTTTGCAGGTTCAGCGTAAGAATTTCTTTCTCGCCTCCGCCGCCCTTCAGCTTTTTAAAGAAGCCTTGTCCCGTTTTATCGCCGAGCCAATTATTGTCTACCATTTTCTGCAACCAGGCAGGAATTAAAAATGTATCGCGTGCCTCGTCGTTCGGGCAATTATCATATACCCCCTTTGCAACTTTCACCAGCGTATCGATGCCCACTACGTCGGCCGTTCTGAACGTGGCCGATTTCGGCCGGCCGATCACGGGTCCTGTCAATGCATCCACTTCATCGATGGTCAATCCCATTTTTTCCACCACCCCAAAAATCGCCATGATGCCGTACACGCCAATGCGATTGGCGATAAAAGCGGGCGTATCCTTGCACAATACAGTTGTTTTACCCAGGTACAGGTCGCCATAATGCATTAAGAAATCGATGACTGCCGGATCGGTAGCGGGCCCCGGTATTATCTCCAGCAAACGCAAATAGCGCGGGGGATTGAAAAAATGCGTTCCGCAAAAATGTTTGTTGAAATCTTCGCTGCGCCCTTCAGCCATTAAATGAATGGGAATGCCCGATGTATTGGAGGTGATCAGCGTTCCGGGCTTGCGGTACTGTTCTACCTGTGTAAATATTTTTTGTTTGATGTCCAGCCGCTCCACTACCACTTCAATCACCCAATCGCAGTTGGCTATTTCCTTCATGTCATCTTCAAAGTTGCCGGTGGTGATTTTTTTTGCTACGTCTTTATGATAGATGGGGGAGGGATTGCTTTTGATGGCCGCCTGCAATGCATCGTTCACCAGTTTGTTGCGGGCTGCTTTATTATTGTTGCCTTCGGCCTCCTTAGGAACCATGTCTAACAACACTACCTGCACGCCAATGCCCGCAAAATGGCAGGCTATCCTGGAGCCCATAACCCCGCTGCCTAACACCGCCACTCTTTTTATAATTCGCTTAGCCATAAATTAGTTAGTTAAACAACTATTGGGTGTGAAATTAGGCAGAGAATCCGAGAATTTCAAATCCTGGTTTATTTAATACCGGCACACAAATACTTTTTGCTATTTCAACCAACGGGACTTTCCCCGACCCATATACCGTGTTTATACGGGAATTAAATGAAGTCGATTTTATTAACTTAACGGTATCGTTATGCAACTGAATTCGATCCTTCGGTGGACGCTCATTAGCAGTGGCATTGTTCTGCTGGCCATAGTTGCGCTGTTTAGTTATTCCGACATAGATTTTGGCGATCCGATACGGGGCGATAATGTGGCCGATTTACGAGCAGACATTACACTGATAATGGACAACTACGACTACCTGGTAACGCTGGTAATTTCATCTTTTGGACTGGTTACTTTTCTCATCGCTTTCCAGCAAAAAATGAATGTTACGGTGTCGCCAAGAGCATGGGGATTATTATGCGCGGCCATCATCCTGTTGATTGGTGCCATCATCTTTTGTTTGTTCAGCCGCGAGTTCCTGTTACTGATGGTAACACGGAATGCAGTAGACCTAAGTGTACCTGCACTAACGCTAGGCAGGTGGCTCACTTATGGTTGTATGATATTCGCGGTTATCATGATGGGCTTTTTTTCGTTGGAAGTACTTGATCGCTCCACTCCAAAACAATCATAATATGAAGCGAACCGTTTTATTCTGTCTGCTCATTTTTTTTAGCTATGCAGGACTTTGCCAGACAACAACCCTCGTCATTAAATTAAATGTAGACGGGGCTGTCGCGAGCACCGCCAGAATTATGGTTGCCGGTAAGGAGATATTTCGTGCCGCGGACTCCCGCGGAGAAGTACGGCTGGAAGTTCCTTTGCTGGAGAAAAATGAGCCGATTTATGTAAGCCTTTCCGCTATTGGGCATGCGCCAATAGTTTGGCAAAACAGCTTCGACTTCAACGGGTCTGGTAACGCAGTAATCACGCTTTCCAGGAACGGGGTCGCGGGCTTTGAGCAATGGCCTGTGATAGTATTTGAATCTTCTACCGGAACGCTGGATGTATACATTAATGGCAATTCCATTGGCTCAACCAAAAAAAAGAAAGGAGTTGAGCCCAATCGCGAGCATACTCTGATATGGAAAAAAGACAATGAAGAAAAATGCATAAAAAAGGTAAAGCTGCCCGCCAACGTTACCAGGAAATATACCTGTGATTCAAATGGCAATATTAGCGAGGGCTAGTGTTTAACTCACGCCAGCCCCATTATTAGTGGCCTCATCCGGGTTCACAAACTTCAGCTTGCCTTCCGCATCCTCCGCCATCAATATCATACCGTTGCTCTCTATTCCTCTCATCTTACGCGGGGCCAGGTTGGCCACCACCACCACCTGCCTGCCCACAATATCCTCTGGCTTAAAATGCACGGCAATGCCAGAAACGATGGTTCTTTCTTCAAAACCTAGATTCACCTGCAGCTTCAACAGCTTGTCGGCCTTTTCCACTTTCTCAGCCGAGGTAATCGTCCCCACGCGCAGGTCGAGCTTTGCGAAATCATCGTATTGAATCGTAGGCTTAATCGTTGGTTTGCTTTCTGCCGGTTGTTCCACTGTGGTATTTTTTTCTTCGGGTGATTGAACTTTATTGCCTCTCAGCTTGTCTACCTGCGCGGTCACCTCTGTATCGTCGATTTTCCTGAACAAGAGTTCAGGGGCACGCAGGGAATATCCCACGCTCAGCAATTTCAGCTTGCCGGCATTTTCCCAATCGAGCATTTTATCCACCACCTTCATCATGTGCAACATTTTTTGTGCGGTAAAAGGCAAAAAAGGATTGATGAAAATGGCCAGGTTCGCCGTAAGCTGCAGGCACAAATGCAAACAGTTATCGATGAGCTTTTGATACTCGGGATTTTGCTGCAGGCTCTTAGCTATGATCCAGGGCTCCTTGTCCTGCATGTACTTATTGCCCTTGCGCGCCAGGTCCATTACATTGAACAATGCATCGCGAAAGCGGAAGTTTTCCAGGTTTTCTTCCACGTTCTTGCGCGTTTCTTCAAACTCCAATATCAGGTTTTTATCAACCCCGTCCATTACATCGGCGTGCAGGGTCGGCACTTTTCCATTGCACAGCTTATGCATTAACACGAACGTGCGGTTCACGAAATTGCCGAAGATGGCCACCAGCTCGCTGTTGTTGCGCTCCTGGAATTCTTTCCAGGTAAAATCATTGTCCTTGGTTTCCGGCGCATTTGCGCACAATACATAGCGCAGCGAATCCTGCATGCCCGGGAAATCCTTTACATAGTCGTGCACCCATACCGCCCAGTTGCGGCTGGTTGAAACCTTTTCACCTTCGATATTTAAGAATTCATTGGCGGGCACATTATCGGGCAATACGAAATTTCCATGCGCCTTCAGCATCGCGGGGAAAATCAGGCAGTGGAATACGATATTATCCTTGCCGATAAAATGCACCAGCTTGGTATCGGGCCTGCACCAATAGTCAACCCATTTGTCCGTAAGCTCTTTGGTGGCGCTGATGTAACCGATGGGCGCATCGAACCATACGTACAATACCTTGCCTTCTGTATCTGGCAGCGGCACCTTCACGCCCCAGTTGCTGTCGCGCGTCATGGCGCGGGATTGCAAACCGTTATCCAGCCAGCTTTTGCACTGGCCGTACACGTTATTTTTCCATTCGGTATGTTCTTCCAGCACCCATTTTTTAAGCCAGGCTTCATAATCCTGCAAGGGAAAATACCAGTGCTTTGTCTGTTTTTTTACAGGCACCGCATCACTTAAGGTAGACCGCGGATTGATGAGTTGCTCGGGGCTAAGTGATGAACCGCATTTTTCGCACTGATCGCCGTACGCGCCGGGATTGCCGCAAATAGGGCAGGCTCCGGTAATATAGCGGTCGGCCAGGAAGGTGTTGGCCTTTTCGTCGAAATATTGCTCGGTTGTTTTTTCTTCGAACAGGCCATCGTCGTAGAGTTTTTTAAAGAAGCCTGCCGAGGTTTCGTGGTGCACCTTGTTGGTGGTGCGTGAATATATATCGAAGGAAATGCCCATTTCTTCGAAGCTTTCCTTGATGATCGCATGGTACTTATCTACTATTTGCTGCGGGCTCACGCCTTCCTTGAGCGCGCGGATGGTAATGGGAACGCCGTGTTCGTCGCTGCCGCCCACCAGTTTTACGTCGCGTTTTTGTGCGCGCAGGTAACGGGCATATATATCCGCTGGCAGGTAACATCCCGCCAGGTGGCCAATGTGCACCGGGCCGTTGGCATAGGGTAGCGCCGCTGTAATGAGATATCGTTTAAAATCAGTCATACTTCATTTGAAAATGACTGCAAAAATAACCATTGGAAGGTTGGCAAATTGGAAAATTTTGAATACTTACTTTTGCCGGATATGACCATCATCCCTCCTTACCTGCAGCCTGGCGATACCATTGGCATTGTGTGCCCTGCCGGCTACATGCCCGAAGAAAAAGCGCAAACCTGCATCAACACCCTGCAGGAATGGGGTTATAATGTAAAGATCGGATTTACCGTTGGCGGCAATTCAGAAAACTATTTTTCCGGCACCGACGAAGAGCGGTTGTACGACCTGCAGCAGATGCTGGACGATGATATGGTACAGGCTGTAATGTGCGGCAGGGGCGGTTACGGCACCGGCCGCATTATCGAGCTGGTGGATTTTAAGAAATTCAGCAAGCATCCCAAGTGGATCATCGGTTACAGTGATATTACCATACTGCTGGCGCATATTTATACCAATTACCAGGTGGCCGGCATGCATGCGCCCATGGTTTCGGCCTTTAACGATGGCGGCGCCACCTCAGAATATGTGTTGTCTTTAAAAAACCTGCTGTCCGGTGGAAAGGCCAATTATACCTGCCCTCCGCATGCCTATAACAAAAAAGGAAAGGCTGAGGGCGTGCTGGTAGGGGGCAATCTTTCATTAGTGGCGCACCTCACGGGCACTTCCTCCGACATCAAAACAAAAGGCAGGATCCTTTTCCTTGAAGATGTGACAGAGTACCTGTACAATATCGACCGCATGTTCTGGCATCTTAAGCGCAATGGCAAGCTCGACAAACTGGAAGGCCTCATCATCGGCGGATTCACCGAAATGCAGGACACCGCCAGGCCGTATGGAAAAGAAGTGCACGATATCATTCACGAAATAGTAAAGGACTACGACTACCCGGTATGCTTTGGCTTTCCTGTGAGCCATGCGCCCGAAAATTATGCGCTAAAGACCGGGGTGAAGCACAGGCTTATCATCAGCGGGGAAGGGGTTACGCTAAAGGAACTTGATGGGTAAAATGGTTAGCTTATTTTTAATATGATGAAGTTGATAAGAAAGCTCCTTCAGAAAATATTGAGCGAAGAACAATACCTGGGCTTGCTGAGCTCCGGGTTTCAGCGCTTATTCAAGACCGGTAGGTTGGGCGATGAGTACCAGGACGTTTATTTTTTAAAGAACATGATTATGCCTGGCGATGTATGTGTTGATATTGGCGCGCACCTGGGTTATTATACTTTTCAATTGAGCAGGCTGGCCGGCGGCACGGGCAAAGTGATTGCAATTGAACCAGTGGGAAAATTCCATTCCGTATTGCAGAAACAAATAGCACGCAATCGATGGGCCAATATCGAATTGCATAAAGTAGCCTTAGGTGGCAGCGGGGAGTTCGTGGAGATAGGCATTCCTAAAATAAACAATCAAAAAAAATTCGGGCATGCGCGCATCCGCGAACTGAGTGATTGGCTCGAGTACGTTGAGTCCGAAAAGGTGCCCAACACCAGCGGGGACAAGTTATTGGCCAACCTGTCGCGCCTGGACTTTATCAAATGCGACGTGGAAGGCGCCGAGGTGCCCGTTTTTTCATCGATGCTAAGCGTGCTGCAACAACACCGGCCTGTTATATTGTGCGAGCTGGCCGATAAGAACGAGCGCATTAAAATGAACGATATGCTAAGTCCTTTTGATTATAGCATTTACATCCTTAAAAAGGAAAAGTTGTACCGCATAGATGCGCATTCCGACCTGCGTGCCATTTCGCATAACCATTATTTTATTCCTGCGTCGCGGTTAGACCGTTACAGGGCACTGCTAGCGTAATATGCGCAACGCGGGCGGCCGGTTAACGGGCGAGAATAGAATCCATTTTATTTTGATAGATCGTGAAATCTGCAAGGCCGTTATGGCTTCCTTTTTCGATGGACACAAATTCATCCCCATCTTTTAAGAAAGGCTTCAGCCTGCTGGCATTGCGATGGGTGATCACCCAATCGTTGGTACCCTGGAAGATGGTTACAGGAGCTGTTACTTTTTGCAGGTGCAGGTAATTAGGGAATTTGTAACGAAGCATTCTTTCTAATGGATAGACAGGCAAATATTGGCCGATTGCGGAAGCACAATTATAATAAGGTGTTTCCAGTACCAGGCGCCTGCAATCCCTTACGGATGCGAGTTGTGAGGCAATACCCGTTCCCAGCGATTTTCCATAAATGATGATCCTGTCTGGCGAAAACCTTACCCGGCTTAGCTTGTAGAGGGTCAGGGCCCAATCGTACAATATCGCTTCGGTGCGTTCGCCAGTGCTTTTGCCATAGCCGGGATAATCTATCATCCATACCTCGTATCCCTTGCTGGTAAAAATATTGGCGTACTTCGCATACCAGGATATGTTCTTTCGGTTGCCATGAAAATACAATACCACTCCTTTTGCACTATCCCTTGCCGTTAGGAACTGAACGATATTGATATTGGAGCCCGCGGTGTAAGCAATGTTCACTTCCTTATGCGGCTGGGTAAAATTATAAGGCTGGTCCTTGGGCACCGCTTCGCCACGGAATATCAGTTGGTCCTGGAATGAATATATGCCGATGCCTATCAGGCAATAGATCAGCAGCAATACTTTTATCCAACGGAAGATTTTTCTTTTCACGGCGCAAAGCTAGGAGGGAAACGGAGATAAACCCTTAGTATTTTAATATATCCCTCACAAAATTGTGGTACTCGTCAAAATCCGGCAGGTTGTTATGGCCACCGTTGTATATTCTTATCAGGGTGATTTTTTTGGGGTTGGCTTTTTGCAGGTTCATGCTGTGGCGGATGGGTATCAGCCAATCCCGTGTGCCATGCAAGATGTACACCGGGCAACTCACCCGCCTGATCCATTTATCAGTGCGCAGATGGTAGCGCAGCACCAGCCGCACCGGTAATATGGGTAAAAAGCGCTCCACCACTTTTGAAAAGCTGTAGTAAGGCGCGTCGAGTATCAGGTAACGGGGATGGTTATCCGCAGCCAGCTTGGTAGCGAAGCCGCTGCCCATGCTGCGCCCGTACAGGATCAAATGGTCTTCGGGATATTGGCGCTTCAGTTCGTCGTACACAAATTGCATGTCGTTAAGCATGGCCTGCTCGCTGCGCTTGCCGGTGCTTTTGCCAAAACCGCGGTAGTCTACCAGCACCACGTCATAATTGTACCGGTAAAAGTCCTTTGCATATTTTGCCCATCCTTTAATGCTGCGGGTATTGCCGTGGAAATACAGGATCAGGCCCGACGGCGAAGGGCGGTGAAAATGCAGCCCGTTGATTTGTACGCCGGGCTCTACATCGAAGAACAATTCACGGAAAGGGACATCGTATTTGTATTCGAAGCCTGGCTTGAGCTTTTCGGGTTTGAAAATAAATTTCTCCTGGATGAGATAAACCACCAGCATCAACAACAGGTAACCACCGACTATATAAATGAGGACGGCAGGCATCCGATTACCCAATTAATCGATTAACCAATCACACGAGGATCAATTGTCTTGTTATCTGAATATAGCCGGGTGCAGCCGACTATGTCCGACTGCGTCTGGATACTTCGCTACATCCGGCAACGCCCGACTATGTCCGAGTACATCCGAATCCATCCGACTATGTCCGATTAAATCAGAGTACGTTCAATATGTCCAACTACATCCGAGTACATGCGACTACATCCAAACATACAGGTATACCCGGAACATCCGGACAACCTCCGATTAAGGTACAATATTCAAGGATTTAAACAGGAAGGATCATGCAACCTCACTCATTCTCAAATACCCGCTTCAACCGTATATCCGCCACCGGCGCTACTATCAGCGGGAATTTCTCGATGGTCACACTCGCAGGGTCAAGCCCAAAGCCCCTTTCTTCCGACAAACTCCATTCCTTCAACCAGAAATGCAGCTTCATGATCACTTTTTCGAAGAACGGCAACTCATTGTCCTGGCTCAGGTATTTTTCCATCACGATAAACTGGAAATCACCCACCACATTGTTGCGCTCCAGGCTTTCATAACGGCTCGTAATGTTCACCTCCTTATTCTTCACCAGGTCTTCCACCACCTTCCGGAACATAAGGTTGATGCGCGGCTCTATGCGGAACCCAAGCCGGAACTCCACGCGAATGATATCGTTGGGAATGATATGGTCCACCGTGTATTCGCAGGTGTACGGATCGTCTACCGTATCCACGTGTACGAACCAGTAGATATCGGCGCGCTTCGGTTTCTTATTCAGTATGGAGTAAATGATCTTGTGCTCGATTTCCTTGGGATTGTTGGCGCTGCTCATATATACCAGGTGCGTGGCATACTTGGGCACTGTTCTATCATTGCTAAGCTCCTGTATCTGCGGAATATAATGCTCCAGCCGCACAAATTCCACGTAACGGTTCTTGATCTTGCGCGCACGGAACCACACGTACATCACCAAAAACATCATACCGCCCACGATAAACGTAGCATAACCGCCATGCGGGAATTTTTCGGCATTGGCCACAAGGAATGCAATCTCTACCGTCAGGTACACTGCCAAAAACAGGTAGATCCATATCGACCGTATCCGCCGCGACACCATGAAGTTTGCAAACAAAATGGTGGTCATCAGCATCGTGATGATAATAGCCAGTCCATAAGCCGCTTCCATGTTCGACGATTCCTTGAAGAACAATACCACGCCCGAACACCCAAGGAACATCATAATATTGATAGCGGATATGAACAATTGCCCTCTCTCTTCCGAAGGATAATTGATGCGCACCTTTGGCCAGAGGTTCAACCGCATGGCCTCGCTGATAAGCGTAAAAGAACCCGATATCATGGCCTGGCTCGCAATGATGGCCGCGGCCGTGGCAATCACAACGCCCGGTATCACAAACCATTGCGGCATAAGGTCGTAAAACGCATTGATGCCGTTAGCCTCTTTAAAATCTTCAGCAATGCGCTTGCCATACAATTGCGACAGCATATAAGCCCCCTGGCCGAAATAGTTAAGTAGCAGGCAGGTCTTTACATATATCCACGACGTACGGATGTTATTCCGCCCACAATGCCCCAGGTCGGAATACAATGCCTCCGCCCCCGTGGTACAAAGGAATACCGCGCCCAGCAACCAGAAACCGCCGGGGTATTTTACCAGGAACTGTATGGCATAATAAGGATTAAGCGCCTTGAATATGCTCAGGTCATCGAACACATGCCAGATGCCCAGTACCGCCAGCATGGTGAACCACACCATCATAATAGGACCGAACATGCGGCCGATGGACGCCGTTCCAAACTGTTGCAGGAAAAAGAAAGCGGCAATAATGCCCAGCACTATGTACACAATGGTGCTTTGCTGCATCTCGTGCAGTTCCTTCAGTTCCCGCAAACCTTCTATCGCGGAAGTAATGGAGATGGGTGGTGTAATAATGCCATCCGCCAGCAGCGAGGCGCCGCCGATAATGGCCGGGATAATAAGCCAGCGCCGCTGCCTGCGCACCAGGGCATAGAGCGCAAAAGTGCCGCCCTCGCCGCGGTTATCGGCCCGCAACACCAGCCATACATATTTTAAAGTGGTTTGAAGCGTGAGTGTCCAAATGATACACGAAAGGCTGCCGATGATCAGGACATCGTCTATCACCCTGTCTTTTACAATGGCATTGAATACGTAAAGGGGTGAGGTTCCTATATCTCCGTAAATTATGCCCAACGCAACTAAAAGTCCTGCCGTTGTAACGCTGTTAGTCTGTTTACCCACGTTTAAAGCTTGAGCTGTTTATCAGAGGGTTGATAACAAATAAGGCATCGGTTTACTTACCGACGCCGGAACAAAGGTAGCCGTAAAAACAACAAAACAAATAATTGTTAATTCAGCGCCCGCGCCATTTATATACAACTTTGCCACAACCCGTACCGTCTTTGAAGCGTAATTTTGCGTTAACCATTCACCCATTCTGTCAATTTATTTGAAGCAAGTTTTACCTAACTTTCGGCCAGTTTCGGCTAATTTATTACTAGTTGAAAAAAGAGATGTTATGCGATTAGTTTGCCTTGTCATTTCCTGCTTGCTGTTGGGGTTGCTGCCCATCAGCCTTTCCGCCCAAAGGATCAGCTATTCCGAACCGGAACGGGAAGACAGCCGCCGCACCAATTTCGAGATCATTGGCAAAATGGATGGCAATTACCTGATCTTCAAGGGAAACCGTACCGATAACTCCATCAGCATCTACGACAATGATATGAAGATGATCAACCGGGTGCCGCTGGAGTTCCTGCCCGACCGCTGGATCAACATCGACTTTATCGCCTATCCCGAGGTGGCTTACATGATCTACCAATACCAGCGCAAGAACGTAGTGCATTGCAGCATGGTAAGAATAGACAGTAAAGGCAAACCTATAGGCGAGCCGGTTGACCTGGACACCACCCAGATAGGATGGGCCGCCAATAATAAAATATATACCACCCTGGTCAGCGACGATAAGCAAAAGATCATGGTGTTCAAGATCAACAGCAAGAACCAGAAGAACTTTTTGTTCACCACCCTGCTGTTCGATAACAACATGAAGCTGATCGTGGATAAGCAGCGCCTTTGGCTTCCGATGGAAGAAAGGAACGACTACTTCACCGATTTCCTGCTCGATAACGAAGGCGACCTTGTATTCGGCAAGCTCGAACGCACCAATTCCAACAACTATATTTCAAAAGTCTCACTGGTATCGAAGCCGTCAGGATCCGATAGCTTTTTAGTGCGCGAGCTGAGCACAGGCGATAAAATGCTCGACGAGGTAAAGATCAAGGTAGACAATACCAACCGCCGCTATTTGTTCACTGCATTCTATTACAAACAGCGCAGGGGTAACATAGAAGGACTGTACGCGGCCACCTGGGACAAAGGAAGCCGCGCATTGCACAAAGAATCATTCATCGTATTCAACGATGAACTTAGGTCATTGGCCAAGAGCTCCGATGCGAACCAGCGCATGGCCTTCAACGATTATTTCATCAACAACATCATAACCAAGAAAGACGGCGGGTTCCTGCTCATCAGCGAATCGCAGTACACCACCAGCCGCGGCGGCGCATTCAACCGCTGGGATTATATGCGCTGGAACAATCCCTGGCTTTCGCCCGTGGATTACTATTATTATTCACCGTTATACAGTCCCTGGTATTCGCCCTGGAACCGCTGGAACACTAACCAGGCAACACGCTACCACGCGGAAAACATCATGATCCTTTCGTTCGATAAAGACGGCAAGGTGGCGTGGAGCAATGTAATTCCCAAAAGCCAGTACGATGATGAGACCGATAACCTCATCTCGCACCAGATCATGAATACTGGCGGCGAACTGCACTTCCTGTTCAATCAATACGAGCGGAAAAATCTTATGCTAAGCGACCAGAGCATCGGTCCCGATGGAAAAATTACGCGTTATCCCACGCTCAAAAACCTTGATAAAGGATATGAATTCATGCCGCGGCATGGCAAGCAGGTGAGCGCCTGGGAGATGATCGTTCCTTGTACGTACAGAAATTATCTTTGTTTCGCAAAAGTGGAGTTCTAATTTAGCGGAAAATCTAGCGCCATTGGTAGGACTATTCAAGCGCAAAAATCCGGGAAATGCTTTTTTGCTCCTGATATATGCGTTGATCCTGAAGTTTCCAATTTTCCTGTATCCCAGGCTTCCGGTGGCGTCCCCAACAGACAGCTATCTATACTCAAAAGTGCTTAGCTTCCTGCTGCCGTTTGCAGGCAGCTCCGGTTTGATATTTTCTTTTATCTCGTTCATTGTCTTATTTCTGCAGGCTTCTTTGTTCAACAGGATCGTCAACCATCATAAGTTTTTTCCCAAGCCCAATTTCCTGGCGGGCATGGCCCTTATGCTTGTTACTTCGCTCATACCATCCTGGAGCTATTTTTCAGCGCCGTTGCTGGTAAACCTGCTGATGGTTTGGGCATTGTACAGGATGCTGAACCTGTACAATACGCAGCAGCCGGGCGCCGCCATTTTCAACATCGGCATATTGATAGGCGTGTGCTCTATGCTGTACTTTCCCTCGATCGTATTTACATTGCTGGTATTGTTTGCGCTCATCATCATGCGGCCTTTTCGCATCCGCGAATGGATCATCGGGTTGCTGGGCGTTACCACGCCCTATTATTTTCTTTTTATATTCCTATACCTCGCCGGCACCTGGAACTGGAACATTATTACCCCTTCCGTTCGATTGCGCCTGCCGGCCCTGCCCACTTCGGTATGGACCACCATCAGCATCGCATTGCTGGTGCTGCCCTTTATACTGGGCGGGTTCTTCGTGCAGAATAACTTGAACAAAATGCTCATACAGGTGCGCAAGGGCTGGAGTTTGTTGCTATTGTTTTTAATGTTAGCGGCCTCGGTAATTTTTATGAACGATGACAGCGAATATTCCAACTGGATGCTCACGGCCCTTCCGTTTGCGGCATTTCATGCTTCGGCTTATTATTTTCCATCGCAACGTATATTCGCGGCCGTCCTCCATTGGATTACGTTCGGATATGTTATAATATTAATGTACAGGGTCATAGCGCCCGCCTAATCGGCCAATAAAATTTATCTTTGCGGCATGAAATTCGGTATTGTTGTTTTTCCAGGCTCTAATTGCGACAGAGATATGCAGGATGCATTGCAGAACGACCTGAACAAGGAAGTGATCATGCTATGGCATAAGGACAAAGACCTTAGCGCATTCAACACTTCGGACTGCATCATACTTCCCGGCGGTTTTTCTTATGGCGATTACATGCGTTGCGGCGCCATCGCACGGTTCAGCCCCATGATGCAAAGCGTGATCGAGTTCGCGGAAAAAGGCGGTAAGGTGTTCGGGGTTTGTAACGGCTTCCAGATTCTTTGTGAAAGCCATTTGCTGCCCGGTGTGCTCATGCGCAATACCAACCAGCAATACATCTGCAAAAATGTTTACCTCAAAGGCCTGGGCTCCGAAGACAAGCCGCTGAAAATACCCATTGCCCATGGAGAGGGCCGCTACTATGCCGACGAAAGCGTGCTCGACCGTTTGGAATCCAATGGACAGGTCATTTACCGCTATTGCGATGAACAGGGCAATATCACACCCGGGGCCAACCCGAACGGCGCTTCCCGCAACATCGCAGGCATAACCAACGAAAACCGCAACGTTTTCGGGATGATGCCACACCCCGAAAGGGCCTGCTCTCCCGCACTGGGAAACGTGGACGGGCGTATTATCCTGGAAACACTCCTGATGAAGCCTGTTTTATCGCTTGCTTAACGCAATGAACGGTTTTTTAGAAAAATTTTAGGATACTAACCCCGAATTTTGGGCCTTCGATTCAGATACCTAAATACAGAATTGCATGAAGTATTTATTACCAATTTTCGCGCTCTTTATCACAAGCAGTTTATTAGCCCAGTCCGATAAAGAGGTGCAGTGGACATTTGCAGCGAAAAAGATCTCCGAGAATACCTATGAAATTCACATGACCGCCAGGGTAAACGACGACTGGCATATCTACTCACAAGATGCGGGCGACGGACCATTCGCCACCGCCTTTACGTTTGCCAAAAATCCGCTGCTCAACCTGGAAGGCAAGGTGAAGGAATCAGGAAAACTGAAAAAGGTATTTGAAAAAAGCTTCGATTCCGAAGTGAAGTATTATGAAAATACCGTCAGCTTCATCCAGGTTGTAAAATTAAAAGGAAAGGGAAAGACCAACCTGGCCGGAAAAGTAGAGTTTATGGTCTGCAACGATTCAAGATGCCTTCCACCCGCGGCTGTTGATTTCAAGATAAATATCGGGGGTTAATCACAGGCTTAGCGTTGAGGTCAAAAGTTAAAAGTGAAAACTGAAAAGCGGGCGTGAATGCGAATCTCTTACTTTTGACTTTTCACGTTTGGCTTTTTACTTCACTTTCATGAGACCACTTTTTACCCTGCTTGGTTTTTTGCTCTCGTTTGCGGGCCTTGCCCAGGATGCCGCCTTTTACAAATGGGACATTGCGAGTAAGAAGATCGGCGAAGGAAAATATGAATTGTCATTCCGCACCGCTGGTGTAAAAGGATGGCAATTATACTCACCCAATGAAGTTATCAGCGAAGTGCCTGCCGCCGAGTTGGTGATTGCCGATTCCAACATTACCGTGCAAAAACCTTTCGGCGAAGCCGGCGCTACCACCAGCATAACCAATCCCCTGTTCGACAATGCAGCTTTCAAAGTTTATGAAGGCGAAGCCAATTTTGTTTTCACCATCAACATAAAAGGTACAGTGCCGGCACGGCTTATCGGCACTATGAACTTTACCTATGGCAAGGGAGAAGAGTTTTATGCCCTCAACCCATTTCCTTTCACCGTAGCCCTTGAAGGTGGCGTGGCTTCCAAAGCGCGGATAAAGATCCCGACCATCGACCTTAAAGCCCCTGTGGTATTTAAAGGCGGCACCGGTGTGGAAGGGTCCAATACCTTGTGGAGGATATTCATTCTGGGGATCATCGGGGGATTGTTGGGGTTGATCATGCCTTGTACCTTTCCGATGATACCGCTTACGGTTTCATTTTTCATCAAACAATCCGGCAACAGCAAGCGGGGCGTGTTCAATGCCTTTATGTATGGCTTTTTTATTTTCCTGATCTATGTGCTGCTGAGCATTCCGTTTTATTTCCTGGACGCCGGCAATTCAGCGATACTGAATAATATATCTACCAATGCCTGGCTCAATATCTTCTTTTCGGTAGTTTTCCTGGTTTTTGCACTTTCATTTTTTGGCCTTTTCGAAATAGCATTGCCCGGCGCGGTGGCCAACAAAGTAGGTGCAAAATCGGGGATCGGTAGCCTGGGTGGTATATTTTTCATGGCGCTTACACTGGCCATTGTATCGTTCTCCTGCACCGGCCCTATATTGGGATCGCTGCTGTTTGGCGCTTTGAACGATGATGGAGGAGCGGTACAATTGACGGTTGCCATGGCCGGTTTTGGGTTGGCGCTCGGCTTGCCATTTGGTTTGTTTGCGATGTTTCCAAGATGGCTTTCGTCTTTACCGCGTTCCGGCAGTTGGATGAACACGGTAAAAATTGTATTTGCCTTTGTGGAACTGGCGCTGATGATCAAATTCTTTTCCAATGCCGACCTTGTAATGCACTGGGGTATCCTTAAACGGGAGACGTTCTTTGCTATATGGATATTATTAGGACTTGCCACCGTACTTTACCTGTTTGGCATATTGAAATTTAAGCACGACCCACCGCCCGCAAAATTGAGCAAGGGCAGGATCTTTACCGGGTTGGCATTTCTTGCGTTTACATTATACCTTGTTCCCGGCCTTACCAATACCAAATACGCAAACCGCCCGCTCATCAGTGGCTTGCCGCCGCCGCTTACTTACAGTATTTATGCGCACGATGAAGAAAATGAAAAGGGTGTTGAGCCGGATGTAGTGAATGATTATGAAAAAGCGTTGCAGTTGGCCAAACAGACCAACAAGCCGATATTGATCGACTTTACCGGTTGGGCTTGCGTGAACTGCCGTAAAATGGAGGAGAATGTCTGGACGCAACAAATCGTCAAATCGATCATTGACCAGCACTTCATCCTGGTATCGCTGTACGTGGATGATCGCATGACGTTGCCGGCAAAAGACCAGCAACAATATAGATCGGCAGACGGTTCGGTAAAAACCATCAGGACGGTCGGCGACAAATACGCCACTTTCCAGACCGAGAATTTCCGCAATGCATCACAACCATTGTATGTCATTCTTAGTCCTTCGGAGAAATTGATGAACCTTCCCGTGGGTTATATGCCGGATGCGGAGGAGTATGCGGCCTGGCTGCAGTCGGGGTTAGATGCCTACCGGTCGATTGCCGAAAAAAAATAATTCAATAAAAAATCCCCGCAGTTGCGGGGATTTTAATTAGGCGTCATTCTGTTCCAACATTCCAACGGCAAGCAATAGGTTTATTAGTCGGTCAGAGGGCCAGAATGACAATATCTTTGATTCATCTGATTCTCATTGATTGTGAGTATTGGTTCCGTTCCGTTTTCGTACTAGCGTAGAGATTAAAGGATTTCTATAATGCTATTTTTTTCTGCATCATCATTTTGCGCAGGTTTATCAGGCCGTAGCGCATTCTTCCCAGGGCTGTGTTGATGCTGCAATTTGTAAGCGATGCGATTTCCTTGAAGCTCAGGTCGGCGTAGTGGCGTAGTACGATCACTTCGCGCTGGTCTTCGGGAAGCAGTTCGAGCATTTGGCGTACGCGGTCGTGGCTTTGACGTTTCATCATTTTTACGTCGGCTCCGTCCTCTGTGAAGTTGATCACTTCGAAAATGTCGCGGTCGTCGCTGGTTTTAATAGCGGGTGTCCGCTTCACCTTGCGGAAATGGTCTACGCAAAGGTTGTGCGCAATACGCATGGCCCAGGGCAAAAACTTTCCTTCTTCGGTATACCTGCCACCACGGATGGTATCGATCACTTTGATCAAAACATCCTGGAAGATGTCTTCGGCAAGGTATTTGTCTTTTACAAGGAACAAAATGGAAGTGTACAGCTTATCCTTGTGGCGAAGGATGAGTGTTTCCAGGGCATGGAGATTTCCTTCCTGGAAGTCTTGGATCAGTTCATGATCCGTCATAGAACGTAGCGATTTCATAAACTTCTACGGGTTTTTGAAGGTTATAGGATATTATTATGGGATTTTAAATTAGAAACGGCTTTTCTGTGTGTAGAAGCGATTGTCGATAGGCAGAAGTGTTTAGTTTATTCGAATAGGTACAAATTTCCTTCTAAAGATAGCCAAATTTTGATAATAACAACACGAAATGCAAATTTTTTCTTTCCTTAACGTTTGCATAAGAATCGATTAGGGGAAAGTACTTAAAATGGAATATGGTATTTTTGCAGTCTTTCTATGGGAACTTCACTAACAGCGTCGAAAAAGACATTGAGCAGGCCGCCGGAAAAGCAAGACGGCATCATTATTAAGGGAGCACGGGTCCATAACCTTAAAAATATTACGGTCGAGATACCCCGCAACAAACTGGTAGTAGTAACCGGCGTTTCGGGTTCCGGCAAATCTTCTCTTACCATCGATACGCTTTTTGCCGAAGGGCAGCGCCGCTATGCTGAAAGCCTAAGCGCTTATGCACGACAGTTTTTGATGCGCATGAACAAGCCCGATGTGGACTATATCCGCGGCCTTTGCCCGGCCATAGCCATCGAACAAAAAGTAATTACCCGCACGCCGCGGTCAACCGTGGGCAGCATGACCGAGCTATACGATTACCTAAGATTATTATATGCACGCATCGGTAAAACCATTTCACCCGTTAGCGGCCGGGAGGTTAAAAAAGATGACGTGAACGATGTGGTGGATGCCATCAGCAAACTGAATACGGGCGACAAAGCATTTATATTAATACCATTCCGCCAGCACCGCAACCGCCAGGCCAGCGAAGAGCTGAATATCCTTTCTCAAAAAGGCTTTTCAAGATTGTACGTCAATGGCCAGGTGCTGCGCATCGAGGAAGAGATTGCTAAGGAAGGCCCACTGAAATATCCGGCCGGCGCCGCCTATGTATTGGTAGACCGCATCGTGGTAAAAACATTCGATGATGACGACCGGCACCGCCTCGCCGATTCAATCGGCACCGCATTTTATGAAGGCGAGGGCGACCTGTACGTTGAAGTGAACGGCAACCTGCTGCTCCATTTCAATAACCGCTTCGAGCTGGATGGAATGCAGTTCGAAGAGCCGGTACCCAACCTGTTCTCATTCAACAATCCCTTTGGGGCCTGCCCGGTTTGCGAAGGCTTCAGCCAGGTATTGGGAATTGATGAAGACCTGGTAATCCCCGACCGCCGGTTGAGTGTATATGAAGGGGCGATAGCTCCTTGGAAAGGCGAAAAGCTGGGATGGTGGCGCGAACAATTCATCAAGGCGGCCCGCAAATTCGATTTTCCCGTTCACAAACCCATCATTGACCTTACTAAGGACCAATACCGCATATTGTGGGAGGGTAATGACCATGCCCATGGCATCAACGATTTTTTCAAAGAGGTGGAACAGAACCTGTACAAGGTGCAATACCGCGTATTGCTTAGCCGCTACCGCGGCCGCACCACCTGCTCCGAATGCCAGGGCTACCGGCTTAGAAAGGAAGCTTTGTATGTGAAGGTGGGCGGCATGCACATCGGTGAGCTTTGCGAAATGCAGGTAAGAGATCTGCGCACCTGGTTCAACCAACTGCAATTGTCGGCCTACGACCAGCAGGTGGCCAAACGCATTTTGCTGGAAATCTACCAGCGATTGGACACGCTGCTCGATGTAGGCCTCGGCTACCTGACGCTCAACCGACTGGCCAATAGCCTGAGCGGGGGCGAGAGCCAGCGCATACAGCTCACCCGTTCCCTCGGCAGCAACCTTACCAATTCACTATACATACTCGACGAACCTTCCATCGGCTTGCATTCACGCGACACGGCAAGACTGATCAAGGTATTGAAGAACCTGCGCGACCTTGGTAATACGGTGGTAGTGGTGGAACACGACGAAATGATGATGCGCGAAGCAGACCATATCATAGATATGGGGCCACTGGCCGCGCACCTCGGCGGCGAAGTAATTGCCGCCGGCGATTACAATGCCATCATCGGCAACGAAAAAAGCCTTACCGCAAAATACCTTTCAGGCGAGCTAAGCATCAAACCACCCGATAAACCACGCAAGTGGAACCGGTCAGTAACAGTAGAAGAAGCGCGCCAGCACAACCTGCAGAACATCACGGTTGAATTTCCATTGAACGTGCTTTGCGTGGTAAGCGGCGTAAGCGGCAGCGGTAAAACCACCCTGGTGCGGCAGATATTATATCCCGCATTGAAAAAAATAAAGGGCGAGTATGTAGACAAGGTTGGCATGCACAAAACCATCAGCGGCGATGTGGATTACATCACGCAAATAGAGATGGTTGACCAAAACCCCATCGGAAAATCATCGCGCAGCAATCCTGTTACCTACATAAAAGCATATGATGATATCCGGGACCTGTATTCGAAGCAGCCGTTGTCTAAGATGCGCGGTTTCCAGGCAAAGCATTTTTCTTTCAACGTAGATGGCGGCCGTTGCGACGCCTGTAAAGGCGAAGGCGAGCAGGTGGTGGAAATGCAGTTCCTGGCCGATGTGCACCTGGTATGTGAAGTCTGCGGTGGCAGGCGGTTCAAGGAAGAAGTGCTGGAAGTAACCTATAACGGTAAGAGCATACATGATGTACTGGAAATGAGCGTGGATGCCGCCCTTGAATTTTTCAAGGGAGAAAAATCCCTTGTCAACGCCATTAAACCGCTTGGCGATGTAGGGCTGGGCTATGTAAAGCTCGGGCAGTCGTCCGATACGCTGTCCGGTGGCGAAGCGCAGCGCGTGAAACTGGCATCCTTCCTCGGCAAGGGCAAAGGTCATGGGCACATCCTTTTCATTTTCGATGAGCCTACTACCGGCCTGCATTTTCATGATATCAATAAGCTGCTGGCCTCATTTAATGCGCTCATCGGGCAGGGACATTCCATATTGGTGATAGAACATAACATGGATGTGATCCGCTCGGCCGATTGGGTGATAGACCTGGGGCCCGAGGCGGGCGACAAGGGCGGCAGCCTGGTGTTTGCGGGTACGCCGGACAACCTGAAAAAGTCCCGTGAAAGTATAACCGCACTTCATTTCGATCAATAATTACAATTTTTTTGTTAACGGGCCCTGGAGGGCTTGCAAAGGCCAAAAGGGCGCATTACATTTGAATCGATATTTTCCCTTTGCTTACTTCCGTGCCGGTTAATATCGTTTAAACCATATCATCGCATCTGTACCCGATATCCCTTTAGAATCTCCAGCATTTATCCATCTCCTGAACCGTTAGGTTAATTATCCATTTTGTTTAAAATACAGGTATGTTCAGCATATCGGCGATGCTTACTGCTATTACAAAACCAACGTTTACGGCCGTGTACCACTACGGACCCCGCTCAAACCATGGGCAGCCCGTACCGGTACATGGCCTGCCGTTGGATTTTTTTATTCGCAGCGCTTGCTATTATGAGAAAATACGTACTTTTCCGATCCTTTCCTGTTATCCTGCCAAAAGCCACCCCACCAGAAAACCTTCCTCTGAGCCATTTATTAACTTTCTAACTTAATCATTTCAATTATGAAAAGGATTTTTACTTTTTGGGCGTTGCTGGGCATTTCACTAACGGGCATGGCGCAGGTGAATGAATCATTTAACGATGGCGACTTTACTACCGGTCCTGCCTGGGGCGGCAATACCGCCGACTGGCAAATAGTTGCCAGCGATGTGGCTGCCGGAGCTGCCGGCTCCAACACCCTGCGACTTAATGGGGTAAACGGCGGCGGCACGTCTTACCTTTCTACGCAGGTACCGGGCACCTGGGCTACCGCCCAAACCTGGGGCTTTTTTGTAGGAAGAAGGGGACAGGCATACACCAATCCCAATTTTACGCTGATCTGGTTATGGGCAAGCGAAGCCGACCTGACCAGTGCTACTGTGGATGGATACAGGATCCGCATCGGAGATGATACCGGCGGAGATGAATTGGTTTTGCAGCGCGTTGACAACGGCGTGGCTACGAACATTCTTACTTCTTCCGGGTCTATACCCAATGGCCTTACCGATATCGGCTTCTTGTTGCGGGTAACAAGAGGTATTGCCGGCGAATGGGAGATATTTACATCCCCTCTCCCTGCTACCAGTGGAAATGGGGCTATTGCTACAGAAATCCCTAACTCTACCAATGCCAACGTATCACAGGGCACCGTAACCGATAATACCTATAGCTATTTCAACAACGGGTACATTGGCTTCACCAATACCTATACCAGCAGCGCGAGCGCCAGGGCAGCACAAGAGTTCGACCAGATACTGTTCTCATTCACCGGTGCTGCAGTGCCTGTTAAGATCGACAAGTTCGATGCGGCAAAAGATGGCGCAGGTGTAAAGCTTACCTGGGATGCATCCGACGAGCAGGGCGTAGCCAATTACGAAATCCAGCGCAGCGACAACGGCATTCAATTTAGTGTGATCGGCACCGTTACCGCCAATCAAAGCAAGAAATATACTTATGTAGATGCCAGCAATGCAGGCAGCGGATTCTACCGCCTCCGCATCATGGACTTCGATGGCAATTATAAAATGAGCCATATCGTTAGCGTGAAGAGCAAGGCAGTTACTTTTATCAAAGCCACTCCTAACCCTGTACGCAGCATCCTGAACGTCGAGCATCCGAAGGCTGCCGCCGGCACTACCATCCATATCTCCAACGCATCAGGCGTAGTGGTAAGGAAAGTAAATGTTCCGGAGAATGCCGTGGTTAGCCCGATAGACTTCACAGGACTGCAAGGCGGCGTATACCATATCATTTACAGGTCGAAAGATCAGCAGATAACCCAGACTGTATTGAAGCAGTAAATTACTGGGTCATTAGGTCATTAGGTCAATAAATCAATAGGTCAATCAGCATTTCCTGATTGACCTATTATTTTACAGTCATCTATTGACTTATTGACCTAATGACTTAATGACTTTTATCTCAGCCTGTCAAGACTTTTTACGAGCTTTTGATCTTTATGTATTCCTCTTGCCGCAAAGATCAGCAGGATGATCATGACCACCGGCAACAATGCCGCAACCTGGTATGAACCGGATTGAATGGCATTTTCTGTTTTAAATCTCTCGATCATAAGGTATTGAAGAAAAATATACCCGATGGTAAGCACCATGGTGAGTATGGTCAACCGCAACTGCGCCTTCCGGTTCTTAAAAAGAAAAATGCAGATGAGCGAAAGGGCGCCCAAAGCAATAATGCATGCCACCAGCAGGAAGTGGTCGCCGAGCGCAAAGGTCTTTTTGGTGCCATCTGCCAGCGTGCCGATGTACAGCACCATGGTATAGGTAAGAAATGCGAAGGCCGCCGCCAGTAACAGCCAGATGGATTGTATACGTTGGATCATATTGTTTTGTTTAACCTAGTTCAGGATATAATGGAAATTGCTGCATGAAGTTCTTGACCGTCTTGCTCACGTTGTCGATGGTTGATTGGTCGTCGATGTTCATGAGCACCTGGTCTATCAGGTCCACCACCGTTTCCATATGTTGCTCCTTCATGCCGCGGGTGGTAATGGCAGGAACTCCAATTCTTATGCCTGATGTAACAAATGGACTTTTATCATCAAAAGGTACCGCATTTTTATTGAGCGTGATGTGCGCTTTATCCAGCGTTTCCTGCGCTTTTTTACCCGTAAGGTTTTTATTCCGCAGGTCTATCAGCATCAGGTGATTGGCTGTGCCGCCACTGATGATGTTATAGCCGCGGCTTGTAAATGCGGTTGCCATGGCTTGCGCATTTACCTGTATTTGCTTTGCATAGGTGGTAAATTCATCCGTTAGCAGCTCGCCGAAGGCGATGGCCTTTGCCGCTATTACATGTTCCAGCGGGCCGCCCTGGGTACCGGGAAATACGGCCATGTCCAGCAGGTTGCTCATCATGCGGATATTGCCTTTCGGGTCTTTTAGTCCGAAAGGATTTTCAAAATCCTTGCCCATGAGAATGATGCCGCCCCTGGGGCCGCGCAGTGTTTTGTGGGTAGTAGAAGTAACAAAATGGCAATGTTCAAATGGGTCTTTCAGCAGTCCTTTGGCGATCAATCCCGCAGGATGGGCAATGTCGGCCATTACAAATGCGCCGATTTCATCGGCCACTGCGCGGATGCGTTCGTAATCGTAGTCGCGGCTATACGCCGATGCGCCGCAGATAATGAGCTTTGGCTTTATTTTCCGTGCCTCCTGTTCCAACATCTCGTAATCTATCAGCCCTGTATCGCGGCCCACGCCATAGAAATGCGGCTTGTACAATTTGCCGCTGAAGTTAACCGGCGATCCGTGCGTAAGATGGCCGCCCATGCTCAGGTCAAGCCCCAGGATGGCATCGCCGGGTTGCAATATCGCCAGCATCAATGCGGCATTGGCTTGTGCGCCGCTGTGTGGTTGCACGTTCGCATACTCGCAATTAAACACCTGTTTAATGCGGTCGATGGCGAGTTGTTCCGTTTGGTCAACGATCTCGCATCCCCCATAATAGCGGCGGCCGGGATAACCCTCTGCATATTTGTTGGTCATTACATTGCCCATGGCTTGCATTACCTGCAGGCTGGTAAAATTTTCTGAGGCTATCAGTTCAATTCCTTGTCGTTGGCGTTCCAACTCCTTGCGTATGAGATCGAAAACCAGGGTGTCTTTTTGCATGTTGCTTGATGAATGGGTGATACGAAACACTTATATACCGGCAAAAGTAAACACTGGGCGCGGAAACAAAACTTTTTGATTGCGTGCCCGTTAAAAAGAATTTCACTATTTTCACACGCCTTTTTTCGATTTGAAAGAACGGGCCATTGAGTCATTTTCACACTAGAGCAACTGGCAAACAGATGTGATCGGTTAAAAAGTGCAAATCGTTTTCAATGAAAGCAATCATTCCCGTAGCAGGTGCCGGCACCAAACTACGGCCTCATACCTATACGCAACCCAAAGCTCTTATTCCCTTAGCTGGTAAAAGCATCCTGAGCATTATTGTAGATCAGCTCAGGGAAGCGGGGATACACGAATTCATATTCATCGTAGGATATCTGGGCAACAAGATCCAGGACTTCGTGAAAGAAAAATATCCTGAGCTGTCCGCACATTTTGTGCAACAGAACGAACGGCAGGGCATAGGGCACGCCATTTTACTTACAAAGGAAATTGTAAAGGACGATGAGATCTTCATTGTGCTGGGCGATACCATTTGCGAGTACAATGTCCGCGAAATGGCAGAACTGCCGCATTCATCGCTGGCAGTGAAACGCGTAGACGATCCGCGCAATTTTGGCGTGGCCGAAATAGATGAAGAAGGTTTTATTGAAAGGGTGGTTGAAAAGCCGCAGATACCCAAGAGCAATATGGCGCTGGTAGGCATTTACCGCATCAGGGAAACCAACTACCTGTTCGAATGCCTGGAAAACAATATGCGCAACCAGTTGCGCAGCCACGGCGAGTATAACCTTACAGACGCCATTGAGTGCATGATAAAGCATGGCGCCAAGATGAAGCCGTTCAAGGTGCAAAACTGGTTCGATTGTGGCCGCAAGGAAACGCTGCTGGCCTCCAATGCCATACTCATGAAAAAGTTCGGCGGCAAGATATCGGACGAGCAGACCTTCGAAAATACCATCATCGTGCCGCCGGTTAGCATAGCCGCCGGATGCTCCATCAGCAATTCCATCATCGGCCCCAATGTTACCATCGGGGAGAGCACCACCATAAAATGCTCCATCATTAAAGATTCTATCATCGGCTCCTATGCGGACCTGTTCGATATTGTGCTGACACAGTCGCTGATCGGCAGCGATACAGAGGTAAAAGGCGAAACGCGCAGCCTGAATATCGGGGACAATACGGAGATCGATTTAGGAGAAGGATAAAAGCAAACACAGAATACTAAATTGTTATATGACTGCCCGCTATATGGTTATATAGCACTTAGATAAGAGTTTAACCATATTAATTTAGTCATATATTTTTTTTCCGACATGCAGTTTCAAAACCGGGTTACGCGTTTGTTCAACATTGACTACCCCATTGTGCAGGCAGGCATGATCTGGGCCAGCGGATGGCGTTTAGCGAGCGCAGTGAGTAATTCAGGGGGATTAGGACTGATAGGCAGCGGAAGCATGTACCCCGATGTCTTAAGAGAGCACATTATCAAGTGTAAAGCTGCCACGTCCAGGCCTTTTGGAGTGAACATCCCGCTGCTTTACCCGGATATTGACAAGCACATCCAGGTAGTGATCGATGAAAAAGTGCCGATTATTTTTACGTCTGCCGGTAACCCTAAAACCTGGACGAGCGTCTTAAAGGAACATGGGTGCAAGGTGGTGCATGTTGTTAGTAGCAGTAAATTTGCACTAAAGGCCGAGGAAGCCGGTTGTGATGCGGTGGTGGCCGAAGGGTTTGAGGCAGGAGGCCATAACGGCCGGGAAGAAACGACCACTATGATTTTGGTGCCAGCGGTTTGTGCATCAGTAAAAATTCCCGTAATTTCAGCGGGAGGCATAGCCACGGGCAGACAGATGCTGGCAGCGATGGTGATGGGAGCGGAAGGTGTGCAGGTGGGCAGCAGGTTTGTAGCGAGTGAAGAAGCATCGTCGCACACAAAGTTCAAGGAAGCAGTGATAGCGGCAAACGAGGGAGACACGGCGCTTACATTGAAACAACTGACCCCGGTGAGAATGATCCGTAATAAATTTTTCCAGGAAGTGCAGGCGGCAGAGTGGAAAGGAGCAACTTTAGAGGAACTTCGAACGTTATTAGGACGGGCAAGAGCAAAGAAGGGCATGTTCGAAGGAAACCTTGACGAAGGCGAGCTGGAAATAGGACAGGTGAGCGCATTGATAAAAGACATTTTACCAGCCTCCGAGATATTGAAGAATATTTGGGAGGAATTTTCAGAGGCACTAAAACAACCTTTACTTAAACAATAAATCTACAATTATGAAACTCCCGAAACGATTGCTATTGCTGGCGATTTGCCTACCGGTGGCTTTTGTTCTGAAAGCCAATAACGGGAAAAATGAGGGAGTGGTGCAGGGGCAGGTGACCGATGCGGTAACTAAAAAACCCATCGCAGGTGTAACGGTGTCCATGACTGCCGCTAAATCCAACCAGGAAAGAGAAGTGGTCACCGATTCAGACGGCAATTTCAAAATGAGCAAGCTGTCTTCCGCCGACCTGGTGTTGCAGTTTGAAAAGAAAGGATATAAAGTACATAAAAGGGAATTGATCAACACCAAGGAAGGAATGGTATACAAGGTGGTATTGGATATGATACCGGCAAATGAGGAAGACGACGAAGATTATGCGCATCCCTTACTGCGGATGTACGGCGGAGCAGGACAATAAAGAACAAATAAAAAATTGATATAAAAGAGAAACGGAACCAGGAATGGTTCCGTTTTGTTTTGCACATGAGAGGCTGTTACTGTATGTCGATGTTCATCTCGCTTGTTTGGTCATGGCTACAGGGTAAGGTGGTTGGTGTTTTTCATGGCTGTACTTGTTATGCTTCATCATCATCGCCATCGTCATCATCGTCGTTATCGCGATTGTGATTGATCTTCATGTCGCCATCTTCTTTCTCGATGGTGATACTTTTACTATTGCGGAAATACTTCCTGTACTTTTCACTGGTGCGCTCTGATTGTTTTTTACCATTGATGTACAGCTCTTTATTTTTATATTGGATCTTATAATCACCGTTGGTGTTCAGCAGCCCTTCGCTCTCCATTTCCTGCACCATTTGCTTGTAACCCTTCAGCTCTTCCTTTGCTTTCTGCATTTCTTCGCGCGCCTTCTCCATATCTATCTTGAAATTATCTTTGTTACGCTCCATTTCCCGCTGCACCTTTTCCATTTCCCGCCGGATTTCTTCCTGCACTTTTTTCATGTCTATCTTTTCCACTTCCTTCAGCGACTCGCGGATTTCGCGCTGCATCTTTTCTGTATTGATCTCGCGCAGCGATTCCTGCAACTCTCTTTTTATCTTTTCCATCTCCACCTTGCTGATGGAAGCATCAATAGCTTTTCTCAGCTCTTCGTTTTTCAATTCGCTCAAAGCCCGGTCAGCATCGGCCTTTATTTTATTTACGTCTATCTTTTCCAACTCCCGCAGGGCTTCCTGCAGTTCTTTCTGCACTTTTTCGGAGTTAAATTCACGGAGGGTTTTTTGCAGTTCTTCCTGGGCTTTCAACACCTCGATACGATGTTTTGACATGTTTTCCTGGGCGGACTTCAGCGAAGCGCGGATCTCTTCCTGGAGCTTGTCGAAGTCTATCTTCGGCATGTTCTCGAGCTCTTTCATTGCACGGTCCAGCTGTTCCAGCTCCTTGTCGAAATCCTTGCGCTCTTTTTTATCTGATTCCCTGGATGATTTCTGGCGGGATTTATCGGGCACCGTATCTGTGGTTGACTGGGGTATTTGCCGGCCGCCGTTTCCTGTCCACGCGATAGTGCCGAGGCCAAGGCCAAGCAGCGCTACTACCGCAAGTGCGTAGCCGGGCTTAAAGGTTATTCGCATACGTTAAAGTTTAAAAGGTAAAGACAATTACGATTTCCTTCGTATAAAAATACGAGGTATTTCGTAAAATGTTGCACGGGGTTGCAAGTTTTTGAAATTTTAACAAATGTGGGTTGGGGATAATAAAATAGCCAATCGACCGGTCGATCGCCGCTGGCCATAACTATTGATCAGCCGCAGTGCAACCGGCAATTGGCTATTTGCTTTTCAGAACGGTAGGGTATGTAACTGTTACGGTACTTCCGGTGTGACCGGTTATTATCTCGGATAAGCCCGGTTAAATTCCTCCAGGCTCATGATGCCGTTTTGTTTTGGAGTTTGGATGGCGCTGCGTGATGTCGGTGCGCTTGAGCATTCCCAGCCGTTATAGTATGTATGGTTAACACCGGAGCCGAGCCGCTGGAAGGAATGTACGCGCCCGTTATCCAGCACATAATTGACATAATTATCTTCGTGCACCACGGTGAATACTGTTGTAGAATGCACGGTGAAAATAATTCTTGACACGGCGTGGTTCATCGGAAGCTTGAGCAGTTCCAGGTGTTCCAACAATTTCATTGCCATGGTGGCGCGGTAGTTGACCATAATGCCGGTAACAGGCATGCCGTAGTTGTAAACAAAGCTTAGCACGGACCCACTACCTGCCGCGGTTGAACTGGGCATGTCTATTTCGCGGATGTTGCCGTGCGCATCATATTCAAAAATATATTTTTTGGCGCTGTGGGCTGCCATAGGGCTGTTGATAGCTATCGCGCGCAATACTACCGCTGAATCCAACCGATCGTTGGTATAATAGAAGTACGTTGTATCCCTTTCGTAGTTGATACTGGAAAAAGTATTGTCATAATAGGAGGCAACAGGCCGTCCATCGTTGTCCAGTGTTACGCGCAGAATAAGTTCGTCCTGGACAACATCTCTCAGGCGTACCTGGTTGCCTTCGTAGGTTACTTCTGCCCAGTCCATGTTGAGGTCGTGTTCAACGTTGGCGAATATGCCCGGAAGATTGCTGCTGAACTTAAGATATGCGACGTCATCGCCGGAATACCATTTCTGGGCGAAGGTCCTCCAATCGCTGGCTCCGGATGGCGTTTGTGAAAACGCGCCGAATACAACTGGCTTGCAACCCGAGTTGTTGTGGAAGGTAGGAGCTGCTGCCGCAACTTCTTTGTCTGAAGCTGCCGGTTCGGTAAGCTGTTTGGAACAACTAACCAGCACGAGGGAGGCAAATAGCACATAGCCTCCCCGTAAGAGGTGATTGATTTGTTTCATAATTGACCGTTTTGTTTATGGATTTAGGAAATAAAAGAAGCCGAGCCAAGGAATAAGCGTTTTATGGTTTAGTAAATAAGCGAAGCTTCCAATGGGGAGAGGAATGGAGGTGTTTAAAGTTATTAAAAAACGCGGGTTGTAAAACCGCGATTTAATAAGTGGTTAGCTGCGGGAATAACTGGTAGTTAGAAATAATAGTCAAAATTAGGGCTTTTTCTTATCGAGCAACCATTTACAGTGAACAAGCCATTGCGTACCATCGTGTTTCAGCAAAGCAAGCTCATGCGCCGTAAACGCGCGTGAGTATGCGATGTTCTTAAAATGATCGAATGCGGGCGCAAAATCTTTTTTCCGAAGGTCGCGGTTGGCGATGGTAAGGTGTGGATGGAAGGGCCTCGTTTCTTTTTTAATGGGATAGCGGTTGCGCGATAATGCATGATCTTCCAACGACTGTTTCAACTGGCCAAGCGGAACGTTCTCTTCAACGTTTACAAAGATCACCCTCGGCTTAAATGCATCGAACCCGTTAAGATGTATATCAAATGAAGATTGCTGTTGCGCAAATGGGGCAAGGTCTGCTTTCAATGCATCTTCCAGCGATTCACTCATCCAGAATGGCGGTATGAGCGTGATGTGCGCCGGAGACCGCAATGCTACTGTGCAACCAAAATGGTCGCGCATATAAT
Organism: Chitinophagaceae bacterium; assembly: GCA_035628135.1. Taxonomy (GTDB): domain Bacteria; phylum Bacteroidota; class Bacteroidia; order Chitinophagales; family Chitinophagaceae; genus DASPKM01. The sequence goes on along the minus strand of DASPKM010000011.1, from coordinate 165,353 downwards.
GTTTCCATTCCAGCGCCTGGTCATTGATGTCGGCAGGGGCAACAATAGCAAGAAAATACATTTTGGCCTTGTCCATACAGGGGCGAAGTTCGTGGTACTGCCGCAAAAAAGAACGCTGACCGTTCCGGCATATCAGCGTTCTCTTCGTGGTCTATTAATTTCGTTTCGTTACTTACCGCTTTGCCGCGGGTAAACCTGCCGGAATTGTTCAAGGCTGTTGATGCCCTTTTTATCTATGGCGCGTGTAGCCGGCGAACCGCCGCAATCCCAACCGGTGTAATAGGTATGATTGCTGAAACCAAAGCCATTCCACTTGTAAGATATTACCAGGCCGTCTTCTACCACGTAATCGGTATAGTTGCGTGGACTGTCGTTGTATTCTATCCGTGTTACCTCGTGGTGCATGGGAAGCTCAAGAAGCTCGAGGTGCTCCACCAACTTGAACGAATTGTTAAGCACCATGTTACTTTGTAAACCATTAACAGGTTTTGAATAATCATAAAAAATTTCGATCACGTTTCCATCGGTGCCGTCTATGCGCAGCAAGTTGCCGTGCACGTCATAAGTGAACGAATACCCGGTTGAAAAATATTAAAGGCCATGTATGTTCATTTCAGAACGCATCCGGATCGAATCGAGCCGTGTGCCGGTGTAATAATACTGGGTGATGTCTTTCCTGTAATGACCCTGGCTATTGTTCGTACGGTTGTGGAAGTCCGAGGTGGCGGGAAGTCCATTGTTGTTCAGTATGACATGCATCACTGTCATTTCCTTTATTTCGTCCCTTACCGTTATTTCATTTCCATTCCTCGTAACCGTGCCCCAGAAGAGGGTATACGGCGGCTCTGCGGTTGGATTGTGGATGCTAAACGGCAAGATGATAATAATAGCAACTGTAATATTTCAATCATCGCCCGGGAGTGGGTATCACGGGGAGGCTTTCGTTGCCATCCTGGCTTACGGACTGAACAGCAAAAAAGTAATGGTCTTTTGAGTACGGCAGGCGCAAACTGGTTTGCGTGGTGAAGAATTTTTTCTGCCAGAAGGGTTGATACGTTTCGCGCACCAATACATAATAACCCTGAGGCTTACCCGCAGCGGGGGCTTTCCAGCTAAGTGATGTACTGTTAGAAAGCCCGCGCACTTCTATTTTTACATCCTGCGGCATGCCCGGTGATTTGGCAAGGTTTGCGAGGCAGGCCAGGTTAAGCGCGGTGTTCTTGCGCAGGTATTCAAAGTCCATGAATTCAGGGAGGTCGCCGTACTGAATGCCTTTTTCCTTGCGAACGTCCTGGTGCTGGTGCTCGAACTGTTCATTCATTTCGGTAATGCGCACTGCGGTAAACCCTTTTTGTACAAAGGCCGTATGGTCGCCACCACGCAGGAAGCGGTCGTTGCGGTACACCATTACTACTTCCAGGTGGGCTACATAGCGTTCGCCGATTTCTTTTACGTACCTGGCCAGTTGACGCGCATTGCCATCGTTTTCCTGCCCGAGGTTGCGGATGCTGGTGGCTTTTTTATCCAGCTCAAAAAATGGAAGCCCTTCGCTGAACACTCTTACACGTGTATTATCGATGATATTGGTTTCGCTGCTGTTGTTGCTGCCCATGATGTCGTTGTTCAGCACGGCTTCTATATTCCAGTTGCTTTTGCGTGCGGAGTCGGCCAGGTGCTCGGCTCCAAATAATCCCTGTTCTTCGCCGCTGAGCGCCACAAAAAGAATGGTAGCGGGAAACGATTGCCTGCTGAGGATGCGTGCGCATTCCATTACGGCTGCAACGCCGCTGCCGTCGTCGTTGGCTCCGGGCGCATCGATGGTGCGGTTCATGACGTCGGAAGCGCGGCTGTCGAGGTGGCCGCTGATTACAAAGATGCGGTTGTCGTTGGGGTCGCTGCCTTTGAGCCATGCCATGGGATTACCCATGTCTATGGGCGTATCTATCCGGCGCCTGTCCGGTTGCAGGGTCCACCTGTCGAGATGCACGGTCATCCGGCCGTTGCTCTGCGCCGCAAATTCCCTGAATTTAGCAACCACCCATTCGCGGGATGCACCTATGCCGCGCGTAGGATGCGTGGTGCTGCTTAGCGTGCTTCGCGTGCCGAAGCTGACCAGCTTAAGGATGTATGACCTAAGGCTATCGGCATTTACTTCGGCCGCGAGCTTTTCGATTACAGGATCTTTGTGAATGATGGTTTGTGCATGAACAGCCGGGTGAAGGGCAAGCAGCAGGATGCAGGCAAGGACAATTTTTCTCATCATGTGAAATTAAGTCATTGGGTCAATAGGACAATAAGTCAATAGGTCAATAAATCAATAGGTCATTCAGATCTAATGACCTAACAGTATTTAAATCGGATATGAACTATTTTAATGACTTAATCACCTATTGACCCAATGACTTAACTTCTCCTGAAGGCCCACCGCATCATTTCCTTCCACGATCCTTTCTTTCCATACATCAGGATGCCGGTGCGGTAAATTTTTCCTGCCAGCCAGGTGCAGAATATAAAGAACAGCACCAGCAGGGCCATGGAAGTAAGCAACTGCCATGCAGGCACACCGAAAGGTATCCTTCCTATCATAACAACGGGTGAGGTGAGGGGGAATAAGCTCCCAAAGAGCGCTAAGCCGCTATTCGGTTCCTGTATCGCTTTGGTCATAATGACGAAGCCGAGAATGAGGGGCATCATCACGGGGAAAACCAACTGCTGGGCGTCCTGCTGGTCTTCACTTACGCTGCCGATAGCGGCAAACAGTGCAGCATACATAAGATAGCCGCCGACAAAATAAAATATAAAGCTGAACAACAATATGCCTACGGGTATACTGCTTAGGCCTTCTGATATAGTGGCCATCATATTAGTGTTAGTTGCCCCGGCTGCTTCACCGCCGGCCGGAGACATCTGTCCCGCCATCCCTGGAAACAGGATCGGTATAATCAATTGCAAAATGCTTATGAGCACGATCCATATAACGAACTGCGTAATGCCTACTGCGCCGATACCTATTATCTTGCCCAGCATCAATTGAAAGGGCTTTACCGAGCTTACAATTACCTCCGATATGCGGTTGGTCTTTTCTTCCATTACTCCTCGCATTACCATAGAGCCATAAATCAGCAACACCATGTAAATGAGTATGCCGGCGGCAAAAGCAACCGCATAGGCTACGCCTTCCACGCTCCGTTTTTCGCCATCACCCGAATCGATGGTGCTCTCAACGGATACGTCGGCCTTGATGGATTCATATTTCGCAGGGTCGATGTTGGCGCTTGCGAGTCTTTTATACTCTACCGCCTTGGAGATCTTTCGCTCGATGCGGTTCTTGCTCGACAGGCTTACGGCAGATTTGCTGTGGAGCTTGATGCCCGAAGGTTTATATAGATCGAAATTGGGAATGTAAACGAAGGCAGCGTAACCCTGGTCGGCATATTTATTTTTGAATGATTCTTCGGTTTCATTCTTTACCAGTTCCAGCTTCAGGCCATCGTCGTTCTTTTCAGCCGGGATGCTGTCGGTAAAAAGCCCTGCATGATCTATCACGGCAATTCTTTCGTCTTCCCCGCTGTCGCTCAGCGCGATGGCAAAGATGACGGCATAAAATCCTATGATGATGATAGGGACCAGTATGGTAGTGAGCAGGAAAGATTTTTTTCTTACCCTGGTAAAGTATTCCCGTTGGATGATCAGCAATGTTTTGCTCATAACAATTCGTTTTAGGCGTTCACGGATTGAAACTGGCGGCTGACGGAAGTGCCTTCTACCAGCTTGATAAAAATATCGTTGAGCGAAGGCAGGATTTCATTGAAGCCGCGTATGCTTATGTCGTGCTGCAGGTAATGGCGCAGCACGTCGTTGGGGCGGTTGCCATCGTTTATTTTTACCACCAGCGCATTGCCTTTTTTACCGATGATGTCAAAGGCAGGCGAGGCGGCGTTAACCGGCATTTCATCGAACTCGACCATGAACAGGTTTTCCTTGAATTGTTGTTTTACCTGCGCCACGCCGCCGTCCAGTATTTTCTTGCCTTTGTTCACCAATATGATGTGGTCGCAAATTTCTTCTACCTGCTCCATGCGGTGCGTGCTGAAGATGATGCTGCAGCCTTTGCGTGAAAGTTCGTATATCTCGTCTTTAATAAGATTGGTGTTTACGGGGTCCAGGCCGCTGAACGGCTCGTCCAGTATGACCAGCCTGGGTTCGTGCAGTACGGTAGTTACAAATTGGAGTTTTTGTCCCATGCCCTTGCTCAGGTCTTCTACTTTCTTATTCCACCAGGTTTCCATGCCAAACCGGACGAACCAGGCCTTTACCCTTTCCATGGCTACCGATTTGCTAAGGCCTTTCAGTTGGGCCAGGTACACGGCCTGCTCGCCGATCTTCATTTTTTTATACAATCCTCTTTCTTCTGGCATATAGCCAATGCGCTGGACGTCGCTGGTGGGGTCGAACTTTTTGCCTTCGAGCAGTATCTGGCCGTGATCGGGATAAAAAATGCCGGTGATCATGCGCAGCAAGGTTGTTTTACCCGCTCCGTTAGGGCCCAGCAACCCGAAGATGCTGCCTTCCCTGAGTTCGAAGCTTATGTCGTCCACCGCTTTTTGCGTGGCGTAGTATTTTTTAAGGTTCTTGACTTCTAATATGTTCATGTGGTCGAAGTTTACTGGTATTTGGGTCATTGGGTCATTAGGTCGTTGGGTCATTGAAAAAAGTTCGTTGTCCGATTAAATGTATTTACCTATTGACTTAATGACCTAATGACCCAATGACCTCCATTTTATCGGCGTTCAATTATAGAGTTTGTATGTCGCGCAGCATGTTTTTTTATTACAGCAATTTATCAATTATACATTGTGCAACCCGTTCTCCATCCATGGCCGCGCTTACAATGCCGCCTGCATAGCCCGCGCCTTCTCCGCAAGGGTACAATCCCTGTACCTGGGGATGCTGCAGGGTGTCGGCGTGGCGCGGAATGCGCACGGGTGAGGAAGTTCTTGACTCGGTTGCCACCACTACCGCTTCATTGGAAAGATAACCCTTCTTTTTCTTCCCGAACTCAACAAAGGCCTGCTGCAATCCTTTGAATACAAAGCCGGGCAGTACCTGGTTCAGAGGGGCTGAGCAAATGCCGGGAAGGTAAGAACAGTCCGGCAGCGAAGCAGACAATTTTTTATCGACAAAATCCACCATTCGTTGAGCGGGCGCAACAAAGTTTCCTCCGCCTGCCTTATAAGCATCCTGTTCTACTTTTTGCTGAAAAAACAAACCGGCCAGGGCCTTGTGCCTACGAAAAGCGGACAGGTCTTTTTCTTCTATGTTCACCACGATGCCGCTGTTGGCAAACGGGTTGTTGCGTTTGGAGGGGCTCCAGCCATTTACCACTATTTCGCCAGGGGCGGTGGCCGCGGGCGCAATAATGCCGCCGGGACACATGCAAAAAGAAAAGACGCCATGGTCCTGTACTTGCTGCACCAGGCTGTACGATGCGGGCGGCAGCCAGGGCCCTCGTTGTGCCGAATGGTATTGAATGGAATCGATGAGCGATTGCGGATGTTCGACGCGAACGCCCAGCGCAAAAGGCTTTAATGCAATTTCTATGTTTTGCTGATCGAGCAATAAAAATATATCCCTCGCCGAGTGGCCGGTGGCCAGTATCACCGCATCGGCAAGAAAGGACGCGCCATCGGCCACGGTTACCCCGGTGATGATATTGTTTTTAATAAGAAGGCGGGTAACTTTTCTTTCGAACAAAAATTCTCCTCCCGATTGCGTTACCTGGTGCCGCATCGCGGTGATGATCTGCGGCAGTTTATTGGTGCCGATGTGCGGGTGCGATTGGTACAATATGTTTTCCGCCGCTCCAAATTGTACCATCAGGTTAAGGATCCGGTTTACATCGCCGCGTTTGGTGCTGCGCGTATACAATTTGCCATCGCTGTAAGTGCCCGCGCCTCCTTCGCCGAAGCAATAATTGCTTTCGGGATTGATGGAGCCTTCCTTATTGAGCATGGCGAGGTCGCGGCGCCGGGCACGAACGTCCTTGCCCCGCTCTAGTATAATGGGACGTATGCCCTGCTGCAGCAGTTTCAATGCGGCAAACAACCCTGCAGGGCCAGCGCCTACGATGATGACGCTTTTAGCCGCGCGGGAAACATCTTTAAATTGATACCGGACAATTTCTCTTTGCTGAAAGGGCTCGTTGATAAAGGTGTTGCAGGTGAGGTTGACGCGGGCCGTTTTGCCACGTGCATCGATCGATTGCTTAACGATATGGAAGCCGGTAATATCCTTTGTTTTTTTACCGGCAGCTGCGGCCAGGTATTCCCTGATGGCATCGTCGCTGGCAGCCTCTGATGGAAGCAATTGTATGGAGATGGTTTTTTGCATGGCGGAAACGGCCTGCCTGCCGGCCATCGACTAAAAAAGGAGTCCGGTTAAGAACTCCTTTTTTGCAAATTTTACTGGTTGTTTTAAGGTGCTACCGGTTTTCTTTTCCCAAATTGGTAACCTAGTGTTACGGTGGCATATTGGTGACGGCTTTTAAAGCCTTCGAATTCCGATTTGAACACATTGGAAAAGCTATGCGTGTACCTGGCGTTGATGCTGATCTTGATCGGCGTGATGTATTCTATTCCCATCACTCCGTCGAAAAGGGTTTCCGTTACTTGCTTGGTGATGTCTGTTTTAGCGCCGCCCGAGGCTTTTCTGCTGGCGTCGGTAAGAAAGCTCAGTTGTGGCCCGATGTATACGCTGAATGCTTGCTTATTGGTAATGCCTTTCAACAGCACCGGTATTTGAACGTAGCCGAATTTTGCAGTGGAGTTGCCGATGGCCTCATCGGATTTAAGGCTGACGAAATTGAATTCCGGTTGTACTGCAAAATTGTTGCTGGTGGGCATGGTGTACGAAGCGCCGAACGTATGGCCTATGCTAAGGTCGGAATAAATGTCTCCGCCGGACCCTCTGGTATTAATATAGTTCAGGACAATTCCCGCTTTTATGCCAAAGCGGCCCTGGGATGAAGCTGTGCTGGCAAAAAGCATTGCAAGCGCAGCAACGGCTAGATATCTCATATTGCAGAAAGTTTACTTTGCAAAGAAACTTGTTGCCCCTAATAAATCAAAATATATTTTGACACTATAAATCAAGGAGAAAGCATTTCGGGGCGTTGCTAAAGAATTTGTGGAGGGTACAGGCGGGAATCCAGGTGTCAAAATAATCGGATAACAGCATAGAATTTTTTTCGGAAAAACAGTTGCAAGCCGTATCAAAATAATCGTACCTTCAAAGGAATCGCCTAAGCTGCTATGAAAAAGGAAACCCCTGTTCTTTTACTGATCCTTTCCCTACTTGCATTTTCCTGCAGCACCACTTATACTCCGCAGTCGGTGGACTATACCGATTACAGGATTCAGCAAGGGCGCATTACCGATTCTTCCATCGTTAGCATATTATCGCCTTACAGCAGCAGGTTGTACGCCCGCATGGGCGAGGTGATTGCGCAGGTAGGCACTAACCTTGAAAAGCGCCAGCCCGAAGGCTCATTGGGCAACCTGATGGCCGATGTGATGCTGTTGCAGGCCAGGAAAAAATTTGCTAAGTCCGTTGACGCCGCTTTCATGAATTATGGTGGCATCAGGCTTAATCAAATACCACCCGGCCCGCTTACGGTGGGCAAGCTGTATGAGTTGTCGCCCTTCGATAATTTCATTGTATTGCTGAATATCAGGGGCGATGTGCTGAGGCAGTTCCTCGACCATATTGCTGCGAAAGGAGGATGGCCGGTGGCCGGATTGCGCATGAGCATCACCGGTAAAAAAGCGCAGGGCGTAATGATTGGCGGCAAGCCTTTGACCGACGATGCACAATATACTATAGCTGTATTAGATTATACCGCCAATGGCGGTGACGATTGTTTTATGCTTACCAACTTACCTCAGCAAAACGGCGGATGGTTATTGAGGGACCAGTTACAGGAATATTTCATGCAACTGCAAAAGGAGGGCAAGAGCATAACCGCCTCTATTGAAGGTCGTATAACAACCAGTTAACTAAAATCCAGGACCAGCGCAAAACGGAAAGCGGTAATATGCTTAGCAGGAGAGGTTTTTTACAGCAGGCAGGTTTGGCAACGGGGGCATTGTTGTGTGGCGGGTTGTCGGCAGGAGCGCATGCGGAAATGAGCGAACTGTCTGCCGAAACAGCGGCATACAAACTCACCCTTCTGCATACGAACGATATGCACAGCAGGCTCGATCCTTTTCCTATGGATGGCAGCAGGAACGCAGGCATGGGCGGTGTTGTGGCGAGGGCCGAACTGATCAGGCAAATCAGGAGCGAGGAGCCGCAGGTGCTGTTGCTGGACGCGGGTGATATTTTCCAGGGTACGCCTTATTTTAATTTTTATAAGGGCGAGCCGGAAATAAAAACCATGAGCGCCATGGGGTACGACGCTTGTACGATGGGCAATCATGATTTTGATGCGGGTATGGAAAATTTCGTTGAGCAGCTGGGGCATGCAAGTTTTCCGTTAATCATTTGCAATTATGATTTTTCCGATACACCTATGGCGCAGAAATATCGACCCTATAAGGTATTCAGGAAAGGAAAATTAAAAGTGGGTGTAACGGGAGTGGGAATTGAATTGAAGGGACTGGTTCCGGATGCACTATATGGTAATACGAAATACCTCGACCCGGTGAAGCATGCTAATGAAGTGGCGTACAGGCTGAAGAAAAATGAAGGTTGCGACATTGTTATTTGTTGTTCGCACCTGGGATATAAGTATAGTGAAAAAAAAGTTAGTGACGAAATCCTCGCGAAAGAATCTGAGCATATCGATGTGATCATTGGGGGGCACACGCATACTTTCATGGAGAAGCCGGAGGCGTTCAAAAACAAAATTGGTGAAGATGTAATTGTAAATCAAGTGGGTTGGGCAGGGCTTGTATTGGGCAGACTGGATTTTAATTTTTCGAAAGGAAACAGAAAAAAATTTCAAGGATCGGGAACTATCGTTATTGGGAAAAAATCAAGGGAATAAAAATTTTTTTTTCAAGAAAAAACTTTTGATATTCGTCCCCCCACACAATTTTTTCAGCCGCTTTTTACCTGAAAAAATTTCCGGAGAACAACTTATTCTAGGAAGTCATTTTTTTAAACCGCTTATTAACTGATGGGTAAAACATTTGATAAGGTCTGGAATGAATGTTTAGATGTAATTAAAGACATTGTAGAGTGGCAGCATTTTAAAACCTGGTTCGAGCCCATTAAGCCCGTGGAGATAAAAGGGAATGTTTTGGTGATACAGGTGCCGAGCCAGTTTTTTTACGAATACCTGGAAGAGCATTATGTAAATTTATTGGCAAAGACTTTGCGGAGAATATTGGGCAAAGAAGCGAGGCTTGAATACCGGATAATGGTGGACAGCGGCAATCAAAGCAATAAGCCCTTAACAATGGATGTACCAGCACATGGCTACAAATCTTTTTCGAACAACGAAATGGATTTTCCGCTCATCATACACAACCCTGTCAAGAATCCTTTTGTGATACCGGGGTTGAAGAAGATGCAGATCGACCCGCAACTGAACTCTCATTACACTTTCGATTCCTTTATTGAAGGCGATTGCAACCGCGTAGCCCGCCGGGCAGGCCGGACAGTTGCTGAGAAGCCGGGGGCCAATTCTTTCAATCCCCTGGTGATATATGGTGGCGTGGGTTTGGGTAAAACGCACCTGGCACAGTCCATCGGCAACGAGACCAAGCGCATGTTCCCGGGCAAGGTGGTGCTGTACGTGAGCTCTGAAAAGTTCATCAACCAGTTCCAGGACCATAGCCGTAACAATGCGATCAACGATTTTATTCATTTCTACCAGTTGGTGGATATTCTTATTATAGACGATGTGCAGTTCTTCAATAGGGCCGAGAAGTCGCAGGATGCTTTCTTTGCCATCTTCAATCACCTGCACCAGAGCGGTAAGCAATTAGTGCTTACGTCTGACAAATCGCCCAAGGACCTGGAGGGCGTACAGGAGCGCCTGCTAAGCAGGTTCCGCTGGGGCCTGAGCGCTGATCTCTCGATACCGGACTACGATACCCGGATAGAGATCCTGGAGCGGAAGATGAAGAATGACGGGGTGGAAATGCCGAGGGAAGTGATTAAGTACCTGGCTTATAATATCAACAGCAATGTAAGGGAGCTGGAGGGTGCTTTGATCTCTTTGTTGGCACAATCTTCGCTGAATAAGCGGGAAATTGACCTAGACCTCGCAAAAAAAGTGCTACGAAATTTTGTGAAGACCAGTAGTAAAGAGATAACCATCGAGACCATCCAGAAAATGGTGTGCGAGTACTTTGATGTGCCCTATGACAAGCTGTTGCAGAAGACCCGCAAGCGGGAAATTGTGCAGGCCCGGCAGATCACCATGTACCTTGCCAAGGCATTTACCAAAAATTCATTAAAAACCATCGGTGAGCATTTCGGAGGCCGTGACCATACTACTGTCATTCACTCCTGCCAGACCGTAAAGGACCTTATGGATACCGATGGATTGTTCCGGGATAATGTAATGGAGCTGCAGCAGAAGGTGCAGTTAGCCGCTATGTAATGTAACCTCCCCCTGAAAAAAAATATTATGAAAAGGCCTTGCGAAAGCGGGGCTTTTTCTTTTGGGGAGTGGTTATTAGGTCATTGAGCCATTGGGTCAATAAGTCATTGGTAGCGGTCGTTGGGTTTGATTAATTTGCGGGTTTATTGAGTAAGTGATGCTGATTGCGCGACTATCGGGTGGTGATCAATGAATAATTGCATAGAAACAGGATGGTATGGTGACAGTGTTTCTTAATTAAACTCTAGAGGTAACCGGATAATTAAATGTTCTACAATCCAACGACATTGAATGTTTACCTTGATGCTGGTCAGTCGATGAACCAACATTTACCAGACGATACTGCTAATGACTGATTGACCCAATGACTTAATGACCTTAAAAATGATTTGCAAACGGATAACAATAAAAGGCAGGGTGCAGGGAGTATACTTCCGGGCCAGCGCGCAGGACAAGGCAGAAGAATTAGGAGTGACCGGAGAGGTAAGAAACCTGGCCGATGGCAATGTTGAAGTGATAGCCTGTGGCACGGTAGAGCAGGTGCAGCAGTTGGCTGGCTGGTGCCACGTGGGCCCGCCGCGGGCAAGGGTAGAGCAGGTAATATTGGAAGACGCCCCCATGAAAGAATATGAAGGGTTCAGGATCGTGCGGAGATAATGACCGTCAAAATGCGTGTCCTGCTTGGGTTCTACTATGGTCCTACCAAGATACTGGCTCGTTCTTCAAGCCTTTCGGGTTAATTGTCAAAGTCAACGCCGGCTTTGTACAGCTGTGTTAAACCTGCCCGAGGCGTTTGCAGTTTTTTTGATTTTCAGGGCCGTTTATGCTATTTTTGCCGTCCTTAAAAAAGCTCCTCGCAGGGTGCGTGGTAGCGGGTTAATTCAGCCGGTGAGGTGGATGAGTGGCTGAAATCAACGGTTTGCTAAACCGTCATACGGCGTTAAAACTGTATCGAGGGTTCGAATCCCTCCCTCACCGCTAGATGGACATGCAAAGGCATGTACGGAATGCAAACCGAGTGGAACGGTTTGCATTTTTTTATTTATGCAAGTAGAAATAAGAAAAGGCATAGTTCCGGTGTACTTTCAGAGACCAGGATTTGTGCTTGCTTCATTATGCGTTGATATGCTTTATCACTCCCTTTTGAGAAAAACAGCCTGTCTGTGAATCTGCTTGGCCGCAAAAATTTACAGGCTGGAATTATTGAACATTTGGTTGACCGCGTTATTATTAAAATACTGAATCCGTTTAACCTCGTACTATGCTTTTTAGAATTAGCAAATAGATTTGAAGAAACATACCTTTACATGATTGATTATTCACGCATAGCCGCTGAAAATAATCTGAAAAGTACCGCCGATGTAATGAAGTTTTTTATTGACTTCATTGCAGATGATGCAACGGTTGCGGCCACGTATGTAAAAAATGGTGGACAGGTTATGAAACATGAAATTCAAACTCAGCTTTATTTAACTTGCGTCAAAGAGGAATGCTTACAATTAAAGAAGATATTCATAAACTTGGAACTCGGGAAATCAGGCATTCAACTTACGAGTTTAGTGGTGGTATTCTTAGGCAAGCATTAAATAAAATTGCAGTACCAAATCAATAATATATGAAATACTGTTGCCGTCATTTCGAATGTGACTGTAAAGTAGATAGAAGGGCAAGGCCTAATATCAGAGTAGTGAAAATTGACATAAACCAAGTGCCACAGATAGATCCGAAATATCGTTATAGGTTTTATTTTACAATTGGATATGATGAGAATGATCGGAATGTTCCATCTCGATTTTTAACTTATTGTCCTTATTGCGGAAAAAATTTGTTTAAGTATTACAGATCGGACGAATATATTAATGAACATAATCAAAGCTTTTTGTGGCCGTAGGGATTGATAGTAATAATGTAAGTAATATTAAACTACCTATTATACTAGAAAAAGTAATTCATTATAAGACTGTATGGAGATAAGTATGTCTTCAAAAGTATGGTTCAACTGGAATGGATACCCACTATAAGCTTTACAAATAGCGTAGGGCTGAGGGGTGCTAGCTAAACTGGAAGAAATCGGAAAGCTAAAAGCTTTCGGAAGTATTACAGGCGATTTCACGACGAAAGCAATGAATATTATTGAGTTTCTTAAAAGCGGCGATAATCTATATGGTATATCCTTGGGAATGCCTGTTAATGCAGTCTTTGAGAAGTTTGGAAGCGACCTTGAACGAGTTGGAGACGAGATACAGGGGTATTTGTATTTCAAGGAACTACGATTTGGATATTCCGATGGCATTATCAATGAAGTTGCAATTGTTTTCACCGAACAGATTAGGCCGGTATACGAAATTAAAATTGATCTGTTGGAATTTGTCAAACAATTGACAGTAATACCATGTTGCATCATTTTATTCTGATATTGGTATATGCTAATATAACCCTGTCAGTCAGGGTCAATAGCTACGACTATGTATATATTATCACAGAAGGTGGTGTTGGGGCTATATTTGACCTAGATTCGGGTAAATTAATAATGATTTCAAAAGCCAGAATTTAATTGTTTGCATGCGCATTATGTGCATTCGGCCTTAATGCCCAGGAACCTCATTTCACCCGCGTGTCAATTCTCGAAATCCAATTTTCCCTTTTAAACTGCAAAATCAACCAACCCTTTGTTAGCCCCAAAAGCATGCAAGGCGGGCTTGGTATTGCTTACATAAAAGCAATAAACAACCATTTTGACTGGAGATTTACCCTCAACGGTACGTATGCCGATAGCCTTGTCCAAAAGAAACTTACTAAAAATGAAAAGAGCTTATTGATCCAGGCAGATGCAGCCATATGCGGCACTATGCGAAGTTTCAAAATGGGAAAGTCAGCCATGTATTTCCCCCCGTTCCAGTTGGCCGGGCAGCAATTTTTACCCAAAATTTGTAAATTCACCAACCTTTAAACGTCTATAAACCAATATGAAGCTTTGAAGCCAGCTGAAATTCCTATACCTGAATTTTTATCCGAAGGCGGAGAAATGGGCCAATATATCCGTAACTATGACTGGTCTAAAACTCCGCTGGGAGATCCGTTTGGCTGGCCGCAAAGTTTGCGTTCCACCCTTAGTATTTGCCTCAATTCGAATTTCCCGATTGCTATCTATTGGGGAAATGATCTAACCCTGCTTTACAACGATGCATGGAGCCCCATACCCGGTGACAAACACCCGTGGGCCCTGGGCAGGCCTGCTAAAGAAGTGTGGCCCGAAATATGGGAAGCCATTGAACCGCAATTCAAAAAGGCCTTCAACGGTAAACCCGGAGGCTCAACAGACGCCCTGCTTCCTATGCATCGTCATGGGTATACAGAAGAATGCTATTTCAATTTTACATTCACTCCCATTTATGGTGAAGGCGGAAAAGTGGAAGGTGTGTTCAATGCGGTAATTGAAACAACAAAGACCGTTCTGAACGAGCGGCAATTGCAAACATTGCATGAATTGGGAAATCTTGACAGAACTTCAAAAACCGTAGACGACGTTTTAGAGGCAGCGGCAAAAGTGCTTGAAAAAAATAACAAGGACTTTCCTTTCGGCATCATTTATAAAATTGTTGAAGAAGAAAATAGAGCGGTGCCGATTTCCTACGTGGGAACAAATGATGAACAAAAATTCTTCCCGTCTTCCATTGACCTTTCTAACCCAACAAACAATACAGAAAATTTTTACAAAGCCTATTCCACTAATACAGTAGTTGTTTCAGAAAACAAGGGCACAGGAAAGAACCTGCCGAAGGGCGGGTGGGATGTAGAAGCCACACATTTTATTCATCTGCCCATCGCCAATCAAAACCGAAAATCTACCGTGGCTATTTTCGCGGCGGCATTAAACCCGTACAGGCGGTTTGATGGATTGTATCAACAGTTTGTTCAGTTGATGGCCGATCAGATTTCCACTGAAGTAAATAATGCATTGGCTTATGAAGAGGAACGCAAACGTGCCGAAGCACTGGCAGAAATTGACAAAGCAAAAACAGCTTTCTTTACCAATATCTCGCATGAATTCCGCACGCCGCTCACTTTAATGCTTGGATCACTGGAAGGCCTGCTAAGCAAAAAGAATGACGAAATCGGAAGTGAGAATAAAGAAGCGATAGAAACTTCTCATCGCAATGCTGTGAGAATGCTGAGGCTTGTTAACAACCTGCTTGACTTCAGCCGCATTGAGGCGGGAAGAGTGAAAGCAAGGTTTCAGCTTACCGACATATCGAGATATACCACCGAACTTGCCTCTACCTTTCGTTCAGTAATCGAAAATGGTGGTTTGCAGTTCCATGTTCACTGCGATCATGTCATTCAGCCGGTATACGTGGACAAGGAAATGTGGGAAAAAATTGTACTCAACCTTTTGTCCAATGCATTTAAATATACTTTGACCGGTAGCATTGACATTTCACTTACTTCAGAAAATGGTCGGGCCACTTTGAAAGTAAGAGATACCGGCATTGGAATTCCAGAAACAGAGCTTCCCAAAATGTTCCAGCGTTTTCACCGGGTGCAAAATGTTACCGGAAGAACTTATGAAGGAACTGGCATTGGGCTGTCGCTGGTAAAGGAGCTCGTGCAGCTTCATGGGGGAGAAATTTCGGTTACGAGCAAGGTCCATGAGGGAACAGAGTTCACAGTCGCAATTCCAACCGGCAAACATCATCTGCCCGCCGAAAACGTGGTGGAAAAAGATACAGACTCCAATATCGGTCTTTCCGATGCTTTTATTGAAGAAGCAGACTCACTGATTACAAAGCCTGCAACTGCCAGAGGCAATGCCATTAAGGATGCACCTACCATTTTAGTAGTGGATGATAACGCCGACATGCGGCAGTATCTCAGAAATTTCCTGCAAGAGCAGTATAATGTTATTACAGCGAACAACGGAATGGATGCCTTGCATAAATTGAATGACCATCCTGTTGATTTAATAGTAAGCGATATTATGATGCCGGTTATGGACGGGATAGAGCTATTAAAAACAATAAAAGCCAGACCGAATACGTCAGCGTGTCCTGTTATTTTACTTTCAGCCCGCGCAGGTGAAGAGGCAAGAGTTGAGGGGTTTGACATAGGTGCCGACGATTACCTGGTGAAGCCGTTTTCTACAAAGGAGCTAACTGCAAGAGTAGCCTCGCAGATCCATCTTGCCAAAAGGCGGAATAATGTTTTGAGAGATATGTACAGGCTTTTTGATGGAGTGCCCTTTGCTATAGTTGCCCTAAAGGGAGAAGCATTGGTTATTGAGTATATCAATCAGCATAACCTGGACATCTGGCAACGTACAAGGGAAGAAGTGTTGGGCAAACCGTTATTTGAAGCAAGGCCGGACATACGGGACGACGCGGAGCCGGTACACCAGGAAGTGTACCGTACTGGCAAACGGTTTGTTGCGAGGGAACTCCCCATCACTTTAACCACAAACGGAAAAACTGAGCTACGCTATTTCGATATAATCATTGACCCTATGGTCAATGAACAGGGACAGGTTGTGGGGCAGCTTGCGACCAGCATAGACGTTACAGAACAGGTGGTAGCCAGAAAGAAAACTGAGAGTAGTGAGAAACAATTCAGGAACATCCTTCTGGATTCGCCGAGCATATTTGTAGTACTGAAAGGTTTTCCCGAAATGGTCATTGAATTTGCAAACGAACCCTTGTTCAGGTCATGGGGAAGGACAGCTGATATCATTGGCAAGCCTTTGCTGGAAGTTTTGCCCGAAATAAAAGACCAGCCTTTCCCTAAACTGCTGGAGGATGTTTTCAGGACCGGCAAGCCCTATTACAGCGGTGAAGAAAAAGCTGTATTGATGAAAGACGGCCTGCCCATTGATACCTATTATGTATTCACTTATCAGCCCATTTTTGATGATCATAAAAAGGTTACGGGCATTACCATCATGGCCAACGATATTACCGAGCAGGTTCTTGCCCGCAAGAAAGTGGAAGAAACTTTCGCTTCCCTGCAATTGCAATCTTTGGTTTTGGAGAAAATGGATGAAGGTGTTTCGGTATCGGACGAAAATGGAATTATCCTGTTCACTAATCCCTCCGAGGACAAAATGTTCGGATACGAGCCGGGCGAACTAATTGGCCAACATGTAACGATCCAAAATGCCTATCCACCTAAGGAAAATGAAAAAATAGTTGCTGACGTCATCTTCGAATTAAAAACAAATGGATTTTGGAGCGGTGAATGGCACAATCGCAAAAAGGACGGGACCGAGTTTTATAGCCATTCTTTTATTACATCTTTGGTGACAGAGGGAAAGACCATGTTTGTTTGTGTGCAGAGAGACATTACAGAAACAAAGAAAACCGAGGTGGCCCTGAAAGAAAGCGAGGAGCAATTCCGCAATTTCAGTAACAATATTCAGAACCTTGCCTGGATCGCAGATGGCGAGGGATGGATTTATTGGTACAATCAGCGGTGGTACGAGTACACCGGCACAACGCTTGAAGAAATGCAGGGCTGGGGCTGGCAAAAAGTCCATCACCCCGATCATGTTGATTATGTAGTGAATTATGTCAAAGACGCCTGGAAAAGACCAGAGCCTTTCGAGATGATCTTTCCGCTAAAAAGCAAATATGGTGAATACCGTTGGTTCCTTACCCGCTGTGTTCCAATTTCAGATGATCACGGAAATATCACCCGCTGGATCGGAACCAACACCGATATACATGATCAGAAAATAGCGGAAGAAAAACTCAGGGAGAAAGAAAAGAATTTGCAGTCTGCAAAAGATCAGTTGGAAATTACTTTTCAGAATATTCCAGCCGCTGTTTACTTGCTGAATAGTAAAGGTGAAATGCTTTATCTGAACGAAAGAGGCGCCAGGCTGTTTGGCGACTACACGGCCGCGGAGATATTAAAGCAAAAAGATTTGGCTTCTCTAATAAAACGGGGTGAAGAGATCTATGATCGATACAATGAAAATGGTGAGCCGCTGGAATTTAGAGATTCTCCAGCGTCAGTTGTATTAAGGACCGGAAAACCCGCCAGCAGGGTGCTGAAAGTAATCCGCAAGGAAACGGGAGAAGTAATTTGGTTCTTTTCGCAGGCGTCTCCTCTCCTTGATGAAGATGGTAATGTTTCGCTGGTGTTGGGTACGGCAACCGATATTACCTCGCAAAAACAGGCTGAAGAAATCATCCGCGAAAGCGAAAGCCGCTTCCGCACTCTTGCTGAAACGCTCCCTCAGATGATATGGGTGAGAACAATGGATGGCAGCATTGAGTATGGATCAAAAAGCTGGGAAGAATATTGTGGTATCAGGGATGTCAGGGAGGCCTGGAGGACAATAACCCATCCCGAAGACTGGGAACCGGTTATGAGTTTATGGCAAAAATCAATGGAGGAAGGGAATGCCTTTAATTGTGAAGTCAGGCTAAGGAATAAAGAAGGTGAGTACCGCTGGCATTATGCGGTTGGAGAACCGGTGAGAGATGCATCGGGTACTGTAATTAAATATATTGGCGCACTGACAGATATTCATGTGCAAAAAACTTTTTCAGAAAAGCTTGAGAAGTTGGTTGCTGAACGAACCAGGGAGCTTGCAAACCTGAATATGGAATTACAGCGGTCAAACGAAGACCTCCAGCAGTTTGCGCATGTGGCTTCCCATGACCTGAAAGAACCGGTACGGAAAGTAAGAACTTTCAATGGTCGTTTAAGCGAGGAATTTTCGGATGTTTTACCCGATAAGGCAAAAAGCTACATAAAAAAGGTTGAAAATGCAGCTGTAAGAATGTATTCGATGATAGACGGTGTCCTTCTTTATTCATCGCTTACTGCAATGCAGCAGCCAATAGAAGAAGTTAACCTTAATGAAACGATCAGGCAGATCGAAGCTGACCTGGAGATAATCATCAACCAAAAAAACGCAACGATAAAGCACGGACGTCTGCCAACGATTGAAGGCTCATCTATTTTGATCTACCAGTTATTTTACAACCTGATCAACAATTCGCTCAAGTTTGCAAAAGCCGATGTGCCTCCTGTCATTGAGATTAGTCAGGAAACTATTAACGGGGAATGGAACAGGGAAAATGGTCGTAAGGAGTACATAAGGATTACTGTGGAAGACAATGGGATTGGTTTTAATGACGCTCAGAAAGAAGAAATTTTTAAAACCTTCAGCCGCTTGAATCCAAAAGATAAATATGAAGGAACAGGTCTTGGACTCGCCCTTTGTAAAAAGATTGTCGAAAGGTATGGAGGAATAATATCGGCAACCGGTAAGCCTGGCGAAGGGTCCGTTTTTGAAATAGTTTTACCCGTGAAACAATAACCAAGGACGACTATGAACAAAATATTTTTGCTGGCGGACGACGATAATGATGATATGCAATTGTTTTGTGAGGCTTTGGAAAGTGTTGACCCCTCGGTTATTTGTTATTGTGCAGTCAATGGCCTGGAAGTACTGGATATACTTTCCAGGGAAGAAAAGCCGGACCTGATTTTTTTAGACGTCAATATGCCCGGCATGAATGGATGGCAATGTTTAAAGGCAATAAAGGAAATTGAAGCATATAAACACATTCCCGTCTTTATGTATTCTACATCAGCGCACCAAAGAGAGGTTGACATTGCATTGAATTTGGGAGCCATGTGCTTTTTTACTAAACCACACAAATTTAGCGAGCTGAAAAGCATTTTGCAGGTTATTACTGAGAATATTCATGCCAACTTGCTTAGCGCAGCAAGTCAGAATAAGCATATGAAATGCGGCGACCGTCGTGTTATGACGGAACAGAGGAAAAGTATTTTGTAAACGCCTCTTCTTCCATAGGCCTTTTTGTAACCTCCCCGACAAATCCGATCTGATTTCTTCAAACTGCTGCTCATTTGTAAGATAGCTGACATCCGCTGCCACGTATCGCGAGTTTCTTTGCTTTCAAAAGGAAAATAATGGAAACGCAAACGAAAGCGCTGCGGCTGATGGACTTTCATCGATCCAAGAAAACTGAGCGCAAGCTCTTTAAAGCTGTATGTGCCGGAATGGCCATCGTGATGCTACTGCTTGCAATGATGAGCGCCAGGGCGCAATTGCATGGCAAGTCAATTTTTAACAATGTTAATGCAGAGGGCGTAATCCTGGATGGATATGATCCTGTTGCATTTTTTACAGACAACAAACCCCTCAAAGGTGATCCGGAATTCCAATTCACCTACGATGGGGCGATCTATTATTTTGTATCCCAGGCACACCTGGATGCATTCAAAGCGAGCCCCGAAAAATATAAGCCACAGTTCGGAGGCTGGTGCGCTTACGCAGTGTCGTTAGGACGCGTAGCGCCGATAGACGTGAATACTTTTTCAATAGTGAACGGAAGACTGGTGGTCCAGCACAATCAACGCGCGGTAAACGGGTGGAACAAAGATGTTCAGGGCAACCTGCTACTGGCTGACAAATACTGGCCAAAAGTTGCGAGTGGCGGCGGTAAGCAAATAGTCACCGAGGAAGAAAGAAAGTTCCTTAATAATACTGACAAGGCCGGCGTTACACTGCAAGGTTATGATCCTGTTGCATACTTCACGCAGATGAAGGCAGTAAAGGGAAATCCCGCCTACAGCGCTAGGTACAATGGCGCCACATATTGGTTTTCTTCGGAAGCAAATGCAAGCATGTTTAAGGACCATCCTGAGATGTTTGCACCACAGTACGGCGCTTTCTGTGGCTATGCCATGGCTTTGAACAAGCTGCGCCCGATCAATCCCGAGCTGTTTGATGTCATTGACGGAAAGCTGATCCTTCAGCACTCACCAGATGCATATGAAAAATTTCACCAGGATTTGAAAGGCTATATTATGAAGGCAGATGGCAATTGGCCCGGCCAGGTTAAAAAACATGCGGGCAGGAAAGTGAAGTTTGACAAGCCTGCCAAACCCACAATTCCCACACCTTAAAAATAAAGCATGAAAAATAATAAGATAAACATCAGCCTGTCACTCGTTCTTGCAATGCTGATCACGGCAAGCGTGCAATCGCAAACCATAGCCACCAGGAACATCTCTTTAGACGCGGCCAAAGCAGTAGTGTCGGAAGCGGTGAAATACGCAAAGGCCAATAATGCGCCCGGCGGCGCTATTGCAGTGGTGGACAATGGTGGCAACCTTGTTTACCTGGAAAGGCTGGATGGAACATTTCCTGCAGCCGCCGAAATATCGATCAAAAAGGCAAATACCGCGGCACTTTTCAAAGCGCCTTCCGCGAAACTGGAGACGTCCATCAACGGTGGCCGGCAGGCACTGATCACGGTAGGACATACTTTCCTGCAAGGAGGCATCCCTATTGTAGTTGACGGGCAGGTAATAGGAGCGATTGGGGTGAGTGGCGCTGCAAGCGCTCAGCAGGACGAAGAAATTGCGATTGCCGGATCAAAAGCGGTCATCAGGTAATTCAAAATCAAAAATCCCAATAAGATGAATGGATATTTTATCAATATAAATAAGCTCATATGGGCACTCGCGGCATGTTGGCTTGCAACACCAATGTTAGCGCAGGAGATGCGGCAACTGGTTGTGGACAAGCCCCAGGCTGTTGCGGACCTGCGAACGGCAGAAGGAGCCTCCCTGGTGAGCGCGAAATGGTATGTACAACCTGCCCATATTCAGGACAAGAATTTTTATTTGCCCGGTCCGCCGAAAGCCGGTGGCGACGCATTGCCTCTTTATCCAACAGGAAAGCCCGTGCTCACTCAAATACTGCACCCACAGATCGGTGATGAGGATTTTGAAAAAAAGTTTCAAGAAATAAAAGCAACAGACCTGGAAAAAAGACAGGGAACGGGATTATTTTCTTTCGTGTGGTATAAGGTTGAATTGAGCATTCCTGCAAAAATCGGGAAGATGCTTTCTGCAGGCGCAGCCGTTGTCTTTGAAATTGTAGTAGACGACTATAGCGAAATATGGGTGAATGGAAAACAACAGGTAGGACTTGGACAAACAGGTAACGGATTGATCAGCGGGTACAATGCGCGAAACCGTGTTGTACTCACTGATCATGCCGTACCCGGAAAAAAATTTACCATCCATGTCCTTGGCATCAATGGTCCTGTGGGAAAGCTGCCCGGCAACTATATCTGGGTGAGAAATGCAGTGGTCGATTTTTATGAGAATGGATTGCCGGTCAACGCTGCGTGGCAAAATACCGGCAAGGTGCACTTCATCGATACGGCATTGGAAAACGTTATTCAACCGGGGACAACGATTGAAAAAGTAGCAGAAGGTTTTTCATTTACGGAAGGGCCGGTATGGCATCCTGATGGCCACCTGTTATTCAGTGATCCGAATACAAATACCATTTATAGTTACAATCCATTAAACCATAATGTCGTGGTTTACATGAGCCACAGTGGTTATACCGGATCGGATATTGGACAATACGGGCAACCGGGTAGCAATGGTTTGACAATTGATCGTGAAGGGCGGTTAATTATAAATCAGCATGGTAACAGGCGTGTGATCCGCATCGAGCAGAAAGGACCTGTTACCATATTAGCTGATAAAGTCGACGGCAAAAGATTTAACAGTCCCAATGACGTGGTATTAAAAAGCGATGGTGCCATTTACTTTACCGATCCCCCGTACGGCCTTCCCGGCTTTTACAATGATCCTGAGAAGGAACTCGACTACCAGGGCGTATTTATGATAAAGGATGGCAAGACGCAAGTGGTGTCCAAAGATCTAGGAGGCCCTAACGGGCTGGCTTTTTCGCCGGACGAGCAATACCTGTATGTTTCAAACTGGGATAGCAGGGATGTTCACCGAACAAAGACCTTGTGGCGCTATGAAGTGCAGCGTGATGGCAGTTTAAAGAACGGAAAGATATTCTTTGATTTCAACTTTACAGAGGGCGAGGAAGCGCTGGATGGCATTAAAGTGGATAAAGAAGGGAATCTTTTTGTATCAGCCCCCGGCGGCGTTTGGATCCTCAGCAACAGCGGAAAACTTCTCGGCAAGATCGTTACACCAGAGCGGCCTGCTAATATGGCCTGGGGTGGCCATGATGGAAAGACCTTGTACATGACCGCACATTCCAGCATTTATCGTATCAGGATATCGACCGGCGGAAAGTTCTCCTGGCAATAACCAAATCAAATCAAGTATATGATCAAACTTAAGTACATCATCCCGGCGCAATTTTTATTGCTCTCCGCCAGCGCCCTCATGGGACAGGACAACAATAATATCTTTTTTACAACCGGCGTGGGCATTATAAAATCGCCTGGTTCGTTGAGCAAAGTATTTCACCCTTCGATAGCTTTTAATTCGGGTATTGAAGTAGTGAATAAAAAGAACTGGTTCCTTCAGGGTACACTCGACTTCAATTCCCTAAAATATAACCAGCGCATCAAGGAAGATGGATCGCCATACCTGTTTTATAATACGAACAGCTCTTTGGTGATGCTAGCGTTGAATGGCGGGAAGAATTTTTCTTTTCGTGGCAACAAATGGTTCGCTTCGGCATATACAGGGGGCGGCTACCTGAACCTTGGTGAGCCCAGACTGATCAACGTTACAGAAAACACTATCAGACAAGAGGTGAGCCGGAGAAGCGGTGTATTTGGCAAGGTGGGGACAAGACTCGCCTATAAATCAACGATCAAATTCCTGCAGACGATCTATTTCGATGGCGCCTTTTGGGCTTCACCGCTGACCGTACAGGGTTCAAAGTTCAGCGGCATCTCTCTTTCAATTGGTGCGCGCATGAGCATGAAGTAGCAATGGGGGTTTAGGTTGAATGATGACGGCTGTTCCTTTACCATAAAGCGAACAGCCGTACTATTAAAATTCAAAAACAAAATTAGCAAAATGAAAACCGCAATTGTAACCGGTGCAGCCGGCAACCTGGGAAGGGAAGTAATCAGGAAATTTATCTCGCAGGGATATAAAGTGGCGGGCACGCTGATGCCCGGCGAATCAGTTGATTTTCCGGCCGAGTATTTTCAAGGTATGACTGTCGACCTCCTGAACGAAGAGGCTTCACAAAAAGCAGTAGGAGCCATAATTGAACGCAATGGCGCTATCGACGCGGCTGTATTAACAGTCGGCGGATTTGCGGCCGGAGATATTGAAGCAACAACCACGTCCGATATCCAAAAACAATACAAGCTTAATTTCGAAACAGCTTACAACATTGCCCGCCCGGTGTTTATACAAATGAGAAAACAAAAACGGGGCAGGATTTTCCTGGTTGGCTCACGTCCTGGCCTCGATGGCCGGCACGGAAAAGGGATGGTGGCATACTCCCTGGCAAAATCGCTGCTTTTCAGGCTGGCAGAACTTATGAACCATGAAGGGCAGGACGATAATGTTGTTGTTTCTGTATTTATACCAGGCACTATCGATACGCCCCAGAACCGGAAGGCAATGCCTGACGCTGATTTCAGCAAGTGGGTTAAAGCGGAAGAAATTGCGGGGGTAATCAGTTTTTATTGCAGCAATGAATCCGTGTCCGTCCGAGAACCGATAATAAAAATGTACGGCGCTTTGTAGGAGCGCTGTTCATTTTTTTAGTACTTTTTCATTCAGCGTGCGCAGGAAATGGTTTGGTCCGGGGATTTGAACCAACTTAATTTACTGGAAGTTTTGATGCTTTTTTTATCGGTATATAATACTATCCAATCGTTGAAGCGCACAGCTCTTGCATACAGCGATAAGGGTTCCCCGATATGGTCTTTTAAAGCTGCGTTCATCTTTTCTCCATTTTCATCCAGGATAAGATAGTAATCAGATCCACCTTTTGTATTCCTCACCCAGAACACAGGACTTATGCCTCCCGCAATGCAGCGTGTAGCGCAGTCACGATGAGGCTTTCCGTGTCCGGGTTTCATCACTCCAAAATAACACTTGGGATCCAGTACTTCACCATTCAGTTGCATTGTTCCTAGCTCCTCTGTGTCAGTGGCCAGGTCTTTCTTACTGGCATTGGCTATCGCTACCAGCGGAGAATCGTTTCGGTCGATCTGCAGCAAGGCTTTGCCATCGCTGTACAGCAAAGTTCCTTTGAATGTGACTAATTTTTCCTGCAAACTGGTATTTCTTTCTTGTTCCAATTCACGAATAAGGCCCTCAGCGCCAAACTTTCCGTAGCCCACCAATGGTATGGTGACATAGGTTGACCGGCCAAACGCGTCCCGGCTGCTCAGCACTTTCAGCGAAGGCACGGGGAATTCATAATAAACGCCCTTTATTGCTGTCAGTTGGCCAAATTCAAAGTTAGCGGTTGAGAATTTTTTTTGCAGCAGCGCGAGTACAGTTCCACCCGTGACCACAAGAACTGCTAACGCAATTACAACTTTACGAATGTGTTTTGCGATGCCATGCGGGGCATCGGGAAGCCACCCGATATAGAATTCGCCGGCTGCTTGTTCCTGTTTTGACATATCAATGTTTTTTACAAATGAAATTTATCATGATCCGATAGTCGCGCCAGTCCGTTCTGTCCCTTCGGGATAAGGCACCGGGTTCAACCATACGTTGCCCTTGATCACCCTTACATCATAAGTGCTTACTTTTTCTTTGAAAGGCGGGGGCGACTGACCGTTATGCGGCAGGTATTGGTATCCATGCCATGGGCAGGTAATGCAACCGTCGAGTATCTTTCCCTCGCCCAGCGGCCCGCCCTGGTGCTTGCACACATTGTGAATGGCAAAGAGCTTATCCTGATGCCTGTACACCGCAATCCGCTCCTTGTCGATACAGAATATCTTTGCCCGGCTCTCTTCGATATCGGTTGCATTGCATACAAAAACAAATCCATCCATTTCAAGTGAGAATTGTTGTTTGTCAGTTTTGCTTTCTTTGAATGCGGCTACAAGGTGCAGCGTGATAAGCGTGGTAGAACCCACCAATATCAGGATAACAAAGAACGGGTTCTTTTCGTACTGGATGACGCCTAGCATTACATGCAGCACAACCAGCAAGTAAGCCAGGTATACAAGCATGTGCAAGGTCTTCCAGACTTTGGGAGAAAGATTATGCAGCCAGAAATCATGGCTGGTAACGGCCATTAGGAAAAAAATGATCAAAGCAAAGAATCCAAGGGCCTGGAATGGAAAAGCAGCTAAGGAGCCGAAATTGGTATTAGACACAAATAGCGACACGAGCGGATGTATATTGCCTAATGCATGAAATTGGAATGTACTGAACGCCCCATGGACGAATGCGAGCGAAAACATCGTCACGCCCAAGTGCCGGCGATTGTACAGCAATGGCAGAAATTTCCTGTTCAACCTGCACAAAGGGCCAATGGCAAGTATCACGTGAAGCAACAGCACAGCCAATGTAGCCGTGCTCCGGATAAGCAGAGTCTCGAAAGTGACCTGGCCATTGAACAACAATGTAAATGATATGAACAACACAAGATAGCAGCCGCAAAATGCCGCTATCAGCCAGTCATATATTTTCTTTTGCCGGTTCCATCCTACGGCTGCATAAGATACACTCATACATTATCGGTCCCGCCCATCAGCGGTTTATTTTGAAGTTTAAAGAATCGATCACTCTGTCATGAATAAAGTCATAGACCACCAGGTTGAGTTCATTTTCCCATGTTGAATCTGGCTGCAGGGGAAACACATATTCACCCGTTGCCTCGATCCGTCCGATCAGGCGCCCTTTATTGCTGCTGGTATGCCATCCTTGGTAAATAACAGCGGATGGTACGGTCAATGGCAGTTTATTTTTCCATTCTATCTGCCAGTCTGCCTTGTTGAAATCCGATCGGATATGGATGCAATGTTGGGCGGACTCGGTTTTAGCTTGCATGAGCGGCAGTAACTTGTGTGCAGGCTTAGCCAGCAGTGCGACCGGCGCTGGATCCGGAATAACAAGCCATGAACAAATAATGCCTGCGGGCAATAGCATTGCGAGCACGAGCCATGTGTACCGGTGTGTTTTTCTTAGAGGTTTGATCATAATGCGCACTTCTTATTATTAATGCTTATTGCTTCTTGCTACTTTTTTTGCTCTCAGCCACTTTTTCAGGAGCAATGGCCAGAACACAACGGTTCCTGGAATAATAATGATGCGGAAGCCCCATCCTGATCCGGCAGCTCCTTCATCAACCCGCGTTACTCCCTTCAGCACAAATGGAACAGCGAACACCAGGCCTGCAGCCAGATAAGCAGCGGCAATTAACAGTATAACAGTTATTATAGTCATGACAGTTCAGGTATAATTAAAACACTATTGAATCCCGCGAAACCATCCGGTTCGCGGTAAAGATTGTATATGTCTTCTATCCATGAAGTATCATCTACAAAAAATTTGTACTCGTAACGGCCCGGGGGCAATAACGGTATTTCAATTGTCCATATCCCGTCGCGGCAGGGCTCCAGGAACAATTCATCGTTGGCCCACTGGTTAAAAGATCCTGCCAGCGATATTTGTGTTGCATATTCATGTTGTATACGAAAGCCGATCGTCCGCTGTTTAGTATTGATCAATGGAGAACTTTCGGGGGGTACTGATACAGGCGCGCCGAGGCTTCTTATGACGGCCTTGCGCGGCTGTATCATGCCAAATCCCTGGCGCTCCGCCGGTGCGCTGTGTATACGCCTGGCGGTACTTAGCACCAATGAGCGGACCATGGCTGGCGTAAGTGCAGGGTCGATCTCGAGCAACTGAGCAATGACGGCGGTAACAATCGGTGCGGCAAAAGACGTTCCATCCACATGCATGTAATGCGGTGAAATGTATTTGCAGCTTTGTATACGCCGGAGAATGGCCTGCCTGTGTTCATTATCTGTTGCATGCAACTGCTCATATAACTCAGCAGCTTCCTTTTGTTCTTTCGTGCCTGGAAGGATAGGCGCAGCTATCCAGGCCGCATGCGCAACAAGTTCCGGCTTCATGATGCCGTCTACCGTTTTGCCGAAGGTTGAATGATAAAGTTTTTGTTCCGCTTCGCCGAGCCTGTTTCCATCATCGATGCCACCCACAGCAATTACATTTGGCGAATTAGCCGGGGCTTTGATCATCCCGGCTGTATCATTTCCAACCGCCGCCACCACTACTATGCCAAGTGCAATCAATTGCTCGGCAAGTGTATCGATCTGGCTTCGCCTGTATGAAGTCATCTCTTCGCCGCTGACACTTATATTAACGATCCGGATGTGGTATCGATCATGGTGCTGAAGTATCCACTCAAGGGCTTTTACAATATTTTCATCCCTGATCTGGCGGGCATTGTCTTCTACTTTCAGCAGTACAAGTTCTGCATCGCATGCGATCCCTTTATATAAACCATTGCTCAGGTAACCATCGCCCGCGCATACAACGGTGGTCATGGTCCCATGCCATGATAAAACAACATGTTCATCAGCAATCATCCTGTCATTTGGAATGTCGACAATGGCCATGACCCGGTTCTTGATAGCGGTAAGATCGGAATGGGGATAGAAGTCGCTGTCGATAAAACATATTGTTATGCCTTTGCCGGTAAAACGTGGATCGGCATTCAACCTTAACCCGGTTGGCAGTATTATGAAGTCGTCGGCAGATCTTACAGGGAAATGCGGGCCTATCTCCGGGAGCATGCGCCGTTGCAGCACCAGTTCCGTATGGTAGTAATCTACACACCTGCTGCAGATGCCATCTTCTTCGGACCAATGTGGATTTGCCTGCCTGATTTTTTCAATGACCTGCCGCTCGCTATCGATGTGGTAACGGTATAGCAGTTTTTCAACCGCATCATTGCATAACGGACATATTATCGTCATCGGTTGGTTCATCTACTGACTTACGTATTGTTTGATCAGGAGGGCGTGCCCATCGGGGTCGCGTACAATGAATGAGCGGGTTTTGATCCCTTTCATTATCAGGTTGCCCAGGCCCCTGGAGACAAATACCGCATTCATGGCTTTGAGCCTGTTAAAAATTTCGTCTGCATTGTTTACGATCAGCGTTGTTTGCCAATGCCATATATCATCGGCACGTGAATGCCGGGGGTAAGATTTTCCAGGTCCTGGTATAAGGTATTGAAGGAATTCAATGCCCGGCCCTTCGGCTGCGCGATATCCGGTAATACGCAGGGAGGCGCCCTCTATATT
Source organism: Chitinophagaceae bacterium (assembly GCA_035628135.1). Classification (GTDB taxonomy): domain Bacteria; phylum Bacteroidota; class Bacteroidia; order Chitinophagales; family Chitinophagaceae; genus DASPKM01. The sequence continues at coordinate 136,649 of DASPKM010000011.1, read as the reverse complement.
ATTCAGGTGTTCCTGTTCGGTTCCTTTATTCATGCTTTCACCTTTGCGCTGGATGCCGAGAAGGTCCATGTAAAACGCATGACTGGTTTCTGTACTGCTCACGCCGATTGCCGTGTGATCGATTCCAAGAAAGATCTTGCCGTTCCGCTGTTGCCATTTTTCCGCCCCTTTTCCTGGCGGGAAGAAGATCAGTTCAAGGTTATGATCGTCGGGATCGCGAAAATAAAATGCCTTAATGCCCTCTGCAGCAGGAATAGACTTTGGCAATGTTTGCGGAGCTGTTGAAACATGCTCAACATTGTACTTTATTAGATGCTTATAAGCCTTGTCCATATCACTTACCACTATCGCAATATGCTGGAAGAAAAGGTCATTGCTCATTTGGTCTTCCGGTATGCTGCGGCCGCCTGCGGTTAAGTAGTCGGTCAATTCAATGATCTCGCTTCCCAATTGCAGCCGCGCAATTTTTATATTGATCCCAAATAGCCCGTAGAGTTGCTCCACCTCTTTGCCGCTGTATTCTGCCTCACTTATTTTTTTAAAGCCCAGCACTTTGGTATAAAATTTCACGGAGCGGCCCATGTCCTTCACGGTTATACCAATGCTTTCTACTTTGTTTACCTGCGAAAAGGAAATGCGGGAAATAAGGATGTTGCAAATACAGGCTGCAGTATAGAATAATACCTTTCTCATAAGATTGACGCTATTTTTTTGATATTTTGCTTCGGGAAGCTGTTGCTATCACAGCTTTGGCAGGTTGAGCGGTCTGCTTTTTTTGCGCAAGCAGGAAAAGTTCAGCAGCAGACAACATGCCTGCAAAGGGCATAGTGCAGTAGATCCAGAAAGATGTCCATATGCCGGCAGGCAAGGCCGACGCGAAGCTTCGTGCGGGATTCATGCCAAAGCCGCTGACAGGACCTGCCGTAATCACCCAGCAGCACACCAGCAAGCTGGCAAAAACCCGGGTGTAGCCCTTCAATTTTTCATGCTGGCCTGTAAACAGTACCATGGCCATGGTTATAAAAGCGATCGCAAACTCAGTTACCGCTGCCCACGCTATGCCAGATTTGCCGGGAATTGTTACTGCCGAGGTTACCGGCGGTTTAGTTAAGGAAGGCCCCACCACCAATTGCATCAGATACACCGCAAGTGTTCCGCCAATTACCTGGAAGATCACAAAGAACAAGGCATCATACCTGCACATTCTCCCTAAGCGCAGAAAAGTAAGCGTAACCGCCGGGTTGATGTGCGAACCGCTGCCCGCGGTCAAGGGTGAATAAAAAATAAACAAGGCGGTAACTCCCATTAACAAACCTGTCAATGCGTTCTTCCCAAAGTCATTTGCAATCATGTCATGCCATGCACTTTCGGGGGAAAAGATCACAGCGCTGAAAAAGCAGGCAGAGATCATAAAAATGCCAAGGCCCAAGGCTTCTTGCAGGTAGTGCCTCCAGTTCTTCATGAAAGCGTTCTTTAGCTGGGTTGCACCCTTTGTGCCGGCGAAAACTTGTATAGGCATTGCTCTCATTGGCGGATCTCTTTTATTTCTTTACCGAGGAAATAATTCAGCGCTGTCCTTATGATGGTGATGGCTGCCAGTTGACCGATGTCATTCCAACTGGGGGCGACCGCTGTGGCGAGCACATCGGCGCCCAGCATCAATTCCAGCGCCACAGCTACCGTGCTCCCAAATTCCGTTCTTAAATTTTCATTTGAAACATTGCGCGCAGCAAATAGCAGAATAGACAAATACCGGTACAAAACTTTCAGTATTGCAAACCCTATAATTACCGAAGCCGTTATTTCAACTGCATGACTGATGCTGATCGCGACCTGACTGGCCAGGTGCTCCATTTGATTTGACATGTGTACTGTATTAAGTAGTTTCAACGGTAATTGCCTGAAGCGCTTTCACTGGCTTTCTGCGAAATACTTCATTGACCAGGTGATCACCAACGCGCAGCGCATTGGCAGCAATTGTCAGCGACGGATTAAAGGCGCCACAGCTTGGAAAGAAACTCGCATCCACTACATACACGTTGTCTAATTCATGCGTTTTGCAATTCAGGTCCAGCACGGATGTGTTAGGATCGTTTCCAAATCGCAAGGTCCCATTCTGGTGGCTCATGCCACTGATGTCGAGGTCATAGCCACCCCATTTTACATCTTTATAGTCGGGATCGAGCTCACCTAATTTTTCAAATACCTGCTTCAGCTTTTCTTTTAGTTTTTCATATGCGATGTAATTGTTCCTGCGATAATTCACCTGTATGCTACCGTCGTCACGAACTATTACACGATTGTCTCCATCTGGAAGGTCTTCGGCTGTGAGCCAGAAGTCAATGCTCATGGCCTTCAATTCTTCATATGACTTGCCGGGAAAGAGTGTTTCTCCCATCCACATAATAGTATCAGGATCGTTTCTTCCCATAAGCTGGATTTCTCCCAGTGGAAATTCACTATCCATGGCGCCATTATAGAAGTCTGCTATGCCGAGGCTTTTTTGAAAAGTGCAATCATTGTTCTTTTTAGTAAAGGCCACCAGGCATCCATTGTGGTGAAGCATCAGGTTCCGTCCCACTTGCCCCGACGAATTGGCAAGGCCCGCGGGATGTTTGTCATTTGCGCTGCGAAGGAACAAGGCCGCGCTGTTGACCGCGCCGCATGCTACGATAAACATACCGCCACTGAACCTTATTTTTTCTCCATTGATAACGGCCAGCGCCGCTATTACTTTTTCACCGTCTTCATCGGTTAAGAGCTTTTCTACATATGCATGCGTTATCAAGGTTACATTACCACTCTGCAAGGCTGGGCGCAGGCAAATTGCCTGCCCGTCGGATTTACTATCGGTGGGATCGGGGAAGCCGTCGAAGTTTTCGAGCATCACCGGCGATTCTACCTGCGAATAATCCTGTGGCAGACGCACACCCATCGGCAGGGGAAATGGCCGAAGGCCCAGGTGTTTGAGCTTTTTGTCCAAATCCTGTATCAATGGTTCATAAGGAAGTGGCGGCAAAGGATAATCAGTTGAAGCAGGAGGCTCGGTTGGATCGATTCCGCGCATGCCATGTACGCTGTAAAGCTGTTCAGCCTGTGCATAGTAATCTTCTAATGTTTCATATCCAAACGGCCATGCAGGCGAAGTGCCGCCATAATGTGCTACTTCTTCAAAATCGCTTTTGCGGAACCTGAACATGGCTGCCCCATACATTTTGCTATTACCACCCACGTTGTAGTGGATAAATGGCTTGAATGGCTTACCGTCCTTGTCATACCAGTTCTCATTTGGCCTGTACCTGCCCATGGTCACCACTTCATGCGGGTCCCAGTTCTGTTGTTCTTTAGGAATGAATCCGCCCCGCTCCAGGATCAATATTTTTTTTCCTGTCGGGGCGAGCTTATACGCAATAGTACTGCCGCCGGTGCCAGTGCCTATGATGACGATGTCGTAATAATTGTTCATGGAAATAGTTTCTATGCAAAGAAATCATTCACGCAGTCCAAAGACTGTCGGACAGGTGACGATGACCCGCATTTTTTTCCGCATTAACAACAAACTGCTTTGTTTGTCGGCCACCGGACATTGACGGGCATTGCTAAATATCAACTTCGCAAAAAATATAAGTATGAAGAAGATGTTGATCATGGTTACTTCGGCCGTACTGATAGGCGTTTCATCGCTGGCGCAAAAAGCTTCCATCTTTAGTCATTCCGGCAAAGCAATCAGGGGATATGACCCGGTTGCGTATTTTATCGAAGGAAAACCAGTAAATGGAATGGATTCATTGGTATATGAATGGGAAAATGCCAGGTGGTATTTTGCATCCCGGAAAAATCTTGACTTATTCAAGGCAGCGCCTGGGCGATACGCGCCACAGTACGGGGGTTATTGTGCTTATGGATTGTCAAATGGCTACAAGGCCTCAACCGATCCGCAGGCATGGACGATCGTAAATGGAAAATTGTACCTGAATTACAACACGGCGGTAAGGGCTGAATGGAATAAGGACAGGGAACAACGCATTGAAAAAGCGGGCAAAAACTGGCCGGTGATAAAGGATAAGGAATGATCTATAAAAGTATAAATGCCGGTTTTTCCTTATGAACTATTTTAGCTTCAGACAGTTTATACTTCTTTACAACCCGTAAGATCTCGGCCACTCCCCATGCCTGCGCTACGCAACCTCTCGGATGATGTGGCGCATCGGCATCAAAAATCTCTGACACTGATCCGATACAGGCTTCTTTAAGATGGTATTTGAAATCGCTGATGATCTTCAATGCCTTCTTTTTCCCGCTGAGGCCATCGCGGCCAACGAAGCCCGGTTCAACCATGATCGCATCAATGTAAGCACCGAGCAGCCAGCTCCAAACAGTTCCCTGGTGATAGGCACCGTCGCGGGTCCTTTGGTCCCCGCCGTAAACTGCAACGTATCGTTCATCCTCGGCCGGCAGTGTTCTTAGGCCAACCGTGGTATATAGTTTTTCTTCAATCACTTTTAATACAGCTGCCGCCCTTTCACCGCCAAGCAATGCAAATGGGAGGCTGATGGCAAAAAGCTGGTTAGGCCGCAGCGTGCTGTCGGCTATTCCGTTCTCATCTATGTTATCGTACAGGTAATTTCCTTTTGCATTCCAGTAAAGTGTGTTAAAGCTATCTCTCGCTTTTTGGGCGCTTATATTCACCAAGGCTGCGTCACGCTCCTGTCCGTTGATATCGAGGAATTGTGCGAATATTCTCAACGCATTGTACCAAAGCGCCTGTACTTCCACCGGCTTGCCCATTCTTGGAGTAACCACCCAGTCACCGATCCTGGCGTCCATCCATGTAAGTTGTTGACCCTGCTCGCCCGCAAATAACAAGCTATCGGCGTCGACCTTAATATTATAACGCGTTCCCCTGAAATGCCAGTCAATAATTTCTTTCAGCACGGGCAGGATCTCTTCTAAAATAAACTCCCGGTCACCTGTAGCTTTCAGGTAATGAAAGTTCGCAATAAAATACCATAGCGTTCCATCTACATTATTGTATTCAGGTTCTTCGCCTATATCCGGGAAACGGTTTGGCAGTAAACCCATGCTTACATTGGCGGCGAAAGCCCTTAGGATTTTTTTTGCCTCATCAAAGCGGCCGGTACTTAAGCAGAGGCCGGGAATGCTGATCATGGTATCGCGCCCCCAATCCGTAAACCAATGATAGCCGGCGATAATGGTCGCCCCATCTGTATTTTTTATTTCCTGGGGTGCGGATGCTGCAGGCCTGATCTGTCTTTTCACAATAAACTGATCGGCGGCAAGCGCCAGTTGCTTTGTTAATTCTCCGTCGCGGAGATCTGTTAATAGCAATTTTCTCCTGGTACTTTCGCTGGTCAGTAAACCATTTGGATTTCTACCTGCAGTATCCCTTGTAGATACCATAACCTGCAGGAGGTCGCCTTGCTTTAAACCAACAGAAAATATGCCGTGGTTAAGAAGGTCCTCATTGCAGTCAAGGCCCCTGTATTGCTCTGCACTGTATTGAAAATTGTAATGCCAGCAAGGGTTATGCCGATAAGAAGACCCGGGAATGCTTATGAACAAGTCTGTTTCTCCATCGGGTTTGTTGTGAAAGATACCCTGGCTGAATGTTGCGTCCCAATGCAAATGGTTTCCCTGCCGGGCCAGCGCGTGATAATCTCTGGCAGCTATAAAGGGACGCAACTCAATAGTAAAAGGCTTTGCCGCCTTCAGTACTTCATAATTGATCACAATGGTATTTTCACCATGGATCATCGCGATGGTCTTTTTCAGCCTGATGCCTGCAACTTCGTATTCCCATTCCGGAAAGATATCTTTGCGGAAGCAATCGATGTACTCATGGCCCCGGGGATGAATGGTATTGCCGGCATAAAGATTAACTCCTAATTCAAACCTGTTGTCACCTGCCACTATCGCCTCATCCAGTTTTGACAACAATACCATTCTGCCTGTAGGCGGAGCAACGGCAGCAACAAGCAGTCCATGATAGCGGCGTGTGTTTGCTCCGATAACGGTTGAACCAGACCAGCCTCCCAGGCCGTTTGTCTCCAGCCATTCATGCTGGGATGCCAGGGAATAATCCTGCAAGAAAGGCTTAGTTAGTGTAAGCATATTATATTTTATACAGAAATTTCTTGCCGTTTAATATTGGTTTTGTGTTCTTTAGTACCGGCGATCCTGCTGATCAACTCTGCTATTACACCCGTCCAGCCTGTCTGGTGGGAGGCACCCACGCCGCGAGCCGTATCGCCATGGAAGTATTCAAAAAATAAGACCAGGTCCCTGAAATGCGGGTCGTCGCGATAGATAGTAAAATAATCGTTCACCGGCCGGTGACCTGTCTTATCCATCCGGAAAGGATAGGTCAGCCGCCTTGCAATTTCATTCGCCACTTCGTGCAGGTTCACCAGGTTACCGGAGCCGGTTGGCATTTCTACAGTAAGGGCATCGTCATAATATGCAGCATAGGTGTTCAGCGCATGCAGCAAAAGATAGTTCATTGGCATCCAAACGGGGCCGCGCCAATTGCTGTTGCCACCAAATAATGCACTTTCCCCCTCGCCAGGCTGATAGTCCAACCCGAAATTTTCCCCATTGATGTTGACCGAGTAAGGTGTTTTATGCAGTTTGGAAATTGAACGGATGCCAGCTTTGCTCAGGAATTCGTTTTCGTCGAGTAATGCTTTCAGGATTTTTTCCAGCCTTTTCCTGGGCACCAGCGACAATAAAATATCGTCATGGTCATTCAATTCCTCAATTACAAGATATTGTCCATTGTCTTCCCTGTAACGCTGGAACCATTTTAATCGCTGATGGAAATCGGGCAGCTTTTCCAGCAATTCTTTTTTCAATACAAAAACGGCAAAGAGGGTTGACAGGCCTACGAGGCTGCGTACTTTCAGCGGAATGTATTTTCCATCGGGCAACGATAAGATGTCATAAAAAAAGCCTTCCGCTTCATCCCAGCTGCTGGTCCAGTTTTCGCCGATGCGGTTGAGCGATTCCGCTATGTACACGAAGTGCTCGAAGAATTTGGTAGTTACATCTTCATAGGCGGGATTGTGCTGTGAGATCTCCAGCGCCATCTCCAGCATGTTAAGCGAGTACATTGCCATCCAGCTGGTACCATCCGCTTGCTCCAGCGTGCCTCCACCAGGGATCCTGTTGCTCCTGTCGAACACTCCTATATTATCCAAACCGAGAAATCCACCTTCAAACACGTTGTTCCCTTTGTGGTCTTTGCGGTTTACCCACCAGGTAAAGTTGATCACCAGTTTTTGAAACACTCTTTCCAAAAAGAGAATATCACCCTTGCCGGTGTTCGCCTTGTCGATCTTATACACCTGCAGGCAGCTCCAGGCGTGTACAGGGGGATTTACGTCGCCAAAAGACCATTCATAAGCAGGTAACTGGCCGTTGGGATGCATGTACCATTCGCGCAGGAACAAAATGAGCTGATCTTTGGCGAATTGCGGATCTATCATGCTCAATGGCACGCAATGAAACGCCAGGTCCCACGCAGCATACCAGGGGTACTCCCATTTATCAGGCATTGAGATGATGTCTTCATTGTTCAACGAATGCCAGTGATGGTTGCGTCCTGTTTTCCTGGATTCAGGAGGCGCGGGCTGACCGGGGTCGCCATTCAGCCAGCGGGGAATATCGATATTGAAGTATTGCTTGCTCCATAGCAATCCGGCGAATGCCTGCCGTTGGATACTTAATAATTCAGCGTCATCTATAGTATTCAGATCGGAATAAAACCTGTCAGCTTCATTAATACGTTGGGTAAATATTTTATCAATGGCTGGCCCCAGAGGATCGTCTTTTATTATTTGCCTGCTTAGCCTCAGGCGCACGGTAACTGATGATTTGGCTGGGATATTGAATTCATAAAACGGGGTAAACTTTGTTCCTTTCTTTTTTTCCTTCAGCCAATCAAAGCTTCCGGCAATCACGGCGTCATTGAAAGCGTCTTTCACATATGGCGAAGCGTTTGGCATCCCGAAGAGCCGTTGAGTATTGGTTTCATTTTCTGTAAACAGGTTGCGCAAGGGCTTGTCGAAATACAGGTAATAAGTGCCTGACTGTTCATGCGTTGCTGTAACTAACCCATAATGTTCGTTGATGGCGGCCAGTTCAATAGAAGGCTTTTCCTTCATCAATCCGAAGCTCCACAGATTGCGCATCCACAGGGTTGGCAACAGCGCCATGTAAGCGCTGCTTTCACTACGATTGTGCGCTGTGATGCGTATCGCGATGTCTTCCTCTTCAAATTTTGCGTACTCGGTAACCACATCAAAATAGTTCCCTTGGTTGAATATGCCCGTATCCAGTAATTCAAACTCAGGTTCGTAGCGGCTGCGTTTACGGTTGATATGCACAAGGTCGGCATAAGGGAATTCAGCTTGTGGATATTTGTACAGGTGTTTCATGTACGAATGGGTAGGCGTGCTGTCAAGATAATAATACAGTTCCTTGACATCCTCACCATGATTGCCTTCATTGCCTGTCAGGCCAAACAGTCGTTCTTTCAGTATCGGATCTTTACCATTCCACATAGCCACGGCAAAGCATAAGCGCTGCATATTGTCACTGATCCCCGCAATTCCATCTTCGCCCCAGCGGTACGCCCTCGATCTTGCATGATCATGAGGAAAGTATTCCCAGGCATTGCCATGATCGCTGTAATCCTCCCTTACAGTTCCCCATTGACGTTCGCTTAAATAGGGTCCCCATTTCTTCCATCTATCGTTCTTTAACCTTTGCTGTTCTGCATTCATGTTGATAACGTTTTCTGAATAACCGGGTTGACGATTATCCGTTGTCCTCAAACCCGGGATACAATGTCATTCCGCCATCTACAAACAAAGTAGTTCCGTTTACATAATCTGCATCATCACTGGTCAGCCATACCACTGCTTTTCCGATGTCTTCCACCTGGCCTACTCTTTTTTGGGGAATGAGCTTTAAAAGTTTTTGTAAATGCTCGGCCGTATCCCAGGCATCATGGTTGATGGGCGTAGCTATTGCACCGGGAGCGACCGAATTAATACGGATTTTCTTAGGGGCGAATTCCTGTGCGATGGTCTTCATCATAAGCATTACACCGCCTTTGCTGGCTGCATAGTTTGCATGCCCGGCCCAGGGAATTACTTCATGCACACTGCTCATGCAAACAATTTTGCCTGCTGATTTCGACTTGCCATTTACTCCTCTCCGCAAAAATTCTTTGATGGCTTCGCGTGCACAGAGAAACTGGCCCGTCAGGTTCACGTTCAGTACAAAGTTCCATTGGTCAAGCGTCATTTCTGTAAAAGGCGCATCTTTCTGCAAGCCTGCATTATTGATAAGTATGTCTACGGTGCCAAACCTGCTGATCACATCGGCGAACATCGATTGTACATCCTTTTCCTTGCTCACATCCGCCTGGTAACTGATGGCAACGCCTCCATTCAGGGTAATGTCGGTTACTACTTTTTCAGCCATTTCCCAGGTAGAGGCTACCGGATAATTAACCACCACGGTGGCGCCGGCCTTTGCGAGTTCCCGGGCGCAACCGGCCCCGATGCCGCTACTAGCGCCGGTAATTATAGCAATTTGTCCTGCTAGCTTTTTTTCCATTATTTCATTTTTAAATTACCTGTTGCATACTAATGTTGTAAAAATACCGCCGGGTGCCAAAGCTTATTGTCGCCTTGCTTACACATGCGGTAAGTATTCCACGGAGATCAGTTCCAACTGACAGGATTATTCAGCTCGATCCTTTTGCGGTCATAAGAGAGCATGCCGAGGCTTTTTAATTCATTTAACAGCATATTTACGCTCTGGCGGGAAGTAGCAATAAAGCCTGCAATATCACTATGCGTAAGATAGTTGTTGAGGATAATTTTATCGCCGGTGTGATTGCCATCTGTACGTGCCCAGTGTTTTATAAAGCGGATCAGGCGGTCCTTTGTGTCAAGGAAGATCAACTCTGCATGGCGGTTTTCAAGTTTTTGCAGTTTGGCAGTTACTTTTTTTGCAAAGTCTATCACGAGGTGTGGATTCTGTTCGAGTATGTTCCTAAAATCGTGGATAAAGAAGGAACAGATGATGGTGTTGGCAGTCAGCGCCTCCGCGCATTCGCTGGTGGTAAGTTTTCCTTCAAGGCTTAGATCGCCGAAAATATCGGGCTCTGTGAGAATGTCTTTTACCAGGTCCGTTTCATTACCGGAATCCGTGATCTTTACTTTACCTTTTACGAGGAAGTGGATCTTAGTACAGCCCGTGTCGCCATACCCGATGATTTCGCCGCGGTAAACGGTCCTGATCCGGGCCAGTGCGGCTGCTTCTGCGAGTTTTTGTTCCGACAAAGAAGCAAGCATCGGATGATTCTTTAAATAGAAACGCTTCATTTCGTCCGACATGGTTACAGGTTTTAAGATGTTATAAATAGTTATATCGCTGATAAGGCATTTTCAATTTTTGCGATCATTACATTTTTTGGCGCTAACCCTGCGACATAATCCACTATTTCACCCGCACGAAAAAAAAGTATGGTAGGGATCTCTGCAATTCCATATTGCTCCGCGATCGCTGGCTGCTTTTCGATATCCACTACCAAAAAAACTGCCTGCTCTTTATAGATTCTTGCCAGGTCCTGGTAAATGGAAGAAACGATCTGGCAGGCGCCGTTATATTCTTTTTTGAATTGTACAAGGGTCAATCCCGTGCTGCTTATCATTTCCTTCCTGAATTGATTTTTTGTCGTCATCCGGCTCATGATTCAATTTGCCCTACCACATAGCCAACTGGCATGCCAGAATTTTTTTTGCAGTGCGATGCACCGGGTGAAACCCTTTGCTGTATTGGGTTTCACGATTATTTGCCATCACCGGTTTGTTGGCTGCCGGTGCGTAATTTTTCCCAACATTTTGGGACGTTCCCGAAATATTGGGAGTGCTCCAAATTGATGCAGATACCGGTTTTCGACTTATTGTCCGTTGGCTGACACAAGCCGGGCAGGAGCATGGCTATATTTGCGTCGTAATTCAAAATCATGAAAGTTTCAGTTATACTATCGATGATAGCAGTTCTTATTTCGGGGAGCGTTGGGGCGCAGGACCAGGCAGCGCTTCGTAAAAAGCATTTCAATGTGCAAAGTAATCTGGCTATTAACGGTTATGATGCCGTGGCTTATTTCAAACAAAATAAGGCCGTAAAAGGAAAGAAGGACCTGAGTGTAGCTCACCAGGGGATCGTGTATTATTTTTCTACCGTGGAGAACAAGGAAGCGTTTAAAAAAAATCCGGCGCAATATGAACCGCAATACGGTGGATGGTGCGCCTACGCAATGGGCGACGCCGGCGAAAAAGTTAGCATTGACCCCGAGACCTTTAAGGTGCTCGACGGGAAACTATATCTCTTTTACAACAAGTTCTTCAATAATACGCTGAAGAGCTGGAACAAGGATGAATCCAGGCTGAAAAAATCCGCCGATGCCAACTGGAGGCAAACTTTTCAATAATCAACCAGCATAAATAATACTATGAATAGAATCATCGTGATTGTACTGATCATGACGGGTGCTCTGATGTCCTGTGTAAAAAAGAACACTCCTGAGGTACCGCTGAATAATAATGTGGACACAACCCTGGCCACGCCGCAACAGAAAGGGGTTTTTATGAATGGCCCATATGGATCTGTTTCAGGCAGGGCCATAATATACAATCAGAATGGCCGGCTGATACTGGGATTACAAGATATGCGTATCTCAAATGGACCCCAACTGCATGTATATCTCTCCAAGGAAGTGCAGCCTGTAAATTTTATCGATCTTGGTCCCTTGCAGTCTACCCTTGGAAACCAGGTATACAATATCAACAACACCGTTGATTTCAGCGAATACCGTTATGCGCTTGTGCACTGTAAGAAGTACAACCACCTTTTTGGCAGCGCTGAATTGCGTTAGATTGTCAGGCGTCTCTTTTGATGCCAAGCTTTTTCATCCTCGCTTCGAGGGTAGTGGGGTTAAGGCCGAGGATTTTTGCGGCCCCTTTTTCACCGCTTACTTTCCAGCCTGTTTTTTTCAGGGTTTCGATGATATGATTTCTCTCTACTTCTTCAAGCTTTGCCGAAGGAAAAGCTTTGTCATGATTGGCTCCATTGGTTTTTTCCGCAGGGACCCAATCCCCGTATTCCAGGATGCCATTGCGGCTTAAGATCATGGCTCTTTCAATGATGTTTTCCAACTCCCGTATATTGCCGGGCCAGTCGTAAGCCATCAGCGCGTTCATGACGTGGGTTGGGATATCGATGATCTTTTTGCCGATCTTGCCTTCATGCTTTTGACAAAAATGTTTTACGAGCAATGGGATATCCTCCTTCCTGCTTCGGAGTGGGGGGCAGGTAACCGGGAATACATTTAAGCGGTAGAAAAGATCTTCCCTGAATTCCTTTTTTTCGATTGCCTGCTGCAGGTTGCGGTTAGTGGCAGCGATCACACGCACGTTTACCTTTATTGTTTTTGGATTGCCGAGCCTTTCAAATTCGCCTTCCTGCAACACCCGCAACAGTTTTGCCTGCAACTCCACCGGCAGCTCACCGATCTCGTCCAGAAAGATGGTACCGCCATCAGCGAGCTCAAACCTGCCGATCTTTCTTTCCATGGCGCCGGTGAACGCCCCCTTTTCGTGACCAAAGAGTTCGCTCTCGATCAGGTTGGAAGGAAGTGTGGCACAATTCACTTTCACCAATGGCTTTTTGCTGCGGTTGCTGATGTGATGAACAGCCCTTGCAATCAATTCCTTCCCTGTGCCGGATTCGCCCAGGATCAAAACGGTAGCATCGGTGGAGGCCACCTGCTCGATCTGCTTCAGTATTTTTTGAAAGTTGGCGCTCTTGCTTACTATCTCTTCAAAATTGTAGTTGAGCTTTATTTCTTCCTGCAGATATTGATTCTGGGCTTTCAACTTTGCCTGTTCCTGTTCCATCAAAACCTGCCGGGTGATGTCGATGAACATGGTCCTCGTAAATTGCCCGCCAGGGTCGGGTTTCGACCACCACTGTATCCAGAGCGGCTGGCCATTGTCTTTCCTTCGCAGTTCCAACACCACTCCGCTGGTATTTTCACCCCGGTTGATGGCCTCGAATGCATCTTTGACCCTCTTTTGCGCTTCGCGGGTTTCGGGAATAAATGAAAATCCATAGGTATTCGGGATATCCTCTTCCTTCACGCCGAGGATTTGCAGCGCTGCCCTGTTAGCTGTTATGAATTTTGAATCCAGGCCTTCGTTAACATAGGCGATCGGCGCCTCTTCAAAAAGATCGCGGTAACGCTGCTCGCTTTCTTTCAGCTTAAGCTGCAATTGTACATTCGCATCCATCAGCGTCTCCTTCAGCTTGTTTTCCGCCTTGATGCGTTCTATTTCCGCACCAGCACGTGCCGCGAAAATCTTCAGGATTGCCGTTTGATTTTTTTCTGTAGTGACAGCGTCGGGGTCAAGGGCCAAAATGTGGCCAATGATCTCGCCGCTTTTGCTGCTGTAAATAGGAACACCTACAGCCGCCTCAATGCCTTTTTCTTTGGGGAACCTTGCCTGCACATGTTCACCCATAAAGAATTCTTTACCCTGCATGATGATCTCGCATGGTATTCCATCAGTATCGTACTCAATATTGTCCAGCACTTTCCTGCCATCGATGTAACAGAGCGTGCGCAGTCTTGTTTTGTCATCGTTAGCACATTCTGTGATCAGCGCATACCGCATGTTCAAGGTGAGCGTAATGTGCTTTGCCAGTTCTATAAGAAAATCCTCTCCGACAAAGCCGGACGTTGCTTCGGAAACGGTGCGCAACAGTTCTTCTTCCATTTTTCTTAACCTAATGTCACGCACGGTGCTGCAGAAATATTCCTGGCCTTCGTGTTCAAAAAAATTATTGGTGACCTCTACCGGGTATAGCTGTCCGTCGCTGCCGCGGTGCTCTGTTTCCAACACCTCATGCCCTTTTATTTTTGTTTCTTTCCACCGCTTGGCCCATTCCTGCCTGGTGAGGGATGGATTAATATCAAACACCGTCATTTGCTTTAGTTCTTCGCTGCTATAACCTGTTCTTTTGGCGGCGGCGTTGTTGGTCCTTATGAAATTTCCGCTTTTATCGAGCCAGTATACCTGTTCGCGGAGGTTTTGTAAAGTTGTTTCGTACAGCTCGATATCATTCAGTTTATTTTGCAGTTCCTTGTTCTTCTTCTCCAGCTCTTTTTCCATTTTCATCCTTTCCAATTCGGCGCCGATGCGGGCTGCAAATATTCTCAATACTGCTGTCTGATCTTTTTCGTTGCCTGCTGGTTTGGGATCGGTGGCCGCGATGTGCCCCAGTATCTCACCGGTGGCGGGGCTCATGATCGGTGCGCCTATATAAGCTTCTATGCCTTTGGCTCCCTTAAAGCGTTTGTGTGCACCCGCGGGAAGAAAAAAAGTATCTCCATTCATCATTATGCTGCATCCGGAATCCTCCACGTTGTACTCAATATTGTCCATGACAGTATCGCCATCTACAAATACCATCGTCCTTAATCTGGTTTTGTCTTCATTGGCACATTCTGCAATGAAACAATATTTCACCTGCAATACAGCGGTTATCTGTTTGGCTGTTTCCAGCAACAAATCATAGCCTGCCAAACCTGAAGTAGCTTCCGAAACCGCCTGCAGCAGGTCTTTTGACAGGCCATCGGGGGATGCTTGTGGCATATCGGTTCCTGTGTAAGGTGTCCTGATAAAGATAGGATTTTAGTGCCTAAGGTGGTTAACAACCGGCATTCAGAAAACCTGTCAGTTTTAATTACTTATCGAGCAAATTCGACTACTTGTAGATTAAATTTGCCCGGTCGTTACCAAATTTGCTATTTTGTGTCTTAATGAAAGCCCTGGCCGTCATATTCGCATTTTATACCCTGTTCCTTGCAGTACAGCCGGGCATACAATCGCTTTTAAATCCCATTGACGTTACAACAAAGAACTGTTGCGGCAGTTCCTGCGAACCTGTAGAGAAAGAACACCCTGACGAGGATGATCAATCAGCGTGCAATCCATTTCAACCATGCACTGTCAGCGGTGGCTTCATATCCGATCTTATAAGCATTCAGTATTTATCGAACGTCTCTTTCGTACAAACATACATTGAATATAACGACGGCGTTCCACTTGAAATCCCTCTGGATTTTTGGCAACCACCTAAGATAGCTTAACAGCTCATTTTAATTTTACTATTGATAATTACGGTAACTATCATTCAAATCATAATCAACAGATATGAAATCTAAATTCTTTAATATACTGTCATTCGTATTGGTATTCACATTTGCATTCTCCTTCTCTGCAATTGCTCAAACATCAAAGGAGCAACCTGTAACAACTTCCCAGCACCAAACGCTTCAAACCGTTAAGTTCAAAGTGACTGGCATTACCTGCAGCGGGGACCTTAAAGACATCCAGAAGGAAGTAACCAAGATCAACGGCGTTAGCGCCTGCAAACCACTAGGCAAAGCTGCTGCCACCAGCGTGTTTGAAATAACCTTCAATCCGGCGGTTGTTTCGGAAAAGGAAATTCGCAAGGCCGTGGAAAGCACTCCAGGCTGCGATGATCCAAACGCAAGGCCTTACAAAGTAAAACAGGGGTAGTCAAGCTTGCTTACAATGAAAAATCTACTGATAGTATTGCTAATACTAACAGTTCCTTTTGCGTCTTTCGGTCAACAATTACGCGGCAGGGTGACTACCGGGTCATCCTTGCCTTTGCAGGGTGCAACCATCACCTGGTTGAGCAAAAGCAAAGGAACTGTAACAAATGAGGCGGGGGAGTTTACAATCGGCCTGCCCAGGAAAAAGCCATATACGTTGCTTGTAAGTTTTGTCGGCTATAAGACCGATACCTTGCAGGTAACCGATACTTCATTTATAACGGTAACTTTAATTCATCAGTCAACATTAAGTGATGTGACCGTTCATGGCAGTAAGAAACCTTCGTACATAGCACGGTCTGCTGTTAACACCGAGGTTATATCATCACTTGAGCTAAAGAAAGCCGCTTGCTGTGACCTGGCGGGCTGCTTCGAGACACAAGCCTCTGTTCAGCCGCAGACAACGAACATCATTACGAATTCCAAGGAACTGAGAATATTGGGTTTGTCTGGCATCTATAACCAGGTATTGATCGATGGATTTCCGCAAGTGCAAGGCTTAACCTATACTTATGGTATCAGCAGCATTCCCGGCCCTTTGGTTGAGAACATCTGGGTTGCCAAAGGTGCCAACTCGGTGCTTCAGGGATATGAAAGCATCAGTGGGCAGATCAATGTGTTGACAAAGGAGCCTGATAAAGCGGGCAAGCTGTTTTTAAATGCGTATATGAACAGCTTCGCCGAAAAGCATTTGAATGTTTTGCACGCATTTAAAAAGAACAAGTGGAGTAATCTTACGGCTTTCCACATGGTTCAACCTGCAAATAAAATTGATAATGACGATGACAACTTCCTGGATCTTCCTCTGCTGACCCGGTACATGATCTCGAACAGGTGGAAAAAAGGCGATGAAGCAAAATGGGGGTGGAGCACTCAAATAAGCGTGCGATATTTATCTGAAAAGAGAATAGGCGGCCAGTCAAATTTTAATTTTAGCAGCGACAAAGGCAGTACCAATGCCTATGGCCAGGCCGTTTCAATCGATCAGCCTGAGCTTTGGTTCAAAACCGCATACCGGATGAATGATGAACACAGGTTTGCGCTTTATGCATCTGGTTTTTACCAGGATCAGCAGTCATATTTTGGAGTGACTAACTATAAAGCCCGCCAAACAAACGGGTATGCAAACCTTCAATATGAATTTGGATATAAAAGCAACAGCGTTTTTAAAACAGGCATCAGCCATAGGTATTTAAACCTCCTGGAGAATATTTCGTTCTCCGATAACAGTTTAAACAGGGGATATGCGGGCCGATACAGAAAAGTTGAGCATATACCAGGCATATTTGCTGAGAATACTTTGAATATGGTGGGAGAGAAGTTAACCTGGATAGCAGGTATTCGAGCGGACCATCACAATCAATTCGGGTGGGAGGTAGCTCCAAGAACGCTCTTGAAATACGAGATAATAGATAATTTGACGCTTCGTGCTTCAATAGGCAAAGGGTGGAGAACGGCAAACATCTTTAGCGAAAATATCGGATTGTTAGCCAGTTCCCGCGACATCATTTTTGCAGAAGCCCTGCAGCCGGAAGAAGCCCTGAATTTTGGGTTCAACGCTACAGGAAAATACGGCGCTAATAATTTTGATGGTTATATCTCATTAGATTTTTACCGCACCAATTTCCAGAACCAAATATTCCCCGACTATGATAGTGACCCAACAAAAGCTATCATCAGGAATTTTACCGGCAAATCCATTTCAAATGGCTTTCAGGCAGAGGTAGGTGGCACGCTTCACAATAAATTCAGTGCGAAGTTGGGCTATGTTTTCCTGGATGTATACCAAATTAAGAACGGCGTAAAAGATGTGTTGCCCTTTAACCCGCGCCACAGGTTGCACACGGCTGCTTCATTTATGCCTTCGAGCAAAAAATGGCACCTGGATGCTAATGTGCACTGGTATGGCAAGCAGGCATTGCCCGATACCAAAAATAACCCGGCTAATTACCAAATGCCCGGACATTCGCAGGACTATACAGTAGTAAATACTCAATTTACCTATATAATAAAGAGGTTTGAGATTTATGCCGGAGTTGAAAACCTGTTCAACTTCAGGCAGAACCGGCCAATTATAAGCTGGCAGGATCCGTTTGGGCAGTATTTCGATACCCAGTTTGCATGGGGCCCTACAAGGGGAAGGGAAATGTATATTGGGGTAAGGTTTACTGTGAAATGAGCACTATTAGGATATCCATGGGTTTGAAGCCTCAAAAACCGTATAAACACGGTGCCTGGTATTTTTAAATAATCATAATATAGTAACTTAAGCCTGATGAGTTTGATCATTTAAAAAAATCATTATGGCAAAACCCAAGCGCCAAAAAGCCGATGCCCTGCTCAATAAGATCGATCCAAAGCTAAGGATGTATAGCAACTGCGAACAGCAGATCAATGAATCCCGCGCCCTGCAAAACGCTAACCTGTTTGTTGATCCCAAAATGAAGATGAAGGACATTGAAGTAAAAGAACAAAACCTGATCAAGCCACCACCACTCTCAAAAGAAAACAAAAAGACCCAACTCAAAAAAAAGTCTGAGAATATATTCACCAACGTGTTTATTGAACTGCGTTCCGGCAACCTGGTTGCCGCACGCATCAGGCTTACTGAATTAAACAAACTGGCGGCCAACGACGACGTAGTGGGCATCGAACTACCCCGTACACTAAAACTATCGGATCCACTGGTGTCCGACAGGTATGCCGACCAAAAGCAAAGGCTTCCTTTTAAAAAGCTGAAGAAACAATTTCCTCAAAAATCAAATGTATTGATCGGGATCATTGACGTTGGCGGGTTCGATTTTGCGCACCCCGATTTTTTGAAAGATGGAAAAACGCGGTTTCTGCGCATCTGGGACCAGGGCAGCACTTTCAGAAAACCCCCGGCAAAATACAATTATGGAGCGGAGTTTTTTAAGAAGGATCTTGATAAGGCCATCGAAGAATCTGTAAAACGCAATGTACCCGCCACGCAGCTTGAAAAGCAATCTATAACAGACATTGGCTCGCACGCTACCCACGTGGCCAGCATCGCGGCAGGCAATTCAGGTGTTTTTCCAGAGGCCGATATCATAGGAGTAAGCATCGCGCTGAAGAAGTCCGATGTCGATAGAAGAAAATCATTTTACGATGCGTCCTGCCTGGTGCACGCCCTGGAATACCTGTTCCAGGTTGCGGAAGAATTAAAAAAACCGATCTCGATCAATATTTCACTCGGCACCAACGGCCATGCGCATGACGGCACCGATGCAACAAGTCGCTTTATTAATTCCGAGCTCTCCGTTCCTGGACGATGTATTTGCGTTGCAGCAGGCAATGCAGGACAGGAAAAATCCCTGAAAGAAAACGATTATGGATATACGATGGGAAGGATACATACCAGTGGGAAGATTGAAGCAAGCGGTTTGTCGAAAGACCTGTTTTGGACGGTGGTGGGGAATGGTATCAGCGACATGTCGGAGAATGAATTGGAATTATGGTACGCTCCACAAGATCGCATCTCCGTAAAAATAAAGCCTCCCGGCGGCGAATGGATCGGTCCCATCCAGCCCAATCAGTATATAGAAAACCAGCAGCTTAAAGACGGAGCATTTCTATCTGTTTACAATGACCTGTATCATTTTTCCAATGGGGCCAATTATATCGGCATTTACCTGACACCCAACTATAAAAAGCCCCAAATACCCGTAAAGGCTGGCAAATGGCAGGTGCGGTTGATGGGAGAGGAAATACGGAACGGAGAATACCATGGCTGGATCGAAAGGGACGATCCGCGACCGCTTGGTGCGATAGGCGACAGGCAGGTTTGGAACTTTCCTTCCTTCTTTGCCGAGGAATCCAATATCGACGCTTCATCCATCAGCTCACTGGCCTGTGCTAACTATGTAATTGCAGTGGGCAATTGCGATGCAGGTAAAGAGAAAATACATATCTCGAGCAGCCAGGGGCCTACCCGCGACAACCGAAAAAAACCAGAGGTGATAGCGCCGGGCACCGACATTGTTGCGGCAAAAGGTTTTGCGGGGCCCGATGATCAATGGATAGCAATGGGCGGCACCAGTATGGCCAGCCCATATGTTTGCGGGATCGCGGCATGGATGCTATCGATCGACAAAACGCTTTCCGCATCCCAGATACAAGGCATCATCATTCGCACGAGCACCCCCCTGCCGGGAGCAGATTACCATTGGAAAGACGATTGCGGATTCGGCCTGATCAACCCTGAAGCCTGCCTGATGGAAGCAAAAAATATCAAAACAAAAAAAGACCTTACAAATGACCATTAAAATTTTTCAATCGGGCAAGGGCGACTGCATGCTCTTCTCCAATGGCACTACCAACATTCTGGTAGATGGCGGGGTAAGCCCGGCATATAACATGCACGTTGCAAAAGAACTGAACAAGCTCCGCAAAAGCAACACCAGCCTTGACCTTGCCTGCGTATCGCATATCGATGACGATCACATCGGGGGTTTTTTAAAAATGATCGAAGACGAAGTTGACTGGCGCGTGTACGACTATCAGCAGGCACAGAATAATAACAGGGTAAAGGCCCCAAAATCGCCAAGGCCGCCGGCCATCAAAGAAATATGGCATAATGCCTTTCACGAAATCGTGAAGGACAATAAAGGAGCAATTGAAAGTATGCTCACCGCAAGCGCGAACATTTTAATGGCCAGTTCCAACAAAACGATCCAGGAACTGGGCGAGATCACTTTTTCGAAAGCACAGGCCATACAATTGAGCCGCAGGTTGAAGCCAGAGCAGTTGAAGATACCGCAAAATGCCAAGGCCGGCGGAAAGTTTGTGATGTACAGGAAGGGTGCGCGGCCAATTAAATACGGTTCGTTTAAAATTACAGTCCTGGCGCCTTTTTCTTCGGACCTGACCGAACTTAGGACGGAATGGAACGAGTGGCTTGAAAAAAGCAAAAGACAACTCAAGGGCATAAAAGAAAAAGTAGACCGCGACGCCGATGCGCTGGCGAATGCTACTTTTCCAAACATACAGTATTACGAAGCGCTCGCCGAGGAATTGACGCCGTTAATACTGTCTCAGCTTGCCACCGCAAAAAAGATGGGCGTAAGGACCCAGGTTACTGCACCGAACCTGGCATCTATTATGTTTTTGCTGGAAGAAAATGGTAAAACAGTTTTGATGACGGGTGATGGACATGCCGACGATATCATTAAAGGATTAGAGAATACCGGCAAGCTCAAAAAGAATAAGGGACTGCATGTAGATGTACTGAAAATTCAACATCATGGCGCCAATGCCAACATGACCCTCGATTTTTGTAACCGCATTACGGCAGATTATTACGTGTTCTGTGGTAATGGCGAACATTCTAATCCCGAGAAGCAGGTGGTGCAGGCAATCATCGATTCAAGAACAACACAACCTGCCATAACCAAGGAGGCAAAAAACAAGTTCACGCTCATTTTTAACAGCAGTACCGCTGCCACCATCGCCAAAAATAAGAAGCATATGACCATGCTGGAGAAATTGGTGGCCGGCAGTGCTGCCAAGCATAAAAATGTGAAGTTTAAGTTCATGCCCGTGGAGAGCAGTTATATCAGTCTTACAGTGTGATCATTATCCTGTACGCACTATCGTTTTCGCAAGTATTATCATGGATTACCGTGAATACCCAATAATACCTCAGCTTCAGTCCTTCGTTAAGGTTGTTTGGAGCATGGAAGCTGTATCCCCCGGAGCCGGCATCGCACCCATTCATATTCTGCCGGACACCTGTGTTGAGCTGGTTGTACATTTCAGCGATCCTTATAAAACTACTTTTTTCGATAATACAGCTTCCGTTCAACCGCGAAGTTTTGTCGTTTGCCAGATGAAACGCCACATGAGCATCGAGCCCAATGGAAGCACGGGCCTGATTGCTGCACGGTTTACTGCCGCCGCGGCATATAGATTTGTGAAATCATCCATGAAATCGATCGCTGACAGGGAAGTGCCGCTTAGCAGCATCTGGAAAGAAATGGCCGGCGAGCTGGAAGACAGGATATATCATGCAAATAGCACCGACGCGCGCAATACGATATTTCAATCTTTTTTGTATACCGTATTCCGTAAGAATCAAATTGCAGAGGCGCCGGTTATTGCCTACTGTATCCAGGAAATTCGCAAAGCCAAAGGGTTGATATCCGTTGAAGATTTATCGTACAAGACCGGTTACAGCAACAGGCAACTGCT
Organism: Chitinophagaceae bacterium; assembly: GCA_035628135.1. Lineage (GTDB taxonomy): Bacteria > Bacteroidota > Bacteroidia > Chitinophagales > Chitinophagaceae > DASPKM01. The sequence continues at coordinate 114,697 of DASPKM010000011.1, read as the reverse complement.
ACGCCAATTTGATCGCCTCGTTGGTCTTTCTCCTAAAGAGTTCGCCCGGATTACAAAATTTCTTAATTCCCTGGATATCCTGGCAAGGCATCCGGGCTGTAATCTTACAAACGTAGCTTACGAGGGCGGTTATTATGATCAGGCGCATTTTATCCGCGATTTCAAAGAATATTCCGGTTTAACTCCGCGTGAATACCTGCAATCTGCCAATGTTGTTTATTGACGTCCGATTTATACAATTTGGTTATTGCTCCCGCATTTAATTTCATGGCATGAAGGTTTCCAACACACTTGTTAAAGCGATAACAGGCAATGGCGCAGAAGTAAAGCAATTAATTGGGGAAAGGCCTGACTGGTCGCGGGCTTCAACGAAATTCGACTCATTTTTTAAACATTTGAGCAATAAACACGATGCACTGTGGAGCGCGGCAATGATGGCTGAATTAAACAAGGTTTATTTCAGCCAGCGGGAGAAGAGCATGAGCAACATCACGCTTCGCACGGTGGCGGGAATGCCCAAAGAGCTAAAGAATGATACAAAAAAGATCTTCCTGCAAATCGCAGAAATCTGCACGATTTTCAATGGTTCACACAAAGTAAACTTTGAACCGGAGGAGCTGCCAACGGATTTCAAAGAGATAGAGATGGCTGCAGCTAAAACAAAGGGCATGTTCACTTATGCAGATCCGCTTCCTTCAATCTATAAAAAAACGAGCCTGACATTTGACTATTGGGTCCCTAAAGTCCTTGAATGGTGTAAAGAAGTAAGGGATAAGCAATTGACCGAATGGAAAGCAACCGAAATTATGAAGCAGGAGGCGTGTACGGATTTTATGAGGATTTGTCTATTGTTCCTGTCAGATGTCAGGAACAATCCACCGGTCGCAAAAGCGGAAGATCGCCAGGCATTTCTTGCATTATTCCAGGAAGCGTTTATCTGGACTAAGAAGGCGGCGAAAAGGGAAGATATACAGGGTAATTCGGCAAAGTTAAAAGCAGGCTTCGATCAACTGCAAAGCGAGGTTGGCTTTACAATTCCTTTGGAATCATGGTCGCGAATATCGCAAGCAACTTTTATAAAAGCGTTGATCAAATGAGAAAGACAACAGTAATCGGTCTGTTATTAATATTTCCCCTATTGGTGTTTGGTCAGCCAAAATGGGATAGTCTGTGGTTGCCACTCAAACAATTGGCCGGTTCATGGTCAGGTAAGGGGGAGGGGCAGCCGGGCAAGGGGAAGTATGAAAGAACTTATCAATTTGTTTTTGGAAGAACGTTTTTCCAGGTTGATAATAAGGCTACGTATCCGCCTTCAGATAAAAAACCTGCAGGAGAAGTGCATGAGGATAAAGGATTTTATAGTTATGACCGGTCCAGGAAAACCTTTGTCTTTCGTCAATTCCATATCGAGGGTTTTGTAATACAGTACCGGCTTGATTCCATTTCGCCGGATAAAAAGACCATCGTATTTATTTCTGAGAGTATCGAGAACATACCAAAGGGTTTCAGGGCCAGGGAAACTTATCGAATATTGGATGAAAACGAAATGGAAGAGATATTTGAGCTCGCGGCTCCGGGAAAAGACTTCGAGGTGTATACCCGGGTCAGGTTCCGCAGGCATTAGCCAAGTTTCATATAGGTTCTCACGAACTAGGCATCTTCATCAAAATTACCACATGATCCCGCTCTTCGTCCCTTGCCATATTAGGGCGTAAAGGTTTTGTGCTGGTTTGCGCGGCTTTGTCAATTGCTGCCTTTTGTTTTCACACTAACGGGAGAAGGCCACTATTCCATTAATTTAATAATCATTATATCTATAAACAGATACTAACGTATTTATTTATTCAGAAACGATTTGAGAAATCATTTTAGTGAGATTTTTATTTCAAACATCGGATTCAATCATTCCCTTGATCCTGCGAATAGGATTAGGAATAATCATTTTTGCGCATGGTGCTCAAAAAATGCTTGGTATTTGGGGTGGCAGCGGTCCATCAAAAACCGTTGCTAACTGGCAAATTTGGTTCGACCTTTCGCCTACTGTCACCTGGCTCGTAATAATTGGTGAATTTTTTTCACCAATACTGCTTATTGCCGGTTTTTTGACACGGGTTGGAGCGTTTATTATTTCCGTTATAATTATTGGAGCAGTATTGCTGGTTCATCGCGGGCAGTTTTATATGAATTGGTATATGGAGGCAAACAGGTCAGAAGGATTCGAGTTTCATATATTGATCCTGACCGTAACACTTTGCCTGATGGTAGCCGGCGGCGGAAAATTTTCGATTGACAGAAAGATGGCTTTAAGAAGCATTACCAAAAGAAGTTAAGTATCTGTATGAGAATGCCGCGGCCGGTATAATCAGGATTTAATTATCAGAACCTATGAGCCTGCCGCGTTCCTCATCTGATGAAGTCACGCGCGGCCTTGCCCTTCCGGCCTTGTTAAAAGAATAAGTGAATGCCAATCGCACATACCTGGTATCATTGGGACGTTTATAGTTCATATTCATTCCCTCGTAGTCTACAGTGAATCTTCTCTTCCATGTGTAAAGCATATCATTAAAAAGAAAACGAATGGAGGCTTTATTGTTAAGCAGGTTCCTGGATAAACCAAATGACAAATTGCACATCGACTTGTTTCTGAATGTTCCAAAAAGAAAAGGCGACCGGTAGTTCAGCGAAAGCTCAGCGTTTAGGTTTGCCTTGAACTTGAAGGTCTGGATAATGGCTAGTGTATAACTATTTACTTGCTGATCAAATGGCCCGTTGCTTATTTGCCCTTTATACTTATTTGTAAATAGCTGGCCGTTTAGATTCGCTGACCAGTGCCTGGTAAATTTGACTGGATAATAAACACTAATCCCATAGTTAGTTCTGTAGCCCAGGTTCATCGAAGTTTGAAATGCAGCTTTACTGGCGGTATCTGCGGACCTCACCAATACTCTTGTAATATTGTTTTCAATATGGTTATAGAAAACTGATGCGATAAAACCACCGGATTTTGTCAAGGTCAATTCGATGTTTTTAGAGTAGTGTGGTTGTAGCTGGTAATTTCCCTGCCTGTACGTATACAGGTCTACAAAGAATCTAAAAGGATTCAGGTCCTGGTACTCCGGGCGGTCGATCCTTCTGCTCATATTGAATCCCAGCGACATTTTTTTTGAAATGGAGTAGCTTGCAAACACAGATGGGAAAACTTGGAGATAAGAATAGGAAAACTTTTGACCGTTTGTCAGCAAATGCCCCAGTATCATAGTGTTTTCCATGCGCATACCAACCTGCATATTCCATTTACTTTTCGTAACCCTGAGACTGGTATAGGCCGCTTGCATTTTTTCACGATAATGAAAATGATTTGTCCTGCTGGTATCTACTACTGTTTGGTAATTCTCTTCTATAAAATAATTGGCTTGGCTCTTATTGCAGACATCACTTGCTTTTAAACCCCCTCCTGCTTTAAGGAATTTAGAAAGCGGATGCGTGTAATCAAGCTTTATTGAATAAATCTGGTAATTGGAAGGTAGAAACCCTGTTAATACGAATGGCTCATCCAAGGGGACATTCAGATCATCAGATTTGATGGTTGAAGAAAAATGATCCCCCTCTTGTTTGTATCGAAAATAATCAAGGTCGGCACTGAACCTTTTGCCCGATGAGTCCAGGTCATGCCTGAAATTAAGATTGACACCTCCGTTGAGGCTCGAACTCTTACTGAAACCGTGGAAATCTGAATAAAAGACCACCTTGTCTCCTATATCATTAAAAGAGGATAAACTTTTGTTTTCATTCCTGGCGTTAGAAGAATTTAAACTCGCCGATAGCCCCATGGAGGTTCTGGTTGAAAAAGCGTATTCAATAGATGAATTTATGCTCACCGTACTGTTTCGGACAGTCTGGTCAGACCGCTGGTAAAAAAATCGCATTGCCGGATCGGGGTAAACACGAACTAAGCTGGGTCTTGCAAAATCCTTATTCCGGCCTGCGTTGACACTGAAGAAAAAGGTCCATTTATTTTTTCTAAACCCGGCGGAGCCTGCAAATGCATTTTTAAAAAATGTGCCTTGCGTAAGCGTTCCGCTAAAATTGTAAAACAGATGCTGGTTCTTTTGCTTGCGGGTGACGATATTGATCACGCCTGCGCTCCCCGAGGCGTCAAATTGAGCCGTTGGGCTGCTGATGATCTCTATTGTTTCAATTTGCTGCGCCTGTTTTGTTTGCAGAAAATTAAGAAGCTGGGCGCCTGATAAATTGATCAAGACGCCATCGATCATGATACGAACGCCGGCTTGCCCCTTGAGCAAAATGTTTCCGTCAGCATCTAAGGAAATGCCGGGAAGCCGCTCGAGCAGTTCGGCCCCGTTTGCACCGGTCATCGTGATATTCGCGGCAACATTGACTATGATCTTTCCATCTTTGTACGCTACCGGAGGCGTGCGCGCCTGGACGACTACCGCGCCCAGGTCATTTTTACGTAATACCAATTGAATGGGCGGAAGTTCAAGCTGCGTGGTCAAAAAAAATCCATCGATTATCTTTTCTTCAAACCCAACCTGCGTGATATGTAAGCGATAAGTACCTTGCCGGAGCGAGGTGAATATGAACTTGCCGGCACTGTCTGTATATTGGCTCCTGTACACACTGGTGTCATCGCCTTTGTACATTATAACTGTGGTGAACGGCAGGATTTGGCCTGTATTCGTAGTAATTAAGCCCTTGATGGAATAAGTTTTTTCCTGCGCACACAATGACTGGGCCAGGGTTATGGCAAGGGTAAAAATGAGGAGCCTCTTATACCCGTTTTTAGCGTTATCTAAGCACATTTTCATTTAAAATCAAAACGCTAAAAACGCTAAAAACCCAATAAACTTTCAGAATATTCGCCAACCTGCAACAACGAACCGATGATCTGCAGAAAACGGGATATTATCTTTACGCTTCCGCGGATAGCACTGTCCACCCCTGCATTTATACAGTTTATCCCGTACGCGCTACTCGTTTTACTCACGCGCCCAGCATCTTCTCCAAAATAAGCGCATGATTCCGCTCTTCGTCCTTTGCGCTGTATAGCAGCGTTAAGGTTTTATGCTGCTTTGCAAGGTCCTGCAGTTCCTCCCAGGCAGGATTGTCTTTTAATTCCTGCTTATACTTTTTTTGAAACTCCGCCCATTGCGTGCGGTCTTTATGAAACCACTGCCTGAGCTTTGTTGAGGGAGCCACATCCTTTAACCAGGTATCGATTTTTGCTGATTCTTTTTTAATCCCACGCGGCCATAGACGGTCAACCAACACGCGATACCCATCTTTTGGGCCTGCCGTTTCATAAATACGTTTTACAAGTACTGGCATAGGTGAATAATCCAGAAAGTTAAGGAAATGGCGATTTAATGTCGCAAACGGCCCGCGAAATTGTCGTATAACCACCCCGTTAGCGTCAAATTTTACTTCCAACTTTGTGCTGTCAGGTTGATGGTAAACACTCAACCCGGACAGTGGAGCAGCAACCACTATAAAAACGGGCAGAGCAATCGCTAAATACATAATTAACAAACTGATTTTATGTCAAACAACAATGTTTCATTACACAGGGTTCTTAAAGCCTCTCCAGAAAAGGTTTATCGCGCGTTCACTGAAGCCAATGCCATGGCCTCCTGGTTACCTCCTTATGGCTATGTATGCATCGTGCATGAAATGAATGCGCGGGTTGGGGGCACGTACAAAATGTCTTTCCAGAATTTTTCGACTGGTAATAGCCATTCATTCGGCGGAAAATATGTTGAGATGAAGCCAAACGAATTTTTAAAGTATACAGACCAGTTTGACGATCCCAACCTGCCCGGTGAAATGATCACGACCGTTTGGCTGCAAAAAGTTTCTGTGGGTACCGAAATAAAAATCCTGCAGGAAGGGATCCCTGAGGCCATACCTGCTGAAATGTGTTACCTGGGATGGCAGGAATCTCTGCAAAAGCTGGCTAAGTTGGTTGAGCCGGAAATTCCCGATGCTTTGTGAAACCTGCACATTGAATTCAAACCCTGTAAAGCAGGAGGACAGGCATGAAGCCGGGAGGCATGGAAAAGACGCATTGATGAATAGTAAGGAGGATCGAAAGAAATTGATCAGGAAAGAGATCGACCGGGTTGGCCTTAGAAAGATCAATTAAAACAGCTGTCAATTCATAAGGTAAAAGAATCTATAGCCAATCACCTTTGAATTTTTGATCTCGATCTCTAAATTCTTTGTTTGTGTCTCGTCGCTGTATGTGTAATATTCCCCGGGGGTGATTTTCGCGGGCACAGCCTTTGGATATATCAACTGCAGTCTCTTTACATCATCTCCAACTTTTAGCCCCGCGGCGGTTTCAAATTTCTCAGACTTTACAGCGATTTCCTGGACCCAAAATGAATCTGATGCTTTAGGAGAAAACCATTTTACGATCAGGCCGTCATAAACCTGGGTTTTTGTCCTTGATCCCATGAATGTATCTGCACCGGCACCCAGCGTATCGACCTTTTCGCTTAGTGGAGCGCCTAAGCGTGGTAACAAGGCGGTTTCGCGGTCCCATTGTGATAATTGTAAATAGCGCCCTCCCACTTTTATAGCGAACTCGGGCGTCGTTATTTTTGTTGCGCTTGAATCTGCCGCAGGCATGGCCGTTTGATCGTCCTCCTGATTCTTTGTGGTGGTTGTATCTGAGCAAGCGGTAAATATTAATAATAGCACACTGGCTACATGCTGCGTTAATAGTGGTTTCATTAATGTGATGTCTGTTGGTTGCAAATTTATGGACTATTATTAAGGCCGATGCGCATTCCAACACAGCGGGATTGAAAGATCATGCGTAATCGTCCTTTATAGCCCTCGGAAATAATGCCAGGCCGGCGGGTATATAGGACATCATCAACACTATAGCGTACCCTTACATTAATATTCTGGAGGAGAATTAGCAGGTTTTGACATGTTTATACCATGGTGGACCTGTTGCGCAATCAAGCTTCCTGGTCAGCATATTTCCTAACTTTCCAATCTTATAACATGCTTTATGAAATCTCGATCAATCGTGTGCTTGCCGTTTGTAATGTCATTTGCAGCCTCACATTCCGGTTTTTCTTTACAGCGGGCGTTAGCCCCAATCAAAAGAAAGTGCGTTTTTACAGCGCTCAATGCTGAGCGGATCAATAAGCATGCACCAGACTTGTCAACAGACGGGTGATGCCAGGCTTGAATTTATGATGAAAACGGTAACGCCATTGGCAGTTTTCCTGGAAAGTAATATCGCATATAAACTAGTATCGAGCATATGATAAAGTTCATCTTTTGTATTGTTGTATCCTGTTGGCACCTGCATGGTCACACACAAAGTGACCGGATTGTGCTTCACTCGTTTAACAGCAAGGTGTTCAATAACACAAGGTATTTAAGAGTTTTATTACCGCCGGGATATTATTTAGACAAAAACAGGAATAAACGGTACAGGGTCCTCTATTTGAATGATGGCCAGAATTTATTTGATAGCAGTTCCTCCGTTTCCACTAATAGATTGGAATGGCGGGTTGATGAAATAATGGACAGCTTATGGCGTAAAAATGCGGTCACTGAATTTATTATTGTTGGCATTGACAATATCGGAAGAAGGGACAGGGGAAGGGAATACCTCGCTTACGAAGACGTGTTTCTCTCGCCTCGCATACCAGCGCCCGAAGGAAGGAAATACCCCGACTTTTTAACACTCGAAGTATTGCCGTTCATAGATTCCAACTACCGGACCATTGCACACCCTTCCGGACGGGGCATTGGGGGATCTTCGTATGGCGCCATAGCAGCATTGTATGCTGTGATAAAAAAACCAAAGGCCTTTGATTTTTTATTAATGGAAAGTCCATCCCTCTACGTTGATAGTGCTCATTTGCTTAGAGACGCCGAATTGGTCAATGACTGGCCGGCAAGAATATATATCGGTGTCGGAACCAATGAGCTGGGAAACCCAAACTGCAAACCCGGCGATTGGGACAATGAGGCTGTAAAGGATGTTTTGCAGCTCAAAACTATTCTTGAACGCAAAGGAGCATCGAAACAGCGCTTGAAAATAAATGTGGCCGAATGTGCCACGCATACTGAAATTGCATGGGCAAAAAGATTTCCGGTTGCTGTGATGTTCTTATTCGCTCATTGAAATTCCCAATAGCCGGGGATGCGCGAGCATATGTTGCACTATATTGCAATGCGCGCATTCAACATTGATAACTTTTACATGTTTGGCAAACAGGCTGATGTTATTGTCTTCAGGGAAAGGATGTGCCTTCTCAGCAGCTGTTTGCGTTTGCTGTCTAACGGCTATCGTGCTTCTCCCCACCTGTTGAACCCTGGGTTAGCCGGGTCTTCCAGGGGGCAGGAATCGCTGGTTAGCCGGGCTTTTCTTGATACGACACATCCGCAGGATTTGCAAGTACGCTTGTCTTCTTTTTTGCCAAGGCTTATCTTGTACAACAATTTGTCGGGCGGCGCTTCCAACTGGTCGCAACGGTGGCAGGCTGCCAGTCTTCTTTCGTATGTGCGCTCGTCTACCGTTGAAAATCCAGTTTTGCTCCAATCCAGCAATGCTTTTGCGGCTTTACCGATCAATTGCAGGTTACTGTAGTTGCCGTTAGCAGCAGTTGCAGTTGCGGTTACCCCTGCCGGTTGCATCAGCAGGTTGGTCAGCATAACTGAATTTCTCCGGCACAACAAGAGGTTGCGCGCATAATCTTCATCTTCTATCGCGGCATACAAAACATCTTGTGGTACAGGGCCATCCAATCCAAGTAGCTTCCCGAATTTTGTACACGCTTCCTGTACGTCGCTTATTTGCTTCAGTTCTAAAAGAGTCGTTTCCATTTTAGCTCGATTAAATTTGAACAATACAATGAGCAACTTGCTTTAAGTCAATCTAAATTTTGCCGAATTCTGTTGCTGGTCTAATGTCGATCCATCGCTTGACGTCACATTGTTCCCTACTTTTATTTCATATTCAACACCGCGCCTGATGTTTGCCTTTATATCCACCACCGGGCTATTTACCTGCACCTGTGCAGATCTTACCCGCGCTTTGGGTGTGAGTGAATAATTACCGGCATTACTGCCAGACTTGTCGCCGACCTGTGTATTGAATTCAAGCGCGATCACTGCGCCCGCTTGCAGCAATACGCTACGCACATCACCGATCATCATCTCGCGGTCATCTTCATCCTCCACATCCGGGAATAGGAAGTCGAGGTCTGTATTCATGTTAAATGAATCAGCTATTTCGCCTGAGTAACTTATCACATTGTTCTTTGCCAGGTCTTTGTATGCCGCTGCAGATTGCTCCGCAGTAATATTGACATCTATAAAGGAATATGCATTTACCATGGGTGGATATGCCTTAGCGCCTACCACTTTCAGTCCGCCGGCGGTTGGTCCTCCAATACCATCGGGAGGGAAATCCATTGCTTTGCCCGCGTCAAGCGCATCAAAGCGTTTGTCGATGGTAGGGTGATAAGGATCGCCGCTGTATTTACTGTTTTGTTCGCTGATGAATTTAAATATGCAGTCATTGAGCTGCCTGTATCCAGGCATGTACATCGCACCGAAGTCCTTGCCGAAATAGACATTCATCAGGATGGATATGCTATAATAATCAGCCATCGCTACAGAGGTCCAACTATTATCGCCCTGTGGCGCGGACCGTTGCGAGGCCGATACCATGTGCGCCAGAATGAACGACAGCCCTTCCTGTGCCAGTCCTTTCAACCTAGCCATACCGCCGCAAAGCACAACATACATGTCGGTGCCGACATTGAATGCATAGGCATTGGTAGCGGGATTTGCCTGGTCGAAATAAAAATTGATCTTGGGATAAAGCCCGCTGAATATGCTCAATACGTATGTTACCCAATCGCTGTTAATGCCTGCTTCATCAAAATCCCACCGCGGCGCTTTGTCAAGCACGTCCTTCGCCTGTGCTTCATCCAGGTAGGCTGCTGCAGTTGGAGGAATGGTAATGACCTGGTCGCCGGGTAAATAAAATGCCTGAAGCTTTGTTGCTTTTCCTCCATTGCCATTGGATGGCAGCATTGGAGCGCTTACGTTGAAATTTTCTTTTAAGAGCCGCTTATTTTTTTGCTCATATTCCGTGGTGCCTATTTTCGGCAGCTTGTCGGAGTCTCTCATCAAACCATTTTTGATGAGCTGTGCGGCATTGGTTTGCAGTAAAAAATCGCCTGCAACCACGCCTCCCCATAAAAGTAAATGGCCGTCGATATCTCCATGGAAAGCTGTTGCGGCTGCAACCTGGTGTACGCCGCCATTATATTCACCCATGCTGATTGCAAGTATGTTGATGGGATCTCCTGATGCATTCAATAGTTTGTCAGCGCCTGGCACCAGCCTGTCAGCCCGGCACAATTCACCGGTAGAGAGCAGGAACAACTGGTCTGGTGTTGCTACTACTTTACTATGGTCGAAATGTATATACACCATGGAAGACTGGCTGCTTCTTTCATCAGTTCCCCCGCTGAATGCAACAGTTCCTGGCCTCCATGTTATTTTTTTGTTTTTAAAAGATCCTGTCAAGATCTCATCGCCTTCCTGGAGTTGATCGAGTGCCTTCACGCCATCTGGAGCGGCCGCCATAGAACGGTATCCGCCGCAACACCAAAAACAGGTGAGGAAGTAAAAATTGTCTCCCTGGTTTATACAATCCCTTCCGCGCCTCGAGCTGTATTGAAGCGTGTTGACATCAAGGCATAAAAAGGTTGCGTAGGGATAATAAGGGCCTCTCGGCGTACAATCAGGGATAGGTCTTCCCGTCACGTCTTTGCAATTGCATATTGCGTGTGCCTGCGGTGAGAAATTTGTATAATCGTATCCATAGTTAGGAGGACAGATCAGCGCAAATGGCGTGGCCGTCCCGAAACTGTTAGACTCAAGTTCCTCTTTTGTTACCTCTGCATTAGGCCCTGTCCAGATAACTTCCTGGATCTCCTTTGCATTCTTGCTAAGGTTGTCCTTAATTGACTGGGCGCATGGGTTCGCTGCCATAATTATAAGGTTTAATGTGTTAAACTGCACCGGGACAAACCGTCCCGGTGCAGTGGGAATAAGGGTTATGCTATTTTAACCTTGGCGGTGCTTTGCGCCGGATCGAGTGTCGACCCGTTGCTGGAGCGCACATAGTTGGATACCGTAAGCGTGTACTCGGTGCCACGCTTTAGCTCGGCCGTAATTTCTACTACCGGAATGTTAACCTTGGCCTGTGCCGTTACCACAGTACCACCCTCTGTCAGGCTGTAATTGTACTTGCTGGATGCAGAGGAAGGATTAACAGTGGTATTGAACTCCAGTTCAATAACCGTTGGCGCATGTAACAGTATGCTGCGTACATCACCGATCATCATCAAACGTTCATCCTTATCCGTAATATCCTTGAACAGGAAATCCAGGTCGGTGTTGATGTTAAAATCGGCAGACACCTCGCCGGTATCGCTTACCAGCTTTTGTTTTACCAGCAGGCCATAAGCGTCTATTGATTGCTGTTGGTCAATATCCTGAGATACAAAGGACAGCATGCCCACCATTGGCACAAAAGTTTTTGCATTCACTACTTTCAATCCACCTGCAGTGGGGCCGCCAATGCCATCCGGCGGGAAGTCCATTGCCTTACCTGCATCAATTGCATCAAACCGCTTTTCAATTGTCGGCTGATAAGGATCGTTCACATATTTATCGTTCTTTTCATCGATCCATTTAAAGATGCAGTCATTAAGCTGCCTGATGCCCGGCATGTACATGGTGCCGAAGTTCTTTCCGAAATATACATTCATCAATATGGCCACGCTGTAATAATCGGCCATTGCAACGGAAGTCCATCCGTTGTTGCCGGTGGGCGCAGCACGCTGGCTTGCAGAAATCATGTGTGAAAGGATGAATGACAATCCTTCCTGCTCCAGGCTTTTTAATCGGGCCATGCCACCTGTAAGCACGATGATCGGTTTGCCGGCCACATTAAACGCGTAGGCATTAGGCGTAACATTGGCCTGGTCGTAATAAAAAGTGATGTCAGGATAAAAAGCATTGAACAATTGTATTACATATTTTACCAATGCCGTGTTCACGCCGATGTCGTTGAAGTCCCAGCGGGGCGCATTGTTGTATACATCCTCTGCCTGGGCCTCGTCCAGGTATGCGGCGGCCGTGTCAGGAATGGATATCGAGCGTGCTCCGTACATATAGAACCGCTGCGGTTTGGTGGCAATTTCTTTTTTGCCATCGGCCCGCACTGTGGTCATGGTTACGCCATAATATTCCTTCACTAATTTCTTATGTTTCTTATCATACGCATCGGAGCCTACTTTAGGAAGGTCCTTATGATCCCTCATCACGCCTTTGCCGATGAGTTCCTGTGCGCTCGTCTGCAATAGAAAATCGCCTGTCACTACGCCTTCAGAAAGTAGCAGGTGCCCATCTATGTTATTAGAATACTCTGTGCTGGTTGAGATGTGGTGAACGCCGCCGTTATATTCTCCAATGCTGATCTCGTGAATGTCTACAGGCTTTCCCCATTCATTCATAAGCTGATCGGCGCCGGGCACCAGCCTGTCTGCGCGGCACAGTTCACCGGTAGTCAGCAGAAACAACTGGTCGGGTGTAACGATGATCTGGCGGTCATCATCTCCATAGTGCAGGTACACCATGTTCGATTGATGTCCATCATCGCCAGTGCCCATGCTGAACTTTACGGTAGCGGGCATCCAGCTTAGCTTATTATCCTTGGAGGAATAGGAGGCGGTCAACACCGCATCCCCTGTTTGGAAATATTCAATGGCCCTGAAGCCTGTGGGAATGGCGATCCTGGTGCCATTGGCATAGCATGAACAGCAACAGAAGCAGGTAAGGGGATAATAACTGTCGCCCTGGATAATGCAATTCCGGCCGCGCTTGGTGCTCCATTCCTTGGTATCGATATTAAGGCATACGCCACTTGCAAAGGGGTAGAGCGCATTTTTTGGAATGCAACCCGGAATAGGATTACCGTTTACGTCCTTGCAATTACAAAGCGCATGTGCCTGCGGTGAAAAGTCCGCATTATCGGTACAATGCCTGTCCGGGCAAATCAATGCAAAGGGTTTGCTGGCAGCGAAAGTATCGCCGCTGAGTTGTTCCTGTGTTACCTGTGCATTTGGTCCTGTCCAGATAACTTGTCCGATTTCTTTTGCGTTGGGGTCCAGGTTTTGCCTGATTGACGTGACGCATTCTTCCCAAGCCATAATTTGAGGTTTTAAATGGTTAATAAAAATGTTTGTTACGTGTGCTTCGTGTTAGTTTTAAAAACATTGGATGTATAATTAAGAATGAATACCAGGCCGGTGAACTTCGCTGGGTCGAGCTGCTTTTTATCTGCTGTCAGCAATCCATCCGGCGTATTGGCGATGGTAAATTGCAGCGTTGCAGATTCAGCCTTGAAGCTTCCGCTTAGCTGGATGTTGCCAACATTGTTGGTGATGGGAACCTGTATATCACCTGCGCCATCCTGTTTAAAGGTGATGAACCTGGTGTTCTGGTCCTTGTCGGAAACGGCCACATTGTCTTTTGTAAGTACAATCACCGTTGCCGATTGCAATGCTACATTGTTAAGGTTGGGCAGTATGATGTTGTCCGTTAACTGGAAGTTGATTTGTTGCGTAACGGGATCAAGCTGCGGGTGCATGAACTGGTACCACGAGGCGCTGAATGCCTGCTGCAGCACTATCTGCTTGCCCACCATGAATGGGTAAGGCGGGGTAGTTCCTGTAAGCAGGTCTCTTACATCAGTTGCGAAGCTTCCCATATCTTCCAGTGCAGTGTAGCTGATCTTAACAATGACATCCGAAATAGAATTGAAATCGAAATGGTTGGTTTCTGGTGGAATAGACAGTTCCCAGTCCGACACCGCGCCGGCGCCTTCGAAAGGCAGGTACATGCTGTCGCTGAAATTCAATACAAATAGTCCTGTATCATCCACTCCTCGCGACAAAGCGATCTTCTGCTTGGGAGTTAGGTCAACGCGCACGCCATCCGGCGCTTTTCCCTGCGGATTCATTGCATATTGGGCATTGCCTTTGGAAGCCTTTACTACTGTCAGATCCTTTTTCAGGCGCAGCATTGCGTTGATATTCTGGTACGGCCCCACAACAGCAGGAATGGTAATGCTGATGGATTTTATTTTCCGGCAGTACTGGCCCGGGAAATCAAAGTCATATAATTGCTCGGTAAGACTGAACAGCAATTGACCTTTTGTTGCATTGTTCAATCCGGTCTTGAACTCGATGAATTTTTGCGGATTAAGCTGCAACAGCGAAATGGTCTTTTCAATTTCCAGCCTCCTGGTATTAGTAAGGGTATAGGTCCTTTCCATTTGTTCCAGCGACAGCAGCAATCCCTCTGCAGCCAGCAATCCCTTGTGCAGGTTGTCCCAATAATCGAATTGGATGAAGGTGTCTGTAGTATCCATTTCGTATTGGTAAGCGCTTTGTGTTGCCAGCGCCATCTCCAGGGTCATTTGGTAAGTCTGGAAATAAATGGCAGATAGCCTGCTGATCATCCACACATACAGGTCGGTATTGGTAAACCTGTCGGTAAGGAATTTTTCGTACTCATCTTGCTGCTCGATGGTTTTTTTATGTATTGACAGGTCTTGCTGTGCGATGGCCAATTGTGCGGTAGCGCCTGCAATCTGGTCTTGCAGCGATACTATATCGTACATGGCGGTTTGCTGTTCCAGCAACCATTCTTCGCGGCGGCGTATGAATTGCGCAGTGGTGGCAATGATATTTGCCGATTGGCTGATCATAGAAGAGATGGTTTGTGCTATTTGCGCGCCGGCGTTGATAGCGTCGCCAAACTTCATGCCCCCGTCGGCAAAGCCAAAGATGTTGGGCGCAAGGTACCCTGCTACGGATATGCCGTTGATGCCAATGGAAACTCCCTCGGGATAAAGTGCTGCACCCATCAGTGCAAGGCTTGCGATTTCGAGCGAGTTCAGGTTTTGCGTGTAATTGGTCAGGTAATACTGCTCGCGGTTCTGCGCGCTCAACAGGTTTTGTTGCAGTCCTGCAAGGGATTGTTTTGCTTGCTCAATTTGTTTTTCCTTGATGAGCGTTGTAAGGTTGAGCAGGGTGCTTTGCTGTGTTGCCTGTAACCGTTGCAAACTGGACTCATCTTTTTTCTCCAGTGCGGCCAGTAAGGAGTTGCCCAATTGGCTGAGCGTTGCCGCAAGGTTTTTTACCCTGTCGATCAGGTATTCAAACCGGTAAGCGGGGAGGTTGCCGCCTTGGTTCAACACATTGAGCGGGTTACCGCCCGAAGCGGCGGCCCTTGCAAGCAGTGCCGGGTCAATCGGTGGTTCAAACAGCGCCAGTGGTTGCTTGATGCCGGCGATGTTGAGGCAATTGTTTATTTTATACAGCCGGTCGATGACGATCTCCCAATTCTGATCGAGGTTGCTGTTTTCCGGCACGCAGAAGTATGCGTCTATGTCGTTGTATGGTTGGAACTTTATTCCCGGGCCCGTCGGAAGATGATCTTCCAATGTGATCTTGAATTGCGGGATGTTGTCTCCGTATTTTGCAACGATGTCTGTAAACCGGGCGCGGCTTTCCGAACTGCACGGCCCGAGGTTTTCTGGCCTGGGTCCAAGCAGGTTGTAGGCGTAGATATACAGCATGCTTGCCGTGGTAATGGATTCCCAGGTATATTGGGTGAAGTACCAGTCGCCCCATTTCACCAGGTTGTCGATGTATTGCATCACTACGTATTTTTCGTATGCGCCTATACGTAAGCGTGCGATGGCATTAGGATCAAAAGGATATTGGTTGTAGGCGTCGATTTGTTTTTGGTTGGTGATGTTTTCCAGCAGGGTTTGCAGTTTGTGGTTCCTGAATGGAAGGAACCGCCATACCCTATTGATGGCGCGCGCAACCTGGTGGTTGAGCAAGATGTTCTTCACCGACTGCCTTTGCACTTCTGTAATGAAGGGCAGGATGGCGCTGAGATCTGTGCTTTGGGAGAACGTGCTGCTTACATAACCCTGGTCATCTATGATAGTAGCTTTTAGCAATGCAGTGTAAATGCGTTGCGAATCCGTTACGCCCATCGTGGAGGTAACGAACGAATCCTTGGTAATAAGATAGGGCTGGGCAGTTGGGTCGAAGATGTACTTGTACCATTTCTCCGCCTGGTCAAAGGTTTGATTTGTTTTCAGCAGGCTTGCGATGTACATCGGTGCGTGGAAGAACAATTCCCAATAGTATATTTCATACGCGCCTTTGAAATCCACCTGTCCGCCGTCAATTGCTTCGGGACCTGTTACATAAGGTTCGTCGAACCCGAACCTGCTGAACGGAAGTTCCGGCTCAACAGGTATCAGTTGGCTTTCCAGTTGCAGCAACCTGTCTACGCCCCCGGCAAAAATGCGTGCACTGAGGTTGTGAATGGCGCCGGTGGTAAGCCGGGTAGCTTTAAAATTGTATTCGCAGGAATATTTAGAATCAGCGAGTCCCTTGAAGAAGCCGATGGAAGTAGGATAGCTTGCCTGGTACAATACTTTTACTACAAAGCGCACCTTCAGGTCTATGTTGGGTTGTCCTTGCAGGATAACATATAGTTCTTGGGTAAGGTCATTGAAATCGATGGCGTAGGTGAGCCGGCCATTATCGTCAAGGTAACCAGCCAGGTTCAGTTGGTTATAAATTGTTTTGGATCCTGTTGGATCGATGCCGGCGTCGCTTGAAATAAACGCGGTATCGTAAAAGAGTGGGGAATTGGCAATGGTATCCAATACCACATCTACTTTATCATCAGCCTTGGGTTGTCCCTTGAATAGCTCAACGAGGTCTTTTTTGATGTCATCCAGTGCCGAGTTCCTGGTAAGTATTCCGTCCTGGTCAAGGTATCCATAGTCAATTAGATTATCATATACATTTTTTGAACCGGCGTCGGTTATCTCTGCTCCCGCGGACACGAATGATAATGGATGGAACCAGGTATCGGCATTGTACAGGTAATCTGAGATGAATAGGGGGTCGATATCAGGATCTTCAAACAGGAATGCTTCCTTATCTCCAAAGAAAACAAAGGTGCCTACTGCATTTTTGATGGTGAACAATCCATAATTTTTATTGCGCAGGTCTTTCGAAAGCCAGCGCGAGCCGCAAGCATTGTTGATGACGCCCATCACAAACTGCACCTTGATGTCTTTCTTAGGGTCACTCCCAAAAATGCTTTCCACTTTTTTGCGTACGTCCTCAAAATTCACGCGCTTCAGGTATCCCAGGCTGTCTATATAGCCCGCCTGTTTTAGCTGATCATAGATGGCTTGAGAAGTACCTGAATCGATTCCTATTGTAGTGGAGATAAATGACTGGCCGTTCAATGCGATTGCCGGTTTCGGTATGGCAGGATATATTATCTGCTGCGCAATGTCGTTCTCGTAAATCGTGTGGTCTGTATTGATCAGGTTGAGTTGTCCCGACGTAGAATCTATTTGCGGCGTAAACAGCTGCACGCTGAACGGCGAATCCTGCTCCAGGAAGATGATCTCGTCAGGATTGACGAGATAAGTGCTGTCGAAATTGTTGTTCAGTACCACCGGCCTGAAAATGGGAAGCTGTCCTTTGTATCCCAGTCCCTGCGCATAGGTGAAGTCCTGTCTTACTTTATACAAATGTTCCTCGAAGTGCTGCACCGCGGCATTAGGTGAAGATGGCTTATCGTTGGCAGGCAGTTGCACGGATACCGCAGTATCCAGCATTGGCCCGAATGCGATCACCAACTCTTCGAAGCGGTTGCCGCCGCCGGTAATCTCCCAATAGGTACCCTGGTGAATGTCGAGGGGATATACTTTGTTCCACCATAACCTGGACGCATCGAAGAAATCATCGGGAAACAGTACTTTATTCTTATCCCGGTAGTCGCTGGGATCGGCATTGATGATATAATCTTTCACCAGTGATTGCGTGGGCACCCATTGTCCCTGGAAATTATAAAAAGTATAATTGATGTTTGCTTTGTAAATGGTCTCCGTTTTTTGATTGGGAGATTTATCAACCACTGTATTTCTTTCAACCCAGAAAAGGAATAACCTGTTGAACGCATACACCGGTGTTACATAAGCGGCATTGATGGACAGGTCTATCTTGGTCCACTCCGACCAGGTGCCTTCGCTTTCGCGAATGATGTAATAGTACACGTACGGATCGGTGGTAGTGCGCGCAAAAAGGAATAATGTAGGTTGGTCGTTGCGCCGGTCGTCCGATACCTTGCAGTAATACGCGTCTACATACACCAGCTTGGCCAGCTCCGCAAAGCCTTCGAGGTATTTGGTATAGGCGCTGGTGACATTGGCCTGGGTGATATCGTTTTGCTTCAGGTCGTTCTCGAGTTGTTGAAACAATGCGGTCTTGGATGCGCGGTACGCGGGATCGATGTAATTTTCGGGATACAGGAATATTTCGCGGTTTGCCTGCCACACGCGATAGTTCATCATCCATTCCCACCATATTTCGGGAATTGGCAACACGTTTATCCCGGGTTCCAGCTTGGCCCTGCACCGGTTGAGGTATAATTGTGCAGCGTTCAGTCCTTCCTTGATGTAAGATATCTGCGCACAGGCGCTCATGTCTACATCGATCAGCAGGTATTCATTCAGGTTGCGTGCGTTCCTGACCCAGGCGGTAGTTTCTTTAGAGCGCAAGTCGTTGATCACTGCCGGCATAATCGCATCACGGTCCGCGGCGCCTGTTTTGCCGTTGATTTGCACCAGCAACTGGTCCCAGGCACTGCCAGTATTGTACCTGGCCTGTATGGCAGCCAATAGCACTTTTTGCTTTTGTACCAGCAGCTCCCAATCAGCCAATCCTTTTCCGGCAAGTTGTTTCAGGTCATTCAGGGAGCTCAGGTTCAATCCGGTTTTTGCCAGCAGGTCGAACACAGTAGCAAATTGCGCTAGGCGGGTGATTTCGTTGGTGAAGGTCAATTGTGATATCAGCGTAGTGATATCATCTTTATTCCAGCCCGTAGCATCTGAGAGGATGGAGGCAGCGTCCGGATAGTTCTTACCAACGATTGCCGCAATGTACTTTGTAAACCTGTCATTCACATCGCTGAAAACGGCGATGATATTTTGAAATGAAATGATGTTCAGCATGTCTCCGAATGAAACACCGGTAGTCTTGCTCATGCCGTAAGCGCCGGGATATGCTGCAATGTTGAGCAAAACAGACAAGCCCAGGTTTGCTTTTTGCGTGAACACCAGCCACTGTGAGAAAAACCCAACGGCTTCGACGGCCTTTGTGTGATCGGGATCGAGGAATACCGCGAGCGGATCGGTTACCACCAGCTTCAAAATTGTTTCGGCGGTGGAAGGCTGGGTATTGAAGAAAGTGGCTACCTGCTGGTACAGCTTGCTGAGCAGCTCAGCCTTCCTCGCATCGGCATCAGACGCGGCAGAGGTAACCAGGCTGGGAAGTGTTTTCAGCCATGCCTCTGTCCGGTCAGGATAATATAAAATATTTACAGTAGGGCTTTGGATTGCATTAACGATGTAATTGATGTCGTACACGGTGAGGCGCGTATAGCCCAATGCGCTAGCATTGTTCAGCAGCTTTAATGCATCGGCAATGCTGAACACAGCCTTTTTCAGGCCGGCGAGGTCAAGCAATACAAGGTATGCGGGTATGGTTAGCTGCAGTTGGCCCGCCATTAATACGTGGCGGTACAGCGCGGAAATATTGGGCACATTTAGTGTAACGGTATTATTCTTTCCAAAAAGGGCCTGCGCGAGCGATGTAAGGTCGCCTTGTGAAATACCCAGTGCAGAGGCAACCCGCAATGCATATGTTGGATTGTCGCCGGTTTGATCGCCGGGCAGCCATGGCCAGGGATCATCCTTATACATGCTGTTGAGCGGGTAATTGTCCTGGGTACTGTTCTTTGGATGGTAAGGCGTTTTTTGGCCGGTATTGAACACAACATCAAAGGGCGCCTGCGATTGAGCCGGGTCATCTCCTATGCCGTAGGTTTTAAGGTCAAAGAGCAAGCTGCTGGTGGTAGTTACATCCGTATTCATGGCAGCTACCAGTTGTTGCAATGCGGGAACCTGGCTGAGTATTGCAGAACTGATATCAGGCGTGCCTTGGCCCAATGCATGCAATGCCCAATCCAATTCATCGTATGTCCATCGCAACTGTGCGGAAAGGCGCACAAACCGGTTGATCTGGTCAAGTGAAGCAGTGTTCAGGTTTTCAATCTTGTTCTCATTGTCTGCATAAGTGACGGTTACAGGGTTGGTGAGCGATTTATTAATGAAGAATTGCTTGTTCAACACCGATTTGAGCTCATCGCCGGAAAGGTTTTGATACAACAGGTCTTCAATTTGTGTTACCAAAAGATTGGTTTGTGTAGAAAATTTATCGAACTCCGAAAGGACTGCCAGGTCGCTTACGCCATAATATGTTTTGAGCTGGGTATCGTCCGCAGCCGTAGCAAGCAGTTGCCAGCTTTCCTTGCTCAGTCCCAATTGTTCTGTTACCAGGTCGATGCCTGATATCTGCAATGCCGTGAATACTTCAGCCAGCGATGTTTTTAATTGGTCCACGTAAATGCGGATGTTGCTCAGCGGCTGCAGGTACGGCAGGTTGAAAGGATAGTAAGTAGCCGCAATTCGTTTATACAATGCCGTGCGGTCGATGCTCCAGCTTCTTTCCAGCACGTATTCCAATCGTTCGTTAATGATTGTCAGGTAGGGGATAATGGTGTTGGTGCAGTCGCACGTTAAATAAATGAGCGGAAGGTCGGGCCGGCGGTAATTAAATTTCATTTCTTCGGTAACAGTATCCTTGTTCGGCTCCGTTACATACTTCTGGATAATGCGGAGCAAGTCCACGAAATATGCCGCGGGCCCTACAACGGATTTGCATTCGGAGCAGTCGCAGTAATTGAGATCGCCGAACAGGTCCTGGTAACCTACCAGTCCCTGGAAGTAATCAGTTACTTCTTCGCTGACGGAGGTGGTGACCAGCGCCCGCGACAACGGCCGGGTAAGGTTAAGAATAGTGGTGGTAAGGTTGGCGACATTGTTGGTAACCTCCACTGCGTTCTGGTGAACGGCAGCGGCCACTTCCTCACTGCCAAATTGTGCCGCGTGGTCTTGTACAAACGTTACGATGCTCTTGCGCGCAATGTCGTGCGCAGATTTTAGATCGTCGAATTGCTGGTGCAGCTCGGTGATGCGTTGTGGGCTCAGCGGCTTCCTGCTCTCTATTGCTTCCGGGTGCAACCGCACCACGCGCCTCACCTGTTTCAGGTGCTCGAGCACATTCTCATTAGCTGAATCAACGAGCGTCTTTGACAATTTCAAAGAGCCCAGTACCTCCGTTGAATGCAGGTTCAATTTCAGCAGGTCAATGCCGGGATTGGCATCATACAATTCATTTACCAGTTGTTCGGTGTTCATGATACTATTTTTTTCAATTGAGGATCGATTCAGTCGTCGCCTTCACTGTCGGTGTCATAGTCGTGCACCTCCGAAAGCCCCAGGCCTGCGTTCATATAAAAATGGCCTTCATATATTTTTTCATCGAGCTTCAGGATTTCCGGCACAAAGGGCCCGAGCGAGAGCAGCGATGCATTGGCATTCCAATACGCGCCCTCGTGCGGATTATAGGTTGATGATGGCACTTTGTTGATCCTGAAGTAGAGGCTGCATGCAAAGCAAGGTCTCCGGGTGCCGCCTATGAAGTCGAAGGCAACGCCGGTTTCATGGATCTTTGTTTCGGCGTGCTGGTCTTCGTGGCCTACCACCTGTATGATCTTATAATCTTTATAGGTGCCTTTGATCTCGTCCTTGAGCTTCCTGATATGCCTGTCTTCCCGTGTGCCATAGCTGCCGGTGGGAATGACAAAGTTTTCTACCTTGGTGCTCAGCAGGTTAAAAAGTTCATTTTGCTTTTTGTTGCTTGCGATGTAAACAGTTTTGGTAGCATGCGATATAGCGGCCTGCACTTCTACCATTTCTTTATTTTGTGAAAGCAGGGCAGTGGAAATGTGACGGACAAACAGCCGTTCGGGGCTCATGCTCTTGTTGGGCTTTACCTTCACCTCCTTCGTGCCGACGAGCAGATCGGATTGATGGATCTTTTTCTTTTGTACCATCTTTTTACCGAAACGTTTCTCAATGTTCTCACGGGCCTTGGAGGTTTTTTCGCCCCGCTCTTTTTTAGACATCTTTTTACTCCGCTTCAATACCTTTCCTCCCTTTACCAGCGTAGTGCCCTCTGGTAGATCGTCGCCGCTGGAATCGTCTGAGGAAGAAGAGGAGGTTTTTGGTCTTTTCTTCGACAATCCAACGCTATCGGTATAAGTCAACGGGTTTCCCCCAACGAAGGCATACATATTCAGGCCATCTGCTGTTCCTATCGGGTCGGCATTCATCCACCGCGCCAACCAGGTGGCATAATACCGGCGGCCGTAATAGTAAAGGCCAGTGGTATCATCACGCTCCTTGCCGGTGTAACGGTATGTTTTAAGACTTACTTCCTGTTGGTTGGGCCCAGCAATAATGGCGGTGCCACCGTAAGGAAAATATTCTTCATAGCTGATCACCTGTGCATTGTCATCCACCTCCACGCTGGCCGATCCCTGCAAGTTTTGCAATTGCCAGCGGAATGAACGCGTGCCAGCGGGCATTTCACGTTTATTGTTGTCCTGCGTCCAATAGTGCATCATCAGCACGCAATTGCCGTTATCCATCACCCGCAGGGTCTGCCGCTCAAGGCTGGTGGTGGCATTGCCCCTGCCATCATGCGTTTGTTGCAGCTTTACTTCGTAGTTATTGAAGTACACCGTGTTTTCAACAACAGTGCTAGCGCCGCCGTTGGCCATGGACTCGCACACTTTCCGCGTGCGCTTTTCGGCAATATCATATACATAATAGTCCGCATCGTCTGGTTGGTCGGGACGCGTGATGATGCCTGTCTTCACAAGGTTTTCACAGCAGTTGTACATCAGGTCCACCGGCTTGTTGATCATGATCTGGCGCAGGTTGCCTGATTCATCGTAGGTGAATTTCGAGAGGCGGTTGGAGCCGGGTTCTACGGCAAGCTCTTCATCGCGTACCCATATCGCGGATTTGGCGGAATGCTTCAGGTAAATAAGATTGCCTGAATTGTCGTACCGGTACTCTTCAGTATAATTTTCAAGGGCGCTGTAGTCAGACGGGGTGACGCTGAACTTACTTTGTTTGAAATCGCCATACTTCACATCGTTCCAATAGGTGTTGGCAAGTATCCCCGGGTGTTGGTAACCGTTAGCTTTTGTTAGTCTGTATAATGGATCGTATTCATAATCGCTGAGCGGTTCTACTTTTTCATTGTTGTAAAATACCGTGTCGCGGCTTAGGTCCCGGGTACGTGTAATATTTCCCATGGGATCGTACACGTACGTGATGTTTTGCAGGTCGGGGTCTTGCGCAATGCCGCCGCCCGTGGTATCCTTGCGCGTGTTTTTCAATACCAGCAACCGCTGGGTGGTGTCCTCATAAGTGTAGCGTGAACTGGTATTGTTTGCGTACAGCACCACCATCCGCTGGTTGGCGGCATTGTATGTGATATTATTGATAACAGGCTTTTCGGTGTTATCAGGTAATTTGAGTTTAATGGTCAAAGGTTGGCCCGATAATCCATAGGTCCTTTGGGTAAGTGTTCCATCCTGCGTCAGTTCCGTGATGATCTTTCCAATTGCGTTATAGGTCAGGGAAGAGGTAATGGCTGGCTCCAACGGCACTTTGCCGGGGTCATTCCAGTCGATGGCATCTTTGTACACACTGGTCATTTGCCGGGCAATGTTTACCGGCAACCCTGTAAGCGTGTACCGGTCCTGGGTTACGATGCCCGACAGGTCCTTTATTTCGTAAACACGTCCGCGTAAGTTTCGGTCGGCACCGTCTTGTACGGCTTCACCATAGGTGAGCGCTTCAACCAATGGGTATTGGTCGTGTGGTATGATGGGATCTCCGGATTGGAAGCGATTTACTCTTAATTCTTTTTTGCGCTGCAGCCGGTCGTAAGTAATCAACTGGTTGTAATTGCGCGCAGACCACGACCAGGTCAGCAATCCCAGCAGGTTTGCAAAATGCATTTCCAATCCCGCGTCCGAACTATCGGTGATCAATGCCTCGGCGCTGGTAGTAGCGTACGTGTAGCGAACATTATAATAAGATGTTCCCTGCGACTGGTTGGAGTAATACAATCGTGCATCAGCCTGCAGCACGATGCGGCTTTGAATATCTGTTTGCGTATAGGCTGTCAATACTCCCTGCAATAACAATTCTGTAATGGCGGTGATCAAAGGATCGAACAGGGGGTCCAGTTGCAATTTGAACGCGGGCTGGTAGGGCGTGAACTTCCTGGTAAGCCATCCATCGTTGTCGACATATCCTTTGGCGATCAGCTCATCATACACCTGCTTCGAAGTAATGCCCGTATTGCCGGTGATGCCTGTGAAAGAATCGGCATTCAACTTCCCGAGGTTATCGGTAATATCCAGAAACTGGACACCGGTATTATCGAATACATAGATGATGGGCGTGTTGTAACATTTGGCCGCCTTGTCCAGCGCGTCTTTCTCATCCTTCTGTTCCTGGGTAGGATTAGCGGGATAGTTCTTCATGAAGGTTATATAATACGGCGCATCCAGTACAGTATCGTTTTTATCGTACCGGTGCTCTTCCCAGGCCGTGATAATAGTTTTACTGAAAAATCCTTTGGGATCATCCTGCCTGATCAGTCGTCCCACGGCATCGTAATGAAGTATGGTGGGAGGGGGAACGAGGCCGCTATCTGTTATTTCCTGTTGCGACTCGTAGTGGAATGTGTCGCTGAAATAAGGAAAATATTGTTCGGCCACTAATCCTTTATTGTTGTATACCGTTCTGCCCGACACCTGCCAGCGACTATCAGTGGCTACCGATCGTATGCCGTTAGCTGTTCTGCTATACGCGATACCGGCATCTACCTTTGTTTTTTCCTCCACAGCCAATCCCAATCCATTGGTGTATTCTATCATGGTACGGCAATAAGGTGTGGCTTGTGCATCGGCACTGTGATAAAACCAATTGCGCGTAAGGCCCACCGACGATGCGGGCTGTCCGTTTGTTTTCCATGCATGCTCATCATAGAAGTAATAATTCACGGCTCCCTGCAGGTAATATTCAGGATTGTTGATCAGCGAATCGGGTGTAATGGGATTTCCATTGGGGTCCTTTATGCGTGGCTGGTATTCGGCTGGCAGTTGTTGATAAGGATACAGCACCATGCCGCCTTCCAGCTGGCCATTCTTGATGGCGAACAAAGTGGTGACCGTTACCTGGCCCAGTGGGTCGTATAGCACCTGCGCAACATTGCCGTTTACATCCACCAATTGTTTGGGAGATGATGCGATGTAGTCCATCACGATGTGCTGCACATTTTTGAGGTCTGTAGCGGGATCGATGTATTCCGTAAGTTCTATCACCGTCATGTTGTACGGGCTGTCGTACGCCATGGTGCCTTTTACGCTGAGCTCAGAGGCAGGATCGGCAAATGGATTGTATACTTCTTTCACCAGGTGAAATAATTCAGGTTGCGTGCTGTCGAAGTAAGCCTGCACCATTCCTTTGTTCCACCAGTAGCCTGTTGCTGCATCGTACACGTACCCGCCCATGTTGGTAATGACGTCCTGGGTCATTTTACCTTTGAACACTTCGTCGATATACTCCTGCGTGAATTGTGCCGATTCATTATAAGCCAGTAAACCGAGCGAGGATATTTTGAACAGCGGAAGGAAATTGTGTTGTACATCATCCCAGAAGTAAATGCGGTCCCACTCAAACTGGCAGGCCTGCAACACGCCGGGCTGCGGTGTTTTACCATAGGGCACGATGTTTTGCAAAGCCTGAGTTGCCTGCGTGTTGCAGGAATTGAAATCGAGGTACATATTACCTTTCAGGTCGAGCCCTTCCAATTGGAATTTTTTATTCTGGCAAACGATGCCACGCCAGTACATGCCATCCTGTATATCGGTATCGATGTAATCAGTTAGCTGGATGGTGGCTTGCACCAGAGATTGCTCCGGATAGGGTGTAACACCCGTAATGGATCCGGCGCGCCTTGGCAGATAGACCGTACAACTGGAGGCCACCTGTCCGCAAAGCGGGTCAACGGCCAGCGTAAATTCTTGCTGTACCCGCGGGTCCAGCGCGTTGCGTTCGTAGTGATAAGATATCTCCTCGCGTGGGTCTACCCTGAATACGGCATAAGGCTGGTCACCTTTGGCTTGCACCAGCACCACGCTGTAATTGGATTGCGTTACTGCAAATGGAACGCTGGCTTCGGCGGTGCCGTCTTCTCCGTATACTTCCTTACGCAGTTCCTGGCCGGCGAGTGCTACGTATGCCTGCCGGAATGTTTCGGCATCCGCTGAATGTATATCGGGCGGAAAATAGTTATCGGGCATCGCGTATGCATAAGGATCACCCTGGAAAAATTCCTGTTTGTATTGCGCTGCTATTTTCTCATAAGTTTCAAATGCACCCGTGCTATACCAGGTTTTAGTGTATACAGGCGGAACGTAGAGTTCTTTATTAAGGCGGTTAATAGGAAATCCCGCCAATGCTGTAAGCTCATGGAATTTCTCAAAGGTTTGCGTGTCCCTGTTCTCTACCAGGCCAAACCCGCGGAATGCCCGTTCTACCGGGTCGTAGTAACCATCGTGATAACTGTATTCCTGCGAGAACAGTGTGCCGGTGATTTTGTCGGACTGTATAACGCGGTCGAGTACCTGTACGGGGAAATGCAGCCGGGTTGCCCATGGCCTTCCGGTCTTTTTATCCTCAAGATAGAATTTGGTAGAGCTGGAATAATGAAAAGCCAGGTCGCCGCCCATGTTGTTGTCAACTTTTACGAGCAGGTAGGGTTTCAAGGTGTCTTCTATAATTCCACGTTCCTTGCTGTTGCCGTTAAAGTCCAGGTAATAATGTCGTGGCGTTGGTTCGATCTTGGTGAAGATCATGCTGATACCACCCGTTCCCTGCAAGTCGAGAAATACAATGCGGTCGATGGTATCGAATGATTCAGGAAGTGTGATGCTGATCGGTTCTGAAAATGAATTGCCGCTCTTGTTCAGGAATATCTGTACATGCGTGGTGTTTGCATACACGATATCGGTGGCGCCGGTGCCGGTAATATCTGCCAGGAACAGCCGGGCGGTATTCAGGCCTCCCTGGAAGTACGGTGCGTTTTCCAACACGATCTTTTCGCCAAAGACGCCATAGCCGAGGCAGGGCCAGCATTCCACGACTCCATTCGCAATGCGCACGCGGTGTGCAAGCCCATCGCCAAACAGATCGGTGAAAGTGACGAGCTCTCCGGGATATGCATTCTTTTGCAAAGGGAAACCTTCGGGCGCCAATGTTGTTTGGGGCGTAGCAAATCCTTCGGTCCCTATCGATGGATATACGGTGAGTGAATCCCGTTGAACCAATACGAGATCGCTTTTTCCATCCGCATCCAGGTCTGCGGGCTCGGTGTTTTCTTCAGAAACAGGATAATGCGAAAATGGTTTGAAGGCTTCCCAGCCGTGTTCGCCATGTTCATAATATCCGGCCTGTGTTGGTTCGGTTACCAGCATATCCAGCAGGCCGTTGCCATCGAGATCGGTTATGGCAGTAGAGCCTTCTACCGGGAACGAAGGCAGTATTTCCGGGGCGGTGAATTGTCCGTTCCCGAGCGGACTATAATACTGGAAACCGCTGTCATTCGAGCACAACAAACCCGGAAGCCCTTCACCATTCAGGTCTATGGGCAGGAACATGCTGGCATCGAGAAAGCCAGGCAATGATCCGCCGGTTACGTTCAGTTGCTTAAAAATTGCGTCTGCAGGTGTGTCGAATACCGAAAATGTAAAATCGAGTGCGGGCTTCGATAGCAGCTCGTAGCTACCGTTGCTGGTTATGCGACATCCTGTAACGGTAAGCTGCTTCAGGCACGACATGATCCCTGTCTGGTCAGGCATTCCTGCATAATCTTGTGAAGCATAGTAGTCGAGCGCCGTTCTGAATACCAGGAATGGCTTGTCATTATTTTCATTTTCGAACCGGTGAAACAGCAGGATGTTGAGACAACGCCGATAGGTCCGGATCTCGAAGCCGCTGCGGAACGATGAAAATGGGTCCGGCCTGCATTGCCATGTAAATGGCGTGGCATAGGGATCGGCCCCGGGTTGACCGAGGTTAGAAAGGTCGTGCTCACCATAATCGAAAACTATCTCAAAAGCAAATGTTTCCGCACCGGCGTGATTGACATAATTTCCATACAGTAGGTGCGACAGGTATTTCTGCGCCGTTGAATCTTTTTCAGGCGGAACGCCGTAGCGGTTGGTATTTACCAGGTCTTCGGCCTTGTAACGGAACAATATTTTATTGCCTTTAGGATCGGTGCTGGATTCCAGCAGCCAGGTAAAGATGTGCTGTTCGTTGTTCGGATCATAGATGCGCGCATCCTTCGAACGGCCGAAGATGGAGATTTCATTTTGGGTGTTGATGGTCTTCCAGTAGCATTCTTTGCCATCCTGGCTTGTCCAGCGTTCGATATGGGTATGGTCGCCCTGCACGCGTGGCAGGTATTCGGTAACGGCCCATTGCGCTCCGTTATCAGTGACCATACGCGTCCCATGTAGTTTTTCTACCAGTTCTTCTCCTGTAAACATGTACACGTCCGTTCCATTGTAGCGGGGGATTCTTTTTTCTGTCCTGGTGGAAATGGTCGGGAACGAGGTTTGCCAACCGATGCCGAACGGTCCGTTTCCTGATCCTGAACTATAGCTGAGGTTGAGTGAAGGCGCATATCCACGGCCTTCTGTTATAGGCAGCGGTACGGTATAATTTACCGTGCCGGAGAAAGCGTTGGAGTGAAATGTTTCTCCTATTCCTTTCACTGCGCCACCACCAGATGGTAGTGAAACCTTCGGTGCCGAAATCTTTTCCATGACTAGGTTTAATGGAGATTTTTTACGACATCAAAGTAATGATATGGGGGAGGCGTAATTATGCGTAGATATGCCTGTTTTTAAATACAGGTATTTCTACCTGTACAGGCTGTGCCGTGATCAATGCGGCAATTTTTTATGGGCATTGTAGCATGGTCGCCGGTGGGGTGCTGCATATTTGAGCAATCATTTGCTGTATTCCGGTTCGGAATAGCTATAATAATCCTGCGTTTATCTTAGGTTCATCCCTCGTTGATCCTTCGTTGGTCCATTGTTTTAGATTCAGTTAAAGACAGGAGGGCTTATTGGGGCAGTAATGCCTTGTCTCGTCCTGGCCTTAGTTGTACATCCGGTGGCTGCCCGGTTCTCCCGGGTTATATTTTATCCTTTGAAAAAATTCTTTATGAATATTTTGTTATTTCAAATAATATTTAGATATTTGTCTAAATATATAATTAGACAATCATCTAATTCTAAGTATGAATACGATATTCAAGGCATTGAATGATCCGACCCGGCGGGAGATTATAGACCTGCTGCGAAAAGGAGATATGACGGCAGGCGATATAGCCGATCATTTCAAGATCACCAAGCCCAGCATTTCGCACCACCTGGACCTGCTTAAGCAGGCGGGGCTGGTGGAAGCGGTAAAAGAAGGTCAGTTTATCTATTATTCGCTCAATGCCACAGTGATCGATGACCTGGTGAAATGGGTGCTTCAATTAAAGAGCAAGAAAAAATAACTATATGAGACG
Source organism: Chitinophagaceae bacterium (assembly GCA_035628135.1). GTDB lineage: Bacteria > Bacteroidota > Bacteroidia > Chitinophagales > Chitinophagaceae > DASPKM01. Next base: position 84,872 of record DASPKM010000011.1, on the reverse strand, counting down.
CACACGAACCATTATCAATACAATTGTAGTGCTGCTGGCGGTATCGCCCGTTGCATACCTGTTGCTGGCCTGGAACACCGTTCCTGAAACGATCAGGATGCGGTTCAATATCGATGAGCCGGTCACCGAAGAACACGACAGGCAGACGCTTTTAATTACAACCATTGTTCTCTCCGCGGTTGCGGTGGGCGTATTCCTCTTAATGCGGAATTTAAGAAAGATCGACCCGAAAGTAAAAGCGCATACGCCGGTCTCAGGTTTTGACAGGATCGGAGTGCTGGCCGCCATTTTCACCACATTTCTCAACTATGCGTATGTTCTTTCCGCCGTGCATGGATGGGAAATATCTGAGAAGATGCTCTTCATATCCGGAGGCGTGCTGTTTGCGCTGCTTGGAAACTATATGAGCAGCATCAAGCCCAATTTTTTTGCCGGCTTCAGGCTGCCGTGGACGCTGAGCAATGAAAACAACTGGCGGCGCACGCACCAGCTTGCCGGCAAGTTATGGTTTGCAGGAGGTATCCTGATTGCGGTGCTTGGGTGGCTTTTGTCGCCGGATGTCATGCACATCGTATTCCTGAGCATCATTACCATAATGATAGTGATACCCGGTATTTATTCGTACCGGTTATATAGAGCGGGAAATTAATGTTTCACTTTAAAACTATGTGGCTTATGAAAAAGATCATGTTGGTCATTGTATTTGCGGTAGTCGCGTTTACTGCTATGGCGCAAACCCCATTCATTGGCATCTGGGAAGGAAAAGTAACGGCCGGGATAGACATGCGGGTAGTATTTACCATCAGGCAGGATGAAGCTCAGAAATATATAGCGACCATGGAGGTCCCGGACCAGGGAATCACAGGCATTACCAGCAGAGATGTAAGCGTTAATAAAGACAGCATTATCATCCATGTAAAGCAATTCAGTGGCACTTACACGGGCCGTCAGGTAAACGACACCACCATTCATGGAGAATGGAAGCAAGGCATCGGTACCAGGCTGCATCTCAAAAGGGTGGAGAAGGTCACCACCACGCAACGCCGCCAAACGCCCGTACCTCCTTTCGACTATAGGACGGAGGATGTATTGTATACAAACAAGGACAAAACCATTCAGTATGGCGCTACCATTACGATGCCACATGGAAGCGGGCCTTTCCCCACCGTTATACTGATTACGGGCAGCGGGCAACAAAACAGGGACGAAGCAATAGCAGGACACAAGCCCTTTGCCGTTATTGCAGATTACTTAACACGTAATGGCATGGTGGTGCTGCGTGTAGACGACAGGGGCATGGGGCAAACAACGGGCGAGACACAAACAGCGACCACCCTCGATTTTTCCCAGGATATAAACACCAGCATAGAGTACCTGAAAGCACGCAAGGAAGTAGATAAAAAACGATTGGTGCTCATCGGGCATAGCGAAGGCGGAATGATAGCCCAGTTACTGGCCTCGCAAAGAAAAGACATCGCGGCCATCGTGCTGCTGGCAGCCCCGGGCAAGAGCGGCGCGGAAGTATTAATAGAGCAAAACCGTGCGATATCTGAAACAGCGGGCTTGCCGAAAGAATTTGTAGCGGCTTATACAGACCTGTATACATCCATCATAGAACATGGAAAGACCAATGCCGACAAAGAAATATTAAAGAATAAAATAGGTGAGGAAGTGGAGCGCTGGATAAAAGCCACACCCGCCAACATCGTTATCGCAACCACTGGTATTATCGGTGATAAAAAGAAGGATGAGTTCATCAGCAACTTCTCCGAAACCTTTCAAGCACCCTGGTTCCGGTACTTCCTGAATTTTCAACCAGCCCAATACCTTGAAAAGGTCAGCTGCAAGGTTTTAGCGTTGAATGGGTCAAAAGACATCCAGGTATTATCCGGGCCAAATTTAGCGGCTATCGAAGCCGTTCTAAAGAAAAGCAAGGCTCCCACGTACAAAGTGAAGGAGTATGAAGGGCTGAACCATTTGTTCCAGCATTGCAAGACCTGCACCGTACATGAATATGGAATGCTGGAGGAGACGATCTCGGTAAAAGTTTTGGAGGATATTGCTGCATGGTTGAAGGTGGAAGTGAAGTGAGTACGACAGAAACCATGTCAGGCTAGCGTGCTTAAAATGAGAGAATTGATGAGGTCGGTGAATTGTCGGGCAATTAACGAGATAAGAGCCGGGTTACCGGCTCTTAAAATGTCGCTAATAGGTCCATCCGCCGCAATCAGCCATTTCTATACCCCCGCATTCACCGGTTCTGGGATTTACAGAACCCCATTTCCCCGCGCCAGTGGTCTTTACAAGCCTGGATTTGTCGACTTGCTGTTGTAAACCCGACAGTTTGATCTTCTTTAGTTTTTCCTTTTTCATATTGCTAATATTTGGTGAACTATTGGAATAGGAAAGGTACCAGCCTTTCAACACCGCTGCCTTGATTTATATCAAGGATTACGGCCTCAAAAGGATTAATACGGACAATAAGGGACATTGATTTGAATCAAGCAAGGTTAGGACCCGAGGTTCTATTTTTGATCACAGCATTTACTTAAAAATTGAAAAAAATGAAAAAGTCTAAATCCATCAGGAAAGAGAAATTACCGAACCTCGCCCAAAGTGTACTCAAAACTGTTGACCTGGCACAGGTAAAAGGTGCAGAATACTTAAAATACAGGTATGCGTACATAGGCTGTGTAGATGGCTTCGGTACATGCGATCCCAGGCCTTTCTAAAGACCGACCAAAATAACACTCACTAAATCAGAAAGTATGAAAAAGTCAAGACCAATCGACAAAAGGAAGCTGCCGCGGCTCAATCAGAACTTTAATAAGACTGAATTGACTCAAATGAAAGGAACAACTGATCGTGTGCGGTGGCATGCCGGATATAAGTGCTGTGTTGAAGGTGCGGGCGCATGCGAAATGTCGTATTAATGAATATCATACCGTCCAACTCCGCTGCCATGTGTAGCGGAATTTTTTTGTATTGCTATCAGCCAATTCAGGAATTGATTTGATTCAAGGGAGATAGCGGCCGACGCTATTCTTAATTGTATAGCATTCACTCTAAACAATTGACAAAATGAAAAAATTAAAAACAGTTAAGAAAGAGAAATTGGCAAACCTCGCTCAAAATGTATTAAAAGTTGTTGACCTGGTACAGGTGAAAGGTGCGGGACATGTAAAATTCCGCTATGCAAATGGAAGTTGTGTAGATGGATACGGTATATGCGACCCCAGGACTTTCTAAAAAGTCAAAGGGAAAAAATATTAAATCAAGACAAGCAGTATGAAAAAGTTAAGCCCCATCGACAAAAGAAGATTACCGCCTCAATCAGAGTTTTAGTAAAACTGAATTGTCGCACGTTAAAGGGACAACCAATCGTATGCGGTATTATGCCGGATATAAGACCTGTCTTGAAGTTCCCGGCGTGCGTGGAATTACGTATTAGCGAACTCACAATATGCAAATCTGCCGCCTGGTGGTGGCGGAATTTTATTTACGTCGTGCAGGAAAATTCTATCACACTACAACCGCTAAGGCCACACACAAAGGTTGATGGGGTCGGTGAGATCACTATGCTATGCGGAAGCATCTTGACATTTGCCAGGGTCAGGTTCAATTTGCCATTCTTAAGGAAAACTGTGCAGTTGTATTATGATTTGAGATTTAATAAGAAAGTAGGCAACCCTGACGATTTCGACGTTTTTGTGGATTGGGAGGGCATAGGTAAAAACCCATTTGATAAGATCGAAATTATTACCCATACGCTAGCTGAATATGGTGTGATAACGCACGCAAACGAAGTGGAAAGCGATGAATTGTTCAATGTGCAGACCCCTTTCCTGGCAATTTCCAGAAATACCAGCGGCACTGTGGGTTTTAACTTTGTGATAGTTTTGGATGTATCCGAGGCGGGCGTGCAGTATTTTGACATTTACCACGGCATTGGGGTAAAGGACTGGGATAGCTTTCTGAGCTCCTGGACAAATGCCATGATGGCAATAGAATGGAGTCAGGCGAAGGAAAATAATTTTGAATTGCGCCGCCAGGATTGGATGCTGAATAAATTCCTCCTTGCGCTGTCAGTAGTAGTGGCAGCGGTCTCCATTGGTTTCATAGGCTATAAGATAGTGCAATTGAATTCCCTGCCGGCCGGTCTGCTGTTTGCTACCAAGGTCAGCGGGCTGTTGGTGTGCATGCAGCTTTTCAGGCTGGAACATCACAATTCCTACGGTTCAAAGCTCCTGGAAAAATTTTGTAAAAGAGGTCCGCAATTCAGTTGTGCAAAGGTATTGTCTTCCAAAGCGGCAAAACCTATCGGTTCGGTTAGCATGACCGATGTGGGTTGCGTATACTTTGGCGCATCATTGTTTATGTTGGTTGCGGGATTGTTGGCCGGCTCCTTGGTTCCAACACTGTCATTTTTATTGTTGCTAACCCTTGTCAGTCTGCCATATACCTTGTTTTCGGTCATTTATCAAAGCTTTGTAATTAAGCGTTGGTGTATGCTGTGCCTGTTGGTTCAATCACTGTTGTGGCTGGAATTGTTGTCTTATGCCATTAATGGCAATTGGGTATTTGCACCTTCTTTTGAATTCATTTTGTTGGGGGCCATCGTATTTGTTACCGCAATTTATTTCCAAAAGTATTTGAAGGGCATAAAGCGGTCGGATACTGATCGAAAGCACTATTCCGAAATTGCGTTGCTATTTCTTCGCGACATTAATATCCTAAAGGCCCGGCTTTATAATAATATTAAAATATCTGAAGCATACCTGAGCGGGGATATGTACATGGGTGAAGGTGAAACAGAAGTGATGGTTATACTAGACCCGCATTGTCCTATGTGCAGCGAACGATATAAAAAACTTAGATCATTACATGACCCGGGATGTAAAGTGACGTTCAGGATTATAGGCGGAGATTATCTTGTTCCTGTTCTACAGGATATTTTGTCTTTAACACTTGCCGGAAAGAATACCGAGGCATTGGCTGCATTGGATAATTGGTATCAATTAAAAACTGAGTTTGCGGCCCAGAGGGGGGAGGGTATTGATGAGCATGACCTGGAATACAATACCGGTATTTACAATGTATGGGTAAAGCGACACTCGTTTTCGGCATCTGCCCGCGCTGCAGTCGAGTACATTAAAAACGTTCAGTGGCATAATAAGAATATTATGTCCATTACTCCAGCGATATTTATTAACGGGTATTTCTGGCCACCGGAATTCGATTTCGATTATTTTTTAAAGTTTCAACTAGCTGAGCTGGAACCGGTGGAAGATAGTGTTCATTCTGTTAGTGAGGTTGATTAATATCAATGAAAATAATTGCTTTCCCGGTTAGTTTTGGTCTACAAAATTTTATTATGAAACGTAAAGTACGAACATTAGAAAAGAGTATGCTGCAAAAACTAGCTACTGAACACAAAACTTACAAACTCACTTCAGTTAAAGGACGCGGAGTATGGGGTTCAGTTAATCCATGGACCGCCGAATGCCGTGGACTACCTGCGGAGGAATGCCCTGGTAGAGGAGGAGGACTCCCAGTTTAAGAGCACGATACTTGTAACTAAGTTTCGGGTTAAGAACCCTCACGTTTTGATCCCAAACGCACTCGATTATTTCAGTGTACAATTCTATTAGTAATTTAAAAAGCTAAGGTTAATTATGAAAAAGCAAGTCAGAAAAATCAGTAAGGCTAAATTAGTGCGCCTTGCCAGTGATGAAAAGACCAAACGCCAGTTTGCGTTGATTGGCGCCGCACGAAGAGGCACTTTAAGTGCTGCGTTAACATGTGCCGGCGCTCCGGAGGTATCCTGTTCCATCACAAACTAAGGCTCGTAAAATCTCTTAAGAGGCGTGGCTGAACAGCAGCGCCTCTTGTTTTAAAAGAAGGAGCAATGGTATTGATTTTAATCAATCGCTGTTTTTTGGGGGAGAAGTAAATTGAGAACTAAATTTTAATGTATGAAAAAACAAATCAGAAAGATCTGCAAAACTCAGCTGGTACGCCTTGCCAATGCTGTAAAAGACAACCGCCCAATGTCTATTGCCGGAGGCGCAAGGAAAGGAACCTTGGATTATGGTGGCATCAGCTGTGGAGGAGCTCCTGTAGATTCTTGCGATATTAAGTTTTAGCCCGATGAAAAACAACACAACTACTCATCAATTTAGTTTGGGGTACAAAATTTTATTATGACACGTAAAGTAAAAACATTACAAAAGGCCATATTACAAAAGTTGGCCAGCGAGTGCAGGAACATTAAGTTGACTCAGGTTAAGGGAAGTGGAAAATGGGGAACATGGAATGCCGACGGTACCTGTTCGGGCTATCCCGAAGGCGCCTGCTCTTTTAGGGTATAAGTTGCGTATTTACAAGGTTGCTATTATCAACTTTTTTTTCACTTGTGTCAAAGCAATTATTCTGCTTATCAAGGTGGTTATAGAGATATACTTATTTATGAAACGCAAAGTAAAAACTTTAGGAAAATCCGCATTGCAAAAGTTAGCCGGCGAGTGCAAGAGCACTAAGCTGACTAAGGTCAGGGGAAGCGCACCGTGGGGAACGTACAATTCTGACGGTTCCTGTTCAAACTACCCCGAGGGGCCGTGCACTTTCAGAGTGTAACTGTAATGTTTATTAACCGCAGTTGTCTAAAATTGCTTATTCTCACTATTTATTGGTGGAACAGGAAGTTAAGAGATGATCATTTGTTTAATTTATAGCTCAACAATGAATTCATCAGCACTTCCAAAGACCATCAATGAAGATATTACACCCCTCGCATTACATTTTAAAGATCAGTTTTTGGGCAATGGCATTTTCCGGTATTAGTGCTGGGATGCATGCTCAAAAGCCCGTAAGCATCGATTTCGGAAAGATAGATATAAGCTCCTTATCCAGTTCAAACCTTAAATTTGAGATCAGGGACCAGGCGCTTTATGTTCATGAATCAAAGGCAGGAGGCGCTGTATGGATAAAGAACGTATGGTTCAATAAAGGCATCATCCATTTTGAGGCCCGGGGACGGGATGTATTTCAGAAAAGTTTCATAGGAGTAGCCTTCAACAGAAGTAATGACAGCACCTTTGAATGTGTTTACTTCAGGCCTTTCAATTTCCTCGCAACCGATACGGCACGTAAAGCGCACGCGGTGCAATACATGTTTGAGCCGAAACACCCCTGGCATCAATTAAGAAAACTTCACTACAACAAGTATGAACGTTCCATATTCCCTTCAGTTCGTCCTACAGATTGGTTTCGTGTGTCCATTCAAGTTACTGATGACAGCGTTAAGGTGTTCGTTAACGGTTCTGAAGATGCCTGCATGGCCGTAAAGAGAATCGCGGGCCCTAAAGGAAACGCGGTGGGCGTATGGTGTGGAGCCGGCTCCAACGGCGAGTTCCGCAAGTTGACCATCGAAGAGGGCGCAACCTGGGCAACTGGGAATGCACAACAAGGCAAGGCCTTTCGAAATGAGTTCCCCGCGCTCCGGTTTACAAAGATCGACCAAACGCCCATCAGTAGAGATTATGCAAGCACAGGCGGTATAAGCTGGGCAGATTTTGACGGCGATGAGCAGGAAGATGTTTTCATTACGAATGGATACGACGTGAGCGTGGCAGGCAGCCCTCCGCAAGTAAGCAGGTTGTACCGGAATGCTAAAGGGGTATTTAGCGAAGTAACCAACTCCCCGCTTACGGCTGCGCTCAACTATGCATCAGGCAGCACCTGGGGCGATATGGACAATGACGGGGACCTTGATGTATTTGTGAATACCCAACAAGGCAGAAACGATGTTTTCTTTCTAAACAAGGGTAAGGGAAATTTTATACAGGATAGCTCCATGGAAATTACTTCCTATAAAGGGAGCACATTTTCGTCGTCATGGGTAGATATAGACAACGATGGATATATTGATTTGTATGTTTCCAATGGAGGCTTAAGCCGGCGCGAAGTGAGTTTTCTTTTTAAAAACAATGGTGGCAAAGGATTTACAAAAATGGCAACCCCAATGGACATCGACACCGTGGCCGCCTGCGGTGGAGTGTGGGCAGACTGCGACGGAGACCTGGACCAGGACCTGTTCGTGCCTACGATGGTTGGGGAAAATCTATTTTATAGAAATGATGGAAACTGGACCTTCACAAAAATTACAAAGCAAACCATTAACGATAAGGGCGTATTGCCTTTTGCGCGATCGTTAACCGCTTCGTGGGTAGATTATGATAATGACGGGGATTTCGATCTGTTTGTTGGCAATGCGAATGGATATGCCCCTTTTTTATTCATTAATAATAAAGGTGTTTTCGAAAAAGCCCAGGGCCTGTCATTCCTGCTCGAGTCTAATTACACATTTAACCATGCCTGGGCCGACTTCGATAACGATGGCGACCAGGATTTGATAATGGCAACTTGGGGAGGCGCTTCTATATTTTATGAAAACATGGGAAGCGGCAAATTCACAAGAACAGAAAAGGGCGACCTGGGCAGGTTTATGAGCTTTGCTTCTTCGCTGGCCACATGCGACTATGACAACGATGGCGATCTTGATTTCATCATAGGCCATTGGCCGGATAGCAGGGGAGAACAGGAGTTAAACCAATTTTACCGGAACGATCTCGATGGGTCCCATGATTGGTTGGAGCTAAAATTGACGGGTTCACTGTCGAACAGAAGCGCCATTGGGGCTAAGGTGCTGGTACACGCTACTATCAATGGTAAAAGAACAACGCAAAGCAGGATGATCAGCGGACAAAGCAGCTTTCGCAGCCAAAACAGCCTGGTGGTGCATGTTGGATTGGGTGATGCCAAAACAGCAGATATGATCGAGATATTCTGGCCTTCAGGTAAGAAAACGGTGATGGAAAATACTGCTGTAAACAAATTAGTTCATGTAAATGAATAGTCCTCCCTTTGGGGTGTTGCCTGTTCAAGGCATTTATAGAATCCCGTGTAAAGAGAACAGCATGAGAAGCGTCATTATTCATTTATCATTGCTGCCACAGCCTTTGTTACGCTACCAAAAACTGCAATAACCCTTCCTTGAGCTCCACTTTTATCTCCTGTCCTTTTTCTATTTTGATCACTTCATCGTCAACGTGAACGTGTGTGCCCTGCCACCTGATGGTGATATTCTTACCCCTGAAATGACTGAAGTCGAAGGGCGCTTCTTTTCCTTTTAATTTATTGGCGATGTATTCCACAAATTTTTTCTTGTTGTTCTCGGTAACGGCTACTATTTCCAGTAATCCATCCCCGGGATCGGCATCTGGCGCAAGGAACAAATTGGGGCCGATGGATTTTGTGTTCATCAGCTCCAGTAAAATAAATTCGCCGGAGTAATCAACTCCATCGATGGTCAGGCTGCATTCATGCGGCTCATAGGAAACAGCAATGTTGTGCAGCAGTTCCAGTGCGGCAGTTAGTTTTTCTTCGGGCATTTCGTCTTTGGGAGATGGGCGCTTGTCCATTTCCATCATCAGGTAAGGAAATATTCCATAGCCGAGGCTTTCCAGGAACAAGTCAGCTTTTTCAAGGTTCTCTATTCTTCCTACATCGTATTGCTGAATATTTTCATTTTGCCAGGTTTTGATGAGGCGTTCGGTATCGTCTTCAAAATGAAGTGTCTTTGCAATGTTGTTGGCGGTGCCACATGGTAACAATCCTATTGGCCATGTCTTGTCGATCATTTTGCGTTGCAGCAACTTCTTCGCCACTTTGCGTACGGTGCCATCGCCCCCGGCGACTACAAGGAAGTCTACATCGTAGTCAAAATCTTTCCAGCCTTTGTCTTTAACGGAAGTATACAAACATTCGAAACCATGCGATGTAATAAGACGGATCAGTTCCTCTTCATTGTGCTCTTCGTCGCCCGCGCCGGGGTTATGTATCAATAATGCTTTTTTCATATCGTGTGAATGCCTAAGAATGAAGACAGTAAAAAAATGATACCACTTGCAAAAACCATGGCACTAAAAATGCGAGGTAAAGGATTATGAGAATCTTAATAACAAACGACGATGGGATATACAGTCCCGGTATCGCCGCGTTGGCAAAGGTGGCCACCCGTTTTGGGGAAGTGGTGGTGGTTGCTCCCGATGTTGAGCAATCGTCCATGGGCCATGCCGTTACACATTCGCGGCCACTGACGGTAAAAAAATCGCCTATCCCTTTTGAAGGCATCGAGGCGTTCCGTGTTAATGGAACGCCGGCCGACTGTGTTGCCCTTGGAACACATATATATAAAAAGGTCGACGTGGTTTTGTCGGGCATCAACATGGGTCCCAATCTCGGCAATTCCATGTGGCATTCTGGTACACTAGCGGGAGCTAAACAAGGAGTGTTGTTCGGTATGAAGGGCATTGCTTTCAGCACACCTGTTGGTAAGGCAGAGCCCGATTTCAAAACGCTGGACCCGTACGTTGCACAATCGCTGGAAGTACTGTTGCAGGCGCCCGGTGTCGGTTTGTACAATGTAAACCTTCCACCGGAACCACGGGGAATTAAATGGACACATCAGTCCGTAAGGTTTTACGACGGCAGGGTAGTGCCTGGCATCGATCCTATGGGAAGAAAGCATTATTGGTTTACGGTAATTCCGCTTGAGCCCGCTGAGGAAAATTCAGACCGATGGGCAGTGGAAAATGGGTATGTATCGATCACGCCATTGCGGTTAGACCTCACCGATGGAAAGGCGTTGAAGGCACGAGAGCAGGAGCAACCGTTGTAATTCAGGAATTAAGCAAGCTCTTCTATTGCATTATTTTTATTTAAAATTCCTTCCTCCTGAAAAAACATTGGCAGCATTGTCATGTACATTCTGCGTTGCCGCGATTTGTCCTAAGAATTTATTCAGGTTATAACAATGGCTCACTACCACATGAATTACTTCCCCTTCTATCTGCAATTTCCCTTCTACCATCAAAAGCCTGGATTGTAAAACCTCTTTCCTGTATTTTTCAAAAATATGCTGAAACACCACCAGGTTTGCATGTCCTGTTTCGTCTTCAACAGTAATAAAGCATACCCCGCTGGCCGTTTCGGGCCTTTGCCTTACCAATACCAGGCCTGCAACTTTTACAATCATTCCGTCTGATGCTTTGGGTAACTGGTCTATGGGCAACACGTGCAGCAGTTGCAATTTTTCGCGGGTAAAGCTTACAGGGTGCGCTTTCAATGAAAGCGTGGTAGTAGCATAATCGCGTAACACATGCTCTCCCGCGCTCATAACGGGCAAGGATACCTGCTGCTCTGTTGCGTCTTCACCTGCCTGTCCACGAAACAATGCAACAGGCCTGTCGTTCACGGGAAATATTTCCCATAATGCCTGCCGGCGGTCGAGCCCCATTGACCTGAAGGCATCGGCATCCGCTAATTTTTCCAGTGCAGGTATGGGCACGCCCGCATCGCGCAATGCATTGATATTTGTGTAGAATGCCCTGGTGCCTGGTTGTGCATGGGCCACTATATCCAGGTCTTGTTCGCGCAAGCCTTTTACCTGCCGGAATCCGAGCCGGAGTGCGCAGTATTTTCCCCCCGATTTTTCCAGCCTGTTGTCCCAGGTGGAATAATTAATATCAACGGGCCTTACTTCCACGCCATGCTTCTGTGCATCGATAACAATTTGCGCGGGCTGATAAAAACCCATGGGCATGCTGTTGAGCAAGGCACAGGCAAATACATCGGGATAATAACACTTCAACCACGATGAAACATATACCAGCAATGCAAAGCTCGCCGCATGGCTTTCAGGAAAGCCATAACTGCCAAATCCTTCCAATTGCTTGAACACCCGTTGCGCATATTCGGGCGTATACCCGTTTTTGATCATGCCGCTGATTAATTTTTCCTGGAATCTTGCCACTACTCCTTTCAATTTAAAAGTAGCCATGCTGCGGCGCAGCTCATCGGCTTCGGCTGGCGTAAAGCCTCCGGCTACGATGGCTATCTTCATGGCTTGCTCCTGGAAAAGCGGAACGCCCAAAGTGCGGTGTAAAATTGCTTCCAATTCTTTCGAAGGATATTCTACTTTTTCTTCTCCATTGCGGCGGCGCAGGTAAGGATGCACCATGTCTCCCTGTATGGGGCCGGGGCGTACAATAGCAACTTCAATCACCAGGTCATAAAATTCCTTAGGTCTTAAGCGCGGCAACATGGATTGTTGCGCACGGCTTTCGATCTGGAACACGCCAATGGTGTCTGCATGGCTGATCATTTCATATACTGCAGGGTCATCTTCGGGAATGTTGGCCAATGTAAGGTTGAGGCCGTAATGTTCCTTCGCCAGCACATATGCCTTGCGTATGCAGGTAAGCATGCCCAATGCCAGCACATCTACTTTAAGAAAGCCGAGCGCATCGATGTCGTCCTTATTCCATTCTATGCACGTCCTGCCTTCCATGCGCGCATTCAGAATAGGACATAGATCGGACAATTTGCCCTTTGTAATTACAAAGCCTCCGGTATGCTGGCCGAGCTGGCGTGGAAAGCCCATATATTGTTGTGTAAGCTCCAGCACTTTGCGCATGTGCTTATCACGCAGATCGAATCCCTGTTCGGCGACCCTTTGCTCATCGATCTTGTCTGAATAAAATTCCCAGAGCGTGCCGGAGAGTCGGTTGATGGTGTCTACTGAAAGCCCCATTGCTTTTGCAACATCGCGGATAGCTCCTTTCTGGTGTTGCTGCGTAACAGTAGCGACTATTGCTGCGCGGTCGCGCCCATATTTTTGATAGATGTATTGTATCACTTCTTCGCGCCTTTCATGCTCGAAGTCCACATCGATGTCTGGCGGCTCATTGCGCGCCGCGGAAATGAACCGTTCGAACAACAGGTCGAATTTGGCGGGATTGACGGAAGTAATGCCAAGGCAATAACATATAGTGGAGTTGGCGGCAGATCCACGCCCCTGGCAAAGGATGTTTTGTTCCCTCGCAAACCGCACGATATCGTATACCGTCAGGAAATAAGCTGCATAATTCATTTGTTCGATGAAGGCCAGCTCGTAGTTGATGGCTGCAATGGCCTTTTCGGGTATCGATTCGCCGAAACGCTCATGCGCCCCGCGCCATGCAAGAAATGCCAGCTCTTCCTGTGGATTGCGGCCTTCGCTGGTGAGCTCTTCTGGGTATTCATACTTTAATAGATCGAGTGAGAACCTGCACGCCGTTGAAATTTCCTGCGTGCGGCGGATGGCATCAGGGTAATGCAGGAACAGCCTGTACATTTCACGCATCGGCTTTAAATAGCGTTCGGCGTTAGGATGCAATTTAAAGCCGGCGGTGTGGATGGTACATTTTTCTCGGATGCAGGTTACAATATCCTGCAATTCCCTGCGCGAGGGGTGATGGTAATGCACGTCGTTGGTAGCAACCAGCGGTACCTGCATGCTTGCCGATAATTGTGAAAGCCGGTAAAGGTATTTTCCATCATCCCCATCATAATTTCGCGAAGCCGCCAGGTAAACGTTGTCTCCAAATGCATCGCGGTATTCCCGCAATTGTTTTTTAAAATCATTGTCAAAATCGAATGCTCCATTCAATACAGGAGGTGGTAAGGCAATCAATTTCATATCCTTTGCATGCTGGTATACATCGGACTTGTACAAATGGCATTCTCCTTTTTCTGCGCGTAAATTACCGGTGGTAAGCAGCGCGCTTAATTGCGTGTAGGCGTATAAGTTAGTGGGATAGGCCAGCAGGCTGGGACCATCCAGCAGGTCAAGCCGGCAACCCGGGATAATGCGGATGCCTTTCTTCTTAGCGGCAACATGTGCGCGCACCAACCCTGCAAAACTGTTGCGGTCTGTAATCGCGATTTCCTGGTAACCATATGCCGCTGCCTGCTCCGCCAGTTCTTCGGGGTGCGACGCGCCGCGCAGAAAGCTGAAATTGGTGGTGACCTGTAACTCAGTGTACGACATGCTTAATGAATTATGCAAAAAATCCATGAATGAACCATCGATAAGATCTATCGGCATCATAATGCCCTGAACGGAATAACCAGTAACGGCAACCTTCTTCATCTTCCACATAATAATAATCGCGGTGCTGTCCTTGTTGTATCCACCATTCCTGCTCGATGCGCTCGGGACCATCGGCTTTTACGATCGTATGCAGCTTGCCTTTATAGCGAAACAGCATGGGCGGATAATCAGGAACGGGCGCCATTACTTCAACGGGTTCGGGTTTTGATAACAATTGCATGGGTCTTGGTTTGTCTGTTCTCCAGCCGGTCGTTATTTTTTCTGAGAGCGATGCAGCGGGTTGTGTCGATCGCTCGGGCCAGTAATGTTCCGCCGGCACATAGCGGTGAATATTGCTGGCGCCAATTCTTCCGGCAAGCCGGTCCAACAATTCTGATAGATGAATATTGTCGAGGCCCGACGTTGCTTCCCATAATTTTTGCTGCAGGGGCGAAAGTGCTTCCACCTGCTTTGCTTCGAGCGTAAACAATTCTATCCCCAAGGCGGGCTCTATTTCCTGCAATCTGGGTTCAAAGAGCTTGAACAAATGCAAGTTGTTATGCGAAGCGCGGTTGGTGCCGATGCTTACCTGTTCGATTTTTCCATCAACGCGATAGCATTTGAACAATGCTGAGCGAAGTCCCTGTTCGTGTTGTTGCAGGCGATGGCATATTGCATCGAGCAATCGCTGCAAGGCAATTTCGATTCCTGTGGCTGTAACGATCGGCTCAAGGCAGGGCAGGCGTTCGTGAAAAGGTTCTACCGGTTGTATGGGTTGAAGTATTTCGTCGGTATATCCCAATGCCTGGTCAAGTCTTGTAAGGAAATGCGCACCAAAACGCCTTTTCAATGACTGGCGTGGAATGCCGATGATATTCCTGATCTGTCGTAGACCTAGCTTTAGCAGGCGTTCGGCAGTGCCGGCGTCAAGTCGCAGCAGGGAAGGTTCCAGGTGCATCACTGCCTCGGCTTGCTTACCGGGCTCAATGATGCACATGGATTGACCGTGCCGGGAAAATGCCCAGGCGCTGCCAATGGTATCGGCCATTGAAAGGTGGGCAGTGTAGCCAAAATGCTTTAACCGGGTGTTGATTACCGTTAGATAAGTTTCTTCTCCGCCCCAGAGATGGGCGCATCCACTTGCATCAAATATTAATCCATCGGGTTCGTCGATGTACACCAGCGGTGTATACCGTATGCACCACTCGGCCAATCCCTTGAGCAGTTTAAGAGCACGGCCCGGTGCATCGTCCAGTACCTGTAAGGATGGGATGATGGTCCTGGCGTCTGCGACGGTCATTCCACTATGTATCCCTTTTATTTGTGCGATGGCATTGGCTGCGGTAACCACCATTCTGCCATGGTCAGGAGCGGCCAATACAAAGGGAATGTCGCGCAGTTCGGGCCTCCGGATGGCGAACCAATCCGTCAGAAGGTGACGGAACCATATTGCAACAAATCGCTTTGTCATGTCAGCCTGTTTTCCTGCGTTGCCGTAAGGGAATAGCGGTAAGTTTTGAAATAGTGTGGAACCTGCCTGCGTTCCATTCTATTTGCCAGGATGCCGGAATGCCATTGCGCACCTTCAGCAGTTCTACATTCCAGCGGGGGAAACCCACGCCGGGCATCCCGCCAGGCAGCGCGCTGGGTAAAGAAGTTATTTTCCAGCATGTGGTGCTGGCCGTTATATTGAGTTTACGCGATGTGCGCCGGATAATGAATCCTGTAACGCGGCTTTGTTCCACCGCCAGTTGAAGCCTGCGTGATGCTGTGAAACTGATGTCAGGTATTTCACCGACCACTGCGGCAAGTCCTTCGCATTTAAGCGCTTCTTCGATGGCCCATAATACATCTCGTTCTTTTTGCAGGTCGATGAAAATGATTTTGTCTGGTTCTATTCCATACAAGCTTAGCGCTGGGGGAAACAGTGTGCGCGACGAGCTGATCCATAAGCTGGCCCCGCCTTTGGACATCAATGCGGAAAGAATGCCGCTGATAAATCCACTGGTCGCGGCAGTATCTTCCGTGACGGTGCAACAAAATTCGTGGACGGCAGCTGTAGGAAATGTATGGTCGGGAAATGAATGATTGATCGGTCCAAGGTTCACTGTGGTAATGGTTTCATTACCTGTGTTCCTTAACCTGGGCAAAAGGATTTCCTTTCGCAATTGAGCGATGATATCTGCTTTGGAGGGTAACATTAAAGTACTGCCTAAACCATCCGGGATTACCCCACAATGATACTAAATTTTTTAGCATGGTAAAATAAGTTTTATGAAACGGGGCATGGCTGACAGCAAACCCATCAGCTTAAAATATTGTATTCATTATGTTTTATACGGGTGCAATCGGCCTTACACCCTAACTTTATAAACGACCCCAACGCCCCGGAACCGATACAAAATGAATGTATATGACCGATCATTATTATCATGCAGACGATCTGAAAAAGTTCGTGAACGTTGGGGATTTTCAAAAAGAGCTGGCCGACAAATTCTTCAGTTATTACGGGGAAGTATTTAAAGACAGCGAGCTGACCGCAAGAGAAAAATCGCTCATTGCGCTGGCGGTATCGCATGCCGTGCAATGCCCTTATTGCATCGATGCATATAGCAATGATGCATATGAAAAAGGTTGGAGCGAGGCACAAATGATGGAGGCAGTACATGTGGCTTGCGCCATCAGGGGCGGAGCATCGCTGGTGCATGGCGTTCAAATGATGAATAAAGTGAAGGATATAGCCATGTAATCATGAGATCGTTAAAAGGCAGTGATCATTTACTTTCCGATGCGCACAAGCAATGGGAGATCCTGGAACATCCGGGCGATTTTACCCTTGTGCCGTTCCAGCAAAAGCTGGAGCAAAGCCATTTGTACCCATTGCAACCCACCTCCATCCGCATTTTCCAGGTCAACATCGGCAAAATGTGCAATCAAACCTGCAGGCATTGCCATGTTGACGCGGGACCAGACCGCAAGGAAATCATGAGCAGGGAGACCATGCAGCAATGCATCGATGTTTTAAGAAAATATCCTGCATTGGGTACGGTAGATATTACCGGCGGAGCGCCGGAAATGAACCCGGACTTCAGGTGGTTTGTAGAAGCTATCAAAAGCCTCGGCAGGCATGTGATGGTCAGATGCAATCTCACCATTATTCTCGCCAACAAAAAATACCACGACCTGCCTCAATTTTATAAACAACACCGGATAGAAGTGGTTTCATCACTTCCATTTTATACCAAGGACCGCACAGACAGGCAGCGGGGCGATGGTGTGTTTGAAACGAGCATCCGTGCCCTGCAGTTGCTGAATGAGGCAGGATATGGTAAGGAGGGCAGCGGACTAATCTTAAACCTGGTGTACAATCCCGCGGGCGCTTTTTTGCCGCCGTCACAGGCATCCCTCGATCACGAATACAAACAGGCTTTGCGGGAAAAATATGGCATTGAGTTCAATAATTTGTTTGCCATTACCAATTTGCCCATCAGCCGGTATTTGGATTACCTGCTTACCAGCGGCAATTATGAAAAATACATGCAAAAGTTGGTGAATGCTTACAATCCCGCCGCTGCCGCCAATGTAATGTGCAGGAATACCATCTCCATAGGCTGGGACGGATACCTGTATGATTGTGATTTTAACCAAATGCTCGAACTTAAGGTGGATGCAGCGCATAATCATGTCAGTGTGTTCAGCCTTGAAGGGCTGAATGACCGCAATATTGTAGTAGGACAGCACTGCTACGGCTGTACTGCGGGCGCGGGGTCCAGTTGCGGCGGAGCGGTTGCATGACCGGTAATAAGGTAAATTCTTATGCAGCAAAAGGATATTTTAATGATTTTCACAAAGAACCTTGTATATGGCAGGGTAAAAACCAGGCTTGCTGCTACCATCGGGGACCAAAGTGCTTTTGAGGTATATAAAGCGCTGATTGCGCATACGTATTCTGTTACCAGGCCGCTGCATATCGATAAAGCCATTTTTTATGACAGCTATATAGAGCAAGATGATGCGGGAACTGAAGGTTTTCAAAAACTAGTACAACAGGGCAATGACCTGGGCGAAAGAATGTCAAATGCATTCGCGCAGGTTTTAGCTGATGGATATGAAAAAGCGGTTGTCATTGGCGCCGATTGCCCGGAATTGGATGAAGCGATACTTAAAAAAGCATTTGAGCTGTTAAATAGACATGATGTTGTGATCGGTCCAGCAGCAGACGGCGGGTATTATTTGCTGGGAATAAAAAAATTGTATGCCGGTCTGTTTACCGGCATCAGTTGGAGCTCGCCCGCGGCGTTTGATGAAACGATCGGAAAATGCAAGGCATATGGACTGAGCATCGCGCAGCTACCTGTATTGCACGACGTGGATTACGAAAGTGACCTTCGGTACATCCGGCCGGCCACTGCCAGGCAAAACGATGATTATGATCAGCGTCATCATTCCAACATATAACGAAGCCGACCACATTGCCGCGACAATTGCCGATGTGCGCGCCGCCAACGGCCATCACAACATTGAATTGATAGTGGTGGACGGAGGGAGTACCGATGGTACGCTGCAGATTGCGAAGCAACACGGCGCAATCGCTATTGCAAGTGAACGCAAAGGCAGGGCTGCGCAGATGAATAAAGGCGCTTCGTCAGCAAGCGGCGACATTCTTTATTTCCTGCATGCCGATACCATTCCGCCTAAAGCTTTTACAGAGCATATTGCAGCTGCGCGAGCAAAAGGGATTGACAGCGGGTGTTTCAGGCTTTCGTTCGATCATGCGCACTGGTTCCTGAAAGCCAATTGCTGGTTCACGCGGTTCGATGTAAATGCAGTACGCTTCGGCGACCAGAGCCTGTTTGTTACAAAGGAGGTTTTTAACAAATGCGGCGGCTTCCGCGAAGACCTGCTGATGATGGAAGACCAGGAGATCATTCACCGCATAAAAAAGCATGGACGGTTTAAAGTGATGAATGCTCACGTGGTGACATCCGCGAGAAAATACCTGGACAATGGCATTTACCGCATGCAGGGGATCTTTTACCGCATCTGGCTGCTGTATTATCTCGGTTATTCCCAGGAATATCTTTTGCGATTGCACAGGAAGGTGATCAGAAAAAACAAGTTGTAATCATGAAGCCAAACGATGCAAATGCCGCATTGCCGCCGGAGCAGCGGCCTTTCAGGGTACTGATCATTTCAGGGTCCGACAGGCGCCAATACAATTGCCCGGGCGTAGATAGCAAGTCGAGGGCCCTGCTATTTAAAATGGCCGATATGCTGCCGCAGGATTGGGAAATAGACTACGAGGATATCGGCAATGTATATGCGCGGGCAAGAATCCAGTCTTGCAACGCCTGCGTGTCTACTTCCATGGCATTGTGCGTATGGCCTTGTAATTGTTACGAAAAGAACAGCAGTAAAGAGCCAGACCTCATGTGGAACCTGGACTTGTATTCGAGGTTGGACATGGCCGATGCCTGGGCGATCATCGGTCCTATTAACTGGTATGCGCCTTCCAGCAACCTGAAGCTGATGTTCGACCGATTGGTATGCATGAATGGGGGTAATCCTGATGAAAGGTCCATCGGGCATAAAAATCCTGAAAAGGCCATGGAACTCGAGCATACGGAGCAATGGAAGGAAATGAGCCTGAACCACCTCGAAGGAAGGACCGCTGCCTTTTTTTGTTATGGCGATGAAGGCGGCGATGAACTGGATGTATCCGGCCGCCCGCACATACTGCGGCACAAGCAGTATTTCGATCCCAATGCAGAGCCTTTTGAAAATGAGAGGGACGCTTATGCGCCGCTTGTTTGGCAGTGCCGTTACGGTGGAGTGGAAGTACCTGACCATTTATGGAAACACTGTACCAATGGCAAAGGCAAAAAATACAGCGATAACCAGTCGGAACACATGATCCGTGAAAATGAGTTCATGAAAGCCTTCCAGGATTGGGTGCATGACTTCGCTGCATTTGTAGCGCAAAAGGGAAAAGTGCCGCCCAATAGATACAGGGCTTATGGGTATGAGGCGCCCAGGCATATCTGGGCCGATGTGCAGGATGGAATACGTTATTTCAGGATGATGATAGGTAAACCGCCAAAAGGGTCGTCGCCGGAGGTGCAGCAGGATTATGGTTTGAATAGGGATGCAACCTGGCATACAAAAAAAGGAGAGGGCGAAAAATTAAGGGATGATGATTAAGGCAATCTTCGACAGTTATGGCATTCCCATCCTGCTTGGAATGTTTATCATATTAATGATCGCCGAAACACGATGGATATTGCGTAAGCGGGTGCAGGACCGTTGGAAGCGGGTTGTCATCAATGCCATTGTTTCCCTTCCCGCATTTGCATTGTTGCGCGTGCTGTTTATTCCGGCTGTAGTGTGGCTGGCAGTCGAAAACCAGGATTGGCAACTCGGGCTGAACTATATTACCCCATTTCCGGAGTGGATAGAAGGAGGCATTGCCTTTATGCTGCTGGATTACAGCAATTATTTATGGCACATCCTCCTGCATAAATTGCCCTTGTTTTGGCGCTTTCACCTGGTGCATCATACTGACCTGGACCTTGACATTACCACCTCGTTTCGTTTTCACTTTGGCGAGATGATCGCCTCGCTTTTTTACAGGGGCGCGGTGGTGATATTGTTGGGTGTTTCACCCGTTATGGTGTTGATATATGAAATAGTTTTTGAAGCGGCTACACAATTTCACCACAGCAATATTAAACTGCCTTTCGGTTTGGAGAGACTGCTCAGTAAGCTCATTGTTACGCCACGAATGCATGGCATTCATCATTCCATGATTAGGAGTGAGACCGACAGCAACTACTCCATTATTTTTTCGTTCTGGGACCGCCTGCACAGAACCGTCCGGTTAAACATTCACCAGTCAGAAATTGTTACCGGCGTTCCTTCTTATCCCGATGAAAGGGAATTAACGGTTGGCAGGCTGCTGAAAATACCGTTCACCAAAATCCGCGGGTGGGAAACTAGGGAAAGGGACACGGGCAGGGACGTGGGAAAGCTGAAACGGTAGTATTTTATAAAATCCGTGTTAACACGGTTGTTTTGCATTATTATGTAAGCCGATATCAGCCGGCATCATTACAGTAGTGACGCCTATCCTGGAAGAAGATAATTTTGATGCATACATTTTAGAATTGCGGCGGCATATCGTTGGCAATGCGCCTTATTCCAATGAAGAGATAAGCATAAAACAGCAAGTATTCGCAGGATTGGAAGATGGTGGGGGCAGAGCCCCATACCGGCCCCCAACCCTGCACTCCTGATATGCGGTTCATGCTGTGATGCATTAATGTTGTAATACATTGCATGCCGGTTGAAGGCAACATCACGCTAGCCCGTTTACACCGCGAAAAATACGGTTTCGGGCATGGGTTATTTACCCTCCATGCAGTTTTTATCAAGGACTACATAAATATGTCGTTGTTGCTGGTCCGGCAATCGCTACCTTTAGTCATCCTCCGTCACATTACCGCCAAAACTTAACTTATGCCACGCATAATTGTCCTTCTATTGCTGGCTATTGCCTGCAGCTTGTCCACCAGGTCCCAACGCATATTGGAAACTGTGCTGGACCCTGCCAATTCACAATTCCAAAATACTGCGTTTGCCGGCAGGGTGTTGATTGCCGGAAACTCCGATTCATTTTTATTGAACTATAATGACCTTGCGTTCTCGCGCGCCAATTATCCCGTTGTCAGCGGGGTCAGGTTAAGGTTTAATACGCACAACAACCCGCTCACGGTTTTTCAGTCGGCGGTTTTTTTTACTTTAACAAGGACCTCGGGCAGTACCACCAACCGATATTTATACCGGTACACCGGCGGCACCAGCTTCAGCAGGATAACTATAAGCGGGAATATTATTTCGAACACGATCGTATACGGCAGTTACCTGTATTTTTTGTGCGATGTTTCCGGCACGGTGCGATTGTACCGGTACAGCAGCGGCGTGGTATCCGAAGTAACTGGAGCGGCCATCCCCAATTCCAACGGGCACAAATTGCATGTGGCGGGAAGTTATATGTACATCACCGGCTATGCATACTATACAGGAACAGTAAATTTTATCAGGCGTTATAGTGGTACTGGTTTTTTTACGCTGCCGTGGACGGAAAGCGGCACTAATGCTGACGGTGTATTTGCTGTGCCTGGAACCACACGCGTATATTTTACGAGCCATGAACGCATCCTGTATTATAACGGCAGTTCGGTATCGCAGGTGTTTTTCAATGCGGGTGAATCTGTTTATCCGAGGATGTGGGGCAGCAATTTGTATTTCACAACAGGCGTAGGCGCCAGTCCCAGCCGTGTAAGCCGGTTATATCGTTTGTCTGGCGCAACCTTAACCTTGCTCAGTTTACCAACCGGGTATTCGGTTGCTCCCATGGGTTCTACCAATCCTGAAATATACAGTGGTGCTTTATATATAGGAGCTGTGCATACAGATGGAAGCAAACGCGTGTTGCGTTACAATGGTACCACCTACACTCCTTTTTTCGATATTACGGACGCGTCTCTCAACACCGGTGTGCATTTGTTCCTTCGCGAAGGCAACCTGATAATACACCCCAATTACGTAAATGGCTATCACGCTTACGAATACAACGGCACGGAGTTTACGGAGATTATCGCGCCTGCGGGCAGATATCTTTTCCCTTATATCAACAGCACCGCCTGCAATCATCTTTGGTTGAATTATTATTCAGATGCCGCCGGCATTCATTTTGCTTATGCAAGAGAAAGCAAAGGATGCACGACGACGCCACCCGGGCCAATGCCGGTAATACCGGATCACTTCAAAGACTATGAACGTTTCGAAATGACAACCTATGGGCCTGAAAGGGGATGGTGCTGGAGCGAGATCATCATCGATTGGGATATTGAACCGGTATGTCAATTGCCGCCCTGCCCCGACCCCGGCTACCAGGCGCGCATGATGGACGCAAACAACAGTGTCGTTTGGTCGGCGCAGGTATTTCAACCTGGCTCCTTCCCCGTGCAGTTGACGGACCAGCAGCCATTTAAAACAGTGCTGTTTTCGCCCGACGCGCAACGCGATGTGTTGGTATTTGAACCAGACCTGTTACCGATGGGCATAGAGATAATAACGGTGAAGTTTCAGCCAAAACAGAACTTCTTCCAGCTTACCGCCTCTACCCGCAACAATGCATCCGTGCCGCTCAAGGCTACCCTGCTCAATGCAAATGGCAAGGTGTTGTGGGAGCAACCTTTACCGCCCCCTTGTCGCAACAAATAACAGCCACGGTGCAGGAACCTGGAAAGGTGTTGATATTTTCTATTCCCGACATGGGCTCGAAGCTTATTACGCGTGTACAACCCTGTCCCGAGGATATCATTCGGTAAATGCGAATGCATTACGCTTAATCATTATATTGATCACTTGCCGGTAACCTTGTTACCGGCTTTTTTCATATAACCCATGCCGTTACTGTTAAACTGATACAGTTTCCTTTGCTGAAAAAATCGTACTTTTTTTGCTTAATCCCATTTAGCAATGAAAGCGATAGGAAATACGCCGCTGATTAAGCTGGAACGTTTGTCCGAACCGGGTTGCGCTGAAATATATGTCAAGTACGAAGGCGCTAATCCTACCGGCAGCATGAAGGACCGCATGGCCCTGTCGATGGTGGAAGGCGCCGAAAAAAGAGGCCAACTGAAGCCTGGCGGAAAAGTAGTTGACTATACCGGCGGCAGCACCGGCAGTTCACTGGCGATGGTATGCGCTACTAAAGGATACAAAGCGCATTTTGTTTCGTCCGACGCATTTGCAGAAGAAAAATTGCAAACGATGCGCGCGTTCGGTGCAACGCTTGAAATTTTTCCAAGCGAAAACCGAAAAATAACCGCAAAGCTGATCGACTCCATGGTGGCCAGGGCAAAGGAGCTGAGCACAGAGCCCAATACTTTCTGGACGGACCAGTTCAACAATGTCGACAACCGCAATGCCTATCATCGCATGGCAGAAGAAATTATAGATGTATTGGGAAAGGACATCCATGAATTCATCATGGGAGTAGGAACGGGCGGATCGTTTTCAGGTAATGCCGAGGTGTTTAAGAAAGAAATATCCGGCATCCGTTGCATTCCCATCGAGCCCTACCAGGTGCGTGCATTATCCGGCGGAAACATATCAGGAACGCACCGCCTCGAAGGGATCGGGGCAGGATTTGTGCCCGGTATCTGCAGGCTTGATCTGGCAGACGAGATCATTGCTGTTTCCGATGAGGATGCATACGAAACCGCAAGACAGCTGGCCAGGATGGAAGGTGTGTTTGGGGGAGCTACCGCCGGGGCCAATGTGTGGGCGGCCATCCAGAGGGCAAGGGTCATCGGGGCAGGGAAGAAGATCGTTACCATTGTGCCGGATTCGGGATTGAAATACCTCAACGGTGATCTGTACAAGTTCGAGTGACGTCCACGTATAAACAAATTGTTTATACGCCACATCCGCCCATTTTTTTGTAGTATCTCTGCTTATTAAAAAATATCTGTGATGCGTCGTATTCCGGTCAGCATTCTTCTTATCATATTCGCTTTGATAGCGCTTTTAATCAGAAGCCTGAACCTTTGGCCTTCCTTGGACACGGTATTTCAGATGGTAGCCGGGCTTTTACTGGTATTGGCTACCATACGGGCTGCATGGGAGCTTTTTCCGGGCGAAGAGAAACCTCCACCGCCTGCCATACCCCCGCCGTCAACAGCAACCTCGCCACCCACGGCAACTCCACAGTCCCCTGATGTACCTCCACCACACAGCACTGCACCGGTGACTGTCGCCGTGTCGATGCCCACCCCGCACGAAAGAAGTTTTTTGACCTTGTGGTTGTTGCTGCTTGGACTGGTGGTAGCGGGGCTTTTATGGTTGATACCCAGTTTTTTTGATCGTTATAATGAACAGGGCGATGGTAAGATAACCGTTAACTTGCTTCAATTAAACGACGTATACGAAATATCCCCTATCGACAAAGGAAAAGCCGGCGGAATGGCGCGGGTGGCCAGTTTGAGGAAACACCTGGTTGGAGAAAACCCTAACACGTATACAGTTCTTGCGGGTGATTTCCTGTTTCCCTCGGCGATAGGAACTGTAAGAATGAAGGGCAAGCAAATACAGGGACTGCAAATGGTGGATGTAATGAATGCCACGGGTGTCGACCTGGTTACGTTCGGCAACCACGAGTTTGACGTAAGGACCGACGAATTGTTATTAGAGCGCATCAACAAATCTTCTTTCGATTGGATCAGCGCGAACGTTACCGATTCGAACGGGAAGCCCTTCAAACAGCTTCGTAACGGCGATCATCAACCGATACCGGGCACTAAAGTGCTCTCCTTTACCGACTGGGACGGCACTACGGTTAAAATAGGAATATTCGGCGTTACCATAAACTCCACCGTTAAGCCCTACGTGCGCTACGATTCCATGCTGCAAGCCGCGGAACAAGCGGTAAACGCATTAAAAGGAAAATGTGATTTCATTGTCGCTCTTACGCACCTGGCCTTTGAAGAAGACAGCCTGCTGGCGGTTCACCGCCCGGAAATAAGACTGATATTGGGCGGACATGAACACGTGCGTTCGTATGACATGGTAAACAAAACTTATATCGCCAAAGCCGATGCAAATGCCAGGACAGTTTACGTGCATTCTCTCCTGTACGATACCAGGAAAAAAGACCTGAAGATAACATCGGTCCTCCAGGCCATCGACGACCAAATACCCGAAGACCCTACCGTAAAGAACCTTGTAAATACCTGGAACGATCTCGCGAACGACTACTGGAAAAAATCTTACAATCCCTGCCAGGTTATCGGTGAAATTGCGCAACCGCTGGATGGAACCGAAGCAAAAGTGCGGTTCGATACCACCAACCTTACAAAAATGATCGCTCGTGCCGTGTACGACGCCGCCAAAAAAGATGCGGTGGACTGCAGCATGTACAATTCTGGCAGCATCAGGATAGATGATTACATCGATGAATACGTTACGCAGTACGATATCATCCGCACGCTTCCCTACGGGGGAAAGATCTGCGTGGTAAGCATGAAAGGTTCGCTCATTCAGCAATTGTTGCAGATAAGCGAAGCACATCCCGGCAACGGTTGCTTCCTGCAGTATCATAAAATTGAAAAAATTGCCGGCGCCTGGCACATCAATGGCAAACCGCTGGATAATAATAAAGACTATAAAGTAGCCATCACCGACTTCCTGGTGAGCGGCGACCAGGAGAACATGCGGTTTTTAAAGGAAACCACTCGCGGAGCAGGCAATGCCGCCATCGGCCTGGGCGTCATTAACTATCCATCATCTTCCGACTCCTTACGGAACGACCTTACAAAAGCAGTAGTGGCGTATATGAAAAAGGATAAGAGCATTAAAAAATCGAAAAGGATGGCAAGCAATCCGGTAGTGCCTTGCTATTAATGTGCAAACGTGCAAATGTGCCCCGAACTTCTACGAATCAGATTCGGGGAACCTGCTTCGAAAAAAGTTCGTTGGACACACTGCAATAGTACCCGCACATTTGCTTCCAGGTACCCGTTTGCATTTACACATCAAACTAATTCGCTGTCGCCGGGCTGATAGTAGATGAAATTTCCGTAATGGTGTTAGCCGGGAAGCCTCCTTTCTTAGCATGCTCCCTGATCAGCTCTGGATTTTCGGCCTTGTAAATGCAAAAGATCTTGTTGCCCGTTACATAGCTGTGTATCCATTGAATACGCGGGCCCATTTCTTTCAGCACAGAACACGATGTTTGCGATATCGCTTTTAGTTCTGCCGGCGTCAGCTTGCCCGCATTGGGTATTTCCCGTTCGATGAGGTAGGTTTTCATTGTCGTTGATTTGTTGGTTTGAGATTTATCTGTTGAAGTTTGCGCCATGGCGCCAAGGCTTGTGAACAATAAGATCGCAAGCAACAAGCGGAAGTAGTTTGTTGGAATTTTCATACAGTTTTGTTTTAAGATTTGCAATAACCAAAATTACCTTCCAACCATGCCCCTACCCTGTAACAAATCGTTCAATAAATGGAACCCAACCTGCAACAAATCATTCAATAAATGGTAAAAATCAATCACTGCGGTGCGGATGAGCCTGGCGTCGTTAAAACGCCTTAGAAATCCTGCCCGCGATTTCAATTTGCAATCAGAAAAAGGGCTAACTTATGGGGCCGGAGCCCCGGGAACCGCAAAACCGTAGAAGATATGATGCAGATAAGAAGATTTTGCACCGTGTTGCTATTCCTGGTTATCATAGGCATACACCCATCCGGCGCGCAAAGCCAGCGCGGAAAGATAATATACGTACATCCTGCACAGGTAGTAAAGCTTAAGTTCCGTTCGGCAGTTGACAATTATAGCTTTGTCAATAAGGAAGAATCAAGGCTGTTCAATATTAAATTGGCCAATAGCAGGACCTTTCTCATCAACAGCCTCGCACAGCCGGCCAGGTCCAGCAACCTGGTAATTACGGAAGGCGAAAACACCCATCTTTTTATCCTGGTTTACAAAGGAAATTTGAACGCCGACACAGAGTTGGTGTACGATTTTTCCAACAGGAACAAATCTTCGACCACAAGTCCAAATACAACTGCGGCTCTAAAACAAACTCCACAGCCGGGCGGAAGCCTTAGCACGCAGGATTCGAGAAAGGCCAAGACCGCGTTGCCCGCCGAAGAGCCGCCTGCCACTTCCACTGACAATGTTACTTATTCCGTTACGCCCGCAAATTCAAAGCCCCCGGTGCAAACCGCAGAGAGTAACAACGAGGCGACCACAGTCCAAAAAAATATCACTGCTGCCAACAATGTTGCCACTACGGATTATACCAGTAAACCGGTGGAGAACGTTCAGCTTACACCAAAACAAGAAAAGACAACGACCGCTGACGTCAAAACAGCCAGCTACGCAACTACCCAGTCCATGGAATTATATGTGCCGGATGCCGCGGCAATCGACAGTATGCGATACGAACATTTCATACACCTGGGAGATAGCATAGCTTGGATAGCGAAAGATTATAAAGCTGCCCTGAAATGGTATGATTCAGCGTTGCATATTAAACCGCAGGCTGCATTTCCGAAAAGGCAGATAAGGGCCGTAACACAACTCCATTTGGAAAGGGAAACGCTTGCAGCAGACAGGCTACGCAAGGCCCGGTTCGACAGTGCGCTGCAACACTATAAAAAAGCGGAGGCGCTGCGCGTTCAACAGCAATTTGCACCGGCTTACAACGAGTACAAACAATTTCTCAGCCGCATAGACACCACCAGTCTCGCAGCCTATAAAAGCAGCGAGTTGTATTACATCAACCAATCGAAGGATTACCTGCTGCGGTTGCAGCATTATTTACCCAAGCCGGTAGTAAAGGCTCCGCCGCCCCCGGTTCCCGATGATACACCGCGCAAAAAAGGTAAAAAGAAAAGACGTGGGTAGTTTGATCACTCAACGCACCAGGTCGAGGTATGCCATTGGCAGCAGGCCGTACTTCTTTTTAAAGCATTTGGTAAAATAAGAGGGACTGGTAAACCCTGAATCGAAAGTTATCTGGGCGATATTGTATCCTTTCCTCTTCAGCAATTCCTTTGCTTTTTCGAGCCTGAACTCTTTGAGCAATGCATTGGGTGAAAGCCCGGTGAGTGAGATGGTCTTCCGGTACAATTGTGATTTGCTCATGGCCATTGCCTGGCAGTAATTGCCGATGTCGAAGTCGGGGTTTTGCCAGTTTTCTTCCAGTTGATGGAACAAGGCTTCCAGCAGCGATTCATCCTGCGGCGGCCAGGTCATAAAATATTTTCTTTCGTTGTTGAAATGGTCTTTCGAAACCAATTCGCGCACGGATGATGTTAGTGAAATCTTGAAATCGCGGGCAATACCGCACATGTACGAAGCGAGTTGAATGGTATCGCCAAAGAGTTGATTGCTTTTTTCAACAGGTTCGCCGGCATTAAGGCTCATCCCGAAACCGAGTTGCCGCAGATCGTCGGCAGGCATTTCCTTTTGAATGGATAGCGCGCAGGCAACGGCCTTTGCAGCGGACGCAAATGAAATGATGAAACCCGCGCTTGCCTGCTCTACTTCGCGGCCGCCATATAGTGCCAGTTGTTTTCTTACAATGCTGTTGTGCCGGTTCAACAGTTCCGTTGCTTTGTCGCTGCCGAGTTTGTGCTTCAACAGCACAGGATCGGTAATGCGGGTTACCAGCAGGATCCGGAACGAAGGATCGCTGAATATCTTTAAACCATCGGCGGTAACCTCTGCCTCGGCCGGATCATATATACGGCCCAGGAAAGCCTCCACCAGCGAGCTGTCTACTTCTATGATCTTATTGGGGATTAATCCATGAGCCCTGTTATGCATTTCCTCCACCGCTTCCTTGCCCGGCGCTTCGATGAGGCAGAATATATTTTCCCGTTGCTCATCTATCCAATAGGTCATGCATTTACAATCATATTCATCCTGGTGCAGCATATCTTTCCGGTGCGCTTCCGCCACATCCTTGGCCTTTACGCCTGGAACAATATGTACATCCATGTAAATAGGCATGGCTAAATATACAAATTTTCCATTCCGTCATCAGGCAATGCCGCCAGTGGCAGGCGCTTTCTTCCCAACGGTTTGATTTTGTCAACGAACTGCTGCTGCTGCCAGATAACCGGCACGTTATTTTTCAAAATAAGAGCCCAATTGCTGAAAAGCGCCGATGAACATCTTGAACCTGTTGTCGCTGTTGGCCCATGCTATGTTCTTATTTTTAAACACGTATGCCATTTGCTCATTGGCCTTGCGGCAGTCTTCTTCGTCGTAAAAGTATGATTTCCACTCAGTGGGCAGCTCGGTAACATGCTTGAGCGCAAAACCGTTTCCATAGATCTTGATCAGTGTGGGCGTCATTCTTACATCCAGGTTCGTGAGCTCGCTGCTTAGCGCCCACCTGAAATACATCTCCCAAAACAGGCAATGGTTGCGCAGCCGCATCCTGATCTCGTCATCGGTTTCTTTTTTTGAAGCAGGGATCCTCCAGCGATTATTTTCTTGCGAAAAGGGATTTTCTTTTGCGTCGGGCAGAGGCTTGCTTTCGAAAGTAGCAGTACGGCCTGCAACCGTTAACCGCATGTCCTTCCCTTTGATCGTATATCCCAGCCGGTTAGTTTTACCATTTTGATTGGTGAGGAACAACTGCTCTTTGTCCATTTCCCAGGTACCGTATTCGAATTGGCCGAAATCACGGGTATAAGTGCCATCGTTCCGGAGTTGCAGAAAGCTTACGGCGCTAAAAACGGAATCGGCTGGTGTAAAAGGACCATCGGTATAAGTAAACAGCCATAACCTGCTTAACGTGCCCTTGCCGCCGCAAGAGGCCAGCAGGGTAAAGAGCAGGAGGGCGTAGCATAAACTTTTCTTCATAGTTCCTATATGAACCGGGCAAAGATAGAACCCGCTCCGGTATTACGGATGAGCATGCATAATAAGATATCGACGCTTAAAAATCGTAATTTGAGATACTTATTTTTCTCCATGTACCGCGAGTTCAAAGTCGCTGCGCCACTACGCCCGTACATCCAATGCATCTGGATGGTAAAGGCGAGTACAGGGGCTTTTGATGTACCGCAGCGGCTGGTGCCCGACGGTAACATAGAGTGCATGTTCAATTACGGCCACTCGTTTGCACAGGCCTGGTCAAATGGAAGCAACAATGTAAGCGTATATAAAGGAAGTTGCCTGGTAGGCCAACGTCCTGCTTATTATTTTACCAGTGCAACTGGCCAGGTAGACCTGGTCAGTATCAGTTTTAAACCCGGCGGTCTTTCACCTTTTATTCATCAGCCTGTTGCCGATCTTACCGGCAGCACAGTGCCTTTGTCATTATTGAATAATTATCTCTTCCTGGAAATAGAGGAGCGCATGGCCGGCATTGGTGCCATCGATGAAAGGATAAGGTTGATTGAAAACATTCTCATAAAAAAATTATACGATAACCGCGACAAGCTGGAAAGCGTCGATCGGTTCATTCCCCTCGTGCACGCTATTAAAAACTATACTTCGGTTGCACATTTTTTAAAGGAACATATCATTCACGAGCGCAAGCTGCAAAGGGAGTTTGATCAACACGTAGGTATAACACCAAAGTTTCTGCAGCGCGTCCTGCGGTTCAGGAAGGCGGTGGCTGCGTTTTATTCCGGGCCGCTCAAAAACCTTACGGCCCTTGCTTACGATTGCGGGTATTATGACCAGGCGCATTTTATCAATGAGTTCAAAATGCTTTCGGGGTTATCGCCTAAAAAATTCCTGCAGGAATGCAGCAATGAACCCGCTTCAGCCTGGCTGACCGAATAATGTCGGGTTTCTCCAATTTTTCGTCGAACCAGCCAGCTAGCTTTGTCCTAAACTTGCACTATATGCGAAAGTTAACAGCGGGCTTTGCCGTTAGCCTCGATGGCTTTATAGAGGGCCCGAACGGAGAGTACGACTGGATCATTTATGATAAGGAGCATTTCCGCGAGCTTGCGGAACACTGGAAGCGGACAGATGCCATGTTCTATGGCCGCAAAACCTACGAAGCATCGCTGGCCATGCAGCCGAAATCATCTTCGAAGAAAAAAAAGAAAACCAGTGATAACAATCCCTTCGCACACATGAAGCACTATGTTTTTTCAGCCACCCTCGATGCAGTGGCGGATGAATTTGTGTTGGTGAAAGGAGATTTGAAGGAAGCGGTAAACAAGATCAAATCAGAAAAGGGAAACGACATTGCGGTTTTCGGTGGCGCTGAATTGGTGTCATCGCTTATTAACCTTGACCTGGTAGATGAATTGCAACTGGCCATTGTGCCGGTTATCCTCGGCAGCGGCAAGCCGTTTTTCATCAATATACAAAAGCGAAAGATCTTCCGGCTTAAGGAAGCGAAAACGTATGATTCGGGGTTGGTGGTGCTCACGTACGAAAAATAATCGATCAATTTTGGATCGAGGCCATTGTCCTCAATATCCCGGCGGCCCAGGAATACACATTATGGTTCATGACCGTGCGGCGCAGTTGTTTCATTTTTTGCGATTGCATCTCGATTGGCATTTCCAGCGATGTCTTGATGGCATCCGCAGACTGTTCGATATCATAAGGATTGACGATGAGCGCCCCGTGCAATTCCTGCGAAGCTCCCGCAAAGCGGCTGAGAATTAGCACCCCATCGTTATGGTCGCGCGCCGCGATGAACTCTTTTGCCACCAGGTTCATTCCATCATGCAATGAGGTTACCATACAGCAATGGGCAGAGCGGTAAAAGGGCAAGATCTCTTCGTGGCTATGGTGTTTCTTCAAAAACAAAATGGGCTGCCAGTTGCGCGCTTTGAATTTCCAGTTGATCCTGTTGATCTCGGTTTCTACTAAGTTCACGGTATCAGAATACGTTTTTAGCAATGCCCGGCTCACTGCGCCAATTTGTACCAATGTAAACCTGCCCTGGTACGAAGGATATTTATCGAGGAACCTTTCTACCGCCAGGAATTTTTCGATCAATCCTTTTGTGTAATCTATTCTTTCAACTCCAACAGCCATATACTCCGCGTTGATGCCGTATTGTTTCATTAGTTCGGTGGGCGACTGACGCGGGCCATTCTGTGTATCATAGTCCTTCAACGTAAATGCAATGCTGATGGGAAATGGCTTCACCAATGTAAAATGGTTCCCGATCTTAACCGAGAAATTTTCCCACAATACTCTCGATTCGAGCGCATCGTTGACCGTTTCCAAAAAATTATTGCAGTGAAATTGTGTGTGAAAGCCTATCAGGTCCGCACCGAGCATGCCACTTAGTAATTCTCTTTGCCAGGGACAAATGCCGAACGACTCAGGATTGGGCCAGGGTATGTGCCAGAATATGGCCACCTTGGCATCGGGCCTTTCCTGCTTGATCATGAGGGGCAGCAACGCAAAATGATAATCCTGCACGAGTATGAAGGGCTCTTCTTCTCCTTTGATCTCTTCTATCACCGCCCTTGCATACAGGGCGTTTACTTCCTTGTAATATTCCCAATCCTCTATCCTGAACGTGGGACGGGTATGCGCAATATGGCAGAGCGGCCACAATCCCTCGTTGGAAAACCCGTAATAAAAATGATTTTCCTGTTCCTTGGTAAGCCATATGCGGCGCAAGGTGTACTTGCCTTCGTAGGGCGGCACCAGTATTTTATCGTTCTCATCCACGGTTTCGCGGTCCGCATCGCCACTGCCCGATGCGATCCACAGCCCGCCGCAGGCCTTCAATATCGGTTCCAGCGCCGTAACCATGCCACTCGCAGGCATGATGACATTGATCTCCCGGCCCGAACGGATATGCATGTATGGCTCGCGGTTAGAAACCACTATCAGCTTTCTGTTCTGCAAAACCTGCTTCATTTCTTCATTCAGTCGTTCCGGCGTCCAGATAGATTCGGCGGAAGTCCTTAGCCGCGCTTCTTCCTGCGCGGTGGCCTTTGCTTCCTGCATGGCCCGCGCAATGCCGGAAATTTCCTTGTACAATGGCGCAAGAAAAGTATTGGGCGGCCTTGTTTTCAGGTCATCCACATTGCCGGTACGCGCAACCTTTATCCATTCTACCACACGGTTCAGTGGCACTAGGATGCCCCATCTTACAATAAGCAACGTTACTATCGAGATCACCAGGGCTTGCAGGAACCATCGCAAAAAGTTCCTGAGCCAGATGCTGTTCACGATGTTGGCGATGTAATCCGCGTCTGTATAAAAGATCACCGCCATGGTAGGCATGCTGTCCCTGGTTACAATCCTTATGTATTCATGAACGCGTTGGCCACCCGCTTTGATGGTATTGCTCATGGATGAATCCGCAGACAAAGCCTGGGCTATGTAATCATGCGATGCCTGGAGGTATTGCTTGGTAAGCGGGTGAAAGGTTTGCACGCTGTCTGCATTGTAATACAAAGCAAGGCCCAGCAGGTTGTACTGGCTTACGATGCTATCATTAAGGTTTAATTGCGTTGTATCGCCCGCTTCCAGTTGGTCGAGATGGGTTTTATAAAAGTCCTCCGCGATCCTGATCGTATTAACTTCCAGCTCATTGTTGAGCTTGCTTCGTTCAGAAGATATTTGAAATGCGGTGAAGCCAAGGGCTACCAATCCCACTCCAATAATAATGGACAAAACCAAGGCTAAGTTGAGCTTCATAGCCCCTGCAAGTTGATATTAATGGCTGGAACGGGGAAATTAAAATATGATTAAAAGCCATAGCCCGGCAATTCCTTTAAAATGCACCGCATTGCAGAAATCATATTTTCATCCGATGCGCACGCTCCCCATGCTGCAATATTTTTATGATAAACCTTGCGATATGAGACGTTCTGCTTTTAAAACTCTGGTAATAGCAATAAAGACCTTGGTCGTTGTATCCCTGATCGGCTTTGTCTGCCTGTTCCTGTTGGCTATGAAGGCCCGGCAACTTACGGACGATATCTGGAAGCAATTGGGGCTTACCCAAGCTGATGCGAACAAGAACATCGTGTTCAGCTTTAGAAATGGGCAATTCCTGTATTATGGCGCCAAACAAGCTAAGAACATCGTTGGGGGCAACCGTGTTGCTGTAGTAAATGAACTTGCGGCATACGCGAAAAAATATTCAACTTCCGAAGAGTTCAGGAAGGAATACTTGGCATTCAGGGCCATGCGAAAACCAAAAGAGCCGATGAAACTGGAGGACACACCCGAAACGATCAGGGCCGAAGAAAAGGAGCGGATCGAAAACGCCATCAAAATGACGGAAGCGAACGCAAATTCTCCCAATGAAAAAATAAGAAATGCTGTTCCGCACCGGCTGGAAGCGCTCAAAAAAGAATTGGCCGCGCTGGACGATCCCAATAACAACACCATCAAACGCCGCATGGATTTCGTAACCCGCACCAACGAACAGTTGAAGAAGCAGCACGAACAGGCCATGCAGAAATATGAAACAGAATTTCCCGAAAACCCGCAACTCCTGATCAAACGCAGGTTGCAGCAAATGCTGGACATAACCGCCGACGTGGATTACAATGCGGAACTAAAGGAAGCCTGGGGCAAGAAAGTATTTGTTAACCCGGCCTATGAAAAGAAACCGGCGGAGTGGAAGCTGGCTTATCGCTCGGGCAAGCCTGCAACAGATGCCATGCGCGCTTTTGCAACAAAATGGCTCCAGGAGCTCAGCAAGTAAGGACCGTTTACAATCTGATTTTGATACCGCCATTTATCACGAAGCCTTCTACCGGCGCATAAATATCACGGAAGACGGGATTTTCAATTGTGCCGGCATTGATGGAATCGAACCGGGTTTGACGGCTATCGGTAAAGTTTTCAAAATTGATGTAGACTGCGAGCTTCTCCCATATCTTTTCAACCATAAAACCCATGATCCAGTACGATCTGCCGGAGCTTCCATCGCTCAATCGCTGCCGGCTGAAATAATACGCTTCGAGGCCGATCTTCAGTTTTTCTTCGAGCTCGTACATCAGCACATTGTTCAACCGGTGGCGGGCAGTAAGCGGCAACCATTCTTTTTCATTTGAAAAATGCGTGTTGGCATCTGTGTAGGTATAGCCCACGAACAATTTAAAATCTCCATAGAGCAGGCGGATGTTGGTTTCCATTCCTTTGGTGTCGTAATGACCGTCTGCATTTCGGAATTCCGATTTTCCGCCCGGTATGCCTACCAGCACCAGCGGCTTGTTGAGGTTTGTATAAAATACCAGGTGATTCAGGCTGAAGCCTACGTCGCCGATCTGTGTGCGGTAATTGATATCCCAGTTCAGTCCAACCGAACGTTCATTCCTGGTCTTGTTTTCGTCGATGGGATAAATGTTCCTGAACTGCACACGCTCCGATTCTTCGGTAAACACCGTAGGCGTTTTGTATCCCAACCCTCCGCCGAGACGCGTAGTAACCTTGGGTGAGATCCTAAGCATTGCCGAGATCCTTGGCAGCAGCTCGAAGCCGTACTGTTTTACGTAATCGCCGCGGAGGCCGGCTTCCAGCACAAATTTTTCAGATGGCGCCCAGGCATTCTGAATGAATATGCCATAGGTATTGAAGTGATAGTCCAGCACCGGCAAGGTAGCGCGAATGGGTTGGTGCAGGTCCTCCGTCAGTACGTTGATACCGATGATCCAATCCGCTTTATTGCGCCTATTGTTGAGCGTTAGTTCCGAAAAGGAAGATTGCTGTACCGCCTCGAAACCGTAAAATGGAATGGTAATGTTGCGGTCGAAGCGACTGTAGCTGTTCTTAAGTTGCAGCGTGGTTTTTTCATTCAGCCGGTGTGCGATCCCTAGTTGCGTCGTGATCCTGTTGGTCTTGTTGCGTTCGAAGAAACCATTGCCGCTGTTATTTTTAATATACTCGACGCTCCCGCCGGTCCGGTCTTCGGAAATAAAGCTTAAGCCGATATCGGCGGTGGTTTTTTTCCCATACAGGAAGAGGCGGGGATTTACGGTATACCGCTCGAATTTCGGGATGGCGGTTAACCCGATGTCAGCGGGATCGTAAGGGGCATTGCTGTTGCGTGCCGCATACACTGTAAGGCCTGCCTTGCCATAGCGCTCACTGTAGAAGCCGCTGAGGTCGAGACCTCTTGCAGACGTTCCGTTTGCGATAAAGCTAAGCTCGCGCTCGTCACGCGGTGTTTTAGATACCAGGTTTACCAATCCCGCAATGGCGCCTCCACCATAGAGCGTAGAAGATGAACCTTTGATCACCTCTACCTGTCTAAGGTCCAATGGGGCGATCTGCAAAATGGAAAGCCCTCCTGAAAACCCCGCGTACAATGGATAACCATCGCGGAGTATCTGTGTATATCTTCCATCCAATCCCTGGATGCGTATGCCTGCGTTAAAAGATGTAGCGGAAGTTTGTTGGGTTTGAATGCCGGTGCTTTCGCTGAGCAGCATCCTGATATCGCCCGGCTTCATGTTCGCTTTTTCGGCAAGCTCCTCGCCTGAAATAACTTCGGTGCGCGTGGGGGTGTTGGTAATGGTGCGGCTGGTACGCGTAGCGGTTACGATCACTTCTTCTTCGTGTTCATCCTCTTCTTCCAATTCGATCTCGATGGTGGATGGCGTAGCTAATGAAACTACATACCTAAGGGTTTTTTCACCGAAGCCTGTGTACGATATCACAAAGGTCTGTACACCGGCCGGCACGTCTGTAATGGTTACCCTCCCTGTGCTATCTGCAACAAAGGCCTTGTTCTTTTCTTTCCATAATACTGTTGCACCGGCGAGGGATTGTTTTTCCTCACTGCCTTTAAGTACGATGGTAAGCGTGTGCTGGGCTTGGCCATGGGCGGCAAAGCAGCAGGCAATAAGAGCGGTAAGCAGGTATTTCATAGTGCTACTCCAAAGGTTAAGTGATCCGCAATGTACATGCTCTCAATAAAATGCGAATGGAGCTACTCGGTTATTAACAGGCTGTTGGCTACTTTATTGCTTACCATTAGTTCGCTCTTGCCCTTTAATTGCAGGGTATAGCTATGATCGAAGGCCTCGATGGATTTTACTTTAATGGAATCGCCGAGGCTGAGACCGATCTTATCGAGATAGCTTAAAAAAGCAGGAGAGTGGTCGGTGACGCCTGTAAATTTTCCCTCGGTATTTATTTTCATTTCAGATAATAGCACCGATTTCGATTTGGCAAACACCCCATTGGAGTTAGGAATGGGGTCGCCGTGCGGGTCTGCCTTGGGATGGCCCAAAAACTGGTCGAGCCTGCTGATGAGCTCGGGGCTTTGGATATGTTCCAGTTGTTCCGCTATGTCATGCACCTCATCCCAACCGAATTTTAATTTTTCTACCAGGAACACTTCCCATAACCGGTGTTTCCGGATGATGGTGACGGCGATCTGTCTTCCCTTTTCCGTTAGTTTGAACCCTTTTGACTTCTCATAAATGATCAGCTTTTTGGCGGCCATTTTTTTGAGCATGTCCGTAACGCTGGCCGAATGTACATCCAGCACCCGGGCCAGGTCGGAGTTGGCCACCGTTTCCCCGCTTTGTTCCTGTAATTTATAGATGGCTTTCAGGTAGTTTTCTTCTGTAAATGAATGCAAGACGGCAAAATTTGGCTGCAAAATAAAAAGACTTATCGAAAATATAAATTAGATTCGCCTAAAACATTATTTTTGCATATCTAATTGATAAATGTTGTGGGTATGAGGAAACAATTTACTGTTATCGCAATTATTGCCTTTTGCATGGTAGCCGCCCTGGCTTGCGATAAAATGCTGCCCAGGGCGCCTGCCGATGACGAGGTGTTGGATGGTCCCATAGAAGGCCTTACCGCGCAGGAAAAGGCCCAGTTCATCCGGGGCGATGTGGCATTTAACGATGAGATATTTACTGCCGAAACCGGCCTGGGGCCTGTATTTGTGGCTACATCCTGCGGCACCTGCCATGCGGGCGACGGCAAGGGGCATCCATTTTCGACCCTTACCCGCTTCGGTCAAATTGATAGTACGGGCAATCAATACCTGCACATGGGCGGGCCACAACTGCAAAACAGGGCCATTTATAACTATAAAGCTGAAACCATTCCCTCGGGTGCCACCTTTTCAAAATTCACTCCGCCCGCCAATACGGGTTTGGGATTGGTGGATGGGGTGCCCGATGCAGACCTGCTGGCCCTTGCCGATCCCAACGATGCCAATGGCGATGGTATTTCAGGCCGGCCCAACTGGATCAACATTCCACCTTACCTGGTAACGAGACCCAACAGCATTACGCAAGGAGGAAAATATATCGGCCGGTTTGGAAAGAAAGCAGCGGCCTACGACCTGATGCATCAAACAGTAAATGCCTATAACCAGGACATGGGCATTGTATCCACCTATGAGCCTTACGACACTTATGACGGGCAAATGCTCGATCCTGAAGTGTCCAATCAAACCGTGATAGACGTGGTGGCGTATTTGAAAATGCTGAAAGCACCCATCCAAAGAAATACCGCCGATGCGGACATTGTTGCGGGAAAAAATATTTTCATGCAGATCAGCTGTGGCAAATGCCACGTGCCGGAATTGAAAACAGGTAATTCGGCCATTGCTGCCTTATCGAACAAAACATTCCATCCTTATTCTGATTTCCTGCTGCACGACATGGGCCCCGCATTGAACGATGGATATACCGAAGGCAGCGCCTCCACCGCCGAATGGAGGACACCGCCCTTGTGGGGACTTGGCCTCTCGAAAAATTCACAGGGCGGGCGATACTTCTTAATGCACGATGGCAGGGCAACGAGCATTGAGGCGGCCATTATGCTGCATGGTGGGGAAGCACAACAAAGCAAAACCGCCTTCACCCAATTAACGGAGTCGGACAAGGCCAAACTGATCAGGTTCCTGGAATCATTATAACCAGCATGCATATACGATGAAAAGAAGGGATTTTATCAAGACCGGCTGTACGGCCTGCATAGCGGCAACGGGTTTGGCGGGATTATTATCCTCCTGCAAATCTACCCAGATCATACCAGGCAAATTGAACAATGACGGCTTGCTGATCGATACAAAGGACTTTATCATTAAAAACAACGGTAAAACATCGTACAAGCTATACGTGGTGGTGAGAAACGATGCGCTGAAGTTCCCGATTTGCGTGTACAGGTTCAGCGACACCGATTACTCCGCGCTATGGATGGAATGCGCGCACCAGGGCGCCGAAGTGAATGTTGCAGGCAGTTACCTGCAATGCCCTGCTCATGGCAGCGAATACGACAACCGCGGAAGGGTTACCAATGGACCTGCCGAAAGCAACCTGCGCAGCTTTCCCGTGGTGGTAAACAACAATCAACTCTTTATCGACCTCAGAAAAAAATGAAACGGTATTTACTTCTCGCGGCTTTTATGGTAATGACATTTGCGGGAATTGCGCAAATCGATCCTGCTTTGCTGCGGCGTGCGCCGGTTAAAACCGATTCGCTGCCGTTGAATATGGACGCCGTGTACAACAGGCCCTTCCTGCAGGTGGGCAAGCTTCCTGTAGCGTTGGGCGGGTATGCCGAAGCCAACTATCAATACGTAAGCGAGGACGGCGTAAGCGAACGCCATCAATTCCAGATGCGCAGGCTTACATTGTTCATTGCATCCACCGTTTCGCAAAGGATCAAGTTCCTGACCGAGATAGAGTTTGAAGATGGCACCAAAGAGATCAATATCGAATTTGCATCGGTGGATTTTGAATTCCATCCTTTATTCAACCTGCGCGGCGGTATCGTAATGAACCCTATCGGCGCATTCAATCAAAACCACGATGGCCCTAAATGGGAGTTCATAGACCGCCCTATTTCCGCAACGCAAATGCTCCCCGCCACGTGGAGCAATGTGGGCTTTGGCGTGTATGGAAAAAAATATACCGACAATTGGGCGTACGCATACGAAGCATACCTGACCAATGGTTTTGACGATCATATCATCGATAACCCGGAGAATAAGACCTTTTTGCCCGCCAGCAAGCAGAATCCTGACCGTTTTGAAGAAAGCTTTAATGGAAGTCCTTTACTTACGGGCAAATTCGCGGTGCGCAACAGGAACATCGGCGAGTTGGGCATTTCGTACATGGGTGGGGTTTACAATAAGTTTGAAGAAGACGGTATCACGCTCGACAAAAAGCGCCGCGTGGATGTAGTGGCGCTCGACTTCAATGCCACCCTTCCCGCAGTCGATACTTATATTAATGCGGAATGG
Organism: Chitinophagaceae bacterium; assembly: GCA_035628135.1. GTDB lineage: Bacteria > Bacteroidota > Bacteroidia > Chitinophagales > Chitinophagaceae > DASPKM01. The sequence continues at coordinate 44,141 of DASPKM010000011.1, read as the reverse complement.
GCGTGGGTGCGCGTAAACCTTCCCGATGGATTTACCCAGCAATTCGGAAGCCGGCAACGGGGTGGGTTCATCGATTTTGTGCAGCCCGTACTTAAAAGACCTATGCTCGGATTTGAGAATGCGGTGCTCAACGTTTCCGTACGATTGGAGTATGTTGATTGGAACAAAGGGAAGTTTATTCAAACCGGAGGTAAGATCTATGACGAGGCCTGGGCCGTGGTGCCCGCGATTTCGTTCAGGCCAACAGGGCAAACAGTTGTAAGGTTCAATTACCGCCACCAGCAGCAAAGGGATTTGCTGGGTAATCCTCCTGCTAAAACCGGCGCCATTCAATTCGGTATTGCTACTTACTTCTAGGAGATAAAGTTTGCTGCATATTTTAAGGCGAGGCTCAGCAAGCCTGCGCCTGCTATTACAAATACAATGGTGTATTTGGAACGGAACTTTATCAATATTCCCAATGCTAGCGTAAAGATGATGATGGCTGTAATGTTCGTAATGGTTGCGATGAACAGTTGAATCGCGGTTGCGGCAATCAGTCCCACCACGCCGGCCGTTATGCCATCCAGGAAACTATGCAGGCCAGGGTGGGCGATCAGTTTTTCCAACAGCGAGTGGCCCAGCAGCGTAAATGTAAATGCCGGAAGAAAAATCCCAAGGGTAATGAGCAGCGCTCCTGTCCAGCCTCCTCCGAAATAGCCAACGAAAGTGGAGAAAATGATCAGCGGCGCGGGAAGAATGCCTGATAATGCAATGCCATCCAGGAATTGTTCCTGGGTCATCCACTTATTATCCTGTACCGCATCTCTTTGAATGAAGGGTATGGCGGTATAAGCTCCGCCGAATGTGAGCAATCCTCCTTTCAGGCCGGTGGCAAAAACTTTTAGTTGGTCATTGCTTCTTTCGCGCGGTTGGCCAGGCTGTGCAATTATAGCTTTTACATTTGGCAATCCTTTATTATACACTGTAAATGTGGTAGCTGCCGCCAGTGCAAGCATTACCACCGCGGCCATGATCCTGTTGTTTTTATTCCAGCACAAATAAGCCAGGCCGGCGGCTGACAGAATAATAAGGAAGTTTGTTCCCAAGGCAAATGCAACAGCCGCGGCCAGGGCTATTGCCATCAACGCCTTGTTAACCACCGCGTGCTTGCCGATGCGGTACACCGCGAAAACTATTAATGCAATTACGGCAGCTTGAATACCCGCGAATACCACCTGCACCAAAGGTGAATTAATTCCAAACCGTGTATACACCCATGTGAGCAATAAGATCAGCAATAGCCCCGGGAGCATAAATGCAAGCCCTGCCAGGAAGCCACCCAACCTTCCCCCGGCGCGCATTCCGAAATACACGCAAAGTTCTTGTGCCTCGGGACCTGGCAGGGCCTGGTACACCGCGAGTGCACGATTGAAATGTTCTTTAGTTACCCATTTTTCTTCATCCACCAGCTCTTTTCTTATCATGGCAATTTGCGCTACCGGTCCGCCCCAGGCGAGGAAACCAAAGCGTAAAAAACGGCGGAAGATCTGACCGGGCGTTTGTTTCATTGCCTTAATATAGTTTATAAAACTTAATGCCAGCATAGCTACGCGCCAAAGCGCACATACGTACCTGTTCCATTGATGGTCGCTCTCTCGTATACTATTGCGGCCGCTGCCACATCCTGCAACGCAGTGCCCGTGCTGTCGAAAACAATGATCTCGTCGGCGGATTCGCGGCCGGGCTTTTGTTGTGCGATCACCTGTCCCAATGCCGCATGAACACCGTCCAATGTAATATACCCTTGTTTCAAAGCGTGCTGCAGGTCGCCTATGCGTGCGCACTGGTCAAGGATGTCCACTACTATTTTACTGGTAAGAAATAAGTCGGGGTGCAGTTCATTTTTATCTTCATTATCTGCTCCCACTGCTGCAATGAAAGTTCCCGGCGCAATATCGGCGGCGTGCAGCAATGGTTGTTTAGCCGTGGTGCAGGTTACGCAAACCTGGCTGTTGCTAAGCGCAGCACGCATATTGCTTGCCGTGATAGGAATGGCATCCAACTCGTGTTCAAATTCTTTACACAGCCTCGCGGCCTGTTCCGCATCGGTATCGAATGCAAATATTTTTTGGATGGGCCGCACCGCCTTCAGCGCCTTGATGGAAATCCTTCCCTGGTTGCCACAACCGATAATAGTGGCGGTAGTAGCATTCGGCAGCGCAAGGTATTTGGCAGCCACGCCAGTGGCCGCGCCTGTGCGTATGATGGTAATTTCAATAGAGTCCATTACAGCCAGCAACTTGCCGTTAACTGCATCGCAAACAATGATCACGCCTTGTATGGTGGGTAACCTATGCCGTTTGGGATTGCCCGGGAAATTGGCATTTGCTTTCGCCACAAAATATTTGGCGGGCGGTGCCGACAGGCTTGCTTTGATATGTAGGCCGCCATCAGCGGCATGCAAACCCAGTACCCCTGGAGCAGGCATGTTTCCATGGGCATGTGCGCTGAAAGCGTTTTCCACTGCCGCAATGCACTCATCGATCGATAAAAGGCCGGCGACATCGCTGCGTGTTAACAGTAAAGTATCTGCTGTTTTCATCTTTAAATAATAAGGCACAATGCTATAGGGCTAATGCATTTTAAAATAGAATGGAAATGACTTTTTGTAAGCGCTTTACTTTTTGCGGAATTTTTTCGGAAGGCTTCGCGGTCAACAAATCATTTGATCAGCCATGGTCAGGCTGGGTCAATCCGGACAGTCGGTAATCCATTTCATACACCAATGTACGCTTCGCTTACCCGGCGCGCAGGGCAACGCGCTTTACGCTTTGATATTGCCCAGCCCGGTTGAGGATTTGGTTACCGCCGCCCGGATTTTTCCGGCCGTAGTGGTTTTGTAGTGCATTCTATGTCAACAATAAAGGTGTTTTAACGGTTTTTTTTTAGTTAGCACCCTAATAACTTGGTTCGTGTGTTTATCCGAGGTTTTTTCTTTCTGATAGGGTTGGTTATTGCATTTGATTGGTACAAGCCTTCCGTGGGGGAAGGCTTTTTTTATTAGGAGAATTATAGGACAATTAATAACCAGTATTTTATACTTCATGCTGTCAAAGCACACAAGGCAGCAGGAGTTATCTACAGCCTGCTGCCTTGTATATGTGGCATGCCCATGCGCAGTTGAAAGGCGTGAATGTTGACCAGGATCAACTGATAATAATCTGCATCTCGCAGTCGGTGCAACTGCATTTCCAGGTTATTGTGCCGGTTTCGGCGTTGATGGTCGCGGAGATCTTGCACTCGCAGGTGCCCGTTTTTAAACATTGGAGGGTTACCTTGCTGACAGACTCATCATTGATTATCGCAGAGGCCCCGGACGTTTTTTTAGTTTTTACGGAATTGGTGCGGATCGACGCAGCTTCTACGGTGAAGGCTGCATCTGCAACGGTTGCATAATTGCCCGTAGTACCGTCGCTCAAACGGTAAGAAATAATCGCGGCATATCCCTTCGTTACATTCAAATATTCTATGGCGGTAAGCCGGAAAGCTTTTCCTGTTCCGAATTTATCCAGAATAATTGCTGCGGCTTCCGCCCTTACATCGCTGATGGCGGCAGCTATGTGCTGCCCGGAAGGCGCTTGCAGTTGCAGCAATTTTTCTTCTTCTGAAACAGTTTCTGATTTTTGGCAGGAAGTAAATGGCAGAATGGCCAGTGCCATTGCCATAGCAATGCTCAGTAGCTTTTTCATTGATTAAAGTTTAATGATGATCGGTTTTACCTTTCAAATGCGGCATGCATTGCTCTTTCAGAATCTTTACCGGTCTGGTTCAAGAAGGGGACTGCGATTGATGTAGTAAGTGGCCGGTGGCCTGGTATTTTTTAAAGGCAAGTGCTATTAATCATTGCCGGGGAACAAGCAGGGGTATATTTAAATATACAAAATTGGCATGGGTGTTCCAAAACTGGCGTTAAAACGCGGCTTTCATGCTAACAAAATGACTATTGTCAACCGCTGGTGATTTTATGATTAAATTTAGCCCTATGGATACCATCGATGTAAAACTGGACGAACACGGCCGCGGCGGCGTGTATGCAATGGAAGGCGATGATCAGCTTGGAGAAATGGAGATCAGCGTTGCGGGCAACGAACTGACCGTATACCATACTGAGGTTTTCCCCAAGGCAGAGGGTAAGGGATTGGGAAAAAAACTGCTGGCCGCAATGGCAGATCATGCACGTAAAAATGGATTGAAGGTGATACCACTGTGTCCTTTTGTGCACGCACAATTTAAACGCAGGCCAGAAGAGTTTGACGACATCTGGAAGAAATAAAGAGTGTGTACTATTTTTTAACTTCATACACAATTCAAACTCAACATTACCGGGCGTTCATGAGAAAAGTATTTGTCATTTTTTTTGTGCTCCTTGCGTTCGGAGAAGCCCGGTCCCAGGATTTACCGGACTATGGCGACGATCCCGAAGAGTCTGGCCAAACCAAAGGCCGGCACGAAGCGTTCCGCAAGCTTTCCAATAAGTCCAGGAATTTTTTGTATGCCGGCGAAAAGGACAGCGCCCGGGCAACCATTGATCAGGCCTTGCGAATAGCCACCGATTCCCATTCCGACTCGCTGATGGCCCGGTCTTATGTACTGCTGGGCATGTATTTCAGCATCGCCGGTGATCTGAAACAATCGCTCGAGTTTTTGTTCAAAGCGTTAGCCATTCATGAAAAAAGCAGGAACAATACCGGCATATCTGTGGTAAGCAAGGAAATATCGGTGGTGTTCAAGCAATTGAAGAACTACCCCGAGGCGCTCAAGTACCTGCGCAAGGCGGAAGCATTTACCGACCAGGCGGCCAGGAACATTCCCACAACATACAATAGGCTTTACAGCCACATGGCCGAGACCTTCCTCGGCTTGCATCAGACCGATTCCGCTTTACGGTATATTCAACTCGCCAATGAAGCAACCAGGAAGGACGACGATGCTTATGGGTTTGCGCGCATGCTCTATATTTTTGCCTCCGTGTACAGGCAAAAGAATGAACCCGACCTTGCAGAAAGCTATTACAAAAGATGTATCGCTTTCAGCGATTCAAACCGCATTGCCTTGCCACTGATCAACGCCATGGCCGACTATAGCGACTACCTGTTAAACACCGGTAAGCCTGTGCTGGCAAAACAATATGCATGGGCCAGCCTCGACGTGGCGAGGCAAAGCGGCAATAAGCTGGGTATAATACAGGCCGCTTCTTTGTTGCGGATGGCCTATGATTCATTGAAATCGAAGGACAGCGCTTATTATTACGCGCAATTGAAAGACATGTACCGCGACAGCGTGTTTAACGAACAGCAGTTGATACAGATCCAGAACCTCACCTTTACAAAGCAAATCAATGACAGGGAAGAGGAAGCCAGGGTTGCGCGGCAAAAGGAGCAACACAGGCACAACCTGCAATACGCGGGGATTGCCATAGTATTGATCACTTTCATAATATTATTCCTGGTGCTTAGCCGGAGCGTGGTTGTTTCGGCAGGCTTCATTGAGTTTTTCGGTGTGCTGGGGCTGCTCGCGGTATTTGAGTTCATCAATCTTTTCATTCATCCCTACCTGGACAAGGTAACCAACCATTCGCCCGTGTTGATGTTGGTGATACTTATCGCTATCGGCGCGCTGCTGGTGCCTTTGCATCATAAGTTGGAAAAATGGATCACCAACAGCATGGTGGAGAAAAATAAGAAGATACGACTGGAGGCCGCTAAGAAAACAATTGCCAGGCTAGAAAAGGAGAAATAGCAGTAATGATCAAAGGAGAAAAAGTAGTAGTGGTGCTTCCCGCTTACAACGCCGCAAAAACGCTGAAGCAAACCTACGATGAAATAGATAAGTCATTGGTCGATGAGATCATCCTGGTGGATGACGCGAGCAAGGACAATACCATCGACATTGCCCGGGAACTGGGCATTACGCACATCATCCGTCACGAACAAAACAAGGGCTATGGCGGTAACCAGAAATCATGTTATCGCAAAGCGCTCGACCTGGGGGCGGACATCGTCATCATGCTTCATCCGGATTATCAATACACGCCTGCATTGATCAATCCAATGGCTTCGCTGATAGCAAACAAGGTGTATCCTGTAGTGCTGGGCTCGAGAATACTGGGCAGGGGCGCGTTAAAAGGCGGCATGCCTTTGTATAAATATTTCTTCAACAGGCTGCTGACCGCCACGCAAAACATGCTGATGCGGCAAAAGCTGTCGGAATACCATACTGGCTACAGGGCATATCACCGCGAGGTGCTGTTATCGATTCCATTCGAGCAGAACTCGGATGATTTTGTGTTTGACAACGAGCTGCTGGCCCAGGTGTTTTACCGCGGGTACGAGATAGCCGAAATCACCTGTCCCACCAAGTATTTCGAAGACGCCTCGTCCATCAATTTCAGAAGAAGCATCCAGTACGGCGCCGGCGTGTTGCGGGTAAGCCTGCAATATGCCTTGCAAAAAGCCGGCGTCGCTTCATTCAAAATATTCAACGGCGTGCATCCGCACGAACGGCCCTAAGACCGGTTTCCCATTTTTCTATGTTGCGGGAAATATGAATGAGCAGCGTGCTGTTACCCATGTATAGCAGCATCAACGGGAACATTTTAAAAAGGCCCCGTTTGGTGGAATTCGGAAGGTCTAGTAACGGCAATAGATAACCGAGCAATGCAAGCCCCAGGTATACTACCAACACGGCATATAGCCAGTTTAAAGGGGTTTTGCCCGGCCATCCCTTCCAAATAATATCGATCAGCAGAACGAACAGGAAGATAAAAATAAAATACCCGTAATGAATGATGCCGAGCTTGCTGAAGATCAGTTCGGTGTTGATGTCGGCAAAACGTTGGAAAAGCGGCTGCAGGTCGAGGAGGTTGGGGTTCACCAGGCCCTTGATTTCATAAGATACCGGCAGGTACAGATCTATGTAAACATTAACCTGTAAATAATAAAAGATCGCCGAAGGCAGTAAAAAATAAAATGCAGGTATCAACCGCCTCCGGAATCCCCCCGGTTTTCTCCTGTCTATCCAAATTAGCACCAGGGCCAGCATTGCTGCAAGCACCAGGGTTTCGGAGCGTATGTAAGTGGCAATTCCCATCAGCAAGCCGGCGAAGGCGATTTGGCGGGTATTGCCTGTTTTCATGAATTCGTTCAGGAACCAGGCGGCCAGGAAAAAGAACACCGCGTTGCTGTAATCGTACAGGGCCATGAAAGTGTAGGCATACATTTCAGGAATTGCCAGGAAGCATATCAACAATAAACCTGCCAGCATCCTGTGAATAAGCAGGCTAAGCGCATGGTACAGGAAAACAAGGAAGCAAACAAAGATGGTGCTTAGCCACAACTGTCCGAAAGGAAATCCCGCATATTTATAAATTACCTGCAAGGAAGTGATGAAAGTAGATTTGAATTGATTGTTCGTAGTTTCCAGGTTAACCAGGAAAACTGAATTGACCATTGTCTTTTCCCTGACGGCATATTCGGCAATTACCTCGGGCCCCGATGTGAGGTCCCGGGAGGTGGGCGGCAGGTAAAAGCACCGCCATACGCTTATCAGAACAATAAGGGAAATCACTATCAACGCGGGAACTTCATACAATTGAATGCGGAAGCGCGGCTTTTTTGCAATTGTCTTCAGCTGGGCGAGCACTGTTTTGTATTGCATATTCAACAGCAGGCAGGCCATCACCAAGGAAATGAAAACACCGGCACGTGTAATGGGCATATAGTTCAATTGCAGGATCAATGGAACCAGGGAAAACACCGCGACGCCCATCAGCAGTGACAGGGAGATTTGCATCGCGGGCTTAAGCGATATTTTAAACAGGCTCAACACGCCAAAGCCCGCAATAAACTGCAGGATGGTCAGCACGATGACCATGAGCACGGCACTCATAACGATACCCCCAGTTTAACGAATTCCCGGATGGTGTCCTGTATCATGCGCTTGTCGGTAATGCTGTCGAGGATGATCCTGCCATTGCTGACCCGCACGTACCAGCGCGCATCCATTGCATGCTTACTGTTTGCCCAGATGGTTTTTATGCCGGTATAGTAATAGAAAACCGCGGGTTCCGGAACATGGTATTTCAATCCCATTTTACTGAAATAACTCGAAGGCGGCATCAATATCAACGCGTTGGGATGGGAAGTCCTGTTCCTTAAAGAATCGGCGATGTTCTTCGAATATATATAATTGTTACCGAAGCGGAGGCGCATGCGCGTCTCGAGGTCCAGGTGCTTTTGCTGTTTTGGAAAACTATTCCAATATCCAATGACTGTTCCTGCCCACTCCCGGTTTCTGGGGAACATGAAAAACATGATAAGCAGCCCGATGCTGCAAAAGAACAACAACCATTTTCGGGTGCGCATGGCGGTTCTATTTTGGTTTGTCATAAATACCGATTTTATGAGTGCGGAGAAAATAAGCTGATTTTCGGGTGCTGTCTGCCAGAAAAAAAGTAATGGCCTGCGAAGGCTGGCTGGGCATATGGCAATCGATGCAATTATTTTTGAGCTGCTGTTCTGCAACGGCATCGGCCGCGAATGAGTGCGCTACGCTTGTATGGCAATTTGCACAAATAGTGGAATACATCTTTAAATTATTACCTGCATCTGTATGCGGGTTATGGCAGGTGGAGCAATCCAGGCTGTTGGTCTTGATAAAGCAGGCGCTTTGCGAAAGCAATTGGTATTGGTTGCCATGCACATCGAAGCTGGTGCTGGTATCACCGGTGGGCCATATGGTAAAATAATGCGCCAGTGTATCGCCTGGCCTGAACCGGAAAGTGCTTTTTTCCTGCATCTTATTGTTACCTGAATGGCAAACCGCGCATACGTCCAGCTTTTGTTGACGGGTGAGCGTCGAAATGCGCACGATGTGCTTTGCTTGCTTGCTTTGCGGATTGCTGGTATGAAAATTAACGTGGTTCAGCGCCGGCCCATGGCATCTTTCACAATCGATGCCATACACCAAAGTATTTTTATGCAGATCTTCTTCGATGCCCGCGGTGGACGCTTTAAGCTCCCTTGCGATATAAGTGCTGTGGCATTCGAAGCAATTGGCGCCTATGAACCTTTTAAAGTTAATGTTGGTATGCGAAAATCCAGGGCTGGTGCCCCAGCTTTGTACGCCCATATAATACGAAACAGGCAGTTCGTACGTGCGATTACCTTGCCAATATAAAAACGTCTGCGCATGTTTTGTTCCGAACAGTATATCGAACCGATGCGCGGCTGTTTCCCTATCGTTCACGTACGCCACCTGGTACAATCCGCTGTCGCGCTCCTGCATCAGTACGTAGGTGCTGTCGTTATACCGGAAGCGGTTGCTGCCATTGGCAAAACTTCCCTTGATATTTTCCCGGGATGCAGGCTGGGTGGTGTTAAAATGTGCGGAAGCCAGGTAGGCATCGTACACGGCCTGGTGGCATTGCCTGCATTGGGATGATCCCGCAAACCCGGGTCCCCTCGGGTCCTTGCCGGGGTGGGGGTCGGTAACGCATCGTGAAAGGAATATTACCGCTATGCATAGGACGCAGACCAGCAGCAGCGCTTTCCTGTTTTGTTTCATTGGTTGTTAGACCGTAATACTTACAAAAGAATAGTAAATTTCTCAAATTCTGGCCATAGTGCATTTTGATTTGAGTGCAGGCAGGGTTATATTAGCATCAGCGATCAGATCATGCTGCCTCATTAAGAAAGTTTCCCCAGGGACCTTTAAAGGGCCCCCCTTAGAAAGAATAAGAAGGATGAGCTATCGATCCACGTACTTACGCGTAGGATGAACCCTTATTGCGCTATGAGAAAAAACATACTGTTTTACGGCCTGGCTTCTGTTTTACTTGTAATCGTGCTCCTGTTCTTCAACGCGGCGTACAAGGAATTGACCAATTACTCGGAGCTCATCAACAGGCAAAATGTTGTTCATATCTGCTATCAGGAACTTTCGCGGCAGATGAACAACGCCGCCATGCTAACGCCTGAACTAGCCGCTGCCAATAGCCCCGTGGCCGACGAAATATTTTTCGCTGACAGCGCCAGCATTATCCACCGGTTGGAGTTGCTGAATGCAACCGTGCGCGACTCCATCAATGTTCGGATAGCACATGCACTGGACAGCCTGGTAAGGGCCGAATTGCCGTGGATATTGCAAAGCAACGTGCCAGATTCAATCCTCAATAACGCCTCGTCCGCGCATTCTGCGGCATTTCGATACATCAACAGGCTTATTAATGACGGCATCCAAAGGACCATGTTCATCGTGGATCATTTAAAAATTCAATTGAACAAGGAAATTACCAAGATCAGGATCTGGATGGGACTCTTTGTTTTTCTATCGGGAATGCTGTTGGTTTATACTACAACCAGTCTTTTTAAGCAAAAAGCAAAAGTAAAGCGAAAGGACAGGCAATTGCAGGTGCAATCCAGGATCGCGGCCGAGCGGTTGGTGAAGAGTGAGACCTTATACAAAACCATAGCGTCGAGCATTCCCGATTCCGTTATCTGCTTGTTCGATCACGACTACCGGTATTTGCTCATCGAAGGCGATATGCTGGAGAGGCTGGGGTATACAAAAGAAGAATTATTGGGTAAGAGGGCCGCCGACGTCCTTTCCCCGGAACGCTTCGCGGAAGTAGAACCTGATTTTAAGCGCGCCTTCCAGGGCGAATCGGTCATCAGGGAAGTGCGCATGGCGGGCTATGATATTTATTCCAAGTACATTCCATTGAAAGACGACAACCAGTCGGTCTATGCGATAATGACCGTTGCCCTTGATATTACCAAGCTGAAAAACGCGCAAAGAGATATCACCGAGCTTAACCGGGGCCTGGAGGAGAAAGTAAAAGAACGTACTGAGGAATTAAGAAAGAGCAATGAAGAACTGGAGGCTTTTTCCTACTCGGTATCGCACGACCTTAGGGCCCCATTGCGCGCCATAGCAGGATTTATAGGCATACTGGAAGAGGACTATGCTGACAAGTTGGATGGTGAAGCGCAACGGATTACCACCATCATCAGGAACAATACCCTGAAGATGGGTCATTTAATAGATGACCTGCTTGCATTTTTTCGCATCGGAAAAAAGGAAATGTTCAAGGCTCCCATCAAAACGCGTGAAATGGTGGATGAAGCGATCGCTGAACTGATGGAGCAGAACACCAATGACAAACCCCCGCAATGGGATATTAAACCTTTGCCGTCGGTCAGGGGCGATGCAAATTCAATAAAGCAGGTTTGGGTAAACCTGATTTCCAATGCCATTAAATACAGCGCAAATGCTCCACAGCCGCGTATCGAGATCGGCTCATACACAAAAAATAGCGAAGTAGTGTTTTATGTAAAGGACAATGGAGTAGGTTTCGATGAGAAATACAGCAATAAGCTGTTTAAAGTGTTTCAGCGATTGCATAGCAGTAATGAGTTCGAAGGCACAGGCATAGGACTTGCGCTGGTGGAAAAGATTGTCGCCAAACACGGAGGCAGGGTTTGGGCCGAAGGAAGCATCAATGAAGGCGCTTGCTTTTATTTTTCGTTGCCGGGGTAATAGTTCGTCGCAGGCTTTACGTGTTGAAAAGTTATCTTTATAACCCAGAAAAAAACCCCGTAAAGCATTTTTAAAAGCAATCGAATATGAGCGAGGACAAAGCCTTTTCCCTTGAAGAAAGAGTGCGTACTTCCCGGTTATTAGGCAAGAATAAATCACTGGTATTACACGGGGGCGGCAATACATCGGTAAAAATTTCAGAGAAAAATATTATAGGCGAGGAAGAAGAGATATTGTATGTTAAAGGAAGCGGGTGGGACCTCGAGACCATTACCGCCGATGGGTTCTCGCCTGTGCGGGCAAATCATCTGAAAAAATTATCAGCGCTTCCCTCACTGTCCGATTCACAAATGGTGAACGAAATGGTCACGCACCTGACCAGGTCATCCGCGCCGGTGCCTTCGGTAGAAGCCATTTTACATGCGGTGGTCCCTTATAAATACGTTGACCATACCCACGCGGATGCGATCGTGGCAATTTCAAATTCTGTAAATGGTGACGAGATCATCCGCCAGATCTATGGCGATGACGTTATTTATATCCCTTATGTAATGCCTGGCTTCGATTTGTCAAGACTGTGCGCGCAGTTATTGCAACGGGAATTGCGGCCGGACACGATCGGGATGATCCTATTGCATCATGGCGTGTTTTCTTTCGGGCAAACTGCCGAAGAATCATACGACCGCATGCTGTTCCTTGTAGGGAAAGCAGAGCAGTATCTTAAAACCCATGCGGTTGATAATAAACAACCGGTCAATATCAAACAAGCAGAAAATATCACAATTGATTTTGCAACATTGCGCAGGGAAATATCCCGTGCCGCCGGATTTCCGATGATAATGAAGCGCATGCACGACGACAAGTCCATGCTGTTCTGCAACCGCGCTGATGTTGGTGTTATTTCGCAACAGGGCCCTGCCACGCCGGACCACGTGATCCGCACCAAGCGGCTGCCAATGGTAGGCCGGGATGTTGACAAATACGTTCGCGAATACAGGCAATATTTCGAAGAGAACGAGCCCCTTGCAAAAGAACGGAAGAAAATGCTTGACCCTGCGCCCCGCGTGGCACTCGACCCCTCATTTGGCGTGTGTGCTATCGGCAAAACGGCAAAGGACGCGCAGATCGTTGCCGATATATATGATCATACCATCGATATTATACAATGGGCACAGGCGCTGGGGGGCTATAAGGCCTTGCCCGCAAAAGACATCTTCGACGTGGAGTATTGGGAACTGGAGCAGGCCAAATTGACCAAGGGCGATAAATCGCCTGCATTTACCGGAGAAGTGGCCTTTGTTACCGGTGCAGCTTCCGGTATAGGAAAAGCTTGCGTGGATTCGTTGTTGAAGCGTGGCGCGGCCGTGGTGGGCTTGGATCTGAGCAATGCAGTTGAAACCCTTCATAAAAAGCATGAATACCTGGGCATTCAATGCGACGTAACTTCCGAAGGAGGTTTGCAGCATGCTATTGAACAAGCTGTGGATACATTCGGGGGGATAGACATGTTGATATTGAATGCAGGTATTTTTCCGCCGAGCCAGCGCATAGATTCATTGACACAAAGCAATTGGCAAAAAACAATGAGCATTAACCTGGATGCCAATGTTATTTTGCTTAAAAGCGCCTATCCTTTTCTGAAGTTATCTGTGAGAGGCGGGCGGGTAGTGATCATCGGTTCAAAAAATGTTCCGGCGCCCGGGCCCGGCGCGGCCGCCTATTCCGTATCGAAGGCAGGCCTGAACCAACTGGCACGCATAGCCGCTTTGGAGTGGGGCCGGGACAATATACGCGTAAACACGCTGCATCCCAACGCGGTGTTCGATACGGGCATATGGAACGATGAAGTGCTGGCATCCCGCGCTAAACAATATGGCCTGAGCGTGGATGAATATAAAAGAAACAATGTTTTGCAAACCGAGATCAAAAGCTCAGACGTAGCCGAACTCGCGGCAGAACTTTGCGGCCCGCTGTTTGCCAAGACCACCGGGGCACAAATACCGGTTGACGGCGGTAATGAACGGGTGATATGAAATAACTAATAAACATAGCCGCTTATTATATCATGCACAATGCGGAATGTAAGGTTAATCCTTGGCTTGATATCTTTCGACGTTTTAGGTATTTGGTGCTCCCAATAGTGCTGCATGGGTCCCGCCATCAGCAGAAAGCTTCCATGATTCAAAGGGATCTCGATGGTGCCAAGGTCTTTTCTGAATTTATGCCTGATCCTGAAAGGGCGCGTTTCACCAAAGCTCACCGAACCAACGATCGGGTTTTTTCCAAACTCCCGTTCATGATCACGGTGCCATGATACGCTATCCTGGCCTGTGCGGTAAAGGTTCAATAAAACGCTTGTAAACTTCACCCTTGCCTCGGCTTCAACTCTTTCCTGTATTGTAGCAAGGGTAGGGGTGAGCGGCGTAGGCGGCTTACCGCTCCATCTTTTGCCATACCATGCAGTAAGCCGGGGCATCAGGTGCGTTTGACCATGAATAGTAATAGGCTCTTGCTTCCACGGAGTTTCTTCCAGGAGGACCTTATAAAACCGGTCGGATTCTTCGCGATTGAAGAAATGCTCGTATAATGTCAACTCAGCATCGGGGATGTCGAATTTTCGTACGCGTAATGCGCCCGAGGTGAATAGTTCTGTATCGTTGAACAATGTCATTTGCTTGCGCCTCTCCTGATTTTTTCAAGGACGCAAAATACTAAAGTATTTAGTGATCAGTTTTAAAAGATTTGTTAGAAAATGCCGGAGAATCGCTTCATACCTTCGCAGAAATTTGAAACAGGATGGAATTAGGCATTGGAATGTTTGGCGATCTGCACATCAACAGCAAAGGAGAAATACAGCCGGCACAGCAGCGGCTGCAGGAATTGATAGAAGAAATAAAATTGATGGATGAAGTAGGCCTGGATTTCTTCGGGATAGGCGAGCACCACCGTCCTGATTATGCCGTTTCTGCGCCGGAAATTGTGCTGGCAGCCGCTGCAACGGTCACTAAGAACATCAAACTTGGAAGCGCCGTTTCGGTACTTAGCTCATCGGACCCCGTGCGATTGTACCAAAGCTTTGCCACATTAGATCTGATCTCCGGCGGCCGGGCCGAATTGATGGCGGGCCGCGGCAGCTTCACCGAATCCTTCCCGCTATATGGCTACGACCTGTCAGATTATGACGCATTGTTCGAGGAAAAGCTGGAATTGCTATTACAAATAAACAAGGAACGAAAAGTAACCTGGAAGGGTAAGTTCCGGCCCGCACTGGTAAACCAGGAAGTTCTTCCACGCGCCGTGAATGATAATTTATCGATTTGGATAGCCATCGGTGGCACCCCCGAATCGGTGCTGAGAGCAGGACGGTTCGGTTTGCCGGTAATATTTGCGATCATCGGCGGTAATCCTGCCAACTTTAAACCCTTGTTTGATTATTACCGGAGAGTGTATGAACATTTCGGCCATGATGCCAATGCTTTGCAGGTAGGCGTACACATGCACTCATTTTTCGGCGAGAACAGCCGTAAGACCGCGGACGAATACTATCCCCTCTATGCTGCGCAAATGAACAGGGTAGGCCGTCAACGCGGATGGCCGCCTTATCACCAGCAGCAATTTGAGCAAGGACGCGGCAAGGATGGTCATTTATTGATCGGCGATGCCAGTGAGGCCATCGATAAGATCCTGCATATGCGTGAGCTGTTCGGCCTTACGCGTTTTTCTGCTCACATGGATGTAGGCGGACCGCCGCACCAGCTAATGATGAAGTCAATTGAGATTTTTGGAGATAAAATAGCGCCAAAGGTGCGGGAGGCATTGCGAAGCGGGCAAACCCAGGTTAGCGCCGTTAAGTAAGATACAACAATGCCTTAAAGCAGGTTTCCGGGCGTCCTGCTTAGCGGTTGATCTTTCACCCGCACACTGCGAAACCAGGCGTGGGACGTCAATTGCCAGCATATTAATATTTAACGTACCGCCTGTGCCGACCATTCCTTATCCAAAGACAAAATGAACTGTTCGGCCGCTTCATTCACTTCTGAATGTCTTTCCAGCAAGCCCTGGTGGTTGCCAGGCGCAACAGTTACCAGTCGAGCATTCAGTAGATGGTCTTTCATATATTGGCTGGCCTCGGGTTTTGTAAGGCGGTCACTACCCGCTGCAATGATCAGCGTTGGAACTGAAATGTCTTCCAGATGTTCCGTCACATCATACCTGAACATTCCAAGGCAACCGCGCGCAGTAACCGCAGGCGGTGTCATGGTCGATAAAAGGGTTGAATAATCCAGTTGCTTAGGACTTTGCGTCCCGGCAAACGTGAGCAGCCGCGTTATGATATGCGCATTGCCATTGAAGTAACTCAACCATCGAAATAACCAAATAACAGGTGAGAGTGCAATCATGAAATAACAAAGGGGCGTCAATATTGGTTTTTGAATAGCGGTCATAAGCCTGCTTAACATTGTTGTCCGTACCGGGTTTGTATAAGTAGTGTGTTGCAGCACAGCCGCTTTTATATGAATTCCATTTAGTCGCGTGGTCTTTGAAAGCAATGTAAGGATGGTCATTCCGCCCATGCTATGTCCCCAAAGAATTGGATTTTTAACACCGGTATGCTTGATCACGGCCTGGAGGTCATCGGCCATTTTAGTAAGCGAAAAATCTCTATCCCTGGGCCGGCTTGATTTACCCATTCCCGGGAGGTCCATCATGATGAGCCTGTAATTTTTTTCAAAGTATTTGCGTTGGTAGTACCAATTTTTGCTATTGGCATTTAAGCCGTGAACAAAAATGATTGGCTGGCCATCTTCTTTCCCATAATATTCAACATTAATGCTGCTGCCGTCCGGACGGCCTATCATTTCGCTTTTTGTTGCTTGAAACAGGCGTGGCTGATCTTCCCCTTTTCGTCTCTTGCTGAGCAATGATTTGACGAGCGTTTTACCCAACACAATTAGCAGCAGCAACGCAATGACGCCGTATAAACATCTGTTTGCGTAATCGTCATTAAGTGTGTCGCGGTATTTGTCCCACTCACGATACAAATAGTAAGCAATAAACGGGTAAGCAATCGTGAGCAAATCGGCAATCAGAAAGGCAATGATGAGTACCGGCATACAAGTTCATTTGAGGATTATCAGGTAAAACTTATGCCATGAACCCAATTCGATTGCGGAACCGGGCACTGCATAAGATAGTGTCTTGCCGTAATATTCCTCCGGGGGCTGTCACAATCAGCAATTATTAGTCGTCTGGCATTACCAGCGATCCACTAAAAACATTTTTACACCACGTTCAATTTATAATATGAAAAATTGCATCCACTTTGGCATATGGCTGCTTGCAGTAGCCTTACTCTTTAATGCTTGCAAGAAAACAAAGCCGCAAGCCGGTCCATCCTTTCATCTTAAGCTTTCCGTTTCTACGCTGGACGTCCCTGCCGGTGCGGGAACGGTGTCAACAGTGGGCATCGAAGCTAACAGCGAGTGGAAGATCACGCTTCCCGCAGGCGCCGACTGGCTGCAGGTGAACAAGGCCAATGGCACTGGTAACGATAACGTACAGGTAACCATCACCAAAGAAAATAATTCAGGTGCTGCAAGAACAGCCACTGTTACTGTTTCGCTGGTCAATGGAAAAGCTGATCCCCAACAACTGGTAGTTAAACAGGAGGTTTCAACCGTGCCCGCGATAACCATCGACTGGAAAAAAGTGCTGGGTGGTTCTGGTAACGACTATGGATATACGATCATTACAACGCAGGATGGCGGGTATCTTATGGGTGGCCGTACTTCCAGCAACAACAATGGAGACGTAGGTCCTACTAAAGGCGGCATAGATATGTGGGTAGTGAAGCTGAATGCGACCGGGGCTATGGAATGGCAAAAAACATTCGGTGGCAATTCAGACGAAGTGGTGGTTGCCGCGGCCGTTACCCCAGATGGCGGATACGTGCTCACCGGCTATACCATTACCAATAACAACGGGGATGTAGGCGCCAATCACGGAGGAGTAGATTATTGGGTGGTAAAACTGAATGCCAACGGAGTGCTTCAATGGCAAAAGACGCTGGGTGGCAATGCAAATGATTGGCCCGCTGCCGTAACCGTTACCTCTGAAGGAAAAATCGTTGTGGCAGGTTACACGCTCAGCAATAATACCGGTGATGTAGGACCCAACCATGGCAATGAAGATTTCTGGGTTGTAGTGCTTGAAAATGGTGATGGAGCCGCCGTATGGAAGAAAACCTTCGGTGGCAATGGAAGTGACATTGCAAGGGCAGTTGTACCTGCAACAGATGGGGCGTTCTTTGTTGGTGGCAACACAACCAGCAACAACAACGGCGACGTGCCTGCAACAAAGGGCAGTGCTGATTTTCTCGTTATGAAAATAGACAAGAACGGTTCGATTGTATGGAAGAAAACACTCGGCGGTTCGAATATCGAGGACCTCAATGGGCTGGCCGTTGCACCCAACAACGTTTTGATTGCAGTAGGCAGCACCAAAAGCAATAACAATGGTGATGTTGGTGCTACCACGGGCTCCGAAGATTATTGGATTACCAGCCTGCACGCCGGCACAGGTAACCTGAATTGGCAAAAGACCCTGGGAGGGCAATCTCCCGATGCTGCTAAAAGTGTAATTACACGGGCCAATGGAGCAATTGTAGTTGCCGGGTATGTTTACAGTACAAATAGTGGGGACGTTACTTCCAATCCGGGTAACGGTGATTTTTGGGTGGTGCAACTGAATGCCAATGGCAATCTGGTATGGAAGAAGGCATTGGGCGGTAATAATGAAGAAATAGCTTATGCAGTGGCTGATGGCGGTAATGGACCGGTAGTGGCTGGATACACTTTAAGTAATAAATCAGGCGACGTAGGAGATAATCATGGCAACGCAGATTTTTGGGTGGTGAAGCTGAAAGAGAATTGATATGGTGCATGAGTAGCAGGCCTATGAACAAAGCGGCAGACAATGCCCAGTGGTATTCCTGTTACGTTTTGCCCATTTTTATTTGAAATTTTGACAATGTGCAATGAAAAAATTTCCTTGGCAAATGAAAAATTTGCACTTTCTGGCCTCAAAACCGGAATGGTATTCGGTTTGATGAGCGGCGTTTAAAAAAAAGGAGGAAGTCTATGAGAAAGATGTTCTTAATCACAGTTTCCTTACTATTCTTTTTTAATGTTGTTTTCTCTCAAACACCGGTGCAATTCGGACTTAAAGCCGGTATCAACGTGTCCGCTTTAAAAACAAATGATCAATTATCTGATCACCGAAGCGGGTACTATGTAGGCGGACTGGCGCACATTCATTTGAGTAGGCAATTCGCCTTGCAGCCAGAAGTGTTTTATTCTTCCCAGGGTGCTGAATACAACAGCGCATCAAAAACCAAACTGAATTATATCAATGTTCCGGTTTTAGGGCAGTATATGTTTGGTAATGGGGTGCGCCTGCAAACAGGACCTCAGGTGGGATTTATAACAACAGCCAAATCTACAGGCGCAGGCGAAGAAGCTATTGTCAAATCTTCCATGAAAGACACTGATTTTTCATGGATAATTGGCGCCAGCTATTTAAGTCCGCTACGTTTGGGTATTGATGCCCGTTACAACCTTGGCATCAGAGATGTCAGTAAAAACAATGCTGACATGAGGAACAGGCTTTGGCAGGTAGGCCTTTTCTATCAGTTCCGTTAATTAAAAAGTCATAGTTCTGATTAAGTATTCGAACTAAAAAAGGCTTCAAGTCCACGACTTGAAGCCTTTCTAATACATGTCGGGAAGACAGGATTCGAACCTGCGACCCCCTGGTCCCAAACCAGGTGCGCTACCGGCCTGCGCTACTTCCCGTGAACAGAGGCTGAAATGCAATCTCTGTTATTTTTAGAGCCCGCAAAAATAGCATGAATCGCCCGAACAGGCAAAAAAGAATTGACCTTTACCACAATACTTGCATTTGCTTAACGCTTTAGGTATAAAGACATTGTGTAACTTCCGGCATAAATCCTTCAGTCCTGAAACACGCTTGTTACGTTATTACTCTGTTTCTTACGCTAAGCGCGACCGCTTACGCACAGCAGCAAAAGGATGCAGCCAGTCGCGCCGATAGCACCAAAGGGAAAGCTGTTCGCGCGGATTGGGCAAGAAAAATCCCTGAGCCAATCGGTTGGATCAACGACTATACCTTCCTCTTCAGCAATGAAGAAGTACGACAGCTGGATTCGCTGGTACGCAACTATGAAAAAAACACAACGATCGAAATTGTGGTACTGACAATCGACTCCACCCGCACCAATCATAAAGACTTTGACGAGTTCACGCTGCTGATAGCAAACACCTGGAAAGTAGGAAAGGAGGACAAAAAGAACGGCATCTTTATTACCATATCTGCCGATTTACGAAGAATGCGCGTACACAATGGCTACGGCATTGAAAAATTGCTGTCGGACCAGGAAACAAAGACCATCGTCGATTCTGTATTTATTCCCATGTATAAAGAAGGAAAGTATTTTGAAGGGACCAAAAAAGGCATCATCGCCATCATGGATGCAATAGCCTCTAAGAATTGACGTGTTGCCTTGCGCCATTTTCAGCGCGCTCCTTAGGCTGTCCCTGGATGTCAACAAGCAATTGCTGCGTGGGATAAGCAAATTCAATTCCTTCTTTTGCAAATGCTTCGAATATGGCGAAGTAAATGCTTTGTTGCCTGTCCATGTATAAATTATAATCAGGCGTATTTACAAAATATACAAACTCAAAGTTCAGGCTGAAGGCGCCGTATCCCGAAAAATGGCCGCGGTCATATCTTAAATCGGGCGTGGAGGTGATGATCTGTTGAACGATCTCCGGAATTCTCTTAAGCTTTTCCACGGACGTTTCGTACGTTACGCCTAAGGTAAATTGTATGCGGCGTGTGTCCATCCTCTTAAAATTATGCACTCTCGCATTGGTAAGATTGGTATTGGAAACTATCAACTGCTCTCCCGATAATGTACGCAGCCTGGTGGTTTTTATCCCGATGTATTCAACGGTGCCATTCTTGTCATCTACAGTTATGTAATCGCCGATCTCGAACGGGCGGTCAAAGAATATTACGAAATAACTGAAGAGATCGCCCAGCACCACCTGCGATGCAAGCGCAATGGCAATACCGCCCACGCCCAAACCCGTAATTACCGCGGTAATATCATACCCAAGGTTACTAATTAAAAACACCAACCCGAGTATCCACACCACCACATTAATAACGAAAAGAATACCCCTAAGCTGTTTTCCCTTTGCCTCCCTGTTTTCATGATGGCTGATGGCGCGGTATAAAAAGAAATGAACAAAACCACTGATCAGCTTCAACACAAAAAAAGTCCCGGCCACTAAGAAGGCCACGTTTATTACGCGTTCTATTCTTGGCGGAAACCCCAGGTAATAAAAACCTGCATACACACTGGCGAGGTAGGCCAATGGCAGAACAGCCCTGGATATAAGCCTGACAGCAAAATCGTCTAACTGGCTCTCCGTCCGTTCAGACCAGGCCTTCATTCTTTTTAAAATGATCGTACGGAAAATGCGTATCAGCAGCAACAGGCCGATTATCAACGACAATGCGATCGCCCAGTTCCGAACAGAATTGTGGAAGTAAATGCTATCCCAGTTAATATTCATCGGGAAAACTGATTCAATAATTCTGCCAGTCAACAATGGCCACACTCGCAGCTGTATCGGATGCGGACAATTATTGTAACGGTAACGAACACTTTCGTAGGTTGTGGCTTATTTAAATCCAGAAAAATCAATCGTTTATAAATTGGCATCGTTCTGCGTGGTACCTGGTATCCAAAGAGCCGTTATGTTGCTTTACCAAATTAAAATGGCATTAAGGATTTTATCCCGACGCCCAGGGTTCATAAGTATCAATCTCGCCGGTATTACGGTGGGAGCGGCAGTATGCCTGCTCATCGGTCTTTACATACAGCATGAACTGAGTTTCGACCGGTATCACCTCAATCATAAAACCATTTACCGCGTTGCCAACAAGGTTGAAGGCGCCAGTTATGAAAATGGCATCGCAAAAGTATTTGGTCCCTGGGGGCCTGGCCTGGCGAAAAACCTGCCCGAAGTGGAATCCATGTGCCGCTTCGTAGGCTTCAACGAAACATTATTTGCCTGGCGAGACAAGCGCTTTTACGAATCAAATGGTTTTTACGCAGACTCTACCGTATTGGATATTTTCAGTTGGAAACTGATCAGTGGGGATCCGAAAACGGCCATGCAAGCGCCCAACTGCATGATCGTTACCCGCTCGTTTGCAAAAAAATATTTTGCGGACGAAGACCCCGTCGGTAAATCAGTGCTCCTTAATAATACTGATAATTACCGCATCACCGGCTTGATGGAAGATGTGCCTTTCAATTCGCATTTCCGCTTCGACTTCC
This sequence comes from Chitinophagaceae bacterium, assembly GCA_035628135.1. GTDB lineage: Bacteria > Bacteroidota > Bacteroidia > Chitinophagales > Chitinophagaceae > DASPKM01. Next base: position 22,129 of record DASPKM010000011.1, on the reverse strand, counting down.
TTGCCAGCCTTAGTTCTTACCACCATCCCGACATGGACAAATGGAACCGGTGGAACCAGTTTTATACGTACCTGTTGTTGAAGCCGGGCGCTTCGGTCAAGGAGGTAGAACGGAAGGCAGACGCATTCCTTGCCAGGCATCTCGATGCGGAAACAGCAGCAGCTTCCACGCCGTTCCTGCAACCGCTGGCCGATATTCATTTACACTCAGACCTCTTCCGCGAAATAGAGCCCAATTCCAACCCGAGCTATATCTATATTTTCGGTACGCTGGCATTGTTCATCATCGTTATTGCCTGCCTGAACTTCATCAACCTTTCAACAGCACAAGCTGTAAAACGGTCTGCAGAAGTGGGCATACGCAAGGTGAATGGAGCTTTACGAAGGACTTTGCTGTGGCAATTCCTGATAGAAACCGGGATGGTTTGCTTTATATCCATTGGATTTGCGATAGCGCTTGCTTATATCGCCTTGCCTTATCTCAATAATTTTTTGGAGAACCACGTCTCGTTCAACGGCATTTACAGTAAATGGCTTGCAGGCGGCTTGCTGGCGCTGTTCGTATTCATTACGGTTGCATGCGGCCTTTATCCCGCCACGGTACTGGCGGCTTATAATCCTATCCGCATCATGGGAAAACAATCGTCGGGAAAAAGCCCAAGGCACCTGTTAAGAAAGATACTGGTGACATGTCAGTTCTGTATTTCCATTGTCATGATCATTGCTGCGCTTGTAACCTGGAAGCAGCTGAATTATATACAAAACAAAAATCTGGGGTTCAATAAAGATCAAATATTGATAATACCCATCCGTAACAATGAAACACTGGCCCGCCTGGAAACTGTTAAACACCAATTAAAGCAGGTGCCCGGCGTGCAGGAGATAACGGCCTCGGCTAACCGCCCCGGCGGCTCCGATTTCGGTATTCCTTGCGAGGTGGAAGGTATTCCTGCTGACCAGCAGCCGCCCATGCGCATGCTGGTTGTTGACCAGGATTTCCTGGCCACCTATCAAATTGAATTAGCAGCCGGCCGCGGGTTCAGCAAACAGATGCCTACAGACACCGCAGCTTACCTGATCAACGAAGAAGCCGCAAGGCAACTGGGCTTCGATAACCCCATAGGCAAAATGGTGAAGATGCCTAATATCGGGCGTGAATCAGCACCTATCATAGGTGTGGTAAAAGACTTTCACTTCCGCTCGCTGCACGAAAAGATAATGCCGCTTTTGTTTTTTGTTGAAGCGCAATGGTTTGGTCAATTATCGGTGCGCATCAATGCCCCCGAAACTGCGGCAACCATCGAAAGCATATCGAAGATCTGGCCGGCAATCGAGCCTGGCCATCCATTTAGCTATAGTTTTTTCGATGAGGATTTCGCCGACATGTACGCCGCTGAAACAAGAACGGCTACCATCATTGGCATTTTTTCCGTGCTCGCCATTTTCATTGCGTGCCTCGGATTGTTGGGACTGGTGAACCATATTACACAACAGCGGCTTAAAGAGATCGGCATCCGCAAGGTGCTGGGCTCCAGCGTCAGCAGTATCGTTTACCTGCTGTCGTCTGATTTTGTGCGGCTTGTGCTTATCGCCACGGTAATAGCCTTCCCGCTGGCCTGGTGGGCCATGAACAATTGGTTGCAGGACTTTGCATACCGCACCAACATACACTGGTGGATTTTTGCAACGGCAGGCGTTCTAACGTTGATGCTCACCCTATTAACAGTGGTAATAAAAGCCGTGAGCGCAGCGCATATAAACCCGGCAAAAGTGCTGAAGGCGGAGTAAGCTCAATTTACTCCGGCTAATTCCAGGCTTTTCTTTTTCAACTTCCTGATCTCTATGTCCTCAATTATGGCATCGGGCAGCAATACCAGCGAAGTGTTGTTCTCCCGCCACCAATTCGTTTCCTTCAATACGTTAAAATTCAATACGCCCACCAGGTACTTGCGCGCTTCGTTGGCATGCCATTCCTCTATCCATTCAAATTGTTCGCGGGGAATGTAGCTCCAGTCCTCGAAGCTTACGTACACGCGCAGGTACAGCTCATCGGTGAGCTCATGGGGCTTGTGGTGATACAGCTTTTTGTATTCGTAGCGATAGTCGTACCGCAGCGCGGCGATATCGCTTAGTACAGCCGTAGCGGTAGGGAAGCTGCCTGCCCCCTTTCCATAAAAAAATTGTTTGTCAGCAAACCCGCTTTCTATAACTACTCCATTGAACTCATTTTTTACAAAGGCCAGGTGGTCGTCATGCGCTACAAACTGGGGCAGCACAAATGCAGCCACCTTACCGTTTTGCAGCTTCTTAGCCTGTGCCACCAACCGTACCTGCAGGTTCTTTTCTTTTCCTACCACGGCATCCTGCTTGTGCAGGTTTTGAATGCCATTGAACAATATCCGTTGCGGATGCTCCACAATGCCATAAGCATGTGCCAGCAGCACGGCCCATTTGTTCACGGCATCATGGCCCTCCACATCCAGGGTAGGATCGGATTCCGCAAATCCTAACTGCTGCGCAAGCACCAATGCCTGCCTGAACTCCAGCTTGTCTTCGAACATTCTTGTAAGAATAAAATTGGTAGATCCATTCACAATAGCCTTGATGGAATGCAACAGGTCATTGTCGTAATATTCTTCCAGGTTGCGTATAACGGGAATGGAAGCGCAGGCCGAGGACTCATACAAAAACGGAATCCCGGTTTCCTGCTGCAATGCCAGCAACTCAGGCAGGTGCTCCGCGATCATTTTCTTGCTGGCGCTTACTACTGCTTTACCATTGCGCAATGCGGTAGTCACTATTTCAAATGCCGGTTCTGTTTCATTGATCACTTCCACGATCACGTTGATGTCAGGATCATTCAGCAGTTCGCTTCTGTCGGTGGTAAACAATGCAGCGGGCGCATTCCTTTTTTTAGCTGCATCTTTTATACATACTCTTTTTATGCTCGCGCTCAGCGAAGGCGTTTGCTGCAACACTTTGTACAATCCTTCGCCCACTACGCCGAAGCCGAACAACCCGATCGTTAATTCCTTATGATAGCTCATACAATAATTATTTTATGCGGTTTGCAATAAAGGTTTGTTGATGACTGCCAGCGCCTGTTCTATGTCTTTCACCAGGTCGGTCGCTTCTTCCAATCCCACGCTTAGCCTGATGAGACTGTCGGCTACGCCCGCGGCCCGGCGCTGGGCAGCCGGGATGCTTTTATGCGTCATGCTTGCAGGATGGCAGAGTAGGCTTTTAACGCCGCCGAGACTTTCAGCCAGCTTGAACAAGCGGGTGGACGTCACGAATTCAGTAGCTGCCTCGGTGGTATCTTCTTTCAATGTAAAAGAAACGATACCTCCGAAGCCTGTGGACTGGCTGGCGGCTACTGCATGATTGCGATGGTTTTTCAATCCCGGGTAATACACTTTATCAACCAGTGGATGATGTTCAAGAAATTCAGCAACGGCCTGCGCATTGATGCAATGTTGTTTCACACGCAGGTGCAGGGTTTCGATGCCGCGTATAACGAGCCAGCTATCGAAGGGACTTAAAATGGCGCCGCAGGCATTTTGCAGGAATTTGATCCTGTCGCCCAGTTCGCGGTCCTTCGCCACCACGATGCCTGCGATCAGATCGCTGTGGCCGCCCAGGTACTTGGTGGCGCTGTGTATTACAATATCAGCTCCCAACGAAAGAGGTTGTTGTAAGGCGGGTGAAGCAAAAGTATTATCCACGCAAAGCCAACATTTATGGGCCTTTGCAATTTTTGCGATGGCGCGTATGTCGGAAATTTTGAGTGTAGGATTGGTAGGCGTTTCGAGCCAGATGAGCCTTGTGCGCGGCGTAATGGCATTGAAGACATTTTCGGCGTTAGAAGCATCGACATACTGTACTTTGATCCCGAATTTTTCATACACCTGGGTAAACAGGCGGAAGGCGCCGCCATAAATATCATCCACGGCTATTATCTCATCGCCGCTTTGAAGGAGTTTTATCACTGCGTCTATTGCGGCCAGTCCACTGCCAAAGGCAATGCCGGTGGTACCCTCTTCTAGTTGGGCTACCAGGTTTTCCAATGCCAGGCGGGTGGGATTGCCGGTGCGTGCGTAATCGAAGCCTTTATTAATGCCGGGGGCTTCCTGTACAAAAGTGGATGTTTGATAAATGGGAACGCTGATGGCTCCTGTAAGTTCGTCTACAGGAACGGAATGGATGAGTTGTGTGGCGGTGCTCATTGTCTTGTTGTTTAGTTTTCCCGGTAATAACCGGGAGCGTAATAAAAATTTGTTAAACAGTGCACTTTTGATCACTCACCAGGAGAGGTAGAAATAAAAAAACCCGTCTGAAAGTCAGACGGGCTTTGAATATTATTGAAGGGAATTGTTCAGAAGCTTTGAATCTGACTTATCTGTCCCGATATTCCATCGGGATGGAGTTGGCACCTTACTCGTCCGGCGTATGCCGGGCAGCAGGTTGTCAAGGCTTCATCGGGCCATATCCCTCAGCCTTTCTTGATAAGTGATGTAAAGAACTGTTGCAAAGATATAGCACGACGCCGGAACAGGCCAAAATAATTTTTTAGGGCGTTTTTCCCGGTGGATACTGCCGGTTGTTTGAGTATCTTAATAGCTTCAACGGCGACACTAACCCTCGCCGTTACCTTCAATGCTTATGCAAAAGTTCCACCGATGGATCCTGACCGGCTTCAGGCGAAAATTTTTCCTGGGATTGTTATTTCTCTGCCTGCTCATCCCGGTGCTATTGCAGGACCAGAAGAAGATCTCTACCGAAGTTGCTCCCAAGGGCATTGTTTCGCTGGAACTTAGCTACAGCCATGCAAAGAGCAACAGCATCAAGGAAAGCTGGCAAGCTTGTTACGAAGAAAAAAAGACCGAAGCCAACTGCACCACCTTATCCGACATAGCGCGCTATGATATATTCATCGATTATTTCTTCATCATTGCATATTGCTTCTTCCTGCTCATTTTATTGAGCCGTGTAAACTCCCTGCAGGCGGACGACATATTTTTATTGCCTTCGCTGCCTGCTCCGCCATTGAAAAAGCATACCGCCGTCCTCATGACCTGCACACTGGCAGCCGGCTTGCTGGACTATATCGAAAACCTGTTCATGTACCAATTCCTTGAAAGCGGGCCTGTAAATCCATTGCTGTACAGCATTCCGGCCACCATCAAATTTTTGTTGCTGCTGGTAGTGGGAGGGTATCTGTTGTTCAGGCTCACACGGCGCATATTGATGTTCGTTACCTACTCGGGGAAAAACCTTGGACTTATATTATACAACTACAGGATCGTGGTCATCGGGCTGCTGGTGCTGTACATTATTTTATGGATCGCCGACCAGGGCCAGGACCTGTTGCTGAACCTGAATACCGAATGGTATGGCCCATTCAGTTTTTTGGTAACGATCGTGGTGCTGGCGATATTGAACTGGCACCTGCCGAAATATTTTACGGACCGGGCCCGGACCGAAAGGCTATTCGAAAAGCTAAGCATGCGCGAGGTGTTTTTTCCTAAGCGCGATGTGTGGGCGCAGGACGATCAGAAGGAAAGGAACATTGCGCGGATGCTGGGCGTGCTTACGTTTTTAGTGCCGGCAGGCGGCATCTGGAATGCGCTGCAGCAATTCAATATACCGTTCAAGCTAAGCTTCATTAGTCCGTATGTATTGCTGTTCGTGTCTACACTGGCGTTTGCGGTTGCGTTCAGGTCGCGCTTCGTTACCAATTTATACAGAAGATACCCGAGGGCAACCGGCAGGGTAGTAATGTTCATCGTTGTTTTGTTTGTGGGCGTCATGGTCTTTATTCCTTTTTTGCCCAATCTTAGCTCGCCGGATTTTTTAGTGTTCATGGTGCTCGACCTGTACCTGCTCGCCATTTTGTTTTCACTTTTCAGCTCACTAAGGACATTGATGAAGTGGGGATTTATGTCGGTCGTTGCCCGGAACATTTTCAGCATCATCATGGTAACAGGGCTGCTCTTTACCGTCCTGTTCCTGGTATTGAATACTTATCCGCTGATGATGATCAACGTATCGCGTTACATCACCTTCGGCGTGGTTATTACAGGCGTGATATTTTATACGTACCTGCTTTCGCTGCTGGCATTGGCGGGCAGAAGGTGGCGGATCAATTTCATATTGCTGGCAATAGTGATAGGTTCCATTCTACAGGTATCGGGGGTAAATGATTTTCACAATGTCAGGACCTTATCGCGCAGGGATACCGATACCATACCGATTATTGTTCCAAAAACTGAATTGGATTCACTGGATGTTTACCTGGCGGGATGGCTCAACCATCGCAGGGATTCCATCGAGGCATGGAGCAGTAAGGGAAATGGCCGCAAGTATCCTGTGTTCATCGTCAATACTTACGGCGGGGGCATCCGCGCCGCCGCATGGACCAGCATGGTGATCGCATATCTCGACGAAGTAATGAAGCTCAACAACAAGCAATCGTTCCAGCATTATGTGCTGGCCTATTCCGGCGCTTCAGGCGGCACTGTCGGCGCCGCGGTCAACTGTGCGTACCGTTATGCGCACGGAGAGCAAAGGGCATTGTCGAATGAGCGCCTGTTCACCATTTATGCAAAGGACTATCTCACCGCGGTGCTGATAGGATTGCAGGGCCGCGATATTTGGTTTGCCCCGTTCAGGAGCGACGGCATTGCCGACCGCGCCGAATACCAGGAAAGAATGTGGGAAGATCATTTGCGGAACGATACCATTCCTTTCGACGTCAGTTACTTCAGGTTATGGTACGATACCACGTCCGTGAACGCTTTTGAAGTGCCGCTGCTGTTTTCCAATACATACAATGTGGATCATGGAAGAAAGGGCGTGCTCGCGCCGGTATTGCTCCGTAAAAGTGAATTTCCGGGGGCCAATTTCATCAATGATCTGTATGACATCGATCGTACCGATTCAACAACGGAAAACCTGCGCCTTAGCACGGGAGCTTTTCTAAGCGCACGGTTCCCTTATATAAGTCCTACCGCGCGCTTTTCCGACGGATTGCATTTCCTGGATGGTGGTTTAAAAGAAAACTCCGGCGCCGAAACGGCTTCGCAATTGTACCGGGCCATCGAGCGCATTAAGAGCACGGCAGATTCCACAAGCCTGCTGCAAAAAGTAGAGTTCCATATCCTGTCCATACGCAATACGTTCGAGAACCTGGAACCCGCCAATAAGGCCGATAATATTTCGGAGATCACGGCCCCGCTTACGGGCCTGGTGAACAATTTCGTGGGTAATTCCATACAGGCCGATTCCGTGAACCTGTTTCAGCTCAATGCCCGGAAATTATACCATGCGGTGCATCCTTACCCGGTGCTGGTACAACCCAATAATGGCAAGAATCCCATCAGGCCCATACTGCCGCTTGGCTGGCAAATCAGCGACCTGGCCCTGCAGGGTATGCGTACCAGCCTGGCCCGCAGGCAAGACTCCCTTCCGAACATATTAAGGCTGTTTAATTGTAATCCTGCTGTACAGCAGCAATATAACAGGCAGCTGATAATTTGGCCTGAAAAGAAGTAATATCTTTGCCGTCCATGAAAATTAAAGGTAATGGCAACATGCCGGAGCAGGGCCCGGCAGAAAGCATTGAGGTATATGGGGCCAGGGTGCACAACCTGAAGAACATAGACATTCACATCCCAAAAAATAAGCTGGTAGTTATAACAGGCATCAGCGGCAGCGGTAAGTCTTCGCTAGCGTTCGATACCATTTATGCCGAAGGCCAGCGGCGCTATATGGAAACTTTCGGGGCCTATGCCCGGCAGTTTGTAGGAGAAATGGAAAGACCTGATGTAGACAAGATCACGGGGCTTTCGCCGGTAATATCCATCGAACAAAAGACCACCAACAAAAACCCGCGCTCTACCGTAGGCACCGTTACCGAAGTGTACGACTTCCTGCGCCTGTTGTATGCGCGTGTAGGCGAAGCCTACAGCTATAATACCGGAAAAAAAATGGTGAAGTGGAGCGAAGAAGAGATCGTGGACAATATTTTTTACCGCTTCGCCGATAAGAAGATCACTTTGCTGGCGCCCATAGTACGCGGCCGGAAAGGCCACTACCGCGAACTGTTTGAAGAGACCAGGAAAAAAGGTTTTGTAAAAGTGCGGGTAGACGGAGAAATAAAGGACCTGGTGCCCAAAATGCAGGTTGACCGTTATAAGATACATGATATAGAAGTGGTGATCGACAGGCTGGCTGTTACGGCCGATATGCGCGTGCGCTTAAGCCAAAGCGTGCAGCAATCCATGAAGATGGGTAAAGACCTGATGTTTGTATTGGTACACGAAGAAGAGAAATCCGGTTTAAGAAACCTGCTTGCCCTTAAAAAAAAGACAACGCCCGAGGTTGTAGTGCAATACAGCAAGCAGCTGATGTGCGAAGACACGGGCATCAGTTATGAAGAGCCTTCTCCCAATTCATTTTCTTTCAACTCTCCTTATGGTTATTGTCCGGTATGTAAAGGACTCGGCACTGTGTACCAGGTAAATATGGAAGCGGTTATACCTGACTGGGAGCTGAGCGTAAACGAAGGCGGCATTGCGCCATTGGGAGAGGAACGCGAAGCTTATGTTTTCAAGCAGGTGCAACAATTGGCCAGAAAGAAAAAGATCAGTCTCGATAAGCCACTGAAAGACCTGCCGGAAAAATGTGTGAACATTTTATTGTATGGCGATGAAGCTGGTGACACGCAGGCAGGAACAGACTTCGACGAGCTGGGCACCGGCAATATTTATGCTACCGAGTACGAAGGCATTGTAAACTCGTTGCGCCGCTGGTTTGCCAGCACGTCCAGCGAAGCTATACAGCAATGGGCTGAAGATTTCATGGAGCTCAAGCCCTGCGAGGAATGCGGCGGAGCAAGGCTTCGCAAGGAAAGCCTTTGGTTCCGCGTAGCGGAAAAAAATATTTCAGCGCTAAGCGATATGAACCTCGACAAACTGCAACAATGGTTCCAGGGGTTGGAGGGAAGATTGAATGAAAAGCAACAGCTGATTGCAAAAGATATATTGAAAGAAATACGGGAGCGCCTGCAATTTTTGCTCGATGTTGGATTGACCTATCTCTCCCTCAACCGGCCTTCGCGTACGCTTAGCGGCGGTGAATCGCAGCGCATCAGGCTGGCCACGCAAATAGGCTCGCAATTGCAGGGCATAACCTATATACTCGATGAACCAAGCATCGGCTTGCACCAACGCGACAACCACCGGTTGATAGAGGCGCTGAAGAACCTGCGCAACATCGGCAACAGCGTGCTGGTGGTGGAACACGACAAAGACATTATGCTGGCCGCCGATTATTTGGTAGACATCGGTCCCAAGGCTGGCTTTCACGGCGGGCGTATCGTGGCAGAAGGCAAGCCGCAGCAATTGCTGAAGCTCAACACGCTTACTTCCAATTATCTCAATGGGCACCTGCGCATAAACGTTCCCGCGGAACGAAGAAGAGGCAATGGAAAATCATTGGAGCTGAAAGGCGTTACGGGCAACAACTTAAAGAACGTTTCGGTAAAGTTCCCCCTGGGCATGTTCATCGTGGTAACCGGGGTAAGCGGCAGCGGTAAGTCCACCCTCATCAACGAAACGCTGTATCCCATTCTTAGCAAGCATTGCTACGATTCAAAATTCCCCGCGCTGCCTTATAAAACCATCAAGGGATTGGACCATATCGATAAGGTGATAGAAATAGACCAAAGTCCTATAGGCCGTACGCCGCGCAGCAATCCTGCAACGTATTGCGGGTTCTTTACCGAGATCAGGCAATTGTATGCAAGCGTTCCGGAGGCCAAGATCAGGGGTTACAATGCAGGCCGGTTTTCCTTTAATGTAAAAAGCGGCCGTTGCAATGTATGCGAGGGCGCCGGCATGCGCGTAATTGAAATGAACTTTTTGCCCGATGTGTACGTGCATTGCGAGAAGTGCCAGGGCAAGCGTTACAACCGCGAAACATTGGAGATACGGTACAAAGGAAAATCCATCAGCGATGTACTGGAAATGACGGTGGAAGAAGCAGTGGAATTTTTCCAGAACGTGCCTTACCTGCACCGCAAGATAAAAGTGCTGGACGATGTAGGGCTTGGATATATTACTTTGGGCCAAAGTGCGGTAACCCTAAGCGGCGGCGAAGCACAACGCGTAAAACTAGCGACAGAGCTTTCAAAAAAAGATACAGGCAAAACCTTCTATATCCTGGATGAGCCCACCACAGGCCTTCATTTTGAAGATATACAGCATTTGCTGGCGGTATTGAACAAGCTGGTCGACCGCGGCAACACTGTACTGGTGATAGAACACAATCTTGACGTGATAAAAGTAGCAGACCATATTATCGACCTGGGTCCCGAAGGCGGTGATGGGGGAGGCGAGATATTGTTCGAAGGAAGGCCGGAAGAAATGATGGGACATGCGGTGAGCCATACGGCAAGGTTCCTGAAGCAGGAACTGTCGTAAATGGTGAGTTGTGAATGGTGAGTAGTGAGTGTTGCCGAATGAACGATTCAATAACTTGACTAAGATTAAAGAGCAGGCATCGTGCGATGCCTGCTCTTCTTTTGTATCGATTAGAAGTTTATATTATACGGCCCATAGCCATCGAATACCATGGAGAAAAATATCCTTTTTAAAATAAGCCGCAACAGGAAGAATACACCTATCGCAATGCCTATGGTAACAATGGCATAACCGGCTTGTTTGTCCTGGGTTATTTTCTTTATAGGCATCACGCCAAGAAATATCAGATAAGCGCTGTACAGGCCGCCCAATATCAAAAAGATATCCGCAACGCTCGGAAAAATAGATAGGATAGCCGAGAGGTATAGTGGTGTGCAGCCATAACCCAGAAGCTGAACGGATCGGCCCAGGTTTTTTTCGGCACCCAACGAAGGAGCAACCAGGTCAGAAACAAAGGCAGTTAACAGCACTATCAGCACCAGCAACAGGAACAACATAATAGCAGCCATAAAGCACCACCTGATACTCACAAAATCAGTTAGGAATCCAATGCCCAGGAAGGCAGCCACTGCCGCTACACCACATAACGGCACAACATAACCCATGATAACTTTAGAAGCGTCGGGCGCTTCCACTGCCACTACTTCCCATTCGGTCTTGGGAGTGGTGACCATTTTTTTAACGCGGTCAATTAAGTTCATGATGGTTGTTTTTGGACCCAGAAGGTATGGAATTTTTCCCACAGCAGGCCCAAACGAAAAAACCCTCCGGTTGGGAGGGCTTAAACAATACGATCAACTAACAGGCCCAATAAGCTATGGTGGGAAGTGATTAATAAAATCTTTCAAGGGTACATTTAAGATAGGGAACGGATTAGGCTTATCTTACATAACCGGATATTGCGATTTTACCAATTTCCCCACCGCTTATTGGATAGATTATAAAGAGCTTTATTTTATCAGCAGTTGGCCATTCTCGATGCGCTCGTCGTCGCTGAACACTTCGAACAGATAGCTGCCTTTTTTGATATTGGTCAGCACGGTTGTTTCTTTATTCCTGATCTGAATTTGCTTTGATAGCTTGCCATCCATATCGAACAGGTATAGTTGATATACCCGGCCGGCTTCGCCGCTGGCCGTAAAGAAAAGCACACGATGGTCGGCGTTCGGGTACAACCGGACCTTGTGTTTTTTACTGCTCTGCATCTTGCTGATAAGGATGGTATCGCGGGTAACTGAAGCAGGGACCGGACTATTGCCTGCATAAGATGATTCAACTGAACACAATAGAATTACTATTGTTGCAGACATGAAAAGGGCATGTATGTTTCGAAAGGGTACAGGTGTTTTCATATCAAATTCAATTGAATCAGAATAAATAGGGTACGGATCAACCAATAACTTAGAAACGGACTACCGGGCAACGCGTAGAGTTTCTCCATGAACGGTCGCCATTGCCAAGGCGGAAAGACAACTTGAAACCGCAGGAATAATAAGCGTCGTTATTTTCCGGAGTTCCTCTCTTGCTGCCTGCCCGGAAGTTTCCAAGACCACGCTGCGGGCTCTTGTTATAGATCCTGTCCGCCAGCGCAGCCTGTGTGCTCGGTAAATAGTTATAAAAAAGATTTTCGTCGATATAATCCTCGCTCACATCGTCCATATAGTCTGTCATCGTTTTACGGAGAATGATCTCCATAGACAGGCTTACATTATCGTTCAGGTAATATTTAACGCCCACGCCCAGGGGGATATTCAACTGCCACAAACTATAAGGCTTGCGATCAGGATATTCAGCCATTCCCTGGCCTTCGGTGTTCAGCGGTTTCAGGTCAACCCATTGCCCGTTCTGCGGGTCTTGTCCTTTAGGGTTGAAATGAAAAACACCCACACCGGCAATGCCGTAGGGACGTAATTTATGATATACATCGGTAGGATCACTTTCGAATAGTACTGTAGGATAAATTTCACCTACTACAAAAGCTTCGAAGATGCTGGATTTGAAGTTCAGGTTCCTGGCCTTCCTGGCTTCTTCCAATCCGCCCTTGCCTTTGATGACTGCGTCATCACCGGCTACGCGGCCCCAGTTGATGGCAAACCTGGCTCCGTATAATTCCGAAGGATGTACTGCAACGAAACCACCGGCAAAGAATCTTGTCATCGACATATTGTTATCCTTCAGGAACGTGGTACCCTTACCCATGTTACCTCCCAGGTCGCCCAGGAAGTTAGATGGGGCTATGGTAATACCGCCTTCCCAATAGGTGCCGGCTGATAGTTGGCTGTAAGACGTGCAGTAAATAAGAGAAGCACACAGCAGAAACACTGAACACTTCCCCCGAAAGGAGTGTAAGGTTTGTTTCATGAATATTGGTTTTTGTTTTCTACTAGTTCGGATTCAAACACAAAATGAAAAAAATCCGTGTTACTTACAAGAAACGCATAAAGAAATATTAATTGTGTGGTAAACACTGTTTTTTTTCCACATAATCAATTATATATAGCGTTTCAGGCTTCCAAAATTGGGAAGATCATTTCGATGTGTTCTATGCCATCTTCCAGGTAAATTTCACTGGTTTGCCGGAAGCCCAATGATTCATAAAATTTTCTGAGGTATAGTTGTGCGCCTATGCGTATGGGTTGTACTCCCCAGAGCTTGTGCAATTCCCGAATTGAGACTTGCATCAATTCTCTCCCTGCTCCCGTACCCCTGGCCGTTAGTGCGGTAATGACCCGGCCTATAGAAGCCTCGTTGTACGCTAATCCCGCCGGTACCAGCCTGGTGTAAGCTACCAGTTCCTCATCCTTCCAGCCACACACATGATAAGATTCCAGGTCCTTATTGTCCATGTCGAGGAACACGCAATTTTGTTCCACCACAAACACCTCGCTACGCAGCCGCAGGATCGCATACAGTTCATACACGTTCAGGTCAGGAAAAAAAGTGCAGGTCCATCGGAGCATGGGGGCGATTTTTAAAATTGAGACCGCAAATCTATCACCTGCGATCCTAATATCCGTATTTGTCTTTCCAGAGGTTTTTCAGGTACCGGCGTAATTCATCTTCCCTTGCATTGTTGCCCGGATCGTAAAAGGCGGTGCCTGAGAGTTTGTCGGGAAGGTATTCCTGTTCGGAAAAATTTTGCTCGTAGCTGTGTGAATATTTATAATTTTTGCCGTAGTCGAGATTTTTCATGAGCCTCGTAGGCGCATTGCGTATGTGCAGCGGAACGGGCAGGTCGCCGTATTTTTTTACGGCTTCCAGCGCTGCTTCAATGGCTTCGTACGATGCATTGCTCTTGGGCGATGCTGCTAAATAGGTAGCGCACTGCGCCAGTATGATCCGCGATTCGGGATAACCTATTTTGTTCACGGCATCAAATGTGGCATTCGCCAAAACAAGCGCCGTTGGATTGGCATTTCCGATGTCTTCGCTCGCAAGGATGACCATTCTTCGCGCAATGAATTTTACATCCTCTCCGCCTTCTATCATGCGGGCCAGCCAATATACAGCCGCATTGGGATCGCTGCCGCGCATGGATTTAATGAAAGCAGAAATAATGTCGTAGTGCTGCTCGCCGGTTTTATCGTACAGGGCTATGCGCTTTTGTGCTACCGACATCACTGCATCGTCGGTAATAACCGCGGCATTCTTTTTATGGGTTGTGAGCGCATCTACCACCAGTTCCAGCAGGTTCAGGAGTTTCCGGGCATCGCCTCCTGAAATATTGATCAGGGCCTCGGTTTCGCGCAGCTCTATGTTCTTTTGCTTCAATGCTTCATCTGTTTCCAGTGCGCGGTCCAGCAGGCGAACGAGGTCTTCTTTCGTCAATGGCTTCAATACATACACCTGGCACCTGCTAAGCAAGGCGCTGTTTACTTCGAATGAGGGATTTTCGGTGGTGGCGCCAATGAGTGTAATGATGCCCTTTTCCACCGCGCCCAGCAATGCATCCTGCTGTCCTTTATTAAATCGATGGATCTCGTCGATGAACAAGATGGCTTTTTCGGTTGACCTTGCCTGTTCTATTACTTCGCGCACATCTTTTACGCCGGAGCTGATGGCGCTTAGCGTGAAGAAAGGCATTTGCAATGTATGCGCGATGATATTGGCGATGGTGGTTTTACCCGTTCCCGGCGCTCCCCACAGTATCATGGAGGGCAGCTTGCCCTGCTCGATGGCCGTTCTTAGCACGCTGCCGCTTCCCGTAAGATGCTCCTGGCCAACCAGTTCTTCCAGCGTGGTTGGTCGCATGCGCTCTGCCAGGGGAGGTAGACTTGTTTTCATTTATTTCACATGCAGATCGAGGAACGCTTCTATTTTATTGAATGAATCTTCGAGCGAAGGCCCGAACCATCCATGTCCTTCGTTTGGGTAGAATACGTATTGATGCGCTACGCCCGATGCCTGCAGCTTATTGTTTAAGATGGTAGCCTGCGTGGGCGATACCAGGTTATCCTGCCCGCCGTGCAATATTATCGTTGGAGCAGACGAACCATTCACAAAAAATGCAGGGCTCGATTGCTGGTAGGCGCCGAGGTTTTGCTGGGGATTTGCGCCGATAAGCGCTTCCAGCAACAAGGTAGTAAAGGTGGTAGTGGGATTGTTATACATATCCACCAGATCAGTAGGCCCGAAGAAAGAGACAATGGCCTTTGGCTTTATGGGCAAGGTATATTTATATCCCTGCAACAGGGCCAGGTGTGCGCCGGCGCTAAAACCCATCAGCACCACGTTTTGTGAAACTTTATACTCTCCGGCTTTATTGGATATGAACTCGATGGCCGATTTTATATCGTTTTCCTGCGTGGGAAAGCGGTTGTTATTGCTGGTGGCCAGCCGGTAGTTGACATTGAACAATGCATAGTCCGGCAGCCGCTGCATAAGTGTTTGTATGTAAGGATCGAATTCGGATTTATCGCCGCCGGTCCAGCCCCCGCCATGTACCAATACCATTACCTTGGTTGCGGACGAACTTCTGCCGGAGGGCAGGTAAATATCCATTTTCTGCGCTGGATCGCTGCCGTAAGCAACATCTCTCATAGTGGATGCGGTAGATGCCGGCGAGTCGGTACCGCCGTTTTTTTTACAAGCCATCAGGCTGGTGGCCAATACAATAGAAAATAATAGTTTCATCCGGTAAACAAATTGCAATTAAAAATACGAATAGTGCATGCAAATGAATTTGTAAAAAAATCGTACCAAATCTTTTGAGTGTACAAGTGTGCAGATTGAAGTTAATGGTTTTACCTGTTTCTTATGACGTTTCTCCCGAGGCAATCTGCTCTACCAATTTCAAATAATTGGCATACAACTCCCTTCTTAGCCTGAACATTCCATACAATATCCTGATCTGGAACACCAGGATAAGTGTATAAATGATAGCGGGAAGCAATATCTGCAACGCATCCCAAAAATCGAAGCCAAATCCGTATGTGAACAGTTCCATGGCCCAGCGCTCGTTGTAAATATGCGCCCCCACAAAAGAAACCAGCAGGAAGTTGGCGATGTACAGGAAATTGAAATACCGCTTCTGCGAAGTCTCCAGCAGGGTATCGGGATAATTGTTTTGCAAAAGCGTCATTCCAAACGAGGCAAACAGGGCGATGAATGTAAAGCAAACGGTATCCAGTGCATCAATTCCCCTGCCGCGCATCATAAAATAAACGAAGGAGTGGCCGGCCATGAACCCCGACAATATCAACTGCAGTATGCAGATCACCCTGAAATATTTCCACCGGCTCGGCATATTAGTTCATTAGTCAACATCATAAAAATACGCACGCTGTTAGCGAGGCTATTTATGAAGATTATGATTTGTTTCTAAGTGATATGTTCAATTCCTTTAATTGTGCTTCATCAACTGCTGAAGGCGCGTCGAGCATCACATCGCGGCCGCTGTTGTTTTTTGGGAATGCAATGAAATCGCGGATGCTTTCGCTGCCACCGAGGATGGCGCAGGTCCTGTCGAAACCGAATGCAATGCCTCCGTGCGGCGGCGCTCCATATTCGAAAGCTCCCAGCAGGAAACCGAATTTATGCAGCGCTTCATCCTTGCTCATGCCCAGCGCCGCAAACATTTTCTCCTGCAGCTCCCGCTGGAAAATGCGTATCGATCCACCCCCAATCTCGTTTCCGTTCAACACCATGTCGTATGCGTTGGCCTTGATGCCGGCATAAGGATGTTTCAGGTAGTCGGCCTGGTTGGTAATGCGGGGATCGGTATTCACCATAATATCGACGTGCTGCGGCTTGGGCGCGGTAAAGGGATGGTGGCGGGCCACCCAGCGGCCGGTACCGTCTTCTTCTTCGGCATATTCAAACAGGGGAAAGTCGAGTATCCACAACAATTTGAATTCATCTTTTTTACGAAGGCCAAGGCGTTCACCCATTTCAAGCCTCAGCTCGCTCATGGCTTTACGGGTGCGCTCTTCTTTTCCGGCCAATATCAGTATCAAATCGCCGGGCTGAGCCTTGCATCGCGATGCCAGCGATTTCAATTTCCCTTCGTCAAAAAATTTATCAACTGAGCTTTTCAGGCTGCCATCGGTATTATATTTAATATAGGCCAACCCCATCATGCCTATCTGCGGGCGCTTTACCCAATCGGTGAGCTCATCCAGCTGTTTGCGCGTGTACTCACTGCAGCCAGGAACTGCAATGGCCACTACGGTCTCCGCTTCATTGAAAACTTTAAATCCGCTTTCGGTAAATAATTTTACCGCTTCGGTATCGTCGGGATAATTTTCGAAAGCTGATTTGAAATTGGTGAGTGACATTCCGAAACGCGTGTCGGGCTTGTCATTACCGTACTGCCACATGGCTTCGCTCCAGGTCATTCGTTGTACCGGCTCCGTATAATCTATGCCCTTCACCGCTTTAAAGATGTACTTGATCATTCCTTCGAACATCTGCAGCACGTCTTCCTGCTCCACAAAGCTCATTTCACAATCTATTTGGGTGAACTCCGGCTGGCGGTCCGCACGAAGGTCCTCATCACGAAAACATTTCACTACCTGGTAGTAGCGGTCGTACCCGCTCACCATCAGCAATTGCTTGAATGTTTGGGGACTTTGCGGCAGCGCATAAAATTGGCCTGCGTTCATGCGCGAAGGCACAATGAAATCCCTTGCACCTTCAGGCGTGGATTTAATAAGGAAGGGTGTTTCAATATCCATGAAGCCGTTTTCGTGCAGGTAATTCCGGGCGGCGCGGTTGACTGCATAACGCAACTCCAGGTTTTTTTTAACCGGCGAACGGCGCAGGTCGAGGTAACGGTATTTCATGCGCAGGTCATCGCCTCCATCGGTGTCGTCTTGTATGGTAAATGGAGGCACCGCGGATTTATTGAGAATAGTAAATGATTGAACGTCTAATTCGATATCACCGGTAGGCAGGTTAGGATTTTTACTGCTACGTTCGATGACGGTGCCTGTTGCCTGCAATACAAATTCCCTTCCGATGGGCTGTTCATCCAGTTGAGCGGCCAGCTTTTCGCCAAATAATAATTGCGTGATACCATAACGGTCACGCAGGTCGATGAACGTAATGCTTCCGAATTTTCTAATGGTCTGGACCCAGCCCGCCAGGGTAACCTGTTGCTGTAGCTGGTTGATTCTCAATTCTCCACAAGTGTGAGTGCGATACATGCCTAAGGCTGGTTTTTTCAAGAGCAGCAAATGTACGCCAAAAGCTGTCTGTTAACTGGCAGGAGGGCTTGCAATTTGCAAAAACAATGCTTATTTTGTATCAGAATTACACCCGACTAACCTCCTCTCAGTTTTTAAAATCTTCCTGAAAGACCGACTTCGTTGACAAACATCCATAGACTGTGTAAAGACCGCAGTTACTTACCTATTCTGTACACAAAAAGAAATGGCACCCTTATGGAAATTGTCACAATTATAATGGCGGTCTTAGGGATAATAGCTCTCTACGAACCAGTATGCAATTGGTGGAACCGCTACAGCCAGAAACATCAATGGAAGAGATTTGCTTCGCAGGAGATGCTATATCACCTGGTGGTAAGCCGTTTTTCCCGCTATTATAACAGGCTGAGTGCAGAGGACAAACAAAGATTTCTTTTCCGCACTTACATCTTTCATAAATCAAAGCGTTTTCATTACGTAGACGTACAGGAGAAGCCCGAGATGCCCATCCTTATCAGCGCGGCTGCGGTGCAACTGACCTTTGGTTTGGAGAAATTCTCCTTCAATTACTTCAGGGATATTTATGTGCTGCGCGATGATTATCACTACGGTTTTTATTCGCGGCCGTTCCAGGGACATGTTGACCATACCGGCATTTATCTTTCGTGGGATAATTTCCTGAAAGGCATTACCGGCATGACGCCCAATTGCAATGTGGGCATTCATGAAATGGCGCATGCGCTGGCGTATGTAAACTTCATTACACAAACCGAAGAAGACAAACGTTTCAAGCGGGAGTTCAGGGGCTTTTCACGCGTAGCGCGTCCTATATTCCAGGGCATGCAGCAGGGAAGGAAAAATATTTTGGGCGATTATGCCGCCACCAATTACCATGAGTTTTGGGCCGTAGCGGTAGAAGTGTTCTTCGAAAACCCTGTGCGCTTCCGCCATGAGCTGCCTGATTTGTACGATGCCATGGCGCGTACGTTGAACCAGGACCCGATCGCTGGGGTTTTGCCGAAGAAAATGGCGGCGTAAGCTTAACTAATTTATTGGATCATCTTTTTGACGTAGTAGCTCTTCCAGAGACGGTCTACGTCTTTTTTTATCGCTTTTATCATAGACTGATAATAGCTACACGACCTTGTCGATAATTTTTACATAGATTTTGACCGTGGCTCCAAAGGACTTGCGGGCGTGTTTACTCTTTTCCATTCTTACCTTAAAACGTCCTCGCCTGAGGTTGGCTTTGAAGCGGCGGATCCAGTCTTTTATTTTCTTAGGATTATCCGATCAGGCAGGAAGAAATTAATTAATTTGACGCCGCGTAGCAAAATGTGCAGGCGCGCGGATTTTGATCAACGAGGACCTGTCCATTTTAATCTGAACAGCTGCGCATCGATATGAGAACCCCTGTAGAAAAAGCAGTGCAAAAGCTTCTGGCTTCTGCCAAAGACCTTGTTGATTCCCTTGCAGTGTCGGAAGAAGAACTGCGGGAAGAACTGAATTTATGCGAATCGTTCATCGTTCCCCATTTTACCTATTTCAACGAATTGACCACCGAAGGCAAGGAACGGTTCCTGCGCCGGGTGTACTCATTTAAAAAGAATAAGAATTTTCACTACAGCGGTCTCGATCCCGAACCGCAAATGCCTGTGCTCATCAGCGCCTGTGCGGTGCAAATCACTTTTGGGTTGCGCAAATACCGCATGCCTTTCTTTAAAGACATTTATGTAATGGCCGATCAGTATACCTATGGGCTGAGCAGGCATCCATGGATAGGACACGTGAACAGGCGCGGCATCCACCTTTCATGGAAACATTTCATGCAGGGTTACACAGTGCACGGCGACCGGTTCAATGTAGGACTGCACGAAATGGCGCACGCCCTGGAATATGTAAACTTCCTGGGTACGTTCGGCCGCGACCGCAATTTTACAGAACGCTTTGTTCAATACAAGCAAAGGGCCGAAAAATTGCTCCCATCACTGCGCCAGCCCTGCAAATTGTTTACAGAGCAGGCATCGCATAACTATCATGAATGCTGGGCCGAAGGCGTGGAACTGTTCTTTGAGAACCCGGTGGAGCTGAGCCAACATTACCCTGATATATATGCGCTGATCAAATCGTTGCTCAACCAGGACCCCGCGAACAAAATAACCATGGTAGAAAACCAGCTTGCCGACTGATCATGAATCAGCCAATCTTATTTTAGGAAGGTAATACACGTAGTAGTAAGCCAGCGAAACAAGCCCCAGCCCGAAGGGGATGAGCGCATAAAATTTGGTGGACTCCTCCCACTCGAAAAACTCGGTGATCATCCAGTACGAGTTAGCGGTGATCCAGAATATCACTGCCAGGTTGTGCGTAAACTCAGACATAATATGCCGGGTGCGCCAGCAAATGAGCAGCGCAACCAGCAAGGTGGGAAATACCATGGTTATACCCAGCCATTTGTAGGTGAGGCACCAGCAGGTATCTTTTATTAGCCAGAAAAGGATGTGCAGGTTTTCGATCTTCCTGTACTTGGCGGGAATGGTATACAGTTCTTCGTTGCGCATGGTGTTGGGTTGGGTGGCGCAAAAATAACAATTAAGCCAACCAGTAATCAGCTAAGTGATAAGACTCTTTCAAAACGCTGCACGTCTGCCGCGGGCAACAAAGGACCTCCATTCACCAGGTGCGTTGCCAATTGATGCGCAAAATAAGGCGCAAGTGAGCAACCCTTGGTGCCCATGCCATTGAGGATGCCGATTTGCGGATGCCGCGGATGCAATCCTACAAATGGCCGCCGCTCGATATTGGCGGGTCGGATGGCCGCGTGGTGGTCAACCACCGTATAAGGTATGCGTAGAATTTTATTCAGCGCAGCTTCCGCATCGGTGCGGAAAGCTTCCGAAGGCAGCTCATTGTCGTATATCCATTCATAGCTGGAACCGAACCAGAACAGGCAATCCGCCGCATCCAGGGGTATGAGCGTATACCTGAACTTGTAAATATGTTCAACGGGCAGGCCTGGAATGCGCAATAGCAAAGCCTCGCCTTTGTTGAGCGCATAAGGCAAACGATGGAACCATGGATTGCCTGCGCCGGCATCGCCATCGCAAAAAATAATTTTTGAAGCCCTGATGTCCCGGTATTGCACCCCTTCGGCATCGCATTGCAGTTGCGATACTTCGAATTTTTGCGATAATAATTGGCCCTGCGCAAGCAGTTGCTTGCGGTAAGCGATCAACAGGGCGTTGATGTTGGCAATATAACAGGGTGCAATGGTCCCTAACCCGAATGGATAGTTGAAGTATTGTCTCCATTCGTGCCCATCAGGGGGTGTTATAAATGCCGGTTCTTCCAGTAATTTTTTGTTGAAGGCGTCCTGCATGTCGGGCGCATTGAAAAATTGCAGGAGGCTTGCCTCGCGGATACAATCAACACCCAGCTCTTTGCCGACGGTGGTATAGGCATTCCATGCAAAGGGCATCAACTCATCGGTCATCCACGAACGTACGAGGCGCCTGCCAGTTACAGGATTGATCAATCCGGCGGCCACCCGCGAAGCGGTATTGTGCTTGTGATCGTCTATGATAATGCACGAAGCGCCTGCCCTTTGCAAATACCATGAAAGAAAGCTGCCCGATATGCCTTGCCCGATAATGAGGAAATCCGCGTGCATCAATAATTAATAATTAATGATCAATAATTGCAATATTATTAATTATTGATTTCTGATTATTGTGGCCTTGCTTCCTTTACATTGATCTTCACGCCTTCGCTGTGGCTGCTGAACTCCGGTGCATACATGCACTGGATGGAGGTGATGCCATTGCTGAAGGTACCGGTATGCGTTACGAACAAAGGATACTCGAACACGTAGGTCCCCTGGGGCAGGTAGCTGAAAAAGAAATTGGTGCTGGCATCCCTGGTGCTTTCATAATAGCCGAGGCCGCCCTGCCATTTATAGCTGCTTAACACATTCACCGGTTCCAGTGAAGCGGCACGCATG
>DASPKM010000010.1:0-1301600 GCA_035628135.1 Chitinophagaceae bacterium | reverse complement strand
GGCCAGTCTCTTGGGCTCCACGGGTTTAAGGAGGTAATCGAGTGCATTTACTTCAAATGCTTTCAGCGCGTATTCGTCGTATGCGGTGGTAAAAATTACATGGGGTGCACGGTCCAGTTCGGCAAGCATATCGAAGCCGGTCTTTCCCGGCATCTGGATGTCCAGGAAGATGAGGTCGGGGGTCAGGCTTTCCACCTTTTCAATTCCTTCGGCGGCATTGGCGGCTTCGGCAATGATCTCGATCTCGGGGTAGTCGGCCAGTAACTTCTTCAATTCACTGCGTGCAAGTCTTTCATCATCGATAATGATAGCTCTCATGTGCGTTTCTTATTTAAGGTCAACGGGTATGAGCACCTTTGCTTCAACCATGTTGTGCCCGATCTCCTTGATCTCAAAGTTAGCTTTTTCACCAAATAATAGTTGGAGGCGGTTGCGGGTGCTTACGAGTCCGAACCCATCGCCGCTTAAGTGGCCGTTGAGGCGGCCTGTGTTCAATATAACCAGCTCATGATGAGCGCCTTTAAAGTCAGAGCTGATCTTTATCAGGCCGCCCGTCATTTGCTTGCTCACCCCATGCTTGATGGCATTTTCTACCAGTGTTTGCAGCATCATGGGTGGCACGGGCTGGTCCAGGGTATCTTCATCTATTTCGTATTCCACCTTCAGGCGGTCTTCGAAGCGGATATGCTCCAGCGCCAGGTAATCTTTTACGATGTTGAGCTCTTTTTCAAAACTCACGGTCTCCATTTTCTCTGCCTGCATACTGCTGCGCAGGATATTGCTCAGCTCCGTAATGGCATTGCGGGCCCGCTCGGGATTCTCATCGATGAGGGCGCGAATGCTGTTAAGCGCGTTGAATATAAAATGAGGATTGATATGCGATTTGATGGTCTTAAGCTCGAGCTCCTTTACCAATGATTCAAGCTTAAGCGTGCTTACCTGCTGGCGACGGCTCTTTTCAACATAATGATAGGTATAATAGATCAACACCCAGGGAATAAGGAAAAGCCCGTTATCGAGGGTGGATATTACCAGCCGCTTTGCAAACTCCAGCTGCAGGCTCTTGGCAGTGCGTAGTTGAAACAGGTCAACGGCCACCATTACCAGCAAGCTGCATACAATGCTGGAGATGATTACGGCCACCACCAGCTTCGGAAGCACTTTTTCTATAGGCAACAATAACCAGTTGAACCGGTGGATGACCCACCTTAGCGAGTGTGTGGTGATAATACCCGCCAGTATGATCAACCCGGTCCTGGCCAGGAATATGTCTGTTACTTCGTGCCCGAAAGTGAAGGCAAAGAATAGGAGTGATAATCCCACGAACCCCCAGCCCGCAATCTGGCACCACCAGTAGTATTTGTATGATTTGCTCAGCATGTCGTCAAAATTCAAAGCTAAGGCATCCGTAGTTTAGCCGCCAGCCCTAAATATATAAATGGTTTCAGGGTATGGTTAGTGGTCTGCCTTTTGCTGAAATGTCTTGAAAGTAAGCGATTTTAGATAAATTTTCACAAAAATGAACCGACATGCCCCTTCCTTCGTTTAAATACCTGCCCTTTAATGAGAATCATTATTAATTTTGCCCTGAATCCTTCGCCATGGAGATAGCACCCGGCTCTTTATTAAAACAAATCGAGTCCCCCGACGACCTTAAACGCCTCAGCCGCGAACAGTTACACCAGCTTTGCCAGGAACTGCGACAATATATCATTGATGTAGTGAGCGTGCATGGAGGCCATTTTGGCGCCAGCCTGGGCGTGGTAGAGCTTACCGTGGCCCTGCACTATGTATTCAATACCCCTTACGATCAATTGGTTTGGGACGTAGGCCACCAGGCGTACGGGCATAAGATACTTACCGGGCGCAGGGACAACTTCCCATCCAACCGTAAATACCAGGGGCTAAGCGGGTTTCCTAAAAGAGCGGAAAGCGAATACGATACTTTTGGCGTAGGGCATTCTTCCACATCCATTTCAGCGGCGCTGGGCATGGCCATGGCGGCAAGGTATAAAGGTGAAACCGACCGCAAATGCGTGGCCATCATCGGCGATGGCGCCCTAACCGCGGGATTGGCATTTGAAGGTATGAACCACGCCGGGGTGGCCGATACCGACATGCTCATCATATTGAACGATAACTGCATGAGCATCGATCCCAACGTGGGCGCGCTGAAGGAATACCTGACCGATATTACCATTTCCCCAACCTATAACAAGTTCAAGGACGATATCTGGAAGGCTTTAGGCAAGCTGCCCGTGGGTAAGAACTTTACCCGCGAAATGGCCAGCAAGCTCGAACACAGCATCAAAGGCTTCATCAACAAAAGCAGCAACCTGTTCGAGGCGCTGAAGCTTAGGTATTTCGGCCCTATCGACGGGCATAATATTACCAAGCTGGTAGACACGTTGAAAGACCTGCGGGAAATTCCCGGCCCCAAGCTGTTGCACATCATTACCGTAAAAGGAAAGGGTTATGCCCTGGCAGAGCAGGACCAAACCAAATGGCATGCGCCCGGCCTGTTTGATAAAATAACAGGGGAGATCTATAAAAAGAAATTCGAAACGCCGCAGCCGCCGAGGTACCAGGACGTTTTCGGCCATACCATCATCGAGCTGGCAGAAAAGAATGCCAAGATATTCGGCATTACGCCAGCCATGCCCAGTGGTTCTTCGTTGAAATTCATGATGGAGAAAATGCCGCACCGCGCTTTCGACGTGGGTATTTGCGAGCAGCACGCAGTTACACTGAGCGCAGGCATGGCCACGCAGGGCATGAAGGTGTTTTGCAATATTTATTCTTCTTTCATGCAACGTGCTTACGACCAGGTAGTGCATGATGTGGCCATACAGGATCTACCTGTGATCTTTTGCCTGGACAGGGCAGGATTGGTGGGAGAAGATGGCCCTACGCACCACGGCGCGTACGATATTCCTTACATGCGCTGTATCCCGAACATGATCGTAAGCGCACCGATGAACGAGGCCGAGTTGCGCAACCTCATGTATACGGCCCAACTGGATTCCACTACGCATCCTTTCGTCATACGCTATCCTCGCGGCGAAGGTGTTATGTCGGAATGGAGAACGCCGCTTGTTGAAATACCGATCGGCAAAGGCCGCAAGTTGAAAGACGGAAGGGACATCGCGATCCTTTCATTCGGGCATCCCGGGAATTTTGCGACTGCTGCTATCCGTGAGTTGCGCACCGAAGGCATCGACCCCGCGCATTATGACCTTCGTTTTGTAAAACCGCTGGATGAACAGTTGCTGCACGAGGTATTTTCCAAATACAATAAGATCATCACGATAGAGGATGGAACGGTGCAGGGAGGGTTCGGCAGCGCCATACTGGAGTTCATGGCCGAACATCATTATACTGCCCAGGTAAAAATATTGGGCATTCCCGACCGCATCGTGGAGCATGGAACACCCAAGGACCTTCACCGCGAGTGCGGCTTTGATGCGGCTGCCATAGCAGCTACCGCACGTCAGCTCATGTTGGAAAAAGTGCACATCGGTTAAGATTGCTGGTTCGCCATCCGGTATTGTACAATGGCATTGGCAAACCACAGGAATTCATCTAAAAAGCGCGTGGTATTTTTTACTACGTCCTCGCGCAGCGGCTGCATGTTCTCATCGAAGGCGTGCTGTATTTCCGGTATCAATAGTTTAAAGGGAAGCGCGTAAGCGCCCAGGCTCAATATCACGTGCTGCAATTGGGTAGATGCATTGATGCCGCCCATTCTACCGCTGCCCGTGGCAATAACGCCCATTGGCTTGCGCGCAAACTCCGACCAATAATAGTCGAGCGCATTCTTCAATACACCGGTAAAGCTGCCATGGTATTCAGGGCTTACCAGCAAAATGGCGTCCGCCGTTTTGAGCTGAGTGCCCATACTGGCTATTTGGCCGGTTTGCGGGCGTTGGTGGTGGGAGCGTTCTTCCATGAAAGGAAGCGGCTGGCTTGCAAGGTCGATCATAACGGTATCGATACCACGCTCCTGCAGTTTCTGCTGAACATAATAAGCAATCTTGTGCGTTTGCCTGCCTACACGAATGCTCCCCAGTAATATCGCTATTTTCATGATTGTCCGTTGCTGGGCATGGGCACTTCAATGGCCAGTACCCTTGCCTTGCCTGTTGAAGTTAGGTCTATCGAAGTGGCATCCCATATGCCGACCGCATCACGCTTGCCAAGCCTGTGTCCGCCGGCCTCTGCCTCGCCTTCTATGACAAAAAAATACACCCCGTTGCCATTGAATGCAGGGGTATACGTTAACGTTGTACCGGTCTGCAGCTCCGTCATCGAAAAGCGCGCGTCCTGGTTGATCCATACACCGCCCTCGTCTTTTAGGGGACTTACCACCACCTGCCATTTATTATGGCTGTCCTGCGCGTCGAAGGTCTTTTGTTCGTAGCGGGGTTGGATGTTTTCTTCTTTTGGGAACACCCAGATCTGTAAAAAGTTTACGGGATCGGTTTTGGAAGCATTGTACTCGGAATGCCGGATGCCGCTGCCCGCGCTCATGATCTGTACATCGCCGGTTTTGATAATGCCATCGGTGCCGGTGCTGTCTTTATGCGCCAGCGCGCCTGAAAGGGGAATGGATACGATCTCCATATTATCGTGCGGGTGGGCGCCAAAGCCTTGTGCTCCCTGTACGATGTCGTCGTTCAACACGCGCAATGCGCCGAAATGTATTTTTTCAGGATTGTACCAGTGGCCGAAACTGAAGGAATGATGACTGTCGAGCCAACCGAAATTAACATGGCCTCTTTCTGCTGCCGGATGGAATATACTTTTCATGCTTCAATATTTGATGTTTAAACACCAAGTTTGATGCCGTATTATTCTCCTGACATAACGCCGTCTTCTTCCTTCCTGTCCTCGTTCCATTCGATAATAAAATTGTTTTTCCCTTCACCCACTAAAATGTTCATATACTTCTGCTGCACCAGCTCCAGCAGCGACAAAAACAGGAAGATGGCGTGTATGCGGTTCTCGCACACTTCAAATATCGACTCAAAGGCCAGGGTACGCTCTTCGCGGGTGCGGTTCAGCATATAGTCCCGGCTCTCCTCCATGGTATAGTTGTACCGGAATACCACGTGCTGGGGCTTGTTATCGCGCTCGTGCATGCGCTGTATCACCCGCTCAAAGGTCTTCATCAGCTTGAACAGCGTTACCGTTTGTATCTCGGTGCCCTCGCTGGCTTCTTCGCCGATAGACATCAATTCTTTCTGCAAATTGCCCCGCTTCACCATCAGCATGCGCAGCGCCTCCATGTCTGCCATTTGGGCAGAGGCCTCCTTGAATTTTCTGTATTCCAGTATCTTGTCGATCAACTCCTGCCGCGGATCGATCTCATTGCCCTGTTCGTCCAATTCCTTACGCGGCAATAACATTTTTGCCTTGATGCGCATGAGGGTGGACACAAACAAGATGAACTCGCTCGACAGCTCGATGCTCACACTTTCCTGGCTGTGTATGTAGTCCAGGAAATCATTGATGATCCTGGTGATGGGAATATTATAGATGTCCAGCTCGTCGCGCTCGATAAAGAACAACAACAGGTCAAACGGCCCTTCGAATTGCGGAAGTTTTATTTTATATGTATCGCCTGATGCCATGAGTTACGGTTTTCAAAAGCAAAGTCCCAACCTAAAGGTTGGGACTGCACAAATGTAACGAATATTATCAGTTAGAAACTGGCAACAATACCCACACCAACACCCAGCATTGAACGGAACTGCATGGCAGCCACATTGCCGTTGGGACCGAATTGGCGAACATCGTCGTCGTAAATAATGTCGAAGTCGTAGCTTACATTCAGCCACTTGTTCACCTTCATCACGATGCTGTTGGTGAAATATATGTCAACCCTTTCCGGATGGAATTCATCGATATCACGTGTTGAAGCGAAATTAGGACCGAAAAATTCCCTGCGGCCGGAATAGCTGGAGAACAGGTCGAGCTTTGATTTCCAGGCAACATTCTTCACCACTTCTTTATTGAAGTACAAGGTAGCGGATGCACCGAGCTCATGACGCACTTCCCTCGTGGGGTCAACGCCATAGTTAATTGCCAATGGCTTTTCAAATTCGCCGGAGCCATCTGTTTGATTATCGTCCGGTATGATGCCGCCCGCGAAGCTGTAGCTATAGGCTTCATTGGTAACGAAGGTGAATTTGTTAGCGATGGGCGACAATACCATGCTGAAGCCCGGGCAGATTTTCCAATCCAAACCCGGGGACAAGGTCAGGTAACCGGGGGCCATGAAGCTCGATATTTTCCTTTTCAATCCCTGGTTCAGGTAATTGTAATTGTAGCCATCATAAAACTGAGAGCGGAAATTTACCAGCAAGGCAACGCCGATTGTTTTGGCAAAGGACCAACCCGGCTTGGTGCTGAAATCGATCTTGTCATCCACTTTGCGAACGCCGCCTGAATGCGTGTTCACAATACCGTAGTTCAGTTGAAGATCATTGTCCCAGTAAAATCCTTTGGTAGGTATTTTGTTAGCGTAGATATTAAGCTTAGCTGCGGTCCATAAAGAGAATTTCTCTGCTCCTGCCGCCCAGTTCCTGCTTCCGCCCTGCCCCACGTGCACTCCAAAGTTGATGCCCCTTTCCCACTTACCCTTTGTAGTTTTCTTCTCCGTGTCCTGGCCTAAGGTTATGCCAGCCAAAAGCACTCCGGAAAAGAGTAGAAATAATTTTCTCATAAAGCTGTTGGTGTTTGGTTAAAAAAGTCAGGCATTTTGAAGATACCCCAAAATGCCAAACAAACGTACAGGAAAATGCCGAGATTCCCTTGCAGGGCCACATAATTTTTTGGGAGCCGCGGGCCAGGCGTTATCTATTCTTCAACGCATCCCTTATCTCGACCAATAGCTTATCGGTAGAGGATAATTCCTGGGCGGTGGTGGCCGGTGGCGGCTCCTTGCGCTTAAGCCTGTTGATGCCTTTTACCATCAGGAAAACAACAAATGCCAATAACACGAAGTTGATCAGCACCGTTAAAAAGTTGCCATATGCAAATACCGGCCCCAGTTCCCGGGCCTTGTCGAGGGGCGTTCCATCCGGTATTACGTCCTTCAGATCGATATAGGCATTGGTGTAGTCTGGCGAATTGGTGGCTGCGGCTATCAGTGGCATTACCAGGTCCTTGATAACCGAATCGATGATCCTTGCAAAAGCGGCGCCGATGATAACACCCACGGCCAGGTCAATTACATTGCCCTTGATGGCAAATTCCCTGAATTCCTTGATGAAGCCCATAAGCGTTGGTTTAGGTTATTAAGGTATGGCAATCTTTGTTATGTGCCCGTTTGTTCATTCTTTTATCGAAGGATAGCTCATATTCATGCTCACCAATGCATCGCGCACCGCGGTGGCTATCAGGTATTCCTTGTACCAGTTCTGGTCAGACGGTATCACGGTCCAGGGCACCGTATTGCAGTGCTCAAAGCAGTTCTCGTACATGCGGCGGTATTCTTCGCGCAGGTCGGCCTCGGTAAAATCGCGCTTATTGTATTTCCATTGTTTGCGTGGATCGGTCATGCGTTCCTGCAAGCGTTCCTTTTGCTCTTCGGCAGATATGTGCAGGTAAAATTTCAGGATGGTAGTGTTGTTGTGCACTTTCAGCAAGCTTTCAAAATGGTTAATGGCCTTCATGCGTTTGCGGGCCGTTTCATCATCGCACCATTTGTGCACGCGGGTAACGAGTATGTCTTCGTAATGCGAGCGATTGAATATGCCGATCATGCCACGGGGCGGCACAACCGCGTGTACCCGCCACAGGAAGTCGTGTGACAACTCCAATTCTGTGGGCACTTTGAAGGACCGCACGTACACACCCTGCGGGTTCATGGAGCCAAACACATTTCGGATAACGCCATCCTTGCCGCTGGCATCCATGCCCTGCAATATCACCAGCAGGGCATTGGTGGAGGATGCGTACAACAGGTTTTGTAATTCATCCAGCTCTTCCAATATCTTCAGCGTTTTCTCCTTGGTCTCTTTTTTATCGAATGCTTCCGGCGCCCTCGTGGAAATTGCGGCCAGTTTGATAGATGACATAAACTGTAATTTCATTTTCAAATTACGATATCCCATCGTAATTGCACACCTTTGCGCCTTTATGCAAGCTTCGGACAAGCTATTGAACTGGATCATCTTCGTTTTGTTATCCTTTATCTGGGGAAGCTCTTTCATTTTAATGAAGGAGGGCATGGAACAACTCAGCGCTTACCAGGTAGCCGCTGTAAGAATGGTGGCAGCAGGCATTGTGATGCTTCCCTGGGCCATCAGGCAAATGCGGCAGATACCGCGCAATAAGATCAGCTATGCGGTGCTGTCAGGTGTGCTCGGAAGCTTTTTTCCCGCCTTTCTGTTTTGCCTGGCCGAAACGCGCATCGACAGTTCGCTGGCTGGCATCCTCAATGCGCTTACACCCATTTCCGTGGTGACCATCGGCGTATTGTTTTTTAAAAGCAAGGTGATGGTGATGCAGGTAGTGGGCATTGTGATCGGTTTTATAGGTCTCTGCTTATTGTTCCTTACCAAAGGCACAATCGATTTCAGCTATATCGGGTATTCGTCGCTGGCATTGCTGGCCACTGTTTTTTATGGCCTGAATGTAAACATGGTGAACCGTTACCTGCACGAGGTGCCGTCGTTCCACATCGCCACCTTTGCTTTTGTTTCGCTGATGATCCCTTCGCTGATCGTATTATGGTTCACCGGGTACTTCGATTTGCCATTAGGCAATAAAGATATATTGATGGCGACCGGCGCCAGCGCCTTGCTGGGAGTAGGCAGTACCGCCATCGCCACCGTGTTGTTTTATATGTTGTTGAAAAAAGCCGGCCCCATTTTTTCTTCGCTGGTTACCTATGCCATTCCCTTTGTAGCCATTTTCTGGGGATTGCTGGCAGGCGAAACCCTTACCGTTTTGCAGATAGTGTGTTTAGGAGTAATACTTGCGGGAGTGTATGTAGCAAGGAAGCGATAATGGTCCTTACATCACACCGCCATAATCTCTTTTTCTTTCGCTGTTAAATGTTTATCGATGAAGGTGATGTATTTGTCCGTGAGGGCTTGCACGTCCTTTTCAGCGTCCTTTGCCACGTCTTCGCTCAATCCTTCTTTCTGAAGTTTCTTAATATGCTCGATGGCGTCCCTGCGGATGCTTCTTACGGATACCCTGGAATGTTCGCCTTCATGATGGGCCCTCTTCACAAATTCCTTTCTTCTTTCTTCGGTAAGTGGTGGAAGGAACAGGCGTATCAGGCTGCCGTCGTTTTGCGGGGTAATGCCGATGTTAGCGGCAATGATGGACCGCTCGATGGGTTGCAGCATATTTTTTTCCCATGGTTGAATGGTAAGGGTGCGCGCATCGGCCACAGAAATATTGGCTACCTGGTTAATGGGCGTGGGCGAGCCGTAGTAGTCAACTGAAATACCGTCGAGCATTTGGGGGTTGGCGCGTCCCGCGCGGATCTTCACCAGTTCTGCTTCGAGGTGGGCAATGGCTTTTTTCATGGAATCGCTGGCGTCTTCCAGTATAAATGCTAATTCATCTGTCATAACAAAGCAATTAAAAACTGTGCAAACCTAAGGAATTAGCCAATTGGGCCATTACTAAACGGCTAATTCTTCTGTTCCAGGATGGTGTCTTTGGTAAGGGGAACGATCTTGGTATTGATCTCCACCGAGTCGGCCTGCAGGGTCTTGGCAACAAACAGGCGGGGTTTGGGCCGGCTGAAGTACAGTATGCCGATCATGGAAAAGAATATTGCCACCACGGATAGTATCAGCCAGGTGCAGCCGATCTGCCGGAACGCATAGGTAAGAATAATGAACAACAGGTTTATGCCTACCAGCGTAAGCGTAATGGTGCGGTGCGAAAGTCCCTTGTCCAGCATAAGGTGATGGATGTGGTTTCGGTCGGGGCTGAAGGGCGAGCGGCGGTGAATGATGCGTATGCCGAAAACCCTTAGCGTATCCAGCAGCGGTATCATAAGGATGGTAAATCCTATGGCCGGTGATTGCAGGATGGGGAATGCCACCGTAGGCGAGCTGGCCATATTGATGAACTTGACTACCAGTATGGCGTTGATAAGCCCTATGAGCAGCGAACCGGTATCGCCCATAAAGATGCGGGCCGGTTGAAAATTAAATATGAGGAATGCGGAGAGGCTGCCTGCCAGCGCAAATGCGAGGATTGCATACGGCAACTGCCCGATGTTGAGAAAATAAAATCCGAATATCAGGGTAGACATCAGGCCGAGGCTGCCTGCAAGTCCGTCTACGCCATCGATCAAATTAAATGAGTTGATGATTACGATGACCGTGAAATAAGTAAGCACCAGGCTATACATTTCAGGAAGCTCGTGCACGCCCAGGAAGCCGTGCATGCTTTGTATCTGGATGCCTCCTTTATAAACTATGAGGAAAGCGGCCAATACCTGGCCAATGAATTTTTTAATGGGGGATATAACGAGTATATCGTCTTTTAAACCGAGAAAGAATATTACGAGGGCCGCGGCCATGTAAAATTGAAATTCCGATGCAGCGCTGAATCCGATGGTGAGCAGGCTGGCCAGCACAAAGCCCGCGAAAATACCAACACCACCCAAAGAAGGTATAGGAGTTTGATGTATCTTCCGCTCGTCCGGCACATCAAAAAGCTTTTTCATTTCAGCAACCGAAATAATAACGGGGATAGCCAGGAAAGTAATAGCAAAAGAAACACTTAATGAAAGTATAACATCAAACATCGGCCTCAGTTTGGTAAAATAATTAGTTCATGAATGCTAAAAAATAACGGATTGCTCGGGCCATCGGTTCTTTTGCAGGCGAGCCGCAAGTTACTCTTTGTTTGGTAAAAGCCAAGTTTTTTATTTGTTTCCCGTTCGTTACTTTTTGCCATATACGTTCACATAGTGCCGGTAGTTAGTTAAACGCAAAAAAAGTTCAAAACGTACCTTCCCCCGCTAGATAAATTCAATTAGTTTTGCGACCTGATTTTAAAAAACAAGCCCCATGCAGGAATTGCAGGATTTGAAACAGACCGCTTCACAAATACGCAGGGACATACTGCGCATGGTACATGGCGCCAACAGCGGTCATCCGGGCGGCTCGCTCGGTTGCACCGAATTTTTTACGGCCCTGTACTTTAAGATCATGGGGCACAATCCTGCCTTTAGCATGGATGGTGTAAACGAAGACCTTTTCTTCCTTTCTAACGGCCATATATCACCCGTATTTTATGCTACGCTTGCCCGTTCAGGTTATTTTGATGTGAAAGAGCTCGGCAGCTTCCGTAAAATCAATTCCCGGCTGCAAGGACACCCCGCCACACATGAACACCTGCCAGGCATACGCGTAGCCTCGGGCTCGCTTGGACAAGGCATGAGCGTTGCCATTGGAGCAGCCCTTGCTAAAAAATTGAATAAGGACAAGCACCTGGTATTTTCATTACATGGCGACGGCGAATTGCAGGAAGGGCAGATATGGGAGGCCGTTATGTTTGCAGCCCACCACGCGGTAGACAACCTCATCGCTACGGTTGACCTTAACGGCCAACAGATAGATGGGCCAACGGAAAAAGTAATCGCCATGGGCGACCTCAAGGCCAAGTTCGATGTGTTTGGCTGGACCACTCTCGCGATGGACGGCAATAATCTGGAAGAGGTAATAAACACGCTGGAAAAGGCGAAGACCCTAACCGGCAAGGGCAAGCCCATTGCCATTATCATGCGCACGGTAATGAGCAAGGGTGTTGACTTTATGGAAAACGACCATAACTGGCATGGAGTAGCGCCGAATGATGAGCAATTGCAAAAGGCGCTGGCGCAGTTGCCGGAAACTTTGGGGGATTATTAATTATTAATTATTAATTATTGATTATTGATTACTTATTAATTATTGATTACTGATGCCAAAATGTATATGACCGTTTAATAATTAATAATCAATAATTAATAATCAATAATCAACTCTTCAACTCAATCCTTTGCATGGCCGCTTTGCGCGCCGGCAACCACGAAGCCACCAGCGCAACCAGCAATACGGTAACCATTACCAATACAAGATCGGTCCATTGCACGCTTACGGGATAATAGTTCACCACGAATGAGCTGCCCTGGAGAGGTATCAGGTGAAATTGAACCTGCGCCCAGCACAGCAGCAGCGCGAGTACAAACCCCAGCCCCGCTCCCATCAATGCTATCAATAAGCCCGAAGAAAGGAATATCCGCTGCACCCGCTTATCGTCGGCCCCCATTGCCTTCAGTACCTGGATGTCCTTCTGTTTTTCCATCACCAGCATAGTCAGCGCCCCGATCATATTGAAGGCCGCTACCACCAGTATCAGTACCAGTATTCCGTAAATGACCCATTTTTCCATCATCATAACGGTATACAAGCTCTTGTTTTGCTCGAAGCGGGTAAGCACTTTGTAGTTGTTGCCCAGTAACCGGGCAAGCTCGGCCTGCACGCTCGCGGCCGAGCCGGGGTCGGTAAGCGCTATTTCCACCCCGCTGTATTCGTCAGGCTGCCAGCGCAGCATGGCCTTTATAAAGGGAAGGTTGGTGAGTACATATTTGTTATCGAAGTCCTGCTGTATGAGGAAGGAACCGGCCGCAATCACGTTGGCCGAGCTAAGGGATTGCAAGGGATCGGCGAGGTTTACATTGGATCCCCGCCGGAATACATAGGCCGTAACGGGTAAAATGTCGCGGTCGCTGCGGACGCCCAGCACGTTTTCCACCACGGCCCCCATCACCATGGCCGGTTCATCGAGGGTGCCGAGGTTAAATTTGCCCGATAAGATGTATTGCTCTACCGCTGCCACTTTCGTGTATTCTTCGTCCACGCCTTTCATGATCACCAGCGATTGCATCTCACCGTTCTGCAACAGGGCCTTGTCTTCGGCCACCAGCGAAAAAGCCTTGATATCACCTACCGACCGTATCTTTTTGAGCTGGTCTTCGGTCAGGGTCAGCGTTTTGCCGCTGGCCGGCAGCACTTTCAGGTCGGTATAAAAAGTGGAGTACAGTGATTTTACCAGGTCCTCGAACCCGTTGAATACGCTCAGTACCACGATCAATGCGCCCGAGCCCACCACAATGGCCGTCATGCTCACCCATGCAATGATGTTGATGGCATTGGTTGATTTGGGAGCGCGGAAGTATCGCCAGGCGAAGAGCAGGTTCAAGACGTTTGTTATTTATTAATGATTATTAATTATTGATTATTGATTATTGAACGATCTATTATGATTAAGCACGTTTCCAAAGTAATTAATAATTAATAATCACTCCTTCTCTTCCTTACCTTCTTGCTTATTGATCTGTTTGAAAAGCTCTTCCATTTTAAACACATGTTCCAGCGTATCGTCCTGGAAAAATTTCAGCTCGGGCATGCGCCGCAATTGCTGCTTTACCCGGTTGGTCAGCTCGCGCTTAATGTCCCAGCTCTTCTCTTCAATTTTCTTCATTGCCTCTTTGGCATCCTTTACCTGGAACAGGCTTAGGTAGATCCTCGCCTCCAGCAGGTCGGGCGTGATCTTTACGCTGGTGATGGAAACCATTCCGCCATTGATCATGTTCAGGCCTAGCCGCCGGAATATGTCGTTGAGCTCTTCGTTCAGAAGGCCTCCTATTTGTTTTTGACGCTTGGACTCGTTCATGATTGTTCTTTAACCGCCGAGCGGGTTATATAATTGCTCATGCCTGCCGGCACAAACGTTACCTGCTGTTGAATTGTCTGCAGCAGCTTTTCTTCATTGGCCGGCACTGCCGATAGATCGGCCACCTTATGGTGCAAATGATATACCACTGCGCCAAACTTAATGAACCTGAGCTTAATTCCGGCATTTTGCAGGCGAACGGCCAGCTCATTGTCTTCCTTACCCCATCCTTTAAACGATTCGTTGTACCCGTTCACCTTCAGCAGGTCGTTTTTCCAGAATGCCATGTTGCAGCCCAGCACGTACCGGTAGTTCCTGCTGTTGCGTTCAAAAAAATACAACAATACCCGCAGTGGCCCCGACCGCACCGCATTGTGTTTTTTAACCAGGTCCTGCGAATGTTGCGGGATGTCGTCGGGGCTTATCTCCCTTGTCAATAATTTACCGGTCAGCGCTTCGTTCATCATGGTCCTGGTACCGCTGACAAAACAGCCCGGCCTGCTCATTTGCAGGTGGTCGCGCACAAAATGTTTGTCCAGTACCAGGTCGCCGTCTATCTGCATCAAATATTCGCCCCGTGCGGCCGCAAACGCCCGGTTGCGAATGCGGGCCAACTGGTAGCCATCATCGGGCTGCCATACGTGCACCATCGGCACGGGTGAACGCTTTTGCATGGCCGATACCAATTGACGGGTCGGCTCGCCGGAGCCATCGTCGGCTATCACTATTTCGCCGGGCAATTGGGTTTGTTTGAAAATGCTTTCCAGGCAAAGCTCGAGGGCGTCGGGACGGTTATATGTTGAAACCACCAGTGAGCAAGATGGAAAATTCATGCGGCAAAGGTACAATATTGCTGTCCTTAGGCATTATGAGGAACTTCAAACGCGGTAGAAGAAACTTGTTCAGTCCGATAAGCGTGGCACTATTTTGACAAAAATCGGTTTATGGCAGTAAACACCAGGGCGGGTTGTTCAATCCATGGCACATGCGCAGCTCCTTCCACCCGCAACAGTTGCGCATTAGGTAATGTAGCTGCCCATTGCTTGCCACCGCCAAAGGCAGCATTTCGGTCCCTGGTACCATGAATTACCAATACGGGTTGACGAACATCTTTAAAATCATCGAAGCGTGCATTGAGTTGCTGAATGCTCCGGAAATGATATTTTAAATGCCTGGAAAAATTCTCGATCCATTCGTTCGGGTAGTCGATATGCTTTACCCATTGATGCCCCAGACTGGTAATTTTTGTAGGGTCACCCAATAACCCGGGTTTGTTACGGGTTTCGTATACCAACCGTGTAAACTCCTGTGGGTGTTTGCTGGCATAACCGCTCTGCTTAAGGGAGTCAAGCAGCACCTGTACATATTTATCGGAAGGTAGCGCCACGGTGTAACGCAATGAATCCGGGTAAGGTTCATCCCACCTCGCCGGTACAGGGCCTATTTGGATAACCTTATCGACATATTGCGGGTATTTTTGAGTATAGAGCATAACTAAAAAACCTAAGTAAGAACACCCGATCAAACTCACCTTTTCAAACCGGAAGTGCCTTCTGATCTTTTCAATATCTTCTATTTCGGCCCGTATGTCCAGTAAATTAGAGTCTGCAACACTGCTCGATCTGCCCCGGTTACGCATATCAAAAAAAATAAAGGTCCTGTCCCCGCTATCGGCCAGGTGCCTGAAGTCATCATAAATCCAGAAGCCCAGGGGAGCAATGATTTTCTGCTTGCCTTTTCCTACCTGCTGGTAGAACAAAGAAACGCCCTGCCCTACGTCAATAAACCCTTCCTTATAAAATGAAGCGTTTTTCCCGGTCCTTTGCGCCACGCAATTCAGGTTCAACACTATTGTAAGCAATACAAGCACGTATTGTTTCATAGCCGTTGTTTTTTCCAATGTAAACTAGCGTTTACTCTTAGATCTAAGTATGTAAAAATGGGACAGTTTAAATGGTCCTGGCGCCAATTGCAACGGCATCGGGGCAATGCTGCTGCACAGCCATATTGAACAGTTGACGGGGATACCACCCGGTATATGCTTTTACTTCTTTATAAAAATGGCTATGGTCGAAATAACCGAAATGGCTAAGATCAAAACATTCCGGGTCGGCCAGGTACAAACGAAGCGCTTTTCTGAACCGCATGGTTGTAAAAACTTCTTTCGGCGTTATGCCCGTATGCTGCAAGAAATAACGGGTCAGGCTTTTTTGCGATACGAAAAGTTCCTTGCTTAGCTGACGTATAGTAAGTCCCCGGTTAAAATAAGACGCCACCATCTGCAACGCTTCATCCACATGCGAGGATGTACGTTGCGCTTTCGATCCGTCCATTACATCCAGCAGCACTGTTTCTACCGCCTTGATTTTTTCTTCTACCGGATCGATTTTTTCCAGTCTTGTCACAAGCTCGACCGGCAGCAGATCGCGCAAATCAACCGGAGCCTGGTTACGCATCAGTTCAACCATGGTGCGTTCCCGAAACAGGTTCAGCTTGCATTTAAACCCAAGCATAACATCGTTGCTGCCTTGCAGGGTTTTAATAACGCTGTGGCGGGGTACAAAGGCTGCTGACCGTATCGCGTAACGCTTATTATTTATTAATACAGTACAATGGCCTCTAACGGGAAACAATAAGTTAAATCCAAAACTGGCAAAGCAGGTTTCATCGATAAATGCGCCAGGATAAAGACAGTTCAGTTGTTGCAGGTGGATGAAATCCACGTAGCGGTTAAGCAAGGGGTCAGGGTTCTTCAAGACATATCCCTTTGCATAATGTTGCGGATCGATAAATTCAACAACTTTCACTATATAAAAATAGGCAATTGACCACGATGAAAGATGCTTTCCGATACGGAACAAACCGGTGTTGCATCGGTGCTCAACGCTTAACAAGAAAATCAGCTATTTACCGTAACTTGCCGCCTTACATGAACCCGCAATAGATGCGCTTAGTAAAAAGGCTTCTCTCCTTTGCCAGACCGTTACACCATTATTTTCCTGAATACATCATTTATACCATTTTCGGCATCGTGTTCGGGCTGGTGAACTTTGCCATGCTCATTCCATTGCTGGACACCCTGTTCAACAGCAATCCCGCCGCGGCGGTGGACCATCCGGGCAGCTTTCGTTTCAGCCTCGATTATTTCAAAGGCCTATTCTCTTATTATTTTCATTATTTCTCTACCGAAAAAGGGAAATGGTATGCCCTGGTGTATGTATGCGGCGTGATTGTATTGGCCACTATTCTTTCCAATTTTTTCCGCTACATGGCAGTGCGCGTGCTGGTACGGCTGCGCATGGTAATGCTGGAGCGGATCAGGCTAAAATTATACGACCGCTTTGTGGACCAATCCCTTTCTTTTTACAATAGAAAGAAAAAAGGCGACCTGCTCACTGTTATCACGCACGATGTGCAGGAAATAGAACACTCCGTCATCAATGCCTTCCAGGTTTTCCTGCGCGATCCGTTCGTGATCGTGGCTTACTTCATCATGTTGTTTTACTGGTCGAAGGAGCTCACGCTTTTTACCATCATATTTTTTCCTGTATCGGGTTTCATCATATCCATTATTTCGCGCAGCTTAAAGCGCAAAGGGTATTTTAACCAGGAGCTGCTGGGTAAGATCTTGCAGTCGGTTGACCAGACCTTGTCGGGTATCAAGATCATCCAGGCATTCGGGGCACGTAAGTTTTTCCAGGCGCATTTTGCAAGCTTGAACAAGGTGTTCTCTAAAAGCAGCAAGGCCATGTTCAACCAGAAGGAGCTGGCTTCGCCGCTGTCGGAATTGCTGGGCGTTACCATTATCATGACGGTAATATTATACGGCGGCAAGCTGGTGATAGATGGCAATATGGAAGGATCTGTTTTCATTACTTACCTCGCTTTGTACTCGCAGATATTGCAGCCCGCGAAAAATATTTCCACCGCGGTAACCGCATTGCAAAAAGGATTGGTATCGGTAGAACGCGTGTATGACCTTGTGGACGCGCCGGTCGAAATAAAAAATGCTCCGAACGCCGTCCCCTTACAGCACTTCGACGAAGACATCCGCTTCAACAATGTTACTTTCAGCTATAACCAGGAGCCCGTGCTGAAAAACATAGCGCTCACCATTCCCAAGGGTAAAATGGTCGCGCTGGTAGGCCATAGCGGCTCCGGCAAATCCACTATTGGCGACCTGGTGCCGCGGTTTTACGATGTGCAGGATGGCAGCATCACCATCGACGGGCAGGATATACGCAGCATACAGCTGGACGAGCTTCGAAAACTGATCGGCATCGTTACGCAGGAAGCGATCATTTTTAACGATACGGTTACAGCCAATATTACCATGGGCCAGCCGGTAGACCAGGCAAGGCTGATACAAGCCGCTGAAACGGCCAACGCTATGGAATTCATAGAAGGGCTTGAAAACAAATTCGACACGCCCCTGGGCGACCGCGGTTCAAGGCTAAGCGGAGGCCAGAAGCAAAGGCTGGCCATTGCCCGGGCCATATATAAAAATCCTCCCATATTGATTTTGGACGAAGCAACGTCCGCGCTGGATACGGAGTCTGAAAAACTGGTGCAGGACGCTCTGGACAAGCTGATGCGGAACCGCACCAGCATCGTTATCGCCCACCGGCTTAGCACCGTGCGCCATGCAGACACTATTATCGTACTTAAACAGGGCGAAGTGGCGGAGCAAGGCACCCACGCGGAATTAATGGAGCGGGAAGGATTTTATAAGCGGCTGGTTGACATGCAGGAAGTGAGATAGATCATTAAATCATTGCGTCATTAATGGACCTGTTAATACTAATGACCTAATGACCCAATGACTTGATGACTTTTTTATATTCGGTCAATGATTACAATTGAACATTCGTAAATTGAACATCCACAAAAATTTCATACCATGAGAAAATGCCTGGTTCCTTCTTTTTCATTGTTTTTCCTGCTGGCAGCGTTTGTTGCCACGGCCCAGAAAAAAGATTTTACTTACGATCAGATCTTCAAAGGCACTCCACTGAATATTCAAAAGCCCTTGCCCACCATTAACAGGTGGGTTGATGACGATCACTACCTTGAAAACCGCAAAGACGAAACAGATGGCAAAATGAAGATGATGTCTGTTGACGTTAAAACGGGCAAGGCCGTGCCTTACGAAGAGCCTGCAACCGCTGCAAAGCCCACCGCTCCATCTGCTGCATCGCTGGGTTTGCGCAATGGTGAAAAGAATGTAACGGCATCTCCCGACGGCAAGTGGGTAGCATATACGCGCAAGAACAACCTGTATGCCATGGAGGTGGAAACAAAAAAAGAAGTGCAACTGACCACAGATGGCAACGATTCCATCCTGAACGGCTATGCTTCGTGGGTATATTATGAAGAAATATTGGGAAGGAGCGGCCGCTACCGCGCATTCTGGTGGGGCCCCGACAGCAAACAGATCGCTTACATGCGCTTCGACGATTCGCCTGTTCCTATTTTTCCTATTTATGTTGTAGATGGGCAACATGGCTACCTGGAAAACCAGCGGTATCCCAAGGCCGGTGATAAGAATCCTTATGTGCGGATAGGCATCACATCTGTTGACAATCCAACAACCATTTGGGCTGATTTCAATGAAAAAGACGATCAATATTTCGGCACGCCTATCTGGACGCCTGATAACAAATTATGGGTGCAGTGGATGAACCGCGGGCAGGACAACCTGAAGATCTACCAGATCAACGCCGCCAACGGCAGCAAGACAGAAATATACGATGAAAAGCAACCGACCTGGATCGACCTCGACGAGGGCAACCGCATACAGTTCCTTACATCGGGCAAAGGATTTATTTTAAAAAGCGATAAGGATGGCTGGGAAAACCTGTACCTGCACGATATGAGCGGCAAGCAACTGAACCAGATCACCACAGGCAACTTCTGGGGCACCAGCATCCTGCGCGTTGATGAAAAAGCAAAGCAGGTATACATCCGCGCAAGAAAAGAAAATTCCGGCCGCTTCGATATATACAGGATCGGACTGGACGGCAAGGGCCTTGCCAGGCTTAGCTTCGGCGATTTCTCGCACGACCAGGTAAGCATTTCGCCCAATGGAAAATATATTATCACTTCTTATTCCAATATCAGCACGCCAACAAAAATGGCGATCATAGACGCAAAAGGCAAAATGGTGCGGGAGTTGGCCGATATCAAGTCCAGCGAGTTCGACAATTACAATATCCCGCGCACCGAAATAGTCCGGGTAAAATCTGCCGATGGACAATTCGACCTGCCCGTGTCTATCACCTATCCCATCAATTTCGATCCCAATAAAAAATATCCTGTGCTGGTGAGCATTTACGGCGGACCCAATGCCGGCACGGTGTACGATCGTTGGAGGGCCGTGGGAGGCACTACCCAATGGTGGGCGCAGGAAGGCATGGTGCAGGTTGCGTTCGATAACCGCAGCTCAGGCCATTTCGGAAAAAAGGGGCTCAACTTCATTCACCGCCAACTGGGCAAGAACGAAATTGAAGACTACATTACCTGCGCAAAATGGCTGCGTTCACAGTCATGGGTAGACGAAAGCCGGCTGGGGATTACCGGCGGCAGCTTTGGCGGGTATATTACCTGCATGGCGCTTACTTACGGCTCCGATGTATTTACACATGGCGTGGCCAACGCATCGGTTACCGACTGGCAGTTTTACGATACCCATTACACCGAGCGCTTCATGGATACGCCGCAGGAAAACCCCGAAGGCTACAAGGCTACTTCCGTTATGACGTATGCCGATAAATACAAAGGCTTGCTCAGGATTGTGCACGGCACTTCGGACGATAATGTGCACATGCAAAACAGCATGATGCTGGTAAACAAGCTGGAAGATCTCAAAAAACATTTTGAGTTCATGCTGTACCCGGGCGAGCGCCACGGTATTGGCGGCAACAATGCCGCAAAGGGACTGCACAACCGCCTGGAAGCTTATAAATTCTATTACGATTATCTATTGAAGAAGCCGATGCCGGAGCAATTCTGGGGAACAACCGGCGAGAGAAGAGGATTCTGATTCATATTTCGATAAAAAAATGTGCAGATGAATATTATCTGCACATTTTTTATTGTATGTCTTTCAATAATTCCTGCGCTTCATCATACACATCCGCTCCCGGTGCTATGGCAGACAATGTCATCCTGCATTGAGCGTACCGCTTTTGCTTTAGGTAAGTCAGCGCCAGGTACCACAGGGCTTTATCGGCAAGCACAGATTCGCTGGTATAGATATTTGAAAAAATTGTCTTTGCTTCTTCAAAGCGGT
The DNA here is from genome assembly GCA_035628135.1 of Chitinophagaceae bacterium. Taxonomy (GTDB): domain Bacteria; phylum Bacteroidota; class Bacteroidia; order Chitinophagales; family Chitinophagaceae; genus DASPKM01. The sequence continues at coordinate 1,280,608 of DASPKM010000010.1, read as the reverse complement.
CCTGTTCAAGATAGCTGATACCGAGCGCAAGCTTCATTTGAAGGTCTGAGGTGTCCTTTGCAATGTACTGCTGCAGCAATGTGGCAGACTGCGCATATTGCCCGGCGTTAAATGCTTTGGATGCGGCAAGGGCCAGCGAGTCGTTGATGCCGCTGCGGAAGCTTTCGTCTAAACGCGTATGCACGGCGTATGTACGGTACAGGTCGCCGGTTGGGCGCTGCAGCAGGAACCAGGTAAGCGCGCCGATAACCACTATCAGTATTGCGGCAGCGGCTACACGCCAGCCGCTGAACATGGTACGCCTTATTCCTGTTTTTTCACTGGAATATTTTTTTTGCAATTGCTGCAACGATTGCCGCAATGCCGTTTCCTGCTCGCCGCCGCGCATGGTAAGCTCAATGCCCTGGTATGCCTTGAATATTTCAGCCAGTTCGGGATCGCTTTGCAATTGCTGCTCGAACCGGGTGCGTTCTTTCGGTGGCATGGTCCCATCGATGTAGGACTGTATCAATTCATACATATCACTCATAGCTTACCATTTCAAGTCTGCATACCGTTGCGATGAGCGCACCAGCGCCACCAGTTTGGCCATGCAGCCCGATTTTTTCTTTCTTACATAGGCATAACTGAAATTAAGCATTGCGGCAATTTCTTCCATCGACCGGCCCGACCATGCGAGCCGCAGCAGTTGCCTGCATCCTTCTTCCAGGTGCTCCAACATGCTTTCTACCAGCAATCGTCTTTGCTCCAGGGTAGTAAAACGCTCATAGGCATCCGTGGAGTCTGCCCCTATATCAAATCCCGCGTCGTCTGCAATTGTTACTTGCTTATTTCTTTTCTTATGCAGTTCGTTTATCCACCTGTTTTTACATACCAGGTATAAAAAGGCTTCCATGGGACAGGTAAGTTGAAAATGCTGGTGCCGTGCCCTGGTGCAGATCATCAGCAGTGCATCCTGGAAAAGGTCCGCGGCATCCGCTTCCGATCCATTGTTGTTGATCACCATCCGCCGGATCTGTGGCCAGCAGCTGCTATACAATTTTTCAATTACCCCATAATCATTGGCCAGCAGGGCTTCAACATATCGTTGGTCGGGGTGGGGCATTGCTTACGAGCAATAATTTAATAAAAAATCCTGTGACCGGGTAACAATTGCGGGGCGCGGCTGATATAAGAGCATAGTTGCAACTCCGGGGAAAGCTGAAAACCGGCGACAGAGTAGGCATTAAACTTAAAAAACACAACAATGGCAGATGTTACAACCGCTGCGTTCTCTTACAGCAGCACCCAGGACCCCGTCATCAAAAAATTTGTTGACGAAGTGAGTGATCAAATGAAAGTAGAGATCATTCAGTCCATATCGGCAAAGCAAGACCCGGCCACCTTTAAGCTGGCGCCCGCACGCATACGCGTAGACGATGCGGAAGAAGATTCAGTAGGCATGGTAGTAAAGGAAATGTACGAATCAAAGCCAAAGCCAAGGCAACAGGAAATAGTGGCTGCCATGAGGCAGCCGCACGTGTTTACACCTAAATTGAAAACGGATATTTCCACGCACAGGATCAACCTGAGATCGGAAAAATATGCATTGGCCCAGGTGAACGCCGCAACCCGTTTTAATTTTGCCAATGAGGAATACCTGCGCACACTCCGCAACCGCGTGATGGCCCTGCTCAATCAATCGCAAAGCAACAGCTCGCCCGCTGCCGGCCCTGCAAACAGGAACCTGCAGTTTAAGCTGCACCAGGTAAAATGCCTCGATGAAACCGGCGAAGGCAGTTATTTCCGGATACCGGTAGAACGTATGAAATCCGACCAGATAGACCTGGGCGGCACTACCATCGACGACAAAGGACAAACCACCAGGATCGATCCTTTCAGGGTGGATTCAGCTTTTGACGATGGCGACGTGAAAGTATACAGCCCCGCAAAAGTGCTAAGAACATTTGCGTTGGATACAGCTTATCCGAAGAACTTCTGCGTTTTCCTGGCATTGGCGGAAAAAGACAGTGATGGAGGTTTCTTCACCTACATCGACAAACTGTTCAAGGCCGTTAAAAACGAGGTGACCGATATTCTGAAAAAGATCGCGGAAAAAATCGGCCGTGCACTGGTTGCCATCTTCGGCGGTCCCATTGGCGAGATCTTGTTTTCGCTGGCAAGCCTCATCCTCGGTAAATTGATCGATTGGATCATCGGTTGGTTCAAGGACTACGACGATGTATTCGAAGCACAAATGGCGGTAGTGAGTTTAAAAAAAGCTTCCGCAACATTCAATGGAAACCTGAGCACTTCTGAAAGGAGCCTTATCTACAGGGGCCACGGCGGCACCTACCTGGTGAGGTATAGCTGGGAGTTGACGAGATAACGGACCTGCAGCATAAAGCCCGTTGCGCAAATGGCAACGGCTTTATTTAGACTTAGGGCAGGCATTAATGTTAACTTTAACAGACCCTAACCTTCATCTTCTGAAATCTCTACCATTCCTTCATTCTAAATTTTTTATTATGGCACGTTTTGCATTCCTGCGGATCATTGTCTCCTTGCTGTTATTGCCTGCATTGTCCGACGCGCAGATAAAGACCATCAACATAAATGGAGCCGAAGTGCGGTATGATGACACTCACAAGCATTTCGTCATTTCAGGCGTAGCTGCCGGCAGCACCCGTGGCATCCAAAACATGCCGGACCCGTTCCTGATTGTATTCATACAAACAGGCGACGGTCATTATATACAGCACAATTTTCCTTACAGCAGCATCTCGAGCGGTATTTCATCGCCCGATTTGCACATGCCTTATGAATACAAAACCTCTGGGGGGTATATAGGATCCACCACGCTTGTAAAAACTTACGACAAGGGTGGACCAAGAACGCGCAAGCTTGAGATGAATGATATCAGGGCTACCGGCAATGCCGCTGTTGTAAACAATTACGATTATACCGATGCGGCACTCGTGGTTTCTTTATTTCCCCGCGACGTAGTGGCAGGCGATGCCATGTCCGGGGTAGCCACTATACATAATACATCCACCATTCCCAAAGCGGCAGTCCTTTCCTTTACCATGGACAGGCTGCTGACGGCGAAAATGTCACTACCTCCCGGGGTTACGCAGGAACGCTGGGAGAGCGGCAATAATAAATATGTCAGGGTAACGATGCCAAGCGTTCCAGAGAGGTCCGTGCTCAACGTGTTTTTCGAGGTTGTTCCGGAGCAGGCAGAAAACCTCGGTGATGAAGAAGAACTGTTGTTTGTAGTGTATGGAGCAGGTGCGCTTCCCTTTACATCACCACCCGATAGTACATTGGAGGTGTTGAGCGCACATGATCCTAATTCGCTCACCCTACCTTTGAATTGTCCATACTTCACTGCAAACCAGGCCTTCCTTTACGAACTGGATATTGAAAACACGGGCTTTGCGGATGAAACTGATATTTCCGTTGGTTTAAGATATGATAAAACAAAGTTTGAGGCGGGTTCCCTCAATATTGTTTCCGCGGAATTCCAGGGCCAGGGTACAACGGTTCCCGAACCTATATACAATTCGCTGCTAAATCCAAGACTGTTTTCATTGCTTAACAGTACCTGTTTATTGCAGTTTACACAATCCACGCAAACTTTGCAGGGAGTGAATCAATGCCTACAGGCCACATAAAGACCAGGGCTAAGGTGATTTTCAGCATTAAGCCTAAGCCAGGTCTTCCAAGGTATACTGAGTTCAGGATGCAGGCTGTTACCTGGTTTGGGAGTGCCAGGGAAATTACGCCTACCAGGATAATAAAAACCACCATTCAGAATTATACCGCCGCATGTGCATTTAAGAAAGACAGGTGTAGTGGGCAGCCACATTGCCTATTCTGTAAATTGCCGATCTTTAGGAGCACATGGCTCTGCGGCTTCTAATTGCGGCACTTCTTATATATGCGTGGCTGGCCTTGCAGGCCTGCAGGCAAGCTTCACGCGCCCGCGATGAGCCTGCGGCGGTAGCGAGTGATACGGTTCAATTACATCCACTGATTGTTGAAACCAATAACAAAGCCGCTGCGTATAAGAATGTAGACTGGACTAAATGGTGTGAGCTATTCAGCCAGGCTTACGATTCATTATTGACAATCGATCCCGACCCGGCAAAATTATTCAAGCAAAGCCTGCTCGATAGCATTATTGTGTACAGCGCTTTTTATAAGGATAGCAATGCAAAGGTTTTTTTACGCGAAGCCTATTATAACCGCGGCTACGATTTTGACGAACTTTCCAATTACTATCGGGCAAAAGATGATTATGAAAAACTATTGCAGCTAAGCAATACCGTGCCCTTCAAAAACTTTCACCAGGAGTTCATGACGCTCAACAGCCTGGCCAATACTTACAACCGGCTTGGCGATGTACAGCAGTCTGAGCATATGCGCCTCCGGCAAATTCAGAAGTGCATCGATGCAAGGGCATACGATAAGCTGGCCACCGCCTATCTGAACCTGGGCATTTTGTATAAAGACACCGATGATCCGCAGGCTGCCATAGATATACTCAATAAGGCAATTCAATTAAAGAGTATTAACGATTATAGTCTGGCCAAGTTGTACAGCGCCCTTTCCTCCGTAGAGTCCACAGCAGCAAATGAATCCGCGCTGGCGCATAACCGAAAAGCACTGGAGTTGTTCAGCGGTCATAAAGAAGAGGACGACACGTTGTATTGGGTTGCGGGCACGTATGAAACCCTGGCGCGCATTCTTCATAGTAAGCATGACCCCGCGGCGGAAAGCATGTTCGCTGCCGCTATTCAAAAAAAAATCCGGTACGAGGGCACGGAACGCGCAAGGGAAATTGGCAAGACTTACCTGGCATTGGCCGCATTCTATGCAGAAAACAATATGCCGGCAAAAGAGCTCTTTGCTATCCAGAAAGCCCTGTACACTGTAACGATGGTGGATACATCGGATGTTTTTTCGTTACCGCCCGAGAAATCACTGTATGCCGAGAATACCATCATGGAGGCGCTGGATGCCAAAGCTGCATGGCTTATGCGGCATGCATTGTTTGGCCCCGATACACAACAATACCTCCAGCGGGCCATGCATTGCATAGAGCTGGCATTTATGGTGGAAAGAGAACTAATGAAGCATCTTTCATACGATGCTTCCAAGCTCAGGACGCTTCAGGAAAGCCGCGGCAGGAGTGAACGCGCTATTGCATGCAGTTTTCAATTGCACAGGTTCACGGGCGATATCACCTGGATACATAAAGCCTGGCAGTTTGCAGAAAAGAATAAAGCTATTGTATTGCTGCATTCGCTGCGGGAAAATGTAGGACCCGGCTCCCTGCAACAGGATACACTCTACAGCGAGGTTAAAAAACTGCAACAACAGCTTGCCGCAATCGAAGTGCGGCTGTACAGGGAAATGAACAATAGCAAGGATACAAATGCCATACGGGAACTTGCTGACCGGGAAAAAATCCTTGACCAACATCTGCTCGACGCGAAAATTAAACTGAGACAAGAAAACGATGCATATAGGTTCCTATTGGAAACAGAAGACTCACTTGACCTGGTGGTTGCCGCGGAGAAACTGCTGCCGCCCGGCACTGCGCTTATAGAATATTTTGCAGGCGATTCAACTTCTTACGTGTTTTTTATGACACATAAGCAGCCGCCGCAATTGCGGTGGCTTACCGACTCCGCATCCGCGCATATAGACAGCTTTTTATATTATTTCAGCGATAAGAACCATATCATCAATAATCCCATCCCGTACCAGCAGATTGCGCATGCGCTATACCGTGATATAATCCCATCGTTGGACAGTGCAGGCGATACACATACACTGATCATTATTCCGGATGGAAAACTGAATGTGCTGCCGTTCGATGCATTGCTGACTAAACCTTCCACCTCAAAAAACCTGAAAGCGCTTCCTTACCTGTTACACCGATACCAACTCGGGTTCGGCTATTCCATACTTACACTGCTGAAACAGGGCAGCGCCATGGGAGGAGGTGACAATGTGCTTGCATTTGCGCCGGTTAATTTCTCCGGCAAGTCCGGGCTCGCCAACCTGCCGCATACATACCATGAACTAAAAACAATATTGCAGGAGCATCCTAACACGCAGGTGTTCACTTATGCTAAAGCGGGCATCGATGCTTTCAGGAATCAATCGCACGATGCGGGTATCCTTCACATAGCATCGCACGCAGGCGCGGGCATGCAGGACAGTATCGCCGAAGGCAAACCATTTATTGAATTTGCAGACAGTACGCTATACCTCGATGAATTGTACAACATGCATTTTCATGCGGGGTTGGTGGTGTTGAGCGCCTGCGAGTCCGGTACAGGTAAAATAGAAAAAGGAGAAGGCGCCATGAGCCTGGCAAGAGGCTTTTATTATGCAGGCGCCGGCAACATCATCAATAGCCTGTGGAAAGTAAATGACCAGTCCACCGCTCAGCTCTTCGGATATTTTTACAAGGATATAGGGGAACGATCCTATGCAAAGGCCCTGCACGAAGCAAAATTATCTTACCTGCAACACGAACCGTCTTCCGAAAGAGCCTCGCCATATTATTGGGCGGGCTTCATCATCATCGGCCATAACGCGGAAGTTAACCGGGCTATAAAAGAGGTGTGGCTGTTGACCGGGGTAATAGCATTTTCGGCCATACTGCTGGTTGTGCTATGGCAAAAAATACGAATGCGCGGATGAAACCATCCGCACATTCGACGTTGCAGCGGTGTACACTGCAATTGATTATTTGTTCATGGTCTGCTTGGCCTCGATGCTTAACGTGGCATGAGGTACCGCACGCAGGCGAGCCTTGTCTATCAGCTTGCCGGTAACACGGCAAATGCCATAGGTTTTATTCTCGATGCGCATCAATGCCTTTTCCAGGTGATCTATAAAAGTGATCTGGCGGCTGGCCATCTGGCTGAGCTGCTCGCGTTCCATGCTCATGCTGCCATCCTCCATGGTCATGTAGCGGTTCTCGCTCTCATCCCCACCCATTTCATCTTTTCTTGTGATAAGGCCCTGCAGGTATGCCAGCTCTTTTTTGGCGGCATCCAGCTTTTTTAAAATGATCTCTTTGAACTCGACAAGTTCGGCATCACTGTATCGCATAGTGGGTCCGGTTTGTATGTGTTGTAGTGGTGTGTCTAAAACTGATTTGGTAAACTCTGGTTGATATTTTACTGAACTCTTGGTCTTGATCTCTGGTATCACCACCTTCGTTGGCTTGGCGGGTTCTTTTTTCGGAACGGGCCTGGGCGGGGGCGGAGGGGTTGACACAAGCGATTTTACCTGCGGTGCCACAGGTTTTGCGGCAACAGGCTGAGCCGTTGGTTTTTCCGGCGGTACCGGCTTTACGGGCGCTTTGGAAACCGGAACTTCTTTTTTGGCCAGGGGCTTGGATGGTTTTACAGGCTTGGAATTTTTAGCCGCAGGCTTGCTTACTTTCTTCGCAACCGGCTTCGCATCCTTCTTGGGGGGCTTTGCTTTAGACGCAGCTTTAGGACCCGAAGGTTTAGCGGCCTTTTTAGGGGCTGATTTTTTTGCAGTTGCCTGCTTGCCGCCTTTTGCGGCAGGCTTTGAAGCGGGCTTTTTGACTGCCTTTGCCGCTTTTTTCTTGATTGCCATACGGTTAGGCTTTTTTTGTAACTAAAACTTTCAACGGAATATCGTTTACTTCTATCTCTGTGCCATTAGCCATCTGGGGAACAAGTTCCAGTTTATCTGCCAAAATTTCGGCGCAAATATAGTCATTAAACTGAGTGATAGATGATTTAAGCGCATCCGTTTCTGTAACCTTAACAAAGATTCTGTCCGTCAATTCAAACCCACTGTCTTTCCTGATCTTTTGTATCCGATTAACGAGTTCGCGGGCATTGCCCTCATTCAGAAGGTCCGGGGTAACAGTTATATCCAGGGCAACGGTAAGCGGTCCTTTCGTAGCTACCGTCCAGCCCGGTACATCCTCACTGGTGATCTCTACTTCAGTCAGTTGTAATATTACGGGTTCAGCATCAATTGACAAAGAATACGATCCTTCTTTTTCAAGCCGGGCGATATCTTCCTGAGTAAAGGCTTGCAATGCGGCAGATACCGCTTTCATTTTCGGACCAAGCTTCTTGCCCAGCGCCACAAAATTGGGCTTGATCTTTTTCTTGATAAATCCCTCCGTATCCCTCAGGTACTGGATCTCTTTCACGTTCACCTCGTTCCTTATCAAGTCCTCCACTCTCTCCAACTGGTGTTGCATCCCGGGATCCAATACAGGGACCAGTATTTTTTGAAGTGGCTGCCGCACCTTGATGTTTACTTTCTTACGCAGCGATAACACCAGGGATGACACGCCCTGCGCCAGGTTCATCCTTTCTTCCAGCATAGGGTCGATGGCCGACTCATCCGCAAATGGAAAGTTGGCGTGGTGCACGCTTTCCACCCTCAACCTGCCGGTAACGCCATTGAGATTGGTAAATACCGCGTCGCTGAAGAACGGTGCTATTGGGGCCATCAGGATGGTCACTTTTTCAAGACATTCATACAGTGTCTGGTAAGCACAGATTTTATCGTGCTCGTATTCTCCCTTCCAGAACCGGCGACGGCACAGGCGCACATACCAGTTGCTGAGATGCTCATCCACAAATTCTTCTATGGCCCTGCCTGCTTGCGTTGGTTCGTAATCATCCATAAACGCAGCCACTTGCTTGATAAGCGAGTTCAGCGCTGATAATATCCATTGATCGATCTCCGGCCTTTCTTTCAGCGGAACATATTTTTCCCTGAACGCAAATCCATCCACATTGGCGTAAAGCGCAAAGAACTGGTAAGTATTATATAATGTACCGAAGAATTTGCGCTGCACTTCGCGGATGCCTTCCAGGTCGAACTTCATGTTGTCCCAGGGCGATGCATTGGTAATGAGATACCAGCGCGTAGCATCGGCTCCAAAATCGGCGATGGTCTTAAAGGGGTCCACCACATTGCCCAGGCGCTTGCTCATTTTATTGCCGTTCTTGTCCAGCACCAGCCCGTTGGAAACACAGGTTTTGTAGGCAACGCTGTTAAACAGCAATGCGCCAAGCGCGTGCAGGGTATAGAACCAGCCTCTTGTCTGGTCTACCCCTTCAGCGATAAAATCTGCCGGGAAGTTTTCATCGAATGGTGCTTTGAAAGGCCTCGGATCACCTTTCGCGAGCTTTTCATGATCGAGCCCCCATTGCGCATAGGGCATGGCGCCCGAATCGAACCAAACATCTATCAGGTCCGGCACTCGCTTCATGGGTTTGCCTGAATCGCTCACCAATATTATTTCATCCACGTAAGGCTTGTGCAGGTCAAGGATGCCCTCGTGCAGGTAGTGTTTGTTTACTTCTCCGCCCAATACCTCATTGGCCTTTCTTATTTCGGCATTCAATTCTTCAATGGAACCGATGCATTTTTCTTCTGATTCATCGGCAGTTTTCCAAATAGGCAGCGGCGTTCCCCAGTAACGGCTGCGGCTAAGGTTCCAATCCACCATGTTCTCCAACCAGTTGCCGAAGCGGCCTTCGCCGGTTGATTTCGGTTTCCAGTTGATGGTCTTGTTCAATTCCACCATGGTATCGCGCAGCGCCGTGGTGCGAATGAACCAGGCATCCAGCGGATAATACAAAACGGGTTTGTCCGTGCGCCAGCAGTGCGGGTAAGTATGTTCATACTTCTCTACTTTGAAAGCGCGGTTCTCTTTCTTCAGCTTCACGCAGATGTCTACGTTCACGTCAACGTAGTTCTTATCATCCGTGTAATTCTTTACATACCGGTTGCTGAACTCGCCCAGGCCGTTCACGAACTTGCCCTGCCTGTCGACCATGATCAGGATGCCGATATTGTATTTTTTTCCAACCTTAAAGTCGTCCGCTCCAAATGCCGGGGCCGTATGCACGATGCCCGTACCGTCTTCAGTAGTCACAAAATCGCCGAGCAATACGCGGAAAGGTTTGGCGCCGGGCGTCTGGTGTTCAACCACTTCAGGCGAGTTGGCCTCATAAGGAAGCAACTGCTCATAAGCGCATCCTTCCAATTGACCACCCTTGAATTCAGCTATTATTTCCCAGGCAACAACTTGCTGTTTGGTATCCGGGTCTATTCTTATACCAAACCTTGCAGGTTCCGAAACACCCTGCTCAGGGCCAGGCATATTCGGAAAGTATTTGCGCACAAGGTCCCTGGCCAGTATCACATTAACCGGCAAATTGGTATATGGATTAAAAGTGTTGACCAATACATAATCTATATCGGGCCCGACAGTCAACCCCAGGTTCGAGGGGAGCGTCCACGGTGTAGTCGTCCACGCCATAAAAAACACCTCATCTGAATCCGGGTAAACCCTGCCCTCGGACACCGGGTCTCCCTTTCCTTTTTCTCTTTCCCTTCTTTTCTCTCCTATCGTCCGGAATAAAAACTCCGATCTTTCATTCCTTACCGCTTTAAACATCGCCACCGCCGAAGTATCCTTTACATTCTTATAAGTGCCCGGCTGGTTCAGCTCATGCGAGCTAAGCCCGGTACCCGCCGCCGGTGAATATGGCTGAATGCTCACGCTTTCATACAACAATCCCTTGCCATATAACTGCTTGAGTATCCACCACAACGTTTCGATATAATTGTTCTGGAAAGTAATGTAAGGCTGTTCCAGGTCTACCCAAAAACCCATTTTACGGGTAAGATCATCCCATTTATCCTTATACCTCAGCACTGCCTCGCGGCACTTCTGGTTATATTCTTCAACCGATATTTTTTTTCCGATGTCTTCCTTGGTTATGCCCAACTCCTTTTCAACACCCAACTCAACGGGCAGGCCATGTGTGTCCCATCCGCCTTTTCGCTGCACCTGGTAACCACGCATGGTCTTGTAGCGGCAAACGAGGTCCTTGAGGCCGCGGCTGATAACGTGGTGAATGCCAGGCAGTCCATTGGCGCTGGGTGGGCCCTCATAAAACACGAAAGGCCTGGCACCTTCCCGCAGGTCTACGCTCTTTTCGAAAGCCCGATCCGCCTCCCACCTGGCCAATATCTCTTTTTCGATGGCCGGAAGGTCCAACTTTGAAAACTCTGGATATTTAGATGACATGCCCATCGCTTATGCTTCCGTGATAAAAAATGGCTGCAAAGTTAGGGGATTTTGCCGGGCAAATCAGCATCTCCAAAGCCATATATGCGACACGGTATTGGCGGCCATTCACCATTTACATGGCTGTGACAAACGCGCTTTTTTAAGTACCTTAGAGCTCTGTTTATGAAACGGCTGCTATTTTTGTCTCTGCTCTTTTTACTGCTAGGCAGCCAAAAAGTTTTGGCGGAAGTTTTTATTGTCACTTCCACACTGGCCGCCGGCCCCGGCACACTGCGTGAAGCCATTGAAAAAGCCAATGCCAACGGCAACCGCGATCCGGATTTTATTTACTTCAATATTACCCGCGCAAGGGAATATGTTATTTACATCGCGCCCAACAATCCCTTGCCCGCGCTTACCAGCAATATCACCATCGACGCCACTTCGCAGCCCAGCGGCATTATGGGTGTTTCCGATGCCAGGATAGGTATAGCCCTCGAAGGAAATTACAATGGCTCCGGCCCGCTGTACCTGTTCGATTGCTCCGAGGCCAGCAACCTAAAATTCTTCGGTCTTTTTTTAAAGGGCAATGTTCCTTCGCGCCCGCAGAAATTTGCCGCCATCCATTTATTGGGCAGCGACAATGTACAGATCGGCGCGCCCGACCAGGGCAATGTCATCAGCGGATGGTCAAGAGCAGTGTATGTTGAGGGCGATACCCGCTTCCCCTCTTCCAACATCCGCGTCAGCAACAATATCTTCGGACTGGAAACCGATGGAGTCAGCACCACGTTTGGCGGGCGTAATGGCGGACCGGCGTCGAACAATTTCTCGGTGTACTTTGAAAAATCGGCCCAAAATTTTACGGTAGGAGGCTCAGAGCCCAGGTTCGCGAACATATTCAACTCTACTACCGCAGATATCAAATGCGAAGGCGAATTGGGGCAAGACCGCGTGGTAACCATCTCGCACAATAAGTTTGGAGTAGATTACAATGGCGATAACATTACACCGGCCGGCCTGACCATTACCGGTTCTATCGCCATCGACATCAGTAAGATCAATTCCGCTCCGATCGTATCCATTTTTACCAATCCCATTATCACCAACAATTATATCGGCGGAAAGAACAGGTATGCGGGAATTGTAGGCACCGATCTTCAAACCGTGTTTTTAATTGCGGATAATATTTTAGGATATGAAGACAGGTCCGGCTCGCCGGACAGGGACGCTTCGTATGGAACCGGCATCATTTTGCGCAATTGCTACAACGGTAAGCTCACCAACAATACCATCCGCTATTGGCAAAACGGCGCATTATTAATGGATGGTACCCTAAGCATCAACGTTAGCAAGAACAGCACGTACTGTAATAGGAAGCGTTCATTTGAAATCCGCAATTTCAATTTACTGGGCCCGCCATTACGGCTGCAACCCTTTGTATACATTAACCGCATCGATCCCTTCCGCGGCCAGGTGCGCGGTAAAAGTCTTCCTGAAAACACCATCGAGCTGTTTAAAAATGAACTTTGTCCCACCTGCGAAGGAAAAACTTATTTAGCCACCGTGCAGGCCGATGCCAATGGCGACTGGGTGTACAATGGGCCTGTTCCAAACGACAGCATCGTAGCAACCGCCACGGAAGTATTTCTTGCCACTTCTGAATACTCGATGCCGAGGGTCAGCGACTCACTGCTGAACATTAGTCCCGTTACCTGTGCCGGCGGTGTTGGCAGCATTTGCGGGCTGCGCATACTAAGCGGCACCAAATGGAGATGGGAAGATGAATCTGGAGCCATCGTCGGTTACGATACCTGCCTTCGCGGAGTTCCCGCAGGAAAATATTTTTTAAAGCTATCGATCGGAAGTTCCTGCGAAGAAACTTTTCCTTATACCATACCGGATGTTTCTCCATCGATAGATTTTACCAGCGTTGCCATTACGGCGGCGCGCTGCGGATCGCCCAACGGCTCCATTTGCGGTATTCGCATAAGGAATGGCGTTAGCTGGAGGTGGGAAGATGAGTTCGGTAACCCCGCCAGCACCAGCCTTTGCTTTAACAATGCAAGGCCTGGCAGGTACAGGCTGCGTTTAGAAGGCCAGCAGAATTGCCTGGTATATTCTCCGCTGTTCGACGTGCCGAACAAAGTGCCACGCATCGATGCGGCCAATGCGGTAGTGGTGCATCCTTCGTGCGGAAGGAACAATGGTTCTATCAGGGGCATACAATTGTTCGACATGGAGTTTTCGACCCGTGCATGGTACAACGATGCGGGCGTGCTGATCAGTTCTAATACTGACCTGGTGAATGCCGCCCCCGGCCGTTATAAATTAGTAGTGAAAGATAATTCCGGCGCCTGCGGCGATTCGACCGCTTACTTTACATTGAATGTGGTGCCTCAGCCCGCCATGAACACTGCCAACGCAGCAGTAACAAACGCTACCTGCGGCCGCAACAACGGAAGCATAACAGGCATTACCCTCAGCAATATTACCGGCACGGCCAATTATTGGTGGGTCGATCAAACAGGACGCATTGTAGCTACTACTGCCGACCTGCTGAATGTGCCGCCCGGACAATACCGACTTAAAGTAAAGGACGGCAGTAATTGCGATACGCTATTTTCGCTTCTTTACACTATTGTAGACAGGGGAACTGTGCAACTTGATACCAGTTCCATTGCAATCGCACCTACCGGATGTACAAAGATCACCGGCAGCATTACAGGCATGAAGATCAATGGCGCCACCGCGCTGGAATGGCGCAATGTTACTACCAACCAGGTTGTGGGCAATACCGCCGATTTAGTGAATTTGCCTGCAGGCAATTACCAGCTTGCGGCCACTAATACCACCTACGGTTGTAGCACGCTGTCATCGGTGTATACCATAAGAGTTGCCGCGCCTATGGCCATCAATGTAATTGCAGAGAACACGCAGCACACCACCTGCGGCGCAAACAATGGGTCCATCGCATTAACGCAGTTAAGCGCCAATACATCGTTGTTTACTTTCCGATGGTTGAAGGACAGCGCCGCGCCTGTTGGAACCGGTTTATCGATCTCCAATCTTTCGCCGGGCACTTATTATTGCATAGCCACCGATACCAATGGTTGCGAGCTGCCTTTCTTTAAAAAAGCAGTTAATGCGCTGCCATTGCCAACGCTGGATGAAAGCCGCGTAACAATAGCCGCCGATACCTGCGAGTTTACCTCAGGCCGCATTGCAGGCATCGTTGCAAACAGCGATATTCCGGGACTGCAATACGTATGGCACAACATCAATGGACAGGTTGCGGGCAACACACTATCATTAACGAATGCCAAAGCAGGTACTTATTATCTGGTGGTTACCGATGGAAGAGGATGTACTGTCAGGACAAGGGATTACAATATACCCGCGGTAAATACCGATTTGCCGGCCCCGCGCTACGTGCAAACCATCGCCATCGAGCGGCATACCGATGCGCGCATCAATCCGCTGGATACACGCAACGGCACGTTTGAGCTGCGCGACCGCGCAACGGGCGCGCTGATAGCCAGCAACACCACCGGCATATTTGTGCTGCAAAAAGTACCGGCCGACACCGAAGTATACATCACTTATACCGCTGGCCCCTGCAGCAGCAGCCAGGCTGTTGTGCGCATCAAGGTGTACGATGAAACGGTGCTCACCATACCCAACGCTTTTTCGCCAAATAATGATGGTATTAATGACCTGTTCCGCATACAGGTGTTAGGATATTTCAAGCTCAATTACCTCAAGATCTTTAATCGGTATGGCCAGATGGTGTACGATGGCCGCGACCTTAATCTGCCCTGGGATGGAAGGTACAAGGGCAACCCGTTGCCGGTAGGAACGTATTATTGGGTGATAGAAGGCATCGACCTTCATAATAAACAACTGGTCAGAAAGGGCAGCATTACTTTGATTCGTTAAAATTCTTTCAACGGGAGTGCACACCTCATATTTTTTCCACATAATTCGGCTTTGGCATAGTTTATGAAAAATGATTGCTGAATCCAGCAGGATTGAATGAAAATGTGCTAAGTAATTGATGCATAATCCTGTAGAACAAATCCTAAGAAATAATACTTCGTTTATAAAAGTTATTTGAAATAATTTCACCGAATTTGAAACCTTTTTCTACGGTTTAGGGTTTAGGGGTTAAAAAGGGGGGTAGTCCTACTCCCCTTCCTTTTTGTAAAATCCTCTGCATTACCCGCTTCGTGAAGTTTATTTTGGTCCGTAACCTCCCGTTTTTAATCTCTGATATTTGCCTTGGAGAAACCACTGGCAAATTTCCAATATTCTGAATTCCTGTTTATCTGATATTCTGATCAACCTATTCAATATCCTGATTAACCTATTCAATATCTCTGAAGACAGTTTCTAAATATAGAAGGCTCCTCATAGGAGCCTTTTTGTTGTTAGAAATTTATGGATTAAGCAGACGAAACTCTATAGCCAGCAACCGGCCAGTGTAATCGGTCAATGTGTGCAATCCCCTGATCTTTCTTTATCTGTGCTATTAATCCTAATCAATCTGTTATTTCTTTCCCGCACGCAATGCTTTGTAGATCCTTATCGCGCTCATCAGCAATATCATCAATCCAATTAATCCTGTTAGTCCCCATACTACGCTGATCTCCTGCTTTACCGTGGCCAACATTACAATTGCCACTAAAAACACCGTAGCCACTTCGTTCCATATACGCAATTGCATGGATGAATACCTGAACACCCCGCGCATTTGCTGCATATAAATAACATGCAGGCTCAGGTGGTACAGCACGAGCCCCGCTACAAATCCTAATTTGATCATCAACCACGGAAATGCCGTGCCCAACAGCTGCCAGAGGTATAGTCCTAGTCCAATGGTGAGCACTGCCGAAGGCCAGGTAATGCCCAACCAAAGCCTCCTGATCATAACGGCAAATTGTGTGCGCAAGACATTCTTTTCCATATCCGGTTTTTCCCCTGCTTCAGTATTGTAAATAAATAACCGTACGATGTAGAACATGCCGCTGAACCATGTAACTATAAAAATGATATGCAGCGCCTTAATGTATAGGTACATATTGATGTATTAAAAGTCATTGGGTCATTAATCCTCTGTCATTGATTAAATGACTTAATGACTAATGACCTATTGACTCTGATCGCACATCGCTTTTATTGCACTAACCCACAACGGGTGCGTATTCAAACAAGGTATCATGGTAAATGACTCACCACCTGCATGCATGAATATTTCCTTTCCTTCCTCAGCAATTTCTTCCAATGTTTCCAGGCAATCGCTCACAAATGCGGGGCATGCTACCAATAATTTTTTAATGCCTTCTTTCGGCATTTCTTCCAGGCGTTGCGCGGTGTAAGGCTTCAACCATTCGTCGCGGCCCAACCTCGATTGAAAAGAATAGCTGTATTTATGTGCAGGAATACCCAATTGCGCAGCTACCAACCGGGTGGTCACCAAACACTGGTGGCGATAACATTGTGCGTGCGCAGGCGAAGGCACTTCGCAGCAATTGGGCGCCTTCAGGCAATGCCTGCCCGTAACATCCCCTTTAAAAATGTGCCGTTCGGGCACTCCATGATAACTGAATAGAATATGATCGTGCTCCTGTTGCAGGTAAGGCCGGATGCTTTCGGTAAGCGCCTGTAGGTACACGCCTGCATCGTAATAGGGCGCCACCACGGTAAGTTTGAAAGGATATTTTTTCTTTCGATGGATTTCCCGCGCATATTCCACCGCCGTCTCATAACTCGACATGGCATAATGGGGATACAATGGCACGAGTACCACTTCTTCCAATCCATTTACCTGTTCAGACAGTAAATTAAAGGCTTCGGCTGGTGAAGGGTCGCCATAACGCATGGCTATCGTTACGGGTTCCTGCATTTGTTGCTGCAGTGCATCGCGTAATTGTTTTGTCACAACAATCAGCGGCGATCCGTCTTTAGTCCAAATGGAGCGGTAAGCGGCAGCCGACTTGGGCGCTCGAAAGGGAACAATGATGCCTTTTACCAGCAAAGCGCGCAGCAGGTATGGCATATCGATGACCCGTTTATCCATTAAAAATTCATTGAGGTAAACCCTTACATCCTTTACCTCCGTTGAGTTGGGAGAGCCCAGGTTCATCAAAACTATTCCACGTTTTGTTGCAGCTGTCATAATTTGTGTGCAAATGTAGTTACGAAATGGAGGATAGCGCACACTAATTGTGAGTGGTGGTGGTGAGTGGTTAGTGCGTAGTTCACTCCAACTGATAACTCGTAATTCACAAATGACAGGTTAATGACAGAAACATTCGTCAAATGAAAACCCCACCAGTAATTTTGTAATCCTATTTTTCTGAAACCAGATGCATTTTCAAACCCCACATAATACCAATTTCTTCATAGCCGGCATCAATTATAAAAAAACCGATGCGGCGGTGCGAGGGCAGTTTGCGGTAAATAATGAACAATATATTAGTCTATTGCAGCATGCCGCAGGCGCAGGCATCAGGGAATTGTTTGTAGTGAGCACCTGCAACCGCACAGAAATTTACGGCTATGCCCAGGACGCGCTGCAATTGATCCGATTGCTGTGCACTGTCACCGAAGGGACCGAAGATACTTTTCTAAGACTGGCCTATATTAAAAAAGGAAAAGAAGCAGTAAAGCATTTATTGAATGTGGGGGCTGGGTTGGATTCGCAGATATTGGGAGATTACGAGATCGTTGGACAAATAAAGCAGGCTGCCAGGATATCCAAAGAACATGGCATGCTCGGCGCATTTACCGAGCGGTTGGTCAACTGCATGCTGCAGTGCTCCAAGGCCATCAAGAATCAAACCGCGCTGAGCGGCGGCACTGTTTCGGTTTCTTTTGCCGCGGTGCAATACATCAAAACAAAAGTGCAGGACATCGCTGATAAAAAAATATTGCTGATCGGTGTAGGTAAGATCGGCCGCAATACCTGCAAGAACCTGGTAGATTACCTGCAAACCACCAACATCACGCTCATCAACCGCACCGAGGAAAAAGCCGCTGACCTGGCTGATAAGCTGGGCGTTCAATATGCACAGTTGCAGGATATGCCGCAACTGATAGCATCGTCACACATCATACTGGTGGCTACCAATGCGGCCGAGCCCATCATCTGGCGCACATGCCTGGAAAATTCCGGTGATAAGCTGATCATCGACCTTTCCATTCCTTATAACGTGGAAGCAGCAGCAATGCACCTGCCGAATGTAAAGCTGGTGAACGTTGACGAGCTGTCGAAGCTGAAAGACGAAACCCTGCAAAAGCGCAAGGCCGAAGTGCCGAAAGCAAAGGCCATTATTGCCGCGCACCTTGAAGAGTTTTTGGAATGGCATGAAATGCGCAGGCACGTGCCCGTACTGAAAGCCGTTAAGGTCAAGCTCAAGGAAATATACACGCACCCCCTTTATATACAATTTTCCCGCACGCACAGCACACGCACTGCCGGCCATAACGGCCACGCTGAAACCGAAAAAAGGATACAGCGGGTCATTAACGGCATGGCTTCTAAAATGAGAAGCCAGAATACCCGCGGATGTCATTATATTGAGGCTATTAATGAATTCATAGCAACCGGTGCAAACTGATCATCATGCACAACCCGATTAGGATAGGGACCAGGGAAAGTCAGTTAGCAGTGTGGCAGGCAACCCGGGTACAGCAACTTTTGGAGCAGCAAGGCTATGCTTCGGAATTGGTGTACATCCGCAGCGAAGGCGATGTTGACCTGACCACCCCGCTGTACGAAATGGGCGTGCAGGGAATATTTACGCGCAGCCTGGACATTGCTTTACTCGATAACCGCATCGACCTGGCCGTGCACTCCATGAAAGACGTTCCCACGCGATTGCCGCAAGGAATAACTCAGGCAGCGGTATTGGAACGCGGCCCCGTGAGCGATTTGCTGGTTTTGGGAAAAAACGCCGGCCCGCTGGATGATGCGCATTACATTGCCAATATCGCCACCAGCAGCATCCGCCGCAAAGCGCAATGGCTGCACCGGTATCCTGCACATCAGCTTCACAATCTTCGTGGAAATGTAAATACCCGTCTCCGCAAATTGGAAGAGTCCGCATGGGACGGAGCCATTTTTGCACAAGCAGGGCTGGAACGCATTAGCCTGCGGCCGGAAAACAGCATCGTGCTCAACTGGATGCTGCCCGCGCCCGCACAAGGCGCCATTGTTGCGGTTTGCAGGGAAGCAGATACGCAGGTGCTAGACGCATGTATGCACTTTAATAATCACCACGCCGCGCTGTGCACTACAATCGAACGTGATTTTTTACGCACGCTGTTGGGTGGATGTTCCACGCCCATCAGCGCTTTGGCCGTTGTACAAGATGGGCAGCTGGTATTCAAAGGAAATATCCTTTCCCTCGACGGCAGCAAGAAAGTAGAAATCGAAAAAGTGGTGATGGAAAGGGACGCGGAGGGGCTGGGACAGGAAGCGGCTTACGAGCTGCTCGCCAATGGAGGGCAAGCAATTGCAGACAGCATACGCAACGATTAAATGCAGTATACAACCCATATATTGTCTACCCGGCCATTAGCCGATAAGGTGTTGCACGAAGCAGCGGCCGAAGGCATTGTAATAGATGTAATTTCCTTTATCCGCACCGAGGGCTGCGCGGAAAAAGAAGCATCGGAGGTGAACAGTTTATATCAACAGGACACAACGGTAATATTTACCAGCATGAATGCAGTGGAAGCCGTGGCTGCCCTGAAAGATAGCCATCAGCCTCGCTGGAAAATATATTGCATAGGCGAAGCTACCGCCAGGCTCGTAAAACAACACTTTGGAGCCGGCGCAATTGCGGGAACGGCAGACAGCGGGCAGGAACTGGCCGAGGTCATCATGCAACAGCCTGGCATAACCGAAGCAGTGTTTTTTTGCGGCAACAACAGGCGACCTGAGCTTCCCGGCGCATTACGGAATAATAACATCGGGATCAGGGAATTGGTGGTGTACAATACGTTCGCTACGCCGCAACGCATAGAAAAAAAATATGCAGGCATTTTATTTTTTAGTCCCAGTGCGGTAGAGAGCTTTTTTTCAGTGAATACAATCGATAAATACACGGTATTGTTCGCCATTGGCAAGACCACGCGGGACACCATAAAAAAATTTACGAACAATGGGATAATCACGAGCGTTATTCCCGGCAAAGAAGAGCTGGCAAGACAGGCGGTGGCTTATTTTAAGTCGCCCGTGTAGTAAAGCCGATCAAATTATTATATGAGACCATTGCAAAACGATCTGTTGCTGCGGACGCTGAAAGGCGGGCATGTTGAGCGCACGCCGGTATGGATGATGCGCCAGGCCGGCCGCTACCTGCCGGATTATATGAAGCTGAAAGCAAAATATTCTTTCTTCGAGCGGTGCCGCATTCCCGAGCTGGCTACCGAGATCACCATTCAGCCCGTGGAGCAGGTAGGCGTTGATGCGGCCATTATTTTCTCGGACATACTGGTAGTTCCACAGGCCATGGGCATGGAAGTGCAAATGGTGGAAAGCAAGGGTCCATGGCTGCCCACGCCCATTGTACAGGAATCAGACCTGCACAGAATATTTATACCTGATGTACAGGATACGCTCGGTTATGTATTCGATGCACTAAGGCTTACGAAGCAAACCCTGGATGGGCGCGTTCCATTGATAGGATTTGCAGGCGCTCCCTGGACATTGTTGTGCTATTTGGTACAAGGCAAGGGCTCCAAAACTTTCGACGAGGCAAAAGCTTTCTGTTATACACAACCGAAAACAGCGCACAGGCTGTTGCAAATGATCACCGATACCACCATCGCCTACCTGAAAGGACAGGCAAGGGCGGGGGCCGACGTAGTGCAGATCTTCGATTCATGGGGCGGTTTATTAAGCCCGCAGGACTTTGAAGAATTTTCCCTGAGATATATACGGCAGATCGTAGAAGCGGTAAAGGACGAAGTGCTCACGATCATCTTTGCAAAGGGCGCATGGTTCGCATTGGAGGGGATGGCCGCAACCGGAGCGCATGGCCTGGGCATCGATTGGTGCATAGAGCCCCGTTTTGCACGGCAGCTTGCCGGGCCCGAAGTAACGCTGCAAGGCAATTTCGATCCGGCGCGCTTGCTTTCGCCCATCCCGGTTATACAAAAAGAAGTGAAGCGGATGCTCGATGCTTTCGGTCCCGGCCGTCACATTGCAAATTTGGGGCATGGAATTTTGCCCAACGTTCCGGTAGATCATGCAAGAGCATTTGTGGACGCTGTCAAAGATTATTCGCATGTGCAATTAAGTCATTAAGTCAATAAGTCATTAGGTCATTGAGCATAGTGGCCTAATGACCCAATGACCTAATGACCCAATGACCTGACGACCCTCCAAAAGGAGCCCTTTGGACAATGACTTTGATATGAAAGACGAGTGGATACATTATATTCTTGATTTGCAGGACCGCATTTGTGCGGCGCTGGAAGCGGAAGATGGGAAAGCGAGGTTTGTGGAAGAGACCTGGGAAAGACCTGAAGGCGGTGGCGGAAGGACAAGAGTGATCAGTAAAGGAAATGTTTTCGAAAAGGGCGGCGTAAACACCTCGGTGGTGCATGGGCCGGTAACCGAAGCCATGCGCACCCAGTTAAAGATCACCGGCAATACCTGGTTCGCATGCGGATTATCGTTAGTGCTTCATCCGGTGAACCCTTTTGTGCCTACGGTGCATTGCAATTACAGGATGCTTGAGCTGTACAACGAAGCAGGCGAACTAAGCGACCGCTGGTTTGGCGGCGGCACCGATCTCACCCCTTATTATTTATTTGCGGACGATGCTTTTCATTTCCATAATTGCTACAAGCGCACCTGCGATGCATTCGATCCCTCATTTTATACCCTATTCAAGCAGGAATGCGATAACTATTTCGTTAACTGGCACCGCAATGCGGAGCGGCGTGGCATCGGCGGTATATTTTACGACTACCGGCGCCCCGATGCCGGCAAAGACGTGTACTTCTGGTTCAACTTTGCAAAAGCCTGCGGCGACGTATTTTTGCAGGCCTACCTTCCTATCGTGGAAAAAAGAAAGGGCCTGCCCTATACGGAGGCGAACAAGTTCTGGCAGGAGATCCGGCGCGGCCGTTATACCGAGTTCAACCTGGTACACGACCGCGGAACGCTGTTCGGCTTAAAGACCAACGGAAGAACGGAAAGCATTTTGATGAGCCTTCCGCCTACCGTGCGGTTCGAATACAATTACCAGCCGCAACCCGGGACGCCGGAAGATGAGCTCCTGCAGGCCTGCCTGCACCCTAGAGAATGGATTTAAAGATCAGAACAATTCGATTCCAATATAATAGTATGTATTTACAAAGACGCAACAGGATACTCCGCCAATCAGCCTCCATCCGGTCGATGGTGTCCGAAACCATATTAACCCCCAATGATTTCATCGTTCCATTGTTCATCATCGAAGGTGAAAATACCCGGGAAGAAATTCCTTCGATGCCTGCTTACTATCGCATGAGCCTCGACCTGACAGTGAAAGAAGCAAAGCAACTCTGGAACATGGGATTGAAATGCGTGCTGCTCTTCATTAAGTGTAAAGACGAATTAAAAGATAACAAAGGCACGGAGGCATTGAACCCTGGCGGATTGATGCAACGCAGCATCAGGGCCATTAAAGATGCCTGCCCGGACATGCTGGTAATGACCGACGTTGCGCTGGACCCATTCTCCTCTTACGGCCATGACGGAATTGTGGAAGGAACGGAGATCGTAAACGATGCCACGGTAGAAGTGCTGGCGAAAATGAGTGTGAGTCATGCAGCCGCAGGCGCCGACTTTGTAGCGCCAAGCGATATGATGGACGGCCGCATACTGCACATCAGGCAGGCGCTGGAAGAAAGCGGCCATACCAAAACCGGCATCATGAGCTACAGTGCAAAGTATGCCTCGTGCTTTTATGGTCCATTTCGCGATGCGCTGGATTCGGCACCCGGCTTCGGCGATAAAAAGACTTACCAGATGGACCCGGCGAACAGATTGGAGGCAATCAGGGAAACGCTGATGGATGTGGAAGAAGGCGCAGACATCGTAATGGTAAAGCCCGCATTGGCTTATCTCGATATCATTCGCGAAGTAAAGAATGCCGTTGAAGTTCCGGTAAGCGCTTACCAGGTAAGCGGTGAATATGCCATGATAAAGGCGGCCGCCGCAAATGGATGGCTGAACGAAGAAAGAGCGATGATCGAATGCCTTACCGCTATCAAACGGGCGGGCGCAGACCTGATAGCAACGTATTTTGCAAGAGATGTAGTAAGGCTATTGTGAGTGGTGAGTACCAGAAATTCATTATGCGAGAAGAAAAAAATCTGAATTAAAGGTTGAAAATACCTTTAAGGAACAACGGAGGTTAATTTTCTTTATGAGAAATACTTAAATGTTTTTACAACTTTCGCATACTAAATTGGATGTATATAAATCTTCACAAGATTTAGCAGTTGAAGGCTACAGCATTACCAAACTCTTCCCTCCGGAAGAGCGGTTTGCCATGGCACAACAAATCAGACGAGCAGCACTATCAGTATATTTAAACCTTGCCGAGGGGTGTTCCCGCAGATCAAAAGTGGAACGATACCGCTTTTTTGAAATTGCCAGAAGTTCACTAACTCACCACTCACCACTCACAACTCACAATGACGATGTTACGAAACAAAAGCTCTGAATTGTTCGATCGTGCGCAGCAAAGCATTCCCGGCGGTGTCAATTCACCGGTGCGTGCGTTTAAGAGCGTGGGCGGAACGCCCGTGTTCATGAACAGCGCAAAGGGAGCATATTTATACGACGCAGACGGCAACCGCTACATAGATTACATCAACTCCTGGGGACCTATGATCCTTGGTCATGCTTATGAGCCCGTAGTGGAAGCGATCCGTGAAAAGGTGTTATCGTCTACTTCATTCGGTGCGCCAACAGAGTTAGAAATAGCCATTGCCGAGCTTATAAAAACAATGGCCCCCAATGTTGACCTCATCCGCATGGTGAACAGCGGAACCGAAGCCTGCATGAGCGCCATCCGCCTTGCGCGTGGCTATACCGGCAGGAACAAGTTCATCAAGTTCGAAGGCTGCTACCATGGACATGCAGATGCTTTTTTGGTAAAGGCGGGCAGCGGGTTGGCAACGTTCAACATACAAGCCGTGCCGGGCGTAACCCCCGGAGTTTCTACTGACACACTCACTGCTCCTTACAACGACCTTGCAAATGTTGAGCGGCTGATACATCAGCATAAAAATGAAATAGCCGCCATTATTTTAGAACCCGTTGCGGGCAACATGGGTTGCATTCCACCATTGCCTGGCTTTTTAGAAGGATTGAGAACGCTGTGCGACCAGGAAGGCATTGTATTGATCTTTGATGAAGTGATGACGGGCTTCCGGCTTGCTGCAGGCGGCGCACAGGAAAGATTGAAAGTAAATGCCGATCTCGTTACGTATGGGAAAGTAATCGGCGCGGGCATGCCGGTAGGCGCTTTCGGTGGCAGAAAGGAGATCATGCAACACGTTGCGCCCATTGGCAAAGTATACCAGGCAGGCACATTAAGCGGTAATCCCATTGCAATGATCGCGGGTTATACATTATTAAAAGCATTGAAGGATGACCCTGGTATCTACAGTGAGCTCGACAAAAAAACAATTTACCTGCGCAGCGGTCTGGAAGACGCGCTCAATGCAAGTGGTTTGCCCTACGTCATCAACCAGCTCGGGTCTATGATCAGCGTTCATTTCAGCGAAGAGCCGGTGATAGATTTTGCATCGGCCACTGCTGCAAACAATGCCATGTTTAACAAATTATTTCACGCGATGTTGAATGAAGGTATTTACCTTCCCCCATCGCCTTTTGAGACATGGTTTATCTGCAATGCGCTGAGTTACGGGGATATAGACCATACAGTTGAAGCAATACGCGGCTTTGCAAAGCATTAATGACGTAGTAAAACTGTAATCATGATTAGAACCGTATTTTACTTATCAATATTATCCGCGATAATATTCCTTCCGTCCTTTTTAGGTATAACTGCGCTTCAGGCAAATCCACTTAATGACAGTTTTTCTCTCGGGAAGTTTTCAAAGGAATTGCGGAAGCATTTGAAGTCGCAGGGTGCGTCAAACCAGATAAAGGTGACAATTTCCGAAAACGACTCTGTAGAATTTTACGTTCCCAGCAAAAAGACAAATGAGGTCATAATAATCCTCGTCATCAAGCGAATAGGTCCCGGAAAAACCCAGAAGGTGCATTATTGGCTTATGAATGAGCAAGTGGCCCAGATATATATCATAGAGCATAGAAGGAATTGGATAGGCATTTCCAGGCAAATGGGTTCTGGTTATTATGCATTCCAGGATGGCGCTCTGAAATACCAGCACGTCTGGGGCACAGTAAACAAAACCGGCAAAGAAATGCTTGTCCGCGCACAAACCTACCTTGCCAAAAGCGCCGCCATTGTACAAACATCTTTAAGCAATTAAGGCACTTCTATTACCGTCCAGCTATTGCTGCGCCGGCTCCATACAATAGCATAGTCGCGGTTGTGGTACAAGCGGTATGTCCTGGCCCGGCCGTCGTTGGTAAAACGCATCCAGCCATAATTATATACTTCGAACTTGAACACAAAAGGCTGTGTTGTCTTCAATGGTACCGCGGTAAATGTCCTGCCGTCATCAGATAAATAAACGGTCATGTCGTTATTGCCGTAGAGCGACAAATGTATCCAGCTTGCATCGTTGGCGGGTGGTGGCGGATTTTGCTGGGGTTGCGGCGCAGGAGCAGGATTAGGTGATGGATTGGGGGTCATTCCCTTTGCATAGTTCCAACCCCTTGTAATGGCGGCCAACCTGTCGGCTTTCGCGGGATGCGTGCTGCTGGCGCGCGGCGAAGCGATCTGTTCCATGGCTACAATGGCTTCATTCAATGAGGCGCCTAGCTTTGCCATTACATAACCTGAAAAATAATCGGCCTCTATTTCCTTCGGCGGCGTACTGCCCCGCGTATCTATTACGTGGTTGCGGTAATGGTGTCCCATTTCATGCGCCAGCACGCTGATGGAAGCCCATTTTGTTTTCGCATAGGCATCCAGGTTTTCCAGGAAATTATTGTCGTACACAATGTACCGCTTGTTACGTATAATGGCGGCATACGCATTATTGATGCCGTTCTGCTCACGCAGCGTGAAATTTTCTTTCCAGTTGATGCTGTCGAGCATCGTTTCAACATATTTTCCTGCTTCGTATACCGACGCAAAGCTGGACCCTGTTCTCATGGGTGGCACGATAATGCCGCATTGGTTGGTTTGCTGGGCACTGGCGAACTGCGCCCATGCCATGGCGGCAACCAGTAATAATCTTTTCATAATCAAACCCTTTATATTACCACAAACAGCAATTAATAAGCCAAGCACGCCCCGCCTGCAGCGTAAATGGTAATCAGCCTTTTGCAAAACTTATCCACACAATACATTAAGTTATTATTAAGGAATTGTAAATACCCCGAATAGTGTGGCGGAATAGATACCTTTCGCCCGCGCTCAAACCTACTTCATGAACTCAATAGTAAGGAACCGTTCCAGCTTTGCCATACAAAATGGCAAAACAGAAATCGCAAGTGTCAAGTACAATCACCAGAATAATTCCATGCGGATCTATTCGGCTGAAAGAAGGCTTTTCTTTCTAAACAGTGTGGGATTGCTGCAAAATAAGATCCTGTTGAACACGGAATACGGCGTAACTATCGGTGAAGTGTATCCCATCAAAAACCACCGCAAAGGCGTATTGCATATTGGCGAGCATAAATTCAATTATATCATCGAGCAAAACATGCTGCACCTGCAGGACAAGCGCAGGAAACCGCTGATAAGCTTTTCGTTCACGGATACTGAAACAACCAGCAGCCACGAAGCCGCCACCATAGTATTTACGCTTGCCTGGCTGTATGTACACGCAAATCTTAGCGAAGCAACAGCTCGCAAGGCTTCAGCCCTGTATGTTTCTTAAATGCAGTGGAAAAATGCGAGATAGAGGAATAACCCAGCATCAATGACACCTCTGTAACGTTCAGCCCCTTTTCGTACAACAAATATTTGGCGTGTTCCATCCGCTGGCTTTGATAAAAATCGAAGATGGTGGTGCCGAACATTTCCTTGAAACCTTTTTTCAGGTAACATTCGTTGATGGCCACTTTGCGGCTCAGCTCCTTGATAGTGATGGGCTCGCCGATGTGCTGCAATAGAATCTCCCTTGCTTTTACGATCTTCTCGCGGTCTGCCTCGTTGGCCAGGAACTTACAATTGAAACTCTCTACTTCTTTCTCACCCAGCATGCAGTCGAGGCTGTACAACAGCAGCATCTGCATTTGCGCGTTGATGAAAATGTTTTCGAGGCTGCCGGTATAGCTGTGGTTCAACAGCGCTTCCAGCACTATGCGTGTTTTGCCGCACAGCGGTAATATTTTGGTAAAGGACGATACGTGGGTAAAGTTCAGCACATCATCAGACAGCACGCTCAGCTTGCGCGGCTTTACAAACTGCGACAGCTGGGCCGGCGAAAAACGAAAGCTAAGTATGTCCATGCTCTCGATGCGCTCTGCACACCCGCGGGATGCATGTTGCTTGCAGAAATTGCATTCCATGTCTTTCTGCTTGCAGTATACATTGCCCGAAACGCAGAACTTTAATTCGAGATAGTTTTTGCGCGGCTCTTTCTGCTCGTAATGGTAAATGAGCATGCCGGCATCGTCCATGTTCCACTGCGATTGCTTGCGGTAGCGCTTAATAGCGTATTGCACCGAGCCCGGTATCTGTTGCTCTTTCTCCTGCAAC
The DNA here is from genome assembly GCA_035628135.1 of Chitinophagaceae bacterium. Classification (GTDB taxonomy): domain Bacteria; phylum Bacteroidota; class Bacteroidia; order Chitinophagales; family Chitinophagaceae; genus DASPKM01. The sequence goes on along the minus strand of DASPKM010000010.1, from coordinate 1,252,639 downwards.
AACTCCAGGTCGTCCTGCAACATGGGTTGCTTGTAAGCCACCGATAATATGTCTAAAGCTGTGTGCATAAGGTGAGTCGGCAAATTTACAGTGGGAACATCAATTTACCTAAAACCAATAATGTTCAATTAGGATGAATACAGACAATCTGTCAACAGCCGCGTAAAAACCGAACCCGAACACCGAACGGATCTCAGACGAATCTAAGACGAACCTAAGACGAATCGCCATTTTGGCAGCGCAAGGCGTTGGATCCACAGTCTGCAAGGCCTGATATTTGAAAGATTTTACACAAAAACAACAGAATGGGTATCCGTCAGGCGATCAAAAGAACTCCGGCATGGGCAAAAATTTCGATCGGCATTTTCCTGTTGCTGATGCTGGGGGGTACTATAGGATTGAACGCATACCTGAATAAATTGGTGAACAAGCGCTTGCGCGAAATGGTATTGGAGTCGAGCGATGGTTTGTACAGGCTGGAGTATAGCGGCGTTTCCATGAACGCATTCAGCGGCAATATCACGATTCATAATGCGCAGTTGATCCCGGACACTGCGGTTTTTACCCGCTTGCGTCAATCGCGCCACGCCCCCCGCTTTTTGATTGCGGGAAAAACAGAAAGCGTATCATTGAGAAACGTGCGATGGCTGGCATTTGTGAACAGCAAAAAATTGAACATCGGCAAGCTGATTATTCAAAACCCGCAATTCAATCTCACGCAATACAGGCAGCACAATGGCAACGACAGCGCACACAAGCCAGCGGGCATATTCAATTTTGTTTCGAAGCATGTAAAAGATCTTAAGCTTGGCCTATTCAGCATAGACGATGCGGTGATACACTACCAGGTTGCCGACACGCTTGCAAGGATGCGTACCATCAATACCATCGAACACCTGCGGCTGGGTTTTCGCAAAGTGCATTTTGCGGGCGACACGGAACAGGACAGGCGCCTGGCGGCGGACGATTATTACATCGAGCTGAAAGAATACAGGCACCGCACGGGAGACAGCATGTACTGGCTGGGCATGACCGGCCTTAAATACAATTCAAAGCAGGGCATAGCTTCAATGGCCTCATTTTACAGCGAGCCGAGATACAATGAGGAGGAGTTTTCTAGGAAGACCGGTTTCCAGGCAACGCGGTATGCACTGGAGCTTAAGAATATTTCGGCAGAAGGCTTCGACGTTACCGCACTGGTGCAGGACCGCATAGTGCGCATGCGCAAAATGAATGTGGACAGTGGCTCTGCGCAGTTCTACATGAACAGGGCCTACCCCTTGCCGAAGGAAGACAAAAAGAACGTAGTGCTATCGCAAAAAATATTGAACCTTGATTTTCCATTATCGATCGATTCTTTAAATCTTAAAAACTTTACTTTATCGTACAGGGAATACCAACCTAATTCAGGCCAGACTGCTGTATTGAGCTTTCAGGGTATTTCGGGCAGGGCCGGCAATGTCACCAACCTGCCGGCGGTAATTGCCCGCAACCCGCAAATGAAAGCAAGCCTAAGCGCGCGGTTTCTTGGGGCGGAAGTAAAGGCATCCTTATCGTTTGCCCTTGATAAACCCGACGGCAGCTTTGGGGCAACGCTGGATATTAACCAGGTGGCCGCCGAAAAGCTGAACCCTATCCTTACGCCGATGGCCCTTATAGAGGCCAGGGACGGCATATTGCAAAAGCTGGAATGTACCATTTCCGGCACAGAAAACAGGGCCATGGCCGATGTAAAGCTGTTGTATGAAGACCTAAAGATCAACCTGCTGGAAAAGAGTGGCGGCACACTGGAAAAGAAAGGTTTTAAATCGATGTTCGCCAATATCCTGGTTTGGGATGATAATCCTAAGGACGGCGCTTTGCGTACTTCGCGGCAGAGTACCTCAAGAAAGCATGGCAAATCGTTTTTTAACCTGGCGTGGAGTGCCGTGGCGGCCGGAATACTGGATATTATCCTGAAGGAAAAAGGCATCCGGTTATAATCGTGATAATTCTCCTGAAAAAGTTGATAAATAATGCGTTTCGACAGCCCGGAACCCATTAAAAATTAGTATTTTTGCAGGCATTTCAAGTCGAAAAAAAATTAGCAGGTACTATAGCATTTATGAGTCAGGAAACACAAGAATTGCAGTCTCTCGCAAGCAATGGGTACGGCGCTGAAAGCATCCAGGTTTTAGAAGGGTTGGAAGCGGTAAGAAAGAGGCCCGCGATGTACATCGGGGACATCAGTGAAAAGGGTTTGCACCACCTCGTGTACGAAGTAGTGGACAACTCTATCGACGAAGCCCTGGCAGGCTATTGCAGCAAGATCGTCGTTACCATACATACGGATAATTCAGTAAGCGTGCACGATGATGGCCGAGGCATTCCCACGGGCATGCACTCGAAAGAGAAACGTTCTGCCCTTGAAGTGGTGATGACCGTACTGCACGCCGGCGGTAAATTCGATAAAAATACTTACAAGGTTTCCGGCGGTTTGCACGGGGTGGGCGTAAGCTGCGTAAACGCACTGAGCTCAAGGCTGCACGTAACCGTTGAGCGCGATGGCAAGATATTCGAACAGGAATACCACATCGGCATTCCGCAATACCCTGTCCGCGAAATCGGCACCAGCGAAAAAACCGGCACCAGCGTTCACTTCTGGCCGGACCACAGCATCTTCACCGTCACGGTTTTCAAGAAAGACATACTGGAAGGGCGCCTGCGCGAGTTGGCCTACCTGAACAAAGGCATCAGCATTACGCTGAACGACCTGCGCGAAATTGAAGAAGACGGCACTACCTATACCAAAACATTTTACAGCGAAGGCGGCATCGTGGAATTTGTGGAAATGCTGGACAAGAACGCCGGCCGCAATCCGCTCATCCCCAAAATTATTTATGTTGAAGGCAGGGATGAGCATACCAACGTGGCGGTTGAAGTGGCGCTGATGTATAACGACAGCTTCAACGAACACATTTATTCCTACGTCAACAACATCAATACCATCGAGGGCGGCACGCACGTGTCGGGCTTCCGCCGTTCATTAACAAGGGTATTTAAGAACTACGGCGAAAGAGAAAACCTTTTTGAAAAGGCCAAGGTTGAAATAGAAGGCGATGACTTCCGCGAAGGCCTTAGCGCCATCATATCGGTAAAAGTTCCCGAACCCCAGTTCGAGGGACAAACCAAAACCAAGCTGGGGAATAGTGAAGTAATGGGGATTGTGGATTCCACAGTTTCGAAAGTATTGGAAGCCCACCTTGAAGAAAATCCCCGCGAAGCAAAAAATATCATCCAAAAAGTAATACTGGCCGCACAAGCCAGGGCAGCGGCACGCAAGGCCCGCGAGCTGGTACAACGCAAAAGCGTACTGAGCGGTGGCGGACTACCTGGTAAGCTCGCAGACTGCTCCGACCGCAATCCAGATCGTTGCGAATTGTTCCTGGTAGAGGGTGATTCTGCGGGCGGTACAGCAAAACAGGGCCGCGACCGTTCATTCCAGGCAATCCTTCCTTTAAGAGGTAAGATCCTGAACGTGGAAAAGGCCATGGAGCACCGCATCTACGAAAACGAAGAGATCAGGAACATGTACACCGCCCTGGGCGTTACAGTAGGAACAGCAGACGATCCCAAGGCGCTCAATCTTGCCAAGCTGCGCTACCACAAGCTCATCATTATGACCGATGCCGATGTGGATGGCAGCCATATTGCAACACTGATATTAACCTTCATTTACCGGTACATGAAAGAGCTGGTGGAGCAAGGCTATGTATTCATTGCGCAACCGCCACTGTACCTGGTAAAGAAAGGAAAAGAATCCGCCTACGCATGGACCGAAGAGCAACGCAAAGCGCTGGTGGAAAAACTAGGCGGAGGCAAGGAAGACAGCGTTGGCATCCAACGCTACAAAGGCTTGGGTGAAATGAACGCTGAGCAATTATGGGAAACTACCATGAACCCCAATACCCGCACGCTTAAAAAAGTAACCATCGAAAGCGCGGCAGAGGCCGATATGGTCTTTAGCATGCTCATGGGTGACGAAGTAGCGCCGAGAAGGGATTTCATCGAAAGTCATGCAAGGTATGCGCGATTAGATGTTTAACTTTGAAAACAAATCCAATTAATAATCATAAAAACAGGGGTATGGCAGAAATTAAATTGACAGCGTATAACGTAAAGACAAAAGAAAAAGGTGTTGAAATACAGGATGCCGTCATTACCAAAACAGCAAAGGGAGCTTATATGGCCCAGGGACATGATGGAAAAGGCAACAAGCTTACGACATTGCTGAATGAGGAAAAAGCGCTGGGAGCTATTAAAGCAGGCATCGCTAGACAAGGATGGTAATCATTCTCCGTAAAAATACTAAGTCAGTTACCCCGGGTACATCAATGCCCGGGGTAATTATTTGTACGTAGCTAAAATATCAATACGCAGAAAAAAGAAAAGTCCCGATGAACTCGGGACCAGGTAAGCACGAATTAAAAACGTTGCTTCTTGGTGTTTACAAGAATTGTAAATAATCAAATTGCTTGCCGAGGATCTTTATATCGTCGGCCTGCAACCAATTTTTTAGCAACGTGGCATAAACTTGCTTGAAATCAATTTTGTGCTTCAGGTCTCCATCCTGCAGATCAGACAGATCGGGCAATGCGTTCAACACACCCTTTTGTTTCAATCCGCCGCTTACGAAGAACATATTGTTGGCTGTGCCGTGATCGGTGCCACCGCTGGCGTTTTGCGCCACCCTTCTACCAAATTCGCTGAAGGTCATGAGCATCACGTCCTGGAAGCGGTTGTTGGATTTCAGATCGGTCACAAATGCCTTGATGGCCTCGTTCATTTCTGTAAACAGGCGCTGCTGCTGTCCGGCCTGGTTCACATGCGTATCGAAGCTGCCCAATGAAACATAATACACCTTGGTATTGATGTCGGAAAAAATCAGCGAGGCAATGGTCTTGAAACTCTGTCCCAGCCCGCTGTTCGGGTATTGGGCACTGGTAGGATGCAGGCGGCTTTGCTGAAAAATATAATCAGCGCTGGCCACGGTTTCCGCCATGGTCTTGTATAAGTAGTCAACGGGTTGCTCGCCTGCCTCATCTTTGTGTTGCGACACAACATCCTTGAAAAATTTCTCGTGAGCGGTGCCGTACAACCGGCGCGGGTCGCGCATGGCTAATCCCTTTACCTGTTCACCTTTCAGGGCAAGGCTTAGGGTATCATCTATTTCCAGCGCTTGCGTGGGTTTATCACAGCCGGCGCATTGTGCGTCGAGGTAGCGGCCTATCCAGCCTGTATTTACATATTCATCGCTTTTGCTGGCGCTGTGCCAGATGTCCATGCTGCGGAAATGCGAGCGGTCTGGATTAGGATAGCCCACATTGTTCAAAATGCCAACGCTGCCATCGTTGTACAGGTCGCGCAGGCTGGTGAGCGCGGGATGCAATCCCACTTCATCGTTCAGCAACAGGGCTTTCGATTGTTCGATGCCGAGCCGCGGGCGCACTTTATAGTAAATATCGTTCCTTACAGGGATCACGGTGTTCAGCCCATCGTTACCGCCGCTCAGCTGCAATATCACCAGCACCTTGTTGCCCGGCGGCACCAGTTGGCCTTTTTCAAATGCCTTCAAAAACTTCGGCACCATAAAAGAGGCGGTGGCCAAAGAACCCACCTGTAGAAAATGTCTGCGTTTGATTAACATAAGTTACTTTTTATCGTAAGTCGCATGGTGAGTTGTGAGTGGGAAGTTACTTACTGCTCACTATGCACCATTCACCACTCACTAACATAATTGATACTCCGGCGTAGCCATCAGCTGCACGGTAGCGGTTTTAATAAATGCTTCCCTGCTGCTGGTGTCGGCGTGCTGCATCAGCAATTTTTCGCTCACGTTCGAAGGCACCTGCAATAAGGTTTTGCTGATCTCTGCTACCAGGTTTTCCTTGGGCGTTTTTGCAAACTGCTGTATGTATGCATTCCAATTGATGTTGGCCTGGATCTGCTGGCGCATGACCTTGTTGGCTGCCTTTGATGTTTTATTGCCCTGCTTTTTTGCCATATCAGGCTTGTCGGCCATGCCCATCATCTGGTCATCGTCCGATTTAGGCGATAACCTGATTTCATCCGCATCCTGTATCAACTGTGGTAATCGCAACCGGAACATCAGCGAAGAGCTGTCGATCCAGCTTTTACCACCCGGCCATCCTGCCACGTTGGGCGGATAAAAAAGGACTTGACCCAACAGCCTTTGCACGAGCAATTGCACCTCTTCATTCTCCAGTTCCATGGGCATGATGCGTCGGATGCCCACCAGCAATTCAACAGGTGATTTGATGTGGGTGCCGATATTTTTTTCACTATAAAACCAATCGCTCGTAAAAATGTCCTGCATCAGTGCGCCGATATCGTAGCTGCTTTGATAGAACCGGCTCGAGAGCCATTCGATCTTGTCGGCGTCAACCTGCTCGTTTACAAAATAGCGGTAGACCTTGGTGGTAATGTAGCGCGCTGTTTGTTTTTGATCGAGCAAAATGTCCAGCACTTCATCGCCGTTTAAATTCCCGCTCTTGCCCAACACGGTCTTTTGACCGTAATCGTGAAATTGCTTGCGGAAGGTGAATTCTCCTTTCAGGTTTACGCCCCAGCCGGTAAATGCGCGGGCGGCTTCCTTGATGTCCTTTTCGGTATAATGGCCGCGGCCCATCGTAAACAATTCCATTACTTCGCGGGCGAAGTTTTCGTTGGGATGGTCCTTACGGTTTTGATTATTGTTCAAAAAATTGATCATGGCCGCGCTCTGGCTTACTTCTTTCAGCAGCGTGCCGAAATTGCCCAATGCATTGCGGCGGATTACGTCCAGCAATTGCTGCTGGTATAAAATGTTCAGGTTGCGGCTGGCAAAATGCCCATGCCAGAACAGCGACATCTTTTCGCGCAGCTGCGCTTCGCTGTTTACCATTTCGTTTAGCCAGGTCAGGTTAAGGCTTTTAATGTCTTCGCGCGACTGCTGGCGCACCTTCCTTCTTTCCTCTTCGCTTAGCTGGCGGCGTTGCTGTTTACCAACTTCCTCGATGCCCATGCTAAGGCCTTTGATGAAATTATCGGCCACGTCGAGATAAGTAGGAGCTTTGCGGGAGGCTTTGGCGAGCGCCTGGTAATAGGCTTTTTGAGAAGCATTGGCTAGCTGGTCCAGCTCTTCTGCCATCGGCCCAAACCCGGCCCGCCACAGCAAATGCTGGTTCTTCAACTGGTTGGTCACGACCATTTTGAATAGAAATTTGGCTTTTGACTAAAGTTAGAACGAAAAGTTTAATGGGGCATTGTGGGATACCGCGCCATTAAGGTGGCCATGCTCGTTATTCCTTCCCACAGGAAACCGAGGATGATATTCTCGTTCTCCGCATGCTGGTTATTGTCATAATTGACAACGGGTATGGTAATGGGCTTTGCTTCCAGGTATTTTTCAAACAAATAAAGCGGCAGGCTTCCGCCTAACGAGGGCAGCAGGATGATCTTTTCCGCGGAGGTCAGTTGCAGTTGTTTTACGATTGCCTGGGCTATGGGAAGGTCAATAGGGGTTCGCTGGGCATTGTAACTGGTTCCTACCACGGTAAGCCTTACAATTTTGGCATATTTGCTTCTTTCGGCATCGGTGGGCTCATCGGAAGTGATATGGTAACCCTGCTTGATTATATGTCGCTTTAATTTTTCAATCTGCCTTGTGACATCGTTTCCCAATACCATTCTCAAATCCAATTCCGCAATGGCAACGGATGGAATGATATTGGCCGCCATGGCGCCAACGTTGGCGCTCTGAATTCCATTGATATTTAAGGAAGGCAGGTTGATCAGCTCAAAGAAGGGTTTCCCGTTGCCATCGGGCCTGTGGATGCCCAGTTCCCCTTTAAGCTGCTGTTCAAGGTCGGGGATTTCGGATATCGCTTTCTTTTCGGTTTCGGTAAGCGGTATTACATCATCATAAAATCCTTCTATGGTAACCATGCCGTTCCCGTCCTTCATGGTCGATAACAACTGCGCAAGCATCATAGCCGGGTTCGGGGCCCAGTTTCCATAGTTGCCGCTATGCAACGGCCTTTTTGCTCCATATACTTTTAGTTCTACATTGGCATCGCCGCGTACGCCGAATACGATTTGTTTTCTCCCGGTCGGGTGCATGGGGCCATCACAGATGATCCAAAGGTCTGCGGCAAGTTTTTTTGCATGATCTGCCAGAACGGCTGCCAGGTTTGTTGATCCGGCCTCCTCCTCGCCTTCGAAAAAGAATTTAATGTTGATACCCGGTTGTTGCCCGCTGTTGATGAGCGCCTCGTATCCTGCGATCAGCGCAAAAACACCTGCCTTGTCGTCGGAGCTGCTTCTTGAATAGAGCCGCCAGTTGTTATCGATCTGCCCATCTTTTGAAGGGAAAGGGACCGGCTTACCGCCTTTGTCGATCCGGTCTGTCAGCAATTGTGGTTGAAAAGGGCTAAGTCCAGGCGCCCAGTTCTTTTCATTTACGGGCTGTCCATCGTAATGTGCATAAAAAGCGATGGTCCTGGTGGCGCCGGGCGACTTCATTTCACCGAAAACAACAGGCGCCGCGCCGCGGATAGCGGGAGTTAATAATTCGGCCTTGATCCCTCTTTTGGCCAGCATATCGCGAATGAAGTATGCGTTGCGGTAAATGTTCGCGGAATCGCCTGAAACATTGGGAATAGCAAGAAAATCGGCGTATTCCTTTAAAAGCTGCCGGCGTTGGCTTTCTACATAGCTTCTGATCTTTTTTACGTCCACCTGGGCCGGGAGGCTCTTTACGCTCAGGAATAAAAAGCAACAAATGATGTATTTCACTGGAAGAAATTTGGCTCGTAACCGGGGTAAGTTAAAAGTTTAAAGTGAAAAGGCAAAAGTCTAAGCACAAGCCGGCAACTATCCTTCATTTTAGCTTTTGAGTGTAAAACTTTTAACTTTGGTACATGCGCATCCGGGCCTTTAAGTATTTGTCGCCCCTGATCATTTACGTGGGTTCCCTCCATTCATTTTCTACCTACGGGTGGCTATGCTATGCTCCGCTTATTTATGCCTGGATAGTGATACCCTTGTTGGAATTGTTCCTGCAACCCAACGCCGCCAACCTAAGCGAAGCTGAAGAAGAAATTGCCAGGAACGACCGCACCTACGATTATATTCTTTACCTCATAGTGCTGCTGCAGATGCCTACCCTGTTCTACTATTTGTATTCCATGCAGGATGGAGCCTTAACGGTGTGGGACAAGATCGGTCGCACGGGAACGATGGGACTATTGTGCGGCACCTTCGGCATAAATGTCGGGCACGAGCTGGGGCACAGGATAAACAAAGGGGAACAACTCCTAGCAAAGCTATCACTGCTCAGTTCCTTGTATATGCACTTTTTTATAGAGCATAACAAGGGGCATCATAAAAATGTAGCCACGCCCGAAGATCCCAGCAGTGCACGTTATGGTGAAAACATTTTCAGCTTTTGGTTTCGCACGGTGTATTACAGTTATCTCAGTGCGTGGAGCATTGCGGGTAAAGAAACGCAAAAGCGGGAACGCCCTGTTGTAAGCCTGTACAACGAAATGTTGTTGTTTCATCTTATACAATTGGCATTTGTACTGCTGATCTATTTTGTATTTGGCTGGCAGATATTATTGTGGTATCTCGGCGCCGCCCTCATGGGAATACTGTTGCTGGAAACAGTGAACTACATCGAGCACTATGGCCTGCAACGCAAACCCATAGCCGAAGGCAGGTACGAGCGCGCTATGCCCGAGCATAGCTGGAACAGCAATCACGTTATCGGCAGGTTGATGTTATTCGAATTATCGCGCCACAGCGACCACCATTACCTCGCCAGCCGTAAATATCAACTCCTCCGCCATCATGATAATGCGCCGCAAATGCCTACCGGTTATCCCGGCATGATGATCTTATCGCTGATGCCGCCGCTTTGGTTTTATGTAATGAATAAAAGAGTGAAGGGCGCAAATGTAAAACACGAATTGCCCGAACTGCATCCTGCATGATCAACCAACCTGCGTAGAAAAAATATTATTTCCTGGAACTATAATGCGACATAAAACCCCAATGCCAAATTATTCGTCAAGGAAAAACTGAAGCTGCTATTAGTTGACTTGCCATTGCTGCTGTTTGGCTCAGACTTTGATTCACCGCGATTATAGGCCAGGCCGCCCACAGAGGCTTCGATAATAAATCTCTTTCCTGCACGGAGGTAAGCGCCGGGCTCCAATGCAACCCCAAACGCATTCGATTTTCCCTTGGTTTCATTTTGCGCGGATATCCTGTTTCTCCATTCACTAAACCCATAGCTGCCCTCCAGCTGACCATAAATACCAAACCGTTCCCCGAATGGATGAAACTTGCGCACAAATGCACCAATGACCGCCCCGTATGACCGGTGCTCGGAAGTGCCACTGGTACCCTTTTGCTTCTGCTTGCTGTATGTGTACGCTGGATTAAGTCCTGCAATCCAGTTGCCGCCAAGTCCGAATCCCAGGAGCGGGCTTATGACAAGGGAGGAGCCGTGCCCTTCGTTGTTTGTAAACACGTCGGTATACTTTACATCCTGGTTGCTATAACCAATACTGCCGCCGAGCATTTTTTCGCCGGCTTTCAATTGTGCGGTTGTTTGTTGCGCAATTAAAATAGTTGCCAATAGCGACAGGGTAAATAATCTTTTCATGTGAATGATTTTGGTTGATGGATATGCAAATATGACCAGGGGCATTGGTAAACAATGCGCGATGCACTTCGTTTAACGAAGTTTTGTGTTAAGTGAAATCAAAATTTTTCCGCGGTGCAGCGTATGTTGCAGGAGCTATGTGCAGGTTTCAATACAGCAAGCTCATTCCGCTCTGAGGCTTTTTATCGGGTTGGCCGTTGCCGCCTTAATGGCCTGGGTTGCTAATGTGCAGAGTGCAATGAGTAATACCAATGCTCCCGCCGCGGCAAACATCCACCACGAAATATTAGTGCGGTATGCAAAATGCAGCAGCCATTCATTCATGAAATACCATGCAACAGGAGCGGCAATAAAAAATGCAATCACTACCAATTTCAAAAAGTCCTTCGATAATAACATAACGATCCGTTGTACAGAGGCGCCCAACACTTTGCGTATGCCTATCTCCTTGGTCTTTTGCATGGCAGCATAAGCAATCAGTCCAAATAACCCCAGGCAGGCTATCAGCAGCGACAACACCGAGAAGTATAAGAAGATAGCAGAGAATCGCTGCTCCGCCTGGTATTGCTCCCCTATCTGCTTGTCCATAAAATCATAATCCAATAAAGCGGATGGAAAATGCTTTTTCCAAACCAGGCTGATCCAATCAAGTGTTGCCGCAGGATTTGAAAGATCGGCGCGTACAGTTATGCGTGAGAACCTTTGGGCGCGAGGGTAAATGGCAAGCGGATCAATGGCAAGTTGCAAAGAATTGAAGTGAAAATCGTTCACAACTCCCACAATAATGCCCGGCCGGCCTCCGATCCTGAACGGTTTGCCGATAGCATCCGCAGCATTTTTCCAACCGATTTTCTTCACTGCTTTCTCATTGATCATTACCTGGTTTATTGTATCCGAAAAGGCGGTGGGGGAAAAATTTTTGCCCGCCATTAATTCTATTCCGTATACGTCCAGGTATTCTTCATCTACCCGTAACCGGGCGGTATTAATTTGCAGCGGCTCATTGTTGGCATTCACTGTTTCCGACCCGCCTGTGCCCAATCCTCCAACAGGAACGGAATTGGATGTGGCAGCCCCTTTTATTAGTGGATTGGACAACAGCTCATTTTTAAATGCTTCATATTTGGCAATAACATCTGAATTGCCATTTACGCTTAACGAAAGCAGCACATCCTTATCGAATCCCACATCCTTATGACGGATAAAAGACATTTGTGAGTTAATAATGATAATGCTCGTTACCAGCACCAGTGTAATCGTAAACTGTGCTCCTACTAATAATTTTCTAAGCAACACGCCCTCATTTCCTGTTTTAAAAACCCCTTTCAACGCCTTCACGGGTTGAAAGGCAGCAATAGCCAGGGCGGGATAAATGCCTGCGGCAACGCCCAATGCCACGGTAACAACTGCTAAAAAAATAATCAGCAAGGGAAATTGCATAACCGAGAGTTCCTTGCCCGTAAGTTGAAAGAACATTGGCTGCAGCAACGACGCCAGCAACAAGGAAATGAACAGCGACAACACCGCCGTTAGCACTGCCTCGATTACATATTGAAGCACCAACTGTCCCCTGGCTGCGCCGAAAACTTTCTTAACACTTACTTCCTTTGCGCGATTAACGGAACGGGCGATGGAAAGATTCATGTAATTGATGCCTGCCAGCAATAAGATAAAAATACCAATGGTAGCAAATATGTACACGTGCTCGATGCTGCCGGTGGGGGCAATTTCGTATTGTATATTGGAACGCAGGTGAATGTCGAGCAAGGGTTGAACGGAATAAAAATAAACCGGCTTCCAGGCGGCATAACGTTCGCCAATGTAGCTGGCATAAAACTGGGTTATCTTATTGGAAAAAGCACGCTGATCAACTCCCTTCTTCAATAAAAGGTAAGTATAATAGCTGGCGTCGCCCCATCCGTCTACCGTCAAAACATCGGGATTAACTGTTTCCACTGTCTTGAATGAGCCAAGCATGTTAAAGGTAAAATGGGCATTGGTAGGCGGATCTTGGATAATGCCGGTAATGGTATAAATAGCGCCATTACCGGTACTATCCAGCATATTGATCAGGAGGGTTTCCCCGATAGGGTCATGGCCACCAAAATATTTTTTTGCTGTTGATTCAGTGAGAATGAGTGAGAAGGGTTCTTTCAATGCCGTTTTTACATCACCTCTTAGGAGTTTATAGGAAAATATATCGAAGAATGACGGATCGGTGAGCAGGATGCCGGGTTGAAGTATTTGCTCGCCTTTAAACTGCACCACCTCTTCACGCATGTCGACGCGCACGGCATTTTCCACTTCGGCATAATCCTTCATAAGGGCCTGCGCCATGGGTGCGCTGCTTACCGCAGCCATTGATTCTCCCGCAGGAGTTTTGGTGAGACAGGTGAGGCGTACGATCCGGTCGGCATTACTGTTGAACTTATCATAACTCAGTTCATCGTTTACCCATAAGGCGATCAATGCAAACGCGGTAAGTCCGGCAGATAACCCGATTATATTCAGGTAAGTATTGGTTTTGTGCCGCGCCAGGTTGCGCCATGCACTTTTAAAGTAGTTCCTGAGCATATACTCAAACAACTGAAAACATGCCAATCATTTAAGAAATTGGGTGACAATCCATTAAACAAAACAATTCGTACGAGGGTGTTCGTTTGTGATACATTGGCTGATACATTCCGATACAAATCGGGCTGCTTCAACGTCTATGCAATGCTGTCCGCTCCAAAATACCTATGCAGTACCGGTGGCAATTTTATTCCGCTTTCGGTTTGATTATTTTCCAGCAAACAAGCTACTATCCTGGGCAGTGCCAGCGAGCTGCCATTGAGCGTATGCACCATTTGATTTTTGCCGGCGCTGTCTTTATAGCGCGCTTTCATGCGGTTGGACTGGAAGGTTTCAAAATTAGAAACAGAGCTTACCTCGAGCCATTTGTCCTGGGCGGCGCTGTATACTTCAAAATCGTAAGTAAGCGCGGAAGCAAAGCTCATGTCGCCGCCGCACAATGCTAAAATGCGGTAAGGCAGTTCCAACGATTGCACAAGCCTTTCAACATGCGCTACCATTTCTTCGTGTGCCTGGTAACTTTTGCCCGGTTCTGTCAGTTGCACTATTTCCACCTTATCGAACTGGTGCAGGCGGTTTAACCCGCGTACATCTTTGCCATAGCTTCCTGCTTCGCGGCGGAAGCAGGGCGTATAGCCCGTCATTTTTATAGGCAGGTCTGATTCTTTCAGCATTACATCGCGGTAAATGTTTGTCAATGGCACTTCGGATGTGGGTATCAGGTAGAACTGGTCTTCGTTCACAAAATACATTTGCCCTTCTTTGTCGGGCAATTGTCCTGTGCCGGTGGCAGAAGCTTCGTTTACCATCAGTGGCGGCTGATATTCAGTGTAACCGGCTGCGGTATTAAAATCCAGGAAGTACGCGATCAATGCGCGTTGCAAGCGTGCGCCTTTATTTACATAAAATGGGAAGCCGCTGCCCGTAACCTTATTACCCAGTTCAAAGTCTATAAGATTGTATTTTTTGGCAAGGTCCCAATGCGGCACAGCGCCCGAGGGCAATTGCGGTTTATTGCCACCTTCTCGCACTACTGCATTATCGGCCGCTGTTTTACCGGGGGGTACTTTTTCAGATGGAAGGTTGGGCAACAAGTACAGGATGGTCTGGATATTGGTTTCCGCATCGTTCAGCTTATCTGGATTCAATTGCGATTTCAGCGAAGCTACTTCCTGCTTTTTGCTTTCGGCGGCTTCTTTATCGCCCTTTGCCATCAGTTGTCCTATTTCTTTGGAAGCGGCATTTATTTTGGATTGAAGGCTGTCCTGCTCGTGCTGGTATTGCTTGCGTTTTTCGTCCCACTGCAATAGTTCGTCTATGAGGCTGGTGTCTGTAAAATGTTTTATAGCCAGTCTTTCTTTTACCTGGTCGGGATTCTGCCGTATTACGTTCAACTGCAACATGGAACTGAATTGAGCGGCAAAAATAAGTCATTGGGTCATTAGGTCACCGGGTCATTTAGGTTTTATTGACTTAATGACCAAATGACCTATTCACCCAATGACTTATTACCTTTGCGGCATGCAATTACAAGACGATCTGCAGGCCCGGTGGTGGCAATTGGAAGGAAGGCTGATAGAGCGGTTTGGAAAAAAGCCCGATATGGAAGCCATTTTATTCCTCATCGGCATACAGGAGTTCGGGCAAATCCGTCCCAAATTCACGAAGGAACAAAAACAGGACCTGATGCACCTGGCGATATGCAGCCTGCTTGCTCAAAGCGGTTATTATGAATTTGAGCGGACGGATGATGAAGGATGGCCGCATTTCAGGCAATTGAAACCCTTGCCGGTGATGAATATGATCGAGCAGGAACAATTCCTGAAGGATCATATACTGCTGTATTTTGAACAAATCGACTTGTAATTCTATAACCGGTTGGTCGTAACAAGAATGCTGATTGTCGTAACTGATCGATCGTAACGACTAAATCATAATCGGATAGTTCCAACTAAATCAACCTTAGGAATTAATTTGATTGTAGTCGACTAAACTGTGAACGGGTAATCCGAAGCCAATATCTTTAACCAATCTCAATCCCAAACTCTTTAATACCGAATAATAGTCAATATGAAATATCTCCTTTTCCTTTTCGCCTTTATCATCACCCTGGCGGCCTGTAACCCAAAACTCTCCAGCGGGTTGCGCAAAAACGATCTGAAAAAAGACGTTGAGCTGGTAACCTCCAAAGGCACCATCGTATTAAGATTATCCGACTCCACTCCGCTGCACCGGGACAATTTTCTAAAGCTCGTAAAACAAAAATTTTACGACAGCATCCTGTTTCACCGCGTCATCCAAACCTTCATGGTGCAGGCAGGCGATCCCGATAGCAAGCGCGCCACACCCGGCCAACGCCTCGGCAATGGCGGCCCCAACTATACAGTGCCCGCTGAATTTGTGCCTTCGCTCTTTCATAAAAAAGGCGTGCTGGCCGCAGCGCGCAGGGGCGATGCCGACAACCCGGCCAAGGCCAGCAACGGCAGCCAGTTCTACATTGTACAGGGAAAGGTGTTTACCGATGCAGGCCTTGACTCCGTTGAAACATTCCGGCTCAATGGCAGAAAGATCCCGGCGGCGCACAGAGAAGTGTACAAAACCATCGGTGGTACGCCGCACCTCGATCAGAACTATACCATATTCGGAGAAGTTGTCAGCGGCCTGGCAGTGGTGGATTCCATTGCCGCCACACCCACATCGGGCAATGCAGGCGGCAATCGCCCGCTAAATGATGTAAAGATCATCAGCGCCCGGTTGGTCAAAAGAAAATAATCAGGCCGCTGCATTAAGTCGCCCAGTTTTCCTAATCTTTGCACCGTTTCTTTTACGAAGAAGAAAAATAAAATTTCAACCAGATGAATTTTCCTGACGATCTCCGTTACACGAAAGACCATGAATGGTTACGCCTGGAAGGCGATATTGCCACTGTTGGCATTACTGATTTTGCCCAGCGCGAACTGGGAGACATTGTATATGTAGAAGTAGAAACCATCGGCAAAGGCCTTCATGCCGGCGATGTTTTTGGAACGGTGGAAGCCGTTAAAACCGTGTCGGATTTGTATCTACCCGTTGCAGGAACCATTGTCGAGCTCAATCCGGCTTTGGCCGCCAATCCCGAATTGGTCAACACCGATCCTTACGGCGAGGGCTGGATGGTAAAATTAAAGCCCGCCCACCCCGGCGATATAGACCAGTTGATGAAGGCCGATGCTTACAAAAACCTGGTGCACTAATAATCAATAATTTTTAATTATTAATCATTGATTATTGAACTTCAAATCCAAACCAATATTATTATCGTATATATCCTTCAAAAAAGGAGTGGTTAACAGCCACTCTTTTATTTTGTAACTTCAACCGCTCCTATCGAACTTATTTGGAGACCAACACCACATATACGGAATCTGACCTGGTTGGCTTATTGAAAGAAAAAGACAACCGGGCATTCAATTACCTGTACGACAACTATTCGTCTGCATTGTACGGTGTTATATTGCCCATTGTGCAGGAAGCCCAGGTTGCCAACGATGTTTTGCAGGAAGTATTTTTGAATATCTGGCGAAAAATAGAAACCTACGATCCCATGAAGGGACGGCTGTTTACCTGGATGCTGAACATTGCACGCAATGCGTCCATCGATACGCTGCGTTCCAAAACATACCAGAATTCCCGAAAAAACCAGCCGTTAGGCGATAACGTAAATTCTGGCAGATATGTGCAGACGCAGAACGTGGATTATATAGGATTGAAGAAGATATTGGAGAAGTTGAAGGACGAACAGCGCGTGTTGGTGGAGCTGGCCTATTTTAAAGGATATACGCACGAAGAGATAGCAGCATTGGAAGGCATTCCACTAGGTACTGTAAAAACAAGGATCCGTACAGCATTGATACAACTAAGAAATTATTTGCAATAACTGTGAACGTAAAAGAATACATAGCGAGCGGGATAGTAGAAAGCTACGTACTGGGACTGGCCAGCAAGGAAGAAATGGCCGAGTTCGAGCGCATGGCCGCCGCACACCACGAAGTGCGGATGGCCCGCGACGCTTTCGAGAAGCTGTTGGAGGAGCAGGCCCTTGCAAATGCCATTAAGCCACCGGTGCATGTGAAGAGTAAGGTATTGGCCGAGCTGGAAGTGGAAGCCGACAAATTAAAATCAAACGGCAATACCATTGTTGCAGATCCCGAACAAGCGGAACAAGTTCCTGTGGTGGTAGCGCCCTGGTGGAAGTATGCCGCGGCCGCCTCCATTGTGTTGCTGCTCGGCAGCGCGGCCCTTAATATTTATTATATGAACGAGGTAAAGACCTACAAAAATCTTTATCTCACCGCACAAACAGAATACGCGCAACGAGAAGATTCCATGAGGGCCCAGCTAACGGCCTATCAATCTTCCATGGACCGCATAAGAGATACCGGCATGGCCGTAGTGCGCATGAAAGGAACGGCTAAGTTTCCCGAAAGCATGGCCACTGTTTATTGGGATACGAAATCGAAAGACGTATACCTGCTGGTAAATAACCTGCCGCAACCGGCAACCGGTAAGCAGTACCAGCTCTGGGCCATTGTAAATGGCAAACCGGTTGACGCGGGCATGCTGCAATGGAGCAATACCGTGGCGGTAAAATCAATGAAAAATATTCCCGCGGCGCAGGCGTTCGCCATTACACTGGAAAACGAGGGCGGCAGTCCGGCTCCCACCATGGAAGCCATGTATGTGTATGGCGCGCTGTAGACTAATAATTACCTTCGCGCATGTTTTGGCGCCTGATAAAAACTAGCCGCAAGTTATACGTACCCCTGGGCTGGACCATCTTCACACAAATTTTACTTAGCTTGCCGGGCTCCCTGTTCGAAGGTTCCGGGCTTTTTCACGTGCCGCATCTTGACAAAATTGCACACCTGGGCCTATTCGGCGGGTTGGCGTTTTTCTGGATACTATTCTTTTTCCACCGTAACAATACTCTTACGAAAAATACCGCGTGGGGCATTTTATTCCTCATTGCCTTGTACGGCATCGGCGTAGAATTTTTTCAATACAATTTCATTCCGCGGCGCAGCTTCGACATGGGAGACATTGTTGCAGATATCTGCGGCGCATTATGTGGTTATTTTGCAACAATCTGGATTCTTCGCATAAGGGCCAACCGTTAGGTTGCGGAGGCAATGAGCAGTTGCTATAAAAAATTAGCCCCTGTGGAAACAGGGGCCGTAACCAAAACTAACTGCTTATGAGAAAATTGACTGCTTTGAGAATATGTTCTGTTAAGAACTATGAATTCTATAACGCAAAACTAATGCCGATAGTGTGAGTTTTGTTGTTAAGGAAGGTTTAAAAGCCCGGTCCTGACAGCCAAAATATTGTTAATCAGCCTCGAATAATTTTTTTGAAAATGTGGAGCCGTGTCAATTGGACCTGGACATTTTCTCTGCATTTTCCGCAAACTGGAGCTTTTCGATCAATTCCTGGATGCCCCCGTTCAGCACCTCCTGTAAATTGTAAAGGGTGAGCCCGATGCGATGATCGGTTACCCGTCCCTGTGGGAAATTATACGTCCTTATCTTGGCGCTGCGGTCGCCGGTGCTTACCAGGCTTTTGCGGTGGCGGCTGATCTCTTCTTCCTGCTTGCGCACTTGTTCCTCGTACAGCTTGGTGCGCAGCATTTGCATGGCCTTTTCGCGGTTTGCCAGTTGGGTGCGTTCGGTCTGGCACATGACAACTGTGCCGGTAGGCAAGTGCGTGAGAATTACCTTGGTTTCTACTTTATTCACATTCTGCCCGCCCGCGCCGCCGCTTCGGGCCGTGTCCATTTTTACATCGCTGTCCTTTACTTCCACATCCACTTCTTCGGCCTCGGGCATTACCGCCACGGTGGCAGCACTGGTATGCACCCTGCCGCTCGCCTCGGTATCGGGCACCCGCTGTACGCGGTGCACCCCGCTTTCGAATTTCAGAGTGCCATACACATCCTCCCCGATCACTTCTACCTGTACTTCTTTATAACCTCCTACCGTTCCTTCGTTTTCGCTAAGGATGGCCGTTTTCCAACCCTTGCGTTCGCAATAGCGGATGTACATGCGCAGGAGGTCGCCCGCAAACAGGCTGGCCTCATCACCACCGGTGCCGGCACGAATTTCAAGGATGGCATTTTTCTCATCCTGCGGGTCCTTGGGTATGAGCAACTGACGGATATGCGCTTCTAGGTTTTCCTTTTGTTCTTCCAGTCCCGGCGCTTCTACCTTGGCCAGGTCGCGCAATTCCTCATCATCACCGTGCAATGCTTCGCGGTTAAATTCCAGGTCGTCCAGTAATTTTTTGTATTGCTGGTAAGCATCGATGATCTTTTCCAGGCTGCGATATTCCTTGCTGAGCTGGCTGAAACGCTTGTTATCGTTCACCACTTCAGGATTCGTAAGCGCTACCCCCAGGTCGTCGAACCGGGCCTTGATTGCCTCTAATTTATCCAGCATGTTTTTTCAACTATTTTTATGGGCCTGCCTGTCGGCAGGCAGGCCTGACTGCCGATAGGCAGGCACTTCTGTTGCAGTTTTAGAAGTGCGCAAAGTTAATCCAATTCACGTATGCGGTATAGAAAAATAAAGGCTGATAGCCTGTTCGATGGGCAAACAATCAGGGAGGGCCACACCCTCGTCATCACCGAGGATGGATTGGTGGAAGGCATAGTTGCCGACGATGACGCGGCTACGGATGCAGAGCAACTGCAGGGCCTGCTTTGCCCGGGATTTATCAATGTCCACGGTCACCTGGAATTGGCGCACATGAAAGGAAGGATACCCGAAAAAACCGGCCTCGTGGATTTTGTGTACAAAGTGATCACGGAGCGGCACGATGAAAAAGAGGTGGTGCTGCAAGCAGTGGCGAATGCCGAACAGGAAATGATGCGCAACGGAATTGTAGCCGCCGGCGATATCTGCAACAATCCCATGAGCCTATTTCAAAAAATAAAGAAAAATATCTACTATCATAATTTCATCGAGGTAAGCGGTTATGTGCCAGCGGTAGTGCCCGAACGGTTTAAAAGAAGCACCGATCTCTACAATGTCTACGCTGAGTTTTATGCAACACCCAGTGCTTCCAATTCATTGGCGCCGCACGCGCCGTATTCCGTAGCGTTCGAATTGTTACAACGCATCACTTCGTTTCCGGGTAACCGCATTCTTACCCTGCACAACCAGGAAACCGAAGATGAAAACCATTTGTTCAGGAATAAGACCGGCGATTTTCTGAGGCTGTATGAAAAAATGAAGATCGATCACAGCTTTTTTACACCCACAGGCACTACCAGCCTGCAGGCTTTTATCCCGCATTTTTATTCCCAGCAAACCCTCATTCTTGTGCACAATGTTTGCACGACCGCACAAGACCTGGATTTCATTGCACGGCATCGCGGGCCTGATTTATATTTCTGTCTTTGCCCAAATGCCAACCTGTACATCACCGGCTTGCTGCCACCGGTTGACCTGTTCATACAAACCCAACAAAAAATAGTATTGGGCACCGACAGCCTCGCTTCCAACAACAAGCTGAGCATACTGTACGAGATGAATACTTTGAAACAGCATTTCCCGCATCTGCCTTATGAACAAATGCTTGCTTGGGCCACGATCAATGGAGCAAAAGCATTAGGGATCGATAATAAGTTCGGAAGCTTTGAAAAAGGCAAACGGCCTGGGGTGTTGCTGATAGACCCATCTTACAAAAATGCACAAAGGATAGCCTGATTCAGGACAATACTTCCTGCAGCACGGGTAAAGATTTCATAACGCCGAACTCGGCAATATGCAGGGCATAAAATTCCTGGTAGGCCTGCAATAATCGCCGGCGCATGGATTGGTTCAGGTGCAATTGGCTTAGCTCCGCCGGTTGCATTACTTTCAGTAATTGCGAGGTAATGTAAGCGGCCTGTCCTTCCAGGTAATAAGGATGCTCCGGAACCTCCGGTTGAAACGCGCCTTCCATCATGTCGAGCACTTCGTGATCTTCATTATAATTATCATCTATGCGGATGCCTACAAATACCATCAGGTGCAGCGCAAAAAATAAAGGATAATTTGCGACCACGTTGTCCGGAGCGTTGTCGAGGTGGATGAAAGCGTCTTCAACAAAATAAAAAAGCGAATCGTTCGGCTCGGGTTGCTTCAGGCATTTCTGCAACAGCTCTATCATGAACAGCGCTACCGCATTTTTGCGCACGTCGAACAAAATGTGCTGGTACAAATACGCCCATCTAAATTCACGCACGCGGTTCAATTGCCGCAGCTCGTTGTGGTATACCACCAGGTCCAGTATGGAAGCGGGTTGAAATAAATTGGCCTTGCCGCTGCCTTTTTTGCTGGCCTTGCGCACCCCATTGATAATATAGCTCTGAATGCCGAAGATTTCGGTATAAATGCTCACGATAAGGCTGGTTTCGCCGTATTTAACGGCGCGCAACACTATTCCTTTTGTTTTGTGCAATACCACGGAACTAAGTTACGGGTTATGCGTTATGCGTTACGGGTGAGTTTGAAGCCGTGAACCGTAACTTGTTGTCCGTAACTTTTAATTTTGCGCCACCGCGTTTTCATACTTTCTTTGCCGCGAATACGTTCGTACGTATCGTTTATACATCACCCGCTATAAATTATTCGCCGGATGTGGGAGTCACTCGCCCGTTGGGTATTAAGATGGAAATATCTGTTACTGGTTATCCTTGCACTGCTCACCGCCTTCTTTGCTTACCATGCCTCACAAGTAAAGCTTAGCTACGAGTTTGCCAAAGCTATTCCTTTAGACAATCCCAAATACAAAGCATATCAGTCGTTCAAACGCACGTTTGGAGAAGATGGCAACCTGATGGTGATCGGACTTCAGACCGATAGCATGTTCCGGGAGAATTTCTTTAATGATTACGCGAACCTGTCGCGCGATATCGGTGGAGTACACGGAGTAGAAGACGTGTTGGGTGTGCCCTCTGCCACCAACCTGCTGAAAGACACGCTATCGGAAAAGCTGCTGGCTACGCGGGTGTTTGCATCCCGTGAAATGTCTCAATCTGAATTGGACAGCCCCAGCCGTGTTTTCCTTAATCTTCCTTTTTACAGGAACGTGCTGTACAATCCCGAAACCAATGCATACCTGCTGGCCGTGCGCATTAATAAAGATGTGTTGAACTCGGCGGGCAGAACAGCGGTGGTCGATGAAATTGTATCCTGGGCGGAAATCTTTAGCCGCCAACACAACCTGCCCGTGCACTACAGCGGACTCCCATTGATCCGTACCAAACTGGCCGACAGGATATCGGCGGAAATGAAATGGTTTCTGCTCGGCTCTCTTATTTTATCTGCTTTGATATTATGGCTGTGCTTCCGTAGCGTTGGCACGGTATTACTTTCGCTGACGGTAGTGATAACCGGCGTGGTGTGGAGCTTCGGCACCATGCACCTGCTGGGCTACCACATCACTTTGCTGAACGCGCTGATACCACCGCTGGTAGTGGTAATAGGCATACCCAATTGCATTTACTTCCTGAACAAATACCATACCGCCTACAATGAAACCGGCAACCGCCAGCGGGCGCTAACGGACATGATCAGCCGAATGGGAGTAGTAACGCTTTTTTGCAATATCACCGCGGCAATCGGCTTTGCCGTATTTGCATTGACCAAAAGCGCTGTCCTCAAGGAGTTCGGCATTGTGGCGGGCATCAATATATTTTTGCTGTTCATCATCTCATTGATATTAATACCTGCTGTGCTAAGCATGCAGCCGGCGCCAAAAGAAAAACATACACGCTATTTAGAGAACCGCTGGCTGCTGGCGGTGCTGGACAAACTCGAGATCTGGTCGCTTAACCACCAAAAGCTCATTTATGGAATTACAGGATTAATGCTGGTGGTGGCAGTAGCAGGATTGTTCCGCCTGCGGTCGGAAGGATTTATCGTCGACGACCTTCCTAAAAGCGATCCGATTTCGGCCGACCTTAAATTTTTTGAAACACATTTCAAAGGCGTGATGCCGCTGGAAGTGGTCATAGACACGCGCAGGAAGAACGGGCTTCGTTCCAACCCCTTGCAGACATTTGAAAAAATAGATTCGTTCAGCAATTACCTTGCCTCACAAAGCATTATCGGCAAACCGCTGTCCATTGTAGAAGGATTGAAGTTTGCGCGGCAGGCGTATTATGATGGAGACAGCGCCAGCTATGGATTGCCCAATAGCTTCGACATCAGTTTCCTGCTTCCCTATCTCGGCAGCAGGCGCGATTCAACAGGCGCCGACAATAATTTTTCGAGGCTGGTCAACTCTTTCATGGACACCGCAAGGCAGCGGGCGCGCATCAGCATGAACATGGCCGATGTAGGAAGCAAAAGACTGCCCGAAATACTCGCAATAGCGGAAACTAAAGCAAGACAGGTTTTCGACTCCAGCAAATACCATGTAACCTTTACCGGTACCAGCGTTACGTTCTTAGAAGGCACGAGCTTTATCATCAATGGACTTACAGAAAGCATTGCCTGGGCCTTTTTATTCATTGCTTTAAGCATGATCTACCTGTTCCGCTCGTGGCGCATTTTGTTTTGTTCGCTTATACCCAACCTCATCCCGCTCATTATTACTGCCGGCATCATGGGATGGGCAGGCATTGCATTGAAACCATCCACCGTGCTTATTTTCAGCATTGCCCTGGGCATTGCCATCGATATTACCATCCGTTTTCTGGTGAGCTATAAACAGGAACTTGCCAAACCGGCCGCCAACCCAAGGGACATTGTTATCGGAACCATTCATAAAACGGGCATCAGCATTCTGTATACCTCATTGGTGCTGATAGCAGGGTTTGTCATTTTCTGCTTCAGTGGTTTTGGGGGCACGCAATCGCTGGGATGGCTCACTTCCCTGACGCTGGTATTGGCCACGCTTACCAATCTTATTTTCTTACCTGCCTTGTTGCTTACAGTTATAAAAAAAAATTGATATAAGTCGTGCAGCGCGCACATACTTTAATTTGTCCATTCATAATGCAATATTTCCGTTCATTGGTTATATTGCATATTGTTCTAACTTGTTCTAACTAAAACTAAAACTAAAAAGCACATGAGAAAACTTCTGGCAATGCTGGGAGGGCTGTGTCTATTATACGGCTCTCTCCTGGCACAAAACCGGACCGTTACCGGTACTGTAACAGATGACAAAGGAAATGGGCTTCCCAATGTAACGGTTCAGATCAAGGGCAGCAGCATCGGTACCACTACCAACACCGACGGAACTTACTCGATCACCATTCCTCCCACAGCACGCATCCTGGTTTTTTCTTCGGTCGGCATGACGCCGGTTGAAATGAACATTGGCAACAAAGGCCTTATCAATGTTTCACTGCAATCTTCGGAAAGAGAAATGCAGGAAGTTGTCGTAGTAGGCTACGGCACCCAGCGAAAGAAAGAGGTAACGGGCAGCCTCGCTACTGTAAAAGGCGCGGCTGTAGCAGATAAGCCTGTGCAGAGCTTTGACCAGGCGCTGGCAGGAAGGGCGGCAGGCGTACAAATTACCCAGCCCAACGGCGTATTGAATGCGCCACCTGTATTTCGCATCAGGGGTACCAACTCAATTTCGCTAAGCTCCTACCCTTTGATCGTGATCGATGGAGTGCCCGCACCTACGGGCGACTTCAGCAGCACCAGCGCAGCAGGCAACGCACTCGCCAGCATAAACCCCAACGATATTGAAAGCATCGACATTGCAAAAGACGCGGCGGCAACCGCCATTTATGGAAGCCGCGCCGCCAACGGCGTAGTTTTCATCACCACCAAAAAAGGAAGAAGCGGCCGTCCGCGTGTAACCTATAATGGTTCTGTAGGTTGGACAAAAGCCTATGGCATACCCGAAGTATTGAACGCACAACAATACACCGATCACAAGAACATGGCCGCGGCCAACAACCCCACCATCAATACCACCAATCCTGCCGGTGCCGGATATACGAAGTTCAACATGGCCACCGATGCCAATGGCAATCCCATCGACACCAAATGGGCCGACGTGGTGTACCGGCAGGGCCTGTCCCAATTCCATAACATCAACGTTTCAGGCGGCAACGACGCCACCACGTATTACTTCTCTGCAGGCTATACCGACCAGGAAGGCATGCTGAAGAAAAATGAGTTCAAGCGCGCCAACGCCCTGTTCAACCTGGAAAGCAAGTTGAACAAAGTGCTTACAGTAGGCGGTAAAATAGCCTTCTCCAACGAAAAGAACCTTGCGGCGTCCACTTCAGGCTCTTTGCCCGGGGAAGGCTTTGCCACAGCGGGATTGGGCCGCATTGTGCTGGTGAACGCACCCAACGTAGCGCCGTTCAAAAACGATGGCACGTATAACATCACCGCAAGCAACGTGGTAGGCCCCATGAACAATACTATCGCGCAGGTTGGCTTTTACAATCCGCAGGTATTGCTGGACCTCAACAGGTCGAACAGCGAGTCCAACCACATTCAATCTAACGTATATGTTCAACTGAAGCCAGTAAGCTGGATCACGCTGAGAACACTGTACGGCATCGACTACCTGCTGGTGGACAATGAAATTTTCCAAACGCCTGTGCACGGCGATGGGTTTGCTGCCGTGGGAAATGCCACCAGCAGTTATGCAAAGTTTAAACGATGGACATGGAGCAATACCGCCCAATTCGATTACAGCTTTGTTGGAAAACACAATGTAAGCGCATTGGTAGGACAGGAGCAGGACAGGCGCACTAACGTGGGCTTCGGATTGAACCGCACCCAGGTATCGGACCCCGTATATAATGTAATACAGGCAGGATGGGGACTGAACAACCAGAGCGGCCTGGCGTTTGGCGAGAACTACCTGCTCTCTGTATTTGGCCGTTTGAATTATGACTTCGATAAAAAATATTTCATCAGCGCCAACCTCAGGCAGGATGAATATTCGGCATTCGCAGCCAAGAAACAAGTGTTTTATGGTGTGTCTGCAGGCTGGGAAGTTGCGAAAGAAAAATTCTGGCAGGGATTGGGCATCGAGGATGTGATAAGCACCTTCAAGATCCGAGCCAGCTATGGTAAAGTAGGCAATACCGCCGGCATTGGCGACTATGCGATTTACTCAACCTATGGCTCAGGCTTATACGGTGGATTGCCGACGCTGGTGTTTAACCAGGCCGGCAACCTTGACCTGCAATGGGAAACCAGCACCAAAACCGATGTGGGCGCAAACCTGGGTTTGTTCAACGATCGCCTGCAAATAGAATTTGCATGGTATAAGAACGACATCAGCGACCTTATCCTGAACGTGCCTCAAGCTCCTTCCGCAGGTTTGCCCACCACCGTTCCTTTGAACGTAGGTACGATGGAAAACAAAGGCATCGAGCTGTCTATTTCAGGGTCACCGATCAGGACAAGGGATTTTACGTGGACATCTTCATTCAACATTACCAGCAATAAAAATGAAGTGACCTCACTGGCTCCGGGCCTCAACGAAATCCTGACAGCCACTTCGGGATTGGAAACTGTGAGCAGGACCGCAGTAGGCTATTCGCTCGGTTACATCTGGGTGGTAAGAACAGGCGGTGTTGATCCCGGAACGGGCAGAAGGATACTGATCAACCAACAGGGAGAACCCATCTATTACCAATTCTATGCGCCGCCGGGACAATTCAACTTCATGAGGGCAAACGGACAGCGGTATAACAACCCGGATGGTTCGGCAAGGCAGATCACCCAGGCCGCCGATGCGGTAATGTATGGCAACGTTATTCCAAAGCAATACGGCGGATGGGACAATACATTCCGTTATAAGAATTTCGATGTGAACGTGCTGCTGACCTACCAGCTCGGCTTTTATGTTTATTATGGAACGCACGCCGGCTTGCACGACCAGCGCTTCTGGAACAACGCTACTTCTATTTTGAACTCATGGAAAAAACAGGGTGATGTAACCAATATCCCGAAAGCGGTGTATGGCGACAACTTCTCCAACGGTTCCGCATTGCCTATGGACTTCAACGTGTTCAAAGGAGATTTTGTAAAGCTGCGCAACGTAAGCGTCGGTTATACACTGCCTGCGAAGATCCTGGAGAAAGCAAAGATCGCAAGCGCAAGGTTTTATGTAAGTGGTCAGAACCTGGCCATCTTTACAGATTATCCTGGCCCCGATCCTGAAGTTTCATCCAACGGTAATGGTACCACCAACCAGGGAATTGACAGGAATACTGTTGCCAATGCCCGCACCATTACCATCGGGTTGAGCATCGGTTTCTAAAATCCACCCAACACTAAAATTTAAATGAAAATGAAAAAACAATTTAAATATATACTGGGAGTGAGCGTTTGCGCATTGCTTACCACCACCTCCTGCAAACGCAGCCTGCTGGACCCGATTCCGCAGACCTCCATTACGGACGCGACCGCCTTTGATACGCCTGACCGCATTTTGAACCAGGTGCGCTCCATTTATCAAGCCATGAAGAATGGTAATTTTTACGGCGGCCGTTACGTGGTGTACGGCGATATACGCGCCGATGATTTCCTGAACGAAACATCTAACAACGTAACAGGATACGACGTGTATAACCTGAACCCGACCAACTCTTCGCAAAACACTGTAAAGAACCTTTGGTCGCAGGCCTACTTTACCATTAATATGGCCAACCTGTTCATCGATGGTATGGCAGAAAAAGGCACGTCGGTGGTGGGCCAAACCCTTGCCAACAACTACATTGGCGAAGCAAGGCTTATCAGGGCGCTGTCGTATTACAGCCTGCTTCAATATTACGCAAGGCCTTATGCCGACGGTAACGGCAGCAAACCAGGGCTTCCCCTGCGGCTGACGGGCATTAAGGGTCCCGGCTTTTCGGACCTTGCAAGAAGCACTGTTGGAGAAGTGTACACACAAATCCTGGCCGACCTTGATTTTGCGGAAGCCAACCTTCCCTTGACCCATGGATCGGCACTGCTGAACACTACCCGGGCACACCGCAATACGGCGATTGCATTAAAGACAAGAGTGTTGCTGAGCATGCGCCGCTATGCAGATGTAATTACGCAGGCGAACAAGATAGTAAGCGCCAATGCGCCCTTTACGGCCACCACTGGTGTAGCGCATGCATTGCAGGCCGACATTACCAATGTGTTCAAACCACCTTATACTACTACCGAATCAATTTTCTCCATGCCCATGTCTACTACCGCTGGCGACAACCCCGGTACGCAGAACCAATTGGGCTTTTACTGGTACATGAACGGATCAACCCCCGGCTCCTCGGAGTACCGGCTGAACCCCGCAGGTATTCTTTCCAATGCCAACTGGGGCGCCGCTGATAGAAGAAGGACAAGCCTGGTATATACCAATGCGGGCAATGGTAAAATGTTCGTTTCAAAATGGACAACGGGCTCGCCTTATACAGACTATGTACCCGTGATCCGCTATTCGGAAGTATTATTGAACCTGGCAGAGGCCATTGCGCGTACCACCTCTGGTGTGGATGCAAGGGCCCTTGCGCTGCTGAATGCCGTGCGTCAACGGTCAGACCCATCGGTTACACTGGCGCCCGCCGACAATGCCGCATTAATAGATGCCATTATGCTGGAAAGAAGGATAGAGTTTTTGGGCGAGGGCTTGCGCAACAACGACATCATGCGTTTGCTGCTTAATATCCCGGCAAAGGGCACCGCACCCAGCAAGACCCCGGCCGATGTGGGATATATCTGGCCGATCTCATCAGATGAATTGTCATTGAACAAGCTGATGACCGACAATTGAGTTTTCTCGTGGGCAGATAAAGAAGGGGCTGTCTCGGCAGAGGCGGCCTCTCTTGTTTTATTATGGATATTAATTATACGTTCAGGGCACAATTGCCGCTTCCGGTTTGCCCAAAAAATGCGCTCTTCGATCTTTTGTAAAAAAATTAACGAATACGCTGTTCAAACAACCAATTAGGCAGCAAATCCGTTATTTTTACTGTCTTAGTATGCTTTAATCCGGCTTTAGTAGACTTTTGTCCGGCCTTATCCGCCATCTCCATCCAATATCCTGCGCTCAACCCTTTCTATTAAAATCAAAAAAAAGATGCATTATGAGAAAACTTCTCCTTCTGTGGGTAGGGTGTTTGTTATTATCAGCCCAGCTCCTTGCCCAAGACCGGACCATTACCGGGAAAGTTACTGACGACAAGGGCTCTCCGGTTCAAAATGCTTCAGTGGTTATTAAAGGCTCCACCACCGGTACTACTACCGACGTCAATGGTGATTTTTCGCTAAGAGTTCCGGCTTCGGCCAGGGCGATAGTGATTTCATCGGTTGGTATGGCCCAGCAGGAAATAGCGCTGGGTAACCGCACTACTTTCAGCGTTACCTTGCGCGTAGACGAGCGCGATATGCAGGAAGTAGTAGTGGTAGGCTATCAACAGCGCAGAAAGCGCGATGAAGCCGGCGCCATTTCCTCTGTTCGCGGGGATGATATCGAAAACCTTCCCAACCCTTCGCTGGACAAGGCCCTGCAAGGCCGCGCCGCAGGTGTGGTGGTACAGGCCAATAACGGTATCCCCGGTGGCGCCATCAACGTAAGGATACGCGGTACAGGATCGTTCCTTGCGGGTAACCAGCCGCTGTACATCGTAGACGGTGTGCAAATGAACACCAGGGACGATGCTTCCTTTACACAATCCAACCCGCTGGCATTCCTTAACCCGAACGACATCGAATCGATAGACATTTTGAAAGATGCCGCCTCTGCTGCCATTTATGGTGCGCAGGCATCGAACGGCGTAGTGATCATCACCACTAAGAAAGGAAAGGCCGGTAAAACAAAGTTCCAGTTCAATACCTATGCAGGTATTGCACAGCCGTTGAGAATGCTCGACATTCTTAACGCCCAGGAGTATGCGCAATTGCGCGTGGAAGCTTATATGAACAGCGGTCCTACCGTTACTCCGATCGTTGCTAAAAGAAGTTTCCTGCTCAACGAGGTTCGCATTACAACACCTGCCACCATTACCGATAAGCAATTGGATTCCATCATAGCCGGCTTGCCTACTTACGACTGGCAGGATGCAGCTTTCCAGAATGGCCTTATCCAGAACTATGAATTGAGCGCCAGCGGCGGTAACGATCGTACCACCTTCAGGCTGTCTGCATCGTACAACTTGCAGGAAGCTGTGGTAACCAAGGCCGACTTCAAGCGCGGTACCGTTAAGTTCGACCTGAGCAATAAAGCAACCGACAGGTTGACCATCAATACTTCGCTTAACCTGAGCAATTTCCAACAGAATCTGCCATTTGCAGTAGAAGGCAGCTTCCTGGGAAGCCCTGCATTTGCTGCTTCCACCCAATTGCCCACCAGCCCCATTTATAATCCCGATGGCACGTTTGCCGGCATACCGCCGAACAATCTGCCCGGTATCCTTAACCAAAACGTAATAGCAGTAGCCGAGTTCAATACCGGTTACCAGCGCACCAACCAGGCCGTAGGTAACATCTCGCTTGATTACAAGCTCAGGCCCTGGCTTACCTTCCGGTCCTTCTTTGGTTTGGACTACCGCCTGGTACAGGGAAAATTGTTCCGCGACCCGCGCACACCGGATGCCTTTGTAAGAAAGGGACTCGGACAAGTGCAGAGCAACTGGAACACCAACATCCTGACCACTCAAACATTGAACTTCAACCATTCATTTGCTGAAAAGCACCGCCTCGACGGACTCGTTGGATTTGAATACCGCAGCGAGAACAACGAAGGCATCAGCGCTTCAGGCGATGGATTCCCGACATTCCAATTCACTACATTGAACACAGCAGCAAACCCTGTTGGCGTAGGTGAATTCTGGACAGGATTCCGCAGGATGGGCGTGTTCGGAACCGTGAACTATAACTTCGACAGCAGGTTCATCGTAAGCGGTATCCTCCGTTACGACGGTTCTTCACGCTTCGGTGCAGACAACCGCTTTGGCGTGTTCCCCTCTATCAAACTCGCATGGAACATCAGCAACGAACAATTCCTTGCCAACCAGAACTGGTTGAACAACCTGAAGCTCCGCTTGTCATGGGGCCGCACAGGTAACGACCAGATCGGCAACTTCGACGCGTTGGGATTGTACAGCGGTGGATTGGTGTATAACAATTCCGGTGGTATCACCTTCAGCCAGCTCGCCAACCCGAGCCTGAAGTGGGAAAAGAACCAGACTACCAACGTGGGTATAGACTTCGGTATTCTCAATAACCGCATCAATGGTTCCGTAGAGCTTTACCAGAAGCTGACCAAGGACCTGCTGTTGACACAACAGGTACAGTGGACAACTGGTTTCAGCGGTTTTACCCAGAACGTAGGTTCAATTGAAAATAAAGGCATAGAGGTTACCCTTGGCGGAACCCTGCTAAAATCACGTGCACGCGATGGCTTTAACTGGAATGTGAACTTTGTATTTGCGTATAATGATAACCGTGTTAAGTCGCTGTACAATGGCCTGCAAGAAATTCCCGGCGATCCCGCTACAAGAGTGGGCAGAAGGCTTGGCTCCATCTTCACACAGAAATATGCAGGTGTGAACCCGGCAACAGGCCGCCCCATGTGGTACGACACACTTGGAAACCTTACCTACCAGGTACAGGCCCGCGACCGCGTGTACATCGGCGACCAACAGCCCGAATACAGCGGTGGCCTCAGCAACACCTTAACGTTTAAAGGCTTTACACTGGACGTATTCTTCCAATACGAATACGGAAGGTTGGCACAAGACCAACAGGTGAACTTCCTGACCGAGAACATCTCCCGCCTGAACGCAGTGCAGGATGTGTTTGACAAACGCTGGACCACACCGGGACAATTAACTGCCTTCCCGCGCCAGAACTCAGTAGGTACTGAAGCAAAAGGTTCCGGCGCATTGTCTGGAAGCCGTACATGGTTCAAGGCAGATTACATCCGCCTGAAGAACGTTACATTGTCTTATGACGTGCCCACCAGCATCTCGGGCCGCCTGAGACTTTCCAACGCGAGGTTGTACGTACAGGCCACCAACATCTGGACACATTCCGACTGGTATGGATACGATGTTGAGTTCCTTGGATCCGGTACTGGTATCATTCCACAGAGCAAGAATGTAACTGTAGGATTACAATTAGGTTTCTAAAAATATTATGCTAAAAAAAGAATTATGAAAAGATCAATCATAAAAGGATTACTGCTGGTAGCACTGGGTGGAGGCATTTTGAGCAGTTGCAAAAAATCGCTCGAAGTGGATCCCCGCCAATCAGTAGACGCTGCTACCGCACTCACCTCACGTGATGGTATAAACGCAGCCATTAACGGCGCCTATGCGCGTTTCAAGGGCGTGCGCCTGTATGGCCGCGACCTGATTGCGCTGCCCGAGGCATTGTCCGACAATGGCTATGCCACCAATAAATCAGGCAGGCTGTTGCCCGAAGCAAACAATGCTTTCAACGCGCACTTTACCGGCGCGCTCTGGCAAACTTCCTATATCGCCATCAACGACATCAACCTCGTTTTTGACGCGATTCCCAAACTGGATATAAACCCGGCGCCTACGCCAACAGAAATAGCTTCGTGGGAAGGCCAATTGCATTTCCTGCGCGGGTTGTATCATTTTAACCTGGCGCTGGCCTTTGCATATATTCCTGGCGCCACTGTACCCGCACAGGACAGGGGCGGCGTGCCCATCATGTTAACGGGCACTACCAACATCAACGACGCACCCAACGTGCTTCCGGGCCGCGCGCCAATTGCGGATGTATACACTCAGGTTGTGAGTGACCTCACTGCCGCGCAAGACCGCCTGCCATTTACCACCGGGGCTGGCTTTATGAACACTGCCAATAAGGTAGCTGCACAGGCACTGCTTTCGAGGGTAAACCTGTACCGCAAAAACTATACAGAAGCAAAACGCTGGGCCGACTCCTGCATTACCCGCGTGGGCAGCAGGCTAACACCCGCAAGTGCTTATGTTACCAACTGGAGAATTGCAACGCACCAGGAAACACTGTTCCAGGTTTTGTATGCAACCAATTCAGAAAATACAGGTGTGAACGAATCGCTGCAAACTTCGTTTACCACGCTGGTTACACCCGGTGTGCAAACTGTAACAGGCGGCTTTGGAGACCTGGTTCCATCCATCTCCATGCTGAACGACCTGGGCATTACGCTCCAGGGCGGAAACACCGACGCCAACTTCCGGTCCGCGAATGCAGTAGTAGCCAGCCGTACAGCCGACGTGCGCAACCTGTTATATGAACCCGGCACCGCAGGCCGTGGTAAAATATACGTGGAAGCTACCAAGTACATTGGTAAAAATGGCTTCATTAACCTGGACAACGTTCCGGTGGTAAGAGTAGCAGAAGTGTACCTGAACAGGGCTGAAGCTATGGCCACTCCCGGTTCACCCGTGTTGAATGAAACAGCAGCACTGGCCGACCTGAACCTGATACTCACTAACCGGGGACTGCCCGCGGTAGCCCTGACAGGAACAGCATTGTACGAAGAGATCCTAAGGCAAAGAAGGATTGAACTGGCGTTCGAAGGACACCGTTTCTGGGATATCAAGCGATTGGGAAGGGATATAATAAAAGCGCCCCATTATACCAACGTAGCATTTACAGATGCAAGGATATTAGCGCCTATCCCTCAGCGTGAGGTAGACGGCAATCCCAACCTCAAGCAGAATTTCGGTTATTAATTTTAAAAAGAATGTTTATGAGCAAACTTAAAATATCGCTTTTCATCCTCCTTGCATCAATCAGCTTAATGGGCTGCGTGAAAAATGAAGAGGTCATTTTCACCGGCGCGGTAATTGAATTTGATGCAACCACCTGGAATGCAAACGCAGCGGGTGTAAACTATCCCATACTGACAAGGGTGCCCCCCTTCAGGAGGGCAGTAAACACCAGCGTGGACCCGGTGCTGAACAAAAACTCAGGTACTGTCAAAATACGCATAAACCTGGTTGGTCCACAAAGGACTACCGACACTGAAATAACCTACCAGGTGTTGGCAGCCAATACTACTGCTGTTGCAGGCACTCATTATACGGCATTGCCCGGCAAGGTTATCATACCTGCCAACTCGAGCTTTGGAGACATCGACCTGCAGATACTGCCTACGGCCGGCACGCCTCCACCGTCATCGGTTGACCTGGTGCTGGAGCTGACCGGTGGTACCAATGTAACCGTTAGCCCTAATTACAACAGGATCGGGTTACGTATCGCTCAGTAAGTTATGAGAACACCGGCTTGCAATAAGCCGGCAACACAACAGGCCGCGTAAGCGGCCTGTTTTATTTATATACAGCGATGGAGTAAATATTACTTAGGGAAATATTTCTCCCAGCTTTGCTTCCAGTTGCGCGCCACGCAATCCTTCCGCTATCACCGTACCATCGGGATCTACTAATACATTGTAAGGAATGCCCTGGAAATGGTACAGCTTCACCGCTTCGCTGTTCCAGAACTGCAGGTCGCTGACGTGTGTCCATGTTAATGCGTCATCCCGGATGGCCTTGAGCCAATCGGCCTTTTTACTATCGAGCGACACGCCCAGTATCGTGAAGTTTTTATCCTTGAAACGATTATATGCCTTTACAATCGCAGGGTTCTCATCGCGGCAGGGCCGGCACCAGCTCGCCCAAAAATCAACCAATACATATTTTCCCCTGAACGAGGAGAGCTTGACAGGATTGCCGTTCACATCCGGCAATTCCAGCTCCGGCGCCTCCTTGCCGGTCCAGGAACTGGCTTCACGCATGCGCTTTTCCATGTCGGCGCGTTGCGCCTGTTGCGCATCGTAATTGGTTTTGAGCTCAGCCAGCGGCTGGTATTGCGGAAAACGCTTCAGCATCTCGGCCATGTGCACTTCAAACTCAGCCTTGCTGAAGGAGCGGGAGGCAGAACCCAATGCAAACATCGCCACCGAAGGATACTGTGTTTCTTTAATAAATCTTTTAAGATAATTATTCAATTCATCCACCCGCTTGTTCTTTAACTGCGTTGCGGCCAGTTTCAAGCTGTCAGACGAACTGAACGACTTCAGGCTGTCCATTTCGTTGAATGCCTTGTCTACCTTGGTGCCGTGCTCAGTGTACGATATCACGAACGCTTTTAGCTGCGTACTGGCCTCGGAGCCTTTTACATCATAATAATTATCGCGCTTGGAAAAATCGATGTCGACCTGTACGTTACGTCCATCGTCTGCCAACAGCACAAAGTGGCCATTGTTGAATTCCAGCTTGTACAATCCCAGGCTTTTGCCTTCTCCTGCCAGCTCTATTTTTCCCTGGTCTGCCGACAGCTCGCCCGAGTCGAGCGTAATTGTATTGCTGCTGCCGAAAGGCACTTCGTACAGGTACACTTTACTTACCCTGCTTACCGGTGGGTCACCGGGTTCCGATTGCCCGATCATGGCTGCATTGCCTGCATTGGAATAACTAACGGTTACATGGAACCGGCCATCCGCGGCATCATCGCAGGCCGTGAACAAGGACAGCAACGCCAACAACACACATACATTTTTTATCATCTTGATAAGATTGGTTTATTGATTGAGTTTTTCGTTCAGCATATCATTCACCAGCTTGGGATCGGCCTTGCCTTTAGATAATTTTTTCACCTCGCCCACAAACAATCCCATCAGGCCTTTTTTGCCCTTGCGGTATTCGGAAACCTTTTCCGGCATTTTTTCAATAACGGCATCAACCCAGGCCTGCACCGCTGCCGCATCCGTAGTTTGTGCCAGGTTCAACTCCTGTATCACCTGCGCCGGTGATTTTCCATTGCTGCGCATTAACACGGGAAGCACCCGCGAAGCGGCGATGGAAAAATTGACCTTGCCTTCGTCTACCAATGCTACTAACTCCGCCAGCGACACAGGGGCTAGTGGAATGCCGGTGATCGATGAATTGTTTTCGTTGAGGTACGATCGTATCGGCCCGAGTATCCAATTGGCGGCCGCTTTATAATTTTTTGTATGACCAATTACGGATTCAAAGTAATCAGCGATTTCTTTTTCATCTGTCAACTGCCTTGCATCGTATGGAGATAATTGCAATTGGCTTACATAACGCCGGATGCGCGCCTCAGGAAGCGCCGGAATGGCGGATTGCACGTGTTGTATCCACTGTTCGGTTACCACAAAAGGCGGAATATCGGGATCAGGGAAATAACGGTAGTCATTGGCCTCTTCCTTGGTGCGCAGGGCGAAGGTGGTTCCGGGGACCGCATCGAAGCTGCGGGTTTGCTGTACGATGGTTTCACCTTTTTGCAACATCCCTATCATCCGCTGCGCTTCGTGTTCGATTGCCCTTTTTACGTTGCGGATGGAGTTGAGGTTCTTCACTTCCACTTTTGTTCCCAGCCGCGCATCGCCTTTTTTCCTTACCGATATATTGGCGTCGCAACGCATGCTGCCTTCTTCCATATTGCCATCGCAGATCTCCAGGTAGCGCAGCAATTGTCGCAATGCGGTAAGGTACGCATAAGCTTCTTCTCCGCTGCTGATGTCTGGCTCGGTCACGATTTCGATTAATGGAACACCGGCGCGGTTATAATCCACGCAGGTGGCATCATCGGCCACATCGTGCAGGCTTTTGCCCGCGTCTTCTTCCAAATGTATCCTGTTGAGGCGTATATTTTTTTGAGCGCCGTTGATTTCGATGGTAACATATCCCCCCGTGCAGATGGGTGTGGTATGTTGTGTGAGCTGGTAACCTTTGGGAAGGTCCGGATAGAAATAGTTCTTGCGCGCAAAATAATTGGTGGCTGTAATGCCGCAGTGGCAGGCCAATCCCATGCGCACGGCATATTCAACGGCCTTGCGGTTCAATACCGGCAGGGTGCCGGGATAACCGAGGGTGATGGGACTGATGTGCGTATTGGGCTCGCCTCCGTAGGCGGCACTGTCGCCGCAAAAAAGTTTGCTGTCCGTCAGTAATTGAGCATGGACCTCCAGGCCCACCACCACTTCGTATTGTTCCTGCGTTTCACTCATTCAGATGCAAAAATACCGAAAAGACCTCTGGGTTCGGGATACGTTTATACTAATGGAATTAATCCCGCAAGGGCTGGATGGCTTGACATAAAATACCTAACAGCCCAAAGATGATATGAAAATTATCCGTTTAAACCGAATACCAATAATTAACTGCCAGTTTAGCGAGAGAAGCCGCATCATGAAACGAAACCGGCAGCGCCTTAGTAACAGCCAAGCCTGCGAACTCCCTTACAAAGCAAGTATTTTCTTCAAATCCGCTTCGCTCACGGTCAGGAGGTTCACAGCAGGCAGCCTGCGCGTAAGCTCTTTCCAGTTCTTATCCTGCGCAAATACTTTTTGAAAAATCGGAATTGCTTTATCAACCTGTTTGTTATTGGCCAGGGTTACGGCAGTCCAGTATTGCATTTCCAGGTTAGCAGGCATCAGTTTCATGGCGGCGCTGTACTCCTGCATGGCGCGCTCCATGTTGTTTTGTTCGATGGCCAGGTCGCCGTTATTCATGTGCTGATAGGCCGTATGCACCGTCAATAGCCGGCGCATTTCTTTAAGAGGTTCGGGTGCATCATCAACCCTGAGATCAACAGTGCGTTCGTCCCAGGGTTTGCCAT
This sequence comes from Chitinophagaceae bacterium, assembly GCA_035628135.1. GTDB lineage: Bacteria > Bacteroidota > Bacteroidia > Chitinophagales > Chitinophagaceae > DASPKM01. The sequence goes on along the minus strand of DASPKM010000010.1, from coordinate 1,214,749 downwards.
GTGAATCGCCGGGCACTACCAATATGGCCGCGGACTGCTTTCCACGGATATCGCCGCCTGCCGATTCTGCTGCTTCCAATGATAATAACACGCGCTCGGCAAGGGGCTTGCCCGCGCTTTTCTTAAATGCATCGGCCATGGCCTGGTTTACCTTATCGTTCAACATCATGTTCGATTGAACTGAAAACTGATGGCCTTGTATGTGTGCCGCGTATTGAATGCAACTTTTGCCGGTATGTGTGGCCACGCTGCCATCGCGGTCGATGATGGCCACCTGCCGCACGTCCCTTGCTTCGTCGTCTTTCAATAGTTCCGCAAGCGCCTGCTTTGCGTTCAGTCCTTTTTTCAATAGTTCCAAACCACGCAGCCCGAATGATTTATTTACGAACGATTGCGTGGCCACCGCACCTACACCGGCTTCGGCCCACGATACCGTAGTGCCTACGGAAAACCAGTGGCTTTGCACACCCACCGCCAGCTCGCCGGTATTTTCATCCCGCGCAACAATGGAGTACGTGTGCGCCAGCGGTTGCTTTGACGAATACACCTGGGCTGATAATTTCGAAACAATGCACAGGCTTAACAGAACACAGCAGAATTTAATTGACATAGCATGCATATTTAGGCACAAATTACAAAAGGGCCGCAAGTTGCGGCCCTTTGCATTTATTCAATATACACTAACACTATAGATTTGTTGTCTTCAGCTTTTTGGGTATTCTAACCTCAACGGTCTGGGACCTGCCGTCGCGGTTAAGCCTTACGCTCATAGAAGACTTATCTTTCGAAGCCCTGGCAGCGTTTGCCAATGCATCGGCACTGTTTACGTCTTTACCATCGAACTCGGTGATGATGTCGCCTGCTCTGATGCCGGCTTTATCTGCAGCGGACCCGTCATCAACATCCAATACCTTAACGCCATTGCCATCTTCTGTATCTTGTGCGCGGATGCCGAGGCGGCCGCGGCCATTATAACTGAACGTCTGTCCGAAGTTGTCGAAGTTGAAATGCTCGTTCAGGTTCTCCAGTTTGTCCAGGCCTTTTATCTCGGGTGTAGCAAAGGTCATGGCATATCCTGTTTTGCCCAGGGTAGCGGTAGTCTTTTGCTCCCTGCCATCGCGGAGATAAGTAACGGTTACTTTCTCATCGGGTTTGTGCTTGCGGATGGCGGCAGAAAGATCGTCATGATCTTCTATCCTGGTGTCGTCTACGCGGGTGATGATGTCGCCTTCTTTCAAGCCGGCTTTTTCAGCGGCGGTGTTGTCGCTTACATTGGTAATGCGGGCGCCGTCATCGTGCTTTTCAGTAGAAACGCCCAGGTAGGCTCTTTCTTCATTATCATTAAAGCTCCACGCCTGGCCCCTGAATGGTGAGGGAGAATAGACGCGTGCATTGTTCAGCGCAGAGCGGCCGCGGCGAACGATCACATCATCGTCTTTGTATTCATCTATAGGCCTGCCGTTTACGGTCACCTCGCCATCCCTTACTTCGATGGTTATCCTGGCGTCTTTATCTCCTTTTTTGATAATGACGATCTCGTCATTTTTACCCAGTTTGTTCCTGTCTTTTCCTTTATCGTCCTGGGCGAATACGGATGCGGAAAGCATTGCTGCCATAACAGCGATTCCACTTGCTTTAAGAAGGTATTTTTTCATCGCTAAAAGTTTTTGGATTTAGAAACTACGTCGTTTTTCGTAGATCAAATATAGGGGATAAATTCTGAATACGAAAAACTTCGGAAATGTTAAATTAGAAATTTTTCTTGTCCGGAATTCTTTTTGGATTGATTCTTTTTGGGGTGGCGGTACCATTTACCAGGGGTGTGGCGGCGAGGGCAATTGCCCGCACAAATTCTGTCATGGCCTTGATATTCAGGCTCTCGTATTCATCGTTTACGGAATGGTATTCATGGTCAAGCGGCGAACCCGACATAACGGTATGGGCAGGAATGCCCAGCCTGGCAAAGGGATAATTGTCTGACCTGGCAAAAAGCTGTTCTTCCTGGTAGGGGTCCTTACGAAAATAATCCGTTCCATACTTCTTCAGGTCGGTATGTGCCAGCGCTCCATTAAAGATGGTAATGAGATCGGAATATTGATGGCCCGTTATGTAAGGACGGTTCTTGCTGCGCGGCGTAGTGCGTCCCAGCATTTCTAAATTGATCACCGCGGTAAAAAAATCGGGATTGATATTGGCCACGAATTCGGAAGAGCCGATCAGCCCGATCTCTTCTGCGGAAAATGCAATGAATAAAATGGTGCGCTCATTATTTTTTAATTCGCCGTAATACTTTGCCAGGGCCAGCATGGCCGCAACGCCCGATGCATTGTCATTGGCGCCGTTGTAAATGATATCGCCGTCCGGGTCAGTGGGTTTATCGCGCGATTGGTTGTGAAGCGCGTGTTGCGTTCCGATATGGTCATAATGCGCACAAAAAATTACGATCTCTTTGTGCCTGCTTTTTCCGGGAAGCGCCGCAACGACATTGTATGAAAATTTCGCGGGGATCTCAAAGCGCGTTTCACGGATATCAAAGGACATATAATAGCCACCATTGCCAGCGAGTGGCTTTGCCCCTGCTTTCTGTAATTCACCTGCAATGAATTCCGCGGCCCGTATATTTTCCTTTGTTCCTGTCAGTCTCCCCTTCATGCTGTCGTCCGCCAACGCAGCTACGAACCGCCCGATCGATTCTTTATTGATCAGTGAATCGATCGCAAAAGCTTGCATTTGCGTTTGCGCCTGCAATGGCGTTGCTGCCAGGGAATACAGGCAAACAATCACAGCAATGGTACCAAATGTGCGCATCATTGTAATAGGCTCTTGACTTTTGCGATTACCTCGGCCAAGTTGCTGGCGTCTTGTCCACCTGCCGTGGCAAGTGTTTTTTGCCCCCCGCCTCCGCCTTTTATCAGTGGGGCAATGTGCTCTTTGATGATTTTTGGAGCCTCCAGGTTCTTTGCGGCAGCGAGGGACTCATCCAGCATGACGGCCACCTGCGGTTTACCATCAACGTTAGCCGCAAGCACCACCAGGTAATTGCTCAATTCATTTTTCAGGTCGAAGCAAAGCTTCTTTAGGGCATCGGCACTGTTCACTTCCACGATGGCCCCAAGAAAACTGGCGCCATTGAACGAAGTAGCATTTTTCACGAGTTCCGAACGCAAAACAGATAACTGCTTTGCTTCCAGCTTCTCGAGCTTCTTTTTCAGCTCAGCGTTTTCCGCTATTATATTTTCGATGGCCTTCACAGGCTCCTTGGGATTTTTCAATACCTCGCGAATGCCCTTGGCCATCGATAGTTCGGAATGGATATATTGCTCGGCTGCCGCGCCACTCACTGCTTCTACCCTGCGCACGCCGGCGGCCACCGCGGTTTCATGCGTAAGCTTAAAGAACCCTAACTCCCCTGTATTGCCCACGTGCGTGCCTCCGCAGAGCTCAATGGAATAACCGGGGTCGATGATGACCACGCGCACCACGTCGCTGTATTTTTCACCGAACAGGGCCATGGCACCGGTTGCCAGCGCTTCTTCCTTCGGCATTTGTTTGATGACAACGGGTATGTTCTCCCGGATTTTTTCGTTCACTATTTTTTCGATGGCGCCGATTTCTTCATCGGTCACTTTCGAGAAGTGCGAGAAGTCGAAGCGCAGGTATTCATCGTTTACCAGGGAACCCTTTTGCGCAACGTGCGTGCCCAAAACCTTTCGGAGCGCAGCGTGCAGCAGATGCGTGGCGGAGTGGTGTATGGCGATCTTGCCGCGGCGTTGCGCATCTACCTTAGCAGATACGTTAACGGAAAGATCGGCAGGAATTTTTTCCGCTACGTGAACAATGAGGTCGTTTTCTTTTTTGGTATCGATGATCTTTATTGGCTGCCCTTCAAAATCCAAAATGCCGGTATCACCGACCTGTCCGCCGCTTTCAGCGTAAAAAGGAGTGGCTTCCAATACGAGTTGAAAGGCTTCTTTCCCTTTTGATTTTATCTTACGGTAGCGGCTAACCGAAGTATCGGTTTGCAGTTGCTCATATCCCACGAATTGCGAAGCGGCATTTTCTTTCAGTATTACCCAATCTTCGGTATCGAGGGCGGTCGCAGCGCGGGAGCGGGCCTTTTGTTGTTGCATGGCAGATTGAAAACCGCTTTCATCCACTGTCCAGCCCTGCCCAAAATCGGAGGCAATAAGACGCGTGAGGTCAAGCGGGAAGCCGTATGTATCGAATAATTCGAATGCAAAATCTCCCGCGATGATGTTTTTTCCGGAAGGCTGATGTGAGCTAGAAGCATTCAAATAACTATTCAATTTCTCTATCCCCTTACCAAGCGTTCTCAAAAACGCTTCCTCCTCCTCCTTCACCACCCGCTTCACAAAATCCAACTGCTTATACAATTCGGGGAACACATTCTTAAACTGTTCCGCCAGCACAGGCACCAACTCATGCAACAAAGGATGCTTATAATCCAGATACGAATAATAATACCGCACCGCCCTTCTTAAAATCCTGCGGATCACGTAACCCGCCCCGGTGTTGGAGGGCAATTGCCCATCGGCAATCGTAAATGAGATCCCACGTATATGATCAGCTAACACCCGAAATGCGATGTCCGCCTTATTATCGCCACCGGTATACTGCTTGTTCGTAATTTTTTCCGTTACCCCGATAGTACCCGTGAAAATATCAGTATCATAATTGCTTTGCTTTCCCTGCAATACACGCACCAACCGCTCCAATCCCATTCCAGTATCCACGTGCTTCGCGGGCAGTTGCTCCAGCTTTCCATCCTTCATCCGGTTGAACTGGATGAAGACGTTGTTCCATATCTCTATCACCTGCGGATGGTCGTTGTTCACCAGTTCCTTTCCATCCTTCGCCTTCCTTTCCGCATCGGTACGGGTGTCTACGTGTATCTCCGTACAGGGGCCGCAAGGCCCCGTATCACCCATCTCCCAAAAATTGTCTTTCTTATTACCCAGCAAAATGCGTTCTTCCGCAATCCATTTCCTCCATTCTGCAAAGGCCTCATCATCTTTAGGCAATCCTTCCTTTGCATCGCCCTCGAATATGGTTACGTATAAACGGTCTTTCGGAATACCGTACACGCTTGTCAGCAGTTCCCAGCTCCAGGCTATGGCCTCCGTCTTGAAGTACCCGCCTGCCGGACGGGCAGGGTCCCCAAAGCTCCAGTTGCCCAGCATCTCGAACATGGTATGATGGTACGTATCTACCCCTACCTCTTCCAGGTCGTTGTGCTTACCGCTCACCCGCAGGCATTTCTGCGTATCGGCCACGCGGGAAAAAGGGGCGGCCTTATTGCCCAGGAAATAATCCTTGAACTGGTTCATGCCCGCATTGGTAAACATCAATGTAGGGTCGTCCTTTACCACAATAGGGGCGGAAGGCACGATCTCATGCCCCTTTGATCGGAAAAAATCCAAAAATTTCTGGCGTATCTCGGCACTTGTCATACAAAAACTGCGTTTAGTGTTTTCTTATCCGGTTCGGACTATATTTGCTTTGCACGCCGTAGCTTTAGCATAGGCGGGTAGGTTTGTTTATGCAAGCCCTTAGTAAAGCGAAGCTCGCCTTCGCTAAAGCTACGGCGAGCGAGGCAAAGGTACTGATTAGCTAAATCAATTATCCCTTAAGGCGGCCTTAAGGATCCAACAGCCAATGAAAAAGATCAAATATTTTTATAATCCCAATTCACTCCGCTATGAAAAGCTCGAAACGCCCCTCCGCGTTAAGCTGTTGCGGGTATTGGGGTTTATATCCGCCTCCATCGTAACCGCCCTAATCATAGTTTCCATAGCCTATCGCCTCTTTCCTTCGGCCAACGAAAAAAGACTGATGCAGGAAAACGAAGCCCTGCATGATAATTACAAATTATTGAACGAGAAAGTAAGCAAGCTGCAACAACAACTGGCAGAGCTGGAAAAGCGCGACAACGAAGTATACCGCACCATTTTCGAAGCCAATCCCTTGCCAGACAGCGCCCGCGCAAAGGAAATCGCGCAATTGCAGGAACTGCAGCAGGTATTGCAGATGAATAAATCGGACCTTACCAACTCCATCGTGCATAACATCACCAACCTGGAGGCAAGGCTAAACCGCCAGGACAAATCATACAATGAGATAGCAGGTTTCATAAAAAATAAAGAAAAGCTACTGGCTGCCACTCCTGCCATTCAGCCCGTGAGCAATAAAAACCTCAGCCGCGTGGCCTCGGGCTTCGGTTACCGCATCGATCCCGTGTACAAAACAGTAAAGTTTCATGGAGGGCTCGATTTTGCAGCTCCCCAGGGCACACCCATTTATGCAACGGCGGCTGGCGTTATCAGGATCGCGGGTAACCTTGGAAATGGATATGGCAACCATGTGGTCATCAACCACGGATATGGTTACGAAACCCTGTACGGCCACATGTTCCGCATTAATGTGCGCACCGGTAAACAAGTAAAGCGCGGCGAAATAATAGGCTACGTAGGCAGCACCGGTAAATCCACCGGGCCGCACGTGCATTACGAAGTGCACAAGAACGGACGCCCATTGGACCCCGTATATTTCTTCTATAACGACCTCACGCCCGAACAATTCGATCGCATGCTGAAGATGGCCGCTCAAAGTAACCAGAGCCTCGACTAAAAATGTGGATTTTTAAATGGGAGATTTCAGGCGCATTCAGCCAGCATTGGCAGATTGAATCCGTATCTTTATAAAGCTAATGCCCGCAGATGAAAAGCTTCTCCCAGATCACGTTCGATTTTACCGATGCGCCTGCGCCGGAAGAACAAGGTGTAAAGATCCGTGTCAAATCCATTAAGCAGCCCATTGAACAACCATCCGCTCCCGCAGCGGCCCCATCCAAAAAAGCAAAACGGGGCAGAAGGCCTTTGAAGGAACTGGAGCAGGAAGCAGAGAACATCCGCATTCCCGAAGACGAGGTGTTGTTTCAAAAACAATATTACAGCATCGGCGAAGTGGCAGAGATGTTCCGCGTGAATACCTCGCTCATCCGCACCTGGGAAAATGAATTCGATATTATAGAACCGCGCAAGAACCGCAAGGGCGACAGGCATTTCAGGCCCATCGATATAAAGAACCTTGTATTGATCCACCACCTCATCCGGCAGCGCAAATACACACTGGAAGGCGCCAAGGACTATATCAAAAAAAATAAATCCGCGGCTGAGCGGTTTGTAATGATCCAGTCCCTGCAAAAAATAAAGGGGTTTCTGCTCGAGATTAAGGCAAATCTTTAGTGATAGGCAATGTGTTTGAAGAATTTCTTTGGGGCACACTGGTTTCAAAGGACTTGCTGCGGAGCAGATGTGCAAATGGAAAGTTAATTCCTTTGCATGGGGTGGCTTTACATTCAGATCTGCTCATCAGCGCGCCTGCACATCGGCACATTTTCGGTACCTTGCCGTTCCGAAAATTTGCTCACTATGAAACGAATTACATTTCTCTTATCCTTTGTATTAACGGGTATGATCGCATTCAGCCAGTCGCAGTACGAAGTCACCATCGAAGGCCCGGACAAAATACTCACTGGCGTGCTCACCCGCGAGCTGGTGCAGAAAGACTCAGGCTTTAAATGGTTCACACAAAACCTGCAAGGCTACGTACCCAATGCGGAAGCTGTAATTGCACTGAAGGCTAAATCGCGCAATCTGCATTTCATTGTTTTTGGCGGCACGTGGTGCGATGATACCAGGATCATTCTGCCCCGCTTCTATGCGCTGGCCGATGCCGCTTCCATTCCCGCATCCAGCATATCGTTGATCGGCGTTAACCGCAACAAGAAAACATTGGGATATCTTTCGGAATCGCTGAACGTAACCAATGTTCCTACCATCATCGTGCTCGAAAATGGAAAAGAAATCGGCCGCGTAGTGGAGTACGGTAAAACCGGTATGTGGGATAAGGAAGTGGGTGAGTTGGCGAAGTAATTATTAATTATTTATTATTCATTATTGAGATGCCACCCAGTAATTAATAATTAATAATGAATAATCTCAGACCTTATCGGTTAACGTAATCTCCGTTTCCCTCGACGAAAGCCTGATCTTCATTTGTTCCAGCGTTTGAATAATGGATAAATTGATATCCTGCTTTATCGCATTGAACTCTTCCTGCGAAATAGCTGCTATTAAAAACTCTACCTGCACTACAAAAGCGTCTTTGGTAATGTCGTTGAACACCACGTTGAAGTTTTCCACCTCTCTACGGCCTTGTAATATTTTTTCTACCCTTAATAAAAATGAATGCAGGTCTGCATGAGATGTTTGCGATCTTAGCTCCAGGTTCAGCAATGCGCGGCGGTGCGTACGTAAAGTAAGATTGTCCAGCACGCTATCTACCATTTGCTTATTAGGCACCGTAACCCAGGTTTTCTCCGCGGTGCGTAACCGCGTGCTGCGTAACCCGATCCGCTCCACTGTGCCGGTAATGTTTTGCACCTTTACCGAATCACCTACCGTAAAGGGCTTATCAAAGAATATAATGAAAGAGGCGATCAGGTTTTCCAGGCTTTCCCTGGTGGCCAGCGCAATGGCCGCCGTTGCAATGCTAAGTCCCGTAAGCAAACTCCCGATCTGGAAATCGAATGCGAATTTCAACACCAGCAATAATCCGATGATGACGATCACCACCTTGAAAAAATCCTTGAAAAAGACAATAAGCTGGTTATCGGTTTGCTCCGGCGTAAGGTTGGCCTTCTGTTCCAGTATCATCGCTATAAAATCGATAATGCGCAACAGCAACCAGATAAATGCCACCAGCAAAATGATGATGGAAACAGCTTCGATAATAGAATGAAAAGGTATCCTGTAAATGGTGAAATCCAATACCGAGGGATACCTGAGCTTTTCGAGCGCCACCATGGTCACCAATATCATCAGGAATATTTCCAGCGGTACTACCACCAGGTTGAGAAAGGGCTTTTTATCAACGCCCTTCGCTATGCGTTTTACCACGGCAAATAACAGCCCCGCGAGGTATTTTGAAAAAAAGCGCTTGAACAGCAGCACAAACAGGATAATACCTATTACTATCAGGTACATCCGAATGGGATTATCAAATGCCAATCGATCTAAGAAATCATTCATGCTTCGGCAAATAGAATGCAGCAAATGTACAATGAAGTGAAGCTACTTTACGGCACTGCGTAAATTTCCAGCAGCCCGTTGTGCAGCACAAATATTTTACGGGGAGTGATGAGAATGCGCGATGCGCCTTTCCAGGCCGCCGGCATGGGCGCCTCTTTCAGGTTAAGCGTGCCCACATCGTACCTGAGCAATTGATTGTTGTTCCGGCCAAAAACGGAATTTTCCAGCACAGCCACGTCACGCCAGCCTATCAAACGCACCCGGTTCTTTAATGCGCCATAATAATCGAACATATATATGCCCTTGGCGCTATCGTACAGGTATACCAACCTGTCCTGGTCTATCAATTGGTCTGGTGAGGGAAGCGAATCGAATAGCAGGCGCAGGTCGTTGGTCTGGTCGATGATGCGGCCTTCCTCGCTGATCTTTTTCAACCTTCCATCCTGCTCGTCGAATATCCAGATATTGCTATCGTATGCCAGTCCAACCGCTTTTACCTGGAAAATGTTCAACCGTCGCAGGTCGATGGTATTGCGTACGTTCAGCAGCCTGTCCAGCGTAACCACCGTTCCGAAATCTTTATAATACAATAATATTTTCAGGGGATTGGTAACGTCCATGGAATAGACCTGCCCATAGCGACGCGTGGCATTGAACACCGCAATAGAATCGCCCCTTGGACCTATTTTTTTAATTTGGTCGGTCTTGTACAGCAGATAAAGGTTGCCGAGGTTGTCCACGGTAAAATCGACAATACCCCCCTCGTATTTTTTTTCAAGCGGGAATGAGCCCTGCTGCCCGATGCAATGGGCAGCGCAGGAAAGCAGGAATGTTATCAGGAGGGTCCTTATCATATTACATCCGTACGATGCTAGATTCATTTTCGGGGAATTGAGTTGTCAGCCGCAATTCATTACCATCGTACACCGCGTAGGTATAATAACGTATCCAATCCCCCAGGTTGATATACCGGCTACCCCTTTGCAGGGTAAAATCGATGGGCAGGTGCCGGTGCCCGAAAATAAAATAATCGAAATGCTGTTGTTTCAATACTTGGCGGCAATAGGTGATCAGCCATTCCTTGTCCTCGCCCAGGAACACTTCTTCGTGCTTGCCCGTGGCTTCGCGGCTGCGGCGGCTTAAATAATTGGCCAGCCCCATGCCGATATAAGGCGGAAAAATGCCGAACAACCACTTGCTGATGGGACTGCGAAACAATTTTTTCAGGGCTTTATAACCATGATCGCCCGGGCCCAGCCCATCGCCATGACCGATCAGGAATTTCTTATTATTAAAAACAAATGGCTCCGGCTTAAAATAAACCGGTATGTTCAATTCCCGCTGGAAATAATTCTTCATCCACATATCGTGGTTGCCCACAAAAAAGTACAACGGCAAGCCTTTGTCGGTAAGGGTAGCCAGCGCACCCAGTAACCGGACGTAGCCTTTTGGAACAACTCTCTTGTATTCGTACCAAAAGTCGAACATATCGCCTACCAGGAAAATATGCGCGGCATCGTGTTGGATGGAGTATAAAAAATCAACAATTGTTTTTTCCCGTTTAAGGCTCGAGGCAGCGTCCGGTGCGCCTAAATGAAAATCGGAGAGAAAATAGATTTTTTTGCCGACGGGAAGTTGCATTGGTTAAAAATACCGATTTGTCAAGTATCTACTAAAAAACAATACACTTCTTTTGGCCCGTGCACGCCTACCACCAGTGTTTTTTCAATATCCGCCGTGCGGCTGGGGCCTGTTGCAAAGCTGATGAATGACGGCAGCTTGTCGCCATATTTTTCCTTCAGCAGTTGCAATGCATCCTTTACATCGTAAACCAACTGCCTTGTATATGCGATGCAAATGTGCACCGGCGCATACACGCTTACGGTGCGTCCGCTTTCCTGCGCAGCGCTTAACACGATGCTGCCCGTTCTGGCCACCAATGCCTCACAGGTAGTAAGCGCTACATCGCATTCACCCAATGGAGACACGCAAAAATTATCGAACAGGTTTTCGACCAGCACACTCCTCAATGCCGTCTCATTGCAAAATACTTTGGTCCATTTTTCATGGGCCACCAGGTTATTTAAATGAGAAGCCAACTCCTGATGATTGATGCAATACACGAACTTGCCACCCAGCTTTGAAAAGTGCTGAGCAAATTCAACTTCCGGTTCTGGACTGGATGGTTGGAAAATGGGCGTATTGCCTTCTGCCTGGGGAAATGGCAAAGGCGTTGATTCACTCAACGCCTGCCGTATTTTTTTAAGTATGTTTTCCTTGGAGGGAGATACGTTCATATTAAGTCATTGGTCATCGCGTCATTAAGTCAATGGTTTTTACCGAATGACCCATTGGCTCAATGACCTAATGACTATTTATACCGGTTTCACCTGCTCATCCGGTGCGGGATGCAAGGTGCCTGAACCATTGTCTAACGGGTGCGGGTGCGGCGTATCGTGCACAACGTCTGCAGGTTTCTTTTCTTCGTATGGACGTTTGCCGATCAGCCGCTCCACATCGCTCTGGAACAAAACCTCTTTATCCAGCAGGGCTTCGGCCAGCTTCTCCACTTTATCTTTCTTTTCCATCAGCAACTGCTTGGTGCGCTGGAATGCAGCATCGATCAGCTTACGCACTTCTTCATCGATCATCTTGGAGGTTTCCTCTGAATATGGCTTGGTGAACGATTGCTCTGCCGAAGGATCGTAAAAGCTTACGTTGCCTACTTTTTCGTTCATACCGTACACGGTTACCATCGCATAGGCCATGCGCGTGATCTGCTGCAGGTCGTTTTGCGCACCGGTAGATATTTTCTTGAAGAAAATATCCTCGCTGGCCCTTCCACCCAATGTCATACAGATCTGGTCGAACAGTTGGTCCGTATTATACAGGTACTGCTCTTTCGGTGTGTATTGCGCATAACCGAGGGCTGCAACACCGCGCGGAACGATGGTTACTTTCAGCAAGGGATATGCATGCTCCAGGTACCATCCGCATATTGCGTGGCCGGCTTCATGGTAAGCAATGATGCGTTTTTCATCTGGTGAAATGATCTTGCTTTTCTTTTCCAATCCACCGATGACCCTGTCGATAGCGTCCTGGAAGTCTTCCATTTCAACACCCGCCTTACCCTTTCTTGCGGCAATCAGGGCGGCCTCGTTACAAACGTTGGCAATATCTGCTCCGGCAAAGCCGGGTGTTTGCTCGGCGAGCTTATGAATGTCTACTCTATCTGATATTTTGATGGGTTTCAGGTGCACTTTGAAGATCGCTTCCCGGCCCTTCATATCAGGCTTATCTATGGATATCTGCCGGTCGAAGCGGCCTGGGCGCAGCAGCGCGGTATCCAATACGTCGGGCCTGTTGGTGGCGGCCAGTACAATGATGCCACTTTCGCCGCTGAACCCGTCCATTTCCACCAGCAATTGGTTGAGGGTGCTTTCTCGCTCATCGTTGCTCATGATCGCATTCTTACCGCGGGCACGGCCGATAGCATCGATCTCATCAATAAAAATGATACAGGGTGCTTTTTCACGGGCCTGCTTAAACAGGTCGCGAACGCGGCTGGCGCCCACACCCACGAACAGTTCCACGAAATCGGAACCGCTCATGCTGAAGAAGGGTACCTGCGCCTCTCCGGCCATTGCCTTGGCCAGCAGGGTCTTACCTGTTCCGGGAGGACCTACCAGCAAGGCGCCTTTGGGTATTTTACCACCGAGCGCTGTATATTTTTTGGGATTTTTCAGGAAGTCTACAATCTCCATTACTTCCACCTTGGCTTCGTCCAAACCGGCAACGTCGTTAAAGGTGATGTTCACCTTGGTACCCTTATCGAACAGGGTAGCCCTTGATTTGCCGATGTTGAAGATGCCGCCGGGGCCGCCGCTTCCGCCTGCGCCACCGCCCATTTTACGCATGAGCATGATCCAGATAAGGACTATGATCAGCAGGGGCAGCAGGAAATTGAGGACCGGGGCAAACCATTCGCCCTCGTTGTCGACAAATTTTTCAACCTGCGGCACCAGGGGATTGGCGTCGTAAAAGCGTTGCAGCTCATCGTTGAACACTTCCGGTTTTTCGATATTAAACTGGAAATGAGGGCCGTCCTTTGCAACCGAGGGCCAGCCTTTCGAAAGCTTGTCGCGGTACTCGGGCTTATTGACGGCTCCGGGCTTGAGGGTTACCCTTACGATATTCTTGTTGTTGATAACTGTAATCTTCTCAACGTCCTGGCTCGTCAGCATTTCCCGGAATTCCTTGAAGGAAATTTTCTTGGCGTCTGATGAAAAAGGACTGAATATATTGATGCTGACCAATATGGCAGCAATAATTCCCCATACCCAATATATGTTGAACCGGGGTCCGCGGCGGCCTGGTTCGGTATCGTCTCCCCTTTCTCTTTTGCGATAGCGGGAAAAATTATCATTCTGTTTCAGATCATCCTGTGGCATTTGTACTTGTCTCCTAGGATTTATGTAAATAATAAAATCTACGTCAAAAAGTTCATTCCAAGTTCTATTCGTGTTCTTCCTGCGGGGCATCGCTCCACATTTCCTCCAACTTGTAGAACTTCCTGGGTTCGGGAAGCATGATGTGTACTACAATGTTCACATAATCTATTAGTACCCACTGCAGGGCTTGCGTGCCTTCATGCTTATAAGGCCGCTCTTCGCATACCTTCCCCACGTGTTCCTGAACAAAATCGGCGATGGCCTTTACCTGCGTATTACTTCCGGCTCCACAGATTATAAAAAAATCAGCTACGGCTTCGGGTATCTTACGCAAGTCCAGGGACACTATATCTTTACCTTTTTTCTCCTGGATGGCGTGGATAATTGCTTTGAAAATCTTTGAATTCTTCGTTAACCTTCCTGCACCTGAACGTTTACGGGTAGCTAACATGGTCAATTGTTCCAATAATCAATGCTTTTTTTAGTGATTAATTAAATCTTGTGAATGCAGATAGGTTGGTGGCGGGTTGTTGTTATTGTCATTTTTGGTTAGGACTATCTTTGTCAAAAATAGTAATCTTTTGTCACATCCCTCCTATAACGGTCGCATAGGCGAGCCGTTTATAGAATTATTCACTATTGACAGCACCAACAACTATGCCATGGCCCGCGCCCATGAAGGTTTGGCAAAGCACGGGGCCACCTGGTTTGCCCACCACCAAACAGCCGGCAAGGGACAACGCAATAAAAGCTGGGCCACGGAAGCCGGACAAAACATAACCATGAGCTGCGTTATGGAACCCGGGGGACCCAACATTACCCGGCCCTTTTTGCTGGTGGCCGCCACGGCCCTGGCCTGTTACGATTTTTTTAACGATTACTGCAAAGGTGATGTGAGCATTAAATGGCCAAATGATATTTACTGGCGTGACAGAAAGGCAGGGGGAATATTAATTGAAAATATATACCGGGCTAATGAATGGCAATTTGCTGTGGCGGGCATGGGTTTGAACATTAACCAGGAAAGCTTTCCTGCGCACCTGCCCAACCCCGTTTCATTAAAGCAGGTAACCGGGCGGCATTACGAACTGATTGCATTGGCCAAAGAGCTTTGTGAGCGGCTGACCCACCGTTATGCGCAGTTTGCATCAAACAACCCGGTATTGATGGAAGACTACAACCATGTACTGTATAAACTGGATGAAACGGTGCGGCTGAAAAAAGACAACATCGTTTTTCAAACCACCATACAGGGCGTTACCGCGCTTGGACAATTGATAACGCAGGATGCGATAGAGCGGCAATTTGAGTTTGGAGAAGTGGAATGGTTGCTGTGAGCTATTGCGACTCTGCCCGCCGCGCTTCTACCTCGTATTTGTTCATGTAATAACCTTTGCGCATGCTCTCCCACAGGTATAATACCAAAAACCTGATAAAGCCGTAGCGGCGGAATTGCCGCACATGGCAAAGCTCGTGCTTTACCCAGCGGGTATTGGCCAGGAATTCATCTTTGGTGGCATTGTGCAGGTGAATGGTGCTGCCCATTACAATGGCCAGGCGTTTGTAAGATAATTTCCATGCAGCTATGCGTGCAATCCAGGAGCGTTCTTTGATACGGTAATCCACTCTGCAATTGATTATTGATTATTGATTATTCCTATTCCCTCAGTCACCAATAATCAATAATAAATAATCAGTAATTAATAACCAACCGTGGTTATACTTATTCTGTGGGTTTTACCTTGGGTTTTTTGATAACGAACATGCGGGAGAGGTTAAATCCAAACCGCACATCGCCCCACCTATCGACCGTGTTGGTAATAAACGCTTTTTCATTCATGCCTTCCGCATTGCTGAAGTGCAGTTGAAATACGTGCCCTCCTGTTTCGATGTCAACGCCCAATGACAGGGGACTATGGTAAATGTCCTTATCGAGCCCGGAAATGATATAATGGTAATCAGCTACCAGCGCAATCCTGCGGCTAAGCTTCAACCTGCTGCCGATGCCAAGTGCAAATGCATCGTTTTCATCATTGGCAAGGGGCACCAGGTTGCGGTGCACCATGGTAGGACTTAATTGCAGGCTGAAGGCCTCGCTGAACTTACGGCCAACGATCAACTGATGGTAAAAGCCCAGGCGCGAGGAGAATTTATTGTCGCGGTTAGGATCGGTCCAGGGCAGCGTATTTACGGTAATGCCGTTTACCAGCACCAATGAAACCGGCGAGGAACGCGGCCCGGTCGATTGGCGGATGAGGCGCCATTTAACGAAGCCATCCAGCTCTTTATCCAACGTGCTGCGGCCCACGCCAACGGTGAGGTTGGTGCTCAATCCAAAATCGAACCCCATGCGCATGCTGGCCTGGTCTAACCCGAAAAAATTCTTGGCCCCGCTATTTATCAAACCAAAGCGGTGAAGGATACGAAAATCCATATTGCCCTTGGCTATCATTTCCATCGAATGGCCATTGATAACACGCGATGATTTGAAGGCATTGTTTACGTATTCTTTCTTAGCCGTTGTATCATCGTTTACCAATTTCAACAGGTCCTCGTCTTGCGCGTGTACAGCAACAGCGGCCATTACCATGTAAAGAGCCAGTGCGAATTTTTTCATTTGTTGGTTCGTTTAATCTTGTTACCCTTTACTTCAGGGGTTCCAGCGTGCAATTTACCGACACCCTGATAGTATTGGATATATTTTGCAGCTTATCGTTCTTTATTTTGTAATCAGCCAGCGCTACGTTGAAGTCTGATTCTGCCTGAACCTTGCCGCCTTTAATGGTAACCTTCCCGTCTGTTTCAACATCTTTTGTTTCGCCATGAACGGTAAGCTTGCCTTTGACCTTTACATTGTAGCTGCCTTCTTTTGTATAATCCACATCGCCATTGTTCACGATCTGCCCTTTGAATTCAGCCTTGGGAAATTTGGTTGACTCCATGTAGTTTTCGTTGAAGTGCTCCTGCATGAGGGCCTTATCGAACTCAAATCCCTTTACAGGAACAGAGAACTGCAGCGCGCCGCTTTTTGTATCCAGCACGGCGGTGACTGACCTGTTATGCGCTTCTATATTTTCCAGGGTTGCTTTTGAAAAGAAGGACACTTTTCCTGTTTTGGTAAAATACCTGTCCTGAGCAAATACACCAAGGGTAGCCACAAGACCTAACGCGAGCATGATACTTTTCTTCATAGTTTATTTTTTTACGTACAGATTTGAGCTATAGTTGTTATTGTTTGTTGTTAATTTTTTACGATGACACAGCGGTTCATCTTTACATCGGAGCCAAGGCCCATATCATCCTTATTAAAATCGATATAAATACCCTTTATATTTACAGATTGGCCCCTGGTTAATGAGGTTGCATTGTGAGCGTGCACACTGTCCATGGAACAACGCACCGACGACATGTCTGCCGTGTCGCCCAGCACTACTGTATACTTTCCTTCTTCATCTTTTTCAACCTGCTTTACCAGGCCTTGTACCGACACCACTTTGCCGAGGTATTTTGCATTGGCCGAGGTATCGTTGGCGATAAATTCGTTTATCCATGCCGCCGCCTGCACGGTATGTTCGGCCTTAACGTTGGTAAGGTCTTTGTTTTTGCGGTTGAATTCTTTCCACGCGTATACGCCCGCAGCTGCCGCCACGAGTATAACGGCCAGTATTATGCGCCCTTTTTTGCTCATGCTTTTAAAGATTGCTTGTTACGTTAGTTGTTAGGGGCACCGGCTTCTACCCAGCACACTATGCTTTGCAGTTCCGTTGGGGTAAGCGAACCTGTTTGTGGCATAAGGCCGGTTTGTACCTGTAATTTGATGGTGCTGGCCTTTGCTTTTATAAGGTCGTAACTGGTTAATGCGCCACCTACGTTGGTGCTGCCTGCCGCATGGCAGGAAGAAGAGAATGCGCATTTTGATTGTATGATTGGATTGACCTGGCTGAACTTATTGGCTGCACCGTTGCAGTTGGAACCGCCGGGATACAGCAACTCTTCCTTGTCATAATAACATCCGAACGAACCAAGCAGGGCAACAACAGCCAGGCAAAAGAAAATTGTTTTTTTGATCATACGTTTTAATTATTAGGCGCTCCGTTCCTGATCCAGATACCGAACTTGTCGATATTACAATCAGACAATTTATTTCCTCCGAGCGGCATGGGCCTGGGGCCTGTGTGATTGATGGCGGCCCAAAGCTTGCCATTGTCTATCTGTGTTTTTACGCCTGCATAGGTGCTGAAGCTAATACCCCCCGATGCATTGGTTCCGCTATGGCACCCCATGCAATAGGTTTGCAATATTGGCTGTATGGTAGTTGCGAACCGCACGTTGCTGGTATCGCAGCCAGAGGTACATGAATTATCCTTTGCTCCCTGCCTTATCCATTTTTCTATCAGTGCAATCTGCTGCGAGGTTAGGGGGGCGCGGGGTGGGCGCGGCATGCGGTCGTCCGGGTCGTTCTCGGTAATCACTTCGTACAGCTCACTGTCCCTGGGACGGCCGGGCTTTACCACTTTCATTACGTTCTGGTAATTGGTAAACACGTACCCCTCCTGGTGCGAAGTGGCATCGTGGCAACCGGGCACAGCGCAATTGGACACCAAGATAGGCAATATGGCCTGTTGAAAATAGACCGTATCAGGGCTGCAGGTGACCTGGGGAGTGGTATCGGTACCACCTCCGCCACCATTGCCGCCCCCACCGGTACCGGGCTGGGTAACTTCGTGCTTGCAGGCATTCAAAGATCCAAGCAATGCTATTATGCCGAGGGTAGCTAACCATTTTTTCATGTGCATTTGTAATCGCAGCAAGAAAAAAAGTAACCACGACCGGGAAATTTTCTTAAAAATCGCCCGCCGGCAAATTGATTTTCCTGACCATACGTAAAAAACAAAACTTCAGTTGCTTAAAAAGGCCTGCCTTTGAAAAGGCAGGCCAACACATCCTAAAACCATAAGTATCCCCTAAAAAACTATTGTATCCTGCTGGAAGTGATGCTGATATCAGCATACTGCCAGGCGGTGTTGAAGCGCTTTTGAACGGCTTCGGCCTCGGCCGTTTTTTGTTGACCGATCAGGCTGTTGTACAGTCCCATGAGGGCCCAACCATTCTCGGGGTAAGTGCGCAGGTCCTGCTCATACACCTGTTGTGCTTCTGCAAACCTGCCGGCCTTTACCAGCACATGGCCGAGTGAATGCCTTACCGAGAAAAACCAATCGGGCGGCTCCTGGTAAGTGAGTTTGTCCTCGATATATACGGCTTCTTTGAGTAAAGAGATTGATTGGCCATACTGTTGCCGGGCCGCGGCTATTTCCGCTGTTAATATTTTATAGGCTATTTGTACCAGGTCGGCCGCGCTGTTGATGTCCCAAATGAGCATGGTCTTTAAAGATTCATCGGCCGCAATCGGCTTAATGCCTTCCAACTCCTTTGCAGCCGCTTGCAGGTTGCCTTTCGCAACCTGGGCCATACCCCTTGCATAATGCCATACGGCCCTGGGATATCTGAGGGACTCGCCGGGCATGGGCAAGGCCATGATATCATCCCATTTGCCCATGTGCACCATTACATAATATGGAATGGAATAAAAATGCTGTACGCTGATGTTTTCGTGCAGGTACCTCCTGTCGGCTTTGGCGGATACGCGCCAGGCCGCTTCGATAGCTTTTTTACTATTGCCTTCGAAAAAGGCGCAGGCGGCCAGGAAGTGAATGTTGTGCGGGTAGTACATCATGGGATAGGCGCCTTGCACCTTGCACTGTACAACGTAGTTGCTGTCTGCCGACTCTGCCCGTTCCGTAGTTACCACGCCGCGGTGGTAATGGCCGGTGCGTATGTATATGTGCGCGGGCATGTGTACAAGGTGGCCTGCAGCTGGCATCAGGTGTTCCAGCCTGCGGGCGGAGGCAAGGCCTTTTTGCGGATGAGCTGAGGCCTCAACCGCATGAATATAAGCGTGATTGGCGCCGGGATGTTCAGGAAATTTCCTGAGCAATGCTTCCAACGTGTGCACAATTTCGGTTGTCCATGGCTGTGGAGTGCCGTCCTTTAACCAAAGGTTCCAGGGGTGTTCGTTCATAAGCGCGTCTGCGTACAACGTCCCGATCTCGGGATCGTTGGGAAAGGCCAGGTATGCTTCCTTCATTGCAGCGGAGTAGGCTGCGTTGTAAGGTGACATGTCTTGCACCGGCTCCCTCGGGAAACGCTTTGACAATGCGCGTATCAAAGCCTTTTCCCTCGGAGAAGCCTTGGCGCTATGTAGAAGAGCCTTGTCCATAGCTTCGTTGATATCTGCCAGGCTGCTGGGGTTAAGTGCCGCGTTGTAGTTAGGCGCGAGTACCATACCCAGTCCCCAATATGCCATGGCGCAGGTTGAATCAGCTTTTATAGATGCTTTGAATGAGCGCCCTGCTTCGCCATGGTTAAAACCATACAGGAGCTTTAGTCCCTGGTTGAAATATTGTTGCGCTTTAGGTGAATTAGTGGTAACCGTGTAATGCAGGTTGCCGAGGCCTTTGAACAGGGGCGCATTGCCTTCATTCATTTTATTTGGGTCGAACGAAGGCGCGCAAAATACCGGCGGCCGGCTCTTGAAATAATCTTCGTGGGTCCTTGCTGGTTTTTTGGATTGCAGGGAGCCCAGCACGCCTGCAAGGAGCAAGGCAGCTAAAAGCAAATACAGTTTCATGGCTGAAAGAATTGAAATATGAAACTGCAAATGTGCGGGTTGACGGGGCGGGTTACAATCCCCATAAGAAATTGAGTAAGTCACCGAATGTGGGGATGGGGATGTTTTTATAAAAAGCAGGAACAGACAACATACCTGAGATATATTTGTTCAGTGTTCACGGAATCTATTTCCCGGAACCTCAACGAATATGAACCTGCCTGCACTTCGCGTTATTTTACTGTGGTTGCTCCTGCCCAATGCCGGATGGGCTTTCGCTCCTTCGTCGAACATAGAACGTCTCGAAATAGAAGGCCGGACGGTTTTGTTGTATGTGCCTGCCGGGTATAAACCTCAAAACAAATACCCGTTGCTGATAGTAAACGATGGCCAAACCTGTTTCGGCCCGGGATATCAAAGCCTGGAGCTGGACAAGCTGGTGGACAGCCTGATTGCTGCTAAAGCAGTTTCACCCTTTTTTATTGCGGCGGTATACAGCAACGAACAAAGGATGGATGATTATATCCCTTACCAGGACTCGAGCATTTTTAATGATTTTGGGTATTATCAGCCAAGGGCAAATGATTATACAACGTTTTTGTTGAGATCCGTTATTCCCGCTGTTGCCGGCAAATATTCATTGGATGGCAAAACGGGCATTGCAGGTTTTTCATTCGGTGGATTGCATGCTGCCTGGGCTGCTTTACATTACCCGCAGTCGTTTTCCTTTGCTGCCGCATTTTCACCATCTATGTGGGTGGCGGATTACAAGATATTTACCGAGGCAAACATCGCACAGGCGCAGCAGACCTACTACCTGGACATCGGGACCGCGGAATGGAATTATTACATCCCCTTTATTAAGAATTCTAATCTCACTCTTGGGAAAAATATTTTTTATTACGAAGTAAAAGATGCCGCGCATTCCATTTATTATGTAAAACAAAGGGCAGTGAATGCCTTATATCTCTTTGCCGGCAAAATGGAAAACAAGCGATATACCTTGGATATAGAAACGGAGGTGATTAAAAGCCAGGCGCAGCCGGGAAGATACTATTTACGGTTGAATCCTGTGGCTGATTACGGCAATGGGCTGCGTTTCTCGCTTACGTTCAGTGCAAGCTTTAGTGTAAATGATGAGGAGATAGGAACTGTGAATAGCGATGGGAGCTTTGTTTTTAAAAAGCCGGGCACTATGGTAGTGACCGTGGGATATAATGGAAAAGAGAAAAAGGTAAGGTTGCGGCATGAAGATATCGAGCGGATGAAGCGGTGAGGTTTTTTAAAAAAATCGAGAACAAAGTTTTCTATTAGAAAACTTTTGGCACCTTTGAATTGTGTTCAATATCATTACCAGAAAAACACTGCTTGAGTACTGCAGCAAATATGCCGGCGCTGCCATGGCCTTACAGGAATGGTATTATGAATTGGTGAAATGTGATGCGAGGAACTTTAATGAGTTAAAAAAGGTATATCCGAATGCAAACCTGGTTGGTGATGATAGAGTGGTGTTTAACATATTGGGCAACAAATACCGATTGGTAGTTAGAATAGTATTTGATTTTAAGGTCATCCAGGTAAAATGGTTCGGCACTCATGCCGAATATGACAGAATAGATGTAGTTACTGTACGTCCTAAAAAAAAGTAATGGAGCTGAAAATAATAAAAACGAAAAAACAGTATCAACAATACCTTGACTGGGTAGATAGGGCTTTTGATAAAAAGGTCAGGCCTAGTTCTCCGGAAGGGGAAAAAGTTCAGGTCGCCTTGTTATTGATCAAGCAATACGAGGATAAGCATTATCCTATTCCTACCCCCGACCCTATCGAAGCTATAAAATTAAAAATGCAGGAAAGAGGTTTAAGAAATAAAGACCTGGTGGGAATTATCGGCACTAAAGGATACATCTCTGCTCTATTAAATAAACGGAAGCCACTTACTTTAGAGTTGGCAAAATTATTTCACAAGAAATTGGACATTCCCGCAGATGTTCTTTTGTCTTAACAACTTTTACAGCTTCTTTGAAAAATGGAACGAAGCCAGGTTGAACCCCTGATTAAGGTAAAGCCGGTGGGCATCGTTTCGTTGAAAACCTGAATCCAGCGTTACAGTGGCCAGGTTGTTGGCCCGCGCAATATCATCTACAAAGTTCAGCAAGGCAGTGCCATAACCTTTGCCGCGGGTTCCGGGCAATGAGCAAAGGTCATCGATATAAATATGCTTGCCGTTGAACAGGAACTGCAGGAACCTGAAGCCGATAAATGCAACGGCCCTGCCATTCTCCTCTATATAATGTAAACGGTATCCTTCTGCGAACATAGACAGCAGCATGTCCTCCAGGTCGGCATCTGCCAAATGAGGGCGGAGGCATACGATCACGTCCCGGCATTTTTGAATGTCTTCTATTCCTGTGGCTTGTTGAATGTTCATGCGTGAAGTTTGAAAACCGTGCAAGCTACGTAGTCTTTTTCAAACAGATTTAAATCCTGATAGGCCTCGAATAGTTCCCAGGCCCTTAAAAAAAATTTATGCTTAAAATTCACACGGGGCACTTTTTCTTGTCAAACAGGTATCATCAACATTCTATCATATGGCACCAATTAAAAATCACGATGTACAGAGTGTAAGCATTCAGGCATCGACAGAAAAAGTGTTCAACTACATTGCTGACCCCGCAAACCTCCCTAAATGGACAGGCGCGTTTAAACAGGCAGATACAAGATCCGCCGTACTGGTAACGCCCGCAGGGGAATTAAAAATCGCCTTAAAGACAGTAGCAAATAAGGATACCGGTTCCATCGATTGGCACATGACCATGCCCGACGGAACGGTTGGCAAGGCCTTTTCACGGGTGGTTGAAGATGGAAATGGGAATGCCATTTACACCTTTGTTCTGCTTGCTCCCCCGGTTCCATTGGAACAGGTAGAAGGTACATTGGCAGCCCAAATGGACCAGTTACGCAGAGAATTACAAAATTTGAAAGTAATTTTAAATGATTAAAAATGTCGAACGGGTTGGAGTTTCTCCAACCCAATTTTAACATGAACGAAAGGGAATTAATACAATCCGCAATAAAGGGCAACAAAGCGAGTCTTCAAAAGCTTATTGTTTCTGCCCAGGACCAGGTATATAACCTGGCCCTCCGCTTCCTTTGGAATAAAATGGATGCAGAAGATGCAACTCAGGAAATTCTGATTAAACTCATCACCAATCTCAGCAAATTCGATGGTCGCAGTAAATTCAGTACATGGTCGTACCGGGTTGCTGTAAACTATTTGATCAATTATAAGAAAACGGCGCTGGAAAATCGCTTGTCTTCGTTCGATGTTTTTTCGCAAGATTTAGCTTCGGCAACTGAACTCCGTGATTATAATGAGCCCGGTAAACAACTGCTCGAAAAGGAAATGAAAACGGGTTGCACCCTTGCAATGCTACAATGTTTAAATCGTGATCAGCGCATGGCATATATTCTCGGGGGTATTTTAGGGATCAATAGCATCCTTGGAGCGAAACTTACCAACACCACATCTCAAAATTTTCGCAAGCGCCTGGAACAGGCACGTAAATCCCTGGTCAATTTTCTGAATAAAAACTGCGGGGTGTTTAATCCTGCAAACACCTGCAGGTGCAATAAAAGAATCCACTATGCACTAGCCGCCGGCAGAATCCAAACAGATAATTTAAACTTTCGGGCAAAACTTGAATCGCTAAATGAAGAAATGGAGGAACTAAACTCCCTTGCGGGAATTTATAAGAACCATGGGACATTCGAAAGCTCAACTGATCTCATTTCACAAATCAACCACCTGATTGCTACAAAACAAATCATGCGACTTAATTAATTAGTGTGCTGTGAGGCGGGCCTATGTAGTCTTTTTAAGCATGAGCGTATTTCCACTTATCGACGCAGGTAATTGATGGCATATTCAAGCAACTCATCTCTTCCCTCCCGCAGCCCTTTAATGGTTGGATAAACAATTCGATCCACTCTAATACCCTTTCGCTGGCAAACCCCTCCGTCAGGATAAAATATTCCAAGCCCTGAAAAGCCAATATTGATGCCAGCGGGTAAAACAACGCCTATCTGGTTTCCATCCCCGCCCCAGGTCTGGCTGCCGATCGTGACTGTTCTGTCCAATACCTGCAGGGCCATAGGGAAAAACTCACCCAGGCTTCCCGATCTTTCATTCACCAATAAAATTATTTTACCAGTGTATAATTTATCCTGTTTGTCCTGGAACATGAAACCCTCGTATGAATCGCGAAAATACCCCGGCTTGTTCTTGAGCGGCACGAGAAACTTTGCAAAGGGTTTATTGGTCTCGTACAAATGACTAAGAAAGGGATACATGACCATGAAATTGGGATAATGCCGAAAATCGAGTATCAATCCCTTTGTATTGGCAACGGCTGCAAAAAGGTGTTTCAAAGTGTCGGGATTCGTAAGCCTTCCCATATGAACATACGCAATGGAAGGTTCAGGAAAGCTCCAGACAGGTACTGAAGCAGGTTTGCTGAAAATGATATTTAAACCATAACGTGTTACCGGTATCTTCATTTGCTTTCCTTGCCGTGAGATGGTCACCATGGAAATACTGTCATTGGATACGAAGATGCGGTCGGCTATTTCCTTGCCGTCGATAGCGCGCCTGTTGGACCCTCCGAAATATTTTGCCAGGTATTGTTTGCGGTCCTCGATCTTTTGGTCTCCTATAGCTACTATCACATCTCCAAGTTGAAGGCCCGACAATTTAAAAAGCGAATCATTCAATACATTGGCAATGGCAAATTTTCCTTCTACATACGACAGCTCGAATGGAACGGTCCTTCTTCCAAAATGCGTATTTATTACGCGGCTGGAAGCAAATGAATGCCCATCGTCCAGGTACTTCATCAATTCTTTACACGCAAGGTGGTATTGGACCGTATCCTTTGCGGCCGCGAACCTGGGAATAAATTGAAGCAGCACTTCATCCCAATGCTTATCCATCAGGTTTTTGTAAGGAAAATAATACTGAATGATGTTCCAGGCCCGGAACAACGCCAGGTATCTATGGGCCTCATCTGGATATTGCAGTGAGTCATAGGTTTTTTCGATAAACCGCGGCCAATCCAGTGATATCCCGCTTCTTGTTTTAAAACTTACAGTAGCAACGCTATCGGGTGAAAATGATCGGAGTGATTGAAGAAGGTCACGCAATTGCTTATGCTGAACCTCGGTCGTAATCCAATTCCAATTGATAAAGGTTTTCAATGAATCAACCGGTTGATTATTCTTTGTAAACGAACCTTGTTGAAGGGATTGAATTTTCTTCAGGAGCAGGGCCTCAAATTCTTTTTGACCTTTTGCTTTGGAGCCAGTGATCAGCCCATGAACCAAAAAACTGTCGCAGTTTAATCCACCGGAGCTGAAAGCAGGATGATAGTATTTCAACAATCCCCACACCTTGCAAGTCGCAGCAAGCTGCTTTACTGTTTGTTTATCTGGTTGAGAGGACATGCTGGATTGCCCATTAGCGGCAACCAGCCCGGCCAAAAGGATGAGCACGCTTAAGAGAATGCTTTTCATACGCGGTACTAATTGAATTTCGAATGTATGCTTTTGAAATAATATTCGTGAGCAGCGCAATAAAATGAATGTCTTTTGACCTTGTCAAAAATTGCCAATTTCTGTGCTCGCCGAAACCGGTAAAGTGGGAATTGCTTAAAGTTATCTTGCTTATCTGACCTGAATAATTAATAATTGAACAAATAATCTATCTCCATTTCCCGCACCTGCCCATACTTTTTTAATTCGCTCATATCAATATCTTTTTTATCGCCGACCACCACTATTACAATGTCGCTGCTTGCAATATGCTGTGCAAAAAACTGCTTCACATCTTCAAAACTCATTTGTTGAATTGCGTGGTACATGTCCTCCCGGAAATCTTTGTTAATGCCCAGCTTTCTCCATGAATCGAGCGTCCAAAGTATGTCTATTCCCTGGATGCGTTCGCGCTGGTATCGTATGAGCTGATCAGTTTTGGCGGCGGCAAACACGTTTGTGAACGTGTCAATGCTCTTCAAAAGGCTGGTAGACACCTTCAACACCTCTGGCAGTTTGTTAGACTGAGTGCCCGAATAAATCTCCATATAATCGTAGTTCAACGTATCAGAAGGCATTGTGTGAACGCCCCATACGTTGTACACAAGCGATCGCGCCTCCCGTATTTCGTGGAACACAACTTTTTCAATGAACCGGTTGAACATATTGGACAATGCAAGCGCTTTTTTATTGAATTGCCCGCCTCTTGTCAGCACCACCACCTCTGCCTGCGCTCCTTCGTAATGCGCGAAGTAAACTACCGGCTTCGCTTGCTGAACCAGGTAGGATTTGGAAGGTGGCACCGGTTTTAGCGGCGCGCTGGCCGGATTATACCGATCGAGCAACGATTGCAGGCTGCTGCCCATCTTTCCGAAATAGAATATGCGGTGCTGATAGGTCCGAAGCTGTTTCAGTTTTTCAACTAATGTGGCCGGGTTGATCTGCTTCAATTCATTTTCAGAATAAATATCCCTGTAAGCAGAGTTTTCACCATACAATGCAAAAGTGTAAAGAGCCTGGCGTATACTTGACCTGTTATTTCGATTGGCTTTGCGGTTATTCAACATGCTTTGCACGTATTGCTGATAGATATCGTTATCTGCAACCAGGCTGTCCATCAGGTGATATGCCAGCCTGAGTCCCGGTTCAATATTTTCCTGCAATCCTTCGAGGTGAAACACCGTTTGCGTGTTCTGTGCCCTCACGGTAAATGAAAGGCCGAGCTTATAGAACTCCTTCTTCCAGTCGGTTGCGGAAAACCGGCTTGTGCCTGTAAAGTTGATATAGTTTGCCGCAAGCTGTACCATCTTATCGGTGTTCTTTCCCATCTCAAAAACCATATCCAATTGAAACAAATCGTTCCGGGTATTTGGCACGTGTTGCACCTGTACTCCGTTCTTTAATGTTACATACCGAACCTGGCTTTTGTTAAGGAACTCAGGTTTTGTGGGGGGAACTTTTTCTTTTTCAAACTCCCGTGCCCAGGCCGATTCCTTTTGTTCATTCAATTGTATCGGATTGATCTGCGGCTTTTCAACTTTCACCAGGTTGGTAGATGGCCCTTCACTTTTGTACACCACCACATAATTGTTCCTGAATGCTGAGTCCATCCAATCCATCAGCTCCTGCCTGGTTACCCGCAGCATGTCCTCATACTTTTGCAGCGTCTGCTGCCAGCTTTGGAACCTGGTAAAATTGTACGCGAGCTGACCATCGAGGTTCTGATGCTCTGTTATGTCCCGGATAAAATCGCGCTTAAGGTCGCGGGCCGATGCCTTGATCATCCATTCATCAAATTCACCCTTCTTCAATTTGTCGATCAGTGAAAACACTTCTTTCCTTACATCCTGTAGCGACTGGCCGGGAACAGGATTTGCATTGATATAATACATGCTATAGTCCTTATTCTCGACAAGGAGGGTAAACACATTCCGTATCTTTTGCTTTGCCACCAATTCGGTGCGCAGCAGGCCCGCGACAGAATTGCTCAACATTTTGTCGACAAGCGCCAGCATCATGGCATCCCGGGAGCCCGCGCCCGCAAAACGGTGCGCAATGAAGGTAGCCGCCTGTTGCGGACTGGAAAGCGAAAGTTCCACGGGCTCTTTCATCTCATCTTCCTTTGGAAAATCCGGCCGTTTGAAGTCTTTCGCGGGCAGCGTACCGAAGCTGCGGTCGACCATTTGTATGGTTTTCTCGAAATCGAGATCGCCGATCAATATCACAGCCATATTGCCCGGAACATAGTACTTATTGAAATATTCCCTGATTGCTTTTATCGAAGGGTTTTTCAAATGCTCCGATGAACCTATTACAGTTTGTTGCCCATAAGGATGCTTTGCGAACAATGCCTGGTTTGCGGGAAAGTATTTTTGAATGAAATCATTGTCCTGCATGGAATTGAACTCCTCGTAAACGATCTCCAGCTCGGTGTGGAATGCTCTGAACGCGGGATTGAGAAACCGCTCTTTTTCAATCTGCAACAATTTATCGAGCGAAAGCGCGGGAACCATGCATCCATAAATGATGTATTCAAAATTTGTGGTGCCATTAATGCCTACGCCTCCGATGTTCCCGAGCACCTTGCGGTATTCACCTTTGATGGCGTATTTCGATGCCTCGTATGAAATGCTATCGATTGTTTTGTATATCGCTTTTTTCTTTTCGGGATCAGTTTCTTTCTTATGTATCTCATAAAGGTCTTCTATCCGCTTCAGCAAAGGCTTTTCCTTTTCCCAGTTGAGCGCGCCGATGGAACTGGTGCCATTGAATAACAAATGCTCCAGGTAATGTGCAAGGCCGGTATTGTCTTTTGGATCATACGCCGATCCCGCTCTTAATGCTGTTGCGTACATTACGCTGGGCCGTGAGAAATCCTGCGCAAGGTGAACCGTCAGGCCGTTCTTCAATGTATACGTGCGCACGCCGGCCGGATCGTTTGAAACAGTTTGGTAACGGTATCCATTCCTGTCAACGGCATTTCGTATTTCAAAAACCGTTTTGCCGTTCCTGGCTGGGTACGGCTGGGCAGTTATCTGAACTGCGGCCAACAACATAATGGCAATCATTTTCACGCGCATGGTCTGAAATTTTCAGGAACCAAATTAGCCGCAATTATCACGGTGGAATTGTATCTATCGGACATTAACAAACCTGATGACAACGGTGTCATCGATACTGCGGAGCTCGGAACGGCATTGGGAAGGCGTGAGATTGGTAAAATATTTCATTTCCCTGATAAAATGACTTTGATCGTAGTAACTGCAATCGTGCGCAAGCCGGGTGAAGTTATGCTGGCCGTTTTTTAGCAGGCGAAGCGCGGCGCGGAAGCGGACGATCCTAAGGTATTCCTGCAGGTTGATATCGAAATAGGATGTAAAATACCGGTGAAGTTTTTTTTCGTATTCGTTCAACTTCCTGGCAAGTTCCGAAACCTTGATCTCGCCATGCGTTTCGTGAATGTAGTGAAGCGCATTTTCCAGCAGGGGATTGGAAAACACTTTCAATTTGGAGAGGAGGAACTTTTCGATCATAAGTCCTCTTTGTAAGAAACTTTGCTCGCAAAATACATTCTCGAAAAAAGCAGGTGCATCTTTGCCGAAAGCTTCCTGCAAAACATCTTCGTTCAGGATATATTTTTTAGCGCTTACAGATAAGAACCTGTAATACCCCAGCGGCGTAAAATCGATGCAGATCTCATCCTGCTCCTCATGCGGCACCAGGCGGTGTGGAGCACTGTACAGTCCAGACAGGTACGATGTGATGCCCGGCCGCTTTACGAGCGTTTTCACTCCTTCCGCGGATTCAGCCATCGAAAAATTCTTCAGGATGCCGAGACAGATGTTGGTATTGGCAAAAGAAACCACTTCGCGTACGGTCTTTCCCTTTTTACCATGATTGAAAAGCACGTACTGGACGTAGGGTTTCAACCGGGGGTCCTGTATATAGTGAATCGTACAGTTCAATGGGGCCTCATTTCATTCCAATAATATTCATTTTCGCCCATTCAAAAGTATAAAGTCGGTAGCAGCGGTAAAAGTGCAGATTAAGACAAAATAAAAAGCGGCTATGACATTCGTTACAATCGATTGTTTTTCAGCTTGCTTACAGGACTTGAACTGTAGGGCCAAGGCCTTACTTCAATAACACAACGTTACTTTTTAAGCCTTTGCCGTATGGTTATTAAACCTGGGATTCTTTAAATATTCTTTGGGTCTTTTCAATACGATACCTATTGACGAAGGATGAGAAAGTTTCGCCGGTATATTCACAGCCGTTTAATTTTCTGCTACTTAATCTATTTCTGGTATGTCAGGTTAATAAAGTCATCAATGTTGAACCGCAAATTCCTCATGTCTTTGTTATTAAGTAGCTTGGATATCGCCTTTATTAGCATCTGTGCCACAATAGTTTTAGTTTTCCAATAAACACTTTGAGCAAGTATCTCTTTTCCTTCCAATTTGACTTTATCGAAAGGGTCGAATGAAATTCCGCCATGCACTATCTCATTTCTAATTTTGTAAGCTAAGTCAAGCAGATTCCTCATCGCTCTTGCTTCCTTTCTGGAGTTACAAAGATTCAATACGCACATAGTCTTAATGAATTCTGCTGATGTGCTTTTTTCAAACAATCCCTCTAAAGAATAGATTAGGTCAAGTAAATTGTCCATCGAGATTTGGTCAGATTCAACGGCTCTCAAATATCTATCTAAGGACCATAAATCGTAATGCCATACTTCGGCTAAACTATTCATGCTGGTTTCAACATTGGACATTTTACTTGTTTCAATTAATATCTCATGCATGAATGCATTCGTGCTAACTCTGGAGGCATATGTCCGTCTTCCTGACTGAATCTGAAAATAACCATCATTAATAGGGTTGTGGTTTCTCATCATAAAGGATTCACTGGGAAAGCATAAATGAAGCGTAGCTAAAAAGAATGAGGAGAGCTCTTTTAATACTGCAAGATGTTGATCGTATTTTTCAATAAATTCCATTTCATAGTTTGGCAATACTTCCGCTGTTAGGTCCTTTTTAGTTGGAATATTCGTTGTCGTGCTCAAATATTCTGTTTGTATTACTGCAAATCCAATTTGGTGCGACCAATCTTTATAATTTCTGATTTTCAAGTATGTAGGAAGCCTTCCGAAATATTCATGTATTAACTCTTGTATTCTTGCTTCGTTTACGTATCCGGAAATAAATCTTGGGAAAATCGTAATTGTTGCACTTTTTATGTCATCAGGGCTTGTCTTTTTAAGGGCTTTACCAAACCCGTAATTAAATTTTCGCCTCCACACCTCATTTACAAGCATTTTCTTTAAATGACTTGTTAAGTCGAAAACTATGGGCTTAGTTTTAAGATCTTCTTCGGTAAAGTAACAGGGAACAACCCATCTTGAAATTGTCGCCATGTGAAAAGGGTCTTAGTATTGATGCTAACTCATAAATATACGCAACTGCGTATCAATGATCGTCAGCCTGTGTATACTTCTGCCATTTCCTAAGTTCATTTAATTACAACGACGGATCTCACCGCCTGAACTTTTACTGGAGGAGCAACACTTGGAAGCGGGGCTGCACGCGTAGATATGCAAAAGGTGGATGAAAAAGTGCCAGTAACTCTCTGCGCCGCTTGACTCAATTAATATAGCGGGACTGATAGTCCGTTAATTACAAATTCGGATTTCCGCTTTCTAATTCAGGTAGGTCTTCCCACTTCCAGTACTCGTTTTTAATTTTGTTATCCGGTCTTCCTTTCGGGCTGCGTATTGTAAACACCGGCCAATAATCCAATTCGCTTGAAGGCATCTCAAACCCAAGAATCTCAATATACTTTTCTGTTGTTAAATCATCTGCAATAAAAGCTTGGGACAATTCAAATGGCAACAACAGTGGCATTCGCCATTTGTTTTCACCATCATTATGAATTTGTTTCATCACCTCATTTGCATCCCTCGTAATCAACGTAAATGTCAATCTTTTAAGCAGTTCACCAGTTTCTAAATCAGGCAACTCCACAACTGAATACAACCCTGGAATAAATAGTATTTCATCGTTCTTAAGCTTTATAAAGTACGGGACCTTTTTTTTCCAGCCCTTAATGGCCCTATGTTCATAAAACCCACTAACAGGTATTAGGCACCTTCGATTCCTTATCTTAAACCAATAACTCTTTTCGTCACCAAGTATACGTTCACTTCTCGCATTCAACATCGTCGGCCTTTGTCTGGCAAACTGCTTCAAATCTTTTACATAAAATGGAACGCATCCCCATTCCATCATCCGCAAATGCGGCAAGCCATCTTCCCGGTTGGTATATATTATCGGGTGTTCTCCATAAGCATGCCCCATAATATGTACACCTGCTTCAAAATTGAATTCAATGTCACCATCCCGAACAATATTCGGGAAATAGCCGTCTATTAATTCCAATGCGGAATAGAATGCTATATCGTAGCACATAATCAGAGTTTTTCAATGTCTTCAAATGGTATTTTGTATTCTTCGTCTGCAAAGCTCAATTTAAGAAAAAGGTTGCCAAATTCTTCGCATAAGCCCACCTTAATGGGTTCGCCGCCAGGTTCTGGCTGCCATTTGGGAAACTGCCATTTCAGATACCTTCTTATTTTCCTGTCATACTGGGTAGGCGGCTTCCAATCTGTTCCAATTTTTCCGGCATAAAATACTTTAAACCCAAATGGCTGAGTAGCTGCGATATTCAGCTTTGCCAGGTGTTCTGAGTGTTCAATGTCATATAGGAAAGCATTGGCATCGCTTTTCAATAAGCTCATATGTTCTTCCGCTAGTTGCTTTTCCTCGGATTTATAGCCACACAGTAAAAATGCCGCCCGTAAACGCGCTTCTTTTCCCCGCGGGTAAGTTTGCCTGACAAAATACTGTTTACCAGCTTTTATTTTCGCCCGCAATAATTCAAGTGTCAGTAATGGGAAAGGATTATACATCGTTATTGGTATGTTTAAGTCCTACTGCGCGCATGAGTAATTGTTCGCCAAACCGCTTTTTTATACTGTCAATTGATTGGTACAGATTGATTTTTTCCTGGGTGTCCTGATACAAGTCGATCTGATATGTACCGGGTATCAGGTCGCTTAGTCTAATCCCTACTAACCGTATCAATAGCCTGCGGTTGTATAGCTTGTTGAATAATTCCCGGGTTACGCGTAAGATAGCCTCGTCCATATTTGTGTATTGAACCGCTCTTTGCTTACTTTCTGTGTCAAAGTTTGAGTATTTAATCTTGACACCGATACAGCCTGCTAACTTGTTTTGTTCCCGCAAATGAAATGCAACAGCTTCCGTCATCCTCGCCAATGCACTATATAAAAAGCTAATATCGGTCGTATCATTTTCAAACGTCCTTTCCGTTGATATTGATTTTTGTTCATGATAAGGAATTACCGGGGTGTCATCTATACCATTTGCCCGCCTCGATAGCTCGATTCCATCCTTGCCTAGCAAAGCCTGCAGCATTTCAACAGGAATTTCCGCCAGGAACCGAACGGTTTCCACTCCGCGCCGCACCAGTAGCATAGCTGTTTCTTTGCCGATACCCGGTATCTTGGCAACACTTAAGGGGGCCAGGAAATTTTTTTCCTGTCCAAACGGTATCGCCAGTTGCCCATTCGGTTTTGCTTCATTGGTTGCCACCTTGCTCACCAGTTTGTTACTTGCCAGGCCGTAAGAAACTGGCAATCCGGTTTCTTTAAGCACTTTCTTTTTCACTTCACTTATGAATGTACACGCTCCAAAGTACCGCTCCATTCCTGTAAGGTCAATGTAGAATTCGTCTATGGATGCCTTTTCGAATACAGGCACCGTGTCACTTATAACATCTGTTATAAGCTTGGAATATTTAATATAGTCCTCAAAGTCACCTTTGATAATAATCGCCTCCGGGCAAAGTCGTTTTGCCATTTTCATAGACATACCGCTACGCACCTGGAACTTGCGTGTTTCATAGCTGCACGAGGTAACCACTCCACGGTCCCCGCCGCCCACGATCAGCGGCTTGCCTTTGAGGCCGGAATTCTTCAAACACTCCACAGATACATAGAACGTATCCATATCCAAATGCGCAATATTTCGATGAATGAGATGACATTAGCAAGCCTCTGATATTGCGGAGATCTACAAAGCCCCCGCTGCGTTACGGCATGCGTGTGCGTTATGCAGCTGGGAGCTTGGAAGAAATGCTCATGTCTATGTTCATGCGTGGAGACCAGTTGCATTAAAAGCAAAACCGTAAGACAGGTACGTCATATACTCGAGGTTTTGCAGTTCTTCTTTAAGAGCAAGCATATTTATATCGATGAGCTATGGCTCGGGTCCTGAACCCTCGGCAACAGGTGTGGTA
Organism: Chitinophagaceae bacterium; assembly: GCA_035628135.1. Lineage (GTDB taxonomy): Bacteria > Bacteroidota > Bacteroidia > Chitinophagales > Chitinophagaceae > DASPKM01. Next base: position 1,180,550 of record DASPKM010000010.1, on the reverse strand, counting down.
ATTGCTAGCTAGATCCGGTGGACAAAATGGTAGGGGCTGGCAACTTAAGTGATTTCGCTAGATTGAGGTTCTCAAAGAAATGAAGCGCACCGGCTGTATGTGAAGGACAGATTCCAGTCGCATCATGTTTCGGATTAAAAGGACCAAGTCAGCTATCCATCTTGAATTAGATAGAGTGTTTTGGAATATCAACAGCTAGCAATCTAAACTAGATCAACAAGCTCAATAGTTATTCCAATTCTGAAGAATCCAATCTCTTATTCCCGCTTGGCTTCTTATATTGGTTGGACTTGATCGAATTATTCTCTCGATTTTCTGGTAGGTGGCTTTGTTTAGTGACGTGCTGTAATTCCTTTCAGCCACTCTGTTTACAAAATAAAGAACTTCGTATCCCTCATTTCTATCCAACAAGGTACTGTCGGGTTCTCCCGTTACACGAGGATCGTCACCTTCGGAACGGGCATTCCAGCGATAGTCATTGTAAAACATGTCAGCTCGAGTAAATGGCATAGAATAAGTTTTAGCCTTGCATGCAGGGTTTTATAAAGTGACGGGCAAGGTAAGCGAAGAGTTTGGAGTGTATAGTATTGAAGTAACTCATGTTGAGCAAGCGGGATTTAAAAGCAGGTGGAAGGAGGCGGTTGCATGAGCGTAACTCTTAGGATCTAATATTATAATACTAACTAGGGATGTGGGTAAACAGAGGCATTTCGTCTGAACATTATACAATATCCTCCCGTTGGCAACTAAAGATTAGATACTCGGATTTAACTGATTTTCACATAGGCACATCTAAACGTAAAGTTAGTTTCATACATTAGTAGTATGTATGCTTTGCGATATCGAACCAACTATGTAACCCAGATTTTATGACAAATTTTATGCTGCGTTTTCGTAAGCACCTTAAGATGACTCTGTTTATAATATTTTTGTTCGTGGTAATTGCAATTGTGATTGCAATTGCATTATACTTCTCCAATTTCAATTCCGAATTGTCGAAGGAAAGTGAGCACTGGTCGCATTTTGGTGAATATCTTAATGGAACAATTGGGATTTTGCTATCCTTTCTAACATTTGTATTATTGATAGGACTGCATTATCATTCGCAAAATGAAGATCATCATAGATGGATCACGCAGATACGTATTGAAGGGTTTAGAGACATTAAACTAAAACTGAATAGCATTAATGCTAACAATTGTGGAGACGTGCCTTTTCTCTCCCTAACCACAGAAGAAATCCGTCAATTGCATTTAAACCACTATTTTCATCTTGAACCTAAAAGAGAAAGTAAAGTAAAAGAATTGTCGAACAGATTAGACGACTCATTAGCACAGTTAATTAGTGCTAGTACCGAATGGAATTTGGATAAGTCAGATCTTTCTAAATTACCTGCGATAGTTGCAGCGTTTCAAATTTTTTCGGAGAAAAGAAGCCAGTTATTAGACTATTTACACGATATAATTATGAAAAAAGTCTAAACTGCTTTACCCTGCACGTTTACCTAATGCTCGTCCAACAGCCAGGCAGAAAAATTCTATCTAGCTATTGTTTATTGCCTGCGAACCGAAGTTTTCCTTCCCTGCTGATGAAAACTGCATGTTTATGAGTTTTATTTAATGTTTAAAATTCAAAATATGTCAACTAATAGGTGGAAAATAGAGTTAAGCAACGAATCAAATGTCAGACTTGAGGATACGAAATTTATATTTAGTCAGGCAGAAAAACGACTTGAGGATACTATAAAAACTGGGGAAACCATTGCAGCAAAAACAATAACCATTCTTACTTTGATGACTGCAATAATTGTCGGGATAGGCGCCTTTGTGATAAACAAATGGACTAACTTCAAAACAATCGACAATAAAGTTATTGTTTCGGCATTCGGGATTATATATATCACCCTAGTAGTTGTTTATATGATTAGAAATGTTCTTCCGAATCATTATCATGTTTTGGGGTCTATGCCAAAAGATTTGTTCAGCGACATTTATTTTAATGATAGGGTTGATAGAGCAAAGCAAACTATTTATATGTACATGAGTGAAATAGAAAATTACCAGTTTAGAATTGAACAGAATTGGTCGGTCAACGATAAACGATGGGCTAAGTACATAGATTCAGTAATAGCATTACTTATAATGCCGTATGTCTTAGCAATACTGTTTGTCATATTGGAAGCTACTCGTTAAGCCTTTTTCTTGCTTCCAGACTGATTGTTTTCTTTCAAGGTCTGCCTGGTTGATGTGTCATTAGAAGGTCTTTGGGATTGCCCCTGTTGTGTCTGTTGTCCCTGTTGATTTTGCCCAGATTGCTGACCCGATTGCTGTGATGATGAATTCTGATTGTCTGCCATATTATTGCTTTTAACGTTGACGGCGTGGCGATGCGTAGCATTAAAAAACGTCAGGCCTCAAACCGCAGCCGAATAGAATATTAATGATGAAGATAACAAGTAAATCTCAATAGTAAAGCCATGCCGTCCCACAGCGGACGGGGGAAGAAAGAGTTCAGAACATATTTGTTGCTGCGCACATATTGTAACTGCCCTGTTGCATGCATTCGGATAGTCTGGGAGTTTATCTTTTTCTGGTAATCTTTCTTCTTCTTCAGCCTCTTCCAGAAACTTAAAATTGTTCCCAACAATTCTTCAGTATTGTCGACATATTTTTCCTAGTGTTCCAGAAGCCGTTGCCCGAAAATTGTGCATCAGCTTGGTAACTGGACTTTCACTCAAGCACAAAGAATAAAAGAAATAGCTGATGAACCCATTAAGCCGAGTTACCGTGCTAAGTATTTGAAAGAATATTACGACAGCGATACTTTTAAGGAGAAAGCAATGCGCTTAAGTTTTGCGGAAAAATTATTAACGAAAGGATACGGTTTGCCTATGGTGGAATATGAGGGCGGCAAAAATATTTATTGATGCAACGGGCTTCCCTGACATGAGTGGGAAAATAGAAAATCACCTAACAAGCGAGCAATTAAGAGATTTGGCTTGAGAAACAGCAACAAGTAAATGAGATAATTCAGTTAATCTTAAAAAGGTAGGGTTTTCAAAATTGACATTTCTAAGTATCTTGCAAAAGCTTGAAGATCGGCGCACCCTCAGTTCATTTGAACAGATTTTACTCAGTTGAGATTTTTTCCATTTCATCAAAATACTCTTTGACAAGTCGTCTCAATGCCGACTCGCTAATGTACTTAAGAACAGGGGTCTTACCCCAAAGATAAGCGAATAATTCAGACTCGTATCTGCGATAGTCATGTGGGTCTATTTTTCTATCTTTAAAAAAATAGATAATGTGCTCAATTATAGAATTTCTGAAATTGCGGGCTGCTAAATATGAAGATTCTGTAGCTAAGTTATTTTTATTATTTAATTGGGAAATTTCGGTTCTTATTTCATTCAAAGTACTTAATATATATTCATTAGAAGAGACCTCTCGTTCTTCTAAATGAGCGATTTTATATTGTCCAAAATTTTTGAGAAAAGTAGAATATTTGGGATCGTCTTTTGATTTTTGATAAGTCCCCTCAATTTTCTTCTTAAGGTTTTCCTTAAAGTCAAGGATTTTGGTGAACCGTAGATCCCGTGGATAAACTAAATGTTCAATGACGGAGGTATCAAACGTATAATCAGTTTTGTCATCTTTGATTATTATAGTTGGCTTATCAAAAGCCAAGCGCATTCCCAATTCGAACATGACGTTAGGGTTTTTTGCGCTAACATCACATACTATAATTTCGTTATTATATAAATTCTGAATTATTCTCCTTTGAATTATACCTATATCATCTGCATCGCTTACCAGATTGGGTTCAAAATCTGCGGATGTTATAACGTCTTTTAAGATAGCCAATACTTCTGCCCAATGTTCTGAAGGCAAGCCGTCAATTGCAGAGATTGGCATGACGATTCCACATTTTAAGATTTGGTTTCGCTTTTTCGGCGTACCATTAGTGTCTTCCTGTTTTTCTGCCATACGAAAATCTATGGCATTTTTATCACTAAACCAACTTTATCCGCGATTTTAATGGGGAAAACTGGCGGCTTTGTTCCGAAAGATCTGTATTTGGCTAATTAGTTTCACTTAATCTTTCTTCTGAAATTTACTAATCTCGCCTAGTACCAACGTGCAACCAAACCATTTTTCAATTGCTCCATATGGACATTTAGAGGAGTGTTGCCTTATACTAATCAATATATTTAACACTGATAATTTCACGCTCATTAGCAGAATGTCTAGTTTGGTGCACTTACTCCACAACATCCTAGCATGGTTTCTTGTACTTACAATAAATGGCTTCCCTCGTTTTGAAATTGTTATGAAAAGATATACATAGCCAAGATCAATTTATATAGCCGTGTATGAGCCATTTCTGTAATGAGCATTCTGATTATTAATCAGTCTAAACAATCTGCCAGCGAAAATTCTTACGTTAAAGAAGTATATAATGGACATCTTAAATCTTTTAATTCTTAAGGTCCAATTCTTTCAGCCCTATTTCTAAGGATCATAATCCAGTGATTTGCACCCAAGTTTGCTTTATAACGAGTAATTGTTGTTTCATCGCCTTGGCATATAGAAGTATATGTGTTATTTTGAAACATATCAGAATAGTTTGCAATTATCCGTCCTGCTCCCTGAAACCATCCAATGTAGAATTTCTCATTTGGACCGAGTGAATAGCACTTTTTGGCATCGTTCCATACATTACCTTCTCCATTTCTTGCAATTACGAGGTTCAATGCAGCTCCCTTTCCGACGTTATGGGCGTACCATCTCACTTTTATCGGATCAACGGCAAAAATTACTATCGGTCTATATTCTGCCGATTGAAGATCTAAAAGCAGATAAGTGATATAGCCAATGATTATAGTATTTACAAGTGAAATAATTAAGTTGAGATATTCGCCAAAAGCACCCCAGTCTTGGGTTTTTGAAGAAAGTTCGGCATCCTTGAAATTACTGTAGTAAACTAATAAAGAAGTCAGAATAGCACCAATCGAAATCCCGATTACCCAATAAAGCGTGTTACGAAAATTTGGCATCTAATTATTTGAAATTGTCTAAAAATAAGAATTTAAAATCATAATTATATTCATTCATAAATTCATGAAACCTCTTTTGTGGATGTTCATAAGTTCAAATAATCAGTAAACCCAGATAACGACCTTATTGCGTAACTGGCTGCTAGAATTAACAATTAAGGAAAGCCGAAGGCTATACATGCTTTGAGGAATTTGCTAATGAGAGGAATTCATCGGGTGCAATTCGGATGATATGAGAAAGGTCAAAACATGGGATATACAACCCTTGTAAAAGCCGTCAAGTCCCTGAGTAAAATTGTTTAACAAGGGTTAAATACACGTAATTAAAAACAGAAATCTGGACGAACCAAAGCAAGTACAAATCACCCTTTTAAATAACTAATAAAAAGCCGTTTAGTAAGGGGTGGTTGAATAACTCGGATTTCCAAATCCTTTAAAGGACTCAAATACAATTCTGGATTCGTTTTCTCAACTGAAGGAACAACTCCAATTTGGTAAAGAAACCCATTAATTAAAAAAGACACAGATTCAACCCTCTCGTTTTTAATCACATTGGGTTCAGCAATAACCCTAAGCAATCGTTCTGCATCCCATCTTAAACCATATACCGTGACAGGGTATTTATCGAAATTCCCAGCTTCATCCTTTGCAACCATCTGCCGAAGTTCAAACTCCACGATATCTTCAAGAATAACCTCACGAAAGAAAGGGTTAATGGAAATGTGTGCCCTCCATAAAATACTTAAAAAAAATAATTTCAATTTGACGTAATCAAATCCACGAACAAAAATGGAGACAAAATCGTCATTAGGTATTGGATTGGAAAACTGGATTGGATTCTTTTCTGGGTTCAAGCCACCATACAAAACGCCAGCCGCGTAACGTTCCAACTTGGATAACTTGCTTTCGCACTGATAACAAAGAATGTATTTGTCAAAAAAAGATGATTGTATAGGGTAAGAACCTTTTACGTTGTCGTTTCCCGCTCGATTGAAAAGCATTCGTCCTTTAGCATCTCTCAGCCCGCCATACATAAAGTCCGGTATTATGTGTGACTTACGAACTAAGGGAGCGAGTTCTTGACACAGCTTGCAGATTCGATCCATTTAATTAACAATGAGTTTATGCAAATTTTGTGGAAGTGCTAAAATAAAAAAGGGCTTCATTCGCTGAAACCCACTACCATATTGCTCCCCCTGCTGGACTTGAACCAGCGACCCTCTGATTAACAGTCAGATGCTCTAACCAACTGAGCTAAGGAGGAATACCGCCCGGATTACTCCGGATATTCAAAAATGGACGGCAAAAATAGGGATTTTGCCTTAATTTTAAACAACGGGGCGTCTGATCTTATGAAGAATCAAGGTAAAATATTATTGCTGCTCTCTTTCGCGCTTATTGCCTTCGGTTATTTCATTTGGCAGGTCTATAGTACCAATAACCGCCTGCAACAAACCAGGCAACTGGTAAACCGCACCTACCAGGTCATCCAGAACATCAACGACCTCCTCTCCACCATCATCGCCTCGGAATCGGCCACCCGCGCCTATGCCATTACCCATGATCCCGACATGAAACAGGAAGTCCTCCGGCTGTCGGCACAGGTAAGAGAACGATTGACCGGCGCAGACCGGATCGTCCGCGACAGTATCGCAAAAAATTACCTTTCAGGTCTGCGCGCACTGGTTGACCAAAAGCTGGATTTCCAGGTGGCCATTGCTAATTCACCCGAAGCGGCCGTGCGCGAAGTTGCGAGCCTCAGGGGCAAAAGGCTCATGGACTCCATCCGTACCACCATCCGCTTTATCCTGCTGAGAGAGCAGGACCTGCTAAAGACTCGGAACCAGCAAAACGAAGACGTTTCGCAAAAGGCCCTGCTCACTACCATCATCGGCAGCATCATTTTCTTCGTATTCATCGCCGCCATCCTGTGGGCGCTTAGTACCGATATTCAAAAACGCATCCGCGCCGAACGCGAATTGCAACAGTTCCGCCACCGCTTCCAGGCTATCCTCGACAATACGCCGCTGCTCATTTTCCTGAAAGACCTGCAGGGCCGTTACATACTGGTAAATAAAAGCTTCCGCGAAACCGTTCGAGCCAGCGAAGAGCAGATCATCGGCAAAACAGATTTCGATTTCGAAGAACAAGCCGAGGCAGAAAATTACAAGCAGTCCGACGAACAGGTGATCCAAACCCTTAAGCCTGTTGAACAGGAGGAGGTACAGCTTACGCCCACCGGCCGCCGGTTCCTTCATTATACCAAATTCCCCGTGCTGGACCAGGAGGGGAAGATATTTGCCATCAGCGGGTTCGGGAGCGACGTAACCGCCCGCAAGGAAGCAGAAGAAAAGCTGCGCAGCTCCGAGGCCAAAATGCGCGCATTGCTCGACACCACCAAGGAAGGTTTTTACCTGCTCGATCAGCATTTTAACATCCTGCTGCTGAATGAAAGCGGGAAGGAAATGATGCGGCTCGTCAGCGGTAAAATCGCCGACGTTGGCGAAAACATGCTCAATGTAATATTGCCCGAACGATTGGAGGAATTCACCAGCATGATGAACGAAGTGCTTAAAGGAAAAACCTTTGAGTTCGAACAAAACTTTACAACGGCCAAAGGGCAAATATGGCTGCTCATCAATTACTTGCCCGTACGCTACCGCGATAGCCAGGCCATGGGTATTTGCGTGGTGGCAAGAGATATTACGGAGTTGGTGCGCTACCGCGAACAACTGATAGAAGCAAAGAAAAAAGCAGAACGCGCCGAAAAATTGCAGGAACAATTCCTGGCCAACATGAGCCACGAAATCAGGACCCCCTTGAATGGCATCATCGGCATGACCAACCTGTTACTGCACACGCAACTTACGGCCGATCAATTTGAATATGCAAACATCATAAAGTATTCATCCGACAACCTGTCGGTGCTCATTAACGACATCCTGGATTTCTCCAAGATAAAGGCCGGTAAGCTGAGTATCGAGAACATCGAGTTCAATCTATGGGAAGTTGCACAAAAAGCAGTGGCTGCCTTGCAACCCAAGGCAAGGGAAAAAGACCTGGGCGTGCTCATCTTCTTTCATACCGATACGCCTTCGCGCATTAAAGGCGATCCGCACCGGTTGAACCAGGTGCTTAGCAACCTGCTTGGCAATGCCATTAAATTCACCCAGCAAGGATATGTGCGGCTCGAAATTGCAGTGGCCAGCGAAACAGATACCACCTGCCGGCTACAGTTCCAGGTAAAAGATTCGGGCATCGGCATCCCCGAAGACAAGCTTGCATTCATCTTCGAAAGCTTTTCGCAGGCAGGCGAAGAGATCACGCGTAAATATGGAGGCACGGGCCTCGGCCTCACCATTACCAAGCAACTGATAGAATTACAAAACGGTTGCATAGACATCACCAGTAAACCCGGGGCCGGCACCACCATTAGCCTCGAGATACCATATGAAAAAGCGCCCTATACTCCCAGCGAAGAAATTACCGAAGAAGAAGAATCAGCCTTCCTCAACGCAGCCTTGTTCAACAAAAAAATACTGGTGGTAGAAGACAATGAAGTAAACCAAAAAGTAATTACTTACAACCTGGAACCCGCAGGCGTTATTACCACCATCGCGGTTAATGGAAGAGAAGCAGTGAACAAACTGGAAGCGGGCGAAAGGTTCGATCTCATCATCATGGACCTGCAGATGCCGGTAATGAACGGCTTCCAGGCCACCGCATATATCCGTCAAAAGCTAAGGCTCAACACCCCGATCATTGCGATGACGGCCAGCGCGCTCCGCAACGAACAGGTAAAGTGTTTTGAGCTGGGCATGAACGAATACGTTACCAAACCATTTGCGCCTACCGAATTATTCAGGCTATTGGAAAAACACATCAATGGTGGCAATGGAAGCAAAAAGCACACCCCTGAAAAGGCCCAGGAAGAAAAACCTTACAACCTCGACAATATTTCCATCAAGAAAAAGAAAGATGTAATTGCCCATGTGCTGAACCTCTTTTTACAGGAAACCCCGCCGATGTTGCTGCAGGTTAAAGATCACATCCTGCACGAGAACTGGGACGAGACTTATCAAAAAGCGCATAAACTAAAAAGCAGCGTCGGCCTTTTACAAATGAACGATCTGTTGCAAACCATCACCATCATAGAACAAAACGCGAAAAACAGGGAACAGTTAGACAGCTTGCCTGCGTTAATAGATAAAGCGATCGAAGAATACCATCTCATTCAGCCTATGCTGGAAGCGGAGCGGGATGCGGCGCAACATTAATGCAATAGCAGTTTGTTAGCAGGTAACTTTTTGCGCTGACGCGCTTGGGCCCGCGGAGCGATGGCGTGGGCCTTGATTCTTGGTTCCCTGTCGCCGTCAGGTGGATTTGCGTCAGGGAAAAGAACAACTAAAAGAAAAATTCCGTTTTATAAGGATACCTTTTCTGGTAAGCTTCCTTCACCTTCTGCAGTATCACTCCGCGCAATTCATCTACATTCTTTCGTTCAGTGGCAGATATGAACACGCAATTGCCCTGCGTATCGCGCTCCCACCTTTCTTTCAATTCATTCAATATCTCCAATCGTACCTCATCATCCAACCAGGGATCGAAGGTGTTCTTTTCATACAGGTCCATTTTGTTGAACACCATCACCACGGGCTTGTCGAACGCATTCAGCTCCTGCAAGGTCTTGTTCACCACGCCCACCTGGTCCTCGTAACTGGGATGCGAAGTATCTACTACGTGCAATAAGATATCGGCCTCGCGCACTTCATCCAACGTGCTCTTGAAGCTTTCCACCAAATGGTGCGGCAGCTTGCGGATGAAACCAACCGTATCGCTCAGTAAAAAAGGAGTGTTTTCATACACCACTTTGCGCGTAGTAGTGTCAAGCGTTGCGAACAATTTGTTCTCGGCAAATACATCGCTCTTGCTTAGGATATTCATTAGCGTGGATTTACCCACGTTGGTATATCCCACCAACGCTACGCGAATAAATTCGCCGCGGTCTTTTCTTTGGGTAAAGGCCTGCTTGTCTATTTCGGCCAGCCGCTTGCGCAGCAGTGAAATTTTATTGCGCACAATACGGCGGTCCGTTTCGATCTCCGTTTCACCGGGACCTCTCGTGCCGATACCACCGCCCAGCCTTTCCAGGTGTTTCCACATACCGCGCAGTCTTGGCAACAGGTATTGATATTGTGCCAGCTCAACCTGCGCCTTGGCCTGCGCGGTTTTTGCACGTTTGGCGAAAATGTCCAGTATCAGGTCGGACCGGTCGATGGTTTTTACATCTAATACTTTTTCAATATTGGAGATCTGCGATCCACTCAGCTCATCATCAAAAATGACGATGTTGATATTTTTTCCTTTAATATAATTCTTGATCTCTTCCAACTTGCCCTTGCCTACAAAAGTGCGGCTGTCGGGATGGGGAAGTTTTTGCAAGAAGCGCTTCGTGGCCTTTGCGCCCGCGGTCTCGGCTAAAAAAGCCAGCTCTTCCAGATATTCCTTCGCCTGTTGCTCTGTCTGGTCCTTGTGCACCAGTCCAACCAATACGGCGCGCTCTTCCTGGTTGATGATATTTTTCTTGTCTAGCATGAATGATAGTTCAGCAACTTAAGTGCCGTACCGATAAAGTTACGGGTATGTCCAAAGGACTCCTTCGGACTGATATGAGTTTAATACGCATAACACATAATCCGTAACCCACTATCGCTATAAGATTTTATAATCCGCTAATGGTAAGTCCGATCGAATACGGCTTAACATCAGGACCAACGCCTTCTTTCATGAAGCTGTTGACCTGGTAAGTACCGTACAGGCTGAAGCTGCCAATGCCTATGCGGCCGGTAACCACCAGCCGGTTTCCGTTGAAATACCGCTTGGAATTTTCCTTGCGGATGTAAGAATTGATAGCTCCGCCGGTTTTGTTCTGGAAGTTCTTTGCCTTGGTATGAATGTTCAGCAAGGTGCCGATCTTGGCGCCGAGGGCTACTTTAAAGCTTTTATTGTAGTTGAGCGGATCGGCCGTAAAGCGCAATTCAACAGGCGCTTCGAGGTATGCGCTCACCAATTTGAATTTTTTCCAGTGATTAGTATCGGCCTGGTTACGGAAGCGCAGGGTTTGGGTGCCGCCCGCCACTTCAACTTCCATTTTATCGAAAAAGATATTATCGCTGCCGATGCCGGCGCCGATGGCCACACTGAATTGTGGATTGGTCTTAAAAGGAAAATCGAACATCAGGTACATGTTCAGGCTGCGCGAAAAGCCTTTAGTATTGATGCTGTCCGGCTTGCTTGCCCAACCGGCATACCCCACCTGGATAAGAAAGTGGTCACCTGCGCGGTTGGAAAGGTCTATCGCATGCCTGGCGGCCTTCTTAGGCGCGGGCGCCGTAGTGTCTTGCGCATGAACGCTTATAACTGTCAGTAAAACAAAGCCTGCAAGAAAAAGTTTTTTCATAATCACAGTTGAGAAGCAAATGTATTTTCAGGTCGGTTAATAAAAGGTTAAGGTTCAGCACCAACTATGCAAAATAAATGCCCACGGTGTTCGCGGGCAGTCCTTAAACGCGTTTGACCTTACCAGTTATTCGTGGACCCTGTTGGATTTGAACCAACGACCCTCTGATTATGAGTCAGATGCTCTAACCGACTGAGCTAAGGGTCCTGGTTCTTAATTATCATTCAATAATTAAAAACAGAGCGCAAAAGTAAAAAATCCGGCCGGGGCAGCGAAAAAAATTTCAAAGCATCTTAAAGCCTGAAAAAATTGTCCTGTTCTAACACAGTAAATTAGTAGCTTACATACGATTATTGCCATTATGCGACTGCTGCTGCCTGATCTAAAAGAAATCCAGGACCGGATTGCGCTGCACAATGATGAGCAGGCTTATAAAGAGCTATTCCATTATTTCTATCCCTCGCTTTACCAGTTTGCACTATCCATGGTCAAAACAGGCCAGCTGGCCGAAGAGATCGTTTCCGATGTGTTCATCCACATCTGGCAAAAAAGGGCGGCATTGGCCCGCATCCAGAACCTGAAACTCTACCTTTTCATCAGTACCAAAAATACTTCGCTCAACTACCTGCGGCAACAAAAGCGCGACGCCCTGCTGCCAGACGACTATCGCGTTCAACTGCGCAGCGTGTATTTCGATCCCGAGCAATTGCTCATTACCGCTGAAATGATCAACCGCATTCAACGCGCCATTCACCAACTGCCACCCCGTTGCCAACTTATTTTTAAATTGATAAAAGAAGACGGCCTCAGGCATAAGGAAGTGGCCGAACTACTGAACCTCTCACTCAAGACTGTAGAAAATCAAATGACCCTTGCGCTTCGCAAGATCGGGTCGGCCATCCAGTTCGATATACGCACCACGATCAACTCAGGCCGCTAAAAAAATTTCCATACCCTTTGGGGGTATCTACCTGTTATTGGTGTCCTTAGGTTCAAGCACATTTTCATGCAGAAAGATCGCGTCTGGCACCTGGTCAGTAAAAAATTAGCGGGCGAAGCCTCTCAGGCCGAACTGATCGAGCTGGAAGAACTGTTACGGCAGCATCCCGAAATGCACTATGCCATTCAGCACATCCAGGACCTGTGGAAGCTTCACCCCCTTGCCGCCCCGGAAGCAGAGGATGCCTTTCAGAAACACCTGAACAAAATGCAGGCAAAAGGCATAGATGTATCAGTCTTCAAGCCTGACTGCCGTCAAGGCGAGCCTGCGCAACAAACCGGCGAACCTTATCCATCTCAAATGCCCGGCTATCCGGCAAAAAGGCCGGCCGCAAAGCGTTTCATCATTACGGGCATGACTGCCGTCAAGGCAGGCCTGGTGTTTGCTGCAATTACTGCAGGGCTCATTTTCTGGCTCAATCCCTTTCAAAACAAACCAACTAGGCCGCAAACTGTGGAGCTGAGCGAGATCAGTACCCGCAACGGCTCGAGATCACGCATCAATTTGCCCGATGGATCGGTAGTTTGGCTTAATGCAGGCAGCAAGCTGGTATACGATAAAACCTTCGGCGGCGAAGTGCGTGAAGTAACACTCACCGGCGAAGCCTATTTCGATGTAGTAAAAAACGAGCAAAAGCCCTTCATCATCCACGCAAACAATATCGACATAAAAGTGTTGGGCACATTGTTCAACGTAAAATCCTATCCCGGCGAAAACAAAACAGAGGCAAGTCTTATCCACGGCAGTATTGAAGTACTGATCAGGAACAGGCCTGCTAATTCGCAAAAAGTGATCCTTAGGCCCAATGAAAAAATAATTGTGCTCGATGAACCCCCGGCAGCCGCAACAGATAAAAAAAACCGGCAGGCCGAACCCTTTGTAGCCATCAGTCACCTTAACTATGAAACCCGGGACAGCACCTATCTCGAGACATCGTGGGTAGAGAACAAGCTCCTGTTCAGGGATGAATCATTTAAAGATGTTGCCATAAAGCTGGAGAGATGGTATGGCGTGCTCATCCATTTTGAAAACGAGTCGTTGCAACAGTTGCGGTTTACCGGCAGCTTTATCAGGAACGAAAGCATTCACCAGGCAATGGCCGCATTACGGCTGACCGGCGGTTTCAATTACAGCATCAACGACAACATCATACGCATCTATTAAAAAAATTTTGATCAACACAACTAAAATCTGACTGCTATGCTATTCAACACTACCTAGTGCATAAAAAACAACGGGAAATGCTGCAACATTTCCCGGGAGTTAAAACGTAAAGGTGACTAAACTTACCAAGCCGAGAAACCTGTTATTTTAACCCATTTCAACATTAAAGTATGAAAAAAAACCATTATGGGCTAGTCGCTGCAAGGCGAAGAGCCCCGGTTCAGTTAAAGCTCTTACGAATTATGAAACTAACATTCGCCTTCCTGTTTCTTTGCTACATGCACGTGTCGGCGGAGGGGGTGTCGCAAACTAGGATAACCCTTAAGCTGGACAAGGTGGATCTTAAACAGGCGCTGGCCGCCATCGAGCAAAAAAGCAGTTACAGGTTCCTATACAACGAAGCCCTTGTGCGCACCGAGGAAGGTATAAGCCTGAACGCATACAATGAGGAAGTGATCAGCGTATTGGATAAAATACTCAATGGCCGCCCCATTACCTACCAGGTGCTGGATAATTACCTGGTTGTATTGAAGAATGCGGCCACAGCAGACATACAAAATCCCGACATCACCATCACCGGCAGGGTAACCGGGCCTAATGGCGAGCCGATGCCGAATGTGTCGGTAACCCTCCGTGGCACCACCATCGGCACCACTACCAATGCACAAGGCAACTTCAGCATTACGGTGCCCGATGAAAATGCCGTACTGGTATTCAGCTATGTTGGATATACCCCGCAGGAAATACCTGTGCGCGGCAGGACCGCCATTGAAGTTTCTTTGGTAGCCGCCGACCGCAGCCTGGACCAGGTAGTAGTAGTGGGTTATGGCACTGCCAGAAGAAGAGACCTTACCGGTTCCGTTGCCACCGTGTCTGGGGCGGAAATAGCAAAACAGCCCGTTCTTACTCCCACCCAGGCCATCCAGGGACGCGTTGCAGGTGTGCAGATCATTACCTCAGGCGCACCTAATGCATTGCCCACCGTACGCATCAGGGGTATCGGGACCACGCTCGGTGGACAAGACCCGCTGTATGTAGTAGACGGTGTTATTACAGAAGACATCCGCAACATCAATAATGCCGACATCACCAGCATGGAGATACTCAAAGACGCTTCGGCCACCGCTATTTATGGGATGCGTGCAGCCAATGGCGTATTGATCATCACCACCAAAAAAGGGCGGCCGGGCAAAATGGTCGTTAATTACGATGCATTTGTCGGCATACGCGAAGCCACCAACCTGGTTGACATGGCAGGCCCCAACCAATACGCAGGCTACCTGAACGAAGCCAGTGTATATTATGGTACTGGCGATAGCCTGGTGCCCGCATCAAGGCTCACCGGAACACATACCGACTGGTTCGATGCCATCCTTCGCAGGGGATTCCTGCAAAACCACAACGTATCGATGTCAGGCGGCAGTGAGCGCATCAACTACTTCCTAAGCGCAGGCTATACTTCAGAAGAAGGAATTTTAATCACCAATAAATTCAACCGCTTTACCGTAAGGTCTAACAATGAGTACAGGCTTACCAATAAATTGAAATTGTCGAGCCTCGTTTCATTCAGCCGGTTCGACCTGCGCGACGTGGACTATGGCGCATTCAACAACGCTTACCGCGCAGCGCCTTATGTTCCCGATAAGATAAATGGCAAATATGGAAATACCTCCGCCGCGGGCAACGTGGGCAACCCTGTGCTGTCGCTGGAAAAAGTGTTCAACAACGGCATCGGCAACAGGCTGCAGGGAACATTTGGATTGGAGTTTAAACCCATCAGCTGGATCACGTTCCGCTCCAGCCTCGGCATTGACCTTGACTTTTTCAAAAAGGTTGAATACTTATATAAGTTCCTCAGCGATACCCAAACGTTTATCGAAGCAGGCGGTAACCAGCAGCGTGGCAACAGCCGCCTGAACATTACCGACAATACCGCCAACAAATGGGTTTGGGACAATACCGTGCAATTGGCAAAATCGTTCGGTGAACACAGCTTCAACCTGCTGGCGGGTGTAACTGCCGAGCAATACAAATTCAACAGCATTACCGGTGGCAGGTTCGATGTTCCCGAGAACAGGGACCAGTGGTACCTGAATGCAGGAAGCCTCGGCGGCGCGGTGAGCAATGAAACTGGCGATAAATGGACCCGCAATTCAGTCCTCGGGCGTTTGAATTATAATTATGCCGGCCGCTACCTGCTTACCGCCACGATGCGTGCCGACGGCACTTCGCGGTTTAGCGAAGACAACAGGTGGGGATACTTCCCATCGATAGGCGCAGGATGGCTGATCAGTGATGAAAGCTTCATGGACGGACAGCAGATTTTCGACGCGTTGAAATTGAGAGGAAGCTGGGGCCGCGTAGGTAATGATAAAATACCTACTTCGCTGTACTACACATTGGCCAGGCTGAACGTGCCTTATTATTTCAATGGACAGGAATACCTGGGCATTTCCTTCCCCGATGTAACAGACAAGAACGTACAATGGGAAGTTACCGAGGAGATTGACCTGGGCCTTGAATTTACCGTTTTGAACAACCGCCTTTCCGGTGAATTGGATTGGTATAAAAAAGAAACCACCGATGCGCTGGTATATGTAACCATCCCCGGTATCCTGGGCGATCCTGACTCAAGGTTCATCACCAATGCAGCCACATTCGAGAACAAGGGTTTTGAAGTAACGCTGAACTGGCGCGACAACATCAACAAAGACCTCGATTATCGCATAGGCGGCAACGTTGGGTTCAACAAGAATAAGATCACAGGTCTCAATGGTGGTCAAGCTTTATTTGCCGGAAACGTAGGTGGACAAGGCTTTGTAACACTGAGTGATAATAACCAGCCTATCGGAAGTTTTTATCTGCTGGAAGTAGAAGGCATTCTGCAAACAGAAGCAGAAGTGGCTGCATCGGGCCAGAGCGGCGCCAAAGTAGGCGACCTGAATTACAGGGATGTAAGCGGCCCGGCTGGCAAGCCCGATGGCGTGATCGATTCTTACGACCGCACCTTCCAGGGATCGTACCAGCCAAAAGTAACCTTCGGCGTAAATGGCGGGTTGAATTACAAATCGTTCGACTTCAGCTTCGCCGGTTATGGAACAGCAGGCGGCAAGATATACAATGGCAAGCGTGCTATCCGCGGTGCAGATGCAAGGGATAATATAGAAGCCGAAATAGCAAAGGAGCGGTGGACACCTAACAATCCCAACACTTCTCATCCCCGCGCTACGCTGAACCAAATGGCAGCTTCTACTTATTTCCTGGAAAAGGGCAATTTCTTCAGGTTGAATAACCTCACGCTTGGGTACACATTGTCGGAGCGCCTTTTGTCGAGGGTGAGGATCAATAGTGTGCGGGTTTATTTTACTGCGCAAAACCTGTTCACAATTACACCTTACTCGGGCTTTACGCCTGAATTGCAAACCGACCAAATCCTGGAAGCAGGTATTGAATCCAATTCATACCCCAGCACCAGGACGTTTGCATTTGGATTGAACATAGGCTTTTAATTAACCATGACAAACTCATTTATATGATCAGGAAAAAACAATTCTTCAAAATAATGCTCGCAACCGCTGTTTGCATTACCGCAGGCAGTAGCTGTAAGAGAAGCTTCCTGGACGTACCGCCACAGGGGCAACTCACGGAAGAGCAGGCGTTGATCGACCCCGGAGCAGCGGAAAAACTGGTGGGCGGCGTATACAATACGCTGTATTTTGGAAGCTTCGGCAACAATACCGTTGGATTTCTGTGGGTGATTATGAACGACGTTGCTTCTGACGATGCAGACAAAGGAAGCTTTCCCGCAGACTTTGGCCCTGCCGCCGAAATTGACAACTTCACGTTCAACGCCAACAATTTTATTTTTAACAACGTATGGCTTGGCCACTATGAGGCCATCGTTCGCGCAAACAAAGCCATCGATGTATTGAACCGCAGTACATTCGACGAAACTACGCGCAAACGCCTGTTGGGCGAAGTGCGTTTTCTGCGCGGCTTCTATTATTTCAACCTGGTTCGTGCATTCGGAGGCGTTCCGAAAATTATTTCGATCATTCCCCCTTCTGAGGCCAACAGCGATGCAGTGAACACACGCGCCACCCGCGATGAAATTTATGCGGTGATCATCGAAGACCTGCAATACGGTGTAGACAACCTTCCTGCAAAGGGTGAGGCCGGCGCGGTAGTAGGACGCATCACCAAAGGCGCGGCGCAAGGAATGCTTGCAAAAGTTTATCTATATCGCCAGGACTGGCAAAAAGCATTCGACCTGTCGAAAGCCGTGATAGAATCAGGAAAATATTCATTGGGCGATTATACCACCATGTTCCGTGAAGTAGGTGCAAACAACAGTGAATCCATCTTCGAAGTGCAGACAGGTCCGCACCGCGGCATTGACAATTGCGATGCGGTAAGCCCGCTGTTCAGCAACGGTCAGGGGCCACGTTCAAAAGGCGCGTGGAGGAACAATGTTGATGGTAAACCGTATGATGGCGACCTTGGCTTTGGATTAAATTCACCCAGCGCCGACCTTGCCAATGCATACGAACCGGGCGATATCCGCCGCGGCGCAACCATCATCTTCATTAACCCCACTGTAGGCGGCGGGCCCAATCCCGGGACAGTGTTGTGGGATGGGTTCAGGATACCTACCCAGGACTCAGTTGAAAATCCGCGTTACAGCTATAAGGCTTATCACAGTCCATTTAAGGAAACACCGAGTTGCAACGGATACCTCGATAAGGATTTTAAACCGAAGAACATAAGAATATTACGCTATGCCGAAGTGTTGTTGATTTACGCCGAAGCTGCGGCAAGATTGAACAACACAGGAGAAGCCACTGCCAAGCTGAACCTGGTAAGGGCAAGGGCAAACCTCGGTCCTACTACCGGCACATTGGCCAACATCTGGAAAGAAAGAAGAGTAGAATTAGCTATGGAGCAAGACCGTTTCTTTGACCTGGTGCGCACCGGTCAGGCTGCCACTGTGTTAGCGGGTAAAGGATTTCAAACTGGTAAACACGAAGTGTTCCCCATTCCGCAGGCTCAGCGTGACCTGAGTGCTGGAAGGCTTACCCAAAACCCCGGTTATTAATACACATCATTATAAACACAAAACAGTATGAAAACAAAATACAGAAACGCATTGACCGCCCTCCCGGCCCTGCTTTGCGCGGTGATGTTGATGACGGCGTGCACAAAGGCTGAGCTGGACGATGATTTTACCGAAGGCGATCCCCCGCCCATTGGAGCTTACACCAATTCCAGTGAGGTAGCTCCCGCGGACCTGGTGGCTTACTTTCCTTTTGATGGTTCTGTTGCCGATGCCAAAGGTGGCGTAACCGGTGGCACCATCAGCGGTGGTGGCGGATTTACTGCCGGCAAAAAAGGCCAGGCCTACCAGGGCGCTGCCAACGCCTTTATCGCGTACGCCAACTCAGGCCCGATAGGAACCCTTACCAGCTTTACGGTAAGCATGTGGATCAATACCAACAGGCACCAGGGTGGAGCACAGGGAGTGTTTACCGTAACAAAAGCCGATGGATCATTCTGGGGTAATTTCTTTATGCTGATAGAAGGCGCAGGGCCCAACGACAAAATGCTGGTGAAAGTGCATTTCGAAAAAAATGTGGCCGGCGTATCCAATGTTGAACATTGGCTGGAGACCACCGGAAAGATCAGGGAAAATTTCATGGCCGATATGTATGGCGGATGGAGGCACATTGCATTTACCTACAACGAAGCCACTTCTAAGTTCGCCATGTATGTAAATGGGACCAAGCTGCCATTTAACGATCCCACCGTGCCGAGGAACGATGAAGACAGGTTTGCATCGGCAGGTGTTCCGCTTGGGCCACTGTCATTCAAGAGCCCGGCACGCTTTGTCATTGGCGGATTCCAAAATCAATTGGGAGCGCCATACAATAACCCCGAGCCCTGGATGCTGCCATATACCGGGAAACTGGATGAACTAAGGTTTTATAAGAAAGCTCTGACGGACCAGGAGATAAATGCACTGTTCCAATTAGAAAAACAAGGACGATAAAAGCATATTGGTTGAATTAATAATTAGCTGGTTGCCGATGGAGCGTTTGACAGCTCTCCCCGGCAATCAGCTAATTTAACAACGACGATCATGAGCAAATGGTGGGGGTTAGTAATATGCGCGGCGATATGGGCCGGCTGCAAGAAGAAGGATTCGCCTGCACCGGAACCGCCTGCAGGGCCGTTTAACCTGGCTCAAATGCAGGTACCCGGCACCGTTAGCGGCAGCGATTACGTGAACGTACCTATTCAACCTGTTATAAAACTATCTTTCTCCGCCCAGGCCGATGCGCCTTCCGTATCGCCCAATATCCTTATCAACGAAAGCACTGGCGCCGCCGTATCGTTTACTGTGAGCTATGAAAAGAATGACAGCACCGTTGTGATACAAACCGCCGCTCCTTTAAAATACCTCACCCGCTACACTGTCAGGATATTTCCCGATATACAATCGAAACAAAAAAGAAAGCTGGGCACCACCACTACCATTAACTTACTTACCCGGCTCGATTCGTCGCGCAAATTTCCGCCGGTGACAGATGACGAGCTGCTGACACTGGTACAGCGGCAGCATTTTAAATACTTCTGGGATTTTGCGCATCCCACATCGGGCCTTGCAAGAGAAAGAAATACTTCGGGCGACCTGGTTACATCGGGAGGATCGGGCTTTGGCATCATGGCCATCGTTACCGGCATTCACCGCCAATTCATCACACGGGCAGAAGGCCTTGCACGCATGCAGAAGATCGTGAACTTTCTTAAAACAAAAGCGCAGCGCTTTCACGGGGCATTTCCTCATTGGCTCAATGGGGTCAGCGGCGAAGTAATACCCTTTAGCACCAAAGACAATGGCGCAGACCTTGTAGAGACCTCATACCTTATGCAAGGCTTGCTTACCGCCAGGCAATATTTCAATGGCGCGGACGCAGCGGAAACCGCACTGCGCGCCGACATCAATACATTGTGGAATGAAGTGGAATGGAGCTGGTTCAGGAAGAATAATGAGAATGTATTGTACTGGCATTGGAGCCCTAATTATAATTGGGATATGAACCTTCCCATTCGCGGGTGGAACGAATGCCTGATCACTTATGCACTGGCGGCGTCTTCCACTACTTATACCATTCCCAAAGAAGTGTATGACCAGGGATGGGCGGGCAGTGCTAATTTCAAGAACGGTCAAACCTACTACGGTTATCAATTACCGTTAGGCCCGGCATACGGAGGACCTTTATTCTTTGCGCATTATTCGTTCCTGGGCATCAATCCCAATGGCCTTACGGATGTGCATGCGGACTATTGGCAACAGAACAGGAACCACACGCTCATCAATTATAGTTATTGCGTGGCCAATGTGCGGAATTATTATGGCTATAGCGATTCGTGCTGGGGGCTAACATCCAGCGATGATATCAATGGCTACAAGGTGCACGATCCTGCCAACGACAACGGTGTTATATCTCCTACCGCGGCCCTGTCTTCCTTTCCTTATACGCCTGTTGAATCCATGAAGGCGCTGAAATTCTTTTATTACGTGCTGGGAGATAAGATATGGAGAGATTATGGTTTTATAGATGCATTCTCATTGCATCACGCATGGTTTGCGGATTCCTTCCTGGCCATTGACCAGGGTCCAATAATAATCATGATAGAAAACCATCGCAGTGGACTGTTGTGGAACCTGTTCATGAGTTGCCCGGAAGTAAAGGCTGGTATGAGAAAGCTGGGTTTTCAAAGTCCGCACCTGTAATTGAACGCCTTGGCATCTGTGCAATCATCCAATCCTATTAAAAATCTTTGCTTAAAAAATAGCTAAATCAATCCCGATATGAACAGGAAGATCCCGATCGCATACCGGTTTATCGCCATCGCATTGCTCGTAATTGCCTTGCCGGCATCCGCGCAAAAAACAAATACAAAAAAGTCGAATACAACTAAAAATTATACCGATAGTTCTCTCATCATTCAGAAAAACCTTACCGACGACCAGCTGTTAGATTTAGTGCAAAAACAAACCTTCCGCTATTTTTGGGATTTTGCGCATCCCACATCAGGCCTGGCACGGGAGCGCAGCAACATAGCCTACGACTATGGCCACGAAACTACCACAACCGGCGGCACCGGCTTCGGCATCATGGCCATTGTAGTGGCGGTGGAGCGAGGATGGATCGGCAGGGACACCGCGGTAGGACATTTGTTGAAAATGGTGAAATTTTTAGCCAAGGCGGATAAATACCACGGCGTATTTCCGCATTGGTTGCATGGAGAAACAGGAAAAACTATTCCCTTCAGCTCCAAAGACGATGGCGCCGACATTGTAGAAACTTCTTACCTCATGCAGGGACTGCTCACCGCACGCCAATACTTCAACCGTAACGACCCCCGCGAAAACCAATTGCGCAACCGCATCACCTGGATGTGGAACGACGTTGAATGGAACTGGCACACGCGTGACGGCCTTAGCGTTTTATTCTGGCACTGGAGCCCCAACAACGGATGGAGCATGAACCACGAAATACGCGGATGGAATGAATGCCTGATCACTTATGTGCTGGCTGCCTCCTCGCCCCGCTATTCTATTAATGCAGATGTATATCACCGCGGATGGGCCAACAGCAGCCATTTTAAAAACCAGCGTGAATATTACGGCATTAAACTGCCTTTAGGCTTCGACTATGGGGGACCGTTATTTTTTGCGCACTATTCTTTTTTAGGCATCGACCCCAAAGGATTGAAGGACCGGTACGCCGATTACTGGATACAGAACCTGAACCACACGCTCATCAACCGCGAGCATTGCATACGCAATCCAAAAAACTATAAAGGTTATGGCGCTGATTGCTGGGGCCTCACCGCCAGCGACAACCATCGCGGCTATGGGGCGCACTCGCCGGAAGAAGACCTGGGAGTGATTTCCCCTACCGCGGCCCTTTCATCTTTCCCTTACACACCCGAATATTCCATGCAGGCGCTCCGCCATTTTTATTATGACCTCGGCGATAAGATATGGAGCAAATACGGTTTTGTAGATGCATTCAACGAAACAGCGGGCTGGTATGCAAACTCGCACCTGGCCATAGACCAGGGGCCCATCATCGTTATGATAGAAAACTACCGCAGTGGCTTGTTATGGAAATTGTTCATGAGCGCTACTGAAATACAAAACGGATTGAAAAAACTGGGCTTTCAAAGCCCTTGGTTAAAATGATGAACTCATTCATGAAAAAATCGATAATAATACTCTTCTCCTGCATCGTTTCGCTTGCAGGCCTTGCACAGCAACGCACGTATTGCAACCCGATGAACATCGATTACGGGTACACGCCCATCCCCAACTTCAGCGAATGGGGCAGGCACCGCTCCACAGCGGACCCGGTTATTGTCATGTACAAGGGCGATTATTATTTATTCTCTACCAACCAATGGGGCTATTGGTGGAGCAGCGACCTTGTTAAATGGAATTTCGTTCAACGCTATTTCCTGAAGCCGCATCACAAGGTGTACGATGAATTGTGCGCGCCCGCGGTATTTGTATTAGGAGATACGATGCTGGTGTTTGGCTCAACGCACGAAAAAAACTTCCCGCTGTGGATGAGCACCAATCCCAAGGGCAACCAATGGAAAGAAGCAGTAGAACCATTCGAGGTGGGCGCATGGGACCCCGCTTTTTTTGCTGACGATGACGGCAGACTGTACCTGTATTGGGGCAGCAGCAATGTTTACCCGATATATGGAATAGAAATAGACCGTAAAACTTTTAAGCCAATCGGCGAAAGAAAAGAGCTGGTGCGCCTGAACCACGAGCAATATGGATGGCAGCGCTTTGGCGAATACCTCGACAATACTTTCCTCGATCCTTTCATGGAAGGCGCGTGGATGACCAAATATAACGGTAAGTATTACCTGCAGTATGGCGCGCCCGGCACGGAGTTCAGCGGTTATGCCGATGGCGTGGTGGTTGGCGATCACCCGCTGGGGCCATTTACCAATCAGCCGCACAATCCATTTTCCTATAAACCCGGCGGATATGCACGCGGCGCTGGTCATGGCAATACCTTTCAGGATAAGTGGAACAACTGGTGGCACGTGTCTACCATTGCCATATCAGTAAAAAATAATTTCGAGCGGCGCATCGGGTTCTGGCCTACGGGATTTGATAAGGATGGCGTGCTGTACACCAATACCGTGTTTGGCGATTATCCTCATTATCTTCCTACGGGCAAGGCCGACCATCTTGCAAGCCGGTTTACCGGTTGGATGCTGCTCAACTACAATAAACCTGTTGCTGTTTCTTCCACGCTGGGCGGGTATGCGGCCAATCATGCAGTAGATGAAAACATCAAAACATACTGGAGCGCAAAAACCGGTAACAGGGCAGAATGGTTGCAATCCGATCTCGGCGAGGTGAGCACCGTGCACGCCATACAAATAAATTATGGCGACCAGGACGCGGAGTTCCTTGGCAAATCGAAAGGCGTATACCATCAATACAGGATTATGCACTCCACCAACGGCAACACCTGGAATGTGTTGGTCGATAAGAGCAACAACCGTACTGACGTGCCCCACGATTATATTGAATTGCCGCAGCCCGTTCGCACACGATACCTGAAACTGGAAAACATTCACATGCCTACGGGCAAATTTGCATTGAGCGGCTTCCGCGTTTTCGGCAAAGGCAATGGCAGCGTTCCCGATACTGTTAAAAATTTCATCGTGCTTCGAACGGAGAAGGACAAACGAAGCGCCTGGATAAAATGGGGGCCTGTCGACAATGCTTATGCCTACAATATCTACACCGGCATTGCGTCCGATAAACTGTATAACTGCATTATGGTGCACGGCAGCAATGAATATTATTTTAAGGCGATGGATAAAAGCCTGCCTTATTATTTTACCATCGAAGCCATAAATGAAAACGGCGTTTCCAAACGCACGCAGATCGTGAAGGTTGAATAATATATTTATCCCGTATCTTGCAGCACTGCTTGCTGGGTACATTCATCTCGTAAAAAACGAAATAATATGCTCAGGAAAATTGTAACGCTCTCAGCCCTGCTGGTATCCCTGCAACTATTCTCACAAAACAACGACGCAAAAATGAACGCCTTCATCACCAACCTGATGAAGCAAATGACATTGGAAGAAAAGATCGGCCAATTGAACTTACCATCAGTAGGCTTCGACGTTACCGGCCCCATACTTAGCCAGGGCGTGGAAGAAAAGATCAAAAAAGGTTTGGTGGGCGGCGTATTCAATACTTATACGCCGGTGGCGGTGCGCAAGCTGCAGGAGTTGGCGGTAACCCAAACACGGTTGAAGATACCGTTGCTGTTTGGGTACGATGTTATTCACGGGCACCGCACCATTTTCCCTATTCCATTGGGATTGTCTGCCAGTTGGGACCTTAATCTGATTGAACGCACTGCCCGCGCTGCCGCTGAGGAAGCCAGCGCCGATGGATTGAACTGGACATTTTCACCAATGGTAGATATAGCCCGCGACCCTCGTTGGGGCCGCGTTAGCGAAGGCGCCGGCGAAGACCATTGGCTGGGATCGCAAATTGCAAAAGCCATGGTGAGAGGTTACCAGGGCACCGACCTTTCCCGCAACAATACCATTCTTGCCTGTGTAAAACATTTTGCATTATACGGCGCGGCCGAAGGCGGCCGCGATTACAATACGGTAGACATGAGCCGCCTTAGAATGTACAACGAATACCTGCCTCCTTACAAGGCCGCGGTGGATGCGGGCGCCGCCACCGTAATGACATCTTTCAATGAAGTGGAAGGCATTCCCGCTACAGGCAACAAATGGCTGATGAACGATCTGCTGCGCAAGCAATGGGGCTTCAAAGGATTGATCGTAACGGATTATACCGCGGTGAATGAAATGATCGCGCACGGTGTCGGCAATGGACGCAAAGTGGCGGAACTGGCGCTGAATGCCGGAGTAGACATGGACATGGTGGGAGAACTGTTCATTCAAAACGGCGCAGCGCTGGTGCAATCTAAACAAGTGTCTGTTGCCCGAATTGATGCAGCCTGCCGCCACATACTGGAAGCCAAATACAAACTGGGCCTGTTCGACGATCCATACCGTTATGTAAATGAAGAGCGCAGCCGCACCGAGATCATGAACGCGCAAAAGCTTGCGCTAAGTAAGGAAGCTGCTATTAAAAGCTCGGTGTTGCTCAAGAATGATAATCAAACGCTGCCTTTAAACCAAAGCAGGAAGATTGCATTCATCGGGCCAATGGTAAAGATCAAGCGCGACCTTATCGGGAACTGGAGCGCCGCGGGTGATGGCAATAAAGCCATCAGCGTTTGGGAAGCGCTCGAGACAAAATATGGCGCCGGTAAATTCTTATACGCAAAAGGAAGTAACCTGGTAGACGATAAAGATTTGATTGCGCAGCTGAACCCGCACGGCGCACAATTAACGCCCGATGCAAAAACTCCTGCCGAGCTGATAGCCGAAGCAGTACAGGTAGCGCAACAATCAGACGTGGTGGTAGCAGTGGTGGGCGAACCGTTTGGCATGAGTGGCGAAGCCGCCAGCCGTAGCGACATCGGATTGCTGGAAAATCAAAAAGAACTTTTAAAGGCATTGAACGCAACTGGCAAACCGATTGTATTGGTATTGATGAATGGCCGTCCGCTTACGTTGTCGTGGGAAGACCGCGAAATGGACGCGATACTGGAGACCTGGTATCCTGGTACCAATGGAGGTCCCGCCATTGTGGACCTGCTGTTCGGCGATGCCAATCCATCGGGGAAGTTAAGCATGAGCTTTCCGAGGAACGTGGGACAAATCCCGATCTACTACAATCACAAAATGACCGGCCGTCCCCGCGACCCCAACCAGAAATACACTTCAAAATATCTCGACGTTGCCAATGATCCTCTGTATCCATTTGGATTTGGATTAAGCTATACCACTTTCTCATACGGTGATGTAACGGTAAGCAAGCCGCAGATCAGCAGTACCGAGAGCCTGGAGGTAAGATGCACCGTTACCAATACTGGTAACTATGATGGAGAAGAAACGGTTCAATTATACCTGCGCGATGTGGTGGGCAGCATTACGCGTCCTGTAAAAGAGTTGAAGGCATTTCAAAAGATCGTTCTTAGGAAGGGGGAAAGCAAAGAAGTAGTGTTCCGCGTTACCGGCGAGGACCTGAAGTTTTACAACAGTGAGTTGAAATGGGTGAGTGAGCCCGGCGAGTTCCATGTTTTTGTGGGTCCTAATAGCAGGGATGTAAAACAGGCAAGGTTTACGTTGAGATAATGTATAGAGCCAGAATGCAAACGAACTCACAATTTGCACGCTTGCGCGGCCGTATGGCCGCGCATTGTTTTTCGCATTCCTTAACTTTGGCCTATGTTCAGGATTTTGTTATTCATACTGGCCGCGGTCATATTATACAAGCTTATTTTCGACTTCATCATTCCTGTTTACCGCACGTCGAGGCAGATACGCCGACGCTTTAGGGACATGAACCAGCAAATGCAGGACAGGATGAACCAGTATAACCAGCAGCAACAGCAACAACAGCGGGAGCCCGCTCCCAAAAGCAAATCATCCTCTGATAAGGACTTTATTGATTTTGAAGAGGTGAAGTAACCACCTATTTAGCCTGCTCCTCCTTCCCCTGTTTCCCCTCCCAGTTTTTATTTGGATCGAATTACCCGTTTTTCTTACCTTTGCCCCGGACATGAAGCAAAAGAAAGGGAACGAAATCGTTCCCTTCTTTATTTATCAGATGAATAGCACATCCCTGCAAGAAACACTGGAAAACATGGTTTCGGCCATGCTGGAAGGAAACGAGGACTATTTCCTGGTAGACCTTAAAATCAGGCCAGGCAATAACATTAAAGTGGTGTTGGACGCGGATTCTGGCGTATCCATCGATAAATGCGTGGATTACAACCGCTACCTGTACAAACAGTTGGAGACAGCAGGCCTCTTTCCCGACGGCGATTTTTCACTGGAAGTATCCTCGCCGGGAGTAGACGAACCCCTGAAACTGCAGCGGCAGTATCGAAAAAACCTCGGCCGGCAGGTGGAAATCCTTTTGAAAGACGGTAGCAAGCGGGAAGGAAAACTGAGCGAATTAACAGACAACGGCCTGGTAATTGAGGAAACCCGCAGCAAAAACCAGGCAGCCGGCAAACCAGGAATGCCCTCGAAATTGCCCGGCAGGAAAAAAGAATTGGTCGTTCACAACATATTATTTTCAGATATAAAAACAACAAAAGTTCAGGTAGTATTTTAGTTCGACCCAGAATCTCAAACGTAATAGTTTATGGCAAGTATCAATTTGATTGAAGCCTTCCAGGATTTTAAGGAAGCAGAAAATATCGACCGCCCAACAATGATGAAAGTGGTGGAAGACGTATTCAAAACCCTGTTGCGCAAAAAATACGGCAGCGATGAAAATTTCGACGTGATCGTAAACGCCGAAAAAGGCGACCTTGAGATCATGCGCAGGCGCACCATCGTGGAAGATGGCCAGGTAATGGACCCGCTCGCCGAAATAGCCTATACCGACGCCATTAAGATCGAGCCCGACTTTGAAGTAGGCGAAGACCTCTACGAAGAAATAGACATCATGGACTTCGGCCGCCGCGCCATCCTGGCCGCCAAACAAACCCTGGCCAGCCGCATCAGCGACCTTAAAAAGAACGTGCTCGTAAAAAAATACGGCGACCGCGTAGGAGAAATCGTAAGTGCCGAAGTGTATCAAGTCTGGAAAAAGGAGATATTGCTGCTCGATGAAGAAGGAAGCGAACTGATCCTGCCCAAGTCGGAGCAAATACCCCAGGATTATTTCAAAAAAGGGGAGAATATCCGCGCAGTGGTAAAAAAAGTAGAATTAAAAAATAATACGCCTGTAATCATACTTTCCCGCACTTCACCGGATTTCCTGGCTAAATTGCTGGAAATTGAGGTGCCGGAAATATTCGATGGATTGATTGTTATCCGTAAAATAGTTCGCGATCCGGGAGAAAGGGCCAAGGTAGCCGTTGAATCCTACGATGATCGCATCGACCCAGTAGGCGCCTGTGTGGGCATGAAAGGAAGCCGCATCCACGGCATCGTGCGCGAACTGAAAAACGAAAACATCGACGTAATCAACTGGACCAATAACATCCAATTACTGATCCAGCGCTCATTGACCCCCGCCAAAATCACCAGCATGGACCTCGACAACGAGGGCAAACATGTTGACGTATACCTTAAGCCCGACCAGGTTTCGCTGGCCATTGGCAGAAAAGGCGTAAACATTAAGCTGGCACAGGAATTAACGGGATTTTCCATCGACGTGTTCCGCGATAACGAGGGTGAAGAAGAGGAATTTGACATCAGCCTGGACGAGTTCACCGATGAAATAGATACCTGGATCATCGAAGAGCTGAAACGCATCGGTTGCGATACCGCCCGCAGCGTGCTGGTGCTGACAGCAGAAGAACTGGAAAGGCGCACCGACCTGGAAAAAGAAACCATCCAGGATATCAGGAAGGTCCTGCAGGCGGAATTTGAAAAAGAATAGATGAATTAGTAAATAAACTGATTTAACTGTTTAAATAAGTTTGAAACTGCGGGCAAACAAAATCACGGCCCGTAGCAGGAAAAAGATATGGCAGAAATTTCAACACCACGTTTAATGGCCGCGGCCAAAGAGTTCAACATCGGTAAAGATACCCTGGTGGACTTTCTGGCTGGCAAGGGATTTAGCAGAGATGATCTGAAGCCTACCGCTAAGCTTACGGAAGAAATGTACCGCGCCCTTCAGACAGAGTTCCAGAACGATAAGGTCGCCAAACTTAAAAGCGACCAGATAGATCTGCCTAAAGGAAGCGTGGAGGCCCGCAAGAAAAAAGAAGAAGAACCGCTCTTCAAGAAAGAAACCAAAAAACCGGTCGAGGAAGAAAAGCCCGAGCCCAAAAAAGAGGAAAAGGAAACGAAGCAGCCCGAGCCGGTCGTTGCAGAGCAACCCCCGCCCGTAGTGGAACAACCCCCTGCGCAGCCGGAGCCCGAAGAACCCGAAGTGGCCAGGGTAGAAACCCCTGAGATCGAAGGGCCCAAGGTGGTGAAAAAGATCGACCTGTCTACCGTGGATTCGTCAACCCGTCCTAAGAAAGGCGCGGGCAAAAAAGACAAGCCCGAAATCAAAAAAGAAGAAAAGGAAACTGCTCCGGAACCGGTTGCCAAAGCAGAAGAACCCGCGCCGCAGGTGCAGGAAGTAACACAACCCGAACAGGAAGTTGTTGAACCCGAATCACCGGCAATCGAAAATATCAAGGCCGATAAACTGGAAGGCCCCAAAATATTGGGCAAGATCCAACTGCCGGCCGACAACGATACGCGTCCAAAACCCAATGAGGAAAAACGGAAGCGCAAGCGCATTCCCATCGAAAAGAAACAGGACGCCCGCCCGCCCCAGCAACAGCAAAGGCCCGCCTTTAACCCACAAAACCGCGAAGGCAGCACCCAGCAAAACCGTGATGGCAACAGGCAAGGTGGCGGTGGAACAGGATTCCGCAGGGACCAACACCAACGCCCGCAACGCGGCGACCATCGCAGGGGCGCAGCCGACCCGCGCAGGCAGGCCGACAAGGAAATCGATCAAAAAGAAATTCAGAATAAGATCCGCGAAACACAGGCTAAGCTGGCCGGAGCGGGCGGAAGAGGTAAAAGCCTCAAGGCAAAGTACCGCCGCGCACGCCGAGATGAAATGGCAGACCAGGGCGGCGGCGAAGGCTTGCAGGATAACGTACTGCAGCTTACCGAGTTTATCAGCGTGAGCGAATTGGCCAACCTGATGGACGTAAGCTATGCAGAAGTTATCGGCAAATGTATGGGCCTCGGCCTGATGGTATCCATCAACCAGCGCCTCGACGCGGAAGTGATAGAATTGGTGGCGAATGAATTCGGCTTCCAGGTAGAATTCATCGACATGGAGAAGCAAACCGAAATGGAAGAAGAGGTGGAAGAAGATGATGAGTCGGAGCTGGAGGCCAGGTCGCCCATTGTTACCATCATGGGTCACGTTGACCACGGTAAAACCTCGCTGCTCGACTATATCCGCAGCGCCAACGTAGTAGCCGGCGAAGCAGGCGGCATTACCCAGCACGTGGGCGCCTACAAGGTAGAATTGCCCAGCGGCAAGGAGATCAGCTTCCTCGATACTCCCGGTCACGAAGCGTTTACGGCTATGCGTGCCCGTGGTGCCAAGGTAACCGACATTGCAGTAATAGTAATCGCGGCCGACGATGCGGTGATGCCACAGACCAAGGAGGCCATCAGCCACGCACAGGCTGCCGGCGTCCCCATGATCTTTGCCATTAACAAGATCGATAAGGACGGCGCCAACCCCCAAAAAATATATGAACAGCTCGCAGGCATGAACCTGCTGGTGGAATCCTGGGGTGGTAAATACCAAAGCCAGGAAATTTCAGCCAAGCAGGGACTGAATGTTGACCTGCTGCTCGAAAAAATATTGCTCGAAGCCGAGCTGCTTAACCTGCGCGCCAATCCTAACCGCGAAGCTTCCGGCACCATTATCGAAGCCTCGCTTGATAAGGGCCGCGGTTATGTTGCCACACTGCTGGTGCAGAACGGAACGCTGAAATTAGGCGACCTGGTGGTATCGGGACAATACTACGGACGTGTAAAAGCTATGTTCAACGAGCGTCAGCAAAAGATGGATCAGGCACCCCCTGCTTCTCCCGCGGTAATACTCGGATTGAATGGAGCGCCACAGGCCGGTGAAAAATTCCGCGTGTACGAAGACGAGTCGGACGCCAAGGAAGTAGCCAACCGCCGTGCACAGATCCTGCGCGAACAAGGCATCCGCACCAAAAAGCACATTACGCTCGACGAGATCGGCCGACGCCTGGCATTGGGCAATTTCAAACAGCTCAACCTTATCATCAAGGGTGACGTGGACGGTTCCGTAGAAGCACTGAGCGACTCCCTGCAGAAACTGTCTACCGACGAAGTGGCTATTGCCGTGGTGCACAAGGCCGTAGGCGCCATTACCGAAAGCGATGTGTTGCTGGCTACCGCCTCCGATGCGGTGATCGTTGGTTTCAACGTGCGTCCTTCGTCCCAGGCAAACAAGCTGGCCGAGAACGAGGGTGTGGAGATCAAGCTGTACTCCATCATTTACAACGCCATCGAAGAGATCAAGAGCGCGATGGAAGGTATGTTGGAGCCCAAGATCCAGGAGAAGATCGTGGCCAATGTGGAAGTGCGCAACGTGTTCAAGTTCGACAAGGCAACCGTTGCCGGCTGCTTTGTGCTGGATGGCAAGATCAGCCGCAACAACAAGATCCGCATTATCCGCGACGGCATCGTGGTATACCCCACCGGCGAGGGCGCTTCAACCGAACTGGCTTCGCTGAAGCGTTTCAAGGACGATGTGAAGGAAGTAGTGTCCGGCATGGAATGCGGTCTTACCATTAAAAATTATAACGACATTAAAGTGGGCGATATAGTAGAGGCGTTTGAGGAAGAAGAAGTTAAAAGGACTTTGTAAAATCACATGCTACCAGGGCACAGGGGAAACCTTGTGCCTGTAGTTTAGACCTTTCCGAATTAAACCTTTGTTAAACACCTAGCCGTTTCCGGCCCCTTGAATACTTTTGAAGATAACTTTCCGGTATGAAGCGAATTCTCGTATTATTTTCCGCCGTCATTTGCACGATAGCTGCGCTTGCGCAACGCCCTGTAGTAGCCGATAAGATCGTGGGAATAGTAGGCGACAAGATCATCCTTAAGTCGGACATTACCAATGCCATCCTCGACGCAAAACGGCAGGGGCAGGAAATACCGCCGGACGCGGAATGCTTCATCATTCAACAGGCATTGGCGCAAAAAGCACTGGTGCTGCAAGCCGAGAAAGATTCCATTGTTGTATCTGAAGAAGAGATCGAGGCCCTGCTCGATAACCAGATCCGCGGCTTTATCCAGGCCTACGGTACCAAAGAAGCATTGGAGCAGATTGCAGGCCGCACCATCTACCAATTGAAAGAAGATTTCCGCCAGCCCTTCCGGGAGCGCAAGCTGGCAGAAGCCATGCGCAACAAGGTGGTTGAAAGCGTAAAGATCACCCCCAACGAAGTGAAGGCTTACTTCGACAAGATCCCAAAGGACAGCCTGCCTTTTTATGAGTCTGAGTTGGAATTGGGAGAGATTGTCGTATTCCCCAAGGCGAGCCGTGATATTGAAAAGCTGGCCATTGACCAGTTAAATGACTTCAAAAAACAGGTGGAATCCGGTTCACGCCGTTTTGAAGCCCTGGCTTCCCTGTATTCCGATGACCCGGGCAGCAAGGACCGTGGCGGCGAATATGCCATCAACCGCAATGAAAAACAATGGGATCCTACATTCCTGGCAGCGGCTTTCCGCTTAAAGGAAGGACAGATTTCACCGGTGATAAAAACAAAATTCGGCTACCACATTATTAAAATGGAAAGCCGCGCAGGCGACGACGCCACCATCAGGCACATCCTGAAAATACCGCAGGTTACACAGGATGAGATAGACGAAGCGATCAAGAGACTGGATTCAGTAAGGGCAAAGCTCATTGCAGGCACCATGAACTTTGGCGAAGCAGTGGCCAAATACAGCGACGATGAAACCGCCAAGTTTACCGGGGGCCTTCGCCAATGCCGCAACGGCAACTACTGCACCATCGACGAACTGGACAAGGACGTAGTAATGCTGCTGCAAAACATGAAAGTGGGTGAATATTCCCAGCCGACCGCCTTTACCGACGAAAGGGGCCGCAAAGGCGTACGCATCGCTTACCTGAAAACAAGGACCGAACCGCACAGGGAAAATCTAAAAGACGATTACAACCGCATAGCCCAACGCGCCATCGAGATCAAAAAAGAGGAAGCCATAGAAAAATGGTTCAAGAAACAGATTCCCACATACTACATCATGATCGACCAGGATTACCGGACCTGTACTATGTTAGGTAGCTGGTTAACAGTGGCTAAAACCAATTAGTAAGGGTTTACCATTAAGGGGCCTGAAATTTTTCTGCATTCCAGATGGTGGAATTGTATTAATCTTAATTTTAAATCGTTATAGTCTTCCAGAATCCTTACCCCCGGCCTTAACTATGCAACCGAGTGGAAATGATATCCTATGCACAAAACATCGTGGAATTTTTCAAGCGTTCCAGTCAGTTCTATTACACAGTAACTGACCTGGAAGGTAGATATAGGTACGTCAATCCCCTCTTCAGCAAAAAATTCAGCTACCTCCATTCCGACTTCACGAACATTCCGGTGATCAATATTGTGTATGCAGACGATCTGGAGCTTTATCAGCAGGCCGCGTCCGACTGTATCCGTTGCGCAGGCAAACCTGTAGCGGTCGAGGTCAGGCATCCTTCGTCTAATGGTCACCTTTACCGCAGCCGGCTCGAGCTTACGGCCCTTCCCGACGAAACCGGCGCCCCTGCTTACATTCAATGCATCGGCACCGATATTAGCGAAGAAGGCGTGGAAACCAGCGACCGGGCGCCGGACAGCAGCGAGCAGAGCGAGATATTGCAGAACGTGGTAGAAGCCATTTTCAAGTTGGACCTGGAAGGCAATATCGTGTACATGACCCCGGAGTTTACCCGGCTCACCGGCTACAATACCAGCGACGTATTTGCAAAGCACTGGGGGCAATTCATTCACCCCGATGACCTGGACATTTGCTACGATGCCATGGCCAAGGTAGTGCTGCAAAGGCTGGTAATGCGCAATATTTGCTTCCGCTTTCGTCAAAAAGATAATTCTTATTTATGGTACAGCACCTCGGCCAGCCTTATTACCAACAAGGCCGGTGAACCGGTAAGCATCATTTGTGTTTCGAGGGATATTACCGAAAGAAAATATGTCGAAGATGCGCTTCACGCCAGCGAAGAAAGATACCGCGTGTTTATCGGGCAAAGCTCGGAGGCCATTTGGCGGTATGAGCTTTCAATGCCTGTGCCGGTTACCCTGGACGAAGAGGCCATCATCGACCATATCCGCCAGCATGGATTTTTGGCCGAATGCAACGACAACATGGCCGCCATGCACGGGTACGATGTTTCTTCGGAACTGATCGGATCGCGGCTGGATGAATTGCTCGACTTCAATAATCCACGCAATATCGAATTCCTACGCAGCTTCATCCGCAATGGTTACCGGCTAAGCGATGCAGAATCGCTCGAGTTCGATCAACAGGGCAATCCGCGTTACTTCGTGAATAACCTGGTGGGCATAGTGGAAGATGGCTATCTTAAAAGAGCCTGGGGTACCCAGCGCGACATTACTGAGAAAAAATTGATCAGCGAAAGAAACCGCTACCTTGCCAATCTTACAGAAAATGTGTACGATGCGATATTGGGCGGCGACCTGGAGATGAATATCATGAGCTGTAACCCCGCCGCTGAAAAACTATACGGTTTCAGCGCGCAGGAACTGATAGGCCATAAGATCCAGGACTTCGTTACCCTGCAATACCACAACACTTCACGCGATGCCATATTAAAACAATTGTTCGAGAAAGGCACGTGGATAGGCGAAGCTTCGTTTATACGTCCGCGTGATCAAAAGCACATCAGCTTCCTTTCCACCATTTCCGTTATAAAAGATACCAACGGAAAACCCACCGGCTTTGTAGCCATCAATAAAGATATTACAGACACCAAACTGGCACTTGAAAAAGTAACTTACCTGGCAAAACTGGTAGAAAATACCACCGACGTGCTGACCTCGGCCGACCTGGAATTTAGGGTGGTCACCTGGAACAAA
Source organism: Chitinophagaceae bacterium (assembly GCA_035628135.1). Classification (GTDB taxonomy): domain Bacteria; phylum Bacteroidota; class Bacteroidia; order Chitinophagales; family Chitinophagaceae; genus DASPKM01. The sequence goes on along the minus strand of DASPKM010000010.1, from coordinate 1,145,013 downwards.
GCTGCCGAAAAAGTATACGGGATTACCGCGGAACAAGTGATCGGCAAGAACATCCGCGACTTCATGGTATTGCATTACCAGGACTCCAGCCGCGAGGAAGTGCGCCGCATACTCCTGGAAACCGGCGAATGGCGCGGCGAAATGTATTTTACGCGGCCAACCGATGGCAAGCACATCACCCTGCTGATGAACTTTGCAACGCAGCGCGATGATGCAGGCAATCCCTCAGGATACATCATCGGCGGCACAGACATTACCGAGCGCAAAGAAGCCGAACTCCGCATCAAGGAAAGCGAAGAACGCTTCCGCCTGGTGGCCGACTCCGCCCCGGTAATGATGTGGATGTGCGATACCGACAACAGGACAAACTATGTAAACAAACCCTGGCAGCGCTTTACAGGGCACACCGCGGAGGAAATGCTCGGACGCGGCTGGTCGAGCGTGGTGCATCCCGAGGATGTGCAAAAGAGTACACAGGAATTCGATGAATGCTTCCTGAAACGTGAACCGGTACGCCTCGTCTACCGCCTACGCAGAACCGACAATACTTACCGGTGGGTGCTCGATATCGGCGTGCCCCGACTGCTGGACGATGGCACTTTCCTCGGCTACATAGGATCGGTGATAGACATACACGACCAAAAACTGAAAGAAGACCAATTGCGTTACCAGGCCAACATCCTGGAAAACGTATCAGATGGCGTTGTAATAACCGACCTGGAATTCAAAGTACTTTCCTGGAACTCGGTAGCCGAAGAATTGTTCGGCATTGCGCCTTCGCAGGCCATCGGCGAAAAGCTTACGAGGCTAGTAGAATTCGATTATGGCGCATTGACGTTTAAAGATGTATTGGAAGAATTCGACCGCAAAGGAAGATGGAAGGGCGAAGTATCCTTCATCAACCGCAAGGGCGAAAAGAAATACCTGCTCAATACCGTATCGCTTATCAGCGACGAAGAAGGACACAGCGTATCTGTAATGATAGTCGGCAGCGATATTTCTGAACTGAAAAAAGCCGAAGAGCAATTGCAGCAAAGCGAATTGTTCTATCGTAACCTTATCGGTAATTCTCTGGATGGCATCCTGCTTACGAACAGGGAGGGCAATATTACTTTCAGCGCCCCATCCTTAAAAAATATTCTCGGTTACGAATCCGAGGACGTGATCGGCAAAAATATTTTCGCCTTCGTTCACCCGGACGACATCGCGCTTGCATTCGACAGGTTCCATGGCAAGCTGCTGGATGGAGGCAACCCGGAATACGTGGTCATTCGCCTGTTGAAGAGCAACAATGAATGGCTGTGGTGCATGGTGCGGGGGCACAACCTGCTCGACAACCCGCAGGTGGGCTCGTTTGTAGTGTACCTGCATGATGACAGCCTGCGCAAAAAAGCCGAAGATGAGCTGATAGAAAGCGAACGCCGCCTGCGCACCGCGCAGCAAATTGCCGGCCTTGGATACATGGAAGTAGAACCGCACGGCAAGCTGTACTGCTCGGCAGAAATGCAGCAGGTAATGGCCATCCCCGAGGAAGAAATGCCGGCGGACCTCCCCTCGTTCCTGGGCATGATACATCCCGCCGACAGGAAAAAAGTACGCGATGATGTAGAAGCCGCCTTCGACAGCGGAACATCTTTTGAAAACGAGTTCCGCATAGAGCCCGACGAGCTGCGCGAAAAGATCATTCAATCCATCGGGTGGATGGTGCATGAGCCGGAGTCAGGCAAATCGATATTGAAGATCACCATACAAGATGTTACCAACATCCGTTCGGCGCAATTGGCCCTGCGCACCAGCGAAAGCCGGTTCCGCTCACTGTTCGAACATAGCCTGGACGGCATTTTGCTTACACAACCCGGCGGCGCGGTAAAATCGGCCAATCCGGCCATTTGCCAGATGCTGGGTTATACCAGGGAAGAAATCCTGGAGCAAAAGCGCAGGGATATTTTCGACTTCAACGATCCCCAATTCAGCCGCATTGTTGAAACCAAGGACGAAAACGGGCGCTTCAAGGGCGAGCTGGCCCTGGTGCACAAATCCGGAAGGAAAATACCTTGCGAAATTTCGTCTGTGCTTTTCCGTGACTCCGAAGGCCGCGCCTATCATAGTACGATCATACGCGACATCACACGCCAGAAAGAAGCCGAGCTGCAACTGAAAAAGCGTGAAGCGGTGCTTTCGGGCATTGCCGAGGCAACCAATAACCTCATCATCGAAGAAGAGCTGGACACATCCATCAACTATTCGATAGAGCTGATCGGTAAAATTGTGGGCGCCGACCGCGTGTACATTTTTGCCAACCACGCCGATGAGGACGGCAGGCAGTTTACCAGCCAACGCTACGAATGGTGCGCGGAAAACATCATACCGCAGGCAGACAAGCCATCGTCGGTAAACGTGCCCTTTGCAGATTTCATGGACGTGTTGCAGCAACTGAGCGATAACAAGCCCTTCACGGCATTTGTAAACCAGGTAGAAAACGAAAAGCTGAAAAAAAGATGGCAGGCGCAGCACAACGTGTCAATGCTGATATTACCCATCTTCATGCAGGGCAGGCTATGGGGATTTGTAGGTTTCGATGAATGCCATTATGAACGCGTTTGGCAAAATTGGGAAATAGATATCCTGAAAGTGTTCGGTTCATCGCTGGCCGGCGCCATCGAGCGTAAAAAGGCCGAGCATGAATTGTCCCGCACCAACGAAAGATTGAACATAGCGATAGAAGACCTGAACAAGATCATGGACTATTCGCAGGACGTGATCTGTTCATTCGACGATAAAGGACGCTTTATGCAGGTAAGCGCAGCTTCGCTGCGCATATGGGGCTACCACCCACGCGAAGTGATCGGAAGAAATATCCGCGAATTCATTCTGCCGGAAGACATCATCAATACCGCCGCCCTCATCGACCGCATGAAGGCCGGCGAATCGGTGTCTACCAATTTTGAAAATCATTTCAAGCGTAAGGATGGAAGCCTGGTAACACTCGACTGGTCGGCTTACTGGTATGAAAAGGAAAGAATAGCTTTTTGCGTAGCAAGGGATATCACCTTACAGAAAGAAATAGAGCAACAACTCATCGCCAGTGAAACACGCTTCCGTTCGTTCATGGACAACAGTCCCGCCGCGGCCTGGATCTGCGACGAAGAAGGAAGGTATGTTTACCTTAATAAATTCCTGGCTACACACGTTTTGCCGGAAGGCTTCAACTCCATCGGCAAAACCTTGTTCGAGTTGTATCCCGCGGAATTTGCCAATTTGTATCATTCCAATAACCTGCAGGTGTTGAAGCAAAACGGCCCATTGGAAGCAGTGGAAAAAGGCATTCGCGGCGATGGAACACCCGTGATGTTCCTGGTATATAAGTTCCCTGTGCTGATTGGGCCGGGACAGCGCGGCATTGGCGGCGTAGCCATCGACATCACGGATAAAATGAAGGCCGAAGAAGCACTTCGCACTTCCGAACAAAACCTGAAAGCGATATTCTCCAGTACAAGAGACGCGTTCTTCCTGGTTGATAAAAATCTCAAGCTCATTTCTTACAATCCTATTGCCGCCGAATTGTATGCCCTGTACACCGAAGGTGGGCATATTGACGACTGCGAGGACCTGCTGCAGTTATTACCTCCGGAACGACAGGTAGTGTTGAAGAAACATGTGGAAAATGCACTCAAAGGCCATCCGTTGGAATACGAAGTGCAATATGATTTCGGCGGACAGCCCATTTGGTTCAACATGGTAATGCAACCTGTCATCGGTGCAAAGGGAGAAGTGGATGCGGTCTGCGCAACCATCACCAACATCACCTCTAAAAAAATCGCGGAACAAAAGATCAAGGAAACAGCCGAGCAATTAACAAACATCATGGAAACCATCAGCGACGGTATGTTCATACTGGACAAGGACCTGGTGGTACAGTACATGAACAAGGCCGCTGAAAAATTATTACGCGTCGACCGCAAAGAAGTGGCGGGCACGGGCAAGGACCTGAAAGTGCTCGGCAATATCGTGAAGATGGACCCGGCATCCTTTGTTCATTATTATAAAAAAGCACTGCGAGACCAAAAGGCCTTGCATTTCGAAAAATATTTCGAGGCCATGCAAACCTGGTTTGAAATAGATGCATATCCCGTTGGCGATGGTTTGACCATTTATTTCAGGGATATTACTGCGCGGAAACGCCAGGAGATGACACTTTCGCTGGAAAAGAAAGTGCTGGAGATGAACGCCATGCCGCAAAGCTCGCTGGCAAGTACCGTCAGTGCATTTTTGAAAGGACTGGAATATATCTACCAGGGCATGATCTGCTCCGTGATGCTGCAGGAAAATCAAACCATCAAGCCATTGGCAGCCCCCAGTATTCCTCCTGAATACAATAAGGAAGTGGACGGACTGCCCATCGGGCCCAACATGGGATCGTGCGGCACTGCCATGTTCCTGAAAAAACCTGTGTACGTTTCCGATATCGCAACCGACCCGCTGTGGGAACACGGGAAAAAGACAGCGTTACAATTCAACCTGCGTGCATGCTGGTCAATTCCCATCATCAACGCACACGACGAAGTGCTGGCAAGCTTCGCCATTTATTACAATGAGCCCAAGGAACCGCTTGAATATGAGCGCAAGGCCATTGACCGCGCTGCAGATATCCTGCGCGTGATCATCGAAAACAAACAGGCCGAAGAACACATCCGCGTAACCAACCAGCGTTATCATTTTGTAACAAAGGCAACCAACGAAGCCATCTGGGACCTTGACTTGGTGACCAATAAAATGTATTGGGCCGAGGGATATTATATTTTGTTCGGCTACGATCCTTCCAGCGCCAGCGGATCGCTGGAACAATCGCACCAGCGCATACACCCTCAGGACCTCAAGCGCATTAAAGCTTCATTACAAAACTTCCTGCGCAGGAAAACCAAAACGCGTTGGGAAGATGAATACCGTTACCGCAAAGCAGATGGAACCTATGCGTACGTGGTGGATAAAGCCTTTTTGATTGCCGACAACGAAGGCAGGCCCAAGCGCATGATCGGTTCCATGCAGGACATAACTTCGCGCAAGGAATTGGAGCAACGCCTGATTGAACAGGAGATCGGCAAACAGAAAATGCTTACCCAGGCCACTATCGACGGACAAGAAAAAGAGCGGAAAGAAATAGGAAAAGAACTGCACGATAATATCAACCAGATACTTTCCACTACCAAGCTCTATCTGGACCTGGCTCAGCATTCCGCAGAAGGTTCCACGGCAGAAATGATCGGCGTCAGTTCAAAAAGCATTATGGAAGCCATCAACGAGATCCGCAAGCTCTCGCGGTCGTTGGTGCCGCCTACCCTGGGCGATTTGGGACTGATAGAATCGATCAAGGACCTGTGCGAAGCTTTCACCAACATGCAGACGTTCAACATCGAATTCACGCATAGAAATATCAAGGAGAAGCAATTGGCCGATAACCAAAAGCTGATGCTCTTCCGCATTATACAGGAACAAACCAACAACATTGTAAAACACGCAAAAGCGCGCAATGTAAAGATCACCTTAAAAGCAGCCAGGGGCTGGCTGACACTGGAGATAACGGACGATGGGAAAGGATTTGACTCAACGAAGACAAAAAAAGGCGTAGGCCTCAATAATATTATCAGCAGAGCGGAATTATTTAATGGCAGTGTTGAAATAATAACAGCCCCGGGTAATGGGTGCAAAGTGAAGGTGACTATACCAGTTAAATATTAAACTTTAAAAAAACCACTAAATGGAACCGATTTCGATCCTGATTGCAGACGATCACAAGCTTATTCGCGACACCTGGAGCTTTATTCTTAATAACGATCAACGGTTTAAGGTTGTTGCTGAATGCAGCAATGGCGAAGAAGCGATTGAGCAAGCCAGGAACAAACGTCCGCAGATAGTGCTTATGGACATTAACATGACTCCCGTTTCGGGACTCGAGGCCACCAAGCAGATACGCAAGGTGTCTCCCGGTTCGCGTGTCATAGGAGTGTCGATGCACTCGCAACCTGCCTATGCAAAAAAAATGTTGCAGATAGGAGCCAAAGGCTATGTGACCAAGAATTCGTCGCGCGAAGAAATGTTCAAAGCAATATTGGAGGTGCATAAGGGCAATCGTTATATCTGCGATGAGGTGAAGAACATCCTTTCGGAACAAATTATGGACGATGGTCCATCGCAGGGGATCAATGCGCTCTCGGAAAGGGAATTGCAAATAGTAAAGCTGATCAAAGAAGGTTTTTCTTCAAAGGAAATATCGGTGCAGTTGAACATATCGCTGAAAACGGTGGAGGTTCATAGGCACAATATTCTCAAAAAGCTCAACCTTAAAAATTCCGCGGCGCTGGTAAATTACATCAATACGTATGCGGTTGATTTGCCCTAGCCCTCATGCTAAGAGGAAACCTTTAGCATTAATTGGGTCAATTGTGTAAAACGTTAAGTAAGCTCTAAAAAAGCTTGCAACCAGCAATAATTGTGAACATATTTGTACTACCAAGCATCCTAGAAAAAACCAAGTCCAATTATCCAGAAAAACCCAAAATCCAGGTTCCATTGAAAACGTTACCGTCCTAATCAAGAAATCGAAATCGGACCTATGAAAAATGACCCCCGGTGTACCTATGAAAACGCCGGGTTTTTTTTATTCCTTCTTTTCAAGCATCTTCCTGCCAGCATTATCACTTAACAGCTCATTACATCGCTCCTGCTGATTTTTCCGTAGCTTTGCGCCCTCCGTATGAGCGACGAGATCAAACATGAATGCGGATTGGCATTTATAAGGTTGAGGAAGCCCTTTTCGTACTACCTGCAACAATATGGTACGGTAATGTACGGACTTAACAAGCTGTACCTCCTCATGGAAAAACAGCATAACCGTGGACAAGACGGAGCAGGCGTGGCCACCGTGAAACTGAACGTTGAGCCCGGCCATCCCTTCCTGTACCGCGTCCGCAGCAGCGCACCCCAACCCATAGCTGACATATTTTCCCAGATCGGCAAAGAAGTAAAGGAACTAGAGCAGTACCAGCCCGATATAGCGAAGCACCCGGGGCTCATGAAGGGGCATATCTCTTCGCTCGGCGAACTATTGCTGGGCCACCTGCGCTACGGCACCCAGGGTAAGAACAACGTGGAGTTCTGCCATCCATTCATCAAGCGCAATACGGTCCCCGCCCGCAACCTGGCACTGGCCGGCAATTTTAACCTGGTAAATACCGATGAGCTGTTCGGCCTGGTGAATATAGAGCCCGGCGAATTTCAAAAGCAAAGCGACCTGGCCGCCATGATGGAAACGATCCATCATTTTTTGATCAAGGCCGATGAAGATGCGCCCGGGGACCTTGACCTGACCGGCCTGCTGCGCAAATCGGTAAAGCTATTCGACGGAGGGTTTACAGTAGGTGGACTCATAGGCAATGGTGACGGATTTGTTTTTCGCGATGTGCACGGCATTCGCCCCGCGTATTATTATATAAGCGATGAAGTGATAGTGGCCGCATCCGAAAGAGCAGCCATCCGCACCGTATTCAACGTGGGCGAGAACGAAGTGCAGGAACTGATGCCCGGCCACAGCCTCATTGCAAGGGCCGATGGCAGCGTATTCGTTGAACAACTGCTGCCGCCCAAGGAAAGGCTGGCCTGCAGCTTCGAGCGCATCTATTTCTCCCGCGGCAGCGATGAAAAGATCTATCGTGAGCGCAGCGCGCTGGGTTATAACCTGAGCGAGCAGATATTAAATGCCATCGACTACGACCTCAAGAATACCATCTTCTCCTTTATCCCCAACACGGCTGAAGTAGCATTTTACGGCTTGTTAAAGGGAATGGAAGACTACCTGAATAAGATCAAGATCCAGAAGATCCTGTCCTGGGGCAGCGATATTTCAGAAGACAAGCTGTCTGAAATGATCAACCGCCGCATCCGCATAGAGAAGGTGGCCATCAAGGACGTAAAGATGCGCACCTTTATTACCGAGGACTCCAACCGGGCCGAAATGGTGCAGCACGTATACGATATCACCTACGGCACGGTCCGGAAGGACGAGGATACCCTGGTGGTGATAGACGACTCAATCGTACGCGGCACCACCCTAAAGGAAAGCATCGTGCGCATGCTGTCGCGGCTTAAACCTAAAAAGATCATCATCGTATCATCGGCCCCACAGATCCGGTACCCGGATTGTTATGGTATCGACATGAGCAAGCTTGGTGATTTCATTGCCTTTAAGGCAGCCATTGCCCTGCTGCAGGAAAAGAACAAGCAATGCCTGATAGACGAGCTGTACCAGCATTGCAAGGAACTGCAACGCACCGGGCAATTGCACACCGAAAACGTGGTCAGGAACATTTACAAAGCTTTTTCAACCGAAGAGCTATCGGATAAGATAGCGCAATTGATCACCCCGCCCGACTTGGGCATACCCGTACAGGTGATCTTTCAAACCATCGAATCACTGCACAAGGCCTGTCCCACCAATACCGGCGACTGGTACTTTACCGGCAACTATCCAACGGCGGGGGGTAACCGAGTTGTGAACAAAGCTTTCATCAACTATATCGAAGGAAAGAACGTCAGGGGTTATTAATCTTGACCTTGATCAAGAAATACTTTGCGGAAAATACGGTTCTGGCAAAATTTTTGTTAATAATTCGCGCCGACCGTTTTATGCTTCCTATGGGAAACCGAATTAAGAACAGGCCTGTTCAAATTTCAAGTTTTTCAAAGTTTTAAACTGGGGGATGGAATTCTTTCCATCTCTTTTTTTATGAAAACTATCATACTTATCCGTCACGCCAAAAGCAGCTGGGACGACCACACGGTTTCCGATTTCGACCGCCCACTGAATGAGCGCGGCAAGCACGATGCGCCCATGATGGCCGAGCGGCTGTTGAAAAAGCAGCCGGACATACAAGCCTTCATCACCAGTCCGGCCAAACGGGCCCGGAAAACAGCGGCCGTATTTGCAAAGGCCTATGGACTGGATAAGGACGACATTCAATTGAAGGATGAACTTTACCTGGCGCCTGAAAACGTGTTTTATGAAGTTATTAGCCAGGTGCCCGAGTCCGTCAACAGCATAGCCGTTTTTGCGCATAACCCTGGTATTACGGATTTTGTGAACTCCCTGACCGATGTAAAGATCGACAACGTACCCACCTGTGGATTGTTTGCCATAAGCTATAACGGCAATTGGCAATCGTTTGAAACCGCACCCAAGCAATTCCTGTTTTTCGACTATCCAAAGAACGAGGCTTAGAAGGCAGGCCCATCCGGGGTTATTGGCCCGTTAAGCGTGTGAAAAGATTGTGGACTTAACCGGAATTTCGCGATAATCGTAATAGAGAATAACCGTACATTTATTCCGCATAAAACGATCTCATCCGCTCTGTGATTACCCGTTGATCAAGTCCTCCCGCCTGAAAGCATTTCTTTCCCGTTCCCGGTTAACTATAACCATACAAATTGTGAACTATGAGAAAGCGCCCTATCGTGCAGTGCAGGATCATGCCCTTATGCTTACTGATCGTTTTATGCACCGCCACTACGCAAGCACAAACACTCGTCAATCAACGCCACGTAACAGGCGTAAACATTTCAGCACAGATCAACAACTATCTTGAGCACCTGCCAGCAGGATACGATTTGCCTGCAAATGCCAACAAGAAATATCCATTGATCCTTTACTGGAAAGGACTGTTTGATTACGGCGTAACTGAAATCATCGTAAAAGGCATTCCGCAAAAGATACAGTCCGGCGTATTCCCGGCGTCTGTAACGCATAACGGTGTGCAGTATTCGTTCATCGTGTTAACGCCTAACTATATCGGTGGAGGATGTGGCGCCTGGGATGTTGATGCGATGATCAATTATGCAATCGCCAATTACCGGGTCGACCGCAACCGTATTTACATGACGGGCATCAGCAAAGGCGCGAGCCTGTGCTATGAGTATGTAAACGCCGACCTCAACTTTGCAAAAAAAATTGCAGCCATAGCGCCGCTTGCTCCCTGCACCGGCCTTAGCTGGCAGGGTGGTACGCACGCCGTGCTCGAGCAAATTCGCGTATGGGGCCTGCACAACCCCAACGATGTCACCTGCCATCCTGCAGCCACCACAGGCTCTGTAGCCAATATCAACCTGCAAAATCCCAATCCTCCGGTACTCGCGGCATATACACTTACGCCCACCACGTGGTCGCCAGACCCGCACGATATTTTCTGGATACCCTACGAGCCGGGGTATAACACACCTGAAAGTGGCGATAAGAACATGTACGATTGGTTTATACAGTATTCCCAAAACATTGTACTGCCCGTTTCGCTGAAGGATTTTACCGCAAGGCTAAGCAGTGGCAAGGTGAAGCTGGATTGGACAACGGCCTCCGAGAACAATAGCAGCTCCTTTGCAGTGGAGCGCGCCGGCAAAGACATGAAATTTACCGAAATAGCACGCGTGCCTGCCGCCGGTTATTCGTCTGGTGATAAGAAATATCAACTGGTAGACGCCGCTCCCCTAAACGATATGAGCTTTTACAGGATCGTGCAAACAGACAGGGATGGCAAAACGCAATACTTTGAAATACGCCGGGTATTCAATGGAAAACAAAATGCTTCCATTGTCATTTCACCCAACCCGGTGCGCAATAATATTACCGCCTTCGTAAGTGTGAGCCAGCCGCAAAAGATCAGCGTCGCGCTCTTGGATATGCAAGGCCGCATCCTGAGCCAGTCGCAGGCACATTACCAGGAAGGTTTGCAGGAAATAACGCTGAATGCAGTGCACCTGGCCCCTGGCAATTACCTGCTGCAATTGAAAGGAATAACGGTAAATGCAATTGAGAAACTGACCAAACAATAACAAAGCACCTCAATACCCGCTTTAGGGCAGAAAAAATATCACATCTGGCAGATGTGGTATTTTTTTATGTAATAATTTTAAAAGCTGGTCCCTGTATAACTATTTGGGTTATTTTTACTGCCCGGTGAGAACCTTACCTCTGATGACGAATTGCAGCTACTACTTGAAAAGCGTTGATTGATAAACCTGGATTTATAAGTTAAACTATTCGTCATGGTCAAATTGTATGCTTACCTGTTAAGGATCTCAGCAGCATTGCTGTTTTTATTCTCTACCCTCCCGCTTTCAGCCCAAACCAGTTGCCCCGGCTTCCCGAACATGGTGCAGTCGAAGCGGCCTAACATCAACATCGGCACCTATATCAAAGGCTTCCTGGAATATTTGCCGCCGGGTTATACTAACCCGGGTCCGGAGGTGTACCCATTGATCATTTATTTTCATGGTGTGGGAGAAGTCGGAAATGGCTCTTCTTCAGACCTCTGCAAATTACTTTCGCTGTTGTCCGATGGCAGCGATAACAATGCGGGCGATGTGCCCTTACCTGAAAGGATTGAAAGGGGAGAATTACCGAGCGTTACCGATGGCGGCAAAACATACAACTACATCGTGCTCTCTCCACAATACAACCAATATAATTATCCGGGCGCATATCCATCGGCAGCCGACGTGTCCGCTATGATTGACTATGCCGTTGCGAATTACAAGGTCGACATCTCGCGCATTTACCTCACAGGCATGAGTTCCGGTGCGAATATGGTCATGGAATATGCAGCAACCAGCCTTGCGAACGCTCAGCGGGTGGCGGCAATTGGAATGGCCTCTCTTTGCGCCCGCGTTGGAAATTTTCCAAATGGCCCCGCCAACATTGCTAACGCCGACCTGGCTGTTTGGGAAGTGCATTGCGCAACCGATGACTTTACCGACGGCGTGCCTCCGGATGGTGACTGCCATGATTCTCTTTCTACCAACTGGATCAATAGGATCAATACTTCGCCGTCGCCACCCACGCCGCTGGCAAAGAAAACGACACTTCCCATTGCAGGCTGGCCTTGCAATACGGGCTTTACACACAACACCTGGAACACGTTCTATAATCCGGCATTTGTAGTAGATGGCAGGAATATTTATACCTGGCTGATACAGTTTGACAGGGACGCACTGCTTCCCGCAAACCTCAGAAATTACACAGCAATTTTGCGCGGCGGCAAGGTATACGTTGAATGGACCACCACTTCAGAAACCAATACAGACAGGTTCATACTGGAACGGGCCAATGCTAGCGGACAATACCAGCAGGTAGCCACTGTTGCAGCGGCCGGCACTTCGGGCGTTGCTAAGAAATATGTATTGATAGATGATCAGCCGCTGAAAGGCATTAACCTCTACCGCCTCGCGCTGGTTAACCGCGACGGCAGTAAAGAATACTACGACGTAAAACGCGTATCACTTCCCAATACATCGGCAGGCTATATAACCATACCCGGCCCTGTTAAAGGAACACTTTCGGTATACGTGAATGTCGACAGGGCGCAGAATGTACGCATCAGCGTGCATGACCTGAACGGAAGAAGCCTGCACCGCTCAGACAAACTGGTTGCTCCCGGGCTTACCGAAAACAAGATCAATGTATCCGCACTGCCTTCCGGCACTTATTTTGTAAAAGTGGAAGGAGAACATTTTTCCGAGAGCAGGAAGGTTGTTATCAATTAATGGCCTAATACGATTTGTAAAAGGTTTGAGATGCACGTCTCAAACCTTTTTGTTTACCAGCACTACTCCGGCAATTATCAACAGGGCCGCAATGATCTTGTACAAGCTTAGCGTTTCATCCAGAATAAAAATAGCGATGATGCTGGCAAAGAACGGTTGCGTATAAATGTATGCGCCCGCTATCGAGGCGCCCAGCTTTGCGATGCCGTACAGGTTGAATAAGTAAGCGAGGAATGTTGCACCGATAACAATGAAGGCAAGCGCTGCATAACCCATAACCTGCAATGTTTGCCATTCTATGGCGGCGAACTCGCCCCATCCTATCGGCAACACAAATATCAATCCCAGCGTGAACATCCAGCGTATGACATGAAAGGGATGGTATACTTCCATCAGTGGCTTAACCAAAACAAAGTAGAACGCATAGGAAATGGCATTGATCACTATCAGCATATTTCCAAGCAATATGTTGCTGCCTCCATTGTGTGCGGCAGTGTTTTCTTTTAACAGCACCAGCATTACGGCTCCACCGATGCCCGCAGCCAATCCTACAAGCTTGTATATGTTCAGGGATTCTTTAATCAGCCAGGCTGCCGTAACCGTAACAAAAACCGGTGTAACCAACATCAGCAGCGAAGCATGCATGCTTAACGTTAGCGTGAGGCCTTTAATGAACAGCAGTTGATTTATGACTATACCTGTCAGCGCGCAAACGAGCATGCGGCCGATATGTTCCCTCCGTATACCGGGTTTATGCGGTACAAAAAATATCAGCAGCCATAATAAAACCGTTGTCACGCCAACACGTATCACATTCAACCCGAAAGGTTGAACGCCTCTTGCCGCAATGTATTGAACGATGCTGTAATTACTCCCGAAAATGAGGTTGGTGAGCAACAAGCCCGCATGTGCTTTCCATGCTGTTGTCAAACTGAAAGTTTAGGCGCAAATATAACACGCGGTAAATTACCGATCGTTTGCCCGATGTGCTCCTTGTACGATTCCATGTGCAACCCGCCAGGATTGCTGTATGCAAATGAAGATGCCAGTTGCAAAGCGTCTGCTAAAGAAAAATCTTGTTGCCGCATACAGGCGCACCATTGTTGCTGCGATAGATAGCGGCCCAGGTATTCTTGTTCCGGTTGCCCGGGTGTTGGCACCAGCACTGTTCTTTTGCCAAGTTTTAGCATATCCATTACCGTGGTATAGCCTGAGCGGCTGATGATAAGCCTGGCGCCATGAATAATTTTTTCCAATGCTATTGCAGGCAAATGATTGAATACGTCAACACCCTGTATCCGCAAGCTGTTTGCATCGTCTGGCAATCCTCGTATCAGCGCTAGAGCGAGTGCATTTTTATTAGACGCCAATTCCTTTACCAATTTGTTTTCGAGTATTGTTCGCTGTGGTTCGGGGCCAGACAAAATGATCACTGCATCGTATTCTTTTTCCGGTGATGCAGTTAGCCTGGTGAAGCGTGAAAGGCAACCGATGTATTTCACGGGAATGGAAGGAAGCTTAGGTGGATGTGATATTTCACCGGCGAGGTTGGGAAAGCCTTTTTCATCGGGCACCCAGCATTCGTTGAAGCGGTTGATGAAACGGTAATTCCATGCTCGCAACTGCTGCTTGACCCATTTTATGGGCGATTGTATGGCCAATTGGTGGGTCATTAACACACTAAAAACATTTTTATGACGCAGCCCGAACCTACAATCGGAAATAACCATGTTTATTTGCCTTGTCTTTACAAGGGCGTCTAACCATCGATGCTCTTGCTTGATGGAAATCAAGATTTTGGGAAGCTGGGACAAAATTTTCAGGACATTTAGCCGGCTGCTGGCACTATAGTGTAGTCCATATCCGGGAAGTGGCAGTAGCTCTACCTTTGGGAATTCGGCGGTCAACAGGCTTGCAGGCTTTCCGCTAGCGGCCAAAATAACATGACAGTCCTGTTCGATGAGATACTTGATAATTGGAATACAACGGGTTGCATGTCCGAGGCCCCAGTCGAGCGGGGCGATTAAAATACATGGTTTGCCAGGCGTTCGGGTGTTAATTTTGTCGCCGTTCGTCAAGTTGAAAAATAAATTTTAGGAAAATTAGTTTAATTTACAAGAACTAGATTTTATGAAAATAACCCGGTTGTTGATTTTTTTGTTAATTATCGTTACAATTGCAGTTACTAGCTGCACCTCTGGAAACAGGATTGGTAGCTCTAAGAAGAACTGTGGCTGTGGTGTTAACAAAGGCTTTGTCGGTTATTAAAATCCTATAAAAATGAAAACGCCTAACCGCGATTTGCTTGTACTGGTAAAAGACGAATTTGATAGTGAACTTTCCATGGAAAGGGAATTGGAAAAATTGAACCGTCTGTTGTTCCAATTTGAAACCCTGGACACTATCAGTGTTGCGCATGAGATCTTTGACCTTAACAAGGGAAAGATCATCGAAGAGATCAGCCAGGTAAAACTGGTGCTGGACCAGAAAAAGCTGAAACCCTTTCAGTTTGCCTGCAACAAGAATTAATTTGTAAAGCACTCCATACATAAGAGGCTGTCTCCGGTAAAGGGACAGCCTCTTTTTTATTCGGATAATTCGCTAACTCAATTTTTCCAAGGCCTGCCTTAGCTTCTGCAGCATTTCGCCAATCTCTTCCCGTTTACAGGTGCCCACGCTTAAACGATACCAGGCTGAGCTCCTGCTGGCGCCGAATGCATAGAAGGGCACTACCGCCAGGTGCGCTTCGTCGAGAATATACGCCGTAACATCGGATTGATTTTCCAGCAGCTTTCCATGCGGCGTTCGTTTTCCTTTGAGGTCGAGTTTTATAGTGAGGTAAATGGCTGCTTGCGGAGTAATGGCATCAACGTCAAATCCTGCCTGCTTCAGTGCAATGAAGCCTTCGTAAATATCGCGCAGCCGCACTTCAATTTCTTTTTTAAACTTCAGCAGGTAGCGGTCGATATCCTCGTGCTGGTCCAGGTACTGTGCTACGGCTTTTTGTTCAGCCATGGGAGCCCAGGCGCCCACGTGCGTAAGAATGGCCTTCATTTTAGTGATGATGCTCACCGGTCCCATGCTCCATCCTACCCGGACCCCGGTAGCGGCAAATACCTTGCTGATGGCGTCGATAAAAATCGTGTATTCCTGCATCTCGGGCCTGAGCGAAACAGGATTGTAATGCACCACGTCTCCAAATGTAAGGTGCCAATACATTTGATCGTACATAACGTACAGCTTCTTCTCACGCTCACCCCTGCTTGCATTTTCTTCCAGCACCATATCACAGATCTGTTCCAGCTCTTCCCTTGAAAAGGTAGTACCGGTGGGATTTTGCGGAGAGCAAAGCGAAAGCAGCGTGGCGCCTTTGATATGCGGGCGGATCTCTTCTGCAGTAGGCATAAAGTTGTTAGCGGCTGTTGCTTCCACCACCACGTGTTCCCCACCTACAAAATGTACATAGTGATTGTTATTCCATGAAGGAACAGGATAAATCACCTTATCACCCTTATCGCAAATTGCGCGGAACAATGCATACACCAATGGCCTTCCACCGGCAGATACCAATATTGCGCCGGGAGCATAATCGAGCTTTTCCCTGCGTTTAATGAATTGAGAAATGGCATGCCTTAGGTCGAGGTTACCTTCTGCCGCGGGATAATTGGTAAAATGTTTTCGGTATGCATCGATGATCAACTCTTCCAGTTCAGCGGGTATGGGGAAGATCGAAGGATCGAAATCACCCACAGTGAAATTGTAAATGGTCTGTCCCTGGTTGATCTTTTCACGGATCTCACCGCCCAATTTTACAATCTCAGAACCGATCAATGTCTCCGACAAATAAGATAGCTTCACGATGATGATGTTTAATAAGATAGGTTGCTGCAAAAATAAAGATTTAAGGTACAAGGCACAAGATTGAACCTGTGCCCGGTACCTTTATAACTTGTACTTTACTTTACAAGGGATTATAATCCTTAAACAACTTCATGGGGGTGTTTTCTACCTGGCGCCGATAATCTTTCCATTTGCCATCGAAGAAATTATTGATGCGTTGAATGGCCTGGCCAATAGCCGATTCGGCCCATGTCACCATCATTTCCTCTTGTGTGCCCGGCTTCAATGGCTTGGAAGTAATGCTCTGGTTTGCCTGCTGTAAGCGGGTCATCACCGTTACCTGCGGCACGTTGCCGGTGCCCTGGCGCTCCTGTGGTTTGCCACTGATGAATTCGCGGATGGCCTTTACAGAGTCCTGCATGACCTTGGTGGATTTTTTCAACGAGTCGATTTCTTTGCCCGTCATGTCGCGCACCTGCGCATCTATTTTACGCATGATGTCTTCTGCTTCAGATAAGCGGTCCATTCCCGCGGTCAATTTATCCGCGCTCTTGCGCAGCCTGTCCTGCATTTGACGTTGCGCGGTCCTGATATCGCTGCGGTTGCCCAGCCGCGGATCCTCTTTTACTACTACATATGTTGAATCGCTGGCGCCGGCCAAAGTCAGCACCACTTTGTATGTGCCGGGGAAAACCTGTTGGCCGCCGGGTTCGGGACCGCCCACACGCCTTGGTTGACCGGGATTGCGGAAGCCTCTTTCTTCCATGCTCCAGTAGCGGCGGTTCATGCCGGTATCGGCTTTCCAACGCAAGTTGCGAATGACTTCGTTCTTATCGTTATAAATTCTTACGGTTACGCTGTCATTGCGGCTTCTGCTGCTCGCGGCAGTATCCCTGTTGGCAGGTGGAATAACAAAATAAGAAACTGCGGCACCGCGCGGACGGTTCTCCGCATCCCAAATACCCCATGTGCTCCATTCGTAGCCCGGTGCGTTGCGGTATTGCGCTTGTATGGCATCGGGAGCGGGAAATGCATTCACGGTGTTTTTCAATATGCCTTTGTTGGCGGCCAGCTTGCGCAGGGGCCTGATGTCGTCCAGCACCCACAAGGATCTTCCGAAAGTTGCGATCACCAGGTCGGCTTCTCTTTCCTGGATAACCATATCGTAGGTAGATACAGAAGGATATCCATTGGTCCACTGCTGCCAGTTGGCGCCGTTGTCGAGGCTTACCCACAATCCATGCTCAGTGCCTGCAAAGATCAGGTTGGGCTCTGTTGGATCCTGTATTACGCACAGCGCATAACCATTCACCTTTTTCTCGTCCACCAATCTTGTCCATGTTTTTCCGTAATCGGTCGTTCTGAAGATATAAGGTTTGAAATCGCCGCGGCGGTAATCGTTCGCAACAACAAATGCCTCGCCTGCATTGTAGCGCGATGCCTGTATTTGCGGTATCCATGCTCCTGTTGGGAGGCCGGGTATTTTGCCGCGGAAGTTGGTCCAGGTTTTTCCACCGTCGCGGGTAAGTTGCACGTTGCCATCATCTGTGCCCACCCATACCACGCCGCTTTCTTTATGACCAGGCGCAATGGCTATGATGGTGCAATAGTTTTCCGCGCCGGTAATATCTATCGATAATCCTCCATTGTTGCGCTGGTCTATTTTAACGCTGTCGTTGGTGGTAAGGTCGGGCGAAATGATCTGCCAGGTGGCGCCTTTATCGGTGCTTTTGTGCACGTACTGGCTGCCGAAGTAAATGGTGTTGTTATTGGTAGGGTCCTGTGCTATGGCCGCGTTCCAGTTAAAGCGGAGGCGTGTGATGCTGTCCGGCGAATTGGGCCTGATGAACCAGCGTTCCCCGGTTTTTACATTGTATTTTCCTACGCTTCCTCCCTGGCTCATGGCGTACACCCAATTGGCGTCGTCGGGGTCGGGCATTACGTCGAATCCATCGCCGCCCCAGAGGCTTTCCCAGTAATAGTTCTTAATGCCTGCGCTCATCCAGGTGTAAGCTGGTCCGCGCCAGCTTCCGTTGTCCTGCATGCCTCCCATTACGTTATAGGGCATTTCATTGTCTACGTTGATGTGGTAGAATTGCCCTACAGGAATTTTTTCATCGAACTGCCAGGTCTTGCCGCGGTCTCTTGTAATGCCGATGCCACCGTCGTTGCCATCGATGATCAGGTTGCCATTGTTGGGATGGATCCAGAATGCGTGGTGGTCAGGATGTATGCCGTTGTAAGGTATTACTACGCGGAAGGTCTTTCCTCCATCTTCACTTACCGAAATCATTTGATAAATGAGCCAGAGCCTGTTTTCGTTTTCGGGGTCAACTGCAATTTCCTGGAAGTAAAACGGGCGGTTGGTTACCCACTGTGGTTCGCTGTTGATGAGCTCCCATTTATATCCGCCGTCGTCGCTGCGGTACAAACCGTTGCGGGCAGCTTCTATCAATGCGTATACGCGTTTTGGATTGCTGCGGGAAATGGCCAGTCCTATGCGGCCATAGTTGCCATCGGGCAAGCCTTCGGCCTTGCCTAATTTTTTCCAGTTCTTTCCCCCATCGATGGTCATGTACAGGCCGCTCCCCGGACCGCCGCTGGTTAGGCTCCAGGGTGTGCGGCGGTGTTGCCACATGGCCGCGAACAGTTTATTGGGATTGGACGGGTCCATGATCATGTCGCCAATGCCGCTGGTATCGTTGGTGTATAATATTTTCTGCCAGGTTTCGCCGCCGTCGGTGGTTTTGAACACGCCCCTATCGGGATGTTCGGTGTAAGGATTGCCGATGGCGCCTGCATACACTGTATTTGGATTGTTAGGATCGATGATAACGCGGTGGATGTTGCGTGTCTTCTCGAGGCCCATGCGCTTCCAGGTCTTACCGCCGTCCTGTGTTTTATAAATGCCTTCGCCGATGTTGAGCGAGTTGCGGGGATTGCCTTCGCCGGTGCCTACCCAAACTATCGATGGGTTGCTTTGCTGGATGGCGATGGAGCCTATGTTTTGAATGGGCTGGTCGTCGAACACGGGTGTCCAGGAGCTGCCCGCATTCTCTGTTTTCCACACGCCCCCCGAAGCCGCGCCGAGATAGATGGTATTGGGATTGTCCACTACGGCGTCGATGGCGGTGATGCGGCCGCTCATGCCGGCGGGCCCGATGTTGCGTGGTTTCCAGTTCTTGAATTGGTCGAGTTTGATAGGTTGTTGTGCCTGCAGGGCCAGGCCTGCGATCAGTAACAAAACAATCATGTAGGATCGTGAGAACATAAGCAGGGAAGTTTTGAGGCTGGAATATACAATAATGTGCGGATTTTGAAGTGGTGCAATATGCGAAAGGAAGGGGCGTTTTGCCATCAATTAAATGGCGGCCAATCAAACGTGTATTGTGCAATGTCCGCAAGCCATCAAACTATAGACATGCTGGATGCGCCTGCCAGGCACAATGGGTAGTCGCCATTCGCATTGAGTCATGATGTATTGAGTCAAACGCAACACGCCGCATCCGCAGGCCATCAATCTGTAGCATCCGGATGTCGCCACTATACAATGGATAGTCATTGTGCGCAGTGAGCCGTATATCTGCGGCTATGAAACCTCCGCATCCTGAAGCGTTGCTAACCCTAATAGACGTTATGCGAGATTTACCGGATAATTTTCTTAAACAACCCTAGCTTTCCTTTGAACGGAGGATATTTAATATCTGGATCGAACCAGGTGGGCGTTTTCATCACCGCTTTGTGATGACTGAATGTTTCGAAAGAATGCCTGCCGTGGTAATGACCGATGCCGCTGTTACCGCGGCCGCCGAAGGGCAAATGGTGATTGGTAAGATGCCACGACGCATTGTTTACGCAGCCGCCTCCGAATGAAACCAGTTCGAGCCAGGCTTTTTCTTTTTCGGCGCTCGAAGTAAAAACATAAAAAGCAAGCGGATTAGGATTGCGGTCGATGATGGCCTTTGCTTCTTCTATAGTATTAAATGGAATGATGGGAACAATGGGACCGAAAATTTCTTCGTGCATGATGGGCGCATCCATCGATGGTTGCTCGATAATAGTAGGTTCTATGTATAGTTTTTGTATATCGTGGCGGCCGCCGTATACCACGTTACCCTGCTGCAAAATTTGTATCAATCGCTGGAACTGCTTTTCATTGATGATCTTGCAATAACCGTAATCTGCGGAAGGGTCTTGTCCGAAGAACTCCACCACCGCTTGTTTGATTTTTTGTATCAGTGCATCTTTTTTAGATGCATGCACCAGCACGTAATCGGGCGACACGCACATTTGGCCGGCATTTGAAAATTTGGTGACGGCAATGCGTCGGCCTGCAATGGCAATATTGGCATCGCTTTCCACCACGCAGGGCGATTTACCACCCAGTTCCAGTGTAACGGGCACGAGCTTATCGGCCGCCATTTTATAAATGAGCCGGCCTACAGTAGTGTTGCCGGTATAGAATACGTGGTCGAATCGGAAATTGTTCATCATGGCGGGAACTACCTCAGCTCCATCGCCGGTAGTATAGAATATATACTCAGGTGGAAAGACGCTGTTAATGATCTTACCCATTACCTCGGCGGTAGCCGGGGCAAATTCACTTGCTTTCAGCACCACGCAATTGCCTGCTGCAATGGCGCCGGCCAGCGGCGTGAACAGTAATTGAAAGGGATAATTCCATGGCCCGATGATGAGCACTACGCCGAGCGGTTCCTTCAGCACATAACTTCTCGAAGGAAGGTTTACGAGATTAGTGTTCACGCGTTCGGGCTGCATCCATTGGCGCAGGTTTTTGATGGCTGAATTGATCTCGCTAATAAAGAAGCCCAGTTCGGTAACCCAGGTTTCTTCCGGGCTTTTTTTAAGATCTGTGTGCAATGCTGCATAAACTTCCTGTTCGTGCTGCAGCACCGCCGCTTTGAATTGCTGCAATTGATTTTTACGGAATGCGTAGGAGCGTGTTGCGCCGCTATCAAAATATTGGCGCATGGCGTGTAGTTGAGCAAGTGGGGGCGTCATGGCTGCTAAGCTACGAAGAGTTTAGAGCCAGCCTTCAGGGAATTTTGTTCTGCTCACGATGTCCTTCGCTATTTTGTTCTTTTCCGGAAAAAAGGTTACTTCAGTCGGAAGAAGCGTTTCAAACTCTGTAACCACTCTATTTTCGACCTTTATTTTTTTACATTTTTGCTTTTGGTTTGGCTTATTGTCAGACATATCATTAAATTTTTCTCCTGATGTAAAAAGCAATGCAACTGTCTATGCTATTCGAATCAAACCTAACAGCCACGAACTGCCCGTTAATTAAAAGCAGAGGAGCAATGGCAAGTTTACTGCTATACAAATAGTAGTATGTTTTAACTATCCGCTTATACAGTACTGTATGGACGTCAGTTCTTCCCATGAAAAATATTCTAGCCCAATGATTTGTTTCCAAAAAGTTAATACTTATAGAGATTACTGTAATTAACACCCTGCCGATATCTGCATTATTTGATATTGTAGTGTCATCTATTGTACTATCAGGCGGCAAATCACCGAAGCATAAATTAAAACAATGATCGACGCCCATAGGACTAAACTCGACAACTTTATTTATTTCATTTTCCCCGGTGCTCACAAAAATATACCTGTCATCAAAACGGGTAAACGGATAAGGTACCTGGTTCATGTGCTAAACTAGCGCGGAGAAATAATCCTGCATGGGGAAGAACAACATGAAAAAACGAGATTTTTCTCCAGTATATACCGGTAGATTTTATGATATCCGGATACAATACTGCAATACCTTTACCGAATGAATTACCGCACACTTGGCCGCTCAGGATTCTCCATTTCAGAAATCGGGTTCGGGTGCATGTCGTTGAAAAATGATGACAACGAAAACGCCCGCATCATTCATCATGCAATCGACAATGGCATTAATTTCTTCGACACCGCAGACCTGTACGACAAAGGCGGCAATGAAACTACCGTCGGAAAAGCCATCAAACAAAAACGCAGCCATGTCATCCTTGCTACCAAAGTAGGCAACCAATGGCGCGCCGACGGCAGCGGATGGGACTGGAATCCCCGCAAAGCCTACATCCTGGATGCGTTTTACAAAAGCCTGGAACGCTTACAAACCGATTACATAGACCTGTATCAACTGCACGGCGGCACGATCGACGATCCTATCGACGAAACCATCGAGGCATTCGAAATCTTAAAACAGCAGGGAAAAATTCGTCAATACGGCATCTCCTCGATCAGGCCTAACGTAATAAGAGAATATATCAAACGGTCGTCTATCACCAGCGTGATGATGCAATACAGCTTGCTGGACCGCCGGCCTGAAGAATCCTGCCTCGACTTATTGAAAGAAAACAAGATCGGCGTATTGGCAAGAGGGTCCCTGGCCCAGGGACTATTGGTCGATAAGCCCGCCAAAGAATACCTCGGGCATCCCGCAGAAGCGGTAAGCAAGGCAGCAGCCGCAATTCATTCCATTTCAACTACCGAAAGAACGCCAGCGCAAACAGCCATTGGTTTTGTTCTGCAACACCCGGCTGTTACATCGGCTGTGGTGGGAATCAGGACCATGGAACAATTGAAAGCAGCGCTTACTGTAAGCCCACTAAACAAAGATGAAGCATTATCACTGCAAAGCAGCGTTGAACAAATAATTTATAAAGACCATCGCTAAACACAGACCATCATGCTTATCCGGATATAAGACCGCACATCTATTCATCCCCCCACAATAATCCGAATCAATTATATTGCTGTATAACATAGCTGCTATGAGACATGCACTTTTACTACTGCTCCTTATCACCACTCTTTGTTCCACGGCGCAGGACATCCCCAACTCCCAT
Organism: Chitinophagaceae bacterium; assembly: GCA_035628135.1. Classification (GTDB taxonomy): domain Bacteria; phylum Bacteroidota; class Bacteroidia; order Chitinophagales; family Chitinophagaceae; genus DASPKM01. The sequence continues at coordinate 1,121,734 of DASPKM010000010.1, read as the reverse complement.
GACCGCGAAATCGTTTTCCTGTCGGTGAACGTTATCCCGATGAACAAAGAAACTATCCTGCACAATCAAACGGTAGTCATTAAAAACGGCCGCGTCACCTCCATCGGCGATGCCGCCAAAATCAAATACAACAAGAACGCACTCGTAATAGATGCTAAAGGCAAATACCTCATCCCCGGCCTCGCAGAAATGCATGCACACGTTCCGCCCATCGACAATATAGAACCGATGAAGGACATCCTGCTGCTATTTGCTTCCCGCGGCGTTACCACCATCCGCGGCATGCTGGGCCATGCGCGCCACCTGGAGCTACGCAGCAAAATCCAAAGCGGCGAAATCCTCGGTCCAAGGTTTTATACTTCCGGTCCCTCGCTTAATGGCAATTCTGTTAAATCACCGGCACAGGCGGCAGACTCAGTAAGATCGCAAAAGAATGCAGGATATGATTTCATGAAGCTGCACCCCGGATTGACGAAAGAGACCTTCGCTGCTATTGTACAAACAGCAAAGGAAGTAAACCTGCCTTTTGCCGGCCACGTATCTTACGATGTAGGCGTATGGCGCGCCATAGAAGCGGGCTATGCCACCATCGACCACCTGGATGGATTTGTGGAAAGCCTGGTGCCGGGCATTGAAAACATCAGCGAACAAGACAACGGCATCTTCGGGATATTCTCATCTGAAAAAGCAGATACCAGCAGAATTGCAAACTTAATGCGCGCACTCCGCGAAAAAAATATCTGGGTAGTACCCACACAAGCCCTGGCCGAACGTTGGTTCGCACCGGACAAAGATCCAGAGTCGTTCCGCAACGAACCGGAAATGGTCTACATGTCGCCCAATACCATTAACGCGTGGGTAAACTCCAAGAAAAACTTCATGAGCCATCCCAAATACAACCCTCCATCGGTTACCCGCTTTATTGAGCTGCGCCGGAAACTGATCAAGGCCTGTAGTCAATACGGAGTAGGCTTGCTATTGGGTTCCGATGCCCCGCAGGTGTTTGATGTACCTGGATTCTCCATTCACCACGAACTGCGATATATGGTAGAAGCGGGCCTTACACCTTACCAGGCGCTGCGCATGGGCACTGCCAATGTCGGCCGCTTTTACAACAATCCTGACATGGGTATTATTGCAAACGGAGCGCTGGCCGACCTGGTATTATTGAACGGCAACCCGCTTACAGACATCCATCAAACCAATAATATCGACGGAGTAATGCTCAATGGCAAATGGCTATCCAAAGAATGGATAGCCACCACGCTGAAAAAACTGGAAAAAAAATAATTTATCCTTTTACGAACTTGTCTGAATAGTGCTCCCCGCTGGAACATATGACCTTTACCACATACATTCCGCGCGGCAGACCGCTTATGTCGAGTGTATTCAAACCATTTGAAATACCAAAGACCTTCAACTGCCGGCCAGTTTGGTCAAACAACATTGCAGTATGCCTACTGCCTGCATTACTCAACAAAATGCGCAGTATACCGCTGGCAGAGCTATGGCCAAATGCAACAGTCCTTCCGTTTTTCAATTCAACCATTCTTATTGCGGAATAAACAGATTGGCCGCTCACGGTTTCCACGCGTACCCTGTAATAATGTTTGCCGATTAAACGGCTGTTATCGACAAAACTATACCTGGAGCCATTGGCATTTTTACTTGTTACAAAACCAATGGTATTCCATTCCGTTGCATTGATACTATGTTCGATGTGGTAGCCTTTATTGTCACTGTCCTGGCCCATGGTCCAGCTAAGCAATGCATCGTTGTTTTGCTCCAGCTCAACGCTGAAATTTTGCCACGAGGCAGACAATACGCCAAAAGGAAAAACACACGATGCGAGGTCATTTCCCACACTGCCAACATTAAATGTACCCATCAGCGTAAAAGTCTGGTTTTCGTTCATGCGAAACAGCTTGTTATCGGGAGGGTTAGTGCTTATGAAAAAATTTCCGGCGGGGTTAAAGGCAATGCCACCGATGGTGTTTGCATTTGGCGTGGGAGTAGTAGGTGCCAGTACACGCTGAACGGTAATGCTCGCTTGCGGAGTAGTGGGCAAGGGTGCAGGTAATTTATATAATCCCAGTTGGGTGGCGCTTGCAGGCATTATCCAAAGATTTCCCTGCGCATCTGTGGCCATGTCTCCATAAATACGCGCATTGAATATGGGCGTAAGATTGGTCCCGTATTGGTCTACCAGGTTACTGCTGATCAATGTCCACACGTTGGTAAGGACATTATAGTACAACAATTTTCCATAAGCATCTATGCAGTAATATCCCGTTCCATTCGACAGCATGCATCCAAGATTGACGATCGTATTGGCGGGGAGCGGACAGTTGCTCAATGGCGTAATTGTATTGGTTCCCGGATTGAACGAAACAAATTCCTGCGGCGCCGTGTTTATGTTACGCTTAAAGTAATAGAAGCGCCCATTTACATTATTAAAGCCTATCGCATTTGCATAACTGGGCGCATGGCCGGTATAAGCTGGTGTAATGGCGGCGCCTACCGTAGCAGTACCGGTGGTAATCGGGTGAATAGCTCCCGTTGGTGTTAATCCATAAATGGTGTTGGCAACATCAGCGCAAACCTGCGCGCTGGAGGTGAAACCTGAGGAAAGAACTACAGCAGTAAGAAGCAATACGATCCTTCCGCGTTTGGAGGTACAGATCAATTTCATGGTACGAATGTTTAAAGTTCAACTTAACTGGCCTTTGCCGGGATATTGGATTTCTATCAGGACAAATGAAAACACCCATTAGTATATAGTAAGTGTAACCATTTATATCGTAAATGTACATTCAGTATTTACGATATGCAATAGTAAAACTACGTGAAGAAGATTCCCATTGTAGGAACCAGGGTTAATTTGCCCGCTCGGGAGATTCCAAATTGAACATATTGTTGTTTTCTTCCCGTTTGCGGAAACCGAAATTGTAGCGGAGACTAAGCCCAAACCGTTTGGTGTCGCCTTCGCGGAAGCCGCTGGCATCTATACTGCCCTGCCTGATGGTAAATCGATTGTTGTTGGTAAAAAACACGTCATTGGCGCTAAGCGTTACGATCAGTTTTTTCTTCAGGAACTGTTGGGATACGCTCATGTTCAGCGCCCCGAACGAACTAAGTTCATAAAACTGCAATTGGCCATTGAACCGCGCAAAACCATTTAAAGTTAATTGGGTAAGCGGTGTTACTTTAAAAGTGTGATAAGTAAAGAATGTCCAACTGCCACGCTTAAACGAAAGCGGGGCGTTTTCATACAACCCCTGGTAAAAATTATGATTGTACTGCGCGCCTACTACAAAGAAGTATCGTTTACCCGGAGGTATGGCGCCTAATCCGCGGAAATATATTTCCTTGTTCTTTCCAAGATTATCATACGTGCGGTAAGCAAGGCTGCGGCTGCTGTCGTCGGCCTGGTAAATTACCTGCGTGAAGATATCCTTTGTTTCGTTTACGCCGATGGCCAGGATAGGGCGTTCATTCACTGAAACGTTGGCTTCGTAGTTCAATGTAAACTGCGGCCTCAGCGAGGGGTTGCCGGTTTCATACAAATATTGATCTATGTACCTCGGAAAGGGATTCAGGTATTCGTACGCAGGCCTGTTAATGGTCCGGCGGAACACCAGGTAAGCGCGGAGCTCGTACCCGGCAATGGTCATGATGTTCCTGCTGATGTATATATAAGGAAAGAAATCGGTACGGTGTTGTGTAAAGGAGGTGTCGCCCGGTATGGTTTGATGGCCTTTCATGTTCGTGTTTTCCATGCGCACGCCGGCCTTGAAAATAATGCCCGAAACATTTTTCGATCCTTGGAGGTAAGCAGAATGAATGTTCTCGATGTATTTGTACGAACGCGTTCTGAAAGCGTCCTTTACCCGCGAACCGCCCGACTCGCGGAAATAATCTGTTTCATTCTTAAACCATACGTTGGTGGTCTTTAATCCCGCTTCTACCGTAAACTGTTTGGGCAATTTTTTTATGATATTGGTTTGGGCCGATAGAAATTGCAGCTTGTTGTCGATATCGCCATCGCCGCCGGCATCGGGAAATTGCGGCGCATAAAATATGGTATTGAAAACCTGCTCCGAATTATTCGGCACATAGGTATACGATACATCGGTAGTCCATTCGGACCCGATGGTGTCTAATTTATGCTTCAATGCAAGGCCCTGGTTGACATTAAAGCTCCTGGCCACGTTTTGCACCCTTGCCTCGTTGCGCGTAATTAATTGGCTGGTGCTGATCTTGTTGATCTCCGAGAAGTTGATGGTCCGGTTCCGCGAATGATTATAACTCAACCGCCCATCGTAATTCAGCTCCCATTGCTTGCCCATTTCCTGGCTGATCCCGTATCCCGCATAATAACTGTTGGTAGGATATCGTGTAAACGCGTCCTGGCTTAACAGCGAATCCGGAGCAAACATGCGGTCGGTCTTGATTTGTTCATACGTATTGCGCTGGCTTACTTGCATGTTCAAATAGGACGTACGGCTTCCATTGTTGTTATTGATATTGATGCCGGCAAAGCGATTGCCATACACACCCTGGTTCAATCCCGCATTGATGCTTCCGGTGAGGCCTATACGCACTCCCTTTTTCAAAACAACATTTACAATACCGCCGCTGCCCGAAGCATCGTACCTGGCCGAAGGCGTACGCATGATCTCGATGCTGGCGATGGAATTGGGTGGAAGGCTTTTGAGCATGGTGGCAATGTCTGCTGTGCTCATCTTTTGTTCCCGGCCATTGATGTAAATGGTTGCCGGCGTGGTGCTGTTCAGGTAAATGTTGCCATCCTGGTCAACAAACAAGCCGGGCGTTTTTTCAATGATCTCGTATGCGTTGGTGGAGCTGGCCGCCAGGTTTTCGGGGTCTACAATTGTCTTGTCGTCTTCCTGCCGCATCAATGGCCGCGCGGCTGTTACGGTAACACCGCCTAATGTTTTGGACGTGGTTTCCATAGTGAGTGTAAAAACGGGATCGTTGCTCCTGACAGTAATATTTTTTTCTACCGGTTCATAAGCAATGGAGGTGGCTTTGACTATGAACCTGCCATACGACACCTCGGTAAACCGCGCAATGCCATTAGTGTCTGCAACGGCTTGCTGTACGTTGGAGCTATCGGCCATCATAATAGTAACAGAAGCAAACGAAACCGGCTGCTGCTTTGCATTCACGATCTTGAAGCTCACGCTGGTATGCTGGGCCATTGCCAGGCCCGGCAGGAAAAGCAAGAAAACCAATAAATAAAAAAGTGGAAGGCGATAACTTGACGACATACGCCATAAAAATACTGGCTGTTTGGCTAAGGTTTGCGGCTTTAACAATTGGTTTTGTTTGGTTTGTAACTGTAATACGCTTGAGATACATGGTTGGTTACGTTTGCCTGCCTTTATTTTTTATATTCACCACATGAAAATCGCAACCATCTGCTGTTTATGGGCGAGCTTGTTGATGCTGGCATGCGCCGGGCCGGCCAACGAAGCCCCCGCTTCCAAAAGCGGCACCGTAAAAATGAAGGACGCCGAGATTTATTACGAATCACATGGCAAGGGCGAACCGTTATTGCTGCTGCATGCGGGTTTCCTGAACACCGGTATGTGGAAGAGCCAGGTGGACGAACTTTCAAAGCACTACCAGGTCATCACGATCGACCTGCCGGCGCATGGCAAAACAATCAATCGCAATCCGGCGCTGTATCCTTCTTATTTTATCAGCACCTTACTGGACAGCCTTCAGCTAAATAAGGTATCTATTGGAGGCGTTTCGCTGGGGTCCGTTTGTGCCATGGATTTTGTACTGGCACGGCCCGACCGTGTAAACAAGGCCATCATTGTGTCCGGAGGCATCATCGGATGGGAAAAGTACAATGCCCCCGACAGCATGGTAATGGGATTCCGCAATTCATTCTATGATTCTCTTGAACGGAAAGATACCGCTGGCGCTGCCGAACTATTCACAAAATTCTGGTTCGACGGGCCTTTCCGCACACCACAGCAGGTAAACGACAGCGCCCGCCGCTATATTTACGAAAGCACGCTTTCTAATATTAAAAAACATGCGCTTACCGGCTATCCACGCTTCCAGGACACAGTGGCCATCGATCACCTCGCGTCGATAAAAGTTCCGGTATTGCTGATCGATGGCGACAAGGATGTGCCGCATATTTTACGAGCGACGGATTATATGCAAAAAACGATCCCCGGCGCCCGGCGTGTTACCATTCCCGGCACCGGCCACATGCTAAATATGGAAGACCCGGCGGCCTTCAATAAAGCAGTGTTGGATTTTTTGAATGATAAAACTTCAGCAACAATCAAGAAATAAATTCAGGGCCTATCTCCTATCTTTCGATAAATGATTGCTTATGCCTTCAACAGATTCACGCATCGATGCATATATTAAGAAAGCCGCGCCCTTTGCCCAGCCTATATTGCAACACCTTCGCCAGTTGGTGCACAAAGTTTGTCCGGAAGTAGTGGAAACCGTGAAGTGGGGCTTCCCTCATTTTGAATACAAAGGGATTTTATGCAGCATGGCGGCATTTAAGCAACACTGCAGCTTCGGCTTTTGGAAAGCCACGCTCATGAAGGACGATAAAGAGCTACTGAACCGCGTAGGCAAAACCGACATGGGACATTTTGATAAGATCACCACCCTGAAGGATCTGCCTTCTGATAAAATACTGACGGCCTATATTAAAGAAGCCATGCGGCTGAACGAAGAAGATATAAAGGTCGTTAAACCGAAAACTGCCGCACCAAAAGTGCTGGAAGCGCCTGCCGACCTGATAGCGGCCCTCAGGCGCAACAAGGCCGCGCAAAAAACCTTCGACGCATTCAGTCCCTCCAATAAAAAAGAATACATCGAATGGATATTGGATGCCAAAACAGATGCCACCCGCGAAAAGCGGCTGGAAACCGCCATTGAATGGATGGCCGAAGGAAAGATCAGGCATTGGAAATATGTCAGGTGATCATAGAACCGTTTGCGCGTATCTTTCTTTCATCCTGTACACGTCTATCCATTGAAAAGCTGTGATGACCAGGGCCATCACGATAATGAATGGTATATAGTTGACTGAAACATTTTTTAGCAGGAACCAGCAATAGAATATCAATGCGCCTGCGGCTATGGCTCCCGCCAGCCAAACCAAATATCCCCAGGTAGATTTTTTCTTTGCTTTGCGGGCGGCCAGCGTGCTCAATACAGATTCACTTAAAGGAACAAATAACCGGGGTTGCTCCTCTTCACGCAATGCGGCATACAGGGCCTGGATGTTGTTCAGCCGCTGCTTGCCTTCTGCAGTATTGTACAGGTATATTTTTATTGCTTCGGCATCTCCTTCAAAAACTCCGTCCAGGTAGTCTTCGATATCACTGTCGGAAAAAAAATATTGTTGCATGTTTGCAATTTATGCTGATAATTTATTTCTAAGCGATTGCCGTGCACGGTGCAGGTAGCTTTTTACAGTACCCAGGGGCATATTCATGATGGTGGCAATTTCGTCCATCTGCAATTCCTGTTTATGAAACAGGCTGATGATGGTTTGCTGTACTGGCGGCAATTCATCCACATACTTCCAAAGCAGCCTGTTCCTCTCTTTATTTGCCAGCAGTTCATCGGGCCGCGGTGCCGTATCGCGCCGCATATCGGCCAACGAAGCTTGATCGTCTTCATCGTTCTTATCGCCATCCACCAATACCAACTTCTTCTTTCTCAGGAAATTGATACAGGTATTGAATGCAATGCTTCCGATCCAGGTAGACAATTTCGACCCGAAGCGAAAGCCATCCAGCTTGTCATACGCTTTTAAAAAAATTTCCTGGCACAGGTCCTCCCGGTCCTGCGCCTGCTTTACCATCCTGAATACGATATGAGTTACCAGGTTCTGGTAGCGCAACACCATTATCCTGAACGCCTGCTGGTTACCCTGCAATACAGATTGCACCAGGGACTCGTCTGTGGTTGCGCTTTCCGCCGGCATGCTCATATAGAAGATATGACAGGCGTAAAAGCTAAAAGTTGCAGTATGACAATCTTTCTTAAGTTGCAACTTTCCTGTACCCGGCCTGTCAGATGTATATAAACCTACAACAATGCTCAAAAAACTCGCCTTCATAATATGCACCGTAATGATGTTCGGTACCGCAAACCTTGCACAGGCCCAGGATACCCTGGTAACTTATGTACGGTCGCAGGATACTGTGGGAATGACACGGGTATATACTACCGTCGGGGAAAAGATCATCCCGGACAAAGTATTTGAATTCGGCATCCCATTATTGCTCATTTTCCTGGTGTTGAATACCATTATCAGCATTTTCAAGATCAAGGCAGAGGTTACATTGAAAGAAAAAGCGCTCGACAAGGGCGTTTCTGAAGCCACGCTGATTGAATTGTTCCGGGGCGACCGCAACATGGCAAAGCATATCTACCTGAAATGGTTTTTGGTTTTGGCAGCCATAGGCCTGGCACTGATATATGTTCATATTCTGCATCAGTTTGTACGCATGTCGTCCGGATACCTGGCACTGGGATTCATCTCCCTCTTTGTATCGATCGCGTTTCTAATCTATTACCGGATCATACGAAAGCATCAGTAGGGGCGGCCTAATCAACAGCGTTTTTTTGCATCAAAAAATTAAGAAATGAAAATCATATTTTCTACTGCTATTGCATTGTTCATAACCATGCAATGCGCGGCGCAGCAACTGTCAGACAGCAGCTTCGATGTATCGGTAACCAATCCCGCATTTAAAGACCGCCATCCCCGCATCCTGTTCGATGAAGGCCATGAGAACTTTCACACTACTACCGGCAGGTACAAACCCTTTGTGCAGCTTGCCATAAATGATGGATGCCAGGTAACGCCCAATAAGGAAAAGTTCAACAACATCGATATGTTCAATGGATACGACCTGTTGGTGATAGCCAATGCATTCAACCGGTTTGACACTATTGCATTCACAATAGAAGAATGCCAAAATGTGCGCGCATGGATCATGAATGGAGGATCGTTGTTGTTAATTACCGATCATATGCCGATGAGCAAGTTAAGCCAGCAGCTCGCTGAAACACTGGGCGTAAGCTTTACCATAGGAACACTGATGGACTCTGTGTACTTTGAGCCCGCCATTGGTGAAAATTCACACCTGTTGTTTACGAAGGAAAATAAGCTGTTGCCATCTAATGAATTTACCAAAGATGTAAACAGGGTAGTGAGCTTCACTGGCCAGGGCGTTAAAGGACCGCGTGGCAGCATCACCATCCTGCAAACTGCACCTACCGCATATTACGAATTGGTGGAGCTTGCTGATTTTAAAAAGTCAGAAAAGGGTTTTACCGTAAAGCTCCGCCGGTTTGGATATGCATCTGCCGAAGGCTTTTCGCAGGCGGTAGCTTTCAGGTTAGGAAAGGGCCGGGTAATAGTAACCGGTGAGGCGGCCATGCTGACGGCGCAGGTGAGCGATGGACAGAAGGCAGGCATGAACTTTCCCGGAGTGGACAACAAACAACTCGTTTTAAATATGCTTCGTTGGCTGCTGAAGCAGTGAGGCGGTTTATATATGGAATTGTTCTAATTTCATATAATGACCGATGAATATTACATGATGCAGGCGCTGAAAGAGGCGCGCAAGGCAAATGACGATGGCGAAGTGCCCGTTGGCGCGGTGATTGTGATGAATGAAAGGATCATTGCCCGGGGCTACAACCAGGTGGAGCGGTTGAATGACCCCACTGCACATGCGGAGATCATCGCGCTTACTTCAGCATTCAATCATCTCGGATCAAAATACCTGCCGGATGCATCGATATATATTACGGTAGAACCCTGTCTTATGTGCGCGGGCGCATTATACTGGAGCAAGATCAAGCGGATCATCTATGGCGCGCAGGACGAAAAAAATGGATACCGCCGTACAACAGCATACAATTGGCCATTTCATCCCAAAACAGAACTGATCCATGGCGTATTGAAAGAGGAATGCGGCGAGCTGATGAAAAGCTTTTTCAGGAATAAACGGTAGTAATGTAAGCGTATGGCTCAAGTATGGCTCAAGGGTTTCACATTACCAATTTCTTGATTGCAACGGCTATTTGCAATGACCCGGGTTGAATTTTAAGAAGTAATATGCTTTATGTGCAATAAACAAGGGCGGCCTTCGGCCGCCCCTTTGTCTCTATAGCCTGCCTTATTACTGGTCCCACCAAAATCTTGATGTAACGTCCGATATCTTAGGAGCATTTGCTCCGTTGCGGCTGATTTCTACACTAGGATAAACGAGTCTCCTGATGTAAGTAGGCACCACCACATTCAACGGAAGCTGGAAGCCCTGGTATTGATAATTGAACCGCCTTGCATCGTTCCATGTTTCGGGGTTTAGATAAAGCGCTTTGTATTTTTCTTTGAATATTAAATTCAAAGTAAGATTGGCCTCTCCCACCGATACACTGGGATGGTTTACATACGCATCCCGGTCCGTCGCTGAAACGCCCAATCTGTTCATATTAGCGCGTATGCCTTCCAGGTAGGCAGCATAGGCCCTGGGCCTGTCGTTGGACCTGAACGCTGCTTCAGCCTCAATGAACTTCACTTCTTCGTACATTATAATAAACAATGGCGAGTTGCTGCTGGAATAATAACCGGTGGTGTTCACATAACTCTCTTCTTTTTGCGTGCCCGATCCTACGCGGCCTTTTCCATTACGTGTTCCCCTATAGTCACCAAACTTGGTGGTATCTGTCATCCTGCGCAGGCGCGGATCGAATATTCCGAATGTGGTTCCATCCATTGCATCTACAAAATATTCCGATAGCCATCCGTCCAGCAACAAGCCAATATTATTAATGGCCACCTGGTTCCAGGGATTGCGCACGGCAAAAGTGGTTATGGCGGCATCCTGTCCTACCGCTGTGTATGCAGCACTGGTGGCAGCAAGAATGCTGGCGGCATTGTATTGCGGTGTTTTGGAAAGGCGGTTCAGCATTCTTGCCTTTAGTGCGTTGCCTGTGCGCACCCATGCTGCTGTAGAGCCTTTGTGTATCAGGTCGGGCAGGTTGGCACCCGTGGTAGGCATGGTGACCTTTGAACCGGGTGCCTGCACCAGAGCTATGCCGGCATCAAGCAATTCCATGATCTTTTGGTACAAGGTCTGTGCACCATCATAACCCGGGGCAAGATTGGTGCCTTCAAATGCCTGGCTGAATGGTGCGTCGCCCCACAGGTCGTGTACATACATCAGGTTGATGGCCATAAGCATTTTGGCAACACCTTCGTATTGGGTTGCGCCCAACTCTATTGCCAGCTTCTCCAGGTCATAAATGTCAGTCATGTTATCATACAGAAATGTCCAGGTGCTGGACGCATCTATGGGTTCGTATGTGTCTGTTGGCGATGCCGGGTTGGGCGAGGCCAGGTACTGAACGTAATACGAGGTGATGTTCGAAACCCGGAATGCATTCAGGGCCGTGCTTTGCGTAACACGGGTCAGCAATCCATTTAATGGCGGCTTGGTAGCAGCATTGGGATTTGTATTTACGTCGAGGTATTTTTTACAAGACGTAAATGTCAAAACCGCGCTGATGAGGAGAATATATTTTGACATTGTTTTCATACAATTCATTTTAGAAGTTAACATTAAGCGTCAACAAATAGGAACGGGTTGCAGGATAGGTGAATCCAGAGAATGCATCTATATTACTGCCGGAATCAAAAGAACTGCTTTCGGGATCATAACCTGAATAATCGGTAAACAACAACAGGTTGTTTCCCGTAAAGCTGATCGTTGCTCCCTTGATGAATGTCCTGGTAAATGCCTTCGTGGGAATTTCATAACCCAGGCTCAGTGTGCGCAATCTTACCCACGATGCATCTTCAACAAAGTTTTCGGTTACGCCACGATGTACGTTACGATAAAAACCTTGCCCATAATCACGTCCATCAGGTCCGAGTCCCAGGCCCATATACACCAATTGTTTATTTTCTGTTCCATCTGCCAGTACGCCTGCGAACGTTTTGCTGGTGTTCCTGTCTTCGGTGTATTTGGCAATGCCGAACGCGCTCATGAAATTGCCCAGCTGGTTATAGCGGTCATGACCCTGGTGCGTATCGAACAGGAAGGAAAGCGAAATGTTCTTATAGGTAAATGTGTTGCTGATACCACCGATCCAATCGGGTTGCGAATTGCCAAGGATGCGCTGTGTAAGGTCTCTCACCGGGAAGCCGCGGTTGGTGCCGGTTGATGCGATTACAATCGGCAGGTCGCGGCGCAGGGTAACCTTGTCGTCTGTTACGCCGGCCCCATAATAACGTTGGTACGATGTTCCATAAATATTCCCTACAGCATAGCCGGGAACATATTTCATGGTAGCTGTTGCACCAACATATCCAAAATGCGAACCCACGGTGATTTCTGTTAGTCCCTCGCGGAGCTTTACAACCCTGTTCCGATTCCTTGAGAAGTTAACGGACACATCCCATGAGAAATCCTTTTTCCTTACAGGAGTACCGTTCAGCACAATCTCAATACCCTTGTTCTCCAACTCGCCCGCATTGATGATCACTTGTGTGAAGCCAGTGGTAGGAGACACGAACAGCGGAATGATCTGGTCGCGGCTATTCAATTTATACCAGGTAAAATCCAGCCCGATCCTGTTTTGCAGAAAGCGAAGCTCGGTTCCAAATTCAATCGTGGTAGTACGTTCCGGCTTAAGGCTTGCATCACCCTTGGCATCCTCCCTGGTCCAGATCACTTGTCCTGTGGAGGTGATGGTGCTGGAATTGTAATAGGTGCTGATGCGGTATGGATCGGTATCCTTGCCTATTTCAGCCAACGATGCACGGACCTTACCGAAACTTAACCAGTTTGGCATTGGCAGGTGATCGGAAAATACATATGAAAGGCTCGCAGATGGGTAGAAGAATGAATTGTTGCCAACTGCCAGCGCAGATGACCAGTCGTTCCTGCCAGTAACGTTCAGGAAAAGGAAATTGTCCCATCCGATAGTAAGATCACCAAACACGCTTACGATCCTGTATTTTTCCTGGTACTGGCTGTTGTTACGGACTTTTGTATTGTTTAATGTCAGCAGATCTGGAATATCCAATTCCGAACCAGTAGCATTTAATTGGTCGAACTTGCGGTCGCGAATGTCATTGCCAACGCGGAGCACCGTATTCAGTTTGCTTGTCCAATCGTTGTTGAATGTTGCAATAATATTCGAGTTCAGCAGGCGGCTTCCTATCCTGTATTCATTCACAAAACCCAATCCCAGGTCTCCGTGACGCACTTCGCCTACAATGTTCTTTGGCCCAGGGGCAGCGTGCCTGCGAAAATCATTGTAATAATCTATTCCGCCTCTGTAGTCAAAACTTAGCCAGCTCAGTGGTGAGTAAGTAAACCCGATGCTTCCGATGAAGCGGTACACATCGTCGCGAAAACGCGCCATGGCCACGCCATATACAGGATTATTGTTGGTGTAGGTCGGCAGGTGGGTATTCATGGTGCCATCGGGCTTAATATAATCCATTACGCTCCACCGCGGGCTCCAGTAGGTAAGGCTTTCATTATACCTGTCCGCATTTACACGGTAACCACCGGAGTTGGTGAAATGTAGTGAAGAAGTAACTCTTAATTTTTCGCTCAACTTGAACTGGCCTTTCAGGTGTGCGGCCACATTCTTGTAGTCAGAAAAAGGAATGACGCCCTTTTGCTTGAAATGGCTTAAAGAAGCACTTAGCAATGCTGATTCATTTCCACCGCTGATATTAATACTTGTACGGAACTGGTTGCCTTGCTGAAAACCCTGTTTATAGTGATGGAATATTTCAGCAGGATGCGTGGGGTCGATTGCCCTTGCTTCTGCCACCGTAGAACCCCATGTGGGAAAGAAATCGTCAGGTTTGTAAATTGCTTTGTTCGGTGGATTGTAAACATATCCTTGTGTAAACGCGAACTGCACTTCCGGGAATTTGTTTACTTCATCAATTCCGTAAGAAGTGGTGAGGTTTACTCTCATCTTGCCAGCCTTGGCCGATTTGGTAGTGATTACCACTACACCATTCGAGCCTGCCTGACCATACAAGGCGGTGGCAGCCCCACCTTTTAGAACGGAAATTGTCTCTATGTCATCGGGATTGATGTCAGCGGCTCTATTCGACATACCTCTAAGCGCAGCCTGAGCATCTGTTGCCGTCGCACCACGCACATCGGTACTGTTGTCCATTACGATACCATCGATAACGAACAGCGGTTGATTGTTCCTGTTAGGGTCCAAAGATTTAATACCCCTGATGATGATCCTTGCGCCCTGACCTGGTGCGCCGCCCGTGCTGTTGATTTGCACACCTGCCATTCTTCCCTGCATCGCATTGATAAGATTAGGCTGGCGCGATGCAGCGATATCGTCGGCTTTAATATCCTGCGCTGAATAGCCAAGCGCTTTCTTTTCTTTTCGGATGCCAAACGCGGTAACGATCACTTCCGAAAGATCGTCGCCGCTTTTTAAGCTAACGGAATAATTGTCGCTTCTGCCAATGCGTACTTCCTGCGGCCTGAATCCTGCAGCAGAAATGACAAGCACCGCGTTGGACGATGGAACAGTAATGCTAAACCGGCCCTGGTCATCGGCCGTTGCACCGGTGGTGGTTCCTTTAATTAATACGGAAGCCGCTGCAACCGGTTGGCCGTTTTCGGTAGTAACCTGGCCGGTTACCTGCCGCTGCTGCGCCAATACCATTACAGGCATCACCAGCATGAACAGCCATGCGAGAAGTAGTGATCTTTTCATAAGCAGTCCCAATTTTAAATTTAGTATGGTAGATTTTATCGTTTCCATGGCAGATTACTTCGCTCATGGGTAGCGGATTGAAGTATATAAGAGCAAGTAAATAAGCAAAAAGCTGCAATTAACGCACAAATCAGCGAGACCGTTTAAACACGTCACAGCAATGTTAACTCATTATTTTTAAATACTTAATCAGGAACAGGCGATTTTTTTGCACAAAATAAAAACCGCAGAAACCAGCAAAGGTCACTTCCCTTTCCGAATAACGGAACAATTGGCCGGGTCAAAGCATTTTAAAATAACCCTTCTTACATTTGTCATCCTTTAGAAGATCTTTCATTATTAAATTCTTAGCTATGGCATTCACACTACCGACACTACCTTACCCACACGACGCCCTCGAACCCCATATCGATGCCCAGACCATGCAAATACACCACGGCAAGCATCATCAAGCCTATGTTGATAACCTTAACAAGGCAATCGCAGGCTCGCCCAACGAGAACAAATCACTGGAAGAATTGGTAAAAAGCGCAGGCTCCATCAGTCCCGCTGTACGCAACAACGGCGGCGGCCATTGGAACCACAGTTTTTTCTGGGAAATACTTGGTCCCAACGCTGGCGGCCAACCCGGCGGTTCACTGGCGGACGCCATCAACAGCGCCTTCGGCTCGTTCGATGCATTCAAGGAAAAGTTCAACAATGCCGGCATGACCCGCTTCGGCTCCGGATGGGCCTGGCTGTTGGTAAAAGACGGCAAGCTGGAAATTTCTTCCACGCCCAACCAGGATAATCCTTTGATGGACGTGGCCGAAGTAAAGGGAACGCCCATTCTGGGGGTTGATGTGTGGGAGCACGCCTATTACCTGAAGTACCAGAACAAACGCGCCGATTACCTGAATGCATTCTGGAACGTGGTAAACTGGAGCAAGGTGCAGGAACACTTCGACAAAGCGTCGCGATAATTTTCAGAAAAATTTCATTACTTGCGATCCCGGTAACCTTACCGGGATATTTTTTTAAAAAATAATCTATGATCAAAACGCTGTCCTCACTTGCGCTCGCCTGTTTAGCCGTTATCGTTATAGCCTCCTGCTCATCCGATGATGGTGGGCCTGCAAAAAAAGTGGTCATCCTGTCCAACGGTGAATTAACCCTCGACGAAAGCAAACAAAAGATCAGGCAGGAGCCCAGCAACAGGCATACAGAAGAAACGCTGGAATTTACCACGGAAAAAGTAACGCTGGAAGTGGATAACGGCAGCAGCAAGAAAAATTATGACCTTACCGAAGACGGGATGTATATCCTGAACCTGAAAGTAGATACCATTGTAGGCGGTTTGGTAAAATACAGCGACTCTGGCCGCGCCAGCTCCATCAGCGCCGAAGAACTGGAGCGTATGATCGACAGCACGCGCCAAATGATCGAAGGCAAAAATACAAGCGACGATAAAAAAACGTATTTCATCCTTCCCGGCAATATAAAAAAGATCAGCGCCGACGCAGGCGTTCGCGTCATCGGCCCGTACAAAGGCATTCCTTATAAAGTGGATGTGGATGAATCCGGCAAGCCCATCGAGATCTATAAATTTTTTACCAACAAGCAAAAGCGCGAAGTGCTGGATGATATGTTGAAGAGGTTTGGAAGATGAACGCCATTCACGGCACCGGATCGTATCCATGTCCTCCCCATGGATGGCATCGTGCTATTCGCTTAATGGCAAGCCATGTGCCTTTGAACACGCCATGCTTTTTTAAAGCTTCCACCGCATAATGCGAACAACTGGGTGTAAACCTGCACTTAGGCCCGAATATAGGTGAGATGAGCCATTGATACAATTTGATCAATGCAATGAAGGGAAGTGATAATATCTGCAGGAGTTTTTTCATTAATCGTTTAGCAACCGTTTAATACGTTCCGCTTTTCTGTAAGCGCCGTCGATCACTTATCAATCTGTTCGCGCTGTGCCGGCAACTTATTTTCCAGTTGTGCCAGAATCGCCTGCATTTTTTCTTTTACAATATCGAACTCGGGGACCTCTTTACCTGTATACAGAAAAAACACGGCCAGTTTTTTTCCTGTTGATGCTAGTTTCTGCTGCAATGGATTTTTTTGCAAGCGATACACTTCACGCGTCAATCTTTTTATTCTATTTCGGTCTGCCGCTTTTTTAAACGTGCGCGCCGATACGCCGAATGCAGCCTGCAGGGGTTCGGCTTGTGCACCGGCATCTTGCTGGTAATATACTTTATAAGGATACACAAAAAACGTGGGCGCCTGCCGGAACAATTGCTCCAGCAGCTTGCGGCTCTTGAGCCGCTCATGCTTTGCCAGCGTGAACCCTTGCCTGATAGCCCTGTTTTGTTGCAAGATAACAAATGAAACAGCCTTGCACGGTGCTGCCACCTTGCAAGGCTGTTGGTTATACATCGTTTTAAGCAAACGCCCGCCGGGCGTTGTTACAGTTTATTTCAATTTCCTTTCATCGGAAATTGTCAGCTTCTTGCGGCCTTTGCGGCGGCGCGAAGCCAATACTTTGCGGCCATTGGCTGTTTGCATGCGCTTCCTGAACCCATGTACGGATTTACGGCGGCGGCGGTGCGGTTGAAATGTACGTTTCATGATTCAATATCTTTTTTTCACGTTTATCCGCTAATGCGGACTTTGATATGGGGACCGGCCCGAAAAGCCTTCGGAGGAGAAGCGGCCCAGGTTTCAACTCAACAGCAGGATACCATTCCCGCTGCTTGTGAAAGGACGGCAAAATTAGGGGAAATCGGCCTAACGGCCAAAGGCAATGAGCAGAATCCCATACGAACAACTGCATTTAATCAGGCATTGCTTCATAATCAATAATTATTGATTAATAATTATTGATTATTAGCTACAAATGCAGGTAGTTAGCCTTTATCTCCTCCCCGAAAAACAAGCTTGCATGCTGGTTAAAATCCTCCACCGAGTCGGTAGTATAAAACACCCTTTTACCGCCCTTGCTGCAAAATTGCTCTATCTCCGGATGCCGCCGCAGGTAATCGGCCATGCTATCGGCCACCAGCTCCCCCTGCGAAAGCAGGGTAATATGCGCCGGCGTAAACTGCCGGATCTTTTTCATCAACAAAGGATAATGGGTGCAGGCCAGTAAAATGGTATCTATTCGGGGCGATTGCGACAGCAATTCATCGATATCCTTTCGAATGAAATAATCGGCCCCCGGCCCATCGTATTCATAATTCTCAACCAGGGGCACCCACAAAGGGCAGGCTTGCTGGTACACCTTTATGTCAGGAAAAAATTTTTCTATTTCTATGGGATAGGAACAGGAGGTCACGGTTCCCTTTGTGCCTAAAATACCTACGTGCCCCGTACGCGACACCTTACCGATCATTTCTGTGGTTGGCCTTATAACGCCCAACACCCTTAGCGAAGGGTCGATGCCCGGCAGGTCGTTCTGTTGAATGGTGCGCAGCGCTTTTGCACTGGCCGTATTGCACGCCAGCACCACCAGCCTGCAACCCATCGAAAAAAAATGCTTAACGCATTCCAGTGTGTACTGGTAAACCGTTTCAAACGAACGGGTGCCATAAGGCGTGCGGGCATTATCGCCTAAATAAATGTAATCGTAGTCCGGCAGCTTCCTGACTATCTCTTTCAATACGGTGAGCCCGCCGTAACCGGAATCAAAAACACCAATAGGGCTAGGTGAAGGCATAAGCAAATGTAGGACTGCGGCTATTAAATAAATAGGCCAATCAGCTATCTGATTGGCCTATCAATGATTTATCGGGAAAACTATCTTATTCCTAGTTTTCGTTTTACCAGCGCCATCATATCATCGCCCGGCGGTGATACAATCAATTGCTCTTTGCTGAAAACGTATGTGAAGCCATTTTCTTTGGCAACGTCCTGGATGGCTTTTCTTGCTTTATCGTATACGGGTTGCAGTTGCTCCTGCTCCTTACTGTTATACAATTGCTGGGCCTGTTGGTTCCAGCCCTGCAGCTTCAGGTACAATTGTCCGAGTTCCCTGCGCCTTACTTCCAATTGAGCCTTGGTGTACTTAAGGGTATCTGGTCCTGAAAGCAAGCTGTCCTGACGGTTGAAGTCCCTGACCATGTCAGCATATTGTTCGTTCAATGCGTTCTGGTAATCGGCAAGGGCAGTATCTGCCTTCTTGAATTCAGGCATGGCAATTACCAGTTCCTGAACGCTGATGTAGCCGATCTTGGGGGCTTGGGCTTTAACCTGAGCAGTTGCTAAGAAACCCGCGGCCACAAACAAAAGTGTAACCAACTTTTTCATGTAATTTGATTTGCTGTTTAGTATAGTTGCTTATGCAAAAGTTTACGTTGTGCAGGAAAATTCCTTTGGCTATTATTTAACACCTAATTCCCTTAGCACATCTTCACTCTTGTCCAGTTTTGGGTCGGCAAAGATAACGGTTATTCCTTCACTTTTATCCAAAATAAAGTCATAGGAACGCTGAACGGCTATCTTTTGAATGGCGTTGTACACCTTGTCCTGCACGGGCTTAATCAGCTCCTGGCGCTTCTTAAACAGGTCGCCCTCAAAGCCAAAGCGTTTCCTTTGCAGGTCCCTTACTTCTTTTTCCAAATTATAGAGTTGGTCTTCCCGCTTTTTTTTCAACTCTTCGCTAAGCATTACCTGCTCAGCCTCATACTCCTTATACATGCGGTCCAGGCTGGCCTGCTTTTGGTCGATCTCTTTCTGCCACTGTACGCTGAAGTCGTCGAGCTTCTTTTGGGCATCCCGGTAATCCTGCAGTTTTTCAAGAATATACTTGCTGTCTACAATTGCATAACGCTGTGCGTTTACTGCGTACATGCTTCCTAACAGGACAAGCAGGAAGAAGAATATTTTTTTCATAACGATAAATTTCAGGTGATGATTAATTATAATGTGTTATTCAGGCTCGAAGCCGATCATGAAAGTAAACCTCGATGCGTCGCGAAGCCTGCCATTGGGTTTTAACCTGTCGAAGCCAATGCCATAATCGAATCCTAGCAAGCCGAACATTGGCAGGAAAAAGCGCATACCCACGCCCGCGCTCCTGCGCAACCTGAATGGATTGTAATCTTTATAATTATACCATCCATTGGCTGCCTCAAAGAAGGTCAATCCATAAATGGTGCTGCTGGGATTGGTGCTGAAAGGATAACGTAACTCCAGGGTATATTTATTGAATATGGTAAAGAACTGGTTGGCATTCTGCTGATCGGGGTTCACCTTGGGATCGGAATTTTCATACACAGGATAACCTCGGTGCGCAATGATGTCGTAGCCCAACAACCCGAAGTTGTTGGTCAGTCCCGCGTCGCCCACCTGGAAGCGCTCGAACGGAGAGTAATCCAGCTTGCTGTTGTACCTGCCCATGAAGCCGTACTTAACCGCTGCCTTCAGCACAAACTGCCTGCTCTTGTCGGCGCCCATGGCCCTCCCGATAGGGATGTACCATTCGCCTGTAAACCGCCACTTATGGAACTCCGGCAGCTTATAGCTGTCGTCCCTCGTTATGCTCTTATTGAATAAAGAATAAGGTGGCGTAAACTGGCCGCTGAGCAGGAAGCTCGATCCCATGCGCGGGAAAATCGGCTGGTCCAGCGAATAGCGGTTCAACGAAAGCTTCGCGCTCAGGTTGTTCGACACACCTGTTCTGAAACCGAAAAAGTTTTGCGGGTAGTCCTGCAGTTTATACTGCGTATAGTTCAACGCATACGAAAGCGTGAAGTAGTCGTCCGGCCACCGCAATTGCTTACCCAGTGCTACAGACACACCGAATGTTTTGAGCGATTGGCTGTCGCTGAAGAAGTAACGGCCATTGCCATCGTAACCACCGGTGCGGAACAAGCTCTTGTACAGGCTGACGGTAAATGAATTTCTTTTCTTGCCTCCGAGCCATGGTTCGGTAAACGAGAAGTTGTACGATTGATATGCCTTACCGTTCGATTGAATGCGAAGGCTCAGCTTTTGCCCGTCGCCCGTAGGTAATGGCGACCATGATTCCTTCTTGAAAATATTTTTTACCGAGAAGTTATTGAACGAAACGCCCAGTGTACCGGTTAGCCCGATACCGCCACCCCAGCCGGCAGAAAGTTCCAGCTGGTCGGATGATTTTTCTTCAACGGAATAGTTGATGTCCACCGTGCCGTCTTCCTGGTTAGGTACAGGATTGATGCCTATCTTTTCCTGGTTGAAATATCCCAGGTTGGCTATTTCCCTTTGCGAACGGATGAGGGCAGCGCGGCTGAACTTATCACCGGGAACGGTGCGCAGCTCGCGACGGATAACGTATTCTTTTGTTTTATCGTTGCCGGAAATGTTTACGTTCTTGATGGTGGCCTGCGGGCCTTCGATCATTCTTATTTCAAAATCGATGGTATCGTTGTACACCGCTGTTTCTACCGGGTCTACGCGGAAGAAGAGATAACCGTCATCCATGTACAGCCCGCTGATGTCGCCGCCTTCGGGCGAAAGCTGCTTACCCAGTTTTTTGTTCAGTGTTTCGATATTGTACACATCGCCTTTATTGATGCCGAGCAGGAAGGTGAGCACGGAATCGGAGTATTTCGTGTTACCCTTCCAGGTGATGTTGCCGAAATAATATTTTCTTCCTTCATTAACCTTGATGTCGACGTTCAGGTTGCCGTTGGCGGTATAACGTTGTTGCGTATCCACTATCACCGCATCGCGGTATCCCTGCGAGTTGTAATATTCGAGCACGTTGTCCAGGTCCTCCTGGAATTTTTGCGAGTTGAACTTCGCTGAGCTGAACAGTTTAAAACGGAAATAAGGATCTAAAAATTCTTTGGTGCCGGTGATGGAAAGGAAGCCGCCGGATTTGATGTATTCCTTAAACGTCATCCTTTTATTTACGCCGAATGTGCTGGTATCGGCTGTGGGATAAAATGTAATCTTGGTCATTTCCTTGGTGCCCTTCAGCCGCTTTTTCAGGCGTGAGTCGCTGATGGCTTCGTTACCGTAGAAATTGATTTCGTTGATGCGGACCTTTTTGCCTTTTTCAATTTCAAAGATCAGGATCTGTGAATTGGCCAGTGCGGGGTCTGTTTGTTCGATGATGCGGACGTCTACGCCTTTAAATCCTTTATCGACGTAAAATTTCTGAATGGCTTCTACCGCATTGCGCCGCACGTTTTCGGTAATAACCCTGCCTTTTACCAGGCCTGTTTTACCGGTAAGTTCTTCGGCCTCGGATTTTCTTACGCCTTTGAATTGGAAGTTGGATAACCTGGGACGTTCCTGCACGTTAATCTCGAGCCAGATGTTGGAGTCT
Source organism: Chitinophagaceae bacterium (assembly GCA_035628135.1). Lineage (GTDB taxonomy): Bacteria > Bacteroidota > Bacteroidia > Chitinophagales > Chitinophagaceae > DASPKM01. Next base: position 1,099,620 of record DASPKM010000010.1, on the reverse strand, counting down.
TGAACCCTGGTGATGTAAATGCGTACGTTTGAAAAAAGATTTTGCTTCCAGAGGTTCGAGATGGCCTTGCTGAAATTATCGCCGCCAGGTATCATCACCTTCTGGCCTACCGCAAGGGCCGATATGGAAATGAGCAATTGCTCATCAAGGTATTTTGTTCCGCTGATCTTGATACCTGCAATGGTGTATTCCTGGGGAGTGGTTTGAGTAACGATTCTTTCGAGTACCGGATCGATAGCTACGGGAGTGGTATCTCTTGTAACCTGGGCATACGAATTCAACGCGCACAACAAACATACTACCGCTAAACTGGTAAAGAGAGTAATTCTGGATTGCATTCAGTCTGGTTTAGGCTGATTTTGGATGGGCAAATTAACGGGATTAGTTAAAAGTGTTTGTTAAAACTAAGCTTGTTAACTGCGCCACAACATGTGATGAAATTGAAGCTGGATAAGGTTTGCAAAACATGATGGTTTTGTTAATGACTATTCACGAGCGAATCTTTGCCGAGCTGGTCGCCGGTTTTGCCGAACCGCCGTTCCCTGTTCTGAAAGTCCACCAATGCTTCGTACAGGTTTTCTTTTCTGAAATCGGGCCAGCGCACATTTGTAAAATACAGTTCCGCATACGCAAGCTGGTACAGCAAAAAATTACTGATGCGGTACTCGCCGCTGGTGCGTATCATCAACTCAGGATCGGGAAAATCGCTGGTGCATAAATATTTCTGCAGGGTATGCTGGTCAATGTCTTCCACGTTTATCTTGTCCATCTTCACATCGTGCGCAATGTTCTTTACCGCGTTCAATAGTTCCCAGCGGCCACTATAGCTTAAAGCTATAATGAGGTTAAGACCAGTGTTATGTGCGGTGCGCGACAACGCCACGTTCAGTTCCTTGCGGGTGTAATCGGGCAGCATGTTCAGGTCGCCGATCACGTGCAGGCGGATGTTATTCTTATGCAGGTCTTCCAGTTCTTTCTGGATGGTGTTTACCAGCAATTCCATCAGGCCCACAACCTCGTATTCCGGGCGTTCCCAGTTTTCGGTTGAAAATGCATAAAGGGTCAGGTATTCAATGCCCAGCTCGGCGCTGCCTTCCACAATGCTGCGTACGCTTTCAACGCCGTGGAAATGGCCGTACAACCGGTCCTGCCCCTGCTCTTTTGCCCAGCGGCCATTGCCGTCCATGATAATGGCAACATGGCGGGGGAGGCGCTTCAGGTCTACCAGCTCCTTGAGCGATTGCATGCTTCCTTCGATTTTAGGGGCACGAAGGTATGATTAATGTGGGGATTTTAGTAGTCATTGAGTCATTAGCTCCTTAAGTCATAGGACCGAACGGCCATTGACGGATCCATAGAGAATAGCTGTTACCTGGATCATCCGGGTACGCACAAGCGTACACCATGGCCAATGATTCATTGACCCGCTGACATGGTTGACTGGATTATTGACGAGCGACTTAATTGGCTGAGGGGCACTTGTAAGATGTGAGGTTGAACGAAACCGTGATCTCGGCGGTTACGTACTGGTCCTTTTGTTTGGGATACCCGCGCTGCCTTCCCTTGGTGCCGATGACCGGGCCGGTCTCATACGAACGGTCCTGGAGCAGGAACCAGGTGGTAGGGCTGCCATCGGGCAGGGTTTGGGGAAATGCATCGGGTGCAAAGGTGTCGCTGGCGTCGTCAAGATAATCGGTGTTGGTAAACCGGTGGGTTATCTCGAAACCGATATTCATCCGGTCGTTCCAGTTATATTTTATGCCTACTCCAAGCGGAAGGCAAAATGCCATGGTGCTGTAAGGCTTGCGGTCGGGGTACAGGCTTGAACCCTGTCCTTCGGTGCCCAGGGGGCGCAAAAATACTTTTTGTCCCTGCAGGTAGGCATAAGGGTCATAGCTGAATATGCCCACGCCGAGCGTGATATAGGGGGTAAACCGGTAATTGGGATCACCGGGAACGAACTTATAGAAATTAAAGTCGCCCTGCAGCGCCAGTTCCCAGACATTGGTATTGAAGCTCAGGTTCCTGCGGCGCTGGTAATCATTATCCTTGTTGTAAATGTCTGAATATCCCAGTTGCGCATAATGTGCGCCCACGCGAAGCGCGATGTAATTGCCGAATTGTTTGCGGAAAAACGCGCCCAAAGCGAGTTTGGGACGATTGAGCCGGGCATCGGTGTTAAGGTCGCCGAAGTAATGGGCAGCGCCGGCCGAAAATCCGAACTCTCCTTGTTGAACAATACTCTCGTACTGGGCCTCAGCACTGGTGGTAAGCAAAAGCAGTAAGCTCGCCAAAGCAAGGGATAGGAACCTCTTCATAAACTGCAAGATATAAAGTTTGGAATTCTTAGGGAACGAAATTTAGCCGAAATTATTTGAATCTGCAAGCCAAGGCTTTCTTAAAACAATTTAACGATTGTCGATCCGGAAAATATCGACACCGGGTTCCCAAATTTCGGTTGGGCGCCTGGACGATCTTCCGGATTATCCGGAAACCCAAATCGGTATTTTAAATCAAATGCGCGGTTGGAAAAATGTTTTGGTTATCGGGTAACTCTGGCCTGTAAACACTAATTCCTCCGGTCAAGACCCCACGAAAGCTTGTTCCGAAGAGTTTGCAGGAAATTATTTTCATTCAGCCGCACCAGGCTAATGGTGAATTTCTCCCGCCTTACTGCCAATTGCACCTGTTTGCCCGCTACTTGCTTGCGGCTGTCCATAGTACATAAAAAATGATCGGTCCGGCCTTCCACCTCAAATGAAATGATATTATTGTCCGGCACCACAATGCTGCGCACATTCAGGTTGTGCGGCGCTACGGGGGTAATTACAAAGCTTGCAGAATCCGGGAACACCACGGGACCATTGCAGCTCAACGAATACCCGGTTGAACCGGTGGGCGTGGCCACGATCAGTCCGTCGGCCCAATAAGTATTCAGGAACTCGCCGTTGAGATAAGTATGGATCTTGATCATGGGCGAGGTATCGGTTTTATGAATGGCGAATTCATTCAGGCCATAGGGACAGTCGCTGAACAGGGGTTCGCTGGAATCGAGGTGAATGAGCGATCGCTTGTCTACGATAAACGTCCGGTGCTTTAGTGAAGCAACCGCGGTAGTCAGTTCCTCTTTACCGATGCTGGCCAAAAAGCCTAACCTGCCGAAATTAATGCCCACGATGGGTATGTTCTTATTACGGACAAGGGTAACCGTGTCCAGCAGCGTACCATCACCGCCGAGGCTTATCACGAAATCTATCGAATCGTCCAGATCATCGGACTCTTTAAAAAGCGCGGGTGTTTGCGGCAATACCAGGCCATTGCCGATTTGTTCATGAAAGGGTTGAAATACCACCGGCTCTATATTATGCCGGGTCAGCTCATCGAACAAACGCTGAATTTCTACCGGCCTGTCGTAGTCTACCGCCCTGCTGTAAATCGCAACTTTCATTATACAAAGGTTAAGAGTAAGAGTCCGTCACCATATACACTGACCTTATTCCATACACGAATTAAAGGTAAGCATTGAATTAAAAATCGTTCTTAAAGTGGAAAAACAGGCCGCTCTGCCCGCGCTGGTTGAAGCTGTATTCGATTTTAAAAGAGAGGTCGTAGAAGGTAAGCAGGTCTATCCCGAATCCCCCGGTATACAGCATACGGTTGGTGAGGGTATTGCCGGACTGCAGTTTATTGTAGGCATAGCCCGCATCGGCATAGGTTTTCAGGAATATCGTAAAGGGTATCCTGTCGTGCGAAGTAAAGGGCGTAGGTATATAGAACTGCAATATCTGCCGGCGCAAGGTGTTTTTGAACAATATGGCCGCTACGCCGTCCATTACGTATTTTTCAAGGCCGCGCAGGTAAAAATCGCCATACCCGAACAATTGCTGGTTAATGAAGGGCTGGTCGAACGGAAGCCTTAACGTGCCCGAAGCCTGCAGGCTGTAGGAGAGCTTAGGGGCCAGGAACCCATGCTTGCCGCCCCTGGCGCTGAGTTGCCAGAGATTGAAGCTTTTGTTGAAGCCACGCTTGAGTATGCTTACTTCGCCCGAAACACCCTTTTGCGGATAGGGATTGTAATCCAGGTCGCTGTATTCTACTTTATACGTGATCTCCGGGAACGACAAGCGCGTGCGGCCGTTAGAGAAATATTTTGGATTGCGGTTAGTAATGGAAGTATCCACTTCCTGTCCTATGTAAGCGAGGCTGATCGTGTTGCGCGTTCTAATGGCCGGGCGGTGGGTAAAAGAAACAAAAGCGCTCCATTGTTTGCTTAATACCGTATTGCCGCTTGAATCGCGGTGAAATTGTTGCTCGTTATTGTCGGTTCCGTAATTCACTTCTTTATTGGTACGGTAGGTAAAGCCAACGCGGATACCGTTTTTCAGGGCCTTGTCTACATAAGGCAGCTCGTATTGAAGTTGTATTTGCTTGCTGTATCCTGTTATCAGCCAGGCTTTCAGCTTGTCGTTGCGGCCTGTGAAATTGTTGTAGTTCAGCTTCAGGCCATAGTTAAGCCTGTCGAACCCATACCCTTGCTTGGCCCATTCTGACAGGTTGCGGTCAACCGGCTTTACGTAAGGAATGGGAAACAGGTACCAGCGTTCTTTTACATCGATGGCAATGTCTACATGATGCCCATTGAATTCCTTTAGTGATACGATGGCTTCGTGGAAAAGCGCGGTATTCATCAGCAATTCCTTCGACCGTTCGAAGCGGCTTACCAGGTCGGCGAGGTTTACGGAATCGCCGCGTTTGAAGAGCAATTCCCTTTCGATGATGTAAGGCTTGGTTTTGCGGTTGCCGGAGATGATGATGTTCCTGACAATGAAGGGGCGGGCTGAATCGAGCGGGGTGGTGGTATTGAGATTGGTGGGGGCGCCTTGGCCGTTGCCTGGTGTAATAGGTGTTTCCTGCGCAAACAGCCGGCCGCAACCCAAACAAAAAACTACCATCAAAACCTCGTATTTCCACCGTTTCCGCATAAAATGAACTGCTGGGGACTTTTGTTAAGACCTGTTGGAACGTTTTAGAATTTCCAAAAGTTACATATTCAGGTAATTCATCAGGTGGTCGTAGTTATTTCTAAGCTCGTTTTCGTAGAGCTCTTCGCCGAAATAATACTTCACCGTGTAATCGTAACGCTGAAACGTGGCCACAATATCTGAAATTTCGAACTTATTTACTTTAAGTGTAACCAGGAAGGTTTCAGTAATGTTGTCGTAGTAAGAATTTAATTGGATTATCTGGGCGTCGTTGGTTTCTACCAGTTTGCCGATCTCCGAGAATGAGTAGCCTCTTTTTTCCAGTTCCAGCACTATCACACCGCCGGGCTCGTTGGCGCCGGTTTGTTTAGCCAGCTGCTTGAAGAGGTCGGCTTGCGATATCACGCCGATGAATTCCTGTTCGCCTTCAGTTACGGGAATAACGGTAAGCCCGTATTCGTTCACCAGCTGTACTGCTTCCAGGAAATGGTTGTCGGCTTTTACCACCAGTTTTGAAAATATGCCTTGAAGATCGTTGAGTGTAGTATTGTCGTCTGCAACATCCATCAGGTCGTCTTCATACACTATACCTGCGAGTTTATTGTCCATTACCACGGGCAGGTGTGCCACATGGAATTCGGCCATGAGCTGCAGTGCCTGTGCTGCGGTATCATCCAGGTGCAAGGTGGGTATGGCGACTGATATCACGTCTTTGTTTAACACGGATTCAGGGTTTTTATTATTAATAAGACGGCAAATGTCAGGCAACCGCTGCCGGCTTTTTTAATTTTGTCAAAAATTTATGAAGGATCTGGTTGAACTCACCCGGCACTTCCATCATAGGCGCGTGACCGCATTTATCTATAAAATGCAACTCGCTGTTCGGAATGAGCCGGTTAAATTCGCGACCTACGAACGGAGGAGTGATGGTATCGTTGTTCCCCCATATTAATAACGTCGGTTGCTTGATTTGATTGAGTTCTTCACCAAGATTATTTCGGATTGCGCTCTTGGCAAGGGCTATTATCTTAATGACGCGGAGGCGGTTATTAACGATTTCGTACACTTCGTCCACCAGCTCTTTGGTGGCGGTTTTGGGGTCGTAAAAAGTCAGTTCGGTTTTTTTCTTGATGTAGTCGTAGTCTCCCCTTTTGGGATAGGTATCTCCCATGCCATTCTCAAATAAGCCCGAGCTGCCTGTAAGGATCAATGATTTTACGCGTTCCGGGTGTTTCAGCACATATAACAGGGCCACATGGCCGCCCAAAGAATTACCAAGAATGTGGGCGTCCTTATAATCGCGGGCTTCCATGAAGCGGTGTACGAACTTATGCAACCCACCTACGCTGGTATGCAGGAGGTCCAGGTCAAACAACGGCAGCATGGGTACCACAACTTTGTTATGATGCCTGAAATATTCTATCAATGCCTCGAAATTGCTCAACGCCCCGAACAAGCCATGCAACAACACCAGCGGTTCGCCCTCGCCTACTTCTATGAATCTGAACTTATCCTGTTGTTTGATTTCGTACTTCATCAGCCTGATGTCTGTTTATGTACTTCAAATATTCGCTAAAATAATTTATTTCGGGCAAATATCAGAATAAGCAAAGCTTAGTTTAGGCCTGCTAAATGTTTAATTTATATATTGAAAAATTCGTGCCTGCAAGAAAACGCACGCACTATTGTTCGGGGGGTAAAGCGCCGAAAAACTGCTTCAATTGTTCGAACATATCCCGGAACCAGGGTACCACCGCGCCTAACCCGTTGATGGCGTACGGGCCCCATGGCTCAATGAAATTATAGGTCCGCGAGGCAAGCACTGTATCCTGCTTGATAATGTTCATCTGGATTGCATAAAACAGCAAAATGCTTAGGATGGTTGTGTAGAGCGCAATGTACAAGGCAACGCCCAGCAAGCGGTTAAGCCACCCCAGCATGGCAAATTGCACTGTTTTTTCAATGATCCTGGCCACCAGCCGCACAAGAAAAACCACCAGCAAAAACACCAATAGAAAAGAAATAAAAGGCAGCCATCTGGAAGATATGTTGGTGTTATCGGCCAGTTGCTGCGCCGCAAAAGTAGACAGCTTCATGGCCGCTGCCAGTCCCACGATAAATGCAACCAATGAAAACACCGCGACTATAAAACCACGTCGCAGGCCTTTGAACACTGCTATTACCAGCAGCACCGCAAATATGAAATCGATGATCATGGGTTGTGAATGGATTACTCTCTATTGCGACTTGCTCAATAGCTCTTTTACTACCGCGCTGATGGTTTTTCCCTCGGCCTTGCCCGCCAGTTGTTTGGTAGCCACTCCCATTACCCTGCCCATGTCTGCGGGAGATGATGCGCCTGTGTCTGCAATGATGGATGCGATAATGCTTTTCAATTCATCGGCGCTTAGTTGCTTCGGCAAAAACTGTTCTATTACCAAAATTTCCTCCTGTTCTTTCTGCGCAAGGTCTGCACGGTTTTGCTGCTGGAATATTTCCAGCGAGTCTTTGCGTTGCTTCACCAGCTTCTGCAGCAATTTTGTTTCATCTTCTTCTTTCAGTTCGCCGCCTGCGCCTTCGGAAGTTTTTGCCAGCAGGATGGCCGCTTTAATGGCGCGCAATGCACGCAGGCTTTTTTCATCTTTCGATTTCATGGCGTCTTTCATCTGAGCCATTATTTTTTCTTCTAAGGCCATAAATAGTTTTTTAATGTTGTAGCGCTTCAATTTTTCGGTTGGTCCAAAGGCCTGCTTTGGAGATGTCGGATATCGCCGCGTCACAATTTTCCTTCTTTCAACTGCAGGTCGCGGAATTTTTTATAAAACTCCTTTCCAAAGTTGCGGATATCGTCCGACAATTCCTTTTGCTTTGTAGCCCGGTCGTAAGTATCGGCCATGGTCATGAAGGTTTGATAAAAGAAATCGGCCATTTCATCCACCATCATGGCCTTGGTCCAAAGGTCTATGCGGAGTGCCGCGCGGTCGGCGGGGTCCCAAAAAGACAGCATCAGGGCCCTTGCAGTGCGGTCGTCCGGTGCGGTGGTATCGGAGGCGTTCCAGGTGATTTGTTCGGGCATCCTGTTGTCGTCGAGCGTTACGTCGATGCGTATGGTAGATGTAGTCATATTCGTTTTTATAATTGAAAGGTCCGCTGCGCTTCTTGACCGCCGCAGCCCGAAGCGCAAAGGTGGTAAAGCTTCGGGGGACGAAGCGCAAAGTTAATAGAATTATGATTGGGCAGCGGCGAGCAATGCATTGCTGAGCTCAAGCAGCATTTGTTGCCTGTTGAAGCGCAGGGACGCGGTCCTTCCTTTTTGTGCGAGATCGTCGTACAACGGCTCATTTTTATACAATGAGATCATATGCTGCGATAGTTGTGGAACATCGTCCCAAACAACAAACAGTGCCGTATCGCTGGCCAGTTCGAATGCCAGATCATTTTTTTCAGTGATCACGGGAATGCCATTCCGGAATGCATCGATGATGTGTTGCCTGTCTTCAAGATCAGCACACCGGCACAATACTGCAAAGGCCGCGGCGGCCAGCCGATCTTTGTCTGGCTGGGCAGCATTGCCTGTTAGCAAAACATCCTGCCGGTATTTGTATGCGCTCAGTTGTTGCATGAAATCTTCTTCATACCCTGTTTCAATATCTCCTGTTAGCATCATTTGAAAACCTGATTGCTGCCATTTCTTAAATATTGAAAAGGCTTGCAATAGTTTTTCCCATTCTTTATTGCGTGCTATGGGACCGGCGTATAGGAAATATTCTTTCCCGTTAGTGAATTGTTCGCGCACTTGTTGCCGTTCGTGGTCTTGCAACCATGCGGGCTCATTAAATAAAGGAATAGTGATTGCGCGGCTTTCCGGGATGTCGAGGCTTTGTATGAGTGAATGTTTAAGGATATCTGACCAGGTGATGAACATTTTTACTCCTGCCAGTTTCTTTCGAAGCGATGCTGCTTTGTTTACACCGGGCTTGCCGCTAACGATTAGTGCCGCAGGAATGCCTTTAATAGACTGCAGGTTTGTTATTGAAGTATATACAACCAGGTCTGGCGACACCGCGGTCAATTCTTCGTTTTTTTTATTGTTTGATAACAACGACCACTTACGAGGGCTGGCGGGTAAAGGCATGACCATCCATTGATGCGCGGGCTGCAGCCCCACCAGGTCGTGGAATGCTTTTTCCAGCATCCTGCCAACCGCGGAAGGCGTGGTTGTTTGCGGAAGGCCGGTTGCTTCGGGGCCTGCATCTGAAATCAATACAATGCGCATAATTCCGGCAAAGGTAAAGGAGGGTAACTCAATGGTTTGGGAAACAGGATTGCATAGCAGGGAAGCAACAGGAAACCGATAACGCACAACTTAATTAGTACGCAATGCAAAGAAACACGGCAGTCCCACAATGGGAACATGAGCGAACCTTCATTATATTTTGAATGTAGGTTAACGTAGGATTAACGTTACATAACGCAGGGATAAAGGTATTTTGGTGCACCATTGCCGCTATTACCACGGATATACGAAGCAAAGCCTTCAAAATTGCAGGATTTACGGTACCCGATTTTCGGGTAGAATCACTTTGCTATCGTTGACCCTGCATACTAATTTTGATAGGTAATCCGTTCTCCTAATGAAAATCCAGATACTATGAAAAAACAACTGTACACCCTTTTATTCATACTGGGTAGTTGTTTAGCGGCGAATGAAAAGGCAAGTGCCCAGTGCCCTTGCACTAATGGTGATACACCTGATTCTACCGTACACAGATTTACACTACCCCCGACGTCGGACTTTAGTTCGGCCATAACTTTTCCCAAATTCAATCCCGGCACCGGTACATTGAACTGCGTTAGCCTCGAGGCAATCATTACTGCCGTGGCCAACCTGGGCATACGCAACCGCGACTCCATGCAGCGGGACTACCAGTTCATGTACACACAGTCCATCAGCGTTTCCGGACCAGGCGGATTGTTTACGAATGCCACTACCAACACCAACTATGGACCTGCCACGCTAGAACCCTACGGCATGCCCGGCGACTCCATCCATTGGGGACCCGACACCCCGTTTGTGAACAGGCGCCTGACCAGGACCATCAGCAACGTGTCGCCTTACCTGGGAACGGGAAACGTTACCCTCAACTTCAATAACACCGGTAGTACCCTGCTGCTGCAGGGTAGTAACAACTACCAGAGTACCATAACCACTTATGCCTGGGGCGAGTTCAGGCTGGTATATTACTGGTGCAGCGCATCCGTACTGGCTTCGGGCCTTAAAGGATTTACCGCCACCAAAAAAGACAAGACCATCGATTTGCAATGGGTATATGAAAATGAACCGGCGAATACAAACTATGATATCCAGCTTAGCAGGGATGGTTATGCGTTCGATGTCATTGCAAAGCGGAATGGTTCTACCGGCACATCGGGCGTAATACATTACGACCACCAGTACCAGGTTAATGGCGACGAGGGTAAATTGTACTTCCGCATCAAGGCCACCAGGCCCGGCGGCGGGGTGCAGTACTCACCCATCCGTTTGGTGCGGTTCGATGGCAAACCGGGCAGCTTCATCATCTCGCCCAATCCAGTAAAAACGCAAACAACGGTTAGCTTCGCACGCCCGCAAAGCGGCGATTTTGGGGTGGAGATCGTGAATGCGGTGGGACAAGCCGTTTACCGCAAGGTGCACACCTTGTCCAATGAAACATCGATAGAAGTAGTATTGCCGCAGCAGCAGGCCCCCGGCTTGTATTACCTGCGGGTGAACAATATAAGAACCAAAGAACAATCTGTACAAAAGATACTTTTGCAATAATCGCAACCTGTGAAAAGCCAAAGGTCCCTTTAAACAACCAGTCAAATCTAAGAAAGGCCGTCCTCATACAGGGCCTTTTTTAGTTTGTGGCAGTGGGTACGGGTCGCCGGGTCCGTCAATAAATCACTTGGCCCATTCAGACACAGGTACCCTTGCTCATTGTTTAACAGGCAATGGGGTAAAATTGTGAGCGGATTGTTAATGGATAATTGCCTCGCCCATTGACCAATGATTCAATGGCCAAACGACCTAATGACCCAATGAGTTATTGACCAAATGCCTTACTTTTGTTTTAATGAATACAGATTTGATGGAGTACAATACCACGCGCAATCAACTTGCAATGCGTGAATACGGCAGGCACATCCAAAAGATGATCGAATACCTGTTGACCATAGAAGATGCGGAGCGCAGGCAGCGCAACGCACAGGCCTTGATTGAATTGATGGGTTTTTTGAACCCCCATCTCAAGAACGTGGAAGACTTCAGGCATAAGCTATGGGACCACTTATTTTTTATATCCGATTTTAAGCTGGACGTAAAATCACCCTATCCCATACCCACCCGCGAAACCTTAAAAGCTAGGCCCGAGCCGTTGGGCTATCCTAAGCGATACCCGCGTTTTTCGCACCTGGGCAAAAACCTGGAGCTGGTGATCGATAAGGCGCTGAGCGAAGAGAATCCTGACAAACGCCAGGGCTTCGCCAATTCCATTGCCTATTATATGAAGCTTGCCTATAGCAACTGGCACAAGGAAACCGTGCATGACGACGCCATTCAGAGCGAATTGACCAACATTACCAAAGGACAACTGGAGTTTACCAACACTCCTTACGTGCGCGCCGCGCAACACAGGACCAGCGACAGTCGCGACCGCGACCGTGACCGTGGAGGCTATGGCGATTACCGCAACAAGCGCAACCAACGCTTCCAGCAGCGCGATGGCAGGAGCGGTGGCGGTGGCGGCGGTGGCAGGAATGACCGCAACAGTGGTGGCGGAAAGTTCAACAAGAAGCGATATAAGTAGGTGCGAACCTTAATTCCCACACGTGAATTCCTTTGAAGTAACCGGCGGCAGGAAACTTTCTGGCACCATCGTTCCGCAAGGCGCCAAGAACGAAGCGCTGCAAATTATCAGCGCCGTATTGCTGACGCCTGAAAAGGTTACTATCTCCAACATACCCGACATTTTAGATGTAAACCTGCTGATCGAGCTGCTGCACGACATGGGCGTGAAGATCGAGCGGCCCGACAGGCATACCTGCATATTCCAGGCCGACGACATCGACCTTGCCCGGCTGCACCAGGAAGTGTTTCGCAAAAAAAGCGGCCGGTTGCGCGGCTCCGTAATGATAGCAGGCCCCATGCTCTCACGCTTCAGGAAAGCTTTTATTCCCAAACCGGGTGGCGACAAGATCGGCCGCAGGAGACTGGACACGCATATACTCGGATTTCAGCAACTCGGCGCTGAATTCACTTATCACCCCGAAGACGGATTCTTTCACATCGAGGCCGGAAACCTTAAAGGTGCTAATTTATTGCTGGATGAACCCTCGGTAACGGGTACCGCCAATATTATAATGGCGGCCGTAATGGCAAGGGGAACCACTACCATTTACAATGCGGCCTGCGAGCCTTATATACAACAACTGTGCAGGATGCTGCAACGCATGGGCGCCGATATCTCAGGCATAGGCAGTAACCTGCTTAGGATAAATGGCGTAACTTATCTTGGAGGCACCGAGCACAGATTATTGCCCGATATGATCGAAGTAGGATCATTTATCGGTCTTGCGGCGATGACGCAAAGCAATATCACCATTCAAAATGCGGGAATCGAACATTTGGGAGTGATACCTGAAAAGTTCAGGCAGCTCGGCATACAGCTCGAGTTTCGCGGAGATGATATTTTTATTCCTGAACAGGATGTGTACGAGATCCAAACCTTTCTCGATGGTTCGGTGCTGACCATTTACGACCATCCCTGGCCGGGATTTACACCGGATTTGCTCAGCATTGTATTGGTGGTGGCAACGCAAGCCAAGGGCAGCGTATTGGTGCATCAAAAAATGTTTGAGAGCAGGTTGTTCTTTGTAGACAAGCTGATCGACATGGGCGCACAGATCATTCTTTGCGATCCGCACCGCGCGGCGGTAATAGGCCTGGCCAGGCAGCAATCGTTGCGCGGCATTACCATGAGCAGTCCTGATATTCGTGCGGGTGTGTCGTTGCTGATTGCGGCGCTGAGCGCGGAAGGGAAAAGCGTGATACAAAATATTGAACAGATTGACAGAGGGTATCAATACATTGATAAAAGGTTAAAGGATTTGGGCGCGGAGATCAGGAGGGTGTAGTAGCGCGTACCTCCATTTTGTATACCGCATATCCAATGACGTTACAGGGCTTCTGCTCACTTGAAGTCTCAGCTTCATTCCGCATGTTGAACCTTGTGTTCGTTTCACGCAAATTCCGAAAAGCCCTATTGATGAATTTTAAGCGTTTGACTGTAATCGGATAAAAAGTTTTCCCCTTTGTTCTGCTCTCCCACTTTGCTTTTTAAGTTTGTGATATGACAGACAAAGAAAGGCAAGAATTTATTGAACTAATGCGGAAGTATTCGGACGACATTATACGCAGGGGTGATAAGAAAGCCTCAATACAAATATTGTATGAAATCGGCATTCTTACAAAAAAGGGGAAAGTAAGAAAGGGAATGGAGGATGTATGTATTCAGTTAAGCAAGGGCTTATCCTAGGATTTCATGGATGTGATAAAAAAATTTCCCATAAAATTTTGCTAGGAATTGAAGACCTTAAAGCAAGTTCAAATGAATATGATTGGCTCGGACATGGAATTTATTTTTGGGATAACAGCCCCAGCCGCGCCTTCGAATATGCTTCTTTCCTGAAGAACAACCCTTCCAGGTCTAAAAATCCCATCTTAATTCCTTCTGTTATCGGGGCTGCCATCAGCCTGGGTGTTTGCCTGGACCTGCTGGATTACTCAAATCTCAGCTTACTGAGAGAAAGCTATGATTTCGTTGAGCAACATTACAAGCAGACAAACACTGCTATTCCACAAAACCACAATATAGGTGCAAATACAGACTTGCTTCTCAGAAAGCTCGATGGCACTGTAATTGAAAATCTTCATAGAATGCGGGTAAAGCTTGATCTGCCGCCTTTCGACTCGGTTCGCGGCGTATTCTGGGAAGGAAATGAATTATATCCCAATGCCGGCTTCCGCGAAAAAGATCACATTCAACTTTGCATCAGGAATCCCAATTGCATCAAGGGATACTTTTTACCAAGAAAATATAATGAAAATTTTAATCGGGTCTAAATCTTACTTCGCTTTCTCCTTGCCCTCACCCGTAGTCTCGGGCTCCTGCAACGGCTTCTCCGGCCGCATCTGCGGAAACAATAATACATCCTGTATAGAAGGTTGATTGGTCAGCAGCATGCACAACCTGTCAATGCCAAACCCAATGCCCGAAGTTGGCGGCATGCCGTATTCCAACGCACGCAAAAAATCATAATCGATGTACATGGCCTCATCGTCGCCGCGCTGCATCAGCTTTAACTGCTCCTCGAACCGCTCCCGCTGGTCGATGGGATCGTTCAGTTCGGAATAGGCATTGGCAATCTCCTTGCCATTCACCATCAGCTCAAAACGTTCCACCAGCCCCGGTTTGCTGCGATGCTTCTTGGTAAGCGGGCTCATTTCAACGGGATAATCAATGATAAATGTCGGCTGCACAAAGTGATGCTCGCACGCTTCACTGAATATCTCATCTACCAGCTTGCCCTTGCCCATGGTATTATCGACATGAATCCGCAGCTCCCGGCATACATCTCTCAACTGTTCTTCATTCATGTTGCTGATGTCGGTACCCGTATGTTCCTTAATGGCATCGTACATGCTTATGCGCCGGTAAGGGGCTTTAAAATCAATGTCTTTGCCGTTTACTGTTACCACGGTGGTGCCATTTACAGCATGGGCAGCGTGCTCCAGCAATTGCTCGGTAATTTCCATCATCCACAAATAATCTTTGTACGCCACATAAAATTCCAGCACGGTAAACTCAGGGTTGTGGGTGCGGTCCATGCCTTCGTTGCGGAAGTTGCGGCTGAACTCGTATACCCAATCGAAGCCGCCAACGATCAGGCGTTTGAGGTAGAGCTCGTTGGCTATGCGCAGGTAGAAGGGAATGTCCAGCGTATTGTGATGTGTAACGAAAGGCCTGGCCGCTGCGCCACCGGGAATGGCTTGCAGCACGGGAGTGTCCACTTCCAGCGCGCCCTTACCATTCAGGAACTCGCGGATGGCATTCACCAGCTTCGTACGCTTTACAAACGTTTCCTTCACCTGTGGATTGATCACCAGGTCTGCATAGCGCTGGCGGTATTTGAACTCGGGGTCGGTAACCGCGTCGTACACCTCGCCTTCTTTTTCTTTGACGATGGGCAATGGGTGAAGCGATTTCGATAAAAGGGTCAGTTCGCGCACGTGCACGGAAGTTTCGCCGGTCTTAGTTCTAAAAACAAATCCCTTTATGCCGATGATATCGCCGATGTCCAACAGGTGCTTCCATACTTTATCGTACAGGGTCTTGTCTTCACCCACGCAAATATCATCGCGTCTTACGTACGCTTGTATTTTGCCGGCGCTGTCCTGCAATACGGCAAAGCTGGCCTTGCCCATGTCGCGTATGCTCATGATGCGGCCAGCGACGCAAACATTTTCAAAATCAGATTTATTTTCTTCGCCTTTGAAATGCTCTTTTATATATGCCGATGATGTGTTGACTGGATACAACGCGGCAGGGTATGGGTCGATGCCAAGTTGCTGCAACTCCTTCAATTTCTCACGCCTGATGATCTCCTGCTCTGATAAATGTGGCAAATTCATGTACTGTGCTTTTAGAAAAGTGCTGCAAAGATAATGAGCCCACCACCCAATTAGCCGATCGGCAAACGATTAAATTGGGCCGGACCGGATCGCTGACATACGGTCTTGACCGGTCTATCCGACAATGCGTCCGGGGAGAATTATGGTTTCCTTGACAAATTTGGCATGCCGTGGCCTGATTTTGGAGTCAGGTGCTGTAAACAGCATACTTTATGAAAAATCTTTTTACTCTTTTCCTGGCCGTAAGTTTTTTAGCAGGATGTGCCAGCCTTGGTAACCTGGGTACCTCAGGGCCTGTAACTGAGCAGGAGGCCGTACAAGGTATCCGGCAGGCCCTGAACAAGGGCGTTAGTACGGGCATCAGCTTCCTGAACAAAGAAGATGGTTTCTTTGGAAACCAGGCTTATAAGTTGTTCCTGCCTCCCGATGCAAGAAAGATAGAAAACGTAATGCGCGACCTGGGCATGGGCCGTACAGTAGACAAGGCCATCATGCAAATCAACCGCGCGGCCGAAGATGCCGTAGGTTATGCAACCCCCATATTTACCGATGCCATCCGCGAAATGACCATACAGGATGCATGGAACATTATCCGGGGCGAGGAAGACGCAGCCACCAGGTATTTCCGCGAAAAGACCACCGCTAAGCTTACCGCGGCATTTTCGCCGATCATTCAGCGGTCGCTCGACAAGTTGGAAGCTACCCGCCATTATTCCGATATCATCAATGCATACAACAGGCTGCCCACCACGTTTAACAAGCTCAACCCTGATCTTCCGGGTTATGTAACCGAGAAGGCCGTGGACGCTCTGTTTGACCAGATTGCCAAAGAAGAGGCCAATATCCGCGCTAACCCAAGAGCCAGGACTACTGAAATACTGAAGAAAGTTTTTGGCAGCCGCTAATGTGTTTAATTTTATCGGATGGAATTCAACAATCCATCCATCGACACGGCCCTGTTACCGCAAGCTGAAGCAATAAACCTTCAGCCCATCGAGCGCTCCTATTGGAAAGTACTGCAACTGGAATGGCTGATCACCGCGATCGTTTTGTTGATCGCAGGCGGATCAGCCATTTTTTTTATAAAGTCCCTCCAATCAAATCTCATCATCGGGTTGGCATCGGGCGCATGGCTGCTCATAACTGTTCTTTATTATTACATCGTCCGGCAATCTTTTAAGCGCAAGGCTTATGCGCTGCGCGAAAAGGATGCGCTGTACCGCACCGGTTTCATCATACGGCGGTTGCAGGTGTGCCCGTTCAACCGCATACAACACTGCAGTGTACACGCAGGCCCGCTGGAAAGAAGGTATGGACTGGCTTCCATTTCATTGTACACCGCGGGCAGCGAAGGATCAGACCTAAGGATACCCGGCCTTACAGAAGCAACCGCAGCATCCATCCGCGAATTCATTATGCAAAAAGTAAGAAGCGATGAAGAGGCAGCACGTTGACTGGTCGGTTCCACAACGCCAATCGTGGGCAGCCTTGTTCATTATCCTATACAAGATGCTGCTGCGCATATTAAGGATATTCTGGCCGCTGTTATTGTATTACATTTTCAAGAACAAGGCCAACCGCTTCGATGTGTTGGAAGCCATGATCGTAGGGCTTTCCGTGATCTCTCTGCTCGGCTCGGTGCTGGAATTTTTATACTTCCGCTTTTTCATTCAGGGCGATGATCTCATTATTAAGAAAGGATTCATTACCAAAAACACCATTTCGCTGCCGCTCGACAAGATACAGGCGGTGCACATCGAACAAACCTGGCTGCATTCCTTGTTGAACGCTTCAAGGGTTTCTTTCGATTCCGCCGGATCGGAATCGATCGAAGTAAAGATCGATGCCATCAACAAGGCCGAAGCAGAAGGCTTTAAAAGATTCATACTCGATACAAAACCGCAATCATCGTCCGAAGAACTTATACCAGTGCAGGAAGACGTGATCATCCGCCTCAGTGGAGCGGATCTTGTCAGACTAAGCATTTCTGCCAATCACCTGGAAGCTTTTGTGCTGATGCTGGCCTTTTTCGTTTCCGCATTTGAACAACTGAAAGACATTTTCAACCTTGAATACATGCGCTTCATCAGTTGGGTGTACCAGTTCGGTGATTCAAAGGGCGCCGTACTGTTATCGGGCATTATCCTGGCGTTGATGGTATCGGTGATCATCTCGACGGCTCGTATCGTGTTCCGCTATTTTAATTTCACCATCAGCAGTTCGCGCAAGGGATACAGCATTCATTCCGGCCTTGTAAACATCCAGGAGAAGCTGGTTCCTTTTAAAAAGATCCAGTTCATTTCGTGGAGAGCAAACTGGATACGTAAGCAAATGGGGTTGTTCCTCCTGCATTTTCACGCCATCGGTTCCGACGAAGTGAATGAAAAAATGCGCGTGAAAGTGCCCATTACCAACGATGATATGATCCCCGTGCTGCTGCAGCAATATCATCCTTTATTGCCAACAGGCACGCTCACGGCTTTACGCATTCACAACGCATTCATCGGAAGAAGGATGTTATTAAGCGGCTTGTTGCCCGCTGCTATAATAGGCGCCGGCTTGTTTTTTTATTTTGGATGGAATGTATTGTGGTTATCAGTATGGATAATATGGTCCGGCATATCTGCCTGGTTGTTTCAAAAAAAGTTCAGGTTGTGGACGGACCATCGTGCCTTGCAGATAAAACGCGGCGCGCTAGGAAGGGAAGAATTGGTATTGCGATGGGATATGATACAGTCCGTTGCCGTGCAACAATCCATTTACCAGGAAGGAAGACGATTGGCAACGGTTAAGTTATACACCGCGGGCGGAACCGTTACCATACCGTATATACAACTGCACCAAGCGAGAGCCATTGCCAACTATGCGCTGTACATGGTGGAAGCGCGCAGCAAATAATCTGCATCACTCCATGTTCAGCAGCACCTGCCATGCCTCCTTTGTTCTTCCTTCGTCCAATAATTTTTTTGCGTAGGTGTGCAGTTCCCTCTCCATTTCTTCGGGGTTAATGCTGTAATACTGCACAATGTTCTTTACATGATCATCGTTGAAGGAAGCATCTATCACGGGCATTTCATGCGCATTGCCCAATTGTCCCAGGTTATTGCCGGTAAGAATGCGGCTGTTGCGGATGTGCATGGGCAATGCATCTACACCTATTCCCAGTTTTACATTTGGTTTTTCTACGATAAAAAGATTGGATTCATCCACCTTGCAGTACCAATCGCCGCCGAGGCGGGCAACATGGTGCAATTTGCGCTGGTCGATCATTTTCTTTTCGGTCAAAATATTTTCATCGATGTGCATTACCAGCACTTCGCATATTACCAGGTTGCCGGCCCCTCCTGCCATTCCCAGCGGTTTTACTTCCAGCACCTTGCATTCCAGCTTTACCTTGCTTTCCTTTACCATCGGTGGCTTTACCACAGTGGCCGGCTCGGGAGTGAATCCTGCTTTAACAAATTCATTTACGCCTTTGGGAAATTCACAACTTGTAAGGCTGGCCTGTTGCACCATGTCGTAGTCAACAATGTTCACCACGACTTCGGGCACTTCTAAAACATTCTGTAAGGAATGCTTGGTGGTATTATCTCGCACCCGCCGCGAAGGAGAAAAAATTATTACAGGCGGGTCGGAAGAAAACAGGTTGAAGAAGCTGAAAGGGCTAAGGTTCACCTGGCCTTCCTTATCTATCGTGCTGGCAAAGCATATAGGTCTTGGCGCAATGGCATGTTGCAGGTAATTCTGTCGTTCGGGCGTAGTTAGGTCTTTTAGCGTGATGGATAACATGCGGGCTTATTTTAGTGCGCTTTTCTTTTTCGCCAATATCGAAAAATCGTCTTCTTCGCGCACGATGGTATTCGTGAGGCGGCCCAGTTGTTCTATTTCCAACTCCACCACATCCCCCTCCTGCAACCATTGCTCGGGATAATTGGGATCGTTGAGCTTGCCCGTTCCATTCAATTCCAGGAAGCAACCCGTGCCCACGGTACCGCTGCCGATGATGTCGCCGGGATGCAGGTCTACACCGTACGACGCCCGCTCGATAATTTCTGCAAAGGTCCAATCCATATCACCCAGATTCCCATCGCTTACTTGTTGCCCATTTACAAAGCACTGCATGCGCAGGTTCCAGTTTTTGCCCACGTGCCCTTCTTTCGGCGGAATTTCATAGCTCTCCAGTTCGTGTGGCGTTACCAACACCGGGCCTACGGCAGTGGCGAAATCCTTTCCTTTTGCGGGGCCTAAGTTCAGCAGCATTTCTTCCATTTGCAGGCGGCGTGCGCTGAAGTCGTTCATGATCATCAGTCCCCCGATATATTCATCTGCATCTTCGGCCCTGATGTTGCGCCCGTGTTTACAAATAACAATGGCGCATTCCAATTCGAAGTCCAGTTTTTCAAAATGGTCGGGCATGCAGCGCACCAGGCCCGGGCCCTGTACGCTATGGTGATTGGTAAAATAAAATATGGGATATTGGTCGAACTCCGGTATCATATCCACTTTTCGGTTACGCCTGGCCGCGGCGACGTGCTGCCTGAACGCATAACCGTCCCTGCAGGATGGAGGGAAGGGAACGGGCGATAACAATTGCAACTGGTTCAGCGGTATGCCCTGGCTTTTGCTGATGCGTCCGGAGCGGATCGCGGCCTCGCCCTGTTGCACCGCTTCTGTGAACGAATCCCAATAGTTGAGCATAACGCCCATACTGTTGGGCAATTCAGGATGCAATACGTCCAGGTCGAACACGAGGTCGTCTATCAAAATGGCCAGTTGCTCATTTCCTTCGCGCAGGTATGAAAGAAATTTCATGTAGTTGGTTTACTTAATAAAATGCGGTCAAAATTATGAGATTAATTATCTTGGTTACCGATGTGGCGTAAATTTTATACACTGGCCATTTTGCTGTTGCCCTCGTTATTGCCCCGGGCGCAGGAAAAAACCGATCCCTGGTTGGACCAATTGCTGCGCCAGCACGCCTCTCCATTCCTGAAACAGGTATTGGACCAGCCCGATAGTTTTCAATACCAGCTCATTTATACGCAAATAGACAGGAGCATCAGCGGCCGGCCGCATTTCAAGAATTATTACCTCCACGTAAACAAGCACCGGTATTTCAATCCTGCTTCCACCGTTAAAATGCCTTTGGCCTTTTTGGCGTTGGAAAAATTGAATGAACTGAACATCAAAGGCGTCGACAAGCATACACCCATGCTTACCGACAGCAGCTTCGAAGCACAATCCAGGGTTTGGAAGGATACCAGCGCTGCCAATGGCCTACCCTCCATTGCGCAATACATTCGAAAAATATTTTTAGTAAGCGATAATGATGCGTACAACAGGTTGTACGAGTTTATCGGGCAGGAAACCATCAATAGAAAATTGTGGCAGAAAGGTTATCGCGATACGCGCATCACGCGGCGCTTCGTGCGCATGACCGAAGAGCAGAACCGGCACACCAATGCCATACGGTTCATGAACGGCGATCAATTGATATATGCCCAGGCACCGGCCTATAGTCGGGCCGTTTTTGATACCAGCAGGAAATTATTGGTGGGCAGGGCGCATTATAATCGCAACGATCAGCTCATTCAGTCGCCCATGGATTTTACAACCCACAATAATTTTCCGTTGGAGGACCAGCAGCAGATCCTGCAATCGGTATTGTTCCCTGAATCGGTGCCTGCAAAAAAAAGGTTTAAGTTGAAGGATGATGATTATAAGTTCCTCTATCATTATATGTCGGCTTATCCTTCGGAGAGCCGGTTTCCTACTTACGATACCAGTGAATATTTCGATAGTTATACCAAGTTCTTTTTGTTTAAATCGGGGAGGACGGTTCCGCCGCACATCCGCGTGTTCAATAAAACGGGATGGTCGTATGGTTTTCTTACAGATGCGGCCTACATCGTGGATTTTAAGAACAAGGTAGAGTTCATGCTCACCGGTGTGATTTATGTAAACAGGGATGGCATACTGAACGATAACAAATATGAATACGAGGAAATAGGATATCCCTTTTTTAAAGAAGTGGGCAATATAATTTATCAATACGAATTGAACAGACACAGGAAGGTGGCGGCCGACCTTACAAAATTCGAGCGGATACGATGATGAAACCCCATGCGATACTTCTTTTACTGCTATTAATGGTTACAGGCTTGCTGGTGACTTCGCACCGCAAAAGCAACAACAATACCGGCAATGCATACATACGCATCAATTTGCTTGGGTATAAGCCCAATGGCATCAAGGTAGCGGTATGGTGCAGTAAAGAGTCCAATGCCATTGTCGATTTTCAATTGGTGGAAGTATTGAGCGGTAAAATTGTTTTTAAAGGAAAGGCGGGCAAACCTTTTGGAGCGTATGGCCCTTTTGCGCAAACATACCGTTTAAATTTTTCTGAATATACCGGTAGCGGAAGATACCTGTTGCAAGCCGGCGATGCGGTTTCACCTGAATTTACAATTGGCGCAGATGTGTATGCGGGCGCCGCGGATTTTTGCCTTCGGTACATGCGCCAGCAGCGAAGCGGTTTCAATCCATTTTTAAAAGATTCCTGCCATACATATGATGGCTATACCATGTATGGTCCTATGCCCGACAGCACGCATATAGATGTTTCCGGTGGCTGGCACGATGCTTCAGATTACCTGCAATACTCCACTACCTCCGCCAATGCCACTTACCATTTGCTCGCCGCCTATCGCGATTTTAAAAATGTTTTTAGCGATAAACACGTTGCCAATGGACTGCCGGGGCGCAATGGCATTGCAGATGTATTGGACGAAGCGAAATGGGGGCTCGATTGGTTATTGAAAATGCATCCGCGGCCGGATTGGATGTTCAATCAATTGGCAGACGACCGAGACCACAGAGGAATGCGCATTCCCAAAGAAGATTCTTTTTACGGCAAAGGCTTCGAGCGGCCGGTATATTTCTGCACCGGGGAGCCGCAGGGATTGTTCAAATATAAGAACCGCGCAACCGGCACGGCGTCTACCGCGGGAAAGTTCAGCAGCGCCTTTGCGTTGGGCAACCGGCTGTTTGCATCCATCGATAAGGCTTATGCCGAGGTGCTGTACGGCAAAGCGCACACGGCTTATGAATTTGGAAGGAAGAAACCCGGCGTTTGCCAGACTGCGCCCGGCAGGGCCCCATATTTTTATGAAGAAGACAATTGGATGGACGATATGGAACTGGCGGCCGTTAACCTGCACCTGATCATCAAGCCTGCTGTCGCAAAAAAAACCAGGGACAAATATCTTGCCGAAGGCCGCCGGTATGCTCAGGGGGAACCCATCACACCCTGGCTTGGCGCCGATACTGCCCGGCATTATCAATGGTACCCCTTCATCAATCTGGGGCATTATGAATTGGCCAGGGCGTCCCACTCTCCTGCTACTGCAACAGAAACGGGCTATTACAAAACAGGCATAGAAAAAGTATGGCAGAAGGCAATGGGCAATGCTTTTTACCGGGGCATTCCTTTCATATGGTGCAGCAATAATCTTACTACTTCTTTCGCTATTCAATGTTACTGGTACCGTACATTGAGCAAAGACCAATCTTATCTTGAATTAGAGCAGGCCAATTTCGATTGGTTGTTCGGATGCAACCCCTGGGGTACCAGCTTTGTATATGGCTTGCCTTCCTGGGGTGATACGCCGGTTGATCCCCATTCTGCTTTTACGCATTTGAAAAAATATCCCATCGATGGCGGGTTGGTAGATGGTCCGGTGTATGGCAGCATCTATGGCAAGCTCATTGGCATTACCTTGTATCAACCCGATGAGTATGCGGAGTTTCAAAGTGATTTGGTTGTATACCACGATGACTATGGCGATTACAGCACCAATGAGCCCACTATGGACGGTACTGCTTCCCTGATTTATTTATTGGCGGCCAAAGAGGCCGAGCAACCCGTTGCGGTAAAAAAAAAGCGCTGACAAAAGAGGTATCGGCTTCGGACGGTAAGCAGCGCGCCTCCGGCGCGCAGTCTCCATACAACAATAAAAAATCCCCCTTACCAGCAAGCAAGCGTCAAGGCAATAGCGCCCGGCCTTCGATCAACAACAGTCATACATTGCCAACTGGCAGGAACCGGCTTTCACACGGCGCGATCATCCGTGGTGATACCAGCCAAAAAACCCTGGCGATTGTTTTTACCGGCGATGAATTTGCGGAAGGCGGCGAAAGCGTTCGTGCAACGCTGCAAGGGCATAAGGTTAAAGCATCCTTCTTTTTTACCGGGCGGTTTTACCGCAATCCTGCATTTAAAACCATCATTCAACAATTAAAAAGAGACGGCCACTATCTCGGCGCGCACAGCGATGAACATTTATTGTATTGCGATTGGACCAAACGGGACAGCCTGCTCGTTACAAAAGAACAATTCATCACTGATCTATTAAAGAACTATGAAAGAATGAAACAATTCAGCATCGATAAAAAACATGCGCCTTACTTTTTGCCGCCATACGAATGGTATAACGATTCAATTGCGGCATGGACTAAAGAGCAAGGGCTACAATTAATCAGCTTTACCCCGGGAACGCTTTCTCATGCCGATTACACTACGCCCTCTATGAAAAACTACCGCAGCAGCGAAGTGATCCTGCGTTCTATTTTCGACTACGAGCAAAAACAACCATCCGGCCTTAATGGATTTATCCTGCTGATGCACATTGGCGCCGGCCCTGAAAGAGCAGACAAACTATATGATAGATTAGGAGCAATACTTACTACGCTAAAAAAAAGGGGGTACAACATTGTACCCTTAACAAGCTTATTAAGTCCCAAAAATTGACCATTGCAAGGGGTAATTAGACCACAGGAGGGGAAAAAATTATTCTGGTGTAAGCATAGCAATAAAAACCTTCCATACAACATAAACTCCCGCCATAACAATAGCTATAATCAGTAATGCAACGGCTATCATGCAGCCTGAGCCAGCAGCGTTTAACCGTCGTTTCATTTCTTTTTTGAATTTCGCCCAACTTGTATATTGCCGTGGTCTAACAGGTATATGGTTACCCGTCAAGGCAAAAGGACAAATAGACATCACTTATCAAACATCAACTCCCTTACCTTCTCCTTATCTTCTTTCTCCTTCCGCAGATCGAACATAGTCCCGAACACATGGTCCCACAAAGTAGTGCTTACCCCAAAACCCCTGTGCTCATTTTTATAATGATGTAAATGGTGGTTGCGCCAGAGCGGCTTCATCCACTTCATCGGGGGGTTCCACGCATGAATGGCGTAGTGCATGGTACCATACATCAGGTATCCTAATATAAAACCCGGGAAGAACATGAAGGCCGTCCTTCCCATCAGTAGGTACATACTGGTAAAAATGATGGAGGCAAGTATCAGGCTTGGCACGGGCGGCATGAACAGCCTTTCCTTATCACGTGGAAAGTGATGGTGGTTGCCGTGCAACACATAAATGATCTTTTTAGCCCTTTCGCTCTCGGCCACCCAATGAAACACAAAACGGTGCATGATGTACTCGAAGAACGTCCAGAAGACCATGCCGGCCATAAACAACAGGGCTATGCGCAGGGACGAAAACCCAAACCGCACCGAAGCATAATAAGGCATGCCCGCAAATACTGGCAGGTACATTCCCCAAATAACCAGGGGATGCGTTTTGGTAAGCATTTCCAGGTATTGGTTCCTGAACAGCTTTGCTTGGCCTTTGTTATGTATCTTTTCAAAATGCATGTTGCAAAAATAAGCATTTCAAATTTTCAAAACTTCTCCATGATCCCCAGCCCAAACAGCGCAAAATCATATTTAACAGGATCAGAAGGTTCCAGTTTCCGCAGGCAGGCCGTGAGGTCGAGGGCCGCCTGCCAGTCTGTTTGCTGGCGTTGAAGCAGTTGAAAGCGGCGGGCCACGCGTGCCACGTGCAGATCAATGGGGCAAACCAGTTGGGCCGGCTTTATTTGCCTCCATACCCCGAAATCAACCCCGCGGCCATCGTTCCGCACCATCCACCGCAGGAACATGTTCAGCCGTTTGCAGGTCGATTTTTTCCCTGGCGATGCAATATGCTTTCGTGTACGGTCAGGCACGTGCTCCAACGAGAAAAAATACTGGTAAAACCCGTTCAAGGCTTTCTCGATGTGTTCGTCAGCGGGTTGCAACCATTGACTGAACGCAGTTTCCAGGGTAGCGCTTTTTTTATAATGATGCTGCAAAAACGACACAAAATATAAAAGATCGGTATCGTTGAATGTGCGATGCTTAAAACCCAGGAGTTGCTTCAGGTGGCGCTCCTCGTGGTATTGAATAAAATCGAAGGGCGCATTGTCCATGCGCTGCAGCAGGTCCCTGCACTTTGCAATGATGCCTGTGCGCGTGCCCCATGCAAACACTGCCGCAAAGAAACCCGCGATCTCGATGTCCTGCTGCGAAGTAAATGCGTGCGGTATGGAAATCGGATCGGTTGTAATAAAGGAAGGTTGATCGAATTCATCCACCTTCCTGTCCAGGAATTCTTTTAATTGCCTTGTGTTCATTGTTGCGCTTACGTCTCCCAATCATCCAATGGCTTGTGCAAGGTCTGCGATAAGATCGTAGGCGTCTTCAATGCCCACGCTTAACCTGATAAGGGAATCGGTGAGTCCATTCTTAATCCTTTCCTCGCGGGGAATGGAGGCGTGCGTCATGCTTGCAGGATGGTTGATGAGCGATTCCACGCCGCCAAGGCTTTCGGCCAATGCAAATAGCTTTGTGGAAGATAGCACACGGTTGGCTTCGTCAACGCTGTCGTTCTTTAAAGTAAAGCTTAGCATGCTGCCGAAGCGGCGCATCTGTTTTTTAGCAATGGCATAGCCGGGGTGGTCTTCAAAACCGCACCAATACACTTTTCCCACTTTAGGGTGCTGCCGCAGGTAGTGCGCGACCTTTTCGCCGTTGTCGCAATGCCGGTCCATCCGCACGTGAAGGGTTTTTAATCCGCGCAATACCAAAAAACAGTCCATGGGCCCCGGCACAGCGCCGCAACTTTTTTGTATAAAGTATAATTGTTCGCGCAGGGCCGTGTCATTCATCATCAGGCAGCCTTGTATTACGTCGCTATGGCCGCCGAGGTATTTTGTTACCGAGTGCATCACGATGTCTGCGCCCAAGTCAAGCGGGTTCTGCAGGTAGGGCGTAGCGAAAGTATTATCCACGGCCACTAAAATATTCTGCTGCTTTGCAATGGCGCAAATGGCGGCAATGTCTATAACATTTATAAGCGGGTTGGTAGGCGTTTCAATCCAGATGAGCTTTGTATTCTGGTTGATGTATTGCTTAAGGTTGTTGGCGTCTTCCAGGTTTACATAATGAAATTTCAACCCGAACTTTTCAAATACCCTTGTAAACAGCCTGAATGTTCCACCGTACAGGTCGTTAGCCGCTATTACCTCATCGCCCGGCTTTAATAGTTTAACCACTGCATCAGTAGCGCCAACGCCGCTGCTAAATGCCAGCGCATGCTTCCCATTTTCAATTACAGCAAACGCATCCTCGAGCGCTTTGCGTGTAGGGTTCTGGGAACGTGCATATTCATATCCCTTATTTTTTCCGGGAGCTTCCTGCACGTACGTAGAAGTCTGGTAAATCGGCGTCATGATGGCCCCGGTTGATGGATCGGGCTCAGTGCCGGCGTGTACAAACTTAGTGGCTGTTTTCATTCAATGTTATTGTGAACAAACTGCAAAATGTTTCAAAACGAGGCACAAAGATGTGAAATATCCAGCATTCAATGCGCGCATGCATAAATTTCGTGCACTTGATCGACCGCTTCGGCAGTAATAATGCCTGCCTGAGACGTATCTCCAGTTTAACAAAAACTTAACCGCGTGTGCATACAAAAATGCAACATCGGTCAAATGCAGTCTGGTAGCGGGTTTCAGCCTACAAAAGCACGCAGGACGTTGCCCCATGTACGTCATTTTTCGTAGATTAAATAATAATGTTACCGGCAGTCCCAATTTCATTGACTGCTACCAGTAACTCTTATACTTTTATACCGTTATACCTGTTGAACACAATTAAAAATATAAGCCATGAAAAAGTTATTTGCATTTGCAGTTTGCCTTGTGATGATGACCGCAACATCTTTCGCAAACACTGACCCGAACACCGACGACGTTAATGAAAAAGTTTTACGCGCCTTCCAGGAAACCTTCCCTGTAGTAAATGAAGTAAAATGGAAGGAGTATGATAATTATTATACAGTAAGCTTTAAGCAGCATACCATTCAAAGCGAAGTACGCTACGATAAAGAAGGAAACTTTTTAAGCTCCCTCAGATACTACAAGGAAGACATGCTCCCCCTTTCGGTATTGCACCAATTAAAAA
Source organism: Chitinophagaceae bacterium (assembly GCA_035628135.1). Classification (GTDB taxonomy): domain Bacteria; phylum Bacteroidota; class Bacteroidia; order Chitinophagales; family Chitinophagaceae; genus DASPKM01. Next base: position 1,071,549 of record DASPKM010000010.1, on the reverse strand, counting down.
AGAAGTATTCAAAGAAAACGATCTTCGGCGTAACAGAGTTGATTGTTGGAGCAGACGTTGCTTATTTCATTAAGCTGGAAGACGAAAAAACCTGGCTTACCATTAAGTCTGACCAACAAGGGAATTTGTCTGTGTATGAAAAACTGAAGAAGGGTTGATTAGTCAGGCCGCAAGCCTGCTACAAGGTACCACCAATCAACATTATCAGCCGCATGGGATTCCTGCGGCTGAATTTTTTTGTCCTGCACCGAAGGTTTGAGTATACCATCCCTCACCAGCCTGCTTGTCGATTGCCTGATCATTTCCTGCACGCGCTTATTTTCCATCCACATTTTTTGCGGCGGTTCAAAGCCGATCTTATCGGTGCGCCAGGCAATTTGTTGTGGCAGCAGCCTGCTGATGCTCTTTCGTAAGATCCATTTAGTATAACCATCCCTGATCTTATACATCGAAGAAAGCGCGAAACAATATTCCGCCAGCTTATGAGAAAGAAAAGGAAGCCGCACTTCGCAGCCATGTGCCATGCTGTTCCTGTCTGCATAACGCAACAGTTCCTGTAAGCCGCCCTGGCATGCGTTGAAGTACAGTATATCGTTCAGCTTGGTCACCGATGGTTTTTGTACCAGTTCGCGGTCGAAATTCGCTTCTTTAAAATCATCGCTGATATCGGTGTTTGCGTTAATGCGGCGTATGACTTTCTTCTCTAACTGTGCTGCCACTTGCGTGGGCAGCCAGGCCGCCATATAATTCTTCCAGCCCCAGTTAAAATCTGCATGGTTTTTCCGCAGCTCTTTTATCGCATTGCCGAGCGCGCCCGGCTTTTGCCGAACCAGTTCCTGCAGGTACCAATGCAGGTATTTGGTATATCCCGCCAGCAATTCATCGGCGCCCTGCCCGTCCAGCAGTACTTTAACACCACTTTGCCTCGCGAGCTGATATACCTTATACTGGGCATATACGCTTGCGGAACCCACCGGCTCATCGTGCTGGCACAAAAACTTTTTCAACTCGGCCGCAAAATCATCAGCATTGGGAACGATCACATATTGCTCCAGCTTGAATTGCTGCGACACCATTTGCGAGAACCGCGATTCATCTTTTTGAAAACCGGGGAACACCGCGCTGAAACATTTATAACTGTTACTGGCAACCGAAACGCTGCCGGCAACGGCCGCAATCGATGAGCTGTCCAATCCCCCGCTAAGGCTGGTGCCTACGGGCACATCGCTGCGGAAGCGCTTTTCGACTGACTCCGTAAATAAACGCATAAAGCCGCCAATGGCTTCCTGGTCTTCTTTAAAAGATTGCTGCAATTCCTTATTGATCTTCCAGTAAGGTTTTACCGATACCCCGGTTTGCGTATGTGGCGAAAATCTGAGAAAGCTGGCTGGCGGCAGTTGATAAATTTCAGTATCGAAAGTAATCGAAGGATCTGCGGCGGTATTGGTAAATCCATTGGTAAGGAACAGCAACAACATTTTTTCGTTGCGGTTGTGGGCAATACCTGCGGCGTACAATGCTTTAAGCTCCGAAGCAAACCAAAGCGTATTGCCTTGGCCGATGGTATAATAGAACGGTTTTTCGCCAAACCGGTCGCGGGCCGCGAACAGTGTTTGTTCCTGCTCATCCCAAATGCCGAAGGCAAACATGCCATCGAAGGATTGCAGGCAGTCTTCTTTCCAGCAAGCATAAGCCGCGAGTATTACTTCGGTATCGGATTGCGTGGCGAACGTATAGCCCTTTTTTTGCAATCCTTCCTTCAGCTCCAGGTAATTGTATATTTCACCGTTGTAAACGATGGTGTACCGGCTGAGATAATGCATGGGTTGTGCACCGCCCGGAAGGTCGATGATGGAGAGCCTGCGGTGGCCGAGGCCGGCGATATTACCAGGATTGATCCAGAAAGCATCGCCCTCAGGACCCCGGTGCGCTATTGCATCAGTCATTTTTTTTAACTGCTGCTGTTGTATGGCGCCGGGATTGAGAGAAATGATGCCTGCTATGCCGCACATGGCATGAAGTTACAGGCTTATCGGCAGTTTTATCATTATATCATCCCACCCAGCCACGAGGTTGAAGCCGCCATTGTTTTTTTCGAATGCTATGGCCAGCGCCTCCAGGCTTTCTCCGTTTCTTTGAACAGGCACATCGGCACGCACCACGTCTTTGCGGGCATCGTATTTAAATGCGCCCCAGGTATCGGTATCGGAATTAAGTATGATGGTCCATCTGTCAGGATTCACCAGCGCATACATCGTATACCGTCCCTTCTTTACTTTCTTGCCTGCGATCTTTACATCTTTAAAAAATTCTATTTCCGTGGCTTCGTTTGCGCCCAGGCGCCATACTTTTCCAAACTCCACCAGCTCTCCAAATACTACGCGGCCGCTCTTTTGAGGGCGGCTGTACACTACCCGGGCCAGCAATCCTTCCGTGGCCTTATCCTGTATTTTCAGGATGGGGTAGTTCACGGGAAAGTAGCTCACATCCATCGGAGATTTATCGAGCGGGGGAAATTTCTGCTGGCTGAAAGAAACGGCGGCAATGCACAAGCATACCAATAACAGGCTGGCGGTTTTACAAGCTTCTTTAATCATGCGTTCCAATTTTTATTGCTGGGTCAACTAATTACGGCGCAAAAGTATAGAATAGGACGGGCCTTGGGACACCGTTCCCATAAATTTGCTCCTGTTAGACGATCAAATCGCGGGAAAAATTGCCAGCCAGTGGCCAGGAACGCAATTTTAATGAAATCTTAATTGCAGAGTTTTATGTGAACGCCCAGCCTGAACTCCAGCAACCGGGTTGCGGTATTATACACTGTGCCGATGGCATGCTCATGCACCTCGCCGCTGGGTATGTGCTCGAACTTAACGTAGTATTGGTTCGATTTGGGGTTGCCTGCCGAATGGTCGTGCCCCTTGCTCATTTTCAGGTATTGGGCCTCGCCGCCATGGGTATAAAATGCGCTGAAGTCGATGGCCACTTTACTATCCCTGCCCGAAAAAGCTTTTCCGTCGAGCCTGAAACCAACACCACCCGAGGCCATCCAGGTAAAATCCTTCACCAGTGCTTTTTTCTCAAGAGCCCTGCAACCCATAGGATCTTCGGGGTCTTCGATGGTCATGTTGCTGTGGTAATGCAAGCCGCCGGCGCGAATGGCCATAAAGGGCTGGAAATTATTTTTAGTGGGCGGTTGAAATTTCAGCGCCACGGAATAACTGTTCATGGATGTGGTATAGTTCACGTCCGTGCGGGTAACATAACCATTGTGAAATGGCAGCTCCTGCTCCAGGGTTTTTAATCCGTACAGGTTGAAGGCCATCTCGGGAACCACTACAAAAGGAGAGTTTTTCAATTTGATCTCCCATCCCAATGCAAGGCCATGCATCTGGTTGATGTTTTCACCCTGCGTGCCGATGGGGCGGGCAAAATTGTATTGCATGTTCAATTGGGTAAAAGCGTGAACGCTGCAAAACAGCATCACTGTCAGCGCGAGTAAACTTTTTCTCATAAACGTAGCTTTGCAGTAAATTAATAAAAATCGGGGCTGAAAAGAAGCTTTTTTTCTGGAAAGAATGTTAAAACAAGCTTAATCACATCATTGTGGGATTGTCGCGTGCTGCGTTTCACGGCTAGTTTTGTGTCAGGCATACAAAAGACCAGGTAACAAAAAAATTTAGCCATGAAACAATTACAGGGAACAGTGCTTGCCCTTAAACCATCAGCAGCAGCGCTGGCAATATTACTTCTATTGTCATTTTCCTTGTCTTCCTGCAAAAAAGACAAGGCATACCAACAACCAACACCCACCATTGAGAAATATTTAGTCATCAATTTTTCGAATGTCACCATTCCCATTGCGCAGGTTGATTCCGCCACCGTGATACTAACGAAGCAGGGATCGAATACGCCTACTTTCAGGAGGTTCGACAAGGGTTCGCAAAGCCTGAACCTGCTGATGGATGACAATTCGAGCGGGAATTGGACGGCCGATCTGTACGTATACAGCAGGAAGCCGGATGGCAGTGTGCGGCTGTTTACGCGTTCCATAGGTTTCAGCCTTCCATTGGCTGTTAACCTGAACCTTGTAGGTCCAACAGGTGCGAATGACGGGTTGTGGAATGAATAAGTGCGGATGCAGGCGCCCGGTGGTTGAAGGCACCGGGCGCCGCGTCATTCCAATGCTTTTTAATGCTTCGATATTATCTTCTGTAACTTTTCCGGCAATTCCCCGACTACTGTTAAGCCGGAAGCCTTGCAAAATACAATACAACAACCCGAGTTTGTTCAGCTGATACATGAACACCAGGCCCTTATTCACAAGGTGTGCAACCTGTATGGCAACAGCCTTCCGGACAGGGAAGACCTGTTCCAGGAAATAGTGATCCAGTTGTGGAAGGCCTATCCCAAATTCAGGGGCGAAAGCAAATTCAGCACCTGGCTTTACCGCATCGCACTTAATACCGCTATTTCGGGCCTGCGCCGTCAAAAGAACCATATTACTTCTTATGAACCGGAACGGTTGCCGGTAAACATCCAGGACGAGGAATACAACAAGGAAAAAGAAGATCAATTGCAACAGATGTATACTGCCATCCGCCAATTGTCCGAAGTGGAAAGAGCATTGGTGATGTTGTATCTGGAAGACAAATCGTACGATGAAATGGAAGACATTCTCGGTATAAACCAGAACAACCTTCGCGTAAAAATGAACCGCATCAAAGAAAAATTACGTAAACTAACAACCCAGTGACGGTATGGAACTAGAGCAGTTTAAAAACATCTGGGGCAAGGAGACCGGCCCACAACAAAAGAAAGACGAATACTTTCTTTCGCTGCTAAGCAAGCGGTCCAACAGCCCGATCAACAGGATGAAGCGCAACCTGATGTGGGAGATTGTTGCTGTGATTGTAATGTACGGCGCGGGCGTAGTGTACTACCTGTTGGCGTTCGGCGGAAAAATGGCTGAGATAGCATGGTTGCTGTTGTTCCTGGGAATATTCTTTTTGGGATATTACTATCGCAAAAACAAATTGCTCAGCAACATGCAATGCATTTCGTGCCATGTAAAAAGCAACCTGCAGCTACAGCTGGGCACGCTTGAAAAATATGTGCGGTTTTACCTTTTGGTAGGCAACATACTCACCCCTGTAACCATGCTGATAGTAGGGTACGTGGCCTTTATCCTGTTCCCGGAACGATTGCATAAGGATTTCCCCCCAAGCACGGTGCGATTGACCATCATTATTTTCATTGTATCGGTGATCGTGCTCACTGTTGGAGGCATCTATCTCAACAAATGGCTGGTGAACAGGTTATATGGCCGCCACATTAAAAAGCTGAAAGAAATATTGAACGAAATGGAGGAGTGATGCAGCCTTATTTTCTTATCTTTCTTGTCCTGAAAAAAACCTACCATGCAATTTTCTACAAGAAGGAATTTCATCAAGCAATCCACCCTGCTCACCGCGGGATTAGTATTAGCGAAAGACGAATATTTCAAAGCAAATAAAAAGATCGGGATTCAGCTCTACACGCTGCGCGATGTATTGAAGAAGGACCTGGCAGGCACCATTGCCGCGGTTGCACAGGCCGGCTACCAGGAAGTAGAAACGTTCGACTATGCCAACCGCAAGCATTCTGGCATGAGCCCGAATGATTTCAATGCGCTGCTGAAAAAAAATAACCTGCAAACGCCCAGCGGGCATTATTACCTGAAAGGATTTTTATTCCAGGGTAAGGACGATGAATGGAAACAAGGCATTGAAGACGCCCAACAACTCGGCCAGCGATACATGGTAGTACCCTACCTTGAAGCCAATGAAAGAAAAAACCTGGATGCATATAAAAAACTCGCGGCCCGGCTAAACCTGGCAGGCGAATGGTGCAAGCAGGCGGGCATGCAGGTGGCCTATCATAATCATGATTTTGAATTTCAGCCAATGGAAGGCCGCAATGGAATGGACGTGTTGCTGAAAGAAACCGATCGTTCACTCGTATTGTTCGAGATGGACATTTACTGGGTGTCGTTTGCGGGGCAGGATCCCATTGCGCTCATCAAACAAAATCCGGGGCGCTTTCCGTTATGGCATGTAAAGGACATGGACAATACGCCGCAGAAGCGATTTACCGAAGTAGGCAACGGCGTGATCAATTTCAAAAAGGTGTTCGACTGCCAGAAGAAAGCAGGCATGAAACATTTTTTTGTGGAGCAGGACGTTTCATCGGCTCCGTTGGAAAGCGCTAAAACGAGTATTGCTTATCTGAAGAAGAACATCCTGTAATTACAGTTTCCTGATCATTATATTCCTGAATTCGATATGGTCGCCGTGGTCTTGCAGGCCTATGCGGCCTTTTTTGTAGGTGCCGAAGTCGGGCCATTGCTTGAACTTGCTGGCGGCGATCATTTTTTTCCAGTTGTCATCCCACATGGTGCTGGATACCACCTTGGTCCCGTTGAGATAAAACTCCAGGGTGCCTTTGTTGGAAACGATCTCGGCAAGGTTCCATTCTCCCGCGGGCTTTACTGTTTCGGGCGAGGCGCTGATAAGATCATACAGGTCGCCTGCGCGGTGCTTGTTGATCTTTGAATCAGCATGTCCTGCATTGTCCAGCACCTGCATTTCGGGTCCGGTATGCCAGGTGTGCTCGTATTTAGGGTCTTCTTTAATATTAAAGATAATGCCGCTGTTGCCGCCGGGCGTTACTTTCCATTCTACCTTAAAATGATAGTTCTCGAATTCTTCATCGGTAACAATATCGCCGCCGCCTACCACCTGCCAGTCTTTTTTCTGTGCGGTGTCGAGGTATAGCACGCCATTCGCTACTTTCCATGCCGCGCCATCGCTTTTATTGTTATACACATGCCATCCGTTTTTGGTAGTGCCATCGAACAGCAGTTGCCAGCCTTCGCTTTTTTGCGCATCGGTGAGGGTATTGGGGGATGCGGCGGTTGTTGTAGCCGTGTTAGACATAGTATCTTTTTTTTCTGTTTCAGCGTCTTTGGCTGAGTTTAGTTGGCAACCGGTCAGTGCTGACAGGGCCAGCGCGGCAATTAGCACTCGCATGGTAAATTGGTTGTAGTTAAAATAATTTATTTAGCGTCCCTGAGAGAAAGCACGTATTTAGCCAGCAGCCGCGCGTCTTCCCTGGGAATGTCGGGGTGCGGTTGCATGGGTATTTGTCCCCAGTTGCCGCTTCCCCCATGGATGATCTTATTTGCCAGCGTGTCGATGTTGGCCTCGGTAGCTTCGTATCGTTGCGCAATGTCCCTATACGCGGGCCCGTTTGTTTTTGTCGTTACCGCATGGCACCCGAGGCAATCCGAACCGGCAATGATTTGTACTGCCTTATCGTATTCGGCCTGCGTTATGCCGGCGGGCTTGCCATCGGCAGGCGCATCCTCTACCTTTCCTTCGTTTTTTGTTTCTTCTTTTTTGTCACCGGAACTGTCCCCACAGGCAAACAGGAATGCAGCCAGCAAAAAAACCGAAGACAGAACAATCAGAGATTTCTTCATACCGTATTTTATTTTCGATGCGTAAAATTCATAAAAACATTCAATCCAATCCCAATACTGCCCGATTTAATTTTTCATTGCTGCCAGTTCCCGCAAAATCATCGAACGCTTTTTCTGTAACGCGAATGATGTGGTCGCGTATGAAGCGCGCGCCTTCCCTCGCGCCATCTTCAGGATGCTTGATGCAGCATTCCCATTCCATTACAGCCCAACCCTTATAATCATAGGCAGAAAGCTTGCTGAAAATACTTTTGAAGTCAACTTGCCCATCGCCTAAGGAACGGAATCTTCCTGCGCGGTCGATCCACGATTGGTATCCACCATATACGCCCTGCTTGCCGGTGGGATTGAACTCCGCATCTTTTACATGGAACATCCTGATGCGCTCGTGGTAATGGTCGATGTAGGCCAGGTAATCCAGGCTCTGCAATACAAAATGCGAGGGATCGTACAGCAGGCAGGCGCGCGGATGATTGTTTACTTTTTCCAGGAACATTTCGTAGCTCACGCCGTCGTGCAGATCTTCGCCAGGATGTATTTCATAGCAAACGTCCACGCCATTTTCCTCAAATGTATCCAGTATGGGCAGCCAGCGCTTTGCCAGTTCGGTAAAGCCCGTTTCTACCAAGCCCGCGGGCCGTTGCGGCCAGGGATATACCGTATGCCATAGCAAGGCGCCGCTGAAAGTAGCGTGCGCATTCAATCCCAGATTGCGCGAAGCTTGTGCCGCATATTTCAATTGCTGAACGGCCCATTCTGTTCTTGCGGGTGCGTTGCCGCGCAATTTTTCAGGAGCAAATCCATCGAACAAAGTATCATACGCAGGATGTACCGCTACGAGTTGACCTTGTAAATGCGTGGAGAGTTCGGTGATCTGCAGGCCGCATTGCTGTATCAGGCCTTTTAATTCATCAGCATAAGTTTTGCTTTCCGCGGCTTTTTGCAGGTCGATGCAGCGCGGGTCCCAGGTAGGTAGTTGCACGCCTGTAAAACCAAGTTCTTTTGCCCAGCGGCAAATGGCAGCCAGGTCGTTGAACGGTGGCTGGTCTCCTAAGAACTGCGCCAAAAAAATTCCGGGTCCTTTAACTGTTGTCATTATTCAGTTGATTTCCTATACAACATAATCCTTCCACTTTGTATCTGACTGGGCAGATGCCACTACATTTTCAATGAATGCCATGCCGCGTATGCCGTCTTCCACTCCGGGAAAATCGAGCATTTCTTTGGTCGGGGTTGTGCCGTCCAACTTTGCCGACAGTGTAAGGGCGAAGTTGCGGTAAATATTACCGAACGCTTCCAGGTATCCTTCGGGGTGGCCTCCGGGCGTGCGGCAATTGTGTACGGCAAAAGATGAAATCCTGTCGCCATAATTTCCACCAGCACGCAGTATTTGAGTGGGTTGGTCCAACCATTTTACCAATAAAGTATTGGGTTCGTGCTGTGCCCATTCTATTCCGCCCTTTTCTCCGTATACACGGATCTTCAAAGCATTTTCTTCGCCGGCGGCAATTTGCGTGGCCATCAGCACGCCGGATGCGCCATTGTCGAATTTCAACAATACTGCTCCGTCATCGTCCAATGCCCTGCCTTCTACCACGATGTTCAGGTCTGCGCACAGTTTGGTGATCTTAAGGCCCGAAACATATTCAGCCAAATGCGCCGCATGCGTTCCGATATCGCCCATGGCGCCCGCCTTACCGCTGCGTTTGGGATCAGTGCGCCAGGCGGCCTGTTGATTGCCTTCGCGTTCGCTTAGCCTGCTCAACCAGCCCTGCGGGTACTCAACATAAATTTTCCGCACCTTGCCCAGGGCGCCGGCCTGCACCATGTGCCTTGCCTGCTTTACCATGGGATAACCTGAATAAGTATGCGTGAGGCAAAGCAACAATCCTGTTTGATCCAGTTTTTGTTTCAGTTGCTTTGCTTCATCCAATGAAAGGGTGATCGGTTTTTCTATTACCACGTTAAAGCCGTTGTCCAGCGCCATCATTGCAGGCCCGAAGTGCGCAAAGTTGGGTGTAACGATGGTTATGAAATCGATGCGCTTGTCGGCGGGAAGCTTTGCTTCTTTCGAGATCATTTCGTCGTAGGTAAGATAGGTCCTGTCTTCGGGCAGGAACAACATTTTGCCGGACGCTACCGCTATCTCGGGGTTGATGCTTAGCGCGCCGCAGCTTAGTTCAATCAATCCATCCATATTGGCGGCAATACGGTGAATGGCGCCGATAAATGCGTCCTTGCCGCCGCCAACCATGCCCATCCGGAGTTTTCGGTTCATCGCTTGTTTGTGTTTTGCTATCGTTGTTGATTACTAATTATTGATTATTCATTATTGATTATCGATGCTGAAATAATTACTAATTAATAATTAGTAATTAATAATTAATAATTTAAATACACTCTTTCAATTCACGTTCGGTGTAACTAAGATTGTATTGCTTCAACACATCATCGGGCACGCCCTTCCATTGATTGGGACGGTTGCCTTTATAGCCAATGTCTTCCAAACCGATCTTTGAAGTATAAAATCCTGATGCGGTAAGGTTGCGCATGAGGCTGAAGAAAGCAACGCCCTGCTGCATTTCAGGCTTTGCTTTTGCGGGATAGGCAATATCATCCACTACCTGCAGTTGTTCTTTGCTGTCGCAATCAGAAAAAGACTTTCCAAAACGCTTCATGCACTGTACATCCAGCCAGCGCAGTCCGCCGCGCATAGGTGTTTGATGTTGTGGCATGTCCTTTACAATGAACTCGATGAAGTCGGGCACTTTTGCGTCGGTGGCGCTGCCAGACACATCGTCTTTTGGAATAATGATATCACACAGAATGGCGATGGTGGCCATTTCATGATCGGTGAAGAATTTTCTATCCATCAACGCCTTGTCGTGCGCGGCTTCCTCCGGGTGGCGATCAATGCCGGTTTGCGCGGGCGCCGCCTGTTTTGGGTCTTCTGCTTTCTTGTCGGGACTTTTACATGCATCCAGCAGCACGCCGGCAGAAATGGTGCCGACCGCAAGCGCCTTGATAGATTTACGTCTGTCCATATACGTGATATTGAGCGATTGGATTATAAATTTTGTTTCTTCAATTCATCCACCACATACTCCGATGCGCGCATGGATAGCGCCATAATCGTCCAGGTAATGTTCTTATCGGCCTGCGAAACAAAAGGCCCTCCGTCTACCACGAACAGATTTTTGCAATCGTGCGCCTGGTTGTATTTATTCAATGCAGAACGTTTGGGATCATTGCCCATACGTACCGTTCCTGCTTCGTGAATGATGCGGCCCGGAGCTTCCAATCCATAATCGTTCGATGCGTTATCGTCGCCCCAGGTAATGATGGCTCCCATGCCGTGCATGATCTCTTTGAAAGTCTCTTTCATGTGCTTTGCCTGCTTTATTTCATGCTCGCTCCACTTATAATGGAACCTTAGCACAGGAATGCCATATCTGTCTACCACCGCAGGATCTATCTCGCAGTAGTTGTCTTCTCTTGCAATGGCTTCGCCGCGGCCGGCCATGCCCACGCCTGCTCCATAGAAATAACGGTAATCTTCCTTCAACGATTTGCCATAACCTCCCGCTTCTTTCTGCTTGCCGTTCACGGGATGTTTTCCATTACTGCCTTCAATGCCCCACCCAAACCCATAAGAGGACATGCCCATACCACCCCAGTATTCAATATGGTAACCGCGTGGAAAATCGAGCTTCTTATTATCGAGCCACCAGGGAGAATAAATGTGCATGCCGCCCACCCCGTCTTCGTTATAGCGTTTGCGGCCATACAGTTGCGGTAATATGCCGCCCATGGCTGCACCGGTAGAATCGTGCAGATACTTGCCTACCACGTTGCTGGAGTTGGCAAGCCCATTGGGGTGGCGAGGCGATTTTGAATTCAGCAGCAGGCGTGCACTTTCGCAGGCGCTGGCGGCCAGCATGATCACGCGGCCGTTTACCTGGTATTCCTGCATGTCGTCCTTGTTCACATAAGATACCGCGGTGGCCCTGCCATCGGATGAACTGGTAATCACCTCGCGGGCCATGGCATTGGGAATAACATCCACGTTTCCGGTCTTTACGGCCGGGTTCACCAGGCACGATGAAGAGGAGAAGTCTGCGTACACGGTGCATCCCCTTGCGCATTGGTTGCAATAGAAGCACACGCCTCTTTCATCATTGATCTTTTGTGTGAGAATGGACAGCCGCGAAGGAATGACCGTTACGCCTGCCTGCTGGGCTGATTTCTTTATGAACAGCTCATGCAGCCTTGGTTTGGGAGGCGGAAGAAAAACGCCATCGGGCTCGTTGGGAAGATTTTCTTTCGAGCCGAATACGCCTACGAGTTTGTCGAGGCGGTCATAAAAAGGTTTGATATCATCATAGCTGATGGGCCAGTTATCGCTCAGTCCATCGATGTCTTTTCTTTTGAAATCATCGGGCCCGAACCTTAGCGAGATGCGGCCCCAGTGGTTGGTGCGGCCACCGAGCATGCGGGCCCGCCACCAGTCGAACCGCGTACCGTTTTTTTGTGTATAGGGCTCTCCCTCTATTTCCCATCCGCCGTAGCAGGCGTCGAAATCGCCGAAGGGCCTGAAGGGCGTGCTGGCTCCGCGCCGCGGCGACTCCCACGGCCATTTCAATTGCATTACATTTTTGGCGGGATCATACATCGGGCCTGCTTCCAACAGGCATACTTTTAAGCCTGCATTGGCAAGTATGTACGCTGCCATGCCACCTCCCGCGCCCGAACCTACAATTACAACATCGTATTTTTTTGATTGGACTTTTACCTGGAGATTTCCCATAGTAGTTAGTTGAAAATAAGCGCGGCCTAAATATAATCAATAAGTCAATAAGTCATTGGGTCATTAGAAAAACCAAATGACCTAATGACTAATGAACAAATGACTTAGTTTGTAACCAGTAACATTAAAAACAATTTGTTAGATTTATGCGCGCTTTGTAAAAACCAAAACAAACGATATGCAAGCTGTCAACCGCAACCAATTGTTCGTTGCATCCTGCCTGGCACTGCTCGTAACTTCCCTTTCTTTCGGTATCCGGGCCGGCATTCTCGACCGGTTGGGTGTCCAGTTCCACCTGAATGCATCGCAACTGGCCACTATTGCGGGAACAGCCTTCTGGGGCTTTCCGCTCGCGGTAATCATCGGGGGAATGCTCGTGGATATTATCGGCATGAAACGCCTGTTGATGCTGGCTTTCCTGTTACACATGGCAGGCATTCTGCTCACCATCTTTGCGCAGGGCTTCTGGAGCCTGTTCATTTCCACGCTTTGCATTGGCCTTGCCAACGGCACGGTAGAGGCCGCCTGCAACCCGCTGGTGACAGCTTTGTATCCCAATGATAAGACCACCAAGCTGAATCATTTTCATTTATGGTTCCCCGGTGGCATCTTCATAGGAACACTGATAGTATATTTCTTCGACAAGGCCGCATTAAACTGGCAGGTCCAGATAGGCATTATGATCCTGCCGGCATTGATCTATGGTTATATGTTCTCCAAGCAAAAATTTCCTGTCACAGAAAGAGTGGCCGCCGGTGTTTCAACCGGGGAAATGTACCGTTCGCTCCTGAACCCATTGTTCTTGTTCATGATCATTTGCATGTTCGGCACCGCCATCACTGAATTGTTCACCGGTCAATGGATAGATGTGCTGCTGAAGAACGTTACTACCAATCCTATTTTAATATTGACCTTGACCGCAGGCGTAATGGTGCTGGGGCGTGGACTTGCAGGCCCCGTGGTTCACCGGCTTTCTCCCGCGGGCGTATTACTGGTCTCGGCCATTCTATCTGCCGTGGGATTGTACATGCTCGGCAATACCGATGGCTCTACGCTGTACATCGGCGCGCTGGTGTTTGGAATGGGTGTTTGTTATTTCTGGCCCACCATGCTGGGATTTGTATCGGAGAACCTTCCTAAGACCGGCGCGGTAGGCATTAACCTCATAGGCGGAGCAGGCATGTTCGCGGTTTCCATCTACATGCAATTTATGGGCGGTTATTACGATAAGCTTGTTCTTAATAAATTGCCTTCGGGGTCAACGCTGGACGCATACCGTTCGGCGCCGCCAGGCTCTGACCTGGCATCAGCATACGCCAGTGCGCGGTCGGCGGCAGGGCCCGAGGTATTGAACACAACATTGGTGATACCGCTTTTCCTGATAATAGCTTTTACAGGACTGGTGATTTACATGAGGAAGAAAGCACCCGCCGTGAAGCTAACTCCTGTCAATAGCTAAAACAGCATTATGTCTTCTGCACAATCCAGGCGCAGCGCCTTGAAAAATATCATAGTTGGAGGATCGGCCTGCCTTGCCGGCAGGCAGGCCATGGCCGCCATGCCTGTATTGTTAACCGGAAACTGCCAGGCGGCTGATAAAAAAAATGACTTGAAAAAAAATATCAATCACTCTGTTTGCTGGTGGACCTATAACTTCCTTTCGCTCGACGAATTGTGCAAAGCGGTTAAACAAATCGGGTTCTCGGCCATTGACCTGGTAGGACCAAAAGACTGGCCGACATTGAAACAGCATGGCGTGTATTCGTCCATGTGCAATGGCGCGGAAATAAACCTGGTAGATGGATGGAACCATCCTAAAAACCACCCTACCTTAATTAAAAATTATAATGAACACATAGCATTGGTGGCCAGGGCAGGATATAAAAACCTGATTTGCTTCAGCGGCAACCGCAATGGAATGGACGATGAAACAGGTTTGAAAAATTGCGTGCAGGGATTGAAGCAGATCATGGGCAAAGCAGAAAAGCAAGGCGTGATCATACAAATGGAATTGTTCAACAGCAAAGTAGACCACAAGGACTATATGTGCGATAATACTGCCTGGGGCATCGAGCTGTGCAAACGCCTGGGATCACCCAATTTCAAGCTGCTGTACGATATTTACCACATGCAGATCAATGAGGGCGACATCATCCGAACCATTAAGAACAATCACCAGTACTTCGGGCATTACCACACGGCAGGCGTGCCAGGGAGGCATGAGATAGACGAAAGCCAGGAATTGTATTATCCCGCCATCATGCAGGCCATTGTACAAACCGGTTATAAAGGATATGTTGCGCAGGAGTTCATTCCTACTAAAGAAGATAAAATGGCGGCTTTGAAGAAAGCCGTTGAAATATGTGATGTATAAAGAACGACCTATTGACTAAAAGACTTAATGACTAACTATGGCAAACAATTATGACGCAATTGTGGTTGGCTCTGGCATTAGCGGCGGATGGGCCGCAAAAGAACTGACTGAAAGAGGATTGAAAGTGTTGTTGCTGGAACGTGGCCGCGACATCAAGCACATAACAGGCTATGTGGAGGCCAATAAAGACGCATGGGAATATCCTCACCGCGGCGGCAGAACACAGCAGATGATCAAGGATTATCCTGTATTGAAAAGAGATTACCCGCTGAACGAGCGCAACCTGCATTATTGGGTAAAGGATTCTGAATGTCCTTACACGGAGACCAAGCGCTTCGACTGGTTCCGCGGGTACCATGTGGGCGGCCGCTCCCTGATGTGGGGGCGCCAATCGTACCGATGGAGCGATATCGATTTCGAGGCCAATGCAAAAGAAGGCATTGCCGTAGACTGGCCCATCCGATATAAAGACATTGCACCCTGGTACGATCACGTTGAAACATTCGCGGGCATCAGCGGCAGCAAGGAAGGACTGCCCGTATTGCCCGACGGAAAATTCCTTCCGCCCATGGAATTGAATTGTGTAGAGAAAGACGTGGCCGACCGAATCCGCAAACATTATAACGACCAGCGCCGCATGATCATCGGCCGGGTGGCAAACCTTACCCAACCCATTCCCGGCAGAACAAGTTGTCAATTCCGCGACAAGTGCTGGCTCGGTTGCCCGTATGGTGGATATTTCAGCACGCAGTCTTCTACCCTGCCCGCGGCCGTCAAGACCAATAATCTTACACTGCGTCCCTTCTCCATTGTTACAAAGGTGTTGTACGATAAGGATAAGCAAAGAGCAACAGGAGTAGAGGTATTAGATGCAGAAAATAACCAGACCTACCAGTTCACCGCCAAGGTTGTATTCCTTTGCGCATCGGCATTCAATTCAACCTGGGTGCTGCTCAACTCGGCCACCGATGTATGGCCGGGCGGACTGGGCAGCAGCAGCGGCGAATTAGGACATAATGTAATGGACCATCACTTCCGTTGCGGCGCATCGGGACAAGCCGAAGGCTATGAAGACAAATATATTTTCGGCAAACGTCCCAACGGTGTGTATATACCGCGGTTCAGGAATGTATTCAATGATAAGAGAGATTATTTGCGCGGCTTCGGTTACCAGGGTGGCGCGGGCAGAAGCGGATGGGGAAGAGAGATTGCCGAGCTTTCCATTGGCGCGCCTTTGAAAGAAGCATTGACCGAGCCCGGTGGCTGGACCATTGGCATGACGGCATTCGGCGAGATACTTCCTTATCACGAAAACAAAATATCGCTGGATAAAAACAAGAAGGATAAGTGGAACTTGCCCGTGCTGGCAATGGATTGCGAGGTGAAGGACAATGAAATTAAAATGCGCAAGGACATGATGGAGGATGCGAAGGAAATGCTGGAAGTGTCGGGCATCAAGAATGTGCACACCTTCGACTCGGGATATTATATGGGACAGGGCATTCACGAAATGGGCACTGCCCGCATGGGAAGAGACCGCAAAACTTCGGTGCTGAACGCAAATAACCAGGTGTGGGATGCTCCTAACGTATTTGTTACCGATGGCGCGTGCATGACCTCGGCTTCCTGCGTGAACCCTTCGCTCACGTATATGGCGCTGACAGCCCGCGCAGCCAGCTTTGCGGTAAATGAACTGAAGAAAGGAAACCTTTAACAAGTTAAAAATCGAACAAACTAACTACCATGGATAGGCGAGAAGCTATACAACGCGTAACCGTTCTGCTCGGAGGCACCATATTAGGCGCGAACGCATTTTTGACCGGCTGTAAGCCAGCCGATGAAAAGACCGGCGAAACCTTTACCGACAAAGACATTGCCATGCTGGACGAGATAGCGGAAACCATCATCCCTGCCACAAACACGCCCGGCGCAAAGGCCGCAAAAGTGGGTGCGTTTATGACCGTAATGGTAAACGATTGCTATGAAGAAAAGGACCAGAAAGAATTCAAGCAGGGACTTAATAAAATAAGAGAGGCCAGCGATAAGAAATACGATAAGTCTTTCATGGAAATATCGTCGCAGCAACGACTTGAATTGTTGACCGGTTTGGATGCCGAGCAAAAGCAAGCCGCGGAAAAACAGAAGCAAGATCCTAAGGACGATTACCAGAAGCACTACTTCCGCATGATGAAGGAGCTGACCCTGCTGGGCTATTTTACTTCAGAGATCGGGCAAACCCAGGCGCTGAGGTATGAACCCGTTCCGGGAAGATATGAAGGCTGTGTGCCGTACAAGAAAGGCGACAGGGCCTGGGCATAGGCTTTTAAAAAATTGTTTCCAATTCCTTCAGTGACCTCACTTCATACGTGGGCTTGATGGTGCATTCAATGCACAGGTGGTTTACAAACACCTGGTCCATGCCCGCGTTCATGGCGCCCTGTATATCCACCTCTAAGCTGTCGCCGATCATGATGCATTCTTCCGAGCAGCACTGCACGCGGTTCATGGCGTATTCAAATATTTCTTTCTTTGGCTTCAGGCTGTTGCTGGTTTCGGAGGTAATTACTTCTTGAAAATACCTGGCAAGCCCTGAATGCTGCAGCTTGCTGTGCTGGGTTTTTTCGAAACCGTTGGTAATAAGGTGCAGCTTATAGCCCTTGCCGGTGAGGTAATCCAACACTTCGAAAGTGTGAGGGAATACGGCGGTGCGGGTGGGCAGCTGATCGAGAAATAAGTTGCTTAGCTGTTGTGCCAGCGCTTCATCGCCTATCCTGAAGTCGAGCAGGGTATGCCACATGCGCTTTACGCGCATTTCATCCACCTTAATATATCCATTGCGGTAGCGCTCCCAGAGCTTTTCGTTGTGCGCGAGGTAATTTTCCAGGAAGCGGTCGAAATCGTTCACACCTTTTTGTTCCAGCTCCATGGAGATGTACAGTTGCTGCAGGGTGTGGCGGGAGTTGGTGTCGAAATCCCACAGGGTATGGTCGAGGTCGAAAAAAAGGTGACGGTACTTCATCTTGCAAATTACGATATTCAAAAAAACCTCTTACTTCGCGCAATGAATATAGTGATCACCGGAGCATCCAGGGGGCTCGGAAAAGCAATCGCTGAAAAATTTGCGGGCGATAAACAAGGCCATTCCATTTTTATGTCTGCGCGCAACCAGGAGCCGCTGGAATCTACCGGCAAAGATTTGCAGGCCCGTTTTCCAGGGGCAAACATCCGCACGCTTGCGTGCGATGTAAGCAATAAAGAAGGCGTGGGCCAATTGGCCAAATGGATCATGCAGCAAACCGGCCACGTGGACATATTGGTGAACAACGCGGGCAGCTTTGTGCCGGGCAGCGTGCACAATGAAGAAGCGGGTGCATTGGAAAATATGATCGGCACTAATTTATACAGCGCCTATTATCTTACCAGGAGCCTGTTGCCGGGCATGATGCAGCGTAAAAGCGGGCACATCTTCAATATGTGCTCCATTGCCTCGCTGAAAGCCTATCATAACGGAGGAGCTTATAGCATCAGCAAGTTTGCATTGCTGGGCTTTTCGCGCAACCTGCGCGAAGAAATGAAACCCCACAACATTAAGGTAACCGCGGTGCTGCCAGGCGCGGCCTATACTGATTCGTGGGCGGCCTCCGGCATTGATCCCCAACGCATCATGGAAGCGAATGATATAGCAGAGCTGGTGTACGCCGCCGCGCATTTATCGCCCAGGGCCTGTGTTGAAGACATTGTTGTAAGGCCTCAATTGGGAGATGTTTAACCTTTTTTAACCCTCATTTTATGTGAATGGCCAAGCCGCCCGGCTTCATTTTTCTAAATTTGTGCTGGTGAAGCGCTTGTTATGGATATAAAAAGATTGGAAAAACTTGTCCGTTATCCGCTCATTGGCTGTTTACTATTGCTGTCTGCCGCCGTTTGGGGGCAGGCCAATTTTACAACCATTGTAGACCCATCAACCATTGCGCGCAACCAGTTGCTACAGGTAGAGTATGTGGTAGAGAATGCTAAGGACATCGAGAATTTCAATCCTCCCAGCTTCAGGAATTTTAATATTATACAGGGGCCCAACATATCTTCCGGCCGCTCAATTGTAAATGGCAATCTCAGCGAGTACAGGGCACTGATGTTTATATTACAACCCAGGATCACGGGAAAGCTCATTATACCGGGCGCTACCGCCACCATCGATGGAAAAAGAAGGCAATCGCAGGCGGTTGCCGTAGAGGTCACCAAAAGCCAGGGGCCCAATCCCACGACCAGGAGGCTCCGCTTTAACCTGCCGGAACACCGTGTGGAAGCCGACCGTGAATTTGTGATCTATCCCAACGAAAGCCTTGCAGAAAAGATCCAAAAGAACCTGTTCGTAAAGGTAGAGGTCAGTAAAAAAACATGTTATGTAAATGAACCGGTGGTGGCCACTTATAAATTGTATTCACGGCTACGGTCTGAATCGAGAGTGGTGAAGCGCCCATCGTATAACGGGTTCAGCGTGTACGACATGGTTGACCCCGATGGCGACAATCCATCCATCGAAACCGTCAACGGCAAACAATACAATGTGCACATCATCCGCCAGTCGCAATTGTTTCCCCTGCAATCGGGACATTTTGTGCTGGACCCTGTAGAAATAGAAAATACGGTGCGTTTTATCAAAGCTCCTACCGAGCATGACACTTACCTGGAAGAATACCACGATCCTTCTGCTGAAACGGTGCACCATACGTTAACGCTCAGCAGCGATCCTGTTGATATAGAAGTAAAGCCGCTGCCCGCAATGGGCCAGCCTGTTTCTTTCGATGGCGCAGTAGGAAACTTTACTGTAAACGCGGTCCTTAAACATCCTGTTATCAGGGCAGGCGAATCCAACAGCCTGGCGGTTGAAATAAAAGGAAAGGGCAACCTTCCGATGATCAATGCGCCGGCGGTAAACTGGCCTGGCGATGTGGAAGCCTTCGACCCCTCGGCAAAAGAAGTATTGCATCCTGAAATTGCGCCACTGTCAGGCGTTAAAACCTTTGAATATCTTTTTACACCAAAAGACACGGGCACCGTGGTGATACCACCAATAAAGTTCTCCTACTTCGACCCCGCAACACAAGCATATAAAACCGACAGTACGCATTCCTTCAGCCTGCAGATAATACAGGGCGATAAGAAAGCAAGGGCAAAAAATACCGATTCCCGGCCTGCGATCATTCCCTCATCACAACCCATTTGGCTATGGGTATTGGGCGGCGCGCTGGTTACATTGCTGGTTATATCGATAGTATTTTTTACCAGCAGGAAGAACACTAAAAAAACCGCAATCGCACCGGTTCCAGTAACCATTGCTCCTGAAATACCTGTACCGGCCAGGATGGACCCCCTGGAAAAAGCAAGAAGGTTATTACCTGTAGCCACGGCTTCCGCATTTGTAAAAGAAGTGGAAACTGTGATCTGGAGCGAAGTGGGCGAAAAGCTCAATATTCCCCCGGTGA
The DNA here is from genome assembly GCA_035628135.1 of Chitinophagaceae bacterium. GTDB lineage: Bacteria > Bacteroidota > Bacteroidia > Chitinophagales > Chitinophagaceae > DASPKM01. The sequence goes on along the minus strand of DASPKM010000010.1, from coordinate 1,051,360 downwards.
TGTTGAACCAACCGCAGGTAATGGCGGCGCTCGAAAAAAGAGCCGCCGACACATCTACCATCGAACTGTTCCGCCAGGTAATGCACGATTGCGAATATGCATTGTATATCCCCGGCCAATCCACCGAAGACCGCCAGGGCATTCTTGATAAAGCGGAAAAATTCCTGGCAAAGCTGAATGCCTTGCATTGATCATTTAAAATAAGCCTGCACGGACTTTCCGTTGATGATCAGGTCGCTGATAACGCCCTTTCCCTTATATACGTGAATTAGCGCATAGGTATGGCCGATAGAGTCGCGCATCGATTGGAGGTAGAGGTTTTCCGCTACCGAGGCTTTGTATTCGTCCAGGAAAAATTCTTCGAAAGGATACTCGACCACTACCGCATTGCTATCGCTTAAAAAATAATTCATTTTTACCGACAGGTAATCATTGGTATTGGACGGCGGATTTTCACTTACCGCGGTAATGTATGCATAACCCTGCCCATCGGCAGCTATTGTTGCGTACACATCATCCCCATGCTCCAATGAACCACTGAAATTGGCGGATGAGGTCGCCTTGAAGTCGAGCGACACGTAGCGTCCGCGCAAGGGATCCTCGGGATCAACGGGCATGGTTTCGAAGCGGAATACTTTTCCCTTGTTCAATACCCGCTCGCTTCTCCAGATCATGCTCAAAGGCGCCGCCCACTGTGCCAATGCCACCACTGCAAATACTGCGATCAATATCTTTTTCATAATTAATCTTATTCAGTTTTGTTGAGGATGGCCAATGATTTTTTTCTTTTGATGACGAGATAATTGGCAAGAAAAAATCCGATGCCGGCCGACAGGAAAAATATACCGCGCCATACGAATGGTATGGTCTCATCGAAAAACCGCAGTACCGCCAAGGCTGCGATAATGAGCAAGCCGAGATTAAGTATGCCAAGGTGATGACGGATGCTGCCCTTGCGGGTGTAATATAAACCCAGCACCAGCACCCACAGGTTAATGAGCACCAGGCTGAACGTAGTATTTTCATCAACATACACCAGGTGCGCCAACAGGAATACATAAGCTGAAAATTCAACGGGGCTTACGCCGCTCCATTCTTTTCTCGAATACCGCCTGCCCCATATAATGGCGATGGCCAACAACATCAGTATGGTCATGAGCATAAAGGGCTCGCTCCATTTAATATACTCGAACAATTCCGAAAGTTCCCAAAACCAATCGTAGCTCCAGGCAAGCAGGGTGATAAGAATGGCCGGCACAGACAACAGCAGGAAAGGATTTGCATACAAGCGGAATTGGCGAAAAAACATGCCGGAACCTATTTGATAGTACAGGCAACATAAGGAAAGGTATCCTACCCAATAAAAGCCGGTTTCCTGCGCAAAGGCGCCAAAAGCACAGGCAACAGACCCTGCAATGACCCAGTTGTGCAAATGGAACAGGTTGTTTTGCGCTTTCAATAACCTGAGATAGGCAGGTGCCACTACCAGCATTAACGGTACATATAGATAGGGGTAATGCGAAGGCTGCAGGTATTCCAGTGAATATCCCACAAGGCAAGCATACCAGGTAACGCCGGCTATGTATAAAAGCGATGTGATGTAAGATGACAACAGGTATATAAGCGGCGCTGCCAGCAGCATCCAGGCCAGCACCATGTCACTAAGCGAGCCACCCAAATGATATATCTGGCTTGTGAGCGCGATGGACGCGGGTATGCCGAAAAACAGCAGTACCGCGCTGCTTTCTCTCCAAACAAAATTATCCCTTCGCCTGAGCAAGGTGTACAGGCAAAGCACTTGCCCCAATACCAGGGGTAAAAAAGCGAAAATGGTTTTTACACTGCGCCCGAATTCATCCCAGTTGTGGGCTATTACCAATACGATCCCAAGGCCTACCAGCAATGCGCCCAAAATGCCCAGCGCTATCGTGAACCTGTTAGAAGGCTCCGCGGCTTTTGATTGATAGTATTGCTGAATGGCGACGGCGGTTTCTTCGGAAATAACCTTGGCGGCAACCAGTTGCCGAAGCTCTTTTACAATCGAGGGATCCATGTAGGTTGCAGTTTGGAATAACAATTTAAGCTATTCCGTGTACTTATATCCTACTCCCCTTACAGAATGGAAATACCGCGGGTTGCGGCTATCGTCTTCGAAGTATTTGCGGAAATTGAGAATAAAGTTATCAATGGTGCGCGTAGTGGGGTACACGTTATAACCCCAAACGGTTTGAAGGATTTTTTCCCTGGGCACCACTTCGTTGCGGTTTTCGATGAGGAGTTTCAACAGCATGGCCTCCTTCTTGCTAAGCTGCACACGGTCACCGTTCTTGGTAGTAGCTTCCTGCGCTTTAAAATCGATGACATTCCTGCCGAACGTATAGCTGTCACCGATGGAATCTTTGTCGAGCAGCTTTTTATTTTTTTCGATCAGCTTCTGAACGCGCAGCAGCAATTCTTCCAGGTTAAAGGGTTTGGTAAGATAATCGTCCGCGCCTTTCTTGAGGCCCAGCACCCTGTCGGCACTGGTGTTTTTCGCGCTGAGTATAAGAATGGGCACCTGGTTGTTGTGCACCCTGATGGTTTCCATTACGGTAATGCCATCTACTTCAGGCAGCATGATGTCCAGGATCAGCAGGTCGAAATATTCCTGCTCTATGGCCTTCAATGCTTCCGACCCGTCGGTGGCCGACGAAACTGCGTATCCTTCCAGCTCCAGGTTAAGCTTGAGCGCCTCGTGAAGATTCTCCTCATCTTCTACCAGCAAAATAGAGGCTTTGCTTTTTTCAGTCATTGCTATGAATTCTGTGAAACGTGATTGTAAAAATACTTCCCGAAGGTAAATTGTTTGTCACGTTTATGTCGGCATCATGGTCCCGGGCTATTTTCCTGCACAAATGCAGGCCCAGGCCGGTGCCTTTGGCGGTGCGCACCTCTTCGTTGCCGATGCGGTAAAACTTGGCGAAGATCTTTTTCTTTTCGCCCTCGGGTATGCCCATGCCTTCGTCTTTGACCTGCAGGAAGGCCTTTGTTCCTTCCTGTTTTAAAACAATGCTGATGGTCTTGGTTTTGGGCGAATACTTATGGGCGTTGTCCAACAGGTTGTTGACCATTATCTGCAATAGCAGCGGGTCGCCCTCGATGCCGATCTCGGGCTGTATGTCCATTTTCCATTTGCGTTCGGTAAAACGGTGGCGGAAATCTTCTATGCAGGAAACCGTTAGTTGCGAAAGGTCCAGTTCTTCATCAGACCGCTTATAATCGCCGCCCTCCAATTGCGAAGCCACGAGTATGTTGGTGGTAAGGGAATGCAGCCGCTGGGTTTCTTCGAGCGTCATTTGAATGAGCTTTTGCTGTTTGGATTCTTCCAGTTTGTGTTTTTGCAGCGTTTCCAGGTTCAGCCGGGCCACGGCGATGGGTGTTTTCAATTCATGCGTTACCGCCATCATAAAATTTTGTTGCTGTTGCTGCAGCCGCAGTTGCCTGCGTACGGAGCGGTACAGGAAGAAGGCCCCCAACAGTGTTACGAGCAGGAAAGTAATGCCTTCCGCCACGTACTTGGTGCGGTTCCTTTGCTCCTGCCGGTAAATACTTTTTAGCTGGTTGTTGAAGTAATTGGGATTTGCAATGCTGTCAACGGTTACCCTTAGCTGCTGTTCCTTATAATAGGCTTCGGCGGTATTATGCTGTGCCAGGGAAATAAACCACCAAACCAGCGCGGCGATAATATATACCAGCAGCAACCAATATACTATAAATACTACCTGCAATCGCTTTTTGGGGATGCCGATCATGGATTGAAATTACGGCGTCTTCTCGATCCGCAGCCCCACGTTCATCACGTATTCCAGCGGATCGTTGCGCATGGTATGCTCGAGTACAAAGCGGTATTGGCCCGGCCTGGTAAAACGGGTGCGTTCCTGTATCAGGATGCGGTGCTCGAAAATATCGTCCATGCCACGGCCAAGCCAGCCGGCCGCGTCATCGGCCAGCTTCAATTCGTACTGGCGGCTACGGGTAGCTGTATCACCGGGTTGTTGTACGGTTCCCCTGATCCAGATATTATTATACCGGTATGCGTTCCGGTGGCGCAGCACCACGTACACGTTGTACAGCGAAGATGTATCTGTTATGTCGAATGTAATGACGGGCTTGAAGCTGGTATGCCATTCCTGGCCAGGTATAGCTACGTTTTTTTCAAACGTGTTGATGGGGCCGCAGGCGGCGAAGAATAAAACAAGGTACAATAAACAATACTTGCGCATTAATCTGGTTTATTTGTTCCGTACGGGGCTGGGCGCTGCCCGTATATAACCTGTAATTTATAGCACGTTCAGGATTTGCTCCTTTGCTTTCTCCAGCTCGTCCTTCATCAACACCACGCATTGCTGAATGGTGGAGTCGTAAGCCTTGGCCCCGGTAGTATTGATCTCGCGGCCAATTTCCTGCAGTATGAAGGAAAGTTTTTTTCCTTTCGATTCTTCGGGATCGCTCAGGATCGATTTAAAATAATCGCAGTGGTTGCGCAGGCGCACCTGTTCTTCGCTGATGTCGATCTTTTCTATATAATAAATGATCTCCTGTTCCAGGCGGTTGGGATCGTAGTTCTCTTTGCCTACGTTATCCTCCAGCACTTTTTTCAGGCCATCCCTGATCTTTTGTTTACGGTTGGGTTCCAGGCTTTGTATCACGTCCTGTTGCTTTAATATATTATCGATGCGTTGCAGCAGGTCGCTCTCCAGCGATTGCCCTTCATTGAGGCGATGGGTGTTCAGGTCGGCAATGGCGGCCTTCAATATGCCCGTGAATTGTTCCCACTCATCGTCGGTCAGCGTTTCACTGGTGGGTGTAATTACTTCGGGGAGCTTAAGGATGCTGCTGAGAATGGTGGATGCGTCCAGGTCGAGGTCTTTCGCTAATACCGCGATCGGTTGGTAATAGGCCCGGGCAAGATCGATATTGATGCTCACCGGTTTTGCATTGCCGGTTTGCTTGAGGCTGATGGTGCAGTCGACGGTCCCGCGCCCCAGGTGGTTGGATAAGATACCACGGATATCGAATTCAAACGGCTTTAGAAATCCCGGGAGCTTTAACAACAGTTCGAATTGTTTTCCATTGAGCGATTTGATGTCGATTAAAAATGTTTTGTCTCCTATCGTTTGCTCAGCCCTTCCAAATCCGGTCATTGATTTCAGCATAGCCTGGATGATTTTATGCAATGTAAGGCAAATCGGGATATTAGCTGTACACTATGCGTTGCGTGGGAAACGGTGATGGATCGGCCCAAAGTTTATCAAAAAAAAATCCCGCTGGAAAGCGGGATAATATATGGATGGGTTAGTAAGTACCGGGAAATTAAATTCCCTACACAATATTAAAAATAATTTTCCCGAACAAAAAACAATTTGGCATAAATTTTATTCACATTTTCCGTATTGATGTTAATATCCGCCGTTCAATTTTTACATCCGTCGCAATTGTTCAACCATCTTTCAGCATCGCATCACTCAGCATACATCATGCAACGCGTTAGGACGCATCCGCTGAAACCCTTGCCCCATCAGCGTTTCATCGGGTTCAATTTTCTAATAGCATTGCATCGGCTGCATATTTTTTCATTGCAGCATCACAATGCGTAACGGTTCACAGCCCTGGTGAAGCGGGTAAATCGCCCAAAAAAAATTTTATGGCCCGCCCGGGTTTAGGGACTTACAAATGCCCTCCGCACCGCTTTCCGATCTTACTTTTGCGAAAATCATTTGCATATGCGTTTCCCTTCTCCCGTACCCGTTAAGTGGATAGCCGAGCTGATCGGCGCTGAATTAATAGGCAATGCCAATGCACATGCTACCGGCATCAATGAAATTCATAAAGTGGAACCGGGCGACCTGGTATTTGTAGACCATCCCAAGTATTACGACAAATGCATTCACTCTCCCGCGAGCTTTATCATCATCAATAAGGTCACCGGTTTTCCTGAAGGCAAGGCCTTGCTGGTAGTAAACGAACCCTTTGAAGCATATCTTGCTATAGTGCGGCACTTCAGGCCTTTTGTACCTGCTGCTAAGTTGATCAGCGACGACGTGCGCATCGGAGAAGGCACTTATATATACCCCGGCGTTTTTATCGGGCACAATGTTTCCATTGGAAATAACTGTGTCATTCACCCGAACGTTACGATCATGAACCATTGCATTATCGGCAACAACGTGGTGATACAGGCGGGTACGGTAATAGGCTCCGATGCTTTTTATTACAATACCAAAAAGAACCGTGAAGTATGGTATAAGCGAATGGAGAGTTGCGGCCGCGTGATCATAGAGGACGATGTGGAGATCGGCGCAGGCTGTACCATCGACCGCGGCGTTAGCCACGATACCATTGTGGGCCGCGGAACCAAAATGGATAACATGGTGCACATAGGTCACGATACGGTGATAGGAAAAAATTGTTTGTTTGCCGCACAGGTAGGCATTGCCGGGGTAGTGAATGTTGAGGACGGTGTAACCCTTTGGGGACAGGTGGGCGTGAGCAAGACGCTTACCATCGGTAAAAATGCGGTATTGTTAGGGCAAAGCGGCGTAGGCAAGGATATAGAAGGCGGAAAAACATACCTGGGCTCGCCGGTTGATGAAGTTTCCGTAAAAGCAAGGGAACTGGTTTGGGTGAGAAGGATCCCCGAGATGTGGGAGAAGCTGAAGTCGATGAAAGAATAATATCATCACCAACTGATACAATTAAAAAAAGGCTTCAGAAACTGAAGCCTTTTTTATTGAATAAGATCTTGCTTATTGCTTTTTCATGTAAATGATAACTGAACCATTCATTCCACCGAAGTTCCAGGCTTGTGAAATACCCATGGTAGTACCATCCCATGAAGAAACGTCGAACACTTCGCCATCCATGTCGAATTTGTTGGCAGCAGGAATAGCCCATGTACCGGTATAATCACCTGTGCAAGGCTGGCCGGCATCATCGCTTTCGTATGTGCCGTCTATTTTCAACGTAACGATATCGTCCTTCTCACAGTCGTCAACGTAAGAAGAGGTGATATCCTGTTCCTGGCCATTAGCGCTAAATACCACTTTGGTCAACATGTAATTACCAATAACATTTTCTTTGGTAAAGGCAGGTGCATCTTTGCTTTTCTTGCAGGAAGTGCCAATTAGGAGTGTTAGGGATAACAGTCCGAAAAGTACTTTTTTCATAGTAACAATTGGATTTTTTAGGGTTATGAATTATAATTCTGCCGCCAAGATAATCAGGGCGGTCAGCAATACAAACGTAATTTTACGAGGCTAATTGTAAACCCCTATCGAATTAATTACTACTGGGGCCAATAATCATAAGGAAGAGCTTCTGCTATTTTTTCCCAGGCCCAATATCCAGTATTTACCACATTGCCCTGCTCGTAAAAATACCCGTTCTCTTCTATTACAAAGAAGTCTGCAACATCTATCGCTGATATCTGCACCCGCATGAATTTGGGCAGCTTATAGGCGGCGAGGTAGGCTGGGTCGGGCATTTCTTCGCGGTAGGTTATACGGAGACGGCCGGAAAGAGTGATCTCTGTATCGTTGTTGGTGCTGTCTACCAGGTAAAATGCACTGTCGTACGGATTGTCGATCTTAATTCCGTTGGCGGCCTGCAGGTTTGTGATTTTCTCCAGTACAAAACCCTGCTCGCTCAGCGTACTGTCGTACCAGCTGCGCATGAAATGCAGCCTCGATCCGAAGTATGCTTTTTCTCGGTTAACCATCCACGTTGATTTTTCCGCATCGGTGCCGGCAAGCTCTTCAAACAAAGGATATCCAGTAAATACGCTGATGTTGTTATTGTATTCGAACACGAATGAATCCAGTTGATAGCGGATCTTATAGCCCAGCGCTTTATTGGTAATGATAAGGTCTTCTTTGGTAAGTATTTTCAGCCTGTTGCGTTTTTTGCTGTAAAAAAACCGCAGTGCGTCGCGGTTTTCCAATTCGCACAGCGAAGCATTGGGTGTAGTGCCGATAAAATTATCCATGAAGAACTTTCCATACTTATCCCATCCATCTTTGACCTCGGTGCTGCCTACCACGGCTACTTCCTGCATGGTCTTATCCTGCTTTTTCATTTCGATGGTGATCGGTTGCGCGGCCAGCTCGCTGCTTACGCGCATGGAATTTGTTTCGAAACCCATATAGGATACCGCAAGGTCGTACCCTCCGCTGGGTACTTGCAGGCGGAATACGCCTTGGCTATTGGTGATGGTACCGAGCGTGGTATTCTGGCAAAACACCGAAGCGCCAGCCAGCGGCTGGCCAGTGCTTTGGTCCAGCACTTTACCGGTAATGACATAATCGTTGCGTTGCGCGTACGATTGCAGGGCCAGGCTGATAAGGAACAATAAACTCATCCATTTGCGCATGCTATAACAGTTTAATGCTATTATATAAAACGATTTGCCACGGCATCAAATTGCCTGTGATCCCACGGGTGGAAATCTTTTAAGTAATTGCTTGCAAGTGTCGGCAATGCTCTGGCGCACAGGTATGTAGTTGAATTGCGGGAAAAGCCGCAGGAACTTCCCGTTGTCGAATTCCACTTTTGCCTGCGCCGTCCGGGCGGTTTCGCGGGTAAGCATGGGCTCCTGCCCTGCCAGCCTCGATTTTATCCATTCCAGCCTCCATACCAGCGAAGCGAGGAAGGGCGTAACCTTTTTATGCGGCGGCTTCTTGCCAAATTCATTTGCAATGCTGGTAAACACTTCACGGTACGCGTGATTGCCCGCACTGAGAATGAAACGCTCCGCCTGCACATCGTGCTCCATCAGTAATATCATTGCCTTTACCACATCGCGCACATCTACAAATCCGCTGGTGCCTTGCGAATACCAAGGAAATTCTTCATACGCAGTTTTGAATATTTTAGACGACCCTTGCTGCCAGTTGCCTGCGCCGAGTATGATGGTGGGGTTTACGATCACTGACGGTAATCCTTCGGCTATGCCCCTCCAAACCTCCAGCTCTGCAAGGTATTTGGAATGCCCGTAGCTGGAATTGCTGGTCTCGGGTGTCCAATACATCGATTCGTTAATGACCTGGTTGTTGCGAATGCGGCCCATGGCGGCAACAGAACTCACGTGCACCATTTTTTGCACGCCTGCCTGCACCGCGGCATTTACAACGTTAGCAGTACCTTCTACATTTATTTTAAACAGCTCTTTTCTACGGGATGGGCTGAAAGATACCACGGCGGCGCAATGATATATTTGGGTTACATCGTTCAGGATGTCTGACAACAGCACCACATCCAGTACGTTGCCTTGTATCCACTGCACTTTTGCATTCTCTTCGGCAGATAGTAACGTGGCGGGCGCAGACCTGTACAGGGCTTTAACCGGTTTGTTCAACCTTACCAGTTCCTTTAGCAGGTAACTTCCTACAAGGCCTGTGCCACCTGTAACTAGAATCATTTGGCGAAGTTAACTTTTGCCTTATTTACTATAGTCATAGTATCCTCTTCCTGTCTTCTTTCCCAATTCTCCTTTGTCTACCCTTTCTTTCTGCAAAGGTGATGGCTTCAACCGTTCTGGCTTGTTCATGGCTTCGTACACTGAGCAGCTTACCGCATAATTTACATCGTTGCCTATGAGGTCCATAAGCTTAAAAGGACCCATCTTAAATCCCGAGGCTTCCATGAGGCGGTCGATGCTTTCATAATCGCTCATGCCCAGTTGCACAAGCTTCAACGCCTCGAGGTAATACGGCCTTGCAACGTGATTGACGATGAAACCTGGTGCGTCTTTGCAAATCACCGGTGTTTTGCCCATTTGTTTCGCCAGTTTGTACACCGCCGTTACTACCTCGGGGGCGGTTTGCGCGGCGCGGACCACTTCTACCAGCTTCATGATGGGAGCAGGATTAAAAAAATGCATGCCCACTACCCGCTCCGAATGTATCACCCGTTCCGCAATAGCGCTGACGGATAAGGAAGATGTATTGGTAGCAAAGATGGTAATGCCTGAGTTGATAGCTGCAAGCTGGTTGAACAATTTCACTTTTAACTCGGGCTGCTCCACGATGGCTTCGATAACGATATCGGCTACGCAGTCGCCTGCTGCGCTGGTATATTGCAGGCGGGAAAGGGTTTCGTCTTTTTGCGCTGCAGTGATCTTCTGCTTGCTGGCAAGCGTCTCCAGGTCTTGCTGCATGCGTTGGCCGGCCTTGATGAGCATTTCGCCGTTTACATCGTATAAAATGGTATGAAAGCCGGACTGTGCAGCCACCTGGGCAATGCCGCTGCCCATGGTGCCTGCGCCGCATACGCAAATAGTACTGATCATAAGGCAAGTTAAAGACTTTTCACTTTTCTTATCTTGCAGTCATGTCCGACAAACTCAATATCACTGATTTTTTAACGCCGGTAAACCACTTTCTGCTTTCGGGCGACGAAGGTTATAAAGACGGGCACATAGGCAAATCCATTGTACTGTACGAAGAGCAGCTTCCTGACCTGGACGAAGCAGACATTGTACTGGTGGGTTGTGACGAAGAAAGAGGGCGAAGCTTTGCAGATATGAATGGCAACGCGCCCAATGCCATCCGCACCCAGTTTTACCGGTTGTACAACTGGCATACAGATATACGGCTGGCTGACATCGGCAATATAAAAAATGGTGCAGCGCTTACCGATACGTACGCAGCATTGAAAACAGTTGTGGGTGAGTTGGTGAGCATTGGCAAAACGGTGATCATTCTTGGTGGCTCGCACGATCTTACATTGGCGCAATACCAGGTGTATTCGCACCATCGCAAAATCATAGAGGCTGTGTGCGTGGACGCGCTCATTAATCTCGACATGAACTCGGTGCACCGTTCGGAAAATTTCCTGATGGAAATGCTGGCAGGCGAACCCAATTTCATCCGTCATTATAATCACATTGCATTCCAGAGCTATTATGTGCACCCTCACATGCTGGAGACCATGGACAAGCTGCGCTTCGATTGCTTCAGGGTTGGCCATGTAAAGGAAAACATCGAGGAAATGGAACCGGTGATCCGCAATGCGCAATTGCTCAGCTTCGACATAGCGGCCATAGCGCCTGCGTATGCGCCAGCGAATACTGTGTCGCCCAATGGGCTGACTGGCGAAGAGGCTTGCGTGCTGATGCGCTTTGCAGGGTTAAGTCCTAATGTTAACACCATTGGTATTTATGGATATTCGCCCGATAGGGATGCGCATGCTTTAACCGCCATGCAAATAGCACAGATGGTTTGGTATGTGCTCGATGGCAGAAGCCGCGGCAAGCGCGAACCTTCACTCGAAGACAGGGATTCGTTCAATGAATTTCATACAGCGTTTGCAGAAGTGGAAACTACTTTCCTGCAAAGCAAAAAAACGGGCCGGTGGTGGATGCAGTTGCCAGATAAAAAATTCATAGCTTGCTCGTATAACGATTACCTGCTGGCCAGCAGCAACGAAATACCCGAGCGGTGGCTAAGGGCACAGGAGAGAGGATGAGGAACAATGTGAAACCTGCCTGCCGGCAGGCAGGTATGCAGCCATCCAAACGATGGATATAAAAACCGATAGATGAATAAATGCCTGGTAATTATTTGTTGGGTGTTACTGGCTGCGTGTTCGGCGCAGAAAGTGATCCATAGGTCTGCGGGAAATTTATTATTTAAAGACACTGCTATTGCCAACGCACACGTAGGCATCAGCATTTATGACGCAAACACTGATAAGTACCTGTATAATTACCAGGGCAACAAATACTTTGTGCCGGCATCCAATGTAAAAATATTTACGTGTTATGCGGGATTGAAGTACCTCGGCGATAGCGTGCCCGGTATGCAATACGTTGACAAGGGCGATTCTATTTATTTATTTTCTACTGGCGATCCTACATTCTTACACAAGGACTATGTTGGGCAACCGGTGGCCGACTTCCTGAGGCGGCAGCAAAAACCATTGGTTATTACCGCGAGTAATTGGAGAGACAATGCGCTGGGCTTCGGATGGACCTGGGACGATTATAACAGCAGCTATATGGCGGAGCGCAGCCCGCTGCCGGTGTATGGCAACATCATCCGCTTTATACAAACGCAGGATACCAGTAACGCAGCCGCGCCGGAACCAGTGCTGTTTACCGAGCCGGACATCAACTGGAAAATCAATTTCAATCCCGATCCAGCCACCCGCATCTTTTCGGTCAGGCGTCAGCGTGAGTCCAATATTTTCAGGGTTACCACGGGCACCGAAAAGCAGCAGCGCGAACAGGAAGTGCCTTTTGTCACCAATGGCCTGCAATCGGCCGTAGAGTTGTTGAAAGATGCCGTGGAAAAAGACCTTATAATAATAGAACAGATGCCCTCGGGCACCGCAACAAGAAAAACCATTTACTCAAGGCCGACCGATTCGTTGCTGCGGCCCATGATGCACCGCAGCGATAATTTCTTTGCAGAACAGGTGGTATTGATGGCAAGTAACCTGAAGCTGGGCGTGATGGACGATGCCCGCCTGATGGAAAACCTGTTGAACAATGACCTGAAAGGATTGCCGCAAAGGCCCCGCTGGGTCGATGGCAGCGGCCTGAGCCGTTATAATTTATTTACACCACAGGATTTTGTTTGGATACTCAACCGCATGAAAGACGAATTTTCTTTCGAAAGGTTGAAGGCCATTTTTCCCACCGGGGGACAGGGAACATTGCGTGACTATTATAAATCGGACAGCGGTTACCTGTTTGCCAAAACGGGAACATTATCAGGCCACCTGGCACTGAGCGGGTATATTATGACCCGTAAGAATAAGATGCTCATTTTCTCCGTAATCGTTAATAATCATAATGGTTCAGCGCCCGCCATCCGCCGCCGGGTAGAGGAATTTCTCCGGGAAGTCACAAAGAACTACTGATCATTCTCCTTTCGCTCTTTCCTGCTTTCCTGTCTTATCCTACCCAACCCTACCTTTCCACATAGCGTAAACAACAACGAATAACCTTTGAACGGCAATGAACCAGAGCTAGCACCAGTTGCCGACTCAGACACCCGGCTTTGAGCCGATTATCTGAATCATAAACCGACATGTATGAAAAGATTATTTTACCTGTTTTGTTTACTCTGGTCCTGTGCTTACCTCTTACCTCAGCCTGCAATGGCAGGATCACCCTGTACCGCTGAATTCTCGGCTACCGTCAGCGGCAATACGGTAAGCTTTAAATCATCGCCCGACCTGCCCGCCGGTACTATACACTGGTGGACGTTTGGCGATGCCACCAATTCGCCGGATGCCAACCCTACGCATACTTACGCCAGCCCCGGCACCTATTGGGTAACACATTATATACAGAACCAGGCGGCCAATTGCGCGGACTCGTTTGTCCGCGCCATCACCATCGATACCTTTAATAACTGTACCATTCAACCGAAGTTCGTGTGGTACAAGGATTCACTGAATTGTTTGAAGGTCCGATTTGTCAATCAATCCGTGCCGGTATCCCCGAATGTCCATTTCATATGGAAGTTCGGGGACGGCACATCTTCTAACGACATCAATCCCTCCCACACTTATCAGCAGGAAGGATTGTATAACGTGTGCCTGGTAATGGAAACCAGCAACGGATGCCGTAAGGAATTTTGCATGCAGGTTGAAGTGCGTTGCCATACTACCTGCAACCTCGACGTTAAGTTCGATTTTAGAAAAGATACGCTGAACCCGTTGAAAGTATTCTTCATCAACCAAACCATCGTTACCGCCAGCGCAGCGCAATACCTGTGGTCGTTTGGAGACGGTACAGCTTCTACCGAGCGCAATCCTGTGCACACCTACACGGCGCCCGGCACTTATGAGGTTTGCCTGAAAGTTTGGATCAACAATACCTGCATGGAAAGGACCTGCAAGGTGATCGTATTGCAAGCTCCCCCGCCCGCTTGCAACGTGCAGGCAAAGTTTGCCTGGCGCCGCGATTCGGCACACTGGAACAAGATATGGTTTGCAAACCTTTCGCAACCCATTCAAAACATCTGGAGAACTTATTGGTCGTATGGCGATGGTACCAGCTCGCAGGATTTCAATAGCATGCATGTGTACCAGCAGCCCGGCAAATATTATGTATGCCTGAAGGTGCAAAGCCTGAACGGTTGTATCAGCACGTATTGCGATTCGGTGATCGTGCGCAGGGATTCGTGCGAGAACAGGTCCGATTTCCGCTACGAAGTGAACCCGAACAATGTGATGGAGTACCGCTTCAAGCCAAAGTTCGCGAACTCCAGCTTCAGGTACTTCTGGAATTTCGGCGACGGCTCTTCATCAACGCAGATGTTCCCGGTGCATAAATATGCGACCCGCGGCACCTACAAGGTTTGCCTGACCGTGGTAACTTCCAATACTTGCCGTACTACCACCTGCCACGAGGTAAAGGTTGGACAAAACTGCGATGACGTACGCGTGAAGTTCGAATACAGGCGCGACTCGTTGAAGCCTTATATTATTAAGTTCCATGCCATCGGCAATGTGCCTATTGTACAACAGGTATGGACCATACAAAAGCTGACCCCCCAGGTATTTCCGCCGACCGTGCCGGTTATCATCAATGCCAGCAATCCAACCTATACCTTTAAAGATAGCGGGTGGTACCTGGTGTGCCTGAGCGCGGTAACATCGAACAATTGTAAGAAAACATATTGTGAAAAGATCTACATAGAGAAGGGTGAAAATGGAAGGCTGGTAACATCGACATTCATACCGGTATATCCCAATCCTGCCAATAGCATGGTAAGGCTTGAGATACCGGTGGATGTTACTACCACGTTGAGACTGCGGGTGTTAGATGGGGCAGGCGTTCCAAAAATGGAATTCAGCACGCCTGCGCGGGCCGGCAATAATTATATTGCCATACCCGTTGACAAACTAAGTAATGGACTGTACGTGGTGGAGATACGCTATGGAAACCAGCTAAAATTGGCTAAATTTCAAAAAAGCTAAAGAGGGAAAACTATTTGACAGGTACCCTTAACGATACAGAGTTGGTGAGAGGTTGCATCGTCAACGACCGCCGGGCCCAGGAACAGTTGTATAAACAGTTCTATGGGCCTATGGCGTCTATTTGTATGCGTTATACCAGGAACCAGCACGATGCCATAGAGGTGTTGCACAACGCGTTCCTGAAGGTGTATAAAAACATAGACCGGTTCGATGCGTCGAAAGCATCGTTGTATACCTGGATACGCACGATAGTGATACATACAGCTATCGATTTTATAAGGCAGAAGGCGCGCTGGTATACCCCCCACGGGGAGTTGGAAAATGCAGAGGCGGCAGGAATCGAGGCAGAGGCTGTGCAGCGCATGTCTTCGCAGGAATTGCTGAAGCTGGTGCAGCAACTGCCCCCCGCAACACAAACCGTATTTAATTTATATGTGATAGAAGGATATACGCACAAAGAGATCGGCGTATTGCTTGGCATAAGCGATGGTACCAGTAAATGGCACCTGAGCGAGGCCAGGCGGCAATTGCAACAACTTGTTTCAAAACATGCTAATGTAGCGCAATGAACAATTTACAATCAAACGAAAGACACCTGGCAGATAAGCTGCGCAACGTGCCGGTCCCGGACGTGGACCGCTCGTGGGAGCAGATGCGCAGGTTGTTGGACCGCGACATGCCCGAAGGCGGAGCCGCGGGCTGGGGCGGTAACAGGAAGTGGTGGTGGATGGGCATCACGGCCGGCATCATTATGTTGTCAGTATGGCTGACGCAGCAATTGAATAATTCCGGCAATGAAGGCCTTGCCAATACCGAGGCAGTAAACAATACGCCGCCATCCCCGGCTGCCAACAGCGATAATAATAATGCAACGGGCAATACAACATCCCAATCAAACAATGATAAAAACGCTACTCAAGCAATAGTTGATAAGGATAATAACAAAAACACAACTGATAATAATGTTGCCGGTGATAACACCGCCAACAACAACGCTACACCAGCAAATACTCCCGGTGATAAACCATCCAGAGGACAACAGTTGAATGCGGCTGACGATAATGAGAATGCTGTAAAAACCAATGACCAACGTGCACGAACAACCGATAAAAGCATTACACCTTCTTACGGTAAAAAAAGAACCGCGAACAGCATTAACAGCCCTGTACGCACCAAAGACGATGACCGTACGACCGGTAACTCCGTAACTAGTAAACGAGCGACCGCTGACGAAAATATATTATCGGATAAAGAACTTCAGGATAATACCAGGAGAAATAATGGCAGAACGGTTGATGCAAAGAAGAACAATTCTTCCATTGATGATATTGCTTCTGAAAAAACGGCTGATCAAAATCTTGCGAATGCTTCGGGAAAGGATAAAGGCAATGAACAGCTTGACCGCAACGCCGGATCGACTAAAACACCCGATACCAGGTCCTTCGACAATGCTTCCGGCACCGCTGAAACTGTTGTAAGAGATGTGGAAGCATCGGCAATAAATACAAGCCTGGTTGAAGAAGACCAAATAACCGGCCCTTCAACGGTGTTCAATGACGCTGCGGCCGTTTCACCCCGGATGA
Source organism: Chitinophagaceae bacterium (assembly GCA_035628135.1). GTDB lineage: Bacteria > Bacteroidota > Bacteroidia > Chitinophagales > Chitinophagaceae > DASPKM01. The sequence continues at coordinate 1,034,807 of DASPKM010000010.1, read as the reverse complement.
TGGCGATCCACGGAAAAACCGACCGGGAATCAGCAAGGCAATTACGCGATCAGTACATGGAGAAAGATAACCGCCCGGTGAGCGGCGCGCAAATGCGTGGCAATTTTGGTGGAGAAGACCGTGAGATAACTTTCGCGGCGGGTTTGACCATTCCGCAAAGCTTTGCCATCGGTAACCAACAGGCATCATCGTATAACGTAAGCGCTAAAACAAGCCGCATTGCGGACTATCTGCCTGCTCCGTTCTTCCAGTATTACATCAACCCCAAACTGTTTTTGCAGACGGAGTTTCATTTTCAATCGCCGCAATATACTGACAGGTTGCTGCTATCAAGGAGCAGCATGCAGCCTTCTCCTACCATGACGCTGGAGAAGAATGTGTACCTGGAGAAACTGTATTATTTCAATATTCCCTTTAACGTGTATTATAGTCCCGCCCGCAACTTTTTTATCGGAAGCGGCTTGCAGTATTCATCGCTGCTGAGTGGCGTGGCCTCGTTTGAAGAAAAAAGGACCGATGGATCGAACCCGGCAAGTTACCAATCTTTTACGCGCCGCTTTAAAGACGATTCTGTTGCCGCCATGTTCGCACCAAGCGAGTGGCGCTACCAGTTCGACGCCAATTATTATTTCAAAAGATTTACGCTGGGTGTTCGCTATAACCAGGCCATGCGCGATTTTGTGAATTTGCGCGTGAACAGTGCATTGCCAGTTACACAGGACAGGAACCGTTCCTTCCTGCTATATCTGCGCTTCAACATTTTGGAGCAACGGAAGAAAGGTGGGTATTATTCTGCTTATAATTGGTAATCAACAATGTAAAGAAGTCATTGGGTCAATAGGTCATTAGTCATTGAAGATTAATGACCTATTGACTTAATGGCTCAATGACCAAACAGCTTCTCCAAATATTCCCGCTTAAACTCGATGTACACCGGGTTGCCCGACGGGCTTACATTGGGTTGGGCGCATTGAAATAGGGCTTCGATCATGCCGCTCATTTCGTCTTTGGAAAGTTTTTGCCCCGGCTTAATGGCGTGCTGCCTTGCCAGTGCGCGAACAAGTTTTTCTCTTGCCGATAATTTTATTTCACCGCTGGAATGTTTGAATTGTTCCAGCATTCCTTCGATGGCGGCTTTTTCATTGCCTTGCTGCACATCGGCCGGCGTTCCCTGCACGATAAAACTGTTGTTGCCGAAATGTTCTACCTGGTAGCCCAGTTGCTGAAGATGCGGCAGCAGTTCCTGCAATAGCACGGCATCGGCCGATGCAAGGTTGAGCGTTACGGGAAACAGGCTTTGCTGAACTGGAATGGGCTGCGACTGCGACGCCTGCGCATATCGCTCATATAAAATACGCTCATGCGCCAGTTGCTGGTGAACCAAAATGAAGCCGCGGTCAGCCGGAGAAACAATATAGGTGCCAAGCAGCTGAGTTAACTCAGGCGTACCCGTTAGAGGCTGCCGCTGCACTTCCTGCGTAACAGTTTGTTCGTGCTCCAAAGCGGCAGAAGGTTGCTGTGCATCCTGGCTGCCCGGCATTTCATAAAAATCACGCCAGTGTTTTAATTCCGCTTTTTGCGAAGGTTCGATAAAATGCGCCTGGTGCTTTTGTGTAAAGGTCTTGTACAGGTTGGTAGATGCGGCCGCCGCCTGCTGCTCTTCGGTAAATGGCTTGCTTACCGCGTCCAGTTGTTGAATGGAAGGGTCGAGGTCAAAATCGAGGGTGGGCGTAATGCTGAATTGCGCCAGCGCATGTTTTACCGCGGCCTGCACAAAGGCGTAAACGATCTTTTCGTCCTCGAACTTTATTTCCTGCTTGGTGGGATGCACATTGATATCTATCTGCGCCGGGTCGAGCTCAATGAACAATACGTAGAGCGGAAAGCTGTCGGCCGGTATCATATCCTGGTAGGCATTCATCACCGCATGGTTCAGGTAAGCGCTGCGTATGAAGCGGTTGTTGACGAAGAAGTATTGGTCGCCCCTGGTTTTTTTGGCCGTCTCCGGCTTACCCACAAACCCGGTGATGTTGAGATAATCTGTTTGCTCCTGCACGGTTACCAGCTTGGCGTTGTAATGGTTGCCGAGCAATTGTACGATGCGCTGTTTCAACGATCCTTTCTCGAGGTGAAATACCTGCTGTCCATTACTGGTGAACGAAAAAAATATGGCGGGAAAGGCCATGGCCACGCGAATGAATTCATCCACGATATGGCGCAATTCCGCTGCATTGCTCTTCAAAAAATTTCGGCGGGCGGGCACATTGAAGAATACATTCTTCATGGCGATATTGGAGCCTACCGGTATGGCCGCCGGCTCCTGCCTTATCACCAAACTGTTTTCTATTTCTATGCGGGTGCCTATTTCATCATCGGCGCGGCGTGTCTTTAGTTCAACCTGGGCAACTGCTGCAATAGAGGCCAGCGCCTCACCGCGGAAGCCCATGGTGCGGATGCGGAACAAGTCTTCGATGGTAGTGATCTTGGAGGTGGCATGCCGTTCGAAGCACATGCGCGCATCGGTTTCGCTCATGCCCTTGCCGTTGTCGATTACCTGTATAAGCGATTTGCCGGCATCGTTCACAAAAAGCTGGATAGAGGTGGCCCCTGCGTCCACTGCGTTTTCCATCAATTCCTTTACGGCACTGGCAGGCCTTTGGATTACTTCACCGGCCGCAATCTGGTTGGCAATATTGTCCGGCAACAGTTGAATGATATCAGCCACACTTGTCAGGTTTAGAACCCGCTAAAATAGTTTAATTTAATTTGTTGAAATCCCCCAAAATTTGCGCATGAAAAATTATCTCCTCTTTGCCTTCATACTGGTTATTTCCTGCACTGTTCGGAAACGCGAGGACCCCCGCCAGCTCTTCAATGGAAAGGACCTTAGCGGCTGGCATGCGGATGTGCCGGAAATGGATACCAATACCGCGGTCAAAATCCCTTTTATCGTACGCGATGGCATGCTGGTAAGCCTTGCCGCGCCGGAAGGGCACCTGATAACGGACTCTGTTTTCGAGAACTATTCCCTCGCAGTTGAATACCGATATCCCAACAAGCCAGGTAATTGCGGGGTGCTGGTGCATGCGTCCATGCCGAGGGCATTGTATGGAATGTTCCCGCAATCGCTGGAAGTACAATTGGAACATGGCAACGCCGGCGATTTCTGGTGCATAGCCGAAGACATTACTGTACCTGATATGGAAAAAAGAAGAGGGCCGCGGAACGAATGGGGCACTACAGACGGCAAACAACGCAGGATACGCAACCTTACGGACAGCTCGGAAAAAAAACCGGGCGAATGGAATTTTATGGTGATAGAATGCAGGGGCAATTCGATCAAGGTATGGGTAAATGGGGATTTGGTAAACGAGGGTAGCAATTGCACCGCTAACAAAGGACAGATCGCCATACAAGCCGAAGGCACCGAGGTAGAGTTCAGGAGAATAGCACTGAAACCATTATAGAAACTCTAACATCACACCCATCCCATTTATCCTTAATTTTATAGCTTCCAATGGATTAAATCATCATATCATGATTAGTAGGACGATTGTATTGGCCCTTGCCCTGGTGGTAACCATTTGTACTCAGGCACAGTTCCGCTCCAACCTATCTCAAAGCGCGTGGGTAGACAGCGTGTTCAAAACCCTGAACAAGGATGAAAAGATCGCCCAACTGATGGTAGTGCGCGGCTCCAGCTTCGAACCCCGCACGCGAAAGCCCATTTTGTTTACTAAAGAGGTAGAAGAGCAGATAAAGAAATACAATGTCGGCGGCATTTGCATGTTCCAGGGAGGACCATTGGCACAAGCCAATTTCCTGAACTATATGCAGCGTATTGCCAAAACGCCGATACTCATTTGCATCGATGCAGAGAATGGATTGGGCATGCGCATGGACAGTGTGCTGCCCCTGCCCCGCCAATTGATGCTGGGCGCCATGAACGATCCTAAACTGATGTATGAATACGGAAGGCTGGTAGGAGAACAATGCAAGCGCATGGGCATACAGGTTAATTATGCGCCCGTAGTAGACGTCAATAACAATCCCGCCAACCCTGTTATCAACGACCGCTCATTCGGTGAAGATAAATTCAAGGTAGCCGAATACGGCGTTCAATATTCCAAAGGCATGCAGGATGTTGGCGTAATGGCTTGCGCGAAACATTTTCCGGGCCACGGCGATGTTTCGGTTGATTCGCACCTGGATTTGCCGGTGATCAATAAAAACAAATCCGAGCTGCAATCGCTGGAGTTGTATCCTTTTCAGAAATTATTCGATGCCGGCGTTGGCAGCGTAATGATAGCGCACTTGTATATTCCCGCTATCGATAATACCGCCAACCGCGCTACCTCTCTTTCCAAGGCCAATGTTACCAGGCTGCTGCGCAACGAAATGAACTACAAAGGCATTTCATTTACAGATGCGTTGGAGATGCGCGGCGTCACCAAGTTCTTTCCCGATGGCGATGCCTCAGTTGAATCGCTGATTGCCGGTAATGATATGCTGTGCCTGCCCGGCGATATTCCCGGAAGCATTCAGAAAGTGAAGGAAGCCATCAAAAAGAAAAAACTTAAGTGGAGCGACATCGATAACCGCGTAAAAAAAGTGCTGAGGGCCAAGTACCAGTACGGCCTCGCCAACCTGAAACCCATCGATACCACTAATCTCACCAACGATGTAAACAGGGGCATACCCGAGATGCGGCGCAGGATCGCTGAACAGTCGTTGACGCTGGTGCGCAACAGCGAGGCTGCAATTTTTCCACTCATGCCGCGGCAGGTGCAAAACATTGCATATGTGGCCATGGGAGTTAAGCAGGACAATGCTTTTGCGCGCAGGATGCGCGACGATTATGGCGCCCATGTATATTATTTCGATTATTCGCTCAACGAAGAAAAAGCAAAGGCCATGCTGGACCTTATCAGGAACCGTTACCAGGTGGTGATCATAGGACTGCACAACTATGCCCGTTTCCCCGCCAATAACTTCGGTGTAAGCAAGGCCGCCACCGGTTTGTTGCAACAGTTGCAGCAGGAAAATAGGTCCATTACGTTTGCTTTTGGAAATCCTTATATACTGTCCAATACCTGCGATGCCAAAGTATTGGTAGCATGTTACGAAGATGATGAGACTGTACAGGAGGCTGCCGCCGATTTGCTGCAGGGTAAAATAACCCCGAAAGGGAAACTGCCTGTTACGGTTTGCCCTGAATTGAAGTACGGAACCGGCATTACCACTGCTTCGCTGTTGCCCGACGCACCGCCTTCCATGCTGGGGTTTGATGTACAAAAACTGCATGTGGTGGATTCCATTGTAAAAGATGGCATCGATAAGCAGGCGTATCCGGGCGCAGTGGTATTGGTGGCAAAGGATGGCCGCGTGGTGTATGAAAAAGCATTCGGGCAAATGGCATATACCGATGCGAAGCCTGTTACTACGCAAACAATTTACGACCTGGCCTCTGTTACCAAGATCTGCGCTACCACCATGTCCATTATGAAATTGTATGATGAAGGCCGGCTGGACCTGCACAAACCGCTGGGTGATTTTTTACCCTGGGTAAGGAATACCAATAAAGAATTACTGACGCTCGATGATATTTTGTTGCACCAGGCGGGTTTGAAAGCATGGATACCTTTTTACCGCGAAACCATCGATTCGGCCAATGGCGGAGCGCCGATGGCCGCTTTGTATGCCACGCAACGTCAGGATGCCTTCAATGTTCGCGTAGCGGAGAACATGTACCTGCGAAGGGATTGGATAGACACCATGTACAGCCGCATCCTTACCAGCGAGCTGGGCCCGCGTGGAAAATATATTTACAGTGATAATGATTTTATTTTCCTTGGCAAGATAGTAGAGAGCGTTACAGGCATGCCCTTGGATGAATATGTTCAGAAAACTTTTTATGTTCCGCTCGGCATGAAGACCACCGGCTTCAAGCCGCGGGAACGGTTTAATGTGGAGCAGATAGCGCCTACTGAACAGGAACCTTATTTCAGGAAACAACTCATACAAGGCGATGTACATGATCCCGGTGCCGCCATGTTTGGCGGAGTGGCCGGTCATGCAGGTTTGTTCAGCAATGCCCGCGACCTGGCGGTGCTCTCGCAATTGATGCTGAATGGAGGCGTGATCAATGGCAAGCGCTATTTTAAACAGGAGACCATCGATTATTTTACAGCCTATCATACGCTGATCAGCCGCCGCGGGCTGGGCTTCGACAAACCTGAAAAAAATAATTATGAAAGGCCGGAGCCATATCCCTGCGCGTCGGCATCTCCCGCCACGTTTGGGCATACTGGTTTTACCGGCACCTGCTGGTGGGTTGACCCCAAGTACAATCTTGTGTTTATTTTCTTATCGAACCGGGTAAATTCATCGGGTCCTAATTTCAACAAGCTTGGCCAGATGAACATCAGGGGCAAAGTGCATGAAGCAATTTATAAAGCGTTGGGGATCTGATTATGAAATACATCATTTCAGCGATCTGTTGCCTGCTGGCGCTGCAGGGATTAAGCCAACCTATGAGACATGAGATCGTCAGTAAAGGGATTTTGTCCTCTACCAGGAAAAGCCCTGACGTGGAAATAAAGACTTACTACGGAAGAGATGGGAACGATTCCATAGTATTCGTTAATGGAAAACTGGCTTTTACATACAAATGGCAAGAGTTGCCTAATGGCAAACCAAGCCTGGTGAGGTTTGATGAAAAGCAGCGGGAAGACGAATGGCATATGTTTACTTTTTATGCCGATTCTTCCTTTGATATTGAAATAATTGCTTTTGGGGCCGGCACTATTTCAACAAGCAGGTATGCAAAAGACCATAGGCAGCTATATTATATTGATGCGAGTTCAGATACAAGTTGGCTCCATTATACTTCTTCCGGCAAACTTGAAAAAATTATACAAAGCAGACGAGGGAAGGATACTGTCGTGTATCGTTCCAGTTTCAATAAAAAAGGCCAAATAGAAAGCATTCATTTTACGACAGGACCGTCAATTGGTTGCAACGAAAATGAATATGGATTGATATCGGAGATTCTGGAGTACCTGGATGAAAAGAAAAAGAGGGAGAGCGCCATCATAACAAAAATTACGTACGAATTTTACTAACCTACACGCCCTCGAAAACGGTTTCCGCAAAGCGGCAGAAATCGATCACTACATCCTTTCTTAGTTGAAATTCCGGTCGGTCGGAGAGATGGTTGCTGCACTCGGGGGATATTTCAAATCCTTGCCTGAGTTCTTTTACCGAAAGGCATTTGATATCGTTTTTGGATACCACTATAACCAGCGCATCATCGTAGGGATAATTCTTGTCCAGGTCTTTTTCTGAAAAGCGGCCATTGGCCCTGAACTTAACTTCTACAAAATAAGTTTCCTTGTACAGGCGGTGCTGTACTACAAAATCGGGCATGTTCCTGATACGGTCCATCACGGGATTTCCGGAGCCGCCCACCGCTGAAAGCGCCGGCATGGTATACTCCATTCCGTAGTGATAAACACTGTATTTATGCGAGAGGAACAATTGCTGGATAAGTGTTTCCGCAATCTTGCCCTTGATCATTTTATAGCGGAAGTTCCACTCGCGGTTATGCAGCCCATATGTGTCAGGAAACTCATCCTCTACTACCCAGAGGTTATTGCGCTGCTCGAAGCAGGAAGCGCATACGGCGCTTTCGTACAGGACATAGGAGTGACAGGATTGGCAGTGTGCCATAGGAAATGGATTTTCTCAAAAACGGAAGTTAGGGTGTTTTATTACATAAGTGCTTTTGTGTATGTGGCCGTTGGCTCGTCGAAAGTAAAGCGGCGGGTGAAGACGTGGTGCTTTGCAAAAGACTCAAATGGTATTTTCCGTAGCAGGTTACTGAATGGCCAGGAGGAACATGATTGAAAGGCAGTCCGTTTCTTGGGTGCCCGCGCCGAGGTACAGGCCTTCATGGGCTCGCACGATGCAGTACCCTAGATATACTTCCCGAAACCTTTTGCAACAGTATAAACACCTGATAAAATCAAAGGGCGCCGGCGCATTGCAGCACCGGACGCCCCTCGGTTAATGCAGCAGCCCTACTTCGCGTTTGCCGCTTTTATCGGCGCAAAGTCAATGTATTGTATCGCCCGGTCAATTTTGTCCGCCTCATTATAATGAAAATCGGTATGTACCCAGAAGGTGAGCTTTTTACCGGTCTTATATTTTACATCTACCTGCTGCCAGCTTAACAGCCATATTCCAGGCATATCAGGGCCGCGCTGCGGCGTATTTACCTTTATCGGGAGCCAGATATCATTGCTGAAATCGATGGAATCGATCGCGTTCTTCCTGCGGTTGGTCCAATAGTCAACGATCGCGGTCTTGCCAGCCAGGCTATCACCGTTCGACCAAAGGAAAACCGCGTTGTCGGCGTAATCTGCCAGCCATCCTTCTACATCTCCCGTTTCAAATTTTGCCATGGCCACCTTTGCCTGCTCGGCATACTTTGCGTCGGCAAATTCAGCTTGCTTGGGAGTTGCAGCAGCGGAATCGGCATTGTTTGCAATACCTTCCTTTCCGGCACTGTTATCGCATGCAGTAAAAAGAACTAAGCAACTTAGTCCAAAGAGGAACTTTCTCATAAAACGTTTTATTTTTTGAGTGAATAAATCGTCTCAAAAGGTGGGATAAACTGATCTCGTAGAATGGGGTTACGCTACAATGTAATCAAATATTTCAAAAAATCAGTTGCACTTCGCCGTTATGCCATCGTCCACGATGCTCTTTAAATCCATGTAGAACTCTTTGGCGGGAGGATTCGATAATGCTTTCGTGAGCAGAACAAGCGTGTAGCCGCGGCAAAGATCAACCATCGGCCAGGAACCAGACAAAGAAGGACCTGCCATAACAAGCGGCTTTTCATTGGCATCCGCTTCCACGATCCATCCGCCCAATGAAAAAGCCAATCCCTCGGTTTGCTTTGGGTTGTTCTTCATTTGTCCCGCAGCGGCCTGCAGGCTAAGCAGGGTTTGCACCGATTCCTCAGTAAGGATTTGCTTGTTGTTGAATTTTCCTTTGTTGATCAGCATCAACAAAAAATTGCTCATATCATTGGCGGTTGACCGTGCCCCGCTGGAAGGATTGATGGCCGCATTAAAATCTTCGTTGGTAAACGTGGTGCCGCGCATTCCCAGGGGCCTAAGCAAACGGTCCTGTATCACGCGGTCGAAACCTTTTTTGGTGATCACTTCAATCACCCTGCCTACCAGGCTGTACCCGATGTTGCTGTACTTGAATTCCGTGCCGGGATTGGTCTCAATTTCTTTTCGCGAAGCAATGCCCATGGCCTCATCTTCCAGCGTTTTGTACCGGCTTTTCTGGAAAAGCTTTGCATCGGCCTCTATGCCCGTTTGGTGCGTGAGGCAATGCCGGATGGTGATATAGCTCTTACTATACTTGGTGAAGAAGGGAAGAAAATCGCTCACCTTATCATCCAAGGATAACTTGCCCTCCTGCACATAGGTAAGCACCAGCGCGGCGGTAAGCCATTGACTGGCGGCGCCTATTTCCTGCTGCGTTTTTAAATTGAACTCGGGATTTTCTTTTTTATAAATGATCTTTCCGTCCTTCTGTATCAGGACCACGAATTCCTTTCCCAATTGCTTTGCTGACCGGTTAAGCTTGTCAGAAATGGCAGCGGTATCAACTTGTGCCATCACATATTGTGTGGTAAGGAAAAAAGCAGCGCCAAGTATTACAATCACCTTCATTGCATGATAGGGTTTGAGCATTATTACAAATATGCGTCGAATAAAAAATATGGTAAGTGGGATTAACTGTTTTTTATCACTGAATGGAAGATATCGCAGATTATTATCGATTCAAGAATTGGGAAGATTGAATAGCCCGGCAAACCACCAGTTGTAATCCGCCATTAGCCATTGCCATCTGTGTAATCCTTAAATCCGTCATTCAATCTGTGTTTTTATTCTTTCCCCATATCCTTATTTCCCGATCCTGAACGGCAGTGCTGCTTTAGTATTCTCCCAAATTACATTCAGCGTACCTCCATTATCCGAGGGCTGTATCTCTATTGTCATTACTTCGGTAAATGCTGCGGGGCTCCCCACCTGCATCGGTACCTTCAATACATCATAGGCAGGATTGTATTCAGTTCCCCAAACGTTGGCCTGGCTGTTGAACATCATTGTCCATCCCCTTAGTGATGGCAAGGTCCATATTGAATAAGCGCCGGCAGGCAACTCCTTATCCCCGAAATATACCGGCTTTGTTATCACCATCCTGGTAGCGGCATTGGCGCCCGTGCGCCAGAACCTGTCCCAGGGCACGACCGTTCCAAAAATAGTCCTGCCCCGTACCTGGGGACGCGAATAATATATCTTCATCCTGGCATCGCCCATATCAGCAGATACAGAATCAAACCGCGCAATCAGGCTCATGCCCTTGCCACTCTGCTCTTCCTGCGCATAGCGGTTCGCCAGTGCCTCCAGGTTCATGGGACCAGAAGCCTTCCCAATTACATTCCATGATGAACCGATGGCATCTATGTAGTTTACCATGCCCTGTTTATCCAGGTACAGCGTCATCATTCCCATTACCGTGCTGCCGCCATACAATTTATCGGGCGCAATGCGCTTTAACGTAAGCCTCCTGTTACCACCCAATGTAAGATGGCCGCTCACAATGCTATCCCCAACTTGTTTGGGAGCAAACAATCCCCAAAACGGCAACAGGTATCGGAAGGCCGCCCCTATGCCATTGGCGGTTAATCCCCTGCCCGCAAATCGTTGAACGGTTATATCGTTGCCGCGCTGCTGCGTAATAAAGGTGGAGTCATCTTTCACGAACAATCTATACCTGATGATCAGCTGCGAATCCTTACCCGGTACTGGCCTGTAAGCATAACCCTCAGCGGATTGCAATTCACCATTGTCAAACAAAGTGCCTTTCAGTTTTGTTACGCTTACCGCGGGTCTTGCCACCACGGTAACATCGAAAGCTTTATTGTTGATGGAGAAAGAACCCGCCATGGTAGTATCGTTGCCAAGCAGGAAAATCAAATAGCCTGAGTGCGATTGCTTTTGAGCAGCCGCTACTGCTATTAAAAAAAAGAACAATACAACACCGAACGATCTTTTCATTATAAGACATTAATAATACAAATTAAACTGTTTTAATGCTCAACTTTTACCGATCCTCACAATGCACCTGCCCACTTACGCTCTGGTTATGCGCTGGCCCGGCCGCGCCCGCGGAGCGATGGCGGCGGCCTTGATTTTTTGGTTCTTTTGCATCAAGGTAAAAGAACGAAGGAACAAAAGTCTTAACTTAAACATACCAATACATTCATTATGAGTGGTGAACACAACCAAAACCAACCCGCCTCGCGGCGCGATTTCCTTAAACAATCCACTGCCCTGGCCGCGCTAAGCCTGGCGCCGCCTGCCCTTTTAAAAGCCGCGGCAAATGATGAAAAAATCGCCGACTACTTTGAAAAAATGCCGCTTCAACTGGAAGTAAACGGCGTTAAGCACAGTGTTACCATCGAGCCGCGCGTAACGCTGCTCGACCTGTTGCGCGAACACCTGAACCTCACCGGCACTAAAAAGGGCTGCGACCATGGCCAATGCGGGGCCTGCACCGTGCACGTAGATGGAAGGCGCATCAATTCCTGCCTTACACTGGCCATTATGCAGGAAGGAAAAAAGATCACCACCATCGAAGGGCTTGCCAAAGGAGAAGCACTGCATCCCATGCAAGAAGCTTTTATAAAGCACGATGGCTTTCAATGCGGTTATTGCACACCGGGACAAATCATGTCATCCATCGCCTGCATCCGCGAAGGACATGCCAATTCAGAAGACGAGATACGCGAATATATGAGCGGCAACATCTGCCGTTGCGGAGCTTATTCCAACATCATCGAGGCCATCATGGCCGTAAAAAAGGGAGGGCAGCCGTTATGATCAATTTTCAATACGTACGCGCCTCATCGCCTAAAGCCGCGATCGATGCAATAGCTAAAGACCCAGGCGCACAATTCGTGGCGGGCGGCACCAACCTCATCGACCTGATGAAGAAAGGAGTGGTGAACCCGCAAAAGCTTATCGACATCAACAGCCTTCCATTAAAAAACCTGGAGAAACAAAGCAATGGATTGCGCATCGGGGCGCTGGCGCTCAACAGCGCAGTATCTGAACATGAGTTGGTATTACAACATCAACCGTTGCTATCGCTGGCATTAAAAGCAGGCGCTTCTGCGCAGTTGCGGAACATGGCAACCGTGGGCGGCAACATGCTGCAACGGACACGCTGTCCTTATTTCTACAACACCGATATGCCCTGCAATAAACGCCAACCGGGGTCAGGTTGCGGCGCATTGAAGGGATACAACCGCATGCACGCCATTTTTGGCGCATCCGAAAACTGCATTGCCGTGCATCCCAGCGATATGTGCATTGCATTAGCCGCGTTGGACGCCGTAGTAATGGTGAGCGGCCCGAAAGGAGACCGTCGCATTCCATTCGCGGATTTTCACCGTTTGCCCGGCGATCAGCCGCAGAAAGATAACAACCTGCAGAAAGGAGAGCTGATCACAGGCGTTCATATCCCTGACAATAAATTCCAGAAACACTATCATTATCTCAAGGTGCGCGACCGTATTTCATATGCATTTGCGTTGGTATCTGTTGCAGCCGCCTTGGAACTGGAAGGCAATACTACCAAAGACGCGCGCCTGGCCATGGGCGGCGTTGCGCACAAACCATGGCGGCTGCGCGAAGCCGAACAATTCCTGAAAGGCAAGGCAGCGAATGAAGCCAATTTTAAACAGGCCGCACAGGTAGCTATGAAAGACGCCAAAGGTTACGGCCACAACAATTTCAAGCTCAGGCTGGCGCCCGTAACCATTGTTGAAACCCTGCAGCTGGCTGCAAATAAATCATAACCATGAGCAACTATCCCCCATATATATACGAAGCTGAAGATCCCATCGACCGCGTAGACGGCAAGGCGAAGGTTACCGGCGCCGCAAAATATTCGGCCGAATATTCTATTCCCAATCTTGCCTATGGCATATTGGTTGGCAGCACCATTGCCAAAGGCGCCATCACCGCATTGGACACAAAAAATGCGGAGCGGTCGCCGGGCGTGCTAAGCGTGATCACTTATCAAAACGCGCCCAAAGTGCCAGCATATCACCAGGCACAAAATGCCAATACACCCATCGGACCAACCTGGAGCGGCGGGTTAAAGATTTTTTACAACGACCGGGTTCATTTCTACGGTCAGCCGGTAGCCTTAGTAATTGCTGATACTTTAGAACGCGCACAGCAGGCCGCATCACTGGTAAAAGTGCAGTATGCAAAGGAAGAGCACCAAACCGATTTAACCGCAAATCTTGCCGCGGCCGTTGCACCAAGGAATGCGCGCCTGGCGGAATACAAACGCGGCGAAGGCGATGTGTACAAGTCGGCGCCTGTGTTTATAGAAGGCGAATACATCATGCCCATGGAGGTGCATTTACCCATGGAACTGCATTCAACCATCGCCATTTGGGAGGGTGATGATAAAGTAACGGTGTACGATAAAACGCAGGGGGTAAAATCTACCCAACGCTCGATAATGCAGGCATATGGATTGAAAGAGGAAAATGTAAAAGTGAACTCGCAATTTGTCGGGGGCGGCTTCGGCTCGGCGTTGCGCACCTGGCCGCACGTGATCGCGGCATTAATGGGCGCGCAAAAAACAGGCAGGCCGCTTAAGCTGGTATTGCACCGCGAACAAATGTTCACGCACGTGGGCTATCGTCCTTATACCATACAAAAAGTAGGATTGGGCGCTTCGCGCGATGGAAAGCTTACCGGCATTACGCACGAAGCCTGGTCGCAAACTTCAGCATACGAAGAATTTACCGAAGGCACGGTGAACATGTCCAGGTTCATGTATGCCTGTCCCAACGTTTTCACGCGTTATAAAATAGCCGCGCTGAACCTTAGCACGCCCACCTGGATGCGCGGACCTGGCGAAGCTACCGGCTCCTTTGCACTGGAATCGGCCATAGACGAACTGGCGTATGCGCTTGACCTTGATCCCATCGAGCTCAGGTTGCGCAATTATGCCGAAACCGATCCTGAACGCAATCGTCCATTCTCCAGTAAATTCTTAAAGGAATGCTACCAGATGGGCGCGGACCGCATTGGTTGGTGGAACCGCAACAGGAAGCCGCGCTCCATGCAGGAAAACGGATGGCTGGTAGGTTATGGCATGAGCAGTGGCGTGTTCGGCGCATTTCGCAGCCCTGCTACCGTGTTAGCGAGACTAATGGCCGATGGAAGGCTGGTGGTGCAAAGCGCGGTAAGCGACAGCGGCCCGGGAACTGCCACCGCCATGGTGAAACTTGCTTCGGATGCCATGGGATTGCCAACCAATAAGGTTACGTTCCAACTGGGCGATTCATCGCTACCGCCCGGCCCTACGCAGGGAGGATCGGCTACTATGTCGTCTTTGGGCTCGGCGGTGCACGATGCCTGTACCGCATTGCAACAAAAGCTCGGAGACCTTGCCACCAAAGAAGGCGCGTACTTCGCAGGAGCAAAAAAAGAAGACCTTGTTTTTAAAGAGGGCAGCATTTCATTAGCGGACAATTCTAAAAAGATATCTTATACAGATTTCCTGCAGCAATCCGGCCTTCCTTCGGTTGAAGTAACGCAGGAATCGAGGGCCAATGCACAGGCTCAGCAATATTCCATGTATTCTTTCTCAGTGCATTTTTCAAAAGTGCACGTACACCCCGCTACCGGAGTTGTAAAAGTAAAGCAGGTAGTGACTGTTGCAGATGCCGGAAAAATTGTGAGTGAAAAAACCGCCGCCAGTCAAATGATCGGAGGCGTCGTGGGCGGTATTGGAATGGCATTGACAGAGGAAGCAGTTATTGATCACCGTTATGGCCGCATCATCAACAACAATTTTGCGGATTACCATGTGCCGGTGCATGCCGACTGCCCGCACATTGAGGCGTTGTTTGTAAATAAGCCCGATCCTATCATCAATCCTATGGGATCCAAGGGCATGGGTGAAATAGCATTGATAGGTTACGCCGCTTCAGTAGCCAACGCGGTGTACCACGCAACGGGCAAGCGCATAAGGGAGTTGCCGATTACTCCTGACAAGGTGATGTAGTGAGTGGTAACGATAGTCCACTCACAACTCACAAATTTACTTCATCGCAATAGGATCAGGAGCTCCATCAGGATCGTTCAGTGCGGTGCCGGATGAATGCAGGTTCCTTCCATTCAGCAATAATAATCCTGCAACGTGCGGCGCCGCCATGGAGGTGCCGCTCATTCTTGCATATTTACCGTCTTTATAGGTCGACAGGATGCGAACGCCGGGGGCGGCATAATCCACCGCATCGTTGCCGTAGTTTGAAAAGCTTGCAAAATTATTCAGGCTATCCACTGCGGAGACCGTGAAAATGTTTTGTCCGTTGGCGCGGCCGGGAGAGAACTGGCTGGCCTGCTTGCCATCGTTGCCTGCTGCTATCGCTATCAGGATGCCGCGGTTGGCCGTGCTTTGCACCTGTTGGTCCAATACATCGGAAGTTACGTCTTCGCCAAGGCTCATGTTCACCACGTCGCCGGCTTTTGCATTGTTGTTTATGTATGCAAGCGCCTGTATGATGTACGACAGTTTACCCATGCCATCTTTATCCAAAACTTTCAGCGAAACCAGGTTGGCGCCGGAAGCAACTCCCAATACGCCGATGGTATTGTTCTTTGCGCCGATGATGCCTGCCACGTGTGTGCCGTGACCGTTTTCATCGTCGGCAGAAGTAACATTGGTAACAAACGACCTGCTGCGGTTGACGTCCACGTTCAGGTCGGGGTGATCGAAGTCGATGCCGGTATCAAGCACCCAGGCTGTTTTGCCGGTGCCGTCGCCATAACCAACCCTCGTGATGTTCCAGGTAACCAGCGATGGTGCTACGACCGTAAAACAGGAACCGAGCGCAACAATTCGGTCGGGTTCAACAAAGCTTATGGAGGGGTCGTTGCGCAGTTCATTTGCTTCGTCGGAGGTAAGCTTGGCAACAAAGCCGCCCATGTCGCCACCGAACGAAGATTGTAAGGCCGAAGATCTTATGTCGTGCTGCTCCAGGATGGAAACGCCCAATGCTTCCATGCTTTTAGCGGATGTGCGCGAACCGGTACCCGGATTGTAAGCAACGATATATTGCCCGTCGATGATGGTACCGCTGGAAGCGCCCCTGACAACGGTACAGTTCTCTGTTTCCGTGGTGGAATTGGTCTTTTCTTTTTTACAAGCCGCGAACGCGATAGCTGCAACAAAGGGAATAAGTTTAAGTATACGCATGTGGTTTACTAGTTGGATTTATTAACGATAAAGCGGGCGGTTCCTATGGGTGGTTACAGCTGTTTTAACAGGGCTTTAAGCCTCGTGTTTGAAACAGCGCCTTCAAATAGCGAAATAGGTGCCAAAGCCGCGCTGGGAGCGGCTTTTAACGGGCGGATAACGCAGGGAAATGTTAAGGGTAGCGATAAAACACGAATGATGTAATTGGGTCTGCCAAACCGATAGACTATGTTTGAGGATATGCGGATCTAA
The DNA here is from genome assembly GCA_035628135.1 of Chitinophagaceae bacterium. Classification (GTDB taxonomy): domain Bacteria; phylum Bacteroidota; class Bacteroidia; order Chitinophagales; family Chitinophagaceae; genus DASPKM01. Next base: position 1,018,175 of record DASPKM010000010.1, on the reverse strand, counting down.
TTGGTTATCCTTTAGCCAATACGTACTACGATATTCTGATACCTGACCAGGTGACCTGAAAATCCACATCGCATCAGAAAATTGTATCTTTAAAACTCTGGCAACCTGGCAGATTCCGGTACCGTCTTCCGGCCCTGAGGCAACGATTTGCTGTTTACAGGTGTCAATTTTTTAAACTGGCTTTTATGAGACCCTACGTTATCATTTTTGCAGCATGTTTATCACTGGTTCTTTTTACCAATAGCAATTGCGGTAAGCACCATGTAAACCGCAGCGCCACCCAAGCCATTATCACCGGTTTTGATCCGCGCATGTGCGCCTGCTGCGGGGGTTTGCTCATTAATTTCGATGGAGACAGTATTCCAATGAGCGGGAAGTGGCATTTGGTAAAGAACGATCCGGCTTCGCTCGGTATTACGGGCTCATCAAACTTTCCCATACATGCAACGGTAACGTATGAAATGCAAACACCTTCCTGCCCCGCGCCGGATGGCCATGGCCTGGTATTGATTACGAGTATACAAATACGGTAGAGCCCGTCAAGATACTGGCATACATAAACAGTTCTATTTATTCCCCTTCTGCAGGCTTGATTGATTTATATCAAGGAAAAACTTCTCACGCCGCGATACCTTAGCTTTTACGCTTTGCCCCACCGGCAAGAATTGCTGTGGCTATATTTTATACTTAAAATTTACAGTTATGAAAAAGGCATTTAAAAAAATCACGAAAAGCAAGCTTATTCTCTTAAACCAGTATGCCCTGCAAATGCGGGAAAGCACAACGGTCGCCGGCGCTGGTCGTTCATTCGACGCAGGTACGCTGACCTGTGTGGGTGCGGGAGGTGATTGCAGTTTTGGCGGCGGAAGACCAGTGTAGCTTTGAAAATTGTCTGCTGAATAAAGCTGCTATTAATCGAACTTATTAAAATCAAAATAACGTAAACATGAAAAAGGTAAAGAAAAGTACGCTCGTGAATTTAGCTGCCGCCAATGCGGACGCAAAGAAGTTTGTTACCAGGGGTACGGGTTACCAGGATTTTGATGCCGGCACCGGTCAATGTGTGGCCGGAAATGGAAACTGCAGCAGGCCAAGAGCAGTTTGATGCAATAATACTTTGATGCAATATTTAAAAATGACCCGGGATGTTACCGTGCGGCGCAAGGCTTTTAAACAAGCCGTGGCCTACGCGCAGAGCATTTTACGCTATCCCGTGAAGCGGGACGCATTCCAAAAAAGCTGAAGAAATGACAAATGGTGTACCATGCGGCCATGCAGGAGTATTTCAATTTTTCTAAAAAATCGAATTGGTGATTCATTGTTAACCAGCTTTATCCCTACCAATTACACCTCCATCCTATTTTCTGCATTTGTATACGCTAAGCGTTAATTATACTTTTGTATCATTCGAAAAAGGATGCTGGTTGCGCCCAGCAGAGCCTTTACCGTGTATTTCAAGACTTGTGATAGCGTCTTGAAAGTTTGATATGGCCACAGTTCGGACACTCAAGTGCGAAGAATTCCGAGTTGTCCTCTTTCGACATAAAACTTTCTCCTGCGATAATTAGCGGAGGCGGGACTTTATGCCTTAAGAAGCAGCCACATTTTGGACACAGATTTGAGCATACACCCATTGGGTTTCGCTTTTTTACGTTGTGTGCTCAACGATCACCACATTTACTGTAGTAATAGCATAAAAAAAGCCGGTTGGCGCAACAACCAGCTTTTATATTCTCAGGAGGAGCTATAGCTCAGGTTTCATCCCTCACTATAACCTACCAATGGGTAAGACTCGACACAAAATTATAATTTGTTATACAACACCAACAGAAATAATGTAACTGTGCATATTTTTTTATCCGTTTATAATCGAATGTAATCCCATCAAACTCCTCTTCCCAATCTCCCCATTCCTCCTTATCTTCCCGTAATTTCGCAGATTATGGCTCGTCAACAAGAAGTCCTGCAGGACGTAGTTATTAAGTTTGCCGGGGATAGCGGTGATGGTATGCAGCTTACCGGCAGCCAGTTTACCAACAACACCGCCTTACTGGGCATAGACCTGGCAACATTTCCCGATTTTCCGGCAGAGATCCGCGCCCCACAGGGCACCCTTCCGGGCGTCAGCGGCTACCAGCTACGCTTCTCATCCAACCCCATCTTCACCCCCGGCGATGAATGCGATGTGCTGGTGGCTATGAATGCCGCCGCACTCAAAACCAACCTGAAAGCGCTGAAGAAGGGTGGAAAGATCCTGGCCAATACCGATGGGTTCGATAGTAAGAACCTGCGCCTTGCCAACTATCCGGAAGGCATCAATCCCCTGGAAGACGGCAGCCTGGGCAGCTATGAGGTCATTAAAATGGACGTAACCAAAATGACCCGCGAAGCCCTAAAGGACATCACCATGGGCGTTAAAGAAAAAGACCGCGCAAAGAACATGTTCGTGCTGGGCTTTTTGTATTGGATGTACAACCGCGACATGGAAAATACCATTACGTTCCTGCGCGATAAGTTCGGGAAGAAACAGGAGATCCTCGAAAGCAATATCAGAGCATTACAAGCAGGCTATAATTACGGCGATACCACAGAAACCTTTACCACTACCTATAAAGTGGACAAGGCCAAAATGGAACCCGGCACCTATCGCAGCATCATGGGCAACCAGGCGCTCACGTATGGCCTGATTGCAGCTTCGCAAAAGAGCGGCTTGCCATTGTTCCTCGGCTCTTATCCCATTACACCGGCCTCAGACATTTTGCATGAACTGAGCAAGTATAAATCTTTCGGCATCCGCACCTTCCAGGCCGAAGATGAAATCGCTGGCATCTGCGCGGCCATCGGGGCCAGCTACGGCGGAAGCCTGGGCGTTACCACTACATCCGGGCCCGGCATGGCATTGAAAGCAGAGGCGATGGGACTGGCCGTGATGCTGGAAATTCCATTGCTGATCTGCGACATACAGCGCGGCGGGCCTTCTACCGGCCTTCCCACCAAAACAGAACAAAGTGATTTGCTGCAGGCATATTATGGCCGCAATGGAGAATGTCCCATGCCCGTGATAGCGGCATCAACACCCAGCGATTGCTTTGAAGCCGTGTACGAAGCGGTACGCGTGGCAGTGCAGCACATGACGCCCGTAATATTTTTAAGCGACGGATACATCGCTAATGGCGCCGAGCCCTGGAAATTCCCCAAGAGCGATGACCTGAAACCCATCGAAGTAAACTTTAAGAAAGAACTTAAAATAGACGAAGCACAATTCTTCCCCTACCAGCGAGACGAAAAACAAGTGCGCCCCTGGGCGGTACCCGGCACGCCGGGCATGGAACACCGCGTGGGTGGACTGGAAAAGCAAAACATCACCGGCAACGTAAGCTACGATCCCGACAACCACCAATTGATGGTGAAGATCAGGCAGGAAAAAGTAGACAAGATCGCGGAATATATTCCTGAACAAAAGATAGACCTGGGACCGGAAAAAGGAAAAGTATTGGTATTGGGATGGGGCAGCACCTATGGCGCCATCCGCTCCGCCGTACTGGAACTGCTGGCGGAAGGAAAGGAAGCTTCGCATGTGCATCTGCGTTACCTCCGGCCTTTCCCGCGCAACCTGGGAAGCATCCTGAAAAACTTTGAAACGGTGCTGGTGCCCGAGATCAACAACGGCCAACTGATAAAGATCATCCGCGACCAATACCTGGTGGATGCAAAGGCCTATAACAAGATCATGGGCGTACCAATAACCAAAACGGAGCTGCTCGCGAAGATCAGGGAACTGCTTTAACCTTGATTAACTTCATTTAACCTTCGAACACAATGACGATGGGTATTGTTGCTTACATTTAGCAAAATAACATCACCATGAGAAAGTTAACCGTACTGCTCGCCTGCAGCCTGCTGCTGAGCATTGTAAGCCTTGCCCAGAACAATAACATCCAAAAACAAAAATTCCATTTCGGCCGCGAACAGGATACCACCGCCGGATACGCACAGGCGGTTAAGGTGGACAATGTTCTATACATCTCAGGTACTGTTGCCCGCGGCGATGCAGCTACCGCCCTCAAAGGCATTTACACGCAATTGGAAAGAACATTAAAACAATACGGCGCCACCTTCCAGAACGTGGTAAAGGAAACATTATTCACCACCGACATTGAGGCTGTAAAGCAAGCCAACCATGTGCGCAAGCCCTTCTATAAAGGCGATTTTCCAGCAGCCACCTGGGTGCAGATCTCCCGCCTGTACATGGCAGAAGTCATTATCGAAGTTGAACTTATTGCCCACCTACCGAAATAAATCATTGAATCAAGTATGTTGCCCAATGACCCGATGACCTAATGACTCAATGACCCATTGACTTCCCCCGGTAGGAAAATCTCCGCCCCCGGCGGGAAACCCATGTTTACAACTTGTTAAACAGCAATCGCCAGCTGTATTAAGTTCTTAACTTATCGGTCCAGTAGGAAAAGTGCGATGGATGCTGTAGACATTGAAAAACACCAAAACAAAGTATAGCAATGCTCCGCAATTACCTCCTGATCGCACTGCGCAATTTTAAAAAACAAAAGCTGTTTTCGCTGCTCAACATGTTCGGGCTTGCACTCGGACTGGCCAGCGCATTGCTCATTTTTTTATATGTGAGCGATGAGCTTCGCTACGATGAAATGCATCCCGACTATGGAAACACTTATCGCATCGGGTGCACCTGGAGCAATGCAGAAGGCGAACGGTACGACAATTCTGTTTCTCCCGGGTACTTTTCACGCTACCTTAAAGACAACCGCAGCGAAGTAACCAATGCCACGCGCATCGCTTTCATCGGTTATCCTACTTCATTAAATTATAAGGCGAAGGAAAAGATCATCCTCACCGAAGAAATAAGATGGGCTGAACCGAATTTCGTGCAGGTGCTGCATTTTGACCTGCTCAGGGGCAACCGCGAAAAAATGTTCGAAAACCACTACACCATTGCACTTAGTGAAACCGGAGCAAGAAGATTATTTGGCAACGAAGATCCCATCGGCAAGACCATTTCCCTTAAACACACCTGGGCTACCAACGACAGTGAAATAGACGTAATAGTAACCGGCGTTTACCGGGATTATCCTTCCAACTCGCACTTTAAACCGCACTACATTGCTAACTTAAACGCGCTGCGCGCCGTATACGGTGATGACTTCAGCACTTTTATCGAAGGGTCGAGGTTCGATAGCCGCGTGTCCTTCTTCGAAAACTACATAACCGTGCGCGCAGGCACCGACATGCGCCCCATCAACAATATTTTAAATACGCTGGCACACCAGATGCTGCAATCAGATTCCGCGTCGGTAGCAGCCGGATGGAAGTTTACTGCATTCACAGCCAAGCTTTCAGACATACATTTCGACAAGAAAGTTTTATGGGAGAACAATGCCAGCGGCGACAAAGTGTATTTAGGCATCTTCAGCGCGATCGCTATTTTGATCATGCTCATTGCCTGCATCAATTACATGAACCTGGCCACGGCACGCTCTGCAAAGAGAGCCAGGGAAGTAGGACTTCGAAAATCACTCGGCAGCAGCCGCGGCCAGATAGCCCGGCAATTTTTCCTGGAGTCCTTCCTCATCACCATCGGGTCATTGATCATTGGACTTGTATTGGCCATGCTGTTCCTGCAGCCCTTTAACCACCTAACGCACAAAGCCTTTTCCCTCGCTTCGCTGTTCGATCCTTACATGCTGGGCATTGCGCTGGCCATCGTATTGTTCATGGGATTCATATCAGGCCTGTATCCTTCATTCTATCTATCGGCATTTCAACCCGCGGAAGTATTGAAAGGACAGATCATAAAGGGCAAGGGAGCAGAATTATTCCGCAAAAGCCTGGTAACGGTGCAATACAGCATCGCATTGATCCTGATCATTTGCACCTTCATAGTCATTCGCCAGATGGACCAATTGAAAACCACCAAGCTGAATGAACAAGGCGGCCAGTTGCTGTCGATCCGCTTTGGTGGCATTGCCAATCAACAACGATACGAGGTGTTCAAGCGCTCTGTGCTGGAAGATCCTGAAATTACGCATGTGACCATGGCCAATCATCTTCCGCGGCTGAACTTCTTTGGTTGGATAGGCGCTGCGGTAAAATTCTCCGACAAACAAGAGAAGCCCCTGCAATGGAACCAGCTGAATGTTGAATACGATTTTGCAGCTACTTACAATCTTGATTTTATCGCGGGCAGGGATTTCACCATTGGTAACGTGAGCGACAGCAACTCCATTCTCATGAACGAAGCCGCGGTAAAGGCCTTGAAAAAGCGGCCGGATGAATTATTGGGCACTTCCGTTACTGTCGAAACAGATACTGCGCGCACTTATACTGTTATCGGCGTGGTCAAGGATTTCCCTTTCCGTTCCATGCACCAGCCTATCGAGCCATTGCTGCTAAGCCCGCAGGTGCACCGGGTTGATAAGATAGTGTACGTGAAATTGCCTGCGGGACAATTCCAGGAAAAAATTGCGTCGGTGGAAAAGAAATGGAAGGCGGCTTTTCCAAATACCGGTTTCGACCATTGGTTCCTGAGCGATGAGTTCAATCGCATGTACATTGCCGAAGGCCGTGTGTCGGCGCTGGCAAAGGCTTTTGCGGTGCTCGCGATCATTATTACGGTGTTGGGCGTGTTTGGCCTTGCCTCTTACACGGCAGAGCAACGCACAAAGGAAATGGGCATCCGCAAAGTGCTTGGAGCGGGCGAAAGACAGATCATGCGGTTATTTGCATCGATGTTCCTGAAAATATTCGCGGTGGCCTGCGTGCTTTCGATTCCCATTGCATGGTACATCGCGCACAAATGGCTGGAAGGGTTTGCCTATCGTACGGCTATCAGCCCGGTAATATTTGCCCTAAGCCTGTTGGGGTTGCTATTGGTAACGCTCTTCACGATCGGTTATGAAATATTGAGGTCTGCAAGGTCGAAGCCCGTGGTGTCATTAAGAACTGAGTAGATTCTGATTATTAATTATTGATTATTGAGTTGAAATAATAGAGAATAATGAATAATCAATAATCAATAATTAAATCTTCAACGCAAACAACTCAACCCCATTAGCCTTGCCTTTCAGGTCAATTACGCCCAGGCTTTCGGCTTGCCATTTTTCCAGGTCGATCGCTTCCATGAAATCCTTCGATACAATGAACTTCTGATTCAGTTCACTGCAGGCGCTGCGGATGCGCGCCGTTGTGTTCATGGTATCGCCGCTCATGGCCAGGTCTTTTTTAATAACGCCGATTTCTCCAACGGTTACTTCGCCCGCATGAATGCCTACTCTGAATTCAGGCGCTACTCCAAATCGCCTTCTGAAGCGTTCACTGTTCCGCTGCAGGAGCTTCCGCGCTTCTATCAGCGAGGCCATGCACCGCTTGGTATTGCGTTGCGTATAAGGCCATGATACCACGATCTCGTCACCCACGTATTGGTATATCCTGCCGCCGTACTCTATCAACGCAGTAGAAATAAAATAGATAAAATCCCTGATAAACCTGAAATAGTCGCTATGGCCCAGCTTTTCCGCGATAGGCGTGGAATCCTTCAGATCGATGAACATCACGATGCGCTTTTCGACGCGTGGGTGCACGTACTTGCCGAAAAATATATCGAGAAAAATCCCGGGAGAATACTTCTCCGTTATTTCAATGATCAATTGCGTTACAAAAAAGATCAGGAACCAGCTTGGTATCTTTTCGAGTATCCAGTAAGTGGTGAACGCGTCGCTTACAAAATCGCTCCACGCCAGCGCGGGCGATAAATTGGAGATAACGATGGAATACGCGAAATGCACCAGGAAGTTCATGAGGAAGCACAAGGCCAGCAGCAAAACCGTTTTGAGAATAAAGTTCAACCACAGCGGGAAGTCGCGGATGTTCCGCTTGAAATTGAATACCAGCACATATCCCATCAATGCGCTCATAAAAAAAATGATGATCTCCCGGAGGATGATGGCCCAGGGCTCGTTGTATTCGAAAAAATAATAGCGGCTGTAAATATGCAGCCACTTGAACCGAATAAGTATGTAGATGGTATCAAAGAATACCCAGGTGACGGCGATCAGCAGGATCAGTCTGAACCTGAATTTACTTACGACCGACAACGGGCTGAATATTGTTTTAAGTACTTTCTTCATGCAAACTATTCCCGGTCGCTATTGAGGTTAAATCGGCATCCTGTCAGAATTGGCGGCGCCGCCGCTGGCATTGTACACCAGTACCGCCAGCGTAAATGCAATGACCGACACAATTATTCCAATCATGAACACATTGTATGCCAGCCGAATGAGCCTGTATTTTCTGCCAAGCACCACACCCAGGTGATAAATATCCTTTACCAACGCGCCATACAGGTAATCCTGGTCCTTCATCATCTGGCTCATGCCCCATTCGTATTCTTCCAGGGATGCCTTGTGAAAATTGCCAAAGAACAAAAGATTGGTCTTTTTGTTTATGATGTCTTCACGGCTGAACACGCCCTGGTTCACCTTAGGGCGGGTGGCAAGGATAGCCACTACGATGGTAGCAACTGAAAATGCAAGGAATATTATCGTTGGGATAGTAAGGTGCGTATCGATCTCCAACCGCCTCAGCAATACGGTAAGAATTACAGATATAATGATGGCGTTTACCGATATCAAAATATTGGCCTTGCCGTCTGCAAGCCCGCTTAGCTCCAGGTGATTATCCGAAGTAAGCCTGAGCATGGTTTGTATGCCGCGGGACAAAAGCGTGTTCTTCTGTTTCCCGTCTCCCTTTTTATCTTTCATAAGTGAATCTCCAAAAATGGACGTATTAGGTTGAATGTCTATTTCTTTTCCCGAGTCGCTTAGTTTTTTGCGCAATTTCTCCATATTCGCCTGTTTGCCTTTCATCAGGAGATTTTTACAGTAATCAGTATAATATTCGTGCCCTTCCATAAAAGCAAGCGATTCCTTCCGCCATCCCGCCGCCGGCGGCGTTATGTTCCTGGCTGCATATTCCTTTCTAAGGGCTTTGTTAGTTATCTTAAATTCCTTGGTTCCCAGATGATACGTGTCCGCATCGCTGATGATCTGTTGCAGCAGTCCATCGGGATTGCGCGGCATCCTGGTGGCGAGAATGCAGTCGCTGATCTCTTTCAGCAAAGCTTCGTCATCGGTATACTTTAAGAGAAAATCCTTCATCAGCTCCACGCTTTTCGCTTCGTGCCGCGACGGCTCTTCAAAAAGATGCCCGGTGTCGTGAAACCAGGCTGCTGTGTATAAAACGAACTGATCTTTCTCCGGCAGGCTATACTGCGCCGCTATTTCCTTTGCACGCTCCACTACTTTTTCAGTATGTTCCAGGTTATGGAACAGCAATGCATCGGTTTGATTTTTTTCGAACAGTTCCGTTACAAAACGTTCTACTTTCTTATATATATCGTGATAATCCATACTCAGAAGGTGAGGTTGATTTTTGTTCCTATGGAAAAATTAAACAGGTTCTCTTCTTTTGAAAAGCCGGAGGTAGCAGATACTATCACCATGTTGAACGGCACGTAATAAATGCCTCCGCCGTATGCGTGATGCCAGCGCCGCGATGCATCGTTCTTCATCCAGACCCGGCCCACGTCTGTAAAGCCCACCAGCCCGAAATCGCCGGGAAGTATATACCACTCCGATTTGAACAGTTTCAGCCGCAGCTCCAGGCTGCCATACGCAAGCGATGATCCGCTGAACCTGTTCTTGCGGAACCCGCGCAGGAAATTATTCGCGCCCAGGTTCAGTGCCTGAAAGTATTCGAATTTTTTATTGAAGATATGGCCGCCGCCCAATCTTACAACAGCTACTGCTCTTGCAGGATTGTTGAGGCTTGCGTACACAGACATATCCGAAGTTATCCTGGTAAGCGCGCCGCTATTACCTGTAATGCCCGACAACACCGTAAAATCAGTATGCCATTGTATACCGCGTGTTGGAAACAGTTCGCTGTTCAGGTTATTGATGTGTATCACCGCCTTGGCGCCGAGGTATGATTTATTAGTGTATACTGCTGCGGAATCCAACCCAATGAGCGAAGGCTGCTCCAATATTTTGTTGCGGTTGTCGGTTGGCTCGTACCAGTAATGATAGAATGTGGGGCCACCGGCCACGCTTAGCGTGGGACTGATGCGCTTCTTCACCATTACATCTGTTTCCAGGTACTTGTAGCGCGCCCGGTAAAACTGGATGCTCTTGTCCTTATCGATTTCAGTATTGTTGCCCAACCCGAAGAAATTATTGAGCGTGGGGCTTACAAGGTCGGCGTACAACAACAGGTCGTTCTCGCCGATCAGGTGCACAAAATCGCCCAGGTACCGGAACCTGTACGCGCCCCGGTTAGGTGCATACATGGCGCTGAGCTTCTGGTCGGACGAATAGGGTTCTTTTCTGAATCCGAAACTGCGCTTCCAGAAGCCCGCGCCTACCAGCAAGCCATCGTCAGGGTTGTATCCTGCCGTAAGCCTCGGATAGCGGTAAATGGGATATTGATATTCGACCCAGGTAAAATTATTTACACTCGGATCTTTTGAAAACCGCATCTTCGACTGCTTCGTGCTCATCACATAATTTACGCTGTCCTTCATATCATACAGCATATTGCGCACATTGCCTTTGATGTTAAAGGTGTCGTTGCCTTTTCCTCCTATAATACGCATCTTGATCTTTGAGCGCGCATTGCTGTCAACATAAAACAGGTCGTTGCCATTAAGGCCATACAGCCGTACCTCGTCGGTTTCTTTCAACCTGAAAACGCGTTCATATATTTTGAAGCTGGTATCTATCCGCTCATTGCGGCTATATACTATCACCCGCAGTCCCGAGTCAACAGACGATACATGGAAGTATTCACGTTCATTGCTACCGATGACATTCACATAGTCAGACAGGAAACCATAGTATTTCATTCCCTGCTTCATCAATTGATTGCGCCTGTTCTTGAGCCGTCGGATGGTAGCTTCGCCGTTGATGTGGTAAATTTCTTTCGGCAATTTGCTTACCGCCGCTTGTATAACGTCATCGGATAACTGCTGTTGAAATTGTGAAATGGTGTTGCGCCAGGTTTCGGCGTCCAGCCGGTTCATGAAAACGCGGTCAAAGTCGCGTGCGCTGAAGCCAAGCCAGTTTACATTACTGATCTCCGACCGGAATCCCCTTAAGAAAGGCAACCGCTGTTGCGATACATACCACAACAGCGCGCCGTCTGACCTGAAGTATGCCTGGTCCCTGTCGCGCGGAATAGGATAATACAGTTTGCCCTTGCCCGTATCTGTCTCGCCCCATTTCCATTGATCGAAGTGGCGGTCCCAATCTGCTACCAATATGTCCAGCAATCTTGCCTTCAGCACTTCTTCCTGCCGCACCGTGTGGTCATTATCTTCTACCAGCTTCTCCAATAATTTGGCGGTGCTGCGTGCACTGGTACCGTCGATGGTTGGGTCCCGCTGCTCCAGCAGGCACACGGTATTGGCGAATATTTTTTGATAAAAGCCAAGTGCGGGATCATCGGGCACAAAAAGAATTTCAGGCTGCGGTGCAACAACGCCGGTGGCTTTGGCAAGATCGGGCACGGTAAGCGGCGCGTAAGGGTGCGCGGCCGATATCATGTCCTGCACGATTTTTTCGGCGATGCTGTTCCTGAAGTTTTCAGGAATGGCCAGCTCGGGATCTTTATCGATCGTGCGCAGCGTCCATTCAACGCCATTCTTATCTACCAGTCTCAGGGATTTTGTTTGCTTTCCTCCTCCAAGCCCGGTGATCCTGAACCCACCTTTCTCAGTATTGAGGTGAAACACCCTCATATTAACCGGTGTGGCCCATTCCCTGCGGTAGTTGTTGCCCAGGGCCCATCGCTGCAGCCCATTGGCATTGCCATATCGTTTACCCGCCGAAACCGTAATAGTATCCTTGAACTTTGCGCCTACAACAGGCTCCGTTACTTTTTGGGCAGTGTCCAGTTTATCTTCAGGTATCTTTGAAAAGTTCAGTACATGAAAGGTGGAATCTCTTACTACCGAATCCATCTTGGTGATGTAAAACGATATGTCTACGTTCTTGTTCACGGACACATCTATGGTGGCAAAGCCATGTTCCATGGCCCTGTACAGGGTTTTCTTGCTGTCTGCCACGCGGCTGGTTTTGGCTCCGCTTCCACTCAGCAGGTAATAATACCCCGTGTCCTTGATCAATTGAAGGTTGTGGTCGTGGCCTGCAGTAAAAATTACGTTTGGATGTGCTTTAACCACTGCCTCTACTTCGCGCACCATGTTTTGATACTCCGGATGGGGCAAGTCCTGCGGACTGCCAAACACGCTGCGGCTGATGGGATAAATAGAACCGATGAGCGGCAATGGAATGTACAGGTTCTTCCATTTATCGGTGAAGGGGAATAAGTGTTGTTTCCAGCCAAAAAATCCACCGTGTATGCCGGTGCTTCTGAAGGGATGGTGACAGGCCAGTACCACCAGCTTCCTGAAATTGCGGGCAAGGACATCCGTTAGCTGGGCAAGAAACTCCGATTTGGTTTTATATGGACAATCCGATTCTACCTCCGGCTTATCGTACTGATGTATCCACCACTGGCTGTCGAACACTACCAGTACCACGTCCTGGCTAAGTTGTACTTCCACGGGACCCACGCATCCGCCCTGCGGGTAATACTGCACGTTTTCTTTTCCCAACACATTTACATAGTTCTGTTGGCGCAGGATGGCCTGGTAACCCTCGCGGCCGCCATTATTCCAGTCGTGGTTGCCGGGTATCATGATCAACCTGGCAGGTGTGTTTTCCACTACCTGCAACTGGGAATCCAGTACGGCCTTGGCGTCCTGGTACCCTATATATGCATCATCCGGCAATCCTTCCTTGTACAGGTTATCGCCAAGATAAAGGATCAATGTTTTTTTATCGAGCGGAATTACTTTTTTCACCGAAGCGGGAACGGGATGCCTGCCATTAATAAGTGCGCCTGCATCGCCTATCAATACTATGCGTTGCTGAATGGTATCGGCATTGGCTTTGGGTGCTTGCCCGTTTGTAACCGAAACAAATCCAATGCTTGCGATTATGTAAACGATCATGCGCTTCATGGGCTGCCTTTTTGTTGATACTTAAAGAACAAAATATTTGCGGTCCCTATATCGGCAAATTCATTAGATACCAGCATGTCCCCCCTTGGCGTAAAAGCAATGCCTTCGGGTTGTTTGTACAATTTTGAGTTTACTTTATACACAGCTTTGGGCACGCCTTCCAGGTTTGTTACCACCAACACTTTGTTGATAGCAGAAATAATAAACAGGTCGCCGCTCAATGGATGGACAGTGGCAGCCGAAGGCTTAAACCGCAATTTCTTCTCATCCATGATCTCTTCTATTTTCCTGATGTCTATTACAAACGCTGGCGCGGGAAGATATGTGCTGTTGTCCAGATTAAATGCATAAGCGCTTAGCGAATTCTTGTCATCCGCCTCGCAATCCTTGCAAAGCAACACCAGTTGCCGTTTTGTTTTATCGTGAAACAGTATCTCGAATTCATTCCTGCCTTGCAAGGGAAACACAAATTCCTTTACCTCGGCAGAATCAGGTGTATGGAACCTGAAGCGGATGATGTTGCCATTGCTTTCCAACACATAAAAAGTACTATCAACCAATGCGAGGTCTTCAAAATCCGCTCCCTTATAATACTGCCATTTCTGCAAATCGATATCCCTTTTAAGGTGCACTTTGTACAACCATCCATGTTCATCGTTAATGGCCAGCACGCTATGGTCCTTTTGATTGTACACAATGCCCGAAATCTCATCCAGTGCCGGTGGCAGCTTAAAAATAACCGGCCTGTTAAGGTTATAACCCGGCGGGCTGGTAAAAGAAGATTCGTCGGCCTTGGATTGGCAAGCCGACAGCATGACAAAGGCAAACAACAGGTAAAGCCAGTTGGCACATTTCCAGCGCTTAAAAAATGCAATCGGGTATACAGTGGCCATGTACGCAATCCCAGGATTTTTATGTTTTCCTGACTGTAGGGACGCAAAATTGTTGCCCGGAAGTTTGTGTTTACTAACCACGGTAATGGATAAGCTATTATTAATAAATGTACCGAATCCGTGGAATTTTTTCTACAACAGCAGTTTTGAGTTTATCCGTGGGATACAGGACTTTCAACCAATTCTTTTTCAACAGTGGGGATAATGGTGTGTTCGAGGCCTGACTGAGTGTTTACGCTCACCCGCAGTCCGCGCAGGCCTACTACGCCCTGCAGTTCTTCCAAGTCGTAGCGCTCCATATCGTCCTTGAGCAAGCCTTTGCTTTGGAGGAATTCTATATAGGCTGTATATTCTTCGGCCTCTTTAGGCTGCGAGTAAACAATGGCAATGGTGCCCGGCTTGGTCAGCCGTTCATGCGTGTCTTTTATATGCACTTTGTCGATTCGCTTTTTAATGATCTCATAGCGGATATTATATGCGCCATCCACGTCGAATTTGCGCTCGGCCGTGCGGAAGCTGATGGAGATCGGTTGGCTATGCGCCAGTATCAGTTGCGTGGTTTGCAAACGGAGCGGGAGTTGTTCCTGCAGCGAATGCGCCAGTTGCGCGGCCTTCACCAGCGTGGTCAGTTGCCATATCTTCAGGTTCTTCAGGTAAAAAGCATCAAAGGGCATGTTCGGCGAAATGGATTGCCCAATGTATATATTGAAGTCAAGTCCATCCGTAACGAACCTTTCAAAATAATGCGGGAATATCTGCTGTGCTGCTTTTTGCTCATGATCTATAAGCTTGGCCACCTCGTTGTTGATGCGCGTGATGCTTTCTTCATAATTTTTCCGGTGGTGGTAGATCATTTTCACAGGTGAATCTATCGCATGCAGGTATTCATCAATTTCCTGTTGCAATGCCGGTATTATTATCTGCAGGTGGCTGAACAACTGTACAATCTCCTCAACTAAAAAATGGTGAATGGCCAGCTCTTCTTCTGCAAACAATATATTGGTAACGGAATGCGTATACCGGTCTATCTTGAATTGTATTTCTTCCAGCAATGGAAACGGGCTTAATTCCCTGGCATGCGCTACAATCTTATGCGCCATGGCCAATTGCTCCAGCAGGTCCAGTTGAATGGCGTTGTTCCTTTCAACCGATGAATTGCGGATGTCGATGGCGCCGTACAGCGGAAATACTTTTTCAAATACGATCGGCTCTATCTTGGTTTGTTCGCCAGTATCTTTTTTTGTAAGATAATTGAGCGCTGCTTCGGTAAACCTCCATTCTACTGCATCCTGCACCGCGGTGAATTGTTCTTTGATAACCTTGTCGACCTGGTGGTCCAAATGTTCCTGGCTTTTTTGCAATGCAAGTGTAAATAATGGGATCGCAGACTCCAGCTTTGCGGCGTGTTCCGATGTCAATAACCCCGGTTGATGCGATGCCAGGATGAATATGCCCAACAATTCCTTTTCTTCTGTAAACAGCGGGCATATGATAGCATTCTTAAAGCCGCGCTGGTACAGCATGGTCAGGAAGGGGTAGCGGAACAGCATTTCCTCATTGAGATCGTTTATCATCAATACGTCGGGCGATTGCTGAAAATGCTGCAGCACGGCGTTATAGATCTCTTTTTTCTTTTCGGGCGACACATCTCCATGGCTTTGTTTGGCAACGCCGCTTGAGGTAAGCATTTCTGACAATACCAGGTGATTGTTTACTTTGAAGAAGGGCTTCACCGCTGTAAGCACACCGTCTACGCCCAGCAGGTTGCGGATCTGCGTCTGCAATTCCAGGAATACGTCCTGGTCGGCGAATGTATGTATGCTCAGCAGGCTGTTTTTTATCTTGCTGATGATCTCGCGCTCGGTAACATCTTTAATACGCACGATCACCATTCCTTCAAATTCAAAATTATCGATCGGCAGCAGTTGTTCCAGTCCCGGCAGGTTGCGGATGTCGTGGATCCTGCAGCAGGTCTTGCTCCATTCTTTTGGAAGCTTTGGCAATTCTTTCTTCGTCACTACATCTATGAAGCGGGTATCCAGTTCCAGCTCCATATAACTATCGAGGCCGGTAACAGGTGATTTGTAAGGATGCACCGAGGTTACGGTCCCGTTTATTTTTGTATTGTAAAGGCGGTTAAGTATGAGTTGGTAGGCGCCGAACAATTTTTCCGCGTCCAGCTTTTTCGCAATTTCGCGATTGGGAATACGGATGAAGGTGTCCTCCAGGAATATCTGCCGGAAAATGGTGGAAGCGTATATCACTTTGTATTGAAAAGGAAGGCTGACCGCGTACAGGTCCTGGGTCGTTGAGAGTGTAACCGGGAAAACCGTCGACATCATTTGTTCGATGAGGTCGGCATGTTTTTCCAGTATGGTTTCATCTTCGATTGGTTCCAATAATTCGGGGTGGGCCTTTACCCGTTCCAGCAGGTCGGAATAGAAATGGCTTGCGCCGGTCCGGCCTTCATTGATTATTGATTCCCAAACTCGTATAAGTGGCTTAAAAGAAAAACGGCTGTTGAATTTTACCTCGGCCCCGTTCGCTAAACTTTGTCCCATAAAAACCTGTTTAATTGCTGGTTTCATAGGGCAGTATCTTCAAGAGGGGGATAATAGATACGCAAAGTTACAGTTTTTGGATCGAGTGTTTTAGCCATTGGTAATTTGGTGAGGCAATATGGGTCATTTGGTCATTAAGTCATTGAGTCATTAGGGGTTTAATGACTGAATGACCTATTGACTTAATGACTTAGCAACTTTCTGGTAATACCTGCAGGCAGGCCGCAGTCCGCACACTTCGCAGCGCGGGTTGCGGGCCAGGCAAATGTAGCGGCCATGTAAAATAAGCCAGTGGTGAAACTTGTGTACCAACTCGGTAGGGATATTTGGAACCAATTGTTTTTCCGTGGCCAGGGGTGTTTTGGCATTGGCGGTCAGGCCGATACGCGCCGATACGCGGAACACATGGGTGTCCACTGCCATATTCGGTTGTTTATCGATGACCGAGGTAATAACGTTGGCAGTTTTTCTTCCTACGCCAGGCAGTTCGATCAATTGTTCAACCGTCATCGGTACCTGGCCGTTGTACTTTTCTACAAGCATTTTCGCCATGCCGAGCAGGTGCCGGGTTTTATTGCCGGGATAAGAAATGCTTTTTATGAGGGGAAACAGTTCATCGTAGCTGGCCCTCGCGAGGGCGTGTGCATCGGGATAACGCTCGAAGATGGCGGGAGTGGTCATGTTCACCCGCTTATCCGTGCATTGCGCCGACAGTATCACGGCTACTAATAGCTGATAGGGCCCGTCGTAGAGCAATTCAGTTTCCGCGTTGGGGCTGTGTTGCTGGAAATAATCGATTACAAACTGGTAACGTTCCTTGCGTGTCATGAATGGAACGCGAAAATAACCCTTAACTCATAATCGACAGTTCCTTATACGGATTCAGGCGCGGTTTCACGTGCATAGTTCAGCACATTCAACACGGCTTCCGTACGGGGGGCTACAATCGTATGTTCAAGGGAGGAAACTGCTTTCTGCAGTACTTCGTATTTTTCACGAAGGGTCCAGTCTTGTTGCAGGGCTAATTCAATAGCGGCTGTCTTTTCAGGAGTAGACTCATGGTAAATATACATTACCAGGTCTTCCGGGGTAAAGAGTGTCATAGGCAAACCATTATGTCCAAATTGTCCAAAAATACCCCGAATCCGTCCTTCGGGGGGTGTCCGTCCGTGGCTATAAACGCTGATTATAGCGTTATTATTGTCCTGTGCGTTAATAAACTCTTAATGCAGAGGTAAGATATGAATTATTGCTAATGTATAGAACGAGTAAAAGTACTTATTTAGGCTCCCGCAGCAAGAAAATATCCTCATTGTCCCGCTTCATCAGGTATTTTTCCCGTGCATACTTTTCCAGCAGGGCCGCGTTGGTGCGGAGCTGCTTCAGCTCCTCTTTGGTTTTGGCTATTTCGGCCTGGTAATGCTGCCGGCTTTGCTCCAGCTCCTTCAACTCGCGGGTATGCCTGAAATTGGAAACCAGGTCCCGGTCATCGAAAAAAACGATGAACACGGTAAAAGCAACCCCGGCAACAAGGTATTTGTTGGTTAGCCACTTCATCATTTTCCAAATTTAATCTTTCCGCCCGGATAAATTCCAGTGGTGCCCAGCATTTCTTCTATCCTGATAAGCTGGTTGTATTTGGCCGTTCTGTCAGTGCGGGAAGCGGAGCCGGTTTTGATCTGTCCACAGTTCAATGCCACTGCCAG
The DNA here is from genome assembly GCA_035628135.1 of Chitinophagaceae bacterium. Lineage (GTDB taxonomy): Bacteria > Bacteroidota > Bacteroidia > Chitinophagales > Chitinophagaceae > DASPKM01. Next base: position 999,898 of record DASPKM010000010.1, on the reverse strand, counting down.
GTCTGCAATAGTAGTATCCTCGGTTTCGCCGCTACGGTGGCTCATGATGGTATTGTAGCCGTTGTGCTGCGCCATGGTTACCGCGTTGATGGTTTCGGTAACAGTACCGATCTGGTTCACTTTTACCAGCAACCCGTTGCCAATACCCTGATCGATTCCTTGCTGCAGGCGCTGTACGTTGGTCACGAAAAGGTCGTCGCCTACTAACTGGCATCTACTGCCCACTGCTTCGGTAAGCATTTTCCATCCTTCCCAGTCATCTTCGGCGCATCCATCTTCTATTGATTTGATGGGATATTGCTTCACCCAGCTTTCCCAGTATTTCACCAGTTGCTCGCTGGTCATTTCCTTGCCATCGCTTTTATGAAAAACATATTTTTTCTTTTTGCCATCCCATAGCTCGCTGTTGGCTGCGTCCATGGCAATGACGATATCGGAGCCTGCTTTAAACCCGGCCGCATCAATGGCCTCGAGCACTGTTTCAATGGCTTCTTCGTTGCTTTGGATATTGGGTGCAAAGCCGCCTTCATCGCCTACGTTGGTGCTGTAACCTTTTTTCTTGAGCACGGTTTTCAACGCATGAAAAATTTCCACGCCCCAGCGCAGCCCTTCGCTAAAGGTTGCCGCACCGGTCGGCATCACCATAAATTCCTGGAAGTCTATTTTATTGTCGGCATGCGCGCCTCCATTCAAAATGTTCATCATAGGAACGGGCAGCACTTTGGCATTGGTGCCACCGATATAACGGTATAGGGGCAACGAAGCTTCTTCGGCGGCGGCCTTTGCAACGGCCATGCTTACCGCCAGTAGCGCATTGGCGCCGAGCTTTCCTTTGTTGGGTGTGCCGTCCATGGCTATCATGGCCTCGTCGATGCCCGCCTGGTCTGCCACATCCCATCCTTTTAATTGTTGGGCAACGGTTTCCCTGATATTACTTACTGCCTTCAGCACGCCTTTGCCGAGGTATATTTTTTTATCGCCATCCCGCAGTTCAACGGCTTCGTGCACGCCGGTGCTGGCGCCGCTGGGAACGGCCGCACGGCCAACCGCGCCTTCATCTGTAATAACATCTACTTCAACGGTGGGATTGCCGCGGCTGTCGAGTATTTGTCTAGCGAAAATATCAGCTATAAAACTCATGTTGTTCGGTTTATTTAAGTGTTAATAGCCACCAATCCGATGATGGCTACGATCAGGAATATGTTTCGAATGCGCTCGGACATGTAATAGGATAAAACTTAAGTAAAGATATCTTAAGCTTTTTCGTTTGGCAGGCTCGTCAGGCTTCTGAACACGTCTTCCAGGCTCTGTGTTTCAGACTGCAAAGAAACAATGTTGAGGTTATGTTGCAAAACAAGGTCGAAAATTTGTTTACGCACCAGCTCTACGTCGTTGGTTTGTATGTGCCAGGTGTGTTTATCGGAACTGGTAGCCGAAATAACTCCCTGCAGCTTGTTGAGCAGCCCTAGTTCCAGCACTTCCTTGAATGATACTCTCAATACGTTGGAAGAAGAGGACTGCCTGAGCTTGCTAAGGCGGTCGTCTGCCACCAGCTTGCCCTTGTTGATGATGATGACACGGTCGCAAATGGCTTCCACTTCCTGCAAAATATGGGAGGAGAACAGTACCGTTTTATCTTTTCCCTGCTGGCGGATCACTTCGCGTATTTCGATGATCTGGTTGGGATCGAGGCCCGAAGTAGGTTCATCCAGTATCAGCACTTCGGGTTCGTGTATCAGGGCAGCAGCCAGTCCTACGCGTTGCTTATAGCCTTTTGACAGCTGGCCGACCTTTTTTTTGCTTTCGGGCGCGAGGCCTGTGAGCTCAATAACGTTCGCAATATGTTGTTTAGCGTTCGATATGTTGTGCACGTCTGCTATAAAGGAAAGGTATTCCCGCACGTACATGTCGTAATACAGTGCATTGGATTCGGGTAGATAGCCTACCCTTTTTTTTGCTGCGAGGGGATTTTTGCGTACATCGATGCCGTCTACAAATGCTTCGCCCCCGTTTTGTTCCAGGTAGCCGGTGATGATCTTCATGGTAGTGGATTTGCCTGCGCCGTTTGGCCCGAGAAAACCTACTATCTCGCCTTTGTTTACCTTGAACGATACATCGTCGAGCGCTTTTTGTTCACCGTAAATTTTGGTCAGGCTTTTTACTTCGATGGACATAAGATTAATGGGATTAGAAAATATTGCAATAGACAAGTTCGATAAAAATTACTGCTGCATTCAATGCACAGTCAACTCTACTTTTCGGCCTAGCCCGAATTCCAACAGTCTATATAGCGTTGACAATTGGATATCGGAGCGACCATTCTCGATCCTTGAAATAAAACTTTTCCTGGCGCCTATTTTTTCAGCTAATTGTTCTTGTGTCATGTTAGCCAGGCGTCTTTCTTCTTTGATCAGTTCCCCTATTAAAAATGCTTTTGCTTTTATTTCAAACTCGGTCCTTTTCTTTGTCCCGCGTTTGCCATACTGCCTGGTTAGATGATCTTCTAATGTTGTTATTTTTGTTTTTCTTGTCATAGCTGTTTCATTTTGTGGCGTAATATTCCTTCATAAGCCTTGTTGCCAACTGGATTTCCATCTTCGGTGTTTTTGGGGTCATTTTTTGAAAACCATTAAATAACACTATAATCCGATCTCTATCAAGACAACAAAATATCCGGAAAATATTGCCTCCTGCATCCACTCTTATTTCGTAAAGTCCTTTTTCGCCTTCCATGTGCTTCAAAAACTTAGCCGGTATACGTTCCGCGTGTGTAATAAAAAAAAAGACATAATCAATTTTCTCTTTTACCTTGAAAGTTTGCAGGGCGTAGAACTTCTCAAAATAATCTCCGAAAAAGACTATTTCTCTTAATTGCTCCATCCAATAAGACCAGCCTCAAAGTTAACTTAAAATGGAACTGGCAAACCATTTATTTTATCCGGATTACAACTCTTCCGACCGCTCAGGCAATCTTTCATACTCACCCTTCCATGCATACCAACCAAATATCATCAACCCGATCGCTATCGGCGTAAAAATGGATATGATGATGATCCAGGGTATCGGCTTGTTGATGTCCAGCTTGCCCGCTGTATCTATATTTTGAATGGCGCTGGCCACCAACAGGATGATAATCACCGGGCCAATGAGCATGCATATAATTCCTACGATCCGTCTAATGAAATTCATAATGTCTTTGTTGGATAAAATTGGTCAATCCAGTAAATACTGTCTAATCCGTTACATCCCTATCGATCCTATTATTCAAATACAAAGCTCCTATTACCAGGCTAAGCGCCGCTACCGCGATAGGATACCATAGCCCCGATAAATAATCCGTACCCGGCAAGGTTGTAATCAGTGTTGCAATAAATGGCACCATGCCGCCGAACACTCCATTGCCGATGTGATAAGGCAGCGACATGGAAGTATAGCGTATCCTGGTGGGGAACAACTCAACCAAAAAAGCCGCAATAGGCCCATATACCATCGTAACAAACAGCACCATCAACGCTATCAATCCTATCATTTGCCATTTGCCGCTTTCGCCCAAACGCATTTCCTGCTTTAATTGCTTGGCGGGCTGCGTGCGCCGCCTTTCAAATTGCTGCGTGCTGGTAATGGTGAGCGTGCTGCCATCGGTAAAAGATCTTTGCTGCACAATAGTGCGCATGGCAGACTCGGTTTCCTGGCTTAGCGTCCTGTTTTCAGTCAACAGTGTTTTCTTTGAACTGTCTGCAATATCATATAGCTTTTGAAAGATCGGGCGGTACAGTACAATAGCAGCCAGCATGCCTGCAAGCATGATGTATTTTCTTCCTACCCTGTCCGACAACGCGCCAAATACGATAAAGAACGGTGTTGCGATCAGCAAGGCCACCAGTATGATGGTATTGGCTTGTTCATATTCAATAAAACATTTTGTAAGAATGAAGTGCTGCGCATAAAACTGGCTGGTGTACCATACCACGCCCTGCCCCATCGTGGCGCCGAACAAGGCCAGCAGCACCATCTTGAAATTCTCCTTGCGCGCAAAGCTTTCCTTTAATGGATTGGAAGAAGTTTTTCCTTCGCTCTTCAAGCGGGCAAACAACGGCGATTCCTTCATCTTCAGGCGAATGATAATAGATACGATCACCAGCACGATAGACAACAGGAAGGGATACCGCCATCCATTGCCATTGGTAAATTCATCTACGCCAACAATGCGGCGGGTAAGCAGTATTACAGCCAATGAAACAAACAGTCCGAGCGTTGCAGTGGTTTGAATCCAACTGGTGAAATATCCCCTGCGGTGCACCGGTGCGTGTTCAGCAACGTACGTAGCAGCGCCACCGTACTCGCCTCCCAGCGCGAGCCCCTGCAGCAACCTTAACACCAACACTAAGGCCGGGGCCCATCCGCCAATGCTGGCATAAGAAGGCACACAGCCAATTAAAAAAGTTGAACCGCCCATCAACACCAGGGTTAACAGGAATGTATATTTTCTGCCGATGATATCACCCAGCCTTCCAAACACCAATGCGCCAAATGGACGTACAATAAAACCCGCGGCAAAAGTTGCCAGCGTTGAAAGCAAGGCCGCCGTTGGATTAGCAGCCGGAAAGAATTTTTGCGAGATGATGGTGGAGAGGCTGCCGAAAATGTAAAAATCGTACCACTCTATAAGCGTGCCTACCGATGAAGCAGTGATCACCTTCCAAATGCCTTTCATACTGTGTTAGTTTCTTTAGGTCGAGAGCGGTGGTGAAGTCATTAGGTCATTGACTTATTGACCCAATGACTGAATGACTTAATGACCTGCCTCATTTAACAGCGACTGCAATTTTGGAATCAGCCGTTCCATAATACAAGAACCATTTGCCTTTATACTGCACCAACCCTTCCACGAAGCAAACATGGTTTACCTGCCCTAGTATTTCATACTTCTTATCGGGCTTGATAAAATAATCCTCAGATCGCTGGATCACTTTCATCGGATCAGCTTTATCCAGCAGTATCTGGCCAGCCGCGTATGTGCCTTCGGGTAAGGCATTGTCACCCATTGACTGCACATTGCGGCTGTTGTAAATAAGCAGAATGCCTTTACCTGTGATCATGGCCGCGGGTCCGGGTTCCACCAGGTCGCTGTCGAACTTCTTTTCGCGAGGCCCGAATACGATCTTCACCTCTGCGATCTCTGGCGCATTGTGCCGCAGTGGGATCGAGGGCTGTTCTCCTTCGGCGTACAATACCGGTGTCCAATTGATGCAATCGTCGGAAGTGGCGGCCCAGATGTTTACATCGCCCCAATACATCCAGTATTTTCCATTGATCTTTTGCGCAACGATATTGCCTTTGTCGTAAGCTGAAACAATTGATCCTGATTTGCTCCATTTGCTTACGTACTTGCCGTTATATGCTTTTGCAAAAGCATGGCCGTGCTTGGTCCAGTGGTACAGGTCTGGCGAGCTGGCTATCATTAGCCGTGCTTTGTCTCCGTCATAGGCGGTATACGTCAGTATGTACTGGCCATCCTCGCGCTGCACGATGCGGGGATCTTCGCAGCCGCCTTCCCATTCCAGTTTTTTGTGCGCATCCTCATCGGGATACAACACCGGCACAGGATGCCGGGTAAAATGCAATCCATCGGTACTGTATGCGATGCCAATGCGGCTGGTGCCTGCGTGCCGACCGATCTTGTCTTCGGCCCGGTATAACAAGAACACCGTATCGTTACGTACAATAGCGGCGGGATTGAACACATCCTTTTCTTCCCATTTCACCGCCTTTTTCTGAAGCGGGCAATTGAACACAGGCCCCGCATCGGCTTGCAGAATGGGATTTACGCTGTCTGCTTTTACAAATGGTATCAATTGCCAGCCTGTATCTGTATTGTTGGCGGCGGCGGAGGTATCGTTGTCCGCGGCAGATTGCTCCGAAGCATTGTTGCAGGCCAGCAGGATGCAGCAGGTCAATAACACCGGCATCAACCGCCATAAACCTGAACGCAGTAAATGTTTTGATTGCATGTATTAATGAGGGCTTCGGCTAAAGATAAAAAAACCCGGCAAGATGCCGGGCCAAAATTTTACCTGTCTGCATTATGCCCTCCAGAGATGACTCAATGACTTAATGGCCTAATGACCAAAATGCATTGCGCAATTCCTGTTGTTACAACCCGTCATACTCATACAAGGCATCGATATGCGTACCTGCCTTCATTTCAAACACCGGTTTAATAAGGCCATCCTTTAGTCCATATACCCACCCATGCAGGTCCGGGCGTTGTTCCTGTTTCCAGCAACGCTGTATGATGGAGGTTTTGGCAAGGTTCATTACCTGTTCCCGCACATTCAGTTCCACCAGCCGGTCGCACCTTTTTTCTTCATCTTTAATTTCACTCAACTCCTGGTGGTGCAGCCGGTAAACATCCTTAATGTTCCGGAGCCACATGTTCAGCACCTGCTTGAAGTCGGTGTTGGTAGTTGCTGCTTTTACGCCGCCGCATCCATAATGGCCGCATACGATCACATGCTTTACCTTCAGGTGGTTTACCGCGTACTCCAGCACGCTTAGCACATTTACATCGGTATTTACTACCAGGTTTGCAACGTTGCGGTGCACGAATATCTCGCCAGGTTGCGTTCCTGTGATCTGGTTGGCCGGCACCCGGCTGTCGCTGCAGCCGATCCATAAAAATTCAGGTGTTTGCAGGTGCGACAAGCGTTCAAAATATCCGGGGTCATCGGCGACCATCTCTTGCGCCCATGCTTTATTTTCCAGTAACAGTCTTTCGTATGAATACATATTCAGCAATTAATGATTAAAATTATCGTCAAGCTTTCACTTCCTCAATATTTTTTTCGTAGGTGCGTACCAGGTCTTCATCCTCATCAACCTTCCTGAACACGGTTTCATTAAAGCCCTGGTTCCTGGTTTTGCTGCGCTTTACCGTCACTTTGATGTTCTTAAGCTGCGCATGCAGCATGAAATCTTCTATCACTTCCACAATGTCCTTGTCTATAAAATCAGCGCGGCTGGTATCGATCAGCACCGAAGCATTGTCCGGCACCTCTTCCAGCTTATTTTTTATGATCGGCTTGTTGAGGAACGATACGTCCTTGCGAAGCCTGAACAGGTAGCGGCTATGATCGTTTACCACCAGCACCGATGTTCTAAAATTACTGCGGATAACGAAGAACAATCCTATGGCAATGCCTATCAGCACACCAGTGAGCAGGTCTGTAAACAATATCGCAGCAATGGTAATGCTAAATGGAAGAAACTGGTCCCATCCTTTCCTGTAATATGCCGCAAATAACGAGGGCTTCGCCAGCTTGTACCCTGTATAAATCAGCACGGCGGCCAGCGCAGCCTTGGGAATAAGGTTCAGCACAGCAGGAATAAATGCCACGCATAATAATAGCAGCATGCCATGGTACACGGTGGCCAGTTTTGTTTTAGCGCCTGCATTTACATTGGCGGATGAACGCACGATCACACTCGTGATAGGTAATCCACCGATAAGGCCCGACACCAGGTTGCCCACACCTTGTGCTTTCAACTCCCTGTTGGTGGGCGTTACGCGTTGGTAAGGGTCAAGGTCATCGATGGCCTCTATGCTTAGCAAGGTTTCCAGGCTGGCTACCAGCGCAAGCGTAAGGCCCGTGATCCATACTTGTTTGTTCATTAGCTGCGACCAATCGGGCGAGGTAAAAAATGAAAAGAACTCCGATGCTGAACCGGCCATGGGAATATTTACCAGGTGTTCTTCCTGCAAAACAAGATCCGGTGCGGCATATGCAAACAACTGGCTTACGCCCACGGCTATCAGCACTACAATCAATGGACCGGGCAACAGTTTGGCGAACTTTGCTTTGGCAAAAAACTTTTCCCACAATATATACATCACCAAAGCGCCGATACCTATTATGGCTGCACCAGGAGTAATGGCATTCAGCGCGCTGAAGATGCTTGAAAAAGTATTGTCGTTATCACGTTGAATGAAACTCTCATCGCCCGCAAAATTTTTATCGTACCCGATCATGTGCGGCAATTGCTTAAGTATGAGAATGAGGCCAATGGCGGCCAGCATTCCTTTGATAACGCAGTTAGGCACATAGTCGCCAAGCACGCCCGCACGTATGAATCCCAGTATTATTTGGAACAGGCCGCACAAGACAACCGCTAACAAAAATGCTTCGAACGAAGGCAGCTTTCCAATAGCTGCTACCACAATAGCGGTTAAGCCGGCGGCGGGGCCGCTCACGCTCAGTTGCGAGCCGCTCAGCAACCCTATCACAATACCGCCAACAATTCCTGCAATCAACCCACTGAACAATGGAGCGTTTGAGCCAAGTGCAATGCCGAGGCACAAGGGCAATGCAACAAGAAATACAACGATAGACGCTGCAAAGTCATTGGGTAAGCTTGTAAAATAGGTTTGTAGACGCCGTTTCATGCGTATAGTCTTTATGAAAATTAATGTTTACGATACGTGTTCGTTAGAAAGCCACTGCACACATTCTTTAAATGATACAAACACATGGTTTTTGCTTACGAGGTTGGGAATGATATGGATTTTTTCCAGCATGTCTTCGGGCTGTGGTTGCAGGCCTGCCAACAGCACCTGGATATTTCTGCGTTCTAATGATAACACAGCATCTTCCAGTGCATAAACGCCTGTTTGGTCAATAAACGGAACGCGTTCCATCCTGATAATGACATAACGAATGTCCGGGAGGGTTTCCAATATTCTCTGAAAGCTTGATGCGAATCCAAAGAACAACGGCCCATCGATCTTTTTAACATATACGCTTTGTCGCAGGTTCGCCGGCATTTCTTTATTGCCATTGCCGCTGGCAGAATAGTCATCTGCTGATAATGGATTGACTTTCGTCCGCGCTTCTGTGATGTCGCTCATTTTTTTCATGAACAGCAGCGCCGCCAAAACCATTCCGATGCCAACGGCGGTGAGCAGGTCAAGAAATACGGTGGCCAGCAGCACGAGTATCATTATAACCGCGTCCGAGCGGGGAACTTTACGTAAATGACGCAGGCCTTTGTAATCCAGGATGCCAATGCCCACCGTAATGAGTATACCGGCCAATACTGCGTTTGGAATGAGCGCTGCATAACGCCCCACTCCCAGCAGTATAACGGCAAGGGTCAGGGCATGAATTACGCCGGACATACGCCCCGATCCACCGGAGCGGATATTTACCAGTGTCCGCATAGTGGCGCCGGCTCCGGGCAAGCCTGCAACCAGTCCCGCCGCAGCATTGCCGATGCCCTGCCCGATCAATTCACGGTTACTGTTGTGCTTTGTTTTGGTTACGTTATCGGCCACCACCGATGTCAGCAGCGAATCGATGCTGCCCAACGCGGCAAGCGTTAATGCGCTGGTAAGAATAAGCGTATAAAGGTCTGAAGAAATGCTGCCCAAAGCGCCTAGTTGAAGATCAGGCAACCCTTTGGGAATGTCGCCAATTACGGGCACAGGCTTTTCCAATAGTACGGAGAGAATAGTAACCGCCAAAAGCGCCACCAGCGTACCGGGAATTGCTTTGGTAATTTTCGGGAATAGGTAAATGATCGCAATGCTCAGTCCCGCATACATAAGTGCCCAGGAATTTATACCTGAAAGCTCCGGAAGCTTATTGATGACATCGATAGGCGAAGCAGGCGAACCTAATCCAACCGCCGGAAACAACTGGAGCAAAATAATGATCACGCCAATGCCGCTCATAAACCCTGAAATAACAGGATAAGGTATGTACCGTATAAGCGTACCGATCTTTACAAGCCCCATAACTATCTGTAGGATACCGGTCAGTACAAAACATGCAACAATTGCTCCTAATGCCATTTCCACGCTGCCGGCCACCGCAACAAAGCCCGCGATAGTTGCAGTGCTTACCACGGTCATTGGGCCGGTAGGCCCGCTGATCTGCGAAGGTGTGCCACCAAAGATGGCCGCAAAAAATCCGAGTACGATAGCGCCATACAGACCTGCTTCCGCACCCAATCCCGATTGCACGCCAAATGCCAATGCAAGGGGCAGTGCAACAACTCCGGCGGTAATTCCGCCAAAAATGTCACCCTTTGAAAATTCCATGATAACTCCCCTCCCCAAACATTATGCTGCCATGTGTTGTTCTTCTGCCATCACTTGCGCTTTCTTTTTATCAACCCAGCGGTAAGCGATTGCATAGATCACGATGGCGCTTACTACCGCGGCCATGAATCCAAAAACAGGCACCATGATTGCCGTGTATGCCATCAGCCCGATGTGGAACTTGCTCATGCGCATCACTTCCTTTACTTCTCTCATTTTTACCATGCCGCTGGCAACATACAACAGTATGCCACCGATGCAAGCCATGGGTACCAGTTCAAGATAGGATGCCAGGAATGCAGCCAACGCCAGCTTAAAGGCAAATTTGGCGATGCCGGCCAGCGGCGAAACTGCGCCCAGCTTGATGTTCACGGCCGTTCTGGCCAATGCCCCCGTATGCGGGAACCCGTTGAATAGCGGCGTCAGGATGTTCACCATGCCTTGTCCCCATAGTTCTTTGTTGGGATTGAAAGGAATGCCTTTATTGTTCGCCAGGCGGTCGGCCATTCTGGAACACAGCAAACTTTCAATGGCCGCCACTATGTAGATAGCTATAGCGTAATAAAATAGGTCGAATATTACCTGGCCAGTCCATGTTTCGGGCAGCACCGGGCCTGTTATCACGGCAAAGTCGGTAGGAATGCTGCCGAATTTATCCCTGATAAGTATCAGTCCCTCACCTGCCCAGAAAGTTTGACCAGCTATAAAACCGAAGGTCAGCGCAATCAAAGGGCCCGGAATAAAACTGGAAACTTTGATAAGTGTCTTACAAATAATGAAAGTGATAAGGGCCATCAGCAGGGCAAAGAGATTTGCTTCGCCGATCTTGTTGCCAATAACGCTAAGCTGGTTCACAATGCCATAACCAACCTTGTCTTTCAAGCCCATTACCTCTCCTATCTGCGAAAAAGCGATAACGATGGCTATGCCTATGGTAAATCCAACTACTATGGAGTGCGGCACTTTTTCAACTATGCGGCCAAAGCGCGCCAACCCTGATATCATTAGCATAACGCCTGCGATAATGGCTACCAATACCAAAAATCCATGGCTGTACACCGCCATCAGTCCCGCAATTACGGGAATGAAGGCCGCTGTCGGTCCATATACCTGGTATTTGGACCCTCCGAACAATGCGCCCACCAATCCTGCAACGGCGCCGCCCACAATACCTTGCTCGGGTTCCAGTCCCGAAGCCATTGCAAAACCCATTGCCAGCGGAATGGCTACCGCGGCAACAATTAAACCTGCTGTGAGGTCCTTGAAAATATTTCTCGCCCTGTTGCCTTTTTTCAAATCCTCGTATCGGCCGTCGTTAGGGGTTAAATAGAAAGCCAATCTTTGCCAGATTGTATGCTGTTGTGTCATGTATTAAGTTTTTCCGGTGAAATAGAAATAGATTTAAACTGCAACCTTTGCTTCGGATGATGCAGGAGTATTTTCTGCAAATAGTTGCTTGATAAAATGCACCCTGCCATTTTCCACGCTGTACATTCCACCCACGATGCCGATCTTTCCTTCACGGTACAATGCGCGGATGATGGAGCTTCTTTCTACGATCTCTTCCATGCTGTGCAGCACGTTGGCATAAGCCACTTTTTCTGCATAGATGGTACTGCTCATGTCTTCGCCGAACGTGGAAGTTTTCTCGATAGCGGGTTTTATTTTTTCCAGCAGCCCGGTAAGGTTGCCCATTTCCACGCGGTCGCAGGCTCCCTTGATGGCGCCGCAACGTGTATGGCCCAACACCAATATCAATTTGGAACCAACTACTTTACAAGCGTATTCCATGCTGCCCAGTATATCGTCGTTTACAACGTTGCCGGCTATTCGAATGCTGAAGATTTCGCCCAGGCCCTGGTCGAAAATGAGCTCTACCGATGTGCGGCTGTCCATGCAGCTCAATACTACCGCGAAGGGATATTGCCCGTCGGCGGTTTCGTTCATTTGCTGCAGGAGGTTGCGGTTTATTTTCAGGTTGTTCACAAACCGTTGGTTGCCTTCTTTTAAAACTTCATAGGCATCGCGGGGCGTGAGGTTCTCGAAAAATTCCTTGGTATGCGTCTTCATGTACTTTTGTTTTTGGGAGTGAAAAAAAATGGCTGACATGAAAGCATTCCCTTCCATTCAAATGCAGGTCAACAATTACGGATACACTACTGCGCTGCTGAATGATAATGCTTTTTGAGTCAATGGCAGCCGGTGGCATACCATGGCCTCAAAGCATCTTCATTTGGCTTACAAGCGTGTCGTTCCGCAAAGGACGCGGCTAAAAAATGTTGGTTGCGATTGAATCAGGAATGCTTAGGAGCGCGCACACTCGGGAGGGGGAGAAATGAGTTCGGGATGAAAAGCATAATAAAGGTCTGAGGGATGGCACTTGCTGTATTTCTGCAGTACCGTGCCTACCTGCTCATGCAAGTGCATATCGTGCAGGTATTCTGAAAGTGTATTAGTCCCGCTTTCAGTTTTTTCCTCAGTCGTATTGGAGAAGGGGCTGGATTCTTCATCCATGGCCCCGGGGATACCACAACTGTTTTCACATGCCAGTTTATGCTGGCTCTCGTACACAAAAGGAATGCTTATAGTCAGCCATGCCAGCGACAGCACCATTATAACAGCAGAAACAATTTGTTTTATTTGGTATGTAGCGTTTCCCTTCATGCTTTCGTCGCGCAAAAATAGCGTTTCTAAAATTAAGAATGAACTACCGCTTATAAAAACTTTGCGCTAAGGTTACATAACGGTCATTTGGAGAACTCTATTGCAGACGCATCGCTGAATACGCCGTTGCCGGACAAATCCATCGATAAATCAGGGTTTTTCCTAAGTTTATCCCCGTAAAATCACATAACCGTTTTGTAGCATGTCATATCCCTACCAGCTTACGTCGTTCGAGGAATACCAGGCCGCTTATAAGCACAGTGTTGAACAACCCGAGGCATTTTGGGCCGGGATAGCTGAACATTTCCTATGGAGAAAAAAATGGGATAAGGTGCTGGACTGGAACTTTGAAGAGCCCGCTGTAGCCTGGTTCAAAGGGGCAAGGCTCAACATTACGGAGAATTGCCTCGACCGGCATCTCGACAAATTGGGCAATGTGCCGGCTATTATCTGGGAACCCAATGACCCTGCCGAGCATCACCGCATACTCACGTACCGCGAACTGTATAACAAAGTCTGCCAGTTTGCACATGTATTAAAGAACAATGGCGTTCGCAAGGGTGACCGTGTATGCATTTATATGGGCATGATCCCCGAACTGCCCATTGCCATGCTTGCCTGCGCGAGGCTGGGCGCCATTCACTCCGTGATCTTCGGCGGGTTCAGCGCACAAAGCATAGCAGACCGCTTGCAGGACGCAAAGGCTGAATACATCATTACCTGCGATGGCGCATTCCGTGGAGCAAAGGACATTCCATTGAAATCAGTCATCGACGATGCCCTGGTTGCCTGCCCCTTTGTAAAGCGTGTGATCGTGTGCACGCGGACCCGCACAGCGGTAAGCATGATCAATGGCCGCGATGTATGGTGGGAAGATGAAATAAAAAGAGTGGAAACCCAGGGCCTTACCGATTGCGCGGCGGAAGAAATGGATGCGGAAGACATGCTGTTTATCCTGTACACTTCGGGATCAACGGGCAAGCCCAAGGGTGTGGTGCATACCTGCGCGGGTTACATGCTGTTCACCAACTATTCATTTGTAAATGTATTTCAATACAGGCCGCGTGAAATTCATTTCTGCACAGCCGATATCGGCTGGATCACAGGTCATTCTTATATTACTTACGGGCCATTGAGCGCGGGCGCCACCTCGCTCATGTTCGAAGGCATTCCTACCTGGCCCAATGCAGGACGGTTTTGGGAAATAGTGGAAAAATACAAGGTCAATATATTGTACACGGCGCCCACGGCAATCCGGTCGCTCATGGGTTTTGGACTGGACCCGATAAAGGGAAAGGACCTTTCTTCGCTTCGGGTATTGGGCACCGTTGGAGAACCCATTAACGAAGAGGCATGGCACTGGTACGATGAAAACATTGGTAAAAAGAAATGTCCCATCGTAGACACGTGGTGGCAAACAGAAACGGGTGGAATATTGCTGTCGAACCTGGCCGGCATTACCCCTGCAAAACCTACTTATGCCACTTTGCCCCTGCCCGGCGTACAACCATTGCTGGTAGATGAAAATGGCAAAGAGATCACGACCACCGAAGCTTCGGGTAATCTTTGCATGCGTGCGCCCTGGCCTTCCATCATCCGCACTACCTATGGCGATCATGAGCGCTGCCGCAAGAATTATTTTTCTACATACGAGCATCTTTATTTTACCGGAGATGGCGCGCTTAGGGACCAGCAGGGAAACTATCGCATTACCGGCCGTGTGGATGATGTGTTGAATGTAAGCGGGCACCGCATTGGCACCGCCGAGGTGGAGAACGCCATCAATATGCATGCGGGCGTGGTAGAAAGCGCGGTAGTGGGCTACCCGCACGATATTAAGGGTCAAGGCATTTATGCCTTCGTGATCTTCAGCGGCCACGGCGCTGATGATGAACTCACAAGGAAGGATATTCATGCCACGGTCAGCAGGATAATCGGCCCTATTGCAAGGCCCGATAAAATACAATTCGTTCCGGGACTTCCTAAGACCAGGAGTGGCAAGATCATGCGGCGCATTCTTCGCAAAATCGCCGAAGGCGAAACAGAAAACCTTGGCGATACGAGTACATTGCTTGACCCGGGCGTGGTGGAGGATATCAAAAACGGTAAGGTGTAGCGTTTTCACTTTTCCCTTTTCGGTTTTGACCTACTTTTGCAGGATGCAGTTGTACAGTGCGTCATTGACGGATTACAGGAGGCTTGCAACAAAAGAAGTAAAGGTCGGCGATCTCTTGCTGGGTAATTTCCATCCCATCCCCGTGCAGACCATGACCACTACGGACACGATGGACACCATCGGTACCGTTGAGCAATCCATACGCTGCATCGAGGCAGGCGCAGAACTCGTACGCATTACCGCCCCATCGAAAAAAGAAGCAGAGAATTTACTGAACATTAAAAATGAACTGCACCGGAGAGGTTATCGTACCCCGCTGGTGGCCGACATTCATTTTACACCGAATGCCGCAGAGATAGCCGCACGCATCGTGGAGAAAGTAAGGGTGAACCCCGGCAATTACGTAGACAAAAAGAAATTCGAGTTCATTGAATATACCGACGCCGATTATGTTGAAGAAATAGAACGCATACGCGAACGCTTTACTCCCCTGGTAAAGATTTGTAAGGAATATGGAACGGCCATGCGTATCGGCACCAACCATGGCTCGCTGAGCGACCGCATTATGAGCAGGTACGGCGATACCCCCGTGGGTATGGTGGAAAGCGCTATGGAATTCGTGCGCATTGCCCGGGATGAGCAATACCACAATATTGTGCTAAGCATGAAGTCGAGCAATCCGCAGGTAATGGTGCAGGCTTACCGCTTGCTGGTGCAAAGCATGTGGAACGAGTTCAATGAATGTTACCCTTTGCACCTGGGCGTTACCGAAGCAGGCGATGGAGAAGATGGCCGTATTAAATCCGCCATCGGCATCGGTGCTTTACTAGAAGACGGTATTGGTGATACCATCCGTGTGTCGCTTACCGAAGACCCTGAATTCGAAATACCCGTGTGCAAGGATTTGGTGAAGCGCTACGAGGGCCGTGCATCAGCAATGGGCGAAGCGCCTGCAATTTCGAGTCTTCCTTATTCTCCATTCCAGTACAAACGCCGTGAGACCATTGCAGTTTCTAATATTGGCGGCCAGCAGGTACCGGTAGTTGTGGCCGATTTCATGGAAGCAACCACCATCAGGCCGCAAGACCTGCAGGCAATAGGATATCATTACGATGAACTTACCGATAAATGGAACATCGGTGATGCAGCGGCAGATTTTATATATACTGCCGATAAATTGATCGATTTCAATTTACCAGGCACCTTGAAAGTAATTTGTAATCACGCAACATGGCTGCAGGCAACCGATAAAGAAAAATATTATCCTGCGTTGCAGCCGGCAGAATATCTCAGCAGTATGGAACGGTCCGGTATATTGAATTTCATTGCGCTGGACCTGAATACGCCGTACGCAGCAGAAGTAGCGCAACGGATCCGCAGGGATAATACGGTGGTACTGTGCATATGGTCCAATCATCCGCATGCCATGCCTTCTGTTAGAACATATATTGCGGGCCTGATGGAGCAGGGCATCCGCTGCCCAGTAATACTGGCTGTTGAAAGCCATCACCCCACCATCGATGAACAACTGATACATTTTTCGGTAGAAAGCGGTGCCTTGTTGTTAGACGGGATGGGAGATGGCGTGTGGCTGATGAACAATCCATCCAAATTGCGCAATACGCGGGTGAGCGGACGAACTTATTTAGAGGCTAGCAACAATCATCAATTCATCAACAATACTTCTTTCTCCATTTTACAGGCCACGCGCACCAGGATATCCAAAACAGAGTACATATCCTGCCCTTCGTGCGGCAGGACCCTGTTCGATTTGCAGGAAACTACCGCCATGATCCGTTCCGTTACCAATCACCTTAAAGGCGTCAAGATAGCCATCATGGGATGCATTGTAAATGGTCCCGGCGAAATGGCGGATGCCGATTTCGGGTATGTAGGAAGCGGCCCCGGGAAGATCACTTTGTACAAAGGAAAAGAGATCGTGAAACGCAATGTGGAAAGCGGCATCGCGGTGCAGGAACTAATTAATTTATTGAAAGAAAGCAATGCGTGGATCGAGCCCAATTAACGCTACATACTGGATGTAACTAATTTTGCCCCGTCTTCAATCTGTGTAATATATACTTCCGGCGTTCTTCCAAATTCATTTTCGTAGCGTTGCTGCATCAGCACGGTAAATTTCCGGATGGATGCGGTATTTACCAGGTTAATGGTGCAACCACCGAACCCGCCACCCATCATCCGTGCGCCCGCAACACCTTCCATATCCTTTGCCTGCTCCACTAAAAAATCAAGCTCGGGGCAACTTACTTCATACTGCTTGCTCAGTCCTTCGTGCGATTGGTACATCAACCGGCCGAATGCTTTAAGGTCGTGATGCTGCAATACTTCGCAGCCTTTCAGCAGCCTGTTGTTTTCATTGATCACATAACCGCATCGCCTGTAGATTATTTCAGGAAGTTCCTGCTTGTGCTTGTCGAGCATGCCGGCACTTACGTCCCGCAAAGAATGTATTTCAGGATAATGTTTTTTTAGAATGGCTACGCCTTCTTCGCATTGCTGCCGCCGCGTGTTGTACTCCGAAGAGGCCAATGAGTGGCTGACCATGGTATTGACCAATACGATCTTATAATCCTGGTAATCGAAAGGAATGTACTCAAACTCCATGCTGCGGCAATCCAGTTTCATTACATGATTCTCTTTTCCATGCAAGCTGGCAAACTGGTCCATGATACCTGTTTTTACGCCGGCGAACGTGTGTTCCGTCCTTTGTCCGAGCAAGGCTATTTGCATGCGCGACAATCCCAAACAAAACAATTCATTCAATGCAAAGCCAAATGCCGAGCACAATGCAGCCGATGAGCTTAAGCCCCCGCCCACTGGAACATCGCCTCCTACTACCACGTCAACGCCGCCTAGTTGATGCCCGTCTTTCTGCATATGAAATGCCATGCCGGCGAGATAGGTTGTCCATCCTTTGGTTGGTTGCAGGTCGTCCAGCGAAAGGGTGATCTTTTCCTGGTATTGCAACCCGAACACGTTCATCTGGCGCGTGTCGTTTTTATGAATGCCTACATAAATTCTTTTGTCGATGGCGCCCGGCAGTACAAAGCCCTCGTTGTAATCAGTATGTTCGCCGATAAGGTTTACGCGGCCGGGAGCGGCAAACAGTACCGGCTGCCTGCCATACAAATCATTAAATTGCTGGTTGATGGTAAAGATCATAAATGAATGTAGGATTTATCTTTAAACATCGTATAAATTCGGTTATGCCATTCCGGGTGTGCAATTCAGTTCTCAACAATACGAGTCTTGTCCATTTAAGCGACAATAATCATTCCACCACCGTTACCATTATTCCCGAGCTGGCAATGTTGCATGAGTTCATCATCCTGGCCGATGGCCGGCCTTTCAACATCATTGAGAATTATTCCCTTGACCGTCCGCCGCGGGAACAGGTGACGCACTATTTCCGCTCGGCAAAATTATCGCCCTGGGTGTGCAGGCTGGCAAATGGCCGCTATAAATTCAATGGCAATGTTTACCAGGTGGAGAGAATGTATAATGATGGGACCGCTCTGCACGGCTTGTTGTTCGACCAGCCATTTACCGTTAGCCGTCAGTTTGCAGGCAATGATGGCGCATATGTAATCCTTAGGCATGATTATACCGGATATGACAGTGGCTTTCCCTATACGTACCAGTGCGAGGTAACCTATACGCTTAAGCGCGATGGTGAATTGATGATACAAACCGTGGTTACCAATACCGGTGCCGGAAGCTTCCCCCTTGCCGACGGCTGGCACCCTTATTTCCAGCTTGGCGGAAAGGCTGATGACTGGGAATTATATTTCAATGCCAGCGCCATGGTTGAGTTCGATGAGCGTTTGATCCCAACCGGAAGGCTCCTGCCTTACCGGCGCTTTAATCCGGCTGAACCGATCGGGAATACCAAAATGGACAATTGCTTTGCTTTGGATAAAGAAGGCCCGGAAAACGGTGGGCCGCAATTTGCGTGCACGGTCAAAAACCCGGCAAACGGGGTCTCGGTATCATTCCTTCCATCGCGAAGCTATCCTTACCTGCAGATCTTCATTCCCGATCACCGCGAAAGCATTGCTATCGAAAACATCAGCAGCGCGCCCGACAGTTTTAACAACAACATGGGCCTGCGGGTGCTGGGCCCGGGGCAAACCGCATCCTTTGAGGTATCTGTAAAAGCAGGCGTTGAATTGCCTGATCTATAAACGCAATTAACGGCCCGCAGGTAGCAGAAAATAGCTAATTTGCCGGTTCAAATTTATAATCATGAGAATGCTGAAAATGTTACTGGTAGCGGTGGGTTGTTTTTTCTTTGCGTCCTGCCTCGAGATCAATGAACAAGTAGAGATCAAAGAAAATGGAAGCGGCCAGTTTACCAGCAGTATGGACCTAAGCCAATTAGTAGATATGATGCAGTCCGTGGCGGGTGAAGAGTTTGAAAAAAGAAAAAATGAAAAGCTTGACAGTTTCTTTTACCTGAAAGATATTGTGGATACCGCCAAAAACCTTACCGCGGACCAGAAAAACCTCATGCGCGATGGAAAGGTGCATATCAAAATGGACCTGGAAGAAAAGCAGTTCAAGCTGGATATGGAATATCCCTTCGGCAATTTGGAAAGGTTGCAGCAACTGCATACAGCCATCAGCGAAGGGGGCATAGGCTTCGGCAGCTTTATGAAGGATGCAATGGGTGAAAAAGATAAGCCCGCACCAACAGACCAACCAGCCGAGGAATCGCCGGACATGAACAAGTTGCTGGGCATTTTCGATTATAATATCAGCAATGGGCTCATCAAAAAAACCGTGAACGCTGAAAAGCTCAAAGCCCTGCTGGAAGATCCCAAGCTGGGCCAAATGCAACAAGGCGCTGAAATGGGCATGGAAGTAGTGTACAATGTTACGTACAAGCTCCCACGCCCGGTAAAGAAGGTAGACAATCCAAAGGCTAAAATTTCGGATGATAAAATGACCGTGTCGCTGCGTTCGAACCTGTTGGATATATTCACCAAGCCAGACCAATTTGCTTTTACAATAGAGTATTAATGACCCTTCCGCCCAAGGCATGGTTATGGTTGTTCCTGCTGGCGATGGTGGCAGACCTGGCCGCTGTATATTTTCAATGGAGCGAAGCCAGGTACGTTACCAAGCCGCTGATTGTATTGAGCCTGCTGCTGTATTTCCGGCAGCGGGTAAAAACCAATACACGCACGTCGTTGTACTTTACCATGGCATTATTGTTTTCACTGGCAGGCGATATTGCCCTGTTATTTGAAAACCGCGATGCCTTGTTCTTCATGCTGGGATTGGGATGTTTTTTAATTGCGCATCTTTTTTACATCATTGCATTCATGCGTGTGCGTGGCGGGGCAAAGCCGCAATGGCCGTGGATTGCAGGCACGCTGTTGTATGTAGGCATATTGCTGTACGTGCTGCTGCCTTACCTGGGAGCCTTAATGATACCGGTGATTGTGTACGCCGGCGTTTTAGGCACCATGTTGCTGGCCGCCGTACATGCATTTCCGCGGCCATATGCAAAGCCCGGCATTATTTGTCTTGCAGGGGCATTATTGTTCGTGCTGTCTGATTCCATTCTTGCCATCAATAAATTTTACATGGGATTTCCCTGGGCGGGGTTAGCCATCATGCTTACATATGCGCTGGCGCAGTACATGCTGGTAAGAGGCATGGCGGCAAATTATTCTAACCCTAATTTTGGAACTCGTACGGCAACATGATACAAACTGATTTTTTAGTGATCGGATCGGGTATTGCAGGACTTACGTTTGCCTTAAAGGCAGCGCAGCGGTATCCTGATAAAAAAGTATTGATCGTTACCAAGGCCGCCACCGATGAAACCAATACCAAATACGCGCAGGGCGGCATTGCCGGCGTGATGGATCCCATTAAGGATAGTTTCGACAAACACATAGAAGATACGCTGATCGCAGGCGATGGCCTCTGCGATCCGCAGATAGTGGAGATTGTAGTAAAGGAAGGCGTTGACCGCATCAGGGAGATCATTGAATGGGGGGCCCGCTTCGACAAGGAATCCGATGGGGATTACAAGCTGGGAAAAGAGGGCGGCCACAGCGAGTTCCGCATCCTGCACCATAAGGATGTTACCGGCAAGGAAATGGAGCGTGCATTGGTTGAAAAAATCGCCACGTATAAGAACATCGAGGTCATCAAACATTGTTTTGTGGTAGATCTTATCACCCAGCATCACCTCGGTTATCTTGTTACCAAATCTACGCCCGATATCGAATGTTATGGCGTGTACGTATTGAACCTGCAAACCAGCCAGGTTGAAAAAATACTTTCTTCTTATACGCTCCTTGCATCCGGCGGCAATGGCCAGGTGTACCGTTCCACTACCAATCCTTCCATTGCCACAGGCGATGGCGTGTCGATGGTATACCGCGCCAAAGGACGCATCGAGAACATGGAGTTCATCCAGTTCCATCCAACTGCCTTGTACGAGCCGGGTGTGCGCGGCCAATCGTTCCTGATAACCGAGGCCGTGCGTGGCGATGGCGGCATCCTCCGCAATAAGAACGCCGAGGCATTCATGGAACGTTACGATGCGCGCCGCGATCTTGCACCGCGTGACATTGTGGCCAGGGCCATCGACAGCGAAATGAAAATTACCGGCACCGAGCATGTATACCTCGATTGCCGGCATATGGATATGGAAAAGTTCGTTGAACATTTTCCGAACATCTATGAAAAATGCAAATCGATCGGGATAGATGTATCGCGCCATATGATCCCGGTAGCGCCGGCGGCGCATTACAGTTGCGGCGGTGTTAAAACCGATGAATGGGGCAGAACATCCATTAGAAAATTGTATGCAAGCGGCGAATGCGCCAGCACCGGATTGCATGGAGCCAACCGGCTTGCGAGTAATTCTTTATTAGAGGCCATGGTGTTTGCGCACCGCTGCTTTATGCATATCGCTGAAACCCTCGATGCTGAACTAACGGCGCCGGCCATGGGAAAAATCATGGGATCAAACGGGCATCGTGCATTGATCACTGAAAAAAACAAGCAGGCCATTCCCGACTGGAACGCAGCGGGCACCCGCGAGCCCAAGGAAATGATCCTGATAACACAAAGCCTGAAAGAACTGCAGCAGGTGATGAGTGATTACGTGGGTATTGTGCGCACCAATGTGCGTTTGGGAAGGGCCATGAAGCGCATCGATCTGTTGTGGGAAGAAACCGAGGCGTTATATCAAACCAGTACTTTGTCGCCGCAACTGTGCGAGCTGCGCAACATGATCACGGTTGGATTTTTGATCGTAAAATGCGCGCAGTTCCGCCATGAAAGCCGTGGATTGCATTTCAATACGGACTATCCCGGCAAGAGCGAAATCGTTCAAAACATTGTACTATAATTTTTGCCAAACGATGAGACCAATCTGTGAAATCCTTAAATGCATGCCTGGATCTGTGCTGTCCATCCCTGTCATCCTATAAAATCCACCAATCGCTATATGAAAGCAATGATCTTTTCCGCAGGCCTCGGCACCCGGTTCAAACCCTGGACCGATCAGCATCCCAAGGCCCTCGCCCCTGTAAATGGCAAACCCCTGCTGCAAAGGAATATCGAGTACCTGCAGCAATTCGGCATACGGCAGGTAGTGGTGAACGTGCACCATTTTCCCGACCAGATCATTGCGGCAATCAATCACAACAAGGGCTGGGGCAGCGAGGTCATCATCAGCGATGAGTCGGACGTGGTGCTGGAAACTGGCGGGGGATTGAAGAAGGCACAGGCTTTTTTCGACAAGGATGAACCTTTTATAACCATCAATGTAGATATTCTCACCAATCTTGACCTTGATAAATTGTTGCAGTTCCATCACCGGCACAAGCCCTTGGTATCTTTTGCGGTTACTGACCGGAAAACTTCGAGGAATTTTTTGTTCGATGAAAGCCTGCGCCTGTGCGGATGGAGGAACAATGTAACGGGAGAAGAGCGGATATCCATTAAAAAAGATGGATTGATACCCAAAGCGTACAGTTGCGTGGTGATATTTGAACCGAAGATATTTCCGTTGATAAAGATGCAGGGAAAATTTTCATTGGTAGATGTGTACCTCGACCTTGCGGCCGACCACCTCATCATGGGTTACGACCATACCGGCGATAAATTGGTAGATGTGGGCAAGCCGGATTCGGTGCAGGTTGCGGAAGGACTGTTTCCCTGACCCACTTAATGACCCAATAACTTAATTTTACCCGCGAAATCCAAAATAATGCAAACAGTAAGTGATGTTATCAGGCAATTGTATGCGCAATGGAAAGGTGAAGAACCCGCTTCTGTCGACCTCTTGCCGCAATCAGGCTCCGACCGCCGCTACTTTCGCGTGCACGGATCAGGCGGCGGCTCAGGTTCGGTGATTGCTACTGTAGGCGCCAATACCCAGGAAAACGCCACCTTCATTTATTTCTCCAACCATTTCCAACAGAAGCAGCTTCCCACGCCTAAAATATTTGCGGTAAACGATGAAATGACCATCTACCTGCAGGAAGATTTCGGCAATGTGTCGCTGCTGAACAAACTGGAAGCGCTGGGATTTTCCGACGATGTATATCACCTGTTCAAAAAAAGCCTGCAACAACTGGCGAGATTGCAGGTAACCGCGGACGATGGGTTGGATTATAGTCTATGCCTTACCAATAAAGAGTTCGGTAAGCAGGCTATCACGGCAGACCTACTGTATTTTAAATATTATTTCCTCGATGCGCTCCGGAAACCGTACGACAAGCAAAAGCTCATGGACGATTTCGAAGCCCTAAGTTCGTACCTGACGCATACCGAGTATAAATATTTCATGTTCCGCGATTTTCAAAGCAGGAATATTCTGGTGACCAAGGATAATGAAGTTCATTTTATAGATTACCAGGGCGGCATGAAGGGGGCGCCGCAATACGATGTGGCCAGTATGCTCTGGCAGGCAAGGGCCAACCTGCCCGACGATTGGAAGCAAAACCTGCTGGCAGATTATATGGACGCGTTTGAAAACATCATCGGGCAGTCCATCGACCGCAATGCTTTTCAAAGCCAGTACAATGGTTATGTATTGATACGCTTGCTGCAGGTGTTGGGTGCGTATGGGTTTCGCGGGTTGTTCGAGCGTAAGGCGCAGTTCCTTACCAGCATTCCGCTTGCGTTGCGAAATGTAAAAGAGTTTCTTGTTAATCGCAATGTAGGCATATCCGTGCCGGAATTCAGGAAGGTGCTGGAGATCTGCATTTCCGACGAGATCATCGAACGTTTTACACCGCTTAGGGCCGATGAGCAAACGCCGCTGGTAGTTAATATCAACAGCTTCAGTTATAAAAAGGGAATCCCTGAAGATATCAGCGGCAATGGCGGCGGTTATGTGTTCGATTGCCGGGGCATATTGAATCCGGGAAGGTTAGACGAGTTCAAGCCTTTTCATGGAAAGGACAAGGAGGTAAAAGATTTTTTAGAACAGCAAACACGCATGCCGGAATTTTTAAACAGCGTGTTCGACGTAGTGGACATTACGGTGGAAGATTATTTGCGCAGGGGTTTCAGTAACCTGATGGTGAGCTTCGGATGCACGGGTGGACAGCACCGGAGCGTGTATGCCGCCGAGGCGCTGGCGCGCCATCTTAAGAATAAATTCGGCGTAAAGATCAATATTAACCATGTAGAGCAGGAGTCGAAGAAATGGATTAACATGTGAGTGGCCAGTTCTGAGTTCAGGCAACACCACTCACAACTCACCACTCACCACTCACTACTACTCACAATCCCAAGTATGTATTACCTGTTATACGGCCTCTTATATTTTTTCTCCTTGCTGCCGATGCGGGTGCTGTATATTTTAAGCGATGGTATTTATGTATTGCTGTATTATGTGTTCGGTTACCGCCGCAAGGTAGTGATGCAAAACCTGCTGATAGCATTTCCTGAAAAAACCGAAGGCGAGCGCACCGTGATCGCCAAAAAATTCTACCGCAATTTCCTGGATACCTTCGTGGAGATCATCAAGCTCATTTCCGGCAGCGAAGCATTTTTTAAAAAGCGCATCAGGGGCAATTGGGAGTTGGTAAATGAAGTATACAAGACAGGCCGTTCTTCACAGGTAAACCTGGGACATACTTTCAATTGGGAATGGGCGAATTACATGGCTTCGAGGGAGTTGCTGTATAAATTCGTGGTGGTATACATGCCCATCAAGAACAAGGCCGTGGACAAGATATTCTTCAAATTCCGGTCGAAAGGAGGAACGGGTTTGGTACCGGCCACCCCTCCACGCGCTTTTATTGCTGGTTTGGCAAAGTATAAAAGCGTGAAATACATGCTCACGTTGGCTGCAGATCAAAGTCCCGCCGATCCTTCAAAAGCATATTGGTTGAATTTTTTTGGGAGGCCCACTGCATTTGTTACGGGTCCTGAAAAGGGGGCGCGCCTGCACAATTTGCCGGTATTCTTCTGCAACATCACCAAGCCGCGGCGCGGTTACTATGATATTCATTTCACTTTTATAGAAGAAAATCCCGCTTTGACAAAGGAGGGTGAACTCACGGTTCGCTTTGCCCGTTTTTTAGAGGAAAATATCCGTCATTATCCCGACATGTGGCTATGGAGCCACCGTAGATGGAAGCGCGAGTGGAAGCAGGAATACAGGGAATTATGGATCGATAAAGATTTTCCCGATTGAGCAACCCGGTAGAAATCCCTGTCACCGAATGGGTTAAAAAACGGTTATCCAGCTTAAATAATTGATGAATTTTTGGTGTCGAAGTTCTGAGCTCTGAACTACGTAAGAACGACTCTTCAATTGCATTACATTTTAAAATTCTATTTATGGCATCGGCATCATACCAATCTATTAAGAGCATGTCGGCAGACTTTAAGGCCATGCTTTCGAATCTGGAGTATCCTTATCCATTCACTGTAGAGGAAACCGAGCTGGTAGTTTTGGTTGACCTGCAGAACGACCTGGGCGATATACTTGCCGAAAACCCGGCGAAGCTTGCATTGATCATGGGCATAGACGAGAACAGGCCGACTATTTGCATCCTGGGCGCTGACAGCAACGGCAATATTTTATCCGCGCATACATCGGGTAGCCTGGATGGGCAGCAGCGTTGGCCCGATACACAGACCATCCGATATGAGGATGATACGGATTATGGGAATTTTTTTGTGTGAGTAGTATTATGGACTACTGATTTTTAACGACTGCCAAGTCGAAGCCTACTCCCTTTTACAATTTTAAATCTTTTAAATATGGCAGCAACATCTTATCAATCGATAAAAGATTTATCGTTTGATTTCAAAGACATGCTTAATAACAATAGTCAATCCCTTCCTTTTGATGTTAACGGAACTTCAATGGTAGTGTTTGTGGACGTTGCAAATGATCTGGGCGATATTTTAGCCGCTAATCCTGCAAAGCTGGCGATAGTAATTGCACTAGAGGACAATAAGCCTACAGTGTGCATCCTGGGTGCAAATTCGAATGGGACTATTTTAACGGCGCATCTGAATGGTTCGCTGGATGGCCAGCAGCGATGGCCTGATACAATGAAGATCAAATTTTCGCAGAGCAGCGCTTACAGTCGCTTTTTTGTGTGATATTTTTTATAGAGTTTTTTTATTCTGGCTGATTCGTAGCCGCTTATGGATTTTATTTTGATCCCTGTCAAGCTACCCTTTTTAGGGTATTAGAGAGCTCATAAAAAATCCATACTTTGTACAGCATGCATTGGCTCGAGATAATATACTTTATCGTGATAATGCTGGCTTTCATAGCTTCTTTCTGGACCATCAGGAATCGGGGATACATTCTTTTCATTCCATTACTAGCATTTAGTTTGCTTGTGGAATCCATGAGAGCAGCCAAGTTATTTCCAGATGCTATTCAAAGCGATATCAGTGCATATTACACCATAGTAGAGTATGCACTGCTGTCATATATTATTTCCAATTTTATCCAGTCCTTCAGAAAACGGCTGGTGATTCGTTCTTCCATCCTGGTGCTGATTCCCCTGTTTATCGTTATTGAACTAACCATCGCAGATAAAAGCCTAACTTATAAATACCTGACCTTACTGATAGAAAGTCCTTTCGTGTGTGTCTGGACAATTCTATATTTATTTGAAACTGCAAAGCAAGATCACGAATTCGAAATAACAAGAAACCCCATGTTTTGGATATCGCTTGGAAACTTATTGTTTTATTCAGGAAGCTTCTTTTCGTATGGGTTTGGCAGTTATCTCAATTCAAAGGGAAATGAAGATATGGCAAATACCTTGCTGTGGATTGCGAGAATATTAAATATATTACTGTATATTTTATACTTCATAGGATTTCTATGTTTAAGGAAGAAGAAGTAATATGGATCACCGTAGTAGGGACGTCTATTGCCCTCTTTCTTTCAGTAACGCTTTTTATCTTTTTTATCTCCTATCAAAAAAGAAAGTTCAAATACACAAAAGAAAAGCAACAATTACGGACAGACTTTCAACAGGAGTTGCTGCGTGCTCAATTGGAGATACAGGAACAAACATTCCAAAACATTTCGCAGGAAATTCATGATAATATTGGACAAATGCTTAGCCTGGCCAAGTTGAACCTAAATACCACAGACATCTCCCAACCGAAAATTGCGGAAGATAAAATTCAGCGGTCAAAAGATTTAGTTAGTAAAGCCATCTCCGATCTGCGTGATTTGAGTAAGAGCTTAAACCCCGATATCATCATGAAGATTGGTTTGAGCGAAGCCATTCAACGTGAATTGCTGCTGGTAGCAAAGGCTGGGCAATTTGAAGTGAACCTTACGCAAAATGGAGATTTATTCCGGTTTGACCCTCAAAAGGAACTGATCGTTTTTAGGATATTCCAGGAGATACTCAATAATATTATCACGCATTCCAAGGCAAAGACAGTTGATGTTAACCTGGACTTTCAACCACATCGGTTCAGTTTGACGGTTGCCGATGATGGAGAAGGTTTTGATGTGGAGAAACTCGATTGCGAAGAAACAAACCTCGGTCTAGGGGTTCGAAATATGAAGAACCGCGCTATTCTGATAGGGGCCAACTTTACGCTCAACAGTATTTTGGGGAAAGGCACAAAGGCTGCTGTTGACTTACCGGTTTAAAGCGATCGTTAATAGTCTCCCGTTGCGCCCGCTTGATACCCTATTCCGGGTAAGTGGTTTCATGTACTCGAAGGTGATTTCACCCCTCGACTTGCCGGAAAAAACGGGATATTAACCCAATAACCCAATCTAGTTTTACAAACCCAAACCAAAGAACCAGCCTCTGCCTAACCTATTCTATGATCGATGAGGGAGCCTTTATGATCACTGCCATTATATGGAGCATAATTTTATTGGCCATTGTATTAATCGCCTTTGCACTGTTTGCCTACAGGGGAAATCAGAAAAAGAAACTTAAATTTCAACAGGAGCTTCTCAAATCCAAAATAGAGATCCAGGAACAAACCCTTCAAAAAATATCCCAGGAAATTCATGATAATATCGGACAAGTGCTTAGCCTGGTTAAGCTCAACCTGCATACCACCGATTTCAGTGACCTCGAAACTACCGGCGAAACCATTCAGCGCTCCAAGGAGCTGGTGGGCAAGGCTATTACCGACCTGCGCAATTTAAGCAAGAGCCTTAGCCCCGAAATGATCAAGGAGATAGGCCTGCACGAAACCATTCAACGCGAAATAGCCCTTATAGCTAAAACCGGTAGATATGAGGCCATTTTCAACCACCAGGGCCAACCCTTCCGGTTCGACAAACAAAAAGAACTGATCCTTTACCGCATATTCCAGGAATTGCTGAACAATATTATTAACCATGCCCGTGCAAAAACCGTGATTGTACGGTTGTTTTACGAATCCCGGCAGTTTAATTTAACGGTATCCGACGATGGAAAAGGGTTCGATGACCGCCGGTTGCTGACAGAACAACAATTCGGACTGGGCATTCGAAACATGCAGAACCGCGCCTCCCTCATCGGAGCAACATTCCAATTGACCAGTACCCTCGGAAAAGGCACCACCGTGTCCATTGACCTTCCCCTGGAAAAAAATAATGGTCCTGTATGAAACAACAGCAAACACATGTGGCGCTTGTAGACGACCACGTCCTGCTTCGTAACGGCCTGGCCAGCGTGGTAAAAAGCTTTGGTGAATATGGAGTGCTCTTTGAAGCCAATAACGGCAAACACTTCATTGAACAACTGCAGGCCCGCTACCTGCCCGACATCGTACTACTGGACATTAACATGCCCGAAATGGATGGTTACGATACCGCCCTCTGGCTTAAAAAAAATTATCCTGAGGTAAAAGTGCTGGCCCTTTCCATGTACGATAACGAAAATGCCATCATCCGCATGTTCAAGGCCGGTGCCAAAGGATATATATTGAAAGATTCCGATCCCTCCGAGCTGCGGACCGCCCTGGACTCCATCGTACGCAAAGGATATTATTATTCAGAAATGGTAACCGGCCGGCTCATACATACCATCAATCAACTGGATGAAGAAGAGTCCAATATCAAGCAACTGGTTCAATTGAACGAAAGGGAAATTGAATTCCTGAAACTAGCCTGCACCGAAATGACCTATAAGGAAATCGCGGACAGAATGTTCCTGAGTCCGCGTACTATCGACGGGTACCGTGATGCGTTGTTTGAAAAGCTCAACTGCAAAACCCGGGTTGGGTTGGTGATGTATGCAATAAAGAACGGAATCGTTACTGTTTAATTATTTATTATTAATTATTTGATTAATGGCTGATATAATAATAAATGATCAAAATTAATAATCAATTCAACACGCTCTTCTCCTTCACCACTTCCACCTTCTCCTGTTCCTTAATAGCATTCCATCCGCCCAGCACATTGCGGAGATTGTGAATGCCCTGACGCTTGAGCAGCGAGGCCGCTATCACACTGCGGTAGCCACCAGCACAATGCACGTACAGGTTGTCGCCGTCCTGGATGGTGGCCATTGTGCCTGGATCTTTCATATTGGTCAGCGGAAGGTTTACGGCGCCTGCAATATGTCCGTCGGCGAATTCCGCTTCGGCGCGTACGTCCAGTACCACCATCCTGTCATCGTGCGGAAGGTCCATGACCATTTCATCGGCTTCTACATCGATGATCAGGTCGATGGGTTCGCCGGCTGCGCGCCAGGCTTCGTAACCGCCGTTGAGGCAACCGAGAAATTTATCGAAGCCCACCCTTGCAAGCCGCACAGCGCTTTCTCTTTCCTTTCCTTTTTCGGTAACCAACAATATTGGCTGGTCGAATGATAAAAGGCTGCCGCCCCATTCTGCATAACGGCCTTCGAGGCCTATGCTGATGGAGCCGGGAACAAATCCCTGCGTGAAAGTGGTGGCCTTACGCGTATCGAGTATGATCGCATCGCCGGAAAGTTGTTTGAACTCAGTTACGCTTAGTGGTTTCAGTGCGTTGGACAATACATATTCCAGGCTATCGTAACCTTCTTTATTGATGCGCGCATTGATCGGGAAATATTCGGGAGGGGCGCTCAAACCTGTTGTAACGGCCTTAATGAATTCTTCTTTTGATTGCGGCTTCAACGCGTAATTGGTTTCTTTTTCGTTTGCCAGCGTGCTGAAAGTAGATGGCCCCAGGTTTTTACCACAGGCGCTGCCAGGCCCATGCGCGGGATATACAATTGTTTCGTCGGGCAATGGTATGATTTTACTTTGAAGCGAATCATACAACATGGCTGCGAGCTCTTCCTGGCTAAGGTTGCCGCTGCTAAGGTCAGGCCTTCCCACATCGCCGACAAATAAAGTATCACCGGTAAAAATAGCATGGGGCTTACCGGTTTCATCGCGCAGCAAATAGCAGGTTGATTCCAGGGTATGGCCGGGCGTGTGCAGTACTTCGATGGAAATATGGCCAAGATCAAACACCTCCCCGTCCTTTGCGAGGTGTATCGAAAAATTGGTTTCAGTATTGGGACCGTATACGATGGGCGCCCCAGTGGCCTTTGCAAGGTCGAGGTGGCCGCTTACGAAGTCGGCATGAAAATGTGTTTCAAAAATATATTTGATGGTAGCCTTGCGCTCATCTGCAAGGTGAATGTATTCTTCAATGTCGCGCAGGGGATCGATAACGGCGGCTTCTCCTTCGCTCTCGATATAATAGGCTGCCTCGCTCAGGCAATTGGTATAAAGTTGCTTGATAAACATGCCGCAAAGATAGCCATAGTTTGTTAAGAGAACCTCAAACCGCTATCCCACTAAATTGTCAACAAACTGGTTTACAACCATCAGCCTGTCTGCATTTACCATGTAATAGATGAATTTGCCATCGCGCTCCGTCTTAACGAATCCTGCCCTTCGCAGGATGGCCAGGTGTTGTGAAGCAACGGATTGTTCCAATCTTAAACGAATGTATACTTCTGTAACGGTGAGTTTTGCGTGCTCATCGAGCAAGCGCAATATTTGCTGCCGCAATTTGTGATTGATGGCGCGCAATATAACCGCAGCCTTCTTAACGTTTAACAGGTCAACTTTAACGGGTGTATTACCGGGATTGCCATTCAGTACGAGCGAATAATTGTTGACCGAGTTCATAAACGTTAGCTGGTTTTAAGGGAATTAAGTAACAACAAATATAACTGGATTACAATCCATTACAGGATAGCAAGAATTGTATTATGATGAGGGGGCTATTTTTTGGTATGAGTGTGGAATTCTTTAAGATAAGCGGGTTCGGCATAGGCCGGATCCTCAAAATTACCGGCCTGGAACCTGGGCCAGCTTAGCCGGGAAAGATGCCTGGCGTGATGGCGGACATCCGCAAAATGGGCGGCGGGCGAGTGCATCAATTCCCTGAATTTCTTACTGCCCGACCCAAAAAAAACCATAGGTTTTACGGGCAGGAGTTCCCCAAATGAATTGCCATGCAATATCATCGGTTGCGGTGTCAATACTTCGTCCAGCAAATGGTCGTACACGGCGGTAAACACTTCCATCCGGCGCGCGTCTATCATCGGGCAAAAAAGCGTTCCGGTGATATCGCCTTGCGGGGAGATTTGTTCAATAGCAGCAACAGCCATCATCTTTAAAGTGCTTTCTGTTATCAGGGGAATTTGCAGGCTATAACAGAGACCCTTAGCCGTAGCCATGCCTACGCGCAACCCCGTGTATGATCCGGGGCCCGCGGTTACTGCTATGGCCTGTAGTTGCTGCATGCTGCAATTGCCTTGCTGCATCAGTTCGCGGATGGCGGTATGTATCCATGCAGCGTGGTCTTTCTGGTCTTCATTCTCCATCGAGGCTAATACTTCGCCCTCGCGTGCAAGCGCAATGCTGGCAGATTCAGTAGCAGTATCTATGTTCAGTATGAAAGACATATTTACAATTCCATATTCTCCGCGGGTTGGTAGCGCGCATCGGTCCTGCTTAGTGCCTGCAGCAGCGCGTGCACTCTTTGCGGCCCGATCTTTTCGCTCCATTCAAAAGGGCCAAAGGGATAATTGGTGCCGAGCTTCATGGCCGTGTCGATCTCTTCTTTGGTGCTTACGCCTGCCTGCAAAGTATAGTACGCTTCGTTGATGATCATGGCGATGATCCTGGGACTGATCATACCCGGAACGTCCGGCACTATCCTGTACTTCCAATCCAGTGCGGCAAATACTTCTTTTACCGTGGTTTCGTCGAAGGGGTCGGCTATACAACACTCCACGAGCTCTCTTTTTAAAAATGTGGGCCAGGCATTGATGCGGATAAGTTGGCAATTTTCCTGTGCCGCTGCTAAAAGTTCGCTATCGATCAGCGGTTCAATTACTGAATTGATGAAAACGGGGCCGGTTATGCGAACCAATTTGCGAATGCTGGCGGGGTCTTCTTCGAATCCCAAATGAAAGTACGCGTCGGCTTGCGCCGACGCCAGCGCATCGATATCTTCTACCCATTGCACCCCTGCTTGGCCAACCGGTTTCATCAGCCATTCCTGCTTGACAGGTTCCTTTGCCAGGATCGCCAGCTTCATTTTTTTGCGCAAACATACGACCGAATTTTAAAGTCATTGAGTCAATGAGCCAATAGGTCATTGAGTAAATAACCTATAGCTTCTATGATCTATGGATCTATTGGCTTAATGACTTAATCACCCAATGACCTATTTTTGCCGCATGGAAAAAAGAATCATCCACACTAAAGACGCACCTGAACCTATCGGCCCTTACAGCCAGGCAGTGCAGGCCGGCAACCTGTTGTTTATTTCAGGACAGGTAGGCATCAATCCCAAAACCGGCATAGTAGAAGCAAGCGATATCTCGGCAGAAACGCACCAGGTAATGCACAACCTGAAAGCGATACTGGCTGCAGCGGAGATCGATTTCAGCCGCGTGTTGAAAACAACTATTTTCCTGAGCGATATGTCGCACTTCAGCGCGGTAAACGAAGTGTACGCCAAATATTTCAATGGCGATTTTCCTGCGAGGGAAACCGTGGCGGTTAAAGGACTGCCGAGAAATGTGAATGTAGAGATCAGTATGATCGCTATGAAGTAACCGCGGCCTTTAATACTCCCAGTTCGCTTCCCACCTTTGTAAAGGCGGCAATGGCTTTGTCGAGGTGATGTTGTTCGTGCGCAGCGCTTAGTTGCACGCGTATCCTTGCAAGTCCTTTCGGCACTACCGGATAAAAGAAGCCAATCACGTAAATACCTTCATCCAATAGTTTCGCGGCGAAGTTCTGCGCCACTACAGCATCGTATAACATGATAGGGACAATGGGATGATCGCCCGGTTTGATATCGAAGCCGGCCTCGGTCATTTTACTGCGGAAATATTTTGTATTGTATTCCAGTTTATCTCTTAGCTCCGTTGTTTCGCTTAGCAGGTCCAATACTGCAACGCTGGCGCCCACTATGCTGGGAGAAAGTGAATTGGAGAACAGGTATGGCCTGGAACGCTGGCGCAGCATTTCGATTACTTCACGCCTTCCGCTGGTAAATCCGCCCAGTGCGCCGCCCAATGCCTTGCCGAGCGTGCCGGTAATGATATCTATCCGGCCCATTACATTGCGGTATTCGTGGGTGCCGCGACCGGTTTTTCCAAGGAAGCCACTGGAGTGCGATTCATCTATCATTACTGCCGCGTTGTATTTATCTGCCAGGTCGCAGATCTTGTCCAATTGGGCAATGGTGCCATCCATGCTGAACGATCCATCGGTAACAATGATGCGGTCGCGCAGGTGTCGCGATTCTTGCAGTTTGGCCTCCAGGTCGGCCATATCGTTGTGCTTGTAGCGGTAACGTTGTGCCTTGCACAGGCGTACGCCGTCGATAATGGAAGCGTGGTTAAGTTCATCGGAAATGATGGCATCCTGCTCATTGAACAGCGGTTCGAATACGCCGCCATTGGCGTCGAAGGCGGCGGCGTATAATATGGTGTCCTCGGTGCCGAGGAAAGCCGCGAGTTTATTCTCCAGTTCTTTATGAATGTCCTGAGTGCCGCAGATAAAACGTACGCTGCTCATGCCGTACCCGCGGTATTCGATGCTGCGCTCGGCGGCGGCTATTACTTTAGGGTGCGATGAAAGGCCGAGGTAGTTATTGGCGCAAAAGTTCAGCACTGTTTTACCGTTCACGATAATTTCCGCGCCTTGGGGGGATGAAATGATGCGTTCACGTTTAAAGAGGCCGGCTTCGCGGATCTCATCCAGTTCGCGGGTCAGTCGTTTTACCAGGTTCTCATTCATATGGCTACAAGTTATGGCACAAAAGTAAAGTCATATTCCGACTTTCCCGATACGCAGTTGCCGGTCAATTTGATATCTGGCTTCTGTGTCTTTCGGAGAATCCGAATACAGGTATCATTGTATGCTGTATAGCATTTGAAATATCCAGGCTATCCGGATGAAGTCGTTTAATAATTAAATTTTTTATCGCTCCCATGCAACATCCTCCCCAGATCCGGGTACTTAATAGGGGTTTTCATGTGATTTTTATGTGATGGGCGCTTATTTTTAGATTTCTGTAACATTTAAGTCATTCCTTCGTCATACTTTTGGGTCCTGATCATGAAACAACACTCATTCATAAGAACACTGATGGTGGTGCTGATAATCACCGCCGCAGCTTTTGTGGTGGCGGCTACCCGCTCCAACCCGAAGGCCGCTAATAAGGAGGAGTGCACGCAACAGGAACAGGCTGAATGCGTTGAAAAGAATACCCGGAGCGAATTCCTGATCGAGTCCATTACGCGCAACCTGCTCGGCAGATAAGATTTAAGTTCGGAATCGTTAATACATTAGGTCAATAAGTCATTTGTTTTCAGTGATTTATTGGCTTTTTTCTTTATAAGGCGCAACAGCCCGAAACGGCTAATGACCTAATCACCTAACGACCCAATGACTTTTTAATTAAAAGGTGTAACATTTCCTAGCTTGTGGCCGTAATACTATGAAACAGGCATTCTTAAAAATGATTGTAAACAGGTTTTACTGCTTATGACCGATAAAGAATACAACCAATGTGTCACTGAGTACGCGGACAACGTGTATCGATTCATCCTTAAAAACCTCCGCCACGAGGAGGACTCGAGGGATGTAGTGCAAACGGCTTTTGAGAAAATGTGGCGTAACCGGAACGAGGTAGACTATGAAAAAAGCAAATCTTATCTTTTTACAGTAGCCTACCACCAGATGATAGATCATATCAGGAAGTCGAAAAGGATTTATCTTAAAGAAGAATTCAGGGAAGAAACGCGCATTACCGACCGGCCGGTACACAACACCAAAAAGATCCTGGAAGAAGCGTTGAAAAGATTGAATGAAACCCAACGCTCACTGGTCATGCTGAAAGATTATGAAGGCTATTCGTATGAAGAGATCGGACAGATCACCGGGCTAAGCGAAAGCCAGGTAAAAGTTTACCTGCATCGCGCACGGGTCCAGTTAAAAAATTTTTTGGTAAGTCCTGAAAACGTGATTTGACATGAACATCAACAGATATAATTACGAAGAATTCTTTTTGCTGTACGTAGACAACGAACTTACAGCAGCAGAACGTGCGGCAGTGGAAGCCTTTGTGCAGGAAAATCCGGACCTGGAAGAAGAACTTGTGATGCTGAAGCAATCCAGCCTCAGGCCGGATATGTCGGTAAAGTTCCCGGGAAAATCATCGCTCATGAAACCCGAGGCCGCGGAATTGGTAACAGAAACGAATTACGAAGAGTTCTTTTTATTATACGTGGACGATGAGCTGGAAACATTGCTCCGCAGGGAAGTTGAGCAATTCGCCGCCAGCAAACCGCAATACCGGCAGGAACTGAACCTGCTGTTGCAAACCAAGCTGGAAACACCCATCAGCATTGTATTCCCCGATAAATCATTATTGTACAAGGAGTCGGACAAAGAAAGAAAGCCGGTGATAATGATGTGGTGGAGAGTAGCAGCTATTGCAGCGATGGTATTGCTTGCATTGGGAATTTTCTGGATCAACAATAATAAAACTGTTGACCAGCCTGGGACCGTAGCTGTTAACAAGAAGCAAAATGATCAGCCCGCTGTAACTAAGCAACCGGTTGAAACGCTCAACAAACAGGAAGCTCAAAGCAACGACCAGGAAGCACCGGAATACAAAGCACCCGTGAACAACCAGCAGCTTGCTACCAATGATAAAAAGAAACAACAGCAGCAGTCAGTTGTAAATAACATCGAACCGGATAACCAGAATCAAGGCCTTGCAGTGAACACACTGCAAACCAATCCGCAGGAAGAAACCGGCCTGCCGATAGAAAGCGCCACTGTAACTGCGGGTGTAAACAATATTAAGAACATTAGTACCGGCATGGAAAAGGCCAATCCCAGCAGCGGCATCGAGGTTATACCTGCAGCGTATGTGGGAAGTACCATACCGGACACTGAAGAAGATGTATACATAGCCAATACTTCTGTTGAAAGAAAAAACAAACTGCGTGGGTTATTCCGTAAAGTGACCCGGGTATTTGAAAAAACCACCAACCTTCCCGCAGTAGAAGAGAAGGGATTACTGATCGGAAACTTTGAGATCGCATTAAAATAATTCAACGTTTAAAAAGAAAAATGATATGAAGAGGATATTTATACTCCTGTCGGGGATTTGTTTTGCCCTAACCGGCCTTGCCCAAACAGACACTACCCAAACCAAAGAGGGCGATACCATCAAGATCGGCAATATGGTAATCATAAAGAAAGGCAAAGGCCAGCGCTCCGACTCCGAGGACGAGGTACGCGTAAGGCGCCGCAGGGGCCACCGTTCTTCCAACATCAGCACCAACTGGGGCATAGTAGACCTTGGCTTCGCGAATTTTAAGGATGAGACCAATTACGCGGCTGCCCAGGCCAGCGGGTTCCTGGCGCCCAATGTAGGCGAAGACCAGTTTGACCTGCGGGGCGGAAAATCGGTGAACGTGAACGTGTGGTTTTTCATGCAGCGGCTGAATGTTATCAAGCACGTGGTAAACCTGAAATACGGTCTTGGCCTGGAGCTGAACAACTACCGCTTCGACGATGACATCAAGTTCCTGAAAAATCCCACCAGGATAATCTTAATGGGCGGGGACAGCACCTATCGCAAAAATAAACTGGCGGCCGATTACCTTACCGTTCCCTTCATGCTCAACTTTAACTTCACCCCACGCCGCGAAGAAGGATTTGGCCTAAGCGTAGGCGTCAGCGCAGGATACCTGTACTCGGCCAGGCAGAAGTTCAAGGGCGGGCCGGGCGACAAGTTCAAGGAACACGATGATTTTGACCTGCGCCGTTGGAAGCTGTCCTATATAGGCGAGTTGCAATTGGGGCCTGTGAAATTGTACGGCTCGTGCGCCCATGAGAGCATGTTCGACAAGGCACTTGACATGACGCCCTACGCCGTAGGGGTACGATTCAGCAACTGGTAATTTTTCCGCGGGAAAAGGTTACGGGTTACAGGCTGCGGGTTACTAAAGTTTACATCGTAACACCCACCCTGTAACCCGTAGTTTTTCTATGTACCCAAAGCCCTCCCTACAAAGAGATGTGAATAAATTTTTTTGCTACAGCCGCTTGAACATATCGGGCGGCTTTGCTATTTTGCTTTCATTAACAGCGATTGAAAAATTCGTTAATACGTTTTTGCACGAAAATATTTTTTTTGCGGCTGTCGTTTATCGGTTTCATCTCACCCCTTTCTTCGCCCAACCCATGAAATACTTTTACACTTGCGAGGTTTTATAGTATGTCAGGTTTATGGCTGGTGATTAGCCCGGCTTGACTCGTAATTGTAAACTTTCAAAAAAAAATCACATGAACACCCGCACCACTTTACTGCTTGCTGCCCTGGCAGTGACCCTGCTATCCTTTACCAGTCACTCAACACGCGAAGTGAAAAAAAGCCTATTGAACGAAGGGCCGAACGGGGTTATTTACATTGTTATCGACAAATCCAATTACGAATTGAATGTGTATGATGCCGAGGGATGGTTTGCCACCTATCCCGTAGTATTCGGAAGTAAAACGCAGGACGACAAGATGATGGAAGGCGACCGCAAAACACCCGAAGGCAGCTTCAAAATCATTGGAAAACGCCCGCACGACAAATGGGGTAAATTCATGTTGCTCGATTATCCCAATAAAGAAAGCTGGCAGAAATTCAACCGCCGCAAATCAGACGGCATCATACCTAAAACCGCAAAGATCGGCGGCGGCATCGGCATCCACGGCACCTGGCCGAGAGATGAAACAGCGGTAGACTATTACCAGAACTGGACACAAGGATGCATCTCCATGAAACTCGATCACCTGTATGAACTGTATGATTATTGCCCCGTGGGAACGAGAGTGATCATTAAGCAGTGAGCATAGCGAGTGGTGAATTGTGAGTGGTGAGTATGCATCTACCAAGATTGATATAGTACTTACTATTCACTATTCACCACTCACTAATCACTACACAGCCCTCACTCCTACCAATCCTTTTCCGGCTTCCTTGGCGATACCTTTTCTTTCTGCAATCTTTGCTGCACTTCCCTTTCTTTTTGTTGCAAGGCTTTTAATAATTGCTCCACGCGCTGCTTGGAGAGCCTGCTCTGCGGAGGTGGTTGCTGTTGCTGTTGTTTTTCTTTCTCCTGCTGCTTTTGCTTTTTATCTTTTTTCTGTTGTTGCTGCTGTTGTTTTTGTTCTTCCTGCTTTTTCTTCAATTCGCGCAGCGCCCTTTGCAGGTTTTCCCTGGCAAGTTGATCGTTGGGATTTAATTTCAAGGCCTCCTTCCACGACTCGATGCTTTCCTCCAGTTTATTTTGCTTTACCTGTGCAACGCCTTTGTTATACAAGGCCTGTTGCTGCGTGGCCTTGTCCGTGGCATTTTCCAATACATTATTGAATGATTGCTCTGATTGGCCATGTTGCAGCTGCCGGAATTGAGCGGCGCCCTGGTTGAAGCTGGCTACCGGATTTTTTGGTTCCTGGCTGACCGCTTGCTTGTATTGCTCCAGTGATTTTTCATATTCTTTTTTCTTGTACAGCTCATTGCCTTTGTACAGGTAACGGTCGGCCTTTTGCGCCGCCGAAGGCGGCGCAACACTTGCCAATAACATTATGATGATCACATATTTCATACGGGCACTTTTCGGCGTTCAGGAATAAACAACTCTACCGCCAGCAAGAATAATGCTGCTGCGATAAACCACTGGAAAAAACTTTTATAATTAACATACGCCGAATCCTGCACCGCCTTCTGCCCGATGGTGCTCAGCTTATCCATTATCTGTTTTACCGCCGCATCCGCATCATCCAATTTTATATACACGCCATTAGTAGACCTTGCGATCTCCCGCAGCACGGTCTCATTCAAACGCGTAATGACCGTATTTCCATACAAGTCCTTTTTTGAGCTTCCCGTTTCAGGATCGATAATAACCGATCCGTCCACGGAACCAATGCCGACCGTATTCACCATCACGCCGCTTTCAGTCAGGCTTTTTGCCACCTGAACCGCCTCGGCATCATGGTCTTCTCCATCGGAAATTAATATGATCGATTTGAACTTGCGCTCCTTGCTATTGAACGCCGTATTGGACATGCGCAGCGCCTCGCCGATAACCGTTCCCTGGGTAGGCACCGCATTGGGACCAGCCTGCTGAATATACATGCGCGCCGCGCTATGGTCCGTAGTTAATGGCATTTGAAGGTATGCACGCCCCGCAAACAACACGATGCCGATGCGGTCGTCCGGCATCTGGCCCATCAATTTTATCACCAGTTGCCGTGCACGCTCCAGCCGGTTTGGAGGAAAGTCTTCGGCCAGCATGCTTTTGCTTACATCCAGGGCTATCATTACATCCACCCCTTTGCGCGTGATGCTTTCATTTTCCGCCCGCCGTTGCAAATTGGCGGCCGCCACCACGCAAACCGCAAAGCCCAACAATACCAATAAAAATTTTACCGTGAACTTGCCTGGAGAATAATTCCTTACCAATTGCTTTACCAGCTTAACATCGCCGATCTTGCGCGCGGTATCGCGTTTCCATCTTAATAAATAGAAAAAAAGAAATACCAGGAAGGGTATAAGAATGAGCCCAAAGAGAAAATCGGTATGTTCGAACCTGATCACGGATTTAAGTTAGCACAGATTTTAATGGATTGAAGGATCACACAAATTTTTAACGCATAAATCCTGCCGGATTGCACATCATTTTTTTCCTTCCTTAAAACCATAATGCTTTAAAATCTTATCCAGCACAGCCAGCGCGGTAGGACGCATGTCGATACCGGGGTCGGTTGATTCCAGTTGCAATACAAAAGGATAAGGATGCTTATTCTCTTCTATCCAACCTACCACCCAACCGATAAGATGGCCATTGGGCGCGCGGCCGGTACCCGTTTTATATGCCAGTATGTATTCATTGCGTGTTTCCACCGTCATCATGCTTTTAACGCGTCCCTGCACCCATCTTTTAAAAGGCAATTGATTGAAGTATAATTTTTTCGCCAGGCCGAGTTGTTCATCGGCCGTGATCTTTACAGCATTATCCAGCCAGAACGTATCGATTTTGCTGATCTCGGCGCGGCCATGACGGCTGCCATATCCGAGCGAGTCGAGCCAGAACTGCATGGTATCCCTGCCTATCCTGCGCGCCAGCTCCTGGTACCAGGGCACGCAGGACTCGCGGAAAGCCATATACATGGGCAGGTTTTGATTGCAAGCCTCACGGAACCATGGCACGCCATTCCAGGGAATTACAGCGCTGTCGTTGGCAATTATGCCCGTTTCAAGACCGATCAACGAATTGACAATCTTGAATGTGGAGGCCGGCAGGTAGGCGCTGTCCGCAAACCGCGACAGGTTGTAAACCGTGAACTCGCCCCGGGTATTGTTGAATTGGCCGAAGCAGCCGGTAACCTTATGCTCATCGAAATATTGCTTAATGGAATCATCCTCGACCACATTATTGCGGGAACAGCCGAAAAGTACGAGGGAGACTGCGCAGAGGGCGGCCGTAATCTTTCGCATCAGGGAAAATTTTCGCAAAGGTAATGGGGAATAGCACGGATTTGATAAGGATTAAAGGATTACACAGCTGGCAATTGTATCCGGGGCAAGAGGAACAGGCAGCGGAGGTACTGGTCCACCCAAAACGGGGCGGAAGGCTGCGGCGAACAGCAATTATAAGCGGGTAGAAACGGCAATTTTTAGGGGTTCCCGGACGTTCTTGTTAAGTCAAACCCCCTCAATATCTATGAAGAAACTGATCCCCACCGTTGCTTCTCTGGGTATGCTGGCATGCATTGCGTGCAATAAGGAGCACTCCGTGAGCAATGCGCAGTTGATCATAAAATTCCGGTTCGACTCTACCCAGGTCCGGCTGAACAATGTCGGTCAACCTTCGGTGATACCATCGGGACGCGCTGCGCAACATCCCATATTTTCCAAAATGAGCGCACACTACATCGAGCTGGCGCCTACTGCTTTTACACCACTGGGCGGCGGCAAAGTCTTGTACAGGGCCCTCGAAACGGGAATCGGCGGATCGACCGCCATCGATTTTCAAAAAGCCTCATTCGCCCGAGACAATGAAGTATTTTTTTCGATGCCTTTAAAAGACGTAAAGCCCGGCAAATACGAATGGCTGCGCATTTCGCTGGCGTACCAGAACGCGCATGTGAAATTCAAAGTAGATACCATCATCAATGGATTTCCCATCCAGGGCGAATACACCGGCACGCTGGCGGGGTTCATCGGCTTTAATACTTACATCACCAACTTTACCATCAATAGGGAGTCGGTAACGGTGAACGCCAACCGAAAACAAGGTTTCTGGGGATTTGAGACCGTTATCAGCGGTCCCGGGTTTTCGGTACCTGTGGTCAGCACGGGGC
This sequence comes from Chitinophagaceae bacterium, assembly GCA_035628135.1. Taxonomy (GTDB): domain Bacteria; phylum Bacteroidota; class Bacteroidia; order Chitinophagales; family Chitinophagaceae; genus DASPKM01. Next base: position 957,629 of record DASPKM010000010.1, on the reverse strand, counting down.
AAGCGCCGCCGGGAGCTACCACTGTTGTGAATCCTATTTTTAGTACTTCACCCATACCGCCGGGTTCCTGCGTGGTAACAGCGGCCTTTGTGCCCGGCAAGCTTAATATTATCGGCAATGAAACGAAAGATATTATTATTGAGGCTTCCTTCTCAACCAATAAAAGCTTTGAATGGGAGGAAATTGTTCATGATGGTAAGTGGGAACCGGGTAAGGGAGAAAAAGTGGTGGATATGGGGATCAGGGGCATGGTGCCGAAAATAAAATGATCATTTAGGCATCCCATACAACGAGATCAATTTCAGCAATACCCCATTCGTCCAGCCAAAACCGTCCTGCGAGGGATATTCTCCTCCGCCGGCCTCCAGGTTAAGGTCCATTACATTGTATTTCTCCATGAGCTTGCCGGTTTTTTCGTACACGCTTACATTCAGTTTTATCCAGCGCTCCGAAATGGTTTTTGCCAGGTCATCTAACTGGTAGTTGCGAAACCCCTGTATGGCCAGCCAATTCAACGGGGCCCAGCCATTGGGCGCATCCCATTGTTCGCCGGTATTTTTTAACGTAGTTACTACTCCGCCCGGTTGCAGGAACTTTGTCTTCACCACGTTGCCCACCAATTTAGCTTGTGTGGGCGTGGCAATTTCAAAAAATAAGGGCGTGGTGCCTGCAATGGTAAGCTGCGGACTTACTTTTTTAGTGGTAATGTCCCAATCCATGAAATAGCCATTGGCTACCGACCAGCAATATTTTAAAATAGATCTTTTGCGCTTCTCCGCAATTTGCTCATAGTACCGCTGGCGCATGAGATTTCCTCTCTCTTTATATGCCTTAGATAAGGTGATCTCCAATTGATATAGTAAACAATTCAGGTCTACGGGGGCGTAATTAGTGACCTGTATTGTATGAAGATTTTTTCCATCCTTGAACCAGCGGCTGCTGAAGTCCCAGCCGCTCTCCGCTGCAGAGCGCAGATGGCGATAGATGGCAGGCTTGGATTGACTTGACTTTGCAGCCACTTCTTCATCCTGCACAAATGATTCCTGGCGGGGAATGTCGAGGCGGTCGTAATACCGGTTGAGCGTGCTGCCATCAGGCATTTTCACTACGTGTTTGGTAGCGGCGGTCTTGTCCATGTAATAATCGTGCTCGGTTTGCAGTGCATCGAGGTATAAGGCGTACACTACCTTACCTTTTTTCTCCGCCATCAATTCCACCATCAAAGCAAAATACGGCGGTTGCGAGCGGCCGAGATAATACGTGCGGTTGCCATTGGGAATAAAACCGTATTGCTTGATGAGGTAGGCAAAATTGTTGACCATGTTCTCGATCATGTCTTCCTGCCCGCTTTCGCGCAGGCCGAGCATGGTGAAATAAGAATCCCAATAATAAATTTCGCGGAAGCGGCCGCCGGGAACAATGTAGGGATAGGGCAAAGGCAGTAGCGAGGAGCCTTCGATTTGCTTGTCGGGGTCCCGGCGCAGTATCTGCCACAGCGATTCGATGTGCTTTTTAATGTCTTCGTTCTTCGGGACCTCTACATTCCTTTCCTGCGGAAGGATGAAATTATTTTCTACGAATAATTTAAGGCTGTAGCGTACGGCGGGGTTATTCTTCATTGACACATATTCCGCCACGATTTGTTTGGGATCTCTTTTAGGGATGCAGTCCACGAATGTTTTGCCATCGGGGAATATTTTGGCGCGCTGAACGTCTTCGAATAAAACGCCATATATCTTGTCCGGGGCAAGCGGCTGCTGGGCGAAGCTGGTGGAAACAAGGAATGACAGTTGAAGAAGGAACAGGAAGCGTTTCATTGGTGACCGTTTTTTGCATCTCAATTTATAGAAATAAAAACGGATAAATCTAAAGTGATTTATCCGTTTTAACCATGGGTCAATGTTAATTCCTACAACTTCACGCTAAACCCAATATTCACTAAATAATCGGCGAAGGCCGCATCTCCATGCGCATACACGCCGGTAGCTGCTGTCCTAGCCTTATCTGCCTGGCTTTGCGTACGGTTCCTTTCCACTGCAAACGGCAAAGTAACAAAAGCGGTGAACTTTTGCATGGAATAGCTCACGCCCGGCTCTATGCTAACAACGTATCCCGGTCTCCTGAAACCTCCGCTGCCACCGATCGCGTCTTTGGATGGAATGCCTTCTACCCTCCCGCCTGCCGAAAACGAAAACCTGTTGATGTTGATGTTGGCGCCTAACCTGGCCATCACCTGGTCCGGCACGCTCATGGTGCTGGTATTGTATAACAATGCAGTAGCCGAAGGCGTTCCACCTCTCGCTGTGCTGGTTCCGTTTTGTTCGCGCGGGTTGAACAGGTAATAAAAATTGCCATACACGCCTACGCGGGATGAAAAATTATAGTAACCATTCAATTCGGTAGTAAACCCTGTTCCGCCATCGCCCAGTTGAATGGATTGGTCAACGGGACCAAGGACCTTTGTACCATCTGCTTTTACAAAAAAGTCCTGGTATTGGTAATCACCGGTGGCCAGCTTCAACCCAAGGCCTAATTGTATGTTGCCCTTCATGTTCTTGGTGGGGTCCAGCAGCCAGCGGTAGCCGGCAATGCGGATATCACCCAATCCAAAGGAACGCGTGTTATGCCTTGCGGCGGGCCCGCCGCTGTTGCCGCCATGTTCGTATAGGGATGAACGTTTGTTGCCCAGAATCGGCACATCCAATGAAAGCGACCAGCGGTTGTTGAAATGCCTGACCAATGAAAACGTTACGGAGTGCGACCAGTTTACCACTTCCGTATTGTGCTCGGTGCGCTCCTTCTGTTCTTCCTTGCCCACAAAATGTTTGTAAGAGCGGAAGTAACGGTAAGAAGTGTTGAGCTGCCAGCCCTTGGCAGCATGCTGGTCGGCTGTTTGACGGGTGCAGGTGGCCGCGGTGCTGCGTATGGCAACGCAACCCTGTGGATATGCTTCGGCTGTGCCAAACAGCAGTATTGATAAAAGTAAAATGCAATTTCTCATAACAAGTTTTTAGCGGTTAAGTTGCGCGGTAGTGTCCCTGCGCATTTCCAATCGTCGTACAATAAGTTCCCCGATCTGCTTGCCCATTTTATTGCCTTCATCCAGGTCGAAGCGGTAATGGATGCCGCCGTACAGGCGCGACATGCCCGCTTCCACCGCTGCCTTCCTGAACGACTCTATCTGCCTGCTTTTAATGCCGAACTCCAACAAGGAAGTATCGGTAAACGACAGGTTATCGCCGTATAAGTGTGTCATTACTTCTGCTGCGGCGGCGCTGATAACAGAGTGCCCGCTCGGGTAAGAAGGAAAGGGAGGCGTTTGAATATAAGGGCGCCACATGGCGTCGATGTTATTAATGACCGTTTCAGGCCTTACCAGGTTGGAACGGTATTTTTCATCCCAACAGGCGATAAAACCATCGTACAGGGCAATGGCCGTTTCAGTGTAAGCACAGACCGTTGTTGCAAAGTCTGCATTTGCCTTTTGCGATGCAATGCCCACGATATTCATCCAATGCCCGGCGGGCGAGAATTTTTTCGTGGCAAACATCACGTGGCCCTGCACGTTCATTTTAAATGGATTGTCGTCCCAGAAGTCTGCAATGTGCTTTTGTTCCTCGGTAAGGCTGTCGCCAACTGTTTTCACTTCCCACATCGCCCGGTAAAAATCTGCGTCCTTTTTCACGACGTCGTACACAGGCGGTACGGGGCACCTGAACTGGGAGCAGCTATCGATCACCAGCGATCTTACTTTCATCCAATGCGGTTCCACGGCTTGCGCGTACATGGGAGGCGTTGGCACCCAGCGGCCCGGCACTTCGCTTACGCTGTATTTGGATGCGCTGCGGGTTTGCGCGTAGTTATCGCCCTTGCTCCATTTAAGGATGTGCGCGGCCACGCTGTCGGCAAATGCTTGCGACGCCTGCATTACTTTGTTGGGCATGCCGGCGCTGTCCGCATCGTGTTTTAGCTGATCTACATAATCCTGCATGCTGCCTTCGGGGAAAGTAACAGCCTCTCCCACTTTGCAGAATGCAAGTATGCTGGCAAAATGAAAATCGACATTGGTGGTATCCAATGTTGGCAATGGGGGCAGGTGTTTTATTTGTCCTGCCAGTGACACGAAGCGTTGGTCGCCGGCGGCGATCACTTCATAAGCGGCGATGTTCGCATAGGCATAATTGCGGGACGCGATCATGGGCGGGAAATTATTTTCCAGCACCACGTTGTTCAGCCGCTTCACGCTTTTACAATATAGTAAAGGGTCGTTGGTATATTTTGTATGATCCTGCTCCTGCCTGCACGATGCCAGCAGCATCAACAGGCATGCAGCCACAAAGCACATGCGCATAGGTTACAGTATTGGAATGATAAATGAAAAAAATAAACCATTGATTATGGCGCTTAACACTCGGGCGGTTGCGCAGGCACTTCGATGAAAGCGGAAGGAATAAAGAAGTGATAATTGACATGCACGGATGTGTGCGTGCTTGCCAGTATTTTAATGCCGGCCGGTTGATCGGCAATGTAATCGCTGAAGGGAATTTTTACGGTATGGCCCTTTGAATCTTTTTTGCCGGTGGGTTGTTGCAGGTCATTCACCAGTTTGAAGAAATTGTCCTTTGCATCGCTGATCATTGTTTTTTCCGCATTGGGAATGCACAGCAATACCAACTCGCCGCGCTCTACTTTGCGTTTTACGTATTTGTAGTGAACGCCATCGATCTCAGTTTCGCCGTAATGCGATTCAAAATCATCCCAATCCGTGATGTAAGGCATGTTGAGCGGGATGCGTATGGTGATGAGGGATGATTCGTCGTATTGTTGTTTATCCAGCTTAACCTGTAGTTGGGTAGTGGCTTTGTCCTCCAGGTAGTTCATGAGCACGCGGTACCCGTACCAGTTGAACACGAGCAGTGCAATGAGCGATATGGCGGTCAGTTTCTTGATCACAGATTAAGGAAAGATTATAGGATTACACGGATCGCTGATTTTTAAAGATAGTAAATTAAGCTAAAAGCTTTGAGCCATTCATCCGGACGCGCCGTTCGGATAACCGAGGCGCTGTGTATTCCCTGGATATTGATACCCCAAAACTTAGTTGAAACCGTAGCCGGATTGACTCGGATATGTCCTGAACAATTATCCGAAATCCCATCGGGCCACACAACCTCCCATTTCAACCCGATATACCCCTTTCCTCTCAACTCGCGCTTCCGGATAACCCTATCAAAAATCCCTATCTTACCGTAAAATTCTTCCTTTCCGGCCCTACGCCCGTGATGGTCAGGCTCTTCCAATGCTTAGGCAGCGTAGACTTTACCTGCACAAGGCCCTTGCGCGTAATCTCCAGCCCCCCGAACCCCATCAGCAGGCTTTGAATAATGCCGCCCGCCCCCGTAGCGAAATACGGGTTAGTGCCGCCTTTGGTTTCCGCTATCACGCGAAAAGGTGGATTAAGGTTGGGCAGGTAGGCGTCCTGGAAGAAATGCCAGGCCTTCTCGCCATCGCCCAATCTTGCATATAATAAGGTAAAGATGGCCTGCGTCATGGCGGGAGTGCCTTCATTGGGCACACGGGTCTCGTAATATTCAAGGTCTTTTTTGATTTGCTTGGGATCGGTTACTTCTTTCAACGGATAGGCCAGCAGGTTTACGTCGGCCTGCTTGATGCCCTCCCCTTTATACGTTGCGTGCTCGCGGGTAACGCCGTTTTCAAGTTTTAAGATGGGAATGTTTGCGGCCACGTGCGCCCAATCAGCATTGGGCGTAAGCCCGATGAGCTTGGCGGCTTCGGTGGCATATTGCAGGTTGGCCTTGGCGGCGGCATTGGTAAATGCGTTGTTGTCTACGTTCTCGGCCCACTCGTCGGCGGCGACGACGTTTTTGATATCGTATTTACCGGGACCGTTGCGTTCAACCCTCGATGCCCAGAAATCGGCGGTTGCGGAAAGAATAGGATAGCCCCTTTCGCGCAGCCAATTCTTATCCTGCGTTACGCAATAGTAATTCCACGCCGCAATGCCCACGCACGCGGTAATGTGGTGTTCGAAGGGACCGCTCAATGCCCATACCGGTGTTTCCTCCACGCCGGTCTCTGCGCTTTCCCATGGGAACATGGCGCCTTTATATCCGTGCGCAAAGGCATTGCGGCGCGCGGCTTCCAATCGTTGATAACGGTATTCGACCAGCGATTTTGCGATCTCGGGCTGCATTACCAAAATAGAGGGGAACATCCAAAGCTCCGTATCCCAGAACACGTGTCCATTGTATCCCAATCCTGATAATCCCATCGGTGAAGGAGACAGGGCCGTGCCTTCTCTTGAAAAAGAATAAAGATGATACAGCATGCTGTGCACGTCCTGCTGGCTTTGCGGATCGCCTTCTATGATGATATCACTTTTCCATAGTTCGTCCCAGGCCCTGCGGTGAAATTGCAGGAGTCGGTCGCGCCCTTCCAGCTTCGCGAAGATGGTAAGGCGTTCCGCTTCATTCAGCGGATCATCGTGGTGTGATGAGGTAATGGACGATCCCGCAATGCTGAAGCGGTACGTTTCACCAGCCGCTATTTTTTTAGTGAACTTCATCAGGTGCATATTATTATCCCACATTTCGTGGATGACCCGCGGCTCCGCGCCATGATGTTCACTGAATAAAAAAGTATTGGACGCGCACATCAGCAACTTGCCGGTAGGACTTTTCGCTGCGGAGGTAAGCAAACTGATGACCACGTGCGGGCGGTCGATTTCATTGTAATAATTCTGAACGTCTTTGAGTGCGTCGGGCGCTTCCATCACGCTGGCACCGCCGATGGTGATGTCTTTTTTAGCGGTGATGGAAATGTCCATCAACACTGTAAAAGGAAGGTGCCTGAGCGAATAATACGTATAGGTAACCGATGCCTTGTCGGTGTGATCGAAAGAGGAAGTAAAGGCCGCATTGCGCATGTCCAGTTCCTGGCGAAGGTTGGTGCTGTTGCGGTTGTCGATGCGTCTTCCATCGATATCGAGATACATGTTCAGCAGGTTGAAGCTGCGCAGGAAATTGCTGACTCTTCCGCGTCCGTAGAGGTCGTATGCGCCGGCAAGCACGACGTCTTTTACCTTGAAAGGTTCGGGCGATGAAACAATGCCGATCATTCCATTAGCGACAGTAATGCCGTAATAGCCTTGCGGGTTGATATTGGAAGCCGAAATTTTCCAGGGGTCTTGCGCGTTACCGGCGTGTAACAACAGGCATAAAGCAATCAACAGGAAGAGTTTGCGGAGCATAGTGGTCGGTTGAGTTTTCAATATATGAAAAGTTACGGGTTATGAACACGGCTTGCCTTGCCTTTCAGCATATTGCACGAAACTTTAAACACCATTGCACGCCCGGCGTCTCTAAATATGTTGTGTTTTTTACGGTTTGTCAATTGGTACATATCCCGCTGCCAATAGTACCTTTTAGCTTATCCGCAACGCTGATTTTTAGCTACATTTGCTAACAATTGTTAGTCTATATGGCACCTATTCCAAATCCCAAGGTTCGTATAGTTACCGCCGCCAGTTTGTTCGACGGGCATGATGCCGCCATCAACATTATGCGGCGCATTTTGCAGAGCAAGGGCGCGGAGATCATTCATTTGGGCCATAACCGGTCGGTGGCGGAGATTGTGGAGTGCGCCATCGAAGAAGATGTGCAGGGCATCGCCATTACCAGCTACCAGGGCGGGCACGTGGAATTTTTTAAATACATGAAGGACCTGCTGGAAGAGAATGGTTGCGGCCATATTAAAATATTTGGGGGCGGAGGCGGAACGATATTACCCGAGGAGATCAGGGAATTGCATCAGTATGGTATCACGCGCATTTATAGTCCTGATGATGGCAGAAAAATGGGATTGGAAGGAATGATAGAGGACGTGATAAGGCAGTGCGCTCCTGCTGTTAAAGCTGTAGCGTCCAAGGCTACTGCCGGTAATATATCGGATGAAAGCGATTGGCAGCATACCGACTATTGGCAGGCGCCCAAGAAATGGAATGGCCAAACGGTGCTGGGTGAGAAGAAAGACATCCGGAGAATTGCCCGCGCAATTACACTGGCTGAAAATGGAATCAATCATGAATTGAATGGAGCTTCTGTAAATCCCGAGCAATTCAAATCAGATAATGACGTAAAGCGGCCCGTGTTAGGCATCACCGGCACTGGTGGCGCGGGTAAGAGTAGCGTGACCGATGAGATAGTAAGAAGGTTTTTGAACGCATACGAGGACAAGACCATCGCGGTCATTTCAGTGGACCCTTCCAAGAAAAAAACAGGTGGCGCATTGTTGGGTGACCGCATCCGCATGAATTCCATTTCAAACCCGCGTGCATATATGCGCTCTTTGGCTACACGGGAAAGCGATAAGGCATTAAGTGGTGCTGTGGAGGAGGCGCTCGCCATTACGAAAGCCGCAGGTTTTGATTTGATTATTCTGGAATCTGCTGGTGTTGGTCAAAGCGACGCATCGATCTTAGATCATTGCGATGTGAGCTTGTATGTGATGACGCCGGAGTACGGAGCGGCATCGCAGTTGGAGAAGATCAACATGCTGGATTATGCCGATGTTATTGCGATCAACAAATTTGATAAGGCTGGCGCTTTGGATGCATTGGCAGATGTGCGCAAGCAATACAAGCGTAACCATCAATTGTGGACTGCAAAGGATGACGAGCTGCCGGTGTTAGGTACCATTGCTGCGCAGTTCAATGATGCAGGCGTGAATAAGCTGTTCGATAAGTTGATGGAGGCAATAGAGAAAAAGATAGGCCTGAGGTTTGGAAATGTTGAGGAAGCGGTAAAAGGAGAGAAGGAGGAAGAGGAGGAGACGATGAAATCTTTGATCATTCCTCCGAAGCGTGTGCGGTATCTTTCCGAGATATCTGATGAAGTGCGCAAGTATAACCAGTTGGCGAGGGAGCAGGCTGCTATTGCAAGTAAATTATACCGCTTGAGAGGTGCGTTGGATTTGTTGAAAGCATCGGGCGGCGATGTTGCAGCGCTTGAGAAAGAGATTGGATTGCACGAAAAGCAATTGTTCCCCGTTTGCAAGAAACTAGTTGACGAGTGGGAAGCCACCAAGGAATTATACCGCAAAGAATTTTTTGAGTATGATGTAAGGGGCAAGATCATCAAGCAGCCTTTATATACTGAATCCTTATCGCACACGAAGATCGCCAAGATCGCAGTGCCGCGCTTTAATGATTGGGGCGATGTATTGTTGTGGCGGTTGCAGGAGAACTTCCCTGGCAAGTTTCCTTATACTTCGGGAGTGTTTCCATTGAAGCGTGCGGAAGAAGACCCTACGAGGATGTTTGCAGGCGAGGGCGCTCCGGAGCGTACGAACAAAAGGTTTCACTATGTATCGTTGGACCAGCCTGCGAAGCGTTTGTCTACCGCGTTCGATAGCGTAACCTTGTACGGCGAAGACCCTGCTGTGCGTCCTGATATTTATGGTAAGATCGGCAACTCTGGTGTAAGCATTGCAACGGTTGACGATGCCAAGAAATTATACAGTGGTTTTGATCTTTGTGATCCACGTACATCGGTGAGCATGACCATTAATGGTCCAGCGCCGATCATACTGGCCTTCTTTATGAATGCGGCCATTGACCAGCAGTGCGAGAAATGGATTGAGTCGAATGGCAAATGGCCTATGGTGAATGACAAGTTTGCGCAGAAGTATAAACATCTTCAAAGGCCTGCGTATTATGATCCTGCCGCTCCTGAAAGATTGCCTGATGGAAATGATGGCTTGGGATTAAAATTGCTGGGCTTTAGCGGTGACGAAGTATTGCCCAGGGAAGTATATGAAAAGATAAAAGCCGATGCATTATCGCAGGTGCGTGGAACGGTGCAGGCGGATATTTTAAAGGAAGACCAGGCACAGAATACTTGCATTTTCTCTACCGAGTTTGCGTTGAAGCTGATGGGCGATGTGCAGGAATATTTTATCAATCATAAGATCCGGAACTTTTACAGTGTATCTATCAGTGGATATCATATTGCTGAGGCCGGGGCTAATCCTATTAGCCAATTGGCTTTCACATTATCCAATGGGTTTACATATGTAGAGTATTATTTGAGCCGGGGCATGCATATAGATGACTTCGCGCCTAATCTTTCTTTCTTTTTCAGTAATGGCATGGACCCCGAGTATAGCGTGATTGGGCGTGTTGCCCGCAGGGTTTGGGCCAAGGCGATGAAGTATAAGTATAATGCTAACAGCCGCTCTCAAAAATTAAAATATCATATTCAAACGAGTGGGCGGAGCCTGCATGCGCAGGAGATAGATTTTAATGATATCCGGACCACTTTGCAGGCTTTATACGCCATCTACGACAATTGCAATTCTTTGCACACCAATGCCTACGACGAAGCAATTACTACTCCTACGGAGGAAAGTGTACGCAGAGCGATGGCTATTCAGTTAATCATTAATAGAGAATTAGGCTCTGCTAAAACCGAGAACTTTATTCAAGGCTCCTTTATTATCGAGGAGTTGACCGATTTAGTAGAAGAGGCGGTGATGGCCGAGTTTGACCGGTTAACCGAGCGTGGTGGTGTGTTGGGAGCTATGGAGCGGATGTATCAGCGGAATAAGATACAAGAAGAAAGCTTGTATTATGAGAGCCTGAAACACACCGGTGAGTTACCGTTGATTGGTGTAAATACTTTTTTAAATAAGAAGGGCTCTCCTACTGTGTTGCCTGGTGAGGTTATACGGAGTACTACGGAGGAAAAGGAGCAGCAGATCGCTAATCTCAAGGCATTTCATAAACGTAATGAGTCCCGAGCTCCGGAAATGTTGTCTCGCTTGCAGCAGGTGGCTATTAATAATGGTAATTTGTTTGCGGAGTTGATGGAGACGGTGAAGTACTGTTCGTTGGGCCAGATTACGCATGCGTTGTATGAGGTGGGCGGGCAGTATAGGAGGAATATGTAGATTAATAGAACCCCCATTCATAACTGATGAGATACTTATTGCTTCTGCTCCTGTTGCCACTATTCAGTGCGTCGCAGGACGTCACCGGCTTCTTTGTACATGACCTGTACTACGTGAATCCTGCCATTTTAGTACAGCAAAAGATCACGCGGATTGAGATCATAAGTAGTTTGGGAAGGGGCCAGGACTGGACGCGTACCCTGGGATTGGATGGCAACGGAAAACGGGTATTTGAAACAGAACGGCAGACAGGTCCGGGTGACACCACATGGTACGATAACGCTCCCTTATGGTATTTCTCCATTCCAAAGAACCTGGATTCTGCGGTACGGTTTTATTATGAAGGTGCTGTCCTGCACCGCAAGTTCCCCGGCAGGAGCCTTAAGACTGAATTTGACAGCCAAAGCCGGCCGGTGAGGGATGTGTATTCCGAGCCTGGCAATAAGGTATCTGTGGAGCGATTGTTTAAATACAATAGCAGGAATTTGTTGGATACGGTTTGGTGCAACTTTCTGGGCATAGCCACTAACAGCGACTATTATGTATATAAGTGGGACGGCGATAAATTGTCTGCGATTGAGCATTACTATTACTTCCCGAACACTGGCCAGCATTTATATGAAAGCGCAACAAAATTCAAGTACAATGATGTTGGATTGATCAGCTCTTATACAGGCAGTATGTCGGATGATAGGAAGGTGCAGATTACGGTAAGGTATTATGCGGGGGAGAGGAGGGTGAGGTGAGGGGGAATTTATTGAGCTGAGAGATCTAAGCGTCGTTTTTGATAATCTTTTTTTAAATCAACGAATCTTGCACATTAAAGCAATTCCGATCTAATCAGTAAAACTTCAGCGTGATCTGTCTTCATCCAAATTGTCCAATGGGCGGCGGCCATGCATCATGGAATGATGTTGTGGCAGATCCACGCTTAAAAGTACGGCCCAATGAAAGAAACACTGTACTTTCTGCATTATCTTCTTTAGGGGCGATTGGAACTGCAGGACAACTTCCTATCCCTAAAAAACGACTTCTAAAAAGGTTACTTGAATGGGCGCCATGTTTGTACACACAACTTAATATTAGAACATCTGCAGATGCAATTGTTCATCTTTGTGAAATTACGTTAGGAGCAAAAATAGTGTCTGCAAATGTTCATGATGCATTTGTGATTCAACACCCCAATGATACTACTAAAACCTTTTCCATTGCTCCTCAGTTCTGGAGTGGCAACCCCGGTGATATAAGTGAGGCGTTATGTAGTGAGGTACTCACAAATGAGGGATTGCCTAAGCTAGAATTAGATGCTACAGGATGGCCCATATATAATCGAATCGGGCACATTAGGCTTAACAAAGGAAAAATGATTGCTGTAAAAGCTTTTGGCGATATACTTATACCTTGCGCCCCCTCGAACTTAATAATTTCTGTAAAAACAGAGACAGCTAAAGAGCGCTTGCTTTATTCAGCAAACATGATTGAGGGCATCGGGTTTGGCTTTTTTAATTCAGCAACAGAATTTTGGACGCCAAGCAGGATGAACTTGTACAAAAGAATGGGATTTACAGCAATTTACTTGCCTGACTCAACACATGCAGCAATTCATCACGAATTGAATCAAAAAGGAATTAAATCGCTTGCGATTAATGTAAATGGCAAACAGTTATACAGGCCGCTAACATCATTTGGAGAAGAAATGAAGAATGTGGCGGGGAAGCATTCTCTTCATTTATGACCACGTTAAACCAATGTTCCACTATTACTACTCATAATTTTGCGGTCCCTGACCAGTTTGATCATCTAACGCTGCTTTTCTTGAACGTATTGCAAAAATTTTTCCAACGAAAAAATTTTGTCTCTGAACTCCTTTGGAAATGAATTGATGTATGGATGAGGAACTACAAGACAAACATTGTATTTATACATTTCCTGGAGTTGATTTCTGGATATTCCTTGCTGCAAAGTAAACAAGTGCTTGATTTCAATTCTGTCAGCTTCATTAAGAACCTGCCTCCAACGATCCTTACACGTAGTCTTCGAAGCAAGTAAAACCAGCTTCTTTTCATCAAAACGAGTGTCATGATATGCTTTGGCATTGGGGAAAATGAAATCTGGCTTCTTATTCTCCTCAGTTACAGCTTGAGTCGCGAACTGCAATTCAAATCTGTTAAACACTTCCGTTAAATGATGCTCTAATGATTTCCCTGCTCTGCTCTTTCTCCTGTTTAGAATTGTATTAGCCGTTCCTATTAGCTCTTCTACCGTTCTAAATGGATTTTTTATACGCTCGGAATATCGATCGTTTTCTATAGTCTTAAAAAGTTGGTATTCTGCTTCAAGCCATTTAAGGATCTGCCTGTCGGGATTTGAAGCGATCGAGCTGTCCGTTACTTTATAAGCAGCATTATAGCACAGCCGGGCATTGAGTGCTAAATCAGATGTTTTAGGGAAATCATTCAGCTCCCTGGCATAGCCAAGAAAGCAATTTAGTAGTTTGTCTTCGGCCGATATCTCCCTTTGGGCCGGAATAAGCTTATCGGTGTCAGTAGCGGAAATATTAACCGAAGCAAAGAAATCTTCTATTTCTTCATCAAATTGCAATACGAATGCATAATAATAATCCTTTTCCGCCTTGCAAAGTATGAGTAAATCTCCAATGTTCGAATCTGATCGAAAAGGAAAGTTAGCCCCCAAACGAGTCAAATGGCATTCATTCTTACTTCCATAATATTTAAACCTACTGTTCGTATCAAAATCTCTTTGCCATTTTATTGTAACAAATAATTCGTAATCTGTATCCCTTACAATTTCTTGCTCAAATATATAGGGCACAAAAGATCGGGAAATATAAAATCCAGCCTGATGGCTTCGGCTTCGCTCATGCGATGTTTTCCCTACATCATTAGCACTTATAAATTTTGTATAAGTGATCTCATACCGCTGGGCTGCTTCAATAGCTGCCGCCAAGACGCTTTCCATTATAATCTAGTAAGATTTTGACTAGTTTTTTTGCAACTGCTTGAATTAATGGAACTGTAACAGAATTTCCAAACTGTTTATACGCTTGCGTGTCAGATACGGGAATAATAAATTCATCAGGATAACCCTGCAATCTTGCACATTCTCTTGGTGTCAACCGCCTCGGGTTCTTTCCGAATTGAGGAATTAGAATTTCAGAGCCGTCCTTATAATACCGGGCAGATAAAGTCCTAGCTATGCCATTTAATTGAGTTAGCCCAAAACCAAAGCCATTACCCTTAGCTTTATGTTTAGCTGCATAGTCACGCAAATAACGCCATAAATGATCAGTCAAGGTATATTTCCCATCAGGATTAGGTTCAAGAATATGTTTGAAAGTTGCCGTGGGATCAGGTAGCTTAGGAAATTTAAATTCAACTTCTCCAAAAATGTCATTACGGAATCCAACAATAATTATACGCTCTCTATGCTGAGGCACGAAGTGTTTGCTATTTAAGACTTCAGCATGCACTGTGTATCCCAGTTCTACTAAAGTATTTTTAATGATAGAGAACGTCCTTCCTTTATCGTGAGACTTCAAGTTCTTCACATTTTCAAGCATAAAAGCTTGAGGTCTCTTATATTTAATTATTCTTGCAATGTCGAAAAAAAGTGTTCCTTGGGTTTCATCGAAAAAACCATGCGGTCTTCCTAACGCATTCTTTTTGGAAACCCCTGCGATTGAGAAAGGTTGACAGGGAAATCCGGCCAGGAGAATTTCATGGTCGGGAATATTTGCCTCAGCGATCTTAGTAATGTCACCAAATGGAATTTCGCCAAAATTAGCTTCATAAGTTTTTTTTGCATAATTATTCCATTCGCTTGTAAAGACGCACTTACCCCCAACTCTTTGGAATGCAAGCCTTATACCTCCAATCCCAGCAAATAGATCGATGAATCTAAACTTAGCTCTTTCCGAAGGAGGAAAAGGAATGTCCCATTTAATGGGTAAATAATATTGAAGATCTGGTTGTTTTAGAATGTTCAGTCTATCATGAAGAAATGCCAAATACTGCTTAGCTGATGGTTCAAAATATTTTGAAACACCATTTTTATGGTTCTGAAAATAATGTGTTAGATAAGCAGGACCTTCTCCGTTTTTATTTTCAACAATTATCCTAAGCTCATTTTTTAACTCTGAGTACTTAACAGGCATTTTGAATGTCTTCAATTGTTATCACGCAATATGCTAAATTTTTTCGTATTTTAAATTTGGATGCGCGGGAACCTATCCACCCATTTTCCACCATTATCCGATAGTCAATACAAGATTGCCGGTTAATGGTTGATGAGAAATTTTTGAAGGTTCTGAAAAGTACCGAGAGCCGCGTTTGGTCTTAATTGACATTCCCAGAGATGGATGATCGCCCAGCCTTCTTTTTGCAAGGCGATCGATGCCTTCGTGTCATTCGCAATATTTGAATTGATTTTATTCATCCACCATTCTGTTCTGGTTTTTGGAACTACAAAATATTTGCACCCGGTGTGCCCATGCCAAAAGCACCCATGAATAAAAATCACCGTCTTATATTTCGGCAAAACAATATCTGGTTTGCCCGGAAGTTTTTTATCGTGAAGTCTGTATCTAAAACCCTGTGCATGCAGAAACTTCCTGACCAGCATCTCGGGCTTGGTATCCTTTGCTCTGATGCGGCTCATGTTATAACTCCGCACTTCCTTACTATGCACGTCTGCCATATAACTACTTATTCGGATAATCTCTGCAATATACGTATCCGAACAAAGCCGCATCTGAAAAATTATTTAAGAGAAATGTAAAGGCAGTATTACCTCCGTTTCAACCTTTTAATTCTAGATGGCTTCCGAGATGAGTGAATAATCCCGAGAATGATAACTTTTTTATCGGTAATCTTATAAATAATCAGCCAAGAAGAACAAACTGCCTGCCGGTATATCCTATCTTCAGTGGCTAACTGTTCGCATTCTTTTGTAGGCAAATGGAGCGCGTCCGATTCTGTCAATAGTTTCAAAAAATAGTCGGATATTTTAATAGCGTTGAGAGGTTGCTTGTTGGCGATTGCAATAAAATCGACAATTTCTTCTATATCGTGGTAGGCTTCTTCTAGAATTTTTACTTTACGAGCTTCAGTAATTGGTTTCTTTTTTTTGCCCATTTCGTTTTAGCCTCTTTTAGGCTCATGGCTCGTCCTTTCTCGCGAGTTGCTATTAATTCCATGAATTGGTTATTAGCTAGTGGAGTGCTTGGGAAAGCGGGTGAGTTTAAATCAATCTCTGCAATGATGTTTTTCATACCGATTAATAATTAACAATTACAAAAATACAGTTATTGAAAAGAATGAATGGGTATTCGCCTTTAACGGGGCCAAAAATTTTCCAGATTTAAGGGAGCTTACACCACCATTCCTTAAATTCATACCCTCAACCTTCCCCATGTACCTCCTTCAATCCCAAGGCTTCTCCTGGCAGCAACTGCTACTCGGCTCGGAAGAATGGTCGTTCCTGCCCGAGACCGTTTTTCGCTCGCTTATCATGTTCTCGGTCATTCTCACCAGCCTTAGCATTCTCGGCAAGCGCGGTGTAAAACAACTTTCTGTTTTCGAACTGGTGGTTATCATAGGTCTCGGCTCGGCGGCGGGCGATCCTATGTTCTATAAAGATGTGGGCCTTCTGCCGGCGATCATCGTGTTTATAATGGTAACAAGCTTATACATGCTGGTTACGCATCTTGTAGGTAAGAACAAAAAAATAGAGCATTTAGTAGAAGGAAAGGCAGTATGCCTTGTGGAAGAAGGCAAGTTCGCCATACAGAATTTTGAAAAAGAGCCGCTGGGGCAAGACGAGTTCTTCGCCGAGCTAAGATTGAGAGGCGTATCGCAATTAGGCCAGGTAGAAAAAGCCATCATAGAAACCAATGGCGGCATCAGCATCTTCTTTTATGAAGATAAAGATGTGCACTTCGGCCTGCCCATCATGCCCGACTCGCTCCTGAAACAAACCAAAAAAATCTCCACTGCCGCCTACTATGCCTGCGTTTTCTGCGGCTATACGGAGAAGTTGCAGCCTGCTTCAAAGCATGCATGTCCCGAATGCAAAAAAGACCAGTGGGTCCAGGCAAATAATAAAAAAAGAGTTCGCTGATACCCATCCAGGGGCTGGCACAATTCCTGCCGCTCTCCCCATATAATCCATTTACTCACCACAAAAACCTATCAATATGGCAGGACGTGGAGATAATAACAAAAAAGGCTCATCCGGACGCGGCGGCAGCAATCAAAGCAACCAGGCCTTCCCGGATGCTGATCATGGAAAATCGAATCATAATAAAAAACAAACTGGCGGAAAGCGGTCTGAACCGCAACCCAGGAGTGCAGACCAGGACGCAAATCGTGACCAACACCTCGGCTCGGCCGACGAACTGCAGACCGGTAAACGGAAAGGAATGGATATGTAGCACGACTAACGGGTTGTATTAAAACGCCCTTTAAAGGTTATGGGTTAGGACGGAGAGCATATGTGAACAAGCCATGAGACGAAACCTGGCCCATAGCCTATTTTAATATCGATCTACCAAGCAGATAAATAAACAGACTTATGCAAGAGAAACACGACAAACAATCCCAACAAGATCAACGCGATCCAAGGGAATCAACCAATAACCCCGAAAAACTGGCGGTAAGCGATGAAGCGCAGCGCACAACGGCCAAAGAATCCGGGGAAAGGCCAAAGGCAACTCCCACAGGAAGTGAAAGAGAAGATCAAACGAACACCGAGGGAGCGCAAGCGGGTATGGGGGAATAATTATTAATCAATAATTATTAATTATTCTTCAACATCATTCATAACACATAAACTCACAAATATGCCAGGACACGATGATAACAACGAAAAAGGTATATCCAGCCGCGGACCCGCGGGACAAGGCGGATCAGGCTCACAGGATACAGCCCAAAACAAGGCTAACCAAAACACAGAACTAACCGGCGGTAACCGCCCCGAACCAAGGTCAAAGGCCTCGGAACAAAATGCCGACGGTGAAAGCCGGCATGCCACCGATGAAGAATTGGCGCAGGATAAAGAAATGGATTAAGTGAAAATTCCCCAACATGGGGAATTTTTTATTAACCAATAACACCACACAATATTTTGTTTATCAGTTAGTTTTTATATACCCTTTGACCCTTATCAACGTATGAAAGTCGATAATACCCCTGGAAGCCAGCAGCTGACCGGCATCCCGCAGACCCCGAAGAAAAGATCGTGGGCATTATCCGCAGGCATTGCCACTATTATCATTCTATTGAT
The DNA here is from genome assembly GCA_035628135.1 of Chitinophagaceae bacterium. Taxonomy (GTDB): domain Bacteria; phylum Bacteroidota; class Bacteroidia; order Chitinophagales; family Chitinophagaceae; genus DASPKM01. The sequence continues at coordinate 939,359 of DASPKM010000010.1, read as the reverse complement.
AGGCTACCTTGTATTCTTTGGTGGTGCTAAAGAAGATCCGGTACCGGTAGCTAAAACGGAAAAGTCTGCTACTTCGCACAAACACCAGGATAGCATCCTAACAGAAAACATCGTGGAGGAGCCGGTAACCAATTCCGCAGAAACAAAAAAACAAGCGCCGAAAGAAACCCCCAACCCGATAAGGTACCTTACCAAATCGATCAAAACACATAAGAACTTCGTAGGCAGGTCTGTCATCGAAGGCTCCATCACTAATAAATCTCCTAATACTATTTTCAAAGACGCGGTATTGGACGTTTCCTACATTTCGAAAACCGGCTCTGTAATTTCCACGCAGCGGTTTGTGGTATATGAGATCATCAAGCCCGGCAAAAAAGTAAATTTTAAGTTCAAGACAAAGTCCCCGATGGGGACGAAGAGCTATGAAACGGATTTAGTGACCGCAGTTATTGTGAAGTAAATTTCCCGTATTATCCGATTAGCGACCTCACCTCACTTCAACTTCAACTGCACCACATTCTCTATATGATGCGTGTGCGGGAACATATCTACCGGCTGGATCTTAGTCACCGCATATCGCTCATCTAAAACATTTAAATCCCGCGCCTGCGTGGCGGGATTGCAACTTACATATACCACCGTCGGCGCCTGCATGTCCACGATCTTCCGCACCAGCTTTTCATGCATACCGGCACGAGGCGGATCGGTAATAATTACATCCGGCCTTCCGTGCAGCGCAAAAAATTCATCGTTGCAAACATCAATCACATCGCCGGCAAAGAATTTTGCATGCCTTATGTTATTCAATACCGCATTCTCCTGCGCATCTTCGATGGCCTCGGGAATTACTTCCACGCCGACGACGCTGGCCGCGGCACGGCTGCAAAAAATGCCAATGCTACCAGTGCCGCAATACAAATCATATACAGTCTCGCGGCCGCTGAGCTCAGCAAATTCACGGGTCACCTGGTACAACCGCTCGCCCTGCTGAGTATTGGTTTGAAAAAATGATTTGGGACCTATCTTGAATTGAAAATCTTCCAATGTTTCTATTACATAGCCTTTGCCACCGTATACTATCGGCTCCAAATCGTTCAGGCTATCGTTCCACTTTGAATTGATGGTGTACAACAACGTTGTGAGCGAAGGAAAATTCATCAATATAAAATCCAGCAAGGCCTTGCGCTTGCGCTCGTCCTCGTAACCGAAAACAACGTTGGCCATTACCTCCCCCGATCTACACACGCGCAACTGAAGATTGCGCATGAAGCCCTGGTGCGCACGGATATCATAAAAAGAATAGCCATGGTCCAATGCAAATTGCCTGATGGACTTTCGCAAGGTATTGGTCGGCTCTTCCTGCAAAAAACATCGCTCGATGTTTACCACTTTATCAAAAAAGCCCTTTGCATGAAAGCCCGCAACGTTCATATCGCCGGAAATGGATTCGTCCTTTAATTCTTCGGGCAACAGGTAGCGTTTGTTGCCGAAGGTATACTCCATCTTGTTGCGGTAATACCGGTCGTTTGCCGCGCCGATAATCGGCAACATCGGGGGCAAGGCCACCTTACCTATGCGCTGCAGGTTGTCGGCCACCTGCTGCTGCTTGTACTGCAATTGCTTTTCATACGGCAGCATCTGCCATTGGCAACCCCCGCATACCCCGAAATGCGGGCAAAAAGGAATAACCCTATCCTTTGAATATGCACGATAACGGATCACCTGTCCTTCGGCCCAGTCTTTCTTATTCTTTCCAAGCCTTATGTCGACTATATCTCCCGGCACGGCCTGCTCTACAAAAATCACCTTACCCTCCACGCGGGCCAGGCTTTTGCCCTCCGCCGCATAGTTTTCTACCAGCACATTTTCAAGAATGACATTTCTCTTTTTCACGGCGCAAAGGTAAGGGGTGGGATTAGCACCCACTTAACACCCCTCCCCTATAAATACAATATCTTCGTTTATCTTATTTTGCAGCCTGAATTACCCCTTACCAACCGATTAAAGGCAAATACCGTCTGAAACCTATATGAGCAAGCGACTGTTCCTGTTACTACCACTAATTATCATCACTACCGCCCTGGTAGCGCAAAACGGCGCCGGTTCCGCTCCTAAAAGCACTACGCCCTCCAAAGCCCCCGAAGGCTATAACATTCCCATTTCGGTAAAGCCTTATAAAAACACCTATGTGTACCTGGGCTACCATTACGGCAAAAGAAAAGCCCTCGCCGATTCAGCCCTGCTCGACGAAAACGGCAAAGGCGTATTCAAAGGCCCCAAACCCCTCGGCGGAGGCATTTATTTCGTGGTTTCACCCAAAAAGGAGATCCTGTTCGAACTGCTGATAGATAAACAACAACATTTTTCCATCGAGGCCGACAGCAGCAGCATGCCGGAGGGTATTAAGTTTACCAATTCACCGGATAATACGCTGTTCCTTTCTTATACGCGTAACATTAATGAAACGGGGCGTAAAGCGGCCGAAGCATCGCAGGCCTTCCAAAACAGTACCAATCCCGCTGAAAAAGAAAAGCTGCAGCAACTGATGCAGCAACATAATCAATACGTGGTCAAATATCGCGACAGCATCCAGAAAAAACACCCCAATACCTTTCTTTCAACCTTATTAAAGGCTATGAAAGAACCGGTGATACCGCCAGCCTCGCAACACCCTGGTGGCAAGTACGATACCATGTTCGCCTTCCGGTATTTTAAATCGCATTACTGGGATGAGGTCTCGCTTACGGACGACCGGCTCCTCCGCACACCCATCCTGGAAACCAAGCTCGATAAATATTATAAAGACCTGGTGGCGCCAGACCCGGACTCTATCTTCCGCGAAGTAGATTATATGCTCCTCTTATCGCGCAGCAATAAAGACATGTTCCGCTACCTGATGGTGTACTTCGTGCAGAAATACATCAACCCGGAATACATGGGACAAGATGCCGTGTTCGTGAACATCTGGGAAAAATATATCAATACCGGCCAGGCCGATTTCTTTACGGAACAATACAAGAAACACATGTCGGACCGGGCCTATAGCCTTATGGCCAACCTGATAGGCATACCCGCCGCTGAATTGCTGATGGTGGATACGCTGGGCAAGCCCATGCCCCTATCCCGCGTGCAGGCCGAGTTTATCGTGCTCTGCTTCTGGGACCCCACCTGCGGACATTGCAAGGAAGTAGTTCCCAGAGTAGACTCCATATTCCAGGCAAGCTGGAAAAACCAGGGCGTAAAGGTCTACGGCGTAATGGTAGAAGGCGGCAAGGACAACTGGCTGAAGTTCATCCGCGAAAACAATTTGAAAGACTGGCTGCACGTTTACCAGACCGAAGAACAAAAAAATGCAGACATCGCCGCAGGCAAACCCAGCTACAGGCAACTGTACGACGTATACCAAACCCCTGTGCTGTACCTGCTGGATAAGAACAAACGCATCATCGCCAAAAAATTAAATCACCAGCAGATCGACGAAGTGATCAAAATAAAAAGACAAAAACCATCCAACCAGTAACCCGTCATGAACCAAGTTGTACGAACCGCCCTGTTGCTCGGCCTTATATTATACTCCCTGTCACCCGTTGCGCAAACCCTGTTTACCTACGGCAATAAACAGGTGACCAGGCAGGAATTCCTGAAAGCGTTTAATAAAAACAATACTGAGAACAAACTCACCGAAAAAGCTTTACGCGAATACCTCGACCTGTACGTTCCCTTTAAACTAAAGGTACAAGCAGCTTACGATCTACGCCTCGACACGCTGCCCACCCAAAGCGCCGAACTGCAAGCCTTCCGCAACCAACTGGTACAGGGTTATTTAACCGATGCATCGAGCCTTGCAGACCTGGTGAATGAAGCATTCAATAGAAGCCAGCAGGACGTGCGCATCTCGCATATTTTTATTCCTGCTCCGCAAGACTCTGCGGCCATGGAAGCAAGGGCCGCAAAAATGGCCAAAGAAGCGTATGATCAATTGCAGCAGGGAAAAAATTTCGGTGAAGTAGCAGTTACGTATTCCGGCGATCCCTCCGTTAAGACCAACCGTGGCGACCTGGGATACATCACTGTATTTTCATTGCCTTACGAACTGGAAACACTCGCATACAATACGCCGCTCAACAAAGTTTCCGAACCATACCGCAGCAAAGCGGGCTATCACATCTTCAAAAAAACCGCCGAGCGCAAAGCGGTGGGTAAAATAAAGATCGCGCAGATATTGCTGGCCTTTCCACCCGATGCAACAGAAGCAGCCCGGAACGACCTGCGCAAAAAAGCTGATTCGCTTTACCGCGAACTGCAAAAAGGCGCGGACTTCGCCAAAATGGCCGAGCAGCACAGCAACGATAATTTCTCCTTTCAGCAGGGCGGCGTATTGCCCGAGTTCGGAACGGGCCGCTACGAAGCGCCGTTTGAACTGGCAGCATTCGCGCTGCAAAAAAATGACGAGATCAGCCAGCCTGTACTTACCGAGTTCGGCTATCACATCATCAAGCGCATAGCTGTAAGTCCTGTTGTGAACGACAGGAACAATCGCGCATATATGGAACAGTTAGAGCAGCAGGTGCAATCAGACGAAAGGATAGAGATCGCTAAAAAAGCATTTTTGAAAAACGTATTGAAGACCATCAACTATAAAAAAGGAAATTACAACGCCGCACACCTGTGGGCATATACCGACAGCACGCTCGGCAACAAGCCCGTGCCTGCCAACACCACCATCAGGCCCGTAACCGTTATCTTTTCATTTGCCAAACAACAGGTATTGGTAAAGGACTGGCTGGCATTCCGCCGGTCGATCGGTGGCGTGGACAGGATCTCCTCCGGCAAAACGGACGAGCAATTGATGGATTATTATCTCGAGTTGGCAGCGCTTGAATATTACCGCAACCACCTGGAAGAATACAACGCGGATTTCGCTTTTCAACTGAAAGAGTTCAAAGACGGCAACCTGCTGTTTGAAGTAATGCAGCGCAAGGTTTGGGACAAAGCTTCTACCGACTCAACAGGATTGCGCAGGTTTTACAATGCACGCACGGATAAATATTGGTGGGAGAACAGCGCCAGCGCTATTTTGTTCACCGCTTTGCACGACAGCACCGCCAAAGACCTTCAATCGAAGCTGGAAAAAAACATCAATAGCTGGAGAAGCATCGTGGACACTTACGAAGGCAATGTTATCGCCGATTCCGGCCGCTTTGAAATAGCACAACTGCCCGTTGCAGCGAACGGCTCCGTTAGCCCGGGACACATCACTTCTTTTATAAAAAATGAATCGGACAACAGCGTGTCGTTCGCTTACATCATCAGGCTGTTCCCGGAACGGGAAATGCGCAGCTTCGAAGATGCACGCGGTTATGTCATAAACGATTACCAGCAACACCTTGAAAGCGCATGGATTGCGGAACTGAGGAAAAAATACCCTGTTAAGGTGAATGAACAGGTACTTAAGAGCATGGTTCAATAATAATTGACCAGTTGATTTTTTAAGAAGCTGTTATTTTTTAATTAAACCCACGCTTTAAAGTATTGTCCAAAGGCTTGTGCAGTATTAGTCAATAGTATTACCAATAATTGACTGATCGACTGGCACGATTTTTAACCTTTTTGAGTGTAAAAATTCTGAAACCATGCTAAAGAAAGTTTTCCTGATGCTATTGGGTAGCAGCGCTGCGCTGATAGCTTCCGCGCAGAACGGCGGTTTGATTTTGAAAGGCGGCCTGAACTCTGCGAACGTATCCGTTACCAGCAATGGCCGCGTAGAAGATGCAAAATCCCTTACCAGTTTTCATGTTGGAGTAGTCGGCGATATTTCACTATCGAAGATCATTTCTTTCCAGCCCGGGATTCTGTTTACCGGTAAAGGTTCTAAAACACAAAATGGTCAGCAGTCGGATGCTAACTATTACCGCGCTACTTCCAATCCTTACTACGTGGAAGTTCCCGCGAACCTGGTGTTCAAGCTGCCTTTGGGCGAACGCTCCAAAGTGTTTTTTGGCGCAGGCCCCTATCTCGCGGTAGGCGTTGCGGGTAAGAACAAAGTGGAAGGAAGGTACCTGGGCATCGACTTCGAAACTGAAAACGAGATCGAGTTCAGCAACGATGATCCCACTACCTTGAATTTTGAGGAAGGCGCCGGCTTCGGCATTTTGCGCCGCTTCGATTATGGATTGAATGGACAGGCAGGATTGGAGTTCAGCAACGTGTTGTTCTCCGTGAATTATGGACATGGATTGGCAAAGCTGCAATCTGGTCATGATAATTCATCGGATGATATGAACAAACATAGAGTGTGGAGCTTCTCGATTGGATTTAAGTTATAAGATATAAGCACAGATCGTAAATGAGATTAAGGGATTACAACATGGAGCCGTGAAATACGAACTGTAAAACAAGGGGTCAGCTTCGCTGACCCCTATATTGTACTACAATATTTAACTACCAATCTTTGTAATCCCTGAATCTGTTTTCGAATCTGTGCTCTTACACCTGATACATTGCTTCCTGATTACACCAATTCTTTCACCACATTCCAAATTACTTTCGGCTTGCCTAAAGTATAATAATGTAATACGGGCACGCCCGCTTTCTTCAATTCGCGGGATTGCGCCAGCAGCCACTCAGTGCCCACCTGCTCTACCTCTTTATCTTCCTTGCACTTGGATATTTCGGCGCTTAGCTCGGCGGGAATGTCTACATGAAATGTTCGAGGAATAACAGATAACTGTTTTTTATTAGTAATGGGTTTCAGTCCCGGTATGATCGGCACGTTGATGCCATGCTCCCTGCATTTCTTCTCAAACTCAAAGAATTTCCGGTTATCGAAGAACATCTGGGTGATGATGTAATCAGAACCCGCATCTACCTTGGCTTTTAAATAGGTAAGGTCGGTGTCCATGTTGGGGGCTTCGAAATGCTTTTCAGGATAACCGGCCACGCCAACGCAGAACTTGGTCCGGAAACCATCCCGGATGTCCTCTTCCAGGTAAATGCCGTTGTTCAGGTTTATCACCTGCTTCAGCAGGTCCAACGCAAAGCGGTTGCCTTCGGGCTCCGGCTCGAAATAAGTCTCATTTTTGGCAGCATCGCCCCTTAACACCAGCACATTGTCAACCCCGATAAAGTTCAGGTCGATCAGCGCGTCTTCGGTCTCCCGCTTGGTAAAGCCGCCGCAGATCAGGTGGGGAACAGCATCCACATGGTAATAGTTCATAATGGCCGCGCAAATGCCTACCGTTCCCGGTCGCTTGCGTACCTCCACCTTCTCGAACATGCCATCGGCCTTCTTCTTAAACACGTGCTCGGCGCGGTGATAGGTAATATTGATAAAGGAGGGCTTGAATTCCATTAATGGGTCCAGGTGGTCGTAAATGGAGTTAATGGTCTTCCCTTTCAGAGGGGGGAGTATCTCAAATGAAATGAGGGTATCCTTTGCCTGTTTAATGTGATCTATGACCTTCATACGGTTAATTAACCTGCAAACATACTCAAGCAAGGCGGAAACTCAAATAGTTAAACATTATTGGCTAACCGCAGTTATTAAATTTCTCCGGTATTTTTGCGCAAATCGTTTCATTTGGCAATTGCTATTCATACCAGGGACCTCGTTAAAAGCTACAGTGCCCGTACAGTGGTTGATCATGTATCGGTCGATGTTAAGCAAGGCGAGATCGTAGGGCTGCTTGGCCCTAACGGGGCCGGCAAAACCACCACATTTTACATGGTGGTAGGACTGATCAAGCCCGATGAAGGCAAGGTTTTCCTGGATGAGGATGAGATCACCCGCATGCCCATGTATAAAAGGGCACAGATGGGCATAGGCTACCTGCCGCAGGAGGCTTCTGTTTTCCGGAAACTAAGCGTGGAAGATAATATCATGGCGGTATTGGAAATGACGAAGCTCAGCAAGCGGCAGCAGAAAGAAAAGCTGGAATCGTTACTGGATGAGTTCCGGCTGCACCATGTAAGAAAAAACAATGGCGACTCACTCAGCGGCGGCGAAAGAAGGAGAACGGAAATAGCCAGGGCCCTGGCCGTAGACCCCAAGTTCATGCTGCTGGACGAGCCATTTGCCGGCGTAGACCCCATTGCCGTGGAGGATATACAGGCCGTAGTGGCACGCCTGAAGCACAAGAACATCGGCATTCTCATAACAGACCACAACGTAAACGAAACCCTTTCCATTTGCGACCGCGCCTACCTGCTGATAGAAGGAAAGATCTTCAAGCACGGCACCGCCGAAGAGCTGGCGGCCGATGAACAGGTGCGCAGGCTATACCTTGGCCGCAATTTTGAATTGAAAAGAAAGGATTACCTCCATGAAGAGGCCCGGAAAGAGAGCTTTCCATCCAGCTCCGAAGTAGGATAGCTTTCGGGGTAACGATCGATTTTCAGGAAACCCGCGAAGGCATTTTTATTGCTATCTTGTTATTGATAAATTGTATAAGTGAAGCTATTGAGTCCCGCAATATCAACCCTGGCGCGGTTGCGCATGTGGCGCATCGAAAGCTGGATAAAGCACCCCGTAGAGGCGCAGCGCGAGGTATTGCAGGACCTGGTGACCTCGGCCCAATACACCGAATTCGGGCGTAAATACAATTTCTCCCGCTTATTTACAGTAAAGGCCTTTAAGCAGGCCGTGCCCATTCACGAATATGATGACCTGAAGCCTTATATACAGCGCATCATGAACGGGGAACAAAATATACTGTGGAATACGCCGGTATACTGGTTCGCCAAGAGCAGCGGCACCACCAGCGACAAAAGCAAGTTCATTCCCGTAAGCGATGAAAGCCTGCAGGACTGCCATTATAAGGCCGCCAAGGACGTACTGACCCTGTATTATAATTTCCATCCCGATTCCGACCTGCTGACCGGCAAAGGACTGGTGATCGGCGGCAGCCATACCATTCACCAGGTAAATGAAGAAACGCATTATGGCGACCTAAGCGCGGTGCTGCTGCAAAACACACCGTTCTGGAGCCATTGGATCCGCACGCCGGAACTTAGCATTGCGCTGATGGATGAGTGGGAAACCAAGATCGAAAAGCTGGCCACCAGCACCATACAGGAAAACGTTACTTCCATTTCAGGCGTTCCCACCTGGACGCTGGTATTGATAAAAAGAATATTGGAGATCACCGGCAAAAGCTCCCTGTCTGAAGTATGGCCGCACCTTGAACTGTACATGCACGGCGGTGTTTCGTTTACGCCTTACCGGGAGCAATTCCGCAAGCTGATCGGCAAAGACATCAACTACCTGGAAATGTACAATGCCAGCGAAGGATTTTTTGCGGCGCAGGACAATCCATTGGAAGATGGCATGCTGCTGTTTACCGACCACGGCATTTTTATGGAGTTCATGCCGCTGGAAGAATATGGAAAGCAACATCCCCAAACCATCGGCTTAGAGCAGGTGGAAACCGGCAAGAACTATGCGCTGGTCATCAGCACCAACGGCGGTTTGTGGCGGTATATGCTGGGCGATACCATTCAATTTACTTCGCTCAATCCTTTTCGCATAAAGGTGAGCGGCAGGTTGAAGCACTACATCAATGCATTTGGCGAAGAAGTGATCGTAGATAATACCGACAAGGCCATTGCCACCGCATCGGAAAGGACCGGCGCTATCGTTAACGACTATACCGCCGCCCCCGTGTACTTCAGCGAAGAGCAAAACGGCGCGCATGAATGGCTGGTGGAATTTGAGAAAGATCCTTCGAGCATGGAACATTTTGTGTATGAACTGGACAATGCATTGCAAGCCGTTAACAGCGATTACGAAGCAAAGCGCTACAAAGACATTGCGCTAAGGATGCCGGTAGTGCACAAGCTGAGGAAAGGCATTTTCAGCGCCTGGCTCAAAAGCAAAGGCAAACTGGGCGGACAGCATAAAGTTCCGAGGCTGAGCAACGAACGGAATTTTATAGACGATATCTTACAGTTCAATATATAACCAAGGCTAACATGCACGCTCACGTCACCTGCAAGAACTGCGGCAACCAGTTCACGGGAAACTTCTGTAATGAATGCGGTGAAAAAGTTTATTCGGACCACGATAAGCGCTTCAGTCATTTTTTAGAAGAAGCTTTTCATTTCATTACACATTTCGATAATAAGATCTTCAGGAGCTGGTGGCTGATAATGACCAGGCCGGGCTTTGTGTCCAAGCAAATTTGTGACGGCATACGAAGGCCTTATTACAAACCGGTGAACCTGTTCATTATCGGTGTAATTCTATACCTGCTCTTTCCCATTTTCCAGGGATTGAACATGCCGCTGAAAAATCACCTCAACGAATTGTATAGCCCGGTTGCCGAACGCATGGTCGAAAACAAAATGAAGTCGAAAAAACTTACAATGGACCAGGTGGCAGCGCGGTTCGACGCAAAATCGCCAAAGTTTGCGAAGATATTGCTGCTCATCATTATTCCACTGTCCGCCCTGGCGATACAATTGCTATTCCTGAAAAAGGGAAGATACTTTTTTGACCATATTACCCTGGCCTCCGAAATAAATACGTTTTACCTATATTTTACTTTCCTGTTGCTACCGCTGCTATTCATCATAACTTATTTTATTGTCTATGCATTTGGGGTGGATTTAAGGAATCATCTCAATGATAATATCAGTGTGCCCTTGCATGTTACCGCATTGGCCATATACTCCACATTGGCCTTTATAAGGTTTTATAATGAAAAGAAGGTGCCCGCCATTTTGAAATCTGTTTTATTTTTGGCCGCACACTGGCTGATCGTATATAGCATTTACCGCTTTATATTGTTCTGTATAGTGCTGGTGTTTACCTGATATGATCATATAAAAATTGCATACTCATAAACCAACAAGCATGAAATTATTACAGGACAAGGTTGTTATTGTAACGGGCGCGGCCCGCGGAATTGGCGAAGCAATTGCCCTTAAGCTGGCCGAGCACGGCGCGCATGTAGCATTTACCTATGTAAGCGAGAGCAGCGCATCGAAAGCCGCCGACCTGGAAGGCAGATTAAAGGCTATGGGCGGCAATGCAAAGGCATACCGGAGCAACGCGGGCAACTTTGCCGAGTGCGAGGCTTTCGTAAACGAGGTAACAAAGGATTTCGGTGCTATAGACGTGTGCGTGAACAACGCCGGCATTTCAAAAGACAACCTCCTGCTAAGGCTCTCCACCGAACAATGGAACGATGTGATCAATGTAAACCTCAACAGCGTGTTCAACATGACCAAGCAGGTAATACGCCCGATGATGAAGGCAAAGAAGGGCTCCATCATCAACATGAGCTCCATCATCGGTATGCGTGGTAATGCAGGACAAACCAGCTATGCTGCTTCCAAGGCCGGTATCATCGGCTTTACCAAATCCGTGGCATTGGAATTGGGCTCCAGAAATATTCGTTGCAATGCCATTGCCCCGGGATTTGTGGAGACCGACATGACGCATTACCTGAAAGAAGGCGATGCGGCCAAAGCCTTCCTGGATAAGATACCGCTGGGTAGGTTCGGCAGTTCCGAAGAAATTGCCAATACCACCTTATTCCTGGCCTCGGACCTTAGCTCGTATGTTACGGGGCAGGTAATAAGCGTGTGCGGAGGACTGAATACATAGCATGACCACGCTTCTCGTTATCATATTCATACTTGGCTACCTTGCCATTGCATTGGAGCATCCCATCAGGATCAACAAGGCGGCTTCTGCGCTCATTACCGGCGTTTTATGCTGGACGGTATACGTTGTAAGCGCGCCCGACAGCAATGTTGTAAACGCGCAATTGCTGGAACGCCTGGGAGATATTTCAGGGATCTTATTTTTTCTATTGGGAGCCATGACCATTGTGGAGTTGATAGACGCGCACGACGGCTTCGACATCATTACCCAACGCATACGCACAACCGATAAGCGGAAATTGATGTGGCTGGTAAGTTTTATCACGTTCTTCCTGTCGGCGGTGTTGGACAATCTTACCACTGCAATCGTTATGGTGTCGCTGTTACGTAAGTTGATAAAAGATAAAGAAACCAGGCTGCTGTTTTGTGGCATGGTGGTGATAGCCGCCAATTCGGGAGGCGCATGGTCGCCCATCGGTGACGTTACTACTACCATGCTTTGGATAGGCGGGCAAATAACTACGGTCAGTATTATTGTCCATACCATATTGCCAAGCCTTGTGAGCGTAATAGTGCCCATCTTATTAATGAACATGCGCCTGAAAGGAAAACTGGTACCCGCAGAATCCCCCGTCGAAGGGGTAAAGGCCGTTACCAATACCGCAGTGCAAAGGAACATTGTTTTTACTTCAGGTGTGCTGATCTTATTAATGGTACCTGTCTTCAAAACAGTCACGCACCTTCCGCCATTCATGGGCATTTTGCTGGGACTGGGCATTATGTGGGTAATAACCGAATTCATTCACAGCGAAAAGGACACCAGCGATAAGAATATGTTCTCGGTTCAATATGCATTGAGAAAAATAGATACCTCGAGCATTTTGTTTTTCCTGGGGATACTGGCCAGCGTTGCAGCTTTGGAGGCCACCGGCATTTTACACGGCTTGTCTGAAAAACTGGACACAGCCATTGGCGATGAGCGCCTGATAGTAAGCATCATCGGGGTGCTATCATCTATAGTGGATAATGTACCGCTGGTTGCAGCCACCATGGGCATGTACTCGCTGGAGCAATATCCAACCGATCATTTCTTCTGGCAATTCCTGGCGTATTGTGCCGGCACCGGCGGCAGCATTCTTATCATTGGTTCAGCGGCAGGCGTTGCCGCCATGGGAATAGAAAAAATAGAATTCTTCTGGTACCTTAAAAGAATTGCGTGGCTCGCGTTGGCCGGGTACCTGGCCGGAGCTGCGGTGTTCGTATTAAGTCATTGAGTCAATAGGTCATTAAGTCAATAAGGAACCATTAATGACTTATGACTTAATGACCCAATGACCAAGCCTAACTTACTCCGGGAACTGCGTCTTATCTATGCCCGGTATTATTTTAAGCGCATTCTTATAATATACTTTTTTCAAGATTGCATCGGGCAGCCCTATTCCGTACATTCTCCAAAATGCGTGGTATTTTTTGTGGTAAGGAAAATATTCGTCTTCTGTTTCCAGCACCCGGAAATAAGTAGCGTACTCGTCGGGCACCCAACTGTCTTTACCAAACAGGATGCGGTCCTGGTATTTTTCAAAGAATTGACGCGCTGCCCTCGGTTGCCTGCCCAACTCGGCTATCACCGCGCCGAACTCGATGTACATGTTGGGCATCTCGGTCATTAATTGCGAAAGCTTTGCAAGGTCGTTGGGGTACCATCCGAAATGCGCGGCGATAAACGTAGTGCGCGGATGCTTCTTAAACATCCGGTGCTGCTCCTCTATCAATTGTTCCCAGGGAACTGGGTTATCGTCGCCGCGTTTGCGGTTGGGATGCGTGGCCAATTCAAGCCAGCGTTCGTTCTTTTCATCCATGGTATCCCAGAACGATTTTGGGTCGGCGGTATGAATGATCACGGGGATCTTTAACTGGCCCGCCTTGGCCCAGATGGGGTCCAGCCGCGGGTCGTCTACCGCAACGCGGGCCCCTGATTTGTCTTTTACGGAGAACCCGAGGTTCTTGTAGATCTTCAATCCGCTGGCGCCGGCCTTTACGTCGTCTTCCAGTTGTTTCACCGCTTTTTCAATCCATCCTTCTTCGCCAACGCCGTTAAAGCTCACGTTGGTAAATACGATGAAGCGCTTGGGGGAATTGGCTCGGATATTTTGCAGCATTTTGTGGAGCGCCTCGCCGCCCTGCCCGCTCAGGTTTACCATTACCTGCATGTTTAGTTTATCCATGTGGGTTAGCAGGTCAGCAAGGTTTTGCGTACCCATCTGGAACTGGTGGTTGTGTACGTCGATGAAGGGGTATTTGGAGCGGGATAGTTTATGCTCGGGCACCACGAGGGTGGAAACGGGCTCGTATTTTTCAAAGTCCATGGTGGGACGCGGCACCGGCTGGGATTGGGATTGAGAATGGGTGTTGAGAGACAGGAGAAAAGAGGAAAAGAGAAAGAAACAGAAAAGTAGTAGTGATTTGCGCATTTTAAAATGTTTTATGGTATGGGATGGGTTAGCCATAGGGCGGAAGTTGATAATTCGGGATAAATAGTTTGGAATTCGGGATTTCATTTAGGCATCGGGTGGGGATTGGGATGAAAAATAAACAGGCTTATACAAAAAACATCGCCGCTAAAATAACTTAACAATTACGAAGGTTTCCAGTATCAAGATGGTTTGGCCTGGATGCCAGGCTCGGCTAATACGCGTTCCAGTCGCTGTTGTAAGGTATCGTATGAAGTATAGCCCCTGGCCAATAGGTAAAATTTGGTTTCAGAGCTTTGCAGCAGTACAGTAGGAAAACCAGTGACCTGCAGTTGTTTCACCAATGCAAATTCATAATAGGCCTTGTCCTTGTACTCAGAGCTGCCAAGCCTGGAATAGAATTCGTCAGGAAGGATATCGTATTTGTGTAGCAAATGGCGATAGGCCTCGTTGTCGGTAAGGTCGCGGCCCTCGAAGTGAAGGGCAGATTGAAGGTCGGCCGCGAACTGAACTTGCTTACCGGGATGATATTCCTTGAACACGCACAGGGCGATGGCCGGCTTTTCTGAGTGCGGGAACCAATCGCTTTTATCGGGATTGAATACATGCCAGAGGTAATCTTCGCCAAACTTATTGCCGCTGTATTCTTCAACGGTTTTATATGCTTTTTGAATGTAATCAGCCATTACCGAAATGTGCCGCGGTTCTTCGGGCAATATCATTCCGCCGGACAATACTTCCGCCGGCAGGCGGTCAGCATATTCTTCGGCTATGCGCCTGATGACAGTGCTGAAGCCGTAACACCAGCCGCAGTAGGCATCGTAACAATAGATAAGAGACATTTAATGCGCCTCCAGCCAATTTTCACCAGCACCCACGCCTGCTACTACGGGCACACCATTAGGCAAGGGCATCGCCGATTGCATGGCCTCGATGATCACCGGCTTTATGTCTTCCAACTCTTCGCGGACGGCATCAAACACCAACTCGTCATGCACCTGCAGCACCATTTTCGACCTGAACTTGTGCTTTTTAAATTCCTGGTGCACTTTCACCATGGCCAGCTTGATCATGTCCGCCGCGGTGCCTTGTATGGGCGAGTTGATGGCGTTGCGCTCTGCAAAGCCGCGCACGGTAAAGTTGGCGCTGTTAATGTCCTTCAACCAACGCTTACGGCCCATCAGCGTTTGCACAAAACCGTATTCCCGCGCGAAATTGATGGTATCGTCCATGTATTTCTGGATGTTGGCGAATTGCTTTTTGTAGTTGTCGATGATCTGCTTTGCTTCGGTCCTGCTAATGCCGAGATTGTCGGCCAAACCAAATGCCCCCTGCCCATAAATAATCCCGAAGTTCACGCTCTTGGCCTTGTAGCGCTGCTCCTTGGTTACTTCGGATTCATCTACATTGTACACTTTAGCGGCGGTGGCGGTATGAATGTCTTTGTTCAGCTTAAATGCTTCGCACATTGCCGGGTCTCCGCTGATAGCGGCCACAATGCGCAATTCTATCTGCGAATAATCGGCGCTCACCAGCACGTGTTTCGAATCGCGCGGAACGAAAGCCTTGCGGATCTCGCGGCCTCTCTCTGTACGCACCGGTATGTTTTGCAGGTTGGGATTGTTGCTTTGCAGCCTTCCGGTAACGGCAACAGCCTGTCCAAAACACGTATGCACACGGCCCGTTCTTCGGTTGATCATCTGCGGTAGCGCGTCCACGTAAGTGGATTTCAGTTTGGTCAACTGCCGGTACGCAAGAATGTCGTCGGCGATCTTATTATGCACG
The DNA here is from genome assembly GCA_035628135.1 of Chitinophagaceae bacterium. GTDB lineage: Bacteria > Bacteroidota > Bacteroidia > Chitinophagales > Chitinophagaceae > DASPKM01. The sequence continues at coordinate 923,496 of DASPKM010000010.1, read as the reverse complement.
GCCAGCTTCATCAACACGTCTTCGCCTGTGGCATACTGGCCTGTCTTGGTCTTGCGTGCCTTGGGATCGAGCTGCAATTTTTCAAACAATACCTCGCCTAACTGCCGGGGCGATGCCAGGTTAAAGCGAACGCCTGCCTGCTGGTACACGCTTTCTTCGCTTAGCCTTGCCTCGCGGTCCAATTCCTTTGAATAGGTATTTAAGAACTCAACATCTACCTTAATGCCTTCGTACTCCATATCCATCAGCACTTTTACCAATGGATTTTCCACTTCGTTGAACACCCTTTCTACCTGGCGTTTGCCGAGCAGGGGTGTAAAAGCGGCTTTCAATTGAAGCGTGATGTCTGCGTCTTCGGCGGCGTATTCTTTTATTTTATCTATCTCCACGTCGCGCATGTTGCCCTGTGTCTTTCCTTTCTTGCCGATCAATTCCTCTATATGTATCGGCTCATATTTTAAAAACTGCGCGCTTAAAAGGTCCATGCTGCGCTTGCCATCGGGCTCTATCACGTAATGCGCCAGCATGGTATCGAATACCGGCCCCGCAAGCTCAACGTTGTACCATTTCAGCACCAACAGATCATACTTGATGTTTTGCCCTACCCAGGTAATGGATGGGTTATCGAACAGGGGCTTGAATTGCAGCAGTATCTGTTGTGTTCTGTCCGCGTCCGGGGGACAAGGAATATAATATGCCTGGTGCGGTGCGGCGCAAAAGCTAAGACCTACCAGCTCAGCGTCGTTGGCGTCGAGGCAGGTAGTCTCGGTATCAAAGCTTATTTCTTTTTGCTGTTGCAGCATGGAGATAAGGTCCTGTATGGCCTCGTCCGTTTGCACCACCACATAATTGTGCGACGTGTTGTTTATATTATATTCCGCAATCAGTCCCGGCGTAATGTCTTCGGGTTGCGGTTGCAATTTTTCAGGCGGAACGGTGCAATCCGCGGCGCTGCTGAACAAGTCTTGCTGCACGCCGTTGCCATTGGAGGGTTTCTTGCGCGTGTCTTCGAATGCGTTGAATTCATCGCCCAATATGCGTTTGCCCAGGGTCTTGAATTCCAGCTCGGCGAATACTTCGCGCAACGCATCCTTGTTCCACTCCTTCAACCTGAAATTTTCTTCATGGAAGGTAACCGGCACGTGTGTGATGATGGTCGCCAGCTTTTTACTGATGATGGCCGATTCACGGCCCGCTTTGATCTTTTCGCCCAATGCGCCTTTGATCCTGTCCGCATTTTCCAGCACGCTTTCCAGCGTCACGTATTCCGACAGCAGCTTCGACGCGGTTTTCTCGCCCACGCCGGGTATGCCGGGAATATTATCTACTGAATCGCCCATTAAACCCAAAATGTCTATTACCTGAGATACATCGCTGATGTTCCATTTGGCGCATACTTCCTTGGGGCCAAGTATTTCCGGAACACTGCCCTGGTAAGGTGGCTTATATATTTTAATGCGCTCACCTACCAATTGGCCATAGTCTTTATCAGGCGTAACCATGTACACTTCGTAGCCGGCGGCGGCCGCTTGTTTGGAAAGCGTGCCGATGACGTCATCTGCTTCATAACCGTCCAATTCCACCACGGGAATGTTGAAGCCCGCGATAATGCGCTTGATGTCGGGCAATGCGCTCATCAGATCTTCGGGGGCTTCCTGCCGGTTGGCCTTATAGTCGGTAAAATCGCTGTGGCGTTCGGTGGGCGCCATGGTATCGAAGCATACCGCCATGTGGGTAGGCTTTTGGTTGTTGATGAGGTCGACCAGGGTGGTGGTAAACCCGAATTGGGCATTGGTATTACGGCCCTTGCTGGTAATACGGGGGTTTCGAATTAAAGCATAATAAGCCCGGAAAACCAGTGCCAGGGCGTCCAGCAGAAATAACTTTTGGCTCATGCCGCTAAGTTAAGGTTTCCTAAAGCCGGGAGCACGAAGGGGATAATTTTTAAGATTTTGCCACATGCGAAACCATGCGGCATCTTCGGATGCCCAGAAACAAAAAGCTGCAAACGGATTGTTACGGTTGCAGCTTTTGCGAGGCTCTCAAAGGAAGCCGATTGGCTTTATAATTTACCTGGAGGAAGCGTTAGCATTCAGGGTTTGGTTTGGGCCAAACGGCTTTTCCTTATGGAAAAGGGTCAAATAAATAGCAATTCCAAGAGCGGTAAAAGCAAGTACGTTCATCAGCAGTCTTTTATGGCGTCTTTTCATCTGATATGGGATTTGCCCTATAACGCCTGCCTTGCCTAATTATTTTCAAATACGTATAATAAGTAGTATTCCTTAGAAAATTTGCGGACAGGCCTCAGTACACTTCCGGCAGCACCCCCGGCATTTACTAAGGCTTTCCATTTTTGGAAGATTTCCTTTTCTCCAGCACCGATTTTTTCCGGAACAGTCCCACCGAAAAATCTATATCATCCCCTTTGTCGCTCCTGGCCCTTACATACACGCTCATGCCCGTTTTTGCGTCCAATCCCTTGTTTTCCGGCACATAGTCGGGCTTACGCTTTTTAAGGTTGCTCAATGGCACCTGTATTACCAGGTCGGTTGAGTCGCCGCGCAGGTCGTATAAGCCTTCCACGTACATGCTGAGGGCAGTAGACTGTACCTCCATGCGATTGATAATAATTGACTGGCCCTGTACCTGGATGCGGTTTTTCAGTTCCGCGAACTCAAGGTTGGAAAAATCCCTTTTTTTCAGCAGGAACAATGACATTTTCTGGAGCGGTTCAAAATTAATGAGCTCGCCCTTTAGCAGCGAAAGGTCAATGACGCCCTGCAACGACGATGGAATGGGTGTGGCATCGGCATCCAGCATTCCCGACAAATTGATGCTGGTGGTGAGCAAGCCCCTGATGTTTTCGGCGCTTACATCCTGCAATCCAAAATCATTAAAGGCCTGGAACAGACGTGAAATATTGATGCGCTGCAACTGCGCGTTCATATTGAAGCGGTGATTGTTCTGCGGCATGGTCTCCAGTTCGCCATCCAGGTCCAGCAAGCCGTCCGCGTGTTTCAGGGACACTTTGTTGAACCGCCAGGTATTGCTGGCCAGGTAAACGTTGGCTTTTACATCGGTTGCGGTAAAGCGTTTGTATTGCACTTTATCAGCCTGCAGGCTGGTGTTCATATTACATACGTCCATAAACCGGTCGATGGAACGCGAAAGCTTTACCAGCCTGGCCCCGCCCTTTCGCGAAGCGCTTTTATTACGCTGCCCAAGCAAGGTCTTGAACTGTTGTACGTCCAACAGGGGCATGTAGATAGAGGAGTTCAACTCGAGCTTACCGGGATCGATATCCATCAATGCAAAAAAATTCCTGATCTCGGCATTGATGGTAACAGGGCTTTGCTGCACCTTTCCTTTAATATCCTTCAACCGTATGTCCGAGCTATCGAATATTATATCGCCATTGATGTCGGAGAGTTTAATGCTGCGCGGCAGGTATTCTATTTCTGCATTGTTGAAGCTGAAGCTGCCGGAGATATAAGGTGATGCGCTGGTGCTATCTCCAATGGGGCCATGGTAATACAATTTGGTACGCGCCTCGCCCTTGACGAAACGAAAGGATTCACTGCCGATGAGCTCATCCAGCTTTGAAAGATCGGTATTGCTTTGAATATCGCAGGTAACTACGGGATGCAGGAGGTTGGTGATCTGAATGTTTTCGCTGGCTATGGGCACTCCCTCCCATTGCGCCTGCAGCTTGCTGATATGTATAATGGAATTCTCATCATTACGTGAAACAATTTCGCTAACATGGTTTGAATATGAACCGGTGAAAGAACACTGTTCAAGGTTCCCTTGCGGCGTGGTAACATAATTGTCCTTGACTACCATGCGCACGTTTACATACGGCGTATCCTTATACGCTGTTCTGCCCGTGATGTTTGCCTGCAGGTCGATGGGCTTTTTAAAATCCAGCGAATCCAGCCTGCGTGCAAGTTTATTGGATAGCAGGCTTGCTGCCTGCCTGAAGGAAATGCGTGCGGTGTTCAGCTGTAATTTGAAGTTCCGCGTACTGTCGAAACGAAAATTGGCCGTAACGGTAAAAGGACTTCCCCCGATCTTTAGCCTTGCCTTGTCGATGGAAAGCTCCCGCTGCAGTGTATCGAACCGCATCCTGAAATCGCCCCTTATCGCCTTATTTTTTGCAAAGCTCCCCTTGCCTATGTTAAAGGCCAGGCTGTTCACGCCAATGTCCACATCGGTTTTAAAATTGATGAAACCGTCTGAGACATTGATGCCGCAGCGCAGCCTGCGCACAAAGAGATCATGGTATTTGCTTTTGAGAAGATTGTACAATACAATGCGCACGTCCTTCAATACTATCTTGTCCGGTAATGAACGATAAGATAGTTTTTTGGTCTCGCCATCCTTTGCAGGCGGAGAAGTGATATAACTGTTGGTGTAGCCATTGGCATCTGTAAATAAGAAGATCTGCGCATCCTCTATCACGATCTTGGAAGGCTCTATCTTTCCCTTTAGTAATTGAAAGGTGGTGGAGCTGATGAAAAATTTTTTTGCCTTCAGCAGGTGGTGCTGGTGCACTTTGTACATGGAATCTCGGAGCGTTACCTCTTCCAGCCTTAGCGTGATGTAGGGAAAATTCACCAGGAAGTTAAGGCCGATGTCTTTAATCGTGGCCTCGCCGCTTAGCCTGGAGCTGACGGTTTCTGAAACTTTTTGCAGCAGCCGTTCTTTGTTTAAGCGAAAGTATATGTAGATGCCTGTCCAGGTCAAAAAAACCAACAGTATGCAGGCCACTGCAATCTTAGCCAATAACCTCAGGTATCGCCGCATCCCGGTTGGGCGGGGTTTTGCTTGTTCCATGGGGGTATAAACTTCAATTATCGTACCCCATCCTACTTCTTCATTTCCGTTACTTGTTTCTGCAGTGCAAACATTTCATCGCGCAGGCGCGCCGCTTCCATGAAGTCGAGGTCACGGGCCGCTTTTTCCATTTGTTTCTTCGTAGCAGCAATAGCCTTCTCCAGCTGGGGAATGGTGGCATAGGTTACCTGTTCTTCGGCCGCGACGCTAACGAGCGTATCGTTTTCGTTGGCATAAGGCGATGCGGGATCGTATCCCCTGATATCCAGTACAGAGGTTTGCGCAAATACCTGCTCCTTCGATTTTATAATCGTGCGCGGAATAATACCATGCTCCGTATTGTAGGCTACCTGCTTTTCGCGGCGGCGGTTGGTTTCATCGATGGTTCTTTGCATGCTTTCCGTCATGGAATCGGCATAAAATATTACCAGGCCGTCCACATTGCGGGCTGCACGGCCAGCAGTTTGGGTTAGCGATCGCTCATTGCGCAGGAAACCTTCCTTATCGGCATCCAGTATGGCCACCAGCGAAACCTCGGGCAGGTCCAGCCCCTCCCTTAACAGGTTTACGCCTACCAGCACATCTATCTCGCCCAGCCTGAGCTGCCTTAGTATCTCCACCCGCTCCAGCGTATCTACTTCGCTATGGATGTATTTGGATTTTATATTGATGCGGTGCAGGTACCTGTCCAGCTCTTCGGCCATGCGTTTGGTAAGGGTGGTCACCAGTATGCGGTCGCCCTTCTTGACGCGTTTGTCTATTTCGTTCAGCAGGTCGTCTATCTGGTTAACCGATGGACGGATCTCGATCGGTGGGTCCAGCAAGCCGGTAGGACGCACCACCTGTTCCACTACCACGCCCTCGGTTTTTTCCAGCTCATAATCGCCGGGGGTGGCCGATACAAATACCACCTGGTTGAGCATTGACTCGAATTCATGGAAGTTCAATGGCCGGTTATCGAGGGCAGATGGAAGCCGGAAACCATACTCCACCAATATCAGTTTGCGGCTGCGGTCGCCGCCGTACATGCCGCTTACCTGGGGAATGGTCTGGTGACTTTCATCTATCACACATAAAAAATCTTTTGGAAAATAATCCAGCAGGCAAAACGGCCGGGTGCCCGGCGTACGCCTGTCGAAGAACCGCGAATAGTTTTCTACTCCATTGCAATAACCCAGCTCGCGGATCATTTCCAGGTCGTAATTCACGCGTTCGCTTAGCCGCTGGGCTTCTATGAATTTGCCGGTTGATTTAAAGTAATCGGTTTGTGCGCCCAGCTCATCCTGTATCTCGTAGAGTATTTGCTGCATCATGTCCCGCGGCGCCAGGTATAAATTGGCGGGGAAGATGGCCGCATGGTCCACCTTGCCGATGCGCTTGCCCGATTGCAGGTCCAGGCTTTCGATCTCTTCAATTTCATCGCCAAAGAAAGTTACCCGGTAGGCGTAGTCGGCATAAGGCAGGTTAATATCCACGGTATCGCCCTTTACGCGGAACTGCCCGCGGTTGAAATCAATGGTACTTCGGTTATACAAGGAGTTTACCAGTGAGTGCAGGAACGATTGCCGCGCGATGGTCTGCCCGCGGGTGATACGGATGACCCCTTTCTCGAACTCTTTGGGGTTACCAATACCATAAATACAGCTCACCGAGGCTACCACTATAATATCGCGGCGGCCGGTAAGTAGCTGGGCCGTTGCCTGCAGCCTTAGCTTATCGAGCTCTTCATTAATAGAAAGGTCTTTTTCGATATAGGTATCGCTTACGGGCATATATGCCTCGGGCTGGTAGTAATCGTAATAGCTCACGAAATAACCCACCGCATTGTCAGGGAAGAATTGCCTGAACTCGCCGTACAGCTGGGCAACCAGGGTCTTGTTGTGTGTAAGCACCAGGGTGGGCCTTTGTACGTTTTGGATAACATTGGCAATGGTAAAGGTCTTACCTGAACCCGTTACACCGAGCAGGGTTTGGTATTTATCTCCCTGCAGAATGCCGTCGGTAAGTTGGCGTATGGCCTCGGGTTGGTCGCCGGACGGTTGATATGGTAAATGGATTTTGAATGACATGGACTGCAAATTTACGCTGCACGTTTGAAGTTGGATATCGTGTGAAGCACTCCTTTGAAGAAAGATTAAAACGCTTTATGACTTCCTTAACGTAGCAACGATACTAAGTGTTTCACGCATTACGTTCATTTTCAGGCATACATTTTGTGAATGAAGCAATTTTCTACTAACCCAAGTGCTTATAATGAAACATCAGCTCTGGCAATTTTGCCTGGCACTGCTTATTTCACCCCTCATTGTACTCGGACAGTACGATGCAGTTGTAACGGTTGATACATTTACATCACCTGCTTCACCGCTTTTTATTTCCTTTCAAACCCAGGTGCACGATAATAAGAAGATCAATATTCAGTGGCAGGTCCGGGCGGACAGCACCGAATATTTTACTATTGAGCGCAGCGTGGAAGGAAAGATATATGAAGCCATTGGCATATTGAAAGCGGCCGAAGGATTGTATAAATATTCGTTTGCCGATGAGTTCCCAACACGCGGACAGGTATACTACCGCATACGATGCACCGCCAAAAGCGGCAATGAAACCTATTCAGATGCTGTTACGGTGATAATGCCTGGCAGCACATCGTTCAGGTTTTATCCTAACCCCGCCGATAAGCTGCTGATCGTACGGTCTGAATGCGCTATCGATTTACTGATCACCGACGGCTTCGGAAAGCAACGGATAGCTAAGAGCCTGGCCAATGGCCCCCAGGTAGTGGATGTCTCATTTTTGGAAAAAGGCGTATATATACTCAGGATAACGGACAAAAGCACTGGCAGACAGCAGTTTGATAAGTTCCTGAAAAATTGAAGCCTTGCGTTGTTAATAAAATTTAGTAGGATAAGTATTGTTGATTCAAAATCTAAACTATATCTTTACCTCGGTTTTTCATAGGATATTGGATTTTAAAAACGGGGTTGAATTTCTATTCAGACCCCTTTTTTATTTTTAGCACCTGCTGCTGCTTCTACACAGTTCCATTTATTCATCGGTTAGGCTTTGCATTTATACCCCGATCAGCAGCTCAAGCAACCTCTACGAATCCTTCGGCTTCTTAAACACCTTGAACAGGAAATAAAAGGCAGGCAGCACCAGCAGTAGCCCCACAAACAAGGCAACCAGCAATTGGTACTGCGTGGCGGGAGGCGCCTGGGTATTGTAAAAGGTAAGATGGTTGCCATTTCTCTCCTGAACCAGCACGGGGAACTGGATGGCAAACCAGCCGAGCATGATCAGTGTAACCTGTAACCCCACCACAGCTCGCAACACCACAATTACCGGCTGATTAAGCAGCCGCAGGACCAATGGTATCAGCAACACTACGATGCTAAGGGCAACAACGCTTATGGGTGACCGAAAGAATGCGTTCAACAGGTGGTGGCCCTGCAACGCCGCAACCACAAATACGAGCATGCCACTAATAATAGTGGTAAACAGGAACAGCCGCGATAGCCTTGCATATTTTTTTTGCTCGATCGTTTCACCCACCAAAAACACCGCGGCAATGTAAGCGAACAAAGAAGTGGTGAACAATCCCATGGTAAAACAGAAACCGTTGAGCCATGGGCGGATGAACTGTTCGTAAAAACTGGCCGATGCATCCAGGCTGATGTTGCCACGTATCATGGCGCCAAGGGTTACCCCTAAGAAGAAAGGCGTAATAAAGCTGGAGACCTGGAAAAAAATGGTAAAGTATTTATGCGTTTCATCGCGGGTAACGTCGTAATGCCGGAAGGTAAACGATGAGCCGCGCAGCACGATGCCTATTAACACGATCATTAAAGGAATATGCAACGCGGTGCTGATGGCGGCGTATACACGCGGAAAGCCGGTGAACAAGATAACGATGGCCAGGATAAGCCATACATGGTTGGCCTCCCATACAGGGGCGATGGCTTTTGAAATTGTTTTTTCCCCTCTTCTTCCCGCGAAGGTTTCAACAATGCCAGCGCCAAAGTCAGCGCCTCCCAGCAGTGCATACAGCACAAATGAGATAGCCAATATGATAATGATGACTGAAAGCATGCTTATTGTGTTTCAGTTGCCGAGGGGTATAATGTTGTAACGGTAGCGATCTGCCGCTTCATTTGCCAGATCAATATCACGGTAAGCAACAGGTATACTGCCGAAATGATATACAATGAATATTGCAGCCCCGGCATGGGAGATACCGCATCTTTTGTTTTCATTACTCCATAAATGATCCAGGGCTGGCGGCCCACTTCGGTAACCGTCCATCCTGCCTCCACTGCTAAAAAGCCGAGTGGTGTAAGCAGCGATACAAATATCAGCCACCATCGTTTAGACAATATACGCCGCCAGCGTATGCTGAATACAATGAACATTATTCCCGCCAGCGCCAATAATCCTCCGCAACCTACCATTACCTGGAATGCGATGTGTGTTATCAATACAGGCGGACGCTCATCTTTGGGAAACTTATCCAGCCCTGTTACTTCTGCATTGAAATCACCGTGCGCCAGGAAACTTAAGAAGCCGGGAATGTGCAATGCATAATCGACCCTTTCTGTTTTATCGTTGGGAATGCCGCCTATTACCAGGTCGGCGGGCTTGCTGGTTTTATACAGGGCTTCTGCCGCGGCCAGCTTGGCAGGTTGCCGCCTGGCAATGTCCTTGGCTGAAAAATCGCCGCTAAAGGGTTGCAGCAATGCGGTCACTGCCCCAAATGACAGTGCCAGTTTGATGGCGGTGCGATGGAAAAGGTTCTTCCTGTTCTTTAATAACAGGAACGCATGAACGCCGGCCACTGCAAAAGCGGTGGCGATAAATGCGGCCAGCGTCATGTGCAATGCCTGCGACAACCAGGCATCGTTGAACATGGCGGCGACAGGATCGATATTGATAGCTTTTCCATTTTGCCAGGTAAAGCCCGCGGGACTGTTCATCCAAGCATTGGCAGATACCACGAAGATGCCGGAAAGCACTCCTGAAACACCCACGACAATACCCGAGGCCCAATGCACCCATTTGTTCAGGCGGTTCCATCCATATAAAAAAATGCCGAGTGCAATGGCTTCCACAAAAAAAGCAGTGCCTTCCCACGAGAACGGCATGCCGATGATGGGGCCCGCGTGTTTCATGAAACCGGGGAAAAGCAATCCTAATTCAAAAGATAATACAGTACCCGATACCGCGCCTACCGCAAAAAATATCGCGACTCCTTTTGACCATGCTTTGGCAACGTCAAGGTATTCCTGTTTTTTGGTGCGCAGCCATTTCCATTCGCTGAAGGCCATTAAGATGGGCATTGTCATGCCTATGCATGCAAAAACAATGTGGAACCCGAGCGAGATGGCCATTTGTAACCGGGCTGCTAGAAGATCGTCCATCCGGAGATTTTTGTAAAGGTAACGGTCGAATTATTTTATCTGGCCGCTCTTGCAAAAGCATTGGCAATATACAGCCGCGATATCCAGATTGTGGACTTGTTCGGATTTGTTTCAACGGATTTCAGAACGCCGCCGCAACGCACTGTTTTACCGATGAATTCGCTGGGATTGATCTCATCTGTATAGTCGAAGTATTCAAAACAAAGGATGGCGGTTTTGTCGTTGTTAGACGTAGTGGTCATGCCCCACAGCCGCCCTTCGCGGGTTACGAATTTCAAGGAATTAAAAGCCCTTTCCGAGCTGTCAATGCAGGGATGTGCGGACATGACTATCCATTGTCCGATATATTTAGCGGCGTTCTTCGCAAATTCATCGTGGGTCATCTGCTGCAGCGATACCATGCCGGCCGCTGAAAAGATATTCATGTAGGTAACGATGCCGCGGAAGTCCGATGAATCATTTTGTGTGGAACTGAGGAGCTGGCTTGTTTTTTCAAATGCTCCTTTATAATCTTCTTTCTGCACAAGTGGTATCACCGACCGGAAATCATCATAAGTAATGACTTGGGCGGTAGTGCCGGCTGCCATCGTGGAAAAGATCAATAAAAAGATAAAAGCTTTCATTATTTTATGTGTTGGGGATCGGGTTTTAAGATACAGGTAGTTTTTCATCAAACCTTAGATGGACCTTGTTTTTTTGTACCTTCCAGCTATGAGAAAATATCTCCTCTTTATTGGTTGCATGGCCTTGCAACAGGCATCCGCGCAAAAAATTACTGTCCCCAAAAATGTTCAGGCGGCTATGAACCGCATCGATACCAATACCATCCGTTCGCACATTGCATACCTGGCCGATGACAGGCTGAAAGGCCGGTTGCCCGGTACAGAGGGATACCAGACAGCGGTTGACTATGTAGTTGACCAGTTCAAGAAGATCGGCGTGCAGCCGGGCGGCGATGCGGGCGGCTTTACCCAAAAGTTAGTATTGCGGCGCTCGGTAGTAAATAACGCTTCCGCCTATGCGCTGTTGAAAGATAAAAATGGAAACGTAGATTCATTGGCATTCCTCCGCGATTTCTCGCCGATTGCACATCCTATGAAAACCGCTACGTCGGCCCAAGGCCCGATTGTATTTGTAGGCCACGGCATCGAGGTGCCCGGGGTATATTCCGACTACGCGGGAGTGGATGTAAAAGGCAAGATCGTGGTATTGATCACCGGTGCGCCCGAAGGGTTTCATTCTACCATTACCGCGCATCTTTCCAATCTCGGCAATAAATTGAACACGGCGCGTTCAAAAGGAGCGGTAGGCGTTATTCATATCAACCCGGCGGCAGGCGGCAGCAACAATCCAAATCCCACCCTGCAAACCAATGTGGCACTGAATCCCGATAAAACACTTGCGTACACCCGTGGCTTTTCAGGCGAAATTGCCATTGCATTGAACGGCACCAGGCATTTGCTGGCGCGTTTGTTCATGAACTCGGGCAAAACTGTTTCGCAGGTGCTGGGCGATATCAGGAGCAGGAAGCCTTCGTCTTTTGAGTTGCCTGTTACTTTCTCGGCGGGTTACCGGACAAGCCACACTGATTTTGAAAGTTATAATGTAGTAGGATTGATACCGGGATCGGACAAGCAATTGAAGAACGAATACGTAGTGCATTCGGCGCATTTAGACCATTTAGGCATTGGCAGGGTAGTTAATGGAGATTCCATATACAATGGCGCGCACGACAATGCATCGGGCGTGGCTTCGCTGCTGGAAATTTCAAGAGTGTATGTTTCTTCAGGGGCACGGCCAAAGCGCTCGATACTGATTCTTATGGTGACCGCCGAAGAAATGGGATTGCTTGGCTCCTCGTACTTTGCGGCTAACCCCACCGTTCCCAAAGGATCGATTGTTGCCAATGTAAACACCGACATGCCTACAGTGATCGCTCCACTGCTTTCGGTAGTGCCCTTGGGGGCGGAACATTCCAGCATTATGGACCATGTAAAATTTGCCGCGGGCCATTTAGGACTGGACGTAGAAAAAGACCCCGAGCCGAATGAGAACCGTTTTGTGCGCAGCGATCAATACAGTTTTGTATTAAGCGGCATCCCGGCGCTGCATATTAAATACGGCAACAAAAGCAATGTGCCTGGCTTTGACCTGGTATCGTTCGTACGGCAATGGAGGACCAAATATTATCACCAGTCCGCCGACGGCATGAACGGCATTTTTAATTTCACCGCCGCCAAAACCTATGTGCAATTGAATTTCCTGATCAGTTATTCCATTGCGCAAACAACGGCAAGGCCTACCTGGAATAAGGGTGATTTATTCGCGACTGCTGGGCAGTGATCAGTTGCTATTTTCTCTTGTACAGGCTTGCGGTACCGTCGTGGGCGTTGTCGGAAAGCGATAGGTGGTCGGTAATGGGGTCCTCGATCATCAAATCGCCGATCATGGGATCGGAGAAGTCTATGATCGGTTTGTCTTCGTGATCATGAATGCAGTTGCCGGTCCGTAAAGTAAAAGTGCCCTGCGAGGTAATGGCGCCGTTGGTATAGAAGTAATATTTATCGCCTTCAAATTTCAGGTCGATTTTTTTACCGGTGGATGCAGGAGTATGCACCTGGAATACAATCCCACCTGCGGTGTGCACCCATTCCCAAGTTCCTTCCAGATCTCCTGAATGATGTTGCTTTGAGCAGGATATGGCAAGTATGCTGCAGGTGGCGAGTGCTGCTACGAAGTATTTGAAACGCCTCATGGTAATATATTTTACCGGTTTGACAAACGGGAAGAAATAAACGTTGCATTGGCTGTCAGGCCGGCTGATAGCTTAAGAAAACAGTTCCGGTATTATACTGCCTGACCTCTGTGAGTTTCAACTCGCTGTAATTTATGTCGTGTGTAAACAGGCTTCTGCCTCCTCCCGTAAGTGTGGGACAAAGCTGGATATGATACTCATCGATGAGATTTTCCTTCATCAGCGATTGGGCTAATGAAATACTGCCCCACATTACCATATTCTTGCCGGGCATAGATTTGAGGTTTCGGATTGCATCTGCCGCGCTACCGCTTATTACTTCAGCTTCCGGCCATCGGCCCCAGGGGGCCTTCTTCAACGTACCGGAGAAGACAATCTTTTTCGTTTCATTTAGCCTGTCGGCAATTACTTCTTTGTCAATGGTGGCGGTTGGCCAAAAATCAACAAATAGTTCATAGGTCTTCCTTCCGAGCAATATGGTATCCACTGTTTCCAGGAACCTTAATTGGTCGGCGTCCGAATATGTATTTTCTTCAGGCGTCAAGCGGGTAAAAAAATCCAACCGGCCGTTTTTATCGCTTACATAACCGTCAAGCGATACCCATTCTTCCAGGATTAATTTTCGCATGATGTATTGTTGATCTCCAAAATTACAGGTAGCGCCGCAACCGGCATCGCTACGCTTTGCCTTTCAGCTCAAAAAAATATTGTTGTCTATCGGTACGATGTACGTACAGGGTCAGGGCATCGGTCATTACGTAATATTTAAGCGCTGTCTTATCAAATGGGAAGGCCTGGCTTACAAATTTTTCAGTACTGCCATTATTATCGTTTGTATATATCAGGAAGGATTGAATAATATTCTTTTTGCTTACAGGCGTCAGGTAAGCTCCCGCGCTGCTGCCTACCAGGGCCGAGGCGATGATCAACCCGGGATAGCTTTCCTCTACTTCTTTAGTAAATGAACCATCCTTAAAATCGCAGTTATCAAATTCAAGCTTGATTTTCTCGGCGCGTGCTTTCAGGTTATTCAGTGTTAAGGTGATGCTTTGCTCAAGCTCGTCATCAGCCCGCCGCAAGGTGATGTAGGTAATGTACCCGCCGATTATACCTATGGCTATTGAAACGAACAACCACACCTTAGGATATGGAATTATTGTTCCGGTATATCGCCGGAAGAAGGCAATCCCGATAATGGATATTGCAAATAGCAGCAGGCCCGCAACTATTTTAAGGACAAACATTGTATTGCTGATCTTCGGCATTGGCCTCATGAATGCTGCGGTAGATTAATCAAACTGGTGTAACCGATCGCCAGCAGGATTTAATTCGGCTGATCCAATTTACTTTGCAGTCTTCCGTGTTTGGTTCTTGTATCGGTCCAGCGGAATTTCCTTTAATGGATTTCCTCCATCGATAAACAGCTTACCATTCTTTTTCAAAGCCTTTTTTATCCTGGGCAATGCAAGCTGTCCTTTCTCAGGATGCCGGCCATCCAAAGCACCTACGCGAACGGCAAATGCGATATCATAAGGTTGTTCACCTTCTTCCAGCTCAAATTTCTCAATCGCCGCCTGCCGGAACTGCAGACCACCTGAGGCAATTTCTTCCTGTGAACCTTTTATAGCCTGCGCTATGGCTTTTGCAGAACGGTCTATCGCTAAAATATGCCCGCTGCCAATACGCTTTGCTATTTCGCGGGCAGCAACGCCAGGACCGCATCCTATTTCCAACACACGAATACCTTTGCGCAGGGGAAGTGCATTTACAATTTCGGCGAGGCGTGGAGAGAGTTTATTATTCCTATCCAATTTTTCTTCAATTAAAATAATCGATCAACAATGTCCAGGCCATCATAAAGGCAACCGGCATGAAGATATCCGGAATAAGCCCGACCACGGTAATTGGGGTTCTCACGCCCCATCGTACGCTTGTATCGTTGTTCTTCGTCTGCTTCCATTTGCGTCGCTCATCCCTGTAAGACAGATACTTTGCGCAAATACACATTAAAACGCCGATAAAGATCAGCGTCGATATTGACACCCCCAGGTAAGAAACAACCAGCACAAATATTATCCTGGTATCTGCATGCGCAATTTTTTCCATTGCAAATGCAACAGCAGCAAAGAGAATGCTCTGCGAGGTCAATAACCAGGTGAGCTTGCGGTTAATGAGCTCATGCTCCATGGTTTGCCTTTCATCGTAATTCATGTCAGGAGGTTTGGGATGATTTGGTAGTGCGTTCAATACCTGGGGCCTGATAACAAGTATGGATAAAACAAGCTCCTGGTCTCAACTGTTTGCCTGAAACAACCATACATTGTATCTATTTCAGGAAGCTCAATAAAATTCTCCTCTATCCATTTGTCGATAAATTCTTTTCTGGCAAACCTGGCGTTGTTTTTTAAGTAATATTCAATTGCAGTCAGCCTGCTTGCGGGATTTATCGAATACATTAATAAAATCACCTGTTCATTTGTCAAACTGTCTTTGATTTCCAGGAAGGTTTTCCTGTTCTGCATAATTATACCGCCGCCCGAATAACCGTACATGGTGCCTGAATTGGGCGACATGTAGTGAAGAATTTTATCGCTTGTCGCCGGCCAACTTCCCTTGTATTCTTTTAAAGGTTGCAGAGTGGCTGCCTTATTAAACTCGAAAGGCAGGATTTCTCCATTTGAATATTGGAAGTAATTACCATACCATTTTTTGTACCGTTTTACCAGTCCCTTTTTATCGGGCATTTGGGGCATCAGCGAATAGCTTACCAAACTGTCCTTATAATAAAAGAAGGTGGCATGAATTGAAATGTATCCTCCGCCGATCCTATACGTACGCATTGACCAACCGAAACCCAGGTTCTCTTGTTCAAGGTCATTCTTATTACCTTTCCTGTCGATAAAGAATTGCGCAATCTCTTTGGGGTTGTATTTATTAAGACCGATGAGCGCAGTTATGAGTTTTTTGTCGGTCCTGGTCCAGGAAGGATTGTAAGCAACCGCCTGGGTGCTTAGCAGGAAAAGTATTGTTATAATGATAAACTGCCGCATGGGTTATCTATCCGCTATATCCAATACAATATTAATTGTTTTAGGCGTTGCCTGCGATGACTGGTCATAATGGGGATTCAGTTGGCCCTGTGAAACTACAACGCGGACCAGCAATTAATTCTTTTAATCGCCGATCCGCGTATTGTACTTAAAACCCAATATTATCCGCCCTGGCTTACTTCTGCGATCTTAGCCCTGATCTTGGCTTCGATATCCGCGGCCAGCTCGGGATTATCCAGCATCAGTTGTTTTACAGCATCCCTGCCTTGTCCGAGCTTGTCGCTATTATAGCTGTACCAGCTTCCGCTTTTTGTAATTACGCCCAGGTCAACACCCATGTCGATGATCTCGCCGGCTTTGGAAATGCCTTCGCCGAAGATGATGTCGAACTCCGCGCTGCGGAATGGGGGCGCCACTTTGTTCTTAACCACTTTTACTTTGGCGCGGTTGCCCACGGCTTCTTCACCATCCTTGATTTGCGCAATGCGGCGGATGTCTAACCTTACGGAGGCATAGAATTTCAATGCATTGCCGCCGGTGGTAGTTTCGGGGTTACCGAACATTACGCCGATCTTTTCGCGCAGTTGGTTGATGAAAATGCAAACCGTATTGGTTTTGCTGATTGTAGCGGTGAGCTTGCGGAGGGCCTGGCTCATGAGACGGGCATGTAATCCCATTTTGCTATCGCCCATTTCGCCTTCCAATTCGCCTTTAGGTACCAGTGCGGCTACGGAGTCGATCACTACTACATCCAGGGCGCCGGAAAGTATCAGGCGGTCGGCGATTTCCAAGGCCTGCTCACCGTAATCGGGTTGGGAGATTAGGAGGTTGTCCACGTCTACCCCGAGCTTTTGGGCATAGCTGCTGTCAAACGCGTGTTCGGCATCGATGATAGCGCACATGCCGCCCTTTTTCTGGGCTTCGGCAATAACGTGGATGGCGATGGTGGTTTTACCGGACGATTCGGGACCATATATTTCAATGATGCGGCCACGCGGAAAGCCTCCTATGCCCAGGGCTACGTCAAGCCCGATGGAACCGGAGGAGATGATCTCCATCTGCTGCTCCGCTTTTTCATTCATCATCATCACGCTGCCCTTACCAAAATCCTTATCAATCTTGTCCATCGTGAGTTTTAAAGCTTTCAATTTGTCTGCGTTTGACATACCTTAAATTTTATGGTTGTGTTGGGTTTGAGATCCCAGGAATATTGTGAACGGCTAAAATTACCACTTGCCAAATGTAAGGGAAATTATATTATCAACACTAATTTAGTTAGCAAAAAATAACTAACGTTTTTGGCCAGTTGAAGAAAAAGAGGCTCCCCGGCTTACGGGCCGGGGAGCATTGAGAAAACTTCCGATTGCTTGTAAAAACTTGTACGTAAAAACGAATTGCAGGAACAAAGTTCGGGTGTTGCAAGACCATTGACAATACCCTTATGTGGTAATTTTTTTAACCGCTTAAGGGGAGGCAATGCCGGATGAAGAAGTGGTTGCAACATGCCACCGACTTTACAGGCGGTTTAATTCGTGATAAATAACCGGATAGAGCGGCCTGCAAGGGTTTGGGAACGGCCTGTTAAGACCATCCCGTGTCTTGGAAACCTGCCCCGGAAGCCGCATCTTTGCAAAAAACCGGGTAAATATGAAAAAAGTATTGATCCTTTGCTCCGCGCTGCTTGCCGCCGTTTGCCTGCAGGCCCAGGAACCGCAGTCGGCAGCCAAAGGCGTTACCTATGGAGCAGGCACAACGGCCGACGGCGCCATTTCGGTAACACAAGTAGATGCCAAAGTAAAAGAGCTGGACAAATTCGCCGGCCGCGTAAAAGGAAAAGTGGTTTCCGTTTGCCAGGAAAAAGGCTGCTGGATGAAGATCGAAAGAGAAAACGGCGAGCCCATGATGGTAAAGTTCAAAGACTATGGCTTCTTCATGCCTAAGAACATCGAAGGAAAAGAAGTAGTGCTCGAGGGCGAGGCCAGCGTTAAAGAAACCTCCGTTAAACAACTCCGCCACTACGCCGAAGACGCCGGCAAAAGCAAAGAAGAGATCGAAAAGATCAAAACGCCAAAGAAAGATGTGATCTTTATCGCCAAAGGCGTATTGGTTTTATAAATTATTGATTATTGATTATTAGTTATTGGTTACCGGATGCACCATTCAATGATCAATAATTAATAATCAATAATTACTTCCCCTGATCTTTCCATCTCCATAAATACATACACGCATAGGTACGGTAAGGCGCCCATTTACCTGAGATCTTCAGCATGGCCTGCCGCAATTCCTTTTTATCCTCGTACTTCAACCGGTACAGTTTCACCATGCTCTGCTGTATGCCCAGGTCATCTACCGCAAACACGTCTTCCCTGCCGAGGGTAAACATCAATAACATCTCTACCGTCCACCTTCCCACTCCCTTAATACGTGTAAGGTATTCAACAACTTCGTCGTTGCTCATGTTGTTCAGCTTGTCTTCGTCCATGCCCTCTTCCACAGCAAACCGCGCCACATTGTGCACATAGCTGACCTTGGCATTCGACAGGCCAATGCTGCGCAGCACGGTTGCGGGCGTGTCCAGTATTTGTTCGGGACTGGGCTCTTTTCCATCGTACAGGTTTAAAAATCGCTGGTAAATTACATCCGCCACTTTGGTAGACAGCTGCTGGCTCATGATAGAGGCGCACAAACGCAGGCAAATATTTTTTCGCTTCATAAGCTTATAGGGCTCTACTTCGTCGATCAGCTTCTTCATTTTCTTATCCTTCGATAGATGCGTGAGGTGTTTCATGCGCCCAATTTAAGTGAATGGCACATTTTTTTTACACCTTTCCTGTAAAATCAATTTTTATGGCAGACAATCCAAACAAAAAGAAAAAAGACAGCAAGCAAGTGAGCCAGCAGGAGCACGAGCAAAAATACCAGGCTGCAAAAAAGAAAAAGAATGGCGGTTCTGATTCTTCCAGAGGCAATAGCTCAAAAGGTGGCAAAAGCAGCGGCGGAAGAGGCGGAGAAGAATAGCAAGCAGCGAGCCAATTAATAAATAAGCCGGTTAAGGTCTCCCTGGCCGGCTTACTATTTTTTTATCCAGCCGACAACGTCCGCCGGAGTGCGGATATAATAGTAATCATTAAATGCGGCCAGTACACTGATGGCAGTGCCTCCCTTTATGGTTGTTTTGCGGGCGGCCAGCGAATCGGGCATGTCAAATACCTCCCTGTCTTCCTTCCAACTTAGTTTCCTTATCTCGGTCAATGCATCGGCCTGGTTGCTTTTTAAAAGGCCAAGCCTTCCATCGGGAAGCCTGATCTTATACCAGTCGGCGGTAGCGGCTTCCACCTGCATCAATACATGCTGGTCTAGTGAAATGGACGGGCCATTGAGCGCTGCATACAATTTAGCCTGCCTGTTTTCGGCACGCACAAATTTTCCAACGTTCGATACGGGCGCTGTTACATTGGCCGGTATTCTTACAGTTGGGTTTACAAATGGAAAAGGATCCACGGCGCCGCCGGGACCATAAATACCGAAATGCAGGTGCGGCGCGGTACTGCGCGCATTGCCAGTGTTGCCCATCAATCCAAGCGTGTCTCCAATTTTTACCACCTGTCCATCGGTTACCAATTGCTCATCGAGGTGGGCATAATACAAAACATAGTTCTTATTATCAGGCCGCATCCACACCACTTTGCCACCGAGGTTATTTTCATTTACTCTTGTAACTCTTCCATCTGCCGCCGCCACTACCGGCGTGCGGCGCGGTGCAAACATATCGATGCCTTCGTGGCTGCGCCCACCGGCATCGCGGGGATCGCCCCAGAAACTTTGAATATGATTTTTTCCAGGCGCTTTTATAGGATATGCCAGTGATGGGCCTGCTGAAATACTGAGCGTATATTCGCCGCCTTTTAATAATTCAGGTTGAATGCGGATGATGTAAGCGGCTTCATCGTCTACCTCATGTTCAATTGCAAGCGTGTTAGTATCGGCCACTGCCTCGAGCCTTGGTTTTTTATCTGCCGTTTCCGCTGCTTTCCACAACTCCATATACACTGCAAATCCCGCTGCGGGTTTTTTGCTCAGGGTGATGTTTAGTTTTTCGCCGCGCCTGGCCTGGAATCGCAGACCGGCCGCCTGAGGCCGGTCTGCCGCAAAGTAACCAGTCTCTTTATATGGAATCGTTACTTGCAAGGGATTGCTCAGGCTTTGTTCGGCCGCCTGGAACCATGCATGTCCCAACGCAGTTTCCTTTAATCCCGCATTGGACAATTTATCGGCGTATTGCTCGTGCGGCGTTTTCTTTCCAAAAATACCCGTGCCGGTGCGGCAGGAAAATAATAGCACAATGGCTGATACCAGGCAAATAGAACTTCGGAACATTATCCAGCATTTTTCCTGTTAGTTACATCAATGTTCACACCAATCATTTTCTCGGCTTGCCCATTTTCATCGTAATACGTCCTGGCCTTGGCCAAAATCCAGCGAATGCTCTTATCAGGCCAGATAATGCGGAACTCCATGTCAAGCTCGGTTTTATTATCGATGGATTGCCGGACCTTTTCCATCGCGCCGGGCAAATCATCAGGATGCACGGTTGCCGACCAGCCATCGAACTTGCCGCCAAAAGCGCCTGGGGGCAATCCATACAGGGCTTCCTCTTCCCTGGTCCATTGCGCATCGTTTGTTTTGATGTTCCATACAAACGTGCCCGCAGAACCCGCTGACAGCGCAAGGTTTAATTGGGACTGGGCATCGCGCAGCTTCTCTTCCACTTCCTTTATCATCGTAATGTCGCGCTGGGTGCCCCAAGCCCGTACTACATTACCATTTTCGATAATTCCTGTAAGGTTGTTCAGAAAATACCTGGCGCTGCCATCTACGGCCAGCTCTTTCGATTCTGCATCGTTCAGCCGGTATCCCGATTCAATAAAGGCTGACAGGTAAGCAAGATTTTCTTCATTTTGCGGCATCAGCGTTTCCAGCTTCAATCCCATCAGGTCATACGCATCTCTGAACCCATACATCTTTGCCATAGCATCGTTGCATTCGGCCATGTAAGCATACTTGAAAATATGATCGAGCTGTTCACGCGTGCTAAGGCTTATAGGCATTGGCTCTTCCAGCTCACACCTCCAGATGCCTTCGGTGCTTTGGGATATAAAGTTGAAATACCTTTCCTGGTTCTGCTGAATGGTACGCTGCGCCTCCTTGCGCAGGTTGATGTCAGTGGCGTAAACGGCCAGCTTGCTTTCCAGCGGGTACACGCGGAAATACATCCATCTTTTTGAAAAGGGCGAAATGCTTTCGAATTCCATTGCCTTGCGTCCATTCAACGCCTGGCCCAGGCGTTCTATCAGCTCGGTGCCTTTATATACCGGGAATTCGGCCACGAAATTTTTTCCCGCCAACTCATTGCCTTCATAAAAATAATCGCAGGCCTTCCTGTTAGCGTACACCACCCGCCAATCCATATCGAAAACGATAAAAATATCATGCGTGACATCCAGCAGGTTCGAAAACATTTGCAGGATCGCGGGGTCCATACTGTTCTTACTCATAGTGGGTAGCACATTTGCGGGAACGGTGGGTGTTACAGCCAATAGGGTATGCGAATATTATACCAGCAAGTTTTGTAAGGGGGAACGATAATACACCTTTTTTTGCGAACAAAGCAGTCGAGCCAACCCGCGACTTTTTCGTTCTTTTGCAGCATTGTAAACAAGGCATGATGAATTTTGAATCGATATATACCTCCAAACGGGTAGGCACGGAAAAAAATCCACAAGGCCCCAGGTCGGGCTTCCAGCGCGACTTTGACCGGCTTATCTTTTCTTCGGCTTTCAGGCGCCTGCAAAATAAAACACAGGTATTTCCCCTGCCCGGCGTAGCTTTTGTGCACAACAGGCTTACGCATTCATTGGAAGTGGCCAGCGTAGGCCGGTCGTTGGGACAAATCGCCGGCCGTGCCATTGCAACAGAATATAAATCCAACGAGGACGTATATGAATTTTACAAATACGAGCTGTCCAATGTAATCGCCGCTGCCTGCATTGCGCACGATGTGGGCAACCCAGCATTCGGCCATTCGGGTGAAAAAGCCATTTCGTCTTATTTCATTGAAAATGCTGATGAAATAATCGATGGCCGTCCTTTAAGCCAGTTTTTTTTGCCGGGCGAATGGGAGGACCTCATCAACTTCGAAGGCAACGCCAATGCGTTGCGTGTATTAACGCACCAATTTCGCGGGCGCTTCAGGGGAGGGCTTGGGCTTACTTACACCACCATCGGAGCAATGCTGAAATATCCCTGCGAATCAACCGCTGTAGACCGCAAAAAAATACAAAAGCATCGAAGCAAGTACGGTTTTTTCCAGGCGGAAAAAGAGATAGCGCAAAAAGTAGCACAGGAGCTGAACATGATACCCGAGAGCACAGCGCCATTGGTATTTAAACGCCATCCCTTTGTTTACCTTGTTGAAGCGGCGGACGATATCTGCTATAAGATCATAGACATGGAAGACGCGCACCGCCTGAAAATAATTTCAACGGAACGCGTCAGCGAAGCATTCCTCGAAGTGATCAGGTCCGTAAACCGTTCCGAGGAAGACCTCGACAAGATCCGAGGCCATTTTAAATCGATTGAGGATACCAATGAAAGCATTGCTTACCTGCGCGCAAAGGTCATTAACGTGCTCACGCTGCAGGCTGCCGATATTTTCATAGACCAGCGCTCCGCGATATTACACGGCAACTTCAACGATGCGCTGGTAGATTTCATAGAAGCGAACAGCGGCGCATTGAAAGCAGTGAAGAAAATATCCAGGGAAGAAATTTACAATCACTCTATTGTAATGCAGATAGAAATTGCAGGATACAATGTAATGTCTGAACTGTTACAACTCTTCATTCCCGCGCTAGTCAGGGAAAAGCCTTCACATAAAGACGAAAAGATATTGAACCTGTTCCCCTACCAATTTACAGAATACAAGGAAGCAACATCCAAATACCTGCGCGTAATGAGCGCATTGGATTTTTTATCGGGCATGACGGATGTGTATGCAACAGAGATTTACAGGAGGATCAAAGGGATTGTGATACCTGAACACGGGTGAAGAGGTCATTGGGTCAATAAGTCATTGGGTATTTATTGATCTAATGACTTATTTTACGCTATGAACGGCTTTCCCTCCTTGATAAACTCCCTTCGTATGCCATCCAGCACATCTGATAAATAGATGGGAAGTCGCGGTTGCTCCTGATGTCCCTGTGTATTCATAATGATGGCTTTCTCGCCCTGGTTGCTCCAGCGTTCTACTGCCTTTAAGCCTGCATAATGCACCACGTTCATGATGCTGCCGCCGCTCAGTTCGTATTTCTTCACCATTTCGGGAATGTCCACTTCTTCTATTCTTTCAACGGACATGCCGCCCGCATTGTACACTAATTCCGGCCTCCTGCAGAATATTCTGTTTTCGGGGAAGGCGTTGCGCCAGATGCGTGTACGCTCATCAGGGCTCGGCAAGGGGAATTTCATGATGCAATTGAAACGCCTGATAAATGCATCGTCCATATTGTTCTTCATGTTGGTGCAAAGAATGATCAACCCATTAAAGTCTTCTATCCTTTGCAACAAATAAGATACTTCCTGGTTGGCGTATTTGTCATGCGCATCGCGCACATTGGTCCGCTTGCCAAACAATGCGTCCGCCTCGTCAAAGAACAGGATCCATCCTTTGTCTTCGGCGCGGGCAAATAACAGTTCCAGGTTCTTTTCTGTTTCACCGATGTATTTAGACACCACCATCGACAGGTCGATCTTGTACAGGTGCTTGTTCATTTCACGGGCTATCAATCCCGCCGTGAAAGTCTTTCCCGTACCGGGCGGGCCATAAAACAGGGCGCGATAACCCTTCACCAGCCGCTTGCTCATGCCCCAGTTGTACATCAATTGATCGTTGTATTTTACCCAATCCAATAGCTCGGTTACCTGTTCCCGTAACTCATCGTTGATCACAAGGTCGTTCCAGCCAAGCTGGGTGGTGATGAGCTTTGCGGGAAAGGTCATGCTGAAATGGGGCGGCACCGGCTTGCCAAACGTGAATGTTTCAATATAATCCTGCGAAACAATGATCCTGCCGCTCATAAGGGGTTCGCCCGGCTGCAATTCTTCCAGCCACAATACTTTTTTCTTGCCAAGCACACGGCTCGACCAAAATATCTCCTGCGCTTCCTGGCTATCTTTCCAATTGTCCGCACCCGCCAGGAACAAAAAGGTTTGCCCGGTGGGCATGAAGCCCCGGAAATTTTTTCCGCGCACGCCCCCGATCTTGGGAAAATCTCCTGAACCCCGCAAAGTACTGTCGATGGCCGCGTCGAACAGGTCGGGTTGAATGTGCGGCACAATCGCTATCAGTAATGCCAAAGCTTCCAGCTTAGACAGCGAATTATTCCTGATGAAATCCTTTACCGGCAATTGCCACTGCTGAAGGTCGGGCATATCGGGCTCCTCTGGGGCGTTATCTTCCTCGAAATACCGCCCCAGCCGGAACCTGATGAGCTTATCCAAATATTGCAGCTCCAGCGGCAGCAGGCCGGTGTCAATCATTTGTTGTTCTTGCACACTATTCATGTTGCTTCTTTTTATGTAAATTATTATTCTGCGCTTTTGCTTTCGTTTGAGGATGACTGTTGCACCACGTGCGTCAGTTCGTGCGCCAGCAGGCGCTTGCCCTCGGTGCTGTCCGGATTGAATTTTCCTTTGTTGAAGAAAATATCCTTACCATGGGTAAAGGCCTGCGCGCCCAGGTCCTTGTTCATTTCAGCGGAATGATCGTCCGTATGAACGTTTACGTCGCTGAAATCTTCTCCGAAGCTGGAATGCATATCGGACAATAGTTTCTTTGGCAATGGCTTTCCCTTACCCGCCGATTGTTCTATGCGCGCCGACAACCCCCCGGATGCCGCATGGCTGGAACCGGCCTCCGGCTTTCTTTGCATCATGGCGCCATCTTTTGTTTCTTCTTTTTCTTCTTCCTGCGTTTTCATTTGCACGCCTTCCTCTTCCTGCTGCTGTTCAGCGTCCTTCATTTCTTCATCGGGCTTCGCCTGCACCTCTTTATCGCGGCGCATTCTTTCGTCGTTGGTGCCGGCCTTTTCATCTTCCATATCGGAAGAAAGCTTTTGTACCTTATTGATCTTTTTACGCTGCACAGGCTTGGCATTCGCACTTCCCTGCGAATGGTTTACTACCTGGTTGGCAACGGCGTCGGCTTCCTGTTCATACTGGTCGCCGGCTTCTCCAACGGTGAGCTTCGCCTGGAAGAAGGGCATGTCTTTCTTGGTTTGCACCGTGCCCTTGTTGGCATGCATAAAAAACGATGTGGGCTGCGGTTGCTCTTCGCGTTTGGGATTGCGCTGGCGGTATGAACGACGTGAGTAAGACATACAATGAGTTTAATTTAAGATTAAAGACTGCCGGGGGATCTTCTTCAATAATTCATCTGCTAGTTGTTCATAGTCTTTTGCTCCATTGGATTGCTTATCAAAGCTAAAAATATCCTTGCCCAATTCCTGCGCCTTGGCCAGCTGAATATTGGTTCGGATAACTGTTTGGCAAACCTTGTCGCCAAACTCGCGCACCAGTTCATCGTGCACCTGCACGTTCATGGTTTTTCTTTCGTCGTATTTTGTCAATACCAGTCCCAGCAATTCCAGTTTCCTGTTCAGCTTTTTTTTGATCTTATCATACTGGTGCATAAAACTGTACACGCCTTTTAACGGCAGGAACTCGCCTGGCAACGGTATCAACACGTAATCGCTGGCAGTAAGCGCATTTACGGTGAGCATGCCTATGGCGTGCGGGCAATCGATGAAAATAAAATCATAGTCGTGCAGCAAGGGTTCGATCATAGTAGAAAATATTTGTTCCCTGCCGTACACGCTTACCAATTCGCTTTCGGCTATCGCCAGGTCAATGGAAGCGGGCACTGCCGACAATCCCGATTCGAGTGTTACGATTGCCCTGCGGAGGTCGCCGCCATTGCCGGACATTTCTTTTTTGATCTCGGTGTACAGGTTGTGCTCGGGCTCTTCCTGCATACCCAATGATTGAGACAGGTTGGCCTGCGGATCGGCATCTATCAACAACACTTTTTTCCCCAGGCGCTGTAATGCAGCGCCAAGGTTAACGGCCGTAGTGGTTTTACCGCATCCTCCTTTTTGATTGGCCGTTGATATTACAGGCATAATATTTATTTATCGTTGAAATAAAACAATGCTTTTTCCCAAACCTGGTTCCCGACCTGTTCGCCGAGCTTCAATCCATCTTGATTCCCGCGGCGAAAATGTATCCCGCCATACAATCTCGACATGGCGGCCTGCTCTGCGGCATCGGTAAAAGTTTTCCAGGCCGGCAATTCAATGTCTTCATCGGGCTTGCCAGGTTCCATTACCGAGGTTCCCTTCTCCAGCACGCCTACGGCCCCGAACTCATCGCTTCCTGTAAAATTTTTCAGGATGACCGCAGCAGCCTTGCTGAAACTGCTGTGCCCTGAAACATGCTCAGGGAACGGAGGCGTGGGTATATAGGAATTCCAATCGTTGCGTCGCAGCAACGACCTGATTACGCTGATGGGCCTTGCGGAATCATATTTTCGTTTGCTGTCCCAGCAGGCAATGGAAGCGTCGAGCAATGCATTGCTCAAAGCAAAAAATAATTTAACGCACTGTTCCTCTGAATAATCTTTGCAATTTGTATCTGAAATGTATTGAGCGATCTCGCACCAATGGCCGGGCGGCGTAACCGTACCTGACCCATCGGCCCAATACTCCGCAATGGCTTTTTGCAATGGTGTCAATTGCTGGCTCACCGCAAATACTTCCTCGGCCTGCCTGCGGAACTCACCGGGATTGTCAGTGGTATTAAAGGGAGGATCGGGCCTGAACTGCCAGGCATGTGTAAGCGCAAATGGTTTTACCAATGCCCAATGCGCGGCCAGGAAATCCTGCGGCTTGCCATCGCTGCCCTGCAATGGCTGCCAATAATTAACATCTTTTACGTGCGCCGGAACAGGAGGGTTCTTCGGTTGATATCCTGTAAAATCGAACCAGGGCGCTGCATAATAATAGATGCCGTCCTGGTTGCTTTCGTCGCCACGGCGGCATTCGTTCACCAGTTTGGCAATGAGGTTGCCGATGCCTTGCGGCGACGAGGTGTCATAAGAACAGTCATCGGGATCGTACTTGCATTCATACATCAATTCGCGGAACATGTTCCTGTGCTCAGCAGGCAATGTCACCCAAAAGCAATGCGTGAGCACGCGGAAGGCCGCATAACTGATGGCTTTAGGCATATCGTCGTCTTCGCAATCGCGATAACGCTTGATAAGCCTTGCGGTAGTGGTGCTGATGGCGGGCTTATCGTACACGCTCCAAGCATCGTACATGGCGGTGTGCAGCATAGCCAGCATCCTGGCCGCAAGCGGCGGAGATGTTTTGCAGTATTTGATAGCGCTCAGTGCCAGCTTGTTCCATCGCACGGTGAGCGGACTTTGTTGTGCCATACCTGGTTAAGGTTTTGGTTTTGGTTTCGCTTCGGTATCTGTTTTTGCATTGGGATCGTATTTCGGCACGGTGTCGGGCAATTTGTTTACTTTATAATAGTCCTCAATCTTCTTTCCGTTGAAAATGAATTGCACGTTCTCTCCCTTTCCAATCTCCTTCACATAAGTTTCGGTAACAGCCCCTGCCTTTTGCAACCAGAAATATGCCCTGGCCATTTTCCAGTACTTGCTGTTTGGTTTGCTGATGTTATTGAAATCATCCAGGTTGCCCTGGCCGGTCCAGCCGGGATAAGGATTGCCCGCAGGCTTGGCAATGATGCCATCCACGATACCCGCAATAGATGCTACCCGCGGAGCCACATTGGATGTGAAGTATCCATTCTTATCGACATATTCACCCACCGTTTTTTCCGGCACCTTGGACTTTTTTACCCATGAGTCGCGCAGCTTGTCCTCTAAATATGTCTTATCACCCAATGCTGTCATAGCTATTTTGAAATTGTCGGACTTATTGTTGTATGCTGCTGACCGTGTAAGGCCCGATGCGCCTTTTTGTGAAATAAGATTGTAATATATCCATGCGATATCGGTTTCCTGTCCGCTCACCGCTTCTGCGAAAATGGTGGAGATGAATTCGTTCCGGATGGTCTTGATATCGAATGCCGCCGGAGCCGCCGTGCTTGCATCTTTCTTTTCTTCAGTTTGTTTAGCGGTACCAGCGTCCTTTGCAACGCCCGCGTCAGGATCATCCTTTTTTTGAATACCTGCCTTCGGCGTTTCTGCCAATTTCTTTTGCACAGCGGGGGCCTGCTGAAAGAATGAGCCTGAGCCGTTGGAAGTTTTTTTATCCTTTGCGAAGAAAGACCTGCCTGCCGGCAAGGCAGGTTCGGTTGCCGGCTCGGCATTCAATTCGTGTTTTCTTCTGCGTGATCTCATACACTTGCCTTTTTATTTTTTATCTTTTTTATCAGCAGCCTTCGCATCTGTTTTCAACCCTTCTTTCACATTCGCCTCGGCTTTTGCGGGATCTGCGCAGCAGTGAAGGCCGCGCGCCTTCAATATCTGCACAATCACTTCATAGTTGCGGACGCGCTCCGAATCAGGACCGCCTTGCTTGATGGGACTTTCGATGTTGAGGAAGCGAAGCTTTGCCAGCTCTGCTTTTTCTTTACCCTGTAATGCGCTTATATCAGCGTTCTTGTTAAGGAGGGCCCATTGTTTCAGATTCAGTTCGAGGTAGGTCTTGACCAATTCTACTTCAGTCATGCCACCCGTAGCGGAGGCCGCTGCTAATTTTGCCTGGATGGCTGCTATTTCCGCCGCATCCACTGCCTTGCCTGCCACCAAAGCTGCTATTTGCTTTGTATAGCCGGCGCCTATCAAGTCCTTAAGCGTAATGAACAAGGTAGACAGATCAGTTTCTGATTCACTTGCCGCGGCGCCGGGCTTTTTCGCGGGTCTTTGTGATTGCCAAACCACGTTAATGTCCATTTTGCTGAGCGCCTTGTAATCTTCCTCATTGGTAACCCAGGTAACGTTGTCGGGATGCGCCGGATCGCCGATATGGCAATGCGATAAGTCGTTGGATGCGCACCAACGGAAGATGTTGGTGGTGCCCGCTCTTCCTGTGAGCTGGTCCTTGGTCTCTTTGTTAAATTTGCCCGTAAGCAGGTCTTTCATCTTCTTTACGTCCGGGTTCTCTTCAGCCTTCGGGACCACTTTTGTATCTGTTGCAGCGCCTTTGGTTTTATCGATGTCCATTTTCAAATCGTTCACGCCGCCTGCGGGTATGTTATCACGGTATGATTGGGTATCTTTTATATCGTTATTATGCAGGGCTACCACGGGCAATGTGAATTTGTTGGAGCAGTCGCTCATGGAAAGGAAGAACTGCATTTTTGTTACCTTCTTCATGGTGTCTGCATCCTCAGTCTTTTCATTGGAGGTTATATAGTCCCTGCACGATTTTTCATCGGCACGGCATTGTTCGGCGATCGTCGGTTCGAACAATTCGTTGGGATCAGTTTCCTTGGAGTCACCAGGGAATTTAAATGTCCTGGCCCTGTCGCCCTTTTTCACCATTGCGAGGTTGTATGCGCAATGCTGGTGCATCAATTCTCCGGTCAGGTTAATGTTCTTTTCTTCATTGTGCACCAACACCAGGCAGGCGCAGGGCTTGTCTTTCATAGAAGGCACCAGCTTGGGCATATCTGCAGCGGTGAGTTTCTTTGCAGCGCCGGCAGGCGGGGCTTTGGCTTTATCTTTAACCTTATCCTTGTCTTTGTCCTTTGCTTTATCTTTCTTATCGTCTTTGCGCTGCACCACTCCTCCGGTTGCAAAAAATGGCCTGCTGGTCTTTTCAAAAAACCCTGCCTGACTTTCCTTCTCAAAAAAAGGAGAAGGAGTAAGATCATTTGGTTCTTTATGTCTTGTCCTAGTAGTGCGCATATTGTTTAACGTTATTCCCTGCGATCACCCGCCGGTTTAATGCCAGCTTTGCGGAGCCCTTCGGCAATGGATTCCCTGATCTCAGCGGCCAGCTTATCTTCCCGCTCCTTCATCTTTGCCTTTTCCGCCGGGGTGATAAATTGTTCCCGCAGCTTTTTTGCCCAGGCATCCGGGTCGGCGGCGGCCTTATTCCATTCTTCTTCCGTCATTAGATTCTCCAGCCCGGGCATTTGCCTGAAAATATTTTTAAAAATGTTTTGCTCCTCTTCGGGCGAACCGGGATCGCCGGCTTCAACGGCTTTCAATAATTCTTCCACAGCTGCCTTCCCATGCCCGAAGGCTTCGTGTGCAACGCCGGAGCCACTGGTCGACAATCCATCGAGCAGGCTCTTTTTCAATTGCTCCATGTCGTAACCCCGGCCGCTCAATTCTGTAAGCCGGTACAATTGCGCCCATGCTCTTTTGGATTGCTCCACTGCCTCGTTCCATTCCTGCTCCAGGTGTTGCTGCGCTTGTTTGGCTGTGCATTCGTGCGGCTGCAACAAGGTGATATCGGTGTTAATGGTGTTGCCCGACATGTCCTGCAATTCATCATTGCCCTTTGGGAGATCTGTTGCAGCAGCCACCAGGAAGAAAGTTTTTTTTGCTGCTGAATACCAGAGTATTTTTTCTTCGTTCATAACAGAGTTTTAAATCGTTATTGCTTCAAAAGGCTTGGCGTCGGCATAGGTTGCGGGTATAACAATATTTCCTTTCGTATCCATATAACCGGCCTTTCCCTCGTTCATAAATGATAATAATCCGCCGGTGCTGGGATAGATGTACTCATAGGCGGGTTTTACTATCCAATTGCCGGAGCGGTCTATTACGCCCCATGATTTATTTTGCCTTGCCGGCGCCACGCCTTCATTAAAATTGCCCGTCTTGTCAAAACGCAATGGAATTGCCAGCATGCCTTCATCATTAACAAAGCCCCATGTTCCATTCCGGGAAACAGGCGCCATGCCTTCGGCAAACCATCCTACTTCATCGTATACGGGCGCGATGGCCCATTCTCCTTTGCTGTTGAGGAACCCTGAGCGTTGTTCAAAATTCATCGCGCCTGCCCGGCCGCCTATAAACTGTTGCAACCGCCGCACATCGGGCCGCAGAATGATATTGCCTTGTGTGTCCATCACCATCCAACCGCCTTCGTCCTGCGCCACGCCCAGTCCCTCCCGGAAAGAATATGCAAATGAAAAATCGAAGCCGATGGCCACTTTTCCATGTAAGTCCAGGTAACCATAACGGTATTCCTTGTTTTGCACCGCCGCCAGGTTATCGGCATATTCTTCCGCCATGCTGTACAACGGTGGTGCTATAACGTTACCGCCATCGTCTATAAATCCCCACCGGTCCATGAGGCGGAAGCAGGCCCTTCCACAACTGTAAGGGTTCAGCAAATCGTAGGAAGGATTGATAATATAATTTCCATTGGCGTCTATCACTCCCCAACGGCCGCCTTCTACCCAACCATCTTCATTTATTTTACCACCGGTATTTACCGTGGCTTTGTTCTCTGAAAAAACATCTGCATCGTCGAAGCGGAATGGAATCACCAGTTCATTATGCTGGTTGATATATCCCCATTTTCCATTCTTATATACAGGCGCTATGTAATGACTGTTGGCCATGCTATCGGTTCATTGCTGTTTATTGGTATTAAGATATTGTTCTATGCTTTTTATTTTTTCAAGTGTTTCAGTGTTCCGGTAGTCGCCGGGATGCGGGTACGATTGCAAGAGCAACGAGCCATCGGACAGTTCTTCTATCTTATAAAACGGCGCTCCCTGCAAATTTTCTTTTTTATACCATTCGCTGTAAGCAGGCTGGCTTAACCAGTGGAGCCAGTTAACATTAAAATCAAAAATGCCGATCACCTGTAGTATCCCTGCCTGCGACAATGTATCGCCGTATTGGGTATCGTCGCTTGCCGCGCCGTATTGGCGCGAAGGCAGTGCAAACCAAACGGAGGTAAGATATTCCTTCAACGATGCATCCGAAATGTTCGCGCCCACGAAAGCCGAGCTGAATGTGAAGTATACCGTACAGTTCAAATCATTTTTTTTCAGGATAGCAACCAGCTTGTGTGGCGTTGTAGCACGTAGCTGTATGGATTGCTGTCCTTTCTTTTGCAGGGTAGCTACTACTTTTAATGCGTCTGCACTGTCTTTAAAAACGTATTTGCCTTTCAGGTCCATTGTTTCAAAAGAAGCGAGCGGATTGCTGAATACTTTGTTCACCAAATCAGTAACCGCAGCGGTGTTGTCAAAAGCATCGCGCCCCGCAACGAATAAAATATTATATAAGGTTTCGTTCATACAATCAATTAGATTAAGTCGGCCGCGGTAAAT
Source organism: Chitinophagaceae bacterium (assembly GCA_035628135.1). Lineage (GTDB taxonomy): Bacteria > Bacteroidota > Bacteroidia > Chitinophagales > Chitinophagaceae > DASPKM01. The sequence continues at coordinate 891,037 of DASPKM010000010.1, read as the reverse complement.
TGTTTACGTACTCCGGCGGCGTCAACATAGTAAATTTTCACAATCTGGGCATATTTGCCACCCTGAATTTCAATGAAAGCCTTTCTTGCTGCTTCAAATCCTGATTGAGTCGGCGCGCCAACCTCGCCCTTGCCTGGGAGGAACAGGTAGTCATGGCCGGTAAGCTTGCCATTCGGCACTCCCAATGCAGCCAACCGTTGATTGATCTTACTGCCTGGGGTTTGGCTCTGGTGCCATAATTGCCAATAGTTTTCCAGTTGGTCCAATTCTATGGTGCCTTTTGAGTATCCTGTCTTGACATCTATTGTGCGTCCGCCGACCCCAGGAGTTATTGCAAGCTCGTCGGGACTTACATTGTACTTATTACTGATCTCGGCAATATCGTCTACCTTAATCCGCGGTTGTTGCAGATTGCCTTCGCCCATTAATTTTTTCTGGTGCGAGAATGCCTCTCCGATAGCGCCTCGTGAACTCGGTTGCTGTATGCGGTTGATGATATCCCTGAACTGCACGATGTCGGTTATATTCCTGCCTATGTTTTCATTCAATTTAGACATAATTCCACTACGGGCATCTTCAACATGCGTGCGCCCCACAATCATTGCAGGATCGTTCAGTACATCGTTTACCGCGGTCCGCAGGTTTTCGGGAACCGTTCCGTTCCGTATCATAGCCGCCAGCTCGGGTTCGGTTGTAGCGATGATGTCCAATTGCAGCGCCCTCGATTTGGCCCTTATTTGTTGCAGGCCTGCATTCTTTCCTGCTTCATCCAGCGTGCTCAGTTCCTTCACGCGCTGATCGAGGTCTTCGATTGCCTTGCGCTGGTCTTCGCTGAATTCTGTCCTGGTCCTGCCGCCAAGGCCGTATCCTCTCCTGCCCAGGTATTGCACAAAGTCCGACTTCAACTCTTTGCTTGGTGAGCGATGCGAATTGAACTCGTCCCACATGGTCTCCAGCAACCTTGGATTGTCCGCATTCGCCTGCATGATCTTCAACAGCTTTGGATTGGCCAGCACTTCATTGATCAGGGCAGGGTTCCACCGGTTACCAATTTCTACCGCAAACTCCGGATGCTCGTTCAGGAACTTGCCGAAATCTACCAGTTCATCAGGGGTGCCCCGGAGTTTTGCCAGCATGCTATCGAACAAGCTATTGTTCTGCTGTGCAAGCTTGGCCAAGCCTGTCTGCGCGGCGGGATCGGCAACTACGCCATGCAACTTGTCGGCAACCTCCAGGTTCCGCAACATGGTCAATGCGTCGATTGCATCCTGGGCCTTTGCACGCGACAAGGCCGGGTTAGCAGTGGCAAATTCTTTCGCCATGCGTATGTCGCGGGCTATTTCAGGATTGGATGCAATCAGGTCCTTATACTTCATCTCGATGATCTCGCAAGGATCTGAGCATCGGAGTATCGGGCCGTCTTTTGTTACGGTTACGGTATGGCCATCGGGTGTCTGGAAGCGGTTGGCATCTTTAATTCCCTTTGTTGCTGATTCCGGAACAGTGTCGGCGTCCTGTGTAGCCTTTCCGGTTGTTGCCGGTTCTTCAGTGGCGCCCGCTTTGCCCGGTGCTGTTTCATCGGCAGGTTTGGTAACAGGCGTTTCTTCGGTTGTGGGTGGCCGTTGCTTCGCCATTTCGGCATCTCTTGCGGTCTTGAGTGCATCGGTTGTCCATTCAACTCCTTTACCTCCCACCTTGCTGCCGGCGGCGGCCCCCAGTTTTTCTCCTTTGGCCGCGGCAGCGCCCTGGATATTTTCCAGTCCCATTGCAATGCGTTGCAGCCTGGTAGCTTTTGTTCCCGATGCAACTGCCTGCCTGCCACCTTTTGCATAACGGCCCATGCCACCCATCGATTTTTGCACCACGATGCCGATGACGGCGCCCTTTACAATTCCTTCTATAGTGATCGGGTTGCCATTGGCCAAATCGCCCAATACACTTCCTACAACATCAAATGCCAGCTCTACTCCATATCTCGCCACCACCTGGTAACCACTTGCTATTCCTGCCGTGGCAAGGCGGCCTACCAGCAACTGCGCAAATTTTCCACCCAATCCGCCCAATGCGCCACCGATTGCGCCGGCAACAATGGCTCCCCATACGCCTTTTGTTACCTTATCCCATGTAAGCGGACCATTGCCTATTGCATCGATCAAATTATTTCCCACCTGTATCGCCGCCCCGGCAATAGCGCCTACAATGGCGCCGCCGACCACCGCGCCTACCCAGGCGCCGATAGTACCCGCCAATGCAACTCCTGCGCCCAACGCTCCCGCCGCCGATGCCGCAAGCCCTCCTACTGCCGCAATAACCGCAGGACCCAATACTACAATCACCACCACAATCACTATAATGATCAATATCACTTTCAGCACATCCTTCCACCACGGTTGAACATTTTCAGCTGCTTTCTCCGCCTCCACGCAAACCTTGTTGTCGAAATCATCGTTCAGGCTTGTCTGCATTCCTTTGCGCATGCTGGCGTTGCTTTCAGCAAACCTTTTTTCGAGGCCGGTATTCAGTTTTTCGTACAAGCCGGTAATGGCAGTAACAATTGCGGCGATCTGAGTGGTGCCATTGGTAGTTTCACCATCGATGGCTTCGGATACCGTTGTCCATAATTCATTGTATGTAGTGTGTACATTGGCAGTGAGCGTACCGATGGATGATTCAAATTCGGTATACAATACATTGGCATCCGCCAATCCTTCGGCGCAAAGCTGCGCAAGCGCGGTTTGCGATTTGCCGGTTGTATTGTCCACATGTCCTTCTGTTCCGGTGGCGCTGGTATTGAGTGCTCCGGATGCCTGGCCAAGCGCAGTGTTTACCTGTCCCTGCATTCCACGCAATTCCTTGTTCAATTCCAATGGAGCGGGAGCCTGGCTGGTTGCGGATTGCGTAGTAAATCCTGTGAGCAGTTCCAGCACTTTTGCGGCAGCTTCCGTTACACCGGTTACGAATGAATTAATGGCCGAAGCAATGTCCCTTTCTATTGCCATTGCCTGCCTGATGCCGTAATCATTTATCAATTGCAGTTGCGCCGCTTCTTTTTCACGCAGCTGCGTAATGGTTGCTTTTTGTGAATTCTTAATTGCCTTGGTAAGTTCCTGGCGCGCATGCGATGCCTGCATCAACGCTGCATCGCGGTTGCGGGTAACTGCTTTTACGGCATTATCGTATGTGCATTGCAGTGTTTTGTGTCCTTCCGCGCTAATGGTATTTACAACTTCTATGTCTACGGATTTACCGCACATCATGTCATCGGCCTGCGCCTGGGCCTGCTTTTCCATTCCTTCCTTATACTGCTTACCGGTTTCTTTTGCAGAGTCGGCCCTTGCCATGTAGCGGTTGTAGGTAAGGTATCCATCCCAGAAACCGTCCTTTACTTCATTCTGCACTTTGTATTGCACCTCGGGGCTGGCGCCTTCGGCCCTTCTGTACGATGCGGCGTGTTGTTCGGCGCGGCTTTCGGCGTCGCGGCCCATTTCGTCACCGGTGTCAATGAGGTTGTCATAACCGGTACTATATACATCGTCCAGTTTAGTAAGCTGGGTTTGAAGCGCTTTATCGAGCTTCGGCTGTGCAAGCATTTTTGCGAGCGTCAGGGCCAGGTTGCTGAGGATGAACTTCACGTTTACCTGCGCTACCGTTTTGTTGTACCTCGCTTCAACCGCTTTTAAAGCGGCGTTGGCCTTTGCATTGGCTGAACCGCGCAAGCGTGCGAATTCACTCTTGGTTTCGTTTCTGCGCGTGGTGATCTCATCCTGGAGTGTTTGCCTGGCATCCTGCCGTTGCTGTCGGAAGTTGGCCGCGGTGCTCTTGCCCTGGTTAATGAATTCGTGCACGCGGCGGCCCGTTTCTTTCAGGAAGGTATTGGCCAGCGATGTTGAATTATCATAATCCTTTACGGCCTTCTCACCCTCTTCGCCTTTAGCTGTTGGCGGACGCATATAGCGAACGCCCTGTCCCATCAGCTGGCTGACCGCGCTATCCTTTCCATCCAGCGATGCCGATGCGGATTGCTCGTTCATCATCACTTCGTCGCGCTGTGTTTTCAATGCGGGACTGGCTGCTTCGCCAAGGCCATCGGGTTGCACAAGCGGCGACACCCCTTGTGCGGCGATATTCTGCAGAAAATCTGTTTCGCCTCCGGGCGATGCGGCCTTGCCTTCGCCTTTTCCGGCCGGCTTTTCGCCGTCTTCGGTTGTGCCTTGGGGTGAGTCCTTGCCGGCATCGCCGCCGGGCGCCGCTCCTGGTGCGGCGGGCGCGGCTGTGGGGGCGGCCGCTTGTCCACCCCCTTTGCCACCACCCTGGGCAGGAGCTCCGCCCGTTTTTGCTGCACTTCCTCCACTTTGTGCAGCACCTGGTTTGCCCGGCTGCGGATCGCAAGGACCGGGAGGTTGTTGATCTTTTGTTTTTTCCTGTACGTTTTTCTCTTTATCAGGAGCGCCTTCCTCTGCGGGAGGTGCGTGGCTTTGCCTTTCATCTACACCCGCGCCTGCATTGGCTTCGATGTCCGCCGGCTTTTCTTCTTCATCGGGTTCTTCCTGGTCCTCTGCAGGTTGGTCAACAGGTTTGTCCGTTACAATGCAATGTCCTTTCGATTCCGTGGTTTCATTGGCCTTGGCTTCTTCCTTGCTGCCTTCTTTCTTTTCATCTTTCTTATCGCAATCGTGTTCTTCTTCGCGCTGAACGGTGCCGGCATTGTGCGGGGCCTTGCCATTTACAGCGCCGCCTTGTTGTATGGTATGCGTGAGCTCATGCGCCAGCAACTGTTTGCCTTCATCCGAGCCTGGATTGTATTTTCCCTTATTGAAATAAATATCGTTGCCGCTGGTGAATGCTTGTGCGCCGAGGCCCTGGTTCATTTCGGCGGCCTCGTCATCGGTGTGGATGCTCACCTCACTGAAATCCGTACCGAACGATGATTCCATGTTGTTCAGCACGGGCTGCGGCATGGGCTGGCCTTTGCCTGCCAGATCCTGCAACCGGTTTTCGATGGTTGCTGGATTTACAGCGGTATCGCTGCGCTCAGCTTCTTTTTTCTGTAGTTTGTCTTCATCTTCACAGGATGTACAACGTTTTTGTATAACCGAACCTGCTTTATGTTTTGCCTGGAAAAATGCAGGTTTGTTGGGACGGTGAATAGGAGACAATTGATTTCCAAAAAAAGGTTGGGCCTGAGGTTGTTCCTCGTTTGCGGTAATGCTTTTGTAATATCGTGAGAAGCTGTGTTTCGACATACCTAAGCCTCAAAACCTCTGATGATGAAGAAATAGTTTGTTCCGGGATAATGAGCTATTACTCTCTTCAGGAAATCGATGGTGAATACATGGCCGGTAGATGCCTCGGTCACCTGTGCCCTGGCGAGCCTCGATCCACCACTTGAGTTTACCGACGCATCCAATGGCCACAGGTTCACCAGCGAATCGATGCCGCCGAGTTGAATTTCATAAACATGGTCGCCATTCTGTTGCGTTGGATCGATGCCGTACTCCCTTACCAGGTCGTTTATTTTTTTGCCGCCCGGCGTGCCGGTAAGTGATAAGGGACCTACATCTTTCCCTTCGAAGATTTGAAACTCCTCGTTTATTCCCAGTTCGGCTTCGTTGGCGGGCATGAACTTCTTTTCATGGATGGTGAACTTTTCAATATTGCGTGTTTGCCCCGACTCAAATAAATCGCGTAGCACGCGCTGGCTCCTGGTTTCTCCTCTTGTAGTAAGGTATATTGCAGGATAATTTGCCGACGGGGGCTTGGGCCATCTTAGGTTCAGGTGCCCGCTCGGGTTGGGAGCTCCGCCGGATCCAGGAGCAGGAGGCGCGGTACCGCCACCACCTGGGGCTGGGGTATCACTGGTTGCGTTCATGATCTGGTTGCCGAGCTCTACCAATTCCGAAACAGAATGAATGAAGTTCTCCAGGCTGAATGTTTTTTCAGGATCGCCCTGCAGTCCGTTCATGTAAATGAGGTTCATGTTCCTGTCGAACTCCCACTTCCTGCTCCAGGCCAGGTTGAGTATATCCCAACGCTTTTCCCAATCAAGTGTAAGGAAGTGTGCCTTGATGCCGCCTGTAACCTTAAATCCTACATTAGCGCCGAGCCTTGCGCTTACTGCATGCGAGAAGCTCATGTTGCCGCGGTCAATGATTATATCAAGCGGTACGTTTACGCCTGCCTGTAAGCCGGCTCCAAATTCGGCCCTGAACGATCCCTCTATTCCCGCAACATTTGCCGAAATGATATTGGGTATTCCAATTTCTAGCCCTATCCCAAGGGCCGCAGCCACGTACAACTTGGCGCTTGCTTCCGCGGGAACCTCCAGTTGACCAGTGGCCCTGAAGCGCGTGCCATATAGTCGGGATATTGATTGCAGTCCCGTCAAACCATTGATAAGCAGTAATCCGCCGAGCAGGCTGAACATAATCGGCGCCTGGGTATAGCTGAACCCGAATTGCAGGTGCGTGAATTTAATCGGCCCAAAGCTGGCGCCCATATCGTAACCTGCTTTAAGGCTTCCATTCACGCCCACGCCCAAGCCCGTAAAAATGGGCACGCTTAATCCCGCCTGTCCAATAGTATATTCATTTTTGAATGGCTTGGTGCTTTGCCGGCCGATCAATTCCTGGTCGGGCAGCGAGAATATGACGTCTCCGAGGTTTATGCGCGGGTGTGCAATCAACCGCTGCGCCTCGGCCTCTGCGCCTGCGCGCATCTGGTGCAAATGAGGATCGGCCATACTGTGAATGCCCTGGTAGGCAAGAGAATGCTGGCGCAACTCCCACCTGTTGTATCTAAATATCAACTCGCTTAGTAAATGCTGTTGCAGGTTGGTAAGACTGGGTGCCGGAAGGCCTTTCTGTGTAAGCATTTCTATCCAATTGCCATTGGCGCTGTGTGTTTGCGAAATGCTTGCCCACCCTGCGCTGTCGGTGGTTTCAACTATCTCAGCGGTTTTATCGGTAAGGGTTGAACGAACTTCAGCAGAAAAATCCCGGATAACGGCCGTTAACGAAGTAATAAATCCCCTGCGTTCCTGCACTACCGCACTCGCGCCCTTCCAAAATACAGGAGCGATCTTTGCACCGATCACGGTAGAAGTATTGGTAACCTGCCCTGCCGCATCCTTGATGACATCGGATATTTCACCAAACAATGGACGCTCGCCTTCATCCTTGGTAAAATACCAGTTCTGGAACAATGAAATGCCGTTGTTGAAATTGGTGACAACATTGTTGTACGACCTGTTGGCTTCGCGGTTCACGTCTCTCCTCACGTTCTCGGGCGCATCATCTATCTTTTGAATATCAGGTACCTGGGAAGACCGCTGCACGCTGGCAGACGCGCCCTGCTGGATGGTGTGCGTGAGTTCATGCGCCAGCAGGCGGCTGCCATCCTTGCTGGAAGGATCATATTTTCCTTCATTGAAATAAATATCGTTACCGTGAGTAAATGCGTGTGCGTTCAGGTCCTTGCTAAGTTGCACAGCCGTGCTGTTGGTGTGCACTTTAACCTGCGAGAAATCCGCACCGAAGCTTCCTTCCATTTTCGACCGCGTTTCCTCAGGTAACGACTGACCACCGCCCTTCGAAGTCGACAAGCGGTGTTCCATGGAGGGCGCATTGTTTTTACCGCCGTCGAACACTGGTTTCTTTTGCACCACCTCACCGTTGTCTTTGTCTTCCTGCTTCTCTTCTTCCATTTCGGTATTCTGCTCGGCCTGGATGGTTACCGGGGCAGTAGCAGCTACAGGCTGCACTTTTTTAGGCGCGGGTGGCGTTGGTTCAGGTGCTTGAACCTTTACAGGCGCAAGATTCTCTTTGGATGGATCGGCCTTCTGTTGTACGTGCTTTTCTTCGTTGCTTTCAAAAATTGCTTTGCGCTGCAATTGCTCTTCCTGCTCTTTCCCGGCATCTTCTTCCTGTGCTTTTTCTTCTTCCTCGCATTCCTTGCACTTGCTTTGAATGATTGGTTTTGCAGTGCTTTCTATATTGGTGGCGCAGGCAGCATTGTCGTGCGCGGCCTTCGTTTGTACCGGCGCTTCTTCATTGCTTTCAAAAATTGCCTTGCGCTGCATTTGTTCATCCTCTTCCTGTGGCTCCATCGGCTTTTGTTCCTGCGCCGGCGCTGCTTCTTTTTGCTCTTCATCCTGCTTTTGCAGGTTTTCTTCCTGTTCTTCCTTTTCGCACTCGGCGCATTTGGCTTGTACCGGCAGTGCATCAACAGGTTCAACTTCCGCGAGCTTTTCAGCTGGCGCCTTATCTTCACACGCTTTGGCCTGCAGGGGCATTTCTTCTTCGCTTTCGAATATGGCCTTGCGTTGCAGGGGTTCGCCTTCTTCCTGCTTTTCCGTTGGCATTGGCAGGTTTTCAGGAGCTTTTATTTGCCGGTCTTCTTCCTGCTTTTGCAATTTTTCTTCTTGCTCGCATTCCTTGCATTTCAATTGAACAACGGGCGTTATGTTGCCGGCAAGCGGTTCTTCTGACCGTTGCAGGGTATTTTCAGGCTCGCTCATACGCTGCACAACTTTGTCGGCCATCGCATCGGCCTCGCGTTCATAGCGGTCACCGGGCTTGCCCACGCTGAGCTTGGCCTGAACAGGAATGGCAGCAGTATTATTGGAGAAGAAAGGATCGGTTGTTTTGGAATGAAAAAAATCCTCCGCGCCTCCTTTACTAAAGAAGGGCGCCTCGGCTTTGGCCAGTGTTGCCGAAGCCGGTGAGGCCGCTGTTGCCGTCTTGGTTTGAACAGCTTTCATTCAAATTGTCCGTGTTTTACGTCCATTCCACCATCAGCAGTTCTTTCATCCATGGCAGTTTGATCATGCTGATCATCCATGGTAAATGGGATAATAAAATGTCTACCGGTATTTTTTCAACTTGCAGGTACCATTTGCCATTCCTAAACTCCAATTTCCCCCCACGTTGCAAAAAGGTTTCCTGCAAAGCGGGCGGAGTTGTATTTCTTAGTATCGGCCATTGTTCTATGGCAGCGAGCAGCAGGTTTTGCGCTTCTTCTTTTTCTAAGTTGGTAAGCTCTATGCTGGTATCAACCGGCAGATGCATGGGCCAGGCGCAGAGCAGCTTTTCTATTACCAGGTCGTACTCTTGCAATGGCGTGCCTGTTGCCAGTTCGTGCAAGAGGCACACGGCGCGTTCCTGCATGGCTTCATCTATAAATTTTCCCTCCTTTACGTATTCCAGTTTTTTAAACAGTGTATGTATGAAGGGATGCAGCAGGATCAATCCGGCATGAGTTATATATATGCCCTCGCCGGGTATAATCTGCTCCTGCATCAGAGGATCTTCGCTTACCTTTTCCTTTCTGAGCCTGGACGATATTTGTGTCGCCGTGTGTTCCGGCAATTCAGTTGTGGGTTCCTTTCGGGCTTGCTGTTCCTTGCCGGCTTCTTCTTGCAAAGGAGCGTTTGTATTTTCCTTTCGGTCTTGTGAAACCGGTGTTTCCGGCGTAGCATGCTTATTTTCCGGGCCGCGCAATTCCATGTCTGACGCACCTTTAAGAATAGCAGCCACAACAGGTTCAATGTGCGTAAGGACTTGCTGCAAAGGCTGCAGCCGTATCAACGCGCTCAACGACTCCCGGGTAAACTGAAGCCAGCGCATGATCAAAAACGTTATAATATCGCTTGTGCAGTGTTTCGCTTGCTCCGTGGATGCTTTTTGTAATATCTTAATCCAGGCTTTCCGTTCAATGGCCTTAGGTGTAAGGCTTGTAGTTGCTGAATACCGCATGTTGATAGTGTGCAGCCAGGCCGCCAATTCCCGCACCGCCGCCGGCAGCGTACTTTGATTTTCTGCTGTAAGCAATTCCACAAGGTGCGAAAGAAATTCAGGCGAATGGTGCAGCACTATACGTTCCGCAGCTATTGTGTTATCCGCCAATAATTTTCTTATTGCGGCAGCGCTGTTGTAATTGCCGGCAAGCGATTCCAGCACCTGGCTGAACCATTGTTCCGAGGGCCGGCCCGCATTCCAGGGCAGGTGCCCGTGTTCGATAAAATACAGCCATTGCGCAAACGCATTGTCAACGTGTGGTATCATGATACCTCCATGCTCCAACGTGACATCCATCATCTTCTCCTGGAACTGAAGTTCCAGTTTCTCCCGGAACAGCGCTCCCCATTCACCGCGGTCGATCATTTCTTCTGAGATAAGTCCGAGATCAATCTCCAGCCGCTCGATCTTCACCGTGGTTTCAGCATCCGCAATTTTGTCGAAATATTCTTCAAGCACGGGAACGATGTCGATCCAGAAACGGTCGCTCACCCGTTGTTGCAATGCCCGCGCATCCAGCTTATTGTGCACCCACAGATCTATTATTTGTTTCCTGATAGTATGCTGCATGCAACTGTTTTATCTATTTATTCTTAAAGATTCCCCTCAACGCCTGCAATGTTTTCTCATGCACGAATGTCTTCAGCTCGGGCTCGCTCCAGCGCTCGGGTACCGAGGCCAGCTCGCGATTCCCGAGTGCCAGTTTGTGAATGGTACGCCTGATATCGCTTAGTTTGGCCGGATCGTGTTGGTCGAGCAGGCTACGGTCCAAATAAAAGTTCAGCAGGGTATTGGATACTTCTTTGTATACTTTGTTCTTTTCAGGCGTATCATCGTTCAGTTCGTCCGTCAGGTTCTTGATCACTCTTAGCAAACCTGTTTCATCTGCGGCATTCCCCTGTATAAAGCTTACCGCATGACCTATATTCCTGTCTTCGGGCCAGCGATGGGCAATGGCTTGCAGGTGTTCCTTATACTGCGCGGTACGCCGGCGGATCAGCTTTACTTTCTCCGCTTCCTGCGCGGCATTCAGTTGTACATAGCGGTGCTCGTAACAGCAATCGGGAGTGGTCCAGCAATAAATATCATTGATGGTGGTGCTGCAGGTAGCGCCGCGGTCTTCCTGGTTGTTCAATTCCGAGCAAGGCGTAACGGTTACGACTTCGCCGTTGCACGGTTGGCAATAATCATCCGGCCACCAGCAATCTAATCTTGTATTAAACAAGAAATCTATGAATGCGCATTGATCAAACGGGCCGTTGCAATGGTCCTTCTTGCTCGCAAGCCAGCGCAGCCATGACCTGTATTGTGTTTCGAAAGCGAAAAAGTCTTTGGGCGACATCCACAATATGCGCAGGAGTATGTGCGATGGCGCTTCGCGCTGCAGGATGCGCGCGACCAAATCCCTGCTTGGCTGTTTCCTGAAACGGCTGCTCCATGCCGGCAATACCACCGTTGCTATGCATGAGTAGGGATCGAGGCCGGGCACAAAGCAAGGGTTGCTTCCCGCGGGTTTGCAGGGGTCTTTTTCTTCAGTCTCTTTCCATACCGCGTCGCAATCGTAGTCCGGGCAATTGGGTATCAGGCAATCGCAATGGCCTTCGCAATTTATTCTTGGCCTCAGTAGTATGTGTTCCACCAGGTGCATGCCTTCGCAATTGATAAGGCATTTGGCCCTTTCCACTGCTTCGCATACCATTTCGCGGCTGGCATAACACTGTGGGTTAACTGCTACAATGTCGGCAGGCGCTATCAATTCTATACGGTACGATCCGCAGGTGCAATCAAATACCGGTCGATAGTTTTCCTCTTCCTTTAATTTATCAGGCAATTCATCCAGGGCGGTGATCGCCTCTTCGCAGGTGTTGTAGCAACCGCCTATCCAGGCAGTATAACAATCGCGCGGGTCGGGCGGCAATTGCTCGTCGCAACCGCAAGGATCTGCCAGCGATTGATCATCAGCTGTGTTGGGATAGGGAATGCGGAAATAATAATGCCCGTCCTTTCTGAAGAATGGGAATTGGATGGCCATGTCTATCAGCATCTCTTTCCAGTCATCGGCTGCAATGCCTTGTACGCGCGCCCATACCTTATCGGGATCTTCAGCATCCTTTAATACCAGGTAACCATTTTCAGTTACAGGGGAAAGTTTTGTTACTTTCAATAACCATTCTATAAAGTCGAAGAATGTAGCGTTGCAAAGCCCGGCTGTGGGTTGAGTTCCGGAAGGAACAGGTAATTCTGCTATTGAATTGCCTTTATAGGATACCAGGTAATATTGTTGGTCGGCGCTGACCGTTATCACAGGCAGTTCCGGTACCTGGTAAGTTGAAAGGCCCTGGTACAATTTCCGCAGCGCTTCATCGCGGGTAGCAGGCGTATCGTAGGTGCAGGGATGTATGATCTTGCTTTTGCAAGCCACGAAAAACGAGAAGCAGCAATCATCGGGGTTATTGTAAATATGAAAAGCGCCCTCAGTCTGCGAAACCGCTACCAGCTTTTCTATTCCCTCGCGGCCCCACGCATCTGCTTCGGTGAGGAAACGGCGGTTGCTTTCCAGCAATATTTCCCTGATAACAATGAAGGAGTTGCCCGTGTCGGGATCGCAGTAGATGTAATAGTTCTTTTTATTTTTTACCAGCACCAGCAGGAACATGAATGCCTTCATGGCTTCTGTAGGAGAATCATAATAAGCTGCGCTTATGAAATATGACCGCTTCTTTTTGTAATCGTACAGGCTGAACTTGTACCTGCCGCGGCCACTCAACCTGATGGGATAGCTTTTTGCCAATTCGGTTAGCACATCAACGGCCGCCGCAGTATCGTTGCCATAATAATTTTCCAGCGTTTCTTTCGGAACATATACCACCGAGCTTTCCTGCGCACAGCTATCGCCGGGTGCAAAAAATGTCTCTTCCAGTGAAATGTATTTATCCTCTCCATAATTGAATGACTTCGATGCACGCTTGAGCACTGTCAGGTATTGTTCATTGAAAGCTTTTTCCGCGTCCTGTGGCGATTCATATCCCTGGGTGCTGATGAACAATACCAGTTCCTGCTGTCCGCAGGGTCCGGGATACAATATATTCCGCGCCTTGATCGTGTAATGGTAATGGTATTCGCCGGCGGCATCCCTTCGTTTATAAATAATATCACCGCCGAGGCAAATGAGCAGGTAGTCAGGTTTGTGGGTTACCGCATCGTACAGGTCTTTAATGAGTACGTCGGTGTCTTGCGTGTTGTTGCAATCCAGGTGATAAGCAAAGTATTCATCCCTGTGCCGTACGCGGTACACCCAGGTACCTTGCTCGGCCATGGCGTCTTTCTTGATCATTCTTTGCAGCGCTCTTTTGTCTTCGGTAGTTGAAAGCTGATGCAACAATTGCGAGATGGCGAGTGCTGCATCGGCTGTGGCATCTTCCTGTACGGGCGCCGGAACTTGTGCCTGGGCCTGGATTTGCTGTTGCTGTTGCAACTGCTGCATGTTAGCGGTTATATTCGACTTATTGATCTTTTGTTTGGATACAAGCTGCGTCCTTCCTTCGGCGCGTTGTATCTTAAGTCCCGTCATATCACCTGCCATTTTTTTATAGGCCTGCAGCGCGAGCTCGGGACTTTCATACTCTTCCGTACTTTGAAACTGTGCGCGCCAGGGTTCGATGCCAAGCTGTAAATTGAACCGCCATTTATCAGGAAAAGCGGTTACCTGCACCGAATACAGGTGCTGGCTGACAGCCTCTACGATATTATTCCTGATGCCTTCTGCGATCTGCTCATCCGCGTAGCTGCCCGGCGCCGCGGCTGCCCATTGGCCGGGCCCAACCAGTGTTACCCGGTATTCGCCGGTAGCGGGATCCCGAGGAAAGCGGTAATTGTCCGCATCGCCGGCCTGGATCAATATCTGGTTTGCATTTTCCGCTGCTTCGCGGATGGTGGGGAACTTTTGAGCAGATACCAACAGCAATTTTTCATCGCTCGTAATATTGTATGTGAACCGCACCGGTTCCTTAATGGCATTGGCCGGCGCGCGCATGGCCTTCAAAAATTCTATGGTGCGCTGCAAAACATCATCCCTTTCTTTCTCATTATCGTACAGTACGGGATGTTCGGCCAGGAATTGCGATTCATCATTTTTTAACAGGAAAGTAAATTCCCGGTTGCCTTCGTCGCCGGATTTCAGGTACATCGACTCATGCCCTGCTTTTTCCAATGCGCGCAACATGTTAAAGAATGCGGCGCCGCGGCTGTTGTAAACTTCGTATCCTGATAACAACACATGCCCATTGTCGTGTAGGCGGAACCCATAGCCCGATTCTATTTGCACCGTCTCTACCGTAAAGGTCCTGTTCGCAAGCGCTGATTGTACTATTGAAATAATTCCTTCCGGCAGTCCCTGTTGTTGCGGCCTGGGCAGCAACCGTGCTATTACCTTATTTCGGTCATCCTTCACCGATAGTTGCTGCAGTCCCTGGTCATCCCAATCCCATATATAATTTTCGACTGCCCTGAATGCGCGCTTGTCTTTTCTCCAGGTGTTCAGCGCATTTTCGGGATCGGCCAGCAAGGCTTCGCTCCTGAACACCAACCCACCGCCGAATTGCACCTGCCAGTGGCAGGCCTGGCTGATGTGATAAGTGTACTGTGCGTTGGCGTTTTCTTTGCGGGCGAAATCGATGATGAAATCAATGGCCGCTGTTCTTGCGTTCTCGTCTGCAAAAACGGGCGAGGAAGCCAGCACCGACCCATCCTTCCCTACCAATTCAAATCGGTAACCGCCCTCATCGTGCAGGCGGAACGCGTGCTGGTTTATTTCATAATCTGTCAATTCATTCAACAATGCTTCAATACCGGCCTGCCGCGAAGGATAGGTGCGCTCGCTCGTAAGCACCAGGTCGCCCGAGGGATTATCGAGATGCCATTTGTATTCATCGGGACAAGTGGTAACATGCTTCGCAAAATGGCTTATGTCGATGAGCTTATAGGGATCCGATTTGCTTGCTTTCAGATCGAGCTTTGCTTTAGGCGTTTCATCTGCCGCTGTTGCTTCCCAATCTTCCTCGTTGATCTTTTTTACCAATTGCTTTGCAGCCGATGTAGCTTGTTTTAGCGTTTGAAACGATTGAACCGTTCTTCTGACAGTTTCGCCTTTGTCGTTAAACAATTGAAGCCTGTGCACCTCGCTGCTTACGAAAATATCATCAGGCGCGGGAGCTGCCGTAATAACCTGGTGCAATTGCGCTCCTACTGTGCGCGCCTTGTCTGCCGACTGCTGGAACATTGGATAAGCAATGGCATCTTCCTTATATTGTATAGACAGCGCATGTGCTTTGTGCAAGGGAACTTCGACCGGCTGATAAGCGCCTTCTTCCTTCAATGCTTTTAAGAAATCCTGCAGGTCGTCCGCTGCTTCTTCCGGTGAGTCGAACAATGTATTGCTCTTGAAAATATTTTTACCGGCGGCCGCGATGTTCCAGTAGTATTGGCCGGTATATTCCATTACCTCAAAATGGCAAAGCGTTTGACCGCAGCAGTCTTCCATGCCTGCGAACGATTGCACGCGTTTTTCGAAGCCTGAAATGTTCGTGGTGTTCCACCCGTTGATGTAATAGTTGTATGCCTTGCCACGATCGCGGCCCAACGTATCGTAGTTAGCCAGGAACTTGCCTTTTTTAATGAGGTCGCGCTGCTTCAGCTCTTGCTCCTGCAAAGAATCGAAGGAGAGCAAGGCAAAATCTGTAAATGATTCTGCGAACCTTGAGAGCAGGTGGTCCAGAAAGGCTTTCCTGCGTTCCATGTACAATGCCTTGTCTTCGGCCATTTGCTGCAGGTAAACCGCATAGCCTGACAGGTTCAGCTCCAGGTGAAATGTGGATAGCGATGAATTATTTTGTGTGCTCCTGCGGTAGTGTTCTTTAAAACTTCCTACGTACGCAATATTGGCCGCGGCAAGCTTCGCCGCTTTTTCGCAGGCATAATATTGTTGGCTTATCAACGCCAGCTCATCGGACGAAGTATAAATATAAAAGAACCAGTTGCCTTCGCAGGCAGCCGCCGTATACACGGTAAAGTTCCGGTTCTGCAGATCTTCTATTACCGTATAGATAGCCGCATCGCGGTCCGCAGCTGTCACATACTGTATATTATCGAAATCGTTGAAAATATCGGAGGTCTTTAGTTTATCCTGGGCGATCAGATCATCCAGTATGCTTTTTTCCACCGGTATTGCTTGCAACGAGCCCTTGTCGCCCATTTTGCATTTGGCATCCACCTCTCCGTTGCCGAACCTGAGCAGTTTGTCAAGATCGGGAACGTGTTGGGGCAGGGCGGAAAAATAAGTGTTCGCGTCTTTCTTGCTATTCTTAAATGCAAACAGTTTTCTTAGCTGGCTTAGTTGCGAGAGATAGTTCGACAATAATTGGTCGAAGAACAACAGGTAGCCCTTTAATTGCAATGCCCAGGCCTTGCGTTCATTCGATGCGGTTTCAGGTATGCCGCCTTCAGTAATGCCATATACACGCGGCAATTCATTTTGTATGGAATAAAAATGAGAAAGGTCTGGCCTGTAAATGCCGGTGGGCACGGGAAGGTCCAGCGCATCGAATTGTTCCTGGTGCAATACCTTGCCCGAAGTGGAATAATTAAGATCGAAAAATGCCTTGTATTTTTTTTCGTTCACGCTTACCGGCATTTCATTGCGCGAAAAGCGGAAGCCGGAGCAATCGAGTGAAAATTCAGTGGTATGGTTCCAGGCAATATGATGTTTCCAATCGCATTCGCCCGGAGTGGTATTATCATTGCCGCTGCCGCACTTGCGCAACCTTAGCTTTCTGATAGTCCTGATGCCTTCTATGGCGAACAATGCATTGTACACATCGGATACATGAATTTCTTTTCTGAAGGGAATGGATTCTAGCTCATCCGTGTCAACAAAGCCGTGGCTCTCGGGCAGGTAAGGACGTCCTGCGAATATTTCCTCGATGGGCTTGCCCTTTTGCAGCAATTGCTTAAGCGTGTAGTATTTGGGGTCGGGAGAGAAAAATGCTTTTAAGGTTTCGATAATTTTCACGTACACTTTCTCTGCATCGGCGGTTGCGTTCAGTTCTATATCCGCGCATACACCGATCTTTTCCTTACACAATACGGTAATGGATACAAAGTCTTCGCACAGGTTGCGGTGTGCCATCAGTGTCTGGCGTACTTTTTCCACCACACCTTCTATGTAATCCCTTTCTTTTTTAGTCCAAAGGTTTTGTGGCGTGTAAGGACCTTTGTATAATTCAATGTACACTTTGTACAGCCCGTTCAGGAAGTTCTTGCATTGCTCCTGGTCGCCGCCGGGGTGCGTGGCTGCCGCGAACAACGTGGTTGGCTGGCCGGTATTGCCATCGCAATCGATCCAATCCTCATTCACTTCAAGCCACGCGTTCTTTACTTCCTTGATATCGATCAGCAGTTTGCGGTAATCCATAATGGTTACCGGGTTGCAGGTAAGTATTTGAGCGGGGGTGAAGAAATTATCATCCTCCGATTGGTCGGCGGGGTCCCTGCTGAAAATATCTACCGCGGGCATGCGGGTGCGGTAGCCCAGGTCTATCAGCGCATAGCACAACAGCTCCAGGATGGTAATGCCCGGGTCGTGCACATTGTGGTCGGTCCATATTTTCCCTGAAAGCTCTGCCACATAATTGATCCCTTCGGCGCGCATGGCGGCAAAATCCAGCCCTTCGAACGCGGGATCATTCTTCAGGATCGATCTTGTATTTGATGTATTATCTGGCATGATCGGTTTTCGTATCAGTTAATGGGTGTTACAACAGGTTTGCACAAATCAACCACCTCGAATTCCTTGCTGCATTGCGTTACGTCGTCGTTCCAGCTTTCGCAATCCTCATCGGGTATGCACACGTCTATGAATCCGCCCACAAGTATGGAGCGCGGCGTAAGCGGGCATACCTGCACTACTTCGGGGACTTTACCATTTTCGCAGTCCTTTTCAAAGTTCATGCGCATGCAAATGATGTAGTCCACGTAATCCCTTCCTTCAATAAAACGCACAATGTCCGAGCGGTTCACGCACTGCCCGAAGCTGAGCTTTTCAAATTCGCCCACAGCCCAGGGCGCAAGGAAGAGGCGTAGGTCTTCTTCCAGCTTTTTCTTGTAGAACACTTTGTCTTTCCCTTTCAGCAGTTGCACGGTCAGGCAGAGGTCTATTTTTTCGTACCGTGGGTTCACTACTTTAATGCGCGCAAACGGAGAGCTGCGTTTTTTCAGGTAAGCCGTAATATTCTCCAATGTGCTTACAGGGGCCTTGGGTTCGAAAGAGCGGCCCGATTTTAATTTGTTCAGGTCAGGTATTACCGCCACCATCACGTAACCGGGAGCGGCATTTACGTCGGTGCGGTATAGCAATGCATTCAATTTAAAATCGTGGTTGATGCATTTTACTTTATAGATCTCCGGGAATGCGTCCAGCACGAGTCTCTCATAGTCGAACTTCTGAATGGCGCGTCCCTTGTGATGCAGCCATTCACTTACGCGCACATAAAAATTGCCTTCTGCTTCCGGCACGCGTCCACCGAAGGATTCATAAGGCTGGGCGGTCTTTTTTACATTGGCGTCGGCCTCCAGCAATTTCGAAAGCTTATTGGCTTCCAGCGCAGCGTCTAAACGCAATTGGTCATGTGCGCCTGTATTGACGAAAGTTGCCTTTACGGCCTGCGTGTGGATGCCGATGGTTTCACTCACCGCTATCACGTTCCTTGCAGCAGATACCTTTATCCAATGCAGTGTTTTGGATAGAATGGTATTGTCGATGGTGATGTTACCGGGTATCGACAGTTTCACAATGCCCGAAGTAGTAAGGCCATTCGTAGCATCTTCCAATACTTCAAAGCCTTCCCGCAAGGATACCCATTCGTTATTGACCAAATAATGCCAGGAAATGTCTGCGCCGCTTGCTTCTGAATTGGCGGTGGCCTCGGCCAGTTGGAAGAGAATGCTGACGTTGCTTCCCGGCTTCAGTTCTTTTAACCCAATGAATAATGTTCCTTCATCACAGTGTGTAGGGAACAGCGGGGGCTGAAGATCTATCTGCACATCTTTGTGCGTATTCTCGTAAGGATACAGGTGAATAAGGTCTATATCGGTGATCAATGCGCGTGCGGTGTAGTCAACCGTAAGGTCTTTTGCCATCGGGGTATAGGCTTCGAGCGGAAGGCCGTTCTTGAGCGCATCGTTTACCTGCAAAAGGTCCTTTATATCCACGATCCTGTCCATCAGCGTTGTTACCAGTTCGTGCAATCCGCCTGCTACGAGGTCGGCCGTATGCGGATCTCCGTCGGCATCGTTGGCAAGACTAACGAGCACAGAGGCAATCTCTGCCTGTATGTTGGCGCTATCGTCGATGATGGTATTGGGAAACCCCGGTCCCCCAAGCCTGCCGAGTATTTGTCCTCCCAGGAACGCGGCATTGGCAAGATGTCCCAGGGCAGCAGGAAGATTCGGCACGCCAATCTCAGCAATAGCGTTGTTTATCGCGGTGTTCATTTCAGCTATCAGAAAGAACACACCGTCCTGCAAGGGATCGAAGGGCCCGAACTCATCATGCGTTAATTTATCGATGACATTGTTGATCCTGTTTTGAATGTCCAGCACCCGGGGTATCATATCGTTTACCCTGGCAAGCGCCGCAGCGGTAAGATTCTCAGCAGTTATAAGGTGTTGAATGGCCTCGTTCATCGAAACAGGATCTACCAGGTCGGCCAAAGCCATCATATGCCTTGCCAGCACGAATGGATAGCGATCGTGTTGAAATCCTACGCCCTCCACGGTAAGCCGCAGGAACCCATAACGCGAGTTGACGTTCAATGGCGCCAGGTCAGTGATATCAACGGGCAGCTGTTGATAAGCGCTGCCGGGGAAATCGCCTCTTATATAGCGGTATACATTCTGGTTCCAGGCGGGCGGAGTATGATTGCAGAATGCGGCGCGCGCCTCGGACGGAGATTGAAATATATTTTTTTGCCCATTTACCAGCCAGTTGCCATTCTCCAATACAGAGGCACGCATTTTAAAGCTGTCGTTGGTAATCTGGAAGCTGCCATCTTCGAATGGGCCATAGGAATAATGTTCATAGTGCGCGGCAAAATCAACGGGCCTGTCTTTCCATTCGGTATTGATATATATTTCGCGCCAGTCCTTGCTGAATATTTCCTTGCTGCCAAGATAAAACGATGCACCCAGTTTAGGCCTCACGCCAAATGCGGCCATCGGGCTGTTTACATCCAGCAGGTTTTCTTCGTTGCGCACCAGGACGTTTTTAACGCCGCAGACCTCTACATCTATCCTTGTTTCATCCGCGCCTTTAATTACGTTCAGGTCGCGGAAGAGCTGGTACAAAGAAATGTATTGCATTTCGTCTGTGGGGCAGTTCTCAAAGCAGCACCTGCGTGCATTGGCATCGGGATCGTATGCAAGCCTCAGCTCATTGTCCAGTTCGATCTTGACAACCGGCAATTGCGTTTGCAATTCTTCTTTCAATGCTTCGGCGTTGAAATAAGTAACCGCAGGTTTATCGGCCAGTAGTTTTACTTCGATAGTAATGAGAAAATTATTACCGGGAGCGGCAGCGATGGAAAGCGTTTCAATGCTGGAAGGCTCTATCCAGGACGATTTGCCGCTGAATGCAATATTGAATACGCGGTGTTTCCTGAATATCTCTTCCAATATGGCAACCTCCGCGGGGCGGTTGTTGCGTATGTTGTCAAAAAAATCATTGTCCCATTCATCGACCGTCATTTGCACGCTATCTTTTCTCAATATGGTCTCACCGGGACAGCATTGCTCGCCAACTTTCTTTATTTCTTCCAGCAATTCAGTTAATTCTTCTACCGTGTTTTTTTGCACGCCTTTCTTTTCGGCGAGGGCAATCAGGTCTTTTGTAACGATGATGTAGGTTTCGCCCATGGCAGCTACCAATTGGGCAAAAAAGTTGGGATCGAGAATAAGCGGTGTGCCGCCGCAGGTAGAAGTAGCTTTTACATTGCACAAAAGTTTAACAGTAACTGTTCTTTCTCCTTCATTCAGCAACAACACCGGCGATGCGAGTATAAACCCGATGCGTGCATAAGGATATAATTCAGGAGTTGTATTGCCTACATCGGTAAACCTGCTGTATTGCGCGCCCAGTGTAGGCCAGTTCTTCGGATCGCTTTCCGCAAAATCTTTATCGATGCCATCGGCCTTGGTTGCAACAGGCGCCATGTAAACACCGTCTATAAAAGTTAGCAGGTCATTATCATGTGCCAGCTGGTGGTTCAGGAATAAGGTCTTTACTTCCTCTACTTGTGCCTTGTTCACTACTATCTCATTGTCCAGCGCAAAAACTATTTCCTGGTTGTTTTTATCCTTGGCATCTTTTACCTGCACGCCTTGCTTCACCAGGTAACTATCCAGTTGTTTTTGTATCTCGAAAACAATATGCGCCTGGTCCGGCACTGCGGGCCTTGCCACCAGCCGCAATACGTCTTTAAAGAAAAAATCAAGGTGCTTGCGCGTAAATCCGTTGAGGTCCGATTGCAGATGCTGGAACAGTTTCAGAAAAGCAACCATCAGTGCTATGTGCGGCGCATGTTGCTGCTTCAATTCATCGCTTTGCACGAACAGGCTGTCTTCTATGCTGTCATCCGCCAGGCTCGACAATAATTTCACGCCTTCGATAAACGATGGCCAGATGGCCGCAAAGGCATCTAAAAATCCCAGGAGCCTTCTGCGTCTTCCCCTGCGTGGCCGCAGGCTCCTGTCTACCACCAGCACGTCCTCGGGCCTGAGGTTCCAGATGCTGTCTTTCTTTGCGAGTATGGTAAAATCAATTCCTTTAATGCAATGCTCCCTTCCGGCGGCATTGGTAAGCGCGATGAAATTTGTCAATGGTTCCAGCAGCCTGTCCTGCACCAGGTTCCTCAGGATGGCTTCGAACTGCAGTCCGCTTCCCTTCACCACTTCATGCCAGCTGTTGATGCGGTAGATAGTGCTGTAATACATGAAGTGCACTAGCAGCTGCAAAGTATTTTTACCGGGACGCTTGTTGAATACAGCCCTGTACAGGTCGAGTTTTTCTTCAGTAGCGGCCGTATTGTATTTGCTGATGGACGCGAGATTGAAAGGAATGCTCTTGCTGAAAAACACCTGCCAGTCGCTTATCACCAGGTCTTTGTCGTAGTAATTGATTTGCCTTGCCAGCCTGGTAAAATATTCCAGCAGGTCTGCAAGTGTGCGGCCGTCGATCTTCGGCGCATCCATATCCAATTCCGGCATTAACCGTTGGCGCTGGCTGATGCCGGGGTCATTCTGGAAAGGGTGTATGATGTTTTTGCAGTGAGACATAAGACCTGTCGGATAAAAGAGAAGATTAAAGAATTGTCTTCAATGCTTCGTTCTTATAATAATCATATACATAATTGAAGCGGGAGTTGGTGCCTGGAATGGAATACTCCACTTCGATGGTAAACCGCCCTTCGATGATGTCGAAAGAGTCGGCAGCCGTTACTTCCACTTTTTCCGCCTTTATCCTCGGTTCGTAGATCAGGATGGCATTTTCTACCAAATCCTGTATGTACCCGATAACGGAGCTGCTCAGCGGCTCGAACAAATAATCTTCCAGGTTGCAGCCGTACGAAGGCTGCATTACTCTTTCGCCCAGGCTGGTAGACAACAGGATGTTCAGGCTTTGATTGATGTCATCTATATCCTTTACCAGGTCAACATTGCCTGTAGTATTGTCGAAGCTTGGCGGAAAGTGCCAGCCGGTTCCGAGAAATGTATTGGTAGAGCTGTTGTTCATTGTTAATGGTTTTAATCATCCGCCGATCATTACTGTAAGATCTCCTTTCACGATGACGCCGCCGTGCGCCGTCATATCACCGAGCCTTGCCGCAGGCTTTCCGCCTATCATTACCGTGCCCGATCCTTTTACAATCGCATCCGGGGGACCAACACATGTGCAGATGTCACCGATCGTTGCGGCCGGTTGCCCGCCTATGATCACCGTGACGGCGCCGGGGGCCACAATAGGACCTCCCACGTGCGGCACTGGTCCGTTGAACATCGGGCAGGTATGCATATCTGTTAGCCTTGCTGCGGGTGGCATAAAAATTTTTTATCAGTTTATCATTACCAGTGAGCCTTTCACCGTGGTCATTCCGCTGCTGCTGACCTTTGCCGAAGCATTACCTTCAACAGTCACGTCGGCCTGGGCCTTGGCAGAAAGCGATGTTGCTTTTATCGCAAATTGAAGCGCGGCTTCCAGCGTCAGGTTAGTGCCGGCCTTGATGGTAACCTGCTTGGGACTTTCAATGGTAATGCCGGTGGCATCCATTGTGATCACATTCTTGTTCTGGTCTTTCAATTCTATTTTCTGCGCGCTTTCATCCAGCGTAATGTAATTGCCGGCGGGCGTGTCTATCTTGATGGTCTTTTTATCATCATTGAATGAAATGTGCATCTTGCTCCGGGTAGTGAATCCCTTTTCATGGTTCACATTTTTCGCGGTGATGGGGGCCGGCTTTGCACTGCTGTGCAGCATTCCAAGCACAACGGCATCGCGGGGGTCGTTGTTGATGAATCCCACAATCACTTCGTCTTCCAGTTCGGGCCTGAAGAATGCGCCCCTGTCGCTGCCGGCATCCAAACTGGCTACCCTTGTCCATACGCCGTGTGCATTGTTATCAATAACAGGGATCTTTACCAGGATGCGGTGTTCTCCGTCGGGATCGTTTTCCAACTGCACCACCTTGCCTATCTGCAAGCCCTGGATGGAACCTATCAATCCACCGGTGGCGGGATCGTGCATGTCCTTGTTCTTCTGGCTGTACATTTCGGGGTCCAGGCCAAATTGCAAATGCGTGTCCCAGGAACCCGTTGAAATATCATGCCGCACCGCTGTCGTATATGCCTTGCCGTTAAACCGGTCCCCAACCCCGGCCAGCATCACCATGTCGCCGGGTTTAGCGTCTGTGGAACCCAATATTTTTGCGCGGCCCCTGATCTTGCCCAGCCTGCTGCGCAGTAAAAAGCCTTTGGCCCAATCCTGGAGTTCCTGCTCCAGGCGGTGACCGCTGTGGTGCATATCGAATTGTGCAAGGTTGATAGTGCCGGCCAGCGTGCTGCCACTGATATTTCCCGGCTCATCGAAGGGAACGGAAGAAGCATCGGACTCGAATAATTTTTGCGTTGCATAGTCCCACGACCTCGCGCGAACGCTTTTCCATTGGTTGCGGGCATCCATTTCCGCTTCAAACTCCAGCAGTGAGCTGCCATAAGTTACCTGCATCACTTCGGCGGACTTGGTATTGGGCTTTACCACTTTTATCTGCCCATCGTTTACAAATACCAGCATGCCATTGGCTTCGGCGCGCAGCAATAAAAAATCCCAATCGGTGATGTAGTGCTGCACTATTTCCTTGTGCTTTAAAGTGGTGGGGTCCGCGTTTATGGAAAGGCCGGCATAACCTTTTATCAATTCATCAAACACATCGCTGTCCTTTACATTTTCATAGTATTTGTTTTTACGCCCAATGGTCATCTTCACTGCTTCGTCCTTGCATTCCACATTCAATTCGCTGTTGCCGTTTTCGCGCACTTTAATGGCGTGCTTGGTTATGATGCCTTTGAATACCTGCGTATTGTTGCCATCGCGTCCTATCTTGATCTTTATCTTTTTACCGGGAATAAAAAACGCTTCGTTGCTGATGGCGAAAGTTCTGTCCGCGGCTTCGCCATCGCGGAAGGTTATTTTAGCGATGGGGATCTTGTTGGCTTCCTTCAATACAGAAATGGAAAGCACCTGGAACGAAGGATCAACGGCCACTTCATCCACCAATATATCATAGGTGGAAACATCGTGCCTGGAAGTATTTGGTATAACCACGTCAGACATCAGGCTTCGTTTTTATCGAATGGTGGAAAATAAATATCGAGGCCCGGCTTAAGGTTCCTGATGCTTGTCAATCCATTGGCCTTGCCCACCTGCAGGAAGTATTTACTGTCGTTGTAAATTTTATGCGTCATCAGGTCCAGCCGGTCGCTGGCAGTCGCTTTCCTGTAATGCGTAAGATCTGGCGATGCCTGTTTCTCCCTTGCCGTTCTTGCCTGTTGGGCAAGGTAGTTCAGGAAGGTGGCGCTGATCTTTACCCGCAGGGGTGTGCCATCGGGATTGAACAATGTATAATTGATATCGAGGTTGGAGAGAATGCAGGGAAACTTCATGTCTTCTCCCCAAAACAATTTTAAGAACCTGGGCCGGTGTATCTCGCCTTCAAAATCATATACCGCGCTCAGGAAGGCCGCCAGTTGATCTTTTACTTCTTTTTTATCTTCCGCAGTATACTTGTAGCCTTCCATGGTCTTGGTGCCGTCCAGCACAAAATCGAGCTTCAACTGTTCGGGTACGGTGGATTTGAACCTGGGGTCCGTGCCATGATTACCGTGGCCCCTGCGCTGGTCCAGCTCTATCTTATAGTTTTTAGTGAATGATTCCGGGTTGATGGGAATCACAAACCTGCGGCTGATATCTTCGCTGGACGCATCGTAGTTACGGTCGCTGTACGAATGGATCGTGATCTTTAAAAGTTCTTTTCTATCGCTCATTTTTTTCCCTCAGTATTTCAAGTATTTTTTCAATACAGGTGCTTATCATTTCTTCGCTGCCAGAAACGCCGTTGTTGTCGCCACCAGCCTGTCCTGCCGCGGCACCTCCTGGTGCGGCAGGTCCTCCGGGTTGCTGGCCTCCCGCGGAAACACTTGCTTTTATGATCAGTTCACGGATCTCGATACACATGGCTATCCATTTTTAAATTCAAACCGGTTGTAGTTCAATTCCAGGGTTTCTATCAGCACTTCGCCGCGCTCTGCATTCAGCTCGCCTACCTTCCAGCTCTTAGGCCAAACCCAAATCGCTTTCCAGAACAGCAGTGGCAAATGGTCTTCGTTCAACAACTGAATGTCAACATGCGGCAGTGGTTCCACTTTCTCATCTTCAAATGCACGGCGGAACCATTGGGAAAGTGCAGAATCTTCCAACCTCAGCAAGCCGCGCTTCAACACCAATGGAGAATACTTCCTGCGCGTGGGTATCATGTGCTCGAACCTGTTCTCGCCTCCTTCTTTCACGCTTTCTGTTTCCAGGGAAGCATCAAGACCTGAAACTGATTGAAACCGCATTTCCATCGATGATTCAACCGAGCGGTCTGCCGCCGATCCATCGTCTTTCTTCAATCCCTCGAATACCACGCGGAAGTGAAAGCCAACGTGCTGGTGTACCTGGTATGGTAATGGCTCAGCCATGATCAGTCAACGTTCATAATTTCAAGTCCTTCGTGTACCAGCTCCATGGTTTCGATGGCCACTTCATTGGCATCGGCCTTCAGGTCAGTAGATTGTACCTTGGAGGGCCATGCGTTCCTGAGCTTCCAGGTTATCATCGGTTCATGGTTCTCATTCAGTAAAATGATGGTAACCGTTCTGCGGTATTGCGAACCTGTTCTGTTGCCTTCCTGGAACAGCACGTTCTTTCTCCACTCCTTGTAGAAGTCGTAATCGCCTTCGAACGTGCCGCGTTTGCAGGTAACCTTGCTCAGTTTTTCAAGGCCGGGCTGGCTGGTCTTACTGTAGCTTTTGCTATTGCCTTCGCGGTACTCAATCACCTCTCTTTCAAAATCCAGCCCGCTTACTTCAGTAAAGCCAATCCTGAAATCAGTTCCCCATTCCACGCGGAAGTGGAACTTTGGAATAGGATAGTCGCCTTTTGCTGCCATGATAAATGCTTTTAAATGGTAAAAAGATTTTTAATTATTTGCATTTTGTTTTCGGATCAACTTCCACGATAGCCTTTTCAAGGTTGGTCTTATTGGTGAGCAACACTTCTTTTTCCTTATTGGCTGTCAGGAGCTCATCGTTCAACGTGTCGATCCTGTCTTCCCAATACTGGCGGTCGTGCTTCAGATCGGTGTAATAAGGATCGTTCTTCAGCGGGAAGGTGAGCATGGGCTCCAGCTCGCAGGTCTCGGGCAGCCTGCAATCCTTATCGCCTTTATCGGGCTTGTGCTTGCCCTTGTATTGATCTTCTTCGGTGCTAACCCACCTGCAATTGAGGGTGCGTTGCCACTCGAGAACGATCTTTTGCAAGCCATAACGCGAACAGATAGCCGAGTTTAGCTCGAACGCCATCTTCATCGCTTTCACCAGCAGCTCTATGATCTTGTCGCGGGTGTTGATCACCACTTCCAGCTTTTTATAATATTCGCCCAGGCAGTCGATGATGCCGCCGTTGAGCTCGGGCCTGTTCAGGCATTTGATGCAATTGATCAGTTGATCGTATTCTTCTTTCAGCTTGTCTACGCGCAGGTAGAAGTCCCTGACCATGCAGAACAGCAGGTTAACCGCCTGCACGCCATTTTGCGTAGTGCAGCAGATATTGTCAACCTGCGAAGCAAATACGTGCATGTGCTGGCAGATGTATTCAGCCAGTTCATTGGCGCGGAACAGGTCTTCGTGCCAGGTTTTGTATTTGTCGCGGAACAAAATGGCGGAGTCCAGTTGGCGTTGCAGGCGCTTGGCCCTTTCATCGGCTTCCTTGAACTTCCTGTTTACGCGGTCCAGTTGCTCTTTCCACGTATCGTAGCAGCAATCCGAACCGGGTGGTTCGTCTGTGGGATTTTCCGGGCAGCATTCTATGATTTCATCATCCCAATCAGGCGGAAGCGGGCAATAGTTATGTTGTGTCAGCATAAGATGTTATTAATAAGTGTAAGATTGGGTTTGGTCCTGTTGCGGGTGTTGTTTAGGCCGGCAAACCGGGTTGTCGTCTGGTTTGCATACGCCTGTCTTCACTTCGTCGCAGATGTCGCAAATGCGGCATTTGCAATCTTCCAAACGGTTTTCATCACCATCGGTATTGATGCACTTGCAACGGCATTCGCATATTTCTTCCACTGTCCGCTTCAATCCTTTATAACCGCTGCGCTTACCGTACAGGCCGGTGGTAGATTTGGTAAGTTCCTGCACTGCTTTTGAAAGGTCTTCCTGTCCTTTCTTCAAGTCTTCTGCGCCCTTCTTCATTTTTTCCTGGATGAAGTCGTCGAAGGCCTTCGATTTTTCCTGCAGGGTTTTTTGCAGCGGATCCAGCGTGTGCACGTTGGAGAACATTTGTATGCCGGCCACTCTTGTAGCGGAGTTGAAGATGATGTTCATGTCGTGCAGGAAGATCATTGGGATCTCTTCCAGGTCTTTCAGTACTTCGGTTGCATTGCAATTGTCTTTTACTTCGTTGTCGTTGTCTTTGCAATTGTCGTACGATTCGCCGGTGAGTATCTTGCGCTGCGTTGCCTGGCAACTGTCGTTAATGCAGGTGTTGAGCTTGCAGGCCGCCTCTTTCAGGTCTTTTACCTTGTCCTTGGCTTCTTTGATGGTTTTTACCAGCTCTTTCAGCGTGGCCGCCAGGTCATCGTTCCATTTTTTATAGGCCGTAACATTGTCTTTAATGCCTTCATTCACCTGCAACAGCTCGATGCCTACCATTAGTTCCATGTTGCGGTAGTACTGGTAGTTGGTTTCTGTTTTAACGAAGCAGCATTTTTTATCGTTGTACAATTGATGCGCGCCGTGGCGGGTTTGTTCCCATTGCAGCACTTCGGAGGCGCGGTCCTTCAGCTCATCGCATACTTTTTTTCTTTCGCGCTGAACGGTTTTGTCGGTAGGCCGTTTGCCGTCCTTACAATTGTCGTCCTCGTCATCGCAGGGAGATTCGCGCGGATTATCACGCGGACGATCATAATCGTCGTGATCCTTGTGCCGGTCGCGGTTGTAGTTATCGTCGTCCTGGCGCTGACCTTTTGGATCTCTAATGGTTGCCATATTAAAGAGGTTTTAAAGAATTAATGATTAAGATTCCTGGAGCATTTTGTGCATGAAGCGCAGGATGATGAATTCAGCCGGGCGTACAACCGCCATGCCTATTTCAACTATCATACGGCCCTCCCATATATCCAGTTCGGTCATGGTTTCGTTCAACCCTACTTTCACAAAGAAAGCTTCGCGGGTAGTGGTGCCCATAAGGGCGCCGGCCTTCCATTGCTGGGTGAGGTAATTTTCTATCATCGATTTCACGCGTATCCAGGTGTTGCGGTCATTAGGCTCAAACACAAATGCCTCAGTAGCATTCTTGGTGGATTCTTCCACCATGTTAAAGAACCTGCGCACAGAAATGTATCGCCATTCGTTATCGTTGCCCGCCAGGGTGCGCGCACCCCAGATCAATGCGGGACCGCGGCCGGGGAAGCTGCGGATAACGTTGATCGATTTGCCGCTTACTACATCTACGTTCAGGTTTTCCTGTTCTTTATGGGTAACAATTTTTTCCGGCTGCACGGCAAAGTCAATTCCCACGTTCGCGGGGGCTTTCCATACGCCGCGGGTATTATCCACCGATGCATATTTTCCTACTACGGCCGAAGATGCGGGCAGCAGCATATCTATGTCGGTAATGGCGCCCTTTGCCATAAAGAAGTATGCGTTGTTCTTACCTTTCAGTTCGGCCAGCGTGCCGCTCAGCGATCCATCGCCTTTGCCCACAATGGTAACCGTACTGCCGGAAGGATCATATTGATAGTCCAGGCGTGTGAGTATGCGCGGGTAATAAACCGCAGCATATTTTCTTTTGTCTACCTCTCCAAAATCGAAGTCCCGGAAAGTTTGAATGGGATTAAAGGCTACATCGGCGGGGTTTACCCAAACATCCATCACCACAAACCTGTCGCCCAGTTCGGCGGCTTGGTCAATGGCCTCTTTTTGCAGCGCATAATAATTACCAGGCGCGGTAATGTTCAACCCGTCGGGGAAGAGTATAAGGGTTACCTCGTTTACCTTGGAAACTTCGGTTAGGCCTGCCTGTAAGGTGGCGGTATCTATTACTCCGCCGCCGCTGTAGTCGCCCACCGAAACGATGTAGCAGTCTCCGCCGCCATTGATGAAGAACATCTGCAGCGAATAGTACATCAGGTATTTGCTGGGGGTCAGCACCTTGCCCTGCACGTCTATCTTGTTGCTTTGCGTGGTGTCGATGGTAACCTGGATAGTTGTTTCGGGCAATGGGCCACCGAAGTACTGCTCGTATTCCAGCATGGATGTAATGCGGGTCGGCTTCATCAAAAGGTCGCCGGGCTCCTTGAGCTGCGCCTTTTCGGTATAGCCGATGAAAGCAGGAATAGCAGTTTCAACGGAAGCAATGGATGGCGGGAGCTTCGGGATCTCCTCTATATATACTCCCGGGGTTTTGTATTCTTTCGCTGCCATAAATATTGATTTGTATTAGTGATGAAAACTTTTTTATAATGATTTAAACAGGTCCGATTCCGGTACGCGTATGTCTGTGTACAACCGCTGCAATTCTATTTTCAAAGGAGTATCGATGTCAGGGTTGGGCAGGTATTGGGTGGC
This sequence comes from Chitinophagaceae bacterium, assembly GCA_035628135.1. Taxonomy (GTDB): domain Bacteria; phylum Bacteroidota; class Bacteroidia; order Chitinophagales; family Chitinophagaceae; genus DASPKM01. The sequence continues at coordinate 860,753 of DASPKM010000010.1, read as the reverse complement.
GCCCAGGTGACTGAACTCGACGGGCGTGTAGCTGGCATTCTGCATTTCGATGGTTTCCATCAGCCCCCGGGCAGCATCATATACCAGGAAGGGATGGAGCGCGGCATTGTCCTGCAGCTTTTTATTTTTATTGTGCACGTATCTCCAGAATGCAAACCTGCTTTTGATCCTGATCTCAAATACAGGCGCAGGCACCGTTGTTCCATCGGCATTTTTCCGGGTGATGAGCAGCCCACTGTTATCGAGCAAATGAAAAAGGGGATCTGTTACACGTGGCTGCAGGTGTACCAATCCCCAGGTGGCGGGCTGCACCAGGGCAGGATTACAAAACACAATGGAGTGCGTTTTATTATACCCGTTGGTGGCGGTTACTTCCAGGGTATGGGGCGGAGGTACGGCGTTTTCAAAACCATTTAGCGCGGTGGTGATAATGGCGCTGTAGTCGAGCGACACTTTATTCAACGGCGTGGTGCTGGTACGGTTGATGGTGGAGATCGTTGCATTGGCAGCATCTTTTAGTACGAATGTTGCATCGTTTACCGCGTCGGTCTTCGTAAAAGCATATTCAAAGCTGGTAGGCAGCAGTGAAAGGTCGTTACCATTGACGTAACCATTACCATTAACGGGTACCCAGTTTTTGGTACCGTTCTTTTCGAAAAAGAATGCTTTTACCTTATTGTCGGAAGTATCGAAGTTTAACTCTCCTTGTTCGTAGGTTTGGGCATCGTTGCGGAGTGGAAGGGACCTGGACAATACCGGTGAAAGCTGAGTAGTGCCCAGGTTCCTGTTGGTAAAATAATACCGGGCGGGAATCGGTCTCTTAACAATGCTGTTGCTGATGGACTCGAACACAGTATCTTTTTTCCTCAGTTGAATTATAATGGGCATATTGTCTGCAAGGGGCATTTGTGGTCTGTATGCTTTGATGTTGCCGGGCAACTCCTGCTCTTCTACCGAGGCGCATAACCTGAAGCCTGAATACGATGGAACAATGCGCAGCCTGAAATTTTTGAACACTTCTTTCAGCGGGCCGGCGGGCTCGTATGCAAGGTGATTGTTGACGGAGGGGTAGTTGAATGTAAAACGCCTGCGCAGGAAGCTGAGCCTGTCTGTTTGAGAGGCCAGGTCGAAAATGTTGCTGCCGTCTTTATCGGTCAGATAAAATTCATGCAGCAATTTTACTTCGCACAGTGTTTTGAAATTTACCGCCATTATGATACTCCTGTAATAGGTTTTAAGGTTGCATCTATTTCTTCTATCACCGGCACTTCGCGCACCAATGCGCGTTCCGAGAGCGCCACCAATCGCAGCTTGTACATTACAAATGGAATCTGCCTGCCGCCGAGCGATCCCCAGAGGTGGTTGATCTGTTCGAAGGTGAGCGTGTACAGCTCCATGGTAAAGCGCAACTCCAGTACGTCGGGATCAACGGGCAATGGGTTGTTTTGCCCGAGCGAGCTGTATGAAAATGAGTTGCGCGATTGAAAAAATTTCACTACTGCGGACAGGCGTTGCAGCGCAGCTTCGTAATCGCCGCCGGAGTAGTTGCAGGTAATGAGTACGTACAGGTTAAGGTATACGGGTGGATTTTCATAAACGGTGCTGGTGCCAAAGCCCCTGCGCAGGGGTGAATTATTTTTAAGGGTACTTTCTTCTTCGATGTTTACCAGGGTAATGACGATGCGACGCGTGAGCGAGTCGGCGCTGGATGTTTCCAGCAAGCCGATGTTATCGATCACCACTTCGGCGGCGCCGATGGACAAGTCTATATACTTGTCCAGCTCATCTCTAAGCAATACAAGTGCTCTATCAATCATGATGCAGACTGATATTTACGGAATGATTAAAAGTGTACAAGCTTGGGAAGGCGCTAATCAGAAGGCTCATAGGATATGGACACAGGGCACAAGGGAGCGTTTCTGAATTTTTCAATTCGGAAGAGCCAGGCTTAGGAGTATTCTCGTTAATTACGGGGAAACGAATTGCTTACTGATCAAATACCGTGTTTGTTTGCTTTTTCAAGGATTGTTGCGGAAGAGGATGCGCATTCTTCGGAATGTGCATTGATAATCGAAGCTACTTCTGCGCGGAGCGAAAAACAAGCGTATAAGTACGGAAAGATTTTTTGTTTTGTTAGTACAAACCCGTATTTGCGTGGAGGGAAACAATTTATTACTGTAGTGTGGTTACTGCACGCCATAATATATTGCAGGGGATGATTCAACAGAGCAGGCCTTCGGGTTGCGTCACGTTCTCCTTGCCTTATTATGCGAATTAAAACGACTACGTTCTGGCGTCCTCTGTAATGCTCGGTATGCAATGTTTAAGTCAATATTCAAATTGGGTGTGAAGATTGGTGTGAGATAGTATGGACATGGCAGCTAATATCTTAGTATATCCGCAAAGTTTGTGCGCGAACACAGCACAACAACTGCATTAACACTTACAAGTTGGAGAAGCATATCGTAATCGGGTATGCAAATGCAGTTCATTGGCTTAATATAGAATGCGGTGAATCACGCTTCAACACGATATAACAGCCAGAAAACACTGTGCAAAAAACGCATCGGTTCCGGCGCTTCGGCAATCCCTCATACCTTGATCTCAAACTTCTTCGGCACGGGGGCCTTGGCTTGTATGTGGCGGCGAAATACCCATAGCTCGCGTATAGACTTTGCGTCGATCAATTGCTGATCATATTTTTTTTCATTGTCGCTGATGAGCACCCACTCTTCCATTGTTTTCCGGAAAATTCGTTTAATGAGAAGGCTGTCGTGCGTGACAATAACATATATATAGAAATTCCTGAGTTGCTCCCAATCTTCGGCAGGCACCATGCTGCCGAGAATGATATCGCCTGAATAAAATGTAGGTTCCATGCTATCGCCCTGTACTTCGAAATACCGCCATTCCGCACCGCGTGGGTCCACGCCCGGCGGCAAGGCATATCTTTCTAGCGTATCCAGGAATTCTACCTGGTCAAAGGCCCGCACATAACCGGCCTGTGCCTTGAAAGGAATAAGCGGCACGAGGTAAGGAAGGTTCTGTTGCTTGATCTGCCACCTGCTGGCAAGGTAATCAGGAGGTTGGGATTGTTTGTTTGGAACTTTTAGGAACTTCTTAATAGATGTTAGCTTCCGGATCTGGTTAAGCGTCATGCCAAAAAATGCCTCGATCAATTGCGTATCCTCCAGCCGGGGGTCAAGGTCCTTTTGCTCCCACTTCCGCCACCGGTCTGCATCTACGCCAATGAGGTCAGCTAATTTTTGCACCGAAATAGGCGCTTCTTCGCGTAATTTCTTGATATCCTTTCCAAAAGCCATAATCAAAGATAAACCATTGAAAAAAAATTCCAAAAATTTCTTAATTAAAATCCGAATAATTCCAAAAAGTTCCTATATTTGTTCTACCAATCAGAACACGAAACACGAAAACCAGGGTGCCAATACCCAGTGAAATGGATGAGTTCAGAGCAGATTGAAAAACCAAAGGATTAATGCCCGCCGGCCACAAACCGGTGGGCTTATTAAACTCAAGTTTATGACAGCGGTGGAGCAGGAAACAAATATCAACCCGAATTTCAAAAGAGAATTCGGCGATTACCTGAAGGCAAACGGATATACGCTGAGCAATCAGCCCAAACATGCCAACGATGCCCTCTATTTCTTCCGCAACGGACAGGGAGTAATGATCACAGGCGACAGCATCGACTTTGCAAATTTTCCGGATGTAGCAACTGGTCAGCACAAAACCTGTTCAACTTACGCCGCCTTCACCGGCATCAGCCAGCTCGATACATTCGGATGGATGATGCTCATGCACATCACCGGCATTATTCCGCTGCAGCAATTCATGCTCGGTGGAACCAATAAGCCGGCACCACGCACCAGGCCCGGCTGGCAAGCCGCAGGCAGTTGCTGATAAAAGAAAGCAGATTGTCTTGATGAAACAATAGATAGGATTTGATAAACAGAAACAATTTTAATTAACCGGAAAAATTTAGATTATGAGCGAGCATATTAATGAGGTACAGGAAGAAACAAGACAAGTGGAACGCCTGCAAATGATGCCGATTGACCAGGCCAAAGGCTGGTACAGCGATTTCGTGACATTCTCCAAATCGATCTTAAAGCCCGATCTCGACTACGGCATCATTCCCGGAACGCCCAAACCATCCCTATATAAACCGGGCGCAGAAAAATTGCGTTTCGTATATGGACTTACCTCTGAAATTGAATGCATCGAACACATCGTTGACCTCGACAGGCCATTTATCGATTACACTTATAAATGCACGGTAAAGAACAAGCAGGGCCAGATCCTCGCGCAATGCGATGGAAGCTGCAACAGCATGGAAGCCAAGTTCGGCTACCTGTGGAAGCCCCTGCACGAGCTGCCCGAAGGAACGGATCCCAACAAGCTTACTTGCAAGAACACCGGCAAAAAAATCAGCGAGTTCGATTTTGCCATCAATGCCGCACAAACCACCGGCCAGTATGGCAAACCAAAAGAATACTGGAAAAAATGGGTGGACGCCATCCGGTCGGGACAAGCAAAAAGAATCCGCAAGCGCAGCAAGCTTGGCCGTGACTTCGATGCGTGGGAACTGGACGAAACCGTGGTATTGTACCGCATGCCCAATCCCGATATCATGGGCATGAAAAACACTATCATGAAGATCGCGCAAAAGCGTGCATTCGTAGGAGCCATGCTATTGGCAACCGGTGCCAGCGAGTTCTTTACGCAAGACATCGAAGACATGGATATGAACCTTAACAACAATTACAATCACGATAAACTATTCCACCAGGAAACGCTGGTTGACCTGCCGCTTTGCGGGTAGCATCCATTAACCATTAACCTATCCTTTGATTTTTTTTAAGTTGCTCCCTCTCTAATAAGCGGCTATAAAGAAACCCCTGCAACGTCCTGTTGTGGGGGTTGTTGTTTTTTGAAGACCGTATGCAATTCCTTATTTTGGGGAGCCGCTCCTATAAGAAACATCTCCGTACTATAAACCCTAAAGCAACCACTTATGACCGCTTCCGGTGATCCTAAAGCGGCTGCTAGCGCAGATGCCGTGGATACTTCAAATGCCGCGGGTGCTGCAAATGCCGCCGCGAAAAGTGCACGTGTTGCCGCAGCGGGTGCTGCAGGCGCCGAAACAACCAATGCCGCAAGCAACACCAGCCCGGTAAGCCAGTCAGAACGCCTGGTGATCCTCGACAGCCTGCGGGGCATTGCCATTCTCGGTATCCTCCTCATGAACATTCCCGGCTTCGGCTTTGCAGAGGTTATCGTAACAGATCCGAGCGTACTCAATGAAACCGGCATCAATTACCAAACCTTGTATGTTATAGACTGGTCGCTCGAGGGCACGCAACGCGCCTTATTTTCCATGCTGTTCGGGGCAAGCATGATCCTTTTTATCAGCAGGCAGGAAAAAAAATTAAGCGGCATCCTGCCGGCAGAATATTATTTCCGCAGGCAATTGTGGCTGCTCCTGTTCGGGTTGTTCAACGGATTTGTATTATTATGGTTCTGGGATATATTATTTCATTATGCCATCGCGGGAATGATATTATTCGCCTTCCGGCGATTAACGCCCAAATCATTGTTAATGGGCGCCGCCATTTGCCTGGTGCTAAGCACTGCTTTCGACAACATTAGCCTGTACGATAAAAAGCTGACCATACGTACAGGCCAATATATTGCCCGCATAGATACTACCAAAACGCCGCTTACCGACCAGCAAAGAAATGACCTGAAGGCAATGAATGAATTCTTCGACAACAGTACGCAGGAAGCCAAGCTGGAAAAAGTGAACACCGAAAATAAAGCCATTCTTGGCAGCTATGCTGAATTGTTCCGCCATCAATCGGACAAAACCGTGGAGGCAGAAATGAAATACACCTATTATGGAATGTGGGACGTCCTATTATTTATGCTCGTGGGCATGGCGTTTTATAAAAATGGATGGCTGCTGGGTAAAGCACCTTCGTGGATATATTGGTTGATGTTTATCGGGGGGTTCGGTCTTGGCCTGCCGATTTCGTATTGCAGGCTGCAATCTTTCATCGATGCCGGCTTCAATGAATTTTATTATACAAGAGATGTTTCCTTTACGTATTACGAGGTTTCGCGACTGTTCAGGTCTTTCGGCTTCTTTGGATTGGTGATGCTGCTGTACAAGTCCGGCGTGTTCAACTGGCTGTTTGCGCTCATGCGGCCGGTAGGACAAATGGCTTTTACCAATTACCTGCTGCAGTCGCTCATTGCCGGCATTTATTTTTATGGCATCGGGTTCGGGAATTTCGGAAACCTGGAAAGGCACGAGCTGTATTATTTCGTTGGCGCGGTATGGGTTTTTCAAATCATGCTTAGCCATATCTGGCTTAAGTATTTTCGTTTTGGTCCGTTTGAGTGGTTGTGGAGATCGCTCACGTACTGGAAGCGGCAGCCGCTATTTAGAAGCAACACTCCAACAGCTAATGCGGCTGCTACGGCATGATGGCATTCCCGCGCTTTATCGGCTGTTTATTTCACGGGCTTCAAATACTAGTACTGGCCATCGCGCTCTTATAAACCGTATTAGTCTTCCGTATTGCGTCGCTCAACGCCTGCAGTATTTATAACTCAATCCGCCGCTGCCAGCGCAGGATGGCCCAACCGATGATGATCATTAATACAGAAATACCCAGGAAACCCCAATTCCACAATTCAGGGTTGGAGGATATTTCTCTTACATTGTGCAGCTTCAACAGGTGATGGTCGATGATGCCTTCCACTATATTGAACATGCCCCATCCTATCAGCAAGCCGCCGCCTAGCAAGCGTCCAGACCGGTCGATGTCTTTGCGCCAGAGCAATCTCCATAATAATACAACGCCAGTAAGCACCACTACAAAACAGAAACCATGAAATACCCCATCCCAAAACATATTTACAGTTTTAGCCAGCACAGTCGCAGGAGGCATCTTGTTCGACAACATTGCATGCCATTGCAATATCTGATGAAATGCAATGCCATCGATGAAGCCGCCGAGCCCTATGCCCAATACCATTGCTGCAGATGATAAGGGAACAGGTGTCAGCAATTGCTTTGTAGGATATTTCGCCACATTTGCGCGATGGCGTTTACCCGTTAACACAGCCAAAATAATCACCAGCAATGCCAGCACAAAAAATGCCGACAGCATTGTAAGCAAGTTGGGAAAGAAGGTGCTGTTGTAAATGGCGGACCGTGCTTCGCTATTGCAAAACGGGCAAGCCGCCACTGACGGCCCCACCAATAACATCGCGAGGGCAATAATTAACCTTAGAAAAACTTTTTTTCATGCGGAAGGCATTAGCAAGTAATGCATCAATTAATATACCATCTGGTTCTGCAGGCCGCTTAAAAATGCTATTGACAGGCCCGGCAATGCAGTATCTTTAAGTGCATATTTTCGGCATGGAACAATCTGAAAATAAGACCCGGAACAACTGGCGCCACCGCCTTCACGAAACCATTTACGAATCGAATACGCTTTCAGGAAAGATATTCGATATATCGCTATTACTATTGATCCTGCTAAGCATATTGGTAGTCGTGCTGGACAGCGTTTCCTCCTGGCGCGAGGAATATGGCAAATTGTTCTATACTGCTGAATGGATATTTACCGTCTTGTTCACCATCGAATATATTTTGCGGCTCATCAGCCTGCGGCAGCCTTTGAAATATGTGTTCAGCTTCATAGGACTTGTTGATTTGCTCGCCATCATTCCCAGTTATCTCAGCATTTTCTTTGCAGGCGCTCAATCATTATTGGTGTTAAGAGCGCTTCGGCTGTTACGGGTGTTCAGGATATTCAAACTTGCGCATTTTATATCCGAAATGCGTTTCCTGGGAACCGCTATAAGGGGAAGTATGCGGAAGATCAGCATCTTTATGCTCATTGTGATAATGCTGGTTATCATTCTCGGGTCTGTCATGTACCTGTTAGAAGATGGGAAAAATGGATTTACCAGCATTCCGGAAAGCATTTATTGGGCGATAGTTACTATTACTACCGTGGGTTATGGCGATATAACTCCGGCCACTACCATGGGCAAAGTGGTGGCCAGCCTCATTATGTTAATAGGATATGGCATCATTGCGGTGCCAACAGGCATTATTACCACGGAAATGGCTTTAGCTGCCAGAAACAAAGAACATCATCATGAGGTATGTCCCCGTTGCGGCAAGGAAGGTCATGATGCTGACGCGAAGTATTGCAAGAATTGCGGGGAGAAATTATAGCAGTGCCACGATAGCTATCGGTACACTTCCGCATATACCACTTCTGTAAGTTGTTTTTCTGAACCGTGTATCAATTTAGAATGGCAATGGCAAATATCCTTCATAGACTCTTCCATGTTCTGTGTAAATCCTATTTTAGGGTAGGCGCAAAACAAGGATAGTTTATTTTTAACACAGAACTTATTCCAAAGGTGTTCCAATGCTACCGTAGCGCCGTTAAATCCCCGGGCCCATAATAGGGCTACCATTTCTCCAAATGCGCGCACGTTGCGTTGCTTGCTCGTGCCTTTGCTGACCACAGAAGATATGGTTTGCATGAAAAGCATTTCATCAGGCCATCCACCAACCATAAATTTCGAAAGCGTTTCATCAGCATCGAACGGCAGGTAGCGGTCGTCCGCTATCAATGCGCTCACGTGAATACCATACCTGGTAAGCCGGTCCTCCAACGATTTCAAGTGGGCAGCGGTAGCAATAACAATAACGCATTCACCGGCATTGATGCCGCCGCCGACAAATCCCGCAAGCGCGTCCAGGAAAGCAGCATCGGTTTCATATATCTGCAAAACGTGATCGCATGGAGCCACTTCACCCCAAAAAATATCAGCACCTACGCGTTGCCATTCTTTATTCACCATATATAATATTTAAACAGGAACTGGGTTCTAAGGGGGAGTAGATCGATAAAGATACAGTTAAAGGTTCAAACGTCAACTAAAATGGGTTGCTTTTTCCTTATATATAACAACTTACAGGCGGGGTATTCCATAAGCGGGCCGGCATTTTTCTGTATGGTGCGTATATTTATAGGCAAACGGGTTTTTATGAACAGGATCCTTACAGCAACTTTCATCAGTTTGTTGGCCATTGCATTTTTGCCGGGCGCATCATTCCACGATCATCGCGCCACAGGTGATAAAATCCACCCCGTGACCGCTTCCCATAAAGGGGCGGCGCAAAAATTTAAACTGGCCGACCTCCAATTCATGGCCGGCAAATGGAAAACTACTTCCAATTGGGGCGATATGGACGAATACTGGAGCGAACCGCGCGGCAATTGCATGATGTGCACGTACCGTTGCGTAAAAAATGGAAAGGTGGTGTTTTATGAGTTCATCGTAATAGAACAAAGCGATAACGACAGCGTTCCTGTAATGAAGTTGCGGCATTTTAATCCCGGCTCCATTGGTTGGGAAGAAAAGGACAAGCCTTATTTATACCCGATGATCTCGCTTGAAGGGCAAAAAGCTGTATTTGAACGGCCTGATAAGAGCTCCAGCATTTCGTACGAGCGCATTTCAACAACAAAATTGCGCTCACTGCTGGTACAGGAGAAAGATGGAAAGAAGAACACCACGGAGTTTATGTACGAGTTAGCGCAGTAGCAGGTCCTGGTCCTGCTGATCCATCCAGTAATCGTTCAGGTCCTTATATCCTTCATACAAATGGTTCATCGTTTCAACGGTCATTCCTTCCGGTTCCAGCATTTGCTGTAGCTTTTGCGTCGCATTTTTCCCGGCGGTATCATTGTCCAGGAAAGTAACACCGACCGGATGGTTTGCTGCGCAGTGATATAATCAGCGGCCATACGCACATTCGACGCTGAATTCAGCACAATGTGCGTATGATCTGCGTGGCCCTTGTTCATGCGCACCCAGGTATAAAAATCCCAGAACCCTTCGTACACCTGCGCGGTCTCACCTGGGCCAGGTATGGTAGTGATCCATTTTTTGCCGACACTGGTTTTAAAGCTTTTGTCGGTAATCGGGTTGGGAATGCTGATATCATATCCGCCCTGGTCGTTTTCGAAAGCAAAACCATTGTGGGTTTTACCGGTTTTGGTATCGATGACAAGCGCTTGCCTTAACAGTGGATGTACATCTGCAACATCGAGCCCCCGCCGCAGTAATTCCTGCTTTAGCACGAGCTTCCATATACGTGTAGGTTTTTTTGAAAGCTGGTAACGGGGCGAAGGATGTACGCGTGAATGCCGCTGTGATGGAGCGGGCCGATAGGTTTGCAGCGGAATGGAGGTAGTCGAAAATTGCTCCAATGCAATCAGCGCGTCTTTTACAGCCTGGCTATCCCGACGCGGTTTATTGTGATAATCCGTCCATAGATCGATGATGTCCCCATGAGCGTCTACTTTTTCGGTGCGGGCAAAGTCGTGCCATTGGTTTCTTTTCTCATCTATTTTAAAAGAGGGCGTGCGCTCATTGGGACGAAATGGCGAATAATACCAAAGCTCTCCCGCGCGGCCGTAACGCGAGAAGCGGCCGCCCAGGTGTTCTACCAACACCCGTAAAGGGATTTGCTTGGCTTGTGTGATGTTCATATCATTTACTTCCAGTCATCGATACCGAAGGCTCAGTTACTAATTTCTTATAATGGCAAGTATTAGCCATCTACCCTAAACTAATACTTACTGTGAATAAAATTAAACTAACCCTGACATTTTAAGTTCCGCAAACCGGCATAGGATCGCCGTTTAACGCAGCATTGAAGATATCAATCCTGCATGCATAGCTGGGATGTGCACAGCCCGAAATGCCAAGGATTGGTGAAAAGGCGCCGAAAAACTTTGTTACCTGGCGAATTGCTTTTCTAGTCATATTAATATAATTAGATACTCCAAATACCTCTCTCATAACTGATACTGCATAGTAGTCTGCTTGTCCTTCACATGAACGCCATGTTTCAACTAGGTCCTTCGGCGCACCACCAAAATGATGGCCGACTTCATGTGCTATCATAAGGGCAATGCCTTCGGCTTTAAAAGATTTTATCCGAACCAACCCACCATGAATTTCCACAATCCGTTGCCCGCCCTCCGGAAATTTTGCAAAAAAATTCCTGATTTCGCTATTCCATTTCTCCTGGAAATCTATTGCGCTCTTAAAATGATTTCGATATACATTTACAACATCCACCATCATCTGATGTGATGCAAAATCTGTTATTGGCCATGCATCCGACCTGGATCTTCGCATCGCGTCTTCGTCAGAAATAAAGGGGTATCTGCCGGTTGCACTGCTTACAAGGGAATAATCATCCAGACCAGGCTTTATTGGAGCGCGGCGACTATTCCGGCAATCCTTACAGGAACAAATTGCTTTCATAACCGTTGAATTTGCGAGAAAAGTTATTTTCTATGCTCCTGCAAAACAAAGGGTGTTTTCACGGAATTGAAAGGAGGGGATTAATTTATAGATCCGAGTTTTAAAAATCATTCATGGGAATATACCCGGATTCTAGTAAAGGTGTTTTCACCCTTTTAACCCGGGTACATTATATCCTTACTTCGAAATACTTTTTTGAGCGCTCCGAGTTATTAAAATGCCCAGGCAAATCATATAATCATTCCCTCATGAACTCATTTAACCGGCCCATCCAAACAAACATCACTTTTAACTTACTAAAATTTTTTTTATGCCTTACTGTCAAGGAATTGAAAAGCCTGTCACATATGTTCCCAAATTTGACGCGGAAAGACGCCGGGCGTGGTTTATCGAGAACAAATATGTACCACTTTTAGATTATCTAAGAAAGCCGGAAACGCTATGCCTTTCTTACCAGGCAGGGCATTTTAAAGACCTTTTTGAAGCGCTTTCAACATCAGATGGTGTAAGAATCTATTTCGCGGCTTATTCAGATGAAGGCAATGCCAATGTCCCACCCGGATATGGAAACCTGATTACATTAGTCTATGCGCCTGTTACTGCGGTTGCACATGTGGATACCTACGTAGATTCCGGCACGTTTTATATCCTCAACCCCGGCGTTCCGCATACTTCCATTCCGAGAAGCTTGGCAAGCGAGTGGGTATCCAATTATCAATCGATAAAATTGCCTATACTTACAGCCGTATCAGGCGTACATCCTTCGGATACCAAAAGTTTGCTGTTTACAAAAAAACAGGTAGAAAGTGTAATAATTGAAATAGGTTGCCAAATGGCTACCGGAGTAAGAATATACCTGTCGTCTTACACAGACGATGAACCGCCCAGTGTTGATCCCGATTTTCGCGGCAGGTTAATGGTTCAGTTTGTGTTGACTGAACCTGCAAACGGTTCGCAAAGAGATTTTTATATTGATGAACGTCCAGGTTTTTCTACCAGGCCCGATCCCGGGGTGCCGGCCTTGGATACCGGGTCGCCATGTCCTCCGGCACAATGTGCAGGATCTACATTACCAAGTTGAATATATGACTGTATTGGAGACGATCTACATAACAGTTCTCGGCAGTTCGTTTATTGTAAGCCTTATCAGTTTCAGGTGGAATTTCCCGTTTCACCTGAAATTTTTTTCTCTCTTGTTAGGACTCACATTCCTTGTAGAACTTTGCGCAATTCCTATTTTCAGAACATTTAGTCTGGGAACCAATAGCCAGGTGTACACCCCTTTTATGCTGGTTGAGTTTTGTGCCTATACGTTCTATTACAGGCAAATTTTGAAAAATCGAAATCTCTTAACAAGCCTTTTGCTACTGGTTGTCGTGTTAACCTGGCTTATCAGTACCATTTTTATATTCGGTTTTTTTAAATGGAACAGCTATATTTCAATCACCGGGTGCTGTTGTACCATTATTCTGGCTGTATGCTACTACGGGCAGCTCCTACGCAGCAGCGAACCCGTTAAACTACTGAGGCAACCAGAATTTTTTATAGCCACAGGCATGCTGATTTTTTATTCGTGCCAACTGCCTTTCCTGGGTGCCCTTAACTATCTCGTTAATAATCATTATGAATTAGCCAGAAGCCTGTTACGTGTACTGCAAATTCTTAATATTGTAATGTATTCATTATTCACATTTGCTTTCCTATGCAACTTGACTCCGAAGAAGTTGTGATAGTTTTCGTCGCGGGTATCGCAGTTTTCCTGGTGCTTTCAGGAATTGTAATTTATATTCTATTCTTTTATCAGCGAAAGCGGTTCCAACACCAACGTCAGCTCATCGAGTTGCAAAAGCAGTTCAATGAAACGTTGCTCACTTCCCAGATAGAAATTCAGGAGCATGATTTTAACGTCATAAGCCGTGAAATTCACGACAATGTGGGACAGATATTAAGCTTGGCTAAAATCCAGTTGAACATCATTAGTCAATCGGAAAACATTGACAGAAACATGATAAATGATGTTAAAGAAAATATAGCCAAGGCAATGGCAGACCTACGAGATATTGCCAAGGGGCTTAATAGCGAAAGAGTGCAGATATCCAATCTTTACGAAACCATTCATCAAGAAGTAGACAGGATTAGCCGCGGGGGTTTTATTAAAGGGACCACCAGCTTGCTGGGAGACGAAAAAGAATTGCAACAACAAAAAAAACTTATTCTTTTCAGGATTGTTCAGGAGAGCCTTCAAAACATTCTAAAGCATTCAGAGGCAACTGAATTTTGCATCAAAGTCCATTACGGAGACAATGCAGTGGAAATTAATATAACGGATAACGGTAAAGGTTTTAACTTAAAGGGAGCTTCGATTGAAACAAGCGGAATGGGATTGTCAAATATTCAAAATCGTTCTTTATTAATTGGAGGAACAGCGGCTATTGAGACTGCCTTGGGAGCAGGCACAACCGTTTCTATTAACATTCCTTATGATTGAAATAAAATATATAGCAGTTGTTGACGATCACGTTATGGTTCGAAAAGGGCTGTGTTCATTAATTAACCTTTTTCCTTCGTACGAGGTAGTGTTCGATGCGGATAATGGAAACGATATGATCGAAAAGCTTAAAAGCTTCCCATTACCCGATATTGTGCTGCTCGATATCAACATGCCGAAAATGGATGGCTATGATTCTGCACAATGGTTAAAGGTCAATTACCCGCAAATTCAGGTACTGGCTGTAAGTACATTAGATACGGAAGCTGCTATTATAAAAATGATACGGCATGGAGCTAAAGGCTATATTCTAAAAGAATCAGACCCGAAAGAACTAAAGGAAGCCTTTGATAACGTGCTATGCTCCGGCTATCATTACAACGATGCCATTACGCAAAAACTGATAAATTCAATAAACGGCTGTATTTCCCAGGATACTTTTTATGAGTCCCCAACCAAGGTTACAACCCGTGAACTGGAATTCCTTTCTCTGGCCTGTACAGAAAAGACCTATCAGGAAATAGCAAAAGAAATGATGGTAAGTGAACGAACTGTTGATGGCTATCGGGATTCCCTGTTCAAAAAAGCCGGCGTAACAACCAGGGTGGGCTTAGTAATTTATGCTATCAGGGAGCATTTAATTTACGTGTAAAGAGCCACACCGCAGACTCCCGGAGGCAAAATCACCCTCCATTATGTCCCGTTTAAATACCCTTTCTAATGGCTCACAGGCAGGTTAATATTGTGATATCAACAGCATTCTACCATCAAAAATGCAGATATGACAATTGCTGCTATTACAAAAATCGTTATAGATGAAATCGATGTTCTGAGTGATTTCAACGCTCAGCAAATTAGCGCGCTGTACAGCCCGCCCGAAGCTGACCCCAAGCTGAGCAAGTTTATGTCTGCTAGCTTAAAACCCTTCCTGGCAACCAATCTTAAAAGAAAAATGAGGTTTATAAAAAGCACTGATTTAACCAATAAATTGTTCACCACCGTTACAACAATCCATCAACTGGTTCAGACGGTAAAGTCATACGATAAATCTGACACATAATATTTGGACATGAAGAACATATATACGATTGCAATTGCAATTTTCTTAGCCGCCAATTGCTGCAGCCAGGATAAAATTTTATCCTTTGGATACGCCAAGAACTTTGTTAATAAAGATTCATCGAATGTAGCCATCGCGATAGATCTAAACAGAATTCCAGGGAGATCAGAGGCTACGGGGTCGCTTTATCTAGTAAATGTGCCTTTGGGCGGTTTACCTTTCAACTTCTACCTAAAACCTACCGCTGATGTTAACCTGGGAAGTTATACAACATCGGCCGCAAACAATATTTCCATAGGTGGCCCACTGGGCATTGCCTACTTAATCCCAGAAGGAATACCAGGTAACCTCTATGCGGCTTTAGAAATAGCCCCTGAAATAATTGCAGAAAAAAATTTAAACCAATACCTGTATTATATATCCCCCGGGCTGTTCTTAAATTATAGCTATACCGACCCGGGCAATAATAATATTATCGATTTTGGGACCGGCTACAAGCTTGCCTTCGGTCAGCGCTTGCAGAATGTAAAGACGAAAACAAAAAACTCTTATCGAAAGGTCTTAATTCCAATAGGCTTATCATTAAGCCTTTGGCAAACCGGGGGAGGATTTCACAGAATAAAATTTACAGGTGTTTACAAATTTAATTCCGTCCTCAAGGACGACATGACAGTGAACCCGCGAAAAGACAATAGTTACACATTGTTAAAACTAGACTTTTACATTATCAGGCAACTGGGCATAAATATGACGTACAATGCAGGCTATGAAGAGCCTTTGTTCAAAAAAACAAACTCACTAAGTTTTGGCATCACCCTGGCGAGATAATCTGGCCTGGTGCTTAATAAAAAGGGCTGCCCTCACTCCGGCAGCCCCTTATGGGTTGCTTTCGCGTATTAGTCCTTTAATTTTTCTTTCAGGATATTACCCTGGTTGTCCACGATCAGCTTTACCTTATCGTCATCAGTCCTTTTCAGCTTGATCTCGTAGGCCAGCTTATCCTTCCACATCTCCTGGTGAACTTTCTGAACAGTGTATCCACTGTATTTAGTACTGATCAATGATTGAACAGCGGATGGAAGCTTACTATAATCATCCACAACGTATGTGCTTCCCACCCATGTACCATCGGAGTCATACCATGCAAGGTAACGTTGACCATCCATTTCGAAACTAACGGCATGGTCATCCGCATCCAGCGTAGTCCAACCGGTCATTTCCCAATCGATGGGTACAACAGCCGCGTCAAAAGCTGTCCACGTAACGTTGGTTGCACTGGGATACTGGGCCACAAAAACTGTTCTAAGATTGTCCGGTGTACTATAGGCTGGGTTGCTGGATGTTGTAGAAAGCGTGTTAGTGTCACGAGGCGTGCCGCAAGCCGCGAATATAACCGCAGCAGCCATCGCTACACTGAAGAGCCTGTTTTTCATAATTCGCATTTTTTAATTAAAAAATATGGGTGCTGCTAAAGGGGCTCAAATACGTTGCCAAATTGAGGGAACATGCAAGGAACATGCACGTGAAAGCAAACCCATGCACGAGTAGATCTATTATTCATGCCAAACCCACCGCGGGGCAAGGTAGGAACTGTCACCCTTTTTTTGCTGGACCATGGTGAGCCTAAGAATTATCTTGTTGCCGTCAGCGAAATACACATTGTTTTCAACATCGCCTGTTTCAAAGCGCCGGAATGATTGGATGATGACACGGCCCGCTGTAGAATTATAATTCACGGGAAATATATCATCGCGGATTACTTCACCGTCTTCGGTGATGCTCATCAACAGCAGGTACGAATTCACGGAATCTTTTACCACCGTATCGCGCCTTGTTATCACAATGAAATGAAATTTTTCAACCCTGCCTTCATCGGGAATATACACCTTTGGCTTAGGCAAAGTAAGCGACGCGTGGACAAGCGCATTCAGCCTTCGCTCCTCCAATGGCACATACCACTCCTGTAAGCCCCCGGGCAGTGAACGACTGACAAAATCCAATAACGACATGCTGATCTTGCTATTGATGGTCTCGCGATTCGGCCGGTAACGGTAATGATATCCTTCGAACAAGGAATCGAATTGACTGAACTTGTACGGCGTTGTCAGAAAACTCGGCGGTGCGTAGCAAATAGTGTCTCCCTTTTTCAGCTTCAGCCATTTTCCTGTAGTGTACATGTTAGTTACGGTATCGCCGTACGACAGCGCTATCCAGGGACCTATGGTAGAAGGATGCTTTCGGGTAAGCAGCCCCGTTGTAGTAATTACTACAAGTTTATCAGTATCTGCCTGCTCATCCTGTAGCTCAGCTTTTCCCCATTGCTGCCAATAAATTATGCCGCCGCCAATCAATAGCACTACCAAACCTATGATCCATCCAAACCCACGTGAACCTGGCGGCCTGGTATCGGCCTCTTTAAGATCTTTGTCAATATCCTCTTTAGAAAGCCTTATATATAACGAAAGATATTCCCTGATGAAGGCATCCGCCGTTTGTCCAGACTGATCGAACTTTTTAAGCTCTGCCTTACGGAGCGCTGGATCCTTTTCATACTTCGAAAGGATGTACCAAACTTTGTCGCTGTCCTTCTTCATGGTTGTTTAAAAAGGTATAGTACAAGATTGTTCGGCACCTTGTACGTGGAATCGCTGGTTTGCAGCATCACCTGCAATTCATACGTGGGATATCCTTCGCTGGCGCCGGTCCTTCTCCACCGAGACCCGCATAATGCCGCCATGGTTTGCACGGCGGCGGAGTCGGTAAACTTCGGGCCCCAGAGCTCTTGTGGCTGATGCCTATTGAATGATATGCGCAACGTATCTCCCTGCACCGCGGGCCTCATCCCCTTTGCATCCATCCAGGCAAGCAGGCTGTCTCTTACAATATAGCTGCACAGCCCTTCCTCAGAATTTTTAGGCCCTCCGGAATTATCGCAAGCCACCATGAAAACCATCATGGACAAAGCAATGCCCTTTAATAATGATCTATAATCCATAATATTTTCTGAATGTTGCCGATTGCAGTATGGCTTCCACCACGCGTGCTATCATGCGCTTGTCGGTGTCATTCCATTCATGCCCTTCATGAAACTTCAACTGGATATACACCGAATATATCTTCGACTGTGAAAACTCCCGGAACCCTAACTGATCATGAAGGTTCCTGTCTGAAAAAACAAGCAACAGGTTCTTTCTTTTTATGTTAGACTCATCGCGGCTCGTTTCATCCCCCGTTCCTGTTTTGGTGTACAGGTAGAACTGCCTTCCTCCCCACTCAATGGCATTGTCGGCATTATAGGGTATTTGCATGAACGCCGAATGCAACAGTTCCCGTGCAGTGCCGGTTGTATTGGACAAGTGCATGCCGTTGTAAATAGTCTGCCTGAACATGTTCAGCAGGTTCACATCGTTATAGGCTTCATCTCTTATCCACGACGGTGTGCGCGTATGATCGCTGTGTTCAAAAAAACTAAGGCGCCCGGTATTGTCCAGTGTAAACAACCTGGTTGCCATTACAGCAAGCATTGCTGGAGAAAAACTAAACACCGAAGCGCCGGAAAAAGTTCCGCGGATGGCAAAATAATAATTCGGGTTTTCGCCCCTTGCGGTCCTCACCAGCCGCAGGTTCTCTCCGTACCAGCTGCGTTGCGGCAACAGGTAATCGCGGAAAATAACGTTTGTAAGTAAAAAACTATCGGCAAAATTTTCCCTGTACCAATTTGCCAACCTTGAGCTGTCGCCTTCGGGCCACCTGAGCAGGGTCTTATAATTCTTGGCGAAACCATCTGACAACAGCGATGCGGTGTTCCCGAACAGGTTTCCGCTGGCGTTGCTCTCTCTCGGCCAACGCGCCGGGTTAAAGCGGTAAAGGATATTGTTGTACCTGAAGTAAGGAAAATGCTCAATGCTATCTGTAACGCGGTTCACTCTTCTAACAATACTATTGTCAGCTCCGGGGTTGTTTAAAAGGCTCTGTTGCACCTGCTCCTTTGTATATGAGCCTATGTATGCAATGAGGCCATGGTACAGGTTAATGGACCTGGCCAGGAATTCTGTGGGAGTTAACCTGCCTTCGTCTTCAGCAATGTATTTTCCAACACCGCGGCCGGCAAAGTTACTCAGGTAATCGCCTTCGCGCAGGCGCATGAACTGCCGGTTCTCTTCGGCCAGTTCCAGGGTTTGCCAACTGGCCCGCAACCCTCCTACCACTGCGCTATACGTAAATGGCTTGATAGTACTCGCCGGCACGTCCGTGCCTTCAAGGCTTCGCTTCAGCAACAGGCTGTCTTTTTGGTTTTTGGTAAGATGATAAAACAAAAGGTTCAGGTCTGTAATAGATGAAAGCAGGTTCGGGTTAAGCCTGAGATTCCTGGACACAACATCGTTTTGCGACATGGCGCGCAACTTAAAGTTTCCATCCACGCAGGTTACACTGGCCTGCACGCTCGCAGAATCGGGGCGGGGCGAATAATGTGCAGCCAGTATTGAATCCAATCTCGATTGCAATGCCATATCGAAGGAGAGCATGACGGTGTTGCCTTCCATTTTCTTAATGTTCTCCGACAGCACATATTCATACAAGGATCCATTGTTTTCAGGGTACAAGTATTTAAACCTGCCATTTACCCAAACCGGCCTTGCCACTACCTGCTCCTTGCGCCAATTGCATTTGAGGGGGATGGCACGGCCTCCTGCATTGTTCAATTCAAAAACATTGATGCTGTCGAGCGGAACGCTCACCGCAAACGGGCGCAAAGTGCTATTATTCTTCCGCGCATTGTTTTCATTACCGGCAACAAGGTAAAAGCTGGTATCGGTAACAGCGGCAAAGTATTCGTAGGCATGATGGGTGGTGCTTGTCCTGCGAAATGCCGCGGCGGGAAGCGCCAGCAATTGTGTATGCGTACCTTCTAATAGTTGTGTGTTCCTGTAAAAATTGCGCAGCGGTTGAAATACCCCGCCGGAATAAATGCCTTTGTTGCCGAGCGTATCACCGATAGCGCCGACGATCTCGGGCAATGCACCTTGTTTGTTGTTATAAAGGCCGAATTTTCTGAAGAACGATTCGTTCACCCCGATTTGCCATACCGAGTCGGACCTTTCTACAAAAAGAAATTGAACAGGGTTGCGCTTGTCCTTATTATGCTTAATAAAATCCATTACCAATTGTGAGGCGTAATCCCTGGACGTGTCTGATATAGCCACGCTCCGCCAATTGTTTTTGAACTCGCCCAAAAATCGGTTGGCGTCCATGCCTAATACACGGTCTCTTGCGGCCTGTTGCGGTATCTCGTGCACAAAATCACGCAACTCTTCATTCACTACCCGCACTTTGTCCTGAACACTTGCCACCACCTGGTCAAAATCGAAATTGCTGACCCCTCTCGTAACACGAAAGCTGATAACAGCAAACACAATCACCATCAACACCAAAAGCCCGAGATAGGTCAGGAACCGGGTAACATAAAAAACAGTGGTCGTCTTACGGCCGCGTTGGCGCATCAACCATAGGCTGCACACGATCGTTACCAGGAATACAATGGTAAAACCTATGTCGTTGATGCTGAACATAAGGTAATTGATGCCGGCAAAGGGAAAGAAATTAAGATTGATAAGCAGATCGGTCAACGCAAAAAAGGCCATGTACAGCAAAAAGAAAAGGCTAAGCGCATTGCCCGCTATGGTGCCGCTGTTATCGTTGTACCCGCCGGAAACATGCACGGCAGGAAACAGCGACAAACCCAACAGCAGCAAAAATGGCAGCAGCATGAACAGCCAGCCATGCTCCGAATATAAATACCGTACAGGCAGCGTGTCTGAGAACTGCGTTTCTAAATTGCTCCCCTGCTGAAAATGCTCGTGCAACTGGCTTTTCACACCTAAATAGGGAGGATGGACCGACTTAAAATTCTCAATGAACCAACGGTTTTGTTCAGCCCGTTCAATTTGATTGATGGTCAGCGAATCGGAATCGATCACGCCTATGCTGGCTTTTACAGCGGCATCCTGCGGATCGCCCAACAGGCTGATGACACGGCTGTGAAATGTTTCAGAGATCGAATCGAAAAAATTCCTTTCAGACCGGCTGTTAAGTTGCAGGAAATAAATGAAGAAGATGACCGGGGCCAGGTATAACAGCACCCGCAGCGCCATCCTGCCCGTTACCATCCCATTGAATTGCCACCGCGAAGAATAAAAGCTTACGAATATCCATGCGGCAAAAATACTTATGGCAAATACCAGCCCTACGCCAAAATCAAGGCCGGCCACCATTAACCATACGTACAGGGTGATCATGGGAAATAAATACGGCGTGCCGGAATACAACGACAATATGCCCGCACGGTAATCCACATGCGCAGATTGAAATAACTTTCGCTGATTGAAGAAAATGATCACGCAAGTAAGCAATGGATAAAGCACCAGCAGCGCAGAAGCCATTCTTCGCTTGGTGTCGTATGAAAGGTTCCTTCCAAAAAAATACAAGGCCAATGCCAGGGACAACCCGATCAGCACGGCTACTGCAATAGACATTATGGTACGAATGCTGGCTTTCATCTCTTTGATTTAAGATAACGCTGGGTCCGCGGCATGCAGATCAGCCAAAACACGCTCATGACGGTTACATAACATGCTAAAGCCAATAACAACGTGCGGCCGTATTGCGGCGTTCCTTCCACGATGCTTTTATAAAAATCATGATTGATCCCTTCCGAAGGCGGAAAGCTGTCGATGCGCCACAGCAGGAATATCCTCAGCAAAAAACAATATAATGCCACATGTACAAGCGCCCAAACCATCAGCGGCGAGGGAGCAGATGGCTTCTTATATATCCAGAGATATGCGCCTATAAACACGAGGTGAAACACAAAAAGCGCCCAAAAGAAATCACCATACTCCGTGCGCGCATTGATAAAGGAATTGAGAAATGAGAACCGCCAGTTTACGCCGCCATTGTCGGAAATGTTCCAGGTGCTGTCTGCCGATGTGCGTATAGGATCGTCCTCGTCGCGCGCAGCAAATGGATAAACCTTCACATCCCGCAAGCCATGGCCGGTCTTACCCGCCCTGAAGTCTACCTGCGCATTGATATGATGCACATTGCCGCCGGAGGCCGCATTGTTCAACGTCGGCAGAATATATCCCGCCAGGTTATCCTGGAGCAGCGCGCTGTCTGCATGCGTATTGATAAATACAGATTGAAACGTGCCTGGCATATCATTGCTGTTGCCGGGCAAAGTATATAACGGCGCTTGTTTGTATTCAAGTAAAAGAGAATCGCGGACCTTGCACACTGTAAAAGCTGCCTGCCCCGCAAACGACCGCCCCCCAGCTGCATCGATGCCAATATAAAAAGCGCTGCCGTATTGCAATTGATGTGTTCCCGGAAGCAGGCTTAGCCCGAGGAGGTCAATGATATTATCGCCCTGTCGCAACGTAATTGCCAAAGGGGCGGAAGCAGGTACCACAGTTTGCCAATATTGAATGCCCGGTTGTTTGCCCGCAAACCATTTTAACCGCGAGTGTGTATTGTTTTTTTCTTTGGGCCCCAGGCTGTCCTTTAACAGGTAGATCATTTTAGAATGACTAAGCAATATTTCCGGCAGCGGAAGGGTAGTTTTTTCCAGTATCCTGAAAAGCGAATTGCCATAGGCTATCTTTTCTCTTGCAAGCGTATCTGACTGTCCCGCATAAGCGATGATAAACCCGAACTCATTGTCTTTTTCTCCTTGTTTAATAGAAATGCCGAGTTGTTCCGGTTGCCCATCACCTCTAATGATAAGCGCCTGGTCAGTGGCAACGGCGTTGGGCATTGCCTGAGCGAGCATCCAGGCGCCGTTATGGCTGGTATATATTGGATAGGGAAATGAATCGAATGCCAATGTGCAATGTTCGGTGCCCGGGTTATGGCTGATAGAAAAGCGGCCTTCGAGCGAAGGGAACAAAGCGGTGGCCTTATTGCCTGCCACCTGTAGTGGTTCGCCTTCTGCATCCTGGAAGCCCTGGTGTACAAAAAAATGATGCGCCAGGTTGTTGCGCAGGTTTTCCCAGATCCACCTGTCGCCCGACATGGCGGATTGAAACAACAAACCCAATCCCGCATGCATGATCACACTAGCCCCGAGGAACGATAACATCGACATATTGCTGCGGGGTTGCTCATGCGAAAAGATCCTGCGCAGGAACAACAACAGGGCAACAAGTCCGCCAACAAATATCACACTTACAAGTACCATGCTATTTCAGGTATGAATGCTCCTTGAACGTTTCATTCGAAATGCGTTTTGCCTGCAGGTGCAGGTGCTTCCCGCCCATCGCGGGCTGGCTGATGCCCGAGGCCTTCAGCTTTTTCAGCAATATCATGAACCCTTCGTTGCCCGATGTAATGGTATTTCCGGCGTCAGGAAATTCCGGCTGTTCATCCTTGAGCCAGTTGTTCAGGTTAGGCACTGCATTGTCTGTCTTAAACCCGATGATGTACTGTGAAAATTCACTTAATAAAATGAAGGCATGATAAAACACGTTGGGATCGGTGCAATTGTCGGGTTTATTCCTATCCAGCAGGCGCTGCCGTATTCTTTCATTGATCTGTTTGATCTCCGTTAGTTCTGCCTGCTGTTTTTTCAACCCTTCATTTTCAAAAGCAAGCTTTCCATTATCCGCGGTGAGTTTTGAAATTACTTTTTCATTGTCAACTTTTGTGGTCTCGAGTGTGCCTTTCTGCGTCTTCGTTGCCGAAAGATGCTGCTCCAATTCACTCTTTTTCCTGTCCAATTCCTCGAAGCGTGCGTTCAGCTTCTCATATTGCTCCTTTGTCCACTTATCTGCTACATAGCGGTTGAGCTTTTCAAGAAATGCAGCCTTTGCTTCCCCCATGCCTTGCAACCTTTCTACCAGTTTTTGTTCGTGCGTAGTCAACGTTTCATATTGCGCCCATTCGTCCACTTCCTGCGGAATGTTTTGTTCCGATGCTGCCGCTGCCTTTGCTCTCCTGCGCCCCTTCCACCACTTTACGGACAACTGTGCGGCAATCATGAGGATTGCGCCTGCCACCACTGCAAGAATGATCCAAAGAACGTTGGTGTTATCCTGGCTGGCGGTGGATTGGGATGATGGGTCTTGCGGCAGCTGATAAATATCTGCGCGTGCCAGGGAGTCCAACATATCTTTGAAAACAACCGGGCCCGGCTTCGACGACACGTAATTGATCCAACGTATGTATCGGGCCATGCTTCCTGAATCCAATACCTGTTTTGCGGGCGCGCCAACGGCTGCATCTTTCTTTTCATAATAAAACTCCGAGAGATTGCTGGTGACGCCTGCAGCCTGCGATAGATACAATTGCCGGTATCCATCGAGCACTAATTGCCTTATTTGGTCCGGGCCTGTAAGTCCCGGCTGCGGCCTCATCTGCAAGGTGATCCTGACCAACGAATCCCTGGGCTGCGCTGTGGTGTGTTGTGCAGGCAATAAGCCTGCCAGTAGTAAGATAAACGATGCTGCTAATGATACGCTTTTCATCGAGTTTATTTTAATATGTCATCGACAAATCCCAGGATGTTGTCAATGCGGGCGAGACTGACATTTGGCATTTGGGAAATGATCGGCAACTGTTCAAAATCCTGGTTATTTACTTCGTGAATGGGTTTGACTGAGAAATTTTCCTTCTTGCTTTTATCATCAATTGCAAAGCGATAATCGAGGCCGTCGAAGAAGTACCGGTAGCTCACGCGGGGGCTGATGTCTTCGCCGTGGGGCCTGCGCATTTCATAACTGCCGGAAATGATACTGTTGTTTCCAAACCGGAACCGGTGACTGGGGTCCCGGTCAAAATAGTTATAAGTAACGGCATCATTTACCATTTTGAAAAGGGCTTTCGCGCGAGGGGGTTCAAACACGCGGTGTATCCAATTTTTGCCCCCTGCGAGCAGGTAATCCAGGAACCCGTGCTTTTCAATAAATCCTATGTTCTTTACGCCATCTACTGAACGTTGCTTCCAATCGTACTCGCTTGAAGCCGAGGGCAACTTGAGCGCTCCCTCTCGTGCCAATGAGGGATAGCGCGCTGAGAGCTCCTGTACCAGCGCTTCGCGGAATGGTTTGAACAGGAACCCGCGGCCAGAAAGACTGAGCCTAGTAACGTTGAACGATGCAAGGCCGAAGGCCTTGATGTTTGCATCAACCATGTTGATCGGGCCTGTGCATACCCTGACAAGCTTGCGAATAAAGTCATCGGTGAATGTGTGCCCAATTGCAATGCTGTCTTCAAGCTTGGGTTGCCTGCCGCCGGACAATGCAGTAGAAAATGGTTTGCTGGTGGCGATGTCGATGATCACTTCATTTACAAAATCTGTTTCCGCTATTTGTTTGCCGGTGCTATACGCAGGTATGTTCCGGCCGGCGGAGACAATTTTTTTCAGGCTCTCCATTTCGTTCCAGATATCATCGCTGTTCACGGATAGCTCAATGATCTTTGCAAGGCAATCTCTTACCAGTTTCTTTTTATTTACAGGCCGGTCATCCATTCCCTTTGCAAAGCTGTTGATGTAGGTCAGCAGCAGGTCCAGGGTTACGGCTACTGTAAGGTAATTGCCCGCCGCCGGCATGCCTGTGCGCAACAGCCTTTTAAATACCTTGTCGTGCCCTCTGCGTACTGCCTGGTAAACCCCTATGTCGGTAGTGCCTTTGCCGCAATCGATGCTCAGTACAATTTCATTGTAGCCGGTTTCTTTGGAGAGTTCGGGCTTGGACATCAGGCTGGCATCGCTTTCCGGTATGGAATCGAGCTCTATTCCCTTGATCTGTGCGGGTAATTTTCCTTCCTGCCTTTGCTTGTCGAGCTCCTGGTACAATGCGTACAATATCCGGAAAATCGTGGCTTGCTTCAATGTGTTGGGAAAAAGGCAGGTAACCTTCACATAAAATTCTGCTGATTCATCGCGTTTGCGCATGCCGTTCAACAGCACCTGGATATAAGTTCTCATTACCGAGCAAACCAGGTCAAAACTGTCTGACTCGTTCAGGTGATAAGTTTTACCGCCAATCCTGAATTTGTAATCAGCCGCCATGCCGGTTTGGCTGAGCAGGAGCTTGAGGTTAGGGAGCAGGTTCGGGTGAGTAGAGGTTCCCAATGGTGTAAAGTATAACAGGGCATCCTCTTGCGCCGAGAACATGTTCCCGTTCAGGATATTGTCATTGGGCCTTTGTTCATCTACATACAGCCGTGTTTTGATCAGCTTTACAGCATCAGTTGGATGCAATGAGTTGTCGTACTGTTTTATCAGGCTGTTTTCAGTTGTGCCCTGGTTGTATATTTCCTTGAAATCCTGGAAAATTTCTCCGGCGGTATGGGTTATGTCGCGCTCCATGTTCCTGCCGATGACTCCGTATTGCGAAGCTTCGCTGCCGAAATCAAGCCATGCTTCACGGTATTCTGTACCGCGGGTGGGGATGTATACCCTGAAGTTGAAAAAATATTCCAGCGTACCGTTCCGGTATTTGAGTTGGATATCTATTGAATCGTTGGGATAATTGGATTTGAGACGCAGGATGCGGTTATCCTTTACCGTGAAAACATAATCTTTTGCCGCCGGGTCCACGATCACCTGTATCATCCTGTTTTTGTGGGAAGCGGGAGCTTTAACGGTTTCGACAGTAAGCTCGGGATTGTCAACCGGTTGAATGTCGCGGTTAGAATACAGGTAGTTGCTCATTTCGTCCTTACTGCCGCTGATGTCGAGCAAAGTCCATGAGTCATCCATCACATCGCGTTGTTGCCAGGGTTTTTCTATGAAGCTGAACCATGGTTTGTTGGCCATGTCAGGATTTACGTGCGATGTGCTCGTAAGAAAAATAAAGAATGGCCGTTCGCCTGCCACGTGTGAATGGCAGAGCCAATAGTCAAACGCGTCTTGCTGTTCTCTTACAAACGGTAAAAAGTGTTTGCGCATTTAAAAAATTTAATTCCACCAGGAAGTAAGCGATAACTTGTTTCACTGAAGTTTTATAGGAGGGATAGAAGGAACAATATAGAAAAAATATTGCCAGTTTAAAAACAGTGAAAACCCCTGAAACGAATTAATTGGTTTAAAAATTTTACAAAAAATGTGAAAACTTGCAAAATGTCCGTCACCTCGCCATTGTGCGGCGCGGCGGGAAGGAGAGTAGTCGGGCTGCGGGCACGATTTCACCGTCTGCCAATAGCTTAACTTTAATGGCAAACCAAGCATAGTATCATGGTCAATCTTACTTATGTTTCGCCCTGTTTCATTGTTGCCGACATACAGGCCTCGTTGTCGTTTTATACAAATAAACTTGGGTTTGAGGTTCGGTATATTGGCCCGGAGGACGCTCCTTTCTTTGCCATCGTAGGCCGTGATAAGGTCTCGATCATGCTTAAAGAAATTGCTCCTGATATAAAACCGCTCCCCAATCATACGAGACATGAATGGGCCCGGTTGGATGCATTCATTTATACTTCAGAACCTGATGTTTTATTTGAAGAATACCGGGCCGGAGGCATGAATTTTCACCGGCCACTAGGCGATGACGATGATAATTTGCGAGGATTTGAGATACAAGACGCTGATGGGTATGTGTTGTTTTTTGGACGTCCCATCTCATAGCCTGCAATCGAATCCAACTTCAAGCTTTTCGGTATGGCAACACTTCCTTTCAAGATAAGATCATTGGTGCAGCTTTATGAGGTCCTGCCTCCAGAAGAGCGCATCATCGTAGACGTGTTAAGGCAGGTAATTCTCGAGAACCTGCCATCCTATTGTAAGGAAAAGATATCCTATAATGTTCCATATTTTTATGGCAAGAAAGGAATTTGCATCATCTGGCCTTCCACTGTTCCACGGGGAGGAATTAAGAAAGGCGTGCTCCTGGGCTTTTGGCATGCCAATAAGTTTGTTGATGAAGATAATTACCTCACAAGGGGCACCAACAAGCAGATCTTTTACAAAATATTTAAAACTGCCGATGAGATTGATGATAAGCCGATAAAAAAATTATTGAAGGCAGCGGTGGCGTTGGACAGATCATTCTAAAAAAGATGAGGCCGCTTGCTTAAATTTAGTGTATGAGCATGCGTTGTGTCAAGCTGGTATTGCGTTTACTGTTTATTTCGGGTTATGCTTTCGGCCAATCCCCGTTGGACTCTATGTTCAACCAGATAAACCACAGGCTGCAAAGAGCAGAAAGGCCGGACTCTACCGCGCAGGTGTTCCTCCACGTAGACAAATCGATCTACCTGCCCAATGAGAATGTTTGGTTTGCCGCTTACCTGGTACATTCATCGTTGCCGCGACAGGAACATCATACCGTATATGCTTGCCTTGCCGACGCCGTAACTAAAAAAATAATTGCGTCAGACAAGTTTGTCATGGAGAATGGCGTAGGCGCAGGTTCCATTTTTGTTCCCGATTCGTTGCCGGCCGGGGATTACCAGCTGATCGCTTTTACCAATGGATTTTTACGAGAGCAATCCCAGGTCCCATTTGTCCAATCCATCCGCGTGCATGCGCCCAGGGCAGGCTTTGCCGGCAATGCAACGGCAGGCGCAAAGCAGGCAGTAGGCCAATTGCCGCCTGAAAAAAGGCTAAGGATAAAATGGTATCCCGAAAGCGGGAACCTTATCGCGCGTCTTAAAACAAAAGTTGCGTTTGAAGTGCGCTCCATTTCCGGCAAGCCTTATGGATTTACGGGCGATCTGCTCGAGAACGGGATTTCCATTGCTACAGTGCGTGCTGACGAAACCGGGCGGGGTGTGTTTGAATTTACGCCTGCCGAAGGCAAGCGATATGCGATACGTCCACGCAGTTCGGCAATTGATTCAATCGAACAAATCATGCCTGCTGTTCTGAAAAATGGATATAACGTTTCAGTGCAACAGGGGGTGATCAAGGATACGTTGCGGTTCACTGTATCGGGCCGGCCACGCATCAACACCGTGTATGTGCTGGTGCATGATTTCAGGCGCATATATTATTTTGAAGAAGTGGTTGCCAATGTGCCGAGGTTTGTAGTAGATGTGGCGGCAAGCAGGTTGCCCGCCGGGTTATGCACCATTACTGTCTTCGACAGCCTGGCAAATCCCGTGGCAGAGCGTACTGTTTTTGCAGGAGTGAAAGATATGGTAAGCGCTAATATTTCCACGGATTCCGCCAACTATCATGCCCGTTCCAAAGTAAAATTGTCTGTCCAAACCGTGGATGCTTCAGGAAAAGGGAAACCTGCGGTCATTTCACTCGCAGCGGTTTTTAAAAGGAGGATTGATACGCTGGTATACCAGGACATCATGCCTATGCATTACTATGGCCGCTACACCCAAAATGATCTGCCATTTACTTTGAACAGTAACAGCACTGGCGATATTGAAATGTTCCTGCTTACGAAGTGCTGGACGCGCTACCGGTGGGATCCCTGGCACCCGATAAAAATTGCGTACAACGATACGCCGCTGGGTGTTGGCGGTCATGTATTACTCAAAGGCAAACCGCCCGGAAAGCCTGTTGAAATTATTGTCATCAATAAATCAGTGATACAAACCTTCAAAACAGATGAAAGTGGTTATTTTCTATTGCCCCCTGAGTTAACCGCCACGCCTCCGAATTGGAAGTTGTCATTGACCGTGAATGCTAAGAACAAAGAAGATTACAGCTTTAAGTTCGATCATCCGGAGGATTCTGTATACAGCCTATTGGCGAAAAAATCGATTATCAATAAAAAAGTTGCTGCCGGTGAAATGCTGCCGCAGGAATTACCGGAATTTATCACGGCAAAAAAACTTGACACCGTTTACGTGAAAACAACCAAGCGGGATAACCTCCCGCAGGTTTTTGGATACGGTCAGAAAGTATTTCAAAGTGAGCGCTGCAGCGATTATGTGTGCATGTACAATATTTTAAATTGCAAACGGCACAAATCCGGCGGCACGCCACCGGTGGATGGCGAGACGTATTACATGCAGGAATTCAACCCAGACCGGTTGATCACCGTAATATACCGTGCCTGTAAGCAGGAACAGGCAAGGACAAAGGAGCTGATGCTATATAAAGTGCAGGGCCGCAGCCATTCGAAAGAATTTTATGTAAATGATTTTCAGAATGATCTCACCACCGATGTCAGCGCTACTTTGCAATGGCGGCCATTGATAAAAACCGATGAAAATGGAAAAGCGGAGATTACATTTTATACCAACGATCTGAAAGGTGAATTTATTTGCATCGTGCAGGGTGTGACGGATAAAGGCGTTGTGAGCGGGAAGAAAACATTCAGGGTAGAATAGCACCGGCGGTTATCCGTGGCCTTTTATTTGCTCCATGATAAACCATGCCTGATAAACCGATTTTGACACTGGAGGAGCGACGTGCCAAACGTGCCGAGCGCCGCGAAAAACAACGTTCGGAAAACATTAACCGCGCAAAGAAAATGCACGTGGCGAGGTTGGAGTTCGAAGAACACACCACAAGGAAAAAAATTGCCGGCGCTCAACCCCCACAATATAACATTGGCTGTTCGGGCTGGTATTATTGGCACTGGCACAAGCTTTTCTATCCCGAGCACCTGGCACGCAATGAATGGTTCTCCTATTATGCGACAAATTTTAAGACGGTCGAACTAAATGCGCCTTTCTATTCATGGCCAACCGTTGCAACGGTAAATACGTGGCTTAAGCAAGCCGGCCGTCGCCAATTTATATACACGGTCAAAGTTTGTGAATTGATCACGCATGTCAAGCGGTTTAAGGCTACAAAGCAACTTATCCAGGACTTTGGTTTGATCGCTGATCTGCTGGGACGCCGAATGGGATGTTTTTTATATCAATTGCCGCCGAGCTATCATTATACTCCTGCGCGATTAAAGAGTATATTAAGCCAATTAGACCCTCGCAGGCGAAATGTTGTTGAGTTCCGGCACAAAAGCTGGTGGAATGAGGCGGTATACAAAGCTTTCCGGCAGGCTAATACCATTTTTTGTTCCTGCAGCGGGCCGCGTTTGCCCGATGACCTCATAAAAACTGCTGACGAAGTTTACATTCGTTTTCATGGAACCAAGCAGTGGTATCGGCATAATTACACAAAGCAAGAGCTGCGTGTATGGGCTCAACGCATTCGGGAAAGCAAGGCTAAACGCGTCTGGGCTTATTTTAATAATGATAGGGATGGATATGCAATAAAAAATGCGAAGGAGTTGCTGAAGATGTTGAAGAAGGAATGATCTGTAGAAAAATCATCTGCAACGACATTTACAACCGTTGCTTTTCCTGTTAAATGGCATTCATGAAATACTACATGAATTCGGAAAATGTTGTACCTATGCTGCGCCTTGATTGTTTATGCCCAGATGCTGCAAATAGCGACCAGTTTGCAGCTTTGATGGCTGACAGGTAGAACCGTTAAAAATAATATGTATGGAAATCAGAAAAGCAGATAAGGCTAGGGACTACGAGAAAATTTGGAATATTTTTTCAACCGTTATTAAAACGGGCGACACATACGTTTTTGACCCAAACACTCCCAAAGAGGCGTTGGATAAATATTGGTTTGCTGATTACATGGACACGTTCGTAGCAGTTGATGACAACGGTAACGTTTTGGGGACTTACATCATTAAACCAAATCACGTAGACCTGGGCAGCCACATTGCTAATTGCGGATACATGGTAAGTCCAAATTCGCGAGGTAAGGGCATCGGAAAGCTTCTGTGTGAACATTCTATCGAGTTTGCCAAACAAAAGAAATATGTAGGCATTCAGTTCAACATAGTGGTCAGTACCAATACAAGTGCAATTAACCTTTGGAAAAAACTCGGGTTTGAAATTATTGGCACAACGCCCAAGGGCTTTCGACACAAAAAATTAGGACTGGTAGACACTTATATAATGTTCAGGCAATTATAAAATCTAACCCACTGGTAACGGCAACCGTGACATTTTATCTATGCCACTATATTCTAATTATTAATACGTATCATGAGCAAGCATTTATAAAAAAAGCGTCACGATATTCCTTCGTAACGCTTTCTCTTCTCCGTGGTGTGGGGCGGAATCGAACCGCCGACACAAGGATTTTCAGTTTTGAAAAGTTTGGTTTTATTTGATTTCATTTGAATCGACTTGGTTGATAACCAACATTATTCACATTATTTTATTTCACACGCTGACAAGCAAAACCGCAAATTGTTGTAGTATTGTTGTAGTAATTCCGCAGCATGGCTACACTCAAAGTTGTATTGCGCAAAGAGGAAAAGGCTGATGGCACTTATCCTCTCGCTATTCGGATCACCAAGGATAGAAAGTCAAGCTATATCTATCTTGAGTATTCCATTAAACCAACCGATTGGGATGAAAAAGCCCAGCGGGTAAGAAAGACGCATCCCAATTCAGCCAGGTTAAACAACTTCCTTCTAAAGAAACTGTCCGAGGCCAATGACAAGGCTCTTGAGGTGGAATCTCAAAAAGATTACGTCAGCTCCCGCGCCGTTCGGCAAAAAATCAAGCCTTCGGCTGGCGCTACGTTCTTTGCCCAGGCACAAGCATGGCTTGATGAACTGAAGACATCCGGCAAGTATAATCAATACACTTCCGAGAAGCCCCGCATCAAGCATTTCAAAGAGTTTCTGGGCGGCGATGATATTGCCTTCTCTGATATATCCGTGGGTATGCTGGATAAGTTCAAAAGCTATTTACGCGGATCACAAGGCGTCAATGAGCGTACGGCCGTCAATCATTGGGTAACCATTCGCTCCGTGTTCTCCTACGCCATTAAGAACCAGGTTACAGACCCGAAATATTACCCATTTGGCAAGGGCAAGGCGAAAATCAAATTTCCTGATTCCATTAAAGTGGGTCTGACTGCGGAAGAAATTACCAAGCTGGAAAAGGTGGAATTACCCGATGAATACCAAAACCATTGCCGGAATCTGTTCCTCATTTCTTTTTATTTTGCCGGCATGCGTGTTTCTGATGTTCTACGTCTGAAACATTCGGACTTTCAAAATGGCCGTCTACATTATGCGATGGGAAAGAACAATAAGGCGGGCTCTCTAAAAATCCCGGAGAAGGCCGAAAATATTCTTACCCAATATAAGGACACCAAACATGATCTCGTTTTCCCTGAATTAAAACGACTGGATAGCTTAGGCGACCCTTTCATTGTTCAGCGCGCAATCGCATTTGCCGCAAGCCGTATCGATAAATGCCTTCGCACTCATGTAGCGCCTCAAGCGGGTATTGAAAAGAAGCTTACGATGCATATCGCCCGACATACTTTCGGAAACATATCGGGGGACCGCATACCGGTTCAAATGCTGCAAAAACTTTATCGCCACTCAAAGATTGAAACCACTATTGGTTATCAGGCGAATTTTATTCATAAGGATGCTGACGAGGCGTTAAACGCCGTTTTACAATTCTAAGATTTACAGTTAATTACCTATTTGTTGTAAATATTTTGATGATTTCTAACTCCCAGTTAAAAAAGAAATATTTTTTTCTAAATGCCAATCACCCTATCTTTGGATGTCAACAATATTACTAACAGTTCTTTGACATCAGCGTTTCATAGTATCATTCTTTCATCACAGGTTTATTGTTCAGAGAAAAAACGAAAATCTATCAATGAACGATGACGGATTAACAGAAATTCTTTTGCAGTGTAAAGAGATTGTGCAAAGACTTTCACAGGACTATAGATATTCGGAAGGACACCAAGATTTAGTGCAGTTAGAATACTGCATAGATAAGGCTTTAGAAATTGTGCTGAGCGAGAACGGTGAAAATGTTTCTGAAGCGGTTTTAAGAATTATTGAAGTAGTATTACAGGTCTATAACATATATACCTTGGTGGACTCTCACCTGTAATTTGTTAATCTTAGTTGTTTGATAAATTTTGATCATTCACCAAAATAATGAATATCGGAAAGGTTATCAAAGACATTCGAACCGAAAAGAAAATTAGTCAAGGTGATTTAGCAAAAAGTTGCGATATAACGCAAACTTATCTTTCACAAATTGAGAGTGATACGAAAATGCCTTCTACCGCACTTTTAATGAATATATCAAAGGAGCTTAACGTTCCTCTTTCGGTAATTTTTTATTTGAGCATAGAAGAAAGTGATGTTCCTAAAGAAAGACGCCGCGCCTTTAAGGAATTATCACCAACTATTGATACGCTGGTTAAATCTGTGTATTTGTAAGGACTACTTCGCTTGTCTTGCTTTGAAGTAAGGTTCAAATGAAACTAAGAAAAACCCCAGAAATCTGGGGTTTTTTCTTTTAAGCCATCTCATAGTTTCTAACAAATCAGACAGCCCGTTGAGCGTTACTCGTCTTACTTAGTCGCTCTAACAAGTTGCACACTGTTGTCCGATGCCATTTGGCACCTGGCCGAAAAGTTTCAACGCCTTGCGCATTGAGCGCCGCCACAATTTTCCGTATAGATGTATGACCTTCTGCGGCTAGGCCGTTAAGCACCGGCTTTAATTTTTGGGCGAATGCATCAGCTTCAAGTTTGTTTTTTACTGATAACATTTTCCCGTTCTTGCCCAACTCTATTCCTCGCATTTTTGCAGCCTGCAATGCTTGTTTTGTGTTGACGCTGATCGTGCGTCGTTGTTCCTCAGCAACTGCGGCCAGAATATGAATTGTAAAACGGTTGGCATGCGGATTATCAACAACAATAATTTCTATATTTCGCTTTACGTTATGGGCGATTTCTTCGACGTCACGGCCTAAGCGGTCAAGGCGCGCAACGATTAATGTTGCTTTATGTTTGCGGCAAAGAGCAAAGGCTTCTTGCAGGCGAGGTCGATTTTTACGGGTAGACTTTACTTCCACTATCTCCAATAACAGGATGAAACCATTGGCAAGGCAGTATTGCCTTATGGCAGTCAATTGCGCTTCAAGCCCCAAGCCGCTTTTACCTTGCTTGGAGGTCGATACGCGCAGATACGCTATCGCGAATAGCATGAGCCTTAACCAATGTCCAAAAGTCAACGAACGATTATTTTTGGACAAAATCCAGAAAAAGGCAAAATTTTTTTATCGTGCAAATGCCCGCCGAAACTGGATTCCCTAGCTAACCCATTTCATCACTCTATCAGAAATTGTCCAAGAGTAAACGTTGGTTTGCACTTGGACAATTTTTTTGCCTAAATCTGATAAGGTCTACTGGTTAATGACTATTTCGATTAGGCTGCCTCCCCTTTACCGGGGGAGGCCATTTTATGTATGCAAAGCACTCAATCATACGGAAACGACGCCTTCGTAATCGATGAGGGCAACTTCAGCTACCTGTTCGATAAGTATTATGCGGCGGTAGCATTCTTTGCCAACAGACTATTGAAAAACCGAGAAAGAGCAGAAGATATCGTCAGTGAAGTGTTTTTTACACTTTGGCAAAAGCGTGCTGAATTCAATGCAGAAACACCAATCAAGGCATTTCTTTATACCACCACACGGCAAACTTGTTTTGGCAGCGATCAAGCTGATTTCTCTGCCCAGGTTGAAATC
Source organism: Chitinophagaceae bacterium (assembly GCA_035628135.1). Taxonomy (GTDB): domain Bacteria; phylum Bacteroidota; class Bacteroidia; order Chitinophagales; family Chitinophagaceae; genus DASPKM01. Next base: position 825,288 of record DASPKM010000010.1, on the reverse strand, counting down.
ACCCGTTCCGAAGTTCTTCGAGAATTGTATTACAGACAACAAACACATAAACAATGAGGAAAATACTTCTTTGTTTGCTGGCCATCCTTAGCAATGAATTACTGGGTCAATCTAACACAGTGGATCATACAAAGGTTGGCACGGTCGCACCTAGTGCAAAATACTTGGACGTCGATCATGTGTACCCTTTCAATCGCGGCGCGGCGATTATTGTCAAAGGGAATTCCCATGCAATTATAGATCAGAATTTCCACCAGATTGTTCCCTTCAACAAATATGAATACATCGCCTCCCACGGGCGCAGCGGCTTGTTCTCCGGCAGCGCGAAATTCAAGCCGACCGATCTGCTCAACAGCCAGGGAAAGGTGATCCATTCGTTTCGGGGTGATCCCCCACGCATCGAAAATTGGCCAGACGGCTTTGCCTGGTTCGGCGAGGCACGACGTGAACTCACCATTATCCCTGTCGCGATCACCTGCATCAACGCCAAAGGCCGGAAGATTACGTTTAAAACCACCAACGCCCTGACATTCGATGAATGGCACGAAGGTCTGGTGCGGTTCAACACGGAGAATGGCTACGGCTATATGGACACAAGCGGCAAAATCGTCATCCCCGCGCAATATGTTTCAGCCAAGGAGTTTTCCGAAGGCTTGGCGGCCGTGTCAAAGAAAAATGAATTTGGAGAAATCAAATGGGGTTTCATCGACAAGACAGGCAAAGTGAAGATCCCGTTTCAATATTCCATGCCGCCTTCGTCTTTCGGCTTTGGCCTTGCAGCTATTGTTCCCAGGGTTCAAACCGATATCAAATTCTCGCTTATCAATCAAAACGGTGAAGTCAGAGTGAACGTGCCCCTATCGTCCAAAGCAGAAGTGAATACGGATAAAAAATTTGTCGGTGGCTTCATGCGGGCCTCGCTCCTGGGCGGCTGCGATATTTTGGGCGAGGAATACTCCTATCAAACGATGTTCGCACAGGCAGGGCTTCCCGGGCGCAACATGAAATACCCCGATTGGTATGTCGAGGAACCTTATCAGGATGGACAGATCGTTTTTGCCCGCAGAACCCGAGAAAGAGCGATCAAGAAGGGAATCCTTGATATCGCCAACGAAAGATACATCGATCCCATATTTGAAGAAATCAGCCTATTTGACCCCATATCAAATCTTGCCTATGCCAAGCTGGAAACAGGCAAGGACAATAACGGCTTTCCCATTTACCGCGAAGGCTATATCAATCGGCAAGGCATCTTCGTATTGGTGAAACAAGCAAAAAACAATTGGTAAACCTTCAATCTATTTATATGAAAAGAGTTCTTTTTTGTGTAATTGCAATGTGTCTCCTTGCAGCCTGTTCAAAGGACGGCGGCACAACGACTAATAACGGCAATGGCGGCGGTAATGGTAACGGCGGCGGTGGTAATGGTGGTGGGGGTAATGGCGGCGGAAGCGGCGGAAACAATCCCACAGCGTTGTTTCGTCCGGCCAACAATTTTTACATCTTTTATAATGGCGCGCCTAAACCGTCAAGCTTTCAAACGAATGATTTTGACGGCAACACCAATCTGGTTGTTGTTGCGGCAGATGACGGTGCTTTAAAAATAGAATTTCACAACATAAATAATCCGACTGCCACGCAATCGAATTCGGATTATACGGTTACCGTTGAGGGCTTAAGAGTTATCACTACGGAAGCCGAGTTCAACGCGGCGGCCACTGACACGTTAGGAAGGCCTCATGTCCATATCTTCAACCCGAATGGCGCTTCAATTATGGTTGTAGGAACGCAATACAGTCAAATCATCATGCCTCTGATCAAGCTACAAACGTCATCTGATATCAGCAATGGCGTGATCAGACAAAAAGGAGTTGTTCTTTCGACAGGGACATCATTTCCCTTAAGCGAGGCGACCGCCGTTATCACCAATCCCAACAATCCGCATCATGTAAATCAGCAAAAATTTAGAATACAGTAAAACAAGAGAGCCCCTTTCCCCCAAAGCCTCGTCGTAAGACGGGGCTTTAATTTTTTTGAGTAAATTTATCGCATGGCGAATTCGATGCAGGTCATATGTCTTGAAGAAGAAGCGTTTTACGCTTTGATCGAACAGGTCGTTGCACGTCTTAAAGAGAAGTATGAGGAAAAGGAGAAATGGATTTCGGATGTCGAAGCAATGCAACTTTTGAAGATCAAATCAAAAACAACTTTGCAGGATTTGCGCAACAAAGGGAAAATCCGTTATTCACAGCCACAAAAGAAAATGATCGTGTATGACCGTGAGTCCATTATGGAATATTTAGAAAACAACGCCAAAAACAGATTTTGAGATGCAAGACGAACAATCTCCCTCACCCGAATACATCGCTGCGTTTAATCAGGGCTATATAATGCAGAAGCATTTGCCTGATCTGGCGGACAAACTTTCAAAATCTTTGCCTGATACGGAACTCAGTCAAGGATTTAAGGATGGCCAACAACAATACCAATTGGAAAAAGAAAATAATCGCCCAAAATTTCTCCGAAAAGATCGCTTGTCAAACCCAAAGCATGGCAAGGACAACACAAAGGATAAAGGAGGAGATTTTGAGCGAGAATAAGTAATCTCATTCAAGGTCTCACTCTATATATCCCATTCGATTACATGTGCATCGTTCAAATAATTTTCGTAAATTAGGTAACACAGTTAAAGTTTAATGGTTAATGGTATTTGATTAGTGCGGCCCACCCTCCGCCTAATCGAATCACTCAAGCCACGAAAGTTTGTTACTTATCGTGTAGGCGTTATAATGGGTATACAAGTCCGGGCTGATGCAATTCGATTATTCAATCGCCAAAATTTGCGTTGACTAATTGTCCCTAGGCATTATGCTAAACCAAGTGTTTTGCTGAGGTAACAACATGCCCATTCAACAATACTTTGATGAAAATCAACAGCTTTTGAAAGCTGAATATGAACCTTTGAATGAAACAAATATTCAAAAGTATCTAGAAAGGTTTGGCAAAGAGAAAACGGAAGGTTATTTAGAAGCATTAAAAGATGTTTTGACGGAGCTTGACCCGGTTCGATTTAATAGAATTGATCCGGGTTTTAGTGAAAACACGCCCCATATTACGCAGCGTAAACTTCGGGAATGGGCAGAATCAAAGGAAAGATTTCTGGAGCGTGAAGATATTAAAGCATTCTTTAAACCTGGCGATCAAAGCAGTGCTCAGCCTCAATAATCAAGTTGATAACTAATATTCAGAAAATCTATAAACATGACAATTGAAGTAGATTGCATTGGGTATCAGGCATTCTATAAAGTCTTCCGCGATGCCATTATAGACAGGGAATTGAATGGAAAGTTCGATAAAGGTCGTGGCGTAAACTCACCGCAAATATGGCATGAGACATACCCACGAACTAAGAAATATATCGTTCTTGAAATAGTGAAGTATTCAGTTAAAAATAAATATTACTTCTACAAGATGAAAGGGGAATTAGACCCCAGAAAAGGAAGTGTGGGTAACGTCAATGCCTCCGCATTATATTATGCACTTGAGTATATAGGAATCAGATTGCCCAAAGATATAATTGTCGACGGCTTTACCCCACATTCATTTTTAGCGGATGTACTGTTTGAGGAATTTAAAAAACAATATTTAGTAGGTACCACCTTCAAGCCAAAGAAGAATAAATATTTGAGTGCCGTTGAGATAACGGAAGGCGCACGGAATCCGGTATTAAATATAGATGAAATCAAAGTCCAATCAAATATGTTTGGAGTATTCTCTGGGACGATTAAACAGGGGCAATGCACAGATAAATGTGAAGTTCAACTTTTTTCAAGCAATGGTATCGACATAACAGGCAAAATTGTAATTGACTATGAGGCGGACGATTTTGCTGACGCGGTAAGAGAAACAATCTTACTGGAGGGGAAATTTCTATATAACAGGTTTATTTCACTAGTTTATCGCAATCATCATCCACACGTAACCCAGTGTGGTGTAGTATTTTTAGAGCTTTCTAGTTTCCGCGACATTCTTTTCGGCGAATTCATGGGATACTATTCCCCTAAATCTCCCAAGCGTGGCGACTGTAAAGGCATATTGACCTTAAAGAAAATTGACAACAATATTTTAATGCCTCGTCTGGACTCAAATTCTTAAAAATCATTTTGTTGAAGTAATCTTTCTGTTTTTTCCGATTAAACGGAATATTCTTTTCCTTCATCACGTCCAATATTCTTGATTTTTTTGAAACTGCATTTGATTGTTTCACTAAAAAAATCAAGACGTATGGGACTTAACAAATCAGATCGCTCGTCCGTGATAAAAATCGCGGAGAGCCATGGTTACTCGTGGAATTCTGCGGGAACCAAGATGATCAACGGCAATGGTGGCTCTCTGAGCTTCTCTAACACTTGCCATAGCGTTAAGCTAAATGGATCGTCTTACAATTCAGTTGCTGGAACAAAGAAAAGTTCCAAGTGGTAACAACCGCACAGGAAGGTCGCCGGAAGGTGGCCTTCCTCTTTTTTATCCAAACAAACTATCTCTGTTATGAGCCACGCATACGATCTGGATAAGTCCCTCATTAATTTTTCGACCAACTATTGGTTGGCCGATTGGACTATTCGCGAAGCTGTTGAAGGCGTTGGAATTTTTGGCGGCATTGGATCGGGTAAAACCAGTGGAAGTGGACGGCTGCTTGCAAAAAAATATCTGAGCGACGGGTTTGGCGGTTTGGTGCTTACTGCTAAGCCTGAAAGAGAATTGTGGGAGCAATATTGCCGCGAAACAAACCGGCAGGACGATCTCATTATCGTAGAGCCAGGTGGCCAGCATCACTTCAATTTCATAGAATATGAATCATCAAACAAAAATGGTGTAAAACCCATTGTGCAGAACATTGTCGAAGTTCTCCAAACAGTGATACGTTCTTCCGAAGAGAAAAGCGGCGGGAAATCCGATGATCCCTTTTGGGAGTCGGCGCTTGACATGCTTGTTTATAACACAATTGAGCTTTGTCTGCTCGCTTACGGCAAAGTTTCAATTCAGCAGCTTTATGATGTTGCAATGAGTATTCCCAAGAGTGGGGATGAAGCAAACAGAGATAAAGATGGGGAAAAGAAAATTCCGTTTTATCAGGCCTTCGCTAAAGCACAGGAAAAAATTCAAAAACTGACAGATATGTTTGAAGCGAGTTTATCGGTGGATGAAAGAAACAATTTGGATTACGAAGATCGCGATTTCCTCTACAACGTGTTTTTTGAAGCTGTGCCGGATGCCAGAACGTTACAGTCAATCGATCAGTTTTTCATTGAAACGTTTAGAACCTTAAGTGAAAAAACCCGCTCAATCATTGAATTCGCTTTCAATGGGTTTTTATTTCGGATGTTGAAAGACCCAGTGTATTCTTTGTTCTGCAACAAGCCATCGACATTCAAACCGGAAGATTGTTTAGACGGCAAAATTATTATCCTCAATCTCCCCATCAAAACTTACCACAAGATCGGAAGAGACTGCCAGGTTCTGTTCAAATATATCTGGCAGCGTGCAATGGAAAAACGCAACATTCGTGAGAACGGCAGGCCGGTATTTCTTTTTGCCGACGAAGCGCAGCATTTTTTGCATGAATACGACAGCGAGTATCAAGCAACGGCACGAAGCAGTCGAATCGCCACGGTTTATATTTCACAGAATTTGGCGAATTATCATGCGAATATGGGCGGCACAAAATCCGAGCATCGCGTCAAGAGTTTCCTCGGCACTTTAGGCACCAAAATCTTTCACAGCAACGCCGATACACAAACCAACGAATATGCATCAGCACTTATTGGTGATGGTTATACAGAGGATATATCGACATCTTCCACCATGGCCGGGGAGTTCTCAACAACGCGCGGCAAATCATTTAGGCTCGAAAGAATGGTCAGGCCGGAAGAATTTGTTGGCCTTCGAAACGGCGGACCAAAGAACAAATTTTTGGTTGACGGCTATATGCACCGGCAGGCGAATCCATTCCCTGACGGAATGAACTTCCGTAAAATCACTTTTTCACAAACAAATTCATAAATGATAAAAACGAATAATCATGAAAGTAAATCTGTATTTCCGCGACGTCCTACAGCGACGCAACAGGATAAAAAAATTCATTCTCGATTTGTTTCTTTCCTTAGCCTCTTATCCACGACTTGCCCTGGAAGTCTTTATCCGTAAAAATTTCGGCGAACGGTATTTTTCGATGGCATCGGCGATAACAGTGGCTTTTTTAATGGCGATCATCCCGTCAATAGCGAATTGGATTTACAATCTTTTCCCACATCAATACGAAACCTGGGAGGATTATCAGGCTGCCCAAAATGGAGCCGGTTTATGGTCCAGCTACACGACATGGTATCTCTTCATTATCGTCTTTCTAGTCTTTAGTTGGAAGCGGATGCGTGAAATCGAAAGAAGCCCATCCGTCTTCGATTTCGGCAAATTCAGCCTTTATTCCGGCGACATTCACCCTGCATTTTATAACCTTCGGCTGTTTGGCAAAAAGATGGATGTAAGGCAGATTGAAACGCTGCTGGAGCCTGCGCTGTTCTTTGCTATCGGCTTTGCGCTTTCACTAATGGGGCAAAAATTGGGTACGCTCTTGATTGTGTGCAGTATATTTTACGCCATTGGTTATATAGCTGCTTATAAAAGCAGCGATGATTTCATGATGGATAAGATTGACGAAATGATTATGAACGAGGCAATGCAGGACGTCTTCGTGGAAGGCCAAGAAAACCATGCAAAAGGCGTGCGGTTCTATATGCGCCGTCCGAATGCGAAAGAGGATAGAGAGAAGCTCGCAGACCAGATTGTTTACACAGTAAGCGACGAACCAACCTATGCTTCATAGCCCCTGGGCTGTGCACAGGGCAGATGTCTGATGAAATTTTTATTAACTGGTATTACAGAAATCCTGACACAGCCTTTGCTATGATTATTCTTTATAAGCACTGCAAAACGGTTGACGATTTTTCGCAATTACGCTCCAAAAACATTTATACCGATTGCCATGATACGGATGGTTCAAAGCAATTCTGCGCGCCATGCCAAAACCTATTTTTCGGATGCTTTGGTGAAATCAGATTACTTCATGGACGATCAGGAATTGGCCGGGCGGTTCGAAGGAAAGCTGGCCGAAAGAATGGGCATTAACGGGAAGGCTTTAAAAGAAGCCTTCTTCGCCCTATGCGATAACCGCCACCCTGTAACCAAAGACCAGCTTACGCCGAATACGAAGGCCAATAGGATTATCGGCTATGACATAAATTTCCATTGCCCGAAATCCGTTTCGCTCCTTCATGTGCTGTCAAAAGACAACCATATCCTGACAGCTTTTGAAGCCAGCGTGTTTGAGACAATGAAGGACATCGAGGCCGACAGCAAGACCAGGGTGCGCAAGGGCGGTAGATATGATGACCGGACAACAGGCGAATTGGCGTGGGCGGAATTTGTCCATCAAACGGCAAGACCAGTCGACGGTTCCCTTCCCGATCCGCACCTCCATTGCCACGCATTTGTACTAAACATGACATGGGACGAAATTGAAAAGAAAATCAAGGCGGGCAAGTTCCGCGACATCAAGCGCGATATGCCTTATTATCAAAGTCGCTTCCATAAGAGGCTATCGGATCGGCTGATTGATCTGGGCTATCGGATAAAACGCACGGAAAGCTCTTTCGAGATTGAAGGTGTCCCGCAACAAGTGATTGACCTCTTTTCCAAGCGAACCGACCAGATTGGCAGGGTTGCCAAGGAAAAAGGCATTCATGAAGCAAGAGAATTGGATGCCTTGGGCGCCAAGACGCGCGCAAAGAAACAGAAAGGCCATTCCATGGAAGAACTGAAACAGGAATGGCGCAGACAGATTTTGGCGCTTGGCGAGAGTGTCAATGGCGGGGATGAGCCTCTTCGCTATGCGCCGAAAATGGAAATAGAGAAAACCGATCCCAAACGGCTCGTCGATCATGCGCTCAAGCATTGTTTTGAACGCGCCTCGGTGATGCCAGAGCGCCGGATATTGGAAAAGGCATATCATCACGCCTTGGGCGTAAATGGCGTTTCCCTGAATGATCTAACGCGGGAATTCCGCCAGGACGAACGCATTATCCATGTCAAGCATGGCGACCGAAAATTATGCACGACAAAGGCGGTGTTGGCCGAGGAAAAACGCATGGTCGATCTAGCCCGACAAGGCATGAACAAGTTTCGCCCGCTTTATCTGACCCCGCCAATTATCACGCTAAAAGATCAGCAGCACCGCGCAGCCTATCATGTGCTGACGACAACGCATAAAGTTTCGATCATTCGCGGTGCGGCCGGAACAGGCAAAACCCGCATGATGAAAGAAACCGTGAAGCTGATTGAGGATGTGGGAAAGAACGTGATAGTGGTAGCACCGACCGCCCAGGCATCGCGTGGCGTTTTAAAGGATGAAGGCTTCAAAGACGCCACGACAGTCGCCAATTTCCTCGTCGATAAGAAAATGCACGAGCAATTGCAAGACCAGGTACTCTGGGTCGACGAAGCGGGATTGCTCGGCACAAAAGACATGAAAGATATTCTTGAGATCGTAACCAAGCAGAATGCGCGGCTAATTCTTTCCGGCGATACCAAGCAACATGCCAGTGTGGTTCGGGGCGATGCCTTGCGTATTCTCAATACGGTTGCCGGTATCAAGAGCGCAGAGATGAATAAGATCCAAAGGCAGAAAGATGCACGTTACCGTTCCGCTGTTGAAGATTTATCAAAAGGAAGTGTTGCCAATGCGTTTGAAAAACTGGATGCGCTGGAGTCGATCATGACTGTTGATCCCCTCAATCCCAATGAGGAACTGGTCAAAGATTATCTCGCTGCCGTTAAGAATAAGAAGGATGCTTTGATTATTTCACCGACGCACAAGCAAGGTGAAGAAGTTACACATGAAATTCGCGAAGGGCTACGCGCTATTGGCTTGATCGGCAAACACGAAATCAATGTGCCGAAGCTCACAAGCCTTAACTATACCGAAGCCGAAAAAACGGACGTTAGGAATTATAAGAAAGGCCAAGTGGTCCGGTTCAACAACAATTTGCGAGGCATCAAGCGCGGCAGCGCTTGGACGGTAAGAGATGTTACGGAAGATCGGGTCGAGGTAATGGATTTCTGGGGCCAGACAATCGGCCTACCTCTGGCCGAGGCCAGCAAATTTGATGTGTTTGAGAAATCCGAAATGGGTTTATCTAAGGGTGATAAAATTCAGATCACAAGAAACGGTTTCGACAAGAACAAGAAACGGTTGAATAACGGCCAAACGTTCATTGTGAAATCAGTAAATAAATCCGGAAAAATTCTGGTCAAAAGCCAGAACGGCAAGACTAGCTATGTGATCGACCAAGATTACGGCCACCTCGCCCATGCGCATTGCATCACTTCTTATGCAGCGCAGGGCAAGACAGTAGATGAAGTATTTATTTCGCAACCTGCAGCCACTTTTGCGGCGACCGATGCCAGGCAGTTTTATGTCTCGGTATCGCGTGCGCGAGAGGCTGTGAAAATTTATACCGATGACAAGACAGCATTATTGGATTATGCGGCTGAACTGGGGGAACGGCAATCCGCCTTGGAGCTTGTTTCCCGCAAGAAATCTCAGCGCGACCATGTTGGCTATATACAACACGCCAAGCACAACCACCCAGCACCACCTAAACAGCAACAATTGGAGCGTATGCCTACAATGGCCAAAATAGACAGGGATTATGAGCCAAGGCTTTAAAAGCAAGTTTGACCAGATGCGGGAGAATAAGGCCGCAAAACCTCCATCTGATGCAAATACGGGAATGGATCACTACCCGGACGAGGGTCATGGCCGCAATCTGTGTTTCTGCTGGGCGGATGGTAAGCGCCTCTTTCTGAACTATGCTTATGTAGTATCTGGGGAATTCTTGCCGGAAAACGAAACCATCAAACTGCATTTCACGACGCACGAAGCAACAATGCAGGGCGCAAATCTGGAAGGTCTTTTTTTCGACATCATGCAACAAAAAATAAAACTGATTAATTGCGTCGATAAAAGATATGAAGCGGTTGAAAATAAAGATGAGCCACTCGTGTATACCATTACAATTAAAAAACTTGAATAAAAAAGACAGCGCCTTTTGCCAAGGCGCGGTCGTGAATTAGTGTGATTTCATACCCGGGTGGTAACAAGATTGCCAAGCGTATATCGTTGTAAGACACCATCCGACTCAATAATATATTGATGATGTCTAGCAGCACGAGCATAAACACTGATTGGATATTTTCCTTCAAATTGAAGATCACGTTCAATGCCCAAACCGAAGCGATTTTTGACCTTTGCCAATTCTTCGAGATCAACATAGCCGAGTTCAGGGAAGCCCATGCCCAAATCGCAAAGGCCAAATGCAATGGTTGGCAACTCCGGTTCAAGTTCAGTGAGTAACCAAGTGCAGCCACTGCATTGCATGAATAATTTGACAACTGGTTTGTGGTCTTTGCCTCTTTGCTCCGGTTGACCGTTAATAAGGAGGTGTTGACGTTGAGCGATTGTAAAAAGGTTCATTGTAGTTTCCTTCCTGTTGTGGTGCATGATTGCGGGAATGCCAGAACCGAAGGCAAGGCGAGCAAACAAGTGAAATTTTGGCTCGCGAGGAATCGCGCATGCGAGGGGAAAATTTTACTTAGAGCAGTGAGCGGCTTCGGTTAATTCCCGAAGCAAATCATGAAAACACACAAGACAGGAAGGAATCTAACCTATTTTTTGGCCAAATCGATCAATGCAGCCGATGGCCATCAGAACGGCAACCGAGGGTGAATTGATACGGTGGTTGCCATATCGCTTGATCGTGGCGGTATTGATAAAACCATTCTCACAGTAAATATCGTATAGGTGGCGAATGTCCAGTTCCCATGCCTTGCCGGTGTTCAGGCGAAGAAAGCGCAAGACACCATCACGCACATCAAAGCCGGTGTAAAATGCAGTTCCGGTTTTACTGGATATAACACCAAATAATTTTGAAATTCTCAGTAAAAATGCTTTCCAACTCAGTGTCATGGGTATTCGTTTATATGGATTAAGTTACGATTTTTCTTCGGCATTTCATGGGTGTAAGCCCTCATCGGCAAAAGATTTATAAGCGTGTGGCGTAACAATTAAATGATCAAGAACATTAATGCTCAGAAGCTGCCCGGCAGAGGCAAAACGTTGCGTGAGCTGTAAATCTTCATCGCTTGGTACAAGGCTGCCGGATGGATGATTATGAGCGAAGATGAGACCACAAGCGCGCGCTTTTAGGGCAGTTGCAAATACGATTTTAGGATCAACCACGCACGCATGAATCCCCCCCTTGGCAATCGTTGAAATCCCGATGCAGGCATTGTTGCGGTCAAGCAATAACATTTTGAATTCTTCAAGCAGTTCGATCTTGTTCATATCCCAAGACGCGAGTAGAAGATCATAGGCTTGCTGTGAGGTTTTCACTTGCTTGCGTTCCGATGGCTTTACTGGATTGCGATAGATCAATTCCACTTCCGTAATAGTGAACAGTGATTGAATGCCGTTTTGCTCGCTCATGCTTAAGCCGTCAATCCGAGTTTGTGCATATATGCTGCATTCAGATCCTTGTGCAGAGCATAACAGCGGTTCATCGGCTTGTGCATAAGACCCGGCTCCGTTTCCAAAAACGCATCCAAAGCCGCCGTGGCCTTTTGCCCCGCTTTGTCATTGTCCATCCAAGTATAGACTTTCTCATAGCCGTAGTTCTTGATGTAAGGTGTTGCCTGCTTTAAACACGAAAGAGAATTTAGTATGATTGCATCATCGCGCAGGCGCTTGCCTTGGTTTTCCGCAATAAGCGACAGAAAATCCATGAAACCCTCAAAGACATGGATGGCCTGTGGCTTTTCTTTTTCACCGCGAATGAAGGTGATCGCTTTGGGCCGAATGCAGCCCTTGAATAATTTGTTACGCAGTTCGTAGCCATCGTCTTCGTTCTTGAAGCCGAGGGCAAAAAACGTCTTGCAGCTTTCCTGATTGTAAACGCGCAACTCTTTTAGGTAAGCACGTCCTATGACAAGTGGGATGCCTCGGCTTTCGAGATAATGTATTAGTCCTTTCTCTTGGATAGCAGAAACTTTTTTCAGGATCAGCTTATTGTCTTCCGGTGTATTGTCTATGCCGTTGACAGGTGCAATAAACGGCGCGAGATCGCCCATATTGGCAAGCCAGCGCAAGGCATCACGAATAGTATGCGCTTCACCTTTGCTTTTGAGCCAGGCGCATACGAAATCAACGATGTCGCCGCCTTCGCTTGTGCCGTGATCGAACCAAACGTTCTTTGCGTGGTGGACATGAAAACTGGCAGTGTTCTCGTCGCGCAAAGGTGAGAGGTAGATTGTTTCTTTGACACGGTGTTTGGCGGGTTTAAATCCGAGCTTGTCTAATATTGCAGACAGGGCTATGCTTTTCGCCTGTTCAATATTCATGCGAACTCCATCAAGTTGTGTGTGATTGGACTGCTGGGAAAGGAGATCGCGGCAACCTTCTCCTTTCCCATCTTCTAAGGCCGTTGCCGTTCTTCCAGGAATTTATCCAAGATCGATTTGCGGTAACGCACGGCGCGCCCGACCTTGATTGGCTTAAGGTCGTAACGCTTGGTGCAATCCCAGACGGCCAAGGTATTGGGGTTAGTCAGGCCGAGATATTTGACGGCTGTCTTTCGGTCCATGAGAATGTCGTCGTCGCGCTGCATGGCGTCGCTCCTTTCTGTAAGTCGGGCTGATTCGACTTATGGTTGTTAGGAATAATGTCCTTTACAGGAAGGAAAACCGGATTGCAACAGGAATTTCATCCTATTAATAGCGAATAATCAATCCTGTATGCGAGAGGAAATTTTCTGTCTGTTTTGGGTAATATGTCCGACATAAAAAAAGCTGCCCTTTTCGAGGCAGCTATTGTTTGCATCTTTGCTACTTGGTCTTTTTCTTAAGTGCGATCACAAGAATCGCAACTGAATACATAAAGGCTGAAGCAGCATTTAATACTGCTAAGATTTCATTCATGTTATGAAAGTCAGCTCATATTTAAACACTGAATTGTCAATCGCTTCATACAAAGTACGTCATCAACTAACAGATGCTTTCAGTTGTTACAGTTGTCATTACGTGGGTAATGAAACAATGCTTTAAATACGTATCAAATCTCATACCATACAGCGAGCAACAAGTAAGAGATAGTCGGGTCTTATTTAACAAATCTTTCGTAATTTTATAGATGCGAGCAACACCAAATATCGATTTTCTAAGGCGACAGTTTAAGACTTATCAGAGAAGGCATAGTAAACTACCTGTTAGCGTTGAAGTAGATGAAGATATGTATAGTCGTATCAGAAATGAGTTAGCGAGTGAGAATGAAAACGCGGATACTACTAAAATGCAGGTAGACGGTGTAACAATCATTCATAACCCTGAAATTGAGCCAAACAAAATAAATATGAAGGGCTAGACACCTTCATATTCCTGCCACATCTGTTCTTTAGTGCCACGTGTTTTATTTGATAGATTTGCGCGCTTAAACGATCAGGTTCCCGTTATTCAACAGATCGTCGACATCAAGACCGGTTACTCCACTTAAAATACCGATTTGTTGACTTGAATAGGTTGAGCCTGTGCCATCCCGGTCAACGAAAAGATTTGAATTGCTACCCGATATGGCAAGCGAGACAAAATCATTGATATCGCTTGTTCCGGAATTATAACCGACAAGAAGATCGGCAATATTGAGTTTATCGCTTTGTGCAGTGCTAAAGTCGGTAATGGTGTCAACGTTGCTGAAAGCGCTCGCGTTTTCAAAGACAAAAGTATCAGATCCTATGCCACCGGTCAGACTATCGGTTCCTGCTTGTCCCGAGAGAATATCGTTATCATTACCACCATGTAAGGTGTCATTACCGCCACCTCCATAAAGCGTATCGTTTCCGGCGTTTCCTGTGAGGGTATTGGCGCTGCCATTGCCGGTGATAATATTATCCAACCCGTTTCCGGTGCCGCCAATTGTCGAAGTTCCCATGATTGTCAGATTTTCAAGGTTTGCGCCCAGAACATAGGTGCTTGGCGTGTTGGCAAAGACGTGATCCGTTCCTTCGTTCAGGTTCTCGGTGATCACATCGTTATTGCTTTCCGTGATATAGATATCATCGCCCAAGCCGCCGATCAGCGTGTCGATGGCATTGCCGCCATCGAGCGTATCATTACCCGCGCCACCCGTGATCGTATTCGATCCGGAATTGCCTGTAAGAACATTATCCAATCCGTTGCCTGTGGCATGAATGCCGGAACTTCCGGTCAGCGTCAGGTTTTCGATATTATTTGCAAGTGTCCAGGTAATAGACGATTGAACGGAATCTGTGCCTTCTCCTAAATTCTCCGTCGTTACATCCGAGGCATGATCGACAAGATAGAAGTCATCGCCCAGACCACCGATCATAGTATCGATACCGGAGCCGCCATTCAAAATATTGTTACCGCTATTACCGGTAATTGTATTGTTACTTGAATTGCCGGTGCCGTTGATATTACCGACGCCTGTCAAGGTCAGGTTTTCGACATTCGAGCCAAGCGTATAAGCAGCGGCTGAAGATTGAACGTTGTCGGTTCCTGCACTTGATCCTTCCGTAATCACATCCGCGCTACTATCGACGATGTAAGTGTCATCTCCAGCACCGCCGATCAGCGTGTCATTGCCTGCACCGCCATCTAAAATATTAATCCCGCTATTGCCGGTAATCGTATTGGCCAAGCCATTGCCTGTGCCATTTAAATTGGATGTTCCGGTCAGGGTCAGATTTTCGATGTTATCCGTCAATGTATAAGTAACAGAAGATTGCACCAAGTCTGTGCCTTCATTGGCATTTTCGGTAACAACATCCGATGCACTATTGACGATATAGATATCATTTCCAGCAGCCCCCGCCATACTATCATCACCAGAAACACCATCCAGCGTATTCGCGCCGGAGTTTCCAATAAGAAGATTATTCAGTGCATTTCCTGTGGCATTGATCGAATTCGTGCCGCCAAGCGTCAGGTTTTCGATATGGGCACCGAGTGTATAACTTGCCGAAACGGTAGCGATAATTTTATCCGTCCCTTCATTGGCCAATTCCGTAATGACATCATTATTGCTTTCGGTGATATAGATGTCATCGCCCGCGCCGCCGATCAGCGTATCGATGGCATTGCCGCCGTCAATCGTGTCATTGCCATCGCCGCCCGTTACGGTGTTGTTACCTGAATTTCCGGTCAAAACATTGTTTAGAGAATTGCCTGTAATGCTAATGGAATTTGAACCGGTAATCGTCAAATTCTCGATATGCGCACCAAGCGTGTAATTGGACGGAATGGTTGAAATGATCGTGTCATTGCCCTCATTGTTATTCTCGGTGATAATCTCGCTGTTGCTTTCGATCACATAAGTATCATCGCCCAAACCGCCGATGAGCGTATCAACCGCATTGCCGCCATTGAGTGTATTATTGCCTGAATTACCTGTGATGATATTAACGCCGGCATTGCCGGTGCCATTGATGTTGGAAGTTCCAGTGAGAATTAAATTTTCGACATTACCGTTGATGGTGAATGAGGCGCTGGCATAAACGATATCAGTTCCCGAACTGACCGACTCCGATACAACATCAGATGTATTGTCGACATAGTAAGTATCATCTCCCGCACCACCGTTAAGAAGGTCAGCACCAAGGCCACCGTCAATCGTGTCGTTGCCGTCATTGCCGTTTAGTGTATTGGCAGCGCCATTGCCTGTTAGAATATTGTCGAGTGTATTTCCCGTTGCGCTAATTGCAGCAGCACCGATAAGGATCAACGCTTCGACGTTTGAACCCATAGTGAACGTCGCCGAGGCGCGTATCGTATCATATCCAGCGCCAGACGATTCCACGATATTGTCTGAAGAACTGTCAACGATATAAATATCATCACCGGCTTCACCGCGCAGCGTGTCATTCCCTGCTCCGCCATCGACAATATCATTGCCGTCGCCGCCGAATATGGTGTTATTGCCCGAATTTCCTGTTAGAATATTGTTCAGCGCATTCCCTGTTAAATTGATGGAGTTAGTTCCACCTAAAGTACCGTTTTCGAAATTCGCTCCAAGCGTATAGGCGCTGCTCACGGTTGCGATAATTGAATCCGTGCCTTCATTGTTATTTTCAGTAACGACATCAGAATCCGTATCGACAATGTAAATGTCATCGCCAGAACCGCCTGCCATGGTGTCGACACCCGTGCCGCCGTCGATGGTATCATTGCCATTGCCGCCATTCAACGTATCGTTACCCGCAAAGCCATAAATCGTGTCATTGCCATCTCCGGCATTGATCGTATCAATTGTTCCGCCGTTATAGTTGACACCCTCCAACACGTCATTGCCCGCCGTGCCGTTCAATGTCCAATTCTGCGTTGTCAGGGTGAAAGTCGACAGATCGGCAAATTGCAGCGTCTCGATTCCCTTGCCGCTCAGGAAATGGTTCTGGATCACAATCTCTTCCGGCGTGATGCCATTATTGACTGTAATGACCAAGTTGGTATTGCCGACACGTGCCATAGACAGATTGCCTATGGCAATTCCTGCACCGAATGAAATCTTGTCCGTTCCCGACAACTCCTCAATCGTGTCGGTGCCGGTATTGAGATTATAGACATAAGTATCGTTATCACCGCCGCCTTCCAAATAATCGTCGTCATCTCCACCATTCAGCGTGTCATTTCCGGCTTCACCAAATAGACGGTCGTTTCTAACATTTCCATTCAGCGTATCGGCACCGGCGTTTGCATTTATAATGTCGTTCAGTGCACCGCCATTGATGGTCTCGCCGCTTGTCGTGCCGTTTGTTACGACTTCATCCGGTGCCTGGAATGCGACAGCAGCCAAACAATCCGCGATATCCAGCGTGGCATCACTGTCAAAAATCGCATCTTCCAAGGCTGCCTGATCGGAGAGTGAAAGATTGTCGATGCCGATACTGTGTTCCAGCGCCAGAAGGACATTGCCCCATAACTTGGCGCGCGCATTCGTCGTCCCCAGTGCTAAGGCCTCGGTTTCCAGCGCATCGATATTGGTAAGGTCAAGCGATCCGTCCAGTGTGAAATCGTCAGTGGTTGGATTATAGGTCAGTGTCCCGTCAATCAGTTCTTGCCCTGCACTCTGCATCACCAGCCGGGCATAAAATCCTTTCAACGCTTCATCGAACGCCTCGCTCAAACCCAGACCGGCGAAAACATACGGATTGCTCCATGCGCCCATTTGCAGATAATCTTCACCCGTCATCTCTTCAAGGAATTCCAGCTCCTGCGCATCGACATTAGGGCCGCGGCTGCCTGCCACGACATTTTCCACGCCTGCCCATCGCAGCATGATATCGCGGACGTCCATCAGTGCGGCATTACCAGTATCGAACAAATCCGCAAAGCTTTGGCTTGTGAAGGCTGATACCTTGTCCAGAAGATTGCCCAATCCCGCATTGTCCAAACTCATCGCGATATGCAGATCAGGCAAAGTGCCATAGCCGCGCAAAGTAGGCAGGAACAGCGTGCGCACGTCCAGCGTGTAATCCTGATTATAAGTCGAATTCATCGGATCGGCAGCAAAATACACGTCCGATACGGTGCGCACGGCGCCATTGATGGTGAATCTTCCGTTCTGCTTGATATCGTTGCCGTTGTTGAACAGTGTAACGGTCGTGTAGTCCAGGTTAATCTCTGAAATTCCCAAACTGTTAAGTGTTTTCAGTTCTCCGGCTTGGGAAGAACCATCACTATTGGCATCCTGCCATACACGCAGATTATTCCAATTGGCATCGGCGGACGTAATGCGGTTATCGCTGTTGCTGTCATACTGCTTGAGCGCAAGGAAACCGTTGGTCTGGCCGGTCTGATCGCCGAACAATTCCGTCCCGTCATTGATCACGCCATCACTGTTTAAATCAATTGCCAGCAAGCCGTCATCCGCACTGACCCAACCCGTCGCCTCGGCAAAACCGTTATGGTTATGATCGAAATACACCGCACCACCAGCCAACGCTCTTGTCTCCACCCCGTCGCCATCCAAGTCTAATACAAGCGGCGAGGGCTCATTCTTAGAGTCGTCGTGTTCATCCAGAAAATCTTGCCACAATGGCGATATCGGACAAGAATCGGGATAAACTGGGTAAGGATTATCCTCTAAGATTTGCTCTAAGTAATCTTCAAAATCCGGAGTAAGTTCTTCCAACGCATCTAATGCATCTTCTTGTATTTCGATTCCAGGATCCATTGGTTCAGCTAATCTTGGATCGATTCCATCGCCATCATCAGAATCAGCATCAGTGATTAAATCTCCGTTTTGCGTTTTATCCCAAAGTAAATTTTGCAGTTCCAAATTCGTAAGCGAGGTATTATTAAGATAGGTTTCACGTCCGACTTGGTTATTAAATAAATCCATAGCCCTTTCGTCTGGTGGGTTATCCCCCTGTATATGCAGTAGCGCTTCATTGACCGCACCAAGAAATGTTGCAAAGTCATTCCCGTAATCCTGGGTAAATTGAGAACTAACATATGCGTGTCGATATGCATCTCGTTCCTCTAAAGATGCTCCAGGATGGTTTAGATTAATATAGTCATTTGCAGCGCTACGGTATGCTAAATATTTTACAGCTAATTGACCCGAGGAAAGAATGGGATTGATTACAACGTTAACAAAATTTGCAGTGATGGTTACCGTCATTTCTGATCTCCTGATCGGAAAACTAAGGAGTTACTTCTCTCAGTTTCGTTAGGTTGCAAGTAAACTTCACCAAGAAAGCATTGCATTCCGTTTGAACCCTTTACCTTACCATTTGATAAACTAAAGAAATACGGAACCTTTCCCATCTTAATAGCATTCCTTGTTAGATAAAGTTTTCTATAGCCATCATCGGTTTTGAATAACAAAAGAAAAAAGTCAGTATTGAATAATCCTTCGGTAGTTCGAAAATCAAAGCTTTTGTCCAACTCTATTCCACTTCTTTTCTCAATTGTTTCAATCGAGTCTCTATTCGTTATCGCATATTCCTTAAACACACATAGCTTTTCCCATTTGAACGGCATAATCCTTCCCAATGCAAAACCATCTGGATATTTAGCAAGATTGAAAGCAATAGCTTTAAGGAAATCCCTTTGCTCCATTGCCTCGTTATGATTCTTTCTGAACCCGTTGAAGGCAAGATATGCGATGATCAAAATCGCGCCGAACGTTAAAAAGAAATTTTTATACTGCTGCTTCATTCTTCCCCGCTTAAATGGCCTGGCACCATTATATCCCGTTTTCCGTTTTATACTATGCGGTAAAGGGGTCAAGATTATTTTCTCTTAAGATGATATACGGGTTAAGCTTATAGGATTGAAGCCAACAATGTTTTGACGCATGTCTTGAAACGACCTAAAGTTTATTTCACAAGGAGTGAGTATGAGACTCGAAGAAAAATTAACCTGTTCGCTTCCACTGAGGATACATTTTTTAGTCAACTCAATCTTCGGCTGGATATTAGTGATGCCGATAGCCAGTTTTCTTTTGATAGCAGTGTCTCAACGTCTCTTCGAGCCGCTTGCTGCAATGCTCTTATATACATTTCTAATATTTCGAACATGGCTCGTAGCGTTTTCATTTATAGGACTAATGTTTGGGACGACTCTCTTCCTTATTCAGGCAAAAAGGCCAGCGGAATTTCCTCCAGGCGAGAAGATGAAAACACGCAAAAGCGTTATAATATCCGCAATTATTTTTAGCGGTTACATGGCTTTTCTTTTATTCCCATGCATGCGTCAAAATCATTGCACTGACCAAATTAGAGAGTGGATGGCAGACCCTGTAAGTTTCTTCATATTTCAGGTGGAACCACTGTAATCTTATTATTTTCCGGCAAATCTTCTTTTTTATCCGTGTTTCTCCCAATTGATTTCTCCGCCTGTTTTAAGCGGCAGTGTTGGTTCGAATAATCAACGACATCCACAAACTTAGTAGGAATTGCACATTAGAGTGTGTAACAAGAATCGGCCGCTAAGTATGGTCTACACTTGATGCGATACATTCCTGATGGTATAATAATTTATCATCATTACCGTCGCTTGGGGGCACGGATAGGGGCACAGATTGAAAATTGCAGCGTGTAAATCCTATAAAAATAATGGCTTAGATAGGACAATTCAAATCCGACATCCGGCACCAGTCTCTTTTTCTATCAGCATTATTTATCGTTACTGCATCGATGAAAAACCTTCTTTTTCATCGGCTTGCTGCATAATCGCCATTAGCAAATATTTCCTGCCTTCTACCGGCAATAACGCATTTTGGGGGCACCGTTGGGGGCACGATAACCCATGCAAAATTTCCATGCCCCTACAGCCACAAACAATTCCACTCTCACAACAGCAGGAGAAATGTAATGGCGATTACTGACACACAATGCCGAGCAGCAAAACCAAAATCAAAAAGCTACAAACTTTTCGACTACGAAGGACTTTATCTTGAAGTGATGCCGACAGGTTCCAAAATTTGGCGATTGAAATTCTGGTTGCATGATAAAGAGCGCAGAATTTCACTTGGCTCTTATCCAGAAACATCCCTTGCAGACGCACGGAAGGAAAAGTTAGCGATCAAAGAGGATATACGAAATGGGATTGACCCCGTTTTAAAGCGCGCTCAAGAAAAGCAAATCGCGAAATTTGATGCGTCGCAAACTTTTGAATTGCTCGCCAGGGAATGGCATCGCAAGCAATACGATCAATGGAAACCTAACCACGCCCAAACTGTTTTGCATCGGCTGGAAAAGTATGTGTTTCCTTATTTCGGCACCATGCCAATCCGCGACATTAAACCTCTAATAATCTTAAAGTGCTTAGAAGCTGCTGAAAAAACCGCTCCCGACTTGGCCAGGCGGTTGAAGTGTTACTGCCACCATATTTTTGTCTATGCTATCGTTACCAGCCGGTCGGAACATGACCCAACATATGGCCTGGAAAAGGCATTAAGAAAATACCGGCAAGGGCATTATCCATCAATTAGTGTCGATCTGCTGCCTAAATTCATAATGGATTTACACGACTATCAGCGGAAGATTACCCGTCAGACATTCCTGGCAACGAAATTTATGTTCCTGACGTTCATTCGCACCAGCGAAATGATAAAAGCAAAATGGGAGGAAGTTGATTTGGAAAAGAAGATTTGGTCGATCCCCGCTGAGCGAATGAAATTACCCCGACCACACCTCGTTCCCCTTTCACGACAAGCAGTTGAAATATTACGTGAGTTAAAAGCAATATCAAGAAATTCTGAGTATGTATTTCCAAGCCTCTATAGTACCCGAAAACACATGAGCAATTGCACAGTTCTAACCGCCATAAAACGTATGGGCTATAAGGGCCGGATGACCGGCCACGGGTTTAGAGCCTTAGCAATGGGAATTCTAAAAGAAAAGCTTGGCTACAGTCATGACCTCGTGAAAAAACAACTTGCACATGCGCCAAAAGATAGAGTGGATGCAGCCTACGACCGCGCAGAATTCTTGCCACAGCGAACGGAAATGATGCAGCGCTATGCAGATTATCTTGATAGCGTTTTTCTTAAAGAAATTACCGCTAGACACTTGCCAAGGTGAAAGTCGAGCGTTCGAATCCCTTCGCCGCTCCAATTTTTCGGCTGGTTTTACAAAGCAGGAATTTTGGTAGCGCACAGATAGCGCAAGTTGTATAAGTTCCGAGCAGAGTTCCATTTTCTTCTCCCTTATCGGTCTTATTGATTAGGCTTCTCGTAGGATGCCCTATCATGCCTTAAAGATTCATGTAAGGAGTAATATTTTAGCAGGATTACACGAAAACTCATTATCAATACCACAACGAGTGAAAGTCTTTTGTCAATTCACAGAGATCTGATGGAAATAAAACCATTATTCCGTAGTTTTTATAAATCCAGTCTTGCCTGCTTCGATACTTGTCGCAAGTAAGTATCGCATCACATTCAAGCTCGATCGCATCCGTAAATATTTTAAAATCCGGCTTCGAAAGAGCATTTTTAATTGAATCGTCCTGTTGAAGCCTAAGAGCCGATATCTTTCCCTGACCTGTGAAAGCCTTTCCGTTTTGATCCCAAATAACAGTTTGCCAATAATCCCATAGATCATAAAACCACTGCGTTAAACGAAAATCGTTTTTTCTTTGTATTTCTTCATAAACATTCACAGAAATTGCAAATTCAAATGGGGTTCGTTCAACTGCAAAGAAAATCTGTCGAAGCGCTAGAATTTGCACAAATAAAAAATCCCCCCGTTTAGTTTTTTTTCCGTGGGAGCCGATAAAACAGTCCTCGTGCTCCATATAATTTTCATAGATGTACTCACCGAAGCTATTAATATATTGAACCACATTCGTATCTAAAAAAATTCGAATGGGAAGTTTGTCGAATTTAGCCAGGATCGACTGTTGGTTATATTCTATCACTAGTTTGGAACTCATTCAGGTCTCTAAAGGTGTGTTTCAAATTAGCACTTTTTACCTAAAGGCAGCACAACTCAATTTTTGCTTGTTCTGCTTATAAATGAAACGCTAACTGGTTAATGTGATTACCTGATTATTTTGAGCTCTTATTAGCTTGGAAAATGATCACACTCTCTCTAAGTTGCGTGATATTAGGACTATGTCTGGTCTTTCGTCGTTTTAAATATCTCAATGCAACAATCTCCTTAAGATACCAGCCTATTTTTGAGCCAATATCACTTATTATGAGATCCACCGGTATTTCTCTATCTGCATAAGCAGAATTCGACACAACAAACCAAATTTGGGCATCTTTTTGGGCCTTTGTCTTCAAAATGGACAGAATTTGGTGCATGTCCTCAAAATATGCTTGTACCATCAAAGGAATATTCTTATGCATTAAACCATCCAGATTAGCATTCAGATGGTTTATATTCTGAGTATATAAGTCTCCAAAGTCTGATTGATTAGGCCGATCCCACGCAGCTTGTAAATGTGAACGAACGGTTTGTAATCGCAGATTATATAATTCTTGGTTGTCGTTCACAAATTTTCCCAAAAATAACTCAGGTCGATATATATCGGTATAGTCAAACGTATTCAAATACGGGGGTGATGTAATACACAACTTAAACGTCTCAAACGAATCCTTGGCTTGTAAAAACTTTCTGCAATCGCCTTGGTAAATATTTGAGATCGAAGGCAAGCGTTGAGCTTCTACGTCAGCTTTTATTTCAGCAATATTGTTTTCCAGAGAATCTAAAAATGTGTATTTGTCGAAATCATACTGCTTCCAACTATCACGATACCGCAAACATTTGCCGTCGCGCCGTGCATTACAATTATCCATCGTAGCTGTAATAAGCGCCAGTCTCAACAATCTGCGCAGATTATATGATTCGATATTGTTTGTTTCACTCCAGCCTCCTTCAAACGATTTAAGAACACTATCATTGAAAAGCCATTTATCTAACCCTTTCACCTTAGAGAAAGTTGAATATCCTAAAAGGTCCGACTTCAAGCCCTTTTCTGACTTTATCAAAACCTTTTCAGCCCATTTATCAATTTCACTTGAGTCTGCATTCTTAGTTTTCGTTTGCGCCAGGAAAGTGGTAAATGGATTTACCTCGACACCGATTGAAGGATAACCAAGCGATGTTGCTGTTAAAGTTGTAGTACCGCTTCCATTAAAGGGGTCTATCACTATTTCATCTTTACCTAATCCTACTTGTTGAATCGCATTCTCGACCAGCAAAGGAGAAAACCCCTCTTTATAATAATACCAGCGATGGCGCGGAAGTTGGATTGCATTCTCATAATTTGAAAATCCTCCGTCTTTAAAATGATGGTTATCGTTGATTATACTCATAGACTATCCAGTCATTATTGGTTCTAAAAAAAATCTTATTGGTCGAGCAAAGTCTGATCGTATCGAATGATAGTCCGGATCATAAATAATATTATCATTCTCATAACGCAATCCGTTAACCCTGGTTACAGTAGTGGTTGTGCTGTTGCAGCCCCAACGCCTGCCATCATATATAACTAAATAACCTTTAGTTGTTTTAACCGGGGCTTGTCTTCTGTTTTCATCCAAGTAATCAGAAAGCTGCTTAGCTCCATCCAATGCACGCTGTCGATTATAAATCTGTTTAAAACTTTTACCCCTTTGCATTAGCGATTTGCCCAGCCACTTAATCTCAATCAACGCCAAGTGTGGCGCCAGTGACCAAGTAACCTTAATGTCAACGGGATGTGTTCGATCTACTATCTGTTCAGGCCGAACCTCGGAGTTTCTCACGCGTCCCTTTAAAAATTGTGTCAATGAATCTCTCAAAATATGCTCAGGTCGCGCCTTGAAAAAAATGCGACTTTCATCAAACCAAACATCTCTTAAGTGGGCACATTCGGAATGACGCGCTAACTTTGTTGAGTAGTCCTCCAAGGCAACATCTAAATCTTTATAGGTTTGAATAGCAAAATAACTATCAGCGTCGGGAATTGATCTCAACCGTCTTTCTGAAGCTTTTCCAAAAATAACTTCTTGCTCCAAGGCTTTTGTAAAGCGGTATGAAATGGCGTTTGCGCGAACCAAACCAATATCTAGTTCAAAATCAATCAAATACTGAAGTTCCCCAGTTGGCTTTACTTCAATAACGATACTGTCGCCTCGTAAAGGACTTAAATTCTCGTAGCCATTAATCACAATGGTACTAGGTACATGCCTAGATAAGAATGATTCCTCTGCCAGTGCAGTATAAATCGTAACAGTTTTGAAAGTGTTGTATTGAAGATGCCGATAGATATCAGTTATTGTATCAGTAAAAAAAGCTAATAAATCGCCTTTATCACCTCCATAATCTTGTAATATCATTGGCACATACTGTTCCGCAGCAACTGCTTTAAAGTATTGCACTTGTCTTTGGTCAATAATCATGCTTATACAAATTCGTTTTTTTCTTTGTTTAAAGCATCAATCCAAACAGTTGCCGGCACAATCAAGTCTGTGTATTTATCTTCCAGAGCTGTTCGTAAAGCTTTAAACTGTGAATACAAAACCTTAGTTGCAGGATTTGAATCCAAAAGCAAATTTCTTTTTTGAGAATGTCGCGCAGAATTCAAGACAGGTTCCGAGTTAATTGCCTCCTTGATATCGCCATAAGGAAGTAAAGAGATACTGGTACAAGCGGTATCCAAATATTTTTTTCGCCAGGAAATTGACTGCATGGCTGCTTGAAAATAATTAAGATATTCCACCCCTTTTGGAGTAAAGGCATAATATCCACTAATATCCTTCTGTTCTCTCAAGAACTCACCAGAGGTTAATATTTGAATTGATTTATGAATTTCAATACTATACGGACTCCCAAATTCTGTTCTAATAAACGAATAATTCCAAGATTCAACAGGATTACCATCATATAGTGAAAGTAAACAACTGAAATAAGAAAAAAATTGAATCTCATACATAGAAAAATCATTGATTTTCCTTTGTAATCTTTTGCCAATATACAGGCAATCAAATATTGCGTCCGGATTACTTTCCATCATGAGTCGTGCCCAACTTTTCTTCTATTTTTGTATAAGCAGCTTCAATCTTATCATTTTCTTTCTGCTGAACTTCTGACAAATCTGTCCAGTTTGTCATCCTTTCTATCTGCATTCGTTCACCCGTGCAAATCGAAGCTAATTCTAATAAGAGCTGTGAGCTATTAATGTTTGCGGTCATAATAATCTTATGAAACTCTTTGGCGAAATCTGCAAACATCTTCCCGGCCCTACTTTCGTAAGCAATATCCAAAGAACCTTCTGGAGTATCGATTAACACGGTGGCTGAATTAGCGCAGAGGTCAATAAGCGCCATCCGTAATGCGATATCGATAAAATATCGTTGACTTTCAGATAACTGATAAGAATCTTTTCTTTTTGCTTCCTCAATATCGATGGTCAGACTCGCACCCTTTGCTGAAAATAGTAAGTCTATGTGTATATCCAACCCAAGAAAACTCTTAGCGTATTGATTGAATTTGGGAATAAAATCTTTCTCCGCGTTTACGTATCCCATATTTAGTTCACTTTCCAAGGGCTCTAATTCTGAACGCGCCTTATTTCTTCTTCGATAAGCTTCGTCCTTTTCGGCGGTCAGTCGCTCAATTTGATCATGATAAGTTTTTACCACAAGATTTGTATCTGACTCTGTCCGAGCTTTTTGAATGGCTCTAAGCAATTGTTCATTTTCTTTTTCTATGGATAAGATTTGATTATTTATATCATTTAATTGTAGCGTATGGGCGCTTTCATCTTGTATTAGCTTGTCTTTCTGAATTTGAAAGGTTTTGATTTTGGACGTTACTATACTTAATTCACTGTCTATCTTTTGCAGTTGTTCAAAGTACTGATGGTTGGTTGGGGTTTCTTGAAATTTCCTAATTTCATCAACTAATTTTGATATGAGATCCGAATAATCCCTGGAAGCATGAATTCGCAAACTTAAGTCATTGATAATTTCAATTATGATCGGATGCTTCTCAATCGGCGATCCTTGCTTGAGAGTTTTATTGAATATATGTGAATACTCGCTTCTCAAATTTGAAGCCTTTAATGACAAATCGGAAATATTTAACTCTACATCTCTAATATCATCGGAAATTCGTTTAAGTATTGTAGTTAATTCGTCCGATTTTTCTAATAAATTTTTATGTACTTCGTAGAGTTCGATGTTCGAACCGTCATTGATATTTACGGTTTCCATCCGTTTCTTCAAATCGTTCAATTCATTTCTTGTACGAGTGATTTGGTATTGAAGGTTTCTTACATCGGAATCATATTTATTATATTCCTTTCGTAATTGGTCCGCCAACTTGGCTTTATTTGAGTCGACTCCAAAAAATAAATACAAAACCCTTTCGATGAGTGCAACATCCCATGAGATTAGCTGATGCGTTTCGTCAAACGTGAAAACATAGGATTGCAGAAACACAAATTGATCGAACTCAGAAAGGTTTATATCCTTTGTGAAGTTTGATTTGTACGTCTCGTTCAAGTCAGATGACGAAATATTGTCGGGTATTACAACCGGTTTGCCATTGGTCGTTTTTGAAAATTGACGTAACTCATCAGGCTCAAAAAAGCCACGAGTAATACTGTAATAATTGTCTCCAATTGAAAAATATAATGTGGCTTCTGCTATATCATAAAAGTCTGGCTTAACCCTACCATCAAAATACCGTTCGGCAAATCCTTTGCTCTTATTATAGAAAGCGGGAATAGAATTATACCAAGAAAAACTACGCTCAGGATTCTTTACTATACCGGTAAGGATATAATTAATGATTGTAATGAATGTTGACTTTCCTAGACCATTAGCGCCCGCTAGACAGAAAACATTTTTGGTTAAATCAATGTCCAAAAAATCAGCCTTTTTATATAGGCTAAAATGTTTTATCTGCAATCTGTGAAGTACGGGGAAATTTAAACGTCTCATCGTATAATTCCTGTTTAATATGCTTTTTAATCTCAGACTAGCTGAAGATTAGTCCCGGGCATCAATGCGGTCAATCTGCATAAAACTAAAAATAGACATTAATTAGAACAGTTTATCTCTTAACGCCGACGTGTTGTAGTATTGTTGTAGTAAAGAAAAAAGCGACTACAACTTTTCGTCATAATCGCTTGATCTTCTTCGTGGTGTGGGCCGGAATCGAACCGGCGACACAAGGATTTTCAGTCCTTTGCTCTACCAACTGAGCTACCGCACCATCTCCTGCTATTTGATAAACAGGGCTGCAAAAATAGGGGTTTTGCCCTGAAAATCTCAAATCTATACGCCGAAAAATACCCGAGGCCGCCGAGCCAACCTGACCAAACGGGTCTATCCAGCTAACGTCAAAGCCTAATTCCCGTACACACTCAAAAACTTAATCCTCATGATCTTTAACTGCTCCCAGGTAAATCCATTCTCACTTAATTCCTGCTGCGCAACCTGCAAACTCGAGGTCTCACAGCCTTTGAAATACTCTATGATATCTTCCTGTTCGTAATCGTCCAGCATTTCGGAAATGGCGTAGTCCAGGTTCAGCTTGGTGCCGCTGGCCGCAATGGTTTCCATTTCCTCGAGCAATGCATCCAGGCGCATGTCCTTGTTGCGGGCGATGGTTTCCAGCGGGATCTTCTTATCCACTTGTTGGATGATGTACACCTTGTTGCCGCTCTTGTTCACTACGCTCTTCATTACAAAATCGTCAGGACGCTCGATGTTGTTTTCCTCCACGTATTTCGCTATCAGCTCAATAAAGGGCTTTCCATAACGCAGTGCCTTGCCCTTGCTTACGCCCTGGCATTTTTCCAGCTCCTGCATGTTGGTGGGATACAATGTGGCCATGTCCTGCAGCGAGTTTTCCAGGAACACCACAAAAGGTGGCAATCCCTTTTTCTTCGCTTCTTTCTGGCGCAGGTCCTTCAGCATCTCGAACAACTTTTCGTCGGTAGCTGTGCCCGCAACGCCTGATTCGGAACCTTCTTCGTCGTCGGCATTGGCCTCTTCGAACAGGTTGTTCAAAACTATCTTGAATGAGCGCGGCTTTTTCAAAAACTCTTCGCCCTTCCTGGTAATTTTCAATACGCCGTAGTCTTCGATGTCCTTGCTCAGCAGTCCTTCCAGCAGCAGCTGGCGGATCAATGAGTTCCAATAATGTTCCGGGTCTTCCTTGCCAATACCGAATACTTCCAGGCCTTCGTGGCGGTACATGTGTATCTGGGGAGTCAACCGGCCAATGACAATGTTCACCGTATAGTCGGTGGCGAACCGTTCGTCGAGGGCGCGGATGGCGCGCAATACTTTCACCACATTGTCTTTCGCTTCTACCTGTTCTTTCGGGTTGCGGCAGTTATCGCAATTGCCGCAGTTCTTTTCTGTGTATTCCTCGCCGAAATAGCTCATCAATACCTTGCGGCGGCAAACACCGCTCTCGGCAAAGGCTACGGTTTCATTGATCAGCTGTGCGCCCACTTCGCGTTCGCTCAAGGGCTTGTCGCGCATCAGGTGCTCCAGCTTGGCCACATCCTTATGCGAATAATATAAAATACATTTCCCTTCCAATCCATCACGGCCGGCACGACCGGTTTCCTGGTAATAGTTTTCTATCGACTTGGGGATATTATAATGTATCACGAAGCGGATATCGGGCTTGTCGATGCCCATTCCAAAGGCAATGGTGGCAACAATCACCTGCACGTCTTCATTCAAAAACAGGTCTTGCCGCTCGGCGCGCAGCTTGCTGTCGAGCCCCGCATGGTAAGCCACCGCTTTAATGCCATTGGCCATCAGCATATCGGCCAGCTCTTCGGTAGTCTTCCTGTTCAGCGTATAAATAATTCCGCTCTTGCCCTTGTTGCTGACAATAAAACGGACAATATCTTTTATGGTTTGATCTTTCTTGATCTTGGGCCTGATCTCGTAATACAGGTTGGGCCTGTTGAACGATGAAATGAAAATATTCGGGTTGCGCAGGTCCAGGTTCTTCACGATATCGCTCTGCACTTTGGGAGTGGCGGTAGCGGTCAATGCAATCACCGGTATGTCCGGGTTTATCTGGTTCATCATTTCGCGCAAGCGGCGGTATTCGGGCCTGAAATCATGCCCCCATTCGGAGATACAATGCGCTTCATCCACGGCAAAAAACGAAAGCTTGAGGTCGCTGAAAAATTCGAGGTTCTCCTGCTTGGTCAGTGTTTCCGGCGCCACGTACAGCATCTTGGTCTTGCCCGTGAGCAGGTCGTCGTGCACTTCGCGGATCTCTTTTTTGTTGAGGGTCGAATTCAGAAAATGCGCCACATCGTCCTTGCTGCTGTAGCTTCTTACCAGGTCTACCTGGTTCTTCATTAAGGCGATGAGGGGAGAAACGATGATGGCCACGCCTTCGCTTACCATGGCGGGCAATTGATAGCATAGGCTCTTGCCCCCGCCCGTTGGCATGATAACGAAGGTATCATTGCCGGCCAGGACCGATTGAATGATGTCTTCCTGCGGGCCTTTGAACGAATCGAAACCAAAATTCTCCTGGAGCTGCCTGGACAGATTATGTTTTGCTGAACCGTCTGACTTGCTGGTTGTTTGTGCCTTAGCCTTTTTTGCGGCAGATTTTCCGCCTGCCTGGCGGGTAGATTTTACGGTTGATGCCATCTTCATTAATTTTCATCCACACAATGATTGTCCAATCAAGGTTGAATACCTAAAAATGTAGGAAACTTCCGGCTATATAGATTCAAGGTTCGGGAATCCTCTGGCAAGCGAGCAATAATCAGAAGCCCCTGCTAATTTTGAAGGTACGCGAAGTTATGCAAAAACCGCCCAGCCCGGAAGCCGCGATTGTTAAAAAATTCATAGTGCCCCTACGGGAAAATACTAATTTTGCCCCTCGCATGACACCCGAGACCATTCAATCGATAGGGCGCCGCACCATTCAATCCGAGGCCGAGGCAGTAGCGCACTTACAATCATTCATTAATGAAGATTTCACCAGGGCCGTTCAAGCCATCCGCAACTGTAAGGGCCGGGTGGTTATCAGCGGTATTGGCAAAAGCGCCATCATTGCCCAGAAAATAGCGGCCACCCTTAATTCAACCGGTACCGCCAGCGTGTTCATGCACGCCGCCGACGCCATTCACGGCGACTTGGGCATGGTACAGCAGGAAGACGTGGTAATGATCATCAGCAAAAGCGGCGAAAGCCCCGAGATCAGGGTGCTGGTGCCCCTGATCAAAAATTTCGGCAATGTGTTGATTGCCATAGCCGGAAACGATCAATCGTACCTGGTAAAGCAATGCGATATTTTCCTGAATACTACCGTATCGCAGGAAGCTTGTCCCAATAACCTGGCGCCTACCAGCAGCACTACGGCCCAGTTGGTAATGGGCGATGCTATCGCCGTAGTGCTCATGGAGTTAAAAGGGTTTGGGTCCGATGATTTCGCCAAATTTCACCCGGGCGGCGCACTGGGAAAAAAGTTGTATTTGCGGGTAGGGGATTTGTATATTCACAACGAATCGCCCAAGGTAAGGCCGGAGGCGTCGTTGAAGGAAGTGATCATGGAAATTTCTGCAAAACGGCTGGGCGCAACGGCCGTGGTGGACGAGCAAGACCAGGTGCTCGGCGTAATTACGGACGGCGACCTTAGACGGATGATGGAAAAAGACGGGGGCCTGGACAAGGCAAAAGCAAAGGACATTATGACGAGCAACCCCAGGACCATTCCAGCCGATGAGCTGGCAGTAGAGGCCCTGGACCTGATGCGTAAAAGCGATATCTCTCAGCTGCTGGTCACCGGCAGGAATAAATACCTTGGTATTATACATTTGCACGACCTTATCAGAGAAGGCCTCATTTAGCTGAACCCCGATAAGTTGAAAAACCCCTCATACTTATCTGAGGTATTGGCAAAACGGGATAATATGAACAATCACAATTACGTAGCGATTATGGCAGGTGGCATTGGCAGCCGTTTTTGGCCCATGAGCCGTCAGGATTTCCCTAAACAGTTCCTGGATATTTTAAATACCGGAAAAACCATGATCCAGTGGACCTACGAACGGTTCGCGGGCATGGTACCTCCCGAAAATATTCTGGTGGTCACCACCAAAGAATACGAGCAGATAGTGCAGGACCAACTGCCCCATCTGCCGGTAGAAAACATATTGTCTGAGCCGGCCCGCAAGAATACCGCGCCCTGCATTGCCTACGTATCATTCAAAATATTTCAAAAAGATCCCAAGGGCTCTTTGATAGTAGCGCCCGCCGACCACCTGATAGTTGACCAGCAGGAATTTGTTCGCGTGTGCGAACAAGCCTTGGATTTTGTAAACCATATCAACGCATTTATCACGCTGGGCATGAAGCCTACTTATCCCAATACCGGTTATGGCTATATCCAGTATGAGCAAATGGAGGTGGCGCCGAATGTAAACAAGGTGAAGACCTTTACCGAAAAGCCGAATATGGAGCTGGCGCGCACCTTCCTGTCCAGCGGGGATTTTCTCTGGAATGCGGGCATTTTCATCTGGCAGGTAAAGAACATCATTACCGCTTTTGAAAAATATCTTCCTGAAATCTATGAGGTATTCGATGCGGAACGCGAACACTTCAATACAACCGCGGAACACCAGGCCATAGAGCGCATTTACCCCCAATGCACTAATATTTCCATCGACTTCGGCATCATGGAAAAAGCCGAGAACGTGTACGTGATCCCATCTTCTTTCGGATGGAGCGACCTCGGTACCTGGAACAGCGCTTATGAAAACTATGCAAAAGATCCGCAGAACAATGCCATTGCCGGCGATAATGTACTGCTGATAGATTCCAACAATTGCATGGTGCACGCGCCTGACAACAAGCTGCTGCTATTACAGGGCATGCAGGACTTTATCGTGGTAGATACCGAGGATGTGCTGCTGATTTGCAAGAAAGAGAAGGAACAGGAGATCAAGGATTATGTGGCGGAGGTGAAACGGAAAAAGGGAGATAAGTATTTATAATTTGCAAATGTGCAGATGTGCAGATGTGCCAATAAAAGTTGCTCCAGAACTGGTTTGCTAAATTTTAGGTATTGGGAGGAACTTTTGTGATGTCCAAAAAAATATTTGAGAGAAATCTTGTTGTCAAGTTGGCGTTTGAGTTCTCTCTGTTAATCATTGCGTACTGTGAAAGATTGGAGCAGGGTTAAAAATATATTATTAGCAGGCAGTTGTTAAAATCTGGTACTGCCATCTGTTCGAATATCATTGAAGCACAAAATTCGGAAAGGAAAGCCGACTTTATACATAAGTTTAAAATAGCTAAAGAGGCCGAGGAAACTGAATATTGGTTATTACTCTGCAAATTCTCCAAAATCTATCCCGATTGCGATGATCTCCTTGTTAAGGATGAAGCTCTAAATCGGATAATAGGTAAAATCATTTCAACTTCAAAACGTGGCTTAACACCTAACCCTTAGGTATAGGCACCGAGTTATCCACATATCTGCACATCTGCACATTTGCACATCTGTACATTTCCGTTATTTTACATTTATGGCGCCGCTTAGCAGCATTCTCTTCCTGGACATAGAAACCGCCCCGCAATACCAATCATTCGAGGCGCTTCCGGATACGTGGAGAGAACTATGGAACACCAAGGCCGAAGGCCTCATGCGCCACCACGAAAACTCCACACCCGAAAGCCTCTATCCCCGCGCAGCCATCTATGCAGAATTTGGAAAGATCATTTGCATCAGCTGTGGCGTCATACAGGGACGTGGCGAAGACAAACGCCTTACCCTAAAATCGTTTTACCACGAAGATGAAAAAGAGCTGCTGCAGGCATTTTGCGACATGCTGTGCAAATGGACGGCCGATAACAACAAATACCTCTGCGCACACAATGGCAAAGAGTTCGACTTCCCCTACCTCTGCCGCCGCATGACCATACTAGGCATGAAACTTCCCGCCTGCATGCAGGTGGCCGGAAAAAAACCATGGGACGTCCCCTTCATCGATACCATGGAAATGTGGAAGTTCGGCGATTATAAAAGCTACACCTCCCTGCACCTGCTGTCCAATGTATTGGGCATACCCAGTCCCAAAGGCGATATGGACGGAAGCATGGTGGGCCATATTTATTGGTCGGCCCAAACCCAGGAAGAACGCGAAAAATGCCTGTACCGCATCGCCACCTATTGCCAGAAAGACGTAATCACCGTAGCGCAGGTGTACCTGCGCCTGCAAGGCGAAGACCTGATCAGCTACGAGAACATTGAACTGAAAAAACATGGACCGCATCAATTACTCGTCCGGAGCTAAATGGGAAGATATCGTAGGTTATAGCCGCGCCGTACGCATGGGCAACATCATCGAAGTAACGGGTACGGTGGCGGTAGACGACAACAAC
The DNA here is from genome assembly GCA_035628135.1 of Chitinophagaceae bacterium. Lineage (GTDB taxonomy): Bacteria > Bacteroidota > Bacteroidia > Chitinophagales > Chitinophagaceae > DASPKM01. Next base: position 791,279 of record DASPKM010000010.1, on the reverse strand, counting down.
CAGGTGGTAGGGCCAGGTAACCCTTACGAACAAACGGTCTTCATCATCCGCAAAATAGAAGGCATACTCAAAAAAGCCGGCGCAGGCCTGGAGCACGTTATCCGCACGCGCATGTTCGTAACCGATATTTCTAAATGGGAAGAGTATGGCCGGGCACACGGCGAGTTCTTTTCCACCATCCGTCCCTGCACCACCATGGTGGAAATAAGCAAGCTGATAGCCCCTGAATACCTCATCGAAATTGAAGCTACCGCCATCCTTCAATAAACACCTCCCCCTTACAACTCACCATTCACAACTTACGGCCACCTGCCCCTACAATTCCTTTTGGAACAATCACGGCAATTTGTACCTTGGCACAAACAATACATTTTTATGAAACGGTTAACCAACATTTTCTGCATTGCGCTGCTGGGCACACTGGCTGCCTGTAACGATGCCTCTACCGGCTCTGAATCAACGAAATCAGATACCACGGCCAACACCTCGGCCGGGGCGGACGAAACACCAATGCTGAAAGACACTGCGGCCCTTAACCAGGCTATGTACGCCGCCAGCATGCCCGGCGAAGTACACAATATGATTGCAAAAGACAACGGCGTATGGGAAGCCGAAATGACCTTCTGGCAAACCCCCGATGCACAACCCATGAAAATGACAGGAACAGCTACCAATAAAACCATCTGGGACAACCGTTACCAGCAATCCAACTTCCGTTGCGAAATGGCGCCCGGCATGGTGTTCGAAGGCGTGAGCACACTGGGATACGATAACGTGAAGAAGGCATTTGTAAATACCTGGATCGACAACATGGCCACCGGCATCATGTACATGGAAGGCAAGTATGATTCAGCCAACAAGACCGTAAACCTGGCCGGCAAAAGCACCGACTACAGGACAGGTAAAGACGTAAGCATGCGCCAAACCTTCCGTTGGGTCGATGACAATACCCAGCATTTGGAAATGTACGCCACCTACCCCGGCGGAAAAGAATTCAAGAACATGGAAATAACCTATAAGCGGAAGAAGTAGCCTGTTAATTTTTTGAATATAGGGGATTGGAGAATTTTAATTTTCCAGTCCCCTATATCCTTTTCCAATGTAAACCATTCATGGGCCGCCATGCGCCTTCTACGATGGTTTGCGAAGTGGCCTTTACTTCATTTTCATTCTCTATTTCATCCAGGTTGCGGATATACATTACCTGGCCGTTGGTCATCAATATTTCGAAGTACATTTCATGCCCATTACGGTTCTCTCCATTGCAGACCTGCCCTTGCGTGCCCAGGCTTAGGTAAACTGATTTGCCGCGCAGTTCATGCCAGTAATGGAAGCCTTTCCAGATCACCATTTTTTGCCCGCCGATATAAGCATAGATCGTAAACTGCAATACGGTATCCGATGGATCGCACCAGGTATGGTACTCGAAGCTTTCAGGCGCTTGATCGCCGGGCTTATAATCAGGGTTGGCCGCCGCCCATTGCCCACTTTTATCAGCCCAAAATGCAATTCTTTCGATGAAGTCTTTTTTTTCGAACATGATGGGTCGCTTTGAGGTATTTGGTTATCCGCCTAATTTAAAACTATTATTTAATTATCCGGTTGATTCGGATCAACCGCATAAATCATGACCCAAGACCTATCTAACCATCACCCACCTACCTCCACGCCCCTATAATCGCACCCATTAACGCCAGCGCCACCAAACAATATCCTCCATTAATAAAAATATACCTCCAGCTCCTGATCTCGAACAACGCAACGGTGGCAAGCGCGCAAAATACCCATAACCCGGCCAACCCTCCAGCCGTCAGTCCCCATACCAGGTCTACGGTAGGCGCGCACGTTTCGCAACCCTTCGCGGGATCGCTTAGGAACATGCCCAGGTTGGCCGCCATTATCAGCGAAAACAAGAAAGACCACCCGAATATCTTGGCCTTGTTGCTCTTCTTTACATCGTCTACCGAAAAATTGTTTTCCTTCATCCACGCATTGCCAAACAACGCTGGCGAATACCAAACACCACCCAGCACAAACGAAGAAATGCCGGCTACTAAAATCGCTAACCAGTTAATAGTGTCCATAATTGAGTTGTTAAGGATTTAGAAATAGTTTCCATTCCCAATCTATTTTCTAATTTTTACGTTACAAAGCCTGGGCGAATGAAGCCGGAAAAGGAACTGACCAATACTGATATTCAACAGACCGGCCCACCAGGGCATGTGGACAGCGATATGGTTATGAAGCAACAAGCCGGGACGAAATCCGGGTACGACGCAGGCCAGCAGTTCGCGAATACGCCCAGCAATGGGGCGGGCAACCTCGCCGCTACCTTCAAAACCCGTCCGCCAAAAGAAAACCTTAACGACCTTGGCTTTCGCCTGATTTTGATCCCATTCTTCGGCATCATGATCCCTATTGTAACGGGCATGGTCGACCACCAGGCATTCAGCTCCTGGGAAATCAAGTTCAGCTATCTCTATACCATCGGCATTGCATTCGTGGTGTGGGAAGGCAACCGTTACTTATTGTTTACACTGCGCGCTTACTTCGATTGGCTTAACAAACCCATCCGAAAGATCATCGCATTGCTGCTCGCGGTTACTTTCTATACCATTCCTCTCAGCGCGCTGCTCCTCATCGGCTGGTACCATGTCTTTCAGCACGGAGCAGTAAACTGGAGCATCGTTACCACGGCCACGCTCATTATTATGATCTGCGTGATATTTATAACACATGTGTACGAAACGGTGTTCCTGGTAAAACAAGCCGAAAGCGACCAACTGAAAAAAGAACAGCTGGAGCGCGCCAGGGCCGAAGCAGCATTGGAAGCACTGAAGAACCAGATAGATCCGCACTTTATTTTCAACTCGCTCAATACGCTTTCTTATCTTATCGAAGACAAACCGGTGAAAGCACGCCAGTTCAACGATAACCTGGCAGAAGTATATCGCTACATCCTTCAAAACAAATCGAGGGACCTGGTACTGCTGCGCGAAGAAATGGACTTCCTGGAAAACTATTTTTCTCTATTGAAAATAAGGTTCGAAAATGCCGTGCAACTCGCCATCCCCGCAAATGCGCGGCTGTTCGAACAGTTCCTGGTGCCACCCATTTCGTTGCAGGTGCTTATTGAAAATGCCATCAAGCACAATGAGTTTTCCGATGCATCGCCCTTGTCTGTCATCGTAACCATGCAGGACGATTCATTGATCATCCGCAACAAGGTGCGGCCGAAAACCCTGCGCAAGCCCTCCTCCAAAATCGGACTGCAAAACCTGGATGAACGCTATAAGCTGATCATTAAAAAACCGATCACCGTACACAAAACCGGCGATGAATTTATTGTTCACCTGCCATTATTAAAAACAGATTAACGCCGAATCAAGCATGAAAACCATTATCATCGAAGACGAGAAGCCCGCAGCGGAAAAACTGCAAAAAGCGCTGCTGAAATGCGCGCCCTCTGTACAAGTGCTGGCCATCCTGGGAAGTGTGCGTACCGCCACCGAATGGCTGCAACAAAACCCAATGCCAGGGTGCATTTTCATGGACATCGATCTTACCGATGGATTATCATTCAGGATATTCGAACAGGTTGCCGTGGATTGCCCCGTGATATTCACCACTGCTTATGATGAATACTGGCAGGAAGCATTCGAGCATAACAGTATCGACTACCTGCTAAAACCCATCAGGCAGGACAAGCTGGAAGCGGCGCTGAAAAAATATGAAAAGCTGAAACAGCACTTCGCCGCCAATTACCGGCAGCTGGCCAACTGGCAGCAACAAGGCAATGCAGACCGCAAGAAGAGGTTTTTGGTAAAGCGCGGCACCGATTACATCAGCATTAAAACAGAAGAGATCGCGTACTTCTACGCCGCGCAAAAATTAGTGTGCCTGGTGGATAGCAAATCGCAGAAGTTTATACTGGACCAATCCCTCGCCGACCTGGAAAAGCAGGTCGATCCTTCGCAGTTTTACCGCGTTAACCGCAAGTATCTTGTAAACCTCAATGCCATAAGGCGAATAAGGTCTTATCCCAAAAGCAAATTGCAATTGGAAATACAACCCGCTCCTCCGGAAGACATCATCATCAGCCAGGAAAACGCCGCGGCATTCAAGGCGTGGATGGAGCAATAAAAAAACCCCCGATGACTCGAGGGCTCATAGGCCATGATTCTTCAACTGTGAAGATCGTTGTCAGGATCTTTGTCCACCGCCCCTTCGCTGCGGGCGAAGCGTGGCCTCTACTTCATCCTTCCATTTCTTGAACTGTTCTTCAGTAAATATTTTCTTCAGCTTCTCATCCCTGTCCGTACCCAGTTTTTCAAATTGACTGCGGTCGGGGGGCGTGCCGGGTTGCATGCTTTCGCGAAGCTTGTCCATTGCCTTGTAATATTCCGTAAATACACTGTCGGTCTGCGGTTGCTGAGTATTGGTAAGGCTAAGCGCGGGAGTAACTTTCTCCATGGCTGCTTTTACTCTTTCTTCTACCGTCCTGCGCTGGGGTCCCTGTGCATTGGCTACCATTACCGTAGCCAACAGCAGGCCCAGAACAAACATTAGCTGTTTTTTCATTTGCTGATTTTAATATGTATTAGATGTAATTGCGTTGAAAAACCTTCGCTTAATCTTTTCTTTTAGCGCCTTCTTCTTTCTTTTGTTTTGAATCGCCTTTGCGAGATGGGGATATCATTCTGCGAACGATTTGCTGCACCAGCGAATCATATTTTACCTGTTGCTCAGGCGTGCACAACGAGCGCACTTCTTCAAAATATTTGTAAAATGCCATGTCCACGGCTTTTTGCTTTTCTGCCATTGCATTGGCAGCAGCCGTAGTTACCGAATCATGCGCGCCGGGTTGCTTCAGCAGGTTATAAAACGCCAGTTTCGATTGCCGCATTTGCTCAAACAAAGGTTTCATGTCCTGCTTGTTCTGGTCTCTCAATTTGTCGAACTGGGCCAGTTGCTGGTCGGTGAAGCCTACGCTGTCCTTAAGATATATCCGCATTACGGACGACCTGTCCTGCTGGACGCGCCTACCCTCGTGACCGTCTTTTTTTCCAAGGATAAATACCAGCAATACCAGGTTGGTCACCAACAGTATGCCGACTAAAAAAAGTAATATTTTAATTCTGGAACTGTTCATTTACGGTTCGGGGTTTTCATCATCGTAAAAAGAAGAAACGGTAAGGCTGTATTCTTCGGTCAGGGCTAATTGGGATTGCTCCGTGGTGGTATCATTGGAAGCCGATTGCAGGTACATTACCACGCCGTTAGCCAATATGATCATGCACAGCATGGCCAGGGCCACTGTTGGCCGGGAAATGTAACCAATCACTCTTTCCCACGCATTTTTACCACCTTGCCTAAGCCTGGCTTCTACCCGGGTGAACAGGAAGGGGTTGGCCTTGGCCCGGCTAAGGCCGTCAAGGCTGTCCAGCGTATCGTTTACAAGTTGTTCTATTGGATGTTTTTCCTTCATACACGTACAATTAGACGCAAAAAATTAAAAAAACTTGTGCTTTATTGCCGTTCATAAAAATCTTTCAGCCATTTTCTCAAATTGGCCTTGGCCCGGTGCAGCAGCGATTCAATGGCCGGTATGGTGGTTTCCATGATCTCGCTGATCTCCTGGTAACTAAGGCCTTCCACCTTATTGAGCACAAAAGCAATGCGTTGGTTGTCTGGCAGCCGGTTCATTTCCTTGAATAAGATAGCAGCTTTTTCCTTTCTGTCAAACAATACCCCGGGGTGATTAAAGTCCGGCGATTCCACAACCTGCTCATTATCTTCTCCAAAAATGCTTTTAACGAGGGCAAAGCGTTTTTTCCGCTTTTTCCGCCGCTCATGGTCCATGGCCTTGCTGATGGTGATGCGGTATAACCAGGTGGAAAATTTGGAGTTTCCCTTAAACCCATCGATCGACTGGTATACCTGAACAAATACTTCCTGTGCCACATCTTCGGCGTCCTGGGCATGCTGCACAATGCCAATGGCCGTATTATAGACCATATCCTGCCATGTTTCCACGATTTGTTTAAAAGCAGCCTGGTCACCCTGTTTTAGCTGGTTAATTAAGATCCAATCATTCAAAACTGAAAAATTGTGGCCTTGACTATAATTTGTAAAAGATAGTTATTTCGCGTTATTTCTGCTCCGTCCGCCAAAATTTCTCAGCTTGTAAGTAAATGTTAGCATGAAGTATTGCTGCAATACGTCGTTTTGCACATCTTCGATAAATATTTCATTCACTTCGCGGCTGATGGCCTGGTTTTGTTTCAGCAGGTCGAATACGGACAGCTTCAATTCGCCCTTCTGGTCCTTCAGGAACTTCTTACCCACTGCCATATTCCATAACCAATAATTCTGGTTGAAGCCAGTCGTAAGCCCGCGGAACATTTGGTTTGTCACATCGTTCTGGAACAACCAACCTTTTTTCGACAATAGGTTCAATTGCATGCCGGCCACATGATTGAAGTAATTATTGTTCAATTGTGGTTGAATGCTATTTTGAACCCTGTTGAAATTGGCCGAATAAGAAAGGGTAAAGTCAACGTACTCGTTAATGTTGCTGGCCACTACTGCGCCAACATTGTAATTATAGCTGTTGGAAAGATTTTCCACGTTGTCGATCAAACCGGGTATCCTCGAATAAGACACGCCCGCATTAAGGTTAAGGCTCGATTTAATAAAGTTCAAAGGCATCCCGAAGGTGAGGAATGAGCGCACACTCCAGTAACCATCCAGGTTAACGGGTTTGGTAAGCCGGGCCCCTTCGCGCAACACAATGGAACTGGAAACGGCTGAATCCTTCGTGATCAGGTACGATGCATTGGTAATATAATTCTGCGTGTTCTGCACGAATATGTTCGCAAAAAAGCTGGTGCGCTTTGCAGAGTTGGTAAACTGGTACCTGGTAACCAAAGAATGCGCATAGTCCTGGTTAAGCTCGGGATTACCGGTGGAAGGGAACAAAATATTCCTGATATTGATCACGTCCTGCAATTGCGTTACTGAAGGCGGATTGGTCCTTGCCCGGTAAAACACGCGGATGCTGCTGCGAGGTGAAATCTTCTTCTGCCATCTTAGGTTCGGTAACAGGTTGCTGAAGCTGCGTTCAACTTTGGCAACATAAGGAAATGTCTGCTGCCCCTCCAGCACGGCGTGCTGATAGTTTAACCCGATAGAAAATGAATTGTCCCTGTCGCCCACGCGGTAGCTGATGCCCCCGTTTTGTGTGTTATAGGTATTGTCCAGCTTATTGGAAAGGCTGTCATCGAACACAGAATATTTTCCTGCGGCCGCGTCGTAATGAAATGTTTGCTGATCGGCATTATTAACGGTCCATGACGGACGGTAGTTAAACTGAAGCTGGCCTTTTCCTAAAGGCTCAGTATAGTTGACGTTTACAGTAAACTCCCGCCCCTTGTTTACGCGGTCGGAGAATTGTTGCAACGAATCTTCCTGCGGAATGCTGCCTTTGTAAAAACGGTTGATGGATTCGATATAGGTTTCACCGCTGTTCCTTTCCCATTCGCTTTCGAGATTGATGGAAATGGTCCTGCCGCGTTTGGCGAATGCGTGGCGATATAATAGCTCGCCGGAGAAATTATAGCCATTGCCGAATGCCCTGTCGCTGCTGCTGAACACGCTAACCGGTGCATTTGGATAGCTCAGCTCGCTGTTGAGGCTGCTGAAGGAATTATTTTTCTGCATACGCAATCTTGGAGTAAAAATGATCGAATTGGATGAATCGATTTTGTACTCCATGCGCATGTTTACGCGATGGTTGTAGTTATCACTATTGGTGAGACTGTTTTCCTGGTAAAATTGTGCTGAATCTTCCGATGATGCAAAGTATTCCCTATTGATGCGCTCGTTATTGAGGTTGGTGTTCTTGTTATAGAAATAACTTCCTGTTACCTGCAGGTTCTTACCCCACTGGTCGGAGAAATTGACGCCGAATGCATTGGTTTTACTGATGCCGGGCTGTTGTCCTACCAGGAAGTTTCCCTGTCCCCCGCCGCCCCAATTTCCACCTCCGCCACCGGGATTACCACCTCCGCCACGATTGTTGCCGCCACCTCCACGATTGCCGCCACCTCCGCCGCCGCGGTTGACATTGCTGGTAACACCCAACAGGTCCTGCGAAGCAAAGTTCTGCTGGTTAATATTATTGATTTGACCTACGACTGATATGCGGCGGGTTCCATTGAAGAAGGTCATGTTACCGCCGGCACTGTAGCGCTCGTCGGTACCATATCCTGCATATATGCGGCCGAATTGCCCATTTCGCATATCCGCCTTGGTTACTATGTTAATGGCTTTTACCGCATTGCCATCGTCGAAGCCGGTAAACTGCGCCTGGTCGCTAAGGCGGTCGAATACCTGGATCTTATCGATTACTTCTGCGGGAAGGTTACGGAGTGCGGCCGTGGCATCGTCGCCAAAGAAATCGCGGCCATCGATTGTTACCTTTCTTACCTGTTCGCCCTGGGCTGTTACTGTACCTTTATCAACGGTTACGCCCGGCATTTTTTTCATCATGTCTTCTGCATTGGCATCGGGATTTACCTTGAATGCGTTGGCGGAATATTCGAGCGTATCGGTTTTCTGTCGAACGGGGGGAGTGGAAACCTTAACCGTTACTTCGCTTAACAGTTTGGCCTGGCGGGATACCTGAACGATGCCCAGGTCCTTGCTGCTGTCGGTAAGTATAATGGTCTGTTGCTGGGTTTCGTAGCCTACGGAACTGATGGTCAATATATAAGTTTGGGGGGAGAGGTCTCTGAACTCAAAAGCGCCCTGCTTATCGGACACAGCATTAAACCTGATAAGGCTATCGGATTGCAAACTTAACCTAAGGGTGGCTCCCGCAAGGGGCACCTTGTCTGACCTGTCTTGCAAAACACCTTTAATAGAAAGACTTTGAGCGTTAACCGTGATGAACGATAGTAAAAAAGCTCCGATCAATACAATATTTCTGAACATAAATATGGCCTGTTATGGTTGTATTGGACGGCGGTATGTTCCAAAACCTTCGGGCACATATTTTTATTATACAATTATCTTACCCAAAAACTTTGCGGGTAAGCGTCCTGAGGGCCCAAACACAAACCGCAAACTCTTCTTATCTTGCACGTCCTTTAAAAAAATGCCTTATAAATGGAATACGCAAAAATCATTGCCATAACAGGAATGCCCGGGCTGTACGAAATGGTGAACAGCAAGGGCGACGGCGCAATTGTTAAATCCCTTGACGACCACACGACCAAATTTGTTTCAGGCAGGGTACACCAGTTTACACACCTGGAAAGTATTGAGGTGTATACCGAAAGAGAAAATGTAAACCTGGTAGAAGTGCTGAATGCCATGAAGGACAGCACGGAAAAACTGCCCGATGAAAAGGACAACAAGGCATTGCAGGCTTATTTTCAAAAAGTATATCCTTCACTGGATTTTGAACGCGTATATGCCAGTGATATGAAGAAGATGGTAAAATGGTTCTCTGTTTTGAAGAACAATGATGTTGAAATAAAACTGAGCGAACCTGAAGACGAAGAAGAAGCACCGGTAGAAGAGCCCGCCGAAGAAGTGGAAGCGCCGGTAGAAGAACCAACGCAAAAGCCGGCGAAAAAATCGGCCCCTGGCAAAGAAGAAAAACCTGCCGCTCCCGCCAGGGAGGAAAAGCCAAAAGCCAAGGCCGAAGAGAAACCGAAAAAAGCAGCGGCAAAGGAAGAAAAGAAGCCTAAGGCAAAAGCGGAAGCAAAACCGGCAAGGAAAACAGCTAAAAAAGAAGCTCCTGCAAAAAAAGCAGCGGCAAAGAAGAAGAAAGAGAAATAGAAGCCCCACCAAAACCTTCCGCCAACCGGCGGAAGTGTTTTTTAAAGCATACTATAAACAAAAAAATATATGGAGTACAGTGCAGATATTCAAAAAATCGAACGGCATTTTTTGCCGAAAGATTTTATGGTAGATACCTGGGAAGGATTAGAGCCCTATTATAAAAATTTATTGGAACGCCCCATCGGATCGAGGCAGGACCTTGAGCAATGGTTGAAAGACATGAGCGAGCTGGATGCGGTAGTGGGCGAAGACGCCGCGTGGAGGCAAATACGCATGACCTGCGATACAGAAAGCAAACCGCTGGAGCAGGCCTATGCTTATTTTATGATGGAGATACTGCCAAAGATTGAGCCCATACAGGACAAGATCAACCGCAAGCTGATGGAATCGCCTTTTATAAAAGAGCTGGACCAGCAGCAATTTTTCACGTACCTGCGGAATGTAAAAAAAAGCATTGACCTCTTCCGTGAAGAAAACGTTCCCATACAAGCCGAGCTGAATGTGATGAAGCAACAGTTCGGCGTTATCTCCGGCAAGATGACCGTTACTGTTAACGGCCATGAGTATACGCTGCAGCAGGCCGCTAAGTTTTTAGAAAGCCCGGACAGGAACCTGCGCGAAGAAGTATACCGCAAAGTGAATGAGCGGCGCATGCAGGACAAGAACACGTTGAACCATTTGTACACCGCATTAATTGAAAGAAGGGACCGCATTGCAAAGAATGCAGGGTTCAGCAATTACCGCGATTATAAGTTCGTGGAGCTCGGCCGCTTCGATTATACGAGGGAAGATTGCTATCAATTTCACGAAGCCGTAAAGCAACACGTGTTGCCTTTGGTGAACGAGATCAACCAGCGGAAGAAGGATAAACTGGGACTGGACAGCTTGCGTCCCTGGGATATGGATGCCGAGCCGGAAGGCGTGGTGCCGCTGCATCCTTTCGAGGGAGGACAGGAGCTGCTGGATAAATCGGTGAAGTGTTTGGAGCGGGTGCGGCCGTTTTTTGCCGATTGCCTGCGCCGCATGAACAGCATGAACCATCTTGACCTGGACAGCCGCAAGGGCAAAGCCCCGGGAGGATACAATTGCCCATTGCCTGAGAGCGGGGCCCCTTTCATTTTCATGAATGCCGCAGGACAAATGCACGATGTTACCACCATGCTGCACGAGGGCGGGCACGCGGTCCATTCCTTCCTGGCCCATAACCTGGAGTTGTCCGCTTTTAAGGAATACCCGATGGAAATTGCCGAAGTGGCCAGCATGGCCATGGAGTTGCTGACCATGGATAACTGGGATGTGTTCTTTGATAAGGATGAAGACCTTAAGCGTGCGAAGCAACAACAACTGGAGCGCACGATCACGATCTTTCCATGGATCGCGACAATAGATAAGTTTCAGCATTGGGTGTATGAGCATCCAAATCATACAGAAGAGGAGCGGACCGAGGCCTGGATGCGCACGTTGAGCGAGTTTACTTCGCCGGTGGTTGATTTTTCCGGGCTGGAGGAATACCGCAGGTATGCGTGGCAGCGGCAGTTGCATTTGTTTGAGGTGCCATTTTATTATATCGAGTACGGGATTGCGCAGTTGGGGGCTATCGGTTTGTGGCGGCAATCGCGGCAGGATAAGGAGCGGGCGTTAGACAATTATATCAGGGCTTTAAGCTTAGGAGGCACGCGTACGTTACCGGAGTTGTACAAGGTTGCGGGGATTGAGTTCAATTTCTCCGGCGAGTATATCCGGGACTTGATGTATTTTGTACATGGGGAATGGAAAAAAACCGTGTAAATACGGTAAAAATACCCGTATTGTGGTATAGGCAGATTCCTCAGGAATATTATCTTTGTTTTCCAAGTTTGAAACAACGCTGGCGATGCCAGTTTAACATAGCTACTAATCAGAGCCTTAACCAAAAGTCCCGGTGTTTCCACATCGGGGCTTTCTGTTTTTAGTATAAGATGAAAAAAGAGAGAAGGAGAAAGAAGGAGGGAATGTCAGGAGAATTATTATGATTATAGCAAGCAATCCGATCCGCCGCATCGGATAATAATGAACCTATAGGATATGCTGATGGTTTTCGGATGATGATGGGCGTTATAACTCCTCGCATCAATTCCTGCACTGTTTGCAAATGCCAGTAATCAGCATTTGCGAGTGCGCGGGAGCAAATTCTTCGGGGAGCGTTACTGTTGGTACCACGACATCTTCCAGGCAAATGGTGCGCTCGCAATTACTGCAAATAAAATGAATGTGGTTGTCGTTGTGATGGCCGTTCCTGCAATCTTCCTTGCACAAAGCATAGCGCACCGAATTATCGGCAGTAGGTATGCTATGAATAATTCCTTTGTCGACAAAAGTCTGCAAGGTGCGGTAAATGGTAACCCGGTCGAATTTTTCGCCGGCCTTTCTTTCGATATCTGCATGCGCAAGGGCATCGCCCCTGGACCCCAAGAATAGTTCGAGGATCTTTTTCCTGCTGCCCGTAACGCTAAGCTGGTTCTTTCGCAGGATGATATCAACTGCTTCACTCATAGTTCAGGTTTTGGTAGGTGCTAACGCTAAAGTTAATAAAACCGTCGTGCAGATAAAAGACTTGCGGAAGAATTTTGTACGCTTATTTATTCAGATTCTCATTCGGTAAATGCGCCTTGTGACTGCGCGTTTTACACCTTCGCTAATTTTTCAGCAGCGTGCCGATGTCTTCCTTCAATTGTTCCAACTCTTCTTTTTTTAAACCATCATAGACCTTGCGCACCTTTCCTTCCTTGTCTACCAGCGCAAAGAATTGCGTATGAATAAACTGCTCGTCTATGGCCCCGGTATTGTTCTTGGGATCATCCAGCAGGTAGCTGTTGCGGGCAGCCGCATACAGGCTGTCCTTGCTGCCGGTAAGGAACCACCATGAAGCGGGATCGGCGCCCAATGAGTCGGCGTAGCGCTTCATGGTAGGAACGCTGTCGGTAAGCGGATCAACTGTATGGGAGAGTATGCGAAAATCGGGATTGCTTTTATATTCCTTGTACACCTGCTGCATGTTCATGTTCATCTTGGGACAAATGCCTTTGCAGGTAGTGAAGAAATATTCTACCACGGCCACTTTGCCCCGCATATCTTTCTCGGTTATGACCTTTCCCGCCTGATTGGTAAAGGCAAAGGGCTGAACATAGCTCAGTACAGGCAGCTCCACTTTCCCAAAACCGGGTATCAACCGTGTCATGGCAAAGTAAAAACCTACCACCAGTACCACAAAGAAGGCGAGATAAAAAAGCGATTTCTTGCTCATCACGTTAATTTGATGAACAAAATTAAGCGTTACCAGTTACGATTGATGATTCCCTGGGTTATCCGGATGTGCTAGAGGGTTGTTAAATGATTGGATCGTGCGGACCGTGGTCGTTAATAGTACCGGTATGGATTCACGATGAAGGTATCAGGATACGCTGCGGGTTTGGGATGGAGCGATCTGTCCTGGGAACCGTGGGCCGTAAGTTTAACGGTTATAAATTAATGATGGCGCGGAGCCGTCCGGACGTGCCGCATGTTCGGGTAGATAATCAGGTAGAAATAAAAAACTCCGGATTGCGTGATTTGCAACACGGTTGCAGCCTTATATTTGCCATCCTCAAAAAATGAAATCTAAAGTAAACTGGGATGTCTTAGGCATCAGCGCCTCACTGGCCTGCGCAATCCATTGCGCCCTGCTGCCCCTGTTCCTGACCAGCCTCCCTATTTTTGGCTACGAGATCATAGAAAACGAATTCTTCGAATATATCATGATCTTCCTGGCCTTCCTCATCGGCTGCATTTCACTATGGCATGGGTATCGCAAACACCACCATAGCCTTAGGCCCCTCGGCATTTTTGGCGTAGGCATGGCACTGCTGCTTGCCAAGCAAATCTGGCATAGCTACCAGTTTTGGATACTGCCCCTGGCAGTGCTGTTCATAGTGGCTGCTCATTTGCTCAATTACCGCTCCTGCCGCATACATAACCATGCGCACGCCGACGATTGCGACCATTAATCAGCTTTTCCCGATTTAACAAACCACCACCCGCCCGTAATGCTTAAATTTGCATATTAAATCTGTGTTTATGATCAAAACAGGAAATCCAGTAATCAGCATCTATACAGAGATGACCCCCAACCCGGAGACGATGAAATTCGTGGCCAATAAGCTGCTGTACCCCGGCAAGAGCATCGATTTTCCTGACGTGGAAAGCGCCAAACCCTCCCCCCTGGCAGTGGAACTGTTCGGCTTCCCCTTTATCAAGAGCGTATTCATCGCCAGCAATTTCGTTACACTTACAAAAACTCCCGATACAGACTGGCAGGATGTTATCCCAACCATCCGCCAATTCCTGAAAGAATACCTGGAAGAAGGCAAGCCTGTTATCAATGAAGAAGAAGTGGCCGCCCTGAAGCAGGAAGCTTCCAATACCGTGGGGGCAGACGATGACGACGTGGTAAAAAGGATCAAGGAGCTGCTGGACAACTACGTAAAGCCGGCCGTTGAAATGGACGGCGGCGCCATCCAGTTCAAAAGCTATAACGATGGCGTGGTGAACCTGATGTTACAGGGCAGCTGTAGTGGATGCCCCTCATCGATGATCACTTTAAAGGCCGGCATCGAAGGAATGATGAAGCGCATGATCCCCGAGGTGAAAGAGGTAGTAGCAGAAGCAGAATAATTCATTGGCCCGGCTAGTGGTTCACAGACCGGCTACCGGCCAATTCAAATACAAATTCCCTGCTTATGATCGTTGTCTACATTCTCGCAGGACTCATTATTGCTTTACTGCTCATTGCTGCTTTTTTACCTGCCAGGTACAACCTTGAACAATCAGCCATTATCAAGCGGCCCGCACCCGTGGTAATGGACAAAGTGGGCGACTTTAACTACTTCGCCAAATGGAATCCCTGGCAAATGATGGAGACCAACGGCAGCTATAATATCTCGGGCAACCCGGGCACCGTGGGCCATCAATATACGTGGGAAGGCAAAAAAACGGGCAAAGGCCGCTATACCCTTACCGGCATCGATAACAAACACATTCATTTCAACCTTGAATTCCTGAAGCCCTGGAAGGCCAATGCAAAGGACAACTGGTTGTTCGAAGACTGGGGTACCAGCGAAACCAAAGTAACCTGGCAAAACGCCGGCGAACTTCCTTATCCTGTAGCCAGGCTTATGGGCCCCATGCTTATAAAAAACTTGCAACGGCAATTCATCAAAGGGCTGAACAACCTGAAGAAATTGTGTGAAGGCACTTAGCCTTAAATTCGTTTCTTTTTTTCAATGCAGGAAATTTACCGCCAGTTCATCGAGGGCATGCGCCATACCACGCTCCTTGAATACATCGCCGTGTTTGCGGGCATCGCCAGTGTATGGTTCAGCCGCCTTGAGAACATACTGGTATACCCGGTGGGACTGATCAATACCATCATTTACATCTATCTCAGCATACAGGGCGATCTTTTCGGAGAGGCCAGCGTGAACTTGTACTATACCATCATGAGCATTTATGGATGGATATTGTGGACGAAAAAAGACAGGCAGCAGCACCGCGTGCTCGTCATTACGCGCTCCACTCCTGCCGGATGGCTGAAGCAGCTGGGATTCTTTGCATTTTTTTACCTGGCGATATTTTTTGCGCTTACTTATCTGAAGGAAACAAAATCATTTGCGCCGGAAGCTATTCCCTGGGCCGACGCCTTTGCATCGGCCACAGCGTTTACCGGCATGTGGTTGATGGCAAAGAAAAAAGTTGAGAGCTGGTACTGGTGGATAGCGACCAACATTGCATCCATACCATTGTTTTTTGTGAAGCAGTTTGTGTTTACCAGCGTGTACTACCTGGTGCTGCTGGTAATGGCGGTTATGGGACTGATTGAATGGAGCAGGCGGGAAAAAACGTCTCAAGCGGAAGCCGCCGTGCCCGCGGGCAGCCAGGCAATAATGAACGAATAATGCTGAAAGTAGCTATTATAGGACCGGAATCAACCGGTAAAAGCACGCTTTGCCGGCAACTGGCCGAACATTACCAAACCCTATGGGTACCCGAATATGCACGAGCATACCTGCAGGAGCACGGCAAATCGTATAACTATGATTCGTTGCTGGAAATAGCCAAGGGGCAATGGGCGCTGGAGCGGGAGTACGAGGAAAAGATAAAAGTGGGCGAGCCAGCGCTCAACATCCAACATCCAGCGATTCTTTTTTCCGATACCGAAATGTATGTAATGAAAGTATGGGCCGAATTCGTGTTCGGCAAATGTCACCATTGGATCATCGATAAGGCCGTGGAGCAACACTACGATCTTTACCTGTTGTGCAACATTGACCTGGCCTGGACCTACGATGTACTGCGCGAATATCCCGCCCCCGAGCCGCGCCAGCGATTGTTCAGGATGTATAAGGACATACTCATCAACCAACCCGTGCCCTGGGCCATTATCAGCGGCGACTACCAACAACGACTGTCCGAATCCATAACAGCCGTCGACAGAATTTTGTAAGGGATTTATGCAATTTAGCGGGAGCCTTCATCCTTGTATTAATCAAAATGCTTTGTATGAAGGCTTTCGCGTTGATGTTGCTTGTTGCCGCTTTGCTGCCGGACCCGGCACGCGCCCAAACCTCCATTGAATGGGGCGAATTCAAATTGCACACCAATGGATTGATATATAGTGAAGCAGATATTCAGATACTCCGCCGCATAGTAGACTCCCTGAACCTCCGGTTTAAAACCTGCGATCTATCCCGGCCTTATTACTCAAACCCCCAGGCCCGCGCCTGGTACGTGTTATTCCATAGTAAGGACCCGCGCCTGCCTGCTATTAAAAAAGACATAGACAACCAGGTAAGTTTCCAGGAACTGGTACAAAAATATTCTACGGTAATTAAACATATCGATACCAACCTGCTGTATGTACGAAGTGCAAGCACCGACAAAAAAGGAAATCACTATTACCTGCAAGGAACTCCTTATAGCGGATACAATTACTCCCACTCAGTATTTCAAAAATATACGGAGCGCGGCAATTGGAGATATAAGTACGTTCCTGCCGGTAAAAAGAATGCGGCGCACTCTCTGGAGGCTTGGTACTTTCCCGAAGAATTTAAACAGAAAAGGCTACCCACAAAGTACGCAGCGCTGATACAGTATGTAGACTGCATGATCGATACCACGGCCTCTATCTTTCTCCCTTCCGCTAAACGACCGAGGTGGGCTGAATACCCACACTCTGTTCGCAAAGTGGTGGACTACATCAATAAAAAAATGGGACATAAGGGCAATCGCGATGCAAGATATACCCTGTTATACAGCGATAGCCAATTCAACTATGCAATAGCCAAATTGCAAAACGATAAAAACCTGCTGTTCCTTCTGAACGAAGCGGTGGAAGATTGCCTGGAAACCAATACCGGCAGCGAATCGCTTGAAAGACTGGTTGCGGCTTTGATCTCCAAAGAAAAAGCGCTCGAAATGAAGCGGAACCGCATCGTGGTGGGACAGTGCAGCATGGACTTCAGCCCGCGTGATCATGCCCGCACCATTGCCATGCTTGCCGCGGAAACGCATAGCTGGGATATTTTTCTGCGCGCGCATCTCGACATCATGAACGATAATTTTGCGCGCATGAGCGATGGCAGCTACGCCTATGGCTTGCGAAAAACCTATCTGCAGGAACTAGAGGCGCTGAACCTGAACGTGGTTGACCTGCTGTTTGGCTTAACCCTGCGGGCGGATAATTTAGCCGAGAACCATTACTATGGCAGCGTATGGCGCCTGGGCTGGGCCCTTACCGAGAGCAAGGAGCGAAAAACATTTGAAGCCAGGGCGCTGGAAATGTTGAAAGACCCCGGCTTGGACGAGTTCAACCGCGGGTTGATATTTATATTGTACGCGAGCTATGTATCAAGGTTGGATAAAAAGGAGGCAATGGCATTGATCGGCCAGCTTAAGCAGGATGAAAAGTCCTACCCCTTGTCGTTGCGGCCGGCTATTCAAAAACTTCAGAATTAGTAAGCCAACCGCGGTAAGATTTCGCGACTACAATAGCAGGTAATATTTTTTTCCGGTGCACGGTTAACCCGTCTTAATTTCGCCGATATTCCGCTGTGCATGAATGTTACCCGGATCAACCAACTGATCTTACGAAACCACAAACTGATCTTTTACAGCGCCTGGCTGTTGTTGAACCTCGTTCAATCCGCCGCTACCGGCCTGCTCGACGATGAGGCTTATTATTGGGTGTACTCAAGGTTTCCCGATTGGGGTTACTTCGATCATCCGCCCATGGTGGCCCTGCTGATCAAGGCGGGCTATTACATTTTCCCCAATGAGCTCGGCGTTCGGTTGTTCTTTGCCGTAATGAGCACGGTGGCGGTATGGATGATCGAAAAACTGTTGCCGTTTAAAGATGATCTGCTGTTTTATACCATCATGCTGGCGATGGGCCTGCTGCAATTGGGCGGCATCATCGCCATTCCCGATACACCGCTGATATTTTTTACCGTATTGTATTTCCTGCTGTATAAAAAGATGCTGGAACGCCCTTCGTTGTCGGTAGCGTTTTTGTTCGGGCTTACCATTGCTTTATTGCTGTACAGCAAATATCACGGTGTATTGATTGTGTTGTTTTCGGTGCTGGCCAATCCCAAATTGTTTTCCCGTTATTATTTGTATGTGGCGGGCATAACCGCCTTGCTGCTTTTTGGGCCGCATTTATACTGGCAGTACCTGCACGGGTTTCCTTCTGTACAGTTTCACCTGCTGGAACGGAGCGCGCCGCAATACAAGCTTAGCTTTACTACCGATTATATTCTCGGTCAGATCATACTGGCTGGCCCGGTAGCCGGCCCGATCTTCCTGTGGTGTGCTTTTCGCAAAAGACCCGCCGGCGGTTATGAGCGGGCTCTGAAATTTACCATGATCGGGATGTATGTTTTTTTCCTGCTCACTACTTTTCGCGGCAGGGTAGAGGCCAACTGGACCTTGCCGGCACTCATTCCCATGATCGTGCTTACGCACCAATACCTGTTGCACAATTTCCGGCTTAGGCAGTGGTTGTCGCGGCTGGCTGCCGTTACCATTGTGTTGGTGTTTGTGGTGCGGCTGCACACCATGATCGATTTCTTTCCCGGCAAACGCTTTAAGATCGACGAATTCCTGGCCAACCGCGAATGGGCCATGGCCATTCAACAACACGCCAATGGGTTGCCCGTGTTTTTTACCGATTCGTACCAGCGCCCGTCGAAATATTGGTTTTATACAGGCGACCCTTCGTTTTCGTTGAACACGGTCGATTACCGGCGCAACAATTTTAATTTCTGGCCACTGGAAGAAAGCCTTTTCAACAAAAAGGCCTATGCAATTTACCAGGGAAAGAAGGCGGATTATTATAAAGATTCCATCATCACCCCCAAGGGGCCATACCTGGGCAGGGCCATCGAAAACTATTTTTCTTTTTCGAGAATAAGAATACAACCACAGGAAAAACTGGTTGCCAGGCAAGGCATTGTAAATGCGCCCGTAAAAATATTTACCGATGAAGGAATGCTGCGCAATATCAAAAGCCCTTATGATAGTTTGCCGGTATTATTATCGGTGTACGAGAAAGATTCAGTAATTGCCAACATACCCACCAATATCAGGCTGGGAATGATCAACAGCAGAGAAGTATCGTTGCAAACAACGTTCAACGTTAACCTGCCGGCAGGAAAATACGTAACGCGTTTTGCCATTACTTCCTGCATCGATAACTGGCCTACCATCAACAGCTCCGTTATCAATCTGAAAGTGGAATAAATTATTGTAACAGCAGTTGGATGTCGGGATCGTTTTGCAGGTTGGTCATTTGGCGCATAATCCAGTTACATCGCTTGCTCACATATCCCTTCCTTCGTTTTACGGTATATACTTTAGGATTGGGAAGGCATGCAGCTATGCAGGCAGCTTCGAGACGGGAGAGTTTTTTTGCGGACTTGTTATAATTTTTCTGCGCCGCTGCTTCAATGCCGAATACGCCCTTGCCCATTTCGGCAACGTTCAGGTACATTTCAAGAATTCGCTTCTTGCCCCATATCAATTCGATCATAAAGGTGAAATATACCTCCAGCGCCTTGCGGAACCAGCTTCGGCCCTGCCATAAAAAAACATTTTTGGCCACCTGCTGGCTGATGGTGCTGGCGCCGCGGAGCGATTTGCTTTTGCGGTTATGCTTCATGGCCTTCTGGATGGATTTGAAGTCGAACCCATTGTGATCGGGAAACAATTGATCTTCGGATGTAATAACGGCCAGCTTTGCGTACGCAGACATATCTTCCATGCCAACATAATCGCGCTTCAAGCCGTTACCAGAGATCCAGCTTACAAACTGTGTGATGGTAATAGGTGGATCAACCCATTTCAACAGCAGGATATAGAACAACTGGAAAATGAAAAGGAAAATAAAGAGCCGCTTGAGGAAGCGCCATGCCCTGGGAAAAAATCTTTTTTTCTTTTCAGCCAATTTACTCATGAACAATTGCGGGTTTACGATCGATTCTACCTGGTTAGGACATGCTAATCCTGAAATGGAAATCGAAAATCGCAAATCTTTAACGCTTATCCAACGTAAGTATTTTAAGGCTGTATTTTTTCCCGATAAGGATCCTTGGGTTGGCGGAGCGGTTCTTTAATATGCCCAGCACGGTAAGGGTGCCTGCAACAACGTATCCTGAAGTTGTGTACCATTCCTTAACAGGATCCCCGCGGTACAAGCCGTTGACCGCTCCCAGTACCAGCACGCCGCCGGCCGCGATGAACAATTTTATGGCATTGCCTTTTCGCCTGGCAAGGTCCGCCTGCGACATCAGCGCTCCTATGTCGTGATAATGAATGGCCGTGGTATAACGGAACACCGTATCGAAATAAATGCCGCCGTAACTGGTGGCAGTTTGCTGTATATCGAAATGACGGATGTAAATGGTATCGCTTTGTATCCTGGTAATAATGCCGTCTGCAAAGTTGCCTTGCCGCGTTTGCAGGGAAATATAGCGGCCCGTAAAGAACGTTTGTTTGGTCTTGCCTTTTTTCTGCAATAGCAATACATCGTTCTGGGCATTTGCCAAAAGGTGAAACAGTATGCTTGCTAAGAGTAAAACTGTTTTATTCATCCTATGTATAGTAACTGCCTGCTCATGCAATGCGGCGCATCAAACTTACAATGGCAGGATAAAAATGTTTGTTAATTCGCCGGTAGCTTGTCTGATAAAAAAACGATGCCATACAGCAGGGCTATGGCAAAACCGATGAGGATGGTGCCTGATATTTTATTGATCACGGAAATGGTGCGCAGCGTGAGCTTGTTGCGTATGCGGCCAGCCATGAACACTTTTGCCACGTCGGCTATCATGTTCACCAGGATGCATACGGTAAATATTATCAGTCTTTCCTGGAAGGTATGCTTCAACGAAAAAGTGGTTGCGTTCGCCAGCCAAAAGATCAATACGCTCGGGTTAAGGGTGTTGAGGAGGAAGCCGGCGCTGAATATTTTGGCAAAATCGCGCTTGCGGAAGCGCATGTTATTGCCTTCCGCGTCCTTGCGAAGGCTTGGTTTTTTAAAGAACACGAAGAATATCCCCATGCCCAGCAGGAACACGCTGCCTACATAACCGATAACCGCGGTATACTTGAGTGCATTGGCGAATATTTCGGAGAAGGCATTGCTGAACACCACCAGCATGATGTCGCTCATCCATACGCCGGCGATAAAGCTGAGACCGCCCTCGCGGCCGTTGATGAGGCTTTGCTTGATAATCGAGAAAATAACGGGACCGACCGTAAGGGCAAGTACCAATCCCAGTGCCAGGCCTTTAAGCAAAGCATCGATCATGCTGAGAGTATACAGTTTTAAGTTGGGGGTTCCATACCAGCCAGCTGGTGCCGGTCTGATATCTAAATATATTAAACGCTGCCGGTTGAAAGGTATTTCATCCAATCTTCATACATCTTACCTTTCATCACACGGGGAAACTTGTGCTGGCCGCCGATCTTGCCCTTCAGTTCAAGAAAGTGCATGAACTTTTGTTCGGGAAGCTTTTGGAGGAATACGTCTTTGAGTGCACTGTCGCGCTCTACCGCATAGTCGTCGTTGAGCTTGCGCAGCTTTTCATCTATTTTATTGCGTAGCAGGTTTTCGTCCACGCCATCGTTGCAGGCTACGTACCATTGATGCGCAAAGAAATTGCCCTGGGGCATGCCGGCCACGGTATATTCGGGAATGCAGATGTTCAGCTCTTCGCTCACCATTTCAATGGCGCGGTTCATGTTTTCAACGCTCAGGTGTTCGCCCACCAGGCTTAGGAAGTGCTTGGTGCGCCCGGTAATGCGTATTTCGTTTTTCTTTTTATCGATGAAGCGGATGGTATCGCCGATCAGGTAACGCCATGCGCCGGAATTGGTGCTAAGCAGGATGGCGTACTCCTTATCTTCCTGCACGTCCTGTATCAGCAGGGCCTGCGGCTTTTCAACGATATTGCCCTCCGCGTCGAAGTTGCGTTCGTCGAAGGGCACAAACTCCATGAAAATATTGTTGTTAAGTACCAGGTGCATGCCCAATGCGTGCTGCCTGTTCTTATAGGCAATGAAGCCTTCGCTGGCGAGGTAATTTTCTATATATACGATGGGCTTGCCCAATAATTTCTCAAATCCTTTTTTATATGGTTCGAAGGCTACGCCGCCGTGCACGAAGAAGCCAAAGTTTGGCCAGATCTCGTGGATGTTATTGAGCTTGTAATGGTCGATGATCATTTCCATGCACATCTGGCACCAGGCGGGAACGCCTACGATGAAGCCAATGTCCCACGATGGCGCTTTTTCTACTATCTCGTTCAGCTTTTCGTTCCAGTCTTTTACTTTGGCGATCTTCCCGCCGGGTTTGTAAAAGGTCTGAAACCAAAATGGGCGGTTCTTTGCCAGGATGCCGCTTAGGTCGCCCGCGAACCAGCCGGCCTTTCCCTTTTGCAGGTCAGTGGTACCGCCGAGCATCAGGAAGCCCTTGCCAAGGGCGGAACGAGGCAGGTCGTCGTAACCGGTCAGCGATAATAATTGCCTGATGTAATTGATGGTATTGCTGCGAAGCATTTCCCTGGTTACGGGAATGTATTTGCTGGCGGCTTCGCTGGTGCCGCTACTAAGTGCGTAATATTTTATTTTGCCGGGCCAAGTGACGTCGGGTATGCCTTCGAGTGTTTTTTTCCACCAATTGTTGTAGATCTTGTTGTAATCGTGTACAGGTACCAGTTGCTGGAATTTATGGGCGGGGTCGGCGCTAAGCAGGATTTCGTCAAAGCGGTATTGTTGCCCGAACTCGGTGAACCTGGCCTTCTTCAACAATTTCTTCAATACCCTAAGCTGCTGGCGGTCGGGAGCATTGCGGGCAAGCCTTAGGGCTTGGGCCACGGGACGTGGAAGTTTCAAATCGATCAATGCCATTTAACCAGGGATTCCATGTGTTTTATGCACCGCCAAAATTAAGGGAATTTAAGGGGAACCTCCTCGGCATCTGCTTAATATCCGGTTAACAAGTGTTCCAAATGACAATGGGGTCACATCCGCGGCTGCGTTTGGGATTGTAAAGCGCTGGGCAGCGCGGGCTTGAGAGCCTGGTTGAACTGCGGTTACTCCAGGAGAAAGAGTGGTATAGGCAGTCCCATGGTTTGGATTTGCTCATTAATATGGTCTGTGCATTGCCGGTATAATGGCGC
The DNA here is from genome assembly GCA_035628135.1 of Chitinophagaceae bacterium. Taxonomy (GTDB): domain Bacteria; phylum Bacteroidota; class Bacteroidia; order Chitinophagales; family Chitinophagaceae; genus DASPKM01. The sequence goes on along the minus strand of DASPKM010000010.1, from coordinate 767,673 downwards.
AATTAGGGTCGGAAACAAAATAGTTGTCAATTTTCCGGTTGTTGAGCCCCTGTGAATGAACTTACCTTTATCAGCAAAAAGAGAACAATGCTCACGGATGAAAGGATGTACCAGGCTCTGCTGGACAAGGATATTTCGTACGAAGGCCGGTTTATAGCGGCCGTGAGGACCACTGGCATATTTTGCCGTCCTACCTGCACCGCGCGCAAGCCGCTGCGACAAAACGTTGAATTCTTTACATCTCCGAAAGAGGCCATACTGCATGGATACCGCCCCTGCAAGGTTTGCACGCCCATGGAAAAGCCGGGCGAAACGCCTGCGTATATCCGTGAGATACTGGAACAACTAACTGCAGATCCGTTGAAGCGGTTCCGCGACCATGACCTCCGGACAAAGGGCATTGAACCGAATATGATACGGCGTTGGTTCAAAAAGAACCACGGCATTACTTTTCATGGCTACCAGCGAATGCAGCGCATCAATACTGCGTTTAAGAAAATAAGGAATGGGGAGGCCGTGGCCTCGGCTGCATTTGGTTCAGGATATGAATCGCTGAGTGGGTTTACGGATAGTTTTAAGTCGCTCACTGGACATAGTCCTTCGGATAGCAAGCGCCGGACGGTGATCAACCTAACGAGGTTAGAAACACCTATCGGGCCGATGTTTGCCTGTGCGGTGGAGGAAGGCATTTGCCTGTTGGAGTTTACAGAGCGGCGCATGCTGGAAACCGAGTTCGCCCAGTTGAAGAAACTGCTGAATGCGTCTATCATACAAGGGCATAGTCCGCATTTTGACGTGTTGCAACAGCAACTGGATGAATATTTCACAGGGAAGCGCAGGGATTTTTCTGTTCCGCTGGTAATGCCTGGCAGCGTTTTTCAACAGGAAGTGTGGAGGGAGTTGCAAAGGATCCCGTACGGGGCTACGCGTTCATATAATAAGCAGGCAAAGGCCGTAGGTAGGCCGTTGGCGGTGCGGGCCGTTGCCAATGCAAGCGGATGTAACCGGATATCGATATTAGTGCCTTGTCATAGGGTTATTGGGGAAGATGGGCATTTGACGGGATATGGCGGAGGATTGTGGCGGAAGCAATGGTTATTGGATTTGGAGCGGAAGCATGCTAATATATAGCTATACTAATCCCCATCGCATTTTTGTCAAAGCTCCCCACTATGCTATTACTTGCCGAGGCGTGCACCAACGCTTTTTGACGCGGAGCTAATTCGCTGATCGCTTTTATTACTTCTTTAAAAGAGTATTCCCGCCCCTCGCAAAAAATGCAAAACAACTCCGGAGCCACATCCCGCGACCGTCCGGAGGCATTGGAATGTTCGGAGCGCCGGATCCCATTTTCGCGCAGCCATCCATTCAATCGCCGGATACTATCCGCATCACCCATTAAACTAACGCTGTCGGGTATACGTATTTTGTTTGACCGGCCATTTTTGCTGCCCAACATTGCCAAGCCGGTCCGCAACCGAATCGCTATGTCCAGCAAGGCGCCGGATAACCTCCCGCCGGCCGAACGATAATGCTTATGCACAAACTGCCGCATCGCTTTATAAAACAACCGTACATACCGCGCATCCTTACGCGTGCTCTCACCCTTGAAATGAAGGATCACCGCATCACCCAGGTAATAATTCTTGTACCCGGCCTGCGTTATACGATAACTGAGGTCGATGTCCTCAGCATACATGAAGAACCGCTCATCAAATCCCCCGATGCCCTTCAGCAGTTGCGTGCGCGCCAATAAAAATGCGCCGGACAATGCTTCCACTTCCTGTATCACGTACTCATCCAAATGCCCCAGATAGTAAGGGGCAAACATTTTTGAAGAAGGGAACAGCGCCGTAAGTCCCGCCATCTTGCAAAACGAGGCCCAGGCCCCGGGCAAACCCCGCTTCGATTCCCTGAGGAACCTGCCGCCGCCATCTATCATGCGCACACCCAAAGCCCCTGCATCGGGATGCGCTTGCATAAAGCCGAGGGTTTTTTGAAAAATATCCTCCGGTAAAATGGTGTCAGGGTTCAGGAACAAAACGTATTGCCCCCGCGCTACCTGCAATGCCTGGTTGTTAGCGCGGGCATAGCCTGTATTTTCTTTATTGCAGATGAACCGCGCAAACCCAAACCGCGATTGCAGGTATTGGATGCTGCCATCTGCAGAGTTATTGTCAACCACCAGCACCTCGGCGAGCGAACCGTTCTGTAACAAATTCCCGGATTGCAATGCGTTGGCAATCGAGCACAGGCATTGCTCCAGGAAGTATTTTACATTATAGTTTACGATAATGATGGTCAACAGCAAGAGACAGGTATTACTATGCGAATTAAGAGTTTTTGTGACAGTGCGCAAAATACGCCTGCAGCCAGCATTCCAGGCCCCTTCCCCATAACATCTTCTCCTATATTTGCAGCATGTTAAAAAGCACACTGCTCAAAGCTACCAAGGCCGGAGGGGCCATACTGCAGGAATATTTCAACCGGGAAATCCAGATCAGTAATAAAGAAGGCATCAACAACCTTGTAACCGAAGCCGACCACGCATCCGAAAAGGCTATTATCGATACTATCCGTAACGAATTCCCCGACCATTACATCATCAGCGAAGAGGTGGGCGAAATTAAAATGGACTCCGACTACCGCTGGATCATCGACCCCATTGACGGGACCGTGAACTTTGCAAATGGCATTCCCATTTGCTGCGTTTCCATTGCAATAGAACACCAGGGCGAAATAGTAATGGGTGCAGTGTACAATCCCTTCATGAACGAATTTTTCTTTGCGCAGAAAGGACAGGGCTCGTGGCTTAACGACCGCCAGATAGAAGTGAGCAACAAGTCGGAAGTAATTCGGGCATGCCTGGTCACTGGGTTTCCTTATACTTATCTCGATATGCCGAATGGTCCCTTGCAGATCTTCGAGCGGTTCATTCGAAAGGGTATACCGGTGCGGAGGCTAGGGTCGGCGGCCATCGACCTTTGCTGGGTGGCGGCCGGGCGCTTCGATGGGTTTTATGAAATGAACCTGCAGGCCTGGGACAGCGCCGCCGGATTTTTAATAGTAGAAGAAGCAGGAGGCAAGGTCACCGATTTTAAAGGCAACAAGTTTTCGCCCTATCAAACTTTTGTGCTGGCCACCAATGGCAGGATACACGACGAAATGCTGCAGTGGATCAACAATGTTCAATAACCGCAAAGAATAACTATTACCAATGACCGAAAACCGCACAGAAATATCATCGCTGCGTGAATTTGGATTGATACAACATCTTACCAAAAACATCGAGCTGCAAAATGCCTCCAGCATCGTGGGCGTAGGCGACGACGCGGCCATTATCGACCACTACGGAAAGCAAACCGTTATTTCGACCGACCTGTTGATAGAAGGGATTCATTTCGATTTAATATACACGCCCCTTCGGCACCTGGGTTATAAAAGCATTATCGTAAACCTGAGCGACATCTACGCCATGAATGCCACGCCCACGCAGGTCACCGTCAGCATCGCATTCAGCAACCGGTTTAGCCTGGAAGCATTGGACGAGTTTTATGAAGGCGTATACGCCGCCTGCCGGAATTACGGCGTCGACCTGGTGGGCGGCGACACCTCATCTTCCCAAAAAGGATTTATTATTTCCGTTACCGCCATCGGCGAAGTAACGCCGGGTAAATACGTGCAAAGGAATGGCGCCCAGAAGGGCGACCTGCTCTGTTGCACCGGGGACCTGGGCGCGGCTTACCTGGGATTGCTGTTTTTGGAACGCGAAAAAAAGATCTTTCTCGAAAACCCGCAGGTGCAGCCCGACCTCGAAGGCGAAGACTATGTGATCGGGCGGCTGCTGAAACCCGAAGCGCGCAGGGACATGATTGAATTTTTCGAGGCAAGCAATATACTGCCCACGTCCATGATGGACATCAGCGATGGCCTAAGCTCCGAGATCCTGCACATTTGCGAGCAAAGCGGCCTCGGCTGTAAATTGTACGAAGAAAAATTACCGGTGGATGAAGCGACCCGTAAAGCCGCTTTCAAATTTGAAATGGACCCGACGGCCTGCGCACTAAGCGGCGGCGAAGACTATGAGCTGCTGTTTACCCTGCCCCAATCAGAGCACGAAAAACTGGTGCTGAATGAACAGATCAGCGTCATCGGTTACATGACCGAGGCCTCCGAGGGAGCCAAAGTAATTACAAAGGGCGGCAGCGTTCATAACATCACGGCCCAGGGCTGGAACGCTTTTAAATAATAACAACTCATTCATCATTTTTCCGCCTGCGTTTGCTGATTGCGTTTTATTTTTAAGCCATGCGCAGATTGACTGGAGTACTGGCCCTGTCGGCTTTGGTGATGCTTACCGGTTGTTCCGCCGGCCGTCAAGCCTTCCAGCCCGGTAAAAAATATGCACCCGCCGCACTGCAGGCCGACTATACTATGTTCCGCAACATCCTGGAAGAGTCGCACCCCAGCCTGTATTGGTACACCCCGAAAGACAGCATGGATTATTATTTCGACCAGGGTTATGCACGGCTTACCGATTCCATGACCGAACCCGAATTCCGCACCCTGCTTGCTTATGTTATCTCAAAGGTCAATTGCGGGCATACCACCACCCGGTATTCAAAAAAATATACCCGCTACCTCGATACCTTGCGCGGCATCCGTTCCTTTCCGCTTACGTTCAAGATCTGGAACGATACCATGGTTGTAACGTCGAACCTTAACCGAAGGGATTCCTTGCTAAGGCGCGGGACAATCATTCGCACCATCAACGGAATACCGCATCAACAATTAATTGACACCTTGTTCCAATACCTGGCCACCGATGGATACAACGAGGTTTCGAAATACCAGCAATTGAGCAATCGCGGAAACTTTGGAGGCTGGTACCGCAATGTATTCGGGCTGCCGGAAAGATTTTCCATCGGCTTTATCGACAGCGCCGGGAGGCACGCACAAACTTCGGTTGCGTTGTACAATCCGGCGGCCGATACGGTGCGCCGCGCACCCGGCCCTATACAAAGGTTTTCTAAAAAACAACGGAGAAGGCTGGAATTGCTGGCAGTTCGCAATGTGCAGGTGGATACCACTTTGCAAACCGCGTTTATGACGCTCAATTCGTTCAGCCGCGGCAATTTGCTCAAATTTTTTTTCAAAAAATCATTCAGGGCGCTGCGCCAAAATAACATCAGGCACCTGGTGATTGATGTGCGTGGCAATGGCGGCGGCGATGCGGCCCTGTCTACCTTACTCACCCGGTACATCATCGATAAAAAATTCAAGATCGCTGATTCATTGTACGCCGTAACGCGGTCGAGCAATTACGGCAAGCATATCCAGAACCAATGGATCTATTGGACGATTATGCAGTTCCTTACCAAAAAGAAATCCGATGGATTATACCACTTCGGCTATTTTGAACGGCATTACTTCAAGCCAAGAAAAAAAGATCATTTCAATGGCAATGTGTACATACTCACCGGCGGCAATTCTTTTTCGGCAACTACTTTGTTTGCAGGGGCCTTAAAAGGGCAGCAAAATGTAAAGATCGTAGGCGAAGAAACGGGCGGTGCGGCTTATGGAAACTCGGCCTGGATGATCCCCGATGTAACATTGCCCCATACAAAGGTGCGGTTCCGGCTGCCCAAGTTCAGGCTGGTGGTAAATAAGAACATTCCCAAGAACGGCCGCGGCGTACAGCCCGATATTTTTTCAACGCCCACGGTGCATGCTATAAGGAACGGCATCGATTACAAAGTGCAAAAGGTCCGTGAGCTGATCATGATGTCCAGCTCAAACGTTAAAGCGGGTCAATGATCCGTTGGTATACACGCCTTTTAATTGCAGGTGATTGTCCAACCATAACAGTTCCGCATTGTAATCTTTCCTGATGTACCCCAACCTGTCATCCATCCCCAATACCTGCGCGGGATACAGGCTCGCCATTCTTAAGGATTCTTCCAGCGAGAGGCCGATATGCTCCAGGCAATTGTGCACGGCTTTCAGCATGGTGAGCGCCGATCCTGAAAGCGTTCCATCCGCCACCGTGTATTTATCGCCTTGCAGGCGATGCTGGTACACGCCTTCGGTATTTTCAGTTACGGCATCGGTGATCAGGAACAACCGCTCGCCCATTATTTTTTTTGCGATGGCGATGACAGGATAATCTGCATGATGCCCATCTGCAATGATGCTTGCATATACATGCTGCGAAAATAAGATTGCTCCCGCCAATCCAGGCGAGCGGTGTTGCATGGGCGACATGGCGTTGAACAAATGTGTTGCCAGGTTAATGCCATGTTCAAACGCAGTGGTAGCTTCTTCAAATGTAGCATTGCTATGGCCGGCTGAAATGATCACGTCGTGCTGTTGCAGGTAGTGTATAATTTCCGGCGGACAAACCTCGGGAGCCAGCGTCATCATTTTAATAATGCCCTTACCCTTCTTCATCAATGCTTCCACATCGTGCATCAAAGGTCGCTTAATGAACCCCGTTATATGCGCGCCACGGCGCGCAGGATTGATGAATGGCCCTTCCAGGTGCAGGCCTACAATTCCGGGCAAACCTTGCTGCTGGTAATCGCGTACCGCATCGATGGCCGCATACATTATGTCCGTGGCGTTGGTGGCTACGGTTGGGAGAATATTGGTGGCGCCGCCTTCCATTGAGTACTGCCAGGTGGCTTTCAGCGCTTCTACAGAGGGATGTTCTCCAAATAATCGGCCGTGCCCTCCATACAATTGTATATCGATGAATGCCGGAACGATGTAGCCCCCGTCTACATCCACAAGTGTGTCTGTCGGAGCATGTGCGGGCAATCCTGTGCCGATGGAATCAATTTTGTTACCTGCCACTTCAACGTAAGCATCTGCTACAAATGCGTCGCCGGTAAACCGCCTTCCATTGTAAAAAATTGTTTTCATTCAAATTTCAATCACAGTCATCGGTCCTTGGGGTCAATAGGTCATTAATCAGTCCCTAATAATCCAAATGACTAATGACTTAATGACTTGTCTTCCGCTTCCTGCAAATTCAAGATTCTAAATTCGTCTGCGTCTTTCCAGAAAGGAAACTTGCTGCGCACTTCTTCCAGTTGTTCTTTGGAAAGCGTGAACGTGCACACGTCTTCCTCGTTCGATTTTTGATACAATATTTCTCCGAGCGGATCGATGATCATGGAGTCGCCGCTATATTGAATGCCGTTGCCATCGCTGCCCACGCGGTTTACGCCAATTACATAGCATTGGTTTTCGATAGCTCTTGCCTGCAGCAATGTTTTCCAGGCATGGCTGCGGCGATTGGGCCAGTTGGCAAGATATACCAGCACATCATATTCATGGGGCGTATGCTGCCGTGCCCACACGGGGAACCGCAGGTCGTAGCATATCAGCAGGTTGACCTTCCACCCGTTTACTGAAGCAATCAATCGCTTGGAACCCGCCGCAAATTGCCGGTCTTCGCCTGCATATGCAAAGCGGTGGCGCTTATCATAGTAACCATACTGCCCATTGGGCAGCATCCAGATGAGGCGGTTGTAGTATGCCCCTTCCTCTTGGATAATGAGGCTTCCGGTGAGAATGATCTTTTTTTCCGCCGCCATTTTTTGCATCCATTGCACAGCGGCACCATCCATAGTTTCGGCCAGCGCCTCGGGACGCATGCTGAAACCAGTGCTGAACATTTCAGGAAGAATGACCAGCGTGGTCTTGTCTTCTATGGCGCGTATCTTTTCTTCCAGCATCGCCAGGTTGGCTGCTGCATTTTCCCAATGAAGATGGGTTTGAATGAGGGTAACAGTAAGCTGCGACATGCAGTAAAGTTACAGGATTGCAGGGAGAAGGTATTACACACCGGAATGCCTGCTGATGCATTACCTGATCCGGTAGCTCATGCCTAGGCTTCCATAATTTTCTTTGCGCCGCATGTCCTTCGATTCTTTGGTGCGATGAATGATGCCGACGGATAACCCGAAGCGCGGGCTGGAATACATGAACCCCACGCGGTGCTGGTACAACAATGGATTAAGGCTGGCCGTAACCGGGCCTTTGTTTTTCAGGAACATTCCACCCTGCAGTGTTGCATTGTACGCCTGGTAAATGATTTCTGGTTGAAAGAATACGAAGAATTCGCTCCTGCGTAAAAATGCTTGCCCGGACGATGCTATCCTGCTGTTCCATGCCACAGATTGGTTGCTGCTTTCCATGGCGCCAATGCGAAAGAATAATCCCGCTGCCGCATTGGTAAAGGCGTTGCCGATATTGGCGCGTGCTACCGCGTGCAGATCAACCGCCTCACCCAGCCTTGCCTTGGAATACAATGGATGTGTGTATTGTCCATGGAGGTTCAGGCTTGGTTCATTTCTCAATTGATATCCCCAACCGCGGACTTCGTAAATATTGATCAGCGAATGATATTTGCGCTGCACCGATTGCGCCCCCGACGAAGGGCCGAGCAATCCCAGCGAGGCGCCATACTGGAAGTTGGCATTGTTCTTAAAAAACCGCGAACGGCTAAGTTTTACAAACAGGTAGCCCGCAAATGGACGGTCCATTTGCTCCGGGTCGACAATACTGTATTTCCAGGGATTGAAGATCATTTGGCCGAGCTCGTAGCGCATGATGGCTTTTTGAGTAGAGGCCTTTCGTGGAGTAACAGCGCGTTGGTACGCCAGGTTAAATCCGTTGGTATAATAGCCATCGCGCCTTTGCAGCAGGTAGTTATCATTATCAGTGATAAAAAATATTTCCTTGCTCAGTGGCTCGCTGCCCTGCGCCTGCGCACCCAGCACTACTGCAATTAATGCCGGTATCAATAAAATGGTCCTGCGGCAAACCATGCCCTATTTTTTTGCCAAAGTAATTTTTTTACCTGCAATTGCATAGCCCCTGTTCATATTTTCTCGCACAGTTGCTTTAGCGCCAGGCGTACAGGGCCAGACTCGTATCCTTTTTGCAGGAGGTAGGTGCGGGTTTTTTGCAACCTGGTAAGCAGGTGGCTTTCTTTTTTAAGCGCGGTCCATTTGCGATCGGCCAGCTTTTGTAAAACCTTACGGTACAACGATTCATCAATGTCGTTTATGGCCTTGGCAATGCAATACTGGCTTACGCCTTTTTGCTTGAGCGCCTGCACAATCTTTACCCGTCCCCATTGCTTTATCCTGAATTTGCCGCCCGCATACTGCACCGCAAACCGCTCCTCGTCCAGGTAGCCCTCCTCGATAAGTTGCGAAACAATTTCTTCTACGGTTTGTTTACGTAGTTTATAGCTGTACAGTTTTTCTTTTACTTCCTTGTGCGAACGTTCCTGGTAACCGCAGTAAAGCCGGATTTTTTGCAAAGCCTGTTCTTTGCTCAATTGCTGTGCCTGAAGCATCAACAAATATAGGGAGCATAAAGTTTGTTTGTTCATCACCGAATGTTGCCAATTGCATTTTTAGCGGTTTCGTGCCGGGCCGTTATCAACGCACTGTATAGGCGGCCATTCAATTCCATCTCACATTCGAACGTTACGATGTTATCCGAGCTGCTCAGCATTTTTTTGCAGCGTATATTGGAGCGTGAAGTGCTGATGCCGGCCTTCGTTGTATTTGGATTATCCGTAGAGTCGCCGGTAGTTAGCACTTGCGTTTGCATCGGTTGTTTTATTCCCGCTGTTTGATTGCCCACTTCTTCGATAACCAGGCTAAACGTATTGGAAACGGTGCTGCGCATCATTACCGCGTCTTTGTTGGAGCCGGAGCAAACAAAACCATCGTGCAGGCCATCGCCATCCAGGTCGCCCGTGAATTTTATCTTCCATACATATACATCTTCTTTCGAGGCCATGCGTTTTCCGCTAGCCTGTCCGCTGGCTGCGTCTCTCGGGCTTTTAATGCCCTGCATGGGTTCAAACTCGCCATCGCCGTCGAGGTCGGCTTCCAGCACAATCCCTTGCTTAATGGTTAATGCTTCTACCTTGCTTATACGGCCCGTGGCCAGGCCGCTGGCCGCATCGCGTGGTGATTTTATTTCGTGACCAGCGCTAACTATCAACAGGTCCTGCACGCCATCGCCATCCAAATCACCAACGGCCATGGGCTTGTGTTGCCGCTTGCCGGTTGCCTGTCCTGTATAGTGGTCGCGGCGTTGATTGTTTCCACTGTTTTCCTCTTCTGTAATTCCGTCCTTTGTGTGCCGGTATTTATGATTGCCCGATGATTGCAGGCAATAATCGGCGCGTCCATCCCCATCTACATCGCCCGCGGCTATCATGCTTCCCCAGGTGATGTTTGCGTCGTTGGCGATATCCCTGGTGGATTGGTTGGTGAATGAGCTGTTGGATCTTAGCAGGAGGTCTGTAACGCCGTCGCCATCCAAATCGCCAGTGGCAATGGCCTTGTACATTCTTTTACCGGTCGACTGCCCCGTAGCATGATCGCGGGGAGCTTTGATGCCAGTTGAAACATCGTTTTGCACATGAACGGTTACGCGTCCATCCTCAAACGACAATACCTCGGCCAGATCAACTACCGAAGGCAATAGATAAAATTCCTGCTGGCCTTGTGCATTGGTCTTAACAACGCCGCGTTGTCCCTGCGCATTGGAAATGGTACCGCTTCTTTTGCTCTCGTACATTGGATTGGACCCGGAATTGCTGCTCGGTTGATATAACGGGTTAGACTGAGCGCCACTCATGTGTTGGCGTTTTCCTGTTGCCTGTCCCGTAGGGTAATCGCGCCGTTGGAACAGGGGCTCATAGGTATCCAGGAACTGTTTTGCTTCGTCTACTGAAGCAAAACGGATCTCTACAATGTAAGGCGACATTTCCTTTACATCCATTACCTTGTCTTCGCAATTGCAGGTATCGCTCTGTTGACCGGGTTGCTTGCCCGCATTGCTGGCTGTGCTGTTCAGCAATCCGCTGCTGTTGTCGTTTTCAATAGCTTTATTGCGTTTGCCGCTGGCCATGCCGCTCCCTGCTTCGCGTCCCTTGCGGTTGTTGATCAGGTAGCTCAGTCTTAGGCCGGTATTCAGAAAGCCTGCCTGGCTGGTAATGTTCTTTCCTTCGCGCCCATTGCCGCGCTGGATATCGTAATTCACCACTTCATTTTTTGTATTGAGATAGTCCGCGTTTACACCCAGCAAAAACTGCCTTGACACTGCATAGCTTACGCTAAGGCCGGCAGACCATGCAAAAGCATTGCTTTTGTCGAATACATTGCGGTAATACACGATGTCGGGCGAGAGGTTATCACCGATCATCACCTGCGATGAAGGCTTGCTGATAAGGCCACCTTCGAGGCTGCTTTGTATGCGCCATTTATTGAACGTGGATTGAAATGCAGGGCCGGTAAATACATACATGCCGCGGTATGCGTCTGAAATCAGTTGCATTCTGTCGCGCGGGGCGCGGCGCTTTCGCGCAAAATCTTCCAAGGATTGCTGGTCTGCGCCATTGGAAAAGTACCCAAAGCGCGCAGCCACGCCAAAGCTGTTCCAGTAATAGTTTCCCTGCACACCGGCATGATAGCCTGCTTTAAGAAAGTATACCGAATCGATGGAGGCATTGGTTAGCAATGAAGAAAGCCCGTTTTGAATGGAAAGCTGTAATTGGTTGCTGCCATTGGCAAGCGGTTGCTGGGCAGGCGCGGTAAATGGGTTAAGCGCGATGAGGGCTGCAACGACCCCGGCGGTTTTGTTCATGGTTTGGAATTGAGGTGGCAGCATCCAAATGCACGGGCCATGAGCTCCTGCCAACCCAAACAACGTATAAACGGCAGCGTTAGTATAGGAATGGGCCAAAGGATATCATTCTTCCAACCGCTCGGTGCAGCCGTAGTCCTTCTTCAATACATTATCGTATTCATCGGCTTTGACGAAGAGGTGTCGGAAAAGTTCGGTGCCGCTTTGCTTGTTGATGTCCAGGTCGTAAATGATGCGCGACAGCACTATATTTTGATTTTGACAGCTCAATACCAGCCCATTCATGTTGTAGTTTTCCTGCAGCAGGAAGGTGTACAATGGAATGATCATAGAGCTGTCGGCGGGCAACTGGCACAGGTAAGCGTCGCCGGCAATAAAGTAATTATCCTGGTTGTAGTGTATTTTGATGCGGGCGCTCCCTTCCTTTACTTCCCACCGGTTATAGCCATTGCGGGCCAGTTTGATGTCTTTGCCCAGGTCTTTCAAAATATCTTCTATCAGCTTGCCAACGCCTACGGCTTCTGTTTCTTTTTCGGGCAGTTGCGGCAGCTTTACTTCTGTACCGCACGAAGGGCAGTATTTGCCTGAGTCGATGTTAGAGCTAAGCACCAGGAAATCGCAACTATGGCACCGCGTGGAAGGCTCGCCCCGGTGCGGCAGGTACAATGCCAGCGCGGTGCGCAAATAACTTACAGGGAGCGCAAAGCCCAGGTTGTCGCCGCCTTTGATGATAAAGGAATTTACCCCGAGTATCTCGCCTTTTTCGTTTACCAGTGGGCCGCCGCTGTTACCTGGATTGATGGCCGCATCGACCTGGATATATTTTAATCCACTGCGTATGCGGTCAACTTTCGAGATCACGCCCTGCGTGGCGGTGTAAATGAGATCGAAGGGATGGCCGAGCGCCACCACTTCATCGCCCTGCATAATGCCTTCGTATTGGCCCAGCATTACTTCAGGCATTTCGACATTTTGCGGAGGTGCAATAAAAGCAAGGTCGTGCTTGCGGTCGGTATACCATACGCGGGCCAGCTGTTTCTCAAATTTTTTTCCGGCAATGGTAACTTCAGCATTTTTGTCCACCACGTGGTCGTTGGTCACTATCAGGTCGTATTGTTTCAGGTAAAAGCCGGTGCCGGTGCCCGTTTGGGTGGCTATTTGTATGATCGCTTCTTCAAAACTTTCTATAACGTTCCTGAAATCCATCTGGTGCTATCTTTTTTTAATCGAAGCGCAGGTTCAGCAGCTCTTTGGTAAATGAATAATTAAAGTTCAGCAGCCCTTCGTAACGGAGCGCTTCGGTATTGAATGCAAGGCGCGGATACTTGGGCCTCCAGGTGTTAATGATGCGCCCGATCTCATCTTCTACCTCATCCTTCTCCACTTCTTTACGGCTTTCGTTGTAATAAGTTGTCTGAAAACCCAGCGCTTTGAAATAATCGTTATAGTTAACGTTCATGAATAACCGATATAGGTCGGAAAGCGGCTTGGGCAGACTATACGAGTACTGGCAGAATGCAATGCCATACTCGATGATCTTGCTGGCGATGAAGGGATAATTGTTCTCGCGGTACCAGTGCATGTTTTGGTGCGCCGCCTTAATGGCTTCCACGATGGTCTTATAGTTCTGCGGGGTTACAATCGCAAATGTGTGCCTCGACCTGAACAGGAATGGGAACACCTGCTCGCGTGTTTTTGACTGCAACTTGTGAAATGCTTCTATCATGCTGCGGTTTTTTTCGGCCGCGGGTTTATTGTCTTTTTTAAAATAGATGTCCGATATGGCTTCGATCTCATTTAGCAGGGGCCCTTCGGGGGCCACCAGGTAATCGATGCGGTAAGCAAGCGTAAGCAGCAGGTAAGAAATGCCGCCTGAAAATTTATCGGGGTCCAGGGAGTTGATGTATTCCAGCACTTCGCGTATCCATTGCTCCAGGAATTTGTAGCGGATCTCTTTTTCGCTGTCGGGCAAAGCAGTGATGTGCTCGGTATCTATCGGTTGCAGCGAAGTAAAGTTTTGTACCAGCAGGTCATCCTGTTTGTCGGCCTTGGTAGCTAATTCTTTTAAACCGTAATACAATTTATTGGGGGTGGCGGTACTCAGGTCGCTGTCGAAGCGCATGCACAGCCGGTCTCCATCGAGCGCATAGCGGCTGTAAAAAAGATTGAAGTTCATTTCCAGCAGCCGGCGCATTACCGGTACGGTGGGTTTGGGCATGCGTGCCAGCGTTACTTCGGCCTTCAGGTGGTTATCGTCGTAGCTGCCGCGCACTATTTTCGATCCCTGGTACAAATCGAACTTTCCTTCGTCGCCGTTGCGTTCATGCACCACGTTTTGTTGTTCATCGTCCAGGAGGTAATCGAAAAAAGCATCGAGGCATTCCTGTTTTTTGTTTTCTCGGAATAATTTTTCTGCTTCGGTCCAGCGGTTTATTTTGGAAACTGTTTTGTTATTGTCAGAATATCTGCCGAACACGATATCCGGATCAGCCACCTCCTTCTTTTTCGACCAACCGAACAACTTTCCTAGCATGCGGGTTTTAATTTGCAATTTGGCAAGTTACAAATTCTTGTAATGCGTGTTAGATGGAAAGTCATTGGGTCAATAAGTCGACAGATCAATGGGGACAAGTCAATAACTCAATGATTATGACGTATTGACCTAAAGACGTAATGACTTATCTTAGAACATGGCTAAAGAAACAACCATTTCCGCATGTGCCAGGTTGTCTGGCTTATTGCTGCTGGCATCTGCCGTTCCGCACGCTACGCTGGGCACCGCGGAGATATTGATGGCCATTAAAACCGGCGATGTGCGTGCAAGCATGGTGGATACGTTGCACATTATCTGGATATTCAGCACGATTATGCTGGTGTTGTCCGGGATATGGGTGTTGTTCCTGGCAGCCGAGCTCAGGCAATTGAAGCGCAGGGCCTGGTGGCAAGGATTAATTATCGGGTTGGGATATGTGGGCGGTTCCATCGGGGCCATTGCAGTTACTAAGTTTTACGCTTATTTGTTGTTTTATACGATCATAGGATTGTTACTGCTGTTGCCTTTGTTGCGATGGGCGGGTTCCTTCCGTGGGGGAATATCGATAGGACCTGCGCCACGGCCGGTGAAACAATCCTGATGCAATGGTGCGGCATCCGGATAATTGCCGCCTGCCATGACTTAAAAAACCTTGATTACACAGCGGAAACCCTTTCTCAGCACAATAAATTCACGTTTTCCGGTTCCCGCCGCCGCGTAATATAAAAATCAGTAGTTTCGCCACCACGGTTTTTTGAACATAAACTTTGATCCAACATATATGAAGTTCATCGTTTCTTCTTCGGTCCTGCTAAAACAACTGCAACAAATTGACCGCGTTATCAACGCCAATACGGTGCTGCCGATACTGGAAGATTTTTTGTTCGAGGTAGAAAAAAACAAGCTCACTGTTGTAGCCACCGACCTTGAAACAGTGATGAAGGTGCAGCTCGACGTAGAATCGAAGGAAACCGGCAAAGTATGCATCCCCGCACGGATATTGATGGATTCGTTGAAGCACATTGCCGACCAGCCGCTGACATTCAATATCGATAAACATTTTGCCGTTGAAATCACTACCGACAACGGTAAATACAAGGTGATGGGCGAAAACCCCGATAATTTCCCGAAAGAGCCTACCGCCGATGATACTACTTCCTTTACCATGACCTCCACCGCCTTGCTGACCGCCATTAATAAAACGCTGTTTGCGGTGAGCAACGACGACCTGCGGCCTGCCATGACCGGAGTGTTTTTTGAAATGGACAAGAAAGGATTGCAGTTTGTGGCCACCGATGCGCACAGGCTGGTGCGCTTTAAAAGAAAGGACGTCAGCTGCCCGCGTACGGACTCCATGATCGTTCCTAAAAAACCGCTGAACCTGCTCAAGCTTGCGTTGCCGGACAACGATGATGAGCTGACCGTGAACTACAACAACAACCATTTATTTGTTATCCATGGCACAACGCAAATGAGCTGCCGCCTCATCGACGCGCGTTTTCCTGATTATAAGGTAGTGATCCCCGGAGATAATCCCTATAAGCTCACTGTAACGCGCAGCGATTTTCAGAGCGCCTTGCGCCGCGTGAGCGTATTCAGCAACAAGAGCACCAACCAGGTAGTGCTGAACATCAGCGGCAGCGAGCTGCAACTGGCGGCACAAGATGTAGACTTCAGCTTCGAAGGCACTGAGCGTATGAAATGCCAGTACGATGGGGAAGACCTGCAGATAGCCTTCAATGCGCGCTTTCTTACTGAAATGCTCACGGCCACCGACAGCGATGAGGTAAGAATGGAGCTATCCACTTCTACCAAGGCCGGCATTATTAAACCGGTAGAGCAGGATGAAAACGAGGAATTGCTGATGCTGGTAATGCCGCTGATGCTGAACGCATAACAAACCCGGTGCCCGCCGGCCAACCACTATGGCCTACGTTCAAATCCGCACTTCGGATAATTATATCTACGCCAATATTTTACTTTCCCGGCTGCAGGAAGAAGGTTTCGATTGCCATTTAAAAGATGAGAACACGGTTAGGGTAGATCCATTGTTGAGTCCCGCCATCGGGGGAATAAAGCTTATGGTCAAGGAGGAGGATGAGGCCCGGGCTAGTGCCGCGTTGGACAGGATTGAAGCCGAGTACCTTTCCACTATTCCCTGTCCCAAATGCGGGCAGTATTCGCTGCAGCGGCTGAAGAAAGTGCGTTCGTCTAAAAACTTTTTCGATGCGCTGGTATCGCAATTATTCATGGGCAGCACGCAATCCGAACAGGTTTTTTACAGGTGCATACATTGCGGGTACTGGTCAAAAAAAATGCCCGACGCTCCGCCCGGGTAAGGTAAATGCAACCGGGCGTTTGTCCATACGGTCTATAAATAGCATTGATTATAAGGAGTACTGATTACAATCCTACCACAGGTGTATACCCCACGTGGCCGATAAATATGAAATTCCGTATCCCGATAAATCGCATGTTTTGAGACTATGAAGTATCCGATTCCTGGGACTGGCCTCATAATACCGGCAACCCAGGTTATTATAGCCTGACCAACCGGATATCAAGCCGTAAATCTGCGTAATCCTTTAATCCTTATCAATCTGTGCTATATATAATCCCCGATTGTTTTGTAACTTGATAATCGAAAGGCGCCCCTGCCATGAATGCGATAGTTGAATTTTTTGATACTATTTCTCCGCTTACCCGCTCGCTTGTCCTTGCCGGAGGGCTGGTATTGTTCTGGATCCTGGAAGGCATTGTTCCCCTGTTTAACCTGCGGTATAGAAAATGGAGGCATGCAGGCCTCAACCTGTTCTTCACTTTTACTACCGTAGTGGTCAATTTCGCATTTGCTTTCCTGATAGTAAAGGCCAGCGCCTGGGCTGTTGACCAACAGTTTGGGTTATTATACCTTGTTAAGCTCCCACTCTGGTTGTTCATCCTGCTGGGACTAATGATTATGGACCTCATCAGCGCATACTGGATCCATTATATACAGCACCAGGTAAAATGGATGTGGAAGTTTCATCTGGTACATCATACCGATACCTGGGTAGACACTACCACGGCCAACCGGCACCATCCCGGCGAAAGCGTATTCCGCGCGGCCTTTACGCTGCTGGCGGTTGTGGTTACCGGCGCTCCTTTATGGATGGTGTTTTTATACCAATCGCTTTCGGCGGCCTTTTCCCAGTTCAACCACGCCAATATCCGCTTCCCGCGCCGGCTGGATACTATGCTTAGCTGGTTCATCGTTTCACCCAATATGCACAAAGTGCATCATCACAATACGCAACCGCTCACAGATACCAATTATGGGAACATTTTTTCTATCTGGGACCGGTTATTTGGAACCTTTGCCTATGTAAAAGACATAAACACCTTGCAGTACGGCATCGACACGCACCCGCTGGAATCGGAGCACAACAGCATGAGCAATCTGCTTAAAATTCCCTTCCAGCAATACCGCGCGCCGGCCGGCAGCAAGTTCAGCGAATCATCGCCCAAACCCGAAAACTGATATATGCGCATCCTGCTCGTTTTGCTGTTACTGACCGTAGCCGCTTCGTCGTTCGGCCAATCCATGGTAAAGGTCGCCGACTCCATCCGCCGCGTACGGGGCATTCCCTGCATAGGCTATGTTGTCTTTACGTCCGATAAGATCATCGATCAGGGCGTGGCGGGCTTTAGAAAATACCGCACCCGCGACAGTGTGCGGATAGACGACCGTTTTTACATCGGCACCAATACATTCGCATTCACTTCGTGGATAGCGGCTAAGCTGGTAGAATCAGGAAAAATAAAATGGACCACCACCTACACCCAACTCTTTCCGCAAAACAAAAACAAATTGCAGGCCGAATTCCGGGAAGTGGCGTTAAAAGACCTGTTATCGAACCAATCGGGACTGGCGCCTTACAACAACATCAACGATTTTGCATATGTACCTTTCTTTCCCAATGATATCATTAGCCAGCGCCGCGATTTTTCGTTCTGGTTATTGCAGCGCCCGGGCCTCGATACCGCCCGCAAGAACAGGATGGTGATTTCAGTTGTGGGTTATGGTGTGGCCGCCGCCATGCTCGAAAAGGTGAGCGGCATGCCGTGGGAAAAAATGCTGGATGAATACATCAATACCCCGCTTGGCATTTCGGCCAAAACAGGTTGGCCCAACAAACTTTCAGAGCAACAACCATGGGGGCATTGGTCGAGATATGGACCTTTATCGCCCGAGCCTCCGGATACCTGGGTAAAGGTGTATCCGCCTATCATCCCTGCCATCGATGTAAACATCACTATCGCCGATTATGCCCGCTTTTTGCAGGAACACCTGCGCGGGTTGCGCGGCGAAAAAGCCTATCTCAACAAAAAAACTTTCGA
This sequence comes from Chitinophagaceae bacterium, assembly GCA_035628135.1. Classification (GTDB taxonomy): domain Bacteria; phylum Bacteroidota; class Bacteroidia; order Chitinophagales; family Chitinophagaceae; genus DASPKM01. Next base: position 749,078 of record DASPKM010000010.1, on the reverse strand, counting down.
CCTCCTGCATTTCGGCATTCCAGATTATTCCTTAGGATGGCAGAATGCCTCCATCGGCAATGACCGCATTTCGTTTCATACCGGTGAATCGCAATTGTTCATGACCCACGTGGAATTGATCCCCGAAAAAAATATCGGGATACTCGTGGTGGGCAATAATGGCGAAAGCATGGGCAAGGGCGGCGTGCTGAACCTTTGTCGGTTGCTGAGAGAGCATTATATGAGGTAATGTACGGGTTACAAATTATGATGTCCTGGCATGGACCACAACTCACACCCCATAATATTTAACGCGTACCTTCGCCCAAAAGCTTTGCATGAACAACCGTGCAGTTGCGCTGATCCCCGCCCGTTATGCCGCCACCCGTTTCAAAGGCAAGCTCATGGCCAGTCTTGGCGGTAAATCTGTAATACTGCGAACGTATGAATCCACCTTGGCCACGGGCCTCTTCGATGAAGTAGTGGTGGTTACCGACAGCGATATCATTTTTAAAGAGATCACCGGCAACGGCGGCAAGGCCGTGATGAGCAAACAGGAACACGAAAGCGGCAGCGACCGCATTGCGGAAGCCGCGCGTGACATGGATGCAGATATTATAGTAAACGTACAGGGCGATACACCATTTGTAAAAAAAGAACCTTTGCAAAAATTATTGCTGCAGTTTGGCGACGCTACTGTACAAGTTGGCTCACTTATGCAGGAATTGAAGGAACAACAGTTCATAGAAGATCCTAATTATGTAAAGGTGGCTGTGGATAAAAACAACAACGCCTTATTTTTCAGCCGGAGCATAATCCCGTACCCGCGCAATAAAAGCATCCCGATCACCTATTACGAACACATCGGCGTATATGCTTTTCGTAAAGAAGCGCTGTTGAATTTCACTACCTGGCCCGTAAGCCCGCTGGAAGATGCGGAAAAAATAGAATGCCTGCGCTACCTTGAAAATGGCATTCCCCTGCGCATGGTAATTACAGATTACATGGGTGTTGAAATAGATACGCCCGAAGACCTCGAACGGGCAAAGCGCCTGCTATAACAAACTATTGGGTCTGCGATGCTTTTAATTTCATAACAATTGATTGCATTTTTTGAGAAAGGTCGTGCATCCTTACGGTATCCATAGTTGCTGCCTTCTCCATTTCAAGCCAGGCCTGCATCATCGACGCACGAACATCAACGTATTGATGCAACAGGTCCCTTTGAACTTTCGCCTTCCCGCCCAATTTATAAGAACGCGTTCTTTCCATCACGTCCTGCATTTCCCTGCACGTGGGAATGGTAACCGTTTCTACTTTTTTTATAAGGTCTTCCTTCGAAAGGCCGTCCTGGCTCAGGGGCTGTAATGCTTTTTCATCTAACGCGGCCACTTTATCCCAGGCTTGGGAAAACATGAAGCTATCATCTTTAAAATTGTTCAATACTGCAACGCTGATGATGGCGGCTGCCGCCAGCACAATGGCGGGAAACAACTTTACCTGCAACTGCTTTTTTTGCATCACAAAAAACAGTCCTCCGAATACAAGGCCGCTTACAAGTCCACCGATGTGCGCCGAGTTATCGATGTTGCCTTTCAGGCCGTATATTAAATTGAAAGCAACATAGATCATCATGCTTTGCAACATTGCCTGCCGCACTTTTCGGCCTACATAATTGGTCAGCAGCAAGGCCAGCCACACGCCCGCAATGCCGAATATTGCACCCGATGCGCCGGCGCTTACTCTTTCGCCGCTCCACCACAAGCTGGTTGTACTGGCCAGTACGCCAGTTGCCAGGTAAGCGGCCAGGAACTTCCACCTTCCCATAACCGGCTCCAGGTACAAGCCGAGGCTATACAAGGCATACATATTCATAGCCAGGTGCAGCACACCGATATGAATAAAGGTGCTGGTTATAAGCCTCCACCATTCGCCGGATGCTGTATACTGGCGCATATTGCCTCCCCAGTCAAGGATGTCTTCGCCGCTTGGGTTCATGATATGCACGCCGCTTGCTATCATGATGATAAACACCAGCACATTGATGCCAATGAGCGTATACGTAACATAGTAACCCCCGAAGCCGATCGCCAGCTTATCCGTAGCCGTAAGTGTGCCTGACTCGTACCGCTCTTTAAAAGCGTTTGCTTCCGCTGCCCCGGTATGAGGGTTAGGTGGTACTTCATCGAGTTGTTCAGGCATGAGCCGTGTTCTGTTCGCGGCAATGGCCGCGCCAAGCAGCGTTACGTTTGTTTTGTTCTTGCCCCAATCGATCAGTTGTTTTTGTGTGCACTTGCTGACAACAGTGGCGGTATCTCCGGCAACAGTTACAGAGACCTCTTCGCCCCAGGAGCTTCCGCTGGCCCCGGTTTGGGCTGCAATACTATCTTCCCCGGTAAAAGCATAAGGCCACTCCAGCTCATTAAAAGCATGGGCCGCCAGGTTCAGGAACTGTTGCGTAGTAAGTCCTTCCAAACTGATCGACGATTCAAACCTGTCAGCCATTGTAAAGGGGTTTAGGCAGGCAATATGCTGAATCTTTTTCAAATTGCACAAGGATAACGCGCGCATAAAATCTCTGTGGAAAGCGATTACCTTCGCCAAAATTTCCATCCCGATGATCAAGTTCAGGAACTTTAAAATGATCGGTTACGTGGTATATGGCCGCGGCAGCTTTAACCAATTGGCAGAAATTCTGGAACCCAACCGCAAAAAAAGCGCGCCCATGATCTTTTTGGTGGATCATTTTTTCCAGGGTAAGCCATTGGTCGATCGCGTGCCGGTGCAGGGTAACGACAAGATCATTTTCGCCGATGTTACGTATGAGCCCAAGACCACCTATGTAGACGCGCTGGCCAATCAACTCAAACAGGAATTTGGGACTGTCAGCGGCATTATCGGAATCGGCGGCGGTTCCACGCTCGACCTGGCAAAGGCTGTTTCTTTAATGATGAACAATCCCGGGTCATCGGCCGATTACCAGGGTTGGGACCTCGTAAAATATCCCGGTGTATATAAAGCAGGCATCCCCACCCTTAGTGGCACAGGAGCGGAAGTTAGTCGTACTACGGTGCTTACCGGTCCTACCCGCAAGTTGGGCATGAACTCAGACTTTACTCCCTTCGACCAGATAGTGCTGGACCCCCAGCTCACCGCCAACGCTCCCGTGAACCAGCGGTTCTACACGGGAATGGATTGCTATATTCATTGCATTGAAAGCCTGCAGGGCACCTACCTCAACGAGTTCAGCAAAAGCTATGGCGAAAAAGCACTTGAGCTTTGCAGGGAGGTATTTCTTGAAAAAGATACCTGGGACGAAGAAAGCGACGACAAGCTGATGATGGCCTCTTATGCCGGGGGCATGAGCATCGCTTATTCGCAGGTGGGCGTGGCGCACGCGGTCAGCTATGGACTAAGTTACCTGTTGGGCACCAAGCACGGCATAGGCAACTGTATAGTTATGAACCACATTGAAGAATATTATCCCGAAGGCGTGGCCGAGTTCAAACGCATGGTTGAAAAGAATAAGGTTGACATTCCGCAGGGCATTTGCAAGGGATTGACCGATGAGCAATTCGATACCATGATCAATGTGTCGATGGGCATGAAACCCCTATGGGAAAACGCCCTGGGAAAGGATTGGGAGAAGGTGATGACCCGGGAAAAATTAAGGGTGCTTTATGAAAAGTTATGATTGGTATAACCGGGGGCAAATTGTAAATTGCGATAAGCCCTTTTATGGGCCTGGCCAAAACATAAACTTCTACATATATGAGAACACTTCTGATAGCATTGCTTTGCCTTTGCATTACCCAATTGGCCACTAGCCAGATGATCAGGCGCGGCGGCACCTTCCTTCAAAATGTTAGCGGTGAGCCCATCACCCAAAACCAGCAAGTTCAAAGGCTTACCGATGGCACGCCTTACCTGCGCAACGATTGGGCAAAGGCCACCATCATTACCGCCGATGGAGAAACACATAAAGATGAAGATGTAAAGCTGAACCTCCTGGAAGGCAAGCTGCATTACAGGGATGCGACCGGCACCGAAATGGTGGCGCTTACGCCCATTAAGGAAGTAATTGTATCCGATGAAGCCGGACGCCCGATGAAATTCGTTCACAGCACATCGTTCAAGTTTAATGACATGGGGTCGGCCTGGCTCCAGGAATTGAATGAAGGATCGGTGCGCGTGTACAAGCAAATCAAAAAAGATGTAAAGGAGACCAAAGGATACGGTTCAGCGGTTACAGAGCTTAGCGTGACTGATGAAAAAAGATATTACCTGTTTTTGAACAACGCCCTGCTTCGGGTAAAAAGCCTGAGGGATATAACTGACCTGCTTAGTGGTAAATGGTATAATGAGCTCACCAATTACATCAAGCAAAATTCATTAAAGGGCAGGTCGGAGAACGACATGACCCGGCTGGTGGATTATTATAACACGCTTGCTAAAAAATAGTGTCCGCCTCAGGCCTGAATTTTCCTGTTTCGGGCTGGTGGCACGCGGTTTCAGCACTTGTATAAGCAATTACTGTACAAATTTTTCTTATACTGGTAGTATGAAACCGTTTTACTTTCTAATCCTGCTGCTGGCCCCCTCATTGGGTTTTGGTCAGCTCAACGCCATTAATAACGCCCGCGGCGCATACCAGGCGCTTAATTCGTTTTATAACATTGTGGGTAGTGAGCCAATCCTTATCAATAATGCTAATAATCGCTCGGTAGACGGTACGCCGTTTTTCAGCGAGACGTGGATGAAGGGCATCATCACCATGCGCGACGGCAAATCGTACCGGGGCCACGGAATAAGGCTCGACCTTACAACTAACAAAGTACATTTCCTGACCGAAGAAGGCAAGCAGATGCTCTGCAATACCAGCATAGAGCGGCTGATATTGATGGACTCGGTCAAGGATGCGATGTTCAGCTTCATCCATACATCCGCATTGCCAAAGCAAACTGATCTTAAGGAGCCCGGATGGCTGGAGATAATGACACAGGGAACCGCCAGCTTGCTCAAATTCCAGAAAAAAGAAAGGGAAGAGGTATGGAGTTATACCGGCCCTCCTTCGGAAAGAATCAAAGCGCAAAAAAAATATTATGTGCTGATGGGCGACCGTATGCACAAAGTGAGTTCCATTGGCGATATCAGGGATGTTTTTAAATCGCACGCAAAGGAACTGGACGAGTATATCAGGAACGAAAAGCCGTCGTGGAAAAACGATGCGGACCTCATTGCGCTGGTGGCTTTTTACAATTCCCTCCCGGCGAAACAATAACGCTTCCGATGGCAGGCATTGCTATTGCGTCTTTTTCCTATCTTTCCCCGTAGGAAGAAGTTCACTGTATGCGGCCTTCAAAATACCTCAGTCTTTTATTGCCCGTATTTAATACGCAGCGCACCCGTGAGATACTCGGCGTAAATCCTGTTACTCCTGCTCAAAGGGAAGACGCCAAGGACGTGCGCGTTTCCGTATTTGCGTACAACGAGGCCTCCTTAAAGGAGCACCAGTTCAACAGCGTTACGGAATGCCTGCATTTTTCTGAAAGCAAGGAATTTATATATTGGATCAATATCGATGGCTTGCGTAAGGCCGAAGTGGAGCAGGTGGCGGCGCGGTTCGGCATTCACCAGTTGATAGTAGAAGACATTTTAAGCATCGATCAGCGCCCGAAGATGGATGACATCGAAGGAATATTGTATTGCCTGCTGAACATGCTGTACTTTAATGAAAAAGACAGTACGGTAGAGCAGGAGCAGATCAGCATTGTGCTGGGTTCCAACTTCGTGATCAGCTTCCAGGAAGACCCCGCCCGCGACGTGTTTAACCCGCTGCGCGAGAAGCTGCGCATGACTACCAGCAAGGTGCGCCAGCGAACCGCCGATTTTTTGTGTTATGTAATGATCGACATGATCGTCGACAACTATTACCTGGTAATGGAAAAGCTGGGCGACCGTATCGAGAACATAGAAGACGAGATCATTCGCAACAGTAATAAACGAAGCCTGGCGCGCATCAACCAACTGCGGAAAGAATTGATAGTGCTCAAGCGCAATATTGGTCCCGTTCGTGACCTGGTAAATGGTTTTTTGCGCAGCGAAAGCGAGTTGCTGGATGACCGCACCACCAAATATTTCAAGGATATATACGACCACATTTTGCAGGCCAACGACCTCAGCGAAAACTACCGCGATATGATGCTGAACCTGCAGGACCTTTACCTGAGCAATGTAAACCTCAAAACAAACGAGGTAATGAAGGTAATGGCCATCGTTACCTGCCTGCTGGCGCCCGCCACGGTTATCGGTGGCATATTCGGAATGAACTTCGATGTAATTCCTACCGCGCACAACCAATGGGGATTTTACACAGCAGTTGGCGTAATGCTGCTGATCCCCTTGCTGATGCTCTGGATCTTTAAAAGACGTGGATGGTTTTAATTGCTATTTTGATGAGCGGTTAATCTACAAATAGGAGGAGCACTTAATTTAAAATATATTTTACTGCTATGCTTTGCCGTACATTTTTGTTGCTATTGCTGTTGCAATTATCCAGTGTGGTTATTGCTTCTGATATTTCAGTTACCGGAATCGAGTGGCTGCGCGATCCGCGCGCCGGGGAATATGGCGTCAAGTTCACTGTTTCGTGGAACAACTCCTGGAACAACAGCCGCAACTTCGATGCGGCCTGGATATTCATCAAATATCAATCTCCTTCATACGGTGTGGCGGGTTATCGCCATGCGAAAGTGCTTGCCGGCAATCATGAGATGCTGGTCAATCATGTTCCGGGGAGTCCCGCCCCTGTGTTTGATGTGCCGGCCGACAGAAATGGTTTGTATTTGTATGCATCATCTCCTTACCGTGGCAATATCAGCTGGACCATACAGTTGGCCCTGGACACAGCAATATTATCCGACCGCAATTTTGCACCGAACAACAGGCTCATTTCAGTGCATGCTATTGAAATGGTGCATATTCCCGCTGGTGCGTTTACGTTAGGCGATCCGGATACTGCCGCGTACAGGAATTACAGCCTGTTTGCATCCGATGGCAATGGGCGTCCTGGCGGGTTGTATAAAATTGCCTCCGAAAAAATAGAGATCCCGGTAGGCACAGTTTCCGGAAATTTATATTACCACGCAGAGGTTCCTATCTATCACGGCGACCGCCGCGGCCCGGTACCGGCCGATTTTCCCAAAGGCTTCCAGGCATTTTATATTATGAAATACGAGTTGCAGCAGGGCCAGTATGCCGAGTTCCTGAATTGTATTTCCGCTAGCGCATCCGACAGCCGCGCCAACTTCGGCGGTAAGCTGTATTATGAAAACCGCGGCTCCATCAAATTTGAAAATGGCCGTTATGTTGCCGGCTCGCCGCAACGTCCCTGCAATTATGTAAGCTGGGACGATGCATGTGCCTTTGCAGACTGGGCCGCGCTGCGGCCAATGACGGAACTTGAATTTGAGAAGGCCTGCAGGGGCACGCGTCCGCCCATCGCGCACGAATATCCCTGGAACACCGCCACCAAAAAGAACCTGCAACGCCTGGTGCATACCAATAATGAATTGATCTTTTTAAATAATCTCCGGGAATCTTCATTGAACGATAACAACCGCGACCAATTCGGGGCCTCTTATTATTGGGTGATGGACCTGGCTGGAAGCTTATGGGAACGATGCGTTACCATTGGCGATTCAACCGGCCGCCAATTTAAAGGCACGCATGGCGATGGCATGCTGGCGCCTTATGGACTGGCCAATAATGCAGACTGGCCTAAGGGCAGCACCGAAACCTCGGGCTTTGGGTTCAGGGGCGGCGGTTATTATGAGCACAACATGCAATACGGGGGATTCAATCCGCATAGTCCCGTCGGTTACCGGAATTTCGGCTCCTGGCCCGGTGGCGCACGCTCCGTTGCATATAGCAGCAGGTTCGTGCGGACTGCTGATGCGCGGTAGTTGACGCGGCAATAATATCTGAATGACAGCCCGGGCGACTCACTGTACATCTTTCCTTTCTTTTGCTACTCGTTTTACCTATGCAATTAAAGCATGCAGGGAGTACTCGTTTAAGTTGATTACCGCCTCGGCCCGAATAAGTTTGGGGGCAAAGACGTAAAATAAATCGCTTAAATTCAGGGGTAAATATTCCAACTATGCCAACAGACCGCCGCAAATTCTTGCAGCAACTCGGCTTCGCCGGCTTTGGGGTTCTTGCCGCCGGATTAAGCGCCTGCAATAACTCAGCATCAAAAAACGATACCAAATCCGATACTACGGCAACGGCAAAAACACCGGGTGCACTTTTTTTCGAGATATCCCTGGCGCAATGGTCGCTGCACAAAACGATTTTCGATAAAAAGCTCGACAACCTCGACTTTCCCGCCGCTGCCCGCAATGATTACGGCATTGGCGTGGTGGAATACGTAAACCAGTTTTTTAAAGACAAGGCCGAAGACACGCAATACCTCAACGAATTGCTGAAGCGTTGCACCGACAACAATATAAAGAACCATCTGATTATGATTGATGGCGAAGGAAATTTAGGTGAGCTGGATGATAAGAAAAGATTACAGGCCGTAGAAAACCATTACAAATGGGTCGGCGCCGCAAAGCACCTTGGTTGTGCCACCATCCGCGTAAATGCTTATGGCGAGGGCAGCCGCGATGACGTGCAGAAAGCAGCCATCGATGGGTTGGGCCGCCTAGGCGAGTTCGCCGCAAAGGAAAACATCAACGTCATTGTAGAAAATCACGGCAGCTATAGTTCCGATGGACAATGGCTAAGCACCGTAATGAAACAGGTAAACAAATCCAACGTGGGCACGCTGCCCGACTTCGGTAACTTTTGCATACGGCGCGATGGAAGAGGGTTGTACGATGGTAATTGTGTAGAAGAATACGACCGCTACAAAGGCGTGTACGAAATGATGCCTTTCGCGAAGGGCGTCAGCGCCAAATCGCACAACTTCGACGAACAGGGCAATTGCATCGAGACCGATTACGTGCGCATGCTGAAAATTGTAAAAGATGCAGGCTTCCGCGGTTACATTGGGATTGAGTACGAGGGTGAGAAATTCAGCGAACAAGAAGGAATAAGGAAGACCAAGGCACTGCTGGAAAAAGTTGGCGCCAATTTATGAGAGGCTTGTTCGGGTGATTGTTCAACTCCGGGTACAATCAGACTAACCTTTAGAACTGCCGGCATGGTTGCGTTTACGCCTCACCGTTATTTTTTCTTAAAGATCGGTACAGTGCTGCAAGGTTCGCCGTACATTATGCTTTTCGCTACCGGCCTAAGCTTTTGCGTTACTTCCATGTAAGCATATTCACCAATAGGTAATTCACCGCAGCCCTTTACCACCACGCGTTTATCGGCAAACTCTGTCGCTTCAATTTTACTGATGTTCCTCAATAAAACCTGCTTGCGCAAGTCCTCGGCATTGCCAAATACAATTTCCCTGGCAACCGGTTGCAGGTAAGCCGCTACCAGCATGTAAGCCCATACCGGAATTACGGCATCTACCGTGCACGTTACGGCCACGTTCTTATCCTGGAACTGCGTCCAGTCTAACTGCTGTAATGCCGCCCTGAAATCTTTTTCTTTCAGTATAAGGCCCATGAACAAATAGTCCTTCAGGTCAAACACCACAATTTCTCCCTTGGGGTAGTATTGCTCGAGGTCCAGCGTAATTAACCCGCTTTCCGCCACTTTATTTACTATAACATCGCTCATACTGCAAAGATAGCAAGGGTATGCCTAACATTTAAAAGCACAAGGCGCGGGAATATACCCGCGCCTTGTATGCTATGAGTTACAATGAATTATTATAAAAACTTACGCCGGTTGTCCGTTATGTCGGCCGCATCCCGAAGGGCAATGAACACGAGCTCTGCCAGCCGGCGGCGGATGTTGTCGGCAGCAAGCGTCCGTTGTTGTTCTATATCCGCACCAGGATTGGGCCTTGCAAAAATGCTTTCAGTTTGTATTACATACACGCCTCCGTTGCCGGCAATGGGCTCGCTTACCTTGTTAAGCCAGGCCCTGTTAAAGGCGGCGCCGATCACTTTTAATTCCTGGCCCACACTGGGTATAAAGGCTGCTCCAAAGCTAATGCTGTCTGCCCGCTGAACGGGTTGGCCGGTGGCAGCGGACACAGCCTGGAGGTTGGCGGGCTTGCCGATCCGCTGGGAAAGCTGCGCGGCTTTTTTCTCATTGCGGATCAAGACTTCCACCATGGGGCGGGCTTTTTGTACCGACATGGTGCCTTCTTTATTAATGCCGGTTACGATGGCCACGATGTAACGTTCATCAACGACAATAGGCTCGGACACATCGCCCAACTCGGCATCATATATCCAGCGTACTAACTGGCGGCTATAACCGAGATTGGGAATTCCTATAGCAGCGGGTGTGATATCGCTTGAAAGAATTTTATTTAATTTGAATTTAGCCACATTCTCGTCGAATGCCTTGGCATTGCGGCTCTGACCGGAAAACTGGCTGGCGAGGCCTGATGCAGCGTTAGTGGTTTCCGTGCTCGGCACCACCCCTTTTCTTAAGTATGCTACTTTGTAAGCAGGGCCTATCTTAATGGGATCCAATATCTCCATGTAGTGGTACCCATACGAAGTTTTGACTATTTTTTTATCGCCCTTTTTTCCGAAAAACCCTGCTTCTGCAAAGGCCGGTTCCCAGTTGCTGTACGTAAGTGAATGCAGCCAGTACTCCCCTCCATTTTCCTTCACGCTTGGGTCTTCGCTTACAGTGGTTGCAACGGTTTTAAAATCGCTTCCGGCTTCCAGCACTCTTTGCACGCTGTCGATGCGCGTTTTGGCAGTGCTGTCGGGCCTGGTTTGATTGGAAATAAGAATATGGCGAACCTTTACAGAATCCGGCATTGTACGCTTCTCGATCATTTTTGCCAATACAAGCGTGCCCGCATCTTCGTATGGGCCAAATACGGCTCCTTCGGGCAGGGCCGTAATGGAATCTTTAAAGGGCACCTGTAATTGATAATCGGTAACGAAATTGTTTGAGAAATTGGTCTCCGAACCATTCTTGGCCAAAAATGCCACATGGTCGGTGGTGGTATCGAACTCGTGTTTTACGTTCAGCAAAGTTTGGCGAATAGCAGCTGTGTCTTTGGGGCTGGCGCCTGCGTCGAACGCCACATACGCGATATCGCGTGACTCTTCCTGCTTGAACTGCTCGGGATGTTTGTCCATGAATGCCTTTACATCTTCGTCCGAAACCTTTACGGTGCTGTCTGCAATACTGGAATAAGGTACTAACACATAAGATACGTTGGCGAGCTGGCTGGCATCGGCATTTGATTTTTCAGCCATCCATTTGGGAATGTATACGGTATTGGTCAGCAACGAAAGGTATTTTTCGCGCTGGCGCATATATACAACTCCTTCTATGAACTCCTGGTATTGTTGGGGGCGCTGCTTTTTAAAGTTCTCTACGCGTTGGTAGGCGTCATTAACGTCGAACTGCCCGGTCTCCGGGTTGGTCAATTGCTGGCGAAGCTGGGGGTGAGGATTGTCATATAACATATAGCTCACCTCTTTATCTGTTATATACAATCCCAGGTCGTCGAAAAGACCTTTCAGCAGCGCCTGATCCACCATTTGATTCCACAAATCATTCTGAACGCTCTCCCTGGTCCTGTCGTCCATGCCGGGAGAGTTTTGTTCAATGGCTTCAAGGCGCTTTTGAAAGAGGGCATACTCTATTTTCTTCCCATTTACTTTACCGATGGTGGTGGGCTGGGAATTGAACCATCCGCCGCCGCCGCCTTGGAAGGCGTCAGTCACAATAAACCCGATCATTGCAAGGGCAATCGCACCAAAGATCAACCAGGCCGCCCGGTCGCGGATCCGCTGAATAATAGACATAGTTTTTGAACCTGTTTTTAAGCAGGCGGCAAAAATAGGTGTTATATCGGTTATCAACAAATTGTGGAAAAGCGCTTATAATCAAGGCCCAGAGCGGCTTTACGCTGTGGGAAGCCGGATGAGCGGCAAAAAGAAAAGTGAATTTTTTATTTCAAAACGGCAGCGGCTTCTTTCCAAATTTTTCTTTTAACAACAGGGCTGTTGGTAAAAGGATTTTCTGTGGATAAGGCCAGTACCGTCTTTCCCCAAACCGGGGAAAATTTGCGATAAAAATGAACAGCCCGCCAAACTAATAACTGTTAGTGTTAGCAAACGGCCGGTTGTCTTCGTTCCGTTAACACCGGCTATGCAGCCGCTCTTAAAAAAGTTTTCCTGTGAACAAGGTTATACCCCTAGGTGAATAATTGAAGGAAATGCAAAAGCATGGCGGATTGTTTGTGTGAAAACAATGGGGGATTCGTGTGAACATCATCTACTCTTAACTTTACCAAAATTTAGCGAGGATAAATTATACCCAAATTCACAGCCGTAGTAGTAATAGAATGTTTTATAAAAATATATAGTATTAAAAATATTATGCCAGATATAAACATTGCACTTGCAAAAAATAATCTTGAGCAACAAGGTTTCCTGGATGTGCCGATTGATCCTACCTTAGACCTGTTCCATGAAATCGAAAGATTAAAAAAAGAAAAGAATGCAATCATACTCGCGCACTATTACCAGGAACCCGATATACAGGACGTGGCGGATTATATCGGAGACAGCCTTGGCCTTGCACAGCAGGCAGAAAAAACAAATGCTGATATGATCGTGTTTGCCGGTGTGCACTTCATGGCGGAAACAGCCAAGATCCTAAACCCCGGCAAGAAAGTAGTGATTCCTGATCTGCGGGCGGGTTGCTCCCTTTCCGATTCAGCTCCTCCCGCCTTGTTCAAAATGTTCAAAGAAAAACATCCTGGTCACTTGGTAATTTCCTACATAAACTGTTCGGCGGGCATTAAGGCCCTGAGCGATATCATTTGCACCAGCAGCAATGCGCCCTATATCGTGGAAAGTGTGCCTAAGGACCAACCCATTATTTTCGCGCCTGATAAAAACCTGGGCGCTTACCTGGTGAAGAAAACAGGACGGCCAATGGTGTTGTGGAACGGCAGCTGCATGGTGCACGAAATTTTCAGCCGTGAAAAGATAACTAAGCTCAAAGTGCGGCATCCCAATGCCAGGGTAATTGCCCACCCCGAATGCGAACAGCCGGTGTTGGATATGGCCGATTTTATCGGGTCTACCACGGGACTGCTGAAGTTTACCATGGAAGATGCCTCCAACGAATACATCGTGGCCACCGAAACAGGCATCCTGCACCAGATGCAAAAGAACTCGCCGCATAAGACCTTTATTGCCGCCCCGCCCAATAACAGTTGCGCTTGTAACGATTGCCCGCACATGAAGCTCAATACTTTGGAAAAGCTGTACCTGTGCATGGAATACGAAGAACCGGAGATTATCATGGACGAAGCCGTAAGGATACTGGCCCGCAGGCCTATCGAGCGCATGCTGGAAATAAGCAGGCAGGCAGGCCTGTAAGCCGCTCAAATAAGCATTGCCAAAAAATCGGCAATATTGGTTACATTTAAAACAGAGAAAAAGAGGAGGCTATTATGTTAGCAATAAGAAGTTTGTTGGTTTGCGTGCTGGTATTTTGTGCTGCGGGGCTTGCAGCCCAGTACAAGTCCGATTGGAGGTCGGATATAGACCTGATCATTCAAAGGATAGACAGCCTGTCGCTGAAGTCGCAGCAAAAATTTTCACTGGTCAAGCCCTGGCACCCCGATAAGGACATTCGTGAAAACTGGTACTACACCACGGTAGATGGAAAAGTGGCCATCTTCGAAATTCAGTACGTGGTCGATTCCATTGAACATTCCGAGATCTACTACATACACAAAGGCAGGTTGATATGCATGGAGCAATACGAGGTGCCGTACCTGTCTGTATACGCCGATCAATTGAAGAGCGGCAAGGCCTATTTTTTCCGAGACAATTCATTGAAGCAATATGTTGTTACGGGAAAGCCTAAAAATATTCCCGGTCTCCTGAATTCAGAAATGCAAACCCTTGCAATGTTCCAGCGGCGGTATGCTGAATTGCAAAGGCATATTCGATACATGCGTTAACTATCTCCATTCGCCTTTAACTATCAGTCTGCTTAACCGTGGCACAATTTTCATGGCTGCTCCATAAAAAACAATGCGCAATTGGTGGATCGGGTGTTCAGGATTTCATTATAAGCACTGGAGGAATATTTTTTATCCCGAAGGAATGGCCACCAAAAATTGGTTCGGGTATTATTGCGAACAATTCAATGCGGTGGAGCTGAATGTAACTTTCTACCGGTTTCCGCAGGTAGCTTTTCTAAAGACCTTTCACAAACGGAGCCCGGATGATTTTCGCTTTGCGGTAAAGGCGCCCCGGGCGATTACACACTATAAAAAATTCGTGGACTCCACCGAACTCATGAACTCGTTTTATGATACGGTGAACAAAGGATTGAAACAAAAATTGGGATGCATCCTTTTTCAACTACACCCAAGAACGGTGTATTCAGAAGAAAAAATGGAGCACATCATCAGTTGCCTCGATCCTGCTTTTCCAAATGTGATCGAATTCCGGCACCAAAGCTGGTGGATAGACAAGGTGTACAAACAGCTAAGCAAGCATAATATTACATTTTGCGGCATCAGCCATCCTACCTTGCCCGATGATATTATTGTGAACAATCCTTTGGTATATTATCGTTTTCACGGAACGCCTGAATTGTATAAAACACCATATAATAAGGAATTCCTGGAAAAGGTGGTTGCTACTATTAAAGCGAAGCGTAAGAGCAACCAGATCTTTTTATTCTTCAACAATGATATAGACGTCAATGCTCCCCGCAATGCCAGGGAAACGCAGGAAATAGTAAAACGCAAATAACTCACCGCACCTTTCATGCTAACAAGTTCATGTTTCCTGATATTCTCTTACCATTTTGCCGTTCATGGTCCCGATGCGGGTCCCTCACATAATTGTGTGGTTTTGCAGGGCCCTCTATTAAAAAACTGTTACTGCCTGTATATTTGAGCAGTGAACCCTGCCGATTGTTCCGCCCTCTTTTTCATATTGCCCTGCTGTTTTTTTGTTCCGCCGCTATTGCACAGAACAAACAATATGTTTTTACACGCCTCTCCGTAAAGGAAGGGCTGGCGTCTGATTATGTATACAGTATTCTTCAGGACAAAAAGGGCTTCATGTGGCTCGGCACCGCCAATGGACTGCAGCGCTACGATGGGCGAAAAGTAATATCCTTCAGGCCACACCCCTCCGATACCAACTTTCTTCCCGCCGAAGCCGTTTCGCAAATGCTGCTCGATAAGCAAAACAGGTTTTGGATAAGAATGACCAGGGAAGTCGGCATTTTTAATACGGCCACATTTTCATATAAAAAGATTCCGATCGATGCGCCGCGGCAGGCCATAGAACGCTCGGACATGCGGTTATGGGAGGATAACGAAGGCAATATTTTTCTCTCACTTTACGATTATGGCATCCTGGTGTATAAACAGGACCTGCAGTCGTTTGTAAAGGATGCCAATATTATCGATGCCCCCGCGGAATCGCACCTTGTAACTTTTCAACAGGATCCTGTCGACGGCAATTATTGGATCGGCAGCGCCCGGGGCCTGTTGCTCTATCACCGCAAGCACCGCAAACTTTACGATCACCATAACAATCCCATTCGCCATCCGGTGTTGGAAAACCCACAGATCAATTACCCCGTCACCAGCTTTTTTATGGATAAGCAATCGCGGTTGTGGGTGGGCAATTGGCTGGCGCAACAGAATGCCGGATTGCTTAGCCTCTACAATATCAAACAGCGAAAGCTTATTTCACCCGTCACCTTTGACCCGGTTGCGAAAAAATATTTTGAGCTGCACACCTTGCGGCAGGCCAGTAATAATAAAATATGGGCTTTTGGATTGAACATGCTTGCCGAGTACGACGAAGCGGCCGGCCGCTTCAATTATTTATACAACGAACATCCGGATGATTTCGGGATCCGTTATGACATAATACATTGCTTCTACGAAGACAGGGAGCAAAACATCTGGCTCGGCACCGACCGCGGCATTTATATATTCAACCCGGCCGCGCAAAAATTTACGAGCATCAGTCTCACCGAATCGGACGGAACTACGGGCATGGAAAGAAAATCACTTACCGAGTTTACGCAGCTTAGCTCCGGCGATATTGTTGCCGGTACCTGGGGCCAGGGGATATTTGTGTACGATGAACAGTTCAGGCGAAAGGCGCATCGCATTATACCCTCAACGCGCCCGGCAGATTTAAATTATCACATGATCTGGAGCGTGCACGAACATTCATCGAGCAAAAAAATATGGATAGGATGCCAGGCGGGCCGCCTGGTGGTGCACGATCCGGCGACTGGAAAAACGAATTACTTACGCTTGCCAGTCTTCGATTCCCGCACTATAAGAACCATAACAGAAGACAAACAGGGCAATATCTGGTTTGGTACTCAGCATGGCCGTTTGATAAAATGGGATGCTGATAAAGGCAGCAAACATTTCCAGAAAGGCTTCGAGCTGGTGCACTCGTTCAATTCCCATGTATACGTAATAAAGCAGGACCATGATGGACTCATCTGGATCGGCACGCACCAGGAAGGGTTGGTGGTAATGGACGGCGTCGGCAACATCATTGCCAGCTATCACGATAAGGCAGAACCCGGCAGGGCCTTGTACCGGAACATGATAACCGATATTTTATTTTATAACGATAGCTTGGTGGTTGTAGGCGCAACAGCATTGAATATGTTAAACCGCAGGACGGGTGAGATACGCCAGATAACTACCGAAGATGGCTTGCCCGGCAATTCGGTCAGCGCGATAGAGAAAGATGACGAAGGCAATTTATGGATAGCCCTCATCAACGGCTTGTGCCGGTACAATATGAAGAAGAACATCTTTACCCTTTTTTCTCAGAAAGATGGCATTGTACGTAACCAGTTCAACGACGGACGAAGCTACCGCCTGCGCGATGGAAGGCTGATCTTCAGCAACCCGCATGATTTCGTCTACTTCAACCCGCAGCAAATATTATCCTCGTCCACACCGCCCGACGTTAGCATTACCGATTTTAAACTGTTCAATACCTACCTGCCGCCGGATTCAATTTTACAATTAGACAAGATAACGCTCAACCATAACCAGAACTCTATTACCGTGGAGTATGCGGCGCTTAGCTTTTTGCAAAAGGATAAAATGGTGTATTATACTAAAATGGAAGGAATAGACGATGACTGGACCCGCGTGGACCGTTACCCTGTCGCCAATTTTACCCTGCTGCCTCCCGGCAATTACACTTTTAAGGTACGCTGCGAAAATGCAGATGGCATCCAATCCCGGCACATTACTTCTCTCAAGATATATATCAGGCCGCCCTTCTGGCAACAGGGGTGGTTTATTATGATCTGCATACTGGCGGTTGCCGCATTGATTTACCTGGCACACCGCGTGCGGGTACGGCAGCTGATGCAAATGGAAAAGGTAAGAGGACGCATAGCGCGGGACCTTCACGACGATATGGGCTCTACGCTAAGCACCATCAACATCCTAAGCGAAATGGCCAGGATGAAAGTTAACAAGGACACGGCCAAAACCAGCGAATATATCAGCAAGATCAGTGATAACAGCAACCGAATGATGGAGGCGATGGACGATATCGTATGGAGCATCAATCCTATGAACGACAGCATGCAGCGCATCACTGCCCGCATGCGCGAATTTGCCACCGGTGTGCTGGAAGCAAAGGACATAGAAGTGGCATTCCGCGTAGATGAAAAAGTAAAGGACCTCCGGCTCGGCATGGAATCGCGCCGCGATTTTTTCCTGATCTTTAAAGAGGCGGTCAACAACATCGCCAAATATTCCCAATGCCGCCATGCTTCGATAGAGGTTTCGGTGGAGGGGTCGCGGCTGATCATGCTGATAAAGGATGATGGGATCGGGTTTAATGTAGAGAATGCCGATAGCGGAAATGGCCTTATCAATATGCAAAAAAGAGCGCAATCGATAAAAGGGCAACTCAACATTGAATCCATTCCCGGCCTTGGTACCAAGGTGCGGCTGGATGCGCCACTGACATGAATGTGTGATTGCCCATGCGCCCCGAACCCGCTACATTTGTAAAGAATAAACAGAGCCGGCATGATAAAGCTGATGTTATACGAAGACAATCCCCAACTGCGCGAAGGGCTCACCATGTTGCTCAACGGCTCCGAAGGCCTTGAAGTAGTTGCTTCTTTTAAAAACTGCAACAACGTAGAAGAGGAAGTGCAAACGTATCAACCCGATGTAATACTGATGGACATCGACATGCCCGGCACCAATGGCATAGAAGGGTTAAAGCGCCTGCGCAAAGTAAACACGCATGCCAAGGTGCTAATGCTTACTGTATTCGACGATAATAAAAATGTATTCGAGGCCATCCGGTCCGGCGCCAATGGCTACCTGCTTAAAAAAACTCCTCCTGCACGCCTAATAGAATACATCAGCGAAGCCAACAGCGGCGGCGCTCCCATGACCTCTTCCATTGCCACCCAGGTATTGAAAATGTTTTCTGATATGAATGCGCAGCAAGGCGAAGACTATCATTTGTCCGAGCGCGAAAAACAAGTGCTGCAACTATTGGTAAATGGCTACTCTTACAAAATGATCGCAACAGAAATGTTCATAGCCATCGACACCGTGCGATCACATATCAAAAAGATCTACGAGAAGCTGCACGTCAACTCCAAGAGCGAAGCAGTGGCGAAAGCTTTCAAGAACAAGATCGTGTAAAAAAGTTTTCTTCTCCTTTTCATTTGTGAAAGAAACGCAAACCACATCGATGTGCGATTGACTTCGGCTGCGCAGCGCGGTATGTTTGCATTGTCAATCAACATTAATCCTTAAAACAATCACCATGTATTTCCGTTTAACAAACAAAACACTTACCATTCTCCTGGCAGTGGCCAGCATCGCGTTCGTTAGTTGCAAAAAAGATAGATCACCCGGCAACCCTGGCGATCCTGGCGGACAAACCAAAAGGATCTCCCGCATCGAACAAAATGGCAACATCTCTGCTTCGTTTACGTATAATGCCGACGGCACGTTAAAAACCATCAGCACCGCATTTACCGACCACACCGTGAACTTTGCGTTTAGCTACAATGCACAAAAGAAAGTGACCGAGTTTGCATCCGACGAAGGATACAAATCAAAATACGTTTACATCAACAATGTGTTGGACAGAACAGAGAATTACGAAGACGGGCAAAAAATATCGGAGAATATTTTTACTTACGAAAACAACAGGATAAAGAGCAACACGCTGTTCACTGCATTTCCCCAGGGTAATGGCAATATTCTATACAAACCCACTTACCGCGCTGTGTACAGTTACTACGGAAATGGCAACGTGCAGCGCGTGGCTACTTATACAATAGACCCGGTTACCGACGAAGTAGAGCCCGAGTTCATTTACATGTACCAGCAATACGATGGTAAAAAGAATCCGCTGGCGGTAATATCAGATTTCAGCCAGATACTACTGTACCAGCCGATACACATTAACAATCCTTTGCTGGAAGAAATGTTAGATGGTAATGGCACTTTACTGGAGAGCACCGGGCATGTATATACTTACGATGCGGCGGGATATCCCGTAACAGCAAAAAGCACGATAACACCTGTAGGCGGCACACCGACTGTTATCGATATTAAATATTTCTATTGATTTTTCATACAGGCAGGTTTTCTTAGTACGGATTGCCCTTGGGTTGTCACAAACTTCTCCCGGGGCAGTCTTTTTTATGCACTAATTAAAAACACCAGCCATGAACAGGTTTAATATTTTCAACCAGGTCCATAAAGGATTGCGCGCCATGCTGTACAATATGGCGCTGACCATACAGCACACCGATTTTTCAAAAGAAGAAGAAGGCAAGGCCACATTGCGTAAGCTGAAGCACGTACTGGAATTGTATGCCGAGCACGGCCAGCACGAGGATACGCACGTATTTCCTGCTGTGAAGGAAGCTTCGCCCGCAGCCGTTGCAGCTCTGGAGGCTGAACACGAAAAGGACGAGCAGCTGGTGAATGACCTGCTGTTGCAGATAAGGGCGTATAAAAATGCAGACGCTACGCACAAGGCCGCGATAGGATATGGTATTCATATTTCTTTCCAGGAATTTGTTGCGTTTAACCTGCAGCACATGAGCAAGGAAGAAAAAACCATTAACCCGGTGTTGTGGCAACATTATACCGATGATGAGATCGCGGCCATACAGAGGAGCATCGTGCGCAACATCAGCCCGGAATCGAACATGTATTATACACGTTGGATGCTCAGGGGGATGAACGATGCAGAGATTTCGGCCTGGTTCCGAAAGGTAAAGGAAACTGCGCCCACCGAGGTTTGGAACGGCCTTTGGCTGATTTCGATCGATGAATTAGGGTATGAGCGCACCACTGCGCTTGCGCCCAGGCAGGTTGGGGTAGCAGCCATCTACTAACAGGTATTAATTAAGATCAAAAAAACGGGTATTGGGGGCTTGTCCACGTATACCTGGTTTGGTTAACCGAAATACCCGGAATAGGCCCTTGCACAAAAGCGGGAATTGTCATAAGTTCGGCCTTGTTGATTTATTATAACCAAAACGACTGACATGAAGAAGCTTTTAAAAGTGCTGGGCATCCTGCTGCTGGTTGTGCTGGTAGCGGTAGTGGGAGTAGCCGCCTACGTAAAACTCGCACTACCTGATGTGGGGCCAGCCCCTGACATCAAGGTGACGTCCACAGCCGACGCCATTCAGCGCGGCAGTTATCTTGCAAACAATGTAATGCTGTGCATGGATTGCCATAGCACACGCGACTGGAGCAAATTTTCGGGCCCGCTCGTTGACGGCACCCTGGGCAAGGGCGGAGAAATTTTCGATAAAAGAGCAGGTTTTCCGGGTACGTATTATTCAGCCAACATTACGCCTGCAGGCCTAACGGATTGGACCGATGGAGAACTGTTCCGCGCCATTACTACCGGCGTGCGCAAAAACGGAAAGCCCATTTTTCCCGTGATGCCGCATCACAACTACGGTTTATTGGATGAGCAGGACATCAAGGCCGTAATTGCCTACCTGCGCACTTTGCCGGCCATTGAGAACAAGGTGCCGGAATCAGAGTCGGATTTTCCGATGAACTTTATTATAAACACCATTCCGGCTAAAGCCAAATTGGCTCCACGTCCGCCTAAATCGGATAGCGTTGCTTATGGCAAATACATGGCAACCGCGGCGTCTTGCGGCGACTGCCATACTCCGTTTGAGAAGGGGTCGTTGGTAATGGAACAATTCATGGGCGGGGGCAGAAGGTTCGATATGCCGTGGGGCACATTGATTTCATCAAACATTTCACCCGATCCGGAAACAGGCATCGGCAACTGGACCAGGGAGGCCTTCCTAAACCGGTTCAGGGTATATAGAGACAGTGCGGCGGCGCACCAGACGGTGAGCGGGCCTACAGAGTTCAATACCATCATGCCCTGGACAATGTATGCTGGCATGACCGATGAGGACCTGTCTGCTATTTATACTTATATTAAGACACTGAAGCCCGTAAAGAATAAAGTGGTGAAGTTTACCCCGGCAACCGCCAGCGCAAAGCCCTGAATATCGGTGTAATTATAAGTTGATGAAATGGCCGGTCCGCCCGGGCCGGTCAATTTTTTTAGAACACCCATCCCAGCAGTAAGCAAATCAATACGATCACCGGGGCAGCCAGCCGCGTGAACAATAGCAGTAAAGTAGTGGCCGCGATTACCCCGATGTTCATAAAGTTGATGGTATCGAAGCCTATCAGCGACACGTCTTTCATCATATAAAAGCTAGCCGCGAACATTATGCCTACCACCACGGCATTAATGCCTTCCATTGCGCGGTATACCACCACGTATCTTTTAAGGTTATGCCAAATGGGAAAGAAGAATAATACCAATAGAGCGCTTGGCAAAAAAATGGCGACGGTGCCTATAAGGCACCCCAATACCTGGTAAGGCCAGCCCATATCCTTCATGGCCAGCCCGCCCGCAAACGAGGCGATTGAAAATACAGGTCCGGGTATGGCCCGGATAATGCCCGCGCCATTGTAAAAATCATCCTTATCGATACTGATCACATTGGGGTTACGCTGTATAAGCTTGGGCGATTGCGGCCTCGCCACGAATTGCTCGTACATGATCGGTATCAGCACCTGTCCTCCGCCAAATACCAGGCTGCCGAAGCGGTAGGTGTTCTCGAACAGGTTAATAGGCCTCCGGTTGGGCCAGTTGTTCTTCCTGGCCATTTCGCTCGTAATACCAGCCGCGATAAAAATGATGGCGAACAACCAGATGTTCCACCATTTTATTTTCTTGGGCGCCATGCCTTTTTCAGGAATGCGCTTATCGCTTAAGTTGGTCACAAACCCACCCAGCACAATCAGCACCGGGAAAATCCAGGGCATTGTAAACAACAGGTACGTGGCAATGGTGGTAACGGTCATGATAGCATAGGTGATGGTATTGGTAATTGCTATCCTTAGCCCCTTTATTGCCGCAAACAGCAGGAAGCCTACCGCCATGGGCGGAATGAACGTGAAGATCTGCGTCTGGGTTTTCTGAACATAAAAGGAAAATATGCCCATCAGTATGCAGGCCGGCAATATCCAGATAAGCAGGGTAAGAACGGCCAGCGGCACCCCGCCCCTTTTATACCCGATAAGGGTGAGCACCTGCGTGGAGGAGGCGCCTGGCAATAATTGGCAGAAAGAATTGTATTCCAGCAGCTCTTCCTTGGTAACGTCCCGCCGGTTCTCGCAAAACGTTTTCATCATCATCCCCATATGGCCCTGCGGGCCGCCAAACGCGGAAATGCTGTGCGCGAACACGGCTTTTAAAAAAGGAATATGTCTTAGCAATACCATCGGCCGGGATGGGGTTTTTGCGGAGCGGCAATCACCGTCAAATTAGCGATTGTTGTAAAGATGCGCAAAGTATTTTGGAGTTGGGCAGTCTTCTCTATTTTTTGTTCTTTATATTTATTCCTCAAGATAGCTGTATGAAAAAAAACCTGGCGTGTTATTTATTGCTAATAATATCTATAACGGCAAGCGCTCAACGTTCTGTACAGGATAGAATAGACGCGGCCGCCGACAAAATTGAAAGCAAGACCATTTCCTGGAGAAGGGATTTGCACCAGAATCCTGAGTTGGGCAACAACGAAGTGCGCACCGCAAAACTGGTGGCTGATCATTTACGGTCATTGGGCATCGAGGTAAAAGAAGGAGTAGCAAAAACTGGTGTGGTAGGCATCCTGCGTGGCGGCAAGCCTGGTCCGTGCATAGCCCTGCGTGCAGATATGGATGCGCTTCCGATAACAGAACGGGTAAATATTCCCTTTGCTTCAAAAGTCAAATCCACTTACAATGGGCAAGAGGTAGGCGTAATGCATGCTTGCGGGCACGATTCGCATGTGGCCATATTGATGAGTGTTGCCGAAATACTGGCTGGCATGAAGAATGAATTGAAAGGGACTGTAAAATTTGTATTTCAACCTGCCGAGGAAGGTCCGCCCGAAGGTGAAGAAGGCGGCGCACCGCTGATGGTGAAGGAAGGTGTGTTGGAAAATCCGAAGGTAGACGTAATGTTCGGGCTGCACATCAATTCAAAAACAGAAGTGGGGCAGATTAAATATCGCAGTGGCGGCATCATGGCCGCGTCTGATTGGTTTACCATTAAGGTGAAAGGAAAGGGAACGCATGGATCTACTCCGTGGACGGGCATCGATCCGGTGGCAGTGGCTTCGCAAATTATCAATGGTCTGCAACAGGTCGTAAGCCGTCAGACCGAACTCACAAAAAATGCCGCGGTCATTTCTGTTTGCGTGGTCAAGGGTGGCGTGCGTGCCAACATCATACCCGAGGAAGTAGAGTTGACCGGCACCATCCGTACATTGGATAAAGACATGCAGCAGGATATTCATGCGCGCATCCGGCGGACTGCCATCAATATTGCGGAAGCATCCGGCGCCACGGCAGAAATTTCGATCGACAACAAAACACTGGTAACTTTTAATGATCCGGCGCTGGTGCAAAAGATGCTGCCCACATTTGAGAAAGTGGCGGGCAAGGATAATGTAAGAGAGACCGAAGCATCTACCGGTGCGGAAGACTTTTCCTTTTTTGCCGAGAAGGTGCCTTCTATCTTTTTCTTTCTGGGTGGAATGAGCAAAGGCAAGGACCCGCACGAAGCATTTCCGCATCACACGCCGGATTTTACGATAGACGAGAGTGGATTTAAATTGGGCGTGCGTACTTTTTGCAACCTGGTGATTGATTATATGAATGCGGCAACGTCGGCTAAGCCGGCAGATACAAAAAGCAGGGGATTTTAATCTGGGAACATAAATAAATACAACACCAAACCCGCTCTCGTCTTACAGCACGCCGCTGGTGCCTTCTACAGGAGTAGGCGGTGTCCATCGCGATTTGCGATCATCAAAATGTTCCCATAACAGTCTCGATAATTTGCGGATCATCACCCAGGCTTCATTGTTTTGTGTCCAGCGCTGGTCTTCATTATTTTTTGTAATGATGGAGAACGCGTATGGCCCGTGTGGCGACATCACCAACAGGGTCTCGCTTCTTGATTGATTGACCGCGCCGTTCTTAGATGCCACGAATACGGTCGGGGGGATCTGTGAAATGGCAACACCGTCCCAGTAATTGCGGCCGAGCAATCGCAACATTTTTCCCGAGGCTTCAGGGGAGACCATTTGGCCTTTATAAATTTTTTCCATCAACCCTACCATTTCGCGCGGAGTAGTTTGTCCCCAGCCATATTGTGTGCGGTTGTTCTCGCGCCCTGGTGTGCGCGAGTTAACGCGTGTATGTTGAAAGCCATTGGAGTCGAGAATGGCGTTGATGCGCGTGCCGGTGCCGGCAAGGCTTTGCAACCACAGGCTGGCGGTGTTGTCGCTCATGGTCAGCATCAGCATCATTACGCGCCCGATGGATGTTTTTTCTCCGTTCTTGTACGAACCTAAGATGTCAACGCCGGCATACAAGAGCGAATCCGTGTATACCAGTTCCTGGTCGTAGGAAAGTTCTCCTTTTTGTATTTTGTCCATAACGCCGATCATGATAGGGATCTTGATCATGCTGGCGGTGGGAAAGATGGTGTCTGCATTGTAATATGCAACCCTACCGGTGTTAAGGTTTTTGACATAGATGCCCACTTGTCCTTTAAATCCTTTTACAAGTTCCTCGATGGAGCGTTGTAATTTTTTGTTGATGCGTTCCTGTGCGTGCAGGGTATGCAATGCAAGCAATAGTGCAAGCGCGATGAAGCGGAGAAGTGTGATCATGTACAACAGTTAAGATTGTTCAGCGATAATAACCATTTTTTTCAATCTCTTCTTTTACTTTATCCGGCACCAGGAACCGGATGGATTTACCTTCTTTGACATTATTACGGATATGGGTAGCCGAAATTTCCAATAAGGGAGCATCCAGTACGTGTACGGATTTGTCGTTGTTTAGAGGTACCTCTATGCCCGGCCTTTTGTACACATAGATTGTGTGGTGTTTTAAAATGTATTCCGGGTTCTTCCACCTGGAAAGGTTTTGAAAGCTGTCGCTACCCATGATGATGGAGAATTCATGTTGCGGGTATTTTTCCTGCAAGTAAGCAAGTGTATCGACGGTGTACGATGGCCGGGGCAGGCGGAACTCGATGTCGGAAACTTTTAATCCCGGTTCATCGTCAATGGCTAATTGTGCCAAGGCAAGCCGGTGATATTCGTTTAGTAAAGCGGCGGAAGGCTTTAGTGGGTTTTGCGGGGACACCACGAACCAAACCTGGTTAAGGCCTACCTGTTGCTTAACGTGATTGGCAATAATGAGATGGCCTGTGTGAATGGGATTGAACGAGCCGAAATATAATCCTATTCGCATTGGATATCAATTAGTTAGCCTATTTAACTTCAACGTAGATCGCTTCTGCTTCGTTTAGTCGCAAGCTTAAATTATAACCTGCTACTGTAACTGAAAGCGGATCGCCCCACGGTGCAAACTGGTCCAGCCTGATGGTTTCTCCCGGTACGCAACCCATTTCCATGAGCTTCAACAGGAGTTCATTATCCACGATGGAGTGTATTTTTCCAGTACTGCCTGCGGAAAGTTCTGATAACTTCTTGATCATAAATCAACAACAAATGTAGCTTTGGTTTTTCAACCACTATTACGATTTCGGAAATGAAAGCCTCGCCCGCTACGATTAATTTTTACTTTCAGCAACAATGCCGGCTTACAAACAGGCGGCAGCTAAAGGACTTCATTATTGCCGTGTTCAAGCGATACCGCACAAGGTTCAGTGCGCTTAGTATCATATTTTGTTCCGATGACTATTTGCTGGATATTAACCGTCAATACCTGGACCATGATTCCTACACTGACATTATCACCTTCAACCTTGCTGAGCCAGGCGAGCCTGTCAATGGAGAGATTTACATAAGCGTGGATCGTGTCCGGGAAAATGCACGAGTTGCGGGCGTATCCTTTGCTCAGGAGCTTCACCGCGTCATGTTCCATGGGGTGCTGCATTTGTGCGGGCTCAACGACAGCACCACCACCCAGAAACGGTCTATGACGCGGGCAGAAAACCGTCTACTAACACAATATTTTGGGTGATGTTCCACGAATCACTGTTCCCCTCGGGAACTGGATTTTATTTCAGTTTTTACGATGGGTTTAACGGCTAATCGTGGATCAAGGCACATCAGCCCGCTTTAAATAACATATTCAAAATCATTCGTTCCAAACAAGCAGCATTTATATGTTCCACAAAACAGTTTCGATAAGGAACAATTCCTAAATTTGGAACATGAGCAGAAAAAAATGGACTGCCCAGGAAGAAATTACGAATTCCGTGCTGAATTCACGAGAAAAAAGGAAGTGGCAGATTGCCCTTAGGCGGTATGTATTGGAGCGAAACAAAAGTTCCTTTTATGCTCCTTACTTTGGACTCGGCATCGAAACTTTCAGGAAGTGGATAGAAGTCCAGTTCGATGAAACAACCAACTGGGATAATTTCTCCGAGGCCTGGCAGTTCGATCACATCGTTCCCATGTCTTATTTCAACTTTAATGAGGAAGATGACCTTCGGCTCTGCTGGAATTTCATCAACATCAGGATCGAAAAGCTGGACCAGGAAGAGAAGGACCCTAACCAGGTTGACCTATTAGCCGCCAAAGCCTATTTTGAATGGTTATTTGAGAAAACAGGGTACTATTTATGCCGGAAAATGGCTGAAAAGCTGGCCAATATTGAAAGAAATCAGCTCTTAGGGCACGAAAAGCTGGAGAAATTCATCCAGGAAAGAAAATTCTACCTCGACGTGCTCACTGGCCTTTCTTCTTATTACTTCGACAAGCTCAACTCAGGCACTCCGATAGGGGAGATCAGGAAAGAAATAGAATTCTTGCAAAAGTTTGAGAAAAAGGCTTAGTTCAAACCCCTGCGGATCGGCTACCTTTGCAGGTCTATGTTCCCAAAGTACGATGTAATTGTTGTGGGCGCCGGTCATGCCGGCTGTGAAGCCGCCGCTGCCGCCGCCAATATGGGCAGCAAGGTGCTGCTGATTACCATGAACATGCAGACCATTGCGCAAATGAGCTGCAATCCTGCCATGGGCGGCATCGCCAAGGGACAAATCGTGCGGGAAATAGACGCCCTGGGCGGGTACTCCGGGATTGTTACCGATAAAACCATGATCCAGTTCCGCATGCTCAACCGCTCCAAAGGACCGGCCATGTGGAGCCCCCGCGCACAAAGCGACCGTATGCTGTTCTCGCAAACCTGGCGCGAAATGCTGGAACAAACGCCCAATGTTGATTTTTACCAGGACATGGTAAAGGAAATTCTTGTGAAAGATAACCGCGCTGTCGGCGTAGTTACCGGACTAGGCCATCATATTCACAGCAATTGCGTGGTGCTTACCAATGGAACCTTCCTGAATGGCATTATCCATATAGGAGAAAAACATTTCGGGGGCGGTCGTATGGCCGAGAAACCAGCCACAGGGCTTACGGAACAATTGGCATCCCTGGGTTTTGAAACGGACCGCCTGAAAACGGGTACACCACCGCGCATCGACGGAAGAAGCCTGGACTATTCAAAAATGGAAGAACAACCAGGTGATGATACCATCGTAGGTTTTTCGTTCCTCGATGTCCCTAAGATCAAGCCGGAACAGCAAAGGAGCTGCTGGGTAACATATACCAGCCAGAAAGTGCACGATATTTTAAAGACCGGTTTCGAACGCAGCCCCATGTTCGCGGGCCGCATCGAAGGCATCGGTCCCCGCTATTGCCCCAGCATCGAAGACAAGATCAACCGGTTCGCCGAACGAGACCGTCACCAATTGTTTGTGGAACCCGAAGGATGGAACACGGTCGAGATCTACGTTAATGGCTTTTCGACGTCATTGCCGGAAGAAGTTCAATACGAAGCACTTCGTAGCGTGGCGGGTTTTGAGAATGCCCGCATGTTCAGGCCGGGATATGCTATTGAATACGACTATTTCCCGCCTACCCAGCTTAGGCATTCATTGGAAACAAAACTTATTGACAACCTGTTCTTTGCAGGGCAGATAAATGGTACTACCGGTTATGAAGAAGCGGCTTGCCAGGGGTTGATGGCCGGCATCAATGCACACCAGCGCTCCAGCCAGCAAGAACCGGTGATCCTTAAACGCAGCGAAGCTTACATCGGCGTGCTTATCGATGACCTTATCAGCAAGGGCACCGAAGAACCTTACCGCATGTTCACGAGCCGAGCAGAGTTCAGGACCCTGCTCCGCCAGGACAATGCTGACCTTAGGCTCACCGAGCTTAGCTACCGCCTGGGCCTAGCCTCGCAGGAAAGAATGGAAAAAGTAATTGAAAAGCGCGAAGGCGTACAACAGATCGGCGAAATACTGCGGGCCCTGGCCATTGAGCCGGAAGAAGCTGCCTCATACCTGCAGGAAAAAAATTCAGCGCCCCTCGCCCAAAAACAGCGCGCACTGCAACTACTCATGCGGCCCAATGTTGAATTGACCGGTATGATGCAACACATGCCCCGCCTGAAAACGGCGCTGCAACAATTTTCACCTGAAATAATCGAGCAGGCAGAAATACAATTGAAATATGAAGTATACATCGAGAAAGAAAAAGAACTCGTAAAGCGCATGAGCCAATTGGAAGAACTCGAGATACCGGAAAATTTCAATTACGATAAAATCAATGCGTTGTCCGCGGAAGCGTTGCAGAAATTCAAAAAGATCAAACCACGAACACTCGGCCAGGCCAGCCGCATCAGTGGCGTTAATCCCAGCGATGTGCAAATACTGATGGTATATATGGGAAGGTAGCTCAGTTGATGGTCCAGCTTATCTTGCCGTCTTTTTCATCTTTTAATTGCACCCCCAGCGCCAGCAACTCGTTCCTGATCTTATCGGAAGTAGCGAAGTCTTTTTTCATGCGCGCTTCTTTCCTGATCTGTATCAGCAATTCAACCACGCCTTCCAGTAACCCGTTTTCATTAGAGCGGCCGGGCTGTAAGCCCAATATATCGTGCAAGTATAACCGAAATTGCCTGCGCAACAATGCAAAGGTCTCGGCAGACAATGCACTTGCCGGAATATGTTTGTCTTTTATCGAATTGATCACCGGCACCAGGTCGAAAAGGTTGGCCAGCACTTTCGCGGTGTTGAAATCATCGTTCATGAATTCATCCAGTTCACGGATCAGTTGCTGGGTTTTTTCGTTCAGCGCCTGGTCTGTGCCCGCAAGCTCGCTTTCATGAATATCCAGCTTTGTTAGATTATCATGCGCTTCGGACAAACGCTTTAACCCGCGCTCTGCAGCCTGCAACGCCTCATTGCTAAAATTAAGCGTGCTGCTGTAGTGCGTTTGTAAAATGAAAAAACGGATGGTCATGGGGCCATAGGCTTTTTCAAGCAAAGGATGGTCGCCGGAGAACATTTCACTCAACCTGATCACGTTGTTATAGCTCTTGCCCATCTTTTTTCCATTGATGGTGATCATGTTGTTGTGCAGCCAATAGCGCGCAGGCACATGGCCATTGCAAATTTGGCTTTGCGCAATTTCGCTTTCGTGGTGCGGGAACTGCAGGTCCATGCCTCCGCCGTGGATGTCGAAAACCTCACCCAGGTATTTTGCGCTCATGGCGGAGCACTCGATGTGCCAGCCCGGAAATCCTTCGCCCCAAGGGCTTTGCCAGCGCATGATGTGTTCCGGCGGCGCCGACTTCCACAATGCAAAATCCTGTTTATTCCTTTTTTCCTGCTGTGCTTCCAGGTCGCGTGTAGTTTCCAGCAGGTCGTCCAGCACGCGGCCGCTTAGTTTACCATATGGATACTTTTCAGCATACTTCTTTACATCGAAATACACCGATCCGTTTACTTCGTAAGCATAGCCTTTTTCCATGATGCGCTTGATCATTTCTATCTGCTCCACTATGTGGCCTGTGGCAGTGGGTTCTATGCTGGGATCGAGGTTGTTGAACTCGCGCATGGCCCAATGGTAAAGGTTGGTGTACTTCTGCACCAGCTCCATGGGCTCCAGCTTTTCCAGTACGGCCTTTTTCGAGATCTTATCCTCGGCTTCGCGGCCTTCTTCTTCAAAATGACCGGCATCCGTAATGTTGCGCACATACCGAACCTTGTACCCCAAATGCATGAGGTAGCGGTAAATAACATCGAAGGTGATATATGGGCGGGCATGCCCCAGGTGGCTTTCGCCGCTTACTGTGGGACCGCACACGTACATGCCGGCATGGCCGGGGGTAATGGTCTGAAATACCTCTTTAGTGCGTGTATAGGAATTATAAACTTTTAGCTCGCCCATAAGGGCAAAAATAATTGAATCGGGAGAATAAGTTGCAACAGTCGCATTGTTATCCGCCTGCACGCCCACAGCAGGCAGCAACCAAGCTTGTAGAACTACTGATTGTGAAATTATCCGTAGAAAGGCGGGTAAGCTGCGGGAATTAACCGCATTGCTTATTTAATTAAAGCCGTTGGCGGGACGCTCATACACTGGGTGACGCAATAATGGACGCCAATCGTGACTGCAGTCATTACTTAGCGGCTTTACCCTCATTTCGTAAAATCAGATCGGCAATAACCGGGTAGTGATCGGAATAAGAAAGCTCCACCTTTTTGCATTGGTCGATACTGAACCGGTCGTCGGCAAATATGTAATCGATGCGCAGCGTGGGTGAAATGCTGGAATACGTCCGCCCAATGCCCGCTCCCCGGCTGATAAAGGCATCCTGCATACCCCCTCTTATCCGGAAATAGGTATAGGAATTAGGCACATCATTAAAATCGCCGCATAAAACGCTCGGGTATGGGCTATTGTCGAGCTCGTGCCGCACACTTTCCGCCTGTGATCCACGGATGGAATAAGCCTGCCTTAATTTTTTTACGATGGATTTGGACGCTTCCAGCAGGCTGTCCTCCACTTTTTTGATCTTTTCGATGTATTGATAGTCCCTGCGCCGGAACATTACAGACTGCAGGTGCGTGGTATAAATTCTAATGGTATCGCCATGCACGTTCAGGTCGGCGGAGATCAGGCTTTCGCTCAGCCGCATATTGGCGGCGCCGTCAAATTCCAACCGCTGGGTGCTTATGATGGGATATCTGGAAAAAATAACCGGGCCAACTTTATACAGGTTGTGGGCCAGGCGGTAATCATCTACAAAGTAATGATAAGGATAATCGAGATTTTGTTTGATGTAATTGATATTGGAATCGTAGCCGGGACTATTCGATTCAAAAAATTCCTGCAGGCATAACACGTCGGCATCTTGCTGTTTCAGAAAATTAATAATGGGAATGCGCTGGCTTTGCTGTTGTTGGCCCTGCCGGTACATTTGATCGAAGTAATGCACGTTCCATGAGAGTATGCGCACCGCCGACGGCTGTTTTTCTGCCTTGAAACCCGCGCTGAAGTTCCAGGCATAAAAAGCGGCGAGGTTGGGCCAGCTCAGTATCAAAGCCATCAGCGATACAAAGGCCCACCTTGAACCAATGAGGGTCCAAAAAATAAGGAACCCGAATACCAATAAAACCAATAGCGGGAACAACAGGCCCAGCAAGGCGATCAACCACCACTGGCCGGGATGAAGGAAAGCATTTGCACAGGATAGCAGTAACAGGCTAGCCAATGTGATGTTCGTAATGATAAAAAAGCGCTTGGTAAGCCGCCGGAAAAAACTGGCCATTAGCCGAATTTACAAATTGTCGTCTTCCGATGCCCTCCTCAAAATCTCTTTTTCTTCTTCGGTCAGGAATCGGTAGCCCTTCATGTTTATCTTATCCAATATCTCGTCGATGCGTTTTTGTGTAACGTTCGGAACTTTTTTATACGGGCTGGTTTTGCCAACCTTATAAAAATATTTCTGCTTTTGCGGCTTTGCTTTCTGTGGTTTATTGGGGTTGAAAAGATTGCCCGCCCAATTGAAAACCGCATTCATCCACGTGCTCCAGTCGTTGCCTTTTCGCATTTGATATATAAAAACAAAGCCTGTTGCTGCTCCTGCTATGTGCGCGATATGTCCACCGGTATTGCTCACCGGCAATGTGGCAAAGTCGATGATCACAAAAATTACCGTAAGCACCCAAAGCGGTATGCCTCCGTTAAGCATGGGAAAGATGCGGTAATCCGGCGCCAGCATGGTAGTGGCCACCGCTACCGCCATTACGCCAGCCGATGCGCCTTCGAGGGTAGAGCCCGGGGCATCGGCCACCAGCTTGGGAATAATGTTGTACGAGGCCAAAAAGAACAGGGCGCCCGCAAAGCCTCCGTACAAAAAGATCGGGATGATCTTGCCGTTGCCGGCAAGGTCCTGCATGATGTACCCGAAGGCCCATAGCCACAGCAGGTTGCCCAGCACGTGAAATACGCCATCGTGCATGAACATATAGGTAATGATGGTCCAGGGCCGCGTCATCATGCGGTCGAACTCTGCCGGCAGCCGGAACCAGTCGAATATATGCGTGTAATAGGCGGTTTTATCCAGTTGCGCCAGGTGATAGATAACAAAGATGAGCTTAAAGATCATGAAGACCACTCCGATGATCACAACGAGGTTCACCAGGTGGTTTCCGTCCTGGCCAAGCACCATTTTCTTTCTGTAGCGTTCTTCCAGCGGCACGTTCACTCAGTTTATAAATTAATAAGTAGAACCCTTTACTAAAACGGTTGCACGGGGGTTAATCGTATGCTGCCAAGCCGAGCCCTTTATGTTTAATAAAACCGTTTCCGGTTTGTTTTGTTCCAATAATATACTAATAAAAATCCAACCAACGCACCACCAAGGTGTGCCCAGTGCGCAACGCCTCCACGGCCGGCGCCGCCCGCGGTACCCATCCAGAGCTGGATCAGTATCAAGCCGCCTATTAAATATTTTGCGCGGATAGGGACCAGGAAATAAAGATAGATCAGGCTATTGGGAAACAGGTAGCCAAACCCCGCGAGGCAACCATATATCGCTCCCGATGCGCCCACCGTGGGAATGTTGAGTATCGCATACAATTCTCCTATCTCCTGCTGGTCGAGGAACGGGTTCAAGGCTTGAATTTGTTCAACAAACTGGGTGTTTTGAATATACATCACGCCCAGGTGCAACAGTGCCGCCCCTATTCCGCAAACAACGTAAAAGATCAAAAACCTTTTTGGGCCCCATAAATTTTCCAGGGTGCTGCCGAACATCCATAAAACAAACATGTTAAAGAAAAGATGCCCGAAACCAGCGTGCATGAACATATGTGTTATGATCTGGTGCGGGCGAAAATACACGGAGCGAACATCGAACAAGGCCAGGTTTTCCGTAAGCCAGAACGAGCCTTGTTGCTGCAAAGTAATTTTCGCCAGGTACACCAATCCATTAACGATCATCAGGTTTTTGATAATTACCGGCAGTATGTTGAAGCTGGTCGGGCGAAACTCGGACATTCCAAAAAAGTTTGCGTAAAGATAGTTCACCATCCTGCTGTGTGCCCACTCAATTATTTAAATCGGGCTATTTTTACTTTTCATTTTAAACAGTAAACCTTGCACATAAATTCCAAGCTGCCGCAGGTAGGTACTACCATTTTTACGGTTATGAGCGCCTTGGCCACCGAGCACAAGGCCGTTAACCTGGGACAGGGCTTCCCCGATTTTCCGATGAACGCCGAATTGATTAGCCTGGTGAATGCCGCCATGAACAATGGGTTTAACCAGTACGCGCCGATGCCGGGCTGGATGCCGCTGAAAGAAGTGTTGTCGCGTAAAGTGCAGGAACTGTACGGGCCAACCATAAACCCCGATACCGAAATTACCATCACCCCCGGCGGCACCTATGCCATTTATACGGCACTGACCACCATATTAGAGCCGGGTGACGAGGTGATTGTTTTTGAGCCCGCCTACGACAGCTATATTCCCAATGTAGAGATCAACGGCGCCCGTGCGGTGCGCATTAACCTGCGGTTTCCCGATTATAAAATTGATTGGCCCGCGGTGCGGCAACACATTACTTCACGAACAAAAGCTATCCTGCTCAACTCGCCGCACAACCCTACGGGCAGCGTGCTGAGCGAAGACGATATTGTGCAACTGCGCAACATTGTAAAGGGCACCAATATTTTCGTTGTGAGCGATGAAGTGTACGAACACCTGATCTTTGATGGGCAGCCGCACCTGAGCATGCTACGGTACGATGACCTGCTGCAGCGCAGCTTTGTGTGTTTTTCATTCGGTAAAGTATACCACTGCACCGGATGGAAGCTAGGGTATTGCATCGCTCCCGCACCGTTGATGAAGGAATTCCGGAAAGTGCACCAGTTCAATTGTTTTACTTGCCATACACCCTCGCAGGTGGCGTTGGCGGAGTTCCTGAAAAATAAGGATGCTTACCTTCAGCTCGGCGGCTTCTTACAGGAGAAGCGTGACTATTTTACCCGCCTGATGCAGCAAACGCGGTTTGAGCTGTTGCCGAGCAGCGGCAGCTATTTTATTTGCGGCACCTATAAAAACATCAGCGATGAGCCGGATAAGGACCTTGCCATCCGGTTAACAAGGGAAGCAGGGGTAGCAACCATCCCCGTATCAGCTTTTTACCAGGACGGCAAGGATGACCATGTGCTAAGGTTTTGCTTTGCCAAAAAGAAAGAGACTTTGGAGGCCGCGGTAAGCAAACTGGCGAAAATATTCCCGCGGTAACATGCGAATATTTTTATGATGTCCGGAAACCCGCAGTCATAATCAATACACTAGTTAAAAGCCCAAACCGTATTCTACCGCTGAAAATAACCATCAATTCTTCAACGATAACCGACCATTGAACCGGATAGACAAAAAATACCAGGGTATTTTCTTTATGCTGCTGGCCGCTATGGGCTTTTCCGTGATGGGCGGTGCTGCCAAGGCCCTGAAGGATTCATTCAATGCCGGGCAGTTGGTGTTTTACAGGAATGCAGTGGGGCTGGTGGTGATCATGATGGGTTTTGCGCACCGGGCGCCGGTAAATAAAGGAGGCAAATTTTCATGGCTGGCCTTTAGAGGCATTATGGGCACGGTTGCATTATACACTTTGTTGTTTTGCATTCTGCACATGCCCCTGGGAACGGCCATGACATACAATCTCACCTCGGCCATTTTCATTGCGCTGTTTTCTTACCTGTTGTTCAGGGAGTATCATGGTGTTCGGGTATCGCTGGCCGTTTTATTGGGCTTTACCGGCATGCTGCTTATTTACAAGCCCAACATGCATTTGCCGGTGGAGTATCATTTGGCGGGATTGGTTTCGGGCATTACTTCGGCCATTGCTTATCTTACCCTGAACCGGATAGCGCCGTACTATGATCCGCGAATGATTGTGCTGTCGTTCCTGCTGTGCGGCGTTATAGTTCCTGCTTTATCCATGCTGTTGTATTATGGCGCAGGCTTGCCGGCAGACGGGTTGTTTGTGATTGGCTGGCGCTGGCCGGTTGGCGAAGAATGGATCTTTATATTGATGATGGGATTGGCGGCCTTATTCGGGCAATATTTTGTTACAAAGGCTTATGGGGCGGATAAGGCGGGCATAGTATCGGCGATCGGGTATACCAATATTATTTTTTCAACCGCGATAGGCATTATGCTCGGCGATGCATTTCCGGACGTGATATCGCTCACCGGTATTTGTTGCATCGTTATCAGCGGGGTAATGATCTCCATTGTGAAAAGAAGGAGCGGATAGCAATTATCTTTGCACCCATGAAAAAAATCGATACGATCGTTTTTGACCTCGGCGGTGTGTTGGTAGACTGGAATCCCGATTATGTGTACCGCACCATTTTTGAGGACGATGAAAAAATGCGCTGGTTCTATAACAATATCTGCACGCCGGACTGGAACGAAGAACAGGACGCCGGGCGCCCCCTTAAAGAAGCCACCGAACAGCTGGTGACCAAATTTCCCGAGCATGAACAAAACATCCGCGCATACTATGGCCGCTGGGAAGAAATGCTCGGGGGCCCTATTACCGGCTCGGTAGAATTGCTGCGCGAACTGAAGGACAGTAAACGATTCAAATTATACGCACTCACCAACTGGAGCCACGAGACCTTTCCCGTTGCGCTGCAGAAGTATGAGTTCCTGCACTGGTTCGATGGGCGGCTGGTTTCGGGAGAGGAAAAGACAAGGAAGCCATTCCTGAAGATTTATGAGTTGCTTATCGAGCGTTTTGGCATCGATCCTACCACCGCTGTTTATATCGATGATAATAAAAGGAACCTGGAACCCGCCGCGCAATTGGGGTTTGCTACTATCCATTTTAAATCGCCCGAGCAAT
This sequence comes from Chitinophagaceae bacterium, assembly GCA_035628135.1. Lineage (GTDB taxonomy): Bacteria > Bacteroidota > Bacteroidia > Chitinophagales > Chitinophagaceae > DASPKM01. The sequence goes on along the minus strand of DASPKM010000010.1, from coordinate 712,165 downwards.
TGAGGGAAGAGCTGGATCGCATCACTTAATAATCGATGATTGGTCAATAGGTCATTGGGCCGTTATTTTCTATGGGGAACTGATTAATCAAATAATTCAGCCTGGATTTTTTTGATCTGTAGCTACCCAAAGTTCATGTTACGTTTCTTGTTCTGTTATGGACCATGTGTTGCATACTGATTTTGGTTTGCATTTCAGGTGCAAATCCTATTTGGGCAGACACTCACAGCAGTAGAGTATCCGTATTCGGACAGCAACGAGAATAATGGCATGAAGTGAAAACTATTTTGTCAACTGTGAATACAATGACTTAGGGCCGTGATTGCCGGATAAGATCGGAAGATGATTACTTCTTTAGGTATTGCTCTGGTATCGGTACATCAGGGCTTTCGTTTTGCCAGAATATCGTTACTATCCACCAGCGTGTACCATCGTTCCATAGCTGTATGCTATTGATGCCACGCATGAAGGGCTTTTCATCTGCTTCAGTTTTTTTAGATGCATAAGCGCTGAACACATGCACGATGTTTCCGAACTGGTCGGTCCTGCGCCCGATCTCCACTTCAAAAAAACCGTTCTTTTCCAGGAAGGGGCCCGAAGTATTGATATAATCTTCCACGCTCAATACTCTCTTGCCACTGCTACCGTCGGCACGCTTGCCGGTTGGTATCAGGCGGGCTTCCGGAATGAAGAGGGTACGCAGCCTGTCCCAGTTGCGCTTTTGTCCCGCTGGCCCGGAAATCACCTCATATAGCGCGGCGATAATGCCTTCTATAGAACCAACGTCTTTCCGGTCAGCCGGAATGCTATCGGGGATATGGGGGTCGTGGTTAGAAACAACCGCATGCGTGGCGTGATTGCCGGCGGTGGCATCCGCAACAGCTAATAAGCAGGCTCCGAGGAACAAAACAAGCTTCATACGCTTCAATTTTTCGAAAGCTACAACACTATTGCCACTTGCGCGGAGGATCGGTTTTAGCGGTTCGAACGGGTAATATCCGGGCATCGGAAGATTGTATAAATTACGGTCCGGGCGTTGTTCATGGCGGCGAAAATGTAAGGATTGTTAAATCCTTTTTCAACGTATGTGCTTTAACGTTTCGTAACATCACCCGGTACCTGTTTTGCGCTCTAATGCAGGTAAAGGAACCAACAAAAAAATGAAAAGAATAACAGGAATATTGTCAGTGCTGCTTTCGCTGGTAGTATTGGTTTCCTGCGGTACATCCAGGAACTTGTCCGGTGCTTCTAAGGAAGATAAGGACCTGTTCAAAGCTATCACTGCAATAGAAAAAAGAAACAATGCCGAGGCCAGGAACGACTTGCCCACCCTATACCAACAGTCGGTTCAGCGGCACGAAGACAAAATCGCATCTTACAAAAACTCAAACGATCCCGCCCGCTGGCAATACATCATAAACGAGCTGGAGGCTTTGCAAAAAGTGTATAGTGCCATCAACGGCTCGCCCGAGGCGGCCAGGCTGGTATCGGCCCGCGATTATGCAAATGATATCCGCCATGCAAGGGAAAGCGGCGCGGAAGAGTATTACAACCAGGGAATGCAACTCCTGGAAACAGACGACCGCCAGGATGCCCGCAGAGCATACCAGGCCTTCCAGGTAGTAAACAAGCTGTATCCCAATTACCGTAACACATCGAGGCTGCTAAGCGAAGCCCGCGAAAAGGGAACGCTCGACGTAATGATCAATCCCGTTCAAACGCGTGGTTACATGTATGGTAATTGGAGCTTCAAGGCCGATAACTTCCAGCGCGAACTGGTGCGCGACCTTGGCGGCTCGTTCGGAAGCCATATTTCCGGCGCAAGGTTTTATACCGATTGGGAAGCACGCAGCCGGAACGTTACGCCCGACTGGATGGTAGACCTGAACTGGGATAACATGTACATTTCAACTCCTCATGCCCGTACGTATACCAGGACCGTGAGCAAGGACATAGAGAATGGCAAAGACAGCACCGGCAAAACAATTTATAAAACGGTAACAGCTACGCTGCATATTACCCAGCACACCGCAAATGCGAGGGCCGATATGGAATACCAGATCGTTGACCTGGCCAGTCAAAGCCGCGTGGAGTGGAACAGGATACCTGCTCATATCGACCTGAACTTCGAGTTCGCTACTTACCGTGGCGATTCAAGGGCATTGAGCAGCTATGATTGGGCTTTGATAAATAACAACAGGCAGCACAGGTATGTGGATGAATCCGATATTATCGACGCGCTGTACTCGCACGTGTACCAGCAGTTAAGAAACAGGATCGAAAACAGGACGCGCTGGTAAAAGATATTTTTATTGGACGGTTATAAACAACAACCCCCGCTTTGTGCGGGGGTTTGTTTTATTGTTTGGTCAATGATCTTGGAACTGTAGGCCGAAGGCCGTGCGTGGTAACGTGCAACGAATGCTCCCCATGGTGCGAAACGGTTTTTGAGATCGCCGTTTTCAGGTGCGGCGTCTGCCGGTTGTTTACGTAATATCCTTTAAAAATATTTTTATGGTCCTCTTCGAACGAAGGATTGCTCAGTTCCAGTTGGACCCAATCGTTTCCTTCTTTGATATAGAACTGCACATCGTCGAAATAAAATTCTCCATTGCCATTTACCGCGGAGTAGAACCATAGCTTCCAGGCCTCCTGCGGGATGGTGCCTGAAATGGTATAGATGGTCCACTCGCTTTCGGTGGATTGCTGCTTGCTGAAGTTTGAATTATTCAGGAAATCTTCCCGCCCTTTGCCGGCGGCTACTCCATTGATGCGTACTTTGGAAAAAGTGTCGGTGGCAGCGGCCTTAACGGCTATCTGGTAACGGAACTCCTTTCCCCGCAAGTCCTTGGCGGACACTTCCTTTACAAAGTAAATTTCATCAGGGAAATAGTACCAGTCGGTCTGGCTGAAGGCCGCAAGCTGAACGCAGCAAAGCGCTGAAATGAGGGCCAATAGGTGTTTCATATGGGTTACTGGATTAGATTGGGTCATTGGGTCATTAGGTCATTAAGTCAATAGGTGTTGAATCCATTAATCCTTCGTCATGTTCGGTATAACACCTAAGGTGTGCCTAATAATCGGATGATCCGGAAAAATAACGATGAGGCAGCAGTTTTTATTTCAGCCCGATCTTTGATAATATAACACTGGGCAGAGAGAACATGGTTTAGATAAAGCAATGAGCATTATCAGGGCTTTGGCATTAATGATATCCGATTACCGGGTAATGAATAATTTGCCCAATGACTTAATGACTATGAATCGGTTTCTCCCATGGTAAACAAATAAAATGGCGGCACGCTTTTCTTTCATAGGGTTGATCATTTTACTGTGGGCATTGCCTGCCTGCGGACAGAACCGCTATGAAATCAACCGGTTAGAATATGGCAATGCCGTCAATACCGAAAGCAGGACCATAGAATTGCAGTCCAAACGCCGGTACGATTTTGCGCAAAGAGAAATATCTGTCGACAATCTTTTTGAAGGAGCAAGGCTTAATGGCGCGGCATGGCAGGGCAATGTTTTAAAAGTGTTCATTTCCCCGGAAAACATTCCCATAAATGGAAGCAGCTGGTATGCATTCAGGATCACATCGCGCAGGAAACAATCTATTACCATTGAGCTGAACTATAGGCATGGCAATCATCGATATCAACCCAAATGGAGCGTTGATGGCGAAACCTGGTCGCCCGTCGACCGCAGTAAGATTAAAATAAACAGCACAGGCGATAAAGCTTCTTTTGCGGTAACATTACCAGCAGGCAAAATATGGATCGCAGCGCAGGAGGTCATCGATTCAAAAAAAGTATACGATTGGTGTTCGGCTTTATCGCGGCTTAAATATGTGAAGGAACACCTGGTTGGACGGTCTGCTTTGGAAAAAGACATTACCTGCCTGGACATCAGCGCAGGCAATAGCAAAGGCAAGCCTATTATCGTGATCTTGGGGCGACAACATCCACCGGAAGTAACCGGACACCTGGCCTTGCAGGCATTTGTTGAAAGAATGCTATCGCATGAGCGATCATCAGCATTTTTTAAACGCTACCGTGTGCTGGTAATTCCGATGGTTAACCCTGATGGCGTCGATCTGGGTCACTGGCGGCACAATGCACAGGGCATCGATCTCAACCGCGACTATGCCGAATACCAGCAACCCGAGATCAAAGCATTGACTGAATTCGTTGTAAAAACTGCCGCCAGCGACAAGGCAAAAATTATCATGGGCCTGGATTTCCACTCTACCTATGAAGATGTGTACTATACCAACCAGGAAACCGAAGGCGTTGCACTTGCCGGGTTGGAAGCCGAATGGTTGAATGCCATCCGCGCGGGGCTTGCGGCGCATAATTATCAATTAAAACAGGAAAAGCATAGTGTTACCAGCAATCCATCGGCACAACATTGGTTTTACCGACAGTTCAAAGCGCTGGGGATCACCTATGAAATAGGAGATAATACTGAGAGGGATTTTATAAAGGAAAAGGCAAGGGTTTCCGCGGATGCGCTAATGGAGTTGTTGTTGAAGCGCGAAGATTTGCAATGAGAACAGGATTACCCGATACGATCACGGAGGTGTATTTATTCAAACGAAATAGAGAAAGTTAGATATTATCTGAGGGGATAACGACAACTTAGCGTTTATTGAAGTAATAACGGTAACCGGTATTATTTAAAAAGCTGGTACACCAATAGGCTCATCACATACGCCAGCCCGGTCATATACACCAATTGAATGAGCGGCCATTTCCAGCTACCCGTTTCCCGCTTTGCAATGGCCAATGTGCTCATGCACTGCATGGCAAACACGTAAAATATCATCAGCGAAAGCCCCGTTGCCAGGGTGTACACTTTTGAACCATCGGGCCGTTTGGCCTGTTGCATTTTTTCGCGCAGCAATAAACTTTCTTCATTCTCATCTTCGCCTACGCTGTACAATGTGGCCATGGTACCCACAAACACCTCGCGGGCCGCAAAAGAAGTGATCAGGGCAATGCCTATTTTCCAGTCATAACCCAATGGCTGTATTACCGGCTCGATGGCCCGGCCCAAAATACCGGCATAGGAATTCTCCAGCATGGCGGTGCGCTTTTGCTGTTCCAGTGTCTTGGCCCGGGATGGCTGCTGTTGTATTTGCTTGTCGTAGCTGGCCGCCACTTCATTTATCCTGTTGCCGGGACCGAAAGAGCTAAGCGCCCACAGCACCAGGCTTATCAGCATAATTACCTTGCCCGCATCTACCATAAAGATCTTTGCCTTCTGCAGCATTGTGATGAGAATGTTATTCCACCGCGGAGAGCGGTACACGGGCAATTCTAAAATAAAAATGCTTTTCTCCCTGATCTTTATAAACCACTTGGCCACGTACGAAACCAGCAGGGCCATTACAAGTCCCAATAAATACAAGGCCATCATCACCAACCCCTGCAGGCTCAGAAATCCGAGGAAATAGGTTTGCGGAATAACCAGTGCGATCAGTATCGTGTAAACAGGCAATCGCGCACTGCAACTCATGAGTGGTGTAATAAGAATCGTGAGCAGGCGCTCTTTTTTATTCTCGATGCTCCTCGCGCTCATAATGGCGGGCACCGCACAGGCAAAGCCACTGATCATGGGCATTACGCTTTTGCCGTTCAATCCCACTTTTCGCATGAGCTTGTCCGTTAGAAAGCTTATGCGTGCCATATATCCTGTGTCTTCCAGTAAAGTAACCAGCCCGAACAGTATCATGATCTGGGGCACAAATACCAAAATACCGCTAAGGCCGGCCAGGATCCCATTTACCAGCAAATTGCTGAACCAGCTCTCGGCCATGGTGCTGCTGATGTATCCGCCCAGCGCCGCAAAGCTCCATTCAATCATGTGCATGGGGTATTCCGCCAGCCAAAAAATGCTTTGGAACAAAATGAACAATACGGCCAGCAGTATCACATATCCCCAACGTCGATGCAGCAATACGTCGTCCAGCTTTTCGGTGAACAATTTCTTTTGCATGGGATCCGGCTCGGCAACGGTATGCTGCATTACCTGTTTTATGCGGTGGTAGCGCTGTAAAATTTCTTCGGCCTGCACCCGGGTATGGTTGAACTGGTTCTTCTGCTCAACGGTTTCGATCCTTACCTGTATATCCGATGGAAGAACAAACGACTCGTGGTTGATGAGGTAATGAATGGCGCGGTAATCACTCAGTTCCGGCAATATTTCCTGCACTTCAGCAACGGCATTTGCCGCCAGCGCCGAGCTTTCAATGAAATTGCGTGCGGGCACCTTGTATTGGTGCAACGCGGTGAGCTCGATGGCCTTCTTTAGCTGGCCCATGCCTTTGTTTTTCCGGGGATTGATGGATACTACGGGCACGCCTAGCGACCGTTCCAGCTCTTCCACGTCTACCCTTATGCCTTTGCGCTTGGCGATGTCGAGCATGGTAAGGGCGATCACCACCGGTATTTTCAGGTCGATGATCTGCGACGCGAACAAGAGGTTGCGCTGTAAATTGCTGGCGTCTGCTATCAGCACCACCATGTTGGGCCGGATCTTTTTATCCTGCTGCATCAATACCCGGTAGGCCACCCACTCATCTTCCCTGCGGGGGTACATGCTGTACGTGCCGGGCAGGTCGATGATGACCGCCGATAGCTGGGGTGCGATCTCGCAGTGACCGATCTTTTTATCGACCGTAACGCCTGGAAAGTTGCCGACCTTCTGGTGAAGGCCGGTAAGGGCGTTGAACAGCGATGTTTTGCCGCTATTGGGATTGCCCACCAATGCAATATGTATCGGGTTGTTGCTCACGGGATTTTGCTACAAACGGTTCCAACCTGCAAAAGTAACCGTCGCAATCAGAAACCATTTACGATTTGAGGAACAAGACGTTTACCATTTGTGAATGTTTAGCTTGCCGTCCTCATAAAACGGCAGCACATTGGCCACATCGGCCGTAAAACAGTACCGGATGTCTTTTTCCAGCCCGAAACCGGTGAGCCGCTGGTAGTGAGAAGCATTGTTATCGCGCATAAAGCCATACAGATCATCCTTGGCTAATGCATATAAGTTTTTAGCAACGTGAGAAGAATCGCAATTGATGGTAAAATGCTCCTTTACCCGCTCGATCACCGCACCGGCAAACAAAGTGTCTTCCATGTTTAACTTATCCTTCCACGCGGCGCAGGCCAGGATGGTATGTTGCTTTTTGGTGACCAGGTAATCCGTAACCGCGGAAAGATTGGGAAATGAACCGGTGATGATGGTTTGAGCGCCCTTTTCCAATGCCATGTGCAGCAGCCGTGTGCCATTGGTAGTAGTGAGCACCAACGATTTGCCTTTGATAAATTCGGCGGGATACTCAAAGGGCGAGTTGCCATACTTAAGTCCTTCGGCTATTTTGCCATCGCGCTCACCAGCGGTATAGCATTCCATTTGTTTGCCCAGCTCGATGCAGCGGCTAACGCTGTCTACCGGTATTACGCATTTAGCGCCGTTGTACAGCACCGTGGCAATGGTGGAGGTGGCGCGCAGCACATCGATAATAACCACTACCGCATTGTTCAGATCGTATAAATGTAAAAGTGCTGGTGAAAGAGAGGTATAAAGCGTAGGTTTTTGTTCTGCCATAAGAAGCGGCAAAGTTAACCCGCATTGATCAAATTTTTCCACTTATCGCTCTCGGCATAGTCCTTTATCACCTGGTTGCGCGATTCTATCATTCTGCGCATATAGTTAGTAAGGTATAGTTTGCTGAATAATTTGCCGAGGCTGCGGTATGGCGCTTCAAAATGTATGATGTCGATCATGATCGTACCATTGTCTACCTGCTTGAAGTGATGTTCATGCACAAAGCTTTTAAAATCTCCCTCGGCCATTTCATCGCTGAAGCGAAAGGGTTTTTCCAGCGCGGTGATCCTTGATTTGAAAAACCTTGTTTTGCCAAGGTGCCTGCCTTTCCATGTTACCGTATCATGCAGGTTAATAAGGCCGGTGGTAGTGCCGGCAACGGCTTCTTCTTTTGTGTGCAGCATCGATTTTTTGTGAAGGTCGATGCTCCGGGAGAGATCGAACACCCGCTCAACGGGGGCGGCAATAAACGTGGTCAGGTGAATGGTTGGCATGCTCACGGATTAATTTGGATTATACAATTTCATGGGTTTGGACACCATGTATTATCAAAAAACGTGCAAGAATGCTTCAGCTTGCTAATCCATTTAACCCGGAACTCATCAGCGGGCCATAGTTTAGGCTAATATGGGCCATATTGGATATCGGTATGCCCCCACGCTGTCCGCCCTTATTGAAACGGTACCTTCACAACCTTGGCCTGCAACAACTTATCCCGTACCTTGATAAATATTTTTGAATCATTACCGGTTAAGATGGAGCGAACATAACCAAGTCCTATGGCCTTTCCCAGCGAGGGAGATTGGGTGCCAGACGTGACCACTCCTACGTTAGCGCCCGTAAAATCTTTGATCTCATAACCGTGCCGCGGTATTCCTTTATCGATCATTTCAAAACCAACCAGCCTCCGCTCCACGCCCGCGTGCTTCTGTTGCTGTAAGATATCCTTAGCTGTAAAATCTTTTGTGAACTTTGTGATCCAGCCAAGACCCGCTTCCAGCGGCGAGGTAGTATCGTCGATGTCATTACCGTATAGACAATAACCCATTTCCAGGCGCAATGTATCGCGTGCTCCAAGGCCTACCGCCTTCAGCCCTTGCGGCCCGCCAACTTCGAATATTTTATTCCAGATGGTATCGGCGGCGCCATCCTTGTCTTCGAAATAAATTTCCACTCCGCCCGCACCGGTATAACCGGTTGCGCTTACCAGGACATTGTCTATCCCCGCAAACTTACCCTTGGTAAAAGTGTAATATTTCAGGTTGAGAATATCCATGTCGGTAAGCGGTTGCAGGATCTTGGTGGCATTGGGTCCCTGCACGGCCAGCAGGCAGGTTTTATCCGAGATGTTGTGCATCTCCACGTTGTTGTGATTGAATTTGGATATCCAGTCCCAGTCCTTTTCTATATTGGAGGCGTTCACCACTATCATGTACACATTGTTCTCTTCTATGCAATAGATCAGGAGGTCGTCCACAATACCGCCCTGCTCATTCGTGATGCAACTGTATTGGGCCTTGCCCGGCGTTAACTTGGATGCATCGTTGGTGGTAACGCGTTGAATAAGGTCTAAGGCTTGCGGGCCTTTCAGCATAAACTCTCCCATGTGGCTCACATCAAAAATGCCTGCATTGTTGCGTACCGCATGATGCTCTTCGTTAATGCCGGTATAGGAAATAGGCATGTTGTACCCTGCAAACTCAACCATCTTAGCTCCCAGTGCAATGTGCTTCTCTGTAAATGGAGTATTCTTCATAGTGCTTTATTAGGCCTGCCATCGGCAGCAAGGCGTGCTCAAAGATAAAGCAGACAAGGGTTTTGCCCGGGGCTAAAAAAACGAAGGTTTCACACAAGCCGCATGGCTCGATCCGCAAACCACAAATACCCGCTCGCCCTTTGACACCAGCTGGCGAATGGCGCATACTAATTGCTGATTGCGCAGATCGTTGATCGCGGCCAGGTAGTTTTCAAGGTAGCCCGGCAAATGCGCTGTGTCCGAAAGTACCCTCCAGTCCGGACCAGCGGGAAAAATAACTTTCCATTCCCTGTCAACGTCCGCGGGGGTACGGAACTTTTCCCGCAAGCCCACATATTCTGCGCGATGTAAGTATTCTTCAATATATTTTTCAGGAGAGGCCGGCTTGCTGAAACGCACTGCTCCGAAATAAGGCGATAATATCTGCGCCAGTGCAATCTGCTCTCCGCTGAAATTGACCTTGAGCTTTTCTGCAAGCTCTTCTTTTGAAAGGTCCCAGTTGTAAATAGGGATACCCGCTTTATGCGCCAGCGCTTTTACCTTTCCACCCTCGCCCAGGTTTTTGACAGGGTCCATGAAGCCCGGCAGCAGAAAATCGAGGCGGCCTTCTACCAATGCAACGGTTGGCTTCAACTGCTTCCATTTAAATTCTATTTCATCTATCTGGGGATCTTTAGGATCGCGGGTGTGCGATGCGCCGAATATCACGAAGTTTTTATTTTCCAATATCATCGGGCGGGGATGATCCATAATAGATCCATATTGACTAAACGGCACTATCGTAACCGATCCGCAATCCACCACCTTATAATATGCCGGGGATTTCCACGCGATCAGGTATACCAGTACCATGGCAACAATGGCAACGCCAAAGAACCATGCTGCCATTTTCAATGTCTTTTTCATGCGATAAATTTTTCATGTCAGGTGAAAAGGGTAAAGGTTTTCGGTCGGGTACGGGCAAAGGGATAAAAAGAGAGCCCCCGATGTTTCCAAGGAGGGCTCTTGTTCCAACTTCAACCCCGCCAGAATCCTCCGTTTTCGGAGGTAAGGCGGCGGAGCTGTCTATCGGGCAAACCTGCTAAGCCTGTAAATGGGTGAAAGCGATTCAGGCGATTCGCGGTGTGGTTGCTCTTCTGTTGAGCTTGAAACCGCTTCCTGCACTACACTATCTTTCTTTTCATTATTGGGTTGTTTATCGCGGGGCTGCTCGTAACGGTAGCCGGGATTGTTGCTTCGTTCTCTCCGGCTGCCATTGACATTAGTAGTATCGGGCCTGTTGGGAACATCCATTTCATTTTTTTCCTCCTTGTCCGTGCGCTGCAGGCGGCCATCGCTGTTCATGATGTATTCAACGCCAGTCCTCCATCCATATGCATAATCCCAATCGTCGCTGTATTCGATATTGAATCCGCGCCTCCGGCTGAAATTAACGATGTACCAGTCATAGGCATTCACCCTGTCGTCGAACTGTATTCTCTTGCCAACCGGCACTTCAATCACCAGTTCAACGCGCTGGTTCCTGAACTTTTCGCTGCGGCTGATGCCAAATCCTTTTGGAAGAATCAGCATGCTGTCCTGCTGCCTGATGGGAAATTGTATTTTGTCAACCAGTGCGTTTGCCGCTGCAACATTACGGCCCTGGCTATAGCGGGCCATATGTGCGTGGTAAAGCGAGTCCTTGCTTTTGGCAACATGTATCCTGATATTGTTCAGCATCAGCGTGTCTTCGTTAGAACCATATATCGGCCAATCATCATCCCAATCGATGCCAAACCAATCGCCGCCGGTATAGTAGTGTACTTGGCCGGGAGCAACATCAACATACAATTTGCCGGTAGAAGGCTGGACTAAGGAAACCGGCTCAATGCGTTCTCCGCGCATTCTGAAATTTCTTGCGTATGTGCCTATCAGGAAAATGAAGGCGATCAACCCGATTGTCCACAAACTGCCGAACACATAACCCAGGTAGTGGTTGCGGCTACGCACGCCTACTATACGGCGGATAAGCCATGTGATCAATGCTATGATGGGTATGCCAAGGAAAAACAGCAGCGATATCCATGCAAGCGCGTTCTGCCAGAAACCTTCCAGGAAGAAATCCTTAAAAGGAAAGGCCACAAAACCACCGAACAACAAGCCCATCAACACACCGAACAAACTAATGGCGATGATGCCGGCGATGAACAGGAAGAATGCCTTGAACAATATGCCTATCACATGCCCTATGCCGCTGCGGCCTGTGCGTGCCGTGGGGGCTTCGGGTGAATATGTTTTTGCTTGCGCACCGGCGGATTGACCAAAGGTTTTAGCCTTTTCGCCCAGGCGCTGAGCTGACTCCTTTACTTCAGACCCCCAGTTCTGTGCTTTGGATTTAAAGCTTTCCAGGTCTTCTTTCACGGTATTGCGGATGGAGTTAAGGTCAACCCTTTCGCCACGCATTTCCAGTTTTTCCGCCGCGGTAACAGCCACGGGTACAGATATCCAAAGAATAAGATAGGTTACGAACAGGGTAAAGCCCAGGGAGCCGGTTACCACTTTAGGTCCCCACCAAAAATCCCAATCGTGCGCAAGCCACATATTAAAGGGACTCGATATCAGGCCAATGATCAACGGCAGTGCAAAGATGAGCCTGGGTATCCAGGTGCTTACGTTAAAGTAAGCTGCCAATCCGCCGCACACGCCGCCTATTACCTTATCATCCGAACTGCGGTAAAGTCTTTTGGTAATGTTCGACTGGGCAGATTGAGAGGGAACGATGATCCACAATACAATGTATACCCAGAACAACGCGCCTACAAATACTACGAACAGTATGCGCATCACCACGGGATCGATGCCCAGGTAATTGGCAAGCCCGCTACACACGCCACCGAGGATCTTATCGTCGGCATTGCGGTACAACCTGCCACGGCCGCGCCCTGTATTATAATCAGTTTGCTGGTATTGCTGCTGTTGGGAGTAGCTGCCCGCGCCTGCGCTGGCTGCAGTGGCCCCGAGGGCTGCTTCAGCATCTGCCTGCTCAAAATCGGAGGGCCTTCCCATGCCCGCGATTACAGCATTTACATCTTCATCGGTAATGCAGGTAGAGCCTTTTTTCAGGCGCTCCGAACACAGTTCGGCTATGCGGCCTTCTATATCGTTGATGATCTCATCCCGGCCCTCTTCATTTGCGAAGTATTTTCGCAGACTGTCTATATATTGTTGTAATATATCATAAGCAGTCTCCTCGATCGGGATAACCCGGCCCTGGAAATTTATGTTTATGACTTTTTTCATGATGACATTATTATTGTTGGTTGAAGTTTAGAGAGTATCTGTGTTGTTGATCGGTGACTTGGTCAATTGTTCGTTGTTAGTGGCCAGTGTATTCACGGCATTCGCCAGCTCGTTCCAGGTGGCTTCCAGCTCGCGGTAGAATTGCAGTCCCTTGTCGGTTAATGAAAAATATTTCCTCGGGGGACCTGAATTGCTTTCTACCCAGCGGTAGGTAAGCATGTCGGCATTTTTGAGGCGGGTGAGCAAGGGGTATAATGTTCCTTCCAGTATTTGGAGGTTGGCTGCCCTCATCTCTTCCACGATATCACTCGGGTAAGCCTCGCCGCGGCGGATGATGGAAAGGATACAGAATTCCAGTATCCCTTTCCGCATTTGGCTTTGTGTATTTTCAATATTCATAACGATAATCGTTTTTGCTGCCGCCGTCAACCTCCCGGCACGAAGCCGGGAGATTGCAGGTCGGGTTTTTATGTATATGTTGATTAAGGATAGCCATTGTTTTTAAATTGACAACACAAATATAAGGAGAATTTTTAGTACTATGCAACACAAAGTACCTACTTAATTAAGGTAATTTGGATAGAAAGATAATTGGCTTAACCTTAAATCTATGATTTACAGATTGTTAACAGGCGTGTCCTATTAAAAAAAATTTTTAGCTGATTGTACAAATGGCGCGAATTAATTGTGAACGGCATAAAAAAAAGCGGCTCAGCCCGCTTTTTTAATATTGATACTTACTATGAACTATTGTAGACGCCAGATCAGACCATGATATCAATAATCAATAATTAATAATAAATAATTAGATATTATTTTTTTAGCCCGATCTCCCTTAATCTTTCATCCAGGTACTCCCCGGCGGTAGCATCTTCATAAGCTTTGGGATGGCTGGAGTCGATACAGCTATCCAGGCAGGCGAGGCTCATATCGCTCTTGGGATGCAGGAAGAAAGGAATAGAAAAGCGCGATGTATGCCACATTTCGCGGGGCGGATTTACCACCCGGTGCGTGGTCGATTTGAGCTTGTTGTTCGTAAGCCGCTGCAGCATATCGCCCACATTTACCACTATCTGCTCGGGCAGTGAGGTTACTCCTACCCACTCGTTTTGTTTGGTCAGTATCTGCAATCCATCGGCGGAGGCCCCTACCAGCAGCGTGATAAGGTTAATGTCCTCGTGCTGCTCGGCGCGTATAGCCGACTTGGGCTCCGAAGTAATGGGCGGATAGTGAATGGCCCTTAAAATAGAATTGCCGTTGTGAATGTATTGGTCGAAATAATGTTCGTCGAGGTCAAGGTACAATGCAATAGCCTGTAGCAAAGCGCGGCCTGATCTTTCGAAGGCCCTGTACGCTTGTTGCATGGTGAGGTTGAACTCTTTTATTTCTTCGACTGAAACATTATCCGGATACTCGCTTTTTATGGGATCGCCATCGTTGACTTCCTGTCCGTATTGAAAAAATTCTTTCAGGTCGGGCGCCTCGCTGCCCTTGGCGTGTTCGCGGCCGAAAGATGTATAGCCGCGCTGTCCCGCAAGGCCGGGCACCTCATATCTTTTCTTTACATCTAGGGGCATGGCAAAAAATTGCTGAACGTATTTATATAACCGGTCTATAAGTTCATCGGGGATGCCATGATTTTTTACAGCAACAAATCCAAATTCTTCATACGCTTTTCCAAGGTCGTTCACGAATTTTTGCTTCAGTTGCGGATCGCCACTAAGGAAATCGGCAAGATTTACAACAGGTATAGCCATAGCAAGCGTTTAAGCGATTAAACAATTTTGTAAGTAGATTTACCCGAAATTACAAACTTTCATGCATCGTGTACCGGAGGCGCTTGTTTTATTGTCCCTGGCCTTGCTCGTATCCTGTTCGCCTTCGTATACGCGTTATATTAAACAATACGATTTTCCCGTTTCCGAAGCGGGCCCCGATTACGCCAACCTGAATCTTTGGGCGGCGCATCCATATAAAAAAGATCCATCGGACAGCGTACCGCTACCCTTGCAAAAAGAATACCTGCCGGATTCTACCGTAGACGTGTTCTTTATTCATCCCACCACTTTTACCGCAAAAGAGGATACCCGCATGAATGCAGGCCTCGGCGAGCCGGCCCTGAATGCCAAAACAGATTATGGCACCATCCTGTTCCAGGCCAGCGTTTTCAACGAACAAAGGGTGTTTGCGCCCCGCTACAGGCAGGCCCACCTGCGGGCGTATTTTGTAAGGGATACTGCTATAGCAAAACTGGCTTTCGATTCGGCTTATGCCGATGTGAGGGCTGCCTTTCAATATTACCTGCAGCAATGGAATGCCGGCAGGCCCATTATTATTGCCGCACATAGCCAGGGCAGCACGCATGCCACGCGGCTATTGAAAGAATTTTTCGACGGCACTATGCTGGGCAACCGGTTAGTGGTGGCTTATATACCGGGCATGAACATTCCTAAAAATGCATTCACTGCTTTGAAGCCTTGCACCGATTCGCTGCAAACCGGTTGTTTTTGCGGATGGCGTACTTTCAGGACGGGCCACGACCCGGAGATGGAGTGGCGCTACCGCGATTCGTACGTTACCAACCCACTAAGCTGGACAACCGATGAAACCTATGCCCCTGCCAGCCTGAACATGGGAGCAGTGCTCCGCAATTTTAATAAACTGTATAAGGGGGTGACCGACGCACAGGTGCACGGCGGCTATCTTTGGGTAAGCAAGCCGAAATTCCCGGGCGGCTTTTTGTACAGGACCTCGAATTATCACATAGGAGATATCAATCTTTTTTACCTGAATATCCGTTCGAACATTCAAACGCGCATCCGGATGTTCTGGAAGCGATAACCAGCATGGCGAAACTTGAATCCTTGCAAAAAACATTTTCATCACCCGTTGTGAGCGTAGTGGCTTTTGTGGTGGCGGTAGTGGCGCTGAATGCATGGCAGGCGGTATTGCCCAATTTTCATTTCGATAATTCCTTCAGCGTGGCGGCGGCGCGGAATGTTGCTGAGGGAAATGGATTTGTAACACACCGGGTGCTGCCGGAAAATCTATCACAAGAGATATACGAACCGATTAATAAATGGCCTCCCGGTTACAGTTGGATGCTGGCGGGCACAATGCGCGTATCCGCACTCGATGCTGTTGAGTCGGTATATGTAGTAAATGGGTTGGTGATTATTTTTTTCCTGCTCGGCATTTATCTAACGCTTACGGCCCTGCGCTTTCCAACAACGGCCGTAAATGGGTTCATGGTGTTCGCAGGGTTTTTTCCTTACGCTTTCCTGGGAGCATGGTTTGCTGATTTAGCAGCCGTATCGTTTTTGACGCTGGCCATCGGTCTTATCATGCGGGCGCATTCGCAAAAAACAAGATTGATCATAAAAGCGGTGGTGGCCGCATTACTGTGCGGCTATTGCATCTTTTTAAAATATTTATACCTGCCCGTTGCCATTTTGCCATTGGTGGTATGGGGGTGGCATTCGTTGCGCACACAGCAACGCAGGCAGTTTGCCGCGGCATTCACAGGGTCTGTAATTGTAATGACCGCGGCCGTGCTATTGTTATTGTATCAAAGCCGGCACAGTGGTCAACCGGTGTACGTAAATCCTACCGGCAGGGGATTTTTTCCAGAGCATGTTTTAGAGATCGGGGCGTTGATACCTGCAAGCCTGGTCGACCAGGAATTCATGACCGTACAACTGAGCCGTCTTTTCCGAATTAAATACAACACAGCAGAACTATTGCTAAGGATCGTGAACTATGTGTTAATGGCGGGCCTTTGCTATTGGGTAATAAAATGGTGGAGGAGCGGCGGGTCGGGCAGTACCGAGCAAGCCCGCAAAGGACGTGGACGATGGAACCGCAACCTGTACGCCTATATTGTTTTGGTGGTGTCTGCGGCTACCGCGGGCATGCTGTTGTTTATGTCGCTGACCTTTGCTCCATATACCGGTGAGTTCACTCCGTTCTGGACCTATGTGGAGGAGTTGAGATACTATGCTATTGTGATTGTGTTCCTGCAACAATGGGTGTTCTGGTATTTTGTGGTGTACAGGCCGCAGCACAGCGGGCTGTTGTATAAAATAGCGCGGGCATTGGTAATTGTGATGGTGCTTTCGGGCATCCTGCACAGTGCATATTACCTATGCAAGCAAGTGATTATAAAAAAAGAGGTGGGCACGCAAAAAGTAAATGAGCAAACCGATATTGCCGCGCTGGAAGTAGTAAAAAGGCTGAAAGAAAAACATCCTGACCTGGTTATTTGTTCCAACAATCACGAGCTGGCGAACATCGCGAGCTTGTCAGGCGCGCCGGTACTGTATGATTACAATGCCCTGAATGATTCGTTGAAAACCTCCAGGCCAATAATGCTCGTGGCCATTATACGCGATGATTTTAGCAACAGGTTTGCCCCATTTTTCGAACGGTATAAACCGGTGAAAGTTGATCACCGCTATAATTTTTCTTTTTACCTTGCTGCCATCCGATAAATCATGGGTAGCGAAATTTTCATCATCATACCGGTATATAACGAGGCTGCCGTTATTGCGCAAACATTGCACGAGGTAATGAAGACCGGGCACAAAATTATCGTGGTAGACGATGGTTCTTCGGATGGGACAGGGGCAATTGTAAAAACCTTCCCGGTGTATTACCTGCGCCACCACGTTAATATAGGACAAGGTGCCGCATTGCAAACGGGAATGGATTTCGCTAAACGGCACGATGCTGCCGCGGTGGTACATTTTGATGCCGATGGACAGCACCGCGCATCGGACATTGGAAAGCTGTTGAAACTGGTTCTGGAAGATGGGTACGACGTGGTGTTCGGGTCAAGGTTCTTGCAGCACCAGCCGGTGAACATGCCTTTTACCAGGCGCATATTTTTAAAGCTGGCGCGGTACGTAAACTGGCTATTTACCGGGATATTATTGACCGACGCGCACAATGGCCTGAGGGCTTTAAGCTACCAGGCAATTTATCTCATTCGTTTTTCCGAAAACAGAATGGCGCATGCATCCGAGATTTTGTCCCAAATAAGAGATTATGAACTGAGGTATTGCGAGGTGCCGGTAACCATCGACTATACCGCATATTCCAGGAACAAGGGCCAAAGCCTCTGGAATTCCATTAATATTATTTTTGACCTGCTTTTTAAAAAAATCAACAGATGAGGGGCAATCCCATCTAACTTAATATATAAATAATAGTCAACAGATGAAACTTATCCAGCTCATACTCATCATTGGCCTGTTGCTGATTTTGATTTCTTATTTCCGCTGGTTCCGCAGCGCGGTTATGGATAAGCTGCTGATAGCCGCCATTATGGTGGCGGGCATTGTACTGGTGGTATTTCCCAATGTTACCACCCGGCTGGCAAGCTGGCTGGGCGTGGGCCGCGGCGCCGACCTTGTGTTTTATTTATTTATTGTCGCTTTTTGCTACCTGATATTGCTGGTGTATGCCAAGATCAAAAAACTAGAGCAGCAACTGGCCGAGCTGGCGCGGCGCCAGGCCCTTATGGATGCGCAATCGCCTTCAACGCCCGCATAATGCAGCAAGTTGAAACCATGGAGCGGATAATGCCGGACCTTATGCGCACTGGTGATAAGGCCGCGCAACTTTCCCTGAAGCTGCACCTGGAGCGCTATCATTTCGCCTGCCAACATCTACTGCCAGGCCGCGTGCTGGACATAGCCTGCGGAACGGGTTATGGAACGCGCCAACTGGCTGAGTGCAGCGGTAATGCCTGTATAGGAGTGGATGTTTCTTTCGATGCCATTGCCTACGCTACTAACAGGTATGCACACCCGGACATAAGGTTTATTTGTGAAGATGTGCTGCAATTCACTGATGCCGGCCGGTTCCAGAACATCGTTTCCCTTGAAACGATAGAGCATTTGCAGGACCCCGCGGTTGTGGTAGCGCATTTGTATGAATTGCTGCTTCCCGGCGGACGGTTGATAGCGTCAGCACCTGTTACCCCTTCGGTTGATGCCAATCCTTATCATGTAAATGATTTTACGGCGCGTTCATTCCGCGCATTGTTTGCCAAACATAAACTCGCGGAAGTGGCATCGCTGGTACAACGACAACCTTATTCCATCCGCGAGATATTTTCAAAGAAAACAGGAAGGACCAGCAATGCCAGGAAGGGTTTGGTAAGATATTATTTATCGAACCCTGGCAAATTCTTTTTGCGCATTCGTTCGCTCCTTACCGATGGATTGAACAATCATTACCTGGTGCTGGTATTGCAGAAGCAAGGCTAATATAGTTGCCAGGTTTGCACGCACGACCGTGTTTCTACCCAGCGCAGCCTTCCATTGGTATTGCCGGTTTTAATTTCATAATACCTGAGCAGCGTTGCGGGCACAACCCCTGTAAAAACAATGTTGGTGTTGTGCAGGAATTGCGTGGATGATTGAATGCCGAATTTTTCGAAAGCGGATTGGTAGGTGTTGTTGAGAAAATGATCCTTGTACAGCAGGTTTGGCAACGGATAGCGGCGCGGCGTATGCCACACGTGAAAATAATCCGCGGGGAACCTATCATCGGTAACAACAAATAATTTATCCCTCGCTTTGGCTACCTGCTTGTACGCGCAGCGCCATTGGCCATACTGGTGAATGTTGCGCAGGTTGGTTTTTTTTACGCGTAGCAACGACCAGCTAAGCAGTAGCGCGGCAGTTAGCGGGAGCAACCATCGCCGCACGGGGGAAGGTGGAAACAATTTCCTTCCCGGTAAGCCTGTAAAGGCCATCCATTGCAGCATGCCACCTGTAACGATGTAACCGGGCAGCTTCCTGAACAATAAAAGGCCGGCGCACATTACTGCCAGCAATACGCCGGAAGACATCACGGCAATTTTTTCTCTTTTGTTCAGCGAAGGAAATTTCCAGAAAAGCATCAATGCCAGTATGGCTATGCCCAGCCGGTATTCGATGGTTACCCAATACATTTTCTGCCTGAAATCGCTTTGCTGCCAGGCGCCGGTGAGTTTAATTGCCTTCGTAGTTGCCATTACCTGTTTTTCTGAAAGGAAATCTTTGTCCCACAGAATGCCCTTTTCTAAAAAATCAGCACTGATGCGGGTGGCCTCGGGTTGCTGGTCGTAAGCCGCTTTGGGAATATTGTAATGGGCGATAACGGTCTGCCTGTATTTTTCTTCCTGCCGCCAACCGGAAATATTATCGTTGTAGTATCGCCGTTGCACCAATACAAAGGCCGCGATAAACAGCGTGGTTGCCAGCGCGTGCACAAAAAACCTGGGCAGTTGGTGCCTGCTGGCCGCAAACAAAAAGAAAGGCGCGCTCAATAACAAGGCCGGAATAAGCAAATGCAAGCGTAGCATTGTCGCTACAAACACAAGCAGCCACCCGATGAACAACTGCAGGTTATTGGTGCCGCTTCGCTGGCGGTATTGAACATACAGCATTAGTAATCCCGCGGCAGCCGTAACAAATGCCGTGTTGGTAAAGCTGGGGTGCAGCAGGAAATGGATTTCGATCCCGAAAAACAGCAGCGCATAACAGCCAGCAATAAATGCAGCGGGGTTTTTTCTCATCCATAGCGTAAGGATGGCCGTGCATGCAATAAAATGAAACAGGTATAGCAAACCTGTAAACCAATTGAACCCGGGATATTGAACGAACAGGTTTTTGAGCATCCATCCCAGGTATGGATGCATGCCATAATGATAATGCAGCAACTCCGTAGGCGCTTGCCCGAACCCGCCCGCAAGTGTGTACAGCAGGTACACATCATCGCCCGAATGATAAATGGGAAAAGCGAAAACAAAAAAACCGCTGAACAATACCAGGTTGACCAGCAAAGCAGAAACAAGGGAGTGCTGCCGAATGTAGTTCATGGTTGGCAGCGGAAGTTACGATATTTAGAAGCCTTTAGAAGCCAGGAAGTTTTTTTCTGGCGCTGAAAATGCATCCAGGAAATAGATCTTTACGTCGTTGATCACCATCTCATCCAGGATATCCACAGCGTTTTTGTAGCTTGATCCTCCTGATGGCCGTATAATCACTTTAACATCCGATCGTTTGTATTTACCGGTTTTTTCCAAAGCTTCCTGCTTTTGCCGGATAACGTGGCCAACTCCATTAGTAATGGAGTAATTGGTTATTCCATACCGGCCCTCCTTGTTTGCATCTGCAAGTTCACCGTGATAATAGAATATCCTGTCTTTATCAATAGGCAACAAAGTCAGCACGGTGCTTTGGCCCAGGTTCGTATCATGAATGTCGCCGGCTGGCAGATGCATAGGCATTACACGTGGCCTGGTGGCCGTGGTTGTAAACACAAAGAACGTTATAAGTAAAAACCCAAGGTCTACCATAGGAGTAAGGTCAACACGTGTAGACAATTTTTTAGCGCGCGCAAAGCCCTGGCGCCGGTTGGCACCGGCACTGTTGTTGAGTTCTGCCATAAGAGTAGTTTAATATAAGATTCAGAACGGCAAAGATTCCACAGCCAGGTTGTGCTGGCAATGAGACAACATCTTTTATTACTTTTTTATAGGTGCAGCAATTTAAAACTCCGCGTTCTTGGGCGTTCTTGGAAATGCAATTACGTCGCGGATGTTGGTCATGCCCGTTACAAACTGCACCATTCTTTCAAACCCAAGCCCAAAGCCTGCATGCGGCACCGTACCAAAGCGGCGGGTATCGAGGTACCACCATAATTCTTCGATAGGCACATGCATTTCCCTCATGCGCTGTTCCAGTTTGTCCTGACGTTCCTCGCGCTGTGAGCCTCCTACTATTTCCCCAATGCCGGGAGCAAGAATGTCCATGGCTGCAACGGTTTTGCCATCGTCGTTCTGGCGCATGTAAAATGCCTTGATCTCTTTTGGATAATCTGTAAGTATCACAGGCTTTTTAAAATGCTTTTCTACCAGGTAACGTTCGTGTTCGCTTTGCAGGTCGATGCCCCATTTGTCGACGAGGTATTGAAATTTTTTCTTCTTATTGTGGTTGCTTTCTTTCAATATGTCGATGGCCTCGGTATAAGTAAGCCGTTCGAATTGGTTGTTCACTACAAATTGCAATTTCTCCATCAACCCCATTTCGCTTCTTTCGTGCTGAGGCTTTTGTTTTTCTTCATCGGCCAGGCGCTGCGCCAGAAATTCCAGGTCGTCCGCATTGTTTTCCATTGCGTAGCGGATAATGTACTGGATGAATGCTTCTGCAAGGTTGGCGTTGTCTTCCAGGTCATAAAAAGCCATTTCGGGCTCTATCATCCAGAACTCTGCCAGGTGGCGTGCGGTATTGCTGTTTTCCGCGCGGAAGGTTGGACCAAAAGTGTAGATCTCAGCAAAACCCATGGCGCCCAGCTCACCTTCTAACTGTCCGCTAACGGTGAGGTTGGTGGCGCGGCCGAAAAAATCTTCTTTAAAGTTGATGCTGCCGTCGGGATTGCGCGGCGGGTTGTCGAAGGGCAAGGTGGTAACCCTGAACATTTCACCCGCGCCTTCTGCATCGCTTGCCGTAATAATCGGCGTGTGCAGGTATACGAACCCTTTTTCGTGAAAGAATTTATGCACTGCAAAAGCAAGCGCATGGCGCACGCGGAATACCGAGCCAAACGTATTGGTGCGAAAGCGCAGGTGCGCTATTTCGCGCAGGAATTCCAGGCTGTGTTTTTTGGGTTGCAGAGGGAATTTTTCCGCATCGCTGTCTCCCAGAATGGTTACTTCGGTGGCCTTTACTTCTAGTTTCTGGCCTTTTCCAATGGACGGAACCACCTGGCCGGTTATTTTAAGTGAAGCGCCGGTGGTAATTCTTTTCAAAAATTCATCGTCGTACAGGCCCAGCGGCACTACTACCTGCAGGTTGGTATTGGTCGATCCATCGTTGAGCGCAATGAACTGGTTGTTCCTGAAAGTACGTACCCATCCCATTACTATCACTTCCTGGTTTGCCGGTTCTGTTGCCAGCAAATGCTTTATCCTGGTCCGTTTGTTAAACATGCGGTTCTGTTTTTCAGAGCGGCAAAGATAAAAGAACCGCGGGAGTTACGGGGAGGGCCAGGTGCGCAGGCCGATACCGGGGACAGCGTTTTGCTTTGGAGCTGGCCTGCCCTTGCGCAGGAGGTAATAAAAATACTGGTCCATGAGACCCTATAAATCACAGGCACAACCGATTAGCAATAAGAACTTCTACGTACTTTCACAAATTATTTTTTTGTTTTCAGGCATTTTGCCGTAACATTGCCTGTGGAAAAGGCTGATAAGTCAATCCCTTCTTAGCTCATCAGGTTTACTTTCAGGGAATTCCGTCACAAAATCAATCAAAAAATTTTTATTTCAAGTTTCCCAGACCGTTTCTTTTGAAATGATGTTTAACTCACAAGCATTTGTATGTACGATATTCTGCAACTGAACGACATGCTCGTTCCTGAACTGCTGGACATTGCAGAGCAGTTAAAAATCCCCAACGCAAAAAAACTAGACAAACAGGCGCTCATTTATAAAATCCTGGATAGCCAGGCCGTGCTTGCCAGTTCAGTTAAAAGTCCCGCGGGGGAAGACAAAGGCCGTCGCAAGCGGATAGTGAAAACCTCCACTGCCAACTCTACCGAAGAGGCCGTTGTAGAAAGCAATGGCCAGGAAGAAAGCCGCTTTAAACGCGAACCCCGGGAGCGTGAACCCAAAAAAGACGTAAAAAAGCACGCTGAAAAAGCACCGGAGAAAGCTCCCGTAAAAAGAGGCAGGAAGAAAAGTGACAGCGAAGCACAGCCCGAAAAGCCCCAGCCCTCATTGGACCTGCCTATGGAAGACGACCTCGACATTCCTATTGAACAGGAAGGCAACGTCATGCAGGAATTACCTGTTGCGCCCGAAACAGCGCCCGTTGAATCACCGAAATCATATCCTCAACGCAGGAACGAAGTATTCAATATAGAATTCGATGGAGTAATACTGGCAGAAGGCGTACTGGAAATGATGCCCGATGGATATGGCTTCCTGCGCAGCAGCGACTATAACTATCTGTCATCCCCAGACGATGTATATGTTTCTCCATCACAAATAAAATTATTCGGATTAAAAACCGGTGATACAGTGTACGGGGCAGTGCGCCCTCCCAAAGAGGGTGAAAAATATTTCGCGCTGCTGAAAGTGGAAACCATCAATGGTAAATCGCCGGAAGAAGTGCGCGACCGCGTGCCATTCGACTACCTTACCCCGCTTTTCCCTTTCGAGAAGCTGAGACTTTTTACTACGTCGGATAACTATTCTACCCGCATCATGGATATGTTTACGCCTATCGGTAAGGGACAACGCGGACTGATAGTGGCGCAACCCAAGGTAGGTAAAACGGTGCTGCTGAAAGAAGTGGCCAATGCCATTGCCGCCAACCACCCGGAAGTATACCTGATGGTGGTGCTGATAGACGAAAGGCCTGAAGAAGTAACCGATATGGAACGCAGTGTACGCGCAGAAGTGATTGCCTCTACCTTCGACGAGCCGGCAGAAAAGCACGTAAAAGTATCAGCCATAGCCCTGCAAAAGGCCAAGCGCCTGGTAGAGTGCGGCCACGACGTAATGATATTGCTGGATTCCATTACCAGGCTCGCCCGCGCCCATAATACCGTAGCCCCTGCAAGCGGCAAGGTATTGAGCGGTGGTGTGGAAGCCAACGCCATGCAAAAGCCGAAACAATTCTTTGGCGCGGCCCGCAAAATTGAAAACGGCGGATCGCTCACCATCCTGGCAACAGCATTGATTGAAACTGGCTCAAAAATGGACGAGGTGATCTTTGAGGAATTCAAGGGTACCGGTAACATGGAATTGCAGCTCGACCGCAGGCTGGCCAACAAACGCATATTCCCCGCCATCGATCCTGTTGCATCGTCTACCCGCCGCGACGACCTGCTGCTGGAAAAAGACATGCTCAGCCGCATTTACCTGCTGCGCAATTACATGGCCGATATGAATACCGAAGAATCCATGAACGAATTGCTGAAGCGCATGCGCGGCACCAAGGACAATTACGAATTCCTCGCCAGCATGAACGGATAATAAAATCACTTATAATAACAACGCCCCGGCAGGTATCCCCGCCGGGGCGCTTTATTTACCGGCATACGATAAATATTCCCCAACGATCAGGCGTTTTTGGCCGTATGCAGCAGAATAACAGGACTGCTAATCTTATACTGTATGCGAACCCTATACCTATTCCTGGTTGCGTTGCTATTGCAACAAACCGCGGCGGCACAAAAGCGTTCGCCGATCGACCAACAAATTACTACGCGCTATTACCAGGGCGCCTGGTTTGCCAAACTAAACATCGCCAGCATGTTGGACCCGTTAACGCCAACCTTGCAACCAGGCATTGAATATAAGATCAGCAGAAGGCTTTCTACTGAAGTATTATTCGGCATACCCGTCATTGGCCACAACCATAGCCAGGTTACGGACTCCACTTATTACCGGTACTACAAGGTTAAAGGCGAGTTGCGCTTTTACCCGGCCGATCGTTTCTTTTATGTCGGCCCGCAATTGTTCTTTACCAATAGAAGGCAAAGCAAATACGATGGTGTTGTGAGAGGACAGGATGGAAGGGATTATCAGTACCGCTATGCTGAGCTTAATAGAAATATTTTTGGATTCATTTTCAAGGCGGGCAGGATCTTTCCCTTATCTGAAAAATGGAATATCGATGGATCATTTGGGTTCGGGCCCAGGCTGGTAGACCTTAAATTGAATGCCACCAGCCTCAATCAAACGCAGAATTTTGTCGGATCGATGTGGGAACGTAAAGACAGAATAGGCACCTACGTCGGCATTCACGTAGAAATAACCGCCAAGCTATCGTACCAGCTCTTTTGATTATTGCTGTTTGGGCTCGTAGCGCGTATAAAAATTGCTGTTGTCATCCATGCGCACGGTCCAGATCATGGGCTTTACGGCATTGGCGTTCTGGTCTTCGGTTTTACCCGCCAGTACTATCGTGGAATCATTCATCCAAAAACCTTGTTCGATGCTGGTGCCGGGCCCGAAGAAAAATATCCTTCTTCTTTTACGTGTAAGCCTGTCGAGCACCGCGATCTCGGCATCGGGCTCACCCTGCACCATGTGTGTTTTGCCGGTATTGTCTTTGGATACCATCGCTCCATAACTGCCCAGGTCGAGCAATTTGGAACTATCGGGCGAATACACCAGCACCGCCTTATACGTTTTATAAAAATCGGGCGTAAGATTGGCCGGTGAAATGATCAGTGAATCTTCTACCCAATTGTCTGCATATTGAAAATTATCCAACCGCAAGGTAGATTGGCGGGTAGTGCGCTCCAGCCAGGGTTGAAGGTTGCTGGAAAACACGGTGATGAATTCCGTGGACGTATCAACCGGCGAATACGTTATTACCGTGTCTGATTCAGGAGTGGTAGTGGCCGTAGTGTCCGCATCTGCCTGCTGGTCGCTACCGGAATTACAGGCCATGAGCAAGGCGATACATGCTATGGATATGCAAAAATTCTTCATGGGACATGCTTTCAGGTAAAGATCAGGCAATTTTCCTGCCGCTTTGGATTAATTTGCAAAGCTTTAGTATTCCCATGGGAATTGAGAAAATACATATCGGGCGGTTCCTGGAATTGGCGGAAAATTTTCCCGTCCTGGACGTGCGTTCCCCATCTGAATACAATCATGCGCACATTCCCGGCGCCGTAAGCCTGCCCTTGTTTACGGACGAGGAGCGGAAAATCGTCGGTACCGCGTATAAGCAACAAAGCAGGAAAGCGGCCATAAAGATCGGGCTGGATTTTTTTGGGCCTAAGATGCGCGCAATGGTAGAGGCAGTTGAAAAAATCATGGAGGACTGGCCGGGGAAAGCTACCACGCGGCGGAAGCGCCAGGAAGACGACTTTGCAAAAGTTGGACATGATGCCGATAGCGAAGGAAAATCCCGGCAAGCAATGCCCGTACCTGCAACAGTGCTTGTTCATTGCTGGCGCGGCGGCATGCGCAGCGCGGGGGTTGCCTGGCTGCTGGACCTGTATGGGTTTAAAGTGTACACGCTCATCGGGGGTTATAAGGCATTCAGGAATTGGGTGCTGAAACAGTTTACAGAACCTTATCGATTGAATATACTCGGAGGCTTTACAGGTTCCGGTAAAACAGAAGTGCTGGCGGAATTGAGGCGCATGCAGGAAGTTACCATCGACCTGGAAGCATTGGCAGGCCATAAAGGATCTGCATTCGGAAATATCGGGCTGCCCGCTCAGCCAACGCAGGAGATGTTCGAGAACAAGCTGGCACTTGCGTTGCAGGGCGCATGGCTTGCAGCCCAAAGCTCAGATAAACCAATATGGCTTGAAGATGAAAGCCAGCGCATAGGCACCGTGAACATTCCGCAACCATTATGGAGCACGATGCGCAGCTCGCCCATTTATTTTCTCGATATACCATTCAAGGCAAGGCTGGAACATATTGTGGCCGAATATGGTGCGCTGGACAAGCAAAAAGTACTGGAGGCCATTGCACGGTTACAAAAAAGATTGGGAGGCCTGGAAACCAAAACAGCCGTTCAATATTTGACCGAAGAAAACGTGCGGGAATGCTTTCGCATATTGCTGAGCTATTACGACAAGTATTATCAAAAAGCGCTTAACAACCGCAATAACCTTGCAAGCCTGTTGTCGAAAATACCATGCAGCGGCATACAAGCCGCCGGCAATGCAATGGATGTATTGAAAAAAACGCAATCAATTTCTGTTGAATGAATGCTGTACTGCGTTACTTACCCGGATTGTTGATGGCATTGCTGCTACCGGCCTTGTTGCCCGCGCAGCCATCTTTAGAATTTTCCGTGGATTCAAAGCATACCGGCGATAAATACATCATCACTATTAAATATCATCATCCTTCATTGAAGCAGCACGTGGTATTTGTTGCAGATGGATCGCTGACTTTGGGACATTATATACTGGGCACCAATAAAAACTGGAAGGCCGCGGTGCCCACCAACTGTGTAATTGTAGCCATTGCGCACAGCGGCGATTGGCATATGAAACGCCGTAGGGATTTTATTCCGGCCGATGCGGGAGGCCACAAGGATGAGGAATTCGGGAAGTCGCTCAATTTTTACCTGTTCCTGAAGGATGAGCTGTTTCCTTTGATCAATTCAAAAATAACCAACCAACTCGACAGGGCATTTATCGGGCATAGCTTCAGTGGTTTGTTCAGCCTGTACGCAGCGTTGCAAACCGAAAAGCTGTTTGAAAAATATTTTGCCATCAGCCCCTCGATATGGGCGAATTATTATGAGCTCGGAAAGATCGAGCAACAATATTTCGCCAAAGTAAAAAAGCTGAGCGGCAAGCTATTTTTATACGCAGGCTCGATGGAAGTCTTCAATAAAGTGCTGTCATCCACAATCAACTATTACAATACGCTCAAGTCGAGAAAGTATGAAGGATTAAGCGTGCACTTCACAGAGATCAGGAATGCGAATCATTTTTCCATTATCAAACCGGCGGTAGACCATATATTTAAATCTATAAACAATTAGCATGGCCGAAGAACGTATTTTGCTTACCCAATATTCACATGGCGCGGGTTGCGGTTGTAAAATTGCGCCCAAAGTGCTGGAAGAAATCTTGCAAGGTTCCGCAAGTCAATTCAATGCCAAACTGCTGGTAGGAAGCGAAAGCAAAGACGATGCTGCCGTGTACGACATGGGTAATGGCATAGGCCTTATTTCCACCACCGATTTTTTTATGCCGATTGTAGACGATGCCTTTGACTTTGGAAGAGTGGCTGCCGCCAATGCTATCAGTGATGTATATGCGATGGGTGGCCAGCCAATAATGGCGCTGGCCATATTGGGCTGGCCGGTGGAAAAATTACCGGCAACACTGGCGCAGCAGGTATTGGAAGGTGGCCGTGCAGTTTGCAGTGCTGCAGGCATTCCGCTGGCAGGCGGCCATAGCATCGATGCAACCGAACCCATATTCGGCCTGGCCGTTACTGGCACGGTGCCACTGGAAAATTTAAAGAAAAATAATACCGCAAAGCCGGGCGACTGGCTGCTACTGACGAAACCGATCGGCACGGGTATATTGTCCACAGCGCAAAAAAGAGGAAAACTACTGCCAGGGCACCAGCAAGCGTTTGTTCAACAACTTACAACATTGAATAAGGCCGGCACTGCGCTGGGCAAAATAAAGGGTGTGCATGCCATGACCGATGTAACAGGCTTTGGACTGTTAGGACATCTTGTAGAGATGTGCGAAGGAGCGGGATTGCAAGCCGAATTGTATTACGGCAAAATCCCGGTGCTGGATGGCGCAAAGGATTATCTAAAAGAACGGATAGTGCCCGATGCCACCTATCGCAATTGGAATAGTTATAGCACACTCGTGGGGTTCGATAAAGGCATTAATGTAATGGAAGCATTTAACCTATTGCCAGATCCGCAAACTAACGGAGGACTGCTGGTGGCGGTGGATGATAGTGCATTGGAGGAAGTGCGGGAGGTGATAGGAGCGGATGGCGTGGTTATCGGGAGGTTTTTGAGAAATGGGGAAAAAGGGGAGCGCGAGGTGAGCGGGGCGAAGGAGGAAAAGATGATCTTGGTGAAGGATTAAGCTTTTAAAAAGATCTCCGCCATCATACAGCGAACGCTTCCACCTTCTATTTTTTCGATAGTGGGCACATCAATTACAAGGGGTTGGGCGAATGATTGGAGTTGGTTGTGCTGATCTTCCCGCAGGCTGTTCCAGGCGGATGCGCTTAGCACGATAAAAAGTTCACCGCGCATATTTTGAAGCTGCAGCATGTTGCCCGCAAAAGCATGCATTTGTTGTAGCGAAATGCGGATGATGTCATGGCCGGTCGATTCCAATAACTGGGTAACCGCTATGCGTTCGGTTTCGTCTGCAATGGCGTCGGCGCATACTACTGCAAAGCCATTGCCTATGCACATCATAACGTTGGTATGATATATGGGTCGTCCATTTTGATCAGCAGCACTAAAGGCCAGCGCATGGTAGCCGTGGGCCGAGGCAAATTTTTCAAGTACGGAAGTATCGGTGCGTTGGGAGCGGCATGCGTAAATGATCTTGTTATCGTGATCGATCACCATGCTGCCCGTACCTTCCAGGAAACGGCCTTCCGCTTCGTATTCACTCCAATCCTGCACACCGGTAGTTTGGAAGTTTTCGGTTAACCATTGCAGTATGTCGTCGCGCTTTTCGATGCGGCGGTTGGCGGCAAACATCGGGAACACCGCAATAATGCCAGAAGGCAGGGTGCAAAACCAGTTGTTGGGAAAAATGGCATCGGGCTTGGCAGGTTCGGGAGTGTCTTCAATTACCAGTACTTCTATATCCTGTTCAACCAGCAAGCGCGTCATATTGTCGAATTCGTCCAGCACTTGTTGTTGTATTTCCGATGCCTGCAGCTTCGGTTGCGACTGAAAGAAGTTATTAGCGGCGGTTTGCTCATTAAAGCTAAAGGCGGCCGGCCGGATCATGAGTATGGTAGATGCTGCGGGCATACTATCGTCGCATGCAAATAAAAATAACTGAGGCCGGCTTGCCGGTATTGGGATGAATGGGTTCGCTTAACTGGTGCAATATGTATCCTGTATCTGTAAACAATTGCACCCAGCTTGCAAGGGTCCTGAAATACCAGGGCGCCGGATCGGTAAAGTCATCGGAAAAACCTGCCCAGCTTCCGTTACGCCAACCGGTTTCATAAGGCGGTTCAATGGAAGCAGACATGGGATGCAAGGTTTGAATGATCAGCTTGCCGCCGGGCGATAAATAATTCTGTAATGCCTTCAACAAATCTTCCGCAAGCTCTTCTCCAAACAATGAAAAATTAAACACGATCACGTCAAACCGTTTGCTGGTATCGAACTTTCCTGCAAGCAAGTCCTGGTAGCTGCACACGTGATAAGCGCCATCGCCTTGTTGCTTCGCGGCTTGTACCAATGCTGGTATGGCGTCTATGCCTGTGGTATCTATGCCATGTTGCTGCACGGCGCGGCAGAGCCAACCTTCGCCGCATCCAACATCCAGCATGGTGAGCGGATGTTGCTGCACGATTGCATCTACAATGGCCTTGTTGGTAGCCAGCTTCCTGCTTTCGATGGATTGCTGGTTAATGGCGTTGGTCCATGCATTGGCATTGGTGTGCCAGCTTTGCAAGATGTGTTCCTCGGGATTCAAATTATACAAGTTTGTCTATCGCGGCTGCCAGTTTGTGATCTTTATCGGTTACTACATCGCCGGCGCTGTGCGTGCTAAGCCAAACCTCTACACTGTTCCATACATTGGTCCACAATGGATGGTGGTCCATTTTTTCAGCTACCAGCGCTACCCTTGTCATAAAAGCAAAGGCTTCCGAAAAGTCCTTGAACTGGAATTTACGGTAGAGCTTGTTATTCTGTTCGGTCCACATACATTTATTATTAATTATTGATTGTTGATCGTTGATCGTTCCCGGCGTAGGGGATAACAGTGTAAAGGTTATGAATAATTAATAATTAATAACGGGTAATTAAAATATCAGGTGTCCTTTGTGCTTTATTTTTTCATTGGTCAGTTCCATCACCAATTGTACGCCGGGCAGCGATTTAAGAGAGCCGGACAATTCCGCAAGCAATTCGTTGGATGCAATATCTCCTTTCATCAACCATAAAAAATCGAGGTGCCTGAATTCCGGCAGCAGGTATTCGCCGTCGAATTGATTGTTGTACAAATAATGGCAAAGCGAAGAGGCGGGCTCGCGGTATTCGTACACTGCAAAAAAATATTGCCTACCTTTTTTAGTGAGCTGTATCTCGATATCATTCTTTACGCGGAAATCGAACCGCAGCTTGTGGTTGAGCAACCAGGAGAAACGATAATCTTTCATGGGGGCTACAATGCCCAGCAGGCGGGTATCTTCAAAAAAATCCTGCGCAAGTTCCTCCAAATCGAGCTTTAGCTTCATGCCGTTGCCGGTTATGGGTTATGGTTAGGTCCTAAGGGTTCCTCCAGGCTCACGCTTTTAGTATTGCATCAAAACTGAACCGTGGTTTCCAAAGTTTCGTTGCCGCGCTTGTATTTCACTTTCGCAATATCACCTTTTTTAAATTTACCCAGCGCCTGCATATAAGTCTCCATCGACGAAACCGCGTGCTCACCCAACTGTATCACTATGTCGCCGGTTTTTAATCCCGCTTTCTGCGCAGGCCTTCCCTCGCTTACACCATCTACCCGCACGCCGGCGCCGCTGAAAGTGTAATCGGGCATAATGCCCATGCTTACGCTAAACCTGGCAGACGTAGTAGTTTGCGCCTCCCTCGTTTTTGTAAAAGCTAGCTTTGCGGAAGGACGGTTATTTTTTTCGATGATGCTGTAAATGTACCGGATGATCATAAGCGCACCGGTATAATTGATCTTGTCCGCATCATCGGTGGGCCTGTGATAGTCCATGTGCAGACCGGTAAAAAAGAAAAGCACGGGGATGTCTTTCCTGTAAAATGAAGTATGATCACTGGGGCCGGTGCCGCTTGAATCGTATTTGATGGTAAAATATTTATGGGGAATAGAGGACAAAGTGCTCACCCAGGTTGGAGACGTTCCGATGCCGCCTACTGTAAGCACCTTGCTGGAGTCGTTTAACCTGCCCACCATGTCCATATTGATCATGTAATTGGCGGTAGAGATATTGACCGTGGGATTCTCTGTAAAATGCTTCGATCCATATAATCCCAATTCTTCACCCGAAAATGCAATGAAGAGATAATTGTTCGCGGTAAGCCTGGATTTTTTAAGCATGCCTGCCAGCTCTATCAATGCGGCGATGCCGCTGGCATTGTCGTCGGCGCCATTGTGAATCTGCCTAGTGTTGTTGCGCAGCATGGAGTTGCCATCTTCTCCATAACCCAGGTGGTCGTAGTGTGCACCGAGTATTACAGTGGTAGGTGCGCCATTATCGATGTACCCGACAACATTATTGCCGGTACGTTTTTTCTCGCCGATCTCTACCCTGATCTTTACGTCCAGCGAAGCGGAAGCATCGGACAGGAATTTTTTTGCCGCATCCTTCGACAGATGTAAAACAATAACGTCTGACAAGGCGGAACGGTCTTTTGGATTGAACGACAGCTTATCGTCGATGGAGGACGTGTTATAGATCACCAGGGCGGAGGCGCCTTTTGCCTTGATATCGGCTGCTTTCTGCTTTATTCTTGCCTCCAGGTCAAAATGGGGGTTGTCCTTATTTTCCTCCAGCCAGTCCTTAAGGTCAACGAACCAGGGCATGCCTTGCTCTGGCAAAGCCACTGCCGGCATGGCTTCCAGGCTGCCATTTGGGCTGAAGGCCAGGGGAAAGTAATCGGTGGCCAGCTTAAGGTCGTTGCCATTGATAATGAAGTGGGATGATGGTTTTACTTCTTTACCATCGTTGATGTCGAAGGCCTGCAGCCAGCCATTGTTATCGCCTTTTGGCTGCAGTCCTGCCGCCGCAAATTGTTTGCTTATGTATTCGCTTGCAAGCTGTTCTCCTCTGGTGCCCGCCCTGCGCCCCTCCAGCTTATCGTCGGCCAGGTAAGTAATATGTGCTTCTATCTGTTTGATAGCGGCTTTGTCGGCTTTTTTCAATTTCTGGCCATGGGAAAGCAGGCCGGCACATAAAACAGCCGGCATCAAAGCCGTGCGCAGGAAAGTAGGCTTCATCGGTAAAATTTAGTGCTAAAGATGCAAAATTAACATGCACAGTTGTTTACACGGTAAAAAGCCTGCCATATTTAGTAAAAATTAAACTGAAAATTAATTTAAACGCCTGTCCAAATATGGAGGCTTTTAGTTTACTTTTGCAGATTGGTTTTTCCTGATCAGTGAAAATTGCATGGCGCTACCCCATTTAATAAAATATGTGTACACCAATGGAACGGACGAAGTGATCCGCAGAGGCAAGAAGATACATGCCATTGGTTTTGTGGAATTGATAGAATACGATGAACTGCTGGACGGCATCAGCTTCCGCGTACGCGACGATAGCTATTCTACTTACTACCGGGTCAGCATCCAGAAATTCAAAGATCCCAAAACACTTTCAGTACGGTGCAGCTGCCCCTATAACCTGGGCGATATCTGCCGGCACGAGGCTGCCGCGCTGATACAACTGCAGGAAATGCTGGACAAGAACATGCTGAAGGCGGAGGAAGTAGAATACGACCAACGCCATACAGTGGTAAAGATGAAGTTCATCGACCTCAAGTCTATCCGTGTATTGTGCAGCCCTGAATCGCTTACAGAAGCAGAGCAATACCTGCGCACGCAAAGAGCCAATATAGAATACGCAAAGGATGAAGTAGTACAAGCCACCGTAACCATCAACGGTACGGATTATAAAGTAGTGCTGCGCAAGAACGAAGAACGCAACTTCGACACAAGCTGCGATTATGTTGACACCGCACACCCGCTTTGCCTGCCTAAAGTGATCGTGTTCCTTCAACTGCTGCACGCCTACGGCCCCTATTACTTCGATACCATCCGCAACTGGGATAAGGAAAAGAATAAATTGCTCGAAGCTTATGGTTACACGCTTAGCGACGACCTGGAAGGCAAGTTCGAGTTCAGCTATAAAGACGGTAAGCCATTCCTGCGCGTATTGGACCCATCTATTAAACGCGTTAATCCTTTGGAAGCAGCGGCCCGCAAAAAACAGGCTGAACCATCGTTGGTAATGCAGGATACCAATCCGCCTTCCGAAACCGAGGACCAACAGGCGCTCTCTTCGCAAAAAGTAGGAGTAGTATTCAATTTCAACCAAAATACTTTCCCCGGTTTTGTGCTGGAAGCTGTGACCGGCGAAACCAATGACGATCAAAATTCCTTTGTAGGAAAAGTTGAAAAGCTGGACCTCACCAAGTTTGTAGATACCACTTCATTCTCCGAATCCGACCGCCAGCTTATTGCAAGCCTGCGCAAGCTGCAGGAAGCAGAAGTAACAAAATACCTCAACAGGAACTCGCCGTTCAGCGGCATCTGGGAAAACATCATTCACCACGAAACCGATGACATGCCGGACGAAACCCGGCAACTGGTAGTGGAGTTCATGCATCCCAAGCTGAAAAAATTATACGGTGAAGTAAACTCCAATCCATTGGTGTTTTACCTCAACGGCAAAAAAACGCTGAAGACCGAACACCTAAAACCCCTGCTGCTGCAACCCGAAACCCTGGTGCCCCAGTTTTCGGTTATCCCGGATAAAGACGGCGTAACGGTAACCTGTTATGTGTTGATACAAGGCGTGCAGGTGGAGGTTTCAGAAAATAAATTGAACGGAACACTGCTGTTCTTTTACAATGGCTCGCTGTACCAATGGGAAAATGAAACCGACGTGCTGCTGGTGCAAAAGTTTTTGCCCGATGGCCGGATGCGGTTCAATAACGAAGAGTGGCCGCAGCAACTGCAGCAGTTTGTATTACCCTTGACAAGAAATTACCAGGTGC
Organism: Chitinophagaceae bacterium; assembly: GCA_035628135.1. GTDB lineage: Bacteria > Bacteroidota > Bacteroidia > Chitinophagales > Chitinophagaceae > DASPKM01. The sequence goes on along the minus strand of DASPKM010000010.1, from coordinate 677,044 downwards.
GGTTCGATAAGGCCCTGGTGAGCGAAGTAAAAGATGGTGATCCTGAAAAGAAAGTGTTCCTGCAGGAAAAGGGCGATTACCTGCTGTTTCAGCCGATATTCACTTATAAAGGATACGAAACGAAACCCGGCGGCAAAGACGAGCTGGTAATACCGAACAATGGCAAGGTGCTGATGGTAAAGCGCGATAGAGCCACTGAGTTGCAATTTGTAAAAAAGCTGGAATCGCTGCATTCGCATTTCATTCGTCCCGATGGTTCTTTAAGCCTTGCGTTGAAAGGCAACGAAGTGTTGAAGAACAACTGGTTCTTTTTGTTTGTGGACGCCATGAAGGACATGAAGGTGCCGGTAATGGGATTTGACGCGTTGAAAAACTTCCGCTTCAATACCGCCAAGCCGCAAACAAAAGTGTACATCAGCAGCCATACGGATTGGTTCGACGCAAAGGTGGAAATTGTCTTTGGCGAACAGAAAGTAAGCATTGCCGATGTAAAGAAGGCACTGTCCAATAAACAACAGGTGGTGCAGCTTGCCGATGGTACGTTAGGCGTGCTGCCCGAAGAATGGATCAGGAAATACTCCCTCCTGTTCCGCGTGGGTGAAAGCAGGCAAAACCAGCTCCGCTTATCCAAGTACCACCTGAGCGTTGTGGATGAATTGTATGAGAACCGCGATGAGGAAGAGCTGATCGTGCAGCTGGAAGAAAAGTATGATCAGTTGCGCAAGTTCAAGACCATCAGGGAAATTCCTGTTCCCAGTCATCTCGATCCTATATTGCGCCCTTACCAGGTGCACGGATTTCATTGGCTCAATTACCTGCAGGAGATAGGTTGGGGTGGCATATTGGCCGATGACATGGGTTTGGGTAAAACCGTGCAGGCCCTTAGCTACCTTGAGCATTATGCGCAGGAGCACGGCAACCTTAGGGCATTAGTTGTTTGTCCCACTACGCTGATATTTAACTGGGAAAATGAAATAAAGAAGTTCACGCCTTCGCTTACCTATCATATTCACCATGGTGGTGACCGCACCAGGGTTAAAGACCGTTTTAACGAGGTAAATGTTGTGATTACCACCTATGGTACCCTGCGCAGCGACATTAAAATGCTGGTGGAAATACCATTTGATTATGTGGTGTTAGACGAGTCGCAGGCAATTAAGAACCCTGCGAGCAAGGTGGCAAGGGCCGCGTGCCTGTTAAAAACCAAGAACCGGCTTTGCATGAGCGGTACGCCTTTACAGAACAATACCTTCGACATATTTGCACAAATGAACTTCCTGAACCCGGGCATGCTGGGCAGCATGGACTTCTTTCGCCAGGAATTTGCCATACCCATCGACAAGTTCGGGGAGCAAGACAGAAAGGACCACCTGCGCAAACTGTTATATCCTTTCATTTTGCGGCGTACCAAGGAACAAGTGGCCAAGGACCTGCCGGAAAAAACCGAGACCATCCTGTTTTGTGAAATGGAGAAGGACCAGCGCGATATTTACGACGCATACCGCAATGATTACCGCGATAAGATCCTGGGCACCATCGAAGCGCAGGGTATTCAAAAATCGCAGCTTACCATTTTGCAGGGATTGATGAAGCTGCGCCAGATTTGCGACTCTCCCGCTATTTTAAATGAGCCTGAAAAATTCCCGAACAATTCCATTAAGCTCGAGGAGTTGGGAAGGGAGATCGCGGAAAACATTGGCGACCACAAGGCGCTGGTATTCTCGCAATTCCTGGGAATGCTGGCATTGATAAGAGAGAAACTGAAGGAGCTTGGGGTTGATTATGAATATTTCGATGGAAGTACGTCTGCGCCTGACCGTGAGAAGGCCATCAGGCGCTTTCAGGACGACCACAACTGCCGCGTATTCCTTATCTCGCTCAAAGCGGGTGGCGTGGGTCTTAACCTTACTGCCGCCGACTATGTATATATCGTTGACCCCTGGTGGAACCCCGCGGTGGAGCAGCAGGCCATCGACCGAACTCACCGTATAGGACAAACGAAGAATATTTTTGCTTACCGCATGATCTGCAAGGACACCATCGAAGATAAAATACTGCAATTACAGGATAAGAAACGCAACCTTGCCAAGGACCTTATAACCGACGACGAGGGCTTTGTGAAGACGCTAAGCCGCGAGGATGTCGAGTACCTGTTCAGTTAATGTGGCAGGTTGTGGCGCCTTGCTACCATTTACAAGTTCGGTTAACCGCCTGAATTTTTATCCCTAATTCGAAATTCCCGAAGCCAGGGTTTTTTTACCATTGGTACAAGTTTCTCCCATGAATCGGCGTCTAAACAGATTATTTTAACTCCCTTACCGTCATTTGTATGAGGAAATTATTACTGCTTGCGGTATTAGGATTGGCTGGTTATGCCGGATATGGGCAGGCCAATGGCGCCATTAAAGGAAAGGTGACGGATACCCTGTTTAAACAAGACCTGGGCGAAGCCACGGTTGCCGTAATGCTGGCAAAGGATTCAACCCCCGTAAGCTTCGCTATTGCCGATGCAAAGGGCAATTTCCAGGTAAAAGGCCTCGATACCGGCCTGTACCGCGTGCTCATCACCTTCCAGGGTTACCGCCCTTTCAGCAAAACATTCATGATATCAAAGGACTTTAAGTCGATTGACTTCGGCACCATTTACATGGATAAGCAGAACGTGATGCTGGAGGCCGTGGTGGTGGAAAGGCCTCCCATCAGCATTAAAAACGATACGGTGGAGTTCAGCGCGGGCTCGTTTAAAACCAAGCCCAATGCCACCGCCGAAGACCTATTGAAGAAATTGCCGGGTGTACAAGTAGACAAGGACGGCAATGTAAAGGCCCAGGGCGAAGACGTTCCAAAAGTGTATGTGGATGGCAAGGAATTCTTTGGTACCGATCCCAAGCTGGCCACCAAGAACATTACGGCCGATATGATAGAATCGGTGCAGGTATTCGACGATATGAGCGACCAGGCCAAGTTCAGCCGCATCGACGATGGAAGCCGCACCAAGGCCATTAACATCAAACTGAAAAAAGATAAAAAAAGGGGATACTTCGGCCGCGCCATGGCAGGTGTTGGCAGCGAGGGCCGTTATGAGAGCAGTTTAAGTTTTAACCGCTTTAATGGCGACCGCCGCATATCGGTGCTGGCGGGGTCCAATAACGTAAACAAGCAAAATTTTTCGTTCAGCGATATCGTAAGCAATATGGGTGGCATGGGTTCGCGTGGCCCGGTTGGTGGTGCAATGCCAGCCATGATGCGCATGGGAGGAATGGGCGGATTGAGTGGCGGAGGCGGGGGAGGCATATCCAAAGCATTTTCATCGGGACTAAACTACTCCGACAAATGGGGCACTAAAGTAGATGTAACGGGCAGCTACTTCTTTTCCAACAGCGATACCCGTTCCGAACGCAGCAGCCTGAGGCAAAGCTTTTTTTCCAACGATTCCGTTGCCAACCAGGACCAGTTCAGCGTGTCGCGCACCCAAAATCAAAACCATCGCTTTAACCTGCGCATGGAATACTATATCGATTCCATGAACTCCCTGTTGTATACACCAACGTTTACCATACAGCATTCCGAAACGGAAAGCAGGGATACCATTTCCACCAGGGCCATTAAACCGGGCGCGGATTTTCTTGCGCTTGACGGTGTTACCAGGAACATTTATGAGCGCGATGGCATAAACCTGAACAATAACCTGCTATACCGGCACAGGTTTGGCAAGCCGGGAAGAACGTTCACCCTTGGGCTGAACAATTCAATTAACCGCAGTGAAGGCGAAGGCATCAACTTTGCGCCGTATACTTTTTATAACCCAGACAGCTCGGTGGCGCGCAAAAGCAACCAGGACCTGAAAACCTTCCAGGACACAAGGTCTAATAATAATGTTGTTAGTTCATCGTACACGGAGCCGATAGGCAGGAACAAGATTCTTGAGTTAAACTACGCGTATACCAATAACCGTAGTAAATCAGACCGCAGGGCTTTTGATTTTAATCCTTCCACAGGGCTGCACGACCAGGTGAACCCTTCGCAGACCAACTATTTCGAGAATGATTACATTTCGCACCGCTTGGGTACCAACTTTCGCGTGCAGGCGACAAAATATAATTTCCAGCTCGGTGTGGGCTTGCAGTTATCGGAGCTTTCGAGTTACAGCCGCAGGAAAAGAGTGAACCTTCCTGATACTATTACCAATACCAGTCAAAACTTTACCAATTTCTTTCCGACGGCTAATTTCAATTACATTTTCAGCAAAACAAAAACCCTGCGCATCAATTATCGCGGCCGTACCAATCAGCCGAGCATTTCGCAGTTGCAGGACGTTCCTGATTTTTCAGACCCCTTGTATGTACGCACGGGCAATCCTAACTTGAGGCAGGAGTTCAGCAACAGCATCAGTGTTAACTTCAACTCGTTCAACCCGGCTAGCTTTAAATTCGTTTCAGCAAACCTGCGCTTTGAGCAAACTTCAAACAAGATCGTGAACAGCATCGATACGCTCGGCAAAGGTGTACAGCTATCGAGGCCGGTGAACATGAACGGAATGTTCAGCACCTCTTCATTTATCACATTGGGCTTGCCTTTAAAGGGAAAGTTCAAAGGCGGCAATCTTAATTTCAACAACTCCATCAGTTACAGCCGCGACGTAAACCTGCTGAACAAGCAAAAGAATGTATTGAACAACCTGGGCATTACGCAAACGGTGGGCATTAACCTCGACATTAAGCAAAAGTTCAATATGGGGTTGAATGCATCGTTATCGTATAACAAGGCCACGTACTCGGTGCAGGAGAATTTGAACAACGACTATTATACACAAACCTATTCGGTGGATGCGGGCTATACCACCAAGACAAACACCGTGTTCTCTGTTGATTTTGACTACCGCATCAGTACCGGCATGGCCGAGGGATTTAACCAGTCGCTTCCTTTATTGAATGCTTATATAGCACAGCAGATATTTAAGAAGAAGAATGGGGAGATCAGGTTTTCAGTAAATGATATTTTGAATCAGAATCAAAGCATCAGCAGGTCGGTGGGCGATAATTATATTGTAGATACCCGCACGATGGTATTGAAGCGTTATTTCATGCTCAGCTTTATGTACAATTTAAACAGGGCGGGCCAACCACAGCGTGGGCAGCAGGCGCCGCGGCAGTTTCAACGCGGAGCAGAGCAAATGCGGAGAGGAAATTGAGGATTATAATATATCCATTTGCATTAATCTGTGCAATCCCTCGATCATTTTAAGAATCTATGATCTCTGTAATTAAAAATGCCCCGCCTTGCGGCGAGGCCAGCACATACGTAGTGGTTTCAGAGGTAAGTGCTAAGAGTTATGGAAAGCAAATAATTCGGAAAATCAGTGAAATTTACGCTTTTGAGCCGCTGAATTCCCAAGCGGGGACTTACCGGATATCACAACCGTAAACAAGCTCTTGATGAAACGCGCCAGGTTAGGAGAAGGCTTGTACAGATCCCTGAGGATCTTAGCCTTATGCGTATCGTAGTACATATTGTTCTTTTCCATTGATATTGGGTATTGAAGGTTTAAAATTTTACGGCCGTAATACAAAACAACGCATTTTTAATGGGTTTATTTTGAGGCGAGGTGTTAAAAAATCGTTTTCAATAACGCTTATTGTATAAGCGGCAGGCATGTGTTATTTTAGAGGTAACAAATTCCGACCAAATGAAAAACTTAGGTTTTTTTCTACCGCTGCTGCTTTGCCTGGACGTTACCGGCCAGAGCGTTTTTACCAACCAAACCAATGCTGCCATCGAGAAAGTGATCCGGGATTATCCCAATCAGTTCCGTAACATCAGGGGATCGCTGTTATTGGAAAGCCAGGAATCCACCAATTACCAGTCACATATACAAATACCCGGCGCGCTTTCCTGCGTGGTAACGCGGTATAATGTTTCCAACAAATCAGCATTGGCGTGGAAGGCCGAGCTGTTTGAATCGTCGAGCTTCCACGAAGCAAAGGAAAAATACCAGGATTTGTTTGCGCAAATAAGGAACACCATCATCAAAATAGAAGGCGAAAAGCCATACATCCTTAATGGACAATATGAAATACCCGCGCAGGAAAAGCGCTTTCATTCCGTAGTGTTCAACATGCTGCCTGCTGTGGGCGGCATGCAAAAAGTAAAAGTGGAGCTTTCCCTTGTGCGCCAATCCTCGGCATGGAAAGTGAATATCCTCATATACGACCAGGACACTGTCGGCGGACAGGAACTGGTGTCGGGCGATTGATTTCATTCTTTAACGTTGATTAACATTAAAGCAAGACTGCTTAACCTGCTTTAGCAATCAGTCAGAATATTTTCGTACTCGCATGAAACCGAAAATTTTTCTGACATGAAAAAAATTTACTTGTTCCTCGTTTGTCTTTGCCTGCTAAGCATAACGGCAGCCGGTCAAAATACCGGTAATGTAAAAGGCACGTTGATGGATACTTCGTCGCGGCAACCTTTGGCCAATGCTACCATCACCGTGCTGCAGGCCAAAGACTCCGCACTGGTCACCTTCTCCCGCAGCAACAGCAGCGGCGCATTCGACGTACGCTTTCTTCCAAAGGGGAGCTACCGCTTGCTGGTAAGTCACATCGGCTTCCTCAATTATTCAAAACGTTTCGACATTACAGAAGATAAAAAAGAAGTGGACCTTGGATATATCTCCATGGCAAACCGTTCGGCCATGCTGGATGAAGTAGCCGTTGTGCAGGAAAAAGCCCCAGTTACCTTCCGCAACGATACCGTTGAGTTTAACGCGGGATCGTTTAAAACAAAACCCAATGCAGTTGTAGAAGACCTGCTGAAAAAACTGCCGGGCGTAACCGTTGACAAGGACGGCAAGATCAAGGCCAATGGGCAGGAAGTAAAAAAAGTGCTGGTTGATGGCAAGGAGTTTTTTGGCAATGATCCGAAAACAGCTACCAAGAACCTGCCCGCGGATATTGTAGATAAAGTACAGGTGTTCGATAAAAAATCTGATCAGTCGCAGTTCACCGGCTTCGACGATGGCAACAGCGAACGCACCATTAACCTGACAGTAAAGCCCGAAAAAAAACATGGGCTGTTTGGAAGGGCTACCGTGGCAGCAGGTAATAAGGAGCGTTACCAGGGAAATTTCAACGTGAACCAGTTCAAGGGCGAAAGGCAATTCTCTGCCATTGGCATGGCCAACAATACCAACAAGCAGGGGTTTTCGTTCATGGACATCCTTAATTTTTCGGGCGGATTGGGTGGAGGCGGCGGCGGTCGTGGTATGATGGAGGTAAGCAGCGGTGGCGGGCTTCCCATACAAGGCCTGAATGGGAACAATTCAATTACTACCACCTGGGCGGGCGGCGTAAACTTTAATGATAAATGGGGCTCAAACCTCAACGTAAGCGGTAGCTATTTTTATAGCCGCCTGCAGGACAGGATGGAGCAAAAAACAAACAGGCAATATATATCTTCTGTAAATCCTTTTAATTATTTCAGGGAGGGAACTACCAGCCGCCGCAGCGAAAGCCATCGCGTAAACGTGATTGCCGACCAGAAGATAGATTCCATGAACTCCATTCGTTTTACAAGTTCTGCCAACATACAACAATCCTTATCGGCCGGTAATAATAAATACATATCCGAGGCCGTGAAGGGTGGCATACTGAACCGCGGCTTCTCGGACACACGCAGCAATTCAGATGGGTTTAGCTGGAGCAATAACATGCTGTGGAGGCACAAGTTTGCAAAGAAAGGAAGAACGCTCTCTGCCAACCTCAGCTTTGGCTTGAACGATGTTGAAAGCAGCGGTCAACTGCGATCGGTGAATGATTTCTTTAAACCGGATGGTACCATTGGTTTCACTGATTCGCTCGACCAGCAGAATTTCCAGGACAATCAAGGAATGAACTACGGAGCTGTGTTGTCGTATACCGAGCCATTGTCCAAGCGCTCGCTGCTGGAGTTGAACTATAATTTCAACAACAGCAATAACGAGTCTGGCAGGGAAACTTTCGATATCGATAAAAACACCGGCAAGCATACCCTCAGGAATGAAATGCTTTCAAACGATTTCGATAACACCTATACCTTCAACCGCGGCGGCATCAATTGGCGGCACCAGCAAAAGAAGTTCAATTTTTCATTGGGCAGTGCGGTGCAGCACGCTTCGCTCGATAGCCGCTTTCATTTTTTGGGAAAGGACAGCGCCATCGGTCAATCGTTCGTGAACCTTTTGCCGAATGCATTGCTGCAGTATAACATCAATAAATATAAAAGTTTCAGGGTGCAGTATAATACGTTCACGCGCCAGCCTTCGGCTTTGCAACTAAATCCTATTGTGGACAATACGGACAGGCTCAACATTCGCCAGGGCAATCCCGATCTTGCACAGGAATACAATCACCGGGTGATGTTCAATTACATGTCGTTCGATCCGTTCCGCCAGCGCAGCTTCTTCAGCATGTTGAACTTTACCGCTACCAATAATAAAATTGTAAGCTACGACGAGTTCGACGCGCAAGGCGTTCGCAAAACTTCTTTCACCAATGCCGATGGCATATACAATGCAATGGCGAATATCAGCTGGGGCATTCCATTGAAGGCGATAAAGAGCAATTTGAACACCAACACCATGGCTATGCATGGCAGGAATGTAAATTTTGTGAATGGAAGCAAGAACGTGATCAACAACAGCAGTATCACACAAGAAGTAAGCCTGAACTTTGTGCACAAAGAAACGTTCGACATTACCCTCGGTACCAACGTAAGCTATAACCGGGTGGGCTACTCCGTTACCAAGGAATCCAACACCAGCTACTGGAACCAGGAATACAGCCTGGATGCCAATATTTATTTCCCGCACGGGTTTAGTCTTGCCAGCGAGTTCAGCTTTATGCGCAATACAGGTTATGCCACCGGCTTCAACACCAATGTGGCCCTGTGGAATGCGGGCCTAGCCAAACAGCTCTTCAAAAATAAAAAGGGCGAAGTGCGCCTGCAGGTGTTCGACATTCTGAATGAGAACATCGGCATCAGCCGTTCCGCAAACCAGAATTACATAGAAGATGTAAGCAGCAAGATATTGAACAGGTATTTCATGCTGAGCTTTACTTATAATATCAGCAAGTTTGCGGGCAAATCGATACCGGCGCAACAACGCGGTGGTAATATCAAAGTGATAGGCGACAGAATGAGGATGTAGCACCTTTAAACACTCTGCATATTAGAAAAAGCCGGGGCAGGTCCCGGCTTTTTTGCGTAAACTGCGTACCTATAACCGGGAATAAAACAGCAATGAAGTACGCCTGCCCATGTTGTGGGTACAAAACTTTTGATACCGAGCCCTGCGGTTCTTTTAATATCTGTCCTGTTTGTTACTGGGAAGACGATCCTGTTCAACTTAAGGACCCTCATTATGCAGGCGGCGGCAATAAGCCTTCTCTGGTACAAGCACAAAGGAACTTCATGGAGTTTGGGGCTTGTGAATTGGAACTGAAACGGCATGTAAGGAAGCCTGTAGCGGCCGAGGCAAGGGACGAAGATTGGACGCCTATTGATTGCGCCAAATAATATGCAACCGTTATCTCGTTGGCTTAGCCTGGCGAGTTAAAAAAAGGCCCCTCAAAAGGAGCCTCGTTTGCATCATAAGAAAAAAGAAATCAATTACTGCCTGATAATTCTGAAGGTAGGTCCGCCGCCGCTTCCGCCTACGCCATACTGGTCTTCCAGCATCTTCTGGTATTCTTTGCGCGTGATCTTTTTACCACCGGTAGGGGCGCTCACTAATTTTTTATCTGTTTTATTACTTATTTCTACTGCCGAAAAGACCATTTCACCATCGGCAATGTTTACTTCCAGTATCATTCCCGGCAATCCTCCCCATGCATCGGGGCCGCTGGGGCAAGTTATTTCTTCGGTGTACCATGCTACCACCGGGCCGCGGGGCGCTTTTGTCGTGGCTTTCTTGCAGGTGTACCCTTGTATTTTCCTGGTTTCGCCGGTTTCGTCGAGCTTCCAGTTGAATTGACGCGTGCTGTCGTCGATCAGGTATTTTTTAGGTCCGAGCTCGGTAAGCTCGATGGCCTTGAAAGTGGCGTAGTTCTTATACAGTTCATTATCGGCCCCTACCCGCATGCGCACTACCTGGCGGTCGTCGGGTTGCCCGGCGGACTCGCGGATGTCCTCTTCTTCCTGTACGCGTTTGAAAATAGACTCATTGCCGGAGAACAGCAATTCAACTTTGGACACATCGAATTCCGGTATCATATTTTTCATGCTTTCCTGCTCAGGGCCCAGGCGCTTATGCATATTTACCTTGCGCTCGTATACGACCTTACCGTCTTTTACCTGGGCTGCTGACACCTGTACAGCCAGGCCGGCGATCATAACAAAGAGTATTCTTTTCATATCGATTATTTTATCTTACAAAACTATCTAGGCGGCTCTCCAAAGCAGGTTAATGATGTTGGGTTTATTGTTAATTAAGGTTAATAGGCCTTCGGCGCCCAGGGGTATTCAGCTAAATTTGCCCTGAATGAAAAATCGCTTGCGCATATCGTTGGTGCTGATGGTGGTGAGCATGGCATTGCTGGCCGCCTTCCAGGGCTGGTGGCTGTACAAGAGTTACCACGAAGAAAAAGAAACGCTGGAAGTGCGCACAAGCCTACTGTTCAGGGAAACGCTCTACACCATGCAGGTTAAAATGTTGAAGCTCGACACTACCCTGCGTATGAAAATACCGAGCCCCGATAATGCGGTAGGCGTGGTAAACTCCCTCCGGACCATGTGGCAGGATTCAGCAGATGGCAGCGGTGTAAAATCGACCATGATCGTTTCCATGGACCAGACAAAGATTAGAAGAAAAAGGACCGATTCTGTAACAAAAACCTTTGTACGGTATGGGCCCAACAGGATTTTTGATGTGCTGCTGGCAGCAGAATCTCCAAAAGATACTCTGAAGATCGAAGAGATCAACGCCATTTTCGGCAAGGCGATGAAGGAACAGGACATCGATGTGCCGTTTAAAGTAGTAAAAGGCACTGCCATGGTGGGACATTTATCTCCTACCATATCCGAATCGCCGATGCGGGAGCGCATTTCCATGCGCGAGCAGGACGTTACCATAGGATTTGTACACCCGATTACATACAAGTTGCAACTCGGCAACATGTTTCCGTATTTGCTTGCACAAATCAGCTCACAGCTGGCATTTGCGGGTTTCCTGCTGGCCACGACCATTTTTTCCTTCCTGATGCTGTACCGCAACCTGCTGGCTCAAAAAAAACTGGCAGGCATCAAAAATGAATTCATCAGCAACATCACGCACGAGCTTAAAACACCCATCGCTACCGTAAGCGTGGCGATAGAAGCATTGAAAAATTTCAATGCACTGCACGATCCCCAAAGAACAAAAGAATATCTCGACATTTCGCAGAACGAATTGCAGCGCCTGTCGTTGCTGGTTGACAAAGTGCTGAAGCTGTCCATGTTCGAGAACAAGGCCATCGAGCTTAAGCCTGAACCATTGAACCTGAGAGATGTGGTGGAAGAAGTGGGCACGTCCATGCGCCTGCAATTGGAAAAGTACAAGGCGCAACTGAGCATCGAAACCACGGGTGATACATCGCTGCGGGGCGACAGGCTGCACCTGACCAGTGTGGTATTTAACCTGCTGGACAATGCGCTGAAGTACAGCAAGGGTTATCCCAGCATCAGGATAGAAATAAAAGAAGCCGATGAGCAGGTACATTTCACCATCATCGATAACGGTATTGGCATTGCCCCGGAATACAAGGACCGCATCTTTGAAAAGTTTTTCCGCGTGCCAGGCGGCGACACGCATAATGCCAAAGGCTATGGACTTGGGCTGAGCTACGTTGCGCACGTAGTAGAAAAGCACAACGGCACCATAGAAGTAGAAAGCCAGCCAGGCATCGGAAGCAGGTTTATTCTAAAATTCCCTAAGTCCACATGAGCAAGATAAAGATCCTGTACGTAGAAGATGAAACTTTTTTAGGCAAGATTGTAAAGGAAAGCCTGGAGAGCCGCGGCTTCGAAGTGATCATGGAAAGCGATGGGGGCAAAGTGCTTCCGCTTTTCAAACAAGCAGCGCCCAATGTGTGCGTGCTGGACGTGATGCTGCCGAATAAGGACGGATTTACCATTGCGGACGAAATAAGATCGGTCGATCCAAGCGTTCCCATTATTTTTCTGACCGCTAAAACGCAGACCGACGATGTGGTAAAGGGATTTACGCTAGGCGGTAACGATTATATCCGCAAGCCTTTTAGTATGGAAGAACTGATCGTGCGAATACAAAACGTGCTGCGGGGCAATGGGGAGGCTTCCAGGAAAATAGCGGGAGACAGCGTGCAGATCGGGAAATATAATTTTCAACTGAACCGCCAGGTATTGAGCGGCAGCGGTGAAGAACGCAAACTTTCCTTTCGTGAATCTGAGCTGCTGAAGCTGTTGTACGAGAACCGCGATAAGATCATTGACCGGAAGGACATTCTTACCTTGCTATGGGGCAACGATTCCTTCTTCAACAGCCGCAACCTGGACGTATACATCACCAAGCTGCGGTCTTACCTGAAAGACGATCAATCGCTCGAGATCATTACCATCAAAGGCGTCGGCTACCGGTTTGTAACGGGATGACCCTTGCGGGGGTTGATGTAAATGGTATTGGAAACCGTACGCTCCTCTGCATGTTTTTCGCGCCTGAAATATTGCCACAGCCAGGCCAGGGTGAATGTAGGAATGAAATCAAAGCCGGGCAACAACTCTTCCACGAAGCTGAATATACCGCCGAATGCGCCTTTCCAGCCACCAAACATCCTGAAGAAGATCAGGGCTGAAATGGGTGCCCAGGCAATGTCTGCCAACTCGCCAATGAGCGGGATGCTATAGGTAGCATAACCGATCAGGTCCATCAGGATACATGCTGCAAGCGAAGGAGTTTTTTTCATAACCGTATAGATGTTGGATGAGGGGAAGGGGTTGCAAATGGCCCAAAATATCTGGATTATCACATCCGGTTCACGAAGACTATTGGTGGGTTACCCGGATGTAGTATGTTGTCCAGGTGGTTATTAATTGATTTTACTGCTCGTAAAACTGATTCACCGTCTTTCGCTCGATAAAAAACCGCTCGAGCGCATTTTCAAGCCCCGGCAGCTGCAGGCCTTTTTCACTTTTGATCACGCTATACGCGGGCCTCGGCGCCCTTAGCTCCATTGTTTCCATCGATGTTGGCTGAATAAGCTTTTTGTTCAGTTTGGCCCGGCCTGCAACCTCCCTCGCCAACTCATACCACGATGTATCGCCGGTATTACTGATGTGCCAGATTTGTTTTTCCTCGTCTATCAGCAAATCCAGCGCGTAGTGCACAAGGTCGGGAACGTACGTGGGCGAAATGCGTACATCATGGGCGGCGGTAAACGGCCGGCCATGCTCCAGCGCGCTCAGCACATGGCTCGCGAAATTGTATTGGTCCCAGGGACCAAAAAAAGCGCTGGTGCGTATTATCAAAGCATCGGGACAGTGCTGCATCACAGCGATCTCGGACCTGGCCTTGCTGGCCCCGTACACATTCAGCGGAAATACCGCATCGCTCTCTATGTAAGGATTGTTCTTTTTACCATCGAATACCAGGTCCGATGAAAATGTCATGAACCGTATTCCATGTCGCCTGCAAACCCTTGCAAGGTTTTCCGGGCCTTGCACATTGGCAAGAAAACAAACATCCTTTTCCATTTCCGCGTCATCTACCCGCACAAAGCCCGCAGCGTTTACGATGGCCCAGGGCTTGTACAAATCTATCACACGTTGTATCTGTGCTTCATCGGCGATGTCAACATCCTGCCTGCTTAGCAAACGGTAACTTAATCCCCGCAACTCGCACAGCCGGGCGAATGCCTTGCCAAGCGTACCTGTTTTACCAATGATCAATAAGGGACGCGACGTAGTAGTTGCGCCAAAATGCCCATTGAGCCTTTCCCTTTCGGAAGACTTAATAAACCGCATATTGCGCTGCCACCAACCAGGCTCCTTTAAAAAAGGAAATTTTTCTTCTACCCCGTTCGAGAGTGACCGTATTAATGTCCCAATCGCCGTCATCCGCGGCCGACCCCCGCGGATATCAAATACACCGGATTCATATTCACCTTCACAGGTCAGCAGCTTGTTCCAGCCGCTGGCGCCGAGTAAAGCCCATACCGTGACCGCACGAATGTCAACACCTTCCTGCTGCGCTTCAACCGCCGTTTTCCAAACATGCCGCAGCCAACGCATTTGCTCTTCGCGGTGGCAATGCAACTGTACTTCGGTAATAGCAATAGGGATTGAATACCGCTCCCACAATTCCTTCAGTAATACTTTTAAGCCCGATGGTTGTCCATGATTAACGCGTACGGCTTCCACATCTGCATAACGGTGCCTGCGGTTGCCCCCGATTGCCGCCTTCGGATATTTTTTGTAATCGTGGTCGAGAAATCTTTCAGAGGTGATATAATGATTGGCGCCGATGATGTTGGGCGGGCAAGCGTTATCGGTAAAAAATTTCAGCGTTGCCGCATCGGTGTACTTAATAAAATACTTCCATAAAGAGTGCTTCTCCATAAAGCGGCCGCACAGCAGGTCGAATACCAGCCACCTTCTTTTGTTCTCGAACTTTGCCTGGTATTGCAAGGGCTTGGTGCTGTATATCTTGCCGAGGTCTTCGGTAAGCACCAGCTTTGCCGCAGGATTTATTTTCCTGATGGCCTGCATGCTCAGCACAATGCCCTTGGCCTGGTTCAATACCATCTTTACAAAGCTGCGATCAGTTTTTTGGTGCGGGTACCAAAGTGCATACAGCCCGCTGAAGCGTGCAGTGGTCAGCGGCTCATTGATAGGCGTATAATATTCGATAAACGGAAATTGCTGAGCAACCTTTGCCGCATATTCCGCCAGTAAGTTGGGAAATGCATCGTCTGTCAGACTGGTAAATGCGGGGCCGCTGCCGTGATGCACCAGCCCCGCTATGGGTGTTATGTTGTGATGTTGCAGCCGCTGCAATTGCTTTTCGGCCCAACTGAAGTCAATCTGCGTATCCCTTGCTGGTTGATGCCGTTCCCATAATATAGGAAAGCGGAAGGCTTTGATGCCTAAACCGGCAAACAGGTCAATGTCATCCGTGCCTCTTGTATAATAGCCTGTATATTCAAGCTGATCCCGGAACTCATCCTTAACCCTGTTGATCGTACACTCAACTCCGCCCCAGATCTCAGGCTTGCAATAAAACGTATTTTTTTCCATTCACATGCTTTTCAGGTTCTTGCTCCATCAGCTTCTTGAATAAAGTAAGAGATTGCGCAACTACCTGATCCATGTTGTAATACTTATATGTTCCCAAGCGTCCCGTAAAGTACACGTTGGGCAGGGTAGAAGCCAATTGCTGATATTTCCGGTATATCTCTGCATTTTCAGGACGTGGAATGGGATAATAAGGATCGCCATCTGCCAGTGGATACTCATATACCACTGTTGTCTTTGCATGCTTTTGACCGGTCAGGTATTTAAACTCCGTGCTGCGCGTATAGGGATGCTCGTTGGGATAGTTTACAGTCCCGGTCGGTTGCACCAGATCAGCTTCCTGCGTTTCGAACTTGAACTCCAGCGACCGGTAGGGTAATTTGCCGTAACAATAGTCGAAATAACTGTCGATAGGTCCTGTATAGATAAGGTTTTTATATGGAATGCACTCCTGCACTTCTTTATAATCCGTGTTCAGCATGATCTTGATGTTGGGATGCGAAAGCATTTCCTCGAACATCCTGGTATAGCCGTGCAGTGGCATAGCCTGGTAAGTATCGGTAAAATAACGGTTGTCCTTATTGGTGCGGGTAGGAATGCGTGCGGTAACCGATGCGTCCAATTCCGACGGATCGAGGCCCCACTGCTTCCTGGTATAACCCTTGAAAAACTTTTCGTAAAGCTCACGGCCCACCTTGCTAATGACCACGTCTTCGGAAGTTTTGATGCGGCTAAGCTTTTCCGCTTTCGAATTAAGGAAAGCTTCTACCTGGTCCGATGAAAGGTTAAGCCCGTATAAACTGTTTATTGTATTCAGATTGATGGGAATCGGAACAAACTGGCCGTCTACGCTTGCCAATACCTTGTGCTCGTACCATCGCCATGCTGTAAACTGGGTAAGATAATCGAACACCTCCCTGGAATTGGTGTGAAAAATATGCGGCCCGTACTTATGCACCAGGATTCCCTCATTATTATAAAAATCGTACGTGTTGCCGGCAATGTGGTTCCTTTTATCTATCAGCAGAACTTTTTTGTTTGCTTTCGAGGCCAGCCTCTCAGCCAAAACACTGCCTGCGAATCCTGCTCCTACAATTAAATAATCAAACATAAGCCTCCTTTGTTTTTTTAATGTTGATAGTTTTGTCTTGAATCACCGTACCCATAAGCTGCATCATGGAGGTCCATGTATTGTCCCATGAATTGTTGGCTAAAAAGCTGTCAACTTGATGCAGCCAGGTTTCTTTTGACTGGTTTGCCAGAATCCGTTCGCCGGACTCGATAAAACTGCTGGTATCGTCAGCAATCTCCACCAGGTTATTTTTTTGATAAGGATCTACCACATCCCGGATGGAAGTAGAGATAACCGGCCGTGCTGCGGCGAGGTATTCAGGTGTTTTGGTGGGACTGATAAACCGTGTCGACTCATTGCGGGCGAAAGGAATCATTGCTATGTCCCAACCCGAGAGGTAAGCCGGCAGTTCTTTATACGATTTACTGCCGAGATAATGAATGTTGTTGTACCTGGGAAGTGTGGCAGGATCTATCTTGACCACGGGCCCCAGGATCACAAATTGCCAGTCGGGCCGTTGGCGCGCGACGCTTTCCAGCAAACCGATATCGAAACGTTCATCCACCACTCCATAAAATCCAATGCGAGGGTGTTGAATGTATTGCTGGTCGGCCGGCTCCTGCTTAATTACCCTGGCCTGCGCAAAATGTTCTTTCTCTATACTGCTGGGGAAGGCGTGGATGTTGGGATGATGGTGTTTCTTGTGCTCGTACAAGCTTACACCGCCGGTAAACACCAGGTCGGCCTGTTGTAACAATTGCTTTTCCAGTTGCTGTAAAGCGGGCGGAGCAAATTTAAATGCCGACAATTCATCCATGCAATCGTACACCGTCATGGCAGGACTGAGGTGATCGCTAAACAACAATGCCATGGGCGTATAATACCATAGTGCATAGTTTTCGATCTCTTTTTCAAGGAACAGCTCATCTATCATATTGCGGGTCCTGGAAGTAACCTCCTGTTCCGGCAGCCCATGCTGCAAATGAGGAGTGGCCACATACACGCCTTCTTGCGAGAGCTTTACGTGCATGCGTTCTTCACCGTCTGTAAACACAGGCTCTTCAATAAAAAAGGCGCGCATGTGCTTTCCAAACCTGCTGATGAGATGCTGAGGCCGTTGATAAACAAAATCCCATCTTAAATGGGAGAAACAGACAAGGTCTAGTTCGGCTAAGGCCGGTTGTACTGAGGGAAAAATGGATTTTACATTCATGCCCTAGAAGGTACAAACCAAGTGCCACCCCATGCCACCGAAGGTTAGTAGAAATACTAAGGATATGAGTTGGGAAACGGGTAAAAATATCAACATTCCTCAGATTGTCAAGGAAGTGTGAAGGCGTGCCAAAAAAATAAAATAAGCTAATATGGTTTAGAGCGCTGCGTTAGTATGCCTTGTTTTTGAATGCGTTCAATGTTCAATCATTTTTTATATATACTTCTCCTTTATATGGGTGAATGGTAGAGTAGAACTGGTAACCCGCGACGTGCAGCAGGTAATATCCCATGATATCGCACCAGCAGATTTCATCCTTAAAGATGTCCAGCTTTGGCAGTGAGCCGCGCTGGCAGCTGTTGTCCTTATCATAATCGTATTCGCCTTCATGCTGTACACACCATTTTTTAAATATCTCCAGGTCAGCGGGGTCGGAGAAGATAATTTTGAAATGCGTTTCTTCCTTAACTGATTTTAAATCGTCGTTTATATAATGATGATGCTTGTGCCTGTGCCTTATGATTTTTGCCGTTTTCATGATATAACCTTTCAGAATAGCGTTGTGCCCTTACTACCATGGTAATGCAGCAAAGACAAAGCCAACCATGCATCATTATCGAATTATTAATTATTAATTATTGATTATTAGCTGCTAATCAAACGGTCAATAAATGAATAATGAATAGTTAGTAATCAATAACCTGCTCTTCAATAGTTTCAGGAATGTTGCGCCAATCGTATTGTTGATTGCGCAGTTGCGGTTCAAAGCCTGCCTCTTTAATGGCTTCCTGTATGGAGCGGTAGGTAAACCGGTGCGGCGCCCCGGCGGCGCTTACCACGTTTTCTTCCAGCATAATGCTTCCAAAGTCATTAGCGCCGGCGTGCAGGCAAAGCTGCGCTACCTGCTTGCCCACTGTAAGCCACGAAGCCTGTATGTTTTTAATGTTCGGCAGCATGATGCGGCTAATGGCTATCATGCGAATGTATTCTTCCGGCGTAGTGAGGTTTTGCACCCCACGAATGCGGGCCAGCAAAGTATCAACGTCCTGGAAGGTCCATGGAATAAATGCAAGAAACCCCTTTGCCGTGGCGGGCTTGCGGCTTTGCACCTCGCGTATCTTAACGAGGTGCTCAAACCGTTCGCGCAGTGTTTCAACATGGCCGAACATCATGGTGGCCGAAGTGGTAATGTCGAGTTTATGGGCTTCGTGCATGATGTCGAGCCACTCCTGTGCGCCGCACTTACCTTTGGAGATCAGCCTGCGGACTCGGTCTACCAATATTTCCGCGCCTGCACCCGGCAGCGAGTCCATGCCCGCATGTTTCAATGCACTCAGCACTTCGCGGTGGCTTTTCTTTTCCAGCTTGCAAATGTGCGCTACCTCTGGCGGACCCAGCGCATGCAGCTTGAGCGAAGGATATAATGTCTTTAATTGACTGAAGAGGTCAACATAGAACTGAAGTCCCAGTTCGGGGTGGTGTCCACCCTGCAGCAACAGCTGGTCGCCGCCGAACCGGAAAGTTTCTTCAATTTTTCGTTTATAGGTATCGATATCGGTGATGTAAGCTTCAGAATGGCCGGGAATGCGGTAAAAATTGCAGAACTTACAATTGGCAATGCAAACATTGGTAGTGTTAACGTTCCGGTCTATTTGCCAGGTAACCTTTCCATGAGGCACCTGCTGCCTGCGAAGTGTATCGGCCACGTGCATCAGCTCAGTAAGAGGCGCCTGTTCAAAAAGGAACATGCCTTCTTCAACAGACAGGAACTGAAAATCGAGCGCTTTCTGGTATATTCCGCCAACGTGCATGCTGCCACCGGTTTAAAGCGCAAAATTACGGGCGGGCTTTTCAAAAGAGAAACTTTTATAAACGGCTCAAAGCCTTACACAATAGATGGTATTTTAGTGCTTTGATTATTTCAACATCATATTTCGCCAGATTGCTTGTCTGTTATTTGCGCAAGGCATCCATTGCCTGCTGCCTGGTATTGGTGTTGCTGCAGGGCAAGGCGCAGGAGGAATTTGTTCCGCCACCCGCCAAGTTGCTCACCAGCTTTTCGTTCCGGACATTTACCGGCGGGGTGGTATTGATAAAGGGCAGGGTGGGCAATTATCCCGATACGCTTAGTTTTATTCTCGATACCGGCAGCGGCGGCATTTCACTGGACAGCGCTACCTGCGACCGGCTGAATATCATATCCGAACCGTCGGACCGCACCATCCGCGGCATCGCGGGCATACGCACGGTACGCTTTGTATACAACCAGCAATTGCATTTGCAGGGACTTTCGGTGGACAGCCTCAACTTTCACGTAAACGACTATGAAATCCTGACGGCAGCCTACGGCGAACAAATAGACGGCATCATCGGCTACAGCTTTCTATCCCGGTATATCGTGAAAATCGATTATGATAGTTCCCGCATACATGTATATTCAAAAGGATCGATGAAATATCCACGTGGCGGCTTCCTGCTTCGGCCCATTTTATCAACCTTACCTGTACAGGTAGCCAGGCTCAGGGACAACCGCGAGATCCAGACCCGGTTTTACTTCGATACCGGCGCAGGCCTTTGCCTTTTACTTTCAACAGAATTTGTAGAAGACAGCAGTTTACTGATGGCAAAGAAAAAGCCGGTGCTCACCCAGGGCGAAGGACTGGGTGGCAAAATGGAAATGAAGCTTACCACTATCAAAGACTTCAGGCTCGGGCCTTACCGGTTTAAGAAAGTACCTACTTATATATTCGATGACGTATACAATGTAACGGCTTATCCCTACCTGGGCGGCCTGATCGGCAACGACATCCTGCGGCGTTTTAATGTGATACTCAATTACGACCGCCGCGATATTTACCTGTTGCCCAACACCCATTTCCGCGATCCGTTCGACTACTCCTATACCGGCCTGGGCATTTATAAGATCGATGGCCAGATAATAGCGGTTGATATCATGAAGGACTCCCCGGCAGAAAAAGCAGGATTCCTCCCGGGTGATATCATAATGGCCGTCAATAACAATTTTTCCAAAAACATACAGTTGTACAAGAATATGATGCAGAACGTGGGTGAAAAGCTCCGGGTGCTGGTACAACGGGAAAGCGGCCCGGTGATGCTAACGTTAAAAGTCATGAGCATCCGGTAAGTCCCTGCTCCTCATTCCTTGCTTGTCGTTACTTTTGCAGACTTCCGGAGGAGTAATATGATACATTTTGAAAGGTTTGTTTTAAGCAACGGCTTAAGGGTTATAGTGCACGAAGACCATTCGACCCCCATGGCGGTGGTGAATGTAATGTATGATGTGGGGTCCAGGGATGAGCATCCGGACAGAACGGGCTTTGCCCATTTGTTCGAGCACCTGATGTTTGGCGGATCCGTACATATTCCTGATTACGATACTCCTTTGCAGCTTGCCGGCGGAGAAAACAATGCATATACCAGCAGCGACGTAACCAATTATTATATTCAATTGCCTGCCGAAAACCTGGAGACTGCCTTCTGGCTGGAGAGCGACCGTATGCTTTCCCTGGCTTTCAACGAAAAAAGCCTGGAAGTGCAACGTAAGGTAGTGTGCGAGGAGTTCAAGGAGCATTACCTGAACAAGCCCTACGGCGATGTTTGGTTCAGGATCCGCGAAATGGCCTACCAGCAGCATCCTTACCGCTGGCTCACCATCGGTAAAGACCTAAGCCACATTGAAAATGCAAAGCTCGATGACGTAAAAGAGTTTTTCTTCAAACACTACAGGCCGGTGAATGCGGTGCTGATTGTGGCAGGCCACGTAAAAACGCAACAGGTAAAAGAGCTGGCGGAAAAATGGTTTGGCGATATTCCCGCCGGCGAAAAATACGTTCGCAAACTGCCCGACGAACCTGCACAACTGGCGCCGCGCCGAAGTGAAGTGCACGCCAATGTGCCGCTGGATGCATTTTACAAGAACTGGCATATCTATACCAGGCTTGACCCACGCTATTATGTAGCCGATCTTATTACTGAAATACTGGGCGGCGGCGGTTCATCGCGGCTGTTCCAGGCCCTGGTGAAAGAAAAAAAACTGTTCAGCAATATCGAGTGCTATCACTTCGGAACGGTAGACCGCGGCCTGCTTACCATCGAAGGAAAGCTAATAAAAGGCGTAAAAATGGAAGACGCCGAACAGGCAGTAGAGGAAGAGCTGGACAAATTGAAGCAATTTGGAATTGATGAAAAGGAAATGGTGAAGGTAAAGAACCGCACCGAAGCGGTGATTGCGTTCGAAGACATGAGCCTCACCAATCGCGCAGGCAGCCTTGCTTTTTATGAAGTATTGGGCGATGCATCGTTGATGAACACCGAGCTTGCCCGCTACCAGGCGGTAACCGCAGATGACCTGGTAAAGGAAAGCAGGGTTATTTTCAACGATAACAATTCCAATACGCTCTATTATCATAGTAAAAACTAATCGCACGCCGCAATTGCGGCATACACAAGATTTTCGAGGATGATCAACAGGAAAAATGCTCCCGACATAATCGATGCTGTGCACTTACACGTTGAGTTGCCGCCTTATCAAAAACATATTTTGCGCAATGGCATCGAACTGTACGCCATTAACATGGGCACGCAAGACACGCTTATGATCAACTGGATATTTTATGCCGGCAACTGGTACGAAGAAAAGAACCTGGTGGCAGCGGCGGCCAATCATCTATTGAAAAACGGCACGCATTCGCGCAATGCTTTCCAGATCAATGAGCACTTTGAATTCTATGGAGCATACCTGAACAGGAATTGCTATAATGAAACGGCGGAGATAGTGTTGCATGGGTTAACCAAGCACGTTACCGAACTGTTGCCGGTAGTGGCCGAGCTGGTGTCGGAATCAATTTTTCCCGAGGAGGAGATCCTCATCTTCAAAAAAAATATGCAGCAGCGCCTGCAGGTGAACCTGAAGAAAAATGAATTTGTAGCCAACCGTTATATAGAAGCATACCTTTTCGGCCACGACCATCCTTACGGGCGTTACAGCAGCCTGCCTGATTACGATGCATTGGAAAGAGCGGAGTTACAGGAATTCTTCAATAAATATTATTTACATGGGCGCTGCATTATCATAGCGGCCGGTGTGCTACCCGATGATCTGCCGCAACAACTGGAAGCTTCATTCGGAAGCCTGCCCATGAATGGAGTATCGATCGTTGAAAAAGATCATGCTATAAGGCCGGCGGAGCAAAAAAAGTACAGGGTGACTAACGACAGTGCTGGTGTGCAGGGCAGTATACGACTGGCGCGTGCCTTTCCAAACCGCCACCATCCCGATTTTCCGAAGATGCAGGTATTGAATAATATATTCGGCGGATTTTTTGGGTCGAGGCTAATGGACAATATCCGCGAAGACAAAGGTTATACGTACGGCATCCATAGTTATTTGCTCAATCATTTCAAGACCAGCGGGCTCGTTATCAGCACCGAGGCGGGCCGCGACGTGTGCGAAGCTGCCATAGCTGAGGTGTACAAGGAAATGGAATCGCTGTGCACCGATCTTATTCCCGAGGAAGAAGTGCAGCTTACCCGCAATTACCTGATCGGTTCCATTTTGTCGGACCTGGATGGTCCCTTTCAACTGGCAAGCCGCTGGAAGAATTACATTTTGCAAGGGCTTGGCGCGGAGCATTTTTATAATAATATGGATGTGATAAGGAAAATCACCCCCGAAGAATTGCGGGATGTGGCTCAGCGTTACTTTCAGGCCGATACATTTTACGAGTTGGTTGTTACATAGACCAACGTCCCACCTCCAACTTCGAACTTCGAACCGTAACTTGCGCCTATGCAATTCGATAGAAAAGAGCTTTCGGACGAACAGCTCACGGATATCTATAGAAAATTATTATTTCCCCGTCTTATCGAAGAAAAAATGCTGGTGCTGCTCCGGCAGGGCCGCATCAGCAAATGGTTTAGCGGCATAGGCCAGGAAGCTATTGCCGTTGGAGCTACCATGGCCCTGCAGCAAGACGAATGGATAATGCCCCTGCACCGCAACCTGGGCGTATTTACCACGCGCAACATGCCGCTGCATAAATTGTTCATGCAATGGCAGGGTGCGCAGGATGGTTATAGCAAAGGCCGCGAACGCAGCTTCCACTTCGGC
The DNA here is from genome assembly GCA_035628135.1 of Chitinophagaceae bacterium. GTDB lineage: Bacteria > Bacteroidota > Bacteroidia > Chitinophagales > Chitinophagaceae > DASPKM01. The sequence continues at coordinate 653,344 of DASPKM010000010.1, read as the reverse complement.
AGCAGGCAACATTATATCTGCGGCATGATCTCGCACCTGGGCCCGCAACTGGCCATTGCCGACGGCGTGGCGCTTGCTTATAAATTAAGGGCGGATAAAAAAATTTCACTGGCCTTTACCGGCGACGGCGGTACCAGCGAAGGCGATTTTCACGAAGCATTGAACGTGGCCGCAGTATGGGACCTGCCGGTAATTTTTTTGATAGAAAATAATGGTTACGGTCTTAGTACGCCCGTGAACGAACAATACCGTTGCGCAAGTTTGGTAGACAAGGCCATTGGCTATGGAATGGAAGGCGTGCGCATCGATGGCAATAATGTTTTAAGTGTGTACGATACCATTCGCGGCGTGCGCGACTACTGCATTCGCGAACAAAAGCCTTACCTGGTAGAGTGCATGACCTTTCGCATGCGCGGCCACGAAGAGGCCAGCGGCACCAAGTACGTTCCTAAGGAATTGTTCGATGAATGGGGGCAAAGGGATCCAGTGCTGAATTATGAAATGTATCTGCTGCAGCAAAAAGTGCTGAGCAACGATGCGGTCAACGACCTTCGCGAAGAAATAAAGAAACACATCGAAAGTGAATTGAAGATTGGTTTCGACGCGAAGCCTGTCGTAGTAAATACAGCCAATGAATTGAAAGATGTATATGCGCCGGCAACCGCAAATCCTTCCTGGGCGCTTGATCCTTCAATGCACAATGGCCGTCAACTGCGACTGATAGACGCTATCAGGGAAGGATTGCATCAAAGCATGCAGCAGCACGCCAACCTTATATTAATGGGGCAGGATATTGCCGAATACGGAGGCGCATTTAAAATTACCGAGGGCTTTGTGCAGGACTTTGGGAAGGACAGGGTGCGCAATACGCCATTGTGCGAAAGCGCCATTGTAGGATCCGCGCTCGGGCTTAGCCTGGAAGGATATAAGAGCATGATGGAAATGCAGTTTGCCGATTTTGTAACGGTGGGCTTCAACCAGATCGTGAACAATCTCGCCAAGATACACTACCGTTGGGGGCACCCGGCCGACGTGGTCATTCGAATGCCAACGGGCGGCGGCGTGGGGGCCGGGCCATTCCACTCCCAAAGCAACGAAGCCTGGTTTACGCATACTCCCGGGTTGAAAGTAGTGTATCCTTCCACGCCCATGGATGCCAAGGGCTTGCTGATAGCGGCCATCAACGACCCCAATCCTGTTATGTACTTCGAGCACAAGGCATTGTACCGCAGCATTACCGGCCAGGTGCCGGAAGCGTACTACGAGGTGCCCATCGGAAAAGCGCGTGTGGTGCAAAGCGGCGACGACGTCAGCATCATTACCTATGGAAGCGGCGTGCACTGGGCGCTCGACTATGCGTCTGAACACCTGGATGTTTCCCTGCACATTCTTGACCTGCGCACCCTGCTGCCCCTTGATTATGAAGCCATCCGCGCAAGTGTGAGCAACACCGGCAAGGTATTGATATTGCACGAGGATACGCTGATCGGCGGCATCGGCGGCGAAATAGCGGCATGGATAAGCGAGAACTGCTTTGAAATGCTGGATGCGCCGGTAATGCGATGCGCCTCATTGGATACCCCCGTTCCATTTAACATTGAATTGGAGAATAACTTTCTTGCCAGGGCGAGGCTGGATGACTACGTAAGGGAGCTGATCAATTATTAGCACACTACACGGCCGGTTTGTTTTTCTTCCTACATCTTGGTAATTTGTACAGCTCCAACTTAATCTACCAAAACCTGGCTTATGCTATTCAAATTCTTGCTATTATTCCTGGTTACCAGTTCTACCATCATTGCACAGGACAAAACCTACTGGAGTCCCGAGCAATGCATGCAATTGAAAAACATTACCGCGGTGCGCGTATCGCCGAATGGACAAAAAGTGTTGTATACCGTACGCGAGGCAATTATGACCGACGACCGCAGCGAATACGTAAACCAGGTATTCGTATCGAATGTTGATGGAAGCAACGTAATACAACTCACTTGCGGCGACAAGAACAGCGCCAATCCTAAATGGAGCCCCGACGGCAACTGGATAGCATATACCAGCAATCGGGATACTAAAAATAATCTATACATTCTCCCGATCAATGGCGGCGAAGCAGAACGCATTACCGATGTAAAGACCGGCGTGGGCAATTTTGAATGGAGTCCCGATGGCAATGCCATTGCCTATACCATCAGCGATGCGCCCAGTGACGCAGAAGAAAAAAATAAGAAGGCAAAAAACGATTGGTATTATTTCGACGAAGGGTACAAGCAAAGCCGGCTCGCAATAACCTGGCTGCACGAAAAAGACAATGCCGGCAAGCGCAAGCTTACCAACCTTACCAAAGAAAACCGCAACGTAATTGCTTTCGACTGGAGCCCCGACAGCAAATGGATAGTGTATAGCCACGGCAAAACGCCGCTGGCCAACGATGGGGTTTACAGCGATATTTCCATGATAGAAGTAAATACGGGAAAAGTAAAGCCCGTAGCTACCACCAATGCAGGCGAGGCCTCGCCGCTTTTTAGCCCCGATGGCAAATGGATAGCTTATCTGTGCTCCGAGGATCCTGTGGTATGGGCTGGCAAAAACTTCATTAACCTGGTCCCTGCGGAAGGTGGGCCGGTGAAAAAACTAGCCTCTACGCCCAATGACCTTACGTCATTGATTGCGTGGAGCGCCGACGGAAAATCAGTATACGTTGGTGAAAACAATAAAACACTCTACAGCATTTACCAGTTAAGCACCGATGGAAAAGAGATAAAAGAATGGAATAAGGGAAGCAATGACCTGATGGGCATGCCGTCGCTGAACGATCAAGGTACGCATTGGGGATTTTTATTACAAAACCCTGCCATGCCGGGCGAGGCGTATGTAAGCATTGCCGCCAGCTATGCCCCGGTAAAGGTTACGAATATTTATGCTGATATCGTATCCAGGCCCATACCAAAATCAGAGGTCATTCGCTGGAAGAGCTTCGACGGTAAAGAGATCGAAGGCATACTGACCTACCCGCTGAATTATGAAGCCGGCAAAAAATACCCGCTCATTTTAAATGTGCATGGCGGGCCCGCAGGCGTGTTCACCCAAACCTTTATTGCAGCCAACCAGGGCACCTATCCTATTGCCGCATTTGCAGAAAAGGGCATTTTTGTATTGCGGCCAAATCCGAGAGGATCTACCGGTTATGGAGTGGCATTCCGCCTGGCCAACCAGCGCGACTGGGGTGGTGGCGATTACAAAGACCTGATGGCCGGCGTTGACCATGTTATTAAAGCAGGCTATGCCGATCCCGAGCGCTTAGGCGTAATGGGCTGGAGCTATGGCGGGTTTATGAGCAGCTGGATCGTAGGGCATACTGACCGGTTTAAAGCGGCATCCATCGGCGCGCCCGTAGTAAACCTCATCAGCCAGGATGGCACCAGCGATATCGCGGAGTTCCTTCATTCGTACAATAAAAAATATTTCTGGGAAGATTTTGATACGTACACGCTGCAATCGCCGCTGCGTTATGTGGGCAACGTAAAAACGCCTGTGATGCTGCAACACGGCGAAGCGGACGAACGCGTGCCGCTTAGCCAGTCCAAAGAATTTTACCTTGCATTGAAACGCCGCGGCGTTCCCGCGAAGCTGCTGGTGTTGCCGCGCCAACCTCACGGTCCCAATGAACCGAAGATGGCGATGAAAGTTATGCAGACCAATATAGAATGGTTTGAGCAGCACCTGAAGCCCACGAAGGGTTTTTAAATCGATGAAAAAAGACATCCTGATAATAGAAAACCTGGCGGCTTTCGAAAAGCTCATCAACAAGGATGCGCGTCCATATGACATCAATATGATGGTAATGCCCGGCACCTTGCAAGACAAGCACAAGGATGTTGATCCCGAGAAAGGAATACAGGCATTGCGCAGGCAATTCAATCTTATTTATATTTTATTGGGAGGCGTGCACGACGTGCACCTTGGTGCAGACTACCGGTGGTTAAAACCCAATGACCTGGTAATTGTGCCTGAGAACTTCCTGTACGCTTCCAGCAATGTGCGCAATTGCACGGGTTATTGCATCCATTTTAAAACAGAGTTCATACAACCACTGCTGAACGGCCCGCTGGTGGAACAATTTCCTTTCTTTGACCTGGAAGCAGAACACATCGTGAATGTCAGCGACGAGGAGAGCGAATTAATTCAACGCGCTTTCCGCGACATCATTGCCGAATATGAACGCTACTCGCCTGAACGGGATTTGGTGCTTCGCAATTACATTCATATCCTGCTGCTGCGGGTGCGCGAAATATACCGCCCGCATGCAAAGAGCATGAATGAAACGGCTTCGCGCGCCATGAAGCTCACCAATCAGTTCAAGCACCTGGTAGAAAAGAACTTTATTAACATGCGCGAGGTAAAGCAATATGCGGCGCTGCTGCATGTTACGCCTAAGCATCTTTCAGAAATGGTGAAGGAAGCCACGGGCAAATCGCCCCGCGACCTTATACAGGATATATTGCTATTGGAGGCTAAGGTATTGTTGGGTTCCACCGATAAAACCATTACCGAGATAGCGCATACGCTTTGCTTCCAGGACCAGGCCCATTTCAGCCATTTTATAAGAAAGCATGCCGGCTGCACGCCGGTGGAGCTGCGCAATAAACTCTGATTCTTACACAACACGCCGAAATACGTACAAGGAAACCACCTAGTGCCAGCTGCATCTTTGTTGTGTCAACATTTCCCTGCCGGAAATCTATTACTAAACAAATTTATTACAATGAAAACAACAATGTTTGTGCTGGGTATTTGCGCGGTAATTTTCCTGATGGCGTACACTCCGCGCACAGGTGATCACGACGGAAGCGACAAAGTCGAATTGAAAAGTTTTGGCAAGCCCGATGAAATACGCGAATTCCCCAAGGGCCGCGTGGAACTTATTAAAATCGGCGGAGCCACCATCGGAAGAGCGGTGTTTCAACCCGGTTGGAGATGGTCTACTTCGGTGCAGCCGCTGGCAAAAACAAAAACCTGCGAAGCGCCGCATTTTCAATACCACGTATCCGGGGTGCTGAAAATAAAAATGGATGATGGAACGATCGTTGAATGCAAGCCGGGCGATGTATCCTTATTGCCGCAGGGCCACGACGCCTGGGTAGTAGGCAATGAGCCGGTTGTGGTAGTGGATTTCCAGGGCATGATCGACTATGCTAAGGCTGCAAAGTAAGGTCATACTTGTTGGAATGTTGAACAGGGAATACAGGCTTGATGCCTCAGGCATTAATAACCGGTACTCCCTGTTCTTTATTCGCGGTCTAATTTTCTTCCGGGACCATACAACGGATATCCTCCACGAACACCGGTATGTTTACCATTTTCAACAGTGAGCTTTCCATTTACCAATACATACTGGAAGCCGGTTGAATATTGATGCGGCTTTTGAAAAGTGGAAAGGTCTTTCACCGTTTTTTCGTCAAAGATCACAATGTCCGCCGCCATGCCTTCGCGCAGCAGGCCACGATCATTAAGCTTGAATTTTAGTGCGGGCAATGAGGTCATCCTGCGGATGGCTTCTTCGAGGGACAATACTTTTTCTTCTCGCACATATTTGGATAGCACTCTTGCATTGGTGCCGTAACCGCGCGGATGCGGCACGCCTTCTCCAAAAACGCGGATACTGGCATCGGACGCAAACATATTGAAGGGATACTTCATGATGTATTTTACATCGTCTTCGCTCATGCCGTGAAATATCATGCCGGCGCCTCCGTTCAGCATCATTTCTATAACGGTTTCCGCTTCATCCTTAGCCCGGTGTTTGCGGCCTTTGATGCGGTTGATCTCTTCGATGCTTTTTCCATTCAGCGTAGTATCGGCACGGTAGTTGGCCACCACGGCATAGCTGTAATGATTCAGCTTGCGCTGCTTCAATTTTTTCAGCATGTAATTGATCACTTGTTTTCTTACTTCGGGCCTGTTAAGCCTTGCGCGGATGGAATCGTTGCCGTCTGCAAGCACTTCATCGGGCATCAGCGTGCTAAGGCCGGTGCTGCTGGCAGTATAAGGATATTGATCGATGGTAACTTCAATGCCTTCTTTTCTTGCTTTTTCTATTAAGGCGATGGTCTCCCTGCTGCGTCCCCAGTTTTGCTGTCCGCTTACTTTGAAATGTGAAATTTCAACGGGCAGCCCGGCATTGCGGCCGATGTTCAGCGCTTCTTCTATTGCATATGTAACGCTATCGCCCTCATTGCGCATGTGCGAGGCGTATAGTCCGTTGTAATTGGCTGCTACCTTGGCAAGCCGTAATATCTCACCGGTTTTTGAATAAGTGCCGGGAATGTAAATAAGCCCGGTCGATAGACCCACCGCGCCCTGCTGCATGGCCTTCTCCACCAGCTTTTCCATTTGCTGCAGCTCCGCTTCGGTAGGGTCGCGGCGGGCCGTGCCCATTACCGCTCGCCTTACCGTATTATGCCCGATAAGGGTGGCTACGTTGATGGAGGTCTTCACGCTATCTACCGTGTACAAATAAGGACCGATATTCAACTTGGATGCGCCGCAGTTGCCGGTAACAACCGTGGTTACGCCATCGTATATGAAATTGTCCGCAGTAGGATTTTTCAATTCATCATCCTCGATATGCGTGTGCACGTCGATAAATCCCGGGGCCACGATCAGCCCTTTGGCATCGATGATCTTTCTGGCGGGCGTAGTACCCAATTGACCGATAGTGGCAATTCGGCCGTTCCTGATGCCAATATCAGCGTAGAACCATGAATTGCCCGTGCCATCGATGATCTTGCCATTGCGAATGATGACATCATATTGCTGTTGCTGCGGGGTAGAGCTACCTGTAATAAATGCCACAATGAATGCTAAGCAAACAAGGAATAAGTATTTCATAATTGAAAACTAAATTAGCTAATTAGTGCATTAGCCAATCAGTCTGGAGGGGGCTTTGTGCGCAAAAATTATCTGGAGTTGGCCGCAAAAACCCGCAAAAAATTTTCGCCAAGTATCTTCCGCACCTGTTTTTTGGAATAACCTCTCTTAAACAGCTCGGCGGTTATGAGTGGAAAGCTGGTAACATCGTCTAATTGTTGCGGGGTGGAGTTAACACCATCAAAGTCGGAGCCCAGTCCTACATGGTCCACGCCTGCCAGCTTTACAATGTAATCGAGATGGTCCAGCAGGGCGGATAACGGAGGCCGCATATCGCGTACTTCATCGGCGTATTTGTCAAATAATTTACTGTCTGCAAAATAGGGTTCGGGATTCAGCTTCAGCAGCGAATCCCTTTCTGCTTTATGCCGCTGTAAAAACGCGGCATTCCTTTTGAAAAAATTGCTGTCTACAAATCCTGAAAAAAAGTTCAGGTGAATTACGCCGCCATTGGCGGCGATTGCGCGGATCTGGTCATCTTTTAAGTTCCTGAACACCGGGCAAAGCGCATGTGCGCAACTGTGAGAAGCGATCACCGGTTTTGTAGTCGTATTGATAGCATCCCAGAAGGTTTGTTCTCCCACATGGCTTATGTCTACGATCATGCCCAACTCATTCATTCTTTTTACTACCTGTTTTCCAAACTCGTTGAGGCCTTTTTTGCGGGCCAGGCTGTCCGCGGGTTTGGTTTCGTCCATGGCCGACGTGGCCCATGAAACGGAATTGTTCCAGGTAAGCGTCATGTAGCGAACGCCGCGTTTGTACAAGCTGTCCAGGTAGCCAAGGTTTTCCTCTATCATGTGGCCGCCTTCCACTCCTATCATGGCGCCGAGCTTTTGCTGGCGAACCGCTTTCCTCAGGTCTGCCGGCGAATGCACCATCATCATCTTATCGGGGTTTCTTGCCGCAACCGCGTACAGCGTATCTATCTCTCGGTTGGCGCGGGCAAAGGCCGTCCCCTTTCCGTAGGTTCCGTCGCACCATACCGAAAATATCTGCACGTCTACGCCGCCTTCTTTAAACCGCTGCAGGTCGGAATGCGTTTTCCCTTTCAGATTACTATCGATGCGAACCTTATCTTCTACGGCGGTAGTGAGTATGTCGTTATGCGTGTCTACCACAATGGATTTGTAATGAAATTTTGCCGAAGGTTGGGTGTACGCCGTCGTCATAGCGCAAGCAAACAAACATGCAAAGCATATTTCTTTCATCATACAGTGGAGGTTGACTATAAAGGTAGCAATCAGGTGAAATAAACCGCAACTATCTGCGCCAGCGCGCCAATGGCCAAACCGCCGTATACTTGTTTGGTGGAGTGATGGCCCACGATCAACCGTGCCGTGCAAACCAGGCCGGTTATGAGCAGTGCGATTGAAATGATGGTGCCGTTGACGTTCGGGTCAATCCATGCCTGCAACACCAAAAATGTAAGCATGCCCCCTACTGCTGTGCTATGCATGCTTACCTTGGCAAAAATATTGGTCATCCACGCGCCGCACACAGCCAGGAATACGCCAAGCAGGAACTCTTTTGCCGCCACGGGGGAATCGCGGAGGTTTTTAAAGACATACCATATCCAGAAGTAGAAAATAATGGCGATTGCATATGGGATGATGCGTTCTTTTTGCGTCCGCAAAAAAATGGAGCGGATAAATTCAAGTCGCCAAAGCAGGAATACGGAGAAAGCTGGCAGCAGCGTGGTGCTTACCAGTACCGCCAGTAACCTGAATACTCTAAGCTTGTGTTCCATGCCCGCAAATGCCAAAGGATGTATGAACAGCAGGAAGCCTATTACATATAGCGCAATAAACAGCGGGTGAAAAATATAAGATACCGCATGCGCAAAGGCGCGTACGAACACTGGCTCGTTGCTGAGGGGCAACTGCTCTGCGGCGGGTTCCTGAAATTGCTCCATTTAAAGTTCTTTTCTTAGCCGTGCCACCGGTATATTGAGCTGTTCCCGGTATTTGGCTACCGTCCGGCGCGCAATATTATACCCTTTTTCCTGCAATAGCTCGGTCAATCTTTCGTCGCTAAGGGGTTTTTTCTTGTTCTCGTATTCTATCAGGTCCTGCAGGATCTTTTTTACTTCCCTGGTAGATACTTCCTCGCCGCTATCGGTGCTCAATGATTCGCTGAAGAAGAACTTGAGGCGGTAAGTGCCAAATTCGGTTTGCACGAACTTGCTGTTGGCCACGCGGCTGATGGTGGATATATCGAGGCCGGTGCGCTCGGCTATGTCTTTCAGGATCATGGGGCGAAGCGTGGTTTCATCGCCGGTGAGGAAAAACTCCTGCTGGTACTCCATGATGGTTTGCATGGTGCTTAGCAAGGTATGCTGCCGTTGCTTGATGGCATCGATGAACCATTTGGCTGCGTCGATCTTTTGTTTGATGAACAATACCGCTTCTTTCTGGCGTTTGTCTTTTTTGCTGCCACGCTCGTAATCTTTCAGCATTTCGCGGTATCCTTCGCTGATGCGGAGGTCGGGTGCATTTTTGCTGTTGAGCGTGAGCTCCAGCTTGCCGCCGGTATTGGTAATGAAAAAGTCGGGCACTACATAGCTTTCTGCCTTGTTAACCTCGCCTACATTACCGCCTGGTTTGGGATTGAGCTTGATGATCTGGTTGATCACTTCTTTCAATTGATCATCGTCCAGGTCCAGCCCGCGCTGGATCTTTTCATAATGTTTCTTGGTAAACTCATCGAAGTAATCGGCGATTACCGAAATGGCCTTTTCCACGGCCTTACCTTCTTTCTTTTTGCGTTGTAATTGCAGCAGCAGGCATTCCTGCAGGTTGCGGGCAGCCACTCCCGCGGGATCGAACTGCTGGATCTTTTGAATGAGGGATTCTATTTCCTCTTCGCTGGTATCTATGTTTTGTCTAAAGGCCAGGTCATCTACAATGGCCGTGGTTTCGCGGCGGAGGTATCCATCGTCATCGATGCTACCCACGATCTGCTCGGCAATCTTAAGGGTGCGTTCGTCCAGCTTCAGCATCCCGAGCTGGTCCGCCAGCATTTCATGAAAAGAAGTTTCTATACGGATGGGGACGGTCTTATTGTCGTCGGCTTCCGGGTAATTATCATCGCGAAGCTTATAGTCTGCTATGTCGTCATCGCCTTCGCGGACATAATCGCTCAGGTCAATATTATCGTAGTCCGATTCGCTGCCGTCTGCCTCATATTCCTCTTCGCCGGATTCAAATTCGTCCTTCGCCTCTTCGGAAAAGCTATCGTCATGATCGTCCTCGGATTGCTCAAGAGCAGGATTCTCTTCAAGCTCCTCCTTTATCCTTTCTTCCAGGTTGGCAGTAGGCACCTGGAGCAATTTCATGAGCTGAATCTGCTGCGGCGATAATTTTTGCAGTAACTTTTGCTGTAAACTTTGTCCTAACGCCATCTTTCAGGGGTTTTGACGCCGCTTTGATCAAAATTTTAAAAAAGCGACCTAATGCACAAAAATCAGGCCGTAAATTACTGATAAAACATCATAGGTAAGTGCAACGATTCTTTAAAATATTTCTTGTGTGTACTATAGCATTGATTAATAAATCTTTTGCGCAGCAGCGGGCACAGCAATTGCCAAGGCATTTATCGCTGGTTAATAAAATGTTATTGACGGGTAAGGACACACTAAATCTTGAGCGGTCAAATCTGGTTTCAAAGTATGCGGAGGCGATATCTCCTGCGTTTCAAAAGGCCAAAATTGAGTTGTTTTCCGGTTGCTACAGGCCTTCATTGCCACTGCCTTCGGCTTGCTATTCGATCAATACGAAATTGTTTCTCGATAGCATGGCTCAACCAGGGACGGTGAAGCTGGCAGATAGCTCTTTACCTTGGAACTTTAAGTCTTTGCAGACAAACGCTACTGTTCCCGCATCGTTTTACTCCCGGCATTTAGGCGTTTTTTGCCAGAAAGAACTACAATTTGAGAAGGCTACGCGTATCCCCTTACGTTTCCGGTTAGGTTCGCTGGAGCATGTAAATAAGCTTGAGGGGAAATAATCAATCCTCCTTTCCCGATTTATCTCCCACAAACCACTGCTCTTTATTCTTAAACAAAACATTGAACGTGGTCAACGATCCGTAGATGCGCGTAATGTATTGCTGCAAGTTCACCTTGTCGGCGTCGCTCAGTTGCTTATGCGCATTTATCTGTTGTTCCAATACCCTTAGCCGGTCGCGCAGCATCACAATTTTATGAAAGAAGTCCTCGATGGGAATTTCTTTTGGCTTGAGCGTTTTATCCGCTGGCTGCAATATCATTGTCCCCCTTTGCCATCGATCACCCAACGGCACTACTTCGGAAAGTCCGCCCCATAACCGCAATATCTTCAGCAGCGAACGCTCCAGTTCCGAACTGGTCTCTATTTCAGCCGTCACATTTTCAGGAATGATCTCTTCCAAATGCTTATCGTTCTTGTCGATTTCCTTTACGCCGTGGTGTATGAACGAAATCTGGTAAACGGCATACTTTACGCCTACCACTACGCCCGGTCCGTATTGGGTGTGCTGCAGCCTTGTGCCGATGCCTAAATTCAATTGGTCCATGGAATCTTGTTTTATGCTAATCATTGATCGCCTGGTATACCAGCACCTTGAACTTATTGCCGAAACCCCACTGGCTGGTGGGATAGATATTCCGGTAAAACAAACCGATAAGCCGCTCTTTCGGGTCAACCCAAAACGTGGTGGCAAACATGCCGCCCCAATCAAAAGTGCCTTCATTTACCGGCAGCTCGGCGCTGCCCTTTTCCGTTACCACGCCAAAGCCTAATCCAAACCGGTTGGTATTGCTCCACATGGCCAGGTCGCCCACCTGGTTCATGGTCATCATGCGCACCGTATTGCGGCCAAGCAGGCGTTTGCCATTGTAAGCGCCGCCATTGAGCATCATTTGTAAAAATATCGCATAGTCATAAACGGTAGATGACAGGCCGCCGCCACCAGAAAAATAAGTTCCCTTTGTAAGTGGATAGTCGCGGGAAAAATCACCATTTAATGAACGCGTGGCAGCCATCTTTGCAATCTTACCCGTTGAATCTTCGGTATATAAGTTTACGAGCCGGTGGTGTTTTTCTTTCGGCAAATAAAAATACGTGTCCTTCATCCCGAGCGGTTCAAAAATGCGTTTCTGGAAAAACTGGTCCAGGCTCATGCCGGACACTACTTCTACCAGGTAACCCAGCAAATCTGTGTTCAATCCGTATGTCCATTTTTCACCGGGTTGATGAAACAATGGCAGCTTGCCGAGTATCTTCATCTTATCTCCCAAAACCATATTGTCTACACCAATGCCGCCCACCACGCCAGCCTTGTAATAAATGGCGTTTTGCTGCGCGGTTCCGATCTGCGCATAACCAATACCGGAAGTATGCGTGAGCAGGTCGCGGATGGTGATCTCACGCTTTGCCGGGACCGTGGTATAAGTAGTATCGGCCGCATTGTATTTATCCAGCACCCGCGGTTTTTTAAACTCCGGGATGTAGTTCGAGATGGGATCGTCCAGCATGAACTTGCCTTCTTCGTATAGCATCATCACTGCCACGCTGGTAATGGCCTTTGTTTGCGAAGCAATGCGGAAGATGCCATCTTTCGGCATCGGCTTTTTTGCCGCAACATCGTCGTAGCCGAAGGATTTGTAATAAACGATCTTGCCGTCGCGTACGATCATGGCTACGCCGCCATTGAACAGTTGTTTGTCAACATGCTCCTGCATCACCTTGTCTATTCTCATCAGCCGCTCCGATGAAAAGCCCGCGGCCTCGGGAGAAGATTCTTTCAATACCGGCGCATCCCTGAGGCGCGGAGGTTGGGCTGCCGCGGTAAAAGCCAGGCAAACCAACAGCAGGTGGCATATGCGTTTCATAAAAAAATAGTTGGAAAGGGAAGTTACAATAATTTAAAATCCTGTCTCTTCGCGCCGGCGCATGCCATAGGCCCTGAATTCGATGGAGGCCAGCTTGATGTATTCCAAAAACTCGTAATCGTTGCTTACCTGCGTAAATTCATACGAAGGGCGGTACAGCGTCATGAACCGTATCAGCGAGTCGCCTGTAAGGCCGGTGATCTTACGCACCGTAGCCCTGGTAAATCGCTGATCGATGAATTTATCTTCTTCTTCCTGCAACAATCTTTTCTGGAATGCCAGCATGCGGCGATTGTGCCGGAAACGGAATATGTTGATGAACTCCGCCAGGTCGAGGCCCACGCCGCCCGTTGGACTGGTGCTGACACCAATGCCCGGCTTGCGGAAGTCGAACACCTTTGCATAATCTTTCCGGTTTTGAATGGAGTCGATCCGGTAGTTGCGCGGTTGCACCCTTACCGTGGGCAATTCATTTACCGGCACGTGCAGTGATATATCGAACTGGAAAACATTTTGTATGCCTTTGACCGGAAACTTTGCCGTGGGCCGGTTAAGAAATGAAAAGCTGATGGAATCCGATTCTTTTACGACGATGGTATAGCGACCGGTTGAATCGGTAGTGGTGCCATTGCCGCCGGTGCTTACTACGCTCACCGAAGGCAGCGGCAGTGCCCGGGAGGCATCGTACACCGTGCCGCTGATCTTGATCTGCGCCCGCAAGGGGCTGGCGATGCATACCAGCAAGCCAACCGATACCATAATATATATACAGGCTAACCGCCTCATGCTTTCAATATTATAATAAGTAAGGGACTTTGTTCGGCAATCAGGGTTTTTTAACGGCGGTTTTGCTTTTCTATCACTTCTTTGATCACCCGCGCAAAATGTGCATGCTCCAATTGCTGCACTTTTTTTGCCAGCGTTTCGGGAGTATCAGTTGGATCTACCGGAACTTTTTCCTGGAAGATATGGTCGCCATGGTCATAATGCTCATCCACATAATGAATGGTGATACCGCTTTCTTTTTCGCCCGCTTTGATGATTGCTTCATGCACATGCCGGCCATACAGTCCCTTGCCCCCGTACTTAGGCAGCAGGGCGGGATGAATGTTGATGATGCGGTTGGGGTAAGCGTCGATCAGCGGCTTGGGGATCTTCCACAAAAAACCCGCGAGGATGATCAGGTCAATCTCCCGCTCTTTCAATTCATCTACATAAGCATTGCCCCGGAAGAACTTTTCCTTTTCCAGCATCAATACCGGAACGCCGTGTTCCTTCGCTATTTCCAACACACCCGCACCGGGATTATTGCTTACGATAAGCCGGATAACTCCCAGTTGTTCTTCATCCTGCCAACCGGGGAGCCAGTAAGTGGTATCAAAATGCTCCAACAGCTTTTGTGCATTGCTGCCCGTGCCCGAGGCAAAGATGGCGATGTGCATCGGTAAGGGTCGGCGCGGGGTTTTTGCAGTATTGGCCGCAGTGCGCTTACCGCTCATTCTGCGGCCCAGCTTTGCGATATATGCCCTGAAGAAATTGAACTGGCCGAAAGGAATGCTAACCGCAAGCACCATGATTGGCCAGATGATGGTGACCACAATAATATATACGGGCACGTACAGCCAGGGGCTTTCTATTCCGAGGAACGGCATGATCCGTTTGCCCAGGTAGCCGGTTGCACTGCCGCCGAGGGCAAAGGTTACGAGTATGAGGAATAACCTGCCGGGCGTAACATTCCATTTTTTTTGTAGCCGTTCGAACATATCAGTGAATAGTCGATAAGTCATTAGGTCAATGGGTGGATAAGTCATTGAGTGAAATCAAAAACATTGTTTGGTACATCAGTGTGATTATCGTTTAACCATTGCATTCACTTGATGATTCAATGACCTATGACTTCTTTCGCAAAAGTGCGGCAAAATATTGATGAAAAGCCCGCCCGTTGCGGATCGCAAGAACATTGCAGCCGGCATTGACAGCCTTGTGACATCGCCTTTCAAACACATATAAAAACTGCATACAATCCTCTGAAACCCACGCCAGACGCGGAAAAAATTTTTTTTTGGCCCTTAGGGATATGTTAAATTCCTGACTTATTTTTGCCCCCGGTTTAGGAAATTTTTCCACATATAGATCAACTGTTTGTGAATATGATTGACCATCGACCGATCGTAAAAAGCGCCTCATTTATTTTTTCTATTCTTTTATTGCTGAGTTTCCTTAACGCTAATGCACAACAGGACATTGCGGCTGGCAAAACCTTGTTCCAGAACAAGTGCGCCACCTGCCATGGCGTTCATAAACAGATCACCGGCCCCGCACTTTTTGGTGTGGAAGAGCGGGTGGGCGATAATAAGAAACTATATGCATGGATCAGGAACAATAAGACGGTGCTGGCCACCGGCGATCCTTACTTTACTGCGGTTTTCAAGCAGTTCAACGAACTGCCGATGAACACCTTCGAGGATTTAACGGATAATGATATCGCCAATATCCTGGCCTATATCAAATCAGTGCCCGTACCAGGCCCACCCGGAGTTGGTCAAAACGGCGCTGCGGCACAAACAGGGTCATCCGACAGCGCACTGGTCTTTGGGATCATTACCCTCATCCTTGCCGTTATCACTTTGATATTATTACAGGTTAACAGCAACCTCCGCAAACTGGCAGACGACCGCGAAGGCATTCCTGCCATGGAGCCCATACCTTTTTATCGCAACAAAACTTATATAGCCCTCGGTACCATTTTGCTCTTCATCATCGGGGGTTATTATACCATACAAGGTGCTATCGGCCTGGGTAGGTCAAAAGATTATCAACCCGAACAACCGATCTATTTTTCGCACAAAGTGCATGCTGGCGTTAACCAGATCAATTGCATGTATTGCCATAGCGGCGCCTGGGAAAGCAAGCATGCCGGCATCCCCTCCCTGAACGTGTGCATGAACTGCCACCAAACCATCGACACGTACAGTGGCGATCCGCTCATTCATGAAGATGGCCATACCGTAGACGGCACCGGCGAGATCAAAAAACTGTACGCCGCAGCAGGCTTTACGCCCGGCCAGCCCTGGGACCCTGCAAAGGCAAAACCGATAGAATGGATCAAGATCCATAACCTTCCCGATCACGTGTACTTCAACCACTCGCAGCACACCAGGACCGGAAAGGTGCAGTGCCAGACCTGCCACGGAGAAATTACGGCAATGGATGAGGTAAAACAGTTCTCCGACCTGAGCATGGGATGGTGCATCAACTGCCACCGTACTTCCAGGGTAGATTTCCCGGATTCAACCGGCAAGAACGGGAACCAGTTCTACAGCATTTATGTGAAGTTTCACAATGATTTGAAATCACGGAACCGGGATAGCATAACCGTACAGGACATTGGCGGAACAGAGTGCCAGAAATGCCACTATTGATATGAGCGGCATCAATTCACATTTTCGAATTTCAAATTTTCAAATTCTCAAATTGTTATAATGGATCAAAAAAAGTACTGGCAAAGTTTTGCAGAGCGTACTGGAAGCGAGGAGCTTGAAAAAGCTTCGAAGGATGAGTTCAAGGAAGACCTGGTTGTTGAAGATGCAAATGGCAAGGGCTTGTTGGATGCAACCGCTCCCCGCAGGGATTTTTTGAAATACCTCGGCTTCAGCACCGCCGCCGCCGCCCTGGCGGCCAGTTGCGAAATACCGGTAAGAAAAGCCATCCCATACGTAAACAAGCCCGAAAACCTGATACCGGGCATGGCCGATTATTACGCCACTACTTATGTTTCCGGCGGCGATGCCATTCCCGTACTTGCCAAAGTGCGCGACGGACGCCCCATTAAAATAGAACCCAATGAGCTGTCGCCCATTTTTAAGAACGGCAGCACCCCGCAGGTACAAGCCTCCGTACTTGATCTGTATGATACAGCACGCCTCCGTTACCCGCAACAAAAAGCAGGCAATGCGTTCAAAGAAGTGAGCTCGTTTTCTGCAATGGATAAATTGGTCACCGATGCGTTGAATGGATTAGGCGGAGCGCCGATAATAGTGCTTACTGCAACCATTACTTCGCCCACAACCTTACAGGCATTTAACGAGTTTAAAGCAAAATTTCCAGGTGCACGCCTGGTGCAGTACGACGGCATTTCATACAGCGGCATGCTTACCGCCAATGAAGCCAGCTATGGCAGGCGCGCCATACCATCTTACAATTTTGACAAAGCACAGGTGATCGTAAGCCTGGGCGCCGATTTCCTCGGCACCTGGCTGGCCCCGGTTGAATTCCAGAATGGGTATTCAAAGAACCGCATCATTAACGAGGCCAACCCTCAAATGAGCAAACATATCCAGTTTGAGTCGATGATGAGCATGACCGGCGCCAATGCCGATGACCGCTATACGCATCTGCCCTCTCAAACAGGAGCCGTGGCGCTTGCACTGCTCAATGCCATCAATGGGTCTGTTGCAAGGCCTTCCCTGGATGCAAAGCTGCAAGCCGGCGTCGACAAGGCGGCGCAGGCGCTCAAGGCAAGCAATGGCGCGGCACTGGTAGTTTGCGGCAGCAACAACCCCAACGTACAAATAATTGTAAACGCCATCAATGACGCCATCGGCGCAATTGGCACTACCATTAACTGGAGCGTTATCAACAACACACGCCAGGGCGTTGATTCGGAGTTTGCGCAATTGCTGACCGAAATGGAAGGCGGCAGCATTGGCGCATTGATCGTGCACGATGCAAACCCCGCCTATCATCACTTCGATGCGGAACGCTTTAAGAAGGCGCTTGCTAAAGTGCGGGTTACTGTTTCATGCAATACCAGCATGGACGAAACTACCGAGCTCTGTCAATTCCTGGTTCCCGCACACCATTATCTTGAAAGCTGGGGCGACGCAGAACCCAGGACCGGATTTTACTCCTTGCTGCAACCCGCCATCGCGCCTTTATTCAAAACCCGCAGCTTTACTGAATCATTGCTTCGCTGGAGCGGAAATGCCGCCACCCACGACGCATATGTGAAACAATATTGGGTAGGCCGAATGGGCAGCGAGGACAGTTATTATAAAGCGCTGCAGGATGGCGTATTCACGCTTGCAACCACTGCTGCCGCCGGCACAACGGCGGGCACTGCCGGAGGAGCAGGCGGTGTAACTCCCTCGGTTACCGCAGCAGCGGCAAAACTGGGCACACCTGCGTCAGGCAAACCAGAGCTTGTATTGTACCAAAACGTTGCCATGGGCGATGGGCGCCATCCGAACAACCCCATGTTGCTGGAACTGCCCGATCCCATTACACGCGCATGCTGGGACAATTATGTGATGATGTCGCCTGCAATGGCAAAGGAATTATTGAAGATCGATATCGCCAGCGAAAGGCAGGCGAACGATTATGAATTCTTTCCCGATAAACCGGTTGTTCGCGTAACCGCTCCTAATAAAGCGCCTGTTGAATTGCCCGTGCTGATCATTCCGGGCATGCACAACAACACCATTGCGATTTCAGTAGGTTACGGCCGCAGCGAAAAGCTTGGTCTGGCCGTACCAAATGTTGGAAAGAACGTGAACCACCTGGCCTCCTTTGTTGAAAACAATGTTGACTGGGTTGTTCCCAATGTTACCATCGAAAAAACAGGTACAAAATATAAGCTTGCACAAACACAGGTGCACGGCTCGTACGAAGGAAGGCATGAAGTAGTGAGAGAATTAACGCTGGCACACCTGCGCCAGGTGCCTGATGAAATATTAAAAGAACGCCAGAAAGAACTGGAACCCTGGGGCGGACTGGAAAACTATGAAAGCCAGGGAACCCTTTATCCGGTGTTTGAAAAGCCGGGTATTAAATGGGGCATGTCAATAGACCTTAACGCATGCTTTGGCTGCGGCGCCTGCGTTGTTGCCTGCCACGTAGAGAACAACGTGCCGGTAGTAGGCAAAACAGAAGTGATGCGCTCGCACGATATGCATTGGCTGCGCATCGACCGGTACTTTACCGGCAATCCGCACGATCCCGAAAGCATTCAGGCCATCTTTCAACCGATGCTTTGCCAGCATTGCGATAATGCGCCATGCGAGAACGTTTGTCCCGTGGCCGCTACGCCGCACAGCACCGAAGGCCTGAACATGATGACGTATAACCGCTGTATCGGAACAAGGTATTGCGCCAACAACTGTCCTTATAAAGTACGCCGGTTTAACTGGGCCGACTACCTGGGTTCGGATAGCTTCAAGAACAACCAAACCTCGGCCGCTTATCTGGACCCTGTGGTGAACATGATGAACGATGATCTTTCTCGCATGGTGCTGAATCCGGATGTTACCGTACGCAGCCGCGGCGTAATGGAAAAATGCACGTTCTGCGTACAACGTTTGCAGGATGCAAAGCTCCAGGCCAAGAAGGAGAACCGCAGGTTGTATACCGGCAACCTCGACACCAGCGGACAGGAAAAATGGGATGTGAAAACAGCCTGCCAGCAAGCATGCTCCGCCGGCGCAATTGTATTTGGTAATGCAAACGACACTCAAAGCGCAGTAAGCATACACAGGGCCAGCAATAATAAACGCTTGTTCTATGTATTAGAGCCCCTGCACACCCTGCCCAACATCAGTTACCTGCCCAAGATAAGGAACACTGAAAGGTTGAGCGGTGCGCACGAAGTGGCGCCTAAGTCAGGACAATTGCCGGCATCGACGACACACGAAAGCGAGGCGCATTGATGAACGCAGTCAATTACAAATAGTAATACAAGCAAACATCCGCTTTGGGCGGATTAAACATAAGATATGGCTTTATTAAGATACGAATCGCAGGTACGTCCGCCACTGGTAGAAGGCAACAAGGATTATCACCAGGTAACGGAAGACATTGTCAGGGTTATCGAGAACCGCCCCACCAAACTATGGTGGATCGGCTTCCTGGTATCCGTAGCCCTGCTGGCTTTCGGCATATTCTCGGTAGGAAGGGAAGTTTATTACGGAACGGGCCAGTGGAACCTGCACAAAACCATCGGTTGGGGTTGGGACATTACCAACTTCGTGTGGTGGGTTGGTATCGGCCACGCCGGAACGCTCATCTCCGCGATCCTCCTGCTGTTCCGCCAGGGTTGGAGAACAGGTGTAAACCGCGCTGCAGAAGCCATGACCATCTTTGCGGTAATGTGCGCGGGCCAGTTCCCGATCTGGCATATGGGACGTGTGTGGATGGCCTTCTTCGTATTGCCTTATCCCAACACCCGCGGACCACTGTGGGTTAACTTTAACTCGCCGCTGCTGTGGGACGTATTCGCGATCTCTACTTACTTCACCGTATCGCTGTTATTCTGGTACTCCGGTTTGTTGCCGGACCTGGCCACCGTTCGCGACCGCGCCAAATTGAAATGGAGAAAATTGATGTACGGCGTGCTTTCATTCGGGTGGACCGGTTCTACCAAACACTGGCAAAGGCACGAAGCCCTTTCATTGGTGCTGGCCGGCTTAAGTACCCCGCTGGTATTGTCTGTGCATACGATAGTATCCTTCGACTTTGCTACCTCGGTAGTACCGGGTTGGCATACCACCATCTTCCCGCCTTACTTCGTTGCCGGCGCCATCTTCTCAGGTTTTGCGATGGTGCAAACCCTGCTGGTGGTTACCAGGAAAGTAATGCGCCTGGAAGAATATATTACCATCGAGCATATCGACGTAATGAATAAAGTGATCGTGCTCACTGGTTCCATTGTGGGTTGCGCCTACCTTACTGAATTGTTCGTGGCCTGGTACGGACAAAACAAGTTCGAATTGTATGCCTTCCTTAAAAACAGGGCCGACATCTACAGCCCATACGGATGGAGCTACTTCCTGATGATGGGTTGTAACGTGCTAAGCCCGCAGATATTCTGGTTCCGTAAAATGCGAAGGAGTATCGTGGTCACCTTTTTCATGAGTATCATCGTGAACATCGGCATGTGGTTCGAACGTTTTGTGATCATCGTTACTTCGCTGTACCGCGACTACCTGCCGAGCAGCTGGGGCTTTTATTATTCGCCCACCATCTGGGAGGTTGGATTTTACCTGGGCACGTTCGGATTGTTCTTTACATGCTATTTCCTGTTCTCCAAGTTCTTCCCCGTTATTGCCATCGCTGAGATCAAACATATCCTGAAGCGGAGCGGGGATAATTATAAGAGCAGGATGGGACATATCGAAAATGAAAAAGTGGAAGAGTTCGTGACCAGGCACGGGCACGATCATGGAGCATAAAAAAAATCATTGCGCTTAAATAAAAATTATGGCTGTAAAAAAGTTTGTTGTTGGTTGTTTCGATGATGAGGAGGTCCTCTTTCCCGCGGTAAAACGCGTTCGGAAGGCAGGATATAAAATTCACGACGTGTACACGCCGTTCCCGATCCACGGCCTCGACAAGGTGATGGGATTGAGGGATACCAGCCTGCACACTGCCGGATTTATTTATGCCATCACCGGAACCAGCATCGCGCTCGGCTTTATCAGTTGGGTGTTTACCAACGACTGGCCTATGATCATCGGCGGCAAACCTTATTTTGCGCTGCCCGCCTGGATACCCATCATATTCGAGTTAACGGTACTGTTGTCGTCCGTAGGCATGGTGCTTACGTTCTGCTATCTCTGCCAGATGGCGCCCTTTGTAAAGAAGCATCATTTTCACCCGCGCGCCACCGACGATACATTTGTGATGGTAATAGAAACCACTCCCAAAACCAATGACAGCGAAGTGCAATCTTTCCTGAGCAGCGTAGGCGCCAAAGAGATCAATATCCAAAACGCCGAAACAGGATGGTGGCTGGGCAGGTACGATAAGGACCGGAAGGTTTTTGAAACAAAAACAGGAGACATCAACGCATAACTGTTCAAAAGATTTAAATGAAGAAGCTAATCATCATATCCATTTTTACGGCAGCCGCCGCCGGCTTCATCAGTTGCAGCGATGTAAAGCGCTCCCCCGGCCGCACCTACATACCGGACATGGCTTACAGCCGCGCATATGAAACGTATTCTGTAACCGAAGAGCAAAGACAGGAGCTGTTGAAACAAGGCATTCACTTCAGCAATACGCCCGTGCCCGGCACCGTGAAAAGAGGGGCTGATTATACTTTCCGGCTGCCAAAAGATTCATCCGCCAGGGATTCCACTAATTATGTTGCATCAAAGGGTATCCGCAATCCTATCAGCATGCTGGATTCTTCGGCCATGAAGGAATCTGAGCGATTGTACCTCATCAACTGTGGTATTTGCCATGGCGCAGCATTGGACGGCAATGGTCCGCTTCACCGCGGCGGCGAAGGTCCATACGCGGCTAAGCCCCGCGCATTGGTATCGGACCCCATTACAGATAACATGCCCGATGGGCAAATGTTTTATTCAGTTACGTATGGCAAAGGCGCAATGGGAAGCTATGCTTCGCAATTAAATCCAACTCAGCGTTGGATGGTCATTCATTATATCAAAAGAAAACAGGCTGAAAAGAAAGCGACCGGTTCCGTAGGAACGCAGGCAGCCAGCGATACTGCGGCTACCAACCCGCCGGGCGTAACAACCAGCGGCGAAACAAGACCGGGTTCCGTCATTCAAAAGAACAATTAAGAAAACTGAATCGAGAAAAATAAATAACTAACCAAGGATGCCTTCATCATCATCAATTACATATCAGTTCAAAATGCCGGGCCGTTTCAGGATGTGGTCGTTAGCATTGCTGGGCATCGGTGTCCTGTCGCTGATCATTGGATTAATAGTGTACGGCGCGGGCGACGATCACCATGGTACAAGGTTCTGGTCAACGCTCCTGCATAACAGTGTTTACTTTTTGCTGGTGGTAAACGCAACCATGTTCTTTATTTGCGCCACCACGCTGGCAATGGGCGGATGGCAAATGTCGTTCCGCCGCGTTACAGAAGCCATTTCTTCTACGGTACCTGTACTGGGCGTTATTACACTGGTGATATTGCTGATACTTATACTGGGCCACAAGCATCATATTTATCACTGGCTCGACAAAGACCTGGTGGCAAGGGATAAGATCCTGCAAGGCAAATCATCCTTCCTCAATCCTACATTCTTCATTATATGGACAGTACTCACCATCGGTTTGTGGATAGTACTTGGCCGTAAGATGCGCCAATTATCCCGCGAGCTGGACGATAATCCGCTGCCCAGCATCGAAGCTGGCCGCAAATACATTTTCAAAAACACCGTGTGGGCCGCCTTGTTCATGGTATGGTTTGTATTAACCGTAATGTCAACCATTCCCTGGCTGTGGCTCATGAGCATCGATGCGCACTGGTACTCCACCATGTACAGCTGGTACACCTTTGCAAGCTCATTCGTGGCGGGCATAGCAATGATAACCCTGTTTGTGGTATACATGAAGAACCAGGGCTACCTTGAGCTCACCAACGAAGAGCACCTGCACGACCTGGGCAAGTTCATGTTTGCATTCTCGATATTCTGGACCTACCTCTGGTTCAGCCAGTACATGCTCATCTGGTACGCGAACATTCCGGAGGAAACTGTTTACTTCAAGCACAGGGTTGAAGGACCGTACAGGGCCATTTTCTTCCTTAACCTGATCATTAATTTCCTGGCCCCATTGCTGATATTGATGCGCAGGAGCTCGAAGAGAAATTATGCAGTCATAACATTCATGTCGATACTGATATTGGTAGGCCATTGGCTGGATTTTTACCAGATGGTGTTCCCCGGCCCCTTCAAGGACGAAGTACCTTTAGGCCTGTTCGATATCGGCATCGCTTTGGGATTTGTCGGATTGATCATGTTCCTAACAGGCCGCGCGATGGAAAGGCATTCGCTGATTGCAAGAAACCATCCGTTCCTGAAGGAAAGCGTTATTCATCATACATAAAAAATGATAGCGCGTTTATAATAATTTGAACGAAATATTTATCAGATAATCATGAGTACACTTTTTTTGATAGCGATCCTGGCACTTGGCTTCCTGATAGTTTTTCAGATAGCGAAGGCCAGCGAGTATGTAGCTGTATTGAAAGGAGAAAAGAAAACTTTTGAGCAGAACAACCGCATCAATGCATTTATGATGATCGTGTTCCTGGTGGGCGGCCTCATAGGCGTGTGGGTATGCAACGAGGCGTTGAAGGGAAAGATACTGAAGGACGCGGCCTCCGATCACGGGGTGAAGATCGATAACATGCTGTACATTACGCTCGCCATAACCGGCGTTGTATTCGTGATAACACAGGTGCTCCTGTTCTGGTTTTCGTACAAATACCAGTACTCTGAAAAACGCAAGGCATATTACTACCCCCATAACAATAAACTGGAATTGATCTGGACCGTTGTACCGGCAATATTTCTTACGGTACTGGTTGGTTTTGGATTGTACTACTGGTTCAAGATCACAGGCGAAGCTCCTGCCAACGCGTTGAAAGTAGAAATTACGGGCAGGCAGTTTGCGTGGATAGCACGGTACGAAGGAAAGGACAAAACTTTCGGAAAGAAATATTTCAGGAACATTAATGACGAAAACAAAAACCAGCTCGGATTAGTATGGGACGATCCCGCTACGCACGATGACATCGTAGTGGATGGTACCGACATTTATATAGTAAAGGACCGGCCCGTTAAGATGATCATCAATTCCAGGGACGTGGTGCACGACGTAGGGCTATCGCACTTCAGGATGAAGATGGACGCCGTTCCGGGAACACCCACAACCATGTGGTTTACGCCATTGTACACAACAGAGGAAATGCGCAAGAAGCTGAACAACCCTGAATTCGAGTATGAACTATCGTGCGACCAGATGTGTGGCGACGCGCATTATACCATGAAGGGGATCATTCGTGTGGTTACGCAACAGGAATTTGACCTGTGGCTGGCTGGCCGCACCCCGAATTATGTATCGTACCAGAATGCGATCAATCCCAAGCCGGCGGGAGCCAATGCAGCCGATAGTGCGGGAGCTGTAAACAAACCGACAGCCGCGGTAACCGCGCCTGCAACATCGAACAACCAATAAAATCCGATACTCATCAGCGCAAGCTGATAATTTTTAAAATCTTTTTTTGATGAGCAACGAATTGAATTTACATAGCGGACATCCTGAAGTGGTAACCACGCATGAAGTTCATCATGATGAGCATCATGTGCACCACCACAAGGAAACGTTCATTACCAAGTACGTTTTCAGCCAGGACCATAAAATGATCGCCAAGCAGTTCCTGATCACGGGAATTTTCTGGGCGGTGCTGGGCGCGATGATGTCTGTATTGTTCCGCCTGCAATTGGGCTACCCGGACTCTACCTTTCCCTTCCTGGAAGATATTCTCGGCCGTTGGGCCAGGGGCGGAAGAATTTCAGCTGAGTTTTACTATGCCCTGGTTACCATGCACGGAACGGTGCTGGTATTCTTTGTGTTGACGGCAGGCCTTAGCGGAACCTTTGCCAACTTTCTGATACCGCTGCAGTGCGGCGCCAGGGACATGGCCTCGCCCTTCCTGAACATGCTTTCTTACTGGTTCTTCTTTTTGGCGAGCGTGGTAATGCTGTCTTCCTTGTTTATTGAAACAGGGCCTGCAAGCGGGGGATGGACGATGTACCCGCCACTTAGCGGGTTGAAGGATGCGTCTATGGGATCTAAAGCGGGTGTTGACCTCTGGCTTGCAAGCATGGCCTTGTTCGTAGTGTCTTCACTGCTGGGCGGTCTTAATTATATTTCTACCATTCTTAACATGCGCACCAAGGGCATGAGCATGACGCGATTGCCGTTGACTATTTGGGCGCTGTTCTTTACCGCCATATTGGGCGTATTGTCGTTCCCCGTATTGCTGAGCGGTTTTATCCTGCTGCTGTTCGACCGCCATGGGGGTACGAGCTTCTATTTATCAGATATATTCATTTACAGTACGCAACAGGCCATGCCCAATGAAGGCGGGAATGCCATTCTTTACCAGCACCTGTTCTGGTTCCTGGGCCACCCTGAGGTGTACATCATCATTTTGCCCGCGATGGGATTGGTGTCGGAAGTAATGAGCATCAATGCGCGCAAGCCCATTTTCGGTTATATGGCAATGTTAGGATCGCTGTTTGCGATTGCGATACTGGCCTTCCTGGTTTGGGCGCACCACATGTTCGTAACGGGGTTGAACCCCTTCCTGGGATCGGTATTCGTGCTGCTTACGCTGCTGATAGCCGTTCCATCGGCCATTAAAGTGTTTAACTGGCTTACCACGCTGTGGCGCGGCAACCTGCGCTTTACGCCGGGCATGCTGTTCTCCATCGGTTTTGTGAGCATGTTTATTTCGGGCGGTCTAACCGGCATCTGGTTGGGTAACTCCACGCTCGATATTCACCTGCACGATACCTATTTCGTGGTAGCACACTTCCATATAGTAATGGGTGTATCGGCCTTCTTTGGAATGTTCGCGGGTATTTACCACTGGTTCCCGAAAATGTATGGCCGGTACATGAACAATACCATGTCGTATATCCACTTTTGGGTAACGCTCATCGGCGCTTACCTTATCTTCTGGCCCATGCACTACCAGGGATTGGCGGGTATGCCACGACGTTATGTTGACTATAGCAACTGGGCATCGTTCAACCAGTTCGATGACCTGAACCGTTTTATCTCTACGGTGGCCATGATAGTGTTTGCGATACAATTGCTGTTTGTGTTCAACTTCTTCTATTCCATTTTCAAGGGAAGAAGGGTGGTTTCGCAAAACCCATGGGGCGCTACCACACTGGAGTGGACGGCTCCCATCAGGCCCGGACACGGCAACTGGCCCGGCGAAATACCCGAAGTGCACCGCTGGCCATATGATTACGGTAAGGATGGAAGGGATTTCATTCCGCAAACCGAGCCTGTCGGACCTAATGAGTCGAGGCATTAGTAAAATATGAAGATGCAGACAGAAACCGTGACGCGTTCAAGTTCTTTTACAATCGGAAATAAGCTGAAAGATTACATGCAGCTTGGCAAATTTACGCTAAGCTTCATGGTAACCTTCTCCGCGGTGGTGAGCTACCTGCTGGTGCCGGGCGTATTGTTCGATTGGAGCAATGTAGTGCTGTTGTTTACCGGTGGACTGCTGGTAACGTTCAGCGCCAATGCAGTGAACCAGATAGTGGAGAAAGACAGTGATGCGAAAATGATGCGCACGGCCAAACGCCCAATAGCATCGGGGCGCATGGGCATTGCAGAAGGGTGGGCCTTTGCCATTCTTGCACTGGCGGTTGGATTGTTCCTGCTCTGGAATTTTTTTAACCTTGCCGCTGCAGTAATTGCGCTGGTAAGCTGGTTCATGTATGCTTACATGTATACGCCCATGAAAAGGGTAAGCTCTTTTTCAGTATTGTTTGGAGCTATCCCGGGAGCGCTGCCCTGTTTGATAGGGTGGACAGCGGGATTCTTACCGGAGGAGGATATTTCGTGGGGAGGCGGCTGGACCTTGTTCGCTATACAGTTCTTTTGGCAATTCCCGCACTTCTGGGCAATTGCCTGGATAGCGCATAAGGATTACATTAAGGCCGGGTTCAGGATGCTGCCTTCGGAGGAAGGAACAACGCGTTATTCGGCCATACAGGCCATCATTTATTCGCTGTTGCTGATACCCGCCGGTGTTATACCTTATTTCATCGGCATGAGCGGCATCGTAAGCCTGGGAATAATTTTGGTGGCAAACCTGTTGATGGTGTTTCAATGCGTGCGGTTGTACAGGGAAATGACAGCGCAGGCGGCTCGCAGGGTGATGTTCAGCAGTTATATTTATTTGCCTGTGGTATTGCTGGCGTTGCTGGGAGACAAGGTTTAAAACATGGAAAGTTCAAAAGTTAAAAGAGAGCAGGAGAAATGGAGAACAAAAACTTTGCGGTTTCACTTCTAACTTTTGACATATACAACAACAATCGGGTTAAATGAACAGTGTGGCAGCACAAGCACAAAGGAAAAAAATTCATCCCCACAAGTTTAGCATGTGGGTGGCCATAGGCAGCATTGTAATGATGTTTGCCGGGTTAACGAGCGCCTACATCGTAAAGCGCGAGCAGCCCAATTGGACCAGTTTTGACATGCCCCGGATATTCTGGTATTCAACACTGGTGATGTTACTGAGCAGCGTGGCAATTCAATGGGCGCTCAAATCGTTCAGGGACCGTGAAATGACGCGGTACAGGGGCCTGGTGGTAACAACCTTGTTATTGGGAATGGTATTTATCCTGATGCAGTGGTTAGGCTTCCGGCAGATATGGGACTCCGGCGTTAAGCTCGAAGGCTCTGGCGCGGCACAGTTCCTGTACATCATTTTTGGTTTGCACGCCCTGCACGTATTTGGAGGCATAGTGGCGCTGGTACTGATGTTTGTAAGGGCCTTCAACCGCAAGTACCGCTCGTACAACGCAGTGCCAGTGGAAATTGCGGCAACGTACTGGCATTTTGTAGACCTGTTATGGGTATACCTGTTTGTTTTCTTTTTGTGGATACAATAAAACAGTCGATAAAGACCTATTTAATTTTGCGAACAGTTTAAAATAATAATTCTGATGGCTCACGCAGTACCTGCAGACAGGAAATGGTGGAGTGGGGGGAAAAGCCCCTTCAACATGGAATATGGAAAGCTGATGATGTGGTATTTCCTAATGAGTGACGCGTTTACTTTCAGCGCTTTTCTCATTTCTTATGGCACTATCCGCTTTTCCAGCAACAGTTGGCCCGATCCCAACGAGGTATTCAATTCCTTTCCATTTGTGCATGGTGTAAACCTTCCGCTGGCCTTCGTGAGCTTAATGACCTTTATCCTGATCATGAGTTCGGTAACCATGGTGCTGGCCGTGCACGAAGGACACCACATGAACAGGAAAGGCGTTATCAAATGGTTGATATGGACCATCATCGGCGGTTTTGCTTTCCTGGGTTGCCAGGCGTGGGAGTGGACGCACCTGTATCACCAGGGCGCATGGTGGGGAAGAAATCCCTTCCTCAACGCCAACGGAAGCGTTGCATCTACCAACTTCAGTAATTTCTTTTTCACTATAACAGGCTTTCACGGGTTTCACGTGTTTTCGGGAGTGATCATCAACATTATCATACTCATAATGACGTGGAAAGGCGTGTTCGACCGGAGGGGACATTACCTGATGGTGGAAAAAGCGGGACTGTACTGGCACTTTGTAGACCTGGTATGGGTATTTGTATTCCTTTGCTTTTACCTGTTGTAGCAACAACTTTTAATTATTTTGTCATTCAGTAATATGGAACATCAACATCATTCAGCACCGGGGGAAGTAACGTTTCATCATGAGCCGGCCCAGGGAACGAAGCGTATCTGGAAAACATTCTGGATCCTGCTGATAGTGACCATTATAGAATTAGGATTGGGATTGTTGTTGTATGCAACTCATTTCGGGGCGGGGCTCGTGCTGGCCATTAAAGGCGTCATCATCATACTTTCGCTCGCCAAGGCGTTTTACATCGTTTCCATTTTCATGCACCTGGGCGATGAGCTCCGCAACATGATCATGACCATTGTGGTGCCGCTGCTGTTATTTGTCTGGTTCATAGGCGCTTTCCTGTGGGACGGCGATTCGTTCCGCAACCTGCGCAATACTTACGACCCTTACCATAAAGAACAGACAACCACCCCGGCCAAGCAAGACAAACCGCACGACGCGCAAAAACCGGGAGAATTGCACTAACCGGTTAATCACCTGCTGTTTGCGGTTTAAGGTTAAGTAACAAAATTTCCTGCCGTACTTTTGTGCCGCAAATTCAACACTAAGTGAGTCAAAAAGCGTGGTTAGCGTTCTGCATCGCCGTATTGCTGCCAGTGGCAGGATACCTGATAGCAGACAAGTTCAGCAAGGAAGCCGTGATAATGCCCAAGCGGTATCATTACGATACCGTTATTGTACAGCAAAAGAACGGCAAAGAGATCACCGACACCGTTTGGCACCGCGTAAGCAACTTAACCCTCACGAATCAGTTGGGACAGCAGGTATCATTGGATGATCTTCAGGGCCATATCATCGTGGCCGATTTTTTCTTTACGCATTGCCCTTCTATTTGCCCCGCGCTTACGCGCAACATGAAAAAGCTCCAGGATGCTTTAAAATTGAAAGACGACCGCAGGCGAATAGATACCACCTTCGTGCATTTTATTTCTTTTACTGTAGACCCTGAAAGGGATTCCTTTCCGGCGTTAAGAAAATATGCAGACCGTTTTGGTGTAAATCCCGATGTTTGGTGGATGCTCACAGGCCCGAAGAAAGCTATCTACGACCATTCCATCAACGAGTTCAAGTTGGGCTTGCAGGATGGCGAAGGAGTGGATACGGCATTCATTCATACCGATAAATTTGTATTGCTCGACAAGCAACGCGTGGTGAGAGGCTATTACAGCGGGCTGGATAGCAACGACATGGCCCGTCTTGCCAAAGACATCGTATTCCTGCAACTGGAGAAGGATAAAAAGAAAAAGCGAAAACTATTTTAGCCTGATGCTTCCCGCCTATTTTCAAAAAAATGATAAAACAGCCCGCTGGCTGATACTCACGGTTTCGTTTGTGGTGTTTGCCGCAGTGGTATTGTTATCGAGGGTAAAGCTGGATGTGGAGTTGGGTTTCGACGAGCATTTATTTGCGAAGCTGAATGCCATCATCAATTCGGCCGTAAGCTTGTTGCTGGTGTGGGGATTGATTACAGTAAGGCGCCGCCGGTTTGCCGCGCACAGGCGCACGATGATTGCCGCGATTATTTTGTCCTGTCTTTTCCTGGTGTCTTATATCTGTCATCATTTGTTTACCGGCGATACCAGGTTCGGAGGGGTAGGCAGCATCCGGTACGTGTATTTTTTCATTCTGATAACGCACATCATTCTTGCCGCATTAATTCTTCCTTTTATTTTATACACGGCATATAGGGGGCTCACTGCCGAATGGCCGGCCCACCGCAAGCTGGCAAAGATCACCTGGCCTGTCTGGTTATATGTGAGTGTTACAGGCGTATTGGTGTATTTAATGATCAGCCCGTATTATTGATCGTTGCCGGCTCTTTATCTTCCCGATCGATTATTTCCGCTTATATAAATTTTTAGTTTGATATAAATGCTTTTTATATTTTCCTGCATCAATAACCTGTATGAAAAAATACATCACTATCGCCTGCATGATCGTCAGCCTCGCCGGCGTGGCGCAATCGGATAAAGACGCGGTCAGCAGTGCAGTAATGGACTACGTAGACGCATTTTATTATGGTGATTCCATGAAATTACACCGCAGCATTTCACCCCAGGTGGTGAAGTATGGGTATTACCGTCCTAAAGACAGCACCGGGTATGCCGGCGAGCCCATGAGCTTCCAGGCGATGATAAATTATGTTGCGGCGGTTAAAAAGCGCAACAATCCTTCGGCTGCCGATAAGTTTGTAAAGAAGGTAGAAGTGCTGGATGTGCAGGACCAAACAGCGGCCGCCAAGCTCACTGCCTGGTGGGGCACTGATTATTTACTGCTCGCAAAGCAAGGCGGAAAATGGATGATCACGCATGTGCTGTGGCAGTCGCCGCCGAGGTAGTAATTCACAACTCTAATTCTCTCGCCGGGTCCCAGAAGTGTTTTTTAAAATCCACGATGACATCATTCTTTACTTTGACGCCTTCTTTTTCCAACAGTTCCTGCATTTTAGTGGGAGTAGAAAAATGGTGTTTGCCCGATAGCATTCCATTTCGGTTGACCACGCGGTGCGCCGGCACTTTGGGCTTTGCACTGCCGGCTCCGTTCATGGCCCAACCCACCATGCGTGCGGAAAGCCTGGCGCCAAGCACGGCTGCAATAGCGCCATAAGAAGTTACCCTGCCTTTGGGAATTTGCCGCGCCACTTCATACACCAGCTCAAAAAAGTTCTGGTCCTTTTGCCCTGAGGGCCTGACTGATTTTAATTGCGCGGTTTGTTTTTTTGTTGTAGCCATTTCGAGGCTGATTACAATTTAAGGCGATAATTTACCGGGAAACTTACTTAAACCAGTGAGTGTATCCGGAGGCACAGTTTGTTCACTCTTTTCGTATTTCAACCGAATATCCGATTCATTTATTTACGCTTCCTGCTGCCCTTGCTGGTTCTGGTTCTTCCGCTGCTCCAATAACTTGCTGCGCCTGGGTTCGGGCACATTCTTGTAGTCGTAGGGACAGTGCTTGCATCCATTGCCGCAACAATAGCCTCGTGCCAGGTGATATTGTTCCGTCAGCACAATAAAGCCTTCGTTGTTGTAATAAAAATCCTCGTCTTCGTTAAATGGCTTCTTCATGGCTTTGTTTTAGCGACTGCTTCAACTCGGTGTCACGAGATTCCGGTGCAAGCTGCTCCGGCAAAGTAAAGCACAGGTAATGCACGCGATTGCTTTGTGCAATGTCCAATCCTTCGTAATACGTTTTGATCTGCAATTCGCCGGGAACATTTTCCTGCGCATATACATCGTCCAGGTCTGCGTGCAGCATAAGGCCGTATTGATCAATCACCAGTTTGGTAAAAGCGTACAGCTCGGGACTATCGGTCTTAAGATGAATTTTTCCGGCCGGTTGTAATACGCGTTGATATAGCCGCAGAAATCTTGGGTGCGTTAATCTTTTTTTTACCCTCGACACGCGCAATTGCGGGTCGGGGAAGGTAAGCCAGATCTCCGCTACTTCGCCCGGCGCAAAATAATCCGGCAGCTTATCGATTTGCGTACGCAGAAAGGCCACGTTTTGCAGGCCTTCGTTCAATGCTTTTTTTGCACCCGCCCAAATGCGGTTGCCCTTCAGGTCGATGCCAATACAATTGCGATGCGGGTACATGCGCCCAAGGCCGAGCGCGTATTCTCCTTTGCCGCAGGCGAGCTCGAGCGTAATGGCATTGTTATTCCCGAAAAATTCATTCCATTTGCCGGCCATGCCAATGGGATACTGCAATACATTCGAAAAAGTTTCTATCTCTGCAAAGCGCTTTAATTTCTTCTGGCCCATCGTACAAAAATAAATGATTCACCGGGGATTGGAAGTGAGGTATGTCTAATCTGCAACGCCTGAACTCACAACTCACCGCTCACCTCTGGGACGCACTCCATAACGATAACCCTTAACCCTTTACAAGCCCCGGCATATTTTTTATGCAAATACTCTAAAACTTTCACTATGCAAAGAGATGGCGCACTTCAGAGCTTATGGCAAAACGGCATGCCTGATTACGTACCGCAACACAAAACTATTCCCGACGGCATTTTCGATATACTGATCGTAGGAGGCGGCATGGCTGGCATTTCCACCGCCCTGCAGTTACAAAAAGCCGGCAAGTCGTGCATTGTGGCCGAAGCGCATACGTTGGGCTTTGGAACCACCGGCGGCACCACTTCACACCTTAATACTTTGCTTGACAACCCTTACAACCAGGTAGAGACAGATTTCGGGGAAAATAATGCGCAATTGCTGAGCGAGGTCACCCGCAAAGCGCTCGACCTTATCAAATCCAATATACAGGAGCACCACATCAGTTGTGAACACAGCGAATTACCTGGCTACCTGTATTCACAAAACGATGAACAAACCAAAGAGCTCGAAAAAATATTCGAAGCTTCTAAAAAAGCAGGTGTAGAAATAAGTTATACCGATAATATACCCGTTCCCATCCCTTTTGAAAGGGCGATAGTAGTAGAAAGGCAGGGCCAATTTCATCCCACACAGTATTTGTTCGGCATTGCCAAAGCCTTTGAATCGATGGGCGGCGTTATACTACAGGGTTGCCGGGTAGAAGACGCGGAAGAAAACGATATCATCCAGGCAAAAACAACCCTCGGCACCATCAGGGCGAGGCATCTGGTTTATTGCACGCACATTCCGCCGGGCGTAAACGTGCTGCACTTCCGGTGCGCGCCTTACCGCAGCTATGCCATCGCGGTAAAATTAAAGGACAACAATTATCCCAATGGCCTTGCGTACGATATGTACGATCCGTACCACTATTACCGCACGCAGGAGATAAATGGGCAACAGTTCCTGGTTGCGGGGGGAGAGGACCATAAAACAGCACATGAAGAAAATACCGAGGCCTGCTTTACGCGGTTGGAGGCGCACATAAAGACTTATTACGATGTAGAGCGCGTGGAGAACCGCTGGTCTTCGCAATTTTTTGCACCGGCTGATGGATTGGCTTATATCGGGCATTTGCCTGGTGGTGCGCAAAACATGTGGGTAGCTACAGGATTTGGCGGAAACGGCATCACCTACAGCCATGTGGCGGCATTGGTGTTCAATGATATTTTTGTAACAAGAGACAGCCGTTATGCAGACCTGTTCAATCCCAACCGTATTAAGCCGGTAGCGGGGTTCACCAATTTTATAAAGGAAAATGCGGATGTCGTCTCGCACTTCATAGGCGGCTACTTCAGCCACGAAAAACTGGAATCGCTTTCAGAGCTTGCTCACGGTGAAGCAAGGATTGTAAAATACGAAGGACATCGATTGGCCATTTATAAAGATGAGAGCGGGCAACTGCATGCGGTAAATCCTGTTTGCCCGCACGCAAAATGCAGCGTGGCCTGGAACAATGCCGAGAAGAGCTGGGATTGTCCCTGCCATGGCTCACGGTTCTCGTACGATGGCGAATTGTTGACAGGGCCCGCGCGGAGCGATCTGGAATTGGTAAAGCTGAAAAGGTTAGTGGAGAAATAAAAACAACCGGGTACAAACACGAACGCAGGCTTACGGGCCTGCGTTCGTGTTAAAAGTACCATGAGAAAACGAAGAAGCCCCTCTGCCGTCACTGCAAAAAGGCTTCATTCACCCGCTGTAGGGGGAGGATTCGAACCTCCACGGGGACGTTAGCCACAACACATTGCTTTGACTTTCTCCTGCACTGGTTTAGCACTGGTGCAGAACAAAATCGGTTAGTGGTCAACCCTGGTCGGCCATACACAAGGTAGAGTCGGCGCTATATTGCGTTTATCCGTTGATCCCCACCCCC
Source organism: Chitinophagaceae bacterium (assembly GCA_035628135.1). Lineage (GTDB taxonomy): Bacteria > Bacteroidota > Bacteroidia > Chitinophagales > Chitinophagaceae > DASPKM01. Next base: position 618,582 of record DASPKM010000010.1, on the reverse strand, counting down.
GAGACAAGGGGGCATGTCTGCCGGAAATTTCATCACCCCACAGTATTATTAAGAACTTCGATAGATCAAAAATAATAACTCGGGCTATTCGTTCCAAAATTTTCAATAAAAAATTTGAATATTTCGTTTTTATTCAAATATATTTGTATTTCATTGAAAATTGTATAAAACACTCAATCGTAATGGTAGGTAAATTAAATCTTGACAAATTAGACCTGCAGATCATTCACGCCATGATGGACGACGCAGGCATTTCCTACGCCGACCTCGGCAAAGCCCTCTTCGTATCAGGAGGTACCATTCACGTGCGCATTAAGAAACTCCAGGAAGCAGGTATAGTGAAAGGTACAAAACTCAACGTAGATCTCAAGCAACTCGGCTACGATGTCATTGCCTTCATCGGCATCTACCTCGAAAAAAGTTCGCTGTACGATTCGGTTGCCAAAGAGCTCCGTAAAATACCCCAGATCGTGCGGCTTAATTACACTACCGGCAACTACAGCATGTTCGCGGAAATAGTATGCAAGGACATTAACCAGCTACGCTTTGTATTGCACGATGAGTTGCAAAAAATTCGCGGCATAGAACGGACCGAAACTTTTATATCGCTGGAGGAAAGCTTTGCACGTAATGTGCAGGTGTATAAGGAAACCGAAAAGGCAAAGGCGAACCATTAACTCCTTACCTCCAACGCATCCCTCAACCCATTTCCCACCATATTAAATGCTAGCACCAACAGCATAATCGCAATGCCCGGCGCAATGGCCAGCATGGGATTGTGCGTAATAATAAAACTGTAGTTCTCCTTTATCATCAAACCCCAGCTCGGCTGCGGAGGCTGCACGCCCACGCCTAAAAAGCTTAGTCCCGCTTCAATTACAATAGCCGTAGCAAAGTTAGACGCAGCCACTACCATTACCGGTCCCAATACATTTGGCAAAATATGCCTGGTTATAATGCGCGCGCCCGAAAAGCCCAATGCCCGCGCCGCTTCAACATATTCCAGCTCGCGTATGCTCAGTATCTGCCCCCGAACAATGCGCGCAACATTTACCCACAACGTTAACCCGATGGCGATGAACACCTGCCAGAACCCCTTGCCTAACATCAATGTAATGGCAAATACCAATAACAAGGTAGGGATGCTCCAGATAACATTGATCAGCCACATCACGGCATCGTCTACACGCCCGCGGTAGTATCCCGCCAGGGCGCCCAATAGCACCCCGATGCTCAATGATATCAGCACCGTCACCAATCCAACCCCGAGGCTCACCCGAACTCCGACTAATAACCTGCTCAGAATATCGCGGCCATATTTATCGGTCCCCAATCGAAACTTAATTGTCTCTACCGGCTCGGTATTCCCCGATGCTGTGCGCAACTGCGCCCTGGAGTAACCCACGCGCTCAGACACATCCTCATCGATGTATTTCTGAACGATAATGCTGTCGTTGGTAGACTGATAGCCCGTAATAGGAACGTATTGATACCGGTCTTCGCGGCCCGATATTACCTGTTGCAGGAAAGAAGTTTCTTCGAAAGATTTTTCGCGCGGAAGTTTCAGGAATTGTTGCGCGAACCCTGGCTTTTGCCCGCTGATCTCGACGATCATGCGGTTGGCGTTTGGACTTTTGTCCGGTGCCACCAGGTAGCAGATCACCGCAACGATCAAGGCTGCTATGATCACTACCAGTCCGGCCAGCGCCCCTTTGTTGCGGCGCAGCCTGCGCCAGGCATTGCGGTCTGGATTGGTGGTTGTTGCGGCCATGCGGCAAAATACTAATTTCTACTGCACCGTTCTTCCCTTCCATTGGTACCTGCCGAATTTACCCAGCCAGCCGGCAATTACCGTGTACACAATATGCAGTGGCTGCAACAATGGAAAAAACTTCATCAATCTTCTTTCGCCGAAAAAAGAAGATACCGCATTTACAAAAGGGAACTCCAGCAATATCTTGGAGAACAGGAACAATATCACGATCAATAAAAGATCGGGATTAAAAAAAGACAATACAAAGAGCGTAAGCATTAAAATGTTCAGCAGGTATACCAACAGTAAAACCCTGGTCACTCTCTTATCCTCATATTTATCCGCCTTGCTGGCCCAGCGGATGCGCTGTTGCCAGAAGGCCCGCCAACCATCGGCCGCCTTTGCCGTTACAATGGCATCCTTGCTTTTGAGGTAATGGATTTTGCCAGGATATTGCTGCGCTATCTTGAACATCAGCAGCATATCATCGCCAGATGCAATATGGTCAATGCCCTCGAAGCCATTCACTGCATGAAATGCTTCTTTTGAATAGCACAGGTTGGCCCCATTGCCCATGGAGTGAAACCTGCGCGATACCGAGGCCGCCGTGACCCCCTGAAGGCTTAAAAAATCCAGCGACTGAAAAATGCCCAGTAGATTATTGCGGGCCTGCAATTTTACCGGCGCCGCAATCAATACCGCTTCGGTTTCCTGCTGGTAGGCCATCAGGGTGCTGATCCAATCTCTTCCCGCCTCGCAATCCGCATCGGTGGTAAGGATCCAATCTCCTGTTGCGCGTTCCACGCCGGTTGTTATTGCCTTTTTTTTATAAGAATTGATGGCATCGTGCACATGATCTTTCAATGCAATAAGCTGAATGCTTTCGTTGTTAAAGCCCGTGACGATATCAGCGGTGCGGTCGGTGGAATGGTCGTCTATTACGATCACCTGTAGCAGCTCGGGCGGATAACGTTGGTTAACGATCGATTGCAGGCAACGGCCAATGGTGTTTTCTTCATTGCGCGCAGGAATAATGATGGAAACCTTTGCGGATGGAGTGATATCGGCGGGTGCCTTATATTCCGCGAGCCGCTGCCATCCCTTGCGGTAATATTCTATCAGTACGGCATAACCGACAAAAACAATTACAGCAACCACCACCAGCCAAAATGAAACATCATCCATGTTGCAAGTATAAGCGAATTTAAAATGGAAAGCTTGCGGTTTGAAACGCAGGCGCCTGCGTCGGGCGATCAAAATGAAAGTAAAGTACCGGGTTCCTTTTCACTTTAAACTTTTAACTTCCAAACCTCAGCTTTCCAGTGCACGCACAATGGCAGTAGCATTTTTCTCGTGCAACACCTGGTGACCGCAGTCCAGCACTTCTATCGTGCATCCGGGCAGGCTATTCAGCGTTTTCTTACCGGTTTGCTGGGTAATGATGCGGTCGTATTTGCCATACAACAGCCTGATCTGTATCCCGCCTTTTGAAAGAATGTTCTTGAGCGCAACTGCATCGGGCGTGCATTTGCTGAGGCCCGTCCACCGCTGGTACAGGTCTTTTCTTACTTTTTCATCATGAATATAATACTGCACAAATTTGAATATGCTTTGATTGATAAGCCGCAACCTGTTGCCGGCACGCAGCATGCCCAGGAACCATCCGGGCCGCTTCATGGTGAATTTAAAAAGCGCGTTGCCCACGGCAGATTGCGTAGCCAGCCAATACCAGAAGTTCACTTTTAATCCATCGGGCGCCAGCAATACCAGCTTCGATACTTTTTGTGGTAGTTCCTGCAACACGCACAATGCAAGCCGGCCACCCAGGCTGAAGCCCAGCAAATGAAGCTGTTCGCCTCCCAAGTGTAATTGTTCCAGTATTCTTTGTGTGATATCGGCCAAAGCGCCTGGCAGGACATATTTTTCATTCCAAACCGTTTGGCCATGAAAGGGAAGATCGATGGCGATGATGGAAAACCGCCCACCCAATTTTTTTTCCAGGAAATCAAAATGTAACGACGTCTCGCCGTAACCATGAAAGCAAATCAGCGGCGTGGGGCCGCTACCGCCGTAGCGATAATGGATGATAGATTGATTATGGGTTATAAAGCCGGATTGGACCAACGCTATCTTTTCATGAAAGTTTTTGTAAATATCCGCTCATCGTCCAATACGCATTCCGCCCAATATATTCCGGTGGCGAATATTTGCAATGGTATTGAAAGGCGGTTCTCTCCCGCATGCAGCAGGTAGGTAGACTTTCTTACCAGGATACCCTGGCTATTCACGAACCTGAGCTGGATGGGGTGATTGCCGGCGGCAGCCATTTTTATCACTACCTGCTGTTGCAAGGGGTCTATTGAAAAACTTTTTAATGCTACCTGCGCTTTTCCACATACTACTTTTATCGCCTGGGAGAAGAACGTGCGTGCAGCTTCAACTACCCGTAAACGATAGTAATACGTTCCTGTTGTTGCGGTCTTATCAACCGCAATATAGCTTTGCTTGTTGGCAGCGGATTGCGTGATGACCGTGTGGATGGTGCTGAAGCTAACTCCGTCTACGCTTCGCTGCAGTTCATAGCGGGTGCCGGCCAGCTCATCGGCCACCGACCAGGTTGACACTACCGAACCCTGCTGCAGGCGCGCATTGAATGCCGTAAGCTTCACTGGAAGTTGCACTGCAAATATGTTCTTATCGCGCACACGCTGAAACAAAATATCGTGTCCCGCGTCGTTCAGATGAATGCCGTCGCCCGAGTCAAAAGCGGGCAGAATGGCAAGTGTCACAGGATCGGTCAATCCATCCCAAAAGTCCACGGCAAAATATCCAAAGGCATTGATAATGCTATCCCGCAGGGTTTTTAACTTTTGGCGTGCCGCCATCGTATTGAATGGGAACGCATGGCGTGGTTGGGTAGTAGTGATATAACAGGTTTTGCCCTGGGCATTCACTTCAGCGCGAATGGTGCGGAAGCAGCGCATGATGCTGTCGATGGAAAGTGTATCGTACCCATTGCTGGGATAATTCACTAACACCACATCTGGGGTAAAGGAAAGCGCACGGGTAACATTATTGTTTACATCGGGTTGCAAATTGGGCGATGGTCCTACGAACCACGAGGGCATTCCCTTATATACCGTATAACCACCTACTGCCAGTTGGAAAAGGTCCATCGGCTGGGCAATGCCATCCTGGTATGTATCGAGCCTGCCCAAATAACAAGTAGCAAAACTGCTGGGTCCAGTACAGGCGGAAGTAGAAGAACCGATTACCGACAGTTTTTTATTCTGTCCATATACTCCAAAAAACGACAGCAAAAGCACAGCAATGCAAACACGTCTCATAAGCTTTTTTTTAAGAAATGATCCTTGGACCGGGTAGGATTACGGGATTATAGGACATAGTACGGACACCAACGATAAGTATACGCTTGGGGTTCAGGTACGGGCTGCTATCAGAGGTAATGCTATGTGTTACAATTATAGGGGACCTTAAAGGTAGCTTCTTCTGATTGCTTTGCAATACCGTTAATTGGGTAATAATTTCGTGATCGGGCTTGTTTCGATCAAGATTATTTAGTACGTTTGGATAGTTGTTTAACTAACTATATGCCAAACAACCAATTTAAGAAAGGCGAGCTGTATAGTTTCATTACGGGTAAGGCCTCAACGGCCATTGCCCGCCGGCTTCAAAAAAAATTCAACCAGGCCGGCCTGAACCTGACCATCGAACAATGGAGCGTGTTGTACCAATTATGGAAAGAAGATGGCAAAAGCCAACAGGAACTGTGCAATGCCACTTTTCGCGACAAGCCCAGCATTACCCGGCTGGTAGACAACCTGGAACGACTGCAACTGGTAAAGCGCGTATCGTCGGAAAGCGACCGCCGCATGAACATGATCTACCTGACCAAGCAGGCGCAGAAGCTACAGGAGCAAACCATGCAACTTGCCGAAGAAACCCTAAACGAAGCACTGGAAGGCGTTCCCGTAGAACGCATAGACGTGTGCAAGGAAGTGCTGCAAATAGTATACGACAACCTGAAATAACAATGTAAACTCTTTAATACATTCTTATGAGCACAACTACCACCACAAGTAAGACCATATTGAAAGGAGGCGAATGGCTGATACGGGAAAGCACGCCTTTTGAAACCTTTACCCCGGAAGATTTCAACGAAGAGCAGCGCATGGTGCTGGAAATGTGTAATTCATTTCTTGACACAGAGATACTGCCGATCATCGATCGCATCGACAGCATGGAACCGGGCCTCATGCCCTCGTTAATGGACAAGGCTGGCGAACTGGGACTGCTCGGAACCTCCATTCCCGAAGAATACGGCGGCCTCGGTAAAGACTTTATCACCGCTACACTGGTCAATGAAGGACTGGGAGCAGGGTATTCATTTTCGGTTGCCATTGCCGCGCATACGGGCATTGGCACCCTGCCAATACTTTACTTTGGCACGCCGGAGCAAAAACAAAAATATATTCCCAAGCTCGCTACCGGGGAGTGGAAGGGCGCATACGGTCTTACCGAACCCAATAGCGGCAGTGATGCGCTTAGCGCAAAAACATCCGCCCGCCTGAGTGCAGACGGCAAACATTTTATTTTGAATGGCCAGAAGTGCTGGATCACCAATGGAGGCTTTGCAGATGTATATACCGTATTTGCCAAAATAGAAGGCGATAATGCGCCCGGCGGCAAAACAGGCTTCAGCGCATTCATTGTACAAAGAGGGTTCCCGGGTTTTACGCAAGGTCCCGAAGAGCACAAAATGGGCATCAAAGGATCTTCTACCGTTCAATTGTATTTCCAGGATTGCCAGGTGCCTGTTGAAAACTTATTGGGCGAAGCGGGCAAGGGACACGTTATTGCCTTCAACATATTGAACATCGGCCGACTGAAATTATGCGCCGCCGCATTGGGCGGGGCCAAGCGCGCACTCACCGGCTCGATAGAGTACGCTAATACGCGTGAGCAATTCAAGCAACGCATTTCCAACTTCGGCGCCATCAAGCGCAAGCTGGCCGATATGGCCATCAGCATCTGGGTAGGCGAATCTGCCTTGTACCGCACCTCCAAATGGATCGATGACAAAGAACAAACTTCTATCGCCGAAGGCAAGCCATTCAACGAAGCGCTGTTAGGCGCAGCCGAAGAATACGCCATTGAATGCGCCATGCTGAAAGTGTTCGGAAGCGAAGTATTGGATTTTGTGGTAGATGAAGGCGTACAGATACACGGAGGCAATGGCTTTAGCGCGGAATACAATATTTCCCGCGCTTACCGCGACAGCCGCATCAACAGGATATACGAAGGCACCAACGAAATAAACAGGCTGCTTACGCTCGACATGACGCTGAAGCGCGCCATGAAAGGCCGGCTGGACCTGATGGGGCCTGCTATGAAAGTAGCACAGGAACTCATGAGCATTCCTGATTTCGGCAGCGAGGACGATGCTCCTTTCGCGAAGGAAAGAAAGCTGATCGTTAACTTTAAAAAAGCGATCCTGCTTACCGCCGGCGCAGCGGTGCAAAAACTGATGATGAAGCTGGACCAGGAACAGGAAGTGCTGATGAGCATTGCAGACATGGCCATCGATACGTTCAACGCCGAAAGCGCATTGTTAAGAGCGATGAAGATCGCCGACCAGCAAGGCGCTGCCGCGCAGGTATATATCGACATGATGAAAGTGTACCTGACCGATGCGGCCGACCGCATTCAAAAGAATGGAAAGGACGCCATCAACGCGTTTGCGGAAGGCGATGAGCAACGCATGATGCTGCTGGGATTAAAAAGATTTACCAAGGCTGAAGCATTCAATACAAAGGATGCAAGACGCAGGGTTGCGGACAAGCTCATTGCAGAAAATAAATACTGTTTTTAGGTTCCGGTCAGTGCAACGGTTGTTGCATTTGAACGCATAGATTACGGGTTATGGGTTACGAGCATTTGCAATATGCTTTCTAACGCATAACCCGTAGTTTTTGCAAGAGCTGAATTAACGGTCCTCCTTAATCGAAATCGAAAAAATCAGAAAAGAAAGATTTCTTTTTCTTGTAGGGATGCTGCGGATGCCGGTGCTTATCGTAATATTTAAATCCATCGTCCTTCCGGTAATCTTCCCTGTAATTTTCTTTATCGGAATAATAGTCGCCGGTGCGTTCGAGTATTTTGTCCAATTCTCCTCTATCGAGCCATACGCCCCTGCAGTTGGGACAATAATCTATTTCAACGCCATTTCTGTCGGCCATGACCAAGGTTTCGTTACATTTCGGGCATTTCATAAAACAATTCTTTATTAGAGGGTATTACAAAAATTAAGCCTCAGTGTACTAACCGTTTTGTAAAAGTGCTGTCCGGATAGCAGCTGATCGCTGGTTGGCAATAAACGGCAGCTTATCGATGCAATGCAGCATATCGCTTGCTAAACGGATAACTGTAAATCCGTAACAGTTTACCTTTGCACTCTAAATCATTTACAATGCCTGAGCTTGTTAAAGAATTCAATGACTACCGCACAAAAATGAACGAGGTGATCCTAAGCAAAAATAACCTGGTGATGAAACGCCTCTGGAACCTGGATACCAACACGTACGAAGACGGCGCGCTCGATAAAAAAACCAAGGAAATGCTCGGCCTGGTAGCCAGCATGGTGCTGCGTTGCGACGACTGCATCAAATACCACCTGGGTAAATGCCATGAGCTGGGCATTACCACCGAGCAGGTATATGAAATATTCGCGGTGGCTAATATAGTGGGCGGCACCATTGTGATACCCCATACCCGCCGCGCAGCGGAATACTGGGAAGCCCTCGCCGGTTGATCGGGCATAAGCCAATTATTTTCTAAAAATACTCGCGGGCCAATTCCTTATATGATCGGCTTACCAGCTAATCGGCGAATTACTTAAATTTGTACAACACCATTTTACCCATGAGTACTACCACAACCGTTCCGCAACCGATGACCGCAAAAGATTTTGCAACGGACCAGGAGGTCCGCTGGTGCCCCGGATGCGGCGACTATTCCATCCTGGCCCAGGTACAAAAAGTAATGCCCGGCCTGGGAATCCCGCGTGAAAACATCGTGATCGTTTCAGGCATCGGCTGCAGCAGCCGCTTCCCGTATTATATGAATACGTACGGCATGCACTCGATCCACGGCCGCGCAACCGCCATTGCCAGTGGGTTAAAAGCCACCAGGCCGGAACTAAGCGTGTGGATAGTTACAGGCGATGGAGACAGCCTGAGCATTGGTGGCAATCACACCATCCATTTGCTGCGCAGGAACTTCGACGTGAACATACTGCTGTTCAATAACCAGATATATGGTCTTACCAAGGGACAGTACTCGCCCACATCCGAACTGAACAAGGTAACCAAGTCAACCCCTTACGGAAGCATCGACCATCCCTTTAATCCATTGGCCCTGGCATTGGGCGCCGATGCTACTTTTATAGCACGAAGCATGGACAGGGACCCCAAGCACCTGCAATCGATGTTGGTAAGGGCCAACCAGCATAAAGGCGCATCATTCCTGGAAATATACCAGAACTGCAACATTTTCAACGACGGCGCATTCGAAATATTCACCGAAAAGGGCACGAAGGCAGACGAGGCCTTGTTCCTGGAGCAAGGCAAGCCCCTGGTGTTCGGGGCCGCTCAAAATAAAGGCATCAAGCTGGACGGGTTTACGCCCGTGGTGGTAAACCTTGATGAAGGCCATAGCGCCAGCGACCTGTGGGTACACGACGAACACGATATTTATAAAGCGCAGATACTGGTGCGCATCTTCAACGATCCTTCCAAAGAAGGCCATCTTCCCAGGCCATTTGGCGTGTTTTATGAAACGCAGCGGGCTTGTTATGAAGATATCATGAACCTGCAGATAGAAGAAGTAATGTCGTCGAAAGGTGCAGGTAATCTCGACAAATTGCTGCGAGGTAATGAAACCTGGACAATAGCATAGCAATTTTTCTTCGCAGGGTACGCTGCTAACAGTCATCGATCCCCGAAGTTCAACCTGCTAGCGACAGTACGAAGCAGGCAGGGCAATTTTGACATCCGAAATCTTGTCGCAGATCAATTCAATTCTATAGGTCCGGGCCGGGCATACGCCGGCACGCTGTTTCACTTACGGTTCTTATACCCTGAGTCCAAATCCCTTTTGCCTCATTTTTAATCGGATCCGTCCGGGTATTATAAAAAAATTGCCGACGATGGAAATCGCCGGCCTGTGCTTACCTCTGAAACCACAAAAAGAAAGAATTTAAAAACGTAAGCTTGTTTACTTATTTGGAAAAGAAGCAGTTAGTTTTTAGTTACGGCAATCGTTCTCTTAAATTATTTGTTTGAAATAAGATTTTCTGGGGGGTAACGGTCAAGGGCTGCTGATAAATCACAGCTTAATTTAAATATTATTCTTCAAAAAACCTGAAAGGCGTGGAAATTGGAAAAAGCAGTTTTTGGAAATTGGATGATTGGAGAGCGGAAATTGGAGCAATACACTGCATTGATTAGCTTTTTAGTGCATAGCAGGGCTAAATTAAAGACTGTTTTCTGAAAAAGCAATAATTCTTTAAGATATTTTTCAGTCTTAGTCTACCTGGCTTTCGATCAATTCCCGCTCAGCTGCCTTAAAAGTTTTTTCTTTTTTATAATTGTACCACCACTCGGGCGCTGTCCTTTTCATGAGTGTATCGATGTTGCGCATTCCGAATAAATTCCACACGCCTTTTAATTTACCGCTGAGGGAGCTTTGCAATGCGCGCAGGCTCATGGCAAAACCACTGTCGAGGTACTCCATGTGGTGCCAGTATCCCGCGGGCATAAACAGCGTGTCGCCGTGTTCCAGTATTACTTCATAACCCCTTGCAAATTGCAGGGCGGGATGCTTGTCCCTTTCCAGTTTGTTCTTGCGGTCGTCGAAGTAATTTTCGAAGTTCACGAAGCTTAGCACTTCCCAGGGCTTGCGGTAAATCTTGCGTTGCTCCTCGAAGGGAAAAAGCAGCACTCGTTTGCGGCCCACGAACTGGGTGTGAAATATGTGCGACATATCTATGTCGAAGTGCATATGCGTAATAGAGCCTTGCCCTCCTACAAACAGCATAGGATAGCGCTTAACGAAGCCCGTGGCCAGGTGGTCGGGCCATGTAAAATCGTTGATGAGCTGGGGCGCATGATCGAAGATGTTGAAAAGAAAGATTCTCCATTGGGCGGGGCCTTTGCGCACCATTTCTATGTAGTCGCCGAACTTCATGTAATCGTCGGCTTTGTTGATGGGCGTATATGCATCGCTTTTTACGTTGTTGTAAACGCCCACTTTTACTTCACCAACCACTTGCTGAAAGAGGTCCCAGTTCCAGGTTGAATAGGCTGGCCATTGTTTGGACAGGTCCTTAATCACCACGGGCTTCATGGGGTTATAATATTTTTCTCTGAATTCCTCGGGGTTAATGAGGCCTACTTTTTCTACAGAGCTCAACTGCATAGAAAGAGTTTTAAAGAAACAAATGTATATATTATAAAATTGTTACACTAAGCAGGCCCATGAATTGACAACTGCTTTACATATTAAGGGGTTATGGCCGCTGGCTCTCCCGATAACCGTATATTGCCGGATGCTCTTAACCTTGCACCCGGATAATCCCGAACCGAGAAAGGTCCAGCTTATACAGCAATGCCTCCAACAGGGCGGGGTGGTCATTTATCCCACCGATACCATTTATGGATTAGGTTGCGATATTTTTCAGCCAAAAGCCGTTGAAAGGATCTGCCGCATCAAGCAGGTGCAGCCGGCCAAGGCACAGTTATCCTTCATTTGCCACGATCTTAGCAGCTTAAGCGCCTACGCCCGGCAATTGCCCAACACCACCTACAGGCTATTGAAAGAGCATTTGCCTGGCCCTTATACCTTCATTTTGCCCGCCAGCAGGCAGGTGCCCCGCATCCTTCAAAGTAAAAAACACAGCATCGGGCTGCGGGTGCCGGATAATACCATTGCCAGGACCATTGTGAAAGAATTGGGCCGGCCTATATTGAGCGCCTCGCTGCCCGGGGAGTTGGTGGAACATTATACCGATCCGGAGATCATTCACGGGCAAGTAGGCCATCTGGTGGATATGGTGGTGGATGGTGGAATTGGCGGTATCGTGCCATCGACGATTATTGATTGTACAGGGGATGAGCCGGTATTATTAAGAAAGGGCGCAGGGGCCTGGAAGGGATAAGAGTGGAGACGTGCTGAGCAGAAAGAGGATAAGGGACATTGGCGCATAACCGGATAAAAATACGTAGAACAACGTAAGACAAACGAAGGATGAACGTAGGATAGATGCCGGATGAGCGAAAATGAACCCAGGATGAACGTACGATCGATGCTTGCCACGGATGTCTTTGGATGATAATCGACCTATGGAACTGCGGTCAAGGGTTCCTGTACAATCAATTCTTCCGTTAACTCCAGTTCCAACTGCGGAGACAAACATTGGAACGACCTGCGGTGATATGGAGTCAATCCATGCTCCTCGATAGCTCTGCGATGGCAAGGCGTAGCATAAGCCTTATTGGTATTCCAACCGTACTGTGGATGCTTCTTATGCAGCCGGATCATGAAATCGTCGCGGTAAGTTTTGGCTAAAATGCTGGCAGCAGCAATCGAAGCATAAATGCCATCGCCCTGCACAACACATTCATGCGGGATCCTTTTATACGGCGTGAAACGGTTGCCATCAATCAGCAACAACTGCGGTTTCTGCTTCAGCTTTTTTACCGCGAGGTGCATGGCCTTAAAAGATGCTTTAAGAATATTAATGCGGTCGATCTCTTCGTGGTCCACTTTAGCAACTGCATAGCTAACGGCGTGTTGCTCGATAAACATCCGCAGCTCTGCGCGGTGTTCGGGCGTAACCTGTTTGGAGTCGTTCAATAACGGATGAAAAAAATCCCGTGGCAATATCACCGCCGCGGCAAACACAGGCCCGGCCAGGCATCCCCTTCCCGCCTCATCGCAACCGGCCTCAATGATATTTTCTCGGAGAAAGTTTTTCAACATAAGCAAGCGCAATCTACAGGATGAAACCTATCCGCCATTCAATGTGAAAAACAATGTGAAAAAAATTTCCGCCCCTACCTTTGCACGCGATGCAAACAACGCCACGCTCCTCTTCTTCCCGCGCAGTAGCCATTTGGATCATGATCGGCGTAGGCATGCTGCTGGTGCAGGTAATATTGGGCGGCATTACACGGCTCACGGGCTCCGGCCTCTCCATTACCGAATGGGACGTGGTAACAGGATTTCTTCCCCCACTGAACGAGCAACAATGGGCAACTGAATTTGAAAAATACCGGCAGACCCCGCAGTTCCGCTACATCAACATGGACTTTACCCTCTCCGATTTCAAATTCATTTTTTTCTGGGAGTGGTTCCATCGCTTTTGGGGCCGGCTCATCGCCATTGCCTTTGCAATACCCTTCACGATTTTCCTTATTCAGAAAAGATTCACCAAAAACATGATCGGTCCCCTGCTCCTGCTGTTCCTGTTCGGCGCGCTGCAGGGCGCCATCGGTTGGATCATGGTGAAAAGCGGGCTAACAGGCGATGCCATTTATGTAAAGCCCACCCGCCTCGCCCTTCATTTTGTGTTTGCATTGGCGCTGATAGCCTATGCGTTCTGGTTCGGATTGCAGCTATTGGTGCCGCAGTACGAACGCGCCGCGGCTCCCAGCCTAAGAAAACTAACCGGGTGGATGATAGGGCTGGTGTTCATTCAATTTGTTTTTGGCGCGCTCATGGCTGGCCACAAGGCCGCCAACGCAGCGCCCACCTGGCCCACCATCAACGGCGAATGGATACCCTCTAACCTTTTTGCGGAAGAACCTTTCCTTTTCAATTTTGTCGACAACCGCATCACCATTCATTTTGTGCACCGCCTGCTTGCTTATGTGCTTACCTTGCTGGCATTTACCTGGACGGTAAAAGCCTACCGGGCCGCACCCATGCCGCGGCTTTTTACGGCTACCCGGTGGCTGCCCGCCATATTCATCATCATACAGGTGTTTTTGGGTATTTACTCCCTTTGGGCCAGCAAGCACATTGTGCCCAACCAATGGGGCGGGTTTGAATGGGTGGCGCAACTGCACCAACTCACCGGAATGCTTTTCCTCCTTAGCCTTGTATGGATGTATTACTTGCTGCGGAAAAATCCGCTTCCTGCTCTGGCCGGAATACGTTAATTTAAAGCGACGGCTATAATTTAAGGTTTGCTCCATCGTTTATATAGGCGGGCTGGCTTTACAGCAATACCTTAGCTTGTACCGTGCTTACCTAATGTTATGTGGAAATTCGTACGATCCGTTTATCGTTCCTTCCCTGTTCAACTGGTGATCCTGCATTTAAAAAAATTCCAGGTGCTGCTGTTGTTCTGGTTCCTGCTGTTTAGCACGGTCAACGGCTCATTTATGCAAACCTTCGGGGCCAATTCCCTGTTCCTGGCCCCCGAATACCTGGGAAAGGTAAATTTCATCAGCGCTGCCATCGTGGGTGTGGCCCTGGGCGTATTTATCATGAGCTGGAACATCACCACCTTCATTTTGTTCAGCCGGCATTTTAAATTCCTGGCCACCACTACCAACCCCTTCCTGAAGTATTGCATCAATAATTCCATCATCCCGCTCGCCTTTGTGCTATTCTATTTTTTCAAGGGCGTTCGCTTTGCAGCTAACAAAGAGCTGATGGGCACAGGCGAGATCACATTGCTGGCATTGGGATTTGTGTTAGGTCTTGTGAGCCTTATACTGCTATCGCTCCTGTATTTTTTCAGGGCCGACAAGTCCATCATCCGGCGTATGACGCCGCTGATCAACAATCCTCAACGGTACAAAACGCAATTCAGCCACAAAGGATCGAAGCTGAACGAAAGCCGGCTGATAAAAGTAGAGTACTACCTCAATGCGCTTACCCATGTCAAAAAAGTACGCGATGTTTCGCACTACAGCAGCGAGTTTATAGAAACCATGTTCAGCCGCCACCATTTCGCGGCGGTATTGTCTATTTTCATTGCATTTGTTTTTTTGATACTGTTGGGATTCTTTCTCGATAATCCACTGTTCCAGTTGCCGGCGGCTGCCAGCATCGTCATTTTCTTTGCAGTGTTCATAGCTGTGGCGGGCGCATTCTCTTACTTCCTGCAAAGCTGGAGCATTCCCTTTGTGATTTTGATATTCCTGATCGTTAACACGCTTTACCGCAACAACATCATCGACCCTACCAATAAGGCATACGGCATCAATTATGCTAACAGTAACGAGCGGCCGAAGTACGCCCGCGAAACGCTGCTGCAGCTGTGCACCAACGATCGCATCGAGCAGGACAAGCAAAACATGCTGCGCATACTGGACAACTGGAAGAAAAGACAAGGTGAAGAGAAACCGGTAATGGTCATCATCAACACCAGCGGAGGCGGCACGCGCAGCGCCACCTTTACCATGAACGCCTTGCAGCGGCTGGATAGCCTCAGCGGCGGCGAACTGATGCGAAAAACATTCCTGATCACCGGTTCTTCCGGCGGCATGCTGGGCGCCTCTTACTTCAGAGAATTATATCGCCATAAAGTAAAAGGCGAAGCCATTAACCTGCACAACAAACAATACATCGATGATATTGCAGGCGATTTGCTGAACCCCTTGTTCTCATCGCTGGTAGCAAGAGATCTTGCATCGCCGGCGCACACATTTCAAATCGGCAATCGCACCTTTGTAAAGGACCGTGGCTATGCATTCGAAGAAAAGTTCAACGATAATACCCGCGGCGTGCTCAATCATCAATTAAAAGATTATGTCGAGGATGAGGCCAATGCGGTCATCCCGCTCATGTTGTTCCATCCCGTTATTACCCGCGACGGTCGCAAGCTTATTATCAGCAGCCAGCCGGTGAGCTTCTTGATGAAGCCCGTTACCGATACCGCCACGCACATCGATCCCGATGCGATCGATTACGCTGCGCTGTTCCACAAGCAAGACCCCATGGACGTGCGCATGCTCACCGTATTGCGCATGAATGCCACTTTCCCTTATGTATTGCCCAACGTATGGCTGCCCAGCGACCCGGTAATAGACGTAATGGACTCCGGCTTTCGTGATAATTTCGGACAGGAAACCTCTGCGCGGTTCTTGCACGTGTTCAGGGATTGGATACAGGCCAATACCAGCGCTTTGATCGTGATACAGATACGCGACCGCAAAACCGGCGCATGGGAACACCCCTACGAATCAGGTAACATCAACGACGTATTTACCAAGCCCGCTTTCCTGCTGCAATACAACTGGTATAAGATCCAGGAGTTCCAGCAAAATGACATCATGAGCCTTACCAGCGCAATGTTTGGAAAACAATTCCATAAAATATCCATTCAATATTATCCCAGGAAAGACGAGGCCCGCGCATCGCTCAATTTCCATCTAACCCAAAGTGAAAAATTAGACCTGGCGGAGGCGCTGGACAATCCCTACAATCAAAAACCGTTCGGGGAATTCCGCTCGCTGATAGAGCCCGTAGAGGCAAAAAAACTTACAAAGGCTGAATGAGTTGGAAATAATCGGGCAGTACCGCAATGTTCAATGCTTCGATGGTTTCTTTCGGCTCTCCATCTATATGTATGGGCGCCTGGCTGTTGTTTGTAATGAGCAGCTTATCGGTCTGGAAATAAATAACGGCCGATTGCAATGAATTCTCGATCTTTTTTGTTTTTCCGGCCATCACCTGCTGCAATACATTCCACAGCAGCATGGGCTTGACTGTTTTCTTTACGATCACGATATCCAGCAATCCATCGGAAAGATTTGCTTCCGGCGCAATGGTAAAATTATTCCCGAACTGGTTGCTGTTGGCAATGCTTACAAAATAGGCTTCGGCATCGAAGCGCAGGTTATTGGCTTCTACCGTAAATGAATAAGTGCTGGCGGAGAAAAATCTTTTCGTGGTGAGCCCTGCATAGGTTTTCAATCCGCGCTTCGGCTGCAAGGCAAATTCATGCGCCACTGCGGCATCAAAGCCCAACCCGCACAGCATGCAGGCAAATTGCTCATTCACCATAAAAGCGTCTATCTTTTTGGAGTGGCCGGCAAATACAACGTCCATTGCTTTGGTCAATAGCCTTGGAATGCCTGCGGCCAAAGCCAATCCATTACCCGAACCCATGGGAATAATGCCGAATTGCACCTTCATGCCAGCCAATGCATACACCACCTGGTTCACGGAACCATCACCGCCGCAAATGACAATGTCCGTTATATTTTCTTCCAGTATTTTTTCTTTCAGGAAAGTATAATCGCCGCTTGCAACAGTGGGTAGTATTTCGAAAGGCAGTCCTGCCGCGGAAGTCTTGTCTTTAATAAGCCTGGTTAAAGAATCTTTTTCTCTGGTACCGGAAACAGGATTGATGAGATAGATGAGCTTTCGAGACATTGCGGCAAAAATAGAATATATAACGTCACCACCTTAGCAATGCGCTGCCCCATGTAAACCCGCTGCCGAACGCCGCCAGGCAAATCAGATCGCCTTCTTTAATGCGGCCACCTTCCCAGGCTTCGCATAGGGCAATGGGTATGGAAGCCGCCGTGGTATTGCCCATGCGGTCGATATTGTTATACACCTGATCGTTGCGCAGTTGCAGTTTTTGCTGCACAAACTGGCTGATGCGCAGGTTAGCCTGGTGCGGAATGAGCAAGGAAAGGTCTTGCGGCTTCAGGTTGTTGGCCGATAAGGCTTCCATGATAACCTCGGGAAACTTCACCACCGCTTTTTTAAACACACCCGGCCCGTCCATGTAAGGATATACATCGTCTTTTTCAATCACTTCTTTTGTAAGGAACATACCGCCATAAGGCTGGTCCGGTTCGGCCGGCCGTTTCTCGGGAACAAATTTACCGGCGTGAAAGCCGGGGTTCATCATCGAAAGCATTTCTGCTTCGCTGCCATCGCTGTGCAGGTGGGTGCTTAGCACGCCGCGGTTGTCATTATCGCTGGGCTGCAATACCACGGCGCCCGCGCCATCTCCGAAGATCACGCTTACGTTACGCCCTCTTGTAGAAAAATCGAGCCCGTAAGAATGTACTTCGGAACCTATGAGCAGGATATTTTTATACGTGCCGGTCTTAATGAACTGGTCCGCCACGCTAAGGCCGTATATAAATCCGCTGCATTGGTTGCGTACGTCCAATGCGCCGATCTCTTTCAGTTGCAGTGCCCGTTGTACCAGTACACCGCAACCGGGGAAATAGTAATCGGGACTAAGGGTAGCAAAAACGATGAAGTCTATATCTATTGGCTTAATGCCTGCGCGTTCAATGGCTATCTTGGCGGCTTCCACTCCCATGGTAGTGGTAGTTTCCTCGAACCGGCGGGCATACCGCCGCTCTTTAATGCCGGTACGTTCTTGTATCCATTCGTCGGACGTATCCATTACTTTGGTAAGATCATTGTTGGATACCACCTGGTCGGGTACATACATGCCGATGCCCGCAATCTTGGACCTTAACATAACAAGCGACGTTTAGGGGTGGAAAATTAACCAATTTGCAGCATGAAACCATTGCTATGAATACAACAGGAAAATACATCATGCTCGCGGGAGGCGTTATTTTTTTAGCGGGGCTCATCTGGTATTTTTTTGGCGATAAGCTGAACTGGATCGGGCGCCTGCCTGGGGATATACGCGTTGAAAGGGAGAACTTCCGGTTTTATTTTCCTATTACCACCATGATCTTATTCAGCATATTGCTGACCGTGATACTGTGGCTATTCCGGAAGTTTAATGGCTGATAACCAGCCAACAACCTAAATAAACGTGAATATCGGGGTTAAGTTGCCCTAAGCTTCTTGCCCTGCGCGTGAATTGTAGTACCTTTGCCGCTCTTTTTCAGCCGGAGCTTACCCGGCCAACTTTCAATTATGGAAATCAGGAACATAGCAATAATAGCCCACGTTGACCACGGTAAAACCACCCTGGTAGACAAGATACTTCATGCCACCAAGGTTTTCAGGGACAACCAGGAAACCGGCGAGCTGATTATGGACAGCAACGATCTTGAAAAAGAGCGCGGCATCACCATCTTCAGCAAGAATGCGGCGGTGCAATACAAAGATGTAAAGATCAACGTGATCGATACGCCGGGCCACTCCGATTTTGGTGGCGAAGTGGAGCGTGTGCTTAAGATGGCCGATGGCGTATTGCTATTGGTAGACGCGTTTGAAGGGCCCATGCCCCAAACAAGGTTCGTATTGCAAAAAGCATTACAGCTAAACCTGCGTCCCATAGTTGTCATCAATAAGGTTGATAAACCCAACTGCCGTCCCGATGAAGTGCACGAAGCCGTGTTCGAATTGTTCTTTAACCTTGACGCTACTGAAGAACAATTGAATTTTCCAACCTATTACGGTTCAGGAAAGAACGGCTGGTTCAATGATTCACTTGCACCCACAGCCGATATCACACCCTTATTGGATGGTATACTGAAATACGTACCGCCGCCCAAGGTTAACGAAGGTCCGCTGCAATTGCAGATCACTTCGCTGGATTATTCATCCTTCCTCGGAAGGATCGCGATCGGCAAAGTAACCAGGGGAACCATTAAGGAAGGACAACCTATTGTATTGATGCAGGTGGATGGCAGCATTAAGAAATCGAGAGTAAAAGAGCTGTATACCTTTGAAGCGCTTGGAAAGAAGAAAGTGACCGAAGTGGTTGCAGGCGATATCTGCGCGGTGGTTGGACTCGAAGATTTTAATATCGGCGACACCATTGCCGACGCTGAAAATCCTGAGGCATTGCCGGTTATCAGCGTTGACGAGCCCACCATGAGCATGCTGTTCAGCATCAACAACTCACCCTTCTTTGGAAAGGATGGCAAATTTGTTACATCACGCCATTTGCGGGACCGCCTGATGAAGGAAACTGAAAAGAACCTCGCTTTAAGAGTAGAAGATACAGATGGCGCGGACAGCTTTTTGGTATACGGCCGCGGCATCCTTCACCTGGGCATATTGGTAGAAACCATGCGCCGCGAAGGATATGAACTAACGGTAGGACAACCGCAGGTGATTGTAAAAGATATTGGCGGTAAAAAGCACGAGCCATTTGAAATACTGGTAGTGGATGTGCCCGCCGAATACAGCGGAAAGGTGATAGACATGGTTACCCAGCGTAAAGGCGAAATGCACGTAATGGAAAGCAAGGGCGATATGCAGCACCTGGAGTTCGAGATACCTTCACGGGGATTGATAGGCCTGCGCTCTCAAATGCTTACCAACACTGCCGGTGAGGCTGTAATGGCGCACAGGTTCTCGGAATACAAACCCTGGAAAGGCCCAATACCCGGCCGTAACAATGGCGTGCTGATTTCAAAGAACCAGGATAAGACCACCGCATATTCAATCGATAAGCTGCAGGACAGGGGTGCTTTCTTTGTTGACCCCGGCGAGGATGTTTATGTAGGACAGATCATTGCGGAACACATTAAACCCGGCGACCTGGTTGTAAACGCCACCGAAGGTAAAAAGCTAACCAACATGCGCGCCAGCGGCAGCGACGATTCCGTTCGCATTGTTCCTAAAATACAGATGACGCTGGAAGAGTGCATGGAATACATACAGCAGGATGAATGCATCGAGGTAACCCCGAGGCATATCCGCTTGCGCAAGGTGATACTGGACGAAGAAGAAAGAAAGCGCCAGCAAAAGAAAATGACCGCCGAAGTATAAAAATTATTTTTTGATACCAAATGAAGCTGCCCGGCCCGGGCAGCTTTTTTTATGCCGCGCGTTCCGGGCAGGCATAAGATTTTTAATAATATGTTCATCCCATCCTTACACGAAAGCCCCGGATAACAAGTTCGTACTTGAGTTTTCCCATCGATACGCTTAAACTAAATGTTTCTGCTATGAAGAGCTTTATCCTTTTCCCAAGGCAGCTTGCCTGTTGTGTAGTGATCACCAGTATACTACTATTTCATCACCAACAATCTTTTGCACAGCTTTCTGAACGGCAACAACAAATGCGCAATGCATTGGCCGCCGATCCCGCTGTAAAGGAGTTCAACATCGACCCGGTGTTGAAAACACCGTCGTTCATTTCCTTTGTGGAAGCTTCTCCCCACTCCGCCGGCCAGGCCAGGAGCGCGGTGCAGCAATATTTTCTGTTAGATGCGGGGCAGGGCAATGAGCTAAGGCTGGCTGCAAGGTCGCAAACAAAAAGCGGTGTTGCCATTGAACGTTACCAGCAATATTATAACGGAATAAAAATGGAACATGCGGCGTATGCTGCTATCACATCTGCTGGAAAGCTGCGTGCCATCAATGCAGAGTCGTATGAGCTGCCAAAAGATTTTACCGTTGCGCCCTCTATCCCTGAAGCGCGGGCAAAGGAGCTGGCACTGGGCTTCGTAAATGCGCGCAAGTATAGCTGGCAGGCATTGGAAGAAGATATTTCGAAGGCGGGCAATAACACCATCTTGCGCGAACGGCTGATTGCTTTACGTGACGAGTACACGCCCAAAGGCGAATTGGTGATTGCTAAAGACCTGTATCATACCGGGCAGGCAAGGCTTGCCTGGAAGTTCGACATCTATGCTACGGAACCGTTGAGCCGTAATTATATTTATATCGATGCACATACCGGCGCGGTAAATTTGGTCAACCCCATCATCAAGCATACCGATGGTGGCCATAAACCTGCAACAAAAAATCCTGCACCTGTAGTAAACAAACAGCCGGTGAATACGTATCCGTGGTTCCTGTATCCCTTTGGCATTAATGTGGCAGGCACCGCCACCACCCGGTATGCGGGTACCCGCCAGATTCAAACCACCCTGGTTACCGCTCCATTCAATGATCCCAATAATACAGCGGTGCCGCTTTCGCATTCCGGCGTTGATCCGCGCACACCGGTATTGCCCGCACAAAGCGTGTATATATTGAAGGACGGCACCCGCGGCAAGGGCATTGAAACCTATGATATGAATGCAGTGGGCGGTATTCCGCTCTCGCTGCCGGGACTGCACGCACAATCACTGGCATTTACGGACATCGATAATAATTGGAAGGACGAGACCCTTCCTGGCACCAACCAGGACCTCATACGCGGAGTTCCCGGTAATGTGGCTACCGAAGGATTTAACGACGACATGGCCATCGATGCGCATTGGGGCGCCGAAATGGTATATGATTACTGGCTGATGCGCCATGGCCGTCAAAGCTTCGACGACCGCAACAGCGCTATCAAAAGCTATGTTCATTACGGGCCTGCATACGATAATGCATTCTGGAACGGGAGTGTAATGACCTATGGTGATGGAAGTGGCGCGCCGCTCGGGTTTAAGCCACTCACTTCGCTGGATGTATGCGGACACGAGATTGGGCACGGCGTATGTTCTTTTACGTCAGACCTGGTATACCAGGGCGAGTCAGGCGCCATGAACGAGGCACTGAGCGACATCTGGGCTGCAGCGGTGGAGCGTTTCGTGAATACCACCGTTGATCCAAGCCTGTCCTTTCACTACTTCCAGATAGGCGAGCAAATAGATCCTGCAGGCGTGGGCATCAGGCGCATGGACAATCCCAAAGCTTATAGCAATCCGGATACATATGGAGGGCAGCATTGGTCCAATCCAAATTGCACGCCTACATTGGCCAATGACCAGTGCGGGGTTCATAATAACAGCGGTGTACTGAACAAATGGTTTTACCTGGTAGTGATGGGCCCCGGCGCTACTACGGGATCGCCTTCGTATACTGATGATGGTTTGAGCGACGCTGTTGGCGTAAATCCTCCCCGCAATTATGGCGCATTGGGACCAACAGGCACCGGCGAGTTCATCGGGATCGGGTTCGATAAGGCGGAAGCCATCACTTACCTGATGGAGCTTACGCTTACACCCAACGCAACCTTTGCGCAGGCGCGCACTGCTTCCATTAATGCAGCAAGGTTATTGTACGGCGATTGCTCGCAGGAAGAAAAAACAGTTACCGATGCATGGTATGCCATCAACGTAGGGCCCAGCTATGCTCCTTGCGCGGCGCCGCCATTGATCGTGTCGCCTGTGCACACACAGGTAAAGGAAACCGCCCCGGGCGGTTGCGACCGTTATACGGAATACAACATCAATGTAAACCTTACCTCATCACCCGGAACGCCTGTTACCGT
Source organism: Chitinophagaceae bacterium (assembly GCA_035628135.1). Taxonomy (GTDB): domain Bacteria; phylum Bacteroidota; class Bacteroidia; order Chitinophagales; family Chitinophagaceae; genus DASPKM01. The sequence goes on along the minus strand of DASPKM010000010.1, from coordinate 595,624 downwards.
TACCTTTAGTGTAACCGGTGGCACCCTGCAACCGCAGGAATATGCACAGAGCGCTACGAACGTTAACTATGCAGCTGGTGAGACAGGCCTCAAAAACATCAAGCTAAGGATTTATGACGATGCAATGGTGGAAGGCAATGAAACGATTGAGATCAACGCCACCAGCGCATCGCCTGCATACAACAATACTTTCAGCATTACTATCGCCGACGATGATGTTGACCCGGTAATAGGAGGCACTATTACTTTGCTGAACGAAAACTTTGAATCAACCGCTGAAGGAAGCATCCCCGCGGGATGGTCTACTGTTGATAAGATCATTCCTTCGCCGGTGAGTTGGAAGGTGTATTCCCCGCCCGCTGTTCCTTTAGGACTGAACTGGACAACCAAACGGGCCATTATAGAATGGTCGGTAAATCCCGGCCAGGCAACGTACGACCAAATCACCGAAGCGCAAACCATACTGCGAACACCCCTTATCAATGCAGCGGGATTGAGCAATATACGGGTGCAGCTTAGCTACAATTCAGGCGGCGAACCTTGTCCTCCACCCATTACCGCTGCCTGCGATTATGGCCAGTTGAAATATTCATTCGATGGGACAACCTTCTTCCCCTTTACCGCCGAAGACACCGTGATGTTCCTGAAGCCAACCGATGGCACATTGGATGCGATACTGCCTGCATCATTCAATAACAAGCAATTCTATCTCGGGCTTGTCTGGAACAACGATGCCAATGCCGGTACTTCCCTTAGTATTACCATCGACAATGTAGTGGTAACAGGACAAGGGAAGAAAGTAGAGGGCGATGCTTCGGCCACCGTATCGGAAAAAGTCTGGGTGGAGAGCGGAAAGCCCGCTTACTTCTATAGCACAGCCGATGGGGAGCTGATGGCAAAGATCATCAACAGCAGCAATGATCTCGGATGTGCAACCGTGAGCTTCTTCGAAGCAGGGAATGGAAGTGTGCCGCTGGGTGCGGGAAAACGTTCGAAGAAAGTATTCTCCATTACGCCTGCGCAAAACGGCAATAGCACGTATACATTGACGTTATATTATACAACTGCCGAACTCTCAACCGGGTTTACAGTTGCGCCCGCGGCATTAAGCTTGTTGAAGACCAATGCGGCAAGCTTTGCCGAAATAAACGGCAGCAATAGCGTAATAGTTACGCCGGTGTTCGAAGATCATTCGGCGGATGGGTATTATGCTTACACATTTACTTTCTCAGGCTTCTCATTGTTTGCATTAGTTGATAATGCGGTGGCCTTACCTGTAACATTGGTGCACTTTACTGCGGACAAGCGCGGAAAAATATCCAGGTTATCATGGACCACTTCCAATGAAGTGAACACCAACCGCTTTATTGTTGAGCGTTCTGTTGACGGTGGCAGGTATAATGAGATAGGTTCGGTGGCAGCGGCGGTCAATAGTTCCGGCAACGTCGATTACGTTTTCAGCGACCTGGTGCCGGAGCGCGGCTTCAATTATTACAGGCTTAAGATCCAGAACATCGATCGCTCTTATAATTATTCGCCTGTGCGGGTGCTGGGCTTTGATACAAAGGATGCGTTTGTCATCTTCCCCAATCCCGCCAGGGGCACTATAATCGTCAGCCTGGGTGAGTTTGTGAACAATGTGCGCATCAACATTACGGATGGAAAAGGGCAGGTAGTGTACAGAGGCACTATGCGGCAATCTTCGGCCATGCAGCTCGATGTTGGCCATTTGCCTGCAGGCATGTATTACGTAGAGTTGCTGAGCGACCGCGGCAAGCAGGTGCGTAAACTAATAGTTAATCGCTAGCGCAGTTTAAGTTTGGGGGTCAAAATGACCCCCGAACTTTTGTATCTTTGCAGCACGTTTTAAATTTCCTCGTATGAAGAAGTGGAGCATGATACTGGTACTACTCGTATTGCTGCTGATAAGTTCCGACGTGGCTTTTTCGCAGTGTTCTATCTGTACAAAAACGGGCCAGCAAATGGGCGAGCGTCCTGCCAAGGCCCTGAACGCGGGCATTTTATACCTGGCGGCCATGCCCTTTCTCATATTTACCTATATCGGTTATCGTTGGTGGAAAAGCCAGAAGTAATTGCCACTTCCTGGAAGCGCACTTACGAAAATGGCTTCATGCAGAATCCGCACGTTCAAATACGGATCATTCGGATTACAAACGAAATCGAAGGAACATCTTAACGCTCGTTTACAAACGCATATAAATTAAATTTCCTGTTCTTCATTTCCTGTTCAATCTCTCGTCTCAATTCATTTTTATCAATATCCTTCAACCGCTTCTTAGCAATAAGATGATAAGCCTTCTCCGCCAGCAGCCATGATTTACGGTCATTGAAATGTGCCGAAGAAATATAATTCCGGATGGCCGCCCACAGCTCCGCTATGCCTTCTCCCGCATTGGCCACGCATTTTACCACGGCCACTTCCTGCTGATGTGTTTTGAAAGAAGGCGCCAGCATCAGCCGTAAATTTTTGACGTACTGGTCAGCACCAGGCCGGTCACTTTTATTTACAACAAATACATCGGCAATCTCCATAAGCCCCGCCTTCATCGTTTGCACTTCGTCACCGCCCTCGGGCACCACCACTACCACGGTAGCATCGGCCAGCCCCGCAATCTCGATCTCACTTTGCCCTACGCCCACCGTTTCTACAAGTATATAATCATAAGGACCGGCCTTCAGCAAATCCGTTATTTCTATGATCTTGGGATGAAGCCCGCCCAACGATCCGCGGGTAGCCAACGACCGGATGTATACATCAGGATGCACATACCAGTTGCTCATGCGGATGCGGTCGCCCAGCACGGCGCCCAAATTAAAAGGAGAAGATGGGTCAACACACAACACCGCTACTTTTTTCTTTTCCGCTACCATTTGTCCGATCAATGCATCTACCAGCGTACTCTTGCCTGCGCCGGGTGGCCCCGTAATGCCGATCACAGGCACATCATGCCGCACCGGCAGCGTTTGCAACAATTCCCCGAAGCCTTCCAGCTCATTTTCCACCATCGTAATAGCCCTGGCCAATGATTTTACGTTGCCAACCGCGAGAGATTGTATTAATTCGATGTGCATTGGTGTTGATTATTAATTATTAATTATTGATTATTGAATCGAAGCTGATAGTTATGCGGGGTATTATCCGCGATAATTAATAATCAATAATCAATAATTAAATTATCCTATAATTAGTATAAGTAAACAACCGCTTGCCCGTGGCCCGCTCGATCCAATACAATAACCTGTTCTTCAAAGAAAAGTTCTTCTTCGAGGTGTCGAGCTGCAAGTTCCAGTTTTTGCGGCGGATGCGGTCCTGCATCACTACCGGGTGCGTACCCATAAACCGCGCCACCGAATCGAATTCATTGAAATCGAAAAACTCGCCCCTTTGCAGGAAGGCATTCATTTCTTCGTCGCTGTGCCAGAGCTTGCCGGCGTTGTACATTTTTTGCTTCATCTGTACCGGGTCCTTTACCCAGCCATAATGGTACATCCATGCATCGATGAGCTTTACGTTCAGCTTGCGCCCGTTTTTGCGAAACCCCTGCGCATCTTTATAAGATTGTATGGAGCGGTCGTTCCTGATGATGCGCACTTCCCTATCATACCATTTACGGCTGTCGCCGATATAATCATAAGTGCCATAAAAATGCGTGTAGTGAAACAGCAGGCCTTCTATCCGCCGGTCGTCTTTATAACGGCTGGCTGCTTCGCGGATGGCCTGGTGGTATTGTTCATGCACCACTTCATCGGCCTGGATATAAAATGCCCAGTCGCTATCGGGTGAAACATGCTGGAATGCTTTGTCGGTTTCCACGGCCAGTATCCTGCCCCCCTCCCTAAGCGTAGGGTCCCAGGTTGAATGAACGATCTTTATTTTATCCGAAGGAATGGAGCGGATCAATTCCGTAGTGGCGTCCTCGCTATCGCCCACGCTCACGATCATTTCATCTACCACCGGCAAAATGGAGTTGATGGCTTCCACGATGGGATAATCATTTGTAACGGCATTCTTGATGATGGTAAACCCACTGATCTTCATGCAAAAAGATTCTGTGCAAACGTAATGAAAAGGTTTGTAGTTAGCGGCCTGCCTGCCTGCCGGCAAGGCAGGGTTGTGCCCGAAACCGAAACTTTTTAATAGTTTGCAACCGATTGTGCTATGAGCAAATTCTCCATAGTGATTGTAGCAAAAGATTCGGCTGACAAGATCGGCAGGCTGCTGAACAGCCTGCAGGGGCTTTCCGACGATGTAATAGTGTGCGATACCGGCAGCACCGACAATACCATCGACATTTCCATACAGGCAGGCGCCACGGTGCACAGCATTCCCTGGGAAGGTTATGGAAAATCGAAGAACAAAGCCATCGGGTTTGCAAAGCATGACTGGATACTCTCGCTGGACTCCGATGAAAAAGTAGATGCAACATTGTACCAGCAACTGCAGCAATGGCAGCCCGCAGATGTACAAACCGTTCACCAGGTGCTTTGGAAGAATTTTTTTGGCAACCAATGGATACGGCATAGTGATTGGGGAAGTAGCTGGAAGAACCGCTTGTTTTACAAGCATACTGTGCAATGGGACGATGCCATTGCGCATGAAGACGTAACGAGCGATAAGCCGTTGCGGTTTGCACAATTCAAAGGATATTTAGAGCATTATACTTTTAAAGATACGCGGGAGTATGCATCCAAAATGGTGCATTCTGCTATGATAACGGCACAGAAATACCATCAGAAAGGAAAGAAGGCAACATGGCTGAAACTATTGTTCTCGCCCGGGTACAGTTTTCTTAAGACCTACATCTTTAAGCTGGGATTTCTGGATGGCTATAAAGGCTGGGTTATTGCAGTAACGACCTCGTATTACACATTCATAAAATATGCAAGGCTGCACGAATTAAACAGGCAATAGTTTCGGTGCCGCCTTCGTTATGCTGTTATCAATATGACCAATTTTATTCCCATATTCCCATTGAGTATCGTAGTGTATCCGGGGGAACAATTGAACCTTCACATTTTCGAGCCCAGGTATAAGCAATTGATCAACGAATGCTACTCTGAAGAAAAAGCTTTTGGCATTCCTACCGTTATCAAAAACCAGGTTGCTGAAATGGGCACACTGGTAAAGATATTGCGCGTGGTAAAAGTGTACGATAACGGAGAGATGGACATTCAAACAAGTGGAGAGCGCATCTTCAGGATATTGGAAGTAATTAAAGAGATCCCCGAAAAATTGTATAGCGGCGCCATCGTAAATTATCCCGACAGCGATGATGCCGGCAAGCGCGAGCTGATGCAAAAAGTGGTGAACGGCATCCGCGAGCTGCACCGCCTGCTCAACATCAACAAAGATTTTAAAAAGCCCGATGAGGAGTTGACCGCTTATGATGTGGCACACCATGCCGGCCTTTCGTTAGAAGAAGAATATGAATTGCTCGGCCTGCTGAAAGAAATACAACGGCAGGAATACCTCAAAAGGCACCTGAGCAAGGTGCTGCCCCTGATAGCCGAAATGGAAGCCCTGAAGGAAAAGATCAGGCTCAATGGGCATTTTAAGAACCTGTCGTCCCTCAATTTCGATATATAGTTTATAATGTGGAGGCCGGCACATTATCTTTGCCGCCCGATGCCTAACACCCTCTGTTTCGATTTTGGCAATACACGCCTGAAATGCGCCGTATTTACAGACGGCCACATCAGCGAAGTGCTGGTATTGGAAAACGATCACGAGCAAACGGTACAGGACCTTATCACCCGCTTTACACCCGAAAAATCCATTCTCTCTTCTGTCATTAATCACAACGAGAAAATGGAGGAACTGCTCGCCAGGCATACCCGCTTTCATAAGCTTGGGCATACATCGCACATTCCATTTGCTACGCCGGTAGGCAAGCCCGAAACCATTGGCGCCGATAGGCTGGCCTTGTGTGCAGCGGCAGTGCACATCTTCCCTGGCAGCAATAACCTGGTAGTGGGATTGGGGAGCTGCATTACTTACAATTTCATCAATAAATACCATGAGTTCCTGGGCGGAGGCATTTCACCGGGAATGGAAATGCGGTTCAAATCATTGCAAACCTTTACAGCAAAACTGCCCCTGATAAAAAAAGACTGGAACTTTCCGCTGGTGGGTTACGATACCAGGACAAACATCTTAAGCGGGGTATTGTTGGGAATGGCAAAAGAAATCGATGGGACCATTGATGCGTACGCGGAAAGGTATGGGAACTTTAACGTGCTTTTAACCGGGGGTGATACCCCTCATTTTGTGTCACATATTAAAAATAAGATATTTGCAGACCCCGATTTACTCTTTAAAGGCTTGTATGCGATTGGTGAACAAAACTACATTTAGCAGATTTACGGTTTTAGTGGCTTGGCTCTTAGGTTGTTGCTTACAGTTATCTGCCCAGGAAAATTCGCCGTATTCGCGTTATGGCCTTGGCGACCAGGTGCCCAATGGCAACATCATCAACCGCGCCATGGGAGGCGTGTCCATTGCTTATTTCGATCCCTTTTCCATCAATTATACCAACCCTGCCACCTATTCGAAGTTCAGGCGCACTACGTTCGACCTAGGCTTCGAGGTAGACTACAGGACCCTGCGCGAACCGAACAATCCCGGTAAATTCACGGCGTCCAGCGCCAACGTTTCGTATGTGCAGCTGGGTATTCCGCTGGTGCGTGAGAAGGCGAAATGGGGTGTGAACTTCGGGCTAAGGCCCGTTACCCGCGTAAGCTATAAAATTCAAACCGCGGAAAGGCTGAACCTGCAGATAAACGACAGCCTTCAAACTTTATACGAAGGCACCGGTGGTGCTTACGATGTGTATGTGGGAACAGGCTTTGCCCTCAAGAACTTCAGCGTCGGCGTTAACCTGGCCTATTCTTTCGGCACAAAAGATTACAGCACGCGAAAATCTTTCCTCAACGATTCAGTGTTATATTACCAGTCGAACCACCAGACAAAGTCAACGTTCGGCGGGTTTACATTCCAGGGCGGCGCATTGTACAGCGCAAAATTATCTGAACAAACCTACCTGAACCTGGGCGTTAGTGGTCAATTGGAGCGCACGTTGAATGCCAACCGCGATTTTATCCGCGAAACATTTGAATACGATGCCAATGGCGCCATTTTCCGCATCGACAGCGTGTACCAGGAAAACAATATTTCAGGCAAAATAACTTACCCCTCGTCTTTCTCTGCCGGCTTTATGGTAGTGAAAGGCGCTGAATGGGCATTCGGAGCAGATTATACCAGCACTCAATGGAGCAAATACCAGTTCTTTGGTGAAAAGGACCCGCTTCAGAATTCATGGCAGTTCAAGTTGGGCGGACAACTAACGCCTAACCCTATACGGGGACGGAACTATTGGAGCAGGATCACTTACCGCGCAGGATTGTTTTATGGTAAGGACTATATCAAAGCAGACACTGACCTGCCGATATTCGGCGTTACCGCGGGGCTTGGCCTGCCAATGCGCTTGAATCCTTATACAAACCAATCCACGCTCATCAATACCGCTTTCGAAATTGGGCGCCGCGGCAATGACGACAATAAGATCCGCGAAAATTTCTTCCGCATATCCGTCGGTTTGTCGTTAAGCGACCTCTGGTTCAGAAAGATCGAGTACGATTAATATGAAATTTTTTCAAACATATTGTTTGATGGCAGCCTTGCTTGCGGGCTGCTTTTTTCTTGCCGCCTGTGAGAACGATCCCATGGTGATCAAAAAGCTGCGCGAGAAGAAAACCGCGGTGGAAGAGGCGGTGAATATAGAGACTTTCTTGAGCCAGGAAGCAAGGATCAAGGCAAGGCTTACTGCTCCTTTTATGCTGCGTTACCTCGCAGATTCACCTTATGTTGAGTTCCCGCGCACGCTGCACGTGGATTTTTACAACGACACCATGGCCATGGAAAGCAAGCTGGATGCCCTGTATGGCAAATACCGCGAGTGGGAGAAAAAAGTGTACCTGCGGGACAGCGTTGTAGTGATCAACAAGCTCAAGGGCGATACGCTTAAAACAGATGAGCTCTGGTGGGACCAAAACACTGAAAAGTTTTATACCGATAAGCCCGTCTTCATTCATACCAAAGACAAAATATTTTACGGGGCGCATGGTCTTGAAGCCGCTCAGAATTTTGAGTGGTGGGTATTGAACCAGGGATCGGGGCAGGTGACGGTGCCTAAAGACAGCTTTCCGTAAATAGTCATTAAGTCCGTGATTACCTTTGCTGCCTAACGTCTTACTGTATGGAATATCGTCGCTTGGGCAGGTCGGGATTGCAACTGAGTGTTCTTTCATTTGGGAGCTGGGTAACTTTTCACAAACAAATAGATGATGCCATCAGCGACGAGCTGATGGGCATTGCATACGATAACGGCATTAACTTCTTTGACAACGCTGAAGTATATGCGCGGGGGGAAAGCGAAAAAATGATGGGCCGCGTGTTGAAAAAGAAAAATTGGGACCGCAGCTCTTATGTTATCAGCAGCAAAGTGTTTTTTGGATGGCGTGGTCCCAACAATAAGCCCAACCAACATGGCTTAAGCCGTAAACACGTGGTAGAGGCCTGCCACGAGGCACTGCAAAGACTGCAGGTAGAATATCTCGACCTTTATTTCTGCCATCGCCCCGATAAAAATACTCCCATTGAAGAAGTGGTATGGACCATGAACCTGCTCATGCAACAGGGGCTGATCTTATACTGGGGCACCAGCGAATGGAGCGCACAGGAAATACTCGAAGCGCATGTATTCGCGGAAAGATACAAGCTTATTGGTCCTACCATGGAGCAGCCTGAGTACAATTTGTTCACCCGTGCAAAAGTGGAGAAGGATTACCTGGAGATCTACAAGAATTTCGGGTTGGGCACTACGATATGGAGCCCGCTTGCATCAGGATTGCTGACAGGAAAATACAATGCGGGCGTGCCGGAAGGTTCAAGAATGGCGCTGGAAGGATTTAGCTGGTTGCGGGAAAAGACCGTTGTGCAAAGCAAGGTGGATAAGGTAAGGCAATTGCAACATGTTGCGGATGAATTAGGATGTTCTTTGGCGGAGCTGGCCATTGCATGGTGCATCAGCAACCCGAATGTAACCACCGCGATTTTAGGGGCCACTAAGAAGGAGCAATTATTGCAAAATCTTAAGTCTCTCGAAGTAGTGCCTGGCCTTACACCTGAAGTATTAGCGAGGATCGAGGATATTATGCAAACCAAACCAATTTTGCCGGAGTATTAGGGGAGAATAGCATTGCATCTGTGTAATCCATTAATCCTCTAAAATCTGTAATAAAAAAGCCCCAAGGAATCCTTGGGACTTTCAATTTTTTGTACAGGCCTTGGTCAACGGTTCCTGGCTCTCATAGGTACAAAGTTTCGGTTTTACAGGATCTGGATTTACTGGATTTTCGGATGATGGATTTTAAACTTGTCATGCTGTTTGCGCGAAGGCTGGCTTTCTTTGGATATCGGATTAACGGTTTCTTTGGGATCTTATTAGGGTGCCTTGCTTTCAACCAACTGACATAACAAAAATAGTCCTGCTAACCCTACCGGACAAGCGCATTATTGCCCGATTTTTTTTCTTCACGAATTACCCCTTCCCTTCGTATATTTCCTAGCGGCCGTTTTAGTAGTAATACCCAATTTTTTGCAACGGCATCATAATTTGACATAAATTCAGTTTTCAGGTTAGCTACCCTTCAAAAAAGAGATCATGACATTAGCCAATAAAACCGTACTGATAACCGGAGGAACCCGTGGGATAGGCAAGGCTATCGCCAAACGGCTGGCCAAAGCGGGCGCGAACATTGCAATAGTCGGTAAAACTGCTGAACCACATCCTAAACTGGAAGGCACCATTTATACCGCCGCGGAAGAAATAGCAAAGGAAGGCCCCGGCAAAGTACTCCCGCTCAAAGGCGACATCCGCTACGAAGAAAGCATCCAGGACATCGTACGCACCACCGTAAATACCTTCGGAGGCATAGACATACTCATCAACAATGCCAGCGCTATTTCCCTTACCGCCACCGAGCAAACCGAGTGGAAACGCTGGGAGCTTATGCATGGCATTAATGTCAGGGGAACCTTCTTTATGAGCAAGGAATGCATTCCCTTTTTGAAAAAAGCGCATAACCCCCACATCCTGAACCTGTCGCCCCCATTGAACATGGACCCCAACTGGTTCAGCAGCCACCTGGCCTACACCATGAGCAAATACGGAATGAGCATGATCATTATGGGCTTGTCGGAAGAGTTACGCCCGCACCGCATTGCCGCCAACGCCTTGTGGCCCAGGACCACCATCGCCACGGCCGCGGTGCAGAATTTGTTGGGCGGCGATTTCCTGATGCAGCGCAGCCGCCGGCCCGAAATTGTGGCGGACGCCGCTTTCTATATTCTGCAAAAACCTTCATTTGAGTGCACAGGCAATTTCTTTATCGATGAAGATGTATTGAAGGGCGCGGGCATTACCGACTTCACGGATTACGCTGTAAATCCCGAGCAAAAATTAATGATGGACCTGTTTATATAAAAATTTCCAATTACTTTGCCCGATGGGCTCTGTAAATAACAAGATCATCATTATTACCGCGCCTTCCGGCGCAGGCAAAACATCCATCACGCGCCATTTACTCACACACTTCCCCCAGCTTGCTTTTTCAGTGTCTGCGGCCACGCGGCCTGCAAGGGCCAACGAACAACATGGACGCGATTATTATTTTATTTCAGAAGATGCGTTTCACGACAAGATCAGGAACAACGAATTCGTAGAATGGGAAATGGTGTACGAAGGTCGTTATTACGGCACGCTCAAAAGCGAGCTTAACAGAATTTGGGGCAGCGGCCGCATTCCCGTGCTGGACATAGATGTAAAGGGTGCCATTCACGTAGAAGGGCAATATCCCGAGTCGACGCTCACCATTTTTATTCAACCGCCTTCCATCGATGAGCTAAAGCGGAGGCTGCTGTCGAGAGGCACTGAGTCCGATGCCACCCTGCAAACGCGCATTAACAAGGCCGGGTACGAAATGACCTTCCGGCATTCGTTTCAGCACGTTGTAGTAAATTCCGACTTGCAAAAAGCGCAAGCCGAAGCGGAAAACATTGTAAGGGATTTTATCAGTAAGTAAGGTTGCGGTTACCCGTTTACGGCCCTGGCAGCAACGCTGTTTTATGTGCTTCGTTTCCCCCATATTTTTTATTACTTTAGCATCGTATGCTCACGTTGATCGGAATATGCATCATGCTCCTGCTCATTGCATTTTTTTCAGGAGTAGAAGCGGCCTTTACCAGCGCCAACAAATTATCCATTGAATTAAAGAAGAAGCAAGGGCGCACCAGCGGCATCATCCTTTCCTATTTCATGGACCATCCTTCCAGGTTTGCAGGCACAACGCTCATAGGCTTCAACATTGCATTTATTTTTTTCAGCTTACTGGCGGGCCAGGTATTGCAACCATACAGCAACCAGTTGATCAACGAAAAAAATATCCCATCGCAATGGGTAAACAGCATACGGATCGTTTTTGAAATACTGTCGGCCAGCTTCATTATCCTGATGATAGGCGAGTTTATTCCCCGCGCCATTTTCCGGGCAGGCAGCAATTTCTGGCTAACAGTGAGCTCAAGGTTCGTTAACCTGTTCCATGAATTGTTATATCCCATTGCCTCTTTGCTGGCCAGGCTTTCTTATTTTACATTGGATGTGTTGTTCAACATACGCATCGATAAACGCAAGGAACCTTTTCACATCGCAGACCTTGACCGCGGCTTTCAGCAAACCACCGAAGAAGAATCCGGCGGGCAGGACATGAACACCGAGCTTTTCGAAAACGCATTATCGTTACCCAATGTAAAAGTGCGCCAATGCCTGGTGCCGCGAAAGGAAATAGAAGGCGTTGACATCAATGCATCCATCGAGGAAGTAAGAAAAAAATTCGTGCAAACGCAATTAAGCAAGCTGGTAGTGTACGATGGCAACATCGATCATATCATCGGTTATATACACCAGTTAGACCTGTTCAAGCAGCCCGCATTTGTAAAAGATGTGCTGTTGCCGATACCGCCTGTGCCGGAAAGCATGAGCGTTTCTGACCTCATCAGCAAATTTACGCGGGAGCGCAAAAGCGTGGCCTGGGTGGTAGACGAGTTCGGCGGCACCTCGGGCATTGTGACCATGGAAGATTTGCTGGAGGAAATTTTCGGCGAGATAAAAGACGAATACGACGTGGAAGAATTTGAAGAAAAGAAATTATCGGAAGATGAATACATATTCTCCGGCCGGTTAGAACTGGACTACCTGAACGAAAAATACAATTTCGATTTTCCCGACAATGAATCCGAGACCTTGTCGGGTTATATCATCAACGAGCATGAAAGAATTCCCCGCATCAAGGAACGAATTATTCTCGGCGATTATGAGTTTGAAATGCTCAACGTAAGCGATACCAGGATTGAAATGGTAAGGCTGCGTGTACTTAAGTAGCATTAACTTTACATTCACCTACCGCTCGTCAAAATCGGCTCTGCGTCAAGCTATTTATCATTTACTTTACCAGATAAAACCAAATTTATGCGCAAATTGTTTGTGATCCCTGTCTTGTTGCTGGTTTCCGCCGGCAGCTTTGCGCAGGACAAACCTAAACCCCCTACTACCGTGCCTGCAGATACCGCCAAGCCAGCTGCCCCTAAAAAGCCGGCAGGCATCCAGGACAAGGTTAAAAGCTCCAGGAAGATCGACGGTTTATTCACCGTGTACCAGGATACTACCACCGGTAGCGTGCAGTTGTACATCAAGAAGAACCAGTTAGGTAAAGAATTCATTTACCAAAGCTTTTCATTAAACGGACCTACCAGCTTGTTCCTGCACCGGAATATGCTGCGCACCAATGCCGCCTTCCGCGTTCAGAAAGCATACGACAAGTTAGAGTTCGCCATTGCGAACCACAGGTTCTATTACGATAAGAACAACGCCATCAGCAAGACAGCAGGCGTTGACGTTCCCGAAGCCATCTTCCTTTCTGAAAAAGTAAGCGGCGAGGACGAAAATGGCTACCTGATCAATGCAGACGGCCTTTTCCTTGCAGAAAAGATGGACCCTGTAAAGCCGCTGCCTGCGCCGGGCCTGCCCCCGGGATTGGTATTTTCACTCGGCGGATTGAACCCCACGAAGTCAAAATACAATTCCATCAAATCGTACCCTAACAACACCAATGTTATCGTGGACCTGGCTTACGACAACCCGGCCCCCTTCAATCCCGGTGGAAAAGACATTACCGACGCCAGATATGTACGCGTGTGCATGCAGCACAGCTTCATTGAAATGCCCCAGAATAACTACCGTGCCCGCAGGGACGATCCCCGCGTAGGTTATTTCATCAGCGAAGTGAACGACCAAACCACCATGAGCGCAACACCCTTCCGGGACGTTATCCATCGCTGGCATCTTGAAAAGAAGGACCCTTCAGCAGCCATGAGCGAGCCGGTTGAGCCCATAGTTTGGTGGATCGAGAACACCACGCCGGTTGAATACCGCTCCATTGTAATGGAAGCCGGTAATAAATGGAACGAGGCCTTCGAGAAAGCAGGCTTCAAGAACGCCGTTGTAATGAAAATACAACCCGATGATGCTGACTGGGATGCCGGCGATATCCGCTACAATGTTATCAAGTGGGTGTCTTCCCCGTATCCGCCCTATGGCGCCATCGGCATGCACTCCATCAATCCCAAAACAGGACAGATCATTGCCGGCGATATCGTCATCGAGTGGGCCAGCGCCAGTTCTTCGCCCTTGCTGGACGAATTGTATGGAGGTCCCCCCACCAACGCTTACGAGCGCCGCGCACAGCTCACCGCCAATCTTCCGGGGGTTGAGAACATGTGCGCCCTTTCCGGCGAATTGCGTGAGCAGTTCATGTCGGGCCTGACTGCGTTGGAAGCAGCAGGCGCATCGGACACTGAGATCAGGGAAATGCACAGGCACTTCCTGTACTATCTTATCATGCACGAATTGGGCCATACGCTCGGTTTGAACCATAACATGCGTTCCAGCCAGATGCTGAAGCCTTCTGAACTGAACAATAAAGACATTACCAGGAAAATTGGTTTGATGGGATCCGTAATGGACTATCCCGCTCCCAATATTGCCCTCGACAGGTCGAAGCAAGGCGATTATTATACTACCAAGGCCGGCCCTTATGATATCTGGGCCATTGAGTTTGGATATACTCCATGCGCTGAAGGCGAAGAAAAGGCCGTATTGGAAAAGATCCTTTCGCGCAGCACCGACCCCCACCTGGCATTCGGTAACGATGCAGACGATATGCGTTCTCCCGGAAAGGCCATCGACCCAAGGGTGAATATATTCGACATGAGCTCGGACGCTATTGGATTCGCGGAGCAAAAATTCCAGCTGATCAAAACCACCATGGGCAAGCTGAAAGACAAGTACAGCAAGCCCGGTAAGTCGTATGCTGAATTGCGCTCCAGGTTCAATGTGCTGAACAACCAGCGGTTCGACATGGCCTCCGCTGTAAGCCGTTACGTGGGCGGTGTGTATATCGACCGCAGCTTTGTAGGTCAGCAAACCCAGGCTAAACCCATGACGCCCGTGCCGCTGGCCACTCAAAAAAGGGCCATCGAGGTATTGAACAAATACATGTTTGCTCCCGATGCCTTTGCCGGCGACGAGCAGGTGTATCCTTACCTGCAATTGCAGCGCCGTGGCTTCAACTTCTTTACATCCACCGAGGACATCAAGCTTACCAGCAACTATGCGAACATCCAAAACTTCAGCGCATTGGCGCATATACTGCATCCCACCACGCTGCAGCGTATCACCAACACCCGCCTGTATGGTAACCAATACAGCGTAGCCGAAGTAATGGGCGACCTTACCAAAGGCATATTCAATGCAGACCTTGCAGGCAAGGTGAATGTGTACAGGCAGTACCTGCAAACACAGTATGTAAAAACCCTGGCTAACATCGTGAACCCGGCGGGGCCGGTATCTCCGTACGACGAGGTAGCGAAGGCAGCGGCATTGTATACCCTGAAGAAGATCAGGACCACGCTGACTACCGCCGTTTCGCCCGATGAGGAAACCAAGGCGCACCGCAGCAACCTGCAGTTCCTGATTGAAAAAGCGTTGAAAGCAGATTAATAACCCTTAAGCTGGTCAGCCAATGCGTTGGTCAGCGGCGTTTAATGCAAATCATCTTAATGAGCCAATTAGCATGCGCTAATTGGCTCATTCGCTAATTACCCCATAAATTTGCCCCCGCTTTCTTACCTTGAAGCACTATAATGGCATTATTCAAACTACTTAACCGGAACCGCAACCCAGACCAGGCAGAGATGAGCTTTATCGATCACCTGGAGGCGCTGAGATGGCACATTGTGAGATCGCTGATAGCGGTGCTGGTTGCCGCGGTGTTCATTTTCATAAACATAGATTGGGTGTTCGACCGGATCATTCTCGGTCCTATCCAAAAGGATTTTGTGAGCTATACCGCGCTGTGCAGGTTCAGCCATTGGTTAGGAGCAGGTGATGCTCTATGCATGCCAACCGTGAATATTAAGATGCTGGCCACTTCGTATACCACGCAGTTCATGTCCAGCATTACCATTGCTTTTATGGGAGGGTTCATCTTTGCCTTCCCCTATATTTTCTGGGAGGTCTGGCGTTTTGTGAAGCCTGCCCTTACGTCTAAGGAACTCAAAAGCACCAAAGGCGCTATCTTCTTTGTTTCGTTTTTCTTTTTCACCGGCGCGGCCTTCGGGTATTTTATATTGGCGCCTTTTACCTTTAGCTTCCTGGCCAATTACCAGTTAGGCACGCAGGCTATTATTGAAACAACGCCTACTATTTCGGACCATATCGAGAACCTGACGAACATTACCGTGGGCACCGCCCTTGCTTTTCAACTGCCGGTGGTAGCCTACGTGCTCACAAGGATAGGATTGTTAACCCCGAGGTTCTTAAGAACATACCGCAAATATGCTATTGTTGCGATATTGATCGTGGCGGCCATTATTACCCCTTCGCCCGATTGGATGAGCCAGTTGCTGGTATGCATTCCGCTTATGTTGTTATACGAGCTGAGCATTTTCATTTCCAAACGCATATATGTTGCCGAGCAAAAGAAATGGCAGGAATGGGAGTAGTTGGCAGGCCAACGGTACAAGTGCTTAACTTTGCAGGTAATTACAATCAATACTCATGTCAACATTCGATTTGTCGAAACCCATCGCACTCGGTGGCGATCATGCGGGTTTTGAATATAAAACAGCGATAGCGCAGTGGTTACAGGAAAAAGGTTACCAGGTTGATGACAAAGGCGTGTACGACACCACCTCGGCGGATTATCCCGATTATGCGCACCCGGTTGCGAATGCAGTGGAGCAGGAAGATGCCGGCCTGGGCATATTGGTCTGCGGCAGTGCCAACGGCGTATGCATGACGGCCAATAAGCACCAGGGCATCCGTGCCGCATTGTGCTGGCAAACGGATGTGGCCAGGCTTGCGAGGCAGCACAACAATGCCAATGTCATTTGCATTCCTGCCAGGTTCGTGGCGCTGGATTATGCGAAGCAGATGGTGGAAATATTTTTGGAGACTGCGTTCGAAGGCGGAAGGCATGCGAAGAGAGTGGGTAAGATAGCGTGTTAGTAAAGCGCATCCCCATCCCATTTTTGGATAATTAGTACGGCCCCGGACCGGATATCCAATCTATTTTTAGACTATCCGGACTATTCGGAAAATCATTATCTGGCTAACCTGCCACGATGCATTTTTTCCTACCTGACTTCCAAAGAGTTAAGCGCTTTTGTATTTTTTCTTTCCCCCTTCATTAAACGCAGGCTTACATAACGGGTCTGATTATTCGTTGTTTGATTATAAAAAATTAAAACCCCCAGTTATGCAATTCGACCGTTTCCTGAAAACCACTTTTTTAAGTGTAGCCCTGCTGGTGAGTGCCGTAGCATTCAACAGCCTTAATGCCCAAACACGCCGCGATAAAGCCGAAGACAGGATCGACAGGCGCGAAGATGTGCGCGACAGGCGCGAGAACCGCCGCGACCGCCGTGAAGACGTAGGAGACAGACGCGAAGATCGCCGCGATAAAAGAGAAGACCGCCGTGACAAACGTGAAGACGTACGTGATGCTAAACACGATGGCGGAAAACTGGATAAGCTGGAAGACCGCAGAGACAGGAGAGAAGACGTAAGGGACAAACGTGAAGACCGCCGTGATAAAAGAGAAGACGTGCGTGATAAGAAAGAAAACCGTCGCGACAGGAAAGAAAACAGGCGCGACCGCAGGGAAGACCGCCGCGATAGAAGGAACGGTTAATTTCTACTGATCAATAAATCAATTAGCCGATGCCCGCTAAGAACAGGCATCGGCTAATTTTTTAAACATACCTACCGCATTCGTAAACTTCATTTGCACATTGCACAGTACACATCTGCCCATTTTCGGCGGGCCGCTCTTACCATCCCAAAATCCACGCAAACACCAACGGCGCCACAATGGTAGCATCGCTTTCGATAATGAACTTGGGCGTATGAATGTCCAGCTTTCCCCAGGTAATCTTTTCATTGGGATGCGCACCGGAATAAGAACCATAAGAGGTAGTGGAATCGCTTATCTGGCAGAAATAGCTCCAGAATGGAATATCATGCATCTCCAGGTCTTGATACATCATCGGCACCACGCAAATGGGAAAATCGCCCGCTATGCCTCCGCCGATCTGGAAAAAACCGATGCCCTTTCCGGATGAATTCTCTTTGTAGTAATTGGCCAGCCAGGTCATGTATTCTATCCCGCTTCGCATGGCCGAAGGCTTGATTTCTGCTTTGATGCAGTAAGAGGCAAAGATGTTGCCCATGGTACTGTCCTCCCAACCCGGCACTACGATCGGCAGGTTTTTTTCGGCGGCGGCCATCATCCAGCTATCCTTTGGATCGATCTCGTAATCGGCCTTCATGACGCCGCTCAGCAAGAGCTTGTACATGTATTCATGCGGGAAATAACTTTCGCCTTTTTCGTCGGCTTCTTTCCAGATCTTATGAATATGCCGCTGGATTTTCCTGAATGCTTCTTCTTCGGGAATACAGGTGTCCGTTACGCGGTTCATGCCTTTTTCCAGCAATTCCCATTCGTCTTGCGGCGTAAGGTCGCGCCAGTTGGGAATTCTTTTATAATGAGAATGCGCCACCAGGTTCATGATGTCTTCCTCGAGGTTGGCGCCGGTACAACTGATGATCTGCACTTTATCCTGGCGTATCATTTCGGCCAAAGACACCCCCAGCTCGGCGGTGCTCATGGCTCCTGCAAGCGTTACCATCATTTTTCCACCTTCGGCCAGGTGGGTTTCATAGGCTTTTGCGGCATCTACCAGGGCGGCCGCATTAAAATGGCGATAATGATGCTCAATGAATTTCGATACGGGTCCTTTTGCCATGACAAGATTTTTTTTTGATGCGGCAAAGGTATAATAATTGACCCTGTTCCTTAGGGGCAGGTAATAAAAAACCCCTGCAAAGGCAGGGGTTCATTCCAACTAAAACCAACTTGAGAAAACTAAACTTATGCTATGCTCTTTTTGTTTTCCTGTATACTTCCCATGAGCCAAACTCATCAGATTTCAATACCAGTTCCAAATCGGCATTTTCCAAGGTGATGTAGTACGTACCTGTGCCGTCGGCTACCATTTCAAACAGATCGGTGATCCAGTATCCATTGTAGTTTTTCTTCAGGCTGGTGAGCAAGCTGATGGGCAGTTTCTCGGAAGAGATGTTGCGGGTGATGGCCAGCAACTCGCCTTCCTGGCTGTAGTATGCGAACATTACCTGATCGTTCAGGCTGAAAGTAGCCTTTACATATTCCTTCGTGCTCTGCCAGTTAACATCTTTGGCATCTACAAACTCTTTTTTAAATGCGTTCAGTACTTGTTGGCTTACCGTTTCTTCGTTTGCTAAGGCCGAGCCGGTACTAATCGTAACCAGCAACAACCACATTAAGATCCTCTTTTTCATGTTTGATTTTTTTATTGCCTTCGCAGGCGGGTTAAATTTTTACTTGTTTACTTGTTTGAGAATAGGACGACCGGATTTTGAAAAGGTTACAGGGAAATAAAGCTTTCCCGGGCTTTAGGATTTTTTTGTCTTTTTCAATACCTCGGCGCTACCGTTGGTATATATACGCGCCACGATGATTGCTTTTTGGTTTTCCAGTGTAATGATATAGCTGGTAGCATCTGCGCTCATGTATTCTGTTGCGGTCTTGAACTGGTACTTACCAAAGTTCTCCCTGATGCTTTTGTTTACCAGTAAGGGCAGCCTCTCTGCTGACAGGTGACGCGCTGCTGCGATCAGTTCACCCTCGGTGTTGTAGTAAGCTTCCATTACCTCGTTTGCATACACGAAGCTGGCGTGATAAATGTCCTCGTGCTTCAGAACTTCCCAGGATACATTGGTTGCTGTGGCAAATTCTTTTTCGAACGCCGCTAATACTCTTTGATTGATCTTTTTATCCGCAGCGAAAGAAGTTAATCCCACCAGGACTGTTACCGCGGCTGTTAAAAGTATCTTTTTCATCTTGAAATTGTTTTTTAGGTTTTTGATGACTATACTGCTTGTTTGCATAACTAAGACGACACAAATGTAGTTCGTGTTACAAGCCAAGTCAAGCAAATTGGTATATGTGGCTTCGTACGTTAATCTCCGTTAATGCTGTTGTTGAAAATATGCGGGAATAATGCGGATTAATCGGCTGAAACCCTTGCCAGGACTGCATTTGCAAATGTTTCTTAATGAAATACTAAATCGCGTTAAGTTAGGGTTAAAATGGAAATGTGGTTGAAGCCATCGTATATTTAACCCGCAGCAAAAAATTGCATATCACATGTTTGTGTGATACTGCATACCCGGTTTGTGGTATATGTCACATCAATATGAACTACCTGGCGCACGCATATTTATCATTCGGAGAGCCTGAAATACTCGCTGGAAATATTTTCAGCGATTTCATCAAGGGGAAAAAGCGCTACAACTTCCCTCAGCGCATCCAGGAAGGCATCGCGCTGCACCGCGCCATCGATGAATATACCGACCAACACAGCGCCACCGCCGCTGCAAAAGAGTTTTTCAGGCCTATATATAGATTATATGCTTCTCCTATTACAGATATTATATACGATCATTTTCTTGCCAATGATGCCACAGTGTTTCCCGGCGACACCCTTCGCACATTCGCCGCCAACACGTATACACAGTTGAAACAATTTGAAAATGTTTTTCCTGAAAATTTCGGAACGGTATTTTATTATATGCAATTGCACGACTGGTTATACAACTACCGGTTGAACCAGGGCATATTCAGGAGCCTTGAAGGATTGGTGAGAAGGGCTACATATATTAATGATGCAAGGCCCGCGCAGGAGCTATTCGTACAGCATTATGATGCATTGCGGGAATGTTATGATAGTTTTTTTCCCGATGTGCGGGAGCTTGCCAAGCGGTACCTTGGAAATTATTGATTATTTATTATTAATTATTCATGCGCCGCTAATAATATAATCATTAATGAATAATTAATAATAAGCTTCCCTACTCCACTATCCGCAGCTTCGCATAATTCAGCATGATCTTCTTTTCGCCATTGTGCTCGAATTTGATGGTGGCTACCGGGTTGTGCGCGCTGCCTTCCAGCCTGGTCACCAATCCAAATCCGAACTTCTGGTGCTCTACCTTATTGCCTTCCTGCAACCCTGAAATATCGCTGGGAACAAAATCAGGAGTAGGAACATGTTCCACCGGTTTTGCTTTGGGCGCGTAAGGCAGGTATGATGGCTTTGAATCTTCTGAAGACCTTGACTCGGATGCACTTTTCGCCTGGCGATCTCCCGCGCCCCAGTTTCCGCCGCCAAACCCCCGCGTCATCCGCTCGAAAGCGCTGCCCCAGGCAGCGCCCTGGTTGCGCACACCACCGCCCGCAAAGCTCTTATCTATGTATTGGGGGGGCAGCTCATCGATGAAGCGACTGGGATCGTTCTGCACCAGGTTGCCAAAACGGTAGCGGGTATTGGCATAGCTAAGCCACAAGCTTTGCTTTGCCCTGGTAATGGCCACGTAAAACAACCTTCTTTCTTCTTCCAGCTCTTCTCGGGTATTAACGCTGATGCCGTTAGGGAACAACATTTCTTCCAACCCGCATACGAACACCACGGGAAATTCCAAACCCTTGGCCGCGTGAATGGTCATCAGCTTCACGGTATCGGCATTGGGATCTTTTTCGTCGGCATCGGTCAGTAGGCTGATCTGTTGCAGGTAGGCGCCCAACCGCTTATCGCCCACCTCGCCACTTTCCTCGTTCATGGGCGTTTCGGTAAACTCCTTAATAGAGTTCAGCAATTCCTGGATGTTCTCGTAGCGCGCAACGCCTTCCGTTGTTTTATCGTTGAACAGTTCTTTTACAATATTGGTTTGCTTGCCGATGTGGATGGCTACTTCGTACGCATTTTTCGTTTGCAGCATGCTGCGGAAGCTCCTGATCATGGTGGCAAATCCTTCAATGGCCTCCAGCGTGCCCGATTTAAAGCCGAACGCGGTCGCGTTTTCCAACACCTGCCACATCGGTATGTCCTTTTCATTTGCGTACATAATGGCCTTGTCGATGGTGGTTTTTCCAATGCCGCGGGCGGGATAATTGATAATGCGCTTCAGCGCCTCTTCGTCGTTGGTGTTAACGGTGAGGCGCATGTAAGCCAGGAAGTCCTTGATCTCTTTGCGCTGGTAAAAGCTGATGCCGCCGTAAATAGTGTACGCGATGTTCATGCGCCGCAGGTTTTCTTCAAAAGCGCGGCTTTGTGCATTGGTGCGGTATAGTATTGCAAACTCTTTATTTAGAAAATGGTTGCGCAGCTTTTGTTCTTTAATGGTATCTGCTACGTATTTTCCTTCGTCGTTGTCTGTCATGGTGCGCACCAGCCTTATTTTCTCGCCTTGCTGGTTATCGGTCCACAGCACTTTGGGTATTTGCCCTTTGTTGTGCTTGATCACTTCATTGGCTACGTTTAATATGCTTTGGGTGCTGCGGTAGTTCTGCTCCAGCTTCACCACTTTTACGTCCTCATAATCTTTCTGGAACTGCAGGATGTTTTGAATGGTGGCGCCGCGGAAGCTGTAAATACTTTGCGCGTCATCGCCCACCACGCACACGTTTTCGTGCACGGCTCCCAGTAGCTTGACAATTTCATACTGTACGGGGTTGGTATCCTGGTACTCGTCTATCAATATATATCTGAACTTATGCTGGTATTTGTGCAGGGTCTCGGGATAAATCGTCAGCAATTTGTGCATGTTGAACAGCAGGTCGTCAAAATCCATCGCACCGTTCTTGAAGCAGCGCTTTACATAAGCCGCATAGATCTGGGCAAGGGCCGGCCGGTTGGCGCGCATGTCTTCCTGCTGTATATAGTAATCGGTGGCATATTCTTCGGGACCTACCAGGGCATTTTTGGCCCCGCTGATGCGGTTAAGCACTGTATTGGGCTTATAGTGCTTATCGTCCAGGTTCATTTCGTTGACCACGGACTTTACCACGCTTTTGGCATCGTCCGTATCATAAATGGTGAAATTGTTGGGATAGCCCAGTTTGGGAGCTTCGGCACGCAGCACCCTGGCAAAAACCGAGTGAAAGGTGCCGATGTATAAATTGCGGGCTTCGGAATTGCCGAGGATCTTTTCTACACGCTCCTTCATTTCAGCAGCGGCCTTGTTGGTAAAGGTCAGCGCCAGTATATTAAAAGCATCCACTCCTTTTGCCATCAGGTGGGCGATGCGGGTGGTAAGCACCTTGGTTTTGCCGCTACCCGCCCCGGCCACGATCATTAAAGGACCATCGGTATATAGTACGGCCTCACGTTGCGGTTCATTCAATCCGCTCAGATAATCTTGCATGGCTGCAAGTTACGCTTTGTCAGGGGCAAAATAGAAAAGCATGGCGATCGAAAAATTGACAAGTTGTAACCGTTTTTAGCGGTTATTTTTTTGGAGCGAATCGCTTTTTTGCGGCATGCGTTCATAGTGGGCCGTGTCGTTTTTGCGGGCCTGGCCGCCGCCGGCAGTATCGGTATTACCGGTTTTGGTTTGCATGCGCTCATAGCTCATGGTATCGTAGCGGCCCGCGCTGTCGGTAATTGTATTGCCCAGGCTGTCGGAGAGGCTGTTTTTGCCGGCATTCCCATTGCAGGCGCCAACAAATATCGCGGCAATGGCAAGCGGTATAATTAGAAATATGTTTTTCATATCATTGATTATACAAAATCAATGCTAAAATAATAGTTCTGTAAAACAGGGGAGTTATACACGCGCGTGGTACGCGAGCACGGCTTAGGCCTTGTCCGCCCAGACATTGGCAGGTTAATGCACACCATACGTTATAGTGTCCCGAAATTACCCGTACAGAATCAGTATTTACACCCTTGTTTTTTAAAGCAGGCACACGCACCTTTATATGGAAAAGCGCCCCACAAACTAACCTCAAAACTTTTTGTATGCCGTTCTTTGACTTTCACTGCCACCCCGGTTTTAAACCATTGCTTGCACCCGCCGGACAGGAACCTACACCCTGGAAATCGATAAAAGCGGAGTTGACAATTCTCGGCAGCAGCGTTGGGATCAACAAACTCTTTAATAAAGCGCTCAATTCGCAAAGCAGCCTTGGGCAACTGGTTACCGGCAAAGTAAACCTTGTGGGCACCGTGCTGTACGCCACCGAAAAACAAATGGGAGTAGGCGTGCTGCAGAAAAAAATTGCGGCTGCCGGCGATATCAATGTGCTGGACCCTGGTAAGCTCACCATCATTAGCCGCGGCGATAATTACTATAAATTAACGAAAGACAATGTAGAGATCCTGCTTAACCATCCCACACCGGGCGCTGGAGATGACATGGTGCCCGCCGGCTCGAATTTCAAGTTTATCAAATCCATCGATGAATACGAGGAAAATAATTTGAACACCATTCACGGCGTGGCCATCGTAGAAGGCATGCATTCATTTGCCAATGATGTGTTCAGTGCCAACGTAGAGAACGATATCGTAAACAACCTGAATGATTTCATTCAACGATATTCGGACAGGAATGTAAGGATATTCGCTGCTAACATTACGCATTTGCAGCACCTGCCTTTTGGCGCCCATGCCTCGGGATTGCAATTCATCAGCGACAGCCTGTTCTTTCCTGAGGTCACCGGACTTACTGCGCTCGGCAAGAACATCGTTAAATTATTGCACGATAAAAAAATACTGGTAGATATCAAGCACATGGCGTTCAGTACCCGCACGGCCTTGTATGCATTCCGCGACATCAATCAACTAACCCAGCCGATCATTTGCACGCATGCGGGAATTGCTGGTTGCAGGATGGACGAGCGTTTAAACTTCCTGCGTTCCAGGCCGAAGCGGGTGGTTGTATCGGTGCGCAATCCGCCCGATCAGGTAGCAGTGTGGGAAGTGGAGCATCTAAAACCCAAGGGGCATGTAAAAGCGCCCAATGGCGACCGGCTGGTGAGCGCTTTTAATGTAAGCAGCATCAACCTGTACGACGAGGACATTATCAAGATATTAGATTCGAAAGGCCTGATAGGCATTTCGCTGGACCAGCGCATTGTTGGCTATCCCGCCGAATCGGTGGCGCACGGGATAGATGTATTTCCTTCTGAAGTGGAGTATATTTCAGAGGCAGATGCGGCAACATTCTTCGGTCCCATGAATCCAGCGGCGCTGGAAGTGTTCGATGGTGATTTTGATAAGGTGCTGCGTGGTTCGGAAGCCGAAGATCACAATTTTGCCACGCACGACTCGCACGCACGCTATTTCCTGAACCAGGTGATACATATATTAAGGGTTGGGAAAGAAGCAGGCATCCTAAACGAAGCTGCTAAACGCGTGTGCATCGGCTCCGATTTCGATGGGTTGATCAACGCCATCGATTGTTGCGAAACTGCTATGACGTACGACCAATTCAAACGGCAACTGAAAGATATCATGGAAGAAAACAGGTTCTGGAACGGCACAGGCATCGCCAAAGGAGAAGTAGATGTGGACGAGCTGCTGGAAGGCCTGTTCTTCAAAAACGCCTTTGAATTTTTGAAAGTGAATTTTGTGTGAGCGTATCCGTAATACGTAACAGCTTAAAAAAAATAGGACAGATTTTTTTGAAAGATTAAAGGATTTCACACATTGATCGGGCTTGCGCCGATCTTAAGAACTATCTGTGAAATCCTTTAATTCCTTTTAATCTGTAATAAAAAAAAGCTCATGAAAATTTCATGAGCTTGCCATTGTTGTTGCTATTGGTTAAAGCCAATCTTATTTCTGGTCCACTTTTTCTTTTACTTTCTCGCCGTCTACTTTTCCTTTCTTCTTCATCACGGTACCGTCTTCTGCAATCGTTAATTTCATCTTGTCTTCATCGCCTTTCTTAAGTTCTATCTCGTATACTGTGCGGTCTTTATCGTTTTCCTTATCCACTTCTACAATTTCATATCCGGCAAACTGGTTACGGATGGTATTATTAACCGGTGCCGGAAGCTTGGAATGGTCTTTCATGGGTGTTGAAGCCCTGATCCAGTTACCGTCGTCGTACCATGCATAATAGTCTGCATTATCCCAGTTAAACATCACTACGTAGTCATTTGTATCCAGGCCATAATTCCAATCTGTTGCGTCCATGTTTGTTCTATCCTCAGGTTTGTAGCGTTCCCATCTAACGTTCGATGCGTTAGGATACTTTTGTTCGAAGGATGTTCTTGTAGCAGCGGGCACATCTACGTCCACCCGCGTGTTGTCTGCTGCTGCTGTAGTTGTCGTTGTTGTGGCTGCTGAATCCTTATTTGCCTCGCTGCCGGTTGATGCGTCATTACACGCAAGCACGCCAAAGGACAAACCAGCACACAACATCATGATCTTACTTTTCATAAAAGCGTATTTTAATAGTTAATGAACAATTCCCTTGCCAGCGAAAGCTGTATGGGATGACATTACAGTTTGCCGTTTGGTAGTAAAAATCTTGTGCCAGATTCACGTTCCCCAATTTGCTGCCTCCACATGGCGTAATATAAACCTTTGAGCGTTAGCAGATCTTCGTGCATACCGCACTCAGCAATACGCCCTTTTTCCAGTACATAGATCCTGTCGGCGTGCATAATGGTCGACAGCCGGTGGGCAATCAGGATGGTAATTTGTTCCCGTTGGGCGGAAATGCTGCGGATGGTGTCGGTAATTTCTTCCTCAGTCAAGGAATCGAGCGCCGAAGTGGCCTCATCAAATATCAACAGCCTTGGGTGCCGTAAAAGCGCCCTTGCTATGGAAATGCGTTGTTTTTCGCCGCCAGATAATTTTAAACCGCCCTCGCCCAACACGGTGTCTAATCCCTTGCCTGACCTGTGCAACAAATTGGTGCAGGCCGCTTTTTCCAGCGCCTCATACATTTCAGCTTCTGTGGCCTCGGGTTTTACAAACAACAGGTTTTCGCGGATGGTGCCCGCGAACAATTGCGTATCCTGCGTAACAAATCCTATCTGCCGCCTGAGCTCGTTGTAACGGATCATGGGAGCTGGAATATCATTGAAATAAATATTTCCAGACAAGGGCTTGTACAGTCCTACCAATAATTTCACCAGGGTGGACTTACCGGATCCCGATGGCCCCGCAAATGCGATGGTATCGCCTGTTTTTGCGCTGAATGAAATGCCGTCCAGCGCATTGTGCAGCGCAGTCTTGTGACGGAATACCACGTCCTTAAACCGCAGATTGTCCAACAGGTTTAGCTCAACGGGATTATCAGGTCTTTGCTCTACCGGTTTTTGCATGAGGTGTTCGAAATTATTCAGGGATGCTTCTGCTTCGCGATAGGAGAGAATGATGTTGCCGATGTCCTGCAGCGGCCCGAATATGGTGGTGGAAATAAATTGCATGCTGATAAGTTGACCGGTAGTGAGTACGTCGCGGAAAATGAGCCATAGCAAAATGAAAAGGATGGATTGCCTTAGAAGGTTGATCATCGAGCCTTGCAAAAAACTAAGCGTGCGGACTTTTTTTGTTTTTTGCATTTCGAGTTGAAAGATGCGCTGAGTATGCTCTCTTAGTCTTCGTATCTCCGGAAAAGTAAGTCCCAGGCTTCGCACGAGCTCTACGTTGCGCAGCGATTCGGTAATGAGCCCGGACATGCGGTTGGTTTCTTTGTTGATGGACCTTTGCAAGGTCTTGATCTTTTTGCTCAGCAATCCTGTAAGGCCGCCCAGCACCAATATGCCCACGATGAATACCGGTATAAGCGCCCAATGCCTGGTGATGGCATACCATATCAGGAAGCTGATGCCCACCACCGAAGAGAATAATATATTGATAAAGGCATTGATGAAGCGCTCGGTATCGTTCCTTACTTTTTGGAGAATGGACATGGTTTCGCCGCTGCGCTGCTCTTCGAATTCGGTGAACGACAGGCGGAGTGTTTGCTTAAGCCCGTCGTTGAAGATCTGCATGCCGAACTTCTGTACCGCCAGCCGCACGGTATAATCCTGGAATGCCTTGGCCACGCGTGCGAGCATGGCAACGGCAATGGCGATGAACAGCCAGTACAATACCCCTTGCGTTAATTGTTCCGGAGTGCGGGTACCGCGGTTGTTGGCGTAATCGTCTATGATCTTTCCGAAGATGATGGGATCAATGAGCGACAACACCTGGCTGATGCCCGCCAGCAATAGCGATACCAACACCAGCCAGCGTTGCGGCCTGAGGTACTTCCATAATATGCGCATACAGGGGTAGCGATAAGACAGTTTTAGTGCATCCTGTTAAGATGCCATTTCAGTAATCCGGTACTACATTACCAGGCGGCCACCGGGAAAATGGCTTAGCCGTTGCGGCTTTCCTCCTCATCGTTGCGGGGCTCGCGGCCGGTGAGGCGCCCTGCCCCGGCATCGCGCAAGTCGTCTTCCGATACGCTGATGTTACGGTCCTGGCGGGGGTCTACGCGGTTGTCCTGTTCTTTTTCTTCATGGGTTTGCAACGTGCTATCGTCTGTGAGGTGCAGTTTTGAATCATCTTCCGTGGAAGGGTCCGGGTCGCCGGATTCAATGGCCAGGAAATTGATGTGCTTGTCTCTATTGGCTTCGCCCGGGGCCTGCAGGTGGCGGTCTTGTTCCGGGGATTGATTTTTATCGTTCATAAACGTTTTACAGGGAATGCTGCTAATTGTGTGCCACTACATGGGGGCAATTTCGTCTTAAGTCAGTGGTCAATAATAATTCAAGGGGGAAGCAAAGACACTATGCTGGATCCGAAAGCATCCCGGATTACAGTTGGATAGCAAAAGATCACTGGTCACTGGCCGAACGAATAACACTTAAATGGAACGGATCCTAAATAATACTCCGCTCCTTTAGAATCTGTCTTATCTGCGAGCGAATGCTCAGCAACCTTCCTAACATGGCTCCCGCTGCCAATGAAAAACTGAATGCGGTAAGCCTGTTGCCCGTAAGCCATTGATGCAGGAACCAATGCCGGGCAACAGCAAACAAAATATACACCACCAGCAACGCGATGCCTATTTTATCCATCCGGGCTATTACCTGCGAAGTTTCTTCTTCCCAATAAATTCGTTTGCGCCTTACAAAAACCGCTCCCACGAGCATGCCCATCATCATGGCGCCCACGCAAGCCGCTGCCTCCAGGTGCTGATACACGATCTCGTAAATTATAACGCCCATCAACAGGATAAACACGACAAAGAATATGCGTAAGCGCCTAAGCAGTTTGCGCTCCACGTATTTTTTGGCTTCCTTACCCTTACGGGAGTTCAACAACATAATGAAGAGAGCGCAATTCGTATGCCGTGTTGGCAGCGGGTATCAACCCACCTCCTTGTACTCCTTCTCTCCTAATTCCCGTTCTTTCTCCATATATTTTACCGATACTCTTATGTCCGAATAAGAAATATCTTCTCCCAACGACTGCCTGATGGCCCACCCGGTCAACTCCGGTTGCGACCTCAGCAAGTCCACGATCTTGTCCAATTTTTCCTGGCTTATCAGCATCAACGCGTCAACTTCGCCTGTAGGAATAAAATTAGCGAGGTGTGCTTCAACGGTCCCGATGGCTAGACTGCGTTCGCCCGCGATTTCTGCAATGGTCTTTCCCTCCTTATACATTTGTAAGGTTACTCGCTGGCTATCGCCCTTTTGCGCTTTGCTTTTTTTAGCAGGACCAGGTATTTCTTCCTGCGGACCGTCCTGTTCCAGTGGTTTTTGAACGGTCTCCGCCAATTGCAACAGTTGCTCCCTGTTTTCCAAATGCTGCATGGCTTCAGTCATTTCTGCCGCGTGTTGCAAATGCTGCCGCTGCCGTTCCACCAGTAGTTGTAGCTCATTTAGCTCGGACAGGTATTTTTTTATCTTCGGCCAGTTACGTATTTCTTTTATGTGTTGTTGCAAAGGCATAAGCAATCCTTCATCGATCTCTTTGGTAAAATATGCAACGGCCGCCGTTACCCTTTCGTGCAATTTCAGGTATCCATCGGTTTCCACTTCGGCCAACAAACGTTCGAGCTGCCGTAAAAATTTGCGCGCAGTCTCGTGTTGGCTGTTGGCCGCGCGTACCAACACGCCGGCCACGCCGATGCAAACATGTTTGTTCACCAACTGCTTGTCGTCGAAACTGTCTATATGCTGTTCCGTTGCGGATGCAAGCTTTGTCCAGTCAAATCTCTTCAGCAGCGACTGGTGAATGAATGTTTGTTGCTCCTGCTCCAGCATTTCCTGCAACACGCTTTCGGAAAATTCGTTCTGTACAAATTGCAGTACGCGCTCATCGGTCCGGATGGAGCCCGGCTTTATTCGGGAACGCAGCACCAGTCCTTCCAGGCCGGTAAGGCGGCTAAGCGCAACGTACACTTGTCCCGCTGCAAACGATGCCCCCGCATCTATAATGGCTTTGTCGAACGTGAGGCCCTGGCTTTTGTGTATGGTAATAGCCCATGCAAGCCTGATGGGATATTGCGTAAACGTGCCCAGCTCTTCTTCTTCAAACTTGTCTTTTTCGTTGTTGTACCTGTACCGGATGTTTTGCCATTTTTCCTGTTCCAACTCCAGCAATCCCGGCTCGCCGGGAAAAGCTATCATGATCCGGTTTTTATCAATGGCATCGATGATGCCGATCTTGCCATTGAAATAGCGGCGGTTTTCTCCCTTATCGTTTTTGATGAACATGACCTGGGCGCCTGCCTTCAGGTGAAGCTCCTCTTCCGCGGGGTAAGAACGTTCGTTGAATTCGCCGGTGATGGTAGCGGTAAAGGTGTACAGTTTGTCGGATAGTTTATCCAGCTCCTGCTTGTTGATGGCATCGGCCTTATCGTTGTGCGAAGTGAGCGTAATATAATTTTCATGCGCGGGAGGAACAAAATCGGGTTGATAGTGTTCGTGCAGCCGTTCAAGGTCGTTATCTGTACAGCGGTTATTGCGGATGTTGTTCAGGATATTGATGAACTCCTGGTCGCTTTGCCGGTATATTTTTTTTAATTCGATGTACACTGGCGGGGCTTCGCGGAGCACCAGCGCATCGAAGAAGAAGGGACTTTTATAAAACTGTTGCATCAATTCCCATTCGTCTTGCCGGGTCACGGGAGGTAACTGGTAAAGGTCCCCGATATACAATACCTGTACGCCGCCGAATGGTTGCGCAGGTTGCCGCCGGATGTTCCTTAGAATGATATCGACCGCGTCCAACATGTCGGCCCGCACCATGGATACCTCATCGATGATGAGCAGGTCCAGCTCGCGCAGCAATTCTCTTTTGGCCGCATTGAGGCGCAGGTTCTTGAACAGGGTGTGCTGGTTATTGATCCTGCCATCGAAGGAATCCACGGGTTGCTGCGTAGTGGGGAGGTAAGTGCCCATGGGCAATTGAAAGAAGGAATGCAGGGTAACGCCTCCCGCATTGATGGCCGCCACACCGGTAGGAGCAACGATGGCCGTTTTTTTGAAACAATTGTCGCGGATGTATTTCAGGAAAGTGGTCTTGCCCGTGCCCGCTTTGCCGGTCAGGAACAGATGCCGGTTGGTTTGGTTAACAAAGGCAACGGCTTTTTGAAAATTGGTGTTATTGGAATCGAAATGGCTCATGCAGGACAATCCTCGCTCACATTTAGCGCCGGTTAGCGGGAATGTCAAATGTATGCCTGTTTGATTTACCGGTATAGGGATTTTTCCCACAGCTTAAAGGGAAAAAAACACGTATATAAGGGTGACAAACCGTGGTTTTCAGCCACAGTTCAATTTATGACTTACAACATTTCTTAGCTTTGGTTCCGTGCAGCATATAGAATTTTTTCATAATGAACATTTCCAGCACCGTTACCACCGCGTGCCGCCGCCGGCCTCGCTCTCGCACTTTATCGATTTTTTCTGGGAAACGGATTTTGATGAGCTATGGAAGCTGCATCCAAAGGGATTTTCAGACGTGCTGTTCCCAAACATCGGCTACACTTTTTTAATCAACCTCGGAACGCCCTTCGTGATGCAATTGGACAAGAAAAGCTTCGAGATGAAGGGGGATGGATTTTTGCCCCGGCATACCAGCCTGGAGTGCCATCATCAGCCAGGTAATAAAATATTCGGCATCAAGTTCAGGATCTCACCCATCGTGTTTGAAAAGAAGGTTGATTTCTCAGAGTACAGGGAATACATTTATCCGTTAAGTTACCTGTTAGACCGTAAGATCATCGACCAGGTAAAGCAGGCAGGTTCTTTTGAGCAGCGTGTAAATATAATGGCCGGGTATTATCAATCCATCGTTGAAAAATATTCCGCATCCCTTCACGCGGTGCAGGTAGTGCGGGAGATACTCGACCATTGTTTCCAGCAAAATGATTTTACCACGCCGGTGGAGGGCCTTGCGGGACTGTATAAAATTTCTACGCGTACACTGCAACGTTATTTCGAAACTACTACCGGTATCAGCAGCAAGGCTTGCCTGCAGATCATGCGCATCAGGAAGGCGGCGGCCCATTTGGCCTCATCGCCCGAGACCTTTCACTATTCGATCTATGGGTATTATGATTACAGCCATTTTTTCAAACACCTGAAAAGATTTCTTGGTGGTGGGAAGATCAGGGACATCAGCAAGTTCATGGCGGAGCAGGCAAGTAAAATGACGGGTTGATAAGGTCATGAAGTCATAAGGTCATTAGGTCATTAAAGGAGTGTATTGTTGGCTCAATGACTTAATGACCTAATGACTCAATGACCCAAAACACATGCACTAACTATAGAGTACATTTAATTCCCAGCCCTTTGCCGCTCTTCCTCGGAACCGGTGGCCCTTCTTCTTGCAGCCTGCACTTTGCTGTTACCGAAGCGGTAAATAAAGCTAAGGTTGGCTACCCTTGTTTCGCGGAATGCATGCCAGTACTCGATATAGCGGTCCTGGTATGTAATGGTGGCCTTGGGCAGGTTGGTCCAGAAGATATCTGTTACATTGAAACGGATAGTTCCTTTATTCTTCATTACCGATTTTTGCACGCCCGCCGCTAATCCCCATTGCGGCTCAAACACCATGTAACCGCTGCGGCCGCCGGTGCTGTAGTTGGCGTTCAGCTCGGCGCTCCATCCTTTTTTAAAGCTAAAGCTGTTGTTGGTGCGCATGCTGGCCGCAGCCGTTCCGTTGTTCAACGGAGTACCCGCCAGATTACCATTGAAATGATTGTAATAAATATCCGCATTGTTGATCATGTTCCACCATTTGGTAATGCGCACCGGCGCCGAAATGCTTAGCCCTACATAGTCCGATGATTCGAGATTGACAGGGATCTGCACAGTTACATTATCATCGGATGCAATATTGGGGAACACGTCTTTGAACCGTGCGATAACGGTGTTCTGGTTGTCTTTTGTATGGCTGTAACCCAGGGTAAAGCTCAAGCTCTTTACAGTATAACTCATTTCATACGACCAGGTCAATTGCGGCAATAAGCCGGGACTGCCGGTTGCATATGTTGTTACATCTATCAGGAACAGGAAGGGATTCAACTGCGAATAACCCGGCCTGTCGATGCGGCGGCTAACGGACACGCCCAGTGTCTTTTCTTCTTTTATTTTATAATTGAAATAAGCACTGGGGAACAATTGGAAGTAGCTGCTGTCCCAACGGATATCGCCGTTCACCTGGTGCGTTTTCACCTGTGTGTTCTCGCCGCGCAAGCCAACCTGCACACTGAATTTCTTGAATTCCTTGCTGAAGTTGAGGTAACCCGCATTGTTGCTTTCTTCGTAAAAGAAACGGTTGGTCTTGTTCACGTCGTTTTGCGGCGTGCCGCTGCTCATGTCCCAGAATTTTGCATCGTTGTCAGACGATACGAAGCTGGTCTTGAAGCCTGCTTCGAACTTTGCGCCCTTGCCCAGCGGGTTTACGTAATCGGCTTTTGCAGTTTTTAATGTAAGCTTTCCATCCTGGTCCCCATCGAGAATATAATCTGGGAACTGCATGCTGCCATCGAGGTTGAAATATTGGGTAGCGATCCTCGAAAGCGAGTTTGACCTGTATACGCCGTAGTCAACGTCGGCGGTAATTTCCCTGCCGGTGCTGTCGAAAGTATGTTTCAGGTTGATGTTGGCCACTATGTTCCTGAAATGATCGTTGTTGTTGGCATTGGTTTTAAAGGTAGATGCGCGTTGCTTCTGCGAATTGATGACCACTGAATTATTATCGTTGTGGCGCGTAAAGTGGTTAAAGTTCCCGTTCACTACAAAACCGATGATCGTTTTTTTAGAAGGAAAATAATCCATGCCCAATCTGGTAGCGTGCGAGTTAAAGGGAAACGTGGTGTAGTTGTCTTTTTGGTCTGCTCCATTGAACACGCCGTTGTTAAAAAAGTTCCGGTCGAGCAGCAGGTGGTTCAATCCTTTGCGGTAGCTGTAGTTGTAATTGCCGAAAATGTTCACCTTTTTATTGCGGTGGTTGAAAGTGATGCCCGCATTGGCTTTAGGATAAACACCCTGGCCATAACCCGTGGTAAGCGTTCCATTGGTGCCGAGGCGTTGGTCTTTTTTCATCCTGATATCTATGATACCGGAATTACCTGCCGCATCGTATTTGGCGGATGGATTGGTAATGATGTGAATGCTCTCGATGCTGTTGGATGGAAGTCCGCGCAGCATGTTTACCAGGTCGGCGCCTGTCATGGGCGTGATCTTTCCATCGATCATAATAATTACGCCCTGCCTGCCGCGCAGGATGATGTTGTCGTTCGGATCGATCTGGATGCCCGGCGAGCGCTCCAGCACGTCGAAGGCCGAGCTGCCCACGTTTACGATGCTGTTGTCTACATTCACCACGATGCGGTCTGTAAGCTTTTGAATGAAAGGCTTGCGCGCCGACACCACTACTTCCTGCATATCGCCCGATTTCTTTTGTAAGGAAAGCGCGGGCAGCTTGATATCAGGTTGTTCGGCGCTAAGGTTGAACGCATCGGAGAATTTGGTAACATGGTTGACCATGGTGGCTTTGAGGATATACGATCCGAAACGGATGTTCTCAAATTCGGCCAGCCCTGATTTGTCGGATATAGCGGCTTTCACCAGCGCGGAATCCTTGCTTCGCAACAGTTGAACAGTAACGTTTTCCATGGCTATACCCTGTTCATTCGAAATGGTTACGGTAAGCTTTCCGCGTACGGGTGTTTGTTGGGCCGCCAGCTCCATCATGCACACCAGGCCGGCCATCAGCAACAATATTTTTTTCATGTATTGAACGGTTTGGGTCAAAATTTTGGAAAAAACGAATCACTTCGTACCGGTTATTTACAGGTTGCTGCAGGATGTCATGAATGGAGTTAATGTAGGTTAATGCTGTCGGATTTTTACATAGATGTGGGGCTTGGGTTAGTTAGTGGAAGGATTCAGCTCATGCTTTTTAAATAGGACGATGTAAATCCAGATCGCTAGCAGCAGTAGCTGCACTGCGCCATCGGCCATGTAAATATTGCTGATCACATCGCGCAACGCATAATAAAAGTCAATGCAGGCAAGGCCGATGCAACAGGTTATGGCCATGATGGCCGCGGGCCAGGTATTGATACGCAGGACCAGGTGGGTGATAAAGGAAAGTGAAATGGGAATGAGCAGCACGCTCACTGTTTTTACCAGCCA
Organism: Chitinophagaceae bacterium; assembly: GCA_035628135.1. Taxonomy (GTDB): domain Bacteria; phylum Bacteroidota; class Bacteroidia; order Chitinophagales; family Chitinophagaceae; genus DASPKM01. Next base: position 560,377 of record DASPKM010000010.1, on the reverse strand, counting down.
CACATCGGTCTTGGGCCCGGTTACCCGCATGAAACTATCGATATCCACTAATGGCCAGATAGCCGTAAGCAAGTAGTATATCGATTGAAACCATAAGGTAAGCCTGATGAGTTTCATGCACGGTATAATTCGGCGGTGTAATTGGGTGATGGTGGTAAGCGGACGAGGACAAGTTCGGCGACATTGCTACTGCAAAGACGGATCGCTAAACGTATCGCCCTGGCGAATGTCGCCGGTCTGGTAGCCCTTCTTAAACCAATACATCCTTTGCTGCGAGGTTCCATGCGTAAAGGATTCCGGCACCACGTAGCCCTGTGATTGTTTTTGCAGCCGGTCGTCGCCAATGGCCTGCGCTGCGTTCAGCGCTTCCTGGATATCGCCCTGTTCTAATACGTTTTTTAGCCGTTGTGCGTGGTGGGCCCACACGCCCGCCAGGAAATCGGCCTGTAATTCCATCATCACCGAATATTTATTATACTCTTCCGGGCTTACCTGCTGGCGCAGTTGCGCCATCTTGCGCGAAGTGCCGTTAACGGTTTGTATGTGGTGGCCTACTTCGTGCGCTACCACATAGGCCATTGCAAAATCTCCGGGCGCCTGGAAGCGGTCTTGTAAATCCTGGTAAAAGGAAAGGTCGATATACAATTGCTGATCGCCGGGACAATAGAACGGGCCTGATTGTGCGCTTGCGTAGCCGCAGCCGGATTGAACGGTATTGCGGAACAATACCAGCGTGGGCTCGGGATAATCTGAACCCTGGGTGCGGAACAGTTCATTCCACACATCTTCGGTATCGGCCAGCACCACTTTTACAAAGCTGGCCCGTTCGTCTTCCGCGGCCTGTTCCTGAGGTGACAGTTCTGTGCTTTGGGCAGGTAGTTGCTGGGGCAACTGCGATGCGTCGCCACCGCCCAATAAAAAGTTGAGTACTAAAATGATAGCGCCGATTACGCCGCCGCCTACGGCCAATCCGCCGGCTGATACGCCCCTGCGGTCGTCCACATTGGAGCTTTCGCGTCTACCTCTCCAAAGCATGGTAAAGAAGTTTTAATGATAAGATAGCTGCATGAAAAAAGCCTGCCAGTGTTTGGGCAAGCTGATGCGTAGTACAGTCGGGATCTCGGTCTTATCCTACGTTTATGTTACGTTCTTCCATCGTTGATCGTACATCTTTTATTCGGTTACGCGCCGATAGGCGTCTACGCCAATTGTATATCGAAGTTTACGAGGTCCCTGAACTGCTGGATACGCTCTTCGATATCTTCGCGGCCGATTTCCTTTAGGCGGGTGGTGCCAAACTTTTCTACACAGAATGAAGCCATGGCGGAACCAACAATGATAGCAGACTTCATATTCTCGAAAGAAATGTCCCGCGTCCTTGCAAGATGACCAATAAATCCGCCGGCAAACGTGTCACCAGCGCCAGTGGGATCGAACACTTCTTCCAACGGCAGTGCCGGCGCAAAGAACACATTGTTTTGATGGAACAACAACGCGCCGTGTTCTCCTTTTTTAATGATGAGATATTTAGGGCCCATTTTCATGATTTCACGGGCTGCTTTTACCAAGGAAAACTGCGCGCTTAGCTGGCGGGCCTCGCTATCGTTCACCATTAATACATCAACCCTTTTCAATACTTTTTCCAGGTCTGCCATGGCTGTCTCCATCCAAAAATTCATGGTGTCCATTACGATCAGCCTGGGCCGTTTTTTCATTTGATCTATCACGCTCAGTTGTACCGCGGGCAGCAGGTTGCCCAGCATTACAAACTCGGCGTCCTGGTAGCTGTCGGGCACAACGGGTTGAAAGCTGCCCAGCACATTCAATTGCGTATCGAGGGTGTCGCGGGTATTCATGTCCAGGTGGTAGCGGCCCGACCAGAAGAAGCTTTTTTCATCGGGCTTTATCTGAACGCCTTCCAGGTCAACTCCCCTTTCCTGGAGCTGGTCCAGCTCTTCCTGCGGGAAGTCGCCGCCCACCACCGAAATTTGCTTAATGGGCTGGTAGAAATTAGAGGCGCTCCAGGCGATATAAGTGGCCGCGCCACCGATGATCTTGTTGCTTTTTCCAAAGGGTGTTTCAATGGCGTCGAAGGCCATGGATCCTACTACGATTAAAGACATGTTGGATGTATGATTTTGTGCTGTTTAATTTCAGCGTGCAAACCTATAATAAAAATGCCGGTAATGAAATGCCGGGGCGTATTAGTAAAAAAATAAGGCAACCGCATATAATGACCAAAGCTGCGCCCCAAAAACTATATAGTTGGTATTCAATGGCGTAGGCCCCCGCCGCATTTATAGCCTTACTAAATATTAAATGGTACATTGCATGATACTATAAACTATGAATAAAAACGGCCCTATTATAGTGATCGAGGACGACGCAGATGACCAGGCCCTTCTTCATTCCGTATTCACAGAACTTGGCTACCCAAATAAAATCATATTTTTCGGCGATGGCGAAGAGGCGCTCGAATACCTGATGCGTTTTACAGAATCGCCCTTCCTGATTCTTTCTGATATTAATTTACCAAGACTGGACGGCATTAAACTGAGGGAAAAAATCCATAACAACGAAGAATTAAAGCTGAAATGCATTCCGTATTTGTTTTTTACCACCAGTGCGGATCAAAAAAGTATTATTGATGCATATTCTAAATCAATTCAAGGGTTCTTTACCAAACCATCCAGTTATGGGGAAATATCCCGGATTATAAAGAACATTATTGAATACTGGAAGGATTGTCACTCCCCCAATATTAGCGCGTAACTAATTTCTACAAAGAAAATTGAGCGGCCTGCCCCATACTAACACCCCCTCGATTTTATAAATTTTAAAAGGCTAACGCCCATTTAGCATAGTTGCAAAAAATAGTGGAAAATATCCCCTGCCAATACTAACGCCTGTTAGTAAATATCATTATCTTTGACATCCCTTATGGCTAAGATCAAAAGCGGAAAAAACGGTACCCGCAAAGAGGTAATTATCGAAAAAGCCACACAGCTGTTCTTGGAAAAAGGCTTTGCCGCCTCCTCCATGCGCGACCTGGCAGAGCACGTTGGCGTGGAAGCCGCCAGCCTGTACAACCACATTCAATCCAAATCGGAAATTTTACAGGAGATCTGTTTTAAAGTAGCCAACCAGTTCATCTCGCACTTGGAGCAGGTAGAGGCCAGCCAGTCGAGCGCTATCGGTAAAATGGAAATCCTCATCCGCTTTCATATCCGCATGATGCTGGATGAATATGAAAGCATTTACATCTCGGACCATGAATGGCGGCACCTGCCCGAACCTTACCTGTCGAATTTCCTGAACCAGCGCCGCCATTACCGCAAACGCCTGGGCGCAATCATAGAACAAGGCATACAAGCAGGCGAAATAAAACAAATAGAACCTTATGTGGCCGTGCTTACTATATTATCGGCCATCAGTGGTATCGAGTCGTGGCAACGTTCGCGCAAGACCATATCGGAAAGAGATATGGAGGAGAATATGGTGAAATTTTTAGTTGAAGGTTTAAAGGAATCCCAATGATCCATTTCCATCCCCTTACTATAAAAGAAGTGCGGCAGGAAACTGACGATTGCGTTTCACTGGCGTTCGATGTGCCCGATGAACTGAAAAACACTTTCAGCTTTCAGCAAGGGCAGAGCCTTACCATGCGCACTAACCTGAACGGCGAAGAAGTGCGCAGGACCTATTCGCTCTGCAGCAGCCCGCTCGACCACGAATGGAGAGTGGCCATCAAAGAGGTAAACGGCGGATTGTTTTCTACTTATGCTAATAAAAAATTGCGCAAGGGCGATGTGCTGGAAGTAATGCCCCCCGTGGGAAAGTTCAATACGCCCCTGAACCCGCAACAGCAAAAACATTATGTGGCCATTGCGGCAGGTAGCGGCATCACGCCTATCTTGTCCATCATCAATACCACCTTGCGCACCGAGCCGCGCAGCAGCTTCACTTTATTTTATGGCAACCGCACCCGGTCGTCCATTATTTTCAAAGAAGAGCTGGAAGCGCTGAAAAATAAATTCATGAACCGTTTTACCCTGCATCATATCCTGAGCAGGGAACAACCAGATGCACCGATCTATTATGGAAGGATCGATGAAAAGAAATGTGATGTTTTGTTTACACGGCTCATCGACATACGCAAAGCAGACGAATTCTTTTTATGCGGGCCGGAGCAAATGATCTTTTGCGTTAAGGATTTTTTAGAAAAGCAAGGCATCGATAAAAGCCGTATTCATTTTGAGCTGTTCACCATCCCGGGAGAAAAATCCTCGGTAGCGGCGCCGACGCGCGTAGCAAAAAAAGATGAAGGGCCTAAGAGCAGCATCAGCGTTAAGCTCGACGGCGTGCTGTTTGATTTTGAGCTGGGCAACCAGGGGCTGAGCATACTGGATGCGGCACTGGCCCAGGGCGCCGACCTTCCCTATGCCTGCAAGGGCGGGGTATGCTGCACCTGCCGCGCTAAATTGATTGAAGGCCAGGTGGAAATGGAAGTAAATTATGGGCTGGAGGAAGATGAGATTGAGCAGGGCTTCATACTCACCTGTCAATCGCACCCCAAAACGCCTAAAGTAGTAGTGGATTTCGATGTACGTTAAAATATTCATCATTTATACTAACACTTGTTAGTATTTGTTAGATTTGTAATCAAATATTCAACTATGCAGGTGCAGGATATGGAACAATTGTTCCAGGACAAGATCGACCAGGAGATCAGGATAGAGCCCAAGGATTGGATGCCTGATAAGTATCGCCAGACCCTGATACGCCAGATAAGCCAGCACGCACACAGCGAAATCGTGGGCATGCTGCCCGAGGGCAACTGGATCACCCGCGCCCCGACGCTCAAGCGCAAGGCTATTTTATTGGCCAAGGTGCAGGACGAAGCAGGGCATGGGCTGTACCTGTATTCCGCCGCGGAAACCATGGGCATCGGCCGCGACGAAATGCTCAATCAACTGCATACGGGCAAGGCAAAATATTCATCCATCTTCAACTATCCTACCATTTCGTGGGCGGATATCGGTGCAATAGGCTGGCTGGTAGATGGTGCAGCCATTATGAACCAGGTGCCGCTGTGCCGGGCCTCCTACGGTCCATATGCAAGGGCGATGGTGCGCATTTGCAAGGAAGAAAGCTTTCACCAGCGCCAGGGATTCGAGATTTTATTGGTGCTTAGCAAGGGCACAGCAGCGCAGCGCAGGATGTGCCAGGACGCCATCAACCGTTGGTGGTGGCCGAGTGTGATGATGTTTGGGCCTAACGACGATGCATCGCCGCACACGGCGCAAAGCATGAAATGGAAAATAAAAAGATTTACCAACGATGAATTGCGCCAGAAGTTCATCGACGTTTGCGCGGAGCAGGTAAAAATTTTGGGCATGACCCTACCCGATCCCGATTTGAAATGGAACGAAGAAAGAGGACATTATGATTTCGGCGCTATTGATTGGGAAGAGTTCTGGAACGTGGTAAATGGCAATGGCCCCTGCAACCGTGAGCGGCTGGCCGCCAGAGTGAAAGCACATGAAGCCGGCGCGTGGGTGAGGGAGGCGGCAGTGGCGTATGCGGCAAAAAGGGCCGGTAAAGAAAGACAGGTTGCTTAGGATGATTATTGATTAATAATTATTGATTATTGCGTGTTTCTTATCCTGTGGTAAATGGCAACCTACGATCATTTTTACGATTTGCCTGTTTATAAAACTTGCAGAGCGTTTCGAAAACTAATATCAACAATAGTGAACAACCATTATCCTAAAACTGAAGAATATAGGCTAAAGTCACAAGTACTGGAATCAAGCAGGTCGATTACTGCAAATATCGCAGAAGGGTTTGGTAGATTTCACTATCAAGAGAACATTCAATTTTGCAGGCAGGCCCGAGGTTCTCTGGCACAAACAATGGATCATATAATAACAAGCTTTGATGAAGGGTTTATTACCAAAAAATACTTAAAGAAGCTAATCTGAATTACAAGCAATGTTTGTTCGAACTGAATTCCTATATTAAGTATTTGCATTCAGCCAGGAACAGCAAAACAATAATTAATAATAAATAATTAATAATTAATAATGAGCAACGATTGGCCACTTTGGGAAGTGTTCATCCGCAGCAAGCAGGGCCTCGACCACAAACACGTGGGCAGCCTGCACGCCGCAGACGCGCAAATGGCAATTGAAAATGCAAGGGATGTATATACACGCCGGCAGGAAGGCGTAAGCATTTGGGTAGTGGAGAGCAAATACATTCATGCGTCCAATCCCGATGAAGCGCCCGCATTTTATGATCCGATGAACGATAAGGTTTACAGGCATCCGACATTTTACGATTTGCCGGACGAATTGAAACATATGTAAAGGATAAGAGGAAAGAGATAAAGAGATAAGATGATTATTCATGACCGATCTTTTTAAATATACAGTTCACCTGGCAGACAATGCCCTCATCCTCGGCCATCGCAACAGCGAATGGACAGGACACGGGCCGATATTGGAACAGGATATCGCCATTTCCAATATCGCCCTGGACCTGATTGGGCAGGCAAGGAATTTTTATCAATACGCCGCACAAATGCAGGAAGGCGATCGATCATTGTCGACAGATGTGGTTTCAGAAGATACGCTGGCCTACCTGCGCGACGCCCATGAATTCAGGAATTGCCTGCTGGTTGAACAACCCAATGGCGATTGGGGCGCTACCATTTTGCGGCAATTCTTTTTCAGCGCTTATCAATTCTATTTGTACGGCCAGTTGCAGCACAGCAAAGACGAAATGCTGGCATCCATTGCCGCCAAAGCATTGAAAGAAGTTACTTATCATTTGCGTTGGAGCGCGGAATGGGTGATCCGTTTGGGCGATGGCACCGAAGAAAGCCATAACAGAATGCAACATGCGTTGAACGACCTTTGGAAATTTACCGGCGAATTGACGCAACCCGCTGCATTCGAAACGCAATTGGTAAAAGAAGGCATCAGCGTAGACCTTGCAATTATACAACCGTTGTGGCAGGAAAAAGTAACGGCGGTTTTATCCGAAGCCACCTTAGCTGGCACAGATGCAAAGCTGGACAAGGCCTGGATGCAAACCGGGGGGAAAGAAGGCCGCCACACCGAACACCTCGGTTACATACTGGCAGAAATGCAATTTTTACAAAGAGCTTATCCCGGTTCAACCTGGTAATGACGAAGACTGAAACCATACAAGCCCAATCGATATGGCAATTGCTCGGTGAGGTATACGATCCCGAAGTGCCAGTATTGTCTATTACCGACCTGGGCATCGTGCGCAATGTAGAAGTAAAACCGGGCAATGAAATAATGGTAACCATCACGCCCACCTACACCGGATGCCCGGCCATGGATGTGATCAGCATGAACATAAGGCTCAAGCTGCTGGAACATGGATACAAGAACATACAGGTAAGATCCGTGCTCTCGCCCGTATGGACAACCGATTGGATGAGCGAGGCAGGAAAGCAAAAGTTGAAAGCATACGGCATTGCGCCGCCCAACCCGGGGCAGCAGGTATGCCATCCCGATCTTTTCCAGGAAGATGAATCGGTGCAATGCCCGCGCTGCAATTCGTATCACACGGTAATGATCAGCCGTTTTGGGTCTACTGCCTGCAAGGCCTTATACAAATGCAATGATTGCCAGGAGCCGTTCGATTATTTTAAATGTCATTAATAAATTATACCGCGGCTTATGAGTTACCCGTTGCGAGGTTGTTTCTAGGTAACTATCAGCTCAACGTAACCACTAACCGTAATGCTTAACCGTAACTTTACGCTATGTCTTCCATATTACTCAATATCGATAAAGGCGTTGGTTTTATCACGCTCAACCGCCCCGACAAGCTCAACTCCTTCAACCGCGAAATGGCCCTGCTGTTGCAGGAAGTGCTCGACCAGTGTGGAAATGATAACGCGGTGCGGGCCGTGCACATTACCGGTGCAGGAAAAGGATTTTGCGCCGGACAGGACCTTGCCGAAGTAGCCGACCCCGACGGTCCCGGCTTCGACGTAATTCTTTCAGAGCACTACAATCCCATTGTGATGCGCATACGCTCCTTGCAAAAACCGGTAGTGGCGGCGGTGAATGGCGTAGCTGCAGGCGCCGGAGCAAACATTGCGCTGTGCTGCGATATAGCAGTGGCCTCGGAATCAGCATCGTTCATCCAGGCATTTTCAAAGATCGGGCTCATACCCGACAGCGGCGGCACGCATACATTGCCACGATTGATCGGATGGCAAAAAGCATCCGCGCTCATGATGCTGGGCGATAAGGTGCCTGCCACGGAGGCGGAGCGCATAGGTATGATCTATAAAGTATTTCCCGATGCATCGTTTGCAGATGAAGCCGCGAAGATCGCATTCACGCTTGCGCAAATGCCCACTCGCGGATTGGCATTTACCAAAGAAGCTTTGCAATTGTCGTTCAACAACAATTTCGAAAATCAACTGCAGGACGAAGACATCCTGCAAAACCGCGCCGCGCATACGCATGATTACAAAGAAGGTGTGGCCGCCTTCCTTGAAAAACGTTCACCCGTATTTAAAGGAGAATAACTTTTATGGAAAAATCCACCGCAACCAGGGTTGTAGACCGCATGATGAGCAAGGACCTGTTCTCGCAATGGCTGGGCGTTGAACGGTTGGGAGAAGGCGAGGGCACATGCAAATTAAAGATGGTGATACGTCCCGAAATGTGCAATGGCTTCGGCATTGCGCACGGAGGCATCAGCTATTCATTTGCCGACAGCGCGCTGGCATTTGCCTGCAACAGCCATGGGCGGCAGGCCGTGTCGATCGAAACCTCCATTTCTCATTTACGGGCCTTGCACGTTGGCGATGTGCTGATTGCAATAGCCGAAGAAAAAAGTTGCTCCAACCGCATCGGCGTGTACGATGTGCGGGTAGAAAGGGAATCCGGTGAACTGGTGGCCCTATTTAAGGGCATGGTGTACCGCAAAGACAAGAACTGGGATGTTTAAAAATTGCACATGATCTATTCCTTCAAGGGCTTCACGCCCGTTGTTCATGAATCATCGTTCATACACCCGCAGGCCGCGGTTACCGGCAACGTTATCATTGGAAAAAATGTGTACATAGGTCCCGGCGCTGCCCTGCGCGGCGATTGGGGTGGCATCATCATCGAAGATGGATGCAATGTGCAGGAGAATTGCACCGTTCATATGTTTCCCGGTATTACCGTGGTGTTGAAACAAGGCGCGCACATCGGGCATGGAGCGGTTATACACGGGGCCATCATCGGTAGCAATTGCCTGGTGGGCATGAACAGCGTGATCATGGACAATGTTGAGCTGGGCGATGAATGTATCGTTGGTGCACTCAGTTTTATTAAAGCTGATGAAAAAATACCTGCGCGCAGCCTGGTGGCGGGCAATCCTGGTAAGATCATCGAACAGGTGAGCGATGAAATGATACAATGGAAAACCGACGGTACCAAACTATACCAGGCCCTTCCGCAGGAGATGTTTCAATATTGGGCGGAATGCGCGCCGCTGCGGGAACCAGATGCTGACCGTCCCTCGCAGGAAGCCTTATACAAAACATGGAAGGAAATGAGGAAGTAGCGGCAATTTTCAACACTTATCTGTACATAAAAATTCAGGGTTTACCAGCAATTACCGGAGATAGCCTATAATTGTACACTTTATCGTTTACAGGCCTTACGTTAACCTGCATATATTGAAAAGCGCCACTGCGCAGCAATGTCATATTGTAATTGACCATGCTGTGGTTGCCGGCATGCGTTAGTGTAAAACCATCGAGCGTAAAATCCTGTACAGGGCCCTTCATTTGTTCTGCACTGTCCAATTCCTTTAATAAGAATGGAAGAAGGTTGGATGCCTTGTCGATATAAAAGGTCAGGGAATCGTGGTTCTTTTGCCTGATGGCCCGCGCAAACCCATCGGCTGCGGCCCTGCAACGGGTTACTTCTTCCAGGTCCCTCATTGAATATTTTTTATTTCCAATGACGCCATCCACGTTAATGGTAACATTTACGTAGTCGTACGGCAGCGTTTTAGAGATGGTATCGTTGAAAAATAAATATGCCGGATAAGATTGCATATTATTGGCCACCATTTGACTGATGCTGCCGGCCTCCTTTTTTATCATTACCGAGAACTCGTAAGAAGTTTTTCCCTTATTATTCCTTACAGTGTTTGAAGCCAGCGAGATTTCTGAATCATCATACAGCGTGGATAGTTTTTTTTCGAATTTTTGCTCTTGTTCCGATTGACCCTTGCATCCGATAATAAAATTGAATGCAAGGAACAGGAGCAGGCTTGTAAATTTATTCATCTGTATATTGATTAACGTTGGTCCTGCCATATCAGCGAAAGGTGCTGCGCTTCCTGGTAAAAATCGGTGCAGGTGCTATCGCCTATACCCGTCGGTCCGCCCGACGGCGCACAAATGAAATTGCAGGTTTCATCATACAATCTTACAAACTGCGTAGTGTCGGGGGCGCTGACCAGGTATACTTTAATGCCACGGTACAGCCATGCATGCACCTGCACAGGCGGAGTGGACCTGGGCGCCAATTTTATAGAATCTATTTTTTGCTGGATGCATACAGGAATAGGCACTTCTTCCTTTTTGCACTGGCTGAGGAAAACAACAGCCAGCAGGCAAGACGCGAAAATGTATCGTACAGGATATTTCAAAGGTTGTCAGTTAACGCCAAAAGTAAGGCCCATATTGCAAAACCCCAACCGGGCACACGCATATCTTCTCTTTTAACTTTTGACTTTTCAGTTTTTACTTTCCAGTACATTCGCAGTTCATTCTGAAAAGCAGGTGTCGGAAAAAACAAACTTCATAGATTATATACGTGTGTTTTGCCGCAGCGGCCACGGTGGAGCGGGCAGCAAGCACTTTATGCGCACCAAGTTCAACCCCACCGCGGGCCCCGATGGCGGTGACGGCGGAAGGGGTGGGCACATCATCCTTCGCGGCAATAAAAACCTTTGGACCTTATTGCACCTTCGCTATTATAAGAATGTATTGGCCGAAAACGGCGAAGGCGGCAGCGGCAATAATTGCACCGGCCGCAGCGGTAAAGACGTGTACATCGACGTACCCCTCGGCACCATTGCAAGAGACGAAGCTACCGGCAAGCAGGAAGCTGAAATACTGGAGGATGGGCAGGAATTTATATGGATGAAAGGCGGCCGCGGCGGATTGGGCAATGCTGCCTTTGCCACCGCTACCAACCAGGCCCCTGAACACGCGCAACCCGGCGAGCCCGGCATAGAGGGATGGAAAATACTCGAGCTGAAAGTGCTGGCCGACGTGGGGCTCGTAGGCTTTCCCAACGCTGGCAAATCCACATTGCTTTCTGTTATGACGGCGGCAAAACCCAAGATCGCCGATTACGCATTTACCACGCTTACACCGCAGCTCGGTATGGTGGAGTACCGCGACGGCAAATCATTTTGCATTGCCGACCTGCCCGGCATCATCGAAGGCGCGGCGGAAGGAAAAGGGTTGGGCCACCGCTTTCTACGGCATATTGAACGTAACTCCATATTGTTATTCCTGATACCCGCCGACAGCAAAGATCATGGCCAGGAATTTGAAATATTGCTGAAGGAATTGAAAGAATACAATCCTGAGCTGCTGCACAAACAATTCATCATTGCCATAAGCAAAAGCGATATGCTGGACGATGAATTGAAAGCAGCCATCTCGAAAGAACTGCCTCCCCATCTTCCCCATATATTTATTTCTTCAGTAACGGGTAAGGGATTGCCACAGTTGAAAGACCTGTTGTGGCAAACGCTGAACGCTAACTGACCCTGACCGCGGTACCACTTGCGCTCACCATTAACATGCTGCCATTGGCGCCTACGGTTTCGTAGTCGAGGTCGATGCCCACTACCGCATTGGCTCCCATGGATTGCGCTTTTTGAATCAGCTCGTTCATGGCGTATTGCTTTGCTTCTTCCAGCACGCGTTCATAAGTGCCGCTGCGTCCTCCAAAAAAATCGCGCAAGCCGCCTAGTATGTCCTTAAAAAAATTAGCGCCTATGATGGTTTGGGAAGTCACAACTCCTATATACTGTGTTATTTGTTTTCCTTCTATGTTAGGTGTGGTGGTTATTATCATTGTGATGTTGATTGAAATGCGTGTTTTAATATGATCGTCCAACGGTATCGCAAATGGCTTTCAGCAACGAGGTGGCATCGTGTGTATCATGCCATTTCTCCCACATCATTACACCATTGCCTATCGATTTTGCCAGCATCGCTTTTTTCTTGACCGTTGGTTGCCCGTTATAATATATCGTGTAAGGCACAGGATGTCCTGATGCCGTAACGATGGCCGAATCTGAGTTGGCGCTGCCGCCCTGCCCCAATATCTGTCCATAACTTAACACCGTGTTGGTTTGCGTAATGCCCGACGGTCTGCCGTATGCGGGAATGCCCAACACCGCCTTGGCCGCTGGCATGCCCCGCGTAGTGATCCAATAATTCAAACAGGTTTGGGCAAGTGTAAAGTCTGAATGATGCCGGTAAGGCACCGTGGTGTTGAAATCATCATAGGCCATAATGTTGAACCAGTCAACGTAGTTGAACAGCTCAGCTTTAATGGCATCTCTTATCGGCCCTGAATATTTGCCCGCGGTAATGGCGGCGGTCAGGTAAAACCTGGCGTCGCGGTGGCAGGAGTCGCTCAATTCTTTCATCAGCGCTGTAAAGGTTACGTCGGTGCCGTCGTTGGTCCGGGGGAATTCCCAATCCATGTCCACTCCGTGCAATTGAAGATCGCGCAGCGTATTCATCACTGCCTTGATGAAGGTGTTGCGCTTCTGCGGCGTGGAGGCCATGTTGGTGAAGTCGTCGTGCGAGCCGTTTATGCTAAGGAATATTTTAGCATTGTTATTTTTTGATTTCGTGATGACGGCGTTGAAGGTGGAAGGGCTGTTAATGGTCAAAAGGCCAGCCGTGTTCACTGTGCCAAAGGCATAGTTCACCACGTTGGTCATCCTGAACTTAACGTCGGGCACCGTTGCGGGGTCGCGGTACGAGGGAAAATAACCTACTACCTTATACCCGAAGTCCGGGGGCGGATTAATAGTTATCGGTCCGGGCGGAGGCGGTGGAGGCGGTGGTGGAACCGGGGTGTCCCTGGTTTTTTTACAGGCCGCAGCGGTCACCAATACAACCAGGGCCAGCATTGCCTGTAAATAACTTTTTTTCATGCGGTTGGTTTTCAGAACGGAAGGTAGAATTTTTTACTTTTTTATAGCGCCGGCCTTGCAACCTACAGTGATATTAAACATTCTTTTAATTTTTACTGTAGGTTTGCCTCTCGAAAAATAAACACATATGAGGAAGTTTCTAATAGTAATAGTGCTTTGCTTCAGCATGTTCCGGTCCATGGCGGACGAGGGCATGTGGCTGCCGTTATTGCTGGGACAGCAGGTGTACAACGATATGACCAAAAAAGGCCTGAAGCTTTCCAAAGAGCAATTATACAGCATCAATAAGGCCTCGCTCAAAGATGCCATTATCATATTCAGCGGATTTTGTACGGGTGAGATCGTGAGCCCGGAAGGACTGATATTCACCAATCACCACTGCGGGTACAATGCCATAGCCGCTGCCAGCAGCGTACAGAATAATTATCTGAAAGATGGCTTTTGGGCCAAAAGCAAGCCCGAAGAGATCCCTTCGCAGGGATTGTACGCGGAATTTTTATTGCGAATAGAAGACGTTACCAAAGAAGTGGAAGAAGCAGCGGGCACCGCAACCGGCGCGGAAAGATCGCAAAAAGTGCAGGCCGCCATCACCGCCATTAATACGCGCAACAGCGATGAGGCCAGGGCCATTTATGCAAGGGTGAGCTCACTGTTTAAGGGCAACCAGTTCCTGTTATTCGTATACCAACGGTATAGGGATGTACGACTGGTAGGCGCGCCCCCGGAAAGCATCGGTAAATATGGCGGCGATACCGACAACTGGGAGTGGCCCCGCCACACCGGCGATTTTGCCGTTTTCAGGGTATATGCCAATGCCTCGGGCCAGCCTGCAAATTATTCTCCGGAGAACGTGCCCCTCAAGCCAAAACATTTCCTTCCCATCTCTCTTAAAGGCGTAAAGGAAAATGATTTTGCCATGATATGGGGTTACCCCGGCTCAACCAACCGTTATGAAACTTCGGTAGGCATCAAACAAAAAATAGACATCGATAATCCTACATTGGTGAAGCTGCGCGACATGCGGTTGAAATACATGTTCGAAGAAATGTCAAAAGATCCCGCGGTAAAATTGAAACTGGCCAGCGACTATGCCAACATTGCCAACTACTGGAAGTTCTATGATGGAGAAAGCAAACAATTGGTAAAATACGATGTGTACGGCCAAAAGAAAAAACAGGAAGACGCTTTTGCCGCATGGGCCAAAGGCAAATCGCAGTACGAAAGCATATTTACCGAATGGCCCAAAGCTTATGAAGCGTGGAGGCCTTACAGCAAGCACAGGGTATTTATCAATGAGGGCATCATAGGCTCGCCGCTCATGGCCTTTGCTTCTACCTTGCAGCAAGTGGAAAACGCCATCGTGAGGCAGGGATCTTCGGCAGACATTCAGAAAGCAGTGGCGGCAGCCGACCAGGCGCGCACCGCATTCATGAATACCGAGAACCAACCATCGGACAAAAACATCCTGGCAAAGGCATTGGAGATGTTTTACAATGAAATCGACAAGAACCAGCATCCCATCGGTTTCTTTGAATCCATACGTGGTTCTTACGGCGACCTGAAGGACCCAAACACCTATAAAAAATATGTTGCGGCCGTATTTGCCAATACCATGATCCTGGATGATGCCAAATGGAAGGCGTTTGTGGCCAATCCCGACGCAACCGTATTGCAGGCCGACCCGGCATATGCAGCGGCCAATGCCTTTATCAAGAACTGGCAGAGTAAATACCTGCAGTATTATCAAATGTTCACCGCAAAGAACAACGAGTTGGGCAGGCTATACCTGAAAGGCATCATCCAAATGGATTCCGTGAAGGCAAAGATGATGTATCCCGATGCCACCTTTACCATGCGCGTAAGCTATGGACAGGTAAAACCCTACAAGCCCAGGGATGCGGTTACGTATGATTATGTAACTACCATGAAGGGCGTGCTGGACAAATACAAGCCCGGCGATTACGAATTTGATCTCCCGCAACAGGTGCTCGACCTTGCGAAGAAGCGCGACTATGGCCAGTACATCGATAAACAAAGGAATGACCTGGTTATCGGATTCATTACCACCAATGATATTACCGGTGGGAACTCGGGTTCACCAGTAATTAACGGCAACGGTGAGCTGATAGGTTTGGCCTTCGACGGGAACTATGAAGCGCTAAGCCACAAGATCGCTTTTGACAAAGACCTTAACCGAACCATTTGCGTGGACGTGCGGTATGTGTTGTGGTGCATAGATAAAGTGGGGAATGCGCAGAATATTATCAAGGAACTGAAATTGGTGAAATAAATGCGCATGCGAACGCGCGGTTGAATTGCCGGAAATAAAAATGGCTCCACGCGGGAGCCATTTTTATTTTGAACTGTTTACTATTGCTATTGTTTCATTCCTGAACCGTTTGTGCTTCCACTGGTACCATTGCCTAATTCGTTATAATAAGTATCAGATTTAGGGCTGATAATTACCTGGAAATCTTTTTTAGTATTTCCTTCCCCATTGGCGCTGGTGTTGTTAACGAGTATCCTCGATTTGGCAACGCCTTCGTCAACCAGTTTCTTAGCTATGGAAGTGCTCCTTGCCATGTTCAGCGACCAGGTAGAACCTGCGGAAGCTGATTTCTTTCTGGCGGGGCTGCTGCTGTAAGTTTTTGATTTGCCTTCAGACTTGCGTGCAGTGCCGGAGTAAGAACGGGTAGCGGACTTTTTAGTATATCCATTACCGTTTGTCCTGGCGGTGCTGCTCTTTTGCTTGCTGCCATCTGTTTTTACTTTCACGTCGCCGTCCTTGTCCATTTTGATCTTGGTATCACCATCTTTTATTTTCAGGTCATCGTCTACCTTCACCTTGGTATCGGTGTTGTTCATATTCTGGTTGTTGGCGTCGGTGGTAGTGTTATTGTTCATATCAGTGCTCATGGCAGTGCCATTCATACCGTTGGTGTAGTAACCTGGAACGCTTGCAATGTCAATTTCAACATTGGGATTGTCCTTGATGGTTTGTGCCAGTTGTGCAAGCACTTGTTCGCCTTTTGCCGTGAGCTTTGAGCTTCCACTCGCAAACAAAGTTTTTTCAGCCAGTGTTACATAAATTCTTCCGCCGGAAGTAGTAATGTTTTCGGCGCCGATGAGGTCATCCATTTGCTGGTGCAATTGCTGATGAACCTGCTCGGTAGTCCTGGTGCCTTCATCGTAGAAAGCCTGGAAGCTGTTCCACCTGGTTTGCTGGCCGGATGCCCAGCTGTTGGTGCTGTCTAGCCTGGCCTGGAGGGACCTGTTGTTTGCTTCCAGTGAAGTAATATTTGTTTGCATGGTGGTGCCCGTTTCGCGAAGCTGGGCATTTTCCGTTTGAAGTTGGGTAATGGTGTTTTGTGCATCCACATATTTGCGTTTGGCTACACATGAGGTCATGAGCACGAGTACAGCCAATCCACAAAGGGATTTCAGTGATAAGTTGTGTTTCATACAATAACTTTTTTTAGCGTGAAGGATATCTCTCCCTTCGATGAATGGAAATCTGTGCCAAAAAGTTAAAAATGACGTCAATGAGCATTAAATTTTTTTCAGCACGGGTAAAAAGCCGTATATGCAATTGATGAGACTGTATCGTAGTGACGAAAGCAGGCTGATGCTTATTGAAGGAAGCGCCGTATGTGAAATGCGAGCAAAGCATTATCTGCCTGTTCTATGGGATGCGGAGTGCCGGGCAATATTGCCAGTTGTGCGTTGGGTAGTTGTTCATACACTTCAATGGTTTCTTCGCGGCTGACCATTTTATCTTTATCGCCCAGCATTATTAAAGACGGAACTTGTATGTGGGCATAATCGCTTGCCTGCAGAGGATTGTGCTTGCCCATGTGTTGCAGCATTTCCGCAGTTTTATGCAGCACATCTTTCCACGGCTGCGGATGATGGCGCTGTTGTAATTGCCAGGCAAAGGCCGGAATTTTTTGTTCGATGATGTCAGGCTGCAACATTTTGCATTCCCTGGCCGCAGTGGGTTCATCCCAATGAAATTTGGTGCCGAGCGTTATGATCTTACCGATGCTGGTACCGGAATGCCTTGCCATATACATGGCCACGTATCCGCCCATGCTGTAACCAAAAATATTGACGGGGCCGCTTATGTTTAATTCATTGATATAGTCGCGCACTTGTTCGGAAAAACCTCTTATTGAAAAACTTTCAGCGGGAATTTGCGATCCGCCATGTCCATGAAAATTCATTGCATGAATGTTGCAGGAATTTGATAGATCGATGGCGAGACTGTTGAACTGTTCGGCCGATCCGATGGCGCCATGTAATAGTATCAAGGAAGTCATGGCCTGAAGATACAGCATGCGTGAATTACACGGGCGGGCCCAATTTTTGTTCGCTGGACAATCAACAGGATGTAGCCTTTGTAGTAATCAATATTTTTTAAAGTAAAATTATTTACGATGGCTAAGCTTGAAGGAAAGAAGGTAGCTATTCTTACCGAAAACGGTTTCGAAGAAGTTGAGCTAACAAGCCCTAAGAAAGCCCTGGAAGAGGCAGGAGCTACTGTGCATATCGTTTCACCACAGAAGGATAAGGTTAAGGGATGGAAAGAAAAAAACTGGAGCATAGAGTTGCCGGTAGACAGGACTGTAGAAGAGGCGAACGCCGATGACTATGATGCGTTAGTAGTGCCTGGAGGCGTTATTAACCCGGATTTGATGCGCGTCAATGAAAACTGCGTCGCGTTTGCCACCGCGTTTTTAAGTGCGAATAAACCGGTGGCGGCCATTTGCCATGGGCCGCAGCTATTAATAGAAACAGGTTTACTTTCCGGCAGGACCATGACTTCTTATAAAGCCATTAAAACCGACCTGGAAAATGCCGGTGTGCATTGGGAAGACAAGGAGGTGGTGGTTGACAACGGACTGGTTACCAGTCGCAGCCCGAAAGACCTGGAGGCCTTTAATAAAAAAATGCTCGAAGAAATAGGCGAAGGCGTACACGCCTGATTGTATTTACGATATCAAGGCCGGTCAGGCCGTCAGACAGAACATCCGCCTGCGGGCGGATGGTTTTTTTATGATCTGGCATGCTTTTGCAAGTGATGGTGGCAGGAGGACTCGTTTATGAAATACCTGCGGCTTCCAGGCTTAATGATCATGGCGCTATCATTTGCCTGCAACACCAGCACAAATACTGAAACAACCACTGTGCAAGACACCACCGGGCTCGTCCCCGACTCCACGGCTGTGTACGATACATTGATATCAGTGCCGGCGCGTGATACTGTATTGTTCGGATTTTACCAGGGCGTGTTGCCTTGCAAAGATTGCCAGGGCATACGGCATACACTGTTGCTGAAAGACTCAGGGCGGTTTAAGCTGGAAGAGTTTGTATTGGGAAAGGACATGTTTCCTCAGAAGATGGAGGGCAGGTGGACGCGTGCGGATGATAGCCTGCGTTTGCAGGCCAACCGGCAGATCATTGCTACTTATTTTGTATCGAATGACACGCTCAGGCTTGCCTACCGGCAAGGAAGCCCCGTGGTTGATTCGCTTTCAAAAAATTACGTTGTGGCGCGGCAATCCAATGCGGCGTCCAACACTGCATGGAAGTCAAAATTCAATAGCGGTGTTGATTTTTATGGAATAGGCACTGAGCCTTTCTGGAATATAGAAATTGATAATGAGAAATCTATTTCTTTCAAGCTGGCCGATCTTCCGCAGCCGATTGTGGTGCCGATGGTACAACCGACGGTAACCAAGGACAGTGTTTTTTATTCAACCACCGCGCAGGGCGCGAAATTGGAGGTGACCATTTACAATGAGTTTTGCAGTGATGGCATGAGCGATAATTTGTATGAATACAGGGTACATGTAAGGTATAAGGGGGAAGCGTTTAAGGGGTGTGGGGTGAGGAGGTAGTTTATTGTGCGGTTATTGGGTCATTGGTCATTAGGTCATTAGGTCATCAAGTCATTAGGTCGTTCGGTTTTGATTCGTTGATTCATTGTATTTGTAGTTCTCTAAGTTTTTGGTTTTGGATTTCGGGTTGTAGAATTCTGAGTTATTAGGTTCTTAGATCGATGAGTCGGATGAGTCGGATGATTTATTTCAGTAGGGAAAGATACGGCATACCCGATTCTTACATTAACAAGCGCCTGAATTATTAATGATTTCGCCGGAGCAATTGTCTTAACGAAAACGCGTGGAACGCAAACGCCAGCACTACCAATACTCCCGGTAAATAAATAAATGGAAAGGTAGCGACAATCGTGTTAGCTGGTTCATTCATGAATTGCCTTAGCGGCGTAGGCATCGACAACACAGCAATGGTAACGATGTTGGCCAGCAACAGCAGTCCCACGATGTTGTATGCAATTCCCAATGTTTTTGCATAGGGTTTGCCCGTAGCGAGCGCCCAGCCTGCTGGCAAGGCCAGTATGCCGCTTAGCACATCGAAATTATATCCCTCGAAGGTCATTTGCACCGGTATCAATCCCTTGGAAAATGCGAACCATAACAGCAGCTCCACTGGTATCCTGAACGATTGAAAATATACCAGCCAATGCCGCGGCAATACCCGCAACAAATCGGTAAACCATTTTGAAAAAGTTACCAGCAGCGAGATAAAAATGCCTGTAAGCGGTACCAGCACTACTTTCGGGGGCACGGTCGAAAAATCGCTGAAGACGCCGGATACCGCCAAAATGGCCAGCAAAAACAGCCACGAATCTATGCCCAGCACCGTTAAGGTGAATATTTTTCGCCTGCGTTCAGCCTGCCACCCGGTACGCAACAGAGCGCGGTTCAAGCCTATCGTTACAATCGCCACACAAGCCAGGGTGAGCGCCAGCATCAACCAGCCAGCTAAGGGAATATTTTCCATGTCGATCCTTTTTAAGGTCATTTCCAGGCGGCCTCTGCAAAGCTAATACGGGAATGCGCACGTTTCAATAACATAAACAGGTGAATTATATTCACACCGCAAACTCCCACCGCATATAGGTGCACCGTGGATGTTCTTCTTTGTATGGGCCTGACTTTTGCTGTCGGTTTAGTACAGCCCTTGCCGGTAGTTTAAGGCCGTCCTGCAAAAAAGAAGTGTTATGAAAAATATTATCATCGCCTTATTAGCAGCAAGCTTGTTATTTGCGTGTTCGTCATCAAGGAACTCTGCGGCTGAATTGAATAACCTGAACGGGTTTTGGTCGCTTACCGTTTTTCCCGCTGCAAGTAAAACCATGGCAGAATTGTTCAGCATGCGAACACCGGATATGCAATTGGATGTTCCCAATCGCAGGGTGTCGGGCACTACCGGTTGCAACCGTATTTCGGGGCCATTTACCATCGATGGAGCGGAATTTCGTTTCGGAAGCCTTGCCACTACCAAGATGGGATGCCCCGGTTACGATGAGACCGTTTTTTTAGATGCGCTCGGTAAGGTGAACCGCTTTCAGCTTAACAACGATCAATTGAGTTTATACCAGGACAGCACTTTGCTGATGACCTTTGCTAAGAGACCTAATCCTTAAACCTATACTACGAAAAAGAAGCCCTTGGCAAAATTCTGCCAGGGGCTTATGTTTTTGGTTTAGAAAAAACCCCATTACACGATGGGGCTAAATTTTAAAGAACATTCACTTTAGGCGCTTTCCCGGCTATCCAAGAACATCCGGAACGCACGTCAGGTAATAGTGCCGGGGCTATGGCGATCCTCAAAAACTGATTTATTCAAAAGGTATCATTGAACATTCGGTCATCCCGATGTATAGAGTACGTAATAGCGCCGCGACAGCCCCTGCTTAACAATTCCGTTATCTTAAAATCCTGCTTTTTTGTCTTCACGTACCAGTAAGTAACGCGTCATAAAAATACCGCTTCCGTTTTGTCCCGGGCTCAGCGTCAGGGGAATAGTGGCTTTTATCTTCCAGCCTGCATCAGTATATGATTTTAGAGTTTGCAGGATCACGCTTTCATTCGATCTGATGTTCTTGAAATTGATACCCGTCATGCTGAAAAGATTCTCCAGGTCTTTTTCTTCCTGCGCGCCGTCTTCTTTGGTGATGACCATTTTTGAACGGCCGAATCCTCCGCCCACCACCGATTCAATCGTGGTGATCTGCATGAACTTTTCTGCCGGTTGTGCTGTTGTTGCCTGTGGTTGCTGTGCAATTGCGCCCGATGTCAATGTTGTGAGTATAACCAGGGCAAGTAGGAGTTTTTTCATTGGTGTTTTTGTTTAATTTCCGCAAGATAGACTAAAATGAACGAGCTAATGTGACAGCATTCTTAAAATTCTTATGTCTGCCATCCATGCTGAATACCTGCGTCAGGATGATGTACACACCAGCAGCTGCGGGCATGCCCCGGTCATCCAATCCATCCCATCGGAACACACCTTTTTCCGATAAACTGGTATTCTTGTACAAGCGCCTTATCTCCATCCCATTTACGTCAAACACCGTAACCGCGGCCACATTATTGGGCTCGGGAAACTGGTAATGAAGGAAACAAAGATCATTATGCCCATCACCATCGGGAGAAAACACCGGCGCGTCAGCCTCTACCTTTCCCTGGAGGTATCGATGGGTTTTGAACTGCGAGTTGCGGCCGGTCGGCGTACCATAACCTGCATCGGCAGCGGCTGAAGTCCAGTTGTCTTTATCCTGTGTTGCCAAGCCGTAATCGATCCGCTCCAGCGACACACCCTCCCGGTTCACCAGCAGCGGGAAATGCCATTTTTCATCATACGCCAGTTCATCGATGATCGTTCCCGCATGATTGAGCAGCACAATACTGCCTTTATCGTCCGGCAAGGAAGGAAATTGAGCAAGGCTGAGCAGCGCCAGTGGCCGGACCGCACTGTACTGATTTTTTACAGCCGCTGTATTAGCGGTAACTACGATAAAATCTGCCGGGAACACCAGGAATGGCGTTTCGCTAAGCTTTACAGGCGCGCTTAATACACCAACGGCATTCCTGTTGCAAAGGAACAGGGTGGACGCATCGAGGATCTTATCGCTTTTATTGTATACCTCAACGTAATCTGACCCGGTAGCGGTTGGATTGAACAAAATTTCATTTATGAGCAAATCGCCAACATCCGCGTCTGATGGAAGGCCCGACCTGGCACTATTCATTATTCCAATGTTATTACCGGCACAGTCAGTAATGCCGGCCACGTGCAGATCGTATATCATACCCGGCAACAGCGCCCCGCCCATCGTCAGGTACACTTGTTTAAACCCTGGGGGAATAGGCGCCGCATTCACGACCAGCGGACCTTTCTGTAGTTCATAGTTCTTAGCAGTAGTGGCGGTGCTGCTGTCCACTGCTTCATCAAATACAGCAACTACGGTAACGCTATCGACAGTATACGTTTGCAGCAACGCAGGCGGGCCGAGGTCGGGATTGATTGCCTGCACAGAATTATTCCTGCCTGGCGTGCCCCCGCTCGCATCGATGCTGGCCTTCCAATTGTTTTCTTTTCCGCATGCATTGCGCGCATCCATCATTTCCAGTGCCCATCCGCCTTCGCTCTTTACCGCATTGTTGTACCAACCAGGTTCATATGCTATCGAATGTATAATGTTGTTACCGGGCGAATGAACACTGATCACATCTCCATCATTATTAAGCGATGGAAAACCTGCAACGCCAATCGTTGCTCCATACACAGCGTAAGCAACTACCGCAGCTGAGGGGCAAATCACTACCAGGCTATCCGGCTTTAGTATGTAATTGACGGCAATCGTGGCCGTAGCGCTGCCATCGCTGATCTTCCAGTTGCGCAGGTTGTATGCAACACCTGATATATTCCGCAACTCGATAAACTCGCTTGCCGGTAAACCTATGGCCGGACTTGGGTCGGGAAAAATTTCATGGATCACTACGTCAAAACGCCGAGGCTCCTGCGCCGACAGGTGTCCGTATAACATCAATGTGATGTTAAACAATCCAAACATTAACCGGTTTACACAACCCCGGCGCTGCTGTTCAATCTTCGTGTTCATGATTCAAATCACCAACATCCCGCTGACGTGTCCATGGGAAAAAAACATTTTTTTTGGGGAAAATTCTCAAGGCTGTATTTTTGAGCCGCGATGTCCAATTCAAAGAAACATACAAAACGCATGAAACATTCCCATCCGGAAGGTTAGCAATCGTTTTGTATGTTACAGAATAAATTGAAAGCCTTCCAATCACGGAAGGCTTTTTGATTTGGATCGTAGAGATTATAGCACAGTTTAAAAAACGGATCTGAGGATTACACGGATGCGCCTGGGGTAGTAAAAGAGTTTAACGGGTTGTATGCTGTATACCGAGATATACATGCATATCTATGGAATCCTTAAATCTGTTTAAAAATCTGTGATAAATAAAACAGTGGTTAAAATCAAAATCAGCAATATGAAAGTAGCAGTTGTAGGCGCAACCGGTCTTGTAGGCACCAAAATGCTGCAGGTGTTGGCCGAGCGTAATTTCCCCGTAACCGAGTTGATCCCCGTTGCATCGGAAAGATCCGTTGGCAAACAGGTTCAATTCAAAGGGAAATCGTACACGGTGGTAAGCATGGACGATGCCATTGCAGCCAAACCTGCACTTGCATTGTTCTCCGCCGGCGGCAGCACTTCGCTGGAATGGGCCCCTAAATTTGCGGCGGCAGGCATTACGGTAATCGACAACTCTTCGGCATGGAGAATGGACCCATCCAAAAAACTGATAGTCCCCGAAATAAATGCCGATGCGTTGACAAAAGACGATAAGATCATCGCCAATCCCAACTGCTCTACTATACAAATGGTGGTGGCGCTTAACCCGCTGCATAAAAAATACAATATCAAGCGAATCGTAGTAAGCACGTATCAAAGTGTTACAGGCACCGGCAAAAAAGCGGTTGACCAATTGAACGCAGAACGCGAACGCGCCATTAAAGGCACCAATGGCCACTATGAAATGGCCTACAAATATCCGATCGACCTGAATGCTATCCCGCAAATAGACGTATTCCTGGACAATGGCTACACCAAGGAAGAAATGAAAATGGTGAACGAAACCAGGAAGATCATGCGCGACGATTCGATCCGTGTAACCTCTACCACGGTACGCATACCCGTTATAGGCGGGCACAGCGAATCAGTGAACGTGGAGTTTGAAAAAGATTTCGACGTGGCAGAAATAAAGCAGGTGCTTGCCGCATCACCGGGCGTAGTTGTAACCGATGAACCGGCAACACAACAATATCCCATGCCAATGGATGCGCACGAAAGAGACGAGGTGTTCGTAGGACGGATACGCAGGGATGAATCGCAGCCTAATACGCTTAACCTGTGGATAGTGAGCGATAACCTGCGCAAGGGAGCGGCTACGAATGCAGTGCAGATTGCGGAGTATTTAATGCAACAGAAATTGATTAATTATTGATTATTAATTATTCATTGTCCACTGCTGAATCAGGATCAAATTTTTGACTTGCGAATAATTAATAATCAGTAATCAATAATCAATAATTACTCTTCCACTGCTCTATTCAAAAACTTAACAAATGGCTGCATCAGCTTATAAGCCTCAACCGTATTCTTTACGAGCATCGAAGCAGTAAGCTCCGCATCGCTTAGCTCATGCAGCACCAACCAACTCCTGAACCGGATGTACTCGGCCGCGGGATTGTCTTTTTCAAATCCCTGCGGCACCTTGCTCAACTGCACATCTTCCCCTGTATACAGGTCTCCGTAAAACGATTTAAATTTTTTGCCGGTCATGATTTTCCTGAATTCATCCAGCGAGTAATCAATTTCCTGGCGCACCCGCTTTACAACCGGGCTTTCAGGCATCCACAACCCTCCGCCCAGGAAGCTCTTGCCCGGTTCGCAATGAAAATAATATCCCGCAAGCCCCGATTTCTTTCCACCCTTATCCATGCTGGCGCCGAAATTGGTTTTGTAGGGCGATTTGTCTTTTGAAAAACGGACGTCGCGGTTAATGCGGAACATGCATTTTTTAGCGGTCAGCTCCTTAAGGTCGGGATCGTTCTTGCTATGCCGGTCAAGCACCGACTGGATAAATGCTTCAAAATCGGCGCGTGCAGCCTCGTACACATCACGATGCGCTTCAAACCAGGGTTTGTTATTATTCTTTTTTAGATCTTTTAAAAATTTGAGCGTTGAAGCTTTCAGCATAACGAGTGATTTGTGACCGACGTAAGGTTTGGAAGTTGGGTTAGCGGCCGGCAAGTTACAAATTCCCTAATGACCGGTATTCAAGGTTGGTTTGGACTAAAGTGCTTTTTTGCTGCAACCCGTCCATTTTCCATCAGCATTTCTATCTCAGCTTTAGAAAGCTTGCGGATCTTAGGGCCGATCTTTCCATCGCTTATGGACACCGTTCGCTTCCAGTCATCGGCACTCAAGGTTTGCCGGTTCAGGTTTTCGATAATGATATTATAAAATGCACCGGCATATTCCCGAAGGTTACCTACGGTCATGGGCGCCAACGATCCACCGGCACTATCGCTGGTGATCTGTTCGGCGCGATCGATCCTGAAGCCGAGCGTAGCAGGATTGATCATAAAATTATTGGACGATGAAACCACCGCCATGTAGCGGCTGCTATCGAATATTTTAATAGGAAAATTGCCAGTAAAGCCTCCATCAACCATTACATCCAGGTTGTTCTTCTTTTTCGGATGTTTGACAACGTTACCCATGGTATCGATGAACACGGCCTCGAAGTAAAACGGAATGCTCATGGAAATGCGCACAGCATCTTTTACGCGCATGTTGGGATAGGTTTCCCTTGATAAAATCACCAACCGCTGTTCGTTAAGGCAGGTGGCCGTTACATACAGGTCCTTGAACCCTTGCTGGTGCAATTCTTCGAAAGTAATATCGGCATTGCCTGTTTTGGAGGCGATCATTTGTTCCAGCCACCTCGTGAAGCGCTCGCCCCTGTACCAGCCAAAATATTTTTGGAGGCGGTTGATGCCTCCCGCAAAGAAAAACCTGCCGTCGTTGAACTTTTTGAAATTGGTTTCTGTAATAATGGTAGCGATCTCCTGTCCGGAGTAACCTAGTGAAAGTGTCAATGCCGTAATAGCTCCCGCCGAAGTGCCGCCTACCCGTTCGATGCCGGTCATCAGTCCTTTGTCTTCCAACTCACGGATGGCCCCGCAATACGCGATGCCTCTTATGCCCGCGCCTTCGAACACGAGATTTTTAATTGCCTGCTGCTGAGCCTGTATGCAGGGACAGAGCAACAGCGAACACAACATTGTGATGAGAGTAATGGAAAAATGTTGGAGCAAGCTGATATGTTTCAGTCTTATTTGATACGGGCCCAGTTCTCGCCGCTCTTGATCCGGTACATGGTCATTTCACTTACGCCGTACTTATCTGCCAGTTGCTTGATGGTGGCTGTGCGGTTCTTATCGTTCAATAACTTCTTGATGGCCTTTACCTGGTTGGCATTCAGCTTTAACCCGGTGGTACGGTTAGCCTGGACTTTTTTATAGGCTACTTTGGCGGGACTATCCTGCTGGTGCTCTATCATTTCCTCGAGCGTGGCCCAACGCAGGTTCTTTACTGAGTTGTCCAGCTTCTGGTGGTTGACGTGAATGACGTATTTGTGCTTGGGAGAACTTTTCTTCAGGAACAGCCGCGCAATTTCGCGGTGGATGTACAATGTACCATTGTTGCCCGGCCTGTGAAGGTTAAGGGTTTTATAACCCGTAGTTAAAGAGCCCTCCAGCAGCTTGCCATCCTTGAAGATATCATCTGTATAACTTGCGATACGGCCTTGTGATGAAAGGGCGTATTTCTTCCGTAAATGTTTCCAGCCTGAGAATTGCAGTGGTTTCCATTCTTCGCCGGGAAGCTTTTTGATCATGCCTCTTACTTTTAGGGTTATAAAAATACGACTATTCCTCACGGTTACCAGCACCCCAGAAATATTTTAAGGGGCTGCTAAGTGTAGAAATTCTTCTTCACTTATTATTTTGATAGTGGGAATTTTTTTTGCCTTTTCCAATTTCGAGCCGGCATCCTCACCCACCACCAGGTAGTTCAATTTACTGCTAACACCATTTAAAATCGTTCCTCCCTGTTGCTCTACCATGGCCTCAGCCTCGCTCCGCTTCAATTTGGACAAAGTCCCTGTAAATAAAAACGTTTGTCCCCCAAGGTTATCCGCTGTGGCTTTCTTAGACCGGTGGCTTGTGAGCGATAAGCCGAGGGCCTCAAGCTCCTCCAGCAGTTTCAGGTTATCCTTGTTATGAAAGAACTGGAATATGCTGCCTGCAACTTTCGGCCCTACATCTTCCAGGTTCAACAGCTCTTCAACAGATGAATCCTTGAAATTGGGCAAATAATGTACCGAATTGGCAAGCGTTTTCGCCATGGTTTCTCCCACATATCTTATGCCGAGCGCAAAAATGAGGCGGTGCAGGGGTTGTTTTTTCGAGGCTTCAATCGCCGAGCTGAGATTGGAGATGCTCTTTTCGCCAAAGCCTTCCAGCTTCCTGATCTCGTCGTACGGTAACCGGTAGATGCCGGGAACATCCTGTAAGAATCCCAGCTCATAAAACTTATGAATGTTGGCAGCTCCCAATCCGCGAATGTCCATTGCATCCTTGCTGGTAAAATGAATGAGGCGCTCCAGCACTTGTGCCTTACAGTTAAAATTTACACAGCGCCAGGCGGCTTCATCCTCTGATTTTTCCAGCTTGCTTTTACACACCGGGCAATGCGTAGGGAACTTAATGGGTTGCTCATCGCCTGTTCTTAGCTCGGGCATTGACCGTACGATGTAAGGAATTACATCCCCCGCTCTTTCCACCAACACGGTATCGCCTTTCTTCAGATCTTTTTCGCGGATCACGTCTTCATTGAAAAGGGAAATAGAAGTAACCGTTACCCCGCCGATGGGCGTTGGGTCTATTTTGGCCACAGGCGTAATGGATCCGGTGCGGCCCACCTGGAACTCAACATCGCGCAGCTTGCTGGTAGCCTGCCTTGCCTTGAACTTGTACGCCATAGCCCAGCGCGGATGGTGCGTGGTCATGCCCATCTTGTCCTGCAACTCCACGTCGTTCACCTTTATCACCATGCCATCGATTTCATATGGCAGTTCGTCCCGCTGCTTTTCAAATTCCTGACAGTAAGCAATCACGCCTTCGATTCCCTTCACTACTTTTTTTTCCTGTTCAGGGCAACGAAAGCCCAACTCCCATAACAGCCGCAGGCTGCCGGAATGCGTTTCCAGCAATTTGGTCATTGCCGAGGCCTTTCCAGTTGAATGCACATAGGCCACGTGATACAGGAACGCTTCCAGTCCACGCTTGGCGGCCTCCCTGGGATCCTTAATGCGCAAAGTGCCTGATGCCGCATTGCGTGGGTTAGCTAAGGGCGGAAGGTTTTGTTCGGCCAGCCGGTCATTGTATTTTTTAAAGCTCTTCTTGCTCATCATTACTTCGCCCCTGATCTCTATCTGCTGGATGCCGTATGTCGAAAACGGCGCATGCAGCGGAACGGAATAGATCTGCTTTACGTTTATTGTAACGTCTTCGCCGGTCACGCCATCGCCTCTTGTCACGGCGCGCACCAGCAGGTCGTCCTCGTAAATAACAGAGATGCTCGCTCCGTCGAACTTAGGCTCGATGCAATACTCTACGGTTTGCAATCCTGTTAGTTCGCGCGTCTTGCGGTCCCAATCCACCAGGTCTTCTTCATCGTACGAATTTTCCAGGCTCAGCATTGGCACCAGGTGTTGCGCCGTGGCAAACTCCCTGGTAATGGCCGTGGCTATTCTTTGTGTAGGAGAGCTCGGTGTAATGAGCGAAGGATTTTCTTTTTCGATTTTTTCCAGGGCCTTGAACAGCTGGTCATATTCATAATCGCTGATCAGGGGATCGCTCAGAATATAATAGCGGTGTTCATGAAACCTGAGCACATCACGCAGTTCGGCTACGTGCTCTTTATTGATGTCGGGAAGGCTGGCTATCAGCTTGCTGGTGGCCTTGCTTAGTTTTTTTGTTAGGGCTTCTGTGTACATGATCGCAAATTAGCCAATTCGCTAATTCCCTTATATTTGACACTAAGCTATTATCCTATAATTCACTTTTAATTGCTTGCACATGCTCAATGAGAGTAATCCACGGGCGGTCAAAAAATTTCACCAGGACCGCGAGTATTTCCAGATAGGGGTTTCAGTAGACTGCGTGATCCTCGGGTATGAGAAAGGGAAGATAAAAGTCCTGCTCATTGAATGCAAACTCAAAGAATATGAAGGCCTTTGGTCTTTGCTCGGCGATATTGTAAGGCCTGAAGAAGATATCGACGAAGCATCGTACCGGGTGCTGCGAGACCGGACCGGGCTGGACGATGTGTTCCTGGAGCAGGTGCAGACCTTTGGCAGCGTCAATCGCCACCCCGGCGGACGCGTGGTAACGGTTGCTTATTATGCACTGATCAATATCCGCGACCATAAGACCAAGCAGCCGGACAATCAACTGCACTGGCACCTCGTAGACGATCTTACCGAAATGGCGTTTGACCACAAGACCATCCTCGATACCACGCTCGGCAAATTGCGCACCCGCATTATGGAAGAGCCGATCATTTTTAACCTGCTTCCGAAAAAGTTCTCGCTCCGCGAATTGCAGTCGGTATACGAAGCCATACTGGGCTCGAAGCTGGACCGCCGCAATTTCCGCAAGAAGATCGCATTGTCCGACTGGTTGATTGATCTGAATGAATTGGAGACCGGGGTTACGCACCGGCCAGGCAAGCTGTATGCTTTTAATTTTGAGAAGTTTTTACAGAGCGAGGCAAAAGCGGTGCACTGAGGGGGATACCCTTAATTTCCAATTAACATGCGGTTAATGCTCTGACAAAATTTGGTTGTTTGGCAAAAATGCTTTTAAATTGTGTACTCTTTACACATTAATAAGACGCAAAACTGCTGTTTATGACTGCCAAACGATTGCTACCTGTGAGGGTTGTTCTGTCATTTCTATTGTTTTTGCTTACCCAGGCAGCATGGTCGCAGGACCGTGTGATAACAGGAAAGGTCACCGACTCGCAAACAGGAAACCCGCTGGTGGGCGCCTCCGTAGTTCCCAAAGGCTCTAACAAGGGAACCTCCACCGATGCACAAGGAAATTTCAGCCTGAGTGTTTCATCCAATACCACGACACTTATCATTTCTTCTGTTGGGTATACCCTGCAGGAAGTTGCCATTCGCGGCGCCAGCGTACAGGTATCACTCGCGCCATCGGACGATGCATTGAACGAAGTAGTGGTAGTTGGATACGGTACACAGAAAAAGAGAGACGTTACCGCCAGCATTTCAAAGATCGGCTCAGATAAAATTGCTTCAGTGCCCGCACCCAGCTTTGAATCGGCCCTGGCCGGCAAGGCGGCGGGCGTACAGGTTACCACTACCAGCGGCCTGGCAGGAAGCGGAGCGGTTATACGTATCCGTGGGGTCAATTCCATCAGCATTCCCGGCGACCCCCTGTACGTTATCGACGGGTTGCCCATCGATGTTACTTATCTCAACGGTCCCACCCGCAATAACCTGGGACAGGACCGCAACCCGCTGGCCAATCTTAATCCCAACGATATCGAATCCATTGAAATATTGAAAGACGCGGGTGCGGCAGGCATTTACGGTAGCCGCGGCGCCAATGGCGTTGTGCTTATTACTACCAAAAGAGGTAAAGGAAAGCTCAGGCACAACTTCAGTGCAAGGGTCGGCTTGTCAGGCCCCGCAGTAGAGCCAGACTTCGTTGACAGAGACACCTGGCTGGCCATTCGCCAAGAAGCATGGGAAAACGATGGCAACACAGGCCCGCAGCAACGATTGCCCGGAATGCTCGGCGGATTCCCGCTCGACCGCGCTAAAAATGGGCCGGCCACCGACTGGTGGGACCTCGCCACGCGCCAGGGCTTTTCGCACGATTATAATTACAGCATATCCAAAGGCCTCGGCAAGTTCAGCTTTTATGCCGGCGCTAATTATGGAAAAGAGAGCGCGTACATTGTAGGCAACGACTACCAGCGCATGGGCGTAAGGGCCAACCTTGATTACCGGCCCTCGAAAAAACTTTCATTCAGCCTGAACAATTCATTCAATAACGGCGTAAGCAACCTGCTGAACAATGCATGGAACGGCGGCCTTGGCCTGGCCATGAGCACTGGCCTTCCTTACTATCCAGTGTACAATCCCGACGGATCTTATTTTGCCACCGATGCCAGCGGCGCCTTTACTACCTGGGATTTCGGCGGTGGAAACAATATCGTTGCGCAACGTGAAACCAGCGACTTCCGCACGAGGGAAAACAGGTTCATTAATTCGTTGACCGCCAAGTTCACGCCTATTAAAAATTTCGACCTAAGCGGTACCGCTTCGTATGAGCAGAACAATAGCCTGTACAACAGTTATAAATCTGCCTTCTACTTAAGGCGTTCGCCGCTCACCCGCCAGGGCAATGCGGAAAACAACCTGAGCAAATACAAGAACACCAGCTTCAACTTTACCGCCAACTATATTTATGAACTCAATGCGAGCAACCGGTTCACCTTCCTGGTGGGAACAGAGTACCAGGACCAGGAAACCATCAACCGCTATGCTTATGTTGACAGTGCGAAAGCGCCTTTATACGATGGCGGCGAATCTAAAATGAGCGACAGTGCAATCGACGCGGCTCCCGACAGAACAACCTATCAACGTTTGTTCAGGAGCATTTTTGCCCGCGTGAACTATAGCTTCAAAGGGAAATACATTTTGCAGGCATCACTGCGCCGCGATGAAAGCTCAGTGTTCCGCGACAACAACCGCGTAGGTTGGTTTCCCACCGTATCAGGCGCATGGCTGATCACCGATGAAAAGTTCTTCCCTGAATCACGGCATATCGATCTGCTGAAGCTTCGTGCAAGCTGGGGCATCATTGGTTCGGCCAACATTCCATGGGATGCGGGATATGCATCATTCGATACATCGAGATTGCCCGCTACCAATTACGATGGCACGCCTACCATCTTCCGCACCAGGCTCGGT
The DNA here is from genome assembly GCA_035628135.1 of Chitinophagaceae bacterium. Taxonomy (GTDB): domain Bacteria; phylum Bacteroidota; class Bacteroidia; order Chitinophagales; family Chitinophagaceae; genus DASPKM01. The sequence goes on along the minus strand of DASPKM010000010.1, from coordinate 528,095 downwards.
AACCCCGATCTTAAATGGGAAACTTCCACCAACATCGACGTTGCGCTGGAAGCCGCATTGTGGAAGAACCGCGTAACATTTGAATTGGGATACTATCGCAAAGAAAGCCAGGACGTGCTGGTAGAAGTGCCCATCAGCCTGTACAATGGCCTGGGCGCAAATCAATGGCAAAACCAGGGAAGCATATTGAACGAAGGATGGGAATTCAACATCAATACCATCAACGTAAGAACGAAAGATTTTACCTGGAGCTCGAACTTCAATATAGCGAGAAACTATAACGAAGTACTGAGCATCGGTGAACTAAGGCCCGATGCCATCAGCGGTGGTACCAACGAAACAAGGATAGTAGCAGGCTATCCCGTGGGCACCATCTTCACCGTGCGTTATGTTGGTGTTGATCCCAATGATGGGTTGCCCATTTTCCTGGATGCTACCGGCAAAACCACCAAGGTGTTGAATGCGCCGGTTGATGGACGTTTGGGCGACCGCGTTCCTGTGGCCAACACCCTGCCCGAGTTCTACGGCGGCCTTACAAATACCTTCCGTTACAAAAATTGGGAACTGAACAGTGTGTTCACTTACCAGTTCGGCGGCCACATCTGGGATAACAGCGGCAAGCGCAACCTGGGTTGGATCACCGACTGGAACATTTATGGATTTTATGTAGGCAATTACTGGAGAAAACCCGGCGACGTTGCCAAATACCCGCGTCCTACTATTGCAGGATACCCGCAGGTGTACGAGCCCGGCAACGCATGGCTGCACAACTCGAGCATCCAGGTTTTCAAAAGCGATTTTGTAAGGCTGAGAGAGCTGACACTGAGCTATCACCTGCCGCAAAGAATGCTCAGCAGGTGGAAGCTTAGCAATGCAAAGCTGTTCATTACAGGATACAATGTGCTGCTGTTTACCGAGTACCCCGTCGGCGACCCTGAGAGCGGCCGCGACGGAGAGAACGATGCGGCCAGGAACCAAAGCGGCAACGCCAACTTCCTGAACCCCCCTTTGCAGCGCAGCATCAACTTTGGACTGAACATTTCCTTCTAACGCATTAACTGATTATATACAATGAAACTTAGATTCCTAATACCCGCGGCCTTGCTGATGCTGACGGCAATTGCCTGCAAAAAAATCGAAGTGAAGCCCACCGGCCAGGTACCGCCTGAACTGGCCATACGCAATGAGGCCGATGTGTTGGCCACACTGAATGCAACTTACACTCCGCTTAGGGGAGGTGGCTTCTGGGGCGGGCGCACACAAATTGTAGGTGAACTGATGTCGGATTTTGTGGACGGCACTCCCTTGCTTACCGGCGATTATCCCTCGATATTCCAGCTCAACACAACAGCAACCAACGGTACTATCCGCGATTTGTACGTAGAGCCGTATTATATCATACAGCGTGCAAACGTAGCACTGGAGAACCTTAGCCTGATCAATACGGACGCAACTAGAAAGAATGCAGAAGGCCAGGCCAAGTTCATGCGCGGATTTTCCACGTTTGAATTGGTAAAATTGTTTGCGCAGCCTTATGGGTTCAGCGCCGGCAATACGCACAATGGCATTGTTATTAAAACCAACAGCGGGCAGGAGCTTGGGCGCAGCCGCAACACCGTCCAGGAAACATACGCACAGATCATTGCCGATTTAAGGGCCGCTGATTCCCTGCTGCCTGCAACCAATGGCAACTATCCTACCAGTTGGGCCGCAAAGGCAATGCTGGCAAGAGTGTATTTCCAGATGAACGACTTTGCTAACGCGTACGCGTATGCGAACCAGGTGATCAACTCGGGCGTATTTGCATTCGATAATACCGCTGCTTTTGTTAACAACCGCTTCGGCAACCCGCGCACTACCGAGGCCGTATGGTGGATTATCAACGAACCTGGCCAGAGCGCGGCTTTCGACCCTTTGCGCAATCCCGCGAATCCCTTTCAATCGCTCGGGTTGCAGATAACACGTTCGGCTTATTTGGCCGGAACAGCCAATACTGCCGACAGAAGATCGGCATGGTATAAAGACTCGCTTACTGCAAGCGGCGCGCATGTGTACAGCATTCAGAAGTATAACAAGCCTTTATTCGTGTTGCCGGTGATCCACATTACAGAGCTCAAGCTCATAAGGGCTGAAAGCGCCGCCGAACTGAACCAGAACCTTGCCGTAGCCATTGCAGACATTAACGACATCACTAACCGCGCATACGGCGGCACGCTGGCTCCCTTGCCCGGGACGGCAACGGCTGCTGCCATCCTAGCACGCGTACGCGCCGAACGCAAATTGGAAATGGTTTTCGAAAGCGGCGACCGCCTGCAACAGATAAAACGCATAGGCGCTAAAGGAGAACCATCGCTTGTGGGACAAGCATCCTGGAATTGCCCGGGCTTTGTGCTGCAGGTGCCTTCTACTGAAATCAATGTAAACATCAACTTCGAACAAAATCCACAGGGAGGTTGTTCAAGATAAATTGAAAACGAAATAAACAGTGATATATGACGCAGATTCGTTCGACCTTATTGACCATCCTCGCCGCATCGGCCATGCTGCTCTCGTGCAAGCCAGAAAGCGTAAAAGACTATGAGCCCGTTACCACGGGCGGCGTGGAATCCATTGCCGGCACCTGGACAGGCACTTCGGTATTGCAGCGCGACAGGGATGCAGAGCGCAAGAACTTCCCGTACAAAACCCAGGATATTACCAACCTGCTGGAGTTTAACAAGGTAAAGCTTACGCTGGTGGCCAATGGCGGGCAGCCTACCACTTTTACCGTTGACCATGGCACCGCGCCGCAAATATTCAGGCTTACATCGGGCACATGGAAAGTAGATAACACAGAAAAGGTGGGAACCATCTCCCTCATCAATGCGGGAGATACCATTAAGCTCACGCTTGGATCTTACAGTTTGCTGGCATCTAACAAAATGTTGCTGAAGCAATCCAAGACCTTGCTGGGCGTGGAAGTAATCAATTATGAATTTAATTTCTCGAAATAGTAAATATGAGCAGAATGAAAAACGTATTGAGCTTATTGATGCTGCTGGTGGCCGCTCCCTGCTATGTGTTTTCGCAAACTTCGGGCGCCATCGTCACCAGGATACCTTCTTCCTTTACGGCGGAGGACCAGGTGAAGATCATTGTAGACGTTTCCAATGTGCCTAACCTGGCTGGTAAGGAACCGTTGTACATCTGGACATGGAACCCGGGCGATCCTGCGCCCGGTAACGGTTCGTGGGATAATTCCAATGAAGGGCGCAAGATGGTGAAGGAAGGCCCCAACAAATGGAGCTGGACATTTACGCCGACACAGTATTATGGAAAGACACCCGCAGAGATTACACAGATCTCTTTCCTGGTAAAAGCAAAAAATGGCAATGGCGATTTGAAAACTGATGACATACACCTGCCGGTTGCTCCGCTTGTGTATGTGCCTACTGCCTTCCGCACATTCCCGAAAGTGGTTGGCCAGGGTGAAGCGATTACTTTTTTCCTCGATCAATCACTGGCAACCGACATCACTACCCAGCGCATGAACCCTACCGGCGCAACCATTTCGCTTTTCAGCGATGCGGGTGCACAGGTAGATGCAGCGAAAAATGTTACGCTCACCAACCTGGGCCCCGGGGTATATTCCGGCGCTTTCTTTCCGTCCAAGCTATTTAACATTCCCGCTGGTGTTACCATCGGTAAAATGCGCGTGGTATTTAAAGGAAAGATCAAGGATGCGAATGGAAACGATGTAGACGCCGAATCGGCTTTTGAATATGGATTTGATCCGTTAAAGTAAACAAGACTATTCTATCCATAGATAAACTAATGAACATGAAAATCTCAACTAAACTGCTTGCTGCCTTACTGGGAGTGCTGGTGCTTGCCGGTTGCAAGAAATATGAATTCGACAATGCTGTGGGCGGCGAATCGGTAAGCGAGTTTGCGCTGGTTGGCCCCGCTAACAATACCGCTGTGGTGTTGAACGCAGCCACTCCCGATGAAAAAATAGTGCTCAGCTGGAATGCCGCTAAGCCCGGCGTTAACTCCGCTGTAAAATACACCTGGATAGCGGCGCGCAAAACCGGCTCGCTCGACAACCCATTGGTGTCCATTGCTTCGGACAACGGAGGAGCATCTACCCAGCTTACGGTTACACAAAAACAATTGGATGATGCGTTGAAGAACGCCGGGATAGCCGCTGCGGCGAGCACCGACCTGGTGTGGGCCGTGGTTGCAGAAAATGCGCAAAGCGGCAAAATGCGTTCTACCAACAGCTTCGGCATTTCCATTACAAGGTTTGGCGATGGCGTTACACCGTTCGCGATATACGGCCCTGTATCTTCGTCCACCAACCTGGAGATCAATCCTACCTCTACCAGTGATTTCATTGTATTCAAATGGCAAAAGGCCAGCCCGGCCAATACGGCCAACCCGGTGCGGTACCAATTGAACTTTATAAAAGAAGATGGATCATTCAGCCAGCCTTTGTTTTCGATTACGCCCGGCAACAATGGAACTGATACGAGTATCCAAATTTCCTGGAAGCAGATCAGCGATTCGCTGAATGCAAAAGGCATTACCGATCTGAGCCAGGTTGCTAAATTGAAATGGAATGTAAAGGCAACTTCGGGCAACTTCTCTTTATGGTCGAAGTATGAGAATCTCTTGTACATCCTCCGTAAGGTGAGCTTTTACCTTGTAGGCAGTTTCACGGGTTGGGATATCGGTAACCCGATGGAAATAGTGGTTGATAAAAGACCTGACCGTTACTCCAAAGTGTTTTATGCCTACGTACGATTGAATGCGGGCGATGAGTTCAAGTTCGCGAAAACAAAGGGCGATTGGGGATCTGCTTATGGAAATACCGGCGGCAGCGCGGGTGAATACACTACCGGTTTCAACCAGGGCGGCAACTTTCAGATAGCTGCTTCCGGTGTGTACAGGCTTACGATAGATGTAGGCGCCAACAAGGTGTACATACAGCAAAAGCAGGTAGGCATTGTAGGCAATATGCAGGGATGGAATGCCGGCGCACCGATATTCGGCGCATACCTGGGGCCCAATAAATTTTTGATCATTGCCAATTCAAGCGGCACCGACGAATTTAAATTACACGATGGTCCCGAGTGGGACAATGGCGCGCCCAATAAGGCAAGGTGGTGGGGACTGGGAAGTGCTCCCAACACTTTAGACGTGGATGGCAATGGCCCGAACCTGCTGGCCAATACCTCGCCGCGCACCCGTGTAATATGGGACGGCACCGATCCGCAGCAAGTAAAGTATGAAAGATACCCCGCTGCAGAAATGCGCATTGTCGGCGATGGCATCGATCAGGCCGGCGTGGGCCAGTGGGACCCCGGAAGCTCTCCACAAATGACATACATCGGCAATGGAAGGTGGCAGATAACCGTTAAGCTGTTCGGCAACAAGCAATTCAAGTTCCTGTCAGGCAATGCCTGGGGCGCTTTTGATTACGAAGATGCAGGCGGCGGAAAGATCAAGTACGACGGCGGCCCCAATTTCAATACCCCGGCAACCGGCGGCACTTATACCATAACGTTAGACGAGCATACAGGTACGTATACCATATTGTGAGTTGTAAGTGGTGAGCAGTGAGCGATGTATCGCTCGCAACTCACCACTTTATTACTCGCCACTCACTACTCACCACTCACTGGATTATATGCGCAGATATTGGCTATTGATGATGATGGCTTGCATTGTGAACAGTTCCTTTGCGCAATTGCTTGCCACCAGCCCGGATTTTCCGACCGATAATTCCGCAATAACTATTACGGTGGATTGCAGCAAAGGCAACCAGGGATTGATGAACTATGCCAATACCAATGATGTGTTCGTGCACATAGGCGTTATCACCAACCTTAGCACCAACAATTCCGACTGGAAATATGTGAAGTTCGCTTGGGGAACCACCGACCCGCAGGCTAAAGCTACCTGGGTAAGCGCAAATAAATATCAGTTCAACATCGCCAATATCAGGACGTTCTTTGGAGTGCCCGCTGGAGAAACCATCCGAAAAATCGCCATATTGTTCCGCAATGGAAACGGCACGCTTGTGCAACGCACCGCCGATGCTTCCGTCGATATGGGCAATATGTACATTACTGTTTACAGCAGCGCGCCCGCTGCTAAATTCGTGCTGCCTCCCTTCGAGCCTTATTTCAATCCAAGGCCCGAACCCATCAACAAATCAGTAGGCAATACCATCGACCTGTCGTACAAATCGAACCAGCAGGGAACGCTGCAATTGTATTTTAACGGAGCCCAGGTTCAGTCGGCGGCTAATGCAGACAATGTTACGGCATCGCCCACTATTACCGCGGCGGGCAACCAGCAGGTAGTAGGCCGCGCCATTATAGGTTCAACTACTATCAGCGATACCTTCAATTTTTTTGTTGCGCCTCCTGTAGGCGTTCTTCCATTGCCTGCCGGTGTGCAGGAGGGCATTAATTACCTGCCTGCCGATACATCGGTAATATTAGTGCTGTATTCTCCGGGCAAAGCAAGTGTGCACGTATTGGGTGATTTCAATAACTGGACGCAATCCGTAAGCACGCAAATGAACAAAACGCCCGATGGAAATTATAGCTGGTTACAAATCAATGGGCTCACGCCGGGCGCCGAATATGCTTTTCAATATTTAGTGGATGGCAACCTGCGCATCGCGGATTTTTATGCAGAGAAATTGCTCGATCCCGACAACGACCCTTTTATTCCCGCCAGCACTTATCCCAATCTCAAACCTTATCCCACCGGCAAAACCAATGGCATTGTGAGCGTGCTGCAAACGAGGCCGCCGCAATACACCTGGCGTAACAATACTTTCAATCGTCCTGATAAAAGAAACCTGGTGGTGTATGAGTTGCTGGTGCGTGATTTTGTGAACGCACATGATTATAAGACCATCAGGGATACGTTAAGTTACCTCAAACGGCTTGGCGTAAACGCCATCGAGCTGATGCCCATCAACGAGTTTGAGGGAAATATCAGCTGGGGCTACAATACGTCCTTTTACTTTGCGCCTGACAAATACTATGGTCCTAAAAACAGTTTGAAGGAATTGATCGATTCCTGTCATAGCAATGGCATTGCAGTGATCCTGGATATGGTATTGAATCATTCGTACGGGCAATCGCCGATGGTGAGAATGTATTACGATAATGTAAACAACCGGCCGGCGCCAGACAATCCCTGGTTCAATCCTGTTGCGCCGCATTCGGCCATTACGTTCGGGTTCGATTTCAACCATGAATCCAATGCCACTAAATATTTTGTAGACCGCATTACCGATTTCTGGTTGAAAGAATATAAGGTAGATGGGTTCCGCTTCGATTTTACCAAAGGGCTTACGCAAAAAGTTACTACTTCGGATGCGCAGATGTCTGCTTACGACAGCAGCCGCGTACGCATCCTGAAAAGGATCAACGACTCAGTACAGATAACCACGCCAGGCGCATATGTTATACTGGAACACCTGGCCGACAACAGCGAAGAAAAAGACCTTGCTGCCGCCGGTATGTTATTATGGGGCAATCTCAACTATAATTTCAACGAAGCCACCATGGGGTGGAATGCAGGCAACAACAGCAATTTCGAGTGGGCCACGCATACTGCTCGCGGGTATGCACAACCGCATTTGATATCGTACATGGAAAGCCACGACGAAGAAAGATTAATGTATAAGAATATCAAATACGGCAACCAGGCCGGCCCGTACAATGTAAAGGATACCATTACAGCATTAAAGCGCAACCAGCTTGCCACAGCTTTTTATATGGCCATTCCCGGCCCGCGCATGATCTGGCAGTTTGGAGAACTGGGATATGATTATTCGCGCTGTTATTTGTCGACAAACGGTGAGGGTGGCGATTGCAATCGCAAATTAGATCCAAAGCCCATCCGCTGGGACTACCAGCAACAACAGGCACGCAAGGAATTGTATGAAACCTACGCATCACTCATCAAACTAAGAAAAGATTTTCCCGCACCTTTTACTTCGGGTGCGCTCAATTATAATCTTGCAGGCGCGTTCAAAAGCTTGCAGCTTACTTCGCCCGACCTCAGCATTGTTGTGGTAGGTAATTTCGATGTGAGCGCTATCAGTGGGGTAGTTATTTTTCCTTCCGCGGGCACCTGGTACAATTACTTCAGCACGGAGACCTTTACAGCTACAGGAGGCGGACAGGTATTCAACCTGCAACCAGGTGAATTCAGGTTTTACATCAATAAGAACCTGAAACCTGTAGAGCCTGTTCCGTTACCTGCAACGTTTGCAGCATCGGTGCATCCTAATCCGCTTCGCAGTCATTCTGTGATCGCTTATGCATTGCCGCAGGCGGGCAATATAACCATTGAAGTTTTTGACATGCTGGGCCAGCGCTTGCAAACATACCAGCGATCTTCGCTGGCGGCGGGCAATTATTCCGTTACGCTTCGCGAATTATTAAGGAACAGGCCGCTCAGCGCCGGACTGTACCTGCTGAAGATCAGCTCTGGAAGCAATTCAGTTACCGCCCGCGCTTTGATGTTGTCTCATTGATTTTCCCTCTTGATAAAAAAGTATTTTCCGGAGCAAGCATCCGGTGAGGTTTTTATTGCGTAAAGTATAAAGAGCTTTGTGTATAAGGCGGTGTGTTTGAATAATTTACTGAAATATGGGTTGGAGGGGTCGACGCGCTAAAAAAAACATTAAAGAAGTGTTAATTGTACACAAAAAAGGTTTAAATTAGTGCCTAATTAGTTTTAAACCATTGATTATGATTGCCAAACGATTGCTTACAAGGGTAATCCTCCCGCTTATTCTGCTGATTCTAACCCAGACTGCATTCGCCCAAAAAACCGTTTCCGGAAAAGTTACAGACGCTAGAGATGGCTCGCCCATCGTAGGTGCATCTGTTCAACCCAAGGGCGGTACTACCGGTACTTCCACCGGCTCTGATGGTGCATTTTCATTAACAGTAGGGAATGATGTAACGGCTTTGATCGTTTCGTACGTTGGTTTCGGAACGCTTGAAGTGAGTATTGTGGGTAAAACCACTGTAGACGTTGCATTGAACTCTGGCGGTCTGAACCTGAACGAAGTAGTAGTGGTTGGATACGGTACCGCAAGAAGGCGCGACGTAACCGGCGCTGTTCAGTCAGTAAAACCAAAAGATTTCAACCGTGGTGTTATCATTTCGCCCGACCAGGCCATACAAGGTAAGGCCGCAGGTGTAATGGTAATCAGCAACAGCGGGCAACCCGGTGGCGCTACCACAGTAAGGATCAGGGGTACATCCTCCATCCGCTCAGGCAACCAGCCTTTGTACGTGATCGATGGAGTGCCGCTGTCAGGCTCCTCTGCCCGTCCTAACCCCGTAGGAACCGGCATAGGAAGCACACCCAATACAAACCCCATCAACTTTATCAATCCTGCTGACATTGCTTCAGTAGAAATTTTGAAAGACGCTTCCGCCACCGCCATCTACGGTTCACGTGGCGCCAACGGCGTAATCTTCATCACTACTAAGAAAGGAAGCTCCACCGGCCAGCCCACCATAGAAGCAAACGTTTCTGCAGGTGCAAGCCGCATATTGAAGAAACTGGAAGTGTTGAATGCTACTGAATACAAAGCTGCTTTGCAGAAATACGGTTTAACAGGTGGCAACTTCGGCGGCGATGTGGATGCAATGAAAGCGATCACACGCACTGCTTTCACACAAAACTATTACGTAGGTATCGGCGCCGGTAACGAAAACGCACGCTACCGCGTATCGGTAGGATACCTCGATCAACAAGGTATCATCAAAGAAACTGGCATCAACAAGCTCACCGCTAATTTCAACAGCAGCTTCAAGCTGTTGCCCAATAAACGGCTGAGCCTCGATTTCAATATCCTCACTGCCCAATTGAAAGAAGAGATCGCGCCCATTTCCAATGACGCCGGTTTCACAGGCAGCCTTGTGGGACAAGCCTTGCAATGGAATCCCACTCACCCGCTGTACATGCCCGATGGCACGATTTGGGTGAACAACCAGATAGGCAATACCACTGTTAACCCGCTCGCGATGCTTGAAGCATACGATGCGCGCACAGAAGAAAACATATTGATGGCAAACGTGGTTCCTTCTTATAAGTTCACCGATAATTTCGAATACAAACTGCAATACAGCATCACCAAGCGTGCCGGTTCAGCAAAAGGTGAAGTAAAAAGGTGGATCAACATCCAGGACGTTGAGAACAGGGGCGCAGCAGCCATCATCAGCGGCGATGAAACAGTGAACCAGATTACTAACACGCTGAGCTATAATAAAGAATTCTCCCCTGCATTTAACCTGAACGCTGTAGTAGGACATGAATACCTCAAGTTCGACGGCCGCTTCTTCGGACTGACAGGACAGGACTTTACCGACGCCGGCGGCAACCACTATTACGATTACCTGCAGTACAGCGCACAAGGCACCAGGCAAATATTCAGCAGCCCGCGCATTGTAGATGAACTGCAATCGTTCTTCGGCAGGGCCATTATGAACTTCTACGACAAATACCTGGTCACCGCAACATTGAGGGCCGACGGTTCTTCAAGGTTTGGTGAGAATAACAAATATGGTTACTTCCCTTCACTGGCCGTTGCTTGGAACATTTCAAACGAAGACTTCTTTAAATCAGTTGGTTTTGTCAACAGCCTGAAATTAAGGTTCGGCTGGGGCAGAACAGGTAACCAGGAGTTCCCCGGTGGAGCAGCATTGCCGCGCTACCTGTACAACCAACAGTCCATCGTGCAAGCCAACTTCGGCAACCCCGACCTGAAGTGGGAAACATCCACTACTACCAACGGAGGTTTCGACTTCAATATGTTCGGTGGAAGGTTCTTCGGTTCGTTCGATTACTTCTATAAAAAGACTACCGATGTGTTGTTCGAGCAGGACGTTGTTCAGCCCGGCCCTGCAGGTCCGAAGATCTGGATCAACCTTCCCGGACACATCATCAACTCAGGTGTTGAGATCGTGTTGAACGCCGGCATCATCCAGGGCAAAGACCTTAGCTGGACCCTCGGTACCAACTTATCTTTCCTGAAAAATAAATTCGAAGGCATACAGGGTTATTATGAAACAGGCGGCTTGCACGGCCAGGGTATTTCCGGCGCCAGGGCGCAACGCCTCGTGAGCGGACAGCCTTTGAACGTGTATTACCTGTCGATATTCGAAGGAATAGACAAGGCTTCCGGCCAGGCCATTTACCAGGGCGGCGATCCTGCAACCAACAAATTCTATGTAGGAAGCCCCAACCCCGAAATGTTGCTGGGTATCTCTACAGAACTGTTGTATAAGAAGTTCTCCCTCAACATCAGCATGAATGGTACTTTCGGCCATTATGTATATAATAATACAGCCAATACCGTGTTGCCGATCGGTAACCTTGGTACAAGGAACATTGCCAAATCCATAATTGAAAGCGACATCAAGGAAGACGCTTCCAACCCGATCACACCGTCTACACGCTACCTGGAAAAGGGCAATTACCTGAAAATGGCGAACGCTACCCTTTCGTACAACATGGGCAAATTGTCGAATACATTCAGGAACGTTACCATTTCACTTACAGGCCAGAACCTGTTCGTGATCACTGACTTTACAGGTTTCGATCCTGAAGTAAATACAGATAAATCAGTAGGAGGCATTCCTTCGCTGGGTATAGAATATACACCTTATCCCACGGCAAGAACGTTCTTGCTTGGAGTAAGCTTATCATTATAAAATATTAAATTGGGCTATATGAAAATTTCTAAAATCCTCGTGCTTGCATTGGTGCTGTTCTTCGCTGCCTGCACCAAGCTGGAACCAAGTTTCAGGGGAGAACTAAGCCAGGCTACCAATATACCGGTAGCAGACCTGTTGAAGTCTGCGTACAACGCATTTAATAACCCGTTGATGGACCAGTCGCGCTTCTGGGCTGCGCAAGAGCACACGACCGACGAAGCGATCGGGCCCACACGCGGTGGCGACTGGGACGATAACGGCGTATGGCGCGTATTGCACAGCCATGGATGGACGGCCGACCACGGCTTCCTCCGCGATACTTATCGCGAGCTGCTGCAGGCACAATACGCATCATCCAACGTATTGGAGTTCTCACCCTCCGCAACACAGGCTGCAGAAGCAAGGTTCCTCCGCGCTTTCTCCATGTTCCTGGTATTGGATGGTTGGAACCAGGTTCCTTACAGGGAAGACCTGAAGGATTTTAAAAAATTGCCTCAGACGCTCGAAGGCACAGCCGCGTTGGATTTTATCATCAGCGAGCTGAATGCCATCATACCAACCTTGCCCGATGGCCCCGCGAACGTAGCCAATAAAGACGCTGCCCGCGTACTGCTGATGAAAAGCTACCTGAACAGGGGTGCATTCGCAAACAGGGCCGCTCCCACTTTTGCTGCAGCCGACATGACGCAGGTAATTACCATCGCAGACCAGATCATCGGCAGCGGCAAGTATTCATTGGCCAATAACTTCTTCGACAACTTTACCTGGGACAACGATGTAAAATCAACAGAGAACATCTTCACTTTATACAATAAAGATGGAGACAGGGGCGGTAACGTACGTTCCCGCTGGTTCCTGGGATTGCACTATAACCAAAAGCCCAGTGGCTGGAACGGTTTTACAACACTGTCTGACTTCTATAACAAGTTCGAAGCTACCGATACCCGAAGGGGCATGCCTTATCCGGGAGTAACCGACGTATCAGGATTGAGGGTTGGATTCCTCATCGGACAGCAATACAATGAATTGGGCGTTGCTTTGAACGACAGGAAAGGGAATCCGCTGGCATTTACGCCAGATGTTAAGTTGAAAGAAACAGGCAACAACCTGGAAGTAACAGGTATCCGCGTTATGAAATATCCCATCGACTATACCGGTGGCGACCAGGCAGATAATGACTATGTTATTTTCCGTTTGGCCGACGTAATGCTGATGAAAGCCGAAGCACAACTGCGCGGTGGCGCCGGTGGCGCTGCGGGCGCTCTGGTGCTGGTGAACCAGATCCGCACCAAGCGTGGCGCTTCGCCCATGGCATCAGTAAACCTGGAGCAATTGCTGGATGAAAGAGGAAGGGAATTGTATTGGGAAGGTTGGAGAAGGCAAGACCTCATCCGCTTCAGCAAGTTCCTTGGCGCATGGCAGGAAAAAGCCGCTTCAGGTCCTGAAAGGCTGCTCTTCCCCATACCCACAGAGCAATTGGCCATTAACCCGAACCTGAAACAAAACCCGGGTTACTAAAATTATAACTGAGTTAATTGATAAGAGGCTGTCTGAACAGGCAGCCTCTTTTTTTATTACATTGCTAAGTCTTATCTTGACGCTTACCTCATGGCACGTGCTCGAAAATTTTTTTTCTTTTCATTGCTGTTGCTCGCCACAGCTTGCCGGCAGGAAAAACAGCAAGCTCCCCTGTTTGAACTAATGGAACAAACAGGTATCGATTTTGCCAATAGCATCCAAAACACCGAAGACTTCAACATATTCAGCTACCGCAATTTTTATAATGGCGGCGGCGTGGCCATTGGCGACATCAATAACGACGGGCTGTCTGATGTTCTTTTTACTGCCAACATGGGGCCTAACAAACTATACCTGAACAAAGGCAACTGGCAGTTTGAGGACATTTCCGCGAATGCAGGCTTCATCCAGCAAAACAAATGGAGCACCGGCGTGGTAATGGTAGATATTAATAATGATGGATGGCTTGACATTTACGTGTGCAATGCAGGATATGAAAAAGGAAAGCTTCCGCAAAACCAACTGTACATCAATAATGGCAAGCTGGGTTTTACCGAGGCGGCTGAGCAATATGGCCTCACCAACACCGGCGGCTATTGCACGCACGCAGCTTTCCTTGATTACGACCTCGATGGCGATCTCGATTGTTTCATTGTCAACAACAGCTTCATTCCCGTTAATACGCTTAACTACGCCAATAAGAGAATGCTGCGCGCAAAAGACTGGCCTGTAGCTGATTTTTTAAAGGGCGGGGGCGATAAACTGTTAAGGAACGACAATGGCAGGTTTGTTGACGTAAGTGAAAGCGCAGGTATATACGGGAGCCTTATCAGCTTTGGACTGGGTGTTACCGTTGGAGATGTCAATGGCGACCACTATCCCGACGTATATGTGTCGAATGATTTTTTTGAAAGGGATTATTTATACATCAACCAGCGCAACGGAACTTTTAAAGATGAATTGGAACAGCGCACGCAGCATACCAGCTTTGCATCCATGGGCGCCGATATGGCCGATGTAAACAACGATGGCCATCCGGACATATTTGTAACAGATATGTTGCCCGATGATGAATACCGGCTTAAAACCACCAGCTCGTTCGAGAACATAGATGTGTACAGGTTAAAGGAACGTTCTGGTTTTTATCACCAGTTTACGCAGAATACGCTCCAGTTGAACAATAGCAATGGAAAATTTAAAGACGTTGCGTTTTACAGTGGCGTGGCCGCATCGGACTGGAGCTGGGGCGCACTGATGTTTGATGCCGATAATGATGGCCTTACGGACATCTATGTGTGCAATGGTATTTACCACGATGTGACAGACCAGGACTTCATCGATTTTTTTGACCAGGTAAATCAAAGAATGGCATTCAGTGGCAGAAAGGAGGATGTTGAAAAAGTAATGGCACAAATGCCCAGCAATCCTATTCCCAACAAAGCATTCCGGAATAAGGGGGATCTGAAATTTTCCGACGAGGGCCGGGCCTGGGGGCTTGCGCATCCTTCGTTCTCCAACGGCTCTGCGTATGGTGATCTGGATAACGATGGAGATCTTGACCTGGTGGTGAACAATGTACAGCAGAAGGCCTTTGTGTACAGGAATAACAGCAGGCAACAGAACACAAATAATTATATCGGGCTGCAGTTAAAAACAAAAGGCCCCAATGGTTTCGCAATTGGAAGCAAGGTGAAGATTTTTGCAGGTGATCAGGTGATAACGCGGGAGATCAATCCCAGCAGGGGCTTTCAGTCATCGGTAGATTATAAAATAGTAGCGGGTCTCGGGCAGCGGCAGGTTGACTCCATACTCATTACATGGCCTGACCGCACGGAAACCAAGATGCAAAAGCCCGCCATCAATCGTGTGCATGTGATAAAACAGGCCGAAAGCGGAGCGCGGCAAATTATCCATGATAGCATTGCGCAGCCTTTGCCGACCTTGCTGACGCAGGTTGAAAGCAATTTTGAAAAGCATACCGAAGACGATCACATCGATTTTTACAATGAGCGCAACGTTCCTAAATTATTATCCCGCGAAGGCCCGTGCAGCGCCGTAGGCGATTTAAATCGCGACGGCTTGAACGATGTTTTTATTGGGGGGGCGGCCGGCCAGCGCGGCCGCGTTTACATGGGTACGCCAACAGGTTTTGTGGAGAATACAACCCAGGTGTTTTATATGGCTACCCTGTCCGAAGATGCGGCTGCCAGTTTTTTTGATTGTGACAACGATGGCGACCTGGACCTTTTTGTCGGATCAGGAGGGAATAGCTTTCCCGAGCACAGTGCAGAGCTGTTGAACAGGATGTACTTTAACATGGGTGGCACCGGGAATTTTGAGCCTGGCGTAAGAAACTTTCCCGACAACCGCGTGAACGTTTCTGTAGCTGCGCCACACGATTTCGACAACGATGGAGACGTGGACCTTTTTGTGGGCGGCAGAAGCGTACCGATGCAATATGGCATTACTCCGCTAAGCCTGATTTACATGAACGATGGCAAGGGAAATTTTACAGGCATGTCGCTTCAAAAGTTAGGGGGTATCGATCAGGCGGGCATGGTGACCGATGCGGTGTGGGCCGATGTTGCCGGCGACGCACAGAAGGAATTGATAATTGTAGGCGAATGGATGGCGCCAAGAGTGTTCGCGTTCAAAGCCAACCATTTCGAGGAAATAAAAACCAATCTTAGTAGCATGATGGGATGGTGGCAGTGCGTGAAAGCAGCGGACATCGACGGAGACAAGGACCTAGACCTGGTATTGGGAAACATAGGTGAAAATTTTTACCTGCAGCCCACCGCCGACAAGCCCGTTAAAATGTGGATCAAGGACTTTGATAAGAACGGCGGCAACGACGTGATCATCACCCGTGCCGTGAATGGGAAGGACATGCCCATTTTCCTGAAGCGCGAGCTCACCGAGCAACTGCCTTCGCTGAAAAAGCAGAACCTGAAGCACAAAGACTACGCAACAAAATCCATTCGTGAATTGTTAACGGCCGAGCAGTTAAACAACAGTATGGTAAGGGAGTTCAATTATGCGTCTTCCTGTATTGCAATCAATGACGGCAATGGTCAATACAGGACCGAACGCCTGCCCGCGGCGGTACAGTTCTCTTCAGTAAACGCTATTGTTGCAACAGACCTCAATAAAGATGGAAAGGTTGACCTGTTGATGGGTGGAAACGAATTTGGATTTCAACCGCAGTTTGCACGGCTGGACGCAAGCCCCGGGCATGTGCTCATGAATAATGGTAAAGGCGGGTTTACGCTGCTGCCGGAATCACAGACTGGTTTGCAACTGCGCGGGCAGGTAAGGGAAATGGCCGAAATACCGGTGAAGGATAAGAGATATATACTCGTATTGCAGAATGATGATTACCCGAAGCTGTTTAAAATAAATCCGTAGATAGATACGATGGGTCCGCTGATAAGATATACATCGATTCTTTTTATATCATTTTTTTTTCTTGCCTGCCGGCAAAGCAAGCAGGAAGCGAAGGTGCTCTTCGATGTATTGGACCACACGCAAACCGGTCTCGATTTTGCAAACAAGCTTACGCCCGCCCCGGACTTCAACATGTTCCGGTACATGTATTTTTACAATGGCGGAGGGGTGGGGGCCGGAGATTTTAATAACGATGGGTTGATCGACCTTTTCTTCTCGGCCAATCAAACCGATAATAAATTATACCTAAATACCGGCAATCTTCGCTTTAAGGATGTTACCGTGCAGGCCCGGGTGCCACAGGACCGTGGATGGTCCACCGGCGTATCGGTGGTGGACATTAACAACGATGGCATGCTGGATATTTACGTGTGCAAGGTGGGCAAATATGAAAAGCTGAGCAGCCGCAATCAGCTGCTGGTATGCACCGGCATCGGCAAGGATGGAACGCCGCAGTACAAGGACATGGCGGCGCAGTACGGGCTCGATTTTTCAGGTTTCAGTACCCAGGCTGCTTTTCTGGATTACGATACCGATGGCGACCTGGACATGTACCTGATGAACCATTCGCTTAGGTTCAACGGCACTTTTTCTGCCCGCACCAGCTATGCAGGCACTTACGATCTACTCGCGGGGGACAGGGTGTTTCGCAACGAAGGCAATCTTTTTATCGACGTTACCAGGGCTGTAGGCATCAATAGTTCGGTCATAGGCTACGGGCTGGGTATTTGCGTTTCGGACATCGACCTGGACGGGTACCCTGATTTGTATATCGGTAATGATTTCCACGAGAACGATTACCTCTACATCAACCAACGGAATGGGACTTTTAAGGAAGTGCTGACGGAACGAACCACGCACATCAGCCAGTTTTCGATGGGCGTGGATGTAGCGGATGCTAACAATGATGCACAACCGGAGATCATTTCCATGGACATGCTGCCTTATGATCCTTATATTTTAAGAAGATCGCTTGGCGAGGACGCTTATGATGTTTTCAATTACAAGGTCAAATATGGCTATCATCCGCAGTACGCCCGCAATAATTTACAGTACAACAGGGGCAATGGCCTGTTCAGTGAACTGGGAATGTATGCCGGCGTGCATGCTACCGACTGGTCATGGGCGCCATTGTGGATGGATTTTGACAACGACGGACAAAAAGACCTGTTCATTACCAATGGCATTCCCAAACGGTTGAACGATATCGACTACGTGAACTATGTTTCCAACGACCAGATACAGGAAAAGATACGCGCCAACCGTATAGAAGACAAAGACATGGCGCTGATAGAGAAGTTCCCGCAAATAAAACTGCCCAACCAGTTTTTCATGAACCGCGGACAACTGGTATTCGAGGAACTGGGGCAGGGCGTGGCAGACAATCCTAACACCTATTCCAACGGCGCCGTATATGCGGACTTTGATAATGATGGCGACCTTGACATTGTGGTAAACAATATCGATGAACCGGCCCTGCTGTACAGGAACAATACTTCCGCGCCTGGATTAAAGAATTCCATACAGGTAAAATTACAGGGCGATGCCAGGAACAGGAATGCCATCGGAACAAAACTATTGGTATTTCATAACGATGAAATAATGAGCTACGAGAAATACCCCGTGAGGGGATTTCAATCCAGCATGGAAGTGCCAGTGCATCTTGGTTTAGGCGCCGCGGTAGATTCCGTGCTGGTTGTTTGGCCAGACAATACTTACGAGCACGTGCCAAAGTCAAACGGCAACTATACCCTAACGCTCACTTACAAAAAAGGGCTTCCCGCATTTGATTATAGCATGCTCAGGCAAAAGCCCGCGGATATCATAAAGCCGGTTTCGGACATAACCATTCAGTCGGGACTATTGTACAAGCACAAGGAAAATCCTTTTGTTGAATTCGACCGGGAGCCGCTCATTCCCCGGATGGTATCTACCGAAGGGCCGGCCCTGGCAACAGGCGACATGAACAAGGATGGACTGGAAGATGTGTTCATCGGCTCATCGAAAGGCGAAAAGAGCGCCATCTTCCTGCAGCGGCCCTCGGGAAAGTTCGAGCGGTCGTTTCAACCGGCCCTGGATGCAGACAGCACTTATGAAGACGTGGATGCGTGCTGGATAGACGTGAACAACGATGGATATATGGACCTGGTGGTAGCCAGTGGCGGTAACGAATATTACGGCATTGAACCGTATTTAACCCCCCGGGTATATTTAAATAACAATGCAAACCAGTTAATGCGGCAGCCAAATGCATTCGACAGTTTGTATATGACCGCATCCTGCGTAAAGCCCTGCGATTTTGACGGTGATGGACATATTGACTTGTTCATTGGCGGAAGAGCGGTGCCCTGGGAATACGGAGAGAAACCCCGCTCCTATCTTTTGCGAAACGTGAACGGCACATTCAAAGATGTCACTGCTCAATTTGCCTCCGGCCTCGGTAACATCGGTCTTGTAAAGCAGGCCACTTGGGCTGATATCGACAAGGATGGGGACCAGGACCTGTTGCTGGCATTGGAATGGGACGGGTTGTATGCTTTTCTGAATGATAAAGGCAGGTTCACGCAAAAGCAGTTGACTTCAAAAAAAGGCTGGTGGAATTTTATAATGCCTTGTGATGTGGACAATGACGGCGATCTGGACCTGGTTGCAGGCAACCTGGGATTGAATAGCCGGCTGAAGGCTTCAGAGCAGGAGCCCGTGCGGCTTTACCACAATGATTTCGATAACAATGGCAAGCGTGAGCAGGTTTTAACCTATTATCTCCAGGGAAAAGAAATTCCTTTTGCCACCAAGGCGGAACTCGACAAGCAAATACCGTTGCTGAAAAAGCGTTTCCTGTACGCCGAAGATTTTGCAAAGGCCAGCCTTAGTGAATTGTTTACCCAAGAGAAATTGGACAAGGCCACGAAGCTTTCGGCTGATTATTTTGCCAACGCCTTGTTGATTAATAAGGGTAACCTGCAATATGAATTACAGGCTTTGCCATGGGAAGCGCAACTAACTCCATACAATGATGCTGCCATTGTATACGCCGACAACGACAGCCTGCCGGACATTTTATTGGGCGGTAATTTTTACCATAACAATATCCAGATGGGCATGTACGATGCTGACTACGGTACGCTGTTACTTAACAGGAGCAACCGCCAATCTGCTGCCCTGCGTTTTGCAGCACTGCCCGGCCTACCGGTGAAGGGCCAGGTGCGGCGCATAAAAACAGTGCGTATCGGAAAGGAACAGGCATTTGTGCTGGCAAGGAACAACGACAGCGTGATGGTGATACAATTCGGGCGCGCTGTTAAATGATCTTTTATAATGTAGGATAATAGATCCTCGTGATCCACCGGCTGGTATCGGTTTCCTGGACCCGATCGGTAACCATCATTTCAAAGGGAATGGCCGGGGATATTTTTTTATAGTCTTCTGCGTAGAATAGCATTTGGTCGAATGCGTGCCTGATGGCGTGCGGCCCGCCGGTTACTTCGGCCACCAAAATTTTTCCGGGCACCATGCGCTTGAACTGGATGTTTGCAGTGCCTTGCAATGGCTTGTTTACGGGAATGGCGACCTGGGTTTGAAAGCTGCCGCCCGGTCCGGGCTCAACATATAACATCGGCGGATTAACGGCCTCGGCGTTTTGCCGCGCGATATAATTTCTCAACTGCCCCACGAGCTGATATACTGCTTGCGTTGATGGATATGCGGAAAATGTTTTCCTGGTGGTTACGAGCAGCGTGTCGGTAACCATGGTTTGCGTAATGCCGACCGTATATATATTCTCCTGCTTTTCAAAAAAAGCGCGCATTGAATCGAGCAGGCCAGACATGGCGGCATCTATTTGTTTGGACTGGCTAAGCCGTTGCAGCCGTTGAAAAGGGTTGGAAGAGGTTGTGACATTGCATTGCCAGGTAATGCCGACGGAATCCCGGCTTAGCGGCAAAATGCTCAGCAGGCTGGAATGCGTGTCCTGGTTTTTAGTGATATCGATGGCCGCGCTGCCCGGCAAGGCCATGCCTGGATGGAAGGTATAACCCTGATACATAAACGCAGTATCGGTATGTATTGCTTTTTTCCCCGGCCACCAGCTATTCCATTTATTTTTTTGTGCAATGAACCGCTCGGTACCTCCCGAGGTCGCGCGGAGCTTAACGTAGCGGGTAACTGTTATGGTTGGCGGAATGAAAATATAAATGCCTGCCAATGCCAGTAAGAAAATTATAACCAGGACGGATAGCCATTTCTTCATTGCCTTGTGTGATAGTTTTGACAAGTTACGACACGTCTTTCTGGCGTGGGATAATGAATTCGATGATTTCTTCCAGTGGGGTATTGATCCTGGAAAGTGCATCTTGTATATCGTCTCGGTTTACCTGCGCGGCAAAGGATGGGGTTTTGAGTTTTTTGAGTACGCTTTTTACGTCCATGCCTTCGTAGCGCGTGGGGCGTATAAGCGCCGCCGCGTGAATGAAGCCTGACAGCTCGTCGAACACATAGATCATTTTGTCCATGGTATTCTCAGGTTCTACCCCAAAATAGCGTGGCCCGTGCGAGGCGATGCAATGAATTACCTCGGGGTCGATGTTCCTGCGTTCGAGTTCTTCAATGATGATGCGGCAGTGATCGTCCGGGTGTTTTTCCCAGTCTGCGTCGTGAAGCAGGCCGGCAAGCTCCCATTTGAGGGCGGTTTGTTCGTCTGCGTTTTCTTTTTCTATGGCCCAGGCTTTCATAACGGCGGCAACCTGTTTCATGTGCAGGCGGAGGCGTTCGTTTTCTACCCAATCATACAAAAGTTGGCGCGCTTCTGTTATGGGCATGAGCTTGCCGGTATTGGCCGGATCTCCGAAGCTGGTCCTGTTGAGAGGATGGGTTATGGTGGTCATTTGTAAAAATTAAGCTGCAATTTATATTCTTTGGTCAAAGCATCAAATCGAAAACGAGGCGTTAGAAGCCCACTACTTTCAAAACTGGTCAAAATTTTTATTAAAAATCAATTACTTGCAAAGCCTCAATAAAAAAATCTTTCCAAAACTCTTGGCTGCTCACCCCCATTTCCCCTACCTTTGCGCTCCATTTAATTAATGCTGCCGGGATGGCGGCGGCAATCCTGCTCAACACAGGACCAAACATTAAACAACAAAGAACAATGAGCAAACTACATTTCACTACCAAACATGCAAATGCGGCTACCGTAAAACGCAACTGGTATGTTGTGGACGGTACCAATCAAACCGTGGGACGCATGTGTGCTAAAATTGCCGCAGTACTCCGTGGCAAAAATAAAGCATACTACACCCCTCACGTTGATTGCGGCGATTATGTTATCGTTCTCAATGCCGACAAAGTGATCTTCACCGGTAATAAGCTGGAAGACAAAGAATACCTGACATTCTCAGGCTATCCCGGCGGACAAAAAGCAGAAACCGCCAAAGACCTGCTTAGGCGCAAGCCAGACGCGGTAATAGAAAGAGCCGTAAAGGGCATGCTGCCTAAAAACCGCCTCGGCCGCAAAATGTTCAAAAAGTTATTTGTATATGCAGGAACAGAACACCCGCATACCGCACAAAGACCCGCTGAACTGAAATTCTAATCTTCCCCAAAAATTAAACATTCCAAACACGCAATAATGGAAAAACAAAAGAACGCAGTCGGCCGTCGAAAAGAAGCGGTAACCCGCATCTTCCTCTCCAAAGGCGATGGCAAGATCACTGTAAACGATAAAGACTATAAACAATATTTCACTCTTACCTATCTCCAAAACCAGGTGGAGCTTCCCTTGAAGACCATCCAGGCATTGGATAAGTTCGATGTAAAGATCAACGCATCGGGTGGTGGAGTTAAAGGACAGGCAGAATCGGCCAAGCTCGGCATTGCCCGCGCACTGATCGATGTAAACGCAGAATTCCGCCCGGCCCTGAAAGCCGCGGGATTGTTAAGACGCGACCCGAGGTCGGTAGAGCGCAAGAAATTCGGTAAGAAAAAAGCGCGCAGAAGCTACCAGTTCTCCAAGCGTTAACAGGCAGCATGCCAACAACGCTCGAGCCTAAGGCCAATAAGCCGAGGCAAAGAGCCAAACCAATACTCATTACAATCTTATATAAACAAAATGGAAACTAACACTTCCTTACAGCAACAACTTCTCGAAGCCGGTGTACATTTCGGTCACCTGCGTAAGAAGTGGAATCCTAAAATGCTGCCTTACATTTTTGCTGAAAAGAAAGGCATACATATCATCGACCTCAACAAGACCACCGAATGCCTGCAGGAAACTGCGGCAGTGCTGAAGCAATTGGCCCGCAGCGGTAAAAAGATCATGTTCGTAGGTACCAAAAAACAAGCTAAGGAAATAGTAACGGAATGCGCACGCCGCGTGAACATGCCCTTTGTTACTGAGCGCTGGCTGGGTGGCATGCTTACCAACTTCAACACCGTTCGCAAGAGCGTGAAGAAAATGCAGAGCATCGATAAAATGCTGAACGATGGCAGTGCCGATAGCCTCACTAAAAAAGAACGCCTGACCCTGCAGCGCGACCGCGATAAAATGGATAAGGTGCTGGGCGGTATTTCCCAACTGGGCCGCGTACCCGCAGCCTTGTTCATCGTCGACATTGGCCACGAGCATATCGCGCTGGCCGAGGCAAAGCGTCTGGGCATTACAACTTTCGGCGTGGTGGATACCAATTGCGATCCTAATAAGGTTGATTTTGTGATCCCTGCAAATGATGACGCTACCAAATCCATCGCCATCATCCTGCAGTACATTACCGCCGCTATTTCAGAAGGTTTGGCAGAACGCCAGGCATCTAAAGACGAAGAGGTAGAAGAAGGCGCATCGGACGAGAATGAAAAGAAAGCAGCCCGCCTGCAGGCCGAAGCCGAGCAGGAAAGTGGCCGCGGCAGGGGCAAGGTCCGGGGAACCAATCAACCCAAGCGCAGGATACCCAGCAGCCCGAAAAGGACCGGTGCGAGATAATTTTTAATTTTTCAAATCATTACTTATGTCAACAGTAACAATATCTGCCCAAGACATCAACAAACTGCGCCAAATGACCGGCGCAGGCATGATGGACTGCCGCAAGGCTTTGACAGAAACCAATGGAGATTTTGAAGCCGCAATCGACTGGCTGCGCAAGCAAGGTCAGAAAGTAGCCGCAAAAAGAAGCGACAGGGAAGCCAAAGAAGGCGTAGTAATCGCTAGAACTACTTCCGACAATAAAACGGGCATCGTTGTTTGCGTGAGCTGCGAAACAGATTTCGTGAGCAAGAATGCCGACTTCGTTGCTTTTGCCCAAAGCATAGCAGATGCCGCAGTAAAAAGCGATGTAAAAACCATCGATGAGCTGAACAATGCGGACGTAAACGGTTCAAAAGTTGCCGACCTGGTGAACGATAAGCTCGCATCCATCGGTGAAAAAATAGGCGTTACTAAGTTCGAGCGCATAGATGCCGCTTATGTTGCTTCTTACATCCATGGAGCCAACAGGATCGGTGTGTTGGTAGGGTTCAATAAAGATGCAGGCGAGGCCGGCAAAGACATTGCCATGCAAATCGCGGCCATGAACCCCGTGGCAGTAGATGCGGATTCAGTTCCCGCCGATGTAGTTGCGCGTGAAAAAGATATCGCGCTGGAGCAAATCAGGCAAGACCCGAAAATGAGCGGCAAACCCGCTGATATGCTCGATAAAATCGCCACCGGTAAATTGAATGCCTTCTTTAAAGAAAGCACGCTTACCGCGCAGGCTTTTGTAAAAGACGGAAGCAAAACTGTGGGCGATTACCTGAAAGGGATTGACAAAGACCTGAAGGTTACCGAGTTTAAGAGAGTGGCAGTAGGTGGATAGTATCCATCCGTCAATAAATCAATACCGTTCCCGGTTGCCGGGAGCGGTTTTTTAATTTTACGCCTACCTGTTTTCACAATCCGCTTATCTTCGCACGGCCAATCACAACTGACTATGCTCCCTAAATACAAACGCATTCTTCTTAAATTATCGGGTGAGTCGCTTATGGGTGATAAAACCTTCGGCCTCGATTCCGGCGTAATTGCCATGTATGCTGAAGAGATCAAGGACATTGTGTCGCTAGGCGTACAGGTGGCCATTGTCATTGGCGGCGGGAACATTTACCGCGGCATGAATGAGGCGGAAACGGGCATAGAACGCGCACATGGCGATTATATGGGCATGCTGGCCACCGTTATCAATGGCATGGCGCTGCAGGCCGGCCTGGAAAAAATAGGCGTGTATACGCGGCTGCAAAGCGCCATAAAAATGGAACAGATCGCGGAACCTTATATCAGGCGCCGCGCCATCCGCCACCTCGAAAAAGGCCGCGTAGTGATCTTTGGCGCGGGCACCGGCAACCCCTATTTTACTACGGATACCGCTGGCTCGCTACGCGCCATCGAAATAAAAGCCGATGTGATACTGAAAGGCACCCGCGTAGATGGCATTTACACAGCCGATCCCGAAAAAGATCCATCCGCCAAAAAATATGAGACCATCACCTTCCAGGATTGCATTTCAAAAAACCTCAGGGTAATGGACATGACCGCATTCACGCTGTGCATGGAAAACGACCTCCCCATTGTAGTGTTCGACATGAACAAGAGCAGCAACCTGCGGCGCGTGGTGTCGGGCGAGAAAGTAGGGACGCTTGTAACAGGGTGATAATGCAAAACGGCAAAACCATAGCAGACCTCCGTCGCGATTACAGGCTGCAATCATTGTCTGAAAACGATGTGGCCGCCAATCCTATACAACAATTTTCCGCCTGGTGGAGCGATGTCATCGCCAGCGAGATCGTAGAGCCCAATGCCATGACGCTTGCCACCGCATCTTCCGACGGGTTGCCCTCTGCAAGGATCGTGTTGTTGAAAGGATTTGATGAGCGTGGCTTTGTTTTCTTCACCAATTACAACAGCTTTAAGGGCCTGCAACTGCAGGAAAATCCCAGGGCCTGCCTGGTATTTTTTTGGAAAGAATTGGAACGCCAGGTGCGTATTATTGGGGTGATAGAAAAGATCGCCGCCGAAGACAATGATGAATATTTCAATAGCCGGCCCGAAGGGAGCCGCATAGGAGCGATTATATCTCCGCAAAGCCAGGTAATAGAGAGCCGCGAGTGGCTGGAAAAACGTGTTCAGGAAGTATCGCAACAACTGTCCGGCCAGGTCATTCCGCGGCCCGACCATTGGGGCGGATACCGCGTAAGGCCCGCCATCATCGAGTTCTGGCAGGGCCGCGCCAACCGCCTGCACGACAGGATACAATACACCCTTTCCGGCGATGGCAGTTGGAAACTTGAAAGGCTGGCACCATAAAAAATCAGCCAACGATGTACCAGCTGATGAAATGATCAATTATTTAAGCCTTCTTCTTTGCCGCCTTTTTCACTTTTGCCGGCCTGCTTTTTCCAAATGAACCTTTGAAGATTTTTCCTTTCTTGGTTTTTTTATCACCTCTTCCCATTGTGTTGATGTTGATTTATGATTTAAAAGCACTGATTTAAGATACAGCACAGATCAGAAGTTTAAAATTATAATATAAATCTGTGTAATCCATAAATCGGCTTTATAATCTGCGCTATGCTCTCAGAACAAAGCCCACTACAATAATCTGTAATGGGCTTTGGAAAATGCGTTAAGTCGAAGCATTACAATTTGGCGGATAGTTCTTTACCTGCTTTAAAGCGCGCCACTTTTTTTGCTTTGATTTTAATAACAGCTCCTGTTTGGGGGTTACGGCCGTTACGCGCAGCTCTCCTCGATACAGAAAAAGTGCCGAAGCCTACCAGCGTTACCTTGCCACCACCTTTCAACGTTTTGGTAACTGCCTCAACGAAAGAATCCAAAGCGGTGTTGGCCTGAGTTTTGGTAATGCCTGCATCATCGGCAATTTTTGCAATTAATTCAGCTTTGTTCATAGTGTGAAGTTTTAAAAATTATAAGCAGGGACAAATTTATATGCTTTTTGATATACTCAAAATTTTTTTGATCATTTTCAACAAGTTTATTAATCCGCTGTAAGCCGCGCCGGGCAAGGATTTTAGCGGATTGATGCTAACGCCTGTTTGTACCGGATATTCAATCAACCCTCTGAAACCGTTGATTGATACGGCTTTCAGTGATTGGCTGAAAACCGCTACCACAAAGGATTTCGTCGGAAACTACTATTTCCATCTCGAAATGTTCAGGCAGCTTTTTCTTATCCACATTCAATTTACCACCTCCATCAACGTTCTGAACGCAATGAATCTATCGCCCCACTTGTCCATTCCTTTTTTGCGCATGGTTCCGGCATATTCATTCAAATAACGATCAACCTGGCGCCGGTCGTTTGCATAATACTGCACCGCATACGTTGTGCTGCCTGGTTCATCGCTTAGTATTTTTACCAATTGATGTTTTACAAAACAACCCGTTCCCATTACATCGGGGATATGTTCTTCCTGCAGCCAACTCAACCATGCGGGCGCAATGGCCTCGTCAACCTGTATGGTCACGTTGTAAATGATCATGCGAGTAATATTCAAGCTTGAATGCGGATATTGGATCACGTTAGTTCAACATACACAGGGCAATGGTCGCTGTGCTTTACGTGAGGATATATTTCAGCGTCCTTCACACGGTCCTTTAAATTTTCTGTAACGTTGATGTAGTCGATGCGCCATCCTTTATTTTGTTCGCGCACCGAAGGGAATCGCTGGCTCCACCAGCTGTAACGGTGCGGCTCCGGATGAACAAGCCTGAATGCGTCCACCCATCCCGTAGAAAAAAATTTATCCATCCACGCACGTTCGTCTGGCAGAAATCCTGAAGTGGTTTTATTGCCTACCGGATTATGAATATCGATTTCCTTGTGCGCGATATTATAATCTCCGCATAATACCAGCTTTGGATATTTTGCTTTTGCGTTCTCGAGGAATTCATGAAACTCATTCAGCCATCCATATTTGAAGCTTTGCCGCACTTCGCCGGTTGTTCCGGATGGAAAATACGCATTGATCAGCCGTATATCCCCAAAATCCAGTTGCAGGATGCGGCCCTCCTCTACATTGCAGCTAACGCCATTGCCATATTCAACATTGTCTGGTTTTATTTTGGTGAACACGGCCACGCCGCTGTATCCTTTTTTAATTGCCGATTGCCAGTAATCGTAATAGCCGAGGTCGGCAAAAGGTTTGTGGTCCACCTGGTCCTTGGTAGCCTTGGTTTCCTGGACGCAGATCACGTCTGCGGGATTGGTCTTCAACCAATCCAAAAAGCCTTTGTTGATGGCGGAACGGATGCCATTGACATTGTAACTGATAATGCGCATGCAAATAATAGTTTTATATTGGGGACTTTTGTAGCCGTAACTTATTCGAAAGTAAAGTATTTTTTAACCTGACCGCCATGGCCACGCACGAACCAGTCATACCATCCAAACAACCCGTTTACCTGGAAGGACCGAAGAGCAGGGGCTTCGAGCTGTTGTTCGCCTACCGCGTATTCAAACAATTTATAAAAGGCTTCCGCACCCTCCATTTTGTCGGGCCCTGCATTACTGTGTTTGGCTCTGCGCGGTTTAAGGAAGACCATCAATTTTACGCGGCGGCACGTGAGTTTGGGAAGAGAATTGCTGCTACCGGTTTTACTACCATGACGGGCGGTGGCCCCGGCATTATGGAAGCAGCCAACCGCGGCGCTTACGAAAACAAAGGCGTTTCCATAGGCTGCAACATCCTGCTGCCTTTTGAACAACAATCGAACACCTACCTGCACAAATCCATTACGTTCGAACATTTTTTTGTGCGAAAGGTTATGCTGATAAAATATTCCTACGCCTTCATCATCTTACCCGGCGGCTTTGGCACCATGGACGAATTCTTCGAAACGCTTACGCTGGTGCAAACCAACAGCATCACGCAATTCCCGATCGTATTGTATGGAAAAGAATATTACGGCGAGCTATGGCAATACCTCGAATACATGGCACAACAGGGCACCATCAACCGCGAAGACCTTTCATTGGTGAAATTGACCGATAACATCGACGAAGCAATGGACCATATCCTGGCGTACATCAAAAAAAATTACAAGGTAATGCCAAGGAAGCGAAGGCCCTGGCTATTGGAGAAGCGATAGCTTAGTCAATGGTTATTCCAATATTGGCCGTAACCACCTGGTGGCTTCTTCCATCGGCATTCTTTTGCGGCTGGCATAATCTTCCAACTGGTCCTGTTGTATTTTCCCGATGCCGAAATACTGGCTCTGCGGGTGACTGAAATACCATCCGCAGACCGATGCGGCTGGATACATAGCAAGCGATTCCGTTAGCTCGATACCTGTATGCTCGGTGGCTTTTAGCAGCGTAAATAATTTATACTTTTCCGTATGATCTGGACAAGCAGGATAACCCGGCGCGGGACGAATGCCTGAATATTTTTCCTTGATCAAATCTTCGTTAGAAAGTTCTTCATCTTTTGCATAGCCCCAGAATTCCTTGCGCACTTTTTTGTGCAGCAATTCTGCAAATGCTTCCGCCAGGCGGTCGGCCAGCGCCTGCAGCATGATCTTGTTGTAATCATCGTGCTGCTCCATGAAGCGCTTGATGTGCGGTTCGATACCGTGAATGGTAACCGCAAAAGCGCCGATATGGTCGGCAGAAACAGCCGGATTGTCTGTAGGCTTGATAAAATCGGCAAGACTGAAATTCGGCTGGCCTTGTACTTTCTTGGACTGCTGTCGCAAAAATTCAAGGTCCGTTTTTTTACCGTCGGCCGTTACGGTAACGGTATCTTTTCCATTGCAGCTGGCGGGCCAGAAGCCTATCACACCTTTTGCCGTGAGCCATTTTTCATTGATGATCTTTTGCAGCAATGCCCTTGCATCGTTGTACAACTTAGTAGCTTCGGCGCCGATTTTTTCATCGGTAAGTATTTGCGGAAAGCGGCCACCCATTTCCCATGCAATGAAGAAAGGGGCCCAATCTATATAATGCGCTATCTCGGCAAGGTCGTAATCAACAAATGCCCTGGGGCCGGTGAATGCAGGCACGGGCGGCGTGTAATCATTCCATTCAATCGGGGTTTTGTTGAACAGGGCTTCGGCATAAGTAATGTATTGCTTCGCCGATTTTTTATTGCCGAAATCTTCGCGCAGCTTGTCGTATTCTGCCTGCACGCCCTGCAGGTAGGGCCGTTTTTGTTCTTCGCTCAGCAGGCTGCCTGCCACGGTAACGCTGCGCGATGCGTCCAACACGTGCACCACGCCGTGCTCATATTGCGGTGCGATCTTTACCGCGGTATGCATGCGCGAAGTGGTGGCGCCTCCAATAAGCAGCGGAGTAGTAAAACCCTGGCGCTTCATTTCGTGCGCTACGTGCACCATTTCATCCAGGGACGGTGTAATCAGTCCACTCAGTCCTATCAGATGTACTTTCTCCCTTTTGGCAGTCTCCAGTATTTTATCCGCGGGAACCATTACTCCCAGGTCGATCACATCGTAACCATTACAGCCCAGCACTACGCCCACGATGTTTTTGCCAATGTCGTGCACATCGCCTTTAACAGTGGCGAGCAATATCCTGGCGGCGCCATTGCTTTGTTCGCTGATAATTCCGCTGGCCGCATTGGCCTGGCGCTTTAGTTCTTTTTCAGCTTCGATGTAAGGCGTAAGCACGGCAACGGATTTTTTCATTACCCTGGCACTCTTTACTACCTGCGGCAGGAACATCTTACCGCTTCCGAACAAATCGCCCACCACGTTCATCCCGTCCATCAATGGTCCTTCTATCACGTCTAACGGTTTTGGATATTTCAGCCTTGCTTCTTCGGTATCGGCCTCTATAAAATCTGTAATGCCATTTACCAGCGCGTGCTTCAGGCGTTCTTCCACGCCGGCGTTTCGCCAGGCATCGTCCTTTTTTTCTTCCTTGCCTTTTGCCTTTACGGTTTCTGCAAAGCTTACCAGCCTTTCGGTGGAATCGGGCCTCCTGTTAAGGATCACGTCTTCGCACAGTTCGCGGAGCTGCGGTTCAATTTCATCGTACACTACCAATTGACCTGCATTTACAATGCCCATGTCCATGCCTGCTTTAATGGCATGGTAAAGGAATACGCTGTGCATGGCTTCGCGTACGTGGTCGTTGCCGCGGAAAGAGAAAGAAATATTGCTGACGCCGCCGCTAATTTTTGTCAGCGGCATTTTTTGCTTGATCTGCCGCGTAGCCTCGATAAAATCGATCGCGTAGTTATTGTGTTCTTCGATGCCAGTGGCAACGGCGAAAATATTTGGGTCGAAAATGATGTCCTGCGGCGAAAAGCCAACCTGTTCCGTCAGGATCTTATAAGCCCTGCTGCAAATATCAACGCGGCGTTGCAAGGTATCCGCCTGTCCCGATTCATCGAAAGCCATTACGATCACCGAAGCGCCGTAGCTCTGGCAGATAATTGCCTGCTCGATGAATTTCTCCTCGCCTTCCTTCATCGAAATGGAATTCACGATGCACTTGCCCTGCACGCATTTAAGCCCTGCTTCTATGATAGAGAACTTGGAAGAATCTATCATGATGGGTATGCGCGAAATGTCCGGTTCGCTTTGGAGCAGGTTCAGGAAAGTGGTCATGGCTTTTTCACCATCCAGCAACGCATCGTCCATGTTCACGTCCAGTATCTGCGCGCCGCTCTCCACTTGCTGGCGGGCAACGCTCAGTGCTTCTTCGTATTTGTTTTCGCGGATTAACCGTGCGAACTTTTTTGATCCTGTAACGTTGGTGCGCTCACCCACGTTTACGAAATTGGTTTCGGGCCGTACGACCAGTGGTTCAAGCCCGGCGATCCTGAGGTAGGGTTTAATATGAAGCAATTCACGCATAGTTTTATATTAGGCCCGCAATCGAATTTTACAAAGCTGCTTCCAACACCGGCAACGGTCTTGGTTTGCATTCCCTCACGTGTTCGGCAATATGGCGGATATGGTCAGGCGTAGTTCCGCAGCAACCGCCCACGATGTTCACAAATCCTTCTTTCGCCCATTCTTCCAGGTAATGCGCGGTATCCTGCGGGTGCTCGTCGTATTCGCCCATGGCGTTCGGCAATCCCGCATTGGGATAGGCGGAAGTATAACACGCCGCTATCTGGCTAAGCTCTTCTATGTGCGGTCGCATTTCCTTTGCGCCCAATGCACAATTCAACCCAATGCTTAACGGCTTTGCATGCATCACCGATGTATAGAATGCTTCCAGCGTTTGGCCGCTCAACGTACGCCCCGATGCATCGGTAATGGTGCCGCTGATCATGATCGGCAATTCTTTCTGCACGGTATCCCTGAAATATTTTTTTACGGCGAAGATGGCCGCCTTTGCATTCAGCGTATCGAAAATGGTTTCGATGAGCAACAGGTCAACACCGCCTTCTACCAACCCCTTTACCTGTTCATAATACGCGTTCATAGCCTCGTCGAAGGTAATAGCGCGGAAACCGGGATTGTTTACATCAGGCGAGAGCGATAATGTTTTGTTCAAAGGTCCCAATGCGCCGGCCACAAAGGGGCCGGGTTCGCCTGCCAGCTTTAGCGCGCTGGCCAAAAATTCATTCACTGCTTCCCTTGCGCATCTGGCTGCTGCAAGGTTGATCTCGTAGGCCAGGTCTTCCATGTGATAGTCGGCCATGGAAACGCGTTGGGCATTGAAGGTGTTGGTTTCTATGATGTCTGCGCCGGCTTCCAGGTATTCCTTATGAATGGCCTTTACGATCTGCGGCTGTGTAATGCACAGCAGGTCGTTATTGCCTTTCAGGTCGTGCGGCCAGTCTTTGAACCGCTCGCCGCGGTAGTCGGCCTCTGACAGCTTGTAACGCTGGATCATGGTGCCCATGGCCCCATCGATGATGAGGATGCGCTCGTTCAGTAAATCGCGGATGCTTTTCATGTTCTTAAAATTAAATTGGTCAAACAATCAGCCAGGCAGTTGCCGGAACTGTTGAAATTTAATTTACCGAACCATATAAACGTTGGGAAACCTAAGTGGAGTTTCTTGTCGTTTATTAGTTCTGTTATTGCTGCTCCGGGTGTTTCGCCGGAGCTTTACAGGCCGAACAATAAACAAATCCGCCTGTAAAACAGGCACAAAGATAAACGCATTAAAGGGAAATAACAAGTAGGGGGGTGAAGGATGAGCAAATGCAGTCATGGATGCATGCCGGCGGCGTTATCTCTTTGACACATAACTCTCCACCGGCAAACGGTTGCTGATGCTCCTCGCTAACGTTAGCTCGTCCGCATATTCCAGCTCTCCGCCAAAGGCAATACCCCTGGCAATAGTGGTAATCCGCACGTCGATGCCGTGCAGCTTCTTTTGAATGTAGTAAATGGTAGTATCGCCCTGTATAGTGGGGTTCAGGGCAAAGATCAATTCCTCGGTACCTTCTTTTTGTATCCTGGCAACCAGGCCTTCGATGGTCAGTTGGTCGGGACCAATGCCATCGAGCGGCGAAATAGTGCCTCCTAATACATGATAAGTGCCACTGTATTGCTGGGTGCTTTCAATGGCAATTACATCGCGGATGTTTTCCACTACGCAAATGAGTTGCTGCTTGCGGAGGGAGTTGGCGCAAATTGAACAGATATCGGCATCGGCCACATTATAGCAGCGCTGGCAAAAGCGAATGTCGTTGCGCATTTTGGCAATCACTTCGCTGAACTGGGTCACTTCGTCTATATCGAGCTTCAATAAATGCAGCACCAGCCGCAAAGCGGTCTTCTTGCCGATACCGGGCAATTTCGCAAATTCATTCACCGCATTTTCAAGAAGAGCAGAAGAAAATTGCATAGTGCAAAATTAACCAATTAGCCAATCAGGTTGCCGGTTAAAGCCTTAGAACACTGAATTAATGGGATAGCAGTGGCGGTTACAGCGTAATATCAATCTCGTTGTCCCAATTGGACCTTACGTTCAATCTTCGTGTAAGGGGCATTACTTTTTCAGGTTGCCTGCGGGTACCAAAGAAACTGCCAGGGTCCCATTTGCCATTGCGGTTTTCATCATAGAGGATGCGCATTTCATATTCGCCGGGCACAAACAGCCGTATGTTCACGTCGCGGCCGGTAAATACATGAGTATGCTTCACCTGTTCCCCCTGCACGAACAGCAATACAGGATTCTTGCTCATGTCAAGGTTCAGAAAACGCAGCTTAAGGGATCCGTAATCGGATTCCTTCCGGGTTCGGAAAGTAAGCGTATCGTTGCGCAACAGCTTTCTGCCCAGGGTGTCCTCCGCGAAGTCCTTGTCAACTATCACATTGTAAGTAGTATTGCCTTGCCAGGGAAATCGCAACGTCAACAGCTTTCTGCTGGTATCCAGTACCAATGGATAGCCGGGGATGGTATTGAACTGCTCATCGGTAAAACGCACTTTGGTGGAGTCGAAGGTCTTGAGCGGAGTGGTAAACCGCACTTCCAGGTTATTGAGCAGATCCAGTTGTTCGTTCTCTATATTGGTGGCCACGCGTAAAATTCGGTCTTGCTGTGTTGCCCCTCTCTGTGGCCGCCCTGTTGCGGTACCGGTACCCGTTGCGGTAGTGGTGCGAGGAGTTTCGGCAGTTTCGCGGTATGCGTACAATGTAACGGGCGGGGTGCCCCCGGGCGCAACACGCACAGGTTGGTCGGCAAAGCCAAATAACTGGCTTTTGGATTGATATCTTTTCATCCCACCCTCATCTTTCAATGCATATACAGCAAAAGTATCGGCAGGCAAATTCTTAAATGTAAAATTACCATTGGCATCCACTCTTGTATAATAGCGGGGACGGTCTTTTGCCACTGCCGAATCTTCGGTGCTGGTGTGCAGCAGTACGATCAGCGTGCTGTCGCTACCGCCGGTTTCAGCCAGTATCACCCTGCCGCGCAGTTGCAATGAATCGAACACGGGGCCGGTGGAAAAGATATAAGTGAAGTCCTTCAGCTCGTTGTTCTCATTGATATCGCGGATGGCATTTCCGAAGTTCAATGAGTAAGTAGTATTGGGTTCCAGTGTGTCTTTTAACCTCACCGTTACGGTGCGCAGCCTGCTTTGTACGTCCGGCATTGTTTTAGGCGTAGGCGACACAATTAAGTTTTCCATGATGCTGTTCACTTCCACAAACTCATCGAATGTGAAGGTGACCCGGTAATTGCCAAAATTGGTGCTGGAATCATCCGGGTTGGCATCGAGCAATACCGGGGGCAATGAATCCCTCGGCCCGCCTGAGGGAGGTACGATATTGGCGCAGCCGCTCAGGCCTATGCCATCTGCAATTAACAGTGCAAAAAATGCCAGGGCAACAATAAGCTGTATGGAAAATGGCCTCTTCATGTGATGCGGGGACAAACTTAGCGGGTTTATTGGCAATGAATGCGGGAGTAACCTTAAAAATGAGATAAAAAAGATAAGAGATCGAAGGACAAAAAGAGGGAAAAAAGAGCTTAGATGGGTTCCATGGGGCGTAAAATGCCGGTCAGGGGTAGTTGTTCTTCTTCCTCTTCAAGATCGTGGAGGGCGATGGCCAGATTGTTGGTCTTTACAAAATTGCACCAATGGCAGTCTTCTTTTCCGCAGCCCGTATAAAAATCACGGTTCTGTATCTTTTGCCATACGGTGACGATTTGCTGGGTAACGGCATCGATGTCCGATGGCCGGATGACCAGTTTTTCCTTGCGGTAATTTTTCTTTTTATCGGGTTCGATAAAGTCGAATTCGGTACTTACGATTTGCCATCCGCGTTCGTTGTTATCGGCAAGGATCTTATAAAACACGGCCTGGCGCCAGTAATCGCCGCCGTTAGGGTCTTTTTCCGAAGGAGGCGATAGCTTGGCTTTTGCTTTTTCCGGATCGCCGGTCTTGTAATCTACGATGTTCACCTGCTTGCCATCGAATTCCAGCTTGTCCAGCTTGCCTTTTAGCGGAACGCCCTGCACCACTACGTTGCGTACGCTCCATTCCAGCACCACTACTTTGTTCCAGGATGCGATGTACTTATCGTAATAATTGGCCAATACTTCCTGTCCGTATTCGAGCCTGCGTTGGAATTGTTCCCTAGTAAAGCTTTCGCGGTGGCGGTGCATGTACCATTCGAAAAATGAAATGAATTTTTCCCTGGAGGGAAATTGCTTGTTGCTTTCCTGTAATGACCGGAACAATTGTTCCAATGCAAAGTGCACTGAAGAGCCGAATTCAGCAGCCTCGTTCTTGGGCGATGGAATGCGGATAAGGCTCCTGTAATAAAATACCAGCGGACAATTCAGGTAATTGTTCAGCGCGGTAACATTCATTACAAACTTATCGAGTAAGCGTGTCACCAGCTCGTCTTCAGGCTTGTCTATTTCAGGTGCGGTTTGCCCGAAGTGCAGCGCCTGGAAGTCGGTAAAGGTTTCTTCGTCCAGGAATATTTTTTCAACCGGTAATTCTTGTCTTATTTCTGCAATGAACATGGAAGGTTCCAGTTCCTTGCCATCGTTGCTGAACCTGCAGTAGGATATGACGAGGTGTTGCTCAGCCCTCGTCATTGCCACATAAAATAAGCGGCGCAGCTCTTCATCGTCTTTTTGTTTGGGCAACGATTGAAATATCGTATTGGGCAGGCTGTACCCTCCGCCGGGTTTTCTTTTCTTTTCCCAAAAGCAGGAATTGCACGCGGCAAAGAACACATACTCAAATTCAAGTCCTTTGGAGCCGTGTGCGGTCAGCAGGTTCACGCCCTTATCGTTGCCGCTAACCTGTATCAATGGAAGGCTTAGGTTTTCTTTCTCCATCAGGTCAACCATGCTCACAATTTCCTGCGGCCGCATGGTGGGGTTACGGCGCGTTTCTTCTTTCACGAAATCAAATAATCCCGTCAGCACCTGCATTTGCCAGGCTTGGTCGGGCGCTTTCATGATGCTGCCCAGCACGCCCGCTTCGCGAATGATGTTTTCCAGTAATACCTGCAGCGTAACGTTCGGCAAATCGCCGATCAGTTTTTCCAATACTTTCGAAGCCCTTCTCAATCCATCGTGAATGCCGGGGGTGAACAGGTCTTTCGGCGGCATGTTCGAACGCTCATACAACAATCGCCTCAGCGAAGTTTTATTATCGGAAAATTGCAGGTCGGCCACTTCCACGCTTAGCCTTGCAATTTCAATCGGAGGGATATTGAACCAATTGAAGTGCAATATTTCGAACAGCATTTCATCGCCGCCATAAGGTATGTCGTGCTCGGCCACCAGGTATTTTAAGATCATCAATATTTTTTGGGCGAGCGGGATCTCCAGAATATTCAAACTTCGTTTACTGTATACCGGTATCTTCTGCAGCCGGAAATAATTCAGTAGCTCTTCGCCGTATTTGTTTTCACGGTAGATCACGGCGATGTTCCCGGGAGGGATTCCTTCGTCCAATAGTTTTTTTATGCGGAGCGTAAGGTCTATCATCTCGTGCCGCGAAGTTTCATACTCCCTTATGGTGGGCCAATGTTTTTTGTCCATCAATAATGGATTTGCCGAAAGCAGGTCCTTGGTCAGTCCCTCCATTTTCCTGATGAGCCTTTCATTATTGCGTTCGATGAGCGTTTTAGACATGTCCAGGATGGGCTGGGTAGAGCGGTAGTTGTGCGTAAGCACTATCTTGAGCAGATCGGTTTTATAGCTGCGTGCAAATTCTTCCATGTTCTCTACGTTGGCACCCTGGAAGCGGTAGATGCTCTGGTCGTCGTCGCCCACCACAAATACGTTGGGCTTGTCCCAGTAGTTGATCAGCAGTTGTACCAGCTTGTTTTGTGTGCCGCTGGTATCCTGGTACTCGTCTACGAGTATGTACAGGAATTGCTCCTGGTATTTTGCGAGTAGCTCTTTATTTTCTCCAAATGCGCGCAACACCCAATTGATCATGTCGTCGAAATCGTAGCGATTGCGCGCACGCATCAATTGCTGAAAGCGGTCGAATTCATTCACGGCCGCCCACAAGCGCGTCATTTTTTCTTTTTCTTCTTCGATGCGTTCTGTTTTCAGATCGCCGGGGCTGAACTGCTTGTAAGCTCTTTTGTAAACAAATTCTTCCCGGTTGGGCAGGTCCTTGATGTATTCATCTATTTTTTGATGAATGAAGGCCGGTGTCCAGCCCTCGCGCTTCATGGTGCTGAACAGGCTTTGCAGGTTGTTTATTTCGAAGTATACATCGCCCCGGTATCTTTTCAGGGGGTGGTTCTTTGGAAAAGTATCTATCAGTTCGCGGAACAATTCTATTCTTTCCAGGTCCGATATGGGATCGAGCGAGGTCTTTTCAAACAAAAAAAGGTTTTCCTGGATCACTTCGTTGCAGAAGGCATGAAAAGTATGGATATGCACTTTATAGGCTTCGGGGCCTATAAAATCCAGCAGGCGCTTGCGCATGGCTATAACGCCGGCATCGGTATAAGTAAGGCAAAGTATGTTGGAGGGGGCGGCATCGGTATCCAATAATATCTTGCCGATGCGGGCGGCGAGGATTTGGGTTTTACCCGTTCCGGGACCGGCGATAACCATTACAGGCCCCTCTATGGCGTTCACTGCTTTCTGTTGGGCCTCATTGAGTTGTTGATATGTTTCCTGGAATTGCTTCGACAAACGGTCCTGATACGCACGCATACCCAAAGTTAATTACAAAACGCTCGTTTCCAGCCTTAGGATTTCCCCATTCCCGTTTTGGGAGTGGATATTTCACGGTTCTATAAAATATACCGCTATAGAAATGCGTTTTACACCCGACTTTAACCGGGGAAAGGCCCATTTTGGAGGCCACCCTAATCCAACTGATATGAAAAACCAGAAAAGCCTACGAATTTTCATCCTGGCCGATGATGCATGGCATGGCTCGATGCTTGAGCAGCATGTCTCCCTCAATCCCGATTACGAAGTAAAGCGCTTCGAAAGCGCTGAAATATTCTTCCAGCACTTACGTGAGCAACCTGACGTGATTGCGATAGACTGTCCCGTTAATGGCGTGGAAGGCATCGACCTGCTCAGGCGCATCAAGTCGGAGTTGCCCCGCGTTCAGGTAATCGTGATCGCAGGCAAGGAAGAAGCTGCCAATTGCGTTCAGCTGTTGAAGCAAGGCGCGTTCGAGTACATCGTGAAAGACGACACCATGCAGGACCGCCTGTGGAACACGCTGCTGCACCTGCAGGAGATCATTACCCTGAGGTATGAAGTAACGCAACTGAAAGAAGGATCCGCGCCCGTGAATGCAGAAGCCAATGGAAATGGCCTAAGCCAGTTATTCTATAAAGAAATTTCGCTGCGCGAATATGAATGCCAGATCATCCAGTACTACCTGGAGAAATACAATAAAGATGTGTTGCTGGTAGCCAAAAAGCTGGACATTGGTAAATCCACCATTTACCGGATGATACAGAACGGGGAATTGCGCAAAGGCGTGGCTTAACCCGGCACCCTGGTAATAAACTTTTCTACCTGTTTTATCTGGTCAACGAGCTGCGGCGTCGTTGGCTTTTTTGCTTTGGCCTTCCTGAAGAATTCCTTCGCGGCCCTGAACTCTCTTTTGTTGATCATGATGCTGCACATTTGCAGGTAAGCCGCGGCTTCGCTTTCCTTATCGTGCAAACCTTTTTTAATTGCCTGGCGGATATAACTTTCTGCCTGCTTCATATTGTTTTTCTGCGCGGACAGCATGCCCATTTGCAATAGGCTGGCGCCTTCTGCTTCCTTCATCGGCATGCCCAGGTCAAGCCCTTTCTTCATGTGCTTCTCGGCTTCGTTATAATCCTGCTTGACCATGGCAAGATTGCCTTTGAGGGTATAATACACCGAGCGGATAGGCTTGTATAAAAGGTTGGGATATTTAATAGAGTTCAATACTTTTTCGGCGCCTTCCATATCACCGGTCTCCATGTATTCCTGTATCAGCCGCAAAGGACCGAAGAAGAAATGTGTGAAGGCAAGGAATACGCCAATGAGGTACAAAAAGAAAGCGGCCCAAAATCCTGCATAATAATGAAGCGCCACGCCGCCGAGTATGCATGCCACTGCCAGGTGTAGCCGGTATTTGATGATCCAGTTGTAAAATTTCATAAGTGAAGTGTTACGGGTTTTCGTTACGAACTACGGAACCCATGAGCGGAATTCGTACTTTACCGAACCGCAAATATAAAGCCCCGGCTGCAAATGCTTTTATTTGCGTGCCGGGGCCTGTCGGCCTGCTCAATACAAGCTTGTTATTTTTTTATCTGAGGTAGTTTCCTGTCTTCCTGGTAGTCGCGTGGAGATTCCTTCTTTTTGCTTTCCGGCACCATGCGCTCATTGCCCTGCTGGCTGTCTCTCATTTGTTCATTGTGCCTTTCATTCCTGGCCCTGCTCTCATTTTCCCGTTCATTCATTCCCTTGTTGTCAAACTCTTCCTGTTGCTGAAACCGCTCATCGTCAGTCTTCCGGTTAACATCAGAATGCTTAGGAAGGTCTTTGTTCTTTTTAGCCATAAACAATTACATTTTAATTTCAATAAAAGCACAAATCTTTACGCCCTTCTCAGAACGTAAAGATTTGTTTGGCAAGTCAATCATCAGATTATAAATCATCTCTTCTTTGTCCTGATCCCATGTTGCCGGAGCTTCCAGAGGAGCTGCCGCCCTGGTTACCGCCCTTGTTGCGGTCGTTTTCCATGCCGCCTTGTCCTTGCTGGCCGCTACGCTGGCCTTGTCCTTGTTGTCCTTGTCCCTGGGAACCTGAAGTATTCTGGTCCCTGCCACCTTGTGAACCTTGTCCGCCCTGTTGTCCTTGTCCGCCCTGGTCACGTCCTTGTTGACCTTGACCTTGTCCTTGTCCCTGGCCTTGTGAAGGATTGTTCTGGCCTGATTGGCCGAAGTTTCCTTGATTTTTGTCTGCCATATTCTTAAGTTTTAGGTGAATGAAAAAAAGTTTATGCTATTCAGCATTGCGATCGTAATCGATAGATGATAGTCTGGACCGGCTGCCTTTGTTTTCGTTTCCTCTTCCTCTTTCAACATCTTCTTCTCCGGCGCTCAGCCCGGGGTTGGCTGCATTTTGTGTGCGTAAATCCTTATCGCCTCTTTCACGGCCGTGCTCGTTACGTCCGGAAGTTTTTTGGTTTCTTGAATTTTGTGACATAATCCCCGGTTTTTTATAGTTAGCAATATTGTAACGTGCCCTGTTCCTGATGTGAAAAAATTATGCCTTTCTCAGTTGCCGCTGCACGACACTATTTAAAAAGGATAGCAGCATGTCTAACAATCAATTTGATGAGCCTGAGGAACGAAATCAACAATTAAGCGTGCACATCGGTATGAACACAAAAAAGCGGATGGGTAAAATCGTACTCAATTGTAACTGAATTTCTAGTGTTTCGATGAGGATCGATAAGGATGCATTTTGGAATCGGAATTGAAAGACAAATACTTACATCTTTTGCATCACTGGTACTCCCGGTCAGCAAGATTTTAGCATACAAAGAATTTAAAAACAAGCGACTTATGGTAAATACAACAACACAGGAAAACAACCAGGTGAACGTACCAGAGCGCGGCACCAACATCATTAACGTTGGATGGCAGGAGCGGGTACTGTCGGCCGGGGTTGGCGGTTATCTGTTTGCGGCAGGATTGAAGAACCTGACCAAAAGGCCCATTAAAGGGTTGTTGCAAACAGCAATAGGCGGCTTCCTGCTTTACAGGGGATCTTCGGGCAATTGTCCTGTTTATACCAGTCTCGGCAAAACCGGCGATGCTACGCATGCTTCCTCCGTAAATATCAGGACCTGCATGATGGTGAACAAGCCACGCCATGAGGTGTATCAATTCTGGCGCAGGCTGGAAAACCTTCCCAGGTTCATGAAGCATTTGCTGACCGTAAAAGAGCTCGATGCCAAGCGGTCTCATTGGGAAGCGGTAATACCCGGCAATATTGGTACGCTGAAATGGGATGCGGAAATCGTAAAGGAAAGAGAAGGCGAGTTTATCGGTTGGCAGTCCTTACCAAACGCTACTATTGAAAATGCGGGCAAGGTAGAATTCAGGGATATCGATAACGGCCTGGGCACTGAGCTGGATGTTACCATCAGCTATCGTCCGCCCGCCGGCGAAATCGGTAGCGGCATTGCAAGCTTATTGAATCCTGTGTTTGAAAAACTTATTAAGCAGGACATTCTCAATTTCAAGCAATATATCGAATCGAATGAGCAGCCCGTGTATGGCGGCCAGCAGGAAGCAGGAAATATCCCGGTGCACTAATCTCGTGAGTGGTGAGTGGTGAGGTATGATTGACTGATAACTCACCACTCACTCCTCACAATCTCAGCCTGATCCTCCACTTCTCCAACACACCTGCAATTAAAATTATCAGCAGCGAGTATACTAGGGATTTTACAATGCCTATGCCGCCTGTTCTCAGGAACAATGGAAGACTGACGCCTATCAGTGTATAAATAGCATAATGAACGTATGGCAGCAGATAACACGTGAGCGTGCTGGTGCCTGCCGGTTTTATTATCGCAAACCAATCCTTCTTCTTTTGAATGTCCGCAATATAGATCAGCAATACAAAGAACAATAAGCTGATGCCGGTGCAGATCATGACCCAGGCAGGAG
Source organism: Chitinophagaceae bacterium (assembly GCA_035628135.1). Lineage (GTDB taxonomy): Bacteria > Bacteroidota > Bacteroidia > Chitinophagales > Chitinophagaceae > DASPKM01. The sequence continues at coordinate 485,795 of DASPKM010000010.1, read as the reverse complement.
TGGCCCTGATCTTAGAAATGCCTTCCAGGGGCCGGACGCAAAATCCACCAACGATCATCAATGCGCCAATAATTGCCAGCATAACCATGGCAGCAATTTGTTTATTGGCCGCGGCCGTTCGTTGATATATTATTGCGGAGACCACTCCGGACATGGTCAATGCGGGCATGGATGCATCGCCTGCTATCCATACATATTGCTTCATACCATCGAGTGATGTAAGCCATCCTGCATGAGCGGCAATGTTGAACAACAGGAAAAATAGCCAGGCTGCCGACAGAAAGAATAAATTTTTTCGTGATAACAGGAAAAGGGTGGCGCATAACAGGTACGCCCAACCGATAAGTCCCAATATGCCCCACCACCGGGGACGCATCCAGGTAATGCTATCGCCTTCTCTGCCTTTATAAATAACTGCCATTGCAATCAACAGTGCAATGCCCAATCCTTGTAATAATAATTTGTAGCTGGCAGGAAGGGAAGACTGATTGACTGGAGGCGCACTCCCGCTTACGGCACCAGGGTTTGCGTTTGCTTTTCTTTTTGCAGAAGGATAGTCAAGCCACACCAGGAAGAACCCTATGGTTATTAATAGCTGCCACACCGGTTTTGGAAGTAACGATGCTGCGTTGTGATAGTTTTCGAGGTTAACTTGAAAGAAGCCCATGACGAGCAAGGCGAGTGAGCGCGTAAGGATATAAATAAATAGCTGTTGGTGCGATGCGCCTTTGGCCTGCCGCGCCATCAATGCAAATGGAAGTGAAAGGCCTACTATAAATAAAAACGCTGGAAAGATGGTGTCCGCCAAACCCATGCCGTCTTCTTCGGCTTTGGTGTGCTCCAGCCAAACCGGAATGTCTTTCAAGGTCCCTAGATCATTCACGAATATCATCAGGAACATGGTGATGGCCCGCAGTACGTCTATAGAGGCCAGGCGAAGCGGTTGCGGGGTTGGTTGCATGCTGTATAGTGAGTTGCTAACGGCGTTTTGTAACTATATAGGAAGATATAAAGAACTCCAATACGGCCGTTTGCAATTGCTTATGTTAAAAGTCCCGCGTGTAAACTGGTTGTTCTTCAATTATTTGTTTTTTGAAACCGCGTGCCTTTAACAATTTAAGATTCTCTCACATTCTTTGGCACTAATTCTGGTCTATAGCAAGCATCACTAAAAATCAATTATCTGATTAAAATTAGACTTATGAAAAAGTTTTTATCCGTTTTTGCGATAGCTGGTTCATTAACCATGGCAGCGTGTAGCAGTAACCCTACTGCTTTGCAGAGTGAAAAAGCTGTAACGTTTACCGACACGGTAGGGTTGGCGCAGTTTAATGCATGGAAGGCGCAGCAGGCAATGGAGAGCATGAATGCTACCAATTATGCCACTGTTGCTCCGAAAGCAACAACTACTGCGCGCAAGAGCACTAGTTCCAATCGTTCGGTAAGTACCAATAAATCGATCGGTTCTACCACTTCTTATCCTGCCAAACCTCAAAAGAAAGGTTGGAGTAAAGCAGCTAAGGGTGCGGCCATTGGTGCCGGTTCCGGAGCTATTATCGGTGCAGTTATCAACAAGCGTAACCGTGCAGTAGGCGCCGTAATTGGTGGTGTAGCCGGTGGTGCAGTTGGTTATGGTATCGGACGTTCGATGGACAAAAAAGACGGCCGTTACTAACCGGTAAGCAAACAAGTCTTTAAGTTTGAATCCTCAATCTAAGCGCGGGGTCCTGTTGAAAAGCAGGACCCCGCCTCATTTGATGTCATTGGGTCAATAAGTCATTAAGTCAACACTAATGACTTATTGACCTAATGACCTAATTTTAATGTTCCAATGGACGCCGATATCCATACGCTTTATTCCTCGGATTTTTATGCCATCAGGGATTTCAAATGCCGGTGCACGGATTGTAAAAGATCTAAGCCCGAGTATGCTTCTTCTTTTTGCATCAGCTTTGTCCGCAAGGGAAATTTTGTGTTCAATGTGTTCCGGCATGAGCTGGATTCTTACAGCGGTTGCGTGCTGATAACAAAGCCTGAATACGAACACACCGTAACACATGCGCACTCGGTGCCGGATGAATGCACCATTTTTGATTTTAAAAGAAGTTTTTACAATGATGTGTTGCAGGAGTTGTATGGCCGCACCGCCTTCTTCATCGATAATGACCTGCACTCGACCTTGTGGCATAGCAATCCTGAAACTGAATTTCTTCATTTCCGTATTCTGCAATTGATACATACGCGTTCTACCGGCAAGCTGCAGGTAGACAACCTGGTGATAGAAATGATCAACAGGGTGCTGAACTCCATTACAGATTACCGCCCCGACCACCGCATCGATGCAAGGTTGAAGAGAAATCATCTCTCCACCATCGAGCTGGCTAAGGAGTATATGACGCGCAATTTTTCTGAAGACATTTCTTTGATGGAGATCGCCCGACATTGCCATGTAAGCCCTTTTCATTTCAGCCGCATATTTAAGACTTTCACCAATGCATCGCCGCACCAGTATTTGCTGGGACTGCGGTTAAAGAATGCCGAGCTATTGTTATTGGATACCGCGCAACCTGTGGCCGACATTGCTTTTACATCGGGGTTTAACAGCCTTGAACATTTTACTGCGGCATTTCGTCAGAAATATCAGCTTGCTCCCGCAAGGTATAGAAGGGGCGAGCGGTTAAAAAACAGCAAGATTCCTTAAGTGTTCCCCGCTTGCCGCCTGTAGGTTTGTCGCATAAAATTTATTGTATGAAAGAGCAAGCATTGGCAACAAGGAATGAACAGTTATTGGCCACACTCGAAAATTCGAGGAACTACACGATGGGCGTTGCAGAAGCAATGCCTGACAAGTTTTATGGCTTTGCACCAACAGAAGGCGTATGGAATTTTGGAGAATTGCTAAGCCATATAGCATATGGCATTCAATGGTGGGAGGCCAATTATATCAAAGGTGAGAAAACCGATTGGGCACCGCCTCCCGCTAAGAACACCAAGGCCGCCGTAGTGGCGTATCTTGAAAATGCGTACAATGGCCTGGAGAAAACATTGAATGGCAAGCTTAGCGACGAAGCCATAAAAGGCTTTCATGCTACCACGGACCATATCACACACCACCGCGGGCAGGCCGTGCTTTATTTGAGGTGCCAGGGAATTACGCCGCCGGAGTATGTGTATTGATCAGGGGACATTGCATTGATGGAATGATGGTACAGATCAGATGGCCGCAAGGCCATCTGTTTTTATATACATTACATGCTGACCGGGGCCGGTTTAAAAAGCCATGCGCCTGCAAACGTCAGCGCCAGGCCCAGGACCACGCTGCCAGCTAGATAAGTTATTGCCATGGTAAGATGCCCGGCTTTGATCAATTGATAAGATTCAAAAGAGAATGCCGAGAACGTGGTAAAGCCGCCGAGGAGGCCGGTAGTTAACAATAGCTTTGTTTCCATATTCAAATTCCATTTTTCTGAAAAGCCGTACAAACATCCTATCAGAAAACAACCAATAAGATTAACCGCGAACGTGCCATAAGGGAAAGTTGCTGCTGCTTTTAGTTGAATGGACGAGGAAAGCAGGTACCTGAGTATTCCTCCGATAAAGCTCCCTAAACCGACAAGTAGTATAAGTTTCATGCCTTTGCTTTTTGCCGCGTCAAATTACAAAACCAAGGTTCGCAAGCGGCCTTGTTTTATGTACAGATAAGCGATAAACAACCTCCGGAAAAAATTTCCGTGGTTTTATTTGGATTTGCTGAACACTGTTCAGTATATTTGCGCCTGAATAGTTTTTATGACAGTAGCCTCACGCAAGCAACGGGAAAAAGAAGAGATGCGCAAGCTGATCCTTGACGCGGCCAGGAAAATATTCCTGGAAAAAGGCTATTACCAGGCAAGCATCCGCAATATCGCCGAGCAAATCGAGTACAGCCCGGGCACTATCTATCTCTATTTCAAGGAGAAGGATGAGATCTTCCACGCCCTGCACGAAGAGGGCTTCCGGCGTTTCCTTACCCGCATGGCCCCGCTGCAACACGTAGCCGACCCTTTTGAAAGGCTTAAGGCCATGGGTAAGGTGTATATGGAATTTGCCCAAACGGACAGGGACTATTACGAGCTGATGTTCATTATGCAGGCCCCTATGAAGCACGAGGAGCACCACGACCAATGGGAAGCAGGCCACGAGGCATTGAACCATCTTAAAAATGTGCTGCGCGACTGCCAGGCTGCCGGCCGCTTCAAAGGCCTCGATATCGAATACCTGTCATTTACTATCTGGTCAGCCATGCACGGCATGTGCGCTTTGTACTGCCGCGAACGCTGCAAAGCTTACCATGATGTAAACCTGGAACCTTCCGACCTTATGGAGAATGGATATAAATATTTCGCAGAGATGCTGGGCAAGCTATAATTTTTTTGCCTAGATGCTGAACACTGTTTATTAATTAAACGATGATTATCAAATTGATCGGTATGAAAAATTTCCTACAAGCCGCAACGGGTTTACTGTTGCTTATTGGCCTTCAAGCAAGAGCGCAGGACATACCAAATGAGTACGTGACCACTGCATTGGAGAACAATCTTGTGCTGAAAGAAAAAAAATTATCGCTCGAAAAAAGCCTGGTCGCACTGAAAGAGGCGCGTACGCTTTTCCTGCCCACCACGTGGTTCGAAGCGCAGTACACGTTGGCACAAGGCGGCCGCTCCATCGACTTGCCGGTTGGCGACCTGCTGAACCCCGTGTACAAATCGCTGAACCAGCTTACCGGCAGCAACAATTTCCCAACCATCAGCAACGTATCCGAGCAACTGCTGCCGAACAATTTTTACGACGTGCGACTTAAGACCACGGTGCCATTGATAAATCCGGCCCTACGCATCAATAAAGATATCAGGCATCAGCAAACACTGCTGCAACAAAACGAAGTTGATATTTATAAGCGGACATTGATCAAAGAAGTAAAGCAGGCATATTATAATTACTTGGTATCGGGCAATGCAGTGGCTATTTATCAAAGCGCATTGGAAATTGTGAACCACAACCTGAAAGTAAATGAATCACTTCTTAAAAACGGTAAAGGCCTTCCGGCTTACGTATCCCGCGCGGCCAGCGAGGTAAAGCAGGTGACCGCTCAATTGCAAAATGCACTGAATGAGCAACGCAATGCAAGAGCTTATTTCAACTTCCTCCTCAACCGCCCCCTTACCGATTCTATTATCACCATAGAACCAATATTAGATGAAAACAAATTGCCTTTACTAAGCACAGCCGATAATATCCATGCGCGCGAAGAATTGAAAAGCCTGGATATCGCGAGAAACATTAACCAGGACATGCTGAAGATGGACCGCTCTTTCCGCACGCCGCGATTGAATGCATTCCTGGACCTGGCCTCGCAGGGATATGATTTTAAAGTGAACAATAAGTCATTGTTCTACCTAGGCGGACTGCAATTGCAGGTGCCCATCTTTACCGGCAAAAGAAATTTATACAAGATAGAACAGACCACCCTCGAGGGTGAAGCCATCCGCACCAATGCCGCACACGTCAGGCAACAACTGGAACTGGCCGCTTTTGTAAGCCATAATTCCATCATCACTGCTTACAACAATTACCAGGCATCCGTTAAGCAACACGAGGCCGCCGTGAATTATTTTAAGCTTATCGACCGCGGGTTCAAAGAAGGCGTCAACAGCTTCATCGAGTTCCTGGACGCAAGAAACCAGCTTACCACCGCGGGGTTGCAGGCAGTGATCAATAAATACAAAGTGTTCAATGCCCTGGCTGATTACGAAAGACAAACCGCTTCCTATTCATTCAAATAATAAATCAATTGTTATGCGTACGATATTCTTATTGCTCTCGCTGGCTGTATTAATACAAGCTTGTGGCGGCCGGGCCAACGACAAAAAGCCCATGCCCGATGCCAATGCCATACCGGTTAAGCTGTTACCTATTAACGCACAAACGAATGCAGGCGCCATCCATGTGGCTGGCTTAGTGGCAACTGAAAACGAAGCGCGCCTTTCCTTTAAAATAGGCGGCATCATCGATAATATCTATGTGAAGGAAGGAGAGAAAGTAAAGAAAGGCCAATTGCTGGCAACCTTAAAATCAACCGAAATCGCCGCACAGGTGCAGCAGGTGCAATTATCGCTGGAAAAGGCAGAGCGCGACTATCGGCGTCTTTCCAATCTTTACCAGGACAGCGTGGCAACGCTCGAGCAATTGCAAAATGCAAAAACAGGCGTAGATATCGCGAAGCAAAACCTGCAGCAGGTAGCTTTCAACCAGCAATATGCGAAAATATATGCGCCGTCTGATGGGTTCATAGTCCGCAAGGCCGGTAATGCCGGAGAACTGGCCAGCGCCGGTTCACCGGTGCTGCTCATGAATGCGGTATCAGGCTCCAGCAAATGGATATTGAAAGCCGGCGTTGCAGATAAGGAGTGGTCAGCCATTGAAACGGGCAATACTGCTACTGTACAATTCGATGCATTTCCCGGTAAAACTTTTCCCGCGGTGGTTAGCAAGAAAGCCCTGGCCGCCGATCCCGTAAGCGGTTCGTTTGAATTGCAATTGCAAATCGATTTTGGAAAGGAACAACCCGCCGCCGGCATGTTCGGGTCGGCCTCTATTACACCGGCCCGCCAGACTACCGGTTACAGCATTCCTTATGAAGCCTTGTTGGAAGCGAATGGTAAGAAAGGATTTGTGTTTGTAAGCGATGACCGCAAGACCGTTAAAAAAGTGGAAGTAACCATATCAGGCATCAGCAACAATGTTGCCTATATACAGGATGGACTGCAGGGTCATTCCTTTATTGTAACAGCAGGCAGCCCTTATCTAAATGACAACTCTATTATAAAAGTTATCGAATAGCCTCATTCCCGTTCACATTTTTCAATTGTCACTCATGCGTATCACGTCTTTTTTCGTAAAAAATTATCAGTTCACCCTTGTCGTGTTCTTAATGGTAGTAGTGGTAAGCGTTACCACGCTGCTCACCATGCCAAGAGAAGAAGATCCCAATATCAATCCCCCTCAGTTTCCCGTGGTAGTTATCTATCCCGGCACCAGTCCGGAAGACCTGGAGGAACTGGTTGTAAAACCATTGGAGACCAGGATCAGCGAACTGGAGAACCTGAAAAAGATCACCATTAAAATAGACGATGGCGTTGCCGTCATCAGCGTGGAATATAAATACGAAAGCGATGTAGAAGCGAAGTACCAGGAACTCGTAAGGGAAGTAAATGCCATACGGCCCGAACTGCCCCAGGACATTTACAGCATCGAGGTAAAAAAAGTTACACCTACCGATGTGAGCGTGGTGCAGGTAGCACTGATCTCTGAAAATGCTTCGGATGAACGCATGAAGTATTATGCCGAGCAACTAAAGGAAGACCTCGAGAAAATAAAAAGCCTGAAGAAGGTTGAATATTGGGGCGTTCCCGAACAGATAGTGCGTGTCGATTTAAAACTGGACAAGATCGCACAACTGCGCATACCAATGAACTACGTTTTGGGCAGCATCCAAAGCGAGGCGGCCAACATTCCCGGCGGCAACGTGCGTGCAGGCACCAAAACATTCAACGTAAAGACCAGTGGAAAGTTCAAAAGCCTGGAAGAGATCAGGAATACCGTGGTGTTCAATGGAAATGGTTCGGTGGTTTACCTGAAAGATGTGGCGGATGTAGCCTTTAATTATGAAGAGCAAAAACACATCACCCGCTTGAACGGCCATCGCGCCGTTTTGGTCACCGCCGCGCAAAAGCCCGGCGAGAACATTGCCAATACCCAAAAAGCTTACCTGCCGGTAATAGAAGCTTTTTCAAAAAAGCTCCCTGCAAACATCGAATTGATCCGTCATTTCGACCAGGCTGAAAATGTAAGCCGCAGGCTCGGCGGTCTCGGCATCGATTTTTTAATCGCCATCGGACTAGTATTGATCACCTTGGTGCCGTTGGGATGGCGCGCTTCATTGGTAGTAATGGTAGCCATCCCTTTGTCGCTCGGCATCGGCATTGTAACGATGAATGCGCTCGGGTACTCACTTAACCAGTTGAGCATCGTAGGATTGGTAGTAGCGCTTGGCCTGCTGGTAGACGACAGCATCGTGGTAGTGGAAAACATCGAGCGATGGCTGCGTGAAGGACATAATAAAATATTCGCGGTAACAGAGGCTACCAAACAAATCGGACTGGCCGTACTGGGTTGTACTGCCACGCTGGTGATAGCATTTCTGCCACTGGCCTTTTTGCCCGAAGCGCCCGGTGAATTCATCCGCGGGCTTCCGATAGCCGTTATTACATCGGTGCTGGCTTCCATGCTGGTATCGCTCACGATTGTTCCTTTTCTTGCGAACAGGGTTTTGAAAACAACGCATCATCCCGACGGAAATATTTTCCTGCGCGGTTTAAAGAAACTGATCCATGGAAGCTATTCAAGGTTGCTGAATGCTTCGTTGAAAAGGCCGGTTACTACAATGGTGGTGGCTTTCGGTTTGTTTGGGTTGTCGTTGGCATTGTTCAAGGTTATCGGGTTCAGGTTGTTCCCAACATCAGAAAAGCCACAGTTCCTCATCAATATCAATATGCCTTTGCAAAGCAACCTGGAAGCCACCGATAAAATGGCGCGATATGTTGAGCAGCAACTGAAGCAGGAAGAAGAGATAGCTTACTTTACCACCAACGTGGGCAAAGGGAATCCACGCATATACTACAATGTTATACCGGAGAATGAGAAGTCCGACTTCGCCCAGTTCTTTGTTCAACTCCGGCACGATGTAAGCCCTTCACGCAAAAGAAAGATCATTGAGAAACTGAGAGAAGGGTTTGCGATGGTGGCGGGCGCAAAGATCGAAGTGAAGGATTTTGAACAAGGTCCGCCCATCGAAGCCCCTGTTGCCATCAGGATCAGCGGGGATAATCTCGATACGCTTCGATTGCTGGCCGCCAGGGCAGAAAATCTATTGAGGTCTACTCCCGGCGCCATTTATGTAAACAACGAAGTAGGCGTATTGAAATCGGACCTGAAGCTGGCCATCAATACTGAAAAATCCAGGACGCTCGGCATTCAAACCGCTGACATCGATAAAACGGTGCGGCTATCCGTGGCAGGCTTCGACGCAGGAAAATATACCGATGAAGATGGGGACGACTATCCCATTATCGTAAATGCGCCACGCGAAAAATTTGCTACGGTAAATACCTTCAACAATATTTTTATCAACAATATTGCAGGCACTCCCGTTCCCCTCAGCCAGATCATGCAGCTGGAATTTGAATCTTCGCCGAGCACCATCAAGCACCTGGATAAAAAGCGCTTCGTGGTGGTTACGGCATTTACCGACAAAGGCGTGTTGGCACAGCAGGTAACAAAACAGTTCATGGAAAAAGTTTCGATGCTGCAACTGCCCGCCGGCTACGAATTGCAGTTAGCCGGTGAAGCAGAAAGCGAGAAAGACGCATTCGGCGGCGGGTTTATGACCGTGGTAATAGCAACCGTGTTCCTGTTCATCATGGTGCTGATACTGGAGTTCAAAACTTTCAAGAGCACGCTGATCGTGCTGTCGGTAATTCCGTTAGGAATCATCGGCGGCGCGCTCATGTTGTGGCTCACCGGCAATCCCATGTCTTTTGTGGCCATCATCGGCTTTATAGGATTAGCAGGTGTTGAAGTCAAGAACTCGATACTGCTGGTTGATTTTACCAATCAATTGCGCGCAGAAGGGAAAAGTCTGGATGAAGCTATTAAGGAAGCAGGTGAGCTGCGGTTCCTGCCCATTGTGCTCACAAGCCTTACCGCTATTGGTGGTTTGATGCCGATTGCATTGAGCAGCAATCCGCTGGTATCGCCGTTGGCGCTGGTGTTGATAGGGGGCCTGATATCGTCCACTTTATTATCGAGGATAGTAACGCCGGTGGTGTATAAGCTGATACCGCCGAAGGTGTAGTAATTAATTCACTGTGCCTACGCGTTGCACTTCATCTCCCGCAGCGCCGCTGCTTCTCCTTGCCTGCTGTTTCATGGCCTTGCCCAAACGGTAGGTAAAGGAAATGGTAGCCACCCTGCTGTCACGCATCAGCTTAAAATATTCTACTACGGAATTGAAGTAGGTCCACCCGGCCATGGACTGAGTATAAAATACATCCCGAAAGGTGAGCCGCAGCGTGCCTTTGTTACCCATTACCTGTTTTGAAAAACCAAGAGATAATTGCCCTGTAGGGTCCAGCACTTCCTGGATGTCGTTTTGCGCACGGGTAGTATAAAATCCACTCAGTTCGGCGCCCCATCCCTTCTTAAACCTAAGCTGGTTGTTGATGCTAAGGTTCAATTGTGTAATCGATGCCTTGTACACCTTCCACAACACCCCTTCGAACTTTTTATGGTTCATGGTTGCCTGCCCTGAAAACGACCACCATTTGGCCGGATTTAGCTGAGTGCTTACCGTTAGTCCGAAGTTTTGCATTTTGCCAACGTTGCCTTCGCTATAGGTAATGCGGCCTGTAGATGTATCGGAATAAAATATCTGGGAGAAATAATCCCGGATGATGTTATAGCTGACCGTAGTCGAAATCGTTTCCTTATAAATGTGCGACAGTTCCAGGTTCCAGGTGAACTGCGGTTTAAAGTAAGGATTGCCTGTTTGGAAAGTATATTTATTAATGATGAATACAAACGGGTTCAGCTTTTGAAATGCCGGGCGGTCGATACGCCTGCCCGCACGGAAAGTAAAGCTATTGACCGAATCGGCCTGCCAGGTGACAAAAGCTGTAGGGAACAAGCTTCCGTAATTGCGGTTAAATGTAGAGTCTTTTGTAACCGCATTGCCAAGCTGGTTGGCTTTATAGGTAGTCAGCTCATATCGCAGCCCTCCCTGCAAATTCCAACGGCCTGCTTTTGCGTTCAGGTTGGTATATGCCGCATGAATGTTCTCGGTGTATAAGAAATGGTTGCTTTTACCGAGGTCTTCCTGCCAGTTACCATTCCCATCGCGCAGAAAATATTGCGTGGGATTACTTGTCTGCACTCTCGAGGTCTTTACACCGGTCTCCCATTGCATGGAAGAGAAATTATGTGAATAGTCGGCCTTTGCTGAAAAAATATCCAGCTCCGACGGGATCCTTCCTTCGGATGCTTCGGCTATGCTTCCGGGTGAGGCGGCCTTGTTTTCAAAATACTGGGTGGTGTTGATATCGTATTTGATGAAATCGATATCAGCCGTAAGTTCCTTGTTCGCGCTGAACACATGCCTTGCATTTACGTTCACGCCCGCCTGCTGTAGTTTGGTGTCGCTGCTGCTATTGGTATAGATAGTCGAGTCCTGCTCGCCGGATGCATTCATCCACAGCGCCGTGCTTTTCCCTTCATTTTTACGGGTAAAATAAGTGCCGGTAAACACCAATCCCAGCGTGGTTTTGTTGTTCACGAAATAATCCGCGCCGGTGCGCAAAGTTTGTCCCTTGTTAGCTCCTTTGGTAAAATAAGGTTGTTCCAGCAACGCCTCGGCACTTACGCCGTCAGCCTTATAGTAAGTACGCAGCGCGTACAGGTCCAGCATATACTGGTTCATGTTCGTGCTGTAAGTAAGAAAATAATTGAACGATCCGTTCCGGTAATTGAACACCACGTTGTTGTTGTTCCTGGGATACATACCCTGTCCCGCCGAAACGGTAAAGCTGCCATTAAAGCCTCTTTGCCTGTTCTTTTTTGTTTTGATATTGATGATGCCCGCATTGCCCGCTGCATCATATTTTGCCGAGGGATTGTCCATCAGCTCGATGGTCTCTATCTGCGAGGCATTCATACCCGAAAGCAGGTTTTGCAGGTCGGTACCTGATAGCTGCGTAAGCTTTCCATCTATCATTACGAGTACGCCCGGCCTGCCTTTAAGACTGATGGCGCCATTGCGGTCTACCGTAACCCCGGGCGATTTCTCCAATACTTCCAACACCGTGGCTCCTGCATTGGTAATGCCGGCTTCCACATTTACCACGGTCTTATCGGGTAATATTTGTACAAAGGGCTTTCGTGCGGTAACGGTAACATCTTTCAACACGCCGGTGGCTTCCTGTAAAACAATATTGCCGGCATAGGAAGTTTCCTGTGCAAGATCGATGCGGCCGCTGTATTGTTCAATATGGCCCACGCGGGTTACGCGCAACAGGTAGCTGCCGGCATTAAGCTCGGTAAATACCGCAAGGCCCGAACTATCGGTTATATTAGTGCGCAATAAAGTGGAATCTGTTTTCAGCAGGCTTACTGTTGAATGCGGAAGAACGGCTTGTTTGGACGACAATACCGTTAACTTTATTTCGCGGTTGGGCTGTGGTTGGGCCAGTGTGACAAGGCTGGCCAGCGACAGTATAAGGACGGAAACGATCCTGGGCATAGAACGGCAAGGTATTCAATGCAATCAAGGCCAGCGGCCTTTTTTGTTCGAATGGTTAAATAAAAAGATGAACTGGAAGCTCATATAATGAAAAAAGCCTCCGGTTATTCTACCGAGGCTGGGTGATAAGCAACCGGTAAGCCTTACGGGGCTAGACCGGTTATGTGGGTTGTTTTTCGATGGCTAAAGAACTTGTGTATTTGTTTCGACAGATCAAAGATGCACCAGGAATAAAGCGTTTCAAAGCACCCTGTGAATGAGTTGCGCAAAATACCGCATGAATTGCATTATTCATTCAATTGGCTGGTCCGGTATTCCGCAGGCCTGTATTACATTTGAGCCTGTTATAATCAGCCCGATTTGCTAAGACCCGTTTTCATTACCGTCATTGCAATGCTCTGCATGAGCCGGTTGGCGGCGCAACCGCAATACCTGTTCACGCGCTTCGGCACCCGCGATGGGTTGGCGTCGGATAAGATCATGGCCGTACAGCAGGACGAAAAAGGCTTTATCTGGATCGCTACCAACAACTGCCTGCAACGCTACGACGGGCAACGCTTCCTTAGTTTTTATCATCAACCCGGTAATCCACGATCCGCCCCGGAAGGCCTCATTAACCAGATGAGGATGGACAATAAGGGCAGGTTGTGGCTGCTGACAACCGACTTGCAGATAGGTTATTTCTCCACCGCTGATTTTACCTTTCATGAGGTGCCTGTAAAATTTTCCCGCGATTCCTTGGCCAAAAGCCTGCATAGATATTATACTGATATTAATGGCAACATCATCCTGCTGTCGTGGGCATTCGGCTTTTTTCATTATGATGAAAAGGAAGGTGTGTTTACTTTACAGAACAGCGCCCTGAGGTTGCCGCAAGGCTGGAGGCCCAGTTCCTTCCACCAGGACAAATCGGGCAATTACTGGCTGGGCGCCGAGCAGGGATTGGTAAAATACAATCCCATCAAAAAAACGTTAAGCTATCGCGGGCATAATGAAGACAAGGACCCAGTCATCGATGCTTTTTCCTTCGCCAACCACGTGCAGCATTTTTATAAAGATGCAAAAGGAAGGTATTGGCTAACGTGCTGGCCACCGGGAGGTTTTTATATTGTAAGCTACGACTCCGTTACCCGCGCAATAACTTACTGGCAGGACCAACTGGCGCAGCAGGTAAGAAAATATTACGAGCTGCAGGTGATCAAGGAGCTGAAGGATGGATCTTTTTGGATTGCCGGTCCCAACTTTCTGGCACGCCTTAACGACCGGCGTGACCGCTTTGAAATGATACCCCGCTACTCACCCGATGAATTCAGCATCCGGTACGACGCTGTACAGCATTTGTTCGAAGACCGCGAAGCCAACATCTGGGTAAGCACCGACAGGGGATTATTCCGTTTCAATCCATCGGCCCAGCTGTTCAAAACCGTTTCTACGCGCAGGCCGGCAAATGATACGGCATACACTTCCCTGGTCACCACCATTTTACAATTGCCCAATGGCAATGTGATGGCCGGCACCTGGGCCGACGGCTTTTTCGCCTATGATAGCAATTTCAATCCTATCAGGGTCGATGGGTTCAATCTTTACAATACCGGCGAAGGAATGCCCTGGTGCATTTACCGCCACAGCAGTGGCGACCTGTGGAGAGGCCACCAGGGCGGATGGGCGTATGTAACAAGGGCTGGCTCCCGGACCACCGAAAAGGTTGTGGACAGTGCGTTCGGGCGCAGTACGGTAAGACAAATAACAGAAGACAAGCAGGGCAATCTTTGGTTCGGAACGCAACGCGGGGATGTGATCAAAATGGATGTTGCCACCCGGACATTTACCGTGATGCAAACGTTGAAAAGCATCATCGCAAAGCTGTATACTGACAGGGAAGGATATATCTGGGCTTGCACGTTCAACGCCGGTGTTTTTAAGATCAATCCCACGGATGCGCACATCGTTTCGCATTACTCATCCAAATCGCCCGAAGCCCAAAGGCTAAAGATGGACGGCGCTTTCTCCATATACCAGTACAACGACAGCCTGATGGTGATTGGTGGTAAGGGGCTTGCTTTCCTGAACCTGCGTACCAACAAGATCACGCATTTTTTTACAGACAAATCGTTTTTACTGAACGCTGTCAACAATATTCTTCCAGACAAGTTCGGATACCTGTGGATTACAAGTGAGAATAACCTGGCCCGAATAGACATCAAGCGAAACGTGATGCTGTCATTTAATGAAGAAGATGGATTGCCCAGCGATATGTTCGGCACGGCTTCCGGCACCACACTGCGCGATGGCCGCATTGCGATAGGCCATGCAAAGGATATCCTGGTGTTCGATCCCTCCGTGTTTTCATCAACCAAGCATCCGCCGCCCAACGTGGAAATAACAGGATTTGCATTGATGAACGAATGGCTGCGCATGGATTCGTTGCGCAGGCTGCCCGATATTGAACTTCGGCATAACGAGAACTCCATCCATATCCAGTTTTCAGCCCTGAGTTACCTGGACCAGTTTGCCATTTTGTACCAGATGGAAAACCTGGACGAAAAATGGATCAGCGCGGGTGACCGCAGCGAAGTCAATTACAATTACCTGCCGCCGGGCAAATACGTCTTTAAGGTTAAAAGCGTAAATGGCGAAGGGCAGGAATCCGCTGTTTCATCGCTGATCATTTCTGTCAACGCTCCATTTTGGAAATCCTGGTGGTTTTACAGCCTGGTGCTGCTGGGCATCGCAGGGCTATTGTTCTGGTTCGATCGGGAACGCATGCTGCGCAAGGAAGCAATTCTGAAAATGCGCAGCGATATTGCAGGCAACCTGCACGAAGAAGTGAACGTGGCCCTGAACAACATCAACATATTAAGTGAAATGGCAAGGATCAAGGCTGATGATGATCCGCAGAAATCGAAGGAGTTCATTGAACAGATCCACTCCAAGAGCCATAACATGATCATTGCGATGGACGACATGCTGTGGAGCATCGACCCGGCCAACGACAGCATGGAAAAGAAAGTGGAACGCATCCGCGAATACCTGGACGCACTGAAGAACAGGCACGACATCAATGTTCATATCGCGGTAGACAAAAAAGTATATGCCCTTAACCTGAACATGAAGCAACGCCACGAAGCATTTCTATTGTTCAAGGAAGCCATCAAGGGCCTGGTGAATGCAGGCGCCCGGAACGTGGAAGTGCATATCGGGCTCGAAAAATCCAAACTGCTGTTTGCCATTCAATTCGATAACGAAGGCTGCGACCTGCAGGAATTGAATAATCTTTTGCGGAGACAGGACATCGGCGCCAAGCTCTCCTCCATCAATGCCGAGATGGACGTGCAGGTGTATAAGAATGATTCCATGCTGATGTTACAGGTGAAAGTGGCTTAAACTATTTGCCCATCCATTTTTTGAAATCGCTGACCTTCTCGCGGCTTACCAGCGCTTCTTTATCTACTGCGGGCTTCACTTGCAATATCAGGCGGTTGCCGAAATAATCATCGATCTTATCTATGCAGGCCGCCGAAACATAAAACGAACGGCTGATGCGGAAGTACCGCGCAGGATCGAGCATGTCTTCCAATTCATCCATGGTATAGTCTACCACGAACTTCCTGTTATCGGGGGTTTTAAAAAAATTGAGCCTGCCATCGCTGTAGAAATAGGCTATCTCGTCTATTTCGATGCTCACCAGTTTTTGCGCGTGCTTTACCAGGAATCGTTTCCTGTATTCTTTAGGTTGTAGTTTTTGTTGCAATTCCTTTACGAGGCTGTCGATGTTCAGCTCTGCTTTGTTCTTTTCCTGCAGCTTTTTGTATTTGGTCAGCGCTGCCTGCAATTCATCTTTCTGGATAGGTTTCAGCAGGTAGTCTACACTGTTTACCTTAAAAGCTTTCAGTGCATATTCGTCGTAAGAAGTGGTAAAGATAACAGGGCTCTTTACGTCCACCAGGTTGAACACCTCAAAGCTCTGGCCGTCCGCCAGTTCAATGTCCATCAGGATCAGGTCCGGCGGAACATTGTCCTGCAACCATTCCACGCTGCTTTTAATGCTGTCGGTCACCCCAACTACAGTTGCCGTATCGTCGATGGAGGACAGCGTTTTCTGCAGCTTCTTTACTGCCAGTTCCTCATCTTCTACAATTAATATCTTCATGCTTCAACGAATTTATGCTTGAATGTTCAATTCTTCTTTATCGCTTTTTCTTGCCTGCTGCTGGGCATTGTTCCAGATAACAGGCAATACTACGGTAAAGTTCTTTCCATCTTCCATTACCTGAAAGCCCGGCTGGTTCAGCAAGGCATATTTTGCCTTGATATTATCAAGCCCTACTTTATTGCTCGGCGCTTTAATGGTCCTGCGTTGCAGGTTGTTGTTCACCACCAGCTTGTTGCCCGCCGTGGTGAATATGTCGATCACCAGCGGTTTGTTTTTAGAAAGCACGTTGTGCTTTACCACGTTCTCCACCAGCAATTGCAAAGAAAGCGAAGGCAACAGGTAAGGATTATACCTTTTATCGATCTGCACGTTGATGCGCACCGCTTCACCATGGCGCGTTTGCAAAAGCTTATAATACGATTGAATAAATTTCACTTCATTTTCCACGGTGCTCAGCCCGTCTTCATTGTTGCGCAGCAGGTAACGGTACACCTTGCTCAATTCATTTAAAAAGCTTTCGGCCTTTTTCTTGTCCTCTCCAATAAGCGATGACAGCGTATTGAAGCAGTTGAATAAAAAATGCGGGTTCACCTGGCTCTTTAATGTATCGAACTCCTGCTGCAGCGATAACTGTTGAAAGGTTTCTTTTTCCTCTACGCTTTCCTTGTATTTTTCCAGCACATAATCCGCTTCATACATCGTTTCAAAAATAATGTTCACGCAAAACCCTACCAGCAAACCGATCTTCAGATCGTCGTAGTTAAGCCTGTACCCCAATATGCCAAGCGCATCATACAAAAAGAAGATCAGCGCAACGGAAAACGACATAAAAGGAATGATGCATACCGCGAGTATCAGGATCCTTGTTTTGGTTTGCCTTAATCCCGGGTATCTTTTTTTAATGCCATTACCGATAATGGTATGCCCTCTCCACGAACCCAGGCCCAGGAAAAATATCAGCGGCATTGAAATAAGCCAAACCTTGTAATCACTGAACAACCTTTCATCGTACAGGATATAATTGAGCAAAAAAGCTATCACCGGCATGGATGCCAGGAACGAGTACCATTGCAATTTGGTTGGTTTGATCCACTTTTTCATATCGCCACTTCCTCCTTTTGACTGATCAGGGGTATGTATATCCTTCTTTGATCGCTTTCTTCTTTAATCACAACGGCCGGCTGGTTCAACAGCCGGTATTTGCTGATCAGGTTATCTACCGCTTTTTCATGATCTGCATATTCAGTTACCACCTTAGGCTGCAGGTTATTGCTCACCACCAATTGTTCATTTTCACCAGAGCTGATAACGATCTTCAAGGGATTGCTTTTGCTCATGGTGTTCTGGGAAAACGCATTTTCTACCAGCACCTGCAGTGTGAGTGGTGGAATGTATTTGCCTTTGTGTTCCTCGCTGATGTCCGTTTCCAATTGAAGCCCTTCGCCATACCTTGCTTTCAGCAGGTATAAATAGGATTTGATGAATTGCAGTTCCGTCTGCAATTCCACCAACTGATCTTCCTCGTTGCGCAGCATGTAGCGGTACACCTTGCTCATTTCATCCAGGAACCGTTCTGCCTTGTCTTCATCTTCATTGATCAGGCTCGAAAGCGAATTGAGACTGTTGAACAGGAAGTGTGGGTTCACCTGGCTTTTCAATCCCAATAATTGGCTTTTCTGATACACATTCTTCAATGCTTCTGTTTCTTTCTGGGCCAGTTTCCATTGATCGAACCGGGAAATGCCTTCCATTACCAGCGTAAGCGAAATATTGATAATGGCCAGTGAAATATAGGCATAGGTAAACCGCGTTTCGTTGAAGCGGTAACCGAAGAAATTGATCTTTTCATATCCCAGGAACAGGAACAGCAAAAACAAGCCCGACATCAGGATGAATATCAGCATGCACAGCGCCATGCGAATGCCCGTCAGGCGCTCATCGGGCATGCGGTTGCGCAACGTAATGGCAATGACCCCGCACATCATAAAGAAAAAACAAAACAGCACAGCCGAAATGGCCGTGGCCGATGCCAGCAACCGCCAGTCTGTAAAATAGGCCTTGCCGAAAATAAAGCTGTTGACCATTACCACGAATGGAACCACCACCAGCACCATCACCAGGTTGTCCTTACTATTGAATCGGGGCAGCTTCATACTACAAATTAAGTCATTAGGCCAATGGGTCATTAAGACATTTAATTGTTCGCCCTAATGACTCAATCAGCTAATGACCCAATGACTCTTTAGACTGTTTCATAATATCGTTAATATCCTTGTCGCTCAGGTTCTTATTGTCTAACCAGGGCACCTGCGAGCGGATAGCTGGGGTATCGGTTTCTTCCTGGCCGATAACCTCTGCCGGCATTGCCAGTACAGGGGCTTCGGTCTTGCACGAATTGTCGGAACATGCAAGAATGGGGGCAACAATCCCTATAAAGAGGAGCGCTGCTGTAAAAAATACCTTTCGCATGGCTTGTAGATTGTAGGATGTATCAATATAAACCTGCTGCAAGGTAGCCATGGCCGGTCCCTGCGGCAATACGCCAGCGGGTGAATTGGTGGAAAGGCTGCATGAATTGGGACAGGGGCCCTGGACTCCGGGAATAAGCTAGTCCAATCCCAGGCTGCGGTAGCGCGGGGCTGGGAAAATTAAGAACAGGCGCGGGGGAATTAAGGTATGAGTTTCATTACCCTGTTTACAATACGGTCGCAGTATACGAGGTTGAATTCGAAGATCTCTTCCGGGGAGTACATTTTCTCCACCATGTCACGGAGCATGTGCCGGGCGCGGTTCAATCTTACCTTCACATTTGCTTCGGAAATTTCCAGTACTTCCGCGGTTTCGGCGGTGCTCATGCCATTAAGTTCCCGCAATGAAAACACCATGCGGTAATCAATAGGCATGCGGGTAATGGCTTCGCCGATCACATGGCTAAGCTCCCGGTTGATGACAGCTTTATAGGTGTCCATCGATGGTTGGTTTTGGAACAGGGGAATTTGTTTTTCATCGGCTTCCGCATTGACCGTCTTTTCATTTTTGAAACTTAGCTTTTGCGCCTTTCTGTAGCATTGGTTCAACATGATCCTTACAACCCAGGTCTTAAACGAAGACCGCTGCTCGAATTTTTCCAGGTTTAGAAAAGCGCAAATAAAAGATTCCTGCATCAGGTCTTCAACGTCTTCATGGCGGTAGCCATAGGACATTCCCACCTTGTACAGGAACGGATTGTTTCTTCTGATAAGGATTTCGAAAAGCCCGGTTTCGCCATCTTTGATTTTCTGGATAAGTTCGGGCTCGCCGATCGTTTCAAATTGTTTTACGGCTTGCATTAAAAGTATTTTGAACAGGCTGTGGCAAAGTTCAGGTAAAAAGAAATACTGTTGCGTCCTCAACCATTAGAGACAGCCAACCCGGCCGGGGTTACAAAATTGTGGCCGCCGGCCGGGAAAACTTACGTAAAAAATTGAGTGTAAGCAACATGGAAGGGAATTGCCCGGTGGAATATCTTAAGCCGCGCTAACAATTACCGGCGATCGTTTTACGTTATTGCTACAGTAAAAATCCACTGTTTGTGAAAACCCTAACCTCTTTGCTGGCATTGCTGGCGTTTATTCAATTTACCCTTGCGCAACCATCTACCGATACCGGGGGCGTATTGAAGCCGCAGAAAGACAACGTAATTACCTCGAATACCATTCTCAAGATCGAGAACCTGGGGTTTCGCGTAAATACCGTTTTACCCGAGCTAAGGCCTACTGTTTCGGCGGATGGCAAGAGACTATTCTTCATTTGCGAGAACCATCCTGAAAATACAAAGTATCGCACCATTCCCAACTCGCAGGACATATGGTATTCTGAAAAAGACAGCTCAGGCAAGTGGCAGGACGCCATGCACCTGGGATACCCACTAAACACCATGCCCTATAACGCGGTGTATTGGATCTCGCCCGATAACAACAGGATACTCATCCGCGGATCGTTTACCCATGGCGCATTCAATGGAAAAGGCGTAAGCCTTTGCCACCTGACGAAGAGCGGCAACTGGAGCGAACCCAATGCATTGGTGATAAGAGAATATTACAAATACGACCGCGGTCTGCAATCAGGCGCTACCATGGCCAGCGATGGAAAGACGCTGTTGTTGTACATGACGCCGGAAAAGGGCGGCGAAAACAACGACATCTTCGTTTGCTTTCTTGAAAGAGATGGCACCTGGTCCGAACCGAAAAGCCTCGGTAAAAAGATAAACCTGCCAGAATACGATGAAATGACGCCCTACCTTGCTTCGGATGGTGTAACGCTGTATTTCAGCAGCAACCGTCCCGGAGGAGTAGGCGACAACGATATCTGGATGACCAGGAGGCTCGACAAGACCTGGCAGAAATGGAGCGATCCCGTTAACCTCGGCACTCCTATCAACACCGAGAACTGGGACGCATTTTTTACACTGGACGCCGGTGGCGAGTATGCATACCTTACCAGCAGCTCCAACACACTCGGCGAAAGCGATATTGTTCGCGTGAAATTGCTGGAGCGCGAAAAGCCCAATCCCGTAGTGTTGGTGCATGGTAACGTGTACAATCAAAAGACAAAAGAGCCGCTGAGCGCTTCGCTGGTATATGAAACCCTGCCCGATGGCGTGGAGGCAGGTAATGGTATGTCGAGCCCTATCGATGGATCATTTAAAGTGATATTGCCGTACGATAAAAACTATAGCATCAGGGCCACTGCGGATAAATTCTTTGCGGTGTCTGAAAACCTCAAGCTCGATTCGCTGGTGAAAGCAGGCTATAAGGAAATCCATAAAGATCTATACCTCGTGCCCATCGAGATTGGCCAGGTGGTGCGGTTGAACAATGTGTTTTTCGATTTCGATAAATGGGACCTGCGGCCTGAATCGTTCATCGAGTTGGACAGGGTTGTGAAATTGCTGAATGAAAATCCTACGATAGAAATTGAAATGAGCGCGCATACCGACAGCAAGGGTGCGGATGATTACAACTTCAAGCTGAGCGATGACAGGGCCCGCTCGGTGCGCGAATACATTCTGTCAAAAGGCATTGCTCCTTCACGCATCATATCGCAGGGCTATGGAGAGACCAAGCCCGTTGTGCCCAATACCAATTCCGATGGCAGCGACAATCCCGAGAACAGGCAACTGAACCGCAGGGTAGAGTTTAAGATTTTGAAGAGTTGATTATAAACGCAGGCTTATCTTGCGTGCATAATGACCCAAAACCGGCACAATTTCCTGATAGGCTTTGCTTTTGCATTGCTGGCTACCCTTCTATGGTCGGGCAATTTTATTGCAGCGCGGGGCTTGAACAAGAGCATCTCTCCTGTTGCGCTCAATTCGCTTCGATGGGTGGTTGCCACATTGGTGCTGCTGCCTTTTGCTTATTCAAAATTGGTGCAGGAATGGAAGCTGCTGCGTCCTCACCTTTGGCAATTGTGCTTTGCGGCCTTAAGCGGCGTTACCGTGTTCAATACATTCGTGTATGTGGGTGGAAAATATTCATCGGCCACCAACCTGGCGCTGATAGGCACTACGGCCGCACCCATTTTTGTATTGCTGATAACTGCCTTGTTTTTAAAACAGCGGATATCATTGTACCAGATCATAGGCACCATCCTTTGCGTTGCGGGCATCGTTATATTGATTTCCGGTGGAAATTGGGAAGGATTGCGGCATTTCACACTTTCTACGGGTGATATCTGGATCCTGTTGGCAGCCCTGGCCTTTGCGATTTATACAGTGCTGGTGCGGAAAAAGCCAGCCGGTGTTTCTGCCATCAGTTTTCTTTTCGCCATATTTCTTTTGGGTACCATTTTTCTCATTCCTGCCCTGATCATCGATAGAAGCATGGGCCACCGGTTTGCATGGAACGAGACCATCGTTTTATCCATCCTTTATCTTGGGATAGGCGCCTCCGTTATCTCCTTCCTTTCGTGGAATATTTCAATAAGGCGCATTGGGCCGGCAAGAACAGCGCTCTTTGGCAACCTCATTCCTATCTTCAGCACTATCGAAGCAAGCATATTGCTGAACGAAGAATTCAGCAATGTTACATTGATAAGCCTTGCCATCATACTGATGGGACTGCTTATTGCCAATTTGCATTCGTTGATGCCGGCCAGGAAAATTGATACAGCAGGATGAAATTTTTCGTAAATTTAGATAGCCACTTCAAAGCTACACGCTCTTATCTCCGCCTATAAAAATCATGCTTGTGGGAAAATGCTTCACCCCAAAGCCAATGAAAGGAAAAAGTCATGCAAGATTGTGCAAAATAACCGCAGAAAGGGTCTTGGTAACATTTTAAATGACCACGAAAATTACCGGTTATGAAAAACTTACCCGCATGTATTCTACTCCTGCTCATCGCCTGCGGTCCCAAGCCCGAAGCAGATATGAAAGGCGCTTACTCCATGACCAGCCAGGTCATTAACGATGGCACAAAAGATTCCATCATCGACCGCAAGCAATTAAAGATCTTTACCGATGGGTTCATGATGTACGCCTCGCCCAATGTATCGGACTCATTTGCCAACTTCGGCATTGGCAGGTATGCTGTAAAAGACGGCAAACTGACAGAATACCGGTTCTATACGGCCGTAGATGGAGAAAAGATGGATACGTTCGAATTGTCCGTAGAGCAAAATATGGACGGGTTCCGGCAGGTGATCGAAAACCTTCAAATGGAAGGGAAGACCTACAAGCTCACGGAAGACTATGAAAATGCCAGCCGCGAACTGGCGAGCCCGCTTGACGGCGCCTGGAAACAAGTGAAGAATATTTACATTACTGCCAAGGGAGATTCATCGGTAAACAACAATCCGCTCGAGTACAAAGCCTTTCAATCGGGTTATTTTATCTGGGCCATTACCGTCAGGGATTCGCTCAACAGGAGGACTTCCGTATTTGGCTATGGACCGTTTGAAATGGTAAATCAAAACAAGATCAGGGAAACCATTGTCAATTCCACTTTCTCCACCACCCTGGGCAAAACGTACGAGGTGGACATCGAATTCATGGGCAAGGATTCCTATAAGCAAACCATTACGTTTGCCAATGGCGATAAGTCGATAGAGATATACGAACGGTTGAAGTGATTGGCGGTATCTTTGCACCAAATCACTACCTGGAGTATGAATATTCTTTCCGTGGTTACGGCGCGTGTATTTCTGTTTATTGCGATGATGATAATGGCTGCCGGAGTTAGGGCCCAGCTGCGCACTGCCTACCATGATGAAATTGAACAATGGCATAAACAGCGCATCAAAGACCTGCGATCAGAAAATGGATGGCTGAACCTCGTTGGATTGTACTGGTTATCCCCGGGCAAAAACAGCTTTGGCAGCGGCCCGGGCGTTGCCGTTAGATTTCCCGAAGGCACTATGCCTGCCGACGCGGGTTATTTTGAATTAATAGACGCAACGGTAAGAATGGTGGTAAAAAACGGTGTGAACATCACCGTTAACGGTAAGCCTGTGCAGGAGGCCGTGGTATTCGATAAGGATTCGGCACGGGAAACACAGCTTGGCCCGTTAAAATGGAACATTATCAGGCGCGGGGATAAATTTGGGGTGCGCATACGCAACCTGGAAAGCCTGGCGGTGAAGGATTTTAAGGGAATTGAGCGCTATGAAGTCGACAGCGCGTGGAGGATCAGTGCTGTGCTGGAACCTTCGGTGCCGGGCGGTATTGCCATTAAAAACGTGTTGGGACAAACCAGCACGGTGTCTTCTCCCGGTAAATTGGTATTTACCCTTGGGGGCAAGCGTTATTCCCTGGATGCGCTGGACGATAACGGCGACGAGCTGTTCATCATATTCGGTGACGAGACCAACGGCGTGGACACCTACCCGTCAGGAAGGTATGTATATGTAAAGAACCCCGGTCCCAACGGCGCCACCATCCTGGATTTTAATAAGGCTTACAACCCGCCCTGTGCATTTACCGACCACGCAACCTGCCCTTTGCCGCCCCCTCAGAACCTGCTGCCATTGGCGATTACGGCGGGGGAAAAAAACTACGGAACGCACAAATAAGTGCGGCATGCTGCGTTTCCAAATGAAAATGTTATTCACACGTTATATACTTTCCTAAAATAATTTCATCAACAACTTGCACTCTCATTGGTAAAAGCTGTAAGTTTATTTTTATTTAACCTCTTAAATTTGAAATCTCATGGCAAAAGCAGCCAAGAAAGCCGCTAAAAAAGGAGCAAAAAAAGCAGCGAAGAAAGCACCTGCTAAGAAAGCAGCGAAGAAGGCCGCGAAAAAAGCGCCCGCTAAAAAATCCGCAAGAAAACCTAATGCAGCCTTTATGGCTCCGCTTACACCAAGTTCTTCCCTGGCAGAAGTTATTGGCAACAAGCCGATGCCAAGAACAGAGATTGTGAAAAAGATTTGGGACTATATCAAGAAGAACAATCTGCAGGACAAGAAGAACAGGAGAATGATCAATGCCGATGGAAAATTGAAAACCATCTTCGGTGGCAAAGACCAGATCTCCATGTTCGAGCTGGCCAAAGTGGTGAACAAACACGTGAAGTAAATTCATATACGGCGCAATGGCGCTGTTAACAGCCTGTACCCGCATAGGCAACGGCAAGCCCGTGATCTTATAGCGGACGGTCCATAGTCTCCCTGATCGCCGCAATGCTTATGTTTATACAGGCTGTTTTTTCTTTTTATACCGCATGTTTTGCTGCTTGTACGCTGCATCATGAAGATGGAGCTGTAAATTATTTCGACCCGTCTTTCCTTGCCCAGCTATCGATTACATAACTACCGATCTTTTCTCCCATTTCCGTTCCTGCAACATTGTCGGTTGTAAAATGCACGCCTGCATAAAATCTGGAGGTGGCGCAATCCTTTGCAAGCTTTTTAAAATGTGCGGCGTCGTCGGGGAAAAAATATGCCAGCACTGTTGCCGCGGTAAACGCAGCAGTTGCATGTCCTGAAGGATAGCCCGGGAAAGGCGGCGTACGCCCTATCAATGGTTTATATTCTTTGTCAAATTGATCGGGCCTGATGCCGAAGTAAGCATACTTGGCATCCATGATGGCAATGGTAGCATCGTGCAATGCAACATGTAATACGGTATATATGCGTACTGCTTCGGGCGTGTTGCGTTCCAGATGGTGCTCAAATATTTTCTGGCTTGCAAGATCGGTCCACACATCCAATCCATGCACCGATCCCCATCGGTATGCTTGCGAGGCGGTATAAAAATTCTGTTTAAATTCTTTCATCTCTTTCATTTCATTGGTAAAATCAGGTGGGGCCGCCGGCCTGAATTGTTTGCCCGATTGCAGCACCAACGGTTTGATATTTGCTGCGTGCGCTCCAACCGGGAAACTGCCCGTCCATAATTTCGGATCGTTGGGAATAGAGCCGGGCCAGGGCGCCGTGCCATCGGCCTTTGCTTTTTCAATTACCATCATGGCTACTTTCTTTCCAAGTTCCCATCCCTCGGCTACATCACTGGGAAATTGCACGCCTGCCAATATGCGTGAATGTCCCGCCTGCCGTGCTATTGCTATCAATGAATCACCAAGGGCAGGATAGAAATACGCAAGCACGTGTGCGGCTGCAGACGCAGACACTGCATGTTCGCAAGGATAGGAAGGAGTACCAGACGTTCCCGCCATCGCACGGATAGATGCATCCAACTCATACGGCCGTTTGCGGTTGTATTGGTATTTCATTTTCCACGCCGCGATGGTCGCATCATACATCGCAATATTCATCCAGGCCGTGGGGCCTCGCCAGAAATTGCCACCGTCTTTTGTAAATAATTGCGGGCCCGCCAATTGATATCCTATTTCATTCCAGTGGTACGAAGGCGCTCCGGCATCCCAATAACGTACCTGCCGCAATCCATTTGCATCGATGGATGATTGCAGTTGTTTAACCTGTTTCAGTTCCTGGCCAGTTGCATCTTTTCCCGGAGGAGCAGCATGCATTAACTCATTCGTATTAATGATCCACGTCTTCCAGTTAGCTACGTGGGGTTGCGATAATGACTGCAGCGAAAGCAGGCAGCAAAGAAAAATCAAGATGCACGTTGCCGCCCGGTTTGCAATGGATAAGAGCGCTTGCATAGCAGTAGTTTAAAGTGAGTAATGATGAGTAGAACTACTAACGAGCATACTAAATTAAAAGATCAGCAAGGCTATCTCTATCCCCGAAACCGGTGAAGGCCATGCACCGTCAGCGTGTACCCTGTTGCCGGTATATCCCTTAAAAACTGCTGTTTGTCACGCATAACAAGTTGTTTTTACACCCGCTTTTTTTGAATGACTGCTTTCAATTAACTTGTATAAATGGAAGTCACATCTACCCAGACAAAGGGCCGCATCGCACGGGTCAGGAAGAACCTGTCGCAGGGCCTTAGCCTGGCCTGGGCGGCTTCGCCAAAGCTCCTTATCCGCTATACCCTGCTCGGCATGTTCAACGCCATTATGCCTCCCATCGCAGTATACCTCGGCGCCGTACTGGTGAACAAGATCGCGGAGGCTCAGGTGCAATCGCTCACATTTATGGATATGCTGCCCGTTATTCTCGGGCTTTGGTTCACCATTATGGTGCAACGCATCATCGGCACCTACGTGGGTTATGGAAGAAATTTATACGTACGCAGGGTGGAGTTGGAAGCAGAACGGAGATTATTGGCCAAGGCATCTAAAGTAGATCTCGGGCATTTCGATAATTCAGATTGGCACGACCGTCTTGCACGCGCCAAGCGCGATGTATCCTGGAGGCCCGGCGACCTCACCTGGTCTGTGCTTGGATTGTCGGGTAACATCGTAACCATAATCCTCATGGCCGGCTTGCTGGCAAGCCTGCATTATATTTTAGTGGTGCTTGCATTGGCCGCCTCGGTGCTTTCGCTTTTGCTGGAAAGCCGCGTTACCTCCAAAATGTATAAGTTCTTTTATAAGGAAACACCTGAGGAAAGGGAAAGGCAATACACCGGCGACCTATTGGTGCAACCCCGCAATACCAAGGAGGTAAGAGCGTACGTATTGGCCGATTACCTGTTGGGCAGGTACCGTAATTTATCTGAAACCCTTTTTAAGCAAAGGGAACAGATGTTCAAAACAGGCGCACGCACCGCAATGCTCAGCGGCATACTGACCGGAACGGCATTGGCCCTGGCCTATGTGTTCGTTGCTATCAGGGGTGTTGAAGGCACCATTAATCCGGGTGGCGTTGTATTGGTAATCGGCGCGTTTACTTCAGTGGCGGGAAGCCTCGGGCAAATTTCCAGCACCTTCGTGGCGGTTGACCAGCATACTACTTTCCTGGACGATTATTTTTCTTTCCTTACCATTCCCCCCTTGGTGCCAGTTCCTGAAAAGCCCCAACCCATTCCTGAAGGTCCCATTGAAGAGATCATTTTCGATGACGTCAGCTTTACTTATCCTGGTGGCACTGAACCGGCGGTTGAAGGATTGAACCTGCGCATCCGCAAAGGAGAGCTTATTGCATTGGTAGGTGAGAACGGCGCGGGAAAAAGCACGCTCATTAAATTATTGCTGCGCTTTTACGATGCGGACAAGGGATCGATAAGCGTTGGCGGTATAAACGTTAAGGAAATGCATCCCGAAGAACTGCGCAACCGCATCGGCGTATTGTTCCAGGACTATGCGAGCTATGAACTATCGGTACGGGAAAACGTAATGATGGGCCGTCCGAACGGGCAGACCGATGACCTGAAAGTGATGAAGGCATTGCAGGATTCGCGGAGTGAATGGCTGGTAAAGAAAATGCCCGCCGGCCTCGATTCGAAAGTGGGACGGTTATTTGAAGGGGGACATGACCTTTCCGGCGGCGAATGGCAGCGGCTTGCGCTGGCCCGCATCATGTACCGCAATGCAGACATCTGGATACTGGATGAACCCACCGCTTCGCTTGATCCTGAAGCTGAGGCGGGCATTTTCGCCGAATTAAAAGAAAATCTCAAAGGCCGCATAGGCATTGTTATATCACACCGCTTTTCCACTGTACGCATAGCAGACCGCATCGCCGTTATTGCAGATGGCCGTGTTACTGAATTGGGTTCGCACGAGGAACTCATCAGGGCACATGGCCGGTACGCCGAGCTGTTTGAACTGCAGGCAGCGGGGTACAGGTAATAACTAACCTGTACATTAGTTCTCACGCCGAGCGAGTACCGTGAACGCGAAAAACCGGCCGTGGTAAACGCATGAACTGTTCAATTATCCCGTTCGATGTTCGATTTATAAATCCGAACGCTCGGCGCTTTTTTGTCACACCTCCCTTTCTCTTCTGATTTCCATTGTTATCGCGTGGGCCGTTGAGGTGGACGTACAGGGTGCTGGACATGGATAGAATGGCGGAGGCCTACTCCAATTAAAATGGGTGCGGCATGCACACAAAATTTGTGCGGTTGCAGGAGATAACGGTAAGGAATACGTGCTACAATCTGTGAAGAAAGATCCTTCCCGGGCAATTGTAGAGGAGCTGGGCGGAACATTTGCAGAGGACGCAGTGCCATGCCGGCCGCAGCAGTTTGAATTAAACCGCAAGAAAAATTCAGCCGCGGTACTTAAGTAATAACATTTACTACGGAAAAGGGGTTTTCATAATTGTGGGTTGATAGCGGCTGTAAATGCCAATAGGGTGGGGGTATTGAACGTATTTGACGCGGTCAAAACCCTAAACAGACCGCAAGGCCTATGAAAACCATTTGTACACTTGTTTTACTTATTTTTTGTATAAATACCTGGGCGCTCGATCCTAATCATTTTACCATTACGAGGATATCGGCGCCCTATTTTATTGTGGATGGCAATTCACCTGCAACCTTAACCCAGGCCTATGTAGGTTTTGAAATAAGGAACAACAGCAACAGCGGCGTTACTTATGCAGGCCTGCGGTTTACCATAACATCTATCGGAACCTCTGTTGCAGGTCAAAACTATGCAGTGGTTTCACCTGTGGGCGGCGTGATCAATGTCGGTACATTGGCGCCCGGCGAATCGCGGGTATGTTATTACTATGTTTCTTATCCTGCCAGCGTTACGCCACAGGCAACTTTCAACGTGCAGCTAAGCGATCAAACCGCAAGCGCAAAGACCCAAAGCATTGTAATCAGGAACCGGTCGAGCATCAGCGCCAATGCGGGCGGCACTGCCACGCAGACTTTTACCAACCAGGACCTCATTGGAGGTATTATCATCGATGATGTAACGTACGTGGTAGGCAATGTGCAGAATGGCGATGAAAATGATTTCCAGGTAGCTGTGTCTTCGCAATTCGATCCTGCTAAAATAACCTTGCTCAGTACCCAGGTAATTGCCAGCAACGTTCCCGGCGTCAATGTGGGCGCTACCGATTCGCTGCATTTTATAACAGGCAACGGATCAACCGGTGCAACCATCACCATGCGCTGGACCTTTCGCATTACAGGATATAATTTCACTACTTATTTGTTGCCTTGCGCGGGCGCAACCAGCGGCAGCACCAATTATAAATACGCATTGAACACCAGCCTCGGATCGGGCACACCTGTTACAGTATCCGCGGCGGCCAATCCGCTGACCATTGCAAAAACTTCTGATAAATCAATGTACAAAACCAACAGCGGCGCAGTATTTACCATTACTATTCAAAACCCCGGCGCGCATGGCGTAACCATCGACAGGATTACCGATCAGTTGCCAACAGGATTTGTATTTCAATCTTTTCATGCAACCAGCCAGGTAACGGCGGCCAATTCAACTTCAGTGCCAGTGGCCGGAGCAACAGGCAATATTTCATTTGAAGGCGGAGTAGCCAGCGGTGGCAATACTTCGTACTATATTCCCGCGGGTGGCAGCCTGGTAGTCATGTACAATGCAACTACGGCTGCTGTCTCTGCTGCGAACCTTGTGACCACTGCCGCGGATTACATCGGCACTACACAAGTAGGCACGGCCCAAAACACCGTTTCAGTTTCCGCAACCTTACCCGTCAATTTGCTTTCATTCAAAGTGGGTAAAGTAAATGGGGGCACAATGCTAACGTGGGCCACGAGCCGGGAGATTAACAGCAGTTTTTTTGAAGTAGAGCGGAGCGGCCGGGATGGTCAGTTTGCCTCCATCGGAAAACTGGCTGCGGCAGGGGCCTCGGCCGGAAATATCAATTATTCATTTATCGACTCTTTTCCTGTGGCAGGTACTAACTATTACCGCCTGAAAATGATCGACCAGGACCTGCAATATCAATATAGCCATGTAATTGCTTACACGCCGGGCAACCATGAGCTTAACATCAAAGCGGCTTATCCCAACCCATTTGGCGATTACATGAAAGTTACGGTTGTGGCAGACAAGGATGGTCCGCTAAACCTTGAACTGTACGATGTAAATGGCAGACTGGTGCTCAAAAGAAATATTACTGCGCGCAAAGGCGAAAACCTGATCATATTAGACCAATTGGGCCATTTGCAACGCGGCAACTATTTACTCAAAGCCGGGGTTGCCAGCATGCTGGTATACAAGGCGGGGCTTTGATTGGCTTACCTCAATTAGACTCGGTATATTTCTTGAAATTGTCCAGGATGGCCTGCCACCCCCCTTTTTGCATTTCGACGGAATGCGTGCTCTCAGCTTCGAAGGATTCAATTACCCTCGTTTCGCCGCCAACACCGGTGAAATGAACATGAACTCTCCGGCCATCGCCCATGGTATAGCTGATAAGCTCATGCGGTTTTACTTCATCATATATTCCGGCAAATTCAAAACCGAAGCTCCCGTCCTTTGCTTCCATTCTGGCAGAGAATTCCCCGCCGGTGCGCAAGTCGTTCTTTGCCCAGGGCGAATGCCAATCGTCTGAAGCATGGTTCCATTTGGTGATGTGTTCCGGCTTTGTCCAGAATTCCCATACCTTTTCTACCGGGGCGTTCACTGTATTTTCAACCGTAATGACGGTTTTGTTCGCAGTTTCCATTTTTTATTTTTTTACTGATTGTTTCATTTTGTAATTGACGATACAAACATACATACGCTATTTAAAATAAAAGATGTGTAAAAACGACAAAGGTGGGGGCAGTTTGCGACAGGCACTTGCTTTCCGCAAGAATCGGGTTTTATAAGCTTGCCGCCCGCAGTACTTTTGGTATGTCAAAACAGCAGAGCATGAAAGCGCAGGACCAAATAAACTATAACCGCGTTGCTGAAGCGATAGCATATATCAACCAGCATTTTAAAGACCAACCCGACCTGGACGCGGTGGCGCAGAAAGTGCACCTGAGCCCATTCCATTTTCAACGGCTATTTACCGAGTGGGCAGGCGTAAGCCCGAAAAAATTCCTGCAATTCCTTACTGTGGAATATGCAAAAAGCATTTTACAGCAAAGGCAGGCAACGCTATCTGACGCCGCATTCGAAACAGGCCTTTCAGGTACGGGCAGGCTGCACGACCTGTTCATTAAAATAGAAGGCATGACGCCGGGAGAATTTAAGAATGGCGGCGCCGAGCTATCCATCAATTATAGCTATGCGGAAAGTCCCTTCGGCAATATTTTAGTAGCGTCCACTGCCAAGGGCATTTGCCATATGGCCTTTGCCGATGACGAACAAAGGGCTTTGCAGGGTCTGCAATTGCGTTTTCCCAATGCAGCTTACCGGCAAATGGTGGACATGATGCAGCAGAATGCCCTATATATATTCACACATGATTGGAGTAAGCTGGACCAAATAAAGCTTCATTTAAAGGGAACAGCTTTTCAATTAAAAGTATGGGAAGCCTTGCTGAAAATCCCGGTAGGCGCATTGTCAACTTATAAGAACATTGCAACAAACATTCATCAACCCAACGCGCTAAGGGCCGTAGGCACGGCCATAGGACAAAATCCCGTTGCATTCATCATTCCCTGCCACCGTGTTATACAATCAGCCGGCACTTTTGGAAATTATCATTGGGGCGCCACCCGGAAGACAGTGATGATCGGTTGGGAAGCAGCAAAAGTTTCGTAATTAAACATTCAAATAGCATAGCCATGAAGACGTTCATTTTAATTCATGGTTCCTGGCACAATGCCTGGAACTGGCACAAAGTTGTGCCGTTGTTAGAACAGCAAGGACATACAGCAATCGCCATCGACCTGCCTGGCATGGGTAGGGATAAAACGCCCATACAGGAAGTAAAAATGAAAACTACTGTAGAAAAGCTATGCAAGCTGATCGACAGCCTTGAGGGAAAAGTGATTTTAGTTGGACACAGTAAGAACGGCATCATGATCTCGCAAGCTGCAGAATACCGTCCCGATAAAATTGAAAAGCTCGTGTACCTGGCTGCGTATTTAATTCCCAATGGAAAAACGCAAAGGGAGTATTCTTTGCAGGACACCGCCGGCGTGCTAAAGCCTTTTGTGACCATCCATGAAGAGCTGCACGCAAGCACGCTGCAGCCTGCCATTTATAAAGAAGGACTGTACAAAGACTGCGACGACGACATTACTGAAATGGCAAAGATGTTACTGAGCCATGAACCAATAGAATCGGGCATCACTCCCTTGCAGCTTACTGAAGAAAACTATGGACGTGTTCCAAGAGTATACATAGAATGCACCGAAGACAAAGCGGTAACGCCCTTCATTCAAAGAAAAATGTATACCGAAATGGGTTGCGAACAGGTGTTCAGCCTGGCCGCAAGCCACTCGCCTTTCTTCAGCAAGCCTAAGGAACTGGTGGATATATTGGTGAGCTTGTGATTCATGTATCCATCGTTATTACCACATTGCCTATTTTCTGGCCGGTGGCTACGTACTTGTATGCTTCAGGAATTTTATCAAAGGAATACGTTCTATCGATAAGCGGTTTAAAATGTCCTTGCTCGACCAGGGTTTTAATAAACAGCAGCCCGTCCTTAACGTTGGCAGGAGCCCCGAACATTACTTTCTTTCCTTTAGAAAAGGAAGTGGTGAACGCAAACCAGAAATTTATAAGCCCGTCCGCAGGAGCGTATACGCCCTTTTCCTTCAGCAGCGGTTTGCACTTGGCGAAGGTGCTTTTGCCGGCCGAATCAAAAATAAAATCATATTTGTCTGTATCGCTCGTAAAGTCGTGCGTCGTATAATCTATTGTTTTTTCCGCGCCCAGCAGTTTCACCAGCATGTCATTTTCAGCCTTGCATACTGCTGTAATGGACACATTGTAAAACTTAAGTATCTGCACGGCAGATGAACCGATGGCTCCCGTTGCGCCGTTTACCAGTGCCTTCTGACCGGGCCTGGGTTGCAGTTTTTTGATGCCGCTTGCCGCATAAAATGCTCCTTCAAGGCAGGCTACTGCTTGTTTATAACTAAGGTTGGCGGGCATGGTAACAATACCATCGGTTTCGCGCATGGTGATGTATTGCGCATGCGAGCCGCACCCCACCATCCCATTAAACCCCATTACTTTATCGCCCACCTTGAAAGATTGTACATTTTTTCCTGCGGCAACTATTTCACCGGCAAAATCTGTTCCGGTGGTTCCCAGCTTTGGCCTGAACAATCCTGTAAATAATCTCAGAATGCCGGGCTTGCCCCAAAGGATGCCGCAATCGGTCCGGTTTACCGTGGTAGCATGTATTTTTATCAATACCTCGTCATCTTTTTGAACAGGGGTTTCCACCTCTTTTATGCTCAGCACCGTTGGCGGGCCATATTTCGATCGTACTACTGCTTTCATATCTACCTCCTTTGGTTTAATAAATGTAAGTATGGAGCCCCGTAAAAACGGGGCTCGCCACCACATTTTCTATCAAACTAAAATGCACATGATGAGAAATGGTTGAAATTGAATGTTGGTGTTTATATTATTGAGCACCGTCGTTTTTAAGCCTTTGCACCACGGCAGCTCCTATTTTTTTGCCTAGCTCCAGTCCTACTTCGTTGTCGCTGCGGAAGTGAATGCCTCCATGGAACCGTGACTCGGCCCCGTCCCTGGCCCTCTTTTGAAACAAGGCTTTGTCGGCGGGGAAGAAATAAGAATACACTTCACTCGACATTCCACCCATGAGCGCATGTCCTGACGGATAACCAGGAAACGGCGGAGTGGGTATCAGTGGTTTGTAGGTGGTATCATATTGGTCAGGCCTTATGCCCCAGTAAGCGTACTTGGCATCCCAGCAGGCTATAAATGCATCGTAAGTAGCAACACCGGTGGCGGCATATATCCTTGCGGCACGCGGAGGGTTAAGGTGCAAATTGTACTCGAATATTTTTTTGTTCAACACGTCGTCTGATCCACCGAAAGTGACCGTAGCATAATAAAACGCATTCGATTGCGTGCGGAAATTGTGTTTGAAGTTTCTCAACTCTTCCATTTCTTTCGCGAAATCGGGAGGCGGTGCGGGACGGTACTGGCTTGCGCTGGTGAGCACCACGGTTTTATTAAGACCTGCAACGGCATGCATTGGTTTTTTACCATTCCAAAGCCCGGGGCCTTGTGGTATCTTACCATCCCATGGGGTGCGGTTGGCCAGGTGTTTGGTCTGTTCAATTTCTTTTTCGGCAATCTTTTTACCCAAGTCAAAACCTGCACGCGTGTCGCTGGGGAATGCAACGCCCGCCGCAACCTGTGCGGCCATCGACCGCTGGGCCATGCGATTGACGGAATCCTTCAGCATGGGATAGAAATGGCTGATGATGGTAACCGCCGCGCCGGCAGCTACGGAATGTTCACAGGGATAAGAAGGACTTTCTGGTTTAGGCACCAACGATTTAATCCTGTTATCTGCTGTAAAGGGCCGGGGGCGCTTGTATGCATACTTCGTGTCCCAGGCGGCGATCATGGCATCATAAGTGGCGGTGCCCAGCAACATGTTGCACATCATGCCATTGATGGTAGTATCGAGCGGCCACAGCCTCGCGATCACTTCCTGCCAGCGGTAGCCCGGTGCGCCCGCATTCCAGTAAGCCACCTGTTGCTTGCTGGCTGAATCGAGATTTTTTTGAGCGGCAATCACCTGCGCAATCTCATCTTTATAAGATCCGGGCGCCTGCAGGCGGTAATCTTTTCCCGATGAAATGAACCATGTTTTCCAGGAGCCTGCACCGGGTTCAACCTGGGCCTGGAGTTGTGCAGCCATTAACAGGACGGCTATAAGGAGCGATAGATTTTTTTTCATATACTTGATTATTTACCACAAGGATAGCTGATAAAATTTCCCGCCGGAAGCCAGGTCAATAAACAGCGGCTTATCGTAAACGAACAGCGGTTTTATAAGCATGCTGGTCTCGCCAAACACCGGCCCCGCATAGATTGCGCTCAATGAACAGGGGTTATAGTATTTTGGTTGATTGACAAATTCCGGTTGCTGGTGTACGTTAAAGCCTATTCTGTAGACCGATAAATGAAAAGGGAAAGATTTGCCGATATTTATTTCATGAATGGCAAAACAAAGACGCCGGTTGTATGGGAACGCATGAAGTTTTATTTATGGGTTGCACTGGCGTGGACATTGTTATGGTTGTTCGCTTACCTCGTCAGCAAGGAGCCCTCCACGTTCTGGTTAAGGGTTCCCAACGAGCTTTGGCGTAACATTTATCTACTGTCGATCAACATCCTTTTCTTTGAAGGCAGTTGGCCATTTATATTGAAGAAGCGGAAATATCTCGTATACAATATTCTTGTCGGCATTTTCCTGGTTTGGGTCCAAATGATGCTCATGTCGTACGGGCTGTATGGCTGGAGGCATATCGGGGTACAATTGGGAGTTTATACTCCTTTCCCCACGCCCGAACAGCTGGCCAACCCCATCGCCTTCCAGGCCCAGGCTGGTTTCGGGTCGATGTTTTTTTTCGGCGTCATCAAGCATGTGTACGATTACCGTAAATTAAAACTATCGGCCCAGCTACTGCGCATCCAAAAGCAGGAAGCAGAGCTGAACTATCTTAAATCACAAACAAACCCGCATTTTTTATTCAATACGCTGAATAATATTTATTCACTTGCAAGGGATAAATCAGACCTGGCCCCGGAATCCATCGTGCGGTTGTCGAAGATATTGCGCTACATGCTGTACGAAGCGGGCGGAGAGTTCATAGCGATAGAGCAGGAGATAAAGATCATCAACGACTACATTGCGCTCGAAAAATTGCGGTACGATGAGTCGCTGCGCGTGAATTTCAATCATGATATCGAAGACATGAAGCAGGCGCTGCCGCCGTTGCTGCTGATGCCCTTGGTGGAGAACGCATTCAAGCACGGCGTATCGGAAACAAGAAGCCGCCCCTATGTAAACATCCATATTGCAGTGAACAAAAGACAGTTGATGCTGACGGTAAAAAATTCCACGGAGCAGTTCGTGGGAGAAAGCAGTGTAAAGGAAAACATAGGCCTTTCTAATTTGCGCCGGCAACTGGAGTTGTTGTACACCGACTACAGCTTAAGCGTTCGCCAGGCCGAGTATGAGTTTACAGCCATTTTAAAAATCAATCTTGCGAGCCATGTCTAAAATCAGGTGCATCATCATCGAAGACGAGCCGCTGGCGGCCAAGGTGCTGTCAGATTACGTTGCGCAGGTCCCTTTTCTTGAATTGCTGGGTACGTTCAAAGACGCCATCCTGGCCGCGGATTACCTGCGCACGCACACCATCGACCTGATGTTTTTAGACATTCACCTGCCCAAATTAAAAGGCATGGCGTTCTTAAAAACACTTACCAATCCGCCCGCTGTTATCATCACTACAGCCTATCATCAGTATGCGGTAGAAGGTTTTAGCCTGAACGTGACGGATTACCTGCTGAAGCCATTCGAGTTCGAACGTTTTTTGGTGGCGGTAAACAAAGTGAAAATTGCACAAGGCGAAAAATATAAACCTGCCGAAAGCGCCGACTCCAGGGATTTTATATTCCTGAACATACAGAAGAAGAAGGTGAAGATATTGTTCTCCGATATATTATACATCGAAAGCCAGCGCGAATACATCAAGATCGTTACCATAAAAAGCGAATACCTGAGCAAGATGAGCACACACGAGATCGAGGTGCTGTTGCCACCCAATCTTTTCAAACGCATTCACCGCTCTTTTATCGTTTCCCTCAACAAGATCGAGTCCTACACCGCGGAAATGGTGGAGATCCACGGCGTTTCCATCCCCATCGGGCGGGGATACAAGGATGTGATTGATAATTTATAACTAATCCGATAAATTAGCAATAAATCCCGCTGATGCCGCTTTTCATGGACCTGCATAAAGCTTCTGATTACGATGTAAAGCCCACCGTGGAAGACATCAAGCGCAATCACATTGCCGACCTTGCAATACAGCACAAGTATGGTGTAAAGTTTTTGCAATATTGGATCAATGAGGAGGACGGACTGGTGTTTTGTTTGATGGAAGGGCCCGACAAAGAATCGTGCATTGCCGTTCACCAGGAAGCGCACGGAGGCATGCCCTGCAATGTAATTGAATTGAAGGGTGGAGATTATACGGCATTTATCGGCGATGAAGTAAAGGCCAATACATTCGACATTGTTGAAAATGCAGATGGAACATTCGATACCGGCTACAGAGTGGTATTGTTGATCGACCAGATCTCTTTGACAGCAGGAGACCAGGTAACAGAGAGTATCCAACACATCATAAAAAATTCCGGCGGCAGGCAGGTAAGCAGGCCAGGACACCGGCAAATGATCGTGTTCACTTCGGCACACGCTGCCATCGATTGCGCATTGAAAATATTGGAAGCGGTGCAGCACGCAAAAATTCCTGCAGCGGAAATCCGCATTGGCATCAGCGCGGGAGAGCCGGTGACCGATGAGCAGGATTTTTTCGGGTCCTGCATTCAACTGGCCAACCGCCTGTGCGACATTGCGCAGGACCGCCACGTGGTAGTGTCTTCGCTGGTAAAGCAGCTTGCGGGTGAAATGGCATTTAAAAACAAGCAAACCGCTTTGGTAAAGATACTGGGCAGGGACGATGAGCAGTTCCTGCACCAATTGATTGAAGCGGTAAGCGCCCGTTTTTACCAACCCGCGTTCTCTATCGATGATCTTGCCACGCATCTCAACATGAGCCGGTCTGCATTGTACCGCAAGATCACCTCTCTCACGGGCCTATCGGCCAATGCATTCATCCGTGAGATCAGGTTGCAAAAAGCCCTGCAATTGATCAGGGAAAAGTATGGCAACGTAAATGAAGTGGCCCTCGAGGCCGGGTTCGGCAATCCTTCTTACTTCACGCGCAGTTTCCAAAAACGTTTTGGTATTGCGCCTGGCCAGGCTCTGAGATCAGCATGAATGTGCTGGGCCTATGATGCATGAGGCCGCTTGCGGTTTAAAAGTGCAGATAATTGAATCAATTGTGAAAGCCCGGCGGGCAGGTGCGCCAGTATTTTTGGTGCACTAAAACGATGCAATATGGAAACAGCAGTTCCCGCATTTGATGCCGCGAAATACAAGCAAACCACTTTCGAACAATGGCAGTCTGCCGCGGGGGCCTGGTACCGGTGGAGCAATGCCATTCGCCAGTGGCTGGGCCAATCCACCGATACCATGATTGAAATGGCGGGCATTGGCGAAGGTCATCACGTTCTGGACGTGGCGGCGGGCGCAGGCGAACAAACCATCACCGCCGCTAAAGCGGTTGGCCCTACGGGTTATGTACTGGCCACCGACATCGCGCCCAATATCCTGATGTATGCCCGTAAAATGGCTTGCGAGGCGGGCTTATATAATATCGAGACCGCCGCCATGGACGGAGAAAACCTTACGTTGGCCGATGAAACATTCGATGCGGTTATTTCACGCGTGGGATTGATCTATTTCCCCGATCAGCAAAAGGCGCTGCGCGAAATGTGGCGGGTATTGAAACCGGGAGGAAGGATCGCTGCCATCGTATATTCAACGCCTGATAAAAATGCATTCTTTTCTATTCCTGTCTCCATCATCCGCAAGCGGGCCAATCTTCCGCCGCCTGTACCGGGACAACCCGGCGCATTCAGCCTTGGAGCGCCCGGCGTAATTGAAAATGCTTATGCCCAGGCCGGATTTAAAAATCCGAAAGTTGTGGCTATACATTCCCCGGTGCAAATGGCTTCTGCAAAGGAATGCGTTCGTTTTGAAAAAGAATCGTTCGGGGCATTGCACCAGATGATGGCCAAGCTTAGCGATGATGAAAAACGATCGGTGTGGGAAGAAATTGAAAACGAGCTTTCAAAGTTCGACCATGAAAAAGGGTTTACCGGGCCCTGCGAAATGCTGGTGGCCGTTGCAGAGAAGTAACACCTTAATGTTTATTCCGTTCTTAAATTCTTTACCGGGTTGGTCATCGCCGCTTTAAGAGCCTGGAAGCTCACCGTTATCAATGATATTATTACGGCAATTGCTGCTGCTGCAATAAATATCCACCAGCTCATGTCCGTTCTGTAAGCGAAATCCTGCAACCACTTGTGCATTGCCCACCAGGCAAGTGGCATGGTAATAACGCATGCGATAAGCACCGGCTTCAGGAAGTCCTTTGACAACAATGCGACGAGGTGCCTTGTAGAAGCGCCCAGCACTTTTCTGATCCCTATCTCCTTTATGCGCTGCTCGGCGGTAAATGCAGCCAGCCCGAATAAGCCCAGGCAGCAAATGAAGATCGCGAGTACAGTAAATGAGTTGATGATCCTGAGTAAGGTGTTTTCACTTTCATATTGCTTCTGCAGGTTATTATCCAGGAAAGAATATTCAAACGGCGCTGCGGGGTTGAATGCCGTCCACGCTTGTTGCAACTTCGCGATCAATGCGCGATAGTCGGCCGTGTGGCTCCCGACTACCAAATGCGGGAACCGGTAATTATAGCGGAAGAACAAAGGTTTGATCGGCTCATGCAATGAAGCAAAATTGAAATCTTTCAATACACCTACAACGGTAAAGGTTGTAAGCGTGCTATCGGTGCCGGTATATATGTGTTGGCCCGGCGCTTCCTGTACCGCAAGCCCTAATTCCCTGGCAGCGGTTTGGTTAATGATCACCTGGTTCAACGTATCGGCTTTGGTAAAGTTCCTTCCCGCAATGACCGGGATCTCCATCAGGTTAAAATAATTTTCATCCACGGTATTATATGCTACCGATCTTGCATCGTTCAGCGTTTTTCCCTGTTTGTATAGCTGGATGTCTTCTTCTATTTTGAAACCGGGATAGTACGCTACTCCCGCCACGCTTTTAACCTCGGCGAGCCTGGCAATTTCGTTCTTGTAGGCATCTATTTTCAATATCGCGTCTCGGGAACGGATAGGTATGATCAATTTTTGTTCCTTGTTAAAGCCCAACTCTTTTCCCTGCATGTACCGCACCTGGTTACGGATGGTAACTACCGCTATGATCAGGCCCACCGATATAATGAATTGAAATACCACGAGCCCTTTCCGTAAACCAACAGAGGACAGGTGATGCCGGAAATTGCCTTTCAATACTTCGATGGTCCTGTAAGATGAAAGGTAAAAAGCAGGGTAGCTTCCGGCCAGCAGACCCGTAAGAACGATCAATGCAAATACGATTAGCCATATGAATCCACTGCTGAACGCATCTGTCGACAGGTTGTACTGGCTGATCGCATTGAAATAGGGAAGTACGGTATAGAGTATCGGAAGCGCAAGCCAGATGGCAATGCTGCTCATGAGCATGGACTCTGCAAGGAACTGACGTATCATGGATGTTCTTCCCGCGCCTGCGGATTTTCTTACGCCGACCTCTTTCGCACGCCTGGCGGCGCGTGCCGTGGACAGGTTCATGAAATTGATGCACGCGATCAATTGTATAAAAACTGCGATAACGATGAGGATCGTCAGGAATCCTGCATTGGAGTTTTTGTCTATCTCTTCATCCAGGTTGCTGGAAACATGGATATCGCCAATTGGTTGCAGGTGCATCGATTTTGTATAACCGGCCCTGGCCAATTGTGCTTCTCCATGCTTGCGCACATAAGGAGACAGCTTTGCTTCAAATGCTTTTGCATCGGTATTGGGCCTCAGCTTCACGTACCCATGGGCATAATTATCGTAGGCCCAATCATTGCTGTTTAAGATGAATCGGCCCAGCCTGCCGCTGTAAATGTTCATAATGAAATTAGGCCGGACATGGGAACGCCCATAGTCTCCATCAAACACGCCGGTGATGATAAAATCATTGGTGCCGAACCTGTCGGTCATGGTA
This sequence comes from Chitinophagaceae bacterium, assembly GCA_035628135.1. GTDB lineage: Bacteria > Bacteroidota > Bacteroidia > Chitinophagales > Chitinophagaceae > DASPKM01. Next base: position 444,102 of record DASPKM010000010.1, on the reverse strand, counting down.
ATGGTCTTGTTTACCGCGGGTTCATCCCCGAACAGGTTTTGCGCTACTTCGGATGAAATCACCATCGACAGCGGCTTGTCAAGGCAATGCTCCTTCGATCCTTCCGTAAAGCGGTAGGTAAACACCTTAAAGAAATTGGAATCGGCATAATAACCCTTGGTGATGTAAATGGATTTATCACCGGTGCGGAACAGGTGTTCATTTACATCTGCGCGGTGCACTACGCGAACGGCTTCTTCCACTTCCGGGAAATCTTTTTGAATGGCCGGCAATATCACCGGCGAAATGGTGGCCATCCTGTCCGTCTTGTCAGTAGTGACGATGTCGGTGGTAACCCGGTACACGTTGCGGGCATTGTGATGGTGCCGGTCGTAGCTGTATTGTTCCTTTACATACAGTACAATGTACAGGCAGCATACCGTGCCCGCGGTAAGGCCCAGTATGTTCAGCAGGCTATAGGTCTTGTTGCGCCAAAGGCTTCGAAATGCGACCTTGAAATAATTTTCGAGCAAGTGGAAGGGATTTGTAAATGCAGTATCCACTTGTGTGCCAGTGTATAAGCGATTAATTGAAAGTAACTTATGCTTTTAAGGTCTTTGGCATTGTTCGATTTTGATACAATGCCTGTGTTGTTCTGTTACACTATTGCTTTATGATCCTTGTGATGGTTGTATTGCCATCGCCATCCGTTAGTTTTACTATGTACATGCCATTGCTCCAACCGCTGGTATGGATATTACGGTCAGCAATAGACGCAATCCTTCTGGAATATACGCGGCGTCCGCGCAGGTCAAATACTTCTATCCTGTCGATATTATCTCCGTCAATGATAAAATAGTTCCTCGCCGGGTTTGGGCCGATTGTAAACTGGATGCGCTGCCCGATCTTTATCGATTTGATCGAAGAGTATTTAATGGTTCCGTCCAGGTCCACGGCCTCGATCCTGTAATACAGTGAAATATTTTGATGATCGATAGCAGCATCCATAAATTCATATGTCTTCGATCCGTTACCTGCCGCTGCTACTTTTGCTATCGTCATAAAATTCCTTCCGTCCTTACTGCGTTGCACATTGAAATGGCTGGTATTTATTTCCGCGGCCGTTTCCCATTGCACGGCTACTTGTTGATTGCGTTGTGCAACGCGTAGCGCAACAAAATGCAACGGAAGGGAACCGGAACCGTTCAATCTCCATACATCGTTCATTCTTCCGAAGTCTGCTTCGGCAAAACCATTTCCGCCGAACAGCCAGATGTTTCCTGCGTTATCGGTCCACATTTCGCCATGGTTCCTCGATCCGGGTTTGTTGGCGGCGTCCGGCGTGCCAAGCGTACCGTATACGCCGTTTACATTGGGAACATTATCTCCCTTTAACCACGTCCACTGATTGGTGGACAGGTCATATTTCCACATATCATTCAAAAAACCCGATGGAAGCGCCGATGCAAATCCATTCCCGCCCATCAGGTAAAAATTTCCGTCCGCTCCTTTACAGCTCATATAATTTTGCCTGGCTCCCGGTGTGTTGGCGGCATCGGCAACGCCCATGGTGCCATAAACGCCCACTGTATCGGGGCTGGTGCTGCCCTTCATCCACGTCCAATTACCCGTTACAGGATTGTATCTCCACAGATCATTCAGCAGGCCATTATCCGCAGCACCCCGTCCTGTGCCACCGAAGATCCAGAAGTTTCCAGCGGCGTCTATCCAGCCATCGCAAAAAAATCTTTGCCCGGGCTGGTTGGCGGCATTTTCTTCTCCCTGTGTACCATATGTCCCAAATTGATTTCCATTCGGGTTTCCATCCATCCATGTCCACATATTGGTAACAGGATCATACTTCCAAAGATCATTCAGGGTGGCGAGGCCGGTACCTCCATACCCATCGCCGCCGAACATCCATAAATTGCCGGAGGCATCTTTCCAGTAAGCCGTGCCCACCCTCGAGCCAGGTTTATTGGTAGATGCGGCAACACCGAGGGTGCCGGGTACAGCGGTTTGATTGGGTGTATTGTCGCCCTTCATCCAGGTCCACATATTGGTTACAGGGTCATATTTCCATAGATCGTTCAACCGCGCCGCGCTGTGAATGCCGCCGAAGATCCAGATGTTACCCGCATCGTCCAGCCATATCGCTGCCCCGGCGCGTGCTCTTGGCATATTCGCCGCGTCCGCAACACCCTGCGTGCCATACACACCGAGCGATCCACCGGTATTAAGCCCGCTGATCCAGGTCCATACATTGGTGGTGATGTCATACTTCCATAGATCGTTGCTGTAATTGGAAGTACCGCCCGTAGTAAAAAAAGCCTCTCCGCCGAACAACCATATATTACCGGCAGCGTCCCGCACAGACATGCCGCGCGACCGGCCTCCGGGTTTATTCGAAGGATCGGGAACGCCCTTTACTCCGTACACAGCGTTTACATTCGAAGTATTATCGCCTTTGATCCACGTCCATTCGGAATTGCTCGTGATCTGCGCACCGGCAGCAAGCGGGAATAACAACAGCAGGTAAAAATATCGTTTCATGCCGCGATGTATTTACAGGTATCGAAAGCTAAGAAGGGCCCATAAGCAAAAACGCGGCGAATTATGCAATGGCAAGGTTAAATGAGAAAATGGTAAATGGATTGCTTATTTTTAAATGTGATCAAAGCGGTAATCATCGACGATGAACCTTCGGCAGTGAGTACGCTCGGGCTCATGCTGCAACGCTACACACCCGTTATTTCCGACGTGCGCAGCTCCACACATCCACAGGAGGCTTTGCAACTGATCAGAAATTATCAACCCCATCTTGTTTTCCTGGACGTGCAGATGCCCTTGATGAACGGGTTTGAACTATTGAAGCGGCTCGACAAGATCGACTTCCGCATCATTTTCACCACGGCCTACGACCATTATGCCATCCAGGCCATACGGTTCAGCGCGCTTGATTATTTGCTCAAGCCCATCGACGCAGATGAGCTCATACAGGCCGTAAGCAAGTTTATTAAGGAAAACAAGCAGCAACAGGAACTGTATCAGAACCTTTTGCAGAATGCTTCGCAAAACCAATCTGAGTTCAGGCTGGCATTCAATACGCAGGAAGGGAGCTTCTTCCATTACCCGCGGGAAATCATCCGCGTAGAAGGGGAAAACAATTACTCCAAGATCTTTTTTGAGAACAATAAAAAGCTCCTGCTTTCAAAAACGCTAAAAGAGTTTGAAGAGATGCTGGCGGATTATGGATTTATCAGGGTACATAAATCGCACCTCGTAAATAAAAAGCATGTACGGCGGTACTCGCCGGAGGGCTGGCTGGCCATGAGCGATGGCACTAAGGTGGAAGTTTCAAGGAGAAGGAGGGAAAAGATACTGGACGCCTTAAAGGACAAGCCGGCGACGTAATTCAATTTGCCGTTTCCCCGGTGTAAATGGTAAGCTTTACTACTGTTCCTGTTACAGCATTGCTTTCACCTGTTATATCTGATATGGAAAATTCGAACGGTTGTCCATATTGCTGCCTGAGGATCTCCAACCTTTCTTCTACCAGTTTTAATCCTTTTGAATGATGGTTGCCGGAAGCAGCTTGTTGATTTTTTAAGATGGATGATGCCTCCCTGCCGATGCCATTGTCTTCGATCAGGCAGATTAAAAACTGCTTATCCATGCTGATGTTCAGTTTTAAAAAGCCGCCGCCGTGCTTCGGCATCAATCCATGCCAGATGGCGTTTTCTATGAAAGGCTGCAGTATCATTGGCGGAATGTTCACCTCCTCCGGGTCGATGTCTTCATCGATGTTGATGGCATAGTCGAAATTTCCTTTCACTCTCAATTGTTCCAATTGCAGGTACAGGTTCAGCATTTCCAGCTCTTTTTCCAGTGATATGAATTGCTGGTCGCAGTGGTTGAGGATCAGCCGCTGCAATTTCGAGAATTTCGAAAGGTATTTGTTGGCTTCGTCCGCGTCGCCGCGCAGGATGTAATGCTGCACGCTGTTCAGCGCATTGAAAATAAAATGCGGGTTCATTTGCGCTCTTAGCGCGGTTAATTTCAATGCTGCTTTTTCATGCTCACGGGCTTTAATGATGTTTTCCCTGCGGCGCACTGCGAATAAAATAATAGCAGCTATTGCAATTACCAGCAGCGTTATGAACCACCATCTCGTCCAGAACGGCGGCGCAATGGTGAATGACAGTTGAATGGTGCCGGGAGTGGAGCTGCCCGCATGCGCTTTTACTTCGAACGTGTACTTACCGGGCGCCAGGCTTTGAAAACTTACCTGCCGGCTGAACCCGTTATCAGTCCACGCTGTATCCAATTCTTTAATGCGGTAGAAATAGTGCACAGGCGCCGGTGGCGATAAAGAAATGCCGGTGAATGTAAACTGAAATGCATTTTCATTGTACGGGAATTGCATTTCATTATTAAGCTGGCTGATCGGAATGTCTTTCTTTTCTTTTAATGAATAACAGGACGTCCACGACAACACCGGCGGGGTAAAGGATTGCTTCACTTTATCGGGATGCAGCCAGGCCAGGCCCGATGAAGTTGGTATCCATAAAACACCTTCTTTGTCCTGCATAAGGCTGATGGAATGATAAGCCCTGATGAAGTTCCGTTGCAGGTTCATGATAAAATACTGGCCGCCCTGTTCTTCTATCCTGCTAAGGCCCTTATAGCTCGCAGCCCATAACACATTGTCTTTGTCCAGGAGCAGGTCGGTATACGTAGAAGCGTTAAGCCCATTTTTTTCAGAGAACAATTTCATCAGCCTGATGGCATTGTTCTCTTCCTTGCACAACAAAATGCCATTGCCGTTGGTGCTGATCCAGATGTTTCCCTTATTATCCTGCTGCATATCGGTAATGGCAGAATTGGTTTGTGCCCCTCGTATGCTTAATGGTTGTAATGAGTCCTGCACCAGCTTATACAATCCCCAATTGCCGCCGAACAACAAGCTGCCCTGCAAAGTTTCCATGCCCGATCGAAAAACAGGATAATCACCTGAGGGACCGACCAACGCGTAATTCTTAAACGATACCTGGCCTGCATTGCGGATGACTTCACTCACGCCACCATCGCCACCGGTATACAACTTTCCATTTTTAGTAGCTGCGAAAAAGAAATTGGTATTGTCGCGCAAGCCTTCTTTCGTCGTATAAATCTTTACTGCATTGCCTCGTATCGATGCTATGCCCTGGTAATAAGAGCCAAGCCAAATGGTAGCATCGCTGTCTTCGTACAATTGCGCTACGGGCGCCAATGGAAAGCTCTTCAATAAAAATGCAAATGTTCCGCCGGGTGATCTTGTAAATACCCTGCCGCGGTTACCGCCCACCAACACATTGCCATCTCTGAGTTGTGTGCTATAGTACAATTCATCAAAACCCTCTAATTGAGGAAGGGAAAGCGTTTGAAACAAGCCGGGCTTTGCATGCAGCAATTGTTCATGCGTTCCGATCCAGTAACCATGCTCCTGGTCTGCCAGCACTGAGCTGCCCCACTTGTTATAAGCTTCAGGAAGCAGCAGGATAGTTTGTTCACAATTGGTCACAGGATTGAAATGATACAATCCTTTTGTAGCAAAATACAATAACCTGCTGCCCTGCCATTGCAGTGCATTACCTGTGCCCGACACGGAATCCACTATGCGGTACATCCCCTTTTCCAACGCCTGCAATCCACGTGATGTGGTAGTAAAATAAATGCTGTCCTTGTTCAATGGTTTCAAACCTGTTACATGCTCCCGGTCGTCTTTATGCATCCATATTCTCCTGTGGGTATTTCCTTCGATTGCGAAGAGCGCATACGCATCGGCAATAAAAATATTTCCATCCCTCGCCTGGTCAATTTGTTTTGCCTCGTTGCCTGTAGGAAATGATCTTTTCCAGGAGGGCAAGATGTTCAATGAGATTGTGTCATCCCCCAATTCGTTGTTCCATTCTTCGATCGCATACATAGCAGGCCCTTCCATGGTGCCAAGCCATACAACATTTTGTAAAAAAAGCACATTGAACACCGGCATGTTCTCTTTGCCTGTTGAAATATGTTTCAACCTGTCCGAGTCGAATAAGAACAACCCGCCTTCAGCACAGATCCAGATACGCTTTCCAGCATCCTGCCGCACCTGGTAGGTCTTGCCGATCCGCTGGCTGCCCGCCCATAAATAATTTTGAAATGAATAGCCGTCCCACCGGCTTACGCCCGCGCTATGTCCGATCCAGATATAGCGTTGATGGTCCTGGTAAACACTGATGACCTCCGAAGAAGGCAGCCCTTCCGCCGATCCGAAATAATCAAATGACCACAAGGTGGCATCCTGGCCCCGCATGTGACAAAAAGCAATTGAGAAAACCAGCAGGCAAACAATATGGCGCGCCCAGTAAAAAAGCAATGGTTTTTGTTTCTGAATTTAATAATAAATCTTTCAACGGCTAAAAGCGGCCGCGTTTAGGGAGTGGAACCAATGGCCGAGGGAATGGATAAAACGCTATATTGCAACAAGTAGATTGGTACCTGGTGAGCTATGAAAAAATGTACGCTTTTACTACTGCTTGTAATTGAGATATCCGGCGCTTTTGCACAAACCTTGCCTACCCGCCGCTACACAACGGCCGACGGACTGATCAGCGACCGCATCACGTGTCTTAGCCAGGATGAGCGCGGATTTTTATGGATAGGCACTTATTTCGGCCTTTCCCGTTACGATGGTCACCGCTTCACCACTGTTCCCTTACCTGAAATACAACGCAACAAATACGTGTCCAACATTGTGTCTACCAGCGATGCGGTATACGCAGGTTTTTTATTCGACGGTGGATTGATGGAATACCGTGATAACAAGGTAAGAGCACTCGCCATGCCTTCCAACAACAATGTATACCTGCTTTGCAGGCATAGCGACAAAGGAATTCTGATCCTGGATGGCAACCGCAACATCTACCATTTTGCGGACAATACGTTTAAGCTGCTGTTTAATATCGACGAGCGGTTTAAAAATTCGACCGTCTGGAGCATGGCCATGGATAAGGCCCGGAATATTTGGATAGGGACCGATCGCGAGTTGGTGGTGTACCGTAAAGATGGTAAGCAGGTAGCGTTATCCTCCAATGCCACATTTTACCTGCAGCCCGCTGACGACGGAGTGTTTGCGCTATTTGGCAATCAACTGCGGTTCTCGCTTGCGCACATCACCGCAACAGGAGCACGCCGGGATATCTGGCGGGGCACTGGGTACAGGCATGCCGTGCAGGAGAACTTTCATCCGCGGATCTTTGCTTTGGAAGATACCGCCGGCAATTTCAGGCACGTGTCATCTGCCGGCCTCGTTTCGAGTATTGCTATGAGATCAGTGGTGCCCGACGATGTGCAGTTCCTGTACACCGACCGCGAAAACAATTTGTGGGTTGGCACGCAAACAGGATTGGTAAAGATCGCCAACCTGCCCGCACGTTTTTATGCTTATGATGAAATAGCCTTTGGTACGGGCGACATTACCGGCAACGATTCCTTGTTGTGGATCAGCAACGGAAAGCATATCTACAGCATTCGCAATGGAACTTTCAGCAAGCTGGAAAAATTTCCCCATTCAACAAATCATCCTACAAAAGTATTGTTATCCGGCGCCGACCTCTGGGCGGGAGGCGCGCTCGGCGGCCTGTGGCGGCTGCGTGTGCAAAACAACCAGGTGCGATCGTGGGAATATTTCGATGCTTTTAAACAGACCCATATTACCATTCACTCCCTGGTGCGCGACGGCGATTCAATCGTGTGGGCTTCGGGCCAAAACGGCATTTTTCTCATACATAAGGGCAAGCCGGTGGCCCATTTTCAACCACGCCTTAAATCAGGAAAACTTTGCTTTCCGGTATGCATTGCTCTTGACGCACAAAACAAGACCATCTGGGCAGGCGACAATGCGGAGGGATTATTGAAGATAAAATATGAGGGAACCGGCAGCAATACCCGCTTTACACTGGAACAATACATCGATTCAGCAGCCGGACTAACGGACCCGAACATACGCAGTATTCTATTGGATTCAAAGCAGCGTCTCTGGATCGGTACCCGGTTCGGCGGTCTTTTCAATATTGCATTAAACAAGGGCAGGCTGCAGGTGCAAAATGTTTCGGCGCAGGCAGGGTTGCAATGCACTAGGGTCACCGATATCAAGGAAACAGGCAACAAAGAGATATGGGTGTCTACCTGCAACGGAATATACCGTTATTCACCGGCTACAACAAGCTGGCGGTCGTTTACCGTTGCCGATGGATTGCACAGCGCGGAAATTTTTGCAAGCCATGCTTCGCCTTCGGCGGATAAATGCTGGGCCTTGTCCGAAACAGGATTGACGGTGTTTCAGATCTCAGATAAAGTGCGGTCGCTGCCGCCCCTGGTGAACATCACCGGCATACATGTATTGGGAGAAGAAGATACGGCGGCGGTTGCACGGCAGCAGGCGCCCGACTACCGGCCGCACGAAAACTCCATCGGTTTTCAATTTGCCGCGGCTTCGTACACAGATGAAAGAAGGATATTGTACAAATACATGCTGCAAGGGTACGATAGGCATTGGAGTGCGCCCACCAGGGCCAATAGCATCGATTACGTATCGCTGCCACCGGGGCAATATACCTTTAAGGTAATTGCTTCAACCGGCCACGACCAATGGAGCGAAACACCCGCCAGCTTTACATTTACCATTACCAGGCCGTTTTACAAGAGCCTCTGGTTTATCATACTAATGCTGGTGACGGTATTTGCCGCCATTTATTATTTCCGCATGTTCCGCCTGCGGCAAAAGCTGAAGCTGGAAAAATTGCGCAGCCGCATTTCCGCCGACCTGCACGATGAGATCGGCTCCACGCTTAGCTCCATTGCTATTATCAGCGAAGGTGCGCTGCAGGAAGAAAATGGTTCAACCTCCAGGCAAATGATGCGGGAGATCAACGACAACGCCGTGGCATTGCTGGATAAAATGGATGATATCATCTGGTGCGTCAATCCGCGCAATGATTCATTCGGTCACCTCATGGCCCGGGTTAAAAAGCACGCTGCTGCCGTGTTCGAAGCAAAGGACATCGATTATGATATCAACATCGATAAGAAAATTCCTGAAAGCTCCCTGCCCATGAGCGACCGGCAGAACCTGTACCTTATTTTAAAAGAGTCCATCAACAACCTGGTAAAATATTCAGAAGCTTCCTATGTATCGGTGAACATGCAATTGAATGGAAATTATATCGATACCATCGTGCAGGACAATGGAAAGGGCTTCGATACCAATGCCGCGCCTTCGGGCAATGGACTGCACAACATGCGGAAGCGGGCGGCATTGATGAAGGCCATGTTGCGGATCGAAAGCAATGAGAAGGGGACCACCGTTTTCCTGCGGTCGAAAATCAAATGAATATCTGATTTTTTAAATGGATGGTTTAATTGATTTTTACAGAACATGATCAAAGTAGCCGTTGTAGAAGACAATCATACGCTGCGCAATACCTTGCAGTCGCTGTTTAACCGTACGCCGGGCATGCAATGTGTGTGCGCGCTGCCCAACCTGTTGAACGTGGTGAGCGACCTTGCCTGCAACGAGCCCGACATCGTTCTAATGGACATCGACCTGCCCGACATCAGTGGTATAGAAGGCGTAAGGACGCTGAAAAACAATTTCTCTAAAGTTCAGATCATGATGTTCACGGTGTTCGAGGACGATGAAAAGATCTTTGCGGCCATCCGCGCCGGCGCCTCGGGTTATTTGCTGAAGAAAGCAACTTCGGCGGAGATCATCGCGGCGGTGCAAGACCTTTACCATGGCGGCGCGCCCATGAGCTCTTCTATCGCCCGCAAAGTGATTCAGGCCTTTCAATCGCCTCCCGCCACATCCCTGGAAGATTACCAGCTTACCGTACGCGAAAAAGAGATCCTGTTTTCATTGGTGGATGGACTGAGTTACAAAAAGATCGGGGAGAAATATTTTATTTCATTGTCTACTATACGCACGCACATCAGCAGCATTTACGCAAAGCTGCACGTGCATTCCAAATCGCAGGCAGTTGCCAAGGTGCTGCAAGGCCGGTAAAGGATGGCCTTGCTTACCCGAAAAATCGGACATTCATCTGATTGTCCTGCGTCTGCCCGCATCCTTACTTTACGGAAACCATTGAGCCATGAAGTTGTTTGTTGCGCAGGCATTCGTTGCTGCCATTTGCTGCTGCTTTCTTTTTTGCGGAAATAATACTTCCAATGTAGAAGCAAAGCTTACTGCTCCACCTGCTTTACCGGATTATGAGGGACCGACCGCGGGCACCATTGCTTACATACGCGATGAAACAGAAATAAGACTGATAAATGTCGACGGGACCAATGACCGGCGCTTATGGACCTTTCCCGGCATTCAGAAGCCGCTGGGATTGTACGACCTGGCCTGGCGGCCCGATGGAAAAGAGCTGGCATTCTCCAGCGGTCATGAAGCTGTGCATTCTTATTATGAAACCGATATATACACCGTCCGGCCCGATGGCACCGGGTTTAGAAAAATAACCAACCCGCCGGATCATAAAGGACTGGAGAATTATAAAAAAGGCAGTGTCTCCATAAGGGTTAGTAACATGCAGTATACCTTCCGCGATGCGCAGTCGAGCGCAGGTGTGTTCTTCTTATATATTGTTGGCGCCAGCGAGCCGCAGCAGATAACCTTGCCGCCGGGTTCCAGCAAGACTTTCGTTTTTAAGAACGTGGCTGATTTCGGTCCCAATAAATTGCAGGCTGTTGTGGCCGTATATGGAAGGTACCGCTGGTTCATGCCGGGCACCGATGTGGTGAGCGGCGCAAACATATCGGCGCCGGAGTTCGTCATAACCGGCGATGGTATTCCATATTTCGGCGCATACCGCCCGGTATGGAAGAGCGATGGCTCTGCAATAACATACCGCGATGGAATGTGCGTGGTTAAAACAACACCACTCAATCCACCGGCGGGCGCGGTGTATTATCAACCCTTATTTGGAAAGGATCATCCTGACGGAGCCTGCATCTGGGACCTGGGCCCCACGCCTGCGCTGGCCGATAAAATTTTATATTCAGAGAACGACAGCGACGAAGGCTCCGGCTTCTACATCATGGATGCCGGCGGCAAGCACGATGCGGCTTCGCGGTTGACCATGTTTTCGAACATCCGCTACCAGATAGCCAACGATGTAAAATGGCTGCCCGATGGATCAGGCTTTTTATACAGCTTTTACAAGCATAACCTGGAAACCGGTAAAGCAGAGTCGAACATTTTTAAATACGATTTCAAGACCAGGAAAGTAACGCAGATCACCAAGCTCAGGGAAGGATTTGCAAGAACGTTCACCATTTCTCCCGATGGAACGCGCATAGTATACGAGCGCTGCCGCATGGGCCCCGGCGAAGATGAAGGCCTTGTATACAATATTCAACACCTGGAAGACGTGGACCTGTGGATGATCAACATGGATGGCAGCGGTGACAGGCTGCTGGTGAAAAATGGTTTTGGTCCCGCATGGGGCCGCTAGCATAAAATCAGATTTTCATCCGATGGTCTCCTGCTGTTGTACGCTGTTATTTTGAAAAAAAATCTGTATGAGAATATCGTTTATTTTCCTGTTGGCATTTGCAGTGCTGAATGTTGCCGCGCAAAACCAGCCGTACTTTACTACAAAATATGATTTTGTGCCGGGCGATAAACTGATGGTGGTGGAAGATTTCACCCGAGTGAACATCGGCGATTTTCCCGCGGGATGGAATACCAATGCTACGGCCGAAGTGGTGACGGTAAAGGACCAGAACGGCAAGTGGCTGAAGATAACCAAAACAGGCGTGTTTCATCCTGAAATGATACAGGAGGTCCCCGATAACATGACGCTGGAATTTCATTTGATCGCCGGCAACCGTGAACACCCGAAACCATTTGCAGTGAACATACTGTCGCTGGCGGATTATTCCGATTTTAAATTCTTCGATGCGCAATCGCTTGCGCCGAGAGGCAAGCGCCATGGCGTCCAGTTAAAACTCTGGCCCGGCCACCGCGTGAACAATAAGGCCGCTACCGAGGTGCTCGCCGGTAAAACTATTCGTTATGATGTGCAAAACAAAGTGAACTTCCTAACCTGGCACAATGTTACCAACAGCAGGGCGCACGTGGCCATGTGGCGGCAGGGCACGCGGTTACGCGTATACGTGAATGGCGAAAAGGTTTGGGACCTGCCGAAGGCATTTGATGCTGGAACAAAATACAATGCCATCACTTTTGCAATGCCCGCCGGAATTAAGGGCGATGAATATTATTTGTTAGGGCATATCAGGATGGCTGTGGGCGCTCCCGATACGCGGGCCAAATGGCAACAGCAGGGTAAGTTTGCCACCAATGGCATTTTATTCGACAGTGGCAGCGACCGCATCAAGCCTGAATCATACGGCGTTTTAAAGGAGATCTCTACCATTCTCCATGAAGATCCCAATTCAAAGGTTAAGATCACCGGCCATACCGATTCTGATGGAGATGATAACAACAACCTCGTGTTATCGAAGAAAAGAGCCGCTGCTGTTAAAGATGCATTGGTAAACTTCTTTGGCATCAGCGCGGACAAGTTCCAGACAGATGGCAAGGGTGAAAAAGAACCGGGAGAAAAAGGCGACACGCCTAAAGCGAAGGCTGCAAACAGGCGCGTGGTATTTGAGAAACTGTAACACCCCTGATTATAATGCTCCAATTTAGTATGCCAGGTAATCAATAAGAGAGCCCCGGCGTTTTTCTCAGGTAGGTATTGGAGCTAAGCTGCATCAGCATGAACAGTGCAACGTCTGCCCTTGATATTTTTAGTTTCAGGTTGCGCTCATCTGGTGCAAAGCCGTGCTTGTACTGGCCGGTTGCCTTGCCATTGGTAAATGCCGCGGGACGCACAATGGTCCAGTCGAGCGATGATGCCCGTACAAATTTTTCCTGCAGTTGGTGATCTTCATACGCTTGCTTCAGGAACCATCCGAACATAATGCGTTTCCAGAAGAAGTTGAGATTGCCCCTGCTGTCACCCGCGCCGAGCGTGGTTTGGCAGATGAGCCTTTTTATGCCGGTCTTCTCCATGGCTTTGATGATGTTGAACGTGCCCATGGAGCGTACCTGGCCTTTGCGCCCCGCTCCCAAAGCGCACAGCACTGCTTCCTGTCCTTCAAGCGATTTCAAAACGGAAGCTGCATTCAAAACATTTCCTTCGTGTATGTTCAGGCGGGGGTGCTGTATATCCGAGAGTTTTTCTTTGTTGCGGGCAAAAGCGGTCACCTCGTGTCCTGATTCCAATGATTGTAAAAGTAATTGGCGCCCTATGGTTCCGGTGGAACCGAAGATGATCAGTTTCATTTTGTTTTTCAGGCAAAACTATTTTCCCGCGAGGCGGTTGAATAGAACGAAACCGACAATCTTTATGCTGTCATGAGTTGTTGTTGCCATTTCGCCTGGCTAATATATTGGAGGGGGCTTACACCGGTAAATTCCTTAAAAGACCGGGTAAAGTGCGATTGATCTGCGTAACCATTTTCGTAAGCCACGTCGGACAGTTTGGTAAAATTTCCTTGCTCCAACTGCCGGAACGAAGCGTGGAATTGGCATATCCTCGAGTATAGCCTGGGCGTTACGCCAACATGGCGTTCAAACCTTCGTTCGAATGTCCGCTCCGTTATGTAAAGTTCTTTTTGCAGGCCACGCAACGAAGTTTGTCCGTTGGAATGTATAATATGTTCGAGCGCATAACGGATGATGTTATCCTGCTGCGCATTATTCGCACGGTACAGGGTTTGTATGTAATCGCTGACAATATGTACCTGCTCCTGTAAAGATGCGGCCTCCATAAGCTGGTGCAGGCTCAATTGTATATTGGATGAGGGTAACAGGTCAAGGTCTATGCAACTGTCTTTTATTTCACTGGCGTTCAATCCAAAAACCGCAGGTATGACGCAAGGATATAAAAAGAAGATTATGATTCTGAACGAACCTTTCGGCAACAACATGATAGGTTTAATGGTTTGGCCGTACAGGAAGAATGATGAAAGGCGGTGTTGTTCATCATTGAGGTAAAGGCCTCCTGCGGATTGCTGGAAGATGACGCCGGGGTAACCATCCGCAAAGAAAGGCATGGGCGTTATGGTATCGCCGGGCAGCTCTTTCTCTGATACCATAATATGATGTATGGCCGGCGAAAGCAATGCGCGGGGATAGATGATGTTCCGGAGCATCCGGTAAAATTAACAAAGATTCGGGAAGGGTTTAAATAAGGCTGGCGCCAGGCGCAACCTTATATAGCATGTAATATCTGTTCGGCGTTAACTTTCAATTTATCATGAATGGCCTTGATAAAGTAAATATCAGGTTTTTGCTTACCATTCATGATCATTGAAAATTTGGCGTCACTAACACCTAGCAATTTTGCGGCATAGCTCTGTGTTATTTGCATCGTATGTATTCGCATCCTGACGAGTTCCGGGATGCTGGCCGGGAGGGGGAGTGGTGTATACAGATCTTCGTACAACTCCGCTGCTTCGGCAAGGCTGCGTAAACGTCCGAGTTCTTTCGGGTTGAGATTGCCTTCGCCTTTTTTCATTAGCTTGTCAATCTCGGCCATTGTTAAGTTATAAGCCTCTTCTGTTTTGATTTGCTTAATTTTTGATGTTTTGTTAGCAATTCTTTTTTTCACGCCTGTAACCTTAACACCGGTCCGCTTCCGGGGCCTGGTATGGCGTTTTGTTGTTGACATAATTTTTCTCACTGCTGAGTTCATTTCTTTGAAGGCCTGAAACTCATAGCTGCGCAAGCTAAAAAAGCTTCACGCCCAGCGATATGTTGATCGCTCCCAAATCTTCAGAGTTGATTCGGTTGAAAACATTGAGATAGGAAACCTTTGCCGTCAGCTTTTGTTTCCTTGAAAAATACACTCCGAAGGATGGCTTGATCCCAAAATGAGTTTCTCCATTGATAAAACTTGGCCCGCCAACTAAGGAGGCGTAGATGATCTTTGTTGGATGATACGAAACGCCGGCGAAGGCATTTACCATTCCATCTGCCCCGTCCAGTGGCTTTCCAGATTCATCCAGGTATAAAATATTGAAGTGCATCAGGAACACGGTAGCGGTAATATCAATAGTTGGTTTAAATTTCGATGTATTGTTCAGGAAGCCCTGAACGCCCAGTCCTGCAGACCAGGGGTTATTCAGCCTGGTCCGGTCATACAGGGTTTCAGTGTATTCACCGGATAGGTATAAAGAGATCTTTCGTTGCGTTTGGCCAAAAGAGATGGCCACCAGAAAGCACAGTAGCAGTGTAAGGATTAGCTTTTTCATGGTTTACAGTTCAAGCTTAATACGTGATGTTGGCGCGCCAGGGTTGGGGTATAACCGGCATCTGGCCATCTTATTCCCAGAGGCTTTCAGTGTTCAAAATGCTGCACGATGGTTGTAATGAAATCGTACCTTTTAGTGTCCGGAAATGGACACTCTTAAGGGGGAAGCACGGCCGGTTAAAATTGATAATAAATAATTTAGAAAGCTGGCATTCTTATAGTTATGTAATGCTGCGCCTGCTGGCATTGCCAATTTAAAACCAACTGCTATGTTCCAAAATTATCTGAAGATTGCCCTGAGAAACATCTGGAGAAACAGGACGTTCAGCTTTCTCAACATTGTGGGGCTTGCAATAGGGATCACTTGTGCTGCCTGTATTTTTTTATGGGCAGAGGATGAGGTCGGCTACGATTCGGTGCACGCTAAAAAAGATGTGCTCTACCAGGTTTACCAAAACCAGGAATCAGAAGGCAAGATCTTTACCATAAATGCCACGCCGGGCCCGCTTGCACAGGGAATGAAGGAAGAAATCCCGGGCGTAAAAAATACTTGCCGGACAACCTGGTCGCAGCCCGTTTTATTTTCAGCCGGCGATACAAAGCTCAACCAGGAAGGCTTGTATGCTGATGCAAGCATTTTCAGCATGTTCACCTTGCATTTTATGGAAGGAAATGCACAACAGGCATTTTCGCAAACAAATGCTTTAGTAGTAACGGTAAGCATGGCCCACAGGTTTTTTGGCAAGGGGGGCAATTATATTGGAAAAGTGCTGCAATCCGGCAACGATAACTTTATCATTACAGGTGTAATAAAGGATTTGCCTGAAAATTCCACGCTTCAATTCGATTGGCTCGCGCCATTTCAAATTCACTTCAATAACAACCAGTGGCTGGAACATTGGGAATACAACGGCGTGCAAACCTTTGTTGAGCTGGACCCTTTGGCAGATAAGGCGGGCATCAACCAGAAGCTTGGCGGGTACACCCTGCAAAAAACTACCAAACGCGTAGGCAGGCCGTTCCTGTTAAGTATGCACGATTGGCGGTTGCGTTCAAATTTTGAAAACGGCCAGGCCACTGGCGGACGCATTTTGTATGTGCGGATGTTCAGCATCATCGCTTGTATCATTCTCGTTATTGCTTGTATAAACTTCATGAATCTGGCAACTGCGCAATCTTCCAACAGGGCTAAAGAGATTGGCGTACGCAAGGCCATCGGCGCGGAAAGAGGCAGGTTGATAAAACAGTTCCTGTTCGAAACGGTCGTTATGGCAGTGGTAGCCGTTATAATCGCGGTAGGCATTTTACAGGTGCTGATGCCTTCGTTCAATACATTGGTACAGAAAAATCTCAGGTTGGACCTTTTCAATCCTGTTCACATCGCTTGTTTACTTGCTATCGGATTGATCTGCGGTTTGCTGGCTGGTAGCTATCCTTCTTTTTATTTGTCTTCTTTCAATCCTATCCTGGCATTAAAAGGCGTTAAGATGAAACAGGGAAGTGCCGTGTTCGTCCGCAAAGGATTGGTGGTGGTTCAATTTACCGCGTCTGTCATTTTCATCATCGGCACCATTGTAATTTACCAACAGATACAGCACGTAAAGAACAGGCCCCTGGGCTATGACAAACATAACCTCCTGCAACTCGGATTTACCGATGCGATGAAGAAAAGTTATGCCGCATTGAAGCAAGACCTGCTTTCTACAGGAAAAGTGGAAGGCGTTGCGGCATCCATGCTGAATGTTCTGTACATGGGCAGCACCACCAGCGACTTTACATGGCAAGGTAAGGACCCCAATGTGCAGGTGATCCTGACCCAAAACTGGATAAGCCCCGAGTACATGAACACGATGGGAATGGACATGAAGCAAGGCCGGAGCTTTTATGAAAATGCAAAGCAGGACAGCTCAAGCGTCATTATCAATGAAGCATTCGCGAAATTAATCGGCAACAATGGCAACGTGCTTGGCCAAACGCTTACCAGAGGCAAGCGCACATTCACAATCGTGGGGATAACATCCGATGTTATTTATGGGGACATGTACAGCCGCGGTAGCCCCATGATATTTTTATGTCATCCTGAAATGTTCAACTATCTATACCTTAGGTTAAAGGATGAGCGCCTGGCGCAAGCTGTATCCAGCATCAATTCCATTATTAAAAAATATGATCCCGAATATTCCTCAGATTATGCTTTTGTAGACGCGGAATTCAATAAGATGTTCGGAAGCGAAGTGCTCACCGAAAAGTTCTCGAGGATATTTGCATTGCTGGTGATCATCATTTCATGCTTCGGATTATTTGCCCTGGTAGCCTATACCGCTGAAATGAAAACAAAGGAGATCGGCATACGCAAGGTATTGGGCGCTTCGGTGGGCGGCATTGTAAGCATGTTGTCCAAAGAATTCTTGAAGCTGGTGTTGATCGCATCTGTGATTGCCATTCCGGCGGGTTGGTTGATCATGAACAAATGGCTGCAGGACTTTGCTTATCGCATCGATATTAATTGGATGATCTTTGCAATGGCCGCGGCTGCTGCTGTGATAATTGCTATGATAACGATAACATTCCAGGCGGTGAGGGCGGCCATGGCCAACCCCGTAAAAAGCTTGAGGGCGGAATGATGAATGGTGTAATAGCGCCGTACTATTTCAATTATCTTTAAGAGTAGGTGTAAGCAGTCCATTGCTAAAAATGGGAATCATGCGCCATAAATCTCTTTTTTCGTTTTTTCTTCTTTCTCTTCTTTTACCTTATCCTTTAAGGGCCCAGGTGGCCGATCTGGCAGCGCATGTAAGGCTAAAGGACTCCATTGTCAGCCGGTACAATCGCGGCGATTTTAAAGGTATTTATGAATTTGCCGGCAACGATTTCAGGGCAGAGATCAAAGAGCAGGATTTTATTGCATTCATGAAGCGGGTGAACCAGGCGGGCCCTGTGCAATCATCCACATTATCAGAGGACCTGGGAGAAGTAAAGTATTTTAAGTTGCGAATGCCCAGGATCGATCTTGAGCTTAGGTTGAGCGCTTCTTCGGCAAAGCAGTTCAATGTATTTGCTATCAATCGTCTTGATCCTTATGATACCAATTATGTAAAAGCCATCCGGTCAGACAATCCTCTAAAAACTTCCTTTGATTCCGCCATCGATCTGTCTGTAAGAAAGCACATGCGGAATAAAAGTGTAAGCGGGTTATCCATAGGCATTGTTAAGAATGGGAAAACTTATAAGTATAACTATGGAGAAACCGAAAAGGGAAAGGGACAGTTGCCAACTTCGGATACTTATTATGAAATTGGCTCCATCACCAAAACATTTACGGGTACTTTGCTGGCACAAGCGGTATTAGATAAAAAGGCCGGCTTGCAGGATGATATCAGGCGGCACCTGAAAGACAGCTTTCCTAACCTTCAGTATAAAGGCCAGCCAATCCGGTTGGTTCACCTGGCCAATCATACTTCTGGTTTGCCGGGCCTGCCCGCTGACTTTTTTAACCAGTCTCCTTACAACCCGATGAATCCTTACATCAATTACAGCAGGCAGAGATGGATGCAGGCGCTCCACGCGGTGAAGCTGGATACATTGCCGGGCACTAAGCATTACTATTCCAATTGGGGAGTGAGCATACTGGGCCATATACTCGAGCAGGTTTATCGCGACAGCTACGACGAGCTGCTGGCACGGTATATTACCGGACCTATGAAAATGAAGGACACAAAGCTCAGCCTGCAGGAAAAAGATAAAAACCGTTTGGCCGCCGGACATACTGATAAGGGAAAACCAACGCCTCGCTGGGACCTCATTGCATTTGTTCCTGCCGGCGGCATTGTCTCAACCGTAAATGATATGGTCACGTATATCAATCATAATATTTCAAAAAACTTGCCCGCTATTAAATTGGCGCACCAGCTCACGAGGGGTACTTATGAAAACGGCAACGGCCTTGGCTGGTTTACCAGCAAAACGCTGAGTGGTTACACAAAATACCAGCATACCGGCGGAACGGGAGGATACTCTACTACATTGGCTGTGATCCCGGAACTGAAAGCGGGATATGTTATCCTGACGAATAACAGTATTGATTTGGGTAATTTGTCGCGGGAGGTTTTACATAAACTTTCTAAGCAATAGCATTCCAGGTTTTATCTGGGCTAGCCTTGCATAATTTGTCTCGCTGCTTATTTGTACTCACACAACGCAGGTGTGCCGTTCACAATCTTCCCTGCTTCCAAAAGGGCCATCGCACATTACCAGCTCCCCGTTTGGTTTTCGCCGCATGCAGAACCAGCCTTGTTCATTTTCGATACAAATGCAGGGGATGGTTTCTTTTTGATCTTCTTTTGAAAAGATGCTTTTTTTTCGTTTTCTCTTTGGTGCCATTGGGTGTGTATGATTTTACTTCGTGTTACAGCTATGTGCATTGCATTCCTCCTTGGATCCAAATGGGCCGTCGCATAACACCAGTGATCCGTCGCGCTTGCGCTTCATGCAAAACCATTGGTTTCCCTCCTGTATGCAAACACAGGGTTTGATGGATGCGTGGTAAGCAAATACCAGTGTCTTATCATCTCCAAATACCTTATCGACAGAATACAATACTGGTTTTTCACCGCCAATCTTATTGGGGTCGCGTTGTATGATCTGTTTTACCTGTACATAAGCGCTGTCCCCTTTACCATGTAAAAAAGGAGGTTCGTTCACAAACGTCAGGTGTATAGGCCGGTCTGGCTTCAGGTAGTACAGGTATTGCAAGGCGCTGTCGGAGATGTTCTTGTCTTCTTGATCCAGGTGTTTGCGTTTGACCTTCCTTACTTTAAATGCATAATCGAACTGTATAAAAGAAGCGGTGCCGGAATTGCGCAGCTTTCCCGCGTACACTGGCCCTACGTTGGTGCAGATGCTGTCGGCAGTGTACGTGGTGGCGAGATACACTATTACAGTATCGCCCCTGCCGCCTTTTGGAAACAGTTCAAAATGATATAGAAAATGAAATCCCCTGGTATCGGGTAATTTGGAAAGTTGCTGGTTGCTTTTTTTATTGATGAGCTTATACTCGGGCACATCATCGCGTTCAACGAGCTTTTCCTGCAACAGCGCGGCGTACACGTCTATTGAGTCATTTTGTTGTGGAGTTACATTCAGTTCGGGGCGTACGGGATCAAAGAAGTCGAGGCTCACGCTGCGGCTATAGGAAAAGAATTGCGCCCGCGGCCTGCAACTACATACCGCCACTGCGCTTAGCAGGAGAAATATGATCGTTCTACAATTTGACATTTCGCCCGTTTTTATAGGTTCCTCCGAAAAAATACCTGTTGATATCATTATTGGGATGCAACGACATCCTTAGCGCCATGTGTATGAGGTCCTGTATGCCGTAATGATAACCCCTGGGAGTTACCAGCTTACCGATAGTTCCCACATCGATCGCGTAGTGTTTGTCTGTATGCACTTTCAACTGGTAGGCCGATGTATTGAAAGTATGCGGCATGTGCTTTTTGCCTTCTTCCTCATCTTTATACAAAGGCAGGTTAATGCCCAACAGGTTAGATACCTCATACAGCAGCGGCGTATATCCCGTGAACTGATCGAAGCTTAGCTCGGCCCTGTTAAACTCCTGCGAAGTGTGGAAGAACATTGCCCCGCCGCCTGTCCAGTACCTGTCGAAATTATCGGCGATCGGTATGAGGTCGAAAGGGAAGGCGCCATCGTTATAATAGTTGAACGTAAACTTTCCGAAAGAGGCGGTAACGGAGCCAACGATCTGGTTTCTTTTATGATTGTTGAGTATAAAATTGGTGGAAAGTATGCCCGCATTTTGTATGTTCAGGGTCATGTTATGATAGTCGCCGGTGTGTATTGTCCTGAAATGTTTGTTGTAGGACAACTGATCGCCCCAGCCGTATCCTATCGAGAATGTATTGGTGAGATCAACTTGTATATCTCCTACCAATGGATTAAGGTTTGCGCCAATGGTTTTGGTGTAGATGGAAACAGATGGGCCATAGTGTACGATGAGGTGCCCGCGGTTGACGCCCGTTACACTAAAGGCGCCGAACACCCTAAGGCCTGGAAATCTTTGGGCTTTTCCATAAGTGATGTTCAGATGGCAGCCTGCGTTGAATTGCGCGGAGTATTGCCATTTGTCCTGGCCTATGCTGCTGACTGCGCAGCACAGGCAAATGAGAAGCTGCAAAGCTCGATATCGGGATAAAGGGTTCAAGGTTAATTTTTACCTGAACTAAATTATCCTTTTTTTCGCCTGTGCGTCCGGGTGATTTTCCCGGGTTCCGGGCAGTTTTTCCACGTTATTGCATCCATCCCCATATCGGTCCCGAGCCGTTTTTGACCAGCAAGCGTGCTTGAGAGCCATCGAGCCGCATGGTCCACAATTCTGGGACCACCGTTTTTTTCTGTTCCAGTACTTCATTGGATTTTTCCTCTAAGGATTTGCCCGTTTCAAAAACTATCCACTTCCTGATGCGCTGGTTCTCTGCGAGGTCTGGGCGAGGGCGCGACCAAAGGAGCCAGTCGTTGGTACCGTCGGGGTTGATGAGGCGGATTTCCTTACGGTCTTTGACGTAGGCAATGGCGGTTGTCGGCTGAGGGTTTTGCGATTTGGCCGGATGAGCCGGAATAAGGGTTAGAAATCCCAAGTCCAGGTAGAGTAAAATTTTGCGGGGCATAAGAACGTAGTTTAATGGCGGTTGAACTTGAAAGATGGATGTGGGATAGAATGATTGGGCGGGGTGAATAAATTTACGGGGTTTGGAAAAGCCTACAAACGGAAGGGAATTAAAAATACACAAGTTAAAAAATAGGAAATCCTATAGCTGTATTAAATTAATAACTCTAGAGCTTTAATCGGATAATGGACCTGAGTTATATGAGGGATGCATTTATAGCGTCCCTTATTTTTTGTAACGAGAATACATGCAAATTTTTTATGGGTTTTTTTACTTCGGGATTAACTACATTATTACTTTTGATTTCCTATTTTTTCTCCTGGTTGCCGAAAGTTATCCATTTCAATAATCGATCTGCTTTACAAAATGAATTTAGTCACATATCCCCTTACGACCATCGAAAGCCACGAGCGGTATGAATTTTTAAGTGAAGGGCCTAACGGCACAATTAAGAAAGTAATCAATATCAGCAGCTCGGGCAAAATGTTTCCAATCTGGCATTTGGTGATTGGAATGAAGCCTGGCAAACAATTGATGACAATGTAAGGTCCAATAATCGTGATCGGGATAAAGTAGTGGCAACGGTTGCTTCAACTGTTATTGATTTCCTAAAACACCATCCCGAAGCTCTTGTAATTGCAAAGGAAAGTACACAGTCAAGAACAAGGCTTTATCAAATGGGGATTTCGGACAATTGGCATGCGATTCGAAGGCAATTCCATGTGGAAGGGCTTTATAATGGCGAATGGGAGCCATTTGTCCCGGGCAAGAATTAGCAGGCATTCTCATTGGAGGCCAAATAAAAAAGCATTAAAATTTGTGATGATCGCAAAAATGGAAAGCAAATGCCACCAGTTGCAACAAAAAAGTGCAAGTCCACTGATAATATTATTGTAGTCAAGAAAATGCGAGATTACAGTAAAGAGCCTGCTTTTGTAAAGAAAGCAGAAGAGGCTACTACTCTTATTAAAAAGCATGGTTTACCCAAAGGACGTAAGAAGAAAAGTAAATAAGTTTTTAATATAGCTAACATTTGTAGGCGCTCATGATAACCATGAGCGGTTTTTATTTGGGAAGTAATAAGCGACAAATCTGGAGCAGCTTCAGCCTGATCTCGATGAATAGATTCGCTACACAATTGAAGCTATTTCAAAAACTTCGGAAATCAACCTCCATTCAATAAGTTTTTCATCAAATGACTTCCAGGTATTCGCACGGCTTGGAGATGGAAGACTGAAATATTTCAATCCGGGTCTTCTTGGTTTCGGACTTTTTATATTGGTGTCGGCGCTGCCATTCCTGTCCCAGCTCTTAAGAACATCCCATAAGGCATTCACTTCCTCAATAGAAGATTTCTTTTTATGTTGTAAGCGTCCTTACATGGTTGATTTAGTAAGGTGAATATTATTTTATTACTTTGTCCATAATATTCCCTGGCTTATGAAAAAATACTTTGTTGGAACCCTCTTTTCATTACTGTCCTGGACAACCCTATATGCGCAGGATACTATTCCCCATCTGCAGGGTAAGATCACAATTTCAGTTAAGAAAGGAACCATTGAGTGCGACCTCACACTTTCCAATATGCCACGGCTTAGTGATTACTACTTCCGGCTGAATTCAGGCATGAATATCCGGTACATAAAGAACGCGGAGGCGGCAACGTCGCCACTGCGATACGAAAGGTCTGGGCAAGACACCTTGTCCTCCGGCGAATCATCGGCTTATTATATTCCTGCTTATAACAAATCAGGGAAGTACCTTCCCTATGGCGTCCGTTTCAATTATGTGGGGATGTACCCCGTGATCACTGATACCACCAGCGTGGTAGACTGGAGAGGTAACATTGCTTTTAATGGCACAACCTTGCGGGCAGATGGCATTCAAAGCGCCTGGTGCCCCATACTGTACGACGCTAAAACAGACACGAGGTATGAAAAAGTTACCTACGACCTGGACGTGACCTGTAACGATTGCCAGGTGATTTACCTGAATGGCAGTGAGCCCGTAGCGGGAACACATGCCAGGTTGAAAAGCACAGCGCCGCAGGACCTCACCCTATTTGCCGGTAATTTTCGATATGTATCCATCGGTGGAAGTTATTTCCTGAACCCGGATGCTGATGATCAGCAACTCACTGAACTGGGAAAGGCTCTTCATTCCTACCAAAGCTATTTGGAAAAAAATTTAGCCATTCCTTATAAAGGCAAACCTGTGTACATTCAAACTACACCGGTATCCAAGAACAATTCCTGGATGTTCGCATCCTATCCTACCATTGTCAAAATAGGTTGGGATGAAGGCATGAAATCGTTCGCCAGCAAGACCGGAAGGAACGCCTTTATGCAATATATGGCACACGAGCTGGCACATTATTATTTTGGCACCTTACGTACGTTCAATTCGGAGCTCGGTGATATGATTTCTGAAGGGTTTGCCGAATTTCTGGCCCTGCATATTACCCGTACATTGATCAGTGACAGCCTGTATCGCGAGAAATTGCAATCGAAAGTCCGGGCAATGCGCAATTTTACCCCTGTTCCAATCGCTAACGTCGGCTCCCGTAGCGATTACAGGAACCGTGAGTTGTATGTATACTATTATGCGCCACTCATTTTTTTGGCTATTGAAAGCGAGATCGGCGAACAAAAGATGTGGGAGTGGATTAAAGCGCTGCTACAATCGCCTGCGGCATTTACTAATTACAAGTTTCTTGAACAGGCATTGGAAAAAGTGGTTAAGGATAAAACCAAATTCGAATTGTTGCGTGAAAAATACTTTAGGTCCGAAAGCGCCCTTCGCAATGTTGTTTCCACGCTCCAGATACCGACCGATGAACCGCCTCTCTCCGCAGGCGAAAAACCTATGGCCAAAACTTATTACTATTTTTTCTTTTCGCGGCCATTGATAGATGCGGGATCATCACAAAACCGCGTGATCAAGCACACCGAGATTTCGCAAATAACCTGTACACCGGAAGAATTGTCGAAATTCGCGAAGCCTATATGGCAGCGGATCTTAGACGTATGTGAAAATGATGCGGGGTGCAGTAGTGAGCTTAACACATACGATTCAATGGAAAAGGCGCAGGCGGCTTTGAAGCGTTGGTTAGAGTGGTATAATACGGGCAATAGGTTGGTTGTGAAGGTAGTGAAGCCGTAGATAATTTGGTAACCGCAGAATTTCAAGAAATTCCGGTTTGTTGGTTTTCAAGTTGCGGTATGACGACTTTCTTTACATGTAGCCCCGGAAAAACAAGTATCGAACTTGGCTGATTTGCATTTAAGGAGTTGTATGAAGAACTGGTAGGGATCGCGAAGAGATTGCATCATAATGGCTAATAAATATTGACATCGCGAATGCGAGAGTAAACCTACCTATCAAAAATAAAAGCACTGCTTAGGCGGCAATACGCTATATTTATCTCCCCTTACATCTCACATTCCTCCCTTGTCCGTGGATTCTAAACTTTAAAAGCACAATCATGAAGCGATTAGATTTCCCTTCGCTGCGGCTATTTGCCGTGGCACTGATCTTCTTTTCCTCTTGCGGTGGAGACCCTACCAAAGATGAAACAATCTCCGATTCCGCCACCCGTGCAACAACTGATACCGCTGCAGTGGCGGCAAGCTCAATTGTTACCACACCCCAGGGTATGATCCTGGTTACCCACAAGGTCTCCAATTTTCAAAGATTCCTGGCTGCTTATGAAGCACACGATTCTTTCCGGCTTGCTAATGGAGTGCACAGCTACGTAATTGGCCGGGGATTCCAGGATTCCAACACAGTCTTTGTGGCAACAAGAGTCGATGACATGGAAAAGGCAAAAGCTTTTACAAAAAGCCCGAACCTAAAAAAGGCCATGCAGGAAGCAGGCGTTTCCGGACCTCCTGCCATTTCCTTCCTCACGGCTACCTGGCAGGATACAGCAATGCTCGCGGGTTCAACACTGCGGTCCAAAGCGAACTTCAGCGTCAAAGACTGGACAGCCTGGGAGAAGAATTTTGTAAATGGCAGGTCAAACAGGATAGCTAACGGCATTGTCGACAGAGCGTATGGCCACGATCCATCCGATAGCACAAAAGTAGAGCTGGTAACCGCCGTAACAGACACCGCTAAAGCATTTGCGTATTATAAGTCCAATGAATTAAAACAAAGCAGGGCAGCAGGTGGCGTAATCGGTGAACCCACGCGGTTTTTGTTCTATGTAGTGAAACGGTACTAACACTGCCTTACCGTTACGCCGTATTTCCCATCATCGAAACCTTCCTCGGAAATTTTGCCATCTTAACCAGTCGAAGCTTGAGGAAAAAATGGCCACAGGATATTAGCTGACACCGCTATAGTGTCAGCTATTATTCGTAACCTTCAAATTTTAAACAAATGGCAGCGATTCAATCGGATATCAGTAACGATATATATCGTTGTTTCTATGCGCGGAGTAAATAGTCCCGAAAAGGATGCCGCAAAAAGACGGTTTGTATTTTCAAGCATCCTGGAAAGCGATCAGGAGCTCGCAAGGATTTTGGAATCCGCGGAAGAAGATGAAATGCCGATCGACTTGTTGTTATTTGTGCAGCTTCCGCAGCTAAAAAACCACCCCGAAAGGGAAGCCATGATGTTGCGGTATGTGAAACAATTCATGGAG
This sequence comes from Chitinophagaceae bacterium, assembly GCA_035628135.1. Classification (GTDB taxonomy): domain Bacteria; phylum Bacteroidota; class Bacteroidia; order Chitinophagales; family Chitinophagaceae; genus DASPKM01. Next base: position 417,433 of record DASPKM010000010.1, on the reverse strand, counting down.
TCCGGTCAATTGAAATTAAATGCAGGTGATTTCGAGAAACGGTTTCCCACCGATTTGTACGATGTGTACTTATGGCACAGGGATAACAATTCCAATCGCAATATAACTGAAAAAGATTTTTTAGCGGAGGTGGAAAAAAGCCTGGGAACTGACGTGAAGGCATTTATAACCCAGGGTACATTTTATATAGACAAACTTGCATTGTGGGAAAACTTGATTGCAGAATACATAATGCCCCGGCCCGAAAATGCAAGCTTTCTCGGTAGCCTGGTGGATATGGTCCGGTGGTACTGGATCCTTGAGAAATTATATGCCTCGAAACTTGATCCCGCCCAGGCATTCGCCGATGGCCAGGAGATCTATGAAGCCATGCATGCTACCGTGGTATTGCCCGAGGATGTGGTTCATTTCGAATTAAAGATGGAGTCTGAAGAACCACAAACCCGGCCCCCGGCGGATAACCCGAATAAAGAGAAGGAAAAGAAACGCGCCAAACGACTGGAAGACGCCGCTAACGACCTGTCTTATGTTTTCAGGAATCAGCAAACCGACGAGAAATATAGATCGCGTCACCGCGAAAAGGGGCATGGGTTAAATGAGAATGACATGCATGCAAAGTCGCCTTCTGCTATATTATCCGAAAGTTATGCCGGCAAGCTGCAGAAAAGTACAGTCGAGATACTCGAGGAAAAATCACTGTTAAGTAAAAATGGAATAGTGGTAGAGCATGCGTTGGAGCAACTGGAAAATGAAAGGCAGGCAGTTGCCGAAAAGCATCGTGAACCCTACAAAACACCCGGTTTTGTCAATATTAAGGGACAACGGTATCCATTTGATAATCCCTGCCAGGAATATTCAATACCAGACCCCTGTGCACCTTATAATCAGGCAGGCATTCAACTACCTCAACGTGTGGGGTTGGTACGTACGCCTGGCATGGCAGATCTAAAAGTGATCAAAAGCGTGTTGCTCAAATATGAAAGGGGTGAGCTGGCCCATGTGGAAAATGTATTGAAGGGAGAAACAAAGACCAGGGAATTCAACACTTTGAAACGAACCGAAGACACCCTGGTGACTGAGGAAGAATCCACCACAGAAACCGAAAAGGAAACTCAATCCACCGATCGCTTTGAACTGGAAAAGGAAATGTCCAGCATCACCAAAGAGGACATGAAGATCGATTCCGGCGTTAAAGTGACGGCTACGCTTGGGCCGGTCTCCATTGATACACACTTTAATTTCCAGTACAATACCAGTAAAGAAGAAAGTAATAGAACGGCTACCAAAAATGCACAGGAAGTAATGAACCGTGCGCTGGCACGGCTTATTGAAAAGAAAAGGACACAACGAACGGTAACCACGATCATTCAGACAGAAGATAAAAACAAGCATGAATTAAACAATGAAAAGGGCGCGGACCATGTTCGCGGCTTGTACTATTGGATCGATAAATACTATCTATCAAAAGTTGTGAACTATGGAAAGCGAATGATGTTTGAGTTCGTAGTTCCGGAACCAGCTGCATTTTATCTCCACACAAAAAGGAAGCAAAGCGAAGGAGAAAAGGCGGCGCCTGTTCATCCGTTTGCATTGGGCGTTATTTCCTTTAACACAATTACTGAAAGCAATTATGCGGCTTTAGCGGCATTTTATAATGCGCCTGATGTTTCACCTCCGCCTCCTGCCATTACTATAGTTACCACTTCCCTGAAACAGGATAAGCTGGCTGCGGGCAAGGATGTAGATGATGAAGACAGCAAAAAGGACATAGAATTTACGGTGGTGGATGCTGACGAAAGACTAAAAATACCCGCAGGATATATCGCTCACCACGCAGATATTTCTTTTGTTATTAAAGAAACGAAGGCAATGGAAGAACAATGTGATGACGGATGGTGGGGCACCGGAATTAACAAGCAATGTAAGGACGAAGCCACCGGGCCACAAAACTTTCATATCCTGATCGGCAATAAGCACTTGCGGCCCGCCAGCGGCAATTCACCAATTACCAACTTGGCATTAAATACCGAGGACAAGGTAATACCCGTGGCTATTGCCGGGTTAGGCCGGCATTTCATTGCCAATGTTGAAATTATTTGTTACCGTACTGACCGTCATTATAAAGAATGGCAAAACCAAACCTTTGGGTCAGTATTGGCAGCATATAATAAGTTGCGGGTTGAATATGAAGACTGGCAAAAATCAACGAGTATCAATGAAGGAATTGTCATTGAAGGAAATAACCCCGGTATTAACCGCAAGATTGAAAAAGAAGAGTTGAAAAAGCATTGTATTACAATGATGACCGGGCAGCGTTTTGAATCCTTTGACGCGATGCGCAGCAATGCGGGTACACTTGGATATCCCGAGTTTTCAATTTTGGAATCTTACATAGAAGGAAATTATATCCAGTTTTTCGAACAGGCGTTTGAATGGGAGCAGATCACTTATGTTTTCTATCCCTATTTCTGGGGTAGAAAGCCCAATTGGCTGAACATCAAAAATCTTGGTGACCCTGATCCAATATTCAACAGCTTCCTGCAAGCAGGCGCTGCCCGCGTTTTGCTGCCTGCACGGCCTGGGTTCGAATATGATGTTACTGCTTTCTTTGCATCCGGAGGCCGGAAGATATGGGGTGGCAAACAGGCGCCGATCCCGGGAAGCAATCATTGGCTGTCGCTGATCGATGAACTCAAAGAACAGGAAGGCCAGTTTAAGGGTGGGGTGCAGGAAGGCGATCCCTGGATATACAAATTGCCCACGACGCTCGTATACCTTGATAATATAAATGCGGCCTTGCTGGACAATACGGTAAAATACCCCAAAGACTATGCAGACGCCATGAAACCCAAGCCCGGCGATTTTTCATAAGCACGATCAAAATGGAAGCTAAAGGACATGAAGAGATTGCCAGGGATGCGGGAATTCCGCTGCTGAAGGAAGCTTTCAAAAGAGCAGGTAAGGAGTTCCTGCCCGCTCACGCGCAGGCTTTCTATATGGGCAATTGGTTGCGGGACCTGAGCCAGGTGATTGATCCCGCAGCCACAGCAGATTTTGCGGTAAAAGCAGATAAAGCAATAAAAGACTATTATAACTGGCTCATCGCAAGAATGGTTCCCCTAAAACTGAATACAGGGATCGCCGAAATTAATAATGCTATCGAGGAGGATAAAGCAAACCTCCTCTTGTTTGTAAAAAGGGTAGTCAAAACCCGGAACCAGGGCAGGGATTCGGACCTGCATCGCATGCTGCGTTTCCTGATCAAATTCAAAGCGTATAATAAATTCTGTAAGCCGGATAAAGAAAATAAAACAAAAATACCCTTTGAAATTTTTAAGAAGTTGTTTGATGAGTTCTACACTCAGTATTTTCCACATGAACATCTTGACAGGCCCGAAACGGGTAGGGAAGAAAAGAAAACACTTTATAGTGACCACACCGATAAATTGACACGGGACCCCGATAATAAGGATGACAATTACCTGAATGTATATTCCTATTTGAAAGACGACCTGTTTGTAGTGGCAGGCATCCTGGCTGAAGTGGACAGGGATTGGGCTTCGCGCTTTTTTAAAAGCGGTGTTGCTGTAGACGAATATGAAACCTATCGCAACCTGGCACAGATCGGCCGTGCATTGCATGGTATAGAGGACTTTTTCGCGCATTCTAATTTTATCGAGCACGCCTGTACGCTGATGAGCAGCAAATTCATGAAGGAAAACCAGATTTGGACCAATACCGTGTTGAATAAAAGGCTCAAAAAGTACAAGCCTATCAATAATGATCCCGATAACTTCAAAATGAACACTAATTGGGTCGACCTTCCCAACGAGCCGAATGTATCAACGGGATATTTTGATGTCACCGATACTTTCATCTCCCTAGGGCATCTTTTGGAGGAAGTGCTTTTTGGAGATCAAAACGAAACTGCCATTGTTGAGTTTTTAAAGAAGCTGAAAGATTTTGTTGGCGAGCCCCTGGCTTTTGTAAAATCAAAGATTGATCCCGGATTAATGGACCAACCTGAACTGACCCGGTTCACGGAACTTCAGCCAGACACCATTTTCTGGCTGACATCGGAATTTGGAAAAACCGATTTCATTCTGAGAAATACGGAGTTTAAATCGGGGCTTGAAACTTTTTTAAGATTAATGTCGAATCCTTACGTGGTCCAAAGCATCAGGACTTATGCCACCGGGTATGAATATTTGGAAGATCTCAAGGAGTTGTATCAAATGCCAGTATCCTTCATTATTAGAAAACAAGCTAAATGGATACTTAAAAAGGTATCGTTCTTTACGGCCGATGCTATTGTTACCGCCCATGCTAACTTTCGCATAGGTAGCCATTCGCTGATGGCAAAGGATGGCAGCGAAGCATTTTTGTATAGTCATTCGTTGAACTGCGCAAAAGCAGCGCACTGGTATATTGTCAATACATTATGCAGATGGAGCTATGATACCGGGGAGGGAGGGAAAAAAGAAGATGCGAAATGGGTGAACTGGGCGCAGCTATGTGAATTCTTCCTGGGTCACCCGTTTTCCAAACTCCGGATAGAAAAAGAAACCCGGGAATTTGTAATAGACAACCTTCATTATGTCCGTGCCAGTAATCAACCGATGTATGACACGTTAATATCCCTGGCCGAAAAATACAAAAGCACGGCCCAGTTTGCCGAGACGGATAACCATAAATATTGGGAGGAAATCGCCGAAGTTAATTTCGACCTCAATAATAAACTTAAGGAAATGGGTATCACCGGTAGTATTGAACAATTACGGAAACACAAAAAACGTATCCTTAATAATTACATGCGTATTGACAAAATTGGCCAACTTGTACAATTCGGGCCCGGAGCGTCACCGGAAAAGGCTGTGGCACTCATAATCCCTTTGCAGAGAACAAAAACAGAGATGCCGGTTTACCAGGCCAACGCCGATAAATGGTTCATCAGGATAATGGAACCATCAAAACCGAAATCTGGTAAAGACGGGCGCTGGAACTTATTTGCGTCCGAACAAAATTTGCAGGGTAAATTCCTTGATTCCCGGTATCATAAATACCGGTATTATAAGTCCCAAGGAAAAAATGATGATACTCCCGCTAAGAAACTTGATAATATGATCAAGAAGGCAAGGTCATTGAGAGACCAACTCCAAAGCGAGTATCCACGGAAACAGCAAGCCAGGCCTGGGGCCGCAGCCAATTAAACATTCACCGTGGGAAAAAACACAATGTTCTGGAAAGAACACCCCGATAATTCATGGGCTTATTACAATAGAGATCTTGCATCGGAAGATGACTATGTTTATCAAAATAAAGTGCCGTCTTATAATCTCCTACAGACTGCCTAAAAGTCAAATCCTAACGGTTGGCATTTGTCCTGCCGCTACTCCAGATACTTGAAATATTCTTGAACCATCCTTGATGGTCTTTTTAATGCAGATTTCGCTTAGCGAGATTTTCAACAATTCGGATTTGTGGTCTGCGTGAACTATTTTACGCTTATTCTCAGTTGCCGGTTGCTTTTAATAAATAAAATTTTCAAGCTACTAAATCCTCGCAGCATGTTGCTGCCATATTGCCTGACGATCACCAATATGCGAAGAGTTATTTCTATTGAGACTGCTGATAGCGAAGCAACTTTTTTTTTCCTGCTTACGTTTCTTACCATACGAGCCCCCCTTATTGAACTTTGAACAGGTAACTTTCAAATATGAACTGGTTGCCTATTCGATTTTAACTATTAATACTTATTAAAAAATTTTCATGAAAACAACTGTATTTGCAGGCAGGATTTTTTTGCCGTTACTCATTGCGCTGGTGATCTTTATTCTTCAGGCTTGTGAAAAGAAAGTGGAAACACAAACTGCTGTAGAAGAAATTGCGGCAAGCAAAAAACCTCCGCGGCCGCCCCTTTATTTCAACAATTGCGGTAATCCCGTTATTAAAGGAACTTTTGTTGTGGGTACGCCGGCCAATGTAACCATTACTTTGAATTATGTTAATGGTTCCGGGGGGTCGTATTCTTCATTCACCAGCGCTACTGTCAATGGAATTACCATGACTGCACCTCCAGGTACATTGAATAACGGAACTGGGAGTATTACATTGACTGCCCGGGGAACTCCCATCAGAGCAGGATATTTTATCATTCCTGTAAGTATTGCCGGAAGTACCGCATGTAATTTGCCGATCACTGTCACGAATGCTGGTGTAACTGAATCAACTGGTGATCCGGGTACAGTAGCCGGCTCAACAGGAACTGTAAGTTTTACTTATCAAAATCAGCCAGTGATATACAAAACCGTAAGGGCCGCAGATGGAAAGATCTGGACACAGCACAATCTCGGCTCGACCCGGGTTGCGTTTAGTTCAATTGATGAAGGTTCCTACGGACATGTTTTCCAATGGGGCCGTTGGGATGATGGGCACCAGGTGCCAACCAGTTCCGTTATTACGGGTACCACTTCTATACAAAATCCGTCACAGATAGCTCCAGGTAATCCTGCCTTTATTAAAAATCAGGTCCCCAGTTCTGCATGGTGGGGTACGGGAGGCTTAACAACTGATACATGGAGTGGCAGTATACCCACCTCGGTCAATGGAAAAGATCCCTGCGCTGCTCTAGGTGCCGGGTGGAGAATGCCAACGGCTGCAGACTGGCAGAATATTATCAATCTGGAAAGCATTTCCGATATGCATACTGCATTTCGATCCAACCTTAAACTTGCAGCAGGATATTACAGGCCTTCACAAACGGGGATAGTAGCACAAAATGGAGATGTAGGACATTTTTGGACAAGTACTGCTAATGGTGGTAGTGCAATGGCCGTGTTTATCGACAATGCTTATGGACTTTTTATTTCACCTGCAGAACGTGGATTTGGATTACCCTGCCGTTGCGTGAAAGATTAAGAAAATTTAATTTGATCACGGGACAAAGGTTGGCAGCGGCCGACCTTTGTTTGTTTTTTCTATAGGTTACGACATTTGCATATGTATGCCAGTTTCGGAAACGATGACAGTCTTCTATCCAGGAATAAGCCCGCTGCAGTACAGCGGGCTTCAAGCATTTAAGAAATTTTGGATTTTGTTGATTTAGCGCGGTAGTAGTCCCGATAAGACAAATATCGAATTGGGTGTGTTATATTTCAAGGAGTTGTATGAGAAAATGACAACCGGCTAATCCGTTGACACTAGCACCTAAAATTTGACGATGTGAGAGTGCTCGAATAAATTCCGGTATAATGGATTGGGCATTCACACATGGGCCACTTTGTCGTTCTTACTATCTCGTTGAGGATGGTTCTATCGGTTTATAGTGATGTTCCGTAAACCTATTCCAACCCTTTTTGTTTTTCGCCTCAACAGCCCAGCAAAAGCCATCTTTTTCATCGGGCCAATAAATCATTCTTGCAAGCCCTGCGGGCATTTGGGCTTCAAAGCAAATGGCTTGAGAATGAATGTCAGTTGCATCCGAAATTTTCCCGAGAGATTTTTTTCCATCCGAAGAGAAGGACCAAAACGAAATTTGGCTTTCGTTCAACCCTATAATGGCGATTTCTTCGTAAACTTTTGAAGGGAACTCCCATTTCGCGGTAAGTTGTATATAACTTCCGTCAAGCACTTTTGTAAATGTTCTTGTACATTTCATTTTTCCCATTTCCGAATCACCAGTTGCAATCCAACACCCAAGCAAAGGTTTAAGAATGCCCAACTTTCCTCTCCCGGATTTCCAATTGTTTGATTGGTTTTTTTCTGTCATATTGTTATTGTTTCCTGGTCAGGTATTCAGGACTCGCTTAAAACGGATTGATGCTTTCTCAGCTGAAATTTTTAATGGATTTTTTAAAAACCCGGAGCCTTTATTGCCAGGCCCCGGGTAGGAAATGAATATTGGATGCATCTAAGAATGGCATGTTTTTCATATGGATGACATTTCTGTCTATTTTTTAACCAACTTAATTTGTTCTCTTCTTTCTGAATCACGTACCTCCAGCAAATACAGGCCGTTTGGAAGGAAAGAAATATCGGTTTCGATATGTACAGAAGAAATTTTTTCTTTCTTCATCACGCGGCCATTCAAATCATGAATAACCAGGTAGGCATTTAATGAAGGCTGTTTGAACAGATCAATAGTTAACTTGCCTGATACCGGGTTCACTACATTTCTTATCAAGGTTATTGAAATGAATTTCGCAGATCTCACGGGGGAATAAGTATGGTTTCCATCACGATCTACCTGCTTTAGCCGGTAATAATTATTTCCATCGAAAGGTGAATGATCAGTATAGGAATAATTACTACGGATATTCGATTCTCCTTTTGCCGGCACTCTTCCGATTTCGGAAAAACTGATTCCGTCTATGCTTTTTTCAATGCTGAAGCGCAAACTATTATGTTCTTCTGATGTTACCCAGTTCAAGTGAATTTTTTTATGAGTTGGGTTTGCTGTGAAATCAATCAAACGTACTGGCAACGTGCCAAGGCTCACACTGGTTCGTGCGGGGTCAAGGGTGAGATATAATTTATTAATAATGTCGAAATCGTTGTATTCAAATACAGCAATATGATAGGTAGTCCCGGCTACCAGGTTCGTAACCGTTACATTATTTCCTGTGCCGCTGTACACAACATAGTTGCCGATGCCAATTTGTGTACCGGCGCCAAAAGACGGGTTGGCTGTATAGTTTGTGTTGTCACTTGGTTGTGCATTTACGGCCCCATTAGCTTTCATCAGAACGATGCGCTTATGACCACTTCCGCTGGTCCAGCCAACAATAACGGATGTATTGTTTACGATATTTACCACGGCATTTGCGGCCTGTATCTGGGGGCGTCCGGAAACAGGCGTCCTCGCCGGGTTAATAGTAAGATACCGTTTGAGGGAACTTCCAAAATCATTGTATTCATAAATGGCTACATGGTAAGTTGTGGCAAGATTCAGATTAGATACAGTTATACTGTTTCCGGTTCCGTTATAAACTGTGTAATTGCCGGCGCCGATTTGTGACCCGGATCCGAAGACTGTATCCGGGGAATAGGAAGTATTATCCAGCGGATCGGCATTGACCGCCGAACCAGCCCTCATCAAAACAATTCTTTTATGACCGTTTCCATTTGACCAACTAATAGTTGCTGTAGTAAGTGTAACGGCATTTGAGACGGGATTTGACGATTGTATTTGCGGTGCACTAAGGGTAACAACAGCCGTGGACGGATTGATGGTCTGATAAAGAATTGTGGTTCCGCCAAAATTATTGTATTCAATGACTGCAACATGATAAGTGTTGGTTAGATTGAGGTTGGTAACGGTAACACTATTTCCTGTACCGTTGAACACGACATAATTACCATTTCCTAATTGTGATCCGGAGCCAAAGAAAGTATTTGGCGTATAGTTTATACCATCAGCGGGACTTTCATTCACTGCGCCATTCGCCCTCATCAGCACAATTCTTTTATGGCCACTGCCATTCGTCCATGTAATAGTCGCCGCACCGGCATTTACGGCGTTTGCCACAACATTAGAGGCTTGTGTCTGGGGGGCACCGACCGTAGTGGCATTCCCAGTTGCCGGCGATGATGTAAGATATACAGGGCCAAATCCTCCATTGAATTCATAAACAGCAAAGTGATAGGTAGTGTTAGGCTGAAGCCCGGATACATTTGCACTGGACCCGTTGGTGCTTGACACCACGTAATTACCCGGTGTTATTTGACCGGCAAATGCAATATTTCCTGATGCAAAATAGCTTGTCAGATCAGCGGGCACAGCGTTGACAGGAGAACCTGCTCTCGCAACTACAAGCCTTGCTTGTCCATTGCCATTCGTCCAGTTCAATGTCATTGAAGTATTACTGATGCTGGTAAAAAATAAGTTAGACGTCTGCACAGTGGGTGCTGATACAGTAGAAGCATTGCCCGTAGCAAAACTTGAGGTTAGATATCCCGTATTGGAGCCGGTGCCATCAACTTCAAAAACCGCAAAATAGTAAGTGGTACCTGGGGATAAATTGGTAACTGTAATTCCTGTACTCGCTGTATTGCCAACTACATACTGTCCTGCTGAGATTTGTTGCCCTGCTCCGAATGCTATATTGGCTGTATAATTAACTCCATTTAGAGGAAGTGCCGTAACAGGGCTTCCTTGTCTTGCCACTACAAGTCTCTTTGTTCCGTTTCCGGCAACCCATTGCACTTGCATGCTATTGCCTTGTATGACAGAAAATGACACATTGCTTGCCGGTACTGTAGGCGCAGGGAGTGTAGTTGCATTGGCAGTGGGTATAGCAATTCTATTGTAAACAGGACCCGAACTGCCATTGTATTCAAATGCAGCAAAATGATAGGTAGTATTGGGTTGGAGTCCTGTTAACGTTACGGTGTTCAGACTATTTGCCTTGATCACATAATTCCCTGAGCCAATTTGTGCGCCATTACCAAAAACAGTTGAAGGGAAATAGGATATAAAATCAGCGGGAACTGCATCGACAGGACTTCCTGCTTTCACCAATACCAGCCTGTTAGCTCCATTCCCAGCTGTCATGTTTATTTGTATGGAATTGCTGATAATATTGCTGAAACTCAGATTAGATGTTTGAATAGTTGGGGCAGCCAGAGTGGTTCTGCTTGTTGTAAGAAAGCTGGAAGTTAGATAAGTAGTAGTGGAGCCGCTGCCATTGTATTCGAAAATAGCAAGATGATAAGTAATTCCAGGAGAAAGATTTGTCAAAGACAAATTGCTGCTGTTACCATTGGACACTACAAATTCCCCGGGAGCAATGACAAACCCTGATCCGAAACTGGTGTTACCGGAATACGTCATTCCATTTACCGGAACTGCTGTTACTGGACTGCCTGCTTTTGCAATTATGATCCTCCCTGTACCATTGCCAGGCGACCAACCTAGTTGCATCACATTACCTTCAACAATATTATAAAAGGGGTTACTTGACGGAACTGAAGGTGCACCGGATGTAGTGGCGCTGGCAACCGGGGGCGATACGGTTAAGTAAACTGGTGCAGCATTGCCGTTCAATTCATAGACCGTAAAATGATATGTGGTATTAAATGCAAGATTGGTTACAGTGGTTGTATTCCCGCTTCCTTTATACACTACATAATTCCCGGTTCCAATTTGTGTACCACTGCCAAAAGAGAGGGAAGGAAAATAAGACGTATAGGTGACAGGTGTTGCATTGACAGGGCTTCCCTGTTTGGCCAGGATGATTCTCTCGGATCCATTTCCACTGGTCCAATTAAGTGTGATCGAATTATTGGTAATAGCTCCCACTGATAAATTCGAAGTTTGAATTGTAGGTTGTACAGCGGTTGACCTGCTGCCGGCTAAAAACGAACTGGTGAGATAGGCGGTATTTGCCCCCAATCCATCATATTCAAACACTGCAAGATGATAAGTTGTGCTATGTTGTAAATTAGAAAGAGTGATACCACTTAACGAGCTATCCATCATAACAAATTCCCCCGGAGCTATTTGCTGCCCATTGCCAAATACCGTACTTGCCGTATAGGTCATTCCATCTACCGGAACTGCCGTTACCGGGCTTCCTGCTTTTGCAATTACAATTCTTTTTGCGCCATTTCCCGTTGTGAAATTGATGGCCAGGGTGTTTCCTTCTACGTTGCTAAACGTAAGGTTGCCCGAGGGCACAGATGGCCGGGGTGCCGTAGTTTGATTTGCCAGCGCTGGATTGACAGCAAGATATACAGGACCTGTACTACCGTTGAACTCAAAAGCGGCAAAATGATAAGTAGTACTCGGTTGCAACCCGGTAAGCGTAACAGCGTTACTTCCGATTGCAATTACAAAATTTCCATTTCCTATTTGTGTGCCATTGCCAAACTGGTTGCCAGCAAAATAACTTACAAGGTCTGTGGGGTTGGCATCAACAGGGCTATTTGCTTTTGCCAGGATCAATCTTGATGCCCCATTGCCAGGAGTAAAATTTAAGCGCATCGAATTTCCCGTTACCTGGCTAATGGTGATGTTGCTTACTTGTATTGTGGGTACTGATAAGGTCGCACGGCTGCCGCTTAAAAAAGCAGCCGTAAGATATTCTGTAGAGAAACCGGAGCCGTTGAATTCAAAAATGGCAATATGATACGTGCTGTTTGGTATCAAGCCTGTCATACCAAAGGTGGAGCCGTTGCCTTTGTATACTACAAACTGTCCGGTACTGATTTCATTACCTGATCCAAAAGTCCCATTGGCAAAATAATCTGTTCCGTTCACAGGTATGGCCGTAACAGGATTATCTTTTCTTGCTATAACAATCCGGTTGGCGCCATTGCCGGGAGTCCAGCTGAAGGAAAGACTATTGCCTTCAATACTACCGAAAGTGAGGTTTGTTGAAGGATTGGTTGGCACAACATAACTAGTGCCGGGCGTTGCAAATAAAGATGAAGTTTGCAGGAATGAAAAAATTAGAACAACGTAAGTGTAAAGTTTACTTTTCATTTCTTTAAGTTTTTTTGAGTTCAGGCAAGGCACAGCCCATCCGCGGAGGTGCCATTCGGTATCATAGAGACCAGGAAATTTTCGGCGAATCATAGCCTCGCAGAATTCATAAAGCAGCAATCCGTAGAGTATGAATGGAGATAAAGACAGTCTCAATTCAGCGGGCAAAATTATTTGGCGTGAGAAAGCAAGTCAATATAAGATTACTTATATAAGGTTTGTTATAGAGAAGGATCAGGGTTTTTTTCTTCCGAGAAATTTGTTAATGGCTTCTGTGCGGTTTTGAACGTGAAGTTTTTCGTAGATGTTATGAATATGCTGGCTAACAGTGCCTGTAGTGATCGAAAGTTTATCGGCGATCTCTTTGTAAAGCAATCCTTGTGCAAGCAGGTGAATAATTTCATTTTCACGTGAGGACAAAACATCCATTTCATTTTTCTGCTGGTGAAAAACGTTAACCAGCTTGCGGGCAATGTGTGCACTCATTGGAGATCCCCCGGCATTCAGTTCCTTTAAAGCATTGGCAATAACATCGAAGCTTGATTTTTTTAGCAGATAACCTGAGGCTCCTGCTTTCAGCGCTTCAAAAACTTTCTCATCCGTTTCATATATAGTGAACATCATGAACTGAATACGGGGAGATTTTCGTTTTACTTCGCTGATACAGCTGATACCATCCATTCCCGGGAGATTGATATCCATAATAACGATGTCTGGTTGTATTTCAGGAAGCTTTGTTGCAGCATCTTCCGCATTTTGAAATGTTGCAAGAATCAGAAACTCATCGCTTGAACTAAGGTATTGGCTAAGGCCTTCTCTCACTTCATCAAGATCCTCAACTATGGAAAGTGTGATTGGCTGCATAATTTAAAGGTAGGTGTGTATCGTAACCAGGGGCTATAAGAAAAGTTATATAGACAATTTCAAAAGCACAGAAGTACCGTTTTCATTTTTGAACTCAGCACTGCCTCCAACCTCGCTCATTCGTTTCCGGATATTATTAAGGCCATTTCCATATTTTCTAAAGTAATTGAGATCTATTCCTTTCCCATTGTCATGAATGCTGATGGAAAATTCTTTTTTATGGGAAACGGAAATAGTAACTACATTGGCTTCTGCATGTTTAATAATGTTGTGGAGGATCTCCTTTACGGAAAGAAAAACATTTCTTCTCACTTCTCCACTTACGAAAACATTCTCCAATTCTGAAGGACCTTCAAAAATGCATTTGATATCATGCCCTGTTAAGTATTCAACAGCATACGCCCGGGTATAACCTAACAGATCATTAAGGCTATCATTCTTCTCATTCAAAGCCCAAACGATCTCCCCCATCTTATCCATCATCTCTTCCGAATAGTCCGAAATTTTTTGCAGGTGTGCAGGATTTACAATTCCTTTTTGACTTTCAAATTTGATGGTTTCGCTTAACACTTTTATTCTCGAAAGCCCTGCACCCATGTCGTCGTGCATGTCGGTGGCAATACGTGTCCTTTCCTTTTCTATGGCCTGTTTTTTCTCGAGGGATATTCTCTGCTGCTGAAGTTTATTACGGTAGTATAAACGAATGAAAATTATAACCAAAGCCAATATTGTTACTGCAATAAAGCTTCTGAACCACCCCGTTTGCCACCATGGCCGGAGAATATTGAATGAATAACTGCTTTCGGTCGGACGATATTTTCCGTTAGAAAAAATTGCTTTCACCCTTAAATTATAATTGCCCGGTGAAAGATTCAAAAAACTTATGTTTGGTTGGGCAGAAGGCTCTGTCCAGGTGCCTTCATCATCTGTTTCATCCAATTTATAACTGTAAAGTGTTTTCTTCTCGTCAAAAAATGTTGGAACTCCTAAATGAAAAGAAAGATTGTTTTGATAATGTTCAAGAACAATCTTGTTCAGAAGATTCGTGTCCCTGTTGTTCACTTCAAATTTTGAAACAATGATCTGAGGAAAGGTCTTGGTGTTATTAGTTTCAGAAGGGTATACATTTAACAGCCCTGATGAAGTCACTACCCACATCACACCATTTTTATCAGCATCAATGCCTTGGATATCGAGGTACATATTGGAAGCCCTCGTAACATTTTCAATACTGATTGATTCTCCGTTTAATGAAATTTTGTCCAACCCTGTTGGAGTGGCTGCCCATAAATTGCCGCTATTGTCGTAGCATAGCAAACGGATAAAATCTTCAGTCAATCCATCTTTAGCAGTTAAATGTTTTTTCAGTTCAATCTTTCCGTTCAAAATACTGAAGCATAATAAGCCTTTATACCTGGTGCCGATCCATAAATTATTTGAATCGTCAATAGCCAATGATCTCGGAGCAAGATTATCATTTTTTTTATCGAAATAATTCACAAGCTGTAAATAGCTGGTGGTGTCTGAAGGATCAACCCTGAAAACATAAATACTCATTGATCTTGTTGCCACATACAAAAGATCATTTTTAACCACAGCCCTGTCAGCATAATAGTCCAAAGGCACTGAAATGATTTTTCCATTTAATATAGCCTTGACAGATTTGCCTACTGCTATTGGGTTATCGTCGCTATCCATCAATAGGCTGCTGAATGATTCTTCATCAAATGGCCTGGTGTAAATTGTAGAAACAGAAAAACGCTCTCCTGAGAATTTTAATTGGTGAATGGAAGATCCACCGATGGCATACGCCTTTGTTTTACCAATGACAATATCACCTAACGGCTCACGGCTTATTGTATAATACTTCTTGTTAAGGTCCTTCATGATCAAACATCTTTTTGCCTGATCGTAAAGCCATACTGCGCCGTGTTTATCTATATAGGTATTATTGACAAAAAAACCCGGCTTAAATTCAGTATAAAACTGCAACGATTGATCTACCAGTTTTGCTACGCCATATACATCATTACCAAACCACATAATCCCTTCACGATCCTGGAAGATGCAGGAAGCATTACGAAATGGAAGCCCGCTTTTTTCAGAAAATAATGTACGTGTACCTGAAGGCTGGATCTTCAAAATGCCTTCCCTTGTTGATATCCAAAGATTGTTTTGTTTGTCGAAGTACATTTTATAAGCAATAGAACCGGAAGGAATAGAATAATGTTTTGATGGCGAGGTTAATTTTATTTGACCTTTCGTCAGTAAGGATAGATCGATACTGAAAATTCCTTTCACAGTAGATACCAGGATTTCATTCTGTGGAGTTCTTATAGAAGAATATACAGCTGGAAGTGTCGTATTATCAAATGCCTTTCCGGCTTTGTAATTATAAACAATAAAGTTCCGGGGAAACTGGTAAGCAGGGTTCACAGCGTCTGTATTGATCAAAAGAAAAGAATCCAACTCCGTAGCATGAGAAAGGTTTTTATCAGTTGCGATTCCCTTTAATTCAATTTTTGTAAAACGGTTTCTTTCAAACCTAAATAAGCCATCATCAGCTATTGCGTAGCTAATGCCCGCCGCTGTCTTTATTAATTCATTGATCACAGGACAAAAGGAATTTCCGGAAGGAATGTCCTGCAGTTTCCCATTTTTTATATACTGCAGTTTGTTGACATTTACGATGACCAATATAGAATCTTCTCCTGCTTCAACAATACCGTTAACAAGATTTGCCTTCAGGCCATTTTCAGAGGAATAATTTATAAATCTGGAACCATCGTAAACACTCAAGCCACTGGTTGTTCCGAAATACATTCGCCCTTTACTGTCCTGAGTTATGAACCTTATCTTATTTCCAACCAAACCATCGCGGGGAGTATAATTCACAAATGGATACACTTGTGCCAGGCCGTAAGCGCAGAAACTGATGCAGGCTGAAAACAGTATTGCCAGGCGACTGACCATGGTTAAATATAGTAGAATTCTGGTCAATTGGATGGCGGCCAACGGTCGGCATTTGATGCCGAAGAAGAGGAGGAAGAAAGGAACCGGATCGATAGTAAGGATCCTTGAGCAAAAAAAGGGCAAAATCAACTATCTGATTCTGCCATTTTTTGGTAGTCCCGACAGGAATCGAACCTGTATCTAAAGTTTAGGAAACTTCTATTCTATCCATTGAACTACGGGACCAATTATAAACCAATAAAGGACTGCAAATGTCCCTCAAAAACACCAGTTTTCCAAACAGGGCCTTGGATCGCTGCCGGTTTAGCAGCCAGGAGCCCGTCCCAATTAATTTCTCCGACAAACGGAGAGAAAACGGAGGCCGTAGTGTTATAACCAGTATACTCAACCAGCAGCTACCATTACCAACAAACACCCTTGCCAATTTGTCAAAATCCACCCCATTCCTCAAACAACCCTGAGCGAAGGTCAGGCGAAGGAGAAGCGAAGGACAAGCGAACGTACATTTTGGCAGTATCTAGTCCTGAAATAGCTAAACGGTTTGAACAAAACAACCACCTACAACCGCTAAAACACCACCAAACCATCTCAAAAAACATCACACCTTTTCAGTGGCCGCCACCCCCATTCCAAACTCCCACTTAAACCCCGGCGTCTCGCCAATCTCATATTCAAACCTTACCTGTTTTCCTAAGTACGGCTCAATGGCAGCCACCTTATAAGGCAAGGTGATCCCGCAGTTATTTACCTCCAGCACCTCATCCTCAAATACCGTTAGCTCCGTCAGCAAATGCAGCTCATTATGAGTACCCACAGAAGCAGGAACATCAATTAAAACCGGCTGTGGCGGATCGTAGTTAAACTGCCCAATCCTATAAACGTCCCCAAGCTTAATCCGCACAGGCGCCGCCGCCTCGGCCAAATAACCGTTCATCTCCATCTCCCTATCCAGCAATTGCGCCGTCACCCTGATCTCCTGCGGAATAAAAATGGCCTTCTCCTTCATTTGCGGCAGTAAATTCAATGTAATGGCCACCTGCGGCTCGCGGATCAAAGCAGACTGCATCGCCTCCACGATCACTAAGTCAAAATCCTGGGTCATTTGGTACGTAGTAGCATCAGCGCAAGTCATAGATCCCAGGTATTCCGATGCATTCAAATGACCATACAACTTCCCAACTGCCACCAGCGACTCCGGCTGCACATCCATCATATGAAACCTTACCTGTTGCGGAACAAACATCGTCGTCAAGGGCGTAAGCAAACTGGCGTAAGGGCCACAACCCGCATATAATACTTCAATCTGCCGGCCGGGAAACTCTTGCTGCAGCCTTATTATTGCCTTGTAAATACCGCGCAAAAAAACCGCCGTCCGACGCAAATCCAGCAGGCAATTGGCAGCCTGCCCCGGCGAAATGGCCTTGCCGGTAGGCAAATAAATGTTCTGATCATTGTTGTTTACCGCTGTAATGCCCGTGATGCCCGCATAAAAATCATGCAGCATGCGCACGCCTTCGTACAACATCTTGTAATTGTCCTTGTCAAACAGTATCGCCCTGGTCAGGTCTCCGAAAGTCATAATGTTGGGTTGGGAATTGAAGTAAAGAAAATTATCTTTAACCAACAAACACCCAACATGGCAACCACCGTCGCTCCCGCCCGCACCAAACCGGCCGGCTATTTATTGTTCCCGTGGACGCTTACGTCCATCGTCCTCATTTTAGTGCTGAACATTTTCCTGAAAGACTGGTTTGGCCGCAATGCCAGCTGGATCTCCCTCGTTCTGGTAGTGCCCGCCGCCATCATCGAGAATATCAAGCTCGGTTATTCCTCCATGAGAGTGATGTACCTCAAAATATTTTATTCGCTGCTTTCCTTCCTGATCGTAGGATTGACCCTGGGGCTGGCGCTCGCCGGCTGGTATTATGAAAGGTTCCAGGGCATCAACAACATCCCCCGGCTGGATATATCCTGGATAGTCCTGCTCGCCATCTTCATACTCATGCTGATAGAAATGGCACACATCTTTACACTGCTAAAAGCAGTGAAGCGCGAGTTTGTGCAGTACGATACGGAAGGATGATTGAAATATTATGCGTTAGGAAGATATAACCACTAGTTATATATCCGCTCTATCGCATCCTTATACTTCTCCATCACCACCTTGCGCTTCAGCGAGAGCTTAGGCGTCATCTCGCCCGTATCAACACGCCACTCATTGGGCAGCAATTCGAATTTCTTGATCTGCTCTACCTGGTTGAAATATTTATTAAAGCTCTCCACCAGGTCCTTGAACAGCTCTATTACCTTGGGCTGGCGTATCATCTCCTCGGGCGATCCATTGCTCACCCCATGTTGCTTGCACCATTCCTGCAAATTAGGGAACGAAGGCACGATCAAAGCGCCCACGAACTTGCGCTCGGAACCCACCACCATCACCTGCTCAACATACATGGACTCCTTTAATTTATTTTCGATGGGCAGCGGCGCCACGTACTTGCCGCCGCTGGTCTTGAACAATTCTTTCTTGCGGTCCGTGATCTTCAGGAACCGGCCATCCACCAATGTGCCGATATCGCCCGTATGGAACCAACCTTCACTATCGATCACTTCCCGGGTAAGGTCATCGCGCTTGTAATAGCCCATCATGATGTTGGGGCCTTTGCATAGTATCTCACCGTCTTCGGCGATCTTCACCTGCACGCCATCGATCAATGGGCCAACCGTTCCGAACATGCGGTCCTTTACATCGTAGCGGTTTACGCTGATCACGGGCGAGGTTTCGGTAAGACCATAGCCCTCCATTATCGGTATCTGCGCCGCGGTAAAAATCCTTATCAACCTTACCTGGCAGGCAGCGCCGCCGGTAACGATGCATCTTAAATTATTGCCCAACGCCTCGCGCCATTTTTTGAAAATGATCTTATTGGCAACGGCCAGCTTGAAATTGTACCAGGCGCCCTGGCTCTTGTTGATCTCGAATTTTGTGGCCAGCTCGTGCGCCCAGAAGAATAATTTTCTTTTCGTGCCCGTAAGCTCATTTCCTTTGAGCATGATCTTGTCGTACACTTTTTCCAGCAAGCGCGGCACGGTGGTAAACATGTGCGGCTTCACTTCCCGCAGGTTGTCGCCGATGGTCTCCAGGCTTTCCGCATAATAAATCGCGGTGCCGTTGAACAGGTACAGGTAAGTAACCATCCGCTCGAAAATATGGTTCAGTGGAAGAAAGCTTAGCGCCTTCATGTTCTGGCCGGGCGGAAAGCAGGGCATGCTCGCCAATACATTGCTAAGGATATTCCGGTGCGAGAGCATGACGCCTTTCGGTGTGCCCGTGGTGCCCGATGTATAAATGATGGTGGCCAGGTCTTCGTACCCGATCCTGTCCGATGCCCGCTGCATGCGCGCAGTTAACTCGGGAGTAGGGTCTGCAAAAATTTCTTTCCAATGCCGCGCGCCGCTTACATGCTCGAAAGTAATGATCTCCTGCAGCGAAGGCACCCGGCCTTTAACGCTTAGCACTTTATGGTAAATGTCCTCATCGTTCACGAACACGATCTTTACTTTCGCGTCGTTCAGGATGAACTCAAGGTCGTTGACGCTTACTGTAGGATAAATAGGCGTAAGCAGCGCCCCGCTTTTTTGAACGGCCAGGTCCAGCATCACCCACTCGGGACGGTTCTTCGAAAGCACCGCCACTTTATCGCGGCCTTCCTCGGTCATATCGCCGCCATTGATGCCCATTTTCATCAGGCCCATGCACAGCCGGTCTACGATAGCTGCAACGTCCTGCGTGCTATACGTTTTCCATTGACCACCTTCCTTGCCCGCAAGCATATCCGGGATGGTTTTGCGTTCAAGGTGGTATTGAACACAGTCAAACAATCGTTTAGGCTCGGTCATATTCATCACGGTTTATCACAGATTTTAAAGGATTTATGGATTACACAGATTGGTTTATGATAATTGAATATTCAATATAAAAATTTCAAGCAGGCGAAGAAAATCCGTGTAATCCTGCAATCCGTTCTTAAATCTGTGCTATTTTCTTATGCGCTACCAAATCAGTGATTGCCCTGGCGCTCCTTAAGCTTTTTATACTCCCGCTCCGTCATGTCCTCGCGGTTACGGCCGTACGCATCGAAATATTGCATAACGATGCCGATGCCCCAGCCGAGCATTACCCAAATGGGCCATGGAAATCCGTTCCATCCTTCGTCGCGGCCGGAACTGAACCACCAGATAACCCACAAGAACAGGTTAATGACGATATACATCAGCAGGCTTCTCTTGAAATTTGCCCGCTTCCTGGCAATTTTCCATAATTGCTCGTCTCGCGAGGGAGTGTCCATAATAAGGGGGTTTGCTTTTTCAAATTAGAGAAAAAAGCAGAAACTAAAAAGAGAAGCTTTCGTTGGGCTGTTTATCCGGGTAGCGCGGTGGATTGGATATTGAGTAGGGAATGGGAAGTTTGTCAGAAGGAGTTATAGATTCGATTGTTCCGGATTCACGTAAAAAAAGTGACAGAAGCCATATAATAGATATTGTCGTAACCGGGTTCGTTTTAAGTACGCAACAAAGACTGCGTAGAAAAGGTTCCGCAAAGCTTTTTAATCCGATTAGCGGCGTCCTGGCTGCGCAGGTTCAATTACATACCCACCTTTGGGCTCATATCGGGTAGGAACTGTGCAATATAATCTATCAGGCTGTGGATTGGGTGTAACACCGCCCGCCGGAGCAAAGTCACGATGTCAGCTTCTAATTATTTCGAAGCCACGGTCTGGTAATACTGCTTCGTCGGCAGCTTAAAAACCCGTCCTTTCTGAAACCCGGTAAACTGGTTATACGATGCGGCATGCGTGGTAGTCCAGTTCTGGAAAGCAGGCAGGTTCTGCGCAGCCCCGAATATCCATTGATTGTAGGCATCGAACATGCCTTCCTTCAGCAATTGACGCTGGTATTCAAACAAACGGAAAGGAAATTTATCGGCCTCCTTATCGAACCAATCCAACACAAAACGCGTTCTCACAATGGTCAAACTTTCAGGCGTAATGCCGGCCTGCGTTTGGGAAGCACTTTTTGCCATGGTGCCCAGGAAGGCCGCTGCAAACGGGTTCTTTGTTTCCTGTTTGCTCAGCATATTGGCTTCGGAGAAAAGTTTTTTATATCCTTCCAGCAGCAGGTCCTTGATCTCGGCCGTGCGCTTGCTGTAACTTTCGAGGTTCAGGAATATTTCACCATAGATCAGGCTCCATACCTTATCGTAGGTGAAATAATAATGCTTGGCGGCATTGTAATAATTGCCGGAAAAGTTCGGGTCAACCTCAATTCCTTTTTCCCAGAATTTGATCGCAGTGTAATCCTGCTTGGTCCACAGCATCTCGCCGTACTCATTGTACAATACGCCGCTGTTCGGGAATTTTTTCAGGCCTGCCTTGTACAGCTTCTCGCATTCTTTTCTTTCTTCGATGGCCTTGTACACCATGCCCAATATCTGGTACGATTGTACGTCGGCATCAGGACGCTCGGGCAGGGGCTTCGCGGCTTCGCGGGCCTTTACAAAATCACGCTGCAGATAATAGGTAAATGCAAGGTCCTTGCGCAATTCCAGGTTATTCGGCTCTAGCTGCATGGCGCGGTTCAATACCAGGACGGCATTGGCATAATCACCCTGCTGCTGGAAAGTACGGGCGGTTTCATGGAGTTTTTTCACGTCCTGGTCCTGCGCCAGGCCAACCACCGCCCAAACCAGGCAAATAAGTACGAATGAAAGCTTTTGCATGCTATAAAGATATATTCTTACAAGGCTATACGGCCAAACGGCCCGCTGATAGCCAACAATTTAACAATGTAACCGGATACTAGACTTTTAACCCCTCTACGCCCTCATCGGATACCCTCAATTATTTGGCCCTGCAACCACCCAATGACCCAATGACCTAATGACTCAATGACTCAATGACCCAATGACCACCCCTACTCATAAATCAAATGCGTCAGCAACCCATCCCTTAGCTTAGGCTCAAACCAGGTCGATTTCGGCGGCATCACATTCCCCGAATCCGCGATATCAAACAACTGCTGAATGCTCACCGGGTGCAAACTGAATGCCACGGCCATCTCCCCGCTGTTCACCCGCTTTTCCAATTCGCCCAGCCCACGGATACCCCCTACAAAATCGATCCTTTTATCAGTACGCTGGTCTTTAATGCCCAGCAATTTATCCAGCACATTGTTCTGCAAAATGGTAACGTCCAGCACACCGATCGGGTCATCGGAATACGTGCCCTCCTTCGCCTGCAGTAAATACCATTGCTTGTTCAGGTACAACCCAAACTCGTGCAGCTTAGGCGGAGATACCGGCGTCACCGACCGTTGCACGATAAAATCATCCGACAACCTGCTGACAAACTCTTCCTCCGATAATCCATTCAGGTCCTTCACCACGCGGTTGTAATCCATGATCTGCAATTGGTCAGAAGGGAACAGCGTGGTCAGAAAATAATTGGAACCCTCGGTAGCCTTATCGCCCAATGCCTGACGCACCTTGGCCGCGGAAGCGGCGCGGTGATGCCCATCCGCGATATACGTTACCGGCACCTGGTTCTTGAACAACTCCGTGATCAGCGTAATAGTGGCGTCCTCGTTCACGATCCAAATGGTATGGCTTACTCCATCCGCCGCCTTGAAATCATATACGGGATGATGCGTTTTTTTCCATTTCTCGATCACTTCGTCAATAGCCCCAACACTTTTATACGCCAGGAACACATTACCGGTTTGCGCTCCAGTGGTTTTTATATGGTTGATGCGGTCCAGTTCCTTATCGGGCCGCGTGAACTCGTGTTTTTTGATCACGTCATTTTCGTAATCGTCCACGCTGCTGCCACACACCAATCCTGTCTGGCTGCGCCCGCCCATCACCAATTGGTAGATGTAATAACAAGGCTTCTCTTCGCGGAACAATACATCGCGCTGTGTAAAAGCGTGCAGGTTTTCCTTGGCCTTTTCATACACGTCCTTCGAATAAACATCGATGCCGTCAGGGAGGTCTATTTCCGACTTGGTAATATGCAGGAAAGAGATGGGGTTGCCCTGCGTTTCCTTCCTCGCTTCTGCGCTGTTCAGCACATCATAAGGCTTGGAAGCTACTTGCTTGGCGGATTGAGGTTGTGGACGCAGAGCTTTGAACGGAACAATGATCGCCATAAAATAACTTTAAATTGAACGTGGCTGCCGGATGCCGTGCGTTACATGCAGTTCTCAACGCACAACATCCAACGTCCAACTCTTTTATCCTTTTCTATTTGCAAAATGACTCATCAACTCGCACAGCGACCGCACACTTTCCAGCGGCAGCGCATTGTACAACGAAACCCGGAACCCGCCCACCGAACGATGGCCCTTCACACCTATCATGCCTTCCTGCTTGCACAATTGCAGGAATTCCTTTTCAATATTCTCATCGTCCATCACAAATACCACGTTCATCTTACTGCGGTCTTCCCTTGCTACCGTCGGCCTGAACAAAGGCAGGCTGTCGAGCGTTTCATACAACAGTTGCGCCTTCCGGTTGTTTACCGCTTCGATAGCAGGTACGCCACCTTGTTGCTTCAACCATCGCAACGTAAGCATGCACACATAGATCGCAAATACCGGCGGCGTATTCAACAACGAATCCGCTTCAATATGCAGGCGGTAGTCCATCATACCTGGCAGCGCCCGGCTGACACGACCGAGAATATCTTTTTTGATCACCACCATGTTTACGCCTGCCGCCCCGATATTCTTCTGCGCACCGGCATAGATCAAATCGAATCGATTAAAATCCATTTCCCTGCTCAAGATATCGCTGCTCATGTCCGACACCAATGGCACACCGCCTGTGTCCGGAACAAAATGCATCTGCGTTCCCTCCACCGTATTATTGGTGGTATAATGAAAATACACGGCTTCAGCCGGTACCGAGAATCCCTTTGGGATATACGTGTAACCCTTGTCCTTTGAACTGGCCACTACGTTTACCTTCCCGAAGAGTTTTGCTTCCTTGATGGCCTTGCTGCCCCAGATGCCGCAATCAAGGTAGGCGGCCGTTTCATTTTCTCCCAACAGGTTCATGGGCACCTGGAAGAACTGGGTAGTGGCGCCACCATGTAAAAACAATACTTCGTGCGCATCATCCAGCTGCATCAGTTCTTTTGCCAATGTCCTGGCCTCTTCTATTACCGATTTGAACAACTCGGTGCGGTGGCCTATCTCCAGGATCGAAAGACCGGTTTCATTGAAATCTAAAATAGCACGGGCGGCCTGCTCAAACACCTCTTTCGGGAGTATAGACGGCCCTGCATTGAAATTATGGATCACTGCTTTAGCGGTTGGTATCAATTGCTCAAAAGTTTGCGGAGCAAAGATAAACTTAATGACCAACCGCAAGCCATAAACCACAAACTACCATCACTTCATTCATCTTCCCGGCTCTTCAACCGCTTCTCCCGCCAGGCCGCATTCAACCATTCGAACGCTCTTAGGTCTTCGGCCGTAAAGCCGGTGTTGTTCAATGTTTTAAGATTGGGCTGCCCCGCATTTACCCAGGCGGTGTACCAAAAACAAGCTACCGCAAATACTGATTGGCGCATGCGCCGCTCCACCATGTCTTTCAAGCTGCTGTTGTAAGCCAGCGCATACTCAGTGGAGTACTGTTTTACCAATACATTGTTCCGCTCTTCAAACGCAAACCGCTTGTCTGCGGGGAACGACCTGCTCAGCGCCTTTTCTGTTTTCAGAACCGTATCCGCCGCCGCGGCGCTCTCCAGCACACGCTTCCAGATAAAAGTCCCGGGCGAAGCAATGTATTCCGCCTTACCTATAAAAAAATCCCATTCCTTTTCGGCCAGCAGTTCCGGAATGCGCGATTCCCAAAAACCATGAATGCCTTCCTGTCCCGTGAACTGGCCATTGTGATTGCTGCTGGCATGCAAGGGCACATGCGCATCACCGATGTAATGGCCGATCTCGGCGGATAACTTCAATATGCGCGGTTGGTCCTTGTTCTCGAACGCCCTGGTAAGCCGGGCCAGCATTTGCTGGACCCACCAGGGCACGGTACCATGAGCCATCAATGTGTCTGCCGTGTACTTTTCTACCGCCTCTTCCCATTTCCTCGGCAGCGAATGATATGGATAGCTGCCATAGTTATCGATATCTATGTAATGCCTCGGCCCTTCTTCGCGCACGGCATATCGCCGCTTGTCTGGGTCTACCGCATGTTCTGCCAGGAAATCGATGTTCGGCTTGTATAGGACCATCATCTCCGGGGGCAGCAGGAACACCGCGTAATAATTGATCAACCGGTGCGCATAAAATCCCCAGCAGCAGCAATGTTTATACAATAGCATTGCCGCCAGCATCATTGCAATACGCCGCATACTAATAATTAATAATTATTAATTAATAATTATTGATTGTGTCCGTCTTGTTAGTTTGGAGACCGGCCACTCAATCCTCAACATGCGTCACGCCGCCGCTGATCGCGAACTTCATGGCCTCGGTAGAGCTGATATTGTTTATTTGCCGCACCTTGCTTTGCGGCACAAAGAAAAGTTGTCCTGCTATTGAGTAAGAAAATGGAATATACACCGCCATATGCTCCTGCAGGCCAAATTCATCCAGGTCCTGCTGCGTAATAAAAGCTATCTGCCATACATTATTGTCGTGCAGGCTTACGAGTACCGGCTTGTTGAATTTCTTCTTGTCGCCGGCAAATGCTTCAAAAAAATCCTTGACGGTTGTATAAATGATCTTAATGCCCGGGATCTTTTCAAGCACCCTCCCGACTACGTTCAACACCCTGCCGGCGAGGAAGGACGACATATAACCCACTACCAGTACGATCAATATCACCACCACAAAGCCAAGCCCCGGTATGCGCCGCGGCGTCCCATCCTCATGCGTGCCCACCACGCTCGGGAAAAGCTTGTGTACGAGGTTTGGCAGTATGCCATCGATGAAATCGAACAAAGCCGTTACCGCGAAAATGGTAATGGCTATCGGCGCTAAGATGATCAGGCCTTGTAAAAAATAACTCAGCAGTTTCTTGAAAGGGTGCTGCTTCATTGAAATTGTATTTGAGTCGCAAAGGTAGACAGCGGCCTCTTGTAAAGAAAATGTTCTTTCACCATCCGGAAATGTGTTATTTCGCAGTAGTTATGAGGTTAAAGACATTCATCATCTGCGCCTTTTCCCTGGCTGCTACCGCCACGCTTGCACAATCCACCACTTTTCAAAATGCGCAAGGCATTGTTCACAAAGAGGTAACATTTTACAATACCGAAGGGTATTCCATATTTCTACAGGAATTAGACCTTAAACTCGACGAAAAGGGAATTGCGAAAATAAAAAAGCGGTTTTCCATTCCCAAAGAAACGGTGGTTACCACGGACACCGATTTCCCGAACGCCCAGATACTAACCGCAACCGACATCAAAGGAGAAAGTAAAACGCAGTCCGTTTATTATTTGTCGCAGCCCGTACAAGGGAAGGTAAAAGTGATAGGCTTTTCTACATTATGCGACAGGATAAAAAGCATCGAGAAAGAGTTTTATGAAGCCATTTTAACGAACTCACTTCCGGCAAGCATTTTTACCGCTCCGCAAGTTGATACTATTACGTTTGCCGGGCGCAGCATTGCCCTGGGACCGGCATGCCATTGGATGGACGTCCGCAATGTTCAATGCCCCAACTTAGGACAGATGAATTGGTCTGAATTTTCCAGCCTGGAGCGGGCAAAGCAAATGACTGCAGGACAGCAGGCATTGAGCGCCAGCAGAAAAATGGGTGAAGTGCTGGAAGAGACCGAAGTGAACATTGTTTTCGAAGGGCAGGAGGTAAAAGCCCTGAAGCGAAAAGCAAAGATCAAAGTTCCCAAACTGATCATGGGAGGAAGTAATATACTGATCGTCTATTATGTGACAGCCGAAGTCAGAGGGCGCTATGTTTCTTGCGTTTTAAGCCATTACACAGACGATGTTGGCGCAAACAAGCTGCCGCCCTTATTAAGCGAGGTAATGCAATTAAAACAATGATCGCTGGTCGCCTCCCCCGCAATTTCCCCGGATCTCCAACATGAGCTGCTATCACGGCGATCAATCGGCCCGATGGTTTGCCTGAAATACTGAAGGTATGTCGGATAAAGAGGCAAAAAAAATCACGGGAAACTTTGGTAACAACCAAAGTTTCCATAGTTTTGCCGCCCGATATGTCAATAAACGATAAAGACACGAGAGTCAGGATCAGCGGCCGCGCACACGAACTGATCATGAAGTATGGCATCCGCAGCGTAAGCATGGACGACATCGCCAACGCATTGGGCATCAGCAAAAAAACCATTTATCAATACTACGCCGATAAAGACGAGCTCATAGACGCCATCGTAGAAAGCATCATCACCGAAAACCAGGGCCGCTGCCTCCAATACCGCGCCAACGCCCGCGACGCGGTTGACGAAGTGCTCAAAGCCGGCGAACTGCTCCGCGATATGTTCACCGACATGAACCCATCCGTGCTGTTCGACCTGCAGAAATATCACCATAAAGCATTTACACGCTTCCTGAAACACAAAAACGATTTCCTGTTCACCATGGTCAAAACCAATATTGAAAAAGGCATGGCGGAAGAACTCTACCGCGCCGAACTCAATGTAGACGTCATCACCCGCTTCCGCGTAGAAAGCATGATGATGCCCTTTAACCCCGACTTCTTTTCAAAACACAAGCATTCCCTGCTGGAAGTAGAAGAACAATTGCTCGACCACTTCCTGTTCGGCATTGCTTCCCTTAAAGGACATAAGCTGATCTTAAAATATAAACAAGAAAGTGAAAAAAATGCCAGTAAGTATGAAACATCCGCTAAGGCTAAGTAATTGGTCCGTATTACTGCTCACCCTTGTATGCTGCAGCATGGCTACCGCACAGGACAAACATGAGTTCAGCATAAAACAGGCGGTAGACTATGCAAACAAGAACAGCGCAGTGGTAAAAAATGCGCTGATCAATATCCAGATACAACAACAAACCAACCGCGAAATAACAGCTATGGCCCTGCCCAATGTTACCGGCAGCATCGACGTTACCTATTATCCCAAGGTACCCGTACAAAGCTTTCCCAACTTCATTGCGCAGGCTACCTATGGCGTGCTTACCGACGAAGGCGTGAAGGACGGTAACGGCAATCCCATAGTGGCCCCCAGCGATTTTGGTTTTATCCAGGCCCAGTTCGGCACCCGTTATACCAGTTCAGCAGGCGTTTCGCTTTCGCAATTGTTGTTCGATGGACAGGTGTTCATTGGACTGCAGGCAAGAAAGGCCGCTATCAGCTTTGCGGAAAAAACCGCCGAAGTAACGCAGGAAATGATCAAGGCCAATATTTACAAAATATATTACCAGGTAATTATCGGCCGGCAGCAAATGACCAGTATCGATGCCAACATTGCACGCACCGAAAAACTGTTAAGCGATACCCGCGAGCTCTTCAAAAATGGCTTTGCCGAAAAGCTCGATGTAAGTAAAGTAGAAGTGAACCTGGCAAACCTGCGCACGGAAAGGGTGCGGGTAGACAACCAAACTCAGTTGGGACTAATGGGATTGAAAATGCTGATGGGCATGCCCGTGAAGCACGAGCTCATTCTTACCGATACCTTGTCCGAAGCCGAATTAAAGGATAGCATCCTCGAAAGCGCTTTTACTTACTCGGACCGCAAGGAATACCAACTGATGGAACTGGCAAAAAGGCTGGGCGAGTTCAACGTGCGCAGGTACAACCTTAGCAGGTTGCCCACCGTTGCGCTCTATGGTACCTACAGCAAAAATGCACAGCGCAACGAGTTCAACTTTTTCAACTTCAACGAAAAATGGTTCAGCACCGCGCTCGTAGGTGTAAAAGTATCGGTGCCCATCTTCGAAGGTTTTGCCAAGCAGGCACGCATCAAACGCGCCCAGTTGGAACTGCAGCAAACCGAGAACAACATAGACAGTCTAAGGCTTTCCATCGAGAATGAAGTGGAACGGTCTCGCGTAAACATGCGCAGCGCACTGGCCTCCATGGACTACCAGCAACAGAACATGCAACTGGCCCTGGAAGTGTACGAGCAAACCAAGAAGAAATATGAGCAGGGGCTTGGTTCCAACCTGGAGATCACCAATGCGCAAACGGAGCTGCGCATAGCACAAAACAATTATTACAGCGCCTTGTACGATGCCATCATTGCCAGGGTGGATTTCCTGAAAGCAACAGGCAAACTATAATCTCTCAAACCGAATTAATATGAACATGCAAAATATATCCAACATGAATGCTCTTTACAGGCTGGCCGCGCTGGCGCTGGTAGTTTCTATGGCAGCGTGCTCGGGCAGCGCCAAAGAACAGAAAGGCGAATTGAATGATAAGAAAGTACAGTTGCAGCAACTGAAGGACCAGCAAACCAAGCTGGCGGCCGATATTAAGAAACTGGAGGATGAGATCGCCCTGCTCGATTCTACGGCCGTTATCGAAAAGCTGGTGGCGGTAACACCCATCACCACGCAAAACTTCGAGCATTTTATCGACCTGCAGGGGGAAATTATCACCGACAACATTTACAGCGTAAGCTCCCGCGTAGGGCCCATGCAATCATCGCAGATAAAGGCCGTGTACGTAAAGCAGGGCGATATGGTGAGAAAAGGCCAGCTGCTATTGAAGTTGGATGATGGCTTGCTGCGCCAGCAAATAGAGCAGGCCAAAATAAACCTGAACCATGCAAAGGACCTTTACCAGCGCCGTAAAAATCTTTGGGACCAGAACATAGGTACCGAAGTAGAGCTGATCAACGCCAGGAACAACGTGGCCAATATGGAAAAACAACTGGAATTGCTGACTGAGCAATTATCTTTTACCAACGTGTATGCCGAGGTAGGTGGCGTGGTAGAAACCATGAACGCAAGAGTAGGCGGCCAATTCACCGGCGCCCCTGGCAGCGAGATCACCATCGTGAACCCCAGCAACCTGAAAGCAAGCGTAGATATCCCGGAAGCGTATATATCGCAAGTTAGAAAGGGAACCCCGGTGGTGGTGGAAGTGCCGGATGTAAACAAGCAATTCAACACCAACATTTCACGCCTCAGCACGCTGATCAATCCTAATTCGCGGGGCTTTACCGCCGAAGCTAAATTACCCGGCGGCGCCAACGTTAAGCCCAACCAACTCGCGATCATAAAGATCAAGGATTACGCGGCTGCCAACGTGGTGGTGGTACCCATCAACACCATCCAGACGGACGAAAAAGGAAAATATGTATTTGTAATGGTGGAGGAAAAAGGGAAGAAGATTGCCCGCAAAAGGCCTGTAGCTGTAGGCGGGATCTATGGCGAAAGAATAGAGATCAAGCAAGGCCTTCAACCGGGAGAGCAACTGATAACAGAAGGTTTCCAGGGATTGTACGATGGCCAGGTACTGACAACAGAGGTAAAATAAGATCAAAAAAGACCAATCATGAGCATTAAGAAAAGTATGGGCGAGCATTTTAAAAGATTCAAACCCACCAACTGGGTGATCGACAATGCAACGGTGACCTACGTGGCCACCATTGCGATCACGCTTTGGGGATTGAGCATATTCACTTCGCTTCCAAAAGAATCGTTCCCCGACATCGTAGTGCCGCAGATCTATGTGTCTACCGTATACGCGGGTACTTCTCCAAAAGACATGGAGAACCTCGTTACACGCCCCATCGAAAAAGAGATCAAGGGCATAACCGGGGCCAAGATCAGGAAGATCACAAGCACATCTATCCAGGACTTCAGCAGCATCCTGGTAGAGTTTGAAGCAAACGTGAAAATAGACGCGGCCAAGCAAAAAGTGAAGGACGCGGTAGACAAGGCGCGAACGGAACTTCCGCTCGACCTCACCAGCGAGCCCGATGTAGTGGAAGTAAGCTTTTCAGACTTCCCCATCATGTTCGTGAATGTGAGCGGGCATTATGAAGGCATCAAGCTGAAAGAATATGCCGAGAAATTGCAGGACCGCTTTGAGGAATTGCCCGAAGTGAACAAGGCCGACATAGCCGGCGCACCCGAGCGCGAAATACAGGTGAATGTCGACAAATACAAGATGGAAGCCGCCGGCCTTACGTTTTACGATATCTCCAATGCCATCGGTAATGAGAACAGGGATGTGAGCGCCGGAAATATCAAGATCGGCAATATGCAACCCAATATCCAGGTAAAAGGGCAGTTTGAGTCCGCAAAGGATATGGAGAATATCGTCGTGAAGAATATTTACGGACAGGCCATTTATCTCAGGGATGTAGCACAGATCATCGATACCGTTAAAGAGCAGGAAAGTTATTCGCGCATCAACCGTAAAAATGTTGTTACGCTGCAAATAGTAAAGCGCGCAGGCGAAAACCTCATCAATACTTCTGACAAGATCAGGGCCATTGTGGCTGAAATGAAGAGGACCGAGTTGCCGCCCGACCTGGAAATAAGCATCACCGGCGACCAGAGCGTGCAAACCCGCACCTCGTTCAATGAATTGATCAATACCATTGTTATCGGGTTCATCCTGGTGTTGCTGGTACTGATGTTCTTCATGGGCGTAAGCAATGCGTTCTTCGTGGCATTGAGCGTGCCGCTAAGCGTGTTCCTTGCATTTATGTTCATGCCGGTGGCCGACGTTATCGTAGGTACCAATGTTACGCTCAACTTCATCGTGCTGTTTGCACTGTTGTTCGGCCTGGGTATTATCGTGGACGATGCCATTGTGGTGATAGAGAACACGCACCGTATTTTCAATAACGGGGCGGTACCCATTAAAAAAGCCGCAAAGATGGCCGCTGGCGAAGTGTTTGTGCCGGTACTCTCTGGTACGGCCACCACGCTGGCGCCCTTCTTCCCGCTGTTGTTCTGGCCGGGCATCATCGGTAAGTTCATGATCTATTTGCCCACCATTCTCATTCTTACATTATTTGCTTCCCTGGTGGTGGCATTTTTCATCAACCCGGTATTTGCTACCTCATTCATGCGGCCTGAGTATTATCCTCCCAAGGAACCAAGAAAGGCATTGTTTAAAAAGAAATGGTTCTGGACATTTGTCATCATTGGTTTGCTGGCACACCTGGCGGGATGGCCGGGCCTGGGTAATTTCATCCTGGTGCTGATGGTGCTGGTGATCTTCAACCGCTATGTGGTCAACGATCTGATCCATCGTTTCCAGAACAGGTTCCTTCCGCGTCTCATGAACAAGTACGAGCAGTCGCTGAAATGGGCTCTGAAAGGTAACAGGCCGGGATGGCTCGTTGCAAGCGTGTTCGGTTTATTCCTCATATCCATCCTGGCATTGGCAGTGCGCGGCAATAAAACCGAGTTCTTCCCCACGGGCGATCCTAATATCGTATATGTATACCTGAAGATGCCGGTTGGTACCAAAACATCGCATACGGACAGCATTACCCGCAGGCTGGAAGACAAAGTGTTCCAGGTAATAGGCGACAACAATCCCATCGTGGAATCTGTGATATCCAACGTGGCGGTGGGCGCTACCGATCCTTTTGGGGGCGAGCGCGGCACACAGGCGCATTTAGGAAGGATACAGATATCATTCGTGGAATATGAAAAACGCCATGGCAAAAGAACCTCCGTGATAGTAGACTCGCTGCGAAAGACCATCAAGGAAATTCCCGGGGCCGAAGTGAGCATAGCCGGCGAGCAAAACGGCCCTGCGTCCGGCGCACCCGTTAACATCGAAGTAGTAGGCGAAGAATTTGATGAGATCATCCGCACAGCCGTTGACCTGAAGAACTACCTGGAACGCGTAAACATCGAAGGCGTGGAAAGGCTGAAGATGGACGTAGACGTTACCAAGCCGGAACTAACGTTGACGGTTGACCGCGAACGCGCCATGCGCGAAGGATTGAACACGAGCCAGATCGGCATGGAGCTGCGCACCGCCTTGTTCGGCATGGAGGCCAGCAAGCTGAAAGAAGGAGAGGACGAATACAAGATACAGGTGCGTTATACCGACGCGCTGCGCAACAACATCAGCGACCTTCAAAATACCAAGATCACTTACCGTGATTTCAATACAGGCCAGGTTCGGCAGGTGCCCATCAGCAACGTGGTGAAGTTCGATTACAACAGCTCGCTCGGCGGCGTGAAGCGCAAGAACCTGAAGCGTATGATCACTATTTATTCCAACGTGCCCGAGCAATACGATCCTAATCGTGTGAACGTAGCCGTTGGTAACGCCATCGCCAACTTCAAGAACAAGCCGGCAAGCATCACCATCAGGCAAACCGGTCAGCAGGAAGAGCAGCAGGAAACACTGGGCTTCCTCGGCGTTGCGCTGGTAATGTCGCTGGGATTGATCTTTGGCATATTGGTATTGCAATTCAACTCGCTTAGTAAGCCGTTTATAGTATTGAACGAAATATTCTTCAGTGTGATAGGTGTGTTGCTGGGCTTTGCCATCACCGGCATGACCATGCCCACCATCATGGTGGCGCTCGGAGTAGTAGGCTTGGCGGGCATCGTGGTCAAGAACGCCATCCTGCTGATTGAGTTTACGGATGAATTGCGCTCGAGAGGCGTGCGTACAAAACAAGCCATCATACAAGCTGGTAAGATCAGGATCATACCGGTATTGCTCACCGCATTGGCGACCATGTTAGGATTGTTACCATTGGCGGTAGGCTTTAACATGGACTGGGTATCGCTGTTCCAGCGCTTTGAACCCAACATATTCTTCGGTGGCGACAGCGTAGTGTTCTGGGGGCCGCTTTCATGGACATTGATCTTCGGTTTGATGTTCGCGTTCTTCATGACGCTGCTGATGGTGCCATCGATGTACCTTATTTCCGAGCGATTGCGCAGGCCCATGACAAAGTTCTATGGAACCAAATGGGTAGCCCTGCTGGCATTGGTCATCGGGCCCTTATTCTTCCTGCTGGTATTGATCATGTGGATCTGGAGACGTGGAATACAAAGGAAGCCTATGTTGCCCCACTACTTAGGATTTAAGCCGAAAAGACGATAATTATACCCATGAGATGAGCTAAGATCGACAGAAAGAGCGGCCCCCATAAGGGCCGCTTTTATTATCGCCATAAAAAAGATCGTCCGGCAAGGACGATCTTTTATACTGTGTGTTTACTTTTTTAGAATCCTCTCTTCTGGGTCGGTTGTCCTTCTGCATCTAATTCAACAATAGGATATCCCATTTTCTGCAAACCGGGTAGTATCCTTGCCTTGTCGCCCACCAGCAGCATGTTCAGCTTATCGGGCCTGATCCACTGCTTTGCCAATGCATCTATTTCTTTCTTGGTGATGCTTTGCAAAATCTTGTTCTGCGTCTGCACATAGTTAGCAGGAAGATTGTACTTCAGCATTCTTGAGATGAACTGCGCTTTTTGCGTACCGGTTTCATAACGCAATGCATCACGCTGCCCGATGGCGCTCTTCATAAACGCCAGTTCATCTTCCCTGATGCCGTTGGCGGCATAGTTCTTCAATTCTTTCACCACTTCGTACAGCGCGCTGTCGGTGGCTTCGGCCTTAATGCCTGAGCTGAATTCGAATTCGCCTGTATAATCATCGGCATCAAATCCCGAGCGTGCGCCATAGGTCCAGCCCTTGTCTTCGCGCAGGTTCAGGTTCAGCCTGCTGTTGAAGCCGCCGCCCAATGAAAAGTTCATCAGTCCTGCTTTGTAGTATTCGCCGGTGGCATCGTACTTCAATCCTGTTGCATAACCAACACGGAATTCTGTTTGCGCGGCCTTGGGAACATCTACCAGGTAAATTTTAGATTGATCGATGGGCTTGGGCTCTGTATTCACCTGCGGCATCTCAACTTTCCTGGCAGGCAACTTGTTCAGGAACTCCAACTTGGGAACGATCTCATTCTCTTTGATATCTCCAACAATAACTACCCTTGCGTTGTTCGATGTAATGTAGTTATCGTAATAATGCTGCACATCCTGCAGGGTAATGTTGTTCAGCGTGGTTTCGGTACCGCTTTGGTCCATCGCCATGATATTGTCTGCGCCATAATTCACTTTTGCTATTACGCTGCTGGCTACGAACGAAGGTTGTGCCTTGGCCTGGCGCAACTGCTCGATGTTCTGGCGCTGGATGCGCTTGAAAGTAGATTCAGTGAAATTGGGATTGAACAGGCGCTCTTCCAGCAAAGCCAGTGTTTTGTCGAGATTCTTCTTCAGCGATTGAACCGTAATGGTAATCTCGTCGGTACCACTGCCCACGCGGATGGAACTTCCAAGCTTCTGCAACTCGATATTGAATTGTTCGGCCGTATAGCTCTTCGTGTCTTCGTTCATCATGTCTGCGAATGTTGCGGCCAAACCAACTTTAGAGGTTTGATTGGCTTGCAGCAAATGCCCGCCGGGAATAGAAAGCGTTAAGGTTACTACCGGTACTTCATTGTTTTGAGTACCAATGGTCTTAATGCCATTCGCTAAGGTCTTGGTCCAGAAAGGAGGGACCTTTACAACAGGGTTCGGTCCGTTGCCTGGTATTTTGTTGCGAGCGAAATTATCTTTTGGCTTTACATATTTCAGTCCCGTATAACCGTAATCAGGCGCAACGTATTTGCTGGAATCTACTTTGTAATTATCGGCGGCGGCCACCAGGTTTTCCTGTCCCTTGGTCAACACGCTCAGCACAACGCAATGCTTGCCCTTGATGTATTGATTGTACACGCGCATCACGTCTTCCTTGGTAACAGTGGTGTACATTTTAAGGAGCTCACCGATCTTATTGGGATTGCCGGTGAAAGTTTGGAACGCTGCAAGCTGCGATACCTTGCCGGATACGCTTTGCAGTCCATTGATGTATTGCGCTTCTACCGCGCCACGGAATTTCGCAATGTCTTCGTCGGTAACACCCCTCTTTTCAAAAGAATCGAGCGCCGCCCTTACCAGCTTTTCCATATCGGCCAGCGATTTCCCGCGGAATGGTGTAACACGGAAGGTAAATTCGCCCGCAAGCTCCGACAACTGGCTGCTGGCCGATGCCTGCAATGCCTGCTGGGTCTTTACCATGGTTTGATAGAACAGGGAGCTGTTGCCTTGTCCCAGCACTTGTGCCAGGCAACCGAGAGCGGCCATGTCCTTATGATAATTCGGGACGGTAGGATAGGTCATGGTTAGCAGTGGCAGGCGGGCGTAATTGTCAACATAAGATACATACCTGTCCTTGTCCAGCACAGCCGGAGGCACCACTACGCTTTTTACTTCAGGGCCTCTTGGAATGGAACCGAAATATTTGTCTACCAGCTTCACTACATCAGCGGTCTTCACATCGCCGCCAATAGTGATGGTAGCGTTGTTGGGACCATACCAGCGCAGGAAGAAATTTTTCAGGTCGTTCACGTCAACGCGGTTCAGGTCTTCTACATAACCGATCGTGAGCCACGAGTAAGGATGACCGTAATTGTACAGGTTGCGGGCAGCGGTTTCGCCGGCCAGTCCGTACGGGCGATTATCGTAATTCTGTCCTCTTTCATTCTTAACGGTAGAGCGCTGTATCTCGAATTTTCTTTGTGTAACCGCATCCAGCAAAAAGCCCATGCGGTCTGCTTCCAGCCACAACATTTTTTCCAATTGGTTGGCGGGAACTGTCTGGTAGTAATTGGTGCGGTCGCGGTTAGTAGAACCGTTCAGCGTTCCGCCGGATTCTGTAACGATCTTAAAATGCTCCTCGTCCTTCACATGATCGCTTCCCTGGAACATCATGTGCTCGAAGAAGTGCGCAAAACCTGATTTGCCGATCTCCTCGCGTGCCGATCCAACGTGGTACGTAACGTCTACATGCACAACGGGATCGCTATGGTCTTCGTGCACCACTATCGTAAGACCATTGGGCAAAACATATTTCTCATACGGTATCACCAGTTCATTGCCCTGGCGGGTGACCTTCTCCACCAGCTTGGCCTGGGCCATCACTTGCGCCGTTGCAATGCTAACCAGGCAGGCCAATAACAGTAGTTTTCTTTTCATAATGTGTAGTTTGATTTTTTTAGCGGGGTGAAAAATTAAGGCTTTCTGCCACGCAGGCCAAACCTTTTATCATTTTGGACGATAAGCCGAAGCCTTTCTTGCTATCTTCATAAAAAAACAGCAAAAATGAGAACCAACCACGAAATAGACTACCGGATAGTTGGTGAAGAAATGCAATATGTAGAGGTGGAGCTGGACCCCAGTGAAACCGCTATTGCTGAATCCGGCAGCTTTATGCTCATGGACGATGGCGTGCAGATGCAAACCATATTTGGTGACGGCAGCGGACAGGAAAAAGGATTTTTCGGCAAGCTGATGTCCGCCGGCAAACGCGTGCTCACCGGTGAAAGCCTGTTCATGACCGCCTTTACCAATACAAGCCCTGGCAAGAGGCGCGTGAGCTTTGCCTCGCCCTATCCCGGCAAGATCATTCCCATGGACCTGCACCTGCTGGGGGGAAGGCTCATCTGCCAGAAAGATGCGTTCCTATGCGCGGCCAAAGGCGTTAATGTAGGCATTGCACTGCAAAGGAGATTGGGTACGGGACTGTTCGGCGGCGAAGGATTTATCATGCAAAAGCTGGAGGGCGATGGAATGGCATTCATCCATGCGGGTGGTCATGTGTTCGAACGGGAATTGCAACCCGGCGAAGTGGTCAAGATCGATACAGGTTGCGTGGTGGCCTATACCCAAACCATCGACTTCGACATACAATTTGTAGGCGGTATTAAGAATACTTTGTTCGGTGGAGAAGGATTGTTCTTTGCAACGCTCCGCGGCCCCGGCAAGGTTTGGATACAAAGCCTTCCCATCAGCAGGCTGGCAAGCAGGATATTGTCATATGGCACCTTTAACCGCAAGGAAGAGGGAAGCATTTTGGGTGGGATAGGAAATACACTGGATGGCGACGGGTGGTAGGCTCAATCACTCAACCGAAGCAGCACATCCTTGATCTCATTATAGTGCGTCCAGGGAATAAAATGACTTCCTTTGGATAGCATCAGCTCACCTACCTCGGCGGCATTCACCAGCATTTTTTTTCCGAAGGCAACATTCCCGGGCGGCACCCAGGTATCGTTATCACCGTGAATGAAGTAAACCGGTATGTTCACTTTACTGTAATCGGCTTTCAGGTCGCGAAGGTCCTGTTTCAAATACCATAGTTCCTGGTTCGATGGCCGGAAGGCGCCGGGAAGAAAATAGTTTAAGGGTGATTTGAAAAATATTACCCTCCATTTTTCTGCTTTTTCTTCATCGGGATCGATGGAGCCTGAAATGACCACCAGGCTTTTGTACATGCCGGGCTTGTCTGCCGCCATTTTAATGATCAAGGGGCCGCCCAATGAATGTCCTACCAGGTACACCGGCTTGCCATTATTGATCTTTTGCATCCATGAATTCAATATGTCCGCCTGGGCCGATAGGTTCATTACTTTTCCAAAATCACTATAACCGAATCCTGGTCTGTCCACGGAAACAATGCGGAATTGCTTCAGCAGGTCGGTATCCTGCATGTATTGCATGAATGCGTTCCAGCTCCCGGGCGTGCCGTGTATGAATACAAGTGTAGGCAGCAAGCTGTCGCCCGCGCTGGCGTAATGAATGGTGCGGGTATCTATTTTAATGGAATGAATGCCGAGCTCCATGCCTCTTTCCTTGAAATGCTGTTTTGCCATTTCATCGGAAATGCGGAAGCTCATGCAGCCCTGGGCAAGGAATCCCCATAATGCCATGAATAAAGAAAGAATGTAAACAAACTTCATGAGGACGATGTAATCGTCTTGCTAAAATAAATATTTGAAGGGTATTGTCGGGCGCCGATAACTGCCGGTTATCAAATAAAATGGAATAGGGTAAAACGAAAGCACAGATTTGAAAAGAGATTGAAGGATTTCACATATTCAAACGGCTAAGCCGGTTATTAGAAGCTCGCATCAGATGCTTCATATCTGTGTAATCCCAAATCAGTTTTTTAATCTGTGCTAAAATTACAATCATTTTTTCTTCGGTGGGCGCTGACCACTTCCCTGATTATTACCGCGTGGCGGCTGTTGCTGTGGTGGCCTTTGCTGCTGTTGCCCTTGCGATGGTTTTTGTTGTTGTTGCTGCTGCTGTTGCTGCTGTGGCTTACCCTGCGCTTGCTGCGGTCCCCTTTGCTGCTGTTGCTGGGGCTTCGGCTTGCGGCGGCGCTCAGTTTTCTCCAGGCTGCGCAGGCTTATTTGCCCAACCACATCCACAAACTCCGGCTCTACTTCCTTAGGCCGCGCTGTGGTAACATCCACTGCTTCCAGTTCCTCGGGTACAACACCCTGCGCATTCAGCTGCTGTATTTTTTTAACCCGTTCAATGGTAAGAGGGTATTGTTTATTGCTGTCGGGCAGCGTATACCAAAGCAGGTTCTTGAAAATATCTTTCTTGATAAGAAAGGCTGTGCCCTTGCTTACCTTGATGGTATCTGCATTATCCGGAAAAAATTGAAGTGCGTCCAGGTAGGTGTCCAACTCGTAGTTCAGGCAGCATTTCAAGCGCCCGCACTGGCCACTCAGTTTGCTTTGATTGATGGATAAGTTTTGGTACCGCGCTGCCGTGGTGTTCACCGATTTAAAATCGCTCAGCCAGGTGCTGCAGCATAGCTCGCGGCCGCAACTGCCAATGCCTCCTACCTTGCCGGCTTCCTGCCGGGCGCCAATCTGCCGCATTTCCACTTTTACGTGAAACTCCTTGGCCAGTATCTTGATCAATTCCCGGAAGTCCACCCGGTCGTCGGCTATGTAAAAGAAGGTGGCCTTGCGTCCATCGGCTTGTATCTCTACCTCGCTCATCTTCATGTTCAACCCCAACTGTCGGGTAATGGCCCGGCTCCTGATGAGCGCTTCCTTTTCCCGAGCCTTCTGCTGCGCCATTATTTCCAGGTCGCGGTCAGTAGCCCTCCGCAATACCCGCTTCATTTCCGGGTCGTTTTCCTTGATGCCTTTCTTTTTTAATTGAAGCCTTGTTAGTTCTCCGGTAAGAGATACCGTGCCTACGTCAAAGCCGCTTACACCCTCAACTGAAATGAGGTCGCCTTTCTCAAATAAATGGACCGTGGTGTTTTTGAAGAAATCTTTTCTGCTGCCGTTATTAAAGCTCACCTCCACAACCCTGCACGCAGTATCCATGTCGGCAAATGGAAAATTAGATAACCAATCGTGAACATTCATCCGGTTGCAACCGCCGCTGCTGCAACCACCGTTGCTTTTACATCCCGCCACCTTACCGCCGGCAGTTTCACATCCGCTACATCCCATGATATAAAACAGTTATTAAACAATAATGTTGTTAAAGGGAGTGGTGGAATATGCGCGGCACCTGCTGTAAAGCCTTCCTGGCAAACTGTTGGAAGGTTGCAATCTTATATACGTTTAGCATTGGCGGTCAATCCGCTTTATAGCATGCAAACGTTTAAGTTGCCAGCAACACGGAAGTATAGCGATGTAATTATCTATTATTTATTAACACAAGTTCCTTAGTACTCGCTATCCGGCACAATTCCATTCATCTCCTTGCAGCTGCCCGGGCCCTGGCCAGGACTGCTGACCTACAAATATAAGCTTCTCAATTGAAATACAATAGGCAGCGGCCAGTCACGACACCACGATCACCTCGTTATGCGCTATAATATGGTAAAGCTTAATGGTCAGCGCATGAAACAACAGCTTGGCATTGGCATTCCGCTCGATATAATAAATGGCATTGTCCAGTTCCTGTATCATGGCCTGCTGCTGCTCCACCGTAGCTATCTTGTTCAGCCGGTCCGCAAAATCCCTTTCATTGCCGGGCAGGGCCAAATTGTGCTCACCCATGGCCTGCAGCCGGATGGCCTGCTCCAGCAGGTGATTAAAATACCTTAAAAACTGCTTCTGTCGCTCACGCCCCAGCTTGCTGGTATCGTCCACCCATTTTACCTGGGCGGCCGGTCCTGTTTTAAGGATCGCATTGAGCCAGCCCCTCAGCATTCCCTGCCAGTCTTCCTCCGCATGTTGCAATAATAAGATCGCTTCGCGATAATTGCCCTCGCTCACCGCCGCTGTTTGCCTGGCCTGTTCCGGCGAAAGGTTTGCCCGCTTTACTAAGGCCTCCGCGATTTCATCTGTACCAAGCGCCGGTATTTTTACCAACTGCGTCCGCGAAAGAATGGTGGGCAGGATCTGCGATTCGTTTTCGGCAACCAGTATAAACAAGGTGTTGGCCGGCGGCTCCTCTATCAGCTTCAGCAACTTGTTGCCCTCATTGCCCAGGTATTCTGGCATCCACATCAGCAAAACCTTATACTCGCTTTCAAAGGTCTTCAGGCTAAGTTTACGGATAATGTCCGCGCATTCATGCGCGGTAATATTGCCCTGCTTGTTTTCGGCCCCGATAAACTGCAGCCAGTCGTAAATATTCCCATAGGGATGCAGCCTGGTGAACTCCCTCCACTCGGCTATATAATCCGTACTGATCGGTTTATCGCCCGATTTTTTTGGAATAACAGGATAAGAAAAATGAAGGTCGGGGTGTATCAGGTCATTGGCCCTCGCAAACGAAGGCAGCGTGTTGGCCTGGTCGGGATGCACAAACGCCGGGGCTTCAGGCTCGGACAGGCTGCCGAACAAATCCATCACGGGGGCCTTGCTGCCTGGCAGGCTTACAATGTATTGAGCAAACGCTATGGCCAGCGGCAAAGCTCCCGATCCTTCCTTTCCTAAAAAAAGCAGGGCATGGCTCAAACGGTTGTGCGCTACCATTTCAGCCAGGTGTTGCTTTACTTCCTGCTGGCCAATAATGTCTTTAAAATGCATAGGCTAAACTAATGACAGGCTGTCAAAAACCTTATGAAAACCGCAAACGAAGGATAGACGAACCTTAGACGAATCTAAGACGAATCTAAGACGGTTCGTCATTGTGGCAGGAACCCATCA
This sequence comes from Chitinophagaceae bacterium, assembly GCA_035628135.1. Classification (GTDB taxonomy): domain Bacteria; phylum Bacteroidota; class Bacteroidia; order Chitinophagales; family Chitinophagaceae; genus DASPKM01. Next base: position 375,138 of record DASPKM010000010.1, on the reverse strand, counting down.
GTTCAGGTGCTTCGTAATGGCCTCGTCCATGGGCTTTACCTTGCTCCTGAACACGCCTACCAGCTTGCCCTTTTCATCGATCAGGAACTTGGTGAAGTTCCATTTGATGATGGGTTCTTCGGCGCCGATCTTTTTCCCTTCTTCTGTAAGGTATTTAAATAATGGATGGATGTCGTCGCCTGCTACAGAAACCTTGTCTGCCATGGGGAAGGTAACACCGTAATTCTTTTGGCAGAATTCAGCGATCTCGAGGCTGCTGCCGGGTTCCTGCTGCCCGAAGTTATTGGCGGGGAAGCCCACTATCACGAGCTTGTCTTTGTAAGTATCGTACAATTGCTGTAGCTCGGCGTATTGCGGAGTGTACCCGCACTTGGAAGCGGTATTTACTATCAGTAATTTTTTTCCTTTGTATTTGGAGAATTTAATCTCACTTCCATCGAGCGCCTTTACTTTGAAATCGTAAATATTTTTTGCCGGAGGCGCCATCATCACCAATATCGACACCAGTAATACCTTGAACATAATGCATGCTTTAAAAATGAAAGATCAAAGTTCTGTAAAATAGTTTTCACGCCGAAATTACTTGCCGTTCTAATGTTCGTATGCCCCCAAATCCGGTGAGCCGGTACGCGGCTTTCCTGTGATATCCGTTAACACGCTGGTGATCATTCCCGCATTGATAGCAGGCGATCCTGTCTGCAGCCTGAAATTGTACAACCGCTTTTGATTGTCTACCGTATCGAACCTTGGATCAACATTACTTAAAATATTGGTGCGTGTAGTGTTGGCCGGAACATTCGTTACCCTCCACAGGCAATTGGCAAAGCTCACGTCAAAAGCAGTGTTCCCTTGTTTACCTACGAATACTTCATCGTCTACGCTGCCTCCCTCTCCCCAAAAAATGGAATTGCGGAATACCGCCGTAAGGTCTGCCGTTAAAAAGCCCGTTCCCTCCTTTACAAAATTGGTCACCTGCAGCACCGGCTCCTTGTGTAAAATATATGAATTCGAAAATGCGGCAACCGTGCAATGATTGAAATTATAATTGCCGCCGTATGCCAGTATGATGTTCTTGCCGCAATTGCTCACCACGCAATTCCTGGCTTCTATGCTGGTTTGCAACCCAAGTATGCCCACATCATATACATTGTCGATGATGCAGCCGTTCAATACCAGTTTGGGATTTGTATTTATCGAAGGCTTCTCTACCACCACTCCCTGGAATGCGTTGGCAATGGTCACGAAGTTCAATTCACTGTTGCGGCTGCTGCCCCTGAAATAAATGCCAGGCCAGCTTCCCGGAAAACTTTTATAAGGTTCGTCCAGGCGGTCGCCCGTAAACTGCACCCGCGTGCTGTCGAAATGCTCGCCCATTACTTTTAATGTGCCATCCACTATAAATGGTGCGTCTGCATGCAGGTATACTTTTGTTCCCTTTTCAATCGTAAGCGTGGCGGTGGTATCTATCAGCAATCCATCCAGTATCACAAAGGGCAGCCGGTTGTCCCATACCACGTTGCCGGTAAGTTTTCTGCCGCGCAGGAAATTTGCGTTTTGTCCCCAGGCCTCCAGTTGCACCCAATCCGTTTTGCCGTTGTAGGTAATGCTGATGCTGTCCTGCACCACAAATGGCAGCGTGCCGCCGGCGGGATCGATGCGCACCGAAACAAAAACATACATGCTGTCGCCTGCTTCCATTTCCAGGTTGTTTATCTCGGGGCCTTTAAATCCATCGGCGTTGATCTTGAATGCGGACGACGCTCCGCCCGCCAGCTTTACTGAGCTGATGCGCAGCTTTTGATCGTTGCTGTTATATATCCTGAAAAATTTTGTAACTGAGCCAACTGAGGTAAAGACAGTATCGAAAGTGATTTTCTCTTCAGAAGTGCGCAGCTGCGCATCGGGGCTGGTGATGAATGAATCCTTCTTGCAGGCTGCAAGCGCGCATACGGTAAACAGTAATAGTGCAAGAAATGGTCTCATCGGTATTCAAAAGTATAAAGAAATACGCGGATCAATAAACGAGCCTTAGCAGCCGGCAACTTCAAACATTCCCCGTTGCCGCATACCCCAACGTTGCCAAACTCACCCTTGCCCCCGCGGCCACTAACTCGGTGCCGCAGGCTTCAAGCGTGGCGCCTGTGGTAATTACATCATCGACCAATAAGACATGCTTCCCCGTAATTTTAGCTGCATCGCTTACCATAAACCGGCCCTGCATGTTCTCCCATCTTTGTACGCGGTTCTTGCGTGTTTGGGTTTGGGTGCCGGTAACTCTTTGTACGGTATTTTTCCAAACGGGCTTGTGCATTGCCGCGGCCATGCCTTCGCACAACAGCGCCGCCTGGTTGTAACCGCGCTTTCTTTCCTTTTCGGCAAACAATGGAAGGGGTACCAATGCATCGGCTTCGGTAAATGGCGTGTGCCTGAGCGCCTCGCCCATGATGCGGCCGCAATACAAACCGGTTTCTTTGTTACCCTTGTATTTAAGCTGGTACAACAAATTTTCCAGCACAGAATCCTTGGTAAGATAAAACACCGCGGCAGCCTGCTCGATGCGCAACCTTCCCCAGAATATTTTTTCAACGGGATTGTTTGCACGCAATTGAAAACCCGTGTAAGGCAGTTGGTGCACGCATTGCAGGCAAAGCAGTTGTTGCCGCAATACCAGGTCGCTGCCGCAACCGAAACAAACCTGCGGAAAAAATAAATGCGAAAGCGACCGCCCGATATATTCAATTGATCTCATGCAAACAGGTATCGGTACAATTCATCAACCCTTCCCATGGTAATTACTTCTATGCCGGGCTTTTGATTGGTAAGGCCTTTTTGATTATATCTTGAAACAATGATTTTTTCAAATCCCAGTTTTTCGGCTTCGGCTATGCGTTGTTCAATACGGTTCACGGCGCGTATCTCGCCGCTTAGTCCAACCTCGCCCGCAAAACAGGTATGATAAGGAAGCGGAATATCTTCATAAGAGCTCAGCAAGGCCGCCATCAATGCCAGGTCAATGGATGGATCTTCTACCTTCAATCCGCCGGCGATGTTCAGGAACACATCTTTAACGCCGAAATGAAATCCGCCGCGCTTTTCCAGCACTGCCAATAACAGTTGCAACCGCCTCAGGTCAAAGCCGCTTACTGTGCGCTGCGGCGTTCCATATACTGATTGTGTAACCAATGCCTGTACTTCAATCAGCAAGGGCCGCATGCCTTCTATGGTAGCGGCGATCGCTACGCCGCTTAACTGGTCTTCTTTTTGCGTGATAAGTATTTCACTCGGGTTGGTAACAGTGCGCATACCGCTGTCGGTCATTTCATAAATGCCCAATTCCGAGGCGCTGCCAAAACGGTTCTTCAATGTGCGCAGGATGCGGTACGCATAATGGCGGTCGCCTTCAAATTGAAGGACAGTGTCTACCATGTGTTCCAGTATTTTAGGTCCCGCTATGTTTCCATCCTTGGTAATATGGCCGATGAGGAACACCGGTATGTGCGTGTCCTTGGCAAAGCGCTGGAACTCGGCGGCGCATTCCCTTATTTGCGACACGCTGCCGGGCGATGATTCGATATAGGGCGATTGCAGTGTTTGAATGGAATCCACGATCACTAGTTGCGGCTTCAGTTTTTTTATTTCCTGGAAAATGGTCTGAGTAAGTGTTTCGGTAAGCAGGTAAAAATTTGAGTTGTGCAGTTTTAAGCGATCAGCCCGCATTTTAATTTGCTGTTCACTTTCTTCTCCGCTGACGTATAAGGTGGTGATGTTGCTCAGCGCCAAACCAATTTGCAGGAACAAAGTTGATTTGCCTATTCCAGGTTCGCCTGCTACCAGCACGATGCTGCCCGGAACAATGCCACCACCCAGCACGCGGTTCAGTTCCGTATCTTTGGTTTGCAGCCTTCGGTCTTCGCCGCTAGTTATTTCATTCAGTGCAACGGTCTTTCCTGAAAGTTTTTCGTCCGCCGCATCTTTCCAGGTGCTTTCCTTTAACCTGTTATCTTTTACGATCACTTCTTCTACCAACGTATTCCATTGATCGCATGAAGGGCACTTGCCGGACCACTTGGGTGATTCATAGCCGCAGTTGGAACAAAAGAATGCAGTCTTGATTGCTGACTTCATCAGAAATTTGAATTAAAATAATGGGATGAGTCCCGAAGGTACGGGAGTTGAGAGCAGTTATAATGAAGAGAAATTTTACGCGAAACAGGTGCAAATTTGCGCAAAGTAAAAGGGCCAGCAAGACTGCTGACCCCTTACTTACTAACCCATTAAATTCTTGCACTAAATTACAAATTAGCGCCACATAACAAAATAAATTTTTGTTGCTGTGAATAACTTTTAGCGATTATAACAAGCCGTTAGATAGCATCCGGAAAATTATAACAATTTATTGATTGTTAATCGATTATATTGCGGTGTTGGCGGCGACACATGGTTTCAGTAATTTTGTCAGCGCTACATAAACGGCTGTTACAAAGGTGACAAAACAGCGTTCTTTTAATGGCAGAAATGCCACTTTAATAATTGGTTTTTCATTTGATATAAAATAAATAAAGCAGAAAAAAATGACACCTTCTATCATGTTGGTTTCTCTCATTTTCCTGGGCATCAGTTTGCTGGTTTCCGGGATCTTAAAAAGCAAGTTTAAATCCTATGGGAAGATACTCCTCCGGAGCGGTCTCACCGGTAAAGAGGTGGCTGAGCGCATGCTCCGGGAAAACGGCATTTACGACGTAAAAGTAGTGTCCGTTGAGGGGTTCCTGTCGGACCACTATAACCCCCTCACCAAAACCGTTAACCTGAGCCCGGAAGTTTACCAGGGCAATTCCGTGGCGGCCGCGGCCGTAGCCGCCCACGAATGTGGCCATGCCGTACAGCACGCCACCGCCTACTCCTGGCTCATGCTGCGCAGCCGGCTGGTTCCGGTAGTGCAGGTCAGCGCCAGCCTGGTACAATGGATCCTGCTGGCCGGCGTACTATTAATTAATACGTTCCCGCAGCTCCTGCTCGGTGGTATTATATTGTTCGGTGTGGTAACCGTGTTTTCGGTTATTACCCTCCCCGTCGAGTTCGACGCCAGCAAACGGGCCCTCGCATGGTTGAATACTACCAATGTAACCAACCAACAGGAGTACCCAAAGGCAAAGGACGCCCTTAAGTGGGCAGCCATGACCTACGTGGTAGCAGCCCTGGCTTCCATTGTTACCCTGGTACAATATATATTGATCTTCCTCGGCGGCCGCGACAGAGATTAAAAGAATACTAATACGGTCAACCGCACGTTATCCAGCCATGCAGCTTACTGCATGGCTTTTTTGTCTTTTTTTAACAGTTTAACATTTCCTATTTTTACGCCAGAAACCTTCTAAAATTCATTCAAATGAGAAAACTAAAGGGCATCCTCCTATGCCTAACCGTGCTTTCCTGGCACACACTACTTGCTCAAAACAAAGAAGTTACGGGTAAAATTGTTGATTCAAGGGACAATACGCCCCTCGCCGGTGTGACCATCAAAGCAAAAAACGCAACTGCTAGCACCATCAGCCAGGTTGACGGCAGTTTTCGCTTGTCAATTCCTGCGGAAGTTACAACGCTCATCTTTAGTTATGTCGGTTATACAGACCAGGAGGTGCGGATCACCGATGGGTCAATGACCATTAGCCTAAAGCAAGGCGACCGCTCCCTGTCAGAAGTGATAGTAGTGGGTTATGGTACCAAGATCAAGCGCGACGTAACCTCCTCCATTGCCAAAGTAAGCAACCGTGATTTCGCCAATCTTCCCCTGCCCACCTTTGAATCCGCTTTACAAGGGAGGGCAGCAGGCGTGTTCATCAACTCTGGAAGCGGCAAGCTGGGGCAGGGCCTCCAGATCCGCGTAAGGGGTATTTCGTCCATCACCGCCAGTACCCAGCCGTTTATAGTGATCGATGGTGTTCCCGTTACTACGGAAGCCCTCGGCAGCTATACAGAACCGGACAACCCGCTGGCTATGCTGAACCCGGACGATATCGAGTCCATAGAGGTATTAAAGGACGCCGCGTCTTCGGCCATCTATGGTTCCAGGGCCTCCAACGGCGTAATCCTGGTAACTACCAAATCTGGTAAAGTAGGAAGGACCAGGGCCAACTTCGGCATTGCTACAGGCTGGAGCGAGCCTACCAAAAAACAAAAATTCCTGAATGCCGCTCAATACAAAGAGCTGTTTACTGCAGCTGCTGAAAACGAAGGCTATGTTGCCGCTGATGAATTTGAAGCAGAATCAGGAACCCTCGACTGGAACAGCGACAACAACTCCAACTGGGCCGACAAAGCTTTCCAGAGCGGCTACGTAAGACAATATAATTTCTCACTCACCGGCGGCGATGCGCGCACCCGGTTTTTGCTCAGCGCCTCCTGGAACGATCAGAAAGGTATCATCATAGATAACAGGCTTACGCGTGCAAATGGCCGTATCAATATCGACCATACCATCAATAACAGGTTCAGAGTAGGTGTGAACCTCTCATTGGCGAGGAGCGAGAACAACCGTATTTCGGCCGACAACAACTTCACCAACCCGCTGCAGATAAATGCGCTGCCCCCACTGCATGCCATGTACCTTCCCGATGGTTCGCCCAATCCCAATACTTTATATTATAGTTACCTTATCGATCATGAGCATGCATCAAGGGAAGCAACTTCTTACAGGTCGCTCAGCAACGTGTTCGGTGAATTCCGCATTTTGCCTTACCTGTACTTCAGAAGCCAGATCGGTTTAGACTGGTTGAACCTGCAGGAAGAAGAATACCTGGGCCGCGAAACGCTCGATGGTGCCCCCGGTGGTTCCGCCTACAACGGACAGGTAACTTCCAGCAAGGTAACGTATACCAATACACTGAATTTAAACAAATCGTTCGGCACCAGGCATAACATCGATGGTGTGGCCGGTATCGAATACCAGAAAGGCATAACCACCGATGTGGATGCGACCGGCATCGGTTTCCCCAGCAACAAGTTCACCAAGCTGGCCAGCGCAACCGATATACAGGACGCCAACTCATCGGCAGATGAATTTGCATTTGCATCTTACTTCGCAAGGTTGAACTATAAACTGGATGATAAATACCTCTTAGGCGCCAGTTTCAGGGTCGATGGATCATCACGCTTCGGTACCACTACCAAGTACGGTTCTTTCCCCGCGGCATCCATAGGATGGATCGTAAGCGAAGAAAGCTTTTTGAACAATTCGAACTTCTTCAGCTTCCTGAAACTCCGCGCTAGTTATGGTTTAACAGGTAATGCTGAAATAAATAACTATGCATGGCGCAGCCTAATGAGCGCAACGGACTATGCAAATATTCCCGGCCTCATTACTACGCGCATAGGCGTTCCGAACCTGACCTGGGAAAAAACAAACCAGCTCGACTTCGGTATCGACTTCGGTTTCATGGACAACCGCATCACCGGTGAAATAGATTATTTCAGGAAGAAGACCACCGCACTGTTGCTGGACGCTCCCATACCCGGCGTGCTTGGATTTACAACCGTAACCAAGAACATCGGTGCGTTACAGAACAATGGTTGGGAGTTTGTAGTGAACGCAGCCATACTCCGCGGCGAGTTCGGTTGGAGTGTCTCGGCAAACCTTTCAACTTACCGCAATGAGATCACCGAACTGGTTTCTCCTGTTCAACCCGCACAGCGCACGCTCGGCAGGCTTGCAGTGGGACATCCTTTCGGACAGTTCTGGGGTAAGATGTATGCAGGCGTTGACCCCGCGAATGGTGATGCATTGTATTACAGGGCCGATAAAACCACTACCGCATCGTACAGCCAGGCAGTGGATACCATCCTGGGCGATCCCAATCCTGATTTTTACGGAGGCTTCAACAGCCGCTTTAATTATAAAGGATTCGACCTGGATATTCAATGCCAGTTCGTAAAAGGTGGAGACCTCTATAACATCGCAGGATTCTTCCAATCGGTGAACGGAGATTATTTCGACAACCAGACGGTAGACCAGATGGCGTACTGGAGAAATCCCGGTGATATTACCAATGTTCCCCAGCCCAGGTTGTATGCAGGCAATGGCGCAGGCAGGTCTTCGCGTTGGGTACAGGATGGTTCTTACTTCAGGATCAAGAGCGTGAACTTCGGGTACAATGTTCCCAAGAGGGTATTGAGCAGGTGGAGGATCGACAATGCGCGCATTTACATCGCGGCGCTGAACCTGCTGACACTCACGGATTATGTTGGATACGATCCAGAGGTCAATGCTACCTATACCGGTAATATAAATCTCGGTCACGACTTCTATACACCGCCGCAGGCAAAAACCATCAGCATCGGTTTGAACATAGGATTTTAAACTTCCAATCACCTATCAAAAAATTAGAATAATGAAACTTAAAACTATAATACTGCTTTTGGTGATGGGTTCGCTGGTAACGGTCCAAAGCTGTACAAAGAAGCTGGACCTGGAACCCTTCCAAAGCATCGATGCGGAAACCGCCATCACTACTGCCGAAGACGTGGAGGCCGCACTGATCGGCGCTTACTCCGTGTTGGCCGGCGGAGCATTGTACGGCACCAACCTGTTATTGTTGCCCGATCTGCAGGCTGCCGAAGGTTACCTGTCGTGGAGAGGAACCTTCCAGGGACAGCGCCAGATATCGCTCAAAAATATGACCAGGGATAATGGCGAAGCAATGCGCACCTGGGTTGCCGGGTACAGGGCCATCAACATGGCCAACATCGTGCTCGATAATACAGGTGTAGTAAAAGATGCCGACCTCAAAGATCAATACGAGGGCGAAGCAATGTTCATCAGGGGCATCATGCACTTTGAGTTGGTGCGTTATTATGGAAAGCCCTGGGGAGCTACAACCGCCAACGATCATTTGGGCATAGTAATCAAAACAAAGCCTACGTATAACGAAGAAGCAGTTGATGCGAGAGGAACCGTAAAGGCAGCTTACGATCAGGCCATCGCCGATCTTACCGCTGCTGTTTCCAAGCTGCCCGATACAAGAGATGGCATCCGCGCAGATAGATATACCGCGCTTGCTTTTCTTGCGCGCATATACCTGCAGCAAGGCGATTATGCAAAAGCACGCGATGCGGCCAACGAAGTAATTGAAAGCGGTAACTACTCCATGAACGGCGACATCATGGAAGCTTTTACCAAAGACCTTACCGACGAGGTGATCTGGGAAATTGAGCAGGACGTTCAAAACAATGCAGGAACTTCCAATGATGGTATGGCAACGTTCTATGCAAGCCTTCCTGGTATTGGCCGCGCAGACGTGAGAATAGAGCAGGCATTCATCGATACATATCTCCCCGGTGATCTAAGAAAAACCGAATGGTATTACACGGGCATCGGTGCAAGGCCCGGCAATCCATACAGCGCAAAATGGACAGCCTTTGAACAAAACCTGCCGATCATACGCCTTGCAGAAATGTATCTTATCCGCGCAGAATGCAACCTGCGCCTTGGCACCGCTGTTGGCGATACGCCGGCAAACGACCTGGCACAGGTAAGAAACCCTGCTCGCGTAGGCCTTCCCGTTATATTAGCTCCTACCCTGGCAGATATTCTCCAGGAAAGAATTTGGGAACTGGCATTCGAAGGCGTTCGCATACACGACATCAAACGCCTAAGGCTGAGCACCGGAACGTTTGCATGGAATCACGACATGCTGGTATTCCCCATTCCTCAAAGAGAAGTGGATGCTTCCCGCGGAGTGATCGTGCAAAATCCAGGCTATTGATAAGCTGAAACATTAATATAAACAAAAACCCCGGATACGCTCCGGGGTTTTTCATGTCAGGTGCGGCATGCATGCCGCATCATAACATCATAACTTGATCTCTTCATCGTGCTGGTCAAAGAAATGGAACTCCGTGAGATGGTAGTTCGTATTTTCTTTCAGCTTCACGCGTTGCTTGTACTTCCACCGCCACTTCCATACCTTGGAGCGGAACATGCCGCCTCTTGTAAGGTATGCGTACATAATGGGATTTACGACCAATGTAAGGTCTTTATGCTGATGGGTAATAAGATAACTTAAGTTCTTTTCGATCTCGTCTTCCAATATAAGCGTGGAAGCGATCTTGCCCGTTCCATTGCAGCTAGGGCAAATTTCCTGGGTGTTGATGCTTACCTCGGGTTTCATGCGCTGTCGCGTGATCTGCATCAAACCGAACTTGGAAATAGGAAGCACGGCGTGCTTGGCACGGTCGGGCTTCATAAACTCGTCCATTGCTTCCAGCAGCTTGCGTTTGTTCTCTGGAAACTTCATGTCTATGAAGTCTGCCACTATAATGCCGCCCAGGTCCCTAAGCCTTAGCTGCCTTGCTATTTCTTCCGCGGCCTCCAGGTTGGTCTCCATGGCGTTTTGCTCCTGGTTATTGCTTACGCTTTTATAGCCGCTGTTCACGTCAATTACGTGCAGGGCCTCCGTATGTTCTATGATGAGATAAGCGCCGCTGGGCAGGTTCACGGTTTTGCCGAATGCGGCCTTTACCTGTTTGGTAATGCCGAACTGGTCGAACACGTGCGAACCGTTGTTATAATAAGAAACGATGTCTACTTTTTCAGGGGCAATGCGTTGAATATAGCTGCGGGTATCGTTGTAAATATTTCTGTCGTTGATCACGATCTTGTTGAAGTCTTCGTTCAGCAGGTCGCGCAACATACTGGTGGTCTTGGTTTGCTCACTCAGTATTTTAGCGGGAGCCACTGCACCTCTTAAATTAAATTGAATAGCCTTCCATGTTTCCACCAGCATGCTCAGGTCTTCGTGCAGCTCTGCCGTGTTCTTTCCTTCTGCGGCGGTGCGCACGATTACACCGAAGTTTTTCGGCTTGATGGCTTCCACGATCTTCTGCAGCCGCTTGCGCTCGTCCGAAGAATGTATTTTCCTGGAAACAGCAACAATATCATTAAAGGGCGTGATGACGATGAACCTGCCGGGCAATGAGATCTCGCAGCTAAGCCTGGGGCCTTTGGCTGCAATGGGCTCTTTCAATATCTGTACTAAGATATTGGGCTTGCCGTTGAGCACTTCGTTGATCTTTCCTGTTTTAATGATCTCGGGTTCTACCTGGAAAGCGCCGAAGTCGAACACGCTGTCTTTAGGATCGTTGATGGATTGCTGCGTGAATTTGAGCAATGATCGGGCATAGGGGCTTAAGTCGGTATAGTGCAGGAAAGCGTCTTTTTCAAACCCCACGTCTACAAACGCGGCGTTGAGGCCGGGAATGAGCTTCTTCACCTTACCCAAATACAAATCTCCCACCGCAAAACTGGCATCGGCTTTTTCGTGGTGTAGTTCCACCAGCTTTTTATCCTCGAGCAGCGCTATTTCAACGCCCTGCGAGGCTGCATTTATGATCAGTTCCTTATTCAAGCGTATACATCTTTAACCATCAGGTCATCACGACAAGGAAAATTGCTGAAGAGGATTTAGTTGCCAGGTATTGTTGTGCAAGCAAGCGGCTTTAATAAATGACATCTAAATTGTTTCAGCCCGGGGTGAGTTGGTCCCGCAAAACGGCGGGACCGTTCAATTAAGAAGGTTATTTGTTCTTCTTCTTATGACGATTCTTTCTCAGCCGTTTCTTACGCTTGTGCGTCGCTATTTTATGACGCTTCCGTTTTTTACCACAAGGCATGTTGATACCAAGATTTTTTTGTTAAACAATTCGGTTAATATCTTTTTCTATTTTTTCAGTTGTGTTATCCGTGCATCTATTTCCTGAATGATCTCCTGGTTGCTGATGAGCGATTTACTTTTTTCGTACCATTCTATTGCCGATTGCTTATCGCCTTTTCGCTCGTATGCTTCTGCAAGATTGATCCTTGCTTCCAGGTTATTGGGTTGATGCTCAATTACTTTCTTAAAACGTTCAATGGCCTTGTCAAATTGTCCCGTCATTACGCCTCCAATGCCCAGCATCATCTGTGCATATACATTGTGGGGGTCCCGCTCTGCTACCTCGCGTATCATGGTAATGCCTTCCATCGGGTTGCCATGCACGTTTCCAAAGATGTAGCAGCTGCCGAGGCTTACTTTCAGGGAATCGCTGTTGGGATTGAGCTTTAAAGCCTGTTCCAGCAGCCCTTTTGCCTGTTGGGCCATCCAATCTTTTAGTTCCGGATCCGATTGTACCCGGATATTATCCAGATACAAATGGGCTGCAAATGTGAGATTTTTTTCCAAATTTTCCAATTTGGCAGCCTCGCCTGTATAATAGGCAGCGGGCAAAAAGGCCGGCACGCTGTCTTTCCAGAAGGTGGCCAACTGCTGGTACACCCTTAATTGTTGCTCCTTTACATCGCCGCGCACCACCGCATTTTCAAGCCTGTTTACATAAGCTTGCTGTTCTGGCGTAAGCTTTTGCTTCAATGCCTGCAGTATGTCGTTGGTAGTAATGTGTTGATGCGAAGTGCTGTCTGCCGCAGCCGTAGCCGCTGATTTTTTAGGGGGAACCGTTTGCCCGAAAAAAAATAGAAGCAATAATACAACGAGACCGCTTCCGGCCAGGACCAGGTGCTGTTTCTTCACATACGAAAATTAACCCCGCAAAGTTATACGGAATTGTGTTACAGGACTGATAATAATAGGCTTTCCTGCAGGTTTAGAGGCCTTCTCCCTTCATTTCCTCATCGGGACTCGGCTGGCCTTCTTTTACGGATTGCAGCTTCTTTACTTCAGCCACAAATTCTTTAGCGGGTTTGAAGGCGGGAATGTAATGTTCCGGAATGTGCACGGCCACATTTTTCTTAATGTTACGACCGATTTTAGCAGCACGTTTTTTGGTAATGAAACTGCCGAAGCCCCTGATGTAAATGTTCTCGCCCTGGGAGAGCGTATCTTTCACTTCCTTGAACATGGTCTCCAAGGTTACCAGTACATCCACCTTTGGGATACCGGTTTTGTCGGCAATCAGATTAACGAGATCAGCCTTTCTCATGGTTGGTTTATTTTTATGAAGGCGTACAAAAAATTTCCTCAATTTATTCGGCTAAGCTAAACCATTCGCACTGAATTTTTTAGGTAAAATAAATCATTTATATCAAATTGACAAGTTTGATAGGGGGATACTCCCCGTTTCCTGGAGATTTTCGGGTTTTTCCCATCAAATATTAATCCATTGTATACGTTTGTGGCTTGTACACCACGATGATGCCCGATTTTACCAGGAAGCTGTTGAAGTGGAACTCCTCCAAAAATACCCGGTCCATGCCTTGGAAAGGCGAAGCCGACCCTTACCGGATATGGCTTAGCGAGATCATCCTGCAGCAAACCCGCGTAGAGCAGGGCTGGGCTTATTACGAGCGTTTTATTCAGCATTTTCCTACGGTGCATCATCTCGCCAAAGCCAGTCTGCCAGCGGTTTACAAGCTTTGGGAAGGCCTTGGCTATTATACCCGCTGCAAGAACCTGCACGAAACCGCCCGCATCATTTCAACCGAGCATAATGGCGTATTTCCCGCCTCTCATGAGGCTATCCGCCAGCTCAAAGGCATCGGCCCTTACACTGCCGCTGCTATCGCTTCTTTTGCCTTCAAACTGCCCTATGCAGTGGTAGATGGCAACGTGCAACGTATTCTGTCCCGCTACTTTGGCATCAATACCCCCGTTGATACCGGAGAAGGCAAAAAGCTATACGCTGAACTCGCGCAATCGTTGCTCGATACCGCCGATCCCGGTAAATATAACCAGGCCATCATGGATTTTGGCGCCACCATCTGCAAGCCCCAAAAGCCGCTTTGCCAGGTATGCGTCCAAAGAAAAGATTGCCAGGCCTTCGCCCATGGATGGGTAAACGAATTGCCGGTAAAAGAAAAAATACTGGTGAAAAAAACAAGATGGTTCAACTATTTCATCATGGAGCTTAACGGCGAAGTGCTGATTCGGCAACGCAACGGAAAAGACATCTGGACCAACCTGTTTGAATTTGTGTTGCACGAATCGGAGCATGCGTTGCTTAGTGCGTATGCAGACATGCACCACTACCTGCGCCGCTCCATCGGCCACGAAGGTTTTTGCCTGAAGCAAATATCAAAACCTTACAAGCAGCAGTTAACCCATCAAACAATCGTTGGGCAATTTATCACCGTTGAGCTGGAAAAGCCTCCGAGCCAATGGGCAGGACTGCTGGTTCCCAAAAAACTCATCAGCACTTATGCCTTCCCGAAAATGATCAACCTGTACATGCAAAACGAATCGGGCATGAGGTAAACAGCTAACCAACCGCTCATTGTGTAATGAGATCGTGTACCATCTACAATGATCAAATCATGACAATCGGATAGAAACTGCTTGATACTTATGGTTGTACCGTTGAAAAGTTGTATTTTTTTGTTTGAAAAAAATTAACTTTAAGAAGAAATCATTGAACGGGGAGTTGTAAACATTAAACTAAGTGTATGCGAGGCGTAAACAGGGTTATGCTCATCGGTAATTTGGGTAGAGATCCGGATGTACAATACCTGGAAGGAAATATTGCCGTAGCTAAATTTCCATTGGCCACCACTGAAACGTTTAAAGACAGGGCTGGCAAGCTGATATCTCAAACAGAATGGCATACGGTGGTTTTGTGGAGAGGGTTGGCGGAACTGGCCCAGAAATACCTGCACAAAGGCAGCCTCGTTTATATAGAAGGCCGTTTACGCACCCGCAGTTGGGAAGACAAAGAGGGTAATAAAAAGTTTGCAACGGAAATCGTGGGAGATAACCTGATCATGCTCGATAAAAGGGCCGAAGGAGTGGGTGGACATGCACAAAGCCACACCGGCACCCATGAAGAAAGCACCGATGTGCCGCCGCCAATCAGTGAATCATCACAGGACTTACCATTTTAAAACACAAATGCTATTTTTGTAATAGTTCTCGCGAGGGCAGGCCCTGCCTGCCGGTAGGCAGGCCTTATGACCTGCCTTTCTGATTACGAAGCTTATTCACGAAAAACCACCCGCTTTGGATTATCTGTCGGCTTATACACTGTCACAACATCCAGTATTCGCAACCGTTTTTTTAGCAGCCAGCCTCAACAGCAGCACCATCCTGGGCGTGTTGATCCTTTTCCTGCTCATCCTTTCATTCATTATCTCCGGTTCTGAAGTAGCGCTGTTTTCCCTTAGCTTTAAAGACATCAACGTACTCAAGACCAAGCAGGGCAATCCCTGGAAGCGCATCGTTAGCCTGCTGGAAGAGCCCAAAATATTACAGGGCTCGCTCATGATAGCCAATACCGTTATCAATATTTCCATTATCATCCTCGCCAACTTCCTGATAGATCAGCTGATGGTGGTTAAGAACAACCTATGGGGCGTGCAGTTCATCGTAAAGATCGTTTCGGTAACCTTTATACTGCTGTTCTTTGGTGAAGTGATGCCGAAGATATGGGCGGCCCAAAACAATTTTCAATTCCTCTACATCACATCCGGCGTAGTAGAAGTGGTGTATTATCTATTCCGCCGCATCAGCCTGTGGATGGTTGGCCTTTCAGATAAAATAGAAAGATTGCTGGGCGGAGGAGGCCCCGCTTCGTACAATATCGATGACCTTACCAACCAAAGCGATGCCACCGAAGAAGAAAAGAACATCATCAAGGGCATAGCCAAGTTTGGCAACATCACCGTAAAGCAGATCATGCAAACGCGGCTCGACGTGAGCGGGGTGGACTACAACCTGAACTTTGCCGGACTGAAACAAAAAATAGAAGAGCTGCACTACTCGCGGCTGCCGGTGTTTAAAAAGAACCTCGATGAAATCGCGGGCATGGTGCATACAAAGGACGTGCTGCCTTATCTTACCGAAGCGGACACGTTCGACTGGCATAAACTGATGCGCGCGCCTTACTTTGTGCATGAGCAAAAACTGATCGAAGACCTGCTGAAGGAATTCCAGTCCAAGCGCATACATTTTGCCATCGTGGTAGATGAGTTCGGAGGCACCAGCGGCATCGTAACAATGGAAGACATCCTGGAAGAGATCATCGGCGATATCAAGGATGAATTCGACGATGAAGAAAGCGGCAATAAAAAGATCGACGACAGCACTTACATATTCGAAGGGCGGACCATGATCAACGATGTATGCAAGGTGATGGACCTGCCGCAAGACACCTTCGACGATGTACGGGGCGATAGCGATTCACTTGCCGGACTGATACTGGAACTCGGCGGCTATATTCCACAGGCAAACGACGTAATATCCTGCGGTGATTTTGAATTTACCGTGTTGGAGGCCAACCGCAACCGGATTAATAAAGTTAAAGTTGCCATTAAACCCATGGTTCAATAATAGATTTGCAGATGCGCTTACAATTCTTGCTGTATTCCTTGATCGGGTTATTATTTTTCACCGCTTGCAACAGCGACTATACGCCAAGGCCCCGCGGGTATTTCAAGGTGCCGCTGCCTAAGCATGAGTACCGGCTGTTCGATAAGCCGGGCTATCCCTACACTTTCGAATACCCTGTATATGCCAATGTGATCCAGGATTCCACTTTCTTTGAAGAAAAGCCGGAGAACCCGTATTGGATCAATATCGATTTTCCGCAGTTCAGCGGCTGCGTGTACATCAGCTATAAAGAAATCGGCAAGCAATCGTTTGAAAAGCTGGTGGACGATACTTATAAAATGACCTTCAAGCATACAGTAAAGGCCACCGGCATTAACGATTCGCTGATAGAGACGCCGCACGGTGTGTCCGGAATATTTTTTAAGGTAGGAGGCAATGCGGCCAGCGGCCGGCAGTTTTTCCTGACCGATACTGTAAAGCACTTTCTGCGCGGCGCGCTGTATTTCGGCGCAACGCCGAATGAAGATTCGCTGAAAGAAGTGGGCGATTTTTTAGAGCAGGACATCAGGCACCTCATCAATACGTTCAAGTGGCGATAACGGTAAATGTGTAACTTCGAATAAATTTTTTAATCGTGATCGAAATAGGCAAGGTACTGGTGAGCGACCAGGTGGTGGAAGAGCAATTTATTTGTGATCTTTCCAAATGCAAAGGCGGTTGTTGCGAGGATGGAGACGCGGGGGCCCCGCTCACCAAAGAAGAGCTGCGCGTGATAGACCGGGTGTATGAAACCGTAAAGCCATACATGACGCATGAAGGCATTGAAGAGGTGGAGCGTTTTGGAAAATATGGCTACGATGCAGAGTTCGGTTGGGTAACGCCTACTGTAAACGGTACCATTTGCGCATATGGTTACCGGGATGATGCCGGTGTGATCAAATGCGCATTCGAGCAAGCCTATTACGATGGAAAGATAGAATGGAAAAAGCCCATCAGCTGTCATTTATTCCCGATAAAAACCAAAAAGTCCAAGGTATACGAAATGGTAAACTACGAGCCGCGGCCTTCATTATGCCGCGCGGCCTGCTCCCTCGGCAAAAAACAAAAAATGCCTGTTTACCAATTCCTCCGCGAAGCTTTGATCCGTAAATACGGACCGGAATTTTACGAAGCGCTGGACCAGGTAGCGATAAGGTATTTTTCTAAAGAGAAGATTGCTAAATAGTCATTAAGTCAATAGGTCATTGGGTCATTGAACTATTGACTCAATGACCCAATGACCCAATGACTTTAAAATTAAACTGCCTCCAATCTTCAACATCCACATGACCTATTCTTGTTAAAGTATTTCAAAAGTCATTTTTCGTTTGTGTATTCATTTTTGCCGCTGCATCCCACTCAGGATTGTTCACCAAAACCTCAGTTATGCAACGCCTATTCCTTTTACTGGGCATGATGCTGCCCGTTATGGTCTTTTCTCAAGAATACAGCTACAGAACATTAGAATTCAATCTCCAGGACGAAGCCAAACTCCGATCACTCACCTACAAAAACCTCCGGGTGTATCCCATCAAAGCTAAAGCCACCTTCAAGGAACAAACGAAGAACATTGTAAAGTACACATCATTGAAAGAGGCGCTGGAAAAGAAAAAGATCCGCATTACCGAAAAAGAAGGCAAGGGCGAAGGCGCTGAGGTAAATACGTTATACGCGCAAAATACTTCTTCCGACACCTTGTTCCTGATGGCAGGTGAAGTAATACAAGGCGGCAAGCAGGACCGCGTAATCGGCGAAGACGTAGTAATACCGCCTAACAAGGATAAGGTAAAGCTCCCCGTATTTTGTGTGGAACATGGACGGTGGAGCACCGCAGGACGCAGCACTGGTAATAATTTCAACGGCTACTTCGCGGTCAGCGGGCTCTCTGTGCGCAAAGCGGTAGAGGTAGATAAAAATCAATCCAAGGTATGGGAAAAAGTGGCCGATGGCAACAAGAAGAATAAGGTCAATACCTCAACCGGCACCTATACCGCGTTGGCTTCCGCATCAGATTACCAGAAAATAGAACAGGAGTATTTCAGTACGCTGCAACCGAAGCTGGCGGAAGAGAAAGATATCATTGGTGTGATAATAGCCAGTGGTGATAAAGTAATTGGCTGTGAAATATTCGCGACCGAACAATTGTTCAGGAAATCATTCGACAACCTTTTGCGCTCTTATATACATGAAGCGGTAACCAACGGCAAGCCCGTTACCATTTCCTCCGCAACGGTTAAAGCTTATATGGACCACTTGTTATTGGACCAGCGCGACCAGGAAGCCAGGATAAAATCAAAAGGAAAAGTATTCGTATCCGAAGGAAAGAAGCTGCACATAGCGACCTACGAGTAGTTTGAGGCCACAGGTGGCGGGTTAAAGTCTGTGGTCAGGTGTTAAACGGGGAGCGGGCCATCATTTTATTTGATGCCCGCTTCTTCCGTACCCTCCGTAAAAATACGGTCGCACGGTGTATAATGTGCTGAGAAGTCCGCTAATGAACGAATAGCAAATTCGGGTACATTTGCAATATGTCCGATAAAGCCTCCTCTTTTATTGCAAAGAGTACTGTAAAGGCCGCCGACCTGGAGCATCGCCGCAAGATCAATTTCAATATCGGCAAATACAACGCCGTTGTTCCGCAGGGCAAGGAACAATTCCCCGACCTGGAGCTTGCAAGAAAGAAAGCAAAGAACATCAAATGGAAAGCGCTTGAAACACTCGACAAGCAATTGGAAGCTTTTGAAGCACACATCACCAAACGGGGCGCCAAAGTAATATGGGCCGAAGACGCCACGCAGGCCCTTGCGGAGGTAAAGAAAATATGCCTCGAAAAAAATTGCCGCACCATCGTGAAAAGCAAGAGCATGGTGACGGAAGAAATAAAATTGAATGATTTTCTGCACGAGCAAGGCATCGAAAGCGTTGAAACAGATTTGGGCGAATATATTCAGCAACTGGATAATGAGCCGCCTTATCACATTGTAACGCCTGCCATGCACAAAAGCAAGGAAGACGTTGCGAAGCTCTTCAGCGAAAAGCTGCACACTCCGCCCAACCTCACACCCGAACAACTAACGCTGGTGGCGCGGGAAAAGCTGCGCGAAAAGTATGCGCAGGCCGAAATAGGCATCACAGGCGCCAACTTCCTCATTGCGGATATCGGCGCGATTGCAGTTACGGAAAATGAAGGCAATGCGCGGTTAAGCTGTGCTTTTCCTAAAACGCACATCGCTATCTGTGGAATAGAAAAAATAATTCCCTCGCTCAGCGATCTCGCATTGTTCTGGCCCTTGCTGGCAACCTATGGAACAGGACAAAGAATAACCGTGTACAATTCCATTATAACCGGCCCGAAGCAAGCGGGAGAAAAAGATGGACCTGATGAAATGTACGTGATACTGCTCGACAATGGCCGCACCAATATCCTGGCAAATGCGAAGGGCCGCGAAAGCCTCTATTGCATTCGCTGCGGCGCCTGCCTGAATGCATGTCCCGTTTATAAGAACATTGGCGGCCACACTTACGGCACTACCTACAGCGGCCCCATTGGCGCGGTGATTACCCCTCACCTGCGCGAAATGCACGACTGGAAACACCTTAGCTATGCATCTTCACTCTGCGGCAATTGTACCGAGGTGTGCGCGGTGAAGATCAACCTCCACGAACTGTTGCTGGAAAACCGGCACGAGGCCGTGCAACAAGGCAACCGCGGTTTTGCAGAGAACATCGGCTGGAAGTTATGGAGGCACGGCATGCTCAATCGCAAATGGATGAACATGGGAAATAAAAGAATGAAGGAATGGGTGGTGAATTCGTTGCTGAAAGGCTGGACCGCTCATCGTGACAAGCTGGAATTTCCCTCTAAAAGCTTCAACCAGCAATGGAGGGAAAGAAAGGGCGCGTCCTGATGTTGTTGTTTTCCAAACATATCACTCCACGACTGCAATACGCAGCTGCCTTTATTGGTAAGGAATTGTGCAAAGAGCCTTTGCAAATTACTACCGACCTTGCCGCATTTCAGCAATACGCCGGCATAAGGATCAATTATAGCAATGAAAGAATGGAAGGTGCGTTTAACCTGGCGCCGCATTCATTACTATTTGAGCAGGGCATACAAGAACAAGCCATACAATGCACCGAGGTAAACAAGCGCAAGATATTTTTTCCGGTGAGCAACAGCGATTTTCCCTTCGATGTGTTTGCCGCTTCATTTTACCTGCTTACGCGTTATGAAGAATACCTTCCGCACCGGAAAGATTTTTATGGCCGTTACGATCACACCGAATCGCTTGCATGGAAGGAACAGTTTTTGGAGATCCCACTCATCAATTACTGGCTCGAAGACCTTAAGCATGCGTTGAAACGTGTTTTCCCTGACACATTTTTCCACAGGCGTTCCTTCAAGTTCATTCCTACTTACGATATCGATATTGCCTGGAGCTACCGGCACAAGGGCTTTGTGCGCAATGCGGGGGGTGCGGTAAAGTCGATGCTGCAAAACGATTGGACGAGCGTGAAAGAAAGAATGGCTGTGCTAAGGCAAAAGCAAAAAGACCCGTACGACTCATACGAATGGCTGGATGCTTTGCATTTGTATTGCAGGTTACGGCCGTATTATTTCTTTTTGGTGGCGGAACAGCAGCAGAAGTATGATAAAAATATCCCGCCTTCTAAAAAGGCCATGCAGGACCTTATACGTTATCATGCGGAGAAAGGTACGGTAGGCATTCATCCAAGCTGGCAAAGCTCCGACGATCCCAAATTGCTGAAACAGGAAATAGGCTGGCTCGAATTTATTACCGGGCAATCCATCGTACATAGCCGCCAGCATTTCATACGGCTTGCGCTGCCGCAAACCTACCGGCAATTGATACAGGCCGGCATTGAAAAGGATTTTTCAATGGGTTACGGCACTATCAACGGGTTCAGGGCATCCGTTGCTTCTTCGTTTAACTGGTACGATTTGGAAAAGGAAGAAAGTACTTCGCTAACAATATTTCCATTCTGTTTCATGGATGCCAATGCGTTTTATGAACAAAAGCTGGCCCCGCACCAGGCGCTCGCCGAGTTGATGCGCTTTTACCAGATCGTACGGCAGGTACAGGGCATGATGGTTACGATATGGCACAATAACTTTTTGGGAACCGCGCAATTGTACAAGGGCTGGAAAGAAGTGTACGAGATCTTCCTGAAAGACGAAGTATACTGGGACAGCTGATCAGCTTTCCGCTAAATGTTCTGCAGCTTCCTTCATCACGGTTTGTTTTTTCCTGAATGCTTCGTTTACCATATATACGCCCGCAAGCGTAACAATACCCCCGATCGCGATGAAGATGGAAAAGTCTTCGTCGAAAAGTAAAGTACCGATGAGTATCGCTACCACGGGATTGATGTAGGCATAGATAGATACTTGACCTATCGGCAATTTTTGCAAAGCATATAAATAAGCGATGAAGGAAATAACGGAACCGAAGATGGCGAGATAAGCCATGGACACCCACGACTGCCACGGTATTTCACTGACCGGGATGGTTTGGCCCGAAACCGCCGATATGCCATATACTACAACACCAGAGATCACCATCTGCAATCCAAGGCTGAAATAAGGATTGAACTCAAGCGCCTGCTGTTTGGTGTACAGTGTGCCGAAGGCCCAGGACCAGGTTGCCACCAATGATATCAAAATGCCGAAGCGGAAATCGCTGTTGAGAAAATCCTGCAGGTGATCGTAAAAGATCACGCAAACGCCGATGAATCCCAGCAGTAAACCGATCATGGCCGTGCCGGGCATTTTTGCTTTCTTGTTGAACAGGCCTATTATCACCAACCATAAAGGAAAGATTGCGCCAATGATGGACCCCAATCCGGCGGAAATATATTTAACGCCCCAGGTAGACAGCCCGTTGCTGAGCATGAAGTTGAGAAAGCTAAGCACGAGTATCGGTCCCCATTCCTTGCCCTTTGGAAATGCATGGCCTTTAATGGTGAAGAAGATCACGTACATCATGCCCCCGATGAATTGGCGAAGCCCGGCCATTTGCAGCGCGGGCATGTGCAGCACGCCTTGCCGGGACGCTATCCAGGTAGTGCCCCAGAAAAAACATACCAGCGAAAGCGCGAACAATGCTTTGGCCCGCGTTCCCTGGTTACGTATTTGCAACTGATCTGCCATAATTAATGCCTGAAATGCCTTTGCCCTGTCAGCACCATGGCAAGATTGTGCTGCAGGCAATATTCAATGGAATCTTTATCGCGTATGGAGCCACCCGGCTGAATGAATGCTGTAATGCCCGCCTCATGTCCCATCTGCACACAGTCGCTGAACGGAAAGAATGCATCGCTGGCCATTACCGCGCCTTGCAGGTCGAACCTGAATTGTTTTGCTTTTTCAATAGCGTGCCGCAGCGCGTCGATGCGGCTGGTTTGACCGCAACCCTTGCCTGCAAGCTGTTTGTTTTTTACCAACGCAATGGCATTGCTTTTTAGATGTTTGCACACGATATTGGCAAACAGCATGTCTGCTTTTTCCTGTTCGGACGAAGTACGTCCGCCGGTTTCTTTCCAGTCAGTAAAATTGCCTATGTCTGCCGTTTGCGTTAATACGCCGTTCAAGAGGGAACGGTATTGGTATTGCGCGGATACGATGTCCTTCCTGCGCAGCAGGATGCGGTTTTTCTTTTGTTGCAGGATGCTTAGCGCCGCATCATCAAATGTCGGCGCTATTAGTACTTCGAAGAAAATTTCATTGATGGCCGAAGCAGTGGGCTCATCGATGCTGCCATTGCACACCAGTACTCCGCCGAAGGCGCTTTCAGGATCGCCGGCGAGTGCGGCCATCCATGCTTCGGCAGTTGACTGCCGCGAAGCAATGCCACAAACATTGGTGTGCTTGATGATGGCGAAAGTTATTTCACCATCGCCTGCGGAAAATTCATTGATCAGTTGCAACGCCGCGTCCAGGTCCACAAGATTATTATAAGAAAGTTCTTTGCCATGCAACTGTTCGAATAATTTATCGGGATTTCCATAAAACAACGCTTGCTGGTGCGGGTTTTCGCCGTAGCGCAATGATGTGGGATTGGTAACGGACTCGAGGAAGTACAAGGGTGCGCCGGGATTGAAAAACTTTGCGATGGCCACGTCATAATGTGCGCAGATGTCGAATGCCTTTGCCGCAAATTGCCTGCGCTGTTCGAGGGTGGTTTCGGCCGATTGCTGCGACAATATATTTTCCAGCAGCGGGTAATCGCTTTTTGAGGCTATTACCAGCACGTCCTTAAAATTCTTGGCGGCGCCGCGGATCATGGATGGGCCTCCTACGTCTATTTTTTCTATAATGGCGTCGTGGTCGTTGGTGCTGGCAACCGTTTCTTCAAAAGGGTAGAGGTCAACTATCACCAGGTCGATCTCAGGGATCTTATATTGCTGCATTTCCTGCACATCGGTTTCGTGACTGCGCCGCCCGAGAATGCCGCCGAACACCACGGGATGCAGGGTCTTTACCCGCCCCCCTAAAATAGATGGATAGGTGGTGAGCTGCTCCACCGGCGTCACCGGCACGCCCAGCTTCTCTATGAATTGCTGGGTGCCTCCTGTGCTGTACATAACGATGCCCGCATCGTGCAATAGTTTCACAATGTTTTCCAGGCCGTCTTTGTAAAAAACAGAAATGAGCGCAGATTTGATCTTCTTATTCATAAGTAAATCTTGAAAAAAGGCAGGCAAATAAAAGAAGGCGCAAACGTACAAATAAATAGGCAAATTGATTAGCGCCAGAATGCGGCTCTGCAAATGTGTGGATAGTCAGGGAATGTCTGATATAAACGCGCCGTTTTCACTAACATAATGGAAGGGGATGCGGGCAGTTTGACATTGTTGCCGCCATATGGTGGCGTAGCGTGGCGCATTGCTGCCGTCGGCAACCACCTGGCGAATTTGCAGGGCTTGCAGCAATGGACCAAGTTGAACGCCGGCGTTTTTAGAGAGCACCATTATATCTATCCGTGTGCCCGGCACAATACTCACCGGCGTGCGGCCGCTTACAAGCAGCACGCGCTTTCCATGAAATTCGAACAACGAATCCTTGCCGAGCAACCCTTGTAAGGCTGTTGCGGGAGAAGCCCTGTGCAATGTTCTCGAGGGCTCAGTGTGAAAATTGCGCAGCGACTTATCGGACTGCACCACGGCATCGCCCGCAAAAAAATAATTCCGGCCCTGGATAAAATCGATGGCGCTGTACTTTGAAATATTGTACACGATCAGCTTGCGTTGAGCATCAGCAAGTATGAATGAATGCGTACGCACCGCCATAAAGCCAAGAAACGTACAAAGACCAATGATGAAGGCGGCCTTGTTTTTATGCAATAACCAGTAAGCTATACCGGCAATGCATGCGTATAGCATCACTACCTGCACAGCATTCAATTGCAAATGTGTCCACGACGCGCCGGGCAATGCGTCGACGCTGAGTATGAAATCGTTGAGACACCGCAGTAAGAAGTTCAACACATCGCCCATCCATGTTGCAAGCACTGGGATGAAAGAGAGTGCACATAGAACGATCTCTCCGATCAGCAATATGCTCGATAAAGGAACTGCAACGAGGTTGGCGAGGAGAAAATAATTCGGGAATTGGTGAAAATGATAAATACTGATGGGGATCGTAAGCACTTGTGCCGCCAGGGTAACTGCATTGAGCTTCCATACTGCATCGAGCAACTTGTTGCGAACATATAATAAATTATATATGGGCTTAAAGAACAGAACGATGCTAAGCACGGCTGCATACGAGAGTTGGAAGCCTGCGTCCCATAACCAGAACGGGTTCCAGCAAAGCAACAGGAAGGCCGAAGCGGCCAGGCTATTGTAAACAGTATTGCGTTTGGAGAATGCTTCCCCGATCACCACCAGGCTGAACATGAAAGCCGAGCGCAGTACCGAAGGCCCTGCTCCCGCCACCAGGCTGAATATCCACAAGCCCGCCAGTATTGCAAAGTAATACAGCCATTTTATAGATCGCTTCTTAAGCGGCCCGGCCAGCAGGCTTAGCAGCCAATATACGATGCCAAGGTGCAGTCCAGAAACAGCAATGATGTGCACCACGCCGGTGTTGGAATAAGATTGTACCAGGTCCTTATCTAGCTCGTCCTTGTAACCAATCAGTAAGGCTTCGGCAAGCGCGGCTTCCTGCCGGCCTTTAACATTGGCATGCAGGATGTTGATGACCTTTTGCCTGCAATAAAAAATAAAGTTTTTCCAACCCCGTGTTTCTTTTGAGGGGCTGATGGAGAATTCTCCCGGTTGCAGGTAAACCTGGAAGCTGGTTTGATTGAAAATACAGTAGCGTTTGTAATCGAATGCACCGGGATTACCCGAAGTTTTTACGGGTTGTAATGGTTTATTTATCGTGATTATGGAACCGTAAGATATTCTTTCAGGGTCTGTTTGCTTGCTGAAATAGATGACGATATTTCCGGTCACGCGGATGATCCGGGTACCGTTGTATAAGTATTGCGCTGTGGCAATGGCTTTATAGGAGTTCCTTTTTTGGGATAAGGGTTCCTGTAATACTGCTTGTACCTGGTGTGTGGGAGTATAATGGCGGGCGAGCCAGTTCTTATTATTTGCGGGATGGTTGTACCAGGTGATAAGTGTTCCGCAGGCGAATATCAGCAGGTTGATGAGGACACCTGTGAAACGGATAAGCCGGAAGCGGACCTGGGCCGATGCGAGCCGAAAAGCGAGCAATGCCGCGCTGGTGGCTGTTATCAGGGCCCAGGGCCAGGTAACCGGCTGGGGCAGGTACCATTGTACAAGGATGCCTGCTGCGAAAGGGACCAATAACCTAAGAAAGGGGGCGTCTTTCCATACTGGGGTCGGGGATAAGGGCATAAAAGAAAGTTACAGTGATTAGACTGTAACTTGGAAAACCAGGATAAGGTCTACTGGTTAATGAAAAATCTTTTGATTTCGTGATTTATGGGGATTAATTTATCTTTTTTGTGGCCCCTGAATAAGTTTTACCCTGGATTTTAAAAACGGGACAGAACCATATTCGAAAAGTAAATTGCATTATTCTTATTTATTTAGCGATTTTTAGAGCAACATTTAATTACGGTTTTTGATCCGTCATTTCATCCCTAAACCACCCCGTATTTTCACGGGGTGGGGCCTCCCGTATTTGTGTGCTTTTTTTGGTGGTTTTATACGGTTTTTTTGAACATTTTTTTTCACGACTGCTTGAGCTGCCAAATTTTATAAATAATATTAATTTATAATTGATTGACTTGTATTTTCTTGCAACTTATTTGTCTGAACGACAGCCTATAGTTTTACGTCGACAACCAATTTACTAATCGTAAACTCTAAAGGCTATGATTACGAGTCAGAAAAAAACCTTAAAAGTAGGGAAATATGTAAATACCGAGCACGTAGACACGGTTATTCGTACATATAAGCAAGAAAGATGGGCTCAAAACTCAGACCGCATTGGCAAAGAAGATTCTCTTAGTGCATGGTATAGCGTGGAGGAACTGGAGAATTTCATTGACCTCATCAAACAACACGGAGCCGATGGCCTTAAGATTTATTTCGGTGCATATCCCGAGAACTTTGCCGAAGTACCTGAATATGCAGGCCGCCAAACAGTGGTGCTGGTAGGTACCAAACGCAAGCAAACCGAGAACGGCAAGTCTGCCGACAAAGACATCTACGTTCACACTGAGAAAGGAAGCCAGATACTGGCTTACAATATGGCAAGAATTTGCCCGCCTTTCTGCGGTGGCAGTAAAGACGATGGTACCGATTTCGGAGAAGGTTTGGGTATCACTATCGTAGACAGGAAAGACAAAGGATGGGTGGTAGTTTAACCCCACTTATCATAAAATAGTAAAAACCTCCCTTAGCGGAGGTTTTATTTTTACGAAACTGTTGAATCGTTTTACTTTGAAGTAAATGGACATGCCATTTGAATATTATTTCATTGCCCTGAGCATGTTGGCAGGCTTTGTAACACTGCCCCGGAGAAAGGGGCCGCTCTACCTGCGCATTTTCCCATTTTTCCTGCTGGTGACATTGGTTACGGAAATATGGGCCTGGGAACTGGCTCTTAAGGGAATAACAAACACTGCTCATTATAATTTCATTTCCGTGACGGGATGCGTATTCTACCTGTATATACTAAGGCATGAAATATTCTTAAAGAGGGCCAAGAAGATCATCCTCATCATCATGATATCATATGTTATACTATCGTTATACAATATCTTCTTCGGGCAAAAGATCGATAGCTTTCATACCATGACGTATTCGCTGGGTTGTTTCCTGATAGTGGCTGTTTCCATTTATTATTTTTACGAGCTGTTCCAGGTACCACGCTCCATCGACCTTAAACGTGAGCCGGCATTCTGGATCGTGTCCGGGCTGTTGTTCTTTTACGTTTGCACTTTGCCTTTATTGGGCGTGGTAAACTACCTGTACACTTTCCCGGACATCATCAACGCAGCCCTTGAACAATTGATAACCGTGCTGAATGTTTTGTTATATTCACTTTTTACCATTGCATTTTTATGCCGGATAAATTTCAAGAGGTTTATGTTGTCATCGCGATAGGGATTACGCTTGGATTGTTGCTGATAGGCTTCATCGTGACCATCCTTTTCCTGTACCAGCGCCGGCAGCACAAGCAGGAACAGGAACTGGCCTTGCTGAAAGACCAATACGATAAGGAACTATTGCAATCGCAACTGGAAATAAAAGAGGCAACTTTCAAGAACATCGCGCAGGAATTACACGATAACATCGGCCAGATGTTAACGGTGGTGAAATTTTCATTGGCTGGCATAAGGCTTGCTCAGGAAGACCCGAACTTTGAGACCATTCAAGAATCGAAGCAGATGCTGAACAAAGCGATATTCGACTTGTCCGATCTCACCAAAAGCATGCATACCGACCGCATTACGCAGATCGGGCTCGTGGAGGCCATTAAGTTCGAAATGGAAACCTTGAACAAGATGAAGTTGTTCGAAACATCATTCACCCTTTCCGAAGGGCATTATCACTTCGACGCGCAGAAAGAAATATTCCTGTTCCGTATTTTCCAGGAGATCATGAACAATATTATCAAGCATTCCAAAGCCTCGGTTGTAAATGTTTCGGTTATTTGTTCAGAAGCAGGCAAGTTCAGTTTTATTGTAAAAGATAACGGGCAGGGCTTTAACGTGCAGGAAAAGCAAGTAAGCGGCTCCCGCGTGGCCGGCGTAGGATTGAAAAGCATGGTGAACAGGGCACGCCTTATCGGCGCGGCAGTTACCATAGAAAGCAAACCCGGCAAAGGCACTTCTGTAAAAGTTGAATTACCATTACAAAAAGAACAATTGATGCACGAATGGCAGTGACAACTAAAAAAATACAGGTAGCGGTGGCCGACGACCACGTTTTGCTTCGCAGGGCGCTCGCAAAGCTGATCGCTTCTTTCGATGGTTATTCAGTATTGTTCGAAGCCGATAATGGTAAAGAAGTAAAGGCGAAAATATCACAGCATATTATCCCCGACATCGTACTGCTGGACGTAAACATGCCCGACATGGACGGCTTTGAAACCGCCCGCTGGATCTATACCACGCATCCCCAGGTCAAGATCCTGGCCTTATCGATGTTCAGCGACGAAAACACCATCATCAAAATGCTGCGCTTCGGTGCAAAGGGCTTCGTGCTCAAAAGCGTTGACCCTGAAAAGCTCAAGGAAGCGCTGGACTCAGTAATGGAAAAAGATTTCTACCTGTCTGATTTCATTTCAGAAAAAATACTGAGCGGCCTGCACAAGAACGTGGACATACAGGAAGAAGCCGTTTCGCTGACGGCAAAAGAAAAAGAGTTCCTGAAACTGGTTTGCTCAGAGATGACCTATAAAGACATTGCCGAGAAGATGTTCGTAAGCCACCGCACGGTGGACGATTACCGCAATTCGCTCTTCGAAAAACTAAAAGTGCGTAGCCGGGTGGGATTGGTGATGTATGCCATCAAGCATCATTTAGTGGAATTATAATAATCAGTAATTAAATAATTATTGATTATTGCAACAGTTTCCACGCGTAAGCAATCTGACCGGCATGGTAAATATCGTGATGCACCACTCCGTATAACAAGGTCCTGAAATTGTATTTCCTTTCATTTACTGGTTCGGACAAGATGGAATCGTTGAACTGTTCCATAGCGGCGATCAGCTGCTGTTGGCTTTCTTCCAGCATTTGCAGTCCGCGGTTCCAGGTTTCGATGCTGGTGTGATCGAGCGTACGCCAGTCGATCTTGTCAAAATAGGCCGCGTCCTTTCCTTCCTCGGGTTTCAACCTGCTGATGGTGAATTCGCGCCAGGTTACCATGTGATACACCAGCTCTGCGATACTATGCGAATTTTCCGAAGGTTTTTTTAAACCCATTTCAGGGCTTACTTCGCTTAACAAGGATCTTATGGACCTGCCATGCCAGGGATTGCCTTCGAAGGTGTCCTTTAATTGAGAAATGATGTATTGAATTTGCTTGTTCTCCATCTTATTTGCTCAGGTGCATACTGCGTTCCTTGTACAATTGCCTGAAGTAAGGGTCGCGCAGGTCTTTGATGAAACGTATGGCTTCGCCGGTAGATTTCATTTCTGGGCCCAATTCGCGGCTAACGCCCGGGAATTTTTCAAAGCTGAACACGGGCTCTTTGATGGCGTATCCTTTCAGGCGCTTTACAAATTTAAAGTCAGACAGCTTGTTTACGCCCAGCATCACCTTGGTAGCGATGTTGAGGTAAGGTATCTGGTATGCTTTCGCAATGAACGGCGTGGTGCGCGATGCGCGTGGGTTGGCTTCTATCACATATACCTTTCCGTCTTTAATGGCGAACTGGATATTGATGAGCCCGCGGATGTTGAGCCTGAAGGCTATCCTGCGTGCGTATTCTTCCATGGTTTCTACTACCAGTGGAGACAGGTTGAACTGCGGCAGCACGGCATTGCTGTCGCCGCTGTGAATGCCCGCGGGTTCTATGTGCTCCATTACGCCCATTACGTGAAATTGCTCTCCATCGCAAATGGCGTCTATTTCGGCTTCCTGGCAACGGTCGAGGAAGTGGTCGATCAGGATCTTATTGCCGGGTATGTGCTTCAGCAGGCTGATCACTGCTTTTTCCAGCTCTTCATCGTTGATAACAATCCGCATTCTTTGCCCGCCCAGTACATAGCTCGGGCGAACCAGCACGGGATATCCCACTTTTTTGGCCACCTCGGTAGCCTGGTCAACCGTAAAGGCTGTTCCATATTCCGGATAGGGAATGTTCAGCTCTTTTAGCATGTCGCTGAAACGGCCGCGGTCTTCCGCTATGTCCATGTTGTCGTAACTGGTTCCTACGATTCGGATGCCTTTCTTGTGCAGGCGCTCTGCGAGCTTCAACGCGGTTTGCCCGCCCAACTGCACAATTACGCCATCAGGCTTTTCGTGCTCTACTATCTCCCATAGATGTTCCCAGAACACGGGTTCGAAGTAAAGCTTGTCGGCCATGTCGAAATCAGTAGAAACGGTTTCGGGATTGCAATTGACCATGATGGATTCATAGCCGCATTCCTTAATGGCCAGCAGCCCGTGCACGCAGCAATAATCGAATTCGATACCCTGTCCTATGCGGTTAGGGCCCGAGCCCAGCACGATGATCTTCTTCTTATTGCTTACAATGCTTTCGTTGGAGCCGCCATGCTCGAAGCTGGAATAGAAGTAAGGTGTTTTGGCCTCGAATTCCGCGCTGCAGGTGTCCACCATCTTGTATACGCGGGTAAAGCCCGCAGCCTTGCGCATCTGGTAGATATCTTCATCGCTGCCATCCTGCATGATCAGTGATATCTGCTGGTCGCTGAAGCCCATCAGCTTGGCCTGTTTCAACAATTCGAGGGGGAGGGTGTTGAGCTTGTATTTGGCAATTTCCTTTTCAAGGTCTACTATCTTGTTAATCTCGTTCACAAACCAGCGGTCGATGCCGGTGGCCTTTGAAATGGTATTCACCGAAACGCCCTGCATCAATGCATCCTTAATGCGGAAGACGCGGTCCCATTTCGGTATTTTAATGTATTCTATCAGCTCCTCGGCCGACATCTGGCTCTTTGTATAATTGCCCAGGCCCACGGCATTGTTCTCCAGGCTTTGCGTGGCTTTCTGCAGGGCTTCGGCATAGCTGCGGCCGATGGACATTACCTCGCCCACGCTTTTCATTTGAAGGCCCAGCGTATCATTGGCGCCACGGAACTTATCGAAGTTCCAACGGGGCATTTTCACGATCACGTAATCCAATGCGGGCTCAAAATAAGCAGAAGTAGTTTGCGTGATCTGGTTCTTGAGTTCATCCAAATTATATCCTATGGCGAGCTTGGCGGCCACTTTGGCGATGGGATAACCCGTTGCCTTGGATGCCAGCGCCGACGAACGGCTTACCCTTGGATTGATCTCTACCGCAATAATGTCTTCCGTATCGGGATTCAATGCGAACTGTACGTTACAGCCGCCTGCGAAATTGCCAAGGCTGCGCATCATCAGGATGGCTTTGTTACGCATTTCCTGGAAGGCGGTATCGCTTAGGGTCATGGCCGGGGCCACCGTTATGGAATCGCCGGTGTGCACGCCCATGGGGTCCACGTTCTCCACGGTACAAATGATGGCAACGTTGTCATTCTTATCTCTTAGCAGCTCCAGCTCAAATTCCTTCCAGCCTACCACTGCCTTTTCTACCAGCACTTCGTGTATGGGCGATGCGGAAAGTCCTCTTTCCAGCGCGGGCTCCAGTTCCTCTTTGGTATGAACGAAACCGCCGCCTGTGCCGCCGAGGGTATACGATGG
The DNA here is from genome assembly GCA_035628135.1 of Chitinophagaceae bacterium. Taxonomy (GTDB): domain Bacteria; phylum Bacteroidota; class Bacteroidia; order Chitinophagales; family Chitinophagaceae; genus DASPKM01. The sequence continues at coordinate 342,931 of DASPKM010000010.1, read as the reverse complement.
ACGGATCACCAAGGGAATGCCTATCTGCTGGGCGAACTCTTTTCCTTCGAGCAGGGAGTTGGCCGTACGGGACGGAGCTACCGGCACTTTGATCTTTACCATCAGCTGCCGGAACTTCTCGCGGTCTTCAGCGGTTTCTATCGCATCGATGTCCACGCCGATCATCCGCACGTTGTATTCTTCCCAAATACCCAGCTCGTGTGCTTCTTTGGCAAGGTTCAGGGCGGTTTGTCCGCCCATGGTGGGCAAAACGGCATCAATCTGGTTTTCCTCGAGTATTTGCTGAATGCTTTCGACTGTAAGGGGCAGCAGGTATACTTTATCGGCCATCATGGGGTCCGTCATGATGGTAGCGGGATTGCTATTGATCAGGATCACCTTAATCCCTTCTTCACGGATACTGCGGGCTGCCTGGGAACCTGAATAATCAAATTCACAAGCTTGTCCGATGATGATGGGTCCGGAACCGATGATGAGCACTGATTTGATAGAATTGTCTTTGGGCATGGGTGGGAAAGTTCAAAACTGCGCAAAAGTAACATAAAAAATAAAAAAACCTCAGCCACCCTGGCCGAGGTTGATGAACTTCCGAGGTAAATACTGTTGAAATTAATTCTTATGGAAGGCTGCCAATTCGATATCATCCAGCATCACTTCTCCGGGTTGAAGGGTTTTCTTCGCAGCCATCTGACGTTTATCTTCATAACGGCTTTTGATCTTATACACCCATTTCTGCCTGGCTTCGTTTCCTCTGAACAATCCTACAAGGGAACCTACAAATACTGCCAACATGATCACCAATTTTTGTTGAAATCTGTTCATAAATGTTGCGGGTTTATCGGATTACTTTATCTAAGACAATTTACATACGGCAAAAGCTGTTCCACAGTTGTTAAAAACCATACCACAATGCGGGTATTTTTGGGAACGGTTTCCTAAAACCTCTTCACGATTACTACTACACTATAATCAGGCCAGCTTTAAGATTACTTTAAGGAAGATTGGATATGCGCTTTATTCTTTGATACCATCTTGTAAATGCAGGTAACCGATTAGCTTTGCCAATTATTAAAAAAATTTTTAAACGGCTTGTGATCCATGCGAACGGTATTGTTTCTATTTTTCCTCTTAGCCTCAGCAAAGTGTTTCAGCCAGGTTTTTGAAACGCCCGCCTATCCCAAGGGTTATTTCCGCAACCCGCTGAACATTCCCATCAGCCTTAGCGGAAACTTCGGGGAGCTGCGCAGCAATCACTATCACATGGGGCTCGACCTTCGCACCAATAGGGTAGAGAACCTGCCTGTGCACGCCGCCGCGGAAGGATACATCGCCCGCATCAAGATAGAACCTGGTGGATTTGGCAGGGCCATTTACATCAATCATCCCAATGGCTATACTACTTTGTACGCCCACCTGAACGCTTTTTTCCCAGCATTGGACAGGTATGTAAAACAAAGGCAGTATGAGCTGGAATCCTGGAATGTTTCGTTGGAGTTGACACCGGACTTGTTTCCTGTAAAGAAGGGCGACTTTCTGGCCTATAGCGGTAATACCGGTGGATCGCAGGCGCCGCACCTGCATTTCGAGATCAGGCGTACCGCAGATGAAGTAAATGTTAACCCTATGCTGTTCGGTTTTCCATTGTCCGATAATACCACGCCCAATATCTTACGGTTGGCCGTATACGATAGAACGATCAGCGTGTACGAACAATCGCCGAAGCTGGTAGCCGTGAAGAAATCGGGGAAAAATTTCATCACAAGCCCGGCCGTCATTACAGTGGGCGCTCCCAAAGTCAGTCTTGCCATCGGCGCATTTGATACGCATTCCGGTTCAAGCAATGCCAATGGCATTTTCGAAGCGGTTTTATACGAGCAGGAACAACCGGTAGTAGGTTTCAGGATGGACGGCATCAGCTACAACGATACGCGTTACCTGAACGCGCATATCGATTACCGAACCAAAACCCTTGGTGGTCCTTACCTGCAGCATTTATCGGCCTTGCCGGGATTTGTTGCGCCTTTGTACAAGTCGGTAAATGGCAATGGGGTGCTGGACCTATCGGATGAAGCAGTGCATTCCATAAGGATAGTTGTAAAGGATGCCTATGGCAATGCGTCGGTGCTGGAAACGAAGCTGCGGTACGATCCGTCGTATGCAAGGCAAGCAAGCCGTGCTCCCGGCAAGCTGTTTTATCCGATGATGGTGGACGGGTACGAATCGCCGGAGGCGGAATTTTTCTTTGGTGAAACCTGCCTGTACGATTCGGTGCACGTGCGTTATTCGCAAACCGTTACGCCTATTGCGGGAATCGTTTCAGCAACGCATGTTATTGGCGCCGCCCATATTCCTTTGCATGCGCCCATGCTGGTGCGCATAAGGCCCAGCAGGGTATTAACGCCTGCCGAAAAAGAAAGAACGGTGATGCTGCGCGTAACCGGCCTAAGGAAAGAAGTGCAGAAAGTGGAGTGGAACAATGACTGGGCCACTGCGAGGTTCCGCGATTTCGGAAGCTTTCAACTGGTGGTTGACCAGGAACCGCCTGTAATAGTGCCCGTTGGTTTTGCCGACGGGTCGAACCTGTCGAAGGCTTCGCGCATAGTATTTACAGTAAGGGATAACAATACCAGTTTTAAGAACGTGCGCGCCGAGCTGGACGGTAAATGGCTGCGTTTTACCAATGACAAGGGGCGCAACTTCATTTATACCTTCGATGAAAAATGCACTGCCGGCAACCATGAGCTCACCATCCGCGCACAGGATGAGGCGGGCAATGTTACCACTCAAACGTTCCGATTTACCAGATAACTTTGCGGGATGCGAAAGAAGGAGACAAAGCGCCGTCTTTTTCGGGCAAAGACCAGGATGGCAATACCGTAAAGCTGTCAGACTTCAAAGGAAAGAAGGTCGTGCTGTATTTCTATCCTGAAGATGATACGCCCACCTGCACCATCCAGGCCTGCAACCTGCGCGATAACTATGGATTGTTGCGGCAGGAAGGGTTTGAGGTTATCGGCGTTAGTCCCGACAACCCGGACAGCCATAAAAAGTTCGAGAAAAAATTCAGCCTGCCGTTCCGGCTTGTTGCCGACCCTTCGCACGCCATCCTGAAGAAATATGGAGTGTGGGGCGAGAAGCAGATGTTCGGTAATAAATATATGGGCGTTTACCGCACTACGTATTTACTGGATGAAAAGGGCGTTGTCAGGAAAGTATTTTTGCGTCCGAAGAACAAGGCACATGCGGAAGAGATCGTGGTGGCGTGGAAGGCTTTGAAAAGGTCGTGAGCTGTGAATTGTGCGTATACAATCTATTCACTCACAACTCACAACTCACCATTCACAATCCGGAAATCATTACATTTATCTTTTAAAATTTCCGCTATGAAAAAGCGTAAGGTATTGATGATAGAAGATGATATGGACGACAGGTATATCATCGAAACTTATTTTGCCGACTATGGTTCCAGCATGGCGCTTAAATTTTTTGATGGCCATAATGATGTGATACAATACCTGAATGGATTGAATAAAGCAGACATGCCGGACCTGATCGTGCTCGATCCTGGCAGGCATGGCCACGGCACGCTGCAACAACTGAAAAGCCATCCCGTTTTTAAGGCGATCCCGGTAGTAGTGGTCAGCGAGGTAACTCCTGATTCTACGGTAAAAGAAGCCTACCGGCTGGGCGCCAACTCCTTCATTCAAAAACCTTCCACGCATTTTCTTACCAAGGAAAAGATCGAAACCTTTGCGCGGTATTGGCTGGACGTGGTAGAGCTGTAAATATCCCCGTTTTTAGTAGTATTCTCCTCACATTTGGCGATTGGAACAAGTAGGTCGTGTGCCTCATATTTGCACCTCATTTTAAATATAGCAAGTATGAAAAACAAAACCTCCTCGGCAGTGGCATTTGTATTGTCCATTGCAATGATGGCTTTTATCAGCAAGCCAACACCAAAGTTCAAAGAACTTCCTGCAGATGTAATCATCAGTTGGAACCTCATTTCGCACGAGACCATGGATGGCAAGAATTACCAGCCGATGCTGGCCTCCAGGGTCAATACCATGGTGCATATTGCCATGCACGATGCGCTGAATGCGATTGACCCTGTGTATGTGAGCTATGCACTGAAGGAAAGGGACAGAAAGGCTGATCCAGAAGCGGCGGCGGCCACAGCAGCCTACACAGTACTGGTTGCTTCGTTTCCTGAGAAAAAGGAAATGCTCAATGCAAAGCTGGCAGAGTGGCTTTCAAGGGTAAAAAATCCCGAAGCAAAGAACAGGGCCATTTTGCTGGGCGATAAGGCCGGCCGCAAGATCGTTGAACTGCGTAAAAAAGACGGTGCGCTCGATGGCGTATGGGCAGCGCCCTGGCAGGCTTCAGTGCGTCCGGGTATCTACCAGTTGGTGCCGCCATTGAACTTCGTGTATGCGCCGCACTGGAAGACCATGAAGACGTTTTCGCTGAACCGCTATGACCAGTTCCGCATTGCGCCGCCGCCCGCACTAACAAGCAATGAATACGCCGCTTCCTTTAATGAAGTAAAGCTGTTTGGCGGCAAGAATAGTACGTTGCGCACGGCCGATCAAACCTTTTATGCCAAGTTCTGGTATGAATTATCGGAGATCGGGTGGAACCGCATCGGCCGCGTGGTTACTGCAGATAAAAAGCTTAACCTGTTCGATGCCGCACGCTTATTTGCGTTGCTGAACATGGCATTGGCGGATGCATATACTGCTGGATGGGATTCAAAGTTCCATTATAATTTCTGGAGGCCGTATACAGCCATCCAGTTTGCCGATACCGATGATAACCCCGCTACCGCAAGGGATGAGAATTGGGAATCGCAGGAAGTTACGCCGCCTGTGCAGGATTATCCTTCTACGCACAGTGCCCTGGGTAATGCAGCCGCCACAGTATTAGCCGGCATACTGGGTGATAAAACCAGGTTTACTTTCACGTCTCCTTCAGCTGATCCTAAAAATGCTTCGCGCACATTCAACAGCTTTAGCCAGGCTGCTGATGAAAATGCAGATTCGCGGGTAATGGCAGGTATCCACTTCAGGTTTTCGTGTCGTGCGGGGCAGGACCTGGGAAATAAAGTAGGACAGTGGACATTGGAGAATCAGCTCAAGCCCTTACAATAACCGTTCGTCTATCCATTAACGTTAAAAGCTATTGCAAAAGCAATAGCTTTTTTGTTTTTACAGAGCTTATTTCGAACAAAAAAAATCAATGTTTTCAACTATTTTTTACTATAGTTAAAAAAGGTTGCCTCCTCCCCATAAGCAGTGAACAATTTCCCTTTGTTCGGCGATTGTGCAGCGCAGCGTATCAATGCATTTTTGCCAATGTAACTCAACGGGTATCATATTAATCAAAATACCATTAACCAATAATCTTATCAACATGCAAACACTAAGATTTAAACGGGCCAGCCTCACAGTATTACTCTTTACATTTCTTTCTGTAGCCTTTATTAGTTGCGGTAAAGACGACGATGATGTTCCGGTAGTTCCTGCGCCCGAATCGACCGTTGTAAGCGCAGCAGGTGATATAACCGCCGCCCTCGCCCAGTTCCGCGGCATTTTGGGCGACCAGTTGAACACCACGCCAAACCAAACCACGGGCCGCCGCGAAGTAAACTGGGACGGTGTTCCGGCCAACTTCACCAACAGCGATAATTTCCCATTCGATTTCTTTAACCTTACCGACCCCAATGGCAGCAATGGCCGCAAGCGCGGATTGGTATATGCCAACAACGGCACCTTCTTCAGGGTCGACAGCAGCGATTTCAGCGACATCGAACCTTCGTATGGTACGCAGTTCGATGCATTCAGCGGCAAACGCAGCTTTACGCCACGCGGAAGCAATATTGCGGACCTGTTCTTTAAAGTGCCGGGTACCAATGCAGATGCTTCTATAAAAGGATTCGGCGTGGTATTCTCCGATGTGGATGATGCCAACTCCACCAGCATCGAATTTTTTAATGGCAACAAAAGCCTTGGCGTGTTCAAGGCGCCCGTAAGGCAGCCGGGCAGCAGCTTCTCGTTCATCGGCGTATTCTTTCCCAAAGAAAAGATCACGCGGGTAAAGATCATTGCAGGTAACAGCATACTAGCAGTAGGCAATAAGGATGTTTCAGACAATGGACAGTACGACCTGGTGGTTATGGACGATATGTTTTATACTGAACCACTAATTAATAATTAGTAACTATTAATTAATAAGTATTTAAGCAGGTAGTTTTTTGGACGGTTTCTCCCTGCCCTGCCGGCGGGCAGGTATGGGCCCCTCGAAAGAGGGGTTTTTTGTTAGCAAGATTAAGCACGGATCGAAGGATTGCACAGATGGGTGTGGCGTATGGGGTGCGATTGTAAAAGCATCACCGGATTCGGGGATATGAGGTGACGGGTTAGGGTATTGAAAAGGCAGGCGATCCTTTGCATTTTTGCGGCCTGTTTAACTATAGCCATTCATCCGTGCTGAAAAATCAAAAGAGGAGTGTATGAAAAACAAAATTTTAGCGGCGTTTTTGCTTGCCGCGCTCTGTGCGGGATGTAAGAAGGAAAAAGATTCAGACGTAGTCGTCATCCAGGCCTCGGGCGACATCAGCAGCCAGGTAAACGCATTCAGGCAAATATTGGGAAGCACTTTGAACACAGCACCCGGCGCCGTCGGCGGCCGCCGCGAAATAAACTGGGATGGAGTGCCCCCATCTCTGCTCGGCAAGCCGCTTCCTCCAAATTTCATGAACAATACCGATCCGGGAGCGTTGCCCGGCAACCAACGCGGGCTGGTCTACGAAGCCGGGGCGAACTTGCAGGTAAGCGACAACAATTTTTCAGAAGTGAATCCACAGGCATCTGCAGAGTTTGCGGCGTTCAGCGGTTCCCAGGTGTTTACTAATATCGCCAGCAACCTGTGGGATGTTGGCTTTGAAATCCCTGGCCAGGACGTTCCCGCCAGCGTACGTGGTTTCGGGATCGTGTTTGCAGACGTTGACCTCGAGAACAATACTTCGCTCGAATTTTTCAATGGCAGCAAAAGCCTGGGGAAATTCTATGCGCCGGTTCAGAAAAACGGCAGCAAATTCTCTTTCCTGGGAGTATATTTTAAACAACAGCGGATAACCAGGATAAAAGTACAGCACGGCAATGGACTGCTCAATGCAGGTGAAAAGGACATAACCAATGGAGGAACAAAGGACCTGGTGATCCTGGACGATTTTTTATACGATGAGCCGGTAAAGCAATAGAACCGTACAAATATTTTCAGGTAGGGGTTTATCCGTCGGTGCATAACTTGGCCGGCGGAATTTTTTATCCATGAAGCGCCTATTTCGTAATTTATCATACCCATTGCATCGCCATGAACCGATCCCGGTTTATATACATCCTTTTTCTCCTGTTGCTGGCTAAACAATCGGCTGCAACTCCTCCGTCTATTTATTTTACCAAGCTTACCAACATACACGGCCTTTCGCACGACAAGGTGAACTGCATACTGGAGGACAAGCGCGGCTTCATTTGGTTTGGTACCGACGATGGGCTGAACCGGTATGATGGCAATAAGTTCGTGGTGTTCCGCAACCAGCCTGCCAACCCATCGAGCATATCGGGCAATATCGTCACCAACCTGCTCGAAGACAAGAACGGCGTTATATGGATCGCTACGGCGGATGGTGGCTTAACAAAGTACGATTACAGGTTATCGCCCGACAAGCAATTCAAGCAATACAAGCATTCCCTTTCCGATTCCAGTTCCATTCCGGTAAATATCATCAATGCGCTCATCGAAGACAGGCAGGGCTATTTATGGTTGGGCACCAGCGGGCATGGCGTATTGCGCTTCGATAAGAAAACAGAAACCTTTAGGACCGTCAATAATGCGAGGGCCCGTACTGCGTTGGCGCTTTGCCTGGATGACAAAGGCATTATCTGGGTGGGCCGCGAGGGCGGTGGATTGTTAAAGATCGATCCCGCCACGTTACATGCAGAGGCCGATGAGCGCTACACCAATGTGTACCTGAAGCTGCCGCACATGGTGGTTACTTCGTTGTTCAAGGACAGCCGCAATCACATCTGGTTTGGGTCGTGGGACAAGGTGGTGTACCGGTACAACAGCCAATCGAAGCAGGAAGAAGTTTTCCAGCACGATGGCAGCCGCTTTTCATTCGGCAAGGACGATCCCATTTCTTTTGCAGAGGACCATCGCAGGCGTATCTGGATCGGCGGTAAATATGGAGGGCTGTATGTGTATGATCCCATCGCCAATCAATTTTATCATTACCGGCACGATCCTGCGCGCGATGGTACATTGGTAGACAACCAGGTGAACTGCATTTACATGGACAGAACAGGCATCATCTGGCTGGGCACCAACCGCGGGGTAAGCGTGCACAATCCCATGCAGCAGCAATTCGAGCAAACCTTTCTTCCGCCCGCAAAGGATGGGGCGCCGATTACCATTTACGATTTTTTTGAAGCAGGCTCCAAGGGATTGCTGGTGGGCACCAGCAACGGCATTTACCGGCAGCAACCCGATGGCGGGTTCCAGCACATCCCATTAACATTCCAGGGACAGCCACTGGCAGTTACCAAGTTTTTCCGCGCAAAGGATAATACGTTGTACCTCGGCACCAATGTATCGCTGTTCACCTTCAATCCTGTTACTTACCAGATACAGCAGTTGCCCAATACTTCAAAGGATATCGTGATGAACCGCATCATCGAGTCGCGGGTGGCCTCCATGACAGAGCACGATATAGAAGGGCATCCTACATTGTTGGTGGCCCCATACGGGCACTTCTTTGCTTATTACGATTTTGCATCGAAGCATTGGGTGTCGCGGCAGGACACGGTGCGCCAGATCATTCAACGGTATAAGCTGCGTGACCACCTGGTGCGCAAGTTTTATAAATCAACCAATGGCACGGTATGGCTGGCCAATACCAAGGCAGGGTTGGGCGAATGGGTGAACGATCCTTATCCCACTATAAAATATTACTCCAATATTCCAAACAAGTCGGAAAGCATCAGCAACAACCATGTTTATGATATTACAGAAGATAAGCATGGCAATTTATGGGTGAGCACGTATGGTGGCGGGCTGCATTATTTCATAGTGTCTACCAAAAGGTTCCTGCATATCGAATCCTCATACAACCTGGGCGAGGGCATTCAAACAGATGATAATGGCAATGTATGGATGATAGCCAATGGCGACCTGCACAAGTACGAGGTAGGCAAAAGGATCTACAGCACTTTTCCACTGCCTGATATAGAAAAAACGGGCGGTGTAAAGGGATATATCTATAAAGCGAGCGATGGACGGATGTTCATTGCGGGCGCCAATTATTTTATCGCCTTCCACCCTGATTCTATCCGTGAAATGAATACTCAGCCAACGGTATACCTTACTGATTTCAAGGTGTTCAATACTTCGTTCAGTCATTTGTTGTTCGGCCGGAAAATCGAGCTAAGGCACAACCAGAACTTTTTTTCTTTTGAATTTGCTGCGCCCGATTTCCAGGGCCCCGAACGGCCGGTGCAGTATTCATGGAAACTGGAGGGCGTGGACCCAGGTTGGACCGAGGCGGGCACCTCTAATACCGCCAACTATACCAATCTTAGCGGTGGTGATTATGTTTTTAAGGTAAGGGCTACTTCCAGGCCCGGCATCTGGAGCAATGAAATTGCTACCATCAGCATACGCATCATTCCGCCTTTCTGGAAGCGCCCGTGGTTCTTTATAGTTTGTGGTTTGCTGATACTGGGAACAATTTACCTTATCTACCGCTACCGTATAAACGAACTATTGAAGCGGCAGGCCATCCGAAATAAAATTGCGCAGGATTTGCACGACAACGTGGGCTCTACGCTCAGTAGCATTTCGGTGTACAGCCAGGTGGCGAAAATTCACAATGAACAGGGCAACCGGGATGATCTGCAGGGCGTGCTGGTGCGCATTGCGGCCACCAGCAGCGAAATGATCTCCGAGATGAACGATATCGTGTGGACCATCAACCCCCGCAACGACAACATGCAAAAGATCCTGCAGCGAATGGAGTCGTTTGCCAAGCCCTTGCTGCATACGCAAAACATACAGTTCCGCTTTAAATATGATCCGGCGGTCATGCACCTGAACCTTGAGATGGAAAAGCGCAAGAACTTTTACCTGATTTTTAAAGAAGCCGTAAACAATACGCTCAAATATTCGGGCTGTAAAAAGATGGAGGTTACCGTCAGCTACCACCATCACCATATCCAGTTGAAGGTACAGGACGATGGGGTTGGGTTTGATAACAAGACCATCGAGACCAAGAATTCCCAGTCATTGTCTGGCAATGGGTTGAACAACATGGCGCGGCGTGCCAGGGAAATGGGCGGCACCTGTATTATCCAGAGTGAACCGGGCAAGGGCACGCTGGTGAGCTTAAGGTTTCCCGTCCCCTAATTCGGGGATTGCGCGCCAGCTAAAAAAAACGCACCTTTATAATATGAACCTCCGCATTGCCATATTCGATGACAACAAGAATATCAGGGAAAGCATATCGCTGTTATTGAAAACCGTTCCGGGATTTGTGGTTGTGGGCTCGTTTTCGCATGTGCTGGACTGTGTGGCCGACGTGCGGGAGTGCAAGCCCGATATTGTGTTGATGGATATTGAAATGCCGGGCATGACGGGCATCGAGGCAGTGAAGACCATTAAAAAGGAGTTCCCGCACATACAGGTGTTGATGCAAACCGTGTTCGAGGACGATGACCGCGTATTCGATTCCATTTGTGCAGGCGCTTCGGGTTATATTTTGAAGAATTATCTCAATACCAAATTGATCGAGGCTATCATGGAGCTGCAGTATGGCGGTTCGCCGATGTCGCCCTCGGTTGCACGCAAGGTGTTGAACAAAATGCAGCAGATACCGCAGCACGTTAAACCGGAGGAGTCGCCTGATTACCAGCTTACGCCACGCGAGAAAGAGGTGCTCACCTGCCTGGTAAATGGGCAGAGCTATAAAATGATCGCCGCCGATTTGCATATCAGTTACGAAACGGTGCGCTCGCATGTTAAGAAAATTTACGAAAAGCTGCACGTTGCATCCCTTACCGAGGTAGTGGCCAAGGCCATTCATCAACGCCTTGTATAAAAGCGTTATCTTCGCGCATCCCCATTGGTATGGCCACGGTTAAGGAACATTACGACGTCCATTTAGGCAAATTATATAGTTGGATGCTGGGCGATTTTGAAGAGAGATCCCAACAGCAGCTACAGTATTTCCGCGCACAACAAATTCTTCCTTTACAAAATGGAGTAGCTATCGACCTGGGTTGCGGCAATGGCATTCAGAGTATTGCACTGGCAGATTTGGGTTTTACAGTAATAGCAGTTGATTTTAATAAACAGTTATTGGATGAATTGAAAGCGAACGCTGGTGAACGACCTATTACTCCCGTTCAGGCTTCTCTTACCGATGTATCTCAATATGCGCAACCTTGCGAGTTGGTGGTTTGCATGGGTGATACCATTACTCATCTCGAGTCAGTTGAACAGCTGGGAAAATTATTTACTGATCTTTTTCAAATTTCGTTGCCTGGTGGAAAGCTGGTGCTTTCATTCAGGGAACTGGCCATTCCATTGGAAGATGAAAAGCGGTTTATCCCGGTAAAGAGTGATGAGAATAGAATATTTACGTGTTTTTTGGAATATCACCCGGAGCATGTGATGGTGAACGATCTGGTGTATGAAAGGGTGAATGAAAAATGGAATTTCAGTGTAAGTGCGTACAAGAAATTAAGATTGCACACCAATATGGTGGTGGGGATGTTGGTAAAGGCCGGTTTCAATATCTCCAATGCAACAAATATTGCCGGCATGATGCATTTGCTGGCGTATAAGCGATAGCCACGCGCTCCCGCCCGCTAGTTTTGTAATGGTATCTATTTTCTTATACTGTCTCTCTGGTACAGGGTGGTATCCGCGGCTGAGTTGGTATTGTTTGCAGTGTCGAGCTTGTCATCCGTTCTTGGGTCGGTATTGCCGTCATTAGCGCATGCGGCCAGCAGCAGGCAACACGCTAAATAATAGAAGAATCGTTTTTGCATATTGTTTTTTTATCATAGCATAAAGAGCATGCCAATATTGTGGGGAGCTCATCCCTTCACTACCAGCCGTCTGGAATATCGTTATTTATATGCTGCAGGTAAAGCTCCATGTTTTTTTCTTGCGGTGATGTTTACCGGTTGAAGTATTGCTCCACAGCTCCTGCTTGAACAGAAACGTCATTGGTCATCTACCACCTGGTAACTGGCGGGTAGGTTGATCGGTTTATAATCCGGCCGGTTGTGCATTCTGTCAATCACCGATCGATGAACCATTGCGCCTTCATCGATGTATCTTGGTTCTCCCCACGGAATGTATAAGCCCAAAAATGAAATACGCTTCGGCCAGTCGCGCCGTGTAACTGGCTTGGGGAAGATCTCCATAATTTTCCATGCAAAGCCCAGCGAGTTGTGTTGGTTGGCGCTTGCATTGGGCGCAACGTATTCTTTTTTGCTGCCTGCCCGTGGTTGCCCGAGCACCAAATGGTTGAACATGGCTGTATTCACTTTTATGCCTGCCTGCCTTGCTTCATCCACCATCCACTTCAGCGGGAATTTAGCCAACCCGCTTTCTTCTTCGGGATAACCGCCGCCCACGTCGGAATGCACGCCTGCAAACCAAACCTGCTTAATATCTTGCGGCTTCCTCGATTTTTCATCAAAGAAATTAGGGCGGTATTCCTGTGGCTCCGTCCAATGATTGACGCGGAACATGCGCCGGCGCTCGTCGATGGCTATTGCGTGCCTTAACACCTCCACTATCGGATTTTTTGCTGTATAAGGGGTGGCCTGCTGTTTAATGCCGATTAGTTTCGTGGGGATCAGTACGGAGCTTACCGTATCCCACACACCCATGAATTTTATAGGTATTTTTTGCGTACCTGTTACCGTTGCAAACCGCCAGCCTATCTGAAAATCATCTTTACGCGAAGATTCTTTATACGCATTCAATGCATATTCATTCAGGTTTTTTTGTTCTGGCCTAAGCAATCCTATCATGTGTAATAATCCGGCCAATACACGCACGGTATAGGCGCCCCTGCTGTAACCAAATAAGTATACCTGGTCCTCATCCTCATAATTGTCTATAAGGAACCTGTAGCAATCCAGCACATTTTCTTCCAGCCCTGTGCCCGTGGCAAGACAAAAATTCTTCCTTAGGTTTTGCTTAAACCTCGACCAGGGCTTTAGATTGCCGATGGTGCCGATGCCGGGATCGTAAAATACTACCTGCTCTGTATTTTTTTGGAGAATGCGGAACAACTTGAGTACGTTGGAAAGGTTACTTTCCACCTGGTTGCCGGTGCCGTCGCAAAGCACCACGATGTTTTTAGGCATAAGGGTTAAATATGATATTGCTAAGCCGGTAATTTGTACCCATTGTGATATTTGGCCATCATGTATTGCCGGTTGAGCTTTTCGTCTGTAAATTTCTGAGCCTGCTTGTCCCATATCACTCTTTGCCCGCTTCGGAAGCTGATATTACCCATTTGCGCCACCGTTGCTACGTGCGCCCCCGCCTCGATAGGACAGTTCAATTCACTTAGCTTACGGGAACGAATAACCGAAATAAAGTTTTCCATGTGCTTGTCCAACCCATTGTCAGATGGTTTGGCCAGTGGCTTCGCAACCTTGTTTTTGCTTCTTCTTTCTTCCAACACTTCCCAGCCTCCCCGGGCCAATACCAGCGTTGCGTTGTTACCGATGTATGCTATACCATGGTCCCGGCCATAGGAGCCATTGTCGATGCCCATGGCGTGGTCCCATACTAAATTGAAGTTATCGAACTCATATAAAGCTGTCAATGTATCCGGCGCTTCCTGCGCCAGGTCGGGGTACGCGAATTTTCCGCCGAGCGAAACCACGGTTTTGGGAACGGGCGCTTTCATGCCGAGCAGTCCATAGTCTAACAGGTGCACGCCCCAGTCGGTCATGAGGCCGCCGGCATAGTCCCAGAACCAGCGAAAGTTAAAGTGAAAGCGGCTGGAGTTAAAGGGCTTCGTAGCGGCAGGTCCGAGCCATGCTTTGTAATCCACACCAGCAGGCGGTTGGGAGTCGGGCACGATGGGAGCGGGTTTCATCCAACCCTGGTAGCACCATATTTTAACGGTGCGGATATTCCCTAACTGTCCCGAGTATACGAAGTCCACGGCATCCCTGAAATGCTGCTGGCTTCGCTGCCATTGGCCTACCTGTACGGCGCGGTTGTATTTTTTTTGAGCGGCTACCATGGCGCGGCATTCCTCGATGGAATTGCCTACGGGCTTTTCAACGTATACGTCCTTTCCTGCTTTGCACGCGTCGATCATCATCAGCGCGTGCCAGTGGTCAGGCGTTCCAATGATCACGGCGTCCACGTCTTTCTGGTCCAGCAGTGCGCGGTAGTCGCCATAGGTCTTTACTTTGGATGCATCGATGTTCAATTTAGCAAGTTCGCCCATGCGCTTGTCGAGCACAGTTTTATCTACATCGCACAGTGCTACCAGGTTAACGCCCGGTTGCTTCAAGGCTGATACCAGGTTGGCCCAACCCATACCATTGATGCCGATGGCGGCAATATTTACCTGGTCTGCGGGTGAAAAGCGCTTTTTAAAAATGGCGAATGCCTGGTTGTCCAGTGCAGTAAGCAGGGCGGCCCCTCCGATAAGCGTGGAGGTTTGCTGTAAAAACCGGCGACGATCTGGCATAGCAACAATTTGAAGATGGAAGTTAAAAAAACTTCCTCTTCTTCCTGCCGTTCCTTTAAGTGGCCGTTAAAATATCAAACCTTTATTTTTCCTTCTATGGAATCGTCGAGGGTTTTGCCCATAACAATGCCTGCTATTCTTTTCACGAAAGCGATTGCCTGGCTGTGTTTGGTGTCCCAGTAATAGCCTTCGGTGGGCTCTACTTTTATAACGGTAATGCGCGGATCGTCAACACCCCCGGTAAACCATGTTTTTATCATTGGGTTCCAAAGTTCTTTGATCTTTTGTTTGTCTCGGCTGATGGTCGCGATTCCATACAGATGCAGGAAGTCGGAATAGTCCGATCCCTGGAACAGCAGCTGTACCGTAGGATCCTCGGTTATCTCCTCGTTTTTATGGCTGTCTATTGCGCTAAGGAACCAGAGGTTGCCTTCCTCATCGAGCTTTTGAACCGCCATAGGCCTGGTGGCAAATGGAGAGCCCGGTTCAAAATTGGTGCAGAAGAAGCAAACGGAGGCTTTGTCCACCAGTTCCTTGATCTTTTTTTTGCCGGTTTCCCCGTGTAGGTCTTCATAATTGTCTTCCGGCTGTTGTTTGTTGATGCTGTTCATTGTTTTTTCATGTACAGCATTCAAGAATTGTACCCTTGGGTAAGGCGGGCATTAGTAGCGGCATTTTTGCGGTTGCTGCTTTTGTTAAGAGAATATATGCGCATCAGCTGCGGGGTTAACGTAATTTGTGCTTATGAGATGGTTTGTTGTACAATTTCCACACCTTTTACCTTTGTACTTTACGCTATGAAGGCAACAGCTATCATGACCACAAATAAAGCGGCCGGTTTCTCCGGGCACTACCATGCGCTCTGCCTTCAACTTTCAAACTATCTCAATAACAATGAAGCATCCGGGGAAATACTAAATGCAGCGCGGCTTGATGGTAATTGCTTCGCTAAAAAACTGGTATCAAAAACCGCGTTGTTGTATTTTTTGCAGGAAAAAGGTCTTTTAAATACTCCACAGGGCGAAGCGGTAGGGAATATAAATTATTATAACGATTGCCTTAGACCATTGTTCAATAGGTACAGCATGCTTAGCGATGGCCTTCCTGATATGTATATTCCAAATAAGTTTTTCAGAAATCGCGGAACCGGCATATTGGATGTTTTCGACCAGTATAATTTCATTTTACACGAAGCTGAAACGACACCACCGGATATGGCCGTACATCCGGGCATGTTGGGCGATGCATTTGAGAACACGTTCAACCCCGGCGAGCGAAAGCATAAAGGCACATTCTATACACCGAAAGAAATTGTCCGGTATATGTGCAGCGAAAGCCTGCAATATTATTTGGGTGAAGAATATCCTGCCAAAATACAAGCAAACGCAGACCACTTCGACGAAAGACTGTACAAAATAAAGATCTGCGATCCCGCCGTTGGGGCAGGTGCATTTACGGTAGGAATGCTGCAGGAGTTGGTGAATGCGCAAATGCAATTATTGCCTCATGTAAGCAAGCCTTACCTCGAAAGGAAATTGCAGCGCTTGTCGCTAAGTGAATGGGATATCGGGAACAATCCAAATAAATACATCCACGCTATCATGCTGCACGCCATACAGCAAAGCTTGTATGGCGTGGATATCGATGCTTCGGCCATAGACATTGCAAAGATGCGCCTCTGGCTTTCCTTGGCGGCGTATATCGATGATGTTTCCCTTGATCCGATGCCATCCCTGCGGTGCAACATAATTCAGGGAAATGCGCTTACCGGCTTGCCACAGCAATGGGAAAATACCTTCGACATTGTCATCGGAAATCCACCCTATGGCGTTTACCAGGGTACCAAAAAAGATGAGCTGGAGACTATCAGGAAAATGCCCAGGTTTGCAACGGCGAAAGGACAAAAGCTCAATGCATACGAATTGTTCCTGTGCATTGCGCCGGAATTGTGCAGGCAGGATAGCGGCATTATATCCATGATCTTCCAGAATTCATTCCTGGGCGATACTTCCTCCAGGCTGCTTAGGCAATTTTACCTGCAAAACAAACGGGTTATTAAAATCGACTCGTTTCCCGAGAGGGACGATCGAAGCAAGCGTGTTTTCAGGCACGCCAAAATGAGCGTGTGTATTCTCTTTGCAAAGAATAGTCGCACAACCGACCCTTCATTTGACCTGAACATTTGGCGAGACAGGTATTTCAACGAAGGCACCACAGCGCGTATAGATGTTAAGTCTATCATGAAGCTCGATCCTCTATATTATTCCATCCCCTCTGTTTCGGAGGCGGAATATCGTGTATTGCAACAATTGTCGGGCTTCAAAAAGCTTTCCGGCATTGCACGTTGTTACGAAGGAGAAGTAAATCTCACGTTTCGCAAAGAATATCTCAACACACAGCAGTTGCCGGGGTACTTTCCAATGATCAAAGGGGCTGCCATACACCGCTGGCATCTCGTAAAAAAAATGAGCCAGGGAACGGTTGAGTATGTATCGCCAGCGTATGTACAGGATCGTTCCAGGTCGGTGAAATCAAAGCACCACCAGCAGCAGCGGCTGGTGATGCAGGGCATTACAGGGGTAGATGAATCCTTCCGGCTTAAGTTCGCTTTGCTCGGCAACCAGGTTTTTTGCGGTAATAGCGTCAACTATGTTGTGTTCCGCAATCCCGCGCTCACCATCCCTTACCTTGCCATCCTGAACTCATCGTTGTTAAACTGGTACTTTAAAAAATACAGCACCAACAGCAATGTGAATGGATATGAGGTGGATAACCTGCCGGTAACAGCTATTTCAGACAATGAAACCATCCTGCTTACAACCATAGCATGCTACCTGGAATGGATAGCTGATAAGAACGATCATCGAACACTATACACCTTCTTCAATTCGCTGAACAACGCCATCGTCTACGAATTGTACTTTAAAGCTGCATTCAAACAAGCCAATGTTAGTATTGTGGAAGCCACCGGTATATTGGACCCGATAAATCAATATATGAGTGATGAAGAAAAGCTGTCGATTATTCAATCCGCATACCAACGGTTAAATAACGATCATCATCCACTGCATCACAAGCTTGATGTTATGAATATGATAGAACCGGTACGCATTATCATGCAATCCCTGCACTGATCATCTATTGGACTCGCTCAGCCAAATAAATTGTTTCTCCTCCAATTGAAAATGTCTCGGGCTTCTCGCCAATACAAAATACAATGAATCGCCTTTACGCTTTCCCCAGAATGCAATTCTGGACTCATCCTCAAAGTGGTAATGCAGGGATGCAATAGGTATCGAATCCATCCTGGAGCGTAAAATGTCGAATGTATGTTTAACAGTATCCACCTTATAGGTGAAATAGGCCCGCCGGTATATCTTCTGAAAGCGGTATCGGCAGTGGCGATGCTTCCACTGGTGTAAGTATCGAACACCATATTCTGCCAGCGCAGGCTATCGGTGAGGAGTGGAGGAATGGTATTGCCATTTACCACATACTGCGTTACATCGTACATGCCAGCTTTAAAGGGCATGTTGTTTTGTTGGGTCTGCATTTGCGCTTTCCGGGAAATGGATTCGTACAGTACCATACCGGCTGCAACGCCGATGAACAGCAGCTTCAGCGCCACACGGCCTATGCGCATCGTCCTTTGCAAATATGTTAACCTTTTTGCGCAATACTTCTTTATTGGGGTCCTGGCTTACGCCGGAGGCAAAGGGGGTAAGCGAATGAATATCCTGCACCACATTTAGCAACTGCGACTGCGATTTTTCATTCCATAACATAGATGAGCCTACGGTGCTCACTTTTACGTCGGCGCCCACCTTCGCGTCCATTTTCCATTTTTTGGTAGTGGTAATTTTTGTGTAGAACATGTTAGATTCGTCCTTAGTGCTTGTGCGCACGTCGCCATCGAGCCACAAATCTGCAAAATCTACTACAAGGTGCATGAATATCACCGGCGCTCCTACGTCCTCGCAAAAACGGAGGCAAACAGTTGCCGATAATCGATCTCATAATGAATGAGGGGTTTTGGGGATGATATATAATTATAGTTAATAAGCCTTTTTAACTGATAGGAGGTTCGATAGCGGCTTTTACAAGGTGGGATGGAAGATCGGAAGATAGCATAATAATCTCCGTTATAAAAACTCCCCACATTCGGGAATAGGCCCGGAGCGCGCTTTTTGGAAATTTGTTGACGTTAATCAATTAAACACTATTTATGAAGACTGTACTTTTTTTCGTTGTAACCATGGTGTCGCTCAACCTCGATAACAATAAGCTTGTTGGGCGTTGGGAAAGCATGTCAGTCACGGGCAATGTAACCGGCGTGGTCTTTAAAGAGGACAACACTTTCGAAGGTTACGTTAACAAGAAACCCTTTGTCAGCGGCACCTATACCTTCCATGATGGCATCTTTACCATGCAGGACAATGGCTGCATGGACGCCGTAGGCACTTATAAAATCACATTTTTCAGTAACGACGATTCCATGAGGATCGAATTGCTCAGCGATGACTGCACACCGCGTGGCAATGGCACCAATAACCGCGTTTTCGGAAGGGTTAAGAAAATTGTATTATGAAGAAGTATTGGATGTTGATCTCCGCATGCGCCGCTGTGGTGATGGTGCAGAGCTTTGTTACATTTAATGAACCAGCGAACAAGGCTGAGCTTGGAAAGGTATTGTTCTTCGATCCCATTCTCTCCAGCGACAGCACCATCAGTTGCGCCAGTTGCCACCTGCCGGAATTTGCCTTTGCAGATACTGCAAGGGTGAGCACGGGTGTGGGAGGTTCAAAAGGCACCAGGAACACACCTTCTGCCATGAACGTGCTGCTGCAGCGGTCCTTCTTTTGGGATGGTCGCGCCGCCTCATTGGAAGAACAGGCATTGAAGCCGATAGAAAACCCTGTTGAAATGAACCTGCCTATCGACAAGGCGGTTGCACGATTGCAAAACAGCAAAACATACAGCGCATGGTTCAGGAAAATATTCAACAGCGAACCTACTGCTAAGCACCTGGCCTCGGCCATTGCAGCTTTTGAACGCACGCTCGAAACCAGTGACAGCCCCTTCGATGAATGGAAGTATTCTGAAAAGCAAGATGCAGTAAGCGAAGCGGTAAAACGCGGTTTCGAAGTTTTTAATACAAAGGGCAAGTGCATCCAGTGCCATTTCGGCGCCAATCTTGCTTCGAACGATTTTCGGAATGTTGGCACTTTTAACGGCAGGGAGTTCAATGACAGCGGCCGCGCCGCGGTTACCCGCAAACCGGAGGACCTCGGTAAGTTCAAGATCGGGCCCTTGCGTAATGTTGCACTTACGGGGCCATACATGCACGATGGAAGCCTCAAGACTTTGGAAGAAGTAATTGAGTTTTACAACGACACCGAACAGTTTGTCAGAAATCCTATTAACAAAGACAGCCTCCTGGCGAAACCATTAGGATTGACGGCCCAGGAAAAAAGCGACCTGCTGGCATTTCTGCACGCGCTTACCGATAAAAGATTTTCCGCCACTACCTCAAGTTATCCGCACGCACAGTAAAGTGTAAGTAAAAGAGTATAACCGTGCTAAGTCTTTTTACTTAATTCTTTTCTTATCCTGCTGCGTTACAAAAGATACCATAACCATTACGCGTATTTAAGGGAAGCGGCATTTAATCCGTACCCTATGATTAAGTACAGGCACTTATTTGTCTTTACTGCTCTTGATCTGAATCAACTGAAATTGCGCACGCTGCATATAATAGTATATGTGGCGTTGTGCAATTGTTCATTCGCACAATCTTCCATCAGCGTAGAAAAATACACTACTCTCGAAACAGGAAAAAACCTGTCTGTAATGCCCCTTGTCTCTTTCGAAAGCAAGCGGGGCTGGCATGCGCAGGCAAGGTATAATTATGAAGAGTTGCAGACCGCATCACTGCACGTAGGGCGTTCGTTTTCAAAAACCGGGGACGTTAGCTGGCAGTTTACGCCATTGGCGGGCATAGTAGCCGGCAAGCTGAATGGCTTTTCCATTGGATTGAATGTAGACATGGAATGCAATGGTTTTTTCGGCAGCTCCGCATCGCAGTATGTGATGAGCTATCGCAACAGCTTGCAGAATTTTTTTTACAATTGGTCAGAAGCAGGATATAATATTTCCGACCACGTATATACCGGTTTGTCGTTGCAATACACTCTGCAGCCGGGATATCAAAACATAGAGCCAGGAATACTGGCGGGCGTCAACGTTAAAAACATTTCCTTTCCTTGTTATGTGTTCAACCTTTTCAGGTCGGGCACTTACGTAGTGATGGGAATTTCATTTTCATTACAATAAAAAAGATAAAAAACCAACCATGAAAAAGCCCCTGATTGCCGCGATGCTTTTACTCAGCGTATGCGTAAAGGCCCAGGTTAAGATCGGCAATAATCCCAGTACCATCAATTCCAACTCGCTGCTGGAATTGGAAAGCACGAACAAAGGGTTTCTTCCTCCGCGGGTGGCGCTCAACAGCGTTAGCTCCGTGGCGCCTTTAACAGGAACTGTTCCTGCCGGCATGCTGGTGTACAGCGCTGACGGTAGTCTTACAGACGGTTTCTATTACTGGAGCGGGACCGAATGGAAGGGAGTGGGAAGCAATAAATCGAACGTCGTATCCAAAACCGCGGATGCAACGCTTGCAAAATCTGAAAACTTCGTGCTGGCAAGCAACGACGTTACTATTACACTTCCTGTAGTTACCGCGTCAGACAATGGAATGGAGATCACTGT
This sequence comes from Chitinophagaceae bacterium, assembly GCA_035628135.1. Classification (GTDB taxonomy): domain Bacteria; phylum Bacteroidota; class Bacteroidia; order Chitinophagales; family Chitinophagaceae; genus DASPKM01. The sequence goes on along the minus strand of DASPKM010000010.1, from coordinate 321,372 downwards.
AAAAAATATTGGTTCGCATACTGACCTGGTAATTGTTGCTGCCAACGGCAGCGCCACTATCGACGAGCAGCCGGAGTCGTTTTTAACACGGCACATGACGCAAACATTCATAGCCACAGGGGGTAATTGGGTGATTAAAGAGGCTGTAAAATTCCAACCTTCTATCTTAACCGTTAACATGCGCGGCAGTTGGACCACCTTGCAGGAAGTAATTGACTACCTCCAGGCGCACATGGACGGACCGGTCGTAGTTAGATTATCAGACGCAACGTATGAGATAGATGAAACCATCGATATCAATCTTCCTTTTCCGCTCACCATCCAGGGGGCTACATATGGAAGCGCTTCTATCATACCCGGCGCCGGCATGAGCGGCAAGCCCTTGTTCAGATGTGTGTCGGAATCCTATTTCAAAATGCTTGTATTCGACGCTACCGCACAGCCAACCTATGGAACCGGCGCAGGTGAAGATGCTATCAGGTTGGTAGGAAGCGGCACTTATCATGAAATTAAAGACTGCACATTCGACCGTTTTTACAATACTATTCTCGATTCATCTGATGCCGAGCTTTGGCTGTTCGAGTGCGATATCTCCAACGCACAATGCAATGGTGTATTGATGCACAGTGCGGTACCCGGGGCAAAGATAAGAGTGTCGGAAACCGATTTTATCAATTGCAGGCGTGGATTCAATATGGATAAAGGAAATCAAGCCACCATTTCGCTTCTCGCGGGCACTTACCTCAATGAGAACGCCACCGATTCTGGCATCATTTACAATGCCGCCAATTTCACATCGATGGAAACGATATTTATATATTCCAACTCATGGAACCACATCGGTAAGTTTATCGAAGGGTTCGATTTTACACGCACTGATAGCAGAGATGCGAACGCGGTGATCGAGAAGAACGTTGGTGTCGGCGACAAGAATCCACATTGCAATATTAACTTATTGAACGGATCGGCTATTACAACCGTTGGGACCGGGGGCACATGGTATAAGGCGAATTGGACAAATACTTCATCTACCACCTGCAAATGGACGATAGGCAATAACAGGATCACATATCAGCCCACCGGAAAAAGGAACGGCTGGTTCATTATCACTGGCAATCTTTCCATCAACAGTGCCAACAAAACCGTTTCGCTTGGAATAGTGAAAAACGGAAATACTTCTGTAAGATATGGGGAAACTACTTTGAGGCTTACCACTGGGTCCCAACCTTTCCAGTTTTCGACCGTGGTGTACGTGAGCGATATATCACCTGGTGACTATTTTGAAGTGTTTTGCACTTCTTCTTCCTCCGGCGACCTGGTAACATTCCAGGATGTGCAGTGGTTTGCAAACACTCAATAACAACCCAAAGGCGATAACATGAAAATAATTATACCCGCATTGCTGTCCGTTCTTTCCCTCCAGGTCCAAGCCCAGGTTACCAACAGCGGCAACCTGCAAATTCATCCGGGAGCCTCGGTATCGGGATTGGGAAATTTTACCAATACCGCTTCAGGCGTGCTGGTAAATAACGGCAACCTGTACCTGAAAGGCGATCTTTCGAATGAACAGGCGTCGATGTTGGCGGGCAGTGGCACGCTGCACCTCGACGGAAGCAGTGCACAAACGGTAAGCGGCTCGCAGGCATTCAAAACCTACAACCTCGTAACCAACAATGCGGCAGGATTTACATTGGGCAATAACCTGAGTATTGGCAATACGCACACGTTTTCTGCAGGCATTATTACCACTTCTGCAACACCCAATTATATTATATATGAGGCCGGATCATCTTACAGCGGCAGCAGCGATGGTGGGCATGTGAACGGATGGATCAAAAAGATCGGCAGTACCGATTTTACATTTCCTGTCGGGAATGGAACTTACGAGCGGCCGGTAGCATTGAACAGTTTGTCCGAAGCCAGTGAATTCGATGTACGATATATGGCGCCTTCACCCAATGCCAATCAACTGGTGGTGCCGGTCCTGGCGATACAAGCGCTGGAGTATTGGACCATTAACCGCGTCTCTGGCGGATCGGCAACGGTGAGCATGAACTGGAATAACAACAAGGTTTTGTTCCCCGATTGGCCGGTACCCGACCTGCTTACCACACGTTACAATGGCAGCAACTGGATAGATGCCGGAGGTGCAGGAACTGCAAGCGGTAATGTTTCCACTACGGGCGCCATTAGCTCGGGTAGTGTTTCCAACTTCGGGCAATTTACCATCGGCAGCATGGCCTATGCAGTGCCCATGACGCTGATCAGCTTCAATGCAAAGCGCGTGAGCAGCTATACGGAAATTGCATGGCAAGCAGTGAATGAGCATAACCTTGCGCATTATACTGTAGAGCGCAGCAATGATAACCTTACGTTCTATGCAGTGGAGCAGGTAAAGGCACGTAATACCGCAGGCAATCAGAAATACCTCGCAAAGGATTACAAAGCTATAGACCGCATTGCGTTTTACCGGTTGCGTTCAACCGATAGCGATGGCAAGGAAAGGCTATCGAAAGTAGTGGCCATTACGGCAGGCCAGCACATGGGCATGAGCTTGCTGGCTAATCCTGTGCGCGATAAAGTAAGCCTGATGGCCGAAGGCAATATGAATGGTTTGTTTAGCTATAACATCACCAGCGTAAGCGGGCAGGTAATACAAAGCGGAACGTTGTCCATACAGGGAGCAGGCAAATATGAATTGGCATTGGAAAAGCAGGTAGCCCGTGGTACTTACTCCCTTGTGATAAGAAATAAAGAGCAATCATATACTTTCAAATTATTAGTGCATTAACAACACGAATGTTGGGCACGGGTACCTGGTTAGGTTTTTTATACGTGTATGCCGTGTTCCAACATTCGTGTTTACAGGACGCGAACCCCCGAACCACCAGGGGCTCGCTTTTCCCTGTTATTGCCTGGTGAACCAAACTGTTTCTGTTACGTTCTTTCCTTTCAATCTTAAAATATACATGCCTGGTTGCAAGCTTTGAACATTCAGGTATTCTCCCTGTTGCGGCAGTTGATGCTGCTGGATTACTTTTCCATTCATATCAATGATCTCGGCCAGTTCAAACTTGTTCAGTTGCTGCACATATATCCTGCTTTTAGCAGGATTTGGATAGATTGCTACGGTAAAAGCTTTTTCCATGTCTATTCTGACAATCTTGCTATACCCGTAGGACGCATCTTTATTTACCAGCTTCAGGCGATAATAGTATAAACCGTTTCCCACTGCGTCGACCGCGTTGTAATTATTACTGCCTGGCTGATTGGTTGAAGCAACAGCGCGGATGGTAGCATAGTTCAGCCCATCTTTGCTTCTTTCAACTTCATAATGCGAAAAATCGATTTCATTTTCTGTTGTCCAGTTCAGTCTCACCTGCCCGTTTTGTTTAATAGCTGCAAAGCTTACAAGATGAACGGGCAATGCTCCATTGCTTCCCACTCCAAAGGGCGAGAATGTGGTAACATTGTTCACTGTTTTAGTGTAAGGATTGGAACCTGAAGCGGCCGCAGGAGTGGATACCATTTTCCACTCGGTGCCATTATATCTTCCTACATATGAGATCGTCCGGTTGAAGCTTCCATTTTCATGTGCGGCATTCCATTGAAAAGTGAGGGTTGAGTTGATGGGCCCTCCTGTAAGATCATCGATGGTCCATTGCCTGTTCACTACCGCGTCATTCAATGGTGGATTGGCGGGATCGAACCCTATGCGCACGCGATATGCAAAGGAGTGCGCTGAAATGCCGGTATGTACAATAGGATTGTAAGATGTGGCATCGGGCCCGATGTGCGCGGTGAAGTTGCCGAAGCCAGGCAAGATTATTACCCTTCCGGTTCCATTGGTAACAACATAATTGTTGGCATTTGCATTGCCTGCAATGCCCGCGCTGATGGTAAGATCATGGTTGCCGATAAACAGCTTGCCGCTGATGAAATTAATACCTATAATACTAATGTTCCTGTTGAGCGCGACACCTGATACATTGGTATTATTGATGAAGAAAGTGCCATTGGTATGGGGGCTGTAGTTGCCGCTGCCGCCGATGGTTTGCGCATTCGTGGTAGCTACGGCTGTGCTGTTGGCAAAATATACGAAACTAAAGTTCATGGTACCATTGTTCATCAGGTTTCCTCCAACCACCATGGATGAATTGCCTTGGTTGTTCAGCGTACCGCCCGCATTGATAGTAACGTTGCCTGTTGTTCTGAATGTGCTGCTTTGCTGTACCGTGCCGGTAATGGCAGTATTACCGAGTACAGTTGTGGTTACGCCACTGGCTTCATACCTGCCTGATAGCAATGTAAAGTCGCCGTTGATGGTAAGCGCAATCGTTGGTTTAACCAGGCGGTTGCCCGTGGCGGTCACGGCATCTATCACCAGGTTGCCCAATTGCGCGGGAAGGGTGTTACCACCGAATCCATTTACATTCACGCCAGCCGTGGATGATAGGCCGTCTCCGAATTTCAAAGTGCTGCCACTGCTGAAACTAAAAGCGCTTCGCAATGCATTGCTACTGGCATTGGCAGGAGGATCTACTACGGTAAGCGTGCCGCCCGTAAAGCTGAATGCGCTCATGCCGGTAAGAAAATCAACGACGTTCACCCCTGCGGGAACACTGCCGCCGGGTGTTCCATCATTTCCATCCACGTTGATATTACCACCGCTCATATTGAAGGCCGATCCTGCTGTAAACCGCATGCTGCCGGCAATTTTCAGCGTGCCGCTGCTAACCACCAGGCTTCCATCTGCATTCAATTGCCTGCTGCCGCCTGCTGCAGGCCCGATCGTTAATGTGTTAGCTGTGTTCATGGTCAATGTGCCGCCTTTGCTGATGAACAGTCCATCTATGCTTGCATTTGCATTGAGGTTAATGTTGTGCCCCGAGCCAATGACAACAGTATCGGAGGTGGTGGGCACTACTCCATCGGCCCAAACGGCTGTGTTGTTGAAATCGCCGCTTTGTATGGTGCGCTTTGCACCCGGAGGCAACTCCGAATTAATGCCTATTGCATCTATCTCGTTCCAATCGGCCACTGCAGGAGAATTCAATGCAATGCGGATCGCATCTACTGGATAAGTGGTCTTAGTAAAGTTCACTTCCAATAAAACATTTTGCGGGCAAGGCCTTGCGGTAGCCGTTGCCGAATAAATTTGCACCCATGCACCTGAATTGGCATTGCGCAGGTAAATGGTATCGATGGCGCCGGGATTTTCATTCTGGTAAATGCGCACCCTGTTGATGTAAGCAGGGTATGCGTAGGATAATTCTAAAAATTCGCGCTGGTTGTCGGCCTGGTTACTTGCCCACGCATTGGGATCGGTAGAGCAATCATAACCCGCATTGGGCGCGCCGGTGGCTTTTACAGCGCTGAAGTTGCCCGGCGAAGGATTGAACTCTGAGCTGAAGCTGATGATGCCTGATGCATATTGTTCCCATTGTACCGGCATCACGTCGAAGTTTGCAATACCCACGGCATCAAATTCATTCCAGTTGGTGTTTAATGGAGAGTTGATGGCAACGCGTATAGCATTTACATTAAAGGCAGTAGTAGGAATAATAACTTCCAGCAGCATGGACGTCGTGCCGGGACAGGCCGCCTGGTTCACTGCGGTAGTCTCGTACACTTTGACCCATGCGCCGGAAGAGGCATTTCTAAGATATATGGTGTCAACCGCGCCCGGTCCCCATGATTGGTACAGCCTGATGGTATTGACGGGCTGCGGCGTGGCAAATCCAAGCTCAAAAAATTCGCGGCTGCCATTGGCCGTGGCAGGCGCCCACGCATTGCCGTTGCTGCCGCAGTTGGGATAATATTCAGGAACTCCCAGCAATTTTGCAGCGCTGAAATTAGCAGGCGATGCGGCAAATTCAGAACTAAAGGAAATAACAGTGGCCGCAAATTGTTCGTTGATAAGGGTCTGGCCTTTGGCAATGCTGCAAAGCGCCAGCAGAAGCGATGCGTAAAAATGCTTCTTCATAATCGATGGTTTTGGTCCAAACAAAAATGGAGCATAGTGGGCCCTTTTTCTCTCCTATGAAATGAGGATTTTCTCAACCCTCATAAATGAGGATAAGAACCTTTCCGAACGTTTGTAGATTTGATCACCAAAACCCAGTTAAATGAACCGTATCACCCCGAAGCTATGCTTATGGCTGATGGCGGCGCTATGTTGCGCGCAGTCCATCACGGCTCAGCAAGCCGAGCTGGATAGCCTGTCGGCCTTGTTGCGGCATACAAAGCAGGATACCACCGCCATAAGGTTATTGAAGCGCATTGTTTTTATCTGGACCGATATGAATGTCGATTCGGCAACCGCGTACATTGACAAGCTTAGGAAGCTTGGCAAAACGTCCAATGATGCGGGTGCAATTATTTATGCCGATGTAAAGCTGGCGGAACTGCACAATATGAATGGCAACTATGCCGATGCCATGAAGGTGAACAATGCCAATCTTGATTACGCCAATGCAAAGGGTACGCCTTACCAGAGAGCAGATGTGTACAAGACCATTGCCATGAGCTATTCCATGCAGGAGCGCAACGATTCTGCACTTACCTATTACCTCAAAGCCCTGCAGGTATACGAAAGCTCAAACGATAGCCTGGGCATGGCCAGGGTAATGGTGAACATCGCCGTGAGCCATTCCAATATGGGCGATACTAAAAAAGCCATCGCATATTGCGAGCGGGCCCGTGACATTTTCAGGGGAAAAGACATTGTATCGTACCTGGTAACGCTTACCAACCTTGCATTGTACCAGGGATATGATAAGCAATATGCAGCTGCTGAACGGCATTATAACGAAGCCCTCCAGATTGCAAAAAGCAGGAACACGTATAATTCTCTTGCACATATTTATTCGGGGTTGACGGATATCGCCTACCTGAAGGGAAATTATGCCGCAATGCTGCCGCATGCGCGTTCATTTGAGGATGTAGGACGTCAAATGCAAAATGATTACATCCTGCTGCGCGCCCAGCTTGCAATGGGCAAGGCCTTGTTTTATAACCACCAGTTCGACCAGGCAGAGCGGTATTTTACAATCGGGTTGCAACAAACCAGCCAGTTAGAAGATAATAAATTGTTGCGCGAGATCTTTGTAATGTACTCGTACTTGTTGTTGCTGAAGCATAACGACGTTGCCACATTCGATGTGTACAGGCGAAAGATAGACTCGCTGGATGCGCTGTCCAACAGCGACCTGATAACGAGGACCACCAAGGAATTGGAAACAAGATTTGAGACAGGAAAAAAGAACGATCAGTTGAAATTGCAGGCGGCTGACCTCAGGCAGCAACAACTGTTGAATTACTCGCTCGGAGGCGCCATTGTAGCTTTATGCGTTATCGGCTTTGTATCCTTTCATGGATACCGTAGCAAACAAAAAGTAATGGAGCAGGAGAAAGTATTGCAGCAACAACAGATTGCGCAACTGGAGAAGGACAGGCAACTGGCCGCTACGCAGGCAGTACTGCAGGGACAGGAGGAAGAGCGCACCCGTCTCGCCAAGGATTTGCACGATAGTCTCGGTGGCATGCTGAGCGGCGTGAAGTTTTCTTTTTCGAACATGAAGGAAAACCTGGTGATGACAGCGGAAAACCAGCAAGCTTTTTCACGCAATATGGACATGCTGGATGGGATTGTGCACGAGTTACGCCGCGTGGCGCACAATATGATGCCCGAATCCCTCATGAAGTTCGGCCTCGACGATGCGCTGCGTGACATGTGCAATTACGTACAGCAAAGCGGGGCACTGAAAGTAAGCTACCAAAGCCTTGGATTGAAGAACGTTTCGGTTGATAAGAATGTGGCCATACATATTTACCGCATCGTGCAGGAGCTGCTGAACAATGTAATGAAGCATGCAAAGGCCACGGCGGCCATTGTGCAGGTAGGTTATAACAACGGTCATTTTTCCATTACCGTAGAAGACAATGGGCATGGATTTAATACCGCCTTCCTGGAAAGGGCGGAGAGCACCAAGGGCATGGGCTGGGCGAACATTCGTAACCGCGTGCATGCGCTCAAGGGAAATATGGATGTGCAGTCGTCTGCACAAAAGGGGACCTCGGTATTTATTGAATTCAATATCGCAGCATGATCAAATTGTTCATAGTCGACGATCATTACATGGTGATAGAAGGCGTTCATTCTATGATGAAGCAGGAAAAGAACATAGAATGGATGGGTCATGCCACCAATGCCGATTCCTGCTTATATTTTTTAAAGAACCACCGGCCCGATGTGATCTTGATGGACATCAGCATGCCGGGTAAAAGCGGTATCGAATTGTGCGGCGAAGTGAACCAGCAATTTCCCGGCATTGCGATCATTGCGCTAAGTACATTTAACCAAGGCAGTTATATTACCAAGATGATGGAGCATGGCGCCATGGGTTATGTATTGAAGAACGCTTCGCGTGAGGAATTGATGGAGGCCATTGAAGCCGCGGCGAAGGGAAGACGGTTTCTGAGCTTCGAAGTAGCTGCCATGATGCGGAAGCAGGAGCAGCAGGAGATCATCCTTACGCGCAGGGAGAAGGAAGTATTGGAATTGATCAGCAGTGGTATGACGAATGGCGAGATCGCGGAGAAATTATTTATTGGGGTCACTACTGTCATTTCTCATCGAAAGAACATATTGGAGAAGTTCAATGTGAATAATACGGCGGCTTTGCTGAAGAAGGCTTTTGAGGGTGGGTATTTATAGCATAATCGGCTGGGGTCTGATAGAGTCGATAGGGTCAGAAATTTTTTTTTGGGCCGTAATTTCTTAGTATTTAATTAGTTACTGGCGGGCTCAGCTGCAAATTTTACCCTTCTCCTAAAAAATTAGTTTGTCTACTAATAAATTAGTAGTAACATTGTGTCAAATTACTACTAATGGTCAAATTAGCTAAACGTGAAGAACAGATCATGCAGGTGTTCTGGGAACTGGAAAAAGCTTTCATCAAAGAAATAATACCTCACCTCCCCGATCCCAAACCCCATTACAACAGCGTTGCCACCATGGTCAAAATCCTGGAGGATAAAGGCTTTCTTGACCACGAAACCGTAGGAAACGTGTACCGCTACTTTCCCATCATTTCAAAAGAAGATTATCAGCACCACGCCATGAAGGACATCGTAAGCCAGTATTTCGATAACTCCTATCCGAGAATGCTGGCTTTTTTCGCAAAACAGCAAAACCTGTCCGAATCGGAATTAAAAGAAATTCTTGAACTGATTAAATCGAACAAGCAATGATACCTTATATCATCAATGCGGGTTTAATACTTACAGGCTGCCTGGCCTTTTATAAACTGTTGCTGCAAAGGGAAACCTTTTATAAGCTGAACCGGTACATACTGGTCATATGCCTTATAATTTCTTTCAGCCTGCCACTGCTGCCCGTGCCCCAACAGCTTTCATTCAGGAAGGCAGAAACCGTACTGGTCCCGGACCACGTCACTCTGCCACGCCCCAACGAAACATTCACCAGCAATACTACAGAGCCTGCAGCTACTCAACAGCAAACCGCAAAGCCTGCGGCGTCCAGCACTATCTCTTTCCAGCAGGTGATGACCTGGCTCGTATACCTGTATTGGTTCGGTGTGATCGTATTCGCCCTCAATTTCCTGGCACAAGTTGTAGTATTATTATACCGCGCATATACGAGACCGGCAATTATCGACGGGCCTTTCCGCATTGTGGAGATCAGCGGCGACAAAGCGCCCTGCTCATTCGGCAATAATATTTTTATCAATCCAGAAAAATACGATTGGGATACCTATAACCAGATACTGCTGCACGAAAAAGTGCATATACGCCAGGGCCACAGCCTCGACATATTGTTCGCGGAGCTGGTATTGATCTTCCAATGGTTCAATCCATTTGCTTGGTTGTACCGCAAGGAAGTGGAAAGCAACCTGGAGTTCCTGACAGACGACCACCTGGTCCAACGCCAGGAAGTGGAGAAGTCGAGCTACCAGCTAAGCCTTCTCAAAGTTTCCACACCGCATTTCCCGCTTAGCCTTACTACGAATTATAATCAGTCACTACTTAAAAAACGTATAGTCATGATGAACGCCAAAAAATCTAACGTACACACAGCATGGAAATATTTTTTCCTGTTACCGCTGCTGGTGTTATTCGCCGCCGTATTGAACAAGCCAACTGTTTATGCAAACCAAACTGGCGATAAAGGAGGCGACAAAGTCCAAAAGACCGAACACAAAAGCGGTTGGTCAGACATTGACACAGAAGGGGTATGGTTCGCTACCATCAAGAACAACAAGATCTCCTTTCATTTCAAGCGCGATGATGAGGAGAATGGTAATTCCTTTAATGGGACTACTTTTGACGTGAGCGAATTCTCCAACCTGCCCAGGGGACAGTCTGGCAGCTTCTCGCTTACACGTGAAGCCGGCACTATGCACTTCACCGGCAAGTTCGAAGGCAATGAAGGCATGGGACGTTACAAGTTTACGCCCGACCAACAATACGCCGCACACATGAACAGCCAGGGAATCGGAAAGCTGAACGAACGCGACCTGATGACCTTCTTCTTCGTAGATGTGAAAAGGTCTTACCTGCAGATGTTGAAGTCGAAGGGCTTCGATGAGCTCGACAAAGACGACCTTGTTCCGCTCGCCGCGTTGAAAGTAACAGAGCCTTTCATCAACTCAATGCGCAGCCATTTCAGGAATCTCGAGCCGCACGACTTCGTAACCCTGAAGGCTTTGAACATTACCGCAGAATATGTCAAGGAAATACAGGACGCCGGTTACAAGGATATCTCCGCCAATAAGATCATCACCTTTAAAGCCCAGGGCATCGATAAGGAATACCTTGCGAAAATGAAAAGCTCGGGCGTAGTAAAAGAAGGTGATGATGAAGATGCGGAAGCAATGGTTGCTTTGAAAGCGCTGAACATCGAAACAGAATACATCAATTCGTTTAAGGCCGTAGGATGGAACCTTTCTGCAAAGGATGCCATTCCCCTGAAGTCGCTGGGCGTCACACCGGATTTTGTGAAAAACCTGCAGGATATGGGTTTCAAGAATCTGTCGCCTACCGATGTATTGCCTTTCAAAGCGCAAAACATCACCCTGGATTATATCAATTCGTTCAAGGCCGTGGGCTTTAACAATCTTTCACCCAGTGAGATCATACCCATGAAAGCCCTGGGTGTTACTGCCGATTACGTAAAAAGCTTCCAGGACGCGGGCTACACACACATCAGGCCTTCTGACATGGCACCGCTCAAAAGCCAGGGCATCACTCCGCAATATATTAAGGAGTATGAAGCCTTGGGCTTTAAGAACATTCAGCTTAGCCAAATGCATGTCGTTAAAGCGCTGAACGTTACGCCAGCATATATTACTTCGATGAAGGAGAAAGGCTTTAATTATAACAGCCTCGATAAGTATGTGCAGTTGAAGAGCATAACTGATTAGAATTTTTTATCATTAGTTGTTCAAAAACCCGGGGTCACTCCGGGTTTTTTGTTGCCGGTTATGGAAGCATCCAACCTCTCTTTTTCACTATATTTATTCATCTATTGATCTTCAAGCTTTCAAATTCAACTGTTCTCAAATGAAACTAATATCACGACTGCTTGCAGGCACCCTTCTGGCCCTGCCATGTATTGCACATGCACAAACCAAAAACACATTTACCAGCTCGACGTTCTCGGCGCTTCGGTTCCGCTCCATAGGGCCGGCCGTAACGTCGGGAAGGATCGCAGACTTTGCGGTGAATCCAAACAATACCAGCGAGTATTATGTCGCTACAGCTTCTGGCGGGGTTTGGAAAACTACCAGCAGGGGCGTAACCTTTCAACCCATTTTCGATGACCAGGGTTCTTATTCAATCGGCTGCGTAACCCTCGACCCCTCCAATAGCAGCGTGGTATGGGTAGGCACCGGCGAAAACAATAACCAACGTTCCGTGGCCTATGGTGACGGCGTATACAAAAGCGAGGATGGTGGACGGACCTGGAAGAACATGGGACTGAAAAACTCCGAGCACATCGCGGAGATAATCGTTGATCCCACTGATTCAAAAACCATTTATGTAGCGGCGTATGGACCGGTTTGGAGCGAAGGTGGGGACCGCGGCGTATACAAATCAACTGATGGCGGACAAACATGGACCTGCGTTAAATCGGTGAGCGCCTACACCGGCTGCAACGATTTGGTGATGGACCCGAATAATCCCAGGACACTGTACGCTGCTTTCCACCAGCGCATGCGCAAGGTGTTCACGTACATTGGCGGGGGGCCCGAATCTGCATTGTATAAATCCACCGATGGCGGCACTACCTGGAAAAAAGTAGAAGGCGGATTACCGGGCGGAGACATCGGCAGGATTGGATTGGCCATCAGTCCTATCAATAGCAGCGTATTATATACCGTAATAGAAGCGCGCGACAATAAGGGCGGCATCTATGTATCGAAAGATAAAGGAGCCAGCTGGGAAAAACGCAACAACTATGCAACGTCCGGCAACTATTACCAGGAAATTGTGTGCGACCCGCACAACGTAGATCGCATATACATCACCGATGTATATTACAAAGTAAGCCACGATGGCGGAAGAACGGTGGTAAACCTCGGCGAGCTCAATAAACACATCGACAATCATGCGATCTGGATAGATCCTGCAGATCCCAATCACTTAATGGTGGGCTGCGACGGCGGCATTTATGAGACCTGGGATTTTGCAAAGTCCTGGGATTTTAAATCGAACCTCCCCGTAACACAATTTTACAAAGTATCCACTGACAATGCTTATCCTTTTTATGGTGTGCATGGCGGAACGCAGGATAACTTAAGCCTCGGTGGCCCAAGCCGCACCACTTCTGCCAATGGCATTGTAAATGCAGATTGGTACATTACCTCCATCGGTGATGGATTTGAAACCCAGGTCGATCAATCGAACCCCGATATCATCTACGCACAAAGCCAATACGGAGGCCTTACGCGCTTCGACCGTAAGAGCGGGCAATACCTTAATATCAAACCTTCTGAGCCGGAAGGGGGAGAAGCATACCGCTGGAACTGGGATGCGCCGTTGCTCATCAGCCAGCATAATAATTCGCGGCTTTACTTTGGTTCCAACAGGTTGTTCAGGACCGACGACCGGGGCGATTCCTGGCGAGTTATCAGTCCTGACCTCTCGCGCCAGATAGACCGTAACCAACTGGAAGTAATGGGAAGGGTTTGGTCCGTGGATGCCATCGCAAAAAATGGAAGCACCGATATTTATGGGCAACTGACCAGCATCGCCGAATCAAAATTCGATCCCAACATGCTTTGGGTAGGCACCGACGATGGATTGATTCATGTTACCACCAATGGCGGCGGCAATTGGACCAGGATCGATAACCTTGCCGACGTGCCCGCAAGAAGCTATGTTCACCAGATCATTGCATCGCTGCACGACAAGAACACAGCGTACGTATGTTTCAACCATCACCGCTATGGCGATTTTAAGCCATATCTTTTAAAAACAACCGATGGGGGTAAAACCTGGAGGGCCATTCAATCTAATCTACCGCAACGTGGAAGCGTGTACAGCATCGCAGAAGATCATGTTGATCCCAACCTGTTGTTTGCAGGCACGGAATTCGGGGTTTTCTTCTCGAACAACGGCGGGCAGGAGTGGGTGCAATTGAAAGCAGGATTGCCAACCATTGCTGTGCGCGACATCGAGATCCAACGCAGGGACGATGATTTGGTGCTCGGCACTTTCGGCCGGGGCTTTTATGTGCTGGATGATTACAGCGTGTTAAGGAGTTTTAAAAAAGAAAGCATGGACCAGGCAGCCCTGTTGTTTACTGAAAAAGAAAACCTGATGTTCGTCGAGCGTTTTCCGTTGGGCTTGCGCGATAAGGGCCACCTCGGCAGCAGTTACTTCAGCACTCCCAACCCGCCGGTGGGCGCGGTATTTACGTATTACCTGAAAGATGATATCAAAAAGCTTAGGGAAAAACGTACCGAGGCAGAGAAAGCGAAACTGGAGAAGAATGAAAAAATATTTTATCCTTCCATGGACAGCCTGCGCATGGAGGACAATCAACCCGATCCCTTTCTGTTGTTTACTATTAAAGACAAGGACGGTGCAGTAGTACGCCATTTAAGAGCTCAACCCCGTAAAGGGCTGCAACGCATAGTATGGGATTTCAGGCATAGCACACCTGCGCCTGTGCATATCAGGTTTACACCCGCCCCTGACCAACTCTTCGGCGGAGAAGAAAAAGGGCACCTGGCCATGCCTGGCCAATACACCGTAACGCTTTCAAAATACGAGGATGGCATTGTTACCGAGCTCGCCGGCCCCGTAAGTTTCAACTGCACCCTGCTCGACAACAGCAGCCTGCCGGTGAACATGGAAGAGAATATGGTTTTCTACAAACAGGTATCTGCCATCAGGAAGGCATCTTCCGCAACCAATGATCTCCTAACCTCGTTGAACAACCGGATCAGGAACATCAATCTGGCCGCGCAGGATATGCCAGCGCCGGCTAAACCGGTTCTGGAAAAAGCATACACGCTGAGCCAGCAATGGATCGCCATCAATATGCAATTGAACGGCGATCAATCCCGGGCCAGGCGCGAATTTGAAACGCCGCCCTCCGTCAATGACCGCATTGGAACAATTGAAAATGGCATCTGGAATTCCACTTCACGCGTGCCGGCGACCTATAAGAACGATTATGCCATCGCCTCAAAAGCACTTAGCAGTGTGTTGCAGGCAATGCGCAAATTGGATGCTGATATAACGGCGCTGGAAAAAGAATTGGAATTGAACAAGGCCCCTTACACACCAGGCAGGTGGCCGGATTGGAAATGATATTGTGAATGGCGAGTTGTGAGTAATGAGTAATAAGGTTACAGACTCACTACTCACAACTCAACATTCACTGCTAAAACCCTTTTAACCCTTTCGCACTACGGTCTTCGTACGGAGGCCGCTTGTGCAATACGCGTGGTTGAGTTTTCACGAGCTTCATGGCTTCGTTCACCGCGGTCACCAGTTGCGGGTCGATGCCCTTTGCAAGCTGGGCTGGGTCGTCCCACACTTCAAACTCAGGTTTAATGCCATAACCTTCTGCGAACCATTTGCCATCGGCGCCATATAATCGTGCATCCGGCACCGTTATAAAGCCACCATCTATCAATTGATGGCCCGTGGCTGGACCAACTAATATGCCGAGTGTTCTTTCACCCACGATCGGTCCAAGCTTCAGTTGCTGGAATGCCCACGGGAAAGCATCCCCGCCAGAACCTGCCCAACCATTGATGAGCATTACCTTGGGAGCATTGTTTCCTTTGACAGGCCATACCGTAACATCGGCATTGCGCCATGCAAGATTATATAATACCGGACGGTTCAGCATTTCAATGAACCTGTCGGCCAATTGGCCGCCTGCGTTGAAACGCTCGTCTATCACAAATCCTTCCTTATCTATCTGTGCATAAAACTGGCGCATCAACTCGGTTTGTCCTTGTACGCCGGTATTGGGCATGTACATGTAACCCAACTTGCCGCCTGATAGTTCTTCTACTTTCTTGCGGTTCGATTCAATCCATTCCAGGTGGCGCAGGCGCGCTTCTTCCTGGGGAGTGAGTGTTTTAACGATCACTTCGCGGGCGCCTTCCATCGTGGGTTTATCGTTTACTTTCAAGGCCACGGCTTTGCCGGAGAGCCCCTCAAACACGGCATAAGGATCGATCTTGGTATCCAATGCACGGCCGTTCACCGCGAGAATGTATTCACCTTCCTTGATATTTACGCCGGAATAATCCATGGGCGAGCGCACTTCAATGTCCCATTTTCCGCCGCGCACAATGCGCTTCACGCGATAAGCATTGTTGTCTACTGCCCAGTCTATTCCAAGAAAACCGTGTGTGCGGTTCTTTGCTTGTTCCAGGTCGCCTCCGCCTGCGTACGTATGGCCCGCGCTCAGCTCGGAGATCATTTCCTGTTGAATGGTGTTGATGTCCCATCTGGTAATGGCATGGTCAACCAGTGCGCCGTATTGCTTGCCAACTGCATTCCAGTTTATCTGGTGCATGGATGGATCGTAGAAGAAATCGCGGTAGCGCCTCCAGGTATCGTTGAATATTTGCCTCCATTCTTCGCGGGGGTGCAGCACCATTTCCATATCGGCCGTAGGCAATACTTTATCGATGCGTTGATCGGGGTTCAATTTCACAATGCCGAATCCTTTTGGCTCTCTTGCCATCATCGATTTTCCATCTTTCGAAATAACCCATGCGTTCGCGCCGCTCAGTAAAACTTTTTCTTCGCGTCTTTCAAAATCATATACATAAATCGCGGCCGCGCCGCCAGGCGCTGAACCGGTATTAGGGAAGCGATGGTAAATAAGTTTTCCTTCGACAGGCTGTATGCGACCGTAGTTGCCTGCGGGAACAGGAAGTATTTCAATACGTGCTTCCAGGTTTTCAGGAACTACCCTGGGACCAGATGCCATGGCGGGCTTCGGCTTCCTGGCGGTGTCGGCTGTGGCCGGGGGCGCAGGTTTTTTTTCTGCCGATGAACTGTCGATCACTTTTACATCGTCATTCCTTGCATACAGTAATGAACGCGTAGATGGATCAAGCGTCGCAAACGCAAGCTGGGTGCTGTTTGGATAGATCCAGGTATTATCCAGGTTGCTGTACGAAGGCGCAAAGCTGCGGTCGGTAGCAAAGAATAGATACTTACCGGTAGGATCGAAAGCAGGACGTGTATCATTGTAATAACCAGATGTGGCCTGGTATAATTTCTTTTGCTCTACACTGTACAAATAAATAGCACCGTACAGGTTGGCGCCTTGCTTGGAATAGGTAAGCCATTTGCTGTCTGGCGACCAATTCACCGCAAATCCCTGCAATGCCGCATAAGTCAGCGTGGTGGTCTTATCGATGTTCTCTACCTCGCCGGTAGCAACAGTGATGATATTTATCTGCTGGCGGTCGTTGATGAATGCGATCTTCCTGCTGTCGGGCGACCAGTACAATTGCCAACCCATTCCTTTGCCAAAATTGGTGAGCTTCTTCACAGTACCTGAAGTAGTTTCACGGAGATAAATTTCATATTCGCCCGATTGATCGCTCCAGTAAGCAAGCCATTTGCCATTGGGAGACCAGGAAGGACTTCTTTCGAAAGCCCCGCTGGTATTGGTGAGATTGATGAGCACACCATATTCGGCGGGAATGCTGAACAGTTCGCCCCTCGCTTCAAATACAGCGCGCTTGGCATCGGGCGAAAGGTCGAAGTTGGTGATGTTGTTCGATACGTTTACGGTACGCGGCATCAGCGTAGCAACGTCTGTTACCACGTGGATCTTTACTTCGGAGTGTTTATTATTGGCCAGGTTGAACAGGTGCAGACTGCCGCCTGCCTCGAACACCAATTCTTCGGGACCTCCCGACATGGAATTGATATCGGCATCCTCGAAGTTGGTAAGTTGTTCCTTTGTTTTTTTCGTTTGGTCATACATCCAAATGTTCCGGCGGCGGTTGGCGCCGGCATCGGAAACATAATAGATCCTGTTTTTATGCCATGCGGGCTTGCCTTCCGTAGCGGGGCTTTTAGTAATGTTTTCCGCTGTTTTATTTTTCAGGTCGAACGTAAGCACATCGGATGCAAAGCCGCCAAGGTATCTTTTGAAGGGATAGTTTTCAGTAATTCTTGTAACATAGGTAAGGCTTCCGCCATCGGGCGAAAAGCTGGCCAGCTCGCCGTAAGGAACCGGCAGTTTTTCGGGCAGTCCGCCTTTGGCGGAAAGCAAATAGAACTGGCGATAGGCCTGGGTACCGCTTTCGCGTGCCGATGCTATCAGGATCTTGGTACCATCGGGATGCCATTCCAGCACGCGGTCATTGGCGGCATGCCAGGTGAGGCGCGTAGGTACGCCGCCTGCCACAGGCATGGTGTACACATCGGTATTGCCATCGTAGGTGGCGCTGAATGCTATGGTTTTGCCGTCGGGCGAAAAGCGGGGGTACGATTCCTCGCCGGTGGAGGAAGTAAGCCTGATGGCCGTTCCACCGGCTTTAGGCACTATCCATACATCACCGCCGTACACAAAGCAAATCTGCGTTTGCGATACGTCGGGATAACGGAAGAGCCGCGCGTCTATCTGCGCAGTTGCTATGCAATTGATGAGCATGAAGCCTGCTAAAGGAAGTAGTCGTTTCATAAACAAGTTTTGGAAAGGAATAATATGGAGTTATATTAAATATAAGACATTACAGGAATAGAAAAGGTTTCAAATGGATGACCGGCTACAACAATTTGCCTTTCACCCTTTCCATAAGGTCGTTCCTGTAATTTTCTCCGATGATGATTTCGGCTTTTACTCCCTTTAGCAATACCCGGTTGCCTTCTATGCCCGTGATGCGATCGATGCGGATGATGTAAGATTTGTGAATGCGCATAAAATGACGGGAGGGCAGGCGGTCTTCTATTTCCTTCATGCCGGCATATACCAGGGTTTTAACGTTGTTGCAGTGGAAAGCCACGTAGTTCTTCATGCCTTCGATGTAATCGATATCGGCGAGGTTTATTTTGAGCAGTTTCCCTTTGGATTCGGTTTTTACGAAAATGTAATCGTCATCAGTAGCACTATCGGGCTCATCCTTTACCTCTTTGGCGGCTTTTTGCACGGCGGCCAGGAAGCGCGGCAGGCGAATGGGCTTGAGCAGGTAGTCTACCACGTCCAACTCATAGCTTTCCAGCGCAAATTCGCTATAGGCGGTGGTGAGTATCACTTTTGCTTTTCCCTTGGTGGCCTTAATGAAGTCGATGCCGGAAATTTCGGGCATGTGCACGTCGAGGAACACCAGGTCCACTTTCTGAGTGGCCACCACCTGCATGGCCTCGATGGGGTTGGTAGTAGCGGCAACCAGGTTAAGCATGGGCGTTTGGCTGATGTAGTGCATCAGGATATCTATTGCATGCTGCTCATCGTCTACTACGATACAATTGATCATAATTTATCAATCGTTAGTTCGGTGGAATAAAAATCCTGCTCATCGCGAATGTCGAACCGGTAGTTGTTTCCATAGGCAAGGTCCAGTCGCTTGCGTATATTATCGAGGCCAACGCCGGTCGACAGTTCCTTTGGACCTGTTTTCTTTTTATTCCTGCACGAAAAGCGCAGGTTGTTATTGCCTACATCCAATCTTATTACAATGGGATTTTCCTGGCTTTTCAGGTCGCCGTGCTTGAAAGCGTTTTCCACGATGGTTATCAAAACAAAAGGAATGATCGTTACGCCGTTCGTAAGACCGGTCACTTGAAAATCTACATTCAATTTATTGCTGAAGCGGAGTTGGTTTATTTTGATCACGTTCCATACGTGCTCTATTTCATCTTTCAGCGGCGCTTTTCCATCCTTAGCATTGCCTTCGCTTAGTGCGTAGCGCATGATATCGCTGAGGGTAAGGATTCCTTCGGACAGCTCCGGCGAATAGGGAAGCGATTTTGCATAGAGGAAGTTCAGGGTATTGTGCAGGAAGTGCGGGTTGATCTGTGCTTTGAGAAAGTTGAGGTTGGCGCTTGATTTTTCCACTTCCAGTTGCATTTTTTGCTCCTCCAGCACTTTCTGGCGCTTCTTTTCATCGCGCAGGTAAGTAAGGTATGCTATCAGCAGGCTGATGCCGATGTGCACGCATGTATACAGGATAAGAAAAAAAACAAACATGCTCAGGGGTTCGCTGTTTCTTTGTGCCGCGGAACTGATCAGCCATTTGAATATGACATACACCAGCGCGCCATAAATAAAAGAAACGATCAGCGAATGCCGGAGGTAATAAAAAAAGCTCTTGCGGGTTACGAAGAAATGGTAGTAATAGCTGAGCGTGAAATAAAAGAAGCCAACGCTCAGTACCATGTACGTGCATTGGCTGATAAGGTGCCGCTTACTGAAAAAATAACTCCATTCTATTGGTTTTCGGGCAGCGCTGACCGTTGCAAGTATTCCTAACAGCAGGAAAAATATATAACAGGCCAGCACTACCCAGAAAACTCTCCAGAATCCAAATCTTTTGTTGGATAACAGCATTAATGATTGTTCTTGAACTTTAAAGTACGAATTAAGTTGATTCATTACTCACTAACCTCCACGCACATGAGCGTTGTTATTGTGAAATGGCTCCCGAGTTTCCTGAACCTACCCTGCGGTTCTCTTCATCGGTGCCGGTAGCCCTTTGCCTTGCAGCCTTTACCTGGCTGTTGCCGAAACGGTACACAAAGCTCATTTTGAACTGGCGGCTTTCCCAGCGGAACGTGTTCGTGGTCTGTTGTCCTGCAAAGAGCGTGGTGCCCCTGAACTGCATGGTACGGAAGATATCGGTTACTGATGCCCGTACGGTTCCCTTGCCTTGGAATACCTGCTTTTGAAGTCCCAGGTCGATGTTCCACATCGATTTCACTTTAAAAGTTCCCATCAATACGGTGGGAGCATTATACATGCCCATCATTTCTGCGGTCCAGTTTTTTCCAAATTTCAGGCTGTTCTGAGCAAAGAACCGGAATGCAAATGCATTGATGTCGATGGTGCGGCCCTGCCCGAAATTGGCAGTGTAATGCGAATAGTTGGTGTTTACATTCATGAGCACGGAGTAGTTTTTCCTTTGGAAAGGATAGCTGACATTAAGGCTAACGATGTCCTGCGTGGCCAGGTTCCTTTTAGATACGAATGCTTTGGAACCTTCCGCAGTGTCTATCAGTTGCGCGAAGATGTCGTTTACATGGCTATAATTGACCGTGGTATTTAATTTGAACTTATACGTGTGCGTTAGCCCGAAGCTGTGTGTGTATTGGGGGCGCAAGTTGATATTGCCCTTTTGAAAAGTATATTCGTCCAGTTTCATCTCAAAAGGATTCAGGTCCTGGTACACAGGACGGTCGATACGCCTGCTATATGTAAGGCTCCATTGGCTCTTGGGATTTTTATTGAATGTGATAGCTGCGCTGGGAAACACATCGGTATAATGACGCTTAAAGCTGGAATCGTAGGGTTGATACTCTCCGCCATTTTTCTTTTGGCCTGTAGAAATGCCTTCCAGGTTCGTGTTCTCTATGCGTACCCCGGCCTGTATCAGCACTCCCTTGAACAGCGGGCGGTTATAATTTACGTAAAACGCATTGATGTTCTCTTTATAATTAAAACGGTTGCTGCGGTCTTTGTCCAACTGGCTGCCCGAAGGAAATACATTGTACCGCTGGAAATCGTTGTCAGAAGTTACATATCCTATCTTGCCACCATATCCCAGCTTGCCTTTCTTAAAGTTCTGTTCCCAGTCTGCCTTGAATGAATAAATATTGATGTCGGTGGGGGCTAACATCCGGTACACTACACTGGATGTTTTAACCTGGCCAGAGGCATCGTAGTAGTCATTAGGCTGATGCTGATCGCTGGCCAGGTTGTAAAAACCATAATCCGCATTCAATACCAGGCTTCTTCCATCCGGGTTGTTATAAGTGTAATTAAAGTTAAGGTTGATGTTGTCGCGCTTCATTTCGTTTTTGTTATCTGCAATCAGTATCCTGTTAACTCCGCCATTTCCTTGTTTGGAGATGGCCATATGACTGTAATTGCTAAACGTGGGCCGCGCGATGTTACCATTGACGATTATGCCTACCGTAGATTTTTTATCGATGAAATAATCCAGGCCTGTCTTGAAATTGTGCGACTCGTTCCTCATTTCCATCGGGCCATGCTGGTCGAAAATGGAATCCAGCACAGTACGATATATTTTCATATTGTTCCTGTTGAGGCTATTATTGTAATTATAGTTTCCGAAGATGTTGACCTTGGCATTGCGGTGGTTCAGCGATAGGCCGCCATTGTATTTTGGGAAAATGCCGATGTTCCATCCTGCATTTACAGATCCATTGGTGCCAAGTGATTTATTTTTCTTCAACCTGATATTGATGATGCCTGCATTGCCAGCGGCTTCGTATTTAGCGGAAGGATTGGTGATCAGCTCGATAGATTCTACCTGCGACGACTGTATCGATTTCAGGTAATTGGCCAGGTCGGCGCCCGCCAGCGGCGAAGGCCTTCCATCGATGTAGATCTGCACGCCGTTTTTACCGCTCATGCTGATGTTATCGTCTTTGTCTACCATTACGCCGGGACTCTTGCGCAGCAATTCCAACATGTCCGATCCTACTGCATTGATGGTGCCTTCCACGTTCAGGATGGTCTTATCTGCTTTTACTTCTATTAATGGACGCGAAGCGGTTACCACCACAGCTTTCATGTCGCCCGATACTTTATTCATAACCAGTGCGGGAATGTCTACCGCTGCTGAGCTATAATTGATGGGAGATGAGAATACAGGTTTGTGTCCTACGAAGGTGGCTTTTACACGGTAGTTGCCTTCTTTGATGCCGGAGAAGCTGTAAACGCCATCGGCTCCGGAGGCTGCGAGCTTTACAAGCCCTGAATCAGCTGCCCGTAACAGGCTTACTGTGGCACCTTTTACAGGATTTCCCTGATCATCTTTCACGAGGCCGTTTACCTGCCCTTTTACGGCGGAAAATACCAGTTGAATGGCTATGAGTAATATAATTGGTCGCATAAGGAGTTTTTTAAATTCCTGACAAACGTATGACAGCGGGCAGGCCATTTAAAAAACGTTACACCAAACGGCTGATTGGAGATACGAAAAGCGGGATGCGGCCCAACAAACGGTGGCCGCATCCGGGGAAAAACTGGGTTATGATGGTTAAAGAATGCCGGCAGACATGGCTTTGGTGGTTATGTCCACCAGTGTGCCGACTATGTCGCTTACACGTTTGATGGTGGCTGCTATCTCGCCCAGGCGTTGAACGGATTCCTCCATTTTGGCAATCAGGGCTTTCAGTTCATCATTCGAAGAGTTGAGCTTGTCGACCATGGCCTGCAGTTCATCCACGATGATGATGTTCTCCATTTCCAACAGACGGTTGATGGTTCCTTCCAGCATACCTCTTTCCTTGTTGGTGAGCGTATCGTCGTTCAGTTTTATTTGTACCTCGTTCAGTGTTTCCCTGATTATTTTGAGCGTGTTGATTGATTCGGTATTCATATATGTTGTGTTTGAAGATTAGTCCTTATTTTCTTTGGTGATGCTTTTCAGCAGTTTGAAAAGCTCCTGTGCATCTTTAATGAAGCTCTGTGTTTCGCTGATGATGTCTGATAATTGTTTTTTCTCGCGGGTATTGCTTACCAGGGCATTGTGCGCCTTTTCAAAATTTCTTGCTGAGCTTACAGTCTTTTGCCTGAGCTGTTCCAGCTTTTCAAAATCATCGAGCCGGGCATAATAAATGGCGATGCTTTGATTCCTTATCTGCCGGTCTGCGGTAAACTCGGGTACTGGCACTGCATTGGGATCTACGGGCCCTTTCTTAAAAATCACGTTTTGGAAATTCCTGATAAAATTGCTCTTTTCGCCTTCGATAAAAGCCTTAACGGTTCCATGTCTATTTCCATCCTTATCTGTAAATGTGTCCGCATCCAGCACTTCTATCAGGTTTGCCAGCGTTGGCTTAATGAGGTCGCTGCCCGCCAGCACAAACTTTTTTAGCTCCTGGGTTTGTTTTCTTGCAACCAGCCGTTTTCCAACTATTAAAATGGCGCTTGACAGGGCGCTGCCTACGGATGCTGGTATTTTCCTGTCGACTTTGGAATTGTAAGTTGTAATCAGGTCGGTAAGATTTTCGCCGAGGTCTTTTGTGCTGGCGGCAAGATCTTTTGAAAATTGATCGGAGCTGAGCTTCGTCAGGAGGCTGCTGTACTGTTGTATCAATTTCAGCGAAAGATCGAATTTATCTGCAAGCTGGTTGGTAGCCCTTTCAAATTTCCGGGCGGATTCTATACGATGCAGGATGGTATCGGCATTTCTGAATTGGCTCGCGGCAAGCAATTCATTATCGATGTGAAATTCGATCGCTTTTTTTACCGGAATGCTCGGAAAGTCCGAATATGCCTTCGCCGTTTGCGCAAAAGCATTTATATTCTTGACCTGGCTTTCTGTTAACACGGTGCAGCTATACAGCAGGGCCAGCACCGGGATCATCATCATTAATTTTTTCATTTGATTAAATTGAAGGTGAATAACTGTGAGCGTCAAATGTAGCTTGCAGGCAAGGTCAGTAACCACGGGATTATTCCCGTATCGGAAGGGGTATAATCACGGTGAACGCAGGAAAGTATCGGTTATAACTTAAGGTTTGCGGAGGCTTGCAGCCCGTTGTGTAGATCTAAAAAACACATAATCGCCCTCGGGCCTCGGGATAAGCCAAACAGTTCCCGACCTTACCGTGGTGGCGATGGTCTTGCCATTCATGCTGAAGTCGGGCCACAGGTGAGTCTTCCTGGTTACCTGGGTTACATCCGGAGCCATCACATATTTTCTTGCGGATGGGGCATCGGCATAGTTTTGCCAGGTCGTGAACAGGCAAAATGAATCGCGTTTGGCTATGTGCTGATATAAAGTAGTGAATTGTCCATTCAGGCTGTCGGCTACAACGCTTACCACGCGATAATCTTTCAGCCATTTGTTGTGTTGTTGCAAAATGAAGTGCCCGGCCTTGTACCATTTCCTGAAGCCGTTGTAATTGCCGTTATTAGCATCGATGTTATTGTAATAGATGCCTGCGCTGTCGGCGGCATCACCGAATTCATAATCCCAAACGCCTTCCACTCCCTGTACTGCCTCGTAGTGGGCCCTTGCATGCAGCTTCATGATGCCCTGTGATTCATGCGGTCGGTAGTGCTTGATCTTTTTTGCGCTTAGTCCTGAAATAAAATCACAACCCACGGGTTTTACGTAGTTTTTGCTGGAGCCATAACTGAATTCAGTGATCATTACGCGGCGCGGTATCCTGCTTACGTAGTACATGGTATCTATGAAGGCCTGCAATTTTGCACGCTCGCCGCGTTGGCCAGGAAATACACCCTGGGAGCCGGTATTGCCTTCGCATCCTTTGTCTATGTCGAATACCCAGGTGCTGATGGTGGTATGCAAATTTAAAATATCGGCTATGGGATGCCGTGTGTCCATGTACCATACACGCCCGAGAAATTCTGCTTCGATAATGCCTTCTATGCCCCAGGCCGCAAAGCCCTGCGAAACAAAGGGCGTGTTCGCAAACAGTTTTTTCCATTCGGTCCTAAGCGTATCGTGGAAGGAGAAAAGGGCCATGGGCGACATATAATTAGAACCGGTGATGCGGCCATTCCTGTAGCCTGCCCAATTTTCATTAAAGGGAATGAAATATTTAATGCGTCCCCAGGCAAACCGGCCGGGAAAAGCATCGTTTGCATAACGGGCCGGTGTCAGGTAACGGCCATATCCAACCGAAATATTGGGCATTTCGTAGCCAAGCTTTGCCGCATTGGCAATAAATTGAAAAGCATATCGCCCATAGCTCGATGGCAGTCTTGGGTCGGCGCCTGCCGAGTCGATGGGTATATGCTCAGTAGATGCGTAGTTGATTTGTTGCAGCAAGCGGCCATTGGGTGATTTATCTACCTGGTAGGCCCAGCGCAAGCCTCCGCGTACAAATGTCGAATCTTCATACAAAGGCGAGCCATAAGGTTGCAGGTCTATTTTGTTGTTCGAGCGGGCTGCCCCCCGCCATGGGCGGGTGTCCTTATCTATCACACCCTGCGGTGAACCGAAATTGCCGATATACCCACCTTTCGAAAAGAACCAGGTAAGCGTATCGCTCCAGTAATTACGATATGGCGGCGTCGGGTGAGCTTCTACCAAACCGGAATGATAATATACGGCGAGAGTGGTGTCGCGCTTCAAGGGCATGCTGAAGTCCGGTGTAATGCGTGTATCCTTCGTTCCATACGGTGATGCATAACCGTAGGGAACAAAGCTCGTGAAATTCGCGCCTCCCTGCATTCCTCGGATGCCATTTACTTTATTGAACCGGAAGATGGCGAACTGGCCCGTATCCTTCATATTGGTGATGGATTTCCATCCCCTCGATGATGAGCAATTCAGTACATGATCGGGAGTAACGGATGTACCCAACCTGAACTGGAACAGGGCGCTGCGTATTTCTTCGAGTGACCCGATGAACACTTCCACCGCATTGGGAATTTCGTTGCCTGTTTGATCGTTCCACCAAAGTTCCTTCCAATACATTACGCGGCCAACATCCAGCACCACGCATATCTGGCTGCCATTGCCCAGGTCCCAGAAATCGTGGACCAGTGGCCGCGTCACCAGCGGAGTGGTGGAATCGTGTTGCAGGCCAGGCTTAAGCGTGTCCGCATCAAATTGTTTGTTCCTGGGATCAAAATGACCATCGAAGCATACCCAGGCGCGCCCCAAAATGTTGCCATGCTTGTTGCTGAAAGTATCCAGGTAAGCCTGAGAACCCGTTCCGAAATTCCCATTCGGTCCCCAGGCCATATAAGGCTTCAATGGAAATTTTTGTATGGACTGGGAAAAGGCGGCCGCGCACAGGAGTACGGTTGTGGCGGACAATAATATTTTGAAGATGTTTTTCAACAACATGAAGATACGGAATACAAAAAATCAGAAAGGCCCTCTAATGAGAGCCCTTCGTGATTTGTATTAACCTGTAGACCTAAGACTGATATTGACTTCCCTCGCCAAAGTGCTGGCCATTTGCTGTTGCACCTGCCTGGGATGTTTTGTTGCCTGGCATAAACTGCCCGAATATTTTTCTACCTCTTTCTTTCAGATTGCCCACGAGATCTTTTCTTTGCTGGGGGCTCATCCTGGTATACTTGTAAGCTGCGAATGCGGCTGCACCGGCCAACAATAAGCTCAGGGGACTTTTGCGTAACATATTATTCAATTTAAGTTTATTAATAAGTTGTCTTGCTATTAGCATTAAAATATCGTACCAATTTTTTGAGGCCCTCAAACGTTGATACACATGTGTGCCGGGAGCGTGTAAGTACTTCCACAGTTTACCTGGTTTAAACGGCATTTCTCCGTTTTATTGCAAAATTGGTACGCTAATTGAAATATTCTAATAGAATCATTGCTCAATAAGCGCTGGTTGCATCTCATACATAACTATTTTAATTAACGAGATACTTCCAAATCAGCTATTCGGGCTTAAAATAGAAGAGGTCAGATAAACATCTGACCTCTTTTTAATTGTGATACCACAGATCTAGAAGAGTATAGCAAGATTATTAGAAATGGATTTATTGATCACAAAGATTTATTTTAACGGGCTATCTGTGTAATCCGTAAATCTTTGTTTCAAATCTGTACTATATTTTTTATTGAATTGTAATCCTTATACTTTTCCTGATATCTTTTCCCGATACCTGCAACACATAATTGCCTTTCGCCTGAGCAGGCAGCGATAGGTTGAGCTGGCTTACGCCTGCGCTCAGCGATTGCTGCTGTTGCATGAGCTGCTTTCCCGACAAATCGAACAATCTGAATTGAAGAACCGATGGCTCCGGTAAAGTAATTTGTACAGTGAGATTATCAACAGCGGGGTTTTTCATCAACCGCACCTCAGTTATTGCTTCCATATTGTTTAACACCGGCAATACCTGGCTGTAAAAATGTTGTCCTCCCGCAGTGGTAATTTTGATCCTGTAGTACACCGCATTCGCAGACGGCCTGTCATCGAACTGGTACCGGCCGTTGCCGCCTATGGCTGTCCTGCTGCCGATGTGTTCAAAATGCAACCCGTCCAGGCTGCGTTCGACCCCGAATGCATCACCAACGGATTCATTTGTGGTGGCCCAGTTCAATGTAATGATGTCTTTATCGCGTTTGCCCGAGAACGATACGAGTTTCACCGGTACGATCTGCAGCAAAGTTCCTACTTTTAAACCGCTTCCGAAACTGGTGACCCAAATTTCATTCAGGTTAAAAGGATTGAAGAATACACGCTCCGGCTGGCGGAATGGATAATTGCTTACCAATGTCCATGTGGGAGTGGCGGCATTCATATTATTGCTGACCCATAGTCCCTGCGTTTCTGTGGTAAGGTATGCCTGGTTCAGCGATGCGGGATTAAATGTAATGGACGTAACCCTGTCGAACTGCGTGCCGGTAAGCTTCGTCCACGAAGCGCCCCTGTTGGTGCTCCTGAACAATCCACCTCTTCCATTGGGCGCGCCGCCCCACCCGCTGAATACCGCTACGTACCATGTGTTTTGCGTTGGATCAGCGGGATCGATGATAATATCCTTTGTCCAGTATTGCATGTCTGCGTGCGATACATCGCTCCACAATCCTGTTGCCGGATCATATATGAATACGCCGGAGCTTGCCGTGAATGCGCCGGTATTGTTTCTTCTGCCGGAATAAGTACACACTACTTTACCGTCGTTCAATACGACAATGGCAGCTGGATGCCCCTGTGTACGCGGAGGATTGGGCAGTTTGCTCCAGGCCGAAGTGGCCAGGTTGTTCAAATCATGCGTGACCCAAATGCCGCCTTGCCCTGTTCCGCCGCCATAGTGTATAACGCTTGCGTATAGCCGATTTGCATTCGTAGGATCGGTGGCCAGCCAAAATACGGGATGGTTAAATTGATGCAGCAATTGCCAGGCGGCGCCGTTGTTGGTGGAGTAAATGATCCTTCCACCGGCATCGTTTGCATCCAGGATGGCATCCTGCAGCCGCGTGCTTTGGTACATATCGTGCACGCCGGAAGTAGCGGCAAACATCGTGTTGGCTGTATTGTGCCTTACAATGCGATACATCGTGTTGATGGTATGGCCTGTATAGTCGAAGCTCCACGAAACGCCGCCATTGGTGCTGCGGATACCATTGATATCTGAAAAGCACGCAAACATGTTATTGGCGTCCTGCCAATGTACCTGCCAGCAGGTTGTGTTCTCCAATCCCACACTTCTGTAATATTGTTTTTGCGGCGTAAGCGCGCCGGCAGGATGTTCATCGCCGGTATTTACATAGGCTTGTTGCCAGTTTGCGCCGCCATCGCTGGTTTTATGCACAAATCCAAAATCACCGAACAGCACTTTGTCGGCATTGTTGGGCGCCACGGTAATACCGAAGCAGCTTTCGCCATAGCCCCAGCTGCGGTCTCCGCCATGGCCAGACCACCCGGTGCGTATATTTTGATTGGTGGTTGTAAGAAATACCTTGCTCCAGTTGGCGCCGCCGCTTGAAGTTTTCATCACCAGGTTGCCGCCGGTTGATTGATCGTGGCCGCCCAGGTACGCCACGTTAATGTTGTTGCGCGCCATGCCCACGTACATAACATTGTCGTTGGAGATAGTGATACCGGTCATTCTCGGCGTCCATGCATTTACACCCGCGTCCAATGAATACACCCCGGTTGCCACTCCATAGTCCCACGGAACATAGCCGTTATAGATATCACCCGCGTTGGCGGTAACGCAAAAAAAACGCGTAGTGCTTCCCGCCTTTGCGCCGGCGAAAGAAAAAATGGCCTGTGATGCAGGCATTCCGGTGGTGCCCAATATGCTGAACGAAGCACCGCCATCTGCAGAATACAAAATGCCCTCATTCGTGCCGATATAAATATCATTGTTATCGAAAAATATCCCTGCCATCGTAATGCCGACGCCGGCATTGGCTGCATTGCGTATCAATGTGAATGTATTGCCGCCGTTGTCAGATATGTACAGAGCGCTGTAATAATTTATTACGATCCTGTCCGGGTTTGCATGATCAGCCCTCAGTGCATATACGTCTTCTCCTGCAATGGCGCCGGGCAACGCGGTCCATGTATTGCCGCCATCTGTTGTGCGCACTCCATAATTAATATTGCCATCATTGGCGATGCAGTAGGCTATGTTGCTGTTGCTGGTAAATTCATAAGTAGAAAGATTACCCACCTGCAGCCTTGTAAAGGGCACTTGCGTATACGTAACGCCGAAGTCGGTGCTATGGAACAGCTGGCTCATATCGCACGCGATATAAAACTCGTTGTCGTTATCAGGATTGATGGTGGGATAAAACAATGCGCCTCCTCCCCCAACTCCCCGTGGCTGCCAGGTGGTTGGTTGGGCCATGCATGTTTGCGTAATCAACAGACCGGTAATAGATATGGATAGGAGCGTGCGCAAAAGGACGGAGTTCTTCATGTGGCAGGTTTTGCTTTTTTGCAATAAGGTTGCGCCTCCTTTTAGCAAATATTTTGCCACGAAAGAGATCGGGGTTTAAACATTGGGCGCAGCGCGTAGATTTACGCCGGGCATTTTACCTGCCACCTCGGGTATCGTCGTTGTCGATGTCTTCGTCGCGCTTGCGTGTTTTTGAATATTTTCCGCCAGCGGTATCGTCAGCTGTGCCCGGACTTTTAGCGGGGTCCAGGTTCGGATCGTCCGGTAGTTTTTTATATGGCTCCGAATGCATGCCCGTACGTTTGTCCTTGTCGGTTTCTTTTATGCTGTTGCGATTGCGGTTATTCGGCATATCTATAATTTTTTATAATCTGACCAGTACATAAATCATTCCAGTATATTTTTGCCGCCATGCAAACCATAGCGGAGTCTATCATTCAATTTTATACATCACTGAAGGCCCCGGTAAATCTTCCCCGCGGTGTGGAAGTATTGCATCCTCAGGCCGAAGAGCAGGTATTGCAGGTAGTGGCTGATTTTTATACGCGTTACTATTCAGACCATCGTCCCAGGCATTTGCTCATTGGCATTAATCCCGGCCGTTTTGGCGCGGGGACTACGGGCGTAAATTTCACAGGACCAAAACAGTTGACCGAATATTGCGGCATTCAGCACCCTTTTGGCAAGCGTTCCGAGCTTTCAGCCGAATTTATTTATGAGATGATCATGGCTTATGGTGGAGTGGAAAAATTCTACGGCAGGTTTTTTATCACTTCCGTTAGTCCGTTGGGCTTTACCAAAAACGGTATCAACCTGAACTATTACGATGATCCTCTGCTGGCGTCCAGTCTACGCCCCTGGATCATAGAAATGTTCAAACAACAGCTGGCCTTTACCGGTAACCAGCAAGCCTGCGTTTGTATAGGCGGAGAAAAGAACTATAAATATTTGAAGAACATCAACGACGAGTGCAGGTTTTTCAAACATATCCTGCCCGTAGCGCATCCGCGTTTTATTATGCAATACCGCCGCAAGCAAAAGGAAAGCTTTGTGCAAAAATACTTATCAGTGCTGGCTCAATTAGGGCACTGACATGCCGCCATGTAACCGAATTCGGGGATCTGATAAAATTTTTTACCCGTGGTATGGGTAATTACAATATTCGTCCCTACTTTTGCCACACTCAATTCAGGAATATGAAATTCTCCATGAGCCCTGCACTTGCAGGACAGCCCCGCTGCTAAGTATTGGATCATCCGAAGGATTCCTTCGGACGCGCACCACCTGGTCCAATACACCTTACCCTGAGTTTTTCTATTTATTTTTATCGTCATCTTTTTAAATGAGTTGTCACTCATGTCTCACTCAACAACAACTAACAGGATTTCCTATTACTTTACGCTGTTGAAGCAGTCCATCAGGGGCGAGCAACAGGATTATACCACCGGCAGCATTCGTAAGGCCGTGTTCATGCTGGCCATACCGATGATGCTGGAAATGATCATGGAAAGCATATTCGCGCTGGTAGACACCTATTTTGTAGGGCATTTGCCAGGAAGCAAGCATACCGTTCAAACCGTGGGCCTTACCGAATCGGTGCTCACCATTATTTATTCACTAGCCATTGGCATCAGCATGGCAGCAACGGCCATGGTAGCGAGGCGCATCGGTGAAAAGGACCCGGAGGCCGCCGCCGTTGCAGGCGTGCAGGCGCTGGTGATTTCCCTGATGGTAACAGTGGTGATAAGCATTGCGGGGTTCGTATTCGCAGACGATGTATTGGGGCTGATGGGCGCGGAACCGGAAACTATTGCGATGGGCACACCCTATACCCGCATCATGATGGGAAGTAGCATCGTGATCATGTTGCTGTTCCTGATCAACGGTATCTTCCGCGGCGCGGGCGATGCATCAATGGCCATGAAGAGCCTGATGGTCGCCAACATCTGCAATATCATTTTATGTCCCGTGCTCATACGCGGTATCGGGCCTTTTCCAGAGTTAGGTCTTACCGGCGCCGCGGTAGCTACTACCGTTGGCCGCGGCATAGGCGTAATATATCAATTGTATCATTTGTTTGGCAGCAAGTCTGTAGTAAAGCTGAGAAGGCGGCACATGCAGTTCAACTGGCCCATCATCCGTTCGCTGGTGAGCATTGCATCGCCGGGTACTATTCAATTCATCATCGGATCGTGCAGCTGGATCTTCCTTGCAAGGCTTGTAGCGACTACTGGTCACAGTGAGGCTTCGTCAGGATACCAGATCGCCATCAGGATCGTGATATTTTTCATTTTGCCTGCATGGGGCATGAGCAATGCGGCGGCAACGCTGGTAGGACAAAACCTCGGGGCCGGCCAACCGGAGCGCGCTGAATTGTCGGTGAAGCGCACTGCAGTGTACAATGCCGTGTTCATGGGCATAGTTTCGCTTTTGTTCCTGCTGGGCGCGGAGCAGATAGCATCTGTATTTACCGAAGAAAAAGAAATATTGAAATACTGCGTGGATGCGCTTAGGATCATCAGCGCCGGTTATATTTTCTATGGCATCGGCATGGTCATGATCAATGCGTTCAACGGAGCGGGCGATACGTGGACGCCTACGTGGATTAACCTGGCTGGATTCTGGGCGTTCCAGATACCACTGGCATACCTGCTGGCAAAAACCTTCGCGCTGGGGCCGCTTGGCGTTTTCATTGCGATACCCGTGGCCGAGACCGCCATAACTGTTGCAAGCGTCATATTGTTCAGGCGCGGCAAATGGAAGCTGGTTAAAATATAATAGAACAGCATAAGTAAAACACAGAGGCACAAGTATATTCACTTGTGCCTTATCTTTAGATATCATGAAGAGAATACCGAGCGATATTGTACGCCAGGTCTTGTTATTGGCAGGCATCGTAATGCTGGGATTGGTATTGTTCCGGGAGTTGGAATTTTTTTTCCCCGCATTGCTGGGCGCTTATACATTATATGTATTGCTGCGCAAATACATGTTCATTCTTACAGGCAAGTATAAATGGAAATCAGGGGCCACCGCTATTTTTTTAATGGTGTTGTCGTTCCTTATTATCCTTTTGCCCATCATGATATTGATAAACATGATGACCACCAAGGTAACCTTTGCGGTGGAGCATTCGTCGCAGGTGTTATCCAAGATACAGCAGTTCATTCAGCAATACGAGGCCCAGTGGGGATTTAAAGTATTCACCCCGCAAACCGTTCAAAAGCTTACCGACTGGGGAACGCGGACCTTGCCTACTATTCTTAGCGCTACCCTAAACACGCTTACAACCGTTGTAATGATGTATTTCCTGTTATTCTTCATGCTCACCAACGGCCGCCGCATGGAAACCGGCATTTATTCCTGGATGCCCGTAAAAGAAGAAAACGTATTGCTCATCAGGAAGGAAATGAACAGCATGGTGCTGTCGAATGCCGTAGGTATACCGGTTATTGCGCTAATGCAGGGACTGGTGGGACTGCTCGGCTATTGGGTGATTGGTGTGGATGAGCCCGTATTTTGGTTTGTAGTTACATCCATTACAGCACTGTTGCCGGTGGTGGGCGCGGCGCTGGCTTATGTGCCGCTGGGCTTGTTATTGTTTTCGAACGGCGACGTTACAAGAGGAGTGCTTGTATTGTTGTATGGCTTCATCGTTATTGGTTTGGTGGACAACGTGTTCAGGTTTTGGTTCAATAAACGCGTAGGAGATATTCACCCGCTCATTACCGTGTTCGGTGTAATTGTGGGCGTGGCCGTATTTGGTTTTATCGGGATTATTTTCGGTCCTATCCTCATCTCTCTTTTCCTGCTGCTGATTAAGATATATACCAGCGAATACGGCGACCGTTCCAGGAATATCGAAGAGGTTGGAAAGCCCGGTGACCCGGTCGAAAAAAAAGATAAATAAAAAATACGATCCAAATTATGGAACGTTATTTAACGTTTAACATCTGATTTTTCATAGTAAGGTTCCCACTTATAGTAACAAAATTTTCACGTCGCTGCACAATAAAAATCTAGGGTTTTTCCGAAATTTGTGGTCCGATTCAATATACTATTTCAAAACAATCCCCGTTTTTAAAATCGCTGATACGTATGATGAAAACTTATAGGATGAACCTTATCGGAAAAACCTTGTCTGTTGTAGTGTTAATGACCACCCTGCTGATAGCACCTACGCTTATTGCAAGCACTCCCAATGCAGCAGTAGAAACAAAAAAAGTAGTAGTTGACCGCGTTGCTGATGAGGCCGCCGCGGTTGTTGCTGAGGCCGGTATGCTGTACAACGCAATGGAACTGGAAAACCGGGGCTTGCCCAAAAAAGCTTTCGAATACGCATTCAAAGGGTATAAAAATCTAGTTAACAGAGGCCTGGTTGAAAAAACCAATATTATCTCTGTCGCTGATTTCAGCCAATCTTCCCGCAACAAGCGCTTATTTATCCTGGATTTGGAATCGCAGAAAGTATTGATGCAGACTTATGTGGCGCATGGCCGCGGTTCTGGTGGAGAATACGCACGTTCATTTTCCAACACGCCCGAAACGCACAAAAGCAGCCTCGGCTTTTACGTAACCAAGAATACCTATTTTGGACAACACGGTTTATCGCTCATTTTGGGAGGAGTAGAAAAAGGTATTAATGACAATGCAGAGGCAAGAAAAATCGTTATACATGGGGCCAACTACGTGGGTGACCGCTATCTTAAAGTCAGGCCCTTTATTGGAAGAAGCCATGGTTGCCCGGCCGTAGCTTCAAAGCTTAGTAAAAACGTTATCGAAACTATTAAGGATGGATCTGTCTTATTCATTTACCATCCTACAATTTCTTATCTGAACAAGTCCCGTATTTTAAACGGCTAGCGTGGACGTTAACTTCAGATGGTTTGAAGGTGAAAAAGCTCAATATAGGTTCGTACCCTATGATTGGGCTTTTCTTTTTTTATGATAGCACAGATTTTTAAATGGATTTAGGGATCCACAGAAGGAGCGTTATGCTATAATTTGTTGCTATTTTCTTATGCCAGTGTTTTTTCTTTACTGACCGCTTTCTGAATTGCTGAAATTATTTTCTCCGCTTTTTCCTTGATCTGTTCTTCTGTCCACAGCAGGCTGATGCTGGTACAAATACAGCGGCTCATGATGGCGTCGCTTGCGGGAAATTGCTTCGTAGCATTTGTAATCACGGCCTCGCGTTGTTCCGCTGGCAGTGCATGCAAGGTAGTGGCTTGCTTCAGGTGGTCCCATTTTCGGATGTAGTGCCAGTTGTTATCGAACCAATAAAAATTACCTGGTAAAACTCCCTGCGCTTTCAAGTCTGCCACCGTATTGCGCGCAATGCCTTCCGTAGGTAAAAACCAGCAGAGGAAGGTACAGCTGTCACCGGATGGGTCTGGTATCGATCTGAACGAAACTTCCGGCACCTGCGAAAGCAATTGTTTCAGCATGCCATGATTGCGTTTTTGTATTTCCAGGAACCTGTGCAACTTGCGTATTTGCGCAAGCCCTACGGCAGCATGCAATTCTGAAATACGGTAATTGTAGCCGATGAAGGGATGAAGGTCGGCGCCACGGTCAGCGCCCTTATGATCGTGGCCATGGTCGGTATAACCATCGCATTTGATATACACGTCTTCCCTATTGGTCATTACCACACCGCCTTCGGCGCAGGTGATGGTCTTTACAAAATCAAATGAAAATGTTCCTGCTTCTCCGATGGTGCCCAGGTATTTTCCTTTGTACGAGGCGCCAATGCTTTGGCACGCATCTTCCAGTAAAATGAGCGAATGCTCTTTGCAAATTGCTTGCAGCGCGTCCATATCGGCCATGCTTCCGCACATGTGCACCGGCATCACGCATTTTGTTTTGGGCGTAATGGCCTTGCGCACCGCATCGGGGTTTAATGTGAGTGTTTCGTCTATATCTACTAATACGGGGATAGCTCCCACGCTCAATACGGCTTCAAAGCTGGCTACAAATGTGAAGGCCGGCATGATCACTTCATCGCCGGAACCTATGCCTAGTGCGGCCATTGCAGTGGTAAGGGCCGAAGTGCCGCTGGAGGTAAGCTGTGCATAACTGCAACCGAAGGTGTCGCAAATGGCTTGTTCCAGCTCTTTCGATTTCCAGATGCCTTTGCGGGGCCCTTCGAATCCATAGCGCATATAGATGCCTGTTTCCAGCACATCGTTTACTTCCTTGCGTTCTTCAGGTCCGAATAGTTCAAAGCCGGGCATAGTATGTTTTTTTGGTTTGTTGTTATAGATAGAGCGAGTGGCAAAGGTAAAGCAAGGAAGTTTTTGTGGCAAACCGGAAATACCGTATAAACACGGTTGGAAAATTGGCCAGATTTCTTTTGATTGAACTAATATAAAAGCGCTGTATATGGTGGAAGTTATTTCCGTTAAGCGGCTTATAAGAGTTTTTGAAGGAATTCAACAGACAAAGTCAGAAACGCAGGCTTGTTTTATTTTAGGAGCCGGAGCTTCAAGGTCTTCGGGTATCAGAACAGGAGCAGAGTTGGCAAGACTGTGGTTTCAGGAATTAAAGGAAGATTATTCGGAGGAAGATTTTGAGGTTTTGCTGCAGCAGCATGGCATTCTTAGGGAATCACCTGATGAATTTTACAACAAACTATATGCGTTGCGGTATAGAGATGCGCCGTGGCTTGGGTATGATTTCATTAATAAAGAAATGGAGAATGTTCAACCGAGCTTTGGATATACAGTTCTCGCGCAAATTCTTTCTACTACGCAACACAATATTGTAATCAGCACCAACTTCGACAATTTGGTAGAGCTTTCATTATATACATACACTGATGTTCTGCCGCTTATTTGTGCGCATGAGTCACTAGCGCAGTATGCCCGGCCATCGGTAAAGCGGCCGTTAATTGCCAAAATACACCGGGGTAAAGAATATGGGCCTAACAGTGCTCCAAGGGAAGTTGAGGAATTAGTTAATGAGTGGGTAAGGCCATTGAAGGATATTTTAAACAATAGAATAATAGTTTGCATAGGGTATGGAGGTAACGATGGAAGCTTGATGGGTTTTCTGGAAAAAATCATTGAAGAAAAAAATGAGCGCGTCGTAGATTTTTATTGGTGTGTAAAAGGCAAGGAACTACCAAATCTCCGGGTTCAGCAATTGCTAAAAAGGTCCGGGGGTAAAATTGTTGAAACCGGAGGCTTTGACGAGTTAATGCTTGAATTGGGTGATAAATTAGGCTTGGGACTCATTGATCAGCAGATTGAGGATATTGGTAAAAGAAGGGCGATGGTTTACAGAAGAAAAATAGAAGAAATGAAGGGCCGATACGATAATGCTAAAGATCCAGACAGAAAGAAGGCTGCTGACAATATGACTAATAAAGCCCAAAGTAATTGGTGGCAGTATGTACTGCAAGCTAAGGATGCTTCCACTAATGATGAGAAGGAGAGAATTCTCAAAGAGGCAATCACCGAGTATCCAAATAATCCGGATGTTGTTTTTTCATATGCTGATTTTTTGCAGGACGCCGGAAGGTTTGACGAAGCCGAAAATCACTTTTTAAGATCGATAGAGCTTAACCCTTACGACCCCACCCTATATAATAATTACGCCTTGTTTCTTGATCGTCACAGAAAAGACTTTGATGCTGCTGATAAATATTTTTTAAAAGCGCTCGAGTTAGCCCCTAATGACGCCGTCGTAAACGGTAATTACGCCAGTTTTTTGGGACGTAACAACAGAAACGACGATAAGGCGGCATTGTATTTTATAAAATCTTTGGAGATATTTCCCGATGATCCAACTTTTAACAATAATTACGGCCATTTGTTAGATGTTCGGAAAAGACAATACGACGAAGCCGAAAAATATTACAGGAAAAGCCACGATCAGGATCCTACCGATACGGTAGTAATGTCTAATTTAGGAGGGCTTCTTTATAAGCAAAAGCAATTCGAGGAGGCGGACAAATTAATAGATTTTATTATAGAAGAGGATATTCCTGATAACATTCTGCTTAAATCATGGTTCTTAAAATATATATACCATCCCGACGTTGCCGATGAAGCGCGGGCTAAGATCAAAAGCTTGCTTAAGAAAAGCAATCGCGTTATGTACTACGATTTCGATGATCACCTGGAAAATGCCAGGAAAAACCATCATCCGCAACTCGACGAGTTAAAGGGATTGGATAAAAAAATGAAAGAGCCGGTATAGTATTGTTCCAACTAATTATTTCGAATCGTGCAGGCTAACAGACCTTTCCGTTCCCAAATTCACCGGCCTGCTTTCAATATTATTCCTGCTCAACGCCGTAACAATGTACTTGTATTCCTTATTGTAAGGAATGACAAGCTTTGCGCCGGGATTGTCCGGTACAATGGCATAGGGCGGAACAGATACGGTTGCAGTAGTAACAACCGGTATTTGATATACTACAAAGCCTTTAAGCTTCTCATCGCTTCTGCCCTTTGTGAAATGCAGTATCATCGATGAATCCGTTGCGGAGAAAGTAGTTGCCACCGAAGGTTCTGCAGGAATCGTGGAAGGTATCCACGCCATCGGCGGTATCAATGCGGGTTGACGGTAGTAATTGTTTTTAAGACTATCGTTCCACCCATTAGGATTTTTCAGGAATGATTTGCTGCTGAAATAAATTGCGCCATCAACATTGCTGGTGCTTTGCAAGGCCTGGATTTGCCTCGGTAACAAAGTGGAATCTTTCCAGGGCGCTGCCACTGTATTACCTGCCGCTCGGTAAATGCCCAGCCCGATATATAAATGCTTGCCGTAAGCGTGCTTGCTCCACCACTCCAGCAAGGGACTGTAGGGTGCATTGGGATGTGTGAACTCCCAATACAGTTGTGGAGCCACATAATCGATCCATCCTTTTTTCAACCACAATAATATATCCGCGTACAGGTCATCGTAATTAGTTTGCCCCGCGCGGGAATCGCTGCCCTCGGGGTCCTTGCTCTTGTTGCGCCATACACCGAACGGGGAAATGCCGAACCTGCAATATTTATTTTCTTCCTTAATGGCCTTGGCCAGCATGACAATGACAGAATCGACGTTGCTGCGACGCCAGTCGTCCCTAGAAAGACCGTTGCCGTATTGAGCATATGAAGCAGAGTCGGGAAATTCTTTTCCGGCAATCCGGTAAGGATAAAAATAATCGTCGAAGTGAATGGCGTCAACGTCGTAGCGGCTCACGATATCGCGGATGACCTTTACCACGAACTGCTGCGCCTCCTTATTGCCAGGATCGAAATAGCGCTTATCTCCATACGTTAGGAACCACTCCGGATGCAGTTTGCTGATGTGCGTGCGCGCAATAGACGATTTGCCGATGGAGAATTCGGCGCGGTAGGGATTGCACCAGGCATGGAACTCGAGTCCGCGCTTGTGGGCCTCCTCTATCATAAACTGCAACGGATCGTAATATGGAGATGGCGGCTTGCCTTGTGTGCCCGTAAGCCATTCGCTCCAGGGCTCGAAGGGTGAAGGATAAAATGCATCGGTGGCCGGCCGTATCTGCACGATCACGGCATTGAGGCCGTTGCGGCGGTGCATTTCCAGTAAATTAATGTATTCGATTTTCTGGCTGTCTACAGACAGGGTCTTGCGCGACGGCCAGTCGATATTGTCTACGGTGGCAATCCATGCGGCCCTGAACTCATATTTCTTCTGGGCCATGGGGGCTACGGCTATTGACAGCAATAGCGCTACAAGAGGACAAATTTTGCGCATGCGCTTCGGGGTATTATTCAGAGTTACGGATCTTGTCGAGCAACTTATTCAGTTGCCTTGCATCGGTTTCGTTCAGGTTTTGAAGTATGCCGTCCAAATTATGCTGCATATCGTCCAACCGCTCCAGCAGCTTCAAGCCCCTTTCGGTAATAGAAACGTCAACAAGCCGCCGATCTGATTTACAGATCACTTTTTTAACCAATCCTTTTTTGATCAGGCGGTCCACGATACGGCTCGTATCGCTCATTTTGTCCAGCATGCGCTGCCTGATCTGCAGGGTCGACAGGGGTTCGCCCGCACCGCGCAGTATGCGAAGGATGTTGAACTGCTGGGGCGTAAGGTCGGCCTGGTCAAAGAACATTTTCATACGCTCCATCATCCAGTTATGGGTGAAGATCAGGTTGATCATCGCTTTCTGGAACTCGTTCTTGAACTTTCGCTGCGAAATATCCTTTTCGATACTCATAAATAATGTTCCAACTTCCTGTAAATGTAAATAATTCTATCTCTGCATGGTACGCAGTTCGGCCATGAGCATAAAAATGGTGAAAAGATGGTGCGATTCGTGCAAAAGAAAAAATTCCGTCCATTGAGGTATGTCCATGTTCCCATACTTGGGGTGAATGCCTGTCCTTACCATATCTTTTGCTCCCATGTTTTCCAGGATTTGGATAATTTGTTCCCTGTCATGCACGAGGCGGCCCAGCAAGGTTGGCAGGGACTGCTCCACGGTTGGGGCAAAGGCGGGGTCATTGTCCGCCACATAACGGCCAAATTGCGGCTGCTGCTCCTGTTGTATGCGGGCTATTCGTTCTAAAAACACAAGCTGGTAAGTCACAAGGTGCGCGAGGTTTTCAAACACGCTCCATTTACCCGGATTAACCGGGTAACGCAATTGGACCTCGGTAAAGGGATTTACCAATTCGGCAATGGTCTGGTGCTGGTATTTAAGCCGGTATCGTTGTGAATCGGATAACATATTCGCATGCGCCGGTTACGACTCCCATACCCGGGTGCCTTCGGAACAATTGGCGCAAATATCAATATTCTTCCTGCCTTGCAAAAGGCGTGTGCGGAAATGCACGTAATCTTTATTATGCCAGATCTCTTTAAAAGGCTTGTGCTTCAAATCGCCCAGCCGGTGTTGCGCATCCTTATCAAAGCAACAAGGCACCACCAGCCCATCCCAGGTAATTACCGGCGAATGCCATAAACGCCAGCAATGGTTATCGAGTGAGTTTTTCAAGCTGCGCGAACCATCCGGCCCGGCGTGGTAACGGCTGTACTTGTCTTTAGTAGGAATCAGGCCGTGCGGGTCGTTCACATAATCGTACACCTGGGCGGTCTTGAACCACACATCGTCTACACCAATCTCCCGCGCCAGCTCTTTTACATCATCCATTTGGTGCTCGTTGGGTTTTACCACCAAAAACTGGAAGATGATAAAAGGTGTGCGGCTTTTCAGTTCTTTTTTCCATTTTACGATGTTCCGCGCTCCCTGCAGCACTTTGTCTAATTGCCCGCCCACGCGGTATTGCTGGTAAACGTCCTGGGTGGTGCCGTCAATGGAAATGATCAGCCGGTCTAAACCGCTTTCCACGGTCTTGCGTGCATTGGCCTCGGTTAAATAATGCGCATTGGTGGAAGTGGCCGTGTAAATGCCTTTTTTCGAGGCATATTGGACCATATCGAGAAAAGATGGGTTCAGGTATGGCTCGCCCTGGAAATAAAACGTAAGGTATAGCAGGTCGCCGGCCAATTGGTCGATGGTTTCGCTGAAGAAATCCTTTTGCAGCATGCCGGTATCGCGGGTAAAGGCGCGGAGCCCGCTTGGACATTCCGGGCACCGGAGGTTGCATGAAGTGGTGGGTTCAAAGGAAATGGAGATCGGTTGTCCCCATTGCACCGGCCTTTTGGTCCATTTGCTTACGTAATAGCTGGTCAGCACACGGCCGGCATTCCACAAGCGCCTTGGCGTAAGCTTTGATAATAAATTGAATGTATCTCGTTTGTTGAACCGTGGCATGATCGCCTAAAATTACACCCCGGGCCCGAATAGGCAATGATTTATACGGATATTCGTTGTTTTCAGGGTGTTTTTAATCATCGCGGTTAAATTGTAATTTTAAAAGAGTTATATCCTTTCTATGAAGAAATTCTTACTCCTGGCCACTTTACTGCCATTGTTTGCCCATTCCCAGGAAACCGGAGTTTTCAGGAACGAGCAGGCTGCCATAGCTGAATCCGAACGAAAGGCGGCTGAACGATTGATGTCGGCATCGCGCATGGAAAGCGTTGCCTCCGGCAATTACAATGTGCATCACTACCGCTGCGAATGGCAGCTCGATCCGGCCGTACGTTATATCAGGGGTACCATCACTACCAGCTTTTCGATGATCCAACCCGGCAACAGCATCACCTTCGACCTGGCAAATCAACTGGTGGTGGACAGCGTGGTATACCATGGTAATAAGATCACATTTTCCCGGTTACCCAATAACGGTGTCGTATTGAATTTTCCTGCCCCGATCGCCACCAACGCCAAAGATTCCGTTTCGATATTTTACCAGGGCAATCCCGCGGGCGGCGGGTTCGGAGCCTTTCACCAGGGAACACATGGGGCAGGGGTGCCCGTTATATGGACCCTGTCTGAGCCTTATGGCGCCAAAGACTGGTGGCCATGCAAGGACGGCCTCGACGACAAGGCTGATTCCATCGATATTATCATGCGGCACCCGGCCATTTACACTTCTTCTTCCAATGGAATGATGATCAGCCGGCAAACCGCAGGCTCCGATGCCGTTACTCATTTCCGTCACCGTTATCCCATTGCCACTTACCTGGTGGCGATCGCTGTTACCAATTACGTGGTGCGCAACGATACGGTACGCGTGGACAATAAAGTATATCCGTTCATCAGTTATGCCTATCCAGAAAACGCGGGAAGCTTTTTCAACTCTGAATATTTCGCAAAGGATGCATACAGGATATTTACCAAGCTGTTCGGCGAGTATCCATTCGCCAATGAAAAATACGGCCATACCCAGTTCGGATGGGGCGGTGGCATGGAGCATCAGACCAATAGCTTCATGTTCAATACCTCACCCAATTTATCGGCGCATGAGCTGGGGCATCAATGGTTCGGTAACAAAATCACCTGCGGAAGCTGGCAGCACATCTGGCTCAACGAAGGATTTGCCACTTATAGCACCGCATTGTTTTTGGAACATGGCTTTCCGACGTTTTTCCGTCCATTCCTGCAAAGCACATTGAACTCGGTAGTATCCCAACCCGCCGGCTCGGTGTTTGTCCCGGATACAACTAATCCCAACAGGATATTCGACGGAAGACTTTCCTACAATAAAGGTTGTTACGTGGTGCACATGCTTAGATGGGTGTTGGGCGATTCCACTTTCTACCGCGGTATACGCCAATACCTCGAAGATCCATCGTTGCGGTACGGGTTTGCAAAGACAGCCGACCTGCAACGCAATCTCGAACAGGTGAGCGGTAAAAACCTCGGCAGCTTTTTTCAGAAATGGGTGTATGGTGAAGGATATCCCAATTACCATGCAGACTGGTACCAATCCGCAGGCAGCCCATGGATAAGCGTAAAGCTGAACCAAACCACTTCGCACAATTCGGTTAGTTTTTACGACATGCCCGTCATGTTAGAATTCAGGAATGCCACGCAAAGCGTAAAAGTTGTTGCGGACCACCGGTATAGCGGGCAGGTATTCAGCTTTAACGCGGGCTTTGCGGTGGACACGGTCTTGATAGACCCGGACATCTGGATATTATCCAAAACTAAAACGTCCGCCAAATCTACCGTGGATCTATTGCCGCCCGACGATATACAATTATATCCCAACCCCTCTCCCGGCGATGCCACCTTCAGGCTAAGAAATGCGACGGGCAACAGGCTATCCCTAAGATTGTTCAACGCCGCGGGACAGTTGCTGTTCAGGCGGGACATAACAACCGCGCCGGGCGCCCAGGTTGAGGTGTTGATTCCTTTTAACCAGTATCCCCGCGGCGTGTATATGCTGCAGATACAGAATGACAGGGATTTGAAATTGTTGAAGAGGATAGTGCATTAAAGTCATAAAGTCATTGGGTCATTAGGTCATTATAAATTATCTTAAATGTACTTACACTTGATGACTAAATGACCCAATGACTTAACGAGTTTTATATTTGCTCATGCCCAAAAAGAAGAATCTTGGTTGGAAGGTCTTCATTCTTGTTATAAGCATTGCTTCATTGGTAATGCTGGGCTTTGTGGTATATGGCTGGTGGATGGAGCGGCGCGCCCAGTTCATCCGCTACGATGCATTCGGCATAGAGATTCCCGTTAATTACTCCATACATGGCATCGATGTTTCAAAATACCAGGACATCATCGATTGGGAAAGTGTGCAGCAAATGAACGTTGACAACGTGCAGATCAAATTTGCTTTTATGAAAGCCACCGAAGGCGTGCGCAACGAAGACGTTTATTTCAAACGCAACTGGAAGCGTGCAAAAGATGCAGGCGTTGCGCGTGGCGCTTATCATTTTTTTATTGCTACCAAAAGCGGCAAGCTACAGGCGGAAAGTTTCATCAAGCGTGTAAAGCTGGAACCGGGTGATCTTCCGCCCGTGCTGGATGTTGAACAATCCTATGGAGTGCCTGCCGTAAGGTTACGGCAGCGCGTTAAAGAATGGCTGGATGTTGTGGAAGAATACTACGGCGTAAAACCCATCATTTATACCAACGTTGATTTTTATAAGCAGGTGCTCAAAGATGAATTTGACCAATACCCACTTTGGGTAGCACATTATTTACAGCGGAACCGTCCCCGCATTCACCGCGAATGGTTATTCTGGCAGCACAGTGAAACAGGCC
Source organism: Chitinophagaceae bacterium (assembly GCA_035628135.1). Classification (GTDB taxonomy): domain Bacteria; phylum Bacteroidota; class Bacteroidia; order Chitinophagales; family Chitinophagaceae; genus DASPKM01. The sequence goes on along the minus strand of DASPKM010000010.1, from coordinate 276,670 downwards.
GCGTAAACGGCATCAGCCAGCCGGTGGATTTTAATGTTTTCAATGGCGATAGTACGCGGTTTGCGGAGTTGCTGGTAAAATGAGGCCATTGACCATTCAGGTCAAACCCCGAACTTAGGTTCTTAAATTCTCGCATGGAGCCGGAAGTTAGAGCGTTTTTTATCCGCGTGCTTTTTTCACTCACCGCAGGATTGGTTTGGATGTTCGTCAACATGGTAGGCGGCATTTACCTCGGCTGGCTGTTCTTTGAGGGAAACATGAAAACCGGCAATGTCGTTTTCTATTCCTTTATGGTAATCAGTTTCGGATTGTTGATATGGTATTATGTAAAGTTGTGGCGTAAAAAGTTGACCGAATAAACTCCAGCCCACAATCATAACTGGTATCCACGTACGTTCAATCTACTCCTTTTACTCCTTGCCCTTCTATTCTACTGCTTCGCATCCAATATGACCGGCGTATTTCCCCTCCCCATGATAATTATCTTGGCGTTTTGGGACTTGGACAACTCCAACTGCGCTTTAATGCTTTCATATTGCAATTGCTTTTCAGTTAATCCTTCGCTGATGATGCGTTGATAATCTGCAATGCCCTGCGCTTCTACGCGCTTGCGCTCCGCTTCCTGCCTTTCTTTTTGTAATACGAATTGCATTTTTTGCGCTTCCTGCTCCGCGCTGATCTTTTGTTCGATGGTGGTCTTTACTGATTGCGGAAGCGTGATATTCCTCACCAGCAGTTGTTCCAGGATCAATCCGCGGTTCCTGAAGTCGATATCTATGCTTTTGAAAATGCGCTGCTGAAATTCGTCGCGTTTGCTGGAATACAGGGATATTGCATCGTAGTACACGGCATTGTCGCGGATCTTGGTGCGGGTAAGCGGCCGCACGATTTTATCGGTATAATCCAGTCCTGTTTCGCGCACGATCTTAGGGGCGTCCGAAGGCAGCACTTTGTACAGTACTGTAAGGTCTATCGTTACTTCCAGCCCGTCTGCGGTCAGCACACGGATGGCATCGTCTGCTGCCTTGGTGCCTTCATCGTGCACCCCGCTCATGGTATAGTTTTGTGTTTTGATGTCCATGTGCTCCACTTCGATCAATGGATTGATGAAATGCAGCCCGCTGCCCAGCACTTCGTTCTGCACCTCACCGAATAATTTTTTTACACCTACTTGTCCTGCTTCTATTTGTATAATGCAGGCCGTTAATACGCCGATGATCATGATCAGCACGCCTACAACACGCAGGGGCCTGCTGAAACGTTTAAAAGCTTCGCCGCTTTTTCCTATCACTAATCCTACCAGCAGGACGATGAAACCGAGAATAATGAATGCCATATAAGAGGTTTGAGGTTTGAAATATTTATGAACTATGGTCCGCAACAATCACCCACTCGCCATTGATCTTCCTGAACAATAAATTGTAATGCCCATTCAGGTCCCCTACGCTCCGCTTCAGGTACCACTTGCCTACAACGAAATAATATTCGGGCGATAATCTTTTTACATGCAATATTTCGAACGACAGCTTGCCCATTTGCGCGGTATCGCTGTAATTCTTCTTGTAATTGGCCAATGTTTTATCATACCCGTATGTAACGCCGGATTGCCCGATGAACATCAGCGAATCGTTGTTCCAGTAACCTACCATGAACCGGTCGATGCTGCCGCGATTCCAGTCCTGGGTTTGCCTTTGCAGAATGGAAAGTATTTGTTGCTTGTCTTTATCGGTCTTTTGCGCGTGTAATAATACAGGCAAGGCGCCCACCAATACCACCAGTAATAGCTTTCTCATAATTTGAAATGATTGATAAAGCTACTGTATCAGTAGCGGAAAAGAGATATTATTACAATACTACTCCAGCGTGGCCAGCACGGTTATGCCGCCTTTTACCACTTGGTTCAACTTTACGTTGACTTTGGTGCCCACGGGCAGCAACACGTCTACCCGGCTGCCAAATTTAATAAATCCAAACTCCGCGCTTTGTTCTATCACCTGGCCTTCGCGCAGGTAATTGATGATCCTTTTTGCCAGTGCGCCTGCTATTTGCTTCACCAGTATTTCTGCCTTGCTGTTTTTAATAACTATGGAATGCCGCTCGTTTTCGGTAGAAGACTTGGGATGCCATGCCACCAGGTACTTGCCTTTGTGATAAGTGCTGTACACTACCTCACCGCTGATGGGCGAGCGGTTCTGGTGCACGTTGGCAGGGCTCATGAAAATGGAGATCTGCAGGCGCTTATCGTCAAAATATTCCTCGTCGAAAGTTTCTTCAATCACCACTACCTTGCCATCTGCGGGGGCTACCACTACATTCTCGCCCGTTACCAGTTGCCGGCTGGGCACGCGAAAAAAAGATATGATGAATGCAAACAATCCCAGCGTAACAATAAATACGATCAGCGAAAGCATGGGATACCTGGAGCTGAGCAAGAAGAACGATGCCAGGTTAAGGATAAGGAAGACGAGGCCCGTTATCACAATGGTCTTAAAACCCTCTTTATGTATTCTCATTCAACCGTTTTGAGAGCCAAAATTAGGTAAGTGCGGTGAATTAGCGGCAAGGCGTTAAAATTCCAGCTGTATGGGGGAAGCTTTAGCCTAGAAATTAGAATTTGCCGGTCAGGCAAACTTGTATAACCTTGTTTATGCGGTCTCCAATATTTATTGGTTCAGTTCGTGCCCAAATCACGCTTCTTACTGTTAAATCACTGTCTTTATATGGCAGCCCTTCAATTTCAAGTGTATTGTTGGTTTCATCTAATCCTGTTACGCTGACCCGAACGTAGTCTGCTTCAAAGGCTCGGACCGTTTTCACCTTGCTGTGTTTATACGCGGGCCAATCGGTTAGTTTAAGCGCTCTTAGATGTTTGTCTTTTATTTCGAATAACTTGAAATATTTCAACATATACTCACCTAATAACAAATCAGCAATTGGAAAATCATACGAAAAACATTTCTCTTGTTCATACGATATGCCGGCAAAGTTTTTGGAGATAGGAGCAAAGATTATCTGTTGATGTTTCTCAGAGGCATAGATGCTCACTGAATTAGGATATTGCTGCCTTTTTTTCTTGAATATATTTCGTAACATGTAATGAGGGAAACATTTTTAAGAGTACTTCCACCATTTCATCAGTTCGATGGTCAACCACACAAATGGAGCCGCCACTAAGAGAGAATCAAATCTGTCCAAAAAACCTCCGTGCCCCGGCATGATGAGCCCGCTATCCTTTACATCTGCCAGTCGCTTTAATTTTGATTCCAGCAAGTCGCCGGCAGTCCCTGCGATGGCTGCAATGCCGGCAAGAATTATCCAACTGGCCAGCTCAAAGGAAAAATAATCGTACGGAATGAATGAATAAGCCAAATATCCTGCAACTGCCGCACATAGAATAATGCCGCCAATGGTACCTTCCCAGGTTTTTTTGGGTGATATTTTTGAGAAAGGGGTTTTGCCAATTAAGGATCCTACAATATAAGCCATGGTGTCATTGATCCACATGCACGCAATTACGAAAGCGGGAATGCCCCATTCATATGACTGCCAAAGACCGCGATCCCAGGCTTTATCTGTCATATCCACTGCATCACTCAGATTAACATATAACCCCATAGGAAGCGATATATATAACAAGCCAAATGCGGAATGCGCGATATTTTTTAACCTGATGTTACTGGCGAATAATAATTCAATCAAAGGCAGTACGAACACGAATATCAACCCGGCCCACCAGCCCAATGCGTGCAACCTTATTCCAAACAACGTGAAATGATCGTTGGTAAAATACAGCATGATGCACCAGCCTGCTATCATCACCCCATATTTGTGAAACGATGAAATGGATGCATATTCTTTATCGATAAGGCTCACGAGCCGCTGGTATTCCACCCAGCATCCGAAATGAATGATGGAAAATAAAATAAAGAAGCTCCACTGGTTCAGCAATAGCCCCGCCAGCATCACCACCACAAACACTGCGGCCGTTAGCGTGCGCGTTTTGAAGCTTGCGAGATTAAATGCCATTCGTTCGATTTATCGTGGGGTAGTGGGAAATTCATCAAAGGGGTTCTTCCACGTAACCTCCGGCGGCTGATAAGGCACCCGCCTGCGCATGATGATAAAAATGGTTACCGTAACCAACAGGCTTCCCAATGCCAGCCACCAATTGAAATCGAAATCTTCATCGGCCAGCCGCTTCATGAAGTCGTTGCGCTGCGCATAGTAGCTCGCCAGCAAGGCCATGGTATTATTGAGGAAGTGGAACAGGATGCTGTACCAAAGGTTTCGCGTAACATAAAAAATGGCCCCCAATACAATGCCCAAACAAAAGATCGGCAGGAATTTAAAGAAAGTGCCATGCAACAGTGCAAATGCAAACGATGAAAGACCGATGGACACAATTGCGCTGCGTGTCCATTTTTCCAGGATGCCTTGCAGGCATCCCCTGAAGAAGAGCTCTTCGCCAATGGCAGGCAGCAATGCTACGATCACCATGTTTATCAGCAGGTCGGTAGGCGTATCCATTACCAAAAAGCGCGACATGATGCGCTCGTACATTTCTTCGGTGCTTTTGATCAATTCATGCGCCGATCCGAAATGCGCGGTCTCATTAATCTGGCCAAGCAGCAAGGCAAGGGGTTGCACCGATATCAATAATAAGAAAGTAAAAAAGGCCAGCCCAATGCTTGCATTCCTTTTTAAGCCAATGTATCGCCAGGGCTGCTTGTCATCGGCCATATAACCGAAGATGACCGGAGGCAAAACAAATGTGAGGATGGCGCCTGCGAACTGCATCCATTTGAACTTTGCGAGCATGGCGGGATCGATATCTTTTTTTGTCGTGAATACTTCCGATATCTCCCCGAAGAACATCTGGGTTATCACCACATTGAGGATGAACATTCCTATGGCCAGCGCGAAAAAAACCGCGAACTGCACCCCAGGACGCTGATATTTTAACCTTGTTGACATGTGAGCTTCCCGATATCAATTGTAAATTTGCCTTCGCTTTCGCTAAAGCTTCGGCGAGTGAAGTCGCAATATACACTCTATGCTCAAGATCGGCCACATATCGTTACCGCAATTTCCGCTGCTGCTGGCGCCCATGGAGGACGTGAGCGATCCTCCTTTCCGCGCGGTATGCAAAGCCAATGGCGCCGACCTGATGTATACCGAGTTTATCAGCAGCGAAGGGCTGATCCGCGACGCAATAAAAAGCAGGCAAAAGCTGGACATCTTCGATTATGAACGGCCGGTAGGCATCCAGATATTCGGGGGCGATGAGGAAGCCATGGCCATGAGCGCGGCCATCGTTCAAACTGTCAATCCCGATTTGGTAGACATCAACTTCGGGTGCCCTGTAAAGAAGGTTGTTACCAAGGGCGCGGGCGCCGCGGTATTAAAGGATATCGATCTGATGGTTCGGTTGACAAAGGCCGTTATAAAATCCACCTCCCTTCCTGTTACCGTAAAAACAAGGCTGGGCTGGGATCATGATTCCATCAATATCGTGGAGGTTGCTGAACGGCTGCAGGACATAGGCGTGCAAGCACTGGCCATTCACGGGCGCACCCGCAACCAGTTATACAAGGGCGAGGCCGATTGGACATGGATCGCCAAAGTAAAAGACAATCCCCGCATACACATACCCATTTTCGGCAACGGCGATATCGATTCGCCGGAAAAAGCATTGGAGTATAAGAACCGTTACGGGATAGATGGCATCATGATAGGGCGCGCTGCCATTGGCTATCCCTGGATATTCAATGAAGTGAAACATTACCTGCAAACCGGCTTTCACCTGGAGCCGCCGGATATCGAAAGCAGGGTAACGGTGATCCGTCAACACCTGGAGCGTTCCGTACAATGGAAAGGTCCGGTAACCGGCATTACCGAAATGCGCCGGCATTATACCAATTACCTCAAAGGATTGCCCAATATAAAAGAGTTCCGGCTGAAGCTGGTAACGCTTAAAACCATGGAAGAGGTCAACCAGGTGCTGGATGAAATTGTTACCACTTATACCGGTTTCCATTTTGAACGCCGCAAGGTAGATATGCACGCAATGGCATACAGCTGCGGGTAAAACTATAATACCATCATGGCCTGGTTTATTCTTGTACTGGCAGGTTTGTTTGAAGTAGCTTTCACCACCTGCCTGAAACTGTCAGATAATTTCAAGCATACGGGATGGAGCATCGCCTTCTTTATCTCTATTTCGCTGAGCTTCTTTTTACTGAACAAGGCCATTCAAACCATTCCTCTTGGAACGGGTTATGCGGTGTGGACAGGCATTGGCGCTGTGGGCACCGCATTGATCGGCATTTTTATTTTTAAGGAGCCGGCTTATTTCTGGAGGGTGTTCTTCATTATGCTGCTCATCAGTTCCATCATCGGCTTAAAGTTGGTATCGAAATAATTCAGGCTTCGATTGCTTTAATTACCTGCTCGCTCACGGGCGATACTGCCGGATCGAAATAATGCGTGAGCATTCCCTGTTCATTCACAAGGTATTTTGAAAAATTCCAGGTAGGCGGCTGCGTATTCCATCCGTTGCGTTCTTTGTGGGTGAGCCAGTTGAAAACATCGTTCTGGTGTTCGCCCTTGACAACGGTACTTTTCTTAGCCAGGGGGAATGTTATGCCGAAATTTACGCGGCAAAATTCCGCGATCTCTTCATCGCTGCCTTTTTCCTGTTCTTTGAAATCATTGGCGGGAAATCCTATTATCATCAGCTTATGATTGTATTGCCGGTAGAGTTGTTGTAATTCGTCGTACTGTGCGGTATAGCCGCAATTGGAAGCGGTATTTACCAATAGCACTTTCTTACCGCGGGCGGCATCCAGCTTCATTTCGCGTCCATTGTTCAATTGCACCGACAGGTTGTAGAACGATTGACCGGCCAATGCAGGTTTGTTGTTAGAGAGCGCGGTGCTTCTTCGGCCCGTGAGCTTGCCCCAGGCTATCACTGCAGGATAAACGGCTTTCAGGAATTTTTGCCTCAGGTTCATTGTAGGAAAGTTTAAATGGCCTTGAGCAAAAATACGTTGCAATTATTGGTTTAATAGTTGATGTGCTATTGTAAAGTATACCTATGCAACTGGAACCCATGGAAGGCAAAAAGCTTTCCACTACAAACCAAACCTATGTAAGTTCTAGCGCTGTACGGAGTATTGACTACTCTACATCCAGCGAAATCCTGGAGCTGGAATTCATCAATAACCAGGTATATCATTACTACAAAGTGCCGAGGCAGGTGTGGGAAAAAACGATCAGTTTGGTCAAATCGGGGAAATCGTTGGGCACATTTGTAAATGAGGAGATGAGGAAGCTGGATGTCGACTACAGGAAAATTATTACCAATCACTAAGAAAATGTGTATAAGTCCGTAGGTCTCTTATGCTTCGCTTAACAGCTTGCCATTCACGCGGGGCCAATGCCCGAAGGCATTTTTCTCGGTATATCAACCAAATTTCAGTAAACCGGGCACCCAAATCGCAACCATTGTGCCCTGCGCCGTAGGCTGCAACTCATCTATGAGTCCTTCCAGTCAAGACCGCGCATCCGTTAAACCGCTTACCGCCCCCGCCAGCACCCATGCCCCTGCAACCAATCAGCCCGCCCGCAAGTCTTAAACATCGTATCTTGTAAGCCCGTTTAACGAAAATTTTATTGAACAGGTGACGGGACTTCCCTAATTTCAATGTTTAAACGCTAAGAAAATTTATGAAAAAGATCTTTATTCCTGCTATTGCTGTATTGGCCCTGGCCGTTGGCCTTACTGCCTTTAAGCCTGCCACGCCAGCCCATCCTTTTGGAACCACTGCCACCAAGTGGTCGGTAGATAAAGGCCATTCCAATGTAAAGTTTTCCGTTACGCACATGGTAGTAGCAGAAACGGAAGGCTATTTTAAGATTTTCGACGGTACCATGGAAAATACCAAACCCGATTATTCCGACGCCAAAATATCTTTTTCGGTAGATGTAAATTCCATTAATACCGACAACGAAAGGCGCGATAACCACCTGAAGAGCGACGACTTCTTCAACGCCGAGAAGTTCCCCCAAATGAAATTCGAGAGCACCTCCTTTGTGCCCCAGGGAGGCAACAAATACAAACTGAACGGGAACCTTACCATCCGCGACGTGACCAAGCCCGTGACCTTCGATGTTACGTACGGCGGCATACTCACCACTTCCCGCGGATCAACCATCGGCTTTAAGGCTAACGGCACCATCAACCGTTTTGATTACGGTTTGAAATGGGACCGCGCTACCGAAACCGGCGGACTGGTAGTAGGAAAAGACGTTGATATTATTGTGAAACTGGAAATGAGAGAGGTGAGGCCACAAGCGGCATCTGGCCAATAAATTAAATTATTTAGTCATGACCAAGGAGCAGCCTACTGGCTGCTCTTTTTGTTTTCTTCATATTTCTTCTGAGCGTCTTTCGCCTTTTCAAAATCGAGTATTACGCCATTTATGCAGTAGCGCAAGCCCGTGGGCGGAGGACCGTCTTCGAACACATGGCCGAGGTGTGCCTTGCAACGGCCGCACATTACTTCGGTGCGCGTCAAGCCGTGCGAATGGTCAGGCGTATAGATGATGCTGCCCTTGCTGATAGGCTGGTAAAAGCTCGGCCAGCCGCAGCCGCTCTCGAACTTGGTATCGCTCTTGAACAGTGCATTGCCGCAGGCCGCGCAATAATAAGTGCCTACTTCGTTGAAGTTTTCATACTTGCTCGTCCAGGGACGCTCCGTTCCTTTCAGGCGCGCTATATTGTATACCTCCCCCGGCAGGATCTTTTTCCACTCTTCGTCGCTGATGTTCACCTTGCCGGTGTCTGAACGGGAATACACCGGGTTGTTGCTTTTGGGACTATCCATCTTTGCTGTTTGATTTTTTGATTGGGAATAGCTGCACTGCTGGAAAAGAAATGCCAGCAATAACAGGCTTATGCATCTGCTCATACACTTCATAAAAACCATTTACCAAATATACGAAAGCCCATACTGGCAGGATTGCGGGCTGAACCGGCAGCCGGGATACTTAACAATACGCCAACAGGCATGCGGCCACCAACCCGGAAATTCCGGCTTTTGGCGGGAAATGCGCAAATATGGGAATTCCGAAATTCAAAATGGATTTTCGGCATCTTACATTTATATTTACCACCCAAAATTATTTGTTAAGAGACCGGCCTGGCCAGCCGGTAAAAGGTTATAACCGATGTTCAATTTAATTTTATTCGGTCCCCCCGGGAGCGGAAAGGGTACGCAATCGGAAAAGCTGATCGAGAAATACGGGCTTATTCACCTTTCCACCGGAAACCTGCTGCGCGAAGAAATCGCCAGCCGGACCGAACTGGGCATGGCAGCCAAGAACTTTATGGATAAGGGCCAACTGGTTCCGGACGAGGTAGTGCTGGGCATGATCGCTTGCGCCCTGGACAATAATGTGCACGCCAATGGTTTTTTATTCGATGGATTTCCCCGTACCGTGGCCCAGGCCGAAGGATTGGACGCCATGCTGGAAGAAAGAGGATCGGGCATAAGCCTGGTGCTGGCACTGGAAGTGGGCAGCGAGGAATTGGTGCAAAGGCTGGTGAACCGCGGCAAGACCAGCGGCCGCTCCGACGACAACGAAGAAGTGATCCGCGCCAGGATCTCGGAATACGAAAGCAAAACCGCTCCCGTAGCGGACCACTACGCTAAAATGGGCAAGGTGGTACACGTAAAAGGCGAGGGCAGCATAGAAGAAATATTCGACGTGCTGTGCCGGCAGATCAATACCAAAACCGTAGCGTGAGGATGCCCGCGTCAAAGCCCTATGCCTTCATCGATACCTTGCACAACCCCTCAATGACCCAATGACTTAATGACCCATTGACTATGCCAGCCGATCCACAAAAATTACATTTCCTCCTGCACGAATTTACCCCGCTGCTCAGGCAACTGGATCCTGATGCCAAAGGCAAATGGGGACACATGGACGGCCAGCAAATGGTAGAACATTTTGTACTGAGCGTTAAGAACGCCAATGGTAAATTAAAAGTCCCTCCCGTAAACCAGGGAGAAACACTCGAAAAATTCAGGTCGTTTCTTTTTAGCGAAAAACAATTCCGCGAAAACACAAAGAACCCCCTGATAGGCGATCCTGCGCCGCACTATTACCCGTCGATGCAGGCAGCCATCGATAAATTGCAATCGGAGCTGCAATACCTGGCCGATACTTTTCAGCAGCAACCCGGCTTCACTACTTTCAATCCCATTTTCGGGGAGCTGGACCTTGAAGGCAATGTTCAACTGCTGCATAAACACGCCCTGCACCACCTGCGCCAATTCGGATTGATAGAAGCTTAACAGTTAAAATCACGCAGTAAAATGCCGTGGCTTACTTTTGAGCTTTGTGTTTTTACTTTTGCGTTTTTAAAAATTGCTTGTCATGCAAAAACTGGAGAACTATATAGCGGGTAAATGGATTACCGGCGATGGAGAAGGAGATGCATTATACAATGCCGTTACCGGCGATGAAATAGCCAAAGCCACCACCAAAGGCCTCGACTTTGCCGCGATGCTCCATTACGGCCGCCGCGTAGGCAATCCCGCCCTGCGCAAGCTTACCTTCCACGAAAGAGGCCGCATGCTGCGTGCGCTTGCACTATACCTCGCGGAAAGAAAGGAAAAGTTCTACAGCGTCAGTTACCAGACAGGCGCCACCAGGGCCGATAGCTGGATAGACATCGAAGGCGGCTTTGGCAACCTGTTTTCCTATGCATCGCTGCGCCGCAAATTTCCTAATGAACCTTTCTATACCGAAGGCGATGGGCATAATTTAAGTAAGAGCGGCAGTTTCATGGGGCATCACATCATGGTGCCAAAAGAAGGCGTGGCCGTTCATATCAACGCATTCAACTTTCCGGTGTGGGGCATGCTGGAAAAGTGTGCCGTCAACTGGCTGGCCGGCATACCCGCTATTGTAAAACCCGCCACCATTACCTCGTACCTTACTGAAGCTGTGGTAAAAGAGATCATCGCTTCCGGCATTTTACCCGAAGGCGCGCTGCAACTCATCTGCGGATCGGCGGGCGACCTGCTGGACCACGTCAACTCGCAGGACGTGATCACCTTCACGGGTTCCGCCTCTACCGGCCTCAAACTGAAATCGAACCCCAACGTACTGCTCCAAAACCTTCCGTTTAACATGGAAGCCGACTCGCTCAACTGCATTGTGCTGGCAGAAGACGTGCAGCCCGACATGCCCGAATGGGACATCTTCATCAAAGAAGTGCGTAAGGAAATGACGGTAAAAGCCGGGCAAAAATGTACGGCCATCCGCCGCATATTCGTGCCGGAAAATAAAATGGAAGACGTGTGGAAGGCGATCGGCGCGTCGCTGAAGCAAACCACCATTGGCAACCCCTTGAACGAAAAAGTGCGAATGGGTTCACTGGCGGGCAAATCACAACGCGAAGAAGTAAAAACACAGGTGCAAAAGCTATTGGCATCTTCACAAATATTGTATGGCTCATTGGACAGTGTGGAAGTAATTGACGCCGATGCCAGCAAAGGCGCATTCATGAGCCCATTATTGCTGATGAATGAAAAGCCATTTACCAGCGAAGAAGTGCATACGGTGGAAGCCTTCGGTCCCGTTAGCACCATCATGCCATATAAAAATATGGACGAGGCCATCGAGCTGTCTAAAAAAGGAAAGGGTTCTTTGTGCAGTTCCATTGTAACCGCCAACGATCAATACGCAAAACAATATGTACTGAATGCGGCTACGCATCACGGGCGCATACTTGTATTGAACAGGGATTGCGCAAAGGAAAGCACCGGTCACGGTTCTCCCTTACCCTTATTGGTGCACGGCGGTCCCGGCAGAGCAGGAGGCGGCGAAGAAATGGGGGGCATGCGTGGTGTAAAACATTATATGCAACGCGTAGCCATACAGGGTTCACCCACTACCATTACCGCCATCACCAATGTTTATCAACCGAATGGCGCGGGCCGCGAAGACGACAAACATCCGTTCAGGAAATATTTTGAAGAGCTGCAGATTGGTGATACGCTGATTACGCATAAGCGTACTGTTACCGAAGCAGACATTGTAAACTTCGCCAACGTAAGCTGGGACCATTTTTATGCGCATACCGACCACACATCGCTGGAAGGCACCTTGTTTGAAAAACCGGTAGCACATGGCTATTTTATTTTAAGCGCAGCGGCAGGTCTTTTCGTGGATGCCAAAAAGGGACCGGTGCTGCTGAACTATGGGCTGGAAGAATGCCGTTTTCTGAAACCGGTATATGCAGGCGCCACCATTGGCGTGCAGCTTACCTGCAAGGAAAAGATCGAGCAGGAAACGAAAGATGAAAAAGATATCCCGAAGGGTATTGTGAAATGGTTGGTAGAAGTGAAGGATGAGACCGGTGAACAAGTAGCCGTGGCGACGATTTTGACCATGGTTGCCAAAAAAAGATGAGCCGTATTTGATAATTTTGGTCGATAATCTCTGTAATCTCTTTTTCTCCCTTTAACCTCCTATACCATGACAGGTCACGTACATTCAGAAATACACAACGGCATAACCACTATTGAATTTTATCATCCGCAAAGCAACTCATTGCCCGGTAAGCTGCTGGAAGCGCTGGCGCATGAAATTCACAGCGCCGCCAATGATGATGACAGCCGCGTAATTGTATTGCGTTCCGTTGGGGAAAAAGCTTTTTGCGCGGGCGCTTCTTTCGAAGAATTGATGTCGATAAAAACCGAAGAGCAGGGAAAAGAATTCTTCAGCGGGTTTGCGCACGTCATCAATCAAATGCGCAAGTGCCCGCAAATGATCATAGCAAGAGTGCATGGCAAGTGTGTGGGAGGAGGAGTAGGACTGGCCGCCGCGGCCGACTATTGCATCGCATTTGAAAAAGCCGAGATCAAACTAAGCGAGCTGGCCATTGGGATAGGTCCGTTTGTAGTAGGCCCGGCGGTAGAAAGAAAGATCGGGACTTCCGCATTTTCTCAACTGGCCATCGACGCTACCATGTGGCGCAACGCAGAATGGGCCAAGCGCAAGGGATTGTTTGCGGAAGTACATGAGACATTTGAAAATATGGATGAGTCCGTCAGCAGGCTGGCCAATACCCTGGCACATTCCAGTCCCGAGGCCACGGCCCAATTAAAAAAAATATTGTGGAAGGGCACTGAGCATTGGGACACCTTATTGCTGGAAAGGGCAGCCATCAGTGGACGGCTGGTGCTGAGTGAGTTCACCAAAAATGCTATCAATAGCTTTAAAGTGAAATGAGAATAATCTCTTAACAATAAGAATGCAATCAACCGTAATCCTGGATAGATGCGGTACCCGAGCGCGTGGCGCTTAACCGCATCCTGCACTAACCAATACCCAATAAAAAAGGCCTCTCTCGAGGCCCTTTGATTCTTTTTCATTCCCTTCGCCGGCATTACCCGGATCAGGTTCAATGGGTATTTCTCAGCTTACGTTGGGAAGCACCCCGTAAAAAGAATCGTTGAATATAATGGTGCCAAAATGGTGCCAGCATTCCCAATCCCGGAATAAAAAATACTGCACATTTAACCTCCTAAGGGAGCTTTTTTACAAACCAACTGTTATTTAAGCGTCTGCAAAGGCTGTTTGGCCCGTTTATAGCATAAAAATGACTAAATTCGTTGTTAATCAATCCGGCAGCAGTCATTGCGCCCGCTAAAACGCATCTATTTTGGTATTTAATGAATTCGGCCTCGACCCCAGCCTTATGGAAGGCATACAAGCGTCAGGCTACATATCTGCAACTCCCATCCAGGAAAAAGTGATACCGGCAATATTGTCCGGCCACGATGTTATTGCCTCCGCTCAAACCGGTACAGGCAAAACGGCCGCCTTCCTGCTACCGCTGATCGACCGCCTGCTCAAAAACAGACCCGATGGCAAGATCGGCGCCATGATCATAGTGCCCACCCGCGAACTGGCCATACAAATCGGCCAGCACCTGGAAGGGCTTTCCTATTTCACCAACCTTAGCTCCATAGCCGTATATGGCGGTAACGACGGAAGTAATTTCGTTAATGAGAAAAAAGCGCTGCAACTTGGTGCCGATATCGTGGTGTGCACGCCCGGCCGCATGATCGCCCACCTGAACATGGGATACGTTTCGCTGAAGCACTTGCAATTCTTAGTGCTCGATGAAGCAGACCGCATGCTCGACATGGGGTTTCAGCACGACATCATGCGCATGATTTCTTTTACGCCTTTAGAAAGGCAAACGCTGCTGTTTTCCGCAACCATGCCCGAAAACATCAGGCGGCTGGCGAAGACCATACTGCGCAATCCCGTTGAAATCAATATCGCCCTGGCAAAACCGCCCGATAAGATCGTCCAACAGGCATTCGTGGTATATGAAAACCAGAAGCTGCCATTGGTAAAACATCTACTTAAGAATACTCCTTATAAAAACGCATTGGTGTTTTGCAGCCGCAAGGAAAGTGTGCGGCAACTCGCGCGTGAACTTTTCCGCGCAAGGTTCGACATCGGTGAAATGCACAGCGACCTCGATCAATCGAACAGGGAAGAAGTGTTGAACCGCTTTGCGGGAGGGCGGTTGCCTATTTTAGTGGCCACCGATATTCTATCGAGAGGCATCGATATCGACACCATTGACCTGGTAATTAACTACGACGTGCCGCGCGATGGAGAAGATTACGTGCACCGCATTGGGCGTACTGCACGCGCCGAATCAGAAGGCATGGCCTTTACGCTGGTGGGAGAAAAAGAGCAACACCGCTTTGCCGCAATCGAAGCATTGCTGGGCAAGCCTGTTGAGAAAGCTGCGGTATCGAAAGATCTTGGTCAAACGCCTGCGTACCAACCCCGCACACGCACCGGCGGCAATAGATCTAATTTCAAGAAGCGCCGCAGGAAGAATTAATTGGCGGGTTATTGTTTAATCCGTGAAGCATTTCTGCTCAAAACAATCTTAACTGCACGTTGCGCCTTCTCGCCGATGGAGGCCTGGCATCTCCAAAAACCGTTTTGCCTCCGTATCTCCAGGACTCATCTCTTTCTTTTTCTATCAGTTGCTCTACATTGTCCTGCGGGATAAAATCTTTTTCAGCACGTTGAGCTAATTGGGTGAGCGCTTTAATGGCCTGTTGTTTATCGGACTGGCCGATCCTGGCTTTCTCCACCGCTGTTTGCAAAGTGCTGATGGTTTCATCGTACACTTTGGTTGGCACGGGGAACGGATGGCCGTCCTTACCCCCATGCGCAAACGAAAATCGCGCAGGGTCTTTGAACCTTGAAGGTGTGCCGTGTATTACTTCGCTTACCAATGCAAGCGATTGAAGGGTCCGGGGGCCTACTCCTTCCAGTAACAGCAATTCTTCGAAATCGCGGGGCTGCTTATCATGTGCCAGCCACAATACCGTACCGAGGCGCTTGAGGTCAACATCTTTCGAGCGCACATCGTGGTGATGCGGCAGAATGAGCTGTTGTACTTCGCCCAGCATGCGTGCGGGGTGCTCCTTGGTAATTTGCAATATGCCCTGTTGTGCGGGAATGGCCTCCCTTGCCACCATGTTCAATATCTGGCCCTGGTTCAACCCGCAAATGCCTGTATGCGGCTCTTCTACAAATGAAATAAGGTTGGGAGAGTGCCAATGGTACCTTCTTGCGGTGGCGCTGCGTTCGCGCATGCCCTGTTGCACTACCGTCCACTCGCCTTCGCTGCTGAGAATGAAACAATGGAGATACAATTGAAAGCCGTCCTGTATGGCGGTATTGTCCACCTTGGCGCTGAGCTTGCTGCAGCGAACAAGGTGATTTGCATCGAGGCCGGTGCGCTCGCCGATCCTGACCAGCTCCGCTGGCGTTTCCCTTGAAAATTTTCCCTTGCCTCCGCAGATGTAGATCCCAAGCTCTTTTGCATGTGGATTGATAGCGCGCTTTAATGCGCCTAATACCGAGGTGGTGATGCCCGATGAATGCCAATCCATACCGAGTACCGCGCCAAAGCTTTGAAACCAAAACGGATCGCTTAGGCGGCGCAATATTGCTCCCTTACCATATTCGGCAATGATGGATTCAGTGATAGCCAGGCCCAGCTTGGCCATGCGTTCGGCCAACCATTTGGGAACATGGCCATTGTGAAGAGGAAGGTCTGCGGATCCGGACTTTTTCATTGCTAACAAATTTAGCCAATCGGAGCAATACTTGATTATTAAAATGCGTTTTTTATGCTTTTTTGTAGATCTTTCACCATTTCGCTCTCTGGGCTTCATACCAGCTCCTCCGGTTGTAATCGACTCCTATGGATATCCGATGAAGGGTGACCAGGGTCACTCATATAACACCTGGCAATTTTCACAATAAAATGTCCTTCTGTTGGTCTTGCCCATGTGTTTTTTGATCAGCGGAATTTTGCAGCGCGGGCAACTCTTTTTGGTGTGCGCCAGCCAGTGCTTCTTCAATACATATCTTTTCTTCCATTCCAAAAAATCATAACTATAATTGCGGGCTTCTTTGAGCAGTTCATTCAATTGTTTGGCTGGCATCTTTCCTACCTTACTGCCAGGATGCACGTAAATGCGGAACAATACTTCGTTCTTGATGATGTTGCCAACTCCTGCAAATATGTTCTGGTCCAATAACGCATCGCAGGCAAGCATGTTTGGAGAAGCCTTCAGCTTGCGCTTTGCTTTTTTTGGGTCCCAGTCATCGTTCATTACATCGGCGGTCCAATCGTACACTTCGTCCAGCGGTTCATCGATAAACTTTACCGAGCATGCATAAAAATTAAGCTCGCCTTCGGCAAATTGCAGGCTTAGCCGTGCGGGCGTCACTTTTTGTTCATTGATGCGGTACGAACCAAACAACATGAAGTGAACACGCAGCGTGAAGCCCTTGAAGCAAATGAGAAAATGCTTGCCCCAGCTTTTGAAATCGATGACCTTCCGGCCATTCATCCTTTCTTTTTCAATTTTAGTATTGCCGCTGGCGGCAATTACTTTCTTTCCCTTAAAGGCCTGCACCGCTTCCTTCAAAATAACTATGGATGGACCTTCCGGCATGCGTTTATTGCTTCTTATTCAAAAGAAAGGCCAGCCGATGACTAATTCAAGTTTTCCTTAGCTTCGGGACATGAACAAGCAACTTGCCTGGTTAATGGCATTTTTGATAGTAGCCGCGGGCTGCGCATATAACCCTTATGCCTCTACGAACAAGCAGTATAAAAAGCAAACGAAGCGGCTGGCCAAAAGCCTACGCCAATACCCATTGGATCCCATCGCGTCCGATTCCGTTAAAGCACCGGCATATTTTGTAGGCACCACCAATTTCAACCTGCGCAAACCCAACTTCGTCATCATTCACCATACCGCGCAAAACAGTTGCGAGCAAACGCTGCGAACGTTTACACTTACACGCACGGCAGTAAGCGCCCATTATGTTATTTGTAAAGATGGCACCCTTCACCAGATGCTCAACGACTACCTCCGTGCCTGGCATGGCGGGGTAAGCAAATGGGGCAACCTTACCGATATCAATTCGTCGTCCATCGGCATCGAGTTAGACAATAATGGCTTCGAACCTTTCACTGATCCTCAAATAAAAAGCCTGTTGTTATTGCTCAACAGGCTTAAGGCTAGGCATGGTATTCCTACCGCTAATTTTATCGGTCACAGCGATATTGCGCCTACGCGAAAAGTGGATCCCAATATTTATTTTCCCTGGAAGCTGCTGGCGGACCAGGGCTATGGACTTTGGTACGACGACACCACCGGCATTGCGGTGCCGGAAAATTTTAATCATTTACTGGCCTTACGCATTGTAGGATATGACATGAGAGACACCACCGCGGCCATCCGCGCTTTTAAAAGACATTTCGCGCAGGACTCCACCCGTACATTCAATGATGCAGATAGAAAGATTCTGTATTCGCTGGTGAAAAAGTTCTGAAAATTACTGCGCTCCCTCACATGCAAAGTCTGAAAAGTATGGTATGGTTACGCTGCTTCCCGGAAAGCTTACTTCGTAGCGCTGCAGGTTGCCGCCTTCTACGTGGTGATTGACCAAATTAACATCATATACCTTGTAATTGTTCGCCCAAAACACTTTTACGCCTGTGCGCAATTGCGCGGGCTGCAACTCCGGAAACAATCCGCTGAATTGTAAGAGTGAAAATGTATTCCAGCTAAAAATGCGTGGCTCATCGAGATACAATTGGCGATCGGCTTTTTTATTACCATAAGTATATTCTACGCGGCCCGGCGTCATGCTTCCCTGCCCATCGTCCTGTATGCTGGTGCAATTGCCTTTGCCATCGTACGCAAAACGTGAAACCAGCAGGTTGCTTCCAAGCGTTATCTTCATGGCAGACAGCCTGGTGTTATTGTATTCAAAGGAAGTGGGTAAATAATTAGCATCGGGAGCATTGCCCGCTACTACGTCAATAGGTTTACCCTGCGCATTGAGCGATGCAACCAAAACCGTATCGGTTGCACTACCTGCCTTTAAAAACACGATGCTATTGTTTGCCCAGCGTACATCGAAAGTGAGCGTGCTGGTAATAGCTCCACCCTGGTACACTGCGGTAATTATTTGTGATAACCGCCCGGTCGACGGATCGTTCTGCCTCTTAAAAACGTATTGGTTCGTGGTTCCTGATCCTGTATTGGCGTTGTAACGGAATGCGGTGACCTCGCAATCTGCATCCTTCTTCTTTTCAACTGTTTCTGGATTTTCGGGAACGAGGTCTGTTTTTTCGCAACTGAATAAAATGGTGGAACTGGCCAGTAGAAGGCCGGATACGTACATACTGCTTCTTTTCATATACTTCATTTTTTAAAAGGGTAAGTCGGGTGAGTCTTCACGGGGGGTAAGGGCTCGTCCCTGCTTAGCTATGGTTAAAAACTAAGCCAAAAATCTTCGTGAGCCTGTTTCAAGCGCGGACCGTGCTCAATTGCACGCGGGTTGCGAACGCGCTCTACAGGTGAGCTTCCTTTCTGTGCAAAAAAATCCCCGATATCGCAGTAATTTGCCGCATGGCAGCTATCCTGATATTGTTTGCCCACCCGGCTTTGGAGAAATCCCGCGTGCATACCCGCCTGCTGCGGCACATCCGCCACCTCGAAGGCGTAACCATTCACGACCTGTACGAACATTATCCTGATTTCGATATAGATGTGCAGGAAGAACAGCGGCTGTTGTTGCGCCACGATATTATTATTATGCAGCATCCGTTTTACTGGTACAGTACACCGGCCATCCTTAAACAGTGGCAGGACCTGGTATTGGAACACGCATGGGCTTATGGCTCAAAAGGAAAAATGCTCACCGGCAAAAAGCTGCTCAACGCTATTTCGTGCGGCGGCCGATTGCAGGCCTACCAACCCGATGGACTGAACCGCTACACCATCCGCCAGTTATTAAGCCCCATTGAACAAACTGCGCGGTTGTGCAATATGATCTATATGCCGCCTTTTGTTATTCACGGCACGCATAAATTAAATGATGGGGATATTGAATTGTATAGCGTGCAATATGAACAATTGCTGATCGCACTCAGAAACGACCGGATTGCTGACAACGAATGGCAAACAGCCAACTACATGAACGACCTGATCCCGATACCTGAACACATTCAATCCTAAGTATGGACCAACACAATTTTTTATTCCAGGCCATGGTTTACCTCGCAGCCGCTGTGGTAATGGTGCCGCTTGCAAAAAAGCTGGGGTTCGGATCTGTGTTAGGCTACCTGGTAGCGGGTATCCTGATAGGCCCGTTCGTTTTGGGTTTCATTGGGCAAGAAGGGCAGGACCTTATGCACTTTGCTGAGTTTGGCGTGGTGATGATGCTGTTCATCATCGGACTGGAACTGGAACCTGAATTATTATGGAAGCTGCGAAAATCAATTGCCGGCCTCGGCGGATTACAGGTATTGATGACGGGCACAGTGGTGGCAGGCATCGCCATGATCGCCGGTTTAGACTGGAGGCCCGCACTGGCGCTGGGAATGATATTATCACTTTCCTCTACCGCAATCGTTTTGCAAACCCTGAATGAAAAAGCCTTGATGAAAACATCCGCGGGGCAAAGCTCATTTTCGGTACTGCTGTTCCAGGATATAGCGGTGATCCCGATGCTGGCCTTGTTCCCACTGTTGGCTATTTACCAACCTGCTGTTGCTGTAAATGAAGAGCAACATACATTGGTGAGCGACTTGCCTGGCTGGGGACAAACTTTGGTGGTGTTAGGCTCGGTTGCAGGCATCATCGTGATGGGAAGGTTTTTAATAAGGCCTTTTTTGCGGATTGTGGCCGGGACCCGCTCCCGCGAAGTATTTACCGCTACGGCGTTGCTGCTGATCGTAGGTATCGCGGTATTGATGACACAAGTAGGATTGAGCCCGGCACTTGGGGCCTTTCTTGCCGGGGTGGTATTGGCCAATAGCGAGTACCGGCATGAACTGGAAAGCGATATCGAACCATTCAAGGGATTGTTGCTCGGGCTTTTCTTCATTGCGGTGGGCGCATCAATTAATTTCAGTCTTATAACAGAACGGCCGCTCCTGATCTTTGGATTGGTATTGGCGATAATGTCCGTCAAAAGCCTTGTGCTGTTTGTGCTTGGTAAAATATTCAGGTTAAGCCTGAACCAGAACATGTTGTTTGCAGTGGCTTTGAGCCAGGTAGGAGAGTTTGCGTTCGTGCTGCTGTCTTTTTCACTGCAGGAAGGCATTCTGCCACAGGGATTGATAGATATCATGATGGCGGTAGTTGCCATCAGCATGGCCGTGACGCCGCTGTCGATGATGCTGCACGAGCGTGTGATTCAACCATGGCTCGGCACTAAAGAATCCGTTCCGGAAAAAGAAGCGGATACCATCGATGAAAAGAACCCCGTGATCATTGCGGGCTTCGGGCATTTTGGCAATACTATCGGGCGCTTCCTGCGGGCACATGGAATAAAAACCACCATCCTCGACCTCGATTCCGAGCGCGTGGAAACTTTGCGAAGGATGGGCTTTAAAGTGTATTACGGCGACGCATCGCGCTACGACCTGCTGCATGCGGCAGGAGCAGACCAGGCGCGCTTAATTATTATCGCCCTCGAGCCCGAGGAAAAAAGGCTGGAGATGATCGATACCATTAAAAAACATTTTCCCAACCTGCGCATGCTGGTGCGTGCGTCCAACCGCTTTGATGCGTACAACCAGATGAATGCGGGTATGCTGCATATCTACCGCGAAACCATCGACACGGCCTTACGGTTAGGAGTAGACGCAATGAAGATGCTGGGCTACCGGGCCTATACGGCCCAACGCTCCGCGCGGTTATTCTTCAAGCATGATGAAGCGAATCTTAAAAAGCTCTCTTCTATTAAAGACAAAGAAGAATACATCTTAACCGCCCGCGCTTATATCGAGGAAATAGAAAAAATGCTGCAGGCTGATATAGGTTCGCTTTCGCTGAGAAGAGATGCTGGTTGGGACGAAGATTCATTGATTGCGGAGTCGAGAGGCAATGGATGGCCTGAAAAGAAAGCAGTCGGCACCTGACCTCATACCAATTCTTCGCAATGATACCCTGCCTGCCTGATGGCGTGTTCGATCGTTCCCGGTGATACGCCTACGGATTGGATCCGCAATATTTTATCCCTGTCGTGCATGTCTATATTCCACCGCTGCACGCCCGGAATGCTGTGCAAATGCGGCGTGATGACCGGCAATTGTTTTTTGTAGCGGATGTTGGTCTTAAATACTAGAATGTCCATTGCATTATGCGTTTTGAATGTTGTCGGCCGGCGGTTGCGGTGTTTGCTGCGGCGTCGCCTGGGTTTGCGGGTACCTGTCTGGCCAGCAGCGGCTACGCCATTCGTTCTTGAACTTTTCCCTTTCTTCCGCGCTCATATTGGCCCAATGCTCGCGGGGCATATTATCTCTCCAGCGCTTTTTTCCACCTCCGCCAAATCCGCTGAACAATATTTTAGATAGCACCAGCAGCCCCATGGCCTGCCAGATGGTAAGCGTACCTACGTTTAGAAGGCCGGGCAAGATCGCATTCCATAACCACATTACTACGGCGCTGAATACAAAGAATCCCGCGGTGCCGATTATTATAATGAGGAATATGCGCATTGGCTTGGAATATTTCGAATAATGTTTCATGATAATTTTATTTATTGATGAATGATTTCGTGGTAAATTATTTTTAAACGTTCCCGCAGGTGCAGCACCGCATATCTTTTGCGTGATATAAGCGTGTTTATTTTTTCACCCGTTCGTTCGGCTATTTCTTCAAATGAAAGATCGTCCAGCTCGTGCCAGGTAAATACCTGCCGTTGCGCTTCCGGCAATTCCGCCAGCGCTTCGAATAGTTGTTCCCAGAAAACATTTCTTAAATGTTCGGTCTCGGGATCGCCGGAATCTGAAAGCAGGATTTCTTTCAGGTATACTTCGCCTTCGTCGGTTTCGTAGGTATAGTCTTCCAGTGCGCCGGCCTGCTTTTTCCGGTGCTTGTCGGTGATCTTGTTCCTGGCCACTTTAAACAGCCAGGCGCTCGCCTGTTCAATCGGCTCGCTATCCACCACGGTGGTAAACTGGGTCCATACATCCTGGGCTATATCCTCGGCATCTTCGTGCGACTGTACCCGGCCGCGAATGAAGCTGAACAACCGGTGTCCATAGCTCCTGATGATGTCGCTGATATTTGGCTTGTTGGCTGATCCCATTGGGGTTGATATCGTTCCTGCCTGCTGCACGTAGCAAGGTAGACGAATCAACGGAAAAAATATTTTAGTGAATTTTAGAAAAACTGGAAACAGCTGGCAATCCTATTCTAACGGCGCTTGTTGCTCCTGCAGTGCATTCTTGATTTCCAAGCCTATTTGGGCAATCAGGTCTGCATCTTCCAGCGTTTTATCGTCGCTATTCATGAGTTGGCCAGACTTGATCTCGTAGATCAATTGCCCGTATTTGAGGTCGAATTCTTCATCTTTAAAATAAACAATATATTGTACCGTTGGCGTTTCCCTTCTCTCAACGATAGCGGTATAACGCTGGTTATTGTGTTCAAAACTAACTTCAAACGGGTCCATAAATTGCACGTTTAGCTATAATATCCAAAATTTAATGCCAGCATGCAACCAAAGCTGGCACAACAATTATTGTACTGTTGATATGGAATGGAAAAGCATATTACTGGCTGGCCTGCTGGCTGCCTGTACAGGATGCGGCGATAATAAAGATCCCGAAT
Source organism: Chitinophagaceae bacterium (assembly GCA_035628135.1). Taxonomy (GTDB): domain Bacteria; phylum Bacteroidota; class Bacteroidia; order Chitinophagales; family Chitinophagaceae; genus DASPKM01. The sequence continues at coordinate 253,394 of DASPKM010000010.1, read as the reverse complement.
CAAACACGGGGAAGTCGTCGGATACCGCAGTGGTGGATGATAGTCTTATTTCCACCACGCCCATACCGCTGGACGGCTGTTATAAAATGATCATTAACAAGGACACCGCCACCTTGCGGTTGAACGTGATCGATAGCCTGGTGACCGGCGAGCTACGATATCATTGGTTTGAAAAGGACTGGAACGATGGTTCTGTAAAAGGAGTAGTGCGCGACAGCCTCATCATACTGGACTATACTTTCCGGTCAGAGGGCGTGCTGTCTGTGCGGGAAGTGGTGTTCAAAATGGCGGGCACTTCGCTGGTAGAAGGGACTGGTGATTTAAGAACAGGGGATACTGTCCGGTTCAAGGATATACAGCAATTGAAATTCCAGTACGATTATCCTTTTATCAAGACGCCCTGTGTTGAATGAGGCGCTTCATCGACAAATACTAGTGAAGGGTTCCCGCGGGTTCGTGATCATCATATTCATTGCGCGCTTTTACCAGCAGGTCTTTCATTTGTTGCAGCGTAGCCCGGTGTTTGGGGTCGCGCGCAAGATTGCGCAATTCCGAAGGGTCTTTCTGCAGATCATATAGTTCCCATTCATTCACGGTATAAAAATAGATCAGCTTGTAACGCTTGGTGCGCACGCCCAAATGTGGTATTACAGTATGGTCTCTTCCGAACTCATAATAATGGTAATATAAATAAGGACGGTCGAACTCCTTCAGTCTGCCGGTTAAAATGCCCTGCATGCTTTTACCTTGCATCCATTGTGGTACGGCAACACCTGCTGCATCGAGGATGGTAGGCGCAAAATCTATGTTCTGCACCATTGCATTGGAAACAGTGTTTGGTTTTATCTTTCCCGGCCATCTTACCAGCAAAGGCGTTTGCATGGATACGTCATACATAAACCGCTTGTCGAACCATCCGTTCTCGCCCAGGTAAAATCCCTGGTCAGAAGTATATATAACGATGGTATTACCGCTCAATCCCTGCGCATCGAGATAATTCAGCAATTGCCCCACGCTTTCATCGATGGATGCAACGCAGGCAAGATAGTCCTGCATGAACCATTGGTATTTTAATTTCAGCAATGCATTGCCTGAAGGGCGGTCTCTTTGCAAGAGTGCTCCTCTTTCGGCATATATTTCTTTTACGCGTGTGCGCTCCGCGGCAGGAATGCGGTTCATAATGGCGTTGTAATAAGCTACTTCCGCCGAGTCGGGTTTTAGATAAGGCATGTTTTGGAGATACTTTGGGTCAACCTTCAGGTCGCTGCACAATTGCATGTCGCGCAGGATGCTCATGGTCTGTATGCGCCAGGCGCTGCCGCGGCCCGCGGTATCGATGTAGAGCGTAGGCGGTTCAGGAAAAGCTTTGTTCCTGAATGCTTCCAGGTGCTTTAAAGCCGGGAGAAAATAGCGGTGCGGCGCTTTGTGATGCAGCAGCAATGCAAAGGGCTTGGTTTTATCTGCCTGGCCTATCCAACCGATGGCTTGTTTGGTAATAACTTCGGTTGAGTATCCCCGGTAGGTAGTGGTGTCGCCGTTCATTTGTATCAGCCTTGGGTCTACATACAATCCCTGACCGGGATAGATCAGCCATTTGTCGAAGCCGGTGGGATAGGAATGCAAATGCCATTTTCCAAACAGCGCGGTTTGATAGCCTGCCTGCTGCAATAACCCGGGCATGGTCATGCGCGACGAGTCGAAGCGGTTGCGGTTATCTTTTACGCCATTTTTGTGAGAGTGCTGGCCGGTAAGCAACGTTGCGCGTGCCGGCGTGCAAATGGAATTGCCTACAAAGCAACGGTTGAAGCGCATGCCCTCTTTTGCCAGCCGGTCGATGTTGGGAGTGGATACCAGTTTTTTATTATAGGCGCTGATGGCGTCCGCATCATGGTCATCGCTCATGATGTAGATAATATTGGGAGGTTGCTGCGCCAGCACGGGGCTGCCAAACAGCAGCAGGATTAACAAAGACCGTATCATGCACGCTAAAATCGGTTATTTATTTAGCTTAGTGCGCGAAATTACCCTCTATGGAATTTGGAAGGGTCCCTGAAAAAGAGCTTGACAAGGTCGACGTCAGCCTGCCGAAGGAGCCGGCTTTCAACAAAAAAGTATTGCCCGGGAAGCCAGCGGCAAAGCCGGCAGTATATCTCGGCTGCGCCAAATGGGGCAGGAAAGAGTGGGTTGGCAAGATCTATCCCCCCGGCACTAAGGAGAAAGATTTCCTGGACCATTATGTAAAACATTACAATTCCATCGAGCTCAATGCAACGCATTACAAGGTGTATGGGCCGGATGCCATTGCAAAATGGGGAGCAAAGGCCGGAAAGCAAGCTTTTAAGTTTGCGCCCAAGATGGCCAAAAGCATTACACACTTCGGTTCGTTTAACGATAAACGGTACCTCACAGATACTTTTCTCGAGGGCGTGGCAGCTTTTGGTAAGAACCTCGGCCCAATATTCATCCAGGTAAATGACAAGTTTGCGCCGAAACGCAAGGATGAGCTATTCGCTTATTTATCAACCCTACCCAAAGACCTGCAGTTTTTCCTGGAAGTGCGGCACCCTGACTGGTTTGCCGATGAAGTGGAAAGGAACGACATGTTCAATACGCTCCGGTCGCTGAACATCGGCGCGGTAATTACCGATACCGCGGGGCGGCGCGATTGTGCCCATATGCACCTGACCGTTCCGAAAGCATTCATCAGGTATGTGGGGAACAGCCTGCATCCTACCGATTATACCCGTTGCGATGCCTGGGTAAAACGCATCAAAACCTGGCTCGGCCAGGGGTTGAAGGAACTGTATTTCTTCATGCACATGCACGATGAAGCCACCTCTCCCGAGCTGACCGTGTACCTGGTAGATGCACTCAATAAAAAATGCGGGTTAAACCTTATAAAGCCACAGTTTGTAAAGGGGTGGCGCTGAATCTTACGCACTCAACCTTATTTTCGACCACTTAACATTCGTATGTCATCATTTTGTCATACCAATGGTTATCTTTGTAGCCCCTTAAAAACCTTCCAATATGAAAAAATTTGCCGCATGGGTGCTAAGTGTCTGCCTGTTTTCCACTTCGATTTTCTCTCAAAATATTTCCGGTATAGCAAAGGATGAGCAGGGCAAGGCCTTGTCCGGTGCGTCTATCGCACTGAAAAAAGCAGCCGATTCCTCCATTGTAAAGCTGGCGGTGAGCAATTCCTCAGGCAAATACGAGTTTGCCGGGATTCAGCCAGGCAAGTACTTTATCAATGTTTCTCACGTAGGCTTGTTGCCTCAGAACTCCGCGGCTTTCGAGCTAAATGGCTCTGGCGTTGCGGTTCCGGACGTGATGCTGATGAAGGCAGACGGCAAAATGAAGGAGGTAGTGGTTACCTCGCGCAAGCCGGTAATTGAGGTAAGGGCCGATAAGACCATTTTGAATGTGGAGGGAAGCATCAATGCCGTAGGGCAGGACGCCCTGGAATTGTTGCGCAAATCACCCGGTGTATTGGTTGACAGGGACGATAACCTGAGCTTAAGCGGTAAGAACGGCGTGCAGGTTTATATCGATGGAAGGCCTACGCCCTTATCGGGAAAGGACCTGTCGGAATATCTCAAAACCATTCAGTCTTCGCAGATAGAGGCCATCGAGATCATTACCAACCCTTCTGCCAAGTACGATGCGGCGGGCAATGCGGGTATCATCAACATTCGTTTAAAAAAGAATAAAAGCCTCGGTACCAATGGATCGGTGAATGCCGGTTATAGCCAGGGCATATTTCCTAAATACAATGCGGGCCTTGCGTTGAACAACCGCAACAAGCGCATGAACACTTTTGGCAATTATACTTACAGCCGCAACCGCAATGAAATGTTCATGAACCTGTACCGCAAGCAACTGGATACATTGTTCGACCAGAAATCGTCGATGACATCGCGCAGCAGGAGCCATGGGTTTAAAGCGGGAGTGGACTATTTCATCAACAGCAGGCAAACCTTCGGCGTAATGGTGAATGGCAATTTCAACGAAAATACCTTCAGCAACTACAGCACCACGCCTATTTCTTATATCCCTACGGGCGTGTTGGACCGGCTGCTGATTGCAGACAATGGCAGCATCGGGGAGCGCAATAACGTGAACTTTAATGCCAACTACCGCTATGCTGATACTACTGGCCGCGAGTTGAACATGGATGCGGACTATGGTTACTTCCGCCTGCATAACGATCAAATGCAACCGAACTATTACCGCAATCCCGACGGATCGCCGAGAGACAGCGCTATTTACAATATGATAGCGCCCACCGATATCGATATTTATACTTTCAAAACCGATTATGAGCAGAATTTCCGTAAGGGAAGGCTGGGCGTCGGTGGAAAGATATCTTACGTAGAGAGCACCAATGATTTCCAGCGTTACAACGTGGTAACCAAGGCTGTTAAGAACCTGGACACTTTGCGCAGCAATGCTTTTAATTACACCGAAAACATCAACGCGTTGTACGCAAACTATAACAAAGCTTTTAAAGGATTTATGGTCCAGTTTGGCCTAAGGGTTGAGAACACCAATGCAGAAGGAAGGTCCATGGGCTTCCGTCGCCAGGGTGGCAATTACATCAGCTACGATTCCACTTTCAGGCGCAACTATACAGATGTGTTCCCGAGCGGCGCCATTACGTTCAACAAGAATCCGATGAAGCAATGGAGCATCAGCTATAGCCGACGTATAGACCGCCCCGCTTACCAGGACCTGAACCCGTTTGAATTCAAACTGGATGAATATACTTTCCAGAAAGGAAATACGGAATTGCGCCCGCAGTACACCAACAGCATAGGTGTTACTTACATGTACAAGTTTAAGCTGACCACCACGCTGAACTACAGTCATGTAAACGACGTGTTTACGCAGCTGATCGATACCGCGGAGAAGTCAAAGAGCTTTATTACCAAGAAGAACCTGGCCACGCAGGATATCGTGAGCCTGAACATCAGCTATCCATTCCAGTACAAATGGTACAGCTTCTTTGCAAACCTGAATACTTTTTATTCGAAGTATGAGGCCAATTTCGGCACGGGCCGCACCATTAACCTCGATGTATTTGCGTTCAATTTTTATTCGCAGCATTCTGCGCGTCTTGGGAAGGGTTGGACTGCAGAACTGAGCGGATGGTACAATTCACCATCTATCTGGCAGGGTACTTTCGAGAGCAAGGAAATGTGGAGCATCGATGCTGGTTTGCAGAAGACCGTGTTGCAGGGCAAGGGCAATGTGAAGGTATCGGTAAGTGATATTTTCCAGAGCATGCGTTGGGGCGGCACCAGCAATTTTGCGGGGCAGTACATGAAGGCCGGCGGCGGATGGGAGAGCAGGTTGTTCAAGCTGAACTTCACTTACCGTTTCGGCAGCGCTCAGATCAAGGCTGCGCGCCAGCGCAAGACAGGATTGGAAGATGAGAACAAGCGGGTAGGCTCGCAGGGGGGAGGCATATCCAACTAAACGATTGTAATAGTATTATAGATCTTGTAGAACCGCCTTTGGGCGGTTTTTTTTATGCGGCGCTCACTTACTGTTTTGACAGCGCATCAACTCAAAATTTGTAAGTTTCTGCAATAACCCCTCAACAACCGTTATGAAAATCGAAGAAGTAACAGCATTTATGATTTCCTGGGAAAGCTGAACTTTTGGACGTTTATCGGCGTTACGCTCTTAACGCTTATCGGTGCGCCGGAGGTACTGGTGATTGGCAAAAATGGATTGGTTCCCATTTACGATACCACAGTTTCTTACCCGATTGGAGGATATAATGTCAAGGCCTTTATGCTGATGGCGACAAAAAGAAGAGTTCCCACCAGACACGAAGTAAGACGGCAGGTGCCGGGTGACAATTATTATACTTACGGGTTGTGTTGAGATGTTTCGTGTTTACGACGGGCGGTCGTGGGTAGTGCGGATAAGGCTGATGCCCGCAAAAAAGAAAATGGCGCCCAACGAGAAGTATATCAGGATCTCCTTGACGTTGCGCAGGCCTTCGCCGCCCTTCATGAAGTTAACCGCTCCAAGGATGAGGCCGGTAATTCCTAAAAAGATAAGTATGATCCCAATGACCCGTTTTTCCATGATGCTCCTTTAAATGGAGGGGATGCAAAGAGCGTGCCTTCTCTTTTATCTCTTTTTCTCCTATCGCACCTCCCGCAATTCTTCCCATCGCGTGCTGTATCGCGGTGAGCGGAGTTCCTGCCGCATCTTCCAGTTGCGGGTAGTGCCGGAAGATGCGAATTTGAGCGCGTCGTCGCGCATGGCGAAATTGATATTGTCCACCATGTTCATAAGCAGGCGGCGGCTGTTCTTTTCCGGCGGTGCAAACAGGTTTGCCTGTATGGATGTGTCAGGAACCAGGCCACTTAGCATTACGCCCGCTTTTTTATAAGACGCTCCTGGTTTGAATATGCTTTCTGCCAGTTGCATGGCAGGCTTGATCAACTCGTGCGTATAGGCGGTAGCGTTAGGAAGGACGGCGTATGCGCTTACTGTAGGGCCCTGGCTGTAACGGTATGAGCGTTCGTCCGTGGTTTCTTCCGAGGCGTGTTGTGTGTTTTTATCCGGTTCGTCGCGGTGATCTTGCGTGTCGACGTCTTTTTTAAGTACGACGAATATGCTGATGACGCTGGCGGCGCTGTATTGCCTGCGCAGTTTTTCAGCGGCGCGGCTGGTATAGGTAGCAATGGCCTCTTTAATGTCTTTGATGTCTGTGACGGGGCTTCCGAACATGCGGGTGGTGGCGATCATTTTTTTGGTGTCCAGCGGATCCTGCATGGAAATGGCCTCTATTCCTTTCAGTTCTTTCAGTAGGCGGACGCCTACTACGCCACCCATGTTTTTGCGCACCCACTCTTCCTGCATGTTGCGGAGTTGCCAGGCTGTTTGTATACCGAGATTTTTTAGTTTGGCGGAGAGTTGGTGACCCACTCCCCATAGATGGCCCACGGGTGTTTGCTGCAGGGTGCGTGCAATTTTTTCAGGCGTATCCAGCAGGAGCACGCAGCCGGTGCGCGCCTTGTCTTCCTTAGCCATCCTGTTGGCCAGCTTGGCGAGGGTTTTGGTAGGCGCAATGCCTACGGATACCTGGATGCCTGTCCATTGTTCAACGGTCTGCTTGATCTCCCGTCCCGCTTCCAACAGTTGGTCGGGCGCGGTGAGATGCAGGTTGATAAATGCTTCGTCAACCGAGTACACTTCAACGTTGGTTTCGCCGGCAATGGCACGGAGCGTATCCATTACCCGGCGGCTCATATCGCCGTACAGGTTATAGTTGGATGAAAAGACTTCGATGCCGTGTTGTTCGATCAGGTGGCGACTTTCGTGATAAGGCACGGCCATTCCTACGCCGAGTCTTTTGGCTTCATCGCTCCGGGAAACGATGCATCCGTCGTTATTGCTCAGCACTACTACGGGTGTGTGGGCCAGTGCAGGCCGGAATACCCTTTCACACGAGCAGTAAAAGCTGTTACAGTCTACTATTGCCTTAAACATACGGCGCGTGAATTAACCGTTTTCTAAACTTTTGTCACCGGTTTGCCGAGACAAGTTGCGTTAATCTCTCTTGTATTTGCCATAGCCGCACAATTACCTGGGAAGCGCCCGCAATTAAAAAAGAAGAACTCCGATTTGCACCAGGCGGAGCCGAAGTGCGCTTTTGTCAGACCTGTTAGCGGGGGATGGAATCCATCGAATCATCATTCGCCATGGCACCGTGCTCCGCTTAGTGCAAATCTTCGTTCTTCTCATCTATACATACATACCCAAAAAAAACTATTTGTTGTGTCCCTTTCGGATAACACTATTGCTGCGCAGCAATCCGGATAAGTGCCAACCGGACATCCTCTTCTTGAATAACTCTATTCAATAAAGGCGCAGTATCAGATCCAAGCTAATAATACGCTAGCCAAGCCGGGGCTCATCATAGTTACGCCGGTGTAAAAGATCGGGCAATACCTTAAGGAACCGGTTTAATGGTTATAAGGCATGCCCGACAATACTTCCTGGAAAGGGTTGGCCGCAGTTATTTTGAATTGCCGGCAGCTTTGCCCGATCCGAGGGGGAATGTTTCGGGCAAATGCCGGCGGTCATTTAAACTGCGTGTATTACATAGGTAACTACGCCCCAGATAGAAAACTCACTGCAACTGGTATCTATTTCAATGGGCGCCAGTTTCCTTGTTTCAGGCACCAGCCTTATTTTATTAAATGTCTTTTCAAGCCGCCGCACCATCATTTCTCCATTCAGCACCACTACCACTACTTTACCATTTTCTGGTTTCAGCGACCGGTCCACAATCAACACATCGCCGTGGAAAATGCCCGCTTCTACCATGGCATCGCCGGTAACGCGCAGAAAGAAGGTAGCGGGCTTGTTTTTGATTAGTTGTTCGTTCAGATCAACACCGCGCTCCGCATAATCATCCGCTGCAGCACCAAACCCGGTGGCATTGGCAGTGGATATATCCCACTGCGTAAATCGCTTGGAACCCCGATAGCTCGGGTTATACATTTCCTGCCCATCCATAAAATAAATTTGGTACTACTAAAATCTTTAGTAAATTTATACTAAAATAATTCACCAGCAAAATTTTTTTTGGATGGAAAATGGATGGGTGAGTACGCCTTCGGCACACGAAGGCTTGTGGGAATATCTGCTTATAATAAGGCCCGATGCGGAGGTGTGCAACAAGCTCGCCCTGGAAAAGCAGGATTTCTACAACCGATACCAGCACAAATCGGCCATTCAATTGAAACCGCATATTACGGTAGGCGCATTCCTTGCCTTGGAAGGAATGGAAAATACCATTATTAAGTGGATGCAAAGGATCTGCAGCATGCACCAAAGCTTTCGGGTAACACTTAATAATTATAGTGGATTTCCGGAACACACTATTTACCTGCGCGTACAAAACCACGCTCCATTCAAGGAACTCGCATTTCGCCTTAAGGTGATCGACAATTATATCAAATCGAATAATTGCCCTTCGCTCAAGCTGGCAGCAAGGCCATACCTCAGCCTCGCTTCCAACCTGCCTCCAAAGCTATACGGCGAAGCGATGCGCGAATATTCCAGGAAAACATTCCATGAAACCTTTATAGTAACAGAACTATTGCTATTGAAGCGCATGAACGAATACGATGCCTGCAGGCATGTTAACGTCTTCAGGTTTTATCCACCGGATACTAACAGTTATAACCAGGTGGCTTGACAATTGAATAATTAATAAAAACGAGTGGCTATGAAACAGATCATTCAACACATGCCCGGCTATAGGCGCAACGAATACATGCTGGTGCTTACACCGCATGAAGAATTGAGAAACAGGATCTTTACAATTAAAAGAGAGTTTTACGACAACTATAAAGCACCCACTGCAATAGGCGGTAAACCCCACCTTGCGCTGGTTAAGTTCGACCAGCTGGAAATGATGGAGGAACGCATTGTTAACCGGCTTAAGACTATTGCCATGGGATATCCGCCGTTCAAAGTGGAGCTGAAGGATTTTGGAAGCTATCCTTCGCATACCATATTTATAAATGTCACCAGCAAGCTGCCGATACAAAACCTGGTGAAGGAAATAAAACAGGCGCAACGGTTAATGAAGCTCGACAACGAGCACAAGCCGCATTTCATGGAAGATCCGCACCTGACCATTGCACGCAAACTGGTGCCCTGGCAATACGAAAAGGCCTGGCTGGAATACAGCAACCGCCATTTCACCGGCAGGTTCATTGCAGACAGCATGATGCTCTTAAAGCGGAGGGAAGGCGATCAGAACTATCAAATTGTGCAAAGGTTCCAGTTCATGAACCTGCCGGTTACTACAAAGCAGGGTGAGTTGTTTGGATAGCGAATCGTGGAACAGACTGCAGATCGATAAAATAGTTATAAGAAAAGCAAATAGGCAAACAGGACGTTATAGGCCTGGTCGCAACAATAAGTTGGGTTGCGGGAGCCTTCCCGATTTTTTAGAGTTTCGTGGCGAAGCTCCCCAATCCAACTGATTGTATCCCAGAATTCCATTCTTCGCGCTGCCGGACAAGTATTTTGAAATAGTGATGTTACAGTAAAAGCCTTATCAATTGAGTTATGGAACAGCAACAGGAAGACATCAATAAATATTTAAAAGGAAGAGGAGCCCAGATCAATACAAAAAACAGGTTCCTGAAAAATGAAAGAGTAAGAGAAGACGTAGAGGCCATCGACGATTGGGCAGATCCCAATGTTCCCACCCAATACCTGGAAGAAACCGCCAAAGGTATTGTGAACAAGGTCGACAGCCCCGACGTAGGCATGTGGTACAGCATGAACCCTTACCAGGGCTGCGAACACGGGTGTATATACTGCTATGCACGTAACTCATTCGAATATTGGGGTTACAGCGCGGGCCTCGATTTTGAAAGAAAGATCATCGTCAAAAAAAATGCGCCCGAACTCCTCCGCAAATTTTTAATGAATCCCAAATGGGAATGCGTGCCTATCGGCTTGAGCGGTAACACCGATTGCTATCAACCCGCAGAGCAAAAATTCAGGATCACGCGGAAACTGCTCGAAGTCTGCAACGAGTTTAATCAACCCGTCGGCATGATTACAAAAAATGCGGGCATGTTGCGCGACAAAGACATCCTGCAGGAAATGGCGAAGAAGAACCTGGTGTCGATATTGGTTTCCGTAACATCGTTTAACGAAGACCTGAGGCGCGCAATGGAGCCGCGCACCACCACCGGCAAACAAAGAATCAAGCTCATAAAAGAAATGAGCGAGGCCGGCATAAGAATGGGCGTTATGCTCGGCCCCATGATACCCGGTTTGAACGAGCACGAAATGCACGACATCATCAAAGCGGCCAGCGAAGCAGGCGCGAAGTTTTCAGCTTACACTTATATACGATTAAACGGAGCCATCAAATTCCTGTTTCACGATTGGCTGTACAAAAATTTTCCTGACCGTGCCGATAAGGTATGGCATCTTATCGAAGCAAGTCATGATGGAAAAGTGAACGACAGCCGATGGGGAGTACGCATGCGCGGCGAAGGGAACATCGCACAAATGGTAGCCATGCAATACCGCAAGTACACCAACAAATATGGGCTGAACCATGAGCAAACCGAATTGGATTGCTCGCAGTTCAGGAGGCCGGGGGAACAGGGGAGGTTGTTTTAGCGAAGCTGTAGTTTGCTAATTGCAGCTTAAACCTTAATTACTATGGCAATTGTGGATTTGTTCGGAAAACCATTTGACGATGGTACTCTGGATAAACTTCAAATATTTGAGGATTATTTTAAAGAATGGTTACCTGTTTTCATAGCGAGAGATAATCCCATATGGAAGGAAATTCAAATATTTGATTTGTTTGGTGGTAGAGGGAAAGATGTTAATGGCGTATACGGAAGCCCTCTTAGAATATTATCAATCTTAAATGCCAATAGGGAACTGATTAGGAAAAATAAAGTGAAGGTTCGGGTTGTTGTTAATGAGTATAGGCCCGACAACTACAATGAATTGGTTGGTAACATAGTGTCGATTTGGGACAAATCTTTGTATGATGTTGAGCATTATAACGAAGATTTTAATGTCATTTTTGATCGATATTATAACTCGATGGCTCAAACAGCCAATTTTTTATTTTTGGATCAAAGCGGTATAAAACAAATAACTGAAGATATTTTTGCCAAATTAATCAAGTTAAAAAAGACAGATTTTTTATTCTTTATTTCATCTTCGTATATTAAACGATTTGCAGAAGTTGAGGAGTTTAAAAAATACCTAAGAATAACAAAACAAGATTTAGAAGGGAAACATTATTATCATATACACAGAATTGTTTTGAATTATTATAGAAGCCTTATAACAAAGGACTATTTTTTGGCACCATTCTCTATAAAAAAGCCAGCCGGGATATATGGCTTAATATTCGGCTCAAATCATACTTATGGAATGGAAAAATTCCTAAGTGTTTGTTGGAAGCATGATAAGATAACCGGAGAAGCAAATTTTGATATAGATAATGAAAAGATAGATATATCAAAACCTATGCTTTTTCCCAATATGAATATTCCCAATAAACGTCAAGTATTTGAACAAAACCTACGATCAAAAATTCTGTCGGGAGAATTAAAGTCAAATGTGGATGTTTATATATTTACACTTAATGAAGGGTTTCTTTTAAAAGATGCTCACATTATCCTAAAAGAACTTAAAGCAAACAATAAAATTGATTTTAGTTTTAAACTGATTACTTCAAAAATGCATAATGAGTTAGTTTCGTCAATTAAATTGATTTAAACATGGCACAATCCAGTATCGAGTGGACCGAAATGACCTGGAATCCTGTAACCGGCTGCACAAAAATCTCTGCAGGCTGCAAATATTGTTATGCAGAGGTTATGTCTCGACGCCTGCAGGCTATGGGAGTTGAAAAATATCAGGATGGCTTTGCTGTTCGGACACATGAGGGTGCCTTACAAATACCCTACTCTTGGAAAAAATCCAAAATAGTATTTGTAAACTCAATGAGCGATCTATTTCATCCGGATGTGCCGCTAACCTTTATTAAAAAAGTGTTTGAAGTAATGAATGATACGCCGCAGCATACATACCAGGTATTGACAAAAAGAGCTGAGCGCTTGCATGAACTGCACCATCAACTAAACTGGACTGCGAATATTTGGATGGGTGTATCTGTTGAGGATTCACGGGTCATTCATCGTGTAGATTTGTTACGTGAAACAAACGCCCGAACCAAGTTTCTTTCGTGTGAACCGCTCATAGGCCCTCTTTTAAAGCTCGATCTTGAAAACATTGATTGGGTTATCGTCGGCGGCGAAAGTGGCCGTAAAGCCAGACCCATGGCAGAATGGTGGGCCTTGGATATCAGGCAACAGTGCCAGGAACAAGGAGCAGCTTTCTTTTTCAAGCAATGGGGAGGCAAAAACAAAAAAAAGTCCGGTAGGCAATTAGGTGGCCGCACCTATGATGAAATGCCGCCAATATTTTACAATGCATAAAAAGCCGGAGCAAAGCCCCGGCTTTTATGCATATTATTTACACGTAATCATCTTCCAAACCCAAACGCCAACCTCGCAAACATTCTCCTTCCGTTTCCGCCCATTTGCACGGCGTCCCAGGGGCCGCCTGTTTCGTTGTTGAACGCCCAGTACTTAGCCTGCGGGTTCACACCAAGGTCTGGATGGATGTTGAATAAATTGTCAACACCTACAAACAGCGTAACCCGCTTACCCACTTTGTAGGAAAGATATATGTCGCTTACCAGCTTGCCATCGTAAATAAATTCATCTTTTACAGGACGTGCATCGTCATCGGCAGGCACCATGGCGTACAGGTCTCCGCGGGAGAAGGGAGGACTGAAATCAGTATCGGTACCATCACCATAACCATAGATCACCACTTTACCGAAGTAGGTGAGCCTGGCTCCTAAAGCAACCTGGTTCATGCCGTATTCCAGGTTAAGGGTGAACTTGGACTTGGGCGCAGAGGCTAAAATGAATTTCTGTTCGCGCTCTGTTAAGAAGGTGGCCTGGTGGTCTTTGGTATCGTTCAGTTTGGCGGGCACATTGATTTTGTCAATCGTCATGTCCTGGAAATTGCCGGCGAACAATGCCTTGAAGTTTTTATTCTTGTCCAGCGCTTTGTTGTAATCGATAACGATATCCACGCCTTTATTAGTGGTGTTTACCGCATTGGCAAAGAACTGCGCCAGGCTTACCTGCAATTGCTGCATGGCGGCGATAAGTGCGGGATCGAGGGTATTATCGTCCACGCTGAACTGTCCGCTCAATACCACCCTGTCTTTTACTTTTACCCAATAACCATCGACTGTAATGTTCAGTTCGCGTGAAGGCCTGAAGGTAAAGCCCAGGCTTGCGTTCACTGATTTTTCCTGTTTCAGCTCTGGAATACCGGCCGCCCTTGTAATGGCATTGTTGTTGGGTGCGATCTTAACCTCTGCAATCGTTCCGCCCTGAACGGTGGTAAAGGTGGAGCTGAAGTTGATCTGCTGCAGCGAAGGCGCACGGAAGCCAGTGCTGACAGAACCCCTGATGTTGAAGTTGTCGCTGGCTTTGAGGCGGGTGGCCAGTTTGTAATTATGGGTGAAGCCGAAATCGCTGTAGTTTTCCAATCGCACGGCCAACCCCACGAGGAATTGCTTGGTGATGTCCATCTCGGCATCCGCATACACACCGATATTGGTGCGGTGGGCGGTTACTTCATCAGCGGGCTGATAGCCTGGGAAGCCTTGTGCACCTGTGGCCTTGTCGCCACTGGGATCGTAGTTGCGGTACGAAGCTTCTTCTCCTGCAAAAATCTTGTATTGCTCATAACGGAACTCAGCGCCCAGGGCCAGATTATATGTTGACCCGAAGCCTGGCATTTCGCGTGAGAAGTTCAGGTTGGTGGTGTTTTGCAGAAATGCAAAGCCGCCATCGTCGAAATGCGTTTTGGTAGGATCGCCCGTTGAAGCGTTGAATGTTTTATCGCCGAAGAAATGGAAGCGGTTGTTGCCGAGGTTGTTGCTCAGGTCCCAGTTCCATCCGGTGGCGCCCCTTCCTTTCAATCCCAGGGCAAAAGAATAATCGTGCACCATGGTTTGAATATGCGGGTTAAAATATTGCTCGCCATCGGAAGTGGTTTTGATGATGCCGGGAACATCTATGATGTTTCCATCGAAATCGGTAACAAAACGGTCAGGGCGGGCAGAGAAGTTGCGGGTAAATGCAAATGCATCGGAAAATTTATAATTGTATCCGCCGAAAGAATAAAAAGCATTGCCTGTTTCATTCGTCGGCACTTCCATATTGTAAAATGCACCGGTAGCAATTACGGAAGCATCGCCATGGGCGCGGCGGTAAATGTTCAGGGGAAGCGCTTCGCCGTTCCTCAGCAGGTCGCTCGTATCCAGCACCTGGCGGAAAGTTTTTTCGGCGTTCATAAAGTCCCACGAAAAATTGATGAACCCACCTTTCTTACCCAACGGCAATCCATAGTTGGCGCCGAAGGTAAAAGTGCCTCCGTCCAGCGGGCCGCCCGGGGTTTCATATTGGCCGAGCGATTGTTTGTAATAAGTATTGTATTTATTGTCGTTGTACACTGAGTAACCTGCATGCCCGGTGAATTGCTTCACGCTTTTTTTCAATACCAGGTTCATAACCCCTGCAATGGCATCGGAGCCGTATTGTGCCGAAGCGCCGTCGCGCAGGATCTCTACGCGGTCGATGGCCGACATCGGAATTGCATTGAGGTCGGTACCGGAATTGCCCCTGCCCCTTGTGCCGAATACTGCTACAAATGAAGTCTGGTGCCTGCGCTTGCCATTAATGAGCACCAGCGTTTGGTCGGGACCAAGGCCCCGAAGTGTAGCCAGTTCCACGTGGTCAGCGCCATCGGAACCGGATTGTTTAGTGTAGTTGAGCGAAGGCGTTGCATAATTGAGGGCCGCGGTCAGGTCCATTTTTCCCGTGGGATAAGTTACCTGTCCCACATTGACCACGTCAACAGGAACGGGCGTTTCTGTTTTTACGCGGCCTGCGCGGCGGGTACCCACCATCACTACCTGCCCTAATTCAGTGGTTTCATTTTGCATGCCGATATTGATCTCGGTCTGGCCGCCACTGATGCTGATGGTTTGCGTTTTGTATCCCACAATGCTCACTTCCAGCACATCGCCGGGCTTTACTTCCAGGCGGTACACGCCTTCATTATTGGTAGTAGTGCCTAGCCGGGAACCTTTGATGCGTACCGATACGCCGGACAGGGGCTCGCCGGTTTTGGGATCAGTAATTTTGCCGGTAATGGTTTGTGTTTGTGCCATCAATGCCACGTGGCTGAATAGGAGTAGAATAAGCAGGACAGTTTTGGTTGTTTTGGGCATATAGGATGATTTAATATATACTAAATGTACGCAAACGGGGTATTTCTATCGCAGTACCGCTTCATATTTCTTTTGAAGGAAAGCCACTATTTCATCCCGGATGCTATTGGCTTCCGATTGCGATAAGGTCTTGCTGCTATCGTATAGGGTCAACCGCAGCGAGATGGATTTTTTTCCTTCGGCGATGCCCGGCCCCGCATACAGGTCAACGATCTCGATATGTTTTACGCGTTCATTGTTCAAATCCCTGATCGCCGATACAATTGCATGAGCTATTACATCCTTGTCAACAAGCAATGAAATGTCCACTTTAATGGATGGAAATTTCTCCAGCTCTTCGAACTCAAAAAAGCGCACCGCGTTTTCCATTACTTTGTCGAGCCTAATTTCTGCGCAGTAGATATCGCTGTCTGCCAATTCAAATTTTCCTGACACGAAAGGATGCACTTTGCCCATGTATCCGAACACTTGCCCGTTTTTGCTGATAACACCGCAGAGGCCGGGCTGGAACAGGCGATGGCCTTCCTCGTGGTTTTCGATGGACACACCCTGGATCTTCAGGTGATCGAACAGGAATTCTACTTTGGATTTGAGGTCGAAGAAATCGAGCGGGCGCGGTTTCTTATCATAAAAATTTTCGGGCCGCTCGTTGCCGGTGATGCCTATCGATAGGTATAATGGCTCACCCGGGAGTTTGGGGTCTGCCCCCGGTTCTTCAGGCCTGAACACATTCCCGATCTCGAAGAACTGGCAGGTATCGGTGTACTTCCTGTTATAGGATATTACGTTCAGCAATTCAGGCGTCAGCGTTCTGCGCATAACGGTTTTGTCGGAGCTTACGGGATTCATCAGGGCAACAAACCGCTCTTCCTCGTTCCTTTTATCGGCACTGTAATACAATTTGGCCTCTGCTTCGGGCGTGGTCATGGTGTAGCTGATGATCTCATTTAACCCGCTTAGCACCATTGCATCGCGGATTGCTTCGCGTAGCCGCAGCGAATGATTGGCGGGATGGAGGGGAATGGGCGCTACGGGCATGGTGGTAGGCATGCGGTCGTACCCGATGAGGCGCGCTACTTCTTCATACAGATCGTATTCGATGGTAATGTCCTGGCGCGATAAGGGTACGATGGCTGCAAGGCCATTGTTGGAAGGATCAATATCATTGGTATGGATATCGGCATAGGCCAATAACTCGCGGATCTCTGCCGCTGAGAAATCAGTGCCCAATGATTTATTGAGATCATTGGGCGAAAATGGAATAACGGAAGGTCCCAGCTGGCTCACCGCATCGTACCTCGCCGCTTCGGTAATGGTAAAGCCCGGAGAAGATGCGCGAAGCAATTCAATGAAACGCGCAACGCCTTTGGGCGCGGCATTATAACTAACGCCGCGGCTGAAACGCGCAGAAGCTTCGGTATACAGCTTCAGTTTGTTTTGCGATTTCCTGATGGTGATCAGGTCGAAATTTGCGGCTTCGAGCACTATGTTCTTTGTTTGATTGGAAACAGCGCTGCCATCCGAACCGATCACTCCACCGATGCCGATAATATCATTGCCTGCATTGATGGTGATAATATCTTTCGGTAAGGTAATCGCGGTTTTTACCTCGGCGCTGCCAAGCGGTACAAACTGTTCGCCGCCATTGGAAAGCTTTACGGTGAAAGTTTGCGTCGGTAATTTATCGGCATCGTACACGTGCACGGGCTGCCCGGTCTCGAGCATAACATAATTGCCGATATCGATCAGGTTATTAATGGATTTTACACCGCTTAGCGCCAGCCTGTATTTAATAATATCCGGCGCTTCGGCGATGGTAACGTTGCGGATGGCCGCCAACGAAAAATATTTTACCAGTTCCGGAACCTTATTGTCGACGCTTAGTTTATCCGCGGCTTGTGCAGGAGGAGCAGTATCAACTTCGCTTAACCGCGCTGGTTTGCGCGTAATGGCCGACACTTCTTTCGCAACGCCCCACATGCTCTGGCAACGCGCGATGTTGGCGAGTATTTCGATGGTCAGCACTTCATCGGCAAACCACTCCTGCTGCGGTTGAAAATGCGGGCGCACCGCCGATCCGGGCATGATGGCCTCGGGTAATAAAAATAATTTGAACGCGTCGCGGCCAATGCCCAGTTCCTTTACAGAACAGATAGTGCACTGGCAGGCCTGGTTGTACAATATATTTTCTTCGATGGTCTTGGTATTGTATCCTTCCGATTCAAACAACACGGCGCCGGGCAAAGCAATGGCAATATGTTGTCCTTCGGTTACCTGCAGAAGTTCCTGGGCATTGGAAACGGTTTGAATGCTTTTCGCTTCACCGGTTTCTATCACTAAATGAAATACATCATTCCTGTTCTTCAGCAATTTTTTCGAAACGATCTTCCCGCAAATAACATTCGGGTTGTAAATACCGATGGATTCAATATCCGATACTTCGATGCCAGAGAATGTAAGCCTGTCTGCCAGCTCGTTCACGGACATATCGATGTCGACAAAATCTTTCAACCATGACAATGGAACACGCATATGCTCGCTCTTGATTATTTGAATTGATGAAGGAATCGCAGATCGTCCTGGTAGAAGTACCGGATATCGTTGATCTGGTTTCTTAAAAGTATCATGCGCTCGATGCCCATGCCGAAGGCTATGCCGCGGAATACTTTAGGATCGTAGCCGCCATTGCGCAGCACAACGGGATGCATAAGCCCGGCTCCCAGCAGCTCGAGCCACCCGGTATGCTTGCATATCCTGCAGCCCGTGCCCTTGCATACGGTGCATTTGATATCTACTTCCACGCTGGGCTCGGTGAAGGGGAAGTAGCTGCCACGGAAGCGGATCTCCTGGTCGTCGCCAAAGACCATGCGCGCAAAGCGCACGAGTATGCCTTTGAGGTCGCTCATTTTTACGTGCGGGCTCACCAGCACTCCTTCTACCTGGTGAAACTGCACTTCGGAACGTGGAGTGATGGTTTCATAACGGTAGCAAAGCCCGGGCAGGATGACCTGTACGGGATTGGGCGCAAAATGTTGCATGGACCTTATTTGTCCCGGCGAAGTGTGTGTGCGCAGCACCACATCGTCGGAGATGTAAAAAGTGTCCTGCATGTCTCTTGCGGGGTGATCGGGAGGAATGTTGAGCAATTGGAAATTGTACAGGTCCAACTCCACGTGGGGCGCGTCGAAAACTACGAAGCCCATGCCCGCAAAAACGGAATATACTTCGCGCAGCATTTGCGATACGGGGTGATAGGTACCGATGTTCGCGGGGCGGGCAGGCAATGTAACATCAACCCTTTGCTGAACGATTGCCGCCAGTATTTCGCGGTTCCTGATCACGTCCTGCTGCACCTTAAATGCCGACTCGAGGCGGTAGGAAATTTCATTGATCCTTTTGCCGAAGGCCTGCCGTTCGGATTCAGGCATTTTGCCGATGCCCTTTTTTGCCTGGCTCAGCACGCCTGTTTTGGCAAAGTTCTGCCGGTACCATTCCTCGATGGCTTCAAAATTGCTGGTAGTATTCAAGCTTTTCAGAGCAGATTCACAATAGCTCTCCAGATCCATGATATCCATACCTGAACTTAATTGGTGGTTTGCCTGATTTTGGCACGAAAGTAAATTATACTTGCAATTAATAACTCTGCAAAACGGATTTCCAGATGGCAAAATTGAAATTAAAGGGCAAGGACCTGCGCGGCATTGGCTTTCCTGAGGCGCCTGTGATTAGCCTGGCTATGAATATTATGGAGAAGGCATACAAACACAGCACGCCGGAAGAGGCGCTGGCCATACTGAAGCGGGTGGTGGAAAGCCCGGCCGATCATGTGGATGATGCCACGCTGGGTAAAATAGCGCAGGCCCTTATGCCGAAGCCTGCCACCAATGCAGACGTGATACCATTGAATACCCATGGCATTGACTTCAACGTATTCGGCGCCGATCATATAGAGGAAGCCGCCACTGCCCAGATGCAGCAGGCTTCGCGGTTGCCTGTTTCCGTTGCGGGAGCGCTTATGCCCGATGCGCATGCGGGGTATGGCCTGCCCATTGGCGGGGTACTGGCCACGGATAACGTGGTAATTCCTTATGGAGTAGGGGTGGATATCGGGTGCAGGATGTGCCTTTCCATCTTCGATATAAATCCTGGTGAACTGGACAAGCGTGAAAATTATTTTAACCGGGAATTGAACGAGAACACTTTGTTCGGGGCGGGAAAGGAGTTCGACAGGATCACCGATCATGAGATATTGTACCGGAAGGAATTCGAGGAGTCGGGATTATTGAAAGGATTGCAATCGCGGGCTGCGCGGCAATTGGGCTCTTCCGGTTCAGGCAATCATTTCGTGGAGTTTGGCGTGGTGGAGATCCGTGAAAAAGACCCGGTGCTGGGCGTAGAGCCCGGCGCATACCTGGGATTGCTCTCGCATTCCGGATCACGAGCCCTGGGCGCCAATATCGCCAACCATTATACGAAGCTGGCGAAAGAAAAAAGGAAGTTGCCGCACGAAGCGGCCAATCTCGCATGGTTGCGGCTGGATGAGGAAGAAGGTATCGAGTATTGGAAGGCCATGAACCTGGCCGGTGATTATGCGGCAGCTTGTCATCATGTAATTCATGATAAGATCGCGCAGCAACTGGGTCTTTCTCCCATAAAAATGGTGGAGAACCATCACAATTTTGCGTGGAAGGAACAGTATGAAGGAAGGGAAGTGATCGTTCACCGCAAGGGCGCTACACCGGCGGGAAAGGATGTATTAGGAATTATTCCCGGATCTATGACGGCTCCCGGATTTATTGTAAAGGGCAAGGGGTTGGCGGCGTCCATCAATTCGGCTTCGCACGGGGCGGGCAGGAGAATGAGCAGGACCTCGGCGTTGAAATCCATCAGTCAGCAAGCTTTGCAGGAAGAGCTGCAAAGGCATGGCGTTAAGTTGTTAGGCGGCGGATTGGATGAAGCGCCGCATGCTTACAAGGATATTCACGCCGTAATGGATGCGCAGAAACATTTGGTCGATACGGTGGGTTTGTTTTACCCGCGGATCGTAAAAATGGATGGGACTCCGCCGAGGCAGCGGAGAGGAAAGGCGGTAGGAGAATAGAGGAGAAAAAGGGGACAACGGAGAAGAAAAGACGCAGGACGAACGTAAGATAAACGTAGGATAAGCGGCTTTTGGGCGGGTTTAACCTGACTGCTGTGGTTTTCAGGACGCATTTCCGGTATGTTGCGGCAAGTCAACCGGGGACAGCTTCTCAAAGATGTAAGCCAGCGGTGAACGCTCCAGTATCTTGCGCGATGGAGCACCCGATTTGTCTTCCCATTTGATCAACCTGATCTCTTCCTCGGCAATCTCTATTCCTGTAATATCCCCATCGAAAAAACAACAGCATCCGCTGTTGAAATAAGAAGGTATTACCATGGTCTTCAGGAATTGCTTGCCTGCATATTCGGCCCTGCGTTTTTCCAGCTCTGCTTTCAATGAAGTTACCAGCTCCGTATTGCCGGCCGCTTCGGCCGCATCGATCTGGCGGGTCAGGCGCTCCACATGGTCCATGGATGCAAACACCGGCTTGTGCGTATGGCCCGAAATGAACACCAGGTTCTTTTGCGTGGCCGACCATTGGTACATGATGATGTTGTGCTTGTCTACCAGCTCTATAGAATCTGACACCGTATCGATATTGATTTCAAGGAAGCGTTGAATGGGAGTCCAGATGGCTGCTACCACCCATTTGCTGAAGGCGTTGCCATCGCTGCGCTGGTCGCCCTGGTGGCCGTGCGTCATGAATATCGAATAGTCGTGGCCGTTATATTTTGTTTTTAAGATAAGTCCCTCGCACACTTTCAGGTTGTCGCCAAACACGGGCTTCAGGTACAATGCACGGGGAAAATCGTATTTCCATTCCAGGTCGTGGTTGCCGAACACGCGATGGTACCTGCCCGCATTTAAAAATTTAATTTCGGCCTCGAATACTTTTTTGTTGGGCTCCATGAGCGCTTTCGGCTCATTTTCCCACAGCTCTTCGCAATCGCCGAGGCAAATGAGCGTATATCCGTTGTCGTAATAATGCTTAAGCGCTGCCAGGTAGTTGGCTTCGGCCAACCGGAAGTCGTCGGCCAGGTCGCGGGTGCCTTTGTGATGGTCTGAGAATATGATGAAGCGGTTCTTGCCGGTGTCCATGTCGATGATGGAATCGTTGCTTTTTTTGGTGGAGATGCGCTCCAGCAAGGAGGAAAGGGATTTAAATACATCGTCTTTCTTAGGGGCAGAAGAAAGTTTTTGCGCCAGCCTGGTAACGGGTTTCCTGAATATGCGTTGGAAAAATCTGCGCATGTGCAAATGTATGGGTTACGGCTTATGGGTTATACATGGCGGATGTGGAGTACATAAGTTTTGCAATTGTAGCAGAATCCCTACCTTTAAGATAATCAAATAGCTGGTACCAGCTTGCCATGAATACATCGCGCAGACTTCGTCTGTACTTCTGGGTTCTCCTGGCACTCACCCTGGCATACATTGCATGGTCAAAATACTATCTCGATCCATTCACTACCGGTGATATTGTAAAATACGAAGTGGCAAAAACCACCGAGGTCGCCGCACAAATAAAGCTTCAGTGGTTCATGTCCGGTTTATTGGAGACCGCAAGGATGAGCATCTGGCTCGACTACATCTTCATCCTGTTGTACACCGCATGCCTTATGATGGCGGTGCCATTACTGGGGCGCGCCACCGGGCACGTGCTGTTGCTGCGCACGGGAAGGTTCATTTCCATATTATTGCCGGTTGCGGCGGTTTGCGATGTGATAGAAAATATGGCAATGATGAAAACATTGGCGGTACCGCCCGCTGCGGCCATGCCTCCTTTTTATGTTACGCTGGCATACGATATGGCAGTGGCAAAGTTCTCGATCATCATACTTGCATTCCTCTTCCTTTTTATCTGCCTCTTGTTCTGGATAGGTAACAAGATAAAAAAGCCGGCGCTACACTCGGATGTAGATGCGCTTTCTGTCCAGCCACCATACGATTAACCAATAGAACGCGATCATGCAAAGGGCATACAGCAGCGAGCCCACTTCCAGCTTGTCTGAAACAGGTTTGCACACGTATTGATAGAACCATGCAAATGGCGTCATATACACAGGCTTGCCTTTATCGTCTACATGATCAACCCAGCGTATCAGTCCCTGTACTCTTGGTAAAAATCCACTCAATACAAAAATGAAGAGCGGGTTCTTTCCAAACACCACAAAGAACCTGCTCCATGAGCCGCGGTATTCCCTGAATTCGATCAGGTAGATCATAATGCCCAGCACCAGCATGGCGAGGCCGGTGGTGTAGCATACATACGAACTGGTCCAGATCTTTTTATTGATGGGGAAGCTAAGGTCCCAGCAAAAGCCTGTAAATATGAGTACGCATCCCGCTACAAAAAGATTGCTGAGCATTTCAAACGTTTTGCCTTTGAGCTGGATGTACCGCCCCACAAAATATCCGAACATCACCTGCACAATGGCGGGCAGCGTGCTGGCCAGTCCCTCCGGATCGAAGGGTACGCCTTCGCCTTTATACAAATGATTTTCACCGAGCAGCCAGCGGTCGACATGGGTGCCGAAGAAACCTTCCAGGCTGTACGGATTGGCGGGATCGCCAAATAGAATGCAAAGCGCCCAATACAGCAACAGTATTACCAGCCCGATGAAGAAGGCCATGCGCGCTTTAAAAAAATACACGATGAGTGCTGCGAAGCAATAGGCCAGGGCAATGCGTTGCAACACGCCCAGGAAACGCAGTGTTTCAAAGGGGCGGCCTACAAGATTTTCTCCCTGCCAGCGGATGAAGGGCGCCCAATTCAAAAAAATACCGATGAGGAAAATGAGCACGGTGCGCTTAAATATCTTGATCAATACCGAAGACGTTGCGGCGGTTTCCCAGCGTGGCATCACAAATGCCATGGCATTGCCCACGGCAAACAGAAAGAATGGAAATACAAGATCGGTAGGCGTGCAACCATGCCAGGCGGCGTGCTTAAGCGGGCTGAACATGTGCGACCAGGAGCCCGGATTATTTACCAGGATCATCAGCGCGACCGTAGAGCCGCGAAATACATCGAGCGAATAATAACGTTCGCGCATGGTGTTTCAATGTGCAATTGCAAATGTGCATCAGCGCAATGCACGGGCGAATATATGATAAGCTATTGATTGACCTGTTTGCACATTAATACATTATCCTATATTTGCACGGCAACCGTTTAATGGCCTGATAGTACACGTTATTAGATGGTTACAATGGATGGTTCCTTAAACCATTTTAATACCTGTGAAGAAGAAACCGGAGTGTATCAATTTTTTATAAAACTTATTAGGGTATAGGTGTAATTCTCAGGAATTCTCCACTTATACCCTTTTCGCTTATAAAAGTCAAAAGTTTACAGTTTAAAAGTTGAAAAGTAGGCACGTGCCATTGCTTTTGGCTTTTTGCTTTTCACTTTCAACTTTTTAATTGTCAGCCCTTTAGAAAAATGCAATGGGACTGAGGTGGCGAAGCCATGCTTATTGCTAACTTGTGCCTTTTAATTACGATAGCCAGTGGCCGCAGGACAAAAAAAATGGTACGCGGTATATACCAAACCGCGGTGGGAGAAGAAGGTGCACCACTTTTTCACGGAAAAGGGAATAATAAGCTATTGTCCATTGAACAAGGTGCGCAAGCGCTGGAGCGACCGCATTAAACTGGTAGAAGAGCCCCTGTTTAAATCGTATGTATTCGTGCAGATACGCGAAGAAGAGCATGGGCAGGTACGCATGGTGAACGGGGTGCTGAACTTCGTGTACTGGAATGGAAAGCCGGCACAGGTAAAGGAAAAGGAAATAGAAACCATCCGTAAGTTCCTGAACGAGTACACCGATGTGGAGGCCAAGCCGGTAAACCTGCAAGCCAACCAGGCGGTAATGGTACAGCGGGGATTGCTGATGAACAAAACAGGCCGCATACGCCGGCTGATGAACAATAAGGTAGAAGTGCTGATCGAAAGCCTGGGCTATACCCTGGTGGCCAGTTTGGAAAAAAGCAACATCATACCCGTATAGTAAGAGCTTACACCCATAAAAATGAGCATCCATAAACCATTCACCCGGTTGGCTTACCTGCTGATGTTGGTAGCCACTGTTCCCTGCTGGTGGTCGTGCGGAAATGTAAGGGAGCTGCAGTACATGCAGGGCAGCTTCGATACCAGCAAGCTAAGCCAGATAAAATACCCGGAGATACTGATACAAAAGGGCGACCTTGTCAGCATCACTGTTTACAGCGATAACCCACTGGCCTCCGCCTACTACAACCTTCCAACGCAGCCCACCATTGCCAACGCCACTGCTACCACGCAGTCGCAGCCGGCATTGAACGCGGGCTCCAGCTACCTGGTAGACGAGGCAGGCATGATACAGTTCCCCGGCCTCGGCAACCTGGAAGTGGGGGGATTGACCAAGGACCAGCTATACCAACTGCTTAAATCGAAATTGAGCGATAAGCTGCAGAACCCGTATTTCATCATCCGCCTGTCTAATTACCGCATTACATTGATAGGCGAAGTGGCAAAACCGGGGCAGTTCACAATTCCGAACGAGCGGGTGTCGTTATTAGAAGCCATCGGGCTGGCGGGCGACCTTACGCCTTTTGGAAGAAGGGACAATATCCTGGTGATAAGAGAAATAAACGGGCAGCGCACTTTCGGAAGGTTGAACCTTAAAAGCCCGGATGTACTGGCATCACCTTATTTTTACCTGCAACCCAACGATGTGGTGTATGTAGACCTGAACCGTAATAAGGCGGCAGCCAATGACCAGGTTACGGTTCGTAATATTTCACTGGCAACCAGCATCATCTCAGTGCTTGCGATCCTGGTGGGAGTGCTGCGATAGAAAAAGAGGATCATTCTTATGGAATCAACTAATGGTTTACAGGTTAAAGGACTGCAGAAAAACCAACTGCTTTCGCCGCGGGAATTCATCTTGCGGTACCTCAAATATCTTCCCTGGATAGTGCTTTCGCTGGCTGTGGCATTGATCATTGCCAAGATCAAGCTCAGGTATTCCATTCCCATTTACCGCACGGAATCCACGCTGCTCATAAAGCGCGAGGCGACCCCAAGAGGCAACAACGAAAAATTCGACGAGATCTTTGCGGGGAGCAATTTCCAGAACGTGTACAACGAAATGGAGCTGTTACGCAGCAGGCCGCTGGCAGCCCGCGTTGCTAAAAGATTGAACCTGCAAAGCTCCTGCATCAATAAAGGAAACATCCGCAGCACCTTGCTGTACAAGGCCGAAATGCCCCTGGAGCTGGAGCTGTTACCGCCTGCCGATTCCACCGCTACCATGGCCGTGGAAGTTACGGTTACCGACAACAACCATTTTAAACTGGCCGATGATCCCAAACAATATGTATTTGGAGAGCCCATCCAGTCGCGCGGGCAAACCTTCAGGGTAGTAAAGAAACGCCCGCAGGTATTTAACCTCTACGCAAGTAATATTTATATACTTAGCAAGTCGGACCTGGCACAGGCTACCGAAACCGTGGTAGGCGGACTGAATGTTTCACTGGCCGATAATTTCGCTCAGATCATCAATCTCAGGTATGAATCGCAAAACCCTGCCATGGCAGAAGACATCCTGAACACCCTGATGGATGTTTACCGCGAATCGAACATCGAGGACAAAAGGCAGATGCGCATTTCCACGCTCGAGTTCATCGATGAAAGGCTCGACAGCATTCGCATTGAATTGGGCATAGTAGAAAAGGACCTCACGAAATTCATTGAATCCAACAGGGCCATTGAACTGGAGAAACAATCGGAGCTTTATCTCGGAAGGATCAACCAGGAAAGCATCAATCAATCGCAACAGGAAGTAAAGCTGAGCATCGTAGATTTCCTGATCCGCTATTTATCCAAACCGGAAAACGCATACCGCGCAGTGCCGGTTGACCTGGGCACCCAGGAGCCTACACTCATCCCGCTGATAACCCAGTACAATCAATTGCAGCTGGAAAGGCAAAACGCATTGGTGACCATGCCCGCGGCGAACCCATTTGTTCAAAACCTCGATTCCCGCCTTACCAAGCTAAGGGAAGATATTATTGAAGCACTGCAAAATGTACGGCAATCGTACCTGATCGCCGCCAGCAGCATTCAACGGCAAAGCGGTGAATCGGAAAGGAAATTACAGTCCATTCCCAGCAAAGCGTTGCAATTAACCGACCGTGAACGACAGCGTAAGATCAAGGAAGAATTGTATTTGTTCCTGCTGCAGAAAAAAGAAGAGACCGCCATTGCTTCGGCGTCCACTATTTCGGATAGCAAGGTGGTAGAACCTGCAAGGGCCAATTACAGTCCTATTCGTCCCAACAGGCGTTCAACGTACATGGTGAGCATTTTGATAGGGCTGGCAATTCCTATCGGGCTGCTTACATTGAAAGAATACCTGAATGACAAGGTAGGCGGCCGCGCCGATATCGAAAAAGTATCGGACGTTCCTTACCTCGGCGAAGTGGGCCACTCAGACCAGAAGGAAGCATTGGTGGTTACCAGGCATAGCCGCCGGGTTATATCCGAGCAATTCCGCATCATACGGACCAACCTTCAATTTTTGCTGAGCAATGTAAACAAGCCGGTGATACTGGTAACCTCCTCGTTCAGCGGCGAAGGGAAATCCTTCATCACAACAAATATCGGCGCCGTAATGGCCCTGACCGGCAAGAAGACAGTGAT
Organism: Chitinophagaceae bacterium; assembly: GCA_035628135.1. Taxonomy (GTDB): domain Bacteria; phylum Bacteroidota; class Bacteroidia; order Chitinophagales; family Chitinophagaceae; genus DASPKM01. Next base: position 225,710 of record DASPKM010000010.1, on the reverse strand, counting down.
ACTGGAATTCGACATCCGCAAGCCCAAGATCGTTTCGAACCTGGAACTGAAAAAGCATGCGGGAATTACCAACTATATCGTCGGCAAGGCCAGGCTGGATGAGCTGGTGCTGCCGGTTTCCGATATGGACAACCTGTATGTAATACCTTGCGGACCCGTTCCGCCCAACCCCGCTGAAATGTTGCTCGAACCCAAGATCAAGGAACTGTTCGATTACCTGAAAGTGCGCTTCGATGTAGTGATCGTTGACTCTGCACCGGTAGGTCTGGTAAGCGACGCGATGATACTGGGCGAGCACGCCGACTGCACCCTGTACATCTTGCGCCAGAACTATACATATAAAAAACAATTGGGCCTGATAGATGAATTGTACACGCAGAAAAAGCTACCGAAACTTTCCGTGCTGCTGAACGATGTAAAAGCAGGTACCGGCGGTTATGGAAGCTACGGCGGTTATGGGGGCTATGGTTATGGGTACGGCTATGGCTACGGGTCAGGTTATTTCGACGAGAGCAAGGCCAAGAAAAAGACCATCTGGCAACGTGTACAGGGATTATTCAGCTAATTAAGCCAAACTCCCCTTGAAACTGTTCCATAAGATCGGGCAATCCGAGTATTTACGTCATATCGGCATCCTCACTTCGGGCGTGGTCATTGCGCAGGCCATCACTATTGTTACCGCCCCTGTTCTCACCCGTATTTATCACCCGGTAGACTACGACGTGCTGGGAATTTACATGATGGTCACCGGCATTATCGGCGCCCTGGTGACCCTGCAATATCAAAACGTAATCATCATAACCGACGACGAAGAAGAGGCCAAAGCAGCGCTATTCCTGTGCATTGCCATTACCGGCATCTTTACCCTGATTACTTTAGTGCTTACGCTGATGCTGTTCCCTTTCTTTCCCGGTTGGTTTGGCAACCAGGAAATTAAATACTGGATGCTGGCTACGCCTTTCTCCATTTTTTTTGCCGGCTGGAATACGGCCTTTGTTACCTGGGCCAACCGCAAGAAAAAATATAAGCTTTTATCGTTCAACCGCATTTTTGGGGCGGTACTGATTCCTTCGTTCTCCATTTCACTGGGACTGATTTGGATGGGACCAGGCGGACTAATGATAGGATTGCTGATAGGGCAGGTAATACCGGCCATTATGCTCAGTTATCATTTTTTGAAGCCCGGCGAATTGCGCATATCCTTTCCTATTAAACAGTTCAAGGTCATTGCCAGGAAATACAGCAGCCTTCCAAAGTATTCATTGCCTTCAGAGTTCATCAATACTTTCATTACTTATTTGCCGGTGATGCTTTTTGCCACCTCCTACCAGGTGAGCGGGGCTATTGGAAATTTCAACCTTAGCAACCGGATGCTCGCCTTGCCGGTAACACTTATATCGGGCTCTGTTCTGGAAGTATTCAGGCAAAAGGCCAGCGCCGAATACCATGAGCAGGGCACCTGCAGGCACAGCTATTTACAAACCACCAAGCTACTGGTGCTTTGCGGATTCGTTCCTTTTGCGGTGTTGATGGCGGCGGGTCCCTGGATATTCGCCACTGTGTTCGGACCCAATTGGGAAATGGCCGGTAAATTCTCGCAGATCATGGCGCCGCTGTTCTTTTTCAGGTTCATGGTAAATCCTTTGAGCTATGTTTTTTTTATCGCGGGCAAACAGCGGGAGGACCTGTTAGCGCACTTTGCCATGATTGTGCTGGTGCTGATAAGCTTTGGCATTTCTGCCTTCTTTAATTTTAATTTTTACTGGGCCCTCGCCGCTTATTCTATTGCGTTCTGCATCATTTATTTTTATTACTTGGTACGTTCGTACCAGTTCTCAATAGGTAAATAGATGTATTTCAATTTTACGGAAAGAGTATATTTCAAGGTTACCAGCATGCTGGGCCATTGGCTGGAACGTTTGGTTTCTTACCTGCCTTTTTTCCGCTTCATTCGCGAAACCCGCAACACGCAAACGCCGGTCAGGTTTCGCCATTGGTTCAGGCAACGGGTAATGGGCAAGAACAGGAATGTGTACTGGCCCGTGCATCCATCCTCGCTGATAATGTATCCCCAAAATATTTACGCCGGCATAGAAACCTGCCCCGGTTACATGCCCGGTTGCTTTATCCAGGGCATGGGCAAGATCTATATTGGCGATTATACGCAGATAGCTCCCAATGTTGGTATTATCAGCGCCAACCATGCATTGCACGATAACCGGGCCCACGACCAAAAAGAGGTGCGCATAGGAAAATACTGCTGGCTGGGAATGGGTAGTATGATCATGCCCGGCGTGGTGCTGGGCGACTATACCGTCGTAGGCGCGGGCAGCGTGGTAACCAAGTCGTTCCCCGAAGGCTATTGCGTTATTGCCGGAAATCCGGCCAGGGTCATTAAACAGATCGACAAAGAAAAATGTGTGTTTCACAGGAGCGATTTCGAATATAATGGCTATATTCCCAGTCCCAAATTCGACACCTTCAGGAAGAAATTTCTGAACGTGGACCCGTTCGCATAAAAATTACCTCAAATTTGTTGTATGCTCCAAACGCTTGAACAAAAGTATTATGAAAGCGAGATAATGTGGGCTGACGGAATGTTAGAGGATTCCGCTAATTATAAGCGCATAAAGCTTAGCGTATCGATGGTGCCGGAGTATGTAAAGTCCATTGTGGACGTTGGCTGCGGAAACGGGGTATTCGTGCACGCGCTTCAACGCAAAAACCCTAACCTGCAGATACTTGGAATAGAGAGAAGCCAGGCCGCCCTGAAATTTGTGAACACCGAAAAGCTGCAGGGCGACATCACCAATATACCGTTACCCGACAAGTCGTTCGACTGCGCTTGCTGCCTGCAGGTGCTGGAGCATATTCCCTTCAACGAATATCCCACGGCGCTTTCCGAGCTGGCCAGGGTTTCGAAAAAATATATTTTAATAAGTGTTCCCTTTAAAGAAAAGCTGGAAAACAATGTGAGCCAGTGCCCGCATTGCAAAACCACTTTCAATAACGATCTGCACATGCGCTCGTACCAGGAGCCTGACATCGATCATTTGTTCGACGCCCAGGGTTATGAGTGCATTCGCAAAGAGGTGCCCCTGTCTCATTATGAATATGCGGGGATCACCTGGCTAAAGTCTATGAAATCCATCCTGAAAAGGCGTAAGCAGCCTTCTATTTTCCTTTCACCAATTTGTCCGGTTTGCGGTTATGAAAACCATAGTTTTCAGCCCATTAACGACCGGGGCAGCTTTGATGAGGTGGAAAAGCTGGAAGACGCGTTACAGCCTGAAGTTCTTCGCAAAAAATCCTTCAAGGAAAGATTGAAATCGATCTGGCCGAAGAAGGAAATTCCGGGCTATTGGATAGTAGCCCTGTATGCCAGGGCAAACTAATGCCTGGGATACCCGATGAAATGAAAAGCCTGTCCAGACATACTGCCTTCTACCGCTTGGTAGGGGGTGGAAAGGTTGCTGATACTTACCTCTGTGCTCACAGATCTAAAAAAACGATTGCAATGTGCGGAATCAGCGCCCTGGTTAACAGGAATGACCAGCCCGTATCAAGGGCTTTGTTGCAGAACCTGAATGAAAAAGCCATCCACCGCGGACCCGATGGAGAAGGCGTATTCATTGAAAACAACGTTGGGCTTGCCCATCGCAGGCTAGCTATTATTGACCTTACTTCATGCGGCGCCCAGCCCATGGAGAAGCTGGACAATATTATTACCTACAACGGCGAGATCTACAACTTCGTTCAACTCCGCAAGCAACTGGAGATGGCGGGGTATACATTTCATTCGCGCAGCGATACGGAAGTTATACTGGCTGCCTACGATTACTGGAAAGAAGATTGCCTCTCCCGCTTCGAAGGCATGTGGTCATTAGTGATTTATGACCGCAAGCGCGAACGGTTATTTTGCAGCCGGGACAGGTTCGGGCAAAAGCCTTTTCACTATGCCATCATCGACAACTATTTTGTAGTTGCGTCGGAGATAAAACAAATAGCCGCACTTCCCGGCTTCAGGGCAACCTGGCAACCCCAGGTAGCTTTTCATTTTTTAAATCATGGCGCCCTCAATTACTCGGCCGAAACTTTTTTCGAAGGTGTGCATTCACTGCCCGCAGGGCATCAACTGGTATACGATCTTAGAACGCATTCCTATACCATCCGGCAATGGTATGAGTTCAAGGATAACCCGGTCCCGAAAAAAATATCGTTCCCCGAGGCGGCGGCCGAGTTCAGGCGCCTGTTCGAACAATCGGTGGTTGCAAGATTACAGAGCGATGTAAACTTAGGCGCATCGCTTTCGGGTGGGCTCGACAGTTCAGCCGTCTGCTGCGTAATGCAGCGGTTGAACGGGAAAACTTCGCACAAAAGCATCAGTGTTTGCTGGGACGATCCGCAGATCGATGAACAGCCTTACACAGATGCCATTATATCTACCACGGGCAATGACAGTGTCAAGGTATTTCCCGACATCAATGAACTGCATACGAATTGCGCGCTTAGCCGCATCATTTACGCGCAGGACCAACCGATACTGTCGGCTTCTTATTTTGCCGAGTTCAAGCTGTATGAAGCCGCTCAAACCGAAGGACTAACGGTGATGCTCGATGGCCATGGGGCCGATGAGTACCTGGGAGGCTATACCGCCTTCAATTTTTATTATTTGCACGGCCTGCTGAGCTCAGCCAACCTTCAGCACTTCTACCGGCAATGGAAGAAGATCGCGCTGATGCACACCATGCCATTGAGCCTGTTTATCAGGAACTGCATAGAACTGAGGTATAAATATTTGTTCCCTGGCATCAAGCCCTTCCTGAATCAGCGGTGGGCTAAAAATTACCTGGAAAAAGATCCGGCATTGTTATCCAGCTCTTACGACCTGAAGCACTTTACCCTCCACCAGCTTTTTGTATGCAGCCTGCCTTCGCAGGTGCATTCGGCCGACAGGAATTCCATGCACCATTCCATCGAAGCACGGATGCCATTCCTTGACCACCGGCTGGTGGAATTTGTATACAACCTGCCGGACACGCAAAAGATCCGCGACGGGTTTTCCAAGGCCATCCTCCGGCAGGCGCTGGGTGATGTATTGCCGGAAAAGGTGAAAAACCGCCAGAACAAGCTGGGCTTTCCCGCTCCCGAAGTATCCTGGATGCGCAGGAATGCCGCCTGGGTTAACCAGGAAATAACGGAAAGCATGGCCAATTTCCCCGGCATTTTCAACGAGCAGTATATTAAATCCCTCCTGGCATCGTTTACCAAAAGCCTGCCCAGCGACTATAGCGTGCTGTTCAGGCTCATTAGCCTTAACCGATGGGCTAAGGTGTTCAACGTGTCATTACGGAGCTTTTCATGGTTGCCATTATTAATTACGGCGTAGGAAACCTGGCCTCCATCAGCAATATGCTGAAGAAGGCGGGCATCAAAGCAGCGCTTACAGCTGACCCGGACGTTATCCGCCAGGCGGATAAAATAATATTACCGGGGGTTGGAGCGTTTGATTATTGCATGCAGCAGTTCAATGCCTCGGGACTGAGGGAAATAGTGACCGAACGCGTGTTCAACGACAAGGTGCCGGTGCTGGGGGTTTGCGTAGGTTCCCAGATGCTGGTAGAAAGCAGTGAAGAGGGTAACCAAGCGGGGTTGGGATGGATAAAGGGCAAGGTGGTGAAGTTTAAGAACGACCGGCTGCCAAAGGGGTATAAGATACCTCACATGAGCTGGACCGACATTCACCCGGAAGGCGACCAGCCGCTGTACGCAGGCATCGAAGAACCGAGGTTTTATTTCGTTCATTCGTACCACGTTGAAACGGAGGACCCGGCGGACGTGACCGCCACCGCCGATTACGGTTACCGCTTTACGGCTTCGGTGGGCAGGGGCCACATACAGGGAGTACAATTCCATCCCGAAAAGAGCCATCGGTTCGGGATAGAGCTATATAAGAACTTTGCATCCAATTTCCAGTGAAAAATCCAATGACAAATCCAATTAAAAATGAAAAACTTACTAAAAAAGGCCATTGGCCAGATCCCCCTATTAGATAGATTACAACATACTAACTTTTACAGGTCGTTAAGGAACAAATCCTTCAGGGACCACATCCGCAAGCAACGCTTGTTTTACCGAAATATCCTGGGCGATGACAACAGGCTGATATTCGATATCGGCGCTAACGTAGGCGATCACACGCATATTTTCGCCAGGCTTTCCGATAAAGTGGTAAGCGTGGAGCCCGACAATACCAACGCAGGCATCTTGAAAAAGCGATTCTCCGAGCGCAAGGTAGTGGTGTTGCAAAAAGCAGTATCCGACGCGCCCGGCACCGCCGAGCTGCACATTGAAACCAACGGCAGCGCCTACAATACGCTAAGCGAAAAATGGGTGAATATCCTGGAAGATAAAGACCTTACCCGCTACGACCAGCCTACCAAATTCTCCGATACCGTGCAAGTGGAAACCGTAACCCTGGACTCATTGATAAAAGAGCACGGCAGGCCCGATTTTATAAAGATCGATGTGGAAGGCTTTGAACTGAAAGTGGTGAAGGGATTGACCACACCGGTGCCCAATATCTCCATTGAATGCAACCTTCCTGAATTCCTGGAGGAAACCCTGAACATCGTTACCTATCTGAAAAACCTCGACAGCAGGTACGTGTTCAATTACGGCAACGAGCACCAGTTTTACCTGGAGCATTATGTACCGGCCGATAAGATGCTGGAGTTGCTTAGGACTACCGAGTACCGGTTCCTGGAAATTTATGTTCACCTGAACGTTGAGAATGCGCAGGTATAGGGTAATACCCGTTTTGTTAATAAGTAATTCCGGGCTGGTTAAATCCGTCAAGTTCAAGAACCATAAATATATTGGCGACCCCATTAATGCCGTTAAGATATTTAACGAGAAAGAAGTAGACGAGCTGGCCATCATCGACATAGAAGCCACTAAGCAAAACCGTGCTCCCGATATCAGGCAAATTGCCGAAATAGCCGGCGAAGCGTTTATGCCTGTCAGTTATGGAGGCGGCATTACCACCTTTCAACAGGCGCAACAAATCCTGAACAACGGCATTGAAAAAATCATCCTCAACAAATCGGCGCATGCCCAACCGGGTTTGATTACAGACATATCCAATGCCTTTGGCGCACAGAGCGTGGTCATCAGCATCGACGTAAAAAAAGACTGGCTCGGCAAATACAAAGTATTTACCGACAACGGAAGCCGCAACAGCGGCAAAGACCCTCAATCATTTGCGCGGGAATGCGAAAAGCTCGGCGCGGGTGAAATTTTATTGAACAGCATCGAAAAAGACGGCACTTACCAGGGCTACGACCTGCAACTGGTAAGCGCGGTAAGCAACGCAGTAAGCATACCCGTAGTGGCTTGCGGCGGCGCCGGCAGCATACACGATTTTAAAAATGCCCTCGACGCGCACGCATCTGCCGTGGCCGCGGGCAGCATGTTTGTATTTCAGCGGCCGCACAATGCGGTGCTGATCAGTTATCCATCGGAAAAAGAATTCAAAGAAAAGTTGTATAACCGAAGCTGATGTATCATCTTTTTATCAAACTCCTTTTCAGGCTAAAGCTGTTACCACTCTTTAATCTTAGAAAAAAAATCGACATCGACGGAAATAAAATCAGGATACCATTATTCGGCAACCTGGGTTATTTCAATTTTAATTTAACCGAAGTTTGGATGACGCAGGTGTTGCGGCAGCTAAAGCCCATTTTCAAAGGAGCATTTGTGGATGTGGGTGTAAATACCGGGCAAACCCTGATAAAAGCACATGGCGTTTTTGGCAAGATGGAATATGTAGGTTTCGAGCCCAATCCTGTTTGCGTGCATTACGTGCAAAACCTCATCAGGTTAAACAATTTCAACTGTAAATTATTACCGGTTGGCGTAAGCAGTGAAACGGGCATACTGAAGCTGAACTTTTATTATGATGAGGAAACCGACCAAAGCGCATCTATTTTGCAGCAGTTCCGGCTGGATCAGCCCATTCATCATTCGCTGTACGTGCCGGTGTTCAATGGTCAGTCTGTTGTACAGCTATTGCCTGCGCAGCAACACTCCATACTCAAGATAGATGTGGAAGGCGCCGAGCTGGACGTGCTCAAGGGATTGCAGGAATGGATCGTGGCACGGCAACCCATTATATTGTCGGAGATACTGCCGGTGTATACGCCATCGCACCCCGACTATACGCTAAGAGTACAGCGCCAGCAGGAAATGCAGCAATTGCTGCGCAACTGGGATTACCGCATTGCCCGGCTGGTTAAAAACAATACCATTGCGGTGCAGCTGCTGGAGACAATTGAGCCGCATAGCGATATGGAATTGTGCGATTACATTATCTTCCCCGCTGGCCTGCAGGCGCAGGTTTTACAATGTTTTGAACAAAAACCGACCGCATGAGTTATTTTGCGCACCCGTCGGCCATTATAGACGAAGGCTGCACGATAGGCAAGGGCACTAAAATCTGGCATTTTTCGCACATCATGCCCAATTGCATCATTGGCGAGAACTGCAACCTGGGGCAAAATGTCGTTATTTCGCCCGAAGTGATGCTGGGAAATAATGTAAAGGTGCAGAACAACGTTTCTATTTATACCGGCGTTATTTGCGAAGACGACGTTTTTCTGGGCCCGTCCATGGTTTTTACCAATGTGATCAACCCGCGCAGCGCCATCGTTCGTAAAAACGAGTACCGCAAAACCATTGTCCGCAAAGGGGCCAGTATCGGGGCCAATGCCACCATCGTGTGCGGGTACGAAATAGGCGAGTATGCCTTTATAGGCGCTGGGGCCGTGGTAACCAAGGCCGTGCCTCCTTACGCGCTGGTAGTAGGCAATCCGGCAAAGCAGATAGGTTGGATCAGCGAGTACGGGCATCGCCTGCAATTTGACAAAGACGGCATTGCGCAGTGCGAGGAAAGTAAAGAACAATATCAATTGAAAAATAACCAGGTAACCAAACTAAGGCAATGAACACTAACGGAAGCATCAGGTTTGCAGTGGTAGGGTGCGGCCATATCGGCAAAAGGCACGCCGCCATGATCTCCAATAATAAGGAATGTGAACTGGTAGCCCTGTGCGATAACCGAAGCAAAGAAGAGCTGAAGCTGAACGGCTACGGCCAACCCTTTTTCTGTTCCATTGAAGAATTGCTCAAAGCAGATATTCCTTTTGACGTGTTATGCATAGCCACTCCCAATGGGCTGCATGAAGACCATGCGCTGAAAGGGCTGCGCGCAGGCAAGCACGTGGTGGTTGAAAAACCCATGGCCCTGAGCAAGGCCGGTTGCGAGCGCATTATTTACGAAGCACTGCACCAGCACAAGCAGGTATTTTGCGTAATGCAAAATCGCTACTCGCCACCGTCTGTATGGTTGAAGGAAATACTGCGAAAAAATATTCTCGGCCAGGTGTATATGGTGCAGATCAATTGCTACTGGAACCGCGATGAACGTTATTACACTGGCCAAAACTGGCACGGCACCAAAGACCTGGATGGAGGAACGTTGTATACACAGTTCTCGCATTTTATCGATATTATGTTCTGGCTGTTCGGCGATATAGAAAATATCTATGGCCGGTTCAACAGCTTTAACCACCGCCACCTTACCGCGTTTGAGGATTCAGGTTTTGTAACGTTCGATTTTGTGAACGGCGGCATGGGCGCCATCAATTATTCCACTTCGGTGTGGCACGAGAACCTGGAGAGCAGCATCACCATCATTGCGGAAAACGGTACGGTAAAAGTAGGCGGCCAATACATGAACGAAGTGGAGGTTTGCTCCATCAAAGATTATGTAATGCCCGAGTTGCCGCCTTCCAACCCGCCCAACGATTACGGACCCTATAAAGGTTCTGCCGCCAACCATCATTTTATTTTCGAGAACGTGGTAGACGTGCTGAAAGGCCGTGCGCCCATTACCACCAATGCCCTGGAAGGATTGAAGGTGGTAGAGATTATTGAAAAAATTTATAGTAGCAGGAATCTAAAAAACTGAGAGCATGTTATTGTACGACGAAGCGAAATGGAGAAACGACCGTAAGGCAAACGGCAACAGGCCTTACCAGCAATGCAGTATCAGTGTAATGGACACAATTTCCGACCCGAATATATCTTTTGATGAAAAAGGGATTTGTAACTATTACTATGATTATTTACAAAGAGAAAAAGAGCAGGTGTTCTTTGGAAAAGAGGCTGAAGAAAAGCTGAGTGCGATTGTTGAAAAAATAAAAGAGTTTGGAAAGGGCCATAAATACGATTGCATTACCGGTGTTAGCGGCGGCGTAGACAGCACCTATCTCTGCCTTACGGCTAAGCGATTGGGGCTGAACCCGCTGATCGTGCACTTCGACAATGGATGGAACAGTGAACTGGCGGTAAAAAACATCGAGAATATTATATCGCGGCTGGGATTTGACCTGTATACCTTCGTGGTGGACTGGAATGAATTTAAAGACCTGCAACTGGCGTATTTAAAGGCATCGGTGGTAGACATTGAAGCGCTGACAGATCATGCCATTATCGGCACATTATACAGGTTGGCCGCTGAGTATGATATCAAATACGTTCTTAGTGGATATAATATCGTAACAGAAGGCGTGCTGCCTTCTTATTGGGTATGGAGCAAGACGGACCATGCCAATATCAAAGACATTCATAAAAAATTCGGTACCATCCCGCTCAAGACCTTCCCCTTGTTCACGGCCAGGCAAAAGCGCTTCGACATGCTGCGTAAGGGTATTGAAGTGATCAACCTGCTTAACTATGTGCCTTACAACAAGAAAAAGGTGAAGGAAGACATTGCGCAGGAACTGGGATGGCGCGACTATGGCGGCAAGCACTATGAATCAGTATTCACCCGGTTTTACCAGGGATATATACTTCCCGCGAAGTTTGGGATAGATAAAAGAAAGGCCCACCTGAGCAATCTTATCTTCAGCAGGCAGATTACAAAAGAGGAAGCGCTCGTTGAATTGGCCAAGCCCATTTATGACCACGACCAGTTGAAAGAGGATTATGAATTTGTGTTAAAGAAATTCAACCTGTCGGCGCAGGAATTTGAAGCCATCATGAAAGCGCCCCGCAAGGAACATACCGACTATGCAGTGGAAAAAGGTGTTTTTGAGCAGTATCCTTTTTTAGAAGTCTTGAAACCTGTAGGGCGGGCGATTCAGCAAATGATCGTCAAAAAATTCTAGCATGATCAGGAACAAGCGAATATTGGTTTTAGCACCGCATACGGATGATGGTGAATTTGGTTGCGGCGGGACCATCGCGCGCCTGATAGAGGAGGAGAATGAAGTGTACTACATGGCATTCTCTGCCTGCCAGCAATCCGTGTTGCCCCAATTTCCTCCCGATATACTGGTGAAAGAAGTAAAAGAAGCAGCGGCTATATTGGGCGTTAAAAAAGAAAACCTCATTTTGCTTGATTACGAGGTTAGGACCTTTAACTATAAAAGGCAGGAAATACTCGACGATATTTTGAAAGTAAAGGCAGAAGTCAAGCCCGATGTAGTATTCCTTCCGAGTATACGAGATATTCACCAGGACCATTTTACCATTACCAACGAAGGCATCAGGGCATTCAAGTTCTCCAGCATACTTTGTTACGAACTGCCCTGGAATAATTTTTCTTTTGATACTACCGCATTCTTCAGGCTGTCGGACAGGCATGTTGAAATAAAATGCAAAGCGCTGAGTGCTTATAAATCACAGGCGCATCGCTCCTACGCGAACGTAGAATTTATCCAGTCCCTTGCAAGAGTGCGAGGCGTCCAGTCGGGCAACGAGCTTGCCGAAGTGTTCGAAATCATTCGCTGGGTATATTAAACTCATTGTATGAGGCTTTCCGATATTATCTCACGCATCCGGCATCTTGAATTTATAGGGAACATCGAACAAGATATTACGGAAGTAATTGCCTTGGATGGTAGTAATGCGAGAAACGATGTAATATGCTGGTGCAGCGATAAGAATGTAGAAGCATTGGCTGGCCTGAAACATGGTACCATAATATGTTCTGTTGCTGCCAGGCCATTTGTGCAGAAGGGCTGCAACTATATCATTACTTCCAATCCGCGGGATAGTTTCAGGCAATTGCTGGAACTTTTCAACCCTGTTGAAAGCGGTGTTGATGTGATAGCTGCCAGCGCTGTCATTCATCCCAGCGTGCAATTGGGCAAGCAGGTTCAAATCGGAAACAACGTGGTGATTGAAAAGGATTGCGTTATTGGAAACAATACCAGCATCGGACATAATACTGTTATATATAGCCGGTGCGTGATCGGCAATAATGTAAAAATAGGCGCTAACAACACCATCGGTGGCGTTGGGTTTGGCTACGAACTGAATGATGAGAAAAAATATGTTGTCATCCCGCACCTGGGCAATGTAGTCATTGAAGACAATGTAGAGATAGGGAATAATACCTGCATCGACCGCGCTGTTTTGGGCAGCACCATTTTACGCAACAATGTGAAGGTTGATAATTTAGTGCATATCGCGCACGGCGTATCAATAGATGAGAACTCTTTGATCATAGCCAATGCTATGATAGGAGGCAGTACCCGTATTGGAAAGAACTGCTGGGTTGCTCCTTCGGCCTCGCTGTTGAATAAGATAGAATTGGGTGAAGCATGCGTGGTTGGAATGGGAGCGGTGGTGCTTAAGGACGTACCGCGCAAGCAGACGGTAGTTGGCAATCCCGGTAAACCGTTGACGGATTAAAATGCAGATCAGGAATAAGACAATCTTTTTGATATCATCGGAATTATGGGGCAAAATGTTCATCTCCAAGCACAATTATGCCATTGCCCTTGCCAAAAGAGGAAACAGGGTTTATTATTTCAATCCCATCGACCATAGCCTGAAGCCAGGCACCTTACGCGTGGAAGATTCCGGCGCGCATCCCGACCTGCTCATCGTTCATTCCAGGCCTTTATTTCCCATGTGGTTTAAATTCCATGCAAGGGCGCTGTTCGATCGCCTCATTAAATGGCATATAAGGCAGGTTCAAAAAAGGCTGGGTGCGAAGCCAGATATCATCTGGGATTTTTATTGCTCATACCTGTACAATGATTTGTCTGCTTTCGGCGCCTCGTTGGCTATCTTTCAACCCGTAGACCAATTGGCTGAGGAAGTGAGAAATAAAAAAGCAGATGTTGTGGTTTCCATATCAGATAATTTACTGAGCCAGTACCATTGCAAGGACGTTCCTTCGTTGAAAGTGAACCACGGGTTGGGGGAAGCATACATGCAACTGGCGGAACGTGCACCGGTCACTGCTATCAATATGCCTGTCAAGGCGGGATATATTGGCAACCTCAGCATCGATTCGCTGGATAGGGCAACATTGCTGAAGGCAATTGACCTGAACCCACAGGTAGTGTTCCATTTTATCGGGCCCGTTACACTAAAGGAGAACAACCTCGGCCATAATTCAAGTGAGGAAGCGTTTAACGCTTTTATTGCGCATTTGCGTTCGCTGAAAAACGTAGTGCTGCACGGCACCAAAACGCAAGAGGAAATTGCCCAGGTGCTCGACAGCTTCGATGTATTGCTGGTGTGCTATAAAGCCACGCCCACGTACAAGAATGATAACACGCACAAAGTGCTGGAATACCTGGCCTCGGGAAAAATAGTGGTGAGCACCTATCTTTCTGCATACGACGGGAACGACCTGATAGTGATGAGCGCCGAAAACTGCAATGATGAATGGCCGGGGCTGCTGGCAAAAGTGGTGGCTGAATTGCCGGTATATAATGCCTCTGCACAGCAGGAAAGAAGAAAATCATTTGCAGCGCAAAACTCTTACGAGCGGCAGATACAGCGAATAGAAGAATTTATAGAAGGTATCAGGAACAATTAGATGTTTACATGAAAGCCGTCTTTCTTACCAATAAAAACCTGTTGCGCTCGGAAATAACCGGGGGCGTGCAATTGTGCTCGCAGGAGTTCCATTTGATACTGCAAAGCATGGAAGAGTTCGAGCTGGTGGATTATTATGTGCCGTTTACCCGGCGCGTCATTGACAGGCTGCGCATCCGCTGGGGCATAGAAAATTATTCCATGTACGATGTGAAGGCAGATGCAAAAGAATTGGTTCAATTCGTACGGTCTAACGGTGTGGCACATGTGTTCATCAACATGGCATCTGCCGTCCGGTACGCCCGGGTGATAAAAGAAGCGTTTGGCGATAGCGTGAAAGTGACCTTGCTTTCGCACGGCAATCACAGCGGCGACTTCCTGCACCTGATCACCACCCCCCCGAAAAAGGCATCTTATATCACGCAGTGTATAAAAAAATTCCGCCTTGGCGCATTGGTGTCTACTGAATCCTTGTTCAGGAAAAAGTACCTCGATGCGGTGCTCACCCTTTCTGAAACTGAAAAGCAGATCGAAAACTGGTTCGGTGCGCGGAACGCGGTGTTTTTGCCGAGAAGGTTATGGTCTTCCTTCCTGCCACATGCCCCGGTAAAGGGCAGGATTGGCTTTGTGGGAAGATTGGACCATCCCCCGAATTTCCAGGGATTGCAAATATTATTGGATGAATTGAAGCGCACGGGTCATGAAGGTTTGGAGATAAGATTGGTGGGCGCGCCTGTTGCGGATGGCCGGCGGATAGCCGAACAGTATCCTTTTATCAACTACCTTGGGGAGTTGTCCGATGCCGAACTTGACAAGGAAGCCGCTACCTGGTGTTTCTTTTTAAATCCCGTATGGTGGTATTCTACCGGGGCCTCTACAAAATTGTCGAAAGGCATTAGCTGGGGCATTCCTATTATTACCACTACTGCCGGTATGCGCGGTTACGAATGGAAGCAGGGCAGCCTGTTAGTGGCAGATACCCCGTTGGGCATGTGCCAGGCTATGCGGGAGTCCTTACATTTGGAAAAAGTTCATTACTGGGCGCAGCAAACCAAAACGGTAGCGCAGAACGGTTTGTCGCTCCACGATTTGCAGCAACGCATACGGAATGTGTTGGGTTGATTGTTAAATAGAACAGATGCCTGAAAAAAAAATCTTCATCATAGCGCCGCATTTTCCTCCTTCTTCCATGCCGCCTGCCCAGCGCGTAAGGCTGCTGGTGAGGCATATGCGTGCGTTGAAATGGAGGGCCTTTGTTTTTACCGTCGATCATAAATACCGCGAAGAAGTATCGGACCCCTGGATGATAGAGCTGGTAGGGAATGAATTTGAAAAAGTGGACGTGCGCTGCTTCGACCAGCGAAAGACCCGGAAATTTGGTATCGGCGATTTAGGATTGCGGATGCTGCCTTTCTTATTTTTTACATTGATTAGATACGCGCGCCGCGAAAAGCCTGACCTTATATTATATCCTGTGCCACCATGGTATATCATGGTGATTGCACCCATTGTAAAATGGTTTACGGGAAGGCCGTATGCCATCGACTTCATCGACCCCTGGGTGCAAAGCGCTGAAAAAAATAAAACCTTCAAGGCAAAGGTGAGTCAATGGATCGCCCGCAGGCTGGAAGGGTTTGCGGTGAGGCGCAGCAGCGCTGTGTTTGCCGTTTCAAAAGGCATATTGAACGATTTGGTGGAACGTTATCCTTCCGTTAAGAACAAACCGCTGGTGGCGGTACCGTACGGCGTAGAGCTGGACGATTACAAATACATTCACGTAAACGGTATCGGTTCCATACCGGGCAAGCCGGTATTAAGGTATATCGGCGCAGTGTCGGATTCCATGTTGCGGGTGGTAAAGGTGTTCATGCAATCGTTGCGGAAAGTGGCGGAACAACAGCCTTTGCTGGTAGAGTTCATCGGCACTTCGTATGCGGGGCAGGGCATGGTGCAACCACGCGTGCAGTTCCTGGTAGATGAAACCGGGGCAGGAGAACTGGTAAAGGAAAAGCCCGAAAGGGTGCGGTACAAAGATGCGTTGGAACTCAGCAAGTCCGCCGATGTGTTATTGTTGTTTGGTGACATGACGCCATACTATGCGGCCTCCAAGCTCATGGGGCTCATTGCGTCGCAACAGCCTTTTTTTGCCTTTGTGCACGAAGAATCGTTCCCCGCGCGTTTCTTGCGGGAAATGAATTATCAATACATAGTAGAGTATTCAACCGAACAAAAAACACCGGAGCAGCAGCAGCCGGCCGTTGAGCAATGCCTGTTGCAATTGCTGCGCAACCTGCGGCAGTTTACTCCGCCAGACATCAATAATCCCACGTTCCGTGAGCACACCGCTTATGGAATGGCCGAAACCTTCGTGCATACCTTTAAAAAAATATCCCAATGATCAAACAGCATTATGAGAAGATCCGTGGCAAAAAAGTATTGGTTACAGGCGGGCTCGGGTTTGTAGGCCACAACCTTGTTAAATCGTTGTGCAACGATTACCAGTGCGATGTAACGGTGGTAGACGATTGCACCAATAGCACCGAAAACATGATCGCTTCGCTGAAGGACAAGGTAAAGCTGCACAAGATCAGCGTGATGGATGCCGATAGATTCTTTCCATTGTTGAAAGACATGAACTATGTTTTTCACCTTGCCTGTATACAGATAGCGGCTTCGGGCTCCAACCCCGTAAAGGACATGCAGGTAAATGCGCAAAGTACCCTGCAATTGCTGGAGCACCTGAGATACAATGAACATCCCGCACTGGAGCGGCTGGTATATACTTCATCATGCTCGGTGTACGGCAGTTCTTTACGGTTGCCGGTAAGTGAAGACCATCCTGCGCGGGTATTAAGTAATTATGCCGCAACAAAATTATTAGGCGAACATTATACATTGATATATAACCGGAATTACAGCATTCCCGTTTCGGTAGTACGCTACTCTAATGTGTATGGATATGGGCAGTCGCCGCGTAATCCTTATTGCGGGGTGTTGGGCAAGTTCGTGCACAATGCGCTTACGGGCCAACCCCTGAGCATTTTTGGGGACGGCGAGCAAACGCGTGACTACACCTTTATTACCGATGCGGTGGACGCCACCATTTTATCGGCCGTGCATCCCATGGCGTATGGCGACGTATTTAATGTAGGCACATCGGTGGAAACCTCGGTAAACAGGCTGGTAGAGATCATACAAGCCATAGTGCCGGGTGTTACCGTTCAAAATATACCCGAGCGCGACATCGACAACATCCGCCGCAGGATGATAGATATTGAAAAGATCCACCAACGGCTGGGATGGGCGCCAAAGACCGGTCTGCAAAAAGGAATGCAATTAACCATCGACTGGTACAAGTCAACCTTATAAGGATGAGCAGCGCTAACATCACTGAAAAAGTATACGCCAACCAGGGCAATCCTGATGTGCTGGCCTTGCTGGACAAGGACTGCAAGTATGTACTGGACGTGGGCTGCGGCGCCGGGGACCTTGCAAAAATATTGCAATCAAAAGGAATGATCGTAGACGGCATAACCATTTCATCGGACGAAATAGAGCGCGCTAAACCCTACCTGCGCAATGCTTACCTGCAAAACCTGGAGCAGGGACTGCCCGCGAATATCGCAGGCGACTACGATACCGTGATCTGCTCGCACGTGCTGGAACATATCTGTTATCCTGATAAATTATTGAAGGATATCAAATCAGCTCTGAAGAGCAATGGCAGCATCGTGGTGGCGCTGCCCAATATCATGCATTATAAATCGAGGATGCAACTGGTGGCCGGAAATTTTAAATACCAGACGCAAGGGCTGTGGGACTATACGCACTTCCGCTGGTATACTTACGAAACCGGCAGGAAGTTGCTGGAGAGCCATGGCTTTGTAGTGGAGCATGCGTCTGTTTCCGGGGAACTGCCTTTTAATTCGCTGTTTTCAAAAGTATTGCCCACTGGTTTGCGCAAATCCATTTATAAGGGGCTCACCTCTATCTCGAAAGGGTTCTTCGGGTATCAGTTATTATACAAAGGAAGAAAGCCTTAGCAATTCATGAACCAACAACTGGGATTTGGATGTGTAAGCCTTACTGCTCATCAAAGCAGGGCCAGGGCCATCGAGACGCTGGAACTGGTGTTCGACCAGGGCATCCGGCACTTTGATGTGGCAAGGCTGTACGGAATGGGATATGCGGAGGGCATTCTCGGTGATTTTATTAAGAACAAACGCGATCAACTGACCGTAACCACCAAGTTCGGCTTAAATCCGCCGGCGCAGGCCATCAAGAACCAGCAATTGGTGCAAACCATCAAGAAGCTGCTGAAGAAATTTCCACTGGTCAATAAATATGTTCGCAAGAAGGTTTCGCAGGCTGTTTCGGTTTCGCAATACACGCCCGCGGAGGCCGAGCGTAACCTGGAGGTCAGCCTGCGCGAACTGAAGACCGACTATATCGATTATTATTTGTTGCACGAAGCAACACTGCAGGACGCCAATAAGGAGGATATCATCGATTTCCTGAATAAAAAAGTGCAGGAAGGAAAAATAAAGAAGTTTGGGCTGGGCACCAGCTATGCGCACCTTCAGGATGATTGCAACTTATTTCATCCCGCGCATTCGGTATTTCAATTCGAAAACTCGGTGCTCGACAACCGGCTCCAAACCTTGCGCAACCGCGGAGGCAAGCTGGTGATAACGCATAGCGCCATCAATAAATGGAATACACTGGCAGGCATGGCCGCAGCACAGCCAGCGATGGTTATGGAATACAGCGACAAGCTGGGCGTTGATTTGCGGGAACCCGGTAACATTACAGGCAGCATGCTGTTGTTTGCATTGCAGGACAACCCAAATGGCAAAGTATTGTTTGCTTCCACCAATCCGGCTCACATTACACACAACCTTGCCTTTGTGCAAAAATATTCGGGCAGTGATTTTCATGCACCGTTGAAAGAGCTCGTGGCGAAGCTTTGTGCAAAACAGCCCACCGCACATGCTCATTGACCTAAGAACGTACAATAGCGCAGAACCTTTGCAGGCAGACGTGTGCATCATTGGCAGCGGCGCGGCGGGCATAGCGGCGGCGCGGGAATTTCTCAACACGCCTGTGAAAGTATTATTGGTGGAGAGTGGCAACGAAAAATTCAATCAGCAAATACAGGACCTGTACAAAGTGCAGTTTGAAGACTGTGTTTACAATGGCGCCTTGTATGGAAGGATAAGGACACTCGGCGGTTCCACTACGCGATGGGGCGGGCAGGCGCTGCCATTGACAGAGCACGATTTTGAAAAGCGCGAATGGGTGCGGCACAGCGGATGGCCCATCAGCTACCAGGAAGTAAACCGCTTTATCCCGCGTGCGCTGCGCCTGCTGCAGGTAGATCAACTGAACTTTACCACCGATATTTTTCCATTGCTGAAACTGCAGCCGCCGCCATTCGATAACGAGGTGCTGGACTATCACGTGTCGAAGTGGAGCCCTGCCCCCGATTTTAAAAAGAACTATATCGCGCAGCTAAAAAACAGTTCGAACATTACTGTCGTTACCAATGCCAATGTTACCCGCATCGATTTAAGCGATGCACGCAACCAGGTTGAACGCATAGAACTTACGACATTGGAAAATATAACAGCCACGGTACGCGCAAAACATTTTTTATTGTGTACCGGCGGAATTGAAAATGCCAGGATATTGTTGTCGAACACCCACCAGGTTTCCGCCGGTATCGGTAATAGCAACGACCTGGTAGGACGTTTCCTGCAAGACCACCCGGCAGCAATGATCGGTATACTGGGCAATTGCAGCCGCAGCCTGGTGCAAAAGCTGTTCAACATCCACTATCGTAAAGGATTGAAATACTCGGTGCGTTTTTCGCTGAACAGGAAAAGCCAGGAAAGATTCAAGACCATGAATGCCACCGGGGGACTGTTTTTCCGTTATCAATCGGACCATGCCATACAGATCCTTAGCAATGCGAAATGGGCGATCCGATCAAGGTCTTTTTCTGGCAAACGCGTAGGCGAGCTGATGAAACTGAGCTACCGTTTTCCTGACCTGTTGGTTCCGGCTTATTATTATTTGTTTCACAACCGCTCGGTCAAGCCGCGGACTGTGTTCGACATCAATATTATGACCGAACAGGAGCCTAATCCTGAAAGCAGGGTGTACCTTGGGAGGGACAAAGACCGGCTTGGGATACCCATGCCCGTTATACGCTGGAAGCTCACTGATCTTAGCTGGCATACTGCCGTAACTTTTGCAAGGCTTACAAAAGAGCAGTTCCAGCAGGCGGGGCTGGGAGAAATTCAACTGTACGACTGGCTTCAATCAAAGGAAGACGGCTGGGAGCGCAGGCTTACCGATCTCAATCATCATATCGGTACTACCCGCATGAGCGAATCGCCTTCGGACGGCGTGGTAGATACCAACTGCAGGGTGCATGGGCTGCACAACCTGTGGATAGCCGGCAGCTCTGTATTTCCTACGAGCGGACATTCAAACCCAACGCTTACCTTGCTGGCCCTAACTTACCGGACTGTAGATACCATCAAAGCAATACTCCATGAAAAAAATTAAGACTTTCATCAAAAACCTCATCTGGAAATTAATTTCCAATAAAGAAGGCTTTAACGACCTGACGGTGCTGGGCGGCCCCGCCAAGGGCACAAAGCTTCGGCTCGACATCAGGAAGGAAGGCTCGTACTGGCTGGGTAATTACGACAAATGGATATTCGACCGTGTGCCGCTGGATAAAATATTGAAGCCCGGTTGGGTGGTATGGGATTGCGGCGCTTATGTAGGTTATTACACCGCGGTGTTCAGGAGGATCATCGGCGATAAAGGAAAGGTGATCACTTTTGAAGCCGCCCGAAAAAATTATAATATCGTAAAAGTGATTCCCGAGCTCAACAAATGGAAGAATGTTTCCATTCTCAATATGGCGGTGGGCCCGGACCATTCCACGATAAAATTTGTGAACAATCTCGGCGGCTCGAGCGGACCTTATGGCTTGACCAAAACATACGGTGCGCAGGAAAATCAACTGGAGCTGGAAGAAGTGCAGTGCTGCGGGGTGGATGAATTGGTGTATGAAAAGAACATCGACGCGCCGGACTTTATAAAGTTCGACCTGGAAACCGCAGAAGAATTTGCGCTGCACAACGGTCCACGACTGTTTACTACCAAGCGGCCGATCGTATTGCTGGAATTGCATGGACAAAAAGCGCTGGAAGCAGCAGGAAAGTTTTTAGAACAATACAATTATTCTTCGATGCTGGTATGGGACATGCCGAATGCCCAAAAAGAATACCATACGCTGGATGAGCTGCTGGCGCTGGGCTTTATACCTCACATGATCTATTGCCAGCCAAAAAAGCAATGAAACTTGCCATCGTCATCACGCATCCTATCCAGTATTACGCGCCTTTGTTCAAATTGCTCACCGCGAGAGGAAATATACAATTGAAGGTGTTTTACACCTGGGAAAGAGGCGCCGAAAAATTCGATGTGGGATTTGGAAAATCATTCGATTGGGACATTCCTTTGCTGGAAGGGTACGATCATACTTTCGTGTCTAACAAGGGCAACAGGAAAAAGGGATTTTGGGACGTGCACAATCCCAGCCTGAATACAGAAATCGCTTTTTGGAAGCCCGATGCTGTGCTGGTGTATGGATGGAACTACCGAAGCCATTTGCGCGCCATGCGGCATTTTAGCGGGAAGGCAACCGTGCTTTTTCGCGGTGACTCTACCTTGCTCGATAAGGGCCATGGCACAAAGGAATTGTTGCGCCGCAGTTTATTAAAATGGATATACAAGCCCGTTGACATAGCATTGTATGTGGGCAGTAACAATAAAGAATATTTCCGTGAGTATGGTTTACAGGAAAACCAATTGATGTTTGCGCCGCACTCGATAGACAATGACCGTTTTACGAATGAAACGCCCGCGCATATTGATTACCGTGGAGAACTGCTTCGCTCGCTCAGCATACCGGCGCAAGCAAAAAAAATATTGTTTACAGGAAAGTTTCAGTCCAAGAAAAACCCAGTCCTGTTGATGAAAGCCTTCCTGCAATTGAATGATCCCGGCGTTCACTTGTTAATGGTGGGAAATGGAGAGCAGGAGCAACAATTGAAAGAGCTGGCGGCCGATCATCCTAATATACACTTCCTTCCATTTCAAAACCAATCGATGATGCCCGCGGTATACCGGCTGGGCGATGTATTTTGCCTGCCTTCGCAGGGGCCTGGCGAAACCTGGGGACTGGCAGTGAATGAAGCCATGGCCTGCGGTAAGGCGATATTGGTAAGTGATAAAACAGGCTGCGCCATTGACCTGGTAAAGAATGGTGAGAATGGATACATCTTCGAATCCAATAACCTGCAGGACCTGACCTCGAAGTTAAAAGCCCTGCTTGCCGCGGATTATGCCAACATGGGAAAGGAGTCGCTTAAAATAATAAAGGACTGGAGCTTTGAACGGCAGGCGCAGTGCATTGAAGACGCTTTGTTCTCCAAAAGAGTATTTTCAGACCAAGGTCCAACAAACCCATGAAAGAAATCGCAGTCGTATTACCGGTGTACAACGGGATGAAATACCTCTCCCTCGCGGTGGAGTCAGTGTTGCGGCAAACACATACCGATTTTATTTTTCTTATTTGTGACGATTGTTCGAAGGACGGTTCATGGGATTATCTCAACAGCATCAAAGACCCGAGGGTTAGCTTATTCAGGAATGAGGTCAACCGCGGACTGTTCCCCACCCTTAATTTCCTTTGCCGCAAGGCAGATGCAAAAATTATCAAGCTATGGTCGCAGGACGATATCATGAATCCAGAGTGCCTGGCCGAAACTGTGGCTTTCCACCGCAAATACCCCCACATTTCTTTCAGTTATTCCGACAGGGAGCATATCGATGAGAACGGCCGCCACGGCGCGTCGGCAGACCTTGAAGATCATACCCCCGAATACATTCCGCGCCAGTTGCACGATAAGATCGCGCTGTTCACGGGATCCATTGCCGGCAATATCGCCAACGTGGCCATTGTAAAGGATAAACTGGAAGAGGCGGGTTATTTCGATGAAGGGATGATCATTGCCGGCGATTTCGATATGTGGGTGAAGCTCACGGAAAACTATGATACCGGCCGCATTCCCAAGCCTTTAATTCAATTGAGGGACCATTCAGGCCAGCTAAGCCGCTCCTTTGAATATTACATCCGGCATATCAAAGAGGAAAAGAAGGTTTTTTCAGCCTTATTTGCCAGGGTTAACGGGGAACTGCGGAAATTTGGAAAAAATAACCTGCGCTGGCGCAAGAACCCGCTCTATTTTAGCTTTATGTTGCAGGCAGCAAGAAGGGGCAAATGGGGTTTTGTAAAGGAATTTTCGAAGGAATTATCCGAGCACGACAACCTGTTGGGCATTGCTTACCGATGGAGCGTGATCAAGCTGCGTAAAATTTTTGGAATAAAGTTACACAAGGACAATAAGTTCCTGTTCAAGGAGCGTTCTCAACTTAATTAAGCATGGAGTTATCCATTCCATATGGCATTTCCGAGCGCATCAGTCGCATCAGGTTCAACCGGCAGATACAAATTCCGGCCTGGATACTCTGTTTGCTCGCATTGCTGGTGAACAACGGTTTTTACCTGTTCATTTGCATGGTAACACTGTTGATCCTGATAAGGTTGCTGTGGTTTCAGCGGCATCCGGGCATTATCATGTTCGCGTTTTTCATGCAATGGGTGCAGGTAGTGGGCTTTGTGTGGTGGATGATGTCGCTGGGCTTTGAGGTTGACCGGGTATCACCCAATGCTCCATTGGCCATTATATTAAGTTGTATCGGTTTAGTGCTGATGGCCGTGGTGCTGAATCTTCGCATACGGCCGCTGGGCATGCCATCCATTGAATATTTGCAGGCGGAAGCGCTGAAGATAAATGACAAAAAACTGCTGTTGTTGTATGTAATTTCCACTGCATTGCTAACGTCGGCAGGTTTTGTGTTCGGTATCACGAGTGGATTTGCACAGATATTGACGAGCGTGTCCGACCTCAAATGGCTGTTCATGCTCTGGTATGGTTATGTGGTCTGGATCAAAAGAAAGAACAGGATTTACCTGCTGTACATCGCCGTGTATGAATTTGCCGCCGGTTTTTATTCGTTCTTTTCTTCATTTAAAGAAGTATTGTTCTTTATCATCATCCTGCTCATCACCTTTATCGTGCGAATCAAGGGAAAGCAGTTGATAGGGGCGATTCTTACCTGCGCGGTTTTTATCTGGCTCTTCCTCTCCTGGATTGTGATCAAGGGAGATTACCGCCAGTTCCTGAACCAGGGTACACGCAAGCAAGCCGTACACGTAACCCGCGAAGAGGCATATACAAAAGTGTTCGAGCAGGTAAGCAATCTTTCAATGGACAATTACCGCCTTAGTTTAAATACTGGTCTTTACCGCGTGCAGTACGTTTACCATTTTGCTTTGGCCATCGACCGGGTGCCGGCACTGATGCCTTACCAGAACGGCCAGGTGTGGCTGGACAATATCACATTCGTGCTGACGCCGCGATTGCTTTTCCCCGATAAAGAGATCTATGACGCCTCCATCAAAACCAGCAAGTTCACGGGACGGCGGTTTGCGGGGCAGCAACAGGGCGCCTCCTTCAGCCTCGGTTATTTTGCCGATGCCTATGTTGATTTCGGCCCCATATGGATGTTCATTCCTATAATCCTGATAGGATTTTTTGTAAGCGCTATTTACCGAACGTTTTATAAGATGGAAAACCTGAACGTTTTCCTGCGCTTCGCCATTATCAACGTGGTGTTGTATGTGTTCATATCTTTCGAGTCCGATGGGCTGTTCCTTTTTGGAAGGTTGTTCATAGGATCGCTTACATTCTTTATTCTTGCAAAAACAGTGTTTCCGGCCTTGCAGCGATGGGTATACAAATAGCTACTAACCTTCATGAATAAACGAACCGCGCTCATTACCGGTATTACCGGTCAGGACGGCGCCTATCTTAGCAGGCTGCTGCTGCAACACAATTACCGCGTGGTGGGATTGGTAAGGTCTTCGTACGGCGCCAATACAAAGAAGTTGCGCTACCTCGGCATCCATGACCACGTGGAATTGAAAGAATGCGACCTCACCGACCTTTCGCAGATCATTAAAATTTTGAATGAGCACCGCCCCGATGAAATTTATAACCTTGCCGCGCAAAGTTCGGTCTCGCTGTCTTTTCAGCAGCCCATTGGCACCATACAGTTCAATATCAATTCTGTAGTGAATTTGTTGGAAGCCATCAGGCTGGTAAAGCCGGACACGCGGTTCTACCAGGCATCCACCAGCGAAATGTTCGGGAAGATCGAACAGTTGCCTATTACGGAGGAATCTAAATTTCATCCGCTCAGCCCTTATGCTATTTCAAAAGTGGCGGCGCATTACATCACCATCAACTATCGCGAGTCGTACAACCTGTTTACCTGCTGCGGTATTTTGTTCAACCATGAATCGTACCTGCGCGGGGAAAACTTCTTCGTGAAAAAAGTAATACAGGCTGCGCTTGATATTAAGAATAACAAACGTGAATGGCTGGAAGTAGGTAACCTGCAATTGAAGCGGGACTTTGGCTGGTCTGAAAGATACGTGGAGGCCATGTGGTTGATGCTACAGGCCGATGAACCCCAGGAATACGTTATCTCTTCAGGCGCATCGGTCTGGTTGAAGGATATTGTAGAGTATGTGTTCGATCAATTATCGCTCGATAAGAATAAAATAAGGACCAATCAGCAGTTCTTCCGTCCTACGGACATTGAAGATATTTATGGTTCCAGTGAAAAGGCGAGGAAGCAACTGAACTGGAATTACAACATGGATTTTTTTGCAGTACTGGATAAATTAATCGAAGAAGAAGAACGGAACTATGGCAGGACCCTCTGAAAAGCCGGTGGTAACCTTTTTTCATCGCAAGCCCCGGCCGGTCGGCAATTACAGCGTGGAATTTATTTTTGAGGACGTCCGCAAAAGGCTGGCGTCACAAATTGAGGCGAGGACCTCTTTCTCCAAATACGAAAGCACCGGCTTGTTCAAGCGCCTGTATAATTGTATGGAAGCGGCATTCCGGCAAAAGGGAGTAAACCACGTAACGGGCGACGTGAACTACCTTGGATTATGGCTTTCGCGCAGGCATACCATTCATACGGTGCTGGATTGTGTATACCTCACCAACTCTTCGGGCATCAAGCATAAAGTGCTGAAATTGTTCTGGCTCGGCATTCCCGTAAAGCGTTCAAAATATATTACCGCCATTTCCACTTCTACCAAGAATGAAATCCTGCAGCATGTATCCTGCGACCCTGACAAGATTAAAGTGATTTATGTGGCGATATCGGAGCGTTTTCAACGTAAGGACCGGCCATTCAATAAGGGTTGTCCTCGGATATTGCAGATCGGCGCCGCGCCAAATAAAAATATTCCACGTTTGATAGAAGCATTGCAGGGCATTCCGTGTATTCTCGAGATCATCGGCAAGCAAAGCGACGAGTACGAGCGCATGTTGAAAGAAAAGAACATCCGCTACGAGTATAAATGGGGACTTTCGGACGATGAAATGCTGCAACGATACGAAGCGGCGGACATCATTGCATTGGTAAGCACGTACGAGGGTTTTGGCATGCCTATCCTGGAAGGGCAGGCGGTGGGCCGGCCTGTGATCACTGCAAATGTATACTCCATGCCCGAAGTGGCCGGTGATGCGGCTTGCCTGGCTGATCCTTTTGACGTGGCATCCATCAGGAATGGTATTGTAAAGATCATACAGGACGATGCTTACCGGCAATCCCTGGTTGAAAAAGGTTTCGAGAACGTTAAACGTTTCGACCCGCAGAAAATAGCGCTGGAATATTTTGCGTTATATAAAGATGTGTATCAAAATAATCGTTAGGCCTGTGCGAAATTGTACCCTCATAATATTACTACTGGCTTGTGTGTTCACGCAGGCTCAGAGTCCCTTACCGCAGCAGGTGAATGCCCCTTTTAAGAGCTGGGCCAATGTAAAGCAGCGGTTTGGCGCCATCGGCGATGGCAGGCAGGACGATACCAAAGCGCTGCAACGCGCACTGGACGGGCTTACTGATTACCGGTTCGGTGTAAATACCGATGCGGCCAATGCATACACGGTCGTCTATCTTCCAAAAGGCACGTACCGGATCACCGGCACGCTGAATCTCACCAACAAGATTGGCGTAAGCATTATCGGGGAAGATCCTGAAAATACCACCATCGTTTGGGATGGTCCTTCGCGTGCCAGCGCATTGTACTGCAACGGCGCTTCTTATTTTAAGATAGCACGCATACAATGGAACGCACGTTCGAATGGCAGCACGGGCATTGCCATCCGGTGGACAGAAGACAAGAACAGCGCCAACTCCTACGCACCGCAGATGATCGAAATAGCTGAGTGCGTCTTCCGCAGCTTTGCGCAGGGAATTGCCGGCGGAGTGTTTCAACAAGGCGAACAGGATGCTACCAATTCTGAAGTGTCTATCCGCAATTGCCATTTTTATAATTGTACAGATGCAGGCATTGCCATTGCAGGATACAATGCGCTGGATTACTGGATCTGGAATTGCCGGTTCCTTCAATGCAACATCGGCGTAAAGAACCGCTTTGGCAATTATCATATCTACCGGTCGTATTTCAAAAAGTCCGCTGTGGCCGACGTGCACAATCATCATGGCTACTATACTTCCATACGAAAATGCTATTCGGACAGCTCCAAATATTTTTCTTTTGATGACGGCTTTAGCTGCAACTATTTCATTCGTGTGATCGAAGGCAATTATGTAAAGAATAGCATTGATTTCCCAGTTGAATACTGTGATTATGGATACGTGACCCTGGTCGATAATTATTTTTTCAAAAATGCCAACGCCACCTGGCCCTTCACGATAAATATTGTGCAGCGCAATGACATTTGCCCGCAAGGTCCATACAAGATCTTTTCATTCCGGAATTACTACGAGATCAACAAGCCGCTTCGCATCAACCGCGTCCTTTATCAGCAGCACGATTACACTATTAATGATTACGGGTTTGGCAAAACGCGCCCCGCGATAAGAGAACAGGCATTCATCGATTCCATTTTGATCCCCTTCTCAAAAGAGGTGCAGGCAACGGTGTTCGAAGTGCCACGTGGCGCATCTACCGATGCCATTCAGCAACTCATCAATGCAGCCAGCGGCCCTATGCACCGCGGCCGCCGGCCCATCCTTCATTTTTCAACCGGCACTTATTATATCGATAAGCCGCTGGTATTTCCCGCCAACAGCGATGTGCAGGTAAAAGGCGATGGGTTCATGTATGCCACGCGCATCTACCAGTCAAAAAATTTCAAAGGCAAATATTTGTTCGAGATAAAAGGTCCTTCGAATGTTTCTGTTGCAGATCTGCACCTGGGCACCGAGGGTTTGGTTGCTCCGAATGGCATTAATGTATCGGCGATAGACCAGCCGGGGTCTTCGGTGCTCATCGATCAGATGGTGTCTGGTCCGGCCGCACATGCCATCGTGGCCCTGAACCTGTTGGAAACATACGTGCAAAAAACTAATTCGTACTACGCGTACAACGACAGCATTGTCGGCAGCGCTGCCGCTGGTAGGAGCCAAGTACATTTGTTCGGGGGTCAATTTGGATTTGCAAGCATTTCGGGCAATGTCACTTACCTGGCAAAAGACTGTTGGTTCGAATGGGCCAAGGACACTGCTGCTGTCTTTTCGTTGCAGGGACCGGGCAGGGTGATATTGGATGCATGCCGAATTGCTTCCTCGCACCCCGCCAGCACGCCTTTTGTAAGAACCGGCAAGTTTACCGGCCTGCTGGCGCTGATGAACGTGTACACAGATAATTTCCTGGGCAGCCTGCCCGAAACGCCTACGCATGAGCTGTTTGTAATGAATTCCAGTACGGAAAGGCTGTCGGGTAACCTTCGGTCGCCCAAAACTGCGAAATCAAAAGTAGCTTTGCTGGGCATGACGGTACGTAAGAACCAGCAGAACCAGGCCGATATCCGGTCCGCTGGTCCCGAAGTAGCCGCGTTTATGTCACGCGTGCAATCATACAGTGCAGGCAAATTGCCCAGGCCGAGGGTGACTGCCAATAATAAGAACAGCAATGTTTTCTTTACCAGGGTATCGTTCGGCAATGTGCGCGAAGCGTTCAGGTTAAATGCAAAATAATTATGTGCGGTATTGCAGGCATCTTGAATTATAAAAACATCCCGGCTGATGAATCCATCATCCGCCGCATGTCTGATTGCATGCGCCATCGCGGGCCCGATTCCGATGGGTTTTATGTGAACCGCGAAATTGCCCTCGGCCACCGCCGCCTCGCCATCATCGACCTTTCAGAAGAAGCCAATTGCCCCCTCACCGACCACACCGGCAGGTATATTTTGATTTTCAATGGCGAGATGTACAATTTCCGGGAAGTAAAAGAACAACTGCCCGATTATCCTTATAAAACCAATGGCGATTCGGAAGTGATACTTGCTGCTTACAGCAAATGGGGACCCGCCGGATTGGAAAAGTTCGCCGGCATGTTTGCACTCGCCATTTGGGATAACCATACCCGTGAGTTGTTCGTGGCGCGCGACCGGATGGGCGTAAAGCCATTGTATTATTATGATGATGGCGAACGGTTGCTATTCGCGTCGGAGATCAGGGGCTTGCTCAAGTCGGGATTGGTGCCGCGCAAAGTGAATAAAAGCGCCATCGATGATTTCCTGGAATTTCAATCCGTAGGCTTCCCGCATTCCATCATACAAAATATTGTACAACTCGAAGCAGGCTGCTGGATGCGTGCCGGCGCGAATGGCATCATCGAGATCAAAAAATATTGGGACATCACCCAATCACGTGCGGATTTCGACTTCAGCAACAAACAACAGGTACAGCAACGATTGCAGTTCCTGTTGCAGCAATCTGTGCAGCGGCGCCTCATCAGCGACGTGCCGCTAGGCGCATTTTTGTCCGGCGGCATCGATTCCAGCGCGGTGGTAGGACTGATGGCGCGTACCAGCACCGGACCCGTGAATACCTTTACCATCGGCTTCGATGAAAAGGCCTTTGATGAAAGCGAATATGCGGCGTTGATCGCTAAAAAGTTCAATACCCGGCATACTACCGTTAAGGTACAGCCGAAATTATTTTTGGATGAATTGCCGCATGCGCTCGATAGCATGGACTCGCCCAGCGGCGATGGCGTTAATACTTACGTTGTTTCCAAAAAGATCAGGCAGAGTGGCCTGATAGTAGCGCTGTCGGGCGTCGGTGGCGACGAATTGTTCGCGGGCTATCCTTTCTTCCCTCAATATCATAAACTGCGCCGCTGGAAGGGCGCCTGGAACGCATCGCGGATACTGCGGCAAATGGCCGCTGGATTTATCAGGGTAAATGGCAGCATGCGGCATGACAGGTTGAAACAGTTACTGCAATCCGGCCGCGCAACCATTGACGAATGTTATCCCATTTTCAGGCAGATCAATTCGCCGCGCATGATTGGCAAGCTTACCACGCACGAAGTTGGTCAGCACAGCCTGGTGGCACAACAACTCGAAGAAAAACATGCGGCCATAGAACAATTTCCCGACCTAAGCCAGGTTTCGATTGCAGAATATCTCGGTTATACCCAGCATACATTACTAAAAGATACCGACCAGATGAGCATGGCCGTGTCCCTGGAAGTGCGGGAGCCATTCTTTGACCATGAATTGGTGGAGTTTGTATTGAACATCCCCGACAAATGGAAATATCCCGCTTATCCAAAAAGCCTGCTGGTGGAGTCATTGGGCGATCTGCTGCCGCATGAAGTCGTGCACCGCAAAAAGCAGGGCTTTGTTTTTCCCTGGGAACTCTGGATGAAGCAGGAACTGCGCGGCTTTTGCGAAGAACGCATTAACCGGCTCGCTTCCCGCGATTTCATGGTGGCAAACCAGGTGCATGCAAGATGGAACCAGTTCCTGAAATCCGATGGTTCGGTGAGATGGATGGAAATATGGCTGCTCGTTATCCTGGAATACTGGCTCGAAAAGAATGCCGTTGAATAATAAACCCACGGTTTTGGTAATGACTGATTGGTACGAGCCGGGCTACAAGGCAGGCGGCCCCATTCAGTCGTGCAAGAACATCGTGAATACGCTGAAAGACCGTTTCAATTTTTACGTGCTCACCTCCGACCGCGACCTGGGTGATGCCAATACTTATCCCGGCATTGAACCCGATACCTGGCTCACCTCGGCAAATGGGGTTAAAATATTATATACAACCCCAGGATATTTGAACAAGTCGCGGTTCCTGCAAATTATGCAGGAAGTACAACCATCTGTAGTGTATTTCAATAGCATGTTCTCCGTTCCTTTTACACTGAAACCACTCTGGTATCTTAGAAGCAGTAAATACAAGGGTAAAATCGTACTGGCGCCAAGGGGCATGTTGCAGGAAGGCGCGCTGCGCAAAAAAACATTTAAGAAAAAAGTTTTCCTGAAATTATTCAGGACATTAGGCTGGCACCGCCGCATTGTTTTTCATGCTACCGACGCGCAGGAACAGGCAGACATCCAGCGGTTCTTTACACAAAGCGCCCATGTAATGCTGGCTGAAAATATTCCCAACATCGACAACGAGCCGTGGGAAGAACGCATGAAGATCCCCGGCAGGCTTAATTGCATCTTCATTTCGCGGATCCATCCTAAAAAAAACCTGCAGTTTGCATTGAAAGCGCTGGCCGAAGTAAATTCAGACTGCAACCTGTTGCTGGACGTGTATGGAGAAGAAGACGACATGTTCTATTCCATGGATTGCAGGAAGAAAGCAGCATCGATGACGGGCAATTCAAGGGTGAACTTTTATGGACCCTTGCCGCACGCCGAAGTGTTCAGAACGCTCAAACGCTATCATTTGTTTGTATTACCTACCTTGGGTGAAAACTTCGGGCATTCTATTTTTGAAGCGCTTACGGCCGGCGTGCCGGTTTTGGTAAGCGATAAAACGCCTTGGCAAAACCTGGCTGCGGTTTCGGCGGGTTGGGAACTGCCGTTGACCGAAACCACCCAGTTTGCAAACAAACTGGAAATGTGTTGTAAAATGGACCAGGAAACTTATAATAAATGGTCACAGGGAGCGCGGGCATACGCCGAGCAATTTGCCGGCAACATCGATTTTTTCAGCAAGTACGAACCGCTGTTCGCATGAAAACAGACCTTTCTTCTTATAACAACGATTGGTATAAGGCCGAGATCAAAGCTTCGCGGCTGAAGCAAATGGTTTGGTATGTAACGAATATTATCTTCTTTAAAAATGCGTTGAACGTAAGCTCGGGCATCAAGGTTTCGCTGCTGCGCATGTTCGGCGCGAAGGTTGGAAAGGGCGTGGTGATAAAACCATCGGTAAATATCAAATATCCCTGGAAGCTGGTGATTGGCAGCCACTCATGGATTGGCGAGAATGTTTGGATAGACAACCTGGCCGATATCCTCATCGGCAGCAATGTTTGCCTTTCGCAAGGCGCCATGCTGCTAACGGGCAACCACGATTACCGCAAGCCTACGTTCGACCTGCAGGTTAAAGGAATTGTATTGGAAGATGGCGTGTGGATCGGCGCGCAGGCAATGGTTTGCCCAGGCATCACGTGCAGATCGCATTCAGTGCTGGCTGCGTGTTCCGTAGCCACCAAAGACCTGGAAGCGCACAGGATCTACCAGGGCAATCCGGCGGTGGAAGTAAGGGAGCGGGTGATCAGCGCATGAAAAAAATTTCCATCATAACTGCCACGTATAACAGCGCCACCACCATCAGCGATACACTTGACTGCGTGGCAAAGCAGGATTATGCAAATGTGGAGCACATCATTGTAGATGGAAAATCGAGTGACGATACGTTGCAGATCGTACACAATTACCCGCACGTTGCGAAAGTTGTATCAGAAAAAGACAAAGGCATTTACGACGCCATGAACAAAGGATTGAAGCTGGCCACCGGGGACATCATCGGTATACTGAATTCAGACGATATATATGTCGATGGCCAGGTGTTGTCGAAAGTGGCCAGGGCATTTGAGCAGGATATCGATGCCTGTTATGCCGACCTGAAATATGTTTCTGATAAGGACCTGGACAAAGTAGTGCGTTACTGGAAGGCAGGCCGCTTCAATAACCGTTCTTTCCTGATGGGATGGATGCCGCCACATCCTACTTTTTTTGTGAAAAGAGAAGTATATGATAAAGTAGGTTACTTCGATACTTCGTTGCGCAGCGCCGCCGATTATGAATTGCTGCTGCGCGTATTTGTAAAGCATCGTTTCAATATTGCTTATATACCGGAAGTGCTGGTAAAAATGCGCACAGGGGGTATGAGCAACGCATCGCTCAAAAACAGGCTAAGGGCCAACAAGGAAGACCGGCTGGCATGGAAAAAGAACGGCCTCAAACCTTATTTCTTTACTTTGTACTTAAAACCGATTCGTAAAATATTTCAATACATACAACCCAAACAATGGCTAAAGTTGCATTAATAACCGGGGTTACCGGGCAGGATGGAGCCTATTTAAGCGAGCTCCTGTTGAACAAGGGATACGTCGTTCACGGTATCAAAAGAAGAAGCTCCCTCTTCAATACAGAGAGAATAGACCATTTATACCAGGACCCGCATGAGCGTAATGTTCATTTTACCTTGCACTACGGCGACCTTACGGATTCTACCAACCTCATCCGCATCATACAAGAAGTGCAGCCCGATGAAATTTACAACCTGGCTGCGCAAAGCCATGTAAAAGTGAGCTTCGAAACGCCTGAGTATACCGCCAATGCAGATGGCATCGGCATGCTGCGGATACTGGAAGCAGTGCGCCTGCTCGGTCTCGTAAAGAAAACAAGGATATACCAGGCGTCCACTTCCGAGTTGTATGGATTGGTGCAGGAGACGCCGCAATCGGAGCGTACGCCTTTTTATCCGCGCTCGCCTTATGCAGTAGCTAAATTGTACGCATACTGGATAACCGTAAACTATCGCGAAGCATACAATATGTATGCGGTCAACGGCATACTGTTCAACCACGAATCACCCCTTCGCGGCGAAACATTCGTAACAAGAAAGATCACCAGGGGCGTGGCCAAGATCGGCCTGGGTTTGCAGGATAAAATTTTTCTCGGCAACCTCGATGCCAAGCGCGACTGGGGCCATGCAAAAGATTATGTAGAAGCCATGTGGCTGATACTGCAACAGGATGTGCCGGAAGATTACGTGATAGCTACCGGGGTTACCACTTCGGTGCGGGATTTTGTGAGACTGGCGTTTGCAGAAGTAGGCGTTGAAATAGAATTCAAAGGAAGGAACGAAAAGGAAGTAGCCATTGTATCAGCCTGCAGTCATGCAGACTACCAATTGCCCATTGGCAAAGAGGTGGTAGCAGTAGACCCGAGATACTATCGTCCTACGGAAGTAGACTTGCTGATCGGCGATGCCACCAAGGCGCAACGTCAACTGGGTTGGAAACCCAAATACGATCTGAGCATGCTGGTAAAAGAAATGGTGCATTGCGATTTGGAGCTGTTCCGCGCAGACAAGCTATTGAAAGAATCTGGCTTTAGTGTGAGGAATCAATACGAATAAGACCGATAAAACATTAAATAAAGATATTTTGAAACGAGAAGAAAAAGTATATGTGGCCGGGCACCGCGGCATGGTAGGTTCCGCTATTGTGCGCAAGCTGCAGCAGGAAGGATTCCAGGATATTATAACCCGTACCTCTAGCGAGCTCGACCTGAGAAACCAGGCAGCGGTAAATGAGTTTTTCGAAGCCGAAAAGCCGCGCTATGTGTTCATGGCGGCTGCCAAGGTGGGGGGTATTCTTGCAAACAATGTATACCGTGCCGAGTTCCTGTATGATAACCTTATGATCCAGAACAACGTGATACATGCGTCTTACCTGAACCACGTGGTAAAGCTGTTGTTTCTCGGTTCTTCCTGTATTTATCCCAAGATGGCGCCACAGCCATTGAAAGAAGACTACCTGCTTACCGGTCCGCTGGAATCTACCAACGAACCGTACGCGGTGGCCAAGATCGCGGGCATTAAGCTCTGCGATGCGTACAGGTCGCAGTATGGGTGCAATTACATTTCCGTAATGCCTACCAATTTATACGGTCCCAACGATAATTACGACCTGAAGACCTCGCATGTTCTTCCGGCGCTCATTCGTAAATTTCATGAGGCAAAGCTGAACGACGCGCCGTCCGTGACCTTATGGGGTACGGGTAAGCCTCGCCGTGAGTTCCTGCACGCCGATGACCTTGCAGATGCCTGCTTTTTTTTAATGCGTCATTACAATGAGCCCGGATTTGTGAACATTGGCACCGGTGAAGACATTGAAATCCGCGAACTGGCATCGCTGATAAAAGATATCGTAGGTTACCGGGGCTCCATCGAGCACGATCTGTCGAAACCCGATGGCACCCCGCGAAAGCTGATGGACGTATCGAAGCTGAATGATTTAGGATGGAAGCATTCCATTAGCCTGGAAGAAGGCATCCGCCGGGTGTACCATGAGTACGCAGCGCATACTAATACGATTATTAATTAATAATTATTAATTAGTAATTATTAATTATGTTATCCATTTTCAGAAAGAAATCACCTGCCGCTGTCGACTACAGCGTGCTCGGCACCGATATGCATTCCCACCTGTTGCCTGGGATAGACGATGGTGCTGGTAACGTGGAGCAATCCATAGAACTGATCAACGGGTTGCAGGAACTCGGCTTCAAAAAATTTATCACTACGCCGCACATCATGTCCGATATGTATCCCAATACCCAGGATACCATCAATAATGCATTTGATATATTGAAGCAATCGGCGGGTGAAGACATTCCATTGCGGCCCGCGGCTGAATATTTTTTAGACGAAACCTTCGATGATCTGTTGCAGCAAGGCCAGCCCTTGTTGTGCATTACAAATAACACGGTATTGGTAGAGCTTTCCTTTGTTACCACTTCCATCAATTTCAAGGAAAGGATCTTCGATATGCAGATACGCGGCTACCAACCGGTGCTGGCGCATCCCGAACGGTACCTCTACTTCGGCAACAGCAAAGGAATGTATGATGAGTTGAAAGACGCAGGCTGCCAGTTTGCCTGCAACATCCTTTCATTCACCGGCTATTATGGAAAAGGCCCGGTTGAACTGGCCAATTACCTGCTCAAAAAAGATTACGTCGACTACCTGGGTACCGATGCCCACCACCTCCGGCATATTGAAGCCCTCCGAAAGGCCCAGGCCATTATACCCATTATGCAGCGACTGTCCGACCTCGGGCGCCTGCTGAATTCGCGCCTTTAACGCCCGCTCCTCAACTTTTTCGATCTTTATTTGTAGTTATCCTTGTATGAACGACTTTACCATCAGGGACCTCGAAAACCTTTCGGGTATAAAAGCCCATACCATCCGCATTTGGGAGCAGCGTTATTCTTTTCTCAAGCCCAAGCGAACGGGCACCAACATACGCTGTTATAACAATGAAGAACTGAAGGTGCTGTTGAGCATTGCGCTGCTGAATAAGTACGGGTATAAGATCTCGCAGATCGATAAAATGAGCGGGCAGGAAATGAACAATAAAATACTCACGCTCACGCATGCCGAAGCCCAGCAGGATAAGGTGGTGCATGACCTGATACGCTCGATGGTTGAC
Source organism: Chitinophagaceae bacterium (assembly GCA_035628135.1). GTDB lineage: Bacteria > Bacteroidota > Bacteroidia > Chitinophagales > Chitinophagaceae > DASPKM01. Next base: position 189,070 of record DASPKM010000010.1, on the reverse strand, counting down.
CTGGACATGGATGCGTTTGAAGGTGCGCTGGACCATTTTATCTATTCACGCGGAATAGACAAGGCCATTACACAAGCGATTTTTCCTTTTTTAGAGCGCGTGGGATTGCTGTGGATGACGGGCCATATCAATCCCGCGCAGGAACACCTGGCCAGCAATATCATCAGGCAAAAAATACTGGTGGGCATAGAAGGGGTATTGCCTCCATCGGGCGCTAACAAACTGGTGTTGCTATTCCTGCCCGAAGGCGAGCATCATGAACTGGGATTGCTGTACACGTATTACCTTCTTAAAACCAGGGGCGTGCGCCTGCTTTACCTCGGGGCAGACGTTCCGTTCAACGACCTGGTATTTGTAGCAAAATTTAAAAAGCCAGATTTCATTTATACCCATCTCACTTCAAAGCCGCGCAATTTCAATCTTGGCAAGTTCCTCGCAAAGTTTACAGCCCAGGCGCCGGGGGTTCCATTGGTAATATCTGGACAATCGGCCTGGGACTATATCGGCAAAGACCATCACCTGGTCCAGTTCAAATCTTCCCTGCAGCAGGTGCGGGAGTTCATCGACGCGCTTTAAATCCAGGCCTTTTTATTTTTCGTTTATGTGGTTGAGGCTGATTTTTTTGAATTATGTTTTGTTTAATATTGTGGCGTAAAAAATTAAACAAAAATGTCGGTTACGGAGTTTAACCAATTGCTAGTGAGCCATTCGGAGTTCCTGAAACCATTTGCGATTAGCCTGACCAGGGACCCGGACACAGCGCGGGATCTGCTGCAGGACACCTTGTACCGGGCGCTCGCAAATAAGGAGAAGTACAACGTCGGCAGCAATATCAGGGCATGGATGTACACCATATTACGCAATACATTTATCAATGATTACCGCCGGAAACTTAAACAAAATCAGATTTTTCAACCGGTGGCTGGCAATGCGCTTCCCGAGCAGGGCCTATCTTCTTTTACCGCCTATGGTCCCATGGAAGAAAAAGAAACCTGGAAGATGATCTGCCAGCTGCCCCAAATTTTTCGTAACCCATTTATTCTATATTTTGAGGGATATAAGTACAGCGAAATTGCCGACATGCTCCGCGAACCCCTTGGAACCATTAAAAGCCGCATTCATTTCGCACGAAAACTATTGAAAGTGCAAATTGAAAGATAGCCGCACACAAACCAAAATTGCTTGCCGAAGAAAGTCATCATAATAGGTAGTGGGTTTGCGGGATTATCCGCCGCATCGTTCATGGCCAAAGAGGGATGGGATGTCAGGGTGATTGAAAAGCACCTTACACCCGGGGGAAGAGCGAGGCGTTTGCAGGAAAACGGGTTCAGCTTCGATATGGGGCCGAGCTGGTACTGGATGCCGGATGTGTTCGAACGGTATTTTCAGCAATTCGGTAAAAAAGTTACCGACTATTATGCGCTGCAACGGTTGAACCCCTCGTACCGCGTGTATTGGGATAATGATACCACCGATTTGCCCGCCGATTACGCTTCGTTAAGGCAATTATTTGAATCCATCGAACCCGGTGCAGGAAGGCAGTTGGACCTTTTTATCAAAGAAGCTGCTTATAAATACGCGATAGGGATCAATAAGCTCGTGCACAAGCCGGGTTTGTCGCTTGCTGAGTTCATCGATTGGGATGTGATCAGTGGTTTCTTCCGCCTCAATGTTTTTTCATCTATCAAAAAACACATAGCCCGCCATTTTACACATCCGCGGCTTCGACAGTTGATGGAATTTCCCGTATTGTTCCTGGGCGCACTGCCCGAAGACACGCCCGCATTATACAGTTTGATGAACTATGCGGACATCATCGGCGGCACCTGGTACCCGCAGGGTGGAATGTACAGCGTGGTCAACGGCATGCACCAACTAGCCATGGAACTCGGTGTGCAATTTCATTTCGACGAAACCGTGCAACAGATAGTTTTAGACAGCCACGCGGCGCGCAAAGTGGTGACCGATAAAAATGAATATGCGGCAGACGTGGTCATTGGCGGCGCGGACTATCATTTCATCGAAAACAATCTATTGCCCGAAGACCACCGCAGCTACTCTACTGCATATTGGGACAAGAAATTGATGGCCCCTTCCTGCCTGTTGTATTATGTGGGTATCGATAAAAAACTGAAGGACGTCCGGCATCATTCTCTTTTTTTCGATGTAAACTTCGAACAGCACGCGAAAGAAATTTATACCACGCGAACCTGGCCCGAAGATCCCCTGTTTTACGTGAGCGTGTCGTCTGTTACCGATGATACAGTGGCCCCTCCCGGTCATGAGAACCTTGTTTTCCTTGTACCTGTTGCCGCGGGATTGGCCGGTGATACGGAGCAATTGCGTGATCATTATTTTGACCAGATCATCCGGCGTTTTGAACAACGCATTGGGGAGCCAATCAAACATTCTATTGTTTTTAAAAAAACGTTCGCGTACACCGATTTTTTGCGCGAATACAATTCATTCAAAGGAAATGCTTACGGCCTTGCGAATACTTTGTCGCAAACCGCCATTTTCCGCCCGAGCTGCCGCAGTAAAAAAATTAAAAATCTTTTTTATGCAGGGCAGCTGACCGTTCCGGGGCCTGGTGTTCCGCCCAGCCTTATCAGCGGAGAAGTAGCTGCGCGGGAAGTGTTGAAGCATTTTACATAAATTGTACAACCATGATGCACTTGTTCCATAGCGTTTCGCGGGAATGCAGCCGCATTACAACCGAAACATACAGTTCATCGTTCTCATCCTCGGTAAGGTTGCTGCATCGCGACCTGCAGGGACCTATTTATGATATATATGGCTTTGTCCGCTTTGCAGACGAGATCGTGGATACTTTTCACGGGCACGACAAAGCGGCGCTGCTACAGCAATTTCAACAGGAAACATTCGATGCTATTGCAAGGAAGCTGAGCCTGAACCCTATATTGCACAGCTTTCAATCTACCGTGCATGCATTCGATATTGACCATGCACTGATACGCGCTTTCTTTAGCAGCATGGAAATGGACCTGCACCAGCAATATTACAATGACCAGCAGTACGCGGACTATATTTATGGAAGCGCCGAAGTAGTGGGATTGATGTGCCTTTGCATATTTTGCGAAGGCAATAAGGGTATGTACGAAAGGTTGAAGCCATATGCCCAATCGCTGGGGGCCGCTTTTCAAAAAGTGAATTTTTTAAGGGATGTAAAGGCCGATTACCAGGTCTTGAATAGAACGTATTTCCCTGGTGTTGACTTCAGGAACTTTACGCCCGGAATGAAAAAACAAGTGGAGGATGACATTGCGAAAGATTTCCAGCACGCTTACCGCGGCATTTTGCAATTACCCTGGAAGGCAAGGTTTGGCGTATATGTTGCATATAAATACTACCTGTCCTTATTTAAAAAAATAAAGCGGGTGCAGCCCGCGCGCATCATGGAAGAAAGGATACGCATACCGGCATACCGGAAGGCGATGATACTCGTAAGGGCCGGCGTAAAGAACCAACTGAAATTGATTTAACCTCATTGGGTCATTAAATGTTAATTAATACCCTATTGACCTAATGACTTAATGACTCAATGACCAATACATGAGCGACCAGGTAATATTAGTAAACGAAAACGACGAGCAGGTAGACGTTATGGATAAGATAGAGGCTCACCGGCAGGGTGTGCTGCACAGGGCCTTCAGCATTTTTATCTTTAATGGCAGAGGTGAAATGTTGTTGCAGCGGCGTGCAGCGCACAAATACCACAGCGGCGGATTGTGGACCAATGCCTGTTGCAGCCATCCCGCGCCCGGCGAAGAAACCGATTTAGCCGCCGTGCGCAGGCTGCAGGAAGAAATGGGTTTTACAGCGGCATTGCTCAAAGTGTTCGACTTTACGTACCGGGCCGAATTCGACAATGGCCTTACAGAGCACGAATATGACCATGTTTACCTGGGCGTGTACAACGGTCAGATAGAACCGAACAGTGAAGAGGTATCGGAATTCCGCCACCTCCCGATGGAAGCGGTAAGGCAGGAACTGGCCACGCGGCCGGAAACATTCACCGCATGGTTCCACATTGCCTTTCCCCTGTTGGAGAAATGGCTGATCAAAAACAAATTGGAATTACAGAATTGATGTATATGGATTGGCTTATTTACATAGCGATATTGATTGGCACTTTTTGCCTGATGGAAGCCATTACGTGGGCAACGCACAAATTTGTGATGCATGGATTTTTATGGTATCTGCACGAAGACCATCACAATACCCGCCCCGGCTTTTTTGAAAAAAACGATGCATTCTTCGTCATCTTTGCCGTGCCCAGCTTTTTGTGCATTCTCTTCGGAACGCTCAGAGACATGTATTGGCTGCAGGCCATTGGCTTCGGCATCATGGCCTATGGCTTTGCGTATTTCCTGGTGCACGATGTTATCATTCACCAGCGCTTTAAATGGTTTACGCATTCGCGCAACACTTATGTAAGGGCCATACGGTGGGCGCATAAAATGCACCACAAACACCTCGATAAGCACCATGGGGAGTCGTTCGGCATGCTGTACGTACACCGGAAGTATTGGGAAAAAGTCCGCCGTGATAAAAAGCTCGCCAAATAAATACCACTACATCTTCACCGGCGCAGGCTGCGCCGGGCTTAGCCTTTTGATGCACCTGCTGGATTCGGGGAAATTTGCAGACAAGAAGATCCTGCTCATCGACAAGTCGCCTAAAGATTCCAATGACCGCACCTGGTGCTTTTGGGAAACAGGAACAAGCCTGTTCGAATCCATTGTTTACAAACGGTGGAACGAGGCCTGGTATCATTCAGACCGGTTTTCCAGATTGCTCGAGCTATCGCCTTATCAATACAAAATGATCAGGGGGATCGATTTTTATGATTACTGCCTCGGCATTATTCGCCAGCATAGCAATATTGAGATATTGCATGCAACGGTAGACAATATTTATTATGATGAGACCTCCGTAACAGCGGGGGGCAGGCATTACGATGCCGAATACATTTTCAACAGCATTTTGTTTGAGAAACCTGTACTGGCAAAAAAAGAATTTTACCTGCAACAGCATTTTAAGGGCTGGATGATAGAAACACAGGAACCTGTTTTCAACCCGGCGCAGGCCTGCTTAATGGATTTTCGCGTGTCGCAACAACACGGAACTACTTTCGCATATGTATTGCCGGTATCTGAAAACAAAGCAATGGTAGAATACACCCTGTTCACGCGGCAATTGTTGGACTCCTACCAGTACGACGAAGGCTTGCAGGAATACATTAATCTTTTTGTGCCCGGCGACTATGCGATTATGGAAGAGGAATCCGGGGTGATACCCATGACCAATCACGTTTTCAGCCCCGGTAAAGGCAACGTGGTGAACATCGGTTCGGCCGGTGGACAAACAAAGCCGTCCAGCGGTTACACTTTCTATTTCATTCAACAGCACAGCAAGGCTATTGCCGGTGCATTGATGCATACCGGCAAACCTTTTGTGCAGGCCATGCATCGTAAGCGTTTCAGGTATTACGACAGTGTGTTGCTGAACGTGCTGGCCACCGCGAAGCTGCCGGGTAAAAAAGTGTTCGATGCGTTGTTCAAAAAGAACCGTCCCTCGGATGTTCTGCGTTTCCTGAACAACGAAAGCGCGTTTAAAACCGATCTGGCCATCATCGCTTCACTTCCTACCAGCCCTTTCCTGAAAGCTGGCATACAGCAAATGCTCAGTTAACATTCGATATTTTCTGTCGGGTGTATCTATATAACATACTGGCATCGAACTCCTATGCATATACGTAAATTTCCTATAGTAAAAATCTTTCTTTCCAAAAGCTTGCAGGCATAGAATTTGCCTGTTATATTGGCACTCTATTTAACTATCGACAAACTCTACCTAATCAACATCACGGCCTTTATGAAAAAAGTCATCGCCTTTGTTGCATTGGTAGTAGTTCTATCTTCCTGCAGTCGTTACATTACCACTTACGAAGCAGCCAACGGTAAAGCCAAATGTGGCAGAATGATCCGCTAATAGTTCCTATTAAATATTTATTGCATCCTTATTATCCGGCTGCTGGACGGTAGCCGGATATAACTTCTTTCTTTACCTTGCAGCGTCTAAAAACTGCTGCAAACATGAAAAGAGCCGCCCTCGTTCTATTCTTGCTGGTAAATACCTTGCTAGCGCTGGCCCAAACCAGGACAGCCTTTATATCTGGCCCAATGCAGGGCACCGTTGAGCTAAGGACCGCCCGCATATGGTGCGAGGTAAGCAGCGAAACCGATAAGGTGACCATCACCTACCGCAAGGCCAACACCACCGCAGGCAAAACCCTCACCTATAGAGGCAAGCTGGGCGAATCATTCAACCCCATCACCTTTGAACTGACCGGCCTTGACTTCAACACCACGTATACTTATGAAATAGAGGCCCGCGCCAACCACCAATTGTTTAAGAAATCAGGCCAGTTTACCACCACCGACCTCTGGCAATACCGCAAAAATTTTCCCGACTTCACTTTCCTTGCAGGCAGCTGCTCCTACTTTAATGAGCCTAAGGTAGACCGCAACTTCGTGGAGATCATCAACCCGCGCACGCCAGCCACGCCCTATGGTGGCGATTCGAGCATATTCGCTACCATGGCGAAAGAAAAGGCCAACTTCACCCTGTGGCTGGGCGATAACTGGTACTATAGGGAAGTAGATTTCGGCAGCGCCTGGGGACTGAATTACCGCGCCAGCCGCGACCGCGCCCATGCCGTGCTGCAAGACCTGTGGAAAGCTATGCCGCACTATGCCATTTGGGACGATCACGACTATGGCCCCAACAATGCCGACAAAAGTTACATTTTAAAGGACGCCGCCCGGGAGATCTTTAAAAATTACTGGCCCAATCCCAGCTTCGGCGAGAATGGCCAGGGTATTTATACAAAATTGTCTTACAGCGATGTGGACTTCTTTCTGATGGACGACCGCTGGTTCCGCACCAACGATTTTATGTCCTCTACCGTGAGTTCTTCGTCCCGCGATACCGGTCGCGCCGCAGCCACCACGGCCAATCCGGACAAGCGGATGTGGGGCGCTGCCCAGATGGAATGGCTGAAGAACGCATTGAAAGGAAGCCTGGCTACTTTCAAAATCATCGTTACCGGCAGCCAGGCATTGAATCCCATTTCCACCAGTGATTGCCTGCAGGACTATCCCATTGAATTCAACGACCTGATGAGCTTCCTGGTCAGGGAAAAAATAAACGGCGTGCTGTTCTTTACAGGAGACCGCCACCACAGCGAAGTGATGAAATATGACCGCAATGGCACGTATACCCTGTACGATGTTACCTCCTCCCCGCTTACTTCCGGAGTGGGCCGCGTACGCGACAGGGAAGCAACCAACCCGGCCCGTATACCGGGCACCCTGGTTGAGGCGCAGAATTATACCCGTGTATCTGTTACGGGCGGCCCCCGCGAAAGGGTGCTGAAAGTGGAATTTTTGGGCATTAAAGGGGAAAAGCTTGCAGAATGGAGCGTTCGCGCAGGCGACCTTCGCACCCCTTCGGGAAATTAAGCAAGGCAACACAATAGAGGGATTGCACGTATTTGAATCATACGGTTATATTTGTATTCTCCCTAATTCAGCAATATGATTAGATCCTTGCTATTTGGAATCCTGCTTTGCCTGGCAGCGCTTTCGATGCAGGCGCAGAACCTGGCTACCGGCTACATAGTCACGCACAGTGGCGATACGCTCAGCGGCAACGTTCATTTGAAAACTCGTTCGGAAGGCAGCGCCTATATTTCGGTGGTGGAACAAGCCGCGTCGCCAGCTAAAACATACCCGTTGAACCAGGTAAAAGGATACAGGCTTTCCAATTCAAAAGACGTTTACCAGAAATGGTATGTGAAGATGGACATGACTTACCTGGACAAATGGGACCTTACCATCACGAACGTAGACAGCACCCGCTGGGATTCTGTTTTTCTAAGATTGTTGTATAAAGGCAAATCGCTAAGCATGTACGACCGCCTCGACGTAAAGCAACGCTATTTCATTTATGATAACGAAAGAATGCAGGAACTGATCCTGAAATATTCTTATCCTCCTGACTTCCGCTTGCCTACTTACGAATTCCTGGCGCGCGCCGAAAGACGGCAGATACTGGCCATCTACCGCGATCAATTGCTGATTTATGTAAACCAGCTCCGCAACAACGAAACGCTGGGATATAAGACCAGCGTGGCCCGCTACAACGAAAAAGACATCAAAAAGATCATCATGGCCCTGGATGAGCGGTTAAAGTAACCGCAGCCTGAAATACACCAGCACTACAAAAGCGGCTATCGCCGAAATGCCGAACACGTACACCGGGCCAAATTGCGCCCATGTAAGTCCTGCAATAATACTGGCCAGCAAAGTGCAGATGCTTTGGCACGAAGTAAAAAAACCTATGGCCGTTGCCGTTAGATGGTCGTGCGCCAGGTTGGTGATCCATGCCCTCGCAATACCCTGCGTGGCCGCAGCGTACAATCCATATACAAAGAACAGCGCGAACACCATCCAGCTTTCCGTTGCTATTGCAAATCCCGCATAGGTAACGCTGAAACACAACAGCCCCACGATGAATACTTTTTTCATTCCCATCCTGTCTGCCAATACACCCATGGGATAAGAAGCAAGCGCAAATACGATGTTGTAAAATATATAAGCCATGATGGTCAGCTCATCGCTGCCGGTAATTGATTTTGTGCGCAACAACAGGAATACATCCGAACTGTTGAACAATGCAAACAACAGCAATCCCACTACCAGTTGCCGGTATTGCGGCGATGCCAGCTTCCAGTAAGCAAAGAATGAAAAGAAGTTTCCCTTTTGAACGCCAACCGGCTCAACGCGCTTTTCCTTCAACAAAAAAAGAATGGCCACCGATGCAAGTCCGGGTATAAACGCAATAAAAAAAAGCGAACGGTATTGTTGCGGAAAAAAATGCAGGTACAATAATGCAAGCAATGGCCCCGTAATAGCGCCTACCGTATCCCAGGTGCGGTGAAATCCAAACACCCTGGCCTTGGTTTGCCTGGTGGCTTCGGCGGAAAGCATTGCGTCTCTCGCAGCGGTGCGAACGCCTTTCCCAAGCCGGTCGGTGCTTCTTGCAACAAAGATCCAGACTGGCCAGGTGAGCATGCCCATCATCGGTTTGGAGCAGGCACTCAGGAAATAGCCGAAGCGCACAAAAGGAAGCCGCACACCTTTTTTATCAGACAACTGGCCGAAGTAGCCCTTGCTTAGGCCAACCGTAAATTCTGCAAAGCCTTCCAGTATGCCAATGAGCAACACCGAAAATCCTGCTTGTTCCAGGTAAACCGGTATCACCGGATACAGCATTTCGCTGGCGATGTCGGCAAACAGGCTAACGATGGCGAGTATCCAAACCGTGCGGCTGATAATGCTCATGCAAGTAAATGTATGAAATGAGATACGATAAGTCGAAAATGGGCGTTGTTGTGAACAAGGTCGAATAGCCGCTGGGAGAAGCATTCACGAGCAATTAACAACTGTTGAAAAAATACTTATCTGGCAAGGGTTTGGCTTTGTTAATTCCGTTTATTTACATCAACTTTGCATGCATTAAAAATCTAATACCGACTCATGGGATTATTCAATTGGTTTACACAGGATATTGCCATAGACCTGGGAACCGCCAATACCCTCATCATACACAACGAGGAGATCGTAGTAAATGAGCCGAGTATTGTAGCCCTGGACAGAAACAATCCTAAAAATGTTATTGCGGTAGGAAAGCGTGCATTGATGATGCATGAAAAAACCCATGAGAGCATTCGTACGGTTCGCCCCTTGAAAGATGGTGTTATTGCCGACTTCAACGCCGCGGAGTTGATGATCCGTGAGCTGATCAAGATGATCTATCCCAAAAAACCATTGTTCCCACCCAGCTGGCGCATGATGATCTGCATTCCCAGCAGTATTACCGAAGTGGAAAAAAGAGCGGTGCGCGACAGCGCGGAGCAGGCCGGCGCCAAAGAAGTGTACCTGTTGCATGAGCCCATGGCCGCGGCGCTTGGAATAGGCATCGACGTGGAAGAGCCGGTGGGCAACATGATCATAGACATTGGCGGAGGTACTACCGGTATTACCGTGATTGCACTGGCCGGCATAGTGTGCGACCAGAGCATACGCATCGCGGGCGATGAATTTACCGCCGACATCATGGAAGCCCTTCGCCGTTACCATAGCCTGCTGATAGGCGAGCGTACGGCCGAACAGATCAAGATCAACATCGGCGCAGCCATGAAAGACCTGGATACGCCACCCGATGATATTCCAGTGAATGGACGCGACCTGGTAACCGGTATCCCTAAACAGATCATGGTAAGCTACCAGGAAATTGCGGAAGCCTTAGATAAAAGCATATTCAAAATTGAAGAGGCCATCCTGAAAGCATTGGAAAGCACGCCCCCAGAACTGGCCGCCGACATTTACCGCCGCGGGCTGTACCTGACCGGTGGCGGCGCATTGCTGAGGGGCCTCGACAAAAGGCTTAGCCAAAAGATCAAACTTCCCGTGCATGTGGCCGACGATCCGCTGAAAAGCGTAGTGCGCGGCACAGGACTGGCACTGAAGAACTACGACCGGTATCCCTTTGTAATGAGATAAAATTTTAACAAGGCACAAGGTAAGGGAGAAGGCAACCAATGCGTAACATCATTCTCTTCATCAGACGGTATCTCAATTTCCTGTTCTTCCTGGTGTTACAGATAATAGCCCTTTCCATGCTGTTCAGGTATAATAAATTTCACGAAGCCGCTTTTGCGGGCATTGCAAAGGAACTAACGGGCGGCATCTATGACAGGGCCAATAACATTGAATACTATTTCAACCTGAAAACGACCAACGACTCCCTGGTAAAGGAAAATGCGCGGCTCAGGAATATGCTCGCTTCCAATTTCGAAGGGCCCGACACCACTTCGAGGATTATTACCGATTCCATTCCTTACGATACACTAGGCAATTACCGCAAATACGTTATACGGGAAGCGCGGGTGTCGAACAATTCCACCGGCACCCAAAACAATTATATCACCATTCACCGTGGCAGGAATCAGGGCGTACGCGAGGACATGGGCGTCATCAGTTCCAGCGGCGTTGTGGGCGCGGTGGTAAATGTAAGCGACAACTACGCCACAGTGATGAGCCTGTTGCACCGCCAAAGCAGGATGCGCGCCTCGTTGAAAAAATCAGGCGAAACCGGCACCGTGCAGTGGGACGGCAATTCGCCCTTATATTTAACGCTGATAGACATTCCTACCAGCGCCGCCATTACCAAGGGCGACAGCGTGGTAACCAGTTATTCCGACCGCTACCCGCGCGGCATAGTGGTAGGCACCGTGGAAAGCATTATCAAAGACCCCAGCAGTAACTTTTATACACTCAGGCTGAAACCCGCGACTAATTTCTTCAGCCTTCATTACGTGTACGTGGTGGAGAACCTGCAAAAGGAAGAACAAAAACAGTTGGAGGAGGCTACGAGAAAAATTCAATGAGCGACCTGGTAAAACATACGTTCCGTTTCATCTTTTTCCTGTTGCTGCAGGCATTGGTATTGCAAAGAGTGCCCTTCCTGCATAAGTTCATTACGCCTTACTTGTATTACCTGTTCATCATCTGGCTTCCCTTCAATACCAGGCGCGGATGGCTTACACTCGTGGGCTTCCTGTTCGGGCTGTCAATGGATTATTTTCTCAATACTCCCGGTCTGCACGCGGCGGCCTGCACCTTGATCGCGTATGTAAGGCCCTTCCTGGTAAACCTGCTGATCCCGCAGCAGGGCGCTGAGCAGAATTATGCTTCACCCTCCATTCGCAGCATGGGATGGGCGCCTTATTTTACCCTGGTGCTCATATTGACCTTGTTGCACCATAGCTATCTGGTATTGCTGGAATGGATACAAATCCGTTCCATCTGGTATTTTATAATGAAGGTGCTGGCCACTACCGGCATCAGCCTGTTGCTGATACTGCTTGCTGAAATGTTGTTCGTAAGAAAAGAAAGGTTCAGGACCAATACAGCCTGAGGTTGAAGATAATAAAACATTAAATTTGCATTCATACCAGCACTAACCAGTAACAACTGAACGTTTCTTCTATTTGTAATTCCCTGACTTATGCCGGTGTTTAATCAGAGCAGGAGCACGATCATACGATTGATCTTTATTGTGATGTTTGTGGTGATAGCCTTGCAGCTGTTCAACCTGCAGGTGCTGTCCGGCAAATACCAGCAGCTTGCCATGGAGAACGCTTTGTTCCCCAAAAGGATCTATCCCACCCGTGGCATCATCTACGACCGTAACGGCAAGGCGATTCTGGACAACACCGTGCTGTACGACCTGATGGTGATACCCGCGGAACTGAGAAACCTCGATACGCTGGAGTTTTGTAGAATGATGGAGATAGATACCGCCGAATTCCGCGACCGCATCATTACCGCCATCATTAAAAACACCAGGGTAAGGCCCTCCATCTTCGAGGACCTGCTGCCGCCCGTGCTGCATGCACGGCTTGAAGAAAACCTGTGGAAGTATAAAGGCTTTTACCTGCAGGACAGGCCCGTGCGGGTGTACCCTTACAACGCAGCAGCGCACATCATGGGCTACGTGGGCGAAGTAGACTCGGCCATTCTCAGACGCTCCAATTATTATTACCAACTGGGTGACTACGTAGGGCGCAGCGGATTGGAACAATACTACGAATCCGTGCTGATGGGCCGCCGCGGCGTGCAATATATGATCCGCGACAACAGGAACCGCCTGGTAGGAAGGTATGAGAACGGCCGGTACGATACCGCCGCCGTTGCCGGGAGAAACCTTAGAACTTATATCGATATCGAGTTGCAGCAGCTTGCGGAAAAGCTTATGACCAACAAGGTGGGAGCAGTGGTTGCGCTGGAACCTAAGACCGGCGGTATCATCGCCATGTGCTCAGGACCTAATTTCAACCCCAATGATCTTACCGGTCCTGAAAAGCAAAAGAACTACCAGCGCATGGTGCTGGATGTATCCGGCCCGTTGCTGAACCGTGCTATCAAAGGATTGTATCCTCCCGGCTCAGCTTATAAGCCATTGGGCGCATTGATCGCGCTGAACGATGGCATCATCGATCCATCTTTCGGTTATCCATGCACGGGACGATATTATGCCTGCGGACATGGAAAGCCCGCCTGCACGCACAATAACGTTGGCCACGCGGCCAACCTGCGGCTATCCATTGCAAACTCGTGTAACTCTTACTACGCGCACGTGTACCGCCTTACGGTGGACAATCCGCAGTTTAAAGGGGTAAAAAAGGGATATGCTCACTGGAAGGAATATGCGAACAATTTCGGTTTGGGCGACCGCCTCGGCGTTGACCTCCCCAGCGAAGACCGGGGTAATATTCCGGATACTGCTGTCTATAACCGCGTGTACCGCGGCGCATGGAACTCCTGCACCAACCTTACGCTTGGCATAGGACAGGACATGATGCTGTCAACCCCCATACAACTGGCCAACGCTATGTGCATCGTAGCCAACAAAGGCTATTATTATACACCCCATTTTGTGCAGAAGTTCGATAGCGAAACAGAAGAAGATACCTTGCTGAATAAATTCCGCCGCAGGCACGAAGTGCTCACCCGCATTCCCGACACTGCTTACGAAGCGGTGATCGGCGGCATGCAGGACGTGGTGGAGCGCGGCACCGCCATGGCGGCGAAAATCCCAGGCATCAGCATCTGCGCAAAAACAGGTACGGCCGAAAACTTCAGGATACTGGATGGCAGGCGCGTACAGTTAAAAGACAACTCTGTGTTCGTATGCTTTGCACCGCGCGAAAATCCTAAGATCGCGATAGCCGTGATAGTGGAGAATGCGGGCTTCGGGTCCACCTGGGCCGCGCCCATCGCTTCGCTGATGATGGAAAAGTACCTGAACGATACCCTCCGCGCCGAACGCGTGAAGGAAGTGGAACGAATAGCGGCCGCCAACCTCATGCCCGCGTGGCTGGAAAGGGAACAATATAAGGCCGACTCTGCGCGCGCCGCTTACTGGGCTAATCTTACAAAGGACAGCACCAATTACATGAAGTACCTGCGCAAAGGTTCATCAGCTCCCAAAAAAGACACCGTGCCCACCAAGCCGCCCGGAACGACCATGCTGAAGGAAGCCATATTGAATGAAAGAAATAAAAAAACACTCCATGCATAATGCCGGTTGAAGCATGAACCAAAAAAACCCTGCAATATCAAAAGGCATAGACTGGAGCCTGGTATGGATATACGTCATACTGTGCTTCGTTGGCATCCTGAGTATTTTTGCAGCCACCTACCAGGAAAGAGAAGGCGTAAGCGGTTTTCAAAATATAGTTCAGGGATTCATTTCATTGAAAACAGATTACAGCCGCCAGTCGCTGTATTTTATCATCGGGTTATTCCTCGGCGTTTTCATCCTGCTTACAGACAGTAAATTTTTTACTGCAACGGCCAATCTTTGGTATGTGTTCGGTTTGTTGTTGCTGCTATTGGTATTCCCTTTTCATACGGAAGTTAAAGGGACCAAGTCCATCATCCGCTTCGGCAGCTTTCAACTGCAGCCTGCGGAATTGTGTAAGGTATTCGTGAACCTGGCCCTGGCGAAATACCTGTCGAGGTTGAACGCAGATTTTACAAAATCGCGTTCGCACATGATCGCTATCGGCATAACGCTGTTGCCGGCGATCATAACCTGGAGGCAGGAAGAAACAGGATTGGCATTGGTATACTTTTCATTTTTTATCGTGATGTTCCGAGAGGGTTTGCCGCCCGCCTATCTTATACTCGGTGCATCGCTGGCGGTGCTGGTGGTGGCTACGCTGCTGGTAGATCCAAATACACTCGCCATTGTGCTTACCGCCATTGCCGGGCTTACCATTTATTTCATGCGAAGGCAGATAAGGCGCCGCCGCCGCATATTGGTGACGATTGTTGCATTGTGGTTTGTGTGCGTGGGCATTCAGCGCTTTGCGGTTCCTTACGTGTTCGAACACATGTTTGAGCCTTACCAGGTGAAACGCATATACGCCGCGATTGGTAAAGATTATGTGCCAAAAGACCAGGCCGCGTTGATTGAAAGCGAACAAAAAGTGGCCGCAGCCAAAAAAGACGATGGCGACTACAACGTAAAGCAAAGCAAGATTGCAATAGGCAGTGGAGGCTTCATCGGTAAAGGATTGCTGAAGGGCACGCAAACAAGGTATGATTTCGTGCCCGAGCAGCGAACGGATTTTATCTTCTGTACGATAGGCGAAGGCTTTGGGTTCCTCGGCAGTATCATATTCCTGGGGATTTATCTCGTGCTATTGCTGCGCATTGTTACCATTGCAGAACGACAACGAAGTGTCTTCAGCCGATGTTACGCATACGGCGTTGCCTCGGTTTTCTTTTTTCACATAGCCATCAACGTATGCATGACCATCGGGCTTGCGCCTGTTATCGGTATACCGCTTCCCTTCATCAGCTATGGAGGAACCTCATTGATAACTTTCACTGTTCTTCTCTTCATTCTCATCAGGCTCGACGCAGACAGGCAAATGGTGCTGCGATAATTTTTTTGGTCGATGGTTCTTTTCCGAGGCCGGTGCGTTGTTACCTGAAGATGAAAATCATCTCCACAAAAGATAATTATGTCATTGTTCCCGCCGCAATCCTCGACAGTACGCTGCAGCTGCTTCCCATCGATGGGCAGGTGACATGCGAAGGCTCTTTCAAATTTCAAAACGATCGTTCCTGGAGAATCTTGTAAAAGCGCGCTAGCTTTGCATTCAATTCTCCCTGCACATGAAGATCATTCCGCTTTCAGAAGGCTCTTTCACCATCGACAAGACCAAGCTTTTTGTTCCATTTAATGAAACAACAGACGACCTCCAGAAGCGGCCCGTGGGCAGTTTGCTCGTAGAAGTACAACCTTTTGTGGTGGTTACGGCAGAGGACGTATTGTTGCTGGATACCGGCCTCGGATTTGAACAGGAGGGCGCCATGCAATTGCACCGCAACATGATGGAAGCTGGAATTAATCCAGGTGAGGTTACCAAGGTGTTGCTCTCGCACCTGCATAAAGACCATGCTGGTGGCGTGGGCGCCATTGGCAATAAGACGCTGAGCTTTCCCAACGCTACTTACTATGTGCAGCGGCAGGAATTGGCATTCGCATTTGAAAAAGGATTTCCTTCTTTTATTACGGAAGAGTTGGAGCCTTTAAAACACTCGAACCAATTGGTGTTGCTGGACGGCAATGGGGCGCTGGATGGATATATCAAATACGAGGTAACGGGCGCGCACAGCCCTTATCACCAGGTGTTTTGGATAGTAGAAGGGGGCGAGCGTTTATTTTTTGGCGCCGACGACGCGCCCCAATTACAGCAGATGCGCCACCGCTTTGTGGCAAAATACGATTACAATGGCAAGCTGGCAATGGAATTACGACAACGATGGTGGGAGCAGGGGGAGAAAGAAGGATGGACCTTTTTGTTTTACCACGATATTACAACGCCGGTATTTAAATTTTGAATTATAAGCTTTATGCTGTAACTAACACAAAGGCCTGCCCTGAAAAGAGCCGGCCGTTGCTAACCTATGAAAAACACCAAGTTTAAATATGCTTATTGCCTGATGGGGCGTTTATTATTTTGTTGACGCAATTGCCTGCGTTCCATCAATTCCCTTCTCACCACGTCTTTAAACTCCCGGTCGCACTTGAACACGCGGTCTGCCCGGTCTTTGTTCAATACCTGGGAGAACTGCTCGAAATATCTTTTGCGGATCTGGATCTCTTTTTCTTCCAGTTCTATTTGCGTGGCCTGTTTGTTCTGGATACGGTTGATCCTGATCTCGTCTTCATATTTATTGAAGATGGGCCAGAAGCGTTGTGCTTCTTCGGGGGTAAGCTTAAGCTTGTTGGTGAAGAAAGCTATCTGGTAAGCCTTCAGCTTTCCACCATCGGCCTTTTCGTTGTCCTGCGCAAGCGAAACCCCTGCGGTCCATGCGAACATCAATATGAGTAGAATTATTTTTTTCATGACGGATTCTATAATGTTGTTAAGTATTGCTGCAATTCATCATCGCTTACATCTGATAGCATTTCTTTTATATCGGCTGCATCCATGTCTTCGTGTTCTACAGGAGCGCTTACTGCAACGGTAAGTGTTCCATTTTCCAGGTAATTGGTCATTTCTTCTTCCGATATGGAGCTATCATCACTGATCTTCTCCACTACGGCAACTTCTTTATTGGGGTTGTTGTTGCCAAAATACATCCAGCCTCCGATGGCCATAATACCTATTACTGCTGCCGCTACCGCATACCGCATGACCTTACGGCCCATTGAAACAACTTTTGCCGGTTTGCGTTCTTTTATTTTGTCCAGGATGTTGCCTGCAAGGTCTTCAAAATAACCTTCCGGCACCTGGTAAACATTTTTGTGCTTCAGGCTATCGATCAAAGGAGAGATGTTCTGCAGTTCTCCCTTTACAAAGTCAATGGCCTTTACGCCGCCAACTACTGTTTCAGAAAGCTCACCGAAATAATCCTGGGGCACTTCATAGGGCAGCTTCCTGCTCAGGCTGTTGAGCAGCGGTGATAAGGTCTCGAGTTCGTCCTTTGCACTTTGCTGGCCGGCCTTTACCCTTGCCAGTATCGCGCTGGCCAACCCCTCGAAATACCCTTGCGGCACGCTATAGGTATTTTCGGGACTGATAGTCGCAACCGTAGGGCTGATCTTCCTCAATTCGTTCAATATGGTTGACCTGGTTTGCATTGACCTTCCTGAGACTGGTTTAGGGTCGTTTGGTTTAATGGTTCAGGATATAGTCTTCAATTTTTTTTACTGCGTGATGGTACGAGGCCTTCAGGGCCCCTTCGGAAGTTTCCAGGATTCGGCTCATTTCTTCGTAGGGCATTTCGTCGTAATAACGGAGATTGAACACAATCCTTTGCTTTTCAGGCAGTTGCTGAATAGCGAGTTGCAATTTCCACTCTAACTTATTGGGATCGAAGAACTTATCAGCTTTGATCTTATTGCTTAACCCGCTTTCAACCTCGCTGAGGGATACTGCCGATCTCTTTTTCTGCTGTTCCAGGAAGGTCAGGCACTCATTGGTAGCGATACGGTAAAGCCAGGTATAGAGTTGAGAATCTTCGCGGAAATTTTCAAGGCCGTTCCAAACCCTGATGAAAATGTTCTGGAGCACATCATTGGCGTCGTCGTGTTCCACTACCATGCGGCGCACATGCCAGTATAGCTTTTCCTGGTATTTTTTAATGATGGCAGTAAAGCCCTGCTCCCTGGTGCCCGGGTTACGGAATTGATGGAGTAGTTCGCTGTCTTGAGTGGTGACTGCCATAAGTTTTATTTAGTTGAGCGTCACGGATTATCGGTTAGGCATTCACATAATAGGTGCTGCCGGCGGCCCGCAAGTGGTAAACGCTAGACCGCTAATTTTATGCTTTTCCTGCGTGACAGCACTTTCTCAACGGCCTCCACGATATTGGGAGCGTCGAGCCCATATTTCTTAAGCAACTGGTCCGGCGTTCCGCTCTCCCCGAAAGTATCGTTTGTGCCCACGTATTCTATGGGTACTGGCAGGTGCCGGGCTGCAACCTGGGCGATGCTGTCGCCCAGTCCACCGATGATGTTATGTTCCTCTGCGGTTACTACGCACCTGGTCTTGGTAATCGATTGTATCACGGCGTGCTTGTCCAACGGTTTGATGGTGTGGATATTGATCACTTCCGCGCTGATGCCTTTTTCTTCCAGCGCCCTGGCCGCTTCGATGGCTTTCCAAACCAGGTGCCCGCAGGCAAAGATGGAAACGTCGGTGCCCTCAGCCAGTATTTGCGCTTTTCCTATTTCAAAGGTTTGGTCGGGTGCGGTGAAATTCGGCCATTTGGGCCTGCCGAACCTAAGGTAAACCGGTCCCACATGCTCCGCGATGGCAATAGTGGCGGCCTTGGTTTGATTGAAATCGCAGGGCACTATCACGGTCATGCCGGGTAGCATTTTCATCATGCCGATGTCTTCGAGTATCTGGTGCGTGGCCCCGTCTTCACCCAGGGTTACGCCGGCGTGTGAGGCGCAGATCTTTACGTTTTTGCCTGAGTAGGCAATTGACTGCCTGATCTGGTCGTACACGCGGCCGGTGGAAAAATTGGCGAAGGTAGTGGTATACGGAATTTTGCCACCGATGGTGAGGCCTGCGGCAATGCCCATCATATTAGCTTCTGCAATACCGCATTGCACGAACCGCTCGGGGAATTCTTTCATGAACTTTTGCAGCTTGAGCGAGCCCGCCAGGTCGGCAGTGAGCGCAACTACATTGGGATTTTTTTTACCGAGTTCGTAAATGCCTTCTCCGAAGCCCGAACGGGTGTCCACTTCATTCAGGATTTTTATGTCTTTTAGCATGATGTGCGTTTGGTGCGGCAAAGGAAAGAATTATTGCGGAATGGGCAAAGGGAAGATATATACGGGGAAAACACTCTTTTTCCGGTTGAATAAGCGCGTAAAATAGCGTCTCAAATCGCAGCCATGGCCTCCAAACAAATTACTATTGGCGACAATACTTTCGAAATGCATTCGGTGTTCCAAATATCACAACCGGGATGTTTAGGAATCGGCCAGCCGACGATAACTTATGTTGCGGTGTATGTGAAGGAGTAAAATGCGGAATGCTCACTAACGGTAACCATCAATTGCAATAACGCCTATAGGGATAACGTTAACGCATATGTTAAGCTCTTGCAAAAGCGCCTCTTAACAATACTTTACCTGCGCATTGCTTTTAAATGCGTGGTTTTTTTTAGATTTTGTATCAACTAAAAACCACCCCTATGTCAGCATCTTTACTTCGAAACCTTTGTTTTGTTATTCTTTTTGCGGCTTGCGCATCTGCCTCGCGCAATGCCAGGCAACCGGTGGAATACGATCCCATAATTGACAATAATTACGATCAACCTTCCATAGCCGCCGGTCTCAAACCCCTATCGTTAATGGACCTTCCGCAAACGCAGGATGGCGGATTCGTGCTGGCGCCTGGATTGTATGAAGCGGAATTCAAAACTTATTGCTTGCAACCCGGTACGCCCGATCCCCGCCCCGGCGATGCTTACCTGCAAGGACCTGTTACAGGTTATAGAAAAGATATTGTAGAATCTGTTTTGCTTAATTCAAGGCATCATTCGCAGATACCGCAGAAGCACGTGCAATTGTTGTTGTGGTCTGTTGTCAGCGGCGCTGATTTCAATAAATTGTCTTCTTCCGTTCAATCAGATGCTATGAAATTGCTGACCCCCAGGCAGGTGTTTGAATTGAAAGGAGGTGTGGCGGGTGTTATAAAAACAGTTGCTTCGTCAGGGATCTTCAAGGGCAACAGCGGCATGCAACGGCTTTTTGAAATGGGCACTACCTCGTATGAATCCTTTGAGCGCATAGCTGTCTTGCGGGAACCTTCGCAAATTAAAAAGCATGGAGTGAAATACGACCGCTGGTACAAGCAATCAGAAAATTATTATATCCGATATTTTCCTGCCAGTTACCAGAAAGTAAAAATACAGGTATACGTGCCGGATAGTTTATTGGACGCGGAACATAAGCTCAATGGCGATTACCTGGTTTTCGACCCTACGGGCCAGCAGGCCAGCCCTGCCTTTACCAATGCACAGCGATTGGGTATCGGCGCACCGGTGCTGGAGGTGATCAGGGTTATTATCCAGGTAAACAAACAAAAGAAAGCAAATACGCCTCCGGCGAAAACGCCGGATCAAAAACGCAAATCGCGGCCGGGGCAAAAGCAGTTTTAATAATGGATGGCTGCAGTAATGGCCTCGTTATTTAAATTCCTGGTAAAAGATATAGACGGGGCCTGTTAAATCAACAGCAAGAAAATCGAATAAAACTTTAGGCTGCAGCATTGACGAACTTTGGGTTGGCAGTGGATATGAAGACAGCAGGGCTCGATTCCGAACCATTATTTCAATGCGTCGACATTTGTGGGACGTTAGAGATTCGAACTCCATGTGTTTCTGTGTACCAGGTTTACAATCTGGCGTGACTCCACCCTCGTCACCGACGTCCCAAATAAGCGGAGAGCAATGGAATCGAACCATTACCGCTGTTACACGGAGCACCTTAGCAGGATGCCGCAGCAAACCAATGTCTGCCTGCTCTCCAACAATACAACTGCGGAAGGTGAGAGACTCGAACTCCCATCGCTGTTGGGCGACCTCGGTTTTCAAGACCGGTGCAATGCCAATTCTGCCAACCTTCCAAAAACAAAAAACCCTCCAGTAGAAAACCGAAGGGCTTATATGCCAATGAGATAATATAAATAATTAACTCGCAGACAATACACTGCCCTTCATGTTATAGCTACTGCTATAACAGGAGACGAAAGACGATGTATATGAATTGCTGCGAAACATAAAACAAAATTAGAAAAAAAATCGGGACATGCAAAAAATGAAATGCGAAATTCGTAGTTTAATGTTTGTTAGTATTTATGTCGGGCCATGAAATCTCCTCTTGTTCTTATTCTGCTGCTTTTTTGCTGTAGCGCTATTGCACAGCTTTCCAATAAGCAAGTCCTCGACCTGAAATCCGGCCGCATGCCAGATGATACCAGCTACGTATACTGGCTGCCGTATGAAAAGGGCAAAAGCTATTTATTGATACAGGGCGCTAACAGTAAGATGAGCCACCAGCAGGAACTTTCCCTCGATTTTAAAATGAAGAAAGGCAGCAAGGTTTGCGCAGCCAGGGCAGGCACTGTAGTCGATGCCCGGGGCGACAGCGACAAAGGCGGATTGAAAGATGCAAACTACTCAGATGGCAACTATGTTATTATCCGGCATGACGACGGAAGTACTGCGTACTATTGGCACCTCGACAAAAATGGGGCTTACGTTAAGGCCGGAGAGCACGTAAAAAAGGGCCAGCTCATCGGGGCGTCCGGTAATACAGGCTATACCGCATTTCCACACCTGCACTTCCAGGTATATGATGCATCTGGAAAGGAGATCATGGTAAGGTTTCTTTCAAAGAAAGGAAAGGTATACCCGCGGCCAGGCAACTGGTACAAATGCATGCAAAACTGAAGTAGCCGTGAAAACAAAAGCGGGGCAGAGACCATGATCCCATGGTTGAATAACACAATTTAAATTGAATATATGGCATACAACGAAAAACTGGCCGACAGGGTGCGTGAGATCATTGTGGAGACGCATAAAAGCATAGAAGAAAAAAGAATGTTCGGCGGACTGTGTTTTATGGTGAACGATAAAATGTGCATAGGTGTGGAAACCGAACGCCTCATGGTGCGGCTGGATCCCGCAGTGTATGATGAGGTGTTGGAAAAAGAAGGCTGCAAACCAATGGACTTTACCGGTAAAGTGATGAAAGGATTTGTTTTTGTAGATGCCGATGTGCTGAACACGAAAAGAAAGCTGGAATACTGGGTAAACCTTGCATTGGAATATAATAAAATAGCAAAGGCTTCAAAGAAAAAGAAGAAATGATCCCGCCGCAGCGAAGCAGCACCTTAGACAATCCTGTTTGGCACTCACTGCAGGAAGACCATAAGCAGTTTGCACTTACTTACGGTAATCTGAAATGCTATCATCCCGATGTTTGTCCTTTCGGCGGTTACGAGGGCGAAGAAAACATTGCAAGCGCAATAGATGAATATGCCACACTCGCCAACAACTTCTTTATAGTCGGCGAAAAGCCGGAGTTTTCCGATAAATTGATCCTGAAAAAAGAATTGATCTGCCTGCAGATGGTTATCGATCGCCGTATGGATGTTTCCATACGGGAACGTATTGTACGCCTGAACGATGATCATAAAGATGAATTGGTGGAACTGGTGAACCTTGTGCAGCCGGGATATTTCAGGGACAAGACTCCGTTATTGGGCGATTATTTCGGCATTTTTAAGGATGAGATGCTCGTTTCCGTAACAGGAGAAAGGATGAAGACGCATGATTTTACCGAAGTCAGTGCAATCGTTACGCACCCCGAGCATACCGGCCTGGGATATGCGAAGCAGTTGATAGCGTACGCGGTGAACAATATCTTCGATCAGCATAAAACCCCTTACCTGCATGTTGCACAAACCAATGCGCATGCTATTGCATTGTACGAAAGATCAGGCTTTAAGACCCGCCGGAAGATCAGTTTCTGGAACTTCGCCG
Organism: Chitinophagaceae bacterium; assembly: GCA_035628135.1. Taxonomy (GTDB): domain Bacteria; phylum Bacteroidota; class Bacteroidia; order Chitinophagales; family Chitinophagaceae; genus DASPKM01. Next base: position 165,824 of record DASPKM010000010.1, on the reverse strand, counting down.
TTTAGCACCCAACTAACCGCGCAAGCTCCGGCAATAAAAAGATGCATCAATCGTTGACCGCCTGCCACTATGCGCTTTGCAGCTCTTGCACTATATTTCACTTATGAACACCCGAACCCCGGCCTTTATTGCTTTGACAGTTTTGTTCATGCAGTGCGGTTCTGCCGGTAATAGCCCGGCCACTACCACCGACACTACCACTACAACAAACTATGCCCCGGTTGCGGCTACGATAACCGCAGAAGACACAACTCCTATTGTAAACAACACCAACCCTGCAAAAGACAGTGACACAGGAGAAGATTACGTGTCGATTGTGCCGCGGGTACTCGTAGACACTTCGATCGACCCGGCCGTGTATGATACCATACAATACGCTTATATAACGAAAATCATCGATGGGGATGCCGCGTTTATTGAAGCAGACTATATTCAATTTCTATGGAACGAGGAGGCAATCGATGCGGCTGCCAAAAGACATGATGCTGATACAGCCTATACCGAGGATGGCAAAATGGAGGTATGGGTTCCCAACGATTACTATATAGTTAATGACAGCAAAAAGATCAGGAGGTTGAAGCTTTCGAAAAATGTAATTATCAGTCTCGTCGATTGGGGCCCCGATGCTGAATTCAAAGTCGATAACACACTCAATGGACTTAAAAATAGATATGAGGACAGGCCATTTGTCTTATGGCTCCATAAGGGAGTAGTTGTAAAGATCAGAGAAAAATATGTGCCGTAGATGCTGTGTGATACGTTAATTCAACCCCGCCGGCTTCTTTGAATAAAACGATTCATCGTTCTTGATCTTTTGCTCCCAACGCCACGCAGTGGACATCATATCTTCCAATGAATACCGGGGTTCCCATCCCAACTCGCGCTTCGCATAATCGTTGTTTGCATAAATTGCCACTACGTCGCCGGGCCTGCGCGGGCCGATGGTATAATTGAGCTTAACGCCACTCACTTTTTCAAATGCGTGTATCGCTTCCAATACGGTAACGCCGTTGCCGGTGCCCAGGTTAAACACCTCGCATTTCTTCTGCTGCTTTTTTGCCAGCAGGTAATCCACCGCCAGCGTATGCGCATGCGCTATGTCTGATACATGAATATAATCCCGTATGCACGATCCATCGCGGGTGGGATAGTCTGCTCCATGCACTGTCATTTGCGGCAGCTTGCCAATAGCGGTTTGCGTAATGGCGGGCACCAGGTTGGCGGGCTTGCCGATAGGCAGCTCGCCGATGAACCCGGAAGGATGCGCGCCTACGGGGTTAAAATAACGCAGCAGCACGCACCTGGTATCGTTCGCTTTGGAGAATTCATTAATGATCTGCTCGCCCATTTGCTTGGTATAACCATAAGGGGATTCCGCGGGCTTCGGCGGGGTGAATTCCGTAACGGGTATCTTATCGGGATTGCCGTACACGGTGCAGGACGAAGAAAAAACAAAATACCGTATCTGGAATTCCTGCACGCACTTCAACAGGTTAATGAGCGAATTAAGATTGTTCTCAAAATACATGAGGGGTAGCTCTACCGATTCACCCACGGCTTTGAAAGCGGCAAAATGAATGATGCCCGATATATCCTCGTTCTCCTGGAAAATGGCAAAGGTGTCATCGAAATTGCAGAGATCTACCTTGTAGTTTTTGATCTTTTTGCCCGTGATCTTTTCCACGCCTTCGAGAATGCGCGCATTGGACCGTGAATTATTATCGACAGAAATTACATCGAAGCCGTTTTCAACAAGGTCAACAATCGTATGCGAGCCGATATAGCCACACCCGCCTGTAACAAGAATTTTAGACATAGTTTCCTCCTGCTGCTCCAGGGTTATTTAATTTGATTCATAAGGTATTGTCCATAACCGCTCTTCAACAAAGGCTGGGCGAGTTTGGTCAGTTGTTCCTTATCGATGAATCCTTTTTTATAAGCAATTTCTTCGATGCATGCAATCTTAATGCCCTGCCGCTGCTCGATCACCTGCACAAATTGGCTGGCCTGCATCAATGAGTCGAAAGTACCGGTATCCAGCCAGGCCGTACCGCGGTCCAGCACCGACACTTTCAATTTACCTGTACGAAGATATTCTTTGTTCACATCAGTTATTTCATATTCTCCTCTCGCGCTCGGTTGCAGGTGGCGGGCTATTTCCACCACGCTATTATCATAAAAATATAAACCCGGCACCGCATAATTGCTCTTGGGCCTGGCGGGCTTTTCCTCTATGGATATTGCCTGTTTGTTTTCATCGAATTCCACCACGCCATATCTTTCAGGATCGCTTACATGGTAGGCGTAGATGATGCCGCCCTCAGGATGGGTATTTTTTTCCAGTTGTTCTCCCAGGCCGGTGCCATAAAAAATATTATCGCCCAGCACCAGGGCCACGCTGTCGTTACCTATAAAATCTGCGCCGATCACAAAAGCCTGGGCCAGTCCGTTGGGCACTGCCTGTTCCGCATACGAAAATTGCAGTCCGAGGTTGCCTCCATCGCCGAGCAGCCGCCGGAATTGCGGAAGATCGTATGGGGTTGAAATGATCAGTATTTCGCGGATGCCTGCCAGCATAAGGGTAGAAAGCGGGTAATAGATCATGGGCTTATCATAGATAGGCATGATCTGTTTGCTGATGGCATACGTTATAGGATGCAACCGGGTGCCGGAACCCCCGGCGAGTATAATTCCTTTCATTCCGGCAAAATAATACACTAATGCGCACATCTGCAAATGTGCATGCTACTGAGTCGATAGGAGTCCCGACTAAAACAATCTTACAACGTAGTAGGTAATTGCCGCAAGAAGAGCACTCACCGGAATGGTGAGTATCCATGCCCAAAGCAGGTTAATGGTAACACCCCAGCGCACCGCGCTCAATCGCTTGGTAGCGCCCACACCCACGATGGCCCCCGTAATGGTATGCGTAGTGCTCACCGGTATTCCCATGTGCTCTGTCAGGTAGAGTGTGGCTGCGCCAGCGGTTTCAGCGCTTACACCTTCCAGTGGGGTAACCTTGGTAATGCGTGTACCCATGGTCTTTACGATCTTCCAACCACCACTCATGGTACCAAGCGCAATGGCAATAAAGCTGGCCAACGGTACCCACAGGTGCGTATTGACAAATTCAGTAAAGTCCATCGGATTGCCACGCTGCCCCTCATAATATATGTAGGCAGCGCCAATGATGCCCATTACTTTTTGCGCGTCGTTGCCGCCGTGTCCAAGACTGAACAATGCAGACGATACCAACTGCAATCTCCTGAACCAACTGTCCGCGCGGTAGGGGTTACTTCGTTTACATAAGTTGACAATGACCACCGTTATAAAAAATGCCATGATCATTCCCAAAAGCGGCGCGGCAAAAATGAAAAGGAATGTAGGGATCACTTTTGCATAATTGATCACGTGGTTGCCACTGTCGCCGGTAATGCCGCCCGCATGCGCCAATGCCGCACCCATAAAGCCTCCCAGCAAAGTATGCGAGGAACTGGAGGGAATGCCGAACCACCACGTCAGCAGATTCCAGGTAATAGCGGCGATCAATCCCGCGAATATCACGTCGAGGTTAATGAATTCCTCTTCTACAGACCTGGCAATGGTATTACCGATCTTGAACTCACCTATAATATATTTTGAAACGAAGAAGGCCGCGAAATTGAAGATGGCCGCCCATAACACCGCCTGAAAGGGCGTAAGCACCTTGGTGGAAACTATCGTGGCTATAGAGTTGGCCGCATCATGGAAGCCGTTGATATAATCAAATATCAGGGCAAGTATGATGATAATAACAAGAAACGTCATAAATCAGTTAGGAGTACTTAATAATGATGGATTCGATCACGTTTGCGGCGTCTTCGCATTTATCTGTCACGATCTCCATTACCTGGTAGATCTCACGTTTCTTGATCACTTCCTTGGCATCCTGTTCTATTTCGAATAACCGGTCAATCGACATGTCGAACACATCATCTGCCTGGTTTTCTATGCTGTTTACTTTTACCAGTGCTTCGGTAAGCTGGCGCATATTGCGGCGGTTTCTTAATTCAAACACGGCATTGTGAATGTGCTCACAGCCCTGGTCAATCAGGTCGGCCAACTTCTGAATACCGGTATCGTTTGGATTTACCCTGTAAAAATTAATTTTTTTGGCTGATGCAAAAATATAGTCGCAGATGTCGTCCAGGGCGCTGGCCAGGTAGTGAATATCTTCCCGGTCGAAGGGCGTAATGAAGTTGCGGCCCAGCTCGGTGAAGATGCGGTGTGTCAATTCATCGTTCACGTGCTCCAGGTCTTCCACCCGTGATATCAGCGAAGCCCTGCGGTCGAAGTCCGGCTCTGAAACCACTTGTTTCAACGTACTGCCCATTTTGGCCACATTGCCTGCCACCTCCTCGAACAGGGTGTAAAACACCCGGTCCTTTGGCATGAAGATCTTCATAATGGAATTCAGGCCCATAGTAAAAATTTGGGCAAAAATAGAATTAATGACAGTCCCGTCCTTCGCGATTATTCAGTTAATAATTTCTTAACATTGGAACCGCTCGGCCCGGTACTTTCTCCGACTTGCCTGCCTATTTTTGCGGTTTGTGAAAAGAGCGCAATTATATCAAATCCTGTTAGTTATTGTTTTTGCATCCATCTTCTCTCCAGCCCGCGCCCAATTCCTGGTCGAAATGCTGGACACCACACGCGATGAACACAAACGGCTATACTATTCCCTGAAAAAACTAGACCACATCCGCATCAGCGGTTACATGCAGCCGCAATTCCAGGTGGCCAGCGCCCAGGGGGTGGAAAGTTTCAGCGGCGGCGATTTCCCGACTCACGTCAATAACCGCTTCATGCTGCGCCGTGGCAGGATACGGTTCGATTACGCAGGATATACCAATACCAACAAACCTTCACTGCAGTTTGTGTTTCAATTCGATGGAACGGAACGTGGCGTGTTTATCCGCGACTTCTGGGGCAGGGTATATGAGAACAAATTCGAATTGTTTTCCCTCACTGCGGGTATGTTCGCCCGGCCATTCGGTTATGAAGTAAACCTGTCTTCATCCGACCGGGAATCGCCTGAACGCGGGCGTGCATCCCAGATCTTAATGCGTACCGAGCGCGACCTCGGCGCCATGGTTTCCCTTGAATCGAGGCATAGCACTAACTGGCATAACTACCTGAAGTTCGATGCTGGCCTCTTCAATGGACAGGGACTTACCGCTCCGGGCGATTTTGACAGTTACAAAGATTTTATCGCCCGCGCTTCCCTAAAACCCTTCCCATTGTCTGAACAGGTTTCGTTATCTGCGGGCCTTTCCTTGCTGCATGGAGGTTTTGTTCAAAACAATAAATATGTATACCAGTCCGGAAGCGTGGGAGGAAATGAAGTGTTTGTCATCGATTCATCGGCAAGCAATGTTGGTCGGAAAGCTCCACGCAGGTACCGTGGCGCCGATGTACAATTAAAATGGAAGCACGACTGGGGCGCTACTGAATTACGCGCCGAATACTGGAAAGGAACACAAACCGCCACGGCTCATGATACACAAACCCCGTCCTCTTTATTGAATGAACCGTATTATATAAGAGCATTCGATGCGGCATTTTTTTATTTGCTCCAGAATATCATCAATGAAAGCCACCAGGTGGGTATTAAATACGACTGGTACGACCCCAATACCCATGTGAGCGGCGACCAGATCGGCAAGGGTGGCACCAACCTCACTCCCGCCGATATAAAGTATAATACCCTCGGCTTCGGATATATATATTATATAAACAAAAACCTCAAGCTGGTACTTTGGTACGATATGATCAGGAACGAGTCCACGGCGCTCCAAAGCTTTAACGGCGATGTGGATGATAATATCTTTACGGGCCGGCTTCAATTCCGCTTTTAATTTTCTGCAGCACAAGCTTGTTAATGTGCACAGTATATGCTGACCAAAAGCTGATTAATAATTCCTTAATATTCGAGTAATGTCACGGTAACATTGCCCGGGTAGTTTTGCCGCAAATAAACAGGTAATCCGTGGCAAAATCGTTGATAGTAGCTATTGTCTCGCTCTTTGGTTGTTACATCTTGTCTGCACAAACCGGCAAGATCTCCGGAAAAGTTCTTAACCAGAAGAACGAAGCCATCCCCGGCGTTTCTGTAAAAATAGTAGGCGCTCCAGGCGGCGTTACTACCGACGTTGAAGGACGCTATACACTAACGCTTTCAGTAGAAAAAAAATACGAGCTCGAATTTTCAGCAGTAGGCTATGCGGCCAAGGCCATCAGCGATATCGACCTGTCGGCAGGGCAGGTAACCGAACTGAATATAATGCTGGAAGTAAGTAATAAAGACCTGGGCACTGTAACGGTTACGGCTACCCGCTCCACCGCCCGCAAAGAAACTGTAAACGCTCTCATCCAGTTCCAACGCAATACCAATACGGTTGCTTCGGTAATTTCCGCCGAGGCCATACGCCGCTCTCCCGATAAAAATACCGGTGAAGTGTTGAAGCGCATTCCCGGCACCAGCATACAGGAAGGCAAATACCTTGTGGTGAGAGGGCTAAGCGACCGTTACAACACTGCCATGCTCAATGGCATTCAGCTCTCCAGCACCGAACCGGACAGGAAGACATTTTCTTTCGACATCTTTCCTTCATCGATGATCGACAACATCGTAATCAACAAAGCATTCGTGCCTGAGTATCCCGGCGAATGGGGCGGTGGCATGGTGCAGGTGAATACAAAGGACATTCCCTCGTCTAACTTTTTTACAATACAGGTGGGCACTGGCTTCAACTCCCGCACCATCGGTAAGGATTTTCATAATTACGAAGGCGGCATGTACGATTGGCTGGGCATCGACGATGGCGCAAGAGCACTGCCCGATGGGTTTTTGAATAAGACGCAGTTCAGCAATGCCTCCAACACGCAGAAAACAGCGCTGGGCAAGCAGATCGCAACGCAGTGGGCCGTAAACAAAGTAGCTGCGCCCATCAATGCCTCGTTTCAGCTAAGCGGAGGCTTCAATACCAAACTGTTTAAAAAAGATTTCGGTGCCATCCTGGGTCTTGCTTACAACCGCTCGCACCGCAACCTCGAGTTTGATAACAGCTTTTACAGCTTCGATAATTCCCGGTCTTCTTTACTGTTCGATTATAACAGCCACAAATATAGCAGCGACGTGCTGGCTGGAGCACTGGCCAATTTCGCCCTTAAACTGAACAACAATCACAAGATCACGTTGAAGAATATCCTCAATGTAAATTCATCGGACTACACCACGCTAAGGACGGGCCTCGATTTTGAACAAAATTCGGCCATCGGCGAGAACATCCGCGCAAGGGAGCTGGCTTTCAAATCCAATATCTTCTTCAATACGCAACTGGCAGGTGAGCACAATATTCGCGCCCTTAGCTCAAAGATCAATTGGTATGGCAGCTTTAACATCCTGGATGCATACATTCCGCAACAAAGGCGTGTGCAGTACAACCAGTCGCGCGAAACGCCCAATGCACCTTATTTGCTGTTGCTGAGCGAGTCGCGTTCACAAAAAACAGGAAGTGTTTTCTACAGCACCCTATCGGACTATATATATAATACGGGCGGCGACATCACCACCAATTTCAACTTGTTCAACAACAAGCAAACCGTCAAGCTGGGGTACTTGTTCCAGGTGAAGGACAGGCTGTTCAATTCAAGGCCTTTCTCCATTTACCTCACCGATGGCACATCGCCCTTGCGCATGCTGCCTGAGGAACAAGTATTCGCCCCTGAAAACTTCGATGCAAACGATCCGCAGAAATTCAAGTTCGATGAGATTATCGGCAAGCAGTTCCGCTACATGGCCAACAGCATCCTGAATGCGGGGTATGTTCAGTTGGACAATAATTTCACCGATTGGCTACGCGTGGTATGGGGCGTGCGTTACGAGCATTTCGATCAACTGGTTGGAAGTCCTAGAAAAAGCGATAAAAGGCATGCGCACAGCAAGGTCGGCGATTTCCTTCCCGCGGTGAATGCAGTTATCAAGTTGGGCAGCAAGACCAACCTGCGCGTGATAGGTTCGCAAACCATTGTGCGCCCCGAGTTTCGCGAGCTCACCAATTTTGCCTTCTACGATTTTGAATTGGGTGCGGCGGTTATCGGCTTAAGCAGCCTGCAACGTACTAAGATCAGCAACCTCGACATACGCTACGAATTGTATCCGCGCGCCGGCGAAATGTTCACATTGGGTGTATTCTATAAATATTTTAAGAATCCCATCGAATTATACTTCAATCAATCCGGCGTGGCCACCAACACTTTCAACTACCTGAATGTTGATAAAGCTACCGGCTACGGCTTGGAATTTGAAATGCGCAAGAAGCTCGATTTCGTGGAAGCACTGAAGAACTTCACTTTCCAGGCTAACGTTTCGTACATCCGTAATAAAGTAGAAGACCCCGGTGTAAAGGTTGACCGCCCCATGCAGGGACAATCACCCTACCTATTCAATGCGGCGCTTCAATACGATCTTGAAAAGATCGGCTTGAATACAACCATCCTGTTTAACCAGATCGGCAGAAGGATATTATATGTGGGCAACGACCAGGTTCCTGAGATCTGGGAAAACCCACGTCCGCTGCTGGACCTGCAATTTGCAAAAAAGATCAAAAAACGTGGAGAAGTTCGCCTGAACATATCAGACATCATTAATAAAACTGCATTTTTCTACCATGATGTAGACAGGAACGATCGGTTTAAGAACGGTGGAATAGACAAAATAGCTATCAGCCGTAATTATGGAACCAATTTCAGCATCTCGTTTGGCTATACATTCAAATAATCGACATCAAAAAACATTAATTGATCTATATGAAAAAGTTATTACTGATCGGTTGCTTCGCGTCGCTGGCAGTTAGCGGCTGCCGCAAGATTGAAGTGGATGATAACGGTACCGGCGGCGGTGGTGGTACGGACGAAAACACCATTTTGTCCGGCAAAATAAGCGCGGATAGAACATTAAAGGCTAGCAATACGTACAAGCTTCGTGGTATTGTTTACCTGGTGGACGGCGCTACGCTTACCATCGAGCCCGGCACAAGAATAGAAGGTGAAAAGTCTACCCGCGGCGCATTGATCGTAACCCGCGGCACCAAGCTCATTGCAAATGGCACAAAAGATAAACCCATTGTGTTTACCTCTGATGCCGCTTCACCGGCAGCCGGCGACTGGGGCGGAATTGTATTGCTTGGCCGGGCAAGGAACAACAACAGCTTCAATGGCGCACCCGGCATAGGAGAAATTGAAGGCGGTGTTAACAACGGTGAAGGCCATGGCTTACATGGCGGCGCCGACGATGCCGATAATTCAGGTATCCTCAAATATGTACGCATTGAATATGCGGGGTACGCCTTTCTTCCTGACAAGGAATTGAACTCACTTACCATGGGCTCTGTGGGACATGGCACTACCATCGACAACGTGCAAATAGCCTTTGCGCTGGATGATGCATTTGAATGGTTCGGCGGAACAGTGAATGCCAGCCACCTTATCGCTTATAAGAGCCTGGACGATGACTTCGACACTGACAATGGATACAAGGGAAAAGTTCAATTCGGTATTATCATGCGAGATTCCAGCAGGGCCGATATTTCACAATCAAACGGTTTTGAAAGCGATAACGATGCCAACGGAAGTTCCGTTGCCAACTTGCCGCAGACTTCTGCCATCTTTAGCAACATTACCGTAATCGGGCCACGTGCTACCACTTCTAATGCTGGTAACAGCCTGTTCAGAAGAGGCGCTCATATAAGAAGGAACTCTTCCATTTCTATTTTCAATTCTATTTTCATGGGATGGCCTACAGGCATTCACATCGATGCAGCAGCCGGACGTGCCACGGACGTGAACATAACCGACAACAACCTGTTTATACAAAATACGATCATTGCAGGTTGCGCCAAGCCATTGGACTATTCACCCAATGGTACGCCCACCGGCATGACATTGGCGGCACTGACAACCTGGTTCAACACCCCAGCTTTCGGGAATACTATTTATGCCGATAATGGCGACGTGAAGCTCGAATCTCCTTTCAATTATTCTAATCCCAACTTTACACCGCAAACCGGTTCACCCGCTCTTAGCGGCGCCAGTTTCAGCAACACCAAGGTTGCAAGCGGCTTTAAGCCGGTTACATTCCGCGGAGCTGTGGGCGCAGCAGGTTCAGATGACGGCGAATGGTGGAAAGGCTGGACCAGCTTCAAGTAATTAAGATCACTTAATTTGCAGCCGCTCCTGCAGGGGCGGCTTCTTATTTATGTGATATGAGAAAGATCATTTTGTTTGTTGCTGTATGTACATGGATTGCGTGCAGTGAGTCCGCCGATAAGAACAACCCGAAGGCGCAATTCGATATGCTTGAAAAAGTATTTGAAACAGGCAATTGGCGGCATACTGCTTATGAGGATACAACTTATTTATTCTTCAGCCGGGAGGGCGATACCCACTACAAGGTATATCGTTACAGGATGATGGATGGAGACTCGGTGCAATCTGCCATTTTTAATATTCAATGGCAAAATGATACCATCCTGATGAAAGTAGATGATGAATACAGGATACTGACAGCGGTAGATGACAACAGCAATGCATGGAGCCACGATGGCGCTGTTTACCGTTTTACAAAGCTCGACAGCCTGCATCTTTTGCTTGACAACGATGGAAAAAGCATCGACACGTTAAAAAGAACGCTTCCCATCAGCACCTTCCTGGCGCGTTCCAAATACGATTTCGTGCACGGCACCAACACTGCCAATGCCACAGGAGACACTCTAGGCAACAGGCACTGATAAGTCAAACACCAGCGTTCGCAACTATATTATTATCTTAGGTTTGCGTATGCCAAAGAAAATAACCGTTCTGTTGCTCATCACTTGCTGCTGGCATGCAGCATTAACCCAGCAACCAGGCCTCGTTTCAAAGATCGCTTTCGGCTCCTGCGCCCACGAAAAACGGCCGCAACCCGTGCTGGACCTTGTAGTGCAACACAAGCCCGACCTTTTTGTTTACCTGGGAGATAATATCTACGGCGACACACGCGACATGCGCGTGCTGAAAGCAAAATATGACACGCTTGCCGCCAGACCGGAGTTCCAACGCCTGAAAAAAAACGTACGCATATTAGCCACCTGGGACGATCACGATTATGGTTGGAACGACATCGGCCGCCACTATCCGTTCAAAACACAATCGAAAGAAATTTTTCTCGACTTCTTCGGAGAGCCCGCCAACTCCGAAAGACGCAATCATCCCGGTATTTATACGTCATACCATTTCACCGGCCAGGGAAAAACACTGCAACTGATATTGCTCGACAACCGCACATTCCGCGACGACCTTAGAACATACCGCGGCGAGCTGCACGCAGACGACCGGTTTTTTTATGCGCTTGATTACTACCCGCATCAAACCACCGACTCCACGCTGCTCGGAAATGAACAATGGACATGGCTGGAAAATGAATTGAAAAAACCGGCGGATATCAGGATCATTGGATCTGGCTCGCAGTTCGGCATCAGCTTCAATGGCTACGAGGCCTGGGCCAACTTTCCGCATGAACAGCAAAGAATGCTGGACCTTATCAGGAAAACAAACGCCAACGGCGTTATCTTCATTACCGGCGATGTGCATTATGGTGAGATTTCGCGGTTGCAGGCGGCAGGCATGTACCCTATTTACGATGTAACATCGAGCGGTATCACTTCTACCTGGCATTTTGCAACGCCCAATACCAACCGCATCGAAGGGCCGGTGATGGAAAACCATTTTGGATTGATCACTATCGACTGGCAACAACAGGACATAGCCATCAAAATGGAGATCTGGGACGTGCGCAACAATCAAAGAGTAGAACACACCATCCGCAAAAGCGAGATTTCTTTTAAATAGATAAAACTGTTTGCCATTGGAAACGATTCAAAGGCCCGGCTTTCTGAAGAACCAGGTTTCGGTAGCGATATTCGCGGCTATAGTTTGCTTTTGCGCTTATACTTCCATTTTTTGCTTCAGGAAGGCTTTCAACGTGGCGCCGTATGCCGGGCACCGGCTGTTCGGTATCGACTTTAAGATATTGTTGGTGATTACACAGGTAGCGGGCTACATGCTGAGCAAGTTTTACGGTATTAAATTCATTTCGGAAATGAAAAGGATCGGGCGTGGAAAGCTGATCCTTTTGCTGGTGGGCATTTCATGGATTGCGTGGTTATTGTTTGCATTGCTGCCGCCACCCTATAATTTCTGGTGCCTGTTCATCAATGGATTTCCCTTGGGCATGTTGTGGGGAGTGATCTTTTCTTACGTGGAAGGAAGGCGGGCAACGGATTTCATCAGCGCCGCGCTGGCCGTAAGCTTCATTTTTGCATCGGGGCTTGCGAAATCAACCGCACTATTGGTAATGGAACAATGGAGCGTAAATGAATACTGGATGCCTTTTGTAACAGGACTTATTTTCATGGGCCCGTTGTTGGTATTTGTGTATTTGCTGGAACGCATACCACCTCCCGATGCAGCAGACATCGAGCACCGCACCGAGCGCCTTCCCATGCCGAAAGAAAAACGCAGGGCATTTCTGCTGGCCTTTTGGCCCGGCATCATCATGCTGGTAATAATTTATATACTGGTCACCATCCTGCGCGAAGTGCGCGATGGTTTTATGGCCGATATGTGGAGGGAATCAGGCGAAGCATTCCAGGCTGGCATCTTTACTAAAACCGAGACCATCATCTCCCTCATTATTTTAGTGATGATCGCGGTAATGGTGGTAGTCAAAAATAATTTCCGGGCATTTATGCTGGCACAAGGCATCATGCTCACGGGGTTTGTCATAGCAGGGATATCCACTTTTTTCTATTTGCAACAGCAACTGTCCATGTTCACCTGGATGACATTGGTGGGCTTGGGATTGTATATGGTGTATATCCCTTACAACAGCCTGCTCTTCGAACGGTTCATCGCGGCTTTCCGGTGGGCGGGCAATGTAGGGTTCCTGATCTATGTGGCTGACTCGTTCGGGTATCTGGGAAGCGTAGGCGTGCTGTTGTCAAAAACATTTTTCAGAATAGAACTGCAGTGGCTTGAATTTTATACCGTATTGGTATTGATAGCGGCTGTAACAGGCGTTGCAGGCACTGTGATCTCGCTGGTCTATTTCAAACGAAAATACCGGCTCACACGGTTACCTGAGCGGTGAGTGCGGCGGATTTTCTTTGTCCCGCCTTTGTTTTAACCTTAATACGATCAGAACCACCACCAAGACAACGATGATGGCTATCGTAACGAACATCTCCATATTGCATATCATGCAATATTTGTTCCACCATTTTATTTAATGATGAGCGGGTGTATTGTTTGTTCGTTATTTTTTCTATTGGTCACCCGAACAAAATAGGATCCTTTTGGGAGCTCGTTTACAAGGTTTATCCGTGCGGTAAGGGATCGCGTAAAATAAAATTCCCTGAGCCTTTGGCCGGAAAGCGTTAACACTTCCACTTTCCAATCATATCTTTTGGTATTATGGAACAATACATTGAATATTCCGTTCGAGGGGTTGGGATATAATACAATGCCCGGCTCCTGTTTTTTATTCAGCTCTACCACCCGCAACGCGGAATACTTTACCGTGCCGTCTGCTTCTGTTTGCCTGAGCCTGAATATGAGCTTTCCGGTTTCGTTGCGCGTTGGAATATAATTGTGCTGGTATTTACCCGTGGCATTGGCCGAAGTTTGGGACGCAAGGCTTGTAACAGGATAAAAATTCTTTCCATCGTTGCTTTTCTCGATGATATAGTTTCGATTGGCCCGCTCATTCAGCGTTGTCCAGCGGATGTCTACCGATTCCTTATTTACACTGTTGGCAGTAAACGATGATATGTCGGCCGGCAGGAACCAGGTGCTGCAATAGCGGTAGGTAACGGTGAAGCGCACGGTATCTTCTGCGGTGCCATTAAAATTATAGTTCACGCTGCCAAATACAATGGAATACGTGCTGGGCATATAATCCAATGAAATACTGCCTGTGCCTAAGAAATCAGCAGTATTATAAACGGTCTGGCTTACTACCCTATGGTTCATTACATACATCGGGCCCGCGGTAATATAATCTGCCCCTGATCCCGTAACACCGTCAAACGCAGCCAGCGCATACGGTCCGTAAGTGGTTTGGTAATTATGGGTGATGGGTGTTTGCAATACGCTGCCCGAAATTTCATCATCGCGCACTACCCTTACACGATAGTTATTGATGGCGATATTCTCTTTATTTTCCAATTGAAAGCGGTATCGAAGCGTGATCTCTGCGCGGATGTTTACATCTACCAATGTGCCAAGGCTGGCATCGAACCGGGGAAATGTAAAAGTGTGAAAAGCATTGCCTGAACCGGTGAGCGTGCTGTCGAAACTGATGGTGCTTAGCGGCGTTACGCATTGCGCGATTGACAAAAATGGCAGGGCACTCAGCACCAGCAGGGCCAGGATCCTTTTCCCCGTAATCATAGCATATCGGATTTAGGCGTAATAACTCACGCCGCGGGCCTGCCCGTGCGCAACAACAAAACATTTTTAAAAAAATAGGTAATTACCAGTAAGAAAGCGTGATAGGTATCAATCTTTGCGGCTATCCAGTGTAAACCCGATGGTAGTGCCTACATCCAGCGTGCTGCGCACGTGAATGGAATGTCCATGCGCCTCGATAATGTGCTTGCAAATGGCCAGGCCAAGTCCCGTTCCTCCCTTGTCCCGGCTGCGGGCCGCATCGGTGCGGTAGAAACGTTCGAATATGCGGTGCAGGTGCTCTTCATCTATGCCTATTCCATCGTCGCTGATCTCTATCAACACCACCCTGCCATCGGTGTTGTACACGCTGGCCACGATGTTGCCATCGTTCTTTCCATATTTAATGGCATTCTCCACGAGATTGATCAATACCTGCCGCATCTTTTCCTTATCGGCAAAAACAGTGATGGGAGGGTTCTCACAACCTTTTTTAATGTAACAGCGAATGTTCCGCTGGTTCGATTTTATCGAAAGCGAATCACATACTTCCCTGAACAAATCCTGTATGATGAAGTTTTCCTTGTACAGTAACTGCTCTCCTCTTTCCAGCTTCGATATTTCGTCGAGGTCGTTCACCAGGTTCACCAGCCTGTCGATATTCCGCGAAGTGTTATGCAGGAATTTTTTGCTCACCATCTCATCGTCCAGCGCGCCGTTCAGCAAAGTATCTACATAACCTTGTATGGCGAAAATGGGTGTTTTGAACTCATGCGCCAGGTTTTGCAAAAACTCCTTCCTGTATGCTTCGTTCTGCCGCAGCAGTTCTATTTCTTCATTGCGGCGCTCTCCCCATCGTTCCACGTCTTCCCTGACTTCATCGATGCTTTTTTTAGGTAGGATGTACTTAAAATACACCTCTTCCTTGCGCGTGGCCTTTGTTTGATGAATGAGCTTGTAAATGAGCTTGATCTTGCGGTAAATGAATTTTTCGAGCGTGAAGAGAATAAGCCCGAAGCTTCCGAAGAATATGATCACCAGCGACGCTGCCGCAATGCGCCAGTTTTCAGTGATGCCATAAATGCCTAAAGCAATAGGGCCCGACAGCAATAGCGCGGTAAACAGGGCAAGTTGGCGAGGTGATAAATTTTTTGTGGAAAGCATCTTCAAATATCATACATCAAACTTATATCCTACTCCCTTTACGGTGGTAATGCAATCCATTCCGAGTTTCTGGCGGATCTTGCGGATGTGTACGTCGATGGTCCTGTCGCCCACGATCACATCATTACCCCAAACCTGGTTCAAGATTTCATTGCGCAGATAAACACGTCCGGGCCGGCCAGCCAGCAGGTACAGCAGCTCGAATTCTTTTTTGGCCAGGGTTACGCTGCGTTCGTTTACCAACACTTCGAATTTTACCGGGTCGATCACCAGCCCGTCGAATTCCAGTACTTTGTCGCCCGCCTCTTTTTGCAGGCGTCGGAACAATGCGTTTACCCGGCTTACCAATACTTTGGGACTGATGGGTTTGCTTATATAATCGTCGGCGCCGGTCTCCAGGCCCCTGATGTGGGAGTTTTCATCGTTCAATGCGGTCAGGAAAATGATCAGGGTTCCTTTAAATGCGGGTTGCGAACGGAGTAGCTCGCACACTTCCACCCCATTCTTCTTCGGCATCATAATGTCCAGGATGATCAGGTCCGGATGCTGGAGCCTGGCCTTGTTAAGGGCTTCGTCCCCGTCTTTCGCGGTTGTTACATCAAAACCTTCCTTGAGAAGATTATATTGTATGATCTCTAATATGTCCGGTTCATCATCAGCAATCAGGATTTTCTTGCCTTTGGGCTCCATTAACGCTTTTATTTTCGCAAACCTACTTGAAATGCGATATATGAACCCGGTAGTTTACAATTTCTTAATACACCCCTGATGACCTAATTGGCTAATTATTAACAGTGATATACCATCCATTCACTATTTCCCGTTGTATACAAGTAATTGGTAGTAATTTTGCTACATACTTTGCTGAAAGGATAATATGAGGCTGTTTTTACTTGTTACCCTGCTTTTACCTCTGCTAACGGCTGCCCAAACCGCGGCGCAGCCACATGTTTACCCGTTTGCAGTTGCCCGCGACCGCATGCTATGGCATGATAATGTGGATAAAGAACAACGAAAGCTGTTGAATACCAGTGGGACAGTACAACTTACGCGTGACGAATCCATTAATCTCCAGATAGAGGATGCACTCATCCGCCGGCTCGACCAATTCCAGGAAAAACTTGAGCTGGACTCCGTTCTTACCGGTAACGATAAGAAAAAATACCTCAAGGCCCTGGAGCTGATGCTGCGCGGATTTAACCAGAGCTGGAATAAGAAAGACCATTCCGCCTCGCAGGCGCCCGCCGTGTTCAATGCATTCCTAACCGCCATGAAGCTTGACCAGGAGCGCAAGAGCATCGAGCCCGTAATAATTGCCAATGAATACGGGGTAGGAAAGATCATTGTGGACTGTTTTTTATATCCCACACCTAACCCGGGCATAGAACCCTCGCGCATACATTTGCTGGAAAAATACCTGGCCCTGCATCCCAATGAAATCTTGCCGGTGCTTAGCAGAAATCCCGACCTCCGTTCGGCGGATTCGCTCATTGCACTGGCAGCGCACGACAACCCGCGCAAATTGTACGACTATGCAGCCGGCAGCAACCGCCTGGCCAGCAGGATCCGCAATCATAACGACAACCTGGTAAAAACAGTGGCCCGCATGGCCAACAACCGCAGCGGCCAATTATATTTCCCTTTCCTCGATAACATTCTTAAAGGCAATCTTACTTTCGAACAGATCGATAAGGTAAAAGAAAACGATTTTGAATATTACCGCCTGCTGGTGAAGACAAGGGTGGATTATGCACGGCGCTTATTGCCGCCGATGAAAGATACCGCCTGGGAAATGTCGGCCCTTACCGACATGCTGGCCCGCAAGGCTAAGGATAATTTTATTCGCGAGATCAATGGCCTGCACGCGGTGGAAGACGAAAACGTTCGCTTCCGCAAGCTCGATGGCTTTACGCCGCAGGAATTGTATTACCTGATCGTATTGGGCGAAGATGAAATTTATACATCCAGCTACCTGGGCGTATACAAACGAATATTTCAACGAATGCCCAACCCCAGCAGCGGCGATACTTTACTGATGAGCGTAAACGCCGACTACTTCAGGAAGTTCATTAAGATGGCAGCTGGTTACAATACGCTCAACGATTTTCTCGGCCGCATGAGCAAGGAAAATGCCACCACGCTGATGAAGGCATTTATCATTGGTCTTGAAAGGACCAAGGGCCTGGAAGACGCGGTGGATGTAGCGGACTCCTACAGCAGCATCATGGATAAAAATCCCGAGTTGGCCGCACAGGTATTGCAGGAAGTGGAATGGAATTACAAACGAAACGTTGATGATAACAACCAGCGCGGAAAAGTGATCTATAACCTGCTGAAAACATTGTTTGAGTCAACGGACTCCACGCGCAAGATCGACCTCTCGGCAACACTGGGCATTCCGCCGGTATACACGGTAGATTACAAAGCCCTTTGCGATGACAGCGGCCGCGTGATACAACAGGTATTTTTTTATGGTGATGAAGACAAGGATGGTCAATTATCGTATGCCAATTTCATGGGCATGTTCCGCGGACGGTCCGACTGGAAAATAGCTGAGAATCCCCATTGGGTAACCATTACGTCTACCAAAGGCAAGCCCGTAGTGATATTTGCCAATAAGCCGCTGTACGGTCCCGACGATCCCGATGCGCGTGCACAAGCCAAGCTGAATGAATACCTGTACGAACAGCAATTAAAACCTACCGTGGTCATACACCGTGGACATAGTTATCACCTCAAGTACACGCTTAACCAACTGGCTACTTCGGCCAGGATAGTTGTGCTGGGTTCTTGCGGCGGATACAATAACCTGAACGATGTATTGACCATCAGCGAAGATGCCCACATCATTTCATCGAAGCAGGTGGGCACCAAAACCGTAAATGAGCCTATCCTGCAGGCCATCAATACCACGCTGGTCAATGGCCGCAACGTAGACTGGATCGGCATGTGGCGCGAACTGGGCGAACGCTTCCAGAACGAAGCAGCCGCCAAGGAAAAGTTCGATGATTATATTCCTCCTTACAAAAACCTGGGCGCCATCTTTATCAAAGCTTACCGCAGGGCCATGGAAACGGGGCAATAACACAAAGGGTTAAATTTTTTAAGTGGCGTTAGCCCATGACGTACGCCTGTCCATGTATGTTGGATGGACTATCTTTGAGCGCTTATCATGGCAGAAAAAGGCATTGCAAAAAAAATCTTCGACTTCGGCCTGCTAAGGCGCGTATTCCAGTACGCCGCACCGTACAAAAAACGCTTCTACATTTCCATTGCACTGGCCGTGCTGCTTGCGTTGTTTACTCCCATCCGGCCTTACCTGATACAGGTAACGGTAAACGATCACATACAAAACAACAACTACAACTGGCTGATCTGGATCACCGTTATCCAGGTAGGATTGCTCCTGATAGAGACCGCGTTTCGATTTTATTTTTCTTACATCACGGCCTGGCTGGGCCAAACCGTTGTACGCGACCTAAGGGTTACAGTATATAAAAAAATATTGCGATTGAACCTCTCGCAGTTCGATAAAACGCCCATAGGCACGCTCACTACCCGTACCGTGGATGATATCGAACGCATCAACGATGTGTTTGCAGACGGATTGATACCCATTATTGCGGACCTGTTGTCGATCGTAGCAATATTGGTAATGATGTTTGCCGCCGATTGGAGGCTCTCGCTCATAAGCCTGGCGCCTTTTCCATTGCTGATAATGGCCACGTATTTTTTCAAGGAAAGCGTAAATAAATCCTTCATCCGCGTGCGCAATGCGGTATCGCAATTGAACGCCTTTGTGCAGGAGCACATCACCGGCATGCAGGTGGTGCAGGCATTTGCAGCCGAGAAAAAAGAATTTGAAAAGTTCCGCCAGATCAACAAGGAACACCGCAACGCCAACATCCACGCCATTTTTGCGTATTCGGTATTTTTTCCCGTGGTGGAAATCATATTGGCTACCGGCATCGGGTTACTAGTATGGTGGGCGGCCAATGCATCGTTGTCCGTATCACCGGCGGAAGCAAGAGAACTGCCAGGTAAAATGATCGCTTTTGTGCTGTACCTGAATTTGCTGTTCCGGCCTTTGCGGGTAATTGCAGATAAGTTCAACGTGTTGCAAATGGGAATGGTGGCGGGAGAGCGGGTGTTCAAGGTAATGGACAATGATGATTTTATAAAGGATGAGGGAACGTATGCACCCGAAAATGTTCGCGGTGAGATAAAGTTCGACAAGGTATGGTTCGGGTATGCGCCGGAGCGCTATGTGCTGAAGAATATTTCATTTCACGTAAACCCTGGTGAAACCATCGCCTTGGTAGGGCATACGGGCAGCGGCAAGACCTCCATCATCAGTTTGCTCAACAGGCTGTATGAACCGAACAAGGGCGAGATACTCATCGATAACGTAAATATTCGTGATTATAAATTAGATGAACTGCGTTCGCACATCGGCATCGTATTGCAGGACGTGTTCTTATTTTCGGGTTCTGTGCTTGACAATATCACGCTGCGCAATCCTGAAATTTCACGCGAGCGGGTAGTGGAAGCAGCAAAGCTGATAGGCATGCACGATTTTATCATGCAGCTGCCCGATGGGTATGACTACAACGTAATGGAAAGAGGCACCACACTATCGCTGGGCCAGCGTCAATTGCTTTCCTTCATCCGCGCTTTGTTATACAATCCATCCATACTGGTGCTCGACGAGGCCACATCTTCAGTGGATACGGAATCGGAAAGAATGATACAAAGGGCTACCGATACCCTGATCGCCGGAAGGACCTCCATCGTCATCGCCCACCGGCTTTCCACCATCCGCAAGGCACATAAGATAATTGTGCTGGAAAAAGGAGAGATCGTGGAGGCAGGCACCCACCAGGAATTATTGGAAAGCGGAGGGTTTTATTTCAGGCTGCACCAGATGCAGTTTGAAAAAGCAGGGAAGTTTGTTTGATTTGCCATTTTTCATCCCTCCATCCTTATCTTTGCGGCAAATTTCAGAGGAGCTTATGACCTTTAGAAGTCTCAAATCCTTGTTGGTAGCGGTTTTCAGCCTAAACATACTGTTTTTTTCTAATGCGATCCTGGCCCAGGAACATCGCGCCGATACTACCGGAGATGTTACCCCGCATTATAGCGAAGACAAGGGTGCCGAACAAGCCAAAGAAGGCGATTTCGACCCCGCGGAGCTCATAATGGAGCATATCAAGGACGGTCATGAGTTTCATTTCGCTACTGTCGGCCATACGCACATTACTATTCCCCTTCCGGTAATATTATATTCACCACAGCGCGGGCTGGACGTTTTTATGTCGTCCAAATTCGAGCATGGCCACAAAGCTTATAAAGGATATAAGCTGGACCATGGGAAAATAATTCCTGTAAACGCTGCCGGCCGGCACGATGAATCAGTTAAAGTGTACGACTTGTCCATGACCCGGAACGTAGTGCAAATGATCCTGGCACTCACCATTTTATCGTGGATCCTTATCGGCATGGCTAAGCGCTATCAAAAAGGCCAGGGTACCCGCACCGCGCCCAAAGGTATCCAGAATGCCATTGAACCCGTCATCACCTTCGTAAGAGATGAAGTGGCAAAGCCCAACCTGGGCCGTAAATACGAGCGGTACCTTCCTTACCTGCTGACCGTTTTCTTTTTCATTCTTATCAATAACTTATTCGGCCTGTTGCCCGGTTCGGCAAACGTAACCGGAAACGTGGCCTTTACCCTGGTGCTGGGTGTTATTTCATTCATTGTGATTATGTTCAGCACCAACAAGCACTATTGGGGCCATATTGTTTGGCCGCCGGTGCCGATGGGCGTAAAGATCATCCTGATACCAGTGGAGATACTGAGCATTTTTACCAAGCCCTTCGCCTTGATTGTCCGTTTGTTCGCCAACATGGTGGCCGGGCACATCATTATCCTCAGCTTCATTTCGCTGATCTTCATTTTTGGTCTCATGAATAAAGGAGTTGGCTGGGGCTTTGCGCCGGTGTCGGTGCTGTTTACGGTGTTCATTTATTTTATCGAGATACTGGTGGCCTTTATCCAGGCCTTCATTTTTACCAACCTGACAGCTGTATTCATAGGCCAGGCGTTTGAAGGCGGCCACGATGATGTAGACGGTCATCATGACCCGGCAGTCGTTTAGTCTTTTATTAATTATATATAAAACCAAGTAAGATGACAATGTTCGAGATTTTGTTGCAGGCTGCCCCGGAGCTGGGATATTCCCACCTGGGTGGTGCAATTGGTGCAGGACTTGCCGCTATCGGCGCCGGTATTGGTATCGGCCAGATAGGTAAGGGCGCTGTTGAAGCTATTGCCCGCCAACCGGAAGCTATCAACGACATTCGTGCTAACATGATCCTTACAGCGGCCTTCGTAGAGGGTGTTGCGCTGTTTGCGGTTATCGCCGGCCTGTTGGCTGTATTGAAATAAGCCACGGCAAAGCACGTAAAAATTAATTACTGCATCCAAAGCACAGGGCGGAGGATGCAGTAATTCAAAAACCGGCCACTTACAAAGCTTTTCTGAAAATCATTAGCATATGGATCTTTTATTACCTCCTTTAGGATTGATCATCTGGACCTTGCTGGCTTTCCTGGTGGTGCTGTTCATACTTAAAAAGTTTGCCTGGAAACCCATTCTTAAATCGCTCAGGGAAAGAGAAACTAGCATCGCCGATTCGTTGGCTACCGCGGAAAGGGTGAGGGCCGAAATGGCACAATTGCAAAGCGAAAACGAGGCGTTGCTGGCCAAGGCCCGGGAAGAACGAGGCCAACTGCTGAAAGAAGCGCGCGAAACCAGGGACAAGATCGTGAACGATGCCAAGGAACAGGCCAAAGCCGAAGCAGGACGCATTGTCATGGAAGCTCAGCAAGCCATTCAGCGGCAGAAAATGGCCGCCATTACCGATGTAAAGAACCAGATAGGCAACCTGGTAATTGAAGTGGCCGAGAAAGTATTGCGCAGGGAACTGTCCGATACCAAAGAACAGGAGGATTACATCAAGCAATTGACGAACGAAATAAAATTGAATTAGTAAATGCTGAACCCCCGTTTAGCCGGCAGGTATGCAAAATCCTTAATGGACCTGGCGATCGAAAGAAATGAGCTGGAAGCAATTTACCAGGACATGCAGTTTTTGCAGTCTGTTTGCAGGAACAGCCGCGATTTTGTAAACCTGATGAAAAGCCCGGTAATTGCGCCTGATAAAAAAGAAGGCATCTTCAATGCGGTTACCAAAGGAAAGATCAGCGCGCTTACTGCATCGTTTCACCAATTGCTGATCCGCAAAGGCCGCGAAGCCAACTTCCCTGAAATAGTGCAGGCCTTCATCGATCAGTACAAAAGGCACAAAGGCATTTATACCGTAAAGCTTACTACTGCAAAGCCCGTGAGCGAAGACCTGAAGCAGGAAATCATTCGCAAGGTGCGGAGCCAGACACCCATGCAAAACATTGAACTGAAGACCGAAGTGAAAGAGGACCTGGTAGGAGGCTTTGTGCTGGAGATGGGCGATACGCTGGTTGACGCCAGCATTGCTTACGATCTGAAAGCAATCAAAAAGCAATTCCTGAACAACGACTTTATTTATAAGATACGATAGTGAATAGTGAGACAATAAAAACAACAAGATTATGGTAGAAATTAAACCTGATGAGATTTCCGCGATACTAAGGCAGCAGCTTGGCAACTTCAACGCCGATGCCGACCTGGAAGAAGTTGGCACCGTATTGCAGGTGGGCGATGGCATTGCCCGTGTGTACGGGTTGAGCAATGTGCGCAGCGGTGAACTGGTAGAGTTTGAAAACAGCGTAAGGGCCATTGCGCTGAACCTGGAAGAAGACAACGTGGGTGTGGTATTGATGGGTGAAATGGGCGACATCCAGGAAGGCGCCAAAGTAAAGCGTACTGGCAAGATCGCCTCCATACAGGTAGGTGAGGGCATGCTGGGCAGGGTGGTAAACTCATTGGGCGAACCTATTGATGGGAAGGGACCTCTTACAGGCGAGCGTTACGAAATGCCGCTGGAGCGTAAGGCCCCCGGCGTAATTTTCCGCGAGCCGGTAAAAGAACCGCTCCAAACCGGTATCAAATCCATCGATGCGATGATCCCAATTGGCCGCGGACAACGCGAGCTGATCATCGGCGACCGCCAGACCGGCAAGACCGCCATCGCTATCGATACCATTATTAATCAGAAGGAATTCTACAAGGCAGGCAAGCCTGTATATTGTATATATGTGGCCATCGGCCAGAAAGCCTCCACCATTGCTGGCGTTATGAAGACCCTGCAGGACAATGGTGCCATGGATTATACCGTAATCGTGGCCGCATCGGCCTCTGACCCGGCCCCGCTGCAGTTCTATGCCCCGTTTGCCGGCGCCGCCATCGGTGAATTTTTCCGCGATACCGGCCGGCCGGCGCTGATCATTTACGATGATCTGTCCAAGCAGGCCGTGGCTTACAGGGAGGTATCCCTGCTGCTGCGCCGTCCGCCCGGCCGCGAAGCCTACCCGGGCGATGTATTTTACCTGCACAGCCGCTTGCTGGAGCGCGCCGCCAAAGTGATTAGTGATGATGGCGTGGCCAGAAACATGAACGACCTGCCGGATTCCATCCGTCATATGGTTAAGGGCGGAGGATCGCTCACGGCCTTGCCAATCATTGAAACTCAGGCAGGTGACGTGTCTGCGTACATCCCGACCAACGTAATTTCCATCACCGACGGCCAGATATTCCTGGAGGGTAACCTGTTCAATGCCGGTATCCGTCCCGCGATCAACGTGGGTATTTCGGTAAGCCGCGTAGGAGGAAATGCCCAGATCAAATCCATGAAAAAAGTGGCCGGTACGCTCAAGCTCGACCAGGCCCTTTACCGCGAAATGGAGGCATTTTCCAAGTTTGGGGGCGACCTCGACGCCGCTACCAAGCTGGTGCTGGACAAGGGCGCCCGCAATGTGGAGATCCTAAAACAGCCCCAGTACACCCCCTTTGCGGTGGAAAAGCAGGTAGCTATTATTTACCTTGGTACTCAAGGACTTCTGCGCGATGTGGCAGTCAAAAAGGTGAAAGAGTTCGAGGAGCACTTCCTGATGGAAATGGAACATAAGCTGCCCGATGTAATGGCGGAATTCAAAAAAGGCAACCTTCCCGAGGATGGGCTGAAAAAGATGGTTGAACTGGCAAATTCCATCATTCCGCAATACAAATAAAAATTTATTTCAAAAAATTTAAACCCCTTTATTAGGGGTTTTTTTTATTGATTTTCAACTATTTTACGGGTTTACCCTTATCCGGAGGTACCACTTTTTTTAGGGTGGGGCTTGCAACTTCGGAAAATACGGTTAATCTTTGTTCTACGATTCACAATTGATTCCAATCCTCCTTTAAGAAACCAGACCTTAATCCTCAAGTTCAAAGTTCCAGTTCCAATCCTAGAATGACCTGACATTCCAAAATCCTGTGGGCCGCGTACCGAATCTGTCCCTTTAAAACGAAATTATGAAAACGTACCTTTACACGCATGCCCATGCTGTGGCTTTACAGCAACCTAACATCTTCAGGAAAGCACTTTTCCTGCTTTTTTCCACTCTTATTTCATTTGCCGTTTTAGCTCAGACTGGTTCTGGTGATTACATGGGTGACCATGTTCCCGGTTCTAATCCTGGCCCCGGTGGCAGTAGCGGCGCCAAAAAGCTAGATTTCAGAAATGGCAGCCTGGTATCAGGAACCGCAGGCGCCAACGGCGCAATCTATAAGTTTCCCAACATCGGCGATAATATGGACGCTCGCGTTAAAATCGCCGGCAGATCTAATGCTCTGGTAAGCCTGGTGAACATCGACGTAACCGATATGGGTCACGACAAAGCTTTTCAACCCAAAGTAATGTACAACGGCGGTACTACGCCAGCCGGTAACAGCGAGTGGTGGATGGAGTTTGAAATCAGCTTCGTTAACAAGAACACCACTACCCTCGCAGATCCTTTCGATTCAGAAGTTTCAGCCATCGATATCGACGGTAACGGTCACCTGATCAAGGAGAACGTTCACTTCTATGGTTTGAAATCTTACACTATCGAAACAGGTTCAATGCTGCAGATCACCAATATATTCGAAATGCTCGGCACCGTACTGCCGGTCAATACGCTGGTTGGTAAAAAGTTCGACGGTCCTACCGTTAACTTCCTGAACATCGATACCAACGGTACTGCAGTTATGTCTACAGTATTGTATGATAATAAAAATACGATGCGCATCCGCGTAGGCGGTGCCTCAAGCGGAGCCAGCGGTGCTTCTGACAGGATGTACTCGCTGTACTTCAAATCTTTCAACTACCATGCGGGTCTCGATTTTACGCTGCCCCTGGTACTGAAAAACTTCAACGCTTCCTTGAACAACAAGAAAGTAAATCTTGACTGGGTAACCGGCCATGAAAAAGACCTTAGCCATTTTGTGGTCGAGCGCAGCACTAACGGTATCGATTACACTGATGCAGGTGTGGTGTTTGCCGCTGGCAACTCTACAGCCGTACAACAGTACAACTTTTCTGAAGTGCTGAACACTGGTTCTAAAGGCGTGGTGTACTACAGGCTTAAGATGATGGACAGCCAGAAGCGCTACCAGTATTCACCTGTACGCATTATTCGCATGGGCGATGCCGCTACCCAGGTAACGGTGCAGGCTTATCCTAACCCGGTAATCAATGAGCTGCGCATAACCGTACCCGCTACATGGCAAAACCAACAGGTAAGCTATGAAGTGTACAACATGAACGGTAACCTGGTGAAGCGCATTACCAACGGTAACGCCAGCCAAACCGAAACATTGAACGTAAAAGAGCTTGGTGCAGGCAGCTATGTGGTGAAGGCTTATACAAAAGACGAAGCTGCATCGCAACGCATTGTAAAAAGATAATCCTGCCAGGCTACAGTGCCCCGGCAAGTGATAACATAATTACTTAGGACGGTAATAAACCAGTTGTTCGTATCCTTTGATTGCAATTGTTCGTATCCTTTGACCCTGAATCCATTCCTCTGATCTACCTGACACATTTCCTCGAAGAAAAACCCCTAAAATCCATCCTGTAGAAAGATTCAATGTTGCTAGTTTGCTTTATCCAATTCCATTGAAAAAGGTATACCTAAACTCCATGATTATCCGTAGAAAAACCGACCTGAAATTCCAATATTATCATTGAAAAGTCTGATCTAAAACTCCATGATTATCCGTTGAACAACCACCAGATCGGCTCTAACAATTTTTTTAACCCAAAAAAACGAGAACACAAGTATCGCAAACATTTACACTAAAACAGATGAAACCTCACCCTTGGTTTCAAACACACTAGACTGGATAAAAAATTGAGTGATTGAACTGTGAGATAAGATAGATCGGAAAAGAACCAAACGTTTTTTTTAAAGGGTACGATCAACAACGCCGTCCCTATTCTTAGGGATGGCTTTTTCTAAAACTGATCAAGACCTTAGCCCCTATACCCCAAAACCCAATCTCCTCAACAACCAGTTCCCATTTTCAATTTCCTCGAAACTGACCAGATTTCCAATACCTGTGGGCCTTTAGTACAAATAATCTGAAACCACTAAAAAAAAGATTATGATACCTCTGTACAAAAGCCCTAAGGTAAAAAGCACGTTACCTTTTGAGCTCAGACCTTTTCGGTTGCTGATGATAGTAATAATAGTCTTCTGCACCGGTGTGCAGGCAATTTCCCAGGAATTAATTTTTAAGGATCCTGTCCTCGAGTCGGGATCAGCAGGACAAAACGGTGCAATATACCGTTTTGGAGACGTGATCAACGGCGTTGATGCATTGGTAGAAATAAAAGGCCGCTCTTCCAGCAGCGTGGTGCTCGAAAACATCGACGTACCCAACGAAGGATGGGGCAAGGCTTTTCAACCCAAGCTCGGCCGCACCGGTAATATCGTAGGTATTTCCAACTGGTGGATGGACTTCGAGATCAGGTTTGTAAAAGCAGGCACTACTCAAACCGCCAATGTTAGCAAATTCAACATCACGGCCATCGACATCGATGGTGATGGACTTACCATTAAGGAATACATCGAGTTTTATAAGACGGCATCCTGCGCGGTAGAAAATATCAGTTCCCTGGTGACCACTTATCTTGGTAATTCCAACAATGGTTCGGAAAAAGACTACCGCCTTACAGGTCCCCTGCTGAATTTTTTGAACATCGATACTGCAGGTACTGCGGTAATGGCAACGGCGAAGTATGAAAACAGAAACAAGATCAATCTGAGGATCGGGGCTAATATGCTCGGACTTGGATTGACCAACGCCGGCATGCGCTTCAATTCTTTGTGGTTCCGTTCCTTTAACTATGTTGCGCCCAGGACCTTGCCGGTAAAGCTTACTTCGTTCGATGCTTCGCTCATCAATAAAAAAGTAGCACTTACCTGGAGCACGGCGCAGGAAAAAGATGCCAGCCATTTTGTAGTGGAGCGCAGCACCAACGGCATTGATTTTACCGATGCGGGCATCATATTCACCGAAGGCAATTCCGAATTGAGCAGGTCTTATTCTTTTAAAGACCAAGTAAGCACCAGCGGCAGTGGTATATTATATTACCGGTTGCGGATGGTGGACCTCGACGGACAGTACGAGTATTCTGCCATACGCCTGATAAAACTGGGCATTTCCGATGGAAAGCTGGAGTTGCAGGCATTTCCCAACCCTGTAGTGAACGAATTGCGTATTACTATACCGGAAAGCTGGCAGAACAAGCAGGTAGTGTATGAGTTGTATACCAACGATGGCCAGTTGCTGAAGCGGTTCCTGGTTAAAAGCGCCACTCAAACGGAAGTGATCAACATGCAAAACTACCAGCCGGGAGCTTATATAATTAAAGCATTGAATGATAAAGAGATAGCGTCACAACGCGTTATAAAGAGACGGTAAACGATTTTTAAAGGGTACGATCAACAACGGCCGGGCTTTTCTAAGCCTGGCCTTTTTTTTATTAAAGAGGGAAAATAGGTCAACTAAGATGGGTTCTATAGAAAAAAGGAATATTTTAAAAATTATTTGGTTTAGATTATAAACTACTTTATATTTGAGTTAAATTTACGAAAAATGAGACTGCTGATTGTTCTGATGCTCCTGGGATTGGTTTCCGTGTCGAACGCCCAGACAACCATTACCGGCAAGGTAAAAGATAATAAAGGACGCCCCCTGGCAGGCGCGAGCGTAAGCCTTAAGAACAGTTATGACGGGGGTACATCCGACTCAACCGGCACCTACCGTTTCAAAACTTCTGAAAAAGGAACCCAAACCCTGCTGGCTACCTCCATTGGGTACAAATTGCAGGAACAGCATATTACTGTCGCCGGTCAAACCATTCAAGCCGACTTTATGCTTAAGGAAGAGCCCAATGAGCTGAAGGCAGTCGTAGTGTCCGCAGGCACCTTTGAAGCAAGCGACAGCAAACGCACAACAGTGCTCAATCCCATTGACATCGTTACCACCGCTAGCGCTAACGCCGATGTTACCAGCGCCATACGCACACTGCCGGGCACACAACAGGTAGGCGAGGCCGAAGGGTTATTTGTAAGAGGCGGCACAGCACAAGAGACCAAAATATTCATAGATGGCACACTCGTAAATAACTTTTTTTACAGCAGTACGCCGGATATCGCATCGCGTGGCCGCTTTTCACCTTTTATTTTCAAGGGCACCGTATTCAGCTCGGGCGGTTACTCCGCATTGTACGGACAAGCTTTATCATCTGTATTGTTGCTGGAATCTGTGGACCTTCCCGAACGCGCCAGCGCAAGCCTGGGAATATCTACTGTTGGATTGAATGGAGGTTACCAGGCATTGAATAAAAAGAAAACCGCCAGTTGGGGCCTGAGTTATTCTTACGTGAACCTTGACCTGTATTACAAATTGGTAAAGCAAAAGCCTGACTTTTTCAAGAAACCGGACGTGCACAATGCAGAAGCCAACTATCGCGTCAAGACCTCCAAAACAGGCATACTTAAATTCTATGGTTACTTCAACTATAGCAACATAGGGCTCCGTTGGGCAGATATAGATTCAGCAGATCTTAAAGACGCGTTCAGCCTGGAAAACCTGAACGTTTATACCAACCTGTCGTGGCGCGAAAAGCTCGGTAAAAAATGGAAGCTGAACCTCGGTCTTTCACACAGTTCCAACAAAGACAACATCCTGCAGGAACTGCAAAACCAGGGAAATATTAAACAAAGCATTGCGCAGGAACCTTATGCGTCCAAATCATTCGACCTGGTATCCAAATCATATTTATCTACAATAAAAGCGGTGTTCGAAAGAAGGCTGGCGGGCCTTAGCGCAATACGCTTCGGTGGAGAATATTTAATGAGCCGCGATAGAACTGATTTCACCAATCATTATGTTACCAATGGCATCAACCAGTTCGATGACCACCTGAAGGCAGGCTTTGCTGAAGCGGATATTTATATAACCAATGATCTTGCGGCAAAGATCGGCTCACGCGTCGAACATTCTTCGGTGATCGATAAAGCCAATATCGTCCCGCGCATTTCACTTGCCTACAAAGCAGGAGAGGGCGGGCAGTTTTCTGCAGCTTACGGGATATTTTACCAGAAGCCCGACAGGCAGGTCCTGCTGTTCCAGCAAAACCTGGAGTATTCAAAAGCCACACATTATATTTTGAACTACCAGAAAATGAACAGGAACTATACGCTGCGTACAGAAGTATTCTATAAAAAATACGACCAGTTATTGAAAACCATTCCCGATACTACCAACAGCGGGTATGGTGATGCAAGAGGATTTGAATTGTTCTGGCGCGACCGTAAAACTTTCAAGTTCGTGGATTATTGGATCTCGTATTCGTATCTCGATACCAAGCGGGACCACCTGAACTTCCCTTATGCCATCACGCCCAATTTTGCATCGAAGCACACGGCAAGCCTGGTGATAAAAAAATTCGTGACCAAGCTTAAAACGCAGTTCAATGCTTCTTACACTTTTGCTACAGGCAGGCCTTACTACAACATACGCTTCAATGAAACGCAAAACAAATACACCATAGCCGACCAGGGCCGCACCATACCTTACAACAGCTTAAGCTTTAGCCTGAACTACCTGCCGAACATAGCTAAGACAACGGCCGATAAGTTTACAGTACTGGTGTTTTCAGTAACGAATATTTTAAACAGCAAACAGGTGTTCGGTTATAACTATTCATACAACGGCTTGATAAAACAACAGATCAACCCGCCTGCAAGACAATTCTTCTTCCTGGGGCTCTTCATGAGCTTCGGAGTAGACAGGACCGAAGATGTAATTAACAGCAACCTGTAAACGATCACATAAAAAACTTCAAATTATGCAACAGTACAGCAACAGCAACACACCCGGCAAAGACCCTGAATTATGGGAGATTGCCAAAAAGCGTGCAGGATTTAGATCGCACTTCGCCACGTACCTGATCATGCAGCCGTTTTTCTGGCTCGTTTGGTGGTTCACGGGTGGCGACACCGGCGACGACACCGGATTGCCATGGGCAGTTTGGCCCACGATCGGTTGGGGAATTGGCGTGTTCTTTCATTACCTGGACGCGTATGTATTTCATAAAGACACTTCCGTGCAAAGGGAATACGACAAACTGGTAAAAGAAAGAAAAGAAATATAGGTTATCAATAAACAACAATACATTATCCAAATATTAAACTGAAGTAAAATGACAAAGTTCCTTGTAATTGCAATATGTGCCATCTTATCCGGCACCGCCGCCCTGGCACAAAGCGAAAAATACCAGGCTGCCATGAAGCAGAACATCGATGAGTTGGAAACCGCCATGTCTAAAGGCACCATGCCCGACCTGGCCAATAATTTCGAACGCATAGCAGAAGCGGAAAAAACCCAATGGCTTCCTTATTATTACGCGGCATACTGCACGGTGATGAATGCTTTTATGGAGCAGGACAAAAGCAAGACAGATGGCATTGCCGATAAAGCGGAGCAATTGATAAAGAAAGCCGAGGAATTAGCCGGGGGCGAGAATTCAGAAATCTGTGTAATTAAAAGCATGATTGCTTCGGCACACATGATGGTAGACCCGCAAAACAGGTGGATGGAGTACGGCCAGGTATCGAGCCTGAATATTACTAAAGCAAAAACGCTGGACCCCAGCAATCCCAGGCCCATTTACCTGGAAGGCCAGGCTAAATTCTATACGCCGGAACAATTTGGCGGTGGCAAGGCGCCTGCAAAGGAATTGTTTATCCGTGCATTGGAAATGTTCGATAAATTCCAGCCTGCGTCCAACCTGCATCCGTCGTGGGGACGTTCGGCCACCAATTATTTTTTAGCGCAGTGCAATTAATGCGGGAACATGGTCAATAAAAAGTCAATAAGTCATCAGGTCATTGGGTCATGAGGTCAGTAAATAATAATACCTTAATGACCTGATGGCATAATGGCCAACGGTTCCTTTTAACAAATGAATATGGAAGATCAAAAAGATTTTTCACCACAGCAAAGCCTGTCCGTAATTCAATCGATGATTGAAACGGCGAGGAATCAGTTCAGTGAGAACGGCCACCTTTACCTTTTATGGGGATGGGTGGTGTTTTCGTGCAGCATTGCTCAGTTCATACTCCTGTATTACCTGGACTATCCAAAGCATTACATGGTATGGATGCTGACCTGGGGCGCGTTTATTTACCAGACCATTTACCTGGTGCGCAACAAGAAAAAGGAAAAAGTAAAAACGTATGCAGACAGGTTGGTGGGCTTTGTATGGATGGTATTTGTGGTACTGATGTTCCTGTTCGGTTTTTTATTCGGCCGGGAAATGGGAGATAATTATTACAGGATGATCAGCCCGGGTTTCCTGGCATTGTATGGCATGCCTACATTTTTGTCAGGCATCATCCTGCGCTTCAGGCCGTTGATCATCGGGGGCATATGCTGTTGGGTATTATCGATCGCCAGTAGTTACATCTCTTACGATTTTCAGCTGTTGCTGCTATCAGCGGCTATGATCACCGCGTGGATCATCCCAGGTTACTTGTTAAGAATGAAATATAAAAAAGAAAATGCCGTATATGGAAGAAAAGCAATTGACAGGGCATGAAAGCCTGTCGCTGATAAATGAAATGATCAGCAAGGCAAAGCATGAGATCAAGGACGATGGCGCCGGTTGGCTGCTGTGGGGTGGGATGATCTTCTTTGCATCTGTTGCAACCTTCATCATTATTCAGTTCAATTTAAAAGTCCAGCTTTTCATAGCGTGGAATGTGTTTGGGCTTATTGCCATTCCCCTGCTGATATACGGGATGATCCAGGGAAAGAAAAGACGTGGCACCCGCACGTATGTGGACGAAATGCTGTATTATTTTGATGTGGGCTTCACCATTTGCATTTTCATCATCATTCTATCCATCAACATTGCCAGAAATCCGGGCATTGGATTTGGATATTTCCTGATGGTATATGCTTTTCTGATGCTGATACAGGGCGCGGCCATTAAGTTCCGTCCACTGTTCATTGGCGCCATCATCAATTGGGCGGGGGCCATCGGCATTTTTTTCTGCGAAGAATTTAAATACGATATGTTGATAACGGCAGGAGCTGTATTCGCGGGTTACATCATACCCGGGCTAATGCTAAGGAGCCAACATAAAAAACGATCACAGCAGGGCTTATCCCGATAAGAAGGAATTATGGAATTCAAAGAGCTCGATCCCATATTGCATTCTCAATTGCGGCTGGCAGTCGTTTCACTTCTTATTAGTGTAAAGGAAGCTGAGTTTACATTTATCAGGGAGAAAACAAACGCAACCGCGGGCAACCTGAGCGTTCAGATACAGAAGCTCAAGGAGGCGGGCTATATCGACGTGATCAAGCAATTCAAGGACAACTATCCCCAAACCATTTGTAAAATAACTCCTACCGGCATCAACGCGTTTGCAGAATATGTCAGGAATCTTCAGTCGTATCTGGGGAACGGAACTTGAAGTTGTGAAATGCAATCGACTCACCATTCACCACTCAAAATAAAAAAGGGCCGGCCCACACTAAAAGCCAGCCCCCGTACTTCTGAAACCTTGATCTAGTTCTTTACGAGCTTTATCGACATCCTTTCACTACTGTTGATGATTACTTCCAGCATGTATACGCCTGGCTTCAGCGTGTTGGTGCCATCCAGGGCAAACACATTCAACCCTTGATTGCCCCGGCTTGATTTTCTGGACACTTCCAGGCCATTGCTGTTGGTTACCTTCATCACCACATAAGAGCTTTCTTTCAATTGCACCTGCACATTGATGTCATTTACTACGGGATTAGGGGTTACTGAAACCATTTTGAGCGTGCTGGTCCTGAACAGCCGCAGCACCAACACCTTGGTTACTTCTGCGGTGCCGTTTGAATTTACCAGGCGCAGCCTGTAATACACGTCCTTTTTATTGGTCACGCTGCTGCGCAGCCTGTCGAGATAGCTATAATCTTTTTTAGTGAACGATGTGCCCGCGGCTGCCACCGATCCCACTTTTTCAAAATTTGCTCCGTCGAAACTGCGCTCTATTTCAAAATGATCGCTGCCTTGTTCGTACGTGGTGGTCCAATTGAGCGTTACATCGCTGGCGTCGTTTACGCTTACCCTGAAGTCGGAAAGTTTAACGGGCAGCATTCCTCCCGCAAAAGTGATGGTAACGGTGGCAATATTGCTGCACTGCGGGCTGAATCCGTTATCGCATTCCTGGTAAGTAAACGTGGTGCTGTTACCGGTAAAACCGGGATTGGGCGTAAAAGTAAAGGACCCGCTTTCGTTCATTTCCACGGTGCCGTGCGGTGAATTGGTAATAATATAAGGAGTGAATACATCACCATTGGGATCGTAATCGTTGGTGATCACCTGCCCGGTGGCGGTGCGGTTACTGTTGCCCGTTATGTGGTCATTTACTGCAACAGGCGCCCCGTTGCATCCTTCGGGATAGACCAGCGGCACATTCAATTCCATGTTGTCTATGGCCATCAGCGAGCTGTAAGTAGGTGTTACATACTGGATGAACAGCCTGTAAGGTCCTGAGGGCAGGCTGGCAAAAGTGTTGCTGTATAAATAAGTGGTGTTGGCCACCAGTCCCACCAGGCTTAAGCTGTCGAGCTCCATGTAAATGGTATTGTCGTGGCCTGCCAGGTAGAACTTCACGTACGAAGCGCCCTCGATATCGTAGCTGAACCTGTAAAAAAAGCTTACGGCCAGGCTGCCGGGAATGTCCAGCATGGGCGTATACAAACCGGCGGTTTGCCCGCTTCTTAAGGGCAAGGTGGTAATGGCGCCATCGCCTTCAATTCCGGGGTCCCAGGGACCGGCTGCGTTGATGTCCATATTTTGGAAAGTCCAGCATTTGCCCTGCAGATAGCTCTTTACCTGGTTCAGGTCGGGTGCTTCGGCCGAAGTATTGAATGATTGGTTCGTTTGTGCAGCGGCGGTAGAAAAGATGAAAATAGCTGCAATTGCAATCAAAGCCTGTGGAATGATCCTTTTCATTTTTTGAAGGTTTCAGTTAATAGATATAAGCAGTGATACAGGCTTTTCAGAAGAGGGAATAATCTAGCGTGTTAAAAAGCTCCCGTGGCATCATGGTCCAAAGGATGCTTCAATGCATTCCGGGGTAAAATCAACGTAAACTGTTTGGAGATTGGGGGCAAGCACTAGGTCTTGCGGTACGGATTGTCAGAGGATGTAGATGTGATGGACAAATATAATACGCCGGTTTTACAGATGCAAGAGGCGCCTGGGGAAATTTTATAAGATCGACGCAGATAGCCCCTGAACGTATCTGTTCCCGCTGTAACTTGCCCCAATGCAGCCAGTGATCCGCGCGAACCACCTCACCAAGCACTTCAACCACGTAACTGCGGTAGACGACCTTAGTTTTACCGTGAATGAAGGCGAAGTATATGGTTTTCTCGGGCAAAACGGGGCCGGCAAATCAACCACCATCCGCATGTTGCTGACCCTCGTGCAGCCTACAAAAGGCTCCATCGAGATATTCGGTCATAATCTGTATGCGCACCGCAATGAGATCCTGCGCCAGATAGGCGCCATCATCGAAAAGCCAGACCTGTATAAATATTTAAGCGCCTATGATAACCTTTCGGTATTTGCCCGTTTAAGCGGCCTGCGCGCATCCAATAAATTATTAATGGAAAAGCTGGCCATGGTAGGCCTGGCTGAGAGAGCGCACAGCAAAGTGCGGACCTTCTCCCAGGGAATGAAGCAGCGGCTAGGCATTGCAGTTGCGCTGGTGCACGACCCGCGGCTTATAATATTAGACGAGCCCACTAACGGGCTTGACCCCCAGGGCATAGCGGACATCCGTAAGCTGATCGTGCACCTTAGCCGCGACCTGGGCAAGACCATTTTTGTATCGTCCCACTTATTAAATGAAATAGAACAGGTATCGGACCGGCTGCTGATACTGGATAAAGGAAGGAAAGTGGTGGAAGGCAGCATACACCAGCTGGTAGACCCGTCCAATGCATCGATGGAATTGAAAACATCGAATGACGATGCCTGTTATAATATTCTGAAGCACGCGCCCGAATGGAGTCCATTTTTGGGACCGCGGGATAACGGCCATGTGATGATGAAGCTGCCGGCAGAGCAGGTGCCGTTGCTGGTTTCATTCCTCGTAAAGGAAGGGATTGGCATCTATTCATTGCGGCAGCAGAATTCGCTGGAAGCTTATTTTTTATCGGTCATTTCAGGAAAAGCAACATGAGAAGCCTCGTTCAACTGGAACTGTACAAGATCTTCAGGAAACCGCGCACCTATATTGCGTTTGGGGTTATTACTGCCTTGGTGGTGATTATGCAGATAGGCTTTTACCTGGATGGGGAGACCTTTATTGATTTTGCGATGCAGCCGCTGCGTAATTCGTTCGTGCTGGAGGGCAACATCATGAACGGGTATTTCATGTGTTTTATGATATTGCAGCTTCTGCTGATACACGTGCCTATTTTAATTGCATTGGTATCGGGCGACATGGTGTCGGGTGAGGCAGGCATGGGCACGTTGCGGCTCCTATTGACGAAGCCCATCAGCCGGACAGGCTTTTTGTTCAGCAAGTTCTTCGCTGCTTCGGTGTACACTTTGCTTTTATTGATATGGATGGCCTTTCTTGGCCTCGCGGTTTCGCTGATGATATTCGGTGGCGACGACCTGGTAGTATTCAAGAGCGAGGTGGTGACCTTTATATTAGAAGACGATGTGCTGTGGCGGTACGGCGTTACTTTTGCATTTGCCCTGCTTGCCATGCTTACGGTGGCATCGCTGGCTTTCATGCTCAGCGTATTTGCGGAAAACTCTATCGGCCCCATCGTTACCACTGTTTGCATTATCATACTGTTCACCATATTCAGTACTATCGACATTCCCGTTTTTCAATCCATCAGGCCATTCTTGTTCACTTCGCATATGCTTGCCTGGAAAGGCTTTTTCGATGTCCAGGTAAACGCTGCCAACGAAGCCATCGTGGGTTCCATAGAGCAAGTGCCGGCATTGCTTACGTCGGCCGGGGTATTGGTGCTGCACATTGCCGCGTTCCTGGGTATTGGCACGTATACATTTCAAAAAAAGGATATTCTTTCCTAAGATTAACAAACCAGCTCACCAACCAACATGTTCCTTCACTAATTTGCAGCATGCGAGTGGTTACGATCAGGATCATTTTACTGTCGTTGATGGTTGTGCTTACTGCCGGTAACGCAAAGGGCCAGGACGCCGACGCTTTGCTGCAACAGGTGCGCGAAAAGCTGGCAAAGGTGCAGGACTACAAGGCCCGCGCGGTGTTAAAAACCGACGTTCCTTTCATACGCATGCCCCAGTCCGAAGTGGATGTGTATTATAAACGCCCCGACAAGTTCAGGATAAAAAAGGATGGCGGCATTTCCGTATTACCAAAAGGCGGCGTGAGCATCAATATCAATTCCATGCTGGGTTCCGGGAAATTCACCGCGGTGTTTGCGGGCGAAACAATTTTTGCAGGCACTACGGTAAAAGTGATCAAGCTGCTGCCCCTGGATGAAAACTCCGAGACCGTGCTCACCACTTTATACATCGATGATAAAAACCTGCTCATCCGCAAAAGCACGACTACCACCCGCGATAACGGCACGTATGAAATGGAAATGGAATATGGCCGCTTTGCCAGTTGGGGATTGCCGGACAAGGTGGTGTTTGTATTCAATACAAAAGATTTTCGTTTGCCCAAGGGCATGACGATGGAATACGACAACGGCGCCAAGCCCGCACCCAATACACAGGGAAAGGAACAGAAAGGCAAGATAGAGATCCGCTATACGGAGTATGACCTTAACAAGGGAGTGAGCGACGACATCTTCAAGATATAATTCAACGCTGGGTCATTGTTTCATTAAATCAACAGGTGTTTAACGTAATGACTCAATGACCTATTGACCTAATGGCTCGGCTTATGATTCCTCGATCTTTTCATCTTCCGCATTGGCCAGCACCACTGCCGTCATTTTCTTCAATGGATTTTTATGGTTTTCCTCGTAGGTATGCCTATGCCTGATAATGTCGAGGCAGGTATAAATGGCTTTGAGGAACGATGAATTGTCTGCCTTGTTTTTACCTGCAATGTCGAAAGCCGTGCCGTGGTCCGGTGAGGTCCTGATGCCGCCTAGTCCTGCCGTATAGTTCACGCCTTCGCCTGCCGCCAGGGTTTTGAAAGGTATCAATCCCTGGTCGTGGTACATGGCCAGCACCGCATCGAACCTGGCATGCAGGCCGCGTGCAAAGAACGCATCGGCGCTGTATGGCCCGAATGCGAGCATGTTGTTGTTCCGCGCATCTTTCAATGCGGGTTTAATAATAGTTTCTTCTTCGTTGCCGATAATGCCTTCATCGCCTGCGTGCGGGTTTAATCCCAATACAGCGATCCGCGGCTTATCGATCCCAAAATCCTTTACCAGGCTATCGTGTATGATAAATAGCTTGCTAAGGATGTCTTCTTTGGTAATAAGGGGAACGATGTCTTTTACCGCCACGTGCTCGGTAACCACGCCCACTCTTAAATTATCAGCCACCATGAACATTACTACATCCTTTACCCCGAATTCGGTTTTAAGGAAAGGCGTATGGCCAGGATAATTGAACTCCCCGGATTGTATGTTTTTCTTATGAATGGGCGACGTGACCAATGCGTCGATTTTATTTTCTTTCAATGCCTGCACGGCCATTTGCAGTGAGCGGATGGCGTACTTGCCCCCGGTTTCGTTGAGCTGGCCGGGGTTGATGGAAACTTCTTCTTCCCAGCAATTGAAAATATTGATCTGTTTATGGTTGACCTTGGTCAATTCTTTCAGGCTCTGGTAATTGAAGTTGATATCGGGAACGGACTTGCGGTAGAAGTTGATTACCTTGTTCGATGCGAATACAACGGGAGTGCACAGTTCCAGCAGGCGATGATCGCCCAGTGTTTTAATGATCAGTTCCGTCCCGATGCCATTCAGGTCGCCGATGGTAAAGCCGATAACGGGTTTATTTGGTGAATGCATTGTTCAGCATAGTATTAGGAAGCCCAAATGTACTTGTATTTTTTGGGACGGAGCGCGTGGAGTTCGCTGGCCTGGTGCCCGCTAAAAGAACGCCGTTAGCTGTGGCATCGCATCCCATTATTGGAATTGGCGATGCATTCCGGAATTGAAACAGTAAAATCTCAAAATGAGAACGCTAGTAAATTTTCGAGAGGTTATACGTTTCCGTTAGTTGGCTATTTTCCATTACATACTAAGAAATACTACTTATCGTTTGATAATGTGGAAACCATTAATTATTTTGTCAGTGGTTTCTGTTGTTTTGTCCAGGTATCCTGTGAAGCCCGAATCCAAATCGTATGAATGCATTATCTACACAGATTGTCTGCAATGGTTACAGGCACGTAAAATTCCCTGTATCATTTTCCCGCATTCATAACTCTCGTTGCAATTGGTGGCTATCTGCACAGAATAACAGGCCGATAACAAGCATATTTCATAAAACGGTTATAACCGGCGTTTTTACTCGAATGCTGGAATGAAAACATTAGAATCAGGAAGAACCCATAAAATCCAAAAAAACCCAAACCCTAGAACCCAGTATTATGAAAAAACCGTTACGCTTACTGTTTTACAGTATCCTAACCCTGGCGGTCCTTGCAAGCCTGGCGTATTATTTTGCGCCGGAGAAATTTTTTGAAGGAAAAGGCGGCGAAGAAGGCGAAGGCCTTCCGGGCGTATTTCTTTCCATGGGCGAATGGAGCGATGCCAGAACCTATCCTCACAAATCACTCGACAAGCTCGCGTATTACAGAGGCTTTGAAACAGCAAAGCAAATGACAATTGCTGCGCGCAACGCTCAGTCAAGGCAATATTCAACCACCACAGCCCCCTGGGTGCCGCTGGCCCCCAAGAACTTTGCCGGCCGCGTGCTTTCAATAGGCTTTCATCCCACTGTTGCCAATACCATGTGGGTGGGCACAGCAGCGGGCGGATTGTGGAAGACCACAACAGGCGGCACCGGCGCTCCCGGCGGTATCAACTGGACCTATGTTCCCACCGGTTATCCCGTTTTGGGAGTAATGTCGATCGCTGTTCACCCTACTGATGGTAATACATTATATATAGGATCAGGCGAAGTGTACAATCCCGGCGCGCCCGGAATGGGCCCCACTGCGGGTGGACATATCCGTACGTTCCGTGGAACATATGGCATCGGCATACTTAAAACAACCGATGGTGGCACTACCTGGAACAGGGTATTGAACTTCGACTCCTCGCAGAGCAAGGGCGTTGCAGATATCCTGATACACCCCACCAACCCGGATATTGTTTTTGCGGCAACCAGCGACGGCGTGTACCGCACGTTGGACGGCGGCGGTAACTGGAGCCTCATTCACAACGTTACCATGGCCATGGACCTTTGCTTTAAGCCTGGCAACCCATCTATAACGTATATAGCCTGCGGTAACTTCGATTCGCCCGGAAGAGGCATTTATAAAACTACCAACTCTACCGCGGCAACACCTACTATCAGCGCCATCAATACAGGGCTTCCCGGAACTATTACCGGTAAGATAGCATTGTCTGTTAGTGCGGCCGCTCCCAACTCTGTATGGGCCAGCGTGGGCCGCGAACCGGATTCCAGCGATCCTTTCGGATTGTATGTTTCTACCAACGAGGGCGGCACCTGGTCGCTCCTGGAAGATGCTATTCCCCTGATGTATACACCAGGCCTGAGCAGGTTGAACCAGGGATGGTATGCACACGACGTAGCAGTAGACCCTACCAATACCAACAATATTTACTGGTGCGAAATGGATATGTGGAGATCGACCAACGCCGGCAGCAGTTTCAGCCGCATATCTGTATGGAGCAACTGGAACATCAACTTTACCACGGTTGGTACTACCAGCGAAGGCACCAATACCAATTACGCGCATGCCGACGTGCACCGCATTTATATTTCACCATGGAACTCCAACACCCTGTACATCTGTACCGATGGAGGCATATTCAGGAGCACCAACAACGGAACAAGCTGGAGCGGCTTGAATGGTGGATTGATGACCGCGCAGATATATCCTAACATGGGACAATCGATGCAGGATGAAAACTTCGCCATTGGCGGATTGCAGGACAATGAGGGTTTTGTATACGAAGGCAACGCAGGTTGCAGGCGTATCGGCAACCTGGGCGATGGTTTCCATGCTGCCATACATCCTACCAACGATGCTACCTGCTTCATTGCATCGTATTACCTGAATATTAAAAAATCCACGAACAGGGCCGCAAGCTTCAGCAATAACCTAACGGTAAACCCTAGCTCGCCGCCTTCGGAAAATGCATGTTTTAATGCACCATATGTAATGGCGCCGAGTGCCCCCGCAACGATGTATGCAGGTACTTACCGTTTGAGAAAGACTACCAATACCGGTACGAGTTGGGCGCTTATCGGTCCCAACCCGCTGGTGCATACGCAAGCTCTCATATTGTATATAGCGGTAGCGCCTTCGGATGCCAACACTTTATATGTGTCCGTAGCGCCTGGTGGCGGCTTCCCTGCCAAGTTGATGAAATCGACCAATGGCGGTACCTCTTTTACAGATGTAACGGGAACATTGCCCGACAGGTATATTACTGACATTGCCATAGACGGGGCAAACCCCAACAGGGTAGCGGTCAGTCTCTCGGGCTTTAATACTTCGCACGTATTCTTAACAAGAGATGGCGGAACCACCTGGACCGATGTGGGTGGCGACCTTCCCGATATTCCGCACAATACCCTCATGTTCGATCCTATCAACAGGCGTACCCTGTATGTAGGAAACGACCTGGGCGTATTTTATGCGCATGGCATGCCCGTGGGCACCGGCGCACTGCCACCTACTACCAGCATGACATGGACTGCTTACAACGAAGGTATTGAGGACGCGGTACTGGTATCGGACCTGTTTGCAACCGGCACCGGTAAACTGCGCATAGCCACGTTTGGCCGCGGTATGTGGGAAAGGGAATTTGCGCCTTCGAGCATTTTGCCTTTCGTATTCAAAAACTTTACAGCTACCGCCACCGGCGAAGGCAACCAGTTGAAATGGACCGTTGCCACCGAAGGCGATGTTGACAGGTACGAAGTAGAGTACGGTACCGATGGAACACTGTTCCGCAAGGTGGGCACGCATACCGCTACCGGCGGCGCAGGAGATATCACCTATAATTTCTTCCATGCCATTACCAATGATATGGATGGTTTTTACCGCATAAAGATTATCTATAAAGACGGATCGTTTGAATATTCCACTGTTGCGGTAGTAAAAGCGCAAAAGCTCATCACGAAGCTGACCATTGCTCCAAACCCCACCACTGGCATATTTAAGATAAAAATACCAGCCGACAACGCGGGCGCACTGACCATGCAGTTGTACGACGCCGGCGGTAAGCTCTTGATGGTAAAACGCATTGAATATGTGCCGGGCGCCAGGGAAGTGCCGGTTGACATCAGCAGGTTTGCTGCAGGCACTTACCAGCTGGTGTGTGAAGGATATAAAGCAAAATGGACATCGAGAATTATTAAAAAATAAGCATACTTAAAAATCCGATCCTGTGAAGAGCGAATTAGTCAATTACCTAAATCAAAGTTATGAAAGCTAGTACTAATGCGTGTTGGAGACGGCTGGCAGTAATGCTGGTGGTTGTGCTGATGGCAATTGCAGAAGTTGCCGAGGCCCAACTGCCCGACTGTACCGGTGGATTCATGATGTATGGTGCGTTTACCAACATCAATGGATCTACAACCGCAGACAGCACTGAAATACGACCGGTTAACACTACAACCGGCGCCATCGGGAACCTGGTAGGTGGAAGACGCTACTGGATACGGAAGCGTCACCCGTCAACCGGTACGTGGTATTACAGTACATCGGCACTGGGCGTGGACATGATCACCAACAGGTTCTACGTGATGACACAGATGTCTTCTGCCATGCAGAAGGATATAATTACCATCAACCCGGTGACCGCTGCAATGACCGTTATCGGTACCACAGCTACCACACTGAATAACTATCACTTTGTGAAGCTGGCCATCTCCCCTAACGGGTTTGGTTATGCGATAGGGGTGCACCGCGACTCGACTGCGGCTGCAGCAACGTTTAACCCATTGATCAGGTTCACCACCTGCGGCGCAACACCGTCGGTCGGCTGTTCTACCATAGAACTGCTGGGCTACCTGCCCAGTACCGGTACCATGTATAAATGGCTGCTGTTTAACGGCGATATAGCATTTGACATTTACGGCAACCTGTTTTTCGCAACCGCTGCGTTTGAAAGAGTGGCAGGTATTACAAGGTATACTGACGCGCGCCTGTTCAGGGTAAATGCGGCCGACATTCCCGGTTCAGCGGGCACGGGAACTATCCCCATGTCCTTTATCGCGGATTACAATGCATTGGACAGTACGGTGATAAATGGCATAGGCCTTAATTCAACCGGCGACATGTACTTGACCACCAGGAGGTTTACCGGCGTGCAAACTTCGCCTCCGGGACCTTCTAACTCGGAATTGTACGGCTCTGCCTCGCCTGGTAGCGCCAGCCTGATCCCGGGCTTTGGTCCGTTTTCGCCAAACTTCTCGGTTTCCGACCTTGGAAGCTGTTACTATCCTGCTACCATTCTCGGCACACACAACCTGCAGCTATTGTATAAGTACGAAAGCGGCAAAGTGAACCTGAGATGGCAGGCGAAGAGCAACCCGGACATCCTGCACTTTGAAGTGCAACGCAGCAACGATGGCAACAATTTCGAAACCATCGGTACTGTAACACCTGCCCAATCGGGCAATTATACTTACAGCGATCCGCAAAACGGTTTTGAAAAAAATAAATTCTACAGGATAAAGCAGGTAATGACCTCGGGCATCCGCTTTTACAGCAATGTGGTGAACGTAGGTTTCAACAACAAGTTCAACCTCATCGGCAACCTTGGTCCCAATCCTTTCAGCAACCTGATAGAAGCAAAACTGTGGATGCGCACGTCCAATATGGTAAACGTGCGACTGATAGACCAGAGCGGACGCATTGTATATGCCCGCCAGTTCGCTGGCAGGGCAGGCGACAACCGGTTCACCATGGATAACCTCGGCAAATTCAAG
Source organism: Chitinophagaceae bacterium (assembly GCA_035628135.1). Taxonomy (GTDB): domain Bacteria; phylum Bacteroidota; class Bacteroidia; order Chitinophagales; family Chitinophagaceae; genus DASPKM01. The sequence goes on along the minus strand of DASPKM010000010.1, from coordinate 121,410 downwards.
GCCGGTGTATACATCGTTGAGCTGGCGGTGCAGGACGAAGTGATAAGAGAAAAGATCATCAAGCAATAATTTTTTCAATCATAGCAGTAAGTTTAGCCCGGGTATGTCTATACCTGGGCTTTTTGTTTTCACATTCCACTAGTTGCAGAAGTTCTATTTTTGCCCTTCATGTACACGTTGAAAAAATCGCTTGGGCAACATTTCCTGAAAGATGAGAATATTTGCAGGAAGATCGTGCAGGTTTTGCAGGAGCGCGATTTTAATCAATTGCTGGAGGTTGGTCCCGGCGGCGGCGCACTCACCAAATACCTGCTGCAATTGCAGGGCATTGCATTCAAAGCCGTGGAGCTCGACCAGGAAAAGGTCAGCTATCTCGAAAAAACTTATCCGGCATTGCAGGGCAGCATCATTCACCGCAGCTTTTTGGAAATAGAGCAACCCTTTACCGGTGCATTTACCGTGGTTGGAAATTTCCCGTATAACATTTCATCGCAGATATTGTTTAAAATACTGGAATGGAAAGACGAGGTGGAATGCATGGTGGGCATGTTCCAGAAAGAAGTGGCGCAACGCGTGGTGGCCGATCATGGCAACAAGTCGTACGGCGTGCTAAGTGTGCTGGTGCAGGCTTTTTTTGAGACAGAATATTTGTTTGAAGTGCCTGAGACCGCCTTTGTTCCGCCGCCTAAAGTAAAAAGCGCTGTAGTAAGGTTATTGCCACGGAAGCAACCCGTGCGCATGCAATCCGAAGCATTGTTCTTTCAACTGGTCAAAACGGCGTTTAACCAACGGCGTAAGATGCTGCGCAATGCGGTGCGCGAGCTATTTACGCCGGAAACCCTGAAGCAGGAATTGTTCAACCGCCGCGCTGAACAATTGAGCGTGCAGGAATTTGGCGAACTGAGCTTTTCAATGAAATAAACTTACCACTTTGCGAAACGTAATTATTACGGCCAGGGTGCACGAATACCTGATAAACCAACTCTCCCAAAGAGGGTACGTGGTAAAATACAGCCCGGCCATAACTTATGATGAACTGTATGCCATGGTTGCGGAAGTAGAAGGCCTGGTAGTCACTACCCGAATCGCTATCGATAGGAATATCCTCGACAAGGCCGCCAAGCTCAAATGGATCGGGCGGTTAGGAAGCGGCATGGAGTTGATCGACGTGCCGTATGCCGAAAACAAGGGCATCAAGTGCATCAGTACACCTGAAGGCAACCGGTACGCCGTAGCCGAACACGTGCTGGGAATGCTATTGGGCCTATTGAACAAAATACCCAGCAGCATGATGGAAATCCGCGAAGGCAAATGGATCCGCGACGCTAACAGGGGCACCGAACTGGCAGGCAAAACCATCGGGATTATCGGCTATGGCAACACCGGAAGCGCTTTTGCAAGGCTGCTGGCGGCCTTTAACGTAACTGTGCTGGCATACGATAAATATAAGTATGGGTTCGGCAGCGGGTATATCAAGGAGGCCAGCCTGGAGCAATTGTGCAAGTACGCCGAGGTCATAAGCCTGCACATTCCTTTAACAGATGAAAATCATCATTTTGCAAACGATGAATTCTTCCGCTCCCTCCGCCAGAAACCTTGGTTCCTGAATACTTCCCGCGGTAAAACCGCCAGCATTGCGGCCATCATCAATGCTTTAAAGAATAACCATGTCGCCGGCGCCGGTCTCGACGTGCTGGAAAATGAAAGGCTTGAAACCTATACCCCCGAAGAAAACCAACAACTGCAATGGCTGTTGCAACAACCCAATGTGATCATTACCCCCCATATAGCGGGCTATAGCAACGAGGCGTACTATCGCATGTCGCGGGTATTGCTGGAAAAGCTTGGGATTTAAAAATATTTTTATATTTGTAATACTTGTGCAACGCTTCAGACCGCTGAGGCGTTGTATTTTTTTTCTTTTTTATCCAAAACATGGAGGCATTATGAGCAGTGTAAACTATGTAACCAAGGAGGCGCTGGAGAATATGAGGTCCGAACTGCAACGCATGAAGACTGTTGACCGCCCCGCGGCCTCGAGGGCTATTGCGGAAGCAAGGGAAAAGGGAGACCTCAAGGAGAATGCGGAATACGATGCTGCAAAGGAATCGCAGGGAATACTGGAAGCAAGGATCGCTCAATTGGAAGGCGTTATCGCCAATGCCCGCGTGCTCGACGAAAGCACTATCGATACCAGCAAGGTATCTATCCTTACCAAGGTTACGCTCACCAACCTCAATACCAAAAAACAGGTTACTTACCAGATCGTTTCAGAAAAAGAGGCCGATCTCAAGGCCGGTAAAATATCCGTTACGTCTCCTATCGGCAAGGGCTTGCTCGGTAAGCAGGTGGGCGAGGTGGCAGAAGTGCAGGCGCCAGCAGGCACACTTAGGTTTGTTGTAGAAAACATTGCTATTTAAATGTAATGGTATGACCATATTTTCCAGGATCATCGCGGGCGAAATACCCTCCTATAAGATCGCAGAGAACGAACAATTTTTTGCTTTCCTGGACATATTCCCGCTGGTAGAAGGTCATACGCTGGTAATTCCAAAGATCGAGATCGATAAATTGTTCGATGTGCCGGATGAATATTTATCGGGCATGCTGGTGTTTGCAAAACCCATTGCAAGGGCCATTGAACGCGCATTTCCCTGCAACCGTTGCGGCCTGGCCGTTGTAGGATTGGAAGTGCCGCATGCACATATTCACCTGGTGCCGCTAAGCTCCGTGAACGATATCAATTTTACGAGAAGCAAAAAGAAGCTCACGTCGGAGCAATTGAAAGCTTCACAAGAGAAGATCCTGCGAAACTTAAAAGTTTAAAGCTAAAAGTAAGGTCATCTTCACTTTTACACTTCTCACTTCACTCTTCCCGGGTTTTCCTTTACAAACGCCTCCCATCCCTTTTGTTTTTTGACGCTGCTGCCCAGCGTAAGCCCCGATTGGGTTTGGTAGTGATGGCAAAGCGCCACGGCCACGGCATCGGTAGCATCGAACAGGGCCGGCCGCGATGGCATATATAACATGCGCTGCAGCATTTTCCATACCTGTTCCTTATCGGCATTGCCATTGCCTGTTATGGATTGCTTGATCTTGCGGGGAGAATATTCACATACTTCCAGGCCGGCGCTCATGGCCGTTGCAATTGCCACGCCCTGCGCGCGCCCCAGCTTGAGCATGCTTTGCACATTCTTTCCAAAGAAAGGCGCTTCAATGGCAAGACACGCCGGCTTGTGCTTTATAATCAGTTCCCTGATGCTTTCGTGAATGAGTTGGAGCCGCACGTACGCATCTTTGCGGGCGCTTAATTTAAGAACGCCCATATCTACCAGCGAAATAGTTTTGCCATTCACGTTGATCAGTCCAAACCCGAGCGCCAGGGTACCGGGGTCTATGCCTAGAATTATTTTGGAAGGCTTTTGCAAGAGGACTTGATTATTTTTGGAGGATGTTATCGGTGCTCAGAAACAAAAATATCAAAATAATCCTCAATTATGTGCTGGGCCCGATCGTCTTTATAATACTCGCTTTTTCCATTTACCGACAGGTGCAGCGCCAACCCGATTGGGAAGTGTCCATGGTCCAATTGCAACATGTTTTTACAGGCAATCTCAAATGGTTGTTATTGCTTGCGCTTGCCCTGATGCTGGTAAACTGGGGTTTGGAAGCGCGCAAATGGCAACTGGCTCTGCGGAACCTGCAGCACCTGGGTTTCTTAAAAGCATTCAAGGCAACATTTACCGGCAGCACCATGGCCTCCTTTACACCCAACCGCACCGGGGAATACGTTGGCCGCATTTTGTATATACAGGAAGGTAAGCGTTTGCAGGCCATTTCGCTCACGCTCATTTGCAGCATGGCGCAATTGCAGATCACATTGTATGCAGGGTTGATAGGATTGTGGTTCTTCAAGCGTTCATTTGGCTCGGTGGTAGATGATCCTTATTCGGACGTGTTGTGGATGAACATGCTTTTTTACGGAGTGCTGGCAGCGGCTGTTCTTTTAACAATATTTTATTTCAGGCTCTCGTGGCTCATCAAGCTAATACACCGGTGGGGAGTGGCCCCCAACTTTGTGCGGTATATAACCGTATTGGAGGAATGTAACGCAACTATTCTTTTGAGAATTTTGTCATTATCTGGAATGCGCTACCTGGTATTTGCATTGCAGTATTACCTGCTGTTTACCGTGTTTGGCGTGGAGGTTAACTGGTGGCAAACCCTTCAAAGTGTAAGTGTCCTGTTCCTGGTATTGGCAATCCTCCCATCTTTTACCTTTTTAACCGACCTGGGTATTCGGTGGAAAGCCGGAATAGAAATTGTACAATTATACAGTAGCAACACCGTGGGTATTTTTGCCGCGGCGTTCACCATCTGGCTTGTAAATTTAATAATACCCGCATTGATAGGCAGTTTGTTAATTTTGGGTATCAGGGTTTTCAAAAGATAGGGGTTAATGCTTGTGAGGCGTTTTAACAAAGGTAAAATTGAGTATGATGAAATGGAGCAGATCAGTAATTGTATTATGGCTGGTTTTACTGTCATTTCCCCTTTCGGCAGGCGATGATTTTTGCGGCATCCGCAATACCGCCTTCCAGGCTGGAGAATCTATTACATTCAAGGTATATTATACCCTGGGCGTTTACGTGGCCGCAGGTGAAGTAACATTCAAAACCACCCTGGAGCGGATGAACAACAAGCCCGTGTACCATATCGTGGGTGATGGTAAAACTTATAATTTTTACGATAATTTCTTCAAGGTCCGCGATAAATACGAAACCTATATCGATACCGCCACCTTGCAGCCATACAAGTTCATCCGTAACGTGTATGAAGGCGGTTATAAGAAGTACGAGAACGTAACCTTTAACCAGGCAGCCAACACGGCGGTTACCAACGATGGCGTGTTCCCCGTGCCCAATTGCGTGCAGGACGTGCTGAGCGCCATTTACTATGCGCGCAATATCGATTTCAGCAAGTACAAGGTAAACGACAAGATACCTTTCTCCATGTTCCTTGACAACGAAACCTACGACCTTTACATGCGTTACCTCGGCAAGGAAACCATCAGGACCAAGTACGGAAAGTTCAAGGCCATCAAGTTCAAGCCGCTGCTCATTAAAGGCACCATGTTCGAAGGTGGCGAAAAAATGACGGTATGGGTAAGCGACGATGCCAACCGCATACCTGTCCGCATCGAAAGCGGCATTTCGGTAGGCAGCATTAAAGTTGACATGATGGGATATCACAATTTGAAATACCCTTTATCTTCATTGATCAGCGTCCGGTAATAATCAATATTATTAATTAATAATTATTGATTATTAGAGATCCTCAAGTTTAAAGAAATTTCCCGCTCTTATTCCGCGGTCGGTTTGCGTAAGGTCGCAACATTCGTACTGCGGATCGTGTTCAAAGAATAATACGTAGTTGTTTTCGATGGCTTCGTGCAGGAAGGTCTTTTTTTCCTGCAGCGTGGTAAGCGGGAACATATCGTAAGCCATGATGTACGGCAGTGGAATGTGCGCGGCAGCAGGCAGCAGATCGGCCATGAATACTACGGTCCTGTCTTTATAACTTACCTGTGGCAGCATCATTGCATCTGTATGCCCGTGCACATAGCGGATGGAAATATTGGCAGAGAATTCAGATGTGTTCCATTCAGGCAGCGGCACCATTTTCAATTGGCCTGAATCTTTTATTGGCAAGATGTTCTCTTTCAGGAACGATGCCTTCTCCCGCTCATTAGGCTGTGTCGCCCATTTCCAGTGGCGCTCGTTGCTCCAGTATACCGCGTTTTTAAATGCAGGCACCAGCTTATCGCCTTCTCTTGCAATGGAACCTCCGCAATGATCGAAGTGCAGGTGAGAAAGGATTACATCTGTAATATCGTCGCGGTGAAAACCGTATTTGGCCAGGGAACTGTCCAACGAGTCTTCTCCGTGCAAATAATAATGCCCGAAGAATTTTGCGTCCTGCTTATCACCGATGCCATTGTCTACTAATATCAAGCTGCCTTCATCTTCTATCAGCAAGCAACGCATGGCCCAGGAGCAAAGATTGTTTTCGTCGGAAGGGTTCAATTTGGTCCAGATGCTCTTGGGCACAACTCCGAACATGGCGCCTCCATCCAGTTTAAAATAGCCCGTATTGATAGCGTACAGCTTCATGCTTTCGCAGTTTTTTTAGCAGACAAGGTATATATCAGCAATAATAATCCGATCACAAAATAAGCCATTAGGGCCAATACCGAAGATCGTTGCGAACCGGTTTGCTCATTGATAAATCCAAAGCTGAACATACCGATAACGATAGCGATCTTTTCCGTTACATCAAAAAAACTGAAGAACGATGCGGTGTCTTTTGTTTCAGGCATCAGCTTGGCATAAGTGGAACGGCTGAGCGATTGAATGCCGCCCATTACAAAACCCACTACCGCCGCCAGTGCATAAAATTCATTGGCGCCTTTATAAGGCAGCAGGTAGCCGGCGTAACAAATGCCAATCCATATCACCACGCATACGATCAATGCCTGCATGTTGCCGATCTTTTTTGAAAGCCTCGATATGAGGATGGCGCCGGGAATGGCAATGAGCTGAATGAGCATGATGGCAATAATAAGCTGCTCGGTTTCCAGCGCCAGTTCGCTTTTGCCATACAGCGTTGCGGCCAGCATGACGGTTTGCACGCCCATGTTGTAGAAAAAGAATGATGCAAGGAACCGTTTTAGGGTAGGCATATGCGTTACCTGCCGCCATACTTTCTTCAACTCGCGGTAGCCGCTGGTGAGTACATTGCGGTTTTCACCGGTGCCGGCGGGAACGGAGCGCGGCAGGATGCGCAACGGTACCAATGCAAACAGAAACCACCAGATGCCTACCAGCAAAAAGGAAAGGCGCGCGGGGAACGAACTGTCCGTAATGCCGAACCATTCGGGCTTCATTACAAACAAAAAACAAATTACCTGCAGTATCACGCTGCCGATATAACCATAAACAAAACCTTTTGCGCTGATGCGGTCCCTGTCTTCGGGCACCGCAATTTCTGGCAGGTAGGAATTATAAAACACCAGGCTTGCCCAATAGCCGATGCATGCAATGATTACGCCGGCAATGCCGAGCCCCAGGTTAGAGCGGTCGTACAGGTACAGGCTGGAGCACGCCATGCTGCCCATGACCATGAAGAAGGCCATGAAAGACTTCTTATTGCCCTTATAGTCCGCGATGGATGAAAGCAGGGGCGATATTAATGCCACCACCAAAAACGCAAATGCCAGTGCATATTGGTACAGCGATGTATTCACGAACTCCCTGCCTAGGAAACGCACCATGTCGGTAGTTTTATCATTCTTGTCCCCGGTAACTACCTCGTAATACGTGGGAAAGATTGTGGAAGTGATCACCAGGTTATAAGCCGAGTTAGCCCAGTCGTACGTAGCCCATGCGTTTACAACTTTCTTGGGAGCGGTAACCATAAGAAGTTATTTAGGAAAATTAAAAGTACCTCTTATCCTATATATCCCTGCCATATCAACACCAGCAACACAATTCCCGCAACGATGCGATAAATGCCAAACAAACGGAAGCCATGCTTTTGCAGGAAGCCGATAAAAAATTTAATGGCGAGTATGGCGACAATAAAGGCCACTACATTGCCGACCACCAGCAGCTTCACCTGCTCGGCCTGTATGCTTTCATATCCCTTGATAAGCTTGTAACCCGTTGCAGCAAGCATGGTGGGCACCGCGAGAAAAAAAGAAAACTCTGCCGCCAGCCTCCTTGTTAATTTTTGCTGCATGCCTCCGATAATGGACGATGCGCTGCGGCTAACGCCCGGTATCATGGCCAGGCATTGCCAGATACCTATTACAAAGGCGCGCCTGAACGAAATATCTTCTTCTTTATCGATAGGATGTTCTTTGAATACTTTGTCGATGAATAAAAGGAATATGCCTCCCAGCAGCATGGTCACAGCCACCGTGGTGGGGCTTTCCAGCATGCTGTCGATTTCTTTCGAAAATAAAAAGCCGAGCGCCAGCGCCGGGATCACCGCCACTATCAGCTTTACATAAAATTGCCAGCGTTTGAAATCGAAAAACTTTTTCCAATACAACACTACTACCGCCAGGATGGCGCCGAGTTGTATGACTACCTCGAATGTTTTGGTGAAAGGATCGGTGTGGATGCCCAGCAATGAGCTGGTAATGATCATGTGCCCGGTGGATGAAATGGGCAGGAATTCGGTAACGCCTTCGACGATTGCTATGATGATTGCTTCGAAAAGGGTCAAGTAGAATAATTATTAATTAATAATTATTAATTATTTTTTGTCGGGCCTGCGAAAAATCGCGAATATTTCAAGTCCCAATCCGATCAGTATCAGGATAGGCGCCAGCGTTATGCGTTGGAAGCTGTATACTTCTTTCGGGTTAAACTGGTTGGGGTCTTCGCTTTTGCCACCGATCATCAGCACGATGCCGAGGATAATGATCACCAGGCCTATTACCATCCATTTATAATTCTCTTTACCGAATAGCGCGCTGGACTTACGTGCCGCCATTTCTTTCTTATCGCTCATGTTGTTGAAAATTTGACGGGGCAAGATAATACTTTTAGTACAGGTCGTCCAACTTCATCTTCAGGTACTTTATCACAGAGCGATGCGTGCTGGCGAGTGAAATACCGATACCGATCAGGATGATTAGCAGGAACATAATGCCCAGTGATCCGTAGTCGCGCAGGGCTTTTATTTCGGGCAACCATCTTTCCGCAAAGAATATGAACAGCAGGATGCCCGCGATGGCGATTAGCCCGCTGATGGCGCCATTTATAACGGCCCTCATATCCATTGGCCGTGCAATGAACCAACGCGTAGCGCCCACCATTTGCATGGTTTTTATCAGGAACCGGTTGCTGAACATGGCAAGGCGTATGGTATTATCGATAAGTATGATCACCAATATGCAAATGACAATGGCTATTACCAGCATTACAATGGTGAGTTTTTGAATGATATTATTCAGGTTGGCCACCAGCGATTGGGGGTATTGCACATCGCTTACGGCCAGGTTTTGTTGCAGCGTGTTCCGTATCTTTTGAAGCGAATCGGCAATGGCGTAGTCGCTGTTGATCCTGAAGTTGATGCTGGCCGGCAACGGGTTATTGTCCAATACCCCGGTCCAGTCCTGGTTACCATCTTCCAGGTATTTCTGGCGGGCTTGTTCCTTGGTAACGAACTCATAGGATTTTACATAAGGTTGGCTCGCAACGTATTGCACCAGGTCAGTACTGTCTTTGCTGGTAATATTTTCGCGGAGGTACACCCGTACCTCGATGCTTTCCCTGAAATGCTGGCCCAGTTTATTGGCATTGATAAGCAACCAGCCCAGGACCCCTAATATCAGTAACACAAAGGCTACTCCAATGATAGCCATGGCATAAGAAGGTTTCGACCGCCGGGCGGATAATCTTCCTGGTTGAGGCATAAGCGAGAAATTTTACATGGGTTAGTCCGAAGCACTCCTTACCGGGGTAAGGAACCGGGCAAAAATAGCGGATTTACAAGTCTATACGTTCAAATCCGTATTTTTGTTGTTCCACTAACGATTGCAACAGGCTGATATTTTAACAGCGGTTGATTAGCCGAAAGTTTGCCTGGGTTTTAAGGCTTCTTTCACAATTACCGCGCTACCCCGGTTTTTATTTCCCTTTTAAAATTAAAAGTGAAAAAGTAAAAAGTCAACAATGAAACCGTGACGTAGCTAAAGGTTTATGTTTAATTTTTAAGTTTTGTGTTCGCCTTATGGAGTACAATTTTAGCGCGATAGAAAAAAAATGGCAGGAGCAGTGGAAAAAAAGCGGTGTTTACACCGTTAGCAACGATAGCAGCAAGCCAAAATGCTACGTATTGGATATGTTCCCTTATCCAAGCGGGGCCGGATTGCATGTAGGGCATCCGTTGGGATACGTGGCCAGTGATATTTATGCCCGATTCAAACGCCTGAAGGGCTTTAATGTATTGCACCCGATGGGTTACGATGCTTTCGGGCTTCCCGCGGAGCAATACGCAATCGATCATGGCGTGCATCCCGCCACATCTACCGAAGAAAATATCCGCACGTTCCGCAGGCAGCTGGACAATATCGGCTTCAGCTACGACTGGAGCAGGGAAGTGCGCACTTGCAATCCCTCGTATTATAAATGGACGCAATGGATATTCCTGCAATTGTTCGATAGCTGGTTCAACCGGAAGAAACAACAGGCAGAGCGCATATCCGTGCTGGTTAGCATATTTGAAAAGGAAGGCAATGCCAATTACGAAACGCCGAATGCTAAGTTCCAGGTGCCAGGCGGCGGCTCGGCAACTTTTACCGCCGCTGAATGGAAATCCTTTGATGAAAGAACAAAGCAGCTCATATTAATGGAATACCGCCTTGCCTACCTGGCCTATACCGACGTTAACTGGTGCGAGGGCCTGGGCACGGTGCTGGCAAACGATGAAGTGGTGAATGGCGTAAGCGAGCGCGGCGGATTTCCCGTGGTAAAACGAAAAATGCGCCAATGGAGCCTGCGCATTACAGAATATGCGGAGCGGCTGCTGAGCGGATTGGAAGCAATAGACTTCAGTGAATCGCTTAAGGAAATTCAACGCAACTGGATCGGAAAGAGCCTGGGAGCGGAAATTGATTTTCCTGTAAAGAGCGAACAAAATATCGTTACCAGCATGCGCGTGTTCACTACCAGGCCCGACACCATTTTCGGGGTTGATTTTATGGTAGTGGCGCCGGAGCATGAAATGGTGCAGCATATTATATCGGCCGCACAGCAGGAAGAAGCAGACCGGTACCTGCAGTATGTACAAAGCCGCTCGGACCTGGAACGCATGGCCGAAGTAAAAAAGATCACGGGTTGTTTCACCGGCTCGTACGCGGTAAATCCGCTCAATGGCAGGGAGATCCCCATCTGGATAAGCGAATATGTGCTGGCAGGATATGGCACCGGGGCCATTATGGGCGTGCCCTGCGGAGACGAACGCGACCATAAATTCGCGAAGCACTTCAATATTCCTATCACCAATATCATCGGAGATCATTATAATGGCGAAGAGGCTAATCCTACGAAGGATGCCGTTTTGCAAAACAGCGATTTCCTGAACGGCATGGTCATGCGCGATGCTATCGGCGCAGTTATTAAGAAAGTAGAGGACATGGGCATCGGCAAGCAGCAGGTGAACTATAAAATGAGAGATGCGGGCTGGAGCCGCCAACGCTATTGGGGAGAGCCATTTCCTGTAATATACCGCGACGATATCCCTTACCCCATGGAATTGAAAGACCTTCCATTGGAACTGCCGCCTTCAGACGATTTTAAGCCGAGCGGCACCGGCGAGGGACCGCTGGCTAATGTGACAGAATGGGTACACATCAGCGACCGTGAGAAAAGAGACACGAACACCATGCCCACCCACGCAGGCGCGGCCTGGTACTTCCTGCGTTATACGGACCCGCACAACGATACCGTTTTTGCCGACCGCAAGGCATTGGATTACTGGGGCCAGGTTGACGTGTACATCGGCGGCGCCGAGCACGCCGTTGCGCATTTGTTGTATGCAAGGCTTTGGATAAAAGTTTTGTACGACCTCGGTTACCTGAATTTTGAAGAGCCTTTTAAGAAACTCATCAACCAGGGAAAGATAGGAGGGGACTCGAGATTAGTGTATCGCATACGCAATACTAACCGTTTTGTATCGGCGGGATTGAAGGATAAATATGAAACCGATGAGCTGCACGTAGACGTATCGATGGTGAATGGAGTAGAGCTGGACGTGGAGCGGTTCAGAAAATGGCGGGCAGAATATGAGAACGCGGAATTTATTTATGAAGCAGGACAAGTATTTATTTGCGGTACCCGGCTGGAGAAAATGAGCAAGCGCTATTTCAACGTGGTAAACCCGGATGATGTGGTTGCCAAATACGGCGCAGATACTTTTCGTATGTACGAAATGTTCCTGGGCCCTATCGAAATGAGCAAGCCATGGGATACCAAGGGCATCGAAGGCGTGTACCGCTTTATCAGGAAATGCTGGCGCCTGTTTTACGATGAGCAGAAGGGCAAGGTATGGAACGATGATGCCCCTACGGCCGCTGAGCTCAAGGTATTGCACCGCACCATTAAAAAGGTAGAGGAGGATACTGAACGGTTTTCGCTGAATACCGCGGTAAGCGCCTTTATGGTTTGCGTAAACGAGCTTACCGACCTGGGATGCCATAAGCTCGCCGTGCTGGAGCCGCTGCTGATATTATTGAATCCCTTTGCGCCGCATGTGACCGAGGAACTGTGGCATCAGCTTGGCCACACGGATTCTATCCTGGACGCATCGTATCCGCGCTATTCCGAACAATATCTTGTAGAAAGCAGCAAGGATTACCCTGTGTCCATTAATGGGAAGTTAAGGACACAGATCAATATGGGCCTGGAGCTTTCGCAGCCCGAAGTGGAACAAATAGTGTTATCGAACGCAGTGGTGCAGAAATGGCTGGAAGGAAAGCCTCCTAAAAAAATTATTTATGTAAAAAACAAGATGGTGAACGTGGTGGTATGACAGCACAATTTGTCCTTGTTAACTTCTGGTTATCTGACAGTATTTATGCCGGCTTCGCGCCGGCTTCTTTTATTTTTGCATTCTCTCAAACCTTCCCGATTCCATAGAGCAAGTATCGTTATTCCAAGCATCAATTATGAACAAAAATTTCATGATCGGCTTTGTTTATGAAGGGTACTTCTTTTGTGCCAACGTGCATCATTTCCAGCATCCTTCCGGGACAGAGTATCATATTACAGTGCTTACCACTAAGTCGCGCAGCGATATTCCTTCGTCTATTGTATTGGAAGACCGGGACGACGGCTTCTTGCAGGTTTCTCGCGATCCTGTTCCGCCCGTTTTCCTCGAAACCATTATTTCCGAGATAGAAAAGCACAACCATAAGGTGCATTAAAGCGGCTTCACTGTAGAAATCCAACCTCGGATTGATGAATAAATTCGTCACTTCCCACACCTGCTGTTATATCTGAACGATAGTTAACAGGTTTTATTGATGCCATATCGATTTGGCATTGTTTTTCTCTTTATACCGGTAAAAGGAGTTGTTGTGAGAAAGAAAGCAGATATAAGCAGGACCTCGGTGAGTGATATTATCTTCCTGATAATGTCTAACACGGGAATGACGAGAGAACAGGCGGCTATTACCGTGGAAAATATTCTTACTTACATGCGAGAGCATACTGCAGATCCGCTGCATAAGATTGTGCAATATTTTTTTGGTGACGATCAAAATAGTAAAAAGGCCGGACTCAATTAGATTAATGAATTCGAAATTCTAAAGTTATGACCGTGTTATGTTCCCCTGCCCCCGAAACCCAGGAAGTAGCGATGTATGACGTTCAAAAAGTAAACAATAATTTCTACCAGGCAACCTTAAAAAAATTTGTGGGTAACAAGAATAAATTCCCCGGCGTATTGCTGCTGTGGAGAAACCCTAACGACTGGACAAGCCTGCCCGAAGGGCATTCCAGCCTGGTAGACTGCCTCACGAATGAACTGGAAAAGTGGTTGTATTGATCAGCAATTAATCATTCTTTATTTTGTTCAATACTTTAGCCTGGTCCGCCAAGGTAGCATGTATTAACTGGAATTGGTCGGTAATGGTTTTAAGGTCCGACAATGTCCTGCGCACAGTTTGCACATCGCTTTCAATACCTTCTGTTATATCTTTTTTACGCTGTGCCAGCAATTGTTGCACTTTTTTATGTATGGGCAGGCGGCCGGTGTCCGACGGTTGCCCATTTACGTTATCCATGGCCGCCAGCGCAAGGTTAAAACGCCGGGAAACTTCATTCACCATTGGACGAAAGGCTTCCTGCGCATAAGTACTGCCGAAACGCGCAGCGTAATAAGACAAAGACGCTATGTGTGAAGTAAGTGTATGGCTGGTAGTGACAAACTGGTGGTACTGCGGCAGGTGAGGCCGTTGGCTACTGGGCTCTGAGAGCATTCGCTGAAAGATGTCTGACAGGTTGGCCAACGCCACAAAAGCTTCCTTCCGGGCCATTTTAAAGCTGGTAACGTCTGCGGCAGCGCCGGTGAACGATTGCGCTACCGTTAAAAAATAATGGCGGTTTGCTTCGATGGCCTTCCGTATGAATTGCTCGATTTGTTCATATTCCCATGCAGGTAATACAAAAGTTGAAACAATATAAGCGAGCGCGGAGCCGATGGCTGTATCTATCATGCGATCGATAAGAATGGAGTTGAGGTCAGAAGGCGTAACAAAATAGAACATCAGTAAAACAGCAACGGTGAGCGCCGCGCTGCTGGCGGTGTATTCCAGTTTCAGCAGGCTGTACGAAGTAACCATGGTCACCAGCATAATGAAGAACAGCGCGGTATTGTTTTTTACCAGCAGCAATATGATAAAACCTACGGCTGCGCCGATGAATGTTCCGGTAAGCCGTTGCACGTTGCGCCTGCGGGTAATGCTATAGGCAGGTTTCATGATCACGGCAATGGTAAGCAATATCCAATACCCGTGTCCCAATGGAAATAATAATGAAACGATGTAGCCTGCCAGCAGTGCGGCGGTCAATCGCACGGCGTGACGGAACGTGCCGGATTGTAATGAAAGATTGTCCGTAAGCAAATTGATATCGAACTCCTGCGGCGCAACGAACTTTTCAACCTCCACATCGCTTGTATATTGTTTGCTGATGCGGGAATCGTACGTGGTATAAGCCTGCAGGCGTTTGATACGGCCGGTAATGTCTTCGAGGCTGTACAATATATGCCGCAGGCTAATGAAGCCTTCGATATTGTCTGCTTTCAGATAAGTTTTTCTCAAAGCGGCAAAAGCTTCCATGCTTTGTTGCAGGCGGTTATCGAGGTCGCTGGCAGACTTGTATGCATAGCCGCCCTGGATGGCGAGGCCGATATGGTGCAGCTCGTTGGCCAGCACAGTGATATTATCTTTTAGCTCATCTAAGATCCCGGTCTCGTCGAATTCCATGTGCATCAAAGTATAATCTTGCTGCGACGTCATGATCCTTTCCAGCAGGTCGATGCTATCGAGAAACGACATCATCAGCACGCGGCCCTTGCGCGTTGACTCGGACAAAATGCGGCGGGTGGTGAAGAGCATTTCGCGCAGTGCATCATGGTGATTGTGAATGTTCACCTGGTGCTGCATCAATTCTTTAAAAATATTTTCTTCATCTCGCGTTTTGCTGTAAAACAGCGAGCGGGTGCGCAGGTAAGCGGCGGTTTCCATGATGCATTCACCCAGTAATTGCTGTATGGGCCGGTACGGCCTTAATGTGTTGAGGGTAAGGCTTAATAATGCGTACCACGCCCCGCCAATGGTAATATACATGCCTTGCAGCAAAGGAGTGGAATGATGCGTGCGGTCGATGTTAAGGATAAAAACGATGAGCGCCATCAGCCCGATGGAGTTTGCGCGGTTGCCATACACTGCTATCAATGAAAAAAACATCCCGAACACGATGATCTCCATGCAGATCATAAAAGGGCTGACGCTGCTATAACCGGCCACCACCACTGCCATAAAATTGAATGCTATGCTTGTCATCATGGCGTTGCGACGATTGCTGATGGGGCCGGGACTGTCTGCCAGGCTAACGAATAAGACGCCGAGCGGAATGCCCATCATGGTCGGCAACAGCCCATACTGGTTCAGTACCAATGCGGGAATGATAACGCCGGCGGTTATGCGTAATCCCGCATATAAGTACTGGCTGCTTATAAATTTTTGTAACTCCTGTTTGTAATCCATAATCCGGGAACAAAGCTAAGGCCTGGCCGATGGTTAATTGGCAAGCGGCAGCGAAAACGAGAAGCTGCTGCCCTTGCCTTGCTCGCTGGTTGCCCAGGTGCGGCCGCCATGCGCAGTAATTATTTCTTTGCACACATACAAGCCTAATCCGAGGCCCTCCACTTTAGCAGCGCTTTGTCCGCGGTAGTATTTATTGAATACGTGGGGCAGTTGATCGGATGGAATACCGGGACCTGCATCGGTAATGGAGACCACGAGTTCACCGTCCTCAGCGGAAGCTTCCAGCTTGATGGGTTCTGGTCCGGCTGAATATTTGATGGCATTCGTAAGATAATTATTCAGCACCTGTATCAGCCTGAACCTGTCTGCACGAATGGTAAGGTCGGGAAGTGCGGAATAAATGATGGTGTGCTTGGGATACAAGAGCCTTACGGTGTCTACCGCTTCGCTGATCAATTCAGGAAGGTGAAAAGTGGTTTTGCGTATTGTAAGATGGCCGGTTGCGGCGCGTGTTGAGTCGTGCAACTCCTCTATTACCTGCTTCAATCGTTTAAGGTTTACATGGGCCTTGCTAAGGTATTCTTCTATTTCCCGCGTGTTGTTGTTCGCAATCGAGTCTGGAAGCAGTTCCAGTACCAGCGCCAGGTTAGACATGGGGTTTCTTAGTTCGTGCGATACAAGGTTCAACAGGTCTTCGCGCTGCTGTTCGGTTGCTTTTTGTTCGGTAATGTCGTGAAAGAGCAGTAAGATCCTTTTCTCTTCGCCGCGTGGCTCGTGCAGGAAGGTGGACCGCAATTGCAATATGCGTTTTTCGCCGCCGGGAATGGTCCATTCCAATTCCTTTGCGAGCTGTATGGTGTCTTCTATGTTTTCAAGCTTTTGCTGCAGCTTGAAATTCGTGTTCAATATATGGTCGCCTTCAGAAAGATAAGTGCCTTCCAGTGTGCCCGGCGCCAGGTCGAACATGCGGTAAAATGCCTGGTTGGCCCTAAGTATCATCAAATCGGACTTTACTACCAGCAATGCGTCCTCTATGCTTTCCAGGATAGTATGAGAAAACTCATTGGCCTCTGTCAGAAATTTTTCCTGTAATTTTTGCGCGTGGATATTCTGAATGATCTTGACGATGCAGTTGCCATACTCCGGGCTTTCTATCCATATCGACTCGCCGCTTACCCAAATACGATGGCCTTTTTTGTGCATCGTGTAATTATGGTCCGTCGAAAACCCCTGCTTCTTCACCAGTATCAATTCCATTTCCGGCCTTTGCGCCTTCTGGTCATGCTCGGTAAATAGAACACGCGTATGTTTTCCGATGAGATCATTATCGGAGTAACCGAAGGTGGTCTTGAAGGCTTCATTGATCTTTTGAATATAACCCTCGTCATCCATAACCACGATGCAGTTGACAGCGGAGTTCAAAAAAACTCCAGCAAACAGGTCGGTACGCTCAAGCGATGTGTTCGGTTTTTTCTTCATTGCTTGCTTGGAAAGATTCAAAACTCATTCCATCCCCAAAACGTCGCGCTTCGGATGTGCGTGGCATATAATTTTACTTTGCAATGTTATGACCTCCGCTGTTGAACAGCAGGCTGTGCAATTTTTAAAACAGCACGCACTGCCATTACGTGCTACACAAGACCTTGACCCGTTGATGGACAGGATCGGTGATGCGCGCATCGTTATGCTCGGCGAAGCATCGCATGGCACGCACGAATATTATACCTGGCGGAGCCGGATCACCAAAAGATTGATCAAGGAAAAGGGATTTCAATTCATAGCAGTCGAAGGCGATTGGCCTGATTGCTACCGCATCAACCGTTACATAAAACATTATGAACCGGAGGCACAAAAAGCCCTCGATGTAATAAAGCAATTCAACCGCTGGCCAACCTGGATGTGGGCTAACTGGGAGATCATTGCATTGACGGAATGGCTGCATCAGCACAATGAGGCCTTGCCGCGGCGCCAGCGCATAGGTTTTTATGGACTGGATGTCTACAGCCTTTGGGATTCATTGCATGAAGTGCGGCAATACCTTCAAAAAGTAGATCCGGGATTGCTGCCCGCGGCAGACGAGGCATTCCATTGCTTTGAACCTTACAGCAGGGATGAAGGCCGGTCCTATGCACGCGCCGCGCGGCTGGTTGCCGATAGTTGCGAACAGGAGGTCATCAGCATGCTTACGGACATTCGCTTGCGCATGTCCAACTACGATCATGACGAGGAAGCAGCGTTCAGCGCGGAGCAAAATGCATTGATTGCGGTGAACGCTGAAAAATACTATCGTTCCATGCTCGAAGGCGGCGCCGCATCATGGAACATTCGCGATAAGCATATGCAGGAAACGCTGGAAAGGCTGTTGCGCTTTCATGGACGGCATTCGAAAGTGATTGTTTGGGAACACAACACGCATATCGGCGATGCGCGGGCCACCGATATGGCCGCTGACGGTATGTACAATATCGGGGAACTGGCGCGTAAACAATTTGGCGACGACCAGGTGGTATTGGTAGGCTTCGGCTCGTATAAGGGCAGTGTTATAGCAGGAGAAGGTTGGGGAAAGCCTATCCAAATAATGGAGGTGCCGGAAGCCATAACGGGAAGCTGGGAAAACCTGGTGCATGAAACAGGAAGCGGCGATGCATTGTTCCTGATGGATGCGTTGAAAAAGGAGCTGGTATTTAAGGAACCGATCGGTCACCGCGCTATCGGGGTAGTGTATAATCCAAGGTTTGAGCAATATGGGAATTATGTACCGAGCTTAATGCCGGCGCGCTACGATGCCTTCATTTATCTTGATGAGACTAAGGCCTTGCACCCTTTGGATGTGTATGCAGATACGCATAAGATGCCTGAAACCTATCCATTCGGTGAATAGCGGGGGCTCTCATTGGAATTGCGTCCCCCCTCGTCTTTTCCGGGGTTATCCTCTGAATTTTCAGGGTGTTCAGCAGCTTCGATCATATCGTTAAGCTTCCTGATATTACTCCTGATCTGAAACAGTTGGCCCCAGGAAGCGCCATTTTTCAGGGCAGATAGGAATTTTTCCCGTTCTTCATCCCTCATCATCTGAAGCAGTTCACGCGAAAACTGGCTTTTTTCCCTTTCCATTCCCACAGAAAACGTTTAATAAAAATGAAAACTAAGTTCAGTATACCTCCACAAAACGCAGACCGGATTTTTCAGCCTGAACCTTATAACTGCAAGAAGCAGAATTGTTTCTGATTTTGCCCATAATAGCGGCAGGTGGGGAATTATAGCGACTGTAATACGGCCAGTGGGCAGAACCCAAAGGTTTTATTCCACTCGGCATCTTTTTGGAGCAGGGAGTCGCGGTCGAGGTGGCCGTACATTTTGATAAAAAGCTCGCTGATATTCTTTTGTTGAAGGTGAAGCTTGGCCTGTTGCAGGGCAATATCCATCTCTTCTTCCAGGAAGTTATTATAGGACGCGATGAATTCTTCCCGCTCATGCTCCGGGAGACTTTTGAAGGCCTCACTTGCCATGTATGTTTCAAATATTTGCAGATCGCCCAGCATAGTAATGCGCCACCAAGTATGATACCAAGAAATGCGATATACCGTTAATAGTAAGTTATTGATGAGGCTACTAGGATAACCTAACGGACTTTATTGCGCCAGCAATAGCAGCGTAAGCACATAATCTGACAGCAAAATGGCAATACAGCAAACGACCACCGATTTTGTACCCGACCGCCCGATTTCCAGTGCGCCACCCTTGACATAATATCCGAAATAAGCCGCCACGCTGGAAATAATAAAAGAAAACACATAAGCTTTTATGATCATGAAGTAAACGCTGAACGAATTGAAGGCTTCCATCAATCCGAAATCGTATTCCTGCGGAGAAATGATGCCGGCCAGGTCACCCACCACCCGGCCACCCCAGATGCCAAGGCCCGCGGATATCACGATCAGTGTCGGTATCATCAGCAATGCGGCCAGTATTTTCGGCAGCACCAGGTAGGCCTTGGTGTTCATGCCCATAATTTCCAGCGCATCTATTTGTTCGGACACGCGCATGTTACCAAGCTCGCTGGTTATTTTACTGCCTACTACGCCGGCCAGCACGATGCACACGAGGGTAGGCGCAAATTCCAGCAGCATGCCTTCCCGCACTATTTGCCCAATGACATATTTGGGAAGCAGGGGGCTTACCAATTGATAAGCTGTTTGAACGGTAGATACCGCCCCGATAAAAATAGAGATGATACTGACGATGCCGAGTGAGCCAATGCCTATTTCAGCACATTGTTGCATCAGCTCCTTCCAATATTCCTTAGGGTTCTCCGGCCTGGAGAACATTCCTTTCAGCATCAGCAGGTAGCGGCCAAGGTCAGTTAATGGGGACATATTAAAGTGCGCAAATTTAGGGCATAGATGGTATTGGCGATTGAGTCAGAGTCTTTAAGTCATTAGCTGCGTCAAATGCGTTTGCCACGCATAACGCAAATTTCCGATCCTTCTGCAAGAAAAACTGAACGCGGCGGCTGTTGAAGTGTGGCTTCAAACTCCTTTCCATATAATTCAGCGATGCTGCAATGGATATCATACGAATGAACGGGATGGATGCGCCATTGCGGATGGGTTACCTGGTACTCGCTTGTCCCATTATTGCGACGGCAGGTATAACCCCAGTAATGTTCTGTAATAAAATTTTCTTCACTTCCCTCTGTGTATACAATTGGCTCTTTGCCGGCAATGGCTTTTAAGTAGTTCCAGTTGTTGTTCACTCTCCAGTAATATTCCACTGCTATCGTATTGTTTGCCCGCTCCATCCAATAATGGCGCATGGGAAGGCTAACGTATTTTTCGCCGTACAGCCTGTTTGCAATAAGGCTGATAAGCCGTAGCGGCACGATTTCTTTAACAAACACCACACCTCTCTTCCATTGTGTCTGTTCTTTATATTTTACGTAAAACCTTAAGTTCACTTCCTCAAAAGTGCGATGAAAAGGAAAGCCCACGCCAAGCACTTTCGTATCCATAAATAAGAAACCTACCAGGCTTATATAATACCTGCCGTTGAAATCGTCGAGTTCAGTTCCCGCCGGTACATATTGTTTCAACAAAGAAGCATCTGTCACGTAATTGGCCATAAGTAGATTGCGCCAGCCAGCCTGCAGGAATTTCTTTGGCATATGTTGCAGCTTATCGGATTATGACAGGATTGGCAATTAGTTATTTTGACTTGAAGATAATTACTAAATAATTTATAGGTTATCTTTCGGTTACGAAACTTTTCTGTTTATGCAATTGCCTCAAATGCTGCTGCACATTCCTGGTTTGCTTTCACCCGAAGTTTTACAACAGGCGGACGGTTTGTTGCCTTCGCTTCAGTTTGTCGATGGCAAGTCGACCGCCACCGGCCCTGCGCAGCAGGTAAAAAATAACCTGCAGGTGTCTAAGGAGGCGCATGCCGCTCATCCTGAGCTGCAGCAGTTGATAGCAAGGGCAATTTTATCCAACGCGTTGGTGCAGCAAGCCATCATGCCTGTAAGGATCCTGCCACCCATCATCAGCAAATATGAAAAGGGCATGCACTACGGCTGGCATACCGATAGCCCGCTCATGGGCGATGAATTTACCATAAGGGTGGATGCAAGCATTACCGTTTTTCTAAACAATCCTGCGGAATACGAGGGCGGTGAGCTGGTGATACATTCGCCGGGAGGATACGTGAACTATAAACTGCAGCGGGGCGATGCGATCATTTATCCCACTACCAGGCTGCATGGTGTAAACCAGGTATCGGCAGGGCACCGCGTTGCCGCGGTAACCTGGATGCAGTGTGCTGTGAAAAACCCCGAGCAGCGCGAACTGCTGTTCCAGTTAAAAGCTACTACCGATGCCATTGGCAATGCGCAACCCGGCAGTACCGAGCACTTGCTGCTAATGCAGGTATACAGTAATCTGGTGCGTATGTGGGCGGAGCTATGAAATGAACGGCTGCGCTTTACCTGCGCTCAAACCGGAACTCACATTTTTCGAAGCACAGCGGGTTCATCATGAGCCCTTCGCAATCCAAACCATATTGCAGATCGTTAAAATGCGCGGGTGTTTCAAAAAACCTGATGGTGGAATCGTTCAATACCTGGTAACGGTTGTAATGTTCAAAGGGCATAACATTGGAGCTGAAGCTGCCATCTGCATTGAATTGCATGAATTGGTCCGGCGGTGCGGGATGCCAGCTGCCGGTGCCATTGCCTATATCCATATAGGATCTTACAAATGTCCAATTGTTGATCAGGGATTGCTCTGAACAATCTTCGCGGCAATTATTTTTTGTGCAGGATGCGTTGATCACCAGGATTGTGATAACGGAAAGGAAAGCTAGTCTGGACATGGCAATGCGTTTAGGGCTTGACACAGGGGCTGAAACAAACGTTGCATGCAAGTGCGGCGGCACCCTGAACGCGCAACCTTGGTAGTGGTAATAGGGTTTGCACTTTAAAAAAGCAAAACCAACATCAGGCCGGGGCGCCTCCCGGTGAAGCGAGGCCACGCTGTTGTAAAAACCAAGCACGAACGTAGAATTAACGTTGGATAAGTATTCTTCCCCTAATAATTTATTGACGCCGTTTTTGCCCGCTTTCTAGGCGAAAACCCCTAATTTGCCAGCCCATTTATCACTCCAAAAACTATACTGTGAAAAGAGGATTTTTACTCGTTGTTCTGCTGTGTGCGAGCATACTTTCTTTTGGACAAACCGTATCCCTCCTCGGCGGAGCTTATACCCAGAATTTTGATTCGTTGGCCAATTCCGGAACGGCCAATACCACCCTCCCGGTAGGCTGGTTTTTTGTAGAAACCGGCACCAACGCCAATACCACTTATGCCGCCGACAACGGTGGGCTGGCTACCGGTAATACATATAGCTATGGCACTACGGCAAGCTCCGACAGGGCTTTCGGCGGATTGCAATCAGGATCGCTTGTACCTACCATTGGCGCTGGCTTTACCAACAATACCGGCTCTGCGATCACTTCACTATTGATAAGCTATACGGGTGAGCAATGGAGGCTGGGCTCGGCAGGCCGGGCAGACCGGATCGATTTCCAGTACAGCCTCGACGCTACTGCTATCAACAACGGTACGTGGATCGATGTAAACAGCCTCGATTTTTCTTCGCCCAATACCACCACTACCGGCGCGCTCGATGGCAATGCCGCGGGTAACCGTACGGCCATTTCTTTTACTATAACTGGATTGAACATTGCAAACGGGGCAACCGTTTATATCCGCTGGACCAGCTTCGATGCCAGCGGCGGCGATGATGGTCTTTCCATAGATGATCTTACTCTTACACCCGGCAGTGCTGCCACTACCACGGTATCCGTTTCCACTACAACCAACGCCGCGGAGCCTAATACCGATGGAGCATTTACAGTTACGCTGTCGTCCACATCGGCATCTGACGTGGTAGTTACTTATAATGTAGGAGGCACCGCCACGGCTGGTTCTGATTATACAGCCCTTAGTGGTACCGTTACCGTGTTGGCTGGCCAGCTAACCGCACAAATACCGGTAGACGTGCTGGACGATGCGCTGGCAGAAGGCGTGGAAACAGTAACGGTAAGCCTGCAAACAGCCACCGCGCCTTACACCATATCAACCGCTGACGCTTCGATGAATATCACTTCCGAAGATGTAGCCACCATTTCCTTTACCGGTTCTTATTCGCAGGACTTCAATACCCTCGCAACATCTGGCACCAGCAGCACTACTCCTATCGGCTGGGTTTTTTCTGAAAGCGGCGCCAATGCCAACACCACTTATGCAGCAGGAGATGGAGGATCGAATGCGGGCAATACTTACAGTTTTGGAACAGGCACGGATTCCGAGCGTGCCTTCGGCGGATTGCGTTCAAGTAACCTGATACCGATCATCGGAGCTTTGTTCACCAACAATACCGGCGCAACCGTTACTTCGCTCACCATTACTTATACTGGAGAACAATGGAGGCTTGGTACAACCGGCCGGAACGACCGCCTGGATTTTCAATACAGCATTAATAACAACTCCATTACCTCAGGCACATTTGTGCATGTGGATGGACTTGATTTTATCGCACCTGTGAGTTCCGGAACGGCAGGCGCGCTCGATGGTAATTTAGCCGCCAACCAGGTAACCATCACGTATACCATCAATGGCATCAGCATCCCTAACGGAGCCAACTTTGCAATACGCTGGACCGATTTCGACGTTACCGGCGCGGAGGATGGATTGGGCATCGATGAATTTTCGATAACGCTCGGTTGTACGCCACCTACCAACCAGCCAACAAGCCTGAACCTTACACCGGCATTGCAATCCATCGATGGAAGCTTTACAGCGGCATTGCCGGGCACTACCGCCGCCGATGCATATCTCGTGCTCATTTCCACTTCATCTTCGCTTACTGAAATGCCGGTTAGCGGTACCGTGTATGCAGTAGATGATGTGATCGGCAATGCACAGGTAGTCTCCATTACTGGCACCAACTTCACGGCCAGCGGCCTTACGCCTTCTACTACTTATTATTTCTATGTCTTCTCCAATAGTTCCGCCACTAATTGCTATAACATTACCAGCCCGCTTACTGGCAGCATTGCCACCAATTCGCCACCGCCTTGTACGGCTCCTTCAACCCAGGCCAGCAACCTGAACGCAACGAACGTGAGCGGCACGTCCATGGACCTTTCGTGGACGCGTGGAAGCGGCGATAACATTTTGGTAATTGCAAGGGCGGGCGCACCCGTTGATGCCACCATCTATAACAGTGTCGCATACCCGCAGGGAACACAGATCGGAACCGGCAATACGGTAATATACAATGGCGCCGCATCGGGCTTTGCCTATTCAGGCCTTACACAAAACACTACCTATCACTTTGCGCTGTACGAATACAGCAATACCGGCCCCTGTTATCTTTCGCCCGCGCTTACGGGCAACTTTACCACGCTTTGCACAGACCCGGTAAATGTAACGGGCCTTTCGGCAAATGCAGGCAACGCATTGGTGAATGTAAGCTGGACACTGCCCGCAGCTGCTTGTCTCGACGAGGTGGTCGTGGTGGCTTCAACGGCTCCAATCTCTACGCCCGGATCCAGCTTTACCGGTCCTGCTAGTTCCAACTATACCGGCGGCGAGCAAATCGTTTACCGCGGTACGGGAGCAGGAGTAACAGTAACAGGGTTGACCAACGGCACGGTATACTATTTTAAAGTGTTCACGCGCAAGGGCGGCAATTATTCTTCGGGTGTGCAGGTAACGGGCATACCTTTCGATCCGGTGTCCGGTTATACATACCTGTTTGGTAACCTGCATGCGCATTCTTCTTATTCGGACGGTAATAAGGATAACCTGTCCAATACGCCTGACGAGGATTATGCTTTTGCACGCGATGCATTGTGCATGGACTTCCTCGGTATATCCGAGCACAATCACCTCGGCGCCGGCATGAACTATCCTGACTATGCGCTCGGGTTTGCAGAAGCTAACTCCATGAACCTTGTTCCGGGTCCCGGCGGCAATACCCTTGTTACGCTGTGGGGAATGGAATGGGGCGTGATCTCCGGCGGAGGCCACGTACTGGTATATGGTTTCGATGATGACCTGCTTGGATGGGAGCCCGGCAACTACGACATCTTTGTACCGAAGAACGATTACTCCGCATTGTGGAACATCATCAATGCGCGCAGCGGCGCTTTTGCAACGCTTGCGCATCCCAGCAGCAGCGATTACGGAAACCTTTCGTCGACGTATAACGAAGCCGCGGACGCGGCCATCGTAGGTGTGGCCATCGAGAGCGGCCCTGCTTTTTCTACGTCTACTACGTATAACGACTTTCCGTCTTCGCTGGCATATTTGTCTTATTACCGCACCATGCTGGCGAGGGGCTTCCGCCTTGCGCCGCAGATGGACCAGGATAACCACAACATGACCTTTGGTACGGCCAACACCAACCGCATGGTGGTGCTGGCATCTGCAAAGAACCGTGAATCCTTGCTGGAAGGTATTCGTTCCATGCGTTACTATGCTTCACAGGATTGCAACTTAAGGGTAGACTTGCGTAACGGCGCCAACCCCATTGGAAGCGAAGTATCCAACACCGGCGCGCCCACGCTTTCGCTTACCATTACCGATCCCGATGCCGAAGCAGTAACGTCCATCGAGTTGTGGGGCGGTGCTCTTGGCGGTTCAACGCCGGTTGCACCTATCAAAACATACAGCAACGTTTCAGGATTTACTTTCAATGCCAGCGATCCTGAGAACGTGCAACCCGACAACAGCACCTGGTATTATTACCTGGTAATTACACAAGAAGATGGTAACCGGGCGGTGACTGCTCCTATATGGTATTTCAGGAATGACCTTGCATTGCCCGTAACGCTGTTGCGCTTTACAGGTGCATACAACAAGGTCCATCATAAAGTGCTGTTGCAATGGAGCACTGCCCGGGAAATCAACACCAAAGAGTTTGTGGTGCAGCGCCTCGTGAGTGGCGGTTCATGGACAAACGTCGGCAAGGTTGCCGCGTCTGTCAACTCTGCGCAAACGCTGCAGTACCAGTTTACGGACGATATGCCTGTACAGGGCAGTTCACAATACCGTTTGATGATGATAGACCAGGACGGACAGTTCCGTTATTCCCCGATAGTGCTCATCAAGATCGGCGATGGCGCCAACCTGTACACGCTTAGCCCGAATCCCGGGCATGGTATTACTTATCTGCGTTCAACGTCTGTTGCTCCGCAGCAGGTTACTGTTACCATTTCTGATTACAATGGCAGGCAGTTGCTGAAAGGCCGTTACGTCGTAAGCGCCACTGCGCCAGCACCTGTTAGCCTGGCAGGCCAGAAGCAGGGATTGTATATTGTACGAATAGAAGCAGAGGGTAAGATAACCGCGGAGAAGCTGATGGTATATTAAGAATGATGTATGATGATATGGAAAGTCTCATCGAAAGATGGGACTTTTTTTTGTTGAAGGTTTAAATGCTTTGCGCTTCGTGCTTCGCACGGTCGTATTTGTTTGATCGATTAGTTTATAAGGCCGGTTAAATGCTTCCTGTGAAATCTTAAACCGGTTTGCGAGTTTGCGGATCACATCTTTTGATAACCCTTTTTTATAGTGTAAGATGTCTGATACATAGCCTTTGCTCACTTTCAGGATGTCTGCCAGGTCCCTGGCTTTCATGTTATGATCGGCCAGGAGGGAATGCAGCAGTTGAACAGGGTCGATCGTATTAAAAGTATTATGGTCTGCATCCCATTTTTCTATGAGCAAGGTTAGAAGTTCTATTTCATCTTGTATAGATTTGGTTTTAGCATCGGCATCCAAAAGATGCTCGAGCTTTTTACAGTATTGATTATACTGTGTTTTATTTTTAATTACCGTGTATTTAAGTGCGGGCATAAGAATATAGTTAAAAGCTGTCAATGGTATATTGGCGGCCATCTTTGCATAGCGCATCATACTCTGCATGGGAGCCGATCCATTTAATGTACAGGTGCACTTTTGTTTTTCCGAACCAATACTTGCAGATCATCCGATAGTTATTTCCGCCGATATTGAAAATAACGCGGTTGCTGCTATTGCCCAGCAGGTCGGTAGCGCCAAAAGTCATCTGTATATCTTCTGGAATTTTCCAGTCTGCATATTTTATCTTCAATAGCCATTCATTGAATGATCGCCTGGAAGGCGCATGTCGCACCGAATAAGTTTCGATGCTCTCCTTTCGGATTAAGTGAACTTTCATTGCAAAGATAGGGTTATTCCTTAAAAGTTCTCTTTTTGTGAACTTTTAACTAAAGACGTTTCAGATATAAGTATGCCCGAAATTCCCGTTTATGTTTTTGGTAGGTTAATTGCATCCCAAAGTTGCCTATGGGTGTTAAGCTGTCAAAGGAGCCGCTTAGTTATTTTTATCATTTCAGCGTGAGAAAATTCTTTTGAAAAAAGGTGGATTTAACCTATTACGGGTGAGGGTTTTTATTTTTGCCACCGCTCACTCGCCAACACCACCGAAGTCTCCGTCTGCCGCTCCGGTATCGTCCAATACTTCCTGAGCAACCTATTTTTTTCCTCCTGAGAAACAAGCCTGAACCCATGCTTTTCATAAAATGCTATTGCCCAGGTAGCGTCGGCCCAGGTGCCGATTAAAACAGGGGTAGTGGCTAATGAATTAAGTTGCTTCAGCAATTTTCCGCCGATGCCTTTGCCGCGTTCAGACGTACGGACATACGCGTGGCGAATTAACGTTACATCGCCTTTGAACTGGATGCCCATTACACCCAGGATGTTCCCATTTTCAGCATAGGCCCAAAACTCAACTCCATCATTGATTTGTTTGCTCAACTCTTCGGCAGGCATGTAAGGTTCATGCCACCTGTCGGCAGGAATCACGCCGCGGTAAGCGCTTGCCCCATCATTGATGATCTCGCAGATGGTATTGAAATCCGAAGCAGAGCATTTAAATATCATACGACAAAGAAATAAGTTATTTACAATGCGCGGCCTTTAAATCCTGGATGTCCTTTTCAAATTCCCGCAGGTAACCTCTTTCGCCCTTAAAATACCCGAGACTGATTTTGGAAGCCGCTTCGTCCAACAGCTTGCATGCCTCCTGTTGCTTGCTGAGCTTTGCCAGGATCTTTGCCTTGGTCATCATTCCTTCTATGCTATTGGGATGATTGTCTAAGGTAGTTTCCACGGCTTCCAGCGCCTGCTGGTATTTCTCGGATTCATAGTATAAAATAGCCTGGTACACCAAACCTCTTTCATTGGTGCCACGGTTATTCTTAATCCGGTCGATCTCAGCTTGAGCCCTGTCGTACATTTCACGCTGGATATATATCCTTGCAACTGCTATGGATAAAAAAAATTCATCGGGTTGCAGCGACTGCAGCAACTGGTAGTCTGCTACTGATTTTTCGACAGAATCCATTTGGTCGTAACAATACGCCCGCATGCGAAGTATGGTATTGCTGTCGAGTAATTCTTCATCATAAGAGTCCGCGGGTCTTCCCGTTTTCCTGAACCCAGGTATATAGGATAAAGAACTGGTAAAATCAGCCACTGCTTTATCACATTGCTTTGACTCAGCATAAAGCATTCCGCGCAACACGAGAATCTGTACGTTTTGCGGGTCTTTCGACAAGGTATCGGTCAGCTTTGCCAATAATTTTTCCATGTCTTCCTGTGCAACAGCACCAGAAGCGCAGAACAGCGCTACAAAGTATAATACAAATTTCCCCATATTTAAAACACAAATAGAAAACCCATCGCAAGATGGGATTTTTATTACTAAAAGTCCAGTGCTATTCGTTAAATAACTTCGGTTTCTCTGTTATGCAAGGCTATATCTTACGGCGGCTTCCGCCAGTAGCTGCACCGGGTTCAGGATGTTGCCGGCATTCATATGTTCACGTAGCAGGAAGGGCAGTTCCGTACAGCCTGGAATAATGCCTTCCACCTGTTTACCGCGAAGCTGTTGAATGGCTTCAAGCGCAATGGCGCGGTCCGATTCGCCGTCGCGGCCTTCCATCACCCTGAAAATGGATTGGTTCAGTTTTACCTGCAATTGTTCATCGATGGTTTCGCAGGCGATGCCCGCATGTTTTAATGGTATCGAGTACACATTTGCATTCATCAGGCCAAGAACGCCCACTCTCTTCCATCCTCTTTCTTTTACGGCAGCGATGGTTGCTTCGATCATGCTTAGCACCTTTCGTCCTGAAGCCTGCTCAATGTCTTTTTGAAGCATATGAACGCCATTCGAAGGGATGATAAGAAAGTCGACAATTGAACCGAGTTGCCTTGCGGTTTCCAGCAGGCGCGGGTCGGGCTGGAAAGGTATAATAGGCATGTGTTGGCCGTTCAACAGTATAGGCGGGTGCCTGTAATAATGCACTAACATAGTCGGGTAACCGCTGTTTTGCGCTGCAGGTATCATGCGTTGGGCTACCTGATGAATGCGCATTTCCAGGTCGGTGGTGGCCTGCGGCCCAAGTCCGCCCAGAATGCCAATGGTCTTCATGGCTGGTATATTTCCTGTTATTGAATGTTTCATATTGTATGTTTTGCTTACTGCTGCACTTGCCTGGTTCAACCATGGGCTTACGCCTATCAGGCCCAGCACGCCTGCCGAGGCAACCAATCCAACCGCTTCGCGCCTGCTTACAGCTGTTTTGTTACTAAATGTAGTTGCTTTCATCAATTCATTTTTTTGGCGATTAAAATAATCCTCGGTGAAATGTATTTATTATAGGGATTCAGCCGGTAGTCCCCAAAACAGTCAATTATTTTCATGCCATTTCGATAGAACAGCTCATCGAAATCTGCAAGACTGAATTTCTTTACCTGCTCGGTATATTCAAGGGGTTTCCCAAACAATGGTTCCTCGATAACGATCCTCTTAAAGAAATGTTTTTCATTGCTCCAGCGGCTGATACGATAAGTAATGCCGTCGATCTCTTTGTCTTCTTCAGCCACCAAACGTTTTTCAGTATAATCACTGTTCAGGTAATCCATCGCCAATATGCCATCGGGCTTCAAAGCATGATAGATGTTACGAAGCACTTTATGATCATCCTGGGGATCGGTGAAATACCCGAAGCTGGTAAAGAAGCTGAATACATGGTCAAAGGCGGCGTTGCCAAAGGGTACGCGCATATCTCCGCGATAGAACCTGCAGTTGGCGCTTTTCCACCGTTGCGCCTCGCGAATGCTGGATGCAGCAAGGTCGATGCCCGTTACATCAAATCCCTTAGACGCGAGATATTTGCTATGCCTTCCGGCGCCGCAGCCCAGGTCAAGCATGCGTGCTTGCGGAGCAGGCCGGAGGTCCGCTAATAACGCATCCACAAAATCAGCGGCTTCCTGCTCATTGCGGTTGGCATACAGCTTATGATAAAATGAAGTATCGAACCAATTGGCAAACCATCCCCTGTATGCTATGTTTTTTGTTATGCTCCGGTTTTGCATATCTTTTTTCTGCAAAATACCTGCGATGAAAGGCCCTGTCCATTGACATAGGTCAAGAACCAAGCGATTACTTTTTGGATGCCGCTTTTCGGCGTATGCGGCTCACCGTTTCGGGGGTGATGCCCAGGTAAGACGCCAGCATGTGCTGAGGAACTCTTTGCGCAATAGTGGGATAGGTTTGTAAGAAATCATTATAGCGCTCCTCCGCAGTTGCTGAAAGTGAATGCACAATGCGTTTTTCCTTTGCCTCGCCGCGTTTTTGTATTCCTGCGAGAAAAGAAGCGGCATAACCGGGTATGTTTTCCAGTAATGCAACATGTCCTGCACGGTCGATCAATAATACTTCTGAATCTTCTATGGCATCAATGAACATCGTGGCCGGTGCTCCAACAGAAGTACCCGGCTTATCGCTGATCCACCAATTCTCCGGTGCAAACTGGATAATGTGTTCTTTGCCCTTGTTATCTATTATATAGCTGCGTAAAAATCCTTTGCATACAAATGCCGCGTATTTAGCCACTTCGCCTTCTCTTACTAAATACTCGCCCTTCTTCATATTCTTTGGAATAAATACGGAGTGGATAAGTGCGATGTCCTCCTCTGTGAGCGGGAAACTGCGTTGGAAGTATGCGAGGAGCGTCTCGAACATAATTCGAAAGTAATCAATGCCAAAATATAGCTTTCATTTTATTAAAAACAAAAAGTCCCGCCAACTGACGGGACTTTTATATATAACAAAATCATGCAGTTTTTAGAACCCTTTCTTGGTTCCCTTATTCTTTATCTCGTCCAGCATTTCTTTCACAGCCCTCTCCAGTTGAGGATCTTTGCCACTCAAAACAGATTTGTAATCATTAGGAACGCGGATGTCCGGCTCCAGTTGCAGGTTCTCGGTCGGACGGTTCTCTTTGCCGATAGTAGCTACCATCGGGATGCCGAATACCAGTGTGGGATCGATTTGTGTTTCCCACCAAACCGCGGTACCAGTGCCAGGAACAGGCATACCGATCAGCTTACCGATCCCCAGGCTCTTATAAGCATAGGGGAACAGGAATGCATCGGAATAGTTGCTTTCGCTCATGATAACGGTTGAAGGAGCAGCCCATTTGTTGCGCGGCTCGCCGGATGTAGGCGTAACGCCTTGCGGAGAGAAATCAAGATATCTCCTTCCGCTCAGGAAAGTTACCAGGTCATCGTGCAGCCAACCGCCACCATTGAACCTTGTGTCAACAATCAGCGCTTCTTTGCCCGCGGCCTTGCCCAACGCATCTTCATACACGGTGCGGTAGCTGCCGTCGTTCATGCCCTGGATGTGTACGTAACCCACCTTGCCACCCGAAAGTTCATCTACTTTCTTGCGGTTCATTTTCACCCAGCGGTCGTACAGCAGTCCTTGCTCTTCGCCTTGTGAAATGGGCTTGGTAGTTTCATCCCAGCGTGCCTTGGTTTCGGGATCGTACAGGCTCAGCAACACATTCTTACCGGTTTTGCGGTTCAGCAGTCTTGCCCAATCCATATTGGCGGTAATGGCTTCCCCATCGATTTTTTCTATCACAACGCCTTTTTTGATCTTGGTAGTGGCATTGGTGAACGGACCACCGCTCAGCACTTCCATTACTTTCACGCCGTCGCCGGCATACATTTCATCATATAACAAGCCAAGGCTGGCGGTAGCATCGGTATTTTGTTGGGGCGGAGCATAACGGCCTCCGGTATGTGAAGCGTTCAATTCGCCCAGCAATTCACTCAGCAGTTCCTGGAAGTCGTAGTTGTTGTTGATGTGCGGCAGGAATTTCGCATACTCATCGCGGTAATATTTCCAATCGAGGCCATGAATTTTGGGATCATAGAATTTCTTGGTTACCTGCCTCCAGGCGTGGTCGAAGATATAAGCCCTTTCCTGGTCGGCCTTTAGTACCATTTCACCATTCACCTGAATGGGCGTGGGGGGCTTGGGAACGTCGGGCTCCACCTTCATCATGCGGCCATCGCTCACCACGAAAATAGTTTTACCGTCTTTAGACACGTCCATCCCCGCGGGGCCGCCATCCAGTTTGGCAACCAGCTTGGTTTCCCTGGTGCGCGGGTTGGTCATCCACAGGTCGTATCCCCTTTCCATGCGTGCCAGGAAGAACAATTTCTCGCCATCGGCGCTCATGATGTAATCAGAAATATTTCCTGAGTTGATGGTCAGGCGCATCTTGCGGTTGTCCAATCCTTCAAAACTGGGCTCCCATCCTTTAGTGGGCGGAGCAATTTTGTTTGCGGTATCTTTCTTGGCTTCGGCCTTATCTTTTTCTTCTTTTTCCTTCATCAACGCAAACTCATCTTTGGTAAGCTTGAATTTGTCGTATGCTTCCTGGTCAAAGAACATGATATATACGTCCACTTCTCTTGCCCCCTGGAAGGCCAGCGGCTTTTTACCGTCGCGGTCTGTGGTCCATATCAAACCCTTGCCGCCGAATACCCACTTGGCGCCGCCATCGAAGAAACCGCTTTCAGTCAGGTTCCTTCTTTCGCCGCTGCCGTCGGATTTCATTACGGCTACTTCCGAGCTGCCCCAACGGCCTTCTGCTGAAGTAAATGCAAGCCATTTACCATCGGGCGACCATTTGAAATACTGGTCACCATCGGCATACGAAAAGTTTACGCCCTTGGGAACAATGGTGCGGCTTTTTTTAGAAGCGATGTTGTATACTTTCAACACATTCCTTTCTTCCAGGTAAGCAATCTCCTTTCCATCGGGAGACACTTCGGGTTGAAATTCTTCCGCATCGGTTGCAATCAACGGTTCTTCCTTTATTACGGTGGATGCATAGAAATAAGGTTCTTCCTTACGATCGATGTACGCGCGGTAAATATCCCAGCTATCGCCGCGCTCGGTGGAGTAGTACAGGGAACGTCCATCGGGGCTGAACCTTACCATTCTCTCCTGCTGGGGAGTATTGGTGATGCGCTTGGTAAGGCCGCCTTCTACTGAAGTAACGAATACCTCTCCACGAACCACGAACGCTATTTCTTTTCCATTGGGCGAAAGCACGGTTTGTGTAACGCCTGTATTGATGGGCAGAATTTTTTCCGCATTGCTGCGGCCGTCTGTCATTACGCGGATGTTTACTTTCTGAGCATTGGCGCCTTCCTTCATGGTATAAATTTCACCATCGTAAGTAAAGCAAAGCGTTCCATCGCTTGCGCGTGTCAGGTGCCGGATAGGATGGTTCTTCATCTTGCTGATGGGAGACACATCCTTGCTGTTGATGGCATGCTTGAAAATGTTTTGCGATCCATTTTTTTCGCTCAGGAAATAAATGGTGTTGTCATCGCTGCCCCATACCGGCTCGCGGTCTTCACCTTCGTAAGATGATACCTGGGTATATTCATCTTTCTTGATATCGTACACCCAGATGTCGCGGGTAACTGCAGACGTATGCCGTTTGCGCCAGGCGTCTTCATAACCTTTGCGGTCCTGGAAGATGAGCTTGTCGCCTTTTGCGTTGAACTTCGCGAACTCCGATCCTGCGGACAGGAACATTACAGAGCGTCCACCCTCAACCGGCACGGTATATAATTTCTGGAACAGGCCCCGTTGAGGGAAGCGTGCCGAAGTATAAATATCATTGCGGTTGGTGCCGAACAACACCGATTTGCCGTCCGGGGTAAAATCGTATGGAACATCGGGTGCCGAATGATAGGTAAGCCTTTTGGCTTCGCCACCCGTAGCCGGCATTACGTACACGTCGAAGTTACCATAGCGGTCGCTCGCAAACGCGATCCATTTGCCGTCGCGGCTCCACACGGGCATGAAATCATGAGCCTCGTGCAGTGTCAGCGGGTAGGCATCGCCACCGCTGCTGTTCACTTTGTACAAATCGCCTTTGTAGCTGAAAACAATGGTCTTGCCATCTGGTGAAATGGCGGGATAGCGCATCCATAAAGGGGTCTGCTGCGCCAGCAAGGGCAGGGCCATCAGGCTGCCCAGCACTAAACAAGCAATCTTTCTCATTATCGTAGCTTTTGATTTTAGGATGAAAATGGGTTGCTAAAGTTAGGTATTCAAGCATGCGAATGTAACCGGAATAGAGATGATTTTTTAAAACTTACATGAGCGGCGAGTCGTACCGCGAATGCGTTAGACCGGGCGGTTTGGGTCATAAGGTCATTAGGTCAATAGGTCATTAAAAATTCACACAATGACTTAAGGACCTATTGACCTAATGACTATTTTCACCTTATGAAAACCACCCTCTTTATCATCCCCCTTTTACTCCTTTCACTCTTATCCTTCGCACAACAGCCGCTTAACGTAATGACATTCAATATCCGGTTCAACAATGCAGGCGACAGCGCCAACGCCTGGCCATTTCGCAAAGACAAGGTAGCAGGCCAGATCCTTTTTCACGAGGCGCAGATAGTCGGCGTACAGGAGGCGCTGCACAGCCAGGTCATGGAACTTAAGCAACTGTTGCCCCATTTTGCATGGGTAGGCCGGGGAAGAGACAACGGCAGACAGGAAGGTGAATACTCCGCCATATTCTACGATACTACCAGGGTGCAACTGATAAGGACCGAAACCTTTTGGCTTTCCCCCGAACCTACAAAGCCCGGCCTTAAGGGATGGGATGCCGCTTTTCCCCGGGTAGTGACCTGGGCCGGCTTCCGCGACCGCAGGACCAAAAAACAATTCTTCGTTTTTAATACGCACTTCGATCACGTCGGAAAAATTGCAAGGGCGGAAAGCCCCCGGCTATTGTTGCAAAAGATAAACGAGATAGGCGGCCAATTGCCAGTAATTGTAACCGGCGACTTCAACGCCACCCCAGACCAGGAACCCATCCGTATTATTTTGGACACCAATAACCCGATGCACCTCCGAGACACAAAAGCCCTGTCATCTACACCGCATTACGGGCCGGAAGGAACGTTCAATGGTTTTCAGTCGAAAGAAACCAGCAACCAACCGATAGACTATATTTTTATAAAGAACGGTCCCAGGGTGCAGCAACACGCTACCTTATCGCAAACCTGGGGCGGCAGGTTTTCCTCTGATCATTTCCCTGTATTTGCGAGGATCATCATTCAATAAATTTGCAGCATGACCATCGTAATGGAAAATATTCTCCGCAAGTACCAGGATACGTTCTATCCTGTTGTGCCCTTTGATCCCGCAAAGCAATCGCTGGCTTCCATAGACCTTACGGCCGCCAACACGGAGCTGACGGAGGAAATTTTCAACGACACGGAACAGTTCAGCAAATACATCGACCAAAAAAGAAAAGACGCCAAGGCCGCTTATCTTATCGGTGGGTACAATGAACTGCGTGCTGTATATGGAAGAAGTGAATTGTTTGGCAAAACCATTCCCGCATCGCCGCTGGTAGAAGATGCTACCCCGGTAACATTGACCATACCACCGGGTGATAACCCGATATCAAACACCGGGAAGGTGCCTGAAAAACTGTATAGCCTGGAAACACCAGAGCCCCGGCGGCTGCACCTGGGCATCGACGTTTGGGGACCGGCAGGCACGCCCATTTTTGCAGCCATGGGCGGCATGATACACAGCTTTGCATTCAATAATCATTTCGGCGATTATGGAGCTACCCTTATTCTACTGCATCAATTAGACGGGTTTCCTTTTTATACGCTGTACGGACACCTTTGCCTGAAAGACATTGAGCATGTTTCTACGGGGCAGTACGTGAACCGCGGACAGAGAATAGCACATTTTGGATTGCCGCACGAGAATGGCCATTGGCCACCGCACCTGCACTTCCAGCTTATTCTTGATCTTGGGTTATACGATGGAGATTATCCCGGCGTTTGCAAATATTCCGAGCGGGAGTATTACCTGAACAACTGTCCCGACCCGGACATCATTTTAAGAATGAACAGGTATTTAGATTAAGGCCTCCACGATCTCCTTCCATTCCTGCTCCAAGCCATATCCCGGCATGCGCTTGC
This sequence comes from Chitinophagaceae bacterium, assembly GCA_035628135.1. Taxonomy (GTDB): domain Bacteria; phylum Bacteroidota; class Bacteroidia; order Chitinophagales; family Chitinophagaceae; genus DASPKM01. The sequence continues at coordinate 84,612 of DASPKM010000010.1, read as the reverse complement.
CCGCACGGTTGTACCAATAATTGGCATTGAATACATCGCCTTCTTTGCGGTGAAGGTAGGCGTGGATCCATGCAGCGGTCTTATCTTCTACATCCTGTATGGTATCATGCGCTTTGTCCCAATCATTTTTTCCATCGTACCATAATGCTTCCAGGTAAACTGATATCCTTTCCGGCGGCGCAGCAGAAGATAATGATGAAGAAAATTCATTGAAGTTCATAATTCACCCCTCCCCATGCTCATTGTACGATTTTAATATTGAACATCGGCGTGCCCGCCGCCTGCCAGAACCGCACCCACAGCGGAACATAAGCCTCGGTATTGCGCGACGCGGTAATATCGCCGAGGTCGAGAATATTTTCATTTCGCCACCCGAACTGCTCAGTTAAAAACCGCTTGACCTGTTCTTTTGCATCTGCATCATTGCCGCAAATGGGCAAGGTAGAGTCGCCGCCATTCACGAGCGATGCGTCCACCATCAGCTTGGCGGTAACAGTGTTCAGTGCCTTCACCACTTTTGCATCGGGCAAATAAGCCTGTATCTGCTCGCCCAGCGAAGTAATGTTCGATAACGAGGGCACCAGCACCGGCGGCATGCCCCTTGAAAAATCGAGCGGGTTGGTAATGTCTATAACAATCTTTCCCGCAAAACCATCAGGCCCGGCCATTTGCAGCGCGTCCTTAGCCTTGTCGCCATTAAGGCACAACATCACGATGTCGCCGAACCTTGCAGCATCTGCAAACGTGCCCTGCGAAGCATTTTCACCATTCATTGCCACCCAACTGGCGGCAACATCGTTGATGGCGGAGCGGCTGCCCATTTTTACCTGGTGACCTTTCTTTACCAGGGCGGTGCCAAGGGTTTCGCCTACTATGCCGGTGCCAAGAATTCCGATACGCATAAGTTGTATTTAGAGACTGAAAATACGAAATGTACAACTCACCACTCACCACCCACAACTCCTTATCTTTGTTTCATGTCGAACCCCAATTTAAACAAGGATAAGGTTTCGCTGAACACCGCGGAAAGAGAGTTCGAAAATACCATTCGTCCGGCAGTAATGAACGAGTTTGCCGGCCAGTCGCAGATCATCGATAACCTTAAGATCTTCATAAAGGCCGCAAGGCTTAGGGGCGAGGCCCTGGACCATATTCTGTTCCATGGGCCGCCGGGGCTCGGCAAAACCACGCTTTCCCGCATCGTTGCCAACGAAATGGGCGTGAATATCAAAGAAACTTCGGGGCCTGTAATTGAAAAACCCGGCGATCTCGCAGGCCTGCTAACCAACCTGGAGCCAAATGATGTTTTATTTATCGATGAAATACACCGGCTGAGCACGGTAGTGGAAGAATACCTGTATTCAGCAATGGAAGACTACCGCATCGATATCATGATAGAAAGCGGTCCCAATGCGCGCAGCGTACAATTGAACCTGAACCCATTTACCCTCATTGGGGCCACTACCCGCAGCGGCTTGCTGACAGCCCCATTGCTCTCGAGGTTTGCCATAAAATCAAGACTGGAATATTATTCGAGCGAAACGCTCAAAGGCATTATTCAACGATCTGCCGGCATTTTAAATACCCGCATCACTTCAGATGCATCCGAAGAAATTGCGCGGCGCAGCCGCGGTACACCCCGCATAGCCAATGGACTGCTGAGGCGGGTGCGCGATTTCGCGCAGGTGCTAAGCAACGGCGTCGTGGACCTGGGCATTACCCAGCACGCATTGAAAGCATTGAATGTAGATGAGCACGGGTTAGATGAAATGGACAATAAAATACTGCTCACCATCATCGATAAATTTAAAGGCGGTCCCGTGGGCATCAGCACCATTGCTTCCGCGGTGGCAGAAGAGGCCGGGACACTCGAAGAAGTGTACGAGCCTTTCCTGATACAGGAAGGATTTTTAAAAAGAACACCCCGCGGCCGCGAGGCAACGCATAAAGCGTATGAGCACCTCGGAAAAAAATGGAAGGGAAGGGGAGAGGAGAATTTGTTATTCTGAGTTGCGATAAAAAATCCGGGTTATGCGCCACGCATAACCCGGACCATCAATTTATAAGAATCAATAATTATTAATTGATAATTGCTGATTATTAAGTGGCAGCAGCGGGCACTACCAGCCTGAAACCATTCCCGTGAATATTTACGATCTCGATATTGGGATCATCCTTCAGATACTTGCGCAACTTGGCAATGTATACGTCCATGCTCCGGCCATTGAAATAAGTATCGCTGCCCCAGATCTTTTTCAATGCCTTGTCTCTCGGCAGCAGGTCATTCATGTGCTCGGCCAGCATTTTCAGCAATTCATTTTCTTTGGGTGAAAGTGTTTGCATTTTACCGGCATGGCTCAGCTCCCTCAGCTTGGGATTGAAATGATAGCTGCCCAGGTCGAACTCGCGGTTCTCATTTTCCTTGTTCAGCTCTTCGTTCCGCTTCAGGATGGCCTTTATCTTCAGTAATAATACTTCGCTGTCGAAAGGTTTGGTAATGTAGTCATCCGCGCCGAGCTTATAGCCCTGGATAATGTCTTCCTTCATTGTCTTTGCGCTTAGGAAGAACAGCGGAATTTCCGGATCTACGTCCCTGATCTCTTCGGCCAGGGTAAACCCGTCCATATTGGGCATCATAATGTCCAGCAGGCACAGGTCGAACCGTTCCCGCTGAAATGCAGCCAGGCCCAGCCGGCCATCGCGTTCCAGCGTTACATCAAAATCGTTCAATTCCAGGTAATTCTTCAATACCATGCCCAGGTTCTGATCATCTTCGCACAATAAAATTTTTGGTTTCTTTCCGTCCATAATTAATCATTTTAGGTTTGACCTTGCCTTACCGGTTTAGCAAATAAAATTAAATCATTTGCCACACTTACGGCCAAACGAATAATTTTTTGTTAAAGCAACTACATAATCAATTAAAAATTTCGTACCAACGGCTGGTCAAAAGTCATTGGGTCATTAAGTCAATAGGTCACCAGGTGCAGCCCTATAGCCCAATGTCCTAATGACTTATTGATTTAATGACTTAATAAGCGACTTGTTTATTTTTGCTGCTAAAGATTTGGTCATGCATATAACACCTGATAACAGGTTGAAGAAGCTGGTGGTCATAGGCGACCGTGTGCTGATCCGCCCTTCTAAACCCGATGAACGTACAGAAAGCGGTCTCTACCTTCCGCCCGGCGTACAGGAAAAAGAAAAGGTTCAGCAAGGATATATTATTAAAACCGGCCCCGGTTATGCTATTCCGATGCCCCCCGAAGACGAGCCCTGGAAGGCCCAGGAAGAGCAGGTGAAATACGTTCCCCTGCAAGCCCGCGAAGGCGACCTCGCCATTTTCCTGCTGGGTGGCGCCACGGAAGTAATATACCAGGGCGAAAAGTACTTCATCGTTCCGCAAAGTGCGATCTTGATGCTGGAACGGGAAGAAGATTTCTGATCACCGCCATAAAACAGATTATGGCAGATTACAGGTTATATAGCACAGATTATTTTTTGATTAATGGATCTCACGGATTAAGCCATAAACTGCGAAACCCATTAGTCCTTTGAAATCTGTGCTATTTCATACATTTATTCAAATCCTGATTTTTTCATGTCGACCGATCAAGCTTTTCTCGCTGCGATTCAAAATGGGTACAGCTTTAAAGGAGAATCCGTACGCATTGCCCGCGCCATGCTCAATGGCCAGGTAGTACCCGGCGCCGATGTCTTCCTGCCCCTCAAAACCATGAACCGGCATGGACTGATCGCAGGCGCCACCGGCACCGGCAAAACCAAATCGCTTCAACTCCTGAGCGAAGCCCTGAGCGATGCAAGCGTTCCCGTATTGCTGATGGACATCAAGGGAGACCTTAGCGGGATAGCCGCGGCGGGTACTGCAAACGAAAAAATCAACGAACGCGTGGCGCTGGTAGGCATCGAGTACGTACCCGCAGCCTACCCTGTGGAACTGCTCACCCTTAGCAACCAGAAAGGAGTTAGGTTGAGGGCCACCGTTAGCGAGTTCGGGCCGGTGCTGTTGAGCAAAATACTTGGGTTGAACGATACACAGGGAGGGCTCGTGGCCATCATCTTTAAATATTGCGATGATAACAAACTGCCCCTGCTGGACCTCAAAGACTTTATCAAGGTATTGCAATATGTAAGCAATGAGGGCAAGGCAGCAATCGAAAAAAGCTATGGCAAGATCTCCACTACCTCCACCGGCACCATTCTTAGAAAAGTGATAGAGCTGCAACAACAGGGCGCCGATGTATTTTTCGGGGAGAAGAGCTTTGAAGTGGACGACCTGATGCGCATTGGCCCCGATGGACGTGGAATGATCTCCATTTTACGAGTGACCGACCTGCAGGACAGGCCCAAGCTATTTTCCACCTTTATGCTGCAATTGCTGGCGGAACTGTATGCCAGCAGCCCCGAGATCGGCGATGCCGACAAACCAAAGCTGGTAATTTTTATCGACGAAGCACACCTGCTTTTCCAGGAAGCCAGCAGCGCGCTGCTACAACAGGTAGAAACCGTAGTTAAGCTCATTCGTTCAAAAGGCATCGGTATTTTCTTTTGCACGCAAAACCCGATGGATATCCCTTCGCCGGTGCTGGCGCAGCTTGGCTTAAAAGTGCAGCATGCCCTGCGCGCATTTACCGCCGTCGACCGCAAGGCCATTAAAAAAACCGCCGAGAATTATCCTGAAACTGATTTTTATAAAACGGAAGACCTCATCACGCACCTTGGTATCGGTGAAGCACTGATCACATTGCTGAACGAAAAGGGAATTCCCACGCCCCTGGCCCATGGGATGATGCATCCGCCGCGCAGCCGCATGGATATTTTGTCTGAAGCTGAAATAGCCGCCATTGTTTCGCGATCGAAACTGGTTGCCAAATACAACCAGGTCATCGACTCGCAAAGTGCGCATGAAATGCTTACCGAAAAGTTGGAAGAGGCCGCGGAAAGAACGGCGGCAGCAGAGGCAGCGGAACCTGCAACCAAATCACGTAAACGAGCGGCAAAAAAAGAGGAAGGATTTTTCGATAGCCCTGTTGTAAGACAGGCTGGGCGCACGGCTGCAAGCGTTATCACCCGCAGCTTATTGGGCGCACTTGGATTAGGAGGCAGTAGCAGGCGCAGAAAGAAATCGGGATGGTTTTAAGGTTGTTTGCAGGTAATTGGAATTCCGTGGCACTTCCTTACCTTTAAAAATCTTCCTATCATTGATTTTATCCTCTGATTGATACTTGCATACTTCTGAGCCGGCCATTCTTCAATCAAAAACTCAAAAACATGAAAAAGTTTTTCTTGCTGGCTTCATTCATTGCAGCCCTGTACATTACTGCGTGTAACGACGCTTCCACCACCACCGCCGGAGAGGGTAAAAATGATTCTACTGCCGCTACCCAGGAAGACAGGGAGGAAAGAAATAAAAAGACCGCGCTGGCAAGCGTGAATGCCTTTATGTCCGGCAATGCCGACGAAGCGCTGAAAGATGCGGCTCCCGACGCCATGGATTATGGCGATGGCAGCATTGCGGCTATAAAAGGCGTGGATAGCATCAAAGCCGGGATGAAAGGCTACATGGCATCGTTTGAAGTAAAAGGCGACAACATCGAAGCAGTTGCCGACGGGGATTATGTGTATGTATCCGGCGACTGGACGTACACCTGGAAGAATGATTACATGGGCATGAAAGCTTCCGGCAAATCCGTCAAGTATAAAGACGTTGATATTTTCAAGTTCAATAACGACGGAAAGATAACCGAGCACCGCTCGATAGTGCCGTGGGCATACGGCATGCAGGCGATGGGAGTTCCCCAGCCAAAATAATGTCAATGTGTTTTTACCATTCTTATCATCCCATTAAGATCTACCGCTAACCTGTTCTCGGCCTGGAGGAAATTGATCACCTGCCAGGCCTTTTCTTTTTGTATGCCTGTAAGTTGGCGCAGCAAGGTTTTGCTATCGGTGGGTTGTTGCAACGCCTGTACAATACGGTGATGTATATCCGAGAACTCCTGCTCCGTGAGCGGGCGGCGCTTTTTTTGCAGGCAATTGTCGCAAATGCCGCAGTCCTTAATACCGGCATCGCCGAAATATTTTCCAATGAAGGTGCTCCGGCAATTGGACCGGTCCTGTACATAATTGCGCATGGCACGCACGCGGTCCTCGCAACGTTGTTTTCTTTCCTGCAATCGTTTTGTGTTGATGTTCAAATCAGCCGCAGGCGGACGATTGTCGTAAAAATAAACCTGGGGACTGTCCTTTTGTTGCTCGTATTGAATGATGTGGTATGCATGCAACTGCCTTAATTGATTGATGAGCTTTTCCTTGTCGGTCTTCATCAATTTTGCCAACAGCTGTTCACTGATGGACGCGGGAAAATCGAAAATGCCTTCGTATGTCCTTAGCAAGGTTTTTATCACCGGCTCCAGCTCCGGGTATTGCCGCTCGCTTTCGTACAATGCGTTTTTGCTGAGGGTAAACTGTATTTTGGAAGGAATGAACACCTGCTCGTTGAATGACAATATCGCTTCCTGTTCCAATGCCCTCAGGCAGGGCATCGCTTCATTAGGCGCGATGGAGAATTTTGAAGTAAAATCACCCAGGTCGAATGGATAATAAGTTTCCGCGCCTGCGCCTGCGGGCACCTGCAAATAGTTCACCAGGCTTTGATATACCTTTCGGATAGTATCAGCGCCGGGATGCTGGCGGGCAGGTAATTGGTCAAGGTCATCCAGTTCCTTAGCATGGTACAACAATACCGCATAAGCCTGTTTTCCATCGCGGCCGGCACGGCCTGCTTCCTGGTAATAATTTTCGAGACAATCAGGAATGTCAGCATGCACCACGGTACGCACGTCTGGCTTATCGATGCCCATGCCAAACGCATTCGTGCACACCATCACGCGTATTTTATTATTGATCCAGTCCTGCTGCTTTTTACTTCTTTCATCCTGCGCTAATCCCGCATGATAAAAATCGGCCTCGATTCCGTTCATCTGCAACAACCCGGCTATGTTCTTGCAATGCTTACGGCTGCTGCAATACACAATGCCCGTGCCCGGAACATTATCGAGAATTTCAAGCAGCTTGTTGATCTTGGAATCCACCTCGAAAACACTGTATGATAAATTGGGCCGCTCGAACGACTGCCTGAAAATAGCAGGCTCGCTGAATTGCAGCTTCTCGCATATGTCTGCCTGAACGCCGGGAGTGGCAGAAGCAGTTAGCGCCAGCACCGGCACCCCGGGCAATTCCAGCCGCAGGTTGGCAATGCGCAAATAAGGCGGTCGAAAATCATATCCCCATTGGGAAATGCAATGCGCCTCGTCCACCGCGATCATTGAAACAGGCAAAGACGGCAAATACTCCCTGAACAAAGCAGTTTCCAGCCGCTCCGGTGACACATACAGGAATTTACAATTGCTGTTACCAGCCGTTTTGAGCGTAGCGATCACCTCACGGCGCTGCATACCCGAAAAAATGGCCAGTGCTGTAATGCCTTTCCGGCGAAGGTTTTCCACCTGGTCTTTCATCAGGGCAATTAGGGGACTTATCACAAGGCACAGTCCTTGCTTTGCCATGGCAGGCACCTGGAAGCAAACAGACTTGCCTCCGCCTGTAGGCAACAAGGCGAGTGTATCTTTTCCGTTCATTACCGAACGGATGATATCTTCCTGCAAAGGCCTGAATGCTTCGTAGCCCCAGTATTGCTTTAATATTTGATGAATGCCGGAAATGACCTGGTTTTTATCGGTACATGAAAATTTTACACCACTTTCTTTACAAACAAGCGAACGGAGTTGGCCGCCAGCACCACATCGCTCAGTCCCATTACCAACGCGCCAAAGGTAGGTGTCAAAAGTCCGAATGCTGCCACGGGAATCGCTACAATGTTATAAATGAAGGCCCAGAATAAATTTTGTTTGATGGTAAGATAGGTATGCTTGCCAAGGCCGAGGGCGGTAGGCAGGTTTTTAAGTCCATTATTCATGAGCACTACATGCGCCGTTTGCATGGCTACCTGGGTGGCATCGCTCATGGAAATGCCGATGGTGGCCTTGGCGAGGGCCGGGGCGTCATTAATGCCATCGCCTATCATTGCCGTAGGCGCAATGTCGGTAAGCGCCGCGATGGTCTCCAGTTTTTCTTCCGGCGTTTGCTCCGCGATCACTTCATCGATGCCCAATTGTGCCGCAAGCGATTTACATTTTTCCAGTTTATCGCCACTCAGCACGAACGTCCTGATGCCTTTGTTCCTGAAATAGCGGATCACGGACGGTGCTTCCGGCCGTACCTCATCTTTCAGATCGATCCAACCCAACAAAGTATTATTCTTTACCAGGTAAATGCTGTGGTTGTCTTCTTTTGTAAAAGGTTCTGCTATCCTGAAGGAACCGGCCTGGTATTCATTGCCCGATTGGTCAATGGCTTTCATGCCCGTGCCTTTGATCTCCTCGATTTTTTTCCAACGGATCTCCTGCTGCGTTTTCCAGTTGGCCGCAATGCTTTTAGCCAATGGGTGATTGGAATACTTTTCCAGGGAATAAGCTATCCTTTTAAATTCTTCCTCATCGATATCCAAAGCTTTAAACGCATCGATGGTGAAATTGCCGGTGGTAAGCGTCCCTGTTTTATCGAACACTGCCTGCTTGATATCCTTGAAGTTCTCCAGGCTGGTGGCATTGCGGAATAAGATGCCTGTCCTGGCCGCCCTTCCCAATCCCACGGCGATGGCGGCGGGAGTAGCCAGCCCCATGGCGCAGGGGCAGGCAATTACCAGTACGGCAATACTGCGCATGAGCGATTCCGTGAAGTTGGATAGCACAAAAAAGTTAACGATAAGCGTAACTGCAGCTATACCGATTACCACCGGCACAAAGATGGCGCTGATGCGGTCGGCCATTTTTTGCATGGGCGGTTTTTCGCCCTGGGCCTGCTCTACCAATTGCAATATGTTCGATAATACCGTGTCGCTGCCGGCGGCCGTTACCTGTGCTTTTACCGTTCCATCTTCCACGATGCTGCCGCCGATGAGCTTATCTTTCGCCTTCTTGAATACCGGCAGGCTTTCGCCCGTTATGATCGATTCGTTCACGCTGGCTTCGCCCCATAGTATTTTACAATCGGCGGGCACCTGTTCCCCTGTTTTGATCAGGATGAGGTCCCCGTTTTTCAACTGCGTGTTTTCGATCGGAAAAATTACTTCCTGGTGATGTTCGTCAAACGCGATCATATTGGCCATTACCCGTTGCGATTTGGCCAGCTTGCGCAGGGCTTTCTGCGTGGAATAAATAGAAGCATCTTCCATGTAATTGCCCAGGAATACCAATGTAATGATGGTGGCCGCAGTTTCGTAAAACAGGAAGCCTTCGCCCAGGTTGAACAACGTGCCGATAAGGCTGTACACGAATGCGGCAGTGGCTCCCAGGGCTATCAATACATTCATGTTGGGTACGCCGTTCCGCAGGCTTTTAACAGCGCTGCGGCCAAAGAAGCCCATGCCTATGACGTATACCGGCACACAAAGCGCCAGTTGTATCCAGGGAGTGAACAACCAATGCCCAAAGGCCGTAGCATGCAGGCCCGGGATCATGTGCAGCAGCAGTATCAATGTAAACGGCAGGCAAATGAGGAAGCGGCGGAGGTGGAAATTGATATGTTCATGGCCATGGCTGTGGTCCTGACCGATTGCTTGCCCGGCCACCTGGTAACCCAATGCTTTAATGCCGCTGGTCAGCTTTTCTTCCTGAAGGGGTATTTCGCCCGTTTCGAAGCTCACATTGCCATCTATCGGGTTAACCTTCACATTTTTCAATCCCTGCCGTTGCAGGTAATTGGAAATGGTCAACGCACAATTCGAGCACGTCATGCCTTCTACTTTCCAGTGAACCTTTTCCATGGGCGAATATTGTTACGCAACCTTGCAAAGGTACGAACGACGGCCAGCGCGGGTTTAATTATTATCTAAACAAGGTTGCAACTTTATCTTTGCCGCATGACTATAACATTTCATTTAGAGGATATTGCAGAAGCCGCTGATAATTTCTGGTTGGCGGCGGGACCGCAACGGGTCATAGCATTCCACGGTGCGATGGGCGCGGGCAAAACCACTTTTATCCATGCCCTTTGCAAGGCAAAACAAGTTACAAGCCCTGTGAGCAGTCCCACCTTTTCCATTATTAACGAGTATGCCTACCCCGGCGGGGTTTTATACCATATAGACCTCTACAGGCTGCAACAGGAAGAAGAGGCGTTCAGCGCGGGCGTCGAGGATTGCCTGTATTCGGGAAACATATGCCTGGTGGAATGGGCCGAAAAGGCGCCCTCACTGTTTCCGCCCGCCACCATGCACGCCAGCATCGAAGTAATCGATCCCGTAACACGCCGGCTTGTCATTGATCCCTCATAATTGTACAAACACTTACTAAATCCACCTAAAGTTGTAAATTGCCGCTCTTTCTCAGCGCCCGTCGGACAAAGACAACTGTATGGCCCAATCCAAATCAAAACCTGTCATCAGCACTGCCTTCAGCTTTGAACCTTTAGAAGAGACCCTTGATATAAAACCGCAGGGCGCGCAGCTGCACATCGGCATTCCCAAGGAAATTGCATTCCAGGAAAACAGGGTGGCATTAACTCCCGAGGCCGTCGGCGTTATTGTTAGCAATGGCCACAACGTAGTGATAGAGCACAACGCAGGCGAGGCCGCTCATTTCCGCGACCGCGATTACAGCGAGGCCGGAGCTAAAATAGTGTACGACCGCGCAGAAGTGTTCAAGGCCCCCATCCTGGTAAAAAGCGCACCTGTAATAGAAGAGGACCTGTCCTACCTGCAGATGAACCAACTGGTCATATCGCCCATTCATCTTTCTGTATTAAAAGCGGAACTGTTGCAGAAGATGATGGAGAAAAAGATCACGGCCATTTCATTTGAAAACCTGAAGGACGATAGCGGCACCTATCCCATCGTGCGCAGCATGAGCGAGATCGCGGGCAGCGCGGTTATGCTGATCGCCAGCCAATACCTTAGTTCTGCCAATCACGGCAAGGGTGTGTTACTGGGCGGCATATCGGGCATACCTCCTACAAAGGTGGTCATCATTGGAGCGGGAATAGTGGGTGAATATGCGGCACGTGCAGCGCTTGCCCTGGGCGCTTCGGTAAAAGTATTCGACAACAGCGTGTACAGACTTAAGCGGTTGCAAACACACGTGGGACATAGACTGTGGACCTCGGTGATAGAGCCGCGCATACTGGCCAAGCAACTCAAGACCTGCGAAGTGGCGGTGGGCGCTTACTCATCACAGGGAGGGCGCACGCCTATCGTGGTAACAGACGAAATGGTGAGCAACATGCGCTCGGGCAGCGTTGTCATCGATGTTAGCATCGACCGCGGTGGTTGCTTCGAAACCTCGGAGATCACCACGCACGAAAACCCTATCTTCCTCAAATATGGCGTAATACATTATTGTGTACCGAATATTCCCTCGGGCTTTGCAAGAACAGCATCGCAGGCCATCAGCAATGTACTGATGCCATTATTACTGGAAGCGGCTGAAGAAGGCGGTTTTGAAAACCTTGTATGGCACAAGGTGCATTTGCGGAGCGGTATTTATATGTTCAAAGGCGCACTGACCAATTTTCACTTAAGCCAACGCTTTGATTTGAAGTATACCGATTTGAACTTATTGATCGCGAGCCAGCGGTATTAATTAATAATTACTGACTATTTAAACTCCGTTATTTTAATTTTCTCTTTGCAAAACCCAAATTCCTTCTCATCGTTCGAGCTTATAACCACCAGTCTTCCTGTGCAATACTCATTTATCAGTTGATAATACAATTCATATCCTGCTTCGTCCAGGTTGGTGCAAGGCTCATCCAGCAACAATACGGGCGTATCAGAAAAGATTGCTTGTGCCAGCTTTACGCGCTGCTTCATGCCGGACGAATAATAACGTATCTGCTTATGCGCCGCTTCCTGTAAGCCGATGATGGCAAGCATGCGTTCGGTAGAAATGCCCTGCATGAAATTCTTAAACCTTCCATGAAAGTTCAAAAATTCAAGCGCGCTCATTTCTTCTATCAGTTCAAGGTAAGGCGCGCATATTGAGACTTGTTGGAATACCTGGTCCGCGTCGACGGCTTGTTCCTGCAACGACCATTCTATCTTACCCTGGCTGGGAGCCAATGCGCCCGATAATAATTGTAACAAAGTGGATTTGCCGGAACCGTTCGGGCCTGTAATGGCATAGGAGTTCCCTGCATGGAAAGTATAGGAGAGATGGCGAAAGATCCAATCCCGGTTGAAACGCTTACCGGCATCAGACAGCCATATTTTCATCTATTGAATCTTTTGATTTCTTAATAATGCCGGTGCGCGAAGACCGGATGAAATCTACGACCTGTTTGCGGATGTCAGAATCAGGGACCGACCTTTCGATCATCTCGAGCGCCTTAACGGTACTATGTCCCTGCACGAATATAATATGATAGATGTTGTCGATTTCCTTGATCACTTCTTTGCTGAAGCCCCGGCGTTCCAGGCCCACTTTATTCACGCCCACGAAGGTCAGCGGGTCGCGGGCGGCCTTTACAAAAGGCGGGATGTCCTTACGGATCAACAGTTGGCCCGCCACATACGTGTGGGCGCCGATATGGATGAACTGCTGTATGCCGCAAAGCCCGCCCACAATGGCAAAATCGTCCAGCAGCACATGACCCGCAAGCTGCGAAGCATTGCCGATGATCACATTGTTCCCGATGATGCAATCGTGCGCGATATGCACGTAAGCCATCAGCAGGCAATTGCTGCCCACCTTGGTGGTCCACCTGTCCTGGGTGCCGAGGTTAACCGTTACACATTCGCGGATGGTGGTATTGTCGCCGATAACGGCGGTGGTTTTTTCTCCAGCGTATTTCAGGTCCTGGGGAATGGCGCCAATGACGGCGCCGGGAAATATGCGGCAGTTTTTGCCGATGCGTGAGCCATTGAAAATGGTCACGTTTGGCATGATATGCGTATTGTCGCCGATCTCCACGTCTTCATACACCACGGAGAATGCCTCAATGGTCACATTGGTTCCGATCTGCGCTTTTGGATGTATTTGTGCTAAAGGGCTGATCATTTTACTTCACTCGTTTTACAATTTGTGCTACCAATTCGGCTTCGCAAACCAATTTATTACCGACAAAAATAGTTCCTTTCATTTCACAAATGCCTCGCCTGATAGGGCTCATCAATTCCATTTTTAAGATCAGCGTATCGCCCGGAACCACCTTTTGCTTGAACTTGCAATTGTCGATCTTGAGAAAATAGGTATCGTAATATTCATTGGGGTTGTCTCGCGGTATGGCTAAAATGCCGCCGCACTGCGCGAGCGCTTCAACCTGCAACACGCCCGGCATCACATAATTCCCCGGAAAATGTCCCTGAAAGTACGGCTCGTTGTAAGTAACGTTCTTGATGGCTACCACGTGCTTATCTGAAAGCTCTATTACCTTATCTACTAACAAAAACGGGTAACGGTGGGGTAATATTTTTTCGATGGCCTGTATATCGAATAAAACCGGCTGCCCGGCATCGTAACCAGGCGCATCGGGTTTGAACCGGTTCTTTTTAAGATGGTCCTTGATCTTCCGGGCAAAGGCCACGTTGGTGGCATGCCCCGGCCTGTTGGCAATTATATGCGCCTTAAATGGGATGCCAACCAATGCAAGATCGCCGACCAGGTCCAGCAGCTTGTGGCGTGCGGGCTCATTGGGAAAATGCAATCGAAGGTTGTTCAGGTATCCCTCGCTGTTAATGGAAAACTTGGGCTTGCCCAGCCTGCGCGACAGGTTGTCGAGCTGCTCGTCAGTTACCGGCCTGTCCACCACCACTATTGCGTTGTTGACATCGCCGCCTTTGATCAGGTTGTTCTCGAGCAAAAATTCCAGCTCATGAAAAAATGAAAATGTGCGGCAGGGGGCTATTTCAGTATTGAAGTCCTTGATGGAAGTAAGCGCGGCATGTTGTGTGCCCAATACCGGTGAATTGAAATCTATCAAGGTATTGATGCGGTACAGCTCGGATGGCATGGCCACCATCTCCACGTTCTTGTCGTTGTCGGTAAGGAAGATATTATGAGAAAGGGTGTAATAGGTTTTGGGCGCTCCCTGCTTTTTGGAACCGACCTGCTGCAGCGCCTCTACAAAAGGCTTGGAGCTGCCGTCGAGGATGGGCACCTCTGGCGCATCCAGCTTTACCAGCACATTGTCTATTTCCACGCCCACCAATGCAGCCAGCAGGTGTTCGATGGTGCTGACCTTAGCACCATTGTGCTCAATGGTGGTGCTGCGCCTGGTCTCGGTAACATAGTCAACATCTGCTTTTACAACCGGCTGTCCCGGAAGGTCGGTGCGCTGGAATACGATACCGGTAAAGGGTTCAGCAGGCTCCAGCGTCATGTTAACCGAAAGCCCGGTATGAATGCCGACCCCCGAAATAGTGATAGGTTCCTGAATAGTGTGTTGAAACAATTGGCCGTTTCCGGTCGATTTTTCCATGGGCACGAAAGTAGGAAAAACGGGCCATATTACTCTTTGTTGGCCATCCTATATTCCCTCTCTGCCAACAATTGGCGAATAGTATTTTCCAGTTCTGTAATGCGCTTTTCCAGCACCGGCAGGTTGCGGAATACGGCCTGGCTTCTAAGCGTGCTGGTGTAATCGTGGGCGGGAGAACCCGTAACCAGCGAATTGGGAATTTTAATGGATTTGCTCACGCCGCTCTGGGCGTTGATAAGACTGCCATCGGCAATAGTAATGTGTCCTACTATGCCTGCCTGGCCCCCGATGCGCACATTGTTACCGATCTTGGTACTGCCGCTTACCCCGGCCTGGGCCGCGATAACGGTATGCGTTCCAACCTCCACATTGTGCGCGATCTGGATGAGGTTGTCCAATTTGGCCCCGCACCGGATAATGGTAGAGCCCATGGTGGCGCGGTCGATGGTAACATTGGCGCCGATTTCAACATTGTCTTCCAGCACCACATTGCCGATCTGGGGAACCTTTTTATAGGTGCCGTCGGACTGAGGCGCAAAGCCAAAGCCATCGCTGCCTATCACCGAACCGGCATGAACGGTTACATTTTTGCCCAGCACGCAGTCGTGGTAGATCTTTACCCCGGGATGCAGCATGGAATTGTCGCCGATCTTTACATTATCGCCTATGAAGGCATTGGGAAATATCTTAACGTTATTGCCAAGTACCACGTTCTCGCCTATATAAGCAAAAGCTCCCACGAATACATCGCTGCCCAGCGTGGCGGTCTTGGAAATATATACCGGTTCCTGGATGCCCGTCATCTGGCGGGTGATCATTTCCTGGTATTTGGAGAGCAGGGTGGCAAAGGCCAGGTATGCATCTGCAACCCGCACCAGCGAGGCGGTCAACGGCTGCTTCAGCTCCTGTGATTCGTTGATGATAATGACCGATGCGCCGGTAGTGTACAAATAGTCTTCATATTTAGGATTGGCAAGAAATGCAAGTTGTCCCTCAACGGCTTCTTCTATTTTTCCAAATGAAGACACTACTGCATTGGGATCACCTTCCACTCTTCCTTCGATCAACATGGCTATTTGTGCGGCGCTGAATTGCATACGATGGTCATTAGTCAGTCATACGGTTTTAGGGCGGTAAAGGTAAGAAACTGTCCAATGACCTCCCTCTAATAACTATCCTAAATAACAAATGTAAAACTTTTTCACGGGGCTGGAGAGGGTATGGTGAATCAATGCGTTGTTAACTTTTGTAATGTCCTTTACAGTGCCGTCCTTAAACAGGATGTTGATCCGCTCATCGTACACGTTGTACATGGTATTTACTTCTTCACCGGCAAATACAAAATAAGCGGCCTCCTCCCTGCTGATATCCAGTTGTTCGCAAGCCTGCTGTTTAAATTCTTCCAACTGTGCTTCATCAAAGGGTTGTATATCAAAGCTTACTTTCAGCAGCCTGCGCTCCACGAGCATGCGGCAAAGATGGGAAAGTACTTTATCGTCCTGTCCCATCCAGCATTTAATGGCACTTAATATATCGTAATCGTCCAGTGAGCAAAATTTATCCAGGTGCTGTTCAATGCCATCGGCCGGTTCCTGCCGGCGCAGGAAAAAGTCCAGGACGGAGGAGGTTGACTTCAGCCCGCTGCCCATCCTGATCAGTTGCTGTGCTCTTTCAATGATACGTACCAGCATTTTCTCCGCGCTTAACACCGTCTTGTGCAGGTATACCTGCCAGTACATCAGGCGGCGGGCCACCAGGAACTTTTCTATGGAATAGATGGCCTTTTCCTCTACCATCAGTTCACCATTGTGCACGGTCAGCATTTTTAAAATGCGGTCATAGCCTATTACGCCTTCGGACACCCCCGTAAAAAAGCTGTCGCGGCTTAGGTAATCCATGCGGTCTACGTCCAGCTGCCCGCTCACCAGTTGATGCAAAAATGGTTTTTTATATTGATCGGTAAAGATGGATATGGCTAACTGGAACCGGCCCCCGAACACTTTGTCCAGGTGTTGCATGATGAGTATCGACATGCTCTCGTGGCTCACGCCAGGTATGAGTTTGTGCTCCAGTGCATGCGAATAAGGCCCATGGCCTATGTCGTGCAATAGGATGGCAACCTTGGCCGCGGTTTCTTCTTCGCGCGTGATGTCTATGTTTTTTTCTTTTAGTCCGGACAGTGCATTGCACATAAGATGGTACGCACCCAATGAATGGTGCAACCTGGAATGCACGGCACCGGGATATACCAATTCGGCAAACGCCATCTGGTGAATGCGGCGCAGCCGTTGGTAATATGGATGGGATATAAGGTCAAAGATCAACGGTTCGTCAATCGTAATAAAACCATAAACGGGGTCATTGATGATTTTGCGGAAGGAAGACATGGAGTGCGAATTTAGTCCTTTGCACTGATTGACTGATTTTGCAAGCGACAATTTTGGCTAATTTGGCATTCGCTATTTAAATCAGTTTACAGGCTATCCCATGCAATATATCCTTGGCCTCGACATAGGCACTACCCATTGCAAAGCAGTTGCAGTAACGGCGCAGGGAGAATTGCTGCACCAGGCAACGGCCGGGTATCCTACCATTCAATCCTTACCGGGACAAAGCGAGCAGGACGCAGAGCTTATTTACGGATCGGTGCTCGAGGTATTGCAATACTCGCTGGTATCGTTGCGGCAGCATGAATTGAAGGCCGTATGCTTCAGCGCTGCCATGCACAGCATCATGGCGGTAGACGATGCAGGCCATCCGCTCACCAATCTCTTTACCTGGGCCGACACCCGCGGCAATGAGTATGCGCTCACCATACGCAATTGGAATGGTTCGCATGATCTGTATGCAAGGACCGGCACGCCGGTTCATCCTATGTCGCCCTTGTGCAAGCTCGCCTGGATGAAAAAGGTCATGCCCGATATCGTTGCAAAAGCTGCAAAATTTATTTCCATCAAAGAATATGTTTTCTTCAAGCTCACGGGAACTTATATCGTGGATTATTCCATAGCCTCCGCCACGGGGTTATTCGACATACAGCAAAAAAAATGGGATGCAACAGCGTTAGGACTGGCAGGTATCAATGCAGGCCAATTGTCCGAGCCCGTTCCGGTCTCGTATGCTGAAACAAATCTGCAACAGGCCTGCCGGCAGTTATTGGGAATTACAGGAGACATTCCGTTTATTGTTGGCGGCAGCGATGGGTGCCTGGCCAATATCGGCAGCGGGGCCATATTACCCGGCGAAGCGGCACTGACCATCGGCACCAGCGGCGCCATCAGGGTTACTGTTGAAAAATCGCGCACCGACCAGCAGCAGCGGTTGTTCAATTATATTCTTACCGATAATTTATTTGTCACGGGAGGCGCCATTAGTAATGGTGGCGCCGCAATGAAATGGTTTGCCGAAAATTTCCTGCAGCATCCTTTTACCGCGGCTACCGATATCGATTGGATGGTACAGCTGGCGCATGAAGCACCCGAAGGCGCGGGTGGGCTGATCTTTTTGCCATATCTATCGGGAGAGCGTGCGCCCTTCTGGGACGCGTCTGCGCGCGCCGTGTTCATGGGTTTGCAAACCGCGCATGGCAGGCAACACCTGGCCAGGGCGGTGGTTGAAGGAATTTCATTTGCTTTGTACCAGGTGATGCAGGCGGTTGAAGCAAACAATGGGAATATTTCAGTAGTGTATGCCAGCGGCGCTTTCATCACCTCGCCATTGTGGTTGCAGATGATGGCCGATGTTATGGATAAAACCATCATAGTCGCGGGCACCGCCGATGCTTCTGCCATGGGCGCTGCCTTCCTTGGCATGCACACCATCGGTTGGATAAAAAACCTTAGCGAAATAAAACAACTGGTAACACAGGAAGCAAGCTTTAGTCCCGACGCAGCAAAGCATCGAACCTACCAGCGATACTTCGATGTGTACCAGGACCTGTACCCGAAACTGAAAGACAATTTCCGGCAATTGGAAAAACTGCAACAACCATAAAAAAACAACTATGCAAATCGGACTGGTTGGCCTGGGAAAAATGGGATGGAACCTTGCATTGAACTGCATCGGCAGAGGGCATGATCCAATAGTGTATGATATAGACGAAGTGGTACGCACGCAGGCCAGGGACGAAGGTTTTACCGTGGCAAACTCGCTGCAGGACCTTGCAAACAAACTTCAACAAAGACGAGTGATATGGTTGATGATCCCGGCGGGCAGCCCGGTAGACAGCGTGCTGGCCCAATTGAAACCATTTTTGTCGGCAACCGATATCATCATCGAGGGCGGCAACTCGCATTATAAGGACTCGGTGTTGCGCGCCACCGAACTGTCCCGCTCCGGCATTTACCTGCTCGATTGCGGCACCAGTGGCGGCATCAACGGTGCGCTGAACGGCATTTGCGCCATGATCGGGGGCGATAAGGATGCTTTCGCATATTGTGAACCGTTGTTTAGCAGCATCAGCGTACAGGACGGATATTTGTATTGTGGCGAAAGCGGCAGCGGGCATTTTGCAAAAATGGTGCACAACGGCATCGAATACGGCATGATGCAGTCCATAGCCGAAGGCTTCGAGGTACTGCAGCAAAGCGGTTATACGTTCTCGTACGAGAACATTGCAAAGCTCTGGAACAATGGCTCGGTCATTCGCGGCTGGTTGATGGAACTGGTGCAACAGGTTTTTGCAAAAGACCCCCGCCTCGAAAGCATCAAAGGCATTGTGCGTTCTTCGGGCGAGGGGAAATGGATGGTGGAGACTGCGCTCGAAAAAAATATTTCCACGCCTGTGATCGCTTTATCATTGCTCATGCGCTACCGGTCCTTGCAGGAAGATACTTTCTCCGGCAAGCTGGTGGCTTCATTGCGAAATGAGTTCGGCGGTCATGCAGTAACGAAAGTATAGGCGATCTCCAATTCGCTGCATGGCGGGGTGTTGGTTTTTTGTTAAAGAAAATTCCAGTTGTACACATTACCCGCTATACTGCGTTGAATCAGCTAAATTTGACAGCTTCGGTAAAACTTAAACACTACGCATGTCACTTGGAAAAATACTTTGGGTAGACGATGAAATAGAGAGCCTTCAATCGCAGATCATGTTCCTCCAGAACAAGGGATATGATGTAAATGCCATGACCAATGGCTTCGATGCCATTGATTTTGTAAAGGAAAACCCGATTGATGTGGTCTTGCTCGACGAAAGCATGCCCGGCATAACCGGCCTGGAAACCCTGGCTAAAATTAAGGAGGTAAACTCCCAGGTGCCCGTGGTGCTTATTACAAAGAATGAAACGGAAAACCTGATGGACGAGGCCATCGGCAGCCAGATCACGGATTATCTCATCAAGCCCGTCAATCCCAACCAGGTGCTGCTAAGCCTCAAGAAGATCATCGATAACAGGCGATTGGTGGCTGAAAAGACCACCTCGGCCTATCAACAGCAATTCCGCAACCTGTTCATGGCGCTTAACAGCAATCCCGATCACAATGAGTGGATGGACATTTACAAGAAGCTGGTCTATTGGGAACTGGAGATGCAGAAGAGCGATAGTCCCGAGATGCAGGAAGTGCTGCAATCTCAGAAAAGCGAGGCCAATACCGAGTTCTTCAAATTCGTTTCAAGAAATTATGCAAAATGGATGAGCCCGCGCAGCACGGATGCGCCGGTCATGTCGCACAGCCTCATTCAATTCAAGGTGCTGCCGCATGTTGAAAAGGGGACACCTACTTTTTTTGTATTGATTGACAATCTCCGCTTCGATCAATGGAAAACGATACAACCCATTTTTGCCGAAAGTTTTCGCATCCTCGAAGAAGATACGTTTTACAGCATTTTGCCTACCGCCACGCAATACAGCCGCAATGCGATTTTTGCCGGCCTTACTCCCGCTGAAATAGAAAAACAATTGCCGGTGCAATGGAAAAATGACGATGAAGAAGGCGGTAAGAATTTATTTGAAGAAGAACTTTTCAGGATGCAATTGAAGCGGCTTCGCAAGGAGCATATACGCTTTTCCTATACAAAAGTGCTCAACTTTAATGCAGGCCAGGAATTGGTGAACAATATCCATAACCTGATGGTAAATGACCTCAACATCATAGTTTACAATTTCGTGGACATGTTAAGCCATGCCCGTACCGAAATGGAAGTGCTGAAAGAGCTTGCCGGCGATGAGACGAGTTACCGCAGTATCACCGCCAGTTGGTTCGAGCATTCGCCCCTGCACCAGGCCTTGAAAAAGATCGCGGATAAGAAAGTGAACCTAATCCTCGCCACCGATCATGGCAGCGTTCGGGTAAAAACACCGTACAAGGTAGTAGGCGATAAGCAAACCACTACCAACTTAAGGTATAAGCACGGCCGCAACCTGAACTACGATGCCAAGGACGTACTCGCATTCCGCGATCCGCGCGAAGCAGGATTGCCGGTGCCCACGGTTAACTCATCGTATATTTTTGCCAAGGAAGATGGGTACCTCTGCTATCCCAACAACTACAATCATTACGTGAACTATTACCGCAACACCTTTCAGCATGGAGGCGTAAGCATGGAGGAAATGATCGTGCCTGTAATTAAAATGACCAGCAAATAGTCATTGCTTGCGGCGCAGGATCACCGGTTCGTTCAGGTAGCCATACATCTTGCTGAAAAATTCTTTCAGGTCGGGATAATCTTCTTTAGGGAAATAGCTTTCCAGGTATTCGAGCCTGATGAGGCATTGCAACGTATTGCCTTGTACCGCCAATATTCTTCTAAAAATAACGGTCGAATCGGACTTGATAAGCGTGAGGTTTTTCGGCAATTGCTCGACCGTATAATTTTTAGGCAGCAGCATGCTCAGGTTAATGGAAAGACTTTGATTGCTGCCCATGTCCACATCATATTTGCGCACGTCGCTGATAAAAGGATTGTCATTGAAATCGGCCAGGAAGCTCGGATTGATCAGCAGGAAATTATCATCCGTTGAAAGCTGCACTTTAAAATTGAACCGTTCCACCAACGGTGACAGCGGATCATCTGGTCCTTCGGTCTTTTTATCTTCTACCGTGATGTTCTTTTTATCTTCCTGCAAGGCCGTGAACGATATTTCGTCTGAGCTTTCATCCTTATCGGCGGTAAGCTTAACGTCTTTGGCATAATCGAAATGCTCTATCGTCGCCGCTCCCTGCACCAACCCCAAAGAGTCGAGGTCGCAAAAAATGATGAAGGCCTGGCGGAATAAGGAGCGCGAATCGATGATACTTACCCATTTCCCTATGCTGGCGTCGAGCAGCATCGCCTCGGTGTTTACAACGTTATAAGGAGTGATCTTATATGAAAGGTTTTTTTGAGTAAGGTCGAGCACGAAGTATTGCCCGCTGTCCGATACCAGCAGGTCCAGCCCATTGAACTGCCCGAAGTTCACGAACTCCTTATCGATCTTTCCATGGTTGCGAGTACTCACGAGCAGGGGAGAAGAAGGAATGCCTGCACGGTGGAGCAGGTTCATAAGTATGAGGTTCATTTCTGCGCTGGTGCCTGATTTTTCTTTCCAGGCCGTGCGTATGTCCGAGGCAAAATAGGTCTGCACCTCATCCCATTTTAAATTCTTTTTCAACGCTTCGAACAGGTAGCCCACCCTGGCAGTAATGGTCGGCAGTTTTTTTGCATTCGCGATCAGTGTATCTGTGCCGGAAAGCTTTTCTTCTTTGAATTTATTGGCCTGTTTATATAGGAATTCAGTATAGGTTGCCCACCTTGCCTCGCTGAAAAATCCTATCAGCCCGGGATAAAGCCCAAGCGAGAACTCGATGCGTTGCAATGCATTTCTTACCGGGCCCATCAAAGGCTCGGGTTTAAACGCGGCAATATTTGACGCTACGAAGCTGCGTACCATCCGCTTGCTCCCATAGCCAGGCGTAATAATCGTGTCATTTCGTTTTAATGCTTCATCGGAAACAATCTTCTGGTCCAGCAAATTCCCTACGGGCACTTCTACCCTGCAATAACCTGTGGCGGTAGGAATAGGGTGTTGAATAAGCCAGGTGGGAACGGTAATGGAATGCTTGTCTTCGTAAGTATAGGTAAACTCTATTACGCAACCCTCCTTCACATTGGGGAAAGCGAATGCGATGCTGGTGAGGCCTTTCGCCGCCTTGTCCTTGAAAATTTCCTGCCTCGTTATTTTTTGTGTGATGGTCCGCCCCAGCGAGTCCGTGTAGTATACAAAGCCTTTGATGTCCGACAGCTTCCTGTATTTATTTACCCGTATCGGAATTTTAACGTTGGCATATTTAAATCCTTGCTGGTTAAAGATCTTGATCCTGTACCGTTTGGTGGTGGTGCTCCAATAACCGCCGAACCCTTCCTCGATGATGGTTTCCTGGCTATGCAGCAGGTACATGGCGTCGGCGTTGGTGTCGAACGCGCATTTTTTTAAGCTTAGTTCCGCATCGTCGGCCTGGCCAAGCGCGGGTAAGCCGGGTTGCGCAGGAGCTGGCCGGTGCAACCACAACAATGCGACAAATATGAAAATGCGTTTAGGGGTCAAGGTCGGTACATTGTGGATAAGATATGCTATGAAAATCGGTTTTTTTCTGCTTCCAGCCTAAATTTGAAATATGAAATACACGCAGTCAACGCTCGACAAAATAGAGAAAATCCTCGACGAAGGCAACTATGTCATGCGGTATGAGCGTGGCAGTTTCCAGAGCGGCTACTGTATACTGGAAGATAAGAAAGTGGTAGTGCTCAATAAATTCCTGCAGCTCGAAGGCCGCATCAATACTTTATTGGACCTGGTGCCGCAATTGAACATCGATGCCGATGCGCTTACTCCCGATACGCGCAAGCTTTATCTTGAAATAATGGCCAACTTCCAGGCCGAAGAAAGATCGTAGGATTAGACGTAAATTGAATCCGTGGACTATCCCCAGCTTACAATCACGTTTTTAGGAAGCGGCACCAGCAGCGGCGTGCCTATGATTGCCTGCGATTGCCCGGTATGCACTTCGCCGGACCGAAAGGATAAACGGCTTCGTTCCAGCATATTGGTGCAATCGGCCAATACTACCCTGGTGGTGGATTCAACCCCCGACTTCCGTTACCAGATGCTGCGCGCAGGAGTGAAACATCTCGACGCGATTATTTTTACGCATCCGCATAAAGATCATATTGCGGGACTGGACGATGTGCGGGCTTATAATTTCTTTACGCGCAGGCCGATGGAAATTTATGCCAATGAGATGACGCAGGAGGTCATCATCCGCGAATTTCCCTACGCATTTGCAGACACCAAATATCCCGGTGTTCCTGAGATCCACCTTAATACCATTGCATACGATGATTTTGTAGTAGGCGATATTCCCGTCAGTCCTATTTTGGTATGGCACATGAAGATGCCGGTGCTTGGTTTCCGATTTGGAAATTTTACGTACATCACCGATGCGAATAGGATAGACGAAGCGGAAAAACAAAAGATCCGGGGCAGCAAGGTAATTGTGTTGAATGCGCTCAGGAAGGAACCGCATATTTCTCATTTCACTTTGCAGGAGGCTACCAAGCTTGCAAAAGAATTGCAGGTGCCGCAGGCTTATTTTACACATATCAGCCATCAATTGGGCAGGCATGAAGACATTAACCGCGAATTGCCCGAGGGCAGCGAACTCGCCTGGGATGGTCTTGTTATCAACATCTGAGCGTTAATTTCTCAATATTCCACGTTGTTTTTCACTTTGAATGCCCTGGCACGCACAAGTATATTGCCGCATGATGATGCGCAAATTCATTAACGATTATTTATCCTTTACGCAAAAAGAGCGCGTGGCTGTTATAGCCCTTGTTGCGCTTATACTGATTATTTATATGTTGCCGCGATTTGTGCGGGCGGATGTTGAAGCACCTGCCGAAAGCGCGGTACAAGCGTTCCGGATGCTCGAGCAACAGCTTGCGCAATCCACCAACGGGCGGGATGACGATCCGGGAGAAAACGATGGCCAAACGATGATGCACACGGCTGGATCAACGTATGAAGACAGCCGGCCCGCCCGTTTATTTTATTTTGATCCGAATACATTGGATGAAACAGGATGGCAACGATTGGGGTTACGTTCTAAAACAATCGGTACTATCAGGAAGTATGTTACCAAAGGGGGACGCTTTTACAAACCCTCCGATCTGCAGAAGATTTACGGCCTGCAACCTGCGGAGTACGAGAGAATAGCGGCTTATGTCCGCATTGAAAATATAGGCGTAAAGCCGGCTGGTAATGACCGTCAATTTACGGTTACACGGCAACGTGAGGATGCGCATGCGCCAGGTGGTGATAAGCCCGGCAAGCCTGCTTACAAAACTAGTGATGAACCAGGTAATGGTACGCATTTGCGGTATGCCCCGAAAACAATTCAGCTTGTTGATATCAATTCAGCGGATACAAGTGAATGGGTTGCTTTGCCTGGTATCGGCAGCAAGCTTGCAGCGCGCATTGTATTTTTCCGCGAAAGAATCGGTGGGTTTCACGAGGTTGAGCAATTGTCGGAAGTATATGGACTTCCAGACTCGACTTTCCAGCGCATAAAACCGTATTTGCGGATGACACATAACACGGTAAGAAAGTTGAACATCAATAGCGGCACGCTGGAATTATTAAAGCAACATCCGTATATCAAATGGAACATCGCAAAAGCGATCATCGCTTATCGTACGCAACATGGCACGTTCAAAAGCTTGGAAGAATTGCAACAGATTGAGGCGATCAGTCCCGAAGCGTACCGGAAAATGGCACCATATCTCAGCATCGAATAATTAATGTTGAGTTTTTTTCTATCTGAAAAACAAACTGATATCCGGGTTTCATGTTTAAGGCAAACTTAAAACCTGCGCCGATGGGTCCCGAAGGAACAATTTTTGCAAATAACATCCTTAACTCCTTGACCCTCGGATATGAATCAAAAACTTCACACACTTCCCACAGATGAATTGGTGAACCTGCTCTACCAGCAGCGGAAAAAATTCCTGGTGGCTGTCGACTATGGCAGCACTGCCAGCGATCTGCAAGAGATCAGGGAATCCATTAAAGAACTGGAAACGCTCATCGCTTCCCGGGATCCGCAACCCGACGTGCATACCGCTGATACGGGCTGAGCCCCGCCAGTCGCAAGATTCTGACCACTATTGATTTCAGCTGTTATGACACACCTTAATTATTAGCAACTATTATTATGCGTCCTATTCCTCTTACATTGGGCCAGGCTGAAGTATCAAGGCCGCCAGATCCCGGTTTATCGGTGTTAAGCAATACTATTTGCAGATGTCGTTTCATGCTAATACTAACTAACGCCTGTTAGTTTTTCCAATTTTATTATTATTTTTGTTTTCACAATTGATTTAACTGTAACTACGGAGATAACTATGGAGTTTCAACTGACCGAACTGACAGAACAGGTGGCTCAAACCGCAAGGGATTTTGCCGCACAACATATTAAACCCCACGTTATGGAATGGGATGAAAGCCAGGAATTCCCGGTTCACGTTTTTAAAGAAATGGGCAAGCTAGGTCTTATGGGCGTGCTGGTACCCGAACAATACGGAGGGGCTGGCCTCGGTTACCTGGAATACGTGGCCGTAATAGAGGAGATATCCAAAGTATGCGGATCTATCGGCCTTAGCCTGGCCGCGCACAATTCCCTCTGCACCGGGCACATCCTTTCTTTCGGTAATGAAGACCAAAAACAGCGATACCTTCCCAAGTTGGCATCGGCCGAATGGATCGGGGCCTGGGGCCTTACCGAACCCAACACAGGCAGCGATGCAGGTAACATGAAATGCGTGGCAGTAAAAGACGGAAATGATTGGGTGATCAATGGCACCAAATCATGGATCACGCACGGGCTCAGCGGCAACATTGCCGTTGTTATTTGCCGTACCGGCGAACCCCGCACTAAAAACAATGCTACCGCTTTTATCGTTGAAAGGGGCACTCCGGGCTTCAGCGGTGGTAAAAAAGAAAACAAGCTTGGCATGCGCGCCAGCGAAACAGCCGAAATGGTGTTCGATAACTGCCGCATCCCCGAAGCCAACCTTTTGGGTGAAGTAGGCGAAGGATTTCACCAGGCCATGAAAGTACTCGATGGTGGGCGCATATCCATTGCGGCTCTTAGCCTGGGCATCGCCAAGGGCGCTTACGAGGCTTCGCTTCAATATTCCAAAGAGCGCTACCAGTTCGATCAGCCCATTGCCAACTTCCAGGGCATTTCATTCAAACTGGCCGATATGGCCACCGAGATCACGGCCGCAGAGCTGCTTACCCACCAGGCCGCCGACATGAAGAACAAAGGCATGCACATGACCAAGCAGGCAGCCATGGCAAAATACTACGCCAGCGAAGTAGCTGTAAAAACCGCCAATGACGCGGTTCAGATCTTCGGCGGTTATGGGTATACGAAAGATTTCCCTGTAGAAAAACATTACCGCGACGCAAAGCTTTGCACCATTGGCGAGGGCACTTCAGAAATTCAAAAGCTGGTGATCTCCCGTGAAGTTTTACGCGGTTAGGTTCTATTGCTTGTCATGTAACAGGGCCGGTCCGCAAGGACCGGCCCTCATTATTTTGATACAAATGTTTCAGGAATTATTCTAAAAAATCATCCTGCTGCTTCGGAGCGTATTTGCTGAACATTTTTTCTATAGCTCCCGAAAATACCGGCAGCTTCTGCTTCGCATAGTCCTTGATGATAGTAACGGCTTGCATGGCCTGCTCGTCGGTGAGGCCCGCTTCATGCTTCAAACGGTCTATCAGCTCCTGCATAAATGTCAATTAGACGGCCACTGTGTTACGCCACTTTCAACAGGTTCATCCTGCTGCTGTCGAATTTCTTCTTGACGTAAGGAAGGTCCAGGTGGAATAGCTTTTGGTTGGACGAAGGCAATTCGAACATGGCATCGGTCAGTATGCTCTCGCAAATGCTGCGCAGGCCACGGGCGCCCAACTTGAATTCCATGGCCTTCTCCACCATAAAGTCCAGCACATCCGAATCATACGTGAGCTTGATGCCTTCCAGCTCAAATATTTTTTTGTATTGCTTGATCAGCGCATTCTTGGGCTCTGTTAAAATGGAACGCAGCGTAATCTTGTCCAGCGGGTTCAGGTAAGTAACCACGGGTAAACGGCCCAGCAGTTCAGGAATAAGGCCGAATGATTTCAGGTCTTGTGCGTTCACGTATTTCAGCAGGTTCTTTTTCATGTTCTCCTGCTGCTCTTTGTTTACATTAAATCCGATGGCATTGGTGTTCACCCTGCGTGCGATCACTTTGTCGATGCTGTCGAAAGCGCCGCCGCAAACGAAAAGGATGTTCTGGGTGTTGATCTTGATAAGCTTTTGCTCTGGATGCTTGCGGCCGCCTTGCGGGGGAACCAATACGTCTGTTCCTTCCAGCAATTTCAGCAGGCCCTGTTGTACGCCCTCGCCACTTACGTCGCGGGTAATGGACGGATTGTCGCCCTTTCTGGCGATCTTATCAATTTCATCTATGTACACGATGCCGCGTTCGGCGGCAGCTACTTCATAATTGCAAACTTGCAGCAGGCGTGTGAGTATGCTTTCAACGTCTTCGCCTACATAACCCGCTTCTGTAAACACGGTGGCATCCACGATGGCGAAAGGAACATTCAGCATGCGCGCTATGGTTTTGGCCAGCAGGGTCTTGCCCGTACCGGTTTCACCCACCATGATAATGTTGCTTTTTTCTATTTCAACCTCGCTGTCGAGCGATTTTTGCTGAAGCCGTTTATAGTGGTTATATACCGCAACTGCCAGTACCTTCTTGGCATCGTCCTGGCCAATCACGTATTCGTCAAGGAATTTTTTGATCTCTATGGGTTTCTTGATTGTAA
This sequence comes from Chitinophagaceae bacterium, assembly GCA_035628135.1. Taxonomy (GTDB): domain Bacteria; phylum Bacteroidota; class Bacteroidia; order Chitinophagales; family Chitinophagaceae; genus DASPKM01. Next base: position 56,191 of record DASPKM010000010.1, on the reverse strand, counting down.
GCTTGAACGAGCTTGCCGGTGTTTCCTGTTCCCGGATCATCAGTTCCTGGTCGATGATCTCACGGGCATGATCTACACAGTTCTCACAGATATGTCCTTCCTGGCCCGCGATCAGGATCTTCACTTCGTCCCTGCTGCGGCCGCAAAAAGAACAATGCAACGAATTTTTAGCCATCTCAGATTATAATAGGTAAGGGAATAACGATTTTAGCGACAAATGCAAATTTCCGAAACTTTTGCCAGAAATGCTACTAAACATATCATAATAAAAAACCGCTGTGTTTCAGCGGCTTTTGAAGTTTTTTATAACTTTTCCACCACGTGGTCCACTATTCCGTAGGCTACCGCCTCCCGGGCGTCCATCCAATAATCGCGGTCGAAGTCCTTCATCACCTGCTCGAATTTCTTACCGCAGTTCTCGGCAAGTATCTTCGCACCCATTTCTTTTACTTTCTTGGTTTGGATGGCTTGTATCTCCAGGTCGGCCGAAACCCCCTGGATGTGCCCGCCAAGGCTGGGCTGATGTATCATCACCTCGCCGTGCGGATAGATAAAGCGTTTTCCTTTTACACCACCACTAAGCAATATCGAGCCCATGGATGCGGCCAGTCCCATACAAATGGTGCTGACTGGACTTTTCAGCATGCGCATGGTATCGTATATCACCATACCGCTGGTAACAACGCCACCGGGACTATTGATGTAAAAACGGATTTCTTCGCCCGGCTTGTCAAAATCAAGCAGCAGCAATTTGTTCACTACATCCTTAGCAGATTTATCGTCTACCATTCCCCAGAGGTACACTGCACGGTTGGCGAAAAAATACTTTTCCAGCCTTTTCATCAGCATCATGGTATCGGGCTGCGCTCTTTCTTCTTTTTCTTCTTCCTCTTCCTCATCTTCCTTCATCCGGGAAGGTTTGGAAGTATAATGTTTCCAGTTCATCAATTATGTGATTTGAGATTTGAAGTTTGTTGGAGATGTCAGTTCTCCTTGTGTTCTTTCCTGGGATTGATCAGCAGCACTTCATCCACCAATCCATACTCTTTTGCTTCCATGGACGACATCCAGAAATCACGGTCCGAGTCCTTCTCCACCTGTTTCACACTCTTTCCGGTGTGGAATGAAATGATCTCGTACAATTCTCTTTTGATCTTCTTGATCTCGTTTACGGTGATCTCGATATCGCTGGCCTGTCCGCCGATAGCGCCGCTTGGTTGGTGCATCATGACGCGGCTGTGCTTTAAAGCGGTTCGTTTGCCCTTGGTGCCCGCGCACATCAGCACAGCGGCCATAGAGGCAGCCATGCCTATGCAAATGGTAGAAACGTCGGGGCTGATGTATTGCATGGTATCGTATACGCCCAGGCCTGAATACACGCTGCCGCCGGGGCAATTAATGTACATCTGTATGTCCCGGTGGCGGTCAGTGCTTTCCAGGAACAACATTTGGGCGGTGATGATATTGGCCACTTCATCGTTGAGCGGGTAGCCCAGGAAGATGATGCGGTCCATCATCAGGCGGCTGTACACATCCATTACGGCAATGTTCATGGGCCGCTCTTCTATAATGTTCGGGGTAAGATTTGTTACGAGATATTTGTTGTAATCGTTGAGCGCATTGCTGGAAATTCCCTGGTGCTTAACGGCATATTTTTCAAACTCTGACTTCATAGTTCCTTTTTACGGTAAATGATTGGCTTTAAGGCCAACAAATATCCATCCAAAATGTGATTATGACAAAAATGCAGGATCTGGCTTGTTAAACCCAACATTTTTTAGTGCCTGTGCTGGTGTTGCAGGTGCTGGAATTCCTCAATGGAAATCGGTTTTTCCACAGCATTTACCTGTGCGGCTGCCCATTCCAGCGCCCTTTCATTTTGCAGGCGGTGATACGTGTCTTCAGTAAATTTCTTGTCCTGCATCATGCGGTTGATATAATCGCTTATCCATGTCTGCGACTCATCCAAAGCCTGCATGCCCATGTAACCCGCCAATTGTTGTTTGGCAAAGTTCCTGATGTCTTCCTGCGTAACCTGCAGGTTGTTTTCGCGGAATATCTTATCGGTAATGAGCGTCCATTTCAATTGATTGATGAAGTGCGGATATTCTTCTTCCACCTGTTCCACGGTTTTGGGCTGGTCGCCGCCATGCTGCAGCCAGCGCTTCAGGAAGGTTTCAGGAAAATCGATCCTGGTTTCATCGATCAGCACATGGTACACCTCATGCTGCAACATGTTGAGGCTTTGCCGTTCCCAGGCCTGTTCCATTTCCTGGCGCACGGTATTTTTTAGTTCCTCTTCGGAATGGATTTCTTTATTGGGATAAGCTTTTTTGAAAAACTCTTCGTTCATCTCCGCTTTTTCAACAAACCCGAGCTTGGTGATGGTGAGCCTGAAAAATTTATCGGCGGCAGCAGCATCGTTTTTCGGCAGGCCCAGGTCGCCCAGCACCCATTCACGCTCTCTGGTATCGAAGGCTTTTGAAAGTTGCACTACCAATGAATCACCTTTCTGCTTACCCATCCACTCACCGCGCACAGGCTGCGCAAAATATTTTACCAGCAATGAATTGTCCTTTTCAATACCACCTTCTAAAACATTGCCTTCGGCGTCTGTTTCGGTAAAGTGCAGGTTCAGGACATTGTCTTCAGACGAAACCGTCTCCGGCTCGGTCATATTGCCGTTGCGCATTTGCAGGCGGCTTACCTCTTCGTTTACCATTTCATCTGTTACAGTGATCTTATAGCGGCTTACACTTGCCTTGCTAAGGTCGGGCAGGTCGAAGCCGGGCTTTAGGCCTATCTCAAAGGCAAACACATAGTCTGCCGGTGTTTCTATATTTATCTGGCGGGCGTCGTTTTCGGGAAGGGGAAGGGGTTGCGCAAAAATGTCCAGCTTTTCGGTTACCATGTAATTGGTAAGCTCTTTTTCCACGGTCCTAAGCACTTCATCGGTCAGTACAGATGAGCCGTACATTTTCTTGATCAGCGAAGGAGGAACCATTCCTTTGCGAAATCCGGGTATATTGGCCTGCTTACCATAGGTCTTCAAGGCTTTTTCGAAAGAAGGCATGTAATCTTCCTTGGCCACATTTATAGTGATCTTATCTATGAGTAACCCGATATTCTCCCTGGTAACTGTTGCCATTGAACAATTGTTTGAATAATTAATTGAAATAAGGGGTGCAAAGGTACGGAATAAGCCCTTTCCCAAAGCTATTTATCCTTCAACACCAGCAAGGGTACGTGCGTATCGTATACCATTGCCTTTGTATGGCTTCGCCCGAACAACCGGGAGAGGAAGCCGTGCTCATGCGTAATCATAACCAGCATATCAGTCCGGTTCTGCTCCAGGTAAAGTTCGATCCCGTGTTTTACCTCGCTGTCCTTAATAATATGAAACTCATGGGGAACGGAGCTAAAGGCGGGATCGAGCTGAATTTCACCGGCTATTTCACCGGCTTTCATTTCTTCGCTATGCTTTTGCACGTGCACGATGTGCAGTTGGGCATTGAACGATTGTACCAGGTCGATCATAGGCTGGTACACATGAAAATCCACCTCGTAGCTGAAATCGGTGGCGTAGGTTATATGCTGTATGTCGCGATATGTGGCGTTTTGTGGTATCACCAACACCGGCTTTTCCACTTTTTTGATGGTACTGGTAGTGGTGCTCCCCATCATTTTTTCCAGTGCGCCCTTGCCCTTCATGCCCATGATCACCAGGTCTATTGTTTGATCTTCTATCACCGCCTCGATCTCTTCCGAAGGAAAGCCCAATCTTACCAGTGAGCTGGCGCGGATACCATACTCGGCCTGCAGTTTGTCAACCGCTTCCCTGGCAAAGCGTTCATTCTCTTTCTGCATTTCTTCGGCATTTATCATCACATAGGGCACTTCGCTTACCGGCGTGGGCAGCATGTACGCATGCAACAGCAGCAGCGATGCGTTTACTTTCCGGGCAAACTGTGCTGCATAGGCCATTGCGTTCTTGGCGTTGTCGGAAAAATCGGTAGGAACCAGGATCGTTTGCATACACAAGGTTTAAAATGACGAATGTCGAACCTGCCTGGGCTGCGGGCAGGAGTGCCGAATACGAAGTTAAGAAACCCTACTTCGACATTCATCATTCGCTGCTTCGCCCGCCACGGCGGTTCGACATTCTATGCGTGCGGATGGAGGGAGTCGAACCCACACGCCTTGCGGCGCTAGATCCTAAGTCTAGTGCGTCTGCCAGTTTCGCCACATCCGCTATTCTCACCCTTTAATAATCAATCTGTAAAGGGAGTGCAAAAGTAGCGATTTCACACAAACCGGTAACCATTCTTTCATTAAATTCGTGATATATGGATAGTGTTGCCTCTGTGCCTAAATATAACCTGAACGAAGAACAGGAGAAGAAGCTGATCCTTAGAGAGTACCGGGCCTTACTGCGCTCGTTGAAGGTCAAGCTGAAACCGGGTGACCGCAAGCTCATCCGTAATGCTTTTGAAATGTCGGCCGAAGCCCACAAGACCATGCGCCGTAAAAGCGGCGAACCTTATATTCTCCATCCCCTTGCCGTAGCCCGCATTTGCGTGGAGGAGATCGGCCTGGGTATTCGCTCCACCATCTGCGCCCTCATGCACGATACGGTAGAAGACACGGACATCAACCTGGACGATGTGGAACGCGAGTTCGGAAATGAGATCGCGAGGATCGTGGACGGTCTTACCAAGATCTCGAACGTGATAGACGTGAACGCATCGCAACAGGCTGAAAATTTTCGCAAGATCTTGCTGACGCTCACCGACGACCCGCGGGTAATTCTCATCAAGCTGGCCGACCGCTTGCACAACATGCGCACCATGGACAGCATGAAACGCGAAAAGCAATTGAAGATTTCTTCTGAAACGGTATATGTATACGCTCCCCTCGCACACCGCATGGGATTGTACAATATCAAAACCGAACTGGAAGACCTTGCGATGAAATACCTGGAGCCGGACCAATACCGCGAGATTGCGCGGAAGCTGGCCGAAACCAGGCGCGAACGTACACGCTACATCAATGAATTCATCAAACCTATTCGCGAAAAGCTCGAAAAGCATGAATTCGATTTCGAGATTTATGGCAGGCCGAAAAGCATACACTCCATCTGGAACAAGATGAAGAAAAAAGGCGTTGCCTTCGAAGAAGTGTACGACCTCTTCGCCATTCGCGTGATATTGAATTCGCAACCCGAGAAAGAAAAAGAAGATTGCTGGAAAGTGTATTCATTCATCACGGACGAATACACGCCCTCCCCTGAACGGTTGCGCGACTGGCTAAGCAATCCCAAAAACAATGGCTACGAAGCCTTGCACACCACGGTAATGGGCCCGCAAGGTAAATGGGTGGAAGTGCAGATCCGAACCAGGCGTATGAACGAGATCGCAGAAAAAGGATTGGCCGCGCACTGGAAATACAAGGAAGGCGCCGCAGATGAAAGCCGTTTTGAAAAATGGTTCCACCAGATACGCGAAATGCTGCATCACCAGGATACGGACTCAGTAGACTTTCTGCAGGATTTTAAGACAAGCTTTCTCGCGGAAGAAATTTATGTGTATACGCCCAAGGGCGATGTAAAAATGTTGCCCATCGGTTCAACTGCATTGGATTTTGCGTTCGCCATCCATAGTGCAGTAGGCAGCAAATGCATTGGCGCAAAGCTCAACCACAAGCTGGTGCCCATCAGCCATAAATTGCGCAGCGGCGACCAGGTGGAGATCATCACATCCAATAAACAAAAACCCACTGAAGATTGGCTGAACATGGTGGTAAGCGCCAAGGCCAAGAATAAAATAAAAGATGCGCTGAAAGAAGAAAAGCGCAAGATCGCAGACGAAGGAAAATACCTGGTGCAACGCAAGCTGGAAAGTTTCGGTGCTGCTTACAACCAGCATAACATCGATGAGCTGACGCAATATTATAAGCTCAACTCTGCGCTGGACCTGTATTACCAGATAGCCATCCGCAACATCGACCTGAAGGACCTGAGCGTTTTTCAATTGCATGGAGACCGCATCGAAGCGCCCAAGCCGGTAAAGCAACCGGAAGTAAAGCCCGAGGCTGGCATCAACCGTAAAGAAACAGAGCTGATCATTTTCGGCGAAAGCAGCGACCGCATTGTATATACGCTGGCCAATTGCTGCAAGCCCATTCCCGGTGACGACGTATTTGGATTTGTTTCAACCGGCAAGGGCCTTACCATACACCGCACCAATTGTCCTAATGCGGCCAAGCTGATGGCCAACTACGGGCATCGTATCGTAAAAACAAAATGGGCCAAGAACAAGGAGATATCCTTTCTCACTGGTCTTAAGATTACTGGTCTCGATGATGTGGGTGTGGTAAGTAAGATCACCAATCTCATTTCAGCGGAAATGAAGATCAATATCAACGCGCTCACCATTGAGGCGAAGGAAGGCATTTTCGAAGGCAACATCAAATTATACGTGCACGATAAGGAAGAGCTGGACGAGCTGGTGCATAGCCTGAAACAATTGAACGGAATACAGGCCGTAGAGCGCTACGAAACCGAACAATAAATAATCGGCGATTATAATTATTTGCCGTTATTTTTGCCACGCTCAACATTAACACAATTTCATGGTAGATGCAATTCTTGGCCTTCAATGGGGCGATGAAGGAAAAGGAAAGATCGTCGATTATTTTGCTCCCAATTACGATGTCATAGCCCGGTTCCAGGGCGGCCCCAACGCAGGACATACCTTGTACGTGAATGGTGAAAAAATAGTGCTGCACCAGATACCTTCCGGCGTTTTTCATGAAAATACTTTCAACCTCATCGGTAACGGTGTTGTGCTGGATCCCGTTACGCTTAGGCGTGAATGTGATACCGTGGCAAGGTTTGGCGCCGACGTAAAAAAAAATCTTTTTATTTCTCACCGCGCCCATCTCATTTTGCCAACCCATCGTGCGCTGGACAAAGCGTCTGAAACTTCCAAGGGTTCTGATAAAATAGGATCAACGCTCAAGGGCATCGGCCCTGCATACATGGACAAAACCGGCCGTAACGGCCTGCGTGTGGGCGACTTGCTCGACAAGAGCTTCATTACCGCATACATCAAATTGCGCCTGAAACACCAGAAGTTGCTGGACAACTACGGGTTTACAGAGGACATTTCAGCGTGGGAAGATGAATTTTTTGAATCGCTGGAATTCCTCAAGCAACTGAACATCGTGAATGGTGAGTATTATATCAATGACCAGATAAGCAACGGTAAAAAAGTATTGGCCGAGGGCGCTCAGGGCAGCATGCTGGACCTGGACTTTGGGACCTTTCCCTTTGTTACATCCTCCAACACTACTATTTCCGGCGTGTGCTCGGGCCTGGGAATAGCCCCGCAAAAAATAAGGGACGTAATCGGCGTAACCAAGGCATATTGCACCAGGGTAGGCGGCGGCCCTTTTCCAACAGAGCTGATGGATGACACCGGTGAAACACTCAGGAAGGTCGGCAACGAATTTGGTGCAACCACCGGCCGGCCAAGGCGGTGCGGATGGATTGACCTGGTGGCGTTGAAATTTGCATCGATGGTAAACGGCGTTACAAAAATGGTAATGACCAAGGCAGATGTGCTGGATGGTTTCGAAGATTTGCAGGTATGCAACGGCTACAAGATTAACGACATTGTTGTGGACGCTGTGCCTTTCCAAATGACCAGGGTGCGCATTGATCCCCAATACAAAAAAATGGCGGGCTGGAATACCGATACCAGCCAGAAAAAGTCAGCGAAAGAACTACCTGAAAATATGTTACAATATGTGAACTTTATAAACGAATTTGTAGGTGTTCCGGTGCGGTATATTTCAAATGGACCGGGCCGGGAACAGATAATTCCCGTTTAAAAATCAGGCGGTTTTTGCGCTAAAATTTTTCTTTGAAAAATTTGGCGGATTAAAAACTTCGCTGAAATTTTACAAGAGTAATCCTGATGACTATGGCAAAGTCAGAAAAAAATACACCTAAAAAATCGGCCTCTAAAGTGACCGATGAGTCCTCGAAAAAAACGCCTTCCAAATCCAAAAAGAAGGAAGAGGAAGATGATGATGATGAGTTGGAGGAAGATGATGATGCTCCGGTGAGTAAATCATCATCACCAGCAAAGAAAGCCAGTAAAGGCACCAAGAAGAAGGACGAAGATGATGAGGATGATGATGACGACGACAATGATGTTGACGAGGTAGATGATTGGGATAAAGTGGAAGAGGAAGACACTTGGGATCCTGACTTCGATGAGTTCGACATTCCCAAGTCCAGGGTAAAGAAAGCCGCAGGCGGCGGCGGTAAGAAGGCCGGTAAAGAAGATGATGACTTCAACTTTGAAGACGACGAGTTCAAAGACATGGGCCTGTTCAATGACTCGGTGGATGACGACGAAGACGATTTTTAAAAAACAGCATTGACTGTTGAACAGAATAGCTGCTTCTTTCGATATTACTGCATTTCCAGGTATACAATCGCAAATGTTGAATTGGGCTTCCCGGTTCAACATTTGTTGTTTTCTGGACGACCATCATTATGGCTTGTCGCCCCATACCTACGAATGCCTGTTGGGCGCCGGCGCCATTCAATCATTTCAAACCCATTCCGGGAAAGCATTTAGAGAACTGAGGGATTTTTCAAACGGACTGGAGGACTGGCTGTTCGGTCACTTTGCTTACGATCTTAAAAACGAAACAGAACAACTTACTTCGGCACATCCGGATCGCATAGGCTTTGCCGATATGTTCTTCTTTGTGCCTGAAACGGTCATCCAACTGCAGCGCAACACCATCACCATCTCCTGTATAGGCATAGATCCCGTAGAGGTATTTGAAGCTGTTTGCAAGACCACAGCGCAGCCCCGGGCCACACAACGGGCTTCCCTCGAAATACAAAGCCGGTTTACTAAAAATGAATACCTGGACGTAGTAAGGGCATTGCAAAAGCATATCCTGCGGGGCGATTGCTACGAGATCAATTTCTGCCAGGAATTTTTTGCTTCACCCGCGCTTATCGATCCTGTACAAGCCTATGAACAACTCTCTGCCATTTCTCCCAACCCATTCACGGCTTTTTATAAAACCGATGATAAATACCTGCTATGCGCAAGTCCCGAACGCTATCTTAAAAAAAGCGGCAACCGCATCGTTTCGCAGCCGGTAAAGGGAACATGGGAGCGGGACCATATCAGCACCGAATCGGATCAGCAAAAAAAACAGGAACTATACAACAGCGCCAAAGACCGGAGCGAGAATGTAATGATAGTAGACCTTGTGCGCAACGACCTTTCGAAGATCTGCGAGGAAAGCACCGTGCGGGTAGACGAACTGTTTGGCGTATACAGCTTCCCGCAGGTACACCAGATGATCTCTACTGTTAGTGGACAGCTAAAGGCCGGCCTGCATTGGACAGAAGCAATACAAGCCACATTTCCCATGGGCTCCATGACAGGCGCGCCCAAAAAAAGAGTAATGGAATTGATAGAACAATACGAAAGGACGAGGCGCGGGCTTTTTTCCGGCGCGGTAGGATATGTAACGCCGGACGGCGATTTTGACTTCAACGTGGTTATCCGCAGCATCCTGTACAATACTGTCAATAGCTATCTTTCTTACCAGGTGGGTTCAGGCATTACGTTTTACAGCGATCCTGAAAAAGAATATGAAGAATGCCTGCTAAAAGCGGCGGCCATCAAAAAAGTGCTGGGTTCATCCTGAACGGCAAATGGTCAATGATGAACGAAACTGTCCATTCACCATTGACCATTCAATTATTTAAATTACTGTGCTTTAGATTTGGCTACAACTGGTTTAACAGCCGGTGCGGTTTCCGCAGTGGCGCCGCTCAGCAGCAACTGAACAGATTCATTCAGTATCTGGTATTTGTTGGCAACAAATAAGCTCATTTTTTCAGCAGGCAGCTTTAATTCGTACACTGAGCTATTCGCCATCAGCCGGTCGAATTCAGGATTATACCTGTTGAACTCATCAACTTCCATGAGCACCACCTTTGCAATAACGGTGGAGTGGTATTTGCCGGAAATATTCAGTGACTCGATATTCTCCAATTCTTCCCTGGTCAGTTGGCGCAGCAATATTGCAGACGCTCCCAGTTGCTCGGTGGCTTCCTGCTTGGTAAGAGTGGTAAGCCCTCCCTGACCTTCGAAAATGTAATGAGTGCCGATGAATTTTTTTACGTGCGTCCTGGATTCGGCAGGCAGATAATACTGCAGTTTCCAGAAGTTACGGCTGCCGCTCCTGCGGATGGCGCTGTATACGTTACCGGGGCCTCCATTGTAAGCTGCAATCACCAGCAGCCAATCCCCGAACTCGTTGTACAGGTCTTTCAGGTATTTAGCGGCGGCATGGGTGCTTTTATGATAATCTACCCGCTCGTCTATGCGTTTGTTCACTTTCAATCCAAGCACGCGGGCAGTGCCGGGCATCAATTGCCAGGGGCCGACCGCGCCTGCCCAGGAAACAGCGCTGGGTTTAAGCTCGGATTCAATAACGGCCAGGTATTTCAATTCCTTGGGTAAACCGTGTTTGAGCAGGATGCCATCGATCATGTTAAAATAGGGACGGCCCCAGCTCTTCATTTTTTCCAGCTTGCTGCTGTTCTTTTCCATATAGTCCTGCACGAAGCCAACAGCCCTCGAATTGAGCTTGACCCCGTTGGAACCGGTAATGAAAAGATCGTTAAAGCCAGTCTGGAGATTGTTAGTTTTAATGGCAGCAGTAGTGGTAGCGGATGCAGAGGAACTGCCCTGGTCTTTATCACTCGTGGCCTTTTCCAGGGTAGTATCGGTGTACATACCCAAGACCTGACGGGAAGACAAACCATCGGTTCTCTCGTTCCCTCCTGCCGTGAATGACATCAATCCAAAGATCATGACGCCAAACAATAAAAGTCTTGTTTTGCTCATTAGTTTTCAATTTTAAGTTAGACCGGTCGGTGGGGTTGCGGATTCAGGCAATTATGATGCCGGATTCAAAGGATCGTTGGATGGGAAATTCTGGATAGTGGATGGAAATTTTTGTCGCCGACCGCCCTTCAACGTTTGAAAATTAACTGGTCACCTTGTCGAAGGACTTATATTGTTGCATCAGGTGATGCGCGAATTGAAACAAAGATAACTCTTGAAATCGGTTTGTCATAATCTGGGGGCCATAGGGCAGGCCGTTGGAGTGAAGGAACAGGGGGACCGATATGGCTGGTATGCCCGTAAGGTTGGCATAAACCGTATAGATATCAGCCAGATACATGCTGATGGGATCCTGGTTTTTCTCGCCGGTTTTATAAGCCGTTTCGGGCGAAACCGGCAAAATGACAGCATCGAACTCATTGAAAATCAACTCGGTTTTTTCTAAAATTTTTTTTCTCGCTTGTTGGGCTTTTTCAAAGTAGGCATCGTAATATCCGGCGCTTAACACAAAGGTTCCCAGCAGGATGCGGCGCTTTACCTCGGCCCCGAAACCGGCCGACCGATTTTTTTTATAAAAGGCTGTTAATTCAGTCCCACCCTCTGCCCGGCGGGCGCCATATTTAATGCCGTCGTACCGCGCAAGGTTGCTGGAAGCTTCAGCCGTGGTAAGAATGTAATACGCCGGTATGATGTAATCCAGGTATTCGAAACGAATACCCTGCACCTGGTGGCCGCTTCGGCGCAGGTCTTCAAAGAACGACAGGAAGCGTTGCCTGATCTCGGGATTCAATCCCGGGTGATCGATGGCGTCCGTGAAATAAGCGAGTTTATATGGCCTTTGCGGCGCTTCGAAGTTTGTATAGGAAGGAACGACGTGCGGGGCGGCCGTCCCGTCCAATCCGTCGGGGCCGGCAATTACTTCCAATACCGTGGCCACATCAGCAACGTTGTTGCCGATAACGCCTACCTGGTCAAAGGATGAGGCATAGGCCAACAGTCCATTCCGCGATACGCGGCCATACGTAGGCTTCATGCCCACCACGCCGCAGAAATCGGCCGGTTGACGCACAGAGCCACCGGTATCGCTACCCAGGCTTACCATGCAAAGGCCGGCCGCTACCGCGGCCGCTGAGCCCCCGGAGGAACCGCCTGGAACCCGCGTTTCATCCAGCGGGTTCAATACCTTGCCATAAAAGGAATGCTCATTGGTGGAGCCCATTGCAAATTCATCACAATTAGCATGGCCGATAATAATGGCTTCTTCGGCCAGCAGCCGCTCCACTACCGTAGCATTGTAAATGGAAACAAAGTCCTGAAGAATGCCCGATGCAGCGGTTACGGCATGGCCTTTATAGCACAGCACGTCTTTTAATGCTACCACTACGCCGTGCAACCTGCCCATGGGGACGTTGTTTTTCCGCGATGCGTCTAATTGTCTTGCTCGTTGCAAGGCAACGTCCGCATATACGCGAACGTAAGCATTGAGTGAAGTCCTGGATTGTATTTGCTGCAAATAAAAATGCACTGCTTCTTCGCAGCTGTTAAGACCGCTCAGAAGCTGTGCATGATAATCTTGTATAGAGCTGAAGCTAAACAAAGCGCAAGCCTGCTTACTATGCTGTTAGCTTACCCTTTAGTGAGAGGTTGCAGAAGATGATTTGGTGTCTTTTTCCTGCATGCCATCCTCGATCTCCTTCTTTACATTGCTTTTGGCATCGTTGAATTCCCGGATGCCTCTTCCCAGGCCACGCATGAACTCAGGGATCTTGCGTCCACCAAAAAGGATCAGTACCGCAAGAATAATCAGAACCCACTCAGTGCCCCCGGGCATGGTCAATAATAAGGTGCTTAAGAAGTACATAATTTGAAGTTTAATCGTACCGGCAAAGGTAACGGTTTAGTGAATGTAACGCTTTTTTTGAAGGGTTAAAGGTCAAAAGGTTTAGTCATAAAAAAAGCTGTCTATTTCCGAGACAGCTTCTAAAAATGCTTTGGAAGGTTTTATGCTTCAACAGCCATGCGCTTTTCTTTGATGCGCGCGCTTTTACCACTCCTGCTGCGGAGGTAGTACAGTTTTGCGCGGCGTACGCGGCCTGCTTTATTCACTTCTATCGATTCAATATTGGGAGAGTAAACGGGGAAGGTCCTTTCCACGCCTACGCCATCGGATATCTTTCTAACGGTAAATGTGGCGGTATGCCCGGTTCCCTGGCGCTTGATAACATCGCCCTTAAAACCCTGGATACGGGTCTTGTTTCCTTCTACCACTTTATAATTGACAGTGACATTATCACCGGCTTTAAACTTGGGGAGTTCTTTTTGCCCTGTCAACTGTTCGTGCACGAATTGAACTGCGTTCATGACTTTTAATTAAGGGTGGCAAAGGTATGGGAAAATTTTCAGATTCCCCATGCCAAAGCATATTTAAATCGGCAATTGTTACCTGTGATCTCCAATCGCTGTTAACGCGCCACGTTTACTGCCCGCTTTTCCCTGATAACCGTCACTTTGATCTGGCCGGGATAGGTCATTTCGGTCTGGATCTTCTGGGCAATTTCAAAGCTCAGCTTATCACTGTCCCCATCGGTAACCTTATCTGCTTCAACAATTACGCGTAGCTCGCGGCCGGCCTGGATGGCATAGGCCTTCTCCACGCCGTTGTAGGTCAGTGCCAGGTTTTCCAGCTCTTTAATGCGCTGCAGGTATTGCTGCATGATCTCCCTGCGCGCGCCGGGCCTTGCACCGCTGATGGCGTCGCAGGCCTGCACAATGGGAGAAATAACATACTGCATTTCCATTTCATCGTGGTGGGCGCCAATGGCATTTACCACTGCGGGATTCTCACCATATTTTTCGGCCAGCCTGGCTCCCAGCAAGGCGTGGCTCAGTTCAGTTTCCTCGTCAGGCACCTTGCCGATATCGTGCAGCAACCCGGCGCGTTTGGCCAGCTTGGGATTCAATCCCAGCTCGGAGGCCATGATGGAACATAGATTGGCCACTTCGCGGCTGTGCATCAGCAGGTTTTGGCCGTAAGACGAGCGGAAGCGCATCTTACCTACTATGCGCACCAGCTCTTTGTGCAGTCCGTGAATGCCCAGCTCAATAACGGTGCGTTCGCCGATTTCAATCACCTGCTCTTCTATCTGGCGGCGGGTTTTTTCTACTACTTCCTCTATCCTGGCGGGGTGTATACGGCCATCGGTTACCAGCCTTTGCAACGATAAACGGGCTATCTCCCGGCGAAGCGGATCGAAAGACGAGAGGATAATGGCTTCGGGTGTGTCATCCACAATAAGGTCTACGCCTGTTGCCGCTTCGATAGCGCGGATGTTGCGCCCCTCGCGGCCGATGATCTGGCCCTTGATCTCATCGCTTTCCAGGTTGAAAACGGTGATCGAGTTTTCGATGGCCTGCTCAGCTGCAGTACGTTGAATGGTTTGGATGATGATCTTGCGCGCTTCCTTGTTGGCCTTGAGCTTGGCCTCATCGATGATTTCCTGCTGAACGGCCAGGGCCTGGGTATGTGCTTCGTGTTTCAGGCTCTCTACCAATTGGGCCTTGGCTTCGTCGGCGGTAAGGCCGGCAATTTTTTCAAGGCGGCGGATGTGTTCTTCCTGGTGTTTTTCCAGCTCGGTGCGTTTCTGGTTCACTACTTCTATCTGGCGGCTGAGGTTTTCTTTGATGGAGTCGTTGTCCTTAACCTGCTTTTCCAGTTGGTCCATCTTCTGGTTGATGGAAAGCTCCTTTTGTTTGATACGGTTTTCGGATTCTCCCAGGCGGCGGTTTCTCTCCAACACTTCCTTGTCGTGCTCTGCTTTCAGTTGAACGAATCTTTCCTTGGCTTCCAGCAGTTTTTCTTTTTTCAGGTTCTCTGCATTGGTCTGGGCGTCTCTTACAATTTTCTGGGCCTGTTCTTCGGCCGCTTCCACCTGCTTGCGGGTATTTTTAGCGAAAATGAACTTACCCGCTATGATGCCGATGATAAGCGCAACACCTGCGGTGATGAGTAATAATATATTCTGATCCAGCATTCTGATATTTGTTTAAAGTGTTCATAATGGGGTATACCGGCTATCAATACGTAAGTTTTTGGATTTGACAGCAATGGGCGAAGATACAAATTTCCCTCTGTCGGCCCAGAGCGGCAATTAACCATGGAAGGTTGGTAAGGATAGGACCGCTATTTTGTCTATTCCCCACTATTTATATGAACGGAGCGGGGGATGCCTCTATATATTATAAATTGTGTTCAAAATCTCCTGCATGAAAAAAATAGCATTGGTGCTGCTGGCCGCACTGCCTCTGTCGGTGCTCGGGAACAACGATCCTAAGATGTTTGAATACAGCCTAAAGGGCGACCTGAGCAAGATAAAAGAGCCAGCCAAGAAAGTAATGATCAGTTACGTGGTCGAAGGCAAACGCGTGACGGACAGTGCTGCTATCGAAAACGGATGGTTTACCCTGAAGGGCCAATTTTCCGAGCCCACCCGGTTGAACCTGCGCCTGGTAGTGGATTCTGCCGAAGCGGCTGCGGTAGGCATCAACCGCCGTCCATCCATGCCCAGGGACTTGCTGACTGTTTTTGTTGACCAGGGCGCCATAACGATTATTACAGTTGATTCCTTCAGCAACTCGGTTGTAAAGGGGTCCAAAACACACGACGAATACAAAAAAGTGATGGCGCTTACCAAACCTTTCAACGATAAGATGGCTGAATTGAGTAAGGAGTGGAATCAGTTGGCCCGCGCCCAGGATGAAGCAGGCGCGAAGGCCGTGGAGCTAAAGTTCCGTGAGGTGGAAAATGAAATCAAGAAAATCAACAAAGAATATGTTCAAAAGAACCCCACTTCTCCTTATGCCATCTTTGCGGTGAGCAGCGTTGCAGGTTGGGATATCAACGCGGAAGAAGTAGAGCCGCTGTTCAAATTATTGCCGGCTTCCGTACAAAGCTCGCCTACGGGCAAAACGCTGGCCAACAGGCTGGAGATTGCAAAGAAGACCAGCGTGGGCGTGGTAGCCATGGACTTTACGCAAAATGATACCGCCGACATGCCGGTTACCCTGTCTTCGCTGCGCGGTAAATATGTTTTGGTTGATTTCTGGGCAAGCTGGTGCGGCCCCTGCCGTAAGGAAAACCCGAACATCGTAGCCGCCTTTGATAAATACAAAGACAAAGGTTTTCATGTTCTGGGCGTTTCATTGGACAGGCCTGGGCAAAAAGACAAGTGGATGAAGGCCATTTACGATGATAAGCTGGCCTGGACACACGTGAGCGACCTGAAGTTCTGGGACAACGCTGTTGCTAAGCAATATGGGATCCAGGGAATACCCTATAGCTTCCTGTTAGACCCCCAGGGCAAGATCATCGCCAAGAATTTGAGAGGAGAAGAGCTTCAAAAGAAGCTGGCGGAAATATTCGGTAATTAATCGATGGGTTAATCGCTAAAAGCCATTGGGTCATTAAGTCATTAACTAAATAAGGACGGCCAACCGGTACAACGGTTGGCCGTTTTAGTTATATCTTGATGGCTTACTGACCAGATGACCAGGCGACCTGGCCTTATTGCCGCATTGCCTCATCTATCTGGGTCTCCATTTGCTTAAGTTTTTCGGCTAGGCCCTGGGGTTGGACGGCTTGTCCGCCCTCGGAGGAAATAGTGGTGGCAAACCATATTAATACCATGGCGATATAGTCCTGCATGTCCTTGCCGGCAAACTGGGTTTTGAATTCGACGATCTTGTCGTTAATGGTGCGAACCGTTTTTCTGACCACCTCTTCGTCGCGCGGGGCCGTGCGGATTCGATAGGTACGGTCGCCGATCACAATATTTATTGGAATCAATTCTTGCATAGTTCAAATAACCTCTTTAAATTTATCCACATTTTTTTAACAATCCCTACCCTGAGATAGGAACTAAGTTAAGGCAACTTAATCTCAATCGTCCGTTATTCCTGCGAGAAATTTATTGGTTCCATCTTAACCCCAAAAACCAATCAACGATGCTGCTTAAAGTAAAATCGAATGTTTTTATCGACCGCCTCACGCTGGAGGTTGATGCTCCCGAACCTTTTTTGTTACAAGCTGTGCTGCGCGATGACGCCGGATGCGTATGCAGCGCGCTGGAAACAGCAGTGGAAACACAACCACAGGTATTTAACTGGAATGGATTGAACGATCTGCCCTATGGCGTGTATTCACTGGAAGTTAAACATGGCGCGGATGAAACAAAGATGCGATTGGTAAAGCGCGTGTGAGCATTACTCGCTTAGCATGGCAATACAGCGGTCTATTTCCCTGATGTATTGTGTTAGTCTTTTATCGAAGGCTTTCTTTTCTTCCTCGCTCATTTCCCCCCTGGCGGCTTGCAGCACCTGTACCTTTTGTTGCAGCAGTTCCATCGATTGAGATTGCTGGCGGTATTCTGATTGCAGCGATGTCAGTTGTTCCTGTAACTGGCCGTTTTCTTTTTGTAATGCGGCGTAGCGTTTCAGCAGCTGTTGTAGCTTTTGATGCACGTGGTGTATTTGCTGCTCGAGCTGCATGTAACAAAGATAGGAATGTTGGACAATGGAGTAATAAGCGGCAATTTCACGCGTTACGGCGCATGCGCATTACAGGGGCAAGGTTAAAGCGAAGCCTGTAACGCAGGCCCAGGTTGCGTTTGGAGGCATGTGCCTGCACTAGTACTGCCGCCCTTGCCCTGAAACCCTTATCAACAAAGGAAAGCGTAAAAACCGCTTTGTAACGGCCGCCGCGAAGTGCTGCCAGGAGTGGATTACATGCGAAGGACGCATCGTAAAATTGCGAAGAATCCCACTGCTGCTACATCTCATACGATCACGCATTTCACCAAATTTTTGCCTCAGAATTCTTTAGCACAAGGGTTGTGGATTTTGTATGAATTTGCACGCAAAACTTTTTTAAATTGTGGAAACGTTCGAAATTTTAGTGCATAACCTGTGCGTTTGTATGAGTTTTGTGTGAATTGTTAATGAATAATTATTCGTGTTTGAATTTAATTTTGCCAGCAATTGCGGGTTTATATTCGCCCCCCTGACCCCCCAAAGGAAACATTGCGGTAACATTGAGGTAACGTTCTGATAATAGTAAAAACAAATATCCCGCAGGTTTTGGTTAGATGAATCCAATAAGCGGCAGTTCGGCCGCAATCCTTTAAAGAACCCGGAATTGCAATGCTATTTGATTAACTCATTTATTCGTGACCCCGCCATGGATCTGACTAACCTGAACAAAGACCGAAAGGCGCGCCGTAAATCGTCGATCGACTTAAGCACAATGGTATACGGCAAGGTGCCTCCCCAAGCCAAGGACCTTGAAGAAGCCGTATTGGGCGCTATCATGCTCGAAAAAAGCGCTTTTGACACCGTAGTAGAAATCCTGAAACCAGAATGTTTTTATGTCGATGCACACCAGCGCATTTACCGCGCCATGCAATCACTGGCGCAAAAAAGCCAGCCCATCGATATACTTACGGTAGTAGAAGAGCTTAAGCTTAAAGAAGAGCTGGAAGTAGTGGGAGGGCCGTACTACGTAACCCGCCTCACCAATACGGTAGTGTCCACCGCCAACATCGAGGCGCACTCCCGCATCGTGCTGCAAAAATTTATTCAACGCGAGCTCATACGCATCAGCGGCGAGATCATCAGCGATTCCTACGAGGACAGCACCGATGTATTCGACCTGCTGGACGAAGCAGAAAGCAAATTATTCGAGATAACGAATAACCACCTCCGTAAGAATTTCGATCCTATCGACCGCGTGTTGGTGAAGACCATTCAACGCATAGAGGACCTCCGCAACAAGAACGAAGACATTACGGGCGTGCCCAGCGGTTTTGCCAGCATGGACCGGGTAACCTATGGTTGGCAGAATACAGACCTTATTATTCTTGCTGCACGTCCTTCGGTTGGTAAAACCGCTTTTGCACTGAACCTCGCGCGCAATGCGGCCCTGCATCCCACAAAGCCTACGCCCGTTGGCATATTCTCATTGGAGATGAGCGCGGGCCAGCTGGTACAACGTATACTGGCCGCCGAAAGCGAGATCATGCTCGAGAAAATCGCCCGCGGCAAGCTGGAAGAACACGAAATGAAGCAGCTGTATGCAAGAGGCATTCAGCGTTTGGCCCAGGCGCCCATATTTATTGACGACACGCCCGCATTGAACATATTCGAGCTGCGCGCAAAATGCCGCCGGTTGCGCAATAAGCACAACATAGGCATGATCATCATCGACTACCTGCAACTGATGAGCGGCACCTCGGAGAACCGCAACTCCAACCGCGAGCAGGAGATCAGTAAAATATCGCGCGACCTGAAAGGCCTTGCAAAAGAATTGGGCATACCCATCATCGCATTAAGCCAGTTGAGCCGTGAGGTGGAAAAGCGTAAGGAAGGAAACAAGATGCCCCAACTGAGCGACCTTCGCGAATCAGGCGCCATCGAGCAGGATGCGGACATGGTAATGTTCCTGTACCGCCCCGAGTATTACGACATCACCAGCAACGAACTGGGCGAAAGCAACCGCGGAGAAACACACGTGCGTGTGGCAAAGCACCGTAACGGTTCGCTGGAAACCATCAAGCTGCGTGCATTACTGCACATCCAGAAGTTCGTGGATTGGGATGGCGATGATTATTCAGGAATAGGACTGCCTCCTGGCGGAAGCTGGAAGCCCGTGCAGGATGTTGATGGCCCGAAGTTGTACATTCAGCATGGAAGCAAAATGAATGATGCGACCTTCGACGATGAAGAAACACCCTTCTAAAAAAAATTGAGCTTTGAGATGTGCGCGGCACCTCAAAGCTCAATCTCATTTTCAATTATTTACTCGCCCTTGGTTTGCTGGTTCAACACATCGGCATTTACGCCTTCTATATATAATGAACCGGGAAGTACGTTCCAGATCAGCGATACCATTCTTCTTCTTTTGTCAACGGGTTTGTAATCCTTGACCTTATCGGGGTAGGGAAGCGTTTCGCCCCTGCCCAGCCATTTGATATCATAGTTGATGAGGCGCGGATTGGGTATGGCGCCTTCGTTTACCTTGATGAGGTCTACCAGGATTTTGGCGATGCTCTTAGCCCTTAGCTCAGACAGTTTGGTGTTCATTTCCTGCCTGGTAGGATTCGGCTTGCCCATTTTATCGAGCAGGCTTTTGTATAAGGGCGATTCTTTTCCTACGGGCGATTCATCGGAAAATCCTGAGCATACTATTACCGCTACGAAGCGTTGTTTGGGATGGTCGCCGATGAACTTGATGATGCGTTGCACGATAGGTTCCATCGAAATCCTTGCTTCCTCCATTTTTTCAGCCGGGATGGTATATCCACCGGTAGGGAAGAAGGTGGCAGTTTCAAACTGCGAGAAAGTGGATACTTCGTACAGGTCGTTCAGCGATTTGAGGTCCGTAAGCGCGCTCTGGATGATGACGTTTGTTTGTTCGGCAAAACGCAGGATGGCTTCGCGGTTGTTCGACTTATCGAGTTCATCTACCTTGGCCAGTTGCTGGTCTACTTTGTTCTCCACCACCTGCAGGTTTTCTATCACCTGCTTGCCAATGTCCGAATCAACTTCATAATTGCGGATCTTTTCGGCGGTGAGCTGAATGGCTCGTTGCGCTTCCTGCTTCACCAGTTCCAGGGCCTCCTGCGTGGCTTTGGCAAGGCTTTGCACTCTCGAGCTGGCGCATGATGCAAGGATCATGGTAAATGCTGCAAATACGAAGAAAAATAGTGTGCGCATAATAGTTAGTTTTTACAATTCATTAGTACCTTCTGGTCATTGGGGTAAATGACTTAATAACCTATTGACCCAATGACCGTTTTCAGAAGTACGCATTAAACGTTATTTATACAAAGGGCCAAAGCTGACCTGTTCATCCTGCCTGGATTTTGGCTTTTTCAGGGGCCGGGATCTTTTATTGGACGAAGCCGTTACCGGCTTATCTTTTTTTTTAACAGCCAGGCTGGTAAGCGGCTTGTCGATGCCAGCGCCATTGGCCACGGCAGCGGAATCAGCAACGGTGACCCCAGCCCAGCGGGCAGGCTCGATCCTGGAAGTGATCTTCACCTGCATGAATTTTTCCAATGATTCTTTTACTTCGTTGATATTGTCATTCTTGATGAAGCAATAGTTATCGATTCCCATTTCGCTGAACCATTTTCCCCAGATGCGGGTCAGCAGTTTGTATTCTCCATTCCATTCGGGCTTGGGATTTATTTCCAGCAGCACTACTTTAAGGTTGCTGAACTTTTTGCCGACAGGCATCAGCCCGTAATCACCCTGGTCGAACTTTGTGTTCCAGTCGGGATAGCTCTTCAGGCTATTGATGAGTTGCGCGCAGGAAGTAAAACGGTTGCCCTGTACGGCGCGGTCCTCTGTTTTTTCAAAGTCAAGGTAACCATCGGTTATAATGAAGAGCGTGTTGCGTGCGTCTTTGTCGATATCGCCGGAAAGGTCTTCATCAAAATATTTCCAGATGTCTGCGCCAACATAGTCTGCATTGTTGTTGCTGATGATGGCTTGTTTGTACAATTCCGGCAGCACGGAGCTGAATGTTTTTTCTGATTGATCTACTACCGCTGCTTTTTTCAACGCTTCTTCCGACGAGAGCTCAACGCGGAGCTGGCCGGCGTCGTCGTACAATTTGCGCGGTGTGGTCCGTTGCGGCGCTATCAGCACTTTCAGCTTGTCATTTACCGAATAATACAGGTGTGCCGGGTCCTTGCTGTTGAGGTTTGCCCTGAACATGGCCTGTATGGCCTTCAACACCGTAAGGTCTTTGGCCACCTGTTGCTGGTTGTTGTACAATATGCGGTCGCTAAGGTCCAGCAGCACAATGTATTTGTCTATGGGCGGGGCGGTCGTTTCTTTCTTTGCATCGTTTACCGCCTCCTGCAATTCATCGCATCCTGATAGTATCAGGACAAAGCAAAGCAATATCAATCCGTTTCGCACCATACCTTTGATTATTTAAAATAAGATTCCTGGAATTCTTTCAGTTCACGGATGTAAGCATCTGTCGTTTCGTTGATCATGCGTATTTGCTCTTCGCCTTTTTCCCTGCCATATAACGTTGACAGGTAACCGCTCCATCCGTCCCTGAAATGGTTAATATTTTTTTCGATATTGTCAACCGGCAACACCATCCTGTCTTTTTCTTTAGATAATTGTTCTACGCGTTTGGACACCTGGGCCAGATTGGTCTCGTGCAGCATGCGCTTTTCTTCCAGGTCCAATATTTCGTCCTGCAGCCGGGTGATGCGTTTGTAGCGCATCTTCATTTGGTTGCGTTTGTTCCATTCTATCTGCAACAGGTAGTAAATGGCGGTCCAGATGGCAAACACGCCGAAGCCGAGGAACAGCACCAGGTAAAATCGTGCATCTTCCAATGCAGGCACGATGAGCGATTTGAATTCGGGGCGGTTGGCTTTGATGAGCAATTCGTTTACTGCTGCGTGCACCTGAAAGGCCAGCAGCACGTCGCCTGCAAATACCAATGCAAGCAATCCCCATACTACTTTCCTGTACCGCACGCTTTTTTCCGAGAACAAGTGAATGGCGGTGCCCAATGCAAAAAATATGGTTGGAAAAACTATCAGCGGCGGGTAATTGATGATGAGGTAAATGAGCCTGCGCAGGTTGGGAAGCAATTGTACGTTCACCCTTCCTTCCTGGAAAAATGTGGCGGGGTCCACGCCGTTGAGCGCAAAATCGGCCACGCTCATGTAGAAATACAGCAGGTAAAAAGAAAGTCCCAGCAACAAAAAAAGTAAAAAGGAATAAGTGCCCCAGCTGAACGTATTGTACCGCGGGCTGTGCAAAGCGGTGCGGGTGGTTTCAATTTCATCCAGTTGACTTTTGAGCAGGTTGATCTCGGATTGCTTGATGGGCACGAGACCCTTGGTGATGTCGCGGCTGCTGTGTATTTCTTCTGCCTTGTTTTTGAGCTCGTAATATTTTTCCAGCAGGGAATCTATCTGTTTCTGGATGCGTTTCTTTGTTTCTTCTGTTTTGGGAACGAGGCGTATGGAATCCTGCTCGGTGAGAATGGAGCCGGTGCGGATCTTGTTGAGCATTCCTTTATAGGCCTCCATGCTGCCTTTATAGGAGCCGGCTTGTTCCACGCCATATTCCCGCAGGTCTTTAACGATTACATTGCTAAGGTCGGGCAGGTGGTTCTTACCATGCTCAAACAATTTTGATCTGGCGGAAATAATCAAAGCAGTACGTTTAATTGTCTGGAATCAAAGGCATTCAAATTTAGCCAAATGAAGCATGCTAAATCAGCAATGGAAGGCGCTGTGCAAAGCGTGGGGATAACGTACTGCGAAAATGAAGTTATTTAATGCAGGCTGATGACCCTTGTAACTATCCAGCCTTTGTTTTCTCTTTTCCAAACGATCACAAAGCGTGCGTACTTCGATTGCGCATTCGGTTGCTGTTTGTTGTGGAACCGGTGTTTTCCAATTTCAACCGCCCCGAAATTGGGCACTGGCGATACTTCCAGGCTGCCCGGCAACAGCTCGCGGGTAACTCTTCCGCAAACATATTTTTTGTAACTCGCAATGGAAGCTCCTTTGTCTGTGGTAAGCCCGCTGCCGTCGTGGTAAAATTCGAGGTCTTCTGAAAAAAATGCCGAGTATGTATTGGTGTCGCAAGTATTGTACGCATTGAATAAAAGGCTGTCGAGCCGCGCAATGGTGTCGTGAAGCGATTGCGATACGGGCTTGTAAATGCCGGTATCTGTTGTAGTGTTCCGGTTGGTGGTGCAGTATGCAAGGAAAATTATAACCGCAAGTAATATGATGTGTGTTGGTTTCATTGGCAGCAATATATAGTTCGATTAAATATACACCAATCTCGTAAGCTTTTTTAGTAGCATTGCAGCATGGAACTGCCTTTTTTCTTTATGGCCGGCATTAGCGATTCCAATGAAACGCTCGTGCTGGATGAAGATACCTCCAAACACGTAGCGCAGGTATTGCGCATGCGCGAAGGCGAGCAGTTGCGGCTTACCGATGGCAAGGGCAGGCTGGCCACCGCGGAGATCCTCGATGCGCATAAAAAGAAAACATCCGTAAAAATTATCCGCAGCGAATCGATTGCTCCTGCAAGCCGCACGACAACCATCGCCATTTCATTATTAAAGAATGCCAACCGGTTTGAATGGTTTCTTGAAAAAGCAACCGAGCTGGGCATGCAGTCCATCATGCCATTGCTGTGTGAACATACGGAGCGGCAGCATTTCAGGTTCGACAGGATGCAGGCCGTCCTGGTGAGCGCCATGCTGCAAAGCCAGCAGGCCTGGTTGCCACAGTTGCACGAGCCTATGCCTTTCAAAAAATTGGTAGAGGAATTCAATGCAACCAATTACCAGCAATTCATTGCGCATTGCGCGGACGATGCCGATAAAAAAAATTTAAGGCAGGCGGTTGATCATACGCGGAACGTTATTGTGCTCATAGGTCCCGAAGGCGATTTTTCAAAAGACGAAATACAGTGGGCGCTGCGGCATGGCTTTGTGCCGGTTTCTCTCGGCGATACAAGGCTGCGGGCCGAAACAGCGGGAATAGTGGCGGCCACCCTTATTGCGATATAATCAACCTCCGATATCTGAATTGGCGCCGTTTCCATCTTTCAGCACGGGCTCGTGCAGCTCCACAGGCTTGGCCTTTTTGCGCAATTTCATGTTGAGCAATTCCACTCCAAAAGAGAACGCCATTGCGAAGTATACATAATTTTTCAGGTGAAGCTCATGCGCTTTTTCAGCATTCCATCCTTCTATGATCAATACCACGGCCACCAGCACCAGGAACGAAAGCGCCAGCATCTTAAGGGTGGGATGCCGGTGAATGAAATTGGATATGCGCTGGCTGAACAGGAACATGACGATCATGGCAATGATAACCGCAACGATCATTACCGATAAATGCTTTGCAATACCCACTGCCGTGATCATGCTGTCGAAAGAGAAGATCATGTCCACCAGCATGATCTGGAAAATGGCGGCGCCAAAGCCGGTAACCGCCTTGGTAGCATTGCTTTCCAATGCTTGTTCATCGCCTTCCAGCTTGTGGTGTATTTCTTTTACCGTTTTATATAGCAGGAACAATCCACCACCCAGCATCACAAGGCTGGCCAGGTCAAAATCTTTTCCCATGAAGCTGAACAAAGGATTACCTTTTTGTTTTACCAGCCAGCTTAAGCAAAACAGCAATATCACCCTAACGCTTATGCCGGTGATCATCCATATCCTGCGTGCTTGCAGTTGTTTGGATTTGTGCACCCTTCCCATGATAATGGAAACGAAGATGACATTGTCAATTCCGAGGATCACTTCCAGTATGGCGAGGGTCAATAAGCTTATCAATCCATCTACCGTAAAAAGTCCTTGTAATATTTCCTGCATGTGGTGTTGATTGTTGCGCAAAAATAGGATAGACGACGGGTAATTGCGCACATCTGTCTATCAATGGCTTATGCGTTAAAAACTGCTTAAAAATGCGTGCCAGCACAATTTTTCGTGCGTTCCGCTGTTATACACAAAACCTCCGCGCATATACCATTTGTACCCAGTATTGTGATTATCGTTATTTCCTGAACCTTTGAAACAACACGCAAATGAAAACCCTATTGCCTATTCTTTGCATTTTCGCAAGCGTCCTCGTGCGGGCGCAAGATTATACCGATCATAGTTTTGCAGTGAAAGCCGGCGGTGGTTACGCCCACGATTTTCCCGGCCTGAATGGGTACGCTGTATTTACCGAAGTATCGCGGCCGTTGAGCGACAGATTGCAGGGAGCTATCGGCGTCAAGCTCATCAATATGAACGGGCATCCGCGCACCACGCAGGTAAGCGAATACACAAAAGCCACAACCCTCGATTTCAATATCTATTTTGTACCGCTGGCTACCGACATGAGCGAGCTGCGCATAGGCGCGGGCTATTCTTTCTCTTTTTATAAAATTCAGCGCTCATATCCTGTTATCACCAATCATGGCGGCGACCGCGAAACCACCTGGCCTTTGCAAAACAAGCAAGGGAGGGTTTCCGGCGTTACCCTCACCGGCGAGTATGAATATTTTATTCCCGAAACCAATTTTTCGCTCGGTTGCAGGGCTTCGCTGCTGAAAGCTTACGACCGGGTAACGTTCGTAGGCGTGTTTGGAGCGGTGAGACTTTAAGGGTCATTAAGTCATTAGGTCATTGGGTCATGAGGATATCATACCGAGTATGGATTATCGCAAACGGATAATGGGAGAAAGGTGTACTAGATCCTATGGCTTGGACATACCTGCCACAATCTTTTTTACAATCGACGGCCCCTCATAAATGAAGCCCGTCCATACCTGTACCAGCGTAGCGCCTGCGTCAAATTTTTCCTGTGCATCGGCTGCTGTAAATATCCCTCCCGAGGCAATGATGGGGATTTGTCCTTTTGATTTTTGAAAGATGTACCGCACAATTTCAGTAGCACGTTTTTTCAGCGGCTCGCCGCTCAGCCCTCCGGCGCCTATTTTTTTAAGCGTTGCTTCGCTGGTAAGCAGGTGGTCGCGGCTGATGGTGGTATTAGTAGCCACCAGTCCATCCAGTTTTATTTCAAGCGCCAGCGCTATCACATCATCTATTTGTTGAAAGCTTAGATCGGGCGCTATTTTCAGCAAAAGCGGTTTGGCATGCACGTTATATTGTTGCGCGAGTTGCATGTTGATGGCCTGCAGGTGTGATAGTATCTTCTGAAGCGATGCTTTTTCCTGCAGTTCCCTGAGGCCGGGGGTATTAGGAGAGCTCACATTCACTACAAAATAATCCACGCAATCGAACAGCTCGCGGAAGCAAATGTCATAGTCCTTCCAGGCATCTTTATTGGCCGTTGCTTTATTCTTACCTATGTTGCCGCCGATGATCAGCTGTGATCTTTTCGCCTTCCATTTTCTTACCCGCGCTGCAATGGTTGTTGCTCCGTCATTATTAAAGCCCATCCTGTTTACCAATGCCCGGTCGAGCGGAAGCCTGAACAGCCTTGGCTTATCGTTACCTGCCTGCGCCAGCGGGGTTACCGTCCCTATCTCCACAAAACCAAATCCCAACGCTTCCAGTTCATCCAGGTACAGAGCATTCTTATCGAACCCGGCCCCCAGGCCTATGGGATTGCGGAATGAGAGGCCAAAGGCCGTACGGTTCAGTCCGCCAACAGTATCACCCGGGCCAAACAGGTTTTTAAGGCCGGCCCGGTTGGCGAGCTTAAAGGCGTTCATGGCGAAGTAATGTATTCCCTCTGCGGGAAAAACAAACAAGAGCCTGCGAAGTAATTGGTACATAACAGCCCGCGAAGATAACGGAACATTAAAAGATTGCACTTGGCAATGAGGACGGGAAAGGCTAATTTTACGATATGGTTGCATAAACAACTGTTGGTGGCGGGCCGTCAATGCAATGGCATCGGCAATCCATCGCCTCATTCGCAATTAAACTTATTTCAATGCAAGACGCATATATAGTAGCCGGGTATCGTACAGCAGTTGGAAAGGCCAAAAGAGGCGGATTCCGCTTTTACCGCCCGGACGACCTGGCAGTAGACGTAATTAAAGGCCTGATGGCATCCGTTCCGCAACTGGATCCCGCGCAGGTAGATGATGTCATTGTAGGAAACGCTGTTCCTGAAGCCGAGCAGGGTTTGCAGGTAGGACGCATCATTGCGGCCAGGGCCATTGGTTTTCATGCCCCCGGCATGACCGTTAACCGTTATTGCGCATCGGGACTGGAGACCATTGCCATTGCTTCGGCCAAGATCAGGACCGGCCAGGCAGAATGCATCATTGCGGGCGGAACAGAAAGCATGAGCATGGTGCCCACCGTAGGATGGAAAACCGTTCCCGCTTATTCCATCGCCAAGGATGAGCCGGACTATTACCTGAGCATGGGGCTCACCGCTGAAGCGGTAGCAAAAGAATACAACGTAAGCCGCGAAGACCAGGATGAATTTTCTTATAATTCTCATCAAAAGGCCATCAATGCCATCCAGAATGGGCATTTTAAAAATGGTATTCTGCCCATGACGGTAGAGGAAGTGTATGTGGATGAAAAAGGCAAACGCCAGAAAAGAAATTTCGTGGTAGATACCGATGAGGGTCCGCGCAAGGACACCAGCATGGACGCACTGGCAAAGCTGAAACCCGTATTTGCGCAGGGCGGCACCGTTACTGCCGGCAATTCATCGCAAACAAGCGACGGCGCCGCATTTGTAATAGTAATGAGCGAACGCATGGTAAACCAGTTGGGATTGAAACCCATTGCAAGATTGGTGGCCTGTGCATCTGCCGGCGTGCATCCCCGCGTAATGGGAGTGGGACCGATAGAAGCGGTTCCCAAAGTATTGAAGCAAGCCGATATGAACCTGGGGCAAATAGACCTGGTGGAATTGAATGAGGCCTTCGCTTCTCAATCATTGGCCGTAATACGCACATTGGAAATAAATCCCGAGATCGTAAACATCAATGGCGGCGCCATTGCATTGGGTCATCCATTAGGATGTACCGGTTGCAAGCTCACCATACAGATCACGAACGACATGAAGCGGCTGAACAAAAAATACGGCATCGTTACCGCCTGCGTAGGTGGAGGGCAAGGCATTGCCGGCATTATCGAAAACATCGATTAAAATTCGAATACAGCGGGATCGATCTTTTCATTGTTGGTGATCTCTTCGATCACCATTTCCAACACGGCTCCTTCGGGAAAGGTGACAATGTTTCTTTTATTGTATAAGCCGCCTTTGAACTTAACGTATTCGGTCAGTTGTGTTATAATGCCGCCTACGTCTATCCTGCGCAGCAGCCCGGTTTTTGTTTCGTAGTAATTGGTCTTCGTATAACCATTGGGCGATTCTAGCCTGACGGCATGATATTCCACACCGTCTAATTTGCTAATGCCTTCGAGGGTCATTTTATAACCATGCTTCTTGTAAGCCACGTCGGGAAGGATGTTCGTTTGCAGTTTCAGTTCGTCTAATTCGGCTGCATCGGTAATGGCAGTTTTTTCGCTGCCAACCATCATCACGGCCTTGCCCTTATTGTAAATACGGACCTGCTGCCCCTGCGAAGTAGTTACTTTCATGTAATAGGCACGGCCTGCGTCTTTAAGTATGAGGATGTTCATGCTGTCGCCGCCCTGGATCTTTGCTGTTGCTATGATTTTGGTGGTACGGATGGTATCGAGATAACCCTTGTCAGCAACCAGTTTAACGTAATTGAAAACGATCTGTTCTGCTTCATGGTCCTGCGCGACGGTACGGAGGCAGGCAAACAATATTGCGGCTAATAAAATGCTTCTTTTCATAGTTCGGTAAAATACATAAATAGTCCGAGGAAGAGTATAAATTTATTTGAACCAGCGTTTGATCTTATCGATCAAACCAGGTTTCTTTTTCTTTTCTTCTCCTATTAGGAATCCATAAGGCTTGAGCGGCTCTATGTGATCGCAAATAATTTTTACGATCCCCAATATGGGTATGGCCAGCACCATGCCCGCGATACCCCAAACCAGTTCTCCCACAACAATCACCAGGATGGTGAATAAAGGATTGATGTTTACTTCCGCGCCTACCACCAATGGTTCCAGTATGTAGGATTGCAAGAATTGTACGATTGCATACGTAATCAGGATACCGATCACCATGTTCATTCCACCGCCCTGCGAAAGCGCCATTAAAATAGTCAGGGCATTGCCGGTAAGATTGCCTACGAAAGGAACAATTTCCAATAGTCCGCAGAGTATCGCAAAGAAAATGGCATTCTTAACGCCTACTATCGAAAAGCCGATGCCATACATGATCCACAGCCCCACGATCATCATTCCTAACCCGCCGAGGTATTGTTGCGCTACCCGCTGAATGTCGTGTATGCAACGCTGTGCATTGCTTTTTTCTTTGGCGGGCACCAGCTTCAGTATAAATGTCTTGAGATGCCCGCGGAAGTACATGAATAAGAAAATGTACACCAGTACCAGTAACAGGTCAACCAATATGCCCATCACCGAACCCGCAAACCCTGTAAGCATGGAAGCTGCCTGGCCCGATCCGCCGGATTGCTGCTGGTTTTGCATTAGCTGGTCCTGTTGTTCTTTGGAGATGCCAAGATTAGTGCTGATGTATTGCCTGAGATTATTGACGGCCTGTTTTATTTTTTGCTCCATGTTATCTACGTCGCTGGCCAGGTCGCTAACCTGCCAGGCCACGAGGCTTATCATGCCAGCGATGGCCGCCGCAACGGTCAATACGCAAATCAATACGGCGAGGCCCCGCGCCAACCCCTTGCTTTCGAGCCAACGGCTAAGGGGAAGCAATAACATGGATAGCAGTCCGGCAAATGCCACCGGTATCAGAAACGGGCGGGCATAATACAAGCTTGCAAAAACCAGGAACAGGAAAAAAACTACCTGTATCGACTTTGTTAGGAGTGAGGTTGACATCGAGGCATATACGAAAAAAATTATGCCAGTACGGTTGGGGACGCCAATCGACGGGCGGGATGTTGTCAGTATAATCAGCTCCCGGGCGTGCATCCCCCTATAATTTTGAGCCCATTTGATTAAACCTTTCGGTAATTTTAGTATCACACCATCTGTTCACCATAATTACTGCTTATGGACAGAAGAGCATTCCTTGCAGCGAGAACGTCAAGGGTTCCCGCGCCTTCACCTTCTCCTCCACACGTACGCGGCATCCAGTCCGGGCTCAATCCTTATACGGGCGCCTGGGGCACCCGCCAGGTAGCGCACCTGCTGAAGCGGACCATGTTCGGCGCCAAGAAGGCAGATATCGATTATTTCAGGAGCCGGACCCCCTCGCAGGCGATAGACGAGTTGCTTTCCATACCCGCCACACCGCCGCCGCACCCGGTCAAGAACTACGATAATACCAATATCAGTCCTGCGGACCCGGACTACGCCATACCCCAGGGACAAACATGGGTAAACATCAATACCAATGATGGAAATGCCAATAGCCGGCGCGTGGCATCGTTCAAAAGTTGGTGGCTGGGGTTGATGATCAACCAGGACAGGAATATCCTGGAGAAAATGGTGTTGTTCTGGCACAATCATTTCGCTACGGAAACCAATGACATCGGCCGGGCAATATGGTGTTACCAGAACAATGTTATCCTGAGACAATACGCGCTTGGAAATTTCAAGCAATTCGTACGTGCAATAACGTTAGATACAGGCATGTTGCGGTACCTGAATGGATACCTGAACAGCAACACCGCGCCGGATGAAAACTATGCAAGGGAATTGCAGGAACTGTTTACCCTCGGCAAAGAGAACAATCCTAATTACACAGAAGACGATGTAAAACAGGCGGCACGCGTGCTTACGGGCTGGCGGATCGACAATAATACCAATACTTATTTCTTCCAGGCTAACCGGCACGATACCGGCAACAAGCAATTTTCTTCTTTTTTCAACAACAAAATCATCACCGGCAGGAGCGGCAACACCGCGGGCGACCTGGAACTGGATGAACTGCTGAACATGATCTTTGCGAAGCAGGTTGAAGTATCGAGGTTCATCGTAAAAAAATTGTACCGGTGGTTTTGTTATTACACTATCGATGCCGCCACTGAATCCAATGTAATAGAACCCCTTGCCGCACAGTTCCGCACTAACTGGGAAATTAAGCCGGTGCTGGCCACCTTGCTTAAAAGTGAACACTTTTTCGATCCGCTCAACCAGGGATGCATCATCAAAACGCCGATAGACGTAACGGTCGGCATGTGCCGGGAGTTCAACATTCAATTTCCGCCGCTGACGGATTATGTCAACTCTTATTTTTTGTGGGAATACCTGAGAGGCCAGGCGGCAACTGCGCAAATGAACCTGGGCGATCCGCCCAGCGTTTCGGGTTGGCCATCGTACTACCAGGAGCCGCAGTATTATGAAATATGGATCAACTCCGATACGCTTCCCAAGCGCAACCGCTTTACCGATCAATTGGTAAACCCCGGTTATTCGCGCAACGGAAAGAAGATACAACTCGACCCGGTGTCCTTTGCAAAGGCATTGCCAAATGCCGCAGACCCCAATGCGCTGATCAATGATTCGCTGGAGATATTGTATATGGTGCCGTTAAGCGATGCCAATAAAGAAGCCATTAAAAGAAATATACTGCTTAGCGGCCAGGACCAGGACTATTACTGGAGCAATACATGGTATGCCTATATCGCCGGCCCGAACGATAACATGGCCTACCAGATGGTGTATACCCGCCTGCGCGACCTGTACAAATACTTAATGAACCTGCCTGAATACCAACTGGCTTAAAACTATCGACGTATGAAGCGAAGGGACTTTTTACGCACCAGCATACCAACGGCCGCCATTTTGCCGGCCATTGTGAATGGCTATTCCGCGAAAGCATTCACCGGCGATTCACCGCTGCTGCACGCGTTGATGAGCGCCACTACTGCCACCGATCACGTGATGGTGTTGATACAATTGAACGGTGGCAATGATGGTCTTAACATGGTGATACCGCTGGAATTTTATGGCAACTATTTCAATGCGAGGCCTAATATCGCGATCCCCCAGAACCGGGTGCTGTCGTTGACAGGTACCAATAAAACAGGATTACATCCCGCCATGGCGGGCTTACAAAATTTGTACAATGATGGTAAAGTTGCCATCGTGCAGGCGGTTGGTTATCCCGCGCCGAACTTTTCGCATTTTCGTGCCACGGATATCTGGATGAGCGGCTCGGATAGCAATGAAGTAGTTACCAACGGATGGGCAGGCCGGTATCTCGGTGTGGAATACCCGAACTTCCCGAATGGGTTTCCAAACAACACCATGCCCGACCCGCTCGCAATACAAATCGGTTCGGTAACTTCCCTTATGCTGCAGGGCCCTTCGGTAAACATGGGCATGAGCATTACAGATCCCGCTAATTTTTACAACCTGCTGTCGGGTAGCTATGACCCTGTTCCTAATACTCCCTGGGGAAAGGAGCTGACGTACATCCGCATGGTGTCGCAACAAACACAGCAATATGCCCAGGTTATCAAGGATGCCGCATCCAAAGTAACGCAGCAATCGGCTTATCCAACACAAAATACACTGGCAGACCAATTGAAGATCGTGGCCAGGCTTATCAAGGGTGGATTGCAGACAAGGATCTACATGGTAAGCATCGGGGGATTTGATACGCACTCCAGCCAGGTAAATACAATCGATGTTACCACCGGTACGCATGCGGTATTGATGCAACGCGTATCGGATGCGATCAAGGCATTTATGGACGATCTAAAATTTCTCGGTATAGAAGACAGGGTAACGGGACTTACATTTTCTGAGTTTGGAAGGCGTATAAAGTCTAATGCCAGCCTGGGTACCGATCACGGCGCAGCAGCGCCTATGATCATATTCGGCAAGAAAGTAAAGCCGGGCATCATTGGCAATAATCCACCTATTCCCGCATCGGCGACTGTGAACGATAATATCCCTTATCAATACGATTTCAGGAGCATTTATGCCTCAGTGCTCAAGCAATGGTTTTGCGTAAACGCCACCGATCTGCAAACCATCATGCTGAAAAATTTCCAGGATATCCCACTATACCTCAATACCGGTTGTTCCGCTACCGATCCATTGCCCGCGGGCGATGAACTCATCATTAACTACCCCAATCCATTTGAACAACGCACATATATTACATTCACCACGCGCGGTGGCCACACGCTGGTACAGATCATCGATACTTTGGGGAGAGTAGTAAAGAACCTGACAGACCAGGAATATACACCGGGCACTTACAAACTTACTTTCGAAAGCCATGGGCTGGCCGCGGGAGTATACTATGCAAGACTGCAAAATGGCTCCGTTCAACAGGTAAGAAGCATGCTAAAGATCAGGTAGCTTGCCTACCTGAGTTTTCGCTACATTTGCAGCATTGCACAATACACCGTGAGGCCCAGAAACTGCATACAATCTTTTTTCGGCTGGTTGCTCCTGCTATTGTTCACCCTGAGCATTACACCCCGGCAGTTGCTGCACGATGCCCTGGCGCATCACACTGACCGTTGTGAACAAACCCCGGGTCAGGCATCCATCACAAAAACTGGTTTCGATTGCGACCGGTTGAACCTTGTTGCTGAATCACCGTTTACCGAAGCAGATGAATTCATCGAAAGCATTCCTTCGCAGGTTTGTACGGATTTCATTGTTGTTCATCATCACAAAACTGTTCCCCAAACAATCGACCTTCCCGCCCTTCGCGGACCGCCCTGCATATAACCATTGGTCGTGCCCTTATTACTATTCTTCTTATTATTCCTTACAATCACCATATGGTGATGTTTAAAATGTTTATATGCAGCGATTAGTTGTATTAATATTATTCAACGCCATGATATCTGCGGCGTTGGCGCAGGACACGCGCACAGGCAGGATGCCGCGCAACAGTTTTTCAGGCAAGGTTACAGATACCGTCAACAACCTGCCATTGGCAGGCGCTACTATATATATCACGGATCTAAAAATGGGCGCAGCTACTTCCAGCGATGGCAGTTTTACATTTACCAGCATTCCAGCGGGAAGGCACCTGGTAGAAATAAGTTTCATCGGCTATGGAGGCATTTCTGAATACATCGATATAAGAGGCGATGTAAAAAAAGAATTCATGCTGGCGCCCGAAGTAGTAGAAAGAAACGAGGTGGTGGTTACAGGCCTAAGCGCAGCCACACAAGCCAGGCGCACTGCCACGCCCATTACCACCATGCGCAGGCAGGACCTGTTGCGCCAGGCATCTGCCAACCTCGTGGACGCAATCAGTAAAAACCCGGGTGTAACGCAGTTGTCTACAGGCCCCGCTGTTTCTAAACCAATGATTCGCGGGTTGGGCTATAACAGGGTCATTACCATTCATGATGGCGTGCGGCAGGAAGGCCAGCAATGGGGCGATGAGCACGGGTTGGAGATCGATGAGTACAGCGTAAGCAAGGTCGAGATATTGAAAGGACCTGCTTCGCTGATGTATGGCAGCGATGCCATGGCCGGCGTGCTCAATATTACTAGCAATATGCCCGTTCCCGAGGGAAGCATGCGTGGTAATTTTATTGCCAATTATCAAACCAATAACCGCCTGCGCGGGCTTGGCGGCAACCTGGGCGCTAACCAGGGAGGTTTCAATTGGAATGCCAATGCCTCGTGGAAGGCAGCGGCCGATTATGAAAACAAGTATGACGGACGGGTATATAATTCAAAGTTCAACGAGCGAAACCTGGGCGGCTATGTCGGCTACAATGGCAACTGGGGATATACGCATTTTATCGTCAATTATTTCAAGCAACAACTTGGCATTGTAGAGGGCGACCGCGATAACAACGGGCGTTTTATCAAACCCCTGCCCGGCGGCGTTGAGGGACTTCCTTCGAACGACGATTTCAATTCTATTTCGCCGCAGATACCGTATCAAAGCGTGCAGCATGTAAAGTTTATTTCGGACAATAGTTTCAACGTTGGTAAGGGAAGGTTGGCTTTAACGGCCGGTTACCAGCGCAACCAGCGCATCGAGTTCGGCAATGTTGATGATCCGGCGGAAAAGGAATTGTTCTTCGATCTTGGCACGTTTACATACAGCGCAATATATCATATTGCTGAATCCAATAGCTGGCGTACCGCGGTGGGCGCAAATGGAATGGCTCAGCAAAATAAGAATAAGGGATCCGAGGTATTGATACCGGAGTATGGATTGTTCGACATCGGGGCTTTTATTTTTTCGCAGAAGAGCTGGAGCAATGTAACACTGACTGGCGGCGTACGCTTCGACAACCGTTCAATGGATTCCGAGGAATTTATGGAAGGCAGCGATGTAAAGTTCAATGCGTTTACAAAAGGTTTCTCAAATGTATCAGGCAGCATGGGCATCAGTTACCTGCCCTCTAACCTCGTTACCTTAAAGTTCAATATTGCGCGCGGTTTCCGTGCGCCCACGATAGCAGAGCTGGCATCGAATGGTACGCACGAAGGCACCAACCGTTACGAGTACGGAGATAATAACTTGAAATCCGAGACCAGCCTGCAACTCGACGCGGGCTTTGAACTGCATTCGGAGCATATATCGCTGGAAGCGGCGCTGTTCATGAACAATATCAAAAATTTTATTTTTTACGGCAAACTGCAGGCGGCAGGAGGTGGCGATTCTACCGTGTTGGTAGATGGCAATTTCATCCCTGCGTTCCGTTTCGACCAGGACCCTGCAAGGCTGAATGGAGTGGAGTTGAAACTGGACATACACCCGCACCCACTGGATTGGCTGCACATTGAAAACAGTTTTTCATTGGTGAATGGAAAGTTCAAGGATCCTATCGATGGATCGGACAATATTCCATTTATTCCCGCTGCCAGGGTGATCTCCGAAGTGCGGGGCGATTTCCTGCACAAGGGCCGGACGTTCCGCAACCTTTCAATAAACCTGGAGTTGGACAAGACTTTTGAGCAAGACCGGCCGTTTACAGGATATGATACTGAAACCGCTACTGCCGGTTATGCGCTGTTGAATGCGGGCGTAAGCGCAGACGTAGTTGCAAAGAACAAGACGCTGTTCAGCATATACCTGCATGCAAACAATATCACGGATGCGGCTTATCAAAGTCACCTGAACCGGTTGAAGTATGCTGCTGTAAACCCCGTCACCGGCAGGATGGGGGTGTTCAATATGGGCAGGAATTTCAGCATCAAATTGAATATACCCTTGAGTATAAGTTTATGAAGCATTCGGTTGTAGATGCGGGTTACGGGAGATCCGCATAATATAATTGCGTAAGTTGCGTTATTATTTCGTTACTAACCCAATTTCATAGAAGTGTACAAGGGCTGGGATTCTTCCCGGCCTTTGCATTTAAAGGGATGCTTGTTGTTGTTTTAACCTGCCTGATCAGTTGCGAGGAATGCATTAATTGGACATAGGCATGGCGGCCCTGGTCTTTCTTTCACCGATCTGTTGCCTCCACATTGCATAATACAATCCTTTTTCTTCCAGCAGGCTATCGTGCGTGCCGGTCTCCACCACTTCGCCCTTTTCCAGTACATAAATGCGGTCGGCGTGCATGATGGTCGACAAACGGTGTGCTATGAGAATGGTTATTTGGTTGCGTTGCGAAGAAACGTCGCGGATGGTTTGCGTGATCTCTTCTTCCGTCAATGAATCGAGTGAGGAAGTTGCTTCATCGAATATGAGCAGGTGTGGTTTGCGCAGCAATGCCCTTGCAATGGACAGGCGTTGTTTTTCGCCGCCCGATAGCTTCAATCCTCCTTCCCCGATCATGGTTTCCAGCCCTTTTTCCGCGCGGGCCAGCAGGTTGTGGCAGGACGCTTTGTGCAGCACTTCTATCAGCTCGTCGTGCGTGGCATTAGGATTTACAAAAATGAGGTTCTCCTTGATGGTACCAGAGAACAGTTGTGTGTCCTGCGTTACAAAGCCTATCTGGTTGCGCAGGTCTTCGAAATTGATGGAGTTCTCATCAATGCCGTTGTACAATATCTTTCCCTGTTGCGGGCGGTACAGACCTACCAGCAGTTTCATCAGCGTTGTTTTACCAGAACCGGAAGGTCCTACAAATGCAATGGTTTCGCCGGTTTGCACCTGGAAGCTGATGTCGTCTATAGCTGCCTGTTGTGCGGTTTGGTGTTTGAACCCAACGTTCTGGAACTCGAGCCGCCTGATATTGCCGAGGTGCGTGGGTTGCGCCGGTTGCGGTTCGGGTGATTTTTGCATGAGGTTGGTAAAATTGTTCAGCGATGCTTCTGCTTCGCGGTAAGCGAGAATAATATTCCCGATCTCCTGCAAGGGCCCGAACACAAAGAATGAAAAGATCTGCATGGTCACCAGTTGGCCTGCATCCATTTGCCCGCGGAAAATGAGCCACATCAGGATGAAGAGGATCACCTGCCGCAAAGTATTTACAAACGTACCCTGGATGAAGCTGATGCTGCGGATGCGTTTTACCTTGGTGAGTTCGAGCCCAAGGATTTTATAAGTATTCTTGTTGAGCCGGCTTACTTCCTGTTCAGTAAGCCCCAAACTTTTTACTAGCTCTATATTGCGCAGCGATTCGGTAGTGCTGCCCGCGAGGGACGTGGTTTGCGCTACGATTGTTTTTTGAATGGACTTGATCTTTTTGCTAAGCGCATTGGTGATAACGGTAAGCAGGAAAATGCCCACGAGGTATGCCAGTGGTATGTACCAGCTGATCCATATCCAGGCGTATATCATTACGAACACGATGCCTATCAATACGCCAAAGAGAATATTGATAAAGAGATTGATGAACCGTTCCGTATCGGACCTGACTTTTTGCAATACGCTAAGGGTTTCACCGCTGCGCTGGTCTTCGAACTCCTGATAGGGAAGCTTCATGGCATGTTGCAAGCCATCTGTAAAAACTTTGGCCCCGAATTTTTGCACCACCACGCTAAGGAAATAATCCTGCAGGTTTTTGGCGATGCGGCTTACCATGGCCACACCGATGGAGGCCAGGAGCAACAGCATTACGCCGGGGTTATCGAACGACCATGACCAGAAGAAGCGTTCCCTTGCGGCTTCGGAATCAGGTTGGGGATGAGAAAAATAGTTGTTGGCAAGATTAACCAACTCACCGAATATGATAGGATCGACCAGGGAAAAGCCTGTATTGACGGCTGCCAGGAAAAGTGTGAGTACAACCAGCCATCTATATGGCCGGAGATATTTCATGAGCGTTTTCATGCAAGTGTATTGACGGTGCTCAACAGCAATAATTGTGACAACATTGATTTACATGACAAATTAACATAATTAATCACGCATTTACGAGGGCAAGGCATGGTGACAAAGCAAGTATGCAGGATTATGGACAAGATGTGCTTAAAAAGTCGGTGAAATCCCTCTGCGGCTTGGTGTACGTGATTATTATTGCAGAAATCAATGCCTTCATGGCCGATCGTTATTTATATTTTGCCAGGACGCGGAAGGGTGCTATCATTCCTGCCAAGCGCGCCGAAGATTCGGGATACGATGTGTACAGCTGTTTCGAGGAAGACAGCATTATATTGAACCCGGGCGACATCAGGCTGATACCTACAGGCATAGCCACGGCTTTTGCGCCTGAATATGTGTTGTTCATTAAAGAGCGTAGCAGTACGGGATCGATAGGATTGTCTACCCGCATGGGCGTAATAGATTCCGGTTTCAGGGGCGAGATCATGATAGGGCTGAACAATACGGGCAATATTCCCATAATGATCACGAAAGAAGTATCGCAGGTTTCCAAACAGCCGGAACTTATAAAATACCCTTATGCCAAAGCGATCGCGCAGGCCGTATTGTGCGTTATACCGAAGCTGGAGGTAGAGGAGCTTGATTATGATGAGCTGTTGAAGATCAGTTCGGACAGGGGTGTATCGTTCTTAGGTGCCAGTGGAAAATGATAAGGATACGCACTCACCTCCATTCATAAATTTGCATTGCGCCGTTCGAAAGGATGTGGATAACTGCTGCCGCTGTTTTGGGGGTTTCTTCGCGGGATATTAGTATTTTTAGCAACAAAGTTCTAAGTATGTATAGCCCTTCTTTCGCTTTTTTTATTGGCAACAGGCAGGTAACGCAGAACGAGTTTGAGGAGGTGGAATACAGGAAGCGCAATGCCATTGCCATGATCCATTCCGCTACACAGGCCCAGGCACTTTATCCCGAATCACCGCTTCACCTTGAATTATACTGGGACAAGGACAGGTTTTCTTACCGGGAGTCCAGCAACATGGAAATTGTGAATGATTATCTGGCCAAGGCTTTCAGGGATGAGATCGTGAGGAGTTTGTATTAGCGCGGCCAGCCAGAACTCATCGCACGGGGCATATTTCACCTTCGCGCTTTCTTTTTCAAAATCGGTTCTAGACAGTACATAGACAGATTCGGTACTGCGCCGCATTCAAGTCTTGAGTTCCATCAGTCAACGCCATTATACCGATATATAGATAGATTTGATTCCTGGCGGTAAATTTCTATACCCTTTTGCTAGTATTATTGATTTGATATTTGGGTCAAGGACTTCGGATAGGTTAGTGTTGATATGTGTAAATTCAGCCTTTTGTCCATTTGCTAAGTGGGCACATTCTTCAAAACTTAACCGGACTAACTGTTCGATGATTTGATCTCGTTTCGAGTTAGGAATACCGGTGGACGGATCAATAGGCACTCCTTATGTAGAGAAATGCCGCTATGCTTTGATATTATTTCTTTGGCTATTTCTTCAACGGGGAACCCTCCTTTTTTATTGGCATATAGAATCCATGCACCAGGAAGGCTGCATGCCTACCAGCTCAGAGATTACTTTCGAAAATTTGTTGCTGCTTGCAGAAACTTAGGGACAAGTCAATGTACCAGGAATTATACCTGCGGGGCCACACGGCACGGTTCCTTTAAAAGTGCCGGTGCACAAGGACTTCTTTTTCTGTGAACAATTGTAAAACCCAGGACTTGCTATCCATTCGCAGCACGCACCTACGGGGTCCGGAACTTCGCATACCGGGCTACCGATCAGGAATGCGAATACTACGAGCAATAAGCTCCTGCCTAAATTTGAACTTTTCATTTCTTAATGATTAAATTGCCTACACTTACGCTTTCGGCAGTTTCGCCCTACTTCTTGAAACTGTTTCGGGATGTCCAGCTTACAAGGCGTTGAATTAATCGATGTTTTTCTTTCTGATCCCGGGATACCGCACAAAATTTCAGTATCAATGGCATAGTTGATCCTGAAGCTTCCATGTTAAATCAGGTGTAGAAGCTTTTAGTAAGCTACTGGTGATCAGTTTTTCCTTAAGCCGGTGAGACTGTGTGTAATCAACAGGCGGATATTAGTAAGGTACAACTTTACTACTGATGCCGCTCCCCGTAAAAACACGGTATTTGACTAATGCGTGAGCGCAAATGTTCTATTACCCACCCCATCCTTCCCTATCCAAACTCCTATACTGTATCGCTTCCGCCAAATGCTCAGGTTTGATATCATTACTTTCCGCAAGATCAGCAATCGTGCGGCTAACCTTTAATATCCTGTCATATGCCCGCGCCGAAAGGTTGAGCTTCTGCATAGCCGCCTTCAATAAATTCTGGCATGCAGTATTCATTATACACATTTCTTTTAGCAGCTTAGTGCTCATTTGAGCATTGCTATAAATACCTGTATGCGTTGCAAACCGCTGTGATTGTATTTCTCTTGCTTTAATAACTCTTTCACGGATCTGATCGGAATGCTCTTCATTTTTTGTAGACGACAACTCGGGGAAGCCGACCGGTGTTACCTCAACGTGCAGGTCTATGCGGTCCAGCAGTGGTCCTGAAATTTTATTCAGGTATTTCTGTACGGCACCGGGCGGGCAACAGCACTGGCGGTCCGGATGGTTATAGAAGCCGCATGGGCAGGGATTCATAGAAGCGATTAGCATGAAGTTGGCGGGGAAATCAACCACTATTTTTGCGCGGCTGATGGTAACTCTTCTTTCTTCCATGGGCTGGCGCATTACTTCGAGGGCGGAGCGTTTAAATTCTGGCAGCTCGTCTAAAAACAACACGCCATTATGAGCCAGGGAGATTTCACCTGGTTGTGGTATTCCTCCGCCACCAACTAAGGCCACTTCACTGGTGGTGTGGTGTGGAGAACGAAAGGGGCGTTTGACAATTAAGGTGGAGTTTTCCGGCAATTTGCCTGCAACTGAATGGATTTTGGTTGTTTCCAATGCTTCCTGCAGGCTTAGGGGAGGAAGGATAGAAGGCAGTCTTTTGGCCAACATCGTTTTTCCTGCGCCTGGGGGACCGATAAGGATGGCATTATGCCCTCCCGCGGCCGCGATTTCTAATGAACGCTTGATGTTATGCTGTCCTTTTACTTCAGTAAAATCAAGGTCAGATTCTGATTGCGCGTGAAAAAATTCATTGCGTGTATTGATTGTAACAGGTTGGAGGGTTTGTTCATCATTGCAGAAAAATTCGATGACTTCTTTGATATGTGATACACCGTATACTTTCAGGTTGTTAACAATTGCAGCTTCCCTGACATTTGCTGTTGGAACAATTAATCCCTTAAAACCTTCTTTTCTGGCCTGAATTGCAATCGGTAGGGCGCCCTTAATTGGCCGCACTTCTCCATCCAGGCTTAACTCGCCCATTATAACGTATTGTTCGATGGAAGCAAGATTGAATTGTTCTGATGCGCTGATAATTCCCAGCGCAATAGGAAGATCGAAAGCGGTACCACTTTTTCGAATATCGGCGGGTGCGAGGTTAACAACAATTTTGGTGCGAGGCATTAAGTAGCCGTTGTTCTTCAGGGCTGATTCTATCCGTTGGAGGCTTTCTTTGATTGCATTATCCGGCAAGCCTACAATAAAGCTATACATACCAGGATAAACGGCAACTTCTATGGTAATAGTAACAGCCTCCACTCCATATACAGCGCTGCCGTAGGTTTTTGAGAGCATGGGTTAAGAATGATAAGGTTGAAAAGCATTGAAGGTAATATGTATTTGATTGAGGTGTATTAAATAAACGGATAATAATTATTGCAAGGCTATACGCTTGGCTCCAATTTTTTTATGAACCTGGCGCAAGTATGCAACGCTGGTAATGCACGGATGGGTACTTGTGCCGGAACCTCAGGTTCAAGATTAAAACATCAGGCAGATAATGTT
This sequence comes from Chitinophagaceae bacterium, assembly GCA_035628135.1. Taxonomy (GTDB): domain Bacteria; phylum Bacteroidota; class Bacteroidia; order Chitinophagales; family Chitinophagaceae; genus DASPKM01. The sequence goes on along the minus strand of DASPKM010000010.1, from coordinate 13,489 downwards.
CTTTCCCCTGAATCTGGCGCAAGTATGCAGCCACGGTAATGTGCGGATGTGTACTTGTGATCGAAGCTTAGGTATCAACGTTAAAACATCAGGCAGATAATGTTTTTTCCCCCTGAATCAGGCGCAAGTATGCAGCCAAGGTAATGTGCGGATGTGTACTTGTTTACGTCAGCAACGAAACTCCTAATATTAGTGTGTTCTTTGACAATTTGCAGGTGACACATATCAAAAGTCCATTCATCGAAGAAACGCACTATTACCCGTTTGGACTCACAATGGCCGGGATAAGTTCAAGGGCAGCGCTTAAGCTCGATAACAAGTATGAGTATAATGCAAAAGAGAAGCAGGAAAGGGAATTTTCTGGTGCGGGTTTAGACTGGCTGGACTACGGCGCAAGGATGTATGATCCACAGGTTGGACGGTGGCACGTAATTGATCCGCTCATAGATAAAATGCGGCGCCATTCTCCCTACAGTTACGCTTTTAATAATCCAATAATATTTATTGATCCTGATGGGATGAATCCGCAGGGATGGACATTTATTACAACTGCAGACGGGTCGCGAAAAGCTGTATATGATGAAGATGTAAATAGTCAAGAGGATGCCGTAAAAAAGTATGGCAAATCCGCAAATGCGAGCTTTGTTGGAAACAATCACGTGTTTACAAACGCCGAAGGGAGGAGGATGATTTTAAGCGGCGACGGTAATGTGTATGATGCAAGTGCTAAGTCAAACCTAGGAAAGGGGTCATTTGTGGCCGTGGTAAATGCACCAGACGGAGCTATGGGGCGGGCCATAACGCTTTGATGGTTGGCAATGATAAAACTGGTTGGAGATTCATATCAAAAGAAGGAAGGCAGGAGGGTGCGAAATCGGATAGTGAAAATAATCCTTCGTCTGGCGGGCCGGCTTTGCCAGCTAAGACAGGAAAGTTTGGAACATTAGCCGAATTTTTTGGACATTCAGATTTCAAAGAGTATCAAAATGCAATCCTTATTCCCATTGATCCAAAGCAAGAAGCAACAGCAATAGCGACAATGAACAATGAAGCGAAAAGTGAATACAATATCTTTGTAAATAACTGCGGCCATGCTGTTAATAATACTTTAACTCTCTTGGGCATTTCAACATTTAGTCCAAAAAGCTGGAGTAGTGGTTCGATTTATAATCTTGCTCGGGCGGCTCAACCAAACGACATGTACATAGATATTAAGATGGCAAACCATAAGAAAATTATTATGACTATTACAAAATAATTTTTAGCTAATGCGATTTTCACTTTTAATTGCGCTTTTTTTGATAAGTTGTAATGCTGACGTGAATACGGTCGATCCACAGGCCAGCTCTAGCATAGAAAATTCAAAGAAGGATAGTTTCTTCATTCAGGAATACAATTCGACCAGCAGATTTGCTGATGTCAAGGAAGCGTGGGTAGAATACAAATGGAAAAATGAAGCAAGTCTTTTTAGTAAATCTAAAGTCAGAACAACGGGAGTTCAACTAAATATCAAAGTCAATGATTTTAAAAACCCGGAGTTTGATGAAAATGAATATTTTATAACTTGGGAAATGGTAGTTCCCGGCATTGGCACTATAGGAACAGGCAATGGCGTTTACTCGTTATCTATCAATACCGGAAGAGTGCCTGATAGCGTGAAGATCGAAGTTAAAAAGCGAGTCGGTGATAGCTATTTGGTTACTGACTCATTCAATTTATACCGGAAGTAATTGTTTGGAAATAGGTCTCTCTCATTGGTCGTCGGCAAGTACCGCGCCGAGCCATTGCAGCCGAACGGATACCACTCATGTCACTCTGTATGCATCCGTACCGCTGCACCGCCCTTCGGGTGCTCAGCAACTTGTCACGGTACTTGCAGCTCCTCCCGCTTCGTTCGGGCAGCTCTCTGTGTCGTGCAGACGGCTGCGCTGCGCTAGCTTAGCAATAGCTTCACCTGGGTTCCGTTTACCACCTCCCTCACTTGCCCAGCGCATGTGCGCTTGCTACGCTCCATTCCTTACAAGCGGACACATGCCCTGATGCAAGGCTTATCGTGGTTCCGCTACCTTAAAACTCATCGCAGCCCTCTGCATGCCACCCGCTGCCTCATAATGTGCTCGCCTGGGAAGCCGCAGAGCTGCGTTCGAGCCACGCTGGCACAAAATCCTTCACGTATAGCTTCGCTATCCAAAGCAGCATGGTTCTCACTGTGCAGGTACCATTCCCTTCGGTCATTACCTCTACCTGCGCCAGCCTGCAGCACTCGCGGCCGCTTCTGGTCGTTCCTCCCGCTAGCGTCCTTACCGGCTCGCGAATTATTCTGTTATACGGTTGGGCGTCCTGTGTATTGATTCTCTTTGACTCTAGGCAAAATAAAAAAGCCGAAAGTTAGTTTTCGGCTTTTATCAGTATCTATCCGTGTGCCATCTGCTGTTTACAGAGTGCACTGATTGTGGATTCGTGTTTACGATCCGAAACGTTGTTTTTAACGGAGCCCAAGGCATTTTTAAATTGGGTGCTGTCGATGAGCAGTTCAACTATGTGAGCAACAACAGCGGTTTTGAGCAGGTGGGAAGCAATGAAGAGTTTAAAGAACATCTACAGAATAATCTCGGTGTCGATAAGAGCGGGTATTTGTATATCTATGTCAGCAATGAAACGCCGAACATTAGCGTGTTTTTTGACAATTTACAAGTGACGCACACTAAGGGGCCGTTAATCGAAGAGAACCATTACTACCCATTCGGATTGGCGATGGCAGGAATTAGTAACAGAGTATTGATACTCAACCGAGGTGGACCGAATCGGATAAAGTACAATGGATACGAACAGCAGCGTGAGGAGTTTTCGGATGGGTCGGGGCTAGAGTGGTATGACTACAAGCACCGATTTTACGATAATCAAATTTGCAGGTTTTTTGTGCAGGATAGATTGGCGACCGACTATGTTTACTACTCTCCCTACCAATTCGCCGGAAACGAAGTGCCGAATGCGATAGACTTAGACGGCTTAGAACCGGTTCGCCAAATTGTCGACCTAGCCACAAAAACAGCTCAAAATCCAAAAGGCCCAGCCGCTGTTGCTCTCGGTGTTGTTATTGGGACAGGTACTTTCGCTAAGAAGGCAGGCGAAGGGTTGTTGAATTTATTTAAAGATCCTCCGTCACTTACAACTGGAGCAAACATTGAACGTGGTGTAAATATTGGATTGGAAGTTGCACAGCGAGTAGATCAGATTCAGAATGGTTCAACGATGGAGAAAAGCGCGGCCATTACCGAAAGCGTTTTGGATGCTGTCGGTATTGGTATGGGTGCTAGATCAACGATAGGTGCCTTGACCCCGAAATTAACCTTGTTCAGAGCTGTTTCTCCTGCGGAGAGGGCTGATATTCCAGTCAATGGAATAAGACTTGGACCTTCGGGCTATTCAACTGGGAAACTTTTTGCAACTTCGGCAGAGGACGCTGCGCAGTTTGGAAAAAACAATTTCCAGCTTGATGGAATTCCTAATACAATCATTAAAGTGGAAGTTCCAAATTCCGTGAAAAAAACTGCACAACTATGGAGATGGATGGGATGAAAGCGGTTTCAATACCAACAGGCGAACTAAAAAAGGTTAAGTTTGCTGGTAGTTTAAATTATAGTCGAAAAACCTACCAACCCATTTGGCTTTGGGGTCTGGTAAAATTCTTAATATGGAGGATCTAATTAAAGTTTTAGCGAGAATTGAACTGCTGGCTGGTAAGGATGTTCGCCAGGTTCCTTTTATTAGTGGCTATCGGCCTGCGTTTTACTTTGAGGGAGAAAGGACGAGGATTTCAGGCCGAATTGATTTGACCGATCGAGATTCTTTTATGCCTGGTACTTCTGGATTGGTGAATATTGCATTTATAAAAGGCATGATTGATGATAGTCGATTCAATCCAAATGAAGAGTTTACTTTTAGTGAAGGGCGCAACGTACTAGGGAAGGGTATAATAATTGAGAGGCTTAATCAGAAATGAATTTTGTGTTATTCTCCAAATTGACAGATAATTTTTTGAACACTCTACGTCTATGAACTGATCATCGGTTAGTGGATTATGCACTTAATGTTGCTTCGCTGTATACAGGCTCTGGTAGTGAGACTTTCACGGATTATGCCGTTGGTGCACATCTCGCGACAGACTTGCTAATGGTAATGTCTCCACTGAAGGAAGCAATCCCTGGCAAAGGAGGTGAATTTAAAACCCTTTATCGAGGCGTCAACGAATCCCATGCCGCATTTACGGATGCTACTAAAGGAAAAGTAGCTCCCTAAAGGTGGAAATGCAACGCCTGGATGCCGGAATAGATAAAATACTAAAGGAATACACAGAGGATGGATTAAATCCTTTAAGGAATAAGCATTTGGGAAACTGTATGCAGTTAAATAGCGGAGAAATGGGGATTAAAATCAGAATGGGGTCTAAGCAGCCAGGTGGAATCTTTACAAAAATTGGAGAAGTTGTTATTTTTTGGTACCGTTAACTTTTATTTATGCAATTACAGGAAGCCTACGAGTTATTCAAGTCAGCCCCTTTTCCGGCCAATGACGCCAACAGCGATGAGCTTTCGGATATCTATTTTGAATTGGCGGACTACGATGGTCATGTTGCAGGACTGGTCGATTCACTTTTAAAAAAACGGGGGGATCCAAAGAATTTGAAATATGATTATGAATTAGAGAATAAATTGAATGAGTTCTTAAAGAAAACAGATCCTACAGACCCTGACTACGCGACAGCTACTGAAATGATGGCCTATTTGCAAAAAATTAGTAAGCTCATTGCGGTTGCCGAATCAGGCAATTAGGTTCCATTAAGGTAAATTGGATCACACTCCAGTAGATAAAAAAATATTATGCGACTACTAATAATTATCGGTGCACTCATCTCAGCTATTAATTTTTCAAACTGTAACAGCTCCGACAATGGCAAAGCATCAACTAAGCTGCGGTTGGATAAAGATTGCGTACCAATTATCGAGCGCTTTTTTGCCAGAATTCAGTCTGCAAAACATAAAGAGGCGATTGACTCTCTGCTGCTTTCTAACCCTTATATCAATTTCAATGATTCTTTGGCAGTCGATCTACGCCAGAAATTCAACGATATTAACGAGTACTCAGGAAAGTATTGGGGATATAAGTTGATTAAAAAGCGAGAGATTGAGGGCGATGTTGCTATATACAGTTACTTGGTAAAGTACGAAAAGAAGTTCTATAGGTTTATTTTTATCTTTTATAAGGCGTCCGATGTTACGCGACTCTACAAATTCTCTTACAATGACATGATTGATCTGGAACTTGAAGAGGCGCTGCGGCTGCATATTAATATTAGTAGTTAGCTGCAATGGATTTAGCTGAGAGAAATAAGTTTCGCTCGTTCGTTACCGTAAAATACCGCCTCAATAAACTGGTGCAAGTATGCAGCGATGACAATGTGCGGATGGGTACTTGCGCCCATCTTCTGTACAAAATGGATTCTCTTCATTTATCATCCCATTGTTGCAGGATTTGTTGATAAACCACAGGAATGGCTGTATAGTGCAAGAAAATATTACGGTCTAACGGGTTTGATTCAGGTTGAGCTTTTATGTGTGTAGTGCTTTTAGTATTTGTCTAAGATCGGGCACAAGTACGCTACAGCACGTAGCCTGCGCTGCATATTTGCGCCAGGGTTGGGAAATTTTTAGGCTGGCACATCGTTGATACTGATAGTTTAAAGGGACAACTACTCAGCAAGCTAACACCGGAGCAGAAAAAATTATCTCCCTGGGGAATATGGAATGACACTTTGCTGATTGAACCGTTAAAGAGCGACTGGAACTTAGGGAACTGGGTTTTAATTGTTAAGCTGCGAATGGTGCTCTTCAACCAATTGTGCGAGAGCTCGTATGGGGATAAGGGTGTCAACTTCACCTTCATCTAATGCTCTTTTTTCTATGCTGCCTATTCTCGTCGTTGTATAGTATTCTCCCAGCACAATGTCTAAGAGAATGAAGCTGGCTGCTGTCCATTCTGGCGATTCAGAGAATCCTCGGATATATAACTCAAGATCAATATCGCCGGCAATTTTTGAGTATTTAAAAAAGACATCATCAATGTTAATGATAAGGCCCTGATACTTAATTTGAGTAATGTCAGGTCGTGGTTGCCTGAATGCGGTAAATTTCCAATTTTTAAGGTGGGGGGCTTTACTCACTAAATTGCTAACTATGGGAAAAATGCTTTTAATGCCATCTGCGGAAATAACAAGCTCTCTAATTCCATTATTAAGGTTAGCACTAAACTCGAAAACAATATCAGGATGAATTTCGGCTAATTTAACTTTAAGCTCGGTAAATAATGCACTTTGGTTTTGATTAAATCGGTAGTACCTCGAAGCGTTCCTGGAAAACCAGTCCCAAAATGCTTCTTCTTTCTTTCTATTTTTAAACGGATTTTTGAACATGGAATTTAAATTACAAAAACTAAAATAGATCCGGTTGATTTTCGTAAGGAAAGTAAGGTTTTTTACTAAGGTAGGAAGTTACTTCTAGTGTGGCGGAATTCGAATCACAATTTTCTGGCGATTTATATGTGATTATTTGAAAAGCATAATTGCAATGCTGCCGGTCAATTAGTTATTGATCAGGGATTGTAGATGGGGGTTAGGCCGATTACACAACAAGTATTAGAGTAATCATAAATTCCATTAAGAAGCTACAAGCGAGCAATAAGAGTAAAGACACGAAAGTCGGAAAATAAAGGGGAACAGGACTGTTGAAATGAGTGCGGGCAAGAATTCAATTTATTTTTATAATCAGAAGGGAGTAATTCGTTATTAACAGGAATTCCTTTAATACTAAAAAGCAAGTAGAACTATGATACTAAAATATGCATTTACTGGGTTACTTATCATATCTTTTTCGTGTAAAGAAAATAATGCAAAAATAGAATCCGAGGTTTTAGTGAATACCAAATGGTATTACTATAGCTACGCCAGTGAGTTGACAGCATATGATATGAATAATCGACAGCTAAATCCGCTATTATGCAATATTTCCCCAACGTTAGTAGAGCAAAGTGGCGATACCACTAAGATATATTTTAAAGCTTGGTATGATGATAGTCAAAATTTATGCTCCTATAAGCCTCTCAACTTGCTCGGTATTACGGTGATACAGCAAAAGCAATATTTGCCCACCTATAATCATATTGTTTTTGACACTTTAGGTAAAACTGCGGCTATGGATCGAATGAGGATGTATGAGAACTTATTAAAAGAGACATTAATTAAGAGTAAAGATAGTCTGAATAAATGGTTGCTGCAGGAAGCCATAAAGAGAAAAATAATATAGCAAATTGACAATTATAGTAAGGTAATTAGGTCTCCCTCACCGGTCGTCGGCAAGTACCGCGCCGCGCCAGTGCAGCGACACGGATAGCACTCAATTCAATTGCCTGCATTCGTACCGCTGTACTGCCTCCGGGTGCTCCGGAGTTCGTCACGCACCTAGCAGTTCATCCCGCTTCGTTCGGGCAACTCCCTGGGTTTTGTAGACGCCGCGCTGCGCTTGCGCATCACATAGCTTCACCTCGGTTTTATTCTTCCTTTCTTGTCTGCGCCCGGTAGTGCACCAAATAAATGAACGCTCGTGACTTAGTTGTTTGCAGATGGAGATACGAAAAAGCGCCTGATTCACACCGGCCCTACGTATATTAGCAGAAGTTTTAAGGATTGAACCTGCAATCGAACTTTAGGGAAGGGATAAATTATTCAGGATACAGTTAATCTTGGTCTCTCATGAAACCAGTGGCATTATATAACGGCAAAGAATTTCCAGAGTTTATTTTTATTCGAAAAGACCTTACTTATTTATTCATCGAATTCATCTTTATTTTTCAGGAGGAATTTTTAATTCGATTTAAGAAATTCCTGGATAAGTACCAAATATCAAAAATTATAATCGAGAATTTACAACCTGTTGGTTGTGAGTTTTATGATGAAGTTGTGGTACAAGAGTTTCCCACATCTTTTATTAATTCGGTATCACAAGATCGTATTAAAACTTCTCTTGGAGCGACCATTAGCTTTCAAATGATAACTGAACAAGGAGTAATTTATACAAAAGAGAATGAAACTTTGTTTACTATCGTGCTGGATAGAGACTGCTGGATAGCAATTATTGGCCTGTCTCGGCCGGAGGACTTCCATTTTTTTGAGGATATTAGTATCACGAATGTTATTCAATACTTAACTGAGGAATTTCAAGATGAATACAGGGCTGCGAACTTTAGCAATGCTGTAGTCAGCAATTGGCCGTAATCATAAAGTATGCGGATCAACATCGTTTTTGCTACTGTTAGAAAGCAGGCCGTTTTAGGGCTTCGGTAAGTATTACACGATATGCCTCTGAAAAGCTGTACGCTGCTATAAGAAGTATTCCGTGAGAAAGAAGGAAAGGATGCTTCCTATCATGCAAAATGCGGTCAAATAAACGGAAATTATCGGGTTTTTCAATGCTGGCAGTAGGACAATCATCCAATTGACGCCTGCTATAGCCGTCCAGAAAATGGATTATCTTCATTATGATCCAGTTGTTGCGGGATTTGTCGATTAACCAGAGGATCGGCTGTAGAATAGTGCGAGAAATTATTACGTTATAAAGGGTTTAATTGAGGTTGAGCTTTTGTGTGTAGTGTTGGTAGTATTTGTTTAAGATTGGGCACAAGTACGCCCGCGCACGTGGCTGCGCTGCATACTTGCGCCAGGGTTGAGAGGGTTGGGAAAATGCCGTTCTGAAGAAATCAACTAACATTCATATACTATATGTTGAAACTTCGTTGGTTTGCTAAATTATTGCGCGCAGGTTTTTTTGCAAGCTTGATACTTGCATCTTGCAATGAACGGCGCAGTATACATAGTGAATCACCTGATAAGCCTTGGCCCAACCTGCTGGAAATTAAAAAAATTATGAATCAACATTATCAAGAAGATAGGTATGATTCTGCCATCATATATTTGGACCAGCTTATTGCTACTGATTCCTCAAATGGTGAATACTACTATAAGCGAGGATATTCCCACTCGCTTCTTGGTAATAAAGAACTATCGAATGCAGATTTCGAGCGGGCAATTTCATTTAACCATAGTGTATCAAACGCATATCTCAATCTGGGGTTGAACGCTGTATTTGATAATGATTCACTGGCCATGATCTATTTTAAAAAGAGCGTGGCGGCAGATAGTACCAACCAAAAGGCAGCAATTCAAGTTTACTTTTGCGAGATGCGATTGTATAATCGCCAATAAACGGGGCATGGGTGACGTACATCGTGTTGCAGCATGAAATACAGTACCGTAATAAAGAGAATAAACGCCATTCTGCATTCGTGGGATCCAATAGGATTTACGCCTATGGATGAATACCTGGAGTTGGCAACTGAAGTTTTTAAACGAATCAAAGCTGGTTACACTGAAGAACAGCTTGTTATATTCGTTACGGATTATCGACAAAGCTATGTGGGACTTTCAGGCTTGAGTAAGGAGGAGGTCGAATCGAATGTTCTATATATTATCACTGAATGCAGTTTTATTGATAACTTTTTGAAGAATAAAGGTAACACGGCAGTGTTTACCACCAGGTATGTTTTAGAACAAAAATCCGACATAACCTATGTAGTACACGACGCCGATGGCGATTGGCAGTTTTTTAGCGCAGAACAATTTAGTTCGGAAGCAGATGGGCGTATTGTATCATTTAGCGAAATTATAGAAATTGAGCCGTCAATTGCCGATATTTTGTGGATACCTCCAGGCACCAGAGCCTGGCGGACCGAACCTACCGGAGATTGGGAAGCCGGGATTTAGATACAACATTCGTTTCATGTCAATTATCTATAAATAGCGGAACTTAAACTAATACAACCATAAATCCTTTGGATAATAGAGAGACATGCTTCAATTGGCAATAAATAAAAGGTTTGCCGGATGGCCCGAAGATGATTATAAGAGCCCGGGAAATTCGACATCAACAACCTTCACATAGCCGGGAGACAACTAATGAACAACCGAAATTATAAAAAACTTATCGATAGCATAGGTTCATTCAACCCACCCGAGATAGATTTCACGCTAATGGCAAAGTACAGGGCGGTGATTTCTGATTCCGCTTACTTTGATTTCATAGTAGAAACACAAAACGGCGGCTTCTTCTTTGATCAGGCAGTACACATGTATGGGTACTCTTCTGCGATTGAGTTCCACGATATAGATTATGTAAATAAATTGCTCAAAGAGGAATACGGTAATATTGCAGCCGGCTTGCTAGCGTTCGGGCAAGAGGCATTTGGGAATCAGTACGTATTCGATTTAAGTACAAAGAAAATTAGTCTGTTTAATACCGAAAGCGGCGAAATCGAGGTAATTGCCACAAATTTTGAAGAATGGGTTGACGCAATAGTTAGTGACCAAAATTATTTGACGGGTGTTAAAGTTGTGCAAGCATGGCGAAGCGATAACGAATTGGGGTTTAATCAGCGGCTTTGCCCGAAAGTCCCGTTTGTTATCGGAGGCGAGTTCAAAGTAGATAATTTATACGCCGGCACATTTCCGGCATATTTAAGGGCATATGCAAACATTGCCCGACAGATTTATGACCTGCCCGATGGCACGCCCATTAGCATAAAAATAATTAATCGCTGAGTAATAATTTACAAACTGGCGCAAGTCTGCAGGGACGGCAATGTGCGGATGGGTACTTGTGCCCGTCACTGTAACAATAATGGATCCTCTTCATACCATTTTGTCCTTGAGAATTTGTTGATAGACTAGTAGATCGGATGTATAGTAATGCAAGGAGTCATTGTGGTATAAAGGATTTTTGATTGACGTTAGGCTTTCGCATATATAAGTTCTTTAACTGAGATTGGGCACAAGTACGCCAGCGCACGGGCCTGCGCTGCATACTTGCGCCAGCTTTTGGGGCATGTGTTACCCGTGGTGGGTATGGGCCCATGGCTGAAGTTCGTAATGTAAATTATCGTCCATACCCGGGTGTAAGAACTTTTGCCAAGCACGCGCCGACATACCTCGGCGAACCTTTCAAGTACGGTTGGGGCAATGAGCAGATCGACGGATGGGGGTTCAGATCGCGCGGCGTTGGTGGCGTGTTCTCACAGGCGTTCAACGATTACAATACCCGGTTTATCAGCGCATCTTCGGGCAGAACCTCATCCGGTATCGAGCGATTTGCCGAGGGATTCTCGCCGGTAAAAAGCTTATTGAGGACTTGGAAAACGGCGATATAACTTTAGCACCGGATGAAAAAATCAGAATAGTCGGTCACAGCCATGGAGCTGCGTTCGCTGCAGGAATTGCGACTATTCTAATGAAGCATGAGAAGTATTCAAAACGACTTGACGCAGTGCACTATATTGCAGCGCATGATCCAGGAGGCTTTGCGCATCCTCCGGGAATAGAGGGCACCAGTGGCTCACCATTTTCGACATGGTAGTGAGTGTGGATATCCCCGGCGCAGAAAATATCAGGAGAAACACAACTGTTGAAAGAATAAAGGTATTAAAATGAAGAACTATCATAGGCGACTCGTAGGAAAAGACGCAACAGGCGGTCATTTTATCGAGAGCTATTTACATGATTTGGCAAATTACTTTCGAGGATTAGGAATCGATGTTAAGGAATGGTACCAGAAACCCACACAAAAAAATGACTAAATGGATACACACAAATTTTTTTTGAATTGCGCCATTTTTTTAGGACTCAGTATGGTGGGATCATGCCAAGGAAGTAAAAAAGAATGGATTGAAAGAAAAAATAGATGTTATTCTGAACAGCTTAATGATATTAAGGATAGTTATCACTATCGGAAAATACATAATCAATTTCTCGACACTTTTGAGGTGCTACGAAGAGATAAAGAAAATTTTGGTGTAGCTGAATACGTGGAAACACGCGTCGATTCAGCTGTTTTCTTTAACAACGATAGTACCATGTGCATGCTTCTAGTATTAAAAAAACTGAGAGATTCGAGCTACTCATCGGAAGGTGCTGTAGTAATTTACGGAACGCTGGTGGGATCTGGTTGGAGATTTGAAGTCGGTTCTAGCCTTTCTTTTGATCCTGACTATTTAGAAAGCTACGAGAGAAAAAATTTCGAAGCCATTTCAAAGGTGTCAAGATACACAATTATGGCCACAGGGCAGGTAAAGCGCGATGGATGTGAAATCGATAAAAATTTCTGGTTTACAACTGAGCAACGGAAATAAAGGGAAATAGGTCTCTCTCACCGGTCGTCGGCAAATACCGCGCCGAGCCAGTGCAGCCAAACGGATTGCACTCCCGATGGCACGCCTATTAGCATAAAAATAATTAATCGCTGAGTAATAATTTACAAACTGGCGCAATTATGCGGGGACGACAATGTGCGGATGGGACGTAAATTATCCCAATCCAAAACTGAAAAAAGTTCCTAATAAAAGTAAATTACCATTAAACGGAGGATAATCAGATGATAAGTTTTGAAATTGGTGACGATGCAACAGCACTTGATGTTTTTTTAGATGACGATGGAATGAATGATCTTTTAGAAAACTTACAATATATAAAAAAACACAAAGATCATGTCCATTTAATAACCGATATGGATTCATCAGTCGAAACCGTAAAGGAGGGTAATGAACTGTTGACCTTTGTCACGTTGTATTATTTAGAAAAAAACGATTTACAGGATTTGTTGGGTGAAGATTCAAGATTGTTAACAGATAAGTACTTTAAAATTGGGGCCGTTGTCAAACTGAGATCCGGCGGACCCGAAATGACAATTGTGGAATTGGAGAGTTCAAATCAATCTAGCTTAAAGGTTGAAGCAGGTAGCCTAAGTACCAATTCAAGAAATGTAATTTGCCAATGGTTTGAAGGTGATAGTTTAAAAACTGGAACTTTTAGAATTGCAGCACTGAAAAAGATTAAAACTCTTTAATAAAGGAAATAGATCTCTCTCACCGGTCGTCGGCAAGTACCCCGCCGAGCCCGTGCAGCCGAACGGATTGCACTCACGTCACTCTGTTGATATCCGTACCGCTGCACCGCCCTTCGGGTGCTCCGCAACTCGTCACGCTCCTTGCAACTCCTCCACTTCATTCGGACAGCTCCCGGTGTTGTGCAGACGGCTTGGCTTCGCTTGGCCCTCACCTAGCTTCACTTGTGTTCCGTATACCGCTTCTTGCCCCGCGCCTGCGGTGCTGACTGCACACTATTCCTCTGTAACACCACACAACTATCGATGCAAGGCCAATCGTTCTTCGCACAGCTCCGTTTTATAAATCTTTTCGAGGAAGCCTCTGTTGAATATTAACGGAAACTCATGTTATCTTTAAAACAACTGATCCAGCAATGAAATCCTGAACAGACCTGTGCTTGCGGTTAGTGGCCATGGTTACTACTTCTATCAGCATCCAAGTTAACGAC
>DASPKM010000009.1:0-447072 GCA_035628135.1 Chitinophagaceae bacterium | reverse complement strand
ATTCAGCAAGAAAGCAGACTGAACGTAGCAGATAACAGCGGGGCCAAAGAGGTTTTATGTATCCGTGTTTTGGGCAACAGTGGCCAGTTCACCGCCAAGATAGGTGATAAGATCGTAGTAACGGTTAAGGATGCACTGCCCGCAGGCGGCATCAAGAAAGGAACAGTGACAAAAGCGGTGATCGTTCGCACCAAGAACAAGCTGCGCCGCAAGGATGGTTCATACATCCGTTTCGACGACAATGCAGTGGTATTGCTGAACCAGGCCGATGAGCCCAGAGGCACCCGCATCTTCGGGCCGGTTGCCCGTGAGCTGCGCGACAAGGGGTATATGAAGATTATTTCACTCGCCCCCGAAGTGCTCTGATCGAAACAAGTAAATAATGCTCCCGAGGGAGATAAAGAATACAACAATGAACAACAGATTTAAACCCAAGTTCAATATCAAAAAAGGGGATTCGGTAGTGGTGATCGCCGGAGAAGACAAGGACGTGAAGAAGCCCCGCAAGGTATTGGAAGTATTTCCCGATAAAGCGAGAATACTGGTAGAAGGCGTAAACATCGTTACCCGCCACACCAAGCCCTCTGCCCGTAATACCAAGGGCGGCCTGGTGAAGAAAGAAGCCTCTATCCACATCTCCAACGTAATGTTGTGGGATGCAAAATCGGGCGAGCCTACCAAGGTGAAGCGCACAAGGGAAGATGGCAAATTAGTTCGTATATCAAAAAAATCCGGGGAGGTAATTAAATAATGGCAACGCAGAAATATACTCCGAGATTGGCCGACCGCTACAAAAATGAAGTAGTGCCGGCCCTGATGAAGCGCTTTGAATATAAAAGCGTGATGCAGGTTCCCAGGCTGGAGAAAATATGCCTGAACCGCGGCGTGAATGGCGCTGTGTCCGACAAGAAGCTGATCGATATCGCGCTGGACGAGCTGACCACCATCAGCGGACAAAAAGCGGTGAGCACGCATTCTAAAAAGGACATTTCCAACTTCAAGCTGCGTAAGAATATGCCCATCGGTACAAGGGTTACGCTGCGCGGAGTAAAAATGTACGAGTTCCTGGACCGCCTCATCGCTACCGCGCTGCCGCGTGTGCGCGACTTTCGCGGAGTAAACGAAAAATCGTTCGATGGCCGTGGTAACTACACGATGGGTATAACCGAGCAGATCATCTTCCCGGAAATCGACATCGACAAGGTGAATAAGATCACCGGTATGGACATCACATTTGTAACAACGGCGCAAACCAACGAAGAAGCATATGAATTGCTGAAGGAATTGGGAATGCCGTTCAGAAACATCAAAAAAGATTAAAAAAAATAATACATGGCAAAAGAATCCATCAAAGCCAGGCAACGTAAAAGAGAACGCATGGTGGCTCAATACGCAGAAAGACGTACTGCATTGAAAGCCGCCGGCGATTACAAAGCCTTGGATGAACTGCCGAGGAACGCTTCGCCGGTAAGGTTGAAGAACCGCTGCCAGATGAGCGGCCGCCCGAGGGGTTACATCCGCTTCTTTGGAATGTCGAGGGTTGCTTTCCGCGACATGGCGCTGGCAGGCAAGATACCCGGCGTAAGAAAAGCGAGCTGGTAAAGTGAATGGTGAGTTGTGAGTTGTGAGTAACTCACCACTGGCTGCTCACCGGTGACAAACAATTTCAGAACTGAATAATTAAATTATATATGGTAACTGATCCGATAGCAGATTTCCTGACAAGAATCCGGAATGCGCAAATGGCAGGTCATCGACTGGTAGAAATACCGGCTTCTAACCTGAAGAAGCGTATCACTGAGATTTTGTACGACCAGGGATACATTCTGAAATACAAATTTGAGGACGACAACAAACAGGGCGTTATCAAGATCGCTTTGAAATACGATCCTCAAAGCAAAGAGCCGGCGATCAAAAGCCTGGAAAGAATCAGCAGGCCGGGTTTGCGCCAGTACGCATCCCCCACTGAATTCCGCAGGGTGAAGAACGGCCTGGGCGTTGCCATCGTTTCTACTTCCAAAGGAGTAATGACCGATAAGCAGGCAAAGTCGCAGAACGTAGGCGGCGAGGTGTTGTGCTATATTTATTAATCGCAACATCCCGGTACATTAAGCCGAACTATACTAAGGCTGACCGGCCGGGAACATCAAATTATAAAACGTAAATCTTACTAGCATGTCTCGTATAGGCAAACAACCGGTTATAATTCCTCAGGGTGTTACCATCACCGTAGGAAACGATAACGTGGTTACCGTAAAAGGCCCGAAAGGCGAATTGAAGCAGCATATCGACCGCGATATCAAAGTGGAAGTGAAGGACGGCCAATTGGTATTGGAGCGCCCCACAGACCAGATCAGGCACCGCGCCATGCACGGCTTGTACCGCGCGATCATGGCCAACCTGGTAAAGGGTATAACGGAAGGATACAAAAAGAACCTGGAGCTGGTAGGGGTAGGTTATAAAGCATCCAACCAGGGCAACCTGCTGGACCTTTCCCTCGGCTATTCACATAACATCATATTCGAAATTCCGAAGGAACTGAAAGTGGCTACGGCCCAGGAAAAAGGTCAGAACCCGACCATTTCGCTGGAAGGCATCGACAAGCAATTGTTGGGGCAGGTAGCAGCCAAGATCCGCGGCCTGCGGAAGCCTGAGCCGTACAAAGGAAAAGGTGTGAAGTATGTTGGCGAGGTTATCAGGAGAAAAGCTGGTAAGGCTGCAGGTAAGTAATCGTTAAATTCCCGGCAGTATCGGGGATATAAAATAAGAAACATGAATACGAAAGGTCTAAGAAGGCAAAAAATTCGTTACCGCATCCGCAAAAGGGTTGCCGGCGAAACGCAAAAGCCACGCCTGTCTGTTTTTCGCAGTAACGCTGCGATATATGCGCAGTTGATCGACGATGTAAAGGGCGTAACCATTGCATCCGCATCGAGCAAAGAGAAAGACATTGCGGCCCAGAAAGGCACCAAGGTGGAAATTTCAAAGCTCGTGGGCCAGTCCATTGCAAGAAAGGCAATTGAGCTGGGCATCAAGGACTGCGTGTTCGACCGCAGCGGTTACCTGTACCATGGCCGTGTTAAATCACTGGCAGATGGTGCAAGAGAAGGGGGACTTCAATTCTAAAATCGTAAATCGCAATAATGGCAAAAGTTAATTTAAACAGAGTTAAAGCCGGTGAGCTGGAACTGAAAGAAAAAGTAGTGGCGATCAACCGTGTGGTAAAGACCACCAAGGGCGGCCGCGCCTTCAGTTTCTCTGCTTTAGTGGTGGTAGGCAACGAAAATGGCGTGGTAGGCCACGGACTTGGCAAAGCCAAAGAAGTGCAGGAAGCCATCACCAAAGGAATAGAAGATGCCAAGAAGAACCTGATACGCGTACCCATCATGCACGGGACCATTCCGCATGACCAGTATGCAAAGGAAGGAGCAGCTAAAGTATTGATAAAGCCTGCCGCACACGGTACGGGTGTAATTGCCGGAGGCAGCATGCGTGCTGTACTGGAAAGCGCCGGTGTAACCGACGTATTGTCTAAGAGCCTTGGATCGGCCAACCCGCACAACGTGGTAAAGGCTACCTTCAAAGCATTGGCAATGTTACGCGAGCCGATTACGGTTTCTAAGACCCGCAGGCTTGCTTTGAAAAAGGTTTTTAATGGATAGTCATTAAGTCAATAAGTCATTAGGTCAATAATAATGACCCAAGACCAAAACGACGCAATGACCACGATCTAAACGACGATTATGAAAAAGATAAAAATAACCTTAGTGAAGAGTCCCATCGACCGTCCGGAACGGCAGAAGCTGACCCTGCAGGCGCTGGGGCTTAACAAGACCAATTCTACCAAAGAAGTAGAGGCTACTCCCCAGATATTGGGCATGGTAAGAAAGGTGAACCACCTGGTGAAGGTAGAAGACGTTGCATAACCCGGATTTGCCGGATGGAATTTAAACATATTAGCGAGGGGTGATTCCCCGTTGAGTTCAAAATCTACAACAATGAAATTGCACAATCTTAAGCCTGCAGAAGGCGCTACTAAAAGAGAAAAGAGATTAGGCCGCGGTGAAGCGTCCGGACATGGCGGCACCTCTACAAAAGGTAATAAAGGCGGACAAAGCCGGGCCGGTTATAAAAGGAAAATGGCGCATGAAGGCGGTCAGATGCCCATCCAGCGCCGCCTGCCCAAGCGCGGATTCAAGAATCCCCACCGCGTTGAATACAAAGTTTTTAACCTGGGCCAGGTAGACCAGTTGGTAGAAAAATACGATATCAAGGAGTTCACGCCTGAGAACCTGTACATCAATGGGCTGATCAGCCGCACCGACAAGGTAAAACTGCTGGGCAACGGCGAGCTGAAGTCGAAAATACCTTTCCGCGTGAGCGCGGTAAGCGAAAAGGCGAAGGCAGCAATCGAGGCGGCCGGCGGTTCTATCGAAATACTACAATAATTCAGTAATTTGCACCGACGCACGTGCCTGTAGTCAGGTTTAGCTGCGTCTTTTTTTGTTTTAAATCTCTACAATCCGTGAAGAAATTCATACAGACGCTCAAGAATATCTGGAGCATTGAGGAGCTGAGGAGTAAGATCATCGTTACCATTACACTGGTGGCCGTGTATCGTTTTGGTGCTCACATCGTGCTGCCGGGTATCGATCCCACCAGGTTGGATTTGTCCAGTGCCAAAAGCGGCGCGTTGGGATTGCTGGACGCATTTGCAGGAGGCGCTTTTTCACAAGCCTCCATTCTTGCGTTGGGCATCATGCCATATATCTCGGCCTCCATCTTCATGCAGTTGATGACCATCCTCACCCCCAGCATGCAAAAGCTGCAGAAGGAAGGAGAAAGCGGACGTAAAAAAATCAACCAGTGGACACGCTTGCTGACAGTGGCGGTTACCATCGTGCAAGCCAGTGCCTACGTGGCTTACCTGCGCCAGATGGGCCAGGACGCCATCATCGCTTCGTACAGCGAATACTTCTGGTTATCTACCACCATCATACTTACAGCCGGAACCCTGTTTGTAATGTGGCTCGGCGAAAGGATCACCGACAAGGGCCTCGGTAATGGAACCTCCCTTATCATCATGGTGGGCATCCTTGCCAGGTTACCGCAATCCACCATGCAGGAATGGACAGCCAAGTCAACCCTCGGCGGTGGCGGCTTGCTGCTGTTCATCATAGAGATCGCTTTCCTGGTTGCGGTGATCATGGGTTTGATCGTATTGATCCAGGGCGTTCGTAAGATACCGGTGAACTATGCAAAACAAATTGTAGGCGGCAGGCAGTTTACGGGCGCAAGGCAATTTTTGCCTGTAAAAGTGAACAGTGCGGGCGTAATGCCTATCATCTTTGCGCAAGCCATCATGTTCCTGCCCACCTTGTTCTCTTATACCAGTTTTGAATCGGGTCAGGGCATAGCCAGGATATTTTCCAATCCAATGGATGCGTGGTACATGGTGATTTATGCGGTGGTGGTAATTGCGTTCACGTTCCTGTACACGGCACTGATATTTAACCCGAAGCAGATCGCAGACGACCTTAAACGCAACAACGGCTTCATTCCCGGTGTAAAACCCGGGCAGCCTACAGCGGACTATATTGGTTCCATCATGGACAAGATCACCTTACCCGGCGCCGTATTGCTGGCCATTGTGGGCATTATGCCCGGCTTTGCACAACGCCTGGGCATTACACAGGGATTTGCCTCGTTCTTCGGTGGTACGTCGCTGTTGATTATGGTGGGCGTGGTATTGGATACGCTGCAGCAGATAGAAACACACCTGCTGATGCGGCAGTACGATGGATTGATGAAGAGCGGCCGCATACAGGGGCGCCAATCTGTTACGAGCCCGGCGGTTTAGCAAGCGAGCACAGATACAAGATTTTTCATAAACCTGCCGAATCAACAACGGCAGGTTTGTTTATATAAATGGGCAGGCAAAGAAATATGATCTATTATAAAACACAGGCAGAAATAGAGCTGATCAGGCACAATGCTTTGCTGGTAGGCAAGGCCATTGCAGAAGTGGCCAAAAACATCAAGCCGGGTGTAACTACCATGTGGCTGGACAGGCTCGCGGAGCAGTTTATTGCTGATAACGGCGCGGTGCCTTCTTTTAAGAATTACCGTGGTTATCCTTTCACTGCCTGCATATCGGTAAACGATGCGGTGGTGCATGGATTTCCCAATGAGCAGCCATTGAAGGAAGGGGATATCATTTCGTTTGACGTAGGTGTGTATAAAAATGGTTTTCACGGCGACAGCGCATATACGTTCGCGATAGGTGATGTGCCGGAAGAAGTGCTGTCGTTGATGCGTGTTACCAAGGAATCGTTGTACAAGGGGATAGAAAAAGCGGTAGCAGGCAATCGGATTGGCGACATTGCCTATGCCATACAGGAGCATACTGAAAAGAAGCATGGTTACGGCGTAGTGCGCGAGCTGGTGGGACATGGACTTGGCCGCAGCCTGCACGAAGACCCGCAGGTGCCCAATTATGGAAGGCGCGGCAGTGGTCCTAAAATGCAGGAAGGAATGGTAATAGCCATTGAGCCGATGATAAACCTGGGAACGAAAGATGTGTATTATGAAGACGATGGGTGGACAGTGCGCACGAAAGACCGCAAGCCTTCGGCACATTATGAGCATACGGTTTGCGTGATGAAGGGCAAAGCTGATATATTATCTTCTTTTGAAGAGATAGAGTTGGCCGAGCAGAATAATCCACATTTAACCGCACGTTATTACAAGTCCAGGGAGTTGGTGGCGGGATAGGATTATAAGTAGCACAGATTAAAAAACTGATTGAAGGATTACAGATAAATCGGCATGCGCCGATTTTTTTTTGGCGTAACCGCAGTGATTTCTGTCAAATCATGCTAACACCCATCTGTGCAATCCATAAATCAGTTTTTTTAATCTGTGCTGATATCTTCCTGTCTTGTCCGTCATTTGTCCAATGTTTATACATAGGTGTAATTATATTAAGTACGCTATAGTTTACAGTTGTCGTACGCCCTGGCTCAAACATCCGGTTAAATTCTGTGCTATTATTTTGCGTTTAATCCTCATCTCTTTGCGGAAAAGAAACATTGTTTGCCGTGCTATTTCCCAAGGCTTTCGCTTTTGCGGCAATTATCTTCACCAGACAAAACCTTATTCTGATGAAAAAGAAAACCGGTCTGGATCCTGTTGCTGCATTCAGTGAGGATCCAGTAAAAAACATAAGGATCGAGAACGAAATTCTGCGCATGAAGCTGCAGGCGGAGGCCGGCGCCATTATCGGCATCAAAGATGATATCCCACCCGAGTTGGAAAATGTTTTCCTGCAAAACGTAATAGCGTTCGAGGAAGCAAGCAAGAACATAAAGCAGGTAAGCCTGTACGATTTCCTGGGAAGGCCTGCTTATAAAAGCATCGACGCGTTAGAACCTGCCGAAGTCGGCCGCGAATTGTGCCGGTTGAAACAACTGATACAGGATAAGCAGGTGATACTGGACATACTGGACGAGTACGATGATGCGGTTATTTATAAATTCATCACCGAAGAACTATTCCTGCAGGAAACGTACGAAAGCCTGATACCCGGCATGGTGCGGCATTTTACCTACGAGTCGTTCCACCCCAATCATAAGCTGGACATACGGGAGCGTGTCATGGATTTTCTCGGAGGCTGGTTCGAGCGCAAGATAGATGAACATTCGTGGGAACTGAGCAGGCAGTTCATTTTGCCGGACGAGACCATTTACACGAAGGAGCAAGTGATCACAAAAATTAAAACCATCTTTGCGGCGTACACGGCCTTTATCAAATGCCAGTATGCCCTTGGCGAAATAGGGTTTGAGTGGAATGAGCATTCGCGCACCGGATTGGGTTTTTGCGAAGGCGCCGTAAAATACCAGGCGGTATTGGAAAGTGGTGAGGTGGTGCCGGTGGAAGGGCCGTTTAAATTATTTCTTTCCAACGAAGGCAACTGGTGGCATATATTTTATTTTATTTTTCCGGGATTCAGGTGGCAAGATGAGTAATAGTAAAAAACGATTGGTGGTAATTGGCGGTGGTGCGGCGGGTTTCTTTTGCGCCGTGAATGCGGCGCGTTTGAATCCTTCGCTGGAAGTGATCCTCATTGAAAAAACCGGCAAGCTATTGTCGAAAGTAAAGGTATCGGGCGGCGGCCGCTGCAATGTAACGCATGCTTGTTTCGACATACCCGAAATGGTGAGCAAATATCCGCGTGGAACAAATTTTTTGAAGAAGACCTTTCACCAGTTCTTCACCAAGGATACGATAGCATGGTTTCAGCAACGGGGTGTGCAATTGAAAACTGAAGAAGATGGAAGAATGTTTCCCGTAACGGATTCATCGCAAACGATTATCGAATGCCTGTTGCGGGAGGCGAACCTGCACCATGTACAAATTCGCATGAACCGCGAAGTAAGAGCATTGAACCGTGCGGGGCACAAGTGGGAGATTGCGTTGTCGGGAGAAGAGCAATTACAGGCAGATGCGGTATGCATCGCTTGCGGAGGTTATTCCAGGATCACGCAATTCAGATGGTTGCTGGACCTGGGACATACGGTGGAGGAGCCCATTCCATCCTTGTTCACCTTCAATCTGCCCCAACATCCCATCAGGCAATTGATGGGCGTAAGCACGGAAGCAAGGGTTAAGATCGTGGGAAGCAAATTGACAGAAACAGGACCGGTATTGATTACGCATTGGGGATTGAGCGGTCCCGCGGTGTTGCGGTTGTCGGCCTGGGGTGCACGCGAGCTGGCCGCAAAGAAATATGATTTCAGTATTATCGTAAACTGGTTGCCCGAATACCATGAGCAAAACTTGCGTGCAAGGTTGCAGGAAATAAGAACAACGGCGGCGCAAAGAAAAGTGCAGGTGTTCCACCAGTTTGATTTGCCGCAACGGTTATGGCAGTTCCTGTGTGAGCAGTCGGGTATTTCCGCGGACATGCGATGGGCAGACCTGCCCGCGGTGAGCCAGAACAAGCTGGTGAACAACCTGGCAGCCTATACTGCAACAGTAAAAGGTAAAACTACTTTCAAAGAAGAATTCGTGACCGCCGGCGGGATCCGGTTATCGGAGGTGGACGCCAATAGCATGCAAAGCAAAAAGCATACGGGTCTTTATTTCGCGGGCGAGATCCTGGACGTGGATGGCATTACGGGAGGATTTAATTTCCAGCACGCGTGGACAAGTGGTTTTATTGCGGCAAATCATATAGCATTGCATCACTAATCTTTCTGCATGGCAAAACGCAGGATCAGCTATCAACCGGTAAACGTAAAAAAGAAAAAGGATGTATGGGGCTGGATATTAGTTAGCACTGCCCTCCTGGTCATCGTCTGGATGTTTTGGTCGAATATAGCCGCGCTTCTCACAAAGCGTTATGGTGAGCGTGTACAGGCCACCGTTATCGGGTTTGCCAGAGATTGCAGCGGTAGAAGAGGCAATACTTCGATGAAAGTGGCGGTAGGTGAGCAGACAAAATGGCTCCAGATATCCCAGGACGATTGCAAGGCTGGTAAATATAAAATAGGGCAAAAAATAGCAGTGCTTAGGCTTAGATCCCTGGGCACGATACAGTGGCCGCACAATGAACCAGCGATGGGCTTGCTGGCAATGATTGTTCTGGTGGTGTTTGTGTTTTTTATGCTGCGGGCCCAATACCGCAGCTATCTTGCGGGGAAGCGAAAGGAAGAAGAGAAAAGGCTGTACCATGAGCGAAAACGGCAATTGAAGAAAAGCGCGCGAAGGGGCAACGGTTCGCAATCCGTTGATAATCAGTCTTAATTTCGTGGTTAACCAACTGTTTACTTAAGCGCCTGCGGACTTAATTCAGGAATAAAACCCTATCTTTGCCGTCCCAAATTTTAAAAAACATTGGGATAATTTATGGCTGATGATCAAATTGTTAACCAAGTAAACGCTGATGTGCAGGAGTCTGGCAATCCTTCAGAGGAAGGTGCGGCAGCTACAGCGACACAAAATCCACCTGCAGAAAAAGAAAACGGTCACACCCAAGAGCCTCAGACGGCTCATGATGATTTTGACTGGAGCATCGATAAACGGAACGTTTCTTCCTACAGCAAAGAAGAAAAAGAAAAGTATGACGCCGTTTATGAAGGTACTTTCAAAACCGTAACCGATGGCGAACTGGTACACGGCTCAGTAGTGGGCGTTACCAAAACCGACGTAGTCATCAACATCGGTTTCAAAAGCGATGGCCTTGTTTCACTCAATGAATTCCGCGACATAGCCAACCTCAAAGTAGGCGATGAAGTGGAAGTAATGGTAGTGGAAAAAGAAGACAGGCAAGGCCACCTGCACCTCAGCCGCAAGCAAGCGCGCATCACGCGTGCATGGGAGCGCATTGTTGAAGTGCACAAAACAGGAGAAGTAATCACCGGTACAGTTACTTCCAAAACAAAAGGCGGCCTGATCGTAGACGTGTTCGGCATGGAAACCTTCCTGCCCGGATCCCAGATCGACGTGAAGCCCGTTACCGACTACGACCAGTTTGTAGGCAAAGTGATGGAGTTTAAAGTGGTGAAAGTAAACGAGGCGATCAAGAACGCCGTGGTGAGCCACAAAGCCCTGATCGAAAGCGATATCGAAGCACAACGTGCGCAGATCATGAGCAAACTGGAAAAAGGCCAGGTGCTGGAAGGAACAGTAAAAAATATCACAGACTTCGGTGCGTTCATGGACCTCGGTGGATTGGACGGATTGCTGTACATCACCGACATCAGTTGGGGACGCATCAGTCACCCAAGCGAAGTACTCAGACTGGACCAGAAACTGCAGGTAGTGGTGTTGGATTTCGACGACGAAAAGAAACGCATCAGCCTCGGTTTGAAACAACTTACCTCACACCCGTGGGAAGTGCTGCCTGAAACTATCAGGGAAGGCGAAATCGTGGAAGGTAAAGTAGTTAACATCGAAGACTACGGCGCGTTCCTGGAAATTCAGCCTGGTGTAGAAGGACTGGTGCACGTGAGCGAAATCACCTGGGCCAACACGCCTGTAAACGCAAAAGAATTCTTTAAGCTCGGCGATATTCATAAAGCCAAGATCGTTACGCTCGACAAAGAGAGCAGGAAGATGAGCTTGTCCATCAAGCAACTTTCACCTGATCCCTGGAGCGAGATCGACCAGAAATTCCCCGAGGGAAGCCGTCATACGGGCCTGGTAAAAAACATCACGCCCTACGGTGTGTTTGTTGAGCTGGCTCCGGGCATCGGCGGTATGATACACATCAGCGACCTTAGCTGGTTGAAGCGTTTCAATCACCCGACAGAATACACCAAGGTTGCTTCAAACATCGATGTGGTTATTCTCAACATCGACAAGGACAACCGCAAGTTGCAGCTCGGACATAAACAATTGGAAGAAGATCCCTGGAACACACTGGAGGATACCTTCAGCATCGGCAGCATCCACGAGGGCACTGTAATTCGCAAGGACGACAAAGGCGCGATCGTGCAATTGCCGTATGGACTAGAAGGCTTTGCACCCGGCCGTCACCTTATGAAGGAAGATGGCAAGCAGATCGTGGCAGACGAAGTGGGCACATTCATGGTGATCGAATTCGATCGCAATGAAAAGCGCATCGTTCTTTCGCATACACGTATCTGGGAGCAGGCAAAACAAGAAGAGAAGGAAAGTGCTAAGAAGGAGGCCAGGAGCGAAGCTGATAAGGCCCGCAAAGCCATCAAGAATATCCAGAGCAAGGTTGAAAAACCAACACTCGGTGACCTCGGTGCCTTGGCAGAGATCAAGAAGAAACTCGAAGAGGGAAGCAGCGGCGAAGGTGGAAGCAACGGTTAATAAAAAGCCTGTATACAACAAAACCCGTTCAGCAATGAACGGGTTTTTTATTTATTCGACTTTTCTTAATAGCCAGTTTTTAAAGGCTTTTTGTAGTAGGACCCTTCTCGGACACCCGACTATATCGGGAGTTTGGCACGGACTTGAACAATTATATTTTAGGGTCGGCAATCTTATTCATCTCCTTGATCATTCCCGCCACGATCTTATCGATCGGCAACGTAACACTCTCTGCCGAAAAATCTTTCCAGTCGATGAACCGGAAGGTTTCGGTTTCGCCGTTTTGTCGATACAAATTCATTTGCTCTTCATCGAACATAAAAGGCGCGTGGCGCAAAGGAACTGTAATAGGTTCCAGCGCTTCAGCGAAGTAATAAATAGAAATGATCTGGTGAGCGGGATTGAAAGCAGACAACTGGAAAAAATCGGTTGTATAAATATGCTCACCGGCTTTGACGTTCAGGTTCATTTCTTCTTTGAACTCCCGGACCAGGCAGTCGCGGGTGCCTTCGCCAAACTCGAGGCCGCCGCCGGGGAATTTGGTAAAATACTGACCGCGGATATATTCATCGCTAACCAATACCTGTTTTTGTTCGTTGATGAGAATGCCGTAAACCCTTACATTGAACATTTGACAATGATAATAAAAAAAGATCGGTTGCGCAGCAACCGATCTTCTAACGAAATATATGGCAAGTTTACTGGCTTACAAACGCTACGCTGTCTATACCGATCATATCGGCATTGCTTCCGCTGGGGCCTGAGTTGGGAACATAATAACGGAAAGCGAAACGGCCGTTTACGGTTCCGGTGATGCCGGTGAACGTATAGGATTTTCTTGTCCAGTTGATAGGATATCCGGTCAGCGTCATGCCCGCATTGATGTCTTCCAGCAGGGTGGTAAAGTTACCTATGTGCTCAGGATTGCCATCGCCTACATAAGTGTCACCATTTATCAGGTTCAAACGAACCTGCATGCGGTCGATATAATCTCCATGTGTGCGGGTGTAGAATATGAGGCGGTCTCCATTCTTCATGGGACGCATCGGGCCAATGAGCCATGCGCTGGTTACGCCGGCGCCGCTGGTGGCATTCATATCAACACTTACAAAATCGTTGGGAGTGTACCTGGCAGAATAAGCGGGAAAACCCACTACATCGCTTCCGAGCTTGCCGCCCAGTTCGTACATACCCTGCCTCCAGCTAACGGGGCCTACCGGATACGACTTGTTGGAAATAACCCAGCCTTTGGCTGTGAGGTTGGCCACGGTATCAAATTCTTCCACGAAAGAATATACGGGAGCGGCGGGGCGGGGCGCCGGGGTTTCGTTTTTGAAATCTTTTTCGCACGCCACCATCAGCACTGCAATAGCACCAAGAACAGATAAGGAAGTAAGAAGTTTTTTATTCATGACGAATTGTTTGAAGATTGAAAGATTAACGTTTACCAACATACGCTACACTGTCAACAGCCACTGCAGATCCCAGGCCGTTGCTACCGCCGCCTTCAACAAAATAGCGGAAGGCAAAGCGTCCTTTGGTAGGCCCGTTCAATCCGCCCACGGTTGCTTCGAAGCGCGTCCAGCGGAAGGGATAGGAATTAGGATCGTATAAAGCGGGGTTGGTATGCGTTTCAATATAACTGGGGTTGATGTCGAGCAGCGTGTTGGTGAAGTCGCCTGTGTTCAGGCCGTTGCCAACGTTGGTGCCTTCGTTATTCGAATTTAACCTAACCTGTAAGCGGTTGGCGAAATCGGTAGAGTCGGTAGCAGATATCGCGTATAAAGCGGTCCTGGTGTAGAAGATGATCTTATCGCCATTCTGCATGGTAACTACCGGCGAAACCAGCCAGTTGCTGATTACACCGGCTGCAGCGGAAGTAGACAAATAATCGGCGCCAATAAATCCGGGATAAGAACCTTTGGATGAATGCGGGCCGAAGGGAATAGGATAAGGAAGCCCGGTGTTTGCCGGATTGTTGAACAGTCCTTGCACCCACACAGACCGGCCCTTAGGCGCACTTGCATTTATGGGAACCCAACCTCTTGCAAAGGCTGATGTAGTAGTATCAAACTCCTCTAAAAAAGATTGATCGGGTACTCCGGGTGGAGTCATCATAGCAGCATCGTCCTTGCGGCAAGCTTGTAAGGTTATAACCGTGAGTGCAGAAAATAGCAATACTTTCCTCAGCGTAGAATTTCTCATAAGCGTCCCTAGTTAGTTTGGTTGTTGAAAGATGAGTGAAAATAATCAATTTTAGTAAAATAGAAAAAATAGTTATACCTGGAATACACCGGTCATAAAATGTTGGATCTCCGGGTTTTGATCGGCTGCTTTCAAACCTTCCGCGAGCGCTTCGCGGGTTGCCGCGGGGTCTATGATTTCATCTATCCAAAGGCGGGCAGCCGCATAGTAAGGAGTGGTCTGGCGGTTGTACCTGCCCCTGATCTCATCAAGCAATGCTTTTTCATCTTCCGGGCTGATGGCTTTTCCTTTGGTTTTCATAGCATTCACCTGTATCTGCAACAGTGTTTTCGCGGCCTGGTCGCCGCCCATTACCGCTATTTTAGCCGTGGGCCATGCGTAAATGAAGCGCGGATCATAAGCCTTGCCGCACATTGCATAGTTACCCGCACCGTATGAATTGCCTACAATGACTGTAAACTTGGGCACCACTGAATTGGCCACCGCATTCACCATTTTTGCTCCGTCTTTGATAATGCCTGCGTGCTCGCTGCGGCTGCCAACCATAAAACCGGTAACATCCTGCAGGAACACCAGCGGGATCCTCTTCTGGTTGCAGTTCATGATAAAGCGGGCAGCCTTATCGGCGCTGTCGTTGTAAATGACACCACCCATCTGCATCTCGCCTTTCCTGGTCTTTACGATCTTGCGTTGATTGGCCACGATGCCTACGGCCCAGCCATCGATCCTCGCATAACCGCAGATGATTGTCTTGCCATAGTCGGCCTTAAATTCATCGATCGCCGAATCGTCCACAATACGCTCGATCACTTCGAGCATGTCGAAGGGCTTGGAACTGTCGGCAGGCACGATGCCATATAAGTCTTCAGGATTTTTTTTGGGAGGCTTGCTTTTGATGCGGTCGAACCCGGCAGATGCAGGCGCCGCCATTTTCGACACGATGCGTTTTACCTGGTCAAGGCATTCCTGTTCTGTTTTGAATTTATAATCTGCTATTCCACTGATCTCGGTATGGGTAACCGCGCCGCCAAGGGTTTCAACGTCGATGTCTTCGCCAATGGCTGCTTTAACCAGGTAAGGCCCTGCTAAAAAAATAGAACCGTTGCCTTCTACCATCAGGGTTTCATCGCTCATGATGGGCAGGTAAGCGCCGCCCGCAACACAAGCGCCCATCACCGCAGCGATTTGTGAAATGCCCATGGCGCTCATGCGCGCATTGTTGCGGAAGATGCGGCCGAAGTGCTCTTTGTCGGGAAAGATCTCATCCTGCATGGGAAGGTATACGCCCGCGCTGTCAACGATGTAGATGATCGGCAGGCGGTTTTCCATTGCGATCTCCTGCATGCGCAGGTTTTTTTTGCCGGTGATGGGAAACCATGCGCCGGCCTTTACCGTTTGGTCGTTCGCCACAATCACGCATTGCCGTCCTGATACATGCCCGATGCCCGCAACGGTGCCGCCTGCGGGACAACCACCTTCTGCTTCATACATTTCGTAACCGGCAAATGAACCGATCTCGATAAAGGGCTTGTCCTTATCGCGCAGGTATTCGATGCGCTCCCTTGCGGTGAGCTTGTTTTTTTCTTTTTGTTTTTCGATTGCTTTTTTGCCGCCGCCCAGGGCCACCTGCGCTTTCTTTTGGCGCAGTTCGCTTAGGGCCAGCCGCGCGGCGTCTTCGTGCTTGTTGAATTCCAGGTTCATGAATGCCTTTGCTTAAGAATGCAAAATACAGATTGTATCATTGTACCCCGGAACAAAAATTCCACCGCGATATGGTTTCAAAGAGCAACCGACTTATTCTTTTGCTGGCGATAGGAACAGCTATCAGGGTATTCGCTTTTTTTCCGGAAGCGGTGGAAAAATATTATACGCATGGCATTTACCCGGTTGTTTCGATTATCCAGCGATTTTTATTCGGATGGGTCCCATTTAGCGTGGGCGATTTGTTGTATGCGTGGGCCGTATTATATCTGATAAGAGGGGTGGTGCTGATGATAAGAAGGATCGCAAGAAAAGAGGCAAGGACGGAATATTGGCTGAGGGTATGGAGAAGGATCGCGTTTACAGTGGTATGGATTTATATTTTGTTTAATGGATTGTGGGGACTTAATTACAATCGTGTGGGCATTGCGCGGCAATTGGATTTGCTGGTAACGTCCTATACAACCGAAGAGCTTGCGATGCTGGTGAATGCAAGCATCGACCAATTGCACCAATTGGACACGATGGCATTGGCGCGGCGCGATGCGCTTTACAAAAAACGGGTATTGTTCGGGCAGGCAATAGCAGCATACGAAAAAGTACAACCAACGCTTCCCTTCCTCAGATACAGGAGGCCTTCTGTAAAACCATCGTTGTACAGCTACCTGGGCAATTACCTGGGGTATACCGGTTATTACAATCCATTCTCGGGCGAAGCCCAGGTGAATACCACGGTGCCGATGACGCAGCAGCCGTTTACAACCAGTCATGAAATAGGGCATCAATTGGGATTTGCGAAGGAGAATGAAGCCAATTTTGTGGGTTATCTCGTGGCGCGTGATTCAGATGATCCTGCTGTTCGTTATTCGGTTTACTTCGACTTGTACATTTATGCCGCACGCAACCTGGCGGTGCGTGATTCATCGCTTGCAAAAAGCCTGCATGCCCGTTTGCCTGAGCTTGCAAAACAAGATCTGCGGGCGCTGCGCGATTTTTATAAGAAATATGAAAATCCTTTCGAGCCTATTATCCGAATATTATACGGTCAATATCTTAAGGCCAATGAACAACCCCAGGGAATATTGAGTTATGACGAAGTGGTTGCGTGGGTAATTGCATATTATCGTAAGTATGGGAGGATATAAAATACACGTAATGGATGTATCCGTTTATATGTTTAAACATTTGAACGCTTTCGGATTCATCAGAATTTATTCTTCCACATCATACTCTCCACAGGCCTGTTAGGCTGGCCGCTGTACTTGGCGTCTTTTTTCTGGTTGTACTTGACGGCTATTTCACCATCAACGGGAAAATAAATAAGTTGTCCCACCGGCATGCCCCTGTACACTTTCACGGGCTGCTTTACAGAAATTTCCAAAGTCCAGTTGCCGCAAAATCCAACGTCGCCCTTACCGGCGGTAGCGTGTATGTCGATGCCCAGCCGGCCGGTAGACGACTTGCCCTCCAGGAACGGCACGTGCGCATGTGTTTCAGTGTATTCCAGCGTTACGCCCAGGTAAAAAATATGGGGATAGAGCACAAAGCCTTCTTCGGGGATTTCGAAATACTCGATCTCGTTGTGCTTTTTCGAGTCAAGGATGTGCTCGCGGTAGGTGGCCAGCCATTGGCCAAGGTGCACATCGTACGAATTACTCCCCAGGCATTCACGCGAATACGGTTCAATTTTAATAGTGCCTTTGTCTATTTCTTCTAAAATACGGTTATCGGAAAGGATCATACTGGTTGTTCGGTTTGATATTTCCTGCAAATAAATCTAAAATCATACACCAAAAATCAGAAATTCGCGCATGCCTTTATTTTATCAACAAACTATCGACAGGCATACCAAAATCGGGATTTGGAAAATAGAGGAATCGGAAAACTTTTTTCTCCAGACCGTCCCCCTGCAAAATGAGATCACGCATCCCCACAAGCGTGTACAGCACCTTGCCGGCCGTCATTTGCTTAGGTACCTGTTCCCGGATTTTCCGTATGAGCTCATCCGCATCGCCGATACGCTCAAGCCTTTCCTGGCTAACGAAGCCTATCATTTTTCAATTTCCCACTGCGGCGATTTTGCCGCCGCCATCGTAAGCCGCGACAAACGCGTAGGAATAGATATCGAGCTGGTAGCCGAACGCGTGGGGAAGGTAAAAGACAAATTCATCAATACCATCGAGGCCGGCATTATCCAGCAATTCCGGGTTGATATGCCTGACCTTTTGAAATTCACCCTGATGTGGAGTTGTAAAGAGGCCATGTTCAAATGGCATGGCAATGGCCAAGTCGATTTCCGCAGGCATATGCAATTGCAGGCTATTTACCGCGACGAGATCCGCAACTGCATTTTTACGGATTTTCTTTTCAGCAAGGAGAAGGCGAGGCTGCTGAAATTACAGACGGTTTTCCTCGAAAAATTTGCATTGAGCTGGCTGGCAACGGCTGTTTAGGCCTTTCATCGGCATAACATCAGGAAAAGATCGGGAATTCCACACCCCCTGTTAACCCGGCGCGCTGTTCTTTTGTTTCAAAAGAAAATATGCCAACCATTCTGCGCTACGCAAAGCTGCTGCCCGGGATATTGTTACCGGTTTTGATCGGCCTTTCCGCCATCGCCCAGCCATACCAGGACGATCTTAACCTGCCCGGCTTGAAGCAACGCATAGATTCTATGCTTACCGCCGCCGAACAGCAAGGATTTTCCGGGACCATCTTATTATTAAGCGCCGACGACGTGCTATTAAATAAGGGGTATGGTTACAGCGATTGCCGGAATAAAAAAACCCGGACCGGCCTGCTGTACGATATGGGCTCTATTACCAAATCCATTACCGGCGCCGCCATCCTGCGCCTGGTACAAAATCAAAAGCTGGGCCTGCAATCGAAGGTGAAAGACCTGGTGCCCGGGTGGCCCGAAGACAAGGCAGGCATCACCATTGTGCACCTGCTCATGCATCAATCCGGCCTGAAAGAGGACCTTGGCCTGGATGAAACCTATATTTCGAGGGATTCGTTGATGCAAAAGATCAAAGCCTCCACGCTATTGTTTCAGCCCGGGGAAAAAACACAATACTCGAATGCGGGATTTTCATTGTTGGGCTATATCATTGAAACGGTTTCGGGCAAGGACTATGAAGCTTACCTGCAACAGGAGTTCTTCAGGCCTTTGAACATGAAACATACGGGCTATACGGTTTCCAGGAAAGAGAAGCTTGCCTGTGGAATGCTCAAACAAAAACAGTGGGGCACAGTAACCGATTATTATGGGCCTGATGGGCCCTCGTGGTACCTGAAAGCCAATGGCGGTATGCTGACCACTACCACAGACCTGCAGCGATTTTTTGATGCTTTGCTGAAATCGGAATTATTGCCGCGTGAACAAAAAGACCTGATGATCGCGGCCATGACGCGAAAGACCAAACAGGGAAACAGGATAATACGCTCATCTGGGGCTAATAATATCTTCAGCTCGGCGTATTGCCATTGGCTCGATCATAACCTGGGTTTTGTGTTGTTTACCAACAACAGCGCCTTTCCCAAGGAAAGGATAGAGCCGGCCATAATCGGGGCGATTGATCTAGCTTTGGACAGAAACTGACTTGCCTATGCGGAAATTTGTTATAGACGATTTTACGGTAAACCCTGACGGAAACGAGATTATTACTAAAGATAAAACGCTGAAGCTGGAGTCGAAGACCATGAGCCTGCTGACGCTGCTGGCCGAAAATGCGGAACAGACGATTTCGAAGGAAGAAATTTTTAAAGAAGTGTGGCCGGACATGATCGTTACGGAGGATTCTATCAGCCGGTGCATTTCGCAGCTGCGCAAAGTATTCAACGATGATCCCCAACATCCAAGGGTTATTGAAACCATTCCAAGAAAAGGCTATCGCCTCAAGGTGCCAGTGCAATTCATAGAGCATGAACATGGAAAGAGCATGAAGGTGGAGCGGCGCACGCCGCAACGCAGGCACCCGATACCGCCATGGATAGCGGGCGGCATTGCCGCTTTGATTGCCTTAGGTTCTATTTATGGAGTGGGCTCTATAAGCCGCGGACAGGGATGGGCTATTATTATCGCGGCATTTTCCGTGGTGTACCTCATTTTTTATTATTTGGACAGAAAGGTTTAAGCAGCATCTTCATCCTGCGCGGTTTCCAGCAGCGGAATGTCTTCTACCGATGCGCCGGCAATGCCTTTTATGGAACCGAACAGTCCCGAGGTATTGAGCAATACTTTATCCAATTGTTTTTCGCGTTCCTTCCAGATCTTTTCCATTTGCACACGTTCCCTGGTGATCGATTGTTTCATGGAAAGGAAGCTTTCGAGGATGGCTTCCACGTGCTGGCGGAATTCGATGCCGGTAAGATAGTTGTACAGCATCTGCATTTTTTCGCCTTTGTTCTCTTCCGATCTTTTCGTTTCCGCAATCCTGATGATGGCATGTCGAAGGGCGGTAGAAAGCCCGATGACCTCTTTGAAAGAACAGACCCACACGCCTTCTTTTTCGCCAAAGCAATCCATGCCCTTGGGAAAGGTTTGCGTAACCAGTATTGCCAGGTCGGCCTGGGTGCTGCGCATGTCATTCTTTAGTTTTTCCACCCATGCGCTGCTCCAGCCCTTGGTGCGCTTGCTTTCGTAAATGATCTTGCCGCATTCCTTGCCGGAGATGTTGCGCACTACATGTATGCAGTCCGCGCCCTCTATGCCCTTGCCTACCTCCTCGATGCTATCGAAGGGGAAGTGTTCACCGAGGAGCTTTTCCAGCATCAGTTCCTGTGCTTCGCCCTGCGCCTGGGTGAGGCCCTGCTCGCTTTTTCTTTTCAGCTCTTCGATGGTCCGTTTCATGCTTTCCAGCTGCAGTTCTTTTTCCTTCATGCGCATGTCGAACAACTGTGATTCGCGGAGCATGGTTTCCTGTTCTATCTTTTTGCGGTCTTCCAGCAGTCTTTTTTCTATTTCTATGTCAAGGTTGCGGCTGCGTTGTTCCAATTCGTTCTTTTCGCGCAGGAATTCCAGTTCTTTTTTTTGCATTTCCTGCAGTTGCAGGCTTTTCAGGCGGGATTCGTCTTCCATGGCCTTCAACTGGGCGGCCAGTTCTTCCGATGCTTTTTTTAAGGCAGCCGCTTCCATGGCCGATCTCTGCCGCTCCAGGTCCTCCGTTTTGCGCCTGAATTCATCTTCTTTTTGTTTCACGTAAGCCGTCATCTTCTGCTGCAATTCCTTCTTGTACTCCTCTGCCTCCGCCTCTCCCAGCGCAAACAGTTCGCCACAGCTCGGGCATTTGATATCAGTTGCCATAGTTCGGTTTTTACTAAGAGCACGAATATATTGAAAGGCCTGCTTATGGGCCAACAGAAGATGATAACACATGTGGATAGAAATCGTGGTGTTTATGTCCGGATCATGTCGGCTAAAAGGTGTGGAAGGGTTAGGGGAAACGGGAAACGGATACTGAGTAGCGAGGAGCAGTAAGGGTAAGGGTGTGGGTATATGGGTATGGGTGTGGTTAGCTCACGCGTTAAGGTTGAATTGAAAACCTGTATACCGTGGTTTGCCGGTAGGCTTCGCCCGGCCGCAGGATGGTATTTGGAAAATGCGGCTGGTTCGGACTGTCGGGAAAATGCTGGGTTTCCAGGCAAAGGGCGGCATGCTTGCCATATACCTGTCCGTTTTTGGTGTCCTGCAGGATGCCGTTTAAAAAATTGCCCGAGTAAAATTGTATGCCCGGCTGGGTGGTGTATACTTCCATGTACCGGCCGCTGACCGGTTCATATAAGGTGGCCGCCTTTTCCAGCGTATTTCCGTTGTTGTCCAGCACCCAGTTGTGATCGTAACCTCCTTTTACCTGTTGTATGTCATCGCCGATCAGTTTTTCTGTGGTAAAGTCCATGGGCCCGCCCTGCACATCGGCCAGTTCGCCGGTCGGTACCAGGGCATCGTCGGCCACCGTATATTTCGAGGCGTTCAGTTGCAGGCGGTGGTTCAGAATGGCAGGGTCCTTGCCTGCAGATAAATTGAAATAGCAATGGCTGGTAAGATTGATGGGCGTTGCCTGGTCCGTAGTGGCGAAGTAATCGATCTGCAGGCCATTGTCGCTGGTTAGGGTATAGATCACCGTTATATGCAGGTTGCCGGGATAACCTTCTTCTCCATCGTTGCTTACATAAGTTAGCTTAAGACTGGTGTCATTTAATTTTTCAGCATCCCAGATCACCTTATCATATCCCTTATAGCCCCCGTGCAGGCTGTTGCCATTGTTGTTTGGGGCCAGCGTGTATTCTTTTCCATCGAGGGTAAAACGTGCATTGGCAATGCGGTTGGCATAACGCCCGATTAGGGAATTGAAATAAGGATTGTCCTGCTGCAAATAGCCATTCAGTGATGCATAACCCAATACCACATCTCCCATTTCACCATTTTTATCAGGCACGAGCAGCCTGGTAACCGTGCCACCATAGTTGATGATGCCGACCTGCATGCCCCCCGCATTGGATAAAGTATATTCCGTAATGGGCGAGCCATCGATATTGCCAAACAATCGTTCCTTCATACAATGTGCGGCAAGTTAGGATGAAAATTTTTCCGGGGTATTTGTATATTGTCATCCATATAAAAATTTATGCAGGCTGTTCTTGGCGTTATTTTCCATTTTATAGGCGGTTTTGCCTCCGGCAGTTTTTACATGCCGTTTAAAAAAGTAAGAGGCTGGGCCTGGGAAACATACTGGCTGGTAGGAGGATTGTTTTCGTGGCTCGTGGTACCTCCACTGGCTGCCTACCTGACCGTTCCCGGTTTTGCGGAGATCATCCGGCAAACCGACGACTCAGTGCTGCTATACACCTACATGTTCGGCGTACTTTGGGGCATTGGCGGGCTCACCTATGGACTGGGCGTTCGTTTCCTGGGCATGTCGCTGGGCAATAGCATTATCCTAGGGTTATGCATGGTGTTCGGGGCGCTGGTGCCTTCTATTTACTATGATATTTTCGCTGAGAAAGATAAAGAGACCCTTAGCCAGCTTGTTAGCAATACCTGGGGATTAACGATTCTACTGGGATTGGTGATCTGCATCGCCGGCATCATTCTTTGCGGGAAAGCCGGTATGCTGAAGGAACGGCAATTGAAGTTGGCGGACACAACCAGCAGCAAAGGAAATTTTTCGAAAGAAGAATACCGGTTCGGTCTTGGTTTGTTCGTAGCCATCATATCAGGCATGCTTAGCGCCTGTTTCAATTTTGGGCTGGAAGCCGGTCAGCCGATGGCCGATGTGGCCAATGCTGCCTGGATTACCGCAAATCCAAACCAGGGCAATTTCTTGTACGCGAACAATGTAACCTACATTGTACTGTTATGGGGCGGGCTTACTACCAACTTCATTTGGTGTATGATCTTACACCTGCGCAATAAAACATTCCACGATTATACCAATGCCGCAACACCATTGGGCCGCAACTATCTGCTTTCAGCGCTTGCGGGCACTACATGGTTCCTGCAATTCTTTTTTTATGGAATGGGAGCGAGCAAGCTCGGTAATTCCGCCAGTTCCTGGATATTGCACATGGCCTTCATTATACTGGTGGCCAATATGTGGGGTTTGGTATTGAAAGAATGGAAAGGCGTTGATAAAAGAACACGCACGCTGGTAACGCTGGGCGTGATGGTAATTATCATTTCCGTGATGGTAGTTGGATATGGGAACTATTTGAAATCTATAGCTGTAAAATAAGCGCCATGAGTGTAGCAGCAAGCTTTATGCACGTGAGCAATTTATGGGATGAACAAAAAGCCGACGCAATGAAGGGCGATGAGGTGGCACTGCTGCTGTACCGTTCTAATATACTGGGAGCTGACCTGCGGTTGACCAATTATGGCGGCGGCAACACTTCGTGCAAGACCATTGAAAGAGATCCGCTCACCGGCCAGCCCACCGAAGTAATGTGGATCAAGGGATCGGGTGGGGACCTGGGCACACTCACGCGCAACGGGCTTGCGGCATTGTATACCGACCGGTTGCAAAGCCTGCGGAATGTCTACCGCGGACGCGCATACGAAGATGAAATGGTGGAGCTGTTCAATCATTGCATATTCGATCTGAATTCCAAAGCGCCTTCCATCGATACGCCCCTGCACGGATTTTTGCCTTTCAAACACATCGACCATTTACACCCTGATGCCGCTATTGCAATTGCCGCGTGCAAGGACGGTCAACGCATTACGCAGGAATTGTTCAATGGCACACTGGGGTGGGTCGATTGGCAGCGTCCTGGTTTTGACCTTGGATTAAAGCTGAGGCAATGTGTAGATGAAAATCCCGGCATACGCGGCATCATGCTCGGTTCGCATGGATTGTTCACGTGGGGCGATACTTCTTATGAATGTTATATGAATTCATTGGAGGTCATCGAGCGCTGCGCGGAATATATCGAGGGCTTCGTACGTAAACAGCCTGCTGTTTTTGGAGGAGAAAAAGTACAGTCATTGCCAAAGGAAGCGAGGCTTTCACAGGCTGCGGGACTCGCGCCTGTGTTGCGCGGGCTTTGCTCGGGTCACAACAGGATGATCGGACATTTTACCGATGATGAAAAAGTGCTGGAGTTCATCAATTCTTACGATGCTGAGCGGCTTGCCCCGATGGGAACGAGCTGCCCCGATCATTTTCTCAGGACCAAGATCAGTCCCTTGCTGCTGAACCTGTCACCAGGTGAAGACCTTACAGCAAGCAATGCCTTGCGCGAAAAACTTAGCCCGCAATTTGAAGCATACCGGGAAATGTATGCCGATTATTATTCTTCGCATAAGCATGCGGGTAGCCTCGCCATTCGCGATCCTAACCCGGTGGTGATACTGTATCCCGGCGTGGGCATGTTCACCTTTGCAAAAGACAAATCCACTGCGCGCATCGCCGCTGAATTTTATATCAATGCCATCAACGTGATGCGGGGGGCGGAAGCCATTTCTGAATATACTTCGCTGCCGAGGCAGGAAGCATTCGATATCGAGTACTGGTTATTGGAAGAGGCCAAGCTGCGGCGGCTGCCAAAGCCCAAGCCTTTATCGGGTAGAGTGGCATTGATAACCGGCAGTGCCGGTGGCATCGGTAAAGCAATCGCAAAGAAATTTGTGCAGGAGGGAGCGTGTGTTGTTATAAATGATAATGATGAAGCGCGGCTGTCAGACACCTTTAAAGAATTTCAAAAGCAGTTTGGCAGCGATGCCTGCGCGCAGGTACCATTGGATGTTACCAACAAACAAAATATCGATAAGGCTTTTGATGTTGCTGCGCTGCAGTTTGGGGGAGTGGACATTGTAGTTAACTGCGCCGGTCTTTCGGTTTCTAAACCCCTGGAAGAACACTCCGAAGCAGATTGGGACCTGTTGTACGATGTATTGGTAAAAGGCCAGTTCCTGGTAACGCAGGCAGGCGTTGCCATCATGCGCAAGCAACAATTGGGCGGCGATGTATTGAACATCGCGAGCAAAAACGCATTGGTATCGGGCCCGAACAATGCTGGCTATGGCTCTGCCAAGGCAGCGCAGTTGCATCTAAGCAGGTTGAATGCTGCTGAATTGGGAAATGACAAGATACGCGTGAATACCGTAAACCCCGATGCGGTGATTGCAGACAGCAAGATCTGGGAAGGCGCCTGGGCCGAAGGCCGCGCAAAAGCATACGGCATCAAGGTGGAGGAATTGCCTGCATTTTATGCAAAACGAACCCTGCTCAATGAAGTGATATTGCCCGAAGACATTGCCAATGCCTGCTTCGCATTTGTAGGCGGGCTGCTGAACAAATCAACGGGAAATGTGCTGAACGTAGACGGCGGCATCGCCAATGCGTTTGTACGCTAATTTCAATAACTTACAGTTACTCATCATTATCATCATGCTTGCATCCTATACATTGGAGGAATCGAACAGGCGGCACCTGGATGAACATACACGAAGGTTCAGGTTCCTTGCATCGTCTTTACAAAATACCGAAGGTATAGTACGGCGATTGATGGATTTCCAGGTGGCCATTCCCAGTTGGGCCCTTGGTTCGGGCGGCACACGCTTCGGTCGCTTTTCCATTGGGGGCGAACCGCGGAGCCTGGAAGAAAAGATAGAAGACATCGGGTTGCTGCATGCTTTGAACAAATCGAGTGGCGCGGTATCGCTGCACATTCCCTGGGACATTCCCCAAAATGCCGCCGCCATTAAAGCGCTTGCCGCGCAGCATGGGTTGCGTTTTGACGCGGTGAACTCCAACACCTTCCAGGACCAACCCGGACAGGAACACAGCTATAAGTTCGGCTCATTGCACCATGTTGACAAGGCGGTGCGGCAACAGGCCATTCAGCACAATATCGAAGTAATAAAGCAGGGCGTTGCGCTTGGCTCGGAATCCATTACCGTGTGGCTTGCCGATGGTTCATCGTTTCCCGGCCAGTTGAATTTCAGGAAGGCCTTTCAGCATACGCTGGAAAGCCTGCAGGAGATATACTCCGCACTTCCGCCGGAATGGAAAATGTTCATCGAATACAAAGCCTTCGAACCTAATTTTTACTCAATGACCGTGGGGGATTGGGGACAATCGTATTTGTATGCGAGCAAATTAGGCGCACAGGCATATACGTTAGTCGACCTGGGGCATCACCTGCCCAATGCCAATATCGAGCAGATCGTTTCATTGTTGCTGATGGAGGGGAAATTGGGAGGATTTCATTTCAATGATTCTAAATACGGCGACGACGACCTGACGGTGGGCAGCATCAATCCCTACCAGCTTTTTTTGATCTTTAATGAATTGGTGGAAGGAATGAATGCAAAGGGAATGCACCATGCAACCGATCTTGCCTGGATGATCGACGCATCGCACAATATCAAAGATCCCCTTGAAGATTTGCTGCAGTCGGTGGAGGCCATCCAGATCGCCTATGCACAAGCGTTATTGATCGATGCAGAAGCATTGGAAGATGCCAGGATGCAAAACGATGTGGTAAGGGCACAGGAGCTTTTGCAGCAGGCTTACCGCACCGATGTCCGGCCGCTGGTGGCTGAAGCGCGGCTTCGCGCAGGCGGCGCCTTGGAACCCATTGCACTTTTCAGGCAGCTCGGCATACGCTCACAACTTATCAAAAACCGCGGCCGTACAACCGTAGCAACGGGCTTATAATATGGGAGCCACACCTGTCATTGCCGCGATCGATCTTGGTAGGACCAATAAAAAATTTTTCCTTTTCGACAAGGATTACAACGTCGTGCACGAAGTGCAAAGCTGGTTCGAGGATATAGAAGACGAAGACGGATTTCCCTGCGAAAATATTGACAGCATATTGTATAGCCTGCAGCTTCAATTGCAAGAGGTCTCTACAACCCAAGCGTTCGATATACGGGCCATGAACTTCTCGGCGCACGGCGCTGCGTTTGTATATCTCGATGATGCCGGCCATGTGCTTACGCCCTTATATAGTTATTTGAAGCCTTATCCTGAAACACTGAAGAAGAAGTTCTATGATGATTACGGCGGCGAGGAAAAGTTTGCATCGCAAACCGCATCGCCCGTATTGGGCAGCCTTAATTCAGGCATGCAATTGTATCGCATGAAATATGAGAAGCCCGAGATATTCAACCGCATGCGCTATGCGCTGCACCTGCCGCAATACCTTCGTTTTGCCGTGTCGGAACAGTTTTGTTCAGACATTACCAGCATCGGCTGCCATACCAATCTATGGGATTTTGAAAAGCATACTTATCATGAATGGGTGCGTAAGGAGGGAATTGCTTCCTTGCTGCCACCAATATTGGCGCACAACACGGTAGTGCCTTGCAGCATGGAAGGATATCATTTCCTGGTTGGCCCCGGATTGCACGATAGTTCGGCCGCACTCATCCCTTACCGCATGCGCTTTACCGAGCCTTTTGTATTGATCTCTACCGGCACCTGGTCCATCAGCATGAACCCTTTCAACACCTCACCCTTATCTATAACCGAACTAAAGCATGATTGCCTGTGTTATTTGCAGTACGATGGTAAGCCGGTAAAAGCTTCGCGGTTGTTTACCGGTAACATACACGACAAGGGCGTGGATCGCATTGCAGCTCATTTCAACAAAAAGCACGGTAAGTTCCTTTCAGTGCAGTTCGATCCCCATATTGTTGAGCAGCTAAGGAACAGGAGCGAGGCAAATTGCCGCAGTACGCTGGAAATGATCCAATCCTGTGCCTTTGAGGCAAGAGACCTTTCGGATTTTGCAAATCACAGGGAAGCTTATCACCGCCTGGTGATGGACATTGTAGACAGCCAGGTAGCCTCCACGCAATTGGTATTAGAAAATAGCAATGTGCAACGGATTTTTGTGGATGGAGGCTTTGGGAAAAATGCAATTTACATGAACCTGTTGGCCGCTGCATTTCCAAACCTGCAGGTATACACCGCCACCATTGCACAAGCTCCCGCCCTGGGTGCGGCTTTATCGATACATTCGGCGTGGAATGACCGGCCATTGCCCGAAGGCGTGATAGAATTGAAAAGATGGGGAGTCGGGGAATAGATGATGTTCGTATGAAAAATAAATTTGCGCGATGATGCAATCATCACTTTTAAAAATAGGATTGTTCGGCATAGGCCTCGATGCCTACTGGGAGCAGTTTGCAGGGCTGAAGGAAAGGCTCGAAGGTTATTTGGCAACGGTAAGCCGCAATTTGCAAGCGATGCATCCTGCCGTTATCGATCTCGGATTGATCGATAACGCGGAAAAGGCCTTTGAGGCAGGCAGGAGGTTCCGCAGGGAGGACGTTGATATTATTTTCCTGCATGTAACCACGTACGCGCTTTCGTCTACCGTACTACCGGTGGTGCAACGCGCAAAAGTGCCGGTGATCATACTGAATTTATCGCCTTCGGCCGCTATCGATTATGACTGGTTCAACAAACTGGAAGACCGCACCAGAATGACCGGCGAATGGTTGGCGCATTGCGCTCCTTGTCCCGTACCGGAAATTGCCAATGTATTTAAACGCACCGGCATTCGCTTCCACCAGGTAACGGGGATGCTGCAGAACGATGATGAATGCTGGAATGAAATAAAGGAATGGGTGGAAGCCGCGAAGGTGGCGAGCATCATGGCTAATAACAGGTTGGGTTGCATGGGCCACTACTACAGCGGCATGCTGGACATTTATTCAGACCTCACTTTGCAATACGCGCACTTCGGCGGCCATATCGAACTAATAGAAGTTGATGAACTGGCCGCCATCAGGAAAACCATTAGCGATGCACAAATAAAAGAACGTGTTGAGTTTTTTTACGACGCATTCGACGTGCAGGCCGATTGCCCGATGGATGCATTGCAAAACGCCGCCCGGACCTCGGTTGCATTGGACGAACTGGTAGCGCGGCATGGGCTCGGTTCAATGGCTTATTATTACAAAGGCGCTGGCAATGCGGAGAATGAAGAAACCATCAGTTCCATCATTCTCGGCAATTCATTGCTGACAGCACGAGGCATTCCTGTTGCGGGCGAATACGAGATCAAGAATGCTCAGGCCATGAAGATCATGGACAGTTTTGGCGCGGGAGGTTCTTTTACGGAGTATTATGCCATGGATTTTAAAAAGGACGTGGTATTGATGGGACACGATGGGCCGGGCCATATTGCTATTGCAGAAGGCAAAACAAAGGTGCGGCCATTGCAGGTATACCATGGCAAGATCGGCAGCGGCTTGTCTGTGGAAATGTCTGTTAAGAACGGGCCGGTAACCCTGTTATCGGTTGTTGAAACCGCTAACGGAAAATTAATGTTGCTGGTTGCGGAAGGAGCATCCGTTCCCGGGCCCATATTGCAGATAGGCAATACCAATAGCCGCTATACATTTCCAATTGGGGCGCGTGCTTTCGTTAATAACTGGAACCAGCACGGGCCCGCGCACCATTGCGCAGTAGGAGTGGGCCACATCAGCTCCAAAATACAAAAGTTGGGAGCGTTGTTGGGGATGGATGTGGTGAAGGTGTGTTAACTCATTAGTTCATTGATAAATATTTTGAAGATGAGAGCGATTGTTTTGTTGATGCTTTTTACAACGATGGTTGCTATGGGGACCGCGCAAACTTCCGATGATCAGTTCAGGAAACCGTTGAAAGAAGTGTTGTTGCAGGTAGAAAAGCGTTATGGCGTTACGCTGCGCTATCCTGAAGAATTGGTAAATGACAAATGGGTAACCTATGCGGATTGGCGCTTCCGGCCCGATGTGGAAAAAACACTCGCGAACATACTTGCCACACAAGATATTAGCTTCAGCAGGGATGGAGAAAAGAGGTTCAAGCTGCAGCATTTTCAATATCATCTCAAGACCGTGGAAGATGGGAAGCTGCAACTACAATACCTGGCAACCCTGCACAATGACCTTGCCGGTTGGGAGAAACGCAAATCAGCTTTGAAAGAATGCTTTCTTTCGGCGTTGAAACTTACAAAGATACCAGCCTGGCCTTCGGGCGCTCCCATCATTACGCCTCAGCGCAAAATGGACGGCTATACTGTAGAAAATATAGCATTGGAAACCTTGCCCGGACTGTACGTATG
Organism: Chitinophagaceae bacterium; assembly: GCA_035628135.1. Taxonomy (GTDB): domain Bacteria; phylum Bacteroidota; class Bacteroidia; order Chitinophagales; family Chitinophagaceae; genus DASPKM01. The sequence continues at coordinate 416,754 of DASPKM010000009.1, read as the reverse complement.
CGGCTCATTGTACAAGCCCGCGCAATCAAAAGGAAAGATGCCACTTGTGCTGAATCCCGACGGGCATTTTGCAAAGGGCCGTTACCGCGAAGATTGCCAGTACCGCTGCGCAATGCTGGCGCGGATGGGGGCTATGGCATTTAGTTACGACCTGTTTGCCTGGGACGGCGAATCGTTGCTGCAGGTAGAACCGGGGGACCACCGCAGGAGCCTTGCACAATCCATACAGGCGCTGAATGCGCTGCGCATCATGGATTACCTTTTGTCGCGCAAGGACGTAGACACCAGCCGCGTTGCCATTACCGGCGCTTCTGGCGGCGGCAGCCAAGCCATGCTGCTAACGGCGCTGGACAACCGCATTAAACTGAGCGTCCCTGTAGTAATGATGTCTTCTTACCACAGCGGCGGCTGCCCCTGCGAAAGCGGTATGGGCATTCATGTTTGCCTCGATGGCACCAATAACGTGGAAATAGCTTCGATGGCGGCTCCCCGGCCGCAGCTCATTGTTTCCGATGGAAAAGACTGGACGCAGCACGTTCCCCAAAATGAATTTCCTTTTCTTCAAAGCATCTATAATTATTATAATGAAGCCGGCAAAGTGAAAAATGTCCACCTCGATACGGAAGGCCATGACTATGGACTGAACAAGCGCAAGGCCATGTATGAGTTCATCGCCCAATACTTCGGGCTGGACATCAAAAAGATACAGGATGCACAAGGCAACATCGATGAGTCTAAAGTGACAATCGAGAAAGAGAGCAACCTGTTCGTATTTGGAGAGAAAGGAGAAAAATTGCCTGCAAATGCTTTGAAAGGCTTCGAAGCGATCACCAAGGCCTTTGAACAGGCGGTCCGCTGATCATTTCATCAGGTGCTTATCAAACCCTGCGTTTACCAATTCTTCGAAGGCGTTCCATACATGGGGCGGTATTTCCTGGTATGTTTGAAATCCTTTTTCAGGATAGTATTTAATGCGCTGCAGGTCGCCCACCATGATGTTGATGACCCTTTCCATTGGGATGTCTGCTGTTGGGTATGCTTCAAAAGTTATTTGCGGAGAGGTTACGATCATTTGCTTGCCCGGCCATTGTTTTTGAAACGTTGCGAACGTTCTTCTTTCCATGTAAGGCTTCTGTACCAGTATAAAAGATCGGGGGTCTATATTTTTTGCCGCCAGGAGTTGCCGCGTAAACAAAACATTTTCGCCGGTGTTCGTTGACCGGTTCTCGATGAGGATGGCTTCGGACGGAACGCCTTTGGTCACCGCTATGCGCGCAAATTGGTCGGCCTCTGGTTCTGTCCATACGCCCTTGGTAACGTTTCCCAGTCCGCCGGAAAAAATAACCAATGGCGCCCATCCTTCCAGGTATAATTCAGCTGCGCGGTCTGCCACCCGCAGGTCGTGGCTGCCTAATGCAAAAATGCAATCGCTTTTTTGCAGCGCATGGCGCATGTGATGATAGTCCCAAAGTGTTTTTGCCCATGCTATTATATGCGGATCGATCATTGTACGTTGGCAGGAAATGGGTCGTTGTGTTCTATTGCATGAAATAATAATTCACCGGCCTCCTGCAGGCTATTTCCAAAAACGATCACGCCATGTATATGGCCAGCCATAGCGAACATTTTGTTTTCCGCCAGGTTGTGTTCCCTGAACAACCGCTCGATTTCCCATGACGGCGTATGATAAGACATGTCAGACCCGGTATAAGGCAAGTTGTCCATCAACTTTCTCCATAGACCGGGGTGGTGCACATGGAAAATCGCATTGACATTTTGGCCGCATTCATAGATCATGGCATGCGTCAGCGATTCAGACGAAGGCTGGATAGGACCTTTAGCGGTAAGTTCATTGGCTTCGACGTTGTAGCCCGCCACCAGCGCATAGTGTTCCGCACCAAGGTTTTTAATGCTGCCGGTGGCAGCACCCGTAATTACAAACTGGTGTTCCCATACTCTGGCGCTAACATTACCATACCCGATGCCTTCGGGCGTAACGCCCACGAGGCCCGCGTTGTACAGCTTCTCGCGCCAAACATTCAATGCATCGATTTGTTCAAGTTCCAGCGGCGGCAACTTTATCCAATTGCAATGGAAACTGATGGCTTCTTCCTGTACGCCGCCGTGGCCCGGATATAATTCAAGAATGCTGTGCTCATTGGCGGAGCAAACGCCTCGCTCGGTAATAAGACCTGCGATCAACCTGGATGGCGTTACATCAAATCCATAATTGGAGGCTTGGCTGCCAGCCGGCGTAACCAATACTTTTTTTATGCTGTCCTCGTGCCATCCCTGCACATAACGCACTTCGTCGCCACTTCTTTCTTCAATATGTATTTCACTTAGTCCGTCGCGGATATCCCAATCGAACGTGGATGAAGGAAATGCCACGTACAGCGGTATTTTATTATCGGCAGCAGCCAGCGCTTTCAGGTAGGTGCCGATCTTATTGGCCACATCGCCGGAGCGTGTAACCCTGTCGGCGCCGGTTATCACCATGTCTACCATGCCGTGCTGCATCAGGTGCCCGCCAGCATTATCGGTGATCACCGTATGCGGTATGCCTTCGTTCAATAATTCCCAGGCGGTAAGGTTAGCGCCTTGGTTGCGTGGCCGCGTTTCGTCTACCCATACATGTAAGTCGATGCCTTTTGCAAAAGCTTCGTAAATGGGAGCGGTGGCAGTGCCATAGTCAACACAAGCAAGCCACCCCGCATTGCAATGCGTAAGTATGTTTATACGCTCTCCATTCTTTTTGTTGCTGATTGCTTCTATAATCTGCATGCCGTGCTGCCCGATGTTCTTACACGATGCCACGTCTTCATCCGCAATGCTATCGGCAGTTTCCCTGGCTATTTGTATTTTTTGTTCTGGCGTTCCACTCTTTGCCATTTCCTGCAGTTGCCTGTCGATGGCCCATTGAAGATTTACCGCGGTAGGCCGTGTGGCCCTTAAGGTTTGCGCGCATGCTGCAAGGTGCCCATCGAAATTATCGGTATTGATGGCTTCCAATGCGGCCAGGTACATTGCATAACCGGCGGCTACGCCAATAAGCGGAGCGCCGCGCAGGTGCATGTCTTTAATAGCCTGCGCCATATCGGCTACCGAGCGCAGTTCTTCAATTACGAACTGGTGCGGCAGCTGCCGCTGGTCGATAATGTTGATGAAGCTGTTGTCTTCAGAGAGCCAGATGGTCCTGAAATTTTTTCCGTTGACTTTCATTGCTGCTTATCTTGATTTGCTCACCGTTCCGCCTTTCCTGCTGTCTACCGTAACAGTATATCTTCCTGTGCCCTGTACGATCCATCGCACGGTAACATCGTTTAATCCCGGGATATTATCTACCTGCACTGTTGCGGGATTGTTCTTTTGCTCGGCGGTAATGTTCAGGTCAGGGTTTTCTACCACCATGCCTGCAATGACATTAAGACCGCTCAAAGTGATATAATCGGGCCTTTCGATCTTGAATTTCAAGTCCTGGCTGGAATGCGTGGGCATCAGGCGCGTGTTGGAAACAACGGCAGTGATCTCGCGCAATCCATCGCCCAGGTCTCTTTCCATGATGGTATCTATTTGCAGCTTCGGCGTATGATAGCAGTGATAAATGGTGAAGGCCATGTTGCGGTGGGCATCGCTTTCCAACAAAAAGCCGGGATGCGCACGGCCGAAATTTTTCTTGAACCCACCGATCTCTATTTTGCCATACTGCGGATGGTCGTACTCGTGCCAGTCGATGAATGCATCCTGGAACAGCAGGAAACGGTCGAACTGGTACGATGCATTGTCCTGTGGGTCGCGGGTCGCATCCTTGTTGAACATCAGGTAAGGCGTCCACAATTCATTGGAGTACGTGAATATGCCGCGGCCTCCGTAAAACCAATCCAACTCACCGCCATACGCTGAATACAGGTCTTTGTATACTACCAGGTAACGATAGCCGGGAATAAGCTCCTCGCCTTTTTTACCGATGGCGTCGTACACCTGCAGGTCTTGTGCATTGTATGTGCCGACATCTTCCTGGCCACCGGGACCACGCAGGATCATGCCGCCCGCATTGTGGTACGATTGTGCCGCTGCAATATTTGGATGCTTCATCACGAAATTCATCACGTTGCGGTTCTCGGGAAGCGAGAAGGGATACTTATATGCGCCATTCTGTATGTAGTTGGGTTGCCACCCCCATCCCCAATCGCGGTTCGGATCGTATTCAAACGTATAACCATCCTCGTTCACCTGTCCATCGCCGTCGTTGTCTTTCCCTTCCAATCCTAAAAATTCATAATCGCCTTTTTCATCCGCGCTAACGGTAATCATGCGGCGCCGGTCTGCGGGGTCAACGCGCAGCCTGCCATTGGGGTTTTTGCGGCGCATGAAAACGATGTGTCCATCTCCGTCCAGGTCGTCGTAGCCATCTTCATTCACTTCGCCATCGCGGTCATTGTCTACCGGTATCACGCCGCTACGGGGAGAACTTCCGGTATTGGGATCGTGAAAATAGCTGTCCCTCGCATCGGGATTGATCGTTGGAACGATATAAAATACTTTGTCCGCCAGCAGCTCCTGTATGAACCTGGTGTCGGCAAAAGTTTCCGTCAGGTACCAGGCGGTGTACAAAGCAAACTCGGCGCCCTGCACTTCGTTCGAGTGAATATTACCGTCGATGTACATTCCCGGTTTTTTATCAGGATCACCTTTGGTGAAATCGGTAACGATCAATACCCACATATCCCTTCCCTTGAACGATTTGCCGATAGACTCCAGCTTTGCCAGGTTGGGATACGCCGCTGCTATTTTCCGGCATATTTGTGTAATACCTCCGTGATCATAATATTTATTCCAGCTTACGACCACTTTGGGGTTGGCGGGGCTGCCCGCTGCTTTGAAGATCTGGTTTGCATTTTGCGCTTGTGCATTGCCGAAAGCAAGCAACAGGCAAGCAGCAATTATATTTTTCAGTTGAGATTGCATACGATTGGGGGTTTACAGATTAATGTCGACTTTTTTAGTGCCCGTGGTAGGACTGCCCGCCTCGATGGTCAGTTTGCCGCTGCCCCGGATCAGCCAGGACAACTGCTGCGAGCTATAACCTTCCAGCGAGTTCAATAGCTGCGATTTTTTTCCGCTCACCACCGATTGGTTTCCCGACGTATTCACTTTTACATTGATGCGCTTTACCCAATAGCTTCGTTCACCCAGTTTGGAATGCGAGGCAAAAGCGCCTTTATTGATCACCTGCAATGTAACCCTCGTAAGCCCGGCATTTACTTTTTCTGTTTTTACATTGATGATGTCCGTTTCAGGTTGGTAACCCGCCAATTTTACCAGGAACTCGGAATGTTTTTTTACGAGGTCGGGTACCAGTTTGTAGGGAGGGTTTACCAGCACGAATGGGTCCAGTCCGCCTACTTCTACTTTCTGATTGGGAAAATCAGGATGCTGTACTGCTGTCCACGGCGTAAATGTGTTGCTGATGTTTTGCTGCGCGGCCCAACGCAGGTAATGCGCGCCGGGATCTTCGAACGTAAAAGCCTTTTCTTTTTTGGTTGTGTCTGGCTTCGATTTGGGCACCCACCATCCCGGTGTGCTGAAGCTATAACGGCCATAGTGAAAATATGCCCACGAAAAAAGATCGCCGCCGCCTGGATTTACTCTCGCTGCATCTTTCAGGTTGGTGACCTTGTTGTATAAGTCCGATACCATCGCATTGTGCTTCGCATCCTGTTCCTGCCATCCCGCAACAATACGCTGGTTGGCGTTGGCCGCATTGTACACAACGGGAGAGGAGAGATTGTTGTTGCTGCCGAAACTGACAACGGTATATACATTGAACAGCTCAAACAGGTTATCCAGCAATGCGCGGTTCTCGTTTTCAGAAACGGGAAATTCTCCCGATCCCTGTGTAAAGGACGGGTGACGGTATGTAAGGTTTTTATTGAACCATACCCCGCCTTCGCCATCTTCGTTGAATTGTCCGTCCTTATCGTTGTCGAGGCCTTCGCTGTATAAAAGGTGTGTTCCTTTTTCACCTTTGCTGAAGTCGGCCTTCACCATTATACGCGGATCATCGGGGTGAAGCCTGTAATCACCGATAGGCGATTCAACACGCATCCATGTTATTTTCTTATTGCCGTCCAGGTCATCGTATTTGTCTTCGTCGGTTTTCCCGTCGCGGTCATCATCCGTAACACTGCCGTTACCCTGTCTTTCGTACCTGGGCGCTGCAAAATATTGTTCGGTGGCATCGGGACTCATGTTGGGAAATACATAGAAAGTCGATTTGTTCAGCAAGGCCTTGATGCTGTCCGAATTACTGCCCTGCAGCAGGCTTTCTGCAAAACCGATGGCCAGTTCAACACCCAGCAAATGGTTACCTTCCACGCCGCCTATGATGGCAATGGCGGGTTTAGCAGCCACATTCCCGGACCCTATGCTGATTTGCCACACGTCTTTGCCTCCGGGCGTTTTGGCAATGGACTGCACTTTCACGAATTGCGGGTGTGCGGTTGCCAGCGCATTGATGCGCGCCGTTTGCTGGGTGTAATTGTTGTAATCTGTTTGTGCTTTTGCGTAAACGAGCATGCCCATGAAAAGCACGCATGAAATCAGGGGTTTAATCATGTTATAATTCTTATTTAAAAATACAATTGCCAATCTGCCATTCATCAGTTGTTCACTACTACTCCCGAAGAAACCGGTCCATCGATAGTGCACTGGTTGGCGGTTATCTGTGCCGACCCATCGGAATTATACAAAGCCCAGGTAGATGCGATGATCTTACAATCCGTAAGCGTTGCGGTTGCGTTTACTGCCGTGCTTACGCCAAAGGTCTGAGTTGCACCGGTAACCTGGATGGCGCTTAGGTTGCAAAATATAGTGGCACCGCTCATGCCGAACAATTCTATTCCTACAGCAGTAGATTCCTGCACGCCGCTGGCTTGCAAGGTGCTTTGTCCAAAGATAATGTTCGCGGTGTAAGAACCGGTATTGTTGCTGATGCCACGGACATTGCAACCCGCCACATTGTTATCGGTGGTAATGATGTTCACGCCGCTGATGTGGAATTCGCCGGCGCCCATTATTTTAATGCCACAAGGCCAGTCGCCCCAGTTGGTACCGACAGCTTTGATCGTTACCTCGCTGATGCCGCTGTTGGAAGAAGAATTTACTACGCCGTTGAAAGGACTGCCCGTGGCATTTGCAGTAATGGTGGTTTGATCCGATCCTGCGCCAGTAATATAAATATAGTCGATCATGGTTACGGTCTCATTATAAGTGCCGGGGCCCACCGCCACCTGGTATTCCACCTGGGGGCTTGCATTGGTGATGCTGTTAATAGCCGCCTGGATGGTGGTGAAGGTAGCGCCCCCGGGCCATACCTGCACGGTGTTGGCCGGCAATGCAAGTGCCCGTATTTTGCCTTGTTCAAACATGGCCATCGATGCATCTGCAAACGATTGAAGGGCCTGTGGGATGGCTGACATGATAGCTGACATAAGAATGGTTTAAGGTGATGGAAATAAGGGAAGAGGGAAGATAAAGAAAAAATCAGGTGTTTCTACGGTTGTTTCAACATTATGCACCGGATAACTTGTGCTGGTAGTAAGTTGACCTACCCACGAGTAGGGGGTTATTGCATTATGATTGGTGGAGGCCTTTCCCGGGGTGGAAAGGTCTTTGTTTTTTATACCCATTTTACTTTTTGCATTCCTTAAATCCTTACCTTAAAGTAATACCGTATGGTTACTTGTCACATAAAAAGAAAACACTATGAAAAAGATTACACTGGCTGCTATTGCCGTATTGATCCTGTTCAGTTGCCGAAAAAATGAAACTGCTTCAATCGAGAATGAAGAGCAACACCAACGTTCCTGCGCCGCCGATGAAGTTGTGAACCTGCAACTGCAAGCCGACCCCTCGTTGGGATTAAGAATGTCGCAACTGGAATCCTTTACAAAGAAATTGATCGAGAACGGGGCCGTGCTGCGCGGCGGCACCATCGAAATACCAGTGGTTGTGCACGTGCTGTACAATACGACCGAAGAGAATATTTCAGATGCACAGATCCAATCGCAAATTGACGTATTGAACGAAGATTTTAACCTGCGCAATGCCGACCGGTCCCAGGTACCTTCTATATTTACCGGAGTTACCGCCAATGTGGGCGTAAGGTTCGTATTGAGCCAGACCATCAGGAAATTCTCCACCAAAAGAAGCTGGGCGGCCAATGACCAAATGAAGTTCTCTCAAAACGGCGGCAGCGATGTGGTCGATCCTGCGCATAAGCTCAACATCTGGGTATGCGATCTGCAGAAATACCTGGGCTATGCATATTATCCCGGCATTACACCCGAGCTGGATGGGGTAGTGGTATGGTACAAAGCTTTTGGACGTACCGGAGCCCTGCAAGTGCCTTACCACAAAGGCAGGACCGCTACGCACGAGGTAGGCCATTACTTAAACCTCCGCCACATTTGGGGAGATGCTGCCTGCGGCAACGACCTGGTAGATGATACGCCCCAGCACAACACCGCCAATTTCGGCTGCCCTTCATATCCGCACCTGAGCACCTGTGCAGGCTCTCCAGTTGAAATGACGATGAACTACATGGATTATACCGACGATCCCTGCATGTTCATGTTCAGCAACGGGCAAAAAACAAGAATGCTGGCTTTGTTTGCACCGGGTGGGCCAAGAGCGGGACTAGGCCAATAGTGCCATCATATCCGCGTCTTCCGCTTCCAGGAATTGAACGGGCTTGTACCCTTCTTTGTTGGGTATGTTCTTGTCGGCGCCTGCCTGCAACAACATACGGGCGCATTCAAGCTGGTGATGACGGTTTTCCCTTCCGCCAAATTTATACCCGTGCACGGCCCACACCAATGGAGTGGATGTATATTCAAAACATCGTTTGTTGATGTCTGCGCCAGCCTGCAACAATCGTTGCACCAGCCGGTCCCTTCCGCACCAGGCCGCCCAATGCAATGCAGTGCCGCCATGGCAACCCGGGTGGTGTATGTCGGCGCCGTATTCTATATACAGGAAGGCCACTTCGTCTGCGTGCAGGCTTGCCGCGGCCGTCAATGGTGAATCTTTTCCTTCTATCAGCACATAACCATTCACGTTAGCCTTGTGTTCGAGAAATATTTTAGCCATGGCCGCGGCCTGCTCGTCCGTATAGGTCTTAGCGAATACGCCATCGCAAATGCGGTGGAGCGGGTGGGCCTTGATAGGATTCATTTCATCTGCTGGCAAGCCTTCATTGGCGAGCGTAGGGTTTTGCGCAAGCAGTTTCCTGATGCCTTCGTAGTCCACGCGGGCCATTAGCTGTTGTATGACGGGCAGGCGCATATTGTAAAGGTATAAGGAATATCTTTATGCTACCCTAATACTGATTTATGCCTGCTTATATCATCGTGGACGTAACTATAGAAGACTTCACCCGGTACGAGGATTATAAAAAACAAACACCTGCTTCCGTCACGGCTTTTGGAGGACGGTTCATTGTCCGCGGCGGCGCCACCCAATGCCTGGAGGGCGACTGGGAACCCGGCCGCATCGTAGTGCTGGAATTTCCCAGCGTTGAACGCGCCAAGGAGTGGTGGGCCTCGGAAATGTATGCGCCCGCAAAATCGCTGCGGCAGCAAATTGCGCGCACCCGCATGATAGTGGTGGATGGCGTGCCATAACATCATCGTACCCGCAGCACCCTGCCTTGCTTGATCATCATGGCAATGTCCGGCTTTGACGTGAACGAGTGCAGCGGGTTGTTCTTTAATACGAGAAAGCTTGCTTCATAACCCGGTTTCAAGTGGCCGATCTTTCGCTTTGGAAAAATAGTCGCCGCCGTGTTTTCGGTCCACATCTTCAGCAGGGTAAGATTGTCGAATATTTTTAATTCCATCAATGCATTCATTTCATGCACCGGCAAATCGGAGTGGTCGCTGCCGATGGCGATGGCGACACCGTGCTTGTGCAACAATTGCAGGTTTTTTGCCTGTATGCTTTTGGCAAGCGGCAATAGTGAGCGGTCTTCTATCAGATCGCGGCTGAGCAAGGTGGTAACCACGGTCGTTCTTTGGTTTGCTGCCCGCTTTGCATCGGATGCCGTGAGCTCATAACGGCTTGCCACATCGGAAGAAAAAATATAGAAGCCCGGCGTATGATTGATCTCGTCCACACGGGCGTCGAGCGCGCTCCTGAAATCCGCGGCAGTTTCTACGTGTGCACTTACCCGTAAGCCAGCGCTATGCGCTTTTGCAACAATTGCTTTCAACAATTTTGGGTCAAGGCCCTTTCTTAAAACGTATTTTGAAGGCGCCTGAGCTTTTCCAAACTCTTCCGAATTGGCAAGATAGGCCTTGATAAAATCGGGCTTGTCTGCCATGATCACAGGCCAGATGGCTTGCAGTTCCTGTTCACTATTGGCATTGAAGAAGGCCTTGTTCCTGAACCAGCTTTTTTCAATATCGGGAATAGCGCCCTTCAGGTGTTGAATGATCACTTCTTCGTACAATATTTGCGGATGCCCTCCGGTAGAGGTAATGCCGCCATTGGCAAACGACCCGTCGACGCTGGTGGGTTTGTTCAGCTTGCCAAAAAGGGATCGGGTCCATTCCCGGACATTGTTGGGATTCTTTACGTAGAAGACACCGTGTTTCAGGTAATTATTGATCCTTTCGTCCACATTGCCGATGCCTTCCAGCATATGCGTATGCGCTTCGCCGAAAGGAGGAATCACGAATTGATTTCCCAGGTCGATGACGGAATCGATAGTGGCCGGAGCTGTTTCGAGGAAAAAGCCACTGTGCACATACATGGTCTTTTGTTCGAACGATTGGCCGTTAAACCAATTGCCATTGATGTATTGATACACTTTGCCCGCATCTTTACGGGGATTGATATAGAATGATGTTGCCGCTACCAGCACCGCACAGAGTAACGCTGATTGGATTGTTTTCATGGTTTTTTTTACAAGACTACCACTTGTATCTGCCCCGCAAAATTTTTGGGCCGATCGATGGGATACTGGGCCTCAACGCACAACATTTGTGATCCTGCGGAAAACCTGGAAAGTGTTGTTTATCGCATATTTTAGCCTGTTGATACCAGGGGCTTGGCAATATTTCAGTTCTTTCGATAGATTTGTTTTACATGGCCGTACTGATCATCTCTAAACTCATTTTTATTGTTGTACTGCGGTACTTGTTGCTGCCTTATTTTTCCCGTTCGAAACAAATAGGATGGTTGGTGCTGGCAGTGTTATTGCTCACGGGCGTATTCATCGCCTGGGAAATGTACAACGCTACGCATGGGTTGTTCTTTCCTTTCCACCATGCACGCCACGCGCCGGTGTTCTGGATCAATCTTTTCATTTACTCGTTATTGGCAGGCAATTGCGTTGCATGGTATTTTGCGCAAAAATGGATGAGGGCCGAAAAGCAAAGGCGTGAGCTGGTGGAGGTGCAATTGGGATCCGAGCTCAATTTCCTGAAATCGCAGATCAACCCTCATTTTTTATTCAATACGCTGAACAACCTGTTCTCGCTCGCCCAAAAAAATAATAACGAAGAGCTGGCGGGTGGCATCTACAAATTATCAGGATTGATGCGGTACATGATCTACGAGAGCAGCGTAGACAAGATTCAATTATCAAAAGAAATATTGTACATCCGGGACTTTATCGGACTAAGTAAATTACGGTTCGATGAAAATGAGGTGGAGGTAAACTTAAACATTGAAGGAGATCCCGATGCGTATTGCATTGCTCCCATGTTACTCGTGCCTTTTGTGGAAAATGCTTTCAAGCACGGCGTTAAACTAGAGCATCGTTCAGTGATTGACATTTCCATCGTTTGTACCGCCGCCAGCCTGGTATTTCATTGCAGAAACCCCTTGTTCGATACAACCGATGAGCATACGTACGGTGGCATCGGGTTGGAAAATGTGCGGCGAAGGCTGCAATTGTTGTATCCTGGAAAACACCGGCTGGTTACAGAGGCATTGGATGGCCGTTACCACGTTCACCTTGAATTACACTAACATGACCTGCATTATTGTAGATGATGAGCCTAATGCGATCGAAGTGCTGAAGCGCTACGTTGAAAAGGTTGAGTCCCTTCAATTGCTGGGTACGTTCAGGAACCCTGTAAAAGCCATCGCGTATATGCAGCAAATGCCTGCCGACGTGATTTTTCTCGATATCAATATGCCGCACATCAAAGGGACCGACCTGTTGCAAACCATCGGATCGCAGCCATTGGTCATTTTTACAACAGCCTATACCGAATATGCAGTTACCAGCTATGAATTGGATGCGGTGGATTACCTCGTAAAGCCTATTGCCTTCGAACGCTTCCTGAAAGCAGTGAACCGCGCAAGAGAGCGGCATGAACAGAAGCTCCTACATACAAATGCCGCTTCACAGCTATCGGCAGAAGGCAAATCGCAGTTTGTATTTCTTAAAAGCGGCGCTCAGGTACATAAAGTATTGCTCGATGACATTCGCTATGTAGAAAAACAATCGAACTATCTTTCTTTCAATACAACTAACAAGAAAATACTGGTGCGCGGCAATATGAACGAAGTGTTTGAGCTGTTGCCGCCGGAAAAATTCTGCCAGGTGCATAAATCCTTCGTGGTGGCGTTGGATAAGATTGACGTGATAGAAGCCCATCAATTATCCATCGGTAAAACCACCGTGCCCATCGGCAATAGTTACCGCGATCAACTCCGGCAAAGACTGAACATGCCTTAGAGCGGCCCTTATGATTTCAACCGCTTCAATCGTTCCTGGGAAGATCTCAATATGCGCTGGTTAAAGGATTGTGCATTGCCCTTGTCGCCGGCCAGCATTGCCGCAACCTTTTCTGAACAATGGATGGCTTCTTCTTTGTTGCCAAAAGCTTCGTGCATGTCTGCGAGATTGTTCCACAACCAGGCGCGGTCAGGATAAAATTCTACCGCCAGTTGCATGAGTGCCAATCCTTCTTTGCGTTTGTCCTGTCCCCTGTACTGCCGTGCGAGGGCATTCAATATATTTTCGTGCAGGAAATCGGCGGCAGGGTCCAGCTTAAAAAAATGCCTGGCAACTGCAATTCCGGTGTCAATTCCTTTGCGGTTGATCACCTGGGCAAACTGGTCCCTGTCGGGCGGCGGCGCCAGTGCCGGGTATCGCGTAATGCTCCACAACGAATCATGGTAATTGCCTGCCCGCTGCTTAGTGGCGAGCAGTTGTTTGGAAGCATGCATGTTCTTGAGCACGGCATTGAAGAAATGCAACAGGTAGATATTGGACAATGCAAAATTGGCCCTGATGCCGGGCTCTTTATCGCCTCTTATGTGCAAAACAGTGGTGGAGGCCCTGCCTTCTGTAGCAACATCCCAGTGGTGCAATCCTGGTTGGTTCAACAGCAGGTGGTAGCGGTCGGAATATTTTTTATTATGGAACTGGTGAAAATGTTTGTCTGCCGTGGCCAGTTCTTTTCCATAAATGTGCAGGAACGGGATTCTCAATCGCGATACATTGCAATAGTTGCTGGATGACAGGCTTTCCCATAGGTTTTCGCCATACAGTGCGCTCTCAATATCGGCCAGTGCATTGATGCGCGGGTCGTTCATAGCCAGCAGCACCTGCGAAAAGCCAGAACCGCTGAACCCATAAGCCCCGATGGTATTTTCTTCCGTCATGCCCGATCTTGCAAACCAGGCCATTGCCAGTTGCATATCTGTTACATCTGAAATATACATGAGCGGGTAGCTGCCGCCTGAGTTTACCACCATGCCTACCACGTATCCATTGCTGGCCATCATTTCGTTGGTAACTGAGGTGGATAAAGGACGGAGCGTACCGATGAGCAGCGGAAATTTCTCTTTTAATGGAGTCGCGTCTTTTTGTGCCATTAAAGGCGCTGCTTTCAATTTGTTCCAGTCGTTGTCATTAATGGGGCCGAAAAATCCCTGGAATATGTTCCTGGAACTGTTCTGCTGGGCCCTGATCCTCGACGTGTCCAACTGCTCATCAGTACGGCTAAGCAGGTAATTGTAGCAATAATCACCGTATGTAAGCAAGCCTTTGCCCGTATTGGGTTTCGCGGGGTACCAGATGTGCAGCGATATTTTCCTGTAGCGGTCTGCCGTTTCCTTTTCACCGAAAAAATTGTACAAGGGTTTGGTAACCCTGGAATCATCGGTAAATGTCACGATCTTAAACCCCACCGCATATTTTCCCACCGGCAGGTTGGCAAACATGGGATTGGTCTGGGTATGAGCCGCTGCCGCAATAAGCAAGGCCGAAACGAGCACGATAATTTTCATATTGTATATTTTAATAGATGCACCAACGTTTAAAGTACGTGGTGCAACCGCGTTTTCCTACCGTTCCGATAAATCAGGCATTGCTCCGGCGAATTCCGCCAGTATTCGTGACTGCCACTCATATAAATTCTGCCTGGAAGCCGCGCGGGCGCATTAGTTTTAGTATAACAGATATTCCCCGCATGAAATATTTACCAGTGTTGTTGTTATTGTTTGCCTTGAATGCCATGTCGCAAAAGGCCGTCGAAAAAACCTTTGGCGGCCAGCGCTTCGACAGGTCCCTGTTTATAAACCATACCAGCGATAAAGGATATATCATCTGCGGGTATAGCAATAGCTTCAGCAGCAGCCATGATATTTACGTGGTCAAGCTCGATAGCAGGGGTTCAGTGCAATGGGAAAAAACCTTTGGTGGTGGCAGGACCGACGTGGGATGGGCTGCAACAGAATTGAAGGAGGGAGGCTACCTCCTGATGGGCGGCGTGGGTATCGACAGTACCAACGATGATATTTACCTCGCCCGGCTGGATGCGCATGGCAACAAGCTTTGGGAGAAAACCTATGGCAATAACCTGTATGAACGCGCAACGCAACTATTGCCGACCTCGGATGGGTATTATGTATTGATCGGCCAGCGAAACATCATTCCCGGTAAAAACATCGACAGCTATATTCTCAAAATAGATAAGGAAGGAAATGTGCTGTGGGAAAAAACTTTCGGCAGTGCTGTAGTAGAACGAACATTTTACGCAGTGGAGACGCCGGGTGGCGAGCTGCTGGTAAGCGGGCTCATTTTACCTTACCAGCACGCAAAAGCAGATATTTATATGCTGAAGCTCAGCAGCCAGGGTGAAATGATCTGGAGCAAAACCTATGGCGAAGAAAATGTGCACGACATTGCGCACAGCTTCTGCATGAACGATGATAAGAAAACTTACACGCTTACAGGTTATATAGAATCTTCAAAAGAAGGATTTCACGATGCATTGTTCATGCAGATAGATGAAAACGGTAACCTTTTAATAAAAGAACGTCACAGCACGGGTGAAGACCTGCGGTTGATGCACGCAGAACCGGTACCCGACGGGTTTATCGTTACAGGCTATGCTCGCAGGGATATACAGCAAAATTTACATGATGCCGTACTGTTGAAATACGACCGTACCGGGAAAGTAAAATGGCTACAAACATTTGGCACCCCTGATAAAGACGACCAGGGTTATTGGATAGTGCCTAATGCCGATGGAAGTTGCACGCTGGTGGGCTACACCCACAGCAAGGGTACTAACGGTGATGTATGGTTGATCACATACTATCAATGATCTTTTCGTTTCCATCGCCATTCCAGCAACTTGATAAAATAACCACCCACCACGCTTCTTGCCTGGAACCCTACCTGCTTGCCATTGGTTGTTTCATGCCAATCGGTGAGCGGTACGCGTGTGGGCGTTTGTTCGGTGAATTTGTGCACCGGCGCGATCAGCGCTTCGAAATCTGCGGAATCCCTGGCAAGCGTTGCCGTCCAAACTATCCAGTCTGATTTGGTATAGGTCCTCCTGCTGTCGAGCGGAAGCCCAAACTCGTTTTGTTTGCTCAGGTAATATTTGATCTCCTTTGCATATACTTCCGGTGGAAATAATTGAAGGTTCAGCAATTTATCCCACACTAAATTATACTTCTGGCTCCACGTTCCTGTTTTATCGAAGGCCAGCGTATAATGATCACCGTCATCAGCCATTTTTTGCCAGCGGTCAGCATAATCCTTTGCAATGGCGCGGTATTTATCAGCGATATCTTTTTTGCCAAGCATAGAGGCCATCATGGCGTAGCTGCCGATGCCTACAATGGCTTTGAGCGAAAGATTGGTATTTCTTGCAAGGTGTCCCGCGAAATCATCGGTGCACAATTGATTGGCTGGATCGAATCCATCCTTTACCAAAAACTCCACCCATTGGCTAAGAACCTTCCAATGCTTGTTGGCATAAGCCGCATTGCCTGCTCCCTTGCACAGGGCCGCAGTAAGTATGATCATGTTGCCCGCTTCTTCAACAGGCATGTCCTCGGGATAGGTTTGACCATTCGCAAGCGGGTAAGTTCCCAGGTCGTGCGCAGGAAATGGCTTTTGCCATTTACCCGATTCAGAATAATAGAACAAAGGTTCTATCATGCCCTTCAATAAATCAGGATTGTACAGAAGGGCAAGCGGGGCAGAGGGGTACGTAACGTCCACCGTCCAGATGGAACCGTTGCTGAAATTCTCTTTTTGCGGGAAGAATATTTCACCGTTAGGACCGCGGACCAGTTTGTGGGCTGCAAGCGATTGCCGGTAAGCTAGCACGCACAGCCGTGCATAGCGCTCCCCACCGGCAAATACGGCGTTTGTATATAATTCTTTGTCAAATGCCTCGCATTTCTTTTTGATCGAGGTATATTCATCCATCGATTTACTCATGAGGTCTGGCAGGGATTTGTACTTTTTCTTCCACCACGCCTGCAGGTTTTGCCCGAAATACTGAATGGAATACAAGTCATCGTAGCCTATTAATACCGTGCGCGAAACAGGTTTAGTGCCCACACCAAACTCGTAGGCGGCGCTTAACAGGAATTGCATTGGTACACCGCCATTACCGGGAGATTTTTGGCTTGGGCTGTTGCTTTCGCCGAGTTTTGCAAACCACCTGACTGTGTTCTCTTCATCGCGCCGGCTGAGAGTGGGTGTGTGATCGGAGGCTGCTGCAAAATACAGGTAACCCCAGTCGATCCTTACATCATCTCCTCTTTTCTTTAATACCGGCTGTTCCGTTGTGCCGGCTTGCAAAATCGTTAGTTTACCGGCCCTCGTGGATTGCACGCGTACAGGTTGCTGCGAAGAATTTACCGCGGCATTGGTTGAGGCACCCAATAACAAATTCACGGTGTGGTTTCGCTGATCATTGGATTTCACGGTGCACGTAATAAATGAAACCGGCCTGGACAACAGGTCCAGGTCGCTCGCTATCATCGGCGATAGAAAGTTCAACTCAAGGTCAACCGGCCCGCATTTGAATTGATATTTTGTTTGCGTAGGAGTGATCTCCACTTTTTGCTGCACAGCATTGTTCACCGCCAATGGTGGAAGCCGGTCATACAAGCCCGCATCCACAAACCCGGGGCCGCCGGTATTTTCGCAATACATTGCCAGCACATTTTCCCCCACCCGTAATTTCTTTTTTATTTCTTCTGCGGTAGCGATCTCCCTATATCCCGAGCAGCAGCCGGAAGAAAATACTTTTTCTCCGTTGAGGTATATTTCAATATTGTCATCATATTTAGCGAACATCACCAACTCGTTAAAATCGAGGGACGAGAGCTGGAATTTTCTCCTGATCCATATTTCCCGTTCATTCCACACTGTTTGCGGACTAACGGTTTCGCTGCCGAACATGCCGGTGCCAGTGGCCCACTGACTTGTTTCAACATAGTCAGGCCCCATCCAGTTGCCTTCGGGTTTTGTTTTGGTGTAGCGGCATTGATAGGGCCCATCTTCCGCAATCGGCAATATTTTTTTCATGGCCCTTTCAGGCTGGCCAAGGAATTTATACACCTGCCCGTCTACGCGTATCATGCCGAGCAATGAATGATCCTTGCCGGTCCAGTGCCTGGTGGTAGACTCATTTACCTGGTCGCTGAACGACCAGATGCTGAAGTATGGATCGTGTGTAACGAGGGGGTAGGCGGGGGCTTTGGTAACTTGCGAAATGGCCACGCACTGCAAGGCCAGCAGTATGTATAACGCGATAATCTTTTTCATAAGCTGAAATAAACCAATGGTCTATTTAGCTAAAGTAAGGATTTGCGGCTACCTCAAAAACCTATATGTCCACTTCACCAAAAATATATTGCGGGCATTGTCCGAAGAAAAAGCATTATCGAAGAGGCTGCTTAATACCGGCGTGTCCAATTCATTGAAGGCATCGGCAGTATTGCCCTGCGACCATACCAGGTACAATTCAGAGCCGGGCTTGTATTCCCAGCGCACTACAAGGTTTGAACGGAATTGCACAAAATTGAAATCAGGTTTGTTGAATGTATAGTCAGTATTGCCATCGCCGTTTTCATCCACCGAAAATTCATTGCCATTCAGCGCAATCTGGTTTGGCTGGAATACCCTGAAACGGTCGTTGTATTTCCTGGCCAGCGGGTCCGACACCCATGCAAAATTGTCGTATAGCGGCCTTGTTATAAAAGGCTGGCCATAGTATTGAACGGTAAGTTCTGGGGTGATGTTATAGCTCAACCTGCCGGTAAAGCGCCAGGTCCTTTGCTTAACCTGTCCAACGATGGTGCGAGTGATCACATTGTGCTCGAAGATGTTGTCCACGAACTGGTCCTGCCTGCGCCAATAATACCCATAGCCGGCGCTTAAGTTTATCTTCAAGGCATTCATGGGTTGAAGAGTTACTGTAACACCGATATCGTCTATGCTCATGCTGTTTTCAAATCCCCAGAAATGAAAGGCATTGAGACTTACATATATTTTTTTCCTGTAGTCGGTAGTGGTGTAAGCGTTCCAGCCAAGGCCCGCTGCACGGCGGGTAGAGGAAGCGCCCCGTAAGGCATTGTTCGAAACGTCGTACGGGTTCCAGGTAACGCCGGTTCCTGTTTGCCAGTTGTTCCTGAAGGTAGCGTGCGAATTAAAATTGAAGGCCTGGTACAGGAACTGGCCGCCGTAATCCCAGCGCGACCAGTGATTGTAATTAAGTCGCGCAGTACGGAAAACCGAGAAAGGTCGCTGGTAATGTAAACCGATCCAGGTAAAGTGGTTGATCTCATTTGAAGTAAGCATGAATCCAATGTCATTCAGCTCCAAACCCGGTGAACGCACAGTAAGGCCTGTTTCAAATTTAAGCACCTGTCCCTTCTTGCCTTGCTTGCCACCGATCTTTCCCAGCCGCAGCGTTCCGCCCATGCCCGTTAAAGAAGTGCGTGAGCTATCCAACGAAACTTCGGTTGCGCCCGGACGTTGGAAAAGGTGTTCAAAAGCGGTCTGCGTATTCAGGATTGCTTCCCTCGTTCCCTGCACGTTGCTGAAAACCACGTTGCCTCTTACGTACCAGGTGCGGTTCTTCCAGTATTGCAAAAAGTCTATTCCGCCGGAGTAAGCGCTGCGGTGCAGCATGTGCTGCAATCCTTTTTCGCGGTTTACCGCGGTAAAAATGCCGCCAATGATGGTATTGCCCTGCTTGATATCTTTTTGTATCCTTCCAACAAAATAATTGGTAAGCGGTTCCACTACTTCCCTGCGCTTTTGACCGTTGTTGTCGATGGTGGCGAGTTCTCTTTCAGTAATGCTTTCCAGGATGCCGATGCTCCATCCTTTTTTGGTTTTGCCGCTGAACTTGGCTGCGCCAAGTATAGTGGTATTCTGCGGCGATTTTGCATATTCGCCGCTGCCATAATTAGGAGAACCATGCGGTGAGCTGCCGATGCGGCGTGAATAAAACAACAGGTCAGAATCATATTCTCCGCCGGCCTCGGAACCGGTCAACTGGTAATCGAAGATGTTCCTGCTTTCGATAAAGAACGGCCTGCGTTCGCTGAAGAAATTCTGGAAGCCATCGATCCTTACCTGCGAGGGATCTGCTTCTACCTGGCCGAAATCAGGATTGATCGTAAAGTCGAGGATGAGGTCATTTGTAACGGCAACCTTGCCATCTACACCGGCATTTATTTTGGTGTCGGTGCCTTTTGCAAATGGATTGCCTGGCTGCTTTTTGTATTTATCGAGCTGTGCGGTAAAATAAGGTGCTATCTCCACCTGCCGGTGCATCGGGATGTCTTTCAATCCATGCAGCTCACCGAACCTGCTTACCCATACGCCGGAATTTTGCGGGATCAATTGCCAGGTAGAGCGCTCTTCCTTGCGAAACAACCGGCGCATCACCTGTATGCCCCAAACCTTTTCGGTTTCGTTGCCATACCGCAACTGGCTTAAGGGTATCTTGGCTTCCGCTGTCCAGCCCTTATCGTCCACGTGTGTTTTGGCGAACCAGATCGGGTTCCAGCTAGGGTCCCAATTATTGCCATCGTTGCTTACGAACTCATCATTGCGCACGCCTGAAACGGAAAGGGTGAATGAAAATGCAGTGCGTTTATCATGATAGCTGTCGATATTTATTTCCACCCAATCGCCGGGAAATTCATCGCGCCTGCCCATGAACTTTACAATCGAGTCCGGCGAAAGGTCGTGCGCACGGTAGGCGATGTATAAGAATTTATTATCGTACAGGATCTTGAAATCGGTTTGCTGCGAAGGCGGCTTGCCTTCGGCGGGCGTCCATTGAATAAAATCGCCGCCCCATTGTACTGCATTCCAGGCTTCTTCCGAGGGAATGCCATCGATGGTAATTGTGCCGTTCAAACGTTGGGTAACATATTTTTTTCGTACAGCTCCCGAATCAGGATTGGTTTGAGCATGCAGTAGCAGGAATTGGAAGCTCAGCAGTGTGACAAGCAGGCAGGTTTTGCACATACTCAATTATAGAAATAGTTTTATGAATGGTTGCGGTAAAGTTTAACAGCGGCTTTTAGAGCGTATGTCCGGCGGGAAATGTTAATTTTTCCAGTTCTTGATTTTCTCTTTATAAGTTCGGCTCGCCCTTATCTTTTTGCCATTGGCCAGGGTAAGCATATGGTCGCCATTCAGCAGCGATTGAATGCTCTTGATGCAGCCAATGTTTACGATCACCGAGCGGTGCACTCTTGCAAACCTGGAGGGATCGAGGCCGGATTCCAATTCGTATATGGGTTGGGGTATGAGATAAGTTTTAGTATCAGTTACCACCTGCACATAAGAGCCTTCGGCCTGGAAGTACTGAATGTCGTTAATTGGAATGAGGTCCGTTCTGCTGCCGGTTTTTCCAGGTAGTTGTGTAAGATAGTTCCCACCGGGCCCGCCGGCGAACTGAACATAGTCCATCGCCCGCTTAAGCGCTTTTTCGAACCGCTCTTTTTCAAAAGGTTTCAATAAATAATCTACTGCTTCCAGGTCGAACGCAGGCAAGGCAAATTCATCGTAAGCCGTGGTAAAGATCACTGCGGGCAGCGGCCCCGGTTTTTTATGTTGCAATACTTCAATGCCGGTTAATTCGGGCATTTTAATATCGAGAAAAAGAATATCAGGCTTGAAATCCTGCAAGGCCTTCAGCGTGCACTTGCCATCTGCGCATTCGGCCAGCTGCATCTCCTGCCTGCAATTGTCCAGGTAATAGATCAGCAGCTCCCGCGCTTCTTTTTCATCATCCGCTATAAGCACTTTCAATGGCATGTTCGCTTGTTTGGTTGGGTATTTCAATGGCCACCAGCACGCCCTGTCCCGAGGCGTTTTGCACAATGGAAAGCTTTTGGTTGCCCGCATACAACTGCCGCAACCGCTCCCGGGTATTGCTCAGTCCTATGCCCGAATTAAAATCAATTTCGTTAAAATCCCTTTTGCCATTGTCTCTTACCTGTATCACCAGCTTACCATTGTTTGAATGAATATCGATGGATATTTTGCCCTTATCATGAAAAGGCTCCACGCCATACTTTACCGCATTCTCCACAATAGGCTGCAATAACAACGACGGCACCAGGCTGTTACTGACAGAAGGCTGTACCTGAACATCCAATTGCAGCCTGTCCTTGAACCTGGTTTCCTGTATGTCCAGGTACAATCGCAGCAATTCCATCTCCTTGTGCAAAGGAATAAGCTGTTGCTTGTTTTCCTTCAATGAAAAGCGTAGCAGTTCTCCCAGGCGGACCAGCATTTTGTTCGCCTCTTCGTTTTGCTTCCGCACTACAAAAGAGCTGATGGTGTGCAGGGTATTGAACAAAAAATGCGTGTTCAATTGACCTTTCAGTAATTCCAGCCGGGATGTGAGCAGCGATCGCTCCAGGTCCATTGCTTTTTTATTGATGATGGTATTCTTCTTTAAGAACTCCCAGATGTAACAGAATGCAACTGTCGAGACATATACAATGCTGTTAGTGGAAATGGAATTGTCTACTATCATCGAAAACACCTGCATGTTGGTGCTGGTCTTTTCCCAGCCGAAGAAATCGCTCTTATGCAGCAGCCCATGCAGTATAAGATATGCGCCGGTCCAAAAAAGCAGGGAGAACAAAAAGAACCCGCCCACATGCACCGCAAACAGGCGGAATGCACGGGTATGATCGCCCCAAAACTTCAGCGTGTACAATACTATCAATGGCGCCAGCACCGCCCTAAGGCCCCAGAAAGTAACGGCATAGGGAA
The DNA here is from genome assembly GCA_035628135.1 of Chitinophagaceae bacterium. Lineage (GTDB taxonomy): Bacteria > Bacteroidota > Bacteroidia > Chitinophagales > Chitinophagaceae > DASPKM01. The sequence goes on along the minus strand of DASPKM010000009.1, from coordinate 394,166 downwards.
TAAAGGGTGATTTCCAGTTGACCTTACTCAAAAATATGGTTGCTTCCAGCAGTATCAACAGCACGGGTATGATCCAGATGCCGAAGGCGTATATGCTCTTATTATTTTTCATTGATCTTATAAGGTACAAATATCTTTTGTTTATTTTTCTGCCGGAACCTCCCCATGAACGGTTCGCCGTGAAAAAACAACGTTCTGCAAGGTTTGTATTGCAGGAGTGTGTTGGTTATGGGAATATTGTACCAAATGCCATGAAATATGTATATGCAAGCCATTAATCCCGCCAAACGCATTGTGTTCGTTTTGTTTGCCTGTTGCATGCTCTTTTCTTGTGTTGCACACTCCCAATCGCCGAACGGTTCCGAGTTTATGGACCTGCTGGCGGCGGCGCGAAAACATACAGCAGACAGGAAATGGAACGATGCCGTAGCCGCGTGGCAGCAAGTGAGCGATCAAAACCCGGTGAATGGAGAGTACATCGGCAACCTGGCCGACGCACTGTACTACAACGCGCAATACGCACGGTCCATCGACATGTATAAAAAGCAAATAACCCTGGGGCATGGCGTGTTGCACATTGCAGCGTACAACATCGCTTGTTGTTATGCCTTAATAGGCGATAAAGAACAGGCGCTGACCTGGCTCGATAAATCATTTGCAATGGGCTTCCCTTCATACACCCACGCACAGGCAGATGCCGATCTGAAAAGCCTCCACGGCGATCCGCGGTTTAAAAAAATACTGGCACTGGAAGACGTTTCGAAAATGAACCGTGTACAAGGCTGGCGGTACGATATGGAAATATTGAAGAAAGAAGTGTTGCGCAAGGCTTACCTGCGCCGCGAGCTTTCGTTGGATGAGTTCAACAAGCTATACCGGGAACTGTACAACTCGATCGACAAAAAGACAGACGTGCAGATGGCGATGGAGCTTTCCAAGCTGATGGTATCGGTAAAAGACGGCCATTCATCCCTGTTCCCGATGACGGTTAAAGAGTTCAAGGTGACGTTGCCCGTACAGTTTTATTTCTTTAAGGAAGGACTGTACATCGTTGCCGCCGACGAAAAGTACAAGCACCTGGTAGGCAACAAGGTGCTGGCGTTTGAAAAGAAAACAGTAGAAGAAGTAACGGCAAAGCTTTCGCCTTACATCAGCCGCGACAATGAAATGGGCGTATTGCAAAACCTTCCCTCGGTAATGCGGCACACCTATGCCCTGCACGCATTGGGATTAACGGGCAGCACCGAAAAAGTCGAATTGAAATTGGCCGATGCATCGGGCAGGCAAACCACTGCGGTAATAGCTGCCGATACTTCGGCGGTAAGGGTCGATCATAAATCGGTTCCGGACAGCTGGACAAAATTCCACCAGCTGGTGAACCAACCCGTGCCCTTGTACCTTAAGAACCTCAAATCTCCATTTTGGTTCGAACGGTTGCCGAACTCAAGGACGCTGTATTTTCAATGGAATTCGGTGCGCAACGATCGTACTGTGACATTAAGCAGGTTTACCGACAGCCTGATGAAATACATCCAGGACAATGACATCGATAAATTGGTGATCGATCTGCGGTGGAACAATGGAGGCAATACGATGTTGCTGCCATATTTCATCCAATCAGTTATTAAAAACGATAGGATCAACAAACGTGGCAACCTGTTCGTGATCATCGGGAGGAGAACATTTTCAGCAGCGCAAAACCTTGCCACCTACCTGGAACAACAGACCAATGCGATCTTTGTAGGAGAGCCAACCGGTTCCAATCCAAATTTCGTGGGCGAAGAAGATTTTATTACGCTGCCGTACAGCAAGCTGGCCATGAATGTTTCTGATTTCTTCTGGCAGTCCTCATGGCCATGGGACCAGCGCACGTGGATTGCGCCTGCTATTTATGCGCCACCCACATTCAAAGCGTATAGCATGAATGCTGACGTTGCGCTGGACGCCCTGAAGGGATTGATACTGGAAAAAGGATTTTAACAGATCACAGTACTTTCACTACGGCAAGCTGCAGGGTTACCGGCCCTATCAATCCGGACTCCTGGAGGGGAGCATCCTTCGAATATTGCTTCCAGGTGGCGAATGTAATGCGGCCGTCGTTGGGCTTTGGGTTTCCCTGCATATACCAATCCGGGATTTTTTCAATTGCCCCGCCCACAGCTCCCTGCATGCCGCTGGAGCCGCCGCCCGGCGTAAACTTATAGGGGTCGGGTAAGCGCTCATCTCCGATGAGGCGGTTGGTCCATTGGTTAGTGACATTTATTTCTATTGTATTCAATCCCGGTTGCAACATACCGGTAACATCTATGCTGTAAGGCCGTTTCCACAACATGCCCGCGTGCTTGCCATTAACGGTAACTGCTGCAATTACTGCAACGCTTCCGAGGTCGAGTATCCAGCGCTTGCCCTGCATAGGTTCTATAGGCAAGGAAAAGCCATGTGAATAGGATGCGGTGCCCGAGAAATATTTTACGCCGTCCCGCGGATCTTCGTGCAGGGAGGCAAGTTGTTGAACAATAATTTTTTCCGGCGCACCCGAGCCAGGCGGAAAATTGATCATCCATGGCCCCGTTAACTGAATGGGGCTACCGAGCCCTGAAACAGAAAAGGGCATCGTCTTGCCGCTATTGCGGCGCAAAACGTAATCGCCGTCTTGTTTAATCAGCAACGATGGTTTGTCGGCTTCGCATGCCTCCACGGTGAATGGCGATGGCTCGTATTTCGGCGGGCCTGTGGCTGCAAAACTGTTCAACATATTATCGGAAATGTCCGCGTCTACCACCAACGGATCGGTCATGTCACCATTGTAGTAAGACGAGCCTTCGCGCGAGAGGCCCAATGGTGGCGGGTGAACGATGTGTTTGCTCTTGTTGCCTTCTTTTACTAATGCACCGTTAACGTACACGGCAGGCGTACCGTTTTTGTAAACTATGGCGATATGTGCCCATCCCTGTATAGCTACCGGCACGGGCAATACCAATACAGGGTTGCCTGTTGCATGTTCCCATATTCCCACACCATTGCGGCCGACGGTTATGCCGCAAATCGCATGTCCCTCGCCGTGAATACTGTGACCCGCGGGAGCATAGGCCGCGTAATAATCGGTCCAGGGCTGCCTGATGATCCCCATGAGGAAATCAGGGTTCAGCAGTACATTGATCTCGGGCCTGGCCCAGAACAAAACCGCGAAATTATTTTGCTTATCGGTAAACAACGATGGTTTGAAAGCAGGGTACAGGTTGTTAGCGCCCAGCAACACTTTCCCATCTTTTTCAACAGCCTGCCAGTGTTGGGTAACCGGCTTGCGGAATACTACGAATACCGATCCATAAGGTTCCAATTGTACAGGCAGCCGCATGCGTCCATTCAATACTTCGTATATGCCCGCCCGTATGATCTTGCCCGTCACCGCATCCCATAGTTCCGGTTGTTTATTGGGTACGCGGAAAGTACAAACCGTGTCTTCGTAAGTTCTCCGCTGGTTTGAGATGAAATATATATCGTTATCGTTCCATTTCCGGTGTATATATCGCAAAGGAGCATCACCCGAAGTGGAAGTGAATTGAAAATCAGGCAATAATTTCAGGTTTAGCAATATGTCCTGTATTGGCCTGCCCCAATACACCCGCCCTTTGCCAAAATGGTGCTCTGTTACAGTTTCGCCATCGATATTACCCCACACTTCTTGAACAATTGATTTGAATGCGCTTTCATCGGCTTGCAAACCTGCGGGCTTTACGGGTTTTTCTCCCACGAGCGCCATTCCCTGCTGCACCAGGCTGTGCAGCTTCCGCAACAAGGCAAGCGATAACACCTTATAATCCTGTAAAATAAGAACGCGGTAGGTCATTCCGCTGTGTAATTCGATATGGTTGTTTACAATCTTTGTTTTGTTCAGGATTACTTCCGCATTTACAAGGTCGTAATCAAAGCCTGGTGGCGGAACAGGATGCAGGTCTTCAGGATTTGCCTTGGTATACATGTTGGCGTCTTCGCCTGCGAAATATAACAGGTCGGCTACGAAACGGCCCTGTTGCAACATGCTCTGGCAACGGGTGAGATACCGCAGCCATGCACGGCCGGCATGCCACAAGGTATTCGTGCGGTCGAAATGAATACCCCATGGCCCCATCGTCATGCCGGGCGTTGCGGTGGGGTGCGGTTGATGCGCATAGCGGTGAATAACGAAGCGATTTGCGCCCTGCGTGAAAAACTTATCGCCCAACGCTTTCAATGCAAAGGGATACTCCAACCATTTCGATGAATCGGGTTCCGCGGTAAATGCCTCGGCGCCGGTTATTCGCTGTCCATTGATGTGTGCGATGGAAGCAGCCAGCTTTACCGTGCGGAAGGCGGGGTTCTTGAATGGCGACAATGATGAAATGCCATTCCAGAATTCGCCCATGTTCGTACGCACCTTCGAGCCGATGTGCATTTCTTCCATCGGTCCGGAGTCGTACGGCTCGATGTAAGAAGTGATATTGTGCAGCCGGCACAGTTGATCGAACTTGCCGTAATAGTTGTCGGCTATCAGCTCGGATTGCAGCTTGCGCAGGTCCCACAAAAAACGTTCTGTTATCTCTATGCTGTTGATGATCCGCCCGCCGGCGAGTATAGGTAAATAAGGTATGATGTTGTATCCCCACCGTTTTTTGAACAGCTGGTCAAATCCCGCCGTCCAGTTTTGCGCTCCTACTTCATAGCTGTCGATGCAAAGACCCGCCTTGCCTTTTGCTGCCAGCAGTTTCATGTCGGGCAACAGGTGCTTCATCATGGTATTGAAGTGAAAAGTAATGGCTGCGGGGTTATACTTATCACATTCCAATCCTATTCCTGTTTCAGGGGCGGCGCGGTTCAGCATGCCTGTAACGGTAATGCCCATGCGTAGAATGGTCCAGTTGCCGGGCGGCGCATTCCAGCTTAGTTTACCGTCCTTGTCCATGTGCTTGGTAATGTCCAGCACTGTTGCCAGGTCTATCACCGAGCCGGCTGGGGCCTGCGCGTAGTTTGCGAGAATGCTCGAAGACTCTTCAACCAGTGTAAAGTTCCTGGCCCTGGTATTGGTTTTTTCCATCCAGTTTTTCAGCCGCGTAATGCCGGAGAACTGTACCTGTTTGTATATTCTGGGTTGTGCAGAAGCGAGCCGGAAATATTTTGCGGTTGTTACGGGGATATCAAATACGATGTATTTATTACCTACCATCAACTCTGTGTTCACGCCCGTATTGATAAGCGTTACCTGGCGAAATTGTACGCCATCATCTGAAGCTTCGAGCCGGATGGATGTTCGTTCACCAAACTCCAGCGGCCGGCCGGCCAGTGATGCATCGTAAGGAGCGGAAATAAAAAACGTGATCATTTTCACTTCAAAAGGCCGTTCGAATTCAAATTGCAGCCATGCCTGGCCATCGTTGGCCGGTTGTACGGCAACGCCTTTTTCATCGCCCGTTAATTTTTCTTTCTCAACAGGCCCGTTGCTGGAATGCAGCTTCACTGTTTGCATCAGGTCTTCCCCTTGCAACGAAGGAAAGGCCAGTACCGACAGCTCCCGGTAATAGTTCAACCGCGTAAGCGGCTTCGGAAGCGTAAGATCGATTTGATTGCCACCAGCCATATAGGTTTCGCTCCAGGTAACTTGTTGCATGGCGAGTTCCGGCGTGATCCACGGGCCGCCACTGGCAGACCACCCGGGGCAATTATGCATTGTAAATTCCAGGCCCAGCCTGCCTGCTTCCCTGATGGCATGCTTTTTCAATTCCAACCATTCCTTGCTTAGATATTCAACAGGCCCCTTGGGAATGCCGGTGCCTACATCAAAATTGAAGACGCCGCCGACTCCCGCATTTTTCATTGCTTCCAAATCGAGGGTAATGCCTTCACGTGTGACGTTCCCATTCATCCAAAACCAATAGGTTTGCGGCTGAGCGCCATGTGAAGGGTTGAGAAATGCATCTTCCAATGGATCCCGGAAGGTTTGAACAATGTCGGGAGGTGTAACGAACACGATCAGTCCCGCTGCTCCCGCCCTTTTTATAAATGTCCTTCGCCTCATTGCAAGTTTGTTAAGGATAGCCGCTGTTGACGGCAGCCGCCAATTTATTCTTTTTTATCTTATCTTAGGTATTCATACTAATTCACCGCAGAAGCCTGGTCCCTTCCTGCCAAAAACAACTTTATGCAACAGCAATCCGCATTCAGGCTTTTTTTGCTGGCCCTGCTGGCTGCCTGCGGACAATCACCAGCTCCGCACGTTACCACCAATCAATCGAACAACAACCAACCTTCATCAACACCACAACGCAAGGCCGAGGTTATGAAATTTGTAAAGCACGAAGTGATAGACCGCCAGGGCACAGGCATGGTTGCCTGCACCTATTTAATACCCGAGGGCTGGACGGCGCAGGACCAGCTATATTGGGAATACAACGATGCCACTGTTCCCATTCGTTATAAGGGAATATTCAAAAGCCGCGATGGCAGCATGATGATACAATCTTATCCCGATGTGCGATCGGTATGGGCTACGGGGCCCGCGGGCAGCAGCGGTTACCCTCCACCTTCGGGATTGATTGCAGGATTGAGAGAAGTCGTCAAGGCCGAACGCAAGGGACTTTCGTTCCGGGTTGCAGAAGAAAAGCTGGTGTCCAATACGCCGCCGCAAACAAATTATCAACAAGGTTCTGCTGTCACCAGTTCCTCACAGGCCGGCTTCATACGCATCGAATTCCAGGAAAACGGCCGGGAATATGAAGAAGAATTTTATGGACAGCTGGATGTGGCAGATATGCGCACACCATCTGTGATGGGCGAAATGCGCAGCCTCATTTGGGGAGGCACGAGCTTGTATTCGTGCAGGGCGCCCAAGGGAAAATTGGAAGAATGCAGGAAGATCGCGTTAACCGCTAAAACCTCCGCGAGACTAACCCTTCCCTTTTACAACCGGCTGGCGCAGGTGATTCAGCTGTTGTCCGACCAGGTGTACCAGCGCATTTACCAGGCCGGTCATATCAGCCGCATTATCAGCCAGACCAATGACCAGATGATTTCGAATATACGTTCCAGTTACCAGCAGTCGCAACAGGCCAACGACCGCATCTATAATCAATTCAGTGATTATATGCGCGGAGTAGACCGTTACAGCGATGGTCAATCGCAGGTGCAATTGCCATCGGGTTACACCAATGCATGGGTGAACGACCGCGGAGAATACCTGCTGAGCAATACACAGGGATATGATCCCAATAGGGATATGAACGGCAACTGGAAAGCATTGCAACGGAATTAATACGCAGTTATGCGAAAAATAAAGCTGTTCTTGCTAATTTGTATCATCACGGGCGTTTTGATTTTCAGTGGCTCGGTATTAGGCAACGGATTGATACCCTGGAAAGGAATATTTGTGGGAGCGATATTGGGCGGGATTGGGGGAATACTGATTGCCACGGTAATCGCGGCAAAAGTGCAGCTGATATCCAGGCAATCCCGCGCATACGTGATTGGTTTCAGTCTTGCGGGATTTTTGCCTGCTATACTTATCAGTTTGAATAATCTCGGCAGCCCGGTAATATTGGTGTTAAGCACAGGGCTGGTGGGATTGGGAGCGGTATTGGGCGATTATCTGAAGAACAGGAACCCTAAACTTTAATATATGAACAGCAAAAAATGGACGACCGCCGCGATCATTATAAGTTTCGCTATGGTGTCCTTCTCGGGCCGCAAACATCCCGGCGCAAATGCCAGTCCCCGAAGCATCTGGTCGGCCGATTGGAGCGCCGACGGAAAATACATTGCCATCGGTGGGGACGACAGCACGATCTGGCTGTTCAAGGCTGGCGATTACAGTTTGTATAAAACATACAAGGCAAATAGCATGGTCAAGGGCCTTCACTGGCATCCCAAAGAAAACCTGCTGGCCATTGCCAACATGACCGGCATTCAACTCCTGGACGTACAGAAGGGCACGCTTACGACCGTGCCGGGATTGACGACCGGCGGCCGGGGCATCAGTTGGAAGCCCTCAGGCGACATGCTGGCTTTGGCTGACGGAAGAGGCGTGGTGCAGTTGTTGGATAAGCAGGGCAACATCATACGCTCGATCAAAAAACACAATGCTCGCACGTACATGACCATCGACTGGCATCCTACAAAAGACATTTTTGTGACCGGCAGCGATGAGATCATCGTGTTCGATACTTCGGGCCGCCAACTGAGCATGTTCCGGCACAGGAAAGAAAACACCGGTGTGCTGTCAGTCAAATGGCATCCCTCCGGAAAATTTTTTGCCAGCGGCGATTACGGACATGAAAACGAAGGCATGCCAACCTTGCTGCAATTCTGGAAAGAAGATGGAACATTGTTGAAGACCATGCACGGCCACCACGAAGAGATAAGGAACCTGCGATGGAGCCGCGACGGTAACTTATTGGCTACCGGCAGCGATGCTTTGCGGATCTGGCAAAAAGACGGCAAGCTGCTGCACACCGGAACCTGCGGCGAAGTATTGTGGGGCGTAGCATGGAGCCAGGATGGCAAATCCATCATTACGGGCAGCTATGCAGATGGCATGGTTAAGTTGTGGGACAACAAAGCTAAACTGGTAAAACAAATCAAACCTTAACAGCTTTAACATTTACTACCGGCCATCCTTGATGGAGGCCTTTCACACCCGCCATTGTATATCACATGCTTTTTTGAGTGATGCTTTTCCCCGCTTTAGGGAATAGTTGAAAGCTTTATGCATGCGCATTTTTGCACTGTCATAAACATTCATCAACCATCGAAATTCAAAAAAACATGAAAAAGATCGTAGTGCTGCTGATTGTACTCGCAGCCGGAATTGTGTCCCTTAACGCCCAGGAGCCGGGCCGCGTGACAATATCCGCGGGACAGCTGAAAAACATCTCCTTCGGAGATCACATGAAGATTGTATTAATGTCTGCCGGCTCCATGCAGAATGAGGTAAAAGGTGACATGAACGCATTTGAAAAACTGAACATTTCCGTGTTCAACGGTTCCATGAACATTCATTCGGGTAAAGACCTGTCTTCCAATGAAACCGTGTACGTGATCGTGAATGACCTGGAAACTATTACCGTGGGCCAACATACACGCGTAGAGACCGAAGGTTTTTTGCGCAGCGATGAAATTAAAGTGTTTGTGCAGGACGGATCGGTAGTCCGTTTGCGTACCACCGGTGAGGTGAATGCGTATTCGCTGGACGACCTGGAGTTTACAGTAAAGAAAACGCCTGTAAGGTTGCTCGCTTCTGCAAAGAACGCACTGGCATTCTAAATTGCAAGTTCCTTTTATGAAAAACGGCCATCGTAGGGGATGGCCGTTTTGTTTTTTACTGTTGGCTGTGTTGGTAATTGACCATCCACTTAATACCGAACTTGTCTTCAAAGCTCCCGAAATAAGCTCCCCAGAATGTATCCTGCATTGGCATTTCCACTTTTCCTCCGGCAGATAATCCATTGAACAGGCGGTCGGCTTCTTCGCGGCTGGTGGGATGGAGGGAGATCTGCACATTGTTGCCTTCTACCAGTTTGTGGCCCATGGATGGCACGGTGTCCGAGCCCATCAGGTGATCACCATCGCCAATAGGCAGTGTAACGTGCATGATGCGGTCCTTTTCGTTTTCGGGTATTTGGTCGCCACCGGGCATATCACGCATTCTATGCATTGGTCCCATGAAGTCGCCTCCGAAAACAGATTTGTAAAAATTGAATGCTTCTTCGGTCTTGCCGTCAAAGTTCAAGTATGGATTCATCTTTGCCATAACAAAAATATTTAGTGAAGCAAATAAAGAACAATTTGTTTGATTTTATTGCGGAGTTTACCCGGACGGTCTTGGCACTTGTTGAATTACCTTACCACAAAGGAAATATGCACCAAATTAATTGGAACGCTGGCGCTCCAGCACAATGGAAGTATCATCCTTGCCACTGCCTTCTTTCGAAGGCCGCTTATCGCTGAAGGAGGTAGTCCATTTGATTGTATTTTGATCGATGAATTGCAAAAGGCCTTTAGCGAGCATGCGTTGACCATCGGGACCGCTCGTTTCCAGGTCGAACCAGATAGGATCCTTCGAGAAGTCAGTTATATATGTAACGGGCGGCGTATCCTGGCCGCCTATGCTGATAACGACTTTGTTACTGTCGAGGAAATGCAGGCTGCCTTTTTGTTTGCTTTCATCCAATCCTTCCCATTTACCAATCAGGTCTTTTACCGATCGTTTTTCCTGGGAAAAGGATACGAGGCTCGAACAAACGATGAACACGGTGAATAATAAGCTGGTAGGGGTGCAGGGGATTCGCATAGGTTAAATATAAATCAACCTTAACAATACACAAAATAAGCGTACATCAACATACTTACCCATCTTCCTGCGCAGCTTGCGGGAGATGGGTACTTTTTACTGGGTTCCAAAATAATTATCTTTGATACTTGCCATGAAGCCACTAACTACCCTGATACTCCTTGTATCCCTACTTGCCGTTGCCCCGAAAAGCTACAGCCAGGACACTATTGCCTGGAAACCCAACTACAAGCTGAAATGGGCAGATTTTAAAGGACAAGCCGACAGCAGCTCGGAGAACGTCGCCATTACCGTGGCGAACATTGGATATTCTTTGAGCTATAACAGTTCTACATATTTCATCAACGTAAAATGCGTATTCGAAAAAAGAAAATCATGGACCAAGACAGCCGATTCCGCCGTGCTCTCGCACGAACAAGGACATTTTGATATTTCGGAAATCTATGCCAGGAAGCTAAGGAAAGCCTTTAAGGAATACGTGTTCAATCCAAAAACCATCGAGGCGGATTTTAAAATGATCTTTAACAGGATCAGGGACGAAAGGAGACGGTACAATGAATTGTACGATATCGAAACAAATTCTTCGCGCAATAGAACGATGCAGGTTATCTGGGAAAACAAGATCGCCGAAGAATTGAAGGCATTGAAAGCTTACGCGCAGTAAATTATGATGGCGGCGTAAAGCTTTTGTCATCTGCCGAAGGCCCGTAAATGGAGGGAACGGCTATATCGTTCAACCGCATGTACACTGTTAGTTGTCCGCGGTGATGCACCCAGTGATTCAGTGTAGTGGCTACATCCGCCATTTTATGCGAACTGTACAATACCTGGCCATTTGCCTTCAATGTAAAAGTTTCCTTCTCCAATGCCTCGTCGGTTGCGGCCTCCAGTGCTTCACGCGCTGCTTTCATATTGTCTTCGAAATGCGCCACCAGCTCGGCCGTAGTTTTAGGTGAGATGTGTTTGAAAGTTGCGAAGTCTATTTCGCCATCGATGACCATGTGTTTTATCCACAACGGAATTTCCGCCACCAGCAGGCAGAGGTAGCCCATGTTCATCGATTTAGGATGCGGTTTATATTCGTAGAGGGTTTCAGGGACTCTTTCAAGGCAGTTGCGGGTAGCCTTGTATTCTGTATTCAATTCAAGTAATAAAGCCTGCGTTTTGACGGTGCTCATGCCTGATTTTTTTTGCAAATTAAGCAAATGACAATTGTGCCCAATTGGATTGCTTGCTTTTCGCATCAGACCCGTATACCTACGGTGTTATTCCCGTATTTTCTGCCTTTGCCTCTTCCTACCTTCAGGAAAGACCATTAAAAACTATCTTATGCCAGCCACGGGGTTTGTTCTTGCATCGCGGCCCCAGATGAAGGACAAAGAGCTGCTTGAACTATTGCAGCAGCGGGGCATCAACGTTTCATTGGATACACACCCACTGTGGGTCATCGGTGTGCGCGGCTATTATCTCGACATAACATTAGGGATTTAATTAAGAACCTTCGTACATATTGGGGTGGCATATAGTTTGTGCGAATTTTTTTCACAACCTGCTATATGCGCAAATACTGCATTTTCCTCCTGGTGGTTGCTATACTCATCAGCCTGCCAGGATGTTACCGATTAAGATCTTCCAAAGGGGGAGGAGAAATCTCAACAGTCAATCAACGGACACTTAACGCTTCCGATGTAGCCTTGCCGCCCGGTTATAAAATCGAATTAGTGGCTTCCGGTTTCACCTTTCCAAGCGCTGTTGCTTTCGATGCGCAGGGGCAACTGCACGTAATAGAGACGGGTTATTCCTATGGTGAAGTGTGGGGAGAACCGAAATTGATACGCATCGATGCGCAGGGAAAGCAAACTGTCGTTGCAAAGGGGGCCAGGAATGGACCCTGGACGGGCATTACCTTTCACAATGGATCTTTCTATGTTGCAGAGGGAGGGCAAGCGGAAGGAGGAAAGATACTGCGGATATCAACCACTGGTGAAATCAAATCAATCATTGATAATCTGCCCAGCGTGGGCGATCACCATACCAATGGCCCGGTTATACGCGATGGCTATGTTTATTTCGGCCAGGGTACTGCTACTAATTCCGCCGTGGTAGGTGGCGACAACGCCCAGTTCGGTTGGCTGTTACGAAAACCGGATTTTCATGATATTCCCTGCGCCGATATAACACTCACCGGCCAGAACTATGAATCTGAAAATGTGCTCACTCCCGATGCCAACGACAAAGCAACCACCGGTGCTTATTCAGCTTTTGGAAAATCTACAACTGCGGGCGAGGTTATTAAAGGCGCGCTGCCCTGTACAGGAGCTGTTATGCGCGTACCCTTGGAGGGTGGCAAACCGGAGCTCGTAGCCTGGGGCTTCAGAAACCCTTTTGGACTGGCTTTTTCTGCCGATGGAAAATTATACGTTACGGAAAATGGATACGACGACAGGGGCAGCAGGCCCGTTTGGGGAACGGGCGACGTGTTATGGGAGGTGCGGCAGGGCATGTGGTATGGATGGCCGGATTTTTCAGCGGGCAAGCCTATCAGATCAGATGAGGAATTCAAAGTTCCTAGCAGGTCGCCGGTAAAGCCTGTTTTGCAGAATTATCCTAATACGCCACCGGCTCCTGTCGCCATATTTGGCGTGCATTCTTCATCAAACGGACTTGATTTTTCGACAAATAATTCTTTTGGCTACCAGGGGCAAGCCTTTGTGGCACAATTTGGCGACATGTCCCCTGGAGTAGGGAAAGTATTAAGGCCGGTAGGATTTAAAATAGTACGTGTTGATGTATCCAACGGAGTGATCAGGGATTTTGCAGTGAATAGAGGTAAGCGTAATGGCCCCGCAAGCTGGCTTGGCCATGGCGGTTTGGAACGGCCTGTGTCTGTAAAATTCGATCCTTCAGGACAAGTCCTGTATGTTGTGGATTTCGGGATAATGAAGATGACCGATAAGGGACCGCAACCGCAAACGGGCACTGGTGTTATTTGGAAAATAACAAGGGAGGGTATATGAAAACAATTGTTGGCCTCGCCTGCATGATATTAAGCGTGTTTCTTTTCGTTGTGGTTATACAATCCTGCGCCTCAAGAAAGGCAGAGGCCATAAAGGGAAAGCAATTTGTTCCTGCCAATGCACGCGTTGCAAATGGTGAAAGGATGTACATGATGCATTGCGACAAATGCCACCCCGGGGGCGAGGCCGGACTTGGCCCGGCGATCAATTCAAATCCTGCACCGCAGTTCATAAAAAGATTCCAGATGCGGCATGGTCTGGGTGTAATGCCGGCTTTTAAGAAAAATGAAATCTCGAAAAAAGACCTAAGGGATATTTCAAAATTCCTGCGCGCCTGGAAGCATTACTAAAATAGGTTGTATGCGCTTTGTAAAGCTGAAGCCAGTATTGGCTTGCCTGTTCTTTTTTGTATTCAATGCCTCGCTGGCACAGCACTCCATCACCATCAGCGGCAAAATAACAGACCCAGCCGGCATCCCGGTAAAATATGCTTCTGTTCGTTTGCTGAATACGTATTACGCGACCGCCTCGGACCATGAAGGGAAATTTAAAATCAACAATATTCCTGCAGGCGTTTATATAGCGGAGATATCTGCTATAGGCTTTGCGGAGCAACAAAAGGAATTGAATGCAACGGCCAGCCTATCGGTTGACGTTGTACTCAAACTTGCGTCGGTGTACCTGGACGAAGCGGTAGTTACAGCTCAGAAGAAGGAAGAGCGGCTGCACGATATCCCATTTAGCCTTAGTGTGCTTTCATCAGTACAAGTAGAGCAATACCGCTTATGGAACAGCAGGGAGCTTAGCGGAATCGCTCCCAATTTATATGTTTCCAATCCTGGCGATAACAGAAATGTAATTGCAATCAGGGGAATTTCATCTACGTCCTACGATCCGGCGGTAACCACTTATATCGATGGAGTAGCCCAGTTTTCTTTGGACACTTATATCGCTGAATTGCTCGATATCGAACGGATTGAAATATTACGAGGTCCGCAGGGTACACTGTATGGCAGGAATGCAATGGGTGGAATCATTAACATTATCACCAGGCAGCCCGGCGATAAGTTCACTGGCACTGTGGAAGCAGGCATTGGCAATTACGGATTGCAGCGTTATTCCACGGTCTGGCAGTTTCCTTTAGCACATAACAAATTACGCGCAGGCATAGCCGCGGTTTTTAATACACGCAATGGTTATTACACGAACGAGTTCGATGGATCTTCTTTCGACCGGCAACGAACGTTCACCGGCAATTATTTTTTAAAATATTTGCCCGGCGCAAAATGGAAAATAGCGCTGAACATAAAACACCAGCTTGCGAGGAATAACGGTGCGTTTCCGCTCGTATTCGGAGTGCAACAGGCATTTGAAGAACCGTTTAAGCTGGAACAGAATGCCGTGGCAGAAATGACAGACAATGTTGCGAATGCATCCCTGTCCATTGGCTACATGGGCCGTACTATTAATGTTGAATCCCAGACTGCTTACCAGCGCAATTACCGGTTTTACGATAAGGCCATCGATGCCGACTTTTCGGCATTGGATGCAGTTGCAATATTCAATAATTATGGCCGCAAGTACAATATTTCAAAGGCAATAACACAGGAGTTTAAATTAGCTTCCCCTCCTTCGGCCCGCGGCAGGTTAAAATGGGTTGGCGGTAGTTATTTGTTCGTGCAGGAAAACCCGGTAAAGCAGGCAACGCGTTTTGGAAAAGACGCGATGCTTGCGGGCGCACCGGATTCGTTGTTCTCCGTCATCAATACAACTGCCGCAAAAAATTATGGGTTTTCTTTTTATGGACAAGCAATGTATTCAGTGTCCAGGAAATTTGAATTGTTTGTTGGATTAAGGTATGATTGGGAGAGAAAGAGGTTGTCCATCCTAAGCGAATACCAAAAAGATCCCGATCCCGATCCTGCATTTATGCTCGTGCCGGATACTGCGGCGGCAGTGAGCCTCCAGGCAGTTTCCCCAAGGGCAGGACTTCTTTTTCGTCTCAACCAGCATGTCAATTTTTATTGCAACTACGGCCGCGGTTACAGAGCTGGAGGTTTAACCCAGTTATCACCCGATCCCTCGCAGATACCGCTTTATCCATACCAACCTGAATACAGTAATAATTTTGAAATTGGCGTAAAGGCCAGTATGTTCAATCACCGGCTGGATGCAAATGTTGCGGCTTTTTTTATCAAAGCTGATAATGTGCAGGTGCCTACCCTGGTGCTTCCCGATGCTATAACCATTACCCGTAATTCCGGTGAATTAATCAGCAAGGGAATTGAAGTTGAATTGTTATCCGCGCCCACCAAGGGTTTGCAGCTAACGTATAATATAGGGTATATTGATGCCACTTATAAAGCACTTAGGCTGTCATACCAGGGCGAAGAGAAAAACTTCAGCGGTAACAGGCAGGTGTTTACACCCGAAATCACATCCATGCTGGCTGCTCAGTATGATTTTTCCATTAATCCGCAGGTAAAATTCATCATAAGAGCTGAATGGTTTTATTTCGGCTCCCAGTATTTTGACCTTGCGAACAATTTTTACCAGGGACCCTACCATTTGCTGAACCTAAACGCTGGTTTTGCTATAAAACGATACAAATTGATGTTCTGGGCAAGAAATGCTACAGACACCAGGTACATCGACTATGCATATGATTTTGGCGGCGCTCATTTGGGCAATCCGCGGACCTATGGGATTACCGGCCGTATCAGGATTTGATGTTTGGATAATACAAGCCGTACGTTTTGTGATTGATATTATACTACCATCTTCACGCCATAATACCCGATGGTGGTAAACAGCGCGCATCGTACAATGACGCCAATGCAACACCAGGTGATCAGCTTCTTCAA
Organism: Chitinophagaceae bacterium; assembly: GCA_035628135.1. Taxonomy (GTDB): domain Bacteria; phylum Bacteroidota; class Bacteroidia; order Chitinophagales; family Chitinophagaceae; genus DASPKM01. Next base: position 377,967 of record DASPKM010000009.1, on the reverse strand, counting down.
CGGCGCATTAAAGCCAACACCTACCGCAATGCTTGCAGGCGCTCCTACCGTCATAGTGCCAACGAAACCTAAACCGATGATGCCATACTTAAGCCATATGCGTTGCGCAAGGCCCGGTTTGGGTTTTTCTGAGTGAGCGGGCTTTTTCTTTTTCGGAAATAGTTTCCTGATCCTGTCTCCCAGGAATGCGGCGACAAATACTCCCGCCAACCCTCCGCCTAAGCTTGCGAGGAATATGGTCCACGGTGACAGATCAAACGCGAAACCCGCAGGTATGGCGGCATATATTTCAAAACTTGCGAGGCCGGCTACGGTAAGGATCTTCAGGAGCATTCAATGATTTTTGAATTAAAAAGCCGAAGTGAAACTTCGGCTCAATGCGCAAATGTAATGCAATAAATGTTAACCCCGGGTGAATGTGTTGCAAGATCTATTGAAGCAGTTTTCGAAAGAACAGGTCATCTACCGACATCACCGGAAAGGTTCCGGGCAGCAGGTCTTTCCGGACTACCTGGAACCCATTGCGTATGTAAAAATGCTGCGCCGCCTGCAAAACATTTATAGTGCCGAGGAACAGTTCATTGATATGATTGTTTTTGCAATGCTGTTCCAGTGTATTGTAAAGATTTTGGGCAACCGCTTTATCCTTTCCCCTGTTTGATTTTTCCACGAACATTTTCCTGATGACCCCCTGGCCATTGTCTATGTCTAATAGCCCGATAGACCCAATTACATTTTCCTTCTCAACCGCCAGCCAAAAGCAGCTTTGCCCGTTTTTGTAAAAAGTTTCAGGGTTGCATAAATCCGGTTGGCCTTCCAGGGTAACGGGGAGATTAAATTCTTTTTGTTGGATGGCGAGAACGAGGTTTGCTACCTTGTCTTTATAGCGGGCTTCGTATGGGGTAATGGTATACATACGAAATCAATCACCCGTAGGAATGATGTCCTGGTTTTCCACCATCAGTATCACCGTTTTCTTTGGCGCTCTGGTTTTATGAACAACGCCCTTAGTAACTGTAAATCCCTGGTTAGGCCCTAATTCCACCGTTCTATCTTCCATGTCTATATAAAGTTTGCCACTCAGGACGAAGAAAAATTCATCGTCCTTGTCGTGTTTATGCCAGTGATATTCACCTTCAATAATGCCAACCCTGACTACACTGTCATTTACTTTAGTAAGTGTTTGGTTGAACCATTTGTCGGTACATTCCTCCACCATTTTATTTACGTCGATCAACTCGAGTTGCTCGAACTTGACGTCAAGCTTTGTTACGTAGCTGTATTGGGTTTCCATCTTAATTGTTTTGGCTAAAGTAAATGCAGTTCTGCAAACAAAATTGAATTTTGTTTCAAATCAGAAGATTATTCATCCACTGTCGCATTTTTACCGTCTGATTGCTTGAAACTGATCTATGCCCGGCCTTTATTTTGAAAGGCGGGTATAGCTTCCATGGCAGTAAAATTTGATGGTGCTTCGCTATCGGGCGTGTCTTTATTCAAGGCTTTCTGCCTTGACAATTCTGCCATTGAAAAACAAATCGCCATGTTGCAACCTTCGCCCGGCTTAGAATTGATAATTACGTTGCCTTTGTATAGTTCAACCCTGCTCGTAATATTGATGAGGCCCACGCCTTTCTTTCGTTTTGAAGTGTCGAACCCAATGCCGTTATCTGTAATGACAATAAATAGCTGCCCTCCGCTTTGGGTAAAGTCTATTTTTATTTTGCTGGCGTTTGCGTGTTTTAGTGTGTTATTGATTTGCTCTTGTATAATTCTGAAAAGGTTTAGTTTGAACTTCTCATTAAACAGGTCTTCATCAAGACATGTTACGGTCAGCTCGATTTCTATCGGGTGCACGGCCATGATATCCTCGATAAGTCCTTTGATGGGATCTATCAGCCCGGTGTCCTTGATCAGGGGAGTGATTAGGGCTTTTGCGAGTTTCCTTATTTCTTCTATGGCCGACTGGGTGTAAGTGGCCGATCTTGCCAACAGCGAGTCGTCGCCCTCTTTATCTTTCCTTGCCATTTCAATGTACAGGCGAGCCGCCGCCAATATCTGGTTTACATTGTCATGCAATTCCCTGCCGATCTCTGTCCGCTCGTTTTCCTGCGCGGTAAGCACGGCTTCGGTAATGGCTTTTTGCTTCATCGCTCTTTCCAGTGCAACCTGTTCCTCCAGTATCTTCCTTTCTTCTGTGTGCGCTTCTTTTTCTTGCAGCAATCCAAGCTCATAGGTTTGGTTAGTGTGCGCAATTTTATATTGCTTGAAGTGGTGGGCCCACAACCCGCAAATGAAGAAGATGACCGCCGCCAGCAATACATGTATTATAAAAGTTTGCAGGTCCATGTATTCGAGCTTGGTAAAATAAATTTCTTCAAAGCCAATGAACTGTAGATACCCGAACAGCGCATGGTGAACAACTACAACAATGGTGATGGGGATCTGCAACTTCCAGTTTTGATAGGTAATGAGTACGGCGCTGCTGATAAAGGCCACAAAATGCATTTCGAACATGCCATGCATCTGGTAAATATATTGGGCCATGAATATTCCCAGCACGGCGCTAAGCACATACTGGTACACGTTTGAATCGGGCATGATCCATTTAGCGGCATAGTATGCAAGCAACGACAGGCTGCCTACTCCAATGGCAACCGACCAGGTATCGTAAAACAGTGCAAGCAATAGCCCTGCGAAAAAATAAGCTGCAAGGAAATAGTTGATGACACGGTCCGAGGCGAGTTTTCCTTGTAACAATAAACTGTCAAGATGCTTTGCCTGAGCTGCCTGGGGTTTAGGGGATGGGGTTAACATAGCTAGTTTTTACACTGTGTAGGGAGTTCACAGCCATACGCACGGAATGCGGACTGGTCGAAATTGAGTTGATATTTTTGAAGCAGCAACGAATCGATTGCATGCTCGGCATAATTTGTTTTAGGGTCCGAACAATAGCGGCTCTTGTTATAGTTCCCCCGGAAGAATAATTTGTTTTGATCGATGATAACTGCTTGTGGGGTGGAGTAAACGCCACAGGAAGCCGCCAGTAGTGAATCAAATGAAACGGGGATGTCGAGGCCAAATTTATCCTGTATCCTCTCGGCCGTATAACCCTCATTGCTCACCAGCGCCACAATTTGAAAATCTACTTTGTCGCCATACTTTTTTACGAGCGATTTGAAATATTGCATATTAAAGCGGGAGCAGGGACAGTCGGGGTTGAAGAAATGAAGGAACAATGGTTTTTCGGGATCGGCTGATAATTTTTGAGAAATATCGAGAAATGTGCCTGGCTTTACGTCGCGGTAATTTGCCGGCTTTGCGGTAGGCAAGGTATACACCAGTTCATTATACCAGAACGATGCAGCTATCCCCGAAAATGCCAGGAGAAGGCAGCCAGCCAGCACCCATTTCCTTACTGTTTTTGTCTGGGCAAGGAATAGCATGCCGGTCTTCACGGGTGTGGTTTTCATTGGACTGTAGGGGTTTAGTGATAGGGTTCGCCTCAATACAAGAGCCCGTTATATTAAACGTGAACTATAACATAAATTGTATGTCCCGTATAAGTGTTTACCCTTAATGGCTGCTTTTAGTGGGTGATCGCGTCTTTTACCTCCACAATTTTCAAATCATCGATAGCGGGACCGTTGATCACTTTCCCATCTTTGGCAAATCGTGAGCCGTGGCAGGGGCAGTCAAATGTTTTTTCATCGCCGTTCCAATGCACTACGCATCCCAGGTGCGTGCAGGTTGCATTAAAAACATGAAGTTCTCCTTGCCGATCTTTATACACGGCAAATTTTCGAAGGCCTGAGCTTACTATGCCACCCTCGTCATTATTCAACTCGTCAACGGATTCAATATCTTCTTTTGAGATCCAGTCTGCATACTGGCCGGCCATGTTCAGTGCTTCTTTCAGGTAGTTGCCTGCTACTTTTAATGGGATGCGTGTGGGTTTGTAAATATCCGCCCAGGGATTTTCTTTCATATTGATCAAATCGGTAATGATCAGGCCCCCAAGCGTGCCATGCGTCATACCGTTCCCTGAATCACCCGTGATGATATAAATATTGTCATCTCCCGGATTTTTTCCAATGAATGCCAATGAATCCAGTGGTTCCATTACCTGTCCTGACCAGCGGTATGCAATTTCCTGCATGGCCGGGAATCTTTTCCTGGTCCAGTCTATCAATCTTTTGTAGCGTTCTTCTTCGGGAATATCTTCAGCGTCTGCCTGACCTGTTTTATGATCCTCCCCACCCGCAATTAAAAGATCAAATTGCTCATTATATGGCTGCAGCCTGAAATAGTGATAAGGATAAGTGATCCATTTGGATTCCTGGTCGCCGGTGTCCCACCACAAAGCTGGTTGCAACTGGCCTTTGGGGATGGTGGCCCCGATCACATACGTGCGATAAGGGAATTGTTTGGTATGCATCGTAACCCGGTCGTTCACCGGCGTATTGGTTGCTACGACGATGTATAAAGCCCGGATGTTGTATCCATTCGCCACAGCTCCGTCTTTGTTGATCTTACTGGCGTGCGTATTGGTATATATCTTTCCTCCTTTTTTCACAATAGCCCCGGCAAGTCCGTTCAGGTATTTCATAATGTGAAATTGCCCCTGGCGCGGAAAGCGAATGCAACGTCCGTTTTCGCTGGCAATACCTGGAATGGAATCCAGCATTTCGGTTGACAATCCTGCCTTGCGGGACGCTTCCAGTTCTTTGTCCAGCGATTCGGCCGTGTCTGTGGGGTGAAGGAACAGGTAACCATCCACGCGCATAAAATCGCATTGGATATTTTCTTTTTGGATGGTGTTCTCCATCCAATCCACCGCGGCTGTGTGGCTTTGTGCCGCTAGTTTTGTTTTGTCTGCCCCAAACAGTTTCTCGAGCGTAAAGTACCTGTCGTCTAATGCATTCGTCAGGTGCGCCGTGGTTCTGCCGCTCTCGCCGCTTGCAATAAGTCCATCGTCGATGATCACTACTTGTCGCCCGGATGCTGCCAGGCAGTATCCCGTAGTTAATCCGGCAATGCCTGCGCCTATGACCAGGACATCTGTTGTGATATCCTGGTTCAACGTCTCAAACGACAATGGCCGCACGGAATCTATCCAATAAGAAACGTGTTCTCCTGATGTGATGTTTTCTGTAGGTTGTGAATTCACCATGATCTTCTGTTTTGCGGTAAGAAATTTAAGTTAGAGCTTTCTCAAAGCTTGCAGGCATCATTTCCAAGGATGCAGATATGCAAAACGGGGGGATTCAATTCTCTGGAAACTCGGCTAAGGATAAGCTATTTGCTGCAAACGATATACCATCTCTAAGGCATTGTTTTTCAAAACCCATGTGCTGCGCTTACACATTGCAGCTATGGATGGTATGCTTTTTTAATTGGACAGGAACTGCAGCTAAGGATGAGCCTGATGCGTTAAGCAGTTGCTTCATATTGGTGTATCTAAAGACCCGCGAAGCAATTCAAGTGCGTTTTCATCTTCGGCAAGCACATACAGAATATCGTTACCCGCCAGCTTGGTAGAGCCGTTCGGGGCTATAAAAGCATCGCCTCTTTTAATGGCCATAATATTTACCATCGCCGGAATACCAAGTTCAAAGATCCTTTTTCCAACGGCTTTGGAACTTTCCGTAAGCACAACCTCCTTCATCTCAGACTTAATGTTATCTGTGAATTCAAAATCTAATCCTGTCCTTCGTTTAACCCTTGCAGGTACAGACACATGCAGCAGGCGGGCAACATAAGAAAGTGTAGTGCCTTGAAGCAGTACAGACGTAACCGAAATAAAAAATACCAGGTTGAATATGAGTTCTGCTTTGGGTATCCCTGCAAGCAGGGGGTACGTTGCAAACACGATCGGCACGCTCCCTCGCAATCCTACCCAGGAAACGAACAATTTACTGCGGATATTAGACCGGAAGAAAGAAAGCGCGGCAAAAACGCCAATAGGGCGTGCCACAAATATCAAAAAGGCTGAAATCAGCAGTCCCATGCCTACCAGCGGTACGATCCTGGAAGGAAAAACAAGCAAGCCAAGCGTCAGGAACAGGATGATCTGCATAAGCCAGGCCTGGCCTTCATAGAATTTTATCAGGCTTCTTCTATGTACCATATTACTGTTGCCCATGATGACTGCACAGAGATAAATAGCCAAAAAGCCGTTGCCGCCAACAAAATGTGCAGCGGAATACGTAAACATGGCAAGCCCTAATGTAAGTACCGGGTATAAACCTTCCGCTTCAAGTTTTATGTTGTTCACCAGCCACACGCTGCCTCTTCCCATTAAAAAGCCAATGGCCCCGCCTAAAATAAATTCCTTAAAAAAGTCAATGATCAGCGCACTAACGCCAATATCGCCGCTCGCTACAAGATAGGTAAGGGTAATGGTGAGAAAATAAGCCATCGGGTCGTTGCTACCGCTTTCAAGTTCCAGCACGGGACGCAAATAACCCTTTAACCCAATTCCTTTGTTACGAAGGATAGAGAACACCGCCGCGGCATCCGTGGCCGATACGATCGACCCTAAAAGCAATCCTTCCAGCAGCGTGAAGCCAAAAGCATAATGGACAAATACGCCAACAGAGAGGGCAGTAAGAAAAACACCGAGCGTAGAAAGCGCGATCCCTCTCCAAAGTATAGGCTTTATACTTTGCCAATGGGTATCTAAACCACCTGAAAAAAGGATAAAGTTCAGGGCTGTTATTCCAATGAACTGGGTAAGGGCTGCATTGTCAAAATGAATGCCTCCAATGCCTTCCGAACCGGCCAACACGCCAACTATCAAAAAGAAGATCAGCGTAGGCACGCCCAACCTGTTGGTTGTTTTGCCCGCGATGACGCTGATGAGCAGTAAGATCGATCCGATCAATAAAATATTCCCTGCTTCAATAAACATGGTCAATAGTTTGGCCGGTTAGTAATTTAAACCAAAGCAATGCCGAAAACAACTCAGGTATTGCCATCGGTTTTTGATTTACTGTGAATAGTAGGCAGGCTCCAATTATATTTTAGGGCCACCAGCCGGATTATCACGATTACTGCAATGCAAATAATATCTGCCGGCAGGTTGGAAAGGCCCGTGCCCAGTAACAGAAAGTACACCACGCCTCCGAAAATGCAGGCGGTGGCGTAGATCTCTTTTTTGCGAAAGAGCAGCGGAATGGTATTTAACAGAATATCGCGGATTACCCCGCCAAAGCAAGCTGTGATGGTGCCTAGTAAGATGCAAATAGCGGGATGGAGGCCCAAAGCCAGCCCCTTTTGCAATCCAAACACAGTAAAAAAGCCTAGCCCTAACCCATCAAAAACCAATAAGGTCTTTTGAAAATTATTGATGATGTTGGTGAATAGCATCGCTACCACGGCACTGATAAAAATGATTAGCCCGTATTCAGGATGGCGCATCCAACTTACCGGCACATCGCCGATCAGTACGTCGCGCAAGGTGCCTCCGCCCATTGCAGTAACAAAGGCAATAACGAATACGCCGAACAGGTCAAGTTTTTTTTCTATTGCAGCCAGAACGCCGGAAACGGCAAATGCTGCCGTGCCTAATATATCTACCAATTTCAGGTAATCCATGTCTTATATTATTTTAAGGCTTGAACACCTTCTGCTGCAGCTGATCGGAACGCTGGCTGGAAGAACCCATATCAGGTAAAACTACACCGCTTTTCCATAGCGGCAGCGCGGTGACGACTATAGGATGCGTATTTTAGACGCCAGGCATGTGGCTGGCCCTTAGCGGGCTGTAGCTTAAAGTTTTTACACCCCCCCTTGCCATAGGTTCCATATTAATTTACGTAACTTAGTATTCCTTCATTGTATCCCCTTCGGATCCTTCCAGCCTCTATAACTTCTAAATCGGCTGGTATGAAAACAATTCGACCTTACCTTAACAGCATTTGTATTCTCGCGATTGCTCTCTTCCTTTTCAGTTGTCAAAAACAATTACACGAGCCACAGGCGGATGAACTGGTTGCTCCGGCGGCAGGCTCCGATCACGGATGCAAGGCAGAAGTGCTGGGAGTTGTGGTGGACATGCCAGATGGCACGCGCCACTGGAGAACGTTGATGCAAAAATGGTTTGGCACCGATGGCAAGGTTAGCTATCTGAAAGCGAACCTGGGAACAGACTTTAAAATGTACACCAATTTTATGGTGATGATCGAGTGGGGCGAGGTCACTTACCACAATAATAACCAGGTAATGCTCCGGGATGTTTTGAGAGACCAGCTGGTTATGCGAGTGACCGTTGATGGTACAGGCAGGCCGCTCGCATCTTATTTCAGGTACAATGCAGGACCTGGCCAGCCCACATTCATCGACACATCTTATTATTTCTATATGGGCGACCGCCTCGATGAAATCATTAGCCTCAGCAGGATTTCACCCGCTACCTCGACAACGTTCCGCAAGTTCAAGTTCCTGTACGATATGCACGGCAACCTGGTCAGGGCACAAACCGGGGATACTGCCGGATCTTTCAGAATGAATTTTAAATATGATTATAGTAAACCTGTCGGGGATATGATGCCACCGCATTTTGTGAATTTCCCGCATGCCCTGCTGGAATACCTTGACCTCTTTCACTTCCCAATCCATCACCAGATCACGGAAGTAGTACTTGGGCAATATGTTCCCGGCTCCCCACACCCCGATCAAACTGTGCCGATTGAAAGCTGGCAGTATAATAACTATGTGCTGGAAAGCAATGGCCTGGTATATTCTTATATTGACACCAGCGATCCCGCTAAGAAAACATTCTACACCGGTTGGAATTGCAGTCCGCTAGTGACCGGCGCCGGTAATGGACGCATGAAAAATGATATCAATGCCTTGATAGATTTTGAACGCAAGTTTCCACAGCCGGGCAAATGATGGTTGGGAAATAAACCGATGAACGATGCGGAGCAATAAGTTCCGCATCGTTCTTTGTGGTAGCGCCGTATTTTTGCTTGTCAGAAACTGCTAATTATATAGGCGAAGGGTTACTTGGTATGTCGAAATTTACATTTGTATTGTTCAATTATTAAGTATGTTTCAACGATTGTTCGTTTGCATGCTGCTTGTCCATTACGGCAGTGTAGGCCTTGCTGCGGATACGCTTGCCCGCAGGGTTACGTTAGGCGCGAGCTTTAATTTTTCGCCTTCCGAGACCAGGGGTGTGCTGATTACGGGTCTTGCACCGGTTAGTCAATTGAAGGATAATGATTTCCGTGTGAACGACTTGATCGTGAAGGTCAACAACACAGCCTTGACCAGTATGCTGCAATGGGGGCAAATCACCCGAGGGTTTCGTGGTGGTCAGCGCGTGACCTTCGAAGTAAGGAGGAAGGACACGATCGTGAACAAGACGATCGTATTGAAAAGCCTTCCGATGGAAAATCCGTCGGGCGTCGACGTTATTTATTCCCAATTCACCAATTCCAAAGGCATCAGGTTAAGATTGATCGTAACCAAACCGAAAAATGTATCCCAGCCCCATACAACGCTTTATTTACTGTCCTGGCTATCCGCGGCGCCTGTAGAAAGCATGGCGAATGGGCTTGGGGGTCTTTTCGAAGATCTAAGCAAAAAATATGTATTGGTAAGAATTGAAAAGCAGGGGACCGGCGACAGCGAAGGACCAGATATTTCAGTAACTGATTTTCATACCGATGTGAACAATTATGTAGAGGGCTTGTCCGTACTCGAAAAATATCCTTTTATCGACAAAACTAATGTGATCCTGCTCGGTATAAGTACCGGCGCCGCATATGCGCCCATGGTTGCCGCACAGTATAATTTTAAAGGCATCATCTGTACCGGCGGCTTTGTAAAGACCTGGTACGAACACATGATCGATCATGAAAGAAGGAGAGCAATGCTCTCCGGAACAGATCCTTCCATGATCGATGCATTAATTGCCGGCTGGACAAGATTTTACTACCAGTTTCTCGTTGAAAAGAAATCTCCCGCGGACATTGTCAAAAGCGATACGGCGCTGGCAAAATTGTGGCGGGCCAATTATGGCGGCGATCATCACCAATATGGAAGGCATATGCGTTATTTTCAGCAGTTACAGGACCTGGAGCTGCTGAAACACTGGGCAAAAGTGAATGTTCCGGTTTTACTTTTTTATGGTGAATACGATTGGGTAATGTCACCAGAGGACCATTGGATCATTAAGGATCATTTGCTTTCCAGGAAAATCCCGGTTAAGCTGGAAATGGTAGCGCAAATGGACCACAGTCTCAATTTTTTTGATAGTCAAAAAGATGCTTTCGATCAGAGAAATATGAAGAATAAGATCTTTTCTGTATCTGCATTAATAGAAAACTGGGTGAGATCGCTGTGAAGCAGGAGGAAAATAGCTAATGTTAAACAATCTCCATAATGGTGCGACTGGCTGCTTTGTATGTGGTATTGTTAATGCAGGTTAGCGCATTTTCTCAAAACCATCATTTTGTTTCCTATAACGTCGATGCGGGGTTGCCCCAGTCGCAGGCAGTACATATTCTGCAAGACGAGGACCGCCATTTATGGATAACGACCAGTGTCGGCATATCGCGGTTTGACGGACAGACTTTCACCACCTTTTCTTCGGAAAATGGGCTTGTCGACACCTATGTTATAAGAATAGCAATAGACAAGCAGCAGAACTTATGGGGCATCTCCCATACCCGGTTGTACCTTATCAGGAACAACAAGGTCAGGTCGTTCGTTTTGCCGGAAACGGTTCTGGGGCGTCGTGCAAAAATAGCCGCTGATGCCAGTGGTTCGATTTGGTGTTCAATAAATGGTTCGGTTTATGTATTCCGGGAGAATAAGTTTTCCAAAATGGATCCTTCAGCCATCGGAAATGTCGCTGCTATCAGCTTGTTTACAGTTGACGACGACATCTGTCTCCTGACTGCCCGGGATGAAATCTATAAACTGCAATCTGAAAAATGGATCCTGGTGACCAGGTTGGATCAACTCGCTCCAGATGAACAAATACACCAGGTTTACTTTGACAGCCTGAAGAACATTTGGGTTCTTACTTATAATGATTTGAAAATAAAGTATGCTGATAAAGAGAAGATGGAATCCTGGTTTAAACCAGACAGAAATGTTTCTTTCAGGTGTATGAACTTCGACAAACAGGGAAACATTTGGATTGGCACAAATGCCGGAGTTTATAAGATCAAACCAGGCAAAGAGGTGTTTTTTCTCGACCAGCGCAACGGGTTTTGCAGCAACTGGGTTAATCACATTATAACCGATATCGAGGGAAACGTATGGTTAACAACCGATGGAAGGGGCTTATTCAGATACAATGGTGGTCTTTTCACATCCATCGATTACACTTCGGAATACCTGATGCGCGGCACATTCGCGATTACAGCAATGAACGACACTGATGTTGCATTTGGTGGAAACGGACATGAATTTGGCATATTTAACGGGAAACGAGTGGTCCCTTTGTTGCGAAATACCCCGCTTGATACTGTCAGGCACATTTATGTTTCACACAAATCATCAGATGGAGCATTGTGGATAGGAACTTTTGGTATGGGTGTCTGGAAGTACGCACGCAACAAACTTGAAAGAGTTTCCAACGAACCCAAATCCGTTTTAACGATCTATGAGGAAAACAATAAGATATTTATCGGCACTAATTCCGGGTGTTATGTATACGAGAACGGTTCGATTAAAACCATGGAAGCGGTAAAAGAAGGGGTTTCTGCTGTCCTTTCTTTAAACGGCGATACTATTCTGTATGCTACATTTCCGCGCCGGTTGCTTGCAACAAACTATCCCGGCAAATACAATTTCCCCGAAAAGTTGATGAATAGCCAGGTCTTATCGCTGGCAAAGAGGGGGCATCATATATTTATCGGAACACAGGGTAGCGGGTTATTCATATGGGAGAGAAGGCAGAATACATTCAGGCAGGTGACAGAGCAGGATGGCCTGTCATCAAACTTAATTTACAGTGTGGCATTTGACAACCTCGGTCAATTGTGGGCCGGCACTGGCCGTAGCGTAACAAAGATCACTTCTACTGATGGTTTCAATACCATTCATATTACTAACTACGGAAAGGACCAGGGGTTTACCGGATTGGAGTGTAATCAAAATTCAATAGCAGTAATGAAGGACAATCGCGTGTGGTTCGGAACAGTAACCGGAGCAATTTGTTATCATCCAAAGGAAGAATCCTATATAAAATTGCCCCCAAAACTGGTGCTTCAATCTGTTACCTTGTTTTCACAACCGTTACTACCCGGGAACCACAGCGATAGCTCAAGTTGGTCGCCATTTTATGCAATTCCTGTCAATCCCCAGCTAACCTGGGATAAAAATAATATTGGGTTCGAGTTTAAGGCGATGACATACAGGACCAGTAGTGTGCGCTACAGTTATTTTCTGAAGGGACTCGATAAAGGTTATAGTAAGCCCGGACAATTACGTAACGTGGTATATACATCTTTGCCAACTGGCGACTATGTTTTCCATGTGAAAATGATAGATGAATTTGGCGCAGAGATGGGGAACGAGATCAGTTACCCCTTCAGTATCAGGCCGGCATTTTATCAAACCACTGCCTTTAAGGCCCTCATGGTGGCTGTTTTGTTGCTGCTCGTATACGTCATTTATAAGGTCCGTGCGTCGCATAGAAAAAGGCAGCGGATACTGATTGAAAATCTGAGAATGGAAGAGCAAAGCAAGATCAGGAAGAAAACGGCTGAAGATTTTCACGATGAAATGGGAAACAAACTTGCGAGGATCACGGTGCTTAGCGACATACTGAAATCTAAATTGCCTGCTAATGATGATGCGCAGGCGCTTGCCAAAAAGATACAGGACAATGCAGGTTTGTTGTACCAGGGCACAAAAGACATTATTTGGTCGTTAAATCCCAAGAACGATAATTTGTACAGCGTGTTGACCTATGTAAATGATTTTGCCATCGACCTTTTTCATGATACAACAATCCAGTTTCAGCCGATGCACATTAGCGAGCAGCTAAAAAATTGCTACCTGCAAATGGACAATGCCAGGAATATCATTATGATCTGCAAAGAGGCCCTCACTAATATTCTGAAGCATTCCGGAGGTACTATCGCTTCTGTGGAAGTAAGTATCCCGCGCTCTAACTTTGTGCAGCTTGTTATCAGGGACAATGGCAAAGGGTTTGACGCAGAGACCGATCAGAATGGCAATGGCCTTGTAAATATGCGGCAACGGGCAGAGTACCTCAATGCCGATGTTAAAGTAATCAGCCAGAAAGGCGCCGGTACTGAGATCGTGTTACAATTCAGGATCATGGCGGACAGAAAGCCCTGACCCTTTATCAGCATAAATTTGACCGTATGGCAAATGTTATAAAGATCGTCATCATCGAAGACGATCAAACCATAAGAGATGGCTATGCTTATTTGTTAAGCAGTGTGGACGGGTTTGTAATTGCGGCCAGCTACTCTTCGGCAGAATCTGCCATCCATCATCTTACAAAGGATTCAGCTGATGTTTTCCTATTGGATATATCGTTGTCAGGAATGAGTGGATTGGATGCTATTGGAGAGATAAAGAAAACCCTTCCCGGCTCACACATCATTATGCTAACGTCGTATGAAGATCCGGAGGTAGTGTTTAAAGCGCTTTCGCGGGGCGCGGTTGGTTACCTGACAAAGAATTCGCCAACCAGTAAGACGATAGAGGCGATTCGCGAAGTAATGGCCGGGGGAGGCCCCATGAGCCCCAGCGTGGCGCGGTTGGTAATCGGTTCGTTCCAGCGGAATAAGAACTCGCCATTGTCCAAAAGGGAGCAGGAAATTCTTGAACATATTTCAAATGGCAAAAGCGGGACCATGATTGCGCGGGAATTGTTTATTGACTCCGAAACGGTGAAGACGCACATCAAAAATATTTATGCAAAGCTCAATGTAAATTCAAAGGCCGAGGCCATTAAAACGGCAAAGGAAAATAAATTGATTTAAGCAGGTTGGCTGCAGGCTTTGCTGTATACTCCCCCAAATTGGGGGATTTTTGTTTTTTATATCCCCCGTTTTGGGGGATTTTTAATCCAGGCTTTTTTTTTCGCGCAACGAAGTCCATTCATTTGGTGTTCCTTACATAGTATCTGCTCACGGGATATCCTGCTCATCATCAGGCAAATCAAACCTTATTAGTGGCATATGAAAACAGTACTATGCATCAATGAACAGACCAAAACGATACTGGATGAACTAAATGATGTTGATCTGGTGTCGTATGTCGAATTGAAAAACTGGTATGCAAATAATGCTTTTACAACCTTAAGCATACGATATGTCCTGGAAGGGAGCGCATATTTTATGGTAGATGGAGTGGGGCATAGTATTCAAAGCAATCATTTTATCGTTGCGGCAAAGCAGCCTGCTGTGGAATGTACTATTAAAGGCAACGATGTTACCAAAAGCTTGTGGATTAACATATCCGGTGCCTCGTTAAGCGACGCTTATCAGGCGTTCAAGGCCGAGGCCAGGAATGAAATAAACGAGTTTAGCACCGCGCACTTCGACTATCCATATTTCCTCGACAGCGTTTATCACGGAAATCAAAACCTGTTGGGGCAGAAATTATTTTCACTTTCAGAATCATTGAGGCGGTCCGTTCCAAAACATTCGATAGTAGACGACGATTGGTTTTTCGATGTAGTGATGCTGGTGATAAGATACCAATTCAGGCATTTTCAATGGTTAAGCAATCTTCAAGCGCTGAAAGCGAGCACGCGAAAGGAAATTTTGAGGCGGTTACTCTATGGCAAGAGCTTTATCGATGAATGCTTTTTGACCAATCCCGATATAAAGAGCGTTGCAAGATTAAGCAACATGTCGGAGTTTCATTTTTTTCGCTCTTTTAAACAGGCCTTTGGTTGCTCGCCGTATCAATATTTATTGACCAAGAGGCTTGATTACGCTAGGAAATTCTTGCAAAAGAAAGAGGCGCCCGTCTCGGAAATTGCCAATCAGTGTGGGTTTCCTGATATTTTTACATTTAGCAAGGCGTTTAAAAGAAAGTTTGGGCATAGCCCTTCCAAAACGGCCACGATACATGCTTAGCCGAATTTTGGAGTTAATGCCAGAAATTGATTACTAATTATTGATTATTGATTATTGATTATTGATTAGTCTTGTTGCTTAATTATATAGCACACACCCGACGAATTGCAATAGTCAATAATTAATAATTAATAATCATCCCGTTCAGTACTGGACGCATCTCATGCGGTGTTTTTCCTTCGCCTGATCAGCTTTTCTATTTCCACTCCCGTTACTACCACAAAGGAACTGGCAAGGCAAACCAATAGTTCATTTATGGTGAGCGGCTGCGTTTTCAGCAAAGTATTGGCAAAAGGCAGGTAAATAACTGCAAGTTGTAACAGGAAAGTGAAGGCCACGGTAACGAGCAATGGTATGTTAGAGAAAAAATTCTTTCCAAGCAATGGCTGTCTTTCGCTTTTAATGGCCATGATATGTCCCAGTTGCGAAAAGGACAGGCCAGCGAATACCATCGTTTGCCATGCTGAACGGTCGTTGTGGATAGCCCAGCTCTGTACACCCAGCGTAACGCCGGCCATTAAAATTCCCACCCAGGCAATGTGAAAGCCGATGCCTTCTGCAAAAAGGCTTTCATTGGCCTTTCGAGGCGGCCGTTTCATGATATCGGCTTCCGCTTTTTCGCCGGCCAGTGCCAGCCCCGGTAATCCGTCGGTTACCAGGTTTATCCAAAGTATGTGTATTGGCAAAAGCGGAATGGGCAAGCCGATCAATGGCGCAAGCACCATGATCCAGATCTCGGCGCCATTGCAGGTCATAATGTATTTGATGAACTTGCGGATGTTGTCATATATTCTCCGGCCTTCCTTCACCGCTTTCACAATGGTGGCAAAATTGTCGTCGAGCAATATCATGTGGGCTGCTTCCTTGCTTACGTCTGTGCCAGTGATGCCCATGGCTACGCCGATGTTGGCCACTTTCAGCGAAGGCGCATCGTTGACACCATCGCCGGTCATGGAAACGAAATATCCTTTTTGCTGCAGTGCTTGTACAATTTTCAATTTCTGGTCTGGCGACACCCTGGCGTACACCCTTATATTTTCTACTTTTTCCAGGAACTCTTCGTCAGTCATTGCCTTCAGGTCAATGCCCGAAACGGCCAGGTCTTTTTTGGTAAGGATGCCCAGTTGACTGGCAATTGAGGAGGCCGTGGCCAGGTGATCGCCTGTGATCATTACTGTATTGATGCCAGCGGTTTTACATTCGGCAATGGCAAGCTTTGCTTCTTCTCTTGGAGGATCGATCAAACCGGCAAGGCCCGCAAACTGAAGGTCTTTTTCCGCAACCTCTTCGGTGAATGGAGAGGGGATCTGGTCCATTGTTTTATAGGAAAAGGCCATCACCCTGATGCCATCGGCCGCCCATTTGTCGGCTTTTTTTGAAAGCTCATTGGCAGTTGAACGATCAGCAAGGCTATTCGAAATTGATTCGATGGCGCCCTTTGTAACAAGCAGGACCTTATTATCCAGCTGGTGTGCCGTCGTCATCATTTTCCGATCGGAATCAAAAGGTATTTCGCCTATCCGCGGCAGCTGGTTTCGTAAGTTTTCTATTTCGGCTTCCCCATACTTTTCAACAAAATACTCCGCCAGTGCAATCTCCGTAGGATCTCCAACCAGCTCGCCTTCTGCCGATTTCTTCACGTCGTGGTTCAGGGCCAGCGCTATATGCAATGCCGGTTTATTATCGTAAGTGAATTGATCGCTTTCATTCAAGCCTTCTTCCACCACTTTCATCTTATTAAGGGTAAGCGTGCCGGTCTTGTCCGAGCAGATAAAATTCACAGAGCCCAATGTTTCCACCGCCGGCAATTTCCTGATCAGTGCGTTCTTTTTCACCATCCGCCTGGCGCCGAGGGAAAGGCAAACAGTGATCAATGCCGGCAGAGCTTCGGGTATGGCCGCTACCGCAAGCGAAATGGACAATAGTAACATTTTATAAGCCGGCTCGCCTCTCAGGATGCCGGCGGCAAAAAGGATCACGCAGATCAACAGTACAAGGTAGGAGAGCTTACGGCTGAAATCGGCCATGCGTTTTTGCAGGGGTGTTATGGATTCGCCTGTCTGCAGCATGCCGGCGATCCTGCCTATCTCCGTATTCATGCCGGTGGCGATCACAACAGCTTTTGCACGCCCGTTGGTGATGAGCGTGCTCTTGTAACCCATGTTCAACCTGTCGCCTAAAGGAAGCTCTTCGGTATCGATGCGTGCATCGATCTTGTCAACGGGTACTGATTCCCCGGTAAGTGCCGATTCATTCACGCGAAAGCTGTGGGTTTCTACCAGGCGTACATCGGCGGGTATCACATTGCCGGCTTCCATTACTATGAGGTCGCCGGGAACCAGCCCTGTAGCATCGATCGTAATGGTTTTATCATCCCTGATGACCTGCGATTGAAGCGCCGCCATTTTTTTAAGCGCTTCCATCGATTTTTCAGCGCGGTATTCCTGCACAAATCCCACGATGGCATTCAAGAGTACGATCACAAAAATGATGATGGTATCTGAAATATCGCCTACAAAGCCCGACACAACGGCGGCGGCTATCAGCACAAGGATCATAAAATCCTTGAACTGGCCTAGAAAAATAATAAGCGGTGATTTTTTGGCTTTTTCTACCAGTTCATTCGGGCCATGTTCCTGTAATCTTTCGGCTGCCGCGGAGGCTGAAAGTCCTTTTTCAGAGGAATTGGTTTGCTGAAAGACCTGTTGTATGTCGAGGGAATGCCAATTCATTGCGCCAGATTGAAGCGGCGATTATGCGCTCGTCTAAATTATAACAAAACCTGTTCCATGGGGGTAGAACAGGATCCATTAAAATCCCATTGATGCTCCTTCACTTTGATAAAACCTCCATTTCGTTTTGAAGTCTTCTGTTAACGGTTGGTTTGTCAAAATGGCCCGAACCATCTCAACCGGCATGGCATTTAAACGCATCACTGCATCATGGTACTGTTTGTAGGTCATCTTGCCGCTGTCGACCAACTCTTTTTTCAATGCGTAAAACTGCCTTCCTCCGGTCAGATATGCCAGTTGATAAAGTGGCGGATAACGGCCCACGAATGAGCGGCGCACTTCGCCTTCGGCATTGGCCCTTTCGTGGCCCACGCGGTCCACGAGGAAGTCGATGCACTGTTGCGGCGTCCATTTACCCATATGATAATTTAAAGAGAAGATAATTCTTGCGCAACGGTGCATATGCCAGAACAGCATGCCGATGCGGTCTTCGGGACCTTGGGGAAAATTCAGGTCCCACAATAAGAGTTCCCAGTAAAGCGCCCAGCCCTCGGTCCAAAAAGGAGTGCTGAAGTTGCGGTAAGTTCTGTAGCGGCTGTTCATGTAGAATTGCAGGTTGTGGCCGGCAATTAATTCATGATGCACCGTAGCCCTTGAAAAATGAGGATTGTTCCCTCTCATGCTCATCAGCCGGTCATCTTCAGTCATCGTGTTAGTAGGGTACGAAATAGTAATGTCGGCGCCACCGGTAAAGAAAGGGTTCACCAATTGCCGCTCCGGGGTCATCATCATCATTCCCCATGTTTCTTCTGCCAGCGGCGGAATGGTGATCAGGTCCTTTTTCTTTAAGAAATCAATCGACTCGTTATAAAGCCTTAAAATAACCTCTGGCTGTTTTCCGGGTGGAACAAACGTATTTTTTACTTTTTCCAATGCAGCCTTCCAGTCATTGCCAAAGCCCATTTCTTTGGATGCTTTGAGCATCTCTGCATCGCACCAGGCAAATTCTTTATTGGCAAGGTCGATCAACTCTTCGGGCGTATAAGGGATCATTTCATAGGTTAACTGTTGAACCAGGGCATCTCTTCCTACGGGCTGCCCGGCAATGCCGCTTTTATCCTGCGAAGGCAAGGCATTGGCTTTGTTCTTAAAGCCTGTCGCATACGCTGTCAATGCTTCATCCAATGCCTGGTAGGTTTTGGGCACCCACCAACTGAACATGGGATCATAACCATTGTAAAAATCGTGAATGCTGGAAAGGGTTTGCTTTAAGTTGGCGATCACTTCTCCGCCTTTGTAGATCATTTCAGCATCTACATTCTTTTCATCTTTCAGCTTTGCGGTCAATGCTTTCACTACGCTTGTTATGTCGGACCATTCTTTAGCCACCTTTTCGGCGTCGGGCTGTCCGCCCCTGCGCCGGATCTTTTCCAGGTTGTAAATTTTATCTGCAAATGGGAGCCATGTTTTTACGTTGGCATAACTCTTTGCGTCTTCTGCCGACAGTCTTAGTTTTTCGTTGAGGTCCCGCTTGAATAGAATATAATCCACCTTGCATTCCTGGGAGAGCGATTTGAAATTGATGCTCTTCAATTTGCTCAGGTATTCCTTGTTCAGTTGTTCCAGCCTTTCTCTTTTCTCGGGAGAGCCGGTACCGGCATCTCCTCCAAATCCCCTGCCTCCGGAAGTTGCAGGACTATAATATCTTGCCAATGCCCTGGAATCGGCATTATAGTTTTGCATCAGGTTAGGCATTTCCTCGCAGGGGACATAGTCGTTCTCCTTGGATTGCGAAAGGCACGTAAGACTTGCGAGGACCAGGCTTAACGCCGTACAAGATCGAAGCAGTGTTTGGTTTGGCATATCATGAAATTTATAAGTCCGTAGTTTTTGTGTCGCTCATTGCCTTTCATGCCGTATTTCTTTCCCTTCCTTGTGATAGTCTCCCAATTCCCGGCTCTGTAGGGTAACTCCATTTTGCCTGGTGTAGCCTGCCTGCAAACCGATTTTTACATGGGAACATGCGGAGCAGGTAATAAAGCATGGAATGCCGAAAAGAAGGCTTCTGATAGGATTATTGAAGTTATGTAAGCCCGGAAGTATAGTAAAATTATGGGAATTGGTCCACTTGCAAAGTGGGTCAAATGCGGGGCGTAAAAAATAGAAGAGGTTTAAAAATCTGCGGGCTTACTTAATTCTTGCGGTTTGTATAGTACAAAATGAAAATTCAGGGTTTTAATTGATATGCCCGGTTGGACCCCTGCGGTGCAAAGGGAACTTCAATTTTATTGTAACTTAATTACACAATTACCAGTAATTAGTTACAACATTTACAGATTCGCATTATTTAACTCACCATATCCGTGTTTCATAATTTAATAGGTTACCTTGCAATTGGTCGTTAAAGCACGATGTGATCTAACTCACTCTTTATTGCAGTCGTGCACTGATTCTTTCGGATAATACTTTCACCTAAATATTTATTATGAAAAAAGGACTTTTGTTCTTCTCTGTGCTTTTAATTTTCACACTTGGATACGGGCAGGCTTATGAGAGTTCTGTGCAATTTCAGAACAAGGTGCAGCCGGCGGCGGTCATTGAATTACCTTATCCTCCTTCTGTTGTCAACGCAGCTATGACTGATTACCTGTCGAAAAAAGGTAGGTCGAAGAGCAACGATGTTCGCGGCTTCACTATTTTTAGAAATACAGAACCAGTGTCAAGCGACAGCAGCAATGCAGACCTATATCTTAAGACGGAACGGAAAAGCAGGAAAGAGAATGGCGTAACGCTTGTTTCATTGTTAGTTATGCCAAAGGCAGACACAGGCGTAAGCAATCTTCACTATCTTAATATGGACGAGGCCAGGGCATATTTAGATGGCCTTGCCACGGCTATCGATGCATACAACCTTGAATTAAAGATAAAGGAGCAGAACGATGTTGTGATAAAAGCAGAGGCAAAATACAAAAGCCTTGTAGCCGACGGGGACGAGCTGGAGAAGAAGAGAACCGAACTTGATAAGAAAATTGCAGACAACAAAAATAACCTGCAGCATCAGTTAGTAGAAATAGAAAATCAAAAACAAAAATTAACACAGTGGGTAACACAAAGAAAATCGTAACGCGCCCATCACTACGCGAATGGGTACGGGACAACGTTTGCACGTTGGAGGGATTAGAACAACATTTGCGCATTAGCCTGCAGAGTTGGAGAGCCATGATACCTGCACAAGTTTTGCCAAGACCCGGGCATGTGCTAACGCCCTTGGTTGATAGAAGCGCTGTTCAACACAAAAAATTGCCAGGAACGAACATATTCTAGACGATATTATGCCGACCCAAAGCGTGGTAGATGGCAATATCACGGGCCGTGTGCCACATTCATTTGTTCGAATTCCCGAAATATTGCAGCTAAAAAGAAGGCACCCATATCGGGTGCCTTCTGGTATTAAAAATCCTTACAACTTCACAAACTTAACAACCTGTTGCTGGTTGCCGGTTTGCAACTGTAATATATAAACGCCTTTTGGCCAGCTTGCAATATCCAGCTTATGGATGCCAGGACTTACAGACGACTTCGTCATGCGAATACCCTGGCTATTAAAAATTTGCAGCGTGACTTTCTCGTTCGGGCTCCCGGGTACATTAATGGTCACTTGCTTATAGGCCGGGTTGGGCGAAACCAACGCTGTTAGCTTCGTGGGTACATCCGTTTTTCCTTCCGGTGCATTTTTCTTTCTCCAGGTTTGATCATTATAACCGCAGATGGAATATTGGAAGACTGCGATAGACTGCGCCCCCAGTCCGCACTCTGTTAAAACCGCTACATAAACGCCGTTGAAATCCTCATTGTTTGGAATCCGGAATCCGGCTTGTGGCAGACCGCCCGCATCAACTGGAACTACAGGTCCATTACTGCCGCCTTCCACGTAGCCCCACATCCATGTTCCGTATGCATAAGGACTATGATTTACGCCATATAGGATTTGTCCACCCTTTTGGAGACAGTTTGGATCGGGGCCAATAGGATAAGGATAAGCCATAAAAGGATTGCCGACCACAATGGGGATACTTGCCGTGGTGGTGCTGGCTCCGCAGTTGTTTGTTACGGTAGCCGTTAAAGTTACCTGGCCGTCCATAAGTTTGTTAACTGTGGTGGTGGGGCAATTGGTGCAACTGAGTGAAGCCATATGCGATGGTTGTACGTCCCAGGTGATGGTGCCGGCACAGGGCGCACTAACAGAATAGGTTGATGAGGTGCAGAATTTATTCGGTCCTGAGATGGCGGGCGTAATATCTACCCGCGAGCACCGGATCTGCCATTCACCGGCCCTGTTGTCTGACCAGGTAAGGTAAGTTTTGTTATCATGCGCCACCAACCCGATTGAATTGATGCCGTAATTTTCACTTGAATACAACGATTGGGTCTTAAAAGATACATCCGAAACGGTTTGGTACACGAAACTGCTGCCTCCGTTTGAAGACACAGCAAGTTTGGTGACTGTGGCATAGTTTGATCCGATGATGCTGCTATATGCGACCAATACATTACCGGTAACCTGGTCTACACAAACCTCAGGTCTCCATGATTGCAGAGCAGCGGCATCGCTTACTGTCTGTAAGTTTGACCAGTTAACTCCCTGGTCGTCGGAATACGCCATTTTTATTACCGCCCTGGTGTTTTCTTTTACGGGAACCACCAGGTAAACCCTTCCGTGGTGCGAAAGCCCGCTTTTATCAACGGCCAGGGCCACTTTGTCGTAGGTTGGAATGGAATTCATGCCGGTGCTGAATGGGTCGAGTTGGTCGTAGTTGCCCACGAGAGTAGTATTGAAAGTTTGCCCTCCGTTGAAACTGCGGTAAACAATAACAGCACGTCCGAATTGGATAGGGTAGCCGTACGCCATATAGAGCGCGCCTCCCGGACCGGTTTCAATATCATAATAGCCGTCGTAGGCGATATCGATGTCATTGCCTTGCGTGAAGGTTTGCCCGCCGTCAGTGGATTTTCTGAAGAAAACGCGGTCGGAATTGCTTGCCGGGCTGTAAGATCTTCCATAGATCATATAAAACGTATTCAGGAAGGGGCTGCCGGGATTATCATCAACAGCAATGCTTCCGACAGTTATTGATCCGTCGGCATTGAATGCCTGCCACGGGCCCGCGAAGGAGGCGCCGTTGTTGGTTGATTTGGAGATATAATATCTTTCGGTGCTTTTGCCAATATTGGCCATATACATGTCACCGTTCAATGCAATGGCAGCACTGGGTCCCCATGAAAAGCCGGTACTATTAGGATCGATATTGTCCGTACCGCTCCAGGTCTGTCCTCCATTTGCGGTAACATAACGTCCTACGTATTTGGCACCATTGTACCGGGTATCTGCAACCACCAGCATTGAATTGGGATTCTGCCGGCTGATCGCCATATGCACGGATCCCTGCCGGTTTCCGGACGGATAAATTGTAACGTCTGGTTTGTCGACCAACGCAATATTCTGCGAATACGAAACAGCGGCTGACAATAAAAGCGCGATCGTCAGCCCCACGCCGCTCATTTTAAAGCGTCTTCTTTTCTGTTTCATGTGAAGCCATTTATGGCGCATAATGATTACCGGTAGTAGGTAGTTGAAATTTGTCATGTTCGTTCGATTTAGTTTAGGAGAAAAAAAGGGAATAAACCAAAGCCGGGCAGTGAAGCCCGGGTCTATGGAAGGGTTGGTTTGAAAGTGTGGGTAATAATGTAGTGGTCACAGGGGTATTCCTTTTGAAGCCGGAAGAAACATCCTTCGCTACAGGAAATAAATAGGGCATGAGACGGTACGACTGTACCGGCTGAAGGGAAATTTTCATAACCGACAGGGTTTATGGTCAATGATGCGAGGTCTTCAGAGGATAGTATAAAGCTGATTAAAGATAATCATCCACGTACCCTGGGAAACAGG
This sequence comes from Chitinophagaceae bacterium, assembly GCA_035628135.1. GTDB lineage: Bacteria > Bacteroidota > Bacteroidia > Chitinophagales > Chitinophagaceae > DASPKM01. The sequence continues at coordinate 354,199 of DASPKM010000009.1, read as the reverse complement.
AATTTAATATCTGGTATGAAACGTGTAGTAAATGGTCTTTAATTCACAGTAAGTATTTTTGTTTATTCTTTATTATGGGTATGATTCGATAAGATCTTTCAGCTTAAGTAATTCATTATGCATTCGCTTTTTCATTGCGCCTTTAATAAATGGAATAAATAACTTCATGAAAAACCCCTTCGGTTGAAACTGGACTGTCTGAATTAGTTCTGTCCGGTCTCCCAGGGAGATCAGCCGTATATCATTTTCGCTTGAAAAGCTTGCACTTTCCATCCTAAAGCTGTATTGCTGGTTTGGATTACTAAGCAAAACAGTTTCTATCACTTCTATTTCCTTTCCTCCCTCCATGAATTTTAGCTGGCTGGTGCTTCCCGCCTCGCCAATAGTTCCGGTCAGGGGCTTAACAGAAACAAAGCCTGTAAGCCAATGCTTAAGATCGTCCGGGTTCATCAGATGGCCCCGAACCTTTTGAGAAGAGGCGTTAATGGTAATTGTAACCCTGGTAATATTTGCCATGATTTATAAAGTTTCAGGCAAATATGCGGTCCGTAAAGGCCTTTGTCGCCTCATCTTGCAAGTTGATACCTGATTATATGAAGAAATAGGTCTCAATTTCACAGTCTTTAGGAAATGAAACCCACAAAGCTGTGAGGTTAGGCCATGAGGCCAGCGTATGCTTAATCGCCAGAAAATTTTTCTTTGAAATCGGAAGGTGTCAGATCGGTGAATTTTTTAAATACCCGGTTGAAAGTTGCCTTACTGTTAAATCCAACTTCATAGGCAATGGCCAGCATTTTATAGTTGCGGCTATCTTCCATTAATAGTTTTTTAGCTTCTTCTACCCGGTATTTATTGACAAAATCGTAAAAGCTGACTGAAAACTCGTCATTTATAAGTTGAGAAAGTTGGTAAGATTGCACCGACAGCAATTCTGCCAATTCGGAAATTTTCAGGTCACTTTTCAAATGTGGCTTGTTACGCTCCATGTAAAGCAGGAGTTTTTCTTTAAGCTGAGCATGTTTAACGCCGTTTCGCGGCTTGTCTTTTGGTCCAACTTCTATTTGTAACTGTTGCAATGGCGGATCCGGCAAGGCCCGGAAAATTTCAGGATTTTGGATACCTGCATACCCGATTGCATGGATGGAGCAAGATGTAATTAAAAGCATTACATAATCAACCTGGACCTGGTAGGAATTGATAACTACTAAGGTTACCACTAAAACGAGATATAGCAACAAATACACAGCGAAAAACCTGTTGAAGGAGTTAAGCCAATCTAATTTTTTGACGACAATAACGTCGGAAGAAACATGTTTAAGCTCTTCCTCCCTTTTTCTAATCAGCTTGTAAGCTGCAAAGATGTAAGCGACCGTTTGCAATACATGCAATGACATAAACACTAACTGTCCTGCAGGAATTTGTATGCTGTTTCCATCAGAAAGGCCTTTCATGAAATTTACCTTTTCGGCGGCCGGCATGGCATAGAAAGGAAACATGGCCAGCAGGACTACTACAGAGGGAAAGAAATGCAGGATGGCTTTATAATCCAGGCGGTAATTTTTATCCAGCAAGTGGCGGCAGTAGAAAAAATAAAGTGGCCCCATGCAAAAGAGCAGGGGATAGGTAATGGCAATCAGTGCCGGGTAGCGAAGTGTAATGCCCGAAATACCTGCGGCATACTCCAATAGATGTAATGAAACTATTACAAGCAAAAAAGCGAGCCATTTATTTGCTTGCTTGTTTTCTCTCTTTAAAAAAAGAAAAATTGAAAGGAGGAGGCCTTGTGCAGCTCCTACTAAAATTAAGATTGACCAAATGTTGAAGGTTAGGCCGGGCATATATGAATATACGGTTTGTTTAAGTTTTCCCCAGGTCTGTTTTCCTATGATGCTTCCGGATCTGGCGCAAGTATGCAGCGCTGTTGTGTGTGAAGGGGTCTTGTGCCCTGACATAGCCGCTCTCTTGACTTTGGGCACAAGTCCCATCTGGCGCAAGTATGCAGCGCTGGTGTGTGAAAGGGTACTTGTGCCCTGACATAGCCACTCTCTTGACTTTGGGCACAAGTACACCTCGCACATGGTCACGCGGCATACTTGCGGCAGGTCGGCCGGTCATATATGAATATACGGTTTGTTAAAAATGAAGAAAAATCAGTTTGGCGGCACCTTACTCCTTTAAAGTCTGAGTTGCCATTTCATGCGCATTTGCCAATTCTTTTCCATCTGCTTTCTGCGGTGCTTGTTCTTCTTTGATATCTTTTTTGAATGCAAGATGGGTCAGCGTAGCAAAATGATCAGATCCGTTCTTAGGCAGGCGCCGCATGCTGATGAGGAAAAATTCCTTTGAGCAAAAAATATAGTCCAACGGAAAACGAATAAGCCAGTGATGAGCGGAGAAAGTGCTGTAAAAACCGCGCCCGCGGCGGGGATCCAGTAATTCGCTGGTTTTGCGAAAGATCTCGGTGGTATGGCTCCAGGCTACATCGTTGAGATCACCCAACACGATGCAGGGCAGGGAACAATCCTTTACTTTCAGCGCCACTTTCATCAATTCTTTGTCCTTTGCGGTAGAATATAAATTTTCACCCGGCACAGGTGGTTCCGGGTGCAGGCACCAGAGTTGCATTTTCTCGCCTGAAGGCAGCACAACAACAGCATCAACGGATGGTATGTCGTTTTTTACGAGGAATGTTAGCCGCGCCTTTTCAACCTTAAAGCGACTGTAAAACAACAAGCCATAAGTATTGTCCCGGGGCTCCACCAATCGGTAAGGATATTCGTTCTCAAGCTCGCTGATGGCCTTGGCCCAGGCATCGTTGATCTCTACTAAAAACAAGACATCAGGATCGCATTCTCTGATCTGTTGAATAAGCCGGTGGTATTCTGTGTTATCCTGTAATACGTTCGCCGCAAAAACCTTCAATTCATTTGCGGGATCGCCGGGACGGGCTCTTTGCATTTCTTTCTTCGCAAAAAAAGTGTAAGGCCAGATCTTATACAGCAGGTAAATAACTGAAATAAAGAGTGCGCATACTATGCCCCTGTAGAACCAACTTGCGAACGGCCACAATAAACACCAGCCCCCAGTAACAACCGCTATCAACATCAGTTTTTGCAGGCGGGGATATTCGAGTATTTTATAGACCCAAAAATCGCTTTTGATCAGTGATAGAAATACGGACAGGATCAATAGGATGCTGATGGCTGCTAAGTATATGTGCATGCTGTTGCAGGTATGGGTGTACGAATTGTATTGCAATATGGATTGTGAAAGATAATCGAAATAAAAAAACCCCGCAAAAAAACGGGAAAAGTGCCCAGAACAGGAATCCTTTTCTGATGGCTAACAATTATTTATTAAAGAAGTGTGTCAAAATTGTGTCGTGAAAGTAAAAGAGCTTAAGCGTGTACCGGTTTTACTTACTTTTTGCTGTTTCTACCTGTCAAGACAAATATAAAAACTCCCATCAAATTCCCTAAGAATTATTTGAACTTATGTTGTGGTGTCCCATAATTAAGGTACATGTGTGTTAAGATAAGGATATAATTGGACTCAAATGTATTTAGTAAACTTAAACACTGACTCTTTCAATTAGCTCTGCTTGGAATAGTTAATAGTTAATGGAAAAAAACAGAAACTCATCCCAATCTTATCTGTTCTGGCTAGTGAGGGCTTGAAATAGCTTTAAGCTTTTTTGGCAAATTCTTACGCGACTGTATCACGCAACCTCGATTAAAATAAAAATCTGGCGACCCATTGTAGGCCCTTTATCAATAATTTTTGATTCAAAATTGACTTTTAATTTTGAGTTCCTTCCTTTCTGAAACAAAAACTGTTTGTGTTTTATCGGAGTACCGGTAACAATGGTATTTCTTATCTCATCTCTAATTTCATTGCGAGACCAAAATGTACTTTTCAAGCTTGAGAGGGGGCTACCTGCCGGTGGTATACTTTTAATCTCAAAAAGCTGTTGAAAAGCAGCATTCATCTTAACAACCTTCATACTGCCATCTATTACAATCATTGCCACTTCTGTTGAAGTTTCAAAAATGCGTTCCAATAATTCCTCTGTTTCGGTGAGAAATAACTTTAAATACTTTCTTGCAGCTAAATTCACAATATCCTTTACGATATATTTCTCCCCCGTAGATGTTTTGACAAGAATTGATTCACCAGTTGACAAGATAGGATGTCCTGATTTGTTAATTACGTAGTTGTCATCATCGGCCTGCCCTTTCTGAATAACCTCGTCTAATTCAATCTGTGGCTTATTCGCAATTTGGTCGGCTTCAGTAAAAAGAATTCTAAAGTTCTTATTCTTGAGATCAATTAACCTGTAACCATAATTTTGAGTGAACGCTGAGTTTATATGTTGAATGGTCCCGGTGAGATCCATAATGAGAATTGCATTCACTTGTGCGCGCTTGAAATAATGATCAAAAAAAGAGCCGGTATCCATTGAAACTTGGTATTAGTGATGAATTTAAGGGAACTCAAAGCCTTTGCACATTCTATAAATCGCGACAAGCTAAACTTAGCGCTTCAGCATCTCCTTCTTGAAACTTCAATAATCTTGCGCGATGCTGAAGTAGTTTTTCATACCCTTTTACTCATATTTTTTACTATTCGGCGGATGTCCGGTGTATCCTTTTCGGCACGAGGTAAAAACCATTAGGTTTATCCGTCCGGTGGAAAACATACACCTTAAACTCTATAGGATACATACACCTTATAAATGGTGCGAATTAACGACATCATCGAACACAACGAACTGAGGCCCTTTATGTTTGTCATTTATAAAAATCACTCCAACTTGTCATAGCAGGCTGAGGAGTAAATATAAAGGGACACGACTTTAAAACCCACTGGTAAGGCTGAAATGAAAAAATTCGAGTTAGGGAGACTTCCACAAGATACGATAAACAACGTAGCTAACAGCCGCTTGCAGCAGTAATAACCTCCATCTTAACCTTTTCGGTATCAGACTGAAAGAAACCGGGTATGATTCCAAGGTAGGAATCAATCATATGGTGCTGTACTCTGAATACCAAGTCGGCCTTTGTAAGTCCCCCATTCTTCCTACAGCCCGAAGGGCGATTAACCCGTTTCTTTAGAATTACTAAAAACCCCCTTCACTTGTATTTTGCCGGTGGTGTATCACCCAGGCTGCCGTGAGGATGATGGTTATTATAATCCTTCATCCAACAGATCGTTTCTTCCCTTGCCTGGTGGATAGTGCTTAGGATATATGCGTCCAGGACACCCTTCCCGGTAACTTCTATTAAATCGTTCAATATCCAGTCTGAGAAGGTTTTCCTTTCTGTATGGGTATATGCTCAATATCGATGCTTTTAAAGAACTCCTTGGTTTTAAGGGCTATGAACTCTGTGCTCCACGTATCATTCATTGTGCCAGGAACTATTAATGGTGTTCTTTCAGGATTTGGTATTCTTCTTTTCTTTTTGCGCCGTTTGCTCAAGCCCATCTTGCGGTAAATCCGTTCCACCCGCTTATGCTTCCATGGCAAGCCTTCACTGCGCAACCGCTTGTAATACTCCGGCCAGCCCCGGTTGCAAAGCAGCTTATTTCCACAGAGCTGCCAAGCTTTGCTTCCATTTCGCTGTCATCCCTGGTGGACTGGTAGTAAAACATGGAACGGTCCAGATCAACAATCAGACATGCCCTGACAATGCTTACCTTGTCCTCCCGCACAAGTTCTTCAGCAATGTCACGCTTCTGGCAGTGCCTTAGAGCTTTTTTTCAATGACCTTTTTAAGCAACGAATGGTCCAGGCTGAGATCAGCGTACATCCGCTTCAGCGTTCTCGCGCTGCATCTCTTTGAATTGCCGCAGCAGCTCCGCATCCATGCCGGAATACCTTTTTTTCCAATTGTAAAACGTGGCCCGGTTAATCTTCATCTCCCGGCAAATCTGGTTGACGTCTTTGCCGGCTTCGTACGCCTTAATGGCACCGGTGATTTGCGTATCTGTGAATTTTGATTTCTTCATAATCTACAGTATTTGAATGTAAACAATGTTGTCTGCTTCTTTACTGTAGGATTTTTAGCGGGACTAACATATCATGTTATCTTTTCCTATTTCGGGTTGACAAGTGAACTATCAAAGCAATAGCCAGAATAAATAGAAAGATTAAGGCAGTATTATTAAAGTTCGAGACGAATGTACCACTAATTGAAAATAAGATCGCCTCAGGAAGTGAACCAAGTATTGCTGCAGCGAGTGACTTACCGAATGGTAGTGCCGATGCTCCAGACACTATGGCCATTGTTTCAGAAAGCACAGGTATAGGTCTCGTAAGAATAATTGCCACTAAGCCCTTTTTTTCCAAATGAATTTTTGCCGCATCCATTTCTTTTTGCGGTATGATGTTCCTGGCAAAGGGCAAAGATTTGCGTCCTAAAAAATATCCAAGTGAAAAACAGCCTATCTTTCCGGCAATAGAAAGCAAACTGCCAACAAGGATACCAAAGAGCGCGCCGTGCGCCACCATTACAATACTTGATGGAATGGGTAATAAAATATCGAGTATTAATAATAATACGCCAATGGTAGCTCCTGCAGCTCCTCCTCGTTTCATTTCAAGCGTTGGGTCCTGCAAAATGGGAATTGAAAATAACTGGAATAAAAAATAAGTTAGCAGCAACGCAACCGCAATCATCGCAACTGCAAACCAATATCGCTTAAATACCATTTGATTTTGTTATTTGCCATAATGCACCGGTTTTCGGCAGTGTTCGCACACCGTGATCTAATATATATAGGGCAGTGCCATCGGGGGAAAATTTCAAATAGACAGGCCGTTCGGGTCCGTCGCTCATTCCTGGTATTTTGCTGGTTTTTACATAGAAATCCTCTTCCACCATTGTGCGCATATTCAATCTTACTATTTTATGCCCCGGGAAAATGAATTTGCCGCCGGTAGTGAATGGAGCTTCTGATCCATACTCAGCAACAAATGCCTCGTTTACAAAGCCGAACGAATTGTTTGAAGAAAAGTCTATTGAAACGGCAGCCCCGTGTTCTTCAAAAGCATGAAGCGGCTTTTCCGGCACGGGATGATTTTGAAGAACGGGTTCATGCGAAACGTCTTCTGATTGCATAAATTCTTTCAGCGGCCTTCCTGCTGAGAAATCAGGCCAGCCATACCATCCACCCTGTTTTACTTCATACAAACAATCAGGAGCTTCTGCCGGGCGTGAACCACGGGCATCCTCACCATGCACAATCACAAATATCCGACCTTCCGCATCCGTTGTTAATGCATAAGGATTGCGTAAGCCCCAGGCATACACTTCCAAATCTGTTCCATCAAGATTACACCTGTAAATAACTCCATTGGATTTTAGCTGGCCTTTAATCACCTGCCCCTTTTTAGCTGGTGTACCAATGGGCAGGAAAGGCCCTGTCTGAATTTTTTTTAGAGGATTGAAAGGATTCCTGGATTCAAAGTTCGTTCCGCTAAGAACCACATCAAATGGAGGGATGTCATGGGCTTTTTTATGGTTTGCCAGCCAACCAAAGATTAAAAGGTTGTCTGAACCGACAATTCCTGTATTTGTCATTGTTCCTTGTCCGAAATAGATCTTATTGTCTTTGACTACAATATGGTTGGTGTGGTGATCACCAAACGAAGGGAGATCAGTTACTAAATCGTTTTTCTTACCATTTAAACCGACCCAACTTAAGACGCCTCTATGAGTAACAAGAAATCCATCGTCGTGATAGTGGAGGCCAATCAGGGGACCGTTATAATTACTTCCAATTAATTTCAATTTTTTTCCTTCTAATCTTGAAATCCGCGCCTTGGTGTATATAAAGGGGTAAGTGAAACCCGCTTCGGCAATGTATATTTCTCCGTTTGGTCCAAATTCCAAATTTGAAGGATAAGTAAGACCTCCAATTAATTTTTTCAGTTCATAGCCTTCTTCCAGGTCAAATCCATCATCATTGTGTTTTTGAAGTGCCATTGTACTCAGGATGAATTAAAATGTATGCGCTGGGTGCAATCGAATATAAGAAACAATACGGAGACTAAATATGTTTTTGCAACAAGTATCATTAAAAAAGAACATGAAAATTCATGCTGTCGATTCCCTGATATCGTCGTAGACGCGCATTGCGATGAGAAATTTTTTACATTAAATTATCAGAGGTGTTTTGTTCATCTTGAGGAACGGTCCGCTTGTGTAACCGGGCGCAGCCGTATATAACCAATATTAGCCGACACACATTCAAATGAAAAAGCTTTGAAAGACACGCTTTCAAGGCTTCTAACCGCCCCACATTGGAGAATTATCGAACCAGTACAAGGAGGAATTAAACATATTATATAAATTAAAGCCTTTGTTATCTATAAAATAAGAAAAGAATACTTAATTGAACTCCTTTACACAAAATGGTGGATTGGTGACTGCCCTTTTAGACCTTCATTCGGCTTTTTGATTGTCGAGCTATAAACTATGACAAGACTTTTAAGAAACCGTTCATTTGATTTTCTTAACTTCGCTGAATGAACACACATGAACTGTCTAAAACGAAGAACTTCAATGCGGAGCTAAAACTGAAAGGTTTTGCAGTTTATGAAATAAATAGTCAAGGTCATACAGGTTATACCTACAGCCGGAAAGACTTTTATAAAGTCAACCTTACTACCGGAAAGTTCATCTTTCACTACGCAGATAAAAGTATTGAAACAGACGAGACATTTTTGTTCTGTGCCAATCCTCACATTCCTTACTCATGCGAACCACTTACATCAAATTTTACAGGCTACACTTGTCTTTTTTCCGAAGAGTTTTTGAAGGTAGGCGACAGGTCCGAGAGCTTTCAGCAATCTCCTTTATTTAAGATTGGCGGTACTCCCATTCTTAAATTAGATAACGAGCAAAAGGAGTTCATTATTTCTTTATTTAAGAGAATGCTTGCAGAGCAAAGCACAGACTATGCCTTTAAGGGAGAGTTGATACGTAACTACCTAAATTTAATTATTCACGAAGCTGTCAAAATGCAGCCTTCGGTAGCACAACCCAATGGGAAAGGTGCAGCAGAGAGAATAACCACAGTGTTTCTCGAACTACTGGAGCGGCAGTTTCCAATAGAAAGTACAGAGCGACCGCTGGAATTAAGAACAGCACAGGACTTTGCTAAGAATTTGCATGTTCACGTAAACTATTTAAATAGTGCTGTAAAAGAAGTTACCGGTAAACCCACTACAGCCCACATAGCCGATAGAATTATCAGTGAAGCAAAAGCATTATTGCAACACACGGATTGGAGTATAGCAGAGATTGCTTATGCTCTTGGTTTTGAATATCCCACCTACTTCAATAACTTCTTTAAAAAGAAGACAGGTGAAATACCAAAAGCTGCAAGATTCGCTCACCTTTGATTTTTATACTTTTTCCTTTGTTTTTCATTATTTATTGGTTACCGAGAATGTGAGCTTTGCATCACAAATCAGATAAAACAATAAATATGAAATCAAAAATATTCTTAGTAGCAGTTATAGCTACGTTAACAGCTGGTTTAAAATTATCGGCACAAACATCTTCCACGTCAGTTAGCATTAAAAACTTTACTGCTGTTACTTTTAAAAATGGCAGCCTGAAGATGGCAGGGCATCTTTATTTACCTGCTTCTTTCGACAAAAGCAAAAAGTACCCTGCTATCATTACAGTACATCCTGCTGGTGGTGTTAAGGAACAGAGTTCAGGGCTTTATGCTCAAAAATTGGCAGAGCAGGGATATGTAGCCTTAGCCTTTGATGCTTCACACCAGGGAGAAAGTGAAGGTTTGCCAAGGTTATTAGAAGACCCAACACAACGTGTTGAAGACATCAGAAGTGCAGTTGATTATTTGACCACACTTTCTTATGTAAATGCGGACAGGATTGGTTTGCTCGGTATCTGTGCAGGTGGTGGTTATTCTCTTAGTGCTTCTCAAACAGACCATCGCATTAAAGCAGTAGCCGTTGCCAGTGCCGTAGATATGGGTCTTACAGTTCGTAAAGGATGGTATGGAAACCTTTCCGTTTCAGAACAAATAAAGTTTTTGGAAACTGTTGCAAAGCAACGTACAGCCGAAGCGAATGGTGCAAAGCCTGTTTATGACAACTATGTACCAGAGAAGGTTGATGAAAACACCATTCCCGACATGAGAGAAGCTCATGATTATTATCGTACTCCAAGGGCACAGCATCCTAACTCTACTAATCGCTTCCTATTTACCAGTTACGATAAAATAATGGCGTTCGATGCTTTCAGCCAGTTAGGTACATTACTAATACAACCGGCTCTATTCATAGTCGGTACAAAAGCCGGTTCAAGATGGCAAGGTGAGTTAGCATATAAATTGACCAATTCGCCGAAAGACCTTTTTTATATTGACGGTGCAACCCACATGGATTTGTATGATGGAAAGCAATATGTGCCGCAGGTAGTAACAAAACTGTCAGCGTTTTTCGGAAAGAACCTTTAAGCATATAACTAATAAAAAACTAAATAAGAATACAAATGGAAAATCAAAATAAAGTTTGGTTGATAACAGGTGCGGGTCGTGGCTTGGGAGTAGACCTTACCAAATCGGCACTTGCAGCGGGTTTCAAAGTTGTAGCTACAGGTCGTAATACAGATAAAGTAGCAAAAGCGATTGGTGTATCATCTGATAATCTATTTATCGTAAAACTTGATGTAACCAACCCTGAAGAAATTCAGGCAGCTATAAATTCTGCAGTTGGCAAATTCGGAACGATTGACGTACTGGTCAATAATGCCGGAAATTTCTTTGCAGGCTTTTTTGAAGAGTTAAGCCCACGTCAAATTGAACAGCAAATCGCTACGAACTTGTACGGTCCCATGAACGTTACCAGGACTGTTCTTCCTATCATGCGAAAAAACCGTTCAGGGCACATTATCTCCATTTCATCAATTGCAGGTTTGGTAGGCACGGAGTATACTTCAGCTTACAATGCTTCTAAGTTTGCTTTGGAAGGTTGGATGGAGAGTTTAGCCTTGGAAGTTGCACCCTTTGGTATCAAAACAACCGTTGTAGAACCAGGCTATTTCAGAACAGAATTATTAGAACCTGCTTCAACTACATGGTCAGAAAATGCAATAGAAGATTATGCAGAACGTAGTGCTGCATATCGTTCAGCGTTTGAAGGAGTAAATGGAAAACAGCCTGGTGACCCGGCAAAATTAGCAGATGCATTAATCAAGATTGCAAGCCAAAATGAACCACCTAAAAGATGGTTAGCCGGAGCAGATGCAATCAGTGACGCAGAAAAAATGATTAGCGAATTACAGCAACAAATCAATGCTTACCGTGACCTGTCTACATCACTTGCTTATGAAGACACATAAACAACAGTGCAATAGAAAATACAATCATGCATCAGTTAATAATTGAAAGCTACTTCGGTAGCTTTTTGTTTTTTAACAGGATATTTGTAAATGATAAAAAGCCTTCATAAAGAAGACTTTTCTTACATAATGCTACCAAAACTGGAAAAGTGCTCCGGCCTGGCGCAAGTATGCAGGGCTGTTTTGTGCGGAGGGCACTTGTGCCTGGCATAGTAAGTTTCCTGGATTTTGTGCACAAGTACGCTATCGCACAGGGCCAAACCGCATACTTGCGCCAGGTTGAGAGAAGACTATTGTCTAGTGTTTTTCCAGTACTTTTACTTGTATATCTCTCATGATTTCTTTCAGCGATTTTCCTTCATAGTGATCAAAAACATCTAAGAGTTGAGTTAAGGATTCTGCTTGCCAGGCATTTTTGGAAAGATCAGTATTTGCTATGTGACCTTCTAATTTGTTTTTTGTAACATCCTTCCCGACAAACCTATATACTGCTTCTTCATATTCATTCAGCTCCTTTATTGGATTCGGCCAGTCATTAATTGCCGCAAGGAGGGAGGTTATTGCTTCACGAATGTAAGGTGGGAATTCTTTTGAATCCTTCGCTTTTTCGAGATGGCTTATTGTTAAATTCATTCTTGCAAGTTTTAAATTCCATGCCCGGTGCCAGAGGCTCAACCCTTATCTCGTGTACTGGGATTTAAGCAAATAAAAAACCCAGCTTTCGCGGATACCGTGCCCGAGACTGGATTCGTTGATCTCCGGCTTCAGTTATTTATCTGGCAAAGTGTCAAAATTGGGATCGGAAAAAGTGAAAGAGCTGATGTGTGCCCGTTTCGCCTATTTTTTGCTGTTTCTACCTGTCTGAACAAAGATCGAACTTTAAATGATAATTGAAAAGTGGTTAAGCATAGATGGATTCAGGGAATCGCTGGTTAAATGGCAGGAATATTGTCTGCATCCTTCTTATTCTTTAATATTCCCGTTAAATCATTTATTAGGCTTCCGACAATTCCAATGCTGGCATAAACCTGATTTCAATTTCCTTTACTTTCGTAGATGAGCCCGTGTTGAATGCGACCGCATGAAAATATATTTCTCTCCGTAGCACGCTAGAAATTATTTTAGCAAAGCAATACCTTAACACCGTTGACCATATAATAAGGTTACATTACATCGTGCCGGTTATTCTACTGGCGATAAATCAAAACAATGTGAAATATTACGCAAGTTGTCAACGCTGAAAAGACCATGACAACTCTAAAGAAAGGAATTGTGGCTTCAGGATTGGATCAGGTTTTAAGCGGCGCAGGACCGTTCACGGTCTTTGCACCTTCCGACATGGCCTTTGGCAAATTGGAAAGTGGAGTAATTGAAAGCATGCTAAAGCCGGAAAACAAGATAAAACTAACGTCCCTGTTAAACCATCACGTGGTGGCAGGCAAAATCAATTTTAAAGACCTTAAGGATGGCGACAAACTGAAAAGCTTGGCTGGTAAAGAACTTTTAGTGAAAGTGAAGGATGCCAAGGTGAGCATTGATGGCGCAATCGTTCAAAACCGTGATGTGGCTTCGTCTAATGGAGTTATACATTCACTGGATACGGTATTAAGCAATTAATCATTTTCCGACTTCTCAACCAACTACAAACCATCGTAGTTGGTTTTTTTATTTAGAGACATACGAGTAAATGCGGAAAGAAACCGCGCTTACTTTTTTCCAGCTTTCTCAGGTCAACAAAAGAAAAGGCAGCTTTTTAAAGGCTAGTTCAATACTCGATCGGCTAATACTACAAGGCTTTGTCAGTGCCCGAGACTGGATTCGGTGATCTTTATTTGATTATCAGCGTGTCAAATCGTGTCGGGAAAAGTGAAAGAGCTCTTGCGTGTGCCGGTATTGCTCCCATTTTTGCCATTCTTATTTGTCCGGGCAATATATCTATTAAATTTGAATTAGATAATCCTTGACGTGTGTAGTCGTTGAAATACCTGATAGCGAAGTTTACCTATAATACTATATAGCAAAAAATGATTTCTGCCAACTTTATTCAACCTGTGCATCCCCGCAAAAGCGGGGGTTAATACGGGAATAGGCGTGTATTATTTGACGGGGTCAACCCTCTCGGAGGAGCGTTATATTGTGGAATGGATGCATTTTACCCCCGGGTATGGCATGGGTTCGGTGAGAATTATATTTCTTTGCAAAAGGTAACGAAAAAATACCAGGCCAGCGGTTTGTTACTGCACGATTCGGGCCTTGGGGATTTTAAAACAACATGAGTATGACATTGGAAAAGGGATACCGATACCTCTTCTATAAGCTTTACAGATTTTACGAAAGAGCGCCGTCTGTGTGGTGGAGTGATTGGAAAGCATCGTTTTCATTAATGGTGTTAGAGGTGTGGCTACTGTTATCGTTTATGGTTTATTACAAGGTGATAACCAAGAGAGATTTAATACCCGATAATCGATTAACAATAGTTAGCATCACCGTTGTAGTTATACTGTCTGCCATTAAGTACTTTGTATTTGAACATCAAAACCGTTGGAAGGAGTATGTTGAAGAGTTTACCAAATTACCGAAGAAGAAAAATAGAATAGGAACGCTTATCGTATGGCTAATTGTATTATTTATCTTAGGCAATCTGGTGTTCTCTTTTTTTCTGCTTAGGCAGATAGATTGGACGCTGTACCGATGAAGATATTCTCGGATTTCGAGTGAGGGAAATTAGGTCTCTCTGATTGATCATTCGCAAGTGGGTATTTAATCCATACGCAGTACAAACCGACCGATTTTTCGAGCAGATATCAATCTATCTCAGGCCGGTGCAGCAACTGAAGAAAGCTCGTTTTACTTCTTTGCTTTCGGTGTGTAGTTGCCAATTGCTGGATTTCTTTTAGTGCAAGGAAGGGGTGCCTTGTACAGATCAATAAAATTAATTGTTTAAAATATGAAGTGGGTCAAAACTTTAATTATTGCCGATAGTGAATCAATTGAAGAAAGACTTAATAGTATTGTTCAGTATATTCTTCAGACTTACAGTCCCGCTGAATGCGTAATCGCGGATATCGATGCCACTGGCAAACTTGGCAATGAGATTACACAAAAAATAAACAATGTCGAAAAAGTAATGGTTAATAAAACGGATGTATTAAGGCTACTTAATGAAGATGGGCAAATCTTTGAATTCGATTTAAATATTAACTCGACTTATAATTTTCAAATTATAGTTGGAAGGGGACAATTTATTGACATATTAGGGGATACAGATTTGCCAGAGGATATAGTTGGACCACATACTGAAGGTGATTTAGCCAATTATGGTTATTTATAGACTTAATGATGCAAGAGAAAAATCATCTCAATCTAACATTAGCTTTAGCAATAGATAATATAACCCGGCATGTCAATGGGCGCGCAATTGCCGAGGCTCTAAACGCCAAACTGGGGCCGGCTCAATAGTTTTCGCGGGGGTAAGTATCTAGTGGGTGAAGCTACCCAGGACATACAGGCTACCCGAGTTTTCGGCCGAACGTCTGGTAAAAACGGTTCTTTCATGGGAATGACAAAGCTGCTAAGCGGGAGAGAACTGGAAAGGTTGTACAATGTACACAAAACATGGTAATGATGGTTCGAAAATGACTACGGTCACTATGTTAAGAACGGCACTCAATTTGCCATTGGCGCAGTTGACGGCGGCACTGGCACCCAGATCTTTACTCCAATCCCACTGCAGGGAGGAAAACCTACCTACTCAGAATTAGTCGTTTCAGTATGGTAGTTAAAATTCGCACATTTCTTATGCTTTGCGGGTTTACCTATATTTCATATAATTGCGGTATGTGCCAAGATCAAAAGATTAAGCAATCAATACAGTATATGGGCATAGAAATTCGCCTGTTTGAAGTCTCTCCGTATTATGTTCCATTCGGGAATGTGTCAAACATCCTTGCTGTTGATTCAGTTGGTAAGATAGTGTGGCGCGCTCAGTCTCCCGTAACGCATCATAAATTTTATTGGGATATGGAACTGGACAACTGCCCATTTTCTGGTAGCCAATACTGGCGGAGGCTACCGGCATTTTATTAGTTTACAAGACGGAACAATCATAGAGAGTCGATTGGTAAAATAATATGTTGATATGTAGCTCTCGCAGTGATAGTGCCGTACGCGGCAAACTATTTTCGAAGCTTAGGAAATCAATGTAAACGAATGGTACTAATTAGTGCGTACAAATTCTACTCCACTACAGTTTGCTTTTAGGGATGAGTTTTGTGGCGTCGTGTCAGTTAAGCAAAACAGAGTCGATAGAGTCGAAGAATAGGTGTTTTTCTGAGCAGCCGAGTAAACTCAAAAATACCTATCGCTACCGTGAAGTCCGTGATCAGTTTATCGACACTTTTGAATTATTGCGAAGGGACCAAGGATATTTCGGGAAGGCTGAGCGTGTCGAAACGCGCCTTGATTCGGCTGCATTTTTTAGCGCTGACAGCGCCAAGTGTATTCTTTTGGTATTAACGAAACTAAAAGATTCGGCTTCCATGCCGGGCGGTGCAGTAGTTATTTTAGAAAAGGTGACCGGATCAGATTGGCGGTTTGAAATCGAGTCCAGCCTTTCTTTTGACTATGACTACTTTAAAGAATTTAAAGTAAAGGATTTTGAAACCATGTCGAAATTATCGGGATATGCTATTTTGGCCGTAGGCAGCGTCAGGCGAGAGGGCTGTGAAATAGATGAAGGTTACTGGTTTAGATCTGTCGAATGAATTGAGAGGGAATAGGCCCGTCTCAGCAATCATCGGCAACTGTCGCGTTGAATCACTGCATCTGGACGGATAGCACTCATTAATATCCTACCACCCAACTTAAGGTAACCTCAAGGTGCGTACGCCTTTATCGTTCGGCTGCCTTGTTGAAAGGCTTCACTTTCCTCACGGCAATTATCTTAGTTGTTTGACTATACGATCCCATCATTTCATGGTTGACGTAAAGGGCGGTAAACGGTACCCTCACCCTTAGTTACGGGCAATATCAACGAGTTAATGCTGTGGCAAACCAGAAAACTGGTAGTTCAACTCCGCAATTGGCGTTTGTGGCTACCTTTGATACGCATATAGGTCGGGTAATGCTCCGCGCCGCAAAATTCGCTAGGTATGAAAAGACAAGAATCGTTTAAGACTCATTATACTAAGAAAGAAGTTAAAGAAATTTTCACCCGATACGACCTTAGAAGCAGAAATGACTTGAAGTACGATAATACTGACCCCTTTGACTATTATGAACTTCCAGATGGAAGGATTTTACTGGTTTTAGGTTTTGGAAATGATACTGGGATAATGTATAGATCCGAGCAGGAGCTAATGCACATTATGGCTAAGCCTGATATTCGAAGCTCAGGCGAACATGTGTTGGCAGATTTAATACCGAGCGATACGCAATTTATTGAGAAAAAGGAAGCCTATATTACAGCGTTAAGCATCAAATTGGCTATCTCCATTGAAAAGCTAGATAAGTCACTGGCGAGTTTGAAACTCATTGATAGCGCTTATCGTCGGAATCGACCCGAGCCATCTGAATTTTTTGCCAAAGATTTCCTTTACATAATAACTTACCTTGGCGAAGTCTATTGCAAGGAATTAGAAGGGCGGTGGGTTTTCGAGAAGCAGGTAACCAATAAGTCGTACGAGCCGTATATAGAACTTGAAGATGGCCAAAAGCTCGATACCTTCATTAGGCTTTTTAAAGAGTGCTACGAGAACTACGCAAACTTTTCAATTTATGCATTGGCTGTCGCAACGGTATCTCGGTATAAACTGCAGTAACCTTGAAGCTTTCACTTTATAATAGTAGTTCTCCAAGCGACAATTCTTATCCGGCGAGATATTTTAGAAAAATAAAAGCTATTTCACTGAATCGCACTGCATCACGTAAATTTCAATATTGATTGAACCCTGTTCGATAATGATTCATTGTTGTTAATCTACTTTAAGGAATCAAAAGCAGTAATTCAAATCTGAGTTGTGAGCTGCGATTGCTAGCAAAGCAGTAATTTTTATTTTTGGATTTACTTTTTTAAACTTGCTATTTTACCGATGAATTTTGATAATCTTCTCGCAGGTTCATACATGCTAACGCCGAATGAAGGAACTTTCTCCTTAGTTAAAAAAAGCATCTCGATAAGGTAATACCGATACAATATCTCAAACTCCTGTTTGTGCGATATAGATAGTCGAACGATACTATCTCACAAACTGGCGAAAGTATGCAGGGACGACAATGTGCGGATGGGTACTTGTGCCCATCACTTCTAACAATAGTGGATCCTCTTCATACCATTTTGTCATTGAGGATTTGTTGATAGACCAGGAGATTGGATGTATAGTAATGCAAGGAGTCATTATGGTATAAGGATTATGATTGACATTTGGCTTTTGTATACATAAGTTCTTTACTAGATTGGGCACAAGTACGCCAGCGCACGGGCCTGCGCTGCATACTTGCGCCAGCTTTGGGGTATTAGGCGCTTCACCGTGTTTTTGCTGCGAGTGAGTATACAAAGCGACAAAGAGTATAAGATAAAAGTTGAAGTCAACATCAAGACTTTTATATACCAACGCTCCGAAAAGAACAGCATATTCAAAAGTCCTGATATTAAGTCCTGGTATGCTAATTGTAGTTTTTCACTTTCCGTTTGAAATGAAGGATTGTTCAGAAGGTAGTCATTGATATTCTTGACATCTTTTGTAACCGTGGGCTAATATAAGGTGAATCTTATTAAAGTTATCGAGGGGGATAAGTCTGTCTCATTGGGTCGTCGGCAAGTACCGCGCCGAATGCAATCCTTGCGCAGTAAGAAATAGAATTTAAACATCTTCAATCGTAGTACGCCTTATCAAGTCTGACACAGTACCTGGCACATTCAAAGATTTAGAATTCTTCTTATTTTTGGCAAGTTTAGATAGTTCAGTTCCAGTAGTGTCGCACCCTCCCGCAAGGTGAGACAAGGCCTGACTTGATTTAGGCTTGCAATAAGAACTTTTTGCAGTATGTTCGGAACAAATTAAGTGTGGTATAAACCAAACTATGAACAGTAGTATTCCTACACGGACTTCTGATCTAGTGATCGGCAGCTTATCAGCGTGGAATGAAGGCTTGGCGGATGAGAACCAAAGAGGGCTAGGGGACCTCTCGTACTTCAGCATCCCCATGCTGCTGGAAGCACAAAACCTCACCATCTACTCGCCATCTTCTGATTTGTCCTTGGGAGAAATAAAGCAGTTGAGGGGAATGCTTGAAAATATATACGCTGCCAGGGTCGCGGCGGGTGACTTCAATCCCGGCAATAGTGAATTCTCACTACACTTCGTCAGAAATGAGCTAGGCCATATCGAGCTTATGATTAAGTACCACTCTTGGGAACATAATGGAGCGCTTGAATTCACAGAGAAGATTGATCAGAGCTACTTGCCAACCATCATTGGCCAGCTAGATACGCTTATAAGGTTATCCCCGCAGTTTTAGATAAAATCTGACACAGTAGTCGCATTATAAGTACGGGGGCATTTATGGTGGTACGTTAAGAATATATAGAGCGGGTCGCCTTACCAGAGAGTCGCTGGTACATATTGTAAAATATACAGAATCCACAGGAGATCGGTTTAATTGAGAGCCATTGTAAATCAGCGTACTATGCCTTGTATCAAAAATATATACAGCAAGCATCTGCCGATAATAAAGGAGGGAAACCTATAAAAAAATAAAATTGCAAAATGAGAACAGTAGTTGTATTTGCCGCTTTGTTAATTATCTTATTTTCTTGTAATGATTCAGCGGAGGAATTCTCCATAGTTGGCCAAGTCCAATTTGCATTGGATGAAAAAGGTAAAATACATGGTGAGGGAGACACGATTCAGGAAGATAAGTATTTAGGCGGAGTTTTGCACAGCAAAACATTTTATGATAGCACCGAAGATGGAAGAAGGGTCATAAAAACATTTTACTATGACTCATCGGGAAAAGATTCGGTTTATCTGTTTACTATTCCTTTGACACGCAGTGCGAGGACGGAGCTCATCCGCGATAAGTTCGGAAATATTGTAGAAATGCGAATACTTGAAAGTAGTTCTCCCGCTGTATACTCATTGAAATATATAAATATCCTTAATGCCGATAGCCAGGCAATATCTTCGAGAGTTCAAGACAGTTCAGGCAAGCTCGTTTACATACAGGAATATAGTTATGATAGCAATAAGCGGCTAAATGAGATGAAGACCTATGTGTTGCAGGATACTTCGAAAGTCCTTCAATCGATAGATACCGATATTTATGACGGCAAGGGTAGTAAAGTAGAGAGCATGAAGGTGGATATGGTTTCAGGAGACAGTACTAAGAGGGAATATGTATATGACTCAAGAAGAAGGTTAAGCCAGGAACGTTATTTTAAAAATAGCAGCTTAGTACACGAAGTGTCTTATGACTACGAAGACAACCGGAAGAAGACGGCTATTATGGACTATCCTTCATTAAAAAAGAAATATCAAATTCGATTTTATTATATCAAGTAAAGAGATAAAATCAAGCTGTAGCCTCCATCAAGTAATTATGGTAAAGAGAACTCGAGAACTCCTTGCAGTACTAATTATTTCTCTTTTTGCTTATACTTGTAGCATGGATCAAAAGCAGCAGCCGAGTCAAACTGTTCAATACGGTGATATTGAAATTCGCCTTACTAGGGTGAATCGGGACGACATACCTCGAACAAGTATTGCAAATATTGCCGCATATAATTCTAAGGGGGCTGTTGTATGGCAAGCCGAGCGTCCTAGATCTAATCTCGATCAGTATTGGGATATGAAATTGGATGCTTCCAAAAATGTGTTGATCGCAAACACCACTTTAAGCTTTCAGGCAATTATTAACTTAGATAATGGCAAGTTAATTGATTTCTACTTAGTGAAATAACACATTTCGTAACTGTCCGGAAATAGATCTCTCTAACCGGTGGTCGACAACGATTGAATAGGAGATTTCTATTTCAAAGAGCAATTCAATAATTAGATGTCGGCATAATATACTAATGTCCAAGTTTTAGTAGTTGACAAAAAAGAGGCCAGTGCAATGGATGTAGGGCATACAGCCGTTTAGGTAGGTGACAAAGTTTATGGGTATTATCCGGGTGATGAAAATGGAAGCAATAGTTGGGAGATGAGCGAATTGATGGGAAGCACAGGGGTTATGAAAGTTGAATCAAGGAAATCTTTTGACGAGCGTTATTCCAAAGATGGTGTTTCTGAATTTACCATCGAGGTGACTTCAAGCCAAGCTTCACAGATTGGTTCAAATTAGAGGGAAGGGTAACAAATCCTGGAACATACAGTCTGGTTGGTGACCAATTTACGACAGTTGCTTGTTCAGCGATTAAAAGTGCAGGAATAATAATTGGGCCGGAAGTTAGCCTGCCAAGAAGTACATTGCCAACAGGAGTTTTCTGATTTACATTGATGAAAGCAAAGAGCAGGATGAAAGAATAATGGCTTACCAGCGTAACGGAAGTTTTAAAAGATGTTCACAAACTGGCGCAAGTATGCAGGGACGACAATGTGCGGATGGGTACTTGTGCCCATCACTTGTAACAATAATGGATCCTCTTCATACCATTTTGTCATTGAGATTTGTTGATAGACGAGAAGATCGGATGTATAGTAATGCAAGGAGTCATTGTGGTATAAGGATTTTGATTGACGTTAGGCTTTTGTATATATAGGTTCTTTAACTAAGATTGGGCGCAAGTACGCCAGCGCACGGGCCTGCGGTGCATACTTGCGCCAGCTTTGGAAGTTAATTCAAAAATACAGAACTACGGAGTGAGCATATTATGAAAAAAGTGGCATTATACAACGGTAAAGTGTTTCCAGAGTTTGTTTTTATTCGAAAGGACCTAACGTACATGTTCATAGAGTTTATACTTGTTTTTGATGAGCCGTTTTTAACCCGTTTAAAACACTTTCTGAATAAATATAAAATATCAACGATTGCAATTGAAAACTTGGATCCCGACGGATGTGCGTTTTATGACGAAGTTATTGTGCGAGATCTTCCAGCATCTTTTATTAAGTCAGTATCAGAAGATGTTATTAAGACTCCCCTTGGACAAACTCCGGTTAGTTTTCAACAAATAACCGAACAAGGAGTGATCTATGCGAAAGGAAATGAGTCGTTGTTTACGATTTTTCTAAATAGAGACTCGTGGATAGCAATTATTGGACTGTCTCATCCGGAGGACATCGGATCGGTAGAAGGTGGCACAGGAACTCAAATATACATTCCCGCGACATTGCAATCTGGAAAATTAACTTACTCGGAATTAGTAGTTTCGCTATGGTGACGAAAGTAATGACCTTGTTTATTTTGTTAACTCTATGTCTTTTTGTCTATAATTGCAGTGTGGACAAAAAACAGGAGATAAAGCAATCCATTCAATATAAGGATATCGAAATTCGGCTACTTAAAGTCGATCCATATAGTATTCCTGATAAAGGAATCGCAAATATCATTGCAGTGGACTCCGCTGGAAATGTTATTTGGCAAGCCGAGCCTCCGAAGTCCGCTCGAGATTCGTATTGGTCTATGGAACTGGACACCTCTAGAAATTTACTTGTTGTAAATACTGGAAATAGTTTTCAGCATCTCATTAACTTAGAGAATGGCGAGGTGATCGAATATTACATGATCAAGTAGTTTTAAGGGAAATAGATTACCCTCGCCCTTTACCGGAGTACGGCGCTGGATCGTTCACGCTCTGACCAATGATTTCGTTCTCATTGTATTACGGATAAGCGAGTATAAAATCTTTAGGAGCAGCTCTGGCTACTATCGCCAGGAAGACCTCGACCGGATGATGGCCGGACTCGTCCCGAGCGATGATGCTGCAAATGATGTTATTAAACGTTGAAGTAAGCGGGCAGCTGGTCAGGGGTTGGGAGGTGACTGATGGAAGCCGTTTGGTTTTTCGGACGGTGCCGCTTATAGGTCTTTCGTATTTGCTGAGTAGGGGTGTGACCTAATAGGTACGCGACTGTCGCGTCATCTACATTTTTATCCTGTAACAGAATGCTGAAGCTCAACCGCGCGCAAGACCAAGTGATGTGCTTCTCTATCCTGCCGCTTTTACCCACTGTGCGAGCACCTTGTTCGCTCCATCTGCGCTCAGCGCCAGAAAGATTTTTTGTTTCGGGTTCACATCCTTAGTTTTCTCCTCTGTTTATCGAGCATCGCCTCTGCAATAGGGTGTAGTATCAATGTCACTGGTTGCCCAGTTTTCGCTTGGATAATCCGCGTCGTTAGCACGCCGTCACGGATATCTTTCCATTCCATTTTCTTCACATCTACCCATCGCAAGCCTGTGTAGCAGGAGAATACAAATGCTGATTTCACCGCCTCATTGAGGCATGGCGTGTTCAGGAGTGCCAGGTACTCCTCCGCTTCGAGGTTTTCTTTCAGCTTCGCTGACGGGTTGGACTTGGACCTACCTTTGCAGTGGGATTCTTCTGAAAATATCCGTCGCTCTCGGCGGCGTTGACCACCCACTTGAATCTTGCGTAGTAGTTGCCGGGCGTTTCGCTGGTATATTTATTTAACAAAAACTGTCGGAAACGCTTGCAGAAGTTCTCGGTTATGTCTACCGGCAAGATAAAATCTTTATGAATAAATAGCTTGAACTGCTTCAGGCTGTTCTTGAGGTGCCGATTTCCTTTCCGCACGTTGAGTCTGACGTACTCCTCATAGTATTCGAGGGAGTTGGCCTTGAACTTATGCTGCGGGATGTATACACTACCGATCGCCTGCTGTTCGATGATTTGTCACTCTTCTTTACCTCCAACAATAATAATGCCTCCTTGTTTGTGGTTGCGCTGTATTTGATTTGCAGGTTTAGTGTAGACAAAGATGCCAGAGGAGGGGCGTTGCCCTGCGCCGCGGCCGTAATCGTAGTAGAAAAACTTTTTGTCACCTTTCCTGTTGAGCCGTTCGATCATGTTCATTGGGTAACAGTTTTAGGGGGGAGCGAATAGTTGTGCAATCCATACGCCGGAAACCGGAGCGCTGCCAAATTTCGTAATCGATAAAAATGCAGGTAGCAAATAGGGAGTATATCCGCGAAAAAGCGGAAGAAAACAAATTCAAAGCATCAGGAATGCCGTATGCAAACTTGCCATACAATGAATACTGAATCTGCCAAAAGTGAGAGTCGGAAGCAACTTTTTGTTGATTGGTTAATCTGTCTTTGCCAGCCTGAATGCCATTCCCAGCGGACTTTTTCATCAAAAAAGTGTGTGTCATTTGTGTGTCAATGAATAACGGCAAAAAGCGAAACGAAGCGTTGTAAAACGACACACATCAGAATAAAAAAGCCCTGAAAGACACACTTTCAAGGCTTCTAACCGTGCCCGAGACTGGATTCGAACCAGCACGCCGTTGCCAGCGCCACCACCTCAAAGTGGTGCGTCTACCAATTTCGCCACCCGGGCATGAGATGGCAAAGAACGCAAATATTCTTTGCCTATACCGCTCTTTAAAAAAACTTCTTTATTTCTGGCCTCCGAACGGGTCTCTAACTTTTCCTGATATAAAAGTTCAAATGGTCTATATGCCTTGGTCGACCTGTTTTGTCCGGCATTATTTTGCGATAACCTTTGGGGTACATTTGTTGTCATTCCAACATAAATGTATTCCCTCGCTGTACTTTTTACGGCATATACATAATGCATAGTCAAAGTGGTTGTCTACCAATCCCGCCTGCCGGCAGCAGGTTCGCCACCCGGGCTTTGAAGGAGTGCAAAAATAGTAGATTTCCACCAATAAAATAGCTGGATCCTATATTGCCAACCTGTCAAAAATCAGCCAAAAACTTAATCGAAGCCTGAGCGAATCTAAGACGAACCTAAGACGAACCTAAGACGAACCTAAGGCGAACGTACATTTTGGCAGTTTGTCCACTTACACCTGCTTCGGAAGCACGATCCTGAACGTAGTGCCCTTACCCAGCTCCGAACTCTTTACATATAATTGTCCTTTATGAAACTGCTCTATAATACGCTTGGATAAGCTTAATCCCAATCCCCAGCCGCGCTTTTTGGTGGTAAACCCCGGTTTAAACACCTTGCCTACATGCTGGCGTGCAATACCCTTGCCGGTATCAGTCACATCAATTTGTATATTATCGGCCTGCGCGCGGATATCGATGCTGATCTTGCCCTTGCCTTCCATGGCATCCAGGGCATTCTTCAACAAATTCTCGATCACCCAATCGAACAGGGCAGGAGAAATGCGAACAGGTATAGCCGACTCCCCATGCGTGTCTACGTTAAATTGCACTTTTCCGCTCGCACGTTTCTTGATATAATCCACCATGGACAGCACCTGCTCTATGATATTCCTTTCTTCCAGGTTGGGGGCGCTGCCGATCTTACTGAAGCGCTCCGATACGAGCTTTAAGCGGTTCACGTCTTTTTCCATTTCTATTACAATGGCATCGGAGGGATTGTTTTCTTTCTGCATCTCTACCCATCCCTGCAACGATGTTATCGGCGTTCCAAGCTGGTGCGCGGTTTCCTTGGCCATGCCCGCCCATAACTGGTTTTGGGTGGACCGGAAGCGGGTAGTCAAGGCTGTTATGGTAATGATAATAAATAAACTTACTATCAGCAGCTGCACCAGCGGGTAATAGCGTACCTGGTCCAGCAGCGCTGTATGTCCATAATAGTATTTGTTGGCCGCGTATGGCTTTTCACTGAGTACGATCACAAATGGATCGTTCTCCTTTTTGAATTTGCGGAGCTTATTCGGCAGGTAGTCCGGATCGTTGGCAGCGCTGGCTGAATCGAGGTTGATGAAGCTGATGATGCTGTCGCGCTCATTGGTCTCGATAATGGGAATGGAACGTTGCTCGTTGCGAATGAGGTTGGGAAGGGTAAGGTCCGTAAGGGTGAGCGCCGCCTTGCTGGCCTCTACCCACAATTCTACTTTGTCGCGCTCCTCGGCCGCTATCTTCCTGGCCAGGAATTGAGAATAAAAAATGGTGGCGGTCACAATGGCAATGGCTATCACTGCCAGGCCCGTTCTCCAATTGAACCAGGGGTGAATCATCGGCCGAATTTATGAATTGGATTCCAACGCATCGCTTATTTTTGGAAATTGTTCCTAATCCCTGCAAGTT
Source organism: Chitinophagaceae bacterium (assembly GCA_035628135.1). Taxonomy (GTDB): domain Bacteria; phylum Bacteroidota; class Bacteroidia; order Chitinophagales; family Chitinophagaceae; genus DASPKM01. The sequence continues at coordinate 328,609 of DASPKM010000009.1, read as the reverse complement.
GAATCCTAACGTTGCTATTGTCATACTAAACTGGAATGGCCGGGCTTACCTGGAGAAATTCCTTCCCTCAGTCATCGCGTCTTCCTATCCAAATAAAAAGATCATAGTGGCCGACAATGCTTCTGCAGATGACTCCCTTGCCTTTATTTCCAGGCACTACCCGGAGGTAGGATTAATACCGCTGCCGCAGAATTATGGTTTTGCAAAAGGATACAACGAAGCATTGAAGCAGATAAAGGCAGACTATTACGTGCTGCTAAACTCCGACGTTGAAGTACAACCGAACTGGATCGAGCCCGTGATCACCCTCATGGAGCACGACCGCTCAGTTGCCGTTTGCCAGCCCAAGATCCTGATGTACGATAACAAACAACTGTTCGAATATGCCGGCGCGGCAGGAGGATGGCTCGACCACCTCGGCTATCCCTTTGCCAGGGGAAGGATATTCGACTTTTGCGAAGAGGACAGGGGACAATACGATTCCATCGAACCGGTTTTTTGGGCCAGCGGAGCGGCCATGTTCGTGCGCGCCCAGGTATACCATCAATTAAATGGCCTCGACGAATATTTCTTTGCGCACCAGGAGGAGATCGATTTTTGCTGGCGCGTGCAGTTGGCGGGATATAAAATATATGCGTGCCCACTCTCAGTAGTGTACCACGTAGGAGGGGGCACGCTACCCAAGGGGAACCAGCGAAAAGTGTTTTTAAACTTCAGGAACAACCTCATCATGCTGGCCAAAAACCTTCCTTTGTCGCAGGCCTTGTGGAAGATACCTTTCCGGTTTTTGCTCGATTTTATTTCGGCCTTTAAATCCCTGTTCGAAGGGCAGGCCGTGTATTTTGTCGCCATTTTTAAGGCCCACTTCGCTTTTTTGCAATGGATGCCCGGGCGAAGGCGCAAGAGCGTTTTCCCTGCCAGCAAGCGCGGCCAACTGGAGGGATGGTATACGGGAAGCGTGGTCTGGAAGCACTTTGCGGCTGGGCTAAAACGTTTTGACCAAATAGTTCCTAAGAAAAGGTGAAATGTTTGATTACCAACCATTATTTTTGCAGCGCAAATAGATGATATGGAAGAAACAACCAGAAACATACATGAACAGGCATACCTGGAGGAATTGAAAAAGAACCAGGAGCGCGATTTTACCCGTAACTGGGTGAATTCTTCTGTTTTCCTGTTTTACCTGCAGGTTTTTTGCGTGGTGGCTTTTTTGATCGGCGGCAGTTACAGCTTATACAAGCATAGATATAAGGGCAAGCCGGAGGTAAATGTGCCTTCAAATACCCTTTATACTCCGCAGTATAAGTAGCATAAAAATTTTGCCGAAAGCAAACAATACCTATTTTTGCAACCCGTTCTTTAAATGTGGGAGGGACCTCGGTTCCGCCCGATAGTCAGCCGGGAAATTGGTCATCAAATTCCCATCTTCTGCGGAAGTAGCTCAGTTGGTAGAGCGCAACCTTGCCAAGGTTGAGGTCGCGGGTTCGAGCCTCGTCTTCCGCTCAAAATTCCATCCCTTGTGGTGGAATTTTTTATTTAGAGCCATAAGGCTTAGTTTTAGATAGATCATCACCGCCCCGGTGGTGGAACTGGTAGACACGCAGGACTTAAAATCCTGTGACCCGAAACGGTCGTACGGGTTCGACTCCCGTCTGGGGCACTCATCAAAGGTTGTTCGATTGGACAGCCTTTTATTTTAGAAACCGGCCTTAACCAGCCCTCAATACTTTTACAACAATTACGCTTCCTTGTTATGAGCCTTCGCAAAATACAAATTGAACATCCCCGCTGGGTAGCTGGCGGAGGCAGGCATTCGCGCAAGTGGCTCAAAAAACAGGCGCATCGATACCATCGCCGCAGAATTAAAGCTTCCAATGAATACGTAGCACAGTATAACAGGTTTGCCGGGTGGGAGTATTGATATCGTTCCTGACTTTAGATTTGTCATCAGTATTTAGTACCCGAAAACTTAATTAAATGGGAAATATTTTTAACGACGATCTTTCGGGATTTATTCAGGCAAGCCTTCGTAAATACAATTGAACATAGTCATAATAACTTCCCAAGGCATCCCCATTTTCGGTGATTAAAATATACGAAATCCATCGTATATTTGTTTTTCTTATAGCATCATGAAACAACAAATCACCACACTGCTGCTCATTCTGTTTGCATCAGTCGCAGTCGCTCAAAGCAGGACCGATTCCTGCATCACTTATTTCAAAGAAATCGAACAAGCCACACGGCAACACCAAAATCTCTGGAACAAAAACCTTTATGCGCCTATTTTGCTGGTAGATCCGCAAACAAGAGAAATAATAACGAACATACAGGATTCGGCCGGCACACTTACCCCATTCAAAACAGCGTTCACAGGCAAACTTCCCGATAAAGTAAATATCTCCAATACATCGATACAATGGAATGGTACACACTGGGCCATGATCATGCTGCCACTACCAAAAGATAAAAAAACAAGAATAAATCTTATTGCCCACGAACTGTTTCATCGCGCACAACGCTCGCTTGGCTTTAAAGCCCATAATCCTGATAATGCCCATCTTGATGAAAAAGACGCAAGAATTTACCTGCGGCTCGAATTAGAAGCATTAAAAAATGCGCTCGCTGCTGCTTCTATGCCGGAAATAAAAAAACATATCGCCAATGCCCTCGCATTCCGTAAACACCGTTACGCATTGTATCCAACAGCCGACTCTACCGAATCCCGGATGGAACTGAATGAAGGTATTTGTGAATATACCGGCATAATGCATAGTGGAAGAACATCGCAGGAAGCACGAGCCTGGTTCAAGCAACGGATAGATGCATTTCTCAAAAGTCCTTCTTATATCAGGTCTTTTGCCTATGAGGCCGTTCCTGTATATGGGTATCTGCTAAACGCTATAAATCCTGGTTGGAATAAAAAGATCAATGATACTACCAACCTGACGTCCTTCTTTCAAACATCATTCAATGTGCAACTCCCTGCCGACGCCAACGCTCATATAACAAAAACTGCACTGCAGTACAAAGGTGAGATCATTGTAACTGAAGAAAACGCCCGGGCAGAGCAGATCCGAAAACAAAAAGAAGCATACATACGCATGTTCCTGGAAGCACCAGCCACCGAATTGCCGCTGATGAACATGAATATGTCGTTCGACTATACCAAAATGGTTTCGCTTAACGAAAAAGGAATGGTGTACCCGCACATACGCATTACCGATAAATGGGGCATATTGACCGCTGCTAAAGGCGCCTTAATAAGCTCAGACTGGAGCAAGGTGAGAGTATCATTTCCAACCAGCATAGAAGGAACGAGGATATCCGGCGACGGGTGGACACTGGAACTTGCAGCCGGCTATACATTGGTAAAAGATGATGCAGGCGGCTATGAGTTGAGGCAGCAGTAATACGTACACTACCTACACATCATACAGCCCGAAAGTGCAGAAGAAGATTGGCTCAATGATCTCCCTCCGTAACCTTCTCGAAGGTTTCTTCATACAAGGGACTTTCCGTGCTTTTCCATTTATCCCAAACCGTAAAGTATAACCCGTAATTGTACCGGAACTGCCGGTGATGCAAGGCATGATGCGTGGCGCCGATGAACCACCGGCCTAATGCATGCTTGTGAAATTTTTTTGGATATATCTCAATGTCCAGGTGATTGATAACGCTGCTGAAGGTCATCAGCGTAAGCTGTACCAGTATAACATAAGGATGCATTGGAACAACCATCAATATCGCCGGTAATATAATGGCTTGCAATAAGCCCTCCAGCGGATGAAATGAAAAAGCAGTCCAGGGAGAAGTGATATTGCTTTCGTGGTGAACCTTATGCACTATTTTGAATATCGATGGATGATGCATCCAGCGATGTAACCAGTAATAATAGGTTTCGTGCAGCAACATGGAAATGATTAAACTTACCGGCAGGTACAACCATCCATATTGATCGATAGGAGTATAGATTTTTGTATAGCCTTTTTGCCACAACAAAGCCGTGGCAGCCCCGGCGATCGCAAAGATCGCGGCGGTTAGCATGCTCCATCCAACCTCTTTCCTGAACTGTTGTGGCCGGTAGGGCTTTTTGCCGAGTTTTCTTTTCCGCCATTTATCGCCAGGCCAGCTATAAAAGATCAATTGAAACGCACCGGCAAATAGAAAATATCTTCCAACCACTGCAATAAAGAATAGTAGTGTCGTCAGGCAGAACCAAACGGGGTGGGACAGGTCTGGAAGCATGCGGTATTCCCTGAAAAATATATGCCAGCGTTCATAAAACGCTGCTCATGCCGCCCGCTCCGCTCATCAACTTTTGTATGGTGCAAAACCCCACTGCGGCCGCTTATACAGAATGGATGTAACTTACCGCCGGTATCCCTACATTTAAAAAAACAACCACATGAGCGCCCTGGTCGAAACCTGGCATATCAGCCATCGCATCAACGAATATTTACTATCGGGAATACAAGAACCGCATCTGGCGGATATCTCATTGGCCAAAGGACGTTCGGTAGGCCACCAGTTCGCGCACATGCACAATGTAAGATTGATGTGGGTGCAGGCCTCAGCGCCGGACCTGCTGCCAGGACTGCAAAAGATCGATAAGGAAATTATCATTACCAAGAAGGTACTGCTCGATGCTTTTGAAATAAGCAGTGAAGTGATCGCCGAAATACTAAAACGGGGGATAGAAACGGCTAAGGTCAAAGGATTCAAACCAACACCCGAAGCCTTTCTTGGGTATATGATCTCACACGAATCCTATCACAGGGGACAGATCGTGCTTGCATTGAAAGAAAACGGGCACCTGCCTGATAAGAAAATTTTATATGGTATGTGGGAATGGGGCGTGCGATGATCAGCCATTACGACCGTATAGTAAAATGGAAAGTGCTTCCCTGCTCGGGTACTGAATTTACCCAAATCTCTCCCTTGTGCAACTCCACAATCTTCTTGCAATGCGAGAGCCCGATGCCTGAACCGGGATACTCGTTCCTGGTATGCAGGCGCTGGAAGATAACGAAGATCCTTTCGCTGTGGTGCTGCTCTATGCCAATGCCATTGTCCGCCACGGTAAACTCCCAATGGTCGTCTTTTCTTTTGGCATTGATATCTATTACAGGCACCGCATCCTTCTTCCTGAACTTGATGGCATTGATTACAAGGTTCTGCATGAGTTGTTTTAGCTCGGTAGGGTAGCCATCAACCGAAGGCAGCGGCCCTGACTTGATGCGGGCCTTCGATTCCCTGATCGCAATGTCAAGGTCGGCCATAACTTCGCGTAACACGCGATTGCAATCCACCCGTTGTATCTCCACCTTTCTTCCTATCCTGGAATAGTCGAGCAGGTCCTTTATCAGGACGCTCATGCGTGAACAGGAATCAGTGATGAATGTGAAGTATTTTTCTGCTTTGGCATCGTGCTTTCCGCCATAATGCTGTTTCAGCAAGTCAACAAAACTGCTGGTAGTGCGCAGGGGCTCCTGCAGGTCGTGCGAGGCGATATAGGCGAACTGTTCCAGCTCCCTGTTCTTGCGCTCCATTTCTTTATTGGCCTGCACCAGTTGCAATGTTTGCTGTTGCACCTGCTGCTCCAACTGCAGTTTTTGCTTTTTAATATTTGCCACGCGAAGCCTGTAAACTAAAACAACGCCCCCGGTAACAGCGGCCACAACCGCTAACCGGAACCACCACGTGAGCCAGAAAGGCGGAGTTATGGTAAGATGTATGATGGCAGTATGCCGCGACCAGCCTCCGTCATTATTTTGTCCCTTGACCTTGAAAACATATTTGCCAGGATCGAGATTGGTATAGGTGGCGGTGCGCTGCGTGCCTACTTCGTTCCAGGTTTTATCAAAGCCTTCGAGCATATACGCATAGTGTTTTTTTTCGGCTGTGGTGTAGTTAAGCGCGGCAAATTCAAATGAAAATACGGAATTGCTATAGGGAAGGGTTATTGCTTTTGTTTCAGTAATGCTCTCGTGCAATGGGGATTCGCGCCCCGCCGATGCAATGGGAACTGTTTTATTGAATACCTGGAAATTGGTAATGACCATCGGCGGGTCGAAAGATACATTCCTGACGTTCTCAGGGAAGAACCTGTTGAATCCATTGTTGCCGCCAAAATACATTGAGCCATCACTTGCTTTCAGAAAGGCCTTTTCCTTGAACTCAGTCGATTGCAGCCCGTCCGCTCCCGTAAAATTCCTGAACCTGCCGGTTGCACGGGTATATTTTGAAAAACCTTGCGCTGTGCTGATCCACAGGTTGCCCTCTTTATCTTCCAGCACGCCGTGCACCACATTGCTGGGCAATCCCTGCTCTGTCGTAAACAGCGTGGTCTTGCCGGACTTCCTGTTCAGCATATACAGCCCCATCGTAGAAGAGATCCAGAGGTCTTTGTTCCGGTCTTCGGTTATACAGCCTAAGTTGCGGCTATTGACATTGTCTTCCAACCTGTTCAGCATGTAAGAGAAAGTCCCGGTTTTCTTATTGTATATATTAATACCTGCGCCGGCCGTAGTGATCCAGATATTCCCATCTTCGTCTTCGTACAACGCATTGATCCAATCGCCCCGCAGGCCGGTGTCCACACGCTCATCGTAGCTGAAATGGGTGAATTTTCCTGTCCTGGGATCGTATCTGTCCAGGCCACCTCCATACGTGCCGATCCATATATTCTTGTCGCTGTCCTCTAAAATCGTCCATGCATTGTCGTTACACAAGCTATTGGTATTTGCGGGGTCATGCCGCAAGTGCGTAAAAGTATTTTTCTTTTTATTGAAAATGCTGACGCCATTGCCCCAGGTGCCGGCCCAGATATTTCCTTTGCTGTCTTCCATCACGCACAATACGTTATCGCCGCACAGGCTGTTGCTGTTTCGTTTGTCATGCCGGTAAAAGCTGAACCTGCCTGATGATGGGTTGAATACATTCAGTCCTCCGCCATCTGTGCCGATCCAGATATTTTTTTCTGAGTCCTCGTAAAAACAAAGCACGTGATCGTTGTTAAGACTGTTTTCCGAGAACATGTATTTGTAATGAGTAAATTTGGCCGCATCGGGATTTACATAATTTACGCCGGCATTGAAACTGCCAACCCACATGTTGTTTTTTGTATCGCGGCAGATAGCATTGATAGAATTGCTGCCGAGTGTCGAGCGGTCCACTTCATCGGAAGTGTAATTGTAAAACACGCGCTTTACCGGGTCAAAAATACTAAGCCCCGCATTTTCCGTACCGATCCACAGCCGCTGCTGGTCATCTTCTTTTATAGCCTTTATCGGACCATCGGACAGGCTATATGCATTGATAGGATTGTGCCGGTATTGTTCAAACCGGCCAGTGCTCTTATCCAGCATCTCCAGCCCGTTTTTATTGGTTCCTATCCAGATCCCTTTCCTGCTATCTTCAAACAATACCAAAATATGATTGGATCCGGGCGTGAAAGGATTACCGGGCTGGTGCAAATATCTTTTAAATTTTTTCTGTTTGCGATCGAAAAGATTCAGTCCGTTGGGGGTGGCTATCCATATATTGTGGTCGCTGTCTTCCAGGATATCCGTGACGTAGTTATCGCTTAGGGTATTGCTGTCCGTTATATGATGCTTATAATGTGTTATTTTTTTCTTCATAGGATCATACAGGTCCAATCCCCATGAAGTGCCGATCCATACCTTTCCCTCGCTGTCTTCCAGTATCGCGTATACGTCATTGCTTGAGATGGCATTCGTATCGGTATCGGTAAGGCCTGCGCGCAGATGCAGGAACTGGTCCTTGCGCCGGTCGTAATAGGAAACGCCTCCTCCCTGGGTTGCGATCCAGATATCTCCATTGCCGCTGTTACCCAGGTCTGTAATAAAATTATCGCTGATGGAACGCGGGTTGTTGGGCCTGGTTTTGTAAACAGTGAAATTGTATCCATCGTATTTATTCAGTCCATCGTTGGTGCCAAACCACATAAAGCCCCGGGCATCCTGCAGCATACAAATAACATTACTCTGGGAAAGACCGTTATCTGTACCAAGGCGTTCAAATCGCAGTTTTGGCTTCTGTGCAACAGCGCACAAGCCCAGGATTTGCAGGATAACAACAAGATAACAACGAAATGATTTCATACATCGAACCTTTGCGGAGTCCGCAATCAGGGCATAACCATGTAATAATGAAGAAGGTAGTAACAATATTGTTTCGCTTGTTGCAGGATTGTCCCCAAACACGGGCTGATTTTGTTTTTATAGTGAAAAAACCAGCCGTTTTGCTAAGAGGTTTTACCTATACTAATTATATTTACCGCTAATTTTAGACCCTTATCATGACCCCCTTGCGTGCTGCCCTGGCCTTCCTGTGCTTCCTGTTTTCCTCACTGGCATATGGACAAAATGATGGCGAAATATCGCTGCGCACGGGTATTGTATCCACCAAATCAAACATCAGGGCTTCATTCATCGATTCATTCAATAAAACCGCTCCCAGGCTCAATAATAAAACTGCCGTATTGCTCCGGTTCGAGGGTGTGCCTTCAGCGCAACAAAAAAATCAACTCGCGGCTTCGGGCATACAGGTGCACAATTACATCGCGCCGGGCTTGTACAGCGCAACCATAACAGGCAATGTCAACGCTGATTTGTTCCAGGCAACAAAAGTAATGTCCATCATTCAGTTGACGCCCTCGCAGAAAACAGACCGGCTGCTGGCAGGCAATAAACTTCCTGCCTGGGCCATGAAAATACCTGGGACCATCGATGTAAATATCAGTTTCCCGGCCGCTTTTTCTTACCAGGAGGTATCTCAGTTCCTGCGGCAGAAGAATATTGATATTATTTCTGATAAATGGGCGGCCTATGGCAAACTCTCGTTGCGCTTATCACCCAAACGCATAACCGAACTGGCCACTTTCCCTTTCGTCGGGTTGGTGGAGCCTGCCGAGCCCGAGATCGAAATGTACAATCATAAAAGCAGGCAGCTTAGCAGGTCTAATATATTAAATACATCTGTTGCCGATGGCGGCCTTGGCCTGAACGGCGAAGGAGTAGTGGTGGGTATTGGCGATAATTCAGCGATCATTACCCAGGCCGACTTCAGCGGCAGGCTTGTTGAAAGGACCGTTCCCAATGCATCGCACGGCATTCACGTGGCAGGCACCGCGGCGGGTGCAGGCATCATAAACGAATTGTACCGCGGATTTGCTCCCAAAGCAAGCATAATAAACGCATTGCAGGTAGACATTGTAGATCCCCTGTACGTGCAGGACTACAATATGGTGGTCACCAATAATTCATACGGGTCTGGATTTAATTGCGATATTAATGGGGCATACATTTTCTCCTCCAGCCTTGTGGATGACCTGGCACTCGCTTACCCATCACTGTTAAATGTGTATGGGGCCGGCAACTATGCGCAGAATACCTGTGCGCCTTACCCTGCCGGTTTCGGAACCGTAACAGGCTTGTGGCAATCGGCCAAGAACACTGTCTGCGTAGGTGGCACCACCGACTCCGGTGAAATTGGCAACTTCTCGAGCAGGGGACCCACAAAGGACGGCAGGATAAAACCCGATATCGTGGCCATGGGATTGCAGGTTACTTCTACCTGGCCCAATAATATTTACTCCTTCAACTCCGGCACCAGCATGGCCGCTCCCGCCGTTACGGGTGGACTAGCGCTGCTATACCAACGATACCGGCAAATGCATGCGGGCGCAGACCCCAGGAATGGATTGATGAAAGCTTTGCTTTGCAACGGTGCTACCGATGGCGGTAATCCCGGACCCGACTACACCTATGGGTTCGGCACTATGAACCTGTTGCGCAGCATTGAAATGCTGAACAAACAGCAGTATTTTATCGCATCGTCCAACCATAATGCGACCAACACACATACTATCACCGTTCCGGCCGGCACTGCGCAATTGAAAGTGATGTTGTATTGGAACGATCCCAGCGCTTCCTCGCTGGCGCCAAAAGCATTGGTGAACGATCTTGACCTGGAAGTATCTACTCCTTCAGCGGGCATTGTGCTGCCGTACGTGCTGGACCATACTCCCGCGAATGTAGAGAAGCCCGCAGTGCGCGGCGCAGACCATCTGAATAATATTGAACAGGTAGTGATCGACAATCCCACGGCAGGAAACTATACACTTCGCGTAAAAGGAACAGGCATTGTTCAACATCCGCAGCAGGAATATTTTGTGGTATACGACGCATTGCCCGTGTCAGTGGGATTAACTTATCCCATCGGCGGCGAGGCAATGGTGCCGGGTGAATCGGTAAAACTATCGTGGGATGCTTATGGCAATCCCGGTAAAACATTCAACCTGCAATTTTCTGCGGACAATGGCGCGTCGTGGACAGACATTGCCACCAACCTGGACCCCGCAAGGCGAATCTATACCTGGCAGGTACCTGCCATGGTAACTACCGCTGCGCAGGTACGCGTTGTGCAAAATGAAACAGGATTGGCAAGCGCCAGCCGCCCCTTTACCATCATTGCAATGCCCGTTGTCAGCTTATCGGCCATACAATGTGAAACATATTTCGCCATTGACTGGACAGCGGTGCCCGGCGCCAATTATTACGAAGTAATGATGCTGAGAGGCAATGAAATGAAAGTGATCGACACCACATCGAACCATTATTACAAGATCACCAACTTATCAAAGGAAGAAACCTATTGGGTAGGCGTGCGCCCCATTATCAACGGAAAAGCGGGCAGGAGATCGGTAGCCGTTTCGCGTAAGCCCAACAGTGGCACCTGCGGTGGGTCCATCTCTGACAACGACCTCGCAATAGACGGGTTGCTGTCGCCCGTAACAGGAAGAAAATTCACATCCACGGCCTTGCAATCGGATCATACAGTGACCGTCCGGATTAAAAATCTCGACAATGCGCCGGTAAATGGCTTTACTGTCAGTTACTCCGTTAATGACCGGCCATGGATAAGCGAAAACGTTCCCGTGCTGCTTGGAGCGGGTGTTAGCTACGACCATAGTTTTTCCACTCCCGCGGACCTTGGCGCAGTAGGAAACTATACGGTACGCGCAGTAGTAAAAAACAACACACTCGATGCTTCGGCAACCAACGATACGCTGGTAAAAGCAATCAGGAGCCTCGACAATCAGCCGCTCGATCTCACGAATTTGTTCTTAGATAATCTTGAATCAGCGGTTGCACACACTTATACAAGAGATACGGTAGGGCTTCCCGGCATCGACCGGTACGATTTTGAAACTGTTTCGAAGACAGGACAGGTGTTTACTTTTTTCAATAGCGGTTATGCATCGTCGGGGTCCAGGTCATTTATCATGGGAGAGATCATGCAGCGCTCGACCCCGGGACTACATTATATCACAGGCACATTCAATCTTTCCGGTTATTCAGTTTTAGAAAACAACCTGCGTATCGATTTCATGAGCATGAACACGCATTTTCCTTTCCCCGGAAATGATCTTTGGGTGAGGGGTGCGGACAATTTGCCATGGATAAAAGTATACACCGTTCCCACCCGCTTCACGGATACATTTTACAAACGCACCATCAGCATTGCCTTTGCCGATTCGCTTGCGGCACATGGACAGAACGTCAGCGCAAGCTTCCAGGCCAGGTGGGGCCATTCATCCATACATCAAAGCCTAAGCAAGCGAAGGACCTACGGCATCGATGATATTCGCATATACCAGGCCGTGCACGATATGCAGGTATTGAGCATAGACACTCCCTCGGCCATGAGCTGCAATATAGCAGGCCAGGTGCCTGTGCGCGTGCGGCTGCACAACAGCCATTTTTCCGCGCTTAGCAATGTGCCTATCAAATACTCCGTGAACAATGGACAATGGGTGGAAGAAGTGATCGCTTCTATTCCCGCAAAATCCAATTTTCAATACACGTTCAACCAGCCGATGGATTTTTTGTCCAAGGGCAGTTACAAATTAAAGGTAGTAGTTGTTTATCCTTCCGATAATTTCAGGGATAACGATACTGTGCAGGTAGATATACAAAACAGCATTACGGTAACCGCTTTTCCTTATCTGCAGAATTTTGAATCGGGCACCGAAGGTTGGTACACCAGCGGACAAAACAGCTCCTGGGCTTATGGAACGCCCGCTTCGTCAAAGATCAGGGGAGCGGCGAGCGGGGCCAGGGCCTGGAAAACAAATCTTAGTGGTAATCACAATAGCAACGAGCTTTCTTATTTGTATTCTCCGTGTTTTATGCTCGATGGCATGACCAAGCCCACGCTAAGCTTCAGCATGATATTGGACATCGAGGAATGCCAGCTGACACCTTGCGACGGCGCCTGGGTAGAATTTACGCGTAATGGCACTACGTGGACAAAAATGGGCACCGTATCCAGTGGGTACAACTGGTACAACACCAGCAGCCCGATGTGGAGCGGCAGCGCGTTCATCATACGCTGGGAGGTTGCTACGCATTCGCTTCCGATTGCACCGGGCCCCATACGGTTCCGGTTCGTGTTTTTGTCTAGCCTTTCGGGTAACAGGGAAGGCATTGCCATAGATGATGTGCACATATATGATAACACCAGCGGCATTTATGATTCTACCACCATGGCATCACCTGCGACGCAGGTGGTGCTGGGCAATAACTGGCTCGATTTTAAGCTTGCGGGAAAATTATTGGCATCGGTGCATGCTAACAACCAGGTGCCCGGTATAATGAACGCCCAGGTGTACATACACCAGCCGGAGATCCGAAGCACCAGCACCCAATATTATCATAAGCGCAACCTTACGCTAAAGGCCGCCAATCCCATTGATGATTCCGTTACCGTGCGTTTTTATTTCCTTGACCGTGAAACAGACAGCCTGATAGATGCTACCGGCTGCCAAACCTGTACAAAACCATCCAGCGCTTATCAACTGGGCGTTTCGACATATAATGACCACGTTGAAAGCAATGAAAATGGAACGCTGGCCGACAACAAGACCGGCAACTGGTCTTTTATCAATTCATGGAATGTTACCAAGGTTCCTTTCGACAAAGGATATTATGCAGAATTTAAAGTGAAGGAATTTTCAGAGATCTGGCTCAGCAACGGCGGCCATGACCTGAATTCGCACCTCGCGATACAACTGATACACTTTACAGCGCATAGGGCAGGCGATAGGGATGCGTTGCTGAATTGGCAAATGGGCGACGAGAAAGGTATTGCAAGATATGAGGTAGAAATGGCAAGGGACCGACCAGCCATGCAGGCCAACCAATTTGTAAAGATCGCGCAAACGCAGGCCCAGGGAATTATCGCTCCTAATGTTTATAGTCTTACAGATAGTGACCCCGACAAGTTCGACACGGTATATTACAGGCTGAAGATCATATACGGTGATGGCCGGTTCAATTATTCGCCTGTGAGGTCTGTTATATTCGATGAAGCTGTTCTCTGGAAATTATATCCCAATCCATCTGCCGGCAGATTCTATCTGGATTTCAGCGGCAACATCAATGAGCGCCTGGTAGCCGACCTTTTCGATGCAAAGGGCAGCCTGTTGAAGACCTATACCAGGCAAAGCACAGGCTTTATGCAAAAGCTGCAGATCGATCTTTCGAATACCGTGTATGCGAACGGGGTTTACCTGCTGCGGGTGAACATTGGCGGGATAGTGAAGACGTTTAAGTTATACAAACAATAGAAAGGTCTAAAAGCTCCTGATGGCTCTTACCCTGTTTGGTGAGCTCTTGAACATGTCCCCATTGAACTTTACCGAGCCATCGGTGAAATTTTGATTGGCTGCATAGTTAGCCCTTGGCTGTCCCAACAAGTCGGTGGAACTCCAGTAATAATCATCGGCGAAGCCGCCGATTTTGTTCTTTTGCTGGTACAGTAAATTCAATTCATCGCGTGACGGCAGGTACCAGTCCGAATAAGTATCTATGACCAATTGTTCGCAGAGCTTAGCTGCATAATTGCCGGGACCCAGCAGGTTAACGATGGCTTCCGTATTGGCTTTGCCTGTACCGACCTGTGATCCTGTTGCATCGGTGCGTACGCTATCATTTCCATTAGACCACTGAACGCCTGCGCTTTGATCGGACGGTGCCGCTATCAGTCCATGTTCGCCCGTATTGTCGATGTAAAAAATAATGCCTCCCTGGTAGCTGTCGCCAACAGAGAATTTGTCATTGCCCTTATTGCATGCGATCATTGTGGTAAGCGTGGAAAGGAGGGAAAGGATAGCAAGCTTTTTCATGATACAATTTAAGCAATCGGCGCTATATCAAATGATGCATTCACTCATACACAAACTCCACCTTCCCCATTAACTGCTGCTCCTTATTAAACACCCGCTCCCGTACCTTCAGCCCCCGCTCATCATAATCATAATACCAACGCTGGTATTCATTACTTCCTTCGGGTATCAGCAACATGCCCGCTACACGGCCCTGCGCATTGTAAGCAAAAATATGTGTAGGAAGCAGGCGCCTTGCCTTCTCATTGTAACGGACGATATCGGTCAACTGGTTTTTGTCATCGTAGTAATAATAAATCACGGGCTGCTTAACCCCTTTGCGCACGCCATGCTCTTCCAATGGCACGTCCTTGCCTTCGTACACAAAGGTTACATAAGTGGTATCGGTATTGTTTCGGATGCGCAGCATTTGATTGGGCTTACCAGCTGCGTCATATGTCCATACATGTAACTCGGTATTGGTAAACTCGCCGGAACGGGCAACGTTGTTGATGCTGCTGATGCGTCCCGCCGCATCGTATTCATAAGTAGTGGTACTGTGAAAGTCTTCGCTGGTGTCGATTGTTTGCACCAGCCTTCCCGCAGTATTATACATGGCCGTTAGCTCCGACCTTCCAAGGTTGGGTGTTCTTTTCGGGCTGCCATCTTGTTCGGTCTCCTCGCCCTTGGTATTGATGGGCGCCACCGTAACCGTGATCATGCGGTTGTCCATGATCCGCTGCTCCACCGACCATCCATCCGAAGGCTGGTTATTGCCTTCGAAGCTCTGTACCTTTACCGACTTCACGCTGTTATTCTTCAAAACGCTCCACTGGGCATTTGTTTGCTGCACCGTTACCAGGTCTTTGTAATAGAACTGGCCCTGGGCGGTGAGTCCCAATACAGCCAGCACAGTTATTCCGAGGATATGCTTCATATTCGAAAATTGATGTCTATGTAGGGCTTTCGGAGCGCAAATGTAGACAACAGCCCCTAAAACGTAAAAATGGACTGCCCGGTACATTTCCACCGTTAAATTTCAACTATTCACATCAGACGTGAATGTACCCGGCAAAGCCGCCAGATTCCTTATTTTAGGGAAAATTTTACATTGTCCCACGCTAAGGAACGCCAGGAAAAGATCTGCCTTAACTGTAACATCAGCCTTCATGGCCGCTTTTGCCATGTTTGCGGACAGGAAAATACCGAACCCAAAGAATCCGTCTGGGGCCTGATAAAGCATTTTTTTTACGACATCACCCATTTCGACGGTAAGTTTTTCAGCACCCTTAAGTACCTGGCCTTCAAGCCCGGCTTCCTTTCAGCAGAATACATCCGGGGCCGCAGGGCCAGTTATCTCAATCCCATAAGGATGTACGTGTTCACTTCCGCCTTCTTTTTCATTATTTTCTTTTCAATATATGACCCGAGTAACCTGGTAAGCGACAGCAACCAGTCTGATAAAAAAAATCCCGATACCGCTGCCAACAGCAACGCCGCCCGCCAGGCAGCCATTGCAAAAGCGCTGGAGTTCGCGCATACAAAGGAAGATTCCGCCGAAATACTGGAGGGTACGGCAGTATTTACGGACACTATTCCCATTGATCCGTCAGATACGGCGAAAAAAGGATGGACCGTGAAAATGTCCACCGATACAGGCGACTACAAAAGCGTAGCAGAATATGATTCAATTCAACGATCGCTGCCGCCTGACAAAAGGCATGGTTTCCTACGGCGGGTGCTCAACAGGCGGCAAATAGTGATCCGCAACAAATATGGCGACGACGAGAGGGCATTGATGCGAGCCTGGATCAATCACTTCATACACCAGTTTCCCAAACTGTTGTTCGTTTCGCTTCCCATCTTTGCTTTCATACTCTGGCTGTTATACATCCGGAGGCGCAAGCAATACTATTATGTCAACCATGGCATTTTCAGCATTCACCTGTACATTTTTTCTTTTATCCTGCTGCTGGTCTCCATGGGCATTACAGGCCTTGTCAATGCCACGGGCTGGGATTGGATCAACTGGCTGCAATTGCCGCTGTGGCTGTACTGGCTGTACTACCTGTACAAGGCCATGCGTGTTTTTTACCAGCAGGGCAGGACTAAAACCGTAGTTAAATTCCTGCTGCTGAATGTACTGGCCACTACAGTTATATTATTTTTGTTCCTTGTATTTTTCCTGGTGACAGTATTTCAAATATAAAATGTTCGAAGTCAAATATCACTATGCAAACAAACGAATCACTGGCCCAATCATTCCTGCGACTGGTTACCATCATGGACGAACTGCGTGAGCAATGCCCCTGGGACCGGAAGCAAACCATCCATACCCTTCGATCGCTCACTATCGAGGAAACCTATGAGCTGGCAGATGCCATCTCGGACGAGGATTGGAAGAGCATTAAAGAAGAGATCGGCGACCTGTTGCTGCACATCGTTTTTTATGCACGCATCGGACGCGAACAAAATAAATTTCAACTCCAGGACGCCATCGAGGGCGTTTGTACCAAGCTCATCCATCGCCATCCGCATATTTACGGCGACATAAAAGTGCAGGACGAAGAAGAAGTAAAACAAAACTGGGAAAAGCTCAAGCTGAAGGAAGGCAAATCGTCCATCCTTGCTGGCGTGCCCGTTTCACTGCCGGCAACAGTTAAGGCATTGCGTTTGCAGGAAAAAGCTAAGCAAGTCGGCTTTGAATGGGATACCCGCGAACAGGTTTGGGATAAGGTGAAGGAGGAAATGGACGAACTGCAAACCGCCGTACAACACGACGACAAAACCGAAAAGGAGAATGAGTTGGGCGATCTCTTTTTTTCACTGATCAATTATGCGCGCTTCCTGGACGTTGACCCCGAAACGGCCCTGGACAGAACCAACAAGAAATTCATCGAGCGGTTCACTAAAATGGAGCAGCAGGCCATTGCGGCGGGTAAACCGCTTGCAGAAATGAGCCTGCCCGAGATGGATGCCATCTGGAACTCCATCAAAAAGCAAAAGCAAGCTGATTGAAAACATTCTTAGTACAGTCGCTGAAAAAACATTACTACCTGCTCATCGTGGCAGCGTGGCTGCTCACCATTGCATTTATCGTCAATACTTATATCGACAGCCCTTCTTCCGCACGGGTGGTGCGTAACTCGATTGAAAATTTCCTGCACAGCCGCGAAGAAGATTTCCTGGATATCGTCGGCGATACTGCCGTACTCAGGAAAATGGTAAGCCAGGAAGTGGCAGACGAAGACCTGCTGACCGAACTGGCTTCCAAGCGGTACACCATTCTGGTATACGAGCCCCGCAACTTCGATGGTACATGGGCGTTACAGTTCTGGAATAACCAATACATTGTTGCGGATGATGGCATGCTGCAACTATCTGACACCAATTATTTCGCGCACCTGCGCAATGGGTATTACGAGGTCATCCGTAAAACGGTATTCCTTCCACGCAAAGGCTCTATGGTGGTATTCGGCATGATACCCGTGCGGTGGGAATACTTCATTCCCTTTCAAAATCTGCCGCATGCGTTTGTAGAACATAAGTATGCGGAGAAAAAGATCATGCTGTCCGACAAGCCCACCGACCTCCAGGTAAAAAGCTCCCTGAGCAATCAATCGTTTTACCTGGAGAGAAGGGAGCAACAGGAAACCGCTACCATCGGATGGCTAACCATCACCTTTATCGTGGCAGGCGTAATGCTGCTGCTTTATTTCCTCCAACAACTGGCGCACGACATCGCGGCCGAGTATGGGCTGTGGCGGGCAATCATGTTCCTGGTGACCGCGGTATTGCTGATACGCGGCGCTACGTACCTGTTCCCAGGCCTGCTGGACCTGCGAAGGCTCGAACTGTTCGACCCAACCATTTACAGCTCGGGATTACTTCAAAGTTCGCTTGGCGACCTGCTCATCAACGCATTTCTTTTTTGCTGGGTGATCATGTTCATCCGGCGCGAATCGCGCGACATTTATTTCCTTCCCGACGAGAACAAGATCCAGCAATGGATCCGCGTGACGGTCATCCTTGCGTTTTTAGTGCTGTCTACGTTTTATTTTTCCAACCTCGTGCGAAGCCTTATTGCCGATGGTAATGAAGTATCCTTCAACGTGCTGGACTTTTTCAGCCTGAACATCTACAGTTTCGTCGGATTTATCGTGCTGGCCTGCCTTGCGCTGGGATATTTCTTTTTATCGCAGATACTGGTGCGCATCATTTATCCTACCCTTAAGCAACACCTGCTGATCGTGTACATCATCATGACCACCATGGGACTGGTGGTGCTTACATTGATAAAAACACCGTCCATTGCTTCGGTAAACATTTTTACGCTGGTATGGCTCCTGTTTTTCGTATGGCTGCTGTACCAACGCTATTTCGGGGGATTGCAGGGCAGGCTGAACCCCACGGAAGTGCTCTTCTGGCTGTTCATATTTTCCCTGTCGATATCAGGAGTGATCATTACCGAAAACGGCAGGATTGAATTGGAGCAGCGCAAGCGCCAGGCAGAAAAGCTGTTCTTTCAGGCCGATCCCTCCAGCGAAAGGCGGCTAAGCATTGCGCTTACTTACTTTGACAACGATTTCCTATACCCGAACTTCGAGCGGTTTAAATCGCCGGCGTCCAACAGGTTCCTGAAAGACAGCCTGGCCAATAAAAATTTCAGTGCATACCTCGACCAGTATGAGAACCACATTTATACCTTCAATGCCGATGGCACCCCGCTGTTCAACAGCGAGCCCATTTCGTACGATACGCTCAACACCATCTTCCGCATTACTGCCAAACCAACCAGCATTACCAACGTAAAGTATTTTGAAAAATCGTTCGATAAGTTTGCCTATATCTTCCGCCAGGACATTACCGATTCCCTGTCAAATACCATCGGTTATCTTTTTGTATTGTCGGAGCCCAAACGGTATAAAAGCGATGCGCTGATACCGGAGCTCTTCCGCCAACCCAAGCAATTGACGCCGGATTATTCGCCCTACTATTCCTATGCCATTTACAACAACGGCGACCTGATAGATTATTACAACGACTACCAGTTCTCGACGCATTTGAAAGAACAGGATGTACCCAAGAAGGAATTCGACCGGCGAATGAAAAATGGCTACGATGAGCTATGGTACCGGCATTCCAAAGACAAGGTGGTGATAATTGCCAAGAAGGACAATACCATCATCGAGGCCATGACGCTGTTCGCTTACCTGTTCAGCGCATTCCTGTTCCTGCTGGCTTCGTTCCGGATCATATCACTCATTATACAATCGCGTTTCAGGCTTAAGCTGCTGCGGCACTCCTGGCAATTGAACATCCGTTCGCAGATACACAGCACCATCATCTTCATCAGCTTGTTGTCGTTTGTGATTATCGGTATCGCTACCATCTTCTTTTTCATCAACCGGTACAACCGCAATAACCAGGAGCGGCTAAGCCGTGCCATACAGATCATGACCAATGAGCTGCAGACCGAAATCCAGGACCATTCCATTTTTAACGACGTAAAATTATATGAGCTCGGCCCCGCCGGCCAATTGGACGAGCTGGTGAGCGAGGTGGCCGATATTCACGATGCGGACATCAACCTCTACGATCTTAATGGAAACCTCATCGTATCGTCGAACCCGCTGATCTATGACAAGGGTATTCTAAGCAAGAAAATGGATGCCGAGGCATTTCACAAATTGCATAATTCGCAACTGGTGCAGTTTGTAAATGAGGAAGAGGTTGGCCTGCTGAACTATCTAAGCATTTACTGTCCCGTGCGGGATGAGGCGGGTAACGCTTATGCCTACCTGAATATTCCTTCTTTTACATCGCAGCAGGCGCTGAAGCAGGAGATTTCTAACTTTTTGGTCACCATCATCAACCTGAATGCATTCATATTCCTGATAGCAGGAGCTATAGCCTTGTTCATTACCAACAGGATCACTTCTTCGTTTACGCTTATAGGGCAGAAGATGCAGCAGATCAACCTCGGCAAGCTGAACGAAGAAATTGTATGGGACCGGCAGGACGAAATAGGGGAGCTGGTCAAAGAATACAATACCATGGTGCATAAGCTGGAAGACAGCGCCGCCGCACTGGCCAAAAGCGAACGCGAAGGCGCCTGGAGACAAATGGCCCGGCAGGTAGCACACGAGATCAAGAACCCGCTTACCCCCATGAAGCTTAGCATTCAATACCTGCAAAAGGCTATCGATAATAATTCACCGAACGTGAAGGAAATGACGGCCAACGTGGCCAAGACGCTGGTTGAGCAGATCGACCACTTGTCTAAAATAGCTTCAGACTTCTCTCAGTTCGCGAACATTGGCAACGTGCGCAACGAAGTGTTCGATTTGCATGAAGTGATCTATTCCATTACTTCTTTGTACGAGGCCACTGAAAAGCTTGAGTTCAACTGGCAGCCCGTGAAGCAGCGCATCATGGTAATGATGGACAA
Source organism: Chitinophagaceae bacterium (assembly GCA_035628135.1). Lineage (GTDB taxonomy): Bacteria > Bacteroidota > Bacteroidia > Chitinophagales > Chitinophagaceae > DASPKM01. The sequence goes on along the minus strand of DASPKM010000009.1, from coordinate 307,964 downwards.
AACGCAGATCAACCGCCTGCTCACCAACCTGCTGCAAAACGCCATCGAGGCTTGCGACAACAGGGACGTGCGGAGGGTTAGCCTCACCGAAGAAATACAGGGGGATAGCATACTGCTGAAGATTACCGACAACGGCGAAGGCATTCCCGATACCATGCGTCAAAAAATATTCGTGCCCAACTTCACCACCAAATCTTCGGGCACCGGGCTGGGATTGGCCATGAGCAAGGCTATTGTTGAACAGGCAAAGGGCGATATATGGTTTGAGACCGCCGAAAGCGTAGGCACTACTTTCTTTATACAACTTCCCTTGCTGCGGGCAATGAACTAATTACTAACTATTAATTATTAATTATTTATTATTTATTATTGACCTGTTCCTGAATAATCAATAATTAATAATCAATAATCAATAATCAAATCCCCCGCGCCGCCTTTCTTTCCCGCAGGTAATCTTCAAATTGCCGCAAGCTAAAGCTGCTTAGGTTTTTATCCCTGGTAAGCCCTCCTTTTTGCGCAGCCAGCGTTCCATATTTTACATCGTCGTACGCGTCGATGGAATGCGCATCGGGATCGATCGAGATGTACACGCCTGCGTCGAGCGCCAGGTCTATCCATTGCCAGCTCATATCGAGCCGCCGCGGATGGGCATTCAGTTCAAGCGCTACTTTGTATCGTGCACAGGCCTCTATGATCTTTTCATGGTCCACCGGGTAGCCCTGCCGGCTTAGTAATAATCGGCCGGTAAGATGTCCCATGATAGTCGTGTAAGGATTTTCCAATGCGCGCAGGATGCGCGACATGGCTTTTTCTTCGGTCATTTTGAGGTTGGAGTGCACGGATGTAATCACCAGGTCAAAAGTAGACAGGATGTTATTGGAGTAGTCCAGGTTGCCATCGCCGAGTATATCGCACTCTATGCTCTTGAAAATGCGGAAGGGTTTAAGTTTTTCATTCAATTCTTCTATTTGCTGATGCTGCGCTTTAATGCGGTCCTCGGTCAAACCGTTGGCGTAAGCAGCGTTCTTGCTATGGTCGCTGATGACCATGAACTCCCATCCCCGTTCGATGCAGGCATTGGCCATTTCTTCTATGCTGTTCAATCCATCGCTCCATTTGCTGTGGCAATGGATGAGGGCATTGATGTCCGAAGGCACTATCACCTGCGGTGTGCCGGATTGAAATTTTGAAATAATCCTGCCCTTTTCGCGCATGCATGCAGGTATGTAAAACAGCTTTTGATTGCTGAAAGCCTCTTCCTCCGACCGGATGTTTTGCAATGAATTCTCCCCAAAGCTCGCCTTGCACTGGTTCAGAAATTCTTCGCTCGCGCTGGTGCTGAACAATGTCTCGTAAAAAGCAGCTTCTTCAGCGTATTGAAAACTGAGCAGTATGTTTTCTTCGCCTTTGAAAGCAATGAATGCAGCTTGCTGATCCTCCGTGTTAAAGCCATTGGCTTCAAAAAATAATTGCAGTTGCACGGGCTGGCAGGTGGTGATCCATTCGAGTTTATTGATCACTTCCAGCTGCCTCCTGAATTCGCCGGTAAGCTCGAACTTTTCATCGGGGAACTGATCCGTTACTTTGCGATGTACGTCGAGCGCATATAGCTCTACTTCCGCATACAGGTGGCTGCCCTGGCTGCGCTGGTAAAACTCAATGGACTCTTTGACGGCTTCTTGTGTTTTGGCGCCGAAGCCTTTATAGTTGAGCAGCCTGTTTTCGTTGCAGGCATATAGCAATTCACCGATGCTCTCCAATCCCATTTCCTTCCAGATGGTGCAGATCTTTTTAGGGCCAATGCCTTTGATGTTGAGCATTTCGATAACGCCGGGCGGAGTTTTTTCGATGTATTCATCCAGTTGCTTCAATTGGCCGGTTTGCACAATTTCAGTCACCTTGCGGGCCGTAGACTCGCCAAATCCCTTCAGCGCGGATATTTTGTCAAATGAGAGGTCGGACAACTGCACGGGCAGCTTTTCAATATTGAAGGCAGCAATGGAATAAGATTTCGATTTGAAGGAATTATCGGCATGAATGTCCATTAATTTCGAAAGCAGGGAAAATTGTTCCGCTATGTAATAATTGTCGATCATAACTGATGTGCGAATGTGCAGATGTGCAAATGTAAGGAAACAGCATTTGCAAGTAAAATCCTGGGACCTGCGTCCAATGCACATTTGCACATCTACGGATTGCATATCAAATCTTCAGCTGCTGCATCTTGTAGCTGTACAACCGCCCGATGGGAATTTCGGTCGATCCTATTTCAACGTCGTGGTTGGTGAAGGCGGTGATTTTGTTGATGGCGACAATAAAAGAGCGATGGATGCGGACAAACAGGGTTGGTGGCAGTATTTCTTCCATGGTACTGATGGATTGCTTTATTACCAGGGGCTTGCCTTGCTGGCGGTGAATCTTCACGTAATCCTTCAGGCTTTCAACGTACACGATTTCTTCCAGGAATATTTTCACCATCTTACGGTCGGCCCGGAAATAAAGGAAACGTTGATTATTTTCCGTTGCATTCGCCGGAACATTCACAGGCTTATTGTTGTGAATGACCTTGTTTACAGCGCGCAGGAACCTTTCGAACGAGACTGGCTTGAGCAGGTAGTCTACCGCGTCCAGCTCGAACGCATCTGCAGCGTGTTCTTTGTAGGCGGTCGTAAAGATCACCTTAGGGGGGTGCTGCAAGGTTTTGATGAAGCCGATGCCGGTAAGCTTGGGCATGTTGATGTCGAGAAAGATCAGGTCTATCGTATGTTTCTGCAGCATGTCCATCGCCTGGAAAGCGTTGGTGCAGGTACCGGCCACTTCCAACTGCTCCACGTTATCGATATATTTTTCCAATATCCTGATAGCGGGAGGTTCATCATCTACCAGCAAGCATTTCCATATCATAATCTACAGGTTGATAATTTATGGACGGGGATTGAGCCACATTGCTATCCTTTTCCAGTTGCAATTGTAATTGCACGATGAACATATCTTCTTCCTGCCTGGCCTGGAAGCTGTATTTGCCATGGAACAGCAACTCCAGCCTGCGTTTTACATTCTGCAATCCAAGCCCTTTATGATGGCCATTTGCGGGCGTGTACTCATTATCCAGGCTATTGAGCAGCTTCAGGCTCATCGTATCGTTTTCCACGTGCATATCCAGGCTTATCCAGCATTGGTCTAACTGGCGGCTGGTGCCGTGCTTAAAACTGTTTTCTATCAACGGCAATAACAACAGGGGAGGGATCAGCTTTCCCTCCAGGTTGCCGGTAAATGAAAGTGAAATGTCCAGGCGGTTGCCATACCTCAGCTTTTCCAATTCAATATAATCCTTCAATATCGCAATCTCCCGCAACAGCGGAATGGCGGGTACGTTACTTTCATATATCATGAAACGAAGCAATTGGGACAATTTCAAAACGATCTCGGGCGCCTTGTGCGATTCATGCAGCGTGAATGAATACAAATTGTTCAGCGTGTTGAACAGGAAATGAGGATGCACCTGCGATTTGAGCAATTGCAGCTCGGCAGAAAGCTTTTGCTGCTTCATTTCCATCATCTCCTGCCGTTGCTGGTACCAGTGCTTAAGCAGCTTAATGGAAACCGCGGTACCGAGTATGGTAAATTGACCCAGCAATGCGAGGCCGGGATTCCACACCGTTTGCAGGCCCGTTCCAACGCCAATGGAAGCCAGGAATTTAAAATTGATGAAATAAGAGGAGGCAATCCCCCACGCGCTTACCAGCATTGCGCCCATAAGAAATGCTATAAATCTTTTTTTGAAAAGATAGCGCGGGATCAAAATGTAAAAGAAAGCGTAAGCAGAAACTATGTGAAGCGGGAGAAATGCCAATGATCGTATTAATTCAATATCGTACCGGCCGGGCCGGCCATAGCCTATGGTAAAATACACAAGCACCACCAGCCAAAATAATACATGCAGCAATACGCGGTGTCGTAGAATAGCTTCGGGAGAAAACTGGGTATGCGCCATGAACGGCTTTTACCAAATTTAATCATTACCGCCGGCTTCCCCATGCCGGCAGCCTGTTTGTAGACAAAACACGCTGTTTTGTCGACAAGCGTACCAACTGCCAGACCAATCGCATTTGTCCCTCTTGTTCCGCCGTCCGGCAACTATCAGGTTGCATGGGTCTTATTCTTCAAAAACCGCCCCGGCAGGAAATTATTTTCACACCGTAATCATTCAAAAAACAAAAACATAGTTATGAAAAAGATGATCTCTGTAAGCGTGCTGGTGGTAAGCTTCCTGTTTATTACCGCCGGATCGATGGCGCAGCAGGCTCCCGTAACTGACAGCGCTTCGTGGCAATTGGTTAGCAATATCCACGACCCGTCCAAAGTAACCGTGCAATTTTATAGCAGCAATGGCATTTTGATGTACGAGGAGACATTGTACAATACAAAACTGAACATCAACAAAAAGAAAACGGTGCGCAAGCTGAACACCCTGTTGAGCCAGGTATATACTAATTGGGTAATGAACAGGCAAAGGACTACCGAGAAGGATCTGATTGCGAAAACACTAAGGTGAGGTCTTCACGCCAATTCTAATATCACGTCATCCTGTTCTACAAACGCTCCTTCGGCCAGGATGATTTGTTGAATGGTGCCGGTCTTGCTCGCCACAACGGTGGACTCCATTTTCATGGCCTCGATGGCAAACAGCGGCATGTTCTTTTCCACCTTATCACCCTGTTTTACGTGAATGCGGCAAAGCCTGCCCTGCAGCGGCGCGCCAATTTCATGACCGGCGCTTACTTTTTTATTGGTCTTTTTGATGGATTTAAAATTCTTGTCCTTCACTTCGATCGACCTGGTTTGACCGTTTAATTTAAAAAACACGTGCTTGATGCCGTTTTCGTCGGTATCGCCCATGTACATGAACTTTACCAGGATGCTTTTGCCCGGCGCGAGCTCTACCAACGTTTCTTCATTGGGCTTAAGTCCATAAAAGAATACTGGCGTAGGCAGGTAATACACTTCGCCGAACTGTTGGCGGTGCTGGTGATACCCTTCGAACACTTTTGGATAGAACAGCCAGGAAAGCAGATCGGTAAAAGCGTATTGCTTGCCGAACTTTTCTTGGAAATCTTTCCAGGAATTGTCGAAATCGATCGGTTTCAAATGCGCATTCGGCCTGTCGGTATAAGGCTTTTCATTTTTTAAAATGGTCTTTTGCAATTCCGCGGGAAAACCGCCCGGTGTTTGCCCGAGATCGCCTTTGAACAACCCGATCACTGAATCGGGGAATGAAATGGTATCGCCTTTTTCCAGGATGTCCTGCTCGGTATAGCCATTGGCGGTCATGAACAGCGCCATATCACCCACTACCTTCGAGGAAGGCGTAACTTTTACGATGTCGCCAAACATCTTGTTCACTACTACATAGTTCTTTTTTATCTCGTGAAATTTATCTTCCAGTCCCAATGACCTTGCCTGCGGCCGCAGGTTGCTGTATTGTCCGCCGGGAATTTCATGATCGAATACTTCGGCAGTCCCTGCTTTCAATTCCGATTCAAAAGGATAATACCATTCGCGAACGTCTTCCCAATAGTTGGACAGAGCGTTCAGCTTATCGATGTCCAATTTCAATTCACGCGGATGGCCTTTCATCATGGCTACTATCGAATTGAAATTTGGTTGAGAGGTGAGCCCCGACATGGAGGCCAGCGCAACATCCACCACGTCTACGCCTGCTTCTATCGCATTCAAATAGGTGGCTGCCTGTATGGAAGCCGTATCGTGCGTATGCAGGTGAATGGGTATTCCGATGTGTTTCTTCAATTCGGTCACCAGAACCTTTGCCTGCATAGGTTTGAGCAGGCCTGCCATGTCTTTGATGCCGAGTATATGCGCACCCGCGTCTTCCAGTTGTTTAGCGAGGTCGAGGTAATAGTTCAGGTTGAATTTATGGTTCCTGCTTTCATCCATAAAATCTCCAGTATAGCAAATGCAGGCTTCGGCAATGCCGCCCGTGCGTTCGCGCACGGCATTGATGCTTACTTTCAGTCCGTCTACCCAGTTCAGCGAATCGAAGATGCGGAAGATATCGATTCCTTTTTTCCAGGATTGCTCGATAAATGTCTCTACCAGGTTGTCGGGATACGCGGTATACCCAACCGCGTTCGTTCCGCGGATGAGCATCTGGAAAAGAATATTGGGAATGCTTTCGCGCATCAGTTGCAGCCGTTGCCAGGGGCATTCGTGCAGGAACCTGAGCGCCACGTCGAAAGTGGCGCCGCCCCACATTTCAAGCGAAAAGATCTCAGGATGATTACGGGCAACGGCCTCGGCTACCCGAAGCATGTCGACCGTCCTTACACGCGTGGCCAGCAAAGATTGATGCGCATCCCGGAAAGTAGTATCTGTATATTGAATGGACTGAGAATTTTTCAGCCATTCAATGAATCGATCGCGGCCCAGTTCGTTCAACCTGTCTTTTGATCCCTTGGGGACCGGTTGGTTCTTTTCAAACTCCGGCAAGAGTGGCGTTCTGAATTGCGCATTCGGATTTACTTCGGGCACGTCTTCGTGGCCATTCACAATAATATCTGCCACATATTTCAATACCCGCGTGCCCCGGTCCTGCCTGGGCGTTAATTGGAAAAGCTCGGGATGATTATCGATAAAATCAACCGTGGCATTGCCGCCTTGAAAGGTTGCATTCTGCAATACATTTTCCAGAAAAGCCACATTGGTCTTAACGCCGCGGATGCGGAATTCCTTCAATGTACGCACGAGGCGTTCACAGCTTTCTTCGAGGTTTCGACCCGATGCGGTGATCTTTACCAGCAAGGAATCGAAGAAAGGAGAGATGCTTACGCCGGGATACGAGCTGCCTTCGTCGAGCCTGATGCCCGGGCCACCGGCATTCCGGTAAGCGATGAGTGTTCCGTAATCGGGCTTAAAACCGTTGGATGGGTCTTCGGTAGTAACGCGGCATTGAATGGCCACGCCGGCGCAGTTTACCTGGGCCTGAGATTGAATATTGATGGCTGGATCCGTGAGCCGGTGGCCCGCCGCGATGAGGATTTGATTTTTTACGATATCGATGCCAGTTATTTCTTCGGTAACGGTATGCTCCACCTGTATGCGGGGGTTAACTTCTATGAAATAAACCGTTTCGTTTTTATCTACTAAAAACTCAACGGTGCCCACGTTATCATAATTTACGTGCTTGCAAATGCGCACCGCGTAATCATAGAGTTTTCTTTTGGTTTCCTGCCGCAATGAAATGGCCGGGGCTACTTCCACTACTTTCTGGAAACGTCTTTGAACGGAGCAATCCCTTTCGAACAGGTGTACGATATTGCCGTGCCTGTCGCCCATGATCTGCACTTCGATGTGCTTGGGCGACTCGATGAATTTTTCGAAGAAGATGGTATCGTTGCCGAATGCGACCTTGGCTTCGTTCTGCGCTTCGCGCAGCACCTGCTCGAGCCCTTCGTCGGAATGCACCACGCGCATGCCCCTGCCGCCGCCACCTGCTGATGCTTTGATGATGAGGGGATAGCCGATGCGGGCAGCTTCTTTTTTTGCGTTGGATATGTCGCGGATGTCGGCCTTGCTTCCTTCTATCATGGGAATGGATGCGGTGGCCGCCACTGATTTGGCGGCGATCTTGTCGCCGAGTTGTTCCATTACTTCGGGTGCGGGACCGATGAAGGTGATGCCTTCTTCGCGGCAACGCTTTGCAAAGGCTGCATTTTCTGAAAGGAAACCGTAGCCGGGATGGATGGCGTCGGCCTTTTCGCGTTTGGCCACTTGTATAATGCCTTCTATGTCGAGATAAGGTTTGAGTGGGTCATCATTGCGGCCGATCTGGTACGATTCATCGGCTTTGTAGCGGTGGAGGGAGTAGCGGTCTTCGTAAGTGTAGATGGCAACGGTGCGTAAATTGAGTTCTGTAGCGGCTCTTAGCACACGAATGGCTATTTCTCCGCGGTTGGCGACAAGCAGTTTTTTGAACATGAGAAGAAAGTTAAGCTTATAGTTTTAAAGTTACGGTATGGACTATCGGTTGTGCATTATGGCGTACATACATTTTTGATACCCGCCACAGCGCTATAATACACCGTAAAATCTATAAAAAGAAAAGTCCTCCTTGCGGAGGACTTATATCATTTTTAAAAGTTGCGAAGCGCTTATCTTTTCTTAGAAGCGCCTTTCTTTGCAGCTTTCTTCTTAGAAGCACCTTTCTTAGCGGCTTTTTTCTTAGAAGCGCCTTTTTTAGCGGCTTTTTTTGCAGTTGCCATTGTTTTTTGAATTTAAATGGTTAGTAAAAGAATTTAACGAAAGTAAAATTAAAAACTTTTTGCAACTGTCAAAATATTTTTTCCACATATTTTTCAGGCGGTGGCTTCCACGGGCAGTACGCTCACGAAAGTTTTATCGCCTTTTCCTTTGCGGAATTCAACAATTCCATCGGAAAGTGCGAACAATGTGAAGTCTCTTCCAACCCCTACATTTTTGCCTGCGTGATATTCAGTACCACGTTGACGAACCAGGATATTACCCGCAATGGCAGGTTGTCCACCAAAAATTTTTACACCGAGGCGTTTGCTTTGTGAGTCGCGACCGTTCTTTACACTGCCTTCACCTTTTTTGTGTGCCATATCGAAAGATTGAAATTTGAGATGATGATTTGAAGTTTAACCGAAGCTCAGTTGATTAAGCGATGTCGCTGATGCGGATCTTGGTATAGTGCGTTCTGTGACCATGCTTCTTCCTGAAACCTTTTCTTCTTTTCATCTTAAACGCAATTACCTTATCGCCCTGTACTTGGTCAACGATCTCTGCCGTCACAGTAGCTTTTACATTTTTGCCGGCGGTTAATTTTCCATCGAGGTTGGCAAGCAATACCTCGCCGAATTCAACTTTATCACCTGCATTTCCCTGAACTTTGGGTACATATAAAGTTTGGTCTTTCTGTACCCTGAACTGTTGACCGGCTATTTTTACAACTGCGAACATAACTTCAAAAATTAGGACGGCAAAGGTAGGGTTTATTGTTGAAATTTGCAGCCTCTTGCTTAAAAATTATTGATTATTAATTATTGATTACTGGTTGATTGCTACTGCATTCAGAAGGCATGAGGCGCGGGAACAATCAATAAATAATAATCAATAATTAATAATTTGGGAACCATCTACTTGCAAATGAAATTCCACCAATAACTTAATTACCCTAAGTTTGCTGCCTGTTCAAAAGCTTGCCGCTTAGGCTATGAAGTTAAAGTCATTCCTGGCAAAACCATTTGCCTCCATAATATATAATAGGATCCGGAAAAGCATGGCTACCGCGGTCGATGACCAGGAAGCCATATTCAAGGACCTGCTCAAAACCGGCGCCAAAACTACGTTTGGCATTGATCATCAATTAAATAAGGTGAGCAATCATGCTGATTTCACGCAGGCAATACCCATCCGCGACTACGAGCAATACAAGCCATACATCGAACAGATCAAGGAAGGAAAGCACAACGTGCTCTGGAAAGGCAAACCTATCTATTTTGCCAAGACCTCTGGCACTACCAGCGGGGTAAAATACATACCTATTACCCGCGATTCCATTCCCAACCATATCAATTCCGCCCGCAATGCCCTGCTTTGCTATATGGCCGAAACCGGCAACACCCGGTTTGCTGACGGGAAAATGATCTTTTTGTCGGGCTCGCCCGAATTGGAGCGCATCGCCGGCATACCCACGGGCCGCCTTAGCGGCATTGTTAACCACCACATTCCCGGCTACCTCCGCACCAACCAGTTGCCCAGCTACGAAACCAATTGCATCGAAGACTGGGAAACCAAGCTGGACAAGATCGTGCAGGAGACCATTAAAAAAGACATGACCCTCATCAGCGGCATTCCGCCATGGATGCAGATGTACTTCGACCGGCTGATGCAGGTGAGCGGTAAAAAGATCTCCGAGCTGTTCCCGAATTTTTCATTGATGGTGCACGGGGGTGTAAACTTCGAACCCTATAAAGCACGCCTGTTCGAAAGCATCGGTAAAAAAATAGCTACCATTGAAACCTTCCCAGCTTCCGAAGGTTTTTTTGCATTCCAGGATTCGCAAGACGCGGAGGGTTTATTGCTCAACAGCAATAGTGGTATCTTTTTTGAATTTATCCCAGCCAACGAGATATTCAATGAACGCCCCACGCGCCTGAAGCTGTCCGATATCAAAGTGGGAGAGAACTATGCGCTGATCGTGAACAGCAATGCCGGACTATGGGGCTATAATATCGGCGATACGATAAAATTCGTTTCCACTAACCCGTACCGCCTTATCGTGAGCGGCCGCATCAAACATTTTATTTCAGCTTTTGGCGAGCACGTCATCGGGGAAGAAGTAGAGTATAGCCTGATGAAGGCGGCAGAAGAGCAGGGCGTGCACATTACGGAGTTCACAGTGGCGCCGATGATAGAGCAGGGAAAGGGTAAATCGTACCATGAGTGGTTCATCGAGTTCGATAATCAACCCGAGGACATGGAAAAGTTTAGAATGAGCATCGACCACTACCTGCGGGAAAAGAATATTTATTACAATGATCTTATCTCCGGGAATATCTTGCAGTCGCTGAAAATACGTCCCATACGCAAGAACGGTTTCATCGATTATATGAAATCCATCGGTAAGCTGGGCGGGCAAAACAAGGTGCCGCGACTGAGCAACGACAGGAAGCTGGCGGGAGAGTTGGAGCCGTTTGTGATTGATTATTGATTATTAATTATTAATTATTGTCAATTGCGGGTAGTGTTAATGTAATAATCAATAATGAATAATTAATAATTAATAATTTCAGAAAAGTAAACATCCAAAAATACTAAATGTCTGGTCCTAAACGCATTGCACTCTTCGGCTCCACAGGGTCCATTGGTACCCAGGCATTAGCTGTAATTGCTGACAATGCCGATAGGTTTTCGGTTGAAGTGCTGACGGCGCATCACAATGCGGACCTTCTTATTAAACAAGCCTTGCAGGTCGATCCCAATATTGTGGTCATTGGCGACGAACAAAAATTCGAGAAGGTAAAGCAAGCGCTTGCCAATACATCCATCAAAGTTTTTACGGGCGAAAAAGCGCTGGAAGACGTGGCGGGCATGGATTGCTACGACATGATGCTGGCCGCTATCGTTGGATTTGCAGGATTAAAACCCACTTTAAAAGCCATCGAATCAGGAAAGGCCGTAGGCCTTGCCAACAAGGAAACGCTGGTGGTAGCGGGTGATATCGTAATGAAAAAAGCAGTGGAACACCGGTCGCCGGTGATACCTGTGGACTCGGAGCATTCCGCTATTTTTCAATGCCTGGTGGGCGAGACCAGGAACCGCATAGAAAAAGTGGTGCTCACTGCTTCAGGCGGTCCCTTCCTGGGCAAGAAACCTAATTACCTGGTGAATGTTAAGCGCGACCATGCGCTGCAGCATCCTAACTGGAACATGGGTGCGAAGATTACCATCGATTCTGCCACGCTCATGAACAAAGGGCTGGAAATGATAGAAGCACGTTGGCTGTTTAACCTGCAGCCCGACCAGATACAGGTATTGATCCATCCGCAAAGCATTATTCACAGCATGGTACAGTTCGAGGATGGAAGCATCAAGGCGCAAATGGGACTGCCCGATATGAAGCTGCCGATACAATATGCGCTGGCGTTTCCGCATCGCTTACCCAATAGGTTCCCCCGGTACGATTTCAGGAAGCCGAACAGCCTGACCTTCGAAGAGCCCGACCTGCGCACCTTCCGCAACCTGTCGCTGGCCATGGAGGCCTTGAAGAAGGGCGGCAACCTGCCTTGTGTGCTCAATGCGGCCAATGAAATTGCAGTGTATGCCTTCCTGCGCAACCGCGTGGGCTTCCTGGACATGACGGAGCTGATAGAGCGCACCATGCAACACGTGGCTTATATTGCCGAACCGTCCCTGGAAGAGTATTTTGATAGCGACGCCGAGGCGCGTAATTTTGCCGCTTCATTGATAAAATTGTAAAACCTTACTTTTAAATCCTGAAATAGTAAAGCTGTTTTTGCGTTTAGAGTATTGAAACCCCGATAAATATGGTATTGTTAGCAATAGACTGGGCGGAAGCAGGAATTAAAGCGGCGCAGTTTGTTTTGTCCTTCTCGATTATTGTAATCCTTCACGAGCTGGGTCATTTCTTTCCCGCGCGGTGGTTCAAGTGCAGGGTGGAGAAGTTTTATCTTTTCTTTAATCCCTGGTTCTCGCTTTGGAAAAAGAAAATTGGTGAAACCGAATGGGGCCTTGGATGGATCCCCTTCGGCGGATATGTGAAGATATCGGGCATGATAGATGAAAGCATGGACAAGGAAGCCATGAAGCAGCCCCCAAAGTCGTACGAGTTTCGGAGCAAACCTGCCTGGCAGCGATTGATCATTATGGTGGGCGGGGTAGTGGTAAACCTGATCCTGGGTTTCCTGATCTACGCGATGATGTTATGGTATTGGGGTGATAAATATTTACCCACCAATAACCTGAGCTGGGGCATTGCCACGGATTCACTTGCACAAAGCATTGGCCTGAGAGATGGCGATAAGATCAAGAGCATCGATGGACAATACGTCGACCGCTTTCAAAAGATACCCTTGAAAGTTATCCTGCATGGTTCGAAGACCTTCCAGGTCGACCGCAATGGACAGCAGGTTAACGTTAATATACCTGGTGATTTTGCAAGTAAGCTGATCAAGCATCGCGCCGTGGGCTTTGTTACAGCACGCATTCCTTTTGTAAAGATCGAAAAGGTAGTAGATACGTCTGCGGCATACCGCGCAGGTTTGCGGCCCGGGGATAAAATAGTTTCCGCCAATGGCCAGCAGATTCAATATTTCCACGAGTTTTTGAACATCGTTGTAAAGAATAAGGAAAAGCCATTGAGCATCGGAGTGCAGCGTGGCGCCGATACGCTTTCCATGAACCTGGTAGTACCCAAGAAAGGCGCGATCGGCATACAACATATACCGGCGGATTCAATATTTCAATATAAGACCACCCATTACAGTTTCTTCGAGGCTTTGCCTGCGGGACTAGCCAAGAGCTGGGAAACATTGGAAGAATACTGGCTGCAGTTGAAGCTGATTTTTAGCGGTAAGGTCAATCCGAATGAGTCGCTCGGCAGCGTTTTCAGCATTGGTAAAATGTTCCCCGGCGAGTGGGACTGGCACGACTTCTGGCATCTCACTGCATTCTTTTCGCTGGTGCTGGCGTTGATGAATATATTGCCGATACCGGCATTGGATGGAGGCCATGCATTGTTCACGATTATTGAAATGATCACCGGCCGCAAGCCCAATGAGAAAGTAGTGGAATACGCGCAAATGGTGGGAATGATATTGCTGTTGGGATTGATGGCGTATGCGTTGGGGCTCGACATATTCAGGTTCTTTAAGTAGGTCCGGCGTCATCGCTCCGTGGGCCGGGCCAGGCCAATCCAAAACAAGAAGGATATTGAATTGGGCGGCGTTTTATAAATCAATCCCGATTTTCTTCATTAACAACGTTGCGTTCAGCGTTTGGCACACGCCGTCTTTTAATCTATAATCAAAACTCAGTTCGCTGCCGTGGATGGTAACGTCGAAATGGTAGTTGCGGATGGCATTCGGGAATTGCTCCTCCAGTTGTGCGAGGCTAAGATCATGGGAGGCAATGATGCCGACTGCGTGTTCTTTTATCAATTGTTTAATGAGTGCTTCGGAGCCCGTATGGCGGTCGAGCGAGTTGGTACCGCGTAAAATTTCATCGAGCAATAAAAATATGCGCGGCGATGCAGTGCCATTCTCGCTGGCGGAAGGATTTCTTACTTCGTCCAAAATCATTTTCAGCTTTTGCAATTCGGCGTAGAAGGTAGATGCGCTTTCTTCCAGGTTATCTGTTACGCGCATGCTGGTCATTAGTTTCAGTACCGGCGTTTCGAATCGCGTGGCATAAACCGGTGCGCCGGCCATTGCCAATACCAGGTTGATGCCAATGGTGCGCAGGAATGTGCTTTTGCCCGCCATATTGGAACCGGTGATGAATGCAAGCTGCGGGTGTCCCTGCATTTCAAAATTATTGGTAACGCATTTGCATGCCGCAATAAGCGGGTGGCCCGTGTTGTGGCAGACCAGCGTAAACCAATCGGGGCGTATAACAGGAAACACCCAGGCAGGATGATTGAATGAAAGATTGGCCAGGGATGACAAGGCTTCTTTTTCGGCCACCGCCTCGAACCAATGATGGATCTTATTTTGTTGTTGATGCTTCCAGCGTTCCAGTTGCAATACCTGCTGAAGGTCCCAATACAAGAGAATATTGAGCGGAATGAACACAAGCGGGTTAAGGCGGTAGTCCATCCGGTCGAGGATTTTTTTTAGTGCCCTCACTTGTGAAGAGGCTGAAGTAAGTTGTATCCATTGCAGGCTTTGCGATAAGGTTTCCAGTTGAGTAATGTGTTTGGAAAGCTGCACGTACTGCGGTGTAACCAGCTTACTGATATAGCTGGACGCCCCCAGCGCCAGTATTAAGAAGCTGTAAAAGGCTTGCGGTTGAATGACCTCGAAAATATACAGGATAAGAAAAGTAAGGCTGATGCCGGGCAGTATGAACCGCAGGTATGTCCATACAGGTTTGGTAGCAAACCTTTGCGGTTGTGCGAGCCAGTTAGAGAGGGAGGTTTGCATGTCACGGGTGAGCGGATTGGTGGTTCCATACGCTTGCAATTGCTGCCTCCATTCGGGTTGATCTTTAAGCTCCTTTACAGCAGCTTGCCGCGAAGCGATGGTTGCATGGTCCGCGGCATTGAGCAGCCAATCAGCCAGCAGTTTATGTCCCTGTTCCGAGGTAGTGCGGTGGATGAATTGGAAAAGAGAGGCTTTGCCAAAGATGTCAAGGTCGCGGGCGTACGCATGGTGTGGTGGTTCCAGGTTGCTGCCGTCGGGGCGATGTGTATAATGCCCCTCGAGTATGTCTATCTCCTGGCGGTTAATGGACAGCAGGGTTTGCAGGTTTGCAATTTCATGGTTCAGTTTTGTGGAAAGCGCTACCAGTTTTAAGAAAATGGCAAATCCTACCGTAAGGATAAGCGTAATGTAGAGCCAGCCGCTGGTCCAGGAAATATACACTGCGATGGCGGTGGCCAATACCACCAGCAAGCGAAGCCATGCTATGCCGGTGGACCTGCGTTTTTGTTCCCCGATGAGGCTGGTTAGTGCTTCGATGCGTTTATTATAGAATATTGCCGGTGAACCCTGTAAGATCATGGCATGAAACTACGTTAATCAATTTTAACGGTAGGGGGTGCCTGAAAAACGGCAGATTTTTGTAATTTTACAGGCTGTTTTTGAGTAATTTATAACCGGGGGTGCCTGGTTTTGACAGCATAGATCTTTGAAGGTGTAAGCATGCCGTGCGTTGGATAATTAGCACGTAAATCTGAATATTCAAACATCAAATGGCAATACTCAGTATGCCATGGCTGCCTAATCAGTGATTAGATAGTCATTAGGGCCGTGATTGCAGGTTTTCCTGTTACCACGCATCACCGCCGACTCAACAAACAAATACAGGATGCTGCAACCCAAGGCTGTGCGGGTTGCTTAAGACCATGCAGCTAAGGATGTGGTTGGTTTGTTCTTTTCCTGCCTCATTCCGACAATTAATAAGGAAATAAGCATGTAGAAAGCTTTTGGAGAATATGTTTGGACGCGGGTTCGATTCCCGCCACCTCCACCTTGGCCCGCTGAACCTTTACCACCGTAAAGCGTAGGCGGGTTTTTTATTGCTAATAAGCAAGCCCCTTATTGTGCGAGACACTTTCGATCCATCCTTTGACCTCAGGTATGCTTTTGTTCAGTTTGCGGGACAACCGTTTCAGTAATTCCGTTTCTTTTCCCGGTTCATACGAAAGGTCTTCGTCGGTTAGGTCCATATTGATTTCCTGAAGCATATTTTTTACTTCGGGCCAGGGAGCTTCCAGTTTTAATTCATATCTATCCATAAAACCATGCAATGCAATTTCTGAGCCATATTGGAAGCGAACGTCATTTAAACATCACCGACTCCAAATCTCTTCTCAACTTAAAAAGCTCGTGTGGATGCAATAGCGCATGCTATTTAAAGGGCTGCTGAAGTTATTGCGGTTATCCTTTTTAATTTAGCATCCTGAACATCGGTAAGGAATTTTTCTATCTCCGCTTCGCTGATACCGCCGGCTTCAAAGTTTAGAGCCCGGCCTCCGTCGGAAGCAATGGTGACTACATGCTTGCGGGTTGCATAATACAATATTATCAGGATCACGCCCGTGATGATGAACAGCATGGGTGCGTTGCCGGCATAAGGCTGCGAAGCATACAGGTACAGACCAACGATCACCAGCAAAGTACCTATCAAACCCAATAGAGGGTTGGTTTTATGCCGTGACTCTACAGAGCTGATCTTTTCCAGGAAAATGCTGATGATATACGAACCCGATCCCTCTGATTCTTTCATGAAAATCCTTAAGTTGGTAAGAATGATCTTGCCGGCATTGGAAACAATCAATTGTTGCTCGTTGGGAAGTAAGGTCATAAGAGTTGGTTGAAGGGTTAAAGCTACATTGGCGGTAAAAGTATAGAATGGCTTAAATATTTTCACCCGTAAAAATACGGGTTTTAGGCGACATCCTGTGTAAGCTGCGCTTATGTACGTTTAAACTTACTTACAAAGAAGATCATTAACTTGAGGACTAACTGGTATCAGGAACAACAAATCATCAATGAAAGTCAAACCAATTGCAATTCTCAAAACGTCCTTCTTCATCGCATTCCTCATTCAAACATCCCTTTGCAGCCTATTCCTCTTCGGTACGCTCATCGGAGGTGACGAGAAATATGGTGCTGACTATCGCGACCAGGCAGTATACACGGCCTTTCTTTCACTGCAATACTTTCCAATAATTTTTATCGGAACACTTGTCTTGGTCTTCTTCTTTTATAGGCTAAAAGGCACGCTCCGCAGCCGGAATAAGCCACGGTAACTGTGTACTTCTTTAAACAATAAAACGTATCTTTCAATACGTAAAACCAGTGCGACTATGAACTCCCAACTCACCGAAAAACAAATACAACAATACCGCGAAGATGGGTTTATCGTTATCGAAAATTTTCTCTCGCCCGGCGAACTCGAGCATTGGCGCAAAACCGTTTCCAAAGCAGTAGAAGAAAGAGCAGGTATAAAGATCCCCGGCAGGGACGTAAAGACCGGCGAAGCAGACGGCATCAACGAAGATTCAGATTACTTCGCGAAAGTGTTCGACCAGTTGCTGAACCTCTGGCAAACCAATGATGGAGTAAGGGAACTGATGATGGATGAACGCCTCGGTAAAATGGCCGCGCAACTATCGGGAGCAAACGGCATACGCATCTGGCACGACCAGGCACTGTTCAAACGTCCCTGGGCCAATCCCACGGCCTGGCACCTGGATACTCCATTTTGGTCTTTCGATGACCGCCGTGCGCTTTCTATCTGGGTGGCATTGGATGATGCAACGCTCGAAAATGGTTGCCTGTTCTTCATTCCCGGCTCACATAAAGTGACCAATTTTAATAAGATCACCATTGGAAGAAATATGGATGGCATTTTCGATATATATCCTCAATTAAGAAATACAAGACCAGTTGCAGCGCCCATGAAAGCAGGCAGTTGCTCATTTCACAACGGACTTACCGTACATGGCGCCAATGCGAACATGACGAACGGATTCCGCCGCGCCATGACCTGCAACTACATGCCCGAAGGCAATACCTTTAATGGAGAGCCGAATATTCTGCCCGAGGAATACCTGCAAAGCTTAAAGATCGGCGACCCGCTCAACAACGACCGGCAAAATCCGCTGATTTATAAAGCATCAACCCCGGTGACCGCATGACAATCAAATTCCTTTTTCCCAGGTGGGGATTTGAAAATACAGACTGGGAAACTTTTCTATCCGATGTAAAAAATGCGGGGTTCGCCGGTATTGAATGGTTTCCCTATGGTGAACAATCCAATCACCAGGAAGTACTCCGGTTGTTGCAGCAATATCAACTTCAGTTTGCAATTGTAACTACTGTTACCGGGCACTATGAAGATTTCGGGGACTATTTATCAGCATTAAAAAATCAATTGCTCGACCTTACTGCCATCAGCAACGAGGACATTGCTCCAATACACATCAGCTCTCAAACCGGCAGGGAATACTTTACCCAACAACAAATAGAAGACTGCCTGCAATGTTGCGCGACAGTCAGTGAGCAGACCGGCATTCCCATTTACCAGGAAACGCATCGCAATAAATGGACGTACGCCGCACACCTCGTGCATCCTTTCCTGAAAAAATATCCTGACCTGCATATTACGCTCGACGTTTCCCACTGGTTCTGCGTTTCGGAAAGTTACCTGGCCGATCAGCAGGAAGCCGTGCGGGAAGCCATTGCGCATGCACGCCATATCCATGCAAGGGTAGGACATGCTGAAGGCCCGCAGGTGTGGGAACCATCTGCACCGGAATATGCAGAAGCGCTGCAGGCACATTTAGCCATCTGGGACAAATGGATCGAGACCAGGATGGCCGCCGGCGCAAGTGAATGCACTATCACTCCCGAATTCGGGCCACCGCCATACATGGTATTTGCCAACAGGCAGGGAACACCGCAGCAGGAACAATGGCGGTTGAACAGCTGGATGAAATCATTCTTAGAAAAGCGCTACCGGCAAATTTTAAATCCTTCCCATTGAACAGAAGAAATTTTATTATAAAGGGCTCCATCATCACCGGCGGCTATCAATTAAGGAAGCTGCTCGTTTTTTCTTCCGGTACTGAAGCCACAGCAGATCTATATTCCATTTTTAAAAATCCAGACACTATTTACCGGCCATTTGTACGCTGGTGGTGGAATGGTGACAAGATAGAGCGTGGCGAACTGGCAAGAGAACTTCGATTGCTGAAGCAAGCAGGCATTGGCGGCGTAGAGATCAATCCAGTAAAGTTCCCTGCGCGAACAGATGATCTGGGTAAGCCTTCGCTGCAGTGGTTAAGCCCGGAATGGATCGATATGTTGAAATTCAGTTTTGATGAAGCAAGGTCATTAGGACTGACTTGCGACCTGATCGTAGGATCGGGATGGCCGTTCGGCGCAGAATGGCTGCAAGGCGAAGAAAGAGCACAAGTAGTGGTGGTCGCCAATAAAAAACTGGAGGGCCCGCTGGATTATGAAGTATCGCTTTTCGATTTATTTAAAGAAGCCGATCCATCCATCAGTTCTCCTTTTCCAGGCCGCACCATGGAAATGCTCTCGGTGCAATTGGCCCCCGACGTCATCAATAATATACAAGATGTGCGGGACCTTTCGGATCAAATACCCAATGGCACAATACACTGCAAGGTGCCAAAAGGAAGACATGTTTTATACGCATTGGTAAAGATCCATGGCTTTTTGGAAGTGATCCAGGGCGCTCCTGGTGCAACAGGGCCCGTGCTTAATCATTATAACAAAGAAGCGGTAAAAAAATACCTCGATAAAATGAGCGGTACCATTCAGTCGAAACTGGGACCGCTATCATCCCAAATTCGTTCTTTCTTTACCGACAGCCTCGAACTGGAAGGCGGCAACTGGTGCTCAGACATGGCGTTTGAGTTTCAAAAACGCAGAGGATACGAGCTGAACCCGTGGCTTCCTTTTATACTGTTCAGAACAACGGCCATGGGTAATACTTATTACCGGCCAAACCCTCCGAGCTATATGAATATTTATGAAACAAATACTTTCAATTTCCCGCAGGTATATGATTACGGCGCATCGCAAGGCGAGGCCTTCAGGCAAACCATCGAACGGGTACGGTACGATTTTGAGCTGACAAAAACCGAATTGCTCACAGAGCGGTTTGCACAAACATTTATCGATTGGTGTAAGGAAAATAAAGTGAAATCACGCGTGCAGGCCTATGGAAGGGGATACTTTCCGTTGGAGGGAAGTTTCGGTGTCGACATTCCCGAAGGAGAAACATGGATCAGGCCGGGACTGGGCATCAGGATGAGTGAGGAAGACTACCGTATAGGTAGGGCGTATACCGTAATGAATAAATTCGTTTCATCGGCGGCACACCTGAAAGGTAAAAAACTCATCAGCTGCGAAGAACTCACGAACATTCACCATGTATTCAATGAATCGCTCGAGCTGATGAAGGTCGCCGCTGACCAAAGCATTATTTCGGGCATCACGCATCCCATTTTTCATGGATTCAATTATTCTCCTCCCGAAGCGCCGTTTCCCGGTTGGGTGATCTATGGAACTTTTATCAATGAAAGAAATCCATGGTGGCCCTATTTTAAACATTTCACTGATTATAAGGCGAGGCTCTCGGCGTTGTTGCAACAGGCCACAATGTTTGCTGACATCGCGGTATTGCCGCCCATTGCCGACCTGTGGAGCATGCACAGCGCACAAAACGATCCCTTTCCTTCGGTGATGCATCCCGCATGGCAGACATTGGTATGGGAATCCATTCACCAGAATGGAAACGCCTGTGATTATATTTCAGAACAAGTGATCCGTGATTCAACCATTAAAGATGGTTACCTGGTGTATGGCCCGCGAAAATACCACAGCATATTTTGCACGCAGGTAGATTCCCTGGAGCCCGCCACCGCTAAAAGACTATTCGATTTTGTTGCATTGGGCGGAAGAATATTCTTTATCGAAACTTATCCATCGAAAGCGCCTGGGCTCGACAATCATGTGCAAAGAGACAAACAGGTGCAGGACTGGGTACAAAAAATGCAATCATACAAAGAGCGTTGTGTTCTTTTAGAGGCACCGGGCAAGGACCATACGGCATGGTTTAAAATGGTACAGCACATGCATGGTCTGCGCCCCTACGTGCACATCCCTTCGCCAAACAAGTTCATAACACAGGTCAGGTACCAGGCAAAAGATACAGAAGTGCTCATATTTATCAACTCGAATATGAATGCTTCGTACAAGATCAATATCGATCCTTCGCCTTCCATTATTGCGAGGAAACAGGCGTGGATCTGGGATGCGGCAAGCGGTGAACGGTACAGGTTGACAGATGGCGCCAATAGGATCTCCTTAGACCTGCAACCGTCTGATCTGAAACTGCTGGTATTCGATAAAGAGAAAAGTGGACCTGTGTACAAGTCAACACCAACCGGCAGTGCAACATCAACATCGATCAACAGTCCCTGGAGAGTGATGGGAGAGCATATCAATGGATCAGTCATTGCAACATCATTGGATAAGCTGGCAGACCTGAAAGATATAGCCGAATGGGCAAATTTTTGCGGAACCATTTTTTATTCCAATAATTTTATGGCAGACCATGCCGCTTCATTCCAATACCTTAACCTGGGGAAAGCATTCGGCGTTTCAGAAGTAATGCTCAATGGAATGAAGGTCGGCACTCAATGGTACGGCAGGAGAATTTATGACATCAGGGGTTGTGTTGAACAAGGTAAGAATTGGATCACGATCAAGATCGTCACTACTATGGGTAACTATATGAAAAGCCTGAAAGATAACAGGGCCGCACAATTCTGGACCAATGAAGGCCGGACCACGCAGCCGCTTCAGCCCACGGGTTTGCTGGGGCCTGTCACCCTTTATTAAAACACCTGCTGCTATGATGAAAAAATATTTTACCGCGATCATTTGCCTGCAATGCCTGGTGGCATCTGCAAAGGACTATCCAGCTTCGCTGTTCGGTATTCATACAGATGGGGTAACGCTCAATACGCGTTCCATCCAGTTTGCCATCGATTATATTCACCAGCAGGGCGGAGGCCGGTTGGTATTCGATGTAGGCCGTTTCCTTACAGGCACCATTCATCTTAAGTCGAATGTTACCCTGCATTTGCTGGAGGGCGCTGTGTTGCTGGGCGTGACCAATCCCTTCGATTACGACAGGAAAATATTTACCGCATTGATATTATGCCACGACCAGGAGAACATCGCCATCACCGGCAAGGGAGTCATCGATGGGCAAGGAAGACAGGTTGCAAGAAATGTTGCCGCGCTGGTACACAAAGGACTTATCAAAGATATGTTCCGCAACGACCGCCCCGAAGTGGAGATCAGGCCCAAGCTGGTGTACATGCGCTCTTGCAGGAACATAACTATCAAGGGCGTGACCATGCGGAACGCAGCGGCCTGGGTTCAAACCTATGACCAATGTAAAAACCTGCAGGTGGACAGCATAACCGTCGATAGCCGCGCATTCTGGAACAACGATGGCATCGACATCGTGGATTGCGACAGCGTAGCTATCACCAACTCTTATATCGATTCCGATGATGACGGTGTTTGCCTGAAATCGCATGACCCTACCAAGATTTGCCAGAACGTCATAGTTAAAAATTGCACCATCCGTTCTAGCGCAAACGGCATAAAATTCGGAACGGCTTCATTAGGAGGCTTCAGGAACATCAAGCTCATAAACAACAGGGTATTCGATACTTATCGATCGGCTATTGCATTAGAAGCAGTGGACGGCGGCATTCTTGAAAATGTAGAAGTGGATGGCCTCACTGTGGTTCATACAGGCCATGGTATTTTTCTTAGGATAGGAGAGCGCATCAGCGGTAAAAAAGGAAGACTGCAGCATATTAAAATATCGAATGTAACCATAGAAATACCGGCTACTAAACCCGATGCGGGATATGAGTACGAAGGGCCGATAGAAGACATGCCGAGGAATGTTTCTCCAGCCATCATCATTGCAGGATTGCCCGGTTCCATCATCACGGATGTTACATTCCATAATATCCAGATAAAGCATCCCGGCGGAGGCAATTCCATGTTCGCAAAAATATCCTTGGATGAACTGGACAAGGTCCCGGAGAAGCCTGCATCCTATCCTGAATTTTCGAAGTTCATTGAATTGCCTGCCTGGGCCATCTATATACGGCATGCAAAAAATATCCAGTTCTCTAATATTACATTATCCAGTGCAAAAAAGGATTATCGCCCGGCGATAGTATTGGACGATGTGCACGAGTCGCAGTTTACGTCAACCACCGTTTCGGAGCCTGACAAGAAGAAACCATTGCATCACCAGAAATCAACAGGGATAGTTTTTAAATAAGCGTTTATTTTTTCCAATTTATTTCGATCCATACAGGCGCATGGTCGCTTGTCTTTTCCCATGCCCGCACATGTTTATCGACCCCGCCCGCAACAAGTAATTTTTTAAAGTGGGGGCTTAGTAAAAAATGGTCGATGCGCAGGCCAGCGTCGCGGCCAAATGCATTTCGGAAATAGTCCCAAAAAGTGTAGATCTTTTCCTTCGGATAAAGTTTGCGAATGGCATCGGTCCAGCCCTGCTCCACCAAATTTTTAAAAGCGGCGCGTGATTCGGGGCGGAACAATGCATCGTCTACCCAGCGCTCGGGTTTGTAAACATCCAATTCAGTTGGCATAACATTATAGTCGCCGGTTAATATCACCGGTATGTCCAATTTATATAATTCCGCGGCGTGAACGTGCAGTCGCTGGAACCAACGCAATTTATAATCGAACTTGGGACCGGGCGCGGGATTACCATTCGGCAAATACAGGCAACCGATGCGTATGCCCCTTACCATTGCTTCGATGTACCGGCTGTGGCTGTCTTCGGGATCACCGGGCAGTACGCGGCATACCTCTTCAGGCTCACCCACACGCGACAATATCGCAACGCCATTCCAGCTTTTTTGTCCATGCCAGATGGCATCGTAACCCGCATCACGTATAGCTTGTAGTGGAAATTTTTCCTGCGGCGCTTTCAATTCCTGCAAGCATACTACATCGGGCTTAGCTTCATCGAGCCAACGGAGTAAAACGTTCAACCGGCCGTTGATGCCATTGACATTATAGGTAGCGATTTTCATAGGCTAAATATAATATTTCATTCTACATCAATGCTGGTCATAAACTTATACCCGCTGCTCACCCTATTAACTTGCTAATAACATTAGCAATGAGCTTGCTAAATTATTTTGCATCGCAATTTTAAACATTCACCATTTAAGCTTTACTATGAAACAAATCAGAAAGGCATTACGCCTCGCTGCGGGCATTTTATTGCTCGGTTCCGTGGCTTGTAAGAAAACATCGATCAAGGACCCGGAAAACTCAGAAAACTCCATCACCGATGAGGTGGCAAAGATCGAAACTACGTGGGACGGTATTTTCGACAAGAATGAGAGCTATCGTTCCGTGGAAAAAAAAGAAGCAAGGGCATCAAGCGCCATCAGAATGGCTGCTCTTGCCGCAGTGAATGAACAGTACCAGGAATACCTCCGCAATCTCGGAAGTGGCGTCGGAAGCCAATTGCGCCTTGGTAATTTTGTAGGCGTTATCAAAAACGGCCTGAACTGCAATGGCTATGATGAGCTGTACATTTACATGGACTGCGAAGACAATGATCCGCGGACGGGCTGGGTATCATCCGGTGGCAGTTACAGGCCTCACTGGGATATCGGCAACAATGCGGGACTAAGGTTCTGTATCGTGCCCGGCAACGATTTCCATTCGTACCAACATGTGGATCCCACCACCGGCGCGGTCACCAATTTTGCGTACGCAGTGTTAAGGGTAACTACCAATTTTTATCCTGATGCATTTGAAATTAACAGGTACCACGACAATGAGGACAACAACAACAAGAACTCGGCCTGGTATGAGCCGTGGGGACAGCCGTCTTATCCAGTAAAGGCCAGCACAAATCCCACTACCAGTGTTTACAGGACCTACATCGATAACAACTCGCTCATGAGCTTCCACGTTTTCAATTCCAATTTATTGCCAACCACTCCATTTACACAATGGCCGGATTTTAACGGTATGTCTTACGGAGTGTTTGCCCATTCTCTGGAAATGGTGAATACGTCGGATCCCAACAGAAATGCGAATTTGTATATCGACGATGAGGACCATAATAATGTAAACGACTTCATTGCTGAAGAAAATGTATCGCAATGGTACCCGGCAGGAGACAATTTCGATTACTTCAACCCGCTCATCGGTATGGTGGAAGCTGTTGACCAGGGAGCAACTACCTGGAACGTCAGCGGCTTTCGGAACACAAGAATGTTCTTAACGAAAGTTCGCTAACCATTCAATACTAATAAGAGGATGCAGGCCTGCATCCTCTTATTTAAACCTTTATATGTATGAAAAATCTTCTTTCATTATTTTTTTTAGTACTTGTAATGTTCCTTGTGGGCTGCGGTCACACGCCAAAGAACAATGGAACGGTAGCTGCCACGGTAGATGGAACAGAAATTTATTTAAAAGATGCTGACCAGTTCGTTAAATACGAATTGTATGAGGCGTTGCAAAGGATACATGTGCTACGCAAGGCCGCGATTGCAGAGCTGGTAAATGAGCGGCTTATCGAGCTGGAAGCAAAGGCGCTGGACATTTCAAAAGAAGTATTGATCCGCAGGGAAATAGATGAGAAAATTACCGATGCATCCGTCGACGTGTTCATCAGGGAGCATAAGCTGGATTCCGTGGGCATGCCCGATATAAGTAACGGGTATCGCATTGTATTTCCAAATACCGCCGAAGGCCGGTCACTGGCAAAAGCCGAGTATGCGAGGTATCTCAAGTCGCAGCTAGTTGAATCGCTGAAAAAGAAATATCCCAGCCAAATCATGCTGGAGCCGCCCGCATCGCCTACAATGAATACTGAAGACCTTCCCGTAGTTTATTACCGGGGCAAGCAGGATTCCGAAGTAACAATGGTAATAGTATCGGATTTCAATTGCGACAATTGCAGGACCGCATTTCCGCTGTTCGAAAAATTGTACCGAAAGTATGGCGGCCGCGTGCGCTTTGGATACACACATTTTGCGCCGGAAGTGTCTTTAGCTGCCATGGCTGCCGGAGCTGCCAACGACCAGGATAAGTTTTGGGACTACCACCAGGAAGTGCTTTCGGCAAAAAACCATCATACCTCGGACACCGCTTATTATACTGGCATTGCCGGTAAATTGAACCTGGATATGAACCGGTTCAAGGCGGCATTGTCGGATGGTGGTATACGACAAGAGATACAGCAGAATATTGATTTGTTGAAGGCCAGGAAAGTGTATGCCACCCCAACCGTAGTCATCAACGGCAGGGTTATACTGGATGTATTTGATGAGGCGAGACTTGAAGAAGTATTGGAACAGGAACTTACAAAATAGATGTAGCATTTCAATTCAGCG
Source organism: Chitinophagaceae bacterium (assembly GCA_035628135.1). Taxonomy (GTDB): domain Bacteria; phylum Bacteroidota; class Bacteroidia; order Chitinophagales; family Chitinophagaceae; genus DASPKM01. The sequence goes on along the minus strand of DASPKM010000009.1, from coordinate 281,713 downwards.
CCCGCGCTTTGTTTTGGCAAAACGCGGGCTGTTTGTTTTATCAAAAATGCCGATAGAAAGGTTGCCGCCGCCGTTTGGACAAACCCGACAGTTTTCGCCTGTATGAGGTGCTAGCTTGCCAACCTATTTAAAACAACCATCATGAAAAAGATACTTTCTTTATTGTACGGATTGGTTTGCTATCTCGCTTTTTTCGGTACGATCCTGTACGCTATCGGGTTCGTGGGTAACCTGATTGTCCCTAAAACCATCGACAGCGCGCCGCAAGTACCGCTGGTGAACGCTATACTCATCAATGGGTCATTGTTATTGCTGTTCGCTTTACAGCATAGCATTATGGCAAGGCCCGGCTTCAAAAAATGGTGGACGACCATTGTGCCCGAGCACCTGGAGCGCAGCACTTATGTGCTGTTGGCAAGCCTTTGCCTGATGCTGCTGATGTGGCAGTGGCAGCCGATCGGCGGGATGGTGTGGTCAACCGAAAATGAAACCATCAAAACGGTGTTGCTGGTATTGTACCTGGTAGGATGGGCCATTGTATTGCTCAGCACTTTTCTTATCAACCACTTCGACCTGTTCGGTCTTAGGCAGGTATGGTTGTATGCTGCCGGCAAGCCTTATACGCACTTGCCATTCCGTGTTCCATTTCTTTATAAACACGTACGCCATCCGTTATATCTCGGATTTCTTATCGCATTCTGGGCCACGCCCGTAATGACCGTGGCGCATTTACTATTTGCAGCATTGACTACTGCGTACATATTTACCGCGATTCAATTAGAAGAAAGGGACCTGCACAAGGTATACGGCGAAAAGTACGGCAGCTATAAGAAGCAGGTGCCGATGATTGTTCCGTTTAGTAAGAAAGCCACAAAAAGCTAGTATATGAAAGCACTCCTTCATAAGCCATTTTTAAAAAAATATGGCAAGAAAGCCCTGATCATTTACGTGTGCTGGTGTTGTTTGAAAGGCATTTTGTTCCTGCTGGCCGGATGGTCGTTGCTGAAATAAAACAGATGCCCCGCAATATCGAGCGGGGCTTTTTCATTGATTGTACGCTTGTCTTAACCGGGGAAACAAACGGTTCAAATACGGGAAAATCCCCGGTGCGGCCGCCTGCTTATTAATTGATATTGCAGGTGGCATCTTTATTTTATCCCTCCTTAAACTTTTTTTATGAGCCAGTTTTCTTTAAAAACGAAGCCTGATTTTAGAGACCCCGTCCCGGACCTGGTAGGCAATAATGCCCGTTTAAGTTTCAGCGACACTGTACGCGGAACATCAGTTGCCAACAGCAGGGCCGTACTTTATGATATTTCGGTAATAAGGCGGTATATTGATGAAATATTTCCGGCCGTCAGGGACAGGCACCTTGCGCACATGCAGGCCAACGGCCAGCAGCCGCCCGCAAACCACGATTGGATGCTTTCGTTTTATTGGACCGTGAAGGATGACAGGGGCGTGCCCAAGCTAAGCTTCCAGGTAGTACCGGTAATGGTTATTAAGGACCCGAATGTTGCAGAGGTGTTCGACTATTTCGATCAGCAACAACGCGTATACAATCATCCGCGAGCAAATTCCAATGACCCTCTAAACATATACGACGAAGGACATCTATGGCCATAGCAGACTTCTTTAACCTAACAGTTTGTGCGGAGATTGCAGCATTGATAGCCGCATTGTTATTCATAACCCGCCAGCGCCACGGGTACTGGCGGCTCTTTCCGCTTTACCTGGCCGTTATTTTATTGGCAGAATGGATCGGCTTTTCACTGCGAATGCAAAGAATACGCAATCACCACCTGTATAACATTCTTTGGATTTTTCAATCGATATTTTTCTCCTACCTGTTTTACAGGTTCCACCAGGTGAAATATATCAAATACCAGGTCTTCTTTGTGCTCGGGATCTTTCTATGCTTTTATTTGTCCGAAGCTTTCTATAGATCTTTTAGCGATTCATTTCAATTCAGCAGGCAGTTCCTATCGATCATCATCATATTTTTCAGTTGCACATTTTATTTTTCATTGTTAAAGCACGACATAACCAGTACACCATTGAGATTTCCACCATTTTGGATTGTTACAGGATTGTTTTTCTTTTACTTTGGATCAGCAATCATGTTTACTATTCCAATGGAAATTAAAAGGACCAGGGTGATCGGGAATATGATCCTGTACGATCTGGTGATGGGCACTTTCAGTTGCATCTTGTACGGAAGCTGGGTAACTGCTTTTATATGGAAAAATCGGCAAATACAATAATTATAGTCATTTCTATTTTAACATTGGTAGCCGCCTTTGTGATTGCATACATTGTTTATTTTATCAAAAGAAAATCTACCCTCATCGAAGAAAAAAATGCGCTAAAAGAAGAGTTCAAGCAGCAACTTCGCCAGTCGCAGGTAGAAGTACAGGAACATACCTTCCAGCAAATTGGGAAGGAGCTGCATGATAACGTGGGGCAACTGCTCATCACTTCCAAAATGCTGCTGGGCCTTACGGAGCGAAGCCTGGGCAACCCGCCGGACATGCTTATTACCGCAAATGCCACGCTGGGACAGGCTATCAACGAGCTGCGTTCGCTTTCCAAAATGCTGGACAGGGAATGGCTGGAGCAATTCAATTTCAACAATAACCTCAAAACCGAAATAGACCGTATCAATACCGGCAATGCGGTACAGGCCGAGTTCAATTATTCAGGCAACATGCCGTTGAAGGCTGAAGCTCAGATCATTCTTTTCAGGATCGTGCAGGAAGCCATTCAAAACGCCATCAAGCATGGCCGCGCAGATAAAATAATCATCACAGCCGCTGAACAAAACGATGAGATACACATCAGCGTGGCAGACAACGGCCGCGGGTTCAGCAGCGCCGAAAAAACAGGCATGGGGCTTTCCAACATGCGGCACCGTGCTAACCTGCTGGGGGGCACCATTGCCTGGGATTCGATACCCGAGAACGGGACCACAGTAAAGATTACATTACCCATATCTAAAGAAGCATGAAAGTAACGATTGGACTGGTCGACGACCATCAACTGTTTTTAAAATCGCTCAGCCTTATGCTGGAATCCTTCAATAACTATGAAGTAGTGGTGGAGGCACTCAATGGCAAGGATCTCATCCAGAAGCTGGAAACCACCAAAAAGATCCCGGACATCATGCTGATCGATGTAAACATGCCTGTTATGGAAGGCATAGAAACCTCTCAATGGCTGAGCGAAAGATATCCCTCCATGCGCCTGATAGCACTGTCCATGAACGATCAGGACAAGGCCATCATCGGAATGCTGAAAGCAGGTTGCTGCGCCTACTTATTAAAAGATACCCATCCCACCGAGCTGGAAAAAGCCCTGGGCGAAGTGAACAGCAAGGGTTATTACAATGCCGATATGAGCAATATCAATTTCAGGAGGCTGCTCATGAAATCAGGTGAAAAACCCGAGATCGTGCTCACGCCCAAGGAAAAACAATTCCTGCCACTGGCCTGCTCCGACCTTACGTACAAGCAAATAGCCTCTGAAATGGGATTGAGCGAACGCACCATCGACGGTTACCGCGAATCGCTCTTCCAGAAATTTCACGTGCAAAGCCGCGTAGGCCTGTGCCTGGAAGCGATCAGGAAAGGGTTTGTTACCCTGTGAGATTGTGAATAGTGAGCAGTGAGTAGTGAGTAATGAGAATTTTCACTCACAAACTCACAACTCACAATTCACCATTGACATCTCACACATGGTAGCTCGAATTGCGCAGTGTAGCATGCGGAGCAGGCGTAATGATCTTTTTATTGATAGCATACTTCAATAAACCGACGGTGGATTTGATCCCCAGCTTTTCCTTCATCGCCTGCCGCATTTTTTCGATCGACCGCACGCTCAGGAACAATTCCCCGGCAATTTCCTTGTTGCTCTTTTCATCCCACAACAGCTCCAAAATTTTTCTTTCGCGCTCATTCAGTGTAACGTCCTCCGATTCGACCTGCGTCTTAATATCTATCTGCTTGCTCCAGTACATTACTTCCGTGAAGAGGTCGCTACGGTATATCCGGTGTTCGCAAATAGAAGTAATAGCGCGGATCAATTCGTCTGGCTCATCCGCCTTTGAAAGAATCCCGTACACGCCCAGGTCGAGCAGGTCGCTCAGCAGGTTCATGTCCGAGCACATCGAAAGTACCAGTATTTTAATGTCGGGGTATTTGTTCCTGACGATCTTAACGGCGTCGAACCCATTGATGCCCGGCATGAACAGGTCTGTCACTAAAATATCAATGTGAGTATCCTTAAGTTTCCTGAGCAGGTCGGGAATGTCGGGTGATTCAATAATGACATTAAGGTCTTTTTTTTCGGAAATAAAGTCTTTCAGGATCTTTCTGAAAAGGGTATGGTCATCAACGATGGCCAAGTTAATTGGTTTCGATAGCATAAGGTTTAATAGTATAAGGTTTAATAAATGCGCATGTAATATATATTATTACACCATTAAAAAGCATGAATAAAGACAAAGATCTGAGAATTTCAGATCAAACAATGGGCCATACTGGCATGCTGATTACTTGCCGTACTTAGGCTGGTAAAGCTGGATAGTGAAATTACCAGGAACATAAAAATGCGTCACCAACCCATATCCATGGTCTTCAATCTCTCCCGTAAATTGTACGCCTTTCGCTTTCAGGTCATTCACGGTTTGTTGTATATCCTCGCAGTAAAATGAGATGTCCGCAGTTCCCGAAGGAGCGCCTTCCCGGCCGGTATCATCTGCGGGATGACAGCCCAGGTCAGCTTCCGGCAAATCGAAAATCAACCATCCTCCGCCAACGTCCGTAGCTTTTAAATTAAGCTTATCGCGAAAAAATGCGCGCAGTCCTTCAGCATCAGAGCTGTAGAACATGGTGTGAACACCTTTGATCATACTTTTTGCTTTAAAATGCAATTTATTGATACTGAACCAGGCCGGTTCAAAGGGTACAAGGAGGATATTCCAGGGCGAATTGAAGGCGCAAAGGTATAATTTTTCTAAAAAACCGTATTTACACGCATCCGGGATTCTTTTTCATCGACTAATTTGTCATCGAAACCTCCCAGGAACAGTTCTTATGTATCGAAATCCCTTCGTCCCCATTTTGCAACCTTAACCGTGTAGTATGCAATCATACAATTGTGTGATAGTAGAAGATAATGACCTTGACCGCGCGATGCTAGAAACCCATATTGCAAGAATTCCCTTTCTTACACTCGAAGCGAGCTTTAGCAATCCGATCGAAAGCCTGGAACTCGTGAGGAATAAGAAAATAGACGTGTTTTTCCTCGACATCGACATGCCGGGCATGAACGGCATTGATTTCCAGCGTACGCTGCCCTCTGCCGCTGTGTGCATCTTTACAACAGTGCATCCCGAATACGCAGTGGAAGCTTTTAATACTCAGGCGCTGGACTATCTGCTGAAACCCGTTACTTTCGAAAGGCTGCACAAGTCTGTAAACCGCGCCGCCGAGGTGCTGGAATTGCGGGCCAGGGCCTTGCTGTACGCACACCAGTTTGAAAACGAGTCCATGCTCATCAAGGAAGGCACCGCCGTTTACCGACTCAACTTCAACGAGATCATTTACCTGGAAGCACTCACTAATTATACCAAGATTGTCACGCGCAATCGTCATTACATGACGCTCCTGAACCTGAAGAACTTTATGGAAAGGCTGCCAACGGCGCGTTTCCTGCGCATTCACAGGAGTTATGCGGTAGCAGTAGACAAAATACAAAGGCTTAGGCAAAATGAATTGGTAGCAGATGAATGGACACTTCCGCTGGGCAAGACCTACAAGGGAGAAGTAAAACAGGCCTTTAATACCTATCAATGATCAAAACGCTGCCGATACACAGGCACACATTATTCCATCAATACAAGCGCGCAGGGGCGCTTGTGTTACTCCTCATCCTCTTCTGTTACGCAGCGGTGGCACAAGCCAATTGGGACACGCTGTTTCAAAAAGCCAATCAATACCGGCGCGATGGCGAATTCCGGAAGGCCATCGATCAATACAATACCTGCCTGCAACTGGCCAAACAACTGAAGGATTCACTTAAAACGGGCAATTCGCTCATAGGCATCGGCATTGCCTATGATCAGTCAGGTAACTACGAAGATGCACTGGATTATTACTTCAAGGCCCTGCGTGTGTACGAGTCCATTAACAACACCAACAAAATGGCCGGCACCATTAAGAACATCGGGAATACTTACCGCGAGTTGAAGGATTACCAGAAATCGTACGCCTTTCTTTCAAGAGCGCTTGAAATCAGGAAGAATGATCGCGATTCAACGGGCATTGCCAATGTACTGAACGATATCGGCCTGCTGTACATGAACCAGGACAGCAATCGAAAAGCACAGGCACATTACACGATGGTGTTAAAAGAATACGGGCGCCATTTTATACCCGCAATAAAGGCCTATGTGATCAATAACCTTGGCATTACCAACAAAAACCTGGGTTATTACGAGGAAGCGCTGCGCAATTATATGCAGGCGCTGGAAATAATTACCGGAACCGGCGACCAATATGGCATTGCCTTGATAACAGGCAATATCGGCGACCTGTATTATAAAAAGGAAGATTATAAGCAGTCCCTCAGCTTTAACGAACGCAGCTTTGCGATGGCAAAAGCAATCGGTTCGAATGAATTGCTCCGCAGCGCTTACCGCAACCTTGCCAATACTTATGCCGCTGCCGGCAATTCCAGCCGGGCCATTGTGTATTTGAAAGAAGAAATGAAGCTGAAGGATACCATTTATACGGAGGAACGCGCCAGGAGCTATGCTGAGATGGAAGCAAAATATCAAAACGAAAAAAAGCAGCGTGAGATACAATCCCTGGAGCAGGCTAATCTTATCAATACCATTGAAATTAACAGCCAGCGCAGGACGCGTTATTTTTTGCTGGGCGGCATCGTTATGATGCTGATCATTGCAGGACTGCTCTTCCGCAGCTATAAGCTAAAGCAGCGCAGCAATATTTTGTTGAATGAATTGAATGTAAAGCTAGCCGAGGCAGACCTCTCCAAAACCAAGCTGCTTAGCATCATCAGCCACGACCTGCGGGTCCCTATCAGCAATCTTTTTAATTTTTTGCAACTGACCAGGGAAACTTCCCTTACATACAGCGCCACGCAAAAAGCAGCATTGGAGCAACAGGTCATGGAATCCGCCACGCAGTTGCTGGAAACCATGGAAGACCTGCTGCTGTGGACTAAAACCCAAATGGACAATTTTAAACCGGATGCTGAACTGATCGATGCAGGGGATATCATACAGGAAACTACTTTATTATACCAGCCCGCGGTATTGAACAAGAACCTGCGCATGCGCCTTTCAATAGCCGACCATAGCATTATCAAGGGTGATATAAATTTCTTCCGCATTGCACTGCGCAACATTATCAGCAACGCGATAAAGTTCAGCCCCTCGGGCAGCGAGGTTACTATAAAGGCAGAGCCTGCGGAAGATTTTGTAAAAATCAGTGTGCAGGATGCGGGTCCGGGCATGTTGCCCGCGCAGGTTGACCAGGCTTTTAACTGGAACACCATTCGCAAAGATTCACCGGGCATCGGGTTGCGGCTGGTAAAGGAGTTTACAGAAAGAATGGGTGGAAAGCTTTCGGTGCAATCGCAAAAAGGAGCAGGTACCAGGTTCGACCTGTTGCTGCCCGCGGCCAATTGAAAAGCCTTCGTGTATTTTTTTGATGCGTTGATACACTAAATGCTGTTCCCCGCATCGGGGACGGTTACCTTCAGGATAAAAAAAACTCATACTTAAAATAGTGATCATGAAAACCAGGAAAAATCTATACGCCATCATCGTAGCATTGTCGTTGTGCTGTTTTGCACAAACCACCAGGGCTCAGAAGGAGGATAGTACGGGTGGATCGCATCGCGATACGCTTTCATTCTGCAACTGTTCTATCTGCACTGCCAGGTATCTTACGGTCATTGCTCCTACTATAAAAGTGAACCCCGCAACCAAGCCGACCGAAAAGAAAAAGCCGCTGCCCACGCCGGCACCAAAAGTGTCCGGCCAATCGCCCCGGATAAAGGAAGCGGCTGTGGTAAAAAAGAGCAAGGGACAGTAACGCTGCTCCATTAGCCAACACATTTCATTCTGAATAAAATTGCTGTGGCAAGCGGCCAGGACTTGCATTGCCTGCGCTTGCCACATAACCTAATCTTTTTGCTTTTATACCTGCATTATGGAATCACAACACCTTCACAATCCGGCGGACGAACTTACAGCGCGCCTCTCACCGGCTCCTAAGGTCCCGCCCGAGCAATTAGCCATGCTGAAGCACGAACTTTCGAGGGCTTTGGAGCACCAGCACACCAGCGGCATCGTTGGGTTTCAACCCAACCGGCTGGATACGCTTGTCCGGCAATTTTCATTCAGCGATAGCGGCGAATTGCAACCACCTGCAGTTACCGCGAACGCCCGTGCATCGGCGCCTGCGGCAACGGATGCAACATCGGCAATGAAAGTTTTCAGGCGTGAACTTCCCGTAAGGACCAGCCAGCATTCAGCCTCGGTACCTTCATGGGCCGCCGGCATGAAGGTGCACCACACGCTGGGGCCGTTTGTAGATGAATTCAACAAATGGTATTGGTTCGATTTTTATGTGCCGGTGCGTCACGTACAAGTTGTGCGCGGCATTGATATTTTTTTATTGATACCCCTGGAAGGTATACTCGTTCCTAAGCAGCAGTATGATTTGTCCGCCGGCAGCGTGTGGATACGTTCGCAATTGTTTACGAGTGCAGCGCCCGCAGGGGCGTATACCGGCCTGAAAATAAAAGGCGGCACGCTTTCCTTTAAATTCCCCGTTACCATTTCCGGTGATTCCATTATTATAAACGCCGGGGATGACTGCGATTTATCGCTTAAGCTGGACCAGCCCACGGATACGCCTGCAACAGGCAATAATACCGGCAATGATGCAAAGGACCTTGAAATAGCCTTGCCCGCAACAGCCACTTTTTCGTGCAAGCCCGCGGCCGTTACGGTTGTGCAGGCAGATGATATGAAACAGAGCCTGTATGGATCGGTATATAAATACACCAGTCCAGGACTTGAAATCTATTTCGAGCCGCTGCTGAACCGCGTGATGATCTCTTATAACAGTAGCGCGAGTGAATGTACGATAGCATCTGAGCAATCTTCGTGGGTAAACCTGCACGGAACCGCGGCCATTCAAAAAAATGCCTGGGCTTTGCCTGTAACGGTTGCAGCGCCTGCATCGCTGGGCGAGGCAGCGGGCATTGGCGCCATTGCCATGAAAACAGCCCCGGGATTAAAAGGGCAATGGGAAGGATTGAACAGGGGTCAGATATCGCTTAAAACAGCTTATGTAATGACAGAGCCGGGCAGGATAGCCATAACGGCTGCCACTGCCGCATCGGGCAAGGCGCGGCAACAATTTGAGCTGTGGAATGAAGGCGATGACAAGACGGTACGTTCAACCATGGATATCAACTATCCCAAACAATTCATATTACTGTATAACAGTATTAGCAGCGGCAGCGAAACACTGGCCATGATCGGAGTAGGCATGAACGCTGCTTTGGACAGGCCATTGAGCGCCAACAAGCAACGGTTATGGATACACGCGCTTAGATCCGACCTGGTATTGTTCGAGATGAACGACAAACGCTATGTGCACCTCTTTGCAAAAGATATGCTGCAACAGCTGATACATGCTAACCAGCTTGGACAAACGCAAGCCATTTCATTTGCCCTGCGGAATGCGTTGATTAAAACCACGCCGGTAGACGATGTATATATACTGGGAACGTGGCATGATAAAAAAGATATACGGCAGGGAGCCATATTGTTGAACTGTCCTGTTTATTTCCTGCTGCCCAGCCTGCCTGATCCTTATGTAAGCACTTTCAATCCCCTGAACTTCGCCAGGCGTTATGAGCTAACGCAGCAGAGCACAGCGAACAGGGGAATGGGATTAAGCCTTTTATCTGTTATATACTGGACCGAGCCCAAATCGCCCAAACTGTCATTGCTATTTATCCCTGACAGCACCTCGCCTGTGGTATTTACATTACTGGAGCAAAACAAACCGTTGGCGTTGAAGAAAGGGTTAGATGCAGGTCCTTCCATTGCAGCGTATGTTGAGCCGCAGGCCAGCGAACCTGTTTACCTATTTCATTACAAGCAACTGAACCAGGTGGCTGAGGTAAGAAAAGAAGATGAGGAGAATTCCGCCGCCTTGCGTGATCTGTTCGATGCCGCGTTGCGCGTATCGCAAGAGCACATTTACCTGCTGGATGTTTCTACCAATGCGGACCTGTTTGGCGTTGGCCTGAGTATAGCGCAGCCCCGCACCCGAAAATCAGGGCTGAATACGTCGCCCTTTCCTTTGGCGGTAGATAAAATGGACCTCGTTACCTATGCAAATAATACCCGCATTTACACTTTACCGCAGATACAATGGGAACCGGTGCGTACTATTCAAAATCCCGACGTATCGCCCCATCCATTCCCTTCGCCGGCCACGTCGGAAGATACGGGCGATCCCACCATTGTCGGTTCAGAATCGTACGAGCTGGTGCCCATAGCGCCCATACCTGTGATAGATAAATTTATTGAAGAATACAACGATGCCGGACAACCGAAAAAAATGGCTGCCTTGTTCTCATTGCCTTTCGGCATGAAGGCAGTGGCTTACCTCGACAATGCGCACGATACGACACAACCAGGCGCACAGGTAAGTTATAATGACCCTGTGTTCGATCGCATGCAGGCAAAGGGCGGACTACAAATATCGGTAATGGCTACAGCGGTAGACAGCGGGCCGACCGTAGAATCACCGCATTTTAAAGGCGCTACCATTCAAACGCGCAATCTTATCGACCTGCTGACAGGCATCATACCGTTGGACGATGAAGGCAAGCCGCTAAGCGTGCTGGGGCCGGTAGTGGATACCATTTTCAACGGAGAGTTCAAAGCCGCGGGCGCCAATCCACGCGTGCCCCTGGAAAGAATGGACATCTCCGGCTACGGCGCTACCATCTTCAGCAATTGGCTGAACCCACAGGCCCGCATTGCAGCCACCAGCCAGGCAAAGTTCGATGTGATCATCGGTCGCACGGCGCACGAGATCATTCAGGTAAAAAGTATTTTATACCCGTGGGGCGTTGCGGTGGTAAGGACCATTACCATTCAACGCACACCCGGTGGCGGTGTTACGCGTTACGACACCGGCTGGAAAGCGCAGGGGCCGGGACTGTATGACTTTTCTTACACAGATAAAAATGGCGTGTTCCATGCAAATCCTTACGAATTCCACCCGGGAGTTGTAAAAGGAATATACAATGTAACCGAGATAAGGGATACCGGCCGGATCTATCGCGCCAATGCTCCTGACCCGCTCGACAACGTGATCATGCAGGAAGTGTTTTTCAATGCAGATGTATTTATCGAAGACGTGAGCGCCGGCGCATTCAATGGATTTGTGCCGAGTAAAAAGCAACGCGGATTCGTGCAACTGGCGCCATATGAAAAAGTATTGACAAAGGAACAACTGTATGCGCTGCTGACAACCGAAGGAAACCTGGGAGGGCCTGTGGACTGTACGGTGGATGTGGGTCGTTCTGGCCAGCCTATGCGCGTGGTGAAGGTGGACGTTAGCGGCGTGGTGCATGCAGGATCAGAAGTTTTTGTAACGAGTGCACGCGGATCGTTGCATCTGCCAAAAGAAGGATCGTGGTCGATGGTGAAAAGGTACGTAACCTCTCCTGATATCGTTACGCTGGATGGCGGTGATTCATTGCCGTTAGTACGCGAAGGCCGCGTAAACATGACGACCACGAGGCCGTACCGCTTTGCGGATGCCGCGGATATAAAGAATACCACTTCGCCTTTGTCTGACTATGGGATCCTGCATTCCATGGGATCGCAAAAGGTGTTGTTCCTGCGGCCCTTTATTGAAGAGGGTAATGGCAATATCAAAAGTTCCATGAGCCCGTTCTTTGCCGACAGCTATGCTATACTTGGTTCGAGTGGAATTTTCCCTGCCTTGCAAACCACTTTTGAATTAGGAAGCGGTGGCACTAACCTTGAGATAAAAGGTGATGGAAAACTGAAGCTCACATCGGGCGGCAATTTCACCGCGCCTTCCGGGTACACACGTGATTTGTTGAATGCCGGCGGCAGCAGGATATACGTGGACTATCGCGATGTGGCGGACGGAACAGGGCCAGCACAGGTATCTTATTCATTCGATTCCACTGCGCCGGTTCCCTGGCAAGCTTCGGTTCGCAAGCACAGCATTGTGACCGACCTTGATCCGTTCACGGGGGTTATGAGCGTAACATCGGATATAGAATCAGACGCAACCAAAAGCCCGGGCATGAGCGCGCCGAAGATGAAGTTCGGTTCGGTATTGCAACCTGTTATTGACCTATTGTCTTTTTTGGGCGGCTTTGACATGGCATCGGCATTCGAGATGAACATGGGCAATGCTACCACCAATAGTTGGCAGCCGAAGTGGAAAGCATCGCTGAAAGGATTGCAGATCAAATATGCTGCTCCTTCCAGGCTTGAGATAAAAGTATTTGGGAAAAGAATAAGAGAGGTAGGCGTAGCAGGCACTCCATTGCCTCCATTCAAGCTTGGTTTCGGGATAGAGATAGAAGGATATTATAACATGCTGCCGTTCAGCTTTACATCGGACTCACCGGCTACAGATATCGCAAGGGCCCGGCATGAAATGCTGGCCGTTGGCGCCGCGCTGAAACTGGAAGGCGAAGCAAAGATACTAATCCCTTCCACCATCCTTTACTTCGTAGGGATACTGGAGCTGGAATTCGGCGTCGATTCAAAGAAAGGAAAACTCTTCGGATTGAAATTGGCGGTAGGGCTGGAAGTTGGCGCACACATACCGGTAATTGGCGAGGTTGCGGTTATGCTGGCTATTGGCCTGGAAGTGGAGCTTAACGACCACGGAAGCGCGGTGCTGGCAATACTGATATTGAGAGGCGAGGCTGAAATACTCGGCGGCCTTATCGCCATCGGCATCGGGATAGAGGCAAAAGGAGGACAGGAAAGAGAAACAGAGGCCGGCGTTACGAGCGTGTATACGGTATACGAAGTGGAATTTTCATTCGAAATGACACTTGCATTTGTGATACATTTTGAATTTGATGTTGCCTGGCAAGAAAAAAGACAACTCACTTAACAGATCATTCCTAAAAATATTATTTATGGCTACTTCACCTACCAAATTAACCCTGATGTCCTTTCCGCAGCATTGGAATGGATCGGTTATGAAATTGAACATACTGGCGCTGCCGCACGAAGACCCATTGGCGCCTTTTGCGGTCGATGTGCCGCCTGGTGTTACCGCGCCTTCGTTCGCGACCGCGCAACCGGTATTCAGTATTAAGATCATCGGCTCAATGGACATGATGCCAACGCCTTTGGATGTTACGCACAGTGTAACGATAAATGTTACACCGCCTGCTGAAAGGGTAAGCCTGTTTGAAGCGCTCCGCGATAAATTCAATATCACCAAGCCTTCGAATGTAATAAACCCGGCGCGCGCAGATACATTCATTCAAAAATATCTGCCGGTCAGCTACCGTAACAGCTTTGCCTTTTCGCAGCCCAGAACGCCTTACGCAAGGATCGACGACAGCTATCATTGTGAAATGAAGAAAAAACGAGCGGTGCCTCCACCCGTGTACAGTACTGATGAAGTAAGCTGGGGCAAGGTGTTTGCGCTCGCGCTGCGGCAACCGGTGCTGGCAAGAAAGCTAGGATTTGTGTACGAAGTAGAAGTGAACGTGCCCGCGGGCGCTTATGATGAAGGCGGATGGATATACGTTGACCTGGACGCCACCAGCGATTACCATACGCAGGTAATTGCAAGGCCCGAAATAGTGAAAAGATATGCCGCGAGAATACCGGCCCTTACCGGTGAACGCAGCTTGTTTGCCGCGGTGCAATTTCCTGTTTCCGATGTTTTGCCCGCAGGCAATTACGATCCTGTGTTTGCAGAAGCGGAAGAATACGATGATGGCTTCGCGAAGATCGTGCACGCCATGCAACCCGTGAGCGCAAACCTGCTGGTGGAGCCGGGCAACGCGGAAAAAGAACTTCCTCCTACAAGGGACTTCGGTATCCGCCTCGGGTGGGATGATGAGCAACTATTGATCTGGCAAAACCGCCAGATGACCCTCGATCCCGATACCGGTCAACGCCTAGACGCGCCGATGGGTATTTTCAACCACCGCATAGACGTACGGAAACATGGCGAAAGCGATGCGGAATGGAACTCGCTGGTAAAAGTGCGCGGCGATCTGCAATTGAATGGCATTGCACTTGGTCATTTCGATGGCGAGTTGGGCATAGAAGTGGGGCCTGTGCAACAAGACGGGCAAAAGCAGGGCATATTCTGGCTGCCCGCATATTATACGCAGTGGACCGGTACATCGCTCATTATTAAAGATGAAAAAGCCGCGAAACTGTCGGGCACCGATGGCCTGGTAAATAAACAAATGACGCCGGTGGACGCGGAGAGGAAACCATTGCTATATGGAGAGCGGTATGATTTTCGTGTGCGCTTTGCCGATACTACCGGCGGCGGTCCCGGCGAAAGCAACGTTCCCATAAACGGTGGCCAGGCCCCGGTAAGTACCACGCGCTTTAAACGGTATTTACCACCCCATCTTGTGCGGGTAAATGAAATAAGGGCCGATGAAACAGATGATTCCACACCACCGGAAAGCTATGAAATATTCCGCCCGCTGCTCGGTTACCCTTCGCTGTTATACACCGGGTTGCCCAATGCATATGCCAAATTACTGGCCGACAGGCCCCAGGCCATAATCGAAAACAGGGAGCCTGCATACGCTGATCCCGATGTAACACAGGTGCAGATCGATGTAGCGGTACGCGCTTTAGAAATGGACCAGTCCGCGTCGAGGAGCGGGCAAGAATCATACTACCACCTGTTTACTACCGTACGTGATTTTCCAGCAGATGAAACAGCATCCATCAACCTGCAGGCTGAGTTCCACGACGCCGCAGTAATTAAATTTGGTGATGCATCCGACCTGGGCGACCTCCCTTTAACCACCAGTGATTCTCCATTGCGCTTGCCAACGTCAAGAATGATACGCATACAGGTACGCCCTGTTTGTAAACCTGATCCAACACTGGCATATTTCGGAAGCCAATTAACCAGGATAGGAAAACCAGTAACCCTGTACACAAGGTCCGAAGCCAAGGACGAACGCAACCTGTTCGTGAATGAACCGGCGGGCAAACAATTCCGCGCCATTTTACTGCAGCCCGATCCATTGCCCAGCCTTAACCTTACGAATATCATGACCCTCTCCGGCCATCGCTCCGAAACACCCGCCAATTTATTCCAGCGGCTGGCCGAAGAACTGCAATTGGACAATGCCGGCATGAGCGTGTTCGGTAAGCCCGGACAAAGAGTGGTATTCGGTTGTTCGAAAGGAATACCACATACATTGTCGCCCGAGCATGCAAGCATTACGTTTGCTTCCAAGGCCGACCTTGTGCATCAATGGATACCCACCATCAGCCTCCACATACAGCGCGATTGGTCGTGGGATGGTTTGGAAGCTGTAAGCTTTGAAATAAAAAGGAATGGTATCGAGTCGGTTGGCACCATCGAGCTTAAGAATACGCTTGGCATAACAGCTGCTACCGATCCTGAGCGGTCTGCCACACGCATCATATTCTTCGATGCCGTGAACCCGCAGAAATTTAGTGGGACATTCCCTCAACCTATGGAATTGTTTTACACGATAGAACCAATATTTAAAACAGCGCCTGATCAAAAAGATGCCATTAAGGAGTTGCGTCTTACAGTGCCGGTGGCCGTTCCACCAGCGCAGGTGCCCAGGATAGTTTCCGCAGGCTTGGCATTGAGTCCTTACGAGCATACCGAAGATTACTCGTCTACCAATGAACGGCAGCGCATGCTGTGGATAGAATTTGCCGAGCCCTTGCAAAATCCTGACGATGATTATTTCGCTTTTGTAAAAGCGTACGCACCAGATCCAATCCTTATTCCTGGTCAAACACCGGTCGGCGATCCCGAGGATTCGCAACCATATTTGCCGCCGGAACTGATACGCGTGATCATCCCCGGGCAATCAGACGACCAGGCGGGATTGAACGCATGGCAAAAGCTGATACCTTGCAACGATACTTCACCCAGGCATTTCATGGTTCCCCTGCCACCAGGTCTCAATGCTGATTCGGCAGAATTGTTCGGGTTCTTTGTGTACGAGTTTTGCGTGGGCCATGCACGTGTATGGTCAACCGCGCAGGGCCGGTACGGAAGACCAATGCGCCTCACCGGGGTTCAACATCCCGCGCCGCAATTGCAGTGCATGGTAGACAGGACAGAAGAATCCATTAAGCTGTCTGCGCCTTATGCAACGCCTGTATATAATGGAAGAACATTGGAACAACATACGCCGCAAACCGAGATCTGGGGCGTGTTGTACACGCAGGTACTGCAAGCAGATGGACAAGCATTCCGGAACATATTGCTCGGCGAAAGAAAAATGCGCCGCATGGAACGCAATGCCTTCCTGAAAGGAAAAGCAATTGAACGGTATGGCATTTGTTCCTGGCAGCAGGACGAAGTGATAGCCATGCTGCGGCAGTTGGGACTGCCGGGTGACTCGCCGCTAAGCGTGCTGGCTGTTGAATTGTACAAGAACTATGCGCCGGTAGCAAGGCCGCTAAGCGACGACCTGGGCAAGATGCGCATCTACAGGACCTCGCCGCTGAAACAGGTGCCCTTCATGTGCTGCTGTTAGCTTACCATACATTGCGTGGGCACAAGTCGCCATAAGCATTGCCGATGATGAAACCGATGGTCAGTTCATGCGTGCCGCGGCTGTAGGTTTGCAGGCCGGAAGTAGTTACTTCGTACGCGTACCCTATGTTAAACATATTGCTGATGTTGATGCCTGCCATGGCGGCCCAACCGCCTAACTGGTCCTTCAGACGATATGAGCCGCCCACCCATCCAAGGTCGCGGTATTGTACCTTGACGTTTAATTCGGGTTGTACAGGCAATGGAGCAATATATTTGGCCATGATAGATGGAATGATATTCCAGTCTTCGTTCAATAAAAACCGGTACCCCGCGGTCATGAAGAAGTGGGGTTTATAATAATCACCGTATTGGCTGTTAGCCGAAAATGTAATTTTCCCGGGAACGATGTTTTGAACAGCGGCGCCTGCGAAATAATCAGCGGAATACACCCAGATGCCCGCCCCGATTTCAGGATTGATCTTCCTGATCAACCCACTGTTAATGGCAATTGCGGGATCGTTAGGGTCCAGCGCGGCCCAGTTTATTTTGTCCGCGTCAAGGCTAACAGAAGTAAGTCCCGCCTGGAAGCCCGCAGCCACGCTGGTTTTTGGGCTGATGCCGAGGTGATAGGCATAGGACACCGCGGCAGTAACGCGGTTTAAAAATCCTGCCCTGTCCTTCAACACCATTGCTCCCAGTCCATGATGGGGACTGGCGGAGGTGTAATCTTCCCAATAAGCATTTCCCCTGGGATTCTCACCCGGAAGCGCATACGAAGTTGCAGTTGTGCGATAATCGTCTTTGCTCAGCGGAAAGTGAACGGTCAGGTATGTAGTTTGTGGCGCTCCATCGATGCCTTGCCACTGGCTGCGGTGGCTAAGCCTGATATCAGTATAGTTTTCGATGCCGGTGACGGCGGGATTCAAAATATAGTTGTTGAGAATGTATTGGGTATAATGCGGTTTCTGCTGTGCAATTGTCATTGCAGGCAACAGGCATGCAGAAATTATGATAACAATGCGGTTCATATCGTTTCATTTATTGCAGCAGTTACTTGCCGCTACTTGATAATCGTTACATATCCTGTAAATGGTTTCAGTGTGCCTACGGATTCGATGACATAATAATATGTTCCGAACGGCAGTGGCCGCCCATTCATGGTGCCGTTCCATGGCACGCTATAACCGGTGGATTCAAAAACCTTTTGGCCATACCTGTTGTAAACGCTCACCCTGCAACTGGGATACCTGTCCAGGTTCTGAATGACCCATGTATCATTTATCCCGTCATTGTTTGGTGTAAACAGGTTGGGAATGCGTGGCAGCAATACGTCTTTGATCACCTTGATCTTTATGCTGTCGCTGGCAGTGCATTTTCCTTTGCTGGTTACCGTTAATGTATATACGATGTTGTCGGTTGGTGTCGACAGTGGATTTTTCAACCCGTTGTTATCGAGGTACAACGGTGGTTGCCAGTTGTACACAGAATCGTTGCCGGAGATAATTGGTTGCAACCGGTGCTGCTGGCCCAGGTACACGTCAACATCGGGACCTGCATCCACGGTTATGGAGTGAATAGTAACCGTTGCATAAGCCGTATCGGAAACACAGCCCTTGACATTCGTTACGTACAGGCTTACTGTATAGGTGCCGGGCGTGCGGTAGGCATGCACAGGATGCTGCAGCGAAGAGGAATCACCATCTCCGAAATGCCATTTCCATTGCGAGGCGGCTGAGCTGTCATTGAAAGTTATGTTCTTGTTTACGCAATGCGTGTCGCTGAAAGAAAAGGAAGGTTTAAAATTGTAAAAATCACAATTCAAAACAAGCGTCGTGTCGTGGTAAAGCCCCCACAGTCCGCGGTTATCCTGGGCACGCACGTACAGCGTAGTAGTATCCTTCGGCAGGTTGGGAATGGGAATGTATACGGTATCGTCCACAATATAACCGGGGTTCAACGGCACCTGTATGCCATTGCCGACACCTGGATCAACATCGAAAAACGCTTCGATCCTTTGTACGGTCAATGGCTGGTAGTTACCGGGGGCCTTGATAAAAGGATACACGTGATAGATGCCCCATTTACCTGTATTGTCTCTTGCCCTTATGTATAAGCGATGAAGCCCATCGGCAATGCCGGTTGTATTGAATGTAAGCGTGGTATCTTTCAGCGCTGCAGGCGAAAAGTTCAACTGTATGCCATTGCCCGGGCCGGGGTCGTTGTCAAAGAAATATTCAACGCGTTCTACCAATATGGGCTGCGCATTTTGTCCTTTGATAACGGGATATACATGGTACAGTCCCCATTGGTTATCGCTGTCCTGTGCCCGTATGTATAGCCTGTGCAGTCCAAAGCCAAGCCCGCTCATGTCGAAATTGACGACGGTGTCTATCTGTGCGCCGGGTGTCAACGGAATGATCTTGCCATTGCCCGGGCCGGGATCGGTATTGAAAAAATATTCGATGGCCTTCACGGTTTGCGACTGCGCTTTTGTAATGAGGAACAGCAGCAACAGCAAAGCGGCTATCTTTTTTCCACCTGTATTATGAAAGCATCGATTCATGCGGTTAGAATGGTATAAGCGGTGGAATTATCGATTGGCTCTTACTTTGATATGAACAGGCAATCCGCCGTTAGCGGTACCTACTGCCGGCACATTCAGGTAAAATATATTTGGCACAAACTCGGCTATGCCCGAAAGCTCGTACCGCTGGTTAGCCAGGCCGCCGAACACGCCGCAGTCTACTCCGCCTTGGCCATAGCCAATTGCAACGGAACCCGTTTTTAATTGGAACCTTCCATCCAGGCTCGCGATGTTGGGATCTGAATTAAGTACAAATACATCGGCTTTTACGGCATTGGTAATATTTGGTCCTGCCGCTGAGTAAGTGGCATTGCCTACGTTGTTGGAAGCCGCTGCTGCATTCACCGTTCCGAATCCGGTGCCCTGGAAAATAATATTGTTGATGAAAGTGCAGGCCGACGGATAATATATCGGATTAAACAGGTTGAACATTACATTGTTCTGGAAAAGCACCGAAGCATTGTAATTTGTAAAGTATTCCCCGGGAAGTTGGAATCCGTAACCTTCGTTGTCAAAAACATTGTTCAGGAATTGGAAGTCAGTTGCCTCCCTTGTAAACAAGATAGTTGCGTGACCCGTGCCTGCAATTTGGATATAAGATTGCTTGACGGTGATAAGATTGGACTTGTAGCCCCCGAAAAGCGTGCCGCTGGGTCCAATAAGACAGCGGGAAACCGTGACGTTGGACGTATTGGAGAACTGCACCCTATTGCCCGGGTTGTTGAGGCCCGTTATGGAAAGGCCTGTAACATAACTGCCGTTGGAAGCTGTGTCGAAAACTAAGCTGCTCACCACGGATGCCGAGGGTGTTGCCTGGCGCGTGGGATCAGGATTGTGATTCAGGAAATATCCCGCCCCAATGATGCTTACTCTTTTTTTAATCGTAATATTTCCATACGTGTCGAACCCGGGCTGCAGCAGTATCAGCGTGCCATCGGTCACGCTGTCAACTGCACCCTGCAGGGTCTTGTAATCAGCTACTATCCCGGGCGTATTGTTTACCACTACCATGTTTTGTGCAATGGCCGATCCCAGGCACAGCGCCAAAGTTGTGGCTAGTAACACGCGTTTGATAATGCCCTGTAAGTTTTGGATTAGTTTCCTGGTGTTCATGCTTGACCTTATTGGGTTGAAGGGGAATGATTACGGGTTTAAAATTGAAGATATCCCCGCCCGCCAGCAATACTTAATTTGTAGTAGTGTCTTGGAATGGGGATTGAATTTGTTTAACTTGGTTTTATGCTCCGCCGTCTGCTGCTATGGGTTTGCCTTGTTTTGCCAGTGTGCACCGGGTTTGCGCAAACGCGCCTGATTGAAAAATTGCGGGCCAGCATCGATGCGGCTACCACTGCTCCGGACAAATTGAATGCTACCCTTGCTTTTTGCGATGCATGGGAATCTTATAGCCCCGACACCTTGCATAAATATGCCCATGCCGCAAGGCAAATGGCGATAGATCAAAAAAATGCACGTGCCATTTTACTGGCCGATTATTACAAAGCGGCATGGCTGTTCCAGGCAAACAAATTGGATTCAGCCATGAAAGTGATAGACGAAGTGATTGCCGGATACACCACGGCCTTTAAGTACGATGATACTTATTTGAAACTGTATGGTCTGCGCGGCAATGTGCTTACCCGCACGGCGAGGATGGATGAATTGATGGCGCATAATTTCGAGCTGTTGAAGCTTACCACCCAACATCGCGATACCCTGGGAATGGCACGGGCCACCCTGGGCATCGGCAACGTAAAACTGAAGTTGAAAAGCTTCGATGAGGCGTTGGAATGGTATCACAATGCGTTGCGCATCATGCAAAATCCGTTGTATAAAAGAAAGCTCAGTTTTATTTACAATAATATCGCCATTACATTTTATCACCTAAGCATCCAGGACTCCGCGGAGTTTTACGTGAAGCAAGGATTGAAATATTCACGAGAAGATGAAAATCTTACCAACCTTGCCAATTCGCTGTTTGTATACGGAGGTTTCATGGCCGAGTTCAACCGTTTGAAAGAAGCTGAGGCCTCTTTTAAAGAAGGAGTTGAAGTGCGTAAGCAAATAGGGGATGTGTATTATTTAATCAATGACCTGGCGCAACTGGCCTTGTTTTACGCTAATAACAAAGAGCCGCAAAAGGGCATTGCCTTATGCAAAGAAGGTTTGGCGCTGGCGATCGCTAACGGGCAAACCTATTCTAATATGGATGTGCTGTACGAGGTGCTGGGAAAAAATTACCTGGTGGCCGGCGATTACAAAAGCTATAGCGAAATATTGAACACCCAACTGAAACTGAAGGACTCTACCTATAGAATAAATACAAGCGAAGAGATCGCCGAGCTGCAAACGCGGTATGAAGTGCAGAAAAAAGAAAATACCATTATACAGCAGGAACTCGACCTTACCAGGAAGAACTACCTGTTGTACGGTTCTATTGTATTGTCGATCGTGATACTTGCCGCCGGCATCATGCTGTTCAGAAATTATCGCAAGCGGCAGCGCCTGCAATTGGCCATGATGCTGGCAGAGGAGAAGCGCAGTGCCGCCAATGCAGTAAAGGAAGCAAGCGAGCAGGAGCGGGTACGCATTGCGGCCGACCTGCACGACAACCTAGGAGCATATGCTGCTTCTATGGCGTCTAACCTTGATTCCATACAGCTGGGGGAAGTGGACTCTCAGAACGCCAATGTGTTCCGCGAGCTCAGGAACAATTCCATGTCCATCATTTCGCAGTTGAACGATACCATTTGGGTGTTGAAGAAGGATTCGTTGTCGCTAACTGCCATCAGCGACCGTATCAAGGTATTTATCAGCCGCATTCAACCGAGTTATCCCGGTATTGAGATGGACGTAAAGGAAGACATCGATGTCGATTACCAGTTGTCTTCTGCCCATGCCTTTCATTTATACCGCGTGCTGCAGGAGGCAATCAACAATGCATTGAAGCATAGCAAGGGCAAGAAGATATTGGTGAGCATTTGCAGTGGCGGGGATAATGCAGGTTGGAAAGTCAGCGTATCTGACAATGGGCAGGGAATGGTTGCCCGCAATGTGAGGCCAGATGGAGGGAATGGACTGGCCAACATGCAGGCGCGCAGCCGCGAAGCGGGGTGGGCAATTGAATGGATGGTTAATAATGATGGGGGGACCACGGTGAGCATATCACCTACTACAAATTGATTATTTTTTGCTGCATAGGCTATAGATAATTTTATGTACGTATGCACTTTACAATAGCACTGGCCGAAGACAATAGCGTGAACAGGAACACTTTTATTCAAAAAATAAAAGCGCTGCAGGGCATCGATATTGTGTTTGTGGCAACCGACGGCAATGACTGTCTTGAACAATTGAAGGGGCTTCCGCAGCCGAAGTTGCCGCAGGTTATTTTCATGGACCTGGAGATGCCGGGCATGGATGGCATCGAGGCCATCCGCATGGCCAAATCATTGTATGAAGGCATCCATTTTATAGTGCTTACCATATTCGATGACGATGAAAAGATATTCGAGGCCATACAGGCGGGAGCCTCCGGTTACCTGTTAAAGCATGAACCCGCTGCCGTATTGCAGGAAGCTATTATAAACGTATTGGAATTTGGTGGAGCGCCCATGAGCCCGGCCATTGCGCGCAAGACCCTGCGGCTGTTAAGCAGCTCAGCGCCGGTTTCGGGCCAGGAAATCGCCGGCAATTTTCCGCAAAGCATTACCGAACGCGAAAAAGAGATCCTTCGTTATATGATCAATGGCTGGGACGCCAAACGCATCGGCTCCGAGCTGGCCATTAGCGTTCTCACCATTCGCAAGCATATTGCCAACATTTATCAAAAGCTCCATGTAAATTCCAAAGCGCAGGTAATAAGCCTTGCGCATAAAAACAAATGGGTATAATGCCGCTTGTGTTAATATTGCACTTAATTAAAGACAGGCATTATGAATCGTACATCCAGCTTATGGATCCCGGCACTTATTGCAACAGCTGTCATCATTGCTTGCTCGGCATCCCGGAAAACAGTTTATAAAACCGATAAGGACCTGCTGCAAACCATCGCGCGCAATTTTGACGCCGGCGCCGATCAATATAAGATATTGGCGAAGAATCTGCCGCCTGACAGGTTTCCCAAAACTTATTTTCCCACCACCGGCAAATATGAATTCAGCGGATCGGGCTGGTGGTGCAGCGGATTTTATCCTGCTACCTTGTTGTATTTGTATGAGCAAACCCGGGATACCGCGTTGTACAACGAGGCTATGCGCATACTGAAGGTGCTGGAAAAAGAAAAGCATAACACGTCTACCCACGATTTGGGTTTTATGATGTACTGCAGCTTCGGCAGCGCCAACCGCATTGCACCCAGGCCGGAATACAGGGAAGTCATTCTTACCAGCGCGAAGTCATTGTCTACGCGTTTCAATGCTGTTACAGGTTGCATCAAATCGTGGGACAGCAGGAACCCTGCGGATTATCTTGTCATTATAGACAATATGATGAACCTGGAGTTGCTGTTCCAGGCAACGCGCATGAGCGGCGATTCTTCTTTTTACAATATCGCCGTTACCCACGCCAATACTACCATACGCAATCACTTTCGACCGGACCATAGTTCGTACCACGTGTTGAATTATGATGCACAAACAGGGGCAGTGAAACAAAAGAGGACGGCACAAGGGGCCGCGGATTCATCGGCGTGGGCGAGGGGACAAGCCTGGGGATTGTACGGATTTGTTGAAACTTACCGCAATACCAAAGATGCGCGGTACCTGGAGGTTGCCCGGAATATCGCCGGCTTCATGCTTAACCATCCCAACCTCCCGGTTGATAAAATACCTTATTGGGATTTTGATGCGCCCGGAATTCCCAATGCCCTGCGCGATGCGTCCGCAGCTGCGATCACTGCTTCGGCCCTGCTGGAACTGAGCGGTTATGTAGGCAGGGAAGAGGCTATGAAATACCTGGCGGTAGCAGAGACCATACTCAAAACCTTATCAACAAACACTTACTTAGCCGCCCCCGGAACCAATGGAGGTTTTATATTGCAGCACGGTGTGGGGCACATGCCCGCCAAAACAGAAGTGGACGTGCCGCTTACCTATGCAGATTATTATTTCGTGGAAGCGATGGTACGGTATAAAAACCTTGGCATGTAATGAAACGATTTCACGCTGGCAACGCCATCTTATTGACAGCGAATAAATTTGCAGCAGTCATGCTGTGCAGCCTTGCGGTGGCGTATACCGCATTGGCCGCTCCCCCGAGAGCGTATAACCTTCGGTGTGAGTACTTGATAAATCCGCTTGGAATAGATGCCGCTAATCCCCGTTTTACCTGGATATTGCATGACGAGCGTGCCGGCGCACGCCAGAGCGCTTACCAAATTTTAGTGAGCACCGATTCGCTGGAACTGCGGCAGGGCAGGGGTGCTCAATGGAATTCCGGCATGGTTCGCACGGGGCAATCACTCGTAAAATATGGCGGCCGCGCTTTACAGCCCTTTACAAAATATTATTGGGGCGTACACATCTGGGATAGGAATCGGGTTAAAACTGCATTGTCGATTGCCAGCTTCGAGACCGGTATGATGGGCCAGCACAATTGGAAGGGCTCATGGATTTCGGACGGAGCAGACATCGAATTCAAGCCTGCTCCTTATTTCAGGAAAGCATTTGATGTAACAAAAAAAATCAAGACAGCGCGGGTATACATAGCCGTGGCCGGATTATATGAAATGTACATCAATGGTTCGCGGATCGGCAACCAACTACTCGATCCTGCTTACACGCGGTACGATAGGCGAACACTATATGTTGTGCATGATGTAACGCAATATCTCACCAGCAACCGCAATGCCATCGGCATTATACTCGGTAATGGCTGGTACAACCATCAGCCCATAGCGGTCTGGAATTTTCACACGGCCCCCTGGAGAGCGCGCCCTGCTTTTTGCATGGACCTGCGCATTACTTATGAAGACGGCAGCGTGCAAACCATCGCTTCAGGAAATGATTGGAAAACAGCTACGGGCTCCATTGTGTACAATAATATTTACGTAGGCGATCATATAAACAAAACATTGGAGCCGCAAAACTGGGAATACCCTGCGTTCAACGATTCGGCATGGAAGCATGCGCAGCTACGGGCAGCGCCTTCGCAAAATATTGTGGCGCAAGCAATGCATCCTATACGGGCCGCGGAACAACTGCAGGCCCGCAGCGTAAATAAGATCAACGATACCACGTGGGTGTTCGATATGGGCAGGAACATTGCCGGCATCAGCATATTGAAAACGCAGGGAAAAGCGGGCACTATTGTGCGCATAAAACACGGAGAGCGGTTGTATGACAATGGACGGGTTGACATGTCCAACATCGATATCTTTTATAGGCCAAAGGATTCGATACATCCTTTTCAAACCGATGTTTTTACGCTTGCAGGCCATCCAATTGAATTCCTGAAACCCGTTTTCAACTACAAGGGATTCCAATACGTTGAGGTCACAGCCAGCGCTCCACTTCAATTTACAGCACAGGACCTGCTCGGCTGGTTCATGCACAGCGACGTTCCTGCTACCGGGGCAGTGCGATCTTCCAACCCGTTGATCGACCAGATCTGGAAAGCAACAAACAATTCTTACCTGTCTAACCTCTTCGGATACCCGACCGATTGCCCACAACGCGAAAAGAACGGGTGGACGGGCGATGCGCACATTGCCATCGAAACGGGACTGTATAATTTCGATGGCATTACCATTTATGAGAAATGGCTGGCCGACCACCGCGACGAACAACAGCCTAATGGCGTGCTGCCCGCCATTATACCTACCAGCGGATGGGGATATCATTGGGCCAATGGCCCTGACTGGACCAGCACCATCGCCATCATACCATGGACCATCTACCTGTTTTATGGCGACACTACGCTGCTGAAAGATTGCTATGGAAATATCGAACGTTATGTAAACCACATCGATGAACTATATCCTTCAGGGCTTACCACCTGGGGATTGGGCGACTGGGTACCCATTAAATCGCGGTCGCCCGTGGAATTTACCTCTTCCATCTTTTATTATCACGATGTAAGCATCCTGGCAAACGCGGCTGCGATATTCAATAAGCCGAAAGACCATGCTAAATACAGCGCCCTTGCTCAAAAAATAAAGGATGCCATCAATAAAAAATACCTTGACCGTACCAAAGGCGTATATGGTTCAGGATTGCAAACCGAACTAAGCTTCGCGCTGCATTATGGCATTGTGCCGGAAGAAATGGAAAGCACCGTTGCGGCCAACCTCGCCAAAGCCATTGCCGCCAATAATCATCAGCTGGATGTAGGATTGCTAGGGACCAAATCCATTTTAAATGCGCTTAGTGATAACGGTTATGCCGATATGGCCTATATGCTTGCATCACGAGATTCTTTTCCTTCCTGGGGCTGGTGGATCGTAAATGGCGCGACCACGCTGTATGAAAACTGGCGGATTGACGCTAAGCACGATCTGTCCATGAACCACATCATGTTCGGTGAAATAGGAGCATGGATGTACAAGGCGCTGGCGGGCATTAGGCCCGATCCCGCAAAACCCGGATTCCAGCATATTTTGCTGGAGCCGCATTTCGTAAGTGGATTGAATTACTTCGAAGCAAGCTACAACAGCCCGAAAGGTACCATCGTCTCTCACTGGAAGCGCGAAGGAGGCAAGGTGCGCTATCACGTGGAATTGCCCCCCAATACTACGGCAACGCTTACCCTGGGCCTTGAAGGGAAGCATAAAAAGCTAATCAGGCTGGAGGCTGGCAAGCATGTTTTTGAAGTTAATTGACAATTTTGGCGGCACGCGTTCTTTAAACTTTGCTCAAAGCCTGCATTTTAATGCCTGAAACCGGGGGACTTTTTCCCGAAACGGGCTGGCAATTAACCGCTTCGTGTACTTGACATTGCCATTTCCTGGACGTACTTTTGTATCACTCGTCTATTAGAATACATATCCCGATTAAAGCCTCGCAATCTGATTTCCTATCTTTTTGATGTATTACAAATAACCCTGTAAAGCCGTGCTATGCAATTAACTCATCAACAGCTTACCGACTACCGCGAGAACGGATTCCTGTTAATAGAAAATGTTTTCACCGAAGACGAACTGCGGATCATCCTGCATGAAATGAAAGCAGTGATCAAAGAAGACAGCCCGCGCAAGATATTAGAGAAGAACGGCGCAGTGCGATCTTTTTTTGCGCCCGATTTCACTAATGAATTATTTGAAAAATTAACGCGCCTTAACAGGCTCGTTACGCCTTCGCGTCAATTGATAGGCGAGGACGTATACATACATCAAACCAAGATCAATTGCAAGCACGCCATGGTCGGCGATTGGTGGGAATGGCACCAGGACTATACTTTCTGGAAGCAGGACGATGGTATGCCGGAGCCGGAGGTGTTGACCGCAATGATATTCCTGAACGATGCAAATGAATTCAATGGTCCCATGCTACTGATACCTGGATCACACAAAGCAGGCGTGGTGGATTCAGAAGAAAATAAACCTGCCGGCCATGCGGACGCTAACAGCGAATGGTTCAGCGATTACCAGAACAGCACGACGTACATGTCTGCGCTAACCGCAGACCTGAAATACACACTCAAGCGCAAAACGATTGCCGATTGGGCGCGCCGTAAAGGGATCGTTGCAGCAAAAGGCAAGGCGGGAAGCGTATTGTTCTTCCATGGAAATGTTTTCCATGCCTCCTCCAACAACATGTCGCCCTGGGAACGCTATACTTTCCTGGTAACGTATAACAGCATCAAGAATACCTTGCCCGACATGCCGAACCCGAGGCCTGAATTTATTGCCAACCGCAATTTTAATGCGGTAACTGCGGCGGCAGACAGCGCCATACTAGAATGCATGTCGGTAGATAAACTGGTAAGCGCCGTAGGATAAGGGGAACCGCCCGTTTTCACAACTAAAAATTTAACGAGGCGTAGCGTGGCAGTCAGTAGCTGCCGGGCATCCTTTTTGCTAATGAGCCGGGTCATTGGTTATAGCAATCATTATAACTAGTGGCTTATTGCGGCAGGATATGCTATCCGGCACCTGGAAAGGCTTAACTGTTTGGTATTGCGATCTTTGAACCATTAAACCTATTCTAAATGAAAAAGAACATTATCAAAATCGGTATTGTAGACGGCCACAACCTGTTCAGAAAAGCCTTGAAAAACCTCCTGTGCATGGTAGATGATTTCGAAGTAGTTATCGAATCAACCCATGACAACGACCTGATTGACAAACTCTATTATCACAAGGATGTAGACGTGGTGCTGCTGGATCTCTGTATGCCAGGGCTTAGCGGCAAGGAAACGCTCAATTTATTGTTTAACAAACACCCACACGTTAAAGTGATCGTGCTGTCCATGCACATGGAACTGAAAACTGTAAGTGAGTTGCTGAACTTCGGTATTTATGGATGTATTCCCAAAGAGGCTGAACTGGCGGAACTGATCGACGCCATCCGCAGCGCGTCCGAAGGCGCGCTGTATAAGAATAAAATATTGACAGACGCACTTTACTGGCGTACCAGCAATACACTCAAAGGTCCGTTTTCACGCAACGGCCACTACATCAACGAAAAGCATAAAAAAATACTACAATTGCTCTGGCAGGAAAAAACCACGCAGGAAATCGCCGACGAGGTATTCTTAAGCGTAAGCGCAGTAGACAAGATCAAGCAACAGCTTAAGGAAAAAACAGGCGCAAAAACAACGGTGGGTTTGATTAAGTACGGAATAGAAAAGAGTATAATCGCGATATAATCAATATTCGGTAGAGACATTGATCTCTTTCGCCACTTGTTCCAGATTTTCCATCGATTTTTTTAATTCGTTGGTGATTGATCTTTTTCGGAACAATTCAAACATGGTTTCATCGATGAGATTTTTCTGGATGTAATAATCAAGCGTAAGCCTGGTGGTTTTATCATTTATGCGTTCCAGCGTATAATAGGTTGCCTGTTTTTTCTTTTCATCTGTTTCGCTGAACACGATTTTTTCGGGCGTAAAAGAGTAACTGCTGTGAGTGATGACAGATTGCCCGCCCTCCTTTACCACCCTGCATTTCATTCCGAGGCGCGGTAGAAAATGATTGATCTCTTCCACGGTCCGCACGCCTTCCTGCCAGCGGCTACGATAATTAAAATCGCCCGTTGCATGGAACAGTCGTATAATATGCACGGGATAGTCCCTGGATAATGAAATCATTTTTACTTTTTCAGCAAGCTCCAGTTGCAAAGGAACCTCGGGCGTAATGGATTGCTTCAGCGGTGTCAGCGGTGTATAATGAAAGGATATTTCGCCGGTCTCGGTTTTTTTCGCGCTGTTGTTCCATTGCATCCAATTGGCCAGGCCGGCGGGTTCGTGGTGTTGCAGCAACTCGTCGGTCACAAGCCAGTACTCATGTTGGCCGATGTCATTTTTTAGCAACTGATGTGCTACTATTACATCTTTACCGATAAGCTTACTGAAGTTCTTGACATTATAACCTGCAAACTCCCCGTAATGCGTAATGATTTTCAGCGTAAGCTTAACGGCCGACAAACAGGCCTTGCATTGGCAAAACCGGCTGATCTCGTAAAAACCTATGTGCTTGTGAAATTCGCAGAACATTTTTTCAACCTGGCGGTATACTTCCCGGAGGTCGGGAGATTCGCCGTATCTGTAAAACAGGATGGCATCGCCCTCTATTTCGGAGACCTCGAGGTTAATTTCATTCGCGTTGATGAGCAACTCCAGCAATTCCTGTATGATCAGCCGGCTGTGATTGATCTCGGTTTCGGTAACGAACCGCGTAAACCCACTGATATCGGGAATAAATAGCAGGCCCCTGTTCTCCATTTTTCCTGAAATTATCTGAAGTCTGTTGTAACTATCAGCAAGTTAGGTTTTATACATATTCCCATAAACCTCTCCGATAACCTATATGCGATTTATAAGAGCGGGCATTAAAATCAGATTAAAATAAATCTGCTGCAATGTTTATATTATCGGGTAATAGCCAGTTATATAAGCATGAACGTTTGGTTACCAAGGCTTAGGAGCTATAAGGGTAAACACTTACACTACAAAATAGAAGTTATTGACAAACGCCATTTTTTTGAAATTTTAACAATCTGACTTAGATTTGATGAGTTTCTCCCCCCTGCCTCAAAAATCTATCCTCCTTTTTGAAAAAACCAGCTAACTGCGTCTGCCTCATGGCGATGCCTGTTTATTTATCGTTCAATATTCCGACCCGTTCTTTGCTGTAACAAGGGTAAAGGCTATTAAAATAACCAACTAAACTAACATGATGGCTGCTTTGAGAAAACGTTCCCTGCTGGGAAGAACCGCATTGTTTTTACTTCTTCTGAGTTTTTCTGCGCTGCAATCAAGATCACAAACCGATATAAGTATCGGCACCGGCACAACCGGTAATACCACTACCAGTTATCCTTGCCCCATACAGGACCGTTACGAGGGCAGCAGGGCGCAATACCTGTACCGGGCTTCGGAGTTGATGGCCGCGGGCATGGGTCCCGGCAATATCAGCGGAATAAGGTTTACGGTGAATTCGCCGTTGGGCACCGTTGGAATAGTAGAAGAATACACCATCAAGATAGGAGGCACCATTGTCGCAACCTTGTCGCCTTCCACCTGGGAACCAGGAACAAGCACTGTGTTCGGGCCGGTAAACTATCAACCGGTAGTGGGCGCCAACACTTTTAATTTCACCGCACCTTATTTCTGGAACGGCGTTGACAATATTATCGTAGAGATCTGTAACGGCAGCCATCAATCCGATACAGGCACTACATGGACCAACAATCCAATTATTCCCTGGACAACCGGGTTATCTTTCAACGGATCGCATACTTACCGTGCAGACGGCCTGGATAATCTTTGCGGCACCACTACTACTACCGAGAACGGAACCGCCACCACCAGGCCTAATATCACTTTCCGTTGGACTGCAGCAGCCAATTGCGCAGGAACTCCCACAGGCGGTACCGCGGTCAGCTCCGCGGCAGTGGTTTGCTCGGGCGCTCCTTTTAACCTAAGCGTTACCGGCAACACCGCAGCAACAGGCATCAATTTCCAATGGCAGACATCGCCCGACAACACTAACTGGACCGATATCGTTGGCGCAACCAACGGCAACATCATTGGCAGAACACAAACTGCCACCACATATTACAGGGTAAAAGTCACCTGTGCCAATGGAGGCGCTTTTGATTATTCTGCAAGCGTATTGGTGACTACTCCCGCCGGCGTTGCCGGCACGTTTACCATTAATAGCGCACTGCCTACCGGCAGCGGTAATTTCCAAACCTTTAGCGATGCGTACAGTTATATCAGGTGCGGCATCGTAGGGCCAGTGGTATTTAATGTGGCTGCAGGCAGCGGGCCATATAATGAACAGCTGATCATGACCGCTGTTCCGGGTGCCTCGTCTACCAATACCATTACCTTCAATGGCAATGGAGCAACTTTATCTTATTTATCCACCAATACAAATGAAAGGGGAATTATCAAGCTCGATGGAGCGGACCATATTACCATCGACAGCCTGGTGATTACCGCGCTTGGCGGCGGTGGCACCACCGAGTATGGCTTTGGTGTGCAGCTGCTGAACAATGCAGATTCCAATACCATCCGCAAATGTACCATCAATGTCAGCACCACCACTACTTCTACCAACTACGCGGGTATCGTGGTGAGCAACAGCGCCACATCGGCCACTACGACAGGCAACACGTTCTGCGACGGCAACATCTTTAGCCAAAATAATATCAACGGTGGTTATTATGGCGTAACACTCGTGGGAAGCACTACGGCAGCCAACTCGATACAAAACAACAAGCTCACGGGTAACATTATTAAAAATTGGTACCTGTACGGTGTGTACGTAACAGGAACCATCAATACTTTAATTGAAGGGAACAATATACAGCGGCCCAACCGTACCTCGGCAGGCACTACGAACTACGGAATTTATTTTACAGGCCTCAGCACCAAAGCCAACATATCGAAGAACAGGATACACAGCATTTTCGACAGCGAGACCACCACTGTGGATGATTTTTATGGCATCTATCTGACAGGGGTAGACGCTACTTCCGGCAATGAAAATGTTATCAGCAACAACGTCATCTATAATATTAAAGGGAACGGCACCATTTACGCGATATACAATGCCAGCTCAGACCATGCCTGGTATTATCACAATACCATTTCGCTCGATGAGTCTTCCAGCACAGCTACCGAAACGGCACGTGGATTTTATCAAACTACATCCGCGGCTAACCTGCAATTCAGGAATAACCTCATTACAGTAACGCGTGGCGGTACCGGCACCAAGTATGCCATATTCATGAACACGCCCGCTACAACGTATACTTCTGATTATAATAATTTTTACGTCAGCGGCTCCAACAGTTTCATCGGCAACAATGGCAGCGACCAGGCCACGCTTGCAGCATGGCAGGCCGCTACTTCAAAGGATGCTAACTCGCTATCTCTTGACCCGGCATACCTTGACCTGGCAGGAGGAAACCTGCGTCCTACCGCGGCTGCGTTGAACGACAAAGGAACACCTGTTGGAATTACAACAGACATACTCAATGCACCAAGGAGCAGTACCACGCCAGACATTGGCGCATACGAGTTTACGGTGGGAAGCTGTACCGTGCCACCAACACCGGGTACGGCTACTTCCAGCGTGAGCGGCATTGTATGTCCCGGTACAGCTGTTACACTTAACCTTACCGGCAATTCTATCGGTATCGGACAAACGTACCAATGGGAGGCCTCTAGTTCGTTGGCAGGTCCCTGGGCCCCGGTAAGCGCAGTGCTTACCACGCCTTCGCTTGATATTACTACCACGGTTACGCTGTATTATCGTGCAGCGGTTACGTGCAGTGGCAATACAACGCACTCCACTCCTGTGCTGGTGAATGTGGCCGTGCCTTTTGCAGGTGGTACTTATACCATCAACAAGGCTGTGGCTACGGGTGGCACCAATTTCCAAAGCTTCAACGACGCTTACGATGCGTTGAAGTGCGGAATAAGCGGACCCGTGATCTTTAATGTAGTGAGCGGAAGCGGTCCTTACAACGAGCAACTGATCATGCAGCCGATACCCGGCGCATCCGGCGTAAACACCATTACCTTCAATGGTAATGGCAATACCATCAGCTTCCTATCTACCAACACCAACGAAAGGGCGGTAATAAAGCTGAACGGCACCGACTACATAACGTTCAACGACCTCGTGGTTAATCCTACAGGCACTACCAGTTCTGAATATGGGTTTGGTTTCCATCTCATCAACAATGCCGATTCCAACACCATCAACAATTGCACGATCAACATCAATACCAGCTCCACTTCTACCAACTATGCGGGTATAGTGGTGAGCTTCTCTAATACTTCGGCTACCGGAACAGGCGCCAACGAGTGCGATTTCAATACCTTCAGCAATAACACCATTACGGGTGGTTATTACGGCATAACCCTGGTATCAAACTCCTCGGTCGCCAACGGCAACAACAAGATCATCAATAATGTTATCCGTGAGTTTTACTCCTATGGCATTTGGGTGAATGGCAGCTTTAATGCGCGCATCGAAGCCAACAGGATAACCAGGCCTACGCGTACGGGGGTAACCACATTTTACGGTATTTATTTTACCAGCCTGAGCACCAAGGCCAATATTACACGCAACATTATCACCGATCCGTTTGGCGGCGCGCCGTCCAGCACCAGCACCTTCTACGGTATTTACTTTACCGGCGTGGACCCTGTAGTATCGCTGGAGAATGTGGTGAGCAACAATGCTATTTATAATCTTACCGGCAGCGGTGATGCATACGGTATTTACAATACTACATCGGACCATGCATGGTATTTCCACAATACCATTTCACTGGATGGTCCCGCGGCGGCTTCCACAGCCTCCACAGTGGCCAGAGGTTTTTACCAGACTACCCAGGCCGATGGATTGTATTTTAAAAACAACATCGTTACCATTACAAGAGGTGGTCCCGGCAGTAAGCATGCTATTTATTTCAATACGCCGGGCAGCTCGATTATCTCCAATCACAACGACTTGTTCAGGTCTGCCACGGCAGACAATGCCTTCGTTGGCTTCTTCAACGGCAACCGCGCCACGCTTGCGGATTGGCAGGCTGCGGCTTCGCAGGATGCCAACTCTGTTGCGTCCGACCCGTTGTACGTGGACCTTTCAGCAGGCAACCTCGCGCCCGGTAATGCATCTATCGATAACCTCGGCGAGCCCGTAGGTATATTGGTGGATATCAATAACAGTCCGCGCAGCGCCACCACGCCCGACATGGGGGCATGGGAATTCTTCCCCGGCGGATGTACAATACCGCCGATACCGGGCGTTGCTACCGCCACACCCGACACGGTTTGCGTAAACACTAACGTGGCACTGAAGTTAGCAGGCAATTCTACCGGTATCGGACAAACGTACAGGTGGGAAACTTCCGCCAGCGCGGGAGGTCCGTTTACACCCATTGGCGACGTGCTCAACAATCCTGACACGGTAATCGTATCATCCATAACCCAATATTACAGGGTAGCGGTAACGTGCAGTGGCAATACTGCATACTCTACTCCGGTGTTGGTGGTGGTGAACCCTGCGCTTCCCGCGGGCACTTACACCATCAATAAAGCCCAGGTTACCGGCGGCACCAATTTCCAGAGCTTTAACGACGCGAAGGCCGCAATGAATTGCGGTATCGCCGGGCCGGTAGTATTCAACGTAGTGGCGGGCAGCGGACCCTACCTGGAACAATTGATACTGGATAGCATTGCAGGCGCCTCATCTGTAAACACCATCACCTTCAACGGCAATGGCAATACCATTGCATACAGCTCCAGCAATACCAATGAGCGTGCAGTGATCAAGCTCAGGCGCACCGACCACGTTATTTTCGATAGCCTTGTGATTAACGCGCAGGGCACAGGCACCTATGGGTTCGGCGTGCACCTGATCAACAATGCGGATAGCAATACCTTCCGCAAGTGTACCATTCTTGCGGTGAACAGTTCCACTTCCACCAACTATGCAGGTATGGTTGTAAGTGCTTCGGAAACCAGTGCTACCGGCACAGGCAATACATTCTGTGATGGCAATGTGTTCGATAGGAATACGGTGGATGGCGGCTATTACGGTATTACGCTGGTTGGCAGCACCACTGCAGCGCTTAGCATCAACCAAAACAAGATCATCAATAATACCATCCTCGACTTCTATACGTACGGCGTGTATGTAAGCGGCACTAACAATACACTGGTGGAAAAGAATAACATCAGCAGGCCCACCCGTACATCTATTACAACCGGCTATGGCGTATACTTTACAGGTCTTAGCAGCAATGGCAGGATTTCGAAGAACAGGATTTTCAACATGACCGGCGGGGCCGTTACAGGCACAACTGCCACCTATGGCATTTACATTACCGGTTCAGATCCCGCGAACGGTTCGGAGAACATTGTATCGAATAACGCGATCTACAATATCCGCTCTAACGGCCTTATCTATGCGCTTTATAATTCCAGTTCCAATAACGTGCTGTATTATCACAACAGCATTTCGCTGGACCATGCGGGCAGTACGGCTACCAGCGCAACCCGCGGTTTCTACCAACTTACAGAGGCTACAGGCATCGAACTTAAGAACAATATGTTCAGCATCAGGCGCGGCGGTACCGGTGAAAAGCACGTACTGTATTTTGATACGGAAACGAGCGAGATTACATCCAATTGGAATAACCTGTTCATTGTTCCGGCCTCCGGCCACTTTACCGGTTTCGATGGAGCAGATCAACTAACGCTGGCAGACTGGAGAACCGCTACAACACAAGACAGCAATTCAGTAGCGATCGATCCGGAGTTTACCGATCCCGTGGGCGGCGACCTCACGCCAACCATTTCGCCTGTTGACAACCTGGGCGTGCCCGTAGGCATTACCACAGACATCAACAATGTTGCAAGAAGCGCCACTACTCCTGATATCGGAGCGTTCGAGTATACTATTCTGCCTTGCATAGCGCCACCGAACGCAGGTACAGCTACCGCTACTCCTAACTCGGGCATTTGCCTTGGCGCCACCATCGAGTTGAACCTGACAGGACATACTATCGGCGGAACGCAAACCTACCAATGGCAGAGCGCGAGCTCGGCAGCGGGTCCCTGGACCAATATCAGCGGCGTATTGAACAGTCCGAAGTTTACGCATACGGTTGGATTGCAAACTTTCTTCCGCGCAGAAGTAATATGCAGTGGCAATACCGCGCACTCAGTACCAGTGCAGGTAAACCTGAACCCGACCTTCCTGGCGGGCACGTACACGATCGATAAGACGCAACCGACAGGCGGCGTCAACTTCAATTCATTTACCGAAGCAGTGGCGGCGCTCGAGTGCGGTATCACAGGCACCGTGATCTTTAACATAGCGCCGGGCACTTACACCGAGCAGATAAGAATGCACCATATTGCGGGAACCTCGCCCACGAGTTGGGTAATCTTCCGCAGCGCAAACAACAACCCATCGTCCGTAACACTTACATACGATGCTACCAGCGCGGCAGCGAATTATGTACTGAAGCTGGACAGCGCCAGCTATGTGAGTTACAACGGCATTTCCATTACGTCTATCAATACGGCCAACAGCCGCGTAGTTGAATTTGCCAATACAGCTTCGTACGACAGTTTGGTGAATTGTATCATTACCGCACCGGCAACTACCAGCACATCGAATGTAACGGCCGCGATTTTTGCGGATGACCTCCTGGGAGCCGGTCTTGTAATAAAAGGCAATACCATCAACAACGGCTCCAGTGGCATTCATATTCTGGGCACTGCAGCGGCCAACCTCACATACAGGCACCTGATCGACAGCAATACCGTCAATGGAGCATATCAATACGGTATTTATACAAGTCTTACAGGAAGGTCGACCGTGAGCAGGAATCTCGTGAACATGACCGCCCCGCTTGCGACCAGTTCGTACGGCATTTATGGAATCAATGCCGATTCGGCTTTCCAGTATAAGAACAACACGGTAAACATTAACAATACCACTACCACGGTATATGGTATTTATCTCAGCGGTTGCGAGGCGAGTCCTGCTGAAAGAGGACGCGTGGCAGGTAATAAAGTGATAGCACAAACCGGCAACACCGGCACATTGTATGGCTTGTATCAAACAGGCAACGATTACAACAACACGGTGAACAACGTGCTGACCATTAAAACAAGCGGCGCCAGCTCGTACGGTTTGTACAGCACCACCGGCAGCAACATCAATTATTTCAACAACTCGGTACACAGTACGGCCACCTCGGCTACCAACAACGTAGCTGCATACTTCAACCATACATCCGCCGGCAATGGTAACATCGATGTGCGTAACAACGTGTTCTCGCATGGTGGCAATGGATTGGCCATGCAGGTAACCAATATCGATTTCTTCTTCAGTGATTACAATACGCTTTATACTACAGGGACTAATCTGGTATTGTGGGGCACGCTTAACTACAACACGCTGCAACGCTGGAGGGATACGTCGAGCCTTGACCTGAACTCCATCGTATACAAGCCTGCGTTCACCAGCGATGCAGACCTGCAGCCCAGCCTGAGCGATGCGAACGTATGGGCAATGCATGGCCGTGGTGTGCAGATACCGGGCAACGATTATGACATCAATGATAATCCAAGACCTACTACACTCACTGCGGGCGTGCCCGACATGGGAGCATACGAGTTTTTGCCCACGGTCGATCCGCCTGCTTTGGTTGGAATACCGGCAGTTCCTGTTGCAGGAGCAAACCAGGTGTTTGTAATGGGCACGGATACTGTTACCAGAATCAACTGGGCCCCGGGCGCACCAGTGCCTTCGGCCATTACGCTGAAACGGTATTCCGGTGTATTGCCGCCGGGAATGCCTGCCAGCTTCAAGCCCATGTATTTCTATACAGATATCGATGCAACAGGCGCTGGGCCATTCAACTTTACCATCAGCCAGTTTTACATCGATCCGTGGCAGGGCTTTGTGCCGGAGGAATATTCAATCCGTCTCGGCCGCACCGATCCCAGCAACACATGGATACGCGAATCGAACAGCACATTAGACGATATCAGCAACGTGATCCATAAATCCGCATTGACGACGCTGGACAAGTTCACCGGCCTGGAAGGCGACAATGTAGTACCGCCCGCAGACATCACGCCGGTCGACAATTCTAACAAGGGCACCAAGTTCTGGGTGGCTTATGGCCATCACCAGTTTATGGCTACCGACAATTCGCAGCAAATGGTGTTGTACCTGGGGGCAGAACAACCTGCCAACGTAACGGTGCGCATCAATGGTACTTCATGGGTGAGGACCTATACCATTCCTGCGAATACGGTGATCACCACCAACATTATCCCGAAGGCGGGCTCATTCGATGCAAGGTTAACGCAGGAAGGATTGAACAGGAGAGGCATCAGCATTACGAGCGACGTGCCCATTACTGCCTACGCACACATATTCGGCAGCCTGTCATCGGGCGCCACTATGTTGATGCCTGTAGGAACGTACGGGTATGAATATTATGCGCTCACTTCGCGCCAGAACTATGCTGCCAATACTTATTCATGGTTCTATGTGGTGGCCGACAGGGATAATACCTTGATAGAGATCACACCATCGAATCCCACGCTTGGCGGAAGGCCGGCAGGAGTACCGTTCACGGTACAGCTTAAGAAAGGAGAAGTGTACCAGGTATTGGGCGCCATTCAATCGGGCAGTGAAGGGTATGATCTTACAGGCAGCAAGGTCAAGTCCATTGCCAACGCCCAGGGCAAGTGTTATCCCATCGCAGTGTTCTCGGGCAGCAGCCGTACCAACATTGCGTGCGGAGGCGGCGCGGGCGCATCCAGCGGTGACAATATCATACAACAAAACTTCCCCTTCCAGGCATGGGGCAGGAGATACCTGACTGCGCCCACATCCAGCAGCAACGGCGCATCAACACTTAACATCAATATTTATCGCATTGCAGTAAAAGATCCAAGCACGGTAGTAAGAAAGAACGGCGTGGTAATGACAGGACTGGTGAACAATTACTACTACCAGTTCGAAAGCAACACGGCTGATTACATCGAAGCAGACAAGCCGGTAATGGTTGCTCAGTTCATACCATCATCCTTCAGCAGCAATTGCCCGGGCATTACAGGCCTCGGTGATCCTGAAATGATGTACATCAGCCCGCTGGAGCAAGGCATCAAACAGGTAGCTTTGTACCGCAATACCGACGAGGGCATTACCGTGCAGTACCTGACGCTGATAATCCCCACTGCAGGCTTAACTTCCCTGCGCATCGATGGCAGCGGCACGTTTGATCACACTTATGCACACCCGAACCTGGCAGGTTACAGTGTGGTGGTTAAGCGGTGGACGGCCGCTAAGGCACAAGCCATTGTTACCAGCGACTCTGCATTTACCGCTATTACGTACGGCATGGGTACCCAGGAAAGTTATGGTTTCAATGCGGGTACCATGGTGCTGAACCTGAATGCGCAACCTGCTCTCATCAATGTGTACAATGATGCCGGCACTACTAACGATTATACCTGTGTGAAAACTCCGTTCCGCGTGCACCTGCTGGTGCCGGTGAAGCCCACTAGGCTCGAATGGCAGTTCAGCGTGCTGAACAACATCAGCCCGAATACCGATGTGATCCAGGACAACCCGATACCGGCAGATTCTGTAACGGTGAACGGACGTAAATACTATAAGTACACGGTCAACCAGGATTATATCGTAACAGGAACCGGAACATTCTATGTGCCGGTGTTCATGTCGCACCCCGACGTAGAAAGCTGTAACAGCAAGCTGGAGACCACGCTCACCATTAAGGTGATAGAAGCGCCGGTTGCAGACTTTACGTACACTTTTACCGGTTGCGTAACTGACATCGTGCAATTCAATGGTACGGCCACCACGTCCAACGGTGTTCCGGTGAACAGGTATAACTGGGATTATGGCGATGGGTCGAATTCCGTCAATATTCAGAACCCCGCG
Source organism: Chitinophagaceae bacterium (assembly GCA_035628135.1). Taxonomy (GTDB): domain Bacteria; phylum Bacteroidota; class Bacteroidia; order Chitinophagales; family Chitinophagaceae; genus DASPKM01. Next base: position 241,146 of record DASPKM010000009.1, on the reverse strand, counting down.
CATCAATATCTGTTGCCGGGTAACTATAGTGTTACCATGATGGGCATTGCAGCCGATGGATGTATCGATACCATCACGAAGCCGCTCATCGTAAACCCGAACCCGGTAGTGAACATTACTCCTGATTCCATCGGGGTATGTTCCGGCACCAACGCCACATTTACTATTACGAACCCTGAAGCAGGAGTAACCTATCGCTGGTACACAACTGCAACAGGCGGAACTGCGGTGCATACCGGCTCAAGCTTTACAATAAACAACGTAACAAGCACAGTGGTATATTTTATAGAAGGAGACCGTGGAGGTTGTATCGGTTCGCCGCGCAAACGCGTAGTGGCAACTGTGCTGCCGCCGCTCACCAATCCTGTTGCAACGGTTGATTCAGCAGGCACCAACATGATCAGGTTCAGGTGGAATGCGGTACCGAATGCGGCTTCTTACGAAGTTTCTACCAATGGTGGCGGTACGTGGACACCGCCGTCATCAGGTCCCACAGGATTAACGCATACCGTAACAGGACTGCAACCGGTGCAAACCGTCAACTTCAGGGTGCGAGCCATTGGAGTGATCAGTTGCCAGACCGCCACATCGCTGGATGTTACCGGCAGAACACTGCCCGACCAGATCTTCATACCAAATGCATTTACACCTAACGGTGATGGCATGAACGATGTATTGAGAATATATGGCCATATCATCAGGGAAATGCACTTCATGGTATTCAACCAATGGGGCGAGAAGATCTTCGAATCCAGGAGCCAGTCGCAAGGTTGGGATGGAACACATAAAGGGAAGGTGCAACCGGCCGGTGTGTATGTGTACGTGATACGACTGACATTGGCCGATGGAAGAACAGAAGTGAGAAGAGGATCGATCAATTTGATAAGATAAGAATGTGAGTGGTGGGATGTGAGTTAATAAGACGAACTAACAAGAGCATGCGAATTGTATTAGCTATAGGATTATTGTTTTGCGGTGCACATAGCCTTGCCCAGAATCTTTCCAATACAGGAAAAGAATTTTGGGTAGGCTATGGCCACCACCAATTCATGGAGCCGGGCCAATCTAACAGCCAGCAGATGGTGATTTACCTGAATGCGATACAGCCGGCCAGGGTTACAGTGTCCATAGACAGTACCGGCTGGACAAGAACATATAACATTCCGGCAAACACTGTTATTTCCACAGAGTTCATTCCCAAGGCGGGGTTCGATGACGCGCGGTTATATACCAACCCGCCCAGCTTTGGCGGTACGGGTGGCGAAGGTGTTTTTCAAAAGAAGGGGATACACATTGTGAGCGACGTGCCGATTGTAGCTTACGCGCATATTTATGGCAGCGCTTCTTCCGGCGCCACCATGTTGATGCCCGTAGAAACGTGGGGATATGAATACATATCGCTCAACAGCCAGCAAAACTATGCGTCTAATTGTTATTCATGGATGTTTGTTGTTGCTAAGCACGATAGCACGATAGTAGAGATCAAGCCTTCTGCGCCTACGCGTCATGGCAAACCTGCCAATGTTCCCTTTACGCAAATGCTGATGAAAGGGCAGATATATCAATTGGTAGGCGCCAATTTAAGCGGCAATGCAGGATACGAGCTTACCGGCACCACGGTAAAGTCTATCGCCAATGCACAGGGCAAATGTTATCCCATCGCGGTGTTTTCGGGCAGTAGCCGCACGAATATCAATTGTATTGGAAATAATAGCAGCAGCGGAGATAATAATATTCAACAAGTGTTTCCTTACCAGGCATGGGGCAAGCGCTACCTGACCGCGCCCACTTCGTTGCACAGCAGCGCCACCACGTTGTCTACCAATATCTATAAAGTATTGGTTAAGCATCCCGGAACGATCGTGAAAAGAAACGGCACTACGTTAACGAGCCTTATCAACGGCAGCTATTATCAATTCGAAAGCAATACCGCGGATTATATCGAAGCAGATAAACCAATTCTCGTAGGACAATTTATGTCCTCAACGGGCGGTTGCCCCAATACAGGCGGCGGTGTCGGGGATCCTGAAATGATCTATATCAGCCCGCTGGAACAGGGAAAGAAGAACGTAGGCTTTTTCCGGAATAGTAAGGAAGCGATTTCCGTCAACTATCTCACATTGATCATTCCTACACCGGGTTTGCCTTCGCTGAAAATAGACGGCACGTCTACTTTTACCCATACTTACCCGCATCCAAACATGCCCGGTTATACAGTAGTGATAAGAAGATGGAGCGTAACCCCCGGCAGCGATCCACCCCCGGGGCAGTGTCTTGTTGAAAGCGATTCCGCCTTTACAGCCATCAGCTATGGCCAGGGTAGCGTGGAAAGCTATGGATACAATGCTGGCGCTCTCATCAACAACCTGGCAGCTGCTTCCTTCATACACAACGAGGCAGATCCAACGGTGCCTTCGCACCAGTTCACCTGCCGCAACACACCGGTAGAAATATCCATGCTGGTGGCATACAAACCCTCGAAAATAGTATGGCAACTGAGCCAGGTGCCAGGCCTTAACCCTAATACGGATATCACCGATCTCAGTCCCGCGGTAACGGATTCATTGATCCATAATGGGGCAAGGTATTACCGCTACCGGCTGCCCGGCACTTATACCTTTGCACAAACCGGCACGTTTGAGCTGCCCGTGGAAAACACGCACAGTTCACTGGAAAGCTGTAACAATACCGAAACGGTGCTGCTGTCCATCACTGTCCGCGATAAGCCCTCAACCGATTTTTCGCATGTGCATAACGGTTGTATCAAGGACAGCGTTCAATTTATGGCGCCGGCCAGTTCCGGTAATGGTTATACGCTGAACAGATGGGAGTGGACCTTCCCCGACGCCACCAGTTCGCAGTTGCAAAACCCGGTGAAGCTGTTCAATACAACGGGTACGCAAACGGTAAATCTTAAAGTAATTACCGCTGAAGGTTGCGTTGGCGACACCGCAAAGGACATTATGATCTTCGATAAGCCGGTGACCAGCTTTGGCACCACGCCGCCGCAAATTTGCGAGGGCAGCAATATTGTTTTCACCGATACATCTTCATATGCGGGTCCCGCGCCCATCACTTCGTGGTATTGGGATTTCGGCAATGGCCATACCATCAACACCACCGATGGCAACCCGCAAAACGAAATATATGGGGTTTATGGAACATTTACGGTAAAGCACGTGGTAAAGGTGGGCAACAATGCCTGCGTGAGCGATACCGCCACCAGGATAGTTACCGTATACGCAAAGCCAGTGTTAGGATTTACGTACCCGGCAGGTTGTTTGCCGGCAGATGGCGTTGTGCAATTTACCAGTACCACTACAGCGCCCGATGGACAGGCATTGACGGACTATAGCTGGGATTTTGGTGATGCCTATGCCGATGCCAGCAACCCCAATACATCTACATTGCCCAATCCCACACACATTTATACCGTGTTTGGCAATTACAATATTTTTTACAGTGTTACCACTGCAAATGGATGCGGAAAGGATACCGTGGTCGCGGTGAGTTTTAACCTGCGGCCGGTAATGGAGTACACCGCGCTGCCCGCAATTTGTGAAAATGCAACAGGACCAGTTTCCGTGGCCAACGCCACCGTTACCAATGGAGTTCCGGGAACCGGCACGTACCGCGGCCCCGGCACAAATGCGGCGGGAGATTTCAATCCTGCTGCCGCGGGATTTGGTTTGCACACCATTTGGTACGTATTTACTTCCAGCAGCGGATGTACCGATTCTATTTCTCAAACCATACGTGTCCATGCAAAGCCGAGGGTGAACTTCGGCTATCCATCGGGGGGATGTTTGCCGATAACCGGCCTGGTACAATTTACCGACAGTACATTGATTGGAGACGGGCAGATATTGAGCTGGGCCTGGGACTTCGACGATCCCAATGCGAATGCGGGCAATCCTAATACGTCCACGTTGCAGCATCCAACGCATAATTTCATAGATGGCAATTATGATATCAAGCTGACAGTTACTACTGAAAATGGCTGCGTGGCCGATACTACTATTGCTTCCACGTTCAGCCTGCGCCCGCAACTGGTGTATCCTGCGTTGCCGGCCATTTGCGAAAGCATACAAGGTACTGTGTCAATAGCCACTGCTGCTGTTACCAACGGGTCAACCGGCACCGGTGTATACCGCGGTCCGGGAACGGATGCCGCAGGTAATTTCAGCCCTTCCAACGCAGGATTTGGCACACATACGATCTGGTACATATTTACTACGGCAGGAGGTTGCAAGGATTCCATTTCACAAACCATCCTGGTGCACGCAAAGCCGCTCGCGCTGTATACAATTGTGAACCAGGGCGCTTGTCTTCCAACAAATGGCCTGGTGCAATTCACCAATCTTACCGGTATCAACGACGGTCAATCGATGACGTACCTGTGGGACTTTGGCGATCCAAATGCCAATGCGGGCAATCCCAATACATCCACCCTGCAGCATCCGACACACAATTTTCAGCAGGGGATCTATTCTATAAGCTTAACCGCTACCAGTTCCAATGGCTGCGTCGGTATCACCAGCATAACACTCGGATTCAGGATAACGCCGGAGCTGGTGTACCCGCCATTGCCGAGTATATGCGAGAACGCCGCTCCTGTTTCTGTTGCAAGCGCAACGGTTGTAAACAGTGCAACTGGTACGGCATTTTACCGCGGCCCTGGGACCGATGGACTGGGTAATTTCAATCCTGCTGTTGCCGGCCCGGGTACACATACCATCTGGTATGTATTTACCGCGCAAGGTGGTTGCAAGGATTCTGTATCGTCTACCATTAAAGTGCACCCGAAACCGGTTTCGGTATTTAATGTTACGCCGGATGTATGTCTCGGTCAATCGGCCACCATTACAGATAACTCCAACATAGCCACGGGCAGGATAGTAAGCTGGAACTGGGATTTTGGCAACAGCACCAACGCAACGTACAATAACGGCAACCCGTTCAGCATCACTTATGCTAATTACAATGTGTACCAGGTGAAGCTGGTAACGGTCAGCGACAGCGGTTGCACCAGCAACCCTGTTACAAAACCCGTAAACGTACATCCATTGCCGGTAGCCAATTTCGATTTGCCCGCGGCTATTTGCATGCCCGATGGCCTGGCCAGTTTCGTTAACCGGACCTCCGTGCCCGATAACTCGGCATTAAGCTTTCAATGGAATTTTGGCGACGGCGGCCCGGGCTCCACTGCTGCCAGTCCAACGCATACCTATTCCAACAAAGGACCATTCAACGTACTGCTTACCGCAAGGTCTGCACATGGTTGCACACACGATACCGTGAAAATATTGAATGCATTCTATGACAAACCCATTGCCGGCTTTTCCGTATCGCCCGACACTTTATGCCAGGGCACTGAAAATGTATTTACCGATCTAAGCTCGCCCACGGACAGCATTGCAGCATGGAACTGGACCTTCGGCGACGGAAGCACCGCTACCGCGTCCAACCCGTCTAAACGGTACGCACTCCCGGGCAATTACGATGTGCGGTTAACGGTTACCAGCAAGGCAGGATGCGTATCGAACGCATTTACCGATAAGGTGATCGTATACCTGCAACCGGTGATCGACGCGGGACCATCGTTTGTTGTACCGCAGGGAACGCTGATCCAATTCAATCCTAAAGCAAACGATTCATCGGTGCTCCGCTTTAGCTGGAGCCCGGCGGTTGATTTTACCAATGCCAATGTGCTTCGGCCAACGCTGAGGGCTATGCGCGATCAAACCTATACGCTCACAGCCACCGGTCAGGGCAATTGCACCGCCAGTGATTTCCTGACCGTAAAGATCCTGAAGCCGGTGAAAGTGCCGAATGCGTTTTCGCCGAATGGCGATGGCATCAACGACCGTTGGGTGTTGGAGAACCTGTCTGATTATGCAGGCGCAACCGTAGAAGTGTTCAACAGGTACGGACAGATGGTGTTTCGCGCAACAGGTCAGTCGCTGTCGTGGGATGGAACCTACAATGGAAAACCGCTGCCAGTGGCAACGTATTATTACATCATCGATCTCAGAAATGGATTTGCACCCATGAAGGGACCGGTAACGATCATTAAATAGTGCTGATATTAATCAAATAACAATAGAAAGAAATGAAACGTATGAACAAAGCTGTACTGCTGTTAGTGCTTGCGATGGTGGGCATGCAAAAGCTGAAGGCGCAAACCGACCCGCATTTCTCTCAATACTATGTGTATCCCTCGTGGCTGAACCCTGCGCTTACAGGCGCATTCGATGGCGACTTTCGCGTGGCGGCCATTTACCGCACGCAATGGGGCAATGTCACCAGCCCGTATTCTACGCCCGGCGTTGCGCTGGACTTTACCACCAACAGCAACGTGAACTTCGGTGTGAGCGTGTTGAAGCAACGAGCAGGCGATGGCGGCTACAACTACACTACGGCCTATGCAAACATGGCTTATACCGGCGTTCGCTTCGGGCCCGCCGGGCATCATCGCGTAACCATGGGATTGCAGTTGGGAATGATCGAACGCAAGTTCGACCGTAATAAGCTGACTTTCGGCGACCAATGGAATCCTATCACGGGCTATAATCCCGGCGTGCCTTCGGCCGATGTGCTGACCAGGACAAGCGCGGCTTCGTTCGACGCGGGCGTTGGCATCTTGTATTATGATGCACAGCCCGGCAAGAACGCGAATTTCTTCGGCGGCATTTCCGTTTCGCACCTTACCAGGCCGCAGGACAAGTTCAGCCTGGGTGAAGAACAGAAACTTCCCATGCGCTACACGTTTCATGCGGGGTTAAGGATCATGCTCTCCGATGTGCTGAGCCTTACGCCGAATGCATTGTACCTGAGGCAAGGCACCGCTTCGGAAAAAATGCTCGGAGCCTATGCGCAATTGAAAGCGGGCGACGATACCGATTTTTTACTGGGCGCCAATTACCGCATCAAGGACGCGTTTTCGCCCTATGTAGGTTTTTATTATAAGAACATCGTGATTGGAGCGAGCTATGATGTGAACACGTCTGACCTTGGCAAGATGTACAGGGGCTCCAATGCTTTCGAGATTTCGTTTTCATTCATAAAGAGAAAATCGGTGAAGACGCCAGAGGCCGAGTTCGTATGTCCGAGATTGTAAGGTCAATTATTGATTATTGATTATTAATTATTGGTCAATAGTCAATCTCAATAATAATTAGTAATAAATAATTATAATTAAAAACAACCCTCCTAATACATGAAAAAATTATTGCTCACTGCCGTTGCGATTACAGGGTTTATGTGCACGCAGGCACAGTTTACGTACGATTACCTGAGGGCGGCGGATAACTATTATAAGAAGGGTGATTATTATTCCGCTGCACAGTATTATGAAAAATACCTTGGCGCTGCAAAGCCCAATGGCAACAGGGATGCGTACAATCCTTACACCGTGCAAACTTCTTCCAAGAAATCGCAGGTGCCCACCAGTTCCAAAACCCAGGCCATCTATAACCTGGCCGAGAGCTATCGCCTGCTCAATTATCCCGAGAAGGCGGAGGATTATTACAGGCAGGCGCTCGATTTCGATAAAGCACAGTATCCTCTGGCGCGCTATTGGTTTGCCACCACGCAGCGTGCGCTGGCAAAATATGAGGAAGCCGAAAAAGCCTTCAACGAGTTCCTGGCTGAATATACCATCAATGATAAATACAGCGAATCGGCCAGGCGCGAAATACAAAACCTGCAGTTCATCCAGGTGCAATTAAAGAAAGATGTGAGTTTATTCAACATCACCAAAGCCCCCGAGGGGTTGAACAGTGTAGGCGCAAGCTATGCGCCGGTTTGGTTGAATGACAACACCCTGTATTTTACTTCTACCCGCCCGGAGAATGCCACCGCCAAAACAAAAGACTATACCAACCGCATTTACCGCGCTGCTTATTCAGAAGGTGTTTTTGCGAATATTAACAGGGCAAACGTGCCCGAAGCTCCGAACATGCACCAGGGAGCGGCGTCCGTTGCATCCGGCAGCAATACCATGTTCCTGACCCGTTGGACCATTGCCAATGGCAAGAAAACATCGGCCATTTATATCAGCAAGGGAACGGGCAGCGAATGGAGCGAGCCCGTTATGATGGATGCGAACATTAATGTTCCGGGATATAATTCGCAACAGCCATTTATTATGTCCGATGGAAAGCAATTGGCATTTGCAAGCGACCGGCCCGGTGGAAGGGGAGGATTCGATATCTGGTACGCCGATCTTTCGGCCGATGGCAAGGTTATAAACGTCACCAACGCAGGTGAAGTAATGAACACCGAATACGATGAGCAGGCGCCTTACCTGCATGAGACTTCGAATACTTTTGTATTTGCAAGCAATGGGCGCGTTGGCATGGGCGGCTACGATCTTTTTTATTGCAAGAAGACCAGGACGGGATGGGCCGTGCCGCAGAACTTCGGCTATCCTGTAAACTCCGTAAAGGATGATATTTATTTTGCCAGCAGAGGGCCTGCCAATAATATCCTGCAGGAAGTATTGTTAAGCTCCGACAGGAATGCGGCCTGCTGCCTTGAATTGTTCTATGTAAGAAAAACGAGGCCCATGCGGCAGGTGAGCGGATCGGTAGTGGCCTGCGATAAGAATATTCCGCTGTCCGGCGCTACCGTGCTGATCATCGATACCATTACCAATAAGACCATCGCAACCAAAACTACGGATGCGCAAGGCCGTTATAGTTTCACGATTGCAGATTACCAACCGTTGAAGGCGGTGGCATCGTCGACGGGATACGTTGCAGGATCGCTGCATTTTGACGCGCCAGCCAATCCCGAGCAGGAAACCATGACCAACGAAGCCCTGTGCCTGATGCCTGTGCCGCCTCCTCCGGCAGAAACACCGATCGTGATAGACAATGTGTTCTATGATTTCAATAAGTCCTCGCTTCGGACAGAATCTTATCCTTCATTGGATAAAGTGATGACCATGCTGAACGATCATCCGGATATGATAATAGAGATCAGCGCGCATACCGATAATATCGGCAGTGAACAATATAACCAGCGGCTATCAGAAGCACGGGCAAAGAGCGTAGTGGATTACCTGGTGAGCAAAGGCATAGACAGGAACAGGCTTCGGGCGAAAGGATATGGATCCAGCATGCCGATTGCACCGAATAAGAATCCTGATGGAAGCGATAATCCTGAGGGAAGACAAAAGAACAGGAGAACAGAATTTAAGATATTGTCTAACTAGAACTTATCCTCCTTTGTCGAAACCGTCTCAGAGTTATCTGGGGCGGTTTCTTGTTGTTGCTTATGGGGATCGCTTCTTATAAAGCCTGTATCCGCACACACAATCTTCCCATGCAATATATTCATTAGCCACCAGAGAGTCGATGAATGCGCGCAGGTCCTTCTGCACATGCACTGTATAATCGGCATATACCGGCACCGCAATTACCGCGGGTTTATTACTGCTGACCTCCTGCATAAACTGTTGCTTGGCCCGCGGCGTTTGCGTTACATTGAAATAAGCGGTGGGAGATAATCTTTTAGAATACAATTGCACCCTCGCTCCATAACCTGCTACCAACACGTAATCGCCCGGCTTTGTTGTAACCGATAGCCATTGGCCAAGCCTTCGCTCTGCACGTTCATCGGGATGCGGATAGGGTTCAGCGCAAAACTTTTTATAGCGGCCAGGATGATCTATCGTAATGAAATTTCTCAAGGGTTCTGTCACTTTCGGGATGAACAATATCCAAATCACCAAAAGCACACGTTTAACTGGTAACCCGTACGTGGCTGCGATTTGCATGATTGAAACGCCGCTCATAAGCGAAAGCACTGGCAGCAAATGCTTAAAGTGCGGTCTTGCATAAATACCCAGTATATTGATGCCGATAAACTCGAACAGCAACCAAATGGTAAGCAGCGCATACACGCTGGTTGGCAAGGCAAATTGTTCCCGCAACAAAAAATAAATGGCAACGAATGGATAAAATACCACCATCTCCGAATAGAAAAAGCTCATGATAAAATTATCTGCCTTCCACCCAAAAGAATGGTCGGTGGTACTGCCAGCCCCGAAGTTTTCAGCAAATGCAAACCGGTAAATATCGCTGATATCTATTCGGGCAGCTATTGCTAATAATGTAAGTGTTGCCAAGGCCGCAGCAACACCTGACGCAAAAGGCAGCAGTGCTTTCCTGTTCTTTAATAAGGCATGAAAAAGAATCGCGGCAATGCCGAAACAGGCGGAAATTCTCCAACCGAATGCAATGCCCGCCATCAATCCGCTAATGAAAGCAGTTCCCGCACCATGCTTCTTCATAGCAGCAATAGAAGCGGTCCTTTGCGGATGGTCATTTGCCGCTGCGGCGCCAGGTGGCATGGTTTGTCCGCCGTTCTTTAATACTGCACCAGCGTGATAGCGCAAATAGTAATAAATCGCGATGATAAGAAAGGTCATTGCATATGTCTCCGTAAAAGAAACATATTTGCCGCCAGTGCCGCGCCATAGCAAGGAAAGCCCATATATAGTAATGGTGATGATGGCTGTTTGCCTGCCTATCGGCAAGACAGGCCTTGCCCGCTCCGGCCCCTGAGCGGCGGCCAGGAATACAACTATTTTATAAAGAAAATAAATGCCCGCTGTTTGAACGGCTATTCCCAACAAACGCGGGAACCAGAAATTCAATCCAAATAAATAATCAGAAAGTCCAAAAACAGCAAAGATCAGTGGCGATTTATTGTCAACCCCTCCCTCGTAAGGCGCCAGTCCCAGGCGGAACCAATTGCGCCCTATATAATGCCACATGGATTCCTCGTGCGTAAGGTTCCCTCCTCCATCGGTATACATGCAAACAACCCATTGCATCAATGCAAACACGAAAAGGAGGACGCCGGGTTTCATCAGGCAATGATAAAAAAGATTGCCGACAGACGCCGGCTAATGGACAAGTTATAAGCTATCTTAATCTAAATATTCCTAAAATACCGGTAAACCTGCTGGTTGTTGCCAAAATTGCTTATTATAATGCTAAAAGCAGGAAATACTTTGCCGGCCTTTATTTTTGCTGAAGCCATTGCATGATGGGATCGATCCATTCCTTGCGGCCTTTGTAAAAGAATCCATGGCTCAGGCCTGTATTGAGCGTTACTTCCTTGTAACTGGTTAAATGCTTCCGGCCTTCGAATACTTTAATACAGGTGCCGTGCGGATCTGTGGTTTCGATGATGGATAGAAAATGTCCGTATAATTCAATGCCGGTATAATCCTTATAGGTTCCGGGCCAGCACCCGCCCATGATCACGTACTGAAGGTGTGGATGCTTAAGTACGGAGGCCACATGCAGCACGATATCCCATCCCGATGATGCGCCCACCAGCACAATATTGGAAACGCTGACGCCACCTTTCAATAACGAATCCACCTGTTGGACAATCTTATTGGTGTATACCTTGCCTTCGATTCCTTCCTGTCGAATTTCGCTAATAACATTAAAACCGCGCCTGCGCAAGGTGTCGCAGATATTAGAATATTCATAAGGTCCCCATTCAGGCACAGATTGATTGACGGCGTTATCGCCCAATACGGTAACAACACCACCATGCAGGTAAAATAGATACCTGGCGTTTTTATCGATCCGCGACCCAACAAAGGTGGAGACTGTCTGTGCATTGATAGCAATACAAACGAACAAAAAAGCAAGTAATGCACTTAATGGTTTCATTGATTATTGTAAGTTTTTCCTCTGCTTTCAATTGTGGCTTCATGAATACAGATCAGCCGTTGAGTCAGATATCATTATTTTAACTGATAAGCTGCAACTGTTTTGGCAAAAAATGTAGGCACGTACACGATCTTCTTCACGGGGTCATAACCGATGTCGGCTGTGTTTCTTTTTTCGAGATGCGTATCCAACAAGGTATTTACACGTCCATCAGGTTGCACATGAAAAATATATCCGGCCCACGCAGTTACGATAAATGATCCGTCGCCGATGGGCTCGATGCCATCGCCGCCCTGGGGAAGCTCTGCTATTTTGGTGATATTCTTTTTGGCATCGGCCTTAATGAACTGGCGTCCGGCTGCGATGATCAAATCGTCGTTGATGGCTTTGAGGCCGTTGACGCCGCGCATGCTGTCGAGGTATAATGCAGCTATATCATTTTCTACACGCCATATTTTGGAGGCCCTGGAATCAGAGACATATACTACACCCTTGCTATTGACGGTAACATCGTTCAGTCCCTGAGCGCCTTCAATAGCAAGCTTCTTTTCAATTTGTCCTTTCGCAATGTCCACGATTACCAACTCACCCATATCCGCCACGTATAACCTGTTGCCATACACATCTATTCCCTTCGGGGCGTTGAGGCCCGTGATCCACATGGAGTCATATTTTTTTCCGTCAAGGCTCAGCTTTGCTACACCGCCTTTACCGTCGGCCTCCCAGGGAGCGCCGTTTATCAGCGATACAAACAACGTATTGTTCTTAACATCGTAAAATACGCCTTCGGGAACGGCTATTATGCTGTCGGTTTGCCATAATAATTCCAGTTTGCGTTCCTGCGCCTGTGTGTACAGCGCGCCGCAGAGTAAGAGCCCGGTAAGAATGCGTTTCATACAATTTTTTTTGATGTTCTTCTATATCGCTGCTAAAAGTTATTGCTTCGCAGGCAAATTTGGGTATTTAATCCATTGGATTATTTGCTAATATACCTCCTTCAGCTCATACACGGCGCTGGTAAGCGGCGCCGGCCGGCCGGGTGGCAGGTTTAAGCCGATCGTTGGCTTTTCCGGCATTTCCGCCAATCCCCCTAATCCCGCTGTAGGCTATGTATCAGATCTGATGGTGGCCCTGGGCGCGTCGGTCATTCTTTGAGTTTCCGGAGTTATGCGGGGTGGAGCAGGAGTTGGGTGGCCGTTGTGTGGACAATGCAACTGCCCTGCGCTTCATGGATCTTATCCGTGAGTATAACAACAAGCCGTTGCGGTGGGTTTGGGTTTTTATGCAAATCCTTCACCGCGAAATATCGGCGACGGATTAATTACCGATGCCATTAAATCCGCGGGCGCCGCGAAGAAGGCGGCACCTCTCCTGTAGTTGACGTATTGGACTACCCGGAGAAGGTAATAAAGCACGGCCTGAATTTACTCTGCACGCCCCGCAACGATGTGGAAAGCACCACTGCGGAAGTAGCCGCAGTCGCCAACCTGGTGTTGTTTACTACAGGTTTGAGGACCGGGGCGGCAATCCCATTGCGCCGGTTATAAACTTGTCTATCAATACCAGGATCTTTTCGCGCATGCCGGACATTATCGACGTCAATTGTGGCACTACATCGAAGGAAACGAAAGCATTCAGCAGGCGGGCGGGAATATTCAAATGAAGGCAACGATGCTGGGGCAGGATGATTTTATTCCGTGGCGGAGGGGGTGTCGTTGTAGCGTTTTAGGCCTAAGATATCCGACTATTATTTTATCCGGTTGTAGCACCTTTTATATGTAAGCACCCCGTACTTTAGCTATCTCAGATTTCCTGAATTTTTCTCCAAAACAGCATTAAAAAAATTATTTATCATCAGTTGTCCGATAGGACTACTATTTTTAATTTTGTTTACCGGTGAAAAAGCGGGAGCTGTTCTTTTACAAGGACCATTTTAAAAATTTCTTTTTGCAGCTTACCCTGAAGGTCAAAAGAAGGTTTTATGGACGCTTAAAATCGTAGAAGACCTTAACCGGATCCCTGAAATTTATTTCAGGCACCTGGAGAATACGGACGGCCTCTATGAGATCAGGGTGCAGCTTGGCAACAATATCTACAGGATTTTTTGTTTTTTCGATGAAGATAACGTCGTAGTGGTTGTGCACGGGTTTCAAAAGAAAACTCAAAAAACGCCGCTCGCAGAAATTGAAAGAGCAGAAAACATCAAAAAAGAATACTATGCGGAAAAAGGATCTCACAAGCCTTAGCGTTTTTATCGATGAGCATATTGGCACCAAAGGCACACGCAAACGCGAGCAATTCGACGCGGGTTATGAAGGCTTTAAATTAGGCGTGCTTATTCAACAGGCCAGGCAGGCTAAAGGCCTTACGCAGGAACAACTGGCTGAATTGTCAGGTACTAACAAGTCCTATATTTCGAAATTGGAAAAGGATTTGAAGGACGTTCGTTTTTCAACCCTCAGGCGAATCATAACCGAGGGGCTTGGCGCCCGCCTGGAAATTTCCATCAAATTCTAATTCCTGTGGCCAGTGATGCGACCTGCATATCTCCAATAAACAATACTGGCAAAAAATAAAGTTCTTTCAACAATTAAGGCCGCTGGCGGCAAAAGCTCAAAGCAGGGAATTATATTGCAGTATGAACATGAAGATCCTGCACGCTGTTCACCCCGACGATTTCAGCAAATACGGTACTGCCCTCATCAGGGAACGCTTCCTGCTGGACATCGCACAAAGCGATGAACCCGTTTTCGTGTATACCCATTACGACCGCATGGTGGCAGGCGCTATCAGCCCCATAAAAAAGAGCCTCTTTCTCGGTAATTACGACAATCTGAAATCCAATTATTTCCTCGAACGCAGGGAAATGGGCATCATCAATGTAGGAGGCGAAGGCCTTGTTATAGCCGATGATAAGGAATACGTGCTGCAAAAGCTCGATTGCCTGTACCTGGGCAAGGGCGTGCGCGAAGTGAGTTTCCGCAGTGTGGCCGGCGCCGAGCAACCTGCGGTATTTTTTATATTGTCTGCCCCTGCGCACACTGCCTATCCCAACGCAATTATGACCAATGCAGCGGCATCCAGGGTCGACCTTGGAACACAGCAAACGGCCAACCGCCGTACCATTTACAAATACATTCATGCAGATGGCATCCAGAGTTGCCAGTTGGTAATGGGGCTCACCATCCTGCACGAAGGCAGCATATGGAACACCATGCCACCGCACACGCATGACCGAAGAATGGAAGTTTATTTTTATTTCGACCTCGAGCCGGAGCACAGGGTATTTCACTACATGGGCCAGCCCGATGAAACAAGGCATATACTCATCGGGAATCACCAGGCCGTGGTATCGCCGCCATGGAGCATTCATGCGGGAAGCGGCACCAGCAACTATTCATTCATTTGGGGAATGGCGGGCGAAAACATGGAGTTTACAGATATGGATGGAGTGGCGATCAAAGACATCCGATAAACACTTCAATTAATCAAATTTCAGGTTCGAATGGATTTTTCACTGAAAGGAAAAGTAATAGTAGTTACCGGCGGCACCGGCATCCTGGGCAATGCTTTTGTCAACGCCATTGTGGAAGCGGGCGGCACGGTAGGCATACTCGGTAGAAAAGAAAACGTGGCAACAGAAAGGGCCGAAGCCATCAACCAACAGGGAGGCAGGGCCATTGCATTGGTGGCCGATGTAATGGATGAACAACAACTTGTTGCCGCAAAAGACAAAATTCTCCAGGCCTTTGGAAAGCTGGATGGACTCGTTAACGCAGCCGGCGGCAATATGCCCGAAGGCGTGCTGCTGCCCGACCAGGATATTTTTTCCATGAACCTCGACGGTATGAAGAAGGTAATGGACATTAACCTTTGGGGCACGGTCATTCCCACGCAGGTGTTTGGCGAGGCCATTGCAAAATCGGGCAAGGGCAGCATCGTAAACATTTCATCCATGAACTCCAAGCGGGCCATTACCAGGGTATTGGGGTATAACATGGGAAAGGCGGCGGTGGATTGTTATACGCAATGGTTTGCTGTGGAGCTGGCGCGCAGGTATGGCGATACCGTCCGCATGAATGCATTGGCACCTGGATTTTTCCTGACAGAACAAAACCGCTACCTGCTTACCAGGAAAGAGGGAGGCTATACGGAAAGGGGCGAGCTGGTGATCAGGCAAACACCGTTCCGCCGCTTTGGACAGCCCGACGAATTGAAAGGAGCGCTGGTCTGGCTGCTGAGCGATGCCTCGCAGTTCGTGACGGGCGCCATGATATGCGTTGATGGCGGCTTCTCAATTTTCGGGGGAGTATAATACAACTAACATGAAAGCCCAACCGAATATTTTGTTTTCGATGCAACAAACCATGCGGTGGTTTGGACCCAATGACCCGGTTAGTCTTTGGGACATCCGGCAGGCAGGTTGCAGTGGCGTGGTTACCGCACTGCATCACATTCCCAATGGAGAAGTGTGGACGGTGGATGAGATCAACAAGCGCAAATCGGTCATCGAGCAGGCCGGCATGGTTTGGAGTGTAGTAGAAAGCGTTCCTGTGCACGAGGAAATAAAAACGCAACGCGGCAATTTCAAAAAGCATATCGAAAATTATAAAACTACCCTGCGGAACTTATCGGCCTGCGGCGTTTCTATTATAACGTATAATTTCATGCCAGTGCTCGACTGGACGCGCACCGACCTTGCCTATACGGTTGCGGACGGCTCGAAGGCGCTGCGCTTTGAAAAAGCTGCTTTTATCGCTTTCGATGTTTTCATGCTCAGGAGAAAAAACGCCGAAGCAGATTACTCGCCCGAAGAAATACAACGCGCAGAAGAAAGGTTTCACAAGATGAGCGAAGCTGAGAAAGTGCAGTTGCAGCGCAACATCATTGCAGGCCTCCCCGGCAGTGAAGAAAGCTTTACGCTTCAACAATTCCAGGCGGCCCTGGACACCTACGCAGGAATTGATGAGGACAGGCTTCGCGCACACCTGGTGTACTTCCTGCAGCAGATCATCCCGGTTGCGGAGGAAACCGGTGTGCGAATGGTGATTCATCCCGATGATCCTCCTTACGGCATTCTTGGACTACCAAGAGTAGTGCGCACTGCCAACGATATGAATGCTTTATTTGAAGCAGTGCCATCGTTGAACAATGGACTTTGCTTTTGCACGGGTTCGTTTGGCGTGCGTGCTGACAACGACCTGCCGGGTATGGTTAACCGCTTTGCAGACCGCATCAACTTCATTCACCTGCGCAGTACCCGCCGCAATGAGTTCGGTGATTTCTTTGAAGACAACCACCTGGAAGGCGATGTGGACATGTATGCAGTGGTAAAAGCGATTGTCGACATTATGCAGCAGCGAAAGACCAGCATTCCCATGCGGCCCGATCACGGTCACCAAATGCTGGACGACCTGCATAAGAAGACCAATCCCGGTTATTCAGCCATCGGCAGGTTGCGCGGGCTGGCCGAACTGCGTGGCCTTGAAATGGGCATTGCGCGTAGTGGCGTCTACCATAAAAACGCGGCCCGCTCAGAAGACCGGCGCTCATTTGAAAAACAATCCAGCTTATGATATGGGTACAATGCAACGGTTTTGTTTTGCGCTCGACCTGAAGGACGACCCGCAATTGATAGCGGAATACGAGGCGCATCACCGCAACGTATGGCCCGCCATATTACAATCGATCCGGAGCGCAGGCATTGAAAGCCTGGAAATCTATCGCACAGGAAACCGCTTGTTCATGATCATGGAAGTGAATGAAACATTTTCGTTTGAAAGAAAGAAGTCGATGGACCAGGCCGATGAAACCGTGCAGCAATGGGAAACCCTGATGTGGAATTACCAACAGGCGCTTCCATCAGCAAAGCCGGGAGAGAAATGGATGCCGATGCAAAAGATATTCGAACTATAAACCAACGATGCAATGCCAGTAATGTCTCAAACCCAGCGTGGCCCTGAAGCGGGACCGCGCCAGCGAAGCCTGATGCTGCCATTCATATTGGTAACCAGCCTTTTTTTCATGTGGGGCTTTGCTTACGGTTTGCTGGATGTGTTGAACAAGCATTTCCAGGAAGCATTGAACATAACCAAATCGCGCTCCACTTTGTTGCAGGCCGCTTATTTCGGCGCGTATTTCCTGATGGCGCTCCCTGCGGGCATGATCATGAAAAAATATGGTTACAAATCCGGCATTATTATCGGGCTGTTGTTGTGCGCCTTCGGTGCATTCCTGTTCTATCCCTCCGCGGATATGAAAAGCTTTGAATTTTTCCTGCTCGCATTGTTTATCATTGCGAGCGGACTGACCTGCCTCGAAACTGCGGCCAATCCATATATCACCATCCTTGGACCAAAAGAAACCTCGGAATTCAGGTTGAATTTTTCACAATCATTCAACGGCGTTGGAGCATTCCTTGGCCCAATTATCGGTGGCATGCTGTTCTTTAATAATGATGCCGGCGGTTCCGGCAGCGATCTTTCCAATGTAAAATCGGTGTACCTCGTAATCGGTGGCGCTGTGCTGGTAATTACCGTGCTTTTTTTGATATCCTATCTTCCTGAAATAAAAGATAAAGACAATGCAAGGCCATCGCGCAGTACGGGAAGTCTTTTCAGGATCCAGCATTTCAAGTGGGCGGTGATCGCACAATTTTTTTATGTGGCCGCGCAAGTGGGTGTGGGAGCGTTGTTCATCAATTACGTGACTGAATACTGGCAGGGCATTTCGAACGAAAGGGCTTCTTATTTACTTTCCGTCGCCTTCCTGCTGTTTACCTTCGGGCGTTTTGCAGGCACGGCATTGATGAAAAAAGTATTACCAAGAACTTTGCTTACCTGGTATGCAGTGATCAATTCCGTTTTGTGTGTGCTGATCATGGCTTATCCAGGCGAGGTGGCCGTGATTGCTTTGCTGGCAGTTTTCTTTTTCATGTCCATTATGTTCCCCACCATCTTTGCATTGGGTGTAAAGGACCTGGGTGATGATACCAAGAAAGCATCGTCATTTATTATCATGTCCATTGTCGGTGGGGCATTGGTGCCACCGCTGATGGGGATGATCTCGAATACTTCCACCGCCTTATCGTTTATCATTCCATTAGTTTGTTTTTTGATCGTAACTTATTATGGCTGGAAGAAGGCCGGCCCCGAACTTAAAACCTGATGGCCCATGTTTTTGTTGTCCAATAAAAAAGCAGTTATTACCGGCGCGGGCAGCGGCATTGGCAAGGCCATTGCGCTGTTGTTTGCGAAGCAAGGCGCAGAAGTGCACATTATAGAAATGAATAAGGACAGCGCACAAGCCGTGGTGCTTGAAATTCAATCTGCCGGCGGCACTGCGGTTGCCCATTCCTGTAATGTAACGGGACAGCAGGCAGTAATAGCCACTTTCGCGCACATCGGCCCTCATCATATCCTCATCAACAACGCAGGCATTGCGCACGTGGGAAAGCTTGAGGCCACCCCCGAAGAAGATTTCGACCGGGTGATGGCGGTTAATGTAAAAGGCGTTTACAACTGCCTGTTCGCGGCCATTCCACACCTGCGCGTAGCGGGAGGCGGGGTCATCATCAACATGGCTTCCATTGCAGGACATGTGGGCCTTGCAGACCGCTTTGCTTATACGGCGGCCAAGGGTGCGGTGATGGCCATGACCATGTCGGTAGCAAAGGATTATTTGCAAGATAATATTCGCTGCAATTCCATTTCGCCTGCGCGGGTGCACACGCCTTTTGTAGATGGTTTCATTGCAAAAAATTACCCGGGCAAGGAAGCGGAGATGTTCGAAAAGTTGTCGCGCTCGCAACCCATCGGCCGCATGGCGAAGCCCGAAGAAGTGGCCTCGCTTGCCTTATACCTTTGCAGCGACGAAGCCGGGTTTATTACCGGCTGCGATTATCCTATCGACGGCGGGTTTATCAAGCTCAACAGTTGATCCGCAACAATCATTCTTAATCGTGATAAAATTTATGATCGGCGATGAAACTTATCAGATTCGGTGACCCCGGCCAGGAAAAACCCGGACTTGCTATAGACGGCAAACGGTTCGATGTATCTGCGTGGGTACATGACTATGATGAAGCATTTTTTGCTTCGGGCGGGTTGAAACAATTAGGGACTATTGTGGAAAAGCAGCGGTTGCCGGAAATTGGCGACAATGTCCGTTGGGCATGCCCTATCGCCCGGCCTTCGAAGATCATTTGCATCGGCCTTAACTATGCCGATCACGCTACGGAAAGCAATATGCAACTGCCCAGTGAGCCGGTGATATTTTTTAAGGCCACGTCTTCATTGGCCGGTCCCAACGATGACCTTATTATTCCGAAGAACAGTACTAAAACTGATTGGGAAGTGGAGCTGGCGGTTGTCATAGGTAAAAAAGCAAACTATATATCTGAGGAGGAGGCCATGGATCATGTTGCGGGCTATTGCCTGCATAACGATTACAGTGAGCGGGAATTTCAACTGGAGCGCGGCGGCCAATGGGTAAAGGGGAAGAGCTGTGATACATTCGCGCCGTTAGGACCCTGGCTGGCAACTAAGGAGGAGTTCCCCAATACCGACGACCTGCGGTTATGGCTAACCGTTAATGGTAAGACCATGCAGGAGAGCAGCACCAAGAATCTCTGTTTTAAGGTGCCCTTCCTGGTATCCTACCTCAGCCAGTTCATGTCTCTCTTGCCCGGCGATGTCATTTCAACCGGCACGCCGGCAGGGGTGGGTCTCGGGCAGAAGCCCCAACCGGTTTACATTAAGCCGGGTGATGTGATCGAACTGGGGATCGATGGCTTGGGAACGAGCAGGCAGGTAGCAAGAGCATATAGTTCGTAGCTTGTGGTTCGTAGTTTGCAGTTGGTAATAGCATGAAACTCGACGCACACCAACATTTTTGGAAATACGATCCTGTAAGGGATGCCTGGATCACGGACGAAATGCAGGCAATCCAGCGCGACTTCATGCCCGAAGACGTGCAGCCGGTATTGAAGCAATATGGTTTCGACGGGTGCATTGCCGTGCAGGCCGACCAATCGGAACAGGAAACGCTGTTTTTACTGGACTTGGCAGAGCAATACGAATTTATAAAAGGCGTAGTGGGATGGGTCGACTTGCGCGCAGCCAATGTACATGAGCGCCTGGAGTATTTCTCAACCTTCCCGAAGTTGAAAGGGTTTCGCCACATTGTACAGGCGGAGCCACAGGATGATTTCCTGTTGCGGAAGGATTTTTGCCGGGGCATTTCTTTGTTGCAGCAATACCAGTTTACGTATGATATCCTTATTCATCCGCGTCACCTGAAATACGCATATGAATTGGCGCGGCAGTTTCCTAATCAATCATTCGTGATAGATCATTTGGCAAAGCCATTTATCAAAGACCAGGTATGGGAAGCGTGGAAAAAAGACATGGACGCGATGGCCGGGCTCGAGAACGTGCATTGCAAGCTATCGGGACTGGTAACGGAAGCTGATTGGAAGCAATGGCAGGTAAAGGACTTTGCCATTTATATAGAAGCAGTGCTGGAAGCGTTCGGTAGCGGCCGGATACTTTTCGGCAGCGATTGGCCGGTTTGCTTAGTGGCGGCAGATTATAAACAGCTTTGCGAAATTGTAGATGAGAACACCGTTTCTCTTTCGCCCCAGGAAAAGGCAAAGCTATGGGGACTGAATGCGGAGAAGTTTTACCATTTGTAATACATAGCACCTACTCATGACCGTTATAATGAGGCATGCTTGAACCTTCAAAACAATAACATGGACCTGAACCTGCGGGATAAACTTATCATCGTAACCGGCGGGGCCAAGGGCATCGGGCTGGGAATTGCGAAAGTGCTTGCGCAGGAAGGCGCCCTGCCTTTTATTATAGGGAGAAATGAAGCCGACAACCTGCAGGCGGTGGCGAAAATAGAATCCGCCGGTGGCAGCGCTTTTCAATTTACGGCCGAGCTCACCCATCCCGATGAATGTAAAAAAGCCGTGGAAGCGGTGGTGCGGCATGCAGGCCGCATCGATGGGCTGGTGAACAATGCGGGTGTGAACGACGGCGTAAACCTGGAACACGGATCTTATGAACGGTTCATCCAATCGCTCCATAAAAACCTGGTGCATTATTATTTAATGGCGCATCATGCACTGCCGCAACTGATACGATCCAGGGGGGCCATCGTAAACATCGGTTCCAAGACCGCTGAAACGGGGCAGGGGGGTACTTCGGCCTATGCGGCGGCCAATGGAGGCCGCAATGCGCTTACACGGGAATGGGCGGTTGAATTGCTGCAATACGGCATTCGTGTAAATGCGGTCATCGTTGCGGAGTGTTGGACGCCGCTGTATGAGAACTGGATCAGGACCTTGCCGGACCCTGAGCAAAAATTGAAAGAGATCACTGCCAGGATCCCCCTGGCCCACCGCATGACCACCGCGGAAGAAATAGCGAATACTGTCGCATTCTTATTATCAGAAAGATCAAGCCATACCACGGGGCAGCTCATACATGTGGATGGAGGGTATGTGCATTTGGACAGAGCGTTATAAATTACTGCTTCTTCGTCGATTCCCGTATGATCAACTCGGTTTCCAACACCCTGGTTTCAAATTGCGTTACAGGCCGCTTGCTTTCTATCATTTGAATAAGCAGCTCGGTCGCCACCTGCCCGATCTCGAACGCGGGCTGCCGCACCGTTGTCAGCGAAGGGGAAAAAAGATCGGCCAGGTTGGTATTGGTAAATCCTGTGATCGCAATGTCAGCATACTTCTTTCCCGCATTTTTAAAATGTGCCAGGCATACGGTAGTAATGCGGTCGCCGGCGGTAAAAATGGAATCGGGTTTGTTCTTGCCTGAAAAAAGTTTTTCAAACGCATCATCCACCTCAGCCGCAATCATTCCCCCGTGGTTGCAATACTGCACAAAGTTTTCATTAAACCCGATATTATGTTTTTCCAGTGCCTGCTTATAGCCTTCGAGCCGTTCACGCGTAATGGACAATGAAGGCGAATTGGTGATGTGCGCTATTTTCCTGAAGCCACTGTAAATGAGATGTTCCGTAGCATGAAAAGCGCCCAGCCTGTTATTGGCCACCACCTTGTGCGTTTCGATCTCGCTGGTGACCCTGTCGAAAAATACAATGGGCAGCCCTTTTTCGTGCAATTGCTTTAAATGAGAAAGGTCTACGGTTTCGCTGGAGAGCGAGACCAGCAGCCCGTCAACCGAACGGGAGGCGAGGTGTTGTACGTTCACCATTTCCCGTGCCTGCGATTCATGGCTTTGTGAAATGATAACGTGGTACCCCCTGTTGTATGCAATTGATTCGATGCCGTTGATCGCCTGGGAAAAGAAATTATTGGCTATCTCGCTTACCACCACTCCCAGGGAGCGGCTCCGTCTTTCCTTAAGGCTTAGCGCGATGGGATTGGGACGGTAATTGATCTTCTCCGCATATTCCAGCACCATCTTCTTTGTTTCCGGGCTTATTTCATAGCTGCCTCTTAACGCACGGGAAACGGTGGATGTGGAAAGATTCAGTGCCTTGGCAATGTCCTTTATAGTGGCGGTCTCAAATTTCATTGACGTTTAAAAATAGGACTTTTTTAGCGTGAATCAGGTTTGGGAGTATCAAGGCCATTAAGTCATTAGTTCACTAAGTCATTAAGTTATACCCAATGCCTCACGCTGACCCGATAACTTAATGACCTCTAAACCGGCTGGAAACGTTGTCGGGAACGATTGCATAAAAAAAGTCCTCTCCCGGTCGATTTCGGCGGAATAAACGGTGTAGACTTGTTTTGCATTTTCAACCTTGCTTGTATATGAAACGAAAACTCTGCTTGTTACTGCTCTTCTTATGGTCATGCTGTTTTGCCTGGGCGCAGGAGCGCCAGGTGACCGGCACTGTAACCAAGGATAAGACCGGCGAGCCCCTGGCCGGCGTTACAGTGACCATCAAAGGTACTACGCTTGCCACCACCACAGACAACAATGGGCAATTCAGGATCAGGATACCGGAGGGAAGAAATAATCCCGTGCTGGTTTTCAGCTACGTAGGGCATACGCCGCGCGAAGTGGCGATTGGCTCCCGCAGCGATATCAGCGCCAGCCTGCAGGAAGCGGCCACTACAAGTCTCGATGATGTGGTAGTGATCGGTTACGGCACTGCCAAACGCAGGGACGTTACCAGCTCTGTATCGTCTGTAAATGCGCGGCAACTACGCGATATTCCGCTGAACTCAGCGGCCCAGGCCCTGGCAGGAAGGCTGGCGGGCGTGCAAATAACGGGCAGCGAAGGCTCTCCCAATGCGGAAGTGCTCATTCGCGTTCGTGGCGGCGGTTCCATTACCCAGGACAATTCACCCCTGTACATCATCGATGGCATACAGGTGGAGAATGGCTTGTCTACATTGTCTCCGCAGGACATTGAATCCATCGACGTATTGAAAGATGCGTCCGCAACTGCTATCTACGGTGCAAGAGGCGCCAACGGCGTGGTGATCATTACTACCAAGAGCGGCCGCAACAACAGGACTAATCTTACGTACAACGGATTTATCGGCGTAAACAAACTGGCCAACAAGCTGGATGTAATGAAGCCTTACGATTTCGTGGTATACCAGTGGGAGCGCGCCATGTTTACCGGCGATACCTCGGCCATCTGGGGTTATAGCAGAAGGTTCGATAGCCTGCAAGTGTACAAGAACGTTCCCTTTGTTGATTGGCAGGAAGAGATGTTCGGGCGCAGCGCATTGATGCAAACGCACAATGTGGGATTGAACGGCGGTAAGGAAGGAACAACTTATAATCTCAGTCTTACTTCTAACAAAGAAGAAGGCATCATGCGCGGCTCGGATTTCGACCGCAAGCTGGTGACCTTCAAGTTCGACCATACCTTCAGCAAGAAGTTAAAAGTTGGTTTCAGCACGCGTTACAATAATACAGAGGTGAACGGAGCCGGCACTTCCAATTCGGGTTCTTCCAGCACCAACCGCCTGCGCCAAAGTGTAAAATACCGGCCGCTGCTGATTGCAGGGCAGGACCTGGATGATTATGATCCCGATTACGCCGCCAGCACCAATGCTAACAGCCTTGCGCTTGTTAATCCAATTTTACTGAACCAGGCCGAATACAGGAAGAACGTTTCCAATATCGCGAACATCGGCGCATACTTCGATTTGAAGCTCACCAATTTCCTGAGCTTCCGCACCACTGCGGGCGTTGATTACACCAACCTCCGCCAAACCGCTTTCGACGATACTATCACCGGCCCATCGAAACAAAATGCCAATCAGCCTTTGGCGGGCATCGTAAATTCCACCAGGGTAACGCTGAACAATTCCAACGTGCTTACCTATTCCAATGCAAACGGCAAGGGAAAATTTGCCGACAAGCACACGTTGACCGTTTTAGCGGGCCACGAGATCTATCAAACAAAGACAAAAGGTGAAAACATATTTGCGCGGTATTTTCCGGTTGGTATTACGCCGGAGAAGGCACTCGGCAATATGAATCTGGGCACGCATTACATCGAAAGCAACCGTCCGCCATCTTTTGAAAGGGAAAACAGGCTGGTATCGTTCTTCGGACGGGCCAATTATGGGTTCAACGACCGGTACCTGCTCAGTGTTAGCTTGCGTGCGGATGGTTCTTCAAAATTCGGTCCCGATAATAAATGGAGCTATTTCCCTTCCGGTTCAATGGCATGGAGAATTTCAAATGAAAAGTTCTTCGATAAATGGAAAGATAAGATCAATGAGCTTAAGCTGAGAGTAAGCTACGGGCAGGCAGGAAATAACCGCATAGAAGACTTTTTGTATATCCAGCAGTTCACAACAGGCACGCAGTATTGGCTCAACGACCAGATGGTAACAGGATTTTTACCCAGTGCATTAGCCAACGCAGACCTGGTATGGGAAAGGATCATCTCCCGCAACGTGGGGCTCGATGTAAACCTGCTGAACAACAAGCTGAACTTTTCATTGGATGTGTACAAGAACACCACAGAAGACCTGTTGGTGCTGGTGCCCATTCCTACTTCATCCGGATATAACAGGCAGATACAGAACGTGGGCTCTACGGAAAACAGGGGTGTAGAATTGCAGGTGAACGCGAACCCGGTTTCGAAAAAGAATTTCAACTGGACCGTGAACTTCAACATGTCGTTCAACAAGAACAAAGTGCTTAGCCTGGGACAGTTCCAGAAATCTTACCTCGAGAACTCTGGTTGGGGCTTTTCCAATACGCCGGCGGATTTCCTGGTTCGCGTAGGCGACCCCGTTGGATCGATGTGGGGGTTTGTGACGGACGGATATTATACGCTCGACCAGTTTAACTATGACCCGGTAACAAAGATCTATACATTGAAGACCGGCATTGCCAATAATGCGGCCATTACATCTACCCTGGCCCAGCCCGGCGCACTGCGCTTCAAGGACATTGCGGGAGCGCCCGACAGCACCGGCAAGCCCACCGGCCCCGATGGCAGAATTGATGACAACGACAAAACCATTATCGGTAATGCACAACCGAAAGTGTTCGGAGGATTGAACCAGCAGTTCGCTTATAAGAATTTCGACCTGAGCATTTTTATAAATTACCAGATCGGCGGCGACGTGTACAATGCCAACAAACTGGAGTTCACCAGCGGTTATACCGGCAATGCCAACCTGCTGTCGATCATGAATGACAGGTGGAGGGTAGTGGATGCCAATGGAAATATCCTGCAACGCACGGTTACCATCAGCGGTACGCAATACGTGGTAGGTGAATCCAAGGAAACGCTGGCTGCCGCCAATGCACACAATCCCGGACTGTGGTTCCCAAGCACCGCGAGCACTTCTTTCACACTGCATTCATGGGCAGTGGAGAAGGCGACCTTCGTGCGCATCAACAATATTACGCTGGGTTATACGCTGCCTGCCAACCTTACACAGAAAGTGCGGCTGGAAAGGGCCCGGTTTTACCTGACCGTGAACAACCTCGCGGTCATCACCAATTATTCAGGCTATGATCCCGAGGTAAACGCCAGGAGGAACAATCCCGTAACGCCGGGAGTTGATTACTCCGCTTATCCACGCAGCCGTACTTTTATACTCGGCGTAAACCTTTCGTTATAACAACTAAACTTATCATACAAATGAAACCGGTTTTTTATAAATGGATGGTTGGCATGGCGCTGGTAGCCATTGTTGCTTCGTCCTGTAAAAGGTATCTGGAAGTAGAACCCATCTCTTCCTTCGGCAGCGACTATGTGTTCGACAACGTAGTGAACGCGCAGAAAGCAGTATTGGGCGCTTATGCACCGCTTACCGGCGACCAGGGTTATGGCATACGCATCAGCATGTATTATCCTTACGACGAGGACAACATGATGGGACAAGGTGGCACGCCGTATCCCGACAACGAACGCAGGGACATTGCGCACTACACGGCCAATGCAAACAATACGCAACTGCCAGGTCCTTTCAACCAATTGTACGCTGGGATTGAAAGAGCTAACATTTGCATCTACAACATTCCTAAAATGTCTGCCTATACCAATGGGAGCGCAGGCGACCAGCGCGAACTGAAGCGCCTGCATGGTGAAGTACTGACATTGCGCGCAATGTATTACCTGGAGCTCATCCGCAACTGGGGCGATGTACCTGCGCAATTCCAGCCATCTTCACTGGAAGCAGACCTGTTTAAACCGAAAACAGACCGCGACAGCATTTACGATATCTTATTGAACGATCTTGCCCTGGCCGCCAATCTTTTGCCCTGGAGGACCGAAGCGCCTTCCGACGAGCGCATTACCCAGGGAGCTGCAAGGGCATTGCGCGCACGCATTGCTTTGTACCGCGGCGGTTATTCATTAAGAAAGAGCAAACAGATGCTGAGAGGCTCCAATCACAAAAACTATTACCAGATAGCAAGGGACGAATGCGATATCATCATGAAACGTCCTGACCAGCACAAGCTGAACCCCAGCTTCATGGCCCTCTTTAAGGATTACATTTGCGCGCATAAGATCGAGCCTAATGGCGAAGTGATATGGGAAGTAGCGATGGGTGGCGGCAGCAGCGCATTAGGCGATAGCAAACTGGGATATTACAATGGGCCGCGCTGGAATAACCTCGGTAATTCAGCGCTCACCATTCTGCCCAATTATTTTTATATGTTCGATTCCACCGATACCCGCCGCGATGTTACCTGCGCACCGTACAACATCAATCAAAACGGTACCATTGCGGGACGTACGCTGCAAACGATGGTGGATGGAAAGTTCCGCAGGGACTGGATCACCAATCCTGTTGTACTTACTTCGAACGCACAATATTTCGGGTTGAACTGGCCCATCATTCGCTTCTCAGACGTATTGCTGATGTTTGCCGAAGCAGACAATGAACTGAACAATGGACCCACCGCCGCGGCCAAAACTGCTTTTGAAGCGGTAAGGCTTAGGGCCTTCGGTGGCAACGCCTCCTTGATCGGGACCACGCCTTCTGACTATACCGGCTTTTTTGATGCGATTGTAAAAGAAAGAGCATTGGAATTCGGCAGCGAAGGCATCCGCAAGTATGACCTGATTCGCTGGAATTTGCTCGACCAGAAGATCACACAAACAAAGGCATTGCTCGCTGTAATGGCAGCAAGGTCCGCCGCTCCCTGGAATACGTATCCGACCACGATGTATTACAGGACCAATCAAACGTCTTTGCAATGGGCCGGTTCATTTTACAGGCCTACCGTTACGCCTGCACCTTCGGGACATACGGGTGTGGCCTGGCTTGGCAGCGGCATTACATCTACCATTTTAACGTATTATGCAGTGGGTTTCAAAACAGGCAAGAGTGAGTTGTTGCCTATTCCGCAGGCGTCTATCGATGCTAACCCGAGGCTCACGCAGGATTATGGATATTAGGAAAAACCAGGTGCTTTTATTGATTTGTTTTTTGGCGCTTTGCCTTTTATCATGCGCGCAGCCCCCGGTAATAATGACTGGTTCCATTAAAGAGAACCTGGCATTTCCCGGCGCGGAGGGTTTTGGCAGGCATGTCACCGGCGGAAGGGGCGGCAGGGTGATGATCGTTTCCAATCTTGACAACGATGGCCCTGGCAGCTTTCGTGCGGCGGCTGAAGCAAAAGGGCCAAGGGTCATTGTATTCAGTGTGTCTGGCACTATTCATCTTACCAAAAGTATTTCCATTCGCGGTGATGCTACCATTGCGGGGCAAACCGCGCCGGGTGATGGCATTTGCATTGCCGATTACCCTGTAACACTTGGTGGCGACAATATCATCGTCCGCTATATGCGGTTCCGCATGGGCGATAGATACCAGGACAAGGGCAAGGTAAACGGCAGCGGCAGCGACGATGCATTTGGCGGCGTCAAAAGAAATCGAATTATCGTAGACCATTGCAGCATGAGCTGGAGCACAGACGAGGTGTGCAGCATTTATGCGGGAGACAGCGTTACATTGCAATGGAACATCATTTCAGAACCACTGAATTATTCCTATCATTTCGAGAAGGGCGATAAAGATTATGAGCGCCATGGCTATGGGGGCATCTGGGGCGGCCAGCATGCTTCTTTCCACCATAATTTGTTTGCGCACTGCAACAGCAGGACGCCCAGGTTCGATGGCATTCGCAATGCGAAAGTGGAGAACTGTGATTTCCGCAATAATGTGATCTATAATTGGGGCACCAATAATGTATATGCGGGAGAGGGTGGCACGTACAATATTGTGAACAATTATTACAAATGGGGCCCTTCTACCAATAACAAGATCAGGAACCGCGTGGCCAATCCTTTCAAGCGTTCGCCCGATATTCCTTTTGGAAAATTTTATATTGATGGAAATTATGTGGATGGTGATGCTGATGTTACAAGTGATAATTGGAGGGGTGTGACCATGAATGAAGGCACTGTCGATGATGCGCGGGCAGCGAAGCTGCCCGCGCCGTTCCCAACCGAACCCGTGTACACGCACAGCGCCACCCAGGCATACTCGGTTGTGCTGATGCATGCAGGGGCCACTTCACCCGTCAGGGACAGCCTGGACCAGCGCATTGTCAACGACGTAAAGAACCGCACCGGCCACCTGATAGACGTTCAGGGCGGCTATCCGCATGGCACTCCTTATGAACTGACCATAAAGGCCTGGCCCACCCTGAAATCCTTGCCGGCACCCCTGGATACAGACCAGGACGGCATGCCCGACGATTGGGAACGCCAACACAAATTAAATCCAAACAACGCCTCAGACGCCAGCGCCAACACCCTTCATAAGCACTATACCAACATTGAAATGTATATCAACGGCCGCGTAAAACTTTTTTAACTTCAACCTCCACCGCCATGCGCCGCTTCTGCTGCATGTTAACCACGCTTTTCCTGCTATCCTTTACCAACACGGATAAAAAGAAAATACGAGTCTGGCTCATTGGTGATTCTACCATGTCCATCAAAGAGCAAAAAGCATATCCCGAAACAGGCTGGGGCATGCCGTTCGTGCACTTCTTCGATTCAACGGTTATCATAGAAAACCACGCTAAAAACGGCCGCAGCACCAAGACCTTCATTTCAGAAAAACTGTGGGAACGCGTAATAAACAATGTGCGGGAAGGCGATTACGTGTTTATCCAGTTCGGGCACAACGATGAAGCAAAAGAAAAAGTAGAACGGTACACCACACCCGAAGAATACAAGGCTAATCTCAGCAGGTTTGTAACCGAAACAAAACATAAAAAAGGGAATCCCATCCTCCTTACACCGGTTACACGACGCCGCTTCGACTCCACCGGAAAAATAATGGAAACACATCCGGTGTATTCCGATGCCGTTCGGGCGCTTGCAAAAGAATTGAACGTTCCGCTCATCGACCTCGATAAAAAAAGCCAGGAGCTGTTGCAGCAATTCGGGCCGGAAACATCTAAATTGCTTTTTCTTCAACTCCAACCCGGCGAGCATCCTAATTATCCCGAAGGGAAGAATGATAATACACACTTTAGTGAGCTCGGCGCACGAAAAATCGCCCAATTGGTTTTGGCAGAGATAAGAGCCTTACATTTGGAGCTGGCACAGAGAGTAGTCAATAGGTCATTAGGTCAATAGGTCATTGGCGTAATTACTTAATGACTCAATGACCAAATGACCCAATGACTTCTTATGACTCCCATTAAAACAGCAATCTGCTCCTTCGGCATGTCGGGCTGGGTATTCCATGCTCCCTTCATCACCGTGCATCCCGGCTTTGTCTTTCATTCGGTTTGGGAACGCAATAAAGATCTTGCAGCGCAGAAATATCCAGGCGTCATTACCCATCGCACGCTGGAAGGCTTGTTAGCGGATACGGAAGTAGAGTTGGTGGTAGTAAATACGCCCAACTATACACATTACGAGTATGCGAAAAAATCGCTCGAGGCAGGAAAGCACGTAATAGTTGAAAAACCCTTTACCGTTAACACCGCTGAGGCCGAGGAGCTGATCGCGCTGGCCGCACGACAACAGAAAGTATTATCTGTTTATCATAACCGTCGCTACGACAGCGATTTCAGGACCGTAAAAAAAATTATAGACGAAGGATGGCTGGGCGAGCTCGTAGAAGCAGAAATACATTTCGACCGGTATAAACAAGAGCTTAGTCCCAAACAACATAAAGAAATTCCCGGCCCCGGTACCGGTTCGCTGTACGACCTCGGCTCACACCTTATAGACCAGGCCCTGCAACTATTCGGCAAACCCAGCGAGTTGTTTGCCGATATCGCGGTCATGCGTCCCATTTCGAAAGTAGACGATTACTTTGAGCTGCTGTTGTATTATCCAACCAAACGCGTACGCCTGAGGTCCAGCTACCAGGTGCGCGAAGCATTGCCCGGCTATGTATTCCACGGTTCAATGGGATCGTTCATAAAAGCGCGTACCGACGTGCAGGAAACCATGCTGCAAGCCGGCAAAACGCCGGGAACCGCAGATTGGGGCAAGGAACCCGATCACGAAAAAGGATTCCTGCACACTGAAAAAGACGGCAAGCTTGTCAAAGAGCACGTTCCCTCGCTCCGCGGGGATTATGGAGATTACTACGAAGGCATTTACCAGGCCATTCGGCATGACCAACCTGTACCTGTAACCGCAGCAGATGGAAAAGAAGTAGTGTACGTTATTGAAAAAGCGTTTGAAAGCAGAAGGTTAAAGAAGGCGGTGGCACTATAATGTCAACACTTCCGGCATCGTTTGCGTAAAAAAAAATGTTTTTTCTAAGTTATCTGATTACCATTGTAACGGAAACTAAGCTGCCATGTGAATGACTGCCGACCTGCAGCACATACAATCATTGATTGCTGAAGGAGACGAAAAAGCGCTTGCAAGCCTTTACCAGTTGTTCAGCAAACGATTGCTCCACTTCGCCACCTTGCTTACACGCTCGGCGGCACTGGCTGAAGAGATCGTAGAAGACACTTTTGTAAAATTGTGGAGCAGGAGAGAAGAGATCCGCACCATCGCTAACCTCAACGTTTACCTGTACGTAGCCGTAAAGAACCGCTCACTGAACGCCATAGCGCACAAAGCAAGGGAATTGGTGAGCATTCCGTTCGACCATTTGGAAATAGACATCGGGCAACAAGCCTGCGACCCCTACACCCTTCTCATTACATCGGAAATGATGCAGCGGATGCAGCAGGCAGTTGACGCGCTGCCTGCCCGCTGCAAAATGATCTTTAAGCTGGTACGCCAGGACGGCCTTAGCTATAAGGAAGTGGCCGACATTCTCAATATTTCGGTCAACACCATCGATGTGCAAATGGCCATTGCCGTTAAGAAGATCTGCACCGCACTGCATCTCAGCGGCCATCTGCCTGCTGCCAATCCAAAACATACGGCCCGGTAACGCTTGCGTTAACTGTGTGCTTAACGATCCTCATCGCCTGAAAAAATATTTTCCTTCCACTTAGTAGATCGTTTCAAAACTGCTGTCCATACCAATACATGGAAATGCCGGAACATATCTGGTTCCTGATGTCGAGGAACCTCAGCGGCGAAGCAAGCGCCGCCGAAAACGAAGAGCTGATGCAATTGTTGCAGGAGCAACCCGCCCTGCAACAGCAATTCGACATATTGAAAAGATGGTGGGAAAGCCAGCATGCACAGGCCGATCATTCCGTTGAACCCGGCAAGATCGAGCACATACTGCAGCGTTCCTCTGTAGAGGAAGCTGTCACCATGCCACAGCAAAAACGGGGCATATTCAAAAGCATGTTTGTCAAAGTGGCTGTTGCCGCGCTGCTTATCATAACCGCAGGCACCGTCATTTGGCTATCGACCAAAACCACCGCCACTCCCGTATTGCATGAAGTGATGGCGCAAAAAGGCAGCCGCACCCGTACCATCCTGCCGGACGGCTCTACCGTTTGGCTGAATGCAGGCTCCAAAATCTCGTACAAGCCCGGACTTACAGGCGCCGACCGCGAAGTAACACTGGAAGGCGAAGCATTTTTTGAAGTGGTGAAACGCAACGGCCGCCCGTTTATAGTGCACGCACGGGAAATTGACATCAACGTACTGGGCACTGCCTTCAATGTCAAATCCTATCCCAACGATAAAACGATTGAAACAACGCTCATACGAGGCCTCGTAAGCATTACGCGAAGCGATAACGGGCAGGCACAACCGGTGTACCTGAAGCCGCACCAGAAATTCGTGCTGCCCGTGGCAAAAGATCCAAAGAATGATAATACCGCCAATGCCGATGCAGCCGGCAACCAACGTCCTGCGCGGCCAACCGTACCACAGATCGTGAACCTCGACAAAAACATCGATGAAAAGGTCCGCGCAGAAACGGCCTGGATCTACGACCGCCTCGAATTCCGTGGCGATACTTTCGAAGAGCTGGCAAAAAAAATGGAAAGGTGGTATAATATCAACATACGCTTCGAAGATGAGCGGGTAAAACAACTTACGTTCAACGGTTCCCTCGAAAACGAAACGGTAGACCAGGCATTCAAAGCCCTGCAGGCCGCCGTGCCATTTCAATTTACAATCAACGACAATGAAATATCGGTCAGATCATATTAAACCGCATCCCGACTAACTCCAAAAAAAACGGAGAATGTTGGCGCATTCTCCGGGAAGTTACAGGCTGCTGACGAATCATCACCCATAAGGTGATTATCTAAAACCTATAACCATACTAAAGTATGAAAAATGTTTTAACGGGACCCCGAAACCCGTTGCTTTCCAAGTTGCTGCTGTTTATGAAACTAACTTCACTTTGCCTGCTTGTTTTTGCGCTGCACGTATCGGGCAAAGGCGTGTCGCAGGACAAGCTCAACTTCAGCTTCAAGAACAAAGAGATCGCATTCATTCTTTCGCACATTGAAAAAGAGACCAATTACCGTTTTTTATACGATAACAAGCTCACAGCGGTCCGGCAGTTGGTGAGCATTTCCGTGGAGGAGGCCGACATTAAACAAGCCCTGGACGCGGTACTGAAGAAAACGGGACTTACCTACCAATTCATGGACCATAAGCTGATCGTGATAAAACGCGATGAGTTCGATAAGCCAGCCGACAGAACGGTTTCCGGCAGGATAACGGACGAAAACGGCGTACCCCTTGCCGGCGTTTCCGTGAACGTTAAAGGCACCAGCCGCGGCACCACGACCAATGAAAAAGGACAGTTTTCGATCGAAGTAACAGATGGGGCAACGCTGGTATTCTCTTACATCGGGTATGTTGACCAGGAAATTAGAGTGCCCGCCAGCGGCGATATCAACCTTGCATTGGTATCGTCCGGCAAATCACTGGAAGACGTAGTGATAATAGGCTATGGATTGGTAAGGAAACGCGACCTTACCGGTTCGGTGCTTTCGGTAAAAGGGGATGAGATCAGGAAGGTGCCGGCGGCCAACGTAATGGAAAGCCTGCAGGGCAAGCTGCCCGGAGCAGACATTACCCGCGTAAGCGGCTCCGCCTCTTCCGGCATCAATATAACTATCAGGGGTAACCGCTCCTTGAAGGCCAGTAACGGCCCGCTCATTATCGTAGATGGAATTCAATACAACAATATCCAGGACATCAATCCCAACGATATCCAGTCGCTGGAAGTGCTGAAGGACGCCTCGTCCACGGCCATCTATGGATCCCGCGGCGCCAACGGTGTCATTATCATCACCACGCGCAAGGGCACCGCTGGAAGACCCAAGATCAACCTCAATTCTTATTACGGCGTGTCTAACCTGGACCTTTACCCGCGCTACATGAACACCGCCGAGTACGTGGCGGTAAGACGAGAGGCAAACAGGAGGATCACATTGGCGGGCATCAACCCGGGCGGTAACTGGAACAGCCCCGCCAACGATAACCTGCTGTTCAACCCGCTGGAACTTACCAATATCAACAATGGCGTCAATACCGATTACACAGACCTGCTCGTACGCCAGGGCAACCAGCATGAGCACCAGGTAGGCGTGGCGGCCGGAAGCGACAAAACCAAAGTATATTTTTCACTTAGCTATTACGGTGAGAAAGGCATTTTTAAGCTGGACGAAATGAAACGTTATTCGGCAAGGCTGAACGTTGACCAGAACATGGGAAGGCTTGCAAAGGCCGGCATGCAGTTCCAGTTTACTTACTACGACATCAGCCTGCGCACCAGCCCCGTTGACGAAGCCAGTAAAATAGCGCCCTTCTCGCTTCCCTACGACAGCCTCGGCAATGTGAATAAAAGCCCCAACAACGACGCGGCCCGATGGAATCCGTTGATAGATGAACAACCGGGCATCGCCACCAACAATACCAATCTTTCCCGCACATTCGGCGTAGCCTACGTAGAACTTACGCCCTTCACTGGCTTTTCATTGCGCTCCAACCTGGGATTGCTGTTCACCAGCAGCAGGCAGGGCGCTTTCTTCGACGTGAATTCCTTGTTGCAGCGCGGCACCAATTCACTGGGCAACTATACAACTACCACGGGCATCAATACCACTTGGGAAAACATCCTCACATATAACAAGGAGATCAACGATCATAATTTTACATTGACCGGCGTAACCTCGTACCTGCAAAATAAACTTGAAGATGTGAGCGCGCAGGGCAACAGGCTCATCCTTCCCTCGCAATTGTTCTATGCCCTGCAAAACGCAACCGAAGGCATTACCGTACGCAGCAGTTATCAAAAGGAGAATTTAATTTCTTTCAGCGGACGCCTCAATTATTCTTTCAAAGGGAAATACCTGGCTTCGGTAACGGTACGGACAGATGGTTCCTCCAAATTGGGCGAAGGCAATAAATGGGATGTATTTCCGGCAGTGGCAGTAGGATGGCGCATCAGCGATGAAGCGTTCATGGCTACTGCTTCCACTATCAGCGACCTGAAACTGAGAGCCAGCTACGGCGTTACAGGCAACGATGCCATCGCCCCGTACCGCACGCAATCCGCGCTGACGCGCATCCCCAATGCATTTGGCGAGCACCCCGCACTGGGACTTACCTTCAGCGACACCGTGGGCAATCCGAACCTGAAATGGGAAAAGACCAGGGCATTCAACATCGGTCTGGATATCGGCTTGCTCAACAACCGCATTACCGGTACCATCGATTTTTACAAGACCCGCACCTCGGACCTGCTCACCATTAAACAATTGCCGCCAACATCGGGCGTATCATACGTGTACGACAACGTTGGCGAAACCAGCAATACCGGTCTCGACATCGGCCTCAACGCAGCCATCATCGATAAAAAAGATGTAGGATTGAATGCCGGCGTTACTTTTTATACCAACAAAGAAAAGATAACAGCCATGGCCAATGGCGTAGACGATGTTGCCAATAAATGGTTCATCGGTTATCCCGTGACGGTATCATACGACTACCGCAAAATAGGAATATGGCAACTCGCCGATTCAACAGAAGCGCTTACATATGGACAGCGCCCCGGCGATATCCGCGTGGCCGACATCAATGGTGATAAAAAGATAACACCCGCCGACCGCCAGGTGATCGGCCAGCTAGTTCCCAAATGGAATGCAAGCCTGAACCTCGATTTTCGCTACAAAGCCTTTGACCTGAACGTGTTCATTTTTGCAAGAATGGGACAAACCATGGAGTATTCTTATTACACCCGCTATCACCTGCCAGGCCGTGAAAATGGAGCAGTGATGAACTATTGGACAACCGAAAACCCGAGCAATGATTTTCCCCGGCCCCGCACCACCAGCTCCTTTGCGGCCTTGCCCTATTCATCAACGCTTACTTATGCCGATGGATCGTTTTGGAAAATACGCAGCATTACACTGGGATACAATGTTCCTTCATCATTTACATCGCGCTTTGGCATTGGAGGCATAAGAATGTATGTGACCGGCAAAAACCTGTTCACGTTTGCAAAGGTCAGCGACTACGACCCGGAACGAGGCGGCAGCCTGATCAATCCTTTGACAGAATTGGTAGTAGGAGGGGTCAACGTGAATTTTTAAAGCATTCAAAATTTAAAACATGAAAAAGACTTCCCGATACCTGGCCGGCGCTTGTATGATCTGCGCGCTGTTCAGCATTTTATCGTGCAAGAAAAAACTCACAGAATATAATCCCGGTGGCGCAACAGCTGACAACGTGTTCAATACGCCCGCAGGATACGAGAGCGGAGTAAACGCAGCGTATACCTATAACCGTTGGATCTGGGGCAAAGAAGCAGGCTATCATTTGTTCGAAGCCAGCAGCGACCTGTGGATGAGCGGAGTGGACGATCCCAATACCGAGCTCACGCAATTTACCACGGGGCTCAATCCCGCCAATCCCATCATCGGGGCATTATGGCCACGATTTTATTCTGCCATCAATCTTTGCAATGCGCTCATTAAACGGGTGGGCAATTCAGGATTGCCGGCGAACACGCAAAGGATCCGGGAAGCAGAGCTGCGCATGCTGCGCGCATGGTATTATTACACCATCGTAGAAACCTGGGGCGGCGTACACTTCACGCTCGATGAGACCCAGGGCATCGTTACCACTGCCAACAGGAAACACGTGGACAGTTTTTACAACCAGATACTTGCAGACCTGCGGCTGGCAGCGCCTAACCTTCCCAATACCACCACGGATAATGGCCGCGTCACCAAGCCGGCGGCAGAAGCATTTCTAGCTAAAATATTCCTCATAACACGTAATTATGACAGCAGCTATTTTTACGCTAATAAAGTAATGACCTCGTACGGCTTGCAATTGCAGGCAAGGTATTCCGACCTGTGGTCGATGACGAGTAACGTGAATAAGGAAGTGATCTGGGCGGTAAACTATACAACCAATTTAACCCTGAACGATTTTACGGGCCCCGCGGGCGCCATTATTTATCCCGGTGGTCACCCCCGCGGCGCCAACAACGGGCACCTGATGTTCCTGCAGAAATACGACGTGCGGCCCGGAATGGAGCGGAGCATTGCTTATGGCCGTCCCTTCAGCCGCTGGATGCCTACCCGTTTTTTATTAGACCTGTACGATAACACCAGGGATGCGCGGTACGATGGCAGCTTCCAGGAAGTATGGTTCAGCAACAGGGCAACGCCCACTACCTACCAGCGCAACCTTACAACCGGCGGACAAGCCAGCTTCACCCTCAATCCCGGCGATACCGCGCACTGGATCACAAAACAAACCATAACAAACGCATTCCGCGATAGCCGTAAGTACGAGATATTCGACCGCACCAACGTGTACAATGCCAATGGCACCCCGCGCAATACTTCGAACTTCGTTTCATTGAAGAAATTCCTCGACCCCACCCGCCCTTCCATTGCGGAGCAGCAAAGCTCCCGCGATGCGTATATTTTCAGGCTGGCAGACATTATCCTCACGGCCGCTGAAGCAAAACACAAGGCGGGCGATAACGCCACCGCTGCCAACCTTATTAACCTGGTCCGCCGCAGGGCTGTTATAACCGGACAACCGGCAAATTCGCTGGACATAACCGCCGCCGATGTAACCATCGACTTCATCCTAGATGAACGCGCCAGGGAACTGGCTGGAGAGCAATGGCGCTGGTTCGACCTTAAAAGAACAGGCAAGCTGGTGGAAAGGATCAAAGCCTTTAATCCGCAGGCAGGGGCCAATATCAAGGACTTTCACGTACTTCGCCCCATTCCCCAGATACAGATGGACGCCGTTACTAATAAGACAGAGTTTACGCAAAACCCGGGATATTAAACTGACATCGTTACCGGTAACGATTGCGTAGAAAAAGCCCGGGAAGCAGTGCTGGCTTTGCAGATTAGTAAGTAGAATTGTTTTGATTTTCAGCGTAAAAAAGAGGTAGTCTATCATGAAACGTACGCATGCCATCAAAACCTGCCTGACTGTGCTGGCATTTTACAGCCTTGCCGCTCATGCACAGCAACAATTACCCAGGGCAATATTGCCGGTGTTTAAGAAGGATACTTTCAGTATCGTCAAATACGGCGCAAAGGCAGATGGCATTACGCTCAACACCAATAGCATCAACCAGGCCATCGATGCGTGTAACAAAAAAGGCGGCGGAGTAGTGCTGGTGCCCGCGGGCATGTGGCTTACGGGCCCGCTTGTATTAAAGAGCAATGTAAACCTGCACCTGCAACGCAACGCCATACTGCAATTCACGGAAGATCTCACGCAATATTCTTTGGTGGAAGGCAATTGGGAAGGACTTCCGCAAATGCGCAATCAATCACCTGTATCAGCTACTAATGCCACCAATATCGGCATTACAGGGTACGGCATCATCGATGGGGCAGGCGATGCATGGCGCATGGTGAAAAAAGACAAGCTCACGGAATCCGACTGGAAAAAATTATTGGCGTCAGGCGGCTTTTTAAGCGATGATAAAAAGATATGGTATCCCACTGAAAGCTCACTCAAAGGATCGAAGCTGAAAAATCCCGGCGTGATCGCACCTGACAAAACCGCTGAGTTTTACAAGGAGGTAAAAGACTTTCTCCGCCCGAATTTATTGGTGCTCACCAAATGCAGCAGGATACTGCTTGAGGGCGTAACATTTCAAAATTCCCCGGCCTGGTGCCTGCATCCATTGATGAGCGAGCACATTACCGTAAGAAACCTGCAGGTAAAAAATCCATGGTATGCGCAAAACGGCGATGGCATCGATTTGGAAAGCTGCCGTTATGTGCTGATAGAGAACAGCACCTTCGATGTGGGCGACGACGGCATCTGCATTAAATCAGGCCGTGACGCCGAAGGCAGGAAACGCGCAATGCCCACGCAGGATGTAGTGATAAAAAATTGCATCGTATACCATGCGCACGGTGGTTTTGTGATCGGTTCGGAAATGAGCGGCGGCGCAAAGAATATTTATGTGAACGATTGCACCTTCATCGGCACCGACATAGGCCTGCGTTTTAAAACCACCCGCGGCAGGGGAGGCATTGTTGAAAATATCTATATCAACAATATCACTATGCGCGACATCGTGGGCGAAGCCATTCTCTTCGATATGTACTATGCGGCACAAGACCCCATTGCACTCACCGGCGAAAAAAGAGAGCCTCCCAAAGTAGAATCGCAACCCATAACCGAAGCCACTCCGCAATTCAGGAATTTCCAGATCAGCAATGTAGTGGCAAATGGCGCCGAAAAAGCTATCTTCATCCGGGGCCTTCCCGAAATGAACGTGCAGCGCATTTCCATGAAGAATATGGTGATACAGGCAAAGCACGGGCTGGACATGACTGAGGGCACGGACATCAGCTTCTTAAATGTGAAACTCGTTACAAAAAACACTGAACCGGTACTGAATGTGCATAACAGCAAGAACATCGTGCTCAATGGCATTCAATACAACCAGGCCGAACTGTTGCTGAACATCAGCGGCGAAAAAAGCAGCAATATCCAATTAAAAGATACCGACGCTTCGAAAGCCAAAGAGAAGATACGTTTTGAATTCGGCGCAACAGAAAAAGCACTGGCCGGCCACTAGTTGAATATGAAAATGTATATGAAACTGATCGTCACCATAGCCTGCTTGATCATCGCCACTTTCGCGTACGCGCAAACCCGGGTTAAACCTTCGGTAAAGGCCCTGCCTTCCGGCAAAGCAAGCCGCAACTGGTCGCAGGAGCTGGCAGCTACCGCCATGTACATCTGGAAAGATTCTTTTGCGCTCAGGCCTGGCCAGCCAGCCAAGTGGAGCTACGACCAGGGTGTTATACTTAAAGGCATCGAAGGCATCTGGAATGCCACCGGCAACGGCGAATACTTCCGCTACATCCAAAAATGCATGGACTTTTACGTGCAGGAAGACGGCAGCATCAAAGGCTATAGGCCCGATGAATACAATATCGATCACATCAACAACGGCAAGTTGTTATTACTCCTGTATCGTGTAACAGGAAAAGAAAAATATAAGAAAGCTACAGACCTTTTGCGCGGGCAACTCCGCTCACACCCACGCACATCCGAAGGCGGCTTTTGGCATAAGAAGATCTATCCTTACCAGATGTGGCTCGACGGGTTGTACATGGGCCAGCCATTTTATGCGGAGTATGCAATGCTGTTCCACGAGGACACCGCGTTCAACGACATTACCCGCCAGTTTGTATTGATGGAGCGCCATGCAAGAGACGCAAAAACAGGACTGTTGTACCACGGTTGGGACGAGAGCAGGCAGCAACGCTGGGCCGATAAAACCACCGGGCTTTCGCCCAATGTATGGGGCAGGGCCATGGGCTGGTTTGGAATGGCAATGGTAGACGTGCTCGATTACTTTCCGGCAAATCATCCGGGAAGAGATTCCATCATCGGCATACTGAACCGCTATGCAAAAGGCATTGCTGCGTACCAGGACCCCAAAACAGGTTTGTGGTACGATGTGGTAGACAAACAAAAGACACCCAAAAATTACCGCGAAGCCTCGGCCTCCTGCATGATCACTTATACGTTGGCGAAAGGCGTGCGCAAAGGCTATCTGCCGGCATCGTACCTGCAAACCGCTAACAAGGCTTATGGAGGCATTGTAAAAGAATTTATCGAAACAGATTCCGAAGGTCGCACCAACCTGAAAGGAACGGTAGCTGTATCAGGCCTGGGCGGCAATCCCTACCGCGATGGCAGCTTTGAATATTACATGAGCGAACCGGTGATCGTAAACGATCCCAAGGGCATGGGCGCCTTCATCAAATGCGCGGTGGAAATGGAAATGCTGCCAAAACAATCCATCGGCAAGGGTAAAAACATTGTGCTGGACACTTATTTCAACAACGAATGGAAGAAAGACGCTACCGGCGCCAATGTGCGCTACCATTATACATGGGACGATAAAACCAATAGCGGCTTCGCCATGCTGGGCGATATATTCCGCATACACGGCGCAAACACTACTTCGTTGGAAACAGCGCCTGATGCGGAGAACCTTCGCAAGGCCGATGTGTACATCATTGTTGACCCCGATACGAAAAAAGAAACAGCGGACCCGCACTTCATCCAACCGCAGCATACCAGCGCCATCGCGGATTGGGTAAAGGCCGGCGGTGTATTGGTATTAATGGGCAATGACATGAACAATGCCGAGTTCGAACATTTTAATCAACTGGCTGCGCGGTTCGGCATTCAATTCAATACAGATAATTTTCACCAGGTCATCAATAACCAATACGAACAGGGCGCATTCGACATCAGCAACAATGCGGTCTTCAAAAACACCAAAAAGATTTTCATA
Organism: Chitinophagaceae bacterium; assembly: GCA_035628135.1. Lineage (GTDB taxonomy): Bacteria > Bacteroidota > Bacteroidia > Chitinophagales > Chitinophagaceae > DASPKM01. The sequence goes on along the minus strand of DASPKM010000009.1, from coordinate 198,777 downwards.
AAGGAACTGGCCACGCTTAGGATCAATAAGCCGGCGGAGCCGATTCTTACAGATAACGGCCACGTGATAATGGCCGCGGCCAAATATGGCAAGGGCCTGGTGTTCGCCATCGGCGATCCCTGGCTGTACAATGAATACGTGGATGGAAGAAGGCTGCCCGCCGATTACGACAATTACAAGGCAGGCGAGGGGCTGGTGAAGTGGCTGCTGGCAATGAGCCGCAAAAAATAATGAGCAGGACGGTTACGATATGGGCCAGTGTGCTGTTGGGATTGTTCATTTGCCGGCAAGATATGCACGCGCAAAAGCGGATCACTGTTTCGGCGGATGGTAAGGGCGATTACAGATCGATCCAGGCTGCCATCAACAGCTTGCCGGATTCAGCTGCCGGACCAAGGGTGATCTTCATAAAAAAAGGCGTTTATAACGAGAAGCTATACATCGAAAAACACAATATCATTTTCTTGGGCGAAGACAGGGACCATACCATCATTGCACAATCCATCGCCAGGGACCAATGGCGGTGCCTGCACAACGACGACTGGGGCGTGGCCACCATGAACGTGGACGGCAATGACATTACCCTGCAAAACCTGACCGTTACGAACAATTTCGGCTTTGATTGGAAACAGGACTTTACCATACCCTGTGTAACGGACACCATTAACCGACAAAAGAAGATCGGCATGTCGAGCCACCAGATGGCATTGCGCACCATGAATGCAACGAGGCTTAAGGCCATCAATTGCCATTTCAAAGCTTACGGTGGCGATACGGTAAGTCCATGGAATGTTGACAACGGCATGTTCTATTTCAAGGATTGCATCATGGAGGGCGGCGTTGATTTTTACTGCCCTCGCGGATGGGCCTACGCCGAGAACTGCGAATTCATTGCGCATACCGGCAGCGCCGCCATCTGGCACGATGGATCGAAGCACGAAGATTCAAAGACGGTTTTGAAAAACTGCAGCTTCAAGGGATATGATGGTTTTAGATTAGGCCGCTATCACCGCGATGCACAGTTTTATCTGGTCAATTGCACATTTGCGGCTAATATGGCCAACCAGGATATTTACCGCGTGCCCACCAATAACACCATTTTGTGGGGCAACCGCGTGTATTATTATAACTGCCACCGGCAGGGCGGCGATTATCCATGGCATGCGAACAATCTTGCATCGGCGCCCGGCTCGCCCGATGCTGGCAATATCGATGCGCAGTGGGTATTCAAAGGTCGCTGGTATCCTGAGCGGGCCGTTATTAAGTAATTCAATCGTAGGTTATGTTTTTATCACGTTATACTTTAAAGAACATCCAATCAGCGGTCGTGGTGATACCACCCGATGAGCTGTTCGAACTGCCCGAGAAGGTGCTGCAGTTCGGAACGGGTGTGCTGTTGCGCGGGCTGCCCGATTATTTCATCGACAAGGCCAACCGCCTCGGCATTTTCAATGGAAGGATAGTCGTGGTAAAATCTACCGACCATGGAGACACTACTGCATTCGATAAGCAGGATGGATTGTACACGCTCTGCGTCCGCGGGCTGCAAAATGGAACAAAAGCCGAAGAGAACATTATCAACTCATCCATTAGCCGGGTATTGAGCGCAAAAGATGAATGGGACCAAATACTGGAATGCGCGCACGATCCGAATATGCAGGTGATCATTTCCAATACTACCGAAGTAGGCATACAATTGGTGAACGATGACGTGCGGCGTCATCCGCCGGTTTCGTTCCCAGGTAAATTGCTTTCCTTCCTGTACGAACGTTACCAGGCATTTAACGGCAGCCCGCAAAGCGGCATGGTCATCATTCCCACAGAACTGATACCGGACAATGGAAGAAAGCTCGAATCCATCGTGCTGGAGCTCGCACACCTCAATGGATTGCCCGATGCATTTATAGAGTGGCTGGAAGAAGCTAATCATTTCTGCAGTTCTTTAGTCGACAGGATCGTGCCCGGCAAACCTTCGCAGCAGGACCGTGAAATGCTGGAGCGCGAACTGGGTTACCACGATCAATTGCTGACCACGGCAGAGGTATACCGGTTATGGGCAATCGAAGGAGATGAATATGTTAAACAGGTGCTTTCTTTTTGCCAGGCAGATGAAGGCGTGATCATAGAGCCCGACATCGATATTTACAGGGAATTGAAGCTTCGCCTGCTCAACGGCACGCACACGCTAAGCTGCGGGCTCGCATTCGTCGCAGGCTTCGATACGGTAAAGCAGGCCATGGACGATAAACAATTATCATCCTTCGTTCAAAGCCTGATGCTGCACGAGCTCGCGCCTGTCATTCCTTATGCCATTGAGCCGTCCGTAGCGCGTGCGTTCGGGGCCAGCGTGCTGGACCGTTTTCGCAACCCGCACATCCGCCACCAATGGATCAACATAACCGTTCAGTACAGCTCTAAAATGAGGATGCGCAACCTTCCCATGCTATTACAGCATTACCGCACCGCCGTTAACCCGCCGGAGCTTTTCTGTATAGGATTTGCCGCCTGGCTATTGTTTATGAAAGGGGTGAAGCAGGAAGGCAATAAATACTTTGGACAACTCAATGGCGCGTATTACCCCATAGAGGATGATAAGGCCGCGGATTTTTACCATAAATGGAATAATTTCAATGTTCCGCAACTGGTGGAAGAGGTGCTGGGCGATACCGGTTTTTGGGGAACAGACCTGAATGCGCTTCCGGGTTTTGCAGGGGCGGTAACCGACAAGCTGCACGCATTGATGAACAAGGGCGCCCGCACTGTTCTTGAAAATGCGCAGGTACAAAGAGTATTGGTGCAAATATGAAAAGGAACATTGTAAAAGTTCATCCGGACGATAATGTACTGGTGGCCCTGTCAAACCTTAACAGGGGCGAGCGCATTGCCTACAATGGTACCGAAATAATGCTGCACGATAATATTCCCGCCAAGCACAAATTTGTTACAAGGGAATTGCAAAAAGGCGATCCCATCATTATGTACGGCGTGCTGGTAGGCAAGGCCCAGGAAAACATACACAGCGGAGGGCTTATCACTACTTCCAATGTAAAGCATGCCTCGAGCGATTTTCATATCGCAGACCGCAAAACAGGATGGAACATTCCCGATGTATCCAAATGGAAAAACAAAACTTTCATGGGCTATCACCGTGCGGATGGCAAGGTGGGCACAGCCAACTACTGGCTGGTAATACCCCTGGTGTTTTGCGAGAACAGGAACCTGGAAGTATTGAAGGAAGCGCTGGTAGATGGTCTGGGTTATGGCAGGCATCATTCCTATCGCATGCAAGCCAGCCAGCTTATAGAAATGTACAAATCGGGCAGCAGTGTAGATGAATTGCTGCGCGCCCCTGTTGCAACAGAAGCGCACACTGTCCGCGAACAGCGTATATTCCCCAACGTTGACGGCATTAAGTTTCTTTCGCACACCGGCGGTTGCGGCGGCACGCGACAGGATGCAGAGGCATTGTGCGGTTTGCTGGCGGGTTACATCACACATCCCAACGTGGCAGGCGCCACCGTGCTAAGCCTGGGATGCCAGAATGCACAGGTGACGATACTGCAGGAACAAATTCAGAAACGCGATCCCAATTTCAATAAACCGCTCTACATACTCGAGCAGCAGAAAATAGGAATGGAGTCCGACCTGCTGTCGCAGGCCATTCGACAAACATTTGCTGGACTCGTGCAGGCCAATCGATGTAAAAGAGAGCCTGCGCCCCTCAGCAAAATATGCATTGGCCTTGAATGCGGCGGCTCCGACGGGTTTTCGGGTATCTCCGCCAATCCTGCTATCGGCTATACTTCGGACCTTTTGGTGGCATTGGGCGGTTCTGTGGTGCTTTCTGAATTTCCCGAGCTCTGCGGCGTAGAGCAGGAACTAAGCGACCGCTGCATCGATACAGAAACCGCGCAGCGCTTCGGTAACCTGATGAAGGTGTACAACCAACGCGCAATTGCGTCAGGCTCCGGGTTCGATATGAACCCATCGCCCGGAAATATCAAGGATGGATTGATAACGGACGCTATTAAATCAGCCGGCGCTGCAAAAAAAGGTGGCACTTCGCCCGTAGTGGCCGTGCTGGATTATCCCGAGCCTGTAACAAAGCCTGGGCTCAACCTGTTGTGCACGCCCGGCAACGATGTAGAATCCACCACCGCCGAAGTAGGTTCCTGGGCCAACATAGTGCTGTTTACCACCGGCCTCGGAACGCCCACGGGCAATCCCATAACGCCGGTTGTGAAAATTTCGAGCAACACCGCATTGTACAAACGGATGCGCGATATTATCGATGTGGATACCGGCCCCGTTATAGAGGGTGTGGAGACCATCGAGGAAGCGGGAGCACGCATACTGGACTACGTAATACGCGTGGCCAGCGGCGAAGAAATAGTAAGTGCCGTGCGCAATGGGCAGGAAGATTTTATTCCCTGGAAGCGCGGCATATCGCTGTAGATAAAATAGAATAATGAATTGCGAAGAATGCTCACAAGTGAATAATAGAATTCTGTATTTTGAAAAGCCAAAAGCAATATTAAACGACCTACTGCCCAGATGAAAAAATTTGCCGACCAGGATTTTTTGCTCAGCACGAAAACAGCACAACGGCTCTACCATGAGTATGCGGCGCAAATGCCCATCATAGATTATCATTGCCACCTTCCGCCCGACCAGATTGCAAACGACATCAATTTTAGAAATCTTACCCAGGTGTGGTTGTACGGCGACCACTACAAATGGAGGGCCATGCGCACCAATGGCGTAGACGAAAGCTATTGCACCGGTGATAAGAGCGATTATGAAAAATTTGAAAAATGGGCAGAGACCGTTCCTTATACGCTTCGCAACCCATTGTACCATTGGACGCACCTGGAACTGCAGCGGTATTTCAATATACACGAGCTGTTGAACGCCAACAGCGCAAAAAAAATTTACGACTGCTGCACGGCGAAATTACAAACGCCCGAATATTCCGTGCGCGGATTGCTGCGCCGCATGAAGGTAAAAGTGGTGTGCACTACCGATGACCCCATCGACCCGCTGGACCATCATAAAAAAATAAAAGATGATGGGTTCGAAATAAAGATATTGCCCGCTTATCGTCCCGATAAGGCCATGAATGCAGATGATCCCGCCGCATTCAATGCGTATGTCAGCAAACTGGAAGCCGTATCGGGCATAGCTATCGGCTCGTATGGCGCATACCTCGACGCATTGAAAAATCGACATGATTTTTTTGCTGAGATGGGCTGCTCCGTTTCCGATCACGGATTGGAACAAGTATATGCAGCAGATTATACCGACCAGGAAATAAAAAACATATTCAACAAGGCGCGCGGCGGCAGTCAACTCACGGAGAAAGAAAGGCTGCAATTCAAATCGGCCATGTTGTACCAGTTTGCATTATGGGACCACGAGAAAGGATGGGTGCAGCAATTTCACCTGGGCGCATTGCGCAACAACAATTCGCGCATGATGCGCCGCCTCGGCGCTGACACTGGTTGGGACTCCATCGGCGACTTCAGCCAGGGTGCATCCCTTGCAAAATTCCTCGACCGGCTGGATGCGAACGACCGCCTCGCAAAAACCATCATTTACAATCTCAATCCCGCAGACAATGAGCTGATGGCAACCATGATCGGTAATTTCAACGACGGTTCGGTTGCAGGCAAGGTGCAGTTTGGGTCTGCGTGGTGGTTCCTCGACCAGAAGGATGGCATGATCAAACAGATCAATGCCCTGTCGAACATGGGATTGCTGAGCAGGTTCGTAGGCATGCTCACCGATTCGAGGAGCTTTTTATCTTATCCGCGACATGAGTATTTCCGCAGGTTGTTGTGCAATCTTTTCGGAGAGGAAATAGAAAATGGCGAGCTGCCGGACGATATGGAATGGAACGGAAAAATCATACAGGATATCTGCTATCATAATGCGAAGCGATACTTTAATTGGTAAAAGCTGCTTCCAATAAATCAAACTTCACCATGTCACAAGCCATAGGAAAATACAGGTGGACCATCTGCACGCTTATATTTTTTGCAACGACCATCAATTACCTCGACAGGCAGGTGATCTCGCTGGTAGTGACAGATTATCTTGTCCCGGAGTTCAAATGGACCGAGACGGATTATTCCAATTTAACCATCGCCTTCCAATTGTCTTATGCCATAGCGATGTTTGGCGTGGGCCGGCTGATTGATAAAACGGGTACCAAGATCGGGTATGCCTTGTCGTTGTTGCTCTGGTGCATTGCGGCAATGGGCCATGCCCTGATAAGGACCACCACAGGCTTTTTTGTAGCGCGTGCCGCATTGGGCGTTACGGAGGCCGGCAACTTTCCCGCAGCCATCAAGGCTACCGCGGAGTGGTTTCCGAAGAAGGAGCGGGCATTGGCTACCGGCATTTTCAATTCAGGTTCCAACATCGGCGCCATCATTGCCCCGCTTACCGTACCGTTCATTGCCCAGGAATGGGGCTGGCGCAGTGCATTTTTTATTACGGGCGCCGTTGGGCTGATCTGGTTGATCTTTTGGTTCTGGCTGTATGAAGTACCCAGGAAACAGAAAAGGCTAAGCAAAGCGGAATTCGACTATATACACAGCGATACCGACGAGGCGGTAGCGGTTGCGGGAGCACAGGGTGAACCCACGCGTAAGATTTCGTGGGGAAGGCTTTTTGGTTACAAGCAAACCTGGGCTTTTGCCGTTGGCAAGTTCCTTACGGATGGGATATGGTGGTTTTATCTATTTTGGCTGCCGAAGTTCCTGAATGCCGAATATGGCCTTACGAAAGACGACCTGGCCGTGCCGGTAGCACTTGTGTACATCATTGCATCCATAGGCAGCGTTTTTGGAGGCTGGCTTCCCATGCGGCTGATAAAAAATGAATGGCCTGTATTCAGGGCCCGTAAAACCTCTATGCTGATCTATGCGTTTTGCGTATTGCCTGTTGTTTTCGCGCAATTGGCCGGCGACTCCAGCATGTGGTTTGCCGTTCTCATTATCGGCTTTGCGGCCGCTGCCCACCAGGCATGGAGCGCCAACATTTTTACTACAGTTTCCGATATGTTTCCCAAGGCTGCGGTGGGTTCTGTAACGGGCATCGGGGGCATGGCCGGCGGATTGGGCGGGATACTGATCGCCCGGGCGGCAGGTCTTTTATTCGATCATTATAAAGCGCTTGGAACCATTCAAACCGGGTACCAGGTCATGTTCATCATTTGCGGCGGCGCCTACCTCATCGCCTGGGTGGTAATGCACTTCCTGGTGCCGCGCATGAAACCCGTGAGCGTGTAAATGCGCTGTTCCTGTTATTAAGTTGATTGGCAGTTGTAAAAGGTATGGGAAAGCCTTTCGAAAACATTTTTAGTTTTCGTCAACAATATGTTATTGAGTTTTCCGATTAATCAGTTGTAATTGTTTATTACGTTTATTTACACCGGTTACGCGGTTTACTTATGAAATAATTTTAATACGTCGGAACTTACTGTAAGTATAAACCTTAAACCTAAAATCCTATCAGATGCCAACCCCACAGATCGTCTGGTGCGCGCAATCCTCGATGCACTACATAGTAGAAGCCTCTACCCGGTATGCGATGCCGCTATTCCTGGCCATACAACTGAAAGAATATTTAAAGGGCTGCGTCAAAAGAAATCAACGTAACGCCAACTGCGTGGCCGAATGGGTTTCTCATTTAAACCCGCAGGACCGGATGCTGGTGCAGGTGAACCAACACCATGTAAATTAGTTTTGAACTCCAGCCATACCCTTGCGCCCGGTAACGGCCGGTGCTCCCCGCTGAAATAATTAATATACCTTTTAGGGATTAATTTATATATTGTCTTTGCCCTGAAGGCATTAACTATGGTTACTGTTCACCTGCATCAGCTTGTTATGCATGCCTACCATGGCTTGTACCAGGAAGAGCACAAAACCGGCAACAATTATGAGGTGAATCTGGACGTTAAATACGAAGAGAAAGACCATAAATTTGAGAATATTCACGATACAGTAAGCTACGAAGACCTGTTTTCGATTGTCAGGAAGCGTATGCAGGCGCCTGCCGAATTGCTGGAAAAAGTATGCGAGGGTATCATACGCAAGATAAAGCACGAATATCCGCAGGTGCGCGAAGTGCACATTTCGATATATAAATTGCAACCGCCCATTGAAAATTTGCAAGGAAAGGTGGGCGTAAGCATGAGAAAGATTTTTGATGAATAAAGCGGCTACACAATACCTCTGGATCTGCTTGTTACTGGTTCTCCCTATTAAAGCTGTTACGCAGGATGTTGCAACATTGATACGGGAAGCGGAGCGGTTGGAATATGCTTTTCGCGAAGCCGATGCCCTGCTCAAATACAAAGAGGTACTGCGAATACAACCCACTCACCTCGCGGCCCTTTGCAAGGCAAGCGACCTTTGCAGCCGCATCGGGCACCGGCAGACCGACAAAAGCATTAAGTCCGATTACTTTCGCCAGGCCAAGGCCTACGCCGAATCGGCGATTAAAATAAATCCCTATTCACCCGAAGCCAATTTTGTAATGGCCGTGGCCATGGGCCGTATGGCCATGCTTACCGGCGGCAAGGAAAAGATCCAGTATGTAAACGATATCAAGCTGTACGCAGAAAATACGCTCAAGTACGATCCCAATAGCTTCAAGGCCTATCATATATTGGGCAAATGGCATTACGAAGTAAGCAACCTCAATAGCCTGGAACGCACGATGGCGCGCATTATGTTCGGGGGCCTGCCGAAAGCATCGCTGCAGGATGCCATTAAGTATTATGAAAAAAGCCTGTCGCTGCAACCCGGCTTTTCCATCAATTACCTGGAATTGGCGAAAGCCTATCGCCGCAATCATGAAAAGAACAAGGCCATCGACATGCTCACGCGGTTGCAAAACATTCCCAATAAGATCGAGGACGATGCAAGAATAAAAAGAGAAGGCCAGCAGTTGCTAAACGAGATCAGGTAATTATATCTTTTTATTTTTCCACCTGCCGCTTTTGATATACCAATACGACATCCCGAACAAGCAACCCCAGTACACCCATTCCGACATCCAGCCTATTACGATAGACAGCCTGAACACTTCCAGTGTAAGGTAAATGTAGGAGCCATACATTACCAGCGTTATCAGTTCAATAATGAGGTTTGCCCTTGAATTACCGGTGCCAACCACGGCATTTAGCCATACCGTTGAGAAGGACATCAACACCAGCGCAGACGATACCACGCGCATAACAGGAATGGCCGCTGTAATGAACTCCCTGTCCTGCCCATATATCGATAAGAACAAGGAAGGAACAACATTCAATAGCAGGAACACCACCAGGATGAAGCTAAAGCTTATCCATGCAATTTTTTTGATCAGCTCTATCACCCGTTCCTGCATGCCCTGCCCGATGATATTGCTCACCATGGTATTGGCGGTGGCCGCAAAGGCCCAGGTAAACACGCCGAAGAAGCCAAATATGTTGCGCATGGTGTTGGATATGGCCAGGTCCCTCGTTCCATGGTGCTCGATGAGTATGTAAAAGAATTCCCAGCTTATTACGCTGATGGCATGTTGCAGTATCAATGGCGACGATTGCACGAGTATCAGCCGGGTATTGGCCTTATCGTACTTCATGCCGGAATACAATGAAAATCTTTTGCTGATGCCTTTGGCGTATATCACCAGGTACACCACCATCATGCCCGTAAACTCGGCAATGATGGAAGCATAGGCCGCTCCGTTAAAACCCAGTTCGGGCATGCCAAGCTTTCCATATATCAGTCCGTAATCGAAGAAGATATTGGCCACTGTTTCCGCAATGGTGCCGGCCAGCAGGTATTTGCTTTGGTTGGTGCCTACCAGCAAGGCATTGCGCATCTGGTAAATGAATAGGAAGGGCAGTCCCCATATGCGGATCTTCAGGAAGTCGATCACCATTTGTTCCCGCGAGCTTTCTGCCAGCACCTCGCGGTATATCAGCGGCGCAACGGTGTAGGTGAGCACTATGCCAAGAGCCGCGATGAGCAATGCGATGCGCACGCCCTGCGAAAACAATTTGCCGATGTCCGAGGGCCTGTTCTCACCGGCGCGGCGCGCGATCAACGCCTGCAATCCATTGTTGAGCCCAAAGCCAATGGCCGCGAAAATGAGATAGTACACGCCGGTAATGCCTGCCGCGGCCAGTTCTTCAACCCCCAATCTTCCGAGAAAGATATTATTGGTGATGAAATTGATCTGCGGCACCAGCAGTGCAAAGCTGATCGGCATGGCCAGCTTGAGTATCTGGCGGTTGCTGATGTTTACCTGCAAACTGGCTGGTGTGCTAACTGTTGCCATTAGGTGAAAAAACTGCGAAGCTAAAACAAGTTTCGGTTCGTAATCGGTGGTTTTTCCCAAACGGCGGGCCGGCAAAACGCTTTGGACAAATTATAGTATTATTGCGCCTCATAATGATAAGGCCTGCATTTTATATTGAGCATGAGGAAGTACCGCAGGACCGCCTGCTGCAAAGCCTTTTGCTGATGGAAGTGAGCCCGCACGGCATGAGCTACCTGGTGCTGAACCAGCAAGGCCGTGAGGTGCTGGACGCTAAATACTATGTGTTGCCCGGCCCCGACAGTAAAAGCCTTTCTGAAAAACTTCGGATCATCATCGATGCGGATCCCTTGCTGCAAAGCCAGTTCAAAGAAGCGGCGGTGCTGTATAATTTTCCCGAAAGCCAGCTGGTCCCCGATCAATCCTTCGATCTTGAAATTAACCGCGACCTGATAGAATTGGCGCACGGCACCGTTGCAAAGGGCCTCATCTTAAGCGAAAAAATTCCGCGGCATCCCGCGCACAATATTTACAGGGTGGCGGCCGACGTGCACAGCCTGTTCCAGCAAAAATTTACCGCAGGCAGATACTGGCATATTTACACGCTCTGGCTTTGCGCGCTGAAAAATTATCCGCCGGAAACCGACGACCACCAGCCGCTGGTGTTCGTATTGTTTTATCCCGATACCATGCTGGTGTCGGTGTACAGGAAAACAAAGTTGCAACTGGTGCAAAGCTTTAGCTACCAGGTGGCGGAAGACGCTGTGTATTACCTGCTGAACATTTGCAGGCAACTGGAACTATCACCCGAAGAAGCCTTGCTGGTGCTGAGTGGGTATGTGCAGGAAGATTCCGTATTGCTGACCGAGATCAAAAAATATTTTTTGCATTGCAGCATGGACGCAATGCCGGATAATGTTTCCGCTAATTTCAATCCCTTGCCCGCCCATTTCTTTTCACCACTCCTGAAGATGGCTTTATGCGTATAATCAGCGGATCAGCGGGAGGAAGGCGCATCAACCCACCGAACAAGATGCCGCATACCAGGCCAACCACGGACATTGCCAAGGAAGGATTATTCAACATCCTGCAGAACCAATTGGGTTTTGAAGGCATCAAAACGCTCGATCTTTTCGGCGGAACGGGCAGTATCAGTTACGAGCTGGCCTCGCGGGGGGCTGCGGATATTACTGTTGTTGAGAAAGATCCTGCCATGCACGCCTTCATTAAAAAAACCGCGGAAGAGTTGAAGTTTACCAATTTCAATGTGCTGCGCCTCGACGTGTTCCGTTATCTCGTGCAATGCAACCAGCAATTCGATTTTATTTTTGCCGGTCCTCCGTATGCGCTCACCAATATCGATGACCTTCCTAAGATCATCGTTCAGAAAAAATTATTGAAGCCGGGAGGATGGTTTGTGCTGGAGCATACGCCGCGTAACGATTATAAAAGCTTCCCCCTGTTCAGATCGGAGCGTAACTACGGCACAACAGTATTTTCTTTTTTCGTGAACGATGCGGCTAACAGTCAACTCACCACTCACCAACCACCATCTCTTACCTGATCTTATCCTTGATCTCCTGCAACTTCAACAGCGCCTCCACGGGTGTGAGGCGGTTGATGTCCAATCCCTCCAGCAGTTCCCTGATCTCGTTGAAGGTTTGACTGTGCGCGTCGAAAATGGAGAGCTGTAATTTAGGTGCGCTTACTTTTTTGATCTTTTCGCCGGCTTGCTCGTCCACGTGTTTTTCCTCTAATTGCTTCAGGATCTCATTGGCGCGTTGAATGAGCGATTGTGGCATGCCCGCCATGCGCGCCACGTGAATGCCGAAGCTGTGCGTGCTGCCGCCAGGCTCCAGCTTGCGCAGGAATATGATCTTGTTGCCGATCTCTTTATTGCTGATGTGGTAATTGCGGATGCGCGGGAATTTATTTTCCAGCTCGTTCAATTCGTGGTAATGCGTGGCAAAAAGCGTCTTGGGCCTGAAGTTCGATTGGTGCAGGTATTCGGCAATGCTCCAGGCAATGGAAATACCATCGTAGGTAGAAGTGCCCCGCCCGATTTCGTCGAGCAGGATAAGGCTGCGCACGGATATATTGTTGATGATGCTGGCGGTTTCATTCATTTCCACCATAAAAGTGGATTCGCCCCCGCTTAAATTATCCGATGCGCCCACGCGGGTGAATATCTTATCCGTCAATGGGATCCTTGCTTCTTCCGCGGGTACAAAGCTGCCGATGTGCGCCATTAATGTCAACAACGCGGTTTGCCTTAGCAGCGCGCTTTTACCGCTCATATTAGGGCCGGTGAGGATGATGATCTGCTGGCTGCCGGGGTCCAGTAAGATATCGTTGGCGATATAAGATTCGCCAGGCGGAAGGTTGCGCTCGATAACAGGATGGCGGCTTTGCAGCAATTGCAGTTCCAATCCTTCGTGCAGTTGCGGTTTGCGGTAGTTGTATTGCAATGCATTGTTCGCAAAACATACCAGGCAGTCGAGTATGGCCAACACCTGTGCGTTTTGCCGCATGGGATGAATGTATGCCTCCAGTTCCTGCAGCAATTTTTCATACAGCTCCAGCTCTATCTGCAATATCTTTTCTTCGGCGCCGGTTATTTTTTCTTCGTATTCTTTTAGCTCGGGCGTAATGTAGCGTTCTGCATTGGCCAGAGTTTGCTTGCGTATCCAGGTTGCCGGCACTTTGTTCTTGTGCGCATTGGTTACTTCCAGGTAGTACCCGAACACATTGTTGAAGCCGATCTTGAGCGAGGATACGCCGGTGGAATTTGCTTCCTGCTGTTGCAGCTCCAGCAAATATTCTTTTCCGCCGGATGCAATCCTGCGCAGCTTGTCCAGCTCTTCGTGAATTCCGTCGCAAATGAGCCCGCCCTTTGCTGCCAGCACCGGCGGACTTTCCACTACCTGCCTGAATATTTTAGCGGCGATAAAAGAACAGGGGTCCAGCATTGCGCCGAGCTTTTGCAGGTATGCATGACCGGTAGTCAGGCAGGTTTCCTTGATGTGATCTATTTGTTGCAATCCCTTTGCCACCTGCACCAGTTCCCGGGGATTGATCTTTTTCATCGGGATCTTGCTTACCAGGCGTTCCACATCGCCGCAGGCCTTGATGCGTTGCGAAAGGCCCACGCGCAGCTCCGCATCCTTGACAAAGAACTCAACCATGTCCAGTCTTTCATTAATGCGGGCGATGTCCTGCAAGGGCATTACCAGCCAGCGTTTCAGCATGCGGGCACCCATGGGTGAAACGGTATTGTCCAGCGTGCCCAGCAGCGTAAGCCCGCTATCCGTGGGGCTGGCCAGCAGCTCCAGGTTGCGAATGGTAAAACGGTCCATCCACAAATGGTCGTGCCGGTCGATGCGCTGGATGGAAGTAACGTGTTGCAGGTTGGGATGCTCGGTATCTTTCAGGTATTGCAGTACGGCCCCCGCCGCAACAATGCCCGTCCTTAGGTCTTCTATTCCGAAGCCCTTGAGCGATTGGGTTTGAAAATGTTTGAGCAGGCATTCGGTGGTATAGGCCTCGTCGAATATCCAGCTCTCCAAAGTATAGGTATAGAACTTGTGCCCGAAGGTTTCCTTGAATTGTTTCTGGAACTGCCGTTGAAATACTACTTCGGCCGGTTTAAGGGTTTGCAGCAACTTGTCAAGGTATTCCGTATTGCCTTCTGCCACAAAGAACTCGCCGGTGGATATGTCGAGGAAGGCTATGCCGAGCGAAGTTTCAGTGAAATGAATGCCGGCCAGGAAATTGTTGCTGTTATGCTCCAGCAGCTTATCGTTTACGGCAACGCCTGGCGTTACCATGTCCGTAACGCCGCGTTTTACAATGCCTTTGACCGTTTTGGGGTCTTCGAGCTGGTCGCAAATGGCTACGCGGTAGCCGGCTTTTACCAGCTTGTGCAGGTAGGTATCCAATGCGTGGTGGGGGAAGCCCGCCAGTTCCGAGGAGGATGCCGCGCCGTTATTGCGTTTGGTAAGGGTGATGCCCAGTACCCGGGAGGCGATGACGGCGTCTTCGCCGAAGGTTTCATAAAAATCACCCACCCTGAACAGCAATATGGCATCCGGGTATTTTTGTTTAATGGCCCGGTGTTGTTGCATCAGGGGTGTATCTGCGGTAGCTGTCTTCACAATGCGGCGAAAATAAATACTTTGTCCTTGCCGGGGAGGCTGAATCCGTAAATGTGAATATCTAAATATATTGGTTAGAAATCGGGCGGAATGGGGATGTCCTTGGTAATGATGTCGGCATACAGTTGCAGGCTTTCCGGTTCCGGATGGTTGTCTTTTTTGGCTTGTTCGATGTTTGGCTGCAAATTCCAGGTCAATGAACGAAATCCTCTTACAATTAAATCCCTGATCCTGGCTTTGGCGTCGATAAACAACCCGGGGTAATGGGCGTATTCGTAAAAAGCCAATTCGACCGCCATTTCGTTTTTCCATTGCATCCCGCGTTCTTTTTCCAGCTTGATTGCCTCTCCATTGGCGAAGCAGATGTCACGTATCCGCTTGAGATATTTGACGGCCTGGTCCTTTTTATTAGTTGCAAGCAGCAATCCTGCATAATTGAGGTTGCAACTGATGGCATCCGGGCTTCGGGTTACAGCTTTCTCGTAAAACTCGGCGGCCCGGGAATAGTCTGATTTGGTTTTGTACAAAAAATCAGCATAGGTACCGTAGATCTCGCCGTTCTCGAGCTCGGCGCTTACTGCGATTTCAAAATGCTTCTCTGCGTTCTGATAATCCCGCTTCACATCTACCAGGAAAGTTCCATAATTGGCGTGTACGCCAGCGAAAGTGATAGGCTTGCCGATAAGTTTCTTATAATATGTTTCGGCATTGGAATAGTCCTTTTTGATAAAATGCAGGAACCTTGCATAACTGGCAATCGCACGGTCGTCTTCGGGATTGATGTGGAGGGCCTTTTTAAGATATTTTTCCGCGCCTTTATAATCATATCTGTCCTCATACAGGAACATTGCATAGCATTCGTTCATGCCACAGTCCTCGGGAAACTTTGCAAGGCCATCTTCGAGGATTTTTTGTTTCTGGTTGATGTCCTTCTCTGCTGCCGCTTTAAAATAATAGGATAGCCACGAGTCGGTGTCCTTGATCTTCCGCTCTAATTCTTCAGCATTCGTTTTATCTTCTTTTATGAGTGATTTGGATTTTGACTCGCTGATGGTTTTGATGGTATTGGCATACGCGGTTGCTCTTTTGTGCGCGGTTTCTACCAACTTGCTGTCCAGCGTTGGATAGCTTAACACGGAAAATATATCGAACATCAGCTCATCGAAGCCGTCGATCTTTACAAATTTTCCCTCATGCCTTTCAATCAACTCCAATACTTCCGGTTTAAGGTTTTCCAGCTTCAAATCACACCAAAATAAATTGCTGAACTTCGGAATGTTTTCGAGGTAACCCATCAAACTTCCATCATTGCCCCCATATCCTATAAACACCGGGATGCACTGGGTAAAAATTGTGTTCAGCACAGAAACCCATTCTTCTTTGATCCGCTCTATCTCGCCCGGATTGTTAAATGGGTTCAATTGCCTGTCGCGGTGAATCTTCACGATCAACGGGCGGCTATTGGATATTTTGGCAAATGGCGCAAGGTATTCATGTCCGCACACCAACGGCCGTTTGATGGAAAAAGAGTACAGCGCTTCTTCTATCAGCGCATCGAAATTGGTGGTGATGACCACATTGTTCTTAGTTTCCAGCAATTGCGATAAAACAGAGTAGCCGAAGCTCGGCGTAACATTTTCCATCAGCCTGTTCAACTCATCATAGCCTTCCTGCGGGTGTATCTCGAATCGTCTTTTGAAGATCTCTGAATAATGTTCTCCAGGTTTATCGGTACTGATATTTTTTTCTTTTACCCATTCATCGTGCTTGTCTGTCCAAAAGTTCTCCTTCAGTTCCCCAAGCCATTTTGCCGCCAGCTTTGCGCCAGTGGGTATGCCGGATTGCACGGATGCACCGGAACCGAGCACGAAGCAAAACCGGTCGTCGCTGGTTTTTTCCATGATGTCTCTAAAATGTTTTGCAAAATGCAGGGAGGTCAGCTCACGCATAATGTGTTGCCTTTATCGGTCTTAAGATACGAAGGGTGTTCATGGCCTTCTACCCGTATTTATACGGTTTTTGTCACTAACCAATATCTTTACAGCATGCGCAAGCTGAGCATGCATGAATTGAACCGTAAGTCGCCTCAGGATTTCCGCGAGGCCGAAAAAATGCCGGTCGTGGCCATACTGGAAAACATCCGTAGCGCTTACAACGTGGGCAGCGTATTCCGTACCGCCGACGCGTTTTTGTTGCAGGGCATCTGCATTTGCGGGTACACAGCCTATCCTCCGCACAAGGAGATCAAAAAAACCGCGCTCGGCTCGGAAGAAACCGTTCACTGGGAGCGCTATGCCACCGCCGCCGAAGCCATTGCCCAACTGCGCAACGAAGGCTATAAGATATACGCGGTAGAACAAACCGAAGGCAGCATTCCCTTGCAGCAATTTATGCGGGATCCGAGGGATAAGATCGCCGTGGTATTTGGCAACGAAGTAACAGGAGTGGAGCAGTCCACCATTTTGCTCTGCGATGGCAGCATCGAAATTCCGCAATTAGGCATGAAGCATTCATTGAACATTGCTACCGCGGCGGGCATCGTGTTGTGGGAAATGGTGCGGCGCAATATTGGTCAGTAGTCATCAGGTCATTAGGTCATTAAGTCATTGGTCATCTCTATAATTTGGCATTGATTGTCGGGCGCTATCTTTGCCGTTCATGCAGACAGTCAGGAACTATTTATCGCTCATAAAATTTTCGCACACCATTTTCGCAATGCCTTTTGCATTGATCGGGTTCTCGCTTGCGGTGATCCCGTTTGCAAGATATGGGGTCGGGCAGTGGCGCTTGCATAATAGCACGCGGCCAACCCAGGAATTTGAGATGTTCAGTAATGGTTCCGTGCTGCTAACATTGCTGCTGGTGATCCTGTGCATGGTATTCGCACGGTCCGCGGCCATGGCATTCAACCGCTACCTCGACAAAAATTTCGACGCGCTCAACCCACGCACCGCCATTCGCGAAATACCTTCGGGCGTGGTTTCGGCAAATAGCGCTTTATTGTTCACGATCGCCTGCAGTCTGCTGTTCATGGCCTGTGCTTTTTTCATCAACAGGCTTTGCTTTTATCTTTCGCCGGTGGCCTTGCTGGTAATTCTTGGGTATAGCTATACCAAACGCTTTACACCGCTTTGCCATTTGATATTAGGCCTGGGACTTTCATTGGCTCCCATAGGCGCATACCTTGCAGTGATCCCCTACTTTCACCCATTGCCCATCTTGTTTTCATTAACGGTGCTATGCTGGGTCAGCGGCTTCGATATTATATATGCTTTGCAGGACGAGGAGTTTGACAAGCGCAACAAGCTGCATTCCATTCCTGCCGCGCTCGGCAAACGCACTGCGCTGCGCGTATCGGTATTGTTGCATCTGCTGGCCTCACTGTTCGTAGTGCTGGCAGGATTGTATGGAGGCTTTGCATTGTGGTATTGGATAGGCGTGGCGGTATTTGTCGGCATGCTCGTTTACCAGCATTCCATTGTAAAACCTAATGACCTTCGCCGCGTTAACCTGGCCTTTATGACGGCAAACGGCATTGCCAGCGTAGTGTTCGCCGTGTTTGTGATACTGGACCTAAGTGTTAGTTACAGGAGCGGGGTAGGGTGGCCGCTCTAACAAGTCAGTGGCCATTAAGTCATCGAACGAAATCGGATATTGACCTAATGACCCACTGACCCACTGACCTAATGACCTAATCACGGACTAACTTTTTTATACTTTCGTAAAATGGCCCGCATCCTCGCTATCGATTATGGTTTAAAACGAACTGGCCTGGCCGTTACCGACCCACTGCAGATCATCGCCAATGGCCTTACCACCATCGATTCCCCCCGGTTGATCAATTTTTTAAAAGATTATTTCCTAAAAGAACAGGTAGAGCTGATACTGATCGGGGAACCAAAGAATTGGGATGAAAGCGATACGCACGCAACGCCGCTGGTACAGGCTATCATCAAGCGGTTGAAAAAAGAGTTTCCCGCTATACCAGTTCAAACCGTCGATGAGCGGTATACCTCTAAGCTGGCCAAACAAAGCATGCTGGACATGGGCCTCAAAAAGAAGCAACGCCGCAATAAGGCCCTGGTAGACGAAATAGCGGCTACCATCATGCTCCAGGAATACCTGCAGGCACGGAGCTGATTCCGGCAAGCTGATTACCTCCAATATAACCAAACTGCCAAAATGTACGTTCGTCTTAGATTCGTCTTAGATTCACTTCACGTTCGCTTTGCTTAAACCGTGGGTTTTTGACACGTTGTCACGCTCTTATATAACCTTCTCTTAGCGAAAATTGGCTTAAATTCGCGCCTAATTTATCAGACATGATTCTGCCCATCGTAGCCTACGGAGCCCCTGTTTTAAGAACTGTTTGCAAGGATATCGATAAAGACTATCCCGGCCTGCAGCAACTCATTGCCGATATGTGGGAAACCATGGAATACAGCAATGGGGTAGGGCTCGCGGCGCCCCAGGTAAACCGGGACATCAGGCTGTTTGTGGTAGACAGCCGGCAGGTGTTCTCCAACCTGGAAGAGGAAGAACAAGGCAAATACCCCGACGGCCCCGGCATAAGGCAGGTGTTCATCAACGCCCATATACAAAAGCTCAACGGCAGGGAATGGGTCTATAACGAAGGCTGCTTAAGCATCCCCAAGATCCGCGAAGACATTTACCGCAACGAAGAAGTAACCCTTTCGTTCGTGGATGAAAATTTTGAACCGCACACCAAAACATACAACGGCATCACCGCCAGAATCATCTTACATGAGTACGATCACATCGAAGGGAAATTATTCATCGATTACATGAAGCCCCTGAAACGCAAACTGCTCAAGGGCAAGCTGGATGATATTTCCAAAGGGAAAGTGCAGGTAGATTATAAAATGACGTTCTCAAAATGAGGTATTTCCTGTTAGCGTGCTGCATGCTTCCGCTGCTGGTTAAG
This sequence comes from Chitinophagaceae bacterium, assembly GCA_035628135.1. Classification (GTDB taxonomy): domain Bacteria; phylum Bacteroidota; class Bacteroidia; order Chitinophagales; family Chitinophagaceae; genus DASPKM01. The sequence continues at coordinate 179,358 of DASPKM010000009.1, read as the reverse complement.
GCGCAGGATTCATCGGTAACGGTAAACAAAAAAACGGTCACATTAAAAGAAGTGGTGGTGCGCAGCAACCTCAACGTGCCTTCTTTTATCGACCGTGTAAAGAACGATACCACGTTTTACAAGGCGTTCAAGAACCTGAAAGTACTCGGCTATACCTCGCTCAACGACGTGCGCATGCTGGACAAGAAAGGCACTACCCGCGCAACCCTCACCGGCCGCACCCGCCAACAGGTGATCAACGGCTGCCGGCATACCATTACAGACCAGCAGCAGATATCGGGCGACATGATGGACAAATCCGGCAACTGGAATTATTACACCATGGAAATGTATGCCGGACTTTTCTGGGCCAAGGATACCATCTGCGGCGAAAACAATATCGTGGGCGATCCCAACTTCTCCCTGAAAAACAAATCCGGCTCGGCCAAACACCGCGAGCAACTCAAAATGCTCTTCTTCAATCCCGGCAAAAAAATACCGGGACTTCCCTTCATCGGCAACAAGCTGGCCCTGTTCGACGACGACATGAGCAGCTATTACGATTATGTGATCGATATGGAACAGTTGAATGGCGAATGGTGCTATGTGTTCAGCGTTACAGCACGCGAAGGGCTTTCGGCAGGCAATAAGGACAAGATCGTCATCAATAACATGACCACCTGGTTCAACCAGCAAACCATGGACATTGTACTGCGCAAGTACGACCTTAGCTACCGCGCGGGCGTATATGATTTCGATGTGCAGATAGAAGCCGAGCTTACCCGCTTCGGCGAATACCTTGTTCCCAAAGTGCTTCGCTACAACGGCAACTGGGACGTTGTTTTCAAAAAGCGCGAACGTGGCATCTTTACGGCTACGCTGTTCGATTTTAACAAATAATGCTGCCCGTCCTCAACCCACCACACTAAATGAGTGAGCCCCGTCACCTGTTTAGGTAATAGTTGAAACTTCTCCTTTCCCGCATTTTTGCCTGTCACAATCTTTTTCCTTCATTGTCTACAATCAAACACCCTTTATGGAACAGTTTAAGCGCTTCAATTCAAAAGATATTATTGCACAGGCCAAACCAGGCCAGAAAATATTATTCGCCAATGTACCCGCCGACGGGCATTTCAATCCCCTTACCGGGCTGGCCGTACACCTTAAGCACATCGGTTGTGATGTTAGATGGTATGGCGGTAAGCAGTATGCCGACAAAGTGCGGTCGCTGGACATCCCGTACTACAATTTTGTAAAAGGAGTAGAGATCAATCCTGAAACCTTCGAACAGGATTTTCCCGGGCGCGACAAGATCAAAAGCGTAATTGGCAAGCTTAATTTCGATATCATCAATGTATTTATCCTGAGAGGGCCGGAATACCTGGAAGACATCAAAGAGATCCATAAAAGCTTTCCCTTCGATGTAATGATCGCGGATTCATTGTTCAGCGCAATTCCGCTGGTAAAAAAAGAACTGGATGTACCCGTTATATCCGTAGGCGTTGTTCCATTGCCGGAAGTTTCGAAAGACCTGGCGCCATACGGACTGGCCCTTACGCCGGCGGCTTCGTTCTTCGGACGGCGCAAGCAGGACTTCCTTCGCTTCATGGCAGATAAAGTATTATTCAGGAAGGCAAACAAAGTAATGCGTCAGGTATTGTCGCGGTACGGCATCGCCGCCAATGATAATGTATTCAGTTTGCTGATAAAACAATCCACCCTGGTATTGCAGATCGGCAGTCCCGGCTTTGAATACAAACGTTCCGACCTGGGCAGCAACATTCGCTTTGTGGGCCCGCTGCTTCCTTACAGCAAACCAAAGCAACAAGCTCCTTGGTTCGATAAGCGGCTGGAGCAATATAAGAAAGTGCTGCTGGTAACGCAGGGCACCGTTGAGAAGGACGTGAACAAATTATTGGCGCCGACACTGGAAGCGTTCAAAGATTCCAATTACCTGGTAATTGCCACTACCGGTGGTTCCGGCACCGCGGAGCTTAGAGAAAGGTTCCCGCACCAAAACCTGATCATCGAAGATTTTATTCCTTTCAACGATGTAATGCCTTATTGCAGCCTGTACATCACCAATGGAGGATATGGCGGCGTAATGCTGGGCATTTCGCACGGGCTACCGATGGTAGTTGCGGGTGTGCATGAGGGTAAGAACGAGATTAATGCAAGGATCGGCTATTTTAAGCTCGGCGCTAACCTGAAGACTGAGCTGCCTACCGCCGCCCAGATAAAAGCTGGCGTGGAAACAGTGCTGGCGGATAAGGAATATAAAAAGAGCGTAATGCGCCTGAAGCAGGAATTGTCGCTGTACAACCCGCTGCAGCTTAGCGAGCGCTACATACTGGAAGTCATAGCGTCCGCTTCAACAGGCAAGGCAAGCAATAGTTTTAAGGCTGAGGTTTTGAATTAACGAGGGATGGAGGACCGGGCCAATCACGGCGCTGTTCCTCCAATCCTTTTTTGTATCCTTGCAGCCCAATATATTGCTATGCCAATTACCCGCGCCGTCCTTTCAGACGTGCCCGAACTGAATACGCTTATCAACTCGGCTTACCGCGGAGAATCGTCCAAACAGGGATGGACAACCGAAGCCGAGCTGCTGGACGGCATGCGCTGCGACGAAGCCCTGCTGACCGAAGCGCTCCTCGATCCGCAAACCATTTTCCTGAAATACACTGACAACGAAAAGATACTGGGCTGCGTACGCCTCGACAAACACGGCGACAAGCTTTACCTGGGCATGCTAACGGTATCACCACAATTGCAGGGCAGGGGCATCGGAAAAGAATTACTGAAAGCCTCAGAATACGAAGCCGCAAAATTGCAATGCAAGACAATATACATGACCGTTATATCGGTGCGCACCGAGTTGGTCGCATGGTACGAACGCCATGGCTACCTGCGCACAGGAGAGCGTAAGCCTTTTATTACAGAAGATGCACGGTTTGGGTTGGCGAAGATGCCGTTGGAGTTCGAGGTATTGGAGAAGTCACTAAGTCATTAGGTCACTGGGTCATTAGTTCGTTTGGGGGCAGTTAATTATCTTTCTTCTTGTCTTTTTTTCCAAAAAGCCGCTTGAAGAATCCTTTCTTTTTCTCAGGCGGATCGTCTTCGGCTTTTGTAGTGTCCTTGCGTTGGTTTTCTTTACTATTTTTTGGATTGGTAGCCTCCCTTTTTATTTTCTCCTCTTCGGGGTCCAACTTGGATTCAACGGGAACCTTGTTATTGGTGTCCGGCATAAAATACTGGTCCGCGCCTCCATTGCCCACGTCCTCACCTTCTGCTCCGGGAGGTGCGGTAGCGTCTATGATGTTCATGTAATCGTACATCATATCGCTCTTCATGCTTTCTGGCTGCACGAACATGGCCTGCTTATCCAGGCCCAGCGTTTTATCGGCCAATACTTTCTTGTAAAAATATTCCCAGATGGGACGTGCGGCGGTACCGCCGTAACCCAGTGCGCTTTCCAATCGAATGAACCGGTCGTCGCAACCAACCCACACGCCGGCGAGCAATTGCGGTGTAAATCCAAAGAACCAGGCGTCGGCGTTATCGTTGGTAGTGCCTGTTTTGCCACCCATTTCTGCCACGCCCAGGCTGGCGCGCAGGCCTTTGGCCGTTCCGAAATCAACCGGCCCCTGCAGCATCTTGGTCATGGTGTAGGCAGTTACTTCATTGATCACTTCTTTAGGCTCTGTGTCGAAGCGTTCCAGTACGTTGCCATTTTTATCTTCTATACGCGTAATGTAAATGGGCTTGGTGCTAAACCCACCTGAGGGAAATATAGTATAGCCCCACATCATTTCATACAGCGAAAGGTCGCAGGACCCTAGACTAATGGACGGGTAAGGATGTACCTTGGTAGGGATGCCGATCTGGTTCAGGAAGCCCGCAAAGCGTTCTGGCGTCACCTGCTTAATAATATATGCACTCGCACAGTTCAGCGAATAGGTGAGCGCGCTGGCCATGCTTACCATGGCGCCATTACCCTTACAAATGCCCTTGGCAGGCACCAGCCCGGAGCCGGGAAAGTGCTGCGCCACATTTTCTACCGGTGTTTGGGGCGTATAGCCGATCTCCTCCACAGCCTCTGCATACAAAAAAGGCTTGATGGCTGATCCTACCTGGCGTTTGGTATTGATGTTGGCGTGGTCGTATTTATAGTTCTTAAAATCTATTCCACCGATCCAGGCCTTTACATGTCCTGATATCGGGTCCATGGCCATAAAGGCGGTTTGAAGCATCAGCCGGTGGTATTTAATGCTGTCCATCGGCGTCATGGTGGTATCTTTTTCCCTGCGCTCGTTCCAGGCGAATACTTTCATTTTTACAGGACGGTTGAACGATTTCCTGATGTCTTCATCGCTCAGGCCTTCCTCTTTAAGGTTACGCCAGCGGTCACTATTTTTCATCGCCGATTCCAGTACGTTCTCGTGACCTTTCCATACAGTTTTCTTCCTGATATTACCTTGCTGGTTCAATGCCTTTTGCAGTACGGGGAGGCTTTTGGCAATGGCTTCTTCCGCATACAATTGCATGCGCGGGTTGATGGTGGTATATATTTTCAATCCATCCGCGTACAAGTCATAGGAGCTGCCATCTTGCTTGGTATGAGCCTTGCACCATTTTTTCAGGTCTTCGCGCAGCACATCGCGGAAGTAAGGCGCCAGTCCATTGTTCTCGTCGAGCTTTTTGTATTTGGTGAGGTCGATTGGTTTTGCCTTGATCTTTGCCGCTTCTGCACTGCTGATATAATTGTTTTTCACCATCTGGTTGATGACGGTGTTGCGGCGGTCGAAGGCGGCCCTTTCGTTCACTCTTGGGTTATACAAATAGGTTCCTTTCAGCATGCCTATCAGCACAGCGGCTTCATCAACAGTGAGCATGTCCGGCTCTTTTTGAAAGAAGGTACGCGATGCGTTGCGGATGCCGTAAGTATTATCGCCGAAGGGCACTGTGTTCAGGTACAGCGCCAGTATCTCTTCCTTGGTAAAATTGCGCTCCAGCTTTACGGCAATGATCCATTCCTTCATTTTTTCAATGCCGCGGGCCACCAGGTTCTTCGAACCCTGTTCGAGCATGTTCTTGGCCAATTGCTGGGTAATAGTGCTGGCGCCGCCTTCCTTGCCGAGGAATATCACGGCGCGCACAAGGCTTTTGCCATCTATGCCGGAGTGCCGGTAAAAGCGTTCATCCTCGGTAGCCACCAGCGCATTAATGGCGTGTATCGAAATGTCTTTGTACTTCACGTTGCTGCGGTTGCCCCGCTCACGGTAGTACTTGCCCATCAGCGTGCCATCGTCGGCATACACCTCGGAGGCTAGGGTAATGCTTGGATTTTCCAATTCAGCAAGCGAAGGCATTTTGCCGAACAAGCCGAAATTGATGAGTAATAACAGTAATATGAACGCCCCGAAACCTATGAGGAATACCCTCCAAAAGATTCGAACTGGTTTAGACATAGTGGCAATTTTTCGTGGAAATGTATTCTATAGCTGTTATGCAAATATTGTACTCATTTCTCTTGCTTGCAAGACAGGCAATTAGCTAAATTCTTAAAATTTGCCGGGGAAGGCATTTCCCAGGGCCTCTTTGTAGGCCTTCATGTCCTTTGTTGTCTTTAACACCTCCAGGTTTTGCGGGCTGATAATGTAAAACGAGTATTTGCCGGCGGGCAGCCAGGGAACTATCTCGGAACCGGCGAGCTTGCGTGCTTTCTCAACATAGTCGATGGCCGCATTCGCATTTTCAAAATTATTTATCACCACCAGCTTGATGTTGTCGTCCAGCGGCACATTGGTGATCTCTATCGGTTTGTTATAATATTTTTCGCGGTTGTAGCGGTTAAATGCATTGCGCGTTTCAGTAACATATACCGGGTCGACCTTGTCGAGCACAACCATTACCAGTTGCGGCTCATCGGCTTTGAAAGTGTAAGCAGATGTTGCAACGGGCGGCGGTGTAACTGCCTGGTTATTGTCCTTCTTAGGTTGCTCAACGGGCTGCTTTACCACCGGGGGTTGTTGCTGGTTGTCCTGCTTCACCACAGGCGGAGTTACGGGGTTGGTAACGGGCGGTTTATTGTCTGTTATAACAACGGTAGTGGCGGTATCGGCGTCGGCCCTTGTAACCTGCAGGTTCGTAAGATAAGCCTCTATCTGTGCGCGGCGGCCCAACACGTTTTGCAGGTTCTCTGCTTTTGCACGCAGCGGCGAATCGCCAAAGCGCATGATCAATTGTGCCAGTCTTACTTTGGCCACGCTGTCGGCGCGCTGCTTAATGTGGTAAATAGCTTCGATGTACAACAGTTGCGGTGTCCAATAGCGTTCGCCATACAGGCTGTCCGCCATTCTTTTGTCCGCAATGGCCTGCTCGAAGTTTCCTTCTATGAACGAGGTGTAAATTCTTTCGTAGCTGGCGGTGGCATTTCTTTTCAGTATGCTGTCCGGCGATTGCGCGGCGGCCGCGGGATCAAGCGCGGCTGAATATTTGCCGCCGGGATATAATTGCTGTAATTGGATCTTGTAATAATTCGCTTTGGTAACATCGCCCGACTTGTAATAAGCATAGTACAGGTTGAACAAGGCTTCCTGCTTATGCGGCGTGTTGGGAAAACGTCCCAACAATTTTTCGTAGGTCTCTATGGCCAGTGGGTAATCTTCCAGCATTTCCAGGTGCGCCCTTCCCAATTCCATCATTGCGTTCTCGATGCTGTCGTTCGATAGCCTGAGCTTCTCTGCGCCTATGGGCAAATTGCTGGCCAATGCATCGTAAGAAATTTCACCGGGATTATTTTGCGAAGCTGGCGTGGGGCTGGTGCCTGTTTTATTATCGGTCTTTGTTTGTGCGAATTGATTGATGGCCGCCTGCCTTCTCCAGTTGTCTACATTCGGGCGGTTGCCCCATTTTGAACGGAACTCCGTAAATCCTTTCGATTTCAGAGAGGCATTGTCGAAGTACCATTCACCGCGCGGCGCGTTTGTAAACAGTTCTGAGGGCGCGGGCTGGTTCAAAGGGTTATTGAGTGAGGCAGCACTGGGCTCTTCTTCCTTCAATCCCTGCGCCCTGCGCAACTGGCGCACCAGTTTCCTGATGTATGCTTCTCTTTCAGCATCCGGCATTCCGGCTAAGCGTTGCAGGCTGTCCTGTCGGTAAATGATACCGGTGGGGCCGGCCAATACGCCCAATAATTCGCGCCTGTTTTCAAATGCGGTTGCGTCCATTGTAATGGACGTGGCGTCTACGCTGTCATAATATCTTTTCGCCGAAGTGTAATCCCGCTCTTTATAGGAGAGATCGGCGAGTTGCAGGAAGGAGCGGTTACGTTGCAGCGGATTTTCCTGGCTGTACTGAGTGCTCCGTAGCAACAATGTTTTGGCGCCCGCCACATTCTGGCGCTCCAGTTCCATTTGCGCGGCGGTGTAGTAAATGATGTCGCGGTAGGCGAGGTATTTTTCTTTGCGCGCCATCTTCAACAGCTCGTTGATGTTTGCCTGTATGTTCTTTTCACCTGATTGCTGGCGGATGGAGTTGAGCCTGGCAAATACTTCCATCACCGGGTCGTAAGTGTGCTTAATGGCGCGTGCATAAAATTTTTCGGCCTGTGTAGGTTTGCCGGAACGCTCATACAACTGTGCTATCAGGTATTCCCATCTTGCGCGCTCCTGGTTATTGGCCGCGGCGTCCAGCGCTTTTTCCAGGTATACTGCCGCGCTGTCGTACATGTTTTGTTTGTAAAACCAGTGCGCCTGTACTTCTGCCAGTTCGGGGCGGAGACGTGCGGGGAAGTTGGGATCGTTCTTCAATGTTTCGATCAGGCCCGCAGCTTCGGGCATTTCATCGCCGGCCAGGTAGGTCCTGATCTGCCAGAGAAATGATTCGTTGCGGCTGGGCGGGCGGGTAAGCGCTTTGTGAACGAGGTTATTATTTTCCTTGGTTGCAATTGAAAATGCATTGCCCCCTTCGTTGGCATTGCTGCCGATGACCTTATCATAGCCGTCTTTTTCCTTGGGCGAAAAAGCGTAGTTGATGTATTGAAAAGTAAGGTAAGCCGAATCCAACTGGTTGCGGAAATAATAGGCCTTGCCCATGAGCATGTACATGTTATCCACCCAATTGCTCCTAAGATCGTGGATGAGGATGGCCACGGTTGATTTATAGATCACCGAGTCCAGCTCCTGTTTTTCGCCGGCGGTTTTGTCCAGTGAATAATTGTAAAATGGAAGTAACTCGCTGTAATCGTCTTTATGCGAGGATTTTACCCGCGCCAACACTTCTTCCAGCTTGGTGTTGGCGTTGAAATAATAATTGTAATGGGTGGTGGTATTTTGGATAAACCGGCGGGGGACCGTGAACTTTTTTTCTGCCGTTTTCTCGTACCCCAGCTTCTTATTTTCGAACTTTTCCGGCTTCTTCAGTTCTACCTGCAGGGCGTCCTGGGCAAAGGGTTCCTGCAATGCAACAAGCATCGACAGCAAGGTCAAACCGGCAACTCGTAAGAATGGGATGTGCATGCGGCCGCAAACTAAGTGGTTATAACTGAATTTCAGGAAATTTATTTTAAAAATACATCTTAAATTTTCGCTTAATTCGTTAAAGGGAAACAAGCGCTATTGGCACTAAATTTTCGGGCCTGATGTGCTTTTGTTGCTACCTTTAGCCGGAAAGCTGATTTATGGCCAAATTCGATGCCAATTCAACCCTCAGGAGATTACGCAACCGTTACCGCCTGGTGGTGATGAACGACGATAGTTACGAAGAGGTGGTAACTTTCAAATTATCAAGGCTAAGCGTATATGTTTTGCTAAGTACCATCTTTGTATTGCTTACCAGCCTTACCGTAGCTTTGATAGTGTTTACCCCGCTTAGGATGTATATTCCCGGTTATGGGGATGTTAATACTACCAAGGAGCTAAGGGAACTGAAGATGAAGACCGATTCGCTGGAGGAGACCATGCGGCAAAAGGACCGTTACATGGAAAACCTGAAAACCGTGCTGCAGGGCAATGTGACCATCAAACTGGATACAACAAGTCTTAATATTCCGAATCCTGAAAAAATCAACGATTAAAATCAAGTACTATGTTCAATTCAAAATCCAAATCTGAGAGCCACGAGGACAATGTGCCCGCCAGCGCGAGCATGATCGGCGCCGGCACTACCCTTAAAGGCGATATCACCAGTAATGGGGACATCCGCATCGATGGCACGCTGAAAGGCAACATCATCGGTTCTTCCAAGGTGATCATCGGCTCCAATGGGGTAGTAGAAGGCGACATTTCCGGCCAGCAGGCTGACATTATGGGAAAAGTTTCCGGCTCCATCAAGGTTAAAGACCTGCTGCAGCTGAAGAACGGCAGCGTGGTAGAAGGCAATATCAGCTCTGCCAAGCTGCAGGTTGAGCCCTCGGCGGTGTTCAACGGTCAATGCCATATGATAGCTGGCAATGGCCATGCAAGCGTGGGCGGAAGCGGCAGTGTCATCGCCATGAAAGAAACAACGGACTCCGATGCCAGGGCAGCCGCCAGATAAGCCAAGCAACAACAAGTTACTTTTACGTTATGCAGGAATGGGGATGCAGATCCTCGTGTCCCTGGGATTGGCAATTTTCATAGGCCTGAAGCTCGACGCGTGGATCGGCACATCCTTTCCTGTATTGGTTTGGTTATTACCTTTGCTGGTCATTATCGGAATGATCGTAAAAGTTATAAAGGATACTTCCAAACCCAAGCATGATAAATAGACAGCGCAAAGCCTGGTGGCCCATTATAGTTGTATATGTTGTAAGCAACGCCGTTTTCATCACCGGCAAAAAATGGGGCGCCACGTATCATGTGGATTCCGACATTCTCATCATAGGCAACACGGTGCTGCTGGTAGCAACCCTGGTATCTTTTTTCCTGTACAAGCGGTCCCTAAGCAGCAATCAACCGCACGCCTTTCTCAGGTATATATATGGCGGCATGTTCCTTAAGATGATCGTGTGCCTGCTGGCCGCATTCATTTACATTGCCGTTTCGGACAAGGGCGTGAACAAGCCGGCCCTGTTCGGCTGCATGTTCCTGTATTTCGTGTACACGTTTATCGAGGTAAGTATATTGTTACGACTGAGCAAGCAACAGAAAAATGTCCAAACAGGAAGCCCCTCTTGAATACCTGCAGCGTTATCTCCCTGCTAATTCCGTCCCGCTGGTGATGCAATACCTCCACCAGTACAAGGTACACCTGACCATTACCCGGGAACGAAAAAGCCTGTACGGCGATTACCGCCACGCCACGCACGACCGCAACCACCGCATCAGCGTCAACGGCAACCTGAATACATTCTCCTTTCTGATTACTCTGGTGCACGAGCTGGCGCACCTGGTCACTTTCCAGCAATACGGCAACCGCGTGGCCAGCCATGGAAAAGAATGGAAGCAATTGTTTGCTTTTTTGCTCAAAGATTTTCTTACGGCCAATATTTTTCCTGAAGACATCCGCGTGGCGCTTGCGCAATCGCTGCATAACCTGCCCGCTTCCAGCTGTGCCGACGATAACCTCATGCGCGTGTTGAAGCGTTATGACAATGCTTCTCCCGATATAGTAATGGTGGAACAAATACCCGAAGGAAATTTATTTGCGCTGGATGATGGCCGCGTATTCCGGCGTGGAAAAAAATTGCGCAAACGTTACCAATGCGTGGAGGTAAAAACGAGGAAGCTGTATTTGTTTAGTCCGGTGTACGAGGTAAAGCGGACCGGGTAACATCAAGCAGCATCCATCTGTCACATCCATAATGACCCGTATCGCCCATGGGGCCAGTTAAATATTCAAACCCGAACTTCTCATATACGCTAAGTGCTTTTTTCAATTCGGGCATCGTTTCGAGATAGATCTTTTTATAGCCTGCCGATCTTGCAAAATCAATGCTGCGCCGAATCAGTTCCTGGCCCAATCCTAATCCTCTTGCTTCGGGCACCAGGTACATTTTTACCAATTCGCATACATCGGGTGGCAGTCCGTTCGAAGGAAAGATGCCTGAGCCGCCGAGAAGTTTGTTGTCTCGTTCGGCAACGTAGTAAATGCTGCGCGGTGTTTGAAACAATTCAAATAAATGATCTGTGGTATCATCATAATACACCGTTCCGGGTTTGTTCAATCCAAACTCGGCGAGTGTATTGCGCACGATGTGCGCGAGTGCAATATTGTCCGAAGGTACTATCGTGCGGATATGAACTCCGTTCATTCAGCGAAAGTAAAAAGTGAAAGTGAAAAGTCAAAAATAGAGCAGGTTTGACTAATAACTTTTGCTTTTAACTTATGATCGCGAAGAGAGAATAAATAGCGGCGAGACCTATAACAATAGAGATAAGGAAGATACGATCTGCTTTGGGCATGGAAATAAATTGGTTGTTTTTCAGATATTGATTACCCTATGAAGTTAATGCTTGCAATGATGAGTTGCAAGCATTAACGAAACATTTTTTTATTGTATTACCGGTTATTGAGGAGATAGCGCGGGCACCCGGCCACTCCTGGTGCCGCCGCTATTAAAAGTGGTAACACTGCCTCCGCCACTTTCGGTTGTGAGCATCACGCGGCGATTACCCTGGCTATCGAAACATTCTATGCTGCCATCGGCCGCAGTAGTGGCGGCAAACCGCAGCGACGTGCGCCCTGCATTGTTGTATAATTTCAGGTCTGCATTCCTTTCTATGGTTTCACCCAGCCAGATCATGGGAGTGCCAGTGGCAGTGTTCAGGCTAAGGTGTCCCGCTCCCGTCGTCATCAGGCTTAACATAACGGCATTTTGACCGCCCCTGTTCTTAATAGAGAGTGCGCCGCCACCGCCTTGTACATTATATAATTGAAGGGTGGGGTTTCCGCGTCCGTCGTAGATATTAATATTGCCGAAGCCCGAAACGTTGGACCTGATATCTACCAGTAGGTTGCCCAGTTTATCGTACGTAGTAACCGCGCCGTTGCCATTGAAAGGAGCGATGGTCGCCAATACTTTCCCATCTCCACTTACCAATTCAAAGGATTTTGCCCGCAATTTTTCGGACACCTGCTGCTGATCATTGTTATTGAAAGACGATACCACAAAGGCGAGCGCAACAAGCACCACGCCTGAAAGAATGAATTGATACATTCTCAGCGACTTCTCCAGCGAAGCCACTCTTTGTTCGATGTTGGTCATGGGGGTTTGTTTTTATAACGAAAAGGTAAGCTATATGTAGTGGAATCCCAACAGTTTACCACGGACTTTTCCTTAGTAACTTTACGATGGCTAAGAGGTTACATTTAGAGGCTTATAAGTTTACCAATGACTCGGAGAAATGATGCTTTTCAAAGCTTTAAAAAGCGCACACTTCTTTACATCTTTACATCAGCAAGCAAGCAAACAAAATCCAAGTCCAAGAAAATCCGAATCCAAGTATCCAGTAAAAACCGAATCCAAGATCCCTGACCTGAAGAACCCAAATTAATCCAAGTATCCTTTAGAAAACAACCCCTGGTACCTGACGAAAACGTACCAAATCATTGTCCTCCCGCTTCGGGAGGATTTTGTTTTCAGGCATCTCTTACCGCACTCATCAAAAACACTCTCTCGGTTTTCTCGCCAACATTCGGCTGCCCATAATGCAAGTTGGGTGGTTATTAATGCCATTTCAGTTACAAAGCGCATTGAAGGTGTCAGCGCTTCTTCAATTTTATCTGTCTTGTGTTTCACCAGAAACCATCACTCAGCTTAAAAACATGAAAATGAGAAAATCAATTCTATTGTTCATGGCTTTGCTAATAACCGCGGTTATTTGGGCACAGCAGCGAACAATCAAAGGCAAGGTGACAGATGCTAAGGGCGTACCCATCACCGGTGCTACCGTTTCCGTGAAAGGCCAAACTGCTGCAACGCAAACCGATGCGCAGGGAAATTTTGTTATTCAGGCAGCCCAGGGAAACGTGCTGGTTATTTCCAACGTCGGCTATGCCGAACACGAAGTAACAGTAGGTGCGGGCGACCAGGTAAATGTTTCCTTGCAACAACGCAACGCAGAGCTTAGCGAAGTAGTGGTGACCGCATTAGGCGTGTCGCGCGAAAAAAGAACGCTGGGCTATGCTACCTCCACATTTAAGAACGAAGAAATTAACCGTGTTGCCCCGGTAAGCATTTTCGATGGCTTGCAGGGCAAGGTCGCAGGCGCCGATATATCCAATGTATCGGGCAGCCCCGGCGGATCGACCAAAGTGATCCTTAGAGGTTACAGCTCATTGGTAAATGGCAACCAACCCTTGTATGTTGTAGACGGCGTGCCGTTGAGCGACGTAAGGCCGGGATCAGACATTTATTCTCCCGATGCCAATGCCAATAAAGGCACGGCCACTCCGGGCTACGACTTTGGCAACACTGCCAACGACATCAACCCGAACGACATCGAATCCATTTCGATATTAAAAGGCGCGGCCGCCACTTCGTTGTACGGCTCGCGTGCCGCCAATGGCGTAATCATCATCACCACTAGAAAAGGACGCAGCGGCAAATTGCGGGTTGATGTTACTTCATCTGCAGTATTTTCAAAACCCGGCATTTTGCCCAGGCTGCAAAAGCTGTTCGGACAAGGCTGGGACGGAAGGTTCTGGGCTTCAGAGAATGGAAGCTGGGGACCCAAACTGGATGGCGTAGACCGCTTATGGGGAGCAACAGTCGACAATTCGCAACTGATAAAACCCTTTGCTTTTGTTGAGGACAACGTAAGAAACCTGTATGAAACAGGCAGGGAGTACAACAATACCCTCACACTGAGCGGAGGCAACGAGGCATCTACCTTCCTGTTCTCTTACGGCAACGTAGTGAACGATGGATTTTTGCCAACCGATAATGATTTTTACCGCAGGAATACATTTTCTCTCAGGGGAACCACCCGCTACAAAGGATTTACCGCGGAAGGTTCATTCAACTACGTGAACCGCTCGCAGCGCTTTGTTGAGAACGGGCAGTCAGCATCCGGCGTAGGCGGATCGTTCTACGAGCAGGTGCTGCAATTCCCGGTGGATATACCGATCAGGGATTTCCGCGATTACAAGAACAAGTTCTTCAACGTCGATAACTTCTTTACTCCATTTGCTGAAAACCCATATTACAATTTGTATGAAAACGGCAGCCGCGCCAAGAGCGACCGTTTTTATGGAAACATCAACCTCCAGTACAAATTGTTCAACTGGCTGACATTGCAGGTGCAGCAGGGTATAGATGTTACCAACAGCACCACCAAGCTGTGGAGAAATAAAAATGCGCCCAAGGAGGGAAGCTGGAACGCAGGCTTCAACCCCGAAGGCGCGGCACGCCAGGCAAACGTGGGTAACGTGCAGGAAGGTTCTCAGAAGTTTTATGAGTATGATGGTAAAGTGAGCGCATTGGTAAAGCACAGGTTGAATGAGCGCTTTACCCTCGACGGATTTGCAGGACTTACCTACAACGAAAGAGGTTCGAATATACTTTACAGTTATATAGAAGACCTGGCGGTTCCCGGGTTTTTCGATATCAGCAACGGCGTAAACCCGCCGCAGAGCACACACTTCGAAAGCAAGCAGGCCATTATGGGCTTGTATGGTTCCGCAACCATTGGTTACAATGATTATTTATACCTGACATTGAATGCCAGGAACGACTGGAGCTCCACATTACCGAAAGAAAGCTTCAGCTATTTCTATCCGAGCGCCAATGTATCATTCCTGCTTACCAACCTGTGGAGTGTGGACAAGAGCAAGGTGAGCTATGCCAAGCTCCGCGCCAGCTACGGTCGTACAGGTAAAGACGCAACGCCTTACCAGGTATTGGATGCCATTCTCTCGCAGCAGGTGCCGCTGCCTTTTGGAACGATAAACTTCCCCTTTAATGGCGTGCCGGGATATACCCTGCGCGACAGGCTCGGCAACAGGCAACTGCAACCCGAGATCAGTACAGAAGCAGAAATAGGCGGCGAATTCAAATTCCTGAACGATCGGATTGGATTCGACATCGCATACTATCATAAGGTGTCCGAAGGACAGATCATTCCAACGTTCATAGCGCCCAGCACAGGTTATAATACCATTACGCTCAACTTCGGCAAGATCCGCAACAGGGGCATCGAGCTGAGCGCCATGATCACCCCCGTGCGCACAAGGGATATTACATGGGACATCAACTATACATTCACCCGCAACCGCAACCTGGTAACAGAATTGCCCAGCGGCCTGAATAAATTCCAGCTTACCGGCATATTCGATGCAAAGCTGGAAGCAAGGTTGAACCAACCCCTTGGCGTATTCTACGCTCCCGTACCTAAAACAGATTCTGCAGGCAGGATAGTAGTGGATGCCACAACAGGCTTCCCCGTGGCCGCAGCGGAAGATGGATTTTATGGAGACGCGCAGCGCGACTACACTATGGGCCTTGTGAACACATTTACTTATAAAAACTTCAGGCTCGGCTTTTCTTTCGATTACAGGAAGGGCGGTGTATTCTACTCCAGCACATCCGAGTTGCTGATGTTTACCGGCAATCACTACAAGACTACTTATAACAACAGGCAGCCTTTCATCCTCCCCAATTCAGTGAATGAAGTAGTGGATGGAAACGGTAAGGTTACCTATGTTGAAAATACCACCCCGATTGATGAAGAGCACCAGGATGATTGGTGGTACGCCAACTCCAACAGGGGATGGATCTACCAGCACAGGATCATGGACAAAACCTTCCTGAAGCTGAGAGATGTAACGCTGAGCTATACTTTACCGGCTTCTGTTGCTAACAAGATCAGGGCTGAAAGGATAGTGGTAACGCTTATCGGCAGGAACCTGTGGACCTGGTTGCCCAAAGACAACCAGATCGTAGATCCCGAGTCTTCCAACTTTGGACGTGATATCCTTAGCGAGTTCGGTGAGTTCAGGGTAGGACCCATGCCAAGGTCGTTTGGTGCTTCAGTAAGAGTATCATTCTAAAAATGAAAACAATGAAAAGTATCAGAATATTATATCTGTTCTCCGGCATTGCGCTGTTGCTGGCGGGATGTAAGAAGATCACGGACTTCAACAACGATCCCAATACATTGCCCGTAGACAAAGCAACACCGCAACTGCTGTTTCCCTCCGCGGTGATGTCGACCGCGGGACATATTCACGGCGAGTACGCCATTACAGGCGGATTGTGGGCGCAATACTATACGCAGAGTGCGCTGGCATCGCAATACAGAACGCTGGATGCATTCAACGTAAACACCACGGACATGAACCTGGCTTACCGCGAATCGTACATCGGCGCATTGAATGATTATGTAAAGGCACAGGAGCTTGCAACTGCCGAAGGCAACTGGAAGTTCAACCTGATGGCCACCGTAATGAAAGCCTATACGCTGCAGGTGCTTGCAGACCTGTACGACATGGTGCCTTACAGCGAAGCTTTCAAAGGACAAGCCAACCTGCAACCAAAATTCGACGATGGCTATTCCATTTATAAGGGACTGCTGGCAGAGATCGATGCAGCGCTTGCCAAAGATTACAAATCGGGCACGCTGTCCAGCGCCGATGCAAAGGCCGATGTTGTTTTCAATGGCAGCATGGACAATTGGGAAAGGTTTGCCAATACGCTCAAATTGAAAATGTACCTGCGCATGGTGAATGCAAAGCCCGCCGAGGCAGAAGCCGGCGTAAAGGCCTTGTACACTGCCAATGCAAAGTTCCTGGAGACCACGGCGGGCGTGGATATTTTTAAAGACGAGCCTAACTTCAGCAATCCTTTCTTTGAGCAGAACATCCGCAAGCTGAATACCACCACCAATCTTCGCGCCAGTGAAACTTTCGTGAGCTGGCTTAGGGCGAACAATGACCCAAGGATAGTGGCTTACTTCGGTTCCACGAACCCGGGCACCATTCACCAGGGTGATTTTACCAGCACCAATCCCGCATACGGTGCGGCGGCGGTGTTTGTTCAGCATGCAACCGATCCTGTTTATTTCATTTCTGAAGCTGAATCTTATTTCATGCAGGCAGAAGCCAGGGAGCGCTATTATGGTGGCGCGGGCGCCAAGGCTTTGTATGATGCGGGCGTTACCGCAGCCTTCGAGCAGCATGGGCTTGCGCCCGGCGCGTTGCTCACGGGCGCTTATGCATACCCGGTAGCAGGCACGTTCCAGCAAAAGCTCGAGGCCATCATCGTTCAGAAATGGGCTTCTTTCCCCGGTTCGCACGACCTGGAAGGATGGTTCGAGAAGAACCGTACCGGCTATCCCAGGACAAGCCCCGTGTACTCAACCAGCGCCTCGTATGTTCCGGGACAGTTGGTATATCCTAAAAACGGCGTTACAAACGGGTTGTTCCCCAAGCGCCTGCTGTTTCCTGATATAGAAAGGTCAAGGAACAGCAATACGCCTGCAGAGGTGCCCATTACGGTTAAAACCTGGTGGGGTCTTTAAAAACTATTAAACAGCAAACTATGCGAAAAACATATTTGAAATTATTAATCGTGCTGCCTGCATTGATCATTCTTGCAAGCTGTTCAAAGGACCCGGTGTTTACAGATAACGAGACGAATGTAGGAAGCTCCAGGGTGGTGTATTTCCCCTCTGTGCAAATCAAGGGCAACCGCCTGATCATCATCGACCAGGGAGGCACCTTTAACGATCCGGGCGTAGAGGCCAAGTTGAAAGGAACGGATGTTCCGGCAACAGTATCGGGCACCGTAAATGCAAACGTGCCGGGCGTGTACAACCTTACGTACTCTGCCAGTTCGCCGGATGGATATGCGGCGTCTGACTGGAGGACAGTGGTGGTGATGTCAAACAGCGCGCAGGTATCGAACAATGACTTTTCGGGCACCTATACCCGTGATAACGGCGTGAATGTATATTGGACCAAGGTAGCCAGGGGCGTGTACCAGGTTGACAATCCTGGCGGGGCCGGGGTAGGCGTTGGATTTATAGTAACGCTGGTAAACTACGATGCCAACAAAATTTCCATCCCCCGGCAACTGGCATTCGATCCTTCTATCGGTGGCTTGAATACCATTAGCTCAAACAGTGAAGAATACAATGCTACCGCCGTACCGGTTACTGTAAAGTATGCGCTTACAGCCGGAGGCTATGGCACACAGGTTAGAAATTTTATTAAAAATTAAAATACTGATCATGCGGAATAAAGTATTAAAATTCGGTTTTGTTATCGCGGTGCTTGCAGTAATGTTGTCTGCGTGCCGGAAGGAGAACGATGCCGACGCCGGTGGCACTTCCATGGAAAAGATGGCTGGTGTATTCTGGGTGCAGATAAAATACCAGGGGACACCATTGGTGCCTGATTATTTTAAGATCATTACTTACAATACCTCGGACAATTCCACCACCAAAATGTGGCTCGACGACCAGGGCCATATCTGGCCGTTCAAGTTCAAGGTAGACGTAGACCTCAACAGCCAGACATTTTCCGCCAACAATGCGGCGAGTGAATACTCCAACATAACGGTGAAGCTTGCCAACGGAAAGCTGTTGACCGGCGTAACCATGGGCCCTGCATCGAAGGCGAAGACCGACAGCATTTATTTCGAAGCCGAATTTTCCGACGACCCGGGAACTACTTACCAGTTCGCCGGTTACAGGAGAACAGGCTGGCCCGAAGACGACCATTAAAAACCCTTGACTGATAATAAAAGGAGACAGCGAAAGTTGTCTCCTTTTTTATTTTTACATTCGATGCCTGCAAGGTTCAATTTGTAGCCACTAAATTCCATCGCATGTCGTTCACTCCCCAAGCCAACCGTTATCAGTCCATGCCCTACCGCCGTTGTGGCCGGTCAGGTGTTTTGCTGCCCGCCCTTTCACTGGGCCTCTGGCATAATTTCGGGCATGTAGACGAGATGAAGAACATGCGCAGGATGCTGCGGTTTTCATTCGACAACGGCATTACGCATTTCGATCTCGCCAATAACTATGGCCCGCCGCCCGGTGCCGCCGAAGAAAATTTCGGTTATATATTGAAGAAAGATTTTAAAGGCTACCGCGATGAATTGATCATTTCCAGCAAGGCAGGTTATTTAATGTGGGATGGACCTTACGGCAACTGGGGATCGAAGAAATACCTGGTGTCGAGCCTTGACCAAAGCCTGAAAAGAATGAACATCGATTACGTCGATATCTTTTATCATCACCGTCCCGACCCCGATACTCCATTAGAGGAAACGATGTCCGCGCTCGACCTGATCGTGCGGCAGGGAAAGGCATTGTATGCCGGCATTTCCAATTACCATCCCGAAGAAGCTGCAAAGGCCATTGCCATGCTGCGCAGCCTCGGCACGCCCTGCCTCATTCATCAACCCAAATATTCCATGTTTGAAAGATGGGTGGAGAATGGATTGCTCGATCTGCTGGAAAGGGAAGGAGTGGGTTGCATTCCATTTTCACCATTGGCGCAGGGGCTATTGACCAATAAATACCTGCATGGCATTCCGAAGGATTCACGCGCCGCCAAATCGCACGGCTTTTTGCAGGAAAAGGAAGTGACCGAAGACAAGCTGAAGAAAATACGGCAGCTGAACGAGCTTGCAAAGGAGCGTGGCCAAACCCTCGCCCAGTTTGCGCTTTCGTGGATACTGAAAGACAAGCGCATCACTTCGGTATTGATCGGCGCCAGCAGGCCGGAGCAAATAGAAGATTCATTGCAATGTTTAAAAAATACTGATTTTACTGCAGACGAGTTGCAAAGGATAGAGCAGGTGTTGCAGCATTAATTATACACCGCTTTTTTGCCGGTGCGCTCCAATTGTACTTCGCCCCAGGCGCAAATTGCATTGATCAGCGGCAGCAACGTTTTCCCATATGTAGTAAGCGCGTATTCTACGCGCGGCGGCACCTCCGCAAACACATTCCTGCTCACGATGCCATCGCGCTCCAATTCCTGCAATTGCTTCGAAAGCATTCTTGCGGAAACCGTTTCCAACAATCTCACCAGGTCGGTAAAACGCCGGTCATTCTCCATCAGGTAGTAAATGATGATGGCCTTCCATTTGCCGCCGATAACTCCTAATGTAGCTTCGATGGGGCAATCATAATCATAGGTTTTCATTTCAACGCTTTGCTGCTAAATTAACTCAAAACCGATGGTTACAAAACGGTACGCCGGTTACAAAAATGTTACTATTGACTGCCCGACTTCAGCGGCCTGTAGTTTTGGGCAACAAAAAATATTAGTCATGAATTACTTCTTTGTTGCATTGATGATGTTGTTCTTACTGCCCGCTTGCTCTGAACGCAAACAAGCCCCAGACAAGTCTGAAATTTACCGGCTTACAAAAGCAGCCAACGACCAGTCACTCCAGGGCCATATCGAGGAAAACCCCGAAAAGGTAACAGCGGTGTATACGAACGATGCCATTGTGCTTCCGCCCGGCGGCGCGGCGCCGCTCATTGGCATCGATAGCATTAGAGCGTATTATCAAAGAGGAATAGCGGCTCCGGGCAAAACGGTTGCCGTTACAACAGATTCGCTCAGCTTTGATGTGATCGATGAAAACAATGCCACGCAGGTGGGAAACTATTCATTGCAATACAAGTCGTCCGATACCGCTGCTGCGCAGGAATTCAAAGGCCAGATGCTGATCGTTTGGAAGAGAGTAAATGGCGAGTGGAAAATATACCTGGACATGTGGCATTAGGGAATCAATTTTTACCTACCGCCTTTGCCACCAATGCCGCTGCCTCGCTCAGCAAAATAGCTGATTGCACTTTCAACCCGCTTTCCTCTATCAGCTTCTTCGCTTCTTCGGCATTGGTGCCTTGCAGGCGAACGATGATGGGCACCGGCACATCGCCGATAGTATTATATGCATCGATAACGCCTTGTGCCACGCGGTCGCAACGCACGATGCCGCCGAAGATGTTGATGAGGATGGCCTTTACCTTGGGATCTTTGAGAATAATGCGGAAGCCGGCTTCTACGGTAGTGGCATTGGCGGTGCCGCCTACGTCGAGGAAGTTGGCGGGTTCGCCGCCGCTTAGCTTGATCATGTCCATGGTGGCCATGGCAAGGCCCGCGCCATTCACCATGCAGCCTACGTTTCCATCGAGCTTGATGAAGTTGAGATTGTATTTATGCGCTTCCACTTCGGTAGGATCTTCTTCTGATATATCGCGCAGCGCCTCCAGGTCGGGATGGCGCATGAGCGCATTGTCGTCCAGGTTCATCTTACAATCCACTGCAATGATCTTGTCGTCGCTGGTCTTGAACAGCGGGTTGATCTCCAGCATGGAGCAATCCAGGCCTACATAGGCGCTGTATAAGCTGGTCACGAACTTCACGCAGTTCTTGAAGGCTTCGCCTTTCAACCCCAGGTTGAACGCGATCTTGCGGCTTTGGAATGGAAGGAGCCCTCCGCCGGGATGCACCCATTCCTTGAATATTTTTTCGGGCGTGTTGTGCGCTACGTCTTCGATATTAACGCCGCCCTCGGTGCTGTACATGATCACATTCTGTCCCTTGCCACGGTCTAACAAAATAGAGAGATAAAATTCTTTAACGGGATTGGCGCCGCTGTAATAAACGTCCTGCGCTATCAGTATTTTGTTCACCACCTTGCCTGCTTCGCCGGTTTGGAGGGTCACGAGCGTGCCGCCCAGGATATTGCCGGCAATGGTATTTACATCTTCCGCGCTTTTTGCAACGGCAACGCCACGCTGTTCGGTACCGCGGATCTTGCCCTTGCCGCGGCCGCCTGCATGGATCTGGGCCTTTACTACCGCGAAGCTGTTATTGGTCTGTACCTTCAGTTGCTTGTACGCTTCAACGGCTTTCTCACGGGTATCGACGGGAATGCCTTCCTGTACGGGAACATTGTATTTCTTCAGTAATTCCTTGGCCTGGTATTCGTGCAGGTTCATGCAGGTAAAATTTGCGCGAAGATAATGATGAATGGGCAAATGTATCAGGTTAAAACCGGTAGCGGCGCGGTTGTCGATTGACCCGGATTAATTTATACTTTACATTCGCGATCACGGCCCTCGTTACAACCTATTTCATGTGAACACATGCGCTTATTTTTTATAATCATCATTTTTGCTGCTTGCTCCCCCAGGCCGCGGCTCCGGCTGCCCGAACGTGCGGCAGCCGCTCCAACCGGTTCTGAGATATACAAGCAAACCGGCTCCATGAAATGGGATGTGCGTGAACCACTGCTGGAAAAAGAGATCCTGGCGGGCAATGTACCTTCCTTCCTCCGGAAATTTGTACGCATCTCTGTCCGCATTACAGACTCTGCTAAGGGCATCATCATCACCGCCGATTATTATGTTTCGCCTGATTATCTTTCAGTAGGCAGCAATGCCGATTGGGCCAGGGTGCCGCTTACACCCATGGCAGCACAACGCATCGCAGACAGCCTGCAATGCTTTTTGCCCACCGCTAAAATGGTGAACGATATTTATGATCAATCGACAGTAAAGCTGGACCCCGTTCCCCTATACGCGCACCGAGACAGCGCCATTATTTTCTGGCATCATCACCTGATGATAGAAGGGCAGCGGAAGAACAGGCAGGGGCTTATATCGGGCATTAAAAAAGACGTGGTGATATCGGGCAGGGTCAGCCGTGATCCCAGGCCGAACAGGGTAGCTATTTACGGTTGGCATAAACCCGATGGCAAGCCGATTCAACCATTGTATACCGGCCATGTGAACTGGTATGTGGACTATAGCCATGGCATCCGCCTGGTGTACCGCAAAATAAAAGTAAACAAGCGTTGGATGGATTATACTGAAGTGCTCAATCATCCTGTCTACCGGGGTTTGCTCTGCAATGAAGAATGGTGCGATTTTGTGCGCTATCCAACGCAATGATCAATTAAATATCATCACCCATCCATTCATCGGCGGCTCGCCGATCTTCAGATCGATCACATAATAGTACGTGCCGGTAGGCAATTTTTTTCCTTTGAACGTTCCATCCCAGGGCTTGCTGTATCCCTTGCTGCGGAACACCGCCTGACCGTAGCGGTTGAACACGGTCACTTCGGGATTGGGATAAGTTTGCAAGGCCTGGATAAGCCATAGATCGTTTACGCCATCGTTGTTCGGCGAAAATGCATTCGGCACTACTACTTTCTTATACACTTTTACAAACACGCTGTCGATGCTGATACCGCAACCTTTGTTGGAAACCACGTGCAGCGCATACTTCATGTCGTCTGATAATAATGCGGTGGGCTTCAACAGGTCGGGATCATTCAATCCAATAAAGGGCGACCAGAACCAGGACACATCCGTGCCCGCGGCCTTTGCGTCTATCAACACAGGCACGCCTTCGCGGGTAGCGAGGTCAGGGCCTGCCGCTGCAACTGGTTTTTTCCACACATTGATCACGATCTCCGCCGAATCCGTACAACCGAACTGGCTGCTCACTTTTACTTTATAACGGGTAGTATCCCCGGGGCTTGCAATGGGATCGGCTATGTTGGCCGAGGATAATCCGGTAGCAGGCGTCCATGTGTAATTGGTGCCGCCCGATGCCTGCAGCAAGGTGCTGTTGCCTTCGCAGATATGATCGTCGCCCGCAACGTGTGCGTCAACCGGCGGATGCACGCGCAGGTTGCCACTGCCCGAAACACTGCAACCTTTATCGGAAATAACTTTTACGCTGTATAGTCCCGCATGGCTGAAATCGATATCATTCAAAACCGGTTGCGCCAGTGAAGAAGTGAACCCATTGGGGCCTGTCCACTCATACGTAGCTCCGCCCGCGGCCGACAATGTCACATCTGTACCAAAACATCCTTCGATGGACGCAGGCACCTGTATGACAGGCAAAGGATTTACTTCGATGGTAATAATATTCGAGGCCACCCTGCAATTGGCGCTGCCCATGTTGAAGCTCTCGGCCATGCTTAAACGATAAGTGTATTTGCCCGGGCCTGTTGGCATTCTCCTGTACGTACTGCTGGTGGCGCCCGCGATATCGGTAAAGGCCGCATTGTTTACGCTTACCTGCCATTGAAACGCGGGATCGGCATAACCGCCGGGATAATTGCCGGTGATGAGGAACGAAGTAGTATCGCCATCGCATACGCTGGCGTTTGTTCCGCCAATGGTAAGCGTAGCAGCAACAGAAGGGCCGCAGGGACGGAAAGTAATATCGTCCAAAGCCAGATCGTTGCCGCACCCGCCCGGGGCATTGTTGGTAATTCTTACCACTACGCTTGTGGCGGAAGCAGGCATGGTAAAAAACAATCCGTATTGTTTCCAGGTAGGCAGCGCATCTTCTGTAAGATTGCCCGATGAATACGTGGCCAGCACGCTGCCCGTTGTGGTTTCTATCCTGAAAGTAAGATTGGGATCGATGCCGTTGCTGCCGCAAGCGCTTGGACGCAATACGTTCAATATCCAGGCCGCAAATTCATACGTGGTATTGGCGCAAAGCCCCCGCACCGTATCAACATAAAAATCACCGGGATTGAACGACGCATTCACCAGCATGAAATAACCGTTGGCATCCCCGGCCGTATGATCTTCCACAACACTGTACCAACTGCTGCCAAAGCAACCGCTGGTGGAGTTGCGCACGGTATAAAAACCGTCGTTGGGACAGTCGCCGGAAACAAATGTGTAATTCGTGGTAGCGGCTTGCAGGGGTGTGCCGGGATTATTGCCTGAACCGAAGGTGATGTGCACGACGGGATCGCCCAGGCTTCCTGTACAAAGCTGCCCGCGTGATAAAAACGTACAACACAATAACACTAGTGATACAACAAGTCGTTTCATTTACGCTCGGTCATTTGGTCAATAGGTCATTAAGTCATTAGGTAATCGAGTTTAGTGGCTTAACGCCAAAGACCAAATGACTTAATGACTCAGAGACTTAGTAGAATGACTTTCATGCAAGCAGTCCTGCCTGACGGCAGGCAGGCTTCAAATGTAAGCTTATCTATTCGTAAATCCCAGCAGTTGGGTTGGCCTTACGGCCATTGCTTATATTTGCAGCCGATTTTAAGGAGACGGGCAAAAAATAATTGTAAATGAACAAATTGACGGAAAGGATCCGGGAGTCGGCGGCCTATATAAAAGGGTTGTACAGTGCAACCCCGGCAGTAGGCATCGTATTGGGCAGTGGGCTGGGAAATCTCGTGAAAGAAATAACGGTGGATCGCGAGATCGAATACGACGACATCCCGCATTTCCCGGTCTCTACGGTAGAAGGCCATCACGGCAAGCTGATATTCGGCAGGCTTAGCGGAAAGACCATCGTGGCCATGGCAGGCCGCTTTCATTATTACGAAGGCTATTCAGCGGCAGACGTGGCTTATCCCATCCGGGTAATGAAAGCGTTGGGCATACAATCCCTGCTTATTTCCAACGCGGCAGGCGGCGTAAATAAAAACTTCGAGGTGGGCGACCTCATGATCATCACAGATCACATCAGCTTTGCTACCATCAACCCGCTGGTAGGTCCTAACATCGATGAGCTGGGACCGCGCTTTCCCGATATGAGCGAACCGTACAAAAAAGACCTTGTGCAAAAAGCAAAGGCCATCGCTGCAAAACACGGCATCGAAGTAAAGGAAGGCGTGTACTTCGGGGTTACCGGCCCGACTTTTGAAACCAGGTCGGAATATAAAATGATCCGCCTGCTGGGCGGTGATGCGGTAGGCATGAGCACAGTACAGGAAGTGATAGTGGCAAACCATGCCGGGATACCTGTTTTTGCCATGAGCGTGATAACGGACATTGGCGTGCGGGAAGAAGAAAACACCATTACGCATCACGACGTACTGGCGGCGGCGCATGAAGCAGAGCCTAAGCTTACCCTGATATTTAAAGAACTGGTAGCGGCATTATAATTCATTTAACGCAAAGGAAAATCGTAAACGCAAGCTAATCACCTAATTTGGCCGAATGTTTTTGCACTTGAACAGGAACATAATTTTCATGTTGATGCTTGCAGGCAGCTTTGCGGTTACAGAGCTTGCGCATGCGCAGGTGCGCCCTACCAGGCCCAGGCCCCGGCCCGACGATGTGCCCGCGCAAAGCAGGAATACTACCGGTAGCGCACAAACGGGAAATGTAAAAAATACCCGCTCTACGGGTACCGACAGCCTCCGCCACCGGACCGGCCTCGAAGACTCTATCACCATCACATTCCGTTACCTCGATTCCAGCGCGCTGCAACGCTTCGACTCATCGGTGCATGATTTTACCAGCCGCTTTCCGGTGCCAGCTCACTACGTTTATCTCGGCAATGTGGGCGCCGCGGCGAGGAATATTATTTTCACGCCACTGCTGCGTTCGGGATGGGACGCCGGCTTCCACGCCTTCGACGTCTACCGGTTTACATTAAACGAAACCAGGTTTTACAACACCACGCGGCCTTACTCCGAACTTGGCTACCTGCTTGGCAGCAAGGCCGAGCAAATGATCCACGTGCTGCACACGCAAAACATCAGGCCCAACTGGAATGCCGCTTTGCAATACCGGCTGATCAATTCACCGGGGTATTTTCAAAATCAAAACACCAACCACAACAGCTACCGTTTCAATTCGTATTATCAATCGCGCAATAAACGGTACAGCAATTTCTTTATCATCGTCGCTAATAAACTGGCGGCATCGGAAAACGGAGGCATCCGTACCGACCTGCCTTATCTCGACAGCTCCAGTTTCCAGGAACGCAGCGGTATACCGGTGAAGCTTGGCACCAGGCCGGGAAATAACAATTTCCGTGATTTCTTCTCGAACAATATCCATACCGGTAACAAGTATTCAGATTTTTACCTGGTGCTGCGCCAGCAATACGACCTGGGGCAAAAAGATTCGATCATAGTGAACGATACCACGGTGATACCGCTGTTTTACCCCCGGCTTCGCTTTGAGCATACATTCCGCCTGAGCAATCAAACTTACCGGTTCGAGGATTCATATCCTGATTCGTCGCTGCCTTTATACCAGCTATATGGCATCGATACGGCCCATCCCTTTTACATGCAGGATAAATGGAAAGAGATCATGAACGATTTTTCCATTTATACTTTCCCCGACAGGAAAAATCCACAACAATTCCTGAAGCTGGGCGCGGCGTTGCAAAATCTTTCGGGCTCCTTCGATTCCAGTAAATCCGCGGGCCCGCGGCCAAAGACGCTCTATAATTTTCTCGTGCACGGCGAGTACCGCAACAGGACACGTAATAAAAAATGGGAAATCGAAGCCTTCGGAAACTTTTATGTTGCGGGAAATTATGCGGCAGATTATGATGCGTATATCAGCCTCAAACGTCTCATCAGTCCTACGATCGGTTTTTTGCAGGCGGGCTTCCGGAATATCAACCGCACGCCTTCATTCGTATTCGATGTAAACAGCGGATTCTGGAAGGAACGCGCCACTCAATCGTTCAACAAGGAAAACATCAGCATGATATTCGGCTCGCTGGAACAACCGCGGCTGCGCATGCGATTGAGCGGAAATTATTACCTCATCAGCAATTACGCTTATTTCAATAACATTAATCAACGTGCGCAGGAATCTGGTGTATTTAATTTATTGCAATTGACGCTGGAAAAACAATTCACGATTCATAAGAACTGGCAATGGCGGAGCATGGTGGTATTGCAGCAAACAGCAGGGCCTGCTCCTGTGAATGTGCCGTTAATTTTTACACGAAACCAGGTCGGTTACGAGGGCAATCTTGGGTTCAGGAACCTGCGCACCGCTTTTGGTATGGAGCTGCGGTACCATACGCCATACAAGGCCGATGCTTACTCGCCTTTTATGGGCCAGTTCTATTTCCAGGACACCACCCGCATCAATAATACCCCTGACATTGGCCTGTACTTGCATTTCAGGATAAAAACCTTCATGGCCTTTGTACGCGCCGAAAACCTGAATACGTACCGTTTTGCGGGCTCTAATACAGGTTTTACCAATAACAACCTGGCGGCGCCCGATTATCCCATGCCGGGATTACAGATAAGAGTGGGGATCTTCTGGAGTTTTGTTAATTGATTACAAAGAAGGAAGGAGAAGATAAGGGTTTCTTAATTCCTGGATAGGCGTGGGGACGTGCCTGTAGGTCTGCATATTATGTTTTACTTTTGTGGTATTATGAAACGCTTACTATTCCTTGCTTTTATATTGGTGACGGTCGCTTCGCAGGCGCAGTTTAAAACGGCAACCTTGCAGGCAGCTGGCCTTACCTGCGCCATGTGTACCAAGGCCATTCACGATCAGCTGAAACAGCTCGCTTTTGTTCAGTCCATCAGTCCCGATATTAAAAATTCCCAGTTCGTCATACAGTTTAAACAGGGTGCCGCGGTTGACCCCGATGTATTGAAAAAAGCCGTTGAAGACGCGGGCTTCTCCGTGGCCAAATTGCGCCTTACCGGCAACTTCAACAATGTAAAGCTTGAAAAAGATGCCCACGTAAACATCGATGGAAAAACCTTTCATTTCATCAATGCATCGTCGCAAACCCTTCATGGCGAGCGGACCATTACCGTGGTAGACAAATACTTCGTTCCTTCGAAAGACTTTAAAAAATATGCAGCCGCTACAACCATGGCCTGCGTGCAGACGGGAAAAGCCGAAACTTGTTGCACTAAACATAATGTAACTGCCAATACGCGCGTTTATCACGTTATTATTTAAAATTAAATCCATGTCCCGAACCTGCCTGCTCGCCGTGTTGCTCCTGTTTGGCGCTACAGCCCTGGCCCAACCCTCCGTGGGAGAAATCGTTACCGAAATAGCCCTGCCCAATACCGCGGGCAAAGTGCAAAAGCTTTCAGACCTGAAAGGGAAAATTGTATTGATCGATTTCTGGGCAAGCTGGTGCGGGCCCTGCCGCCGTGCCAATAAAGACCTCGCCGCCTTGTATGATAAATACCGTGAAAAAGGTTTTGAGATTTACGCCATCAGCCTCGATATGAGCAAGGCCGACTGGAAGGCCGCTATTGCCGAAGACAATATCGGCTGGCTGCAGGTAATAGAGACGGACGGCCAGGTATCAGAAAAATGGCAGGTGAAATATCTGCCAACTTCCTATTTGCTGGATAAAGATGGCAAGATCGTGGCCATTGACCCTTCCAAATCAAAGATCGAATCCTTCCTGAAACGTAACTTAACCGCCAAACCATGATGACAGGCAGACGTTCAGCGTATATGGCGGGGCTTGCAAAATATCGTCGATTCATGCTCCTTTGCCTTGTACCTGGTATGATATGCCTTGTTTGTCCTTTGTTGTCCGGTGCGCAGGAGCTGTATGTGTTTTCGGAGCCGGCCTCCAATATGCCGGCCCGCTCCATAAGCTTTAAGGTTACCGGCCGCTACCCCAATAGCAAGCACAACGATTATTTTAAGCAGCGCTATGTGCCCGAGGTCATGTTCGGGTTAAGCAAAAACTGGATGCTGCACATTTCAGCTGGGATTTCTAATTATTACTCCAACAATGTCAGGCCCGAATCGTTCAGGGGATATCTTAAATGGCGCTTTCTTTCGAATGATGAGGTACACCGCCATTTCCGCATGGCTGCTTTTGTGGAAGCATCCCGTTCGCGCAACGACTACCTGTACGAAGAATTTACGCTCGATGGCGATCTTAGCGGCCTGCAATTCGGCCTTATTGCCACCCAGTTGGTAAACAGGCTGGCAGTGTCAGGGACAGCGGGATTTATGCAGGGGCTTACCAGCATGGAATCGCACCACGGCGTGCACGACAAAGACCTGTCGATGCTGACGTACAGCGCGTCGGCGGGCTACCTGGTATTTCCCAGAGAATACACCGATTATAAGCAAACCAACCTGAACATATACCTTGAGTTTTTGGGATCTAACGGGTTGGGACATGAGCATTATTTCATCGATATCGCGCCCGCGGTGCAGCTTATATTCAATAGCACCTCCAAGCTAAACCTGGGCGCCCGTTTTCAACTGGCGGGCAATATGGTAAGGGTAGGAGAGCAAACTTACCAGTTCAGCATCGAGCATACCATCCTGAACGCATTCAGAAAAAGGCGATAAAATTGCCTTTCGAGTTTTCCCCATCGTATATTTTCACCCTTTCTTCACTGAGGTATTCGCTATCTTTCCAGAACAATTATCGGCATAGTTATTTCAGGTTTTACTTTTAGAACTCGTAAACGTGCGTTTATGAAAAGATTATCGGTGCTGGCCCTGGCAGGTTTGATTGCATTGCAGGTTTCTGCCCAGCAACACCACCAGCATACCGATACCAGCCGCCTTAAGGAACAATCCGCTCCTTCCGATGGCGAAGGCATGCTGATGTCGCATGCATACAGTCTTAACCTTCCCATGTCCCGCAACAGTTCCGGCACGGCCTGGCAGCCCGATATCAGTCCCATGTACATGTATATGCGCGGCAATGCAAGGCATAACTGGATGATACACGGCAATGTCTTTTTGCGATACAACAACCAGGACGTTTTCAACAAAGGTTCCAGGGGAGCCAGCAAGGTAGACGCGCCCAATTGGTTCATGGGCATGTACAACAGGAGGATTGGTTCCGCCGGCTTGTTCAACGCTACCGCCATGATCAGCTTCGACCCGCTCACGGTTCGTCAAAGCGGTTATCCATTACTGTTTCAATCCGGTGAGACTTATAACGGAGAGAAGCTGGTGGACCGCCAGCACCCCCACGATCTGTTCTCGGGCCTGAGCGTAGCATATACGCACATGCTGAGCAAGGACGTTGACGTGACCATCTACGCAGGTTATCCCGGCGAGCCCGCATTAGGCCCCGCAGCTTTCATGCACCGCATATCATCGATCAATAATCCAAACGCTCCACTGGGCCATCACTGGCAGGACGCCACGCATATTACTTACGGTGTAGGCACGCTTGGGTTCCGGTATAAAAAGCTGAAGCTGGAAGGTTCTTTGTTCAGCGGCCGCGAGCCGGACGAAAACCGGTATAATTTCGAGAGCGCCGCATTCGATAGTTATAGTTACCGTATTTTGTTGAACCCGACGCCACACTGGGCTTTTCAATTTTCGCAGGGGTTCCTCAACGAGCCTGAGAGATTGGAGCCTGGCATAGACCAGGTAAGAACAACGGTTTCTATTATGAATTCCGCCTCCATGCGTACCATGAACTGGACGCATACCCTGGTATGGGGCATGAACGACAAGACCCTGCACGAGGCCAATGAAAATTCTGTATTGTACGAAACCAACCTGCAATTCCTGAGGCAGGCGCTGTATGCCCGCTACGAATTCATAAAAAAATCCGCGGAGGACCTGGCGATCACTTCCTCGCATGATGGGCAGTTGTATACCATCAATGCGTTTACGCTGGGATACAATCACAACATATCTCCCGCGGCGCCCCTGGATGTTTTATTGGGTGTCCAGGCCACGCTTAATTTTCCGCCTTCTGCGCTTAAAGCTGTGTATGGCTCGGTGCCCGTGGGAGCACAGGTATACCTGCAGCTAAGGCCTCGCAGGCACCAGCATTTTTAAGTGATTCCACTAATGGCTTATCTTGCGGTATGCTCCGCAATTGTATTATAGTATTATTTTTTGTTCTGTTGCTCGGGTGCGAACAACACGCTTCGCACAATCAGCATGGCGCTGCAAAGGACACCGGTAACAAGGCACATATTATTCTGCCCACCCAAAAAAATAATGTCGATACGGTCAAGAAGAGCCTTCCTGCCATCGCCTGGGGGAATGTGAACGGCGTTCGTTTATCGGTTCAATATCATTCACCTGCTGTCCGCGGGCGCATCATCTGGGGTGGATTGGTGCCATATGACCAGGTGTGGGTAACAGGCGCGCACATGGCTACTGCATTCGAATGTGAAAGGAGTTTCAGGATGGGCGGAATAAAAATACCGGCGGGCAAGTATGCTTTCTTTACCATTCCGGGTAAAGAAGAATGGACGGTGATCCTCAACAAAGACTGGCAACAACACCTGGCCGATGAATATGATCAGTCTGCAGACCTGGTGCGGTTGACCATCAAGCCAGCAACTGCCGAACACCAGGAACGGTTGATGTACACCATTGACCAGACAGGCGAACGTAAATGCGTAGTCGAAATGAGATGGGAGAAATTATGTTTGCGCGTGCCGCTTGAATTAGCGCACTGATTGTTTAACGCATTTGGTGTTCAGCAATAAATTACTAAGGCACCGTATGCGAAGGCGTATAGCCTTGATGAATTTAAAAGGAAGATCTTTTTTCAATGCTTCATAATAGAGCGCAGATTCCTTTTGTAACATTGCTTCCAGCATGGCGGCATCTGCCTTGAACAAGTTTGTTGTCATAGCAGGTGGTTTTTTTGCGCCTAAGCTTAAACAACAACGATGCCAAATTTATTATTGATTATTTATTATTGATTATTCCTTGTTGCTCAATTATATAGCACACCTAACCAACGAATTTTAATAGTGAATAATTAATAATTAATAATCAATAATAAATAATCAAAACCTGTAATCATCCCTTGCGGGGCTGAACGCGTCAATTACTTTACAGTCTGCTAGCGCTACTGCGCCGTGCGGCGTATTGGGAGGAATGACGTGCACGGTGCCGGCGGTAAACAAGATTTTTTCTCCGCCAATTACCATTTCCAATTCACCGGAAACAATATGCGTAATTTGTTCGTGCGGATGCTGATGCTCCGGCATTACACATCCTTTTTTAATCTCCCAGAATGCGAGTGTGCTTTGCGCTCCGTGTATGAAACGGCCGTAAAAACCAGGGATCAGTTCGCGGCCGGGAATATCGGTTATATGTTGCATGCAGTAAAGGTAAAAAGATTGTTGCTGGAATAGTTATTGCATTGCATTGACAAATATCCGGTATGAGCAAAATGTATACAGAAAGCATGGAGGTGTTCATGGCATGCGCTGCGGCTTGCGAGAATTGCGTGTCGGTTTGTATCAACGATGGTAAGCCGCTGAGCTGCTGCCCGCTTTGCATGGATTGCGCCGATATGTGTATGCTCGCCTTCAGGCTGGAGGCGCATAATTCTGCTTTCCTTAAGGAAGTTTGCGGCGTGTGCGCGAGCATCTGCGACGCGTGCGCGGATGAATGCGAGAAGCACGCGGGTTATCATGCGCATTGCAGGAATTGTGCGGAAGCCTGCCGCAAATGCGCGGAGATATGCAGGGCTAAAATGAATTAGTCAATAAGTCATCAGGTCATTAGGTCACCAGGGAATATATGTTCACCCAATGATCTATTGACCCAATGACCCATGACTTTTTATTATCCCAGTGACCTAAGCCACTTCACCAGATCGTCTTTCGCCTTGCCTGTTTTTTCCTGCAGGCGTCCGAACATTTCATCTTCTTTGCCATCTTCATAACGGAGATCATCATCGGTTACGTTGCCGTATTCCTGTTTGATCCTCCCTTTCCATTGGTTCCATTTACCTTTGATTTCCATTTTGTCCATAACATACAGTTTTAATACTGTAGCATGTACCAAAATTGTGCCGCCGGGCACGGCTGTATGTACATTCACAAAAGCGCAGGTAGTCGAGCAAATGGGGTCATTAAGTCAATTGGTCATTAAGTCATTGAGTTTGTTATCGATACCAATTGAGCCAATGACCAATCGACTTAATGACTATCAACTTTTTGGCTTTTGCGGCAGCATGATGGGCAGTACGGCCGGCATGACAGCAGCCTGTATCTTGTTCAGTTTACCCCTGTATTCACCGTCTACCTGGAAGTAAGATTTTTTGGAAGGTATCAGCGTTACTTCTTTTACCTTGATGATATCTATTTTATGGCGATTGAACTCGCGGTGCTGGACCAGCATTTTTATCAACTCCATCAGCGCCAGCCTGCGTACTATGATCAGCTCAAACTCTCCGTCGTACAGGCTGCCCTGTGGATTGATCAGTGCCCCCGTTCCATATTTGCTGGCATTGGCCAGAACGATCATGAAGGCCTTCCGGCGTTGGTTCATGCCATGCCCGATGATGCGCACGTCCATGAGTTGCTTCTCCCACAACGTGCGGAATACTGCTTTAAAATATCCCCATTTTCCACGGCCTTTGTTTTTTTCATAATATTTGATCAGCAGGGCATTCAATCCCAGATCGCTTAAATGCAGGCTGATCTCTTTATCGTTCACGCGGATCACGTCTATGCGTTTTACCTCGCCATTCAGTATAATGTCCAGGTTTTTTTCCAGGTCTATCGGCAGTTCCAGCTCCTTTGCCATACCATTCGCGGACCCGGCGGGTATAATGCCCAACGGTGTATTGGAGCCGAGCAATTGCTCGCCAACCGCCTTGATGGTGCCATCGCCGCCCACGGCAACCACGCGGTCGGGACCGAACCTGGAAATATGGTGTTGCAGGGAAGATCCGTCCGAAGTGCCGCTGAGTATGAAAAACTCGATGGTATGCGGCAGCGGCTTGAAAAATTCACGGATGCGGTTCTCCCAATTTATTTTGCTACGCCCGCCCGAAACGGGGTTGACGACAAATAGTAATTTTAGTGTTTGATCTTTCTGCATGCTTCTTGTGTTATATCACTGTCCTTTATGCAAACCACTCAAACAATAATTGCCCGCAAAAATCAGAGCAATTGGTGGCACAACGCCTGGAGCGCCGTTCTGAGGTGGTTACGCCTCACCAACGACATTACAGTAAAAGTGTACCACGGTTATGGGCAGCCAGGCAGGTACGTGGTATATGGTCATGTGCTTACCCTGGGACCGCTGCAGCGCACGCGTTTCTCCGGCAATTTCTGGAAGAACACCGTTGCCTTGCTGCGGCTGTTCATCGTACGGCCATATGCCGGTGCGCATGTGCAATTGCGATGGGAAGGCGAGATACTTAAAACCGTTACCGAAGACGATGGCTTTTTTAAAATAGAATGGAAGACCAACCGGCATTTACCGCCGGGGTGGCACCCTATACAGGTAGAAATGACCGGTGGGCAGGGCGAGATAATTGCCACGGGCACGGGATATATTTTTATTCCTTATCCCACGCAATTGGGATTTATCTCCGATATAGATGATACTTTTCTTATTTCGCATTCCGCTAACCTGCGCAAGCGGCTGTATGTGCTGTTCACCCGCAATGCACGCAGCCGCAAACCTTTTGAAGGCGTGGTGCGCCATTACCAGGCGCTTACCCTGGGGCGTACCACCGAAGCCGCTCCCAATCCATTCTTTTATGTATCCAGCAGCGAATGGAACCTCTTCAACTACATTCTTGAATTTACCAGGGTCAATGGTCTGCCGAAAGGTGTTTTCCTGTTAAGCCAGTTAAAGCGTTTTTCGCAGATATTCAAAACAGGACAGAATAAACATGCTACC
This sequence comes from Chitinophagaceae bacterium, assembly GCA_035628135.1. Taxonomy (GTDB): domain Bacteria; phylum Bacteroidota; class Bacteroidia; order Chitinophagales; family Chitinophagaceae; genus DASPKM01. The sequence goes on along the minus strand of DASPKM010000009.1, from coordinate 144,085 downwards.
AAGTTCATGCGTATCGTGCGCATATTGGAGCATTATCCTGAACAACGTTTTGTATTGCTGGGCGACAGTTCGCAGCAAGACCCTGATATTTATGCGGCGGTAGTGAAGCATTTTCCCCAACAGGTGCACGCAGTGTACATCCGCGATGTTTATAGGAAGAATAAGGAAAAAGCCGCCAAAACCTTAGACGTTATCGAAGCGGCAGGTGTTCCATGTTGTTTTTTCGAGCATAGTTCCGAGGCGTTGGAACATTCCAGGCGAATCGGGTTGATATAGTACATCTCCGGCACAGATTTTATACTTATTAAGCATTAAACTTTTTTTATGGAACGAGTTGCAGGTAAAGTTGTGATAGTAACAGGTGGCGCTACGGGTATAGGCGAGGCCATCAGTAAAAAATTTGCAAAGGAAGGTGCTAAAGTGGTGGTGAACGGTTTTCCCGATGATCCCGTGCAGGACGTGGTGACAGATATTCTAAATGCAGGCGGCCAGGCAATGCCGTTCATTGCAGATATATCGGTTGAGGAAAACGCCATGGAGTGCGTGGAGTTTACCGTTAGGACCTATGGCAAACTGGATGTGCTTATCAATAACGCGGGCGTATTTCCTGTAATGGAGGAAATGGAAAATTACCCCACGGCTGCATTTGAATACCTCATGAAGAACAACGTACGTTCTGCTTTCATGATGACGAAGTATGCCTTGCCGCACCTGCAAAAGACCCGGGGCAATATCGTGTTCGCAGGTTCTGAATCAGGAGAAATAGGATTGATGAAGAATGCGCCCTATGGCGGCACCAAAGGATTCCTTCATGCGTTCATGAAGGGCATTGCGGTGGAGCAGGCTAAACACGGCGTGCGCGCCAACTGCGTATGTCCCGGGCCGATAGATACCGCATGGACACACAAGGAAACAGGACCTATGCAAAAAAAGGATGAGAAACTGCTGATAGGCGCTACGCCGCTTGGCCGCAGGGGCACGCCGGAAGAAGTTGCCAACGTATATCTTTTCCTGGCTTCTGACGAAGCCTCTTATATCACGGGCGGATTGTTCCCGGTAGACGGTGGCATTACCATCGCCAAGGGGCCGGTAGGAAAACAGGTAGAAAGTGAGGTGGCCGAACAACCTCAAGGCGAGCTGGACCTCGGGCACAGCATGGATGGCGCAACCGATATGCGAAGAGGAAGTTTTCCAACCGCGGAGAATTTTACCATGTAATCATACACCATTAGTAAATAATTAATAATTATTAATTAATAATTATTGCTCAATGGTTAGAATTCGAATTCAATTACAGAATCATCATTGAGTATTTCCTTGATGAAGGCATTGTGGTTTTTTTCCGAGCCGTTCACGATCCAGGTGCCGGTAATGTTTTCGCCGTTCTTCGTTTGCTTGTTCCTCTTGAATTTGAGGCGATGTGCACGGAACATGTCCTCGAACTTGGCGAGGGTTTCGTGCTTGTAGGCGCACCCGATCTTGTAATTGCGGCTTTGGTTCACTGTTTCGATCAGGTTTTCGAGCTTTACCAATAAGAACAGGGCAATAAGCGATACGCCTGCGCCGGCTACGCAAATAACGTAATACCCACCACCGATACCCATTCCCAGCGCGGCAGTTACCCAAATGGAAGCAGCCGTGGTCAAACCTTTTACACGATTGTCTTCCTTAAAAATCACCCCGGCTCCTAAAAAGCCTATGCCGGTAACGATATTGGAGGCGATGCGGTCGGGTGTTTGATGGGCGATCAGGATTGAAAATATCGTGAACAGGCAGGAGCCCACGCTAATCAGTATCAGCGTGCGGAAACCGGCAGCCTTGCTAAGGTATTCGCGCTCAAAGCCAATAGCGCCTCCAATGAGAAATGCAATTACCAGTCTGTAAATAATCTCTGATTCCGGCATACCTGTTTTAGTTTGTAGTTTGTGGTTTGTAGTTTGCTGTTAAGTTAACCATAAACTGCAAACCGCAAACCGGAAACCCGTAATGGACGCATACGAACATCATGCCCTGCACGAGCTCAGGCGTTGGCAGCATAAGGTCAGCCGCAAGCCTTCCATAGCCAGTAAGCTTAGCAGGAAGCTGCAGCAACGCATTAACAGGGCCATTCCCGAAAAAGTGCACCAGGCCATTACCACGGCTATCCGCCAAATGATAAGGGCTGTGCTGTTTGGCTCGGGCATTACCACCAGCAAGATGCTCTTGGATGGCTCCCTTAAGGAGCGTGAACAACTGGTGCTGGAACGCGTGCAGTTTTATAAAAAGACGGCAGCCGTAGAGGGCGGCGTAACGGGCGCCGGCGGATTGTTGCTGGGCCTCGCGGATTTCCCTTTGTTACTCGGGCTTAAAATGAAAATGCTGTTCGAAATTGCCGCCCTGTATGGGCACGATGTGAACGATGTGCGCGAAAGATTGTACATCCTGCAGATATTTCAACTGGCGTTCTCCAACCAGCAGCATAGGAGGGAAATATATGCGCAGATCGCCGACTGGCAGGCACAATACCATAACTTGCCCAAGAACTTCGACGATTTCAACTGGCGCACATTTCAACAGGAATACCGCGACTACATCGACCTTGCAAAGCTTGCACAGCTGATCCCCGTAATAGGCGCAGCGGTAGGATTCGTGGTGAACTATAAACTGGTGAACCAACTCGGCGAAGCCTCGATGAACGCTTACCGGTTGCGATGGTTCAGCCGCCAACCATCGACCAAATGATCAGGCCAATTTAATTGCCGACCTGAATGCGTTTACAATGGTATTCAAGTCCTGGTTCAGGATGCTTTCGTTGATAGTAAACCTGATGAGCCCGCTCTCGTTCACCCTGCTGATCCTGATGTTGTGCTCACGGGCAAGGGTAGCCGCCATTTTATTTCCGTCGATCCCTTTCGGTTGCAGGAAATGTATGTTCGTTCCCGATGGGGTAACCACTACCTTCAATTCCGGCAGTTGGTTAAGCGCTGCAAACAATTCATCGCTTTTCTTTTTTGCCTGCTGCAATCGCCCTTCGATACCTTCTACGTGATGCAGGGCCATGGCCGCATTGGTCCAGTTACTGAACATAGCGCCTCCGTGTATTTTCATCAGGTGCGTCATTTTATCCATTACGGCTTTGTCGCCACAGAGTATGGCGCCTGCTGACGCGCCGAGATATTTATACAATGAAATATATACCGTGTCGAACAGGCTTGCATACTGCGCGATGGATACGCCTGACCATGCGGCGGCCAGGTGCAACCGGGCACCATCGAGGTGGAGCTTATATCCTTGTTGTTTGCAATACGCCGATATCTTTTTCAATTCATCGAAAGGAATATATTTACCATCAGCCCTTCGTACCGGGTTTTCGATAGACACGGCGCCGATGCCGCTCTTAAACACTTCTTCTTTCAGGTGATATTCTACCGACTGCTGCAGCTCTTCTGCCGTAAAGCCGGCCTGTCCCTTTGCAAGCGGTATCAATCGCTTGTTGTGTACGGACTGTGCGGCGTCCGCCTCATCGCGGAATACGTGGCTCGTTTCCTGCACGAATACTTTTGTATTCTCCCCGCTAAGCACCAGTATCGCGAATTGGTTGGCCATGGTGCCGGTTGGCATGAACATGGCCCTTTCCTTACCGGTGATCTCCATAAATTTTCTTTCCAGCGCGGCAATTGCTCCGCCTTCACCATAAAAATCCTGCTTGATGGCCTGGGTGGCGTTGATCTCCTGCAATTTGGCGATGTATGCCGTGGGATCGTACAGTATGCTATCGCCCAAAAAACTAACGGGACGCTCGGGCGGTAGGGGCAGCTTATTGGATCTGGCCATTGCGGGGATCACCGGCGCAACAAATGGCAATACGGAAAGACCAGTATTTCTAAGGAAAGTTCTCCTGTTCGGCATAGCGTAAGTTTTAGACGCGGGACTAAATTAAGTCATTAAGTCATTAGGTCATTAAGTCAAAATGATACAATGAGGTTGATCAGCTATCGATCGATGACCTAATGACTTAATGACCCAATGACCAATAATTCACCTGGAAGTATAGCGACATGATTATTTATACAACTCCTGTTCTTTGGTATAATATGTTTTGCGGGAGCCTACCACGGCGTGTTCAATGGTGGCGCCGGTGGGACTGCTTTTCTTTTTTGAATTGTGGATGTCGAGGAAATCGCGCACCTCGCCACTGATGATATCAGGGTCGGATTTGCGGATTTGCTTTTCAGCATTCTTCAAAACAGACTTGATGGCGCTTGCCAGGGATTTGATCTTGTTATCGGGAATTTTGTTGGCGATGGAAAAAGGCGAGATGCCGGCCTTCCATAATATCTCATCGGCGTAAGCATTGCCTATTCCGCGGATAACGTGCTGGTCGAGCAACAGGTTTTTAATAGTGGCTTTAGTCTGCAAGGCTTTTTTCAGGAAACTATAATTTACAGCAGTGGATAATGCGTCCGGCGCTTCACGCTCCTCAGGATTGAGCGTGGGCGTTGCCTGTCCCTGGAAATCGGTAAGCGCAAGGCCGGTACCGTCATCGAACTGCAGTTCAATGATCGTGTATTTCTGTTCATTCTTTCCTTCGAACAGGTACAGCCTGCCTTTCAGCATCAGGTGCAATCCCAACACATCGCCATTACCGAACTGGAAATGCAGCTCTTTTCCTTCGCGGTAAACTTTTTTAACCACTTGTTTCTCCAGGCTTTTCTTCAGCATGTTAGCGGAAGCCTTCAGCTTTTTGGCATTGCCAATCACCACCTTTTTTACTTTTTTGCCGGCGAGCTTCTTTTGAAGGTTTTGGCTGAATACCTGCAGGTCGGGTAGTTCGGGCATATGTATAAAGTGTTGTTGTGGTTATTTGGTCATTTGGTCATTAGGTCACTGGGTCATTGACTCTGTGACTTATTGACTTAATGACATTGATGCTTATTCATACCATAACAAAATCTCCTCTCCAATGGCGTTTACCAATCCCTGGTCCTGCACCTTGTCCATCTTCCATCCATCATCGGTGCAATGAATAATGCCCAGGTGCTCGTTATTAAGCGTAATGTCCAGCTCAAAACAAACACCATCCTTACAGCTTTGGCTTATGGGCTTGCCTTCGCCCGTATATATCTTGCCGTTATATTCTACTTCTATGGGCACCGGGTTTGTGGTGTATTCAGCTGGAAATTGCATATGTTCTTTCAGTTTATGCCAGCGCAAGGGCCGGTTGTTTTGATTTCCTGGTTTTCCTGGCTGTTTTTGATGTGCGTGTGCTTTTGGCCGCGGTTGCTGGTTTGCCAATCCCGGATTTTGCGGCGCCGGAACGCGCAGTCCCCGGCCTGGTGGTACTGCTGCGGCTAGCGGCTTTGGCAGTAGCTGCTTTTTTCACAACCGGTTTCTCTGGCGATGCATCAACGGTATTTTCTTCCGGCAATTCTTCAGGTTCCTTTTCAAGTTGTGCAATCAGGTCCTGCATTACTTTGATCAGGCGTTTCCGTTGTGCGCGGGCGCTTACGTTCCACTTATCCTTGTCAGCCCTTCTGTGTGCGAGTTTATACTTCAATCCCGTCAGCGTTGTTGTATAGCTGTTGGCGTCCAGCTTGCGCACGTTCTGGTGCGCCAATATGTACCAATGATATTCAGTGCCCACCGGTACGCCGGATCCTTCCGGGGCCTTGCCCGCCCGCCGTTTGGTAACGGCATAAGCTATTTCCCAAAGGTCAGGCGTTATCTTGGTCTCTTTCCATACGCCTTTGTCATAATACCATTTGTGGCTGCGGCCCACCTTCATGCCGGTGTATTGCTGTCCTTCGAATTCTTTGAACTCGTTATAGGTGCGCGACAGATCTTTTTCGGCTTCTTTCTTTTTCGCTTTTTTTGCGGGAGCTTTTGTTGGCATACCCAAACAATTTAAGTTAGGTAAACGTGCTCATCGGTTATGCATGCGGGTTGTTGATAACAGGCAGTTCTACTTCCTCAGCATAAAAATCCTGCCATACCAGTCAGAAAATAAAAAACGGGAGTGGGAAAAAAAATTCCCTATTGGTCATCATTTATTTCCAGCCAATAACCATCGGGGTCCTGGAAGTAGATCTGCTTTATGCCATCCGCGCGTACAGTGGGTGATTTACTGGTGCCGGGCCAGTTGGAGTATTCAATGCCCGCCTTGTTCAGCCTGGTAATGAATTCATCGAGGTTGGGAACGCTGAAGCATATATGGGTATTCTTTGGATGTTTTACCTGCTCTTTAGCGCCTTCTATCAGGTGCAGGTGACTGTTATCTCCCACCGAAAACCAGGCATGCTTTCCATCACGGAACGGTTCGGAAATGGTATCCAGCCCGATGATATCTTTATAGAACGCAGTGCTTTTGCCGAGGCTGGTAACGTAGAGGGCTATGTGATTCAGCGCTGCCTTTTTCATGGGCCGATGTGTTTGTATAAAAAAGCCTGCAAGCGCAATGCCCGTGAGCAGGATTGGAAACAAGATCTTTTTCATACAACAAGTTACTGTAAAACTCAGTAGTTTAGCGTCGGCGTTGTAACACTTAAAATTTTAAAAATAACATATGAGACTTTCGAAATTTTTCCTGTTCACTTGTATGGCGGTTGCGTTTGCAGGTATGGTAGCGTGCAACAATGCGGGCAGTGGCGACACCACAGCCGATACCACAAAAAAAGCCACCGGGCCTTCGGTCAGTGAAGACGCAGTAAGCTATCCTTCCGAAACAGATAGCGTAACGCTCAACGGCTTTGTTGCTTATGACGCCAATTCCAACGCAAAGCGTCCAGTAGTACTGGTAGTACACGAGTGGTGGGGACTAAATGATTACGTACGCGGCCGCGCTAAGCAGCTGGCCGAGATGGGTTACCTGGCAATGGCTGTCGATATGTACGGCAACGGAAAAACCGGAGACGACCCCGCGGCGGCTGGGGCATTGGCTTCCCCGTTCTATTCGAACCCGCAATTGGTAAAGGCACGCATAGATGCGGCCCTTACAAGAATAAAACAGCACCCACAAGCTGATACCACCAACATTGCGGCGATAGGATATTGCTTTGGCGGATCAGTAGTGCTGAATGCCGCAAGGCTGGGAGAGGACTTCAAAGGCGTGGTGAGCTTTCACGGCGACCTGCGCGGACCAGCCACCAGCAAAGACCTGCTGAAAGCCAAAATATTGGTTTGTCATGGCGCTGCCGATTCTTTTGTGCCGCAGGAACAGGTTGACCAGTTTAAGAAGAGCATGGACTCCCTGGGGGCCGACTATACGCTGAAAGTGTACGACAGCGCCACCCATGCCTTTACCAATCCGAATGCGACCGAGGTGGGCAAGAAGCATAATTTGCCGATTGCGTACAATGCGGCGGCGGATTCGGCATCGTGGAATGATATGAAGGCGTTTTTCGCGAGGATATTCCCGAGATAATTTTTCGGTATCCGGTTCCGGTTGGGGTCTGTGTATGGCACCGGATTGATCGGGGAACGCTGGCTTGTAGGGCTTGGTACAGTTTTTTTATACGTCCCCATCAGTAAATAACTTCATATGAAACAATTCATCAGAAACTTCGGTTTCAAAACCTTCTTGTTATTGCTGATGGTAAATGTTCTTCCTGTATTGCTTATGGCGCAGGATACAGGTGGCGGTCAAACCACCACCACTACCACCACCAGCAAAACAACCAGTACTGAATGGTATACATCGCCCTGGGTATGGGTAGCCGGCGCCGCCGTATTTATCCTGTTATTGGTAGCCCTGCTTCGCGGTGGTAAGCGCGGTGACGGCGCCACTCGCACCGACAAGGTAACTGTTACCAAATCCACCCGGGCCGAAAGTGATTGATTATCCCCTATGCCTTTTATAACATAAGCCGCGGAATGCTCGCGGCTTTTTGTTTGCAACCCAAAACGCCGCTACCTACTATCTTTGCGGTTCATAAAAATCAGCAGATGAGCGAAGAAAGAAGTCTCAACTTCCTGGAAGAGATCATAGAAAACGACCTGAAGGAGGGCAAATACAAACAGATCATCACCCGTTTTCCACCGGAGCCGAATGGCTACCTGCATATAGGCCATGCCAAAAGCATTTGCCTGAACTTTGGCCTTACCCTGAAATACGGGGGGTATACCAACTTGCGCTTCGACGATACCAATCCCGTAACCGAAGAAACAGAGTACGTAGACAGTATAAAAGATGATGTGCGCTGGCTGGGATTTAAATGGAAGAACGAACTGTACGCTTCTGACTACTTTGATACTTTATATCAATACGCCGAGAAGCTCATTAATAAGGGACTGGCATACGTAGACGATTCAACGTCTGAAGAAATAGCCACCATGAAGGGCACGCCCACGCAACCGGGAGAGGACAGCCCTTACCGCAACCGCAGCATTGAAGAAAACCTCGACCTGTTCCGGCGCATGAAGCAGGGCGAGTTTCCTGACGGCAGCCGCACGCTGCGCGCCAAAATAGACATGAAGCATCCCAACATGCTCATGCGCGATCCCGTGCTGTACCGCATCAAGCACGCACACCATCACCGCACCGGCGATGATTGGTGCATTTATCCCATGTATGATTTTGCACACGGCCAGAGCGACAGCATCGAAGGCATTACGCATTCCATTTGCACGCTGGAGTTTGTACCGCACCGCGAATTGTACGATTGGTGCATACAACAATTGGAGATCTTTCCTTCGCGCCAGTATGAAATGGCAAGGCTGAACCTGACCTATACGGTGATGAGTAAGCGAAAATTACTGCAGCTGGTAAATGAAAAAATGGTGGAAAGCTGGGACGATCCGCGCATGCCCACCATCAGCGGTATGCGCCGCAAAGGTTATACACCCGAAAGCCTGCGCGATTTTTGCGACAGGGTAGGCGTGGCCCGCCGCGAGAACCTGATAGAAATATCGCTGCTGGAGTTTTGCGTGCGCGAACACCTGAACAAAGTGGCGCAACGCAGGATGGTGGTGTTCGATCCCCTGAAACTGGTGCTGACCAATTATCCTGAAGACAAAACAGAAAAGGTACAAACCGAAAACAATCCTGAAGATCCTAAGGGCGGCATGCGGGAAGTTCCTTTTTCACGCGACCTGTACATAGAGCGCGAAGACTTCATGGAAAACCCTCCGAAAAAATTCTTCCGGCTGGCGCCAGGCCAGATGGTGCGGTTGAAGTCGGCTTATATCATCCGTTGCGATGAAGTGATAAAGGACGATAACGGCATTGTGCACGAGTTGCGCTGCACTTACCTGCCCGAAAGCAGGAGCGGCGCAGACGCGTCCGGGATCAATGTAAAAGGCACGCTGCATTGGGTAAGCATTGCAGATGCGGTGACGGTTGAATTGCGCCTGTACGATCGCTTGTTCAAGGTAGAAGACCCATCGAGCGAAGAAGGCGATTTTAAGGATTATATCAATCCCGATTCATTGGTAATTCAAACAGGTTATGCTGAGGCTTCGCTTAAAAATGCAAAGTTCGATGAGCGTTACCAGTTCCTTCGCAAGGGTTATTTCTGTCTCGACAAGGATACCAGTGCCAGCCGCATCGTGTTCAACCGCACGGTTACCCTGAAGGACACCTGGGCCAAAGAACAGAAGAAGGGGTAATTCCTGTTAATTATGGACAGTCAACAAAAACCGCCAGCGGGTCATAAACTCCGACCGGGAAAAAGATAATTCAGATAGGTCCTGGCTCCCGTCACAATATTTCCTTGTGCGCGTCTTCCCAGTATTATGAAACGAATTCTTTACCTGGCGGTGCTGGTATTGGCAGCAACCGCCTGCAACAAGGAAGAAAGGCCCGTTCAAAGCGCTGTAAGCGATGCAAGGGCTATCAGGTTGAAAGAAATGGTATCTGAAGGATTGCCTTCTCCTTACTTTCATTTTACGTACGATAACAACAACTTCATTACAAAGCTGCAGCACGCTTCGGGATTGCTGCAATACGATTTGCATTATGAGAACAGCCGTCTTGTGAGCATGGTGAACAACACGATGGCAAATAAAGACACGCTGCAGTATTATTATGCCGATAACCGCGTGTCGCGCATCGATCTCATCGAGGCCAATGGCACGAGGACAAAGACGGCCGAACTGCATTACGATGACCAGCAACGTTTGCATCAAATAGTATGGAAGAAAATGAATGCCGATTACAGCGCTTCAATAATAAGGAAGCTAGTGTTTCGATACAATCAGCAGAATATCTCCCAATTCCAGGATTACCGCAGCATGGGCAATGGGCTCGAGTTACTGAAAACACATTATTTTGAGCAGTACGATGACAAGGTGAATGTGGAATCCAATTTCCTGGTCAAGGACGTGTTTGAGCATTTCCTGTTCCTGCCGCAGGTGCAGTTGCAAAAGAACAATCCGCTGTCTGAAAAGATCGTCGGGCAGCAAAACGACTGGCACATCACTTATAATTATACTTTCCATAATGGCTTGCCTGCAACCAAAACCGCTGAAATAAGGCAGACACGTGGCGTAGGCTCAGGTGACTCCATTATGAGTGTGACCAGCTATAATTATTAACCGGGATTCTATTGCCAGAGTTATCAGTTATAGCTTCTAACTGGCGCAAGTATGCGTCCTGGTGTCGCGCGTCGGCGTACTTGTGCCCCCAGTCCAGTCATTCATCTGTCCAATTCATTTTTGTTGAAGGTTCCCGGCACAAGTACGCCAGCACACCTTTTCCGCCCTGCATACTTGCGCCAGGCGCCCTATTAAGCGCCATTACCTGTATCTTTCCTTCGTTTATCTTACCTTAATCTTACGTTTATTACAACTCCATAGCCACGCTATGTATCCGGCACCAGGATAGCAGTGCTCGTATTACCAGCTTAGTCTACCGCCGGTGCCAATCTCAACAAACACACTTACCTCTTTTTCCTCTTTTCGTCCTTATCTCCTATCCTTTTATCCGGAAGAAAATGCTACCTTTGCGCCCGCAAAAGGACAATTCATGATCAGTGTAAAAAATGTGACCCTTGCCTATGGAAAAAGGGTGTTATTCGACGAGGTAAATCTCAATTTCACCCGTGGGAACTGTTATGGGGTCATCGGCGCCAACGGGGCCGGTAAATCTACCTTCCTTAAGATATTGAGCGGTGAAATAGAGCCCAATAAAGGGTCTGTAGAGATCACCCCTGGCGAGCGCATGGCCGTACTCAAGCAAAACCACTTCGAATTCGACGAATCTACCGTCCTCAATACCGTGCTCAGGGGCCATAAGCGGATGTGGGAGGTAATGCAGGAGCGCGACCGTATTTATACCCTGGCCGATTTTACCGAGGAAGACGGCATCCGCGCCGGAGAGCTCGAGGCCGAATTCGGTGAAATGGGAGGTTATACCGCCGAAAGCGACGCAGGCGCGCTGCTGGGCTCGCTGGGCGTAGGCGAAGAATTTCACACGAGCCTACTGAAGGACATTCCTTCCAACCTTAAAGTGCGCGTGCTGCTGGCCCAGGCGCTGTTTGGCAATCCCGATATACTGCTGCTTGACGAGCCTACCAACGGCCTGGACATAGAAACCATCGGATGGCTTGAAAACTTTTTGGCCGATTATGAGAACATTGTCCTCGTAGTAAGCCACGACCGTCACTTCCTGGACGCGGTTTGCACCCACGTAGCAGACGTTGACCGCCAGAAGATCAAAATATTTACCGGTAACTACACTTTCTGGTACGAATCATCGCAATTGATGGCCCGCCAGCTAAGCGACAAGAATAAGAAAACAGAAGATAAACGCCAGGCCTTGCTGGACTTTATCGCGCGCTTCAGCGCCAACGCTTCCAAATCGAGGCAGGCCACCGCGCGTAAGAAAGCACTGGAAAAACTGACCATAGAGCAAATCGAACCTTCTAACAGGAAATACCCCGGCATTATTTTTCAACCGCTGCGCGAGGTAGGCAACCAGATACTGAACGTGGAGAACCTGAGCAAATCGGTGGATGGCCGTATGCTGTTCGACAAGGTTTCGTTCAGCGTAAATAAGGGCGAAAAGATCGCATTCATCAGCCGCGACCCGCTGGCGGTCACGAATTTCTTCGAGATCATCAACGGCAATGAAAACGCCGATACCGGCAAGTTCGAATGGGGGACCACCATTACGAAAGCCTACCTTCCTTTGGAGAACAGCGAATTTTTCACCGGCGGCCTGACCCTGATGGAATGGCTGCGACAATACGTTCCGCCGCACGTGACCGATGCGGATGAGCCCTTCCTGCGCGGGTTTCTCGGCAAAATGCTGTTCAGCGGCGATGATATCCTGAAAAGGACCAATGTGCTGAGCGGGGGAGAAAAGGTGCGCTGCATGATCAGCAGGATGATGCTGCAAAATCCCAATTGCGTGGTGTTAGACCAACCCACCAACCACCTCGACCTGGAAAGCATTCAAAGCTTTAACGAAGGCTGTAACATGTTCCCGGGCATTGTGCTGCTGACCAGCCACGACCATACCTTCATGCAAACCGTCGCCAACCGGGTGATAGAGCTCACGCCTAAAGGCATTATCGACAGGCTGATGACGTTTGACGAATACCTTGAAGATGAGCGGGTGAAGTACATGCGCGAAGAAATGTATAAATAACCATTAAGTCATACATACAATAATCAATAATTATTGATTATTAATTATGTTTCCAATGACCCTGGCAACTTAAGCCCAGTCCCAAATTACTACGGCCCATTCGTCCGTCTCATCGCGGTAAATGTTCACTGTTTTAAAACCCACCCGTTCGTGCGCACGCAATGAACGCGTGTTTCGGGTAGCTATTTCCGTTACCAGCAGGTCGAAACGGTCACTGTACACTTCTTTGTGTTTTTGATAGAGCGCATCAAACAACCCGCGGCCGCGGTAAGCCTTGTCGATGCAGATCTGTCCCATTACATAAAACCGTTGCTGGTTCAGCGGCTTGTCTTTCCAATATAGCTTTTCCAAATTTTCGAACATGGGTACCAGCACAGGCACCATTCTGCCGCATTCACGGGGCATGGCAAGTGCGTAGGCTATCACCCGGTCATTGTCCTTGATAATGATGCTGGGCGCCGTATCATGCATTCTTTGCAATACGTCCAAAGTATGTTCCACGGTAACAAAACCCTGGTCCTGCCATTCGGCGGTCGACAGTCCTTTTATCAGGTTGGCGCGTTGCAGCGAAAGTATTTGTTCAAGGTCTTTTACTTCCCTCGTGGTAGTTACCGTCATTGCGCATATTCTTTACTCTTAATGGTGATAGAGTATAACCTTTCATCGGTTGTTATTTCCGTTTCCTGGAAGCGGATCAATTTGGACCCTTTTGAAAAAATATATTCGGTACTCTGCTCCCTGGGCTTTGTCCTGCCCGTTTGCCTGAAGCCATTCTTTTTTAACCATGCCCTTGCAGAATCTGCTTCGCTGTCAACAGTAGAGCTATAATCCAGTTCAAAGTCTTTCGACTTAAGATTTTGCCTGTAGATTAAAATCCTGGCCGTTTCGTTGATGCGGGGACCGCTCACGTGAGAATACATCACCTGTCTTTGTCCATCCCTGGTTGAGTCTTCGTCCTGCGTATATCCTTTCGATTCCGCGAATTTTTTCATTTCTTCGACGGATTGGCTGCGCAACTTTATTAATTCAGGCAAGGTAATGTCCTGTGCTTTTGCAAGAGCGCTGATGCTGATCGCAATAATTGCAATAAGGGTCCTGGGCACGATTGATTTCATTTTGAATTAATGTTTTTTATTTAAATTCTCCGTACACTTCACGTAGTGTATCTGCTATTTCACCGAGGGTGCAATAGTTCTCCACCGCTTCTATTACCGTAGGCATGATGTTCTCGCTGTTGGAAGCTTTATCGTTGAGTGTTTGCAGGATGGTATCACACCGGGCGGGGTCGCGTTGTTTGCGCAGTTGTTCCAGCTTGGCGATTTGCAGGTGGCGGATGGAGTCATCTACTTTAAAGATGGGGACGGCCGCATCATCCTTCACCTGGAATTTATTTACGCCCACGATGATCTTTTCCCCTGATTCTACCTGGCGCTGGTATTCATAAGCGCTGCGAGCGATCTCTTCCTGGATAAAGCCTTGTTCAATGGCGCTTACGCTGCCGCCCATCGCATCGATCTTCTCCATCAATTGCCAGGCGGCCGTTTCCACTTCGTGGGTCAGTGATTCGATAAAATAACTCCCCGCCAATGGATCGGCGGTGTCGGCCACGCCGCTTTCATAGGCCACTATCTGCTGTGTGCGCAGTGCAATGCGTGCAGCCTCTTCGGTAGGCAAGCTTAGCGCTTCATCATAACCGTTAGTATGCAGTGATTGCGTGCCGCCCAATACGGCGGCCAGCGTTTGCACCGTTACCCTTGAAATATTGTTGAGCGGCTGGTGCGCCGTGAGCGTGCTGCCGCCGGTTTGCGTATGAAAGCGCAGCATCATGGCCTTGGGGTCGGTGGCGCCCAGGTCTTTCATGATGCGGGCCCACATCTTGCGCGCCGCCCGGAACTTCGCTACTTCCTCGAAGAGGTTGTTGTGCGCATTGAAGAAGAAAGAAAGCCGCTTGCCGAACACGTTAATGTCGAGCCCTTTTTCCAGGGCTGCCTGCACGTATGCCTTGCCATTGCTCAATGTAAATGCTATCTCCTGCACCGCGGTGGAGCCAGCCTCACGGATATGGTAACCCGAAATGGAAATGGTATTCCATTTCGGCAGTTCGTGGCTGCACCACTCGAAGATATCGGTAATGATGCGCATGGAAGGTTTGGGAGGATAGATATAGGTGCCACGCGCAGCATACTCTTTCAATATATCATTTTGTACGGTGCCTGATATCTTACTGAGGTCGGCGCCCTGTTTTTTGGCGAGCGCCACGTACAGCGATAGTAAAATGAATGCAGTGGCGTTGATGGTCATGGAAGTGGAAACGTCCTGCAGCTTTATATCCTTAAAAAGGGTTTCCATGTCCATGATGGAATTGATGGCCACGCCTACTTTTCCGACCTCGCCTTCGGCGAGGTCGTGGTCACTGTCGTACCCTATTTGCGTGGGAAGGTCAAAGGCAACGCTCAATCCCATTACGCCCTGCGACAACAAATAATGGTAGCGCTTGTTGCTTTCTTCGGCCGTGCTAAAGCCGGCGTATTGCCGCATGGTCCACAACCTGCCGCGGTACATATCCCGCTGCACGCCGCGGGTAAATGGAAATTCCCCCGGTTGTTCGGTGGGCTCATGTCCATTGCACGAAGTATATACTTCGCGGATCTCTATTCCTGAATCGGTATGCACTTTTTTGGAACTCATTTCATAAGTTTCTTGGCCTCATAGCTCAGCACTTCCGATACCACGCCGTGCAAAGAAGCTTTGGGGTTTTGCGCGATCATTTCCAGCAGGTGTTTGCTGAGGTCCAGGGCGGTGGCTTGCGGCGGTAAGAAAGACGATACCTGGTTAACGATAAAAATGTTTTGTTCTTTCAGGTTGCGCACTGCGTCCCACGCTTCTGTTGTTACATAAATCTGCTGGGTAATGTTGTGCTCAAATTCCTGGCGGATGGTTTCTGTAAGTATACCCTGCATATCGCGGGCGTTCAAACCGTCGCGCTTGAGCCTGCCAATGAGGTTGGGCAGGGCAATGCGCTCTGTAAACAAAATAAGTCGCTCATAGGCCTGTAATTGCAATTGAACCGGCACGAATGCCCCGCCGTCGCCGCCGCTGCCGCTGTTTCCGCCATTGGCCGCCTGTCGCCGGCGCTGCAGCGCTCCCTTGACCCTTCGGCGTTCCCTCCAAAACAGGTATGCCAGCGAGCCTCCCAATACAACTGCAATGGCCAGGGCCCAGATCAATTGTTCGGTGGTAATTGTCATAGTTTATCGTTAACTGCAACAAAAATAAGGATTTGGAATGCTAGTAGCGGATAAACTCTTGCCCATCCTTTAACTTTACAATCCCCCGGTTGTTTGTATTTTTGCAGTACTTAATTCTATGAGCATGGAAACAACAACAGCAGCGCCGGTACAGCTGACGGCTTCGGCGATAGCGGAAATAAAAAGACTGATGCAGAGCGATCCCAACAATAAATACCTGCGCGTGGGTGTAAAGGGTGGTGGTTGTTCGGGCCTTACCTATGTGCTTGGCTTTGATGCCGTGCAGGAAAGCGATGAGCACTACGATTATGACGGCATTCCCCTTATCATGAATAAAGCGCATGGCATTTATCTGGCGGGTATGGAAATCGACTGGCAGGATGGGCTTAATGCAAGGGGCTTCAGCTTCAACAATCCCAACGCGTCCAAAACCTGCGGATGCGGTACATCTTTTTCAGTGTGATCTTTTAGGGAACTGGTCTCTGATAAGTCATTAGGTCATTAAGTCATTAAGTCATTAAGTCATTAAGTCATTAAGTTATCGGGACTATCATTGGTGGTGTTTTTAATGGCTATGTATACGGATACCATCGTAATGTATTTTATGCGTTTGCGAATAAGCAAAATTATCACTCAACTTTTATATCCATTGCCCTAATGACCTAATGACCCAATGACCCAAAATGACTCCATGACCTAATGACCTTATGACCCAAATACCTCTTTCTCCTCCTTAACTCTACAACCCACCACTTTCTCTCTTATCCCACTCTCCGCTTCAATACCAAACTGCTGATAACAGATGCAATAACGCCGATCACAAATACCGTAAGCCCCATTACCAAAAACTGCAATACCGGGTTGCTGAACATCTCTTTTTGCTTCTCCATAGTGGCGCGTGCCGCGTTGAATTCGCCCGGTGTCATGCGCTGTTGCATCTGGCTAAGCTGGTGCTGGTAATACTTGTCCATAAACTCCGGATCGATGGCGCCGGTATATATCAGGTTAAACAAGCCGAAAGCAACCGAAGGTATCAGCACTATCAGCAGTCCCACCTTCATTCCCTTGCCAAAGCTTAACATGCCGCCATTCACCTGGTCGCGGTAATGCTTGATGCCAAAGAATACAAATACCATCGATAAGATCATAGTGGTATAACCAAAAACTTCATGCGCCGTGTAATTAGGAGTATCGGGGTTGCCAAAAATTACGAGGCCCAGAATTGACATCACTACCAGCGCGATACAAGAGAACAAACCGTAACGGAGAACTGTCTTTTTCATACTTTAAAATTAGTTGTTTGATAAATTTTGTTGAGGGCTCAATATATCCTCCTCAAAGGGCCGTTTGTATTACTCTTTCGTACCAATTTTGTCGTGAAGTACAGATTACTACTTTAGTAGTAGCGCCGGTACAAATGTATCAGGCTATGATGTTCAGCTCTTTAGCTTTTTTAATGGCTTCTGTGCGTCTTTCCACGTCGAGCTTGAGGAATAAATTTGAGATGTGTTTTTTTACAGTGTTTTCCGACACGAACAGTTTATCTGCTATCTGCTGGTTGGAAAGGCCATCGTTTATCAGTTGCAGGATCTCGTATTCGCGTTTGCTCAATCCCAGCTTGCCTACATTGTTCAGGTCAATTTCTTTTGAAATGGTTTCTTTCTTGATCTTAGGCAAGTATTTGCGGGAAATGAATATGCCGATGCCAAAGAATACCAGGCTCATTACTGCTATCCAGATCTCGGGACCGGTGCGCAGGTCGTAATACGAGAATTTTGCCAGTTGAAAGAGCACCAATAAGCTGGCAATCAATATCCCGAATCCGATAATGATGGTTTTCACGTACGAAAGATAAGAGGAAAAAAGAGAAAAGGAGGAGAGGGGACGAACACACCTTGCTTGCAGGACGGTGCGGCGGTTGTGAAAGAGAAACGCATGGTTATTGTAGAACTAGGTGGACCGGTGCGGCAGTGGGAGCCGGTGCAGTTTTTGCAGGCATACCACAATACTTTTTCCTTTCAGTGAATGAAGAAACTGGAAGATTATACCCGTGAAGAGTTACTGCGCTTTTGCCAGGAGAAGGAGGCGGCATACAAAGCCGATCTCGGGCATCGCCAGCGGCTGGAAGATGAGCTAAGGCGGGCGCACAAGGCCCTCGAGGAATCGTGGAAGCTGTTGTCGGAAAAAAATGAAACGCTGCAGTTCCTGAACGATGAAAAGAACCGCTTCATCGGCATGGCCGCGCATGACCTGAACAATCCACTCACTACTGTATACCTGCTCACCGAATCGCTTCGCAGGAAACCCGAAAACCTTTCCCCCGCGCAAAAAGAAAAGCTTACCCTGCTGCAGGAGAGCGTCAACCGCATTGTATCCATGGTGAAAAACCTGCTCAATGTAAGCCGTATTGAAGAAGGAAGGATAGAAGTGAACTATGAATGGGAAACGCCTGACGAAATGGTGTACTCCACGCTCTCGCGGTTCGAAGAACTGGCCGGGCAAAAAAACCTATCGCTCGTTTTCAAAAGCGGCATCGAAGGTAAAGAAGTGCTTACCGATAAGAATATATTGATGGAGATATTGGAAAATCTTATTTCGAACGCCATTAAGTTTTCACCAGCGGATAAAAATATTTACGTTCGATTGAATTATTACGGCAATGAATGGGAATTGGAGGTAGAAGACGAAGGACAGGGTATAAGGGCCGAAGAAATGGACAAGCTGTACATGCGGTTTCAGAAACTAAGCACCAGGCCTACCGCCGGCGAATCCTCAACAGGACTTGGATTGTCTATCGTAAAAGGATATGTTGAAACGCTTAACGGTAATATCCGATGCGAAAGCGAGTGGCAGAAAGGAACGAAGTTTACCATCGGGTTCCCGATCAATCAGCAGATGAACCCGGTTGAGTCCGTCTCAAATTACCGGTAAAAAAAGCCTCCCATTACAGGAGGCAGAGGACACGAAGGTTTACAGGACCAATTTTTTTTCGGGACCACCGGTTTTCAGCGGGTGATCCCTGGGTGCTTTCAATAGTAATTGCCCGGACGGGTATAGTTTACCGCGAGCGGACTGAACTTTGGAATGGTAACAGATATCTCAAACGCGGCCCTGCGTATACTGGTCACCGATTTACCAGTGCTCGTTTTTCCGTTGTGCAGAAAATACAGATTTACCCTGGTGCGGTTTGCCTTGTTTACGGGATACCGGAAGGCTGATGGACTGATACCGTTTTTTCTAACGATAATGGATGTGCTCGGTTTCAATTTGTTTTTTTGTAAAGTCTGGGTTTAAAACGGAGGCTGTTTATGCCATGTTTTCTTAGTTGGCAGGACCGTTGCCGAGATTGATCTCTCTTTTATAAACATTGGTTCTGGGGTTGCCCGCGGGATCGGTCATAACGCCCTTATCTTCGATAAATAAGAACCTTGGTTTATTGCGGTTGATGCCTAGGGGATCCAGGATGTCCTGGATACTGGTTACAGTTTTCTTTAAGGTTGATATCAGATTCATTGTAAAACTTTTTTAAGGTGAACGGTTTTGTCTATACAAATTAATCACCTTTTATGGTTAAATGCACTTAACAAGTGTTATGCTGTGGTTAAGGGGGTGTGGGCCAACGTTGTACGTTAGAAGTTGGTGAGAGACTTCTTCGGAAAAGTTCTATGTTGGATATCGATTATTGTATAATCGCATTGAAGCGGAAACCGATGCCATGAATGGTCTCGAGATTAATATCCGGATCGGCTTTGAAATACTTGCGCAGCTTGGTCATGAACACGTCCATGCTTCTTCCTAAAAAATAATCGTCCTTGCCCCAAACGCTGGTGAGCACCTCTTCGCGCTTGAGCACTTTGTTGGCGTGCTTGCACAGGAAACGCAGTAGGTCTGCTTCGCGTTGGGTGAGTGAAATGGTTTCTTCCGGCGTGAATAATTTAAGATCTGTAAAGGAGAATTTCAGCTTCCCGATTTTATATTCCTCGTTGGATTCAGAGTGCAGCTTGCGTGTGCGTCGCAGGAAAACGTTCATGCGCATTACGAGTTCCTGCATGCTGAACGGCTTGGTGATGTAATCGTCGGCGCCGGTCATGAAGCCCTTAACCTTGTCTTCTTCCAACGATTTGGCGGTAAGGAAAAGAATGGGGATCACATCGCTTTGCTGCCGTATTTTTTTTGCTACTGCAAAGCCATCTTTGTTCGGCATCATTACATCGAGCAGGCAGATATCAAACTCATCTTTGCTGAAGCGGTCAATCGCGCTTTGTCCATCGGTGCAGTGCACCACTTCAAAACCTTCTTCTTCGAGGTTGTCTTTAATTACAAATCCTAACGACATGTCGTCTTCAGCCAGGAAAACCTTCCCTTTAGTACTTTCCATACAGACTGTTTAAATGAGTGGCATAAGAATGCTGAATTCTGAGCCGATGCCTGGCATGCTTTCTACGACTATCCGTCCCTGATGGGCATCTACGACCTTCTTTGCAAAATTCAAGCCTATTCCAAAGCCTTTCACATTATGCACATTTCCGGTAGGTACACGGTAGAACTTGCGGAAGATATCCTTATGGTATTTCTTTTCAATACCTATACCATTGTCTCTTACCGAAATTATGCACATTTTCTCGGTACGGGCGGTTCCAATCTTTATATGGGGTTTTGAGGCAAATTTCAGGCTATTTTCCAGCAGGTTTATCAAAACCTGGTTGAAATAAATAGCATCTGCGTATATACGTAGGGGTTCGGGACCGGCGGTGAACTCTATGGCGGCAGACCTTTCATCTATCAATGGCTGAAGAAAGGCTATGGTCCGCGTGACCATGGTATTCACTTCAATGTCTTCTTTTGCCAATGCCACTTGCTTGCGGTCCGAAAGCGCTACCTCTAATATACGATTTACTTTGTGTTCCAACTGCTCCGATTGCTCTTTTACAATTCCCGCATACTTCTGCAACCTGCCGGGCTGCCGCTCGATACCGGGATTGCTCAGCACCTTGCCGGCTATGCCCATTACGGCCAGCGGCGTTTTAAACTCGTGCATGAAATTGTTGAGAAAATCTTTTTCAATCTCCCTGATGTAACGCTTGCGGTAGAAGGATATCAATACAACAGCCAATCCAATCAACACAAGAACAAGCACAATGGTGCCTGCCAGCCATAACGTGAGCTCCTGCCTTGGCAAAGTTCCTTCGGTATAACGGTCATAGTTATGGTAGATCCTGCTAAGCCATACCATTTGCATTGCAATCAGTAAGGCTATGATGCTAGCTGAAGTGAGGACGATGGTTTTTAAGGTTACGGGGCGCATAAGCATTGACAGGGGTTAGTGCAAAGTTGTGTCCACTTGCGTTTCCGAACCTATAATTCTGGTTAAGGCAGGGTTAATGCAAAAACCCGGAATACACCCGGGTTTTTGAGTTTATTTATGTGTTGTTGTGATTATAAAACCAACTGCATCATTTAATTTTTGCCATCACCGGCTTGCTGCCTGTTTTGGCCTCCGAAGCCGTAGTAGCGGCATCCATAGCGCCGAGTGGTTTGTTCTTTGCAAAGTCAACCAATATCGGTGCCGCCACAAAGATGGTCGAATACGCACCTGTAACAACGCCTATCAGCATCGCGAACGCAAACCCCCTCGTTACTTCTCCACCTACAAGGAACAGGATAAGCAGCGTAAGGAATACGGTCACGGATGTCATGATGGTACGCGTAAGCGTATCGTTGATGGCGCGGTTGATGATCGTTCGTTTATCTGCTCCCTTCATTTCACGGGCATACTCCCGCACGCGGTCGAACACCACCACGGTATCGTTCATGGAGAAACCTATTACCGTCAGGATGGCCGCGATAAAGTGCTGGTCTATCTCCATGGGGAATGGTACAACATCCTTGAGGAAAGAGAATATGATCAGCATTACGGTTACGTCGTGCAACAAAGCAACGATGGTACCGACGGAGAATCTCCAATCGCGGAAGCGGATGAATATGTACAAGGCAACCATCAGCAAACCCCAGAAGGTAGCCCACTTGGCGCCGGCCTTAAGGTCGTCCGAAATAGTGGGTACCACTTTCTTGGTTCCTTGTATGTATTTATTCGTGGTCGTAAATTCCTGTTGTGTCACGCCTGCGGGCAGCAATGGCTGCAGTCCAGCGTACAGCTTGTTCAATACCGCGGAATCTCCCTGCAACGTTTCCTCTTCGATCTTATAAGCGGTGGTAATGTCCAGTTGATCGTTGCCACCGTACGTTTTAACGATGGGCTGCTCCTGGAATTCTTTTTCCAATGCAGTGCGGACGGCATCGGCTTCAACGGGTTTGTGAAACTTTACTATGTAACTGCGGCCCCCGCTGAATTCCACGCCCTGATTGAAACCATTGATGAAGGCCCCGATACCCAATGCCAGTATTACAAAGGATATAATATAAGCAACCTTCCTGTATTCGATAAAGCGGAAATTCGCTTTGCGGTAAATGGTCTGCGAAAGTTTGGTGAAGTATTTAAAGTGCCTGTTCTTTTTTGTCCACCAGTCTGTGATAAGCCATGCTATTACGATACCGCAGAACAGCGATAACAGGATACCGATGATTTGCGTGGTGGCAAAACCAAGCACGGGCCCTAGTCCAAAATAGGCAAGTATACATGCGGTGAGCAGGGTAGTGATGTGGCCGTCTAATACGGGCGCCAGCGAGCGGCGGTAGCCTTCGCGGAAGGCCAGCACGTACGACTTGCCCTTGGTGAGCTCCTCCTTGATGCGCTCGAAAATGATCACGTTCGTATCGACCGCCATACCGATGGTAAGTACCAGGCCGGCGATACCGGGAGCAGTAAGGGTAAACCCGAACATGCTCAATACACCCACGGTAAACAGCAGGTTGAGAATAAGCGTGATGTTGGCCACCCATCCCGCAGTGTTGAAGTAGATCAGCATCAGGATGAAGATGACAGCGAAAGAAATGACAAAGGCCAACGCGCCGCCCCTTACGGCAGCTTGTCCAAGGGTGGGGCCTACCACTTGTTCCTGTACTATTTTAGCCGGGGCCTCCAGCTTACCTGATTTGAGGATGTTGGCAAGGTCAACGCCTTCCTGCACCGCCAGCTCGTCCGTGGCTGTTCCGCCCATGGTAATGCGGGAGCTTCCGCCGGTAATGGGCTCGTCAACCGTAGGAGCTGAGTACACGATATCATCAAGCACAATGGCAATGGGCTTCCTGCCTGCCTTAAAAGCTTCCGTAGTCATCTTGGCCCAGGTGCGTTCGCCTTCCTTGTTCATGGTCATGTTTACCACCACCCTGTTGCTCAACTGTTCAAAGTCCTGGCGGGCATCGGTAATTACTTCGCCTTCCAATTTTGCCTTATCGGAGCCGGGAACGGTCTTAACCGCGTATAGCTGCAGGTAACTGACCAGCCTGCCATCATCGTCCCTGCCTTGCTTGCCCCAAAGGAACTTAAGGTTGGAGGGAAGGATATTTTTTACGATCGGGTTGTTAAGGTAGCTGTTGATGGTGGCGGTGTCCTTAATAAGCGCCACGCCGAGGTTGGGGGAATAGATCGGTTTGCCCTGGTCGTCCTGCTGGGGTTGTATGAATTGAATAATGTTGAACAGGGGTCGGGCATTGGTCGTTGGTGTTGTTGTTACGGTACCAGTAGTATCGTTGCCGCGCGATGTATCGGTCGATGCTGCAATCGGTTTTCCGGTAGTGTCTACCGAAGAGATGTTGGCAGCGGCGGGCCTGGTCGTGTCCCGCTTTATTCCCTGAACGGTGTTGAGATAATCTTCCAGGGCTTTATCGGCCGCGGCCAATGAATTATATACTTCGCCCAGGTCATAGAGTTCCCAGAATTGCAGGTTGGCGGTTGATTGCAGGTACCTTCTTACCCTTTCAGGGTCTTTGGCGCCGGCGAGCTCAACGTTGATGATACCCTTGGTGCGGTCCAGGTTTACGTTAGGCTGGGCCACGCCGAACTTATCGATACGTTTGGTAAGTACCTGGAAGGTCTGTTGCATGGCCGCTTCTGCCTGTGCGCGGATATGGCTAATCACCTGGCCGTCGGAAGCATCCATTTTCAATTGGTTGCGGGTGGTATTGGCAAACAGCGGGGCCAGGGGCGTATTGGGGTTTTGCGATTTGAAAGATTGTTCGAACAGCGTGATGAAATCGGCATCGCTGGTCACTTTGCGGCGCTTGGCTTCTTCAATGGCGTTCAGCAACTGCTGATCGCGGGGGTTGTTGGCAAGGCCTTTAATGAGCCCGTCCAGCGCAATGTCGAGCGTAACGTTGATGCCGCCCTGCAGGTCGAGGCCCAACAGCAGTTCGCTTTCTTTCGCCTTCTGGTAGGTTTGTCCCCACCAGGTGACTTTAGTGTCGCGGGTGCTGTCCAGCAGCTTGCGCAGCCTGTCGTTGTAATAGTGATTGAGGCTGTCCTGGTACAAGGCCTGCAGTTCTTTATTGCCGGGATATTTGCGTTCGGCCGGCATGTAACTACGGTTCAGCCACTGCATGGCTTTTTCTTGCATTGCTTCCTCGTGCTTGTTCACGAACCAGGTAAACGAAAGCTGGTAGAGGGAAATCAGGATCAACAAAACAGCAAA
Source organism: Chitinophagaceae bacterium (assembly GCA_035628135.1). Classification (GTDB taxonomy): domain Bacteria; phylum Bacteroidota; class Bacteroidia; order Chitinophagales; family Chitinophagaceae; genus DASPKM01. Next base: position 119,684 of record DASPKM010000009.1, on the reverse strand, counting down.
GATGCTAACCAATACTCTCATTGGGATCAGTTTGTATTTTTTTCAAGAGTTTGCAAAGATAGGGTTTTCCGCCTATCAAAGGGGGATAGGAGGGCCGGGAATACCTGTTAACTAACTGTTTTTTTTGGGCTGCGCAAAAATGAAATAAACGGAAAAAACAAGCATAAAACTTAGGCCTGCGGCAAGGGCATACAGGACAAGCGGTCGTTTGCGGGCTGGGGGCTGGTGTTTAAGGGGCGCGCGGGTGATCTTTTTGCTGATAATCGTGGCGGGTTCGTACAGCCGTCCGCCCTTGAGCACATCTTCCATCCATAGGCCGGTGCCTATCGGGAGACCGTTAATGACCAGTGACCCCTGGGAAATGGGCTCGTTTACAATGGGCGCCGTGATTACCTTTTTGTCGATGAGCACTCCCAGCGGTTTATGAAGGTTATTGCGCGTCAGCCGCTCGAAAATCTTTGCTCCCCGCTTGTCGAGCGAAAGGGAGAATTGCAAAGTTTTGGTTGCGGTAACATTGTGCATGGCGGCGCCGGTTATATTGGCTTCGGTAATGGACATGGTGCCGGCGACATTTTTTTTCGCGGCATACAGCAATACCTTGTTCGAATCATCATCTGCCCCGTAACAAAACAGCAGGTCTTCGGGAAACAGCCCTGACATGTTGGAGCGCTGCAAAAATTCATTGAGCCGGGCGGTATCGGCCTTAACCACCCAGCCAATAAAAGAAGGCATATAATGCTCCGACATGGCCGGGAAGGCCACCAGGGAAATCAAGGGACGTTCATAAAATCCCATGGAATCCACCATCGTGGGTACCGGCAGGTTGACCGAGTCTGTTGGTTTGGGCGGCAGCTTCCACCGGTATTGTAAGGCCAGCAGGCTATCGGCCGACAAAATTTGCGGCGTTAATTCAAGCAGGGTGTACATTTCATGGATTGAAAACCGGCCATGTTGGGTAAGCAGTTTTTCTACATACCCTGAATCCATTGTGGCTTCAGTCTTCAGATGGTAGTGCAGCTCGTCCGTTTGATCGAGATCGTATTCCAACCCGGCACTTTCGAGCCTTTTCCGAATTATTTGCAATTGGTCGTACGATGGCGAAGGAGATGCCGGAGGGGATTTGCGGATGCTGAACGCGCATTCCATCGAATAACCATATACTGTTTTGCCCCTGGCCTTGCGGTTGCCAAACCAGTACAGGCCCGCGAATATAATAGCAGCCACGGCCAGGCCAAGTAATAATGATTTCACGAAATGGCTCATCAAAAAAATTGTAATCTTGTTTTCTAATGCTGGGATATGAAACTACGGCTTATACTTTTCTTTTTATCGGCCCTTATAATTTTTTCCTGCAAAACCACCAGAACCTTGAAGCAACCCACCGCATCCGCATCTGCAGACAGCAGCGGCCTGCTTGCACAATTGCTGCGGCAGCATCCCGCATATTTCGAACCGTACATTAACGATAAAGAACGTTATAAGGTACAGATAATTTTTACACAGATCGACCGCAGGGCAAACAACAAACCTGTTTTCACCGATCATTTCTTCAATGTAAACGACGCCGATTATTTCTATCCTGCGTCCACGGTCAAGATGCCGGTTGCATTGTTTGCCTTGGAAGAGATCAACAAACTGCGGCAATCCGGCGTCACGCGCGGCAGCTCCATGATAACAGAGGCCGCGTATAGCGGGCAAACTCCTGTATACAACGATCCCGCCAGTCCTGATGGTCGGCCCACCGTAGAGCATTACATCAAAAAGATATTCCTGGTAAGCGATAACGATGCATTCAACCGCTTGTATGAATTTGTAGGGCAGGAGCAGATCAACAAGAGATTGCAGGAAATGGGTTACGATGATGCCGCCATTGTGCACCGGTTGTCGATTCCGCTAAGCGATGATGAAAACAGGCATACCAACCCCATAAAGTTTTACGATGATACGGCGAGGTTGTTGCACACACAATCCATGCGGCACAATGTGAAGCCGTATCCTGCCAGGAAGGATTTTCTAGGCCGGGGATATTATAGCAGGGGCAACCTGATCATGCAGCCCATGGATTTTTCAAGAAAGAACAAGCTTACCCTTTCCTCGCTGCACCTCATGCTGCGCGGCATATTGTTCCCGGACGCGATGCCGAAGCATCAACGCTTCGATGTGAGCGATGAAGACCTTAGGTTTGTTTGGAAATATATGTCGATGTATCCCGGGGAGTCGGAATTCCCATTGTATAAAACCGATGAATACCACGACGCCTATTGCAAGTTTTTGTACTGGGGTTTTGAAAAAGGAAGCCTGCCGAAGAACCTCCGCATTTTTAATAAGGTGGGCGATGCTTATGGTTTTTTGACCGATGTGGCTTACGTGGTGGATTTCGACAAGAACATCGAGTTCATGGTAAGCGCTACCATTTACTGCAACAGCGATGGGATCCTGAATGATGACCACTATGATTATGCAACGGTTGGCTTTCCCTTTTTAAAGCACCTTGGGAGAGTGTTGTATGAGCATGAATTGAAGAGAGCAAAAAAGCGGGAGCCGGAATTAACGGGGTTCAAGTTTTAGTTTGTCGTATACAGTCATTAGGTCATTGAGTCAATAAGTCATTAAGTCCGTAAGATAGTGAGTCAATTATCCGAGGACCCAATCACCTAATGACCTAATGACTCAATGACCTAATGACCTAATGACCTAATGACCTAATGACTTATTGACTTATCCTCATTACATTTGCGCGGAAATTTAACCTGAATCAACATGCAACTTTCCTCCCGGTTGGACCGCTTTAATGAGCCCGAAACACTGAAAATGGCCAAGCTCGGCCGAGAGCTGCGCGCAAAAGGATGTGATGTAATTGACCTAAGCCTGGGGGAGCCCGATTTTGACACGCCGGAACATATTAAAGAAGCTGCAAAAAAAGCGGTGGATGACAACTGGAGCCATTACCCGCCCGTAGCAGGATATCCCGACCTGCGCGAAGCCATCTGCAAAAAATTTAAAAGAGATAATGACCTTGATTATAAGGCCGAGAATATTGTGGTGTCCACCGGCGCCAAGCAAAGCCTTGCCAATGCCGTGCTGGCCATAGTAGACAGGGGCGATGAAGTAGTGATACCCACCCCGTTTTGGGTAACGTATTCCGAGATCGTAAAATTAGGAGAGGGCACTGTGAAGCTCGTGCATACCTCTGTTGAACAACGGTACAAGATAAGTCCCCGGCAACTGGAAGAATCGATTACGCCTAAAACAAAACTGTTCATTTTTTCATCACCCTGCAATCCTAGCGGCGCCGTATATACGAAGAATGAGTTGCACGCGCTGGCCGATGTGTTCATCAGGCACCCTCAGGTATTTATTATATCGGATGAGATATATGAGTACATCAATTTTGGCAAGGGGCATGAAAGCATTGCGCAGTTCCTGGAATTGAGGGACCGCGTGATCATCATCAATGGATTGAGCAAGGGTTTTGCAATGACCGGTTACCGCCTGGGATACATTGCAGCGCATGCCGATGTGGCAAAGGCCTGTGAGAAATTGCAGGGACAATTTACCAGTGGCGCCAATGCTGTAACACAACGCGCCGCTATCGCGGCGCTTACGGGCGACCTGCGTCCCACGCATGCCATGACCGAAGAATTCACCCGCCGCCGTGCCCGCATCCTGGAGTTGCTGAAAGAAATTCCAGGCATGCAATGCGATGTGCCGGACGGAGCATTTTATGTGTTCCCTGTCGTTAGCCAGTACTTCGGTCGCAAAAACGGCGATGAAGTGATTAAGGATGCCGACGACCTTTGTATGTACCTCCTTAATTGCGCGCACGTTTCTGTTGTAACCGGCCGGGCCTTCGGTGATCCTGCCTGCGTGCGCATTTCATTTGCCAATAACATGCAGAACATTGAAAAGGGGATGGAGCGGATTAAGCAGGCGCTGGGAAAGCTGGTATAGGGATGTGCAGATGTTGCAAATGTGAACCGTGATGTTGAAGTTGCTGGAAGGTTGCATTGGTCCAATGTGTAGCTGCATCTGTTAATATAGTGCAAAACGTAATGCCGGCTTTTTACGTGAACGGTATCGATAAAGGCACAATTGCATCGTAATTTAAGGGAGCAAAATCGTTTGTATGAAAACGATATTGGTCATGCTCACGGGTTTTGGCTTATATGCCAACACCTGCACTACGATGTCTCCACGCCATGCTTCGCGGGCCACTACTGGACAAGTGCCTGCCCCGGTGGTGGATTCCGTGAGTTTCACGAAGCAGGTTCAGCCGATATTGGAAAAGAATTGTTCCCCCTGTCATTTTCCCGGTGGCAAAATGTATGAACGCATGCCTTTTGACGCGGGCAAGACCATCGTCTCACACAAAGAAGGTGTGTTAAAGCGCTTCAAACAGGAAAGCGAGAACACCGTCATCAAAAATTATATCGAACAAAATTCCGCGAAGCAGTAACACCACTGTTGTATCCACTTGTTGATTGGCATCTTCCCCGTTACACGCCCACCTCTCCAGCCTCGGTGTGCATCCCGATAATGTTTGTGCACACAACCATGCAAGCCGATCGGCCTGCCGCGCCACATGCATCTCCACATTCTCTTTTCTTCTTTTTCTCTTTTGTTACGACTGGCATGATTTTGCGACTCCTTCTCCTAAATGTCGGTTATGGAAAAAATCAGGAAAAAGAACGGATATGCTAATTGGGATACCGTAGCCCCAGGCATCTGGCGCATGAAAGATATTTTCGTGAACATTTACATGGTCCACAATCCACACGACAATACCTGGGTATTGGTGGACACAGGGCTGAAATCCTCAGCCCCTAAAATAAAACGCATGGCCGAACACCTGTTCTGGCCGGATCTGGTGCCAGCCGGGATAGTATTAACCCACGGGCATTTCGACCACGTCGGCTCCCTGGTAAAGCTGGCCGAAGAATGGGATGTGCCCGTTTACGCACATTTCATGGAAAAGCCCTACCTCACTGGGCAATCATCTTATCCACCACCCGACCCGGCGGTAGGAGGGGGAATGATGGCCTCCATGGCCTGGCTATACCCAAAAGGACCCGTGAATATAGGCCGCCACCTCAGCATCCTTCCGCAAGACGGCACCATTCCCTGCCTGCCCGAGTGGAAATATATCCATACACCCGGCCATGCCCCCGGGCACATCAGTCTTTTCAGGGAGCGCGACAGGGTGCTCATAGCCGGCGATGCCTTTGTTACTACCAAACAGGAATCACTGCTGTCTGTCATGTCGCAATCTAAAATACTGAGTGGGCCGCCCAAATATTTTACATACAACTGGACATCCGCGGAAGAATCCGTAAAACGATTGGCCCGCCTTAATCCAGAGGTAGTGGCTACTGGGCATGGGTGTCCCATGCGCGGCGAGGAAATGCGGAATGCGCTCCACAATCTCGCAGATAATTTTGAGGAACAAGCGGTTCCAACACGAGGACGCTACATCGACGATCCGGCTTATGTAACGGCGAATGGGGTAGAAGCGCTGCCGCCACCCGTAGCACCTGTTAGGTTATTGCTGACCATAGCAGGAGTAGCAGCAGCCGTTGCGCTTACCTTGTGGGCGATGAAGCAAAGGAAGAAGAATCAGGAATGGTCATTAAGTGGGTTGCTGAATAGGCAACAGCTTGATAAGTCATTAGGTCAATAAGTCATTAGTCATTGAGTGATCAGTTAATGACTTAATGACTCAATGACTAATGACTATACCGGCCTTTCAACCTGGGGCTTTAAAGATGTAAGGCTTGCAATTTTCACCGGCTTGCCCGTGTCGATGCTATTTCGTGCAGCGATGCCCGTTAGTATGGACATGGCGCCATCGCGGCTGCCGGCTGCCTGGCGGTAAGGATCTTTTCCATCCGGGTCGAACACCTGCTTGCGCAAACGCACATCCCCGCCACCATGACCTTCTTCGTTATTTGGAATACGGATGATTTCGCGCTTGCCGAAATTGGTGGTCAGTTGCAGTTCATCGAAATCTTCTTCCTGCCAGGGTTGACGCTCCTTGATCCAGGCCTCGAGCCTTCCTTTGGTTCCATTGAATGCAATGCGGTAACCTTCGTAGGGGGAATAGGTAGTGAGTGAATAGCTCACCTGCACTTTATTGGCATATTTTATCTGCACCGCCATTTTATCGAATATGTCGATGTCTTCGCGCCATACGCAGCCGTCGCGGTGGTAACCATCGTACTGTTCATTGGCAACGTACAACGCCATTTGGCCCGCGTTCTTTGTGATATCATAATAAAATTTGCATTTGTCTTTATGCGGGCATGGCCTGCAGTGCGTATGCCGGAAGGGATTGTTCTTTCCATAATGTTCCAATGCGCCGTATGCGAACACTTCTTCGGGATCGGAATTGGTCCACCAGTTCAGCAGGTCGAAGTGGTGCGTGGCCTTGTGCACTAGCAGCGAGCCGCCATGCTTGCGCAGCCGGTGCCAGCGCCGGAAATAATCCGCTCCATGATACACATCTAGGTACCAGTGAAAATCTACGGATGTCAGCTTGCCGATGGCATCGTTGTTCAACAGCTCGTATATTTTTTGCCGGTGCGGCGAGTAACGGTAGTTGAACGTAACCTTTACTTTCTTACCCGTCTTTTTTTCCGCATCGAGGATGGCCTGGCATTTTTGTTCATCGATGGTCATCGGTTTTTCTGTAACGATGTCCGCGCCGTATTGCATTCCTTTAATGATGTGTTCATGATGAACGCCATCTACCGACATTACCAGCAGCGTGTCTGGTTTTGTTTCCCGCATCATTTTATCGAAGTCGGTGTACGTTGGGCAATCTACACCCAGTTGCGACTTGCCGGTTGCAACGCGGCCGGGATTGATATCGCACAATCCCACGAACTGCACCTTGTCGCCGAATTCCTTGATCACGGGCCTGCCCCACATGCCGATTCCGCGGACTCCCGTGCCTACCATTGCAATGCGTTTAGGCGGCGGAAAGGCTTCTGCTGTTTTTGCGAGCAATGAATCGGCTACCAGCGTGCCGGCCAGGAGGCTGCCGGACTGTTGCAGGAAGTTTCGGCGATGCATATAGAAGATTTTGCTATCAAATTAAGCGTTGACGAGGAATTTCGGATAAAATGAGTGGGGAAGATTTACGCAATCGATTGCGAAGCATACCGGTCTGCTAAAAACAATAATGAAATAAATATCGGGGTTAATTGCCTTGCCAGGCTGCGGTAAGGCAAGTTTGGAAGAAAATAGTCTTATAAATCCATAATGCTATAATGATGCAAATTCCTTTTGCCTGGAAAGCTCCCGCAGCTTCCTGTCCAGCGACAACACTTGCATGATCACCAACTCCTGCTCGTCGTTCTTTATAACGAAGTCGCATAAGCGCATTTTGATCTCGTCGTTGATCTGGTTCTGCATGCGGCTCAATACTTCTTCGCGTGAAATATGGTCGCGCTGCATGGCGCGTTGTATGCGCAGGCTTAAAGGAGCGCAAACGCCGATTACATAATCGAGGTGTTCGTGCGTGCCGCTTTCGAATATCAGTGCGGCCTCTTTAATGGCATAGGGAGTGCGCTGTTGTTGCATCCATTGCTGTCCATGGCGGATGGTGGCCGGATGCACCAGCGCATTGAGCACCTTAAGCTTTTCTTTGTCCGCAAAAACGATGGTAGCAAGATGGCGGCGGTTGAGAACGCCGTTTTCATAGGCCTCCGTACCGAATTCTTCTATGATCTGCTGTTTCAGCTCCTCATCCTGGTTCATCATGCGTTTGGCCTCGATATCGGCGTAATACACAGGAATGCCCAACACTTCGAATACGTGGGCGACGGTGCTTTTACCGGAGCCGATTCCACCTGTGAGGCCTATACGTAGCATAATCTTCAAAAGTACAAGAACGTGCCGCAAGGTACGAGGCCGAAGCGACAATTAAAAGCAAACCCGGGGCAGGCCCGGGTTGATGTTCAAAACTTTTTTTACGCGTATTTTTCCGCAAACCGATTTATTTTTTCTCGGCAACAGCTGCGGTCCCTTTGTTAAGTTGCTGGCTCCATTCCATGCTTATCGCTGTCTTTTCAATCTTCAGGTAGCTGCCAGGACTGGTTTCAACGGTCAGCGTTCCATCGTCATTTATTTTATTCACTACTCCATGTATGCCTGCAATGGTAACTATCTTATCGCCCTTCTGCATGCTTTGCTGGAACTGCTTGGCCATTTTTGCTTTCTTGGCCTGCGGACGGATCATGAACAGCCAGAAAACCAGGATCATGCCACCTAATAAAAGCAACTGAAAGGTGCCGGCACCGCCACCGGTGGGGGTATTGTTTTGCAATAGAACAAAAAGCATTGTCATGTTTTAATTTTTACTTTGATCTGTTGATTGGGGATATAATGTATGCGATAAGGGTTAACCTTTTTTACCCAGCTTTCTTTTGCACGTTCACTGTAAAGCTGATGATGTGTTGCTGCCTGCCTTCTGTATTGGCATGCACCGTCATGGATTTATTATTAATGCCGGACCTGCCATTGCTGTCGAACAAACCCTTGATCACACCTTGCTTGCCGGGCGCAATGGGCTGTTTGGGATAATCGGCCACTGTACATCCGCAGCCCGGCTGCACGCTTTGAATGATCAATGGCTTGTTGCCCGTATTCTTAAACCGGAACGGTATTTCAATTTTTTGCCCTTCTTCAATCGTGCCCTTGTCCACTACCGAATCCAGCCATTGAATGGTGGTCACACTGTTTACATCCGCTCCGGCTGTTCTTTCCTGCGCATTGTTCTGGCAGGCGGCCAGAAATACAAGGGCTGAAAGCAATATCATAATGAATCTCATTATTGGAATTTTTTGCAAATTTAGAGAATAAGGTTTTAAGATGGTTTGTACGCCACTTTATGCATGCGGTTTTCTTTTACAAGGTCTTTGTGAATATTGTCGAGGATGCCATTGACAAATTGTCCGCTTTGGGGGGTACTGTACTCCTTGGCCAGGTCGATATATTCATTAATGGTCACCTTAGGGGGGATGGTCTCAAAGTACAGGAACTCGCAAACGCCCATTTGCATCAGGATCATGTCCAGCAGGGCTATGCGGTCGGGGTCCCAATTCTTCAGCTTTGGCTTGATGAGGTCGAGGGACACTTCTTTTTTCTCGATCACGGTTTGCAGCAGGCCCTTTGCAAAATCCCATTTTTCCTTGCCCAACATGTCCTGCAAATTAAAGCTCTGGGGCTTTTGCAGGAAGCTCTGCATCAGTTGCAGCGCCATGTCCACGTCGTCGTCCCAATTGGTGAAATTTTCTTCTATGTGCGCCTGGAACAGCTCATTGGGCAACAGCACGGCATTGAAAATGAATTCCAGGATCTCTTTTTCTGATTTTTTGTCACGGGCGCCGGATGCCACGTACTCCTTATATTCCGGGGTTTCCACCAGGTCCTGGTACCACTTCTTAACCAGCTCAGTGTCCGTAAGCAAATGCGGTTTATAGGCAGCGAGCGCCGTCTTGTACGAAGGCAGTTCCAGAATGGTCCATAACAGCTCATTGCCCGCTATGCGGGTATTTACGTTCAGGTCTTCGGCGGAGGGAAGGTGCTTGGAGGCGCGGTTGCGGGCATCGGTTTCGGCGTACCGGGTAACTTCTGTAAGCAGGTGCACCAGGTACACGAAAAGCTGGGTAGACAGGTCGAAATGTTTTTGAAGCAGTTTTATAGAGTCCTGGACCGGCTGCTGATTTTCCTGGGTATCCAAAACGTACAGCGTCTGCATTACCTTAACACGGATATTTCTTCTGCTGATCATCGGTAAGAACTGTTTTGAGCCGGCAAATATAGGCAGATTGAATGTTAGATCGGCGATTCAATTTTTTAAATACATGAATCCCTGTCATTTAAACCTGTCAACACGAAAGTACAATCTGCAATTTTGGCTTTTTTGCAACGGGTGGTATGAAATTCGTATACCTTTGCCGCCCGGATATTCAAAGGGTTGGGCATCCAACATCCAATTTTCCTCCAAGGACGTTCAAGGATAACAACAAGTGTAAACCTAAAAATCGATACAACTATGGCTAAGAATTTAAATGTTACCCCCTTACATGACAGGGTAATCGTAAAACCGGCCCCTGCTGAAGAGAAAACCGCGGGTGGCATCATCATCCCGGACACTGCTAAAGAAAAGCCCCAGCGCGGCACCGTGGTTGCGGCCGGTCCCGGTAAAAAAGACGAGCCCGTAACCGTAAAGATCGGCGACACCGTATTGTACGGTAAATATGCAGGCACGGAAATCCAAATTGACGGCGACGACCTGCTGATCATGAGAGAAAGTGACATCTTAGCAATTGTATAATTGAATAATAAAATCTTCAAATCAAATCTATATGGCAAAACAACTGTTCTTTGATATCGAAGCCCGTAATAAAATGAAGAAGGGCGTTGATACACTCGCCAACGCCGTTAAAGTAACCCTCGGTCCCAAAGGCCGCAACGTGGTTATTGAAAAGAAATTCGGGGCTCCGTCCGTAACAAAGGATGGCGTAACAGTGGCTAAAGAAATAGAACTGGAAGACCCCATTGAAAATATGGGCGCCCAGATGGTGAAAGAAGTAGCCAGCAAAACGGCCGATATCGCCGGCGATGGTACTACCACCGCAACCGTACTGGCCCAGTCCATCATCAGCGAAGGATTGAAAAACGTGGCGGCAGGCGCCAATCCCATGGACCTGAAGCGCGGTATCGACAAGGCTGTGGCAAGGGTGGTAGAACACCTGAAAAGCCAGAGCCAGACCGTTGGTTCCGACAGCAGCAAGATCCAACAGGTAGCTGCTATTTCCGCCAATAACGACGAAACCATCGGTAAGCTCATCGCCGAAGCATTTGCCAAGGTTGGCAAAGACGGCGTGATCACCGTAGAAGAAGCCCGTGGTACAGAAACTACCGTAGAAGTAGTAGAGGGTATGCAATTCGACCGCGGTTATATATCGCCGTACTTCGTCACCAACAGCGAAAAGATGGAAGCCGAAATGGATAAGCCTTACATCCTGATCTACGACAAAAAGGTCAGCGCCATGAAAGATATCCTGCACATCCTGGAAAAAATTGCACAGCAGGGCGCTCCCTTGCTCATCATTGCAGAAGACCTGGAAGGTGAAGCACTGGCCACACTGGTGGTAAACAAACTGCGTGGAACCCTGAAAGTGGCTGCTGTAAAGGCTCCCGGCTTCGGCGACCGCAGGAAAGAAATGCTGCAGGACATCGCCATCCTCACCAAGGGCATTGTTATCAGCGAAGAGCAGGGTTATAAACTGGAGAATGCCGACCTGAATTACCTCGGCCGTGCTGAAAGGGTTGTGATCGACAAAGACAACACTACTATCGTAGGTGGCCGCGGCGAAAAGAACGATATCACCGCCCGCGTAAACCAGATAAAAGCACAGATAGAAACCACTACCTCGGACTACGACAAGGAAAAACTGCAGGAGCGCCTGGCAAAACTAAGCGGTGGCGTTGCAGTGTTGAACGTAGGCGCAGCTACTGAAGTGGAAATGAAAGAGAAGAAAGACCGTGTAGACGATGCATTGCACGCTACAAGGGCTGCTGTTGAAGAAGGTATCGTACCCGGTGGTGGTACAGCTTTCATCCGCGCGGTTGCCGCCTTACACGATATAGCAACCGATAATGACGATGAGGCTACCGGTATCGTTATCGTAAGAAGGGCTTTGGAAGAGCCGCTTCGCCAGATAGTGGAAAATGCCGGTATCGAAGGTTCTATCGTGGTGCAAAAGATCCGCGAAGGACAGGCCGATTTCGGGTTCAATGCGCGTACCGAACAATATGAGAACCTGCTGTCTGCCGGTATTATCGATCCCACCAAGGTAGCGAGAGTTGCCCTCGAGCACGCCGCATCCATCGCAGGCATGCTGCTGACCACCGAATGCGTGGTGGCGGACAAGCCTAAGAAGGAAGAGCCGCACATGCACGGTGCAGGCGGCCCCGGAATGGGCGGAATGGATTATTAATCGGCGATTTTACCATACTAAAGGCCCCGCAAACGCGGGGCCCTTTAGTAATGTATAATACGCATTGTTTTCGATTTGAGTTATTCACATCGAGATTTCAAGCGGCTGTTTGGCCGCGTTAAACAGGCTGTGAAGAATTGACTGAGTTATCGGATACATTTCACGCTTATCTTGTACTGTTACCGCATCAAATAATCCGCCCCCTCCCCCCGTGAATTTTCCAAATTAGTTAAGTTGTAAATTAATTGAACTAAGTTTTTGCTTAATCTTTTTAAGTGAAATCGCATATGAACATACGAGCGTTTGAGCAACTGAGTGAGGAAGAAAAATTAAAAGCGTTGCTGATTGCCGGAAGAGTGATCAGTGAACGAAAAGACGGACAATACCGCTCATTCCTGTATTACGTCGGAACGTTTTACGCTGCCGTAGAATATAGGGTTGATAATGATGAAATGAAGAGCATTAAGGCATTTGAACGGATCGGCAGCAAGGAAAGAATAGAGTGGAAGGTATTACGTGTGTTTTCCGACGGCCGCCTCGTGAATAACAAAAATAGGGACACTAAGGGATTAATGTAAAATGCCCGGTACTGCAGACCATTGATTTATCAATGTAAGGACTCACACCTTTTCTCCGGGCATTGCGTTAAGAGTCAGGTATACGAATGCCTGACTCTTAATTATTACAACAATTTAGAAAGAACCGCCATGCAAGCCGTTACGGCCTCTGCAATTGTTTCCATTTTTAAAGATATTGGAATATTTGCTGCAAGTTACCAGCCTCAGGCAGCATGGAATTAAATTTTTTTTTTTGATGAGTTGGCAAAGGATTTTAAGTAGATTAGTCAAACAATTCAAGGGGGATGGAGTTAAATTCTTTGACGGAATTTACTGACGTAGAACGGATCAGCAGGCAACTTCGTTTGTTGAACGATTTGCAGGCGGAAAACCTGGCAGGCAGCTGGGAATTTGAACCGGGCACTGCCTATTATTTCTGGTCGGATTCCATGTTCCTCCTTCACGGGTTGCGACCCTCACCCGACAACCTCGTTTCTACTGAAGACGCATCCAGGTTTATTCATACAGACGATATTGCCCTGGTGCACGAAAAAAGGCAGGATCTTGACCAATCAGGGTATGCTGACTATTACTTCCGCCTGGTTACATCCGACGGCAATATCAAACGCATTCATGCCCGTGAAAAAAAAATAGATCAGGATGGGGTCTTGCTTATTCGTGGCCACTGGCAGGACGAACGCCAGGAGAGAGAGCTTCAGCTATCCCTACGGGAACAAAATGAAAAACAGTCCGTTCAGCTAAAAGTATTTGAACGCGCAGAGGAAGTGGCCCAGGCGGGAAGCTGGCAGATAAACCTGGAGACCTTCGAAACCATTTACTCTGACAATGTTTACCGCATTTATGGCGTGTCCCCGCAAAGCATAGCTCGGCATGTAGACACGTTCCGGCGTTTTATCCACCCTGAAGACCGCCCGGTTGTGCTCAGGACCCTGGAAAAGGCTTATGTGGAAATGATTCCCCTGCACCTGGAATACCGCATCATCCGCGAAGACGGCGAGGTTCGCTACATCAGCCAGGTAAGCCATCTTTTAAAAAATGAAAAGGGGGAACATGTTTTGTCGGGCAGCACGCGTGATACCACCGACCAGAAACTGCTGGAAATACAACTTAGGGAAAACAATGACCTGCTGGGCCTTTACAACGAACTGTTCGCACAGGCGGAACAAATAGGAAGATTGGGTACGTGGCAAATAAACCTCGAAACGCGCAAAAGCATTTTCTCTGATAATATTTACCGTATTTATGGACTGAAGCCGCAATCGGTTCCTCCCACGACTGACAACTTTATACAATTCGTGGATCCTGATGACCAACCAACGATTGCAGACCTAAGCCGGAGGATATTCGATGCGCCGGAGCCATTTGAAATGGAATACCGGATCAACAGGGCCGATGGCAAACCCAGGATGTTGCGCATTAAGAGCAAGCTGGTAAAGAACAACACCGGCGAATCGCTGATGATTGGCGTGGTGCAGGATATTACCGAGCAAAAGGAAAAAGACCGCCAGCTGAAAGAGACCAATGAAAAGCTGGTGGTGCAAAACGAATCATTCCGGTACGCGGAATCGATCGCTTCCGTAGGTACCTGGACCTGGAACCTGGATACAGATGAAAAATTTTATTCAGACAATGTTTATGTCATTTACGGCTTGAAGCCGCAATCTGTAAAGCCCGGGTTTGAAAATTTCGGCAAATACATACACCCGGAAGACCGGAAGTGGATGAAGAATATGCCGGAAAAGATCCGCAAGGACCTGGACCCGGTGACGCTGGAATACAGGATTACACGCGCCGATGGAGAGCTGCGCTACCTGCGTTCGCGCAACCAGCGCATAACTTCGCCCGAAGGGCATACAATTATTATCGGTATTACACAGGACATTACCGAGGAAATATTAATGCGCCAGCAACTGCAGGAAAAAGCCCGGTATGCCGAAATGCTTAGCGATGCAATGGTAGACAGGGTGGTGGTAACGGATGCAGCCAACAATATCATCGCCTGGAACAAAAGCTGCGAGCGCATATACAATAAATCTAAAGAAGGGGTGCTTGGAGAAAATATCTTCGACGTTTTCCCGCGCATAAAAACCCCTACCGTACTGGACCGCTTTAAGAGGGCCCTTGCAGGTGAAACCATACACGTGCCTTCTCAGCCAGGCGCCGAAGCGCCAGGGTACCAGGAACTGTTCATGATACCCCTCCGTAACGAGCACAATGAAGTAACAGGCATATTGCACGTGCTGCACGACATCACCAGTCAGCACCAACTGCAGGAACAGCTCTCCGCCCGGTTGCAGTTCATAGAAAAATTATTGGAATCGAGCGTAGACAGGATCATGGTGTTGGATAGTGACCTGCATTTTCAATTATGGAATAAGCAATGCGAAAAATATTACGGTCTTTCAAAGCAGAATGTAGAAGGAAAGAATATCCTGGAAATATTTCCCCGTTTCAAAACGGATCCGTTGTACCAATACTGCCTGCGCGCGCTGGAAGGCGAAACGGTGCATGTGCCCGCCAACGACAGGGCAGGGCTCGAAGGGTACCAGGAATCATATTTTATCCCGCTTAAAAACGACTTGAAGGAAATAACAGGCCTGCTATGGGTCATGCACGATTTAACCGAAAGGTTCATTGCCGAGGATAGATTGCGTACCAGCGAAACTCACCTGCGTACCGCACAGGAAATAGCGCTCATGGGCAGCTTTGAGGCCGACTTGCTTACAGGAAAGATGAAATGGTCCGACCAGACTTATCACATCTTCGGTTACCCATTGGGTGAAGACATGGATATTGCCAAAGCCGAAGCACGTGTTCCCGACGAAGACCTGCCGGCTTTCTATGAGATCTTCAATAGCCAGCAAAAAACCCCGGGCGAAATATTTGATGTTGATTTCCGCATACAAGTCAACAATCAGGGTAGATACATTCATTCCCGGAACCAGGTCGTAACTAACGACGAAGGCAGGCGCGTGACCGTAATCGGCATCATGCATGACATTACAGAAAAGAAACTTGCCCAGGAAGAAATCCTCAAGCAGCAGGAACTATTGAAGCAGGCCGAAGCAATAGCACACGTAGGCAGTTGGGAACTGAACAATAACAGCAACGCCATGTTCTGGTCTGACCAGGTATTCAGGATTTATGGTTATGGCCCGCAGGCGTTTGAGCCTACGCTGGAGTTTTACCTTAAGACCATTCATCCGAATGACCGCTTAACGTTGAAGCAGGCCATTCAAAAGGCAAAGAAAGACCAGCGGCTGTTCTCGCTGCAGTGCAGAATATTTACGCTGGATGGGGACCTGCGATTCTTGCAGATACGCGGCAGGGGAATAGGGGATGCATTCGGCAAATTAACCCGCATAGTCGGCACCATGCAGGATATCACCGAACAAAAGCAGCTGGAAGAAGCACTGCATAAAAAAGATGAAGCCATCCGCTTTCAATATCAAATGGACAGGCAGGCAGAAAAATTCAAAACCATCGGCGCCTGGCAATGGGATATTGGTACCGGTAAAGTTGTATGGGGCGAAAACCTGTACCGCCTTTTTGGTGTGGATCCGCGCTCGTTCGAACCCACCATCGACAACTTTATTGGGTTGATACATCCGGACGACCGGGACCGCGTAAGAAATGAGATTGGTCGCGTGCACGAAATAACCGCCGGCGCACTTCCGGATTTTGAATTCCGTGTAATGATTGACCAGTCGGTGCGATATGTTCGTGCATCGACACGCGCTGCCAGGGCCAGGAACAGCAAACACCTGATAGGCTCCATGATGGATATTACGGAAGACGAGCTGCTGCGCCAGCAACTCTCGCAGAAAATAGCCGAACACGTTCGGGCGGAAGAGGAGCTCAGGCAATTGAACGAAGCGCTGCACGACAAGAATAAACAATTGGCGGATGTGAATGAGGAACTGAGCTCGTTTGCATTTGTGGCCAGCCACGACCTGCGCGAGCCATTGCGAAAGATCCAGATATTCAGCGACTGGCTTTGCCAGAAAGAAGCTGATAACCTTTCGCCGGATGGTA
Source organism: Chitinophagaceae bacterium (assembly GCA_035628135.1). Lineage (GTDB taxonomy): Bacteria > Bacteroidota > Bacteroidia > Chitinophagales > Chitinophagaceae > DASPKM01. The sequence goes on along the minus strand of DASPKM010000009.1, from coordinate 103,063 downwards.
TTGACCGTTTTAAACGGATACAAGCCGCCGTAAGCCGCATGGACGTACTGATAGATGACATTCTCAATTTCTCGCACATCAATCTGGCGGAAAAAAAATTTGTGACGGTACACCTCAATGCGGTGCTGGAAAACGTAAAGGTTTATTTGCATGAAACCATTGCGCAAACCAATGCCATAATAGAAGCAGATAATCTGCCGGAGATCACCGGCAATGAATCGCACATGCTGCAATTGTTCCAGAACCTGCTAAGCAATGCATTAAAATACCGCCGTAAGGATGTGGCGCCTCAGATCCGCATTACCGCGGAAATGATCGCGGGACAAACGTTGCACCACCCATTCGCCGACCTTGCAAAACAATATGTAAAAATATCAGTAACCGACAATGGAATAGGTTTCGACCAGCAATATTCAAAAAAAATATTCCAGATGTTCCAGCGCCTCCACGGCATGCACGATTATCCGGGTACAGGCATGGGCCTTGCCATTTGTAAAAAGATCGTCGATCATCATGGTGGATTCATCACAGCAAGGGGAGAACCAGATAACGGAGCTGTGTTCGATTGTTACCTGCCCCAAGATAAACTTTAGAGTTATAGTAATTTTACTACATTTACCGTCATAACCTATTGAGCCTATTTTGGCCGCGTGTATGAATAAAAAAAGCACCGAGAACAAAGCAAAACCTAAGACAAAACATTTTCCTATAGTAGCCATAGGCGCTTCTGCGGGCGGCCTGGAAGCAATTACAGAATTACTGAAACACCTGCCCGCCGACACAGGGATGGCGTATGTATACATACAACATCTTGACCCAAGCCATAAAAGCATGCTGTCCGTCATCCTGTCGAGAAGCACTGCCATGACGGTGCAGGAAGCAAAACACCTCTCGCCGATAGAGCCCAATTACCTGTACATTATTCCTCCCAATAAAGATATTTCCCTCATCGACGGAGTTCTTACGCTCAACCCACGCAAGGACAAGCCATCGCCGCATAAGCCCGTTGATAAATTTTTTACCGACCTGGCGGAGCGGCAGAAAGACGGCGCCATCGGTATTATTTTATCAGGCTCGGCCAATGATGGTACAGTCGGATTGCGGGCAATAAAAAATGCCGGCGGCCTCACGTTTGCTCAGGATGAATCAGCCAAGTTCCAGGGTATGCCCAAAAGCGCAATAGCAGAGGGCGTAGTGGATATGATTTTAAACCCGCAGGAGATTGCCGCCGAACTGGAACGCCTTAGCAAACGGGTAGATGTGATACAGGTGGCCATGAAGGATGATACCGATGCCATGCCGGAAGACAGGGACGAAGACCTCCTCAGCATCATACATTTATTGAAGAAGTCGACTGGTGTTGATTTTATGCATTACAAAATGAACACCATCAAAAGGCGCATCGTCCGGAGAATGCTGCTGCATAAGCTCGAGACGTTGAAAGATTATGTTCAATACCTGCGCCAGCACACCAGCGAAATATCCGGGCTATACCAGGACCTGCTTATTAATGTCACCAGTTTTTTCAGGGATCCCGATGCCATGGAATACCTGAAAAAAACTTTGTTCCCGCGCATGGTTAAAAATGCGGCGCAGAATGACCCGATACGAATATGGGTACCTGCCTGCTCAACGGGTGAAGAAGCCTATTCGCTTGCCATTATATTGATGGAAGTGCTGGGCGACCGCGCCGCCAACACTTCCATTCAAATATTTGCCACAGACCTGAGCGAGATGGCTATTGCAAAAGCAAGGTTGGGAATATATGCCATCAGTGAAACGGGAGACATAACGCCCCGGCGCCTGCAACGCTTTTTTACCAAGGTGGACAGCGGCTACCGCATCGTAAAAACCATACGCGACCTTTGCGTGTTTGCTCCGCACAATATTTTTAAGGACCCTCCTTTTTCAAGACTGGATTTTATCAGTTGCTGCAACCTGATGATATACCTCGATACGATGCTGCAGAAAAAAGTGCTGGCCACCTTTCATTACGCGCTTAATCCTGATGGATACCTGATGCTGGGAAAATCCGAAACCATCGGCGCGTCCGCGCAATTGTTTTCCCAGATCGAAAAAAAATACAAGATCTATGCGCGCAAGAAAGAAGGCGCAGGCAAGGCCATGTTCGAAATGAACTATCGCTTGCCGGAAGCGGAGCGGGCTGACTTACAAACGCCGCCGAGGAAATTTTCGCAGAAGGACGTTGTTCACGCGATCGACCTTGACAAATTGGTGGACAATATATTGCTTACCAAATATGTTCCAGCCTGCGTAGTGGTAAACCAGGACCTGGAAATACAGCAATTTCGCGGCTCTACCGGCTTATACATGGAACCTTCGCCTGGCAAGGCAAGCCTTAGCCTGCTGAAAATGGCCAAGCCAGGACTGGCCTTTGAGCTAAGGAACGCGATTCACAAGGCTAATAAGGCATCTGAACCTGTTACAAAAAGCGGCCTCGAAATAAAACACAACGGCGACACCCTGCACTTGTCCATTGAAGTACTGCCGTTGAAGTCAGATCTGGAAGAGCGATTGTTCCTGGTAGTGTTTCAGCAGGTGGCTCAGACTACAGCCGCAGACCTGAAGGGGTCTTTTCCAAAGGACAAACTGGTGAGGCAATTGCAGGATGAATTGAATGCAGTAAAGGACGACATGCGCTCCATTATAGAAGAGCAGGAAGCCAGCAATGAAGAACTACAGTCCGCCAATGAAGAAATTGTTTCCAGCAACGAGGAACTCCAAAGCATCAACGAAGAACTGGAAACCTCCAAGGAAGAAGTGGAATCCACCAATGAAGAGCTCCTGACCATCAACACTGAGCTCCAGGTAAGGAACGAACAACTGGCAGAAGCGTATGAATATGCAGAGGCTGTATTTGCCACCATCCGTGAAGCCGTGCTGGTGCTTGACCACGGTTTGCGCGTGAGATCGGCCAACAGGGCTTTTTATAAAATTTTCCAGGTAAGGGAAGAAGACACGGAGGGAACGTTGGTATATGAACTGGGCAACCGGCAGTGGGATATACCACAATTGCGCTCTTTATTGGAGGACGTTATTCCTTCGAATGGACAATTCCATGGATTTAAAGTAGACCATGTATTTCCCAGCATCGGCAGGAAAATAATGGTATTGAATGCACGAAGGATCGTGCAAAAAATCCACCGCCAGCAATTAGTGTTGCTGACTATTGAAGACGTAACAGAATATAAGCAAGCCCAGGCCGAAATACCCGACCGCGAGAGTTGGATTTACTCGGTTGCGGACAATATGCCTGTATTGATATGGGCGGCAGGAAAAGATAAGCTGGTAAATTTCGTAAACAGTGCCTGGCTGGAATTTACCGGCAGGAGATTGGAACAGGAAAAAGGATATGGTTGGACGGAAAGCATTCATAAAGACGATCTTGAGAGCTTTCTAAAAGTGTACGATACCAGCTTTAGTACAAAAGCTCCCTTCAGGGTACGGTACCGCTTAAGAAGGTATAATGGCGAATATCGGATGGTGGAGCATTTGGGCAAACCCATATTTAATGGAAAAGAATTAACGGGATATAGCGGGGTTTGCATCGAATCGTAGCAGCACCATAAAACGTTCACATATCCTCATTGGTCTGAACTGCGAATAACAGGTCCTTTAGCTTGGTGATGTGCTCTTCCAAGTCCTTCAGTTTTGAATGGTGCTCCAATGCAATACGGTTAAATCCTCTTTGACGGGCATCCATTTCCATTTTTATCAAAAGGTTCCGCCGCTCTTCCATCATGCGCAGCGCTACCCAAAACGTGCCTTCTATCTGATCTGCCTGTTTTATCACCAGGTCGCGTTCGGAAAACAAGTGACCCGTATAGCAACGGTACCGGTCTGTGCTGTTGTTCATGATCCTCCACAAGCCTCCACCGCAATCAGGGCAAGTATACACGCTTTGTTCGCCCAGGTTGGATACTACGTCGATGCCAATAGCAACCCTCTGTGAAATTTCCGCTTCGATCCTTAGGTCCTGGGGAATCTCTGTTTGTTGTACATTTTTATTGGACGTTATATCTGTGATGAGCTTGCCCATCTCTTGAAGCGGCGCACAATGGTCTACCTCCATGCTGTTGAGCACGGCAAGCGGCATGTCGGGATATTCCGCTTGGTTTGGGTCCTGCACAATACATTTTCCGCCGCTTCGCCGTATGGCCTGCATGCCCGACATTCCATCGTCCATCAGGCCGGTAAGTATAATACCGATCACCCGGCCGTCATATTGTACTGCTGCCGACCTGAACAATACGTCTATGGATGGGCGCCAGCGGTTTTCTGTGGGCCCGCGGCCGATAATTGTTTTGCCATCCTTCACTATCAGGTGATAATTAGGACGGGCGATATAAATATGGCCTTTATGGATTGAACCGCCATCGGCCGCTATTACGCAATGCAAAGATGTAAACTGCTGAAGGCGGTGTGCCAAAAAATCGCTTATGCCTGTACGTGAGAGGTGCAATACGATGAATATGGCCGCGTCAATGTCCGGGTTTAGCTGACTGGTCAGCTCGGTCAGTGCATTCAATCCGCCTGCGGAGGCCCCTACAACAATAATATAACGCGGTTCTTGCAGGGGTTCATTGTAAGATTCCATTATTGATCATCCTGCAAATAAACTGCCATCCACAATCCTTGCGTATCAGTCTCTGCTGTATCTTTATTTAAAATGCGGATACATTGAAGAAGCGATATATTACCGCCATAGGAGGTTCTGCGGGCGCCCTTGATCCCTTGAAAATTTTTTTCGATCATACTCCTAATGACCAGGTAACATATGTGGTCGTGCGTCATCTCTCTCCCACTTATAAAAGCGTGTTGAAAAAAATTCTCGATAAGCACTCGAGATTGGAGATCATAGAAGTGGAAGATGGAATGCTCTTAGAGAATAACAAGGTTTACCTTCCTCCATCCGACAAATACATGGTGTTGGAGCAAGGTGTTTTCCACCTGCTCGAGCGGCAGGAAGGGCCTAACCGCGCAATTGACACCTTCATGAAATCGGTTGCATGGAATATCGGCGACCGCTCCATTGCTGTTATATTATCCGGTGCGGGAAGCGATGGCGTTAAGGGAGCGGAATTTGTAAAAAATGCGGGAGGCCTGGTAATAGCTCAGCTTCCCGAGTCATGCGAACACGCTTCCATGCCTGCCCATGCTATCAAAAGCGGAAATGTTGATTACGTAGTATTGCCCAGCCAAATGCCCCGGATCATTCTTGATCATGTGCAAAGCCACCGGGATTGAAATGCTCATTCTGTTTCGTCGTGTTTTGCATCAACCGGCTTGGATTGCGCGGATCCTTTTTGCCGCAGGAAAACAGTCAATACAACGATCGCCAGCACCGATAAAAATTCGCTTTGCCAGTTCTGGAACGACTCGAACCAAAAACGGGGATTGCCCAGGTATTGCATGGCGCTTTCAGCCGGCTTCCCCTTTAGCAATTCTTCTTCATTATAATCTTTCAGGCTGCCATACCAGTGAACAATAAACGAAAGAATGAATAAAATAAACAGTACAATGCTTAGGGAATGTTTATATACCGCCAATATCAGGCCGCCCTGCCGTACTGCCCAGGGAGCATCTTTCTTACGGGGATTGGGTTCTTTGTCTACAGGCTCCCCGCCCTCGGGGTCCTTGGATTCAGCAGAGCCTTTTTGGTAAAGGAAAATGGTAAGCACTACGAACAATGCCATTTGTAGGAATTCACTCTCCCAATTCTCGAATGTTGCCTGTAAGAAATGGCCTGATGTAAGGTATTGAGAGAAGCTGATCTGCTCGCCTCCCTCTTCCTGCATTTCCTGGTTATGCTCGTGATGGCCTGTTACGGCCTGACCCCAGAGGGTGACCAAAAACAGCACAGTAAAAACCAGCGAGAGACTATTATTCTTCCAAAATTGTTTCATTTGTCGAGCCTTTGCGGGGTTAGCATAAAAAAATCATTCCACATAACAATAGCCCGGCTCCGCCCACAAATACTAAACTGATTATCTTCGCTCATTAACCCTAAGAGCTGTATGTCCCGATTTTTTGTCGATCCTGAAATAGCCAGGGCAAAAACCCTGTCTACCGATTTTTATACCGATCCTGCCTGCTTCGAACACTCGAAGGAAAGAATATTTTCGCCCTCCTGGCAATTCATAGGCGATAACGGTGTCATAAGTACGCCGGGCCAGTGTTATCCATTTACTTTATTGGAAGATTACATTAGCGAACCATTGCTGCTTACGCGCGACAAGGATGACCATGTTTATTGCTTGTCCAACGTATGTACGCACCGGGGCAATATATTGATCAATACTCCCTGCCAGGTTACCAATTTAAGGTGCAGGTATCATGGGAGGCTATTCAAGCTGGATGGCAGGTTCCATTCAATGCCCGAGTTTCGCGAGGTGGAAAATTTTCCATCGCCGGCCGACGACCTGCACAAGCTGCCTTTGTTCCAATGGGGCAACTGGCTGTTCACTTCGCTCGGGTCGCAATTGCCGGCCACTGAATTCCTGCAGCCTATGATGGACCGTGTGGGATGGATGCCCTTGCATGATTTTGTGTTCGAGCCCAATCTTTCAAAAACCTTCCTGGTGCAGGCTAACTGGGCATTGTATTGTGAGAATTACCTGGAAGGGTTTCACATACCGTTCGTGCACGCGGGACTTAACACAGTGATAGATTATGGCAATTATACCACTGAGCTATATGCGTATTCGAACCTGCAGCTCGGCATTGCAAAAGAAGGGGAGGAATGCTTCGATCTTCCCCTGCAATCACCCGACCATGGTAAGCGCGTCGCTGCATATTATTTCTGGGTATTCCCGAACATGATGTTCAATTTTTATCCCTGGGGATTGTCTGTTAATCTCGTGAAGCCTGTTTCTCCGTCCCAAACCAAGGTGAGTTTCCTGTCATACGTGTGGAAGCCGGAACTGCGCAATACCGGAGCGGGCGCTGGCCTGGATAAAGTAGAAATGGAAGACGAAGAGATCGTAGAGAATGTGCAGAAGGGCGTCCGGTCGAGGTTTTATGGGCACGGAAGGTATTCTGTTACGCGGGAGCAGGGCACGCATCATTTTCATAGATTGTTAGCAGAGTTTATGAAATAGTCATTGAGTCGGAAAACCATTGGGCTATTAAGTTCCATTATGTTCAACCGATATAGTCAAATGTCCGGTGGCCAATGACTCAACGGCCTGATGTAAACATGGCGCAACTCGAACGTAAACTTGGTCTCTGGGCATGCGTGTCCATTGTTGCTGGTGCCGTCATCGGCAGCAGCATCTTCATGAAGCCTGCCACCATGGCCGCTCAAACGGGCTCGCCGGTAATACTCCTGGCCGTGTGGGTAGTGGCTGGTATTATTTCGTTGTTCGGGGGAATGATCAATGCGGAAGTCGGTTGTGTGTTACCAAGAACCGGAGGACAGTATGTTTACTTCCGCCACATGTACGGAGATTTTTTTGCCTTCCTGTACGGCTGGGCCGGTTTTATAGTAATCAATACCGCCGCGATTGCCGCCATCGCTTTTGTATTTGCGCAATACACCGAATATTTTATTACGCTGCCGCGATTCCCCGAAAACATCGAGCAGGGAACACAATGGACAATACCGTTCATAGGCAAGATATACCCGCTGCAATTCGCCGGTATAAAAGCACTGGCCATACTGATAATCGTATTGATCACATTTGTTAATTATTGCAGCCTTAAATGGGGCGCTGGCGTGCAGCTATTCTTCACCGTTATAAAAGTGGTTGCGCTGTTGGTGCTGGTAGGCGCCATTTTTTTCTCCGGCGAGGGTTCTATGCAAAACTTTGTTACACCTGCACCAGGTGCTGATTTTTCTACATGGGGCATTATTGCGGGGTTTGTTGCAGCAACTTCGGGCGCGCTGGCGGCTTATGATGGATGGAACAATCTTGGCTTTGTGGCGGGTGAGATCAAGGAGCCGAAGCGGAATATTCCACGAGGCTTGTTCATCGGCATTGGCATTTGCATATTGATGTATGTGCTCACTAACCAGGCTTATGTGTACGTGATGCCGGTGGAGACCATGAGAAATTCCTCACTGGTGGCCGCCGATGCGCTGAGCGCCGCGATGGGTGTGGCGGGTGGCGCCTTGATAGCCTTGCTGGTAATGTTATCTACGCTCGGCGCAACCAATGGCAACATACTTCCTTGCGCAAGAATTGTGTATGCAATGGGAGAGGAGCGGAGATTTTTTCCGTGGACAGGCAAGGTGCACCCGAGGTTTCATACGCCGGGCAATGCGCTGTGGCTGCAGTGCGGTTGGGCCTGCCTGTTTGTATTGACGGGCTCTTTCGACATGCTTACGGACCTGTTCGTGTTTATTACCTGGATATTTTATGGGTTTGCGGCGTACGGCATTTTTATTTTACGCCGCAAGATGCCGGATGCCGAGCGGCCGTACAGGACCTGGGGCTATCCCGTGGTGCCGATCATTTTCATTGCGTTTGCCGCCTTGTATTTTGTGCTGACGATTTATAATGATGTGGAGAATTACGCTTCGGGTAAGTCGCCAATGATCAATTCATTGCTAGGTTTGTTGCTGACGGCCGCGGGAGTGCCGGTGTATTTTTATTATAGGAGGAGAAGGGGAAATGCGGTGAGAGGGGACAATAAACAGAGATAAAAGAAGAATAAGGGAATATGAGAATAGGAGATAAAGGGATATACGGGTAAGTGATAACCGGCATGCTTCCGATTACTCCGGATGATTTCGGATAAAATCAGAAAATGAAGGAACAAACGAAGTAGTTGATTACTCGACAGTCACCTTGTTCAGGTAATACCTGCTCAGAGAATCCTTAATGCGTGTAGTATCGGCCGGAGTAGCGGGAATAATGAAATACAATTTATAGGAAGAAGCATTGATCGAATCCATCATAATATCCATCATGTACGATTTCAATTGCGCATAACGGCGCATAGCTCTTTTCTTGTTTGTAGTTTCTAATACAAACTTATAGGTACCCGAATGCATGGCCGCATACGATGTTACTGATTGCAAGGTGTCTGCCTGGTTCGATGTTGAATCTGTCTTTATGTTGGTGCTGTCTGTCGCGGGCACTTGTTGCTTTGTATTGGATGATCCTCCGGTTTGATTGTACAGGTAGTATCCTCCGAACACCACAATGGCCAATCCGCCCAGGATCAGCGCTGCAACAATCAGCTTTTGCCAGGGATTTACGCCGGGCTGATATTTTTCATCTTCAAAAACCGAACGCTTTTTGTCTGTTTGCCGGGCTGCAAGACTAGGCAATACCGGCATTTCCTTTATGCCTTCATCAAAATTGGCTACTAACAGCTCTTTTTGCACGAACTCGTATTTGCCGTCTTTTGCCTTTTGTATAGTGCCGATGCCTTCAATGTAAAATGGATTCCCGATGTTCAACAACTGCAACCCGCTCTCGATGTACGAGGTCAGATCCGCTACCGCCAGGGGCTTGATCTTGCCTGTCTTTTGACTGATGAATGCTATCAGGCTTGCATCCGGTTCCTTTATCATGCAATATTCGAAGCGGATTTCGCAAACGGGGACCGACTCCAGGTCGGTGGCAGCGGAGACGTTGGTGGAATGGAAACTGCCGATGCCGGGCAGGCGAAGCAACTGGTGCTCCCTCAGGTATTGGGTTAAAAGCAACGGTACTTTCACGTGAATTGGATTTTGGGCTTAATACGCACAAAAACAGGGCCCTGCGCGCCTAATTATACGAATAGGGCGGCGCTTTATTGTGCGCAGCGTAATTTTACATTATGGAAAAAACCCTTAGTGAAGCTGAGGAGCAATATATAGCCTGGTGGGAAAAGCAGCGCCTGAAGGAAAAACGGACCCTGAACCAGTTGCTGATAGGCCTTCCCCTGGGAATTGTCTTTGCTTCGCCGATATTGCTCAACCTCTTTGCGGGCTGGCATAAGCGTACGGGCATGTTTGCACCACAGGTAAACCCTGTTGTGCTCATCATAGCCGTTATGGCCATCGCTGCCTTTGTGGCCATCGTTTCGCGCAGGCTCAAATGGGACAGGAAGGAACAACAATACCTCGAATTCCTCGCCAGGCGCGACCAACTGCAATCGGGGCAGGCAAAAAAAGACCCAGAAAACCCCGAAACCCCGGCAGCGAAACGCGACGATTGAATGTCTATATTTGCAGCTTACCCCCAAATCAACAGGTAATATGAAGTGGATTTCCTGGTGCCTCGTAATACTGAGCGCATTATTTTCCGGCTGTTTGAAGACTGACAAAGGCTGTCCTTTCAGGAACGTTGACATAGTAGCTCCGGTTACCCAGCAGCAGCAGATAGAAGCCTACCTGGCCGCAAACCAGTTAACGGCCGTCAAGCACAGCAGCGGGTTGTATTACCAGGTGGTAATGCCCGGTTCTGGCCTTACCCCTCACCTGTGCTCGGTAGTAAGTGTAGGATATACCGGCAGGCTCACCAATGGAAACGTGTTTGATCAACAACAACTCATCTCTTTCGACCTTGGAAGGGTGATAGAAGGCTGGAAGAAGGGCCTTCCCCTGATCCAAAAGGGCGGAAGAATAAAATTATACATCCCGCCCGCATTGGGATACGGTTCTGTAGACGTCAAAGATGGCAATAACAATGTGGTTATTCCCGCGAACTCAATTCTCATCTTTGACGTTGAGATGTTTGAGGTTAACTAAGACTACCTGCTCATGCGGAGCCCTGGAGTGATGCAATACTTCAGGGCTTTTTTCATTTAATTTTGAACAAACCATTTGCCTTGCCACACGAAGCGATTTCTGTATTCGACATCTTCAAGATAGGGGTTGGACCATCCAGCTCGCATACACTGGGTCCCTGGCGTGCAGCGCTGCGCTTCCTGGATTCACTGGAAAGTTCCGGCCGCCTGCAGGACGTGGTAGAAGTGCGCGTGCTGCTGTACGGCTCACTCGCTAAAACCGGCAAGGGCCATGGCACCGACATAGCCGTGCAACTGGGCCTCTGTGGCGAAGATCCCGTAACATTCGACGTGCACCTGATCGACGCACGCATCAAAGACATACAGGACATGAACAAGATCGTGCTGCACAAAAAGCACGAGGTGGAATTCAATCCTACGGAAGATATCGAATTCCTTATTACCGAAAGCCTTCCCCTTCACCCCAATGCCCTCACCTTCCTTGCCGCGCTACGCAACGGTGATGAAATCGCGGAAACCTATTACTCAGTGGGCGGCGGTTTTGTAATAAAAGAAGGAGAAGACAATCAATCTAACAACGAGGAACAACTGCCGTTCCCTATCGATCGTTCCGAAGACCTGCTGCACTGGTGCATGAAGACCGGCATGGCCATTCACGAAGTGGTGATGGAAAATGAAAATGCCTGGCGCCCTGAATCCGATACCCGCGCAGGCATGTTGCGCATATGGAATGTGATGCAGGAATGCATGTACCGTGGCGCACATACTACCGGTATTCTGCCGGGAGGATTGCAGGTAAAACGGCGGGCTTACGATCTCAATAAAAAGCTCCTGAAAAATAAAGTGTACGAGCATTACGACGAATGGGCCAACGCCATCAGGGGAGGAGGGAACGATTTTAAGTACATCCTCGACTGGGTGAGCTGCTTTGCACTGGCAGTGAACGAAGAAAATGCGTCTTTTGGCCGCGTGGTTACCGCGCCCACCAATGGAGCGGCCGGTGTAATTCCCGCGGTATTGCAATACTACGTGGTGTTCTGCGAAGGCAACCGCGATGATAAGATCGTGCAGTTCATGCTGACCGCCGCGGAAGTTGGAAGTATATTCAAGAAGGGCTCCACCATTTCAGCGGCCATGGGCGGGTGCCAGGCAGAGATCGGCGTGTCTTCGGCAATGGCAGCGGCGGGACTCACCGAAGTGCTGGGCGGCACGCAACGCCAGGCGCTGATGGCTGCCGAAATAGCCATGGAACATCATTTGGGCATGACCTGCGATCCCATCGCGGGCCTGGTGCAAATACCCTGTATCGAGCGCAATACCATGGGCGCCATTAAAGCGATTACAGCCTCGCAACTCGCATTGCAAAGCGCGCCCGATTACGCTAAAGTTTCATTGGATGGCGTGATAAAAACCATGTGGGATACAGCCAAGGACATGAACTTTAAATACAAGGAAACCGCCGAAGGCGGGCTGGCAGTGAACGTGCCGTTAGGATTGAAGGAATGCTGACGCGTCCTGCCTCAATTGTTCGAGGCTCGCACAGACCTCTTTTCGGCCGTTCTGACCCTATGGTTATTGCTTAAACCGCAACGTTTCCCACATCAGCTTGATCAGTTTCTCGCCATTGCTATTGGGTTCATTGTCCATTCTGACTGTCATCAGCAATACGCCTTCGTCTTTTTTTGCCACTGATGTGATCTCATAAATGTTCACGTCGTCCTTGTATTTCAGCACGGCTTTCTTTATGTCGATGTTATGCCCCGACCTGATGGTCTTCTTATAATCTTCACGCGTCATTACGAAGCCATAGTTGATGCTTTCCTTGGTGACCTCGCTTAGCATCAGCTCGTGGAGCATGCTAGGATTGATGGTGGAATATTTTTGGATCAGTATGCCCGATCCATCGGCTGTCATGATCATGATCTGCTCGATGCCTTCGTCGACCTTTGTTTTGGAGATGCTGAAATCCTTCATGTACTTGAAGCTCAGGTAATCGTCGCTGTAGGTCAACGTATCGTTCAGTTTTAAGGAAAGCGATACTTTCTTTCCATTGATCATTACGTCGCGCTTGGAATTGAGGTTCACTTTATATGCGCTGTCGCCGATATAAATAGTGTAATCTTCCTGTGCGCTTGCCTGTGCCAGGATGAACAGGCAGCAAATGAGGGATATAGTTTTCATTATCAGTTTTTAGGGGTTCAACAACGCGTGAAGATAATCTATAAACCCCGAATATTATAAGGCGGGCTAACTAATTCAATGTTAACCGGTTTGTGTGATGCATGTGCGTTGCCGCGAAGTCCGGGGGTATCGACGATTTCTGGTGTTTTGCGGCGTTTTAAGGGTTGGTAACGGTCTTATCCTGATTGAAATCTTGACCTAGCATTTATTTGGTTTTCTTCAAGTTCTTCTTCTCGTTTTGCTGTACCCTATATCGTACGATTTTGGTTATCAGCTTCAGCGGCATGGGTTTATCGAGCGGGAACTGGATGGAGCCTCTTCCTGTTTTATAGCCCGCGAGGTCTTGCTCAAAATCTTTGTTGCCGGTAGGAACAGGATAAAACCCGATATGGTTTTTCCATGCTGCAAAGTATACCAGGTTGCCGTTGAGCATAAAAGTGGGCATGCCGTATTTAATCGTTTCTTCGGCGCGGGGCGCGGCTTTGCGAATGGTTTCACGTACCTGTTGCAATATCTCCTGCATTTGTTCCGGAAAGCCGGCGATGTATGCATCGATGTTGGCGGGTTTGGCTGGAGGCATATAAAATCGGGGATTTTATGTTGATTCGCATCAGTCTTTTGGCAAACTATTTAAAAACTCGATTGTATTATCTATATAAATTCGCGGCCTTCCGGAAACAGTTTTATAATGGCCTCGAATTTTTTCGACGTGTTCATCTACATATTTCGGATACTGAGGTTTCAGAATTCTGTGCATAACTCTGCCTGACCTCAAATTTGCTTTGTAAAGTTCAAATAACTGCAATAAAAATTTATCATTTAAGGACTGAAGCCTTGTTTCAAAATTGTGATCCGAAATAACTGTAAGCATTTGCAGTTCTTCATGCAATAAGTACGCATCTATTATCGGTTGTCCGAAGAAGAGCGAATTTTTAAAGTCAACTGAAATCAATCCAGCGGAAATTGCTCCTTTAATTGGTATGCCTGTGTCAATTGCCCGTTTATAAATAAAAAAAGTATCGACTACCAATTTAACAGCGTCACCTAAAGTATCTCCTTTTGAAAAAAGGATAATAGAGTCGGAAAATGTTATAGTTCTTGTTTGGTCTGCAGATATGTTATAGGGCTTTAGCTGTTCATCCTGCCATACAGCTTCAGTAGCCTTTATAGCTTCTTTAATAATTTTCAATTTCTCCAGTATCCCATTGTGGGTATTTCTGGAAACCAAATCCTTAAACCCCAGAATGTCAAAGAATACTACAAACCTGTTAGCCGTAATGTCCCATTCGGTATTCATAAATTGACAATAAGATGCTTACAAGTAGATTCAATTCAATAAAGGATTTGCTTCCACTTCTTTTAGATCCACATCGGTGTAATCCCTGATCACTTTGTACAGCGTATCCCGCTCCACCGGTTTTCTTTTTACCTGTTTGATGAGCGTAACCAGTTGCGCGGTGCTCATGGCCGGGTGTTGTTCTTCGGAACCGGCCATGGAATAGATCTTCGTGGAGTCATCGATGGTACCGTCGATATCGTTTACACCGAATGATAAGGTAAGTTGTGCGTTCTGCCGGCCCAGCATCGGCCAATATGCTTTCAGGTGCGGGAAATTGTCCATGTATAACCTTGCAATGGCATACAGGCGCATGTCTTCCACTACGGGTAATTCTCTTACATGGCTCATTTCATTGTCGCGGTTACGGAACTTGAGCGGGATGAATGTATTGAACCCGCCGGTTTTGTCCTGCAATTGGCGAAGCCGCTCCATATGGTCGATGCGGTGATCGTATTGCTCGATATGCCCATACAGCATGGTGGCATTGCTTTGCATGCCCAGCCGGTGTGCTGTTTCGTGGATCAGCAGCCAGCCTTCGGCGTCTACTTTATCGTGGCAGATCTGTTGCCTGATCTCGGGATGAAAGATCTCTGCGCCGCCGCCCGGCAATGAGTCCAGCCCGGCTTCTTTCAATAACCGCAATCCTTCTTCTACGCTCAGCTTTGCTTTGCGGAACATATAATCCAGTTCCACCGCTGTAAATCCCTTGATGTGCAAGCCAGGTCTATGCGCTTTGATCTGCCTGAGCAAATCCGCAAAGAAATGCAGGTTCATTTTCGGATGCACGCCGCCCACGATGTGCACTTCTGTAACGGGCTTGCCATCGTAGCTTTTTACGATGTCCAACATGTGCTGGACGCTTAGTTCCCAACCTTCTTCGCGGTGTGCATAGAGCCGCGAGTAAGAGCAGAACTTGCAAGCGAATACGCAAACGTTGGTGGGCTCTATATGAAAATTGCGATTGAAATAGGTAACGTCGCCGTGCAATTGTTCCCGTTTATAGTTTGCAAGCGCTCCTACAAAGGAAAGATTGCCCTTTTCGAATAGGAGTAATCCGTCTTCAGGTGAAATCCTTTCGCCTGAAACTATTTTTTCACCTATTAGCTGTAGCGCTTTATCGGTTTGTTTTGCAATAATCGTATTGATCGGCGTATTTGTCATAATCCCTTCACAAAGCTGATTGACTTGCAAAGATACGGCTGGGATAGTAAAGCCGGCCGTGACCCGTGTACGGTTTTAGTCGGCTATAACCACTTTCTTTATGACGCGGTTGTCGTTGCCGTCCAATCGCAAGAAATACACGCCAGGTTTCAACCCTGACAGATCTATATACGTCCGGTTTTTCCGCAATTGAATTGTCCTAAGCAATTGACCTGCTGCAGAAACCAGCACAGCCTTCATCAAACCTTGCTCTTCGGGCGTATCAAGAATAATGTGGTTTCTTGCTGGATTCGGATAAATGCTGATGCGCGGTGGCAGATCATTGGATATTGTAAAACTTCCGCTATTGTTTTTATCCGAAAGCCTATACCCGGGGCCCGAATGTGCTGGGCCTTCGTGCCCCAGGCTTTCGCGCCATAGGCTCTTATGCTTCGGGCTGTCATATTTTTGACTTTCATGCTTTAGATTCTCATATTTCGGATTCTCATACTCCAGACTATCGTACTCCAGGCTTTCAGACCCCAGGCTCTCATACTCCATACTTTCATGCCCCAGATTTCCCTTCCTAGGTTCCATGCATCCCGAACTTTCATCCAAATATGCCGCCTCGCGATGAGCTACACTTGCCTTCTCATCACAAATGCCTGCAACGCGGTTGCTGACCTGCGCCACCAGCGTGTACCAAAAGTCGGGGCATTCATTGGTAAGATCGAAAGCAACAGGATTACCTGTTTTATATATGCTGCATTCTCCTTTTATAAATTCCCAATTGAAACCGATACCTGGTATTTTACTGATCGCCTCTGTAAAAATGGTATTGCCGGCAATGGCGCCTGCATGGATGTGCTGGTAAAGTTCGCCCGGATCGAAAATTATTTTATTGCCGCGTTTGTTGTAGTAATACCAAATGATGCCCGCAGGGCTGTTATCCATCATACTTTTGGCTTTTAATGCCGCCTTGTGCGCATTCAACCGGCCCGCGCCCAGTAAGCCCGCATAAGGCGCATTTTCAGGTATGGTATCGAGATCGACCGCTGTGCATTTCAATATGCCTTCTATTTCATCCGGCGTAAAACGATGGTTGATCGAGAACAGCAACCCGCAAACGCCCGCCACGATGGGTGAGGCAAACGACGAACCGGTAACGCTGGTATAACCCGAAAGCGAAAGGCTCCTGACCTCGTACGCCGGCGCAGCAAGATCAACCTTGTCATTGTGCTGCAATGTTTGATAAGGCGCGCTGCCGTTTGCGCGGTATACGTGCACGTCTTCATGATTGATCTTGCCATTGCAGGATGAAATGTTACGCGGAAAATAATGCCCTACACCCGTAACCGATATTACATGATCATACGAAGCAGGATACACATAGTTGCCGGGACCGCCGCAGGTGCCGCCATTACCGGCAGCCGCTACTACCACCACGCCCATATCATGCGCGATGTTTATCATATGCTGATCGTTTTGATTAAAAGAACAGGAGGCGTACCAACTGCAGTTGATGACCTTTGCACCCGCCAATATTGCCTGCGGAAAATGCCTAAGGCCCGTTTCGTATGCCAATAGCCGGCAATGATACCCGACAGAACTGATGCCGACGCCATTATTTGTGTTCGCCGCCGCAAGCCCCAATACCGCGGTGCCATGCGCGGCAGCCACACCGGTAGGAGTAGCGGGATTGACTATTTTTCCCGCAAGGTCTTCGTGATTTTTATTGAATCCATTGTCAGGTACCGCAATGGTTATTTTCGGATCACCGGTCGTAATATTCCAGGCCTCACGTGCGCCGATCAGTTCCAGGTATTTCAAAGCTTGCAGGCCGGCGCCGCACGGTATTGGATCGCTGTTATAATCATTGGGCATCAGCAATTCCTCTGGCGGCCTCACCAGGTACTTATTAATAACGGAAGTACCTGTATAAGCATCCAATTGCTTCATCAACGAATCCGCGCCGGATTCCAGTACAAATTCATATACGCGGCTAAGCGCAGGAGAGAGTGGGTGAGGAATGCTAAGCACCATCGGGTAGGATGGCAGGCAGGTTGTAATATTATAGCCGGCGAAAATTCTCGTCAGCTCTCCATCTTTAAAAAATACGCTCACCCTTTGTGCGCCCACATGTGTTACGGCTGGCAAGTCTGCATCGCTGCTGAAACGCACCTGCACAATATCATTTGCAATCAGTGACGAAGAATAGTATAATATACAGGCAAGCACCAGCCCGTACCGGCATTTACGAGGTAACATAGATAAGGTTTATTTGATCAGCGAATTGATCAGTGAGGGGTGAAGATAATCGCCCGGGGTCCCCAAAGCCAAATAAGCGGCATGTGATTTTTCTATTAGCAGCGAAGTATTAAAACAAAAATTTCATGGTGAAATCAACCCAGCGCTCCGGCAATACACCCACACATTAAACAGGCAATTGTTCCACCTATCAGGGCTTTTACACCCAATTCCGTGAGGTTCTTTCGCTGGTTCGGCGCAAGCTGGCTGATGCCGCCGATCTGTATTCCTATCGAAGCAAAATTGGCAAAACCGCAAAGCGAATAAGTAGCTATCAATATAGATTTATTATCTGCAATTGCTCCGGAATTTTTCATCTCACCAAAAGAAATAAACGCGACGAATTCATTCAAAATTGTTTTCTCTCCCAACAACTGCCCCACCTGCACCATCTCATTGGATGACACTCCGATCATCCACGCCACCGGCGAGAAAATATATCCCAGTATCATTTGTAATGAAAGCGAATCGTACCGCCCCCCGCTTATCCGCGCCACATCATCGTTCAGGTTGAACCAATACCCAACGGAACCGAGTATCCAGTTGCACAAATACATCAGCGCGGTAAATACGATCAGCATCGCGCCCACATTCACCGCCAGCTTAAGGCCATCGGTTGTTCCCAGCGAAATGGCGTCCAGGAAATTATCGCCCAGCTTTTCGCGCGGCACTTTCAATTGCGTCATGAAAGGTTGCGTTTGCGGGAACAATATCTTGGAAACAACAATGGCCGCCGGCGCACTCATGATGCTCTGGCTTAACATATGCACCGCAAAAAATTTCTGCTGGTCCGGGTCATTGCCTCCTAAAAATCCGACATACGCCGCCAGTACGCTGCCCGCGGTATTGGCCATGCCTCCCACCATGATGAGCAACATTTCAGACCTTGTCATTTTGTCGAGGAAGGGACGTATCATTAAAGGAGCTTCCGTTTGTCCCAGGAAAATATTCGCAGCGGTAGACACGCTTTCTGGTCCTGATATGCCGAGCTTTTTCAGCATCCACGCAAACAGGTAAACGATCCACTGCAGCACACCCAGATAGTACAACATCGCCGAGAGCGCCGCAAAGAAAATGATGTTGGGCAGCACCTGCACCGCGAAAATATATGCCCAGTTACCTGTGGGATCGGCCAATTTTCCGAAGATGAACTCAATGCCTTTATGGCCGATATTGATGATGGCAACAAATTGTTCAGACAACCATCCGAACACGATCTTGATGACGTTTACTTTCAAGACGCCCAACGCAAACATTACCTGCGCCACTACGCCAGCCAGCACAAGTTTCCAGTTAATGGCGCGGCGGTTATTGCTCAGCAGCCAACAAATGAAAATCAGGAACAGCATGCCCAGCGCGCCCCGGCTAACGTTTTCCAATGTTGCGTTCATAGCAGTTGGTTATGTTCAGGCAAAGATTGGGCAATATAAGTCAATAAGTCATTCAATCAATAAGTCATCAGCCACCAGGCAATAAGTCATTGGGTCATTTGATCCCTGTTAGCTAATGACCAAATGACCCAATGACCAAATGACTTATTGATTACTGCACCCGCCGCACCCTGAAGCTACACGTAAATGGATGTGTAACGGTGCCGTCGCTTAATGTGCCGGCAACATTGCCGGCCATGAACTGCCCGGGCGCTCCGAATTCGGTAACGGTAACATTCAGCCCGCTACCAGCCAGGTATTTAGTGTTGCCATGCCGTATCTCCAGGCGCACCAGTGGCCTGTTGCCCAAGCCCGGGACGCCCTCGAACACTATTGAAACTTCATTGTAGTTAGCCAGTTCCATTCCCATCACATAGTTTGTAACGGGAGTGGAAGTATTATGGTGAAATGCGAGTAATGAATCCGGTGGTACAATGGAATAATTATTAGAGGCGATGCTGTAATTGATAAACTCCGTAGTTGCAACGCCGCAAGCACTGATCTGTCCCGCATTTGCATTGCCCGTGGTTACGGTAACAGGCACTAATGCGCTCTGCTGGTTGCCCGCAACGTCCACCGCTACCACCTGTGCCTGCGTGGGCGTAACGTTGCATCGCATCATCGTAATGCTGAAATTGCCGTTGTTGATATTGGTACGATGGTTCATTCCATCCAGGTTCACATTCACAAAGCCATTGGTAACCGCGGCATTGCTGCAATTGACCACGGTACCGGCGATGGTTACACTGCCCGGTGGCTGATAGTTGACTGTAATGGTGCCCAGGTTTACGTTCGACGAGAAGGGACCGATATTCTGTGAATGGATCACCTGTCCGCACCGATCGTATATCTTCATTTCCAAAGGTTCATTGGCGGGTATCAATCCACGCACCCTCCCTGTTGAATCGGTGCAGCCCGAACCTTCGCCTCCGTCGTTCACCCGCATTATCCGTACCCAGGCATTCCGCACCGGGTTGCCTTGCTGATCTTTGACAACGGCCTCAAACTGTATGACGGAAAATGGAGCATCACAATTCCAGAACGAGAAGTGCCCGACAATACCAACATAAAAGTTGCCTTGTTTGTCTGCCTTGCCTTCTTCCTTCCACATGCCCGTGGTTTCATCAAAATACCAAAGGGGAATAGAAGCAGGAGCTTTTGAGAGGAGACCCGCGGGTATAGGAAATTTTACAGTAGCGCCTTTGCCACTGGCCAATTGCAGCTTTTGGCCGCCCTGGCCGGTAAGCTCAACCGCCATCATGCCGAATGATTGCAGGCCACGCTCCTGGTTGGAGGTGGTAATACCCCTGAGGTCGCCAGGCATAAGCGAGTTAAATCCCGCCGCGGTAGGATCGATGAAGAAAGAGGATACGGAAACCGTTCCCGAATAAGCGCCGTTGGTAACAGCGTCTACAATACTGTTAGCCTGGAAGCTGATAGAGCCACCCGGACTAAGGTTTATCACTCCTCCGCCCGAAGCCGTGAAACTGCCCGTAATCTCTTTGGGAATGAGGCGGATGTTTACAAAGTTAACTGTGCCTGCATTGGCAAGGAACGTACGCGAACCGGGGAAATAGCCGGACTTATATACGGTAACATAAGCGGCGTCTTTTGGCGATTTTACATTGCTGAGCCTGAAGTATCCATCCACGTCGGTGGTGGTGGAAGCCGCGCCGGCCTTTACTTCGGCCTGGCTTACGGGTGTATTGTCCTTGTCCAATACGCGTCCCGAAATAATGTAGCTGATGGCTTCAGATTCAAGCGAAATTTCCGTCTTGCGGCAATTGCCTGCCAATAGGATAATAGCTAAAAGGGTTGCCCAGCGGCAAAGGGGGTGATGTTTCATGATGGCCTGTTTTACAACGGGCTTATTTACTCGAAAACGGGCCGCATGGTTGGGTATCATCGTAAAAGCAAAAAAAAGCCGGTATGCTTGGCATACCGGCGATAACGTTAGATCATTTATTTACAGGTGCTGTTCTATCTTTTTAACGAAGTTGGATTTGGGCTGCGCGCCAACCAACTTGTCTACCACTTTGCCGCCCTTCATGAACAGAATGGCGGGAATGGAAGTGATGCCATAAGTAATAGATAGTTGGGGATTATGATCCACATTCACCTTGCCTACATTTACCTTTCCATCGTACTCCTTTGACAGCTCTTCTATAACGGGACCGATTGCACGGCAGGGGCCGCACCATTCCGCCCAGAAATCTATGACGGTCAATTTATCTGATCCCATTACTTCAGCCTGGAAATTCGAATCTGTGAATTCTCGTGCCATAATTGTGAATTTGAATATGTAGAATTTTTTTACTTGGTTGTGATCGTTAATAGAATAACTGCAAAGTTAAGCCCAAACTGCATAACCTGATGTCGTGACACCGATATACGTCAATTAGTGACTACGTGCACTTCAAGCTCAGGTTTATCACGTAAATAAGCAGCCATTTCGTCATTCATTTCAAACCCGCTTTCCAGGGTGTACATGCCTATTTTCCATTGATTCTTAGGCTCGGCCACGCAAAACTTGAGGCCGGCCCGGCCCGGAAACCTTTTAACATTTTCTTCAACGAAGTTGATCAGTTCCTTGTTCACGAACCTGGCTTCCACGTCTACGATTACCTGCTTGGTCAATACCTGTTTAATGGTCTCCAGCAGCATGACCTTGTCTACCTTGAACTCGAATTCTTCTTTATTAAAACGCTTCCTGAATGCTCCGCAGATAAACAGGTTCTTTCCTTTTTCGAGATAATTGGTATACCGCATATAGTCTTCTCCGAACAGCAGGAATTCGCTTTTACCGGTATAATCTTCTATGATGAACGACCCGAATTGTTTCCCGAATTTGGAAACGCGGTGCTGAGCGTCCGTCACCAATCCTGCAAGACGGTACACCTTATTGGGATTGGCCTGTAAGGTCACCGCTTCCTTGATCTCGTTGAAATCCGCAAGCTTAGTGATCCCATAATGCTTTATCTCGAACTTGAAATGGTCCAGCGGGTGGCCGCTGATGAACATGCCCGTTACTTCTTTCTCATGGTCCAGTAATTCGGTCAGGTTCCAGGGTTCGCAATTGGGAATTTTCGGCGGTTGAATGTCCAGCATCATGGGCAGATCGCCAAACAAGGTATTGGAGGTATTGGCTGTCTGCGCCTGAAACACGTTGCCAAAGCGAATGATGCGCTCCAACCCATTGCTGGTTTCGCCTTCGGCGACGTGGAAGTATTGCGCACGGTGCATTTCCCTGAAGCAATCGAAAGCGCCCGCATAGGCGAGACTTTCCAGTGTTTTTTTGTTTACGCTGCGCTGGTTGATGCGTTTGATGAACTCGAACACGTTCACGAACTGGCCGTTGCGTTCTCTTTCCTGTATGATGCTTTCCACTGCTGCTTCACCTACGCCTTTGAGCCCGCCCAATCCGAAGCGGATCTCACCCCGTTGGTTAACCGCAAATCCTTTTTTCGATTCGTTGATGTCGGGGCCCAGCACTTTCAATCCCATGCGCTTGCACTCGTCCATGAAGAAAGTGATCTTGTCGATGCTGCCCGAATGGTTCAGTACCGCAGCCATGTATTCGGCGGGGTAATGTGCCTTGAGATAGGCAGTCTGGTACGCCACATACGCATAACAGGTAGAATGCGATTTATTGAACGCATACTGCGCAAATGATTCCCAGTCGGTCCAGATCTTTTCCAGGATTTCTGCAGGATGACCGTTCTTGGTAGCTCCCTGAATGAACTGCGCCTTCATTTTGTCCAGCACCGATTTCTGCTTTTTACCCATCGCCTTGCGCAGCACATCCGCATCACCCTTGCTGAATCCCGCCAGCTTTTGCGCCAACAGCATCACCTGTTCCTGGTACACTGTAATGCCATACGTTTCCTGCAGGAATTCTTGCATCTCGGGGAGGTCGTACGCGATGTCTTCCCTTCCATGTTTGCGGTCTACATAGTTGGGGATATAGCTCATGGGGCCCGGCCTGTACAGGGCATTCATCGCTATCAGGTCATCGAACTTATCGGGCTTCAGGTCACGCAGGTATTTTTGCATGCCGGCGCTTTCGAACTGGAACGTGCCGATGGTTTCCGCGCGTTGGTACAGTGCGAATGTTTTAGCATCGTTGAGCGGGATGGCGTCGATATCTATTTCGATACCATGGTTGCCCCTGATGAGCTCCAACGCTGTTTTAATGATGGTGAGCGTGCGCAACCCGAGGAAATCCATTTTGATTACGCCCGCATCTTCAATGATGCTTCCTTCTATTTGTGTTACCCACAAGGGCGAGTCCTTGGCGGTGCATACCGGAATAAGTTCAGTAAGATCGGTAGGAGCGATGATAATACCGGCTGCGTGTATGCCTGTATTGCGCACCGATCCCTCAAGGCGCTCCGCTTCGTGGAGCACCTGGCTTTGCAGGTCGGAACGATTGTATATCTCGCGTAATCTTTTTACACTCTCGAGGTCATCGGCGCCAAGGCCTTCCACTTCAGACAATGATTTTTCCCCATCTTTATAAGAGATGGGAGCGTGCAAAACTCTTCTTAATTCTATACCCGGCCTTTCCGGCACCAGCTTGGCGAGTGCATTAGACTCGGGAAGTGGCAGGTCAAGTGTTCTGGCAACGTCCTTGATGCTCATTTTAGCGGCCATGGTGCCATAGGTAACAATTTGTGCCACCTGGTTCCTGCCGTATTTCTGCACCACGTAGTCAATTACTTTTTGCCTTCCTTCATCATCGAAATCGGTATCGATATCAGGCATCGATTTCCTGTCTGGATTGAGGAACCTTTCGAACAGCAAATTGTATTTAAGCGGATCGATATTGGTAATGCCGATGCAGAAGGCCACCACGCTGCCCGCCGCCGAACCACGGCCCGGTCCAACGAACACGCCTTTCTCGCGGCCAACGCGGATAAAATCACTTACGATCAGGAAGTAACCTGCAAAGCCCATCGTTTTGATGGTGAACAGCTCAAAGTCGAGCCGTTCCTGTATTTCAGCAGTGATCTCGGCATAACGGTCACGCGCACCCTGGTATGCCAGGTGCCTTAGGTATTCCCATTGATTGAGATTATTGTCCTGGTGAATCTGGAATTCAGCAGGTATTGGGAAGGCCGGGAGTAAAATATCTTTTTTAAGATTGAGCAGTTCCACTTTGTCAACGATCATTCCCGTATTGTCGATGGCTTCGGGAACATCGCTGAACAGCTTCTTCATTTCTTCAGTGGTCTTGAAATAGAACTGGTCATTGGGAAATTTGAACCGCCTGTCTTTTATGTGCACGTCATCGTTCACAAAATCATCATAGCCCGGCGTGCTTTTCTTTTCGCCTGTATTGATGCATAGCAGGATGTCGTGTGCGTTGTAATCGTCGCGGTCTACATAATGACTGTCGTTGGTAGCGATTACCGGCACATTGTATTTTTTGGAGAACTCCAGCAATACCTGGTTGACCTTTTGTTGTTCCGGTAGGTTATGCCTTTGCAGCTCGATGAAATAATCATCGCCGAATATGTCGAGCCACCATTTGAATTCCTGTTCTGCTTTTTCTATTCCATCGTGTATAATGGACTGCGGAACGTAGGCGCCGATGCAACAGGTAGTAGCGATCAGTCCTTCGTGGTATTGCAGGATGAGCTCTTTATCGATGCGCGGGTACTTGCTGTAATATCCTTCGATAAATCCGAGGGAGGTGAGCTTGATGAGGTTTTGATAACCGGTCTTGTTCTTGGCCAGCAATACCTGGTGATAGCGTTCGTCTTTTTGATCTTTGGTAAATGCTTTCTGGTGGCGGTCGCGCACTACATAGAACTCGCAGCCTACTATGGGTTTTACTTTTACGGTGCCGTCCTCGTTTTTATGCTTGTAAGCTTCGGAAACAAATTCAAACACCCCGAACATATTGCCATGATCGGTAATAGCGATAGCGGGCATGTTATCGGCGATCGCCTTTTTATACATGCTTTGAATGGAGGCGGCTCCATCCAACAGGGAGAACTGGGTATGGCAATGGAGATGTGAGAATTTCATAACGGTAGTCGGCAAATTTCCGTCAATTTCCAACATTGAGAAGTGAAACCCGTCATAAACTTTCCACAGTGGTGTGTAACTATTTTAATGGTAATTGCCGATGGCAAATTATGGGGTCACCCTTAGTAATCAGTGGGTTGATTACTTGCTATTTGGCGTAATAATTGCTATCTTAGCCGCGAACCAATGTTTCTATCAAAAACACCTCATTGAGGCTCGTCCTAATCATAGCAAGTATTATAGCCTCTGGCGTATTGGCCAGTTGCAGTACAGTGAAAAAGGCCTCCGCTCCTGCAGAACCCAGGCAGGAAAAGCGGATGACTTCTTCTACTAATTCCCCTGCATTCATAGAACATATCTCGTTCAGGCCTGGCACGGATAATCCGCTCCCGCCTCCTGCCAAAGTGGAGAAAATAAATTCCGACAAAGCATCGCATACCATCAATACCGCGGAAGCCATTGAGGTTTTCCCTACGCTCCGCTTCAAATATGCCATCCTGCTCGATGCCCCGGTGGAAGAACTGGACGACCGCCTTTTAAACTTTTTAGAAGAATGGTATGGAACGCGCTACCGCCTCGGAGGGAGCGATAAAACGGGTATCGATTGTTCGGCCTTTGTGCAATCATTTTTCAACAGCATGTATGGACTGGTTATTTCACGCACATGCCGCGAACAATACAGCGATACCAGGCGTATTAGAAAAACGCAGCTGCAGCAAGGCGACCTCGTGTTCTTTAAAACAAGGGGAAGAAGCATTTCACACGTAGGCATTTACCTGTGCAATAATAAATTCATCCACGCATCTACTTCCAGCGGGGTAATGATCAGCGACCTCTCGGAAGAATATTTTACAAAGCGGTACGCGGGAGCGGGAAGGTTCTAAATTCTTAGTTTTTTTCTCACCGACCTTATTACAGGATCAATATCAGGCGATAACTTAAAGTAATACGCAGTTACAGCAAACAGCACCACAAACACGGCGCTTCTCAATACCATTCCGCCAAAATCATTCAGGCTTCTGAACGCAATGTAGCAAATGGCATAGCATGCCAGCGCGTGCACAATTACATAAAATGTATTGACCGTAAAAGGCTGCATCTTAAACTTCCACCACAGGAACCATAATCGTACGATATTATATACCGTATACGCTATTAGGCTCGACCAGGCCGCGCCTTCTATATGAAATCTTTTTACCAATATTATATTCAGCGGAATCGCCAGCAAAAGAAGGATGACGCCCGACATGAATTCAAAACGCCAGAATGTAGAAGTGCCGATGATCTGCGCATTTACACCCGTGCCCATGTCGATAATGAACTTCAGGCTTAATAACAGCACCACCATCTTACCCGCCTTCAAAGTCGGGTTCAATCCGAAAATTTCGATGGCATAATCGTAATTCAGCCATATCAGCAGGAAAATGAACAATGCCACCATCAACAGGTTGATGCTCGACCGGCTATACACTTTTCTCAACGTGCGGAAATCCTTGTCCTTCCACGCCTGCGAGAGCACCGGCGTGCTGATGGAAATAATACTTCGCTGCGGCGCCTGCACCAGGCTGCAGATATACGTACTGAAATCATATACTGCTAAATAGGTGAGCGCTTCCGGCACATAGCTCGCAATGGTAAAGCTGTCGATGCTGGAAGCCGTTACATTGATGATCATGCCCGCATACACGAACAACATCAACGTGCCCATCTTTCTCCAAAATTTTTTGGTGACCTTGCTGATACTCAGCGTGAAATTGAATTCCTTCAGGCGCACCAGGTAGATCAG
Source organism: Chitinophagaceae bacterium (assembly GCA_035628135.1). GTDB lineage: Bacteria > Bacteroidota > Bacteroidia > Chitinophagales > Chitinophagaceae > DASPKM01. The sequence goes on along the minus strand of DASPKM010000009.1, from coordinate 76,143 downwards.
CAGCACAAAAAAGCTAAACGCGTACAGGAAGGAGAACAGCTTGATGAACAAGGGAAAATAAATACCGCCCGCAAGAAATAATATGATCAGCAGGGTAGTGGAAATGCGAAATCCTGCTTCCTTAAGAAAATTTGGCAAAATGGTTTTTCTCAGGCTCCACGCATACGCTTCCAATATCGAAAAGAACAAATAGAAGAACAAGAAGGGAAATATCCATAAATAATACTGCACCAGCAGCGGTGATTTTGCCGAGAACTTGCGCACGATCAACGGCTCGAAAATGACGCCGGCAATAGTGGTAAGGATAAATCCCACAAGGGCCAGCACCAGTGCAATGCTTAACAGGTCATTGGCCTTGCCCTTCAGGTTGTCCCTGTAATAAGGAAAGAATTTATAGATCACCGGCGCCAGTCCAAAGCTGGCGAAGCCGTACAGGAAATGCCCGGTTACGATAAATGCACGCGTGAGCCCATATTGTTCCAGCGTAAATGAATTGGTGAACAATTCATGTTGGGTGAATAAATAGGTATTGATGGCGCCAAAAACAAAGCCGGTATAAATAAGCAGCGTGGAAATAATGCTCTGCCTGCGGATGGTGCTCATTCGGTAAAATTAATCCCTGATCTATTTACCAGGCGGAACAATTTTACGATTCTCAACCCATCTTATATAATATTCCCGGTTAACGATGTTCGGTAGTTGGTCCGGTTGGGAGGATATGACAATGTATTTCCACTCCGTATCTACCGGCTTTATCAGTTGCTGGCCCTCCTTGCCAAGCTGCACCCGCACGGGCAGGTTAAAGCCCTTTACACAGTCGATCCAGCGGAAATACAGCCGCGTTTTGGTGGCGTCTTTCTCATCGGCAATAAAATAATATTCCAGCGCAGGTATCTGCGTGGTACGTAAATATTGGTCGAACACTTTTGAAAGGTCTGTTTTTGCCTTGCTGCTGATGTAATTTTCCACTTCTTTGCTGGTAACTGTCTTGTGGTAGAAATCCTTGTTCATGCCGCGCAGCATCTGGCGGAAGGCCTCGTCGCTGCTGAATACCTGCCGGATGGTGTGCAGCATGTTCCCGCCCTTGTAATACATATCGCCGCTGCCTTCCTGGTTAACGCCGTAATGGCCAATGATGGGCATGTCGTTTTCTATCAGCCTGCGCGTACCGGTCACATAGTCAATGCCGGCTTCCTTGCCGAATTCGCATTCGGTGAAGATGGTCTCTGAATAATTGGTAAAGCCTTCGTGCACCCACATATCGGCAATGTCCTTGGTGGTGATGTTGTTGGCAAACCATTCGTGGCCGCTTTCGTGTATGAGGATGAAGTCCCACTTCAATCCCCAGCCACTGGCGGAAAGGTCTTTTCCCAAGTACCCATTCTGGTATTTATTACCATAAGCCACGGCGCTTTGGTGTTCCATGCCGAGGTGCGGCGATTCAACCAGCTTGAACCCATCTTCATAAAAGGGATAGGGCCCGAACCAACGCTCGAAGCACTTCAGCATTTTTGGAGTCTGTGTAAATTGTTTGGTAGCCTTCTCAAGATTGTAATCGAGCACCCAGTAATCACAATCCAGCTTTCCTTTTTCGCCCGCATAGTCTTCGTGCCAGGTTACATATTTGCCGATATAAGGAATGATATTATAGTTATTGATGGGGTTCGTTACGGCCCAGGTATAAGTGGCCGTGCCGTCATTATTCATTTTCTTGCTTTGCAACCGTCCATTGCCCACCGCTACCAGGGTGTCCGCAACGGTCATGGTTAGGGTAGCGCCTTCGGGTTCATCGCTTTGGTGGTCTTTGCAGGGATACCATACGCTGGCGCCCAATCCCTGGCAGGCTACGCTCATCCAGGGGCGGCCTTTTTCATCCTTTCTCCAGATCCAGCCGCCATCCCAGGGAGGCCGCACCGCCTCACGCGGCTTGCCTTCGAACGTTACGGTTATGGATTCTTTATTGCCTTTGGCCAGCATGGAAGGAAAGCTTACATAATACACATTGCCATCGCGGGTATACGAAAGCGTATTGTTGTTCCAGGTAATGGATTTTATTTCCATCGGTTGCTGCAGGTCCAATTGCATTTTATTGCCGCTGCTGAGCACCGTGAACCTGATTTCATTTACACCCTTGATGGTCTTTTGCTCGTAATTGGGCGTAACCTGGATGTTGTATTGCGTGGCATCCCACCAGGAGCGTTCCGGCGTGATGGTGCCTCTTAGCGAGTCCTGCCGGGTAAATTGTTTTTTCTGGCTCAATGGTTGTGCGCGGGATATAATGGGAAGGCAAAGGGCCAGTAGCGTAAGGCATACCGCTGAGCGCAGGATCGTTAAGGAGTGCATAAACAATTTTTTTCGCACGGTTGGTGTATTTTGAAGCATTAAATTTAAAGTGTATTCCGATAACATGACCTGTAAATATAATATTTGGTTGCTTTGTTTGCTGTTCGGTGGATTGTTGTCATCCTGCTATTCGAAAAAAGCGCATGATAAACAGGTTTTCCGATACAACGAAGCCACCGGCATCGCCACACTCGATCCCGCATTCGCGAAGAACCAGTCCATCATCTGGGCTGTTCATCAATTGTATAATACGCTTGTAGAAACCGACAACAAGCTGAACATTGTTCCGTCCCTGGCGTACCGATGGGATGTAAGCGAAGACCGCCTCACGTATATTTTCCACTTACGCCCCGGCGTATTCTTCCACGACAACGACGCATTCCCCCAGGGAAAGGGGAGAAGGATGACGGCGTACGATGTAGAATACAGTTACCGGCGCATTATCGACCCCGCCACCGCCAGCAGCGGCGCATGGATATTCAACAACCGCGTTGATTCCGTGCAGCCTTTTAAAGCATTAGACGATTCCACTTTTCAATTGAAACTGGCAAGGCCTTTCAATCCCATACTTGGCTTGCTGAGCATGCAGTACTGTTCAATTGTTCCTAAGGAAGTAGTGGAAAAACATGGCAAGGATTTCAGGAGCCATCCCTGCGGCACCGGCCCTTTTCAATTTAAGTCCTGGGAAGAGGGACAAGCATTGATAATGCTGAAAAACGAACAATATTTTGAAAAAGATTCCAATGGGCGGCAATTGCCTTACCTCGATGCCATTAAAATAACTTTTTACGATAGCAAGGCCACTGAATTTTTATTATTCCAGCAACAGCAGCTCGATTTTGTGAACGATATCGATGCATCCTTCAAAGATGAGGTGCTTACGCGCAGCGGAGAACTGCGGAAGGATTGGAACGGTAAGATCCGCCTATCCAAGCATCCATATCTTAATACGGAATACCTCGGCATATTAGTAGACCCGGAGAATGCGCTTGTAAAAAATTCTCCCCTACGCATGCAAAAGATCCGCGCCGCCATCAACTATGGTTTTGATAGAAGAAAGATGATGATGTACCTGCGCAATTCTATCGGTATTCCAGCTGAAAGTGGCTTTGTTCCCGCAGGGCTTCCTTCATTCGATTCATCGATTGTAAAGGGATATCATTTCAATCCCCAGCTTTCCAGGCAATTGCTGCGCGAAGCAGGCTATCCCGAGGGAAAAGGATTACCTGCCATCAAGTTGCTGACCATTCCTATTTATGCCGACCTCGCCAGCTTTATCGCAAAGGAACTGGAAGACGTTGGATTGAAAGTACAGGTAGAAGCCGTTCAAAAGAGTTTCTTGCTTGAGCAAACTGCGAAATCCACCGCATCTTTTTTCCGTGGAAGCTGGATTGCCGACTATCCCGATGCGGAAAATTACCTCAGTTGTTTTTACTCCAAGAATCCCGCGCCGCCTAATTATACGCGTTATCGCAACCCGCAATTCGATGCTTTGTATGAACAATCATTGATCGAAGAAGACTATCAGAAAAGATTATCGCTTTACCGTCAGATGGACCAGATCATCATTAAAGATGCGCCCGTAATTCCGCTGTGGTACGATGAAGTGATCAGGCTGGTGCAACCGAACGTAACGGGCTTTGAACCGAATGGATTAAATCTATTGGAGCTGAGATATCTCAGAAAATAAAAATGCAAATGTGCAGACGCAGATTGAGTATATGCTAACGGCTAAAGCTATTGCTCAATTCGCATATCTGCACATTTGCAAAACCTGCCCACCGGCAGGTAAGTTTGTAGCTTACTGCTGCACTCCCTGCATGCCACCCTGCATTCCTTCCTGCTCTCCTCTCAAATTCTTACGCTTGAACAAAGTAGCGTCGAACTTACCGAAGCGCCAGCTGAAATTCAGTCTCAGTATCTGCGCATCCCTGCGGCGGAATGCATCCTGTATAAACGATGGGGCTTCAGAGTGAATATTGCTGCGCCTTGTCTTGAACACGTCGTTCATGCTCAGTGAAATGGATGCGCGGCGCTCTTTCAGGAACTCATACCGTACCGCGATGTCAACACCATAGTTCGGCCTGATGTATCCCTGTGAAGTAGACTGCGATTGACCAAAGAAACCGCCACCACCACCGAAGCCGCCACGGCCGCCACCGCTTCCACCCGGAGGCAGAATGGTCTTGGAAGTATAATCACCTGTAAGCTGGATGGTAATATTATGCGGCAGCCTGAAATTGTTGTTCAGCTTTCCGAAGAAGCTGTACAATCTTTCCTGTTCGTTAATCGCGGGATCTTCGGTGTTGATCTTGGAAGAGAACAGGTTCAGGTTGGTATTCAGTTCCCACCATTTGGCCAATGAGTTCCTCATGGTAAATTCCAATCCGAACACATTGCTGGAGTTGGCATTGATAAAACTGTTGATGATGCGCTTTTGACCGGTCAACACCGTATCGTATGCATAGCGGGTAATAAGGTCGTTGGTATTTTTATAATATGCGCTGATCAAAATGCTGCTGTTGCCTTTGAACAATTTTTGATAAGAAGCCTCGATGGAGTTGGTGAACTCCGGCCTTAGGTTTGGATTGCCCTGGCTGAGGTTCAGCGAATCTGAAAAATCGATGAAAGGGAACAACTGGAAGAAGTTTGGCCTGTTGATCCTGCGCGTATAGTTCAATTGCAGTTCCTGGTCGTTCTTCAATTTCTGCGAAAGGAACACGCTTGGGAAAAGACTGATAGGGAAATTATTGCTGAACGAAGTAACGGAGTCCTTGCCTGAGAACTTCCTGATCAGGTCGCCCTCGTATTCAGAGTTCTCTACACGCAATCCCAATTGATAACCCAGGTTCTTGTGCTGGTTTGAATAAGTGCCGTATGCAGCATAGATCTCCTCATTGTTCTTATAGTGCGATGAAAGCGAATCAACTTCCTTGACCGTTGCATTGGGCAGGCGTACGCTGATGATGTTCCTGCTGTCCACATTGCGGCGTGTCATCCTGAAACCGGTTTCAAATTTGGATTTATCGCCCAAGGGATTGGTGAAGTCTGTTTGAAAAGTGATGAACTTATTGGTGCCGCCGCCATCCTGCAGCTGCGTGTATGTTCCCAGCAGCGGTCCGCCCTGGTACGCATAAGTATTAGACACCAGCGTATTGAAGTTGTTGTTCCTGCTCCTGTTGAAATTGATGTCGGCGGTCCACTCTTTACCTGCCTTGGGGAAGTTGTGCTTGAAGCTCATCATGCCGCCTACGTTGCGGAACCCGGTTTCCACTGTGGCCAGGCGCTGGGCCAATGTATCGGCCTTGCCGCTGCCCACGCGGTTATAGAAAAGATCGGTTTGTGTAAACGGTTCAAATTTGCCGCGTACATGCATGCCCGATATAGTAATGGTATTGCGGTTGTCGATGAAATAATCCATTCCCAGCCTTGCAAAGGCAAACTGGCCCCTGCTTTCGTTCCTGTCTACCTGGTGGCTGATCGAATTCGGTGTTGTGTTCAGCGTGAGCCTGTCGGTGGTTCCATTGGCGATGGATTTACGCTGGTTGAAATTGGTATTGGCAAACACGTTCACTTTTCCCTGGCGAACGTTGATGTCGCCGCCGAGGTTTGCCCTTAAGCGGGAGTCGATGCCGGCGCGCAGGTTTCCATTATAACCGGCCTTGCGGTTCTTTTTCAATACGATGTTCAATATGCCTGCTGTTCCGCCAGATGCGTCGAACTTCGCGGAAGGGTTGGTGATGATCTCGATGCTGGCGATGGCGTCCGCGGGAATTTGCTCGAGCGTAAGGGTAGAGGGCCTGCCATCTACAAATATCTGGGGGCTGTTGTTACGCAGCGTTACATTGCCATCGATGTCAACGGACACTGAAGGAACGTTGCGCATTACGTCTACCGCTGTTCCTCCAACAGAGCCCATGTTTCTTTCTACATTGAAAACTTTGCGGTCAACGCCCAATTGCACCAGCGATTTCTGTCCGGAAACCGTTACCTGCTCCAGCACCTGTGCGTCGGCGTCCATTTTAATATTGCCGAGGTCTTTGTCTATTGCGGAGAGCGCCTGGCTCATGTCGCCACCTTTCATTTCAAAAGCCACTTTCTGTTCGATGGGTTTGAAGCCGATGGCAGAGATCTTCAGGCGGAAATTGCCGAACATCGGCAGGCTTTCCAGTGCGAAGTCTCCATTATTCCGGGTGAACATCCCCGCGAGAACGGTGTCTTTTCGTTTGCGGGTCACCGTGTCGAACTTGTTTTGTATGAATTGAACGGACACGCCTTCCAATCCTTTATTGGTCTTGGCTTCCACTATCTTTCCATACACACGGCCCATGTTCATAGATTGGCCGTTGCCTCCTCCCGGGCGTCCGCCGCCGGGGAATTGGGCTTGTATCGATAAGACTGTAATGGAAAAAATAGCGAAGAGTAAGAGTTTTCTCATTTTACCTGTTTGAAAAGTTTTGCAAAGTTGCAACATTAAACGCATTGCCTCGTGTTAAAGTGATGAATGGCAAGGGTTAATGACTGGTTAACCAAAGCAATCCCAACTGTAGAAGGCCAATAATGAGTCCTGCAAGGGCACCCATTATTTTTACCGATCGCCATTCTCGTGCAAGCAGCTCATGAACCAATGATTCAAGGCGTTCTGAAGGAATTGCCGCCAATTTGTGGTATAAGACGCTCTCCAGATCAATTTCCTGCTGTATCCGGCCAATATAATTTTTCATCACTACCGGAAACAGCTCAGAGAGCTCTTCCATAAACAGCTCTTTGAGCTGCGCCATGATCTTATCGCCTACGAACATGCCGAGGAATGGAATGGCCTTGTGCAGCTTGTTTTGCAGGAAATTATCCAGGTGAGCTTCGATGGAGGGAAGTATTTTTTGAAAGCTTTCCTTATTGATGAATGTTTCTTCCATTTCCTGGATGGAAAAAAATTCCTGCGCGATGATCCTGCTCAGCTTTCCGTCGAACACTTTTTTGCGTGCGGGAATTATTCCCTGAATTCGTATACCCATGATGTTGATGGGGCATGCGGGATGGAAAAGCAGCCACAAGCTGAACGATGCTATCGCCCAACCTATACATGCTGCAGCAAGCGGGAACAAATACCACCACCAGGTCATGAAAGTTTTTTTGGGGTGCAAATAAACGGAATAGTTTCGAGAGGGCGCCAAACTGTGTCCATCGACGAACCGTCCGCGGCCAATTACAGCCGCGCCAGTTTTCACAATATCAAGTGGGAATCTTTTTGCTCAAAAATGAAATTCGCTGTATTTTTGCGCTTTCCGCACGGTGATTGTAGCTCAGCTGGTTAGAGCATCAGATTGTGGTTCTGAGGGTCGCCGGTTCGAACCCGGTCAGTCACCCCACATCATCCGCCAAAGTTTTAACGAAGGTGGGCCTTAAATCCCGAAACTGGCATGGTTTCGGGATTTCTTTTTCAGGGAGGACCTCCTCCCGTTCATATAAAACACGCTAAATCTGGTGTTAATATTGGATTGATGTGGCAACAACACTTTTGATTTATCGTTATTTTTGGTAGCAATGACTAAAGTCTGGAAACATATGATGAATAAACGCAATCTACCCATTATCCTGCTGGTACTTGCAGCAGGCATATTCCTGGCATTCCGTACGCTTGGGTTCAAAAGCGAGCCCACCCCTACGAAATACGAAAAGATACTCCGTAACGTGGGTATCATGCTCGGAGAAATTCATTACAGCCCTAAAAAGGTGGATGATAAATTCTCTAAAGAAATATTTAAAAAATATCTCGGCGAGATCGACGGTGAAAGAGGTTTCTTCCTGCAGTCCGACATCGAAGCATTGAGGAAATACGATACCAAGATAGACGATGAGATCAATGGCGCGCCTATCCAATTCTTCCCGGCCGTGATGGAGGTATATAAAAAGAGATTGGCAGAAGCCGAATCGATCTACAAGGAGATCCTTGCAAAACCATTCGATTTTAATAAGGACGAAGTCGCTAACCTCGACTTTTCCAAGGCCGACTTTCCAAAAACCGAGGCCGAGCGTAAAGAAAACTGGCGCAAGCGTTTGAAGTATATGGTGCTCGAGCGCTATTCAGACCTGCTCGATGGCCAGGAGAAGAGCAAAGGAAAAGAAAATTACGTGGCCAAGACCAATGAGCAATTGGAAAAAGAAGCAAGAGACAGGGCCCTCAAGCTGATGGACCGTTACTTCGACAGGATGAAGTTGAAAATGACCGATGACGACCGCTTCAATATTTTCGTAAATACTATTACGGAAACCATGGACCCGCACACCACCTTCTTTCCGCCCGTTGAAAAAAGATATTTCGATGAGCAGATGAGCGGCAGGTTCTACGGTATCGGCGCTTCGCTGCGCGATGAAGACGGCCAGATCAAAATAGCTACCCTCATCACCGGCAGCCCCGCATGGAAATCAGGCGAAATAACTGTTGGCGACGCGATCATGAAAGTAGGACAGGGCAATCAGGAACCGGTTGACCTCACCGGCTACCTGGTAGAAGACGCCGTTAAAATAATCCGCGGCAAGAAAGGCACCGAAGTAAAGCTGACACTGAAGAAAACAGACGGAAGCATTAAGGTAGTTTCACTTATACGCGATGAAATTGTACAGGACGAAACCTTTGCAAGAAGCGCTATCGTAAAAAATGGCGATTCGAAGATCGGTTACATCTTCCTGCCTGAATTCTATGCCGACTTCGACAACCCGAAAGGCAACCGCAGCTATATCGACGTAGCAAAAGAAGTGGTGAAGCTGAAGGAAGAAAAAGTTGACGGCATCATCATCGACCTGCGCAACAACGGCGGCGGCTCGCTGTACGACGTTGTGCAAATGGCCGGCTTGTTCATCGAGGAAGGGCCTATCGTACAGGTAAAAGACCGCGATGGCAAACCACAGATCCTTCGCGATAAGGATAAATCAGTTTTATACGATGGCCCGCTGGCTGTTATGGTGAACGAACTGAGCGCATCAGCATCAGAAATTTTTGCGGCAGCCATACAGGATTATAAGCGCGGCGTGGTAATAGGCAGCACCTCTACTTATGGTAAAGGCACTGTTCAGCGCAACATCGGCCTCGATAAAATGTTCGGCATGCTGGAAAGCAATAACGAGCTGGGCACCATTAAGCTGACCTTGCAGAAGTTCTACCGCATCAACGGGGGCTCTACCCAATTGCGCGGCGTAAGCTCCGACATTGTAGTGCCCGACATTTATGAATACTCCAAGATCCGCGAGAAAGACAATCCCGATGCATTGCCCTGGGACGAGATCAAAAAAGCTGATTATATTCCCTGGAAAGATTATGGTGAAGTAGATGAGGCAAGGCGCAGGAGCGAGCAAAGGGTTAAGGCCAACAGCACTTTCAATCTTATCAAGAACAATGCTGAATGGCTAGCCAAACAAAATGACCGCGTATATTCATTGCAACTGGAAAAATACAGGCTGGAGCAAAAGCAGATCAGGAATGCCGTAAAACAAATCGACAGCCTGAACAAGCTTGGACAGGGCCAGGAACTGGCGGTTGAAACTCCTTCGCAGGACGTAAACAAATTCCAGGGTGATCCCGGTAAATCCGAGCGTTACAAGCAATGGCTCAAGAACCTAAGGAGCGATATCTATCTGGATGAAGCAGTGAAGGTGATGGGAGATATGATCACAAGGATAAATTTGGTGAAGAAGAACTAAGCAAATTTTTATAATATGAAAAAAGGTTATCCATTTGGGTAACCTTTTTCAATTGCGACCTTTTAAAGCTTATTACCAATGCAGTATTGTTATAACTGCGAAGCCGGGCTTACTGATGATAATCGTTCCGAAGAGCATATTATTCAAAATGCGCTCGGAGGCAGGGTGAAGTCGGGAGAGCTGTTGTGCAATAAATGTAATCCCGAACTGGGCATTGCTGTTGATGCTGCCTTTGTCCGGCAGTTCGACGCGTTAACCGCGCTGCTTAGCCTAAGAAGAGAGCGTAACAAGGATTATATCATCAAGAATGTAAAAAGTAAAACCGGGGATGCTTACCATTTGAAAGATGGACGCAAGCCGGTACCGGTAAAGCCAACGATTGAGATAAAAGACAAGAGTGTATACGTAAGCGCCCGGGATAAGCGTGAGCTCCTCCATATTCTCAAACGGTTAAAAGAAAAACATCCGGGGCTTGATATCGAAAATGCGGAGGAAAAATTCCAATCCCAGGAATATTACATGCAGGAACCGGTGACTATACCAATGACGATCGGCGGCGATGATTATTTCAGAGGGGCAACCAAAATTGCAATTAATGCCTATCTGCATTTCGGCGGTGAAAGACGCCATATTATCGGGGCTTTAAGGTATATGCTGGGAGTGGAGCAGGAGCAAATTGTCCGCTGGTTCTATCCCGAATTGTCTACCGAGGATACTGAAAATGAGGTTTCCCATACTATTTATATAAAAGGTTGCCCAGCTACCCGAACATTGCAAGCCTTTATAATGCTGTTTAGCTGCTATGGCGTACTTGTTAAACTTTCTGATGTGTATGATGGGGCTGATGTCGAACTTACGTATTGCTACGATGTCATTCAGCAAAGGAGGATCGAAAAGAACATCCAGCCTGATTTGAACGTGCCGTCCGTGGGAGAGCCTAATCTTGCTGACCACAATATGAGGGAAGTTGTGCTGGAAAGAATGCGCCGGCTGATGAGAATAGTCGACCAATTACAAGCGAAAAAAACGGTTTCGGAGTTGGCTGAAAAGGCGGTTCGCAGCGTTCTTTCAAAATACCCTAAGGGAACGCCGATTACCGAAGAAATGTTTGAAGAAATAGCCAATACCGCTGCAACCAAGTACGTTAGTTTTCTCCATCACCTTCAATCGCGGGGTGATGCGCTCCAGGAATAAAATAAAATTGCTGCGTAAGAACGGCTGTTGTACAAACACCGCGCTTACGCAGCAAATGCTTTCATCTTTATTTATTGCCTGATCAGCTTCACGCTTTCCGATCTGCTGCCGGTTACCAGCTTCAGGTAATAGCTGCCTGGTCTATACCTGCTGCCATCGAGCATAAACCTGTTATTGCCCTTGTGCAGCGTAACAGGTTTCCTGAACACTTCACGTCCTGATACATCGAGCAAAATGATGGTGCCATGTTCATTCTTATCTGACCCGATATTCACATTGATAGAGCTCACAAATGGATTAGGTGTTACACTGATGCTCCTGCCTGCGTTGATATTATCGGTGGGTACCGCGGCTACATCGTTGGGATTTCTTGATTGTGTCGATGTAGTTCCCGGCGCCACTACAACGCCATCCTGGAATTTCTCGCAGATGGCGGCCCATGATGCTGACAGGAAGTTCACTTTAACGCGGTATGTTCCGGCGGGCATTGAAGGTATGGTTACGCTGCCCGGCGAATTGCTGAAAGATTGATTGTATACCGTTGCCCAATTGCTGTTGAACACCTGCACGCTGATGACCGGTGCTGAAAGCCCGTCTATCTTAATGGACCCAGCCATAGGCGTTATCACGATATTGCTGCAGTTAGGCGTTCCACCTCCGGGTGGCGGAGTGGTAGTGGTAACCGATACGTCCTGCGATTTATCGCAGATGGGGCTCCACGATGCAGTGTAAAGGGTAACCTTTACATGATAGCTTCCCGCAGCCAGCGATGGAACCGTAAGGTTGCCCGGCGAGTTGGTAAAGGATTGATTGTATACCGTTGCCCAGTTGCTGTTGAATACCTGTACGGCAACGATGGGCGCGGTAAGCCCTGTGAAACTAATGGCGCCGCTGGCCGGTACGATGGTAATATTATTACAGTTGGGCGTACCTCCTCCCGGTGGTGGCGGGGTTCCGCTCTGTACATTCACAGCCTGCGATTTGTCGCAGATAAGGCCCCAGGATGCATTGTAAAAGCTCACTTTTACATTGTACGTTCCGGCAGGCAATGGAGTAATGTTTACGTTACCAGGAGAGTTGGTATAAGTTTGATTGAACACGCTTGCCCAACTGCTGTTAAATACATGTACGGTAACGATGGGCGCGGCAAGACCTGTAAGCTTAATGCTGTCGGTTGCGGCAGTAATGGATACCGCACTGCATCCTGCTGGTGGTGGGGGAGGAGGCGGTGGCGGCGAGCCCGATGGATCGAGGAAAACAGGAGCGCCGGTTAATGAGATATTGGTAGAGGCAATGGCGGTAGCAGTGTTGGTGCTTGAATAATTCCATTCTTTTTTACTTAATGAGGCCGATACCAATCCCGCGGGAAAACTATAGGTGGCCGATGCATTCTCGGAAAGATCGGTAGCTGTCTTTGCCCACAATACATAGGTATATGCGCCTGCATTGTCTTTAAATGCACCACCGCCCACGTTTGCCGGTAAATTGAGCGCTGCGGTCTGCGTGGCATCGTAGCGTTTGTTCAGCAACAGGTCCGATGTGGTTTTATAAGCAATGCCAGACTCATTGTATTGCTGGTTATAGGTGCCGCCATTCTGCAGCGGGCCCTTGCCTACGAGGTTTTTGTACAGTCCCAGAAAGTTCAGCTCGCTGGCCGTGGGGTCCCATGCATCCTTATCATCGCCCAATACAAAAACATAATATTGACTGATGTTGTTCTTCTGGCTTTCCACGGTGGCCTTTATTACGTAGTTCCTCTGTGCATCCTGCGAACCGATCCAAGCGCCGATAGGACCGGGCATGGATTTGTTCGGAATATTGTTCTCTGTGGTAATAATGTATTTGGCGGGATAGGTAGTGCCGTTGTATCCCCGGTTATTCAGTACGTTCTGGAATTTGTTCTTGTTCTGGATGTATTGGTAAACCGCCGCATCTGAATGGCGCGAAAAAGCAAACCCGCCGATAGAATTATCCCATTGGTGCAAATGGTAAATGGGATACATGTGAAAGCTCAGCGCGTCGAAATAAGCGCCGCCTTTCAATGGATAGGATCCATTCACCGATCCGTCGGCAGGATTATCGGTATTACGTAAAATGGCGTCGAGGAAGGCTGGCTTACCAAGTCCGCCTGGCGATACATAGGCTGTTGGATCAACATACTTGATTACTTCGTAGCCGATGCGCAATGCGCGGATGTACTGGAAAATGGGAGCGTACAGGTTGGGCAGGGCGCAGGGCGGGGGATTGTTATCCCACCAGTTGCCAGGTTGCCCGGGGTCGCCGTCGCCCAGGATGCCATATTCCAGGTCGGGCTCATTGATGATCTCCCAGAACTTTACATAGGATTTATAGGTGCTGACGGTTCTATACACGTACAGCGCAAAATAGTTGTTGTCGTTCACAGGTGTGCCGTTGGCGCCGCCATCCCAAATGGGCTCATACATGTTCTTGAACAACCTTGAGTTTTGTGAGCAACCAAAATTGGTATTGTCGCGGTGGGCCGCTGAAGGTTCTTCCAAAAAAACAGTATGGTCTTTGGCGCCCAGGCTGGCGTAGTGGTTGAACATATCAACCCGGACATTATACCCCCAGTATTCAAGGAAGGCTTCGGGCAGGGGCAGGTGAAAGGTTTTGGAACCAACGCCCTTTACGTTTTTGGCGGGGTTGCCGGCCGATATATCGGCAAGGGTCTTGTCGTCCCAGGTATTGCCATAATAGCCCATATTGGTGCCATACAGGAAGTTACCGGAATAAACGGGGACACGACCGAAGTCATTGGCGGAGAAGTTGATTTGTGAAAAGGCCATGGATACGGCCGATAGCAACAAGGGTAGCAGTAGAACTTTTTTCATATCATCACTTTTTTCAATAGTACCTGGCGCCCTGTCTTAACAATTATTCTGCCAGATTTGGTTGGCCATTGGTTATCGATTTGTTGTTACGCGTTAGTTATCCCTGTACGTGGTATTTTCTATTCCGGGAATAGGGGCTACTTTTATTTATTAACATTGCCTTTAAACCCCCGCCGACATGAAAAAGTTCTTTCATTGGTGCTGTACAGCTATCTGCATTTTGGCTGTAATGCAACTTACTTCGTGCAAGCGTGAGGTGATGAAGAAAGAATCCAAGGTTTCCCCCTGCCGGATCAAAAAGATCATCCAGAAAATGCCGGGAGTGCAAGACCGCACGGGCGTTTTTACCTATAATTCTTCAGGTGATCCTATTGGCTTTACACCAGAAGGATTTAGCACCGGCTCAGTCAAGTACGAGTTCCGGTACGATAAGGACCGCCGGCTTACCGACTATATTGGATATTACCCTGGTTCGCCTGGCGTAAACCCGTTTTTTGAATTCTGGACAAAATATTATTTCGGCAGCGACGGCCGTGTTAGCCACGATACTACTTACTTCTATGGCATTTATGGCGCCGAGCTAACCACGTACTATAAGCCTTACCAGAATACAACCACCTATACATTCGACCAGCAAGAACGCGTGAGCAGGACGGTTAAAAGAGAAATAAGAAATGGCGCTGCCGCCATGCTCATGGCCGACTATAAATACGCATATAACGAGTTTGGTAATCTTGTAACCGCAGGCGCCAATTACGATGATAAAACGAACGTGTACAGCACCAATCGCATATGGATGTTCCTGAACAGGAACTACAGCAAGAACAACGTGTTGCACGGAACGTCTTACAATAGTTACGGGCTGCCGCTCGGTTTTGCACGCAGCCCTTCGCAAGGACCGTGGCTAAGCATGTTGGTTTTTTTAGGACTTGGCGAATGCGAAATTGAATACGAGTGCAAGTGACAATTTTTTTGATGAGATCGATTGCTCCTTGAAGTAATTCAAAGCGATTGAGTTTATTGGTCTACCTTGTGTCTCCCCAGATCATCTTTCCTTCTCCGCTTTATTCTTAAACTTCTTAAACTTTTACTATGAAAAAGTTCTTTAGAACGGCAGTTGCTGCTATATGCATAATGCATGCATTCACATTGGTGTCCTGCAAAAAAGATGTCAGTCCTGCAAATGATTTAATTGCAGCTTCGGCCACCGAAGCCGCGTCCCCATTTTGCAAGATAGAGCGATATACTACGAACGCTCCATTCTTCGGTTCGGGTTATGCCGAGTTTGGTTATAATGAAGCCGGAGATCCTGTTCGCGTCATTCCCAGGTTTATGCCAGACTACAGGATATCGCATGAATTCCGCTACGATTCGTTGCACAGGTTAACGGATCACATTTTTGGATCGTCCAAAGGTTTTTTTGATGCATGGACCCGTTACGGGTACGACCCAAGTGGCCGGATCGCTACAGGCATTCAATACAGGAATGGCCTTTATGGAACCAATCCGGTTGGCGGTACGCCGGTATCATTGACCATTTTTTTTTACGATGAAGCTGGCAGGATCAATAAAACTATTAGCTATTATACAAGAGAACTGCCTTCTGTTACCCAAACTTATCAATACGATGATGCCGGTAATCTTATGCGCCCGGGTGTAGTGTATGATGATAAGGTGCACTTCCGCCGTACAAGCAATGTGTGGATGTTTATCGACCGGGATTACAGCATGAATAATCCGTTGACGGCGGCGAGCTACAATCAGCAAGGCTTGCCTACTGTTTTCAGCACCAATGTTCCTATTCAGCGGTTCTTACATTCGCTACCACTTAATTACAGCACTATTACCTACACGTGCGTCGGCGATCCGGTAAACTAAAGATCAGCGCGCAGGTCAACCCTATTGTCCGTTTTTTCTAAGATATCTTTCCTTGATGATATTGATGTGATGCTCCACATGACCTGACATGATGTATCCCAATGCAAGCACGTTTATATCTTTACCGCTGGCATTGCCGATGGAGCGTAGCTGGCTATCGTCGAAAGAGGAGAACATTTTTTCACTGGCTGCGCGCAGCGATTTGAATTCTTCTATCATGTCTTTCCAATCCCTTTGCACCGCCAGCGAATTGGCTGCCCAGGCGTTTTCATCGAAGCTGGGCAGTGCGGCGCTGTCCTTTCTTGCAAATGTGATGGCGCGGTAAGCAAATACGCGCTCGGCGTCTATGATGTGCTGCAATAACTCCTTGATGGTCCATTTACCTTCCGCATACGCCTTGTCTACTTTTTTACGTGGTATCTTCTTCAACAGCCTCCTGAAGTTTTTCGTGTTGCGCTCCAGCGCTTTTACAACGTTGTCGTCGGGGGAGAGCTTTATGTAATTCTGGTAATATTCGGTGGCGAGCGCGTCTTGTTTGGTGGCCATACGTG
The DNA here is from genome assembly GCA_035628135.1 of Chitinophagaceae bacterium. Taxonomy (GTDB): domain Bacteria; phylum Bacteroidota; class Bacteroidia; order Chitinophagales; family Chitinophagaceae; genus DASPKM01. The sequence goes on along the minus strand of DASPKM010000009.1, from coordinate 59,627 downwards.
AAGTTTAGTGGGCAAAGCTATAAAATAAAAAACTTCCGGTTGTTCATGACCGGAAGTTTTACTATCGTGTAATGAAATGATGTGTGATTAGCCCCTCTTATTCTTCAAAGTTGACTTGGGAAGGTCTTTTTTAGAGGGCTTTATTTCCAGGGCCATTTTCATGGCTGCCTCGGCATTTACAATGCCCGCAGTACGTGACAGTTCCGACATTGGCACCTCATCATCGCTGCCTGGTTTTTTTACCAGTTCTGACACAGGGGTAGATGATTTTTCAATCACCATCTTCAACTGCTGAGGAGAAAGATGAGGATTGTATGATAATATCAGCGCTGCAATACCCGCTACCACGGGAGAGGCCATGCTGGTTCCCTGCGCATTGCCATAAGTGGTTTTGCCGGGAATAGTAGAGTAGATTTTGGTGCCGGGTGCAAACACATCCACTTCATGCTTTCCATAATTGGAGAACGAAGCGGTGAGGCTCTCGAAACCAGCTTCGGCAGTAGGATCGCTGCTGGCGCCTACTGTAAGCCAGTTGGAAGCCCTGCTTTTGAGCGATTTCAATGTTGCATTCGGGAAGTTGTCGGTGCTATCGAGGTTCTTGTGATCGTTGCCTGCGGCATGCACCAGCAACACGCCCTTGCTTTCGGCATATTTTACGGCATCGTCTACCCAATGTTTCTGGGGAGAGAAGTCTTTACCAAAGCTCATGTTGATGATCTTTGCCCCGTTGTCAACAGCGTAGCGGATGGCCAGTGCAATATCTTTATCGTGCTCGTCGCCATCGGGAACGGCGCGCAGCATCATAATTCTTACGTTGTCTGCAATGCCGTCCATGCCCTTGCCATTGCTTCTTGCCGCGCCAATGATGCCGGCTACGTGCGTACCGTGAAAGGGTGTGCCCGCCATTACGTCGGGATTGCCGTAGTAACGGTCATTGATGTCTTCTTCATTATCGCCAGTTATTTCGCCGCGGAAGTTGCGGGGTTCCCTGTCTTTTGCTTCGGCCTTGCGTTCTTCGCCGGCCAGGTAATCGCCAAAGCCTTCGATAAACTCTTTATTGGTCTGGTCCATGATGTCGTTGGCCTTGAAAAGGTACAGCAGGCTGTTACGTGCCGATTTTGCATCGGAAGCTGACGGAACGTATTCCTCCAGCTCTTTGCCTGTGAATACTTCTTTCGCCATTGCAACCCTTAATATGCTGTCGTTTCTTTTTGCAGCTTTGAAGGCATTTTTCAGCAGCAGCAGGTCAACCCCGCCGGCGATGCTCTGGCCTTCTATTTTTTTCTTGGCTTTCTGCCAAACTTCGTATTCTTCTTTTTCTTCGGCGCTAAGTGTAGCGGGGTCTACCTGCTTATCGGCCCATTTCTTTTTCAGCTTGTGATAAACGCGGGCGCCTTCGTAGGAATCTTCTTTTACGTTGCGGCCGTCTTTACCGCCAATGAAGTTCCATCCGTAAATATCATCAACGTACCCGTTCTTGTCGTCGTCGATGCTGTTGCCGGGTATTTCCTTAGGATTCTTCCACAAGACCGGTGTCAGGTCTTCATGCAGCGTGTCGATGCCTGAGTCGATAACGGCCACCACTACGGTAGTGCTTTTTTTACCTTTTACCAGGTCGTAAGCGCCCTGGAGGCTGATACCGTAAAAACCATCCTTGTTTTTGTCGAGCAAATGCCAGCCCTTAGGAGTTTCTGTTTTCTGGCTGGTACCCTGGGCGGCAATGGGGCCGGCCGTAAGTATAACCAGCGCAGTGCCCAACAGGATGCCTGCAAGAGCCTTTTTGTACATGATCATGTGTAATTTTTAGGTTTAATATGAATGCAAGTTCTCGGTTGCAATCCGATAAAAATAAAATAAGTCTCCGTGACAGACGCGTTTTGTTTGATAAACGGTGTTTAAGGTGTTGTTAATGCGCCTACAGGTCAAATTTTATGCCTTGGGCCAACGGAAGTTGAGATGAATAGTTAATTGTATTGGTTTGCCGCCGCATATACACCCTCCAGGCGTCGCTACCACTTTCCCTGCCGCCGCCTGATTCTTTTTCTCCCCCAAAAGCACCCCCGATCTCGGCCCCGGACGTGCCTATGTTCACGTTGGCGATGCCGCAGTCGCTCCCGGTTTGGGAAAGGAATTGTTCCGCCTCCCGCAGGTTAAGGGTCATCACGGCCGATGAAAGTCCCTGTGGCACATTGTTCTGTATGGCTATCGCTTCGCTGAAGGTCTTATACCTCATCAGGTACAGGATGGGAGCAAAGGTCTCATGCTGCACCACCTGGTAACCGGGCTCTACTTCTGCAATGCAGGGCTTTACGTAACAGCCGCTTTCGAACCCGGTGCCGTCCAGCACGCCGCCTTCCACCACGAATTTGCCACCCTCGGCCTTGCATTTTTCAATGGCCTCCTGGTACATTTTTACGGCATCTTTATCAATGAGCGGTCCCACGTGGTTGTTTTCGTCCAGGGGGTCGCCTATGCGCAATTGCCTGTAAGCCGCCACCAGTTGCTCTTTTACTTTATCGTATACATTTTCATGAATGATCAGGCGGCGGGTTGTGGTACAGCGTTGACCCGCAGTGCCTACCGCGCCGAATACGGAGCCGCGGATGGCCATGGTAAGGTCCGCATTTTCCGAAATAATAATAGCATTGTTGCCGCCAAGCTCCAGCAGCGACCTTCCCAACCGCGCGCCTACCGCAGCCCCTACGGCCTTGCCCATGCGGGTAGAGCCGGTTGCTGAAACGAGCGGTATGCGTGTATCGCCTGCCATCCATTCACCGGCTTCCCTGCCACCCACTATCAAACAGCTAACACCTTCGGGAACATTGTTGGCCGCAAATACCTCCTGCGCAATATGTTGGCATGCCACTGCGCAAAGCGGCGTTTTTTCAGAAGGCTTCCATATGCAAACATCGCCGCAAACCCAGGCCAGCATACTGTTCCAGCTCCACACGGCAACGGGGAAATTAAATGCCGATATAATGCCCACCGGGCCCAGCGGGTGCCACTGCTCATACATGCGGTGTCCCGGACGCTCGCTGTGCATGGTAAGTCCGTGCAACTGGCGGGAAAGGCCAACGGCAAAATCGCAGATGTCTATCATTTCCTGCACCTCGCCATATCCTTCCTGCAGGCTTTTGCCCATTTCGTACGACACCAGCCTCCCGAGCGGTTCCTTATATGCGCGCAATGCTTCCCCCATTTGGCGCACTACTTCGCCGCGCTTGGGCGCAGGCCACATTCTCCATTCCATATAGGCCTGCTGAGCCGTGCTGACCACTTTATCATAGGTGGCCCGGTCAACGCTCGTGACCTCGGCTATTTTTTGACCATCGACCGGAGAAAACGATGCGATCATTTCCCCACCTGCCGAAAACCACTGGCTGCCCGTTGATATGCCGGGATTGACATCCTTGACCTTTAATTTTGAAAGCGTATCCTTCATATTGAAATTGTAAGGCCTGACTGGCGTCAGGCAGGCCGCAAAGATACGATGGAAGAGCGGATGCGCATCTTCAGACTAATACTGCTCCTGCTCGTTGGGGAAAGATTTTGATTTTACATCCTTGATATAATGCTGCACCGCACCGGTCACCTGTTCGTGCAGGTTGAGGTATTGGCGCAGGAAACGCGGCCTGAATTCTGTATTGATGCCCAGCATGTCGTGCATTACCAGCACCTGTCCATCGCAGTGTTTGCCTGCGCCTATGCCGATGGTTGGAATGTGCAGGCTTTCGGAAACTTCTTTCGCCAGGGCGGCGGGAATTTTTTCCAGCACCATGGCAAAGCATCCGGCGTCCTGCAATAATTTGGCGTCGTGGCGTAATTTGGCGGCTTCCGCTTCTTCCTTGGCGCGCACATTGTACGTTCCGAATTTATAAATAGACTGCGGCGTAAGCCCGAGGTGGCCCATTACCGGCACGCCCGCCGCTACAATACGGTTGATGCTTTCCAACACCTCTTCACCACCTTCGAGCTTGATGGCATGCGCGCCCGTTTCCTTCATGATGCGGATGGCCGAAGCCAGCGCTTCTTTTGAATTGGATTGATACGAACCGAAGGGCAGGTCAACTACTACCAAACAACGGCGTACGCCGCGTATGACGGACGATGCATGATAGATCATCTGGTCAAGTGTAATGGGCAGTGTGGTCTCGTGCCCTGCCATAACGTTGGAAGCAGAATCGCCTACCAGGATCACGTCCACACCGGCAGCGTCGAATATTTTTGCAAAAGAAAAATCGTAAGCGGTGATCATGGAGATCTTTTCCCCCTTCGATTTCATTTTTTGCAGCGTGTTGGTGGTAACGCGTTTGATTTCTTTGTTTACCGACATGAAAACCGTTGAAATTAAGGCGTAAATATAGCGTTAGTTCTCCTGACCTGTATGCGCCGCGTTTTTTCGCTGCAATTCTTCGTACAAATGCTGCACGAGGCCGTCTGCAAGACCGATCTTGGGCACATATATTTCCGGTGCGTTTGCCCAGCGCATAACGTTGATGTATATCAGCAGTGCAGGCACTATCACATCCGCGCGGTCTTCGCGGAGCTTGTAAATGCGGATGCGGTCCTCCACTGAAAAACTGCTCAGTTCTTTATAATAGTCTTTCAGTAGGTCCACCGTGAGCGGCTTACCTTCTTTTCGTTTGGATAAGGAGAATACTTTATTGATGTTGCCGCCCGAACCGATCGCGATTACGTCGTTATCATGTCCCTTAAGGCCGGCCTTGATAAAATCCTTCATTTCGTCCCATTGCTGTTCCGTTACCTGGTCCTTTATCAATCTGATGGTGCCGATGTTGAACGACTCTTTGAACACCAGCTTTGCATCGGCAAAAAAAGTAAGCTCGGTGCTGCCGCCGCCCACATCGATATACAGGTATGAATGATCGGTGGCCAGGTTTTCAGCAATATGGTTTTCGTAAATGAGGGTTGCTTCGGTGTCGCCGCTGATCACTTCTATTTCTATGCCTGTTTCATCTTTTACGCGTTGTATGATGGCGTTGGAGTTTGTGGCATCGCGCATGGCCGAAGTAGCGCAGGCTTTCAGGTAGTGCACGTCGTACACTTCCAGCAGGTATTTGTACGACTTTATGGTCTTTACCACCATCTCTTCCTTTTCAGGCGATATTTCATTGCGCTCGAATACGTCGAAGCCCAGGCGCAGCGGCACGCGCACCAGGTTGAGCTTGTTGAATTGCGGCTTCCCGTTGTTCTGGATAACCTCCGTGATCAACAGCCTGGCCGCATTACTTCCTATATCGATAGCCGCAAGACGCATCTTTGCAATTACCGTATTTTTTACCGGTTAAAAATTACTGGTTATGTCCAAAGGATTCCTTTGGACAATTAAGCGGTACGAAGGTAACTACGTGTTGTGAAAACTCCGCCGTAACCTAACGTGACCTATAACCGAAAAATTTAAGCGATGGCAGATACCGGTTCGGTAGAAGGCGCCTGCGCCGCTTCTTCTTTTTTCAGTGTTTTTTGGTACAGGTAATTGTAGATATCTATCTGTGAGCGTACTTTCTGGAGAGAATTGTCTACGACATATTTATTGCTAAGCTCGTTATCGAGTATTCTCGCCTTTACATTGTCCCTGAGCTGTATTTCCAGTATCGTTCTCAGCACTTTTTTAATGTTGTCATCAAATACAGGACAGGTTGCTTCCACGCGATGATCTAAATTCCGCACCATCCAGTCCGCCGAAGATATATAAACTTTCTCTTCACCTCCGTTGTGGAATATGAACACCCTTGCGTGTTCAAGGTATTCATCTACGATACTGATGGCTTTAACAGGGGCCGTGAATTTTTTACTTTGGGAATACATACAGAAAATGCCACGCACGATGAGCTTCAGCTCTACGCCTGACCGGGCGGCCTCGTGCAACTTGGCAATAAGCAACTCGTCGGAGAGTGAGTTCATCTTAAGAATGATGCAGGCCTGCACGCCGTTCTTTGCGTTCTTTATTTCACGGTTGATCATTTTCTCCAGCTCTTTGCGGAGGGTGGTGGGGCAGGGGATGAGTGTTTGGCATGCCCGCAGTATCGAATCGCCGTCCTTGTGCTTTTCCAGGAAAATGAACATGCGGTTCACGTCGGCCATGATGGCGCGGTTGGCGGTGAGCAAACAATGATCGCCGTATACCATTGCTGTTTTTTCGTTCAGGTTGCCGGTGCTCACAAAACCATAGTTGATGGTACGGCCGTTCACTTTCTTTTTGATCATGCACAGCTTGGCGTGTACTTTAAGGTCCGGAATGCTGATGAGCACCCGCACGCCCTCTTCTTCCAGCCTTTCCTTCCAGGCAAGGTTGGCTTCTTCTTCAAAGCGCGCACGCAATTCAATCATCACCGTTACCTGCTTGCCGTTGCGCACAGCATTGATCAGCGCATTGATGACCTTTGAATTGGAAGCAAGCCGGTAGCACGTGAGCTTGATGGAAGTAACGTCAGGGTCCATGGCCGCCTCGCGCAGCATGTCGATAACGGGATTGAACGAATGATAAGGAAAATGCAGCATTACGTCTTTCTGCAACACAACATCGGCAACTCTTGGCGCTTTCAGCAACAGCGGGTGCATGAAAGGTTTTTTACGTTGGCTCTTTTTCGAGAACACGTCCGGAAAGTCCATGAAGTGCCTGAAATTATGGATGCGCCCACCGGGGATCATCGCGCCCTGCTTGGGCAGGTCGAGCCGTCTTATAAGATAAGCGAGCAATCCCTGGTCCATTTCTTTGTCGTACACAAAACGCACGGGCTTGCCCTTGCGGCGGTTCTTTACGCCCTTTTGTATTTTTTGAATGAGGGTGGTGGAAATATCGTTGTCCATGTCTATTTCGGCGTCCTTCGTGAGCTTGAATATCCAGGACTCAAAACGGTCGTACCCGAAATAGGAGAAGATGCTTTTAAGATTGAAGCGGATCACATCTTCCAACAAGATGATGTGGTGCTCGCCGGGGTTGGACGGCAACTGCACAAAGCGGCCCAGTGCGCGGCTCGGCACTTCTATGAGCGCATATTTGCGGCGCATGGAACCATCCTTGCGCGATAACACCGCGCCGAGGTAAATCGATTTATCACGGAGGTAAGGAAATTGCGGAATGCTTTCGATCATCAGCGGTATGATGTTCGGCCGCACTTCGTCTTCGAAATACGTTTGTACGTAGCGTTGCTGCTCTTTATTAAGCTGGCGTTCGTTTACCAGGAAGATCTTTTCCTTTTGCAGTTCGGCAAAGATGCCTTCCCAGATGCGGTTGAAATCACTTTGCTGCTCCAGTACGATGGCTTGTATCTCTTCCAGGATCTTGTCGGGCGACTCTTCCAGGTGCATGGCCAGCTTTTTCTTTCCGCCCAGTTCGGCCATGCGTTTGAGGGTGGCTACGCGTACGCGGAAGAATTCATCGAGGTTGTTGGAGAAAATGCCGAGGAAGCGCACCCTTTCCTTAAGGGGTACGGTAGGGTCGGCCGCCTCCTGCAATACCCGGGCGTTAAAAGATAACCAACTGATGTCCCTGACGATGCCTTTTTTCATATTTCGTTTACGGATTTCCAAATTAAGCCATGCCTGCCTGTCTGGTAAGTTAAAAAATTATTAAGTAAGCGGGTGTTTTACACAAGGGCATGCAGAAAAAAGCATGCCTCGCGGTAAATTTGATTATTGATTATTAATTATTTAATAATCTTTCTGTTAAATCGAGCTAATCAGCAATTAGTAATCAATAATTTAAAGCCAGAATATACAAATTTCAACAATTACCCTTACCTTTGCCGTCCTTAAAATTTGAATAATGGCACGAGTATGTCAGGTTACGGGTAAGGTTCCAATGACCGGTAATAGTGTTTCGCACTCTAACATCAAGACGAAGCGCCGGTTCCTGCCCAATTTGCAAACCAAGCGTTTTTACCTTCCCGAGGAAGATAAGTGGATCACGTTGAAGGTATCTACCGAAGGTTTGCGTACCATCAATAAGCGCGGCTTGTATAATGTGGTCAAGCAATTGAGAGCTGCGGGAGAAAAGATATAATTAGCTATGGTTAGTGGCCATAGCCACCAACCGCAAATAACATAACAATGGCAAAGAAAGGAAACCGTGTTCAGGTGATTTTGGAATGCACCGAGCACAAACACTCTGGAAAGCCCGGCACCAGCCGCTACATTTCCACCAAGAACAAGAAAAATACTCCGGAAAGACTGGAGCTGAAAAAGTTCAATCCGATACTGCAAAAGTATACGGTTCACAAGGAAATCAAGTAATCAGCAGGTTAACCGGTATTAGGGCCGGTAACTACAAAATATCATACTATGGCAAAGCAAGCAAAAACCGCGATCAAGACAAAAGACCAGAAGGCTGCTGCCGAAGCAAAGAACTGGACCAAGGTAATCCGCGCTATCCGGAGCCCCAAGACAGGTGCATATACCTTTAAAGAGGCCATTGTGCACAAGGAGAAGATCAAGGAATACCTGGCAAAATAATTTATGAATTACCATGAATTCAAAAGCTGTTTCCCGAGGGGAACGGCTTTTGTTGTTTTGGAATGGTGAGTTGTGAGTTATGAGACATCCATCGATAGTGCAATCGGCACACTCACCACTCACCATTCACCACTCACAAATTGAAGCTAACCACTTAATAGATTAATTATGAGTTTCTTCGGGAAGTTATTTGGTAAAAAAGAAAAGGAAAGCCTCGACGCGGGATTGCAAAAGACCAAAGAAGGGTTCCTGTCTAAAATAACCAAGGCTATCGCAGGCAAGAGCACGGTGGACGAAGAAGTGCTGGACAACCTGGAAGAAGCTTTGGTAAGCGCCGACGTAGGCATCGAGACCACTGTTCAGATCATCCAGCGAATCGAGAGCAGGGTTGCGCAAGACAAATATTTGAACTCCAGCGAACTGAACAGGATACTTCAAAATGAAATCGAAAATATTTTAGTCGACGCACCGGAGTCTTCCACGTATTCTTTTCAGTCAGAATTGCCCTCTAAGCCATTCGTGATCCTGGTGGTGGGCGTTAATGGTGTTGGCAAGACCACTACCATCGGCAAGCTGGCACATAATTTCAAGCAGGCCGGTAAATCGGTTTTACTGGGGGCCGCGGATACCTTCCGTGCGGCCGCGGTAGACCAACTTACCATCTGGAGCGAACGCGTAGGCGTTCCCATCGTAAAACAGCCTATGGGCTCCGACCCGGCAGCGGTTGCCTTCGATACCGTGCAAAGCGGCGTATCCCGCGGGGTGGATATAATATTAATCGATACCGCCGGCCGGCTTCATAACAAAGCGCACTTAATGGAGGAACTGGGCAAGATCAGAAGGGTGGTACAAAAAGTAATTCCCGAGGCCCCTCATGAAGTATTATTGGTATTGGACGGGTCCACCGGCCAGAACGCCGTGGAACAGGCCCGGCAGTTTACCGCGGCAACTGATGTAACGGCGCTTGCCATTACCAAGCTGGATGGAACGGCAAAGGGCGGAGTGGTGTTGGCCATCGCCAACCAATTCAAGATCCCTGTAAAGTTTATTGGGGTAGGCGAGAAAATGCAAGACCTGCTGGTATTCGATAAACACGAGTTTGTAGACAGTTTGTTTAACCTGGAGCGGGCGCAGGGTTAACAGTCTGCCAAAACGTACGTTCGTCTTAGATTCGTCTTAGATTCGCTTGTCCTTCGCTTCACCTTCGCTCAGCTAAAACTGACAGGCTGGCAATACATTTACAGCAATTCATTTTCGGTGATAATGTGGTGCCTTAATGCAAAAATCACCACGCCGGCGGTATTCTTTACATTCATTTTCTCGAGGATCTTAGTGCGATAACCTTCAACGGTGCGCTTGCTTAGGAATAACCTCTGTCCAATCTCCTGCGTGGTGCATTGCTGGCAGATCATGCGCACGATCTCTTTTTCCCGGTCATTAAAGCTTACCGGCTCAGACTTCTTATGCGGGTTGAACTTACTCTTTACGATCAGTGCGGCAAGCTTGGCGGAGGTGTGGCGGCAGTAATAGGTTTTGTCTTCGTACACGTTGTTAATGGCATCGAGTATTTCCTGCTTATCGGCGTTCTTGAGCAGGTAGCCTTTGGCCCCGGCTTCGAGCATGTCTACTATCAGGTTCTCTTCGTCGAACATGGACAGGGCTATGATCTTGAGGTCGGGATAACGCTGCAGCAATAGTTTGGTGGCTTCTATGCCATCCATGCCCGGCATCTTAATGTCCGTCATTACGACGTCGGGTTGTATTTCTTCTACAAGCTTCAGCAGCTCCCTGCCATTTTCTGCCTGCCCTGCCAGCACAACGTCCTGCTGCTTGGAAAGCATCAGGGCCAGGCCATCACGGAATATCTCGTGATCGTCGGCTATCACCAGGCGGATACTGTAATTCATACAAGCTATAGCGGAATTTTTACGAAGTAGTTGGTTCCCTGTCCTGGTATCGATTCCATGGTGATCGTTCCCTGCAGGATCTCGGCCCTGCTCTCGATGCTCTTCAATCCAAGCCCTGTTGTTTCCCTGCGTGCTTTTTCTATATCGAAACCAACTCCATCATCCTTTGTCAAAATTAACACGTTCCGGTTTTCCTCACCTAAAGCAATTTGAAGATCTTTTGCCTTTGCATGCTTTAATGTGTTCTGCACGATCTCCTGTATCATGCGGAAAATGTGAATTTCCTTTTCAGGCGGTATCGCTATTTCTTTCATTGGGTAAAAGCGGATGTTGAGTATGTGCTTGCTATTGATATGGCCGATGAATTCCCGCACCGCTTCGGAAAGCCCTTTACGCTGGAGGGTGTTGGGAAGCAGGTTATAGGAAATTTCGCGGATGCTGCTGATGATCTCGTCCAGGTGCTTGCCAGCCTTGTTGATGATCTGCTGGTCCTGTTCGTCGTTAACGGTTATGCTGTTGATGTGCAGCTTTACGGTAGACAGCAGGGGGCCAAGGCTGTCGTGCAGGTCGGTGGCAATGCGGCGGCGCTCATTTTCCTGGATGGTGATCTCGGCAAAGATGCGCTTGCGTTGCAGGCGGATATAGCGCCGGTGATAGCGGACAATCGATATGATGAAAAATACTATCGCTATTGCTATCAGCAGCCCTATGATGATCGTGGTATAGAGGATTGTACTGCCCATGGTCGGCGAATTGTTTTCAGGGTGGCAATTTTGCTCCGCTCCGCCGCTGCTGTTCTTTCAGGCTTTCCATGGTCCTGTCGAAGTCGAACTTCTTCTCCGGGATGAACCATATTGCAACTGCGAAAATGATATTCGTCAAAACGTTGATGTATGCCGCATAGGAGGTAATGGTCTTGGCAATGGCCGATCGCTTTTCCGTACTACTAATGTAATACGAACCCTCGTACAATATCTGGTAAATAAAGAAAATAATGAAGCCGAGGCAAATAAGAAAGCGCGCATTCCTGAACAGTTGCCGGTTTTCGTGCGTGATGAGGTAATTGATCTCATTGATGCTAAGCATGACCACCACAAAAGAATAGGCTACGTGAAAAAACGGGCTGAACTCCGAGAATTTGGAAAACACTAAGTTTTGCACTATCCATCCGACCAAAAAAATCGCCGGCACTATCCAATACCATTGTTTGGGCTTGATGTAAAACCGCCAGCGGTAAAACTGGTACAGTATCAGCATGCACTCCAGGAGCAGGAACACATTGGTAACTTCCGCATTGGTGTTAAACCTGCGGATGCTGAAGGAACTGGCGAATTCTGTCAGGGCGCCCAACGCTATCAATACAATGAAAGGATGATAGCTGGTTTGGATTGTTTTGAAACGGATTAACCCAATGGTAAGGGGTAACAGTATCGAAAGGCTGAGCACAAAACTTAGAGTCATTGGCAAAATTCAATGGTGAAGCAACAAGATAATTTCTAACATCACCGTAGAACCTACCAGGTATCGTCGCATAAATGCGGGCAACGCTGACCAGTTTCAATTGCTTCGCCATCGTCCTGTGCATAAGCAGAAGATACACCGGGTATAAATGCCGTTCTGGTTCCTATGAGGTTCTTGATAATGTTCCTTCCGTTTTTGTCTACCGGCACCAGTATCATGCACAATTCTCTTTTTGCGTTCCTGCCCAGGTAAATGCGCACACCGTCGGCGCCTTCCTGGTTCAACAGCAATGCTATGGCATCCCGGTTAAAGGTTTCCGCAAAGGGAATGCTGAAGCTGTCCCTTAATGTGGTAGTGTCGCCCATCCTGCGGTTAAGCATTGCAATGCCTTCTCTAAGACTGGCTGTAAAAGTTTTGGCTTCTCTCACCTTGATAATGTGTTGCCGCGCCCTTTCTTCATCGATCGGTATGCCTCCGCCGCTGCAACCGGCGAACAAAACAATGGTAACAAGAATGGCAATGAAAAGTAATGGGGAAGTTTTCATAATAGCTGTTTAAAGTGAATAATGGTTTAAAAATAAAATAGCGGCAGGCAAATATTGCTGATGCTCATACTCAAAAGTTCACGTATTTATACGCAACTTTACGATGCAGCTGTTCCAACTGCAACCTTCAACAAAAAAAGCCGGATAATTCCGGCTTTTTCTTATTTGTTTATTTGATCGTATACCGAATGCTTACCCCGCCCCAACTGGAGAAGTAAGAGTAGCCTATGAAGTTGAACGAAGGCTGCCAGTCGATGCTAAGGTTAATAGGCGCTTTGTTGATCTTATAGTCCAGGCCCAACACACCGTCGACCCCGATGGCCACTCCATCGTTGCGGTCGGGATGTTTGCGCGACCATTCATCGTTCCAGAAGCCGATGTGCGCGCCGGGCCCTACATACCATTTCAGGCCGGGAGCCCCGTTGATATCGCCGTGTATTTCGTACAGGCCCGTAAACCGGAAACCGTGTTTCCAGAAATACACGAGGCCCTCCACTGCCCGGTCGTCCCTTACGAAATGCTTGATGGTAATTGCCCCGGGATAGAACTTAACCCCGAGAGCGGTGCGGTACTCCTGGCCCATGGCCTGGGCATTTAATTGGTTGGCTGTAATAAACAGCGCCAGGGTTGCAATAATGATCCTTTTCATTACGTGGTTTCTTTAAGAATAGCAAAATTAGAGCCTATCTGTTAAAGATGCCCCCGTTTTTCGCATACAGGCTGACAAAAGCTACCTTTGCGGGCTCGTTTATGAAGACAAGAACGCTTAAAAAGGACAAGGTCAACATTATTACGCTGGGCTGCAGCAAGAACATGGTGGACAGTGAGGTGTTGAGCGGCCAACTGGTGGCCAACGACATACCCGTTGTGCACGAAAGCACCCGGCGCGACCATAATGTGGTCATTGTCAACACCTGCGGATTCATTGAGCGCGCCAAGGAAGAATCCATCAATACCATCCTCGACCAGGTGGCCCTGAAGCAAAAGGGAAAGCTGGACAAGGTATACGTTACCGGCTGCCTTAGTCAGCGTTACCGCGGCGATCTTGAAATCGAGATACCCGAAGTGGATGCATGGTTCGGCACCATGGAACTGCCCCTGATACTTAAAAAATTCGAGGCGGACTATAAATCCGAGCTGGTGGGCGAGCGCCTGCTGGCCACTCCCCAGCATTATGCCTACCTGAAGATATCGGAGGGCTGCAACCGGACCTGCGCATTTTGCGCCATACCGCTGATGCGCGGCAACCACGTGAGCAAATCGATGGAAGACATCGTCAAAGAAGCCGAGGGACTGGTGAAGAGAGGAGTGAAGGAGATCATGCTGATTGCGCAGGAGCTTACTTATTACGGCCTGGACCTTTATAAAAAGCGCATGCTGGCCGACCTGCTTAGCAGGCTTAGCGATGTGAAGGGGCTGGAATGGATCCGGCTGCATTATGCTTATCCGCATAAATTCCCGTTGGAAGTACTGGACGTAATGCGGGAGAGGCCCAACATTTGCAATTACCTGGATATGCCCCTGCAACACGGGCAGACAATATGCTGAAGGCCATGCGCCGGCAGATAACCAGAGCAGAAATGGAAGAGCTGTTATCAGCGGTCCGCGAAAAAGTGCTGGGCATTTGCCTCCGTACCACTTTGATAACGGGTTTCCCGGGCGAGACGTTGGACGATGTGGAAGAACTGAAGACCTTCCTGCAAAAAGAAAGGTTCGACAGGGTGGGGATCTTTACGTATTCCCACGAAGAAGATACGCCCGCCTATGGCCTCGAAGACAATATTCCTGCGGCGGAAAAAGAACGGCGCGCGCAGGACATTATGGAAGTGCAGCAGGAAATATCTTACGAAAAGAACATGGAAAAGGTCGGCAAAACCTTTCGTGTATTGATAGATAAAAAAGAAGCAGGGCGTTATCTGGGCCGCACCGAGTTCGACAGCGTGGAAGTAGACAATGAAGTAGTGGTACATGGCAAGGTGCAGATAGGTGAGTTCGCCAATGTGCGCATCACCAAAGCCTACGATTACGACCTGGAAGGGGAAGTAATAGCTTAAACAGGCATCCTGGCATTATTCATGAAAAGGCAGATCAAAAAATTTTTTGCGCAACTGGCCTTGTTGTCGGTAGAATTGCTGATCGTTTGGTTGGTGTTCCTTGTGTCATTTATCATTTTCGTTTACGTTGCCTTCCGCATTTTTTATTTCAAGAAAGAATCCTTCGATTTTGCGGTGTTCGATTTCCTGAGGTCGTATGTGACTGATACTACCACGAGCATTATGCAGTTCATTACCTACCTGGGCACGCACCATTTTTTGATACCGGCCAACCTGATACTGATCGCTTATTTCCTGTTCATCAAAAAGCACCGGTGGTATTCCATTAAAGTGCCGGTGGTGGCGCTGGGCGGGGTTTCGCTGATGTTCCTATTGAAATTTTTATTCAACCGGCCGAGGCCCCTGATCCCCTTGCTGCACGAAGCAAAGGGCCTCAGCTTTCCGAGCGGGCATGCGCTGATGAGCTTTTCATTTTACGGCTTGTTGATCTACCTGATATGGCACCATGTTACCAGGCCCTGGTTAAAATGGAGCCTGATCGTATTCCTGTTGCTATTGATCCTGTTGATAGGGTTCAGCCGCATTTACCTGCGCGTGCACTATGCCAGCGACGTGATGGCGGGATTTGCCATGGGCGCCATCTGGCTGGTGCTGTCCATCTGGATCATCCGGCGCATTGAAAATTACAGCCGCAAGGAAATTGAGCCTGAGTTGCATGCGGGATAAGAAGCAGTGAAAAGTGAAAAGCGCGGTAAGCCTGGTGTAGAATTTTTGACTTTACACTTTTAACTTTTGACTTTAAATGGTAATTTCTCGCCCGAATGCTGTTACGCTCATCATCCATACGTTTACGGATCACCGCCTTTTGCATCGTATTCATTATTTGCTGGGCATTTTCGTGCAGGAAAACCGGAGTTGTGAACCCTTTTACGGAAAGTGGTCCCGAACCCTTTCCGGTTAAGAGTGGTAAGGTAGACGAGGCTTCGGGCATGGCGGACAGTTATAGCAATCCCGGCTATTTATGGGTGCATGAAGACAGCGGCCGGCCCACCGACCTTCACCTGTTAAGCCACGACGGCACTGTTGCAAACAAGATATCCATCCAGGGCGTAACGAACCGCGATTGGGAGGAAATGGCTATTTCCAATGGTCCCGAGGCGGGCAAAAAATACGTGTACATTGGCGAAACAGGGGATAACAGCCAAGCATACCCGCAGTATTTTATATACCGGTTTGCGGAGCCCGCGCCCGGAACAGACACGGTGCACCAGGTAGATAAGCTACAATTCAGGTATCCCGACGGGCCGCATGATTCAGAGGCCTTCTTCGTTGATCCGACTTCAAAAGACATTTACCTCATTACTAAACGTGATGCATACTCGAAAGTGTACAGGCTGGCCTATCCGCAGTCCACTACTGCCATCAATACCGCTGTGTTTGTAACTGACCTTCCTTATTCGGGAGTGGTAGCCGCCGCGTATTTCGAAGATAGGCAGGAACTGCTCATCAAAACCTACCATGATATTTATTATTACAAGCGCGGCGCCTCGCAGTCAGTTGCAGACCTGTTGAAAATGTCGTACCTGCCGGTTCCCCATACCGTGGAGCCACAGGGCGAAGCGCTGTGTTTTGCCAACGATGGTTCGGGCTTTTTCACGCTAAGCGAAAAAGCATTTGCCGCCGCGGTGAACCTTAACTTTTACAGGAGAAAATAATCCGGCGCATCAGGCATAAGTAGCATGCCGCAGGATATCGTCCATTGAAATGCCGTGATGGCTTTCATCGTAGATACATTCGCCGTTGCGGATGATGAGTATTTGCGGCGATTCGTGGTGTACGTGGAATTGCTCTGCCACCGTGCGCGACAAATTGCGGCCGCTGATGACATCGAGAAAATAAAAATCTATGTCTTCGGCCGGTTTTGATCTTTCAAGCCGGCCCTTGGCCCAGGCGCTGGTGCCGCAACGCGTGCTGTGCTTGAAAATTACCTGAGGCCTTTGCATCGACCTTTCCCTTATTTCCTGCAACTGCTGTTCTGATTTTAAAGCTATCCAATTCATAGTACCGGGTTTTACCAAATTTACCTAAACAAAAAGGTTACCAGAAATGGTAACCTTCAATTTTATGCCTTACGGTTGTGGCAGGAATGCTGCCAGGTGTTTAACGGTTGCCGTACCCTACATAGCCCTGTGACGATTTGCATCCGCCCTTTTGTGCAGCACAGGAGGTAACGGTAGCTGCTACTGCAAGCACTAATGTCAGCACGATAAGTGTCCTTTTCATTTTTGTGGTATTTAAATGATAATAATAAACCTGGTAAAACAAAGGGTTAAATCGATCACCAGGTGATTCAACGGAAAACGGACCTTGATATGTTCAAAGGATTGTTTGGGAGGGTTGACTGCAAAGTAAGCAAGAATTTTCGGGATACGCAAGCGGCGGGAGACAGGTCATTGGGTCATTAGGTCATTGAGTCATCAAGTCATTAAGAACAAATTATCCCATTGGCCAAATGACCAAATGACCTGGTGGCTCAATGACTTAATGACTTTATTTTGTGTAGTTTAGCGCAAATATTTTGCATGCGGGTCCATTTTATTGCCATCGGGGGAAGCGTGATGCACCAACTGGCCCTTGCCCTGAACCGGAAGGGTTACGAAGTTACAGGCAGCGACGACGAAATATTCGAGCCGGCCCGCGGCAACCTGCAATCGGAGGGCATACTGCCGCCCACCGAAGGCTGGTTCCCTGAAAAGATTCATCCTAAGCTCGACGCCATTATCCTGGGCATGCACGCCAAGGCAGACAACCCCGAACTGGTAAAGGCAAAAGAACTGAACATCCCTGTTTATTCTTTCCCCGAATACATTTACCAGGAAAGCAAGGATAAAAAACGGGTGGTGGTGGGAGGCAGCCATGGCAAAACCACCACTACTTCCATGATCATGCACGTGCTCAAGCACGCCGGCGCAGCTTTCGATTACCTGGTGGGCGCAAGGCTGCAGGGCTTCAACCAGTCCGTGAACATTACCGATGCGCCCGTCATCATCTGCGAGGGCGATGAATATCCCGCCAGCGTATTGGAAAAGCGCCCCAAGTTCCATTTTCTTTTTCCCCACGTGGCCATCATCACCGGCATTGCCTGGGACCACATCAACGTATTTCCAACTTTTGATATATATCTCGAACAGTTCAGGATATTTCTCGATAAGATCGAAGCGGGCGGGGTATTGATCTACAATGCCGCGGATCCGGTATTGCAAAAGCTGGTAAACGAACACCCGTCTCACGTACGCAAGGTGCCTTATGCACTGCCGGACCATACCATCAGGAATGGTGAAACCATCATTACGCTGGGAGATATTCCCGGCCCGCTGAAAGTATTTGGCAATCACAATCTCCAAAACGTGCAGGCGGCCTACCTGGCCTGCAAGGAACTGGGCATTGACGCGGCTGCTTTTTTATCGGCAATATCATCCTTTACCGGCGCGGCAAAACGGCTGGAACTGCTGGCCTCCGGCGCGAATGTGCAGGTTTACCGCGATTTTGCACACGCCCCTTCCAAGGTAAAGGCTACCATGCAAGCTGTAAAACAGCAGTTCCCCGACCGCCGGTTGCTGGCTGTATTAGAGTTGCATACGTACAGCAGCCTGAACGAACAGTTTATGCAGGAATATGCCGGAGCCATGGACCAGGCCGACGAGGCCGTGGTATTTTATTCCAAACACGCGCTGGAATTAAAGCGCATGCCTCACCTGCCACCGGAAAAAGTGCGGGAAGGATTTGGAAAGCAGGACCTGGAAGTATTCAATCAAAGGGAAGATCTTGAGCAATGGCTGCAATCGCGGCAGTATGACCAGGCCAATTTACTTTTGATGAGTTCGGGTAATTATGATGGATTAGATGTTACTACATTTGCACACACCATCACCCAAAATAATTAAAGCACGGAAATGCCTTTGCGATTAAAACGGCCACTTGCATTCATCGACCTTGAAACTACCGGTACCAATTTAGCGTGCGACCATATTATCGAGATCGCAATCATCAGGATGAACATCGATGGTACCCGCCAGACCAAGCGTAAGCTGATCAATCCCGGCGTACCCATACCAACCGGGGCCACCGACGTGCACGGTTATACCGATGAAATGGTAAAAGATGCACCCGTGTTTAAGCAGGTAGCTAATGAAATAAAACAATTCATCGACCCATGCGACCTGTGCGGTTATAATTCGAACAGGTTTGACGTGCCCATGCTGGTAGAAGAGTTCCTGAGAGCGGGACTCGAGTTCGATATTACGACCAGGAAATTGCTGGACGTACAAAAGATCTTTCACCAGATGGAGCAGCGCACTTTGGCCGCCGCCTATAAATTCTATTGCGATAAAACCCTCGACGGCGCGCATACCGCCGAAGCAGATGCCGTGGCCACCTGCGAAGTATTGGAAGCGCAATTGGATCGCTACCCGCAACTCGGCGAATCTGTTGACACCATACTCGGATTTTTGGGCGAGGACCAGGTAATTGACCTGGCCCGCAGGTTCGTGATGGAAAAGGGAGTTGAAGTCTTTAATTTTGGGAAACATAAGGGAAAACCCGTAGCGGAAATCCTGAAGGCCGAGCCTCAGTATTATGACTGGATGATGAAAGGGGAATTCCCATTGCATACCAAGCAAAAACTCACGGAGATTTTCAACCGTACGCTGTTAAAGAAGGGCTAAAACGATGTCTTAACAAAGCGTGCAAAAAAACCCCTCCCGGAAAACGTGTAATTTCGTAGTTTAACAGTCGATTGGAAAAGCTCGTCATCATACCAACTTATAATGAGCAGGAAAATATAGCCAATATCCTGGAAACGATCTTTGCGCTTCGCCAGGGTTTTCATGTATTGGTTATAGACGATGGTTCTCCTGACGGCACTGCGCGCATTGTGCAGCAGTTACAACCCGCTTATTCCGGCAGATTATTTTTAGAAGAAAGAAGAGGAAAGCTCGGTCTTGGCACCGCTTACATTCACGGATTTAAATGGGCCGTTGACAAAGGGTACCGCTTCATTTTCGAGATGGATGCAGATTTTTCGCACAACCCGCAAGACCTCGAACGCCTGTACGAAGCTTGCAAGTTCGGAGGAGCGGATATGGCCGTGGGCTCGCGTTATGTAAAGGGCGGCGGCAATGTAAACTGGCCGTGGGACAGGATACTGTTATCCAAGGGCGGCTCATTGTACACACGCATGATCACCTGGATGCCCGTGAAAGATCCGACTGCAGGTTTTGTGTGTTATAAAAAAGAAGTGCTGGAGGCAATCAACCTCGACCAGATCAGGTTTGTGGGATATGCATTCCAGATAGAAATGAAATTCGCCGCGTGGAAGCTTGGCTTCAAGATCAGGGAAATACCCATCATTTTTGCCGATAGAAAATACGGCAGCTCCAAAATGAACAAGGGCATTGTAAAAGAAGGCATATTAGGCGTGCTCAATTTGCGTTGGCATAGCCTGTTCAAGGATTACCGCAACCGCGTAAAAAATCTTCCTGTTTCCAATACCAATGCCACCTTCAACCGGCCGCACCAGGCTGAGATGTTCATAAAAACCAAGTAAGGAATTCACCCGATTCTCCCGCATCTTTGCGCCAGCATGAAAAAAGCTTTTTTTCAATTGCATGCCGCTGTATTGCTGGCAGGTTTCACCGGTATACTGGGTAAGCTTATTACACTGAACGAAGGCTTGCTGGTATGGTACCGCCTGATGATAACAGCCGTTACACTATGGGTGTTGTTTTATTTTTCACGTAAGATAGAACGTATAGCCGGCAGGGAGTTATTGAAGTTGTTTGGAGTTGGATTTATCGCCGCGATACATTGGGTAACTTTTTATGGCAGCATCAAATACGCGAATGTGTCTGTGGCCCTGGTATGTTTTTCGGCTACCGGATTCTTTACAGCGTTGCTGGAACCTTTAATATTGCGCACGCGTTTTTCCGTGCAGGAAACATTATTAGGGTTGATGGTGATGGCGGGCATTTATATCATTTTTCATTTTGACCCTGAGTATAAAACAGGGATCATCCTCGGAATTTTATCAGCGCTATTAGGCAGCCTGTTCCCAATATATAACCGCAAATTTGTAGAAAGGCACCGCTCCGAAACCATCACCTTGTATGAGCTCACGGGGGGATTTATCACCTTAAGTTTATTAATGCCATTGTATATCTGGTTGTTCCCGGCAGGCCATTTCTGGCCAACCCTTCCAGATTTTTTATGGCTGCTGGCGCTTAGCTGGTTTTGTACGGTATTGGCATTTCAGCTATCGGTAAATGCATTGAAAAAGATCTCCGCCTTTACGGTTAACCTCAGCTATAACCTGGAACCCGTGTACGGCATTCTGCTGGCCTTTATCGTGTATAAAGAAAACAAATACCTGGGCACTTCTTTTTACATAGGGCTGGGGCTTATTCTATTGTCGGTGGTATTGCAAACCGTAAGAGTTTACCGGGCGAGAAAGGTCAATTAGTTATTGGGTCATTAGGTCAAATTAGTCAATAGGCAGTCAGGTCGCTAATTGCCACACCAGGCCGTGAAGTAAATTGTACATTTTAAACGGTAAGCGATTAATAAGCTATTAACCAAGTGGCCCTGATGACTTATCCACCACTTATGTAAATTGCGGCCATTCTAGAGGTGTTTCCCCTAATTTTAGTCGACTAAAACTTTCCCCATGCGATTATACAAAGGCTCACTGCTTCTCTTACTATTTATCGCCTTTGCGGCCCAGGCGCAAAAAAAGCCGCTGGACCACTCCGTGTACGACGGATGGCAAAGCATAGGCGAGCGTGTTATCAGCAACGACGGCCGCTACGTGGTATACACCATCAACCTCCAGGAAGGGGATGGCGTACTGGTGGTACAGGCCACCGACAACTCATACAAGAAAGAGATCCCGCGGGGTTACAACGCCACCATCTCCACCGACAACAAGTTCGTGGTGTGCCGCGTGCGCCCTTTCTTTAAAGATACCCGCGAGGCACGCATTAAAAAGAAGCGTCCCGACGATATGCCGAAGGACAGCCTGTTTATTTTAAACCTTTCCACGGACAGTCTTACCAGGATCAGCCGCGTAAAAGGATATAAAATGCCGGAGAAGGGCGCGGGCTGGGTTGCCTATCACCTGGATAAGGCATTGCCCGAACCACCCAAGCCCAGGCAACAGCCGGATTCCGTAACGCAGATCAACAATCTTACCCGCATGGTGGACAGCCTTTCACGTGTGGTAGACAGCCTGCGCGCTAAAGTGAACGATGCAAAAACAAAAGGCATTGCCACCCTGCAGCCGCCCAAGCGCGAAGACCGCAAGCCGCCTGCCCGCCCCGCCGAAGATCCAGTAGAAGAAGGTACCGAGCTGGTATTGCGCAACCTGCTGACCGGTGAAGAGAAAAAATTCAAGTTGGTGAACGATTATATTTTCAGCGAAAAAGGAAATGCGCTGGTGGTAAAGACCACGCGCAAGAACAACGACTCGCTGACCAACGCATTGGTATTATGGGTGAGCCCTTCGGCCAACAAGGTGGACACCGTGATGAGAAAGTTCAATGATGCCAAAAGTTTCTCGTTCGATACTGAAGGAACGCAACTTGCTTTTGTTGCCGAAAGAGATAGCGTTGCCAAGGCACTGCGCAAATTTTATAAGCTCTGGTATTATACACCCGGCTCAGACAGCGCCCGTTTACGCGTTGACCGCAATACAGCAGGCGTTGAAAGAGGCCTTACGGTAAATGATTTCGCGAACATCCAGTTCAGCAAGGATGGCAATAAATTATTTTTCCAGTTGGCGCCCATCCGTCCTGTAAAGGATACCAACCTCGTAGACTTTGAAACCGCCCGCCTCGACATCTGGCATTATAACGACGACTACCTGCAACCGCAGCAACTAAGGCAGGTTGACCAGGAATTGCGCCGCGGCTTTACTGCGGTTATGCATAAGGGTGATAGCAAGGTAGTGCGACTGGGCAATGACAGCTCGGAAAACATCGTGCTGGTAAATGAAGGCAATGCGGATTATGTACTCGGCACGTCCAATAAAAACGGCCGTGTGGCATTGCAGTGGCAGGGATTCGCTCTGCAGAACAGCTATATCATTTCCACTGCCGATGGAAGCCGCAGGCAGGTAGCCAAAGGCAACCGCGGCTCCTTTGCCGCATCGCCCAGGGGTAAGTATGTTGTATGGTACGATTGGAGGCAGAAGCAATGGTTTACCTACAACGTGGCCAACGGTACAACCGCTTCTATCAGCAAGGCCATTAAAGTACCTGTTTGGGACGAAGAAGATGATCATCCGGACGATCCGCCGCCGCATGGTTTGATGCGCTGGCACGAGGACGATCGATATGTTTACCTGTACGACAAGTACGATATCTGGAGATGCGATCCCGACGGTAAAGAAACTCCGATGAACATGACAGCGGGCGTAGGGCGCAAGCACCAGGTGAGCTACCGATATATTTTCATGGACAGGGAAGAAAGGTTTGTGCGCGACGGACAGCAAATACTGCTGGATGTTTTTGATAACAAATCAAAGGAAAGCGGACTGCACATGCACGTGATGGGCCAGCCCTTTACCGGCAAGAAACCTGTTACTTTCCCGCTTGCGCTCACCGGCATTGTTAAGTCGAAGAACAGCGATGTGATCACTTATCTCACCATGAGCCCTTCTACCAGCCCGAATGTTACCATCAGCAAACTGGATGAGCAGGTAGCTGAAAATGTAGGCACTGCCAGGGTGTTGAGCAGCATCAATCCTCAGCAAAAAGACTACAATTGGTATACCGTTGAGCTGCACAAATGGAAGATGTTCGATGGTAAAATGAGTGAAGGGTTGTTGTTCAAGCCCGAGAATTTCGACAGCACCAAGAAATATCCAGTTATATTTTATTTCTATGAGAAGGATGCGGACACGCGTTACAACTACCGCACACCTTCGCCAAGCGCTTCTACCATTAACATTCCTTATTTCGTGAGCAATGGCTACATCGTGTTCGACCCGAATATCTATTACAAGAACGGCGAGCCCGGTGAAAGCGCGTACAATTCAATTGTATCGGCTGCCAAATACCTTTCGAAAATGAAATGGGTAGACAGTACCAAGATGGCCATCCAGGGTCAAAGCTGGGGTGGTTACCAGGTTGCTTATCTTGTTACGCGCACCAATATTTTTGCCGCCGCAGGAGCAGGAGCGCCCGTTGCCAACATGACCAGCGCTTATGGCGGCATCCGTTGGGGAACAGGGCTTAACCGCCAGTTCCAGTACGAGCGGTCTCAAAGCCGCCTTGGCGGAACGTTGTGGCAAAAGCAAGACCTGTACATCAAGAACTCTCCTTTGTTCAAGGCAGATAAAGTAAAAACGCCTTTGCTGATTATGCACAACGATGCAGACGGTGCCGTTCCCTGGTACCAGGGCATTGAACTGTTCACCGCGTTGCGCCGCCTGGGCAAACAGGTGTGGATGCTGCAATACAACGGAGAAGATCATAACCTGGTAGAAAGAAGAAACAGGAAAGACCTGTCTATTCGTCTTGCACAGTTCTTTGATCATTACCTGAAGGGCGCACCCGCTGCCAAATGGATCCGGGACGGCGTGCCTGCTACACTAAAAGGAATTGATTGGGGAACGACAGCGGAAGAGAAGAAAGGATTTTAATTGTGATGTGAAGATGAACTAGAATGTCAGATATTGCCAATATTATGGAAGGTCGGTGGCATCACCGGCCTTTTTTTATTTTCAGCCAGAAATAAAATAATGAATATGCGCAACCTTTTTTTATTCGTTCTGATGATTACTTGTTTTCATTTTACAGCAACAGCACAGCAACTGAGTTATCCTGGTGTGCAAAAGCCCGCGGATAAGCCTGCATTGTTTGCGGAAGGATTGGTATCCGATGGTATGAACAACCGCGACTTTACCATGTCGCCCGATGGCCAGGAGACCTTTTATACTATCCAGCAAAAGGATTTTATGATCAGCACCATTGTGCGGATGTATAAGAAGAATGGAAGATGGAGTGCGCCGGAAGTAGCTTCATTTTCGGGACGGTATAATGACCTGGAAGCAAGCTTTTCGCCCGATGGGCAAAGGATATGGTTTTCGTCTAACCGCCCTGCAGGCGCTAATGATACCATTGTTGATTTCGATATCTGGTATGTAAACAAAACTTCAACGGGTTGGGGCGAGCCTGTGCACGCAGGGTTTGAAGTGAACTCAAACGCTAACGAGTTTTATCCTTCCGTGGCCAGGAACGGCAATCTTTATTTCACTACTGAATTCAAGGCGGGCAAGGGCAAGGAAGACATTGTAATGTGTGCCTGGCAGGATGGAAAATTTGCAGCGCCGGTAAGCTTGCCTGAGGCGATCAACTCAAAAGGTTTTGAATTCAACGCCTTTGTAGACCCCGATGAACAGTTCATTGTATTTACTGCTTACGCTCGTCCGGACGATATGGGCCGCGGCGATTTATACATCAGCAAAAAAGATGCGGCAGGCAACTGGATGCCGGCTAAAAACATGGGCCCTGGCATCAATTCCAAGCATCTTGATTATTGTCCTTATATAAGTCCCGATAAGAAGATATTCTTCTTCAGCACCAACCGGCCGGTGAACAAGACTCCCTTCGATCAAAATAAAAATTACCACGCTATTTCCACCATGTTAAAAGGGGCTGGAAATGGCAATGATGATATTTATTGGATGAACTGGAGTTACTAAGCCGCGTTTTGCGCGATGTACCTTACCAGGCAGCGCTTGGCGATAGGCAGTAAGGTTTCCTCCACGGGATAGGTAAGCATGGTTTCGATGCTGTATACCGCGGGATTTGGAAGGTCCTGCTTTTTGCGGATCAGCTCTGCCTTGATGTTCTCGTACGTGTTAACAATATTCCTTTCCCAGCAATCGATGTACTCGGTGCGCATGCTGCGGTATTTTTCATCGCGCTTTTCAAAGATGCTGAGGCGGTATTGATACACCTTGGTTTCGCGGTCGGAGCCGTGGTTCAGGAAGAAATAACCTTCCTGCAAATCGAGGGGCACCAGGCCTACGGGGAATATATTGAGGTTGGTTTCTACGTACTCATAAATTTCGGCGCCGCTGCTGATGGTGCGCTTCATGCGTTCGGTGGAGTAATTGATGATCTGTTCCAGTTCTTCCATCAGCTCATCGTCCTGGATCATTTGTTCGTACAGCAGTTCCAGTTTTTCCAGTTGCACGCCGGTGAACTTTTTGGGGAAGTGTTCCTGCAGATAGCGTTTGTTTTCGCGGAAGGCCACGAGGTTATTGTAATGGAAAATAATGTCGCCCAACTGGGGGTATAGTTTATGCTCGTTAAAATAGCGGTTGATCTCCTGCAGGTAGGCCAGGAGCGTGTATTTTTTCAGCTCAAAATCGATGTAGCCATCGGCAAACCAGGTTTCAGATAATGTTTTCATTTTTTGCTACGGTTTTCAGATTCCTAATTTATTAAATTGGACTGAAATTTATGTGCCTGTTTAATCCTATCTTGTTAAAAAACCGGGGATATGCTCAAGCGTGGAATTTTTTTCCTTTTTTTATTTATTAGTTTAACGGCTGCTTCGCAGACTTATTATATTGTCCGGCATGCCGAAAAGGCCGCAGTAGATGGAAACCCTAATATGTCGGCCACCGACCCTCCCCTGAGCGAGGCTGGTGTGCAACGGGCACAGGACTTGCTGGGGGTATTGAAAAACGAAAGTATCGGCTACATCTTCTCCACCAATACCATACGTACACGCACAACCGCTGAGCCGCTGAGCAAGCAATCGGGGGTTGAAATACGTACATACGGACCCCGTCCGGACTCGCTGTTCATCAAGGTACTGAAGGCTTTGGACAAGAACGTGCTGATAGTAGGGCATAGCAATACCGTGGACGATATCGTGAACATGCTTTGCGGGGAGCAAAAGCTTTCCGACCTGCGGGACAGCGAATACGATAACCTCTTTGTAGTGACGATTAAAGACGGTGTAGCGAGCTATGAGCGGAGGCGTTTTGGAAGCGAATCGCCGTTAGGTCAATAAGTCAATAAGTCATTTATATTTTTCAATGACCTAATGCCCCAATGCCCTAAAGACTTATTAATTATATCTCCCTCGACCCATCAAAATTCTCCAATTCTTTTGCCACGGCTGTAAGGAAGGTGGCGCCGAGCGCTCCGTCGATGATGCGGTGGTCGTAAGACATCGACAAATACATCATGTGGCGGATGGCAATGCTATCGCCCTGTTCGGTCTCGATTACTACGGGGCGTTTTTTAATGGCGCCCACTGCTAATATGGCTACCTGCGGCTGGTTGATGATGGGTGTGCCCATGATGCTGCCGAACGAACCCACGTTGGTGAGGGTGAAGGTGCCGCCGGAAGTGTCGTCGGGTTTCAGTTTGTTATTGCGGGCCGCACTGGCAAGGCCGTTCACCTGTTTGGTAAGCCCTACCAGGTTCAGTTGATCGGCGTTCCTGATCACGGGAACAATCAGGTTGCCACTGGGCAAAGCTGTGGCCATGCCGATATTGATATCTTTCTTTACGATCAGCTTTTCGCCATCGATGCTGCTGTTGAGCCAGGGATATTTCTTAATGCACTTAACGATGGCCTCTACGAACAATGGAGTGAAAGTGATCTTTTCTCCCTCGCGCTTTTCAAACTCTTTTTTAATGCGGTCGCGCCACAAGACCATGTTGGTCACGTCGGCCTCTGCAAAACTGGTCACGTGCGGGCTGGTATGCTTGCTCTCCACCATGTGTTTTGCAATGAGCTTGCGCATGCGGTCCATTTCGATGATCTCTACATTGCCGGAGTACACCGCCGGTTGCTGTTGCGGCGGGGATTGGCGCTCGGGGGCTTGTTGCGCCGGGCGTTGCTCCTGTTGCCTTCCCACGATGGATATTTCCTGTGCGGGCTGCTGGTATTGTTGCTGTGCCGGTTGAACGCCATGCTTCCTTCCCGCAACGTATTGCAAAATGTCTTTCTTGGTAACGCGGCCTTCGTTGCCGGTGCCCGGTATTTTTTCCAGCTCGCTCATGCTTACGCCTTCGTTGGCCGCTATGTTCAGCACAAGGGGAGAATAAAAGCGGTTGCCGTTCATGGACGGCTTCTGGCCATTCGATTGTCCCGCAATGGTGGAGCTTACTTCCTGCACCTGTGCGTAGGCAGGCTCGGATTGAGGTTGGTGGGCGGGGGCCTGTGACTGTGATGGGGGAGCGGACGATGGTTGCGCGTCCTGCGATGCGGTGGCACCGGTACGTATTCTGGCAATGACGCTGCCGATGGGCACTACATCATTCACGTTGTATAACAGCTCCTCTACTACGCCGGCGGCGGTGGAAGGCACTTCGCTGTCTACCTTGTCCGTAGCTATCTCCAGCACGGTCTCGTCCATTTTCACCGTTTCACCGGGTTGCTTATGCCACTTTAAAATGGTGGCTTCCATGATGCTTTCGCCCATCTTCGGCATTACCAGGTCAACTATGGCCATAATCGTTAGTAGTTTTTTTTGAACGGCTCAAAGGTAAGGATTGTTCAATGTTTTTCTTCCGGTAAGTCGGTAATGAACTTGCGCAGCATATTCAATGCGTTCTGGGCGGTTAATTCAATATTGCGCAGGCGGTCGAAGCGGAAATGAAAGCGCTGTGTTACGATTTTATCTTTATTGCCCACGCCGATCCATACGGTGCCTACGGGTTTGTTTTCAGAGCCACCGTCGGGTCCCATGATGCCTGAAGTGGCCACGGCATAATCCGTTCCCAGCGCAGCTAGCGCGCCTTTTACCATTTGCACCACCGTTTCCTCGCTTACGGCGCCTACCGATTCAAGGGTTTGTTCCGACACGCCCAGCAACCCGGTCTTGATGGAATTATCATAGCTTACCACGCCTCCTTTGAAATTGCTGGAAGCGCCGGCGTCCATGGTCAGCAAATGCGCGATGTAACCGCCGGTGCAGCTTTCAGCGGTGCCGGTGGTTTGTTTTCTCGACTTCAATAATCTTGCAACGGCCTGCTGCATGGTCAGGTCATCGTCAATCACCATCCATTGTTGTATCAAGGGCTTTAACCTGCGCAGTTGTTGTTCCAGCTCAATTTCCAGTGCTTCCCTGTCAGTACCGGTGGCGGTCATGCGCAATCGTACCGTGCCGAAGTGGGGCAGGTACGCAAGCTTAATATAAGGAGGCAAAGCGGCTTCCCATTGCTGAATTACTTCGGCAAGCGCGGACTCGCCGATTCCCGCGACCAATACCGTTTGATGCAAAATGACGGGCAGGTTGAACCGGCCCTTCAATGCATTGAGCACATGGTGTTGCATGATGCCCTTCATTTCAACCGGCACGCCGGGCATGGATATAAAAACCTTTCCATTCTTTTCGAACCACATGGCGGGCGCCGTTCCCCAGGGATTTTGCAGTACCGTGCAATTGTCGGGCACCTCGGCCTGTTTGCGGTTTACTTCGGTTACAGGCTTCTTCAATATTTTTTCAAAGATGTGAACGATGTTGGCCAGTGCCTGGTCGTTTACCACCAGCTCGCCGTTGAAGTATTCACACAACACGGGTTTGGTAATATCGTCCGCGGTGGGCCCAAGCCCGCCGGTAATGAGTATGATGTCGGAAATGGCGGATTCACTGTCCAATGCGCGCACAATTTCCGCACGGTCATCGCCAACCGCTACCTTTCTTTTCAGCCAGATGCCGATCTTGTTCAGTTCCTGCGCCATCCATGCGCTGTTGGTGTCTACCACCTGCCCGATCAACAATTCATCTCCGATTGTAATGATGGATGCATTTATCTTTACTTGTTCCTGCTTGGTATCCATTGCTGCGAAATAGCTAATTTGAACGCAAAGTAAGCACTCCGGTATGAAAAATTTTTTTTGGTTTATTGCTTCGATGGTGTACTCGTTGACGATTCATGCGCAATCGATAGAAGACAAATTGCAGAAGGCCGTGCAGCAGTTCGAGAAGGATTCGCAAATGCGGCACGCGATACTGGGATTTGCGGTTGCCGATGCGGCTACGGGCAAGCTCATTTATGAGCGCAATGCGCAAATAGGGTTGGCGCCGGCGAGCACCCAGAAAATTATCACCAGCATAGCTGCTTTTGAATTATTGGGGCATGATTACCGGTACACGACAGAGCTGCTGTACAATGGCCCGATAGAAAACGGCGTATTGAACGGACACCTGCATGTTAAATCCTCGGGTGATCCAAGCTTTGGCAGCTGGCGGTATGCAGGTACACGCGACACAATGATCCTGGGGAAATGGGCAGACGCTGTCCTGAAGAAGGGCATTCAACGCATTAAAGGAGGTTTGCTTGTGATAGAGACGTTAGCGCACCAGGCCATTCCCGATGGCTGGATATGGCAGGACATCGGCAATTATTACGGGGCAGGCGCTTATGAGCTGAACTGGAAGGAAAACCAATACGACGTGATCCTTCAGTCAGGCAACACCGTAGGAGATGGCGTTACAATAACCAAAGCGGGCAGCAAGGTGTTAAAGAACAAGTACAATAATGCATTGAAGACCGCGGGCAAAGGCACTGGCGACAATGCTTATATCTATTTCCAGCTGGCACCGGGCCGCAATCCTTCGATCGCCGGCACTATTCCCGTGGGTGAAAAATCATTTTCTATTTCCGGCGCTACGCCCGACCCGGTAGCAGAATTGCAGGACGATGTTGTTTCGGCGTTCTCTGCTGCCTCCATACGTTTTGACGCAATCAATGACGAAGTATGGAGCCAGGCGTTGAGAACAAGGCCTTCCGCGATAGCGCTGTACAAGCACGTATCGCCACCATTGGAGAGCCTTAATTACTGGTTCATGCGGCGCAGCATCAATTTATATGGCGAGGCGTTTGTGCAGACCATCGCGTATGAAAAAGCGAAGGTGCGATCCACCGATACGGGCATCAGGGTCATCAGGGATTTCTGGGCAGGCAAAGGCATCGACAAGGCTGCTTTGAACATTATCGATGGCAGCGGGCTTTCACCACAAAACCGTCTTACGGCCGATGCGCTGGTGCGGGCGCTGCAATATGCAAAGGCCCGTCCCTGGCGTGCATCGTTTTACGAGTCGCTGCCCACGTTCAATGGCATGAAGCTCAAGAGCGGGTCTATTGGCGGGGCAAGGGCATTTGCAGGGTATCATACATCGGCGCAGGGAAAAGAATACATCATCGCCATCATTGTAAACAATTATGCGGGCTCTTCCGGGGACATCATCAGGAAAATGTACCGGGTGTTGGATGAGTTGAAATAACAAAGCATATACTTTTGGTCATTAGGTCATTGAGTCATTAGGTCATATTGGTAACCTAACGATCCAACGACCTAATGACCCATTGACTTAATGACTTATTTGCTTATCGCGCCATCGACGCTTATTTTACCCGGTCCCAACAGGAATATCACCAAATATCCGAAGATGTACAGGGCTGCATGCTCTCCTTCGGTGAAGACCAGTCCATGATGCGCGTTGAACAAGGCAACGCTCATGGCAATGATCAGCGGAATGGCGGCAAACCGCGTGAACAAACCCAATATGATCAGTGCGGAACAGAAAAATTCGGCAAATACCAACAAGCCGAGGGACACTGTGGGACCAAGCCCGAGGAAATTCATGAAGTTCTTTTCGTATTCGGCGAACTTTACCAGTTTGTCGTAACCGTGCGGCAACATCAACCCTCCAAATGCCAATCGCATTAACAACATTGCAACATTAAAAGCGCCCGCGCTATACTTCGTAGAGGTGAGTTTCATTGAAACCAGATTTTTTTCAAAAGTAAATCATCATCTTTTAGAAAAAGAAATGTTAATCTATAGAGTTATGCACAGGTGTTTGGAACGATGTTTGGTTGAACATAAAATAATTAGAAACTTTACCACGTTAGCTTCTTTTCGTCTTTCCATGAACTATAAATGATCATGAACGAATGAAACGCACACTCTTAATTTTGGTCGTAGCCTTTTTGTCTATACATTCCTATTCACAACAGCCACGCATACTTGACGATCCCCACGCCTTGTTCCACCAGGCAAAGGAGTATTTTCAAAAAGAGCACTACAGCCTTGCGTATCCGCTGTTTAAGGACCTGGAGCTGCACCTGCGCGAAACCGACCGCAGCAACCAGGCGCTGAACGCGCAGGAAATTCGATATTACACCCTTGTATGCGGGCTGAAGCAAAACGAAGAAGCCGCGGTGGACAAAGCCAAAGAATACATCGACGTGGAAGACAACGCCGCCAGGGTGGAGATGATGAACTTTCACCTGGCCGAATATTATTTCAGGACGAAGAACTACACGCAGGCGCTGAACACGTACGAGAGCATTTCGGTTGACAACCTCGGCAACCGCGAAGTGGCCGACATGAAGTTCCACCAGGGATATGCCTATTTTTCCCAAAAGAACTTCACCAGCGCCAAGCCCTTGTTCGATGCCATCCGCCAATTGCCGAAAGATCCCAATTACATCGACGCCAACTATTACTACGGCTTCATATCGTTTTATGAAAAAAGATACAACGATGCACAAGCCGCCTTCAAAGTGGTAGAAGAGCATCCCAGCTACCAGAACGTAGTGCCTTATTACGTTGCCAATATCTATCTCATCCAGGGGCAAAAAGACAAAGCCATAGAGTATGCAGAGTCAAGATTGAAGAAGGGCAACCAGTTTTATGAACTGGAAATGCAGCAGTTGGTAGGCCATGGCTACTTTGAAAAGGGCGAGTATGCCAAAGC
The DNA here is from genome assembly GCA_035628135.1 of Chitinophagaceae bacterium. Lineage (GTDB taxonomy): Bacteria > Bacteroidota > Bacteroidia > Chitinophagales > Chitinophagaceae > DASPKM01. Next base: position 27,391 of record DASPKM010000009.1, on the reverse strand, counting down.
ATTGCCTTACCTGGAGCGATATGTTAACAAATCTGAAAAAGTAAACCGCCAGGATGTTTACGAGCTTTCATACAGCTATTATGTCGCCGGTAATTATAACAAGGCGATTGAAGGGTTTAAACAACTCGGCGGAAAAGAAGATTCGCTGGCGCAGCACGCCATGTACCTGCTGGGCGATGCTTACCTGAAGACGGGGCAAAAAGCAAATGCGCGCAATGCCTTCCTGTTCAGCGCGTCCAACAGCAGCAACCGCCAGCAAAAAGAAATTGCCAGCTACAACTACGCGAAGCTTTCTTATGAGTTGGGATACCAGGACGTAGCGCTCACCGAGCTGCGGCATTTTCTCGATTCCTTCCCCACATCCACTTACCAGTCAGAAGCAAGGGAATTGATGGTGGGCGTGCTGTCCAATACCAACAATTTTAAGGATGCCCTGGAATTGATAGAGGGGATGGATGATCCATCGGAAAATGCTAAGCGTTTGTATCCACGCATATTGTTCGGCCGCGCAACGGAATACATCAACGACGGCATGCTGGTTGGTGCGAATGAAATGCTGGACAAGGCATTGAAAGATCCTTACAACGCTTCTGTATTGCCGCAGCTGCAATTCTGGAAAGGAGAGGTCTCGTACCGGTTGAACAATATTGACGACGCGATCCGTTACCTGTTCGAATACCTTAAGAACCCGGTGACCGTCAACGGAGAGATCAATGCGCACAATGTCAAATACAACCTGGGATATGCATTCCTGAAAAAAGAGAATTACCGGCAGGCGCTCGGCTTTTTCGAGCAATTGGTGCGCACGGCGCAGATCAACAGCAGCCCTATGGAGCAGGACGCATACATCCGCAGCGCAGACTGCTATTATATGATGCGTGATTTTAAGAAAGCATTGGCCATGTACGATATGGCGCTGAAGTTCTCGTGGCCGTCTGAAGATTACGCATTGTTTCAAAAAGCGATGGTGACCGGCGTAACAAACAGCGCAGAAAAGATCAATTTGCTGAAAACGGTAGACCGCCGGTTCCCGACGTCCAGCCTGGTACCCGATGCCAATATGGAGATCGCCAATACCTATATGTCCGACGAAAAATTCGCGGAGGCGATACCGTTCTACAAGAATGTTATTACCGCGGTAAACAACGATGCGTTGAAGCCCCGCGCCTACCTGCGCTCAGGCATTGCTTACTACAACCTCGGCAACAATAAGGAAGCGCTGAACAATTACAATGCATTGCTGCAAAACTTTCCCAACTCCGCCGAAGCAGAAGAGGGATTGGAAAATGCACGCATTATATATATCGAAGAAGGCCGCACCAGCGAGTACGTGAACTTTGCAAAATCGCTGGGCAAGGAAATCTCCACCAGCCAGGAAGATTCACTGGCATATGCCGAAGCCGAAATACAGTTCAGCAACGGCAATTTTAATGGCGCGCTCGCCAAGTTCGAGCAATACCTGCAGCGGTATCCCGAGGGCAAGTATTCATTGGAAGCATTGTACTATAAGAGCGAGATCTATTATAACCGTAAGGACTGGGCCAAGGCCGCTCCGGGATATGAGCTGGTAGCTGACAGGGTGCCCAATAAGTTCGGGGAAAAATCATTGTTGCAGGCGGCACGCCTCAACTTCTTCGACCTGAAGGATTATGCAAAGGCCGAGAAATATTTCATACGATTGAAAGATTTTGCGAGCACCCAGGAAAACAAGATGGAAGCCATGCGCGGGCTGTTGCGCAGCCAGTACCAGTTGCAGAAGTGGACCGAAGCCACCAACAACGCCAAGGAACTGCTGACACAAAAGAACCTCAGCAACGACGATAAGGTGCTTGCCAACATGGCCATTGCAAGATCATACATGGTCAACAACCAGTGCGAGCCCGCCATTACTTACCTGCGCACGGTGATCTCGCTGAGCAAAGCAGCTTACGGCGCCGAGGCCAGGTACGAGATAGCCAATTGCTATTTTAAGCAAGGCCAGTTCAAGGACGCCGAGAAAGCAGCTTTTGAAGTGATCAATAAATCCGGCTCGTACGAAGAATGGGTCATCAGGTCGTATTTATTGCTCGGTGATATTTATTACCAGCAGAAAGACTACTTCAATGCCAAGGCTACTTACCAAAGCGTGATAGAGAATGCGCGCATTGAAGCACTAAGGACCGAAGCAAAAACAAAATTGGACAAAGTAGTCGCCGAAGAAGGGCAGGGCAGCAAGATCGAAGGCGAATAATCAATTTTTGAAATTCATACCTGTTATGATTAAAAGAATTTTCTTCCTGGTTCCATGTTCCTTGTTTCTTGTGCAACTGTTTGCGCAAGACCCAAAGAAGAAGACCATCGACATTACCTCTACCTTTAAACCGGTACTGCGGGAAGCAGTGAAAATTAATTTCAACGCCGTTCCTCCCGTTGCCGATACCACCAGGCCGAGGCTTAGTTATAACATCCCCACGCAAAACCTTTTGTTCGCGTACCAACCGGCCGACCTGAAGCCGGTGGCATTGCATGTGGATTCGCTCACTGCGTGGGAATACAGCAATTATATCAAGGCCGGCATCGGCAATGTGCACCAGCCCTTCATACAGGCGGGTTTCAGCTTCGGCAATTCAGAAAATTCTTACTTCAACGTTTTTGCCAATCACTATACATCCAAGGGTGATCTTAACCAGTTTCAAAAGAACAGTCTTACCAGCGTTGACCTTACCGGCACTGTGCGTACCATCAAGAACCACGAATGGAATGGAAAGCTCGGCGTGAAAAGCGAGGATTATTATTTCTACGGTTTCAGGCCGGGCACGCTCAACTTCAGCAAGGAACAATTGCGCCAGCGGTTCCAGACCTATGAAGGGAAAGTACATTTCAGGAACTACGCACCTACCGAGTTCGACCTGTTGTACAATCCTAATTTATCTGTGTCTGTATTCGCCAACAACATGAACCCTCGCGGGCAAGAAACCAATTCCGTGCTGGAGCTTCCGTTGGAAAAGCGTTTCTCGGAGTTTGGGTTCAAGATCGGGCTTACGGCAGACCTTACGGGATTTAACCGCGGCGGCGACAAAAACGCAAAGACCATCAACAACAATATTTACCTGGTAAAGCCCACGCTGGTATTTAAAACGCCGAATGTTTACGTGCACGGCGGCATCATACCTTCCTGGGACCAGGGGGAATTTAACCTGATGCCGAACGTAATGGTGGAGTTCAAAGTTCCCGAGCAGCCATTTACGGTGCAGCTGGGATGGATCGGCTATTACAACAAAGGTTCTTATCAACGCTTCGCGGGCATTAATCCCTGGATATTGCAACCCGATTCCCTGTTGAACACGAGGGTGCAGGAGCGTTACGTGGGCATTAAAGGATCGGCGGGCAATCACCTGACCTATTCCGCCAAGCTGGGCTTTAACCTGTACAAGAACATGGCTTTGTTCGTGAACGATACGGTGGATGGCAAAACCTTCCTGACCCTTTACGAGCCCAGCATGCAAGCCCTCCATCTACATGCAGAGATCGGGTACACACAAGGAGAAGCTTTCAGTGCAAGCGCCAAGCTCGATTTTAATCAATACAACAAGCTGCAGCGCGAAAAGAAGGCCTGGGGACTGCTGCCGTTCGAATTTACGGGCTCACTGAAATGGCGGCTGCTGAAAGATCTTTGGTTGCGGTCGGACATATTTGCCTGGGACGGCGCGCAATACCGTGGCAAGAACCTGGACAATTATAAAGGCGAAGCGGCCTTCGACTGGAGTGCGGGCGTAGAGTTCCGCATCACCCGCCAGTTTAACCTCTGGGTGCAAATGAACAATATCTTCAACAACAAATACGAACGCTGGAACCAGTATGAGGCCTATGGCTTTAATATCCTGGGAGGAATAGTGTATTCCTTTGGGCAGAGGCGGTGAGATGATTATTAATTATGAGTTATTGATTACTAATTGATGCGGGCATATTTGCCGCAAATAATCAATAATCAGTAATTAATAATTAAACTTGCAGCATGATCGGCATCCTTAACGGTTATCTCATCCAGCATAAAAGCATCAGCATACCGGGACTGGGCACCATTTACCTGGAGCGCCTGCCCGCTATGAACGATTTCTCCAACCGCGAAATACATCCGCCTTCTTACCGGTTCCGTTTCGATAAATATTTCGATGCGCCCGACAAAGATTTTTTCAGCTTCCTTGCCACGCACAAGGACATTCCGGAATACGAGGCCATTAAGCAATACAATGAATTTGCATACGAGCTGCGCAGCCGCGTTCGCCACAATGAAAAATTCCATTGGCCCGAAGTAGGAACGCTTAGCAAGGAACTGAGCGGCGAGATCCATTTTGAAAGCGCGGGCCCTCCCTCATTATTGCAACCTGTGCCCGCACACCGCGTTATCAGGCACGATGCTCAGCACGCGCTGTTGGTAGGCGACCAGGAAATGACCACGCAGGATATGTCTGCATTGCTCGGTAACGGAACTTATGTAGAAAAAGAATCGTGGTGGATATATGCATTGATATTATTCGCCGTTGCATTGATCATACTTTTCTTTCACTTCTTCAGGGCAGGTTGGGGATTGGAGACCATCGGCAGCCAGTGATCCATGCACTCTATCATCCATTATACCAGTTGTCCCCTGTGCAATTCGGGTAAGATCCACAAGGCGCTTACCGCGAAAGACCATACCGTATCGGGCGAATTGTTCGACATCTGGGAGTGCGATGATTGTGGCGCGCGCTTTACGCAGGATGTTCCCGATGCCGATAGCATCGGCCGCTATTATCAATCAGAAAATTATATTTCCCATTCCAACACAAAGCGCGGATTGATAAACAAAGTGTATCACCAGGTTAGAAAGATAACGCTCGATCAAAAGAAAAAACTGGTGCAAAAGGTAACGCGGCGCGAGAAGGGAAAGCTGCTGGACATTGGCGCGGGAACGGGCTTGTTTGTCGAAACCATGCGCAAAGCAGGTTGGGACGCCACTGGCCTCGAGCCCGATGCAACAGCCCGCGCAAAAGCAAAGGAAATGAACATTGCGCTCGACGATACCGCGGCGCTCTTTCAATTACAAGGCGGACAGTTTGATGCCATTACGATGTGGCATGTATTGGAACATGTACACGCTATTCATGATTATCTCCAGCACATCAGGACCATATTGAAACACGGCGGCATGCTGCTTATTGCCGTACCGAACTATACTTCGGCCGATGCAAAAGCCTATGGTGAATACTGGGCGGCGTATGATGTGCCGCGGCATTTATATCATTTTTCTCCCGGATCGATGCAGGCCTTGTTCAAAAAGCACAGAATGCATTTTATCGGCACCTACCCGCAATGGTTCGATAGTTATTATGTAAGCTTACTGAGCGAGCGGTATAAGACAGGAAAACTGGGAGTGATAAAAGGAAGCTTGAATGGCCTCCGGTCGAATATCGCGGCGCGCGGCGCCGCTACCAGGTGCAGCTCGGTTATTTACGTAGCCGAAAGATCATGATCAGAATTTGATCTCGTACAACTGCGACCAGCGTTTGCCCGTTACAAACACCGTTCCGCTGGCAGGATTGTACGCAATGCCATTGAGGTAATCATGCCCGGGCGTACGGAAATTGATCTCATTCACCAGGGTAGACAGGTCGAGCTTGCCCACCACTTTTCCCGTATTGGGATCGATCTTCAATATGTAGTTGGTTTGCCACTGGTTGGCATATACGAAACCATCGATGTACTCCAGCTCATTCAGGTTGCCCACAGGGCCATTCTGGTCCGATACGCCGACAATGCGCTGGTTCCTATACGTTACAGGATCGAGAAAATAAAGGTTGCTGCTGCCATCGCTCATGATCAATGAAGCGCTATCGTGCGTAAGGCCCCATCCCTCGGTATTATAACTGAACTCGCCCAGCTTTTTTAACGTGGCAGGATCATAAACAAAGCCTTTTTTATTCTGCCAGGTCAGTTGGTATAGCTTACCGTTAAAAACGGTGAGCCCTTCTGCAAAATATTGGGTATCGAGCACTATTTTGTTCTGGAACTTGCCGGTGGTAAGATCGAGCTTTCCTAGCCAGGATGGGTAACCGAATTCAACGGGTGAGCCTGTGCTTTCGTATAATACACCATCATGAAATTCAAGGCCCTGTATAAAATTGGCGGTGTCGTGCGGGTGTGATTTTACAAGACTGTAATTGATAATGGGAGGGGGTGGATCGCCGGTAGTTCCTCCGGAACCATTGTCACCATTGCCGCCTTCATTCCCATTGCAGGCCGCGAACAAACAGGCTGTTAACAGGAAGAGCCCGGGGGATTTCAGCTTCATAGATGTATTTGTGCAGCAAAAATAAGGGATGGGCAGGGGCCCGTTAAGCAGTTTATAAAATTTTTAGAGGGGTGCTTTGATTTATCAGGAAAAAATATTTGTTTTACTATCGCTTATCATCTGAATACCACCAGTTCCATCCATCTTTCTTCAAAGGATTATCCTCCTGGTGCCATTCGATTTATGAGCTATCGGTTTTGCTTCTGAACGCTCCCACATCCTATTAATGCCTTTCATTCCGCCCTGCGGAACCGTTCCCCTGAAACCCAATCAATCCCATTGGATCAGTACCCTCGCGTGATGTCCAATTCCGCCTGAAGACTTCATTCAAGTCTATGAATAGCCGGCCACAAAAAGAAAAAAATGAGCCGACTAGCTTTACTTTGCTTATTACTGATCACGGGTAGTTTCACGTTCGCACAAAGAGAATGCGGCGCCTCGCATTACCAGGATGAATTGTTGAAACGATTCCCCGCCATTCAAGAACACATCGAAGCTTCCAATGCGCTCTTGAGTAATTCGCGTTCCACCGCCATCATGGGCGCGGGAGCACCTGCGGGCGTTGTGCCTGTAATTACCATACCGATAGTAGTACATATCTTATATAAAGAGTCTCACCAGAATATCAGCGACGAACAAGTGCTTTCGCAGATAGAAGTATTGAACAAGGCCTTCCAGTTTCAGCTTGCGGACACCGCAAGGATACCCGCGCATTTCAGGAACCTGGCCGCCAATTGCCGCATCCAGTTTTGCCTGGCCAAAGTAGATCCCAATGGATATGCCACCAGCGGCATCGTGCGCAAGAGCACCTGGGTAACCCTGTATGGAATGGACGACCGCATTAAATTCAGCAACCAGGGCGGCGACGATGCATGGGATAGCCGTTATTACCTCAACATCTGGATAGGCAGCCTGGCAGGCGGAATCATGGGTTACGCAAGTCCTATCGGAGGTCCTGCAGACAGGGACGGTATTGCAATAGTCCCTTCGGCCTTTGGAACAAAGGGCAACGTTGTGTTTCCTTACAACCAGGGCAAGACAGCGGTACATGAAATAGGGCATTGGCTGGGACTACGCCACATTTGGGGCGATACCTATTGCGGCGATGATCTAGTAGACGACACACCCACGCAACGTTCCGCCAACCGCGGCTGCCCCTCGGGCATTAAATTCAGTTGCGGCAATACGGGTAACGGTGATATGTACATGAACTACATGGACCTTACCAACGACGATTGTATGCTGATGTTTACAGTAGGCCAGATGAACAGGATGCGCGCAGCATTCGCAGAAGGCGGCCCGCGCCATGCAATGTTGTCATCGCAAGGATGCAGCGGCACACCCAAACCAAAACCCATTGAAGCGCCGGTAGCAACCGAACCCGTTGTGAAATTGCTGAACCTGTATCCCAACCCAACGCAAAGCCAGCTGGTGATCGACATCACGCAACATGCTGAATTATTGGGAAGCGAGGCGCAGGTAGTAAACCACATGGGCCAGCCCGTAAAAACATTCCGTCTTAGTCAACACAAAACCACCATCGACATACGCCACCTCGCAGGCGGCATATATGTGATCAGGCTGCACAACAACAGCGAGGGCATTAAGCAATACCAGGAAAAGTTTTTGAAATTGTAAGATCAGGACCCCAGCATCAGGCGGGTTACCTGCCTTGCCACTATGGGCGCCATGGCCACACCGATGCCGCCCATGGCGACGGCGCAAAATACACGTGGCTGTAACTCTTTTACTATCGGCATTTTGTCCTGCCCCATGCCCATGATACCGCTCCACCGGTAATCGACGCTATAATCCTTTTCACCGGGTAGTATTACTTCGCGAAGCAATTTTTCCAACTCGTGTTGCAGGTTGTCCGTGGTAGTTAGTTCCTCGGTATATTCCTGCTCGAAGAATTTATTTCTTGCGCCGCCGAGCAACACGCGGTTGTCGATGTTGCGGAAATAAACAAAGCCTTCATCATAATGAAAGCAGCCCTTAAAGCGCAGCCCGTTGATGGGAGAAGTGACCAATACCTGGCCCCTGGCCGGCTTTACCTGCAGTTGCGGTATCAGCGTGTTGGTGAACGCATTGGTACAAATGATCAATTGTTTTGCTGAAAGGTCAATGCCACGCGTGCTGTGCACCACCACGCGGTCATTTATCTTGTCAAAGCCGGTGGCTTCAAACCCGAACAGTACACGAACGCCTTGTTGACGCACTTCATTTACCAGGGCCTCAGTGAGCTTGCCGGAATGGAGCTGGCCTTCCAGTTTATTTTCCACGAGGTGCGCAACGCCTTTGAAACCGAACTGCTCGATCTTCTTATCGGACAACCTGAACAGCTCATTGGTTTTAAAATCATGCTTAAGCGCCTTGTTCAGCTTTTTGAGGTCGCTCGTAAGTGCAGATAAATCATATTTGCCGTTCTCGGTAAACAGCTCATACCCTCCCCATTCATGATAATCGATGGTTTTGGGCTTGAAGTTCTCGCGGATGTGCAGCAATCCTTTGTACCGCAAGGTGGCGAGGGTGAGCATCTGCTCTTCGCCAAAGGTCTTTGCATCGTATAATAATTCCGTGGTGCTGCCAAAGCAGGAGAACCCCGCATTGCGGGTGCTGGCCCCTGTAGGTATGATTCCGCGGTCGATAACGGTGATCTCCAACCGCTTTTTTTTCCTTTTCAATTCCAGCGCCGCCCACAGTCCCGCAAAGCCGGCGCCGACAATGAGCACATCAGCCGGTTTTAAAAAGCTTTCCTGCTCCCAGAGAGATACCTGCATTTTATGAGGTTAAATATGGATCGGCTCACCGTATGCCACCTCGATCGCCTCTTTAATGTTCTCGCTCATGGTCGGGTGGGGGTGTATGCTGTTCAGCACTTCGTGGTGAGTGGTTTCCAGTTTGCGCGCCACTACGGTTTCAGCGATCATCTCCGTTACATTGTAACCGATCATGTGCGTGCCCAGCCATTCGCCGTACTTAGCGTCGAAAATCACTTTTACAAATCCTTCATTGTGTCCCGCTGCGGTGGCCTTGCCGGCAGCGCTTAATGGGAACTTGCCCACTTTTACTTCATATCCTGCGTCGCGGGCCTGTTTTTCCGTAAGTCCCACGGATGCAATTTCGGGTGAGCAATACGTACAGCCCGGCACGTTTCCATAATCCAGGGGCTCGGGCTGGTGATTGAATTTCTTTTCGGCATAAGCAATTGCCTCCGCGCAAATAATGGCTTCTTTAGATGCCACGTGCGCCAATGCCTGTCCGGGAACACAATCGCCGATGCCATACACGCCGGGCACATTCGTCTGGTAATATTTATCTACCACGATCTTACCCTTGTCGGTCTTAACACCAAGCTCTTCCAGCCCGATGCCTTCGATGTTGGCGGCAATGCCTACTGCGCTCAATAATACATCTGCTTCCAGAGTGGTTTCGCCATCGGCGGTTTTTACCTTGGCCTTAACACCATTGCCAGATATGTCGACGCTGGTTACTTCGCTGCTGGTCATGACCGTCATGCCATATTTCTTATATAATTTTTCCAGTTCTTTGGAAATCTCTTCATCTTCTACAGGCACAATGCGTGGAAGGAATTCAACAATTGTGACCTTGGTGCCGATGCTGTTATAAAAATAAGCGAACTCAACACCAATGGCGCCGCTGCCAACTACGATCATGCTTTTGGGTTGCTGGGGAAGTGACATGGCTTCGCGGTAGCCTATAATCTTTTTTCCGTCGAGGGGCATAGATGGCAATTCGCGGCTGCGCGCCCCCGTTGCCAGGATGATGTGTTTGGCATCCACTGTTTGCTTGCTACCGTCGGCTTTGCTTACTTCGATCTGTCCTTTACCCTTTAATTTTCCAAAACCGTTGATGACATCTATCTTATTTTTCTTCATTAAGAATTGAACCCCGCGGCTCATTTTATCGGCCACACCGCGGCTGCGTTTGATCACAGCTTCGAAATTATGCTGGCCGCTGGCTTCGATGCCGTAGTTGCTGGCGTGCTTGATGTATTCCAGTACCTGTGCGCTTTTCAACAATGCCTTGGTGGGAATGCAGCCCCAGTTAAGACAAATGCCGCCGAGACTTTCCTTTTCAATGATCGCTGTTTTAAGACCAAGCTGAGAAGCCCTGATAGCAGCCACATACCCACCCGGGCCGCTGCCTATTACAACTACGTCGTATGCCATATTGATTGATTTTGCGGTGCGAAGTTAATAGAAAAGGCTTATACCTTAATTTCCATACTTTTGCCCATCATGAAGTTAGATATACTCGCCATTGGGGCGCATCCCGACGATATAGAATTGGGATGTTCGGGGACTATTATCACGGAAATAAGGAATGGAAAAAAAGTTGGTATTGTTGACCTTACAGAAGGAGAGCTTGGCACCAGGGGCAGTGTAGAATCGCGTTACAAGGAAGCTACGGACGCGGCCCGCATCATGGGCGTAACCGTACGCGAGAACCTGCAATTGCCCGACGGATTTTTCGAGAATAATCCGGCCAACCAAATGAAACTCATCCGCTACATCAGGAAATACCAACCCGAAATTGTGCTGGCCAATGCCCCGGAAGACAGGCATCCCGACCACGGCCGCGCAGCCCGGCTAATTGCAGACGCTTCTTTTTTCGCCGGACTTAGAAAAATAGAAACCAACGACGACGAAGGACTACTCCAGCAGGCATGGCGGCCTAAATACGTATTTCATTACATACAGGACCGTTACATTGAGCCGAGCTTTGTGGTAGACATCACGGATGTATTCGAAGACCGCATGAAGGCGATAGCAGCATATACTACCCAATTCTACAACGAGAATTACATTGAAAACGATAACATGCCACAATCGTATATATCTACTCCTGTGTTCATCGAGAGCGTAGTGGCGCGGGCACGTATGATGGGCAAGCGGATTGGCGTGAAGTTTGGAGAAGGATTTGTAACTGAGAAAGTGATCGGGATACGGAACTTTGATGCAATCGTTCAGGTAACGACCTGAACAATCGGGGATTAAAAGTCATTAAGGCTCAAACATTAACAGGGAATGGTCTCGTTAGTGCCGTATCTTCGTGGGTCTTAGGCAGGTATAATAAAAAGGAATTAATTAGATGGCGCTTCCCAAATTTTCGTCCGGTACAGGCTCATTCCATGCAGAATTAAAAAAGCGGATCCAGGACTATTTCGCGCGCACCGGCAGTGCGCCAACAGGTAACCATGTATTGTTTTTGAAAGGATGTATACTGTTCATTGCGTTCATTGCATTGTACGTGCACCTGGTGTTCTTTACCCCACCGTTGGTATGGCTTGCCATTACAGAATGCGTGGTACTGGGCGGTGTTATTGCCGCCATCGGCTTCAATATAATGCACGACGGCGCCCACGGCAGCTTCAGCCAATACAAGTGGATGAACTACCTGGCGGCTTTTTCGCTGAACATACTCGGCGGCAGCAGCTTTATGTGGAACATGAAGCACAACATCATTCACCATGCCTATACCAATATCGAAGGCGTGGACGATGATATCGACATACAACCCTGGCTGCGCATGAGCACGGACCAAAAGAAATACCCTTTGCACAAATACCAGCATTTTTATTTCTGGATCCTGTATGCCATGCTGTACATATTATGGGTGTTCGTGCTGGATTACCAGAAATATTTCAAGCGCAGGATCGGCGCCATGCCATTGAAAAAAATGAGCATGTACGATCACTTGATCTTCTGGACGTTCAAGCTTGTACATCTTTTCCTGTTCGTTGCATTGCCCATTGCGTTGGTCGGATGGTTGCCCTGGCTCGTAGGCTTTCTTATTTGCACGCTGGTGGCCGGTTTTATCATAAGCATCGTATTTCAACTGGCGCATACCGTTGAACATACCGAGTTTCCCTCAGCCGGCGCCAACAGTAAGATGCCTGATGAGTGGGCCGTTCACCAGATCAAGACCACTGCCAATTTTGCTACGCGCAATAAGCTTATTTCCTGGCTTATCGGTGGATTGAACTTCCAGATAGAACATCACCTGTTCCCTAAAATATCACACATACATTATCCCGCCATCAGCTCCATCATCAGGCAGGTTTGCCAGGAATATGGCCTGCAATACATTGAATACCGGCGAATGCGGCATGCCGTCGCTTCGCACGTAACGTTCTTAAGAAAAATGGGGAGAGGTTAATCCTCGTGTAGGGATTGCTGTTAAATTTTAGAAATGTAAGGTATTGAGCATTAACTAGCTATGCTGCGCGGCCCCGCGCATGGCATGGTTTTCGAGACCAGTTCCCTATACCACAAAAAAAGAAAGTTATGAAACAGTTACTGCTTGTTGCAGCCGCACTCATGGTTGTTACAACCATTACGGCGCAACGCACTACAACACATTTTGGTTTGAAGGCAGGTGTAAACATCGCCAATATTAAAATAGAGAATGCAGGCGATGGCGATACCAGGGTTGGATTTCATGCAGGCGGACTGGCACACATTCATGTCAGCAAGCATTTTGCAGTGCAGCCCGAATTAGTTTTTTCCACACAGGGAAGGCGCGAGACCATCAACGGCCAAAAGTACAAGACCAATCTTAGTTACATCAATGTACCTGTGCTGGCGCAGTATATGACCGGCAGCGGGTTCAGACTGCAAACCGGTCCGCAGTTCGGCGTGCTGGTAGATGCTGAATCAGGAGTGGATGAAGCTTCGGATGACGTTCAAAAGAACTATAAGACCCCCGAGTTCTCATGGGTGTTCGGCGCAAGCTATCTTACGAATTCAGGATTTGGATTTGATGCGCGGTATAACCTGGGATTAAGCAATATCAACGACCTTGGTCCGAGAGAATACAAGAACAGGGTAGTTGCGCTGGGAGTGTTTTACCAGTTTATGCATAGATAACATTGGTGAATGTGCAAATGTGCGCATTGTTCCGGAAGGACCCTGTGGACGCATTTGCACATTTTCATCTATTTTTATGAAAACTTGATTGATTGAAGTCCATCTTATCAGAGCAGCAATTATCCATAACCATCCGCCGCCTGGCCCAACAAATACTGGAAAACCACCTGAACATTCACGACAGTGTATTCCTTGGGGTGCAGCCCCGGGGAATATTCGTTTCTGACAGGATAGTACAAGAGATCAAACAGCAGGCGGGACCCGCCCATATTCAATACGGCAAGCTGGACATTACCTTTTACCGCGATGACATCAGGCAGGCCCTGCATGTTCCCAATCAAACAGATATTCCTTTTAGCCTCGAAAATAAAAACGTGGTATTGATAGACGATGTGCTGTATACCGGCCGTACCATCCGGGCAGGACTGGACGCGTTATTGTCGTTCGGCCGCCCCGCCAAGGTAGAGCTCTGCGTGTTGATAGACCGCAGGTTCAGCCGCCAGCTTCCGATACAGGCAGACTACATCGGCCGATCCATCGATTCTATTATTTCGCAGAAAGTAAAAGTGTACTGGAAGGAAAAAGATGGGCGGGACGAGGTTGTTTTGCTGTAACACCAGTAATAAGTAATTATTATATCTTCGCACCTTAAGATGCCATTAAGCACCAAACACCTGCTGGGAATCCGGGACCTGCAGCCAAGCGATATCCAGCTTATACTGGACACAGCCATCCAATTTAAAGAAGTTTTACAAAGGCCGATCAGGACGGTGCCACCCCTGCGGAACGTTACCATCGCCAATATTTTTTTCGAGAACTCTACGCGCACCCGCCTTTCATTTGAATTGGCGGAAAAAAGATTGAGTGCAGATGTCGTGAACTTTTCTGCCAGCGGCTCTTCGGTATCCAAGGGCGAAACCCTGCTGGATACGGTGAACAACATCCTGAGCATGAAAGTAGACATGGTGGTGATGCGGCACAGCGCCAGTGGCGCGCCGCATTTTTTGGCAAAGCATATTCCGGCAGCGATCGTAAACGCGGGCGACGGCATCAACGAACATCCCACGCAAGCATTGCTCGATGCATTTTCCATTAAGGACCATCTCGGTGGATTGGAAGGAAAAAAGATAGCGCTCATTGGCGACATCATGCACTCGAGGGTGGCCCTTAGCAATATTCATTTACTGAAAAAAATGGGCGCCGAAGTTACAGTCGCGGGCCCGCCCACGCTCATTCCAAAATACATCGGCGAGTCGCTGGGCGTTCGCGTGGAATACAACCTTCGAAGGGCCCTGGAGTGGTGCGACGTGGCCAACGTATTGCGCATACAACTCGAACGCCAGAACCAGGTTTTCTTTTCATCGCTGCGGGAGTATAACCTGGCGTACGGCATCAATAAAAAATTGCTCGATAGCCTGCAAAAGAACGTCCTGATCATGCACCCTGGCCCCATTAACAGGGGAGTGGAAATTGACAGCGATGTGGCGGACAGCAAGCAATCCATTATTTTGCAGCAGGTAGAAAACGGCGTGGCGGTAAGAATGGCGGTGTTGTACCTGTTGGCGGGAAGGGAAATGAATTAACTTTCAACTCTTATTTATGCAGCGCATCTGTTTGTTCCCTGGCACTTTCGATCCGCTCACGCTTGGGCATGTGGATATCATCAACCGCTCCCTGAACCTGTTCGATAAGATCGTGGTGGGCATTGGCATGAACGCATCCAAGGAACCGATGTTCTCCGGTGAACAAAGGCTGCTATGGCTTACCGAGATTTATAAAGACCAGCCCAAAGTAGAGGCCGCACTGTACGAAGGCCTGACCGTAAACTTCTGCAAGCAGATCGGCGCCCGCTTCATCCTCCGCGGCATACGCTACGTAAGCGATTTTGAATATGAAAAGACCATTGCCGACGCCAACCGCACCCTTGATACCAATATCGAAACCATCTTCCTTACCGGCGAACCGAAGTACACTTCCGTGGCCTCTACAATCGTGCGCGACATCCTGCGCAATGGCGGCGATGCCTCTCATTTCCTGCCCGAGGTGGTACACCAAAGCCTGACTGGGCGGTAAAACGGCGTATTGATAATCATTCCCCCGGAAATCTGCCACTGGCCGTTTTGGTTTACTTTTGCACTCTTGAAAAATTATGAGAGTATTTCCAGAATCCGCGTTGGTGCAATTGGAGTTTAACAAGATAAAGGCCTTGCTGGCGGAGCATTGCAAAACCGAATACGGAAAGGAAAAAGCGGACGAGCTCGTCATTCATACCCGCCGCGATCTCATTACCCTCGAGCTGCAACAAAGCCACGAATACAAGCTGATACTGCAAAGCGGTCAATATTTTCCCAACGATCACTCGCTGAATATCGCCAGGGAACTAAAACTGCTTTCCATTCCCGGTGCTGTGCTCAGTGGCGAGCAATTCATGCAGGTGCGCAAACTGGCTGAAAGCATTCAACAGGTATTCCGCTGGTTCGATGCCGAGCGGAAGACCGCGTATCCCGCGCTTGCCAAAGTGATAGAGCATACGCAGTATGAAAAAATGATCCTGAAGCTGATCGATGAAATACTGGACGAGAGCGGAGTGGTGCGCGACAATGCTTCAGAAGAGCTTTCCCGAATACGCATGGGCCTCTACCGCAAGCGCGGCGAGCTTAGGCGCACCTTCGACCGCATACTCAGCAAGCTGAATAAATCGGGGTACGTTGCGGATATTGAGGAAGCATTCCTCAATGGCCGGCGCGTAGTAGCACTGTATGCCGAACACAAACGCCAGGTAAAAGGCATCCTGCACGGTGAAAGCGATACCAGAAGGACAGCATATGTAGAGCCCGAAGAAACCATCTCGCTCAACAACGACATATTCGCGCTGGAAAACGAAGAAAGCCGCGAAGTGTACCGCATCCTGCGCGAGCTTACCGCCAGGCTTTCCACGTATGCAGCGCTGCTGAAAACCTATCACGATATTTTAGGCGAGTACGATTTCATCCGCGCAAAAGCAAAGCTGGGATCGGACATGAACGGCGAATTTCCTTCGGTAATTGAAAAAGCGCATGTGCATTTGCGTGACGCTTACCATCCCTTGCTCTATTTGTATAATAAAGAAGCGCAAAAGCCTACTATCCCTGTGCAATTGTCATTGGACGAGAAAGCGCACATCCTGGTGATCAGCGGCCCCAATGCCGGCGGCAAAACCGTAACCATGAAGACCGTGGGACTGCTGCAGCTGATGCTGCAAAGCGGTTTACTCGTACCTGTACATCCTGCATCGACTTTCGGCATCTTCAAGCAACTGATGATCCACATCGGCGATACGCAAAGCATAGAGTTCGAACTCAGCACCTACAGCAGCCACCTGAAGCACATGAAGCATTTTATTGAAAATGCAAACGGCAAGACATTATTTTTCATAGATGAACTGGGAAGCGGCAGCGATCCCAACCTCGGCGGCGCCTTTGCGGAAGTGATACTGGAAGAGCTATCGAAAAAACACGCCTTCGGCATTGTTACCACGCATTACCTGAACCTGAAGGTGATGGCCAACAAAACAGCAGGCATCGTAAACGGCGCCATGGCCTTTGACGAAAGAAATCTTCAGCCATTGTATAAGCTCATCATCGGTAAGCCGGGCAGCTCGTACACGTTTTCTATCGCGGAGCGCATCGGCCTCGACAAACGTCTTATTCAACGCGCCCGCGATTTAGTGGAAGAAGATCATTTCCGCCTGGATAAATTACTGAACCGCGCAGAACAGGACCTGCAACGCGTCCAGCAAAAAGAAAAAGAGCTGCAAAAGCTATTGCACGAAAACGATAAGCTGAAAAAAGAAATGCAGCACCTGCTGGACAAGGAAAAGCACGAGCAACAGGTTGAACTGCTGAAACACCAGAACAAGATCACCACCGAACGCATTGCTTACCTGAAAGAAATGGAGCGGAAGCTCAAACAAATTGTGTTCGACTGGCGCAAAGCCGAAAATGCAGAAGACAAGAAACAATTGATGAAGCAATTGCAGGCATTGCTGTTTAAGCAAAAGGAAAAGCAGGTGGTGGAAAAGGCTAAGAAGAAGATCAATTCAAAATATGAAGAAGTGGGCGGCGATATCGTTCCCGGCGTACAGGTGCTCATGAAAAAGAATCACCAGGTAGGCGAGGTGCAGGAAATACGCGGCAAGAAGGCCGTGGTAAAAATAGGACTGCTCCCCATGCAGGTTGACATGGGCGACCTGGTTGTGGTGAGGAAGAGAGAGGAGGGTTAATTATTGATTATTAATTATTAATTACTATTAAACCAATAATCAATAATTACAAGCTCGCATGCAGGTAATCCTTCAACTGCGAAATTGTTTCCTGCTGCGTGATGATGGTTTCTTTTACTATGTCGTTGATAGAAATAATACCTGCAAGCTCATCCCCTTCGAACACGGGCAGGTAACGGATGTTCTTTTCAGACAACAATTGCATGCACTGTTCCACCGTGTCGGTAGGCGTCACGCGGGGAAAATCGGTGGACATGATCTCTGAGACCTTTGTATCAGTGGATGATTTGCCTTTCAATACAACTTTGCGGGAGTAATCCCTTTCGGTAACGATACCCCTGAAGCGCTCGTTTTCCATTACCACCACGGAGCCTATATTCTGGTCGGCCATTATTTTCAGGGCTTCAAGTACGGAGGTGTCCGGATTAACATTTGTAACGTTAGCACCTTTGCGGGCAAGAATGTCTTTGACTTTTTTCATACAGTAAGTTTTGATCGCATGCTCAAATTATAATAATTTTTCGAGGAATCATAAGGAGTTGGAGGTTGGCATAGCATCCAACCTCCATCAACTAGTCTTTCTCGTGCGAACTTCCTGACCGGCGGCTTTTGCCGGCCTTTGCCCCGCCTTCCTTTCCCTGGTTGCGTGCCCGCTCGGATTGGTTGTCGCCGCCCATATCCCGGCCGCTGCCCCCGGTAGAACTGTGTTCTTTGCTGGCTTTATGACCGGTATCCTGCTGGTCCTGCGTACTGTGGCGTTTGCCTGTATTTCGTCCCATAATCATTCATTTTATATATCATCCCTGAAATTTCATGCCGCTCTTTGTGGGTACCAATTGTGGGGAAGTGGCCACGGTACTAGCAGGATTACCTTTTGATTATCAATGATGTGTGCCCGACATGGCCTGCCGGCCGGCTGGAGTGGTGGGCAAAAATGGCCCGCTGGCTTATAATTTGAATATCAATTAAACAACCGGACACATAAATCCGCAAAAATGTTTACCTCGATGAAAAAGATTTTCGCCTTCATGATAGCTGTTGCAGCCTGGATGGCAGGCAATGGCCAGACCGATACCAGCCGCAAAGCCCAGGATTCGCTGGTAACCGTTTCGCTTACGGATACCTTGGAGCTTCACACCGATTCGTTTCAGGTCTCCAAACCTGAAAGAAAGGGATCCGTATACAAAATAAAACCGGCCATCGATCTTCCCATCATAGCCGCGGGCACAGCCTGGTCATTATATGGTTTCAGCCAGATATACAATAAGCCTTCCTCGCCGGAAGCACGGATACTAAGCCTGCGCAAAAGCGATATCAATGGTTTCGACCGCGCAGCCGCTGACAATTACGACGAAGGCGCCGACAAAACCAGCGACGCATTATTTTATGGTTCTATGCCGGTGCCCGTATTGTTTATGTTATTGGATGGAAAGGTGCGCAAGGATTTCGGCAAGGTGTTCCTGGTATGGTGGGAGACCATGGCAGTGACCGGTATCTATTATACCGGCTCGGCGCACCTGATAGACCGTTACAGGCCCCTGGCCTACAACAGCGCAGCGCCCATGCACGAACGTACCAGCGGTAATGCCAAAAACTCGTTCATTGGCGGGCATCCCGCCCTGGTGGGCAGCATGACCTTCTTTGTGGCAAAGGTGTATTCAGATTACCACCCGGATTCAAAAGCAAAATGGGTGTTTTATACCGCGGCTACCGCCGCAACGGTTACAACAGCCTACCTACGATACAAAGCGGGCAAGCACTTTCCATCGGACCTGGTGGCCGGTTCCATTCTTGGACCGTTAACAGGTATACTGGTTCCGCATTTTCATAAGAACAAACAGTTTAAAGATGCTAACCTGAGCATTCGCCCATATTCCGGCGCTTCTCATGGTTTGATCCTTACCTACAGATTTAAATAGACGATTTGAATTAAGGGCCAATGATGTGTATCTTGATGCGGTTATGGCTGCCGGCCAAAACCCATTAAGTCAAACCCCAGAGTATTGAAGCTGTTATTGGCCTACATAAAGCCCTACAAATGGTTGGTGCTGGTATCGCTCCTTTTTGGCGCGGTCGGCCAGGTTTGCCTCATGCTCGATCCTCATTTCCTGGGCATTATCATCGATAAATACGCGGCAAATCCGCAAAACGCCGATTACAACGGCGTACTTTATTATCTTGGCCTGATGCTGGCCGTTAGCATTGCCGGGGGGCTGGCAAAAGTGTTCCAGGATTATTTTGTAAAAGCGGTGGTGCAAAAGCTTGGCGCAAGATTGTACACCGATGGCGTACGCCAATTATTGAAGCTGCCTTATCCCGAACTGGAAGAGGAGCGTAGCGGCGAGGCCATCAGCATATTGCAGCAGGCTGAAACGGATGCGGAGCGGTTTACGCACGCCATCATCAACAATGCATTCAGCATTCTGGTGTCCGTGATCTTCGTTTGCATTTATTCCATCAATATTCATTGGGCCATATTGCCTGTGTACGTGATAGGGGTGGCGATATTAGTGGTGCTGGCGGGCATCCTTAGCAGGCGCATTAAGTACATACAGCAATCGGTGGTGCGCGAAATGGCGTCGCTTGCGGGCTCCGTTACCGAATCGCTGCGCAATATCAGCCTTGTAAAAAGCCTGGGCCTCACGCGGCAGGAAGAAGGCAAGTTCAGCACCAATACCAATAAGATATTAAGCCTGCGGTTACAAAACACCCGGAACGTGCGCAGGTTCAACATTGTGCAGGGCGCTTTTATTTATGTGCTGCGCATGGCCACGCTTTTTACGCTGCTGTGGCTTGTCTTCAGAACAGAGGTTAGTGCGGGCAAATTGGTAACGCTTACATTTTATGCAAACCTCATTTTTGCGCCGTTTCACGGCATCAGCTTTATCGTGGTAGTATACCGGGAAACACAGGCCTCGCTGGAGAACTTCAAAAATTTAATGAGCAAGATACCCGAGCCGATACTGCATGAAGCGACGCAAATGGCAGGTATAACCGAACTTCGGTTCAAGGACGTAAGTTTCCGGCATAAAACTTCACAACAGCTTACTTTATCAGGTATCAGCTTTGGCGTAAAGCAGGGAGAGACCATTGCGTTTGCCGGGCCCTCCGGCGCGGGCAAAACCACCATGGTGAAACTATTGCTTGGATTGTACAAGCCACAAACCGGCGACATTCTTTATAATGGCGTCAATGCAAGGGACATCAACATCGATTCGCTGCGTACGCAAATAGGATTGGTTACGCAGGACCCCCAGTTGTTTGCAGGTACTATCAAGGAAAACCTGTTGTTTGCAAATCCTCATGCCAGTGACGAGGAAGTAAAACAAGCCTTGAACAAGGCTGGTTGTAGCAAGCTCATATTATCAAACAAGGGCATCGAGACCATGATCGGGGAAGGAGGGTTGAAATTATCAGGCGGAGAAAAACAAAGGGTTGCCATTGCAAGGGCTTTGCTGCGACACCCGCGCATGCTGATTTTTGATGAAGCTACGTCGGCCCTGGATTCTCTTACGGAAGAAGAAGTGGCCTCTGCCATCCGCGACATATCGCTGCAACGCGAACGCATTACCATCCTGATAGCGCACCGGCTTTCCACCATCATTCACGCCGACCGTATCTATGTACTTGAAAAAGGAAATATAACAGAAACCGGCACGCACGATACACTCCTTGCCGAAAAGGGATTGTATTATGCCATGTGGCGTCAGCAAATAGGAGAAAATGTAAAGACGTGAACTCACATCTTCACATTAGAATTTGTTCTTCTCGTTTCCAATATCTGTTTCTGAAGCGCGAACTTGATCAGGCCGATGGTTGATTTAACACCAATCTTGTCCTTCATGTCCTGCCTGATCTTTTCCACTGAACGTATGCTCAGGAACAGTTCATCAGCTATGTCCTTATTACTCTTTTCTTCCCACAGCAATTGCAGGATTTTTTTCTCTCTTTCGTTCAGGGTCACCTGTTTGTGATTGTCGTTCCTGTTGTGCTGCTGCTTGCTGCGGAACAGCGCTTCGGTAAAAAGGCGTGTGTGATAGATCTTGTTCTCGGAAATGGCGGTAATGGCGTTGACCAGGTCCTCGGGTTCATCGCCTTTTGAAATAAAACCATGAATGCCCAGGTCCAATAAATTGCTGATAAGGTCCAGGTCGTTGCACATGGAAAGCACCAGTATCTTCATGTCAGGATATTCGTAACGTATTATTTGAAGGGCGTCAACACCGTCCAGCGGGGGCAATGATATATCCATCAGCAGTATTTCAACAGGGTTAGCTTTCAGTTTGTGAAGAAGTTCCAGTGTTTCAGAAGCTTGTACGGAGATGCGTAAATTTTTCTGTTCTGACAGATAATGTACCAAAGTGCGCCGGAAAAGTATATGATCGTCGACAATAGCCAAATTAATTACTTCCATAGCGTAAGTGTTTAAGGTTATTCGCTTGCTAGATCATCCATTCTTAACCGTAAAATTCAGCGGAAAGGTTGCTTTTTGCTTAAGGAGGAGGCTGGAAGTGGAAGGAAAAGCATAATGCTCCGCGCGTATGGCGGCCAGGAAAGGTTCTAATGTGCATAGGAATCAATTTAAGGTTAATGCCAGGTTTATATAGAAAGTTACAATATATAGTTGATGTGCGTATTAAGCCTGTGCAATTTATTTTTTAGTAAAATCCGCAATGAATTTTAGTAGTAGTACTAATATGTTTCGCATTTTTTGATTGTAATTTGGTTGCCCCCCAAAAACCAATCCTTGAAATCCCTTCTTTGATTTTCCTCGCATTTGTGGATTCGGCTTCCGGCTTAATGATTAGTTGCACTTGCTGAGTTGCTCAGCTTTGCTGTACTGTATTCTGTCTCTCAAGCGTGGTTTTTTAGCGGATGTAAGCAATGGACTCACATCAGCGATAGCTTTGCCCGGTAATCTTTCCGCTGGGTACTGAAGAATTTTTGCTATAAGACAAGGCACCGCATCAGATCGAAAAAAAAATCGTACGATGAATAAATTTAAAGCGGGATGGTACGTGATGTATACTAGACCTCGCCACGAAAAAACAGTATCACGCAGACTCTCGGAACTCAACATCAAAGGCTACCTCCCTGTAACCAAGACGTTGCGCACCTGGTGCGATCGCAAACGGTTTATTGAAGCGCCGCTTTTCCCTTCTTATGTGTTCGTGTACCTGGAAAGCATGCTCCATTATAATTCAGGGCTCGACATAGAAGGCGTACTGCACTACGTACGCTTCGGAAAAGAAGTGGTGAGGGTCAGCGAATCCATCATCTCCAACATACAACTCATAGCAGAACACGGTAAGGATGTAGAAGTGTCCTCGGAGTATTTCCAGCCCGGCCAGCAGCTGTTTATCCAACGCGGTCCCCTTACGGGTCTTTCCTGCGAAATAGTACGCATAAACGGCGGGCAAAAAATACTGATAAGGGTAAATTTACTGCAGAGGAACCTGCTTCTTACTATGCCAGCAGAGGACCTTCTGGCAATTTCTGCCTGAAAATCTTTTTATCTTCTATTTTTCTTCCTAACTTATCATACCGAATCCCCGGGAGCATGGCAGCACAACGGCCATCCCGGTCCTCAATACTTGTCACATGTTTAAAAATTATTTACTGATTGCCTGGCGCAACCTCGCGAAGCATAAGCTGTTCTCCCTCATCAATGTATTTGGATTGGCAATAGGAATGTGCGTATGCCTGCTGATCCTGCAATACGTGGTCTTTGAACTTAGCTTCGATAAGTTCCATGTAAACCGCGACCATATCTACCGCATCACCCACGAACGGTACCAGGAAGGTCAACTGGTTGAAAAGCTGGCTACTACCTTCCCCGCCATGGGCCGCACCATGAAGCGGGAGTTCCCCGAAGTTCAGAAAGAAACCTCCTTCCTCCCGATGGAGTGCATTTTTTCCGCGGCGGACCCGCAAAGTAACCAGGTTACTTACAGGGAGTCGCGGGTATTTATAGTGGACGATTCCTTCCTGGAGATCTTCAGTTTCAAGCTAAAGGAGGGCACGCCCTCGGTGATGAGCGAGCCCAACTCAATGGTCATGACCGAAAGCTCCGCGAAAAAATATTTCGGTTCAGCAAGCCCAATGGGTAAAACATTCAGGCTAAGAAACCATAACCAGGGCCTGGACATTATTGCGACCGTCAGAGGCGTTTGCAAGGACATACCGCCCAACTCGCACATCAAATTCGATTTCCTGGTATCAAAGAAAAGAGGTCCGGGCTCCTGGTCCTATCCCGATGATTATACTTACCTCCAGCTAGCTCCCGGCACCGATCCCAAGGCAGTGGAAGCAAAAATGGCCGACGTGCTGGAGAAGCATACCGATAAAACAAAGACAAGCGCCTCCAAGATCGTGTTGTCGTTGCAGCCGCTAAAAGATATTCATTTGTATTCTGATTTCACAGGCGAAACGGAAGGCGGCAATGGCAAGCTGGTGTGGTTCCTCGTTTTGATAGCGGTGCTTATCCTGTTCATTGCATACGTAAACTATATCAACCTTTCTACCGTAAAGGCCATAGAGCGCGCAAAGGAAGTTGGATTGCGCAAGGTGTTCGGCACATTGCGCAAGAACTTATTGCAGCAATTCTTTTTCGAATCGCTGCTGCTGAACATCATCGCAGTGATCATTGCCATAGGGATGGCCCTGCTGGCCCATAACCTATTTAACCAGTTAACGGGCGTGAACGTGCCGTATACTTTCTGGACGAGCCCCTTGTTCTGGACCGTGCTGGTGATATGCGTCGGTCTCAGCGCTTTTATATCAGGTTTTTATCCCGCATCTTTCTTGTCAGGATATAAACCGGTGGAAGTGCTCACCGGCAAGCTGCCCATATCCAGTAAAGGCATCGGCATCAGGAAGGGATTAGTAATATTCCAATTTACTGTTTCCATCATATTGATGATTGTAACCTTTACCATTTACCGGCAGGTGAACTACATGCGCAATACAGACCTGGGCATGAACATGTCGCAAACGGTGATCGTTGCAGCGCCCGATCCCGCGTTGGAAACCCAGGGCGATGAAACAGCATTTTACCAGAAGCTGCAAACCTTCCAGACCGAGCTGGTGGCCAATACAGGCATTACCAGCGTTACTTCGTCATCCAGCATACCGGGGCAGGAAATCGACTGGACGCGGCCTTATCGTAACAGGGTAGAAGACCTGGGCAAGCAAGGTAACCTGTACTCCACGTTCTCCATTGGCCCTGAGTTCATCAAGCAATTCAATATTAAAGTAGTGGCCGGCGAGGCCTTTGCACTCAACCGATCCATGAATACCGACAGCGCAAAGCCAACCCCGTACATTCCGATCATGGTGAACGAAGCGGCAGTAAAATCACTGGGCTTTCCCGATAACAAATCGGCCGTGGGACAAATCATCGTTGACAAAAATGGAAGCGGGCGCCTGTTCGAGCATAAGATAACGGGCGTATTGCAGAACTTTCACCAGAAGTCTTTGAAAGAAGCTTTCACGCCGATCATCTTCAGGCTGGAAGATGGTTCTGCCATAGAATATTTTTCCGTGAAGCTGAACAGCAACAACATCAGCCGCGTTATCAATACCATCGAAGGAAAATACAAGGCATTGTTCCCTGCAAGCCCATATGAATATTTCTTCCTGGATGAATTTTTTAACCAGCAGTACAAGCAAGACCTGCAGTTCAATAAGATATTCGGGCTGTTTGCTGGGTTTGCCATTTTTGTAGGTTGCCTGGGCCTGCTGGGACTTTCGCTGTTTACCAGCATGCAAAAAATCAGGGAGATCGGTATCAGGAAGGTGTTGGGTGCATCCAGCGTAAGCATATTGGTGATGATCTTAAAAGATTTTATAAGACTGATCATCATTTCGGGGCTCGTTGCCTGGCCAATCTCCTGGCTGGCGATGCATTTGTGGTTGCAGAATTACGTGTTCCGCATCAACATTACTCCCTGGCTCTTCTTATTGCCGATACTCCTTGTATTGATCGTAGCCATTGTTACGGTATCGGCGCAGGCATGGAAGGCGTGCGTGGTGAATCCTGTTAAGAGCATACGACATGAGTAGTCCTTTGTTCTTTTGCCTTGATGCAAAAATTTACCTGCCGGCAGACAGGAACAACAAATCAAGGCTGCCCCATCGCTCCGCGGGCGCAGCCGGGCCAATGCACAAGTTGCCCGCTAAGTAAATTTAACTGGCCGAGCATCTGATTATTTCTAAAGCAATTCGTTTTCTCCTTTTTTCTTTTTCTCTCTTTCCCTTAGCGCGTCTGTCATTCCGGCGGCCCGCGCTCCTATCTTTTAAAATATTTTCAATGATCTCCGGGCTTATTCATACTGTTTTTGAACAACAGGCCGAGGCATTGGGGAACAGGATCGCGATTGAAGAGGAAGCTGAACAGATAAGTTACAGTTCCCTGAACAGTCAATCCAACCAATTGTCGCACCTGCTGACAAGTCTCGGCATTGGCCGCGATAAAAGCGTAGTGGTCATGCTGCCCTCCGGTATTCAACTGGTGAGCAGCATGCTCGCAATTTTTAAAGCTGGTGGTATATATGTGCCGGCAGATATTCTGTTTGCGCGCAGGCGATTGCAGCAATTGTTCCGGGAAACAAATCCACAGGTGCTCATTGCCGTTAGTGAGCATCGCGATCAGGTAATTCAAATGCTCGGTGATGTGCAGGCGCAGGTACCCAACCTGTTATTGTTCGGCGGCAGCGATAACAGCCTGCTCGGAGGATTGCAGATAGACAGCGGCGGACTGATAGGAATGGAAAAACCTGAGCCGGAGCTGCTGGAATTAAAGAATGATGGAACGTATAAGACCAGTACAAAAAAGCTATCACAATATCCCGTTCACAATCCGGCGCTTGACATAGACAACGAAGCCGCGAATTACATTTTTTATACTTCGGGTTCAACCGGCAATGGCAAAGGCATTGTGGGGTCGCATCGCAGCCTGACACATTATGTGCATTGGCATATACGTGAGTTTAATATTACCGAAGGCGACCGCATCAGCCAGCTGGCTCCCGTTACCTTCGATGCATCGCTGAAAGATATTTTACCTGCCTTATGCGCGGGAGCTACGTTGTGCATCCCGTCGCCGCACAGGCGCCGCAATATGGGACTGCTGGCAGAATGGTTGCCTAATGCCACGGTATTGCAAACCGTTCCTTCGATGTTCCGGCTCATCACGCGCTCATTGCAACAACCCCTGCCGCGACTTAGACAAGTGGTGCTGGCAGGTGAAAGGCTGTTTGGCCGCGACGTGACAAAATGGAAGGAGGTGAACGGCACTACGGCCCGCATCAGCAACCTCTATGGACTAACGGAGACAACCATACTAAAAAGTTGTTATCACGTAGAGCAGAAGGAATGGCAGGCGGGCGAGGTGATACCGGTGGGATATCCTATCAGCAATACCATGCTGGCAGTATTGAACGAAGATGAAGTGTGTGAAGAAGGCGAAATCGGCGAGATATATATCAAGACGCCTTTTATGACCCGGGGCTATCTGGATCAATCGCTGAATGAAACGATGTTTGTGCAGAACCCATTGGTAAGCGACCGCAGGGACATTGTATGCCGCACGGGCGATATCGGCCGCTGGCGCAGCGATGGAAGCCTGGAGGTATTGGGAAGAAAGGATGAGCAGGTGAAGATACACGGGGTGAGGGTAGAGCTGAATGAAGTGCGAAAAGCAGTGCTGGAAGTGGAAGGAACCGAACAGGTGGAGCTGGTAGTGCACCAGGACGAGGAGTACGGGCAGGAACTGATAGCTTACTATACCGGTCAGAAGCGCACCGCAGAAGCATGGAGGCTGGAACTGTCTGCAACCCTGAATGAACAGTTGATGCCGGGTTATTTTGTATGGTTGCAGGAGTTCCCGCTGAACATCAATGGCAAGGTAGACAGGAAGCAATTGCC
>DASPKM010000008.1:0-96680 GCA_035628135.1 Chitinophagaceae bacterium | reverse complement strand
GAGTTCATCGCTGATGATGGCGTTTTGTTTCAGGGACCGAAGGATGTCGGTGGCTGTTTTGCCATCGCCTGTCCTGAACAATGCCAATGCTATCATGCCCTGCATGTACCTGCCTTGCTGCAACCAGAACTGCTGCGCCTGCTTGCGGTAAAAAGTAAAGGGCTTCGACACGCTTCCGGCCGCGTTGATATCATTAAAAAAGCTGCGCATGTACAAGTAGTTCACCTGTATATGGCCTATCTGCTGTTTGGTAAGGTCTGCCTTATATGCAACCAGTTTGTCGTAATCGTCTTTGATCTTGCTATCAAGGTAAGGCAATGCGGTTCTTACAATGGTATTTATTTTAGGTTGCAGGGCGGCAGGTATCGCGTTCAGTTTTTTAAGATGGCCGATACCGGTAACGATGTATTGGGTGATATACCGATCGTCGCGTCCGCCTTTGAACCAAGGGAATGCCCCATTGGACAATTGCAGTTGCATGAGCTTATCCAGGTTCTTCTCCAGTTCCGCGCTCAGTTTTACCATGTCGAATAACAAGGCAATGCGTTTCTTTTGCTCGCTTTCGTTCTTTGCCTGCAGCACCCAGGGGGTTTCTTCGAGCAGGATGTTCTTGAGCTCTTCGTTCTTTTGCAGGTTGGATAGCAGGGCCGCGGTATCCGTCGTGTTCCATTTTTTGAATATTTCCTGGATGCGCGGCGATGCATTGACGATGCTGGCGGCTAACGCATTCGCATATACGCGGTTCCAGATCTGCTCGGCGCATTCATAAGGATATTCCATCAGGTACGGCAGGGCCTGCACCGCGTACCATGCGGGATTGGAAGTAAATTCCACTGTTACCGCGTGATGGCTGAGCGTTTCGCTGTTGCCGCTTTTAGACAATTTCTCAAAAGTGAAATTCTTAGAGCCGCCGCCGCGGATGTTCAAGGGTAGTGTTTCCGTAACCAGCAATCGGTTAGACAATACCGGGATGCTGTTCTCTTCACCGTCGCTCACGTTGCCGGCGCGGGCAATATACCGTATGATCAGGGGTTTGTTGTACTGGAAAGGTATCTGTATGGTGAAATTGGCAACCGTACTTTGTCCCGCTCCTGCTGTAAAATATTGATTGGGGAACATGTTGTGAAACCATCCGTCCACCGGTTGATTGGTAGTGGCGTCTATCAATTGCAATTCAATCTGCCCCGATACTTCTTTGGCGCCCATGTTGGCGATCTTGGCGCTAAGGTCCATGCGGTCGCCTTCGCGCAAAAATCTCGGGATATTGGGCTGTACCATCAATTCTTTCTGAGTGATGATGGATTGTTGTGAATACACCATCGACAGGTCTTTGGTATGGCCCAGCAGCATCCACTTCCATTGCGTAAGCGCTTCGGGCATGGTAAAGGAAAACTGCACATTGCCCGCTGAATCTGTTTTAAGATCAGGGAAGAAGAATGCAGTTTCGTTAAAGTTCTTGCGCACCTGCAACGGCTCGGGTTTTTTGGCTCCTGCTTTCGTAGTGATGATCACCACGCCATTCGCTCCCCTTGAACCATACCGGGTAGTTGCTTCTGCGCCTTTCAATACCTGGATGGACTCAATATCATCGGGATTGATGCTATTAATGGAGCCCTCATATATTTCTCCGTCTACTATTATCAGTATGTTATTCCCCATAGAGGCCACGCCCCTAAGGCTGATGTTATCATCCTGTTTTGGGGTTCCATATCCTGCATCTGCGCCCTCTTCCAACTTCATAGACATATTAGCTGCCGCAGGGGCTGGTGAATACGCACCCATCACGTCTCGGTCGGACGTCCTCATTTCGCGCCTGGCGACGGTTGCAGTCCTGGATAGCAATTGATGCATGTGCTTCAGCAGGCGGTCGTATTGTATGATAGCAGCAAAACGGTATTTCTCCGGAATGTAACGTTCCATGCTCTCGATCATGGAAAAATTTACATTACCCCCCCAGGGGTTGCCGAATGAATATACCGGCCAGATGTTAGGCTTGCTCCATGCCTGCGGTTTAAATTGGTCCAGCGATGCATCGTACATCGCCGTGAGCAGCTCAGCTGATACTTTTTCATTTTTGCTTCCGGTAAGCTTTACCGTCCATTTCTCCTCGCTGCCCGGCAATGTTTTATCGCGGAAGGTTTCATAAGAAATGTTCAGCTCTTTATTGGTCCATGGCACGGGAACATGCGAAGCGGAACTAAAAAAGCGGTTGTGCTTTACAAAAGCATACGTTACGCCAAACCCTCCGCGGTCCTCTTCTGTAACAGGAAATGAAAAAGTTTTTTTCTCATTGTTAAGCGTAACGAAATTGTATTTCATGTCGGCTGGCCTGTCATCAGCGGCCTTGCGTTTCCCGGGAGGCAACAGCAAGCTCTTATCCACGTACTGCACCAAGAATACGTCGTTAGCCGAAGTGCCCGTTTCTACAATTGCTGTTTCGCCGGGCTGATAAGCCCGTATATCAGAGAGCTCCCATCTGTAGGCAGGAGTGGCAGGCAGGCCGGAAGCGGGGTCCAGCAATTGAACGTATTCGATATCTTTTACAGGTTCACCGAATTTATCGGAAGTGGTAACTTCTATGGCATACCAGCCGGCGCGGAACGCAGGTGCTGCGCCATTGGTCGGTTTCAATTCAAAACTGCCGCCCGCATTGGTTGAGTCGGCGCGTTCGTACACTTTTTCAAGTCTTTCCCAGCTTTCTTTTTTCGTTTCATCGCTGTATTCATCGTAAGGGAAGTATCGATGGTATTCTTCCTTCGACATCACAAACTGGTCCGCCTGCATCCAATAGCGGGGCCTGATCAGCCGCTGCGGTGCGTTCAACCTGTATATGGTGACATTTACCCTGGCCGGCTGAAATTCCCGCGCAAGCTTCTCGGTGCGGATAGAAAGTTTTTTCAGGCTGTCTGCGCGAAGCATTGGGCCTCCGGGCACATCCACCGACAATTGCAGTGCCTTATAGCTCACGCTTACCGTGGTGGTGGCGCTGCGCGTTTCACCATTGATGTCGGTCACATCCACTGTTACCTGGTAGTCAAAAACGGGCGCAAAGTCCTTGTTTATTTTTTTGTCAGGGATAGCGCGAAACCGCAGGCTGAACTTTCCATCGGCGCCGGTTGTAATTTCTCCCTGTGCAATTTGCTGTTCTTCTACACGCGGCCATCCCCATTTCCAAAACAACCACGGATAGGGAAATCTTGCCACCCGCTGCACGTTGTACTTTACCTTGGCGCCATCGATATTATTGCCTGCGTAGGCCTTTGCAAAGCCAGTTACTTCAATGGTATCGTTTACGCGATAAGTGCCTTTTGGCTTTTCGTATTCAACATAGAACTTCGGACGCTTGTATTCTTCAATTGATATTTCAACCTGGCCATCGGTCTCGTCGTCTTGTATCCTGAATGAGCCGGTAAGCAGGGTAGTGGGCAGCTTGAATTTACCGGAGTATGAGCCGTATTCATTGGTGGTAACCCGTACGGAATCCACCTGATTGCCCTGGTTGTTGTACAGTCGCACCCAGGTCTTTAAGCCCGGAACGATCTTCGCCTGGCGGGTTGTATAATCTTTCGTTATCAGTATGCCTTTAAAATATACTATTTGCCCTGGACGATATATAGACCGGTCGGTGAACAGGTAGGTCACCTGGTTGACTTGCTCATATGTTGTTTTGGTCCTTATTTCCTCGTCAATGGCAGGCCGGTGATAGCGGTAGTATTCGGCCTGGTCAGGTAAATACAAGCGGTCGTTTGCCGTGGTGATCTCTATCTGCAATACGCCATGGTCGTCCTTGCCACGCTCCCGGAACCTGAAAAATCCATTTTTATCGGTAATTGTTACCTGGTAACTGGTCTTTGTTTTTCCATCATAGCTCGTGTTCCATATTTGTACCGCCGCATTTTGCAATGGCTTCCCGGTTTCGCGGTGCAATACAAAAAAATCATAGCCTGTGTTGATGTAAGCAATATTGGACACGAAAAAAAACTGCAATGCCATCGGCTCTGTCTTCAAACTAAAATTCTTGTCTGTACTTCCAATGAGCGCGTATTCTCCAACAGGCAGGGCATCGATCTTTATTTCCACGGAGTGGCGTTGATGGTCATTGGTGGCGGGCAGCGATTGCTGGAAGGATTTGATCACCGGCAACTTCAGCATGTGTTCCCAATAATCATCCCCGTACCGTACATTGTTTTCTCTGGTATTGCGATCTACCGCCACCAGCCTGAAATGCAGCTGTGTAAAGTTGCGGTAGTTTACCAGCATGCGGAATGGCTGCGCAGGCACATTTACCTTTTCCACCATAAAACCCATTTCCTGGCGAAGGATGTCTTCCAATAGATTCTCGCAGTTTGCCTTCCCCGCCGAGGAATCTTTCCGGGCAATGACGCTTTCGCAAATTTTTCTTGCCGCTATGTATTCGAACCTGCCGGTGGTGTCGCGCAGCGGATCATATCCGCGGGCCTTGGCTACGTGCGATGCTGCCAGCAGGTACCAGGCCTGGTCAACTTCTTTTTCCGTGGGATACCGTTGGGCAAGGGACCGCAGTGCCGCCCGGTACAGTGAATCTTTGCCTTCCATTGCTCCATACATGTTCACAAATTGCAAGCGATGAATGTCCGCATCTATTAAGGCAGCCGGCTTTGCGTCCTTAAAATGAAAGCTCAGCACGCGCTGGTATAGCTGCAGCGCTTTAAAATGAAGTGAAGTGGAATCCCTTGTGATGAAACGGTGCTGTATAAAATCGGCCGCGTTCGCAAATGCTGCGGGATCATCGATCTCAAATACGTATGCTGGCCTCGTCACATATGTTTCGCTGCTGGACAAATATGC
Source organism: Chitinophagaceae bacterium (assembly GCA_035628135.1). Taxonomy (GTDB): domain Bacteria; phylum Bacteroidota; class Bacteroidia; order Chitinophagales; family Chitinophagaceae; genus DASPKM01. Next base: position 91,853 of record DASPKM010000008.1, on the reverse strand, counting down.
CAGCGCTTCGTGTGCCAGCAGGTCGAACAAAGTGGGGCGCAAATAGCGTGAATTACCTTTTATGATTAGTGGATCATAAGGTTCCAGCTTCGTTTGCTGCAACAGCGCTTCGGGTTGAAGGCTGGCCAGGAACAATGAACTTATGGTACTATGAAAATCATCCACGCCCCAGGTGCCTATATCGTCTTTTTGGAAATTTTTTGTTTGAGTGCGGTCATACAATTGCCAGCGGTGGCGTTCAAAATAATTCCAGTAGGCGCTGGCAAGGATATTGCGCAGCAATGCCCTGGAAATCTCCGATGGAGCGGAGGCTACTTCCTTTTCCAGTATGCCAATTGCTTTTTCCAGGCCGTTTTCCTCAATGTTCTCCTGCAGCGCTACTTTGTATACCAGCGCTTTAACGATCTGCACCTCGTTCTTTTCTTGTTTTGCGGCCGCATATATTTTATCTGCTCCCGCGAGGGCGGAACGGGTAAGGCCTTTCAGTTGGTAAAGCGAATCGACCTTCTTCCATTCCCTTTCATAATTGATTTTTCCGGTCTGTGCGTGGACCGTTGCGGAAAGCAGGAATATTAAAATTGTGGCGGGTACCAGGTGTTGTAATCTCATTGTATGTTTTTTTCACGTGCAAAATCCGGTGCCAAGTTATTAAATGTTGGCCCACTTGAGATGCAGGCCCGGCCTGTTTTACACAAATGGGTATTTAATTAAAGAAAAGTTATCAAACGGCCATTTAACAGTTCATTGTTAAGCGGTGGCACCTGTTTTGGAATCTCAATACAAATTTAAATTTCGGAGGAACCAAGTTATGAGCAAGATTTACACTCTCCTTTTAGTTTCATTCATCAGCATGGCTGCAATGGCGGCCGAGCGTCCCAGGAGTAGCAGGATCATCATCGCTACGCACGACAATGCAGATATCAGCGTGCAAATAGACGGAAGGCGCTACGATGAAAGGGACAATACCATCCGTATCAACGATGTAAATCCCGGTTATCGCAGAATACACGTCTATCGCCGCGAATCGTCCGGCATGTTCGGCCGCGTTCGTGAACGCCTTATCTACAATTCAACCGTATATGTAAAACCCCGTTATGAAATTGATATTTATATCAACCGCAATGGCAGGGTACAGGTTCAGGAGTTTGATCTCGACAGGAAGAACGATCGCAGGGGCAAAGGTCGCTGGGATAGGGATGACCGTTGGGATAACGATCGCAGAGATGATGACAGGTGGGATAATGACCGCAGGGACGACGACCGTTGGGACAGGGATATCGACAGGCCCGGCCGCGGTGTGAGCAATCAATCATTTCAATCGATGATGCAAACGCTGCGTCGTGAAAGCTTCGACAACTCACGCCTTACGCTCGCAAAGCAGATGATGGACCGCAATTATTTCGAGACCTCGCAAGTCAGAGAAATGCTGCAACTGTTCTCTTTTGAAAGCAACCGTCTTGACCTTGCCAAGCATGCATACCGCAACACGGTAGACAAACAGAATTACTTCGCATTGTACGATGTATTCAGTTTCAGCGGCAGCAAGGAAGAACTGGCAAGATATATCAGCAACTTTCGTTAGTGAATAGGTACTAGCATAACAAAGAGCCCCCGATTCTTCGGGGGCTTATTATTTTAGGTCATTTGGTCATTGAGTCATTTGGTCATTAAGTCATTAAGTCATTAAGTTATTAAGTCAATATCTTTAAATATCCAGATGACCTAATGACTTAATGACCCTATGACTTTTTATACATTCACGCCCCGCAGCACCTCCGCTACTGTTTTCCCAATATCTGCCGGGCTATCCACTACATGCACTCCGCACTCTGCCAATATCTGCATTTTAGCAGCCGCAGTATCTTCTGCTCCGCCGATGATTGCGCCCGCATGTCCCATGCGCCGGCCGGGAGGAGCGGTTTGACCTGCAATAAATCCTACAACAGGTTTCTTATTTCCCGATTTCTGGATCCAGCGTGCGGCTTCTGCTTCCATGCCCCCACCGATCTCACCGATCATTACAATTGCATCGGTACCATCATCGTTCATAAATAATTCTACTGCCTCTTTGGTGGTAGTGCCTATGATGGGGTCGCCGCCAATACCCACGGCGGTAGAAATTCCTAATCCTGCTTTTGCCACCTGGTCGGCTGCTTCGTATGTGAGCGTGCCCGATTTGGAAACGATGCCTATACGGCCCTTCTTGAAAACAAAACCGGGCATGATGCCTACCTTGCATTCACCGGCGGTAATAACGCCCGGGCAATTAGGTCCTATGAGCCTTGTGTTTTTGCCCAACAGGTAGTTTTTGGCCTTTACCATGTCCTGCACGGGAATGCCTTCGGTAATGCAGATCACCAGTTGAATGCCGGCATCGGCTGCTTCCATAATGGCGTCGGCCGCAAAGGCCGGGGGCACGAAAATAATGGATACGTTGGCGCCCGTATGCTGAACGGTTTCCGCCACGGTATTAAAAACGGGCCTGTCTAAATGCGTGGTGCCGCCTTTACCAGGAGTAACACCGCCCACCACGTTGGTCCCGTACTCTATCATTTGCGAAGCGTGAAATGTTCCCTCCGTACCGGTAAAGCCCTGCACTAAAATTTTTGATTGCTTGTTTACAAGAATGCTCATGAAGAAATTTTTGGAGACGGCAAAAGTAAGGAAGTTACCTCACATACCCCCACGTTAGCGAGCCCCAATAGCTCTGCCAGTTGGCCCTGGGGTGCTTCTGCAGGCGGGTCATCTTTACCGTGCTTACCATCCATCGGCCCGAGGTAAATACCGGGAACTCCAACTCGCCTTTTTGATTGGTACGGAATTCATGCTTTACCGTTTGCTCGTTGTTGCGGTGCCATACTTTAACGGCCGCATTGGGCAAAGGCTTTTTGTGAAACAGCACTCTTACTTTCAACCTTTCCCCATCGCGTAAGCTATAAGGGTTTTCGTCCGGGATGATGTCTACGGGCAGCGTGGTTTGCTTTTTATAAGTGTCGGTGAGCTTTTCCCCTACCTGCACCAGGGTTTTTGCACTGCGCTGGTAAAGTTCGCGGCCCATGGAGTCTCCTTCATGGTGCATGGCGCGATACTCAAGCGCGTCCAGCAGCCCGTCTTCCTTGAGGTATTCGTTGAACTTGATAGCGTCCATTTCTATAAATGAGTTCAGGTTGTTGAAGGTGAACATCATGGTGCCCTCCTCAAAAAAAGCCATTTGCAGGTGTTTATCGCTCTCTGATCCAGCTAGCTGGTTTGCACAGTTGTCGATGACGTTGGCGTAATATAGCCACAGCGTTTGTATACGGGTGCGGTCGCCTTTCCAATGCTCACCTACATAATTTTCACCCACTAAAAACTGGATGTTCACCTGTTCACCGGTGCGGTATATGAATTTGTCGGGATGGAGCCAGAATTCATGCCCCGACAGCAACGCGGTAAATAGCAGTAAGAAAGACAGAAGCAACGGCTTTTTCATGATTTCTCGCTTTCATCGTCGGGGATCAGCGGAGGCGCATCGTCGTGGGTTATCTCGTCCATATCTCTTTCCTCGGGTATCTTGCCGGTTTCTTCCAGCATGCGCATGTCCTTTGCATCCTGCAAAAAGCTCGAGGCAAAAATGAATTCGTTCAATTGCTGGTTCTTGCTGAAAATAAGTTCCTTGTTGGTGCCTTCCCATTCTTTCAATCCTTTGTGCATGTAGATGATCTTGTCGCCCATTTCCATCACACTGTTCATGTCGTGCGTGTTTACCACGGTGGTGATATTGAATTCGTAGGTTATTTCCTGTATCAGCTTATCGATAATCATGGATGTTTGCGGGTCGAGGCCCGAGTTGGGCTCATCGCAAAAAAGGTATCTCGGATTGAGCACGATGGCGCGTGCGATGCCCACCCGCTTCTTCATACCGCCGCTAAGCTCAGCGGGAAATTTCCTGTTCACGTCTTTCAGCTGCACGCGTTCCAGCACCTCATTTACGCGTTTCAGTTTTTCTTTGAAAGTGCTTTTGGTGAACATGTTCAGCGGGAACATTACATTCTTTTCCACGTTCAAACTATCGAATAGCGCGGAGCCCTGGAACAGCATGCCGATCTGCTTGCGGATCTCTTTTTTTTCATCGCCGTTCATTTTGGTAAAGTCCTGCCCATCGTACAGTATCTGCCCGGCGTCCGGCTGAAACAATCCCACCAGGCATTTCATCAACACCGTTTTGCCGCTGCCGCTGGCGCCGATGATCAGGTTGCATTTGCCCGGTTCCATCGCGGCAGATACATCGTCTATCACCACCTTGTCTTCAAATCCCTTCCGTATGTTTTTTACTTCGATCATATGTAAGCTTTACATTCATGGGCCTTACAACAGCAATGCGGCCAGCAGGTAATCTGCAAACAAAATTAAAACGCAACTGGCAACAACAGATTTTGTACTGGCACGACCTATTTCCAACGCACCGCCCGATACATTGTACCCAAAGAAAGAGGAAACGCTGCTGATAAGAAAAGCAAATGTATATGCCTTTGTCAAGGCAAAGATGGCATTGAATGGAACAAATGATTCCAGCAGTCCCCGGTCGTACTCCGTCTCCGACAATACGCCGGAAAGGGTGCCTGCCAGCCGCCCTCCCCAAATGCCTAATGCCGCTGAAATAACCACCAGCATGGGTATTACCACCAGCGATGCTGCTACCTTGGGCATTACCAGGTATGCCTTGGTGTTGATGCCCATGATCTCCAGCGCGTCTATTTGTTCGCTCACGCGCATATTACCCAGCTCACTCGCGATCTTACTGCCAACCACACCTGCGAGCACGATACAGACCAGGGTGGGAGCGAATTCCAGTATAACCGTATCGCGTACTATTTGTGCAATGGTAAATTTGGGAATGAGGGGAGAGGTCAACTGGTAAGCGGTCTGCAGGGCCGACACAGCGCCCATGAATATCGAAATAATGACCACTATCCCCAATGACCCGATGCCGATCTCAGAGCATTGGTGCATGAATTCTTTCCAGTACATCTTGCCGTTTTCCGGTCTGGAAAACATGCCTTTGATCATTAAGATGTACCGCCCGAAACTTTTTAAAAAATTCATGTATGACCGTTTATGCCTGTCCAAAGGAAGCCCGTGGAACTATCGCTTCTCTTCTTCTTTTGTCTTTTTAAAGCGCTTCCACCAGCGGGAGCGGTTAACCTCGGTCTGCACATCGGTTTTGCATTTGATCTGCGCATCGATAACCGCTACCAGCGCCATGTTTACGATGCTTCTTACCGAACTGCCCAATTGCAACACGTGCACCGGTTTCTTCAGGCCTAAAAGAATCGGGCCAATGGCATCGGCTCCGCCTACCTCCTTCAGTAAATTATAGGCCACGTTGCCCGCGGCAAGGTTGGGGAATATCAAAGTGTTCACTTCCTGGTCTACCAGTTCGCTGAAAGGATAATTATCGCGCAGTATTTCCTGGTTAAAGGCTATACTGGCCTGCATCTCACCATCTACAATCAGCGAAGGATTGCGTTGCTTCACTATCCGCCTTGCTTCGGCCACCAGCCGCGCTTCGGGAGAGTTGCTGCTGCCGAAATTGGAATAGCTTAGCATGGCCACGCGGGGGGTGAGGTTGAAATTCCGCACTTCCTTGGCCACCATCAGCGTAATATCCGCCAGCTCTTCGGCGGTTGGATTGAAGTTGACCGTTGTATCGGCCAGGAACAGGGGGCCTTTTTTGGTAAGCAACAGGTACATGCCTGCTATCTTTTTTACACCATCCTCTGTACCGATCACCTGTATTGCGGGCCTGATGGTATCGGCATAGTTGCGCGTAAGCCCCGAGATCATGGCATCGGCTTCACCGCTTTCCACCAGCATGCATCCAAAATAGTTGCGGTCCTTCATGATCTTGTTCGACTCGTATTTGTTGATGCCGCGGCGCTGCCTCTTTTCAAACAATATTTCTCCGAAAAATTTGCGCCGGTCCTCGAACTCATCGCTGCGCGGATCGAAAATGGGAAGCCCGTCCAGGTCTATGCCATGTGCATTGGCAATGGTTTGTATCTTTTTTTCATCGCCGAGTAAAATCGGATAAGCGATGTTTTCATCATAAATGATCTGTGCCGCCTTGAGTATTTTAAGATTGTCGGCTTCGGCAAATACCAGCCTTTTAGGCGCGCGCCTGGCCTTGTTGCCAAGAATGCGGATGATCTGGTTATCGAGCCCCAGCCGTTTATTCAATTCGATGGCATAGCTGTCCCAGTTCTCGATGCGTGTTTGCGCAACGCCGCTTTCGATGGCCGCCTTTGCCACAGCCGGCGCAACCGTAGAAAGCAACCGGGGATCGAGCGGCTTTGGAATAATATAATTAGGGCCGAAGACGATGCTCTTTTCGTTGTACGCGATGTTCACAATGTCGGGCACCGGACTTTTGGCCAGTTGGGCCAATGCATGTACGGCGGCCAATTTCATGGCCTCGTTGATTTTGGTGGCGCGCACATCCAGGGCTCCACGGAAAATGAACGGAAAGCCCAACACATTGTTCACCTGGTTGGGATAATCGCTGCGGCCGGTAGCCATAATAATATCCTTGCGTGTGGAAGCCGCGAGCTCGTACGGAATTTCAGGATCAGGATTGGCCATAGCGAACACAACAGGATTTTTGGCCATGCTCTTCACCATGTCCTGCGTTACTACATTGCCCACGCTTAAGCCAATAAATACGTCTGCATCTTTCAGCGCCTCTCCCAGCGTAATTTCTTTTCTCCTGACAGCAAACCTCTGCTTAATATCATCAAGGTCGGCGCGTTCGGCGTGCAATACGCCATCCTTATCGAACAAAATAAAGTTCTCGGGCCTGGCCCCCAATGAAACATACAATTGTACGCAGGCCATGGCTGCCGCACCGGCGCCATTGACCACGAATTTGACGCGGTCGATTTTTTTCTTTTGCAGCTCCAGTGCGTTCAACAGGGCCGCGCCGCTGATGATGGCGGTCCCGTGCTGGTCGTCGTGCATTACGGGAATTTTGAGCGATTCCCTTAATTCTTTTTCAATGTAAAAACATTCGGGAGCCTTGATGTCTTCGAGGTTGATGCCGCCGAAAGTGGGTTCCAATGCTTTAACGATCTGCACGAATTTTTCCGGGTCTTTTTCGGCTATTTCGATATCGAAAACATCTATGTCGGCGAAGATCTTGAACAGAACGCCCTTGCCTTCCATCACGGGTTTGCTGGCTTCGGGGCCTATATCGCCCAGGCCCAATACGGCAGTGCCATTGCTGATGACCGCCACCAGGTTGCCGCGGGCAGTGTATTTATATACCTGCTCCTTGTTCAATGCAATTTCCTTGCACGGTTCAGCCACTCCGGGCGAATAGGCCAGGGATAGGTCTCGCTGGGTCTTTGCTTCTTTGGTGGGGACTACTTCTATCTTTCCGGGCCTGCCTTTGGCATGGTACTCAAGAGCCTGTTCACGACGCAGTTTTTTTTGCATAGATGATACCGGGTAAGCGCGCAATTTACGAAAAACGGTGTTAGCGCATTTTTTATGCGTGGGTGGCAGGTCTTAGTTTGAAATTATCAGTTAACGTTTATGGAGTTACAAATTACAGGTTGTAAGCATGGATGAAAGGTTGCGTATTAAGCGCCGAATATTTAATTTTACCGTATTCCCGGTACCTGTCATTACCGGCGCACTTGGTAAGCAACGCGTACCGGCTTAAACCCGTAACTCAATCATAATCGGACACTTAACCTAAGTTATTGTTAAAACACCGATCATTAGCATATTCCGGAGAACTTATTGCGTCTTTTAAGCGCTTTTACTTATTCAACTAAAACCTGTTTTAAAATTATGCGATCGCTGAAATTGAAGTTATTGCTTGCCTTTGTAATGGGATTGACCATACTATCGGCCTGTAAAAAAAATAAAGGTGGCGATACTCCGCCTCCTCCTCCGCCCGCCGCGGACAAATTTAAAGATTCTGCACTGCTGGTTACCCGGGAACTGTATCTCTGGTACAACCAGATACCTTCCAGCTTCAACGCACAGTCCTATACCGATCTTGATAAGATCATGACCGCTATCAGGACATACAGCAAGGAACCCGGCTTTACCAACCCGGTTGACCGCTGGAGCTTTGCCTATAAGCAAAAAGATTGGGATAATGTAAGCTCAGGTTCTGCACTTGATTTTGGCATGAGCGTATTTTTCAGGGTAGAAGGCGACTTGCGCGTAAAGTTCGTGGAGAAAGCTTCGCCCGCCGGTCTTAAAGGCATCAGGCGCGGATGGCGCATTACCAAGATCAATGGCAACACCAATATCACTACCGGTAATGCCGCGTTTATTGTGAATGCGATATTCGAAAGTCCCAACGCCAGCATTACTTTCCAAAAGCCCGATGGGTCCAGTGTAGACATCGACCTCGTGGCCGCCGCTTACCAGGAAAACCCGATTTTCCTCGACAGCGTATACACCGCGGGTACTAAGAAAGTAGGTTACATGGTGTTCAATTCATTTTTGGGTGATACCACCGCCATCTATAACAAGTTCCAGCAGGTGTTCAACAAATTCACACAGCAAAACGTGACGGATGTGATCATCGACCTCCGCTACAACGGTGGTGGTTATGTAAGCATGCAGCATAAGCTGGCGAACTACCTCATCAAGCCGTCCGCTAATGGGAGCCTGATGATGACTCAGTCGTTCAACGATAAATATGCGCAATTCTTCAATGAGTCTACCAACTTCACCAAGTTGGGTGCATTGAATCCCGAGCACATTTATTTTATCGTGAGCAATAACACCGCTTCTGCGAGTGAACTGCTCATCAATAACCTGAAGCCGCACATGGACGTTAAGTTGGTTGGTCCTTCTAAAACCTATGGCAAACCTGTGGGTTACTTCCCATATCCTGTTGGCGACTGGTATGTATTCCCGGTTTCGTTCCGCAGCACCAACAGCACCGGCCAGGGAAATTATTTCGATGGCATGGCGCTGGACAATACGGTTGCCGATGGATTGGATAAGGATTGGGGCGATATAAACGAAGCATCGTTGGCAAGCGTGTTGAAACATATCAGCACCGGCTCATTCCGCTTGAGGTCTACCGATACTTACCAGGCAAATCCTGTAGTGGATAAGAGCAATGAAACTTTGTCTGCGCCGGAGTTCAAGGGAACCATCGATGCGAGGAGATTGCGCACGCACTAAGGATTTTTATTGCACAGATTCTAAAACAGATGAAGCATCATACAGATTTGACCGGCTTATGCCGGTCAAATTTTTTTTTGCGAAAACCGGGTATGCGATAGTCCTGCCATCTCCGCGGTATGACTGTGTAATCCTGGAGCTTATTGAAATCTGTGCTATTCTTTTTGCTCGGGCACCAGTGTCGCGCCCAGCCATGCCATTATCTGCATTCCTAATTCAATTGCAGATTCATCGACATTGAAAGTGGGCGTGTGCACGCCTGAAGTAATTCCTTTAGAAGCATTGCCTACTCCCAGCCTGAAGAAACAGCCGGGAACTACCTGTGAGTAATAACCGAAATCCTCCGCGCCCATGCGCAGCTCGGTTTCTTTTACGCGGTCGTCTCCAAAATACGCTATTGCCTGATCACGCACCTGTGCATTCAGCGCTTCATTATTGTATACCGAAGGATATCCCACATCGATGTGAACATCTATTTCAGCGCCCATGCCGTGCGCGATCTCTATGCAATGTTTTTTGATAAGTTCATGCGCCTTGAAACGCCATTCTTCGTCCATGGCACGAAAAGTGCCCATCAACTTCACTTCCGAAGGAATGACATTGGTGGTATTGCCTCCCTGGAATGAACAAATGGAAAGCACCGAAGGATTGAACGGGTTCCTGATGCGGCTGATGATCTGCTGAAGCCCTGTAACAATGTGCGATGCCACCAATATCGTATCCACCGTCATATGCGGCGACCCTGCGTGACCGCCCGGCCCCTTTACGGTGATATAGATTTCATCGGCGCTGGCCATTACCTTTCCTTCGCGAAAGCTAAACTTTCCTACCTCCAGTTGCGGGTGCACGTGTAATCCTACAATCGCCTGCACATCGGGCGCTTTCAATACGCCTTCTTTAATGAGAATGCTGGCGCCCCCGGGATTGCGTTCTTCACCCGGCTGAAAGATCAGCTTCACCGTGCCTTCCCATTCAGCCTTCAATTGGTTTAGAATTTTTGCTGCGCCCAAAAGGCAGGTGGTGTGTACGTCGTGGCCGCAGGCATGCATAATGCCATCGCGGGTAGATTGATAATCGACGCCGGTTTGCTCGGTAATGGGCAGCGCATCCATATCGGCACGCAAGGCAATTACTCTTTTGCCAGGATTGTTACCCTGTATCAATCCTACCACGCCGGTAGTGGCCATGGTTTTGTAAGGAATGCCTAATTCATCCAGCTTTTGCTGAACATAACGGGAAGTTTCAAATTCCTGGTAGCTTAGTTCGGGATGTGCGTGCAGGTGACGGCGGATGGCAATATGCTCAGGGGCATACTGGCCGGCCAGTTGTTTAATGGATTGCTGCAACATGCAGCGAAGATAAATGAGAATTGGCTGCTAGTTGGTACCCGTTCCCGGCTTTACTTCTATAATTTCTCTAATGACATACAAGCCGGTAGGAAACTGGCGTAAAAGTTCTTTACGGTATTCCTCGGCCTCTTCTTTTGTTTTGAAATTGCCCACCTTCAGTTTATAAAACGGGGGTTGATACATGAGATAGGGCTTCAAGTCCGGATATAACTGGTAGATCTTTGCCTTGGCCGCAAATACTTTATTGCGATCGTTTGAATTGATGACCAGGATGCGATAACCCTGCATGGTGCGGCGCGTGTCGCGGGTGGTTTCTTCGTTGATGTCGATCTGCTTTTTTATCAGCAGGTCGATGCGCGGGTCCTTATGCACCACTACATTGGACGCAGAATCATTTTGCGCCCGCGTGGAAAGCGCGGTGATCAGCAGGAAAAGACCAAGGATAATTTTCATTCGAGCTAATTTATTTAAGCGTACACGGCTATAATCAAATAATCAGTCAAAAATAGGGCCATCAATATTTTGCGGGCTGCGCGTCCGGCGCCCCGCTTACAATGGCCACGCTGGCGCTGCATCCCAGGCGGTCGGCCCCGGCCCCGATCAGTGCTTTTGCAAAATCATATGTGCGGATGCCGCCGGAGGCCTTTACACGGATGGAAGACGGCAAATTCCTGCGCATCAGTTGCACATCTTCCACCGAAGCCCCTTTTTCGGCGTAGCCCGTGGAAGTCTTAACAAAATCAACGCCCGCTTTAGCGTAACGATGGCAGCATTCAACGATCTCAGCGGCTGTAAGGGTGCCCGATTCAATGATCACTTTCAACACTTTATTATGCTGGCGGGTTACTTCCAGCACATGATGTACTTCTTTATCAAGATATTGCCAGTCGCCATTCTTCAGGGCTGCCAGGTTGATCACCATGTCCAGTTCATCGGCCCCGTCTACCACTGCCATCACCGTTTCGGCCAGCTTGGCTTCTATCACCGAATAACCAAACGGAAAGCCGATGACGGTTGCCACCTTAACAGCGGAAGGCTGTAAAATGGTCTTGCATCTTTGTACAAAAGGGGGCGGAACGCACACTGCGGCAAAGCCGTATGCATATGCTTCGCTGCACAATTTTTCTACTTCTGTAGTAAGTATGGAAGGTTTTAGTAATGTGTGATCGATATAGGACGCAATGTTCATTAAAATTGAAATGAAATCTGGGCCGAAATTAGCCCATTTGCTTAAATTGTGTGCCCATTACTGATTGCAAAAAAAACTACATCATGAGAAATGCATTGCTGTACGGGCGGGAAAAATTATTCCTGCTGATGGTTTTTCTGTCCGTCGTTTCCACAACAATAGCCCAGGGCACTTTCCCGGTAAATGGCATAGCCGATGAGCGCACAGGGCATTACGCTTTCACCAACGCAACCATTGTAAAAGATGCTTCCACCACCATACCCAATGCCACCTTGGTGATAAAGGAAGGAAAGATAGTGGCAGTAGGCGCCAATATCAAAGTGCCGCCGGGTGCAGTGGAAGTGGATTGCAAGGGCAAGTTCATTTATCCTTCTTTCATCGACATCTATAGCGATTACGGCATGCCCCAGGCGCAGCAACGTCCGGGCGGCTTCAACTTTGGCCAGCAGCCTCAGCTGGCCACGGCCACCAAGGGTCCGTATGGCTGGAACCAGGCTATTAAGAGCGAAGTAGATGCCTTCAGGGTATTTGCGGTAGACGATGCGCGCGCCAAGGGTTTGCGAGACCTGGGTTTTGGCACAGTGCTCACGCATGTAAAGGATGGTATTGCCCGCGGCACCGGTGCGGTGGTAACACTTGCTACCGAAAAAGAAAATTTCAGCATCGTAAAAGAAAAAGCTTCTGCCCACTACGCTTTCAACAAGGGCACTTCTACCCAGAGCTATCCCAACTCCATGATGGGCATGATAGCTTTGTTGCGTCAAAGCCATCTGGATGCGCAGTGGTATAAGAACAAACCTGCTTCCGAAGGCACTAACCTAAGCTTGCAGGCCTGGCTCGATAATCAAAGCCTGCCACAGATATTCGACGCCAACGACAAATGGAACAACCTGCGTGCTGACCGCATCGGCGATGAGTTCGGCGTGCAATACATCATCAAAGGCGGCGGCAACGAATACCAGCGTATCAAGGAAATGAAAGCCACGAATGCAGTGTTTATTTTATCGCTCAACTATCCGCAGGCGCAGGACGTAGAAGATCCCAACGATGCGCGCTTCGTGTCGTTGAATGACCTTAAGCATTGGGAACTGGCGCCCACCAACGCGGGCGCTATGGAAAAAGCAGGCATTACATTCTGCCTCACCACCGCCGACCTGCGCGACCCGCGTCAATTCATGGCCAACCTGCGCAAAGCAATGGAGAACGGTCTGTCTGAAACGTATGCCATGAATGCATTGACCAAAAATCCCGCAACTGTACTGGGCATTTATGACTTGGTAGGAAGCCTGGATGCCGGCAAGCTCGCCAACTTCCTGATCACTTCCGGCAACATCTTCAACGAAAGGACCATCATCTATCAAAACTGGGTGCATGGAAAAAAATATGGTATTAAAGACGATGCCTGGAAGGAAATGCGCGGTAAATACAAACTAGTATTGAATACGCCTTCCGGCCCGGTAAATTATACGCTCGACTTCAAGACCAATAACGCGGCCAGCGTTATCGGAAAAGATACTGTTACTTCCAGGTTTTACTACGATGGCCGCCAGGTGCGCATCAACTTCGCGCCTGAAAGAAGGGGCGGCGATTTCAGGCTGAGCGGTATTATCAGCGATGATTTGTGGAGTGGAACCGGTGAAGATACCGCTGGCAACCGCATTACATGGACAGCCACCTACGCCGAACCGATGGTTCAAAAAACCGACAGTGCCCGCAAACGGCCGTCCGGCCCGCTGGGCAAGGTCACTTATCCTTTTGAACCTTATGGTTGGGAAGAGGGGAAGGCCCCCAAACAGGAAACCATCCTGATAAAAAATGCCACGGTATGGACCAATGAAAAAGAAGGCATATTGCAGAATACCGACGTGTTGATCAGGAACGGCAAAATAGCAGGCGTAGGCAAGAACCTGACCGAAGCCGGCGCAAGAGTGATCGACGGAACAGGAAAACACGTAACACCGGGTATTATCGATGAACACTCTCACATTGCCGCAGCATCCATCAACGAGGGCGGACAAAGCGTTACATCGGAAGTGCGCATCGGCGACAATATCAATCCCGATGATATCAATATCTACCGTCAACTCAGTGGTGGCGTAACCACTTCGCACATACTGCATGGTTCTGCCAATACCATCGGCGGTCAAACACAATTGATAAAACTGCGCTGGGGCGCCAACGATGAGGAACTGAAATTCAAGAACTGGCCCGGCCAGATAAAATTTGCCCTGGGCGAAAACGTAAAACGCTCACCCGCTGCCATTGGCAACAACTCTAACAACAACCGCTATCCCGATACCAGGATGGGCGTTGAGCAGGTGCTGGTGGATGCATTCACACGCGCAAAAGATTACCAGCGCGCCTGGAAAGACTACGAGGCCAATAAAACAAAGAAAGGAGTGGTAGCGCCGCGCCGCGACCTGGAATTGGAAGCATTGGTAGAGATCATGAACAACCAACGCTTCATTACCTGCCACTCCTACGTGCAGAGCGAGATCAACAGCTCCATTAAAGTGGCGGAGCAAATGGGTTACAAGTACAACACCTTTACGCATATACTGGAGGGTTATAAGGTGGCCGATAAAATGAAAGCGCATGGCGCCAATGCATCCACTTTCTCAGACTGGTGGAATTATAAAATGGAAGTGCAGGATGCCATTCCTTACAATGCCGCCATCATGCACCGCGTAGGATTGAACGTGGCGATTAATTCGGACGATGCAGAAATGGCGCGCCGCCTGAACCAGGAAGCGGCCAAGATTGTGAAATACGGAGGCGTTACAGAAGAAGAAGCGCTGAAGATGGTTACGTTGAACCCCGCAAAAATGCTGCACGTCGATGACCGGGTAGGCAGTCTTAAAGTAGGTAAAGACGCTGATGTGGTTTTGTGGACCGACAATCCGCTGAGCATTTATGCAAAATCACTGTACACCATCGTTGATGGCATCGTTTACTTTGATCGCGAAAAAGACGAGCAATTGCAAAAGCTGGTAGATGCCGACAGGAACCGCATCATTAAGAAAATGGTGTCCGAAAAGCGTACGGGAGGCCCGGTGCAGCCTGCGCAACCCAGCTACCAGATCATGCACACATGCAGTGACCATTATCACAGCCATGGGTTACTGATCATTGATGCGGACGATATCGAAAAGTAAAAGCATTTACCATTCCTTCAAATTCAGATAACATGAAAAAAATATTCTTCAGCATATTAATACTCGGCGCCTGCATGCAGCTAGGCGCGCAGGAAACTGTTTATCCTGCTCCCAAACAAATGGGCACTACGGTCATTACCAATGCCACTGTTCATGTGGGCAATGGCCAGGTGTTGAACAATGCGTCCATTGAAATCAAGGAAGGCAAGATCACGCAGGTAGGCACCAACATTACGCCTTCCGCCGGGGCCACTGTTGTAAATGCGCAGGGCAAGCACGTGTATCCCGGATTGATACTGCCCATCAGCAATCTCGGACTGATAGAAGTTTCCGCGGTGCGCGCCACCAGCGACGCCCAGGAAATAGGAGAGCTGAACCCCAACGTGCGTTCCATCATCGCATACAATACCGATTCAAGGGTTATCAATACCCTTCGCTCCAACGGCGTGTTGCTGGCCAATGTAGTTCCACAGGGCGGTGTTATCAGCGGTCAGTCCTCGGTAGTGCAGTTGGATGCATGGAATTGGGAAGATGCTGCTTACAAAACCGACCAGGGCATACACTTCCGCATGCCAAGCTTAATGGCGCGTCCGCGCTTTGGCGGCTTTGGTGGTGGCGGTGGCGGTGGTCCCCAGCAACCACAGAGCGACCCGGTAAAAGAGGGACTGGACAAAATAGATGAGATCAAAAGCTTTTTCTACGAAGCCAAGGCCTATCATGCCGAGCCCTCCCACGAACAAACCAACCTGAAATTGGAATCGGTAAAAGGATTGTTCGATAAAAAGCAAAAGCTGTACATCCATGCCAATACCGTAAAGCAAATGCTGATCGCCATTGAATTTGTAAAGGAATTTGGGTTTGATGTGGTGATCGTTGGAGGCATGGACAGCTGGCAAATTGCCGACCTGCTGAAGCAAAACAACGTTTCAGTGATATTGAACCAGCCGCATAGCCTGCCCATCCTGGAGGATGATGACGTAGACCAACCTTACAAGACTGCTGCCATGCTGCAGAAAGCAGGCGTGGTATTCGCCATTTCAGATGATGATGGACAGACCCGCGGACGCAACCTGCCCTTCAATGCAGGAACAGCAGCCACCTACGGTTTGTCGAAGGAGGAAGCCCTGCAGGCCATTACCCTTAATGCGGCCAAAGTATTGGGAATAGCCGAGAAGACCGGCAGCATAGAAGTAGGAAAGGATGCCAATATCATCATCAGCGAGGGCGATATCCTGGATATGCGCACCAGCGTGGTTACCGACGCCTTTATCCAGGGCAGGAAAATAGACCTTACCGATAAGCATAAGCTCCTGAACGAGCGCTATAAGCACAAGTACCAACAAAAACCTTTCTAAGGTTACCTTCTTACCGGTTATGGTCAGGGCACATCGCCTGCCATAACCGGTTCTTTTTTAACCCAACCTTGTCTGGCCGTACCCCGTAAACCCCCTTAAACATTGCGTTTAGAAGAGTATCTTTATCTTCCTAAACAATTAGATCCCCCACAAGTGTCAGTGAGAAGGTTCTGCCTATACATTATTGTTCAGTTAAGCTGTTTGCTATATAGCGCCGTACTGAAAAGCCAGCAGGGCAATATCTGGTATTTCGGCAATTTTGCCGGCGTATCCTTTAACTCGGCGCCTCCCGCTATTCTTACTGACAACCAGATCACTAATCTTGAAGGAATGGCTGTTATCTGCGACGATAACGGCGACCTGCTGTTTTACACCGATGGCCGCCAGGTGCTCAACCGCTTTCACGATCCCATGCCCAATGGGACTGCCCTTAACGGCCATCCCTCGTCCTATCAATCGGCCGTTATCATCCCCAAGCCCGGCAGCACGAATATCTATTACATTTTTACCGCGGACTCATGGGAAGGGAACGGCCTGAAAGGGTATTGCTACTCCGAGGTGGACATGAACCTGGACAATGGCCGCGGTGACATCACCGCCACCAAGAATGTGTTGCTTGCAGGCCCCTCTTCTGAAAGACTTACCGCCATCAGGGCGGCGGACATGAGAAGCTATTGGGTAGTCACCAACGAATGGGGCACCAATGTATTCAGGGCATATAAAGTGGATTGCAATGGCGTAAATACAACACCTGTGGTATCGACCATCGGCAAGTCTATGAACGAGGATACATATTGTAATATCGGTGCCATGCGCATCAGCCCCGATGGAAAATACCTGGTTCAAACTAATGTCAAGGGACGCGCACAGGCAACCCCCACCAATGAATATGCGCAGATCTTTGATTTTGACGATGTGACCGGCCAATTGTCCAACGACCGGCTGATACCGCTCACCAACGATGGCTATTATTTCGGCGCTGAATTTTCGCCTGATTCACGATTGCTGTACATCGTTAACCCTTTTAAAAGCGCCGTGCACCAGTTCGACGTAACAGCGGGCAGTGCAGCGGCCATCCTGGCATCCAAACAAATCTTCCCGGTAGCCGGTCAGAACCTGGCGCTCACGGGTATATCCATGGGGCCTGACCAGAAATTATATATGACGGCCGGCGAACCCGCGCTGCACGTGATCAATCAACCCAATGTGCAGGGACCGGGATGCAATATTGTGTTGCGACAACAACCATTGTCGAGAAGCAGCAACCTGGCATTGCCCAATATCGTTCCCAATTTTTACGTGAACAGGCCGTTGGATTTTACTTTTCAATTACTGAACAGTTGTAACGGCCAAATACAGTTCAATGCCAATGTGCAGATACCGTCTGTGAACCTGGTTTGGGATTTTGGCGATGGCAATACCGCCAACGGTCCCAACCCGCAACACACCTATGCCGACCCCAACGATGAATACCTGGTGAAACTAACGGCAACGGACAACCTGAACTGTGTGCACGAGGTGGTGAGCAAGCGCATACGACCTGCCGGTGAGCAGGTAGTTGCCAACTTCGGCGCGGTAGTACAGTGCCAGGCGCTAAGGGTGCAACTGAGCGATTCGTCGCAAACGGGCAGCGGGCAGGCAACCTATTTATGGGATTTCGGCGACGGCAATACCTCCACCGATCGCAATCCCAGTCATACTTATGCTGCCAGCCGCGTGTATACCGTTACCCTTACCGTGTCCAGTTCTACCGGTTGCGTTACAGATACCAGGACCATGGACGTCGACTTTAGCAAACCCGTGGTTTCGGCAGGACCTGATATATTGGTAACCACCACGCAACCTATACAATTGAATGCAACGGGGGCCACCCGGTACGAGTGGAAACCGTCGTTATACCTCGACAATCCCAACATCGGTAATCCTTTTATGAAAGCGCGGAGCGATGTTACCTATGTGGTCACCGGTTACAATGCCGGCGGATGCTTCAGCACCGATACATTGCGAGTTACCATCGGTACCGTGCGGGTGATAGAAGTGCCCAATGCCTTCAGGCCGGCGGGTAAAAGCAATCCTGTACTGCGCCCCATACTGCGCGAAGTAAAGAGCCTCACTTATTTCCAGGTGTACAATCGCTGGGGACAGCTTGTATTCTCCACCAATACCATCGGGCATGGATGGGATGGCACCATCAAAGGCATCCCGCAACAAACGGGCGCTTATGTATGGGTGTTAGAAGTTGTGGACCTCGATGGAAATATCATTCGCAAAAAAGGAAGCAGCATTTTAATAAGGTAGCTAGGCATCCTTCCCGTGGCAGTGCTTGAATTTCTTGCCGCTGCCGCAGGGACAAGGATCATTCCTGCCGATCTTAGGGCCTACTTTTATCGGCTCCTGTTTTACAGGCGTGGGATCATAGTAATCATTTTCATTTGCCGCAAAATCGTCCCCACGACGGTCTATCTCTTCTTTATTGGCGCGCATGCGGCTCATATCTGTTTTTTGCTCGCGGCCTTCGCGGAGCTGGCCGTTGTTTGCCTGCTCGATAGGAATGCTGCTGTGGCAAAGGAAGCTTACGATCTCTTTATTCATTTCGCTGTCCATGCGGCGGAATAATTCAAAGGCTTCCATTTTATAAATGATCAATGGGTCTTTTTGCTCGAGGTAAGCGGTCCGCACGCTTTGCTTTAAGTCATCCATCGACCTCAGGTGCTCTTTCCATGATTCGTCGATGATGGCCAATGTTATCTGGCGCTCCACCGCATTCGACAGCTCGCGGCCATCGGAGTCAATGGTCTTTTGCATGCTGGCCAGCACCTGTATGTTCTTCCTGCCATCGGTAAAAGGCACCACTACATTTTCGATATGGCTGCCTTGCGTTGTGCGGATATTCTTGAACACGGGCACGGCCTGCTTGCGCAGATCGTCCAGCTTACGCTGGTAAGTGCTAATTGCTTCATTGTACAACCTGTCTGCCAGGTCGGTGGGATTGTCTTTGATGAATTGATCCTTGGTAATAGAAGTTTGCAAACCGAAGTTCACGATAGTGGCCAGTTGCAATCCTTCATAATCCTGCTGTTCGCGGAAAGAAGTAATGAGTCCTTCAGCCACCGTATAGAATGCATTGTCCAAATCAAGCGCAAGCCTTTCGCCAAAAAGGGCATGCCTGCGTTTATTATACACCACGTTGCGCTGCTTGTTCATTACGTCGTCGTATTCCAGCAGGTGTTTGCGGATGCCATAGTTGTTTTCTTCTACTTTTTTCTGTGCGCGTTCGATGCTCTTGGTCACCATGCTGTGCTGGATAACTTCACCTTCCTTGTAGCCAAAGCGGTCCATGAGCTTGGCGATGCGGTCGCTGCCGAAAAGTCGCATCAGCTCATCTTCCAACGAAACATAGAATTGGGAAGTGCCCGGGTCGCCCTGCCGGCCTGCGCGTCCGCGCAACTGGCGGTCCACACGACGTGATTCGTGCCGCTCCGTACCAATGATGGCTAAACCACCCGCTTCTTTTACACCGGGGCCCAGCTTGATGTCGGTACCACGGCCCGCCATGTTGGTGGCGATGGTAACGGCGCCCGCAAGACCTGCTTCCGCAACCACCTGCGCCTCGCGCATGTGCTGCTTTGCGTTCAATACGTTGTGCGGTATTTTTTTCTGCTGCAGCATGCGGCTCAGCAATTCACTCACCTCTACCGAAGTGGTACCAACCAATATCGGCCGTCCTGCATTGCGCAGCACTTCGATTTCATCGATGACGGATTTGTATTTTTCACGCTTGGTTTTGTATACCAGGTCTTCGTGGTCCTGGCGTATTACTTTAACGTTGGTAGGAATGGTTACCACGTCCAATTTGTAAATGGCCCACAATTCCGCTGCCTCGGTTTCGGCCGTACCGGTCATACCGCAAAGCTTGTGGTACATGCGGAAATAATTCTGGAGGGTAACGGTAGCGTAGGTTTGCGTGGCCGCCTCGATCTTCACGTTTTCCTTGGCTTCAATGGCCTGGTGCAATCCATCGCTGTAACGGCGGCCTTCGAGTATACGTCCGGTCTGCTCGTCTACGATCTTCACCGCGCCATCCAGCACCACATACTCAATATCTTTATCAAAAAGCGTATAAGCCTTCAACAGTTGGTGCACCGTATGAATGCGGTCTGCTTTTACGGCATAATCGTTCAGCAAGACTTCTTTGCGGTGCAGTTTTTCATCGTCCGATAAATCACTTTTATCTATTTCCGCCAGTTGCACGCCTATGTCGGGCAGTACAAAAAAATCGGGGTCTTCGCCTGACTTGGTAATGGCCTGCAAACCCCTATCGGTAAGGTCTACCTGGTTGTTTTTTTCGTCAATATGGAAGTACAATTCTTCATCCACCTTGGGCATTTCTTTTTGCTGGTCTGCCAGGTAATAGTTCTCGGCTTTTTGCAATTTCACACGCACGCCGGGTTCGCTCAGGAACTTGATAAGCGCTGTATTCTTGGGAAGGCCGCGGTAGGCGCGCATGAGCGCAAGCCCGCCGCTTTTAGGATCGTCATCGCCTTCGGCTAACTTCTTTTTTGCTTCAATGAGGTATTTGTTCACTACCTGGCGCTGCACTTCTACCAATTTTTCAATCCTTGGCTTGATCAAATGGTATTGTTGTTCGTCGCCGCGCGGCACCGGACCGGAAATGATGAGGGGGGTACGCGCATCGTCGATCAATACACTGTCTACCTCGTCTACCATGGCATAGTGATGTTTGCGTTGCACCATTTCATCGGGGCTATGCACCATGTTGTCGCGCAGGTAATCGAAGCCGAATTCGTTGTTAGTGCCGTAAGTAATATCGGCGTGATATGCTTTTCGGCGGTCGGAGCTATTGGGTTGGTGCTTGTCGATGCAATCAACGGTAAGGCCGAGGAATTCATAGAGGGGGCCGTTCCATTCGCTGTCGCGTTTGGCGAGGTAATCGTTCACGGTTACGATGTGCACGCCTTCACCTGCCAGTGCATTGAGATAGGCGGGCAATGTAGAAACGAGCGTTTTACCTTCACCGGTGGCCATTTCGGCGATCTTGCCCTGGTGCAGCACGACCCCGCCGATAAGCTGTACATCGTAATGCAGCATGTTCCAGGTAATGAGGTTGCCGGCGGCCATCCATGAGTTTTTGTACACTACCTCGTTGCCTTCGATGCGGATATGGTCTTTTTTTACGCTCAGGTCCCTGTCGAGATTAGAGGCGGTGGCCCTTAGCTCGGTGTTTTCTTTAAAGCGGCGGGCCGTTTCTTTTACCACCGCGAATGCTTCGGGAAGCAGGTCTTTCAGGATTTGTTCTATTTGCTGGTCGCGGTCTTTTTTCAGCACGTCTACCTGTTGGTACAGTGCGTCCTTGCCATTGATATCGCTGAAGGGAAGTTCTTCGGCCTGTTTGCTTAACCCTGCGATTTCGCCATCTATCTGGGACAGGTGCTCGCGGATCCTTTGCCTGAATTCCTGTGTTTTATTGCGTAACTGGTCGTTTGAAAGAGACTGGTATGATGCAAAGTGTTGGTTGATCTGTTCAACGAGCGGGTATATGAGTTTTATATCCTTTTCCGACTTGCTGCCACCAAACATCTTTGAGAAAAAACCTAGCATATGCTTGAAATTAGCTTCTGATTAATGAACGGTTCGGTCAAATACAGTGCTACAAAGTGCTATAAGCCAATTTGACAGAACGGCAAAGGTAATAAGGAAAGCGCGGATTTGATGCGGAAGAGGGGCATCGGGGCAAGATTTAAGTAAGGATTTAAGAATTTCACAGAAGTCGAATTTTGATTGACGGTGTTATCCGTTACGGGTGATTTGCCGGCTGGCTTTCTTTCGGGAAATAAACGGTGCAATCCACAAACCTTAAAAAATCTGTGATTAAATTTAACATCTCCATTGCTGTGTCAAAAAAGTTAGTAATTTAGCTGCTAAATATATTAGCCCATGTCAATTGCCGGTAAAAATCTCAAGTATTTGCGCCGCCTTCGTGGCTGGACCCAGGAAGAATTTGCAAACAGACTCCACATCAAACGTTCTTTGCTAGGGGCCTACGAGGAGGAACGGGCAGATCCCCGCATCGAAGTGCTGGAAATTGCAGGCGATATGTTCAAGCTCACCCTCGACGAGCTGTTGTTAAAGGACCTTAGCGATTCCCGCGGCAATTACCTGGCGAGGCGCCGCGCACAAAAAATGGCAGCCGGTACTAACGAAATCCAGTTCGTCCCGGTAAAAGCTGC
This sequence comes from Chitinophagaceae bacterium, assembly GCA_035628135.1. GTDB lineage: Bacteria > Bacteroidota > Bacteroidia > Chitinophagales > Chitinophagaceae > DASPKM01. The sequence goes on along the minus strand of DASPKM010000008.1, from coordinate 69,365 downwards.
TGCGGGTTACCTCGCAGGATATGGCGATCCGGAGTTCATTGATGAGCTCAATACTTTCACGCTTCCCATGCTTTCGCCCGGCCAGTACCGCGCATTTGAAATTGTAGGTGATTCCATGTTGCCCACGCCCAGCGGCTCAGTTATCGTGGGAGAGAAAGTGGAGAACCTGGAGGATGTTAAGACCAATCAAACCTATATCGTCGTATCCCGCAATGAGGGCATAGTATACAAGCGCGTGCTCAGGAATGCCAAGCTCAAGAATAAAATGACCATGGTCAGCGACAATTCGGCCTACCATCCTTACAATGTTTCCATGGAAGACATCATGGAAATCTGGAAGGCCCAAATGATCATCAGCCGCGCCAACGTGCAGCAGCGTTGGGATGTAAACCAACTTGCCGGGCTGGTAGGCACCCTGCAGGAGCAGGTGAATACCTTGAAGAAGAAAATGAGCTGAACCGGGCTGATCTGGTTGCACACCACAAGTACGGTTGCTCGCGATCGTTAGCCTGTAACGTTTCCTAACCCGATAGGAGTGCTTGGTATACATTAACCAGATATAAGCGGCTATTGGGCCCCCCTGAGGACTCTATGTCGGGTGCGTGTAAAGCAGCAATATCATCTCCCTCCCTGTCTATTTACAGTTTTTCGCTGTTAATCATCTATTGTATTGGGTAAAAATACTAATGCAGCCTAGTATTTTTTCGCAACCATACAATCAATCCTTATGAAGAGCCTACACATGATCGAATTCTTCTTATTTTGCAAAGTGGCTAAACCAGCATGAAGAAGAATCTTATCTTTTTGAAGCTCGCGTTATTCAGTGCCCTTTTTTCAGTAGCGCAGGTAAGGAACCTGGAGGCAGTGAAGATAACAACCCCCCCGCGACTTGACGGATCACTGGATGATGCCGCATGGCAAGGCGTTCCCGCTGCCACTGACTTCATTACCAACACCCCCGTTTTCGGAAAACCACCCGTAGTAAACTCCTCGATAAAAGTGGTATACGATAATACCGCCATCTACATCGGGGCATACTTGTACGACCAGCCCGGCAACATTCGAAAACAAATGACCCTAAGGGATAGCGAGCAGCGTGCGGACGTTGACTATTTCGCCGTATTCCTGGACACTTACCGCGATAAACAAAATGCCTTCCAGTTCCTGGTGACTTCCCGCAATGTGCAGACCGATTCCAGGGTTTCGCCAAATTATGAAGCCAACGATTTCAATGCCTATGGCGATGTGAGCTGGGACGCCGTTTGGGATAGCCGCGTAAGCATCCGGTCAGACGGATGGGTGGTCGAAATCAAAATCCCATACAGCGCCATCCGCTTTTCGAAAGAAGATATTCAAAACTGGGGCATCCAGTTCATGCGGTTCACCCGCATTAATAACGAAACATCGTTCTGGAGCCCCGTAGATCCCAATGTCAGCGGGTTCGTGAACCAATTCGGTGAGCTGAGTGGCTTAAAAAACCTGGTGCCGCCGCTTCGCCTGAGTTTTTCACCTTATGTAAGCGGCGGGTATAGAAGCAATCCATCGGCCTCAGGCAATTATAAAAATGAATGGCTGAAAAGCGGCGGTATGGACGTAAAGTACGGTATCAGCGAAAGCTTTACGCTCGATGCAACGCTGATACCGGATTTTGGGCAGGTGATATCGGACAACCTCGTAAACAATATCACCCCCTACGAACTGCAGTTCCGGGAAAACCGTCCCTTTTTTACCGAAGGAACCGAACTGTTCAATAAAGCGGGGGTTTTTTATTCAAGAAGGATCGGCAGAACGCCCACGCTCTATAACTATGTGAACAACCAGGTGGGCATGGGTATTCTCAGCGATTATGAAGTGGTGAAAAACCCTGAGGTCACCAGGCTGTACAATGCCATTAAATTTTCTGGCCGTACCAAGAACAAACTCGGCATCGGGATATTCAATGCCGTTACACAGCCGGTGCGTGCCAGGCTGCGCGACCGTTTTTCAGGAAGAGATTCATTGATCACCACAGAGCCGCTTGCCAATTACAACATCATTGTGCTGGACCAGGCATTTAAAAATCGTTCCTACGTTACGCTTACCAATACCAACGTGCTGCGCAATGGTCATGAACGCGATGCCAACGTTACCGCCGTTAATGTGGCGGTGTACAACAAAAACAATACGTATGGATTTTTCCTGCAGCCCAAGTATAGCAAGGTGTTTGGACAAAATCCTTACGAAGGATTTGCGAATTACATCGAGTTTGGGAAGGTGAGCGGAAAATTCCAGTTCTCGCTCAACAATAACATCGAATCTGATAAATACGATCCCAACGATTTGGGAATTTTACAGGCTCCCAACGAAGTGGTGAACAATGCCAGGTTCAGTTACAATATCTATGAGCCCACCAAAAGATTCCTGAACCAGTATTATAACCTCGACATCATCCAGGCTTACCTGTACAAACCGATGGTGTACCAACGCACGGAAATTGTTTCATCGGCCCTGTTCATCTTTAAAAATTTCTGGGACGTGCGGTTGCAACTTTCAACTGCTCCGTTTTGGTTCAATGATTATTTCGAATTGCAAACGCCTGTTGACCCGCGCGCCACACCCCGCGTGGCGCTGAAGCGCGCACCGTATTATTTCGGAGGAATTTCCGGCAGCAGCGACAGCCGCAAGCGATTGTTCGTACGCTGGAACTTCGGCTTCGCGCAAGGCCCCATGCCCGCCGATCCTTATTACATCGTGGGATTGGGAGGACGCTTCCGTTTCAGCGACCGGCTTACCATCGACCTGTTTGTAGAACGCCAGCACGACAACGGCCAGTTCGGCTTTTCGTTCGAGCGTGATAACCTGACCGGGGCGCCCATACTGGCGCGCAGGAAATACACCGATGTAAATTCATTGCTCACCGGTTCGTACAGCTTTACGCCGCGCATGAACATGAGCTTCAGGGCACGACATTACTGGAACAAGCTGGCCAATACCAACCTGTACGATGTAAGGGGCGATGGTTATTGGGACGAACGGTTCGACAGGGTGCCGTCTGATTACGATGTTAATTACAACACCTTTAGCCTCGACGTTTTTTATACCTGGGATTTCCGCCTTGGAAGCCGCATCATCATTGGATGGAAGAACTGGCTGGGAAGGGATTTTGAATACCTGGTAGATGGACGGGCCAATAAATATTATGGCCGCAACTTCACGCAGGTGTTCGACAATCCCCACGGCAATGAGTTCACTGTCCGCTTTATTTACTACCTGGATTATTTGCAGCTGAAGCGAAAATAGCAGGCCATTAATAATTATTAATTACTGATTATTGATCATTGGTTGACGCGCGTTGGCCTTTCTGCCTGCATTGGAATGAGCGTATTGTTCGCGATGGCAAAAACGGTTTCTCCTGCCGCCGGCTCGATAATGGCAAGGCCGGTAAACCTGCTGAATGCGGGAAGCACCGCATAATCCTTACCGAAATAAAAACAAGGCAGCCGCAGCGATTGCCTGCCTGCCCCTGAAATATAAATGCCCGGGTGAATATGCCCGCTGAAAAGGTATTGGCCCTGTGTGGGCGGGCATGCGTTGAAATCGTGCGCAAATGCAAATGGCCCCAGTTGCAGGCACTCATCGGCAATGGAAATATTTGCCTGTTTGTACCAATCGTTTTTTAATATATCGTGGTTGCCCTTTACCAATACAACCTGTAAGGACTCAAAATCGGCGCGCCATTTCAGGAAAAAATCCAGTTCTTTATTGGCATGGCTGTGAAAAAAATCACCGACCACTATCAGTTGCGAAGGTTTGAAGAATTGCAGCAGGTTCACGAGCCGCTGCATGTCTTCTTTAAAAACAGTTTGCGGCACAGCGATGCCCGATTTTCGGAAGTGTCCGGTCTTGCCAAAATGAAGGTCTGAAACGATCAATGCTTTTTGTTCTTCCCAAAAAATACAGCGATCAGGCGACAGGCAAAGCGATTGTCCTTTGAGCGTATGTTTTAACAGGGTGTGCACCGGGCAAAGATAAGGGTTGAACGTTGGATGCCGGGGTTAGCAGTTGGATGTTATTTTGATTCTTCCGCAATATCTTTATCCGCCGCTATTTGCTGGCGAAGTTGTTCGGCCCAATTGATCAGCAGCGTTCTTTGCGCTTCGGAGAGGCGGGCTTCCTTGTGTATCCACAAATAACTGTTGAGCGGCATGTGATTGCCTTTTACCTGCTCGATCACCTCTTCCATCTTATGGTGCTGGCGTTTGGCATCGTAGGTTGCGAAAGACGAGAAATCCAAATGGTACTTGCCGCCGTTCACGTGCGCCTGCATCCACCAGCCTATGGGCTGTATATTGGTGTACCAGGGGTACTCGGTGTTGTTGCTGTGGCAATCGTTGCAGGAAACCTTCAGCACTTGTTGCACATCGGCGGGCACTGCATAGACCTTTGTAATATCATTAGGCGATACAGTGCTTGAAACATTCCTCGTGGGACGAATGAATTGAATGATGACGAATATCGCAAGTAAGGTAAATAATATTTTCTTTTTCATGCGGCTTGTTTGGGGGTGAACATCCTTAAAATTACCTGCTTCCTAAAATCGGTAAAATAATTTACATGAGATGTAAAAAAGCCGGGACAAAGCTCACTCCAATTGCGATTGCATGCGCCTGATGCGGTCCTCCAGCTTTTCCGACGTCAGTTCTTCGCGCATGCTGTCTACCTTGATGGGGAAGCAGAAGGGCGTAAGCCTTTGCGGGAAGGTGATCACGATCTTCGATTGTTGTATGCGTTCCAGCATGTTCCGCAACCGCGCTTCTTCCATTTGCTGCGCCATCACTTCGTTGTATGCTTGCCGCAACAGCAGGTTGCCTGGCTCATATTCTGCAAATACATTGAACAGCAGTCCCGCCGATGATTGCAGGTGCCGTGCTTTTTTATGCTCGCCCGGGTATCCCTGGAATATCAGTCCGCCAATTACCGCGATATCGCGGAACTTGCGCCTGGCCATCTCCGTAGAGTTTACGCTTTTTTGTATGTCCTGGAATAAATGGTCGGGAGAAAACAATTCATATACATTGCTATCGTCTACAGGAATCGGTTGATCGCTGAGCAATTCGAAACCGTAATCATTCATTGCAAACGAAAATGTGATAGGCGTAATGCGGCTGATGCGGTAAGCGAGAATGGCCGCCATGGCCTCGTGCACCAACCTTCCTTCAAAAGGATATACAAAAAGGTGATAGCCGTCTTTTGTTTCGATGTGCTCTATCAACAATTCATTGGCCTTTGGAATGTGCGAAAGCTGTTCCTGCAATATGAACAAAGGCTCCAGTACTTTAACTTCTATATCGTCTGCATTGCGGCTTAGCGCTTCGTCAAGTTTTTCACGCAATTTTTTTCCAAGCGTGGCCGACAGCGGCATCCTGCCTCCCTGCCAACTGGGAACAATGGACTTTTTTTGAGATGACTTTCGAACGAGCACGGTCATGTCTTTGATCATCACCAGCTCCAGCACGCGCCCCGCCAGCGTGAACGTATCGCCTGGCTGCAATCTTGAAATAAACCACTCTTCTATGATGCCGATGTACCCGCCGGTGAGGAACCTTACTTTCAGCATGGGATCGCTTACGATGGTACCTATGTGCAGGCGATGCCGCATGGCAGTACGGCGGCTGGTGATCCTGTACAATCCATCGATGATCTCTACTTTCTTATATTCATCGTATTGTTGCAAGGCCGTTCCGCCGGCTGTAATAAACCGCAGTATTTCCTGCCATTCTTCCACTGTCAGTTCGCTGTAGCAATAGGTAGCTGTTACTTCCCTAAAAATATCATCGGGATAAAAGCCTTCGGAAATGGCGAGCGTGCACAGGTATTGTATCAATACATCATAACACAGCAGCATGGGCTCGCGGCTTTCGATGAACATGTCATTAATGGCTTCTTTCAGCGCTGCGGCTTCCACTAATTCCAGCGAATGCGTGGGGAGAAAATATATTTTACTGGTTGCATCGGGTTGGTGGCCGCTGCGCCCCGCACGTTGTAAAAAACGAGCAACGCCCTTGGGGGAGCCTACCTGTACCACCGTTTCAACAGGACGGAAGTCAACGCCCAGGTCCAGGCTTGCCGTGCAAACTACTGCTTTCAATTTGCCGGTGTGCAGGGCTTCTTCCACCCAAATGCGCAGGTCATGTTCTATGCTGCCGTGGTGCAGGGCCAGTGCGCCCGCCAAATCGGGAGCAATCGTCAACAGTTTCTGGTACCATAGCTCGCTCATGCCACGGGTATTGATAAATATGAGCGTGGTTTGGCTTAGCTCGAGTATTGGTAATACTTTATCGGCCAGCTTCAGTCCAAGGTGACCTGCCCATGGATATTTTTCTATTTCATCGGGGATCACGCTTTCTATCTCAACCTTTTTCTGCAGTTCGGCTTTGATGATCTCACCTTTTGATTTCAGCGGGGCAAGCAATACATCTCTTGCCTGGTCCAGGTTGCCGATGGTTGCGCTGATGCCCCAGAGTTGAAGTTTGCGTTCGGTATCCAGCCCGACCAACCGGGATATTGCAAGCTCCACCTGCACGCCACGTTTGCTGCCAAGCAATTCATGCCATTCATCCACAGCAACGATGCGAAGCGTTTTGAAAACATTGGGATAACCTTTCTGCGCAAGTAATAAATGCAGGCTTTCCGGCGTAATGATAAGCACTTCGGGCATCTGCCTTACCTGGCGTTGCCGCTCGGCAATGGTTGTATCGCCATTGCGAATGCCTACCTTCCAGCTCATGCCCAGTTCCGATATCACTTCTTCCATTGCGCGGCCTATATCTTTTGCCAGCGCACGCAAAGGGGTGATCCACATCAATTGTAATCCATTCTTTTTTTTGGATTGATATTTTTCAGGATGCTCATTGATGAACTGTATCAATGCGCCAATGAAAACAGAGAAAGTTTTTCCGCTGCCCGTAGGCGCATTCACCAACCCGCTACGGCCTTCCTGTATGGCCTGCCAGGTTTGTTGCTGGAAGATAAAAGGGCGGCGGTCGTTCAATTGCAGCCACGATTTAATAACACGGTATCCTTTTGTTTGCTGCATGTTCATAGTCGTCAAAATTAGCTAATCGCGCCAGCTAGCAGCTAATCATTTTCCATAGATTTCCAGCATTTTTTTAAGATCGTCGAGGGTGTTGATCTCGTTCACGGTCTTATCTTTTCTCCACCGGTGCATGCGCGGGAAACGCAGGGCCACGCCCGATTTGTGGCGGTTGGAAGCGGCAATGCCTTCGAAGGCTATTTCAAATACCAGCTCGGGCTTTACCGTACGCACCGGCCCGAACTTTTCCAGCGAATTCCTTTTCACGAATGCATCTACCTGGGCAAATTCTTTATCGGTAAGTCCCGAATAGGCCTTGGTAAAAGTTACCAGCTTGTCGCCGTCGCGCACTGCGAAGGTATAATCTGTATACAAGTTGCTCCTTCGTCCGCTGCCCTTGGCCGCATACACCATTACTGCGTCGATGGTAAGGGGGTCGATCTTCCATTTCCACCAATCGCCGCGGCGCCTGCCTACCTGGTACACAGAACTTTTTCTTTTCAGCATGATGCCTTCGCTGTTGATGGCGCGTGCATCCAGTCTCAGTGCTTTCAACTGGTCCCAATCATTGAAAGTAACGATCGGCGATAGATGAATGGGGAAGTTGGCATTGATCTCCCTGAAGGGCAATATCAGTTCTTCCAGCTTGCGGCGGCGTTCTTCAAAAGGCCATTCGCGTATGTCGTTCGATTGCCATTCCAGCAGGTCATATGCAAAGAAAGCCGCAGGCGCTTCCTGCAGGTTTTTCTTTGTAACATTCTTTCGCCCGATCCTTGTTTGCAGCACATTGAAATTTAAAACCTGCCCATCGGCAAAAGGCAATATCTCTCCGTCGATGGCCACGCCTTCGGGAAGCAATTGTTCCAATATGCGGTATTCGGGAAATTTTTCTGTCATCAACTCTTCGCCGCGGCTCCATACAAACAACTCCCCGTTGCGTTTGATGATCTGCCCGCGTATGCCATCCCATTTCCATTCCGCCTGCCATTCCGAAGGCTCGCCCAATGTTTCAGGTTCATCTTCCAACGCATAGGCCAGGTAAAATGGATAAGGCTTTGAATGATCGATGGCGGTAACATCTTCACTTAATAATTCATCGAAGTTGGTAGTAACAGGGTCCCAATTGCCGCTGATGCGATGCGCCAGGACCGATGCAGGCAATTGCACGGTACGCGACAACGCATTCACCATCATTTGTTGCGATACGCCAATGCGAAATGAACCCGTGATGAGCTTGTTGAAAACAAAGCGCTGGGCAAAATCCATTTGATTCCATGAATCCAGTATGAATTGCTTGCGGATGCTTTCGTCCTGCTTCTCGATGCTGATAAGTGTTTCGAGGTAATAATGCAAGGGCTTTACGTGCGTGTCGGGGTCTTCGGTAGGATCGGGCAGTAACAACGCGATGGTTTCTCCAAGATCACCTACGGTTGAATAACTTTCAACATACAGCCACGATGGGATGCCGGCCAGTTCAATGCACCAGGTGCTCAGCTGTGTTGAGTTTACTGCACGCCGCGGCCTGCGCCCGCTGAACAATGCGATCACCCAAACCTTGTCCTTGCTATTTGCTTCTGCAAAATAGTTGGACAAAGCTTCGAGCTTGTCATTTGTTTTGGTGCTGGTGCCCAGCACCTGTACCAGTTCAGCGAATCGTTTCATCGTTTATCTGATCTTGTGCCGGGCCGGGGTTGTCGGCTTGCTCATCGGTCAATTGGTTCACGGCTTCGGTTGTTTCTTCATCGCCGTATTCTGTTTTTACCTCCGCTGCCGGAATGCCTGTTTCATTCAGGTAACGGCTGAAGGCTGATTGAAATCCATGCGTTACATATACTTTTTCTGCGCCGGTTGCTTTGATGGATGCCAGCAAACCGTTCCAGTCTGCATGATCGCTTAGTGCAAAACCTGCGTCCACATTGCGGCGGCGCACATTTCCTCTCACCTGCATCCAGCCGCTGCAAACGCCCACCGCATACGGCGTGAACCGCTTCATCCACGGAGAGCTGTCTGCCGAAGGCGGCGCAATCACTACGGCACTTCTTAATGCTTCTTTTGGCGTATCTGAATAGATCCTTTTTACGGCAGGCAATTGCCAGCCGGCGAGCCGCAGCGCTTCCTGCGTATTCCAGATAGCGCCGTGCACATAAATATCTTCGGTAACTTCTTTTGCGGCTTGCAGCAACCGCTGCGCCTTGCCCAAACTGTATGCTATCAGTACCGAGGTTTTTCCAGCTTCTTTATTACGCTTTATCCATTCGCGCACATTTGAAAAAATTTCTTCCTGCGGTTTCCATCGGTAAATGGGTAGGCCGAAGGTTGACTCTGTAATGAAAGTGTGACAACGTATGGGTTCAAACTGGCCGCTAAGCCCATCGTTCTCTGTTTTGTAATCGCCGCTCACTACCCACACTTCACCCTTGTATTCAACCCTTACCTGCGAAGAGCCGATGATGTGGCCGGCGGGGTGCAGGCTTACCGTAACGCCATTGATCTGTATTGGTTCATTCCATCCTATGCTTTGATAGTGATGATCGCCCAGCCGCAGTTGCAGCAATGGTTTGGTGTAGTGATGGCAGAGATAATATTGATGGCCCGCATAAGCATGGTCGCTGTGTGCATGCGTGATCACGGCCTTGTCCACCGGTTTCCAGGGATCGATGTAAAATTTGCCCGCCGGGCAGCAGAGTCCTTTATCGGTAAATTCTATGAGCATTGCCAGTTGAAATTATTGATTATTGATTATTAATTATTCTTTCCCTGCAATGGGTGTAGTGAATAATTAATAATTAATAATCAATAGCAATTGTTGAGCCACGAAGACAGCAGGTAATTAATAGATTCCGGTAACGGCTCCATTTACCTTTTTGATAAAATATAATTTTTTGTTCTCGAAGAAGTCCAGCGTGGGATTGTCTTTATTATTGAAAACGGGCTGAATGTCGAAATCGTTGAACACAATGAATTTTTTCTCACCGATCGAGGAGGAAAGATTGCTGCCATGCAGCAACAGCAATTTGCCGAATCGGAGCATGGTTTCGTACCCACGGTACACCATATCCGAAGGGCGGGAATAAAACCTATGTTTGAAATGGTCCTGGATATTATTGGCCACCACGTTGGTATTGGCAATGTAAAACGGTGTGCCGTACACGATCTCCAGGTTTTTGTATTCAGGTTTTGAGAATTCATTGATCATATCCCAATTGGGCATGCCTACCACGGTTACGGGATACTCATTGATCAACGATGCCAGTTGCTGGCTGATGGTCAGCCCGAAGTTCAGGTCGAAGCTGGCAATCACGCAAGCCGTCATACGGTCGGGGTTAAGATGTTGCATCAATTGCGTGGAATCGAAGTCGTCGTTCAGCGTTACGAACTTCATTTTGAGCGGAACGGAGGCGGTGGTTTTTCCATAATTTTCAAATGCTGCCTGCAGGCGGTCTTCCTGCGCGCCTTTTTTCCTGAACACTACGATGTTCGATAAAGCGTGCTGGCGCTGCAGGTACCGGTAAATTCCCTGCGAATGCGTTTCAAGCCGTGAATTTAATATCACGAAGTAGGGGTTGTTGGTAATGCCCGCGTCGTTGGGAAAATTAACGTTGATGAATGGGATCTTCTGGCGGGCGGCGGCTTCGGCCAATGGCCAAAGCTCAGTATTATTGATGTGTGCAAGGATGAGGTCGGTTTCCTTGAATTGCTCGCTTTCCAATACCTGTTGCAGGGGTTGGGTAGTCGAACGCAGATCGTACACGAACACATCCAGTTGCGCGCCTTCTTTTTCAAGCGAGTCAAGGGCCAGTTGCACGCCTTCGTAAAATTCGAGGCCTGGATTGAAAAATTTGGGAAAATATTTTTCATACCGGTAATTCATTCCGGCATCAAAAGCTGAATCGAGGTACAATGGGGTAAATACGGCCACCTGGTAGCGCTTACTGGCTGAGTCCTGTGCAAAAACAGCGGTATGAAAAACCGCCAGCAATACCAATCCAAGGATTTTTCTGAACATCATTCAACTTATTTAAACCGTAGTGATGGCACTAAGATGACTATTCCCATTCGATGGTTGCAGGAGGCTTGCTGCTGATATCGTACACTACCCTGTTAATGCCTTTCACATTATTGATGATCTCGCTCGAAATATTTGCAAGGAAGTCGTAGGGAAGGTGCGCCCAATCGGCCGTCATGCCGTCTACACTGGTTACTGCGCGCAGGGCCACTGTAAATTCATAGGTCCGTTCATCGCCCATAACACCCACGCTTTTAACGGGAAGCAGGATAGCGCCTGCCTGCCACACCTGGTTATAGAGGTGATGTTGTTTCAGTCCTTTTATATAGATGTCGTCAGCTTCCTGCAATAGTTGCACTTTTTCGGGGGTTATTTCGCCGAGGATCCTGATGGCAAGTCCCGGCCCGGGAAAGGGATGGCGGTTCAGCAATTCATCCGATATGCCCAGCTCATGGCCCACTTTTCTCACCTCGTCCTTGAACAGGTAACGCAGCGGTTCAACCAGTTCCAGGTGCATGATATCGGGCAGGCCGCCCACGTTGTGGTGCGATTTAATGGTCATCGAAGGACCGTGTACCGAAATGCTCTCGATAACGTCAGGATAAATGGTGCCTTGTCCCAACATTTCGATGCCTGGTATTTTTTTGGCCTCAGACTGAAACACGTCGATGAATAAGCGACCGATGGTTTTTCTTTTTGCTTCAGGGTCACTTTTGCCCGCCAGTTCGCTATAGAATAATTGACGCGCATCGACGCCTTTAACGTTGAGGCCTATCTGTTGGTAAGTATCCAGCACCTGGTTGAATTCATTTTTACGCAGCACGCCATTGTCAACAAAAATGCCGTGCAGGTTGTTGCCGATGGCTCGTGCGATAAGCGTGGCAGCCACGGTAGAATCTACACCGCCACTCAGCGCCATGATCACCTTTCGGTCGCCGATCTGTTGTTTCAGTGATGCTACGGTATCGGTAATAAAATGTGCAGGTGTCCAGTCCTGCTTGCAACCGCAGATATTCACCAGGAAATTCTTCAGGATCTTTTTGCCTTCGATGGAATGATATACTTCCGGGTGAAACTGCAGGCAATAGAGGGGGAGGCCTGCCTTGCCGGCAGGCAGGCCTTCCTTACCGGCAGGCAGGCTTGCGCCGTTTCTTTTGAAGGCGGCGTAAGGAATATTTTCTGTGGTGGCCAGCACTTCGAATCCCTTAGGAAGTTCCAGGATGGTATCGCTATGGCTCATCCATACCTGGGATAGTTCGGTTACATCCTTCAGCAGCACATCTTCGCGTTGTTTGTGCAGGAGTGCGCGCCCGTATTCGCGCTTGTTGCTTTTGGCCACTTGTCCGCCGAACTGCCGGGCAGCGAGTTGTGCGCCGTAGCATACCCCGAGTACGGGCAAATGGGCATTGAGCTGATTGATGTCTACATCGGGGGCCTTTTCATCGTTTACTGAAAAGGGGGAGCCGGAGAGGATTATGCCTTTGATGCCGGGTTCGAACGTTACTTTTTTGTGGTAGGGGATTATTTCGCAGTACACATTGGCCTCGCGGACGGCCCGGGCGATCAACTGGGTGTACTGGCTGCCGAAGTCCAGAACGAGTATCTTTTCCGTCATGGGCGCGAAGGTAAGAAATATTGGAGGTTGGCGGTAAGAGTATAAATTTGCTGAACTCAAACCTACTGCCATGAGAAAAATCACTATACTTTCCCTGCTGGCAATCATCGTCCTAACCTCCTGCCGCTATGTAGGAGAACGCGTACGCGGAAACGGCAACCTGAAAACCGAAGACAGAAGCGCTGCTAATTTTACCAGCGTTAGCAGCTTTGGTGAATACGACGTGTACCTGAGCCAGGGAACAAGCTACAGCGTAAGGATAGAAGCTGAAGAAAACCTTCTGCCTTATATTGAAACAATAGTAGACGGCGATATGCTGAAAATTCGTACAAAGGAAGGTTATTGGCTAAGCAATTCTACCGACTTAAAAATCTTCGTAAGCGCTCCCGCTTATTCAAAAGTAAAAACTTTCGGCTCGGGAAATATTCTCTCGCAGGGAAAATTGAACAATACCTCAGCCATAGAACTGGAAGTGGCCGGCAGCGGCGATGTAAAGGTTGAGGTGAATGCTCCCGAAGTGCGGGCCGACCTGCAAGGCAGCGGTAACATCGATCTTAGCGGCGAAACCCGCACGTTCACAGGTTCCATTCTCGGCAGCGGCGACATAAAGGCGGCCAATCTTAAATCAGAGAATGCCAATGTAGACATTACAGGTAGTGGTAATGCCGACGTATACGCCAGCGTTAAGCTCGATGTAGACATCAAAGGCAGCGGCGATGTACGCTATCGCGGCAGCGCTCAAACCAGCAGCAACGTTGCAGGAAGTGGCAGCGTGAAGAAAGTAGATTGAGCGCGTCTTGAACTTTCCTGCGTTTTTGAGCAATTTCCGTAGGTGAGGTCTTTTCTTACAATATTTCTCTCCTGCATAAGCATTGCATTGTTCGCTCAGTTACCGTTTCATTCAAACGGTTCATTGAACAACATGTTCGATGGCGATGGTAAGGTGTTAAAGGAAATTGCGGGTGATGACCTTTGTTACAGGATCGCGATCGATGGCAAGAGCTGCGGCTTGCAGGCAATACAGCTTTTTCCATCGATGTGCAGGCATTTGCAAAAGGAACATACTACCTGCTATTGCATTCGGCCGGCGGCAGGGAAGTGCGAACGTTCGTGAAAAGGTGATAGTAGCAGTTTGGATTTATAAATTTATGTACCTGACCTTTATCCATATATCCCGGTTCCTTCCCTTGTCGTCCGTACAGGAGATTTTTATTGGCCCTTCCTCCGGCACGAAGAATTGTTTGCCCCTGGCATCGGACGATTTGTAGAACCTGTTATTGATGTACCAGTACACCTGCTGCACGTCGTTACCGGTTTGACAGGCGAGCTGCAAAGGCTCGGGGTCTTTTTTGTTGATGAGGTATTCCGATCCATTTACCGGGAAGGTGATGACCGGCACGCCCTCCCTGAATATGACCTCACAGTCAGGGTTATGCGGAGGTATCTGTTGAAACGCGATGTTGTGCTCACTGAAGTAAGCCTGCATATCGGACCCGATCAGCTTGTACATCTTCTTTTTATATCCCGCCTCGGGAGCGCAGGTCTTGCAATAGGCATACTTTTCATTTTCAGATATCAGTATTTCCTGGATGTTGTTGCAAGGCTGAGTGGACGATATCAACGGAATAAAATAATCCGATACGATGTTAGTGCAATGATCGGCGGGCACCAACCCGGTTTCGGAGCACACCGTTCTTAGCTCGCAATCCATGGGCTGCGAAAACCATTCACGGTCCGAATCATAGTCGATGGTATTGAAAATTTTGAAAAGCAGCGGAGTGGCAATAGAAGCGCCGCTAAGGTCGGGAACGCCCACTCCTGAAAAATTACCCACCCATACGCCGACGGTATATTTCTTATTGTACCCGATGCTCCAGGCATCCCTGCGTCCGTAAGAAGTGCCCGTTTTCCATGCGATCTTGGGCAAATGCTCCGTGCTCTGCCAGTTCAATGGAAAATCAGGCCGATTGATCTTTGAAAGGATCTCATTGATCATGAATGTGGCCGCGGGACTTAATATTCTTTGCGCATGCGGATTGGAAGGCTTTGAATCCTTTCCCGGTTGCCTGATCAGCGAGGGCTGCACGAATTTGCCTTCGTTGGCAAAAATGCTGTACAAACCCGTGAGCTCTTCCAGGGTAGTGCCGCAACCCCCGAGTATCATGGATAGCCCCAGCTTTTGCCTGTCCTTCTTTACCTGGGTAAAATTGCACGTAACCAGCTCATTGATGAACCGGTCCTTTCCCAACAAACGCAAACCCTTTACCGCAGGGATGTTCAGCGAATGCTCCAGTGCAAATTCAGCCGTGACATACCCATTAAAATTGCGGTCATAGTTTTCCGGTGCGTAACCGGCATAGTTCACTGCTACATCGGTCATCATCATACGGGGGGTTAGCAAACCTTCATCAAAGCATAAACCGTACAGCAGTGGTTTCAGCGTGCTGCCCGGTTGCCGGATGGCGGTGGCGCCGTTTACTTGTCCTCCATCGGTGGTATCGTAAAAATTAGCAGATCCCACATAGCTCACCACCCGGTGCGTTTCATTTTCTATTACTACCACCGATGCGTTGTGAATGTTCTTCAGCGAAAGCGTGCGCACGTAATCCTCTACCAGCTTTTCGATCTTCATCTGGTCGTTCAGGCGGATGTTGGTATGAATGATGTCGCTGCCCTGCCTTTTCAACTTGTACGCCAGGTGCGGTATCATACGCGGTACGCTGCCACGGGTGGCAGTGAGCGGCTCCTGCAGCGCGTCTTCAATTTCCTTTTGCGTGAACACCTTGTTCTTTGCGAATATGCGCAGCCAGCGGTTGCGTTCCGCCACTATGGAATCGTTAGCCTTCCCGATGACGAGGCTGGAAGGACGGTTGGGAATGATGGACAGTGCCGTGATCTCGGCCAATGATAAATGGTCCGGGTTCTTTCCAAAATATAGAATGGAGGCTGACTTCACGCCTTGTATGTTTCCGCCATAAGGCAGCATGTTCAGGTATAATTGCAGTATTTCGTCCTTATCGTATTTCCATTCCAGTTGAAACGCCCTGAACATTTCGATTAATTTGTTGCCATACGTGCGGCGTTTAGGTTCCAGCGCCCTGGCCACCTGCATGGTAATGGTAGAAGCGCCGGAGGTCCTTTTCCATTGGAAGATGTTATTAAAGAAAGCCCTTCCCATGGCAAAGGGATTAATGCCGGGATGGGTATAGAAATGCCTGTCTTCTTTTTGAATGATGGTTTTGCGCAATAAAGGGGAAATCTCCTCCAGCGTAGTTTTCATCCGCCATTGTTCGTCCCTCGTCAGGAAGGCATGTATTACATTTCCCTTTTGATCGGTAACAATAGTGGAATATTCTATCCTGTCGGGCAGGGGAAATATCCAATTCAGCAACAGGAATAATAAGAACAAAATAATAGCAGCAACGAATAATCTTTTAACGTAACGTTTGATTTTTTTAATAGTATCTTTCGTGGAGAATTTAATTCTATATGGACTCATCGAGTCTGCCTCCTTAGCTTCTCAATACTAATTTCCAGTTTTTCTTCAATTGTGAGAATATTCCTCCCGGAATTTTTGCGCACAAGTTGTATTTTAACACAATCATTCACTTTTCAGATTCCGACAACCAATTATATATGCGTAACTCAATTTTGCTTGCAACCACCCTGGTGGTTCTTTTTTTATCCTGTAACCGGCATACCGTTAGTCTCGACTATACCAATGCCAAGGATGAAGTTCCCCAATTAGGCAATCTCGTTTTCAGGTTCAGTAAATCCCTTGTCAGCGATTCCCTGCTCAACCGCTGGGATTCTACCGAATACGTATCTTTTGAACCCAAGATACCCGGCCGGTTCCGTTGGGAAAGCCCCAGCGAGCTGGTATTTTCTCCATCCCGGCCCTTGCAACCCGCCACAAGCTATACCGCAAAGATCAAAGACGATATCCTGGAGCATTCCCGATACGGTTCTGTCGAAAAAGGCGGCAACCTGAAGTTCCGCACCCCTGATCTTAAACTGGAAAACAGCAATGTAACCTGGGTGCTGCCCGATCCGCAGTCCAAGACCGCAGTACCGCAAATCGATCTGTATTTCAATTATCCCATAAAACCCGCCGCCCTGCAGGAAAAGCTGGACCTAAACGTAGAAGGCAAGGAAGTGGATTATAAGCTCATTACCGCTTCCGATAATTCAAAAATAAGCCTGCAGGTATCCGGCCTTAATGTACAGGATAAGGACTACGAAACCGTTATCAAGATCGGCAAGGGACTGGTTCCCGAAGGCGGAAGCAATGGAACGCCTGAAACCATCGAATCCAAATCCGGCATTCCTTCGCCCTTTGTATTGTTGATTAATGATGTGCAGTCCGAGCACGATGGAAGTTCCGGCACCATATATATAAAGACCAGCCAGCAGGTGCTGCCCGAAAACCTGAACAGTTATATCAAGTTCAGTCCTGCAATACGGTACAGCGCGGAGCCCACCGATGATGGATTTATGATCAGCTCCGACAATTTTGATGCTGAGAACAGCTACGAGCTTACCATCGCCAAAGGTTTGCGCGGAATAATCGGCGGCGTGCTGCGCGAAGAGCATTATAACCAGGTAGCCTTCGGAAAGCTGGAACCTTCCTTAAGCTTTACCAGCAACAAGGCTGTGTATTTGTCGGCGCAAGGCGCTAAGAACATCGAGATGCGCATTGTAAACGTGCCCAAGGTGAAAGTGGTAGTGTCGAAAATATATGAGAGCAACCTGATGGCCGCGCACCGCTATGGTTATTATCCACAGGAAACCGGCAGAAGAGGCGATGGGGATGAGGAATATTATTATGCCCGCTCGTATTATTATAATGGAGACATGGAAGGCGATGCAACCTTGGGCGATGTGATATATGAACAGGAAATAGATACGCGCAGCCTGCCCAAACGGGGCGCCAGCCGCGTTTTCAACTTCAACATTGCCGACAGGCTGAACGATTTCAAAGGCATTTATCACATACGCGTGCGCTCGACCGATGATTTTTGGGTAAGCGACAGCCGTTATATTTCATTGTCCGATATCGGCCTTATTGCCAAGCAGGGCCGGGATAAGATCTTTGTATTTACCAATTCCATCAAATCGTCAAAGCCACTGGATAATGTGAACGTGGTGGTATATGGCGGTAACAACCAGGTGCTGGGTATTGGCAGCTCCAATGCAGAAGGCGTGGCTGAAGTAGAGTTTACGCGTAAAGAATTTGCAGGCTTTAAGCCGGCAATGGTGATCGCGAAGACGGCGGACGACTTCACGTACCTGCCCTTCAGTACTTCCCGGGTCAACACTTCGCGGTTTGAAGTGGAGGGCAAGCGCATCAATTCAACCGGCCTCGATGCCTTTATTTATGCCGAAAGGGATATTTACCGTCCCGGAGAGCGGGTGAACTTCTCCGTTATACTCCGCGACCTGCAGTGGAAGAGCCCCGGAGAGATACCCGTAAAGCTAAAGTTCCTGCTTCCCAACGGAAAGGAATTGAAAACCTTCCGCAAAAACCTGAATGCGCAAGGCTCGCTCGAAGGGAACGTAGACATATCCAATGCCGCAATTACGGGCAGCTATTCATTGGAAGTATACACATCCAATGATGTATTGCTGGCAAGCAAGAACTTCAATATCGAGGAATTTGTGCCCGACCGCATCAAGATCAGCACCAAGCTCGATAAGCAGTTCCTGAAACCCGCGGACGACGTAACGCTTAACATCAATGCCGTTAATTTCTTCGGGCCCCCGGCAGCCAATCGCAATTACGAGGCGGAAATGCAATTGAAGCAACTGCCCTTCTCGCCCAAAAAATATGGAAAGTATTCCTTTGCGCTCACTAACCAGAATTCATTCAACGACAAAGCATTGAAGGAAGGAAAGACCGACGCGCAGGGCAATGCCGCCGAGGTGTTCGAGATACCCGAAGAATACAGGAACATGGGATTGCTGCAAGCCACTTTTTATGCCACCGTGTTCGACGAAACCGGCAGGCCTGTCAGCAGGAGCTCAAACGTTAATGTATATACGCAAAGTACGTTTTTCGGTATTGCGGATGATGGTTATTGGTACTATCCGCTGAACCAGGCGGTGCGGTTCCCTGTTATCGCCCTGAACAAAGATGAACAGGTATTGAGCGGGGCCCAGGCAGAAGTGAAAGTGATCAAGCACGAATACCGCACCATCCTTACGCGCAACGGAGATTATTTCCGGTACGAATCGCAGGAAGAGGATATCATAGTGTCTTTGCAGCGCCTTACAGTAAATGGCGAGAACAGCTTTTATCCTTTCGTTCCCCGCTCGCCCGGCGAATATGAAGTTCGCATATCCCTGCCCGGCGCCGCCAGCTATATCAGCAAAAGATTTTACAGCTATGGATGGTGGGGCGGCGACGCCACTTCATTCGAAGTAAATACCGAGGGAAATATCGATATCGAGCCTGATAAATCATCTTACGCTACCGGCGAAAACGTGAAGCTGTTATTTAAAACACCGTTTAGCGGCAGGCTGCTGGTAACGCTGGAAAACGATAAGGTGGTTTCTTATCAATACATCAACGTAGAAAAACGTTCTGCCACCATGGACCTTAAACTGAGTGCAGAGCATTTGCCCAATATATACATTACGGCCACGCTGATAAAGCCGCACGAGACCAGCGACATCCCATTGACTGTGGCCCACGGTTTCCAGAGCATCAGGGTAGAAGAGCGGAGCCGGAAGCTGCCCGTGGAAATAGTGGCGAGTAAATCCGTACGTTCCCGCACACACCAGAAAGTGCGCGTTAACACAGAGCCTAACAGCTATGTAACACTGGCGGCCGTCGACAATGGCGTGCTGCAGATAAGTGATTTTAAAACGCCTGATCCTTACGGTCACTTCTACGCGAAGCGCGCATTGCAGGTGGATGCTTACGATATTTATCCATTGTTGTTCCCCGAAGTAAGAGCAAGGCTGAGCAGCACCGGGGGCGACGGGGCTGAAATGGAAAAGCGCGTAAACCCCATGCCGGCAAAACGCATTAAGGTAGTTTCTTACTGGAGCGGTATTGCACAAGCAAATGGCAGCGGCACGGCAGAGTTCGAGTTCGACATACCCCAATTCAGCGGCGAAGTGCGGCTGATGGCTGTCGTATATAAAAATGAAAACTTTGGTTCTGGCGAATCGGCTATGACCGTGGCGGATCCATTGGTGCTTAGCACCGCCCTGCCAAGGTTCCTAAGTCCGGGTGATACCGTAACCGTGCCCGTAACGGTTACCAATACAACCAATAAATCTACTACTGCAATTGCCAACCTTAATGTTACGGCACCATTGAGAGTAGTGGGCGGTGGACAACAAACGGTGAACCTTTCACCGAATAGTGAGAACAGGGCGGAATTCAAATTGGTGGCTGCTCCTGCGGTTGGGGTGGCGAAAGTAAACGTGCAGGTACAGGGGCTCGGAGAAAAATTCACCGACGAAACCGAGATCAGTGTGCGGCCCGCATCTACCCTGCAAAAGCTTACGGGTAGCGGACAAATACAGGGCAATCGTACGGACCGCATCAACATCGGCACCAGCGATTTCCTGCAAGGCAGCGCGGATTATGAACTCGTCATCAGCAGGTCGCCCGCCATGGAACTGGGCAAGCAACTGTCCTTCCTGGTGCAATATCCCTATGGTTGTACAGAACAAACCATTTCCTCTGCCTTCCCGCAATTGTATTTCAGCGACCTTGCCGACCTGGTACAACTGAAAGCAGGTAAGCAAACTTCCATATCCAATGTACAGGAGGCCATCCGCAAGATCAAGATGCGGCAACTGTTCAACGGGGCCATCACTTTGTGGGACGGCGAAGGCACCGAGCATTGGTGGGCATCGGTATATGCAGCGCATTTCCTGCTGGAAGCAAAGAAAGCAGGTTTTGAAGTAGACGATAAATTGCTGCAACCCATCTTTACCTACCTCATCAACAGGTTGCGCAATAAAGAAACCATCATGTATTATTATAATCGGGATCAGCGCAAGAAAATAGCTCCCAAGGAAGTTGCCTACAGCTTGTACGTACTGGCATTGGCAGGCAAGCCGCAGGTAAGTTCCATGAACTACTATAAGGCAAACCCTGCATTGCTTAGCCTCGATGCGAAATACCTGCTGTCTGCTGCATATGCGGTAGCAGGCGACCGGAAAAAATTCCAGGAGTTATTGCCCACATCGTTCAGCGGCGAAGTATCCATCCCCGAAACCGGCGGCAGCTTTTATTCAGACATCCGCGATGAAGCCATTGCATTGAATGCACTGATCGATTCCGATCCTACCAATGCACAGATCGGCATCATGGCCAGGCATGTTGCCGACAAGCTTAAGCAAAGGCGATGGTTCAGCACGCAGGAAGCATCGTTCGGATTTTTGGGATTGGGCAAAATGGCAAGGCGTGCGAGCAATAGCAATGTAACCGCAGAAGTGAAAGTGAATGGCAAGACCGTAGGAAAGGTCAACGGAAAGCCGGTGAAATTATCACAACAACAATTGGGCGGAACAAGCGTGGAAGTGGTTACAAAGGGCGAAGGGCAATTGTATTACTTCTGGGAGAGCGAAGGCATCAGCGTTAGTGGCGATTATAAGGAAGAAGACAGCTATATTAAAGTGCGCCGCCAGTTTTACGACCGCAATGGCCGCATGATCTCAGGCAATACGTTCTCACAGAACGACCTGATCATCGTGAAAGTAACATTGGAAAAATCCTTCTCGGGCGAAATCGAGAACATCGTGATCACCGACCTGCTGCCCGCGGGATTTGAAATCGAAAACCCGAGAACAAAAGAGATACCGGGAATGGATTGGGTCAAGGAATCTGATACACCGGTTTCGCTGGACGTACGGGACGACCGCATTCACCTGTTCGTGGACCTTGGCAAGGCATTGCAGACGTATTATTATGCGGTGCGTGCGGTGTCGCCGGGCGTATACAAAATGGGACCCGTAAGTGCCGATGCCATGTATAATGGAGAATATCATTCTTACCATGGCGGGGGCACGATTAAAGTGGTGCAGTAATAATCAATCATTTTGAAGCAGGTGGCCTTGCCGCCGCTTGCTTCAGCTTAAAAGCTAAAGCTATGGCGAGAGTAATTTGTACCTTATTGGTATGTGTAATGGCAATGGCTGCCTATGGACAATCTTCGAAGGATAAAACCAAGGTGGATGCGGTATGCGAAAAGTACATGCAATATTTTAAGGATAACAAAGTTGCTGAAGGCATTGCATTGCTTAAGCTGAATTCTGTGATTCCCGGCGAAACCATTGATAAGATGCAAGCCACTATAGAAGGCCACATGGTGATAATGGTGGGGAACTATGGCAAAATACTTTCGTACGAGTTTATCCAGGAGAAGAAGATCAAGGACGTGCTGGCCAAAAGATATTACCTGCTGAAATTTGAAAGGTTCTATGTCAAATTCGATTTCACGCTGTACAATGGCGCGCAAGGCTGGACCATTGTGAACTTCAACTACAATGAGGAATTAGCGGAACTTTTCCAGTAATGCAATATCACCGCATTCGGTGATCGGTTTATTAGGTCTTTTGCAGCATCTTTCCGACCTTTGCGCTCCCCAAAGCATAGGTTATGGACAAGAAGGAGCGGATGATATTGATAATACTGGCCGGACTGAACTTTACACACATCCTGGATTTTATGGTGATGATGCCGCTGGGCAATTCCCTGATAAAATACTTTGGCATTTCTCCTCAGCTCTTCAGTTGGATCGTAGCGGCATATCCCGTTACTGCCTGCGTAGCAGGTATTGCTTCCGCATTTTACGTTGACAGGTACGATCGAAAAAAAGTACTGTTGTTTGCTTATTCCGGTTTCCTGGTTGGTACCCTTTGCTGCGGCATTGCACCCGATCCATATTTTTTAATGGCGGCGCGCATCCTCACCGGCTTATTTGGCGGACTGATAGGCGCGCAGGTATTGTCCATTGTCGCGGACACATTCCCATACGAAAAAAGAGGCCGGGCCATGAGCACCATCTTCATGGCTTTCTCTGTTGCATCGGTTGTAGGCATACCGCTTAGCCTGTACCTTGCCGAGCTTATAAGCTGGCACGCGCCGTTTATTTTCATTGTCATACTAGGCCTCCTCATTCTTCCGCTCATTGTTAAGTACCTGCCGCCGATGACCTCGCATATGGAAGGCGTAGAGCGGCAGGTGGGCCGTCCCGAGGTTTGGAAAGTGCTGGGCAATGTGCTAAGCAACAAAAGCCAGGTAATTGCGCTGTTGTTGTCCGGCTTGCTGATGATGGGTCATTTCCTGATCATCCCGTTTGTAAATCCTTATATGGAATTCAATGTAGGGTTTACCAGCAAACAGATACCCTTGATATACGTGGTAGGTGGTTTGTGTGCATTTGCCGCTTCCCCGATTATCGGGCGCATGGCCGACAAATATGGCAAGTTCCGAATCTTCATCGTTTGCCTGTTCCTTTCGCTCATACCTGTATTCCTGATCACCAATATGCCGCGCATACCTTTTTATTATGTGCTGGTGGTAATGGGATTCTGGTTCACTTTTTCCACCGGCCGCAATATCCCCGCACAAGCCATGATCAGTACCGTGGTGGACCCGGCAACACGAGGACAGTTCATGAGCTTTAACTCCAGCTTTCAGCAATTGTTTACCGGCATGGCTTCGTTAATCGCGGGCATGATAGTGGTAAAAGATGCGGGCGGTAAGCTCCATCATTACAATTGGGTTGGATACCTGAGCGTGTTGATTATTCTTAGTACGGTCTTTATAGCAAGAAGATTAGCGGCGAGACAACAACTGAATTAGGTCATTAGTCATTAAGTCAATGACCCGATGACCTAATGACTCATTGACTAATGACCCTATACACAGGATACCGCAAAAAATCCGGTTCAGCATAAGGTGAGTTTTGGTATACAAAACCCAATTGCGCCGATGCGCTCTTTGCAAACGTGGTGTCTGTTGCGCGGCGCTGCTCCAGCCTCGTTTTAAGATCGGGATTGTTCTTTAATATTTCGGTGGCGGTTTCCTCGAACATATAGCTGCTGAAACCTTCTTTTTGTCCAAGGATGCCGTCGAAATAATTCCAGGCGAAATAAGAATCATCGGAAGTAGGTTCCAGCACTTCCACTAAAAAGCGGTTGGCCACCTGGTTCATGGGAATATAATAATCGCCTTTCCTGAATGTCATGGTCTGCATGCGGGAACTGGTCTTTACCTCGCTGTTAGGATGGTGCATCTCGAACTGGCGTGGGGCGGTTTTGTAGTCATCTATCCGGTATACTTCCACCTCTATCGTGGTGTCTCTTCCCAACTGGCGCATCTGCACCTTGTTTATTTTCAACAGGTCGATCACCTTCCACCATCCCTGCGGAATGATGTAAGCCAGGGGTTTTTTGATATGTGATTTAGGCTGGTAGAAGTTGAAGAATTTAATGGTCTTTTCATACGGTTTGCTGCGGTCGTAGTACAAACGCGGCAATCCCGATACTTCGCTGGGCTTGCGGCCGGCGGTATATCCTTTATAAAGACGGTCTGAGTATTTGCTTCTGTCTACCGTCCAGCCGATGGGAAATTCCGTTGCAGTCTTTGCGGCGCGTTTTTGTTCTTCGCGCGCCTTGCGAATGCCTTCGCTGTTCCTGCTTGTGAATTCGATAAAGCTCATCATCAATTCGTACGTGGCCTTCACGCGCTGGTCGTACGGTTTCAGCATGTGCGTTTCCGGAACGAATGCAAAGCTGTGCCACAGGGATGCATAACCGCTGCTGTAGCGGGGCCCTTCTAAAAATTCCGGCCAGCCATTGTCAGGAGAATCACCGAAGGAGCTTACATAGGGGATGAGGTCGTATCCTTTTTGTTTCATCGAAGCATATAAGGCGGGCTCGAAAACCGTGTTCATATATTGTCCCATTACACCGCCCAATTTGTTGTGCTGCGAGGCGATGAGGGTCATCACGTGCTGGTAATCTGCGCCATTGCTTACATGGTTGTCTACGAAGACATCGGGATCGCATAAATGAAAGATGCCCGCGAAAGACCTTGCCTCCCTTGAATCGCATTTGATGAAATCGCGGTTCAGGTCGAGGTTTTGCGAATTACCACGGGAACCGAACTCCTTCGGCCCGTTTTGATCGACGCGGTAAAACGGGCTGCGGTTAAGGCATCCGCCGATATTGTATACCGGAATAATGGCAAGCACAATGTTGTCAGGGAGCTTGATCTTATTTACTACGATGTCACGAACCAACAGCATGCTGGCATCGATACCATCCGGCTCTCCGGGGTGGATGCCGTTATTGACTAAAATGATGCGCTTGTTCTTCCTGCGAAGGCTGGCCAGGTCAAAATCCTTATCGTTGCTCACGATTACGAGGTGCAAGGGAAAGCCTGCGTCGCTGGGCCCCATGGTAAGCATTTTTACCTGCGATGCCTGTGCGTCGAGCTTTGTCCACCAACTGATGATGTTGTGGTAATCCGGGGATTCGTTGCCGCCGGATTGTTCATACAGCGTTGTAATGTTTTGGGCATGGAGATGAACTGAAATGGACAGTGCCAGCAAGACTAGAAGCGTTTTCATGTTAAATATTTCGTCGAATTTGAAGTTGAAAAGTTATAGGTTAAAAATCAAATTCGGTCACGTCAGGCAAAGTTTTGTATGAATGAGAACGGTGGCCTGTTATATGACCGAATATCTGGAGAATGGGCAATTTTAGTAGACTTGATGGATAACCGGGAGTTTCCGGAATGCGGGGGTAGCTGGAAGCAGCATCGGATGTATTCCGGTATACAAACAAAAATCCCCTTCGCAAACGGAAGGGGATCTAAAATATATTGATGGAAAGCTTACGCGGTTGCGGTTACTTTCTTTGTCAGCTTGCTCTTCAGGTTAGCGGCCTTGTTCTTATGGATGATGCCGCGCTTGGCCAGCTTGTCGATCATGGATATGGTTAAGGGCAATTGCTCACCGGCTGTTTTTTTATCGGTAGTGGAGCGGAGCTCACGGATGGCATTACGCGTGGTCTTGCCATAATATTTATTCCTTTCCCTGCGCTTGGTTGCCTGACGCACATCTTTCTTGGTAGCCTTATGATTAGCCATAGTGAAATTTTAGGACGGCAAAGGTAAGCCTGACCGGCGTAAGTTCCAAAAAATTGAAGGCGGTATTTAAAGTTAAAAGTCAAAACTTTAAAAGTTAAAACATGGTCACCGAAACCAGTTGTCGATTCGACTTTTCAGTTTAAACTTTTGACTTTTAGCTTTATAGCCCCTCACAGCTGAATCGCGCAAATTCGATATTATAAGCGATATTTGCATTCCCCATTTGAATAAGAAACAGGCTGAAATGAAAGACTTTTCGTATATCACCAATTCCCATCCATCTTTTATTGAAAATCTGTACCAGGATTTTGTGAAAGACCCCTCGAGCGTAGACCCCGAGCTTAAAAAGTTCTTCGAGGGCTTTGATTTTGCCGTATCCCACGGCCTGGCCGAAGCCAATGGAGGCTCAAAAGCCGAGGCCGCCGAAAAGCCCGCCCCGGAAACCACGGCGGCACCGGCAGAAGGCAAAACGCCGGGCATCGACTTTAAAAAAGAGCTGGGAGCATACCGCATGATCCTTGGCTACCGCAATAAAGGGCACCTGATCGCCAAAACCAATCCCATCCGGCAGCGGAAAGACAGGGGCGCCAACCTCGACCTCGGCTTTTTCGGCCTTACGGATGAGGACCTTGACCGCGAATTTTATGCGGGCAACCTGATAGGCCTGGGGACCACTAAACTGCGGAATATCCTTGACCACCTGCAAAAATGCTACGCGAGCCATGTAGGCATCGAGTTCAAATACATCAGCGACCAGCGCAAAGTCGACTGGCTGACCAATGAAATGGAGAAGAACTTTATCAAGCCTTTGCCCATCGAGAAAAAAAGGCACATCCTGGAAAAGCTCAACCAGGGCGTAATGTTCGAGAAGTTCCTGCATACCAAATACATCGGCCAAAAAAGGTTTTCGCTCGAAGGCGGGGAAACAGCTATCGCTGCCCTTGATACCATCATCAATACAGCAGCCGAGCACGGGGTGCAGGAAGTGGTGATTGGCATGGCCCACCGCGGCAGGTTGAACGTGCTGGCCAATATCATGGGCAAGACCTATGAGCAGATATTCAGCGAATTCGAAGGTAAATCGCCCACCGACCAAACCATGGGCAGCGGCGATGTAAAGTACCACATGGGTTACGGCAGTGAGATCCAGACTCCCGCCGGTAAAACCATTCACCTGAAATTGATGGCCAATCCCTCGCACCTGGAAGCGGTTGACCCCGTTGTGGTCGGCTTTTCAAGGGCCAAGGCCGACGTGCTCTATCGCCGCGAATACGATCACATCCTTCCGATACTGATCCATGGCGATGCATCGTTGGCAGGGCAGGGCGTGGTGTACGAAGTATTGCAGATGAGCGCGCTGAAAGGATATTATACCGGTGGCACCATTCATTTTGTCATCAATAATCAAATCGGCTTTACTACCGATTTCGATGATGCGCGCAGCTCCGATTATTGTACTTCACTGGCTGGCGCCATCCAGGCACCGGCCATACACGTAAACGGCGACGATGCCGAGGCCGTGGTAAAATGCGTTGACATCGCCACACGCTACCGCCAGGAATTCAATTCAGATATTTTTATAGATATGGTTTGCTACCGCCGCCATGGGCATAACGAAGGCGATGATCCCAAGTTCACGCAACCATATATGTACGGCCTGATAGAAAAGCATCCCAACCCACGTGAAGTGTACACCAAATTCCTGATGGAAAACGGTGAACCCGATGCGCAGCAACTGGCGAAGGAAATGGAGCAGAAATTCTGGGCCGACCTGCAGGAAAGGCTGGACGATGTAAAGCAAAACCCGCTTCCTTACAATTACCAGCAACCCGAGTTGTGGTGGCGCAGCTTAAGAAAAGCAAGCCCCGAAGATTTTGATCAGTCGCCGGCTACTGCCATTTCAGAAGCAGACTTCCGGAATATATTCGACAGCATCATGCAATGGCCGGAGAACTTCAAGCCATTGCGCAAGGTGGAAAAAATATTGAACGATAAAGTAAAGTTGTTCAATGAAGAAAGCAAGGTAGATTGGGCCACGGCTGAGTTGTTGGCCTATGGAAGCCTGCTGCTCGAAGGAAAGGACGTTCGCATGAGCGGGCAGGATGTGCGCAGGGGTACTTTCAGCCACCGCCATGCGGTGCTGCAGGACGAAAACACCAATGAAGCGTATAACCGCCTTAGCCGCCTCGCCGGCGCCAAAGGCACTTTCAAAATATACAACTCGTTACTGAGTGAATATGGCGTGCTCGGTTTCGAATATGGGTACGCGTTAGCCAATCCCAATGCATTGGTATTATGGGAGGCACAGTTCGGTGATTTCATGAACGGCGGGCAGATCATCATCGACCAGTTCATCAGCAGCGGGGAGCAAAAATGGAACCGCATGAACGGCCTCGTGCTGTTGTTGCCG
Organism: Chitinophagaceae bacterium; assembly: GCA_035628135.1. Lineage (GTDB taxonomy): Bacteria > Bacteroidota > Bacteroidia > Chitinophagales > Chitinophagaceae > DASPKM01. The sequence continues at coordinate 41,142 of DASPKM010000008.1, read as the reverse complement.
CACGGTTACGAAGGGCAAGGCCCCGAGCACAGCAGCGGCAGGCCGGAACGCTTCCTGCAATCCTGCGCCGAGCTGAACATGGTTGTTGTCAATATCACCGCTGCTTCTAATTTATTTCATGCGTTCAGGCGCCAATTGACCTGGCCGTTCAGGAAGCCCCTGATCATTTTTTCACCCAAGGCCAACCTCCGTCATGCGGGCAGCTATTCGCACATGGATGAATTTACTTCAGGAGGCTTCCGCGAGGTAATAGACGATCCTTTTATCAACGATGCTACGCAGGTGAAGAAAGTATTGTTCTGCAGCGGCAAGATATATTTCGACCTGGCCGAACGCCAGCAAAAGGAAAATCATACAGATACTGCTATCATCAGGGTAGAGCAGCTATATCCTTTACCCCTGAAGCAATTGGAGGGCCTGTACAGGAAATATGCGCGGGCCACCTGGTTCTGGGTGCAGGAAGAACCCCTGAACATGGGCGCCGCCGCTTACCTGCAAATGAACCTGAAGAGCATTAATTACGGGGTCATTAGCCGGCAACCGAGCGCTGCGCCTGCAACGGGCTTCGCAAAAGTGCACGCACAGGAACAACTGGAAATAATTGATACGGTATTTAGTATTTAATTTTGCATCCGCGATTTAATTCTAATTCATTATTATGGTCGATATCAAAGTCCCTACAGTCGGAGAATCTATCAGCGAAGTCACCTTGCTCAAATGGGTAAAGAACGATGGCGATTATGTGAACAGGGATGAGGTGATTGCTGAGCTGGAAAGCGAGAAAGCAACCTTCGAGGTAAATGCTGAAAAAGCAGGGGTTTTGAAGACCAATGCCAAAGAAGGCGATACATTGAAGATCGGCGACTTACTGGCCAGCATAGACGAGGCGGCGGCAAAGCCTACCAATGGGGCCAATGGCAAAGAGCAAGCCACCGCGGAAAAAGCCACCACTGAAAAAGCGCCCGCCGAGAAACCAGCCGCCAAACCGCAGGAACTGTTTCAAAAGGAAGCACCACCCGCCGATAAAGCCCAGCAACAACAGGCCAAACCTGCGGAAGCACCAGCCACCGCGTCTAACGATATCAAAGCATCTCCTGTGGCAGCGGCCATTATTGCCGATAAAAAAGTTGACCCGCGTTCCGTAACGCCTTCAGGTTTCCAGGGAAAGATTTTAAAGGATGATGTGCTGGCCGCTCTTACACATCCCGGCCGTCCGGCCGGCAAGGAACTCTTCAGCCGCAATGAGCGCCGCGAGAAAATGAAGCAGTTGCGCAAGACCATTTCACGCAGACTGGTGGAGGCAAAAAATACAACGGCCATGCTCACTACTTTTAATGAAGTGGACATGAGCCGCATCATGGACATCCGAACCAAATACAAAGACAAGTTCAAGGAAGTGCATGGCGTGGGATTGGGATTCATGAGCTTTTTTGCAAAAGCCTGCAGCATTGCGCTGGAAGAATGGCCCGCGGTCAATGCATATATCGATGGCGATTCATTGGTGTACCACGACTATTGCGATATTTCAATCGCTGTGTCCACTCCGCGCGGACTGACGGTCCCGGTCATCCGCAATGTAGAAAGCCTGGGTATGGCCGAAATAGAAAAGAAAGTGATAGAGTTGGCCGGTAAGGCGCGCGATAATAAATTATCACTGGAAGAGCTGACCGGGGGCACCTTTACCATTACCAATGGCGGTGTTTTTGGTTCGCTCATGAGCACGCCGATCATCAACCTGCCCCAGAGCGCAATATTGGGAATGCACAAAATACAGGAGCGCCCCGTGGCCCTGAACGGCCAGGTGGTGATAAAGCCCATGATGTATGTGGCCCTAAGCTACGACCACCGTATTATCGATGGCCGTGAATCGGTAAGCTTTTTGGTGCGCGTGAAGGAGTTGCTGGAGAATCCGGAGCTGTTGCTGTTTGGCAAAGACCCGGTCAAAACGCTGTTGGAATTATAATTATATACAGTAAATCCTATGTATATCGATTTGAGCGCGATAAATTCTTTCTGAATTTTTTATCTTTAAATTACTCCAAAGATTAGATATGGCTATATCTCGGCGATCATACGCTTACCCAGTTAAATCTATAAGCGAAGCCAAGGTTGTTTTGCAGCCTGAATTTCAGCCCGATCTTTTTGATGAGAATCACTTATACGTGGTTCTTGATGAGGTTCGCGAACAGGCTTACTTGCATGAATTATATTTTGATCTTGGCTATATTCAAAACACTAAATATTTTGAAGTATCGTCTGATTATGTTAAGATCATTTTTTCGGGACATCGAGGTAGCGGTAAATCCGCTGAATTACGGAGAATTGAGAAGGAATTGACACATCCTGAAAGATATTTTACAATCTTTATCGACTTAGAGCAGGAAGTAGAAGTAGGTTCTTTTCAGTATGCGGATTTTTTTAGTTTACTGATTCACAAGCTAATTGAGAAGCTAACAACGCTTCAAAATAAGGGTGGGTATGAGAGATTACAGAAGTTGGCCGAGAAATTAATGCCTGGGAAAACTGAAAAAATCGTTATAGATAAAGACAAGTCTGTATCCAATCTTGAAGCTGGAGCTGAAGCAGGATTTAGACTTTTTGGATTTGGCGGAAAAGCGTCTTTCAAAGAGGTATTTAGTGGAGAAAATGAAACATCTGTCACCATTCGGAAAGAGATTAAACAGAATACACTTTCATTGATAAACAATTTTAATGCTGAACTCGTTGATATTCGAATAGCCCTGGAAGATGCTGGATTTGGACGTGATATATTATTTATTTTTGACGGTTCTGAAAAAATTCGACATGAGGTGTATGAAGATTTATTTGTAAAAAATGGAAATATAGTATCCGAGATTAATTTAAACATGGTGATTGCTGTTCCAATTATAGCACACTTCCAAATAGAAAAAGCGCCATACAAGTTTACTAATCGCTATATTGTTCCAATGATCAAATTGGAAAACAATAATAAGGCTCGAGAGTTAATGCAGCGAATTATTGGAAAAAGAGTCGACACTTCTATTTTTATTGATGAGGAAGCGCTTGATCTGTGTATTGACTTTTCAGGAGGATGTATTCGTCAACTGTTTCATGTTGTCTATGAGTCCTTAAAAAAATCATTGGGTCAAAAAATAAATAGGAAGCATGTCGAAGCCGCCGTTTCAACATTAGGTAAGTATCTGTGGGAATACTTACGGGAAGATCATTTTAAAGCATTGAAAGACAGCGATTATAGACCCGCAGACGATAATATAGGTGAGTTGTTGTACATGCTTATCTTGTTGAAATACAATGGGAGGACCGAAATCAATCCTCTTTTAAAAAATTACCCTGATTTTAAAAAATGGATGGAGAAATAGTGAACAAGGAGTATGAAAAGCAACTTAAAAATGAGATGTTGTTTACTCTTTCTGAAAGGGAAAGCGGCACTTTAGCAATTGTAGTAACTGCTAATGAAAAGCAACGAAAAGATATCTATAGATTTTTAAAAGACCATTTACACGAGTATAACTTTTATGACCTTGACCTAACTCCTTATCATTATACTTCGCTTTTTAAGGCACTACAGGAAAGGTTGCCAGCTAAAATATTGAAATCATCCCCGGTGGAATTTCTTGTCAATATTACTGGTTTGGAACATAGTGTTTATAAAACTTCGGATGGTAAAGTTGAATACTCTGAGTTAATAGCACAGTTGAATTTTGAGCGAGAATTGCTTTTTCGGCAACCTTTTATTGTGATTTTGTGGATAGGTAGAGACTTCGACAATGAACTTCGAAAAAAGGCTCCTGACTTTATGCATTGGCTTTCAAAAAGATTTGTGTTTGATGAAGAGGTTGAAAATTTAGAAGTTGCTGAGAAAGCAATTTCTTATGGTGAAGTTCAAAAAAGGGGGAAAATACCAGAGCGGCTAGAACGTATTAAGCAATTAGAAGCGACCTGGGAACGACTAAGTTTACACTATGAAGATCGTGCGCGAATTATAAAAGATAAAATTGGATTGTTGCTTTTGCTTGGCAAGGAGTTTAGAGATGCATTTAGATTTGCCGAGGCAGAAGAATCCTTGAAAAAGGCAATCGCACTGAATGATAAGATTGACGCTGGTATGGAGGGTCAATTATTTTTTGAGTTGGCAACATTATATTTGGCATATTCAAAGCACAGTCTCGCTTTGGAATGTTATAATAAAGTGTTGGAATTTAGCATTGGCGATGCCAATTTAGTTGCTGTGTTCCATCAAATAGGGATAGTTTATTGGGAACAGCATCGGTGGAAGCAAGCATTGGAGTACTTCAAAAAGGTTTTGGTATTAAAGCAGACAATCGGTGACACGTATACATTGGGTGACTCTTATCACATGATTGGAATGGTTTATGCACAACAGCGACTCTGGACGCAAGCCCTGTCAAACTATCAGATGGCATTAGAAAGTTATAAACAGGTTGGAAACGATGAGGATCTCGGAGGTACATATCATCAGATAGGTATGGTATATTCTGCGCAACGCGATTGGGAAAGAGCATTATTTAATTTTCAAAGGGCATTAGAATTAAAGAAAAAAATCGGCGATGAATATGCATTTGGAAGTACTTATCATGAATTGGGGAGCGTGTATATGGAGCAGCAGCAATGGGCTAAATCGCTTCGGAATTACCGGCTAGCATTACGGTGGAAGGAAAAGACAGGCAATGATTACGACCTAGCAAGCACTTACCATCAGATCGGTATGGTTTATGCAGAACAACGCAAGTGGTCGAAATCTCTTGAAAATTATCAAAAGGCATTAGCATGGCGCAAAAAAGTAGGGAATGAATATAAATCCGGTCATACTTATCATCAAATAGGCATGGTTTATCAAAAACAACAATTATGGGAAAAGGCCGTTGCAAATTATAAAAAGGCACAACAGTTGTATAAAAGGGCAGATGATGAGTATGAACTTGGAGGGACTTATCATCAAATGGGCATGGTTTACGAAGATCAAAAGCAATGGCAAAAATCTCTTAGGAATTATAGAAAAGCATTGCAGTGGAAAGAAAAAACTGAAAATCTATATGATATAGGCAGCACTTATCACCAAATAGGCATAGTTTACGAGGAACAAGGCAAGTGGGCAAAATCTTTAGAAAATTATAAGAAGGCTCTGGAATGGAAAGAAAAGGTCGGAAATGTGTATACCTTGGGTAACACTTATTTTCGAGTAGGGGTTTTGTACGGTAAACAGGAAGACTATTTGAACGCGAAAATTAATCTTGAAAAAGCAGTTATATACTATTCGCAGCAAAATCACCCGTTGTTGCAAAGAGTCGTGGACTTACTCAATCGTATGAAAGAAATAATGGCTAAAGGTGATTCCCTTGGTGATGCTGAAACACTTTTCCCATCTTAATACTGCCGTTCAATTGCTCGAGCAATACCGGGGCGAAATGCCTTTCAGCATCTTTGCGAAGTCATTTTTCGCACAGCATAAAAAATATGGATCGAAGGACAGGAAGCGGATTGCGCATTTGTGCTATTGCTATTTCCGGTTGGGGCAATCTTTGCAAACGTTACCAAAGGAGGAAAGGGTATTAACAGGTTTATTTCTTTGCAGCGCTCACCCCGATGAGTTGCTGCAACACGCAAGGCCTGAGTGGAATGCGCAAATAGGGTCTACTATTGATGAAAAGATATCGGTGCTGAACCAGTCAGGCATTCATTTTTCAATACAGGACATCTTTCCCTGGAAGAGTGAATTGAGTGAAGGCATCGATCATGAGGCTTTTTGCAGGTCATTTCTTGTGCAACCCGATCTTTTTCTTAGGCTGCGGCCGGGACAAGAATCAAATGTCCGTGAAAAATTACGGCGTGGCGGCATCAGCTTCACTGCTATTTCGCCAACGTGCGTATCCTTGCCCAACACTTCAAAAATCGATGAGGTGATAGCGTTAGATAGCGAAGCGGTGGTGCAGGACCTCAATTCACAGAACACCGGCAGTTTTTTTGCCGCCAACTTTTCAGCGCAGGTCCATCAGGAGGGAACCTTCCCCCCGAAAACCGATTTGGGGCAGGCAAACCAAACTGTTGCTAAGAAAGGCATTTTTGCGGAGCGGGGAGAATCTTTTCAAACCAGTCTTTCTGCCTGGGATTGTTGCGCCGCAAGCGGGGGCAAATCGATACTGGCATATGATCTTCTCCCAGGCATTCAGCTAACGGTATCGGACATACGCGAATCGATCATTCAAAATCTCAAGGCACGGTTTGCGCGGGCCGGGGTAAAAAACTATCGTGCTTTGGTCATTGACCTCGCAACCGGTGGCAACCGGCCTTTTCGGGAGCCCGGTGCGGGGCTAACACCAGATATATCAAGCCCAAATTCCAGAACGGATTTTCAGAAACCAGTTGGTAGGGGAGACGCCCTTGACATTTCTTCCACTGGCTTCGACCTCATCATTTGCGACGCGCCCTGCTCCGGAAGCGGTACCTGGAGCAGGACACCGGAACAGTTAGCTTTCTTTCATCCTGACCGCATCGAACAGTACGCCGTGTTGCAAAAGACAATTCTCTCCAATATCATTCCCCACCTTGCAAAAAATGGCAGGCTCGTTTACATCACCTGTTCGGTTTTTAAAAAAGAAAATGTAGATGCGGTAGACTTCATCCGTGATAAGTTTTCATTGCAGCCCGAAAGAATGGAAGTGTTGAAAGGATATGATCAAAAAGCCGATACCTTGTTTGCAGCAAGCTTTACTTGATGATCTTCGTGGTAAATATTTCTTCGCTTCCGCTATATATTTTTACTACATACATGCCTGCGGCAAGATTGGCCAGTCCGACTTCCTGCACCGAAATTCCCTGCGGCAAAGCCTTTCGGATGCGCTTCACTATCTGCCCTCTCATATTTACAACTACTATTTCTGTCTGCGGTAAGGATATGCCGGATGAAATGCTGATCCTAAGTATGTTTCCACGCACAGGATTGGGAGATACAGTTATCACCGGTGTCATGGATGAAGTACATACGTCCACAACAGTTACAGCACTTGTGCCCAGCACGACAGTAGTATCGGCAGTCACCACCTGTTGCACCCGGTACTGCACATTGCCCAAAATATCTTTCAGGTTATCTACATACAGGTAGTTCCTGGTTTGAAAATCTACGCCGCTGCCGGTAACGGTATGAATGGTGATAAAACCCGTATCTGTAGACAACCTGCGCTGCAACCTGTATTGCATTGTATTGTTGTCTTTACTCTGCCACGAAATAGAGGCCGCACAATTGTTGGCTTGCAAATTGGCAACTACGGAAGCCCTTTGCTGCAGCACGGTGATAAATGCCTTCCTGAAATCAGGAATACCATAACCATATCTTGCATCTGGCGTAAGATACCGGTGCGAGCTTTTTTGCACCGCGTCTATCACCTGCATATTGTTCAATTCCGGAAAGGCTTGCCAGAAACAAGCGATCAGTCCTGCTACATTGGGATTGGAATACGAAGTGCCATTACCCGCCACCGGGTTGCCCGCGGTAGAAGCATATACGGTGCCTGCGCCAACAGAAACGATGTTCGGTTTTAATTTTCCCGCTCCGTTCGGTCCCCAACTGGAAAAATTGGCAATATTGCCATTCACGTCTACCGCGCCTACAGTGCATACACTGTCTCCATCGGCAGGGCAATTCACGTATCGAAGGTCGCTTGCGCTTGCACCCGAATTGCCGGCGCTGTTCATAACAATAATGCCTTTCCTGGCCGCAAGGTCAGCGGCCCTCGTAACAATGGAGGTATTGCCATCGCGCTCGGCGTGCGAATAATCAAAAGCAGGATCATCGAAATCAGAATAACCCAGCGAAGAAGAGATCATGTCTACGCCCGCACTGTCTGCAAACTCGGCGCCAACGGCCCAGTTTTGCTCTTCGATGGGATACTCGGAAAAAACGTCCTCGGTGCGCAACAACCAAAACCGCGCATGCGGCGCGGAACCCACGATAATGCCCGGCCTGTTGGATGCAATGATGGAAAAACAATTCGCGCCATGATTGTTGTCTTCATTTACGCTGGCGTGATTGGCAACATAATCCCACTCGCCCAGTATGCGTCCCTGCAAGCGGACACTGTCCAATGCAGGATTGGTTTTGTAATTCAAAAATCCCGCGTCGAGTATCGCCATGGTAATGGTTTGGCCCGTAAAGCCCAGATTGTGCAGGTACTCACCTTTGTGAATGCGTATCTGGTTCACCGTGCCGCCATAATCCAGGTCAACGCCCGCAGTTCCGTATGGACGTGCGTTGTCAACAGGAAGCTCCGCTTCTTCAATAATATTTTTTGAAATGTAACCCGGCCTTACGCGGGGCGCAATGCCGCTGGTTGATTTTACAAATGGGAATGAATTGATCCTGGTAATGGCATTGGGGTCGGTAATGCGCACCAACACCTGGTTCAGCCATTTGGATTTGTTGAGAATGATCACGCCCGGAACTGCGGCTATGCTGTCCAGGTAGTCGCGTGAAATAGGGAGATCTGTTGAATCGACCGCTATGCCCTGGCTTGTCCTGCGTGCAATGGCTTTTGCGGAAAGATATGCGGAAGGATTGGCCAGTGTGGACTGGGTGCCCTTCTTATCCTTGAATACAACAATTTGCCGGGAATGCTGCGCAGTAGCAGATAGAAATGATAAGGTTACCAGTAAGGCAAGCGTAGAATATTTAATCATACCTAAAAATAATGATAATAAGGCACAGGCGAAGCCGCTATGCATATCCCGATACCTTGTTAATTGTGCGACAGCATATTCAATTTAATACCAAAACCCTGGCGGTATGCAGGGTTGCCGCCGCTCACCGGCTGGTATTGGGAATGCAGGAATTCTTTGTAGATGAGCCCTATGCCTTTGCCATACACTTCGTATGCGAAATTGCGCTCGCTGTAACCCTGCGGGTCATTGGGGAAGCCGAGCACTTCATCGCGCTGGTTTACGGTAATGGTATTGGGAACTGAGCCCATGAGCGTTGTAAAATCCTCGCCCAGGCTTTCATACATGTAATCCCAATCATCCAGGAAACGATAGTCCCAGTCGGGATCGCTGGAATAAAGGCTGATGTAAGTGTTGCCTTTCCAGTTGAACCCTTCGTTGATGGGAAGCTTGAGTTTGAGGTAACGGAAATTATTTTCGATCACTTCCAGGCTTTCGTTAGTGGGAGTGATGTAATAAGTAAGGTCTTCCATCCAGGGCTGGGTGCCTGCCACATCGCGGAGATAGCGTACCACGCGCCAGCTCGGCCTGCCGAGGTTATCGGTAATGGCAGCGTCTATTTCGTCTTTGGCCTGGTAGCTTGCCTTAACGGTATCCAGGTTCACGAACTTCATGGAATCCAGCCGGTAAATGATGTATTTACCCACCTGCAACTGGAGATAATCTTCCAACGGTTCAGAATTGAACTGTGCCGTTTTTTTACAATGGCTGAATACGAATGCGATGGCAGTCAGGAGCGTAAGCCGGGTAAATATTTTCTTCATAGAAATTAATGTAAAATAACGCTTTTCCGCGACGAATATTGTCGGCAACTGTCTGCAAAGGAGTCCTTTGGAATAATTTATCTGCGCTTATAATCAATACGTTGGTGATTACCCGGCGTGCACAAGGCTTCCACGCTGGATAATTCCCCCGCCTATTACGTCGTCTCCTTCATAAAACACCGCGCTTTGGCCGGGGGCGATGCTTTTGGCATTTTCATAAAAACGCACCCTTACGCCATCGGCCCCGGGGTACAGGTTGCTTAGGCTTCCTTTGTCTTTATACCTGATCTTGGTAATGGCTTCAAACCCGGGTGTAACGCCTTCGTATTTCATCCAGTTAATGCGCCCCACCAGCATTTCATTTTGCTCCAGGTCCGATTCATCGCCCAGCACTACCGTATTGGTATCGGGCAAAATGGCCGTTACATAGGCCGGTTTACCGAGTGCGATGTCGAGCCCCTTGCGTTGCCCGATGGTATAAAATGGATAACCTTTATGAGGGCCCAGTATTTTGCCATGCTTGTCCACAAAAAAGCCGCCGCTTACTTTCTCTTCCAGCTTGTCTACTTTCTTTTTGAGAAAGTTGCGGTAATCGTTATTGGGAACGAAACATATCTCGTAGCTCTCGCTTTTTTTGGCCAGTTCGGGATAGCCGTAGTCCAATGCCATCTGGCGGATCTGGGGCTTGCGGTAAGTGCCAAGGGGCAATAAGGTCCTGCCCAGCAGGTCTTGCTGCAGTCCCCAAAGTACATAGCTTTGGTCTTTCAATTCATCTATGCCGCGGCTGATGTAATGGCGGCCGTTGGCATGTTGGTGAATATTTGCATAATGGCCGGTGGCGATGAACTCACAATCCAGTGCGTCTGCCCTTTTCAGCAAGGCCCTCCATTTGATGTGCGTATTGCACATTACGCAGGGGTTGGGCGTGCGGCCCGCCATGTATTCGTCCACGAAATTTTCAATTACGAAATCGCCGAACTCTTCGCGGATGTCCAGCACAAAATGCGGGAAGCCATGCTGCACGGCCGCCATGCGGGCATCGTTGAAACTATCCAGGTTGCAGCAGCCGGTCTCTTTTTTGCTGCTGCCGCTGGTTGCATAGTCCCAGGTTTTCATGGTAATGCCCACCACCTCATAGCCTTGATCGTTGAGCATGAGGGCAGTAACGGTACTGTCTATACCGCCGCTCATGGCCACCAAAACTTTTCCTTTACGGCTCATTTCAAATGAAATTAAGCTGCAAATATAAGAAGACTGAGCGGGGTATCAGAGAAGATTAACAGCTGGTTATTCGAGTGAGCCTGCAGTGGGAAAGCACTGAGGCCCCAATCATAATCATTAAAAACGATTATGTGCAGCAGGGTCCTACTGATTATAAATCATTCTATATTATCTTCGGTGCCTTCACAAACTAACTATCGATATGAGAAAAATACTTCTGAGCTTTTTTGCCGTTTTCATTGGAGGAGCATCGCTGGCCCAGGACCTTTCTTATTACCTGCCGGACAGCATCACCTACAACCCTGCCATTCCGAAGCCAAAGGATGTTATTTACCACGAAGTGGGCGAATGGCATGTGACGCACGACCGGCTGGTAAACTATATGAAGGCCATTGCCACTGCCGCGCCGGACCGTGTGAAGCTGGAAAACATGGGCTTTACGTATGAAGGCAGGCCCCAGGTCATGCTCATCATCACTTCACCAAAAAACCATCAGAACCTCGAACAAATCCGGCAGCAACACCTGCAGCTAAGTGATCCCGGCGCTTCGGCATCGTTGAATGTGGACAATATGCCGGCCGTGGTATGGATCGGCCATTCCATTCATGGCAACGAGGCCAGCGGCGCCAATGCTTCGTTGGTAAGCGCTTATTACCTTGCAGCGGGACGTGGCCGCCAGATAGATGAATTGCTCGATAACGTGGTAATATTATTCGACCCGTCTTTTAACCCCGATGGGCTTAACCGTTTTGCAACATGGGTTAACCAGCACAAAGGCAAAAACCTGGTAACGGACCCTAACAGCCGCGAGTTTAATGAAGTATGGCCTGGTGGACGCTTCAATCATTACTGGTTCGATCTTAACCGCGATTGGTTGCCGGCGGTACACGTAGAGAGCCGCAACCGGCTGAAGAAATACCACGAATGGAAGCCGAATATCCTTACAGACCATCATGAAATGGGATCGGGCGCTACCTTCTTTTTTCAACCGGGCGTTCCATCGCGGGTAAACCCGCTGACGCCTGAAAAGAACCAGGAACTGACGGACAAGATCGGGAAGTTTCATGCGCAATTCCTCGACCGCATCGGGTCGCTGTATTATACGCGTGAGGGATATGATGATTTTTATTACGGCAAGGGTTCCACCTATCCTGATGTGAATGGCGCCATCGGTATCTTGTTCGAGCAGGCTTCGTCGAGAGGGCATGCGCAGCAAACCGCCAATGGCGTATTGCGTTTTCCATTCACCATAAAAAACCAGTTTACCACTACGCTTTCAACGTTGGAGGCGGCAAAATCGCTGCGTAAGGAATTGCTGGCTTTTCAAAGGGATTTTTATAAAAGTGTGATGACGGAAGCCGCTTCGGCGCCGGTGAAGGCTTACGTGTTTGGCGACAAGCATGACCATGGGAGGACGGGCGAATTTGTAAGGATGCTGCTTAGGCACCAGATAAACGTTCACGCGTTGGGGGCCGATGTGAAGGCAGATGGATTTGAATTTGAAAAAGGCAAAGCGTATATGGTGCCTGCCAACCAGCCCCAGCACCGGCTGATCAAAGCCATTTTTGAAAAAACGCTTAATTACAAAGACAGTTTGTTTTACGACATCACTTCCTGGACAATGCCGCTTGCATTTGGATTACCGTATGCCGAATTGACCGCCGCGGCATTTAATCCCGGTTTGCAGGGCGCAACGGTGATGGACATTGCCGATGGACAGCGAAGCGTTGATAAAAGCGATTATGCATACCTGTTAGAGTGGAATGAATTTTATGCGCCCGCGGTCCTAAACGAGCTATTGAACAACAACCTGCAGGCCAGGGTAGCCACTAATACCTTTTCGATGGTGGTGAATGGAAACAGCAGGAAGTTCAATTATGGAACGATCATGATACCGGTGCAATCGCAACCGGTGGACGCCGCACGGCTGCATCAATTGATGCAGCAGGCCGTTTCGAAATATCCCGTGATCGTTCATTCATTGCGGTCCGGTTCTGCCACGCAGGGCAGCGACCTCGGCAGTAATAAATTTGCGCCTCTTACCAACCAGCAGGTGGCAATGATTGCGGGGCCAGGTGTAAATGCAACGGACGCAGGCGAAGTATGGCATTTGTTCGATCAGCGCATGAACATCCCGCTTAGTTTGCTGGAGCCGGTAGTGTTTAACCGCGTGGACCTGTCCAAATACACTACCATCATTATGGTGGGGGGCAGCTACAATGAGATCAACAAGGATAAATTGCGCGCCTGGGTGCAGAATGGCGGTAACCTGGTGTTGCTGGAAGACGCTATTACCTGGGCTTCGCAAAATGATATTGGCAGTATAAGGTTGAAGCGTGTGCGCAGTGGGGCCGACTCTGCGGCCATAGTGAACTACGTGGAGCGTGAGTTCAGGAATGGCGCGCAGCAAATGAGTGGCGCCATCTTTAGGGCGGAGGCCGATTTAACGCATCCGCTGGCGTATGGCTATCATCAACCTTATGTAAGCATGTTCAAGGCAAACAGGGTGTTCTTAGAGAAGAGCAGGAACCCTTATGCCACACCGTTTTATTACAAGGACAAACCTTTGCTAAGCGGATGGCTAAGCAAGGAGAATTACGATGCCGTAAAGAACTCTGCGGCAGTGGTGGTGAGTGTGTCGGGTAACGGAAGGGTCATAGCCATTGCGGACGATCCTAATTTCCGTGCGTTCTGGTTGGGTGGCAGCAAGCTGATGTTGAATGCGGTGTTTTTTGGCAAGGTGATCGATGCGGCTTCGGCGCGGACCGACGAGTAAGCATTGCATATCGGCTGCGCTTGTTTTTATATTTGCGGTTCAGCTTGTTCTATCTGGTTCGGATGGCCGGCATCTGATTCCAGCGCGTTTTTTCATGTTCAAATTTCTATCCGATTTTCTTCCTGCTTGTCCTATCAGGCATGTTTTCTGCCGTTCCGATATGGAAGCTAATAAGCGGTTATTTTAAGGCATCTGGTCGCGTCCTGACCCGTTCCGAAAACACCCGGATATATCCGATTACAGTCGTTTAAAAATTTGTTCACAAGTTGATTACATCCGCGGAACTTGTATGCACAAAGCAGTATATTGCCAGCTCACTTAAATGAGCATGCTATGATCAAACTACAAGTAATTGGCAACCTGGGGAAGGATTGCATTGTGAACACTGTGAACGGCAAAACTGTGATCAACTTTAATGTGGCGCACACGGAAAAGTTCCGCGATGCCCAGGGTAACCAAAAGGACAAGACCATTTGGGTGGAATGTGCTTACTGGACCGACCGTACCGGCATTTCACCATACCTGGTCAAGGGTAAAACAGTATATGTTGAAGGCTCACCTGAAGTTCGCACCTATACCACCAGCGACGGGCGCAATGGCGCGTCTTTAACCCTTAGAGTATCCAGCGTACAACTCATCGGAGGCCGTAGCGAAGGCGGGCCGTCTTCCGGCATGGATGAAGCACCCATGGCGCGCAGAACAGAAATACCCACAGCCAGCGACGTGACCGAACCCATTGATGATTTGCCGTTTTAACGGTCCTAGGTACCGTTCGCGATCACTGTTCTCGCCGGACTAATGAAGCACAACAACGCGGGCAAATTTGGTACACGCCTGGGAAATTGCTGCATCATCGGCGTCAATGGAAATCATCCCTATAATTTTTAAAGCCCTGCTCAACGCAGGGCTTCTTTTTTTAAATTAGCTGAACAACATTGATTACAAAACGGGCTGATCGGCGCACCCTTCTTTAAATACCTCAGTCGATTAGTCACTGACAATACCATCGCCTATGTCATCGCGCAGAAAATTCCTGAAAGAATTCGGAAGCGTAGCCATCCTCGGTTCAGCAGGCGCCTGGAAAGCGGCAGGCAACGAAGAAGCCGTAGAACAACGCATGCTGCTCGCAGAACGCAAGATAGCCTTCAACGACGTTATCCGGGTAGGCTGCATCGGGTTCGGCATCATGGGACTCAGCAACATCCGCACCATGCTCAAAGTGCCGGGTATCGAATTGGCCGGCGTATGCGACCTGTACACCGGCCGCCTGCAACGCGCAAAAGAATTGTATGGCAATAATCTCTTCGTTACGCAGGACTACCGCGAAATGCTCAACCGCAAAGACATCGATGCGGTCATCGTAGCCACCAGCGATCACTGGCACGACCGCATTGCAATAGACGCAATGAAGAAAGGCAAGGCCGTGTATTGCGAAAAGCCCATGATACACCAGTTGAACGAAGGCTGGCCCGTTGTTAATATACAACGCGAGACCAGCGCCGTATTGCAGGTGGGCAGCCAGCGTGTAAGCAGCGTAACCTTTGCAAAGGCGAAAGAACTGTTTAAGTCGGGCGAGATCGGAGCCCTCAATTGCATAGAAGCCTGTTACGACCGCCAGAGCGCAAGGGGTGCATGGCAATATACCATGCCCACCGACGCATCGCCCGATACCATTGCCTGGGATAAATACCAGGGCGATGCGCCCAAACATGCATTCGATGCGAAAAGATTTTTCTGGTGGCGCAATTATAAAGACTACGGCACCGGCGTGGCCGGCGACCTGTTCGTGCACCTGCTATCGGGCGTGCATTTTGTAACAGATTCCTATGGCCCGCGTAAAATATTCGCGACAGGACAATTAAGCTATTGGAAAGATGGAAGGGACGTGCCCGATGTAATGACAGCCATCATGGATTACCCGCAAACGGCGCAGCATCCCGCCTTCCAGGTAATGTTGCGCGTGAACTTCATCAGCGGCCAGGGCGACAGGGGCCTTACGCGTTTCATTGGCAGCGAGGGCGTGATCGATTTCAGCGGCAACGAATTCACCATCCGCCACAGCAAAATGCCCAAGGCTCCCGGCTACGGCGGATGGGATGCGTTTGAAACCTATCCCGAATCGATGCAAAAGGAAATCGCCAGCAGGTATGAACAGCAATATCCAAAAGAACAAAGGACCGTTACGCAAGCCAAGGACATCGTATACCGCGCACCGGATGGTTACAGCGATAGCGTTGATCACTTCATCAATTTCTTCGAGGCCATGCGCTCGGGCAAGCCGGTGGTGGAAGACGCTGCATTTGGTTTTCGCGCAGCTGCGCCCTGCCTGGCTTGTAATGACAGCTATTTTAAAAAGAAAGTAATAGAATGGGATGGAGAGAAGATGAAGACTGTTTAAATCAATTTATACATCCTGCCGGGCAACCCCGCAATCAAGCCCTGCATTTCCAGATTCAGCACGGCTCCGGCAACGGCGCTGTTGCTCAATCCGCTCCGCAGGTTCAATTCATCGATGTGCATGGTTTCTTTTTCGCGCAGCAGCGCTACGATCTTTTGTTCGTCTGCATTTAATTGAACAAACAACGTTGTTTGCCGCTGCCTGGGTACAAGGGCTTTTTCTTTCCATCCCATTGCGTCCAAAAATGTTTCGGCATCATCCAGTAACATCGCCTTGTTGCTCCTGATAAGATAATTGCATCCTTCGCTTTTGGGATCGGTGATCTTGCCCGGCACTGCAAATACATCGCGGTTGTAGCTATCCGCTATTTCAGCAGTGATCATGCTGCCTCCCTTGATGCCTGTTTCTACCAGGATAACCGCATCGCTGATGCCCGCTACGATGCGATTCCTTCCAGGGAAATTATGTTTATCGGGCGGGGTCTTGCTGCGATACTCGGTCAGTAGGCCACCGCCTTCTTTCAACATGTCTTTGGCAAGTCCTTTATGCGCGGCCGGATATACCTGGTCGAGGCCATGCCCTACCACGCCTACTGTTGGAATGTTGTGCTTCAGTGCGCACTTATGCGCAATCCCATCGATACCGTAGGCCAGGCCGCTGATGAGTATCACCTGCAGTTCGCTTAATGCCTTTACCAATGTTTCCGTTACCTGTTTGCCGTAGTCTGTATTGTTGCGCGTGCCTACAATGGCAACAATTCTCGAGGCGTTCAGGTCCGCCGTCCCTTTGTAATACAACAATACCGGCGCATCGTAACAATGCAGCAATCTCTGCGGATAGGATGGATCTGTTATGAACAGCGGCCGCACTTTGTATTTTTCAAGGAAGGCCACTTCAGCTTCGGCCTCCCGGTATGCATTGAACGCTGTAATGCTGGCCGCTCTTACCGTTCCAATGCCTTCGATCCTTTCCAGTTCGGACCGGTGCGCCTTTAATACCGCCGATGCACAACCGAAATGTTGTATCAATGTACGGGCGTGCACGTACCCTATGTTAGGTACAAGCGTAAGCGCTACCTGGTATAATAATTCCTGTTGCATGGTGCAAACTGCCCGGACGCAAAAAGAAGTAATTTTTCATTGGCATCCCGGTGATAACCGGATAATATTTTAAAGCATTGTGAGTGCAAGCAGGCTGATGTATATACAGGCCTACAATATACAGATGTGGGGGAACGATACGATCGCTGGCGGGGTCGTCTGCTTCCTGAATGATAAAACGCAGAACGTTTGCGACCGTTGAACACTTTCCAGTGCAATGTCAGATTATAATTAACAATGTTCGTTGGCTCATTACTGGCTTACCACTTTCAGTTCCGTTCTCCTGTTCTTAGCGCGGTCCTCTTCCCTAGTATTATCCGCAATAGGCTGCGTAGCGCCAAAGCCTTTGAACGAAAGCCGCTCGGGCTGGATCCCTTTTTGCGTGAGATATCCTACCACTTCCTTCGCACGGTTCTCGGACAAACGCAGGTTATCGGCAGGCTTCCCGATATTGTCCGTATGTCCATTGATCTGGATACGAAGCGTGGGATTCTCCTTCATCAACTGCACTACCTTGTCCAACTCCACCTGCGACTCAGGCTTCAGGTTGTATTGATTGAAATCGAAAAAAATATTCTTCAGTACGATGGTTGCATTCGGTTCTATGGGCTGCAATGCAATGTCGATGTTATAAGTAGAATCGGGCTGCTTCTCTTTCAAAGAAAAGTTCTCGGAAAAGAATAAATATCCCCTGCGGTTCACATTGAACGCATAATCTTTTCCAACCGGTAAAGTGATCAGGTAATGACCTGTTTCATCTGTCTGCACCCTGCTGACGACCTGTTGCGAAGCAAGGTCTATCAGCTCCACGCCCGAAGGCAATCCCCTTTCTGTTTTACGGTCATATACTTTTCCCCTCACCCATAAAGTACGCAGTGGGCGCACATCCTGGCGCAACTGGAAAGTGTACAGGTCTAATCCACCCTTGCTATCGCTGCGGTCACTGGCGTAATAGGCGGTCTGGCCATCGGCTGCTATCACCAGGGTTCCTTCGTTTTCGATAGTATTGATGGGATAACCCAGGTTCTTCAGGTTGGTCCAGGTGTTTTTCGGTCCTTTCTTGGCCATGAACAGGTCATCGCCGCCATAACCGAAATGCCCATTCGAAGTAAAATACAATGTCTGGTTGTCGGCGTGCATGAAAGGAGTGCTTTCATCGCCCGCGGTATTGATCTCCGGGCCCAGGTTTTCGGGCTCGCTCCACCTTCCATTCGGCAAGCGGTGCGAAACATAAATATCGCTGCCGCCATATCCGTCCGGCCGGCGGCTTGCGAAATACAGGTCGCGCTTGTCTGGTGAAAGGGTGGGCGCAGATTCCCAGAACTCTGTATTGATACGGTTCCCCAGGTTTTCCGGCACGCTCCATCCTTCGGTAGTCAGATAAGAAATATACAGGTCGCAGCTTCCATATCCATTGGGAAAATTGCAGCCGGTAAATATCAACCACTGGCCATCCTGCGAGATGGTAAGCGCTCCTTCATTCATATTAGTATTGATCTCGCCGGGCAGGTTCACGGCCTTGCTCCAAGCATTGTTCTGGTGATAGGATTCGTAAAAATCTTCATTGAAATAATTCACCTTTCTCGTAAAAATCAGCTTGCCGCCGTCGATCGTAAGCGTGGGATAATATTCAGAAAAAACAGTGTTGATATCGGCCCCAAGGTTCTGCGGCTCGAACTTGTATGTTTTATCAGGATTGTTTGCGGCATGTTCGATCGCGAAAGCATAGCTTTTTTGGCGGTATTCCGCTGCCTTCCTGCTTTTTTCGTTGATGCCCGGCAGACTTAAAAATGATTGTACCGCGGAATAAGCTTTTACAAAATCTCCCTTGCCTGCCAGGTAAATGGAATAGGGAAGATTGTAATCCTGGAAAAATAAACTATCGATGTCTTTTGCGATCTCGTAGTTGCGGATGGCTGAATCATATTGTTTCAGCTCACCGTATATCCCTGCAATGGAAAGGTATGCTTCCAGGTATCGCTTGTCGTGCTTAAGCGCATTGTATAAAAATGGAAGGCTTTCCTTGTAATTGCCATCGTCGGCCGCGGCCAGGGCCCGCTCGTACATTTCAACCGCCTTCTTATTCACCTTGTCCGGATCGTAGGTGCCCGGTTGCGCTGCGGTCATTAATTGAAGTAACAGGAAGATCGGCAATAGCAATGCCACGCCCATCCCTTTGCGTGCGTGAGGGGCCGGTTTCCGGGGGATATTGGTAATATCATTTTGCATGGGTAGCAATGCAATAACGCTTTGATTTTAAAATTACTATTGCCGGGAATAAATAATTATCCAAATTTCTTCAACGGCAAAGATGCTGTTTCGGAGGTATTCGTTGCAGCGGAAAAGGTTAAATAAATCGTTGAGTGATCGGATTATGGGGAGTTAAGTCATTGACTTAATGACTTCTTACGGCACATTCATATACTTATGGATCTGCATTGAAAATTCCCAACGTGGGTTATGCTTGATATACTCTACGATCAGCGGAGTCATAGAGGCTGATTTATCCCACTCCGGTTGCAGGTACAGCTTGCAGTCGGGTGAAACCTGCGCGGCATGCTGTTCGGCCCAGGCAAAATCAGATTTATTAAAAACCACCACTTTCAGCTCATTGGCCTTAGGCAATACTTCGGGTAGCGGCGACTTGAATTTTTTTGGCGAAAGGCAGATCCAGTCCCATGTACCGCTCAAAGCCCAGCTACCCGATGTTTCCAGGTTGGTGCGGTAGCCCTTTGCTTTCAATTCATTCGTTAGTTCGTCGAGGTTGTGCATGAGTGGCTCGCCACCGGTGATCACTACTATCGGGTGGTGTTCGGGCCTGCTTTGTAAGGGACAGCCCGCGGTTACTTCGGCTACGATATCCGTAATGGTCCTTTGAGGGTGGCGCGACGCATCCCAGCTGTCCTTAACATCACACCATACGCAACCCACATCGCAACCGCCGAGGCGGATGAAATAGGCGGCCTTTCCCTGGAAAAATCCTTCTCCCTGGATGGTATAAAAAGATTCCATTACGGGCAAGGTGGCGGTATGTACAAGGGTTTCCGTCATCGGCGCAAAGGTCGTTTATTAAAGGATGCCGCGGTGTTAAAAACTCGTTTCATCATTTAGCCGCGGCGTTGAAAACGCGTTCCATCATTTACTTGCCTAAGGGTTCCTTGCTTAAGATATTTTATACCAAAATCGAACAACATAATATCAGACCTAATAACCCGATTATCGAATAAGCGGATGAAAGACGATAGATGGTTTTGTAATCAAATGATTCAATGATTCACCTGATACAATCCAATGGCACAACCCGATGATCTGACAACCTTATGACCTAATGACCCATCGGCTCAATGACTTATTTCGATACACGCTTTATATGTATTGCGCATCAGCGCGGCTATCGTCATAGGCCCAACTCCTTTTGGCACAGGGGTGATGTAACTGCATTTAGGCGCTACCTCATCAAATTTTACATCGCCTTTAATGGCATAGCCCTTCTTTTTAGATGGGTCCGTTACGCGGGTAATGCCTACATCTATAATTACGGCGCCTTCCTTTACCATATCGGCAGTAACAAATTCGGCGCGGCCCAGGGCGGCTACTACAATGTCCGCTTCGGCGCTGAGCGCTTTCAGGTTTCTGGTGTGGGAGTGGCAAATGGTAACGGTGCAGTTACCCGGGTAGGTATTACCGCTGAGCAAGATGCTCATGGGCCTGCCTACGATATTGCTACGGCCGATGATAACCGCGTGCATTCCCTTTGTTTCGATCCTGTAATGCTCCAGCAACAGCATAATGCCGTGCGGCGTGGCGGGCACGAAGGTAGAAAGCCCCTGCACCATGCGGCCCGCATTTACGGGATGAAAGCCATCTACATCTTTTGCAGGATTGATGGCATTGATGACCCTTGCATCTGAAATATGTTTGGGAAGCGGAAGTTGCACCAGGATGCCGTCTACTTCCGGATCAACGTTGAGGTCTTCGATCGTTGCCAGCAGCTTGTGCTCGCTGATGCTGTCTTCGAGCCGTATGAGCGTGGACTTAAATCCTATTTCGGAACAGGCTTTTACCTTGGCGCCTACGTACGTTTCGCTGGCGCCGTCGTTACCCACCAGCACTGCTGCCAGGTGCGGAACCTTCTTTCCTTCGGTGATCAGTTGCGCTACTTTTAATTTCAATTCATCTTTAATGGCCTGAGATACCAGAACCCCATCTAAAATTTGCATGGCGCAAAGGTATAAAAACGTGTAATTGATGTTGAAATAACCATGGCCCGCCCAAAACTTTGCTTGAATTTGCCGCAAATAGTTTCTTGTGCTGCGGTATTGCCTTATCCTTATGTCATTTATATTCTTTGCCGTGTACCTGCCCGCGCAAACTGTGCGTGCCCGCGTGGATTGTTTCAGCACAGGCAGCTATCATGAACGATTTACGGATGTGTTTTCAACCACGGCTAATCCTGCCGCCCTTGTATATGCGCGGCCGTTTACCGCTGGCGTCTATGCAGGACGACGGTTCCTGAATACGGTCCGGCATTTTATACTAGCCGCAGCCATTCCGGCAGGGAAGGATGGATTGGGCATCCAGGCTGATCATATAACGGCGCCTTCGTATGCTCAGTCAGCTGTTGGGTTGGGCTATGCGAAGACATTGGGACAGGCAGCAATCGGTGCGAGGTTTCATTATCACCGGATAATGGTGGCCGCATATGGATCGATTGCGGGAATGGCCGTAGAGGCAGGCAGCAATTGGCATATTACAGATGATATACGCGTGGCCATGTGTATTTACCTGCCTGCGGGTGGTAAGGTTAAGCCTGCATATTATTACCGGGGAGGAATGGCGTGGGCTATTGCCGACCAATTATTATTGATGTTGGAAGCCTCCAAGGAAGAAAACCGGCGGGTGAACATTCACGCCGGAATATATTACCGGCCAACTCCCCGGATAACATTGCAATCCGGCATTACTACCGGTAACGCACAACCGTATGTGGCTGCCTGGTTACAATGGAACCAATTACGTGTGTTGGTATCTGTTATTTATTCGATGCAATTGGGCGGTGTACCAGGTATTGCGGTTATATACGCGCCGCCGGCAATTATTACCCCATGAAACGCTTTATTATTATATTATTATTGATAGCGACGTTCGCGGTTCATGCGCAACAGCCACCGCTGACCCAACGGCACGAGCAGCAGTTAGAGAGCATGGCGGACAAAGATGAACAGTTGTTGGAAGATGAATCGCTCCTGCAACAACTGGAAATGTTCCGGACCAACCCGCTTAATCTCAACACCGCCACAGAAGATGAATTGCAATTGCTGCAATTGTTAAATGCCTTGCAAATAAAAGCCCTCCTTCAATACCGCATGTTGTTGGGGAGGTTCATTCACGTGTACGAATTGCAAGCAGTACCGTATTGGGATGTACAGGCCATCCGCAGGATATTGCCTTATATTACCATCCGGGATGACGAAGTATCCGCATCATTTGTTTCCACTGCCATTAAAAATGGAAGCTCCAGCCTGTTATTCCGTTTATCAGGATCATCGAAAAAACCTGCCGGCTTTACCGATACGGGCACGGGCCGCTTTTGGGGCGCACCGGGAAAAATATTGGTGCGTTATCGTTATAATTATAAAAACTTCGTACAGTGGGGCGCACTGGGTGAAAAAGATCCGGGAGAGCAATTGTTCAGCGGTAGCCGGAAAACGGGCTTCGATTTTTATTCTTTCCATGCCTTTGCAAGGAAGCTGGGCATCGTTCAATCGCTGGCGGTAGGAGATTATACACTTAACATGGGGCAGGGACTGGTGCAATGGCAGGGCATGGCCTTCGGCAAAGGAGAGCTCACAGGCATCAAGAGGCAGTCAGCTATAGTAAGGCCCTATAACTCCGCGGGCGAATACAATTTTCACCGGGGACTGGCCATTACCATCGGGCACAAAAAACTCGCCGCCACTGCTTTTTATTCATCGCGGAAATCAAGCGCAAACCTTTCACTCGACAGCGTAGGAGCCCCTCCGGTGATCACATCCTTCCTTACCTCAGGCCTGCACCGGACTGCCAGCGAACTGGCCGAACGTAATAATATAATACAACGGGCCATGGGCGGCGCCATTTCGTATGAGGATGGGGGTTGGCATATCGGCGGCAACTTCATTCAGCACAGCTTTTCCTATCCCGTCCGGAAACGGCAGGAGCCTCATAACCTGTTTTCGCTCAAGGGTCGGCGTTTATTCCATTGGAGCCTGGATTATGATTTTACTTTCAGGAACCTTCACCTGTTCGGCGAGGCCGCGTCAAACCATGCACTGAACAAAGCACTGATCAACGGGCTCTTGCTTAGCTTGGACAAGAAGGCTGACATCAGCATATTGATACGCTACCTGGAACCGGGCTACCAGCCGCTCAATGCCAGCTCCTTTACCGAAAACGCTGCGCCATCCAATGAAACAGGGATTTTTACCGCCCTGGCCCTGCGTCCCATCCCGCGATTACGGGTAGACGCCTATGCCGATGTACACCGGTTCCCCTGGCTGAAGTCACTGGCCGATGCTCCCACTTGGGGTAAGGAATACCAGGTTCAGTTGATCTATCAGCCCCGTAAATCGGTGGAATTGAGCACCCGGTTCAGGGCTAACCTGCTGCAAACCAATGATCAGGATCATGAAAATGCGTTTCATTCTCTTATCAATGTGCTTAAAACCAATTGGCGAATACAGGTTGCCTGGCAGCCGGGAACGGGTTGGCAAGCGGCGCAACGGATAGAGGTGGTATGGTATAAAGGCCCGGTACGGGAACAGGGGTATTTATTATTTACCGACCTGCGCTACGCGCCACCGCACAAGCCATTCACCATCGGTGGACGGCTTCAAGTCTTTGAGACAGACGGATTTAATTCCCGCATCTATGCGGTGGAACAGGACGCGCCGTATGCGGCACCTGCCGCTTATCACAAAGGGATCCGCTACTACATTAACCTCCAATACGAGGCGCCCCGACGGAAGCTGCGGACCCGGTCAATTTATTTTCCTGAGATTAAAATCTGGTTAAGATTTGCCGGGATTTTGGCTGAAATGCAGGCGGGAACTGCATCCCGCCCGCATGGGGTCGATTATAAACTACAAGTCATTTTCTGCTCATTTTAAACATTTTTTAGGATATCTTGCAGCGCTTTTGAAAACGGTGGTGTCTTCCAATACACCTTAAAATATCCATTCCTATGATTTAACAGAAGCTTAGCTTAGTCCGGAAACCCCTATATTTACAAATTCAAAAATCTAAACAAGCGTCACATGAGAAAACTTCTATCGCTGTTTTCAGCGCTGGTATTATGTACCATGTTCGTGTATGCACAGACCGGAAGGACTGTGTCAGGTACGGTGACTGACGACAATGGAACTGCCATTCCATTTGCCACCGTGAAAGTGCAGGGTTCCCCCAGATTGGGAACTTCCGCTGACCAAGACGGTAAATTCACATTAAGAAACGTTCCTGCAGATGCTGTCCTCGTG
This sequence comes from Chitinophagaceae bacterium, assembly GCA_035628135.1. GTDB lineage: Bacteria > Bacteroidota > Bacteroidia > Chitinophagales > Chitinophagaceae > DASPKM01. The sequence goes on along the minus strand of DASPKM010000008.1, from coordinate 16,636 downwards.
ATCAGCGCACAGGGACACGGTGAGAAGACTGTTACTCTGGGAGCAGAAAACACTGTTTCCGTTACACTCGAAAGGACCACTACAACCCTCAACGAGGTAGTTGTAACCGGCGCCTTCAACATCAAACGCTCACAGCGGGCGGTTGCTTACAACGCTCAAAACGTGAACAGTGAGCAACTCAACACTATCCGCCAAACAAACCTGAACAGCGCCCTGGCCGGTAAAGTTGCCGGTCTGCAGGTGTTGGACCAATCCAAGGTAAAACTTGGTGAGGCTGGTAACGTTCGCCTGGGTGGTGCAGCATCACTGGGTGGCGGCGGTGTCATCTACGTTGTAGATGGTACTATTGTTAACCCTAATGACATCAACCCCGACGACATCGAAGACGTAACAGTGTATTCTGGTGTAAACGCCACTGCGCTGTTTGGTGAAAGGGCCATCGGCGGTGCCATCGTTATCAACAGCAAAAAAGCTAGAAAAGGAAGAAAAGGCATTGGCATTGAAGTAAACCAGGGTATCACCTTCGACCGCATTTACGTTCTGCCCAAATACCAGAATGAATATGCGGGTGGTGCATCTTACGATATGTACAGGTACACCTGGCAGCCCGGCCACCCCGAAGAGTGGAAAACGCTGGATGGTAAGTACTATCACGACTACTCCGACGATGCTTCCTGGGGTCCCCGCATGGTAGGACAAGAATACATTCCCTGGTATGCATGGTATCCCGGTACTAAATACACCGGTAAAACTGCAAGCCTGACTCCTCATCCGGATAACATCCGCGATTTCTATCAGACAGGTCTTACCAACAATAACAACGTAAGCTTTTCGAAAGCAGCCGAAGACTACAACGTCCGCGTTTCTTATACCGACCAGTATATTAAGGGCCTGTTGTACAAATCGCAACTCCGCAAGAATATCTTCAACGTGAACTCTTCGCTCGACATGGGCAAATACTTCACCCTCAACGCTAACGTTAACTACGTTGCCAGCAGAAGGGAAGGTGAGTTCAACGATGGTTATTCTAACCAATCAACCGGTTCATTCTCCCAATGGTTCCACCGCGACCTGGATATGAAGATTGTGAAAGAGCTGAAGGACCTGCGTTCTCCAACAGGCATCCTGGCCAGCTGGAACCATAACAACCCGGGCACTTACAATCCTGATAACCCGGTTGCATTCTATGGCGGTAACTACTGGTATAACTTCTATACCTATTTCGATAACGTAACCAACTTCGACATCCGTGAGCGCCTGTACGGTGATATCGGTTTGACATTCAAGTTGAACAATAATTTCCGTATCAGGGGTACTTACAGGCAGAACGCAGTTACGACAAACTACGAGAACAAAACTTCATCTGACCTGGAAATGAGCGCTACCCAATCCGGTATCGATGCTTTCTATGGCACAGGCGAAACCTACTTCAAAGAGCAAAACTTTGAATTGGTTGCTTCTTACAATACCAAATTCCTGAAGGATTTCTCTACCAACGTAAACGTGGGTGGAAACGCAATGCGTAGCGATTCGAGGACTTTGCAGGCACAAACAGTGAACGGTTTCAGCGTTCCTAACCTGTATGCATTGACCAACTCCAAAGATCCCATCGCATATGCGAACGCACGGCAAAAACAACAGATCAATTCAGTCTTCGCAAGAGGTGACGTTGGTTTCAAGAACTTCCTCTTTGCTGAGTTCTCACTCCGTAACGACTGGCACTCTACACTGCCTGAGTTCGATCCGGATATCTTCTATAAATCCTTTGGTGTAAGCTTCGTGTTCAGCGAGCTGCTGTCTGGCAGCCTGCCCGCATTGAGCTTCGGTAAACTCCGTGCAAGCTGGGGCGAGACTCCGCGCTCACTCGGAATTTATGACAATAACTTCCTGTATGGTGTAAACGCCAACCAATACAACGGCAACTTCCTCATGACCACTCCCGACGTAGTTCCCGATCCGAGCCTGGTAGGCGCTGTGGTGGCTACATGGGAAGTTGGTATGGACCTGAAATTCCTGAGAAACAGGGCAGGTCTTTCCGTAACCTTCCAAAACACCGAAAGCAAGAACATTCCTATCGGTGTTGACGTTAGCGGAACCAGCGGATTTACCCGCAAGACCATTAACGCAGGAAGAATCGACGTTCAGACAGTGCTCTTGCAACTAAATGGTAAGCCTGTACAGTCTAAGAACTTTACCTGGGACGTTGTTGCCAATTTCAGCAAGCAGGTCGAGAACAAGATTGTTGAGCTTGCTCCTGGTGTTGACCAGATCGTGCAGTTCTCAGGTGCCTTCAGTGGAACTTCCAGCGCATACGTGGTGCACCGCGTAGGTGAAGAGTGGGGCCAACTGAGAGGCGGTGGAATCAAGAAAATCAATGGATTGCCTGTGTTGGATAACAGCGGCCGTTACATTAAAGAAGACAACGTGCTTTTCGGAAGCGTTCTTCCTGACTATATCGGCGGTTTCCTGAACACATTCAGCTATAAGAATTTCGTAGCTAACATCAACATAGACTTCCAGAGCGGTGGTAAGTACTTCTCACTATCTGATTTCTGGGGTACTTTCTCTGGCTTGACCGAGCGTACAGTTGCACTGAACGACAAAGGCAACCCCATCCGTGACCGCGTAGCTGACGGTGGTGGTGTGCATGTGGTAGGTGTAGACGCAGATGGTAAACCAGTTGATTATTATGTTGACGCGCAATCTTACTTCCACCAATTCCGTGAAAGGAGCATTTCCGAAAACAGTGTGTATGACATGACTTTCGTGAAACTGCGCGAAGTGAGCCTGGGATACAGAATTCCTGTTGGTAAAATAGGAAACATCTCCCGCTGGCTGCAAAACGCAACCTTCTCGGTGGTGGCAAGAAATCCCTGGTTGATCTATGCACAAAACAGGGACTTCGATCCGTCTGAACTTGCTCAGCAATTTGGTGAAGATGGACAGTTCCCCGGATCAAGGTCACTCGGATTCAACCTGAGACTGGGCTTCTAATAATCACAAACAAGAATTTAAACAAGCAATTATGAAATTGAGAAAATATAAAACCGGGATCCTGGCAGGTGTAGTTGGCCTGTCGATCCTTGCAGGTCCGGGTTGTAAGAAGGTGAAGGATTTTGGAGATATCAATCTGGATCCCTCACGTACTACCGAACCTATTACATCAGCATTGCTGACCAACGTGATCGGTTTAACAGGTACCGCCTATCCAAGCCTCGGTACTTTAGTGACCAACACAAGAGGCGGATTGTATGCACAGCAGTTTTCCGAAACCCAGTATACCGAAACATCGCTGTATGCTGAGCCTAAGGTTGACTTCGACGGTACATACTCCGGGCCTTTGATGGACCTTCAAAACATCATTAACTACAATTCAGATCCGGAGACTGCCGCCAAGGCTGCGGTTAACGGTTCTAACAAAAATCAAATAGCCACTGCCCGCATCCTGAAGGCATATTACTTCTGGGTAATTACAGACCAATACGGCGACATCCCTTATTTCGAAGCTTTGAAAGGTGAAGGCAATACCAAGTTCGACACCCAGCAAAGCATTTACATGGACCTGTTCAAAGAACTGACCGAGGCTGTTGCCCAGTTCGATGGCGGCGCTCCCTTCAGAGGCGATGTCCTGTATGGTGGAGACGTTGCAAAGTGGAAGAAATTTGCTAACTCAATGCGCTTGCAAATGGCATTGAGGCTTTCCAAGGTTGACGCTACAACAGGCGCAGCCCAGGCAAATGCAGCAATTGCCGCAGGCGTAATGACCAGCAATGCCGATAACGCTGTTATCGACTATCCCGGCGGAACTTTCAACAACCCATGGTACAACCTGTACGATGGCCGTAAAGACTTCGCCATGAGCAACATTATGGACAACTTCCTGACCAGCACTGGCGATCCCCGTTTGGCCGTATTCGGTTCTTCCGATGTCGGATTCCCTTACGGTTTGACCAGGGACCTGGCAGTTGCATTCGACGGATCATCCGGCGGCAACTGGGCGAGGATATTGGCTAATGACCGTCGCGAGCAAGGCGATCCTGTGACCGTTATGAACTATGCTACCGTGCTGCTGGCACAGGCTGAAGCCCGCCACCGTGGATGGGTTACAACCGGACCGACTGCACAACAGTTGTACGAAGCAGCCGTTCAGGCCAGCTGGGATGAGTGGGGCATTTCTTATACTCCAGGTCAACTGGCCGCTTACTTGTCCAATTCAAACGTAGCATTCACTGCCGGCAACGAAATTCAGCGTATAGCTACTCAAAGATGGCTGGCACTGTACCCGAACGGCTTGCAGGCATGGTTCGAGTGGAGAAGGACAGGATTCCCTGTGCTGACACCCACTCCATACGCTACTAACAGCAGCAAGCAAATTCCGAGAAGGTATGTATATGGCATCCGCCAGTACAGCTTGAACAAGGTAAACACGGAAGAAGCTGCCGCACGAATGGGTGGCGACAACCAGGATACCCGCACATGGTGGGATAAACCTTAAACTGTTCGCGGAGCCGGTGAAACGCTCACCGGTTCCGTTTTTTATAACAAACAACTAAACATAACAATATGAAGTTGAGATCTCTAAAACTATTCTCACTAGCAGTGCTTGCAGGAAGCTTCCTGCTCACTTCCTGTGATAAGAACGAAGGCACCCTGAACGGTGCCGGTCAAACAATTGTAAAGTTGCCCCAGGGCGCTGAAGAAAAAGTAGCGCTCGCGCTTGACTTCAAACCAGGCCTGCAGGACGTTGTGCTGCTGGACGTAAGAAGGGATGTTCCCAACAGCGGCGAACTGAATAAAGTAACTGTAGTTAAAATCAAGAACGATCCTACCATTGTTGCGGACTACAACGCAGCACACGGTACAGCATATGTTGCATTGCCCGCGGCTGCCTTCCAGGTTGACCCGAGCAATCCTTTCAACGGCAGCGAATGGACCGTTACTTTTAACCCCGGCGAGCATGCCAAGCCGATCCTGATCAAATTGGATCCTACCAAGCTTGACCTGAGCCAGCAATACGCTCTTGGATTCACTATTACCGATGCAGGCGGCGCCAAAATCAGTAACGGCCTCCAAAGCGCGATGATCGAAGTAGGTGTTAAGAACAGGTACGATGGATACTACCGGGTAACCGGAACCATGGTAGACGTTTCGAGCCCTACCCTCACCGGTTACTTCCCTCAGGACGTTGCACTGGTAACTACCGGCGCTAATTCTGTGGTGATGATCCCGATCGACCTGGGCATTCCCGGTCACCTGATCCTGAGCGGTAGTTCGCTTAGCTACTACGGAAGCTACGGTCCTACATTTACCTTCGACCTGGCCACTGATAAAGTAACTGCAGTTACCAACTCATACGGACAGCCCGCAGGTAATACACGTTCTGCTGAAATCGATCCCACAGGTATCAATAAGTGGGATGCTGCTACCAAAGACATGGACGTGAAATATTTCATGAAGCAACCCAGTGTTATAGCAACACCTCCGCATATCAGGGTTTACTTCGATGAGCATTTTGAATATCTCGGACCTCGCTAGTAGGTTACAATTTCATATTGACGCCCCCGCTACGCGGGGGCTTTTTTTTCTTAAAGCAAGAGAATTTATGTCCAGCCGCGCTGTACAAATCGGTATTTTTGTCGCAAATCAGGTCACATGAACGAACAGAATCAAAACAACAACAGCCAGCTCAATATCGAAATCTCTGAAGAAGTAGCAGAAGGGTCTTATGCCAACCTCGCTATCATTACACATAGCCATGCTGAGTTTGTAATTGATTTTGTAAACGTAATGCCCGGCACTCCCAAAAGCAAAGTAAAATCGCGCATCATCTTCACTCCACAGCACGCCAAGCGATTCATGAAAGCGCTTACTGAAAACATCCAGCGCTTTGAAACAGTGAACGGAAAAATTCAGGATATAGAAGAAGTACAACTGCCGCTGAATTTCGGCGGACCAACCGCACAGGCATGATTATGTTTTTTTTACCGATAGATTAAGATTCGGGTATACCGTTACGTTATAACTGCAATACCTCTTCCCTTCTCTACATCAATCCTTCATCAGCAAAGCTGAAATATCCCTCATCACTTACGATGATATGGTCCAATACGCGGATGTCGAAGAAGCGGGCCGCTTCTATCAATTTGTTGGTGAGGTCGCGGTCGGCCTGGCTGGGCAGGAGTTGGCCGGATGGATGATTGTGGCAAAGAATAAGGCTGACCGCTTCTTCTTCCAGCGCTTTTTTAAGGATGATGCGTGGATCGGCCACGGTGGCTGTCATGCTGCCAGTGCTAAGGATTTCAAAGTGATTGATCTTATTGCTTTGATTTAGGAAGAACACCGCGAAGACCTCGTACTGGTAGTCTTTCAGAAGCGATTGCAGTGAGCTGGCCACGTCGCGGCTACTTTTGATGGTCTTTTTATGGAAGGCGCCTCCAGCCTGGCGACGCCGGCCCAGTTCCAGCGCTGCGGCAATGGTAACGGCCTTGGCCTCGCCCATGCCTTTTATGGACATCAGTTCTTTTACGGATAGCCTGCCGAGTTGGTCGAGGTTGTTTTTTCCCAGTACAAGAACGTCTTTTGCCAGGTCTACCGCGCTGCGGCCATCGGTGCCGCTGCGTATGAGGATAGCGATTAGTTCCGAATCGCTTAGGGAGGCCGGGGTTTTACGTAGCAATTTTTCTCTTGGCCTGTCGTCTTCTGCCCAATCTTTGATCGCGTACTTTTGCGCTTGCATTTCCAATCCTTTCTTATTAGTTTTCAGGTACAAATTACAATAGTAGGCGATACAATACTTTGTGATTTATCTCGTTTATCCGATTCGTAACCTTTGAAAAACTGAAATCCAAATGAAAAGGAAAACCATCGCTGCAATTGGCGGCATCCAACCCTTGCTTTTCTGTGTCGGTATGTACCTTATGGCCTTGTTCTTCTCGATGTTCGTTTGTTCCTCTATTTTTTATGCTATCAATCCCAAGAAGGGCTCAGCTGAGGCTGACATGGTGACTACCACTACCACGGTATCAGCGGGTAAAGACGTTATCGCTTCGATTAAATGAGATTCATTTAGCTCGAAGATGAGTTACGGGTTATGAGTTATGGGCTGCGAAAGTTCCCGTAACGCATGATCCGTGACGCATTTTGCCGATCTTTTCGCATCCGGAAACGCGATTTGCCGGCCATTCAATCAGCCAATGCACCCAGCGCAATCGGGTAACCAACTATTCACAATTCGCCCGCATTTTACTCGCAACCTATCCGATTAACATCATAATAACCTACCCGATCCACTATTAATAACCCGTGTCGGGCTACTGTATTCCCGCCCAATCACTTGCTTTTCTCCTGCCCCGCCCAGGCTCATGGTAACCGATCCAATCACTCATCACCGGCAACGTATCCGACTACCATATCTCTCGCTCAACTTCTCACTTCCACCCCTATATTTTTTTCCCCTTCCTCACTTATCACTAAGTGAAGCTTTATCTTCGCCGCACAATTTTCAAGCTGGTTATGGACGCCTCCCTTAAAATCTTCTCCGGTACAAGCTCACAATACCTCGCAGAAAGTATCGCAAAACGCTTCGGGTCGCCCCTTGGCAAGATCACGATCCAGCGCTTCAGCGATGGCGAAATTCAGCCTGTTTTTAATGAAAGCATCCGCGGCGACATGGTGTTCCTGGTGCAAAGCACGTTTTCGCCCGCCGAAAACCTGCTGGAGCTGTTGCTGATGATCGACGCCGCCCGCAGGGCCTCGGCCGCCAAGGTAGTGGCCGTGATGCCATACTATGGATACGCCCGGCAGGACCGGAAGGATAAACCCCGCGTGGCCATCGGTTCCAAGCTGGTTGCCAACATGTTAACGGCGGCTGGGGCCGACAGGGTGATTACCATGGACCTGCATGCCCCCCAGATACAAGGGTACTTCGATATACCGGTAGACCACCTGGACAGCTCGGCGATTTTTATCCCTTACATAGAGAACTTAAGGCTGGAAAACCTTACCTTTGCGGCCCCTGACGTGGGCAGCGCCAACAGGATACGCGAAATTGCCACCTATTTCAATGCGGAAATGGTGATCTGCGATAAGCACCGGAAGCGCGCCAATGAAATATCGAGCATGGTGGTGATAGGTGATGTAACGGACAGGGACGTAGTTCTTATAGACGATATCTGCGATACCGGCGGCACCCTGGCCAAATCGGCCGGCCTGCTCAAGGATAAAGGGGCCAGGAGCGTAAGGGCTTTGTGTACGCACCCCGTGCTGAGCGGCAACGCCTACACGAATATCGAGCACAGCGTATTGGAAGAGTTGGTGGTGTGCGATACCATACCGTTGAGGCAGCAATGTTCCAAGATAAAAGTGCTGGGCGTATCGGAGCTGTTTGGAGTAGCTATCCGGAATGCGTTCGAGAACAGGAGCATTACAGGATTGTTTGTGCACAGCCAGATGAGGAACAGGTAAAAATGTGTCCGAAGGATTCCTTCGGACGAAATGAAAACAACGTAAATTCTTAATTTAAATAATAATGAAAACAATTACAATCGAAGGACAACTGAGGACCGAGACTGGCAAAAAAGCCACCCGCCAGCTTCGCTCTCAGGAACTGGTGCCTGGTGTAATTTACGGGGGTGCGCAGGAGATTAACTTCTCCGCTCCGGCCAGGGATTTCAAGAACCTGGTGTACACAGGCGATTTCCAATTGGCGGAGATCAAGATCGACGGTGCTTCTTATACGTGCATCATGAAGGACCTGCAGTTCGACAAGGTAGGCGATTCCTTGTTTCACGTAGATTTTTTGCAACTGGTAGAAGGACGACCCGTAGTGGCCAGCATTCCCATTAAGTTCACCGGCGCTGCCATCGGCGTTAAGAACGGCGGAAAGCTGATCACCAAAATGAAGGCATTGAAGGTAAAGACAGAGCCGCAATACTTGAAAGAGAACATCGAGGTGGACGTGACCGACCTGGACATCAACGGCAACATTCGTGTGGAAGATGTCAAGGTTGAGCATTATGAGATCCTCAATTCACCCAGGATCCCCATTGCCTCCGTGGTTACCACCAGGCTACTGCGCCAGGAAGAGGGCGCTGTTGGCGACAAGCCTGCAGGTGCTGCACCTGCTGCCGGAGCCGCTCCCGCTGCTGCACCCGCAGCCGCCGGCAAGGACAAGGATGCAAAAAAATAACCGAACGGTATTTAATAATCCTGCCCCGCCTTCGCCTCTGGCTTCGGCGGGGTATTTTTTTAAAATACTACGAACAGGGTATAGATTTAAACAAGGAATTTATTCATCTTTAAATGAGCAAGTTTTTACTGGTTGGGCTAGGCAATATCGGAGCTGAATACGAAGGGACCCGGCATAACATCGGGTTCGAGCTTGCTGATGCATGGGCTGCAAAACACGAAGGAATGTTTACAGCAGAACGGCTGGCCCATGTTGCCCGGACAAAATGGAAAGGCAAAATTGTGATCTGCATCAAGCCCACTACGTACATGAACCTTAGCGGAAAAGCGGTTAAATACTGGATGGACAAAGAAAACGTTTCAATGGAAAACGTGCTGGTAATGGTAGACGAGCTGGCGCTGCCATTGAGCAAAATACGGCTTCGCCCGGGCGGAAGCGCCGCGGGGCACAACGGCCTCAAAAGCATTGAAGAGGTGCTGCAGACCACAGAATACCCCCGGCTAAGGTTTGGTATCGGCAATGACTACCCGAGGGGAATGCAGGTAGAGTTTGTGCTAGGCCGTTGGACGGAGACGGAGCGGCCGCTGGTGAAAGTAAAAATTGGAAAATGCGTGGAGCTGATGGAAAGCTTTGTCACAACGGGAATTGAGCGGACGATGAGCCTGTACAACAAATTAGTGGTTTCCTTATGATTTATACAGTTGAAACATTATTTTCGCATAAATATTAACGACGGCAGAAATTAATATTTTGATATTCAATATACCTAAGAGGCCCCGATACCCGCCTTTCCAGGCAATGAAAATTGAAAACATACACCAGTCAAATCCTTATTGAATATGAAAATTTTCTGTGTAGGCCGTAACTATGTGGCTCACGCTAAGGAACTTGGAAATGATATACCCGAGGAACCTATCGTCTTCATGAAGCCTAAGAGTGCATTGTTACAGGCACATACGCCCTTCTATTATCCCGAATTCACCAACGAGCTCCATTACGAATGCGAGCTGGTGCTACGCATCAGCAAGAATGGCAAGTACATCCAGGACCGGTTCGCCAGCAAGTATTACGATGCCGTTTCCGTGGGCATAGACTTTACCGCCCGCGATATCCAGAACGAGCTCAAGGAAAAGGGCCTGCCCTGGGAAAAGGCCAAGGCCTGGGATAACTCCGCCGTTGTAGGAAAGTGGATTCCGTTCCAGAACGTCAAGAATAAAAAAGACATCAACTTCTGCCTGTATAAGAACAAGGAATTGGTACAGCAGGGCAACTCCAGCCTGATGCTAAACAGCTTCGATAAGATCGTGGCGTATATTTCAAATTATTTTTCTGTCAACATCGGCGACCTCGTATTTACCGGCACTCCTGCGGGAGTAGGCGAGTGCGTTGTAGGCGATGAACTTGAGGCATTCATCGAAGATGATAGCCTGTTAAGTGTGGAGATTAAATAAAGTCATTGGGTCATTGGGTCAATAGGTCATTAGGTCATTAAGTAATTAATGGCCTTTTATTTTTATCTGAATGACCCATTGACTAAATGACTAATGACTTAATCACCAATGACCTATTTTTGCGCTTTGCTTGCTATACATATGAATGCTGATACTCTATTAAAGGCCTGGCGACTGATGTGCTGTGCCCGCGCCATGGCGGATACTTATGAAAACAACCGCTCCGTTTGCAAATACGTTCACTCCACTTCACGGGGGCATGAGGCCATTCAATTGGCCACCGCATTCAATTTGCTGCCCTGCGATTATGTAAGTCCGTATTACAGGGACGAAAGCCTGTTGCTGGGATTGGGCTTTACGCCTTACCAGTTGATGCTGCAATTGCTTGCAAAGGGCGATGATATTTTCACGGGCGGCCGCGAATATTATTCCCATCCCAATTACCGCGGTCCCGGCAAGCCAGGCATCATCCATCAAAGCAGTGCTACGGGCATGCAGGTGATACCGACCACCGGCGTGGCGCAGGGTATCCAGTATTTAGAGCAAACCAACTCATCATTATTCAAAAGCGGCCCGCAGGGCGAAGCCCCCGTTGTAGTTTGCTCGTTGGGCGATGCCAGCATTACCGAAGGAGAGGTGAGCGAGGCGTTTCAATTTGCGGTGCTGAAGAGATTGCCGGTAATTTACCTGGTGCAGGATAATCGCTGGGGCATCAGCGTTAGCGCGGAGGAGGCTAGGGTAATGGACGCGTATGATTACGCTGCCGGCTTCCCGGGCATGGAGCGCTTGCGCATAGACGGTAGCAATTTCATCGAGAGCTACGAGGCCATGCAGCAAGTTATCGGGCATGTGCGGCAGCATCGCGGTCCTTACCTGGTGCAGGCAAAAGTGCCGTTGTTGGGCCATCATACCAGCGGCGTGCGCAAGGAATTTTACCGCTCGAAAGAAGACCTGGAAAAGCATGCTGTTGATGATCCCGGTCCGAGGTTGAAAAGAACTTTGCTCGATTGGGGATATGAAGAAACGCATTTGAACGAAATAGACATCAGCGCCGCGGAAGAAGTTGCGGAACATTTCAAGCGTGCGGTTGCTGCTGCTGAACCTGACCCCGCTAAAGTGGCGGATTTTGTATTTGTTCCTACGCCGGTAACAGCAGAACAGGGAGAGCGTGCGCCCGCATCGGGAGAAAAGACCATCATGGTAGACGCCGCGCTGTTTGCCATCCGCGAGCTGATGGAAGAATATCCCGAAGCAGTATTGTATGGACAGGACGTAGGACGCAGGCTGGGCGGCGTATTCCGTGAAGCGGCAACATTGGCCGAGCGCTTTGGCGATCACCGCGTTTTTAACACAGCTATACAGGAAGCATATATTATTGGTTCTACCGTGGGCATGAGCGCTGTGGGTGTGAAGCCGATAGTGGAGGTGCAGTTTGCGGATTACATCTATCCGGGGTTCAATCAATTGGTGACCGAGATATCTAAGTCTTGTTACCTAAGTTGCGGCAAGTTCCCCGTGCAAACCTTGATCCGCGTGCCTATCGGCGCGTATGGAGGAGGCGGCCCGTATCACAGCGGAAGCGTTGAAACTACCGTATTATCCATCAAGGGCATTAAAGTGGTATACCCATCCAATGCGGCGGATATGAAGGGATTGATGAAGGCCGCATTTTTAGACCCCAATCCGGTAGTGATGTTGGAGCACAAAGGATTGTACTGGAGCAAGGTGCCTGGAACGGAAGAAGCAAAGACCATCGAACCCTCCCGCGACTACGTATTGCCGTTAGGAAAGGGCGCTGTTGTATTGCAGGCGCATCCTGAAAAAATATCGAACGGTGAATCCTGTTGCATCATTACCTATGGCATGGGCGTATACTGGGCGAAGGCTGCCGCAAGATCATTTCCGGGCCAAATAGAAATTATAGACCTGCGTACTTTATTCCCGCTGGATGAGGAGTTGGTATACTCCACCGTAAAGCGACATGGGAAGTGTTTGGTATTGACCGAGGAGCAGCAAAACAATTCATTTGCGGAAGCTTTGGCGGGCAGGATATCGAAGCAATGTTTTCAATGGCTGGATGCGCCGGTTGAAGTATTGGGCGCATTAAACCTTCCCGCAGTACCAATGAACATGGGCCTGGAAGCCGCCATGCTGCCCAATCCCGAGAAAGTATCTGTCATCCTCCAACATCTATTGACTCAATGACCTAATGACTTACTCACCACTCACAAAAAAAAGCCACCCGTTACAAGTGCGAGTGGCTTTGCTACGAAAAGGAGGCTTTGTTTATCGTTTCGCTACGTCAAACTTTTTAAAGATTGATTTTACGATCCTGTTCATATCGTCCTGTTGAATCCTCTTATTGGTTACATCAGTTTCTGCCCAGCCCTGCCATACAAGCTTGTTTGATTTTGCATCAACAATATTGATGGTAATGGTACCGGACTTGTAAGGAACTGTGTAATAGTCTTCGCCCAGGTATTGCGACGGATAATAGACCGAGTTGATACGTCTTGTGTAAGGGTTATAGAAATACCTTACTTGTGGACGTGAGTATACAGATTGCGATTGCTCCCTGAACTCGTCTTCCACCATGATGTCATAATCGATCAGTACGTCTGCGCTACCGGCGTTTCTCGCTTTTTGCCAACCGCTCTTATCCAATTCCTGCGACACGCGATCTACCAGGTATGATTCCTGGAAATTCTTGTAAGATTTGCCATCCTTTCGTTTTGTTTCTTTGTCAGTCAGCCATGCGTATGTTTTATAATCGTTCAGGTTTACCGAAGGATCTTTCTCCACGTAAGACTGAACACCGCAGGCCGACAACATCAGCGCTGCGATTACCAATACGCTGCCGATGCCTACATGTATTCTTTTCATAGCTTCTCCTTTTTTGTGTTCGTTACTTATTATTACTCCAATAACGTTCCATTTTAAAGTTTAGACGTTAAGGGACTGCAAAAGTTTGATAGTCAGTGCTCAGTCTAACCGGATTTGGGGGTTAATTTGCCCATGACGTGGAACCAGTGTTGCATTATTTTAACAGATGTGCCGCAAACGGTACAGTTTTAGCATGTCGTTGTGACAGGAAAAATGGGCCCGTTCGTTTTGCACATTAATAACCAAATACACAGATCATGAAAGTCAATTTTCTGGTTGTGGGGCTTGTTACTATTGGCATGGGCATGAGCTCATGCGTAAGCTCCAAAAAATTCAAGGCCGAGCAGCTGCGCGTGGCCGAACTTACCGATCAAAATTCAAAACTCCGAAATGACGTGCAATCGTGTGAGAATGAAAAGACCGCGTTGGCGCGCGACAGGGAAGCCATGCAGCAGCGCCTGCAAAATGATATTGATGCGCTGACCAGGCAGGTGGGTTATTTGAAAGAAAACAATACCACTGCATTGAAGCAGTTGCAGGACTTGTCTGTAATTTCTGCTTCACAGGCTGAGAGCATTAAAAAATCACTGGAAAATATCGGCGCCAAAGATGCTTACATAGCAGACCTGCAAACTGCGATGGCGCGCAAGGATAGTTTGAACATGGCTTTAGTGATGAACATTAAAGGCGCTATCGGTAACCTTTCAGATGAGGACATCAATGTTAAGGTCGATAAAGGCGTAGTGTATATCGATATTTCAGATAAGTTGTTATTCAAGAGTGGCAGTTATGTAGTTACTCCTGGCGCCAAACAGGTGCTGGGCAAGGTAGCAAAGGTGTTGCTGAACCAGCCGAACATGGAGTACATGGTGGAAGGACATACCGACAACGTGCCTTTCAGAAGGGGCGAGTTGAAAGACAACTGGGACTTGAGCGTGCTGCGCGCTACGGCTGTTGTGCGTGTATTGCAGAAAGAGTATGGTATCCCCGCTAACCAGATAGCTGCTGCCGGCCGCGCCGAGTACCGGCCTATAGCTGATAACGAAAGCGTAGAAGGAAGAAGCACCAATAGAAGGACGAGGATCATTATTTTGCCGCAGCTGGACCAGTTTTTCAAGTTGCTGGAGCCGAAGCAGGGAGCGGTTAATACGGGGACAGAGTAGGGGTTGATATGGGTGGAGTAGTGAGTAGTAAGTGGTGAATGGTGAGTGGTGAATAGGTTTGTTCTGAAGAATTGCTTTTAAGTACTTCTTGGAGAAAGTTTGTTTAGTCGAGGATTCTGCGGAAACGGATTCTTTGAAATGTTGATGTCACAAAAATTTCGGACAGGCGTCGTCAGGTTGTTAAATTAAAACAACCTTCCATGACGAATAAAACTTTAGGAGCAATAGCTATGGCTTGCGCTCCTTTTTTGTGCATTGACTTTTTGGTGCACCGGCAGGCTGGACCTAATGAGAATTTTGAACATACTTCTTTGTCGGGTTTATTTAGCCTCGTGTATATGATCGGCTGGATGTGCAGCATTGTGGTGATGAAGCGGGTGGGGGCTACAGGGTTCCGGTGGTTTGGCGTGTTTATACTGAATGCCCAGTTATTTACTTTATCGTTGGCGAATATTTGGAATGTGTGGGAGATAGTGAACCCGGGAGATACCAGTAAGCTGTATTTTATTTTGGATTTATTTTGGCCGATTAGCCAGGTGGTGATGCTGGTGGCAGGTATAACGGTAGTGGTGGTAAACCGCCGTGCTGTAGTAATTAATGGCGGTTTTGGCTTTGTGAATGGGTTTGGAAGCTGGGGCCGGTTTGTGCCGCTGCTGGCGGGTTTGTGGTTTCCTGTTTCTATTGTGTTAATGGTAACGCTCGGTCAGAACTATTTGACGGTGGTGTTGTCGGGAGTTTATTCCGCAGTGGTTTGGGGGCTGATGGGGTGGGTGTGCTTTAATGTGGATGGGGTAGGGTATTGGAGGAGGTGGATGAGTATTGGGGCGGTGCTGTAGGCGATTGCCGTCTAAATGTATTTCTGCCCGCGAACCGTTTGTGAACGAACAGATACTGCCAATATGTACGTTCGTCTTAGATTCGCCTTAGATTCGTCTTACCTTCGCTCAGGCTTCGTTCGAGTTTTTGCTGCGTTTTGACAAAATGTCTCCCTCTTCCTTTTGGCTAGTCCGGTTCATAATCCTATCTACAGCTAGCGAAGCTGCTGGCATTTCATTTCAATATGTTCAACTGATTCAGCGGGGTAATATTCGAATTTCTCTCAATGATTTGCGGGATTTTTAGCTATTTTTGCGGCCTGTCTGGCGGCAGTTAGGCTTCGGATTGTCGTAAAGCGGGTCTGCCTCAAGGCGGTGAGGTTGTGTGCCAGTGGGGCGGTTTGTCCAGTTAGGTTAGTAACCGCAAGTATTTTTTGGCGAGGTAGCTCAGGCGGTTAGAGCGCAGGATTCATAACCCTGAGGTCATGGGTTCAACTCCCATCCTCGCTACAAGAAAATCAAGCGATTATGACGGAAGGTTGTAGTCGCTTTTTTATTACTACCATAATGCTACAACATCATTGATTCCAGAATATCCCTCAACTCAGTGCATAGAGTTCTTACAGCATTAATGGCAATGAACTTAGAAGGATCAAGGCATGCACATATTGCCTTGATCCTTATATTCATGAAAGGCTTTGATGAATAGTAAAGTGGAAGGCGCTTCCCTTGCCTGGTGCAGAATCCACCCATATTTTTCCCTTGTGCAATTCAGCGATCTTCCTGCAGTGCGAAAGACCAATGCCCGATCCCTCGTATTCTTCCCTTGTATGCAATCGTTGAAAAATGACGAATATCTTCTCATTGTGTTTTGGATCGATCCCAATCCCATTATCTGAAACAGTGAACTGCCAGAATCCGTCCTTTTTCTGCGATAATACTTTTATGTGAGGAATGGCATCTTTCTTCCTGAACTTAATGGCATTAATGATCAGGTTCTGAAATACCTGCTTTAGCTCGGTGCGGTATGCATTGATCACCGGTAACGTGCCGGTTATTTCAATTTTTGTTTGCGTTTCAGATATGGCTGATCCCAGATCTGCCAACACGTCGTTCACAAGCGCGTTACAATCCACC
>DASPKM010000007.1:0-18293 GCA_035628135.1 Chitinophagaceae bacterium | reverse complement strand
GGGGATAACAGGCTGATCTCCCCCAAGAGCTCATATCGACGGGGAGGTTTGGCACCTCGATGTCGGTTCGTCACATCCTGGGGCTGGAGAAGGTCCCAAGGGTTCGGCTGTTCGCCGATTAAAGTGGCACGTGAACTGGGTTCAGAACGTCGCAAGACAGTTCGGTCCCTATCTGTGATGGGCGCTAGTAAATTGAGAGGACATGACCTTAGTACGAGAGGACCGGGTCGTACGTACCGCTGGTGTATCGGTTGTGCCGCCAGGTGCAATGCCGAGTAGCTATGTACGGACAGGATAAACGCTGAAAGCATCTAAGCGTGAAACCTACCTCAAGATGAGTTTACTTTTAAGGGTCGTCAAAGACTATGACGTTGATAGGCTACAGATGTAAAACTGGTAACAGTAAAGTCGAGTAGTACTAATTACCCGTATGCTTTAATTTTTTTTTATTGTCTATCTACCCGTTTCTCGGGTTACAACTTACCCAATATGTACTTTATTGATTTGAAATCGCCCTAACCAGCACATTTCAAATCTTATATTCTTATGGTGGTTTTGCCGAGGGTGTTCACCTCTTCCCATACCGAACAGAGAAGTTAAGCCCCTCATGGCCGATGGTACTGCACCACAATGCGGGAGAGTAGGTAGCTGCCATATCTATTAAAAGCCTCAGCGAAAGCCGAGGCTTTTTTATTTTTATCCATATATCTACGCATACTCACGCCCTCACTACATTCATCATGCGTCCAATCCATGCATAACCGCGAGTCGCCACAGCATGATCGATCATATCCGTCACTAACCAAACAGCCCAGTTTCCAATTCACCCGCTTTCCTATCAGCAACACCTAGCAATCAGCATCATCCACTAATCAACCTCCCATCCCAATATCCATCGCTTCGATTTACGCAGCAACCAAAAAAACAACAACAAAATTTTGCCTTGTGCAGCCACCGTTTCAGGAATATCCAGTTCAGCATTCGGCATCCGTTCCAGGATATTGGATACGGAGCCGACAACCACACGGCCCCCTACATTCCCCCAACAATCACTCCAAGGGATAAAAAAAAGCCCCACCACGACTAGCGGGGCCATCTCCAAAACTAACTGCTATCGGAAGTCGCAACTCACCGAATAATCCCTCAAAATACCGTGAGCCGCGGTTCTTCAAAGCCATTCAAAACTAATTGTCCCATCAAGCCATAAAAAGGGAAAAACAACAGATTTCGAACGTATTTTTCTTTAATCTTGAGCTATAATCACCAGCATGTCCATCTGTATCGTTGCAGCTACCACGCTCGAACTCGAACAGCTTACACAAACATCCTCCGCGCAATACAAAGTGCTCATCACCGGCATAGGCGCCGCACCTACGGTCTACCACCTTCTTAAAGCCATCCACGCCAATAAACCCTCCCTGATCATCCAGGCGGGCATAGCAGGCAGCTTCGACCAATCCATTCCGCTCGCCACACCCGTGGTAGTGCGGCAAGACCGCTTTGCCGACCTCGGCGTATATGAACAGGAACATTGGAAAGATGTATTCGACATGGAGCTCGAAAACGCCCACGCCCTGCCTTACACCAACGGATGGCTGCCCAACCCGCACGAACAACTTTTAAATGCCCTGCCCCTGCAGCAGGTAACCGCGGTAAGCATCAACGAAATCACCACCAGCCCGCAACGCATTCAACAGATCCGTGAAAAATACCACCCCGCCATCGAGTCCATGGAAGGCGCGGCCTTCCACTATGTATGCCTGCGCGAAGGCATTCCCTTTCTGCAACTAAGGGCCATCTCCAATTACGTGGGAGAACGAAACAAAAGCAAATGGCAAATCGGCCAGGCCATTCACAACCTGGCGCAGCAAATTCACTCCATTATAAGCCAGCGTGCATAAACGCGCAGGGCCCGGTACCACTCGTCCAATTTCTCCCGGCGGCGCCGACAGAAATTTTATTTTTCGCAAACCTCAAATGGGTTCATTTAAATCATCCTAGGTATGGTCAAACTATTCACCATTCTTATTTTCATGATATGTTCGGTTGTTGCAGCAGCAAACGATCCTGTAAAACCGGCGGTTCAAACACAGTTCCGTGGAAACGAAGCACACACCGGTTTGTACAGCGATCAATCGACTTACGCATCGGTGAAGCAGCGATGGACTTTTAAAACAGGCCATGCCATCCGTTCCACTCCGTTAATACAGGGTAATAAAATATATGTAGGCAGCGGCGATCACCATTGCTACGCACTGGATACAGCAGGCAAACTGTTGTGGAAATTCAAGGCAGATGCACCCGTGCATTCGTCTCCGGCATTGCATAAAAACACCATTTATTTCACCAGCCGCGCAAACTCACTGTATGCAATAGACGCAGTAAGCGGCAAATTAAAATGGCATAAACAACTCGGCGCCGACCTTCCTTACGAATGGGCATTTGATTATTACATTTCTTCACCACTCGTCAGCGAAGGGATTCTTTATACCGGCAGCGGCGATGGCAACCTGTATGCGATCAATGCATCCAACGGCAGCATTCAGTGGAAATTCAATGCAGGCTCGCGCCTTCGATCCACTCCGGCAGTTTATGACAACAAAATTTATGTGGGCGATTGCGCTGGTAAAGTATATTCCCTCGATAAGTCGGGCAAGCTGGTATGGCAGTTCGCAACCCATGGCGATACCATGCGCAACGAAAATTTCGGCTTCGACCGCAAAGCGGTAATTGCATCGCCTGCTATAGTCAATAACATAGTCGTAGTGGGCGGCCGCGATGGTTACCTTTATGGAATCGATGCGCTGACCGGCGCAAGAAAATGGGAATACAATTACCAGGTTTCATGGATCATTTCATCGGTGGCAATTAAAGATACCATCGTCGTCACCGGTACTTCCGACGGCCGCTTCATCAATGCACTCAACCTGCATACAGGAAAAGAGCTGTGGCGGTTTATGACAGGTGCACCCGTTTGGGCCTCGCCTTCCATTGTAGGCGATAAAGTGTTCAATGCCAGCAACGACGGGTTCGTGTATTGCCTCAACCTCTACACTGGGAAAGAAGTATGGCGCTTCAGGACCAACGACCGCTTGTTTTCTTCACCCGTACCTGCAAATGGTAATTTATATGTAGGCAACGATGAGGGAATGCTGTTTTGCCTGAAGTCTGGTTCAACACCTGCGCCCGCCCCGCAACGCGCGGTATTCTGGATAAAAGATCCGGCTTTTCAATACCACCGGTATGGATTGGATGTATACGCGAAAGATTTTTTTGCTTCCGCAGGCTATAAAGTGCTTGATCAAACTGCGCTGGCAGATTTCATGCGGCAACGCATTGCCGACCGCCAAAGCAGCGTAGTGGTATTTGCCACCAATTTTTTTCCATCATCTATAATAGGCGATACCGTAAGCACCAACCTCCTGATGCAGTACCTGCGGCAAGGCGGCAAAGTGGTCATCACGGGCATGAATCCCGCGGTATATGTCATAGACGAACAAAAAAGAGAGTTGAAGGGCGTCGACTTTGCCATATCCGAAAAAATTACAGGCATACCTTATAAGTACGGCGATACGCGTGCTTTTGGCGGATTTTATCCATCCACTCCTACACTGGAAGGTAAGCGGTGGGGACTCACTACGAACATGGTCACGCGCAACGGCATGCCGCCGCAAGACGTTACAACCGTGCTGGCTACCGATGAAGTAGGCAAAGCCACCTTCTGGGTTAAAAACTACGGCGGCAAACAAGGCACCGGCTTTGTGCAAACCTGGTTATTCGCAAGCACCTTAACTTCGCTATCTGAAATTCTACAGGTGGCGGAATATGGATTGTAATAGCCGCTGCCGCAAGCACGGTTATGAGCAAGCAAAAACTTTCCCTGGGATTTTCTCCCTGCCCGAACGATACTTTTATTTTCGACGCATTGGTCAATAAAAAGATCGACAGCGGGGAACTGGAGTTTGAAGTGATCCTCGACGATGTGGAAACGCTCAACCGCTGGGCGTTGGCAGGTCAGCTGGACATAAGCAAGGTAAGCTATGGCGTGCTGCCATCTATCCTGCATGCATACCATCTCCTCGATGCGGGAGGCGCACTCGGTAAAGGGGTGGGGCCCTTGTTGATAGCCACAAAAGCAATACCTGACCTTTCATCGCAAATTCCCAACCTGGCAGTGGCCATTCCCGGTGAGCATACTACCGCCCACTTCCTGTTCTCCCTCGCTTTTCCATCTGCCGCCAACAAAAAGTTCATGGTGTTTTCCGACATTGAAGACGCGGTATTATCTGGCAAGGCCGATTGTGGAGTGATCATTCACGAAAACCGCTTTACATACCAACAAAAAGGATTGGTAAAGTTGATGGACCTTGGCGATTTCTGGGAGCAACAAACCGGGGGACCGATCCCACTGGGGGGCATTGTAATGAAGAAAAGCTTCGATGAAACATTACAACAACAAATGAATACGCTGATCCGCGAAAGCCTGCAATATGCCTTCGACCGCTATCCCGAGCTCAGCGATTATGTGAAGCAGCATTCGCAGGAAATGGATGAACACGTAATGCGCAAGCATATTGATCTATATGTTAACAACTATTCATCAACGTTAGGCTCCGATGGGCGGCAGGCAGTTGATACGATGATGCAGGTATATAAACAATTGCATGCCTAACCACGCTGCCCATACTTGCGGTTATAAGCGCTTTTCAATTGCTGGTAGGTGTCTGCCAGCTTGCTGATGCTGGCCTGGTGGTCGTGCAGGTTTTCCTTGCCCGTGAAGGCATTCTTTGCCGGTCCGGTTAGCGCATTTACCGCGTTCACCCATTCCTTCCATTCTGGCAGCGTTTCCAATTTGCCCTGGTACAGGTTATTGAACCCCTCGATAAGATAGTAAGCCGTTCTGTTCTCGTCCGGGGCTCTTTTGGCATCGGTAGAAAATATTACGAAGGGAACGATCATGCTATTGGTAATAGCGGTATCGATGGTCTTCCTTTCTCCAAACCATACGCGGGCCTTCAACCAATCATTTAGCCCGATAACGCCCATCGACGGATCGGCGGGCTGCCAGAGATTGTTTTTCTTATCATAAATTTCCACCCAGCGGTGATCGTTGTGCTGCAAGCCAAATACGCTGAATGAATTTCCTTTTTGTTTTACCAGTTCTGCGGCCGAAGCCTGCCGCCTTGGGGTATAAGGGTGTATATTGATCTCGGCGACGCCGCGGTGCGTAATGCCCGCTTCCTTAATAAGCGCCATGTACACCTTAGCCAGCTCAAAGCAGTTACCGCCATTGCGGGCAATGATCTCGTTCACCGTTCTCGTTTTATAATCGGTGGCCTTCCATTCAAAGTTGGAGCTCAGCCAATACAACAACTTCCGGGCTTTCTCGTATTCGTCCCGCTCATGTCCGGTAATGCTGTCTGCAAACATTTTCAGATTGAGATGCAGGGTGTCGATCTTCTGCAATTGTTTGTTGCGTTGTTCAGGCTGGGCATAGCAACAGGCCGCCGTAACAACGAGCACGATGCAGATAACTGTTCTCATACTTTTCAATTTGTAACCATAATGACAGGTTGCCGTCACGAATGTTGCACGCGCAAGCCCTCCCTGTACGCCTCCAGGCAACGCTTTCGTGCAAATTCATGTTCCACAATGGGCTTCGGATAATGAAACGTCTCTAATTCCGGCACCCATCTCCTGACATATTCCAGTTTGGGATCGAATTTTTTTGTCTGCAACGTTGGATTAAATATCCTGAAATAAGGCGCGGCATCGCAGCCGCTGCCGGCTGCCCATTGCCATCCGCCGTTGTTGGACGCAAGATCGAAGTCGAGCAATTTTTGCGCGAAATAAGCCTCGCCCCAACGCCAGTCGATCAATAAATGTTTGGTGAGAAAAGAAGCTGTTATCATGCGTACGCGGTTGTGCATGAATCCTGTTTCATTCAATTCGCGCATGCCTGCATCCACTATCGGATATCCCGTTTGGCCGGTGCACCATTGTTCGAATTCCTTATCATCGTTGCGCCAGGCAATGAACTCGTACGCTTTTTTAAATGCCTGTCCTTTGCCGACCTGCGGGAAATGCCAGAGTATCATTTGGTAAAATTCTCTCCAGATGAGCTCATTCAGGTAGGTTTGGTTAAGCGACGCTGCAAGCTGCGCCAACCTGCGGATGCTGACGGTGCCAAAGCGCAGGTGCACGCCCATCCTGCTGGTGCGCTTTGCGGGATAGTCCCGCTCCTCGTGGTAATGTCTCAGCATATCGTGGTCGGCAATCGGAGAGGGGAAGGGCTTTCGGGATGAAGTAAAGCCTATCTCTTGTAACGATGGAATGGCAACTGCTATTTGTTTGAAAAACTGGTTGAAATATTTTTCCACAGGATACGATCGGATATAAAATGTGTCCAGCTTATTTTTCCATTGTTTGCTATAGGGCGTGAACACCGTATAAGGTTTGCCATCATTTTTTACTATTTCATCTTTCTCAAATATCACCTGGTCTTTGAATCGCTGCAGCGTTGTGCCTGATTTGCTTAATAGTCTGGCAATGGCTTCATCTCTTTCGATGGCATAGGGTTCATAATCACCGTTGGTAAATACGGTGCCGATCTTGTATACCGATAATAATTTCGTGAATATTTCTGCCGGCAATCCGTGATATACTTCCAGCGAACTGTTCATTTTTACCAGGTCTGCTTGCAGGTTTTCCAATGCGGCATGAATAAATTCAACGCGCCGGTCTGCCGCATCGTCCAGTTGGCCTAGGATATTCTTATCGAAAATGAAGATGGGAATTACAGGCCTTCCTGCTGTCAGGGCATGATATAAACCTGCATTGTCGGTGAGCCTCAGGTCGCGGCGAAACCAGAAAATGTTGACTGCCTGCATGCAGATGATAACAAGCTCGCCGCTAAATTGTTCAGTTACGAGGCTGACTGGTTCAGCAGTAGTTATGCGGTTATTGCGTTCGAACGTGCATGACGGCCATCCATGTATCCAACGACCCATCACAATGCGAGGTATTCCGTAACAATGATAAGGCTCATTGATTCAACGGCCGGACGAATGATTCAAATATTTTTCTTGTAAACGCATTCCCATACTTCACCTGCTGAAACTTTTCCACCGGGCGGATGCCCCGTATTACATTGGTTAAAAAAACTTCATCTGCATCCAGCAGCAATTCCAGTGTAAGTGGCTTTTCTACAACCTGGAATTCTTTTTCCTGCAACGAGTGCAACAGGTGCCGGCGCATCACTCCTGCAATGCATCCCTCAGAAAGCGGGGGAGTGCCTATTTGCCCGTCTTTGATCCAGAACACGTTCGAAATAGCGGCATCGCAGATATTGCCGGCGCTGTTCCATACCATGCATTCATCCAGCGCATGGTCGCGTGCATAGGCTGCGGCCATCGAATACAATCTGTAATTGGTTTTGTAAGCGGCAATGGCATCGGGGTGCTTGAATGCACCGGGATAGAGTCCGACATTCAGCCCATGCCCCGGAAACGTGTAGGCGGCATGCAGGTCCCATGATTCGATAATAAAATCCGCTGGTTGTAAAACATCGCGGCTTCCATCGCGAAAAACGGTAAGCCTCATTCTGGCGGCAGCCCGGTGCGCATTGGAGGTGAACAGTTGCCTGGTAATATCCTGGAAATACGCGGCTGTTAGCATGGGTACCCGTAATTCCATGGCCTGCATGGCTGCTGACAACCGCTCGAAATGATACTCCGCCAATAACAAGTTCCCGTGGTGAAGGCGCATGGTCTCGAACACGCCATGGTCTAACCGGCTGCTCCCTGCCATCTCCTGCACCGGGTTGCCTTCGGGCAGCGTACGACCATTATGCACGAAAAAGTTTCCCATCAGAAATAAAAAAAGCCCTGTTGTACAGGGCTGGTATTATGCTGAACGCCGCATTCAGTGTTCCTGGTCGATGATGCCGCTCTTAAGGGCATACATTACCAGGCCGGCCATGCTTTTGGCGCCCGTTTTTGTTTTTAGCTTGTCGCGGATGGCCTCCACGGTACGCGGGCTTATCTCTACGATGTCCGCAATTTCCTTGGTGGTCTTTTCCTCGCACATTAGTTTCAGGATGGTCACTTCCTTGTCGGAAAGGTTGATGTCCTGAGGGCTGCCGGGCTCTGTGCGCTTGGTACGGAGTCCGCTCAACAGCGCCTTGTTTGTCAGCTCGTTAAAATAAAATTCCTGTTCGTAGCAGGTCTTGATGGCCTGGTATATATTTTCCGAATCGGAATTTTTTGTGAGGTAAGAATTGGCCCCGATTTCCATGAGCTTGGAGATCATGGAGTGGTCGTTGTGCATCGACAGAATGATCACTTTAATATGTGGATACAGCTTTCTGATTTCAGGCAGGGTCTGAATGCCATCCATAATGGGCATCTGTATATCCAGCAGGATCACATCTGGTTCGATATGTTTGAGCAGGTTGAGTAGCTGCATGCCGTTGTCGGCCTCTGCTATCAATTCCACATCTTTCCGGCCCATCAGCGAGGTCCGCACACCAGCCCGGAAGAGTGCGTGATCATCTGCGATTGCTACTTTGATAGGCCTGTTCGTGTCGAGATTTTTCATACGGTTATTGTTTCAGATTAAGGCCTGCCTGCCGGCAGGCTGGCTTGATCGTAATCAAACTCACTGCTAAATTGCAACAATTCATCGAGAAATACCATCGTAAATCTACGAAAGAAAATCAATTCGGAATATACGATTACGATCCATAAAAGGGAAGTTTACGAGACTAAAACGGGAAATCTTCGAAGTTATTTTTGCGAAGTCTACGACAACCGCAGTAAATACTGAATAAATAAAATCGGGCATTTATGCTCTTGTTAACATTCTTATCCACAGCTATTTTTGATACAGAAGTTGATTGACGAGGATTAGCAACCTCAACAAACCATCCAATGTCCTTAATTACCGTCCTTGAACTCTTGTTTTCCAATATCTATGAAACCGCAAAGTCCAATGTCAATCAACTTTCTTTTTTGAACTAACCCAAATCCAATACATCGACCCGGAACTGTGAAAACAAAGCATTTTTTATCGAAAAGGAACCGAAGTCGCTGAAGATATTGCCCCTATCCTATGAGAAAATTGCGATCCAATGTCCTGAACCTGAAAATCCATCCTGAAAAACCTTACCTGGCGTCCCCTGAGAGAGAGTATTTAGCCTGCTTTTTGACCTTGATTTTCTTTGAAAAATGATGGATGAAAAGCAGGCATTTTTTTGCCTGGCCGTTACACGGCAGTTGTTTACATCGGGGTATCCTTAGCTAAAGGTTTGTTGTTCAAATGTTATTTATGGCAGGACAGTCGTCGCGAACATCGTGCTATAGATATTTTTGCATTATGATAAAGCCTCCTAAAACCCCAAAAAGAGTGGTCCTGACCCGTGTGCTGTTAAAGCCCGACAACCTTGTATGGTTGGCGGTAATGTTGATGTTGTTTACTTTTTTCAGGGTATTATATTATCTCTAACCGATAGCGTAATATAAAAAGCCTCCTGTACATCGTGCAGGAGGCTTTTGCGTTTGATCCTCTTAAGCGTTGTGGGATCTTATTTCAACTTAAGCACAGGCCGCAGCTTGTAATCGCCGGTACCTTCCTGGTGAACGGACAACGCCGCATCGAAGTCTACCAGCAATGAATCCATAGGGGCTGCCAATTTTTTATTCACTTTTATCTTCAAACCCGATTCGCTGCCGCTGGGTATGATAAGCGGGTATACCTGGCCGTTAACCTTAATGGTGTTATTGCTTCCCAATACCAGGCGTATTTCTTTCAACATGCCTGCGGGAACTGTTCCCTGCGCAATCAGCGTGTCCAGGCCGTTTTGCAAGCCCAGCAGGTTGTATATGCCGGGTATTGCGTCGAGGTCTGTCCAACCGCTGGAATCGGCCGTGAAGTTTACCCTTACCGCTTGCAGATCGATATTTACTTCTTCTGCATTCACCGGTGCGTCCGTCATGTTGATTTTTAACACGGTGGAGCCTTCATCTTTTTTGTTACAGGCTGCCATCAATATTATCGATGCCAGCAATGACAGTAGGAATGTTCTTTTCATATCGGTACTTATTTAAAAGACATTCTGTATACACCAAAATGATACCAGAATAGCCGCTGTCAATAAAAAACGGCTGCTTATAGAAGATTACCGGTGTAAAACCTGCAAAATGCAGGTTGCGGAAAATTCATGGCAATAGCAGCCGCTTTCTTAACAGGTACAGCCCCCTTGCCTTTTGGTTTTTGATAGTGTGCACGGAGAGGTCTAAGCGCCGTGCTATTTCATGGTTGTCAAACCCTTCGATGTAGCACAACACTATAACCTTCCTGCATTCCGGCGGCAATGCCTCTATTGCCATCAATATTTCCTGCAGTACTTCGGAACGGGTAAGATCTGCTAGTATGGATTCTTCGGTTTCGTCCCACGTAAAACTCCAGTGGTGTTCATTTGTTTTCTCCCGGTTCCAGTGCTTGATAAAATTGAGGCAGGCATTGCGGGTAATGATGAAGAGAAAGGCCTTGATGGACTGCTGGCAACTGAAGGCATCGTGTTTTTCCCAAAGCCTTACAAAGGATTCCTGCGTAATATCCTCCGCCACAGGTTTAGCTGGTATGAACCTGTTGGCGAAATAACAGAGAGAACGATAGTAACGGTCAAAAATAAAATTAAACGCTTGCTGATCACCCCTCTGAAACGATTGGATGGAAAATCCGCTTTGCACGATACATCGTTTTAGAAGCTTGCTAAAGCTACCAATCGGCACTGCAAGAAACCAAGGGAAAAACACCCTATTTGAAGGTTTTGTTTCTTTTCAAAACCTGTACATGCTCCCGTGTTTCAAGGGCCATCCAACCGCCGTTTTTTGTTTTATTCTACATTTGCTGATGTGAAGCATCTGGTTATCTTTCTTACCGTTATCTTATTTTTTACATCCTGGCAACACCGGCCGTTCAAAGAATTTCATATAGCTGGTCCGGCACAGGGCACCGTATATCGTATTACTTACTATGCACAGGACAACCTGGTAACCCAGGCACAGGTTGATAGCATTTTCAACAGTCTTGACAGTTCCTTATCACTGTACAAGCCTTACTCCCAGGTAAATGCTTTCAACAATTCAGACACAGGTGTGCGAACGGATATACATCTCCGCGAGGTGGTACGGAAGGCGCAGGAAATGTATACGGCCACCGTTGGCGCATTCGATATTACGGTATGGCCCCTTGTAAATGCATGGGGTTTTGGCGTACAAAAAATTACGGATGTGCCTGACGCTGCGGCCATTGCCGCCATTATGCCCTGCGTAGGCGCCGGCAAACTGAAATGGTCAGCCGAAGTATTGAAAAAGCAATTACCCTGCGTGCAGCTAGACGTCAATGGCATAGCACAGGGATATTCTGTGGATGTACTGGCGCGTTTCCTGGAATCCAAAACAATTATGAACTACATGATCGAACTGGGTGGGGAGATCAGGGTAAACGGAAGGAAGCAGCCAGGCAATACTGCTATGAAAATAGGAATAGAGTCACCCGGCAACCACCCATTCAGCCCATCGCTGGTAAAGAAAGTTCTGTCGTTGAATAGCGGCGCGGTTACTACTTCCGGAAGCTATCGCAGGTTTTATGAGAGCAATGGCCGGCGCATCACGCATATTATCGACCCACGCACCGGTGCAAGCATTCAAAACAATCTTATAAGCGTAACAGTGCTGGCGGAAGATGCCATAACTGCTGATGCTTTGGACAATGCACTGATGGTAATGGGGCTTGAAAAGGGTTTGCGCTTTGCAGAGGCTTCCGGCAAAATAGAAGCTTATTTTATTTATAGGACCTCACGGGGATCAATAGCCGATACGGCCACTGCCGGGTTTTATTCATTTATAGAGCGATAAATCATCCCTTCAGCTTTTTGATCTTAATGCTGCGGAAACTAACGGCATTTCCGTGGTCCTGCAGCAGGATGCGGCCTTGGGGCGCTTCGCCAAAAGCATTCCATACTTTGTATTTGCTGATCGCCACCAGGTCGCGGTATGCCTGCGAGCCCCGGACGTACTCCAGCACCTTGACTCCGTTCAGGTAGTGCTCAACCCTGTTATCAGGATGCACCACGATGCGTCCCCTGTTCCATTGACCGGGCGGCTGTACAAAACGGTCCTGCTTTTGCGCGGGTATAAGATCGTATAACGATGCCAGCGTGCGGTTGCCATCCCTTCCCATTTTTGCATCGGGGTGGAGCTTGTCGTCCAGTATCTGGTATTCCAACCCTATGGCCGATCCCTTGTTGCCCTCGGAAAGCGTAACGAAATATTTAACGCCGCTGTTTGCGCCGGGCGTAAATTTAAAATCGAATGAAAGGTCGAATGCGGCAAACTGTTCCTGCGTAACAATATCACCTCCATTGCTAGATTCTCCTCCATCGGAAGGCAGCACAGACAGAGTGCCATCCGCGATCACCCAACCCTTTTCCGGGAAGGTATTTTTGTAAGCGCCTATCCATCCATCGGGGTTTCTACCGTTGAAGAGCAAACGCCATCCATTCTTTCGTTCATAATCCGACAGATCATTGGGTATAAGGTTCACGATATATTTTCCATCAGGAAAGGGAGTGGGTTTTAACCCGCTGGTTTTAATGCGTATGTTTTTCCAATGGATCTTCTTTCCCACCAGCTCGGAACTGTTCACGCTGTGCACCTGCAGGGCTATGAAGCCGCTCCGGTCTACACTGTCGATAACATATGCCGCGGGAATATCGTTGATCCAGGTTTTGAGATCGTTGCCAATGCACTCTATACGCACCTTGTTGTACACGCCAGCCTTAAAGCTTCCTGCCGGCAAGGGATTCAGCGCGCCGGGATACAACCACCCGCGCCGCGATTCATCGTAAATACCACCCGTCCATCGCCTGGCGCTTGGGTCCAGTTCGAACTGGTAACCGAATACCTGTCCCTGCCCGTTGTTTTTTTGCGGATCGAACTGGCTGCGGAACTGAATGCCCGAGTTGAGCGTGGTATCCTGAAGCATTACTTCGAGTTCGAGCACAAAATCATCGTACAATTTTTCGGTAACCAAAAAAGTATTGCGGGAGTTGGCCACTGTAGTGCCCACAATGGCATTGTCCACTACTTCATACGTAGCGGTACCCGCCAGCACTTTCCAGCCGGCCAGTGTTTTTCCATCGAACAAATTGGTCCAGCCCTTCTCACCGTAGCGCGGCTGCGCCGAAGCATGGATAGTTGACATGAGCATGAATAATAAAATATAGAAACTGTTTTTTTGCATAGCTCTCAGGATGATAAGTTATAGTCAGGCTTCCATTGTTGAATAGAGCCGCTGTACAATGAATTGTTGGCAAGGTGAACGGTAAAGGCCGTTGTAGCGCCGGTAATAACGTCCGAAACAGGTTTCTTTTTTTCCGTGATGCAGGTATGAAAATCTTTCAGCGCGTACCAGGTGCCATCTTTCATGGGCTCCTGCGTAATAGGAATGCCGCCGTCCTTGTTCCTGGTAATACGTGTTGCGCCAGCTACGCCGTCTACCGTTTCCAGTTGCTTTTTGGTTTCTTTTTCGGGATAGAACACCCCATCGTTCATTAAAAGATGTACCGCGCCTTTCGTGCCTTTGATCTTGAACAAATATCCATCGTGCGCATTGCCGCAGGTGGCCCCGAAATTGCCGATCATGCCGTCCTTTGCATAGCGCAATATCACCTGCACGTTATCGAAGGTTTCACGGCCATCTTTATAATAGTCTATTCCACCCGTTCCGATAATGGTATCGGGATGCGTTTCGAAAGCCCAGTGAATAAAATCTATTTGATGTGATAAAAGCTCGGCCACGAGCCCGCCGGAATATTGTTTGTACATGCGCCAGTTGATCTGTCTTTCCAGCTTTGGATCGGGCACCGGGCGTCGCCAGTTCCAGTTACGGTCCCAGCGGCAATCGATCTGCGTTACCTTGCCCAGGTAACCCTTTGCTATCATTTCCTTCACCTTAAAATACAAAGGCGTGTAGCGGTATTGATGGCCTACCTGCAGTGTAAGCGCTGGTTTAGCCTTTACTTTTTTTACAAGGTCCAATGCTTCCCGGATATTGTAGGTCATTGTTTTTTCCAGGTATACATGCTTGCCCGCATCAAGGGCGGCGGCCGCTATTTCGTAGTGCATGTTCAGCGGCGTGGCTATTATAACGGCATGGATATTTTTATCGTCGAGCAAATGGCGGTAGTCTTTGTGCACCTGAACGCTTGCCGGGTTACTGAATAATTTTTTGCAGGCATCTATGCGGAAATCAAGCACATCGCAAATACCGGTTACGTTAAACAGCTCGGGAAGTTTATGCATCACCTGGATGATGCCATTGCCACGGTCGCCGCAGCCTATAACGCCAACGGACAACCGCTGCCATGGCATGCTTTGCATGCCGGATAGCCCCCGCTGCAGTAACAGCCCGCCTGCCAGCACTCCTGTGTATTGAATGAATTTCCTTCTGCTCATTGCTGTATCGTTCACTAATATAACATCATACCTTCGGTTCCCAGCCTTTTTCATACTCCCTTCTCCACAATTGCATGGCGGCTTTATCCTGTAGAATATGCCCGTTCGATGGATCGCAGTTGAGCGTGCGGCCGGTGCGCTGCGCAATATTGGCCAGGTGGCAAAGCAATACGCTTTTGTGCCCGTCGTCGATGGGAGCGGTAATAGCAGCCTCTCCACGGACGCCCTGCACAAAATTATTGAAATGGTACATGTCGAGGTTGCCGCTGGCGCTGACAGGATTATTGGGATCTGCCTTCACGTCGGACTTTACTTCTTTCACCAGTTTGTTTTTTTCATCGAATATTTTATAAGCCGCATCGCCATAATTCACCAGCGTTCCCTTGTCGCCATAAATAATAAAACCACGGCCCGCGCCTTCGACGGGAAATACATTGCAGCTACGGCTTTCCCAGGTAATGGCCTTATCGGGCCCGAACTCGAACGTGGCCACTTGTGTGTCCGGCGTTTCCCAATCGTCTTTAAATGCATAACGCCCGCCCGACGAGGTCACCTTCGTAGGAAAATCCACCCCCAGGAACCAACGGCAGCAATCTATTTCGTGTGTGCCATTGTTACAGGATTCGCCGGTGCCCCAATGCCAGAACCAATGCCAGTTATAGTGCACCAGGTTGTCGCGGTATTCCCTGCGCGGGGCTGGTCCCTGCCACAGGTCAAAGTCAAGCGATGCAGGCACTGGCACCTTCTTTCCGTAGCCGATGGATTTGCGGTTGTTTGCATACCATGCCTTACCGAAATAAGGATTCCCGATAATGCCCTCCCTTACTTCCTTCACTGCATTGATAAGGTCGGGAAAGGAGCGGCGCTGGTTGCCCATTTGAATGAGCTTTTTATGCTTCTGCATTGCCTGGGCGAGCAGTTCACCTTCATACGGGTTGTGACCGCAGGGTTTTTCAACATACACATGTTTTCCATTGGCCACTGCCAGCAAGCTTGCCGGAGCATGCCAGTGGTCTGGTGAGGCTATTACCAGGCCGTCAAAATCTTTTTTGGCCACCAGTTCGCGGATATCTTTTACTACCGTTGGTTTCCGTGGTGCATCCTTCATGGCTTCCAGGCCTTTTTGAATAGCCTTGTTTTCTACGTCGCATATATAAGCAATTTCTACATTGGCAAGCTTGGCAAATGATTCGGCGAGGTAAGCGCCGCGGCTATAAACACCCATTACGGCCAGCACCACTTTATTGCTGGGAGCATTTTTGCCAAAGATGGGAAAATTGAGGATGGTTACTCCGGCGGTGGCCAGTGAGGTATTCCTGATAAAATCTCTGCGGTCCATACATATAGCTTTGGTCTGCTAAAAGTAGGATTCTGAGGCCAATTGCCAATGTGGCCGTGAACTTAGCTTAAGGTTTTGCATATTTGGTTGAAGAATGTGCCGGGCTTAATGGCCGGCATAAAAAAACCCCGCCTGGAAAGGCGGGGTGTAACCAAAACTAACTGCTTATGAGAAAACTGTTGCTATTGTATGATATATATAGATGCTAAACGCTCAAAATGGTTTAATGTTACAAGCTAAAGTTGTCTTAATATGGCGTTAACGTTATCATAAGGTACCCAGCAATACTTATTGAAATAAAAAATCCTCTTTGTACAAAGAGGATTGCCATATCGGAAGAAGGTTAAACCAGATTAATAGTCCCTGTTATATCCTCCGCCGCCACCACCGCGATTGTAACCGCCGCCACCGCCTTTGCGATAGCCACCGCCACCACCGCTGCCGCCGCCGCCGAAGCTTCTCTTTTTGAAGCCACCGCCACCGCCGCCCGCGTTGGGTTTGGTTTGTGATTCATTGACGATGATCTTGCGCCCCATCACTTCCGAATCATACAGATTGGTAAGTGCTGCCTGCCCTTCATTATCGTCGGGCATGTCGACGAAGCCAAAACCACGGCTACGACCAGTTTCACGGTCTTTCACGATTTTTACGGAGCTTACAGTTCCATATTGTTCAAACAGGCTCCGCAAATCGTCCTCTGTCATTGTCCAGGAGAGGTTTCCTACGTAAATGTTCATTGTAACAAGATTTAAAAAAAATTAAATAAAACACTAATGAGTTATGTTGCTACGATGAACTGAGAGACATTGAATTGTTAAAAAACCTTCAGAACAAGTAGAGAACTAACTGCATTAGAACCACTATAAAGATATAGGATTATTTTCATTGTCCCACTATCTCTAATAATTTCTGGCCTGTGGTTCAACAGGCCCGCCAACAGGGCTTATTCGGCTACTACTTCCAGCTCAACCTCAGTTTCCTGGCCATTGCCAAAATCGATTTTCGCTTTGTAAGTACCCAGCTCCTTTACATCGTCTACCAGGTGAATGCGGCGCCTGTCGATTTCATACCCTTTCTGGTCGCGGATGGCACGGGCAATCTGTACCGAGGTTACGCTACCGAAGATCTTACCGCTGGTTCCTGTTTTAGCTCCGATTTTCAGGGGGGATTCTTTCAATACTTCCACGACCTTATTTACTTCGGCGAGCATTTTCTCCTCTTTCTTTTTCTGCTGCTTCAGGCGCTCTTCCAATTGCTTCATGTTGGAGGGAGAAGCTTCTACCGCCATCTGGCGGGGGAAAAGGAAGTTGCGGGCATAACCGTTGCGCACGTTCACTACTTCGTTGATGCCACCCAGGTTGTTTACGTCTTGAATTAAAATTACTTGCATGATGGCTACCTCCTTACTTTAAAAGGTCAGTTACGTTTGGCAATAACGCCATTTGACGGGCCTTTTTAACGGCCTGGGACACTTTGCGCTGGTATTTCAGCGAATTGCCTGTAATACGGCGCGGCAACAGCTTGCCCTGCTCGTTCAGGAATTTCTTCAGGAAGTCAGCATCCTTATAGTCAATATACTTTATACCGAACTTTTTGAAGCGGCAGTATTTCTTCTGGCGTTTTTCGGTCTTAATGGCCGTTAAATACTTGATTTCATTTGATTTTGCCATAGTTTAATCCTCCACTTTTTCAGTTCCGGTAGGTACGCCACTTCTCCTTTTAGAGTTGTACTCGACGGCGTATTTATCGAGCCTGGTGCTCATGTGACGGAGAACGTTCTCGTCACGCAGAAGCTGTATTTTCAGCTTCTCATTGAAGTCGGATGGCGCAGAATATTCCAATACCCAATAAAGACCAGTGGTCTTCTTGTTTATCGGATACGCCAGTGATCTTAATCCCCAGGGATTTTCGTGCACCACTTCGCCCCCGTTTTCTTTGAGGAAAGAAGTGTATTTTTTCTGGGACGCTTTAAAGTCATCCTCAGACAGCACAGGGGTAAAGATCACCATCAATTCATAATTGTTCATCATCCCTGTTTTAGGTTAAAAAAATAAATGGGCTGCAAAGGTAGGGGAAAACGCCGAAGTTCCGATACAATTTCAGGGCTTTTTGAATACCTTATCATTGGTAGATATCCTTCGGAATTCTCGCGGTGCCACGATCCGTTTAGACAGATACCGTACCTTGGCGACGCGGCAATTGGGAATGATTGCCAGTCTGACAGTCGGAGCCGAATGGCATTTTGTTTGCCATCCTTGCCAAGCCATTATAATCCATTCTAAAACTGCCATTTATGCAAAAAGGTGCAATACGGGTACAAACAGAGAACATTTTTCCCATCATTAAAAAGTTCCTTTACAGCGACCACGAGATCTTCGTGCGGGAACTGGTGAGCAATGCCGTTGACGCCACCCAAAAGCTCAATATGCTTG
>DASPKM010000006.1:0-963244 GCA_035628135.1 Chitinophagaceae bacterium | reverse complement strand
GCGCCGGGAGAGTGGCAAATCTAAACGGATATGTGATATTTTCGCCCTGGGCTATGAAATTTTTTTATTAAGAAATTGTAACGGTTTGTCAGTCTGGCAGTTTAGCTTCAAGTGGCATTTTCTTTGTCGCACGGAGCACTGCTATTGTTAGTTCATAAATCTTCATTTTATGCAAAAAGGTGCTATCCGGGTTCAGACTGAGAATATTTTTCCCATCATTAAAAAGTTCCTTTACAGCGACCACGAAATATTCCTTCGTGAGCTGGTAAGCAACGCAGTAGATGCTACCCAAAAGCTGAATATGCTGGTATCGTCCGGTGAACTGAAAGGCGAACTGGGCGACCTGCGCATAGACATAACGCTTGATAAGGACAAAAAGACAATCTCCATTGCCGACCGCGGCATCGGTATGACAGCCGAGGAGGTAGATAAATACATTAACCAGGTGGCCTTTTCCAGCGCCGAAGAGTTCCTGGAAAAATACAAGGGCCAGAACGAGGCCAATATCATCGGCCATTTTGGATTGGGCTTCTATTCGGCCTTCATGGTCAGCGAGCAGGTGGAAATCTTCACCAAATCATGGAAAGACGCTCCCGCGGTCCGGTGGGAGTGCGATGGCAGCCCGGAATATATTATCGAGGAAACTGAAAAACCCGAGCGGGGCACCACCATCGTACTGCATATAAATGAAGAAAGCACCGAATTCCTCGACGAAGGCCGTATCCGTTCCATCCTTAGAAAGTTCTGCCGCTTCCTGCCCGTGCCCATTTTTTTCAAAGACGAGCAGGTGAACAATCCCAGGCCCGCATGGAAAAGAAAGCCGGCCGAATTGACCACGCAGGACTACCAGGATTTTTATAAAGAATTGTATGCTTACAATGAACTGCCGCTTTTCTGGATACACCTGAACGTGGACTATCCTTTCAATCTTACCGGTATCTTATATTTCCCCAAGATCAAGCAGAGCTACGAGATACAAAAAGACAAGATACAGCTATACAGCAACCAGGTGTTTGTTACCGATGAGGTAAAGGACATCGTGCCCGAGTTCCTGATGCTGTTGCATGGCGTGATCGACTCGCCGGATATACCGTTGAACGTTAGCCGAAGCTACCTGCAGGGCGATCCCAATGTGCGCAAGATCAATAGCCATATCACCAAAAAAGTGGCCGACAAGCTGGAAGAGATTTTTAATAAGGACCGCGCTTCCTTCGAAGAAAAATGGGAAAGCCTCGGCTTGTTCGTGAAGTATGGCATGATGACCGATGATAAGTTCCTGGAGAAGGCCAACAAGTTCTTCATCATGCAGTCCATGAACGACGATAAGTTCCACACGCTGGAAGAATACAGGATGGCCGCGGAAACGCTCCAGAAAAACAAGAATGGCAAGCTCGTGATCCTGTACACCACCGATCCCGTTCAACAGCATAGCTACATACAGGCCGCCCAGGCCAAAGGTTATATCGTAGTAAGGATGGAAACGCTGATAGACGCGGCCTTCATTAACCAGGTAGAATTGAAATGGGACAACGTTCACTTTACCCGCGTGGACTCTGATATTGCCGATAACCTGGTCGACCCGCAGGAAGGCGGCGAAAGCGTATTGAGCAAGGACGAAGAGTCGAGGCTGAAAGAACTGTTCAACGTAGACGTGCCCGAGCTGCACGTAAAGGTGGAGGTTAAAGGCCTATCGCCCGAAACCCCGCCGGTAGTGGCCACCCGGCCCGAATTCATGCGCCGCATGAAAGACATGGCGGCCATGGGCGGAACCATGGGATTTTATGGCAAGATGCCGGACGAGGTAACGTTGACGGTTAATGGAAATCATCCCATTTACCAGAACGTGCTGCAGACCGAAGAAAAGGAAAAGCAGCAAAAAATAGTACGGAACCTGGCAGACCTTGCCTTGCTTTCGCAGGGGCTGCTGAAGGGCAACGATCTTACGTCGTTCATTAACCGAAGCGTGGAGTTGATGCAGGACGAAAAGAAAAGCCGGATCATCCTGACATAGGCATTCCCGTTATATCGATCTTTTTTAATTGACCTCCGCCGGGCGGAGGTCGATTATTTTTAGCTGCAGGTGCTTGCTGCCGTTCCATTCGTTTTCATCTAGCGTAAAAACAATGTCTACCGGCCTCCTCAGGTGGAGCAGGTTGAATTTATCGGCCATATTAAATCCGATGCCGCTGATCACTACCGGGCCCTGCTGCAGGGAGAATTTGATGTGTTGTTCCTTGAGGATCTTGGAGTAGCCCGTGTCGGTTACATACCTTGCCATCAGTACCGGCTGCATGTTTTCGGGCCCGAATGGTTGCATCTGGCAAATGATATTGTATATCGAAGGAGTAATGTCCCTGAAGCTTATTTCTGCATCGATGATCAGTTCCGGGACCAGTAAATGCGGTGGGATGGTGCTGGACACCACGTCTTCGAACTTGCGGCTGAACGCGTCCAGTTGTTCGGGCAACATGGTCATGCCCGCTGCAGCAACGTGCCCTCCATAACCCAGGAGGTGCTCACGGCAGGCGTGAATGGCCTCATACAAATTAAAACCGTTTACGCTGCGCGCACTGCCGGCAATTACATCCCCGCTTTGCGTGAGCACTACGGTTGGCCGGTAATAGTGTTCTATCAACCGCGAGGCCACGATGCCCACTACGCCCTTGTGCCAATGAGGTTTGAATACAACGGTCGATTTGCGTGCGGCCATCACTTCATCGCCGCGGAGCAGGGCCAATGCTTCTCCGGTGATGCTGCTGTCTGCTTCGCGCCGGTCTGAATTGTCTGCATGCAATTGCCGGGCGTAGCCGAAAGCGCTGTCGTACTCTTTTTCCACGAACATTTGCACGGCCTTGCGCGCATCGTCCATTCGGCCTGCTGCATTTACCCGTGGCGCTATCATGAATACGAGGTTATTGATGAGCAGTGATTTTTTCAAGCCGCTGAGCTCGATCAATGCTTTGATGCCATTGCAGGGATTTTCGTTCACCTGTTTCAATCCATAATATGCCAGCACGCGGTTTTCGCCGGTAATGGGTACAATGTCAGCGGCAATGGCAGTGGCCACCATGTCCAGGTAGCAATAACAGTCCTCTTCAGGAAGGTTCAGCCGTTTTGCCAGCGCGGTGATGAGCTTGAAACCGATACCACAACCACAAAGGTCCTTATAGGGGTAATTGCAATCTTTTTGCTTGGGATTTAAAATGGCGTAGGCGGGCGGCAGGTCGGAATCGGGCAGGTGATGGTCACATACGATGAAGTCCATGCCCAGCGTACGTGCATATTCAATAAGCCCGACGGATTTTATACCGCAATCGAGCGATATTACCAATGAAAAACCATTGGCATGCGCAAAATCGATCCCGGCCTTCGAAATGCCATAGCCTTCGCGGTAGCGGTGGGGAATATAGTAATCAATTTTGTCGGGGGTATAAATTTTCTCCAGGAAGCGGAACACGCTGGAAACGGCGGTAGTGCCGTCTACATCGTAATCGCCATACACCAAGATGCGTTGTCCACTGTCCATGGCCGATAGAATGCGTTGTACGGCCAGTTCCATGTCTTTCATCAGGAAAGGGTCGTGCAGGTGCGACAGATCAGGCCGGAAGAAATGCCTGGCCCCTTCGAAGGTTTCTATGCCGCGGCCCACCAATATCCTGCAAAGGGCGCGGTGTATCTTTAAGGCTTCCTGTAAGGACTGCACCTTGTTTTCATCAACCTGCAATACGTTCCACCGTTTGTTCATCCCGTC
Source organism: Chitinophagaceae bacterium (assembly GCA_035628135.1). Taxonomy (GTDB): domain Bacteria; phylum Bacteroidota; class Bacteroidia; order Chitinophagales; family Chitinophagaceae; genus DASPKM01. The sequence goes on along the minus strand of DASPKM010000006.1, from coordinate 959,493 downwards.
TCAATATTGTCTGTCAGTTGTAAATCTAACCAATTCTTCCAGGCCTTTGCGCACATCGGTATCTGGAAATTCGTGCAGGATGGCGAGAGCTTCATCCCGGTAGCCGAACATTTTATTTTCCGCGTAGGCAATGCCGCCTGCCTCTTTTACTTTATTGATCACAAATTGCACTTTTTCCTTTTGTTTGTTTTCGTTTTTGATGATGTATATGCATTGGCGGCGCTGGGGTTTTTCCAGTTTGTTCAATGTATATATTAAAGGTAGGGTGATCTTCTTTTCCTTGATATCGTTGCCGGTGGGTTTGCCGATTTTTTCCGATCCGTAATCGAACAGGTCGTCTTTTATCTGGAATGCTATCCCCACCTTCTCGCCGAACAGGCGCATTTTTTCGGTTACGGCGGGGTCCTGGCTGCTGGAGTATGCACCGGCGGCGCAGGCCGAAGCAAGCAGGGACGCGGTTTTGTTACGGATTATTTCAAAATACACTTCTTCGCTAAGGTTCAGGGAGCGCGATTTTTCAATCTGCAGCAATTCGCCTTCACTCATGAGCCGGACTGCTTCGGAAAGGATTTTCAATATCTGAAAGTCGTCGTTGTTCAAGGACAGCAGCAGTCCTTTGGCCAGGAGGTAATCGCCTATCAGCACGGAGATTTTTGTTTTCCAGAGTGCATAAGTGGAGAAGAAGCCCCGGCGTTCCAGGGATTCGTCTACCACGTCGTCGTGCACCAGTGTGGCTGTGTGCAGCAGCTCTACCAGTGAAGCGGCACGGTAGGTGGTTTCGGTAATAGGACCGCACAGTTTGGCCGACAGCAATACAAACATCGGGCGAAGCTGCTTGCCTTTCCGGTTCACGATGAATCGCGTGATCCTGTCGAGCGTTGGTACATTGCTCTTGACTGCTTCCCTGAACTTTTTATCGAACAGTGCCAATTCTTCGTGTAATATTGCTTGTGATATTCTCATTGTATTGAATGGGCGGCAAATTACTCAATTAAAAAAAAGAAACGTGGGTTGGTTCAATAATTGCAGTGAAGCAATGTGATGCAGCGGATTCCACAAATAACCCCTAACGGTTGTTGTTAGGGTAAAAAAATTTGTTATTTATGGGTCAATCAATATTTTTGCGTAAATTCTCCATCATTTATTCAATATCATAAATCTTAGTTATGGCAAGCAAAAGGTACCTATTTCTTATTGGCTTCCTGTGTATGGCTGTGTCTGGAGCGTACGCTCAGAAAATATCAGCCTACGACATGAAGGACTCATCTTTGATACCTGCTAAAAACTTACCTCAGCACAACGAATTTCAGAACAACGCGTATCCGTTTCCTGCTAAACCCAGGAATCAATGGGAGTTTGGTATTAAAGCTGGTTTGTTCAATGTGTCCGGGGATGTCCGCTCCAGGCTGTTTACGCCTGGTGTAGGTATTCATGCGAGAAAGGCTTTGGGATATGTTTTCTCTTTGCGTGGAGAGCTGGATCTTGGTTGGGCAAGGGGGCTTAACTTCAGCCCTTCTCAGTCTTATGATCGCAACCCTGCCTGGAATGCTTATAACTCAGCAACCCAACGCGTATTCTACAACTACAAAACCAACATTACTGAATTAAGCTTGCAAGGTGTTGTGACTTTGAATAATATCCGTTTCCATAGGGCGAGAACGGGGTTCAATGTGTATGCATTCGGCGGTATCGGTGGAATGATCTACAATGCCAAGATCAACGCACTGAACGGTAACACCCCGTACAATTTTGCTTCAGCCCTGGCCATAGCTTCTACTTATGAGAACAGGAAAGACATCAGGGATGAACTGAAAGATAACATCCTGGATGACTCTTATGAAACCGATGCAGAAAGAGACGCTACCCAACCCGAATTGTTCGACAAACCCTTCCGGCCTGTATTTGTGATAGGCGCCGGCGTTCAGTTCAAAGTATCTAACAGGCTCAACATTGCCATAGAAGATAAATTCTCTGCTCCCAAAACAGACCTGTTGGACGGACAGCAGTGGCAGGAGAACAGCGTAACAGAACCCGCACAATCACGCGACTTCGATTCATACAACTTCTTTTCTGTTGGCCTGAACATCAACGTTGGAGCCAAGGCTGTTGAACCGCTGTGGTGGATTAACCCCCTCGACTATGCGTACAACGAGCTCAACGCTCCCCAGCACATGAAGCTTCCAAAGCCTATACTGGACGATGCTGATGGCGACAAAGTAACTGACCAGTTCGATGAGGAGCCCAACACGCCTGCCGGTGCACCGGTTGACGTTCGTGGTGTAAGCCGCGATACAGACGGCGACGGCGTTCCTGACTTCCGCGACAAGGAACTGATCACCCCCACACAGTGCCAGCCCGTAGATGCTGATGGTGTAGGTAAGTGCCCAGAACCCGCTTGCTGCCAGGAAATCAGGCAAAGGCTCGATACATGCTGCGCAGGCATCCGTCCAGGTAACTGCGGAATCGGTGACTTACCCAGCATTACCTTCACCGGCCGCTCCGTAACATTGAGCAACGATGCAAGGGCACTGCTTGCCAGCGTAGCACAGAAGCTGCGTGACAATCCAACCTGCCGCATAGCTGTAATTGGCTACGGCGAATCCAGCAAGGCCGCACAGCAACTTAGCTGGGACAGGGTGAACGCAGTGATCAACTACCTGGTTGATAGAGAAGGCATTAGCCAAGACCGCTTCATCTGGCGCTCCGGTCAGCCCACCACTACCGGCGAGGACGAAAATACAGTGGACCTGCGCGATGCCACCGGTGAAGAAGGCCCTAACACCATCCCTGCTCCGCACCCGGGCTTGAGAAGGAGAAACTAAGATCATCTAAATCAAATATTTAAAACCCTCCCCTCGGGGAGGGTTTTTTTATTAATCTTAACGCTTAGTTCTTTGGAAGCGGCCTAAATTCTTCCAAATTTGTACAAATAAGATTAACTTTGCCCGCCTTTATGAGACTTATCACCTGTTTACTGTTGGTTTCCCTGGCGCTTACCTCCTGTTCCAAGTTCAGCAAGGTGCAGAAGAGTACTGACTACGATTACAAGCTTAGAATGGCTGAGCAGTACTACGCCAAGAAAAAATACAATTACGCCCAACTCCTGTTCGAAGAGCTGTTCCCGATTGTAAAGGGTACACCCCAGTTCGAAGACGTATATTATAAATATGCTTACTGCGCCTATTACCAGCGCGACTACCTGAACGCCGAAAACCTGTTCAAAGGGTTTGTGGAAGTTTTTCCCAACAGTGCCAGGGCAGAGGAAATGGAGTACATGCGCGCATTTACTTATTTTAAGCAGTCGCCAAAGGTGGAGTTGGACCAAACCAATACTCAGCGTACCATCGGCCTGATGCAGACCTTCATCAATACGCATCCAGGGTCGGCCCGCATCAAGGAAGCCACCGATATCATCGATCGATGCAGGGCTAAGCTGGAGATGAAGGAGTTTAAGAATGCCGAACTGTATTATAATCTGGGGCAGTACAGGGCCGCAGGCATTGCTTTTACCAATTTAATGAATACCTTTCCGGATTCTGAAAAAAGCGACGAATACAAGCTGCAAGTAATAAAATCTTACTACCAGTTTGCGCTCATGAGCATAGAAGAAAAGAAATTTGCAAGGTTTGAGCAGGTGATTACGGAATGCAACGATTTTATCGACCGTTTCCCTGACAGCAAATTGATGAAGGAGACGGAGCGTTATTTGAACTTATCGCAAAACAATATAAAAGCATTACAAAATGAGCAAACTAAGGCGTCAACTTAGTGCTAACACCAGCAACGTGGTAGAAACCCGTAATCTTACAGAGATCAAGGGTAAAACCGGCAACCTGTATGAGTCTATTGCCATTGTAGCCAAAAGGGCAAACCAGATCAACATTGCCATGAAGGAAGAACTGCATAACAAGCTGGATGAATTCGCAAGTCATACAGACAGCCTGGAAGAGATCCATGAAAATAAGGAGCAGATAGAAATATCGAGGGCTTACGAGCGCATGCCCAATCCCTCGCTGCTGGCAACACAGGAATTCATGGAGAACAAGATATACTACCGAAAGAATACAGATGACCTGTTCAGCTAACGGGTAAGTACATTTCGTCAGGGCGACAGTCACAAAGCTGTCGCTTTTTGTTTTAAGCGTTGGGTATACAGCATTCCGTCCATAAAATGTTTTAATTTTAAAGCATGTTCAAGGGGAAAAAAATCCTGTTAGGCGTCACCGGTAGCATTGCCGCCTATAAGTCTATCCTGCTGGTCCGCCAGTTTGTAAAGGCAGGAGCGGAAGTAAAAGTGATCATGACCCCCGCTGCGAAGGACTTTGTTACGCCGCTTACATTGTCAACGCTTTCAAAGAATCCTGTTTTAACGGACCTCTTCACTGAAGAGGCCTGGGCCAACCATGTAATGTTGGGCCGTTGGGCCGATGTAATGCTCATCGCCCCATTAAGCTGCAATACGCTGGCTAAAATGGCCACGGGCCAATGCGATAATTTATTGATGGCAACCTATCTTTCGGCTACCTGCCCGGTAGTAGTGGCGCCTGCCATGGACGAGGATATGTGGCATCATACTACCACTGTTTCCAATCTCGATAAACTTCGGTCGTACGGCAACGTTATCATTCCCGTGGATAAGGGAGAGCTGGCGAGCGGCCTGTATGGAGATGGGCGCATGGCCGAACCGGAAGCCATTCTTCAATTTATCGATGAACACATCTTTCTTGAAAAGGACCTGGTGGGAAAGAAGGTGCTGGTAACGGCGGGACCTACGTATGAGCCTATAGACCCTGTGCGATTCATCGGCAACCATTCATCTGGCAAAATGGGCATTGCGCTTTCAAAGGAATTGGCCAATCGCGGCGCGGAGGTAAACCTGGTATTGGGCCCTTCTTCGCTTGCTCCGTCCATACCAGGCGTTCATCTTAAGAAGGTGCGTACTGCAGAGGAAATGTACCAGGCTTGCATGTTGGAATTTGAAAGTTCCGATGTTGCCATCATGTCGGCTGCCGTAGCCGACTATACGCCGGCGACAACCGCCAATGAAAAGATCAAGAAAACCGGTGAAACAGTAGTGTTGGAGCTGGTAAAGACCAGGGATATTTTGAAGACGCTGGGGCAGCAAAAGAAGAATGGACAGATACTGGTAGGGTTTGCCCTGGAAACCAACAATGAAAAAGAATATGCCCTGCGCAAGCTGGAAGGCAAGAATGCCGACCTGATCGTATTGAATTCCCTGAACGACGAGGGGGCGGGCTTCGGTCATGATACCAATAAGATCACCATTTTCGAAAGAAATGGTAAAGAGCTGGCGTATGAGCGAAAACCAAAGCAACAAGTAGCAAAAGATATCGTTGATAGGATTGTAAACTTACTTCATGCGTAAAGTGATTTTTATTGCGGGTGTGCTGGTGTTGATGGGGGTGCAATTGAAGGCACAGGAGCTGCAGGCGCGCATTACGGTCAATTCCAGCCGGATCGGTTCGCAGGTGGATAAGAAGGTTTTTCAAACGCTTCAAACCTCGCTGAACAATTTCGTGAACAATAGAAAATGGACCAACCATACCTTCTCGCAGCAGGAAAAGATCATTTGTAATTTTTTATTGAACATTGAGAAGCTGGTAGGCACCAATATCTACCAGGCTTCACTGACCATTCAGGCTGCACGGCCGGTTTACAATTCAGCTTACCAAACGCCTTTGATCAATCACATGGACGAGGGCGTGGTGTTCCGCTATGTTGAATTTCAGCCGCTGGAGTTCAACGAAAACCGGGTGCAGGGCACCGATCCCATCGCTGCTAACCTGACCGCGATATTTGCATATTACGTGTATGTGATATTGGGCCTCGATTTCAATTCCTTTGCTCCGCGTGAAGGAGAGCAGTATTTTCAAAAAGCGCAGAGCATTGTGAACAATGCTCCCGAAAGCAGGGATATTACGGGCTGGCGCGCCTTCGATGGCTTGCGCAACCGCTACTGGCTGACGGAAAATCTGACCAATAACCGGTATAACATCGTTCACGATGCCATGTACAGTTATTTCAGGCTCGGCATGGACCATATGTACGAGAATGAAGCTACCGCCAGAACGGCTATTTTAAATTCATTGAACATGCTGGGCACGCTCAATACAGAGATTCCCAATTCAATGATCATCCAATTCTTTTTCCAGGGCAGGTCGGGCGAGCTGATCAAGGTGTTCAAAAAAGCTTCGCCCGATGAAAAGAGCAGGGCCCTGGACGTGTTGGGCAGGGTAGACGTGTCCAATGCATCGTTGTATAAACTCGAATTGAGATGAGGAGGTTATTTTCCATTGTTTTATTGTGTTGCATTATGGGTTGCAGGGGCAATGAAAAGCCCGAGGAAGTGCTGCCGCCCAATAAAATGGAAAATGTGATCTGGGATGTGGTGCAGGCCGATGAGTTTGTGCAGAATTTTGTGTTGAAGGATTCCAATAAGATCGATGTGCAGGCAGAGCGGCACCGGTTGTATGAGCGGGTATTTAAAATGCACAATACCAGCTGGGACCAGTTTGTAAAGAGTTATCAATATTATGTTGCGCATCCGGTGCAGAATAAAAGAATCTTCGATTCGCTGGCCTCCCGGGCCAACCGGCGCATACAGGATGCATACAAGGGTATGAGTTCGCAATAGGTTGTACTTTTGCCTTCTTCAAAAAAAATTATTCTCAGTCATGCGAAAGCTTGTTCAAAATGCTGATGAAGCCATCAGGGACATTGGCGATGGCGCGGTGTTGATGCTGGGCGGGTTCGGACTGTGCGGTATACCGGAAAACTGCATCAACGCGCTGGTAAGAAAAGGAGTAAAGGACCTTACCTGTATTTCAAACAATGCGGGAGTAGATGATTTTGGGCTGGGCCTGCTGCTGAAAACCCGACAGATAAAGAAAATGATGAGCTCCTATGTCGGCGAGAATGCCGAGTTTGAGCGGCAATTGCTGAGCGGTGAGCTGGAAGTTGACCTGATACCCCAGGGAACGCTTGCCACACGCATTCAGATGGCTGGTATGGGCATTCCTGCTTTTTTTACGCCCGCAGGGTACGGAACGGAAATAGGGCAAGGAAAGGAGGCACGTACGTTTAACGGCAAGCCTTACCTGATGGAATATGCCCTGCACGCGCAGTTTGCAATTGTAAAGGCCTGGAAGGGCGATACCTTCGGCAACCTGGTATTTCGCAAGACCACCCGCAATTTTTCCACTTCCATGGCAAAGGCAGGAGATATTACTATTGCCGAAGTAGAGCAATTGGTGCAACCCGGAGAATTGGAGCCAGACCAGATACACGTGCCCGGCATTTATGTGCATAGGATCTTCCAGGGAAGCAATTATGAAAAAAGGATAGAGCGCAAAACGGTTCGCATTAATCGATAAGTTCCAGCCTTAATAATAATTCAATTTAATTATGGCGTTAGATAAATACGGTATAGCAAAGCGCATAGCCCAGGAGTTAAGGGATGGCATGTATGTGAATCTGGGCATTGGCATTCCCACGCTGGTGGCGAATTATATTCCCGAGGGCATGATGATCATGCTGCAGTCAGAGAACGGCATGCTGGGCATGGGCCCATATCCTACGGAAGAAGAAATGGACGCAGACCTGATAAATGCTGGTAAGGAAACGGTGACCATTTTACCGGGCGGTTCGTTCTTCGACAGCGCCGAAAGCTTTGGAATGATCAGGGCGGGCAAGGTAGACCTGACCGTACTGGGCGCGATGGAAGTAAGCGAGCAGGGAGACATTGCCAACTGGAAGATACCCGGCAAGATGGTGAAGGGCATGGGCGGGGCAATGGACCTGGTTGCAAGTGCGCGGAATATTATCGTGGCCATGATGCATACCAATCCTAAAGGAGAGTCCAAACTATTGCATGCCTGTACATTGCCTTTGACAGGCGTACGATGTGTAAAAAAGATCGTGACTGAAATTGCGGTGTTGGATGTAACGCCGGAAGGTTTTCGGCTGTTGGAGCGTGCGCCGGGCATTAGCGTGGATGAAATAAAGGCCAAAACAGCCGGCAAGCTGATAGTAGAAGGCGATGTACCTGAGATGCGGTTCTAAGTATAAGTCTCGGTTAGTCGACCAGGTTATTTTTTACCGCGAAAAATACCAGTCCTGCGGTATTTTTTGCTCCAAATCTTTCCATTAGCCTGTCTTTAATGGCCTCCACCGTGCGGGGGCTTACCTCCAGTTTTTGCGCTATTTCCTGGGCTGTAAACTCCATGCAGATGTATTTGATCACGTCCCTTTCGCGGTCGTTCAAGGTTATTTCGCTATTGAGGGTTGGGATGGCCTTGGTCTTGGAGTGCGATTTTTTAAGGAGTATGCGGTTCACAAAATTATTGAGGTAGTATCCCTTGCTCATTACTTCCATGATGGCGCGTTTGATCTCTGCGGGGTCGGCGCTTTTAAGGAGATAACCATTGGCCCCTATTTCCATCATATGGCTCACGAAGCGTTCGTCCTCGAACATGGTAAGGGCTATGATGTGTATTTGCGGGAATTGTTTGGCTACCTGTTTTGTAGTTTCTATGCCGTCTTTCATGGGCATGCGCAGGTCCATGAGGATAACGTCTGGCTTATCGTCTGCGCTGATCTCTTGCAGGCCATCGAGCAGTTGCTGGCCGTGGTCGGCTTCCAGCACGAACTTGATATTGGTGTACGGCCTCAGGGAAAGGATGACTCCTTTTCTGAATATTTTGTGGTCGTCGGCAATAGCCACTTTAATGACTCCCATAGGTATTGACTTAAGCGGGTTTCAAAGATACGAATTACACCTGTTAATGCCTGTCGTCTTCTTCGCGGGGGATTTCGATGGTGGCTTTGTAATAGGTTTGGCTCATATCTTTTTCAAATTGGATTTTTCCGTGTAATACTTTCAGGCGGCTCTGGATGTTTTTAAGTCCGAGGCCGACTGTGCTTTTATTTAATTTTTCAAAATCGTTTTGTGTGAGCCCGCGTCCGTCGTGATGCAGGCGGATATAGCATTTGCCGTCGTTGTTATTCTGTGTAAGGTGAATGAAGCTGGCATTGCTATGTTTAAGAATATTGTTCACCAGTTCCTGTATGACCCTGAACACGATAAGCTCTTTTTCGGGCGCCATTCGCTCTCTATAGTCGTGGAAACGGCAACTGGCGTTCATGGTGCCGGCGCCGCTAATTTTCTGGAACAGGTCGTTTACGGCTGACTCCAAACCAAAGTTTTTGAGGGTAGGAGGCATAAGGCTGTGCGATATATTACGGATGAGCTGGATGGTATCGTCGATAATTTGCTTGGCGTTGTAGATGCTTTGCAGTTGGGTAGTTTTATCCAGGTTCACCAGGTTTTCGTTCAGGTAGAGGCGGGCGGTGGCCAGGAGGGGTCCGGCGTCGTCGTGGAGGTCGGCAGCTATGCGCTGGCGTTCCTCTTCCTGGAGGCGGATAGAGGCGTTGAGCAGCATTTTTTGCTGATCCTGTTCCATTTTTTGGAGTTGGAGCTGGTAGCGGATGACCTTACGTTGATGGAATATGATGAATACGATGAGTCCTATGGCAAGCGCAAGCATACCAATGGTACCGAAGAATAGTACCAGGGAAACGGTCGAGGGTTGGTCTGCTTGCAGAAAAAACATTGGGGTTTATCTGAGTTTAGTGTATGTGTGTTTAACCAGAATGAATCAAAAATTTCTTTTTATGAATAAAAAACGCAATAGCGAAGAGCATATTTTTAAGAGTATTAAATATTAAATTGATACTCCAATACTTATTTGCTTCTACTTTCGACAAATTCTCCAAAATAATAGTAAGGAAAAATGTACCGGCCAAGAAAAATAGGAAAGCAACAATTATCCAGAATTGGGATGAAGAATATATAAAAAACAGATCTGGTTGTTTAATTAAATCATATAATCCCACAATTGATAATACAATTAAAACAATAGCTTCAATAGTTGCAATTGTCGAGTAAAAGTCACCTTTATAAAAATTATAATATATATAAAATCCGCAGAATAGTGTAAACAGCCCTATTAGTACATATATGAGTGATTTTACCAGCTGATTATTTATAGACAAGGCTAAATAAACGGAAAAAAGAACATATTCAATATAGCTAAAAATTGAAATTTGGAGTCTGATAGCCAAAGTACTTGCTGGAGTAATCTCATACAGAATTAATGAATCTGAAATAAATGAGAAAAGCAAATACAATAAAATAACCCATATCTGTTTTTCTTTTTTTAATTTTTTGAATAAGAAAAAGAAAACAAATATGGGTACAAGTGATGAGAGATAACTAATATTTTCAAGTAACTGGATTATAATGAAACTTTTGGTTTCAAATATAATCACTAAGACATAAAATTGAAAGCTTTATCCTAATTATTCGCGATTATTAATCTGTTGTCCACTCAAAATCGTCAATGCCCGTAGCTTCGTCGGTTCTTACTCCCTGTCTTATTCTATCAGCTACAATTCCTTTTTCTTTATTCAACTGGCCTTCAGCAGTTACCACTGAATATTCCAGTATTCCTTTCCCATTTTGGTCAATTCCTACATAAACCAGGGTTTTTTCACCAACTTCATTGTAGGCATTATAGAATTTCAAACCAACGCAACCAGGCTGCGCGAGGATCTTTTCAATTATCTCGCGGCCGATCAGATACCATTGAACGTCAGTGGGGTTAGCTTGGCGATAGTTCTTAACCATTTGAGTTCCCAATTCCAGTCCCACTTCTTCACCTACCTGAGCCAAATTTGCCTTGAGGTTTAATTCCTTAATCATAGTAGTAAGTTTTGGAGGATGTTATGTATAGATTCAGGGTGTGAATAAACTCGTAAAAAAAAACTCCCGCAACCGTGCCCAGCAAGTGTAAGAAATGTGTAAATTGCCCCAAAAGTAGGCCCATAGTGAGTTTCCTCGGAATTTTACGTGAAAACATACGATAAAAATTGCGCGAATCTACGCGGCTAAATTCGTAAAAATACTAAGATGAACCGAGGCAAACTTGGTTAACTGGTTGTGAATAAGATTCCCGGGGAAAATGAGAGTGTGGATAATTATGCACAAATGTGAAAAAGCTCGATTGCAGAAATCCGGCTGGATTTTAAAAACGGGGCTTCCTGAAATCTGCCGTAAAATTAAAAAAACGGACCCGGCAAATATTTGAGAGATTAAATCCGTTTAGAAATGCAAAAAGAGAAGTTGATTGACAGGGTTCACAGGAAAATTGGAAATTAGTTACAGGACGGTGAATTGGACATTGGATGGCTTGGCTTTCTATCAATCAACTTCCGAACAAAAATAAGGTGATCGGGAAGCGTTAACAAGAGCAGAACTGCCCGATTTCAAGCATTCGGTAAATACCAGTGTGATCGTAAAATTCCTAATCGCTTAATCGGAATAGTTCGAAGTGGTATCGAAATTTACCGGAGATTGAAAAAGAAAGACTACTTTGGAAGTAATCCGATATTTTGCAAACCAATATAGATAACCCGTAAACCAACCTACCCGCTATGAGCGCTGAATTGACTATTAAGGTCGCTATTGCCGATGACCATAAGATCTTTCGGGATGGCATCAAAATGGCCCTTAAAGGCAAGGAATACCTGAAAATACTGTGGGAAGCAGAGGATGGCAAGGACCTTATGCACCGGATGCAATTAAAACGTCCCGATGTCCTATTAATGGACATTCGCATGCCGGAGGTAGACGGCGTAAATGCCATTAATATCCTGCGTAAGGAATATGAGGACGTAAAGGTGATCGTACTTACAATGTATGATGACCAGGAAATGATTACTCGCATGCTAGAGATGGGCGCTAATGCCTATTTGACAAAAACTACAGATCCAGAAGAAATTTACCAGGCAATACTTACTTGCATGAACGATGATTTTTACTTTAATGACCTTGTGAATAAAGCGGTGCTTTCCAAGTTGCAAACTAAACGACAGGTAAGACAATTTTATCCAAATCCTGTCAAGTTCTCCGAGAAAGAAATTCGCATTTTAAAATTACTAGCAGAAGATAAAACTACTGAAGAAATATCTAAAGAAATTTTTCTAAGCCCACGCACCATTGAAACTATCAGGCAGAACATGAAAACCAAAGTAGGTGCAAAAACAATCGCCGGACTTATTATGTATGGTATGAGAAATAAGCTAATCGATTGATCAGAACGTTACAATTCCCTTTCTTATAGCATATAATGCCAACCCAACCCGGCTTCTAACGTCCAACTTTTCAAAAAGGTCATCTCTAAGGCTGTCTACTGCCCGCGGATTAAGATTCATTTCCAGGGCGATTTCTTTATATGTCATTTCTGTACAAGCCAGTTTTAAAAAAAGCATTTCGTAATCATCCAACATAACTTTTTGTAAGAGCGTTTGATCTTTTCCGCTAAACCTAATCAAACTAGCTAATTTACTCGATGTATGATTGGAATAGTAGTAGCCATTTTCAATCACGGATTGAATAGCAAATTTTAATTCCGAAGGATGTATATCTTTTTTGAGAAACCCTCTTACCCCCGCCTGCACTAATCTTATTAAGAGCAGTTCTGAATCATACATCGTTAGCATCAAAATATTTATATGAGGCATATTTTTCTGAAACCAAACCGCAGTATCATACCCATCCATATAGGGCATACTTACGTCTAATAATATAACATCAGGGTGCGGTTCCTGTTGTGCAAGTTCGATTAATTCCCTGCCATCATTTGCCTGACAAACAACCCTACAGTTATCAAAACTATTTATTAATCCGGCAAGGGCACTTCGTAGAAGAATATGATCGTCTGCCAATGCTACTTTAATTGCTGGGATTTCTTTCATTTTTTGTTAATATGGGATTGTGACGTAAATACTTGTTCCAGTTTCATCACTTTGAACATTGCATGTGCCATTCACAAGTTTTGCCCGTGCTTTCATATTGTTTAAGCCAGCCATTATTCTGGTCAATTTTGCTTTTTCCATTTGGGCCCAGTTAATACCGACACCATCATCTTTAATGAATAAACTTAAATGGGCGTCATTATAGTTCAATTGGAAATGTATCTTGCTGGCATTAGAGTGTTTTATTATATTATTTAATGCTTCTTGGGTGATCCTGTAAAGAATTGTTTCCTTTTGTATATCCATAAAAGTCGTTGTACCAATTACTGAAAACGAAATGTCATACCTTCCGCACTTTTTCAATCTTTCCAACCCATCAGTTAGAACATTTAGAAAACCTTGATTGCGTATAGCTTCAGAATTTAGGTTTTTAGAAATGTCGCTTAGATCATGAATTGCTTGCGTAATCAGTTCTATGGAGGTTATTATGGATGCATGTGGTGTTTGAGATGGATTAAGTGTGAGTGTGTTTAAATGTAATTTTGCCAGCGTAAGCGATAGGCCAATATTATCATGAATCTCCCGGGAAATGTTTTGAAATGTCTCTTCTTGGATTTCTAATTGTGTCACTGCGAGGTGTTTCTGGAAGGCTATTCTCTTTTTTTGATATAAGTAAAGAATTGTAACTATTAAGCCTAATAGAACCAAGATTAAAAAAGTAGTTACAATTAAAAAAATAACTATTTGCTTATTTCCGACTTGCATAAGAATGCTTTTGAGATTAATAAAAAGAGCAAACAGTAAAAAACATTGTTCAGTATATATATTTGGACATATAAGTCTAACATGTTTTCGTGTATATAATCTTCGAGTAGATAGAATGGTAGTGTACAGGTGATCATAAAGAGAAACCCAGTTACAATCCAAAATGCTGGCTGCTTTGATAGGCTCACCATTGGGGGACTTTTAAAAGTCTCATAGAAATAAAATAAGCATGGAATAATTAGACAAAGAGAATTGGTCAGGCTGACAGAAATCGGTGTTGTTGAGAGAGGGTGTTCTGAATACCAGCTGTATATTATAATGCTTATGAATAATGCCATTAAGATGTACATGATTTTTTTAAAGTATCTAGACCTTATTACTTCAAATAAGAAAAAGTATACAACAAAAAACTCTAGCACAATAAAAACGTATATTGAAAGGCCACTGACTCTTACGGCAAATACCGGTCTATAAATTATAAGAATAAAACACAACAAGGTTTGCGCAGCAGAAAGTAATATGTAATATGGAAAGAAGCGTAATATTTTAAATTTATGCCTATTGTGAAAGGCAATAACAGCTGTGATGAAGGTCTCAACAAGCAGAACGAGCGGAGTGTAGTATGTTAACTCCATAAAGTTTAAAAGAAGTTTCATATAAAATATTAGCCTATTTTGTTTGCGTTTACTAACATTCAGGCTGCCGGCATCTCTGCAATTAAGATTCTCCTATTAGTAAGGTGACCGAGCAATGTGGGTATTCTTTGAGAATGTAGGCTCGACAACGGTTCTGCATTGGTATTCGGCCACGGTGGTCCCGTTATTGAGAAAATCGGCTGTGTGGCTGTTGCGTCGATTGAAAACTCCCTAGAAAATTTATAAAGTGTTTTAAGGGGGGCAGATACATTGTCAATGCAAATTCTTAACGTTGCAAACTTTCTTCTGTATTTGATCGCAACAAAAACCGCTATTATTCCGCTTATAATAAATAATACAGCAGTATAATAATTATCCCTGAAAGAATTCATTAATTCATTCATAGTCTAAGGTTTACCAATAAAAGCGTTTCAGGGAAGCGTCAACACAGGATATCGGCTCGTAATGTTAAAGTAATAAATCCTTTGGGCGTGTGCAAGGGAAAAACACCGGAAAAAAAGGAGAAAAAACCCATAATGCTTGAGAATCTGCCAACAGTGTCTATTTTAGACTGCAGAACGCAGCGTTTCGAGAAAATCTGCCGTTGAGAGTACAAACCTACCCTGCTAACAATACCCATGAGAGTGTTGCAAAAAGTGTGTCAGTTGGAAGTTAAGTAACTTTAAACTGACAGCATATGGAAAAGAAACCATTTGACTACGCAGCCTTCAAAAAGGAGGCTGCCGCGCGCTTGAAAAGCGGTCAATCGCTATTGGGCAAGGAAGGAGTATTCACGCCTCTGCTCAAAGAGTTCCTGGAGGAAGCAATGGAGGGTGAGTTGGAAGCTCACATTGAAGAGGATGAACAACCCAATCGAAAGAATGGCAAGGGAAAAAAGAAACTTAAGACACCGGTTGGGAATGTGGAACTGACCACGGTGCGGGATCGCAATGGAACGTTCGAGCCTGAACTGGTTCCTAAGCGGCATAAGACACTGGGGGTTGACCTGGACCGGCAGATCATTGCTTTGTATGCCCGCGGGGCCAGTTATTCGGACATCCGCGACCACCTGATGGATATGTACGGCCTGGAAGCCTCACCGGCCACTATCAGCCGCGTTACCGATAAGATATTGCCACTCATCCAGGAATGGCGGAGCCGGCCGCTGGAAGCTGTTTATCCCTTTGTATGGCTGGATGCCATTCATTACAAGGTGCGGCATGAAGGCCGCGTTGTAAACCGTGCCGTATACTGCATCATCGGCCTCAATCAGGAAGGCTACAAGGAACTGATGGGCCTTTACATCGGAGAGAATGAAGGATCGAAGTTCTGGCTGCAGGTACTCACTGATCTGCAGAACCGCGGAGTGCAGGACATCTTCATTGCCTGCATTGATAACCTGCAGGGTTTTGCTGAGGCCATAGAAACGATCTATCCGCAGACCGAGGTGCAGCTTTGTGTTGTGCATCAGATCCGCAACCCGCAGAAATACCTTTCCTGGAAGGATACCAAAGCCTTCCTGAAGGACCTTCAGGGTGTTTATAAGGCCTCTACGCGGGAACTGGCCGAAAAAAACCTGGACCAGCTGGAATCCAACTGGGGCAGCCGTTATCCGAAGATCATTGAGTCGTGGAGAAGGAACTGGCCACGACTGTCCAATTACTTCCAGTACAACAAGGATATCCGCCGGATCATTTATACCACCAATATCATTGAAGGCTTCCACCGGCAACTGCGCGCTATCACCAAATCCAAAGGTGCATTCCAGTCCGAGGAAGCTTTAATGAAACTTTTGTTCCTTGCGCAGGAACACATCACTGCCAAATGGAGCAAACCTGTATTTAACTGGAACAGAACGCTCGCTCAACTTATGATTATCTTTAACGAAAGACTTAAATTGAACTTGTAATGAAAATATCACTGACACAGTTTATGTAATACTACCCTAACAATACCTATCGCACAACCCCTCGCACCGGGTTAACCCAATCCTTCCATTTCAATTCAATACCTTTTACATCAGGCTGGCCCGCATGCACCACAAACCTATAACGGGATTTGTACAACCCCCCAGGAACTAAAGCAAACGCCCCATCCACCATCGGGGCAAAACACCAATACGGCATATCCGGATGTACGCGTATAGACTGCGGATAGCGAAAGTTACCTACATCTGCTAATATGGTTACGCCATTCAATTTACCATTGACCTTTCCACTGGCATCTACCCATCGGGCCTTAGTATGATTGGCGTCAGCTGTGTCCTTTCCCTCACTTGTCAATACCTGCCAAAGATTACGGAAATGCACACTGTCATGCCGGTTCCACTCCCTGCTGCCCCGAAAGGCTAATCCCCCATACTGATATTTATTGATGTATAAAGTATCGGCGGTTATGTTCACCTGCTCGCTCGCAAGATCAAACATATAATGATCAGCAAAATTGTAAATGGTGATGGTCCATACTTCCTCCAGCACAGGTCCGTGCTTTAGACTTATATGCCGCAATTTAGTCTTAAGGCGACTGAATACAGGACCTTCTTCAATGCCCAACACTTCCACGTGCTCCACTGTCCCTGTATTTTTATGCTGGTTCCAAAAATCAACCATCTCCCCACGAAAAGTAGTATTTACCCAGGTTAAAAAAATACCATGCTGGTGCATATGACCAGCAGGAAAATCATCGGTCAATACGCTTCCATCAGGGCTGTACAAAGGATGTATAAAACCACTCCTCCGGTAATAATCAGGACTGCCGGCAGGCGGGTTCTTTACTGCGGTATTGTAAAAAAACACGGGCCTATTGTTAACCGTAATCAGCATGCCGTCTTTTTTTGGCTCGATGCGGGCGCCAGCTTTTAGCTTGGTGTCCGCGGGTTTGATAGTATATGTGTTCGTTTTGCCTGCCGGCAGCATCCCGGTAAGCTTAAACACCAGTGTGCTGCCATCGGAGAATTGCGCGGGATAACGGGCGCCTGTCTTATCGTCCACCACATCGTACGCTGAAGTTTTATTGGGCGGTAATGCTTTTTTAAGAGAAACATATACCAGTGTATTAACAGCATCGCGATTGCCTGCGGTAACTTTAAATTTTGTGTTTTGCGCAACAAGCTGCACAGCACATGCAAGTATAAATATGGAGACTACAAGTTTTTTCATACCCGTAATAGTAGATTGGCTAAATTACTTCAATTAAATGCATGCCGTTCCAGCGCAGCATCAGAAATAATAAAGATTAGCAGCAAAACATGAAGCATTTTTTGCAAGCCATTTTGGCATTGTCGCTTACTAACCTGGTACAGGCGCAAACAGATACCGCAAGGTTGAACAATTTATCCCGGCTGATAGATGCCGATGTACTCAGCATCACCGGCGCGTACAAACAAGTGCCTAAAAATATCAGGCAGGCCATCAATACCATCGAAAAAAAGAAAACAAGATTTGCCGATAAAGGCAAAGAGTTCCAGACTACCGATTTTATAATGGGCAATCTGCCCATGCGCGGCATCAAGTACATCACCACCTTGAAAGACCTGGTAGTAATTACCTACCAGCAAGGCATAACCATGGAAGTATTCGCCATTTTCGTGCAATTGTCAGGCAGTACCATCCGTTGCGTTACTTATGTAAAGATCCCCGACCACCAGGACTTCTGCGACTTGCGCACGCTAATGACAATGCACAACCACATTGACATTGTACCTCACAAATCAACCTGCAATTAATGCGAATTAGAACCGCAAGTTCAATCCTATCATAAAATTCCTTCCCGCCATCGGGTAATAGAAGTTTTCTGTCACCAGCTCGCTGTTGTAAAGATAGCTGAAGGTGTAACCGTTGGGCTCATACTTAACATCAAACAGGTTATTTATTTGTCCGATGATAAAGATTTCTTTAAACAGCTTGTTCCTGAAAGTATAGCCGGCGCGAAGATCATTCACAAAATACGCATCGAGTTGCCGCGACCTGTTGCCGGTATTGTCTAAATACTGATGACTTACGTATTTCGAGAATAAGCTAAGTTCCGCGTCGCTGACAGGTTTGTAGGTAACCGTTGCATTGCTTATCAACCAGGGGCTGAACGCAATGTCAGCGTCCTTGTAAAAGAAGTCCTTCTGTCCTCCATTATCGTAATCATCCACGTACTCGGTAAAATTGCTGATCTTGTTGCGGCTGATGGTAACGCCGGCGTCTATCCGAAGTTGCTGCACGGGCTGGTAAGCCGCCTGCAATTCCAGTCCCAAACGATAGCTGCGTGGAATGTTGATACGTGTATAAGCGCCCACATCGTTGATCTTACCCGTTAACACCAACTGGTTACGATAATTCATGTAATAACCTGTGGCAGTTACCGTAAGCCCGGACATTCTTTTTTCAAATCCTATTTCAATATCGTGCAGCGTTTCATGCGTGGGCTTTTGCGTGGCGCCCGTTTCGAAATCATCGCGGTTAGGCTCCTTGTTGGCCATTGCATAGGAAATGTACGCCTGCATACCGGGCCGGCTGTATGTAAAACCTATCTTGGGATTTACGAATGAATAGGTATTCCTTATCATCAACCCGGGATTGTTTCTGAAGCCATCGATATCATATTTCACATTGCGGTATTGCAGATCCGCAAAGGCCTGCAGCCGCGCATTCAAACGCTGCTGCCATTTCCCATAAATATGGGCGTCGCGCTTCAAAGCACTTACATCGTACCAGCGATGGCCTTTGGGGAACCCTCCCAACTCAGACCAGATCACTGTTCCAAAGTGATCGCCTTCGTACCTATGCCAGCCGCCGCCCAGGGTAAGCATCGTTCCGGTTTTATTGTACTGCAGTGAAAACACGCTTCCGTACAAGTCATTATCCAGCCACAGTTGCCGAACCAGATCGGTTTCAGTAAGCGTATCGTTGCCTATGACGGGGTAGGGCCGCACATAATTGCCAAAATCTTCATCGGCCTTATATTGCTCATAATAGCCTTTGCCTTTTGTATAAAAGAAAGAGGTATTAAAACTGAGCGCATCGCTCAAAGCGTGGTTAATGAATAACTGATAATGGTCCTGGCGGAAATTGTCTGTTTCATTTTCATAAGGCTCGCCGGTTTTTTCGGTACCGGCAGAATTGTAAGTACGGTTGGTCTTCAGCAACGCTTCGGGTACGCCATTCCATGCCTGGTACGTTCTTTCATCTCCCCCAAAAACATTCAGGCGTACCTGCGTTTTCTTTCCAAAATATCCGCCACCCAAATAAAATGACTGCAATTTGCTTTCGGCCCTATCTATAAATCCATCGCTGGTAATGCGTGATAAGCGCGCATCGATGGTGAAATGATCGCTTAATAAACCACTGCCCGCCTTTACAGTATGCTTCCAGGTATTGAACGATCCAAAGCTGTTGTTAATGTCCGCATAGGCCTTGTCGTTAAATTCATGCGTGCTGATGTTAATGGTGGCGCCAAATGCACCCGCTCCATTCGATGAAGTGCCAACGCCCCGCTGCACCTGTATGCTATTTACAGAAGATGCAAAATCCGGCAGGTCCACGAAAAACACACCCTGCGATTCGGCATCATTATAAGGAATGCCATTCAGCGTTACATTGATGCGGCTTAAATCGCTGCCGCGAATACGCATGCCGGTATAACCAATTCCATTGCCTGCATCGGAATGTATGATCACCGAGGGCGTTTGGTTCAATAAAAACGGAAGGTCATGGCCCAGGTTCAGCTTTTCAATTTCTTCCTTCGCCAGGTTGGTCCTGGTAAAAGGCGCCCGGCCATTGGCCCGGGTGGCCAGCACCTCAACAGGTTTCAGGAACAAGCCCTTGCGCACCAGGGAATAAACCAATCCTGAAATGGTGGTGCTGGCATTGGCCTCGGGTTTCGTGTAATTCGACAGCGTGTCGTGTAAGGGGTAGTGGCTTACGCTGGTAATTTCCAATACGTTGCCGGAAAGAACGGTCAGCTCAAAATCGCCGTTTTCGCGGGAAGTGGTGGCTTGTCCACCCGCCGAGATGGTGGCACCCGCTATGGGATTGCCGGAATCTTTTTCTATGACCTTGCCCTTTACCCTCACTTGCGCATGAACAAGCGCTTGCAATGCCATGAAGGCAGTAAAAAAAACAATCCTCTTCATTTTTAAAGGTTTATAATTAAAAAAATGAGAGGATAATGCAGAAACAGGAGAAAGAAAGTTGTAGATAACCTTCCCTGCGCAGGCATTACCCTGATCAGGTTCTACGGGTTTGATCTCAGCCCGTCCCGGGCCGAAGCCGGGAGGGACACCCCGAGGAATCTGTGCCTTCTCGCGAAAGCGCCACAAAAATACGGCATAAATTTTTTTCTGCAGTCTGTAACTTTTAGAGACCAACGCCCGTTACACGGGAAATGCTTATATGAAAAATACCTTTTTGTTGCTATTGACAGCTTTGCTGGCCGTGTCCGCCACCGCACAGGACAAGGTGGTGAACGACCCCAATGCAGAACGCAGGGACGTGCCTTCCTTTCATGCAATCGACGTATCCGGCGGCATAGACCTATACCTTACCCAATCCGGCACCGAGGCCGTGGCTGTGAGCGCCTCCAAAGAAGAATACCGCGATAAGATCAGGACCGAGGTAAAAAACGGTGTGCTTAAAATCTATTATGAATATAATTCCAACTTCAACTTTTCCTGGAACAACAACCGCAAGCTAAAAGCCTATGTGAGCGTAAAGAACATCGACGGGCTGGAAGCTTCCGGTGGATCGGACATCGAGGTCACCGGAACGCTGTCGGCCCCCAAGTTGGTGCTTGACCTTTCCGGGGGCAGCGATTTCAAAGGCAATGTAAACATCGGCGACCTTAGCGTTGATGCCAGTGGCGGATCGGACGTACATATTTCCGGCAAAGCCACCAACCTGGTGCTCGAGGCCAGCGGCGGCAGCGATGTGGATGGCTACGATCTGTCGGCCGACAACTGCACAGCCGACTGCAGTGGTGGAAGCGATATCACCATTACAGTGAATAAGGAGCTTAGCGCAGATGCCAGCGGCGGCAGCGATATCCATTATCGTGGAAGCGGCACTGTTAGAAAAGTGAACTCTGGCGGAGGCGGCAGCGTCAAAAAAAGAGGATAAACGCACTGGGATGTCTGCCGGCAGGCAGGCAACAAAAACCATTAATGATTGTATTTAGAATAAATAAACAACAGCATAGACATGAAAAAGTTTCTCTTAGTTATGAGTGTGGCCATTGCCGCGCTGGGCGTGCAGGCGCAAAAGACCATCAACGATCCCAACGCAGAGGTTAGAAATGTGAGCGGCTTTCATGCCATCAGGGTTTCTAATGCAATCGACCTCTATCTTTCCCAATCCACTACCGAAGCGGTAGCAGTAAGCGCATCAGAAGAAAAATACCGCGACCGCATTAAAACAACCGTTGAAAACGGGGTATTAAGGATCTGGTTCGACAACGATAACAATTGGAAGGTGTGGAACACCGATAAAAAAAGATTGAAGGCGTATGTATCGTTCAAGACGCTAGACAAGCTTACCGCCTCTGGCGCTTGCGATGTAATGGTGGAAGGCGTTATCAAAACCAACACCCTTGATATTAATCTATCAGGCGCCAGTGATTTTAAAGGAGCGGTTGAAGCCAATGTCGTCAACATCGATCAATCCGGTGCATCGGACGCAACCATTACCGGCCGCGTGAATGACCTGAAGGTTGAGGTGTCGGGGGCCAGTGATTTCACGGGATTTGATTTTGAAGCGGCCGTATGCCAGGCACAAGCCAGCGGCGCATCGGAAATAAAAGTGTCTGTTAGCAAGGAACTGTCAGCGCGCGCTACCGGTGCCAGCAGGGTATCGTATAAAGGAGAAGGCGTGGTAAAAAGCGTGCGCTCCAGCGGCGCAAGCAGCATTAATAAAAGAAGTTAAATATTTGCAGTAACTGCTATTTTGACCCCGCTGATGGCGGGGTTTTTTCATTTTGGGTTTGGTTCTTAAGGTGCGATGGCTTACTTTTGCGCTCCACATCGCGAAGTAGAGCAGCGGTAGCTCGTCGGGCTCATAACCCGAAGGTCGGGAGTTCGATCCTCCCCTTCGCAACAAAGAGCTCCTCTCGCGGGAGCTTTTTTTTATTCGCATGAAAACCGGTTTCGTTTCCATATTCGGCAAGCCCAATGCGGGTAAAAGCACATTACTCAATGCTTTATTAGGAGAAAAGCTGGCCATTGTATCGCCAAAGGTGCAAACCACGCGGCACCGCATCAAAGGCATTTTGACCGAACCGGGTTATCAAATCATTATTTCCGATACACCCGGCATCATAGAGCCCAGGTATAAACTGCATGAAAAAATGATGCAGGCCGTAAGAAGCTCTTTAGAGGATGCCGACCTTGCCGTGTTGCTTACAGCGGCCAATGAACGGCTGGAAGAAACGGACGAAGTATTTAATTCGCTGAAGCTAAGGGTGCCCGCTATTGTGGTGCTGAATAAAATAGACCTGGTAAGCAAACAGCAACAGGAGGCCGCGCTTGCATTTTTTAAATCGAAGGATTATTGCAGGGATGTGCTCGCGATCTCGGCATTGCAGCACCAGCATGTAGATACCTTGCTGCAAAAAATACTGGAGTACCTTCCCGAAGGCGAGCCCTTCTTTGAAGGTGATAATATCAGCGACCTGTCGACCCGGTTTTTTGTAAGCGAGCTGATACGGGAGAAGATCTATTATTTATACCAGGAAGAGATTCCTTACGAGGCCACAGTGCTTATACGGGCTTTTGAAGAAAAGACCACGCTTACCAAAATAACCGCCGACATTATCGTGCAGCGCGAATCACAGAAGGCGATTATATTGGGCGAAGGGGGAAAGATGATCAAAAAACTGGGCACCGATGCACGCACATCCATCGAAGCCTTTCTGGGCCGAAAGGTGTTCCTGGAATTATTCGTGAAGGTGCGGCCGAAATGGAGGGATAATGAAAACTTTCTGAAAGAGTACGGATATTTATAAAAACAGGACACAACCAAGTGATTAATTTCGCGGGTATTGAATTTGAAAGGATAGCAGTAAGCATATGGGATTTACAGTAGCCATAGTAGGAAGGCCGAATGTTGGCAAAAGCACTTTTTTTAACCGCCTGCTGGAGCAGCGCAAAGCCATTGTTGATGACGTAAGCGGCGTTACCCGCGACCGCCAGTACGGCATAGCAGACTGGAACGGCAAAACATTCAACGTAATCGACACCGGCGGCTTTGTACCCCATAGCGAAGACATTTTTGAAAGAGAGATCCGCAAACAGGTATTAATTGCAGTGGAGGAGGCCAATGCCCTGATATTTATGGTGGATACCGCCACGGGCATTACCGACCTGGACGAGGCCATGGCCGATGTGTTGCGCCGCACCACCAAGCCCGTATTGCTGGCGGTAAATAAAGTGGATAATAACGACCGGCTGCTGGAAGCCACTGAATTTTACAGTCTCGGTTTTGACGATATTTTTTTTATATCATCCATGAGCGGCAGCGGCACCGGCGAATTGCTGGACGCATTGACGGCATTGATTCCCGCAGACCAGGAAAATGAAGAGGAAAAAGAATTGCCCAAGATCGCCATCATTGGCCAGCCTAATGTCGGAAAATCATCGCTGCTGAATGCATTGACAGGAGAGGAGCGTACCATTGTAAGTGAGATAGCCGGCACTACCCGAGACACCATTCATACCCGTTATAATTTATACCAGAAAGAATTTATACTGATCGATACCGCGGGCATACGACGCAAGGCCAAAGTGCACGAGGACCTGGAGTTTTATTCGGTCATCCGTGCCATTAAGGCGATGGATGAGGCAGATGTATGCCTGCTGGTATTGGACGCAGTTAAGGGCATTACCGCGCAGGACCTGAACATCTTCAGCCTGGCGACCAAAAAAGGCAAGGGCATTGTGCTGTTGGTGAATAAATGGGACCTGGTGGAAAAGGAAACCAATACGGCCCGTGATTATGAAAGGGAGTTGAAGCAGCGGCTTGCGCCCTTTACCGATGTACCTGTATTGTTCATTTCAGCCAAGGAGAAAACGCGCATTTTCCGCGTGGTAGAAACTACGCTGGAGGTATATGATAACCGCCAACGCAAGGTGCCCACCTCCCAATTGAACGATGTGATGCTGAAAGCGGTAGAGAGCTTTCATCCGCCCGTGGTGCGGGGCAATCCCGTCCGCATCAAGTATGTGACCCAATTGCCTACGCAAATCCCCTCTTTTGCTTTTTTCTGCAATTTGCCGGACGATATCAAGCAACCTTACCGGAATTACCTGGAAAACCAGTTGCGACAGCATTTCAATTTCAAGGGCGTACCCATCCGGTTATATTTCCGGAAGAAATAGACAGTTTTGCGGAGGGGTGGGGGAATAGTTTTGGGATGCTCTTAATTCGTTTCGAGCGGGCCTGTTTTCCGGATGCCCGGAAGCCCTTTACGGAAAATGCCGAACAAGCGAAAGCGAATCACGAAAGCAAGCACCGGGCAAATCGCAAATAAATCGGCAAGGCAAACTTTATCCCCCGAACATCCGTATCTCAGGCCGGCGAACGTTGCTGTAAAGCCGCTGATCGTACCTCCAAACAATTATCCTAACGAAATGATGGTGAGCTGATGATCACCGAATCCGGGGCTTTTTGCGGAAAGCTGGAAATTTTTTTAACTAACTGAACTCCCGGCTTGTAGGTTTAAACATTAAATAGTACTTTGGCGGGCAATATCCTCCGCTTACACCCTCCGCAAAGACCTCTGAAGTCCATTTCCTGTGTTACATTTTTTGGAGCTATTTAAAAATCATGTACATGAAAAAATGTTACACAATTGTGCTGTTGTGCCTGATCTCTGCTATTACCGCTACTGCCCAAACACGCTACTGGGTAGGGCCTGCAGGAGAGGCAGGAAGTAACTGGAATAATACCGCCAACTGGTCGGCCTCCAGTGGAGGCCCGGGCGGCGAATCGGTACCGAACGGCGCCGGTTTCGATGTGATTATCGACCAAACCAGGTCTATCATCGTAGACCTCGCGGCCATTACACTTAATTCGCTTAAAGTTACCAATAACGCTACCGGGGTTTTGCATACCAATATATCTTCGGATATCACACTTAACAGCTCCAGCGCGGTCAATCCCGCGCTTGACATCGATGCAGGCAGCACCCTTAGAGACAGCATTACCGCTTCCGCCAGCTTCAGGGTTTTATTTGCATCGAATGCGCGGGGCGAAATAGATGGCGATTACAGGCTTGGCGCCAACCCTTCCATTGTGGGTTCCACCAACGTAAACTTTGAGACGACGGCTTCCGGTGTGGTGGTGAACGTGAATTCAACAGGGCGGGTGATCTTCGGGGCAGGTGGCGGAGCAGTAGGAACAGCCGCCACGCTTAATTTCAACGCGGGTTCCTTCCTCATTTTCGACCGTAACGGGGGCATTACGCCCACAGCCAATTTCAATACCACTTCCACCATCTGGATCATTGGCAATACCACCAATGCCACCACGTTGAGCGGAAGCCCGGCCGTTGTAGGCAACGTGCATTATGAAAGCCCGGGACTTACGCCCGCAACAGTAAACCTTTTGTTGAACAACGGCACCATCATTAAAGGCAACCTGCGCATACTGAACACCAATACAAGGAAGCTGATACTCACCACATCGCCCGTTGGCGCAAGCCCGGTAGTGGTCAACGTGCAGGGCAATATGGAAGTTACCGGTAATTCAGTAGTTACCATTGGCAACAACAGCAACAGGCCTATCAACTTCCAGGTAGACGGCAATTTTACACAGAGCTCGGGAACAGTATCGTTGCAGGACAATAACAGCACCGCATTTACCACTACGCTGTTGCTGCGCGGAAATTTCACGCAAAGCGGCGGCACATTTACAGCAGCAAGCACCGCGTCCAGCGCGTCTGCCAATCTTTTTGTGGTTGAATTGAATGGTTCGTCTAACCAGAATGTTTCGGTAAGCTCGGGCACTATAGACAACGCGGCCAACCAGGTAGCATTGCGCATGAACAATGCGGCCGGCGCTACATTATTGACGCCGCTTGCCGTAGGCCGCATGGATTTTACCAATGGAAGGCTGACCACCACCGCAGCCAACCTGCTTACCATCAACAATACGAGCAATGCTGCGCTTGTAGTAGCCAACGTATCGGACAATAGTTTTGTAAACGGCCCCGTAAGACGCAGGTTGAACCTGGCCGCGGCCTATACATTCCCCACCGGCAAAGGAACTAATTACAGGATCGTAGAGGTTATTCCCAACTCTACCACCTTGTCTGAATTTACCGCTGAGTATTTCAACAGCAACCATCCCGACCCGGATGTAAACCATCCGCTGGTTGGCCGTTCCACTGCTGAATACTGGACAGTACAACGGAACTCTGGCTCCAATGCCGCCGTAAGGCTTACGCTCGAAGGCGCAGTGCCCGGTTCCAACTCGGGGATGGAAATACTGGTAGCCCGTTACAACGGCTCATCGTGGCAAAGTGAAAGAGGCAGCACCGGTACTACCATAGCAGGTGATGCCACCAGCGGCACCGTAGCATCGCAGGTGATGTCAACCTTCGGGCCATTTACGTTCGGTTATGGTCCGTTCGGCGCGTTGCCCATCAAGCTTACTGAATTCGATGCCACCAAGGCCAGCGGATACAATAACGTTCATTGGAGGGCAGAGTGCACCAGCACCGAAGCAATATTCGAAATAGAGCGCTCCACAGATGGGCAGCACTTCCAAACCATCGCAACTATCGTAGCAGACAGGCAGCGCTGCCTGCAACCATTCGACTACCAGGACAAGACGGCTACTGCCGGCACCAACTACTATCGAATGAAAGTGGTGGATGTAGATAAGAAAGCATTCTACTCGAGAATAGTAGCAGTAATTAATAAATCGAAAGGCTTTGAGCTGGTGGGCATTTACCCGACGCTCATCACTACCGGCCAGTTGAAGATCAATGTAACAGCCGCCAACCGCGATAAGGCAGAAATATATGTTACTAATATCAGCGGACAGATCCTGAAGCGCATGCAGGTAAGCGTGAGCCAGGGTGAGAATATCATTTACATGGATGTAACTTCCCTGCCCGCAGGCACTTACCAGGTAACGGGCATAAACAGTGAGGGACAAACGAAGACCATGCGATTCATCAAGCAGTAATGCGGCACGATATCACAAAGTTAAAAGCCGGGAAAAATCCCGGCTTTTGCTTTTAATTGTTTTTAAGGTTTTCAATCCAATTGGAAACTTCTTGTTTGAAAGACTGCAGGTTTTCCACTTCCTGTTTTATAAAGCTGTTGCTTTCGAAGCTACCAAGTACCTTTTCCATTTCCTGCTCACTTTCGTATACCATCATGCGAAAAGGGTTCTGGTAGTCCTTTGCCCGGCTTTCGCTGATGCCTGCCGTCATCCATTCCTTGGTATGCGCGGCGCGTTGCAGCAGGTCTTTAAAAATGGCCGTGCCGGCTGTCTTTAATGAAATGCCAAACACCTCTTCGAAGGCGGCGATGCTATGGGCCAGTTTATCTTTTGCGTAGGCAGCGCTTTGCTGTTTATAGAATTCATGTATGTGCTCCCAGCTGTTCGCGTTGCCGTTGCTCACTTCATCGATAAGGCGGTCCATTTCGGTTTTCCTGATCAATTGGCCGCCCGCATTTACCCATTCTTCCAGCGGATGGCCCGAAGGAAGGCTTTCCTGCAAAGCGGCAAAGGATGTCAGTTGGTTTTCAGTGGCATACCCGAGCACTTGCTGCACGGTGTAATAGTTCACAATTTCGCGGAACACGCGGTACGATTCTTTTACTTTCACCAGCCTGATCACGCGGTGATTGTTTTCAAAGCCTTCTGCGATGATCTCGAGGTCGTAAAACAGCAAGTCTTCTTTTTCCAGCAGCCGTTCGCCGAGCAATGCAAGGTCGCGGTTGCCGCCGGTAAAGGTTTCTCCGGTTTTCCTGAGGTAGGCTTTTGCGGTAAAGCGCTCCATCAGTTCCATGCCGTGGATGATTTCGTTGATGCTGTCCGGTGCCAGGAAATCAAAATCGATCAGTTGTGTTTTGTCGGTCCTTTTATCGCGGTCACCATATTTCCATGAATTGCGCGCCAGCGCATACATATTGTAGAGGAACCAATATGCCGGCATAATTACCAGCTCGTTCCTGCTTTGGTCGTTGCTGATGAGCGAGAAAGGAATGGGAATATTCAATTCGTAGGGATAGTCGCCCTTTGCCAGGATGCAAAACGATGCAAATTTCGAATTGTGCTTCAAGCTTACGCAAAGCCCCGGCCAAAAGCCCCGGCCGGCGATCAATTCACCATCCGGGCTCCTGCTGTTGTGATTGGAACCGATGGTTGCGCCCGCCGCCATATTGCTCTGCCCCATTACCAATGCGGCGCACAGGAACGAATTGTTGTGGTGTTGCTCGTGCGCCGGAAATATCAAAGAGTTCAATACCTCGCAACAAGAGATGGTTGAATTATAACCGAGATAAGAGTTGATGAGCCTTGCGCCATATTTGAGCTGAGAGTTATCGTTTAATACAAATCGCACGGCTTTTACACCGTAGAATATCCTGCATCCATAACCGATGATGCCGTTGACCAGCTCGCATCCCTCGCCGATCTGCGATTTGGCCTGTGGCGATGAATTAATGGTAAGGTTCTTGAGTTTGTTCGCGCCCTTGATGTATGCATCGGTGCCGATCCAAACGTCTTTAATGATGCGTGTATTTTTTATAATGCTGCGGTCGCCTACTTCGCCATAAAATCCTCGGCGCAGATCGTACCTGTTGTCTGTAAATTCTTTCAGTTTCGATTGCAGTCCTTCATTGGCGCGGTACCTCGACCACAGCCAGGCATCGCCCGGCAGCATGCCATTGAATGGAAGAATGCTGCGGCCGCCGTTTTCATTGCATACTTCCAGCCAGATACGCACTTTTTCCTGCTCGCCTTCTTTTACAACGCCGTTTCCGAATTTGGCGTGATCGGTGCAGGCAATTTCATTCACATTCACAATGATCACTTCGTTGCCGATGATGTAATGCGAAATATAGCTGACATTATCGATAACAACATTATCTCCCAGATCGCAACTGATGATGGTGCTGTTATACAAACCAACCGGCATGCGCAGGTTGTGGAATTCCAGGTAATAAGGTTCCAGCTTGCCAATGCGCACCAGTCCATGGAACTGGCAGTTCTTCACCAACTCGGGATTGAATGCATCGGATACCAATACTTTATTCCAATTGTCAGATGCGTTGCGGTTGCGTTCCAGCACTTCTATTTCGGTACGGGTGAGACTTCTGTAATGAACGCCGTTTTTGTTCTGTGCGTTGCGCAGGTAATATTCATCTTGTCCCGGTGGAAGGAAATCTGCGGCAATGAAATCATAACCGAGGTCGCCGACGGGACGTTTGTTGATAATGTTCATAATTTACTCAACCGTTACGCTTTTTGCAAGGTTTCTCGGCTTGTCTACATCACAGCCCTTGGCCACGCCGGTATAATAGGCCAACAGTTGCAATGGAATTACGGTAAGCAGCGGCGCCACCAGCTCATCGGCCGGCGGCACAATCATCAGGTCGTCCGATAAATTGCCCGCGGCATCATCGCCTTCGGTTATCACGGCCAGGATTTTTCCTTTGCGCGCTTTTATTTCCTGCATATTGCTCAGCACTTTTTCGTGGTAGCTGTCTTTGGTAGCCACAAATACAACGGGCAATTGCTCATCTACCAGTGCTATGGGGCCGTGTTTCATTTCAGCCGCGGGATAGCCTTCGGCATGTATGTAAGATATTTCCTTCAGCTTTAATGCGCCTTCCAACGCCACAGGGAAATTATAGCCACGCCCCAGGAAGAGAAAGTCCCTGGCGTCTTTATATTTTTCTGCCAGTTGGCGGATGTGATCGTGCGCATGCAGCGACAGCCTTACTTTTTCTGGAATGTCGTGCAGTTCGTTAATGAGGTGTTGATAGCGTTGCTCATCGATGGAACGCTTTTCATGAGCGATCTTTAAGGCGATCATTACCAGTACGGCCAGCTGGGCTGTAAATGCCTTGGTGCTGGCCACGCCGATCTCGGGGCCTGCGTGCGTGTAAGCGCCGGCGTGTGATAAGCGTGCAATGGATGATCCGACCACGTTCACTACGCCAAAGATGAATGCGCCTTGTTCCTTTGCTTTTTCAATGGCCACGAGCGTATCAGCCGTTTCACCACTTTGCGAAATGGCGATGATGACGTCGCCGGGATTGACCACGGGATTGCGGTACCTGAATTCCGAAGCATATTCCACTTCTACCGGAATGCGGCACAATTCTTCAAAAATATATTCCGCCACCAGGCCTGCATGCCAGCTCGTGCCGCAAGCGATCATGATAATACGTTTGGCGTTTACCAATGCCTGCATGTTGTTTTGCACGCCCGCCATGGTAATGGTACCGTTCACCACGTCCAGCCTTCCACGAAGGCAATCGAAAATGGTTTCAGGTTGTTCAAAAATTTCTTTGAGCATGAAGTGCTCGTAGCCTCCTTTTTCGATAGCGGCCAGTTCCAGGTCGAGCTTTTGCACAAAGGGCGTGATCTTTTCATTGCCCAGGTTCTTGAGCACGAGCTCATCGGCCTTTACAATGGCCAATTGGTAGTCGTTTACGTACACTACTTCCTTGGTGTATTCGATGATGGGCGAGGCATCGGACGCAAGGAAATGCTCTCCTTTGCCGATGCCAATAACCAATGGGCTGCCTTTGCGTGCCGCGATGAGCGTGTCGGGATTGTCCTGGTCGATGATGACGATGACATAAGCGCCTACAATGCGTTTGAGGGCGATGCGCACCGCTTCTTCCAGGTTGCAATTATTATTTTGTTGAATGTCTTCGATGAATTTCAACAGCACTTCGGTATCGGTATCGCTGGTAAAACTGTAATCCTTGTTAAGCAGCTCCTGTTTTATCTGCGCGTAGTTCTCGATAATGCCGTTGTGAATGATGGCGAGCTTTCCATTGGCCGAGTAATGGGGGTGCGCATTGCGGTCGCTGGGTTCGCCGTGGGTGGCCCAGCGCGTATGTCCTATGCCGGCATGGGCGTGAAGGTCAACGCCTACCAGGGTTTCTTCCAGGTCGGACACCTTTCCTTTCTTTTTGTACACCTTCAACCCGTGGTTCAGCAGGGCTACACCGGCGCTGTCGTACCCGCGGTATTCCAGCCGTTTAAGTCCTTTCAATATAATGGGATAGGCCTCTCGTGGCCCGATGTAAGCGACGATCCCGCACATAATGGTTATAATTGATAACCGTGCGAAAATCTGCAAAATAGGCGGGTTTTCAAAATACCATTAACCAGTTGTGCATTAAGGCTGTATAAGCTGAGTGTTGAGTAGCGAGTGGTAGAGAAGGCATGGTTTTTTCAGGGTTTATATCAGAAAAAATAAATTTTTATGGAAGAGCAACCCAAAAAAATAAACCTGGGCGATCCCGACAAGTTGCCGGAAGAAGACAGGACCAGCGACTCATACCTGCGCAATCCCGGTCTTAAAGACGAAGAAGTGAACAGGAAGTCTGGCGATGATAAAGGTTTATTGAACGAAGATCCGCTCGAAGAAAAGAGAGCGATTGAAGATACCAGTGAAGACCGGTTAAGCGAAGCGGAATAAGGTATGATGAATGCGGGATGTGAGACCATCATCGGCTTCACATCCCGCATTATTTTTACATTTTGGCGAGCTCTGCATTGTCAATGGCACCGGTCAATTGAATGAATATATCTTCTATGCCGTTGAGCGCACTCACCACTTTCCACCGCTTGTCGGCCGACCGGGCAAGTACAATGCGGCCGTAACGCGCTTTTAACTCTTCATCCTGTAAATCCACAGCATACCGTGTACTGTCTGAATGATCGGTCCGATTGATGATCGCGTGCACCAATCCTACCTCATGCAATTCGTGGAGCTCAATGGACGAGTCGTCCCTTGAAACGGGTTGCTTCCAGAAGGCAACTGTAAATGAATCCATAATTCCTTTTAGGGAACATGCTGCAAAAAGGGGGCCGTCCTCAGCCCAAAATGTCTTGCATGAACAGAAAGGCCATGGAGAAATAAATGACGAGGCCCGTTACATCCACCAGGGTGGCCACAAAAGGAGCAGAAGAAGTAGCAGGGTCGGTACCCAATTTTTTCATGATGATGGGCAGCATGGAACCCGTAACGGTTCCCCACAATACAACGCCCAGTAATGAAAAACCAACTGTAAAGGCAACCATGGTGCCGTGATCGCCATAGGTATGGAAAATAGAATTCCAAAAAGCTACGCGTACAAAACCGATCAATCCCAGCACGGTGCCCAATAAAAATCCTGAGATCAGCTCGCGGCGCATAACCCGCCACCAATCGTGGATGGTGATCTCTCCCAAAGCCATTGCTTGTATAATAAGGGTAGATGCTTGTGAACCGGTATTGCCGCCGCTGGAAATGATCAGCGGTACGAACAGCGCCAGCACTACATATTTTG
The DNA here is from genome assembly GCA_035628135.1 of Chitinophagaceae bacterium. Taxonomy (GTDB): domain Bacteria; phylum Bacteroidota; class Bacteroidia; order Chitinophagales; family Chitinophagaceae; genus DASPKM01. The sequence continues at coordinate 926,748 of DASPKM010000006.1, read as the reverse complement.
CCAGCTCATCTTCAAAATAGGCCATTACCGTTGCCGTTAGCATTTCGCCCAGGAACAGCACGATGAGCCATACCACCCTTTTCCTGAACAATTTGAAGATGGGCATTTCAAGATAGGGCTCGTCCAATGCCTCGGTACCACCGATCTTCTGGATGTCCTCGGTAAATTCTTCGTTGGCAACCCATAAAACGTCGTCGATGGTAACAATTCCGAGCAGGATGTTCTTGTCATCTATAACGGGAAGGGCTATCCGATGGTTCATTTTGAACACCTGTGTGGCTACTTCCTGGTCGTCGTTCACGTGCAGGGTAATAGACCGGTGGTCGATGATGTCGCCCACCAGTTTGTCGGGGCTGGCCAGTATCAGGTCGCGGATGCGCATATCGTCCACGAATTCTCCTTTGTCGTTCACCACATATATCACGTCGATGGTTTCCATTTGTTTGCCCACTTCGCGGATGTAGTCCAGCACTTCCTGCACCGTCCAGTCAATCTGCACTGCGATATAGTCGGGCGTCATCAGCCTGCCCACGCTGCTCTCGGGATAACCAAGCAGCGAAAGGGTGATCTTACGCTCTTCGGCATTCAGCAGTCGAATGAGCTCCTTTACCACTTCGCTGGGAAGTTCTTCCAGGAAGTCGGTGCGGTCGTCGGGCGGCAGGTCGTTCAGCAGCTCGGCGGTCTTTATAGGAGGTAATTCCTGTATAACACGTTTTTGAACGGAGAGGTCCAGTATCTTAAAAGTGCTGGCCGCACGATGGATGCTGAGGTTAGTGATGATCTGCGCTTCGTATTCGGGATATTCATTGATAAGAAAGGCCACGTCGCTGATGTTCTGATCGTTCAGGAACTCCCGGATGCTTAGCTGGTCGTTGCTGCCGATCAGTTCTTCGAACTGCTGTTTGAGGTCTATATGTTCGAGCTCCTCGGACATCCGCCAAATTTAGGTTAATAAGATTTGCTTATCTTCCGGCTTATTAATTTTTTATGACCAACCAACCCTCCTCTTTCAAGCCATCGCTTGGACTATTCGATGCCACTATGATTGTTGCCGGTTCCATGATAGGTTCCGGTATTTTTATTGTCAGTGCGGACATCACACGAAATGTGGGTTCGGCCGGATGGCTTATTGCTGTTTGGGCCATTACAGGTTTTATGACCGTTATCGCGGCCGTAAGTTATGGGGAACTAAGTGGAATGTATCCAAAGGCCGGTGGCCAATATGTTTACCTGAAGGAAGCTTACAACCCTTTGATAGCTTTTATGTACGGGTGGAGTTTTTTTGCAGTGATACAAACCGCCACGATTGCCGCGGTGGCAGTAGCTTTCAGTCGCTTTACCGCTTACCTGATCCCCGGCGTGGGCGAGGATAATATATTAGCTGACCTTGGATTTATGAAAATATCAGCCGCGCAGGTGCTGGCAATCGTAATGATATTATTTCTTACCTACACCAATACCAAGGGTATCAAAGGGGGTAAGATTATACAGACCACCTTTACATCAGCCAAATTGCTTTCTCTATTTGGTCTCATCATTTTTGGTTTCCTATTGGCGAAAGAAAGCTTTTGGGACCAGAACTGGCAAACCGGGCTCAACGCCATGCAAGACCACGGACAACCGGGATCGGGTGGACAATTGGAACCTACCGGATGGAAGCCAATATCCGGCGCTATTTTGATAGGAGCCATCGCTGCTGCTATGGTGGGATCCATTTTTAGCAGTGATGCCTGGAACAACGTAACGTTTATCGCAGGAGAAATAAAGAATCCGCGCAGGAATATCGGGTTAAGCCTTTTTCTGGGAACGCTCATCGTTACCATCATTTACATCTCCGCTAACCTTATGTACCTGCATGTGCTTCCGTTGCAGGAATTGGCATTTGCAAAAAATGACAGGGTGGCCGTAGTGGTAGCCAATGATATATTCGGGGCGGCAGGGACCGCGGTCATTGCCGTTATGATTATGGTGTCGACATTTGGCTGTAACAATGGTTTGATCCTTGCCGGGGCAAGGGTGTATTATTCGATGGCTAAAGATGGATTGTTCTTCCGGCAGGCGGGTGAGTTGAACAAGCACGCGGTGCCGGCATATGCTTTATGGATACAGAGCGTTGTGGCTTGCCTGCTTTGCCTAAGTGGCAGGTATGGCGATCTGTTGACCATGGTGTCGTTTGTTGTGGTAATTTTTTACATATTTACCATTATAGGCATATTTATTTTAAGGCAAAAAGCGCCTGATGCCGACAGGCCGTATAAAGCCTTTGGCTATCCTGTGCTGCCGGTAATATATATTTTGCTGGCAACGGCATTTTGCATTGGCCTTGTTTGGGTTTCGCCCACCTATTCGCTATGGGGCTTAGCGATTGCAATACTTGGTATTCCTTTGTACTATATTGCGCTCCGAACTAAAAAAAACGGGGCCTAAACAGGTATGGCTAAAGAGGATTTTAATAAGCTGTTCAGGAAATTTTCAGAGATAAAGGCGGGAGTTATTGGCGACGTCATGCTCGACACTTACTGGTGGGGAACGGTAGACCGTATTTCGCCGGAAGCGCCTGTTCCCATTGTATCGCTTAAAAAAAAGGAGCACCGTCTCGGCGGCGCGGCCAATGTAGCCCTGAATGTAAAAGCGCTCGGCGCAAGGGTTTCCATTTTTTCGTTGATCGGCAATGATGAGGATGGACAAATGCTGGAAGGCCTTTTTAAAGAGCAGGAAATATCCACGGAGTATTTATTGAGAAGCACCAAGCGCATTACTACCAGCAAATCGAGGATCATCAGCCGCAACCAGCAGATGCTAAGGCTGGACGCTGAAATAGTAAGGGACCTTGATCCCGCGGATGAACAGCGCTTGATCGATGCCGTTACCAGGTACGTGGAGCAGGAGCAGCCCCAGGTAATGATCTTTGAGGATTATAATAAGGGCGTTCTTACCAGGAACGTGATAGATGAAGTAATCAAAATATGCAATGCAAAAGGCGTTACTACCACGGTAGACCCAAAGCGAAAGAATTTTTTTTCGTTCCAGGGCGTTACTGTGTTCAAGCCCAACCTTAAAGAGGTGAGGGAGGCCCTGAACATCATCGATGAAAACTTTGACAAGCCGGCGCTTAAAAATATTCATGGGCAGTTGAAGGAACGTTTGCAGCACCGCGTATCGTTCATCACTTTGTCGGAGCACGGGGTATTTTACCAGGATGAAGAAGAAGCTGATATCGTTCCGGCGCATGTGCGAAATATAGCCGATGTGTCGGGCGCGGGCGATACGGTAATTGCGGTGGCTTCGCTGGTATATGCTGCAACCAAGGACACGCGACTGATGGCATCCATTGCCAATCTTGCCGGTGGTATTGTATGCGAAGAAGTAGGAACGGTGGCCATCGATAAGAAGAAACTGTTGCAGGAGTGTAAGGAGTTGATAGAAGAGAAGGAATAGGGAGGTGAGTGGTGAGGTGGAAGTACCATTGATACTAATTCAAAAATTTAAAGACTATAATGTTTACCCTTGTGATCCATGGAGGTGCCGGGACCATCTTAAGGAAGAACCTGACCGATGAACTGGAGAAGGCGTACCGCGATGGATTGCAGGCCGCGCTGGATGCCGGTTTTGCGGTGTTGCATGATGGCGGAACATCGTTGGAGGCCGTTAAGGCCACGGTAATTTGCATGGAAGACAATATCCTGTTCAATGCAGGCAAGGGTTCTGTTTTCAGCAATAAGGGCGGGCATGAAATGGATGCCGCGGTAATGGACGGCGCTACGCTGAAGGCCGGCGCCGTGGCGGCAATACGCAACGTGCGCAATCCAATCGTGCTGGCATATGAAGTGATGAACCATACCGAGCATGTATTGCTGGCCGGCGAAGGCGCCAATGAATTTGCATTGCAACGTGGCGTTGCATTCGAGCACGATGATTATTTTTACTCGCAATACCGGTACGACCAGTGGAGACAAGTGTTTGCATCTGGTGAGACCATCCTTGACCATACCAGTCCCCGCACTGATGAATTGATGAAGGATAAAAAGTTTGGAACGGTGGGCGCGGTTGCCTGCGACCAGCATGGAAATATTGCAGCGGCCACCAGCACCGGCGGCATGACCAATAAACAATATGGGCGCATAGGTGATAGTCCCATTACAGGCGCGGGCAATTATGCCAATAACAAAACCTGCGCTATCAGTTGCACCGGGCACGGCGAGATCTTCATGCGGGCAGTAGCTGCGTACGACGTCAGTTGCCTGATGGAATACAAAGGCAAGAGCCTGCAGGAAGCCATGGAGATAGTAGTGCATACGAAATTGAAGCAGTTGGATGGAGAAGGCGGCATGATAGGTGTGGATGCGCAGGGAAATGGCGCGATGGTATTTAACATCGCGGGCATGTACCGTGGAATCCGTAACAGCAAAGGCCTGAACGAGATCGGTATTTATCAATGAAAAAATTTGCAGTAATAGTGGCCGGCGGCTCGGGCAGTCGTATGGACAGCAATGTTCCCAAGCAGTTCATGCTATTGAACGGCAGGCCTGTATTGTGGTACAGCATCAATGCTTTTTTACAGGCATATGCCGACCTGCAAGCCATAGTAGTGTTACCCGAAGCGCATGCCGAGGCATGGCTCGATATTGTTCAATCCACGCTCGATCCTGAACGCGTTCACATCATTGCGGGAGGCCCTACGCGCTTCCATTCTGTAAAACATGGTTTATCCCTGGTGGATGACGATGCCATCGTTTTTGTGCATGATGCCGTACGATGCCTGGTAACTACCGAATTGATCGTTCGATGTTATGAGCATGCGTTGCAACATGGCAATGCCATACCGGCGATACATGCGACCGATACCATACGCATCGATAATGGACAAGGCGCTTCTCCGGTTGACCGTAACAAAGTATATGTGATACAAACGCCGCAAACTTTCCAGAGCAATATCTTAAAGGCAGCGTTCGGGCAGGATTACCGCGAATCATTCACCGATGAGGCTACAGTAGCGGAGTTTGCGGGGCATGCCATTCATATCGTGCAGGGTGAGCGTACCAATATCAAGATCACCTGGCCGGTTGACCTGTCGATTGCAGAAGCCATCCTGGATAAATTGAATGATTAATCTTCGAACCTTCCGAGATTTTGCTGCACCAATAACAAGTTCTTTCGCAACATTTCCTTTAAGTGCATTTTCACTATCTGCCCCATGGAGCTGAGCTTTTTAAAAGCGGGGTTCCCCGAGTGTTCAGCCAATTCTGTTTTCAGTTGCTCTGTTTTTTCCCTGGTCGAAATGGTATCCCTGCTCATGATGTTGAGCAGGTCCAGCGCACGGTGCCTGTAAGAAGCGATTCTGAAGGCCATCAGGGTGCGTTCTTCGGTTTGGTATTGGTCTATGGAGTCTTTGTTCAGGTTCTTCAGCGCCAGGTCGACCAGTTCGACATTTTCTTTAAAAAATTGTGGGAGGTACAGGTTCCGCCGTCCTTCGTACGATTGCTGATCGAAGTCGATGGCGCGGATGCGGTATTGAAAATCTTCGATATCGGGCGTAATATCCACCACGAAATTATAGCTGCGCATATCGCCCAGCAGGCGCACATAACAACGCTCGTTGAACTTTACAAATTCCTTGGCGAAGCGGATCTTGTTGGTAGAAGGCTCATGCAAATATTGTTTAATGAAAACATCGCCCGGAATACCGGGAATGTGTTCTTCTACCAGTGTGTTGTTATGCGTGAGAAAGGTAATGCGGTTGGGTGAAAGTATGTGCTCCAGTTCCAATCCGTACACCCTGGATGCATCGGCTAGTTTGATGTAATAATGATCGTAATTATCGTTGAACTTATTAACGATCCGGATGCGGAAGGGATTGGAGTTGCCGAAGGTGCAATAGTCTATGCGCGCCACGTCGAGGTGCTTGCTGAAGCTTAGGTCTCCCTCGGTTTTGAGGATGGCGTATATTTTTACCAGGCCGTCGCGGATGAATTCCCATTCCCGCATATCGTACATCACTTTTTCCCAAAGCGTGTCCTTGCCGGATTTATCCTTTAATGAAACGGAGTAGGTAAAATGCAGCAGATCACTATAGGCCACGGGCAGCTTTATTTCACGGCCGTGGTGTTTCAGGTATGCGCGCAGTTGATCGTTCACGGGAAATATGGGCTTCTTGCGCGACGGTTTTTCTGCCTCGTTTGCTTCGAATGAATGGTGATTGGTGGTAAAGCTCATGCAGGAATGAAGTTACGGAAATATGCAGGCGCCTGCAGTAGCCTGCTGCCATACCAGCTGAACATTTCTCCGTCTACCAGCATTATCCTGGTGGCGGGCAGGTGCTGCTGCAATTCATCCACGTGTTTTTGAGCAAATGGAAAGGGCTCCGAAGAAAGGAGCAATACTTCACAACCGGCCGATTGCAATTCTTCTATTGTGGTAGTTGGGTAACGTGTTTTATCAGCAAAAATATTTTCAAATCCGCAGCGTACCATCATATCGTGAATGAAGGTATCGTGCCCAACGGTCATGTATGGGTCCTTCCAAATAAGGTAAGCTGCCTGTAAAGGCTCGCAGTTTTTGGGAAGTGCTTGGGCCAGCAGGTCAAATTCATTGCGAATGTCATCGATCAACGCAGCGGCTGCCGTTGTTTTTTGCAGCATGCTCCCAATACATGCTATCATTTCATAAGCATGGTCCAGGTTGTTGATATCGCTTATCCAAACCGGAAAATCTTTTGACAGCGTTTCAACCTGTTCCTGCACATTTTCTTCTTTATTGGCGATGATGAGGTCCGGCTGCAATTGACGGATGGTATCGATGTGGAGTTGTTTGGTGCCGCCTACGCGTGTCTTTGATCTGAACCATTGTTCAGGATGCACGCAGAATTTGGTAATGCCAACCACTTCTTCTTCCAATCCAAGGTAGTGTAATAGCTCAGTTTGCGAAGGCACCAGCGAAACAATGCGGCTGGGAGGCGCCTGCAAAATGATCGACCTGCCTGTTTGATCGGTAAACAAGGACATTATACTGTTTGCTGCAAAGAAAGGGAAAATGCGGGGGTGTTTGTGGCGCTGGGCCTCCTGCTAAGAAGTAATTTTTAGCAGGAGGGTAGTGGATTTTCTTGGTTGTTTCAGGATGTTGGACTGTTGGTTGTTCAAGGACTTTGGACCGTGTTTTTCAAGGATATCTTGGTTGTTCAGGATCTTGGATATTGGTCTTTTCGGATATTGGAAAAAGAAAAAAGGAAGTTGATTGATACTGGATTTGGAATTTCTTTAGGAATTGGACGTTCTGGTTTTTCGTTGGATATCGAATGATTGATTGAATCAATCAACTTCTGATGTAAAAGTATATCCACAATTGAATGTGCACAAGCGGAAAACCGCCCGATTATTTTTTGTCGGTAATTACTGCAAACATCGTAGAATACCAAAGGGCTATTCGTACAATTACGAAAAAGCCAATTGACCGATTGTCAACTGGCTGGCTATCAATCCGGTGATTTTTTAGTATTAGCCTCCCAGGGCCTGGATCACGTCGTATTTGGTAACAATGTGGAAATTTCCTGCTTCATCCTTGCTAAGCACCGCGCCGTTTTCTTTATTGATAAGCGTGCTAAGACGTTCTACCGGCGTATCGAAATCAACCACGGGAAATGGATGTTCCATCACGTTCTGAACTGTTTCATTTTTTATATCCGGGTTAGAAAAAACTTTCTGAAAAAGACCATTTTCGCTGATGGAGCCGATGGGGCCATTACCATTGAGAATGGGAATGTGCTCGATATCGTATTTCTTCATCAGTTCCACTGCCTCGGCCACCGTATGTGTAGGTTCGATGGTGATGAGCTTTTGCTTAGGCCCTCTTGCGTTTACCAGGTCCTTGAAAGTTTTCACTTCCAGAAAGCCGCGTTCGGCCATCCATTGGTCATTGTATACTTTGGCGACGTAGCGGCTGCCGTGGTCGTGTAGTATCAATACTACGAGGTCGTCTTTCTTCAGGCGGTTCTTCAACTGCATCAATCCCTGTATGCAACTGCCTGCGCTGTACCCGCAGAACAATCCTTCTTCTTTTGCGAGGCGGCGCGTCATTACTGCGCCATCCTTATCGGTTACCTGTTCAAAATGGTCTATCACGCTCATGTCGTAGTTCTGGGGCACAAAATCTTCCCCGAAGCCCTCGGATATATAAGGATGCACCTGGTCCATGTCAATCTCACCGGTCCGGAAATATTTGGTAAGCAAAGAACCATATACGTCGATGGCCCAGATTTGAATAGAGGGGTTCATTTCTTTCAGGTACATGGCGGTGCCGGTAACGGTGCCACCGGTGCCTGCTGTTACCACCAGGTGGGTGATCTTTCCATCTGTCTGCCGCCAGATCTCGGGGCCGGTGCTCTCATAATGGGCGTCGCGGTTAGCGAGGTTATCGTATTGATTGCAATGAAAGGAATTGGGTATTTCTTTTGCCAGCCTTGCCGCCACGGAATAATAGCTCCGCGGGTCTTCGGGCTCTACGTTGGTAGGACAAACGATTACTTCAGCGCCCAGTGCGCGCAGTATGTCCACCTTTGATTGGGATTGTTTATCGGTAGTAGTGAAAATGCATTTATATCCTTTTACCACTGCGGCCATGGCCAGCCCCATCCCGGTATTACCCGAAGTGCATTCTATAATGGTGCCGCCGGGTTTTAGTTTGCCCTCTTTTTCAGCCACTTCCACCATTTTAAGGGCCATACGGTCTTTAATGGAATTGCCGGGATTGAAATACTCCACTTTTGCGAGTACCGTGCAGGGAAGGTCTTTGGTGATCTTATTGAGCTTTATGAGCGGGGTATTGCCAATAGTTTCCAGGATGTTGTTCTTAATGTCCATAACAAGCATTTAGTCAGCCGCAAAGGTACAATTTAGTTGGCGGCCGGGCAGGCCCGGGAACAGTGGTATGTTGATAAAAATGAAGAAATCTGCATAAGCAGCCGGCGATTTAGGCGTTATATATGCTGATCCGTTTTCCTATGAAAGCTTTAGCTGTCATCACCTTGCTATGTTGCAGCCTGCAATGGGCTTTTCCCGCTATGGGAGCAACGTATTATATCAGTCCTTCGGGCGATGATAATTATGCGGGCACTACTCCTGCAACCGCATGGAAGACCATTCAAAAGCTTAATACCATTCAATTACACCCGGGGGATAGCGTATTGTTCCAGGGCGGCGCCGTTTTCAGTGGTAATATTTATCTGGAGGCGAATGATTCAGGAACTCCCTCGCAAACAGTGTATATCGGCAGCTATGGAACAGGCCGGCCTGTGATACAGGCGGGTACCGGGTTTGGCGTGTGGGCTTATAATTGCGCGGGCATTCACCTTGCAAAGCTGGTAATACAAGGCAGCGGCGTATCGACCAACACGGCCAGCGGAATTGAATTTTATATGGATGCCGCCACCGATCTTTCTGTTGTCAAAATCGACAGTTGCGACGTGAGCGGGTTCAGGGAATATGGAGTACGCTTCGGGGCCTGGAATACCACCAGTGGGTTCAACAATGTGGAGGTACGCAACGTAAACAGCTTCGACAATGGCAATGGCGGCATGACAAGCTATGGTTACAATACGTTGTTCAATCATACTAATTTTTATGTGGGCTATTCTACTTTCCACGATAACAAGGGCCGCACCGATATAACGGCTACGAATACCGGAAGTGGCATCGTGCTTTCAGGAATAGACGGCGCGACAATAGAATATTGCGAAGCATATAATAATGGAGAGAACAATACCAATCCCAATGGAGGGCCGGTGGGCATTTGGTTCTACCTGGTAAGGAATGGGCTGATACAATTCTGCGAAAGCCATCACAACCGCACCGGTACCGTTGATGGCGGAGGCTTCGATTTGGACGGAGGCGCCCAGAACTGCATTATACAATATTGTTATAGTCACGACAATGCAGGGCCCGGTTACCTGCTGGCGGAATATGGATCGGGCGTGGAGTTTACCGGCAACATCATCCGCTATAATATCAGTCAGAACGATGCAAGAAAAAGCTCGGCGGGGGCCATTAGTTTCTGGGGAGCCAATTCCTGGAATTCTGTCCGTCAAAGCATGGTGCATAACAATACGGTGTATGTGGACGCGAACAATATTGCCAGTGGAACGCCGGCCGCTGTGAAACTGATCGGAAATAATTTTTCGGGAGTAAAGCTCTTCAATAATATTTTTTATACGTCCGGCAGCGTACACATGCTGCATACAGATGCGTATAGCGATAGCACGCAATTGCATTTTTTATCCAATGATTATTACGCTGCCACTGGCAACCCGGTTTTTATATGGGCCTATAACCCATATAACAGTCTTGCCGCATGGAAGGCTATTGCTGTCACACAGGAAAGGAGAGGGGCGATACAATATGGAACATCGGTGTCTCCGCAGTTAAGCGGTGCGGGAACTGGCGGCACCATAGGCGTGGGTCAATTGCAGCAGATGCCGGTACTATTGGCGGGGTACAGGTTGGGACAAAATTCACAAGTGGTAGATATCGGGATTAATATGCAAGCTGTGTTTGGAGCTTCGCCGGGCAGCCGCGATTTTTTTGGAAATGCTCCACGCCATGGCTCATTCCAGGATATAGGCGCGCATGAATGCTCGGATTGCTACAGCTTATTGGCGGGAAATAATATACAATTGGCCGCACGCAAAATACAGGACCAGGTATTGCTAAGCTGGCAGGTAAAAGATGAAATCAACATAGTTGAGTATGTGCTGCAATACAGCAATAACGGCCGCGATTTTACAACATTGCATATCGCCAAACCTTCCGGAAGTAACGCGTACTCCATAGCAGATACATCTGCCATTGCGACGGAAAAGTATTACCGCCTGCAAGTGAACCAACACAACGGCATTCATTATTACAGCAATATTGTAAGGTTTACAGGTGATGCAGGCACCTTGATGCTGCATTTCACGGGTAACGAGGTAATTATTTACAGTCCGGCGCAGCAGAACGTGCAATTCTTATTGTTCAATGCTGCCGGCCAATTGGTAAGCAAGGAAAGCCGCATCATTCCGCAGGGCAGGTCGCATTATGCAAGGCCGGCGGGACTTCCCGGCAGGTTGTATATATTGAAAGTAATAGGCCAAACAGGCCAGTCGAAAACGATCTCTATAATTTCAAAATAAATATTCGTGCAGAAAAATCCCGAGGTACCTTCGGGAAACTCCCTGAACATGACCCGGCTCTGCATCGTGCTATGCACGCTCATTTTGTTTGCCTGCAACCCGGCCAAACAACCGCCCCGCATATTGAATAGTTCATTATTGCCATCTGCTGTTTTTAGCGTTCAACCTGGAAAAGATACTACACTGAACACTCCTAAAGGAGCACGTATTACCATTCGCGCAGGAACTTTTGCAAAGGCGGTGCAACTGGAAATAAAAGAAGCATATTCCATGGCGGACATGTTGCTGGCGGGATTAGCGACGGAATCAGACGGAATGCCCTTGCAAAGCGATGGCATGATCTATATCAATACGGTTGACAAAGAAACTGTAGATGTGCAATTGCCGATCAGGATTTCCATGCCGGGATCGGGCACCCGGGATATGAAATTATACACGGGTGTTGAAAGAAATGATGGCAGCATCAACTGGGCATCACCGGTAGATATATCTATTATCAACCGCGACACTCCGCATATCGGCAGGCGGATGTTCTGGAAATTGTGTGCTACCTGCCATGGGATCAATGGGGCAACATCGGGCCCCGACCTGGCGGGCTCGATGAAAAGAGCGCCGGACAGCGCTACTTTTTATGAGTTTGTGCGAAATAACCCAAAAGTGCTTGCCAAGCGGGACCCCTATTACACCGCGTTGTACAACCAGTATAATAAATTACCGATGAACCTATTTCCCGAATTGCGTGATGTTGACATTGATCAGATAATGCAATACGTTGAGTGGGCGAAAAAAAATGCCCCGAACGACACTATGGTTATAACAAGATCCGATACATCACAGCCGGTCAACAATTTCGTAGACATGTATCGTGATACGGCTGCAATACCCGAAACAGAAGATACCATTTATGACAGGTCATCCGAAAAGATGAGCATTGAAGAATATGAAGCCCTGTTGCGAAGTGGTTCTGTTACCACGTCGTACACTGACGAATATGAGTTTACCATTACTACATTAGGATGGTTCAATATCGATGAGGGGATGCAGGGACTTCCCGGGACTGTTTTATGCGACCTGAAAGTAAAAGTGATACCCGATACGCCGCAGCAAGCCATCCTGACTGTTTATTTATTTATCCCTTCCCGCAAGAATATGTCGATCGGTGCAGGCCCTCTTGAAGACGGCCTGTATCATTTTGACAAGTTGCAGGGAAAAATCCCACTTTTTCTTAATGAAAAGGCTTTTGTGCTGGTGTGGGGTAATGATGGGAAGCAAATGTATTACGGCATTACAGCATTTACCATTCAACAATTACAAACGGTAGGCGTAAAGCTGCTGAAAACCACGCAGGCGAATTTCCTCAAGCAAGTGAAAGCATTGAAATTTGAAGGTATGCAGTACGAACTGCAGCAAGTAACCGACAGGTAGAAAATCGAGGATTGTATTGTATTTTTCAGCATGAAAGTTTATTTTATCGCCGGATTGGGAGCAGACTGCAGGGTATTCCGCCACATTCGCCTGCCCGAAGGTTTTGAAGCGGTGCACCTGGACTGGATAAAGCCGCTGAAAGGCGAATCCCTTCATGAGTATGGCATGCGGCTGGCCGAACGCATCGACACGTCTGAACCTTTTGCCATGGTGGGTTTGTCAATGGGCGGCATGTTGTCCATTGAAATTGCAAAGCAACATCATCCAATCGTTACCATACTTATTTCCAGCGTTCCCTGCTCGAGGCATTTGCCAGGCTATTTTAAGGTCGCCGGTAAACTAAAGCTGCACAGGATCGTACCCGTGTCGCTCCTGAAAAAGGCTTCCATCATCAAACGCTTTTTTACGGCCGAGAAAGATGAGGATAAAAAATTATTAAGGCAACTTATTGATGAGACCGATCCCGCATTTGTATCCTGGGCCCTGGATGCGGTGGTAAAATGGCAATGCGAAGCATTCGACGGTCATTATATACAGATCCATGGACGTAAAGACTTTATACTCCCCATACGCTTTACCAAACCAACGCACGTGATTACATCCGCGGGCCATTTAATGGTAATGACAAAGGCGCCCGAGATCAACCGCATTATTACGGAAACCTTATTAACATCTGTTGCAGCGGTACACAAATAATCAAGGGAATAAATACATTTGCCGCCCAAATATCCAGGCATGGAACCGAAATATATACAGAAGACCGCAGAGAAGCTGGGACTCAATACCAGGCAGGTCAACAATATCGTGCAGCTGTTTGCTGAAGGCGCTACCATTCCCTTTATGGCGCGCTACCGCAAGGAGGCCACCGGCAATCTTGACGAAGTAGTGATTACCAAAGTAACGGAAGAAATCAAATATTTTACAGAACTGGACAAGCGAAAGGAAACGGTGATCAAGACCATTGAAGGGTTGGGTAAATTAACACCTGAGCTGAAAGAAAGAATTGAAAACACTTTCGATGCAACGGAACTGGAAGATATCTATCTTCCTTACAAACCCAAGCGCAAGACCCGCGCAACACAGGCCATCGAAAAGGGATTGGAGCCGCTGGCCGCCATGATCTTTGCACAAGGCCCCGGTAATCCAAAAGAAGAAGCGGCCAAATTTGTGAATGATCAGGTCAAGGATGTAAACGATGCCCTGCAGGGTGCAAGAGACATCATTGCCGAATGGATATCGGAGCACGAGCAGGCGCGCAATGCCACCAGGCATTTGTTCACAGAGCAAGCCAAGCTTTCTTCTAAAGTGCTTTCATCGAAAAAAGAAGAAGCCGAAGCTCAGAAATACCGCGATTATTTCGAATTCAGCGAACCTTTGTCGCAAAGCCCTTCGCACCGCATACTAGCTATCCGCCGCGGCGAAAAGGAAGGTTATCTTTCGATGGACATTGCCATCGATAACCAATTGGCGATCGATGAATTGAACAGGATATTCATCAAAGCACATAATAGCAACGCAACAGAAGTGAAGAAGGCCATTGAAGACAGCTTTGGCCGTTTGCTGAAGCCTTCCATCGAAAATGAGTTCAGGTTGCTGAGCAAGAACAAGGCCGACGAAGAAGCCATACAGGTATTTACTGAAAATTTACGGCAATTATTGCTGGCATCTCCACTGGGTTCCAAACGCGTGCTTGCCCTTGACCCCGGCTTCAGAACGGGATGTAAGGTAGTATGCCTCGATGCACAAGGTAATCTATTGCACAATACTACCGTTTATCCTCACCCGCCGCAGCAGGAAGCCGCTAAATCCATCGCTGAATTAAAACGACTGGTAAGCAAATACGATATAGAAGCCATTGGCATTGGCAATGGAACAGCGGGCCGCGAGACCGAGCAGCTCGTGCGTGCAATAGATTTTGAAAAGCATCTAAGCATTTTCATGGTAAACGAAAGCGGCGCTTCCATTTACTCCGCTTCGGAAGTGGCACGCGAAGAATTTCCCGAGCAGGATGTTACCGTACGGGGAGCCGTGAGCATTGGCCGGCGCTTACTCGATCCACTGAGTGAATTGGTTAAGATCGACCCTAAGTCAATAGGCGTAGGACAATACCAGCACGATGTAAATCAAACCAAATTAAAAGAAGCGCTCGACAGGGTAGTGGAAAGCGCGGTAAACTATGTGGGCGTTGATGTAAACACCGCGTCGAGGCATTTATTGGTATATGTTTCCGGGCTAAGCGCCACGCTTGCAAAAAACATCGTGGAGTACCGTGCAAAGAACGGGCCTTTTGCCAGCCGCGACGAATTGAGGAAAGTGCCGTTAATGGGTCCTAAAACATTTGAGCAGGCCGCGGGTTTCCTGCGCATTCCCGGCGCACAGAATGTGTTAGATAATTCATCCGTGCATCCCGAAAGCTATCATGTAGTGGAACAAATGGCAAGGGACGTGCAGGCATCGCTGGAAGAGTTGATTAAGAAAGCCGAGTTACGCAAACAGGTGAATAAGAAAAAGTACATTACAGAAACCATCGGGGAGTACACGATTGAAGATATCCTGAAAGAGCTTGAAAAACCCGGCCGCGACCCAAGAGCGCCGATAGAAGAATTCAGGTTCGATGAAACGATCCGATCTATTGAAGATGTAAAGCCGGGGATGACGGTTCCGGGCATCGTTACGAATATTACCAACTTCGGCGCCTTTGTAGATATTGGTGTGAAGCAGGATGGACTGGTGCATATATCTCAGCTCAGTAATACGTTCGTTTCAGATCCTAATCAGGTGGTGAAGCTCCAGCAAAAGGTAATGGTGACGATTACGGAAGTGGATGTGGCGAGGAAAAGGATCGGGTTAACGATGAAGGGCCAGGGGACAAGAGAAAAAGAGCGCGGGGTGAAAGAGCCGCAGCGAAAGGAGATGAAAGACAGAAAAGAGGGAAGGAAGGAGCAAACGGGGCAGGAGCCGCAGAATGCATTCCAGGCCAAGCTGATGGAGTTGAAGAAAAAATTTAAGGACTGATACATGAAGTCTTTCATTTTGCGTAACAGGCATGCGTTCCTTGCAGCGATTGCTTTGTACCAGCTATTGGGTGGCATACTGGGCATTGGTATTCTTTGGTATATCTATGGATTAGAAGGTATCCTGGCAACCTTCCTGGTAAGTTTTTTCTTATTGGGATTGCTATTGCTGTTAATCTATAGCGGCATTTGTTACTTCAGGCCATCGAAGCGCCACAGATTCTTCATGCTTTCCATCATCATGCTTTTACTACAGGTGTTTCAATTCAGGTTCCCGGGATTTGCTTTCCATTTGTATTACAGTCCTTATATCGCTATCGGCATCAATGGCGACCTGGAATTTCTATTTCAATTAAAATTGATCACTTACCAGGTTGGGCTTTGGTTAAGCAGGGAAGGCGATTTCCCGTTCAGGTTTATGATAAGCTTTTTTCCGGTGATACTACTGCTAATACTGGATTTGATAAGAACTGCAAAGCCTGTTGACGCATTGGAAGGCTTCGCAGAGCAGCAGCCTGGGTAAATAAAGCAAAAAGCCTCCCCAAATTAATGGAGAGGCTCACCGGACCTGGTAATACAAGATCACCAAGCTTCTTTATTCTGAAGTTTGCCTTCTTTCTTCTTTCTTTTTATTCAGGTACCTGTCCAGCAATGCCAGTCCAAGCACAACGTTCATCATCATGAAAATATTCACGTATGTGTTGTTGAAGAATTTGCTGAAGTCAAGCTTGCCGAAATCTATAGGTATGGAGCTGTTGCTGTTGGTTGGCGTCCAGTCTACCTGCGCAAACCCATACACCAGGAACCCGATGATCATTGTCACAAAAAAAGCGCCGAGGCCGTAAATGATCTTTTGATTGATATAATTTTTGGTGGCCGGGGCTATCTGCAACCTGGCAATTTCTTCCATTACATTCCGTGTAAACCGCATGGAGGGTTCTTCCAATTCACTTTCGCGCAGCAATTGATGCACATCCAGCAACTCACGGTATTTGGATTGCCACTCCGCATTGCTTTTCAGCAATTGTTCAATGGCTGACCGTTCTTCAGCCGCACCCGATCCGTCGATGTAATTCCAAAGACGTTCTTCCATTTGTTGTTGCGTGTTCATAATATTGTTTTTATGGCACTTAATTCAGGTCTCTCACTTCGTCTGCAAAGTGTTTTTCCATTTTATCTTTCAGCCGCTGCCGGGCACGGTGCAGCCGCACTTTTACCGTGTTTGTTTCCAGTCCCATAACCTGCCCGATCTCTTCCATCGATTGTTCGCCTTTATAAAACAGGGTGATGATGTGCGCATCGTCGGATGATAATAATGCAATGGCCTTGTTCACCATGCCTATCCTCGACTTCTGCTCCACCTGGTTGGCCCCGAACCCCGAATCTTTGCTATCCGCCACCTCGAACACTTTCTCGTTGTCGAGCGAGTGAACATCCAGCTTCTTTTTACGCAGGAAGGTGAGGCAGGTAGTGGTTACGATGGTGTACAGCCAGGTGCTGAACTTTGAATCACCCCTGAAATCGGCCAAAGAGCGATAAGCTTTTACAAAGCAGTCCTGCGCTATCTCTTCCGCATCTTCCCGGTTGGGTGCATACCGCAACGCTATAGTAAATACGAAGTTCTGGTATCGTTTTACTATTTCGGCATAAGCCTGCTGATTCCCCTGCAGAACACTGCTAAGGATCTCATTATCACTTGGTCCGGTGTGCATGACAGCCTATATGACTACCTTCGAAGGCGATAGGTTACATACAAGTTACTGTATTTTAAGGGTTACATATATAAGATAGACGTTATGGGTAGGTGCTTAAAAAAAAGTTGTAACCTCGCAAAAGGTCGTGTAGTCATAGATTGCGTAAACTGTTTTGGAAAGTTCTTTAAGCCTGTAACCTCAGCCAACAAGTGGTAGTCAGATGGAGAACAACACAAACTAATCTTAAACCCCCCGGCCCCGGCCGGATAAATAAAAAACAATTTTATGCAAGGCGCAGAAGTTTTAATCCCGGTTACATTTATCGCAGGAGGATTTGCCATGATATTCGGCATCGTTTACCTGAAGACCCGCGAAAACCTGGCAATGGTAGAAAAAGGCATGAATCCCAAGGAATATGCCAACCGTCCGGCCCCTTATCGCAACCTTAAATGGGGCTTGTTACTGCTCGGCTCAGGCCTGGGCTTGCTGGCGGCTTACTTCCTGGATGCGTATGTGGTACCCAACAAACACGACAATGAGGCCCTATGGTTTGCATTGATAGGCATAGGCGGAGGCCTCGGGTTGATATCCTCCTACCGGATAGAGAAGAAGGAGTTGCTGGACAGGCAGGATAGAATATAAGTAAAGCATGAACATGAAAGCGCAAGTGTGCAGGTGGCCGCGGCCATGTTGCACATTTGCGCTTTATATACAAAGAAATTTTATTTTTTCAACTCGGCCAATGCCCTTTGCACTACCGGGTCTGTGGTATTCCAAACTTCGTAAAAGCCTTCGGTGCGCCAGATCTGGCGGGCAATATTGGCCCTTAGGCGGTACAGCAGATATTGCTTTTCGGCGGCATTCACGTTCCCAAGGTTCAGGCTGTCGTTCTTAGCCAGTTTCAGCAGTCCATTCCAAAGTTCTTCCCAATTATTGAACCTTCGGGCGAAATCAGCGGGGTCTTTATATTGTTTCAATTCCTGCTGGTGTTCCACGTAATAGATATAAGGGAAAATAAAAACGGCGTTGTCGTTGTACAGGTCGGCAATTGATTTTTGCATGAAGCTGGTATCGAAGGCCACGAAAACATCAGGCGCTATGCCGCCCCCGCCGTATACCTTTCTGCCGCCTTTTGTAGTGTACACCTGCCCGTTAGCGATCTTGGCGGAATCGCTTTTCAATACTTCCCCGTTCACAAAACGGTCTATCACCTCATCGTTGTATTCTTCGATGCTTTTGGAATAAGGCTTTTGAATGCTCCTGCCAAGGGGAGTATAATAACGGGATACGGTCAGTCGCAGCCCCGACCCATCGCTCAATTCATATTGTTGCTGCACCAGGCCCTTGCCAAAGCTCCTCCTGCCGATGATGGTTCCCCTGTCCCAATCCTGGACGGCACCGGCCACTACTTCGCTGGCTGAGGCCGAGCCTTCATCGATGAGTATTACCAGTTTGCCTTTTTCGAATAGGCCTTCGCGTTTGCTTTCATACACTTCCTTATCGGTCTTATTACCTTGTGTGTATACTATCAGCTTGCTGCCATCTAAAAATTCATCGGCTATCTGTACTGCTTCCTGTAAAATGCCGCCGCCATTGCCCCTTAGGTCCAGAATGAGTTGCTGCAGCCTTTGTTTTTGCAGGGCTTCCAATGCCGCCATGAATTCCTCATAGGTGGTTTCGGCAAATTTATTCAGCCTGATATAACCCGTTGAGGGATCGATCATGTACGAAGCATCGAGGGATGGAATGGGAATGGTGCCTCGTTTAATGGTGAATGGCTGAACCTGCTTTCCCCTTAGCATCTTCACGTTTACTTTGGAGCCGCCGGGACCGCGCAATAGTTTTTTTATTTTTTCGGTGGTGATGTTGGTGCCTGCCACTACTGAATCTTCTACCTGCAAAAACCGGTCGCCGATCTTCAGCCCGGCCTCATCGCTGGGACCTTTAGGCAGTACATTCACCACGTGCACGGTATCTTTTATAATCTGGAATTCCACGCCAATGCCCTGGAAATTGCCTTCGAGGTCTTCATTCACTTCTTTCAGAATGGAAGCGGGAATGTAAACAGAATGCGGATCGAGGTGGGTTAGCATTTCCTGGATGGCATCGTTGCCAAGGGTATCGGTGTTAACGGCATCTACATAATTGCGGTTAATGATGTCCAGCACCTCCTGTAGGGGCGTTTCTTTTGAAAAACCAAAAAAATTGCTGTCGCTCCGTATGTTCTTGCGCAGCCTGAAGCCGATGATCATGCCCACTATCATCACCAACGCAAACAATAAGGGTAACCAAACCTGTAAACGCTTCATGTACGGTAAGTTAAAATGTATAAGAATCCATATCTTTCAGCGGCGAATTTCAAGATTAATTTCAAAATGTAAGTTTAATTTCTTTGTATGGCGATCTTGCTGGCTGATAGCGGGGCCACCAAATGCGAATGGTGCCTGATCCAGAAAGGACGAAAAAAAACCGCATTTACGCAAGGTCTTAGCCCTTATTTTCTTACAGAAGAACAAATTGTTGGCATCCTTCACCAGGAGATGCCCGGCATTTCGGGCAATACTTCCATAGAAAAAATACATTATTACGGCACTGGCATGCGCAATCCCGCCAACGTCAGCATTGTTGGAAAGGCCCTTAAACAGGTGTTCAACGGGGCAGTCATCAGTATCAACGACGATATGCTCGCGGCTGCCAGGGGGTTGAACGGCACCGAAAAAGGTATAGCCTGCAACCTGGGCACGGGCTCGTTTTCGTGTTATTATAATGGCAGCAAGATCACCAAACAAGCTCCGGGCATAGGTTATATTTTGGGCGATGAGGGCAGCGGCGCCTACCTGGGCAAGAAAGTGATACAGTATTATATGTACAATACATTCGATGAGGAGCTCAGGTACAAGTTCGATGACAAGTATAAGACCAGCCCGGTGGAAATTCTGGAAAATACCTATCGCAAGCCCCTCGCCAACCGGTATCTTGCGGGTTTTTGCTACTTCCTGGCCGAGAACCGGGGGCACTATATGATTGAAAATATTATTGAAGATGGGCTGAATGACTTTTTCTTTCAGCATCTTTGCAAATACAGCGAAAGCTGGAAATACCCTATTCATTTTGTTGGAAGCGTGGCCTTTGGCTTCCGCGACGTGTTGCAAGAGCTTTGCCAATCGTATGAGTTTGAGCTGGGCAAGATCCTGAAAAACCCGATGGAAGGATTGATCGATTACCATACAAATAGATGAAATAAAAGCACTGATGACCGATTTTATCAAATTCACGGAAGAGCCAAGCAAATACCGACACCTTGAAAAAATGAGCGTTATGGACCTCCTCACCAACATCAACCGTGAGGATAAAACCGTTCCCGATGCCGTTGAAAAGGCCATCCCGCAAATTGAAAAGCTCGTCACAGTTATCGTTGACAACATGCTTGCCGGTGGCAGGCTGTTTTATGTAGGTGCCGGTACCAGCGGCCGGCTGGGTATACTGGACGCGAGCGAGATACCGCCTACCTATGGCATGCCGCATGGATTGGTGATAGGATTGATTGCCGGCGGCGATGAAGCCATCCGCAGGGCCATCGAGCGTGCGGAGGACAGCGAAGAAGAAGGCTGGGCCGACCTGGAAAAACATTTCATCAACGAAAAGGACGTGGTGGTAGGCATTGCGGCCAGCGGCACAACGCCTTATGTTATAGGAGCCATGCGCGAAAGCAGAAAGCATGGCATTGTAACGGGGTGCATTACCTGCAATCAAGGCGCACCCATCAGTGAGCATGCCGATTATCCCATAGAAGTAGTAGTAGGTCCAGAGTTTGTTACGGGCAGCACCCGCATGAAAAGCGGCACCGCGCAAAAGCTGGTGCTGAACATGATCTCCACCGCCGTTATGATACAAATCGGCCGGGTAGAGGATAATAAAATGGTGAACATGCAGCTCACCAATAATAAGCTTATCGACCGCGGGGTAAAAATGCTGATGGAGCGAACCAATCTCAAGAATTACGACGAGGCAAAGGATTTGCTGTTGAAGCATGGCAGTGTAAAAAAAGCAGCCAACGCCATCAAGCGTTAATCCGCATTACGTCCGCCTGCATAAAACTGTTACCGCTTCCTAAACAATTTTTTGCAAGAACGAAATTCATCGTAACTTATGTGTACCAAAATCAAAACATATGGTACGCAGATCTTTACTCTCTATTACAATGCTTGCCCTGGTAGTTGCCGCCACGGCTCAAAACACTTCGAGAAAGGCTTTTGCGATTACTGGCGGACAAAAAGGACAATCAAACTGGACGGAAGTAAGGTTGATTGACCTCTCCACCGGCGCAGAATTACAAACAATCTACAGCAGCTCCCAAGTGCCCCAGGTATTTCATGCGCGAACCGGCAAACCCATTGCAATTACCAATGATAACAACGTACGTAACAATTCAAACATGCCCTTCTCTACTTTTTCTGCGGCCTGTGCGTACGACAGCAAACATGACCGCCTGTATTATACGCCCATGGGCATTAATCAATTGCGGTATATAGATATGGGCGGAAAATCGCCCCGCATTTATTATTTCGAAGGAGAAGCATTCGGTCAAACAGCCAACCTGCAGGATGAAGCCAATCATATTACCCGCATGGTAATAGGTGCTGACGGCAATGGGTATGCGCTGAGCAACGATGGCAACCACCTGCTGCGCTTTACTACCGGCAGAAAGCCCATCATCAGCGATCTTGGCAACCTGGTAGACGACCAGGCCAATGGCGGCGTATCCATTCACAACCGTTGCAGCAGCTGGGGCGGCGATATGATTGCAGATGCTTTTGGAAAATTGCACCTCATATCCGCGAGGCAGGCTGTGTTCGAGATCAATATCGACAGCCGCGTAGCAACTTTCAAAGGATATATTTCGGGCTTGCCCGCCAATTACACTACCAATGGGGCAGTGGTGGATGATGAAGGAAAAGTAATTGTTGGCAGCGCGGTCTCTACACAGGGATATTATTCGGTAGACCTGCAGTCGCTGAAAGCCACCAAACTGGAGAGTAAAGAAAAAGTGTTCAATACATCGGACCTTGCTAATGCCAACCTGGCCCTTAAAAAAGAGGCAGACCAGAAGGCTTCCGCAGTGAGCGCGGCAGCTTTGTTGAACAGGCAAATCGTTCGCAACGATAATATTTCAGTATATCCTAACCCGGTTACCGATGGAACTTTCAGGTTATATTTCGATAACCAGCGGCAGGGCAAGTATGAAATACAATTGCTCGATCTTACCGGCAGGGTAGTAAGCAGCCAGTCGATTACTATTGGCGCAAAGGCCCAGGTAGAGGACATGGTGGTAAGCAGCAATCTGGCAAGGGGCATGTACCTGGTAAAGGTTGTCGACGGCCGCCGCAAGGCAATGTTCTCGGATAAGATATTGATTCAATAAGAAAAAAACACAGATTTAGTGAAAGAAAGCACAGATTATAAAATCTGAAAAAATCTGTGATCAATATTTGGTAACGCGATTTCAAAGGCTGTAAATTGCTACAGCCTTTTTTATTAGCGATACCCTTGGTATGATATTGGTGCTTTATTTTTTGATATGCATGACATAGAACCATTTTATAATTGGAGGCACATTTATACCAGCGAAGAGGATGAGAAATCACCCTTTTTCGGAAGGTCTTATTCCGAGTTCGAGTTTTCACAAACTATTTACAATTATTATATCCATCCACAGTGGGATGAATTCGGGTCGCGCACATTGTACCTGAAGGTTATTATGGCCGATTATGAAGAACATTATGTGGTAATAGAATTGATAGGCGAATGGAACGATGCCATTGAAAACGACATCATGCAGCTGAAGCGTGAAGTAGCGGATATTATGCTCACAGAAGGCATTACCAAGTTTATCCTGATAGCCGAGAACGTACTCAACTTCCACAGCGGCGATAAGGATTATTACCAGGAATGGTTCGAGGAAGTGACCGATGAAGACGGATGGATCGTTTGCCTGAACATGCCCGAGCAAACGCAATACGACTTTAAAAAAGCCAAGCTGGGTTATTATATCGAACTAATGGAGCTGCCGAACTGGCGCACTTACAAACCTTTTCATTTATTTAAGAAAATAGATGAGCAGATCCTGAAGCGGCTGGCCTAATGGTGGTGAGTTGTGAATTCACGCCTCAAAAAAGCACACGCTGCCGCCGACCCAGTCTTTATCTTTATTATACCGCACGCCGATCATTTTGCCCTTGCTCAATCGCGCCAGGTTGATGGCTGGTTTTGGCCTTGCCCATCCGTCCTTCCAGATGTACATGATGCGGATCTCGGCCTTGGCTGGAATGTCGGGCGTTTCTATAACTTCCGCATAAGTTACTTTGTGTTGCAGTATCCAGTTCTCGGGGCTTTTTACCGCTTCAATGTCTTCACGCGTAAGGTCTATTACCACGCCCTGGCCCGCAAAGGAGAACAAAGGCTTTAGTACATAATTCTCCAAATCGAGCGGAAGTTGCTTCACCTCGTTCAGGAAATAGGTTTTTGGTACGTAAGGATGGCGGATGAAGGGCAATGTATATTTACTGATTCGGTAAAACCAGTTTGGATGTGGTATCCATTCTACATCCAGGTCCTGTGTAATGTCAACAAATGATCCCAATGAATCTTTTTGGGCGTTCAGGTCGTCGAAGATCACGCGGTTGTAAATACGGTGGATGCCTGTTTTCTTTCCATCCTTCATATAAAATAATTGCCGGCCTTCCTGTATCAGTTCTGTGATGCACACGGGTTGTATGCCGAGGTAGTCTTGCGTGCAATAAAAATCGATGCGTGTTTTTTGTTGGTGTGGTTTTATTTCGAGCAGTACCGTGTTTTCTGTCGGCACATTGCCTTTGATCACTTCCGAAAGGTCTCTGAGATAAGTATCGCGGTTGTAATTCCCCAGGTAGTGCGAAAAATTTTCAGGAACGGGAAAATGTTTTTTGACCACTTCAGGATAATATGCCTGGAATGCAAACAGGGTAGGGAAGCCCTGCATCTCTATTAATTGTGGCTCCAACTCGCCCGCATCACTGATGCAAATGCCGAAGTCGAATGCGATCATGTGCGTATGGTCATTTTCACCGGGCACGAGATCAGTGGAGGGAATGGAGCGTTCGGTCAATTGCTTGAACCCCGGATCGACAATAACGTCCACGATGCTTTCGCAGGCATCGATGAGTTGCGTGGCAAAATGTTTTGGTATGAAAACCGGTGTTTCCGCAACGCGGAACTCGATGGCGCCCGGATGTTTGCTGTTAAGGTCCTGCAAGAATGCTTCGTACCGCTCCTTGGTAAATGCTTGATTGAACGCCTGGCGTACCGCTGGTATCATCTCAGATAAATTATACGTAGGAAGATACGTTATACTTCCACGCGCTGCAAATGTTCAACGGCGATGTTCAGGAAATTAGGCAGTACGTGCGAGTACGTCCACAGGATTTTATCGGGATCGTTGAGATGCTCGATCATGCTGCGCCATTTTTCCTCTCCGTGATTTTCAATCACGGTTTTCTTTTTATCGTCGCGCAGCAGGTACATGGTCATGCCTGTGGGATCTGCTTCGGGATGGAATTGCGTGCCGATCATGTATTCGTTGAAGCGAATGCCCATGATGGCGCGGTCGAGCGGCACATGCGGACGCTCTTTTTCGATACACAACACTTTCCCGCCCATTTTATGTAACCGGCGGATAAAGGGTTCTGTTACCTGGTAGTCGCGGCTATCTACGGCATAGAACGGATCTTTCAGGCCATCGAACACCGGTTCTTCCAATCCGGCTGGTTCCATGTGGACAGGAAACACCCCAAAAGCGTTGGATTTGCGTTTGGTGACCTTTGCGATCTGGAAAAACCTGCAGGCCAACTGGAAAGAGTGGCAAATAAAGAAAACCTGCTTTTTATACTGGTTAACAGGTGAAGCATTGTATTCGTTCACGCTACTTAGCCAGTTAAAGTATTTGTTTTCCCATTCGGAGCCTTCGCTGTCAAGCGGAGAGCCGGGGCCCCCGCTGGAAATGTATATATCGTACGAAAAATCAGGTAATTGGTGTTGCAAGCGTACTTCAAACTCATCCCATTCCAGGTCAATATGGTTGGATTCGCCGAACTGGTTCAGGATTTCACGGATACAGCGCATGCCCTCATTGGCCTGCCCTTCATAAAGGTCCAGTACAGCTATCCGTATTTTCAGGGATTCATTCAACATAATTGCAAACTAACGAAATAGTCCGCTTAAGAATTGTCAACTACCGTACCGTTTTTTCAACGTGATGTTAATATTCAAAGTGGGAACATTGATAATTAGGTGATTATGGACCTGGAGGCGGTGTACGGTGAGTAATTGCAGTGAAAACGCCGGTCGAAGATGCAGGGCGGGGTCAGGGTAAATGGGTATGTTTTATACCTTCCAGGCATCGCGAAGAAAACGCAACCAATTGCCATGCAGCACATTCCTGATATCCGAAGCTGAATACCCGCGCTTCGCGAGCAGGTGTTCATACTGGCTAAGCCCCGCAATAGTATCAAGGTCGTATGGGCATTGTTCCTTTCCAAATGCCCCGTCAAGATCAGACCCCAGCCCGATGTGCAATGCATTGCCCGCTATCTGGCAGATATGGTCTAAATGATCGATGAGCGTTTCCAGTCTGCATTGTGTTTGCCTCGGGGTCGATTGTCCGCGCACCCAATCCGGCACCATCATCCATGCATCCAGTGCGCCACCTATTACCGCGCCGTGGCGAATGAGCTCGCGTACCTGATCGTCGGTAAACTGCCGGTTGTGGTTCACCAATGCCCTGCAATTGTTATGGCTCGCCCATATATGCCCATTGAAATGGTCCATTGCATCCCAAAATGCATCGTCGCATAAATGCGTTGCATCCAAAATAATATCCAGCCGTTCCATTTCCTTCAACAATTGTTTTCCGGGTGCATTGAGACCGCCGGATGAATTGGTGCCATTTGCATAACGTCCCGGCCCGTAATGCGCGGGACCAATGGCGCGTAATCCATACGCGTACGCTTTTTCCAGGTACTGCAGGTTTACCAATGAGTCCGCGCCTTCGAGGCTTAAAATGTACCCTACCGGTTTTTGAGGATGCGTGTTGTCATTATTCCATAACGCCACTTGTTGTTCCAGTGAAGTGAGGTCTGTTACCTGCACCATTTCGCCTTCGGCTTCCATTGCGCGGTACCACGCAAGCTGACCCTGCGTTTGTGCCCAGGCTTGTTCAGGAGAGGCCCAGCCGGGAAGGTTGCCGCCGGGCGCGACATAGCGTGCAATTTGCGTTGCCACCACCAACCCGATATTGCCTTGCCGCAATGCGGGCAGTGATACCACTGCGTTGCCGCGGTCGGGCTTGTCGTTCATGCCCTTTTCACGCGCACAGATCTCCTCCACCGGCAACCTCAGGTCGCGGTTCCATTCCATGGCATTCATTGCCAGGTCCAGGTGTGCGTCGATGATGAACATATCAGTACACTAATTTCCGATCTCGTGCAATGGTTTTCCATTCACCGGTGATCCTGTTGTTTTCTGCAACGTATGCGCGTTCGTACAAGGCAACGGTAGGACAAACATGAAAGGGCAGCGCGTACAATACGTCACCCACATTATATCCGTGGTTGGGGCCGGCTTCCATTACAAGGTGCTCTTCGCTTTGCGAAACAGGCACAAGGCCTTGCGCATTCAGAAAATGTGCGCGGCTGGACAGCGGGTTTTCCGCAGCTACTCCTTTATGTCCCAGGTCGAGGCATATCCTGGTGTGGCCCGGCGTTGAAATAACTCTTGTAACCAGCACGGCCGCGGGCAGGAAAGGTTGTTCGGGGCACATGGTGGCATAACCGTGGTCCCAGTAAATGAATGTGCCGGGGCTGCACTCAACTCCTTCACGCAATGCGTGAATGGGAAAAGTAGGCGAACCGCCTGCAATAATGATGGGTTCAGGAAGTTCCCTCGATACTATAAGCTCCTTTAGTTTTATGACCCCGGCAAAAGCATCATTGCATGCAATGGTGCGGTCGTTTATATCTGGGTTTCTTATATGGCCGTCGTAAGCATGCAATCCCACAGGTTGTATGTTGGATTGTTCCGCGCAGTATGCGTACAATTCCAGGGTGGCTTCGCCGGGTGCAATGCCTGTGCGGTGCATGCCAAGGTCGAGATCGATATACACCGAAAGCTGCACATTTGCGTTCCTGCATGCTTCGGATATCAGCCGTGCGCTTGCTTTGTTATCGACGAGGCAGGAAAATTTCGTAGAGGGATATTCTTTTATGAGCGATATCAGCCGTTCCAATCTCGGTGCAACGGGTTGATAGGCCAGCAGTACATCTTTAGCATTACACATGGCCAGGGTTTCCGCTTCGGGTATGGTGGCGCATTTGAATTTGTAAATTCCGCGGCCGGTCATCAGTTCCATGGTCTCGCGGCATTTATTGGTCTTTACATGGGGCCGCAGCCTATGCACATTCCCTGCCATGCGCATGGCCTGCCGAATATTTTCGTTTATGCGTTCGGGATAGAGCACGAGCGCCGGTGAGTCCACCTCGTCTATATTATCGATGACATACCATTCTTTTGCTTGTTTCATCACACAAACATATTTAACAATAGCACTCCGCCGAGGCCAGCGATGGAAATAATGGTTTCCATAAGCGACCAGGAACGGAAGGTATCTTTTATTCCCAGGTTAAAATATTCCTTGAACATCCAGAAGCCCGCATCGTTCACGTGCGAGAACATCAGGCTGCCCGCACCGATCGACAATACCATCAGATTGGGATCGGTATCGGTATGCTTCATCACAGGCGCAATGATGCCTGCCGCGGTAAGTCCCGCCACTGTTGCGGAGCCCACGCACACCCTTATAACGGCTGCTATCAGCCATCCTAATACCAGTGGGTGCATCGACGAAGTTTGTAACATAGCCGCGATGTCGTTGCTTACGCCACTGTCTACAAAAACCTGCTTAAGCGCGCCGGCGCCCGCTACAATCAATAATATCAGCGATACATCCTTAACCGCCTCGGCAAACCAGCCCATGATCTCCTGCATGCGCCTGCCGTTGCGGAGGCCCAACGACCATGTAGCCACTGCCAACGAGATGATCATGATGATGGTGGCATCGGAAAAGAAAGCCGCAACAGAGCCGGCCTCGCCCATAGGGTTTTCAACGAACAAGTATACCGTAGTGATGATGAGCAGGATCACCGGCAGCAGCGAAGTAATGAAACTATTGAATGCGCCCGGCAATTGATCTTCGGGCAAGGGCTTCGACTGAAATGTTTGTAGCGGGGTAGCCTGCAGGTTCTTCAATGTTTTGGAAAACAAAGGGCCCGCAATGAGTATAACGGGAATGGCTATTGCCAAACCGTACAGCAGCGTAAGTCCCATGCTTGCATTGAACTGGCCTACTAACGCAGTGGGCGAAGGATGCGGCGGCAGAAAGCCGTGCGTTACCGATAGTGCGGCCAGCATGGGCAATCCGGTGTATACCACGGGTAATTTGTATTGGTAGGCTACGGAAAACAGTAAGGGTATCAGCAATACGAATCCTACATTATAAAATAATGGCAGTCCCGCGATAAAGCCCGTCAGCATCAATGCCCATTGAATATTTTTTTTGCCGAATGCATTCACTAAAGTGCTGCTGATCTTTTGCGCGGCGCCGCTCTCCGATACCAGCTTGCCCAACATGGCTCCCAGGGCAATGATCACCAGCAATGAACCTACCATATCGCCAATGCCCTTTTGCACTGAGCCCGTGATCTTATTGAATGGAACGCCGAGCAACAATCCGGTTGCGATTGAAATGACCAGAAATGCAAGGAAAGCATTTACCTTACCCCAGGTGATGAGGAGCACAAAGGCAATGATGCATAGCAGGACCGTAAGAATTGTCATGCCGGATTGCGTTGGTTAATCATTTTTTCTCATAAACCTTTTCCCCATTGAGATACGTTTTTAAAACGATAATGTTCAGCAACGCGGTGTCGGGCGCCTTCATAAGGTCATTGTCCAGTATTACGAAGTCGGCAAATTTTCCTGCTTCCAGGCTGCCCTTTTCATGCTCTTCGAAATTGGAACGCGCAGCCCAGATGGTCATGCCGCGCAGCGTATGTTCCCGGCTTAATGCGTTGTTCATCTGATACCCGTCCGCGGGCCATCCTTTTGCATCTTTTCTTACAACGGCCGCATAAAATGTTTTGAAAGGACTGATGTCTTCCACAGGAAAATCGGTGCCCAGCGGTATCCAGCCGTTTTGTTTTAGCAGGTCATTGAATGCATAGGCGCCCTTTTCCCGTTCTTTGCCAAGACGGTCACCGGCCCAATACATATCGCTGGTGGCATGCGTGGGCTGAACAGATGGAATAATGTTGTAATCGCCGAACAATTTAAAATCATTTTCATTTACTACCTGGGCGTGCTCGATGCGCCAACGCAGGTCGTTCTTTCCTTTCAGGTATTTAGCATAAGTGTTGAGGATAACGCGGTTACCCGAATCGCCGATGGCGTGTGTGCACATCTGGAATCCCCTGCCGTGTAAAACACTTGCCACCGAATCGAAATGTTCCTTGCTGCTCAATAAAAATCCGCTCCAGCCCGGCCTGTCTGCATAAGGTTGCAAAAGGCAAGCTCCCCGCGAACCGAGCGCGCCATCTCCATATACCTTAAAGGCCCGCACGTTCAGGCGGTCTGTTTTGATCTTGCCTTTATCTATCAGGAAATCATAATTCTTTTTTGCATCGCTTAGCATGGCATACACGCGCATCTTGAGTTCGCCGGTGCGTTGCATGCTGTCGATGAATTGCACTTCATTGTAATCGAGCCCGCAATCATCTACCGTGGTAAGTCCTACCGCAAAGCAATTGCTTTGCGCGTCCAGAACGCCTTTCTTCATTTGGGGCAGGGTGGCTGCGGGAATTTTGCCGGTAACGGCATCGATCGCATTGTCGATAAGAATGCCGGTAAGCTTTCCATTTCTTGTTTCAAAAGAGCCGCCGGTCAGCGACATGCCCGGTGTAACGCCCGCAATGTTCAACGCTGCCTGGTTGGCGATGGCTGCGTGCCCATCTATGCGTACAAGTAATACGGGGCGGTTGGGAAATAGTTCATCTAACTTATCCCTGGTAGGAAATTCTTTCACGGCCCAGTCGTTCTGGTCCCATCCGCGGCCGGTGAGCCATCCATCAGGATTTTGCGCTGCAAATGCTGTCAGTTTCTGAATGATCTCTTCCCAACTGGTTGTTCCTACCAGGTCAACGGTGCGCAGGTACAATCCATATCGATAAAAATGCGCATGTGCATCAATGAAACCTGGATAAATGAATTTGCCTTCAGCATTCAGCGTATCCTTCGCCTCGAACTGTTCGCGCAGGTCTGCAGACTTGCCCACTGCAACGATCTTTCCATCTTTAATGGCCATTGCTTCAGCGGTGCTAAAGGCCGAGTCCACTGTATAAATGGTGGCGTTGAACACCAGCAGGTCGGCGGGTTTTTTCTGGCAGGCAAATAAGAATCCCAGGCATAGGAGAGGAAGCGCTTTTTTCATATAATAATTGCTGTTATTGTAAAAATTTTTGCGGATGCTTCTTGTTGTGCTCCGTTTTGTCCTGGTAGGCTTTTGCCGCAACCAATATGCTTGCCTCATCGTATAAATTGCCGATCAGGGTAATGCTTACCGGCAGTCCGCGCTGGTTGAAGCCCATGGGCATGCACACTACGGGATGTCCGCTCAGGTTGGTAATAGATAATTGCCTTCCCGCATAGGTGGGTACGATCAACACATCGTAATTCTTCATGAACTCGTTCATTCCCTTGCACAGGTTGCTGCGGTAGCGGTTGGCATTGATGTATTCCGTGGCGGGAATGAACCTTGCGCCGCGGAAAATATTCGGCCAGAAATTTTTGTCCTGTCTTTCGATAAGATCATCCCTGTTGCTGCGGGTAAGCTCATCGAAGGCGGCGGCTGATTCAGCGCTTAAAACAATGTCCACTATATTAAAAGGATATAATGCGGAGTCGGGGAACTGTACCGGCTGCACGTTAAGCCCGAGTGCGCGGTATTGTTCGATCACTTTCCATTCCAGCGCGTCCTTCGGCAACCTGTTGAAATAATTCTCGGCATAGGCTATGCGCAGTTTTTTCAGGTCTGTCTTGCTGTTATAGTTGAATGCATGGTCCACCGAACCGGGATCCTTGCCATCGGTGCCTTTGATATAATAATATACGATGGCCGCGTCCTCCGCGCTCCTGCAAATAGGGCCGGTCTTGTCGAGGCTCCAGCACAACACCATCGCACCGCTCCTGCTCACTGTGCCGAATGTAGGGCGCAAGCCCGTAGCGCCGCACCTTGTTGAAGGAGAAACGATCGATCCCAGGGTTTCTGTTCCGATAGTAAATGGCAACAATCCTGCAACTACCGCAGCCGCCGAACCGGCAGAAGACCCGCTCGATCCTTGTGGAAGGTTCCAAGGATTTCTTGTAAAACCGCCGAACCAGCGGTTATCAAAAGCCAGTGCGCCCAACGAAAGCTTGGCGCAAAGCACAGCCCCTGCCTTTTTCAATTGGGTATATACAAATGCGTCTTCATCTATTACCTGGTCTTTGTACGGTGTGGAGCCCCACGTGGTCTTGTATCCTTTTACAGCAAAAAGGTCTTTCAATCCATAGGGAATGCCGTGCAGCGGGCCACGGTAAATGCCTTTTTTCAGGTCATCGTCGGCTTGTTTTGCTTCCCGCATTGCCAGTTCTTCGGTGAGGGTTATAACGCATTCCAGCGTATCGCCCCATTTTTTCAACCGGTCGATGAAAAAGCGGGTGAGGTCAACAGATGTGATCTTCTTATTTTTTATGAGTGATGCTAGCTGCGGGATGGAATAAAACGCCAGATCGTTTCGGTTACTGGGCACCGTTACATTGGCGGGAATGTCCCAATTGATCTTTGCCTGCTTGTCCGGTATTTTATAACCATAAGGCGCGGGTTGAAATGCAAATGGGTAAGGCAGGTCGTTTTTGGGATAAGTGCGATGCATGTTGCGGTAGGTATTGGTATTGTCCCGCAACTCACCCAGCACGGAATCCGCCTCGGCAACGGTGTACTCGAGGTCGTACCACCTGGCAAATTCCCGTACCTGTTGAATGGAATCGTTTTTGGTTTGAGCATGGGCAAACGCCACGCTGTACACGCAAAAAAACAACACAAGCTTTTTCATAAGCAATTTTTCGGAAAGCCAATTTAAGGAAAAGTATTATCCGTCCGGTATAAATCTCTAAACGTGTTCTCAATTGCGGCGACGATGCAAAGATCATTTCTTTGCTGTGACTATTCTTTCCAAGTAAAAATAATTCTGTATTTTTTACTTATCGTTTAAAACTAGCAGGATATGAAACCAACCGCTTTGCTTTCCATTTGCATAGTTGTATTGTTGTACAGCTCTTGTAAGCAGTCTTCAACTGATTCAGCAGCTTCCCCCACACTTGCCGAATATTACGACTACCGGGACTCCGGCGTTCAATCCGGCGGCGTACGTATGGTGCCGATTCAAACACCCGTAGGAAATTTCAAGGTATGGACCAAGCGTTTTGGCAATAATCCGCGCATTAAAGTGCTGTTATTGCATGGGGGCCCTGCGTTCACACATGAATATTTCGAATGTTTTGAAAGCTATTTCCCTAAGGAAGGCTTTGAATTTTATGAATACGACCAATTGGGTTCTTATTATTCAGATCAGCCCAAAGACAGCAGCTTATGGACAACAGCGCGTTTTGTAGAAGAAGTTGAGCAGGTAAGGCAGGCACTTGGGTTAACGAAAGATAATTTTTACCTGTTCGGCAATTCCTGGGGCGGCATTCTGGCCATGGAGTACGCTTTAAAATACCAGGACAACCTGAAAGGGCTCATCATCAGCAATATGATGGCGAGCATTCCTGATTATGAAAAATACAATGGCATATTGCGGAGCAAAATGCGTCCCTCGCTCATCGATACCCTGTCCGGCTACGAAAGCCGCGGCGATTTTAAAAACCCCGTGTACCAGGAAATGGTGTTCAACGAATATTACACCAAACACCTTTGTCGCCTGCCCGAATGGCCCGAACCGCTCCTGCGCAGCATGAAACACCTGAACGAAGAAATATATGTAATGATGCAGGGGCCCAGTGAGTTCAAGGTGGGAGGCCGCTTATTGACCTGGGACCGCAAGGCCGATCTGCCGAAGATAAAAGTGCCTACGCTGACCGTAGGCGCGCAGTTTGATACCATGGACCCAGAGCACATGAAATGGATGAGCACCCGGGTGCAGAATGGCAATTACCTGCACTGTCCCAATGGAAGCCATTGCAGCTTTTGGGACGACCAGGAGCATTTTTTTCCCGGCGTTATTAAGTTTATCAAAGATGTAGATGAAGGAAGTTTTAAGGCGGCGATAAAGAAATAGCGCAATAGGTTTATTTTGCAGGATGCCATCTCCCAGCGAATTTTTCGGGGTCATGCGTACTGCGCTTCGCGAGCTTAGGAACAACGATCCTTTGCGGATGGCCGCAGCCACGGCGTTCTTCACCACTTTTGCATTACCAGCCATTCTCATCATTTTTATACAGTTGTTCGGCATAGTGATGGGCCGCCGCACCATGAGCCAGCATCTTTTCGAGCATCTTTCCCTGATAATAGGCGACCAGGGTGTTTCGCAGATAAGGCTTACGCTGCGCGGGTTCAGAAGGCTCGCCACTAATTGGTACATCGGCATCGGGGGTTTTATTTTTTTGATATTCGTGGCCACTACTTTGTTTAAGGTCATCAGCGATTCGCTGAACCAGCTGTGGAGCATCAAGGTGCATTCGCGGAGCGGCGTGGGTGCGGGTTTGCGGGGCAGGTTACGGTCTATCGGAATTATTGTTTTAGCGGGCTTCCTGTTTCTTGCAAGTCTTTTAATAGAAGCAATGCAGGCACTGTTGCTCGATTATATCAACGAACTATGGGCAGGGTCAAGGACAGTCCTCTATATTATTCTAAACCAGGTAGTATCTGCATTGGTAGTAGCCGCGTGGTTCAGTGTGGTATTCCGTTACCTGGCCAATGGGCGGCCGCATTGGAAAGTAGCCATAGCCGGCGGAATAGTTACCAGTATCCTGTTTACCCTTGGCAAGCTGGCGATAGGATGGTTGCTGGGATATAGTAATATCGATAATATCTTTGGGGCAGCGGGTTCGTTTGTGCTTGTGTTATTGTTCGTATTTTATGCTTCGTTCATTTTGTATTTCGGGGCCACGTTTACACATGCCTGGGCTGAGTTCACCCAAAGGCCCATTAAGCCAGGAGCCAGTGCATACAGGTATGAAGTAACTGAGATCGTAGAAAAATAATCCGGTATCGAACCTCCGCCACTAAAGCCCTGAGAGGAACTGCGAGTGCACATAATCTACCACGCCGATCAGGCTATTGGTTTCGTGGTACACCTTCAACTGGCGGTCTGCACCGGTGCCATATTCCAGAATTTTCGGTACATAGGCCACGGCATGCCTGCTGCCCAGTTGGTCCAGCACATCGTCTACAAAATCCAGCAGCTCATAAATGAGCACCCTGCTGTTCACTTCTTCTTCCTTTCCAAAATCGATCAGTCTTCCATCGATGCCATAGCGGCCGGCCCTCCATTTATTTTCGTTGATGAGGGCGCGTGAGTATTGTATGAAGTTCAGGTTCTGCAACCGCAGCTTGTATATCTTGGCGCAAACGGCCTGGAACAGCGCGGCAATGGCAATGGTCTCGTGCACGGTCATCGGCACATCGCAAATGCGGAACTCTACCGTATTAAAGAAAGGATGCACGCGCAGGTCCCACCATATCTTTTTGGCATTGTCGATGCAATTGGTCTTTACCAGCATCTTCACATAATTATCATATGCTTCTATGCTGTCGAATGTTTCGGGTATGCCTGTACGTGGGAACTTGTCGAATACTTTTGTGCGGAACGATTTATAACCCGTTTGCCTTCCTTCCCAAAAAGGCGAGTTGGTACTGAGCGCATAGATATGCGGCAAAAAATAACGTGTTGAATTGGCAATATGGTTGGCCATTTCCCGGGTTTGCATGCCCACGTGCACGTGCAACCCGAATATCAGGTTGCTGCGGGCCGCTTCCTGCAATTCATTCACGATTTCGTTGTAACGGACATGATCGGTTATGAGCTGGCTTTCCCAATGGCTGAAGGGATGTGTGCCCGAGGCGCCCATCCAAAATCCGAGTTGATCGGCAATGCCCGAAATGGTCTTGCGCAATACCGCCACGTCGTTGAATGCTTCATCCACATTGGCGCAAATATCGGTGCCTACTTCCACTACGGCCTGGTGCATCTCGGCCTTCACTTTATCCTTGATCACTTTCTGCCCTTCGGTCACTATTTTTTGCTGGTGGCTTTTCAGTTCACGGGTATCGGGATCAATCACCATGTATTCTTCCTCTACGCCGAGTGTAAAATGCTTATAGTTGATGCTGCTCATGAAAAGGGATTTAGTTTGGGCCGAGATTAAACCAGGGGTTTGTGATTAGACGAGCTGTGTACATATTCGCCCCACGTAAGGTTGTCGAGGCCTTCCTTGTTCTCCAGAGCCCGCTCGATGGCATAATTGGCCATGGTTTCAACGATCCATTCAAAATTTTCCTCGCCCACGCTTTTTATTTCTGCATCGGGCGCGGGGTTGCAAAAATCGATGGCATACGGTACGCCATCGCGCACCGCCAGTTCCACGGTATTCAGATCGTATCCGAGGTAGCGGTTCAGCCGCAGTACGATGTCTTCCATTTGCTTCAACCGCTCTTGTGTAGGGGCAAAGTCGGCCACATACCGGAGGTGATGGGGGTTGCGCGGTTCATACGGCATAATGCGCACGTATTTGCGGCCTACGCAATAGCAGCGGTAATATTCTTCGAAAATAATTTCTTCCTGCAGCATCATTACCAACTCGCCGGTTTCTCCATGCTTTTCAAAAAACTCTTCCAGGTTGCGCAGTTTGTATACATTTTTCCAGCCGCCGCCGGCAAATGGTTTCATATAAGCGGGGAAGCCCACATAATTGAAAATGCCTTCCCAATCGAGCGGGTAGGCCAGGTTTGCGAATGATTGGTCGCTGGTATCGGGCGGCAGGTCCCTGGAAGGCAGTATCACGGTCTTGGGTACCGGCACACCTATCTTGGTGGCCAGGCAATTATTGAAGAACTTTTCATCGGCGCTCCACCAGAACGGGTTATTGATTACCGCTGTTCCGCACAGCGCGGCATTCTTTAAAAAAGCGCGATAAAATGGTACATCCTGGGAAATGCGGTCTACAATTACATCGTAGCCCGAAGGCTCGCCCTGCATCACTTTATCTATCCTTACAGGTTCTGCCGTCACGTCTTTTACGCCCTTACCGTTGATGCGCTCTACGAAAGCCATAGGAAAACTGCGTTCCTGCCCGAAAAGAATGCCGATTTTTTTCATACCCGTTTGTTTTAATGGTAAAAGATAGATGACTGCCTAAGGGTTTTGAGCCGGATCAATGCACAGTGG
The DNA here is from genome assembly GCA_035628135.1 of Chitinophagaceae bacterium. Classification (GTDB taxonomy): domain Bacteria; phylum Bacteroidota; class Bacteroidia; order Chitinophagales; family Chitinophagaceae; genus DASPKM01. Next base: position 889,889 of record DASPKM010000006.1, on the reverse strand, counting down.
CACAATTTATTTTTATTGAGACAAAAAAACAAAAATTCATTCCGGCCGTTATCGGGGTAATTATTTGTTCATTTTAAACGTCATTCTCCTATTTTTGAAAATATGCAAGTGGATAAGGAATCACTGATATTAAAAGAATCCGCCTTATTGGAATCAACGCATTTAGAGAGGACCGTAACCGTTGATTTTTATTTACCGGTAAATGTGGAGCATCCGGAAGGGATGAGCCTGCTGCTCATCAACGACGGACAGGACATGGTAAGAGCAGGCCTCGAAAATATACTGGAAGAGCTATACGAAGAAAGGTCCATCCGTCCCGTATTGTGCGCGGCCATCCATGCGGGAGAGCAACGTAAAATGGAATACGGCACCGTCGGCGTTCCCGATTTTAAAGGCAGGGGAGCTAAAGCTGAGCAATACACGCTTTTCATTTTCGAAGAGCTGCTGCCGTACATCCGCACTACCTACTATGTTTTTTCTTTCCGTGAAAAAATATTTGCGGGCTTCTCACTGGGAGCCCTAAGCGCCCTTGATCTTGTGTGGAACCACCCCCATGAATTTTCCGGCGTAGGCGTTTTCTCGGGTTCACTGTGGTGGCGCACCCGCGACCAGGGCGAGGAAGGTTATTCAGACGATACAGACCGCATCATTCACCAGCGTGTGCGCAAGGGTGAGTATTATCCCTGGATTCGTTTCTTTTTTCAATGCGGCGCGCTCGATGAAGAAAAAGACCGCAATAACAATGGCGTTATCGATTCCATCGACGATACGCTGGACCTTATTAGAGAACTAAAGCAAAAAGGTTATCCTGATGAAAACATCCATTACTTATTGATGGAAGACGGCAGGCACGATGTGCCCACCTGGGGCAGGGCCTTGCCTTATTTTTTGAAATGGATGTTTGGTAATGATCGATAACATCATCCAATAACAAAAAACCGGTTCTGCATTTGAACCGGTTTTTTTTATTGCAATGAATTGCGGTTAGAACGCTAAACGGAACGTCAGCTGGCTCATCCAGCGCGCAGAGAGCCTGGGCTCTGTGCTGGTGCTGAGGGAATAAGGCGTGCCATTCACAGGCGTGTAACGGTATTGCGGTGTAAGGTTGGCAGCGCTCACATAGCTCACAAACTGGTACAGCGGGAACTGGTCGAAGCTCATGAACCATTGACGGCCCCAATCTTTATTCAGCAGGTTAGTGAAGTTGAACACGTCGTATCTCACGGAGAAATCAACCCTTCTGCCGCTCAGTTTTACCCTGAACTTTTGCTCCAGCGCCAGGTTCACGATGTGCGTGAAGGGCTGGCGTGCGCCATTGCGCTCTGCATGCTGGCCGCGGCGCTTGCGCAGGTACCTATCGCTCATGATGAACTGGTTCAGCATTTCTTTTTGCTGGGCGGCGCTGTAAGTAACCCCGTTAACGGTGTTTGAAAGGAAGGTCATGTTTGCAAGGTCTGCTTCTGTGGGCACATATATCAGGTCGTTGGTAGAAGTCGCGCTGTTATCACTAATGGGGCTATTCCTGTACACATAGCTGTAAGGATTGCCTGATTGGCCGTTGTAAGTAAGCGTAACCACTGTTGCCAATGTTTTGTTGGCATACCACACTTCTTTTGAAAAATAAGCATTGATGCGGTGCCCCAGGTCGAAGTCTGAACGTGACAGCGGTACAAAATTGCGGCCCTGCACTACTTCCATATTAGCCCACTGCGAGTTGTTCTGCGAACTGGTGCCTTCGTGAAGAATTACTGAATGGCCATAAGTATAGTTGGCATTGAATGCAAATCCATTCCTGAATGCTTTGTCGATGGTAGTGGTCAGGCTATAGGAGTAACCGTTGCGGCCTTCGTTGTTATGCAGCAGGAATATGTTGCCTGGGTAAGGATTGGCGCCAGTGGAACGCATGGGTATGCGTGTAGGTCCTGAAAGACCATACACATTGCGCACATCGGGGCCGACTGATTTTCCTATCGGCGGCAGGATGTTCACATTCTTATAATCGATCTCGTTGATGTTCTTGCTGTAAATGGCTTCCATGGTCAATGTCCAGCCCTGGCCCAATCTCTTGTCCATGGCCAGTGAAGCCCTCCACAGTTTCGGCAGGCGGAAGTCAGCAGCAATCAGGTCAACCTGTCCTCTTGAGTTGGCGAGGTTGATGCCGAAATCTTCAGAGGTATATTGTCCGAACGGATCGGGCCTGAAGGTGATGTTTTGTGAGGCAGTGGGTGGGTTCAGGTCGATACCACCGATGGCAACACCGTTCTGGTTGTAAACGCCGCCGGGCCATACCAACGGAATGCGGCCGGTGAACATGCCCCATCCGCCCCGGATCACGATGCTTTCGTCGTCCATCCTGTACGTGAAACCAATGCGGGGAGACAGCGACCATTTAGGCGTAGCGATCTGGCCGGACCTTGCGCCTCTCAGGTCATGGTACTGCTCGATTTTGGCAAGGCCGCTATCGTTCAGGAATTTGTCTTCACGCGGTTTGGTAAGGAACTCGGTTCTGTCGGCGCGCAAGCCCAGGTTAACCGTAAGCGCGTCATTTACCTTGATCTCGTCGTTCAGGAAGAACGCGATCTTAAGCGTCTTGAATTTAGCAGCAGCGTTGGTATTGCTTTCACCCGTGTTGTCGTCCAGCAGTGAGAAGGAGCGCTGGTAACGGCGGGGTTTTGCACCGCTGATGAAATCGTTCAGGCTGTTGTACGTGTATGTTCCGAAATAGTCGCGGATGAATACGTTCACACTCCTGTTGATTTCATTGTCTGTACCAATGGTAAGCACGTGCTTACCTGCATAGAATTTATATGCATTGAAGATTGAAACGTTTTGTTGGTCCAGCAGGTTAGCCGCGGAGAAGTTCTCTGTTCCGAAAACGATGGTTCCCGGTCCGTCGAAGATGGATACCCTTGGGAATGGTTGCCCGATAGGGTTCCTGTCGTCAAGCACCTTTGATAATGTTAGCAGCAAGCGGTTGGTAGATCCCTTGCTCAACGTGCTTCTCAGCTCAAGAGAAGTAGAGTTGGTCTTGGTCGGGAAAATATAACCGTTGGTAAAGAAGTTGATGGTAGTACCGCTGCTGGTGCTGGTGTTGTACCTGGAGCCATTGTTATAGCGATGGCTCAGCGACAGGCGGTGATTGGCGCTGATGTTCCAGTCGAGCTTTGCGTTGATGTAGTCGACGCTTACCAGCTCGGGGTTGTTCAGGAAATCGCCGGGGTCGTATTCGTAATTATTCTTTAAGAAATTGGTCAGCTTGGCAATGCTGTCAAGCGTAGCGGTTCCCCTGTACTCGGCAAAGTTGAAGGGTTGTGGCCTTTCATCGTCGCGTACTTCTCCAAGTATGAAGAAGAACAATTTGTTTTTGATGATGGGTCCGCCGAGGGTAAAGCCTTTGTTCTGGGTTTTGAACTTGTTGAGCCTGGTGCGCTCCAATACGCCGGGAGAGCCGGGCTTAACAACTGCTACGGGTGATTTACCCGCCAGGTCTTCGTTGCGGAAAATATACCATACGGAACCTTTGAAGTCATTGGTGCCCGATTTGGTAATGGCATTGATACCACCGCCGGTGAAGTTACCGATGGACGCGTCGTAAGGAGAGATCATTACCTGGAACTGGTCGATGGCGTCGATGGAAATGGGCGGGATGTTGGCTTGTCCGCCATTGGTGCCGGAGGCTGCGATACCGAACACGTCGTTGTTCAATGCTCCGTCGATATAGAAAGAGTTGTAGCGGTTATTTTGTCCTGCTATGGATACGCCGCCGTCGCCGGTGATCTTTGCTTGCGGTGTATACGTAAGGAAGTCGGAGATGTTACGGCCTACCGAAGGGATGTTGGCCATTTTATCGCGGCCGATGAAGGTTTCCGATCCGCCTTTGCCTGCGGGAGGCAATCCCCTGCGTCCGCCCACTACTACTTCGGTAAGGATGGTGGATTTATCGGCGAGGCTGATATCCTGGGTAGAGTTCTCACCGAGGGAGAGGAAGATATCTCCTTTGGTTGCGTTTTCAAAGCCTACGAAGGAAACGGTCAATGTGTAGGGACCGCCGGGGGTCATGTTGTAGATGTTGAACGCACCGCCGGTTCTTGTGCTAACGCGGTAAACGGTGCCGGTGGGCACGTGGGTAGCGGTCACTGTTGCTCCAACCAATGCTTCACCTTTTCCGGTCTTCACCGATCCGCTCATGCTACTGGTGGTCACCTGGCCCTGCATCACACATGGAAAAACCAACAATACAGCCAGAAGGCGTACTATTTTCTTAATAAGCATATAGTTTTGATTTTACGGGTGCAAATAAAGCAATTCTTGCCATATAACAGCAATCTTGGATTAACAAATTACTAAGGCTTTAAAATGCATAGAAACGCTGCGTTGAGCGGGTTTCAGGCCATTTGATGTTCCACCTGTAATACCGCCTGCTTTTATTAAATTTGCAGTAAATCTCGTCAATGCTGGATACTATTGAAAGTGCGATAGAAGACATTAAAAATGGCAAAATCGTGATCGTGGTCGATGATGAAGACCGTGAGAATGAGGGCGATTTCATTATTTCCGCTCACCACGTAACCCCTGCAGTCATCAATTTCATGAGCAAGTACGGGCGTGGGCTCATTTGTGTGGCCTTGCTGGAAGACCGCTGCAATGAATTGGGCCTGGACCTGATGGTAAACAACAACACCGCACTGCACGAGACCGCCTTTACCGTTTCCGTCGATTTGCTGGGGCATGGCTGCACTTCGGGCATTTCAGCGCACGACAGGGCGCGCACTATCAGGGCATTGATCGATCCTGACACCAGGCCCGAAGAACTCGGAAGGCCTGGTCACATCTTCCCCCTTCGCGCCAAACGTGGCGGGGTATTGCGCCGCGCCGGCCATACCGAGGCCGCTATCGACCTTTCAAGACTGGCCGGGCTGGAACCCGCGGGCGTATTGGTTGAGATCATGAATGACGACGGCACCATGGCCCGCCTTCCCGAACTTAAGGAGATAGCTAAGAAATTTGATTTTAAATTGATCTCTATCAAGGACTTGATCGAGTACCGGTTGAAGATAGACTCCCTGATAGAAGAGATCGTGCGGGTAGACATGCCCACCCGTTACGGCCATTTTCAATTGATGGCCTTCCAGGAAAAAGGATCCAGCAACGAGCACCTGGCCCTGGTGAAAGGGAAGTGGGAAAAAGACGAGCCGGTAATGGTGCGCGTGCACTCATCCTGTTTTACCGGTGATATTCTCGGTTCCCTGCGCTGCGACTGCGGCGAACAATTGCATGCGGCCATGCAGGCAGTTGAGCAGGAGGGCAAAGGCGTTGTACTGTACATGAACCAGGAAGGAAGAGGCATCGGCTTGCTGAACAAACTGAAAGCATACAAATTGCAGGAACAGGGGCTCGATACAGTAGAGGCCAACCTGCACCTGGGATTTCCCATGGATAAAAGAGATTACGGCATCGGTGCGCAGATCCTGCGCTACCTCGGCGTTACCAAACTGCGCCTGTTAAGCAACAACCCGCAAAAGCGCGCAGGCCTCCTCGGTTATGGATTGGAAATAGTAGAAACGCTTCCCATCCAGGCCGCGCCTAATCCTCACAATGAAAAATATCTGCAAACGAAGAGAGATAAGTTAGGGCACAACATCATGAAGTAATGTGGAATGTCTAATTCGTTCCGGAAACAGTTTGCACGCTATCCTTTACAACCGGAGGTGGAGCGATGTTTTTCTTCTTTTTTCTCCTGAAGAGTTCTCCCAGCGTATCAAATTCGCGGCGGTGCGAGATGCTCACGCCGGAACGGTTTTGCCGGCTGTTGATGACATAGTCCCACGAATCGCGGTAGAAGAAAGTGAGCAGCAGCCTGCCATCGGGCCTGATCTTCCATTCGGCGGAAAGGTCTGGCAAAAACTGGGTGCGTGCGGCTTGCACCTGTTGGGTATTCAATCCAAAATCGAGCGCGCTTCCGAACGTAAAGGTGAGCCGCTCGTTCAGCAAACTTTTTGCAAACGACAGGTCAAGCTTGGTTCTGTCGAGGCTCAGGTTATTCGCGCCTTCATTCAGGAAATTGCTGCCGCTGTACAGCTCTGCGTTGAAATTTACTTTCACGCCCGCTTTTTCAAATGCGCGGGAAAGTTGTTTGGATATCTGGTTCGAAATAAATCCAGATATGCTGTTCACCACAATGCTTTCAAAACCTCTCGTTACCAGGTTGCCCGTGCCGGTATTGCTTAAAGGTCCAAAGCTGTTGAACACCAGCAGGAAGGATACCTGTTTGTTCAATTCGTTCTGGTCGCTTTGAATGCGCTGCAATACAAATTGCGCTTCCTGGTCGTTGCGCAGCGGGCTGCCCTGTGGCAACTCGATCTCAAAACTGATCTCGGGCTTCATCAGGTTGCCGGTGAGCGACGCAACTACGAATACGCTTCCCCGGTAGCGCAACAGGTTCTGGCTGGATACCTGTATGTTGGCGCCGGTGAGGTTAAGGTCGCTGAAGCGCACGTTCTCCGCTTCGTAGCGGGCATCCAGTTTAATGGTGGCTTCGTAAGGGTTGCCTGTCCATTGAATGTAATTGCCGGCGCCTTCTATCAGTGTAAAAGGCTTGCGCAGGAACGACTGGAAGGTGAACAAATAATTTCCCCTGTCGATATTGTACCTGCCCACAATGGTAAAGTCTTCATTGGTGCCGGCGCGTATTTCCAGGTTGCCATGGCCATTGGCCTTGATGATATCGCCGGTTAGTTCATCGAGGATCACATACGCATCCACGTAATTATTGGCGGTAATGTCCAGCGTTACTGTCAGGTTGGTTTCCTTGGGCCTGAGCACTTCCTGCATTTCCTTACCATACACTTTCCATACAATGAAGTCGGCTTCCGCGCTTTCTCTTCCAACGCTCGATGTGGGAAGGTAGATGGAAGAGCTGTCCACCGGTTCGCCCTGTATGTCCATGCGCATGTTGTCCTGCGGTCCGGTCAGCGTAAAGCTGGCGTTGCCGATAACCTTTCCATAAAACTGGCTGTTGTCTTTTGCCGTGGTGTTCAGCAACAACAGCCTGTTGGTATTGATGGCAAAGTCAAAGCCCATGTCCTTGAAGCCGGTGTGATATAACTTGGCGCGGCTGATCTGCGCGCTGTTTTGCAAATCGTCGCGGATGGTAATGGAACCGAAATCAATGTATCCATCTTTAAAATCAATAATGGCCGAAGGAATGTTGTAGTGTACCTGGGTATAGTTCACTTTTAATCTTGCATCGTTCAACTGCAGTTTGCCCAGCCATTTCATTTTATTGGTAAGGCCCGTTATGCGCAGGTTGCCGGTGGCATAACCCGATACATCGCTGAAAATACCACTGAGATAACGCGATATAAGATTGATATTGGTATTCTTGAAATTGGCATTGAAGTCCATCTGGCGGTTTCCGGTGCTGTCTGCCTGCGCCAGCATTCCCTGTATATCGAAATTAAAATTCTTGTTCTCCGACAGTGCTTTGAAATTAATCTGGCCGGTGCGTTGCGTATAGTTGCCCGAAGTAACGATGCGCCCGATGGAATCGTTATCGAGCCTGAATTGTTCCGCTTCTCCTTCCAGTGATACCTGCATCTTTCCGAATGGATCTACCACATCGATGGTGCCGGTGAACAATCCTTCTATGCGGTTGCTTTTAACCAGGAAGGGAGTAAAATCGCCGAGGTTAATTTTCTTCAGCGTTACCTGTATGTCGTTGGTATTGCCGGTGGCCGAGGGAATAGTAGTGACCACAACTTCCTGGTCGCCGCTGAAAATGCGCACGCCGTCTGCTGATACAATTTCTTTGCTCAATACCAATTCTCCGTCTTTGGCTATTTGCCATTGCTTGGCGTTCACTTCAAAAGTAGATGGATCGAAATAGATGCGCGCTCCGTGCGGAAGGGTTTGCACCCTGGCCGCGATGTCGGCGGAGTTGAGCGTTTGGCTTGCGCTGGTTTTAATGCGCACCTGCGACCAATCGTTGGCCGAGCTTACGCGAACGTAGGTCTGCGGAAAGTGCAGGCTGTCGTTGATGTACACATCGCCAAACGTTGTTTCCATGATCAGGCTGTCGAGATTGCCGCGCCCTTTAAGACTGGTATTGTAAAACGAAATATTCTTGTAATTGAATTGCGGTATCTCCGCATTCAGGTCCAACAAATTTTCTTTTGAATTGATACGCCCGCTGATGGTGCTGAAGTTGAATCCCTGGATACTGGGATCGATGAGGTTCAGGTATTCATCTACTTTTTTAGTAGTGATCACAAAGCTGAAGTTCTCATTCTCGGGTGTAAACCGCGCCGGTTTGATGTAAGTAGGATAGTACCTGTGCAAAAACGTTTGGAACGAAGCAGGCAGTTCCCTGATGGAAAACTCCCCGGCAATGGCTCCGTCGAATTCGTTGCTTACAACGGTAAGCGTTTTGTTATTGTCCATGATCTTCGACTCCAGTATCAGCGAATCGAAAGAAAAGCGCTTGCCCTGGTTGTACAGCGAGGCTTCATAAATGCGGGCGGTGCCCATGAAATCATCGATATTGGTGCCGGTAAAGTCAACACGGAACTTGCCGTTGAAATCTATATCCTTATTATAAAGGTTCAGCCTTTGCAGGTTGGCCTTATCAACCGTTGCGGTAAAATCGAAGCGCGGTTTTTCCTGGTTCAAATCTATCAAACCATCCAGGCTCACCAGCAGGTTGGGATCCTTGGAAACAAATTTTCCGTTAAACAGTTTTTTAGTGAACGTACCGTTGATCTCTACGTTCTTGTAAGTATAGTCCCTGAAGCCCAGTTCCTGTACCGTGCCTTGTAAAGAAGCATCCAGCACGCTCAAAGCAAAACCACTGCCCTTGATATGTCCTTTAAAGCTAAGGTTGCCGAATTGCGGATTGTCGAGGAATGCGCCTAGCCTGAAATTACTGGTGCTGATATTGCCTGAGTATACAGGCTGTGCACGGTTCAGCTTCATGTTAAGGTCGCTGCTGATAACACCGAGGTTGGTCTCGATGGTGCCGTATGTAACAAAGTCTTTGATGAAACCGGTGAAGTTCCCGCGGAAGCGCAGGTATTCTATCTTGCTCAGATCGGGAACGTTTACATTGCGCAGCGATGGTATCAGCCGTACCGCATCCCCATACGTGGTCTTGAATTCATTTGCTTTAAAATCGATGAACGCCTGGTTGATGTCAGGCAATCCGGCAATGTGAAAATCCCCGTTCAAAAATGTATTGTTGCCGGCCTGCGCTATAAAGTTCCTTGCGGACAAATTATCGATGGATCCTTTTGCCTGGCCCTGCAGCCTGATGATCTTGTCCCAATCCTTCATCGCCGGTGCAAAAATGGCTATGTCATCGCTGTTGATCTCGGAATTGGCAAAATTTGCTTCCAGTCTTACATCGGTCAAAAATCTTCCCATGTCCTGGAAGCTATTGTACCGCATCGCGAAGTAATTGGTCAGGCGGCTGTGGTTGGTACGCAGGTCGAGGTTGTCAAAGGCCATCAGTTCGGGATGCATGGTAACCTTTGCGGTAAAGTTCTTTACATCCAGCCCCGAACGTTCTTTCGCTTTTATTTGAATATCTGCTGTAAGCGTGTCGTGGTGGAGGCGCAGGTTTTTAAAGCTGCCGGTGATGTTGGAGAACAACATGTGTTGCCCATCGAACCATGTGTAAGGTTTGCGTTCGGTGAAGCGGTCGTTTTTGAAAGTGCCTTCATCGATGGTAAGCTCATTGATAACAATGTCCCAACCGTCGGCATTCCACCGCAAATTGTTTGGATCGTTCACAATGGCCGCGGGCTCGGTGTTGGATGCGGGCCTGGGCGCTCTGTTGCCACGGTATTTATACAGAAAAAATTCCGGCCTGGTAATGGACAGCGTTTTTACGTACGCAATTTTTTTGTTGAAGTCCACCTGTTCGGGGTCCATTTTCAATGCGCCGATCTTCACTACCTGGTTCTCGCCTTCCCATCCGTCTTTTTTTACCAGCGATACATTTTCAAGATCGATGACGCGGAAATTATATTCGATCCTTTTTTTGTTGCGTGCCTTGGTGGGCGATGAAAAATAATCTACCAGGAATTGATAGTTCCAGATGGAATCGGTGCGCTGGAAATTGATCTGGGCATTTTTAAGCCCGATGTACTTCAATTCGATATTGTCTTTGAAAAAGAACCAATCTGTGATGCGCACTTCCACGGTGCCGGCGTATAACAGGGTATCGCGGTTGCGGTCTTCTACCAGCGTACCTTCAAGCAGCATTTTGTTGAAAAGCGCGAAATCCACTTTTTTGATGCTGATATTGGTATTGAGGTCGCGGGAGAGGCGGCTGGTGACTTTCTTAGCCAGCCAGTTCTGGACGGGGGTAGTTTGGATGGCGAGCCAGGCAAATACTATTAATAGGAGTATGCCCAGCAATACGAACCGCGTTATTTTCCAGAACTTTTTCAAGAGATGCGGGATAGGGTGTAAAAATAACAGAATCAAAGCAAATTCAGTACCACAGTTGATTGTATTTCAGGCATTGAGAGTTAGATTTGTTAAAAATCACTCAAATGATGAAAAGGTGTATTGTATTAGGGCTTGCCGCTCTATTGTGTGCTGGAGTGCGAGGCCAGAGTTTTCCGGCCGAAACTGAGCGGGTAGTATTGGTGATACATGGCGGAGCAGGCACCATTTTAAAAAGCCAGATGAGCCCAGCGCGGGAAAAAGCCTACCAGGATGCTCTAACCGAAGCATTGCGAAGAGGTTATGCGGTATTGCAAAAAGGCGGTTCGGCATTGGACGCTACCGAGGCTTCTGTCCGTTTTTTGGAAGACAATCCTTTGTTCAATGCAGGCAAGGGCGCGGTATTTACCAATGAGGGAAAGAATGAACTGGACGCGGCTATCATGGATGGACAAACGCTGAAGGCAGGTGCGGTGGCCGGACTTACCACCGTTAAAAATCCCATTACCCTGGCACGTGCTGTAATGGAAAAAAGCCCGCACGTGATGATGATAGGTGGCGGAGCAGAAAAATTTGCGAGGGAACAAAAGCTGGAGATCGTTGACCCATCGTATTTCCACACAGAAGACAGGTGGAGGGGGTTGGAACGTGTGCGCCGCCAGGATTCAATAAGGGCAGAACAGGAAAAAGCGGGCAAAGGCAAGCAAAGTGCATTATTGCAACCAGAGAACCGCGACTCCAAATACGGAACGGTAGGCGCGGTGGCATTGGACAAAAATGGTAACCTGGCCGCGGCTACGAGCACCGGCGGCATGACCAATAAAAAATACGGCAGGGTAGGCGATGTGCCCATCATTGGAGCGGGAACCTATGCCAATAACGCAACCTGCGCCATCAGTTGCACCGGTTGGGGCGAATTCTTTATAAGATTGGTAGTAGCCAAAACCGTGAGTGACCTGATGGAATACAAGAACATAAGCATACAGGAAGCAGCGGATAAAGTGGTGATGAAAGACCTGCCTGCATTAAAGGGCGACGGAGGCCTGATTGCGCTTGACCGCAACGGTAAGTTCTCCATGCCCTTCTGCACCGAGGGGATGTACCGGGGATATATAACCGAAAGCGGTAAGATCGTAGTGGCTATCTATAAGGACTAGCTTATACAATCTGCCAAAATGTACGTTCGTCTTAGATTCGCCTTAGATTCGTCTGAGGTTCGTCTGAGCTCCATGTAAGGGTTTTGACACGATGGCAGACCGTTGTCTATCGCTTGAACAGCCTTACATACCATGGCAGCCGGTTGATGCGTATTGCCGGGTATGCCTCCCACTTGGCTCCGAAGCTGCTGTAAAAAAATGCAAGGCTTTGAATGTCGGAGCCTTCAAAATCAAGTATCATATCGTGTCCTGCATGGTCTGCTATGAACCGGTCGATAAGATAATGCGATGCGCCTGCTGTTTTACCATTAGGGTGGTTTCCTACCAATATGTAATATGCCCGGTTGTGTGAAAAGAAGAAAACGCAGGAAGCAATCAGTTCTCCGGCCGCGCTAAAGACCCCGTAAGTATTGGCCCGTTGTTGCCGATGTAAATGTTCATATAGTTTTTCAAATTGCTGAAAATCGTGGCCGGCAATTTTTACAAGCGATTGCAGTTGCTGCTTCGCCAGTAAAATAACATCGTGTACCGGGATACCGGTTGTAATGGTACAGCCGAGCTGCTGCGCTTTTTTTATATTTCGTTTGATGTTTTCCTTGTAATTGCTATACAGTTCCTGGTAAGCCGGTTTCAGCGATAGCGTGTAGTTCGATTGCAATTGATCAAAGCCGGAAGGAATACTGAATACATTCCCGGCAGACAGGTTGATCTCGATCAGTTTGAACTTTTTAGGAATGGCCTGTATGAAATGCCCGATCAGTGCTTCGGTAAGATTGTTTCCAAATACACCACAACACATAGTAAAAGCAGGTTGGTACACATACCCGATGCCATATTTGCTGTTCCATGGCAGGGCCATCACGGCTTCATAATCTCCCAATATCAGTGCATCCCAATGTTTTGCCATATGGTCCAGGTAAAATGAATATCCGTAGATCACGCCATTGGATGCATTGCTGATGCAGGCATCCCATTTACCGGGATCGATGTCTTCGTGCTCGACGTACCTGATGGGCGGTTTCATTTGTTCAATCGGCTTTAAAATATACCAACCGGGGCCGCTGTTTTTCGAATGTTCAGCATATGTAAATCTATCGAGAAAGAAAGGCGTTTGAAGAATTTATAATCTTCGGGTATGGTCTTCAATTGCGTGCGGAACTCGCTGCTCATGATGACCGGCGCGTAGATGTTGATGAATTTGAAAATGCTTATTTGCAATCCGCCCACATACAAAAACCGGCTGGTGGCCGCATCGCGGTCCCAGGCCTCGGCATGCGTGCCTACGTCTAAAAATAATTTTATGGGCAGCTTGATGGGAAACATTTTATCGGGCAGCGTAGTGCTGAGGTTGATGGCGGCCGCCCAGTTTTCCGACCTGCCTTGCAATCCCTGGAACAGATCTGTCCGAAGCTTCAGGCCGCCGTCGCGCAGCATGATCTGCTGGCTGGGAAAACCCTGCTGCTCATTTCGCCCCATAAAATAATTGCTGTATGTATAATCCTCATTACCGCGCACGCCGGTGAGCTTGGGTTGGAACCGCTCCAGGTCCAGTTTTGCGAAACCATCAGGATTGCCGAGATATCCAAACTTTGCCGCAAACAACCGGAGGTTCACGCCGCCGCCGTTGGCGTAATTGAAGAAATAATTGCCGGTGAAATTGAGCCTGTAAAAATGTTGCGCCTGTTGTAATTGCAGTTGCGCCTCATAAGGATATAACGTGCGGTAATTGTCCATTCCCAGTGTTAGCTGGTTCAGGTAGCGGGTTGTGTATTTTGTTTCCGTAGGATAGTACAACGAATCTGAGACCTTCAGAAAAAAATCGAGTTGTTTTTCACCGATCTGATACGAGCGGAGGTCGAGCCACCACGTTTCTTCGTTGCGCGGCCGTTTTTTATTGAACTCTATTTTTACAAAGGGCACTATTTTATAAAATCCGCCGAAAACTTTGTTGCCATTGCTGTCTATCCCGCTACTGCTGGAGAACCTGCCGCCTGTAATGCCTGCCTGCACGCTGTATATTTTTTTATCGGGCAGCCAGGTGTAGGAAACTTTGCCAATGCCGTTCAACTGCTGGCTGTTGGTGGCATATAATGGGAAAACTGCAAACCTGAAACGGTTAAGGGGCAGGGAATAGTTGTGGATGCCGAGCCCGATCATGAACTTATCGTACCTGTTGCCGCCAATGGCCGGCAATATGCCTATGTAATGCACTTTCCTGTAATCCTTCATCGAAAACAGGCCGGTAAATTTGATCTTTCTTTTTTCATCGAATGCAGGAACGTCGTTCTTCTTATTGAGCGCGTCGAAATAAACGGAGAGACTTTTGCCTGAAGCAGCTTCGAGTGCTTTTTGAAAATCTTCAGGCCGGGGATGTTTGAATTTCCATTGTTCATAATAGGCCTTCATCGCAGCATCGAATGCTTCCCTTCCCAGATAATGTTCTATGGACACCAGCCATTGCGCGGTACGCACATAGGCAACAACGTTATAATTATAAGCCGTAAATTGTTCGGAATGTGTTGCAATGGGCTGGTCTTTTTTTAGGGCGGTAACAATGTCCAATGCAAACAGCATTTCATCACCGGGCAATTTTTTCGCAAGACCTTTCCCGCCTGTAAACCGATGTAACAATCCCACATTCGAGTTCCCATATTTTTTGTGCAGGTACCTTACATCATAATAGGTGTTCAGGCCCTCATCCATCCAGGGATGTGCGCGTTCATTGGATGCCAGGATGCCGTAGAACCAGTTATGTCCCAATTCGTGCCCGATAACGAAATCATTTTCTTTTTCAGATGTGGATGCGCTAATGGTAGTAATGGTGGGATATTCCATGCCGCCGGAGCCACTAAAATTTTCCACCAGCGAAACCGTGTTGTAGGGATATTCGCCCAGCAGTTCCGACCTGAACAGGATGGCGTCTTTAATATACTGCATCGCTTTGGTCCAATACTTTCCACCTGCTCCTAAATAATAAATAAATGCTTTTACCACGCGTCCCGATGGCAACCGGATGCTGTCCTTCTGCACCTGGAAGCCTGCGTCGGCAAACCACGCAAAATCGTGTACCCTTGCCTGTTGGAATTGAAAGGTTTTCCACCCGTTCTGCAACTGTTCTTCCTTGGTCATTTCGCCTGTGGCCGCGACGATATACCTGGGAGGTACGGTAATGCGCACGTCGTAATCTCCAAACTCGCTATAAAATTCTCCCTGGTCAAGGTAAGGCATGGGATGCCATCCTTCGGCATCGTACACCGCTGGCTTGGGATACCATTGTGTTATTTGGTAATGACGATAGAAATGCCCGCTTCTTGAAAATACCGAAGGCAGCTTAACATGAAACGGAGTGGTAAGCTGCAGTTTGCCGCCGGGCGCCAATGGCCTGGGCAATATCACTTTCACAATATCGATATGTTCGGGATGGTCTTCCATATTTGCGGGAAGCCCCTCTACCCTGAAGTCGAGGCGGTTGATATAACCTCGCTTTTCATTATCGCTGAAATAAAAACTCTTGTCTCCGTTTTCGAGCAGTTGGTCGCTGAACGCGGTTTGATCGTTCTTATAAGCATTGGGCCATATATGGAACCAGATGAAGTATAGTGTATCGGGCGAGTTATTGATGTAATCGATCTTTGCAAACCCATCCAGCGTATTTGCCGAATCGTTCAGCCGTACATCGATGGTATAATTTACCTGTTGCTGCCAATAAGGCCGTTGAGCAAATGCGGTAGTTTGCAATAAGCAGGTAGTAATTAACAAGTAAAGATATTTTTTCATAAGCGCCTGGAATAATTCACGCATCACCTTCCTTTCCCCATGAAGATAATACGCAAAGTATGCAACAGTATTTTTAGATCCAATGCCACGGATACGTTTTCTATATAAATCAGGTCATACTTCATCCGCTCGATCATTTCATCTACGTTTTCGGCATAACCGTATTGCACCATTCCCCAGGAAGTAAGGCCGGGCTTTACTTTCTGCAAATATTTAAAATAATGCGTCTTCTGCAGTATCTGGTCTATGTAAAACTGCCGTTCGGGCCGGGGGCCTACCAGACTCATTTCGCCGCGCAATATGTTCCATAGCTGCGGAAGTTCGTCCATTCTCCATTTGCGCATGGTGCGGCCCCATCGCGTAATGCGCGGGTCGTGGGCCGATGACAGGGCAGGGCCATCTTTCTCCGCATCGGCATACATTGACCTGAACTTGTAAATATGAAAAAGCTTGCCTTTATAACCTACGCGCTCCTGCGAAAAAATGATCGGCCCTTTGGAAGAAAGTTTTACGCGAATGGCCGCGTACAACATCAGGGGCGACAGGAATATCAATCCCAATCCCGCGGTCATTACGTCTATGAGCCGCTTGATGTTTTGCTGCCAGTCGGGGATCAGGCTTGTCCTGATATCGGTAAGCACCGCGCCGAACACGTTGCTTGTTTTCACCGAGCCCGATAGAATGTCCAGGGTATCGGGCACCATTTTTATCAGCACGTCTTTTTCGCTTAGCCTTTCGATGATGTTCTCCACTTGCAGCTTCTCGCCTTTTTCAGTGGCGATCACCACCAGGTGAATGTTCTTTTGGTCGATGATGCTTTCAATGGTTTGCAGGTTGCCGATGTAAGGAAGGCCGGGCGGGGTGCCGTTCTTTCCATTTTCGCCATTGCTTACATAGCCCACATAATGATAGCCCGCAAGGCGCAGGCTATTCGCGGTGTCGGCATATATTTTAGAGGCCATCGATTTGTCGCCCACTAACAGGGTATTGAACCTTACAGCGCCTTTCAGCAATTGTTTCCGCGCCATCGAAAGTATAATGGACCTGCCGGCAATGGTGAGCACAAAATGCGAGGCAAGGAAGGTAAGGTAGGCCTTGTAATAATAAGTGTAATCGTGCTGCGGGTCGTTGATCACTATCAGGAAAAACACCAGCGTGCAACCGATAAGCGAGCAAATAAGCGTGGAGTTAAATTCGCTCAGCCTCGATTTGCTGTATAGAGAATTATAAGCGCCCACCAGCGTATAGAACATAAGCCATCCCACAGGCAATACCATCAGTCCCCACCAAAACCTGTCATTAAGATAAATACCTGATTGCGTGGTGATGGTTTCTTCCAGCAGATAACGGCGCGTGAAATAGAGAATGATCCATGCTATGACGGCAGTTAGGTAATCGCTTAGGATGTACCAGCTGATATGTAGTTTTTTTGCAAAGGACATTCGATTCAGCTAAGCTGTAGGTTGAATTTAATCTTCTCCAGTATCTGGTGCGCCACGTCCATGGCCCTGTATCCATCCAACTCCGATACAATAGTGGGGGTATTGTTAACGATCGCGTTCCTGAATTCTTCCAGTTCTAACCTGATGGCGTTGGCGTCCTGTACTACAGGGCTGGCTACCGCTATTGTTCTTACGCCTTTGGGCGTTTCGATATCAAAAGTAAATGCGTCGAGGTCTTTTGCCGTTTTCAGACGTATCACTTCTGATTTTTTGTCCAGGAAATCTACTCCAATGTAAGCGTCTTTCTGGAAGATGCGCATTTTACGCATTCTTTTCATCGAAATCCGGCTCGAGGTAAGGTTGGCCACGCAGCCGTTATCGAACTCTATGCGCACGTTGGCAATGTCGGGCGTATCCGTCATCACCGCTACGCCACTGGCATACACGTTCCGTACCTCGCTTTTTACGATGCTGAGAATGATGTCGATGTCGTGGATCATCAGGTCAAGGATCACGCTCACTTCGGTGCCCCTGGGGTTAAATTGCGCCAGGCGGTGCACTTCTATGAATAAGGGATGCAGGTCGAGGTCTTTGATGGCGGTAAAGGCGGGATTAAAGCGTTCCACATGGCCCACCTGGAATTTTATGTTGGATTCCTTTACCAGCTTTAGTATCTGGCGGGCCTCATCCATGGTATTGGCCAGCGGCTTTTCAACAAATACATGCCGGCCCTTGCGGATGGCGGCAGCGCACAGCCCGAAATGGTAGGTGGTGGGAGATACGATGTCCACTGCGTCGCAGGCGTCCATCAGCCGCCCGGGGTCCAGGAAGCGGGCCAGCTGGTATTTTTCCGAGACCTCGTTTGCGGTGGAATCGTCAGGATCGTAAAAGCCCACCAGTTCAACGTTTTCGATCTCTTTCCAGTTATTCAAGTGAAATTTGCCAAGATGTCCTGTTCCGAACACACCAATTTTGAGCATGTGGATATCGAAGTTAATCGGGCAAAGATAAGGGTTGTAGGCAATGGGGCGGAAGGCTATACAAACCCGGGGATATTTAGTAATTTGATGAAAACCGTGCGAACGCTGCTGACCATACTGGCTGTTTGTTGGGGAATGTCCCGGGGTTGGTGCCAATCGTCGTGGCGCATAGACAAGATCACCACTGCCGACGGGCTCTCGCAAGGATATATTTATGCCATTCACCAGGATAAAAAGGGTTTTATCTGGATCGGTACGCACGGTGGCCTTAACCGTTACGATGGCTATGGATTTAAAGTGTTCCAGTACTTGCCTTTCGATGCAAATTCACTGGGCGATAACTCCGTGTTCTTTTTAAAAGAAGATACCGCTACCGGCAAATTCTGGATCGGCGGCAGCTCCTGCCTCAACGAGTTCGACCCGCAGACCTTCAAAAATACCCGCTACCGTTATACCGACAGGCAGATGGAGTTTGCCGACGGCATCTTTGTCAATAAAGAAGAAATCCTGCTGGCCTGCGAATACGACGTGCTGCTGTTCAATACAAGAACGCGCCGCTTTGTAAAGATCCCCGTGTACGATGAAAACAATAAAGAATGCGTTATATCGAGAGTGGAAAATGCATATACCGACCGGAAGGGCAACCATATGATCATGAGCAAGACCGGCGTATTCTTTTACGATCCTATAACCCGAACGTGTAACCGAAAAACGCCCGCCGGACCCGATTTCTCCGCATTTTATCAATATGAAACCTTTAATGTATTACACGATAGCAGGGGATACTACTGGATAGCCACCAACAGGAATGGACTGGTACGCTTTGAGCCCGCGACAAGGACTATCACGAAATTGCCCTTGCCCGCGCACCTGCAAAATGAAACATTGCGGTTTGATGTAGTGACCGAAGATTCCCAGGGCAATATCTGGGCGGGCAGCTCCAATGGATTGTTTAAAATACATGCAACCACGCTTGCATCGGAATATTATTCAACGGGCAGTCAAAGCAATGCGCTTACGCATCCCGAGATCAATGTGATCCGCGAAGACCGGGACCACTTCATGTGGATTGGAACAGTTGGCGGCGGCATCAATAAAATGGTGCCGCAGAATGCAGGCTTTAAAAATCTCTTTATTTCGAGCGATAAGGCAGGCAACAGTGCAGGCACGTATATTATGGGATTGCAGCAATCGGGCAACGATATATGGTTCATCAATATCTGGGACCAGGTGGGCAAGGTTGACCTGGTTACGGGCAACACCACGGTATTGCCGAAGCAGGCCTTGCCCGCGGGCTATAGCTGGTACAGCGAAGGCGCGATCATTAAAGACCAGCACGGCAACCTTGCACTGGTAAATGGCGAAACGATGTACCGCATCGGGCATAAAGGTCCGGCACGCGGGCAGGTAACATCGCCGCCTGCGCCGGGCGTGTTGTATATCTACCGCTCCCGCAATGGCCGTAGTTATTATATGGTGAAGATGAAAGCGCCTTTGCAAAAAGTTTTTTGCCGCAACGATACCATCTATGGCAACCATTTCTTTTACGATGCGCAGGAAGACGACAAGGGCAATATCTGGATCGGGAGCAGCAAGGGTTTGCTAAGGTTCAATACAAAAGACAACAGCATTGTTCAGTACCAGCATAACGACAAGGACCCAAAAAGCATTTCATCTGATTTTATATATGGCGTTGAGCTGGACAATGCAAATGAGAATGTATGGATGGCAGCGTACAATGGCGGGCTATGCTCTTATAATATTGCATCGGGTGCATTCAGGCATTATACAAAAGAAGATGGATTGCCGGACAACATCGTGTATGCCATCGAAAAAGACGATCATGGCAATGTATGGTTTACCACCAATGCGGGCATTACTACCTACAATACCACTACCAAAACGTTTCGAAGCTATGGAAAGGCCGACGGACTGTTGAACAATGAATTCAACCGCCGCTCCAGTTGCAAGAATGAGGCGGGCTGGATATTTTTCGGAGGCATTTTCGGCATAGATTATTTTCATCCCGACAGCGTGACTGCAATGAGCAGCGCGGGCCCAAACCTTCCGAGGTTGGCCTTTACCGATTTTCGCGTGCTGAATACAACCGTAGTTCCCGGCAACAGCGATGACCGTCCTGTTTTGGAACTAAGTCATGGGAACCGTTATTTGTCGGTAGAATTTGCCGCGCTCAATTATTACGACCAGCAAAAGATACAATATGCATACAGGTTGGGCGATAGCAAGGAATGGATCAGGCTTGGGACGCGCCGGCTCATTTCTTTTACTGACTGGTCGCCCGGCACGCACCGTTTGCATATACGTTCTACGGATGGAGAAGGCATTTGGATGAACAATGAAATCGCCTGCACCATCATCATTCATCCGCCCTGGTGGCAAACCTGGTGGTTCAGGTCCGCGATGGTGGTATTGGCTTTGGGATTGATGTTGTGGGCCATCCGCTCGTATTACCGCCGCAAATTGCAAAAGCAGCGCATGAGCTTCGAAAAACAAAAAGCCGTGGAGCAGGAACGTACCAGGATAGCAATGGAAATGCACGACGACCTCGGTTCGGGGCTTACTTCTATCCGGTACCTGGCGGAAGGGTTGACGGCCGACGCGCCTGTGCAGGCAAAATCGACCGCGGCCAAAATAGTGAGCTCTGCAAAAATGCTCGTTGATAATATGAACGATATTATCTGGACCATGAAGTCGGACAACAATACCCTGGAAGAAACACTCGGATATATCCGCAAGCAGGCGGCAGACCAATTGGAAAACGCGGGCATCGACTACAGCTTTGAATTCCCCAAGACCATACGGGCGGTGAAGCTGAGCAATGAACAAAAAAGAAATCTGTTGTTGATATCAAAGGAAGTAGTGCATAATATCGTAAAGCATGCAAATGCCAGCCATGTAAACATCAGGGCCGTATTGAACGATGATGGTTTGCAGCTGACCATTGCCGACAATGGAAAGGGATTCGATCCGGTGGCGCTTCCACTGATAGGCAATGGCCTTCGCAACATAGGCAAGCGGGCAGGGGAGATAAACGCGAGGCTGGAAATAACGCGGAGCGCAGGCACGATCGTTTCGGTGCAAGTTGCACTACTCACCCAAACGGGTGATGCCGGTTGGTGGTACTAAACGGTACCTTTGTCAAACACTTTATCATGGACCCCATACGCATCTGCATAGTAGAAGACCTGGAGGAAGTCCGCAACGGGCTTTCGGCCATCATCAACATGACGGAGGGTTTCCGCGTGCTGCAGGTTTTCAGCAATGCGGAGGCAATGTTGTCGGAAGGCATCCAGCTCGATCCCGATATCGTGATCATGGATATTCATTTACCCGGCATGGATGGCATCGAGTGCATCAGGCAGGTGCGCGAAAAAAAACCCGACATCCAGTTCATGATGTTTACGATCTATGAGAACAGCGATACTGTTTTCAAAGCGCTCGAAGCCGGGGCCACGGGTTATTTGCTCAAGAACTCTTCTCCAGCCAAAATAATGGAATCGCTCCGCGAGTTGCACCTCGGTGGTTCGCCCATGAACGCTGAAATCGCCAAGAAGCTGGTATTGCGTTTTCAAAAAAACAGCGCGCCGGTCAACGAATACCACCTCACGCCCAAGGAGCAACAGGTGCTCGAATTAATGGCCAAGGGATATTTATACAAGGAAATTGCCGACGAGTTGAACAATACTGTCAACACCATCAAGCAACATATCCGCCATATTTACGAAAAGCTGCACGTACAGAACAAAGCCGAAGCTATCAGCAAAGTTTATTTGAGGTGAGCGGTGAGTAACTCACCAATTAGCATTTCACCAATCACCATTACCCCCCCTTTGGGCGATTGACCCGCATTGCCTTACAATAGAAATTTGTATTCCCACAAAACATGGTTCATGAAGAGAATTTTATTGTTGTTATTGGCATGCAATGGCTATTGCAGTGCGGTTGCGCAACCACGGCTGGTTGGCCCGATCAATCATTTGGGACAAAAGAACGGAGGCGCCGTGTTCAGGCTCGACCTGCCGGGTACCACGCCGGGAGTGATACATAGTTTCGATCACCTTGCGCCGCACCGTCCCACAGGCGGCGTAATTGCCGGGGATACAGATTGGTTGTACGGCATGATCGGTTACAATGGCATCGATCACCATGGCGGGGCATACAAAATACGAAGGGATGGCACCGGCTTTTCCATGATAGCAACGTTCACCGATATCTTCGGTTCAGTCCAAATCCCTTATTACCATACCGACGGAAATATTTATTTCACCAATCAATCAAAGCTGAAAAAGTACAACCCTGTAACCAGCACTCTTACCGAATTCGATATGATGGGTGTCTTGGTTTCGCGCAGTCTTTTGATCGATGCCAATGATTGGGTGTACATCCCCACGTTCAATGGACTTGCAAAAATGAAGACCGATGGAACGTTGTGGACCGACCTGCATACTTTTAACGAGGCCACCGAAGGAATGAATGGCTGGCCCGGCTTGACCGAAGTTTCGGGCGATACCATTTTCGGAGTACAGGCGCAAGGGGGCACCAATAGCGTGGGCACCATTTACAGCATTAAAAAAGATGGAACGGGCTTTATAGTGCACCATCATTTTACTGCTGCAACAGGTGCCAGGCCATTGTCGCGCCTCGAATATTTTGATGGCAGATTGTTCGGCACTACCAGCGAAGGCGGCGACCATAATCTGGGTGTGTTGTATACCATCAATACAGATGGCAGCGGTTACCGGGTATTGCATCATTTTGCGCCGGGCAGCTATGCCTCTCCCAATCCATACGGAAATATCGCGATTGCTTCCAATGGCCGCATCTTCGGATCGTTCAGCCAGTTCCATGTGAATGGGACCAGTCAAAACAGGTTATATAAGGTAGACACGAGTGGCGCGGGCTTCGAGCCTTTTTATGCTATTAACCAGCGTGAAAGCGGGCATTTTAACCAGGACATCCTGCTGGATGATGAGACCATTTATCTCACTACGCAGGAGATGGGCCGCCATGAGGGCGGAGCGCTTAGTTATACCGATACTTTGGGATTCGGGGCGAGCCTGTACAATTTCGGGCTTTCTCCCAATGGGTTCAGGCCTCGCGGATTGATAAGAGGCAGCAATGGATTGTTGTATGGCGTCAACACCATCGGCGGTACAAGTGGTAACGGTGTTATATACTCGATAAATCAAAATGGAACTGGTTTTGTAAAACTGCATGAGTTCACCGATGGCGAAGGATACAATGCCACGGGAAAATTGCTGGAAGCAAGTGATGGAAAACTGTACGGTGTGCTCCAATATGAAGGCCCGGCCTTTTCAGGCAGCATTTACCGCATGGATAAGAATGGCAGCAATTTCCAGGTGTTGCACGATTTTCAACCAT
Source organism: Chitinophagaceae bacterium (assembly GCA_035628135.1). Classification (GTDB taxonomy): domain Bacteria; phylum Bacteroidota; class Bacteroidia; order Chitinophagales; family Chitinophagaceae; genus DASPKM01. The sequence continues at coordinate 866,684 of DASPKM010000006.1, read as the reverse complement.
TCAGCAATGGGCATTGGCCTGTCGGTCATTTGATAGAAGACGAGCAGGGCCTATTATATGGCGTTGCCAACTATAGTTCGCCCGATGTTGGCGCGGTATATAAGATAAATAAGGATGGGACTGGGTATACTGTATTGAAGAATTTTACGGCCAGTGAACTAAACAGGCCTTTTGTTGGCCTTTATCTGCGCGGCGATTATTTGTATGGCGTTTGTGCGTACGGAGGCCCTGAAAACAAAGGTGGTATATTCCGGGTCAGACGCGACGGAACAGGTTACGAGGAACTGCACGTATTTTCCGGCGCAACCGATGGCGCCCAACCCATGGGCGCATTGTGGCTGGCCACCAATGGCAGATTATATGGCACGACTATGCTCGGCGGAACAAACGGCGAAGGAACCTTGTTTGTAATAGATACTACCGGTAATAACTATGCAGTCCTTAGAAATTTTTCCAGCACGGTAGACGGAGGTTACCCACAGGCCCAACTTTTACAAGCCAGTGACCGGCTGATATACGGCACCACTTTCGTAAGCAGCCTTGGAGGAGGCGGGGGAGGAACAGTTTTCAGGATGAACCTCGATGGATCGGGTTTTGCGGTGGTGCACGAGTTCAATACAGCTACAGGCGGGCAAGGTCCGCAAGACCTGCTGGATTTAAATGGCAATTTTGCACTTCCTGTTGAGCTGCTCACTTTCAATGCACAGAAAAAAGACAAAACGGTATCGGTGAACTGGAAAACCGCGCAGGAACAAAACAGCAGCCATTTCGAAGTAGAGCGTTCAGCGGAAGGAAGCAGGTTCACTACTATCGGCAAGGTAACTGCAACAGGTAATACAAATGCATTAATGTCGTATTCCTTCCCTGATCAAACACCATTGAAAGGGAATAATTTTTACAGGTTGAAGCTTGTGGATGACGATGGATCATTTACATACTCCAAAATAGTATCGCTTAATTTCAACAACACTGGCAGTGTGGTAGTGTCCCCAAATCCTGCTCCCGGGCGCTTGCATGTTCAATTGCCTGCCGGCCATTCGTACACCGTGCTGAGCATCACCGATGTTTCGGGAAAGCAAGTGTTGCAAAGGAATATCGCTTCTTCGGCAACAGGTGTGTACATTGATATTCATCATTTGCCTGGCGGCATGTACTTGCTGCAATTAAGCAATGCAACCGAACGCGAACAGGTCCCGTTTATCAAGAGGTGACAGGCGATTGGTGCTGTACTTACTACTCACCACTCACAACGCACCATTTAAAACTTATAGCTGTATCCAATTCTGAAAACCTGCGTTTCATAATAGTCGATAGTCACCAATCTGAAACCGTTGCCCCTGATCTCTCTTTTGATCCTGAGCGTATTGAGGAGATCGGTGGCATTGAAGAATATTTCGCCTTTGCCGGATTGTATTTGCTTTTTTATTCCCATGTCCACGCTAAAGCGGGAACCTATTTTTCCCTGCGGGATGATGTCAGGAAATAAATGGACAGCAGTTACCTGCAGATCGGTTTTTTTGGGCAAGCGGAACAAACTATTGAACTTGATGTTTCCCGAAGTGAGCGTTTCCTTGTTGGCTATGTAGGTAGATGGCACAGGGTATTGATTTTGCACCGTGAACCCGTTTACCACACTGCGGTACACATTTACATTGGTATTGAATGAAAACCATCCTGCAAGGTCCTGATGCAACACCAGCTCGATGCCGGTATTGTGGCTGTTGCTCGCATTTTGGAATACAGTATAAATCAGTGTGGATGGAGGCACTTGCGTAGCGATCCTGATAATGGTGCCATTGGTATTGCGATGGTACAAGGCTGCATAAAAATATCCCTTGCTCATGCTCGTTTTATATCCCATTTCGTAGCTGTTGGTGAATTGGGGCTGTAACGCCGGATTGCCTACTTTAATGATCTCGGCATCGTCGTACTTGGGAAAAATGCGGATGTCTACTTCATTCGGCCTGTCTACGCGACGGTTAAAAAACAACGATATCTTATTTTGCTCATTTATTTTATACGCAACGCGCAGGTTCGGAAAGGGCTGGGCATAGTTGTACCCATCACTCTTATAAGTATTGTGATTGGGGTCCACCTCGTACCGCAATTGTACATACTCGACCCTGAGGCCGATCTCCGCTTCAAACTTTTTATTCTCGAATACATAATTACCGTACAAGGCGGGAATGGTTTCGGTATAAGTGGCCTTGCCATCGGCATCGGGATCTAATGGAGAATTAATGCCGGGCTTGAACTGCATATTGGTGGGAATTTCCCTCCACCTGAATTTAAATCCTCCTTCTATGCGGCCATATTTTAAAGGCTTTATATAATCGATGTTAAGGTCGGCCACGTGCTGGTCGGCAATCAATGCAAAAGTGTCTAACCCCGTATACGTGGGCATGCTGTTGGTGAAAAAATATTTTTCATCTTCCCTGTTGAACGTATAATTGAAGCCGATGTTCAACAGGTGGCCCGCCTGTTTGAACTTGTGTTGGTAGCTTGTGAACACCGCGGCCGTAGTGAGCACTTCATCTTCGAGGAATTGCCAGAGCCTTTCGCGTTTGGAAAAATCGGTATTGAAAAACGGCTGGTCGCCACGGTCGATTATTTTCTCCAATCCATACAAGCCAGATAAGGTGAACAGGTCCTGGCTGCTCAGGCTCCAATCGAAACCTGCTTTGGCAGTGAGGAAGTGCGTATTCCTGTTGCGCTTCAGTTGCTGGTGACGGATTGTGTTATCATCGTATGTGCGGTCGGAAAATTCGTTCTTGTTGAGCGTTTCAGTATATAGCCAGTCTGCCTGTAGGAAGGTGTTGATTTTTTTCTTGCGATAGTTGAGCGAAACAGATGGATTTATTTTAGGCGTTGCCTGGTATTGGGGCCTGATGCCGGGATAGTTTTCACGTTTTTCCCAGAGCGCGCCCAATCCGGCGGCTATGCCCAGCTTTCCATTAAAGCCTTCCTGCCTGCTTTTTTTGTATACGATGTTGATGATGCCGGCATTGCCGTTTGCATCATACTTTGCCGACGGGTTGTTGATGATCTCGATCCTTTCAATGGCCGATGCCGGAATGTTGTCCAATCCTTGCTGGTTGCCAAAGCCCGTGAGCGCCGTTTGCTTGCCATCCACCAATATCGATACCTTATCACTGCCGCGCAACTCCACCTTTCCGTCCTGCGTGGTGGTAATGCCCGGTAGATTTTTGAGCGCCTGCAGCACAGAGCCACCGCTTTGACTGATATTGGACGCCACGGTAAAACTTTTTTTGTCCATTTTATTCGACACTTCATCCTGCGTGCCCGTCACAGTTACTTCTTCTAACACCGCTGGTTGTTCCTTAAGCTCGATGGCGCCGAGGTCGAAAAAATTGTTCAGTGACCCGATCAGTATGTTCTGCGATTTGCTCGCATACCCTGTGAAAGAGCATTGCACGACGTAATTGCCGGGTTTGATATTCGATAAGGTAAACCTTCCATCTTCGCCGGTAACGGTGCCCGTCACAAAAGCGCTGTCTTTTTCGTGCAACACTACCACGTTTGCATAAGCTATTGCAGATTTATTGGCGGAGTTTTTAACAAGCCCTGAAATGGTAGCCGTACCATTTTGCCCATAAGTTATTTGAACACATTGCAGTGCGGCAAAAAACAGTATCCACGTTCTTAGGGCCATAGTGGCTCAAAGGTAAATCCCTGTTTGCTGTAATCCAAGCCCGGCGTGCTTTTAACGGTAATGCCTTTCACCGGTTTGGCATTGTTACCAGTTCTGTATCGATCTTATTTTCGTGAACGTTGATCAGCCGGTAGCCGAAGAAGCTGTTATCCAACTGGATGGTCGGCGCGTCCTTTGCAAGTTGAATGGACGCGGCCGGTGTTTCGAGCTGCGTGATGTTTGCCACGCTGGTCTCATCCGTTACATGATAATGTCCGCAGAAAATGGTGACCTTGTTGGATATATTTTGAAGCGCCTGACGCACCTGTTCGCGGTTGTGCAATGGATATACATCGTCAATGGCGGTCCTGATGGGTATTACGGGATGATGGATGAACAGCAGGATTGCTTTGTTGGTTGACAGTTGTTGCTGAAGCCATTCCATCTGGGCAACGCTGATGGTCGCGGAAGAAGAATCCAGGAAGATGTATTTGAATGCGCCGTTTTCGAAAGTATAATATAGTTCGCCTTCGCCTGCTGTGTCCCTGGGGCAATGTTTCATGATCTCGGTAAAAACATCGTGGTTGCCCAGGCTCATGTCTACGTTAAATCCCTGCAGCGAGTTGAAGAACCATTCATGCGAGGAAGGTTCGCCCATATCGCCTCCGAGGATAATATCCTGGATGTTCCTGCTCCTGATGTCGCGTATGATCTTTTCCCAGTTTTTTCTTGGTTGTGCGCCGTTTTCCAGCGGAAAGCTATCGTCGAGGTGTATATCGGTGATATAAGCAATTTGTTTCATCTGAAGATTAATTGAGCAATAAAATAAAATTAAGCAACTTTATTTTTGTTGTATGAGCAAAAGGATAGCATCTATCGATATTGTACGCGGCCTGGTCATGATCATCATGGCGCTCGACCATGTGCGCGACTTATTGCATGTATCAGCCTTAACGCAAAGTCCTACAGACCTGTCCACCACTACGCCCGCACTGTTCTTCTCGCGTTGGATCACACATTTGTGCGCGCCTACCTTCGTATTCCTGTCTGGCGTGTCGGTTTACCTCGCATCGTTTGCAAAAGACACTGCAGCGCAGCGCAGGTTTTTGCTGACGAGAGGGCTCTGGCTGATAGTGCTGGAATTTACGCTCATCAATTTTACATTGTGGTTCGATGTGCAGTTCAGGATACTGATGCTGCAGGTGATCGCTGCAATAGGGGTGGGCTTTATTGTACTGTCGTTTTTATTGAAGGTTTCTCCAAAAGTTATCGGCATCCTTGCCGCAGTAATACTTGTTTCACACAACCTGTTACAATTTGTTCCGCCGTCGGGCAGTGCCGCATTGAATGTAATGCGGAACCTTTTCTTTACACCAGGGCCGCAGGTTAGTGGCGGCTTTATGTTTTTAGTATCATATCCATTAATACCCTGGATAGCAATTATGTTGCTGGGTTATTCATTGGGTAGTTTGTTCCGCCAGCAGGAAGGCTATCGAAATAAGCTACTGTTGGGTGCGGGTATCGGCGCGCTCATGCTTTTTGTAGTGCTAAGATGGACCAATGTATATGGCGATCCCGTTCCATGGTCGCAGCAAAAGGATGCGCTCTTTACTGTATTGTCTTTTGTGAATGTTACGAAGTATCCGCCGTCACTATTGTTCACGCTATTGTTTATCGGCATCACTTTGTTGCTGCTGCGGTTTGCAGATAAATTGCCTGCATTGGTAAAAAGGATCTTATCGGTATACGGCAGTGTGCCTTTGTTTTATTATATCCTGCACCTGTTACTGATACGGCTGGCGGTGTTCATTATGGTATTTGCCCAGGGATTTAAGTGGAATGACCTGCTATTTGGCCCTTTCCAATTCGGCCGTCCTGCAGCGGGTTCGGGCATTGGGCTTGGTGGGGTATTGCTGGTGTGGCTGGCGATCGTTGCATTGCTGTATCCCGTATGCAAGTGGTATAGCCGGTACAAGCAACTGCATCCCGGCAAGCTTTGGCTGAGATATGTGTAAGCGATTTATCGCAGTAAAATGCTGACGCCCTTTTCCCGGTAAACATGGCCATCCAAGCCTACGCCTTCGAGCGTCCACACAAAAGTTTGCGATGGCTGTGCCACTCCATTGAGCGTGCCGTTCCAGCCAGCGGTCAGGCTATTGCTTTCAAATACCATATTGCCCCAGCGGTTGTAGATCCTGAAATAGCGGATCTCTTTAAAGCCTCTTGCTATGGGCTTTAGCGTTTCGTTGTGGCCATCATTATTCGGCGTAAATGCATTCGGTACAAATACCTCTATTCTTTTAATGATCTTTACCAGTTGTGTGTCCACGGTGGTACATCCGCCCGTCTTGCTGATTTCGATGGTATACAATTGTTCGTTGGAACCCTTGAATACGGGAGTAAAGCTGGTGGCAGTGTTCAGGGAACTGGCGGGCTTCCACAATACATTGTTGCCAAGGCGCCTTGCCGCCAGGTCGAGGGGCAGATTCAACACCGCGTGCTGTACGGGATAAGCCACGCCCGGCTTTGGAATGTCAATATCGATCGTTTGCAAAGGGGTATTGGTGCTGCAGCCGTCGTTGTTCGACAGCACGGCATGATAGGTACCGGACTGCGTGACCTTATATACCCGTTGCGTTGCACCGAGAATTATCCTGCCGTCCTTATACCATTGTATATTGTCGGCCGGCTGTACGGTCAATACCGCGCTGTCGCCGCTGGTAACGCAATAAACAGCGCTGCCCGCCAATTGCAGCGAATCATCCACAACAGACGATGTAACAACTACCGAGTCTACACTGCGGCACCCTCCCCCGTCGTGCCGCGTGGTAAGAACATAAGTAGTAGTGTTGGGAGGCGCTGCCGTAGGATTGGCAATAGTAGGATTCGATAGTCCTATGGTAGGGCTCCAGCTGTACACCAGCCCGGGTTTTGGGATGGCGCCGATAGGCACAGCGCTGTGGTTACAGGATAACATGTCCCCACCTGCATTCGATATTACAGTTAAGGTATCTTCCAGCCGGGCATAGAATGTATCGACGCACCCATAACCGTGATACGGTACCACCTTTACGGCGTACGTTGTGCCGGGAACGGGAAGCGGAGCAATTGAAATGGTTTGAGTGGATCCCAGCACCTGGGTAAACGAGGTGTTGTACCATGTATAGCTCTGGTAGCCATACGGGGCAGTTACATTCACGACAGTATCATCGGGGCAATAGGCCGCGCCAACGAATTCGCTGTTGCATTCGGTGTTCACGTCAATATATGCATAGCCAAAGTGCCTCCTGAACGTGCAATCCGCTGTTTTAAAAAACAGCCTGATCCTTTTGCCTGCGAGGTCGTTCAGATTAATGGATACCGCCGTCCAATCCTTACACCACACGGGCACATCTCCGCCGGGGTTGGGCGATTCAAAAAATCCCGGCAGCAGCGAACCATAAGGAATGAAGGTGAACGAAGAGCAGTCAATGAGCTTGTTGTCGGTAACGTTGGTAATTTCCAGCACCAGCCGGGGTTGCTGGAAGATTTGGTGGTTAGGGTCCTGGAACACCACCGCATAGTGATATATGAGGGAATAAACGTTTTGCCCTAGTGGAATGGTAAATTCATACGACATGCCCTCTGCCTCGGTGCCCGCGGTATTGTTTCCAAGCTTTACCGAATAGCCGCTTCCATTGGGGCAGATCACGGGAAAACCACCATAGGGGTCAAAGGTGGTGCCCGCATTGCGGGAGTACATGGTATGCCTGTTATGAACCGGCCCGGAGTTGTTTAGCAGGATCACGTTGTCATCACCCTGCACTACGGTGGTGCCGGTATAGCAGTTCCAACCGTTGAAGGTGCCGGTTTCGAAATCGATATTGGGAGGGCAGATTTGCGATTGCGCCGCGAGGCCTGCTAACAGGGCCAGGCAGGTGACCAATAAAATAGGCGAACCGATACCGCAAAGCCGCATAATTTTCCCGGGTGGAAGGTGAAGAAAAACGTGCCTAGTAATTTACGAACTCTTGGGGGTTTTATCAAAGCCAAAACATGGCAATATATTTATGCCCATTCCTGTAAACGGAGATTGATACAATTCGGTTGCCGTGGGTTTGCGGGTGTTTGGAGTATAAGTACGGTGTTCGGGATTATCAATGGTCTGGACAATTATTTGCGTTTAAACGGTTTCTGAACAGCGGATTAAGTGGCTACGGTCGCACGCAGAATACACTTGAAAAATGCATCAAAAAATTTTTGTGCGGGGAGTCAAATCTTCTATCTTTGCCACCCTTTCCGGAGCGTTTGCCGGGGAGGAATGAGGTTGCTAACAAACGTCTTAGGTTGGATCGGTAGTTCAGTTGGTTAGAATGCCGCCCTGTCACGGCGGAGGTCGCGGGTTCGAGTCCCGTCCGGTCCGCAGGTTTACAAAGCAAAGTTTTCAAAAGCCCGTCAAATGTAGATTTGATGGGCTTTTTCGTTTGTACCTTTTCAAAGAGCACCAAAATACTTCAAGTTCGAGATGCACATCGGTGATACCCGAATTTTCGGGTTTTGAATCACCGAATTGCTCGAAAGTACCGCGTTGGATATCCTTGGCCTTTACTGCTCCATTTTTTAAGTAATTTTAAAAATGAAAACTACTTCAATTTTATTTTGGCTCATTTTTATTTGCTCCACCGCCGTATCACAGGTAACTACCGGCATCGCTATCATTCCAGAGCCTGTTTCAATACAAAAAACAAGTGGTGTGTTTTCGCTTCCTGAAAGCATAACTGTAGAGGCGCCACTTAACAAAGAGCTCGAAACGACGATCAATTTTTTGAAAGAACGCTTGACCATACCCTCAGGAAGTAAGGTAAGTATTGTTCAGTCCCATGCTTCACCCACGATCCGGCTTGTGCTCAATAGCGTTGTGAACAAAACTTTGGGCAAGGAAGGGTACCAGCTCAGTATTACTCCACAAAACATAGTGATAACAGCAAACGAGCCTGCAGGCATATTCTATGGTGCGCAAACGCTGGTACAGCTGTTCCCGAAAGAGATAGAATCAAAAGCGTTTGTGCCTGGCATAAAATGGGAGGCCCCTGCGGTAGAGGTATTGGATTATCCCCGTTTTGGATGGCGGGGTTTAATGTTTGATGTAGCCCGGCATTTTTTTACAAAAGATGAGGTCAAACGTTTTATCGATGATATGGTGCGGTACAAGTACAATATTTTGCACTTGCATTTAACCGATGATGAAGGCTGGCGGATACAGATCAAAAGCTTGCCCAAGCTTACAGAGGTGGGTGCATGGAATGTAAAAAAAGAAGGATATTTCGGTACCTTCTCCAAGCCGTTGCCAAATGAACCGCGTACATATGGCGGCTTTTATACCCACGAAGACATTAGAGAAATTGTAGGATACGCAAAAGAACGGTTCGTAAATATCTTACCGGAGGTTGATGTACCCGGGCATAGCCTTGCGGCCATAGCTTCTTATCCCGAATTGTCCTGTACCAAAGGTGCTGACAAATATGTTGTCCGCTCCGGTGAGCAGATCATGGACTGGTCAAGAGGCGCGCCGCCTATAGCGCTGGTAGATAATACCCTTTGCCCCGCCAACGAAAAAGTGTATGCGTTCCTGGATAAAGTAATTACAGAGGTCGCGCAGTTATTCCCATTTGAATACATACACGTGGGAGGTGATGAGGCGCCGCATAATTTTTGGGAAAAAAATGAGGCAATAAAAGCACTGATGAAAAGAGAAGGTTTAAAGACCATGGAGCAGGTGCAGGGTTATTTTGAAAAGAGGTTGGAAAAAATCGTACTGTCCAAAGGGAAAAAATTCATGGGTTGGGATGAGATCATGGAAGGAGGGTTGGCCCCTACAGCAGCGGTCATGAGCTGGCGTGGCATGAAGGGCGGGATAGAAGCCGCGAGAATGGGGCACGAAGTAGTGATGAGCCCCACCACTTATGCGTATTTGGATTACATGCAGGCGGATCCCATCATTGAAACACGTATTTACGCTTCGCTGCGCTTAAATAAAGCTTACGAGTTTGATCCGCAACCTGATAGCGTACGTACCAATTTGATCAAAGGTGGCCAGGGTAATTTATGGACAGAACAGATCTACAATTTCCGGCAGGTCCAGTATATGTTGTGGCCACGGGCATTAGCCATTGCTGAATCTGTTTGGTCGCCGAGGGCAAAAAAGAACTGGAACCATTTTTTCGCTAAGGTAGAAACACATTTTTCCCGGTTTGATGAAAGAGAAGTGAAGTATGCGCCGAGTGTTTATGATCCTATTTTTACCGTGAAAAGGACAAAGGACAGCCTTGTGCAGGTAACATTAAGCACCGAGGTTGAAGGGCTGGATATTTACTACAGTTTCGATAACTCGTTTCCTGACAGGTTCTATCCTAAATATACGGAGCCGCTCACGCCGCCAAAGGATGCAGTAATGCTGAAAGTGGTTACTTACAAAGGCAACAAACAAGTGGGACGTTTTAATAATATGCCCGTGGAGGAACTGAAAAAGCGTGCGGGAATTAGAAGGAACTAAACAAACTTGTCAATGCATCATTTCCCTGATAGCTGTAAACAGTTTTCTGGCAAGATTATAATCGTTATTTAAACTAAAAACCACCAAAACCTTGTCCTCGGGCCACCACATCATGCGGCTTTCAAAGTCGATTCTGCCACCACCCTTGTGATAAAAGGGTGTGCCGCGGCTGGTTCTTGCCTTATTCCAGCTAAATGTTTCCTGGCCAGGCAGGGCATCTCGCAGAATCCGTTCTCTGATAGGAGACGGCATAAATGCTTTGTTATCGTATGCCTTGATCCATATATACAGGTCATCCATTGTTGTAACCATGTTGCCGGGCCCTCTGCTTGCCCATTGGTCAGATTCTGCCGGCAATGCTTCTCTATTACTATTGTAACCCGTGGCAAGCTGGTTTTTGGGAATATGCTTTTCCCAGGGATAACCCGTATTATGCATGCCCAGCGGTATAAAAATATGTTTGCGGACGTACGTTTCAAACGGCAGTCCCGATGCAATTTCCACTACCGCGGCCAGCATGGAATAGCCTGCATTGGTGTAACGGTATTTTTCCCCTGGGACCGACTCGGCCTGGGCCTGCTTTACCGATTGGATGAATCCGTCCCTGCTTTGAGTATTCAAGTCGGTGCCTTGTTTTACCATACCGGAACGGTGATGAAGCAAATGAAGGATCGTTATACTATCCCGCATATCGCCAAAGCGGCCGATGAATTTATATAAATGGTCGCTCGTCTTCAGCTTTCCCGCAGCCTCGAGTTGCAGGATTGCATACATCGTAAACTGTTTTCCAATAGAGGCCACATTAAACAGCGTGGCAGGAGTATTCGCAGCTTTGCTGGTGTTATTGGAATAACCATATCCTTTTCGTAAAGTAACCTGGTCATTCTCTACCACCAATAATGATCCGGCGAGCCCGCTGTCTGAGTAACTTCGAAACAAGCTGTCTATCCGGCCCGAAAGCGAGCTTTGCGCAGAGCAGGCAAAACTACATGTTACCAAAACGGTCAAGAACAATGGTACCTGATATAACTTCATATGGGCAAATTTAGTTGTTCCTGGCGATGCGAGTTGCGGTTACGCAATTTGCGAATGCCGAGAATGACTGTCAGGACAATAATTAAACCAAGAGACAAAAAAAGAATGCCTTGTTTCAGTTGGGTCATCTTTTCACCTGTTGTTACGCTTTCTATTGCTAAATCAGGAAAGGCGCTAAGGAGCGAAAGGGTGTTGAAATTCTCTAAGTAGTCGAACAAAGCCCCAGCCAGCGGAAGCAAAGCGATTAAAATGGCCGAAGAATCAGGCTTCGTCATCTTTCGAATCAAAAAAGCCAGCACCAACACCATCAGCGTTCCGTAAATAACAGGATAAATCATGTCTACTCGGCCGACAACGAAGCGGTATAGTTGTCTTCCTTCTGTCCCAAGATCATTAAAGAGAGTGCGTACATCGGTAATGGAATAGGAAAACCTGGTGTCCAGAATTTGAAACTCTTTGCCAGCGGCTGTCACCATCTTTTGATGGTAGGCAGGAAAAACCACAAATGTCGCCAGGCAAAACAAAATAAAGAAGGGAACGATCAATTTCCAATTAGATGCGGTTGATAGCAATCTTTTCATAGAATTACCGTATTTAATAAGTCAGGGATTGTTTCTAAAAATAACGATTCTGGTAATTGAGAAGAGCCGGACAGGGGTGAAAATGATATTTTCATATGAGGTGAACTACCTTTATTCAATGGAACCAACCCTCATCCCCATCGGCATCGTACGTTCCCCGCTCAAAGAACTAAAAGACTGCCCCTTACAGGAAAATGAAAAAGCTCCCGAAGCGCTCATCGAAATAAACGTGGAATTCATCCAGGCCTTAAAAGATATACAGCCCGGCGACAGATTGATCATACTAAGTTGGCTGCACCAATCCGACAGAACCGTTCTGATAACAAAACCCAGGAATGATCCGAATGCCGCTTTAACAGGAATATTTTCTACGCGCTCGCCCGATCGGCCCAATCCCATCGGTATTCATTTTGTCCGCGCTGTTGCTATCGACCATAATACGTTGCGGGTATCTGGCCTTGAGTTGTTAGATCAAACTCCTATAATTGATATTAAGCCTGACCTAAGTTGACTGTTTTGGGTCCCATACATGCTTTTCCTCCTGAACGTATTTCGCCCAACTGTATAAGGCATCATAGATTTTCATTCCTAATTGCAACAATTCATGGTCATTGTGATGATTATAGGATAATCCGGCGGATATAGCCCAAAGCCCTGCACTTTGGGGAGCCAGATCAAAACGGTCGGTATCGGCCCCTCTTACAATAGTTGCAATTTCATGAATAGCGGGATCCGATAATTCATGTTGCCGGACGATGTAATCGAAAGTGCATTCATCCCCAACATGAGTGTATTCCGCTCCCGCAATATCATAAGGAATGGCACCCAATTCTTTGGCTTGCTCGAATACTTTTTCTTTGGCTACATAAATGAACTCTGCATCCTTATCTACAAAGTTCTTAATCAGCCAGGGACAGGCAATTCGGTCAATTTTAGGATGTTCCCGGGTTATCCATTTCATACATGCGGTTTTTAGTTGTCAGAAAAAATATTTTTCACCCGTAAATAATCCAGGTAATAAATGATGCGAATGGAAATGGAATTGTTATGCGGTACGTTCAGCGCATTCGAAAAATTCTTTAAATAATTATCGTTCCTGTTCTTATTATCAAAATTGACATCATTCTTCCACGAAATAGAAAGGAAGCTCCCGGGAGAGAATTGCCAGGTATAAATCAAGTCGATATTAAAAAGATTAAGATGTATGTCTGCGTTCTTCGAATAACTCATTCCTTCCAATCTACCATCATCCCTAAGCTTGAAAAATCGCTTGTATGCCACCTTGCTGGAATAGTCCCTGATCCTGAAGCTTACGTTACTGTAAGGAGAAAATAGGTACTGAAGCTGCAAAATGTTCTCAATTATTCTTTCCCTCCTTAAACCAAATACTATGCTATCGCTTCCATACGAAGAAACGTAGCCTTGATTATTGTTTTCATTTGAGTAAATGCTGCTAAAGCTGATAAAAGACCTGTTGCCTATTCTGAATGAAGGATTAATACCGGCTGTATGATAAAAATGCTTGTCGGGAAATTGATACTGCCGCAAGCCTCCCGTCAATTTGAGCTGCGATTTTTTCCTTGAATCGGTCCCTATCGTTAACAAGGTCCCCAATGATGCCGGTTGCTTATACAGTTTACCTTGCACCCTGGGTTCATATATATCATTGATGCCATTGGGTATCCAATTCACAAGAAAAGAAACGCTTGAAAATTTTTTAAATAGAAAATAGCAGCTCCAATCCATATCTGTCCGTTGGAACGAGAAGTCGTCCAACACATTGGAGTGAGTATAAGAAAAGCTGGCATTCCAGTTTAATAGCTTGCCTTTGGGAATGTAAGAGTAATATTTAACAGAGGCCAGGCTGGACATATAATTGGTTTGTCCCCATATTCCCAGGTCGTTCGGGTTAAAATTCTTTTGTACTGCCTTGTTCAAAACCTCGAACCTGAAATTGCCGCTGACCTTGGCGTAAGATAACCTGTAATTATACCCTTGTTGTTTGCCACCGGGCAGACCCACTCCTTTGCGGTAAGCGTAAATGCCGGTACCGGCAAAAGAGTAAATGTTTCCTTTTGAATTAAGGACAACATCAACCGCGGATACATTGGCATTTACATTGTTCCCGCTACGTAACACGTTGGTATTGATAAAACCAATTTTCGAATTGTTTTTCAAGGACTGGTCGAGCACAAGCACATTATAGTTAGTTAATGGCTCTGTCAGTATTTTTCTTTTATTGCCAGTTGAATCGTTTACCACGGTTGCATACATCTTGCGTGTAAGGGCATTTAATATTCCCATCCCAAGGCCCTTGTTATTCCGGCCGCTTACTTTTGTCGCATTGATCAACCTTGCTACCGTTGGGTTTTCCATTATTCTTTCGTCGGGCTGCAATTTGCCACCTAGTGAATAATAACCAGATGGCGTACTGCCTATTCGCCTCGAGTAAAAGATGCCGGCCTTACTGAACATATCCATGCCTTCGGTAAAGAACTGCCTTCGCTCATCGTAGCGTACCTCGAAAGGGGAAAGGTTTAAAACTGTATTGTCGCTTTGGACCTGGCTAAAGTCAGGTATCAATGACATATCCAAAGTATAACTTTGGTTGATGCCATATTTCAAATCCATTCCCCCGGCATAGAATATCTTATTTGAAAAACTGTTCCCGTCAGGCTTGTTTATTAAAGCCGTGGATTGTAAACCCGTGGTAATGTAAGGTGATACGGACAAGCGGATTTTAGGTTTTATATTTTCTATGCCTTTCAATAATCCCCATTGCCGCATGGCCCCTCCACCAATATTGGGATTTACAGGGGACCATGTTGTAAATTCTCCTGTTCTGCCTACATACCTTCCAAATTGGATGGTCCATTCCTGTACCGGCTTATTGGGAAAGCGGATGGCAGAAAAGGGAATTTTAATTTCTACATACCAACCTTTATCATCAACGGTAACAGCGCTTTCCCAAACAGCATCCCAGGACCTGTCTGCAGACGGAATAAAAGGTGACTGTAAACGATCGGCCTGCACCCCTGCTGCCGAAACCTGGAAGCGAAAGGCTTGTGTCTTTTCACTATAGCTGTCTATGCCCACCATCATCTCATCGGCGATGACGGTTTTGTCTCTTTCAGCCAGCAATTTGATAATGCCCGCAGGATTATCGTCAAATAGATAATAAGCTAAATACAGCGCATCGTTATCATACAAAACTTTCACTTCTGTTTTTTGGGTGGCAGGCTTGCCAAAAACCGGTTCATTGGTAAGAAAGTCCTTCGTTGCGGTAACGGTTTGCCAACAGCTATCATTCAGTTTTCCATCTATTTTAGGTGGTTGTTCGGTTCGTACAGCGAAATGTGTTCTTTGCTGCGCTAAAGAACACAGGCAGACACTGATCAGTAGCAGTAACAGAAATGCTTTCATCATCTGTGTTATTCGGGGACTACATTTCCCTCTGGTGATTTTTTGGGGCATAACCGATAGTTCAATTCATGCATAGCATGCTTTGCCAATGTTACTGCTGCGGGAACCCAGGAAATAGAACTTAAATAACGGTTTGTATAAGACTTACTTTTTTTGGCGTTTTCTATAGCTGGAGGGATTTTCATTCATGTGCTTTTTGAAAATCCGGGTAAAGTGACTTTGGTCCGAAAAGCCTGTGAGGTAAGCTATTTTGGTCAAGGAGTAATTGGTGGTATCTAAATATTCCACGGCTTTGTCGATACGAAGCTTGCGGATGTACTCGCCGAAGGAAAGATCATTAAAGTATTTTGAAAACTCACGTGATAAATAAGCAGGATTAATATCGAGTTCTTTAGAAAGTTGCTTGAGCGTAATATTGGTGTCTATCTGGTCCTGGATCAGCTCTTTCAGTTCTTTGGCCCACGAGGGAATTTTTTTGGAAGGCTTTTCTTTGAGAAATTTTTCAAAGACCTCAATCAGCAGACGTTCTGCAGGATGTTGCGTATGCTTTTCACTCTTATGAAATCTTGCCCAACTATACAGCGCATCATAAATCAACATGCCTTTTTCCATTAGTTCCTGGTCGGAATTGCAATTATGAGCAAGTCCCGCGGAAATAGCCCAAAGACCAGCAGCTTGTGCGGCTATATGATGCCTGTCTGTGTCGGCGCCGCGCACAATGACCGCCAGGGTTTGAAGTGCGGCATCGGAAAGCTTGTGCTTTTTCAAAAAATAATCAAATGTGCATTCGTCTTTGTAATGGGTGTATTCGACATCGGGAATGTCGAATGGAATTGCATTTAGTCTTTCGGCCTCGCTTATCACTTTATCAAACGGCACATAGATGATTTCTGCTTCAGCATCTATAAAACGCTTAATTAACCAGGGACATGCTATCCGGTCAATTCTTGGCTTCTCCCTTGTGATCCATCTCATAAAACTGATGCTGTTAATGACGCGGTGACTTCGTTCCTTTTCAATTTACTTCAGGGCAATATTATGATATTGGCTAAAATTGAAATAGAATATATTTTACTATCTGGTACAGGAATTACCGGGTGATCTTAACGGCCCAAGACGTTTTCGGTGAAAGTGTGCTTCAGGATGCCATGCATTTAATAAGATTGATATACTGCACCGGTTCCGACTGCTTGATGCTTCGCTTTAGGGCTTTGATAAAATCAGTAATGTAAGGAGGGTGCACTTTACCCTTTAGTACTCCTGCATACCAGGTTCGTCGCATGCCTTTTTTTGTAATTCTGATTGGGACCAATGTTCCTGCCTTAATATACTCATAGGCTATCCAATTAGGTTGAATCGTAAATCCAAGACCGGCTTTCACCATCTCCAATATTCCTTCTGTTAGCGCGAGCTTATGAATGTTTTTGGGCCGGGTGCTTTTGAACAGCGTCCTGTAAATCGAACTTTCCTCCTCGGGAAGTTGGTACATGATATAACTATCGTCCTTAAGCTTTCCGGAGGCTACCCATTTTTGCGAAGCCAACCGGTGGTCAGGAGCTACAAGCACAAATAGCTCATCGGAAAACAAAGGCGTATACTCCACTTTTGCGCTCTTGTCATTATCAAAGATGCCAACGTCGATCTCATTTTCTAAAAGGCTTTTCAGGGCAAAGCGGGTTGCCGCGGTATTGAGCTCTACTTCAACTCTTGGATATTGCGCCCGGAATTCTTTTAAAAAAGCCGATAGCCATGGATAAGAGGTATAGCACTCCGTGCTAATGCTTACCAGCCCGGCTTCTTTATCATTCAAAGTTTTTACCTCCTCCATCATTTGATCCAGCTGTGATAATATTCTTTTGCAGTGCTGCAGGACCACCTCGCCTTTTTTGGTAAGCAGCATTAGTTTTCCTTTCCTGACGAAAAGCTGCAGGTCCAAAAACGTCTCCAGTTGCTTTAGTTGGATACTTAGCGCGGACTGTGTGAGATACAATCTTTCCGCAGCCCTGGTCAGGTTTTTACTTTCTGACACCTCCAGCAACATCTTCAGATGCCTTAGTTCCATTGTGTAATCACTTTATAGTATTGTAAAAGTATTAATAAAAATCATAGTACGTATTAAATATATTCGTTTTGTTTATACATGGTTGCAGGATAAATTTGAGCCTCAACTTTATATTTTTATGAAAAAGCTGTTTTATTATGACGAGCGGACTGTAATGGCCGCCTTTGAAGAAGCACGCGAAAAACGACTTCCTTTGCTGATCGATTTTTGGTCTCCCGGCTGCAAGGGCTGTAAGAAAATGGACGATACCACATACAAGCATCCGCACGTGATCAGTTATTTACAAGAGCATTACATTTTTGTAAAATATAATTCCCATAACATTCAGCCCGAGTTTAAAAACATGTATCTCACCAGCCCTTTCCTTTGGACACCTACTTTTATGGTGTATGCCCCGGACGGTAGCGAGATGCGAAAAGTTACGGGCTATTTATCTCCCACGCATTTCCTCGACGAACTCGAGATGGGCCGGTCGATGTCTTTCCTGCGTAGAGCAAAAAGCGACGAAGCCCTATTGATTTTAAAGCAGCTCATCAGTGCTACCCGGTGGCACCACATCAGGCAGGAAGCATATTATTGGGCTGGTGTTGCCGCGTTTTATGCAAATCGCAAAAGCCTGGAACACCTGTTGCCTTTTTGGAACGCGCTGTTGGACCAATATCCGGGAACAGAATGGGCAGATCGTGCGGATTGCCTGGAGGTTACCGTTTAGGATCAGGAATCAATTGCCAGAGCATGTACGGTGATCTCATAATACACGCTAGTAATGCACAATTTTATAATAAGATATTTCCTGCAAATATTTTTTTATTGCGGGGATATGCATGTAACCAAAGATCACCGCCGTTTTTTTCGTGGCATTCTTCTCCACTACGGAAGATATATGCGATGCAATATTATGGTTGCGCATAAACCATAGCTCAACCCACTTGGGAAAATCCACGCTAATTTCATGTAAGATTTATGCCCCCGAAATGTTCTTGGAACTAAAACAAAACGGCTCAGACAGCAATCTATGGTAATGTCAAAACCTGCTTTTTGCACAGTAAGCTCATCCATTCAAGCTATAATATTTCTCCCGCGACATGGCCCAACGGTTAACAGGCTGATGAAAAGCAGTCCACCCCGGAATTGTTTCATATTGTTTGATGAATTCAAAACCCAGCAATTCAAGCACGCGGTTGGGGCCGGGGTTCAATGCATATGGTTCGCAAAAAATAGTTTCAAGCTTAAACAGTTCGAAATACCTGCCCAGGCATAGTTTCACCAATGACTCGCCAACTCCTTTTTTCCTGTATTCAGGATGCCAGATATGCATATGCGTGTAAGCTTCCTTTCCGAACACGATCTTATTAATATTGGAATGCCCGATTGATCTGTTGTTGACCTGCCAAATGAGAAAATACAACTCCTTCTGTTCTATATCTTTTTTATATTCCTTATCCATCAGATCAAGCCATTTTTCTCTCGGCCAGAATTTATTCCGGTCAACGCCCATCCCGGCAAGAAAGTCGTCGCTTGCATTTAAAAAATAGTCGACCACGCAGGCAAACTCAGCCGGTTCTATTTCTTTAATAGAAAAATCCATAACAGATTTGTTAGATAAACGGCTGACAAAGATAATACCTAAGAATATAGAAGCTTCAGATGCGCTGAGTATTTGGATGGCGAATGCGCATACTCCCTTTTAAAGGCTTTGCTGAACGTGAAATTGTCTGGAAAGCCGCAACGCAAGGCGATATCGGTGTATGACATTTCATCATTGGCCATTAGCTGTAAGGCATACACAAGCCGCTTTCTCAGGCAATAATTATATGGCGTTACACCAAAGGCTTGCCTGAAAGCTCTATAAAAGTAAAACAACGAAAGGCAACAATGGGCCGCAACTTCAGATATGTAAGGATTGCGCAGGTAGTGCTCGTCAATGTAGCTGCGGCCTTCCAATAATCGGGACAGTATTTCTTTCCGGGCGGTCAGTTTTTTCAATGAGTCCAGGTTCGACAGCATATTAAAGTATTCGCTCTCACTGACAATTATTTCTTTGGCGAGTTCTATAAACCATTTTTCGGTTATAAAACCTAGATCAGGATTGTTTCGTTGGATCTTTTCGGAGAGGACCGCGAGCCTTGTGTTCCAATTATGATTATTGGTCCTGGCTACACGGTCAAAAAAATTAGGTGAGCAAAAGTAATCGTTCAGAAAAATGTCCTGGTAACGTCCTGTCTCCTTATGTAGCAGGTCGGCGGCTTTTGAAAATGTTTCATTGGAAATGTTTATGCTGAGTACCTTAACCTTGCCCGCAGTTTTTGACATGCCGTTTGCGCACGGTTCTCCGCAGGTAAGATAGGTATACCCGGCACCGACTGTAATTTGCCGCGCATCCACCAGGTATGCAACGCGCCCTGCCAACACGGTTTTTAAACTGAATGATGGAAATGCGTCCGATTCCGCATAATCAGGACCATCGAAAAACTGGATCCCGTCATCGTTAGATCTTATTGTAATAGGCAGATTTCCGTGCATAATAATCAGATATGCTCCTGAAGAAAAAATATTTTTTTTATCTTTTTTCAGCTTTTACCTGAACAGCTCAATTAATTACAGGAAATCCAAAAAACTGCATTTGAAACGCGTTCACATAAGAAAAGTGTCCGTTTAAATAAAAAAACCTGTTTTTTAGGGTTTTGCTATGACTTAAAACTGTATTGTATGATATTTAGGGAATAACAAGTCATGATGGTTGACTTCCCTGGACTCAGGTATTTAGCAAAAAGGAAAATACTGTTTCACATTCTGTTTTGGACATTGCTTGCTGTTGTTACTACACTGGCGTACCCGACCATGTCGGGTGGAAAAACAAACTACTTCGAATCTTTTCTTCACAACAGCTTCTTTTTGATCGGCCAGATAATCATCGCGTACTGGACCGTGTATTTTCTTTTTCCCAGGTTCTTTCTTAAAAGAAAGTATTTCCTGTTTTTTGCAAGCTTCATCGTATCGCTGATTTTGATAACCCTATTCCAGCGCATGATCAACCTGTACGTGTACTATGTTTACATATTTCGGCTATTTGACAAAACCACAGAAGTAACATTCAACTATTGGTCGTTTACATTTATTGTACAGACACTTTTACGAATGTACCCAACGGCGGTGATCATCTTGTGTGTGAAACTGGTTCACCACTGGTACCAAAGCCAACAGCAATTAAAGGAAACAGAAAAAGAACAATTGCGTTCGGAACTAAAATTCCTGCAGTCACAGATACACCCGCATTTTTTCTTCAACACGTTGAACAATTTGTATGGATTGGCGCTGTCAAAGTCAGAGGCGGCTCCAGCCCTGATACTCAAGCTCTCCGACCTTATGCGGTATATGCTCTACGAGGCAAATGTGCCAAGCGCGCCTTTGACCAAGGAAATTCATCATATTGAAAACTACATCGAGATTGAAAAAATAAGATACAAGGAAGGATTTGACATATTTTTCAAAAAAAGAGGGGACCTGGAAAATTTTAGTATTGCGCCCCTTTTGCTGTTACCATTTGTCGAAAACGCCTTTAAGCACGGATTTAGTGAATCGATGAGAAATGCATGGATCAGCATCGACCTGGAAGTGGATAATAATATGCTCACCTTCACCGTTGAAAACAGCTGTGCGGTGGTAAATGATAAGCCGGCGGGACTTGGTTTGAAAAATGTAGACAGAAGGCTTAAACTATTATATCTTGACAATTACCAGTTGACCATTCAAAACTCAGATCACCATCATTTAGTACACCTGAATGTGCCTAAGTTGCCAGTATGAAAATAAAATGCCTTTTGGTTGATGATGAACCGATCGCTGTGGAGATCATCAGGTCTTATATGCGGAACATTGACGAGGTGGAGATTGTGGCGGAGTTCAACAACGCATTGGATGCGTACAATTTTTTGCAAAAAGAAAAAGTCGACCTGCTGCTGCTGGACATCAAAATGCCCCAGCTGTCGGGACTCGATCTTTTGAAGACCCTCGATAGCAGGCCGCTGATCATCTTGATAACGGCATACTCCGAGTTTGCCCTCGAGGGATATGAACTGGATGTGGTGGATTACCTTATCAAACCTGTGTCCTATCAAAGATTCCTGAAGGCCATTTCCAAGGTTTTTAACAGGCTGAACGTACCGGCGAACAACACCCAACCGCAAGCAGAGAAAGCCAACGCTTCTTATATATATTTCAAGCAGGGAAAGAAAATGATGAAATTGCTGTTGAGCGATATTCTTTATTTTAAAGGGTATGGTAACTACGTAAAGGTGTTTACGGAACAAAAAGAGATAATAACCTACCAAACCTTGAACATGCTGGAAAAACAACTATCAACCGAAGGATTTATAAGGGTGCACAAGTCGTTCCTTGTGTCCCTGGATAAAATAGATGCTTTTACCGTCGATACGGTAGAAATCAAGAAGAAAGAAATACCTATCGGTAACAGTTACCGGCAAGCCGTTGTGAAAATCTTCGGTAAACGGCGTGACGTGTCCATTTAACATGAATTATTTCAGGAAGCCGGCGTCTGGCTGCGGCACGTTATTTCCTCCATCAAATACAAACTTCCAATTGCCATCTTGTTGCTTACGCCAAATGGTGCAATAATTTGTGTAAGTGGCAGTGTCACTTCCTTTAAAGGTGGCGAATCCAAACCAATAACCCATATCGCCGCTTTGAGATGCGACTACCTTAACTGGCTTCCAACTGATGGTTTTTATTATCCCTTTATCCTTCCAGTCTTGGTCTGCTGCCAGCTTGGTAAAAAGGGGATGTTTCCCTTCTCTTGGAATAATGACACTATCTTCAGCGTACTGAAGCAAAGCTTGAAAAAATCCCTTTTCACCCGCGAGATCGCTCATTGCCAGGTCTGCATTTTTAATTTCAATTTCGGCTTTGGCCTTTAGACCTTCCTCGGAAATATTACATGAACTGGCAATTAAAAAGATTATCAATAGTTTTTTCATCTTCTAAACTTTTTACGGTAATTAATTGCTGAAGCCTGGTATCATTAAGCGAGTATGATACACATATATCGTGGCGCTTGCTTCAAAGGTATTTTACCTTAGCGTACTTATCCGGTGTACAGCATGTCACAATCTGCCAATTAATAGCGCTCATCCGTACCTTTGGTTTCGAGCAATAAATGATATTATGCCGCATCTTGTAATCGAAGCCCGTTCCGCCGCAATCAGTCAATCAGTAAAAGTTAAACGCATTCTTCCTTTTCGGCTGCGCCGCATGGTAGGTCCATTTATATTTATGGACCACGCCGGGCCTATTACCGGTGTGCCTGCCGATCCCACGTCACTGGATGTATTGCCACATCCGCACATCGGGCTGTCAACCGTAAGTTATCTTTTCGGTGGACAGGTAACACACAGGGACAGCCTGGGAGTAGAACAAATCATCCGGCCGGGCGAAGTGAACTGGATGACGGCGGGCCGTGGCATTGCACATTCAGAAAGATTCGAAGACCCGGCCGCACTGGCTGGCGGAGAATTGGAAATGATACAAACCTGGGTGGCGCTGCCTGAAAGAGATGAGGAATCTGCCCCGGCATTCGATAACTATAAACCGGAGCAATTGCCCATATTCACCGACAAAGGAATATGGATGCGGTTGATAGCCGGCAATGCGTACGGTTTGCGCAACGATGTAAAAACACATTCACCCCTTTTCTACGTGCATGCCGTATTGGATGCCAACTCCAGGTTCGGATTGCCCAAAGAACATTCCGAGCGTGGCATTTACATCGCCAAAGGAAGCATCGAATTAAACGGTATTACATACGGTGCAGGACAAATGCTGGTATTTACCAGTGAAGATGATGCGGCATTTACAGCAAAAGAACCATCCACGTTAATGATGTTAGGTGGTGAACCACTCGGTGAGCGGTTCATCTGGTGGAACTTTGTTTCCTCGCGCAAGGAACGCATTGAACAAGCCAAGGAAGATTGGAAGCAGGGCCGCATCATACTTCCTCCCAACGATAACAAGGAATTTATCCCGCTGCCGGCAGACAGATCGAAACCTGCCGGCGGGCCACCGGGGCCGGAACCGCTTTCATAAATGCCGCGCCGGATTAAGGAATATTAGCACGCGTCCGTGCAAGCAACAAGCCAACCAGCAGGATCCATATCACGATGCTCGTTACAAACAAGCGGAACCCGCCCAGGTGACCTGCAAAGCCCGCTTCAAATATCACCGCGGCTATAACAGACAATACCAGTCCTGCATAAGCAAGTGATACCGGAAGTTTTCTGGTCCTGATGATCGCAATCGACCAAAACAATATGGCAAGACAAAAAGCCGCTGTATAGATGTAATCAAATGCATTGTTTATCGAGAAATTATAACGCAGCAAGGGTTTAAGCGATTCAATCACTTCTGGAGAAGCGCCTTCATACCGCTGAATGAATATCGGCAGCACCAGCCCGTTGACCGTAGCGGCCATCATTACTGCAATCAATCCAAATATCATGGTTGCAAGCGCCGAAACAGACAGCAGGTACTCAGTTCCTAACTTTCTTGTCAATCCCCAAAAGCCTACCAGCGCAAACGGCAACGAGCACAAGGCAATGGCATGTGTGGTAATGATCCTCATTTTTACTTTCAACAGATATTCAAAGCTTCCGCCGGCTGGGTGAAGCACCATGGTAAATGTCATCAGTATGGTAAAAACAATAAGCGCTATGCCGGCATTTTTTTCAAACTGGGGATTCATGTGGCGGGTTTTAGTTGAGTGCAAACTAACGGCTCAACCCGCGCCTCGCCTTGATTCTGATCAAGAAATGATTTTGCGTCGTATCCTGCTCAAAGTTTCGGGTGTCATGCCCAGGTAAGAAGCTACGTGCTTCAAAGGAAATTTCTGAACGATGCGCGGCTTGCGCGCCAGCAGCAAGGAATATTTTTCTTCGGGAGTGACCCTGTTGTTTTGATAGTCCTGGTTTTGTATCGCCTGTTGAAATATAACGCCGATCCTGAAAAATCCATCGGAGATTTTCACCAGGTCATGAAAATCGTGGGCGTCCAGCCTGAGGACTTCGCTGTCTTCTGCCGCCTGCATAACCGCGTCTGTAGGGCGTTGGGATATAAAACTTTTATAGTCGAACATCCAGTCTTCTTCCACATATAAATTCAATGTGGCTTCGGTGCCTTCGTCGGTGATGGTATACTGGCGGAAACAGCCCTTGTTCACGAAATAGAATTCCCGGCATACGTGGCCTTCAGGAATTAATACGGCGTCTTTGCGGAGCTGCATGGTACGAAGGCGGTTGACCACCTCCATGAGGTCTTTCTCTGAAAAGGACCCGAATTGTTGTATGGATTTTTTTACCAGGTCGAACATGTCGAATAAACACCAAATTTAAAATGCTTACAATTTAAAGGTAATGGTTTGGCGTTTGTATGCTTTTACGGGCCTGCCACCTTGTTCGGCGGGCGTCCAGTTGGGTGAGTTTTGGATTAATCGCAACGCTTCCTTGTCTAACAACGGATGGGCAGACTTTACAACAGTTACGTCTGTTATCTTTCCTTCTTTTGAAACAATGAAGCTGATCGTTACAGCTCCCTCTATTTTCTTCCTTACTGCTTCTTTTGGATACCTAAGATTTTCTGAAAGGTACCTTGCCCATCCCGCATCACCTCCCGGAAAGTTGGTCCCCATTTCTAGTTTTATAAAAACCCTATCCTCCGACTCATAGCCGGGAAAGTGTTTTCTTTCAATAATAGTATTGGCTGAAAGCGTCTCTCTCCAAAGTGTATCGCCCTTCTTATTAAAGCCGGCGCGGGTCCCATTGAGCTGCCCGTTTTGATAACAACGCACCTCTTCGAAATAGCCCTCTTGCTCATGGAAATATTTATGGCAATGAAGCTTCGTTCTAAAGTTGGTATCAGTATAATAACTGCGCGCAACCAATATGTTCCGGGAATTATAATCCAGTGTCAGCCATCCGCTGTCTGTCAATACAGCTTTCCGGAGAAATTGCCCTGCGGGATCCTTTACGGTATTCCATGGATTAGAGAGGCGGAAAAGTAATGTGTCCTGCGCTATGATCCTGTCGCAGGCAAACAGGAGAAGTACAACAAATAATATTCTAAACATGTATAGGGGAGGATACGGTTTCTGTGCCGTCCGTCGCGCAAAATAACCATTTTCATGGAACCAGATCAATCCCATACATACTTCCAGTTGCCATCGGCCTGCTTCTTCCATACGGTGTGGAACACGCCTTTGTATTCGGTGGACTTGCCGGCGCTATCCTGAATAACCCAGCTATACCTGCCGTAAGTATAACCGAAGTCTCCATTGGCGGAAGCGTCCGTAAAGTCCGGCGACCAGCTCACTTTGGCCGAAGCATAATGCGGGTCGGAGTAATAATTGCGGATGCCATCCCTTCCGTGGACCAGGCTGTCGTTCTCGCGTTTGATCACAGCGTTGCTGTCCGCATAAAAATAAAATGCTTCCGCGACGCCTTTTTCGGCCGCCATTTTTGCAAAATCGCTTTCGGCTTTTTTTATTGCTTCAATGGCTGTTTTGCGTGCGTCGGTGATGTTGGTATTGTTGCCCGAGCAGGCCGCGAGTAATACAGCCAGCAAGGAAAGCAGGGTTGTCCATTTCATGACAATAGTTTTAATCTAAATTATGCAATGGCGAAGTTTCGTGCCCGGCACCAGCCCTGAACATGTTATCAACGGTAACAAACAGTGGCAAATGGCAGGTAATAATTCAGGCAACCTTTAAACGAAGGTTTTCGTATAATTTGTTACCTTTTGATATCATTCCTTAAAACCATCGCCATGATCAAAAACTTACTGCTGATAGCCTGGCGGAACATGAGCCGCAATAAAGTAAACAGCGTCATTCATATTTCAGGGCTCGCCATCGGCATTGCCGCAGTGGTCTTCATATTCTTTTTTGTACAGGATGAATTAAAATATGACCGCTTTTTCACAAGAGCGGACCACATTTTCCAGGTAAATACGGTGGGCATTGACAATGGCCAGGAATTTACCACAGGCAATACCGGTGCCGCCATCGGCCCTACTATGCACGATGAATTTCCCGAGGTAGAAACCTATGCAAGGATATACCGCCCCGGCGATCTGATGGTGCGGTACGAAGAAGGAAGCCGCGGGGTAAAATATTTCACCGAGAGAAGACTGTGGGGAGTAGACTCCAACTTCCTGGAGATATTTGATTACAAGGTTATAGAAGGCGATGCCGCCACCTGCCTCACCAGGCCGGATGCCGTTGTAATAACCCGGCAAGTGGCAAAAAAATACTTTGGCAACAGTTCTGCCATAGGCAAAACCCTGCTGTTCGACAGTGAACGCAGGCCGTTTACGGTAAGCTGCGTACTCGACGATATTCCTCCGCAATCGTCGCTGCAGTTCGATATGCTGGTGCCCATCTCTACGTACGACAATGTAAAAAGAAGAAGCTGGAACTGGATGTGGCTGCAGATAACTACTTATATAAAACTAAAAGAGCATGTGCCGGTAGACAAGGCATCGATGGCAAAGCTGGAAGCCAAACTGCCCGCGATCGTAAAGAAATACGCTTTCAGAAGAAATGTTATAACCTACGAAGATTTTGTAAAGCAGGGGCGTAAGCTGGAATACCGCTTGCAGCCGCTCACGTCTGTACACCTGTATTCGCAGGGCATCGGATCGCGGCTAACTACGCTGGGCAATATTAAATATGTGTATATTTTTTCTGCCATTGCACTGTTCATCATCATCCTGGCCTGTGTAAACTTCATGAACCTTTCCACCGCGCAGGCGGCAAAAAGAGCCAAGGAAATCGGGATACGCAAAGTACTGGGCTCGGGAAAATCACAACTGGTCAAACAGTTCCTGGCAGAGGCGCTGTTGTACAGTTTCATCGCATCCATATTGGCATTGATACTGGTTGCGCTATTGTTAAAGCCTTTCAATGAAATCGCCGGCAAATCTTTTGAGCTTGACCTGCTGTTCAGCGGCTACATCATGTTATTTTTATTCCTCCTGTTTGCATTAACGGGCTTGCTTGCCGGAAGCTATCCCGCGTTTTATCTTACTTCATTCAAGCCTGTAGCTGTTTTGAAAGGGATGAAGCTGTTCAGCGGCGGCATGGGCGCACGCCTCATACGCAGTGGGCTGATCGTTTTTCAGTTTACCATCTCGATAGGATTGATCGTATGCACCATCGTCGTATTCCGGCAGTTACGGTTTACGCAAAATAAAAACCTGGGACTCGATAAGGAAAATGTGATCATCATTGCCAATACCGACCGAATCGGCAACCAGCAGGCCTTCAGGCAAGAACTTACCAGGATGAACTGGGTGGTAAATGCCAGCGTTACCAGCAGCATTCCCACCAGGGTGAACTTCGGCGACCAATATATTCCCGAACCAATGGACGATGACAAGGACATCATCAAGGAAATCGGGCTTTCTTCTTTTGTGGTAGACGATGATTTTGTACCTACACTCGGCATCCAGATCAGTAAAGGAAGAAATTTTTCAAAAGCATTCAACGATTCCGCATCGGTAATTCTAAACGAAGCCGCCATACGGCAAATAGGGTGGAAGAACCCTGTTGGAAAATATCTCGACTATCCGGGCAATAGCCAGAAGTTTAAGGTGATAGGCGTGGCAAAGGATTTCAACATACAATCATTGCGCACCATGGTAGAGCCCTTTGCACTGTTCCATGCCACATCTCAAACATACGACCTGGGCATTGCTTATGTAGCGGTGAGAGTAAAGCCGGGCGATATCAGCGCTTACCTAAGCAGGTTAGAAAACACCTGGAAGCAGTTCGCGCCCAATACGCCATTTGACTACAGTTTCCTCGACAGCGAGTTTGCATCCTTATACCAATCAGAGCAAAGATTGGGTACCGTGTTTACTGTGTTTACCATCCTGTCGATTTTTATCGCCTGTTTGGGATTGTTCGGGTTGGCCGCTTACACCGCCGAAAGGCGCGTGAAAGAGATTGGCGTCAGGAAACTGCTGGGCGCTTCGGTCAACAGCCTCGTAGCCCTGCTTTCGAAAGAGTTTGTAAAACTGGTGATCATATCTGCCTTCATCGCATTTCCCCTGGCTGGATGGGCCATGTATCAATGGCTGCAGGATTTTGCTTACCGAATCAGTCTCGGTTGGTGGGTATTCCTGGTGTCGGGACTGGTGGCGCTGGTGATTGCCGTGGCTACCGTGTCGGTGCAGGCTTTAAAGGCCGCTTCTGCAAACCCGGTAAACAGTCTACGCACAGAATGATTGGTCGCCGTTTACCACCACTGCCTCCTCATCACGGAGAGGCTTAAACGATATATTGCGGTCAACGTAATGTTGCAACAACCGCTCTACTTTCGCCGATTCAGGAAGTATGGACCGGTAGTGTGGCACGATCACGTAGGGTACAAGGTTCAGTCCTTCCCATATCACGGTTGCATCATAACCTTCAGGCACCGTGTGTGGATCATCTACCATTTCTATTCCTGCCAGGGTTGGTCCGGTTACGCAGGCGCCGGCGCTATAGCCGCCATATACAACCGCATCCTGCTGCACGAGTCCCGTGATCATCACATCGAAGCCGCTCGCCTTCATGGCCCTGCGCAGCACGAATGAATTGCCGCCCCGCACCCAAATTAGTCCCACGGTAGACAGCAGCTTGATTAGGTGTTGCTGCCGATGCGGATTGTTGAAGTACGATCGCAGGTCAATTTCTCCCGGAAAAAATCCCAGTTCCTGCAACAGTCCTATCTCCTGGCGTACGCGGATCTGCCTGTCGTTTTCCGGCATTTCATCACAGGCATTGGCAATAACAGCAGCTCTTTTATTACTGTTGGCCAAGCGCACCAGGTGTTGCGGGTGATTGCCAAAACGGAAAGATGAAAGGAACAAGCGCATTGGTTATGAAGACGGTGGTAAAAAAAACCGTGTTTCTACTGTAATATTAATTTAATTTATTCCTTATTTTAATGGTTTTAAACCAATTGGACATTAGTCGCTGCCTCCGCTGAAACGCGCAATGCTATTAAAACCTGCTTATGAGAATAGCTCATATTTCAGATCTGCATTTTTCGAGGGATGTGAATTATTTCGATGAGCTTCTGGAAGCTTTATTAGAAAGTTTAGCGGATGAACACAAGGAAAGGAAGATTGACTTTGTTTTTGTGACCGGGGATCTGGTAGATAAGGGTGGAGCATCTTTCAGGGATAAAGACTGTTTTGATGCTGTTCACACTGAAATACTGGATAAGCTTGCTAAAAGGCTCCAGCTAAAAAATAACCGTATTATTATCATTCCGGGCAACCATGATGTACAGGACCCTCCCGGCGTGAGTGGTAGGAACGTATTGTCAACGCTACGTGATACCAGGCAAAATGCCAGTCTTACCGATATAGACTGGAGAATTGCTGAGAACAGGATCAATTTTACTGACGATTTTAAAGGATTACAGAATTTCAAGGATTTTGAGAAAAAGTTCTATGAGGGGTTCAATAACTTACCCGAGAAGCTGGAACCTGTAGCTGAGGAAACCGTAGACATTTCAAATTTTGAAACCTTATTTACATTCAAGTTTGGAAATGCCAGAATTGGTATAGCTGCTTTTAATTCGGCCTGGACGTGCCATCATAAGCTCGATCATTTTCCTGACGGCGGCGGACCAAAATTGGTATTTGGCGATTCCCAGATACGGCGCGCCAATGCTGCTTTTGAGGGCAAAACAGATTTCAACATTGCCTTGTTTCACCACCCGCTGGAAGAGGGTTTCTTTTCTAACAGTGAGGAAAGGAGAATAAAAAACCTCTTGCGGAGGGGAAAGTTCAGCATACTCTTTTGCGGTCACACCCATGAATCACGCGACCGTGAACTTAGCGATACCGGCCAAGCATGTTATTTCGTTAACTCGAAATCTACATTCAGCAATCCTGAAGGGGATATTGAAAAATACAAGTCAGGTTTTTCATTACTCGATATCAGTTATGCAGGACCTAACGAAATTAATGTCGTCAGGCATTATCGCAAATACGTTCCTGTAAAATTAAACAGGTTTGACTACGACGTAGAAGAAGCATATCGTGCCACCAGCGTTATTAAAGTGCCGCTGGAAAATATGAGCAGTGCGTTTTCTGAATATTTAAAAAAGCAGAGTCCGTTCGTTCACTTCGACAAATTTAACCAGTCGTACAAAGAGTATCTCGGTGTGCAGTTTTCCAATATGTCGCAACAGCAATTGAAAAAACTCGTTGGACGTTTTCTTCCCGAGCCTGACAAGTTCAATCATCTCCGGGAACATTTCAAACTAACGCTGGAAATCTTCTGGGAAGATGAAAATCATTTCAGGATGCTCGAATCCCAGTCTTACCAGATAAAATCGAATGGTGATGCTATTCAGTTAGAAGCGTTTGTTTATGTAGACAAACTGATGGAAAAAGGGGATAAGAGTTCCATCGAAATCAAAACATTTAATGTAAACGGAAAGGAATACAAGGACGAATTCCTTGATGACCCAAAATACCTGGGAGAGGAAGATGATATAGGAAAAAAACGCCTGATGAAGAAAATAAACAAACCTTTACCCGTTGAACCAATTTATAATGTGCAACGGATTCATGAGTCCATCAACTCCATGAAGATTAACAAGACCTGGATAGTAAGCATCACCAGCGTGTACAGCGGTTACGAAATAATCGTTAAAAACCCTGATAACCGCTACAGATTGGAATTTTTTGACATCAATAATAATATAGACCTTTCAAACGTCGTTGATAGGTCGGAAGTAACGCTGAACGAGCTAAAGTTCAGCAGTGCCGGAGGGGAGATAAAATTGAGTAGTTCACAAGGTATCCTCATACCCGGTGACACTTATTTAATCTTTGTAAATAAAATTGTAACTTCATAATTCAAATTCACAAAAATGAAAAAGTCAATGAATGTTGGTGGGTCTGGAAAGGGTTGAGAAGCAAACAGTTATCCTTTAATTGTCCAATATCGGCTTACTCCTGGATCAATTGATTACCGGTTCGATGGCGCACTCATCTAAAACATCGCGCATAACTCCTTTCCCCTTATTGATTCCTCTTAATGGCTCGGAAAATTCAACCTGACAAATGGCGTCATTTCTTCGCCGGCATCGTTATGGGCGTGGTATTACAAGCCCTTGGTTGGTGGCTGCTGCCTATGCAATTGGTAATGGCCACGTTGCTCGCATTTGTGCTGGTGATTGTCATCAGCTACGGCTTCGAGCTCTTTTCCAAGATCACCGGTCATGGATATCATGAGATCATGGATGCAGTTGCCTCGGTAATCGGCGGCGTGGCGGGTATCGGAATCATTCTTTTCTTCCAGCTTAAATAAAACCCTGGCAACCTGGCGCTCCGCATTTGCAGGGCAGCTTGCCATCGTGATGCGTTTCACCATAATCGCAGGTCAATTCTTCATTGTATCGAATGGAACGCAAAGCATAAAACTCCACGCGGTTGTGCGCGACACGCATATAAGTATTCGGACTGCATGAATGATTAACGTACCGCAATGCATTGCTGTTGATTGCCGCGTTCAATGCCTTTCCATTTCCAAATTCAACAATCGCAACGCGTTTGCTGTTGTTTGCAATGCGCCTTGCTTCGCGTTGTGAAATGATTACGCCGCCCAGGTCACCGATTTTTCTGCGGGCCGGTATGGCTTCCCGTGCATAGGCGCCCTTGCCATCGATATTGCTCTTGCCAATACGGAGTGAATAGTACAGCTTGAAAATAGAAGATTTCATGGGTGAATAATTAATAATCACTAATTAATAATTATTCAAGCGGCATGGGTTCTTCTGCCTCGCCAAAAACATATTTGTTAAACCATTGCCAGTTATGCCAAACCGCGGCAAGGCGTTCTTTGGGCTTGTTGATGCCGTGCCCGAAACCTTTGTACACGATCAGTTTGGAAGGCACGCCCCGATCCTGTAACCCACGGTAAAGCTCATACGCATTTGGGATGGGCACACGGCGATCGAACTCACCGTGTTGTATAAGCGTAGGCGTACGCGCTTTATTGATGTTTGTCATGGGAGATGTTTTTAAATACACCGCCATGTCGTTCCATGGAGTGGCCTGCAAGTATTGGCGCGTAAACGGGGTGATGTCTGTATTTACATAATAGGTTACCCAATTGGAAATGCCTGCGCCAACCGATATCGCTTTAAAGATATTGGTATTGGTGGCAAGGAAGGCCGAGATATAACCACCCTGGCTCCAGCCCATGACTCCCATCCTCGCCGTGTCGATCATTCCTTTTTTCTGCAGGTGCTCTACGCCACTCACCACATCCCACATATCGCCGACACCCAGGTTGCGCACGTTGAGCGACCGGAACTTTTCACCGTAACCGGCGCTGCCTCGATAATTTACGCGTAATACCAATGCGCCTTTTTCAACCCATTGCATGATGGGATACACATAGGTGGGAGTAGGATCGGGTAAGTCGATGCCGGTAGGGCCTCCATGAATAACTATCAGCAGCGGGTATTTTTTTGCAGGATCATAATTCCTGGGCTTCAGCAGTACGCCTTCTATTGCCGCTCCATCTTTGCTTTT
This sequence comes from Chitinophagaceae bacterium, assembly GCA_035628135.1. GTDB lineage: Bacteria > Bacteroidota > Bacteroidia > Chitinophagales > Chitinophagaceae > DASPKM01. The sequence continues at coordinate 833,790 of DASPKM010000006.1, read as the reverse complement.
CCAGGATATCACTTCATTCACCGGCGTGTTCCAATTTGCAATTTGCGCAGAATTGTTCGTCACCTTCGTCAGCGGTTGATTGAAAGTACCTGTATAAATCTCATTCAGGTCCGCATAGTTTCTTCCAGACACCGCAACGATGTCGGTATTCATGCTGAATGAAATGTTGCCTACCAGGTCCAGCGCGATGGGAAGGGGCGTTGATGCGCCCGATGCCGGATCGACCGTGAATATCTTTTGTTTCGTTTTCTCCAGCGCCCCTACGAACAGGCCGTGCTTGTTCCAATCCGATACGAACTTATTCTCATCGATGTCCTTTGCAATTTCACGGCTCGAATTGGTATTCATATCATAAATAAAAAGGCGATTGTTTTTATAGTAATTGCTGGTTGAGTCGGTGACGGCGCTGCTATATACAAAGGCCGTTCCCTGGGGATTCCAGCGGCTGAAAAAGTCCCCGGTTGGATTGCTTACCAGCGTGGTCATCTTTTTTGTAGCGACATCCATCAGCACAATGTCGGCTGTGATGCCTGAATTGATGAGCGGATTGGCTTGCCTGTTGAATATGATCCTTTGTCCATCGGGATGCCAGGCATAACCGCCTACGGTAAAATCGCCTTGTGTCAATTGCTTTGCAACGGGCAGCGATACGCAGCCTTGTGCTTTTACTTTGGCGAGTGAATCAGCGGAACTTGAATCTTTTTTGACCGGATAACACGGCACTTGTCCTGCCAGCACCACGGTGTCGTAATTATAATTCAATATCCACAAATGATTTAGCTTATATTCTTCTCCTTCCACGCCAAAGGCACCGAACCGTTCGCGCATGGTCTTATCCCGCTTGCTGTCGGCCATGGGTTTGCTATACGCGATCCTGCTGCCATCGGGACTCCATTCATAATTGTTTATGCCGTCCTCGTCTTTCGTTAACTGCATGGCTTCGCCGCCATGAACGGAGATGAGGTAGATCTGGGTTTTCTGTCCGCGGTCAGCCAGGAAGCTGATGAACTTACTGTCGGGCGTAAACCTTGCGCCGAAGCTGCTGCCGCGGTCAGTGCGGGTGAGCTGAACGGGAGCGCCACCATCGCGCACCATCCACAATTCGGTATCATAGCTGTTATTGGCCCAGTCGGTGGAGGTTACGGAGTACACGATGGTTTTGCCATCGGGCGATACCAGCGGACCGCCAGTTCCTTTGAGGCTGATCCATTTTTCGAAGGAAACGGAGGTGCTGCGTTGGGCAAATACCACGAGCTGACAAAACATCAATACGGCCAATGCTAAACCTTTCATAAGCTGGTATGATTTGCCTAAATGTACAAATTGTAATAATTCGTCCGGCAGTTGAACAGACAGCATTGAAATGAATTTATCGACATTTATTACTTTCGAATTACTTTTACACCTCATACCCGCCCGCTTATGCCGCAAGATAAAAACCGACAGTTCCTTGATTTTGAAAAGCCCATCAAAGACCTCTTCGAGGATATAGAAGATTTGAAGAAGAAAGCCGAGAAGACCAAGGTGGATTACAGCGAAATGATCAAGGAACTGGAAGCCAATGTTATAGAGCGACGTAAAGAAATTACCCAAAACCTGAGCAGTTGGCAGAAGGTGCAATTGAGCCGCCATCCCGACCGGCCATATACGCAGAAATATATTGAAAAGATGTTCACGAATTTCGTGGAGCTGTTTGGCGACAGGAATGTGAAGGACGATAAAGCAATGATCGGCGGGTTTGCACAATTGGATGGACAAACCGTAATGGTCATTGGACAGCAAAAAGGCATCAATACCAAAATGCGCCAGATGCGCAATTTCGGTATGGCCAATCCCGAAGGTTATCGCAAGGCGTTGCGCCTGATGAAGCTGGCCGAGAAATTCAATAAGCCGGTAGTTACATTGATCGATACGCCTGGCGCTTATCCAGGACTGGAAGCCGAAGAGCGCGGACAGGGCGAGGCCATCGCCCGCAATATATATGAGATGTGCAGGCTGAAAGTGCCCATCATATGCGCTATCATAGGAGAGGGCGCATCGGGCGGCGCGCTCGGCATTGGCGTGGGCGATAAAGTATTCATGCTCGAAAACACATGGTACACCGTGATATCCCCTGAAAGCTGCAGCTCGATCTTATGGCGCAGTTGGGAAATGAAAGAGAAAGCGGCAGATCAATTGAAACTTACGGCAGACAATATGCATAAATTCGGATTGATAGATGCCATCATTCCCGAACCGATAGGCGGCGCGCATTGGGATTACAATGAAGCAGCCGCTTTATTAAAACCTTATATCGTGAATGCTATCCGCGAGCTGAAACAGCTTTCTCCCGAAGACCGGGTAAACAAGCGGATCGATAAATACTGCCGCATGGGCTTCTGGGATGAAATACCTGCGGAAGCATATGTAACAGAACCGGAACACAGGCCGGAAAGCGTGAATGAAAATCAAAACCAGTCTTAATCTCCATCTCACATGCCATTACGTGATACGCTCAAAGGAACAGGTGTAGCGCTTGTTACGCCGTTCAAAAATAATTTCGACATCGATTACGATGCGCTCGGCAGGGTCATCGATTTTGTGATCGAAGGCGGGGTAGAATACCTCGTTACCCTCGGAACAACGGGTGAAACACCTACGCTCGACCGTTCAGAAAAGTTGGACGTGGCCAACTACACCTTCCAAAAAGCCGGCAACCGCGTGCCGGTAGTGATAGGCATCGGCGGTAACAATACGCATGAGCTTATCCGTGACATCGAAACTTTTCCTGTAGAAAAAGCAGCCGCGGTGCTAAGTGCAAGCCCCTACTACAACAAACCTTCGCAAGACGGATTGTACTATCATTACAAAGCACTGGCCGAAGCTTCGGCAAAGCCGCTGATATTATACAATGTTCCCGGCCGCACCGGCCGCAACGTGAATGCCGCCACCACTCTACGCCTTGCCAACGAAGTAGCCAACGTGGCCGGTATTAAGGAAGCCAGCGGCGATATGTCGCAATGCATGCAGATACTTCGGGACAGGCCGAACGATTTTTTGGTAGTAAGCGGCGATGATAACCTGGTGCTGCCGCAAATAGCCTGCGGCATGGATGGAGTTATCAGCGTAGCGGCTAATTGCTTTCCGAAATATTTTTCTGAAATGACCAGGCTTTGCCTCGACGGAGATTTTAAAGCGGCCAAAGCCATCAACGACAAGTTGATCGAAGGCTATGAACTGTTGTTCGCAGAAAACAACCCGGCCGGCGTAAAAGCATTTTTGCATGAACAGCAATTGGTCGAAAATTATTTGCGGCTGCCGCTCACGCCGCTCAGCGATGCGTTGCATAGCCGCGTTGCAAAATATTTAACCAGGTAAACTATGAGAACGCTTATGTTGATAATGGCCGTATCTGTTGCTTCGCAAATGACAGCGCAACATACTGTCCGTATTCAACTGGCGCCGCTGACCGCAACCACCAATGCCGAAAACATTTACGTCGCGGGCAACTTCAACGGCTGGAACCCCGCTGACGAAACTTTTAAGCTGCGTAAAGATGAGCAGGGCGTTTTCTCGCTTACGCTAAGAAATATTCCCTCGGGCGATTACGAGTTCAAATTCACCCGCGGCAGTTGGGAAACGGTTGAGCTAAGCGCTAATGGCAATAACATTGCCAACCGCAGGATCACGATAACATCCGATACTACTTTGCAATTCACCATCGGCGGTTGGGCCAGCGGCGCTCCGCCTGTAAAAAAGCGCACGGCAAGCTCCAGCGTGCGCGTTGTGGACACAGCTTTTTATATGCCGCAACTCAGCCGCACCCGCAGGATCTGGGTTTACCTTCCAAAGGACTATGCCACCAGCACCAAGCGGTACCGTGTACTGTACATGCACGATGGACAAAACCTGTTTGATGAATCAACCGCATTTGCGGGCGAATGGGGCATCGATGAAACGCTGGACACATCCTGGAAACAATGTATCGTTGTCGGCATCGATAACGGCGGGCTGAAGCGAATGAATGAATACAATCCTTACGACAATACCCGCTTCGGCAAAGGAGAAGGAAAGCAATACGTAGACTTCATTACCAAAACACTGAAGCCATATATAGACCGCCGGTACCGCACATTAAGAGATAAAAAGAATACCATGATAGCGGGCAGCTCGATGGGAGGACTCATTTCCATGTATGCCGCTGTTAAATACCCGCAGGTATTTGGAGTGGCCGGGGTATTCTCCCCCTCGTTTTGGATTGCACCCGAACTGGTTGCAGACATACAAAAGCTGGTAAAACCTTCCACGCACCGGCAAAGCAGGATCTATTTTTATGCCGGCGAACAGGAAAGCAAAGAACTTGTAAGAGAAACATTGCAGGTATTTGAGAGCATGCGCATGAAGGCCGGCTGCAAAATGGAAGTAAGGATCAATGCAGAAGGCCAGCACAACGAGCCAACGTGGCGGCAGGAGTTTCCATTATTTTACAAGTGGCTGTAAAAAGTCATTGAGTCAATAGGTCATTAAGTCATTAAGGTTGTTAGAAGTCTCCATCGATCCAGTGACCGATGACTTAATGACTATTGACCTGGTAACTCACACACGGTACGTCACTCCCTCCAACGCCAACTCCGTATTTGGAAAAACCCGCCTCGCTTCCAGTTCAAAGGCCTCCAGTTTTTCGTATTTGGAACTGAAATGCCCCAGTAATAATTTTCCCACGCCTGCTTTTTGCGCAATCATCGCCGCCTGCTCGCTGGTGCAATGAAAACGTGCAGTGGCGCGGTCTTCCAGGTCTTTTAAGTAAGTGGCCTCGTGGTATAACAGGTCTACGCCGGATACTTTTTCAGCAATGGTCTCATGGTAAATAGTGTCGGCTGCATAAGCATACGACTTTGGCGCCGGCGCTGCATCGGTGACCCATTCGTTTTGTACGATTTCGCCCGATTGCTTGCGATAATCTTCTCCCTGTTTCAGCCGGTCGAAGAATGCTGCGGGAATTTCATGTTCCCTTGCTTTAACAGGGTTCACTTTTCGCGGAGGCTTTACCTGTGCAAAGCGAAATCCCCAGCAATCGATGCGGTGAAAGGTTTTAAACGCTGTTACTTCGAACTTGTCTGTTTTAATGATCGTTCCTTCGCCTTGCAATGGATGAAAATGCAATGTATAGGGCAGGGCAGTGGCTGCAATGTCCAGTTGCCAATCTATCATTTGTTTTAATGGCGCGGGTGCAAAAAGGTGCAGGTCTTGCTCGCGGTTCATCAATCCCATGCTTGTAATAAGACCGATGAGCCCGAAATAATGATCGCCATGCAGGTGGGAGATGAAGATGTGGCTGATGCGGCTGCGACGCATTTTATAGCGCGACAATTGCATTTGGGTACCTTCTCCGCAATCGACCAAAAACAGGTACTCGTCCAGTGTTACTACCTGCGCCGTGGGATGGCGATCGTATGCGGGTAGGGCGGAATTGTTTCCCAGGATAGTAACAGCTAACATAAATTATTGGTCGATACTTTTTCTGAAGTTTGAAGGTAGCACCGGATCAGATGCTTTGCGTTTGAAGATATAATTTATTGGCGAAACCTGCGTAAACGGGATTCAATGTCCGACAAGTACCCTTTCCCGAATAAATTCAAATGAATAAGCAATGGGTATAAACTACACAAATCTACATCATCGGGATAGTCATCTTCGGCTGCAGGCGCCCAATACTCATATACTTCGTAGAATGTTTCGTGAAAACCTCCGAAGAGCAAGGTCATGGCAATATCCATGGCAGGGTGGCCATAATACACTGCGGGATCGATGAGCACGGGCTGCGAATCGGGCCCATATAAAAAATTACCGCTCCACAGGTCGCCATGCAATAACGAAGCGGCTGTTGGAGAAAAGATCTCGGGTAGCTTTTTATAGATATTATCGAATGTGGCCAAATGAGCAGCATTTAAGAGGCCCTGGCTGTGGGCCATTTCTACCTGCGGTTGCAGCCGGTGTTCCATGAAGAAGGTCGGCCAATCGCTGGTAAATGTATTCGATTGCGGCAACGAACCCATGTAGTTGTTATGATCGAACCCGAACCTGGTTTCGGGATGCACGGGGTGTTTCCAGGTATGCAGGCTGGCGAGCTGTTTTCCAAATTGCACCCATATTTCGTGATGGCGGGATCCGGTCTCTATCCATTCCATCAACAATACCTGCTCATCGTTCAATTGCGAAACACTTATTACAGAGGGGCATCGTATACATCCCGTATCGCTCAGTGCTTTAAGCCCAGCTGCTTCTTTGTCGAATAATCCTGGATAACGGCTTGCTGAATTGATCTTGCAAAAAAATTTATCGCTGCCGACTGTTACCTGCCAGGTCTGGTTAATGCAGCCACCGCCCACCGGTTTATATACAGGCGTTGTGGTTGCAGAAAGCAATCGAGCGATGTGGTCTTTGAGGGACTGAGTCATTGGTCATAAAGTCATTGGGTCATTAGGTCGTTAGGTCGTCAGGTCATTAGGGCGTCGTCATTGATTTCGATAATAACTTATTGACTCAATGACCTAATGACCCAATGACTTTATTTACCTGTTATATCATTCACAAAATACTCTAAACCTTTTCTGTCCTGGAGTGTTACGTACACTGTTTTGCCTTGCTCGCCGCCGAATACCAGGTTGCTGCAGTTCTTTCCTGTCAGAGGTACCTCGCGCAACAGCTTGCCCGCCGGCGAGAACACTGCAATGGCGCCCTTGCCGTACCGCGTGATGTACAGGTTGCCTTGCTTATCGCACTTCATGCCGTCGAGGCCATGATCGGTAAAGGATGCAAAGAGTTTTTTATTACTGATGTTGCCTGCATTGTCTACATCATACTGCCATACTTTTAGCTGGATACTTTCGTTTACATAAAGTGTACGTTCATCGGGGCTCAGGCAAATGCCGTTAGTAGTGCCCATCCCGCTTTCGAGCAGGTGAAGGGAGCCATTGGGATCGGCCCTCCACAACTGGCCGGTTTGTTCTTTCCAATTGGGATCGCTTGCAAATACCTGGTCGCGGGAGTTTATGCATAGGTCGTTGGGCTGGTTAAACCGTTCATCATGTACCCAGGCGGTAATGGCTTTGGTGTTCATGTCGGCCTTAAGGATGTTATGCCCGGTAAAATCGGCCATGAGCATTTCGCCTTTGCTATTGAACTGAATGCTGTTAGCAGTGCTGCCCGAGGGTAATTCCAGGAAAATGCCCATCTCGTTATTGGGTAATACTTTTCCCACAGTACCATCACGCTGGTAGTTTACCACATAGAGCCGGCCCGATTTATCGAAGGCGGGGCCTTCGATATTGGACGAGAAAATATTCATGGCGGTAAGGTCTTTTGCCTGGTGCAGGTCCTGGTTTTGCGATATGCGGCCTGAGCAGGAAGCCAGGAACATAAGGGGCAACAGTATGCGTTTCATAAGCTGAATGGTATTGAAATTCATTCCGGTGCTTCGTCTTCGTTTAATAATTCGCGTTCAATTTCCTCCATTTGTACAATATCCCAGGCCTCGCTTTCGGTGGGTGTAACGTTCATCAATTCCAGGAGGCCTTGCTCGTCCAGGAACTGTTCTACTGGTTTTTGCAGTTCGCAGAAAACGAGTGAGGCATTGTTTTCGTAAAAGTATTGTTGAAGCTTCACCAGGCTTTCGCCTGCAGCGGTATCAATAGATTGGAGGTTGGCCAGGTTAAAGACGATGTTTTTAACTTCGTTTTGTAAGAGCGGGAGCAAGGAATTGTTCAATTCTGCTGTCATATTAGCAGCAAGATCCTGTGAATTCAGCGTTATGACATGGAATTTTTGCCTGGTATCAATTTTGACCAACATACTTAAAAATTGTTAACAACCGTTAATATATCAGCAAGAACAGTTCTCAAAAATATTCGTTATTATTGTATCATACTCAATTAATTAAAAATGGATAACAACTTTTCAGCCCAGGTGAAGGAGATAATATCGTTCAGCAGGGAGGAAGCGTTAAGGTTGGGCAACGATTTTATAGGGACGGAGCATTTACTACTGGGCCTGATACGGGAGGGAGACAATACTGCCATCAAGATATTGAAAGGATTGAATGTAGACTTGTATGAATTGAGAAAGGAGATAGAACTGGCGGTAAAAGATAAGACTGGTAAGAATATCGCAAATATCAACAGCTTACCCCTGACCAAGCAGGCAGAAAAAGTGATTCGTGTAACTGTACTCGAGGCCAAAGCCCTGAAGAGTCCTACTGTAGAGACAGAACACCTGATGCTATCAATTTTAAAGAACAAAGAAAATATCGCAACTCAAATTTTAAATCAGTACGACGTGGATTACGATCTTTTCCGCAATGAGCTAGGCGTTGTCAAGAGCAACGAGGTTCGCAGCGAATACACTGATGAAAACGACGATGATTTTGATGAGGAGAAAAAGTATTCACAGCAGAAATCCAAAGGCGGCAGCAATGCCAAGAGCAAAACCCCTGTGCTGGATAATTTCGGCCGGGACATTACAAGGCTGGCAGAGACCGGCGCCCTGGACCCCATTGTAGGCAGGGAAGAAGAAATAGAACGTGTCTCCCAGATCCTCTCGCGCCGTAAGAAAAACAATCCCATACTCATCGGTGAGCCCGGTGTGGGTAAAACGGCGATCGTAGAAGGTCTGGCACTGCGCATTGTTCAGCGCAAAGTTTCGCGGGTATTGTTCGACAAGCGGGTGATCTCGCTCGACCTGGCTGCCCTGGTGGCCGGCACCAAGTACCGGGGACAGTTTGAAGAGCGCATGAAAGCCATCATGAACGAGCTGGAGAAAAACCGGGATGTGATCCTGTTCATCGACGAGATCCATACCATAGTAGGTGCCGGTGGCGCCAGCGGTTCACTGGATGCTTCCAATATATTCAAGCCCGCCCTTGCACGCGGCGAGCTGCAGTGCATTGGCGCATCTACCCTGGATGAGTACAGGATGTACATCGAGAAAGATGGGGCACTTGACCGCCGCTTCCAGAAGGTGATGGTCGATCCCCCGACAGTAGAAGAAACCATCCAGATATTGAACAATATCAAATCCAAGTACGAAGACTATCACAACGTAACCTATAGCGATGATGCCATCGATGCCTGTGTAAAACTGAGCGACCGCTACATGACGGACCGCCTGTTACCGGACAAGGCCATCGACGTGCTGGATGAAGTAGGCGCAAGGGTGCACCTGAAAAACATCAATGTTCCCCAGGAAATCGTAGACCTCGAGAAGAAGATAGAGGACGTGAAGAATGAAAAGAACAAGGTGGTGAAAAGCCAGAAGTTCGAAGAGGCCGCTTCGCTGCGCGATGCCGAGAAGCGCCTGCAGGAAGAACTGGAGCGCGCCAAAGCACAATGGGAAGAAGAAAGCAAACACAAACGCTATCCTATAGACGAAGAGAACATTGCCGAAGTAGTGAGCATGATGACCGGAATTCCCGTGAAGCGGATGGTGCAGGCAGAAAGCGAAAAGCTTCGCCACATGGCAGAAGACATGAAGCAGATGGTTGTAGGACAAGAAGATGCAATTGGCAAGGTGGTGAAAGCCATCCAGCGTAATCGTGTTGGATTGAAAGACCCGAAGAAGCCGATCGGCACATTCATTTTCCTGGGCCCTACCGGTGTTGGTAAAACCGAGCTGGCGAGAGCCCTGGCAAGATATATGTTCGACAGCGAAGATGCATTGATCAGGATAGACATGAGTGAGTACATGGAAAAATTCACGGTAAGCAGGTTGATCGGTGCGCCTCCGGGATATGTAGGTTATGAAGAAGGCGGACAATTGACAGAGAAAGTGCGCCGCAAGCCTTATTCAGTGATATTGCTGGACGAGATTGAAAAAGCACACCCTGATATTTACAATATACTGTTGCAGGTATTGGACGATGGACAATTGACCGATGGATTGGGAAGAAAAGTAGATTTTAAAAACTCTACTATCATCATGACCTCGAACATCGGCGTTCGCCAGCTGAAGGATTTTGGTGAAGGAGTTGGATTTGCCACTTCGGCGCGTACGCAAAGCACTGATGAGAACAACAAGATGGTGATTGAAAAAGCTTTGAAGCGTACGTTCTCGCCTGAGTTCCTGAACAGGATAGACGATGTGATCATCTTCAATAGCCTGAACAAGGACCACATCTTCCAGATCATCGACATATTGATGAAAGGTGTGATGAAGCGCCTGAACAGTCTTGGATTTACGCTGGAGCTGACCGAGGAAGCCAAGAGCTTTTTGGCGGAGAAAGGATATGATCAGCAGTTTGGTGCGCGTCCTTTGCACAGGGCCATCCAGAAATACCTGGAAGATCCACTGGCGGAAGAGATATTGAACATGAACATCAAGCAGGGAGATATATTAGTTGCTGATCTTGACAAGGAGCAGTCGAAATTGACGTTTTACTTTAAGGAGACAGCGACCAAGGAAAAGATAGGAGGGTAAAGGAGCGAAGGAGAAAAAAGAGTAGGATGATAGCTGCTGGATGCGATGCAGTTGATTAAACGGATAATTCAATAAACACCCTGAAAATGGGTTAAAATACGGGTGAAATACCGCTAAAACACGGGGCCATCTGATTTGTCAGATGGCCTTTTTGCGTGCTAACTTTATTATAACTAAACCTTATCGCATTATGAAACGTGTATTGCTCCAGGGAATAGTCGTAAGCCTATCCGCTTTACTTCTGCTTGGCGCCTGCCAAAAAAATACCGCTCCCGTGACGCAGCAATCGGTTGGGTTGCACGAGAAGGCGGAGCTGATTCGTAAAATAAAGGCGGATACGTTATACAAACAATGGCAGCAACAACAACAAAGAGTTTTTGAGTTAATGGTTCAGGCAGTGAAAAGCGGAAAGATGGATACTGCAAAGCTCAAAAGCCTTCAAAAAACAAATAATGAAGTTGCAGACATTGATCGGCTGAAAGAGGCTGGTGTAGTAAATGCGGAAGAATTTGTCGCCGCCGAAAAAAAGGCGAAAGAAATGTTAAGAGCATTATGGAAAAAATATCCTGACGTCAGCAAATTATCTATGGATGATTTCAAGGAACTAGGCAAGCTTACTCCTTCCAAATAACCTTCAACCTTAATTATGAAAAAGATTATTCTTTGCGCTATTCTCTTTAGTTTACACGCTGGCATCAAGGCTGAATCGACGGTGCCAAGCATTTATTCAAGGCTGAGTGGGCCTATTACAAACTTTGATGTGTGCATGGATGAATATTTCCTGTTAAGCGAACTTAATCAGGATCGATATGAACATCAGGTATCCGATTGCATGACTATACTTGCTGATCCCGATAATATGTTATGCTGGGGAGAAGCAATAATGCAATGGAATTATATACAAGAGCAAATATTTGAATATTTGCTTATTTGCCAAAATGGTATTCCTGCCAAAATAAAATTGGAGGGTACAAAATGAATAACCTGAACCTAAAGACTACCGCAATATTAACCTTATTTATACTGGTATGTTTACCCGCCATCTCACAAAATTGTGATCCCTGCATACCGGGCAGGCCGTTAACAGAAGAGCAGAAGACGAAGTTGATGAATACAATAAAAGCTGACCCGATCTGGACAGAATTAAAAACAGTGAATACAAAGCTTCAAAAAGAAATGCAGTTTGGCCTTCGTTTCCTTAAAATAGACAAGCAAAGGCTCGCCATTCCAAGGCCAGCGGCAAGTAAGGACTACTTTACAATGCTAGGGGACTTAGGTGTTCCCAATGCAAAAGAGATTATCGCATTGGAGCAACAAAGCCAGGTACTATTCGGAACCCTGCGTAATAAATATCCCGAACTAGCAAAACTTAGCATCCATGATTACATGAGGCTGCACAACCTAAACTAACATCTGTTTGCATTTAATCATCGTTTAATACCCCATTCTTACCTCATTTCCCGAATTTTCCGCATTTTTGTGCAGTCGTATTGTATTTAATTCATGGGCAAGATCATTATTACAATAGACGGCTGGTCATCCTGCGGTAAAAGCACGCTGGCAAAGCAACTGGCTAAGGAGCTGAACTATATTTATATAGATAGCGGCGCCATGTACCGTGCAATAACCCTCTACTTCCTGCGCAATCACGTTGACTGGACCAAATCCAAAGCCGTACATGAAGCGCTGAAAGAAATCAACCTCGAGTTCGTATACAATAACAAAACACGGCAAAGCGAAATTCACCTGAACAACGAAAACGTAGAATACGTGATCCGCGACCTCGTGATAGCCGAAAAAGTAAGCGACGTTGCAGCCATCCGGGCCGTGAGAGAATTTGCCGTATCGCGCCAGCAAGCCATGGGCAAGGGAAAGGGAATTGTAATGGACGGCCGCGACATCGGCACAGTAGTGTTTCCAAATGCCGAGCTGAAAATATTCATGACCGCCGACAATCCAATAAGAGTGGAAAGGCGTTTCCGCGAACTGTATGAAAAAAATCCCGCCATCACCCTCGAAGAAGTAAAGGCCAACCTTGAAATGAGGGACTATATCGATTCCAACCGCGAAGTAAGCCCCCTGCGCAAGGCAGACGATGCAATAGAACTGGACAATACCAATATGAGCATGCGCCAGCAATTGGACATCGCCCTCAAATGGGCGCGTGAAAAACTTGGAGAGGTCATGGTCTAACCCATAGCAATAACCGCAGTTCCACTAACGGGAAATTCCCTACTTGCACTTTTCGCCATCAAATTGTATTTTGTAGCGGCTGGGAAAAAAACATGTTCCCGCTTTTATTTAAAACAATACCTTATGAAAAATGTTCTGTACCTGGCCATCATGGCCCTGGTTTTTTCTTCGTGTAAAAAGGATTCATTTAACATCCCCGACGTACCGCCGGAACCGGTTTTAAAAGCAAACATTTTCCCTGAAGTTACCGAGCCCAGGAGCGCAACACTGGGCGACCCCAACTCCATTTTTACAGTAGGCGAGCAAATAACCATTTATGTGCCTTACGAGGTAAGCCATGAACACGTAACCCAGGCCAAGCTGATACTTACCGACGAAACAGGGGAAGTGGTGAACGCCTTCGACATGACCTGGTCCCGCGATGGCATGACAGACGGGCTGGATGTTCCGCAGCAATTGCAGGGATCGAACTTCCTGTTTGTAACCATTGGGCTGGAAGAATTGTATGCAGGCAAAACACTCAGCATCCATACCCAGGTTAGCGGCGCATACCGGGTGTCGGACGACCACCTGCCCAATGCCTTTTCAGTTCAATTTTAACCTGATCTATATAAAATAAACAGGCCCGGGCAACAGTCCGGGCCTGTTTATAGTAATTATACCATAGCTTAGTATGTATTTTTACTTATTTCAAATGAGAAACTTATCAATATTTTGGAATTAGTATTTTCATCATTATTTTGTGCCAACTACGACCTCATCCCTGAAAAAGTCCGATAATAGCAATTCAATACTCCTCCCCACACCCAGTTTCCATTAATTTTTAGGATCAATAAACCTTAATCCTTTCCTATGCAGCTACCATAATCCCTCGTGCCCCTCATGAACATAAAAGTTTTATACCCAATGAATGAGCAGGTAGCAGGCGATGATTTAATCATTGAGTTTAAAAAAGGAAACCCCAAATCTCTTACGGCCATCTTCAAGTTTTATTACGCGGCGCTGTGTTATTTCGCAGACCGTATTATCGCGAACAGGGAGGAGGCGGAAGACATTGCGGCCGAAAGTTTCTATAAGCTGTGGAAGCTGCACAAGAATTTCGATTCTATGTACGGCATCAGGGCCTTTTTATATATTACCACCCGTAATGCCTGTCTCAACTTTCTCAAGCAAGCCGAACGCGTCACGCGCCAGCAATCTGATCTGGCCTACCTGGTGAACGCAGGCGAAGAAACGTTTACCGAAGCTACCCGCACCGAAATACTCCGTGAAGTGTACGCAGCCATTGAGAACCTGCCGCCTCAATGCAGGAAAATAGTCAAGATGAGTTTTGTAGAAGGATTAAAAAATCATGAGATCGCGGAGCAATTGAATATCTCCATCCATACGGTAAAAAATCAAAAGGTGCGCGGCATCTACTTGCTGAAGATGAAATTGCTTAGCTCGAATATTTTCATGATGCTGTTACTGCATTCGGAATTAGCCGGGGAAAAATTAATACATCTTTTCCGATCGTGATCCAATCACGGCTTTGATAGGATCATTGTCAAATAAACTCATACAATTGCCAATCCGGTTGAAGCGTCCCGTTGTCTAACCATTTATCATTGCGGTAACAGTAAGTATATAAAAAACTGATTGCCGCATACCGGCAATACTATTTAGACTGCAAACGAAATACAGGTGGCATGCACGGACAAGCGTAGGTGTTGTGGTGTGCCACCGTTTTAGTGGGTAAATAAAAACATCACCTGCACAAATTGATAGTACAGATGCACGGGCTCACTCGTTTGAGGAATCAAATCCGGTTCGGATTTTTTTCAATCGCTTCAATCACTAATTGGATAAGGTCAGGGTTCGCCTGGTCTTCAGGGTCGGCTATAATCCGTCCATCTTTTTCATGAAGTGTCATCCTGTTTAGCTCTATATGGTCGATAAAATGAACATGGTACCACGCCGGTGAACGCTTGTATTCAAAAACATTTGCGTAAACCTGCCGGCCTTCATATTCAATATTTATCATGAAATTCTTTTCCATGGCAACTTTATAAGATACCGTAGCGTTTATAGCTTACCGATATAGGTAAGACAAATTTTCTGCCACATCGGCCACCCGTTTTCGTGTGGTAATTATTGCACAAAATGCGCAGCAAACAGGTACGGAAATTTCAGGCGAATGCCTGCAAAATCCGGCAAACTCAGAAATGATAGGATCTATGGGAGGGTAGCGAAAACGCTGAATTTAATCTAGCGGATCGGCGTCGGGGATCTGCAGGTACAGTTGCTTTACCGTGTTCCGGAACTCTTCTTCGCTGATGTGAATGGAAATATCGTTATGGTCCAGGAAAATGTCCACGCAAACATCGGAATCCCAGTTCTGGTTCTTTGCCAGGTCAATGGCGTGCAACCAGTTTATGAGCTGCTTTATCTTGCGGGAGTCGCGTAGCACCTGCATGCGCACCGATTCCGTATCGTTGAAATTGATGATCATTACAGTTGCCAAGGTAGGCCATCCGCGTGCAGGGGGGCGTTAAACGGGGGTTAAGTGCCTTGATGCTCAATTTTGATAACATTCGCTTAACAACTGTTAAGACTAGATTTAGCTCTTCTTCCTGGCTACAATCAGCTCGCATACCGAACCATGGCCAAACCTTTTATGATTCGATTTCCTTTCAATGGGAGAGAATGTTACGCAAACGTATATACACATGATTCCAGGCTCAAGGAATACCATGTGCATATCATCGGCTCTGAGCTGCATTCCGAATTGCCCGCCAAAATCGTGCTGGTGGCTGTAGATGGCCAGATGCACCTTGCCGACCCACTTAACCTCTCCAAAGTTGTTTTACAGCTGGTTATCGAACGCATCCGGGAAAATCAGAACTGATAATTACCGTCTAACCTGCCAACTGGCAATATTCTTGTAGCATTTGACGGTATACGCAAAAGTTAATGTTATGAGAGTACAAGACAATGAATTTCCTGTGGTTGTACAGGCTTACGATACCCACAACCGCGAAGATGTGTTTGTTGCCGAACAAGTAGTTAGCAACCAGGAGGAAGTGGATAGTTTCACTTCCCGCTATGCCGGCAGGTTAATTAAAGTGCGTGCACTTTCTGAAAACGAAGTGAATACCGAGAATCCGCACCGGTATCACCGGCATGATGGCCGCCGGAGAAGCACCGGCGCAGGCTTGTGGGTATTGGTGCTACTGGTATTGATTGCATTGGTGGTGGCCGGGTTTACTACCGGCTGGTTCCAACGCAACCTTGGATGGAATATTAATTTCTGATCTCTATAAACAATCAGGCTAAGGGTTATGGTTCACGAAACATCTTCGTAATCCATAACCTATGCTTTTAAATAGCCAGCAACACGGCGGTATAATGGCAGATGGCGGCAGACAGCACAAACAGGTGCCATACCGCATGGTGATACGTAAACAACCGCCAGATGTAGAAAATCACACCCACTGAATACAACACTCCGCCGGCTACAATCAAAACAACGATCTGGTACGGCATTTTGGCGAAGAATGTATCTGCTCCCGCCAACAGCGCCCAGCCCATGGCCAGGTAAATGACCGTGGAAACAATCTCAAATTTCCCTGTGCAAAAGGTTTTGAAGATCGTACCAATGATAGTGAGTCCCCACAATACCGAGAGCAGTACCATCCCAAAATGGTTGTTCACGAAGATCAGGATGAAAGGGGTGTAGGTGCCGGCAATCAGGAAGTAGATGCTGATGTGGTCCATGATCTTGAACAATTTCCTCGTCCTTCCTTCTTTCTGGCAATGAAACAAAGTTGAGCAGGTGAATACCATTAAAAAACTGAAACCGTACACGCTGGTGCCGGTAATGACTGTGAGGCCCGCCCTGTCGCAGGCATTCATGATGAGAATAGGGATACATACCAGTCCAAACAGTATCCCGAGAATGTGGGTAGCGGTATTCAAACGTTCTTCCCACAAATTCAATTCTCCACTGTAAGCTTTCATGGTAATTGATTAATACTTTTACGTATAAAAAATCCATACCACGATTAAAAAAGCTACGGGTTACGAATTATGGACTACGAACTTCATTTGTAATCCATAACTCATAACCCGTAACCTGAATATATAATCCCTTATAACTTAAAATCCTTTCTTAGGATCGTTGCCGGTGCTGCCCGCCGGCTTGTTGCCATTTTTCACGTATTTCTCCAGCCATGCGTTTTGTTCCCACAGCATGTGCAGTATGTTTTCCTTTGCTGCATAACCGTGGCTTTCGTAGGGAAGCACCACATAACGGACCGTGCCCCCATGGCCTTTGATGGCATTGTACAAACGTTCGCTTTGGATGGGGAAGGTGCCGCTGTTATTGTCCATCTCTCCATGAATGAGCAGGATGGGCGTTTTGATCTTATTGGCGAACATGAACGGCGACATATTGTAATACACTTCAGGCGCTTCCCAGTAAGTTCTTTCCTCTGCCTGGAAGCCGAACGGCGTAAGCGTTCTGTTATAGGCCCCGCTGCGGGCAATGCCTGCTTTGAACAGCTTCGTATGTGCCAGCAGGTTAGCCGTCATGAATGCGCCGTAGCTGTGGCCTCCAACGGCCACGCGATTGCTGTCGCCCACGCCCATCTTCGCCAATTCCTGAATGGCGGCGTGCGCATTCAGGTGCAATTGCGGAATGAAATTATCGTTGGGCTCTTTATTGCCCTCGCCTACAATCGGCATTTCTGCATTGTCCAGCACGGCATAACCTTGCGTGATCCAGAAAATGGGCGAGCCATAATTGATGCGCGTGAAAGTATATTTCGATCCGCGTACCTGGGCCGCATCAGAAGCCGATTTGTATTCACGGGGGTATGCCCACATGATCACCGGCAGCGGACCGTCTTTTTCTTTATTGTATCCCTTGGGCAGGTACAGGTCGCCGGTGAGGTTGATGCCATCGGCGCGCTTATAAGATATTTTTTGCTTGGCCACGCCTTCCAGTTGTGGATAAGGATTTTTAAACTCAGTAATGGGCGTGCGGGTGGCAGTGGTCTTTCCTTTTTTGGTGGCCACTGTCAGTATGTAATAGTTCGGCGCTTCCGTGTTGCTTTCGCGGCTGGTAATGAAAACATTTTTCTCGGGGTCCAACACATCTACCACGGTCTCATAATACGGAGCTTCGCAACGCCAGATCATATTGCCTTTCTTTGTCTTCATGTCGAACTGTTGCACAAAAGGCATATCGCCTTCGGGCGAAGCGCCCTGTGAACGTAAAAACAGGTTGCCATTCTCCAATATCAGCAATACATTCTGTCCGTATTGGTTGCGGGTGGTCATGGGCGTGCCGATATCGGCGTAAGCATCGTTGGTGCTGCGCTCCAACAGGACGTCCATTTCGCCGGTTGACGGATTATACCTGCTCATTTGCATTTTGCGGTCGAACGTCATGCTTTCGTACACGATGGCGGTAGTGGCATCGCCCCACATAATGCGGTTGAACCTTCTTTTTGTTTTGAACAATTCAGTTTTGTTCTTGAAAATATTGGACAGGTCTCCGCCGGGAGGAGTGCTGCCATTAAGCAGTGTTTTTGCATCGGGCAGTACAATGGCGTACAGTGCGTCCCTGTATTCTGACTTGGTGCGTCCCAAGCCTTTGTCCAATGCCTGAACATAAGTAAGCGTGGCAGGCTGATCGTCGCGCCAGTCGAAGCCGCGCGGGTAAGTAACCACATCATCAAATCCTATCGGTTGTCCCTCGCTGGAGGGATTTTGAACCAGCTCTTCCGAGAACGTTCCGTTGATGTCCATTACCGATACGGTATGAGGGAAACCGCTGGCAGGCACCAGGTAAGAGAAGGGTTTGCGTATGGTGGTTACCAACAGGTAAGTCTTATCAGGTGAAGGACTTATTGCCCGGTACATCGCGGGTTTGCCGATGGGTTTTTCTGAAGACAGGTCATTTATCACGAGTTGTGCAGTGGCCATGTATTCGAACAAATCTTCGTCGTACGGGTTTTTGATCAGGTCCTGGTAAGTACGCGAAGCAGCGGCTTTGCCCAGGTTTTCCTGCACTACCGGTCCTTTGGGAGCGGGTGGGGCATCGGGGAACTTGCGATAGTTGGCGGGCACGGTCCTGTACAACAGTTTATCGTTGCCAACCCAGGAGTAAGTGCTAAATGAAAGTGCGTTCAGCGCGCCGGTATTCACTTTGCGCGCAGTCTTGTCGTGCAGGTCCACCACGTACAGGTCAATCCGATCGAGTGTGGAATTGGTGAAGGCAAACTTTTTCTCATCGGGGCTCCACTGGAGAATGCCGCCTTTTAAGTTGGCCGGCAATCCCCCGATGTCGTAGGTTTTTTTAGTGGGGATGTGCTTTAATTGAATGCTGATGAAATAACCTGTACGGCTGGGCCCGAAATTCCGGGGATTGATGCGGAGGCCTGCTATACGCAATTCAGGTTGCGCCATGTCCTCTATGGTAGGGAAGTCACTGCGTTCCGTCAGGATCATCCACTCTCCCTTGCGGTCGATGTTCACTGATGGCGTTGGCTTGCTCAGCACCAGGTCGGCAATGTCTTTTGGAGGCGCTTTATAAGTATCATCCTGGGCGATGGCGAAAACGTTCCAGCCAACAATAACCAGGAAAATAATGATGATTCTTTTCTGAAGGCGTTTCATACGTGGCGATGTTTAGGCATCCAAGTTAAACCACAATCAATTCCAAACATCACCCTTCATAAAAATTTTGATGGTTAAACACGCCAGCCTTATTTTTGTTGTTCATCTTACGAAATGACGTCTATTATACACATTCACCATCACCATACTTACCTGCGCAGGTAAGCCGGTGGTGTATTGTGTAAAAGCATTATAATCGGGCTTACCCACGGGTAAGCCTTTTTTAATTGATAGTTTATCGATTATGAAAAATTCTAACATATTAAGGATTGCCATCCAGAAATCAGGGCGCTTGTACGACGACTCGGTGAAGCTGCTAAGCGAATGCGGCATCGACCTGCGCAATGTTAAGGACCGGCTGAAAACGCAGTCCGATAACTTTCCCCTCGAAGTGCTGTTTCTCCGGGACGATGATATACCCCAGTACGTTGAAGACGGGGTGGCTGCCCTGGGAATAGTGGGAGAAAATGTGTTGTATGAAAAAAATAAGCACGTGGAAGTGGTAGAAAAGCTGGGTTTTGGAAAATGCCGCTTGTCGATGGCTATTCCCAGAACGCACGAGTATGAAGGGCTTGCCAGCCTCAACGGCAAGCGCATTGCCACCAGTTATCCGAACCTGGTCAGCAGCTACCTCGGCAAAAATGGTATCGAGGCGGATATCCACGAGATCAGCGGTTCGGTAGAAATAGCGCCTGGCATTGGACTGGCCGATGTGGTGTGCGACCTCGTGAGCAGCGGCTCCACCCTGCTAATGAATGGGTTGAAGGAAGTGGAAACCATCCTGCAAAGCCAGGCCGTGCTCATACGCAATCATAAGCTGGATGCGGACCAGCTTGCATTGTTGCATCGCTTATTGTTCAGGATACAGGCGGTTAAAAAGGCCAAGCGTAATAAATATATCCTTTTGAATGCGCCCAATGAATCACTGGATAACATCATAGCTTTGCTGCCCGGCATGAAGAGTCCAACGGTGCTGCCCCTGGCCATGAGCGGGTGGAGCTCCGTGCACAGTGTACTAAGCGAGGATGAATTTTGGGATAAGATCGAACAACTGAAAGCGGCAGGCGCGCAGGGAATACTGGTGGTGCCCATTGAAAAAATGGTCGGTTAGATTTTGAAACTTCATACATGCAGATCTATCATTTCCCTACAAAAGAAGAATGGCCGGGCATATTGCAACGTCCCGTGGCCGACCTTTCATCGCTGGACAAGGACGTGCGCAAGATCCTTGACAGGGTAAAAAAGAAGGGCGACAAGGCCGTTTTCAAATACACGAAGAAATTCGACAAGGCGCACCTGGCGGGCCTCGAAGTATCTGCCGACGAAATTACGGATGCCATTGCGCAGGTGCCCGATACATTACAACAAGCCATCAAACTGGCCGCGGCCAATATCGAAACATTTCACCGGATGCATACCGAAGCGCCGGAATGGACCGTGACCATGCCGGGCATTTTATGTGCGAGAAAATCCGTCGCCATTGAAAAAGTGGGATTGTATATCCCGGGTGGCACCGCTCCGCTGTTTTCAACCGTGTTGATGCTGGGAATACCTGCGCGGCTGGCCGGTTGCAGGGAAGTGATACTTTGTTCGCCTCCCGACGAGTTCGGCCGGTTGCATCCCGCTATTTTGTTTGCCGCGCACCTGACAGGCATTACACGCATCTTCAAGGCGGGTGGCGTGCAGGCCATTGCGGCCATGGCGTACGGAACAGAAAGCATCCCGGCCGTTTACAAAATATTCGGGCCCGGCAACCAGTATGTGATGCATGCCAAGCAGGTTGTGCAGCAACAGGGCATTGCTATCGATATGCCGGCAGGGCCGAGCGAAGTATGTGTGCTGGCCGATGAATCAGCGGAGCCGGTATTTGTAGCGGCGGATCTGTTGTCGCAGGCAGAGCATGGAACAGACAGCCAGGTGCTGCTGGTAACAACATCGGAACGCGTGTTCCAGGAAACGTTGAATGAACTGGAAAGACAGGTGCGCGAACTATCGAGAAAAGAGATTGCTCAGAAAGCTTTGCAGGGGAGCAGGGTGGCGCTGGTAAAGAATATGGAAGAAGCCATTGCGCTGTGCAATGCGTATGCACCGGAACACCTGATACTGGCCTGCGAGGCATGTGAAAAAATCGCGGAACGGATCATCAATGCGGGCTCGGTGTTCATGGGAAATTATTCACCCGAAGCTGCGGGCGATTATGCCAGCGGCACCAACCATACGCTGCCTACTAACGGTTATGCCAAAGCGTACAGCGGGGTCAGTGTTGACAGCTTTGTAAAAAAGATCACTTACCAGAAGTTGAGTGAAGAAGGATTGCGCAATATAGGCGATGCCGTAATGGAAATGGCGAAGGCCGAAGGGTTGGACGGGCATGCGAAAGCGATTGAGGTGAGGATGAATAGGTCATTGGGCCAATAAAGTCAATAAGTCATTAAGTCATTAAGTCATTAAGTCATTAAGTCAATTTTATCTAATGACTCAATGACCTAATGACTCAATGACTTCATAATACAACGATGATGAGTTTCGACTTAAACAGGCTGTTGCGGCCGAACATCAGGGAACTGGTGCCGTATTCTTCGGCGCGCGATGAATTCAAGGGAGAGGCCAGGATATTCCTGGACGCCAATGAAAACAGTTTTGGCTCTCCGCTGACCCGGTGGTATAACCGGTACCCTGATCCGCTGCAGCAAAGGCTGAAACAGAAACTATCTGAGGTCAAAGGCGTTCCCACGGAAAATATTTTCCTGGGGAATGGCAGCGATGAATGCATCGACATCATCATCCGCGCCTGCTGTGAGCCCGGAAAGGACAATATGCTTATATGTCCTCCCACGTATGGCATGTACGAAGTGTGCGCACACATCAACGACGTGCAGGTACAAAAAGTAAACCTTACACCTGCCTTCCAATTAGATCTGCATGCTATTGAAGAAGCAATAGACGATCACACCAAACTCATATTCCTTTGTTCCCCCAACAATCCAACCGGCAATTCATTAGCGAGGGAAGACGTGGAAATGATATTGAATAATTATACTGGCCTGGTGGTGATAGACGAGGCCTACATTAATTTTTCGCGCCAGCGTTCCTTTACGCTGGAACTGGAAGAATATCCCAACCTGGTGGTGATGCAAACCCTGTCGAAAGCCTGGGGGCTGGCTGGCTTGCGCGTGGGAATTGCATTTGCATCGGACGAAATTATCAGTGTGATGAATAAAATAAAACCGCCCTATAATATCAACCAGGCTTCGCAGGAACTGGCACTGCAGGCGCTGGAAGAAGTGGGGCAGGTAAACGATATGATCCGCGAGATCGTGAAAGAACGGGAAGCATTGCGCGAGGCATTGCAACAAATTTCAGCGGTGGAAAAAATATATCCTTCCGACGCCAATTTCCTGCTGGTGAAAGTAAACGATGCCCGCGGCATTTATAATTACCTGCTGGAAAAACAAGTGGTGGTGCGGGACCGCAGCAGGGTGGAATTGTGCGAAGGATGCCTGCGCATAACAGTAGGCACGCCATCGGAGAATAATATATTGGTAAATGCGCTGACCGAGCGCTCGTCAATAAATCGGTAAATTTATCCCTTCAAAATTTTACTATGAAAGGAATTCCTGTAAGGTTGTTGTTTGTTACGCTGCTGATCCAGACCATGGCCGTAGCACAGCGCACGCCTGATCCAAACAACGCGGGCCTGAAGCTGCCCGCCGGTTTTGGCGCCATTGTGGTAATGCCCGAATTGGGCAGGAGCCGCCACCTGGTAGTAAACAGCAATGGTGATATCTATGTAAAGCTTGACCGCATCAGGAGGAATGGAAAGGGCATTATGGTGTTGCGGGAAAACGCGAACGGCAAGGCAGTGATCATCGACAGCTTTGGCAATTACGGCGGCACGGGCATCACGATCAAGAATGGATATTTATATGCTTCTTCCGACTTTGACGTGTACAGGTATAAATTGAATGAAAATAATAAAGTTGCCAATCCTGATGCGCCTGAGAAAATCGTTACGGGATTGCTGAGCAAACGCCAGCACCAGACAAAGTCCATTGTGCTGGACAATGCAGGCAATATTTACGTAAACATCGGCGCGCCCTCCAACGCATGCCAGGAGCAGGACAGGCAGCCGGGATCAAAAGGGCTCGACCCTTGTCCATTATTGGATTCAGCGGCAGCCATCTGGCAGTTTAAAGCAGACAAGCTCAATCAATCTTATCCAGAAGGCGTGCGCTATGCCACCGGCATCAGGAATGTGGTTGGATTTGACTGGAACAATACCAACAATGAACTATATGCGATGCAACACGGCCGCGATGGTTTTTATCAAATGTATCCTGAGCTGTACGACAGCGTTGCCAGTGCCGAGCTCCCCGCAGAAGAATTAATGCTGGTAAAGAAAGGTTCCAACTTCGGTTGGCCATATTGTTATTATGATCAATTGCAAAACAAAAAACTATTGGCTCCCGAGTATGGCGGCGATGGAAAAACAACCGGCCGCTGCGAAGGCATGGACCAACCACTAATTGGGTTCCCCGGCCACTGGGCGCCGAATGCCTTGTTGTTTTATACCGGCAATATGTTCCCTGAAAAATACAGGAACGGGGCTTTCATTGCTTTTCATGGATCATGGAACAGGGCGCCGCTAATGCAACAGGGTTATAACGTGGTGTTCGTTCCATTTAAAGATGGCAAGCCTACGGGGGAATGGGAAGTATTTGCTGATGGATTTATCGGCAAGGAAGAAATCAAAGTGCCGCGTGAAGCACAGTTCCGTCCCTGTGGCCTTGCACAAGGCCCTGATGGTTCTTTGTACATCTCTGACTCGGTTAAAGGAAGGATCTGGAAGATAGTTTATACCGGAAAATAAATTGCATGAAAAAAGGAAGTGTCGTAATTGTATTATTGTTGATTGTTGCATGCCTGTTGGCGCAGACCGGCGGCATGAAGGCATCGATGGAGCGCGGCAAAAAAGTGTACAATACGTATTGTCTTTCATGCCACCAGGTAGATGGTTCCGGCGTACCGCGGCTGAATCCCCCGTTAGTAAAAACGACATGGGTAACAGGCGATAAAAAAAGGTTGATCAATATCATCCTGAAAGGAATGGATGAACCGATCGAAGTAAATGGCGATGAATACGACAACGTAATGGCCCCGCATAATTTTTTGAAGGATGAAGAAATAGCGGATGTGCTGACATATATACGAAACAGCTTCGGTAATAAGGCATCTGTTGTAACACCTGCCGAAGTAAAAGTGCTGAGACCAAAAAAATAACTATGCGCAGAGCTTTGTTCATCGACCGCGACGGAACTATCATTAAAGAAGCGCCGCCCACTTACCAGATCGATTCGTTCGATAAGCTGGAATTTTACCCACAGGTGTTTAAATATCTTGGTAAAATAGCCGAAGAGTTGGAATACGAACTGGTGATGATCACCAACCAGGATGGCCTGGGCACGTCCACTTTTCCCGAAGAAAGCTTTTGGCCCGTGCATCGCCATGTGATCAAAAGTTTTTCCAACGAGGGCATCAATTTTAAAGCGGTGTATATCGACCGTTCATTCCCGCACCAAAATCTACCGACGCGCAAACCGGGCACAGGATTATTAAAAGATTATATCGACAATAAAGAGTACGACCTGCCCAATTCATTCGTGATCGGCGACCGCATTACCGATGTACAACTGGCAAAAAATCTTGGATGCAAGGTGATCTGGCTGAACAACGATCCTGCATTGGGGGGATTGGAGATCAGGGATTCATTGGACACACTGCGTGAAATTGTAGCATTGGAAACTACCGATTGGGCCAGCGTGTACGAATTTTTGAAGTTGGGCCTGCGCAATGTGGAGCATGAGCGCAATACTAAAGAAACACGCATCGCCATTAAACTTAACCTTGATGGAAACGGCCAGGCCAATATTGCTACCGGCCTCGGCTTTTTCGATCACATGCTGGAGCAGATAGCTAGGCATGGAAAGCTCGACTTATCGATATACACCACCGGCGATCTGCACATCGACGAGCACCATACCATTGAAGACACCGGCATTGCGCTTGGAGAAGCATTTGCCAAAGCGCTGGCAGACAAAATCGGCATAGAACGGTATGGATTTGCCCTGCCGATGGATGAATCGGAGGCCAAGGTGCTCATCGATTTCGGAGGGCGTAACTGGATAGTATGGAATGCCGAGTTCCGCAGGGAAAAAATAGGGGAGATGCCTACGGAAATGTTCTTTCATTTCTTCAAATCGTTTTCCGATGCGGCCAAATGCAACCTGAACATAGAATGCCATGGAGAGAACGAGCATCATAAGATAGAGGCGATCTTCAAGGCGTTTGCCAAGGCGATACGCATGGCCGTTAAGCGCGATCCCATGAGCAATTACTTGCCATCTACCAAGGGCATGTTGTAGTTTATAAAGGATAGATCTTTCCATCCTTCATTACCAGTTTTACCTTTCTGATGTTGCTGATGTTTTGCAGCACATCGCCGTCTACGGCAATGATATCGGCCAATAAACCCTGCCTGATCCTTCCTATCTGTGTGGTATAACCGAAGACATCCGCATTTGTTGATGTTGCCGAACGCAATATGTCCAGGGGCTTCATGCCGTATTCAGCCATCAGCTCCATTTCGCGGGCATTGTCGCCATGCGCATATACGCCTACATCTCCGCCAAAACAAATGGTAACGCCCGATTGAAGCGCGAGCCGGAAGCTTTTTTTCTTGTTTACGATGCGTTCGGGCTCGGGATCGGTTCCTTTGCGCCAGCCATTGTATTGCGTAACCGCGTCGCCGGCCGCAAGGGTTGGACACAACGCAACGCCTTTTTCTTTCATCAATTTAAATACTTCGGCCGTGCCTTCATCGCCGTGCTCTATAGTAGTAACGCCTGCAAGGGTGGCCCTGGTCATGCCCTCGGGTGTAACGGCGTGCGCCACTACATAACGGCCCCCGCTTTTGGCAATGGCTACAGCCGATGCAAGGGCTTCCTGCATGAATGTAGGCCTGGCTTCCTTGTTCAGTCCCCAGCGGTAATCGGCATATATCTTAATGAAATCCGCGCCTTTGCCTATTTGCGTTCTTACTTCGTTCATCATGTCTTCTATGCCCGACACTTCGGCTGCGCCTTGCGGTAAGTCTACCTCGGCGGATTCGGAGCGCGGCCCATAGGTGCCTTTTGCAACGATAGCCCTTGTGGAAACGATCATGCGCGGGCCGGGAACAATGCCTTTTTCAATCGCTGTCTTCAATCCAACATCGTCGTACATGGCGCCTTCGGTGCCCAGGTCGCGCACCGTGGTAAAGCCTGCCATCAATGTCAGCCGCGCATGGTTTACCGCCCTCGCGGTGCGTTCGGCGCGTGATTCTTTCAACACCTGGTCGTCCCAGGTCGTTTCGTTGTAGGGATGCAAGAACAGATGAGAATGCCCTTCAATCAGCCCGGGCAATAAGGTCATTCCCTTCAAATCGATCCTTTGCGTGCCGGCCGGCACGCTGATGGATTGCGAAGGGCCGGCAGCCTCTATGTAATTGTTCTTTACCAGCACCCACCAGCCTTCCTGCATTTTCTCTCCATCGAATACGCGGGCAGGTTGGAGCAGAATGTATTTATCTGCTTGTTGCGCACTGGTAAAAGCCGCGACAAACATCAACAGGATAAAAGAAATGTATTTCATTTCTTAAAGGTAAATCCTTTCGGCGCTTTCAGGTCGCCGGGGTCGTACATGTTCAGGTAAAGCGTGATGGGTTCTTGCAGTCCATCGTATTTGATGATGTAAATATCTATCATCGCCCATCCCATGAGGCCGTACTCGCTTTTAACGCCGCAGCAACTGCCCCGCCGTACATAGCTGATGGCTTCGCCATTGGGCCCCAGCAAGGCGTTCAGGTAGCGGCGTTCGTTGGTAGGGCCGCTATCGCCGGGCCTGCCTACCTTAATGGCATTTTGGGAGGTATAACCATACGTGGTATCGTCCGAAATACCGGTAAGCTCAAAGGTATTTGCATCGAGCATTCCATAATAGATATCGGAGCGGTCGAGCTTTTTTGCGCCTGATCCGGAGCCGGCGTCTGTGTTGTTACTGGTGTTAGTGGAAGAAGACTGGGTTTTCTTGGAGGAGCTGCAGGCCATCGCCATCAGCGAGGCCGCGAGCAACAGTGCAAAAGCGTGTTTCATGTCAGGGGTATTTGAAAGTAAGATGCAAAACAGTTTGTAACTGCACAAAAATATTTGGCCGAATCAAAATGCTATTCGATATTTGAAGCGATGAAAATGCAAATAATCAATAATCAGTGGTGGTGGCATACAAACCTTGACCGGGGCTTGTAAGCTACTATTGCTTTTATTGAATACCATATTCAAGCCTCGATGTCCAATCGGGGCTTTTTGTTTTATGTTATCAAGGAAACTGAACAGCAACATTTTATGAAAAAGATCCAGCTCGAAACCAATTGCAGGAAGATGCTGGCGGATGTGTTTACGCCCGTGGGCATTTACCTGCGGCTGCGCGACCGTTTCCGGGATACCGTCCTGCTGGAAAGCACCGACCATCATGCGGCCGAGAACAGCTACTCCTTTATTTGCATCAATGCCATAGCAGGCATAGAGATTACTTCAAAGGAAAGGGTGGAATTCAAGTTGCCGGGCTGGAATCCCGAACGCGTGCCCATTAAAAATTCCGCCGATGTGCCCCGCATCCTGTGGGATTTTATGCAGCGCTTCGAAGCGGTTGCAGCTGCAAACAAAGAGGCCTTGTTTGCACAGGGTCTTTTCGGTTATACTACTTACGACGCGGTTCAGTTCTTTGAAAGCATCCACCTCAATGAAAAAACTGCCGGTAACGCGCTGCCGGCTATTCCATTGATGCGCTACAGGTTGTACCAATATGTTATCGTCATCAATCATTTCAAAGATGAGCTGTTCATTTGTGAGAATGTGGTGGCGGGCCTGACTTCCGAACTGGCAGTAGTGGAATCGCTCATCAGGAGCAAAGATGTGCCAGTGTACCCGTTCTCCTCCAGCCAACGGGAGACGTTGAACATGGCCGACGAAGATTATATAGCGATGGTGCAGAAAGGAATCGCAAGCTGCAAGCGCGGCGATGTATTCCAAATCGTATTGAGCCGCCGTTTCCAACAGGGCTTTACCGGCGATGAGTTCAATGTGTACCGCGCATTGCGCAGCATCAATCCCTCACCTTATCTTTTCTTTTTCGATTATGGCGATTACAGGCTGATGGGATCTTCGCCCGAATCGCAACTTATTATCCGCAATGGAAAGGCGGTGGTACATCCCATTGCAGGCACGTTTAAGCGCACGGGTGATGATGAAACCGACCAACGCGCCGCGGACGAACTATTAAAAGACCCGAAGGAAAACGCGGAGCATGTAATGCTGGTTGACCTTGCACGAAACGATCTTAGCCGCGAGTGCGATGAAGTGCAGGTGACGCAATACCGCGAGGTGCAATATTATTCGCACGTTATACACCTGGTGAGTGAAGTAACGGGCAAGGTACATGGAGCTGTGAATCCCTTTCAATTGTTATCGGCCACTTTTCCGGCAGGCACGCTGAGCGGCGCGCCGAAGTTCAAGGCCATGGAATTGATAGATGCATACGAACCAACGGCCCGTAGTTTTTATGGTGGCTGCATCGGTTTCATGGGCTTCGATGGAAGCTGCACGCATGCAATTATGATCAGGACTTTTTTGAGCAGGCAAAATACTTTGATATACCAGGCCGGCGCGGGTATTGTGGCCGCCAGCAATCCAGAAAGCGAATTGCAGGAAGTGAACAATAAATTGAATGCATTGAAGAAGGCGATTGAAATGGCGGAGGAGATCAATTAACATTATCGCAATGAAAATCCTTGTTTTTGATAACTACGATTCATTCACGTACAACCTGGTGCACCTGGTAGAAAAAATATTGCACCAGAAAGTGGAAGTGTACCGAAACGATCAGATACCATTGGAAAAAGTGGGAGCATATGATAAGATCATCTTATCGCCGGGCCCCGGCATTCCGTCGGAAGCAGGCCTTTTACTTCCGCTGATCAAAGCGTATGCTCCCACCAAGTCCATCCTGGGGGTTTGCCTCGGTCACCAGGCCATTGGCGAAGCATTCGGGGGAAAGCTTATCAATTTATCTACCGTGTATCACGGCGTGGCCACGCCGGTAACGGTGGTGAATGGAGAAACGGCAGCGAACGATGCATCGCAAAGCGGGCAAAAAAACCTGTTTGCGGGATTGCCACAGGAAATACAAGCGGGCAGGTATCACTCATGGATAGTGGCAGAAGAGGGCTTGCCCGCTGAATTGCAGATCACTGCCCGGGATAATAATGGGTATATCATGGCCATGCGCCATACAAAATATGATGTCCAGGGCGTACAATTTCACCCGGAAAGCGTATTGACACCGCAGGGCGAAATAATATTACGTAACTGGATCGCAGATTGAAGAAAGCGCAGATTGTAATAATGATTTATGGATTACACAAATTTACCGCTATACACCAATTTAGTCCGTACTCATCTTAAACATCAGCGATGAAAAAGATATTGCAGTTTCTATTCGAGCACAAAACGCTTCCGCGGGCACAGGCCAAAGAAGTGATGGTAAACATTGCCAGGGGCGTATACAATGAGGCAGAGATAACGGCTTTTATAACGGTTTACCTCATGCGCAGCATTACCATCGATGAGCTGCAGGGCTTCCGCGATGCCTTGCTGGAACTGAGCGTTCGCGTGGATTTGAACGGGCACGCTGTAATAGACATAGTCGGCACCGGCGGCGATGGGAAAAATACCTTCAATATTTCCACGCTGTCCTGCTTTATTGTTGCCGGTGCGGGACAAAAAGTGGCCAAGCACGGTAATTATGGCGCAACTTCCATCAGCGGCGCTTCGAATGTAATGGAGCAATTAGGTTACAAGTTCAAAACCGAAAGCGCAAAATTGAAGCAGGAAGTGGAGGAGGCGGGCATTTGCTTCTTGCACGCACCGTTTTTTCATCCCGCATTAAAAGTGGTGGCGCCCATTCGCCGGAACTTAGCCGTTCGCACTTTTTTTAATATGCTGGGACCGATGGTGAACCCTGCCGCGCCTGCGTTTCAACTGGTGGGCGTATACAACCTGGAAATGGCGCGCATTTACAACTACCTGTTGCAACAATCCATGACCGCTGCCGATGGAACGCGCAAGGCATTCACCATCATCCACAGCCTGGACGGGTACGATGAAATATCGCTTACCAACGATACCAAGGTTATTACCAATGATGGTGAAAGCATACGCACGCCTGAACAATTGGGCAAGAGAATGGTAAGCGCCGCTGACCTGCATGGAGGCAACAGCGTGGAAGAATCGGCGGGCATATTTGTAAAGATCCTGAAGGGACAGGGAAGCTGGGCGCAAAATGCCGTGGTATTTGCCAATGCGGCCATGGCCTTGCATTGCACGGGAGGTTATGGTAGCTACGACGATGCTTACCATGCCGCTATCGAGAGCCTCGAAAGCGGGAGGGCATATCACTCACTTCAAAAACTCATAGCGCTGCAATGAACATACTCGAAGAAATAATAGCACATAAGCGGAAAGAGGTCGAAAAGCAAAAAGTATCGATGCGGGCTGGACAACTGGAAAAATTCGGTTTTTTCAATGAGCCATCGTTGTCGTTGAAAGCGGCGCTTGGAGACAAAAACAAATCGGGCATCATTGCGGAGTTTAAAAGGCAATCGCCTTCGAAGGGAATTATCAATGCGACAGCCGATGTATTTGCGGTAACTGCCGGCTATACTGCCGCTGGGGCTTCGGGATTGTCGATATTGACCGATGCGCATTTTTTCGGCGGTAGCATAGACGATCTTATCAAAGCGCGCATCAACAGGATACCGCTATTGCGAAAAGATTTTATCATCGATGAATATCAATTGATAGAAGCGAAGGCCATTGGGGCGGACGTAGTGTTGCTGATAGCCGCATGCCTGAGTGCAGGCGAGGTACAACGCCTGGCGGCTCGGTCAAAACAATTAGGAATGGAAGTGTTGCTGGAAATACATGATGAACAGGAGATGGAACATATTTGCGATGAAGTGGACCTTATCGGCGTGAATAACAGAAACCTGAAAACTTTTTCGGTCGACCTGGAACAATCCGTACGATTGGCAGAAAAGATAGGAGCAGGAAAACCCAGGATCGCCGAAAGCGGCATTCATGACCCGGCCGATATCCGCCACCTGCAACAGCATGGGTTCAATGGGTTTCTTATTGGAGAACGGTTTATGCGGGAAGCTGACCCGTGTGCGGCGTTGAGGGCATTTGTTGAAAAGTTGAGGACTATCTGACAATGGAGGTCAACAGTTGATGTTGACATTCGATTGCGTGCCGCATTGACACTTAAAATCTACGAGGATGCGCATCAAAGTTTGCGGTATGACACAAATTGAGCAGGTGGAACAATTGCCTGATCTTGGCGTGACCTTCGCCGGCTTCATTTTTTATCCCAAAAGCCCGCGGTACGTTTTCAGGAA
Organism: Chitinophagaceae bacterium; assembly: GCA_035628135.1. Lineage (GTDB taxonomy): Bacteria > Bacteroidota > Bacteroidia > Chitinophagales > Chitinophagaceae > DASPKM01. The sequence continues at coordinate 801,938 of DASPKM010000006.1, read as the reverse complement.
CATGACCACCAGCCAGGTGAGGCGGCTTAACAACATCAACAAGGTAGGCGTGTTCGTAAACGCACCTATCGAAGAAGTGTTGCACCTGGTAGATGAGTGCCGGCTGCAAATGGTGCAATTGCACGGCGATGAGCCTGCTAAGTATTGCGGGAAGATCGCGGATTATGTGTCGGTGGTAAAAGCCTTTCGCCTGAGCGATCATGATAGCGTGGAATGGATGATAAAGCCGTACGAGGACGTATGTGATATGTTCATGTTCGACACGATGGGCGCAGGCTATGGCGGAACAGGAAAGAAGTTCGATTGGAGCTTATTGAAAGGCTCCAGCATAGAAAAGCCTTTTTTCCTTAGCGGGGGCATTGAGCCGGGCGATGAGATCCATTTGAAGGTATTTGAACAGGAGCCCGTTGCACAATCGCTGTTTGCCGTAGACATCAACAGCAGGTTCGAGGAGAGTCCCGGCATAAAGGACATGGAAAAAATAAAAACGTTTTGTAATAAACTGAAACCCTGATCGCGATGAACGGAACACAAACATACCAGCAACCCAACGATCAAGGATATTACGGCAGGTTCGGGGGCGCTTATATACCGGAAATGCTGCATCGGAATGTAGAAGAATTGCGTGCGCGTTATCTTGAAATTATGTATGAAGATGCATTCCAGCAGGCATTCCGTAACCTCCTGCGCGATTACGTAGGCCGGCCCACGCCGTTGTATTTTGCGCAAAGGCTCAGTGCGCAGTTCAACACGCAAATCTACCTGAAGCGTGAAGACCTTTGCCATACCGGCGCGCATAAGATCAACAATACCATCGGCCAGATATTATTGGCGGAACGGCTGGGCAAAAAAAGGATCATTGCTGAAACAGGAGCAGGACAGCACGGTGTGGCCACTGCCACCGTTTGCGCGTTGAAAGGGATCGAGTGCGTGGTGTACATGGGCGAAAAAGACATAGAACGGCAAGCCCCGAACGTTGCGCGGATGAAAATGCTGGGAGCTACAGTGGTTCCAGCCATCAGCGGAAGCAAAACATTAAAGGACGCAACCAATGAGGCCATCCGCGACTGGATCAACAACCCTGTGGACACGCATTACATTATCGGCAGCGTGGTGGGGCCGCATCCTTATCCTGATATGGTGGCGCGTTTTCAAAGCATTATCAGTGAAGAAATACGCTGGCAGTTGAAACAACACACCGGCAACGAATTGCCTTCGCACGTGCTGGCCTGCGTGGGTGGCGGCAGCAATGCGGCCGGCGCATTTTATCATTTCCTTGAAGAGCGGGAAGTGCAATTGATGGCAGTGGAAGCGGCGGGGCTCGGCTTGCACAGTGGTTACAGCGCAGCCACTACCTACCTTGGCAAACCCGGCATTTTGCACGGCAGCAAAAGCCTGGTAATGCAAACAGCAGATGGGCAGGTAGTGGAACCGCACAGTATTTCCGCGGGGTTGGATTATCCCGGCATCGGGCCAATGCACGCGCATTTATTTGATAGCGGAAGGGCAAAGTTCCTGAATGCCACTGATGAAGAATCGTTGCAGGCGGCTTTTGAAGTGGCAAAGCTGGAAGGCATTATTCCCGCGCTGGAGACCGGGCATGCATTTGCAGCACTGAAGCAACTGGAATTTACCAATACAAACGTTGTGGTCATTTGCTTGTCGGGCAGGGGCGATAAAGACCTTGCCACTTACATGAAACATTTACAATAATGGTTGCAATCAACATCATGAGCCGCATTCAACAATTACTGGAAACAAAAAGCAGCAAGTTGCTGAACGTATATTGCACCGCAGGTTACCCGGCATTACATAGCACACTGGCTGTATTGAAAGCGCTGCAGGAAAACGGCGCCGATATGATAGAGCTGGGAATGCCTTACAGCGACCCGCTGGCAGACGGTCCAGTGATACAAGCCAGCAGCACCACGGCCCTTGCAAATGGAATGACCATCGGCGTATTGTTCCAGCAATTACAGGATCTTCGGAAGCACATACACATTCCCGTTATATTGATGGGATACATGAACCCGGTACTGCAATACGGATTTGACAAATTCTGCGCCGATGCCAGGTCGGTGGGCATCGATGGATTGATATTGCCTGACCTGCCGGTATATGAATATGAAACAGAGTACGGGCCCATCATTCAACAGCACGGGTTGGATTTCATTTTTTTGGTGACCCCGGAAACATCGGCCGAACGCATTAAAAAGCTCGACGCACTTAGCACCGGTTTTTTATACGCGGTATCTTCTTCTTCCACTACCGGAAAGGACAAGAACATGAATGATGTGTCTGCTTACCTGCAACGCCTGCGGGCCCTGGGATTGAAAAACCCGATCATGGTAGGCTTTGGCATAAAAGATAAAAATACCTTCGATGCGGCTTGCCGGCATGCAAACGGGGCCATCATTGGCACCGCCTATATTAAAGCGCTGTCCGAAAGCAGCGATGTAACCAATACCACCAAAGAATTCTTAAGCACCATCACCCAGTGAAGCTTTCCATCATCAAATACAACGCAGGAAATATCCAATCGGTATTGTATGCCCTGGAGCGCATCGGCGTACAGGCAACAGTTACTGACGACCATGACACCATCCGCCAATCAGATAAGGTGATATTTCCGGGGGTGGGAGAGGCTTCCAGTGCCATGAATGGTCTCCGGGAAAATAACCTCGATAGAGTGATCAAGGAATTGCGGCAACCTGTTCTTGGAATTTGCGTGGGCATGCAATTGCTGTGCGCGCACTCCGAGGAAAATGATACGGATTGCCTAGGCATTGTGCCCATAGAGGTGCGCAGGTTTACAACGGCAGGCAATGCAATAAAAATACCGCAAGTGGGCTGGAACAATATTTATGCCCTCCGTTCCGGTTTGTTTGCAAGCATAGCTGAACATAGTTTTGTATACAACGTGCATGGATATTACGCGGAACAAAGCCCGCACACCATTGCAAGCTGCAAGTACGGAGTAGAGTATGCGGCCGCCATACAAAAAGATAATTTTTATGGCGTGCAATTCCATACAGAAAAAAGCGCGGCAACCGGCGAGCAGATCCTAAAAAACTTTTTATCCCTGTAAGCAACATGGAAATTATACCCGCCATCGATATTATAGAAGGTAAGTGCGTACGGCTGACCAGGGGCGACTATTCCCAGAAAAAAATTTACAACGAACATCCGCTGGAAGTAGCCCGGCAATTCGAGGACGCCGGGCTGAAACGCCTGCACCTGGTAGACCTGGATGGAGCCAAAGCAGGAACAATAAAAAATTGGAAAGTGCTGGAATCGCTTGCAGGTAAAACCGCTTTGCAGATTGATTTCGGGGGAGGGGTTGCGTCTGAGAAAGATGTGCGTATCATTTTCGAGTGCGGCGCGGCCTGGGCCACCATCGGCAGCATGGCCGTGAAAAATGAAGAGGAATTCGTTCGCTGGTTGCAGTTGTTTGGAGCGGATAAGTTTTTACTCGGGGCCGATGTGAAAAATGAAAAGATCGCCATTCATGGGTGGACGGAAACAACCGGCATCTGGGTATATGATTTCATTCAACAGTACAGCGAGCGCGGTGTGCAACAGGTGTTTTGTACAGATGTGGCGAAAGATGGGTTGTTGCAGGGGCCATCGCTCGATTTATACAAAAGCATTGTATCCAAATTTCCTGAGCTGTATTTTATTGCAAGTGGCGGCGTAAGCTCTTTGCAGGACCTGGACGATTTGAGGGCTGCGGGATGCAAGGGCGCGATTGTGGGCAAGGCTATTTATGAAGGCAGGATACAGCTTGCGGCATTGTCAACATTCTAACATGGACATACAAAATTTCTGGATGTTTGCATTGGCCGGCTTAATGTTGAACCTTACGCCGGGCAATGACATGATCTACGTGGCCACGCGCAGCACAGGTCAGGGTATAAAAGCAGGCATAGTATCAGCGCTGGGTATTACAGCAGGTTGCATGGTGCATATATTGGCCGCGGTGGTTGGGTTGTCGGCTATCCTGGCTGAGTCGGCGGTGGCCTTTGATGTTGTTAAATACCTGGGAGCGGGTTATTTGGTGTACCTGGGGATAAGGGCGTTGGTGAGTAAGAGGAGAGGGTTTGTTATTAAAGGAGAAAAAGAGGAAACGGAGAGGAGTGAAGGGAAGGAGGATGATAGCTATCGCAAAATTTTTTGGCAGGGCGTTATTACCAATGTGTTGAATCCAAAAGTGGCTTTGTTTTTCCTCGCCTTCCTGCCGCAATTCATTGATGTGTCGGCCAAGGATGCGCATTGGCAGATATTGTTCCTGGGTACCTGGTTCAATATATCGGGGCTGTTGGTGAATGTGCTGGTGGCCTTGTTGTTTGGAAAAATCGGAGGGTGGTTAAGTAGGTCGCCGCGGTTTGTGCAATGGCAGGAAAGAGTAACCGGTATAATGTTGATTGCATTGGGCGTTAAAGTGGCGCTGACGGAAAAGAACTAACGAAGATTGCCCGGATAGTGGCGGAGCCTTGCACGTTCAACTCCAACATTCTAAATTTTCGCTTTCATGCTTTGTAAAAGAATCATTCCCTGCCTTGATATTAAGGACGGCCGTACTGTTAAAGGGACAAATTTTGAAAACCTGCGCGACGCGGGCGACCCCGTTGAACTGGGCAAACGGTATGCAGATGAAGGCGCTGACGAATTAGTGTTCCTGGATATTACCGCTACGAATGAAAAAAGAAAAACGCTTAGCGAATTGGTCAATCGCATCGCACATCACATCAATATTCCCTTTACCGTAGGCGGCGGTATCAGCAGCGTGGAAGATGTACGCCTGCTGCTGAACAATGGCGCCGATAAAATTTCTGTGAATACAGCAGCTTTTAAAAACCCAGAGCTTATAACACAGCTTGCAGGCGAGTTCGGAAGCCAGTGCGTGGTGCTTGCGATAGACGTTATGCAGGAAATGGATGGGGAATGGTTCGTGTACCTGAATGGAGGAAGGGTTAAGACCACCACGCGTTGCATCGATTGGGCAAGCAAGGGAGTGCAATCAGGCGCGGGAGAAATATTGCTTACGTCCATGAACCACGATGGCACCAAACAAGGCTTTGCGCTGGACATTACAAAGCAACTTGCCGAAAGCCTCCCTGTCCCTGTAATTGCATCGGGCGGTGGTGGCACCATGGAACATTTTGCAGATGTGTTCAACCAGGCAAAGGCCGATGCGGCACTCGCGGCCAGCATCTTCCATTTTAAAGAAATAGCCATTCCCGATTTGAAGCGATATTTGCAACAACAGCATATACCGGTAAGAATATAAAATATGAAAATTGACTTTGCCAAATACCACGACGCATTGGCTCCTGCCATTGTGCAGGACTTCAAAACACAAAAAGTGCTGATGCTCGGATTTATGAATGAAGCAGCTTTGAAGCAAACTGAAGAAACCGGGCTCGTCACTTTTTATAGCCGCTCCAAAAAAAGATTGTGGACCAAGGGCGAAGAAAGCGGCAATTATTTAATGCTAAGGCAGATACTGGTGGATTGCGATCATGATACTTTGCTGGTAAAGGCAGAACCCAGGGGGCCTGTATGCCATACCGGAGCCGATACCTGCTGGAGCGAAAAAAACCATCCCGACGACTTTTTATTCTACTTGGAAGACATCATTAACCTACGGCGGAAGGCTCCGCCGGAAAAATCCTATGTTTCGGGATTGTTCGCGGAAGGCATCAATAAAATAGCACAGAAGGTTGGGGAAGAAGCAGTTGAGCTGGTGATTGAATCGAAGGACAATAGCAAGGAACGTTTTTTGGACGAAGCGGCGGACCTGCTGTTCCACTTTTTAATTTTGCTTAACGCCAAAGGCTATAATTTGCAGCATGTTATCAACGTTTTACAACACCGTCATTCTAAATAGACCGTACATGAGACTACTATTGTTGCTGTTGTGCCTGGTACCTGTGCTGGCCTCGTCACAAGCTAAAAAAACATTGCAGCTTACAGGAAATGTGGAAGGCCTGCCGGGCAAGACCACCATATACATCTCCGACGCCAATAATCCTACTGATACCATTGCAAAAGCAATTGCCACTGATGGCAAGTTTGTTTTAAAAGGCACGCTGGAGCAGCCGAACCTTTATTTCGTGAACTTCGCGGAATCGAAGAAAAAAGCCCTCTTTTTTCTCGGAAATGATAAAGCAACATTAAGCGGCGATATCAATAAAGTTCAGCAGTTGAAATTAACGGGTTCTCCTTCGCAGGATGATTTTCTTAGTTTCCAGGAGCAGTTTAATCCAATTTTTGACAAACTTTCGCAAGCCTCGAAGATGAATTCCGGCGTAACGTTCACTATGGAGGATTTCAACGCGCTGGAAAAAAAGCTTGATAGCTTCATCCTGGCTAACAAAGATTCTTATGTTGCCCCGTTTGTGATAACAGTTACTTCACAGCTTAGCGAGGACATCACCCGGCTCGAAAAAAGGTTCAACATGCTCGATAAAGAAGTGCAGGAAGGATTTTTCGGTAAATATCTCAAAGGAATGATCGACGATAGTAAGATCGGCGCCGTAGGTACGGAAGCGATCGATTTTACACAGAACGATACTACGGGCAAGCCCGTGTCACTTTCATCCTACCGCGGTAAATATGTGCTGATAGATTTCTGGGCAAGCTGGTGCGGGCCCTGCCGCGTGGAAAACCCGAACGTAGTGGCTGCGTATGAAAAGTTCAAGGATAAAAACTTCACCATATTAGGCGTATCGCTCGACCGCTCCAGGCCTAACTGGATAAAAGCAATTCACGACGACAAGCTTTCGTGGACAAACGTGAGCGATTTAAAATATTGGCAAAACGAAGCGGCTGCTAAATACAAGATCAGCAGCATCCCGCAGAACTTTTTGATTGGCCCCGATGGAAAAATAGTAGCCCGCAACTTACGCGGGGCTGCACTTGAACAGAAGTTGTGCGAGCTGTTGGGGTGTAACTAATACTAGTCAATAAGTCAGTGGGTCATTGGGTCATCAAAGAAAAATTATCTTCTTAACGACCTAATGACCCAATGACCTAATGCTCCCCAAAGGGATTACAAATTCACGTCCTTCCCTTCCTGCAGTTTTCTTATCATGGCCTCCACGTTTGTTTTGTTCGCTTGGTTGGGCGCTATGGGCAGTGCCTGTTGCGCGTATTTCAACGCGGTTTTATAATCGCCATTGGCAGAATATCCTCTTAGCAGTCCCACCACCGTTGTAAACTGGTTAGGATTCTTTGTGGCGTTCATCTTAAATACTTCCAATGCTTCCTTATTTTTCTTTTGCGCAAGCAACTGCCGGCCGTATTGGTGCAACTGGTTCATGTTGCCCAGTGGCAATGCGGTTTTCATCAAGGCCTGCGCTTCTTCTGTCCTTCCCAGCTTCTCCAGTATCTGCGCCTTGGTGGCGATAGGCTGAAAGTTGCTGTTCCCACCGAAGACCGGTCCTGAAGCGCTATCGGCCCATTTCAAAGCTTGTTCCAGGTTCACATTGTTTTGCAGGCACCATTGGGCGGCCTGGTCCCAGGTTTGCCAGGTAAAACCTTTGTCTGTTCTTAATTCTGAAGCAAATGAGGCCAGTTGTGTTTTCACCAGGTCTACTTCCACTTTAAAAGGGATGCTCAGCTTTTCCCACTGAAGAGTGACTGTGGCGCTGTTGTTGGTCTGGTTCATGAACTCGTATTTCAGCCATTCAACGCTTTTATCCAAAGCTTGTGGTTTTACTTTCACGCGCAACGCGTCTTCCTTTTCATCATAGAAATAGCTTCCCCAGGAATTGGAGTTCTTTGAAAAAATAACAATGGACTCATTGGGATCGTACGCCAGGAACAACCCATATTTACCCGCGGGCAAGTCCTTGCCTTCAATTTTTACATCGGTTGTAAAACTGATGGTCGTGTTTTCATTTGCGCCTGCGCGCCAGGGCGAGGATTTGCTACTGCCAAAGCCCTGATCTGTAAAACCTGTATATACCAGTTCTCCCCAAATATGCCCTTCTCTTCCCTTTACACCAGGACGGTCGTAGGTAATGGTAACATCGGTTATGCCGATGCGTTCGCCTACGATGGCTTTTTTATTACCGCCATCGGGTGGCCGGGTAAGGGTTTGTGCATTGAGGGAAATTGCAGAAAGAACAGCTGCTGCAACGCAGCTCATCAGGAGCAGTGTACGTCTCATGGCAATTGATTTAGGATTTAAATCTAGCGTGGGCGGTCGTACACCGGTTAAATAATTGGATAAGGAGCAATGGTAAAGGATAAGCGGGATGGCAATTCCTGCAAGCTATACCTGCTCTTTCTTTCCAGATGCAATGCTGCGGTAGATGGCATCTATCACTTTCATATCCCTTTTGCCTTCTTCGCCAGGCACGCGGGTGGGCTTGTTTTGGCTTATGCACAATGCGAAATCATCCATCTGCGCAGCCTGTTGATTGATGTGCGGAAAACGCATGCGGCCCTCGGGTGTGCGGCCTTCCTGGCCTCCATACCGGTAGGCTTGTGAAAGTTCATATTCCCCCCTTTCGGCTTTCACGCTTAGATGATTCAGGTTTTTATTGTAGCTGGATTGTCCTTTCGCTATGCAGCCCGACGGAAATTCCAACTCGAAATAAATGGTCTCATCCACTTCTTTGAAAAACCCTGGCCTTGTTTTCTCTTCGCGGGCCGTAACATATGCAGGCTCTTCACCGGTAACATAACGTGCGCCCTGGATAGCGTACACGCCCATGTCCATAAGGCCTCCGCCGCCTGCCAGCGCTTTCTTCAATCTCCATGCATTGGGATCGCCGCCATAAGTAAACCCGTTGGCACAATCGATGGTGAGCGGCTTTCCATAAACTTTTTGTTGACCGAGCCGCATCATTTCCTGGTTGTATGGTTCAAAATGCAGGCGATAGCCGATAGACAGCATTTTGTTGGCCTGTTTACATGCCGCGATCATTTCATCGCATTCTGCTGCATTCATGGCCATGGGCTTTTCACAAATCACGTGCTTGCCTGCCTGCGCGGCGCGGATGGTAAATTCCTTGTGCATCGATATCGGTAACACCACGTACACGATATCTATATCGGGATTGTTCTTAATGTTGTCGAAATTGGAATAGTTGTAAATATTCTTTGCGGGAATATCATACCTGTTTGCCCAGGTTTTTTCTTTCGAAGGGGTGCCTGTTACAATGCCGGCGAGGTAGCAATGCTTTGTTTCCTGCAATGCGGGCGCCAGTTGACCGCCGGCATAACTACCCAAACCTACCAGCGCAATGCCCAGCCCTCTTTTTTGTTGTGGATTTGCCATGCACGAAGTATTGGCTGCAAGCGATGCCGCCCCTGCACCGCCCAGTAATTGTAAAAATCCGCGACGCGAAAAAATATTCATGATTTGCAGTTGTGAAGTATAAATTTACCACAAACCACAGACCATAAACTCACTTTAGCTGCCGCTTATACAATTGAATGGTATTTTCAAATCCCAGGTAAAGCGCATCGCAGATAAGCGCATGGCCTATCGACACTTCATCCAGCCCGGCAATGTGTTTTTTGAAATACTGAAGATTGTGCATGTCAAGGTCGTGGCCGGCATTCAATCCCAGGTGCAGCTCCCTGGCACGTTTGGCGGCTTTTACATAAGGCGCGATGGCCGCTTCTTTGTTGTCGTGGAATTTTTTCGCATAGCCCTCGGTATACAGCTCAACGCGGTCGGTGCCGGTTTCAGCAGCTCCCTCTATCATCGTGATATCGGGGTCAACAAAGATGGACACGCGGATGCCCGCTTTTTTAAACACCGGAATGATCTCCTGCAGGTATTTCTGGTACATGACGGTATTCCATCCATGGTCGCTGGTAAGCTGGCCCTGGGCATCAGGTACCAGCGTAACCTGGTGAGGTTTTACTTCCAGCACCAGGTCAACAAACTTTTGTTCCTTGGGATTGCCTTCGATGTTGAACTCAGTGGTAATGATTTTCCTGATCTCCCTTACGTCCTGGTAGCGGATGTGGCGCTCATCGGGACGTGGATGCACTGTAATGCCATCGGCCCCAAACTCCTGCGCGAACTCAGCGGCTTTCACCACATCAGGATTATTACCTCCGCGGCTATTGCGGAGCGTGGCAAATTTGTTGATGTTTACGCTTAATTTGGTCATACCCAAAGGTAATCACAGATTTTTTTGGATTATTGGGTTTCACAGATTGGTTTAAAAAGGCCGGGAGGCACAAATCAAATCTCTGAGATCGATAACCGCAGATAGCGCGCTTTCATTTATTCCTTCAGTAGTTCGGTAGTGTGTAAGGTCGCTTCATGCTGATCTTTCAATTCTACCAAGTAACTTCCGGGAGTAAGGCGTTCGAGGTTGTCGAGAATGATCTTGTTCATTCCGCTTACAAGCTTCCAATAGCTCATTTTAATAACCTTGCCCGCAGGATTGTACAGCCGGAAAATAACTTGTTCGTCCTGTTCGCAGATTACTTCCAAGGAGATACTGGAGCCGAAGGGATTAGGATAGGCCCTCACTTTCAGGTTCATAAGCAGGTTTGGGGGTGTTATGGTAAGTGTTTCGGTTATGGCAAATAACTAATTTACAGTCAGTCGTTTATGTGGGCAATGAACCAGTAAAAATTGCCCGTTGAACAAAATAATCAATTAAACCCGAAAAAAAATACCGTATAAATACCTCTTATTTTGTAAAGAGTACATATTGACTTTCGTCAATATGTCAGTAGGTCAATAGGTCATTGGGCGGATAAGTTCTCTTCCTGATGACCTGCCTGCGCAATGAGATGACTTAAAAGCGGGCTACAAGTTTTACGTTCAGCAACCTGGGTGTAAGCCGGTTGGGCATGGCGAACACAGTGTTGGAAAAGTCTTTTATAAGCAGGTATGAAATGGTATTGGGCCGGTCGATAAGATTGAAAACTTCCAGGCTGGCCCAGATATTCTCCAGATTCCTGAACGGGTTATGGCTCCTGCGGTTGCTTTTTTCGCTGTCAAGCAGCAGCACACTAAACCCGATGTCTATGCGAATATAGGGTTCAACCACCAGCGCATTCCTGTACTTTACGCTGTTAGGAATATTGTACGGCATGTTGCTGCCATACAGGAAGTTCAGGTAAACCTTGAAGTTTTTATTGGTGGTCAGATAATCCTGCAGGAACATGCCGAAGGTCAGGAACCTGTCGGTCGGGCGGCGCAACCATCCGCCTGTAGCCAGCGTGCTGTCTACCGGTACGTTGTTCGAGTCCAGCGTATAATTATAGTAATTATCATTTTCCAGGTCTTCCCGTGTACGCATAAAACCCAGGCTGATCCAGCTCTCCGCATCTTTTACCAGCTCTCCGAACAACCGCAGTTCCAGCCCGGTAGCATAGGCCTTTGCACGGTTCTCACCAAAATAGCGGATGCGCACATTATCAATATCATAGGGTATCACGTTCGTCATGTGCTTGTAGTATGCTTCGGCCGTAAGTCGGAAAGGACGGTTGCCGGTTTTGAAATTGTAATCCATGCCCGCTACCAGTTGAAAACTTCGCTGGGCCTTTACATCAGTGTTCACCGTTCCATCGTACCTGCGCAGCTCGCGGTAAAACGGCGGTTGGTGGTAAAAACCAGCGGCCGCCCTGAATACCATATCACGGGTCCAGCGGCCAGGCTTCCAGGAAATTCCAACCCGCGGCGATAGCAGCAATTCATTGTTCAGGTTATTGTAATTATAACGGATCCCCGCTTGCAGCATGACGCCGGTGGAATCTTTAAAGCGGATGTTGTCCTGCACATATCCTGAAAGGCGGGTGATGTCGATGTTGGCGGATGACTTCAACACCTTGTTCAATACTAACTGGGTTGGGTCGAAGGGCAGCGAGTAACCCGCTGAATCCTGGTATTCCCATTCGTTCAATTGATCGTTGATGGTTTGCCGCTCGATGCTTTGTCCCCATTGTATGTAATGCTTGCCTTTGTCGAGGTAACCTTTATGCGAAGCATTCCACACCACGATGTTGAGCCGGTTGCGTGCAAAGGTTTGATAGATGCCCGCGCCTAATGGGTTATTGATGAGGCCGAAGTCGGGCTTGCTTTTATCGAATTCTCTTTCGCCGAACAAATAAGCGCCCGCAATGTCGATGGATTCTTTTTCATTGTTCTCGAATCTCGATACCAGCCATTTCAATCTAAAGTTCCTGCGCAACTGCTGCGTAGCGGCCAGCCCAATCATGTTGGTGAAATAGCGGTCTTCCTCTTTTCCTTCAAAGAAAATATCCAGTCCCAGGTTGGCGCTGAAAAATGGAGAAAATACGGAAGATGTCAACTGGCTGAAAGAAGGTATGAGGGTAAATTTTGTTTGAGAGATATTGCCCAGCAATTCAAGCGACCAGCGGTTATTGAATTGATAGTTCAGCGAAGCTTGCAGGTCAGAAGAGGAGGGAACATAATTGCCCTGTGTTTCCTGGCTGCTGAGCAAATTCCTGTTGCTGCGGTTGCGTACGCCCACCAGATAGCTGAACTTTCCGCGTATCGAGCTGCCTTCGAGGTGCAGGCCTTGTTCCAGCAGGCTTACATAAGCTGAGCCGCCGAAGCCGCGCGGCTTTTTGTATTGAATATCGAGCACCGAGCTCATTTTATCGCCGTACCTGGCCTGGAAACCGCCATTGTAGAAATTCACGTTGCGCGCCAGCTCGGGATTAATGAAGCTCAGCCCTTCCTGCTGTCCGCTGCGCACCAGGTAAGGACGAAACACTTCAAAATCGTTCACGTAAATCAGGTTCTCGTCGTAATTGCCTCCGCGTACCGCGTATTGAGAAGTGAGCTCGTTATTGCTTCCAACAAATACTTTTATCAGGCTTTCGATGCCGCCGGTAGGAGAAGGAATGTTGATGGCGGCCTTGGGATTGATGCGCACCAACCCTGCCTCGCGGCGGTCGCGTTCATCGGTCACCACCACCTGTTCCAATTCCCTTGCACCTCGTTCCATCCTGATCACGACGCGTTCTTCTTCTTTATCGTTCAGTAAAAAATTGCGCTGCTCCGTTTTGTATCCTGTAAATGAAAATACCAATGCAAAAGCGCGGTCTGCAGGGACCTGTATGCGAAAAGTGCCCGAATCGCCGGTAACAATGCCGGTTTGCCGGCCAAGGATCATGACAGACACGTTCGAAAGCGGCCTTTCATTTTCGTCTACTACCGTGCCGGAAACTACAGCAGATTTTTTTTGCGCGAAAGCCAGTTGGCAGAGGGTAAGCAATATGCAGGTCAGGAATCGGACAGGCCTCACGGGTGTGGTTTATTGATGGTCGAAAATACGGATTTACAAGATAAGCGCAAGATGGCGGCTGGTGGCGGTGTGCGTTATTTTTTCACGCGGCCAATCCTCACCGCCAATGGGAACACAAAGTCTATAGCGGCTTCCGCCGGCCAATGTTTTTGCAGCGACTCCATAAGGGGAGTAACAGGGTTTTCTGCGTTCACGCTGATATATTTCTGTACGGCAGACCAGGAATTAAGGTAACCTGAAAGGTCTTCGATGCTCCAGCTAACGGTAATAGAGAATTCCTTGTGTACGGCGATCTCTTCAAAATCAAAATACACCGTGCGGTATTTATCGTCCACGTATTTTCTTGCCGCATCCCAGTAAGGATCGGTTACATCGGTATAAAAATAGCGGATGTGATCATTAATGATGGCATCATCAGCATACAACAGGTGGTATGACCAGATGGCCACAATGGCTCCTGGCTTGCATACACGGGTAGCTTCCCTGCAAAATGCCGGCTGGTCGAACCAGTGGTAAGCCTGTGCTACCGTTACCAGGTCGAAAGTATTGTCCGCAAAACCAGCTTGTTCGGCTGGACTTTGGCTGTAGGTTATGTTGGGATGCTGCTTTGCGTGTTGCAACTGCTGGCTGCTGAGGTCTGTTGCAAATACCTGGTCAAAATGACCGGCAAGCAACACCGCCGCCTGCCCGTTGCCTGTGGCGCAATCCCAGGCGGTATCACGTCCATGCACAAGCGAAACGATGTAATCTATCAGTTCGGCGGGATAGCCTGGCCGCCAGCGGGCGTAGGTTTCGGCATGTTTCGAAAAAAGGTCTTTGGCCATGGCCGGCTATTGAAATTGTCTGCAATCTTTTTATTGCAAATGGTATTGCAAAAATACTATACGATCGACTTCAATGTCTTGATCGTTCCAACAGGGTCCTTGGCTTTAAACACCGTATTCCCTGCTACCAGCACATGCGCTCCCGCATCCAGGATGGTTTTTGCATTTTCAAGCGTCACTCCTCCGTCGATTTCAATCTTTACCGGCAAATTTGCCGCGTCGATCATTTGCCTTAGCTCCCTTGTTTTCTGCAGGGTATGCGGAATAAAGGATTGACCGCCGAACCCCGGGTTTACGCTCATCAGGCAAACAAGGTCTATATCGTGCAGTATGTCTTTCAGTACGCTCACCGGCGTGTGCGGGTTAATGGCCACGCCCGCCTGCATGCCCAGCGATTTGATCTGCTGTATGTTGCGATGCAGGTGTACGCAGGCTTCGTAATGCACCGTCAAAATATCGGCCCCGGCTTTTTTAAAAGCTTCCGCATACTTTTCAGGTTCCTCTATCATGAGGTGTACGTCGCAGGTTTTTTTTGCAGCCTTGCGGATGTATTCTATTACGGGAATGCCGAAGCTGATATTGGGTACGAACCTTCCATCCATCACATCCAGGTGAAACCAATCAGCCTCGCTTTCGTTCACCATCCTGCATTCATCTTCCAGTCTTAAAAAATTGGCAGCTAACAGGGAGGGCGCTATTATGGGCATGTTGACTATAAAATTTTTACGATTCCGCGAAATTCTGCAATTAATCGCGAATTCAATGCATATCCCAATAAATGGGTATAATTCACAAAAATGCGTGTACTAAAAGCTATTCCAGCGAACCTTCTTTTTTCAATGAATCGAATAAAGGCGTAAGGTTGATGCCGAGTGATTTTTCCAGCGAAGCTTTCAGGTCCTCCGGATAAGGGTGTTTAAACTTCCATTCGTTGAAATAATCCTGCATGGCCTTGTCAAGCTTTTCCTTCCCAACGTTGAGTTCCATAATGAACATCCACACTGCTGTTTTGATGTACACCGTCATCCCGTACTCATCCTTGTCTTTAAAAGCAGCTGAATGCGTTTCAATCGGCTTCTGCATGGGTATCCTGCTGATGGCGCGGTATATGAGGATCTGGAATTCATCTGTTGATTGTTCTTTCACGTCCTTAGGGATATCTGTGCCGAACAAGCTGTTGAACCTGTATTTTTCGGCTTCGTAGCGGAATTGGTAATAAGTGTTGATGCCTTCGTCCATCCAGGCGTGTGTGCGCTCATTGCTTCCCAGTATACCGTAGAACCAGTTGTGTCCCACTTCATGCGTAATTACAGCATCCAGTCTTTCCTCGCTGGCGTCGGGGCTGGTAATGTGCGTGATCATGGGATATTCCATGCCCCCCGAAGCAAGGTTCTTGCCTCCTTCCACCGCGGCTACTACCGGGTATGGGTATTCGCCGATCCAGTTGGAGTAGCGTTGCACCGCATCTTCCAAATAACCGATGCTTTTTTCCCAAAGCGGATTGCCATTGTTATGGTGATAAGAAAATACATCTATCACCTTGCCCGATGCCAATTGCAGGGTGTCGTACTCGATGATGAAATTTTTGTCGGCAAACCAGGCGAAATCATGTACGTTGTCCGCCGAATATGAAAGTGTCTTGGAGGTTCTGCCGGCAGCGGGAACATATTTATTGGCGCTGCTCTTGTTCGAAATGCCAAGCTGCTTATACGTCTCGTATTCATCCTGGTTTTGCAGCACGCCGGTTGCACCTACAACATAGGCCGCAGGCAGGGTAATGTTCACTTTAAAGCTGCCATATTCGCTATAAAATTCACCCTGGTCCAGGTAAGGCATTTCATGCCATCCCTTGCGGTCGTATACAGCGGGCTTGGGATACCATTGGCAAATGATGTACGATTGGCTCTGGTGCCCCATCCTGGAAACATACGAGGGCAGCTTTACATAAAAAGGCGTGGTGAGCTTTACTTTCTCTCCTGTCGCCAGCGGTTTTGCGAGCATTACTTTCACAACATCGATGTGTTCCGGGTGCGCTTCGGTGGTAAGCTTTTGGCCATCTGCCATAAAATCAAGGCTATCGATGTAGCCGCGGTCCTTCATGCCTTTCCAGCGTTTCTTTCCTTCCTTGTCGCGGTGCAATTGTTTTGCAAATGCGGTCTGGTCGTTCTTATAAGCGTTCGGCCATAAATGGAACCAGATGAAATTGAGTTGGCTGGGCGACTGGTTGGTGTATTCCAGCGTAAGCATGCCTTTCAGGGAATTGTCCTGGTCGTTCAGGCTTACATCGATGGTATAGTCAACACGTTGTTGCCAATAGCCGTTCTGCGAACGGGCATGGGAAATAACAAAAAAATACAGGGAGCAAAGGATGAGCAATCGCTTCATGGGTTCGTTTGTTTATGTTTAGGTATGAGGTTGCTAATTTACTGCTTTCTCAGGCGTTCGATGGCATCTTTGGCCTGGGTAAAGGTTTTATCGAGCGAATAAGCTCGAATATAATTGTCCATGGCATCTTCTTTCTTGCCCGCCATTTCATAACAACGGCCTTGCCAATAATAAGCATCGGGATTGGCCGAAGAAACCGTGGACGCCAGTTTGAACGTTTGTAATGCCTCGTCGATGTTCTTCTGCTCATACAATATGATGCCCTTCTCGATATAAGCATCTGTAAACTTCCAGTCGGCCCGTATGCATTGCTCGAATTGCTCCAGCGCCTGCGCGTACTGGCGTGTATTGGAATAGTAAACGCCCTTGATGTATATGGGGTCCAGGCTTTCCATCAGCGTATCCTTACGCATAAGCTCATCTGCAATTTGCAAGGCCAGCGGGTTACGGGTTTCGGCGTACAGGTTGGCCAGGGCCACACCGTTCATGGTCAATGGCTGAAGGGCGTAGGATCGTGCCAGGGCATCGATGGCACCGGCACTGTCGCCCATATTCATTAACAGCAATCCTTTTTCATACCATGTTTCGAAGTTGGAAGAGTCGACTCTCAACAGGTCATCATATTGTGCCAGGGCCTCATCACTTTTACCATTGGCCATATAGGCTTCGCTTAGCCGCCGCCTGAATTCGGGGTTCTCGGGAAACTTTCGCACGGCGCTTTCCAGCAGCTCTAAAGCCTCCTGGGGCCTGTTTAGCATTAATAAGTTCGAAACGAACAACATGCCAGCCATCTCCGAGGAATCGCGTCTCCATGCACGCCTGTAGTCCTGGTAAGCCAATTCGTGTTGGTTGTTTTGCGAAAGCCGGTTGCCCCTGATCAGCAACAGCTCGGTATTGTCCGGGAATCTTTTTATGCTGTCGGTAACTCCGGCATAGGGAGGCTTGTTTAATATTTCATTCGGGGCCTGATCAGTTGTACAGCCGGCAAATAACAATATCGCCACCAGCCATTGCGTCTTTATCCATCTGGTCATGTCACAAAACTAACCGTTTTTGGTCAAGTTCTTTATGACAAAAGGCTGACAAACTGATTTTTAACTCATTTAACTTTGCCTGCCGCCTTTAAATGTTTTCAAATGAAAAAGCTTATCCAGCTCGTGCCGGTTCTTTCACTGCTAACTGTTTTGCTTGCATTTACTTTTCCGGGGCATATTAAGCCTGTGCGGCAACTAAAGGCAGATACCTTGCATTACCCGGAGGAAAAGAATTTCCGCAACATCCGGCAGTTGACTTTCGGGGGAGACAATGCGGAAGCATACTGGAGCTATGATGGCAAACACATCGTATTCCAGCGTACATCGGTAAAGGACGGAATACCCTGCGACCAGATCTTTGTGGGTAAGCTTCCTGAAAATCCCAACGATTCCTTTACTTATAAATTGGTGAGCACCGGCAAGGGCCGCACCACCTGCGCTTATTTTACGCGTGACAATCAACATATCGTATATGCTTCCACGCATTTGGGAAGCCAGGATTGCCCGCCGATACCCGACCGCAGCAAATATGGCAACCGGTACATCTGGCCGATCTATGCCAGCTACGATATTTTCATCGCCGATCTCAATGGCAACATCACCAAACAGCTCACCAATACGCCGGGCTATGATGCTGAAGCAACCTTATCGCCCAACGGGAAAGAAATGCTGTTTACTTCCACGAGAGATGGGGACCTTGACCTGTATTGCATGAACCTGCAAACGGGCAAGGTTAAGCGCGTTACTACCGCGCTTGGCTACGATGGCGGCGCATGGTTCAGCAACGATGGCAAAAAGATCATCTGGAGGGCCAGCCGCCCCTCAACACCCGAAGCGGTTGCTGAATACAAAGAACTATTATCACAAAACCTGGTTGCCCCCACTAATATGGAAATATGGGTAGCCAATGCCGATGGCAGCAATGCAAAGCAGATCACTAATCTGGGACAAGCCAACTGGGCGCCCAATTTCATGCCCGATGGCCGCGTGATCTTTTGCAGCAATCATGAATACAAAAGAGGCTTTCCGTTCAACATGTATACAATGAATGCCGACGGCAGCAATATGACCAAGATCAGCCGCGACAGGGGCTTCGATGCCTTTCCCATGTTCAGTCCTGATGGAAAGAAGATCATTTTCTGCAGCAACCGGAACAATGGCGGAACCAGAGATACGAATATCTTTGTGGCTGATTGGGTTAATTAGGGCAATTAGTCATCGAGTCATTAGGTCATCGGATCAATGCTTGTAATTACTTAATGACCTAATGACTCAATGACCAAATGACTTTTATTCATGCCTGACATTATCACCATAACCCTCAATCCTGCAATAGATAAGAACTATACCGTAGAGCGGCTGGCGCCCGAGCACAAATTGCGCTGTCCCAATCCCAGGATCGATCCGGGCGGCGGAGGCATCAATGTTGCAAAGGCATTGAAAGAGCTCGGAACAGATGCACTTGCCCTGTTTTTTTCAGGAGGAAGAAACGGCGCTTACCTACAGGACCTCTTACATGAACTATCCCTAAACATTCATCCCATAGCAATAGACGGCGAGACCAGGGAAAGCGTGGTGATAGTGGATAAAGCCAGTGGCAAGGAATACCGCATTGTAGTGGAAGGCCCTGAAATAAGCCTTGCATCGCTGGACGAAGTGATACGGCAACTCGAATCGAACAAACCTTCTTATATCGTTGCAAGCGGCAGCATTCCTAAAGGACTGCCCGAAGATGCATTTGCCCGCATTGCAGTCGCCGCAAAAGAACTGAATGCGCGCTTTATTGCGGATACTTCCGGCGCGCCCCTGAAACACGCCGTGGACGCAGGCGTGTTCCTGTTGAAGCCAAACCTAAGGGAGCTCTCGGCATTGGTAGGAGTGGAATCGCTGCAATTGAATGACGTGGACGATGCGGCCATGGACCTCATCAAGAAAGGAAAATGCGAAGTGGTGGTGGTATCGTTAAGTTCATCCGGCGCCATGTTGGTAAACGGCGACGGATACCATCACATCCCCGCGCCAACTGTTGAGCGCAAAAGCACCGTAGGTGCGGGCGACAGCATGGTGGCCGGAATGGTATGGTCGCTCATGCAGGGAAAATCTTACCTCGACATGGCGATGATGGGCGTGGCCTGCGGCACTGCAGCCACCATGAGCCCCGGCACGCAATTGTTCCGCAAGGCCGATGCTGAGAAATTATTGCAATGGATAACAGGAAGGAAGTAGCTTTGCTGCACCAAAAAACACCAACATGTATAACGGTCTCCTCCACCTACACAACGTACTTCGCTGGGTTATTTTGCTTTTGCTGGTCATTACCATCGTTAGAAGCTTTGCCGGCATGACGGGCAACAAGCCATTCAGCAGTGGCGATAGAAAACTCGGAACTTTCCTGATGATCTGTGCGCACATTACTTTTCTCATTGGCGTTTACCAATGGATAGCAGGAGACCTCGGATTGAAAGCAATACAATCTGCTGGCATGGGCGTGATCATGAAAAACGCTAATCCAAGGTTCTGGGCCATTGAACATCCTGTCGGAATGTTATTGGCAATTATTCTCATCACGGTTGGCCGCAGGCAATCGAAAGCGCCGGTCAGTGATACCATAAAGCACAAACGAACTTTCTGGTACTACCTCGTGGCGCTTATTATCATCATAGCTGTAGTTCCCTGGCCTTTCCGCGAAGGCATCGCGAGGCCATGGTTCCCCGGGGTTAGTTAATTACTGATTATTAATTATTAATTATTGATTATTGATTATCTGAAACTGTAATAATTAATAATCAATAATCAATAATCAATTCTTGATCTGCCGGGAAAATATCTTACTTACGATCTTCCATTCGCCGTTGATCTTTAGCAGGTTCATGTAATCGTACAGAATAGCATTGCCTGATTCGATCTTGATCTTCGCTTGCGCGGCGGTGCCTTCGATATTAAGTGATACGATTTCTATTTTACGGTCAGGCCTGCTGGTATTGGCTTTTACCCGTGCAATGAACTCTGCGATCGGCACATCTTTAAATTCGTTGGTCTGAGCATCGATGTACTTCATGGAAGCGGAAGGATGAAAGGCTTTTTCCACGCGGTCGCCCTGTCCGCTCATATAATTTTGGAGGCATTCGCGAACGGCTGCCTCTTCAGCATGCTGAGCTATGGCTACGGATACTAACAGGAAAGATGCAACGAAAAGAGAGATTGCTTTTTTCATGGTGATGATTGATTTGAATGGATGATATTTTTAAACGAGTTGTTTTGCCGAGGCAACAAACGCCTGCATTTCTTCCATGGTGCCGATGGTGGTGCGCGTCCATTTACCTTCTTCCTCCACGATCCTGCCAGTGAGGATGTTTTTTCCTCTTAGCAATTCGGGCCAGTTACCGTTGAACGATTTCACGGAATAGTACAAAAAGTTGGTATTGGAAGGAATGCATTCGAAGCCCATCGATTGTAACGCCTGCTGAGTATAGTTTCCTGCCTGTTTATTGGATTCCTTGGAAGTGCGCAAAAATTCCTTATCCTGCAACGACGCAATGGCCGCTGCCAGCGATACCGCGCTGGCGCCCGCATTTTGCCAGGGTTGCAACGCTGCCAGTTGCCGGATGGTATCGGGATGGGCCAATGCATAACCGATGCGCGCTCCTGCCAGCCCATGTATTTTTGAAAATGTTTTGGCAATCACGATGTTTTTATTGGAGGCCACCAATCCTGCCAATGTTGGTTGGTCGCAGTATTCTATATATGCCTCATCCAGCAACACCAGGCATTTCCTGCTTGCTTCTTCCACGAAATTTTTTACGTTGGCCGAAGGCAGCACCGTGCCGGTAGGATTGTTCGGATTGCATACGTACATCAGCCGCGTGCTATTGTTCAGCTTCGACATCATCGCAGGCAGGTCGTGTTTCTTATCACGCGTAAGCGGCACGCGGATTATTTCCAGTCCTAATTTTTCCGCGGCGGGCACCCAAATCTGGAAGGCGGGTGTGGCGGTAATGGCATTGCCTTTTGCAAGCGCCGCGTATTGGGCCACCAATCCTAATATCTCCGATGAGCCGGCACCCATGAGCACATGATCGGTAGAGAGGCCGTAAAGGCTTCCTATTTGCCCGCGTAATACCGTGGTAGTGTCCCAGGGATAACGGTTCGAGAGCGCAATTGCATCAGCCATTGCCTTCCTGGCAAGCGGCGAGGGGCCATAAGGATTTTCATTCGATGTAAGCCTGATGGGTCCCGTTGGTAAAAAATTTTCACGGCGATACTCATGTGCGTTTGCACTGATTTTTCCTGCGAATGTGAAACCTGCTATGGCCAGGGAGCTTTGCCTAAGCCAGGCCCGGCGATGGATGGATTGTGGCATGCAAGCAAAATTTATGTAAGCAATATTAGGGACTAAAAAAGCTACGTAAAAAACGCTTTCGGCCCCTGTGCCCTTTTTTTCGACGGTTGGGGTACAGGCCGGATGGTCGAAAAACCATCGCCATTTATCTAAGAAAGCTTTGCAGCCATCGTTTTTATGCGAAATTGCCGACGCAATTATTATTATGAACTGGTCTCAATTGCGGGCGGGTAAGACCACGTTGGTATTCATGCAGGTACTGCTATGGAGCGTGTTTTACCTGTTGCTGCTGCTGTACACCACCCACAAGTGGACGAATACCTGGTTTGGGTTGCTCAATGGAACCATCGCCACCGTATTTTATTTGCTGGCAGCCTATGGCAATGCCAGCTGGCTGATACCTTCTTTTCTTAAGCGGGGAAAGACATTCCTATACTTTACTGTTTCCATTGTTTTTATTGCGGCGCTGGTATTTACGCGCATGTACCTGGAATATGTGATACTGCAACCCTTGCATAAAACTTTTTACGGGCTTAGCTGGGCGCATTTTTCATTTGATTGCATTACGTTGCTGCTGGCTTTTTTATTTGGTGCGCTGCTGAGGGTCACCTTGAATTACCTGGCGCTGCTGAAACAAAAGGAGGAATTGGTGAGCAGGCAGGTGGCTTCAGAGTTGAACCTCCTGAAAGCCCAGGTGCAACCGCATTTCCTGTTCAATACGCTGAACAATATCTATTCCCTTTCGCAAAGCGGTTCACCTCATGCGCCGGTCATGATCGCCAAGCTGTCCGACCTGATGCGGTATTTTATCGACGACTCCCCAAAAGATAAGATCCCTTTATCCACCGAACTGGAATTCATCGAAAACTATCTTGAACTGGAACAAATACGTATGCTGCATCCACTGCACGTGGACATACAGGTAGATGGAGAAGTGAAGGATATTAAGATACCCCCGATGCTGTTGATGCCTTTTATCGAAAACGTGTTCAAGCACGGCGTGGACAAAACTGAGCAAAACAACGTCCTGGAAGCAAACCTGGTGGCGCGCGACGGAAGGCTGTTGTATAAAGTCGTAAATTCCCTGCATGGAGAAAATGGCTCCTGCATTTCGAAGGGATTTGGTTTGACCAACCTGCGCAAGCGCCTGGAATTATTGTATCCGGGCCGCTTTGAGATGAGCGCACGCAGGCAGGACCATCATTTTATTGCCGAACTGCAAATACCTTATGATGCCCATACGCTGCCTGATCGTGGATGATGAGCCGCTGGCCGTAAACCTGCTGGAGGGCTATATAGCCCAGGTGCCTTTTTTAACCCTAAGCGGTAAGTGTTATAATGCAATGGAGGCATTGTCTTTTTTGCACCGCCACGAAGTTGACCTCGTTTTCCTCGATATCAACATGCCCAAATTGAGCGGCCTCGAAATTGCCGGCAGCCTTGCTTCGCAGCTAATTATTTTTACTACTGCTTATTCCCAACACGCGGTAGAGAGCTATGAAAAGAATGCGGTAGATTATCTGCTCAAACCCATTACGTTCGACCGTTTTGTGCGCGCCGCCAACAAAGCATATAATTTGTATAAAAGAGGCGGTGCGGAAGCCAGCTTTCCCGTTTCGAAGCCAGAGCCGGTGTTTTACATCAAATCAGGCAAGAGCATGGTAAAGGTGAACCTGGATGAAGTGCTGTTCATCGAGGGATTAAAGGACTATGTAACCTTTCATACCCTGCAGCAAAAGCACGTAGCCTACAAACGAATGAAGGAGCTGGAAGATGTGCTGCCTGCTAATTTTTCCAGGGTGCATAATTCGTTTATTGTTAACCGCGACCACATCGATAAAATAGAGCAAAGCCAGGTGTTCATCCAGGGCCAGCCGATACCCGTAAGCGATAAGTACAGGGAAGTTTTCTTCCGGGAAGTGAGTGGCAGGTTATTGTAGTTATCTTTTTCCCAACTCAATTACTTTGCAATCCAAAATATTGTTTCCATCTATGGCGAAAGTGATGATGGTCCTTACAAGATGCCAGCCCTGCTTGCCCGCCGCGCCGGGATTCATGTGCAGGCATTCCAGCGTTTTGTCGTATATCACTTTTAAAATATGAGAATGCCCGCTGATGAATATTTTGGGCTGGTGTTGAACAATCCATTGTTTAATTCCTGGTGCATAACGCGCCGGATGCCCGCCGATATGCGTCATAAATATTTTCACATCTTCGCACTGCCAGGATAATTTTTCGGGGTACACGCTCCTTACATCGTACCCGTCGATATTGCCGTATACGCCTTTTAGGGGCAGCCCGCTTTTGTTTGCCAGCTCTTCGGCGAGCGCTATCGTTCCAAAGTCGCCGGCATGCCAGATCTCGTGGCAGCCTTTAAAATATTTGAATACCTGTTCGTCGAGGTAACCGTGCGTGTCCGATATCAATCCTATCCGGGTCAAACTAATTTGTATATTAGTCTGTGAAACTGCGGCAAGTTTTTTAAATTACCTAATATGGGCCTTGCATATCTAGTCACGATATTGCTGATAGTAGCGGAGTTGCTGATCGGTTGCTTTATTATTTATTACGCAATTCTATCTTTTGTACCGCGGCTCGACAGGGAAACGCGCGCCGGCATCACGGGCGTGCTAAGCATTGCAACGGTGATTGTATACATGGTCGCGAGGAGCGTTCTTGCAAGATCATATCATTTTTACATTTTTGGTGGACTGGCAGGCATTTGTTATGCAATCATCAGGGTAAAGCGATGGTACGCTGGCCTGCCTCCATTTACCAGCGAACAAGAATATGAATCGAGCGCCGAAAGAAAATTATTGGTAAACGGCGCGCTGTTTTGCATTGCAGGAATTATCCAGGCTTTCCTGTTCGTTAAATTGGTGGAATGGCTTGCATTCAAAGCCCTTGAGGATTTTTTGCCCGATTAACGGCGTCCATTGCTTCCAGTCTCAATTGTTCATTGCCTTTCGTCATTTTCCGCAATAGTTCGCGGCATTCTGAAATATACCGGTCTGCAAAATCAGGGTCTTCCCTTGCTATTTCGGGACAATTGTCAATAATATCGGCGTACTTAATGGTCTGGGCTTCCGGACTGGCTTTTTCTAAACGCTCAGCCTCCTTTGAGCGGCGTTTTCGGCGGTTCCATTGCGGGTAATTTTTTTTAGTGTATATATCCGTCAATTCTTTTACATATTGAACGGTGCGGGCTGCATCGGCCGGCGGTAATAAAGTGAGCAGGAATTCATCTAATTCCTGCGCTGTTACTTCGGTGTCTTCCAATACGTCGTGCAATAACGCGGCAGATAGCACAGCAGCATCATTGGTAATCTTGCTGCACAGTTGCATTACGCGTTCGGGATGAACAATGTACCGGTCATCGCTGTATTTTCTCATTTGTTCACCATGCGCCGCATCCGCAAAATCACGTACCTGTTGAAGTGTCGGATCCATTCAGTAAAATTAAGATACCGGGCAGTCCGGTCATCAGGTTATAAAACAATAGGTCACCAGGATATTGCCCAATGACCTATTGTTTTTATGACTCATCGACTTTTTAATAAACATATTCTTCTTCCGGCATCACATCATCGGAACCTTTACCATTATTGATGCCTTCCCTGTTCAAACGTGTGCTTTCATCAACCTCTACAGGTTCATCTTCCTGCATTACCGGTTGCTGGTCTTCCATTTCCTCTCTCATCATCTGGTCATGATCATGTATAGTACCTTCTTCGGGTGAGTTGCTATTGTCAGCCGGGGCTGCCTGCGGCTCAGTTGCCTCGGTGGTGTTTGCAGGTTGAGTGGTGTTCACGTCGGCCGATTGCTCGGCTTCTTCGGTCCTGTAAGGATTCATTACCGTGCTACCGTCTGCATTCATCCACAAGGTTTTGGACTGACCGTTCTCGATAACTGTTACATTATACATATCACCTTCAGACCCTTTTACAAGCGCGATGGCGTAAATGTTCGCGCCATACATTTCAACTGCCTTGTTCACTGCTTCTTCAGGAACGTAAGTCCTCAATAAAGGACTGGCAGCTCTTGTAAAAGTTTTGCCGTCTTCGCGGTAAGCCACTTCCATCAGTTTTCCATGCTCATCTTTATACCGCGCGCTGTACCAGTCGCCGGATTGACGCCAGGTTACAGTACTTGCCATTGGATAGGCTGCTTTAAAAGAGGTTTCAACGGATGTTGGAACTGTTACACTGTAGGTAGCAGTTGTTGTGTTATTGTTCAACGGCATGCCTGTGTTGTGGTTATTGTCCGGCGGCGTATTGCCAATTGTGTTGTTCTCGTTGGTTACCGGCGCCGGGCTTACCGTGTTGTTATTATTATTGTTATTCGTGTTGGTATTCGCGGGTTTTGCAGGCGGTATCTGGTTGTTTATACTTTGAGTATTTGGTGTCGCCTGGTGTGTATTAGGATGTGGTTGCTGTGCGATCAGCATGCCCGTGCACCCTATGCATAGGAACGATAAGATGGTCTTTTTCATATTCTTTGGTTTTAAGTATTAGAAAATAGACCTTCTTTAGTACAAGGATGGTGCCGGACGTAAATGTGAGCAATCTATTGCTCTTTCAATTCCTCGAAGACGCCTGTCTCCTTGTTTTTCCGCACATTAGTAGCATCGAAATAACGGCCGTTCATGACCACATATACACCTGGGGGAAGGGTTTGCACAAAAGCAAGTGCGCTACCCAAATTGAAGAGCCCGTCGGAGCTGCCGAATTTATAGGGGATCATGGCCCCCGTGATAACAATTGTTTTTCCCTTGACCTTTTCCGCCAACACTCTCGCTGTTTCAGCCATGGTATCAGTGCCATGTGTAATGATGATCCTGTCTTCTTTCGCATCTATGCAGTGTTCCGCAATCAGCTCGCGGTCCAGGTCGGTCATTTCCAGGCTGTCGATCATCATCAGCGTGCGTATGTCAACGTGCACCAGGTTACGGCCCAGCTTCAGCATTTCAGGCAAATGCGAATCCTGGAAGTATAGCTCGCCGGTGATTTCATTGTATTCTTTATCGAAAGTGCCGCCTGTTACAAAAATGCGGATGGTCATAAGTAGCTATTGGCGGTAAAAATAATTAAAAAGCCCATTGGCCTGTTATTTCAATTCCAACACCAGCACGGAGAAAGGCGGCATCTTTACCGTTACGTCGCTACCGGTTAGCACCATGCCTGTAAATGGCGCGGGCTTTACTTTACCAGGGTGCTCAAAGCTATTATGGTCCTGCAGCTTTGGAGAAGCGAGTATTCTTCCGGTAACAGACCGGTAAGTTGCGCCTTTGATGTTGATGGTAACATCCTGCGTTTTCCGGGCAACGATGTTTACGAGTGAAATATGTGTAACGCCATTTTTATTTTTAGAAGCAGATGCCCACACCGCCTGCAGTTGTGAGCCGCCCAATTCATAACTATCGCTCTGTACGTCCACCGGCAGCATTAATGCATCGTGATGAACATTGTACATTTCCATTACATGGTAAGTGGGCGTGAGGACCATTTTTTCCTTGTCTGTGAGTATAACGGCCTGCAATACGTTAACTATCTGTGCAAGATTGGCCATCTTTACACGGTCGCAATGGTTGTTGAAAATATTAAGTGTTACGCCTGCGATCATCGCATCCCGCATGGTGTTTTGCTGGTAAAGGAAGGCGCCGTTGGTACCGGGTTCCACATCGTACCATCCGCCCCATTCATCTACCACCAATGCTTTTTTCTTTTGCGGATCGTATTTGTCCATGATAGCGCTGTGCTTTGTTACAAGTTCTTCCATTAAAACCGCCTTTGTCATGGTGGCAACATATTCCTGTTCGGAAAATGTAGTGGATGGACCTTTCTTGTTCCAGTCTATCACCGAGTAATGATGCAAGGCAAGGGCATCGTACAAACCAGCCGGCAATTCTTTCATCAGTACTTCCGTCCAATGATAATCATCGTCGCTGGCGCCGGATGCAATACGATATAGTCCATCGCTGTTGTTCCAATTGGTCATGAACGTTACGAACTGCCTGTAGATATTGGCATAGTATTCCACTTTCATATTGCCGCCGCATCCCCATGCTTCGTTGCCAATGCCCCAGTACTTTACCTTCCATGGATTGGCCCTTCCATTTTGTGCGCGCAAATCCGGCATGGGGCTGGTGCCACTGGGATGGGTAGTGTACTTTACCCAGTCTGCCAGCTCCTGTGGCGTGCCACTGCCGACATTACCACTTAGATATGGCTCCGCGCCGAGCAGTTCGCACATATTCAGGAATTCATTGGTGCCAAAGCTGTTGTCTTCGCGGACATTGCCCCACCACACGTTCAGGATGGAAGGCCGTTTTTCTTTCGGCCCTATTCCGTCGCGCCAATGATAGGTGTCCGCAAAACATCCGCCTGGCCAGCGCAATACGGGCACCTTTAGTTTTTTCAGCGCTTCGATGATGTCCAGCCGTACGCCGTCTTTGTGAGGGATACTGGTATTTTTTTCACCTACATACAAGCCGCCGTAAATGCAGCGCCCGAGGTGCTCTGCAAAATGCCCGTAAATATTACGGCTGATGGTGTCCCTTCCTTTGTCGGCGTGCAAGGTGATGCGGTTTTGTGCGATCATACCAACTCTGGTTGTTATCAACAATAATAGCAGGAATATTTTTTTCATAATCAATATTTTAAAACTTCACTACTTCCCAGTAAACCTTTTTGGGTTTGAGGTCTTTGTCGAAAAGCAGGGGATAATCTTTTCTTCCGGTCACCGGGAAATTATCCAGCCAGCTATGCCTGTCGGAAATATTCCAGAAAGTAACGTTGGTAATTGCGTGCTTGTATTTTCTGAAAAGACGGAAGCACATTTTGTAAACTTCGAGTTGCTGTTGTTCTTTTTTTGTGCTAAATGTGGTGTCGGCGTCTTCGGCTTTTCTTTCCCTTGCATTGTGCTCTTTGGGATATACTGAAATGTCCATCTCTGTAATTTGCAGGTTCAATCCCAGTTCCGAAAACCTTTTCAAGGTGCTGTCGAGCTGTTGTTCCGATGGTTCGTTTATTGCCCAGTGGCCCTGCAATCCGATGCCGTGTATGGGTATGCCGGCGTCTTTCAGCCTTTTTACCAGGCGGAATATTTTTTCTCTTTTCACGGGATCGATCTCGTTGTAATCATTATAGAACAGCAGTGCATTGGGGTCTGCTTCGTGCGCAAATTGAAAAGCCCTTGCGATGTATTCTTCACCGCAGATTTTATAGAATTCGGAGTTGCGGTAAAATTCATCGCGCCTGTCGGAGATGGCTTCGTTCACTACGTCCCAGGCATAGATGGTTCCCTTGTATCTTTTTACCACTGTGGTAATGTGATCCTTCATCCGTTGCAGCAACACTTCTTTCGTAACAGGCTTGCCCGTTGCGGAGTCGGTAAAAAACCAACGCGGCGCCTGGTTATGCCAGCACAGCGTATGACCGCGCAATTTCATGTTGTTTCGTTTGGCAAATGCCGCGATCGAATCCGCGGGCGCCCAATTGTAAAAATTTTCCCGTGGATGGATGGGACCCATTTTCATTGCATTTTCAGCCGTCATGCTATTGAAATGTGCAAGGATCAACCGGGCCTCGTCGGTTTTCAGTGCCTGCGGAGAAACCGCGACGCCTATGGTAAAATAGTTTTGATAATGATCTTTCAATCCTTTCGGTTGATCTGGACCCTGCAGTGAGTTCGATTGCAGGAGCATTGCCGCTGCCAACAACAGGAAAATTGATCGTTTCATATTAATTCATTTTTGTTTCGGGCGGCCCGAGGTACGATGGACCTGGCACGCTGAAGTCCAATACTAATTTTTGCAATACCAAACCGGGATTTACCAGCCAGAACTTTACTACATGCTTTCCCGGTATTGTAATATTGTGCGTGGATGTTTTTATAATGATATTATTCGCTACCCATTGTTCCCAGGTCTTTAATTTGTTATCATCCTTGTTCACGGAAATGATCTGCGGCGCTTCATCATCGACGGAGATGGCGTATTGCAGTCCGCTGTCGCTGTTATGAAAGTTGAGCGTGGGGGAGAAGTATGCGTAAATGGTAGCTGTGCCCTTGTCGGAAACATATACGTCGTAGGCAAGGTGAGGACTGCTGCCACCTGGCGATTGCGCGGGAGCAGTTACAGGAAAAGCGCACAGTCCCGACCCTGTTTTGCCAATACCGGGAATGACCGTCCATTGAATGCCCTTGCCGTTTACCGCACGGGAATAGTTTTCAGCTTCCATGGAAACATGACTGTTCGACTGGTAGAATACATTGCCCCGGTAATTTTTGGGTATCCATTCTTTGGCATTTCTTGCCGGCATGCTCACCCAGTTTTGCACACGTGCCGAGTCAGGATGTACATATTTTATTTCCGGCATTTTGTTTACCGGCGGTTGCTGCCAGTAAGTGTAACCGATATGGGTTTGCGACATCATGTGATTCCACTTGCCGCCACCCAACTGGTGATACCGCAGCGTAATTACTGAGTCGAGCTCAAAGTAATGCTTTGCCGCTGCTGCATATTTGTTCGCGACGGTATCCTTATGCCGTGCATAATAATGATTGCGGGCAACGGCATAGTACATATTGTGCAGGTTGCCCAGGGCCTGTATGGGATGAAGTACCAATTGAAAGTAAGCATCGCGGTATGGCTCGGGTAAGATTGAATTCCACCGTTCCGCGGAATCTTTCAGCGCGGCAAATTCCTTTGATACGCGGTCCCATTCAGCATAATTGTACGTATCATGCGATAACAATTCCGGTTTGCGACGGCTACTCAGCTGTGCATATTGCGACAACATCCTGCCGATTGACACCGCACCCTGTTCGCCAAATTGTTCTTTAGCCCACCGGGTATAGTAAGCGGGAATATCTTTTGCCTGAATGTTATTGGGGTTCCAGGCATAATCCAGGAAAAAGGAAATCGGCAGTTCCATCGGCTTGATATCTCCAACGTTCACGATCCAGATCTGTCTTGCATTGTATTCCCAGGCCAGGTGCATTTGTTCCCATACCCGAGCAAGATTATTTGTGTTGAGCCATTTGTAATTCCTGGGCCCGCCTACATAATCGAAATGATAATAGATGCCATAGCCGCCCTTTCTTGGTTTTGCATCCAATAGAGGCAGCCTTCGGATGTTGCCCCAGTTATCGTCGCACAGCAATAATGTAACGTCGTCGGGCACCCGCATCCCCTGGTCGTAATAATCCTGCACTTCCTTGTACAGTGCCCACAATTGCGGTGTTTCAGGCACCGGCTTGCCGGTAACATCTTCTATAATGGCGCGTTGGTCGTGTACAATCCTTTCCAGTAAGGCAATGGCAGTGCCTTGCGTCATGGGCTCGTCGCCGTCACCGCGCATGCCAATGCTTACAATTTTTTCGGTGTTGCCAGTGCGCAGCAACCCTTCTTTCCAGAATGATTTTAATCTCACTTCATTGCTATCGTAATTCCATTTTCCCTTTCCATACCTTCTCCATTCATCATGCGCACGCATCAACGGCTCGTGGTGAGAAGTGCCGATGACAATTCCATAATCATCCGCCAGTTGCCTGTTCAGGGAATCATCGTCGTAAAAAGCATTGCCCCACATCGCCGGCCATAAATAATTGCTTTTAAGCCTGAGCATCAGCTCAAATACCTTTTCATAGAACTTGTGATTGAAACCGCCGAATTTTTCGCGGGACCATCCGCTCAACGCAGGCGCCTCATCGTTGATAAAAATGCCACGGTATTTTACTGCAGGAGCATCTGTTTTAAAAACATCTTTGCTAACATACAGACCGGTTTTCTTTTTTACCGGCACATCGGCCCACCAATGCCAGGGCGAAACGCCCATCTGTCGCGATAGGTCGAATACACCGAAAGCAGTTCCGCGCCGGTCGCTGCCCGCAATCACCAATGCATGCTCAACACCGGCAAAGGGTTTGTTGACCACTTGTATCTGGCTTGCCTCCCATTTGTTCCTGGTGTTGGCGACGTCCATTTTAGAGCTGCCAATTAATGCACGCACCGGGCCAGACCGGTCGATGGAACCTATTATGATAATGTGTTTGGCAATGGATGGTATGGAATGTACCAGCGCAGGCCGAATGCCTGTTACTTTCCCGATATCCTGCTGAAATAATGCAGCGGTTTTTTGCACCAGTATATGATCATTTGAATCGACCACGATGGCAGCAGCCACCTGGCCTGCAACAATAGAAAAACTTCCTGGCTCCATTCTTTCACTGATGAGTACCTGGCAAAGGAGCGGTAAGCTTGCAAGCAATGCGAAGCAGCTGATGAATATGCGTTTGCCTGCACGCATGGTTTAAATTATTGCATTTAAAATCCAATGGAGTTTCCGCCGTCAACCGGTAATACAACGCCGGTAATGTACCTCGACGCGTCAGAAGCCAGGAATAATGCGGCTTCTGCTATGTCGCCGGGATTTCCCATCTCGCCCATGGGTGTGCGCGATAATACTTTTTGCTTGCGCTCCTGGTCGCCATTCAGCGCCTTGGCCGACATATCGGTAGCGATGAATCCCGGCGCTATGCAATTCACGCGAATGCCCCGTGGCGAAAGCTCTACCGCCATGGCCCGGGTCATCCCTTCGATGGCCGATTTGGACGCGGTATATGCAATCACCTTAGGTATGCCGTATTGGGAGGCCATGGAGCTGATATTGATGATAGACCCGCCGCCGTTCTGCATCATGTTCTTTACCACTTCACGCGAAAGCGCAAAAACCGCGTTTACATTGATGAGCATGACTTCGTTGAACTCTTCGTCTGTAACATCTGCAAAATCTTTTTTCATGTTCACGCCTGCGTTGTTCACCAGGATATCGATGTGCCCGAATTGCCCCGCAAGTTTGTCGACAAGCGTAGGCAATGCCGAAAGGTCACTAAGGTCGCAAACAATGGGAATGCAATGCGGCCCCAGCTTTGCCTTTGCGCAAGCCAGCTTTCCTTCATCACGGCCAACAATAACCGTAGTAATGCCATGCTGCGTGAATTTTTCCGCAATCGACAGGCCTATGCCCGATCCTCCTCCAGTAACGATGGCCACTCTCTGTTTTGTAGTATCCATGTGTAACCAGGTTTAAAAAGCTTCAATTGCCCGGTGCGTACGGGAAATGAAGTTCCTTATAATATTGTAATCCATGCGCGGGTTGTTCATACTCCGCGGGAATGGGTTCGCCCGAAAATGTCTGAAAGTACAACAGGCAGGCATCGCGCCACCACACTGCTTCCTTCAGTTGAATGGCCAGCAGCATGCGCACCTGCCCGAACCTTTCTGCATCTATAAAATCCCGCACGCTTTCCCAGGCCTTTCCCATCCACTTCACTTGCTCAACGCCTTCGTTGTATTTAGAACAAAGTTCCTTCCACAAAGTACGGCCCGATTGCATGCGGTGGTTCCACCCGGCATGATGAAACCACAATAAAAATTTATCAGGACAACGGTTGATGTCGGCATATTGCGCACTGAGTGCCGGCGCATATTGCGACAATGCATTACTGCCCGCCGCGGTACGGTCGAAGCCAATGCCGTTTTTATCTGCACGGTGAAAATACACCGGGTTCCAATCCGCGCGGGGAGCTTTGTCGTACCAGGGAGCGGGACCGTAATGATGACCATAGCCCATGATGTGGTGCAGCCCCAACGGTGTCATATAATTTACGACTGCTTCGTGCGACAGCAACATCATCTTTTGTATAGTATCGATGCAGGTTTTGTTGTTGGAAAATGTTTGCCGGATCCATTCCTCGGCAAGCACTGCAGAAGACAGGCGATGGTCCCACGCAAGCCTGCCGAGCGCATACCAATTGGCCTGCCCGAAAACATGACCGGTCCAATTGCGCTCATTGCCGATATTGGCAACGGCTGCCATACCGGTGAGCGATTGTTTTTGCAGGCTGCCATCAATTATCCTGGCAACAGTGGAGTTCTTACCTTGCACATGCGTATCTGTGTCCAGTACTTCCTTGAATAGAACAGGCAGGTATACCAGGTGGGTGGCAAAGCCGAGGTATTCCTGCGTCAATTGAAACTCCATCATCAGTGGTGTGCGCGGCATTGATCCGAACAAGGGATGGAATGGCTCTCGCGGTTGAAAATCTATCGGCCCATTTTTTACCTGCACCAATACATTATTGCGGAATTGCCCGTCCAGCGGTTTGAATTCATTGTATGCCTGTTTAAAGCGGTCTTCCGGCGTTTCGTTGCTGTACACGAATGCGCGCCACATTACAATGCCTCCATGAGGGCCGACAGCTTCGGCCAGCATATTGGCGCCATCTGCATGTGTGCGATCATAGTGCTGCGGTCCCGGCTGTCCTTCGGAATTGGCCTTTACCAAAAAGCCACCGAAGTCGGGAATCAGCGTATATATTTCCCGGGCCTTCTGTTTCCACCATGCGCGTACTGTTTCATTCAAAGGGTCCGCGGTGGCAAGCCCGCCAATTTCCACCGGAGCGCTGAACCGCGCGGTCAGGTAGACTTTTATACCATACGGACGGAATACATCGGCCAGCGCTTTTACTTTTTGCAAATACATGCTGGTGAGCGCATGTGCATTGGCGTTGACATTGGTCAGCACGGTGCCATTGATGCCGATAGATGCATTGGCTCTTGCGTAATCTTTGTAACGTAAATCCATATAGTCCGGCAGGCGGTGCCAGTCCCAGATAGATATACCGGCATAACCCCGTTCCACATAGCGGTCAAGGTTATCCCAGTGGTTCAGCATGCGCAATTGCAGCATGGGCGCACTGGTAACAGATAATAAAGCTATGTCCTGCTGTGTTTGCAGCAGCCTTAAAAAATGAAAGCTGCCATACAGCACCCCGATATCGGAGTTGGCTGCGATGACAATTATTTTCTTATCACCTGTTTTGGTTGAAACGATCACAAATCCTTCCTTGCCCGCTGTAGCCAGTTTTTCCTGTAACGAAAAAGAAGAAAGCATCGGCAAGGAAGCAGGTGTTCCAGCCACTACGACGCCTTGCTGTAATTTGTTGACGAATGGCAGTTTTTTTCCAAGCAATCCTTTCAGTCCCTTGTGCAGTTCTTCTGCGGCTGCATTTAAACCGGGTGAGCTTTTATTGACGTAAATGCCGGTAATGGCCGAGCGGTATTTAGATAGCAAGGCGGGATTGTCAATTGCGTGGTAGCGCAACCATAGCTGGTAACCATCTTCGGCGCACACGGCAGTATGCAGGGACACCGTTAGCAGCAGCAGGTATGTACTCGTTGGTATGCGCAAGGCTTGGGTTTGAGTATGAGTGGGTCTGATTCGAATGTTTCGACTTAGATCCTTTTTGAAGAGGCACGCACGATCAATTCGGAACGCAATACAATCGTATTGGTGGAATGCAGGGGCGAGCTGCCGTTCAGGTGGTTGATCAGGTTCCTGGCAGCCACTTCTCCCATCTCATATCCGGGATAATTGATGGTAGTAAGGTTGGGCTCGATCACTTTACACACAGGGTCGTTGTTAAATCCTGCAAATGCAATGTCCTCGGGTATCCTGATGCCTGCCTGTTTCAGCGAGAGCATGCAGCTCACCGCGCAGTTGTCGTTCGATACAAACACACCGTCGGGCATCTGATCCATTTGCCTGATGATGTCTGCGGCTTCGGCGCCGGCCTCCTGGCTCAGATTGTTTATAATAATATATTCTTCCCTAAAGGGTATGTCGTGGTCTGACAGCGCCTGTTTATAGCCCTGCAGGCGGTCTACGTACACGTTTCGCTTGGGCGTGGCCGTTATATGGGCAATTCTGGTGCAGCCTTGTTCTATCAGGTGTTTGGTGGTTTCGTAAGCGGCCTTCCTGTTATCTATTAATACATTGGTGCAGTTCTTATGCTCTTCCACGCGGTCGAAAAATATGAGTGGAACATTTTTTTTGAAGAACATTTCAAAGTGTTCGATATCGTCCGTGTCGTATGCCAATGATACCAGCAAACCGTCCACGCGGTTGTTGAACATGGTCCGCGCATTGGCTTTTTCTTTCTCCACCGATTCAGACGATTGGCTGATGATGAGGTTGTAACCGCTGTTGTTGGCCACGCTTTCCATACCGGAAATAACGGTGGCCATAAAATAACTGTTGAGCCTGGGTACGATAACGCCGATGGTTTCGGTGCGTTGATTGCGCAGGTTGCGGGCGAAATAGTTGGAACGGTAACCCTTTTCATGGGCCAGCTCGAATATTTTTTTCTTGGTTTTCTTGCTTACAACGGGGTCGTCTTTCAGGGCACGGCTTACCGTGGCAATCGAAATATTCAGCTCGCGGGCCAGATCGTATATGGTAATTTCTTTTTCGTTCGACATACAATCGTTTACATATTGATTGTAAAGCTAAATAAAGTTTTTTTTAAAAAAAAATTATGTAATCGGTTACATTTTTCATTTTAATCTTTAAATTAGTTCTGTAAAACTGCTTTGCACTCTTACCAAAACAAACGATTGATATGTTGCCAAAGCTAATGCCAGCAAGGGTTTCGGCCTGTAAAGCCTCGCCGGGAACCACATATTCCACGACTGCCGGCCACCAATTTTCTCCAGCCATCATCCAAAAAAATTCAAGTATGACACCCGCGGTTATGCAATTGCACGCAAAAGCGCTTGCCCCGCAACGCCTGCGCGCCATAATATATAAGGCCATGTTGATGGCCCTGCTATGTTTTTTGCCCGGCCTACTCACGGCACAAACCACCCTCGTAAAGGGACGCATTACCGACGAAAGAGGCCAGCCGGTTGTAAATGCTTCCATTACCATCAAAGGCACCAACACCGGCGTTAACACCAACGAGACCGGCAATTTTGAGATAAGCGCTCCCTCCAACGGCACGCTCGTAATAACCTATGTCGGTTATGCAACACAGGAAGTAAGGGTCAGCAACCAGAACTTAAATATTTCGCTTAGCCCTTCCAGTAACGACATGGAACAGGTTGTAGTGGTAGGATACGGCACGCAAAAGAAAAGGGACGTCACCGGAGCAGTGGTTACCGTTAATGAAAAAGCATTGAAGGAAGTTCCCGGCGCCAACATCCAGCAATTGCTGCAGGGCAGGGCAGCGGGACTCGAAATACAACGCATCGGCACATTGCCAGGCGCAGGTGCGCAGATCAGGATCCGCGGCGAGCGTACCATCAATGGCTCTAACGATCCATTGATAGTATTGGACAATATTCCTTTCGAAGGCGGCACCCTCAATGACATCAATCCCGATGAAATAGCATCGATCGACATTTTGAAAGATGCCTCGGCCACCGCTATTTATGGTTCAAGAGGCGCCAACGGCGTTATCCTCATCACCACCAAACGCGGCCGGGTAGGCGAAGCAAGAGTGGGTTACAACGGCTATCACGGCATTACACAAGTAGCAAGAAAATATGAAGTGTTCAGCGCCGAAGAATACCGCGCCATGCGCGACCTCTCACCCTGGAATGGCGGCTACATGCCGGAAGAGATAAAGGGAATACAGATCGGCAGGAGTACCGATTGGCAGGACCTGATGTATAAAAATGGATTCATCACAGATCATAACCTGAATGTTTCCGGCGGTAGCGCAGCCAGTCAGTTTTCACTGGGCGGCGGCTATTACAAAGAAACCACCGTATTACCGGGACAGGAATTCGAGCGCTTCTCGCTGCGCGCCACCATCGATTCGCGCATTGGTAAAAGGCTTAAGATAGGGTTGAACACGCTGAACATGCTTTCGCTCACACGCGGTTCGCAGTTCCCGATCAACATGTTCCCGCTGCTCACGCTTAGCCCATTAATGCCCGCACGTGACAGCGCCGGCAATATCGTTAAATCGCCTGCCGGCAATGTAGACGATAAAAACACCTACAACCCGCTCATGCTGTTTAACAATTATAGCGGCTCTATAGACAGGGTGCGCCGCTTGCGTACCTTTAACAGCCTGTTTGCTGAATACCAGATCATCGAAGGCTTGAAATACAGGTTAAACCTCGGGCTCGATTTTCGCCAACAGGAAGGCGGCGGCTTCCGCGGAGCAGACAGCTATTTTCGCCCTGCGCAAGGTAATACCGCAAGCGTTAACAATGCAGAGGGCTGGGGATACACCGTTGAAAATATCATCACATTCGACAGAACTTTCAAAGACGTGCACCGCGTAAATGTGGTGGGCCTATACAGCATCCAGGAAGACCGTTCTCATACCAGTTCCATCACCAAGGATTCCATCGACGAAGAATTCATTCAATTTTATAACCTCGGGCAGGCCAGTTCATCTGCCACGCTGCCGCCGGTAGTGAGCGGTACTGAAAGTTCATGGGCGCTTATTTCTTACATGGCACGTGTAAACTATGCATACGATGACCGCTACCTGCTCACGCTTACCGGCAGGATCGATGGATCTTCACGTCTTGCACCTGGTAACAAATGGCATAAGTATCCCGCAGTTTCAGCAGGCTGGAACATCGGCAGGGAAAAATTCATGAACAATATTCGGTTCCTCAATAGCCTCAAGCTGCGCGTGGGCTTCGGGCAAACATCCAATCAATCCATCAACCCATATGCATCGCTTGGATCGGTATCGCCTATCAATGGCATCAACACCACTGCATCGGGCGCGCCTGGTCCCGGCGGTTCTATAAGGTATAACTATGGCCCTACCGTGGTTACAGGATATGCCGTTACATCGCTGCCCAATCCCAACCTCGATTGGGAGTACACCAAGACCGTGAACGTAGGGCTTGACTTTTCCGTATTAGAAAACAGGCTCTCGGGAACTATCGAATGGTACAGGCAACATACGTTCAACATTCTTTATGGCATCAACCTGCCTTCTACATCGGGTATAACCGGGCAGTTCGTTACCAACATCGGCGAAATGGAGAACAAGGGCCTGGAGGTATCGCTTTCATCGACCAACATCCGTGCAAAAACGCCCGGAGGTTTTACGTGGAGCACCGATGTAAATATTTTCTTCAACAGGAACAAGTTGCTCAAATTGAACGATGGCTTCCAACGCAACATCGGCAATGGCCTGCACATCGGCCATCCGTTGACTGCTATTTATGATTATACAAAACTGGGCATCTGGCAATTGGATGAAGCCGCGGTTGCGGCAACATACGGCTATGTTCCCGGGCAGATAAAGCTTGCAGACATCAGCGGTCCCACTGGCAAACCCGATGGAAGGATCGATCCCGATTATGACAGGAGCATTATCGGCAGCTCAGAGGCAGACTGGCAAGGCGGTATGACCAACCGTTTCTCATACAAAGGTTTCGACCTCTCGATCGTGGCATATGCGCGCATGGGCGGCACACTGATCAGCCAGATACATCAACCCCTGACATCATACGTTACCATTCTCGATGGGAAAAGAAATGGCTTAAAAGTAGATTACTGGACGCCCACTAACCCGACGAATGCATTTCCAAAGCCGCAGGCACAATTCGTGAATTCCCTTGCGGCCAACGCCTGGTCTACACTTGGATACTATGATGCGAGCTTCGTGAAGATCAGGAGCATCAATCTCGGTTATACATTCCCGTCGCGAATACTAAGTAAAGTAAAGGCGCAATCGATACGCGTGCATTTTACCGCGCAAAATCCTTTCGTGCTGTTCTCGCCTTACATCGATGCGGGCGGCGTCGATCCGGAAGCCACCGGGCAGGGCAACCGCGGACCAAATGGAAATGGCGACGACAACACAGGTGTTACGCCGAGGCGCGCACTGGTTATCACCGGTTCCACACCTCCGACAAAAGCATTTATCCTGGGTGTAAATCTTAGTTTTTAAGCTCTCTGTAAAACTTGATATATGAAATTTCAACTCCGCGCTGTAATATGTCTTACCTCCCTGCTGATAGTATTGGCAGGCTGCAAAAAGAAACTCGAGGAAAACCCTAAAACGGTTTTCACCGTGGAATACTTTAAAACGCCGGTAGGGCTTCAGTCTGCAGTTAACTCCATTTACTCAGGCATGCGTTACAACTACGGCCCCAATGGCGCGCTCGCCATTACCAACGTAGGTACGGATGAATGGACCTATGGCGACCAGCCAAGGACCGGGCAGGACAATGACGTGTTGCGCCTGGGCACATACAATGTGGCTACCACCGACGGTTCCATACTCACTCCCTGGAACCGCAGCTATTCCAACATCAACCTTGCAAACATGGTGGTGGAATATGCGCCGGATGTAGACATGCCAGACGGCCCGAAAAAAGTGTTGATAGCAGAAGCACGTTACCTGCGCGCACATTATTATATGATACTGGTATCGCAGTTCGGCGCGGTACCGGTTGACCTTGGCGGCGGAGACCTGAAATTCAATACCACCCCATTCACCGGATTCAACCGCCTGCCAACCGATCAATTGCTGGTGAAAAATTACCAGGCAATCATCGACGACCTGGTATACGCCAGCGAAAACCTGCCGGACCAGCGGCCCGGCAATGCTTTTAAATTGTCCAAAGGAGCAGCCTTGCACCTGCTCGCAAAAGCATATTTGCACAGGGCCTATTCCACCGCCAAACAAAACACAGATTTCAAAAGCTCATACGATGCTGCAAAAAAACTGATAGATGGCAGGGTAGGATATGGGCATGACCTGCTGACCGACTTCAACGACGTGTACAGGCAGGGCAATGAATACAACAGGGAAGTACTGTATGCAGTTGAGCGCCTCCCGGGTGATGCCAGCAGCAATGAAGTGGCCAACCCCGGCAGCGATTTTTCGAACAAGGTGAACATTGCAAACAACATGTTCAATGCCGATTATACTTCGACTATCCCTTCCAGTTATTTCAACCCGGCGCTTGCCAATAGAAAAGTCATCACCACGCGGCCACTGGATTATGGCAGGCCATTGAGAAGATATGTCCCTACCAAGTGGCTGTTGGATACCGTATTTGCAGACAAAGTGAACGACAGCCGGTTTGATAATTCTTTCCGCATGATGTGGGTGGCTTCTGTGTACGATGCTCCGGGCACCGCAGGTTATAATTCTTACGTATCTGCCATCCAGGCCATGGGCCTTGCTTTGGGCGATACTGCCATTTACCTGGCCAAATCACTGGCTGAGTACAATGCACTCAGGAATGCATCGCCGGCAAAAAGGTATTGGATAGTGAGCCCCGCGGAATTTTATACCAACCAGAATACCGCGATCAATATCTTCCCCAATCTTAAAAAATACGATGATAACAGGCGCGCCGGTTTCAACGATGTGTCGGGCAGGCCATTTATCGTGAGCAGGCTGGCAGAAACTTATCTCATTGCCGCTGAAGCAGCAGTGGGCGATGGCCGTCCGGCAGACGCGGTACCATTCCTGAACGCACTTAGGCAACGGGCAGCATACAGGCCGGGATTATCTGCTGCCGAGTTGAACACGCGCAGGTTAGCCATGGAAATTACTGTTGCGCAAGTGAACCTCGATTTCATTTTGGATGAACGCTCCCGCGAGCTGTGCGGTGAAAGCGTAAGATGGCCGGACCTTGCCGTGAGAGGAAAATTGGTAGAGAGAGTAAAGGCGCACAATGTGGATGGCGCTCCAAACGTAAAGCCCCATCATTCTTTGCGCCCGATACCGCAATCGCAGCTGGATGCTATTTCCGATCCTGATAAAAAGAAATACCAGAACCCAGGGTATTAATCATACTGCTGAACACTTTTAAATTAACACGCATGAAGACCAAAATAATTATACCAGGCTTGTCCCTTGTGCTGCTCGCGGGAATGTATTCCTGTAAAAAAGATCCCAATGGCATCATGGAAACCGGCGCATATATCGATACAGCCGGCCCATTGAAGGCAGCGGCCGGCTTCCCCATCGGGTTTGCCATTGATTACACGCCT
Source organism: Chitinophagaceae bacterium (assembly GCA_035628135.1). GTDB lineage: Bacteria > Bacteroidota > Bacteroidia > Chitinophagales > Chitinophagaceae > DASPKM01. Next base: position 760,262 of record DASPKM010000006.1, on the reverse strand, counting down.
ATGAAGAATGATCCCAGGTATGCCGCAACAGTGGCAAGGGAAGGCAACAGCGTAACCTTCGGTTACCAAATGAAGCATGGCGCCGTGGTAAGGGACAATGGCAGCTTCGACTGGACAAGGACAGACGAGTTGGTAAACCTTGCGACCGGCGCCGGCTTGCAGATATTCGGGCATACGCTTGGATGGCACCAGAACCAAAACGCCAACTACCTGAAAAATTTTGCGGGCATCGTATTGCCCGCCAGCGTAGAGCTATTAGCAAACGGCGGGTTTGAATCTGGCACTACCAATCTTGCCAACTGGGCAACGTACAATGCGCAAAATGGCGCCACCATTTCTGTTGGCGCGGGCGCGGGCGAAGTGCGTACCGGCACAAGATCGATGAAAGTGGTAAACCCTGTTGCCAATCCCGGCAACCAATGGCGGGTGCAGGTAGCAAGTGATTTGTTCAATACCGTTATCGGAACCCAGTATACTGTTACCTATTGGGTAAAAGCCGCGGCAGGCGGCGGATCCATCAGGTTATCGACGCAAACCAGCGGAGGCGGCTCGGCGCAATACCAGGGCGATCAAAACATCGGTACCACGTTTCAACAAATAACCTGGACATTCACCGCCAATTCTCCGCAAACGAGGATATTGTTCGACATGGGACAGGCAGCCAATACGTATTATATCGACGATGCCAGTGTAAAGGAAGTAATAGGCGCTCCCTCCGGAACACAAATTGCGGCCAAGCTCGACCAGGCCCTGGGCAATTTTATAACTGCCATGGTCAACCGATATAAAGACAAGGTAAAGGAGTGGGACGTTGTGAATGAGCTGTTTGCGGACGATGGCAACATTCGTAATAATACCAATACTTCAGTTACACCCACCGATGTATTGGTTTGGTCCCACTATATGGGAAGGGATTACGCGCTGAAAGCATTTAACTATGCAAAAGCCGCCGATCCTACTGCCTTGTTGTATATCAACGATTACAATCTTGAGTCACAGCCCGCCAAGCTGGACTCCCTCATAGCTTTTGTAAATGAGCTGAAGGGCAAGGGGGCCAAGGTGGATGGCATAGGTACGCAAATGCACATAGGACTCAATACTTCGTTCGCGGGCATTGACGCGGCTTTCCAGAAGCTGGCAGCCACCGGGCTTAAGATCAGGATTTCGGAATTGGACGTTCGAATCAATCCCACAGATAAACCAGACCTCAGCACTTCGCGGACCATGAACGCATATCAGGCGCACATGTACGATTATGTGATCAGCTCGTACCTGAAGCACGTGCCCCCCGCGCAACGGGCGGGCATTACGATCTGGGGCGTAACGGATGCGGACAGTTGGATCGTGACGGTATTGAAGAAAAAAGACTATCCCATGCTGTTCGATGCCAACTATGCAAAGAAACCGGCATATTCGGGAGTGCTGCAGGCATTAAAGGGCCAATAGCGCATTATTACGAAAAAAGTATTATAAACGCTGTTACTTCAGGTCTCATTATCAGCAGTCGTAGGAGGGATGATATTTCATCCTTCCTTTTTTTAAAAATTTCATCATAACTTTTACGAGCTTTCCGGGAATGTTATTACTAGGCATCGATATCGGCACTTCTTCGGTTAAAGTTTCCGTGATGGACAGCCAATCAGGAAAACTACTGGCATCTGCACACCATCCCGAGACCGAGGCCGACATCATTGCGCCACGTAGCGGCTGGGCGGAACAAAGTCCCGACCTGTGGTGGGAACACGCCAAGCAGGCTGTGCTGAAATGCCATGGAACGAAAGCTTATGATCCCTTGTCCATTGCGGCCATTGGAATAGCCTACCAGATGCACGGCCTGGTACTGGTAGACAAGGAACAGCACGTATTGCGCAACTCCATCATCTGGTGCGACAGCCGCGCTGTAGATATTGGCAACAATGCGTATCAGCGTATCGGTGAGCAGGAATGTTTGTCAAGGTTGCTGAACTCGCCCGGCAACTTCACTGCCAGCAAGCTGGCCTGGGTAAAAGAAAATGAGCCTGCCATTTATGAAAAGATCGATAAGGTGATGCTACCCGGCGATTTTATTGCCATGAAGCTTACCGGCGAAGTCACTACTACTATCGAAGCTTTGTCCGAGGGCATTTTCTGGGATTTTAAAGAGAATAACATTTCGCAGGACGTCACAAAATATTTTGGATTCCATAGTTCGTTGTTTCCTTCCATACAACCCTTGTTTGCGCCACATGGTTATTTGAAAGAATCAGTTGGGTCGCGGTTGAATTTGAAGAAAGGAATACCGGTTGCATATAAATCCGGCGACCAGCCTAACAATGCGCTTGCTTTGAACGTGCTCGAGCCCGGGCAAGTGGCTGCAACGGCCGGCACTTCGGGTGTTATTTATGCGGTAAGCGATCAACTCACCTACGATCCGCAGTCAAGAGTAAACACGTTTGCCCACGTCAACTATTTGCCTGATAAGGTAAGGACCGGCATTTTATTGTGCATCAATGGCGCGGGCATTTTCAACAGGTGGATCAAACAACTTGCAGGCTCGCATCTTTCCTATGCCAATATGAACGAAGCCGCTGCCGCTGTGGAAGCCGGCTGCGAAGGATTGTTTGCATTGCCCTTTGGCAACGGCGCTGAGCGCATGCTGAACAACCGCATGGTAGGCGCGCATTTCCATCAACTGGATTTGAACAAGCACGGCGCTGCGCATTTATTCAGGGCCGTGCAGGAAGGTATTGCGTTTTCGTTCAGGTACGGGTTGGATATCATGCGTGAAAACGGTTTATCGCCGGGCATTGTGCGCGCCGGCAAGGCCAATCTTTTTTTGAGCGATGTATTTACCCATGCATTTGTGAACGCTTCGGGATTGGCCGTTGAATTTTATGAAGGCGATGGAAGCCTTGGCGCCGCCATAGGAGCAGGCATTGGCTCCGGTATTTACAAACATGCGCAGGAAGCATTCCAAAAACGCGTGGCGCAACAACTCATCGAACCCGATGATGAAGCACGGTACGATGAGCTATATGCGAAATGGAAAGCCGTTTTGCAACAGCAACTGGCTGATGAGCCCATCGGCTTAATGACCTAATGACTTATTAATTGAATGAGCTCCGAAGGAGTCCTTCGGACAATGACTATAACCAAACTCAACAAGATGCAAGTAGTAACAGGCAGCAGGCAATTTTTCAAAGGTATCCCGCAAATAAAATATGAAGGACCTGAAACCGATAATCCACTGGCTTTTCGCTGGTACGATGAAAATAAAAAAGTGAACGGCAAGACCATGAAGGACCATTTCCGTTTTGCCTGTGCGTATTGGCACAGCTTCTGCGGAAGCGGCGCCGACCCCTTTGGCGAGCCCACGCACCTGTTCCCCTGGAATGATAAAAGCGATCCGATCGAAAGGGCAAAAGATAAAATGGACGCAGCTTTTGAATTCATCACCAAAATGAACCTGCCTTTTTATTGCTTTCACGACGTAGACGTTGTGGACTATACCAATGATGTAAAGGATAATGAGAAGCGTTTGCAGGCGATGGTGGAGTATGCTTACGGCAAGCAAAAGGAAAGCGGCGTAAAATTATTATGGGGCACTGCGAATTTATTCAGCAACCGCCGCTATATGAATGGCGCAGCCACCAATCCCGATTTTCACGTGCTGGCCCATGCCGGCGCACAGGTAAAAGCGGCGCTGGATGCCACCATTGCGCTCGGCGGTGAAAATTATGTGTTCTGGGGCGGCCGCGAAGGCTACATGAGCCTGCTGAATACCAACATGCAACGCGAACAGGAACATTTTGCGCGCTTCCTGCATATGGCAAAAGATTATGCGAGGCGCAACGGTTTTACAGGAACATTTTTCATCGAGCCCAAACCCTGTGAGCCCAGCAAGCATCAATATGATTACGATGCGGCCACGGTAATTGCATTTTTGCGGCAATACGATCTAATGAACGATTTCAAGCTGAACCTGGAAGTAAACCACGCCACGCTTGCGGGCCATACATTCCAGCACGAGCTGCAGGTGGCGGCTGATGCGGGTTTATTGGGCAGCATGGACGCCAACCGCGGCGATTATCAAAACGGGTGGGATACGGACCAGTTCCCAAATAACCTGTATGAATTGACCGAATCGTTGCTGGTGATATTGGAAGCCGGCGGATTCCAGGGCGGTGGCATCAACTTCGATGCGAAGGTCCGCCGCAACTCCACCGATCCCGAAGACCTGTTCCATGCGCATATTGGCGGCATGGATGCTTTTGCCAGGTCATTGATCGTTGCAGACAATGTGCTGCAGCACTCAGATTATAAAAAGATCAGGAAAGAAAGGTATGCTTCATTCGATACCGGAAAAGGAAGGGAGTTCGGGCAGGGCAAACTATCGCTGGAAGACCTTCGTGACTATGCCATAGAAAAGGGAGAGCCTGAAATGAGAAGCGGCAGGCAAGAATATCTCGAAAACCTTATCAACAGATTTATCTAGGCATAAATAACAACACAACATGACATCTTTCGAAACGCTCGACTGGATCGTACTTGGTGGCTATTTTGCAATTTTACTCGGCATTGCGTGGTGGGTGATTTTGCAGAAGAATAAAACCTCGGAAGATTATTTTCTTGCAGGCAGGAATGTAGGCTGGTTTGTAATAGGCGCTTCGATTTTTGCTTCGAACATCGGCAGTGAGCACGTGGTTGGGCTTGCGGGTACCGGAGCCGAATCGGGCATGCCACTGGCGCATTATGAACTGCATGCCTGGATAGTGTTGTTGCTGGGCTGGTTCTTCCTGCCATTTTACATGCGCAGCGGGGCTTTTACCATGCCTGAGTTTTTGGAAAGGCGGTTCGACACGCGTTCGCGGTGGTTCCTGTCTATTTTTTCCATTGCGGGCTATGTGCTCACGAAAGTGTCTGTAACCATTTACGCCGGTGGTATCGTTGTGTCGCAGTTAATGGGCATTGGATTTCTGGAAGGTGCGATCATTACGGTTGTGGTTACAGGATTGTACACCATCCTTGGTGGAATGCGCGCAGTTGTGTATACCGAGGCATTTCAGACGGTGATCCTGTTGCTGGGCTCGACCATTATTACAGTAATGGGGTTGAATGCAGTTGGAGGCTGGAGTGAATTGAAAGCCACTGCGGGCAGCGATCATTTCAATATGTGGCGGCCTGCATCGGACCCCCGGTTTCCCTGGACAGGATTACTGTTTGGAGGTACCGTAGTGGGTATTTGGTATTGGTGTACTGACCAGTACATTGTGCAACGAACATTGGCCGCGCAAAATATAAAAATTGGCAGAAGAGGCGCCATATTTGGCGCTTACCTGAAGTTGACGCCCATATTTATTTTTCTTATTCCCGGCATCATCGCATATGCGCTCAAGCAAAAGGGAATGATCAATTACGAAAAAAGCGACCAGGTATTTCCAACGCTGGTGCAATACCTGTTGCCCACGGGTTTGAAAGGATTGGTGGCCGGTGGACTGATGGCCGCGCTGATGAGTTCCCTCGCTTCCGTATTTAATTCCGCCTCGACACTGTTTACCGTTGACATATTCAAAAAACTGTATCCTAATTCACCCGAAGCAAAACTGGTGCGTATCGGTAAAATAGCTACCGGCATCATTGTAATCCTCGGCATGTTGTGGATACCCATCATGGAACGGATCGGCGAAGGCGTATTATACCAGTACCTGCAAAACGTGCAGGCATATATCGCACCCCCGATAACGGCAGTATTTGTTTTGGGAATTGTTTGGAAGCGGATCAATGCACAGGGTGCCATAGCAACACTGTTCTATGGACTTATATCGGGAACGTTGCGCATAGTGCTTGAATTGATGGAGGGCAACCTCGACGGCTTTCTTAAATGGTACGCCACTGTGAACTTTTCGCATTTTGCCATTTTCAATTTCCTGCTGTGCGCGGTGGTTTGCACCGTGGTGAGCCTTTCAACACCTAAACCTTCCGAGGAACAAATAAAAGGACTTGCATTGGGAACATTGACGCCCGAACAAAAGAAAGCAAACCGCGAAAGTTATTCATGGCTGGACGTGATCATATCAGTGATACTGGCAGCTGTTGTAATTGGTGTGCTTATATATTTCAGGGGCTAGGAATAGTGAGTTCTATTTTCTGCGTGAAAAAAAATTAAAGCAATGAAAAAAATGATTTTTTTATTGGGCCTGGTAATGCTTTGCTCCAGCCCGTCGATTGTTGCACAGAATGAAGGATTTCGCAACACATCGTTGTCCATCGATGCGCGGGTGAAGGATTTGGTATCGCGCCTTACGCTGGAAGAAAAGATCAATCAGCTCAGGTATACTGCTCCCGCAATCCCGCGGCTCAACATACCGGAATACAATTGGTGGAACGAAGCGCTGCATGGAGTGGGGCGCTCCGGCACCGCCACCATTTTCCCGCAGGCGATCGGGCTGGCGGCCACATTCAACGAACCGCTTGCGAAACAAGTGGCCACGGTAGTGTCTGACGAGGCCCGCGCCATGTACAACGCAGCCATCAGGAAAGGATACCGCATGCAGTACGGAGGGCTTACATTCTGGACGCCCAACATCAACATTTTCCGCGACCCGCGCTGGGGCCGGGGACAAGAAACGTATGGTGAAGATCCTTATCTCACCTCCCGAATAGGCGTTGCATTTGTAAAAGGATTGCAGGGCGATCATCCCAAATATTTAAAAGTGGCCGCCTGCGCAAAGCACTATGCAGTGCACAGCGGACCCGAAAAATTGCGGCACGAGTTCGATGCAAAGGCCAACATGAAAGACCTTTGGGAGACTTACCTGCCCGCGTTCAAAGCACTCGTGGATAATAAGGTGGAAGCAGTGATGTGCGCATACAACCGCACCAATGGCGAGCCCTGTTGCGGCAATACTTATCTGTTGCAGGACGTACTGCGCAGGCAATGGGGATTTAAAGGGCATATCGTGTCTGATTGCTGGGCGCTTACAGATTTTCATGAAGGACATAAAGTAGTGTCTACCCCCGCGCAGGCTGCTGCGCTCGCCATCCAACGCGGCGTAAACCTGGAGTGCGGCAGCACTTTTCCAGCGTTGATGGACGCATACAAACAGGGACTAATAACCGAAAAGCAGATCGATACCGCGCTTGCAGTGTTGATGCGCACCAAGGTCAAGCTCGGCCTGTTCGATCCTTCCTCCGCCAATCCATACAATGCTATCCCCGTATCGGTCATCAACAGCACGGCACACCGGAACCTGGCGAGAAAAGTGGCACAGCAGTCCATTGTATTGTTGAAGAACAATGGCGTGCTGCCATTGAAGAACGATCTTAAAAAATATTTTGTCACCGGTCCGCTGGCTACCAGTGTAGACGCATTGATCGGAAATTATTATGGGGTGAACAACAATCTCGTTACCATCCTCGAAGGGATTACGGCGCAGATCCAGCCCGGCAGCCAATTGCATTATCGCCCGGGCACCATGCTCGACCGCGAAAATGTAAACCCCATCGATTGGACCACGGGCGAAGCGCGTGCATCTGAGGTAACCATCATGGTAATGGGCATCAATGGATTTTTAGAAGGAGAAGAAGGCGAATCCATTGCATCACCCACGGCGGGTGACCGCCTCGATTATAATATTCCGAAAAACCAGATCGATTTCTTAAAAAAGCTAAGGAAGGACAATACCAAACCGATCGTGGCGGTAGTAACCGGCGGCAGTCCCATGAACCTTGCGGAAGTGCATGAGATTGCAGACGCGGTGGTATTGGTATGGTATCCCGGCGAAGAAGGTGGCAATGCCGTGGCCGATGTATTGTTTGGAAAAGTATCTCCTTCGGGAAGGCTGCCCATTACTTTTCCCAAATCGTTGGAGCAGCTTCCGCCTTATGAAGATTATTCGATGAAAGGAAGAACATACCGTTACATGAGCGCTGAGCCCATGTATCCCTTCGGGTTTGGATTAAGTTATTCGAAGTTCGAATACAGTAATCTTAAGTTGTCCAAGCCTTCCATTTTAAAAAGTGAACCTGTGAAGGTGACTGTAACGGTGAAGAATAAGGGAAAATATGCGGCGGATGAGGTGGTGCAATTATACCTCACGCACGAAGGTCAAACCAACGGACCTTTGTTTTCGATGAAAGGATTCAAGCGCGTTTCGTTACAACCAGGTGCAACGGCCCTTGTATCGTTCGACCTGACGCCTGAATTGTTGTCTAGCGTGCAGGACAATGGGCAGTCAGTTGTTATGCCCGGCACGATAAAAATAGCAGTTGGCGGTTCGTTGCCTATAGGCAGGAGCGAAGCGCTGGGAGCATCCAAACACGTTGAAGCAGTATTGAGAGTGAATGAGTAAATATTTCATGGAACAAACGATGCGCTGGTTCGGGCCGAAAGACCCGGTCAGTCTTTCGGACATACGCCAGGCGGGATGCACGGGTGTGGTTACTGCGTTGCATCACATTCCCGTTGGGGCGGTATGGCCTGTAGAAGAAATAAACAAAAGAAAAGCGTTGATTGAAGCGGCAGGCATGAGCTGGACGGTGATCGAAAGCCTGCCCGTTCACGAGGACATTAAGAAGCAAACAGGCGATTATTTACAGTTCATCGAAAATTATAAGCAAAGCCTTCGCAATGTGGCAGGTTGCGGGCTAAAGGTGATCACGTACAATTTCATGCCTATCCTGGACTGGATGCGGACTGACATCGCTTATGAAATGCCCGACAAAAGCAAAGCCCTGTATTTCGAGAAGGCCGCCTTCATTGCCTTTGATTTATTTCTATTAAAAAGACCCGGTGCGGAAAAAGATTACACACCGGAACAAATTGAAGCGGCAAAGCGGCGCTTCAGCAACATGAGCGCAACGGAAAGGGAGATCCTGTATAGAAATGCCTTACTTGGCCTGCCCGGCAATGAAGAAAGGTTTACCGAGGAACAGATATTGACCGCGTTGCGCACTTACCATGATATCGACGCGCAACAATTGAAACAGCATTTATTTTATTTTTTGCAAGAAGTGGTGCCCGTGGCCGAAGCCTGCGGGCTGCAATTGGCCATACATCCCGATGATCCTCCGTTTCCCTTATTGGGTCTTCCGAGAATAGTCAGCACTGAACAGGATGCAGCGGAATTATTGCAGGCTGCGCCTTCTCCCGCCAACGGCCTTTGCTTTTGTACCGGTTCATATGGAGTAAGGCCCGATAATGATCTTGCGGGCATGGTACGCCGGCTTGGCGGCCACATCCATTTCCTGCACCTGCGCAGCACCCGCCGCGATGCAGATGGGAATTTCTATGAAGCTGACCACCTGAACGGAGATGTTGATATGTATGCTGTGGTGAAAGAGATCGTGCTGCTCATGCAACAGCGGCAGGTGTCCATTCCCATGCGCCCTGACCATGGTCACCAGATGTTGGACGATCTGCACAAAACTACTTACCCGGGATACAGCGCTATTGGCAGGCTACGGGGGTTGGCGGAGCTACGGGGGTTGGAGTTGGGAATAAGCAAGTCCTTAGCATAACAGGGCATTTCGTAATTTAGTGGTTTCGCCCTGGTTATGACATTCTTCAGAAACTTCACATACTGGATCGACAAACGCAACTGGAAATACTATTTCCTGATGGTTGCGTTGGAGCTCGGGCACTAAATGTGCATTCATTTTTTATTGGTATTGCGCACATAATGCACATCATTCAGTATTAAATTAAGACATATGCCATATTATTATAAACTCGGTAACATTCCTCATAAACGCCATACCCAATTCCGTAAGGCAGACGGGGGATTGTATTCCGAACAGTTATTTTCAACCGAAGGTTTTTCGAACGATTATTCGCTTTTATATCACGTTCATCCCCCCACTCAGATCATCAGAACGGATGATCCTGTGAATGTTCAGCCTGCAGTGGCAGAAGAAAAAATGCTGAAGCACCGCAGCTTCGAAGGGTTTAAGGTACAACCGGTGAAAGATTACCTGGAAAGCCGCAAGCCCGTGCTGGTGAACAACGACTGCCATATTTCACTGGCAGCACCGCAAGAAGGCATGCGCGATTATTTTTTCAAGAATGCAGATGCCGATGAGGTGATCTTTGTACACGAAGGAAGTGGCATACTCAAAACAACGTATGGCAGCCTTCCGTTCGGTTATGGAGATTACCTGGTTGTTCCAAGGGGCACTATTTACCAGATTGAATTCAACAATGCTTCGAACCGCTTATTTATAGTTGAGTCCTTTAGCCCGATACGTTTTCCTAAAAAGTACCTGAGCAAGTATGGGCAGCTGCTCGAACATTCACCTTATTGTGAAAGGGACATTCGTCCTCCGCAGGACTTGCAGACCTATGATGAAAAAGGCGATTTTCTCATACGTACCAAGAAGAAAGGTATGCTTTATGGAATTCATTACGGCACCCATCCATTTGACATAGTGGGATGGGATGGCTATTGCTACCCATTCGCATTTTCCATTCATGATTTTGAGCCCATCACGGGGCGCGTGCACCAGCCACCGCCGGTTCACCAAACCTTCGAAGCCAATAATTTCGTGGTTTGTTCCTTTTGCCCCCGCCTGTTCGATTACCATCCCGAGGCTATTCCTGCTCCCTACAATCACAGCAACATCGACAGCGATGAAGTGCTGTATTATGTGGACGGCGATTTCATGAGCCGCAAAAATGTCACGCGGGGCATGATCACGTTGCATCCGGCAGGTATCCCGCATGGGCCGCACCCGGGCGCAGTGCAGAAAAGCATCGGTGCAAAAGAAACGAAGGAGCTCGCCGTGATGGTCGATACTTTCCATCCTTTATGGCTTACTAAGGATGCCGTTGACATTGAAAATCCCAATTACGTGATGAGCTGGGCCGAGTAGCGGGCATTCTCAAGTTTTAACCATTTGGCTAAAATAAATTTTGGAAATCGCTTTTGCTGGTATTATGCCATCAACGGCACCAAGGCCAACCTGGGGAGGGGCCTATCTGCGCAGCATCATCCAGGATTACAACCGCGAGGTGCGGATAAAATGGATCCAGTGATGATGGTGTTTATTTTACTGGGAGGGCTGTATACCTCCATCGACAGTATGCCGGGATGGGCACAATGGATTACCGGGATCAACCCGGTTGCTTATTTTATCGAGGTGATGCGAAGGGTGATGCTGAAGGGGAGCGGACTGGCGGATATCAGCCGGCATTTAATGATAATGGGAGGCTTTGCTGTGGTATTGAACGGTTGGGCAATATATAACTACCGGAAGCGGAGTTAATCGGCTTCAGCCCTAAAAAGCTGCTTTATGTAATCCCCTAATTCCGTAAATTGTCTGCCAATAAAAAACTTCTGCCGTATGATCCGATTCAATGACCTTAAGCCAGGTGATCTTGTTTTAGCCGAGTTTGAAGACAAGGAATGGGAGGGGGAGGTGGTGGAGCTCAATCGTGAAGACAGGGAGGTATGCATTCGTACCGAGGTGCAGGACTTTTGGTTCGATCCCGCCCATTTAAGGGGTATCGAATTGAGTGACCGCCAACTGACCAGGCTGGGCTTCGAGAAGCAAACCGACGGGAATGGCCCTGTAAAGTATATGAAAGGCGCCTTTAGGATACTGATCCCTTCCCCGGACCGGTTCGATAATTTTGAAATGTGGTACCGCGAAGACCGAAGGCACATTACCAAGCCTATATATGTGCATGAGTTACAGAACCATTACCGCGATATGACCAAGGTGGAGCTAAGCCTGTCCGGGGCGCATTGAGCCTTAGTTATGCCGTGATTGTGAGTATGGTCGATGGCCGGTATGGCTTGCGGGGCAGCGGATCCGCACCGTTTATGAGGTTTCCCGGTCGGGGTCCAATACGTATCCGCTTGGCCCAACGACCATGCACCTGGTCCCAGTCAACTTATTTATGCAACTGCGTTGTTAATTAATCCGATTTTTTTGCCTCCCCGGCGAAAAAAGCAGGCCTGATTTTCATATTTCCACGTTATTCCCATATCTTTGCGCACCCAAAAAGTATGGCTAAACAGGCACTCATTAAACAAGATGGAACCATCGTTGAAGCGCTTTCGAACGCTATGTTCAAAGTGAAGCTTGAAAACGGCCACGAAATACTGGCTACCATCTCTGGAAAAATGAGAATGCACTATATAAGGATCTTGCCGGGAGATAAAGTGGGTGTGGAGATGAGTCCTTATGATCTTAGCAGGGGCAGGATCATTTTCAGGTATAAATAAATTTAATTGGCTGATTAGCTGATCAGCTCATTAGCTGATGGTTTAAAAACTATAAAGATGAAAGTCAGAGCGTCCATTAAAAAACGTAGTGTTGATTGCAAGATCGTGCGCAGGAAGGGTAAATTGTACGTGATCAACAAAAAGAATCCCCGCTTCAAGCAAAGACAGGGATAATAATCGTAATCTAAAATCGTAAATTAAACATCACCATGGCTCGTATTGCCGGAGTTGACTTACCAAAGAATAAAAGAGGAGAAATTGGTCTGACCTATATTTTCGGGATCGGCCTTTCCACTTCCCAGTATATCCTTGAAAAAGCAGGGATAGACGTTAACAAGAAAGTTCACCAGTGGAACGACGATGAGCTGAACGCCATCCGTAACATCATTACGAACGAGTTTAAAGTAGAAGGCCAGTTGCGCTCTGAAGTGCAAATGAGCATCAAGCGTTTGCTGGACATCGCCTGCTACCGCGGATTGCGTCACCGTAAAGGCCTGCCCGTTCGCGGACAACGCACCCGTACCAACAGCCGTACAAGAAAAGGTAAGCGTAAGACAGTAGCCGGTAAGAAAAAAGCACCGAAGAAATAATCAATAAAGGCATCCTAAAATAAATTATGGCAAAAGCACAAGCACCCAGCGCAAAGGCCGCTGCGAAGAAAAGGATCGTTAAGGTAGATGCTTATGGCGATGCGCACATCACCGCCAGCTTTAACAACATCATTATCAGCCTGACCAACAAAAACGGGCAGGTTATATCCTGGAGCAGCGCCGGCAAAATGGGATTCAAAGGTTCCAAGAAAAATACGCCGTACGCCGCGCAAACCGCCGCAGCCGACGCAGCCAAAGTAGCATTGGAAGCGGGCGTTAAAAGGGTAGACGTATTCGTGAAAGGCCCCGGCGCCGGACGTGAAAGCTCTATCAGGGCACTTGCCAATTCTGGTATCGAAGTGGTGATGATCAAGGACGTGACGCCTTTGCCGCACAACGGCTGCCGTCCGCCCAAGAAAAGAAGGGTTTAAGCATCTGCGGTTGATATCAACCACGGATCAGCAATAATTATTAACTGGGCATACGATTGATTTTATTGATTTTTAATGATCGTATGCTGTAACTAAAAAATCAAAGCATACATTATGGCACGTTACACAGGTCCAAAGACCAAGATCTCCCGCATTTTCGGAGAGCCCATCCTGGGCAATGGAAAATGGCTTAACAAGAACAGCAATCCCCCCGGCCAGCACGGCGCCCAACGCAAGCGTAAGACCATGGGTGAATACGCGTTGCAGCTCCGCGAAAAGCAAAAGGCCAAATACACCTACGGTGTACTGGAGCGCCAGTTCCGCAAAACATTCGAAGAGGCCAACCGCCTGAAAGGCGTTACCGGTGAAACCCTGATCAAATTGCTGGAAGCAAGGCTCGACAATACCGTATACCGCATGGGTATTGCACCTTCGCGCCCCGCAGCACGCCAGTTGGTTTCACACAAACATATTACTGTCAACGGTGTAGTAGTGAATGTACCTTCTTACCAGTTGAGGCCCGGCGATATCGTTGGCCTTAAGGATAAAAGCAGGTCCAATACAGCTGTTACCAGCCAGATCCGCGGAAAGAACCAAAAATTCAACTGGGTCGACTGGAACGAAACAGAAATGCAGGGCACGTTCATCGCTTATCCCGAAAGGGAAAGCGTTCCGGAGAACATCAAGGAACAATTGATCGTGGAATTGTATTCTAAATAACATGAATGGTGACCACTCACCATTGATAATTCACCTATACACTTAAGTAAATCGTAAATACAAATGGCCATTTTAAATTTTCAAAAACCAGACAAGATCATCCTGCAAAAGGCGACAGACTTTGAAGCACAGTTCGAATTCCGTCCCCTGGAGCCAGGATATGGCGTAACCATCGGCAATACCTTGCGCAGGGTGCTGCTGAGCTCACTGGAGGGTTATGCTATCACCGGTGTCAAAATTGAAGGAGTGGATCATGAATTCGCTACCATCAAAGGCGTGTCCGAAGACGTGGTGGAGATCATCCTTAACCTCAAGCAGGTAAGGCTGAAGAAGAAGGTGGATCATGAAGTGGCTCAGGAAAAGATCAACCTTAGCATCAAGAACAAAACAGAATTCACTGCCGGCATGATCGGCGAAGCAACCCACACCTTCGAGGTAATGAACCCCGAACTGGTGATTTGCACGCTCGACACAACCGCCAAGATAGATATCGAGATCACCATCGGCAAAGGCCGGGGATATGTTCCAGCAGAGGAAAACAAACCTAAAGACGCTCCCTTCGGTTACATTCCGGTGGATGCGATCTATACGCCCATCGTGAACGTAAAATACGCGGTGGAGAACACCCGCGTTGAGCAGCGCACAGACTATGAAAAGCTGCTGATGGAAGTGGTTACCGACGGTACCATTCACCCCGAAGAAGCCGTAAAGCAGGCAAGCCGCATCCTCATCCAGCACCTGATGATCATCACCGATGAAAACATCACGTTCGACAGCAAGGAAGAGAAGAAAGAAGACGTGGTAGATGAGCAGGTATTGCAACTGCGCAAGATCCTGAAGACCCCGCTGGAAGACCTGGACCTGAGCGTTCGCGCCTTCAACTGCTTGAAAGCCGCTAAGATCAACTCGCTGAGCGAGCTGGTACAATACGAGCAGGAAGACCTGATGAAGTTCCGCAACTTCGGTCAAAAATCACTGGCCGAAATCGAGCAGGTGCTGGCCGAAAGAGGACTGCACTTCGGAATGGACCTGGGTAAGCTGGGATTGGATAAAGACGAATTTTAATTTTTATAACGCAGGCTGCAATTCCTGACACGGTGCAGCCGATAAAAAACACATGTCATGCGTCACGGAGACAAGATCAACAACCTAAGCAGGACAGCATCGCACCGCAAGGCCTTGCTGAGCAACCTGGCTTGTGAGCTGATCACACACAAACGAATCGTTACTACCCTGGCAAAAGCCAGAGCTTTGCGTACATACGTAGAGCCGCTCATCACCAAGGGAAAAGACAATACCACTCACCAGCGCCGCATAGTGTTCAGCTACCTGGCCGATAAAGAGGCAGTATCTGAACTGTTTGGAGCAGTGGCTGAGAAAGTGGGCGGACGCCCCGGAGGTTATACCCGCATTATTAAGTTGGGAACCAGGATAGGCGACAATGCTGAAAGAGCAATGATCGAGCTGGTAGACTTCAATGAAGTATACGGCAAAGGCAAAGGCGAACAAAAAGAAGCAGGCAAGCGCACGAGGCGCGGACGCGGCGGCAAAAAGGCTGCTCAAGCAACAGGCGCCGAAGGTACACAGGACAACGCCGACGCTAAAGAAGAAAAAGCAGCAGGATAAAAATGATATCATCCACCATATCGAAGCAAGGTCCCCGGGCCTTGCTTTTTTTGTGCACAAGTCCCAAACACACAATTACAAAATCCAGAATCATTTTATTTTCTTTGCACTCGAATTGAAATACCAAACATGTCTGAATCTAACCATAAGCCCGCTGTACTGGTACTGGAAGACGGGTCTGTGCACCACGGCCAGGCCTTCGGTAAAATAGGCACCGCCACCGGCGAAATCTGCTTCAATACCGGCATGACCGGCTACCAGGAAGTATTTACCGACCCCAGCTACTACGGTCAGATCATCATTATGAATACCGTGCACATAGGCAACTATGGCGTAAAGGATACCGATATTGAATCGGACGGCGTGAAGATAAAGGGATTGATAGGCCGCAACCTCGAGGAGCAATACTCCCGCAAGCAAGCCAAAGGTTCGCTGGAAGAATACCTCATTTCCCAAAACATCGTATGCATAGAAGGAGTGGACACCCGCTCGCTGGTAACGCATGTGCGTACCAAAGGAGCGATGAACTGCATCATATCTTCGGAGATACTCGATATAGAACAGCTGAAGGCTGAACTGGGAAAAGTACCGTCCATGGCGGGACTGGAGCTGGCTTCGCACGTGAGCACCGACAAAGAATACGAAAAGGGCGATCCTGCTTCTGCCATTAAAATAGCTGTGTTGGACTACGGCTGCAAGCACCATATAATAGAATGCATGGTGCAGCGCGGCGCGCACGTAAAAGTGTTCCCGGCCAAAACCCCGTTTGAACAATTAAGAGCGTTTAACCCTACGGGTTACTTCATCTCCAATGGCCCCGGCGATCCAGCAGCTATGGACTATGCCATCGACACCGTAAAGGAGATATTGAAGGAAGACAAGCCCACGTTCGGCATTTGCCTGGGCCACCAGTTGCTGGCATTGGCGAATGATATACCGACCTTTAAAATGCACCACGGACATCGCGGCCTGAATCACCCGGTTAAGAACCTGGTGACGGGTAAGTGCGAGATCACCACTCAAAATCATGGCTTTGGCGTAGACCCTGAAGCGGTCAAAAAGGCCAAGCATATCGAGATTACCCACGTGAACCTGAACGACAATTCCATCGAAGGCATCCGCGTAAAGGGCAAGCCCGCATTCTCCGTGCAATACCATCCGGAGTCGACGCCCGGGCCTCATGATAGCCGGTATTTATTCGATGAGTTTATCGCGATGATGAAGAAGTAACTGCGGAACTAAACGTTATGTTCCCCGAACTATCAACACAGCGATTTGTATTGCAGCAAATACTGCGGTCTGACCAGGCATTCATATATGAAGGTTTAAGTCATCCGCAGGTGATACCGTATTACGGTGTATGGTACGATTCATTCGAGGACACGGCGGGGCAAATGGATTTTTATGAAGCGCAATGGGAGCAGGGGACAGGCTGTTTCTGGAAAATTACCGACCGTGGTACGGGCGAAAGTGCGGGGGTGATCGGTTTCAATAACTATCAGTCTAAACACAACAAGGCCGAGATTGGCTACTGGCTGCTACCTGCCTTCTGGAAGAAGGGCATTATCGCTGAGGTATTGCCGGTAGTGATTAACTATATGCAGGAAGAGAAGAAAATACATCGTATAGAGTCGCTGGTGGAAGAAGGCAACGAGGAGAGCTATAAGGTGATGGAGAAAGCGGGTTTTGAATATGAGGGCACTATGCGTGACTGCGAGATCAAGAGAGGAAAATATATCAGCCTGCGGATATATGCCTTGATATCAGGCAAGGGTTAGCCTGGGCGGTGTAAATAGTTAGTAATTCAAAAATCCTGACCTCCAATCCTCAATCACTGATTATATTCGTACCATGAAGATCGCCATTATCAACGGTCCCAATCTTAACCTGCTGGGTAAGCGTGAAACGGATATTTACGGTAACCAGCCCTTTGAGCAATACCTTGCTTCGCTTCAAAAAAAATATCCTGGTATTACATTCTCTTATTTTCAAAGCAATGTAGAAGGAGAACTGATCGATGCGCTGCATAGGGTGGGTTTCGATCATGACGGCATTATTATTAACCCGGGTGGGTATACGCATACGTCCGTGGCCATCGGCGATGCCATTGCTGCAATTAAAACACCGGTCATCGAAGTGCATATTTCGAATGTGCATGCGCGTGAGGACTTCCGCAAGTTCTCGTATGTATCGGGTAAGGCGGCCGGCAGTATTTTCGGATTAGGAATGGAGGGCTATTCACTTGCTATCCAATGGTTCCTGGAGAAAGGAGGGCAATAATTATCGCGCACTGTTCCAAGGGTATTCTCATCAATATCATTCCCATCCATTCAGATCTTCCTCCTTAATTCCATCCCTACAAAAACACCCGCATCATCAGCGCAAAGCCGTGGTCCTGCTTTGAATCTGTTTTTTTGACGACATGCACTCCTGCTGCCGTCCATACCTTGAACACTTCTCCTTTTTTGCGTTTGGCCAGTGCCCGCTCAATTTCAGGTATCATCGAGCCCTGGGCAATCCAACCTAAATCGCCTTTGGTACCGCCTTCGCCGCCCATGGAGTAGGTCTGCGCCATATCCTCGAATGTGGCAGTACCGCTTTGTATGCGTTGCATGATGGAATTGGATAACGAGTCGGCAAACTGCCGCCTGAACACCGAAGTGTCCAGGAATATCTGGCTAACGCGGTTGAAAGTATTCGGCAATTTGGCCAATACCTGCACCAGCACCTTTCCCCTGTCGTAGGGGCCATACACCCTGCCGATCTGCCCGTGATAAGCCAGGCTGTCTGCAATGCCGGAATACTTGCGGATGCGGGTGACGATGATGGTGTCGAGCACATACTTTTTCTTTAAAGTATCGCGTACATAGGCCAGGGGATTCTGAGCCCGCTGCAATTCCGTTTTGATCTGCGCAACGGTCTTCTTTTGGGCACTTAGGCCAAGGGATGCCGCAACGAATATGAACAAGAAAATAAACCGCATAATTAATTTTCAGTTTTCAGGACAGCTTTTTCCTCCTTCCTGTAAATCTCTTTTGAAGACTGATCGCTGGCAGCAGCGGTTGCATTGGCGGCCGATTGTTGCTTTTGCCTGTACCCAGGGTCCCTGAGCAATAATTGCACGCTATCCAATTTCGCAATGTACAGGCTGCGGCCGTGCGTACCGAGTACAATTTCATTATCGCGTTGCTGGATGGCAATATCATGAACCGGCACCGATTTGGGCAGGCCGCGGGTCCACATCATAAAGCTATTGCCCGCATCGATGGAAACATACAATCCGCCGTCGCTGCCAACATATAGTATGCTATCGGACTTTGGATCTTCGCGGACCACGTTCAGCGGCTCGGCCGGAAGGTCCTTGCCCAATTGCTTCCAGGTTGTTCCATAGTCCTCGCTGACAAAAAGATAAGGTGTAAAATTATCGAAGCGGTACCCGTTGAGCGTTACGTATACCCTCGATTCCTTGAACTGCGATGCGATCACCCTGCTGACCCACAATCCTTGTGGCAGTCCAGCATTGGTTTTGCCAGCGGGCTTGCCAAGCGCAGCCCAGCTATAACCGCCGTCTTTCGATATATGAATGTTCCCATCATCGGTGCCTACGTACAGCAACCCGAAGCGGATCGGCGATTCAACTATGGTAGTAAGCGTACCGTAAGGAACATCCCCGGGTTTGCCACCATTGGTAAGATCGGTACTCATGGTAATCATGGTATCGCCTTTGTTCAGCGAACGGTGAAATTTATTGCTTCCGTAATAGAAAACGTCCTGGTGATGTTTGCTGAGCCAGATGGGCGTTTGCCAGTTGAAGCGCAATTGCGGCTCGCCTAACTCACGGGTAGGCCTAACCGATCTGGGGTTAACTCTTGGCGCCATCTTATTGTACCGGGAGTATGAGCCAAACTGCGATCCTGAGTATACGGTCTGGTTATCCCTTGTATCAACCTGCGCCTGCATGCCATCGCCACCATTGATCGATTTAAAAGCATAGTTGCCATCATCCACCCAATTAATGGATTCGCGGTGGTTAGCTGGCCCCCACCAACTGCCATTGTCCTGTAACCCGCCATATATATTGTAAGGACTGGCATTGTCAACGGTTATGGCATAATACTGCGCTACAGGTGGCGTGTTAGCCTTAAACCAATTCTTACCGTCGTCGTAAGTGATGTTCAATCCGCCGTCGTTACCACTAAAGATGTGTGAATCCCTCCTGGGATTGATCCATGCTGCGTGGTGGTCAGCGTGCACATTACCCTGGTCCATCCGCGTCCAGTTTTTGCCACCATCGGTAGACAATTCGATCGTGAAACCGGTGATCACCAGCTTCTGGTCGTTGGCAGGCGAAACATATATCTTTCCAAAATAATATCCATACGTATTGTACAATGCCAGGTCTTTCTGGTTTGTCTTTTTCCATGTTTGTCCTCCATTGTCCGAGCGATATATTTCACAACCGATGATAGGCGTATCAAATAATGCAGTATTGGCATCGAACAAATGCTCGAAGAGAATAGTTGGTTTCACGCGGTCTGTCCTCACCATTTCCTTTACAACCTGTGCTGTGTATTTTTGAGACAGGCCGCTGCGCCGCAGGAAGTCCCCCAGCTTGCGGTTGTCCAGCGCCTCGAATTCTTCTTTCGTAAGCTTTTCAAAATCCCTCAGTACATAGCGTGAGGTATCTCTCCTGCGTTGCGCGGTGTCGGGCTTGCGGAAATTATTGTCCATTACCGCGTACACTATCTGCGGGTTCTTTGGGTAAACGGCAATGCCTATGCGCCCAACGCCTGCCCCTACAGGAAAACCTGCGCCCTCTTTGGTGAGCAGGGTCCAGGTATTGCCACCGTCCGTGCTTTTATAAATGCCGCTGGTTTTGCCGCCTTCTTCAAAATTCCAGGCGGTGCGTGTGCGGTACCACATGGCCGCATACACTTCGTTGGGATTTTGCGGGTTAATGTCCATGTCTACCGCTCCGGTATTGTCATCAACATACAAGGTCTGCTTCCAGGTTTTGCCGCCATCGGTGGTTTTATAAACGCCCCTCTCTTTATTGGGCGAATACAGGTGCCCTAATACCGCCACCCATGCTGTGTTGGGATCGCTGGGGTGCAATTGCACCTTGCCGATATGGTGCGATTCCGGCAATCCGATATATTCCCAGGTCTTGCCATTGTCGCTTGATTTATACATTCCCAATCCCGCATAGGAGGAGCGGCTACTGTTGACCTCGCCTGTGCCTGCCCAGATAGTCCTGTTGTTAGGGCCGCTACCCCAGTTGACCGCGATATCGCCCAGAACCAACACGTCTTCGCTGTCGAAAATGGAGGTAAATGACTGGCCGTTATTGATTGAATGCCAAAGCCCGCCGGTGGCGTAGGCCACGTAAAACTCGGTGGGATCGTCTGGATTTACCTCCAGGTCCACCACGCGGCCGCTCATGATGGAGGGGCCTATGTTGCGGAAAGCCAGGTTGTTGACAAGCGAACGCTTTTCCAATACTTTTCTTTGCTGCATACCCCTGAGGCGCTCATCGGCCGGGGTAGGTTTTACCTGCGCCAGCAGGCAAAAGGTTAACAGCATGAAAGGAATTGAAGCAGTAATTTTGAGCAGAAGTTTCCGTGACTGAAAGCAGTTAATAAGCATAAAACAGGTGGTATTGACGTTTATAATAATTATTGAAATTATTGATCAATAATTATTAATACTGGTAGTTCAACTTCAAACTTACAAACATGCGTTGGATTTTCTTGATGGGTTTGCTGATTTCTTTCAATGCCTATTCGCAGTGTAAGGATTACATAATCGGTATAAAGGGCGATACCCTTAATTGCACCGATATGCAAAACCTCCGGCAGGGCAAGTGGGTAATTAGGTACGATCAGATACGCGGCGAGCCGGGTTACGAGGAAGAAGGTGAATATGTAGATGGAAAGAAGGAGGGCATCTGGAGGCAGTACAGCCTGCAGGGGGACCTGATTGCCGTTGAAAATTACCGCTGGGGCCATAAGAACGCCGTAAGCCAGTATTTTACCCGGAACGGCGAGCTGATACGCGAAGAAAGCTGGAGGGCCGTAAATCCCCTGAACCCTTACGATACGATAGAAGTGGCCGATTGGGAGAAGGACCCGTTGGGACTGATCACCAAAACCGTGGTGGTAAAACTGGAAGGATCTACAATAAAGCATGGTCCCTGGAAATATTATTCAGCGCAAACCGGCGCCATTGTCAAAACGGAGAACTGGGTATTGGGCAGCATCGATAAAGGCCCTAAAAAAGATGATATCGTAAACAACGATGTATCTGAAAAGAAAACCGTTCCCAAGCCTAAGGAAGTGCAGGATTTTGAGAAGAAGAATTCTGGAAAGAAGAAAGTAAAGATCAGGGACGGCAGAACGGGAGGCTAATATGAGTATAATTCTAAGCCGCCGGTACTCATAATTTACGCATCATATGGCGCTTATTTTCGAATCGGAGAACTTTACCGTAACAGCTCCCGAAAACCCGCTGGTAGATAGAGCAGATGGGGGCCATATCGTTATCAATCCCAAAGTTAAGATAGTTGATCGCCAACAGCTCACGGCTAAACAAGCCATTGAATTAATGAGACTGACCATTATAACCGGTGAGGCAATGACCACCGTTATGAATATGAACGGGGTGGATGTCGGACGGATTAATTACCAAGACAATGGCAATTGCGGCGTATTTCTTCCTGAAGGCCCGGCCTTGCACATTCATTTGTATGGCAGGGCAAAAAGTGCGAAATACCACAGGTATGGACAGGCCTGTTTCTTTCCGCATAAAGATGAAGACCCTGAATTCTACAGATCGTTTAAACCACTGACGCAAAAGGACATTTCAGATATACGTACCGAAATTGCCAGATTAAAGAAACTGGAAAAATATTCAGATACCCAATGGTGCTTTAAGTAATAATTTCCGCGTCACCGCATCATTGTAATCTTAAGTTCTCTGGCCAACGATATACTTTCGCGGGCCGTTCCGAAATCATTCCCATTTTTTTGAACTGCAGCGCTAATAGCGCATACTCACCCGCCCTGCCATGAGGCGAGTTAACTTTTTTTTGGATTTTAAAAACAGATAATATAGATTTGATATCATAATAATATCAAAACGCTGTTATGGAAAAAGTCAAAAAACCCGTGTCTGGGTACATCGCACTACTGCTTGCAATTGCTTTATTAGCAATTTCCATTTACCTGTTCACGCGTCCGGAGATGCAATGGACTATAATAGTGGGCATCGTGCTTTCGCTTCTGAGTCTTTTCATCATGAAAGGACTTATGATCATCCAGCCCAACCATAGTCGCGTACTCATTTTCTTTGGAAAATATGTGGGCAGTGTAAAAGACAACGGCCTGTTTTTCGTAAACCCCCTTTTCGGCGCGAATAAAATATCGCTGCGCTTTCAAAACCTGCAGGGGCAAACGCTGAAAGTGAACGACCGCATGGGCAATCCCATCGAAATAGCCGCGGTCATTGTATGGCAGGTCCAGGACACCTATAAAGCAGCTTTTGAAGTGGCCACTTACGACGAGTATGTAAAGATTCAAAGCGAAGCCGCCGTAAGACACCTGGCGGTAAGTCTTTCTTACGATAACCTGGAAGACGAACACGCGCAGATCACCCTACGCGATGGCGGCGAAAAAGTAAACGAAATACTGGAAAAAGAATTGAATGCGAGGCTTGCGCCCGCTGGCATCGTTATCCGCGAAGCGCGCATCAGCCACCTGGCATATGCTCCTGAAATAGCAGGCGCCATGCTGCAGCGCCAACAGGCCACCGCCATTGTTGCGGCCCGTACCAAGATCGTGGAAGGCGCCGTAGGCATGGTGGAAATGGCCTTGGAAATGCTCTCGAGAAAACAGATCGTGGAACTGGACGAGGAGCGCAAGGCCGCCATGGTGAGCAACCTGATGGTGGTATTGTGCGGCGAGAAAGGCGCACAGCCGGTATTGAACACAGGTTCGTTGTACCAATAGTAGAATAACAACCACTGCAGTGAGAAAGCATATTCAATACCACGAAGTACAGCATTTCAGGCAGGCATGGCTATGGTACCTGCTCATCAGCAGCAGTTTCATCGGACTGCTGCCGTTGATCATATTCATTGCCACCGGCGAAATTCCCTTTAGAGAAGGGTGGTGGGTGCTTGGCATCGTGTTGGGCATCACCTTCATTAACCTGGCGGCATTTTACTATGCGCGGTTGGAAATTAAGATGTCTGAAGAAGGGATCGCGTACAGGTGGTGGCCTTTTTTCAGGAAGTTCCGCACATTGCAGTGGGAGCAGATAGATTATATCACAGTGCGTAAGTATTCCGCCCTAAAAGTGGGGTACCACTATAACAAGGAGTTCGGAAAGGTGCACCTGGTAAACAGCGGCAGTGGATACCAGGTAGTGCTGTACAATGGCAAAAAGTATTTTTTTGGAACGCAACGAAAATTATCCGTTGAAAACGTGTTGCAGCAAACAGGCAAGCTGAAGCTGTAACTATTAAAGGGATTAAAACGTACAACCCGTGAGTGCTAAAAAATCGTTTGTTTTGCGTATAGATGAATCTGTGTACCACGCCCTGGAAAAATGGGCAGCGGACGAGTTCCGCAGCGTCAACGGCCAGATAGAATGGATCATACACCAAAAGCTGAAAGAAGGAGGGAGATTGAAGCAAAACAACCAGGACGGTCATAAAAATTCATCCAAAAAATCTTAACCATATAACCTGATTCAACATGAGAAACTTTTCTTTATTCGTCTGGATACCTTTTGTGTTATTGCTGTTTGCAATTCTGCTGGATGCATGCTGATGGAACGTGAAGACGCGCAGTAAAGGCACATGCAAAAAAATGTGCGGATGTACAATTAGCACATCCGCACACTTATATTTTTACATCTTCAGAGGTTCACATCCTGACACTTATCATTAGAACCCTTTCTTTTTCTCCTGCGATTTTTGCATCGGGTTGGTTCCGGTGCTCTGACCGCGTATTTGTTGCTTGGCTTTAAAGATCTGGAACTTGCTCTGCACAATTTCTTTCGGCCAGCTGTTATTGCTTTCATCGATGTCGGCGGTTTCGCGCATCGGGTCCAGCTTCACCGTAGCCACCTCCTTGTCTTTCACGAACAGCTTGGTCAGCTTTTGCTCGTTCTTTCTCCAAATCTGGGCCGGTATTCTTTCTACTTCTTTTGTTCCATCTTTATAGGTCCACTCCAATATTACCGGCATTACCAGTCCGCCTTTGTTGCTGAACTGCAGCTCGTAAAAGAACTTGCTTGCCATTTTTTGCTTGGTCTCTTCGCTCAGCGGCTCATCGAAGTTGGTCATGCGCATAGCATATTTAGTGGTATCGTACGGCTCGAGCCCGCGTGCATATCTCCAATAGAAATCGCGCAGCGCGGTATCTACATCGGTTTCAAATTTAATGTTCTTGTCTTCCCTGTTGCGGATCTTGGAGATATCATCGAATGAGGGTACCTGGGGCTTTTCGAGGCTGCGGTATACTGTTGTATCTATTTTCCTCGGGAAATTTTCCAGGTCGGCCCTGAACGCCTTTACAGAATCCAGGGAAATATCGCATGCTTCGATGCTGTAGAACCATCCCCTCCAGAACCAGTCGAGGTCCTCGCCGCTGGCGTCTTCCATGGTGCGGAACAGGTCGGCGGGTGTGGGATGTTTGAATGCCCAGCGGCGTGCATACTCTTTAAATGCGTAGTCGAACAGGTCTCTTCCCATGATGGTTTCGCGAAGGATGTTCAAACCTGTTGCGGGCTTGGAGTAAGCGTTCGGGCCAAAACCGATGATGTTCTCGGAATTGGTCATGATGGGTTCCAGTTGGTCCTTGGGCGATTTCATGTAATCCGTGATCGCGAAGGCTGGTCCGCGGCGGCTTGGGAATTTATTATCGAACAATTCCTCGGCCAGGTATTCAACAAAAGTGTTCAACCCTTCGTCCATCCAGGTCCACTGGCGCTCATCGCTGTTGATGATCATGGGGAAGAAGTTATGGCCCACTTCGTGGATGGTAACGCCCAGCATGCCGTATTTGGTGGATTCGCTGTAAGTGCCATCGGGATTGGTGCGGCCGTAGTTGAAGGCAATCATCGGGTATTCCATACCGTTAGCAGCTTCGATGCTTTGCGCAACGGGGTAGGGATAGGGGATGGTAAACTTCGAATATACTTTAATGGTGTGTGCAACGGCCTTGGTAGAATACCTGCGGTACAGGTGGTAAGCCTCCCTGGGATAGAAGCTCATGCACATTACTTTCTTGCCTTCTACGTAGGCAGGCATTGCATCCCATATATATTTCCGGGAAGAGGTCCAGGCAAAGTCGCGCACATTATCAGCCTTGAATATCCAGGTCTTTTTGCCGCTGGCTTTTTTCTTTTCAGCCGCTTTTGCTTCGTCCAGCGTAACAATTTCAACGGGCTCCTTGCTGGTTTGCGCTTTCTGCCAGCGGGCTTGCTGGGTAGCGTTCAGCACCTGCGTATAATTCAGGCATTCGCCGGTAGAGGCCACCATGTGGTCTGCGGGCACGGTCATTTGCACTTTGAAGTTACCGAAGGTGAGGGCAAATTCGCCGCGGCCGGTGAACTGGTGGTTTTGCCAGCCCTGGAAATCGCTGTACACGCAAAGGCGCGGGTACCACTGTGCGATGGTGAACAGGTGGTTGCCGTCTTCGGGGAAGAACTCGTAACCACCGCGGCCGCCTTCTTTGAAGCGGTCGGTGATGCGATAGTTCCAGTTGATCATGAACACGAATTTCTGCCCGGGCTTCAATGCGGTGGGCAGCTCTACGCGCATCATGGTTTTGTTGATGGTATATTTCAGGGATTTGCCGAGCGCATCGGTGATCTTGGTGATGTTTATACCAAAATCATTCGGTTTGTTGGCATTTTCCACGCTTTCAAACTGCAGGTCGCTGATGCGGGCGGGCATGCGGCTCGCATCCTGGTAGTTGGCGTTGTTCTTGGAGCTGTGCTCGTTCTCATCCAACTGCAACCAGAGGTAGGTAAGCGCGTCCGGTGAATTGTTGTAATAGGTAATGGTCTCGGAACCTGTCAAGCGCAGGTTGGCCTCGTCCAATTCGCACTTGATGTCGTAATCTGCCCTTTGCTGCCAGTACTTGGGGCCTGGAGCGCCGCTGGCAGTTCGGTATTCATTCGGAGTTGGCAGAATGGTACCCAACTGTTCAAACTTGTTTCCATGGTTTGAGTTGGGATTGTTCTGGATGTTCTGCGCGTTGACCATTCCATGTGCAAGTAATGCAACGCAACAGGAAAATAGGACCTTCTTCATGTTTCTTTTAATTTATGATGGAAAACGTTCAATAGCCATTATCAATGCAATGCCGAAAATTGCCCCGGACATAAATATGGTGTATTCACGCCGTGGTATTTTAATGAGCGAAACGCAGAGCCAGGTTATCAGCAGGACAACCGCCACAATCAGCAGTTGACCAACTTCCAGGCCCAGGTTAAATGCCAATAGCTCGCTTACTATGTTAGTTCCTTTGCCCAGCAGGCTTTTCAAGTAATTGGAAAAGCCGAGGCCGTGTATCAATCCAAAGAAAAGGGCCAGAAAGTACACGACAGGGAAACGGGTTTTTGGTTCAGTACTCTGTTGAAATACGTTACTAAGGGCGGTTATCACAATGGTTACCGGAATGAGGAACTCAATCCAGGTTGAAGGGATATTTATATAATTCAACACGCTTAGCGCCAATGTAATGGAGTGCCCAATGGTAAAAGCTGTTACCAGGATGAGCACTTTCTTCCAGTCCTTCCACAAATAGCGCAGGCAAAGTGCGGTTACGAACAGAATATGGTCATACCCCTGCCAGTCTGCGATATGTTCACGGCCGAGTTGAAAATAAAGCCAAAAATCCTGCATAATAAGTTAAGAGCGCTCTAAGGTACGGTTTAGGAGAAATTTATGGGAACCGGTTCAAAATAATTCAGAGATTTGTAACAGAAAAATTTATTCCGCTAATGGTGTTTGTATTCCATAAATGGTTGTTGGCCGGTTATATGGCACTTGTTCACCCATTTTTCGTGAGCGTGACTGAAATCCAGCACAATCCTACCGATAAGATCATTGAGATCAGCTGCAAGACTTTTACCGATGACCTTGAAGGCGCCATTGAGAAAACCACTAAAGTAAAGGTGGACCTGATCAATCCCAAGGATCAGGCTGAGGCCGATAAGGCCGTGAGCGATTATATTAAAAAACATTTTCAGGTGAAGATCGATGGGAAGCCCGTACAACTCGAATTCGTGGGATTTGAACGGGAAGAAGCAGCTACCTGGAGCTATTTCCAGGTAAGCAATGTGGCCGCCGCCCCAAAGAAGGTGGACATTACGACAACGGTCTTGTTCGAGGCCTCCGACAAACAGATCAATTTACTGCACGTAACCGTGGGCAATAGCAGGAAGAGCGCCAAGCTGGATTATCCTGCGGAGAATGCTTCATTTGAGTTTAACCGGTAAGTCAGTCATTTAACTCATCAGGCCATTAAGTCAATAGGTCATTGAGCAAGGGATAACGTTTCTTATCCCGATGACTCAATGACCTATCGACGATTGACCCTTTAATAATTCCGCCGGGTCATTAATGAGCCGGCGGAGTAGTTTTCATAAGTATTGCATTCCGGAGATTATCTGGCAGATTTGCTGAATTGCAGCATCCACTCATAGATATTCATTCCATTTTCTTTATAGTTGGGATCGGTAGCCTTTGTCCACGCATCGTGTTCTGCGCTGGGCAACAGGGTGAGCCTTGCAGCCGTTGCGGGTTGCAAGCTATTTATTTTATCGACAATCTGCTTCGAAATGGTGGAAGGCACCACTTTATCATCCGTATTATGGAAGGCCCAAACGCCTACGCCTTTCGACGCGATGTTGGAGCAACGCTTTTCATCGGCCCACGAAGGGGCTGCAATGGGCACGATGGCCGCGATCTTGTCGCTTTGCGCGCCTGCAATGTCCCAGGCAGCGGCGCCACCCATGTTCAGTCCGGCCACATAAATTCTGCCGGCATCCACCCGGTAGTTCTGCACGAGATAATCGATCAGCTCATTTACATCCGAGGCGGCAGGATATTGATTGAATTGCGGAGATACTACGATGAAAGAATGCGATTTGCCGTTAACAGTAAAGCTGGCGGGAAATTGTTGTTGCTGCAACAGCTTTGTTACGCCCAGCGACTGTACAGAGGAAAGTTTTGCATTGCCATTGGCAAGCTGGCCCATTCCATGAATGAAGATCAGGAGCGGGTAATTTTTTGTGGTGGCATCGTAGCGGGCGGGCAGTCCGGCAATATAGCCGCTTACGTTGTTGCCTACTTTGTTCGAAATAATTTTTACCTGGGGAGCTTCTGTTTCCGGGAGGTTGTCCTGGGTAGCAGCGATAGCAGTTTCGGGGAGATTGATTTCGTCAGGTTGACGTTGTACATCTTTGCGGCAGGAAGCGGTAAACATTGCCACGGCGGCCACACCTGCGGCCAGCATGCTTTTTTTCATCTTCATAGTTTGCAATTAAAGTAGCGGTTAGCGAAAAAAATTTGTCGCTGCTACCTGCCAACAATTATGCCAGAATGGAGGCGCGTATCCCATTAAGATTTCTTTTACATTTTGCTGAAGCTTTGGTTGCTAATATGTTTGGAGCAATTTGTGGATAAGTGGGACGTGCCGGTTAACCACGCGATAACAAGGTTGCGGAAAGTACCAAGTTTTATGGCCTTGTCCATTTCTTTGCCCTTGTTGATGTTTATATTACATTTGATTATGTCGTGGATGTCCTCAGTTATAGCATTAACCCTGCTGTTATTTTCGTGTAAAGCCGATGGTGATGGTATTTCAAACCATGGCAGGCCGGCCACTGTTACCGATGAGCGATTGATACCTTATTCCGATAGCGGATTACAGGCATTGAATGATGCTGAACTGCTCAAAGCTCTGAGCCAGCTTATTGGCTTGCCGGACATTTCCGGAGGCTATAATGGAACATACGTGCGGGCCTGGATCTGGGATTATGACACCAAGTGCGTGGTAAATATCAGCGACGACGGAAAAATAAGGCAATGCCATATCCTGGACATTGCGTCCAGGCGTACGGATGATAAAGATTATATCGTCATTAAGAAAGAATGGACAGGCTTGCAACCGGAATCGGGCTGGGAAAATTTCTTTAATGAAATGGAATCGCGAGGCATACTGCTTATGCCTGCAGGAACATATAAAGGGGAATTGGCAGATATGACCGGCGGGTGGTATTGTGAGTTTGAAGTGGCCCAGGGAAAGCGGTATACTTTTTTCGAGTATTTCGAACCGGACTTGCACCGGCGGCTGCATAAAGCCTCCCGGAACATTCATGAATTTTTACAACTCATCAATACAGAAATGAAGGTACAGGTGTACAGCCCTGATGAACCGTTTAAGGACTGATTATTCTTCCATCTCTTGCTCTATATCCTTACTAATATTCACCAGCACCTTATCGATGCGTTGCGCATCCATGTCGATGATCTCGAAACGGAAGCCTCTCCATTCCAGTTTTTCGCCGGTTTGGGGAATGTGCTCTAATTGGTGCAGGACAAAACCCGCCAGGGTATTGAACTCCTGGTCGCCTTCGTTCATGAATTCTGTTTGTTCAAAGTAAGTCAGGAAATCGTAGAACGGGATCTGCGCGTCTACCAAAAAGCTGCCATCGTCTCTTTTAATAATGCCATAGTCTTCTACGTGCTGCTCGGGAATATCGCCTACTATTCCTTCCAGTATGTCGTTCAAGGTGATCATGCCTTTTACGCTCCCGTATTCATCAACAATGTAACAGCAATGTATTTTCGATTCCTTGAACTTTTCCAGCACTTTGTAGGCAGAAACGTTCTCGGGCAGGAACAACGCGGGCTTCATCAGGTCGCGGAACAAAGTGAGGTCGTTGGCCACGTACAGGTCTTTAATGGATACTACTCCTTTCAGGTTATCGATATCCCCTGCGCAGATGGGATATACCGAATGCGGCTCGCCGATGATTTTTTCCCTGATCTTTTCTTCGTTATCGTCCAGGTCGAACCAGATGATGTCGCTGCGGTGCGTCATCAGCGAGGTGATGTTGCGGTCGCCGAGGTGAAAGACCCTTTCGATGATCTTTTGTTCTGCTTCTTCAATCGCACCATGCTCGGTGCCTTCGCTGATCATGGCCTTGATCTCTTCTTCGGTGACCTGGTTGTCGTTGCTTTTGATCCTGAAAATATTGGTGATGAGGTGGGTGGATTTTGTAAGCAGCAGCACAAAGGGATGTGTGATCCAGCTTAACCAGCGCATAGGCCTTGCCATTAGTTTGGCGATGGCCTCGGGATAGGTAAGGCCCAGGCGCTTGGGCACCAGCTCTCCGAATACGAGTGAAAAATAAGTTACCACTATTACGATGATGGCGGTGGCTACTCCGTTAGTATATCCTTCCAGGAATTCGAATCGAGAGAGCCAGGCGGCCAGGTTTTCCTTGATGCGCTCACCCGAAACAATACCCAGCAGGATGCCGATGAGCGTAATGCCTATTTGTACGGTGGAAAGAAAGGTGTCGGGGCGGTTGGACAGGTTCAGCGCTTCTTTGGCGTCCTGGTTGCCTTTATTGGCCTGGGCTTCCAGGCGTGCCTTTCGTGCCGAGACCAGGGCGATCTCTGCCATTGAGAAAATTCCGTTCAACAAGATCAGCGCGAGAATGATAAATATCTCCATCAAGACCGAAGGGTTGTTTTATCGAAGATAATCAAACCAATTTGCCTGGCGTACATATAGGCCATGAATGCGCCGATGCCGCAGCCGAGCAATCCGCCGCAAATGACATCCAGCGGATAATGAACGCCAACGTATACCTGCGTATAACATATTGCAAAAGCCCATAAAAAGATCATGCCCCACCACTTGCTCACGCGCCTGAGCGTTCGCCAGATGAACATGCTTAGTGCGAAATGCGAAGTTGCGTGCGAAGAGGTAAAGCTGGAGCTTTTAGGGCAATAATTAACCCTGAATATTACTTCGGCCGAAAGTAATGGATCGCGGCAGGGCCGCATCCGCATTATATTTTCCTTAATGATGTGGCTGCTGATAATATCGGCGAGGGCCGCCGTTAAAACAAACGCCAGCACCCACCACCATCCCATTTTTTTGAAGTTGATGGTCATGAATAATATCATGAACAGGTAAAACGGCACCCACAATTGCGATTCGCGCAGGAAGGGCAATACCATGTCCAGGAACGATGCGCTGCCACGGTCATTGATAAGAGCAAACAACTGCCTGTCCCATTGCATGACCCTGTCCAACGCGTTGAGATGGTACATGGAACAAAAATAATAGATTTGAAACCTCAAATGTCAAACCATTGCCACGACTGACCCGCTGGATTCTATCGACAGGCTTAATTTTTCTGGTGCTGATGACCTTTTGCCGGGTAGGACTGTATGTTTTTTTTAATAGCCAGGGGCATTCCTTTGCGCAGGTGCTTTCTTCGTTCTGGCTGGGGCTGCGTTTCGATTTGCGCATAACCTGCCTGGTAATGCTGGCGATGCTGATACTGGCGAGCCTGCGCTGGCTCAATCCCTTCAGGCACACCTATGCGAAAACGGGATGGTTCATTGTATTAGCGGTGGCTGCCTTTGCACTGGTATTTTTTTATGCGCTGGATTTCGGCCACTATGCTTATTTGCGGCAACGGCTGAATGCCAGCGTGCTCAATTACCTGGAAGACGCTGCCATTTCGATGGACATGGTATGGCAGTCGTACCCGGTTGTATGGATCATGCTCGGGTTGGCGGTTGCCACCTTCCTGTTGGTGTGGCTGTTGCGGCGGCAGTTTGTGCGGCTTAGCAAACAGAATGTGACCATGAAACGCTGGCAAAGAAATGCCTGGTTTGTTTTTTTATTCCTGTTGTTCGGCTTTGGCATATTTGGCCGCTTCAATCAATACCCGTTACGATGGAGCGATGCATTCAGCCTGGGCACCGATTATAAGGCGCAGTTGGCGCTAAACCCCTTTGAATCTTTTTTCAACACGCTGCGTTACCGGCACAGCAGTTACGACGTACAAAAAATACGGGAGTATTATCCTTTGCTTGCGTCATATTATGGTTTTAAGGGAATGCAGGGCGATTCGCTCAATTTTGCAAGAAAGGTAGATGCAACTCCCGGTGCCGCCCAACCGAACGTGATATTGGTGATCTGCGAATCGTTCAGCGGGTATAAGAGCTCCATGTGGGGCAACCCGCTCGACGCCACTCCTTATTTCAACCGGCTTGCACAGCAAGGCATTTTTTTCGACAGGTGCTTTACGCCGGCTTACGGAACTGCCAGGGGCGTATGGGCATTGATCACCGGCATTCCCGATGTGGAGATGGCCAATACCGCCAGCCGCAATCCTGCGGCGGTTGACCAGCATACGATCATCAACGATTTTACAGGATATGAAAAATTTTATTTCATCGGCGGCAGCGCCAGCTGGGCCAATATCCGCGGGCTGTTGACCAATAACATCAGTCAACTGCAGTTGTATGAGCAGGACCGTTTTACCGCGCCGGTCATAGATGTATGGGGCATCAGCGATAAGAACCTGCTGGTGCAATCATCCAAAATCTTAGGAGGAATACAAAAACCTTTCTTTGCGGTAATTCAAACTGCGGGCAATCATCGCCCTTATACCATTCCATCGGAAGACCTGGGTGAGTTTAAGCTGGTGGATGTTCCCAAAGATTCTTTGACGCGCTATGGTTTCGAAAGCAATGAAGAACTGAACGCGTTCCGCTATACCGATTTCTGTTTTCAGAAGTTCATGGAGGCCGCTCAAAAGGAAAAATATTTCAACAATACCGTGTTTGTGTTCATTGGGGACCATGGCATTCCGGGCAATGCCGGCGAAATGTTTCCCGAAGCGTGGACAAAACAACGGCTTACTTCGGAGCACGTGCCGCTGTTATTTTATGCTCCGGGTTTATTGCAGCCGCAACGCGTGCACCGCATCGCATCCCAGATCGACGTGATGCCCACCATTGCGGGCATTTGCAAAATACCATATACCAATACCACGCTCGGAAGGGATTTGCTGGACTCTGTTTTTTTTGATAAACAGCTGGCGTTTATTGTCGACCCGGACAATGCCATGACCGGTATCGTGAATGATTCAGTATATTACCGGCACCCGATCAAATCATTAAAGGGGGAAATGGTTTCCATTACCGGCAACCATCAACCAACAAGCGATACAGCCATGCTGCGGAAATTGACCGAAGGCCTATTCGAAACATCAAAATATCTTTTATTGCATAATAAAAAGCAACAGCCTTGAGCGCGACACTTGTTTATTACGCACATGCTTCGAGAAGATGGCTTATAGGCACCGGGCTATCGATGTACTCCTTGTTGCTGTTTTCATGCGGTAATGCCGATACCAATGCCACCACCACCGCAACAAAACCCGCAACGTGTACTACTCCTCAAAAAATAACTGCTATTTATAAGCCATTCGTGTACGACCTGAGCGGGTATGAGCACAGCGGCGGCGGAAGCCCTTTTAATTTATTCGACGAAGATAACTTTACAGATCCTAAGACCGATATCACCACTTATCCTGAAACCAGCCCGCATCCCATCCGCAATGCCGAGATCTATTTTCCAAAGGGCAGGGGAAGCAGGATAGTGGTAGACCTGCGTGTTCCTTATAAACTGAGCGAAGTGTATCTCTACGACCGTTCGGTAATACCCGATACCGTGTGGGTGTATACAGGCGATATGCAAAACTGGAAGCTGAAGCAAACCATCATCACCAACAGCGAAACGATTTCGTGGGGATGGAGAAAATTTGCATTGAGCGATACCTCACGCTTTGTACAATTCCGGTTCAACAGCCGCGAGACCACCATTACCGAAGCGGCATTGTATGGTTGTCCCTTACAGCCCGTTCCGCCCGCACCCGCCGGAGAGTACTCCGGCCCGCGCCTGCCGCGCAAGCCCATGAAGGATTTTTTAGGGGTGAACATGTATAACGAATCGCCCATGGAATGGCTGCAACCATTTAAATGGGTGCGCATGTATGCCGATGCCAACCTGTTCGACACGGATGCGGCGGATGCTTATCCCGGCAACAAGATCAATATATCACGCCTGGGGTATTTATACCAGGGCCAGTACTTCCGGCATTTTTCCGACGACCTTGCCGCGGTCGGAAAGAACATCTGGTATTCTGTAAAAGGAGTGCCGGCATGGATGAACAAATTAGGCCTGTGGGAAAAAGACAGGCCCTTAACACGGCTCGGCATGAACCCCGAAGACCCGATGAGCTATGGCAGGCATGCATACCTGATGTGGACCCTGGCCGCAGTATTTGGTAAAACGGCGGTAGATACCAGCCTGCTGAACATTGCCGACATGATAAAAGTATCAGGCAAAGGCACCATGACCTTGTTCGAGAACGGCAATGAAGAAGACGCGTGGTGGAAGGGAGACAAGTATTGCACCCCTGTGGAATACTTTGCGCAGAGCAGCGCGGATTACGATGGGCACCTGCATAAATTGGGTGACAGGCATGGCATTGCAACCGCCGATTCCAACAGCAAGCTAATACTAAGCGGCACCGTGGGATTGGATACCAATCGCGTACGTGTGCTTGACTTCTTATGCCAATACCTGAGGCCCGATAAAAAATTCCTGTGGCAGGGCGGTATACAATATCACCATTACAGCACCAATGTGCGCTCGTCGATTGCGCCCAACCGGTTTCAACAGGCAACAGCGGGCATTACGCCCGAAGAAGATTCATTGCGCAGCCGCCTGGCTAAGGTGCGCGATTTTACGTATCGCCTTCAACCAGGCATAGAATGTATCTTGGGTGAATATGGTTTCGATAAAGGCCCGAGTGCGCAATCAACACCAATTATTCCGGGATATACGCCGGCGCAAAGCCAGGGTATTATGCTGGTGCGCTCCATTAATGCAGTGGCATTTTCAGGCTTCGACCGTTTGATATTGTATTGGATGAAAGACCATGAGCCGGTAAACTCGCCGCATATTTATCTTACCAGCGGATTGATCTACCAATCGATGGATGGGCAAATAACCCCGTATCCTTCGTGGTTCCATGTTAATACCATGATGCATCATCTGGCTGATTATGTTCCTGAGAATATCATTAGTGAAAAAGGAAATGTGTGGATCTATAAATACCGTCATCAAACACAAAAAGACTCAGTGGCCTTGTTCGTATATGCCCCAACGAGGAAGGGTAACAAGTACCCGGGATATGCATTGAATGCGGGCGTTGGTTCGGGAAGAGCGGTGGAGATAAGTTTTGAGGATAAGCGGGAAAAAGGAAGGAAGGAGGAAAAAGACATAAAGGGTGGTAAAATAATAGTGGATGTTGATGAAGTGCCGAAGATCATTTTGTTTTCGGAGCGATGAGCTATTTGGCAATTAATTTTTTGGCCATCATCAATAGCCTTGGTGATTTTCTTACGTCGTAGTGGCCGAATTGATAATCGCCGAATACTTCCTGCAGTTGCAGGTGGTGGTAGGCGAACATATCATTGAAATCCCCGAGTGAAAACTTGGCTACTTTTTCGGTGAACTCCAGCGGTTCTTCCAGCTCATCGTCTTCGATCAGGATCTTTTTATAAAAATGGGTTTCATCGAACCATTTGGTGATGAAAAAGGTCACGCCGTTCAATTGCACTTCCGACTTGTGCACCAGGTGGTCTTCGGCATAGTGTACGTTCAGGTAATCCAGCACCAGCATGCCTTCTTCTTTTAAAGCGCTGGACATGCTGGCGATGACATTGTCGTTTTCCCTTTCCGATTTAAAATACCCGAAGCTGGTGAACAGGTTGAACACAAAATGAAAATAATTCACGCGGAAAGGAAGCCGCATATCATGCTGGAAAAAATGAAGATTGTCCGATTCGAATTTTTTTGCTTCGTTGATGCTGGAAAGAGAAAGATCGATGCCTGTAACATCGAAGCCCTGCGCGGCCAGCATTTTGGAATGACGGCCGCGGCCGCAACCGACGTCCAGCATAAAACAACCCGAAGGGTTGGAAGGACTGCATTGCAACGGTTGCAGGTGATCTAACAGCCGGTTGATGAAAGCCATTGCTTCCTGCTCGTCCCTGTTGAAATATAATTGATGATAATAAGGTGAGTCGAACCATTGCCGGAACCATTGGTCGTTCCCGGCCTGTACCATTAACTGGTTATTTTTCATACTCCGCAAATTTATGGAGAGTTTGTTAGTGGGGTTCCTGCAAATTGTATAATTTCAAGGTTCACCGTAACCCTTATTTTTGCACTAAACCTTAGGAATTGTGGCATTGATCAAAAGTATTTCCGGAATTCGTGGAACGATAGGCGGCAAGGCAGGTGAAAACCTTACTCCACTGGATGTAGTCAAGTTTACAGCTGCATTCGGCAATTGGGTGCTCGAAAAAAAACAATCCAAAAAAATAATCATAGGCCGCGACGGGCGCATCAGTGGTGAACTCATCAGCAACCTGGTGGTGAGCACACTGAACGCATTAGGCCTGAACGTGGTAGACCTTGGTCTTTCTACCACGCCCACGGTAGAGCTGGCGGTTAGATGGGAAAAGGCCGGAGGCGGCATCATCATCACGGCAAGCCACAACGAAAAAGAATGGAATGCGCTGAAGCTGCTCAACAGCGAAGGAGAATTCATCAGCGCGGCCGATGGCGCAGCCATTTTGGAAAAAGCATCGAAAGAAGATTTTACATTCTCTCCCGTTCATAAGCTCGGCAGTTATGCTACTGACGATTCTTACCTTAAAAAACACATCGATGCGGTAGTGAACTATCCTTTAGTAGATGTAAAAGCCATTGCTCAAAAAAAATACAAGGTGGTGGTGGATGCCATCAATTCCAGCGGCGCCATCTTTGTTCCGCCATTGTTGAAGGCATTGGGCATAGAAGAAGTGAAGGTGTTGAATGCTGAACTCAATGGAAAGTTCGCGCACAACCCCGAACCGCTGCCCGAAAGCCTGGCCGAGCTAAGCGCGGAAGTAAAAAGAGGGTATGATTTCGGCATTGCCGTAGATCCCGATGTGGACAGGCTTTGCTTTGTTTGCGAAGACGGCAGCATGTTCGGTGAAGAATTTACGCTGGTGGCCGTGGCCGACTATGTATTGAGCCGGAAAAAAGGGAATACGGTCAGCAACATGAGCAGCACCCGCGCTTTAAAAGAAGTAACGTTGAAGCATGGAGGCGAATATCATCCCTCGGCCGTTGGCGAAGTAAACGTGGTAAGCAAGATGAAGGAAGTAAACGCCGTTATCGGCGGCGAAGGCAATGGCGGCATCATCGTGCCCGACCTGCACTATGGCCGCGATGCTTTAATAGGCATCGGTTTATTTCTTAGCGCATTGGCAGGGCATAAAAACGGTATGAAGTCGTTCCGCAGCCGTTATCCTGATTATTTTATATCGAAACGAAAAATAGAATTGCAGGAAGACATCGACCTGAAAGGCATATTCGAAAAGATCAGGAAAAAATACAAGAACCACCAGATCAATACCGAAGACGGGTTGAAAATAGAGTTCGAGGCCGATTGGGTGCACCTGCGGCCATCCAATACAGAGCCCATCATTCGCATTTATGCCGAAAGCAGTTTCAAAACCACCGCCGAAAACATTGCACTGCGGCTGATACAGGATATTAAAGAATCTATGTAGTGGGTTGGAACCCGCATTAAGTCATTAAGTCATTAGGTCATTAAGTCATTGGGTCATTGGGTCATTTGTGGACCAGGGCCCAATTATATAATACTAGAATCCCTTGCTGACCGAATGACCG
Source organism: Chitinophagaceae bacterium (assembly GCA_035628135.1). Taxonomy (GTDB): domain Bacteria; phylum Bacteroidota; class Bacteroidia; order Chitinophagales; family Chitinophagaceae; genus DASPKM01. The sequence continues at coordinate 721,821 of DASPKM010000006.1, read as the reverse complement.
AATGACTTAATGACTTCCTGACTAATGAGTCGGCGATTTCTGCTAATTTTGCCCCCGCCATGAACAGGATATATTTCGACAATGCGGCTACCACCCCCCTTGACCCGGAAGTGCTGGAGGCCATGATGCCCTACCTTACCGACAAGTTCGGCAACCCATCTTCCATCTATTCTTATGGCCGCGAAAGCCGCCTGGCCGTTGAAACGGCCCGCAAAACGGTGGCAAAGATCCTGAATGCCCATCCCGCGGAAATATTCTTTACCTCCGGCGGCACCGAAAGCAGTAACACCGCCATCACCGCATCGGTAAAAGACCTGGGATGCAGGCATATCATTACTTCGCCGATGGAGCACCATGCTACCCTGCACACCGTCGAATACCTGCATAAGAAAGGAGAGGTGGCGCTGAGCTATGTAAAAGTGTTGCCCAACGGTCATATCGACCTGGAAGACCTGGAACATTTACTGGACTACTGCGAAGAAAAATGCCTGGTAACCCTGATGCACGCCAACAATGAGATCGGCAATATACTGGACCTGCACGCGGCGGGTAATATCTGTAAAAAATACGGCGCCGTATTTCACTCGGATACGGTGCAGACCGTGGGCCATTTTCCCTTCGACCTGCGCAATACGCCGGTGCATTTTATAACCGGGGCAGGACATAAGTTTCACGGTCCCAAAGGCGTGGGCATGTTGTATATCAATGAAAATGTCCGAATTCAACCTTATATACATGGTGGATCGCAGGAGCGCAACATGCGTGCGGGCACCGAGAACCTGTATGGCATAGTGGGTTTTGCAAAAGCACTGGAGCTGGCAACTGCGCGGCATGAAAAAGAGAGTGCTTATGTGCGGGAGATCAAGCTGTACATGATGGAAAAGCTGGAGCAGCAGGTGCGCGGCATTTCATTCAACGGCGACCCGTTGGGATGCAGCCTGTATACGGTTTTGAGCGTTTCATTTCCCAAAACGGAAAGGTCGGAGATGCTGTTGTTCAATCTCGACATCAATAATATCTGCGCATCGGGTGGAAGCGCCTGCACCAGCGGAGTAGAGCAAGGCAGCCATGTTATCCGCGCCATTAATAACAATCCCAACCAGGTAACGGTGCGCTTTTCCTTCTGCCGCAACAATACGAAAGAAGAAGTGGATTATGTGGTAGAGAAATTGAAGGAGTTGATTTAATTACTGATTATTAATTACCGGGCAATGCCGATGAATACAATAATCAATAATTAGTAATCAAATTATTTAGCAAGATTTTCGATCTGACCTCTTATTTCTCCGCCGGGGAATTGGGCAGTATGAATGTTTACATAATAACGGCCCAGGAACAGGTCTTCTTCCTTGAACACAACGCCATCTATCAACACGCTGCCGGTATAGGTGCCGGCCACGGTTTTGCTGATGCTGGAAGTCCAGTCCTGCAATACAGGCGCATTCACGCCTCTTTGCGCAGTGCCGTGAATATGCGCCTGTGCAACGGGGCCGGTGAGCGAGTTCCAGCGTACGGTGTACGACAGGGTGCGCAATTCTTTATTATATACCAGGTCCATGGTGCCATTGCCAGAGGTTTGGCGCTGGGGCACTTCCTGTAAACCGCTCAGGGGAAGGGTGGCAGTATAAATCTCGTCGTTTAATTTATCGCTAGTGCAGGCGCCGGATACAAAAATGAATGCCGCCATGCTCAGGGAAAGTAAAAGTTTTGTTCCGCTCATAAATATAGTTTTGGTAGGTAGCTTTTGGACGAGGGCAAATATAGCTATCTTTCCCAAAATTCATTGGTTATGCTGTCTTTTATTAGTACCAGGATTGCCTGTTGTTTGTTGCTCCTGGCGGCCTTTCAGGCCTGCCGGCAGGGGGCCAAACAGGCGGATGCAGATGCCAACAGGGCCGATACTGCCTCCATTGCCAAAGGCCATCCCGCATGGAGCCTGCAGTCGAATATTTATGAAGTAAACCTTCGCCAGTACGGGCAATCGTCTTCTTTTGCCGGTTTCCAGAACGAATTGCAGCGGTTGAAGGACATGGGAGTGCATATACTCTGGTTCATGCCTATTACACCTATCAGCGTCAAGGACCGCAAGGGCACCCTCGGGAGTTATTACGCAGTACAGAATTACCGCCAGGTAAATCCTGAGTATGGCACCATGGACCAATGGAAAGCCCTTGTGAGCAAGGCACATGACCTGGGCATGAAAGTAATTACCGATTGGGTACCCAATCACAGCGGGGCCGATCATCCGTGGTTGCAATCGCACCCCGATTTTTACGAGCGTGACAGCGCCGGGAATTTTCTATCACCGTTCGACTGGACCGATGTGCGCAAATTAAACTATGCCAATGCCGCGTTGCGCGACAGCATGATAGCTTCGATGAAATTCTGGGTTACCGAAACGGGCATCGATGGGTTCCGCTGCGACGTAGCGGGTGAAGTGCCCGTTGATTTCTGGAAGCAATGCATCGATTCGCTGCGCGCTGTAAAGCACGTGTTCATGCTGGCCGAGGCCGACAAGCCCGAGTTGCACAACATAGGCTTCGACGCTTCGTATGCCTGGAGCGTGCAAAACGTATTGTATGGAATTTATTCCGGCAAAACCAACCTGGCAAGATTGCAGGCCGTGATAGATTCCGTGGAATCGTTGCTGCCCGCCGACGCAATGCGCATGTACTTTACCGTTAACCACGACGAGAACAGCTGGAACGGCACCGAATACGAACGCTTCGGTGACGCCGCCAAAACCTTTGCGGTATGGACCATGACCATGCACCGCAGCATTCCGCTCGTATACAGCGGTCAGGAAGAGCCGAACAAAAAAAGGTTGCAATTTTTTGAGAAAGACCCGATACAGTTTGGCAAGTATGAGCTGGCGCCGTTTTATAAAACCCTGCTGGAGCTAAGAAAAGATTTCGCGGCGCTTGCCACTGACGCTTCCTTTAAAAAATTACAGACAGGAAAAGATGATGCGGTGTATGCTTTTGTACGCAGGAAAGGCATGCCGAAAGTGGTAGTGTTGCTGAACTTCAGCAATAAAAAACAGGAGTTTTCCATTGATGACGATGAGGTGAATGGTGAAATGGCGGACGTTTTTACGGGGCAGGCCACGCGCTTTGCCAAACCGCAATCCTTTAGCCTGGGACCATGGGAATATAAAGTGTACAGGAACTGAAATGGTGAGTGGTGAATAGTGAATGGTTCCATTTAGATTTGCGCGATGAAACCGATCTTCATAACAGGCATTGGCACGGGTGTTGGTAAAACGGTAGTGGCCGCCATTGTTGCGGAAGCATTGGGCGCCGATTACTGGAAACCCGTGCAGGCCGGCTTTGCCGAGGGCACCGACGGCATGTGGGTGCGATCCATGACAAGCGATCAAACGAAAGTATACCCCGAAGCATATAAGCTGGCAATGGCCGCCTCTCCGCACATTGCCGCGCGGGCAGAAGGCATAAACATCCACCTTAGCACCATCATCGAGTTTTTTTCCGTTATCAGCGCCAACCGCAAACGATTTGTTATCGAGGGCGCCGGCGGATTAATGGTGCCCCTGAGCGAAGACAAGTTCATGATAGACCTGATCAGGGCATTGGATGCGCGCATAATACTTGTGAGCAGGAACTACCTTGGCAGCATTAATCATTCCCTATTGACTGCCGCGGCCTGCGCCGCGCACAAGCTGGATGTGCTGGGCTGGATATTCAACGATCAATACCTGGATTACGAAGGCGACATCGCTTCGTGGAGCGGATATTCCATACTGGCATCCATTCCATGGGCTGAAAGCATCCATAAAGATTTTATTGCTGAACAGGCGCAGCGCATCAGGCCGGCCTTAAACCATTTGCTATGACCAAATCAGCATTGCGTACCATTTACAAGGATAAGCGCAGCGCGCTGTCTGCCACGGACCGCATGAAACTGGACGATCTTATCCTGATACAATTTCAAAAGCTGCAATTGCCCGATGTATTGTCGCTAATGAGCTATTGGCCCATGCAAACGCACCACGAAGTAAATACGCTGCCCATGACAGACTATGTTCAGTTCAGGATACCGGGCCTTCAACTGGCCTACCCAAAAATAGATTATGAGCAAGTGAGCATGGTGGCAATTGCCGTTGATGACGATACGGAATATGAAACCAACGCTTACGGCATTGCAGAACCGCTTTCGAACAAAGTAATGCCACCCGGTGAACTGGACATGATCTTTGTGCCCATGCTGGCATACGATAAACAAGGATACCGCGTGGGATACGGCAAGGGTTTTTACGACCGTTATCTAAAATCATGCAGGCAGGACGTGATAACGGTGGGCTTCTCTTATTTTGAAGCAGAGCCGCTGATCAGTGACGTAAATGAATTTGATATACCTTTAAACTTTGCCATTACGCCTGAACGTATTTATGAATTTTAATTTCCCCCTGCTGCGTCCCATCAGAATGTTGCTGTTCCCCTTCTCTCTAATTTATGCCCTGATCATTTTTTTGCGCAACAGGCTGTACGACCGCCACGTTTTTGCATCTACTTCCTTTAACATGCCGCTGATTTGCGTGGGCAATTTATCGGTAGGCGGTACAGGAAAATCGCCGATGGTGGAACTAATGGTGAAGCACTTGAAAGGCAAATACCGCATCGCGGTGCTCAGCAGGGGATATAAACGCAAGACCAAGGGTTATGCGCTGGCGAATGAAAGGTCTACAGCCCTGGAAATTGGAGATGAGCCCATGCAGTTCCACGTTAAGTTTCCCGATGTTGCCATTGCGGTGGGCGAGGAGCGTATGGTGGCCATCCCGCAATTGCTGCACGACCGCCCTTCTACGCAGGCCATCATACTGGACGACGCATTTCAGCACCGTGTGATCAATGCGGGATTGAACATTTTGCTCACCGATTACAATAACCTGTATACCCGGGATTGGTTCCTGCCTACCGGCGACCTGCGCGATGAGCCCGGCAGCGCACGGCGCGCATCCATCATCGTTATAACCAAATGCCCGGCCGATCTTTCGCAGGAGGAGCGGGAAGCGCTGACCAGGGAAATACGTCCCCGCGAGTACCAGCGTGTTTTTTTTTCCACCCTGCAGTACGAACGCCCCTATCACATCATTCACCGGGACACGCGGGCCATTACCACGGACGATGAAGTGCTGATGGTAACGGGCATCGCCAACCCCCGCTCGCTGAAGCAATACCTGCTGGAATATTCCCGTACCTACTATGAAATGAGCTATAGCGACCACCATATATTTACAATTGATGATCTCCGTGAGATCAGGATGAAGTTCGAGCAGGTGACGGCTGATAATAAGATCATCATTACCACTGAAAAAGACGCGGTGCGGTTACTGAAGTTCGAGCAGGAATTGCGGGAATTGCCATGCTATGTCCTGCCCATCGGGCATCATTTTCTATTTGGTGAGGCACAATCTTTTATGGATATAATTGGTAACTTCATCAGTACTTACAAAAGATAGCAGATGGGCAGAAAAAATTCGAAAAAGAAAAAGAAAAGTGAACGGCAGCCCCATGACATCCAGGGTGTACTGGACGTCACACGGTCAGGCGTAGGGTTTGTTGTGATTGACAAAGAACAACAGGACATCCTGGTAAGGCCAGCCGACTTCAATACCGCTTTACACGGTGATACTGTGCGGGTTGAAATAGCGCCCAATGGGAAAAAAGGCCACCGCAAAAGGGGCATCATCACCGAAGTGGTGGAAAGAAAGCAAACCGATTTTATCGGCCACCTGGAAGTCAGCGAGTCTTTCGCATTCTTTATTGCTGAGACCGACAAGCCCATGCCGGACGTGTACGTTCCCTTGCAGCAGCTGAACGGCGCCACCAACCAGGATAAGGTTGTAGTAAGAATTACCCAATGGGAAAAAAATAAAAAGCCCTCCGGCGAAGTGGTACAGGTGCTGGATGTTACCAATGAGCACGATTTTGCCATGAAGGAGATCCTGATCGAGAACGGTTTTCCCATCCCATTCCCGGACGATGCCATTGAAGAGGCCGGTCGGCTACCCGATATCATCAGCGAGCAGGAAATTGCGCGCCGTAAAGACTGCCGGGGTGTGCTCACCTTTACCATCGACCCAATAGACGCGAAAGATTTCGACGACGCCATTTCGTTCCGGGAATTGAAAAATGGTTTGTATGAAATAGGCGTGCACATTGCAGATGTAAGTCATTACGTGGAGCCGGGCACCGCGCTGGACAAGGAAGCATATGAACGCGCTACCTCGGTATACCTGCCAGACCGCGTAAATCCCATGCTGCCCGAACGCATTTCAAATGAGCTCTGCTCACTGCGCCCACGCGAAGACAAGCTTACATTCTCGGCCATCTTTCAAATAACGCCCAAGGCCGAAGTAAAGCAATTCTGGCTGGGCAAAACCATCATTCATTCAGACCATCGCTTTACTTACGAAGAAGCACAGGAGATCATTGAAAAGAAAGAAGGATTGCATTCAGAAGTTATTCTTATACTCAACGACCTTGCACAACGCTTCAGGAAGCAGCGGTTCAAAAAAGGCGCCATCAATTTTTCTTCGCAGGAAGTGCGGTTCAAGCTCGATGAAAACGCCAAGCCTATCGGCATCATCGTAAAAGAAAGCAAGGAGGCGCACCAATTGATAGAAGAGTTCATGCTGCTGGCCAACCGCGTAGTGGCCGAAAGCGTCGGAAAAATAAAAGTGAACAAGCAGGAACTTCCTTTCCCTTACCGTGTGCACGATACGCCCGATGAAGAAAAGCTTGCGCCCTTCGTGGAGTTCGCGAAAAAATTCGGGCATAAGTTCGATACCAAATCACCCGATGCCATTGCGGCTTCATTTAACCGCCTGCTGGACGATGCACGCGGCAAGCCCGAACAGCACGTGCTGGAACAACTGGGCATCCGCACCATGGCCAAGGCCGTGTACACTACCGAAAATATCGGCCACTATGGATTAGGCTTCAAGCATTATTGTCATTTTACTTCTCCCATACGCCGCTATCCTGATGTACTGGTGCACCGCATACTGGAACAATGCCTGAACAAGGACATTACCGTCGATAAAAAACTGGAATCAAAATGCAAGCATTGCAGCGAGCGGGAACGTGCGGCCATGGAATCGGAGCGGGCAGGTAATAAATACAAGCAGGTGCAATACATGTCTGAATTTTTGGGCGAGGAATTCGAAGGCGTTATCAGCGGCGTAGCGGCATTTGGTTTTTGGGTAGAAACCATCGAGCATAAATGCGAGGGGCTTGTTAGCATCAACAGCCTGCTGGAGTACGATGATTTCCGCCATGTGGAGACCGATTATGCGCTGGTAGGCCGCCGCAGCGGCCGCACGTTCAGAATGGGTGATAAGGTTTGGGTAAAGGTCATATCCACCAATCTCGGCAAGCGCCAGATAGATTATGAATGGGTGATCACCTCTACCCTGAAGAGCAATGGGCACCCGTCGAAAACAGAAGAAGCAAAACCAAAAAAGAAAAAAAAGAAAAAAGCTGAAGAAAAATAATGTGCGCGCTGCACATTTGCACTATGCTTACATTTAAAGAGCTTTCCCAAACTTTCGCGGAAAAATTCAGGCAGCAGCAATTCTCCAATACATCTGCTTTATACGAGGCTGCAAATTATTTTCTTGACCTTGGCGGCAAGCGCATACGCCCGGTAATGTGCCTTATGGCCAATGAGCTGTTCGACGACATCAATCCCGATGCATGGCACGTGGCCACCGCCATTGAGCTGTTCCATAATTTCACCCTCGTTCACGACGATATCATGGACAAGGCGGCGTTGCGGCGCGGTCAACCTACGGTACATGAAAAATATGGGGCATCCACCGCATTGCTCTGCGGAGATATGATGCTGGTGACCGCTTATGAATACCTGAACAAGATCGACAATAAATATCTGCACAAGATCATGAACCTGTTTAACAGAACAGGCAAAGAGGTGTGCGAAGGTCAGCAACTCGACATGGATTTTGAACAGCAGAACGGCGTGCAACTGGATGAATACATCCGAATGATCGGTTTAAAGACTTCGGTATTATTGGCCGCCAGCCTGCAAATGGGCGCTATATTGGGAGGGGCCAGCCTGGGCAACCAGCAACACCTGTACGAGTTCGGTAAGAACCTGGGCATTGCCTTCCAGGTGCAGGACGATTACCTCGACGCCTTCGGCGATCCTGAAAAATTCGGGAAGCAGATCGGGGGCGATATCCGGGCCAATAAGAAAACCTTCCTGGTCATCGGTGCACTGGCAGCCAGCACGCCTGCCCAGCAACAAGAATTGCAACAATTGTTGCAGGACGATTCAGCGGACAAGGTAGAAAAAGTGATTTCGGTCTTTAAGTCCCGCGGTGTAGATGATTGGGCGCGTGAACTGAAACAACAATTTATGAACAAGGCCATGCAACACCTGGAAGATACGGCCGTGATATCGAAAAGAAAGGAACCCTTGCAAAATCTGGCAGAATACCTGATGCAACGCGAGTCGTGAAGGTAATTGGCTTGTATGCCAATTATCCTTATTTTCAAAACCTAAACCAACCAACATGCCCACTTCACTGTTCCGCAAGAAGTCCATTGCTAAAATTTTGAAAGATGCTGAAGAAGGTTTGGTAGACGAGCATCAACACCACACCGGCTTAAGGCGTGTGCTTACGGTGCGCGATCTTACGTTCATGGGTATTGCGGCCGTGGTGGGCGCGGGCATTTTTTCCACCATAGGCACCGCGGCATCAGATGGAGGTCCGGCTATTTCGCTGCTGTTTGTACTCACCGCCATTACCTGCGGCTTCGCGGCATTGTGCTACGCCGAGTTTGCGAGCCGCGTGCCGATTGCCGGCAGCGCATATACGTACGCGTACGTGTCTTTTGGTGAGCTGATAGCATGGATCATTGGCTGGGCGCTGATACTGGAATACGCAATTGGAAACATAGTAGTGGCAATTTCGTGGAGCACTTATTTTAATAATTTATTGCAGGCGGTGGGTATTTACCTGCCATATTGGTTAACGACCGATCCCACGGCCGCCGCAAAAACGTATGAAGAAACATCCACCGCGGTGGCTGCGTTGCGCGCAGCGGGAGAGGATATTCCCACCAAAATGCAATGGATAATCGACGGGTACAATTCCGCCCCATTCGGCAGCAAATTATTCCTGAATATTCCCGCCTTTATCATCGTGTGCCTGATAGGATGGCTTTGTTATGTCGGTATCAAGGAAAGCAAAAAGAGCGCGAATGCGATGGTGATATTTAAAGTGGCGGTGATCATTTTCGTGATCGTGCTCGGCATATTTTACGTGGAGCCGGACAACTGGAGCCCCTTCATGCCGAACGGTTTCGGGGGCGTGCTGTTGGGAGTGTCGGCTGTGTTTTACGCTTACATAGGTTTCGACGCTATTTCCACCACAGCCGAAGAATGCAAGGACCCCCAGCGCGACCTCCCAAGGGGAATGATCTATTCATTGGTGATCTGTACGATACTATACATACTGATAGCATTGGTGCTTACCGGCATGGTGCCTTACGTAAAACTGGACGTAAATGACCCGCTTTCATTTGTGTTCGGCGAGGTAGGGAACAAATGGATCAAATACATCGTTGACCTGAGCGCGGTGGTGGCTACTACCAGCGTATTGCTGGTATTTCAACTCGGGCAGCCACGCATCTGGATGAGCATGAGCCGCGACGGACTGCTGCCGAAAGCCTTTGGCCGCATACATAGCCGGTACAAGACACCGTATTTCTCTACGATAGCTTCTATAGTGCTGGTAGCCATACCCTCCCTGTTTATGCATAAGGACCTGATGACCGACCTTACCAGCATTGGAACACTCTTCGCATTTGTGTTGGTTTCCGCCGGTGTAATGATGCTGCCGAGTCTTAGGGGAGATACAGGCCGCAAAGGATTCCGGCTGCCGTATATCAATGGCCGGTTCATTGTATTGCTGCTGGCTATTGGATTCTTTTTCCTGTTTGCGGAGCGCGTTACCACCGCGCTCGACTATAAGGTATTTGGTAAACCCGTTGAAAGAGAAAAAACATTCGGCGGCGCCTACCAGGAGACCACTGCACAAATATCCAATACGGACACATCGTATACACAGCAAGGCCTCGCCATTACCGGCATCGATGAAAAATCCACGCTGGACAGGCTGGACCTTAAAGCGAATGATGTTATCATCAGCGTAAACGACAGCACGATTGCTTCGGCTGCCGACCTGAACAACTTTGCCGGTAAGGTACAGGACGATGAAAGCATTACCGTTACCTACGTGCGTAACAATGAAGTAAAAACTTCCACGCTCAACAAGAGCCTGCAGGAACTGCTCTTCCTCTTTTTTGCGCTGTTGTTATTGCCGGTGATCACGATATTAACCGTTATCAAACGCCTGTCGCTGATACCCATCCTGGGCGTATTGTTCTGCGCTTACCTGCTGATCGAGATCAAAGCCATTTCCTGGCTCTGGTTCTTTGGATGGATGGCAATAGGACTGACGATCTATTTTCTTTATGGGTTCTGGAAAAGCAAATTGAAAACAGAAGGCTAGTTTTGCAGCATGAAATTCCAGGTTGGCGACAAAGTGCTGGTGCTGCACTCGAACGAAGAAGGCGAAGTAGTAGACGTTATCAATGATAAAATGGTAATGGTGGAAGTGAGGGGCGTAAAGTTTCCGGCCTACATCGACCAACTCGACTTTCCTTATTTTAAAAGATTTACCGAGCAAAAACTTTTCTCGCAGAAAAAGAAGCCGAAACAATACATCGATGATGTGCGGAAGGAAAAAGAAACGGGCTTCCGGCAGGCGGTGTCGGATGGGGTTTGGATATTGTTCCTTCCCGAGTTTGACATGGATGAATTTGGCGATGATGTCATTACCAATTTGAAAGTGCACCTGGTAAACAATACGTCGCACGGTTACCAGTTTGAATACCACCTTTATTTTTTTGGTAAGTCGTCATTCGATCTTACCAACCAGGTATACGCGTTCAAGGATTTTTACCTGCACGATGTTCCGTTCGGGGACCTTAGTGATAATCCTGTTTTCTCTTTTGATTTTTCATTGATCAGTCCCGATAAAACCAAGGCGGCACATTACGAGGCATCGGTGAAAATAAAACCAAAGCAGCTTTTCAATAAGATCGAGGAGTTGAAGCGGAAGGGCGAAGCGACGTTTTCGTACCAATTATTTAAAGATTATCCCGACCGCCTGCCCGAAGCTGAAATACCGGTAACCCCGCCGCCCGCCGATGGATACAAAGTGTACGATGCAAAAGAGGCCAGGCAACACCTGGAACCTGCCCGCCACGAGCTTGACCTGCACATCGAACGCCTTACGCCCGACTGGCAACACCTGTCTGCATTGGAAAAGCTGGCCCTGCAACTGCAGACCTTTGAAAAATACCTCGACCTGGCCATTGCGCACCATCTTCCTTCCATGATCATTATTCATGGGGTAGGCACGGGCCGCCTCCGCGATGAGGTGCATGAGGCATTGCGTTATAAGCGGGAGGTTAAAACCTTCGTGAACCAGTATGATCCGAGGTTCGGGTATGGGGCAACGGAGGTATTTTTCCAGTATTAAGGCAAATCTGCCAAGATGTACGTTCGTCTTAGATTCGTCTTAGATTCGCTTCTCCTTCGTTTGAGCTTCGCTGAGGTTTTTATCGATATTTTGACAGCCTGTCATGCCCGCGTAGGGTGCCTTTCGGTGGCAAAATCGTAACTTTGCCGTTCGACTATCAACCGGGTTATCGCTCTAAGGAGAGGAAAGTCCGGACAGCGTAGGGCAATGCACCGGTTAAGCGCCGGGGTCCTGCCGAAGGGCAGGATACAGAAAGGGCCACAGAAAATTACTGCCTTAGCCTCGCCGTTGGCGGGGTGAGTCCCGTAGCCATCGGGAAGGTAAAGTTGAAAACGTGGGGTAAGAGCCCACGGTTGGGCCAGGCAACTGGCACAACGGGTAAACCTTGCATGCTGAAATGCCATGTATATCCCGGTTCGCAAGAGGTGGGCTGCCCGCTCACTACAGCAATGTGCCGGGAAGGGTAGGCAGAACAGATCTTTGCAGCAATGCAAAGACAAGATAAATGATAACCGCCCCTTGCGGGAACAGAATCCGGCTTACAGGTTGATAGTTTATTGAATTTAACACGGACAACTGTCCGTGTTATTTTTTTTAGCACACGGATGCTATTTTTTTCGCAGCACATTTCCCGCGTATCCTCCTGCTTCCATCAGCCATGCAATGCCCAGGTGCACGATCAAGCCGCCGATGATCGTATGCGTTTTGTATACGAGAATACCTAAGAGCAGGCCGCCGAAATAACTGCTGATGCACTCGGGCAATGGCTTACCGAAATGTATGACGCAATAAAACGCGGCCATGGGCAGTATTGCTTCCTTGCCTGCAAAATGCGCGAAAGCAAGTATTAAAAAGCCCCGGAAAAAAACTTCGATGGTAATGAAATCGATACCGTAGGAAAGCTCGTACCACAAACGGTCGAGCCAGGGGCTGGGACTGGTATCGGTGTAAAAAGCAATGTTCTTAAACTTGGGGTAGGTGTTCAGAAAATCCTGTTGGGTAGAAGCAAACACAATGAGCGGCACCATGCAGGCCAGCAGTATAAGGTATGGCTTCCATTCAAAATTTTTGAACGTGAGCCCGCAGAAGGGATATGCGGGTTGAACCCACCGCCACAGCAACCATACGATTATTAATACCAGCAACAGCCTGATGGGATAGTCCGCCAGTATAAAATAATACCTGCTCTGCGGCCAATCGAATATTTTAAAGAACAAAGGACGGTGCGCATTGAACACAACTTTCAGTGCAAAGATGGCCGGCGCAAGTGCGATCAGCACCAGCAGGGGAATGGGGAAATGCACAGGCTTGCCGCCTGCTAAATACTGTATGAAATAAGCGCCGCCGAATGTAAAAAAATACAAGGCGTAAAAGCGCAGGAATTTTTCCAGCTCGGTAGACGCCTGCCAGATCCTGGTATTCAGGTTGAAGCGGTAATTGCAGAAAATGAGAATGGCAACAAAAATCGAGACGAGTAGAAGAGTAAGTTTATCGAGGTTTTTGAAGTAGTCGGTAAAGAGGGAGAGAAAATATTGCATCCGGTTAAGTATTACGAACGGATCGGTTTCGGAATTCGGTGGATGTTTCGTTCAGGAATCGTTGAACGGATTGTTAGAATTTCATCTGTTATTAATCGTAAATATCAGGTTTTATATGGAAAGGGGTTCCTGAAATAGAGGGATTGTGTTATTAACTGCGTTCTGTTAACCCGCAGGTCCACCCGACTGGTTCACCGGATATCCGTTTACCTACTATGCCTGCATAAAACTTTCCTTCATCACATCCATCAGCTTGCTTTCAATCATCTTCTGCGCAACTAATATCATATTATAAAACGCCCTGGCGTGTGAAATACCATGGCCAATGATGACAGGCTTCGATACGCCCAGCACCGGAGTGCCTCCGTAAATTTCAAAATCGAAACGATCAAAATACGGGTGCTCTATTTTTTTGCTTTGCGTGATCTCGAACAGCGATTCAGCGAGCTTGAGGATGACATTGCCGGTAAATCCATCGCATACCATTACGTCGGCCTTGTCCAGGAACACGTCGCGGCCCTCGATATTACCCGCGAAATTGATCTGGTCATTGGCTTTCAGCAGGGGATAAGCGGCCTGTGCCAACAGGTTACCCTTGCCTTCTTCCTCACCGATATTCATCAAGCCTACCTTGGGATTTTCGATACCGAGGATGTGTTTGGCATACAGGGAGCCAAGAATTGCAAACTGGTTCAGGTGCTCGGGCTTGCAGTCGGCATTTAGTCCAACGTCGAGCAAGAGGCCTGTATCGCCATTTTCTTTTGGGATGATAGTGGAAATGGTGGGACGTTGTACGCCCTCTATCGCTTTAATGCTGTACATGGCGCCTACCAGCATGGCGCCCGTATTGCCGGCGCTGATGAATGCGTCTATTTTCCCGGTGGCCAGGTAATGAAATCCTATTGCAATGGAAGATCGTTGTTTTTCCTTGAGCGCCCTGGTGGGATGCTCGTGCATGCCGATGACCTGGGTGGTGGGAACGATGGTAACGCGGCCGGCAGGAATGTTTTCGGATTGCAGCAGGCTGGCGATCTGCGATTCATCGCCAAACAAATACAGGCCCGCATCGGTTGAACCGGCCGATAAGAAAAGGCGGACACCTTTCACCGCTTCTGCGGGTGCAAAGTCTCCACCCATCACATCAATGCCAATGTTCATTGCTGACAAGCTATTGATATTTGCCGGGGTTATTTTTTAATGGGGGCTTTGTCAGCTACTACCTTGCCTCTGTAATATAATTTTCCTTCGCTCACGTGTGCGCGGTGGCGAACGTGCATTTCACCGGTGGTGGAATCTTTGCTCAGCGTAACAGTTTCCGCTTTATAGTGCGTTCTCCGCTTGGCGCTGCGCTGCTGCGAATGTCTCCGTTTCGGATTAGGCATAACTCAGTTTTAATTAGTATCTAAATCTTTGAATTTTTCAAGTCCTTTCCATACCGGGTTTTCCTGCTGGCTTTCCGGCGCGCTCATCTTTTTAAGCGTTTCAATGGCGGATTTGTTGCAATGCGGCCCGCTCATATCTTCAAACTCGCACATCCGCTGCATCGGGATGCTGAGGTTGATGAATTCATAGATCCAGTCGGCCAGGTACAGGTGGCTTTCCCCCCGTGAAATATAGTACACGTCGGGATCGTCTTCCTGTTCGTTCATTGCCTCCGGGTCGTCTACCAGCTTTACCACTACGTTAAACTCGTCCCACAGGTTAATGGGGAGGTTGCCGCTGCAGCGGTCGCAGGTTACTTCCAACTGGCCGCCAACCTCGAATTTGAGCAGGAGAAACCCTGTTTTCTTGTCGAGGTTCAGCTTTACCGTGGCATGGCAGTTCCTGAAATCCTGTTGCTGGTAAGCCGTAAAGAACTTATCCGTTATCTGGTATTCATACTCATGAATCCCGGGTTTTAGCCCCACAAAAGGTATTTCGTATTCCCGCCGCCCGGTCATGACTTCTTTTTTAAAGAGTTCGCAAAGGTAGGCTAAATGAAGGAATTAGCCATAAGATCGCCGGCAAATTATTGATTATTGATTATTAATTATTCATAATGTTTGTCGCCCGTTTTTGCGGAAAAGTTGTTGGTGCAGGGCCTAGTTGGAGGAGGGCCTTGGCACTTCGCGCGGGGAGTAAAAAAGCTTTGCGAGATTTGCCAGGCTTTGCACGGCCGTGTGCCGGATGATACTGATATCCAACCAGAAAGAAGCGTTACGGACGTAAAAGGCGTCCCATTCATACCGGCCGGTAATGCTTTCTTCACGGATGGCCGGGCCATGGTAACCCTTTATTTGGGCCAGCCCCGTAATGCCGGGCCGTACAAAGCTGCGGAACTTGTAGCGGTCGACCACGGCCGAGAACCGGCGGCAGTCTGCATGGGTATGCGGCCGCGGGCCCACAATGCTCATGCTCCCCAGCAGCACGTTCAGGAACTGGGGGAACTCGTCGATATTCGATTTGCGCAGGAAATTGCCCAGGGCGGTAATGCGCAGCCCACCGGGCCCCGGCACCATGGTCCGGAACTTGAAACAAATAAAGGTCTTACCCCCGCGGCCCACCCTTTCCTGCAGGAACATAACAGGCCCGTTGGAATCGAGCCATATCAGCAATGCAATGATGGGGAAAAGCCAACTAAGTACAAAAACGATGAACAGCGCGGAGATAATGATATCGGAAAGGCGTTTACAGGCGAAAAAAACAGGCTTTTCATCAACGAAACTTCTCATGCGAATCCTTTCTGCGGGACCGGACAGGGTTATGATCGAGGGTACTACCGTTGTTTCAGCAATCATATTGATGGTTCCTTTAGAAGGTGATTTCATTTCCGTTATACTACGCATCCTGCTATTGCCCGGTTGCTTGCCATATATATACAATCATTTAATTTTCTTTCGATTGAACAGGAAATTGTAACTTATGAAGGCAACCACTAATGAAAAAAATCAGTATTGGTAATACCGATATGCAAGTCACATTTTCTTCATCGCCGCCCTCTGCACCAGTTGCCCTCCAGGTAAAGAAAAGCATCTTAAAGGTACTGGCATATTTTGATATGTTCTCTTACCCGCTTTTGAAGGAAGAGATCAGGTTGTTCCTCGACCGTACCGTGCGCGAGGAGCAGCTTACCGCGGCGTTAGATGAAATGAAGTCGGACGATCGCATTTACTGCATAGACGGACTATACACCCTGCGCAATGATCACGCTATTATTTCACGCAGAAGGGCAGGCAATTCAAAGGCCGAAGTGCTGTTGAAGAAGGCCCGGAAAATATCGGCCTTCCTGTACTGGTTTCCCTATGTGCGGGGCATCGGCATTTCGGGTTCCCTGTCGAAGAACTTTGCAGACGAAAATACCGACATCGATTTCTTCATCATCACCAAAACCAACCGCCTTTGGGTGGCGCGCACCTGCATGCACCTGTTCAAAAAGCTCACCTTCCTGGCAGGGCGGCAGCACTGGTTCTGCATGAACTATTACGTAGATGAATATGCGATGCAGGTGCATGAACAGAATATTTTTACGGCCACCGAGGTCATAACCCTGGTGCCCGTGCACGGCAACGGTGTGCTCACCAATTTTTTCAATGCCAACAACTGGATAAGGGATTACTTCCCCAACCAACCGCCCAAAACGGGTAACCCCATCAAACCTAAGGAGACATTCCTAAAGCGTTCCATCGAGTATTGCCTGGATAATAATATCGGCGATAAGCTGGACAACTATTTAATGAAACTAACCACGAGGCGCTGGAAGCATAAAGAGCAGACACGAAAAGTAAATGCGCGCGGCGACCGCATGGGACTGTCTACAGGAAAACATTTTGCAAAGCCGAACCCGGAATTTTTTCAAAGAAAAGTGCTGGCGGAGTATGATCGCCGGATCAATGAGCTGCTGTAGTGAGGACTGAGTGGTTATACTGCTATTTCTTCCGCATCGTAATGATATAATAGTCACCCACCAATTTCCAGGGCCACCTGCCTTTGAGCGCATGCTCTTTTTCAACCAGAAATTTATATAGCCGCGGATGCTTTTCTGCAAAATGCGCAATATAAGAGGGCGGCACCAATGTACACAGGCCTTCGATGCTCTCCAATGTAAAACTGCGTTTCAATCGCCGCGTGATGTAGCCGGGATTGTAATACCAGCACTTAAAATAAGTGCCCTCTACGTGCGATTGCACGCCTTTGCTGCTGAACCACCTGCGCGTGGCAGTCCTGAACTTTCCCTTTAATATCAAAGAAGTTTCCCAGAGGCAAAACCTGGGAAGCACCACCAGTGTAATGAGCCCACCGGGTTTTAACAATGCCGGCAGGTCGTTGAGCACCGTATCGAGCCTGTCGGTGCAATTGAGTCCTGCAAAGTTCGAGAACACCAGGTCGTAAGGACCTGTATGTTGCAACTGCTGCAGGTTGGTGAACGAACATATTTCGGTAGTGATGCGATGGCTAAGGTTTGATTGTTCAATCTTTTGCACCAGCCGTTCCTGCATGCCCGGCGCTATGTCGGTGGCATGCACATGATGGCCCTTCGATGCGAAATACAATGCGTCATCGCCGGTGCCGGCGTTCAATTCCAGGATGTGTGCGCCGGCGGGCAGGTATTGCTCAACGTGTGCACGCACCCTTTTTCTTTTATATTGGATGATGGTATCGCCCGCGTATTGGTCGTCGAATACGCCGGCCTGCCTGCTGAAGGCTTCGGCCGCCAGTTGCTCATTGAGGCGGGAGGTAGTATCGATATCAATCAACTTGCTCAAGTGCTTTCAGCTTTCGTTTGGCAATAAGCTCCGCGGGAAAGTACCAGGCCAGCGAAGCCGCTTTTTTTATTTTGTTTGGCGTAATCATGCCGGGACTGCTCAATATGTTTTTCAATTGCTGCACGGCCAGGTGCCTGCGGTAGGTTTTGTGCACATAACGGTGAAGCTGCTTGTAAAATTCCGGGCGGTACGTATTGCGGAACATCAGTTTCAATTCGTCTGAATCGGTCCAGTTTGTTTTTTCTTTCAGGTCTTCCTTCACCTTGTTGTAAAATACAGTGCCAGGTAATGGGTACGATACCGAGATGCCCAACTCCGCGGGCAGGAGCTCGGTGATCATGCTGATGGTCTTTTCAATATCCTCGCGGGTTTCGCCGAGGTAACCGAACTGTATGAAGAAGCAGGGTTTAATGCCGTGTTTTTTCAGCAGGTGCGTGGCGGCATAGATCTGTTCGATGGTGGTGCCTTTGTCCATGGCATCGAGTATGCGTTGCGAGCCGCTTTCGGCGCCCATCCAGATATTGTCGCAGCCTGCTCTTGCCAGGTCCTGGATGTATTCGTCCTGCAGCAACAGGTCGGCCCTTGCTTGTATTTTGAATTTGAATCGAAGGTTTTCTGCCTGCACCAGGTCTGCAAACTGTTTTACCCATCCCGGCTTCAATCCGAAGATATCATCGCAAAACCAGATGTGATCGAAGTTGAATGTTGTTTTCAGGAATTTTAATTCCTGCACCACATTCCCGGGCGACCGTGAATTGTAGCGATTGCCGTAAATGGGTTTTGCGCACCAGTTGCATTTAAAAGGACAGCCACGGGTAGTGCCCATGTTCATCGAAAAATAGCCGGAGCTCTTCATCCACATTTGCCGGTAGGGCTCCATGTTTACCAGGTCCCATGCGGGAAAGGGAAGCGTGTCCAGCTCGCGCATAACAGCGCGCTTGTGTGTTTTGATGATCTCGCCGTTGCGTTTGTATGCAAGGCCCGCTATTTGCTGCAATTCGTTGTCACGCTTATGATCAAGCGCAGTTGTCAATTCCAATAATGTTTGTTCTGCTTCGCCGATAAGCACATAATCCGCTCCCTCGTTCAAGTATTGCTCGAAATGATCGGTGGAGTCGGAACTGGACACAATTACCGTGCAGCCGCGCTGTTTGGCCAGCTTGCTCATGCTGAATGCGGCCTCGCGCATATTGGTGAGGCACATTTTGGTGAGGTAATTGAACCCATCGTCATACAACACGAAAAATGCGGGCCGGTGTTTGTCGAGGTATGGAACAGCTTCTTCAGGGCCGTGGGCAAACATCGTATCGAACAGTGCAACCTCGTATCCATTCTCCCGCATCAACGCAGCCGCGTACAGCGTTCCCAGCGGGGCATAGGGCTGGCCCGTTTGCCATTGCTTGGGATCGAAGCGCAGGAAATACGAATGAGCAAAAAGAATGGATGTACTCATAGGGTTATGTGTAAGGTTTGGCGCGCGGCGGCAGGTTCAGGTAGCACACGCATTTAATACAGGTTTCGTTGGCGCTCATGTCGAGTGTTTTTCGGAATTCCAGCGCTGTTTCACCGTTCAGTATGGCATCGAGCGGTTGTTCGCGGATATTGCCGATAGCATCATGAAAAAAGCAGGGCCGTACGGTGCCATCGGCTTCGATTACGGTAGATACCCAGGGAGCGTTGCATTTTTTATAAGGATAATCGTTCAGTCCATAAAAAGCGGCATAGTAATCATATATTTTCTGCAGCTTGGCCGGCGATTCGGCAATAAATCCTTCCTGGAATGCCTCTTTATGCCGCAGGAACAGGTCGTTTAAAATGGACTGCAGCATCGGCAGTTCTTCTTCGTTCAATAAAATTTCATGCTGGCGCGGTTCATCCCATTTTACAGCGCGGTTAAATGCCTGGCTGCTTACGTCGGCCGGTAAAAAGCTAATTTGGTCCAATCCTATATCGATGGCGGTGTTCACAATGCGCGACCAGTGGCGGTAATTGAGGCGGTGTATGACGGTGCGCCCTGTTATCCTGTATATGGGATTGATATTTCTTATTTCGTCTATGCCTAAACGCAGTTTGCTGAATGCGCCCGGGAGGTTCCGTATCTGGTCGTGCAGCGCTTCATGCCCGTCGAGGCTGATGATGATGTCGTTTACCGAGTCAACTAGCTGTTGCGCATACCTGCTGATGGTAAGGCCGGTAGACAGCAGTGTGATCCTGATGTTTTGTGCGCGTAATATCGCGCAGAGCTTAAAGAAATTGGGGTTGAGCAGTGCTTCGCCGCCCGACATGAGCACCTGTTGCGTACCGAATTTCTTAAGCGAGGAGAGGAGCGTTTTCACATCGTCTTCGGTAAGCTGTTTTAGGTTTTTGTTATCCTTCCAGATATCGCACATTACGCAGCGGCAATTGCACGCGCTGTGCGGCATCAGTATCACAATCGGCAACGCCGATATCTTATGGGTCTGCAGCGTGCGGTACCGCCTGAAAGTGTGGTATAGTGATTGGCTCAACATGTTCAATGCCTTTTGATGTTGATCCAAAAAAATGGGCTGCCGTTGCGCGGCCCGAACCATTTATTCCACCACGAATGCGGGTTGTACAGCACCTGGTAATTGAATTTGCTGAGCGTAACCAGCGAATGATGGAAATAGTGATTGGCAAGGGCTGGAAAACCCATCGACGTAAAATGATCTATCGTTCGTTGCTTGGCCGCCGCAACTTCGGCGATGCTGTAAAAATGTGTGTCGATGATGTGGATGTCCCCGCCTGGCTGCAAGTGGCGCAGTGCATCCGTAATGACAGCATCCAGCGAAGGAAAGTACTGAAGGGACGCAGCAAACACAATTACGTCGTACATGGCCGTGCTGTTCGCGAATGAGAATGGGTTGGCCGAATCGAAACGAAGGTTGGGTGCGCCGCTAAAAACTTTTTTAGCCTGTTGCAGCTCTGCCAGGTTAATGTCGAAGCCCGTGACCGTAGTGCGTGGAATAGTAGCCAGCTTGTGCGCCAGCCATCCGTTGCCGCAACCTACTTCGAGTATGCTAAGGGTGCGCTTCATGGCACGGATATGTTTAATGAGTTTCTTCGATGAATGTTTGCGCGCAAGCCATTCCTGGTAATGCGGATGCCTGGGATCGATGGAAGGCAATTGCCGCACCTGCTCATCGGAATACAGCCTGTTCTCTTTTTTGCGCAACGCAAGGTATTGCTCTTCGAAGCGGTTATTGCGCTCCGTAGCATTGCGTGCGGGAAATTGATGGGTTATACGTGGCTTTAGGGAGGGCATTATATTTTTTCGATATTAAATATGAAATTTTTTTCCAGGAGATTATTGGTTTCATGGATACAATGCAGGCGAAATCCCTTCAGCGTGGCCATGATGCCGATCATGTCCAGGTCGCAGCCTTCGCACAAGGTCATTAGTACGATGGAACTATCGTGCATGTAATTTCCAAGGCCATTGAAAAGGTTCTCGAAATATTCGCCTTTCTTACCGCAATACCAGGCATAATCGCCAGGCGTATGCGGGTCTTTTTTATAATAGGGAGGATTGATGGCGATAAGGTCGAATGCTTCCAGCGGGATATTGGTGAACAGGTCTGAATGAATGATGCGGATGGAAGCCTGGTTGCGGTGGCTGTTCCGGTGCAAATATTCAATGGCAACAGCATTGATGTCCGACGCAGTGACCGTGGCTCCTTCGCGCGATGCATACATGGCGATGAGGCCGCTGCCCGCGCCCAGTTCAAGCAGGCTTCGGTTTTTAAGGGGATAGTGGCTGATGGCGCGCAACAACAATTTGGTGCTGAAAAAGAAACCGGGATGAAACACTTCGGGCGGAATTTCCAGGCTAAGGCCATGACTGGTATAGCGCCTGTTTTTCGACAGGTATTTTACCAGTAGTGGTTTGTAGGTGTTGCCGATGAAATATCGTACGAGTGTTTTTACCATATTAAGTCATTGGGTCATTTGGTCATTGAGTCATTAGGTATCTCTAATAATGACCTAATGACTTATTGACTTAATGACTTTAAAATCCCTCTATTTCAGGTTGCCTGTACTTCCATAATACCTGCAACGCTTTCAGCTCATAGGGTTTGCGGTATACCTGTGTTTTATAGCGAATGGCCGCCAGGCCGCGGATCACATTTCGTTTCAATCCGTTCAAGCGTACGTCAGATACCGTAGGGTAATAACCATTCAATACGGTTTCAAAATCTTTTATCTTATCGATCATTTCCGTTGTGAGCCAGGGGGTGAGCGGATTTTTTCTGAGATCGAACGATGCCCATTGCGGGCTGATCCAGTCTTCCAGTTTTTCAGGGAACCTGAACCCGCTTTCCAGCACGCTGTTGTACATGTCTGAGCCTTCGGTGGGCACGGGACTATACACGTAAATGACGATCTCGGTTTTGGGATTGATGGATTTTATTTCGCGTATAAAGGCAATGTCGCGGTCGATCTGTTGCATTACCAGTTCCGGCGTGGCGGCAGGCGTTCCCAATACAAAAGAATATTCGGGAATGATATCGAAGCGGGCCATGCGCGCCGCAAATGCGCGGATCTGGTCGGCAGATTGTGTGCCGCCCTTGTCCATTTTTTTCAGGATCTCATCGTTGCCCGTTTCCGCACCAAAGAAGATCATCTTGCAACCCGATTCGCGCATGGCTGACAATGATTCGTCGCTGTATTTATGAATCGTGTCTATGCGGCCTTCGCCCCACCATATCATGTTTTCAGGTTTAATGAGCCTTGAAAATTCCACCGTTCTTTTTTCAGAAACGAAGAAGTTGTTATCATGGAACTCGATGGCATTGCCGCCGTAGTGATCTTTTAAGTATTTGATGTCTTTGTAAATGAGGTGTGCCGATTTTCCCCTCCACCTTGCATTGTAAATGGGCACTACCGCGCAGAACGAACATTTAAAGGGACAACCCACGCTGGAATGATAGGCGATGGTTTTTGTACCCAGGTAAGTTTTGCCGAGGTACCGGCGGATGGGATAAAAAGTATTGAGCCGGTCGTAAGGCAGCGGCTGTAGTTCATCCTGGTCGTATAATTCGTCCTTTCTTGTTTTGATGATGGAGTCGCCGCTTTTATAAATGAGGTTACTGATGAGTTCATAAGGTTGGTTATTGTCCAGAGCGTTCAGCAATGCCGGGAAGCTTTTTTCACCAGGGCCGTTCATGATAAAGTCTACATAACCTGAATTGAGCACCACGGCGGATTGGTTCGAAGCAAAGTATCCTCCCCAGATGGTTATGATATTGGGAAACTGTTCGCGTATTTTTTTTGAAATGGGGATGGCCTGTTGCAGTTGCGGGCCGGGCATGGCTGTGCAACCGAAATATTTAAAGCGGCCGGTGGAGAGGTAATGGAATATTTTTTCAGCCGGATTGGCCTCCAGGTTACCGTCAACCATCACATAATCCCTGTTCCCCTCCAAAGCAGCGGCTATGTGTAAAATGGAATTCGGGATCCTTGGTTTTGAATTGGCACTCCGCGGGTTGAAAAGGATCACACTATTCATGCAGATAAATATACGACTCTTGAGGAAGTAGGTTGCTTTGTAAAAGACCAATAACCCCCTGTTAATTAGCTGATTTGTGATTCAGATGTTAATTTCGGACGCAGGCACCACTTTTTTGCCGATCCGCATGCGGTTTATAGACGTGGCATATTACTACAACCGGACCACCAGGCCGGAGCTTTTGCTGGAGGCACACCGGGCAAACCTGGGCTATTTTGATTTTTTACCCCAGAACTGGCATTGTTCGCTTATAAAATTTGCAGATGGGGAAGGCCATATTCCGCGGGAGCGTTTCGATTACCATTATTTCCAGGGCCGCGGTTCCCGTTTGTGGTGGCCGTTGAAGGCTAACAGGTTCATCGGCCGGCAACAGCCCCAGGTGGTGATGGTGCACGGGTTGATATTCCCGTGGCAGCTGCTGTTGTTGCGGCGACAATTAGATAAGCACGCAAAGATCATTGTTCAGCATCACGCCGATGTGCCGGGCAAGGGCATCATGCGTTGGTTGCAGCGCCGTGCCAACCGGTGTGTGGATGCTTATTTATTTGCGGCCGAGGCCCTTTCGGAACCTTGGGTACAACAGGGGATCATTGAAAAAGAAAAGGTGTTCCAGGTAATGGAAGGCTCAACTGATTTGCCTGAGTTGGATAAACATACTGCGCGGCATTACCTGCAACTACCCGGCGGCCCTGTGTTTTTATGGGTAGGCAGGTTGAATGCAAACAAAGACCCGCTGACCGTATTGCGGGGGTTCAGTAAATTTCTGCGGGAGCAGCCTGCTGCAAAACTGTACATGGTATACCAGGATGAGGAATTATTGAACGATGTACAACAATTGGTCAATTCCGACGCATTGCTGCGTTCTTCCGTGATATTGAAAGGCCGGATGGATAAGAAAGAACTGGCTTATTGGTACAATGCCGCTGATTTTTATATTTCAGGAAGCCATAGCGAGGGTAGCGGTTACGCATTGATAGAGGCGATGTGTTGCGGTTGTGTTCCGCTTGTAACCGATATACCTTCGTTCCGGCATATTACCAGCAACGGCGATGCGGGTTTTTTATTTAAGCGCGGCGATGCGGATTCATTGTTAGAAACGCTGCGCAGGGCTATGCAGGTAAATGTGCATGAGTTTTCATTGAAGGCAAAGGAACAATTTCAGCGGGAGTTGTCCTTTAAAGCAATAGCGCGGCAATTGTGCAGGGTTTGCGAGGCGATCAAATAGCAGCCTGCACTATCTGTTCAATATTCAGTTTTCGCATGGTCATAAATGCCTGCGCGGCTTTGCCGGCTTTGGCGGGGTCGCTCATGATCTCGCTAAGGATGGAGGGTATCACTTGCCAGGATACGCCGAATTTATCTTTCAGCCAGCCGCACATGCTTTCTTCCCCGCTTTCGGTGAGCTTTTCCCAATAGTAATCTATTTCCTGTTGTGTTTCGCAGTGTATGGTAAGGGATACTCCTTCGCTAAAGGTGAACTTGTGCGCATGAGCGCTTTCCGTAATCATAAATTTTTGACCGGCCAGGCTGAATTGGGCATGTTTTACCTTGCCTTCAATGTCGGGCGATTCATCGGGGCCAAAGCGAAGAATGCCATCTACCGATGTGTTTTTAAAGATCGATGAATAGAAATTGATGGCCTCTTCACCACGCCCATATTGTTTGCCGGTGAACATTAAAGCAGGCGTTATTTTTTGTCCTACGTCGCTCAGCTTGCCCAGTGCGATCTGCCACGAAACGCCGTATTTGTCGGCTACCCAGCCGTATTTTTCGCTCCAGGGGTATTTGTCCAGGGGCATCATTACAAAACCTTCTTTGCTGAATGCGTTCCAAACGCGGTCGAGCTCCTGTGTATTTTCGCAGACATAGAAGAATGAAATGGATGGGTTTGGTTGATACATAGGCCCGCCGTCTAACAGGGTCAGGCTTTGACCCGATACGCTTATTTCCGTTACAAACGGCGATTGCGATACTATCCTTGCATCCGGGAAGGCATCACAATACAAAGCCGCGGCTTCTTTACCATTTCCATTATACCAGATGCAGGGGGTAATCAGTTCTTTCCGATTCATATTTGGCAAATTTGTATAGCAAAAATATAGAGGGCAGCAACGATAAAATAGAATAAAACCGACACTACCGGTCTTTTAATTTTAACCCGAAGCGGAGATAGTTATTGGGAGTGGTTTGCGTAAATTCTTTGAACGAGCGTATAAAATGGCTCTGGTCGGCAAATCCGCAATCATAGGCTACTCCGCTTAGATTATCGAATTGCCCGGTTCTTAATTGTGCAAAGGAAAGCTGGAACTGGCAAATCCTCCTGAACTGGTTTGGCGTAACGCCTACATATTTTTTGAACATTCGCTGAAAGGTCCTTTCATTAAGGTTTAGTTCGTGCAGTATGTCTGACAGGATTTCCGTACAAGAGTTGTGCATGATCCTGTCGGTAGCGCTTTGTATGATTGCGCATTCTTTCTTTTGTTGCTGTAGCTGGTGTGCCAGCAAGTTGTCGAGCACTGCTATTTTCTGTGAAGTGGTGGTTGCATACGTAAGCTGGGTTATGAGGGCGTTTGTTTTGTGCGGTTCCCATATGCGAAGATCGACAGGGCTTTCTTTTAGTTTTGCGGCGGCTATATTAAAAATGCAGGGCAAAACGAATGGCTTAAAGAAATAAGCGATGAGTGTTGTATTGCAGCTGATCTCCCAACAGTTTGCCGGAGCTGATGTTCCCAACAGGGCGAGTTGGGTAATATTTTCATTTCCGTTTTGTTCTTTTTCAGTCCGGCAAATCAGCGCAGGCATGCCATTGGTAAAAAGGGGGAGTGTGGTATCATCTGGCGGAGCAGAATCTTCAAGTACCAGGATGGTTTTTATGTAAGGCGAGAGGTGAGGGAGTGGTTGTTGATAGTGGTGGTTCATTTGGCCTATTCGTTCTGAAGTTGCTCTAATTGAACGATCATGATGGGTAAAAAAGATTCTTTAATGCCAAACAATAGAATAGTCAATTCCGAAATAGTCATGAACTATTCTATTTCTAAATCCTCTAATCCAATGCCAGTCAATTTCGGGAAACCTTTCTTTAAATTCCTCGGGAAGACGGTTGGCAGCTTCGCCAATAATCTCAAAGTTTCGGATTACCGCATCTACTGTCTTACTATCGCCTGTAAAATCTTCATAGCCTAGACCAAGCTGTCCCATTGGTCAAATATAAGGCATGGTTCCCCCCAAAGGTTATTTTTTTATTTTTTGGTCGTATTTACTGAGTTGTAAAAACTGAATAGGATCTTTCATTTCTATAATATCAATAATAGCTTGCTTTTTATCCAGGGCATTTTTATAGTACTCTTGTGCAATCTTGTATCCAATATAGTAACCTAAATCAGCCGGCTTGTCTTTTACGCTCCCATAGTTATATAGCCAATTTCCAATGCTCTGATTACATAGTTCATTTTTAAATTCAATCCAAAGCTTTTTCTCGTGCTTGTCCCCGTACTCTTGCGCCACCTTATTTATTTGCCCGTTTGATATCAATTCTCCAATAAAATCGCAAATCCCTTCCCGCAAAGCTGAATAGAGCAATGGACAGTTTATCGCTGTACTATCGGTTGAATAACTTTGTTGCGTGTGCACATATTCGTGGGATACCATATTTTTAATATTTTGAACTATGTCGGTATCCTTTGCAAGTACTTTGCTAAATGAACTATTATTAAATTCAGACAAGTCGTCATCCTTTGTACAGGTTGTTATTTCGGTTCCAATTAACAGAAAGTCATCAGAAACCGTTCCTCCTGTGTTTACAAGGCCAATTGCAAAGCAAACTTTTTTGGGTTTGAAATTTGGATATATTTCCTTGAATTTATTAACTACTTCTTCAATTATAGGTACAGATTTCCTGGCTTCATAAGTGTTTTCTCTGATGGAATTATAGAATTTTGGAAACCTTGCAATCTGCCTTACGAACTTTTCTGCGGTAAATTGCCTTGCTTGTATGAAATCCTTAAGTCCATCCGTTGCTCTGTCCAAATATATCTTCTGCAGTGAGTTTATGCTGTCATCTCTTGATTTACATTTTTTTAAATTATCATAAGCCTCCCAAAAATGATCGATGTCTAATGTTTGAACAACCTTTCTGTTCTCCGGCTCGAGTTCTTTTTTGATCTGATCAATTTCAGCTAATTCTGCTTTTGAATATTGCTTAACAAAAACTGAAACGGTCCCTTTGTCAGGATTTCCACCCTGATCAAGTCTTTTAATGACCAGATAAAGATCTTCTTTTTCATTTGCGGTATAATCAAAGGTTTCCAGTCCGTTTGGGCCGTTGGGTGAATCCTTTTCAAGCAGTTGTTTGTTTGTTTTGTCCATCAATTGCAGAACTACATCAATCCCTTGTTGCATGACAGAGATTTTGTAAACACCTCCTTTAACAAAGGGTAATATGAACTTTAAATCTCCTGTTTTTTCGATGCTGATGTTCGGATAGTTCTTGTTGAGCTCAATTTTTTGAGTGCTTTGGCCCCAAATTAACGTTGATAAGAAGGTTGATAAAATTGTCAAAACTTGCTTCATAAAGTAGCCCGGGGTTTACAATTTTAAATATACGAATTGCGCTGCATTATTTGCCGGCATACTGTATCAACAACATAAACACACCCTGAAGCCCGCCGGGGTCTTTACACATCGAACAACCGCATTGCCGCGATCGTGGTTTCATTCATGCTATACGGCATTATAGGGGAATGGCCCAGCGAAGCATGGTCCAAAAGCTCCAGCATTTTTTTCAGCATCTCGTCTGGTGTGCCCACAACATGCCAATGCGCAATGTCCCGCTCCATCGGCTTGCAAAAGCTAATAACATGCGCGCCGGCATACAAGGCTTCCAAACATACCATGCCAAACCCTTCATACGACGAAGGATGAAGAAAAACCTTTGTGCGCTGCATAAGTTTCAATATGTCTTCATTCGGCAGCTCGCCAACCAGCGAAATATTGGATGCTAAACCAAGCCGTTGCACCTGAGATTGCAACAACGCTTGTTCCGGGCCCTTGCCACAAATCACCGCCCGGATGCCGGGATAAACTTTCGTCGCTTCAGCAACCACATCTACAAAAACATTGTATTGTTTCAATGGTATTAAAGATCCAGCCCCCAATACATCGATGTCCCTGCCGCCGGAATGGCCACCATATAACCGCTCATCGATGCCAAAAGGAATAACATACCGCGGACGCACCCCATGGTTGCGTTCAAATTCATCGGCCACAAAATCAGACAAAGCAATCAATTCATCATCCTTAGGCTGAATACGGCTGACATAACGGTTGTCTTTTTTTGCATCCTGCCCGAGTATCCAAATAAAATGCGGGACATGGTGTTTTTTACTGAAGTATTTTCCGATCAACGCGCATTCCGTGCACCAGAGGCTAAGCAGGCCGATGATGTTGTATTGTTTTTTGAGAGATGATAGCCTGCGCCATACGGCATACCAAAGCATCAATCGTTTTACGCCGCCTTTATTACTACCATTGAAGCTGATGACCCGCACATTTTTCCATTGGTAGTCTGACTTTCTGAACGGATAGTGAAACGAGAAGACAATCACTTGCATGCCCGGAAAACTTTCCTGTACCTGCTGCACAAATTGCTGCTGCGCGGGCAAACAGGCAGTGTCTGACTCATCGGAAGGAAAGCCGGGGCTAAGTATGACCAGGGTTTTTGTTTCAGGCAGCATCCAGTGAAACGGTCTTTGTGCAATAAGATAAGCTTTTTGAATTGTGCGTGATTAAAATCACCAGTTTTCCCTGACGGCAAAGGTCTTGCAACAGTCGTAAGAGGTCTTGCTCCGATACTTCGTCAAGTTCCGCAAAGGGCTCGTCCAGCAACAGCAGGTCGGCATTTTTGTACAGGGCGCGGGCCAGTGCTATCCTTTGTCGCTGGCCTCCGCTGATATTCCTGCCGTTTTCTGTGATTACGGTATTCAATCCCTGTGGCAGTTGGGAAAGCAGGGTATCCAGACCCGCGTGGCGCGTGGCGTTTTTCAGCCTGGCCTCATCGTAGGCTTTGTTGTCCAGCGTAATGTTCTTTAATATGGTATCGTGTATTAAAAAGGGCTGCTGTTTAACATAGCTGGTGTTCCTCCAATACAATTGCCGGTCCCGCGCGCTGAGCACCGAACCGTTGATCAGAATTTTGCCTGATGAAGGTTCCAGGAATCCCAACAACACATTGATCAGCGTTGTTTTCCCCTTACCTGAAAGTCCGCCCAAACCTACCATCTCGCCCCGTTGCACGTTCATGCTAACGTTGTTGAGCACCCGCTTTTCTCCATAATCAAATGAAAGGCTATTGATGGACAATGATTCGATGGTCGGGTGGCTGGTCTGCAATTGCCCTTGCTGTCGGGCAGACGCAGGCAACATGTCTTCTGCCGTGAACGCATAGGTTTTTACCTGCCCGCTGCTATTCAATATTCTCACCAATCCCGGAATAATTTTATATGCAGCGGCTACAAAGGCGCCGATGGTGACCACAGGGATGAGCGCGCCGGCGGATACATATTCATTAAAAGCTACGAGCAACAACAACCCGCCGACCGCAAATATTTCCATGAGCCGCGCCGGCAACACCTGCACGGATTGCAGGTCGGCCAGGTAACTGTTAAGCGTTGCCTGCTTTGAATGGTACCGCCTTACAAAAAAGTCTTTGGTATCGTACACATTGCTTTCGATATAACCCGCCAGCGCCTCCTTTAAATGCTGCAGGGCCAATTCGCTGCTGGTTTTAATGTTACCGCGCACGGTACGTATCCTTCTTCTTGTATAAAAGGATAGGAGGGTGATCGCCGGGAGCAGGAATGCGCACAAAAAGAGAAAAAGGGTGGCGTTGTAAATGAGGATGGCAATGATGGTGAGCGATACCATGATCAACTCGCTGATCAATTGCTGTATGCCGGCCAGCACATAATGTGCAAATTCAACGGGTTGCTGGCTGATCCTGCGGATATGCACCGCCGAATCCTTATTTACATAGTCGTGGTAATTGCCTTCCAGGTATTGTAACAGGCTTTGTTCGGAGAGGCGGGTAGCTACGTGGTACACGAAACTATATTTAGCCTTGTATATGAAATAGGCAGCCAGGTTCTTTATAATAAACAGCGAAGCCAATATTACCAGGGCAGGCACCACATTGCTACCTGCAAACCATTCGGCTGCCACAGAGCCGGGCTGAGTATAAAAATTGATCAATACCAACAGCAAGGCCAAGGCGCCGATGTCCAGCAGGCTGATAAAAACATCGGCCGCGGCCAGCAACAGCAGCCGGCGCTTCTCCCGCGGGGTTAAAATGCTGATAGTATTTTGAATAATACGCTTCATCGAGCCTTTCGGTAAATGAGGTCAACCGGTAAACAATATGGCAATATAACAATTCGGGCATTTCCCTACTTTCGTTACATGCGAGTTGCCTTGATTGCAAGAACTACACTTCATACTGTACCCGGTGGCGACACGGTGCAGGTGCTGGCAACAGCTAAATACCTGCGGCAACTCGGGGTGGAGGCCGACGTAAGGCTAACCCACGAAACCATCGACTACAATTCCTACGACCTGCTGCATTTTTTCAATATCATCCGCCCCGCCGATATTTTAAAACACATCCGCCCAAATAAACCATACGTGGTTTCTACCATTTTCGTTGATTATACAGGATACGATAAAAAAGGAAGGAAGGGATGGAGGGGCGCATTGTTCAGGTTATTATCGCCGGGCATGATCGAATATGTAAAGGTACTGGCAAGGTATTGCACGCGCAAGGATGGCATTGCCAGCCGGGAATATGTATGGTTGGGGCACGACCGCGCAGTAAAAAAGATCCTGCGGCGCGCGGCCTGCCTGCTTCCCAATTCCGAAAGCGAGTACCGCAGGCTGGAAAAAGCATATGGCATTCCCAAAAAATATTACGTTGTTCCCAATGGCATCGACCCGGAGATTTTTCAGCCGCGCCCGCAAATACCCCGCAAGAATGATATGGTGATCTGCATGGCCCGCATCGAGGGCATTAAAAATCAATTAAACCTCATTCTCGCGCTGAATAATACTGCTTTCAGGTTGTATCTTATAGGTAATCCCGCCCCTAACCAGCCGGGCTACTATGCGGAGTGTAAAAAAGCGGCAGCTTCCAACATCCATTTCATCGATAACCTGCCACAATCCTCATTGGTAAAATGCTATAGCCAGGCCAAGGTGCACGTGCTGCCGAGCTGGTTCGAGACAACGGGATTAAGTTCGCTGGAGGCCGCCGCGATGGGATGCAACGTGGTCATCGGCGACCGCGGTGATGCCAAGGAATATTTTGGTGATATGGCTTTTTATTGCGATCCGGCATCGCCCGAATCCATACGCACGGCAATACAGGCGGCCGCGGCGGCCGATACCCATCCGGACCTTCAATGCATAATAAATTCAAAGTTTACATGGCGGCAGGCAGCTTTCGCTACCGTTGAAGCGTATAAGGCAATAGTATGAGAATAGCGATCATAGGAACCAGGGGCATTCCCAACCGGTACGGGGGCTTTGAGCAGTTCACCGAATTCATCGCACCCATGCTGGTAGAAAGGGGATATGAATTGTACGTATACAATTCATCGTCTCACCCCTACAAAGGCACCCATTGGAAAGGTGTTCACATTATTGCCAGGCACGACCCCGAGGCACAACTCGGCACCATCGGCCAATTCATTTACGATTTCAATTGCATCATGGACGCGCGCCGCCGCAAGTTCGACATCATCCTGCAATTGGGTTATACCAGCAGCAGCATCTGGTCTTTTTGTTTCCCCAGTTCTTCCTGGCTGGTGACAAATATGGACGGCTTTGAATGGAAGCGCGCAAAATATTCCAGGCTGGTGCAATGGTTCCTCAGGCATGCAGAAAAATGGGCCGCCACCTACAGCGATTTCCTGATCGCCGATTCGGGCACCATGCAATCCTATATCCGCGATAAATACCAGCGGGCCGCGGATTACATTCCTTACGGCGCGGTTATTTTCGATGAGCCGGACGAAAGGGCGCTCGAAAAATTCGGGCTTACCAGGCATGCGTACAATATGCTCATCGCCCGCATAGAACCAGAAAACAACATCGAAATAATCATCAGGGGATATCTTGCATCCAATTGCCCGCATCCCTTGCTGGTGATCGGCAATCACCAGAATAAATTCGGCAAATACCTCACCAGCAGGTACCACGATAAAAGGATCGTTTTTTATGGCGGACTGTACGACCTGGAGGCCCTGAACCAACTCAGGTACCATTCTCATTTTTATTTCCACGGCCATTCGGTGGGCGGCACCAATCCTTCGTTGCTCGAAGCAATGGCCTCCCAGGCATTGATAGTGGCGCACGACAACGTGTTCAACCGCGCGGTATTGGGAGACGACGCCTATTATTTCGATACCAGCCTCGACATAGCCGCTTTGTTAAATGGCAACTCGTGGAGAACGGGTGAAGGTGAAAAGATCACGAACAACCTGCACAAAATAAAAACAATGTATTCGTGGGAACATATTGCCGACAGGCTGGAAGCCACGTTTGCACATGCATTTGAAAAGAGTGGTGTAAAAAAGCCCGCTCCGCAGAATGATTATTGATTATTAATTATTGAAAGCACCGAATAATCAATAATCAGTAATTAATAATTAATAATTTTCTTTGGTCTTCTGCCAATCAATGGTATCACCATCAATCCAAACAGGAAGGAAGCGATAAAGGCATAGTCTGTCATCCGTTCGTAATTGGGATGGTTGTGTTCATGCAGCCTTAAAAATGGTTGCAGTACTTCAATATGATCAATGGTGGCGAGTCTTTCTTCGATCAGCAACCGTTCGCGCAGGTAAGCCACTTCGGCCTGATAGATGCTAACAGGGTTAATGGGCTCTCCCAGTATGATGCCCTGGCCCTGGCTGCGCGGCACCACGCTGCTGTTAACGACTCTGCGCAAGCTATCGAGGCTTTGCAACTTTTCTGCCAGCGCTGTTTTTTGCTCCATCAGGTTGTTGATGCGCGCCTCCTTGCGCCGGCGCACGTAGTCATTGTTTTCAAGATAATTTACCAGTCCCTTTTCTATTTCGCCTATATATCGCATGTCGTGCAAAACAAGGGTTACCCTGAACAGCGACATGCTGCTATCTCTTTTTTCCAGGGCAAACGTGTCTTTAGGCGAGGCGTCGGGAATAATGCCTTGTATCTGCCAGGCCGCATCCTGGCTTATGCCCAGCGTTTTGGCCAGTTCAGGCATGTTGGCCGGCCTGCGCAACTCATTTAAATTGGCAAGGAGAGAAGTGCAATAACGCGACGGCAACATTTCAGAGATAAAAATGGCATGGGTTTTATACGAAGGCGCAATTACATAACGCAGGCAATAACCGCCAATGGAACCCAGTAATAAGATAGCAGCAAACAAAAACCTGTTGTGCGCAACCAGCATGATATAATCGCCCAACCAATCAACCAACCTCCTGAACGCATTGCTTACGGGCCTGAAAAAATACAATAAATCGATTTCTTCGGAAGAGTTAGGACGCTTTTGTTCCATAAAGATCAGTACTGCTTTTAGTGGTTGGTTGAGTAAGAACGAATGCAAATATCGAATTAAAAAAAGAATAGAAAACTATTCCTTTGCTTATTTCCAGTATGGACTCCGTGATGCATATAATAAAAAAGCTCACCAAAAACAGGCAATACAACTGCCTGCCCGATGCCGCGCCACTACCCCGCAAGCTCCTGAAGTACGCGAACAATGGAATCAGCAGGCAGGCGCTGAACACCATAAAACCCGCAATGCCGTATGAAAGCGTTTCCTGTATAAACTGGTTGTGCGCATTGTAGGTATTGTATCGCGAAGCGAAATAAAACTGGCGCCTGTCGTATGCGGCCTGCAACGAATCCTGCACGTCGCCCGTGCCCACGCCCGTTAGCGGGTGCTCGCGGACAATGTCCATGCTGCAGTTCCAGATGGCAAAGCGCAGGGCCTTGCCTCCCCATCCCCGGCCAAGCGATTTATCGCTGTCGAGCTGAATAGTATTGTTAGCCGAAAAATCGGTGAGGTCGTTCAACTGGCGGTGAAATGAAGGATTGAACACCGCGGCGCCTGCCAATGCGGCCAGCAGCAAACCGAAGAACAGTATTCGCAGCTTTCGTCCCACGATGTTTGCAAGCAAAAAGAAAACGGCCACCACCATCCAACTGAACAGCACATTGCGGTTGCCGAGCAAAAATAAAAACAGCGAGAGCGTAAGCAGCACTGCAATATAGAGGCTGCGCTCCCTTCCCCGCTTAAACGTCCCTTTGTACACGGCGCCCAGCAGGTACAGGATCGATAATAGACAATACAATCCCAGCATAAAGGGCGACATGTCTTTTAATATTACCATGGGATATCCATGCAGCATTTCCGCAGATCCGGATTGAAAGAAATAGATCAATCCATTGCCAAGGCATATGAGGCAGCCCGCCAGCGTGCACCACGCAAATGCAAGGAAAATGCGGTGACACACCGCAGCATTCACTGCCACGGCGGTGCCAAACACCAGCGGGAACATGGCGATCGCCGATTTCTGCTGCAGTTTGAACAATGCTTCATCCATGTTGGCAGAATACAATGTGCCGATGATGGCCAATACATAGAGCGATGCAAAGAGAATAATAAAGGACCGCTTGTGATTGCCGGCAGAAAAATCCTTAGTGGCCGCTACCAGCCAATACCCGAACAAAGCGATCGAAAACCAGGAAGTAATGAGGGGCCAGAACACCAATGAACCCGCTATAACGGCGCCCAATATGGTAAACACAAGCTGTTGCCGCTTGTAATGGTCAATAGGTTGGGGCTGTACGAGGGTCATGCGAATCGGCGTTTAATGATCTCTTTCAGCAACAAGACAATAAACTTGGTATTCGTAATAAAATAGCGTTTAAAAAGGCGCGAGGGTTCCTGCAACAGGCGGTGCATCCATTCAAGTCCCAACCGCTGCATCCATAGCGGGCTGCGTTTTTGCAAGCCCGCGGTTACCGCAAATGCGCCGCCCACGCCCAGCAATACAGCGTTGATCTTTTCAGAATGCGCGGACATCCATTTCTCTTGTTTGGGACAACCCAACGAAACCAATACCAGGTGC
This sequence comes from Chitinophagaceae bacterium, assembly GCA_035628135.1. Lineage (GTDB taxonomy): Bacteria > Bacteroidota > Bacteroidia > Chitinophagales > Chitinophagaceae > DASPKM01. The sequence goes on along the minus strand of DASPKM010000006.1, from coordinate 686,248 downwards.
GCGCCGCTTTGATTGATCTGTTGAATGTGCGCGGACAATTCATCGGCAGCCAGGGCGCGAAAGGGCGGAGCAATGGCGCCTACTACCTGCACGTCTTTATAATCAGTCTTTATCTTTTGTTGCAATGCGTCCAGCACATGTTGTGTAGATCCGTATAAAAATACCCTGGCCTTTTGATCGTTGGCCCTTGCCAGTACGGCGGGCATGAAGTCCATGCCCGCAATGCGTTCCTGTTTTTTTCCGTAGAGGAGGCGTCCTGCCACTGCAACGGGTTTGCCATCGGCAAGCACCAGGCTGGCCTGGTTGATGTTCTCGCGAAAGAAGGCGTCCTGGTGCGCCTCTATGGTCATGTGCACATTGGCAAAACAAACATAGGCCGGCCTGTGCGCGAGTCCCCAGCGCATGACCCGCTCCAGGCTTTCAGCGAAGCTTACATGGTCGATATTCAAACTGATGATGCGAAATTTTTCAAACATGTGCTGATCGGCTGTTGGCTATGGTTGTTTCATAAATAGGAATGATGGATTGATAATGTATGTCCGGGTGATAATGGTCGAGATAAGTTTGCCGTGCGTTAGTATAGAGCCGCTCGATGCCAGGGCCGGCTTTTTCAATGGTTTGGATGCAGTGTTTCAATTCCCCCACATCGCCCGGGCTAAAATGAAAGCCATTGTATCCATCGCTGATAAGCTCTATCATAGAGCCGAGCCGCGATGCGATTACAGGAGTGCCGGTAGCATACGCCTCCAGGATGGTGAAGGGCAGGCCTTCGTACCAGAGCGAGGGAAAGATGACGGCCTTGCAGCGCTTCATCAATTCCATCAGCTCCGTTCTGTCCAATTTACCCTCAAATGTAATGTTCGCCGCGTTTGCGTAGCTATTATGCAATATATCTCTTTCCGGGCCTTCGCCAACTATTATTAGCCGGGAAGCGGCCAGTTGTTGAAAAGCATTTAATAATACATGTACTCCTTTTTCGGTGGAAAGGCGTCCAGCGAAGAGGAAAAAATTTTCGCGCGGCTGCACGCCCTGGCCGGGGTCGGGAATAAAATTGGGCTTGATGAGCAGCTTTGCCGGATCGGCCCTGAATGAAGAACCCTGTAACCTGGACTTTGCAAAAGCCGTGAGCAGTATGTACGTATTCACCTTTTTTTGCCAGGTGCGTAATACCTTATGCGTCCCCGTAATGGCGGTCACCAGAGCGCTCTGGCTCGCCGATTGACGGTAACATTTATAACGGATACCGTGCAAAGGAAAGGTTTGTTGCACGCACAGCTCGCACGGCAGGTTGTTGCGCAGCAACAGGGCATTGGAGCAAACCAGCCGGTAATTGTGTATGGTCATGATCACCGGCACCCCGGTTTTGGATGCGGCAAACAATACCGAAGGAGAAGCTGCAAAGAACCAGTTGTGCACGTGCACGATATCGGGCCTGAATGTTTCAATGGTTTTTTTCACCAGTCGCGCAGATGTTTTATTGTAAATGGCATTGCGGCCGAAGCGCAGCTTGTTCAAAACGCCCGATGGTTCTTCATTATTGAAAATAATAGTTTGCACCTCGTGGCCTTTCTGTTGCAGCAGCGAGGTCTCCAACTCTACGGCTACATCTTCCCCGCCATGCTGGCGGTAACGGTTATGTATGAATAGTATTTTCAATGTACAAATGTGCAAATGTAAACCATTCGGTCTGCACAGTATTATTGGGTCCTGCGATTATATATAGCCTTTGCGGTGAATCCCAGCAACAGCCAGTAAGCCGAAGCGTAAATAGGCGACTCCAGCACGGGATTGAACATGGCTATTACAGAAATGGTAAAAAAGCTCCAGAATACCAACACCTGGTTGTTGGCCAGGTAATAAGCTTTGTGATAATAATATTCTTTTAAGATCACCATGTACATGTAAAGGGTCAGCAGCAGGTATACTATGCCAAGCCTTGCAAAAAGATAGATGTATGAATTATGCCCGCCCAGCACGTAAGGCAGCGTATGCAGCTTATCGTAATCTTCCACGGGATAATATTTCAGTACCGGGGTACCAAATCCCTTGCCTACAATGTTGGCGGGAAAATCATCTACCAGCAATTGGTCCCACAACACCAGCCGCCAGGTACTGTTGCCATCGATGTTGAGCACGGGATGCGATTTCATGACATTGTAAATAGGATTGTCTGTATGAAACGCAAAATTGTATGAGATCAGCGTAAGGTTGGGATGCAGGTAAATAAATGCAATGGCAAAAAATACGAACAATACCGCCGCTGTCTGCACGAAAAACCGGTAACCGGGAGCAATGAACAGGAATACAAAGAACGAAGCCACCAGCACCGAGGTAAATGAGTTGTAAGAAATGCCGTACACGATGTTGAGGACGATGAGCAGGAACCCTATCCATTTATTGGCGGCATTTTTAAACAGGGCAGGAAACAGCATGGCCACCCCAAAGCGTTCGAACAGCAGGCGTGGAAGGGGTATCAGCACAAACACGCCGATAAATGCGCGCAGCAGGTTCCTGATCTTTCGTATGAAAGGGCCGAGGTATTTGAATAAAAAGAACCCTAAAAAAAAAGCCATCATCGAGTACATGATCACCAGGTTCCTGAAATAAAAATACAGTCCGTCCATGCGCGCCAGCGAAGTAATGGCGTGCAGTCCGCTCCAGGTGAGCAAAAGCACCATGGCAATGCTTAGGGGATCGTTGCCGGTACGGAAGCGTTTCCATACCAGGATGGCGAAACCTGTTGCAGACAGTATTTCGTTGAACAATAATCTCTTTTCGAAGAACCAGGGCGAAATAATGTACAATACCGCCAGGGTAAAGATGAAGTAGGCTATGGTGGCTTTGCGCATCATGCGGGACTTGCTTTTTCGGCCAGCACAATATTATTGAAGTACAGCGAATGATTGCGTGGAAATATGCGCGCAATGGTGGCGCCTGCCAGGTTGATGGGCACAATAAATAACAGCGATAGCGCATAGCCCGCGCGGCCAAGCCTCCGCAGCTTCTCAAAAAAATACAACGCCCACAATTGAAAGATCACTTGCACAAAGGTTCCGCTCTTTTGCAATTCCAGCACGCGGAACCCGTGCTTGCTCAATAAATGTTCGATGCCAAAGCTGGTGTACCGGGCATAGTCGTACGGCACTTCGTGCTCATTCCAAACGAAGGGCACGGTAATGAGGGCTTTTGCGCCTGGCTTCAGCACGCGATGTATTTCGGGTAATATTTCATCGGGATTGAAGATGTGTTCGAGCACTTCGCTGCACAACAACGCATCGAAGGTTTGGTTGGCGAAGGGAAGCGTTTTGCCATCGTAGAACACATCTACTTTTGAGTTGGCGTGGTCGTGGCCGGTATGCTGCATGTCTACGCCGATGTATTCCTGGACAGTAAACAGGTTTTGGTATGGCTTGCGGCCGCAGCCGAAATCGAGCAGCTTGCCCTGTAATTTGGGAGCGTGTGCGCGGATATGCTTGAACAGGTTGCGCCTTACAAGATAAAAAGGGTTGAGAAAAAGACTGGAAAAACCGGGTTGAAAACTCTGATGCTTTAAATACTTCTCGGCTTTATTGTCTGGCATGAGCGCAAAACTACAGAAACGGGAATAATAAAGGCTACTGTAACAGTAGCCTTTATTGGAGCTTTAATCTATTTTTTGAAACTTCTTTACAACGCTGCGGTTGAGCCGCACGAAATACATGCCCGGCGCCAGGTGCCCGATGTCCAGTTCGATGGGTCGCTTGTCTAAACTGCTTCTTCCGGACTTGTACACTACTATTCCAAGGGTATTGATTATTTCAACAGTGGTAACCCGTAAACCTCCCGGCGGCAATATCCTCAACAGGTCGTTGGCTGGATTGGGGAAAATGGCAAAGTCGTTGGGATTGACTTCCCTCTCCGGCTTGATTTTTGGGAATTCCGTGGTCCTCGAAGTTCGTGAGCCTTCGTCTTCGCAAGGAATAATCTGTGCAATAAATTCTCCGGTGGATACTTCTGCGCTGAATTCCGGGAGCAGTTTTACTTCTATCGCCGCCGTAAGTGTTGTGTTCAGGTTAGGCCACACCGTTACGATGCCTGTTCCTCCTGTACCCGCAGTAGTGCCTGCATGTATTTCACCGGCCTTGGTTTCGCCCGAAGGAACTGCCCCCTGCTTGAAAATTTCTGTGTGAAGGCAAATGTCCGGGCAAATGGTAATGTAATCTACATACCAGATGTATTGAGGGCCTGAGCCGGTTACATAGGGATACATCCATATCTGTCCATAATTTGCGTTGGCAGTAAACGTGTAGGTGGTAATGGTCCACACGCCTGTATTGGCCGTCATTGAAGTGTGCGCTATCTGTTGCTTGTCGCTGACCGTTGGAATGGGGTCTCCTCCGCCACATTCCCAGTTGTCGGCAATATTGTTGGCGGCAAATAAGTAATAACCGCCGGTATTGGCAGGCGGACCTGAAGATGCCTGCGACTTAATGGTAATTGTATACATTTTGTTTTGAACGAAACTATAGCTGGCCCACATGCCTTCGGCTTCTACACCATTGTTCCACATCAGGCCATAATTGCTGGCTGCGCCATTTGTTCCAAAAACCTGCGGGGAGCCATGAGATACATACCAGTTGGTAGCGCAGCCATCTTTTATTACGAGGCAGGAAAATGGATAAGTGCAGGTGAACTGCGCAAAATCGCTGTTGGTAAGCCATTGCCCTCGTACCATGTTCGTACCGAGCACGAACAGGAACGATGTATAAATGATCCGCTTCATAGCAAAAAGTTCTGAACGATTCTAATAACCGGGACTTATCGCTAAGTCCCGGTTTAGGATGTTATTTGATCTTCTGGAATTTTTGTGAGAGCGTTTCTTTATCGGTGATCACTTTAACTACGTACAATCCGTTGGGCAGGTCGGCGACAAAGATCTCGATCCGTTGGTTGATGACAGTGTAGGATTTTTTACCAACCTGCTTTACCACTACTCCCTGTTCGTTCAATACCTGTATAGCGGTAATTTCAGCCGGTGCATTCCTTGGCCATTGCAACGACACTACATTGCGTGCGGGATTTGGATAAATCCACGGCCCGTCCCTGTCGTCCATTTCCACAACCCTTTGTAAGCTCTCGGGCGAAAGGAGCGGTGGTGGTTGTACCGGTCTGCCAAATTCCGGGAGTGGAGGTTCGGGCCTTGTCCTGATCTGTGTGGAGCACGACACTATTTCAGCAATGAATTCACCGGAAGTAATGCTCGCCTCGAACTCGGGCAGCAGGTATACATCATTGATGGCGGCAAACCTGGTAGTTGTTCCGTCAGTAATGGTAACGGTGCCGGAGCCTCCGCTAAGGGCGCTGCTCCCTGCCTTTACATATGCGCCACGCGAGGTGCCGGGTTGTGCCGTTCCTGTATTATAATAAACAGTTCCGGTACACATGTTAGGACAAATGACCACAAAGTCAACATATATGTCAAACTGATCTCCCGCAAAGTAGTACGGATATATCCAGAATTGACTATAATTGGCATTGGGGGTAAAATCCCACCCATACGTCACGTAACTTGTTGTGAGGTTGGTGCTCGTGATGTCTTGCTTGCTGGAAGGGCTGGGTATGCCCCAGTCGCAGGTATAATTCCATTGGTGCTGTGCCACCAGGTCATTTGTTGCCGCTATCCGTAATTCTCCATTAATGTTATTGTTGGCTCTCGCGGCTCTTACGTAGATCGTATACGTATTGCCCTGCACGAAATTGTACAAGGCAAACACGCCTTCGCCCGAGTATGTCTTGCCCCACATGTGCATGACATTTCCGGGACCAGACGGGCTGGCGAGTATCAGGTCTGGTGTGCCATGGGATTTTTTCCAGTTGTGGATGCAGTCATTTTGAAAAGTGCCGCAGGTGCCGGTGGTATGTGTGCCGCATTCCTCGCCAAAATCGGGGTTTAAAAGGCACTGGCTGTAGCTGTAATGCGTGCATAGCACCAACAGCAATGCTATATATGATTTGATACGCTTCATAAACATGAATTTGAATGAAAGATTAAGAGTATGCAAGCAGGTTAATTGCCTTTAAGCTTCTTCAACTCCTGCTTGATCTGCTCATTTTCTTTTTTCAATTCTATCATATAAAGCGTAAGCTCTTCGATCTTCTCCAGCAACCTTCCGCTCATATCGCCCAGTTCAATGCCGTTGTCTTTTACTTCCTGCGCGGTAGGCATGTTGGGAAGATGGCCATGTTTTTTGATGAATTCTTCCAGGCTGGGAAGGCTGCGCAACTTGTATTGATTGCTGAAAACATAATCGGGCCAGGGATTGGTGAGCGTAACGCGGATTTCTCTCGCGCCGATCTTTCCTTCCACTGCCAGCTTAAAGGAACCGGGAGCTGTGGTACCGATGCCGACCTTTCCTGATTCATGAATGAAAAAGTCAACGGTGCGTGCGCTGGGAGAAGTAAGTGTGCCGGAAGTAACGCGTCCAATCTCGAACCAGGCGTCCGAGGTGCGCCAGATGCCGGCGTAGGTGGTAGCATATTTCATGAATCCCATACGTTGAGATCCATCGGCGTCTACAATGAGGCCATTGCTTTCGCCCTGGATGTCTACAACGCCGCTCCTGGTAATTGTTCCGGTAGTGCCTGAGCTTCCGCTCCATTGCTGGCCGTAGGTGAGGTTAAAACTGGCCAAAAGGATAGCACTTGCAAAAAGGAATGTTTTTCGCATAAGTAGTAGGTTTAATAGTTATTAAAAGGTTCTACTGTAATTTAATTATTTAAAAAATATCAATCAATTTTTTCTTGTACACACCCAGCACAGATTGCCCGATGATATTTTTACTATCTATTAAACCTTTGAGCGCGAAAGAAGAAAGCGTGGCCGTACCGTATATTAATTTATTGAACACGCCTGTATCCACGGCCTTGTATTTTTTGCCTACGAGCGCCGAGAGCTGTTTATTCAATTTCGTTTTTAAATAGAATTGTTTGTGTATGGCGTGCAATGGCTCGTGGTACAATTGCATCAGCTCCAGGTTGTACAGCTCCGCGATCTTTGTAAGTGTGCGGTCTGTCCACCGCGATGCGTGGTGCGGTGGCATGTTCAGGTAAAAGTTCACTACGTCTTTGATAAAGGAGTCTTCGCTGGGAACGGCGATTAACAATTTCCCGCCCTGTTTCAGGCACTTCAGCGAATCGCGTATGAAACTACCGGGATGGCTTACGTGCTCCAACACCTGGAAATAACAAACCACATCGTATTGCGCTTCGTGTGTGGATGCATGCTGTTGAAGCGATTCGTTTAGAACATTCAGGCCTTGTTGCTTCGCCTTTCGTATGGCGTCTTCGCTGAACTCGAGGCCTGTATAGGAATTGTATTGTATGGAATTGGCGAACAAGCCTTCGCCGCAACCGATCTCCAATACATTGTCGGCAGATGAAATGAATTTCGCGGCTTCCCTGAACTCTGGTTTTTCCTGGAGATAGTAACCGCTGTACTGTTGCAGCTCATCGTAAAACTTTCCGTCGCCAATGGCCTGGGGCCAGTAGAATTTCAAGCCGCAATCGTTGCAAACGTACAGGCATATGACGGCTGCGTTAAAAAAGCGCCTGGCATCGGTGCCGGCACGTTCGTGGTACAAGGACGCAAGCTCCCGGGTGTCGATTTGTGCCGATATAACGGTGTTCATGCTGTTACAGAGAATACATTCGGTGCCCATTGTGGTGCGAGGTTATGGCTGTACGTGCGACAGTGTTTTAAATTTGCGATAGTGCAAAAATAAGATCAGGACGCAAAGCAATCCGAAACTTATGCAATAAGCCGCCAGCGTATCGCCCTGCCAGTACCGGAAAGCAAGCGGAATAAGCACGAGCGGCAAAAGGCTTGCGGTAAAAACGAGCCTGTCCATTACTTCCCTCCGGGAACCTGTAAGCCAGATCAGTCCAATAGCCCAGGTAATTTCACCCAGGGCAAGACTTACAGCGATATTGATCACACTTTGTGTAAAGGCACTTAGCACCATCACGCAAACAATGGTGATGGCCGCGGCTATTACCGTTATGATCGTGTATTGCTTGTCTATTTTTTGCAGCATGGCCCTGGTGGCAAAGCTTAGGAAAAGCGAATATATCAGCGCATCTGCTCCCAACAACATGAAGAACAATTTTTCATCCACGTATTGCTTACCAAAAAACAAAGTAATGAACGACCCGGGAAAGATGAGCGTTGAAGCCAGCAGCAAGCCGCCCGCCAGGATTGATAATTGATCAACTTTCAGGCAAATGGCCCCGGAGGTCATTTCTTTTAAGAAAGCCTGGTGAATGATGCGCAGCACTCCTTTAAAAATGATGTAGAATTTCAATCCAAGAAATGCTACTGTAATGATCGCATCCTGGTTGTAGAAATAAGGAAGGATCAATATCAGTCCCAGGCCAAGGAAATAAAGTGAGAGCGCCACAATGCCAAGCGGGAGGCTGTGGATATATAACCTCAGCTTTTTAAACGATGGCTTGAATATGTACGACGTTCCCAGGAAATAAGAAATATAGGCATTGGTAACAAAATATATTACGGCAAGTGAAATTGCATACACCCAACCGAGCAGGTCTGGATAATACAGGGCCGCCAGCAATACAGCGGAAAATGGCAAGGCCAATCGCACAAAAGCTATCATGGACCCTGCAATCGGGTGGCCGCGGCCATACAACGCATAGTCTCCGCTCCACGCCAGCACCGGCGATAGCAGGAAGATAATATAGTAGGGATTGATGAAATACAACGCGGCGCCGGCCATCAATAGCAGGCCCAGCGTAACGCGGGCGCTTTGGGTATCATAATATTCCTCTCGCCAGTTGCCCGATTGTGCCAGGTTCCGCATAGCCGCCGACTGCAGTCCCAGCGCTATAATATTCATAATAAAGAATACCAGTGAATCAATCTCCGCAATGCTTTTCAATTGCGCAAGGTTGGAATGCCGCGAGATGTACTTCAATACGAAAAGGGACAGCAGCTGACCGCTGCCGGTAAAGAACGCAATAATGGCGATTCGTTTAAGCATGTTGGGGCTCTTGGGCAGCGGCAAATTTATGGTTCTATTAACTATTTGAGTAACATACTGATTATAAAGGTTTCCCAACGTTGTAGCAATTGTTTTCGTAAAACAAGGCAGCCTGGATAATATTTGAGGTAGTGCAACGTTTGGGGATATGGTTTTGTCAGTTGCAATAAGGTTGTTTTTCACACAGTTGTAGATAAACTGGTACGATGTTTGAAAAAATTACCTGTAATTTCGCGGCTGAACGATTGTTGGCCAGGCATAAATAAATTTATCAACCGGCTTTAAGTTAAAATATGAAGATCCAGGCAAGCCCATTATCCTTTGAGACAGAAGCAACCTCTGGCCCATATAGGAGATATATCGACGAAAGGAAGCATTTTTACTTCTTCAAGCGGGTATTCGACCTGGGTATTTCTATCATTTTATTCGTAGGTGTTTTCAGTTGGCTTTTTCCATTATTGGCTTTGATCATTAAACTGGACTCGAGAGGTCCTGTTTTTTTCGTGCAACGCCGTGTAGGACGTGGCGGCAAAAGCTTCCTTTGCTATAAGTTCCGCACCATGGTAGTAAATCCCGATGCCAATACCACGCAGGCAAGGGAAAACGATATTCGCATTACCAGGATCGGCAATTTCCTAAGGAAATCCAGCCTGGATGAGCTTCCGCAATTTTTGAACGTATTGTTTGGCGACATGAGCATTGTTGGCCCCAGGCCGCACATGCACGCAGACTGCAACAGGTTTTCCGTGTTGGTGTCAAACTATAAGTTCCGCAGCCTCGTCAAGCCCGGCATTACAGGACTTGCACAGATAAAAGGCTATCGTGGGCCCACCACCACTTATCAAAGCATATTCCGCCGTTATCAATACGATGCATTCTATGTAAGGAACTGTAACTTCTGGCTCGACATGCGCATCATACGCAAAACAGCATGGCAAACGCTGGCGGTTATTTTCTCCAAAGTGCGCCTGTTCAACAAACCACCGCGGGAAATATTTGCCGATACTATCGAAGCCGAAATGGAAATGTCGGCCAATCCTATTCGCTATACGGCGTAAGCGTTTCTTTCAATTTTATTGTTCGATCAATATCTCCGGCGATGCTGTAAAATTCAATGTTCTGCCGGCTGTTGGCGTGCCCGTATTGCATGTGAAATATCTTGAAATTGATGAGGGTGCTTAAAAATACTCTAATGATACAGCGGTATTAGACTTTGCTCTTAGCATTTTGACCAACCGGCAAATTCCCATATTTTTCAATTTGATAATTTTGTGCATGGCTTATATAGATTACTATAAAATACTGGGATTAGACAAGAACGCAAGTCAGGACGACATTAAAAAGGCTTACCGCAAGCTGGCGCGCAAATACCATCCCGACCTCAATCCTAATAATAAGGAAGCACAAAAACTTTTTCAGCAGATCAACGAAGCCAATGAAGTACTGAGCGATCCTGAAATGCGCCGCAAGTACGACCAGTATGGCCAGCAATATGGGGAACACTGGAAACAGGCCGAGGAATTTGAAAAATCGAGACAGTCGCAAAGGCAAACAGCAGGACAAGGCGCGGGTATGGATTGGGGTGAGTTTACTTTTTCCGGCGGCCAGGGAGAAGAAGGTTTTTCTGATTTTTTTGAATCGTTGTTCGGCAGGGGCGCTTCAACTTCGGGGCGGCGTGGTGGAGGTAGCATGAAGTTTCGCGGAGAAGACTATGAAGCAAAATTGCATTTAAGTCTTGCCGATGCCGCCAGCACGCATCAACAGGTAATTACGGTCAACGGAAAAAAGATCCGCATTACCATTCCGGCAGGTGTGGCCAATGGCCAGGTCATCAAGCTCAAGGGACATGGCGGGCCCGGCGTCAATGGCGGACCTGCCGGCGACCTGTATATTACTTTTATCATTGACAGCGATGCGCGGTTCCGGCGTGTGGGCGATGATCTTTATACCACTGCCGCCATCGACCTGTACACCGCCGTGCTCGGTGGAGAAACCCTCGTAAATACATTGGGTGGACAAGTGAAGCTGAAAGTAAATCCCGGAACTCAGCCAGGATCGAAAACAAGGCTTAAGGGCAAGGGCTTTCCCGTGTACAAACAGGATGGTCAATCGGGCGACCTCTACGTAACCTTCGAAGTGAAAATACCGGTGAACCTTAGTGAAAAAGAAAAAGAATTGTTCAGTCAGCTAGCCGACATCGATAAAAACAAGTAATATGGAACAGGAGCAACTGATACCGGCCGATGCCATCTGCACGCATCATCACATTGAATATACCTTTATCGATTCTCTGCAAACCGCGGGATTGATAGAGATCACAACCGTCGAAGGCAGGTCATACATCCATCCCGAGCAGTTGCAGGACCTGGAAAAATTCATCTGTTTCCATTATGAGTTGGACATTAACCTGGAGGGCATCGAGGCTATAGCATCGTTGCTGGAACGGGTGAAGCGTTTGCAAGAGGAAGTGCAGCAATTGAAGAGCAGGGATTAAGGCAGGTTGTTCTTCAGTATCGCCCACACGTTTTCCGCTACTATTTCATGTCCTTCCGCAGTGGGATGAATACCATCCTGCTGGTTCAGATGGGCTTCGCCACCTACGCCCTGTAGCAGGAAAGGAATCAATGGAAGATTATTTTCTTTTGCAAGGTCAGGATAGATGGCGCGGAACTGGCTGGTGTACTGCTCGCCCATATTAGGTGGCATCATCATGCCTGCCAGGATGATGGTAACATTTGGATTTTTTGCTTTTACCTTGTCGATGATGGACTGAAGGTTCTTTTTTGTTTCGGTGAGTGGAATGCCGCGCAGGCCATCATTTGCGCCAAGCTCCAATACAAAAACGGCCGGTGGTTGCCGCAGTATCCAATCCACCCTGGCATTGCCGCCTGAAGAAGTTTCGCCACTCACTCCCGCATTGACTACTTTATAAGGAAGCCTCATGGAATCGATCTTTTGCTGGATCAGTGCGGGAAAGGCCTCGGATGGATCGAGCCCATAGCCAGCCGTAAGACTATTACCGAAAAAAACGATGGTTTTTACCGCTTCATTGGTCACGCTGGTATCCTTTGTATTGGTTTTGGCAGTGTCGGCAGATTGCTCAGCAGATTTGTTATTTTCTGTACAGGAGATGATAGAGACCAGTAAAATTGTAAATAATCCTTTAATTTTCATTTTACCAAATTAAACAAATAAGTCATTAGGTCATTGGGTCATTAAGTCATTAGGTGTAACAATGTTTTCATTTGCTCAACTAACTGTACTGAAGGCTCATCATCAATGACCGAGTGACCTGATGACCTAATGACTTCAATAGCTCTGGAATTATGAACGCAATCCTCAAGGTAGAGAACGTAAGCAAAACATATCAAAGCGCGGGCCGCACACTAACGGTATTGGATAGTATCAGCTTTTCGGTCATGCCAGGGTCAACCCTGTCCATTGTTGGGCCATCAGGCAGCGGTAAAACAACCTTACTGGGACTATGCGCCGGCCTCGACCGGCCCAGCTCAGGAAGCGTGGAGTTGAATAGCATCAGGCTTGAAACATTGAATGAAGACGAGCGCGCCCAGGTACGCAACCAGCACGTAGGATTTATTTTCCAGAATTTCCAATTGCTGTCCACATTGACCGCCCTTGAAAATGTAATGGTGCCATTGGAATTACGCGGGCAAAGGCATGTAAAGCCAATCGCGATGGACTTATTGGAAAAAGTTGGATTGGCCGAACGGGCCCATCATTACCCCGTGCAATTGAGCGGCGGCGAACAGCAACGCGTGTCGCTGGCAAGGGCATTTTGTAACAGACCGTCCATATTATTTGCGGATGAACCAACCGGTAACCTCGACGCGGAGAACAGCGAAAAAATAGAAAACCTTTTATTCGATCTTAATAAGGAAGCGGGCACCACGCTGATCCTTGTTACGCACAACGCTGAGCTTGCCGCCCGAACAGGAAGGATCGTACGACTGAAAGGAGGAAGGATCGTAAGCAATGAAGCGGTAGAACAATTTGCGAGCTAGCAGAAACCAACACAGCATGAAGCGATTCAATTTCAGGTGGACCTTATTAATGGCGTGGCGCGACAGCCGGAGAAACCGGTCACGGTTATTGTTGTTTGTGTCTTCTATTATTTTGGGCATTGCCGCTTTGGTGGCCATTTACTCGCTGGGAAACGTATTGCGCGAAGAAATAGACAAACAGGCCTCGGCCCTGCTGGGGGCAGACCTGGAAATTACGGGCAACAAGCCCATTGGCAATGCGCTGGGAGGTTTGGTTGATTCATTGGGCGACCGCAGGTCGGAGCAGCGCAGCTTTTCTTCCATGATCTATTTTCCTAAGAATGGGGGTACAAGACTGATCGAAGTAAAGGCATTGGGCGGCGAGTACCCTTATTACGGAGATTTTGAAACGGTGCCCGTGTCGGCGGCACGTTCATTCCGGACAGGGCAACAGGCATTGGTAGACGAAGCGCTGATGCTGCAGTTTGACGCGCAACAGGGCGATACGATCAAGATTGGCAATCTCGGTTTCGTAATTGCCGGCACTTTGCTCGGAGCCCCGGGAAAGACCGGCATATCAGCTTCGGTTGCGCCTGTGGTTTATATTCCAATGGCATACCTTCAGCAAACGGGCCTGGAACAAAAGGGGAGCCGCATCAACTACCGCTATTATTTTAAATATGATAAGCCCGTAAACATCGGGGAAGTTGTAGAGAACATAGAACCGCGGCTGGAGGCCGAGGGATTATGGTACGATACCATCGAAACGCAAAAGAACGACACCACGCGCTCCTTCGAAGACGTGACGCGCTTCTTATCACTCATTGGTTTTATTGCATTGCTGCTCGGTTGCATCGGCGTGGCGAGCGCCATTCATATTTATGTACGGGAAAAGATCAATACCATCGCGGTGCTGCGCTGCCTCGGCACAAAAGCATCGCAGGCCTTTTTTATTTACCTGGTGCAGATAGCAGTAATAGGTCTCATCGGTTCCATCATAGGCGCTGCATTGGGAACCATCATCCAGCAATTTTTGCCCGTGGTATTAAAGGAACTGTTGCCGATAGAAGTGCAGCCGGCTATTTCGTGGACAGCCATCGGGCAGGGCATTGTATTGGGATTGGTGATATCTGTTTTATTTGCTTTGCTGCCGTTGGTGTCCATCCGCAAAATATCGCCGCTGAATTCGCTGCGCGTTTCTTTTGAGCATACCCTGATAAAGGATGTGTACAAATGGCTGATCTATGCGCTGATACTTGGGTTTATAGTTACGTTTACTTATATGCAGTTGGGGGAGTGGATGGAGGCCATTGTGTTTAGCCTGGGCATAGTAATAGCTTTCTTAATACTGACTGGTATCGCAGCCCTGCTAACGTGGATGGTCAGGCGATTTTTCCCTGCTTCGTGGAGCTATGTTTGGCGGCAGGGGCTGGCCAACTTGTACCGGCCGAATAATCAAACCGGGATCCTGATTGTTTCCATCGGCCTTGGAACGGCCCTCATTTGCACAATGTTCTTTGTTCAATCTATTCTTTTGGACCGGATCACTTTGTCTGCCAGCGGCGACCAACCCAACATGGTATTGTTCGATATACAGGCGAGCCAACGCGATTCGGTAGTAGCGCTTGCGCGGCAGCAGGGATTGCCCGTAAATGGAACCGTTCCTATCGTAAGCATGCGCCTGGAAGCAGTGAACGATATTAACGTGGAAACGCTGCGCAAAGACAGCACCATTAAAATGCACCAATGGATATTCAATCGTGAGTATCGCGTTACTTACCGGGATACATTGATCTCTTCTGAAAGAATAGTGGACGGTAAGTGGACAGGCAGCGCAAACAGTTCAGGAATACCAATGATTTCGTTGGAGCAGAATTATGCAAAGAACAATTCCATTAAGCTAGGCGATACCCTATTGTTTAACGTGCAGGGTGCGTTGGTGCAGACCATTGTAGGAAGCCTGCGCAAAGTGGATTGGAACAGGGTACAAACAAATTTCATAGTAGTGTTCCCAGGCGGCGTACTGGACGAGGCGCCGCAGTTCCATGTGATAATGACGCACGTTCCATCGGTTGAAGTGTCGGCCCGCTTTCAGCAAACGCTCGTAAGGCGTTTCCCCAATGTGTCCATCATAGACCTCGGGCTGATTCTAAGCATATTGGATGAAGTGTTGGGTAAGATCGGCTTTGTGATCCGCTTCATGGCTGGCTTTAGCATGATCACGGGATTGATTGTGCTGGTGGCGTCGGTGCTCATCAGCAAATACCAGCGCGTGCAGGAAAGTGTGTTATTGCGAACGCTGGGAAGCAGCCGCCGGCAAATATTTGCGATCACCGCGTTGGAATATTTTTTCCTGGGCTCATTGGCTGCATTCACGGGTATACTGCTGGCATTGGCAGGAAGCTGGGCATTGGCGTATTACGTATTTGAGACCAGCTTTACTCCTGAAATACTCCCGATGATCATTGTATTTGTATCGGTTGCCATGCTAACGGTGGTGATCGGTCTTGCCAACAGCCGCTTTGTAGTGCGCAAGCCTCCGCTGGAAATTTTAAGGCAGGAGGGGTAGGGTATGGCACTATCGTTGCGGCAATACGAAATAAAAACTGCCGCTATGCTACAATCGCCTAAGCCAACTCATCAGCAACAGAATAATGGAAATACTGTTTTATTCAATCCGAACGCGGGCAATTATGATGTTGCGGCAATCATGGGAGGATTGTATGGAGATGGGTTCATCAGTCTTAAAGGCGCTTTCAGCCGCGAATGGGTGCAGCAATTAGACAGTGACCTTGCTATTGCATACGCGGAAGCATTGAGACGTCCGGGCGGAACGGTGGGCCGTGGACCTAAACGTCATTACGTGGAAATTCATCCTGAAGACATCCATGGTTTCATCGACCTTGCAACGCATCCCTGGGTGGTGGCGGTGTGCGAAGCCGTGCTCGGTCCTGAATATAAGATCGTTGAAATAGGTTTCGATGTGCCCAATCCCGGTGCAAAAGCGCAACCCTGGCATCGCGATTTTCCCGCGCCGGACGAAACGTTGGTTGGCCGAAGGCTTAATTCACTTGCATTTAATTTAACTACAGTGGATGTGTATGAAGACATGGGGCCATTTGAAATTGCACCTGGCACGCAATGGGATCCGCCCATTGGTTTTGAGCATGGGATGTTTCCACCGAAAGAAAATTATCCCCGCTATGAAGAGCGCGCACAACGCAAGTTGCCGAAGATGGGTGATATTTCTGCTCGGTCGGCGCTTACCATTCACCGCGGCACGCCTAATTATTCGGACAAATCCCGGCCCGCGCTGGTATTGGGCGTGGACGCGCCAGGAGCCATTAATGCAGAGCGCCACGACCTGCAACTGACCCATGCTTATTTTGAAACTTTGCCGGATGACCTGCGACGGCACCTGACATGCAGGCTGGTAGATAAACTGGAGCCAATTGTACAGGCGCATACCATCGAAGGATTGATGATGGGCGAAGCATAGATTTAGCAATATTTCCAAAGCACACCTCTATACACGATAGTAGCTTTAAGCAGCTTCCGTTATATTTGATTGCAATGAAGGAAAATTCCGTCAGCTATATTCCTTTATTTACTTCCGGTCTGTACAGTATTTATGATTTCAATTCATATTGTGTGGAGCGGCTGACCTATTCTCCGGGCTACACTGCCCAGTTCTGCATCAATTTTACACGGTCGGGATATTTCACTTTCAACTCTTACCGCAGGTCCGACGAAGAATACACCAGCCGGGTGCTGGTGGAGAAGCCTGGTTGCGAGTTCACGCTTACGCAGGAGCATGCGGGCACAGGTTCCTGCACCGTTATCAGGTTTACCGAAGAAGCATATGAATCCATCAGGGACAGGTTCAAGCTGAAGGAAGTGTCCTTCTTTACCAATCCGAAGGTCTTTGCCATTATGCTGGCGGCTAGTCCCGAGGCAGATTACCTGCACTATGCCATATTGAAAACCCTTGCATCGGGCAATTACTGCACGCTGGAAATAGATAGCCTGGTATTGGAGATGGTGGAAGCGGTGATGCAAATGCTCACCGGCAATTATCTGGAGCCGGTATTGCCCGACAGCAGCAGGCGGCATCATTTAGGCACTATTGAAAGGGCCAAGGAATATTTGCTGGAAAATTTTTCAAATGATATTTCGCTGCAGGAGCTCGCGCAGCATTGTTATGTAAGTCCTTTTCATTTCACGCGGCTGTTCAAGCAGATTTGCGCTTATTCTCCTTTTTATTTTTTGCAGCACATCAGGTTAAAGCATGCGGAGACCATGCTTAGGACCACCGAGTTACCTATTGCGGATATTTGTTTCCGCAGTGGGTTTAACCGGCTTGATTATTTTTCTACTACTTTCACGCGCAAGTATGCGGTGCCGCCTTCGAAGTATAAGAGTTCTTTAAACCAGTAGTGATTTTGGGTCATTAAGTCATTTGGTCATTGAGTCATTGGCTCTTTAATGACCTATTGGCCCCATGACTCCTACCTGCTTACAGCGGTTAATTGCGCCTGCACACACCACCAGCGCCCATTTTCTTTTATGTACGTATCGGTATAAACCGTATTTCCATGAATGGTCTCTCCATCGATGTTTTTCGTGTATACCGTTTTCGATCGTACCAGTGCCATGTTGCCGAACACGCGGATGGATTCATCGGTATAAGTAAACGAAGTGTATTTGCTGGTTTCGTAGCCGTGCGACCAATCCTTCATATAAGTATCGCGGTCGATGATGGAGCCGGAACTATAGATGCATACAAAATCCTTGTGGATGATCTTGTTGTGCGCAACGGTATCCTGGTTGATGAAATTTTTAATGAATTGTGCATTGAGATCACTTAGTACCTCTTCATCTTTTTTGGCGATAGTTTGTTCCATATTGTCCGAGTTTATAGCTGTGTAGTGTATGATGTTAAAGCCCGCGGCGGCGAAGACAGTGAAAAGAATGGTGTTGAAGAAGTTCATGGTTATAGGTTGTGATAGTGAGTTGAAGGTAATGATGCAGCTATGTTTTTCTTTTGGATATATTGCTAGTTTGGGAGGATAGGTTGCTTGAAAAGGTTGCGCTTGTTTGGCGAGGGAATGTTATTTATGCCGGCGTGAGGGTTATTTTTAAGAAACGTATAAACCACGGTTGGAAATTCTGGGGATTGGGTATATTCCGAGACTGAATTACCCAGTTTTGAGTATATGCAAAGGATCATCAAGATTTTTCTTGCCACATCTTCGGACCTGAAACCTGAACGCGAACTGATTGAAAAAGCTATTATAGCTCGATTCGAGAAAGAAAAAAGCGTTTTTGAACTAATGTTTTGGGATGATGACCCGGATAAAACTTTAAGACGAAGCTTGCATGTCACGTATCACAAAGCAATATCGGAGTCTGATATTTTCGTAATGATTTTCACTTCAAGGATCCCACAGTACGCTGAAGAGGAGTTTCAAGTTGCGTTTAGCCAACGAAAGGATAACAACAAGCCACATATTCTTGCTTATTTTAAGGAGTCTGAAGTATATCCTAAAGAGCCCAAAAGCAAAGAGCAGGAAATCAATCTCCTTAAGTTTAAGAATAAGCTATCGGACCTGGGATATCCCTGGGTCGTCTATCGAAATCATGATGACCTGTTAGTACATTTCAGCCGGCAGTTGGACCATTTAATAAAACTTAACCAGTCTTCTGCATCACTTAGCGAAGCGTCAGCCGTTGAATATATACCGCCCTCTGCTGCTCCTCGCCCCAAGGCCAGTCCCGGCGCCCCGCCCCCTCCCCCCAGCGCCCGTGCTGGTTCGCGTGCTGCTGCCCGCGCTTCGGCTCCGCCTCCACCGCAGCAGCCACCACCACGTCCTCAGACTCCCGCGCAGTCCAGTTCCGCTAAACCACAACAACAACCGGAAGTAAACTACTGGCTCCTCAAAATCCGCGCACAAACCTGGGACATACCAGGATTCAGGAAAGGGCAAGATACCTGGTTCAATACCTATACGCTTAGATCGGAAAAAAGGCCGGAGTACGAGACCTTACAGGCAGTAAGGCCTGGCGACAAAGTAATCGCTTATGCATACGAACGGTATAACGCCGTAGTAGGCACCCTGACTGTAACCGAAGGAATACATGCAGATGAAGGCAAGGGTGAGGTCATCAGTATGATCATTGACGAATTGTTTCCTGTTCCGCTGCAACTGGACAATTTATCCGCCGATATTGAATTCGCGGACCAGTTGGATATTCCAACCGAGTGGCGGTGGCGTGGTATTTCCGAAGCACAGTACCATGCCATTACACAAGGCACACCAAGAAAAAACGAGGAGGTGCTTCCGTCGTATACCACCGAGGGAAACCATCTGGAAACCGAAGACCAGTTAGCCTTTACGTATGATATAGAATCTTTTTCAACCATCATGGTTCTTAAAGACGTAAAACCACCGCTTGCGATCGGCCTGTTTGGCAACTGGGGCTCAGGTAAAAGCTTTTTCATGGAGAAGCTCAAGGCCAGAATCAACAAGAAAAAGGGATCTAACAAACGATACGTTGACAAAGTGGTGCAGGTAACATTTAATTCCTGGCATTACTCGGACGCAAACCTGTGGGCTAGTCTTATTACGGAAATTTTTGAGGAGTTGTATGTATTTTCCACAAATGAGGGCAAGCAGGGTGAACTGGAAAAACTTTCCAAGACGCTGCAGATTACCACGCTTCAGAAAGAGGCTACTGAACAGCGTAAGAAAGAACTGGAAAGTAAAAAAGTTGTGCTCGAGGCCGAGCAAAAGAAAAAGCGCGAAGAATTAAAAGACATTTCGGGGCTGAAGCTGTTGAAACATATCCTTAAAGACCCTTACATCCAGCAAGACCTGAAAAGCGTCGACAACGATAACATTCAAAGCATCATCAACAGCAGGGATAAGATCGCATCTTATATCAAAGCGGTGCAGGACGAAAAGAATAAATCCAAATACTTTTGGTCAACGTTATGGAATTTTAAAGGACCGTGGATTTATATAGCATTTGCGGTAATCATACTGGCTGTAGTTGCTTTTGCTTTTAACGGCCTCCCATTTCTAAAGTTGACATGGGATGATGTAACGGGCAAGATAGCAAGCATGGTTCTGCTTGTAACTACTGCAGTTGGTAAAATAGTAGCTGCTGCAGCGCCCATCCGGAAGCGTTTCAACGATGCTTACAACAGGCTGACGAGCCTCATGCATACTATCGACTCCCGCGAGGTACCCGATGCTCCTGAGCTGTCGCAAGTCGAACAGGAGCTGGCTTCGGTAAAATCTTCGCTTGAATCGATCGACCAGCAAATAAATGCAACCCGACAGGAGTTGGCGGACATACGGACCGGCAGGAAACTGATGCAGTTCATCGAGAACCGCTCAAGAGACGAACAATACTCCCGCCAACTGGGACTTATTTCGTGGATACGCAAAGATTTCAAACGTCTCGATGACCTTTTGCGGCTGCAATACGATATTTCCGATGATGAGGAGAAAAAAGCTATCAATCCTGAGAATATAACCCTGAAAATCGATCGCATCATTTTATACATAGACGACCTGGATCGCTGCAATGAGGATACGGTAGTAAAAGTGTTGGAGGCCGTGCACTTGTTATTGGCGTTTCCATTGTTTGTGGTAGTAGTCGGCGTCGATCCCCGGTGGTTGAATAAATCGTTAAGCGCAAAGTATCCCTTCTTTACCGAAGCCGATAGGGAAGGTAATGGGCAAGCAGACCATGCAGTGTCCTCTTTTGACTATCTCGAGAAGATATTTCAGATCCCATTTACGCTGAAGCCGATCACCAAAACAGGCAGGGAAGATCTGCTTGCCTACTTATTGAAAAATGAAATTCAATCGCAGCAACAAAGTACGGCAAATGTAACCCAGGCTGTGCAGGTCAATACTTCGGATACCCATTCGGGCAATACTTCCGGGCCGGTACCGACGGGTACAACTACAGGAACGTCAGCAGGCCAGGCCAATGCAGCCCACACTACGGTGCAGGCTTCTGGCCAGCAGTCGCAAAATACCGTCGACGATCCCATTTCAGAAGAAGTTCTCCAAAAGAACCTGACATTTACTACCGGGGAATTGTCGTTTATGCAGGAAGTTTCTGCGCTTTTTGGGCATACCCCGCGCACCATTAAGCGATTTGTAAATATTTACCGGCTCATAAAAACACATGGAAACTTTGTGCCCGGGTTGGATTATAAACCAACTTTATTAGTGCTTGCCATAGTAGTTGGATGTCCTCATCATGCCAGATCGTTTGTACAGGAATTAAGTAAAAACACAAAGAGTGAAATATACAATTTAAACAATTTACTTACCGAAACCGACAACCTTAAGGAGCTCGAAGCATGGCTGAAGGAAAGGATCAGTCAAAAAATTTATTCTGAGATGACTATTGAGTCATTACGCCAGAACCTGGAGCTTATTTCACGGTTTTCTTTCCGGACGATATCCCGTTAACGTGGAAATGTTTAATAACAAATAATTGTAATTATCTTTCAAATGAAAACAACAACGCTTTTTTCCTTACTGATCTCATCAAGGAAGTTTTTGCCGGGGTTCTTTCTGCTTGTATTTCTGCAGGCACAAGCGCAAGACCGCCCCAACATCATTTACATCATGGCCGACGACCTCGGTTATGCCGACTTAAGTTGTTATGGGCGTAAAGATTATCAAACCCCGCATCTTGATAAGCTCGCGGCGCAAGGTGTAAAATTCATGAACGCTTATGCTGCGGCGCCGGTGTGTACGCCTACACGCGTAGCGTTTATGACCGGCCGTTATCCCGCCAGTGTTCCGGTAGGTTTGAAGGAACCACTGGCATGGAACGCCAAGGATAGCGCAATGGGATTACCACCCGGCCACCCTACGATAGCAAGCCGGCTAAAGAATGCAGGTTACAAGACCTTCCTCATCGGTAAATGGCACCTGGGCTTTAAGCCGGAATTCAGTCCGCTGCACTATGGCTTTGATTATTTCTATGGATTCAATGGTGGTGGAGTGGACTATATTTCCCATGGTTCGCCACGCGGGGGAGCAACGGACCTGTATGAGAATTACCAGCCCGTTAACACGGAAGGATATATGACAGACCTCCTGCAACAAAAAACCATCGACGTTATACGGCGTACGCATGCCAAACCATTTTTCATAAGTCTTATGTTCAGCGCGCCACACTGGCCCTGGCAGGCGCCTGGTGATAAGGCCTACCCTGATACGATGAATTGGGTGAATGGCGGCTCGGCGGCGACATATGCCGCAATGGTAAAAAGCATGGACGAAGCAGTGGGCGCAATTATGAAAGCGCTGGATGAACAAAACCTTGCAAACAATACCGTAATAATTTTTACCAGTGATAACGGAGGAGACGAAAGATTTTCAGACATGGGCATTTATAAGGGAAAGAAAATGCAACTATGGGAAGGCGGTATTCGCGAACCCGCCATTGTACGATGGCCAACCCATATTAAGCCGGGCAGCACTACCAACCAGGTGGCCACCACCATGGATTGGACAGCTTCTATACTATCACTGGCCAATGCGAAACCAGACCCGCAATTTGCCACTGATGGCATAGATCTGATGCCGATACTTACCGGTAAGAAAGAGGAGATATCCCGGACTTTGTATTGGAGATTGTTTCAGCGTACGCAACACAAAGCCATGCGTGATGGAAAATGGAAATACCTGCAGGACGAAAAGGGACAGGAATATTTATTCGACCTGGAGGCCGACCCTTCGGAAAAAAATAATCTGAAAGACAAAGAAGCTGCTGTATTGCTGCGGTTACAACAAAAATATGCCGCATGGGAAGCTGGCATGCTAAAGCCCATTCCTTTATAGGAACAGGTTTTTAGAAGAATTTTCCTTAATGATGCGCATGATGGCATGAAGGTTTTTGGGCGGCTTTGTTTGCCTGCACTCCGCGCTCCATCACTTCAAAATGTCCCATCATACCCGCTTGATGGTGCTCGATGATATGGCAATGGTACATCCAACTGCCTGTACGGTCAGGCATCCATGCAATTTTTATAGTAGACCGGGGCTTCAGATTGTAAGTATCCTTCCACGCTTTGTAAGCCGGCGCTTTCCCATTTTCTTCCAACACCTGGAAAAAGAAGCCATGCAAATGGAAAGGATGGTCCATCAGGCTGGTATTGGACACTTCCCATACTTGCAACTCGCCGGTATAAACCGGCGCATCCATTGTATGTACATCTCCATTTACATGAAAGTCGATACCATGCTTCAGGCTGGGAGCCACTGAAAACTTCACGCGGCGATTTACTGCAACGGCATGCGTGGCCAGCGGCTCGATAGTTCTTAAACTGGTTGGTATAAATGCAAGGGTTGGCTGTAAATTCCCGACGGTAACCGTTGCAAACCGGCGGTGCTTCGATTTAACAAAGGTCATCCTGTTGTATGGAAGGGATTCAATGGCGAAACTATCTCCCTTGTTAAATGGCCCCACGAGTATTTCCAATCTTTCTCCGGGGGTGATCAATGCCTCCGTTGTTTGTACCGGGCTTTCCAGAAACCCGCCATCGGTGCCTATGATTTTGAATGGTTTACCGGCCAGGAACAAGCGAAAATACCGTGCGCTCGATGCGTTGACAAAGCGCCATCTTTCTGTTTGACCTGCATTCATTTTGATGTGAAGATTTTCCTTGCCGTTGATAAGCAGCGTGTCCCCTTCCCGCCCATCATGCCTTTCCATCCAACGGCCGACAAGACCACCTTTCTTAAATTCATTTTGTTTGGTCAGTTTCATATCGTCTATTATCCAGGTGCTGTCCGCATCGGTAACCAGTTCTGTATCCTCTTCTACTATCAATGCTCCGTACATGCCTCTTTCCATTTGCACGGTTTCGTTGTGGTGGGAATGGTACCAGAAGGTCCCTGCATCGGGCACTTCAAAGCGGTATTCAAATTCTTCGCCGGGCGCGATGGGTGGCTGTACTTCGCCGGTTCCATCCATCGCTGCAGGAAGTCTTATGCCATGCCAGTGAACGATGGTTGGTTCGGGAAGTTCATTTTTTACTTTGATGACAAGCGTATCGCCTTTGCGTGCTTTCAATAGAGGTCCGGGGAGCGTGTTGTTGAATCCCCAGGCCCTGATGGATTTATGTTCTGATATTTTCCAATCGAATTCAGAAGCTGTGAGTTGATAATAGTGCGTGGCAGGTTGCATGGTTATGTAGTGTATGGTTTCTTAAATAAGGGCCGCCGAAGGCGGCCCGTGAGAAATTATCAGCCGGTGTTACTCTGCACTGGCTGTGCCGCAAGCACAATCAGGTCCGCACAAACAGGGATTACAAGAGCAACCGGGATTTTGATCCAATTGATGTGTTGTTTTCATGATGTTTTATTTTATCGTTATCGATCAGATTGACATCACAAAACTACCATCGCATAGGGGCCTAAGCCTTACGCAATTGAGGGAAAGATGTACATAATTTTTGGATCACAGGCTATCCAGCGACCTGCGCTTCTCCACGCCTATCTTCTTAAAATGCGAAGGCGTAAGCCCCGTGACCTTCTTAAATTGTGAAGACAAATGATGCACGCTGCTAAATCCCGTGCGATAAGATATTTCTGTCAGGGAAAGCTGGTCATACACCAGCAACTCTTTTACCTTCTCTATTCTTTGTAAGATGAAATACTGCTCGATGGTCTTGCCCTCGATGGATGAAAAAAGATCGCTTAAGTAGCTGTACTCATACGGAACGCGGGCTGTAATAAACGAAGAAAGTTTCTGGTCCTGGCTTTCCATACCCAATGCCAGGTATTCCATCACCGACTGCTTGATGTCTTCCACGATCTTGTTCACCCTGGTCTCGATCAGTTCAAATCCTACTTTGTGCAGTGCCGCATCCAACTCTTTCTGCCGGGTAACGTTTAGCTTGCCGGCAAGCTCCACTTCCCCCAGCGAAACACTGTTATAGGGGATATCGAGCTTGTCAAGAATGCCCTCAACGGTCATGATGCACCGCTGGCAAACCATGTTTTTGATGAACAATGTATTCGACTTACCTGCCATTGTTACGATAATAGATTATAAATCAGTTTGCAAAGCTCATATTTCAAGATGCAAATCTCAAATTTTCTTTCCTGCAAATAATTGTTCACAGCGATGGCGATTATAACATATTGCAGTAAATTGTTATTCGAATTCTTTCTTGTGATCGTTCAACCAAAACGCTATATGCAGCCGGAATACTTACTGTGCTGCCTTACACAAAGGCGCCATTTTTCACACCTTTATTCATTCAGCAATTCCTGCTTTACATGGCTCTGGCATTCTTCATGCAACGCCCGGCTAAGACATTTGATGTATCTATCATAAGAAACGGGCGGCTCCTGGGAAGTAGCAAAATCTCCTAACCAGTAAATACCCTTCTTATGACTATTAAATTAATGCTAGCATCCATCGCAGGCGTAATGCTTATCACGCACGCCGGCGCACAGTCAATTAGTCCAGGAGTAAATGATGAACATTGTCCTGCGACAAACATTACGTTCTCTGTCACGTTGCCCAACACTCATGCCACTAATCCATTGCCTAACGTTATTGGGTGGGCGAACCTGATCGGCGGCATCGTGGTGTCGAATGCAGCGAATGTTCAAACCATCAGCGGCACTACCACTTTCACCTTTGTCGGCAGGTTTTCAGATAATAATTCCAGGCAATCGTTCCGGGTCTACTATAGAAATCCGGCCAATACAGAAGTTTATACAGATTTCACGTTTATGCGCATTAAATCACTGTACCCGCAAAACAACACTTCAACCATTCAGCCCAATCCCGCGTCCCTTAATCCCAATGCCTGCGAGGAAGTACCCTATACGATAACATTCACCAATGTTAAATATGTGAATGTATATGAAGCGCCGCCGCTACAGTTCGGCACCGTTACAAACTACGAGTACTTGTTGCCGGCAGGTTGGAAAAGAGGCACCGATGTTTCTGACGGCGTTACCTGGATGGCCGATGACAACAGCGTTTCCATCACCTCCGACAAGGTAACCGGTGGGTTTCTCCAGATCAGACCTGTGAATACCGCATGCGGCGCGGGACTTGAGAAAGGACCTATCACGTCAATCCCGATTTCCAGGCCGGGACCACCACTTAGCATGTCCGGCACCACACCGCTCTGCTATCCCAATGATTACACTTACAGTGTTTCGGGTATACCAATAAATGGGAGTATTTCCTGGGCGCCGCACAGTTATTACTCCATTACAGGCAGCGGCAGCAGCGTGACCATATCACCTACTTCTTCTGCTAATGGACTAGCCACGATAAGTGCAGAAGTTTCTATAACCGGGTGCTCCCTAACTTTTCCCGTATCAAAGAATGTTAGCTTCGGCACGCCCTATATAGGTTTTAGCATCAATGCATACCCAGGCCCCGAACCTTGCTGCTACGAAGTGGGAGCTATCAATACATTTCAGGCAGTACAGAGCTCCGGTCATGGAAGCTTTACACATTATGAATGGGGATATAGGTTTCAGGGCAACGAGGTGATAGATCCGTCACTGACCTCATCTACCTTCCCCTTTATTCCATGGGACCCTGGCACCTACGTAATATTTGTGAAAGCAGTGAACCAGTGCGGTGTAAGTACGCTGGAATCTACAAGGACCGTGGAAGTATATAGTAGCTGCGGTGGTGGCTGCGGCGCCCGGTACCTGGTTACATTGCTGCCCAACCCTGCAAAAGGTTTTATTCAACTTAGGGTAACGGAAAATGCAAAACCCATCAAACCATCTGATAAAAAAGCCGACATTGTTATAGAATTGTATGAGAACACGACATTTAATAAAGTGAAGGTTTGGAAATTCAACAGCCGGCAGGCAAAATACGGGCTCGACGTGCGCTCACCGAAAAAGGGGAATTTATTACCTGCGATATATCGACGGTGATTTCAAGCAAACTAAAAAAGTAGTGCTGGAGTAACGGCGGGCTAATTGATAAAATGGTAAGGCGGCTGCAAAGCCGCCTTTTTCATTTAATTTTCCCTTTTTACAGTATAATCATACCTATGCTCGGTATTATCATTCAACTTGCCATTTCCTGGCTATTGGTATGGCTTATCGAAAGGAAACACCTTGGTGTGCTCGGCCTTATGCCTACCCCGCGCAGGCTGGCTGATTTCGGGATATTCTTAATCGCTACCGCACTCTGCGCCGTTCTGGCCATTGGATTGAGAATGTACTTCGGCAGTGAGCAGTGGGGAATAAACCCTGCATTGACATTCAACCTGGTGATGCAGGGACTTTGGTGGAATATCAAATCTGTACTGTTCGAAGAGCTTATCTTCCGCGGGGTATTGTTGTACATACTCATTAAGAGATTGGGCAGCGTACCGGCGATCATCATTTCAGCAGTTGCTTTTGGCGTTTACCATTGGTTTTCGTTCGGGATATTGGGCAGTGTGCCGCAAATGATCGTGGTTTTTATTACCACAGGCCTTATGGGAGTGATATTAGCCTACGGATACGCGAAAACCCTGTCATTGTATATACCAATCGCAATCCATCTGGGATGGAATCTTACCCATGGGTTTGTATTCTCGCAGGGACCTATCGGCAAAGGGATCTTTGTAGTTACCCATCAGCCCGCCATCACCGTTTCATGGACAATATGGTTCATTGTGATGTATGTACCATTGATTACCACGCTGGCGGTAAATTATTGGCTGATAAGAAAAAAGAAGCCGATAATCGTGCGAAAACCTGCCGTTCGGTAAATCCCGTAAAGTGGTATATTGAAATATGATAATTTCAATTACATTTATCATGCACTCCGTGAAAGCCTCCATAACCTTTTCCCTTGCCGATTTATTGAACGCTAAATTTAGCAACATGAGAAGTTTGTCGTTTTTCTGTTGTATCGCCGCCTGCGCAGCGATGTTGTCCTGTAACTCATCCAGCAAGGCCCCTTCTTCCGAGGCCATCCAGGCCCTCAACCTTAAAAAAGGAAGCATCATCTGGTGCGGGCCTTCCGGTGGAAATTTCGGGTCGGTGGATTTTATGGTCTCTGCTTCGCCCGAAGTAAAAAAAGATTTTGACCAGGCCATTGCCATGCTGCACTCGTTTGAATACGATGAGGCGGAAAAAGCATTTGCCGCCATCATCGATAAAGATCCTTCCTGCGCAATGGCTTACTGGGGCGTTGCCATGAGCAATTTCCACCCGTTGTGGACGCCGCCGAACGAGGCCGAACTGAAGAAAGGTTCCAAAGCAGTGGAAGCAGCCCGCTCCATCAGCGATAAGACAAAACGCGAAACTGAATATATCGAGGCAATAGGCGCATTTTATGATGGCCACGATAAGCTCGATCACAAAACCCGCTGCCTCAATTACGAAAAGGCAATGGAGAAGATGTATGCCACCTATCCCGCAGATAAAGAGGCTGCCATCTTTTATGCGCTTGCGTTGAACACCACCGCCAGTCCTACCGATAAAACCTACGCCAATCAAAAGAAGGCCGGCGATATCCTGAATAAAATATATGGGGGCGAACCAAATCATCCCGGCATCGTGCATTATATCATTCATAATTATGATAATCCCGACCTTGCTGAATTGGCGCTGCCTGCTGCAAGAAAGTACGCGGCCGTTGCACCTGCGTCTGCACATGCGCAACACATGCCCTCGCACATCTTTACCCGTCTTGGATTATGGGATGAAGCTGTGAAATCAAACCTCGCATCTGTAAATTCCGCGAAATGCTATGCTGAAAGCGCGGGCATCAAAGGCACCTGGGACGAAGAGCTGCACGGCATGGACTACCTGGTATATGCCTACCTGCAACAAGGCGATAACGAACGCGCCAAACAGCAATGGGATTACCTGCGAAGCATTCAAAAAGTATCAGACAATAATTTTAAGGTGGCTTACGCTTATGCAGCCATTCCTTCAAGATATGTATTGGAAAACAGGCAATGGAAAGAAGCTGCACAACTGGAGCTTCATCCCGCATCGTTTCCGTGGGACAAATTCATCTGGCAAAAAGGCATTGTACATTTTGCAAGATTGATGGGCATGGCCCACACGAACAATCTTGCGGGGGCCAACAACGAACTGAATACACTGAAAAACATCCGGGACAAGCTGCTGGAACAAAAAGACCAATACAAAGCAGACCAGGTAGAAGTACAAATAAAAACCGGCGAAGCATGGATAGCATTGAAGAAAGGGGACCAGGCCAGGGCACTGGAACTGATGCAACAGGCCGCTGCCCTTGAAGATGCAACGGAAAAGCATCCCGTAACTCCGGGAGAAGTATTGCCCGCAAGAGAAATGCTGGCAGACATGTACCTGGCGCTGCAACAACCCGACAAGGCACTGGAAACTTATGAGCAGGATATGAAACGCCATCCCAACAGGTTCAATGGCGTATACGGCGCTGGATTGGCGGCTGAAAAATCAGGCAATCTTCAAAAAGCGGAGCAGTACTATACTCAATTACGCACGATAGGAACAGGGAAGGGCAGGCCCGAGCTGAGCGCGGCGCAAAAGTTCCTTGGCGGCGCACAGGCAAAACGATAAATATTTCCGCAACCTCTACTGCTTGCCGCAAGCCAATACAAAGGATTGTGAATTGTGTTGTGCGGCGATCATCGAACAAACAAGCCGGTTATCTTTGGTTTTAAACGGACCAATGAAATACCGGCTTTTATTTATAGGGCTATTCATTTGTTGCGCACTTGCCGCATCTTCCCAGGATGAAGTTAAGCTACCCCGCAACTTCGCAGGGGCAATGGTAGTGCTGGATGCTACCAATATCAGCTTTACTTTGGGCGTGGAATACGAAAGGCAGTTGTTACAGGTGAAACATTTTGTATTGGGCGTTAAGGCAGACTATTTGAAAAGATACAGGTCGGGTAATGTAGATATCAACTTCAGCGGCGGCTCTGAAGGTTTTTCAGATGATTATAAAATTTCACTGGCACAACTGTGGGCGACGGGTTATTTGTTTGTTTCAGAAAAACAATACAGCGGCTTTTTCGTAAGCGCTGCCGGCGGCCTTACCTACAGTGTGGCAAAAAGAATACAAGGAAGTTTTGGTAATGAGCGGTACTCCAAACTGCTTTCCGGCGTTGAATTCGGAACGGGATTGCAATACCCGCTGGATGCCAAATCCGCCATTCGTGTGATGTTCCATCTTTCGTTTTCGGGTCCGCAGGAGACCCCGAGAGGAGACAGGAGATCGCTGTCGTTGATGGGGTTGAAATTATCCCTCGGTTTTTGATGCAGTTATTGCACCACCTGGTGCTTAACCAGGTTCCAGACCTGTCCATTGTACAATTCCTTCCTTACAATCCCGATCTTCGGTGCAAAGCAAATCACTTTTGGCAAGCGCTGGTCATTTGATGAAGCCTTAAGCGCTTCAAATATTTTTACATTGTTATACGTAATGCCATTTACGATGAGTGTAGCCACCTGTTGCTTATACTCCGTTTCGTGCGAAGGGAACAACACGAATTTATATCCCGGATTTTGCCGTGAAAAATAGGCAACGATGTCAGCGCCCAACGAACTGGAATAAGTGAACCGTTGAAAATCGGAATTATAAACATCAGGAGTGGCGGCAACGCCTGACTGAATGACGGATTCGCCGAGGTGAGTGGAACGCGATTGTATGATATAGCTTTCGTATTTATAGTTCAGGTGCGATGGATCGGCAACACCCACATCGCTTTGAAACACATACACGCTGTCCCTTGTGGCCGCGCCATCCAGTTGATATACCCACCAGCTATTGGTCTTAAACAGCGTATGGTCTTTGAACTCCTGGCTGAAAGGATAAGTGTGTTTACTCTTGCTTTTAACGCAACTATTGCTACCCGAAGAAAGGGCAAATGCCAGCAGTGTTATCAATACCTGTGTTTTTATTCTCATAGAGGATATAATAAAAGGGGACGGGCTTTGCCCGCCCCCTGGTAATAATGGAATCTATTGTTTCACCAGCTTGAACGTTTCCGTTCCTTCACTGCTCTTCACTTTCAATACGTAAAAACCTGGTTGCAGCGTTTGGCCAAAACGAAGGTTTGTTTCGTTCTGCTTCAACCTGCGCCTTTCCACAACAGCGCCTGCCGAATTCAGCACTTCTATTTCCACCTGCTTGTACCTCGCCGGCAATTGCAATGTAAATGCCGAGGCAGCAGGATTGGGTTGAACGCTGACCCTGGCAGCAATATACAACTTATCCTCAGAGTGCTTCGAAGGCGCTATTTGCTTTGAAATGCCGGAAGAGTCGGGCCTGTACGGTATCTGCGTATTGCCCGTGATCATCCTGAAGTTACCGCCCACATTGCATGTAACCTGTGCGGGAGTAAGCCATACAGGGTCTTGGGCTTCCGCTGTTGCATTGCTTCCGAGGGTGCCGTTATTGATGTTTATACCGCCTGAAACGTCTCCGAGCGTCTGGCCGTTCGGGTCACGCATGTCGTAATAGCTTACCAAGCCGAAGGCAGGGAGAGTAAGGTTTGCATTGAATGATGCCGCGATCTGCGCCGGTGTGCGCGCCACGTTCCAGAACCGCACTTCGCCGATCCATCCATTCAATGGACTGGGTGTAAGCCGGTCGGCGCCCATTCTCATGGTCCCTGGTGAATTGATGTTGTTGGCGCTATTGGCAGTGCCATTGGCCACAAACTGTCCATCGACATAGAACGAAATAACTGTTCCATTTCTCGTTACCGCCACATGGTGGCAATTACCATCCATCAGGTTAATAGTTGGCGCTACGGGTTGAATGTTCGGCGTGCCTGCCAGTTGAACGAATGGTTGTCCATTGGCGCCGGTTCCCCATACTGCGAACATAAATCCATCTGCAGTTCCACCGTTCACAAATGTGCGGTTGGAAAGTATCAGTTGCAATCCTGGTGTGGGGTTCAACCGCACCCATGCTTCCATGGTAAAGTTGCCGGCACCCACGTTAAAGCCGCCATTGTTATTCGGGATGTCAACAAAATCATTCACGCCGTCAAACTGAAGTGCCTCATTGGGCACAGGCGCGGGCGGTGGCGGCGGTGGAGCCAAACATCCGCCAGCGGCAATACCCAGTGCGGGATTGACGCCCTGTATCGCACCTGCCTGTAAGGTAAAGCCCAATGTTCCGGGAGTTTGCACAATGTTCGATCCTGCTTCGATGCATATGTACCCGCCATTTTCTACAAGGATCTGCGTACCCGCAGCAAGATTTACAGTAGAACCATTCCTTATATGCAAGGTCGATCCGGCCCTTACCACAAACACGCTATTAGGATTCAATATCAGGTTGGAACCGTTGTTGAATTGCCAGAGACTGATGCCGCTTATTTCCATCCTTGCGCGGTTGGAAGCGCCCCCGAGCTCAAAGTTTGAAAAAGTAAAGGTCAGCCACGGGTTGTTGCAAGTTGTAACCGTGCCGTTTGTAATGGCAGAACTAGGATTTATCCTGATTCTTGAATTGGCTACGCCGGCAGCGCCTGTAACAAACAGGTTCTCGTTGATCACGTTCATTACGTTGCTGCCGAAATTCATGTCTATTGTCCGGCTTTGTGTTTGAAAATAGTTGTTCGGTGGATTGATCCTGTGTGTGACCGTTCGTGCAGTGACCATGCCCAGGAATTGCGCGAAATATCCTCGGGTCTGTTCTATGTATAGATCATCGCCCGAAAGCGTGGTAGCGATAGCGGGCCGGTTGGTATTGAAATCGTTGATGTCCATGATCACCATGTTTTCGCGGAAAACCCTGGCAACGTCGGCACGTCCCTGGCAATCCACTCCGCCTACAACATGGTCCCTAAACCAATAAAAATATTCTTCTATGTTCTTGAACTTGCCCGAGCTGCCGCCGGTCCATGCAATGGGATGCAGTATCCATAAATAATCCCATCGCACGTTGTCGCGCGTTGTCCAGGTTGCGGCATCGTCGCTGCCTACTCTTACAAACCCGAACAGGGCGGTTTGAACAAATTCCGGTATGTCAGGGTCTCCGTCCCACAAATCATATATCGCGGAGCCGATATAGTTCTCTGCCCAGATACCGTTGTTTACCAGAAACCAATTAAGGCGGTTCTCATACAAAGGACCAAAATCTGTGTACCGGAAAGTTTCATCGAAGCCGTATTCCTGGTCTTCCCACCAGTGTGCGGCATCCATGATCATCTGGTGCGCAGCGGCCCATCCTTCCGACCATGCGAGTTCCGGCGTATTTTCTCTTTGCCAGAAATGCCCTTGTTGGGATGGATCGGAATACACCGTAATAAAATTCCGGTTTTGGATATTCCACATTAAAAAATGCCCGAACTCATGGTAAGTAGTTGCTTCCTGGTCGCAGTCCTGCTCTCTTAAATAAATGGTCGGCTTGGTAAAAGGGGCCGAGATCCCAAGGAACCCATCTGCGAGAAAACGGCTTGAATTTGCATGTGGCAAAATGGTAAGATCGTTGTGCAAGGCGTGGCCACCAACATTTTCGCAATACTCCCAGCTTCGTACCGCCCAGTTAACGGTCCGGAAGGCCCTGATGCCCGTAACCATGTTACCGTTGATAAGACCACCATTTGTTCCGATCGACCCAAGCTCACGGATTTGGTCGTATGCCGCTCCGAAAACACCGTGCCGCTTCGCTTTTATATCATGATTTTTATTCTTTGATTGAATGATAAGGTACAGTTCAATCCTGTTCCCTTCCATGTGAGATTGCCTTTCATCGTACCAGAAATCAAAAAATCCATTGGCATCTGTATGCATTTCGCCAAAGTCCTCATCAAAAAATGCATCACGTTCTTTTAGTTTGATGTGAATGCCACTTAAAGGAATGACCCTAACCATTCCCACGTCGTTGGTAATGACCGAAGTCAGGCGGCCCCGCACCCTTCCCGTAAATCTAAGGTGACGGGCATCGTAGTTGCCGGTGTTTCCCGCTATCCTTGACTCTATGGAATCAGGTCCATCATCCTCCCAACCGTCAGGGATTTGTGAACGGTCAACTTTCATAGGGATGTCATAAGGTAATCCCTCGATGCGTATATACCGGACTTCTATCGAATCCATATCCTGCCCATCAGCAGTATCTTTTTCGAAGTTCAAGTCCGATACGGGTATCTGGTCCCGGGGAATATCCTTGCGAATGACAGGGATGCCGCTGTCGACGGTGTGCCAGGTTCGCAACATATTTTCATAGGCGCCAACCGATATCAGCTCAACGGTTTGGTAAGGCGTAAAATACACCTTGCCCGTCGCTCGTACCACTTGCATGGACTTATTGGCGTCCAGGTATTTCGATACCGGAAATTCAATGACGATTTCTTCCGGGAAAAATGGAAGGTTGTTTACAGGATATTCAAGCGTAAACGGGATTACAGCGCTTTGTCCCGGAAACAAAGTCTGCTGAGGCAAATAGATGGTGATCCTCCAATCCTTTGGCCCTTGCGTTGTGGCCTGTTGGTTCACCTGGATGCTGTCCATGGCATACAATATAATGTTGCCGCGGATCACTCCATTTACATCTATTTCCTGGTTTTCAATTTCTGCCCTTGCATAAGTAGGGCCGTTAGCGATAGCTGAATAAGACAATAAGATGGCGATGCACGCCAGCAGGTAGTTGGTGTACTTTTTCATAACTGATCAGGATTAATGGTTCAAATCAAATCTATATGTTAGCGAGTGCGATACATTCACCAGGCAGAAGTTTCTGAGTTTTAATTTAGCAAGTGGTAGCAACGTTATTATATTTGGTTACAGAAAACCGTACATTGTTGCTAAGCATTATCGGACTGGTAGGATTGAACGTGCAGAAACGCACGAAAGAAATTGGGATCCGCAAAGTGTGGGCTCTTCCATCAGTAACATCATCGCGCTGTTCATGAAGGAAATATTAGGAACCATACTCGTGGGCGGATTGATTGCCTGCCCAATAGCATGGTTCCTGATGGACAAATGGCTGAGCGATTATGCCAATAGGATCAGCATTACGCCTGCTCCGTTTATTGCCGCCATCGTAGCGCTGGGTTTAATTACGGCGGTGTTGGTGGTCATGCAAACCATTAAAACCGCTTTGATGAACCCGGTGCACAGCCTGCGATCTGAATAAACGGTATGTAGAAATAATTCAACTCTTTGAATTCCTGGTATAGCGCACATTCTTTTTGGACGCTGTTCTTGCGGCCACCTTCGAAGCCGCTGTGCCATTGCCTGATCCATTGCCGCGCTTTTTAGGCGACAGTACACTTTCTTTGAACTCGGCCAATGCATCTGCCAATTCCTGGAGCTCAGGATCAAGGCCAGGGGCAAATTCTTCGGGACGCTCCGGCGCCATCGGTATCGGAAAACTTTGGCGTGGCTCCTTGAGCGTAACGAGTTCGGTGCCGTCGTTGAATGGCGCGGGGCCGCTGAATATTTTTTCCATCATCGAACTGTCGAGCCTGAAATGGTATTGCTCCCGGTGAATGCCTGCATCCAACAGCCGCTTTACTTCAGGATATTTCGAAGAATCGAATTTAGGAACAGGCAGTACTTTCTTCCAATCCACACCCAATGTTTCCAAAGCCTTTGCAAAAGCAGCCTGGTGCGCTTCGTCCCGCACGATCAGGAACGATACGGTTGCGCGCAATGTTTTATTATCGGACATTTGATAAATGCGGCATTTCTGCAAACGGCCCGTTGCTTCCAGCACAAGATTGTCCATTAGGTCCAGCACGAGGTTGCCATGGCTGTGTACCCATGAGCCATTCCACGGGTTACCGGCAGCATCAACCGGCAGTGCGCCTTGCGCGCCCACGATGAAGTGATGCGGGTTTTGTTGTTCCTTGGCCATTTCCATGGAGGCTACGCCGCCTTTACCGGGTGCATCGAATTTTTTTCCGTTATATCCCGGCGCTCCATCCAGCAACTGCGCAATTGTTTTTGAAATCAATTCAACATGGCTTATCTCCTCAACGCCTATACCCTGTATGAGGTCCAGATATGGAATTCCATCGCCGCGGAAGTTGAAGCTTTGGAAAAGGTATTGCATCATGGTGCGCATTTCACCGAACTGTCCACCGAGTCCTTCCTGCAACACGCATGCTGCGGAGGGATCGGGCTCGTCGGGAATTATTTCATTGATTAGTGATTGAACATGGTAGAACATAAAATTTTGTTTGGTTGATCTACCATTAAAATTCCCATGCCATTGATGCATGCGCTGATCAGTTGGCTTGTCGCGTACGGTTGTTATCGATCGAAAGATTTCCTGCGCCTTCCAGGAAAAACAGCAGGCAGCAGAAGAATATTGCAAGTGCCTGCGGAGTTTTGTTTATGTAAAACTATAAGTCAGTATCAGCGAACAATGCGTTGAATACTGTTGCTTGTCTAAGATCTTTGTTTTTTGTGGAAATGTCTGGCAGTAGGATTTCATTGTTTATTTGCGGCATCAGTTTGTAATTATAATGGGATTGAATGGCTTTGAGGATGATCTCGCATTCATGTTCGATGTCCGGGAATGGTCTGTTTACCAGGGTTTCCAGTTCTTTTGTTTGGATATTTTTCTTATCTACCGAATATTTTTTGACATAAAAGGTATAATAATTAATGAGTGATGAAATATGAAGAACGAATTCAAAAAGCAGGATTCTTTATAGATATAGATCACGCAACGTTTGGATGGTTCTTCATCGCTGCGGTCTCTTACGTAGTCTTCGCCGAACGTTGAGCTTATTTCTTTAATCAAATTGTTCCATCGATCGTCTTTTTTGGTAATGGTTGCAGATAGGGCGTTGTATTCGCGGGTTGTGTAATAGGCCTCGGTGAAGGAAGACATATTTTTTGGGTAGAATTTATATATTACTGATAGGATTTCTTCCTTCATATCATATATAATAGGCAAGTACTTTTTCAGGCGGGAGCCTTAGCACTGTGTGCTTGAATAGACAGCCTGTACACAACCTGCTACAAAGGTATTTAATAATGGACAGTTGCGCCGACCCATCCCTGATATTCCTGTTCGGCGGGCTTGCAGGAAATTCGATTTGTTGTTCAGCAACGGTAAATGCATCGATATTACCATTCAGCTTCGTGAAGTTCTTTTCGGTTAGGCTCAGTAGTTGCGCGCTAGATTGTGGCTATTCTGAATGCTTTTATGGAATGTATGGGGCGAAGTTAAATCCTTAACTTGCATCTCGCTCAATCATACCCTGAATGCTCATTCTGCTCATAATACTAGCTTGCCTCACTGTCGCCATCTACCTTTTCATGCGTCATCCCCAGTTTGGCAGCCTTCCCTCCGGAGAAAGGTTAAAACGAATCGAGCAATCACCTAATTACAAAGACGGGCAGTTCCAGAACATCCATTATACCCCAAACCTCGCAGAAGGCGTAAGCATGTTCACCGTAATGCGCAAGTTCTTTTTTGAAAAGCGCATCAATGGAAAACCGCCAGCCGCCCTGCCCTCCACTAAAACAGACCTATTGAACCTCGATCCCAGCGAAAATGTCCTGGTTTGGTTTGGACATTCATCCTATTTTTTGCAGGCAGATGGCAAAAGAATACTCGTAGACCCGGTATTCAGCGGGGCAGCTTCTCCCATATCCTTTACAACAAGAGCGTTTGCCGGTACAGACATCTATACAGCAGATGATTTTCCCACGATAGATTATCTCGTCATCACACACGATCATTGGGACCATCTCGACTATAAAACCATCAAACAACTAAGGCCAAAAATCAAGCTGGTCGTTACAGGACTTGGCGTTGGTGCGCACCTGGAACGATGGGGCTATGATAAGCATATCATCATCGAGAAAGATTGGAATGAGCAAATCGATTTAGATAAAGGCTTCACCATTCATACTACTTCAGCCAGGCATTTTTCAGGCCGGACATTTAAAAGGAATACTTCCCTCTGGATGTCGTATGTTTTGCAAACGCCGTCATTTAAACTTTACCTCGGCGGCGACAGTGGTTATGACACACATTTTGCAGAGATTGGAAACACATTCGGCCCTTTTGATCTTGCTATTTTAGAATGTGGTCAATATAGTCCTTATTGGAAATACATTCACATGATGCCCGAAGAGAACGTGCAGGCAGGTATCGACCTCAAAGCAACCGTTATATTCCCGGTGCATTGGGCCAAGTTTTCACTCTCTTTGTCGGAATGGAATGACCCCATCCTCCGGGTTACGGCCGAAGCTAAGAGGAAAGACGTCCCATTGATCTATCCCATGATCGGGGAAAAACTGAGCCTGGATAATTTCGCGCGCTCCGCGCATTGGTGGGAACTGTAATAGGGTGTTTCTGTCTATCTAAGTGTTTCCTCTTGTTTTTGATAGGCGCTTTAAACTAAGTATCAATTAATCATTGCCAAATCCCCACTCAGTTTGCCCTGCGAGGAGTTATGTATAGATTATTTTTATCGAAACGGCCTATACCTATGTTCAATCGCAGAAGAAATAAAGTTTGTTCTTTTTTCATCCTTATAATTGTCCTGTCTTTTCTGGACGTACAAGCGCAAGATGACGTGAACTATGCTGTTCATGCGAATATTATTTATCATTTCACAAAATACATCGATTGGCCTCCCCCGGCAAAAAACGGCGACTTTACCATTGGAATTGTAGGTGAAACGCCGGTATATGATCAACTCAGGAAAGCAGTAACCGGGAAAAGAGTGGGTAACCAGAATATTACACTAAAGAGGTTCTCATCAGCAGAGCCCTCCTTTGGTTGCCAGATACTTTTTATTGGCGATGACGTGGCGGGCAGCTTTAAAAAAATAGTAAGCAACACGCTCAACGAGCCGGTGCTATTGGTTTCAGAATCCAGGGGATTGGCAAGGAGAGGCTCCTGCATCAACTTCAGCATAATTAACGATAAACTGGCACTTGAAATCAACCAGGATAATATACAACAGCGAAATCTCAGAATCGCCTCGGAACTTTTACAACTGGGGGTCCGGGTCAAATAAATATTCCATGAAAACACTATTACCTTTTGCTATTTTCATTTTGCTGTGGTTGCCGGATGTACACGCACAAGCGGACAGTACTAAAGAGGACGGTTATTCCGACATGTCCTTAAAGGACCTGTTGAATGTTAAGATCGTTTCTGTTTCAAAGTCGCTTGAGCTTTTATTTGAAGCGCCCTTGTCCGCTTCTGTTGTTACCAAAGATCAAATAAGAAAGGCCGGTTGTACCTCTATTTTGGAAGCCCTCCGCTTAGTGCCCGGGTTGATCGTACGGGAGCAAAGCAATGGCAATTATGATATTCACCTTCGCGGTATGGACAACATACCTCCTTATGCTCCCTTTGACGTTACCTCAAATACCACAACCCTTGTTATGATCGATAACAGGGTCATTTACAGTTACCTGAAGGGCGGTACATTTTGGGAAACCATTCCCATCGGCTTGCATGACGTTGAAAAGATCGAAGTGGTACGCGGACCGGCATCGGCCCTGTATGGACCAAACGCCGTGAATGGAGTAATCAACATCATTACCAGGCAAACCAGCAGGCCGGGTTTGTATGCGGTAGGCGACATTAAAAAAGGCAGCCTTGCCACCACTATTGCAAATGCTTCGATAGGCTATCAATTGAAGAAATGGAAAATGATGGTTTCAGGAAATTTCCAAGACCGTAACCGAAGCCAGACGTCTTACTTCGAATTTTACAGGGATACTTTGCTGGAAAATCCTGATTATTTTATAGGATTCAATAACGATACGCTTAAAAATACAGCAAACCACCATACAGACGCCAGCCTGGCAGTGAAGAAGTACGCAGGTAATTTATTCGTGGGATTTTCACCAAAGGAAAAAATAGCTTTCCAACTAAGCACGGGCACGCAGTATTCCCTCGCCCAACGGGTTTCAACAGAGAATGAAATTACACCATTGTCTACTGCGAACTCCCAAAGCCGGTACGCGGATCTGCGCGCAAACATCAATTCATTGTCCGCGCAATTTTCGATCAATACCGGTACGCAATACACCGATATTGCTCCCGGCAATAAGTATGATTTCGACATTATAGATGCCAATATTGAATACAACTATACCAGGGGCGCCCTATCTGTCAAGCCTGGACTTGCCTACAAAAGCGCAGTGTACGACGACACCAAATATTCCGACACGGTGACTAAAACGGGCATATTTAATGAAAGAGGAAAGATTACTACCTACATTGCATCTCTGCGAAGCGAATACAAACTGCTCAACAATAGACTACGACTTGTAACGGGAATTGCGGCCAATTCTTTCAACTACCCCGACACAAGTTATATATCGTACCAGTTTGCAGCAACATATAAGCTGAATAAGAACAATTTGTTCAGGGCTGTGTATTCAAAAGCATCCCGGTCCTCTACTATCTTCGATACTTATGTAAATCAAACGATAAGAATGTTCCCAACAGGCTACAGGCGCTACACGCGCATGGCCCTGCAAGGTAATAAGGACCTTAAATTACTGACAGCGGAAATGTTTGAGATTGGCTACAGGTTTAGCCCTTCGTCATCCGTCAATATCGATGTGGAGGTGTTTCATATTAATGGCGAAAATTACAACACGCTGATCGGTTCGCAACCAAGAAGAGTGATCCAGGGTAACGACACCATTTTACTCATTCCCATCCGGGCTGGAAACCTGCCGCTTAAATTGGCGCAAACCGGGGTAACCGCTTCCGTATCGTGGAGGTATAAGAAAGTGCAGGTAAACCCATTCATAACAGTGCAGAAGACAATCGCGAGAAAATTTGTGGAGTCCCTCAGCATTTATGCGCCGCCATTGATCCGGCCGGAAACCAAGTCTACCCTGGACCTTAAAAGCACACCCGCTGTATTTGGTGGACTCGTTATTAACTATGAACCATCCCGTAAGCTTTCGGTCAATTTGAACAGTTACTACTATTCATCCCAAACATACAGGCACTTGTCTTATCGTCTCTTCAATGATGGCGTAAGGGGCATCGATCATATCAAAGCCAAATTGATTGTAAATGCGAGTGTTTCTTACGAAGTGTATAGAGGGTTGCGTATTGCCTGCACCGGGAAAAATATCCTGAACCAAACATCCAGGGAGTTTTATCGCACAGATGCTATTCCAGCGACGTTTTTGGCTGCAATCCATTATGAATTTCGATAACTGAATATGTTGCACCAGATAAATGCCGCTCAAATTTTTACGCGGCATTTATGAAAATAGCCCGCAACCAACTTACACCTTCCATGTAAGAATAGTGAGAGCTGGAACTAGGGCTGCTTTATAAACCTGGCACTATGCACCGCATGGTTGGCCGCCTCCAGTTTTACCAGGTACACGCCCGGTATTAATGCGGCAACTGCTATATGCTTTACATTGATCCCCTTTTTGAATTGCATTTTTTGTTGCAATACCGGTCTGCCCGAAACATCGTACACCGTAACAATTGCCGACGCATTGACGGGCATTTCAAAGGAAAGGTGCAGCATGTCCTGGACGGGGTTTGGATACAGCGTAAGGTCCGTATTCCTCGGATAACCCTTCACGGCTACCATAAGAGAATAAGTATACCTGCCATCGATATCAATTTGCTTCAGGCGATAATATGAAACACCTGAGTAATCATTCACATCATCGAGATAATAATTGCGTATGACCGTGCTGCCGGCGTGTGCGGGAACAAAAGCGATCTTTTCAAAATGACTGCTGTTACCGAGCGACCTTTCCACTTCAAAACCGCTGTTATTGATTTCGTTGGCGGTTTGCCATTTTAAATTTACCAGTGCTTCGTTGAGCCGGTTACCGTCGAACAACAACCATTTAACGGGAAGTGTCGATTGACACGAATTGGGGACACAGGTAAGGCGCCTATTTGCAAGTTGCTCTGCTCCTGCAATGCTATACGCATTAAAAGCACCAGCCTGTCCAATAGCTATATTTACCTGGTGCACATTAACGGGCGGCAATCCATTGCTTTGTGCCGCTGCCTGTGCACAATAGCAGGAAGCCAGCACGATCAATATTCTTTTCATGACACATGCATTAAAGAAGCATTAAAGAGGCCACTCCACGTTTTGTATATAGTTCCAGCCGAATTTATTGATCACGCTACCCATGGCGCTGTGGTACCAACCTATCTTACCCGCCTGCAGTTCAACCTGGTGGGTTACTACGTTCAGCATGGAATCGGTATATGCGTCCCTCAGATTTTTAACCAGTACATTTTCCATCCGTATCCTTAAATACTCTTCCTGGGTGCCGCCCGATCTGCGGAATGTGATCTCTACAAGCGATAAATGTTCTGAAGTGAACAAGGCTTTTCTTAAACCATTCATCGCCTTGTTGTCGAGCGTGTTGAAAATAAAATGCCCCGGTTTTGCTGAACACATCGCCCCGGTGATATCGGTGCAATTGATATTTTCCTGACCTATCGAGGTAATTGCCAGGTAACCGTTCCGTCCCGGACCTGCCAGTTCTCCCATGATCTGGTTCCCTTGGGCGTCTACGAGTTTGATAACAACATCCTGGGCAAATGATTGGTTGACAAATGCGATGCAAGCCAGCAATAAAGTAAATACATGTTTCATGGCTGATGTTTTAGAATATATTATGCAGGTGACGCCCTATTGCCAGCGGTGTGACGTTGTAAAAGCCCAGATTGGATGAACGGAAAAAATGAAGTATGAACAGGTGGATCAACCATTAAACTTGCTTATTCCCAGTTAACTGTCTTAAAGTGATCATCAGGCAATAGTTTTGTGTCCTAATAAAAACAAATATGGTCGACATTAATCATCGCATCGGTATTAAATCCTCTGCAGATCAAGTCTACAAAGCTTTGTCAACCATTGAAGGCCTCGCCAATTGGTGGACCGAGGAGGTTGAAGGCGACAGCACCGTTGGAGGACGTATAACATTCACGTTCCGTTCGCTGGCAGGAGAATTAAAAGGCAGCATGATCATGGAAGTGCAGGAGCTCATCGATCAAAAGAGTGTTCGATGGCGCTGCATAGACGGACCTGCTGAATGGATGGGAACAGACATTACCTTTCAGTTGTCGCAGCACGGCGACCAAACCATTATTATTTTCGGGCACAGGAATTGGCGCGAAGCAATTGAGTTTACAGCGCACTGCAGCATGAAATGGGCCGTGTTCCTCTTAAGCCTTCGCCAGTACGTGGAAACAGGAGAAGGAAAGCCCTCGCCGCGCGATGTGAAAATTGACGACTGGAACTAGCTTTCCT
Organism: Chitinophagaceae bacterium; assembly: GCA_035628135.1. Taxonomy (GTDB): domain Bacteria; phylum Bacteroidota; class Bacteroidia; order Chitinophagales; family Chitinophagaceae; genus DASPKM01. The sequence continues at coordinate 642,977 of DASPKM010000006.1, read as the reverse complement.
GCAGCAAGCCGGCCACAGTAGCTTCCTCCGTGCCGCGGGAACATGGTGAATGAGGGAATACACAAAATAAATAGCGCTTGATGCAACATTCAAACCCCGGATGTGTACTTACCCTAACACATAGACTGTTTTAGATCCTCGTTAACCCTATAACCAAAACAAAGATGAGACACATCCGTATGGTTTTCTTTCTGGCGCTGGTATGCATATACAGCTGCGCCCCGGTTCAAAACAGTCGAAATACCACCAATCCGCCGATCGATTTTTCAAGCCTGGACAGCGTAGCGCTCAGCTACGTGGATTCGCTAAAAAATTCCGCGCTTTCAATCGGGATTGTGTACAACAATCAAATTGTTTATACAAAGGGTTTTGGGCTGGCTGATAAAAAAAACAAAGTCCCTGCAACTTCAAAAACTGTTTACCAGGTAGGGTCAATTACCAAAACATTCGTTGGGAACCTCTATGCGCGGTTGGCAGTGAGCGATCAACTTAATTTATCGGACAAGGTAAATGATTACCTGCAGGGTGCACGGTTTCCTGCGGACTCGCTGGGCCAGGAGATTGCAATCATCAATTTACTCTCACACACAGCAGGATTGCCGCCGTATCCTGAAAACCTGAATAGAACCGATGGTGAGCCAATTTCCGGGTATTCCAGTCAACAACTGTTACAGGCCATCGCTACCACCAAATTGCAAGGACAGGTAGGAAGAAAATGGAGCTACTCCAATTTCGGATATGGGGTTTTAGGATCGTATCTCGAAACGCGCTTCAACAAATCGCTTGGGCAGCTTTTACGGGAAAAAATATTTCGTCCACTGCGAATGAATGCGTCTACGTTATCCCTTTCCGAGGTTAACACCAAACAACTCGCGATCCCTTACACGGAAGGCGATGCATATACAGCAACACGTCCGTGGAACATGGAAGCATTGTCGGGAGCAGGTAACATGTTTTCTACTGTTGAAGATGTTTCAAGATTTCTTTTGTACCAGATGGCTGCAGACACAGCGGCCAGATTACAACAGACGGGGGTTATTAATTCCAGCGCTGCTGTTAAGTATGGGCTGGGTTGTTTTTTGGGATATTCGCCGGCAAAACAAAGCAGAACGATTTTTCATGGTGGGGATATGGATGGTTATATAACAGATTTTGCAATATATCCGGACTATAAGCTGGGATACATCATTATGACGAACCATGGCAGAAATTCAGAGTTCAGAAAAGCATCCCAGGCCATTAATGCAACTATTTCGAGGATTATTGCCGATTATAAAGCGCGTAATCGATAAGTACGGATTTGTGCGCTTAGCATTGGTGCAATGGAAGTTGCAATAAGGATGTGACCGGTTGCCGCTGTAAGCAGCAAATTAAAACCCGGCAAGGCTGCAGGTTTTGTATATTGCCTGATTCCTCTGAACTACCTCCTGTTCGTTTAAGCACCTGCTTCATTCCACTAAAACATACTGATGAAACCAATTTTATACGCTGCTATCTTTTTTACGGGCCTTGCTATATCTTCCATTTCCTACTCCCAGGTTAACCAGGACTGGGTAAGAAAGTTTGTAGGGTCCGGCGCTGATAATGCCGCCGGCATAGCGGCCGATAACTCAGGCAATATTTATATCTGCGGTAACAATAACTGGGGATCTGGCACGTCCGACATGTACATGATCAGGTATAATTCAGCCGGCACACAGACGGCGGGTTTTCTTTACAACAGTCCCTATAATTATTCAGATGACGCAAGGGCTATTGTAACCGATCCTGCCGGCAATGTGTATGTGGCAGGTAAGGCGGGTGTAAACTCCAGTACCTCCGACATAGTCATCATTAAATACAATTCATCGGCCGTGCAGCAGTGGGTAACCATTTACAACAGCCCCGAGAATTATATTGATGATGCTACTGCTATGGCCGTGGATGCCGCCGGCAATGTGTATTTGACGGGCTATATTGTGAAAGGTTCTTTTGAGTATGACTATCAAACCTTGAAGTTCAACAACCTCGGCAAGTTCCAATGGGCGGCTCGATATAATGGCACAGCCAACGGAGTTGACATAGCCAGCGATATCACCGTTGACGCAACTGGTAATGTATATGTAACTGGTCTTAGCGCGGGACAATTTTATAGGTGGACCACGGTGATACCTACCGGGTACGATTACCTAACTATAAAGTATAGTCCTGACGGAACGGAGCGTTGGGTGCAGCGTTACAATTTCAGCAACAAAAACGACGAGGCTAAATCGCTTGCTTTGGATGCGTCAGGCAATGTGTATATAACCGGCAGCAGCGCCACTGGAAGTGCTAATCAGTTGGACTGTGCAACGATTAAATACAACCCAGACGGTGCGTTCCTGTGGGTGCAGCGGTTTGCAGGCGTAGCCGGCACGCACGATGCCGGCAAGTCCATTGCAGTTGATGGTTCGGGGAATGCATATGTTGCAGGCTACAGCTATACCAGTTCAGGCGTTGGAGATGTGCTCGCAATTAAATACATCCCATCAGGCGCGGCGCAATGGATTGCTTTTTACGATGCAGGCTCGGGCGCCCACGATATTGCAAACGCCATGGCGCTGGATGGCAATGGAAATATGTATATAGCCGCACAAACTAACATACCAGGCGTAACCAATAGCGATTACCTGACCATTAAATACACGTCATCTGGCGTGCGCGCCTGGGTTGCGAGGTATAATGGCCCGGAAAACCAAAGTGACTACGCGACGGCGCTAGTGGTAGTTACACCGAACTCCGGTCCCGTGGGTGGCAATCAAAACCCGGTAATCTATGTAACAGGTAGCAGCAATAACGATGTGGTTACTATCAAATACTCGCAGCCTACGGTCATTGGGCCCGCAGCAAATCTTGAAGCGATATCCGCAGTAGATGACATTGTTGGTAAGTTCAACGTGAGCAGTTATCCCAATCCCGTACGGTACGTTGTGAACATCGTATATGAATTGCCGGTAGGCGGCAAGGTAAGCATTATCATATATGATGCTTTCGGAAGAAAGGTTGCATCCGTGGTTGAAGGTTACCGGCAATCGGGCAGGCACGTCACCAGGTTCAATGCGGCGGAACTTCCCAGCGGAGTGTATAACTATCAGTTAATAGCGAGGTCTGGTAAAAAGGAATTCAGGGAAACGAAGATGATAGTGGTTGGAAAGTAGGCAATGAAAATGCCTCTTCATTTGTTTGAAGAGGCATTTTCAGTGCCCAGGACTGGAATCGAACCAGCACACCCGTGAAGGCGGCAGATTTTGAGTCTGCTGCGTCTACCAATTCCGCCACCTGGGCAGGTGATTAACGGGCGGCAATATTACTAATTCCGCCTATCTTGTCCAAAATGCGCTGCAGGTATTTTTTCTTATAATAATAATCCTTTACCTGCAACAGCTCTTCCGTGGAAGTAACCCCTTCCACATAGCCCTCAACAATCGGCTGAACGGGCTTATAAATCTCGTCCTGTAGCTCATTTACTTTCGTTTTTAAAGCGGCTACCTGCGCCTCGTCGTTTTCCTCCACGTCCATGAGCGCTTCATTAATTTCGAGCACTTCCATCAGGAACTCAGGGGCCAAAGCATATTTTTCCTCGTCTTCCAGCAATTCCTTCAACTGCAATACATACCGTATGATGGCATCCTGGTCCTGGAACGTCTTATACGCCCGGTTCACGTCCGAGGATATCCGCAGGTTGTCCGCCTGCTGCTCCGGGGAAGCCGCAGAATAAAAATCAGGATGATACCTGCGGCTTAGCTCATAATATTTCTGCTTTACATATACCTGGTCAGGATTAAGCTGAACAGGTATCCCGTATAGTTCAAAATAATTCATGCAAGACTGCAAAGGTAGGCCGGAAGCAGCAGATACTGTCCTTCTTATAAATACAGGTAGTAATCTTTTAACAACTCTGTAAACTCGGGCGTGTATGCCGACTTATCATCCTGTATCACCAATTCATGCTCGGGCGTAAACTTATCTGCCTGCCGCTTGAAATGCAAAATGGACCGGAAATAATCATGCCCGGGAGTTTGGCGTACCAGTAACTGCTCGCTTAATGAGAAGCCGTGCTGCCTGCACAACCCGATAAAATAGCTGTGGCGGTGATAGGGGAGCAATATTCCGAACGAACCATCGCGTGAAAGGTTCTTGTCAATCACCTTCAGCAACTCTTCTAACGTGAGTGACCTGCTGTGCTTTGCTACTTGCAGGTTCTCTTCGCCCGGCTGCAGATCGTTCTCGAAAAAAGGAGGATTGGAGATGATGAAATCATACTGCCCCGGGAAAGAAAACGTGCGTGCATCACCTGGAAATGCCTTGAGCTTGTCCTTCCATTTACTATGACTGATGTTTTCCTTTAGCTGCTTGAACGAAGGAAGGTCGATCTCGATTCCATGAATATCAGCCTTGTTCTTTTGCGCCAGCATCATCATCAACAACCCGCTGCCACAACCGATATCAAGTATCAATGAATACGAGGGCACTTTCGCGGCAAACCAGGCGCCTAAAATGCAGGCATCGGTGCACACCTTCATGGCGCATTGGTCCTGGTAAATAGTGAATTGTTTGAATTGAAAATATGGGTTGGGCATGCGCGTGCAAGGTATGTAATTAGCTTTAAAGGAATCCGTTGAACTGGTTAGCCAATTGTGAACGAATTAAAATGCTGCTGTCGCTTTCGGGCTCACGGTCAGCGGCGACCACTCCTGCGCCTTATATTTATAATATCCCGTGATAGCGATCATGGCCGCATTGTCGGTGCAATATTGAAACGCAGGAATGAAAGTCCTCCAATGCATTTCTTCGCCCATTTGCTGAAACGCTTTTCGCAATCCGCTGTTCGCAGATACTCCTCCTGCGATGCATATGTCCTTAATGCCGGTTTGCAGCGCGGCCCGCTTTAATTTGTGCAACAGGATGGTAACGATACGGTGTTGAATAGACGCGCAAAGATCTTCGAGATTGTTTTTGATAAACCCGGCGTCTTTCCGAAGCTGCTCCTGCAGGAAATACAATATCGATGTTTTCAATCCGCTGAAGCTGAAATCGAGGCCGGGAATGTTTGGCTCGGTAAAATGAAAACGGGTGGCATCACCCTTTGCGGCGTATTTATCAATTAGCGGACCGCCGGGATAAGAAAGCCCCAGCAATTTGGCGGATTTATCAAAAGCTTCACCCGCAGCATCGTCGATGGTTTCTCCGAGCACGGCCAATTGCAATGGACTTTCGCAAAGCACGATCTGTGTATGGCCGCCGCTCACTGTAAGACATAAAAAAGGAAATTCAGGCCTGGGCTCATCGATCAAATTCGCCAGCACATGCGCCTGCATGTGGTGCACGGCTATCAAAGGAACGTCCAGCGACAATGACAATGATTTAGCAAATTGTGCGCCCACCAGCAATGCGCCCATTAATCCGGGCGCTTGTGTAAAGGCTATTGCATTCACCTGCTTTAATGAAACGCTTGCCTGTGATAATGCGGCATCCACTACCGGAATGATGTGTTGTATATGTGCGCGGCTCGCCAACTCGGGCACCACGCCTCCATATTTTTTGTGCACGTCCTGGCTGGCAATGATGTTGGACAATATCCTTCCATCGCTGCAAACGGCGGCAGCGGTTTCATCACACGAAGATTCAATGCCTAGTATCAAAGAAGAATTACTCAATGACCAATCGACTTAATGACTAATGACCAAATTACTTACTTCGTATCGCCACCACCGGGTCCATTCTCGCCGCAATGGTGGCAGGAATAATACCCGCCAGCACACCTACCACAATGCAAATGCCCACGGCCAGCGTAATAATATCAAGGGAAATAAAGACAGGAAATCCTATAAGCGCGGAAAATATTTGTGTAAGGATGAATACCAGGATCAATCCTATCAATCCGCCGATGATGCACAAAAATGCCGACTCCAGCAGGAACTCCATCAATATCGTCGAACGCTTGGCGCCGATGGCTTTTTTTAAACCGATCTGGCTCGTACGTTCACGCACGGTAACGAACATGATGTTGGCCACACCGAACATGCCTACTATCAGCGACAATCCCGCAATGAACCATCCACCCTGGTTTACCCCCGCGAACAAACTACTCATCATATCACTGAAGGTGTCCACGTCGTTCAACGCAAAATCATCTTCTTCCGTAGGCCGCAGCTTCCGCAGCGACCGCATGGCCCCGGTCAGCTCATCTTTCAATGCTTCCATGGACACATTTTCCTTCCCCTGCACCAATATCACAGGGTTTGCCCATTCTTCACGGATCATTTGCTTCATAAAGCCACTCGGCATCAGCATGCTGTTGTCGAAATCCCATCCGCCGAGCATGCTCGCTCCCTTCTTGCGCAAAACGCCTACAATGACGCCTGTTTTGCCATTACGCATTTTTATCTGTTTGCCAAAAGCCCTGTCGGCCCGGCCAAACAATTTTTCCGCAACCGTATAACCCATTACAACGGAGTTGGAAGCATAATCGTAGTCCGATTGTATCAAATATCTTCCTGCCAATATTTCTACCGGCTGAATGTTGATGAAATCTTCGGTAATGCCGTAGTAATTCACATTGGTCAGCACATCGTCCTCGTACTCGATATTGGCCTGGGTATTGGTTGTAAACGCAATATTGGATGCCGCAGGCACCTTGGCCCTCAGTATTTCCATTTCCTCGTACTTGGGCTCGGGACGCTTGGTGTATTTCCACCACGGATAATCATCTCCGCCGCTATAATCCCATTTATCGATGTAAACCGTATTGCTGCCGAGGGCTTTGATGTCTTTCTGAATGGCTACTTCCATGCTGCCGATGGTGCTTAGCACACTGATGATGCAGAAAATGCCAAAGGTGATGCCCAACAGCGAAAGAAAGGTGCGGAGCTTGTTGGACCTGAATTCCTGCAGGGCCATTTTCAAGCTGCTCCATATGATCTCTAGATAGCGAAACATGAACAAATTTAAAGAATTAGCGGATAGCTAATTGGTCGCGATGGATCGGAATACATTACAAATGATGAACGGACTATCTTTTCTCTGTCCCGTCCGGCTTGTGCAGCTTCTTGATGGCCCGCTTCCTGATCATGCCGCCCTTGGCGTCAATTACCGTATTCATAATGATGAAGGCCCTGGGATCGATGGACTTGATCTCGGCTTTTAACCTCGATACCTCCAGCCGCGTAATAACGGTGTAGAGGATATTGGTATCGTTGGCCACGTGCCCGCTCTTGCCATAGCCGCTCACGCCCTTGTACACGGTTATGCCCGCGCCCAGCGTGCCGGTGATCCATTGGCTGATCTCTTCGTTCCGCCGCGAAATAATGGTAACCCCGGTATATTCTTCAATGCCCTCGATAATGAAATCCACGGTTTTGGATGCCACGAAATACGTTACGATCGCGTACAATGCTATGTCGATATCCAGTAAATACGCTGCCACCGAAAAAATAATGATGTTAAAGATCAGGATGATGTCGCCAATGCTGAGGTTGGTCTTTTTGCTAAGGTAAATCGCCAGCACTTCGGTGCCGTCCAATACCCCGCCCCCACGTACTGCCAGGCCAATGCCTGCGCCCAGGAAAAAGCCGCCAAATACCGATATCAGCAACTTTTCCTTGGTGATCACGGGATACTCTATTACTGCAACGCAAACCGCCAGCCCGATAATGGCGAAAATTGTCTTCAGGGCAAACTCTTTTCCGATCTGGTAATAGCCGAGGAACATAAACGGCAGGTTTACCAATATCAGCAAAATTGAAAGCGATGCTGGGGTCAGTTGTTCCAGCATCAACGAAATGCCCGTGGCGCCGCCGTCGATAAAGTGGTTGGGTATCAGGAACCCCTTCAACCCGAACCCTGCGCATAAAATACCGGCTGCCAGCAGAAAAATGTCCCTCAACAGATTGAAGCGCGCACGCCGGGTTTTGTAACGCTGCCGCGCGTCCCGCCGGTAAGTCGAATTGCGCCGTGGCTTACCCTTAGCTGATTTTTTTGCCGTAGACAGTATGATATTGCTTAGCAATGGGTTCATGTGTTCTCAAAATACGAAACTCAACCCAGTTAAAACCCCTCAAAGAGTGGGCCGTATAGCGTAACTTTGCGCGCTTCGATACAATTATCAGGATGAGCTACGAACAAGAAATAGAAAAGCGAAAAACATTTGCGATCATATCGCACCCGGACGCCGGTAAAACCACCCTTACCGAAAAGTTCCTGCTGTTCGGCGGAGCCATTCAAACCGCGGGTGCAGTAAAGAGCAATAAGATCAAGAAACACGCTACCAGCGATTTCATGGAGATCGAGCGGCAGCGCGGTATTTCCGTGGCTACTTCGGTCATGACCTTCGAGTACAAGGGTTACCTGATTAACCTGCTGGACACGCCCGGCCACAAGGATTTTGCAGAAGATACTTATCGCACCCTCACCGCGGTAGACAGCGTTATCCTGGTGGTAGACAGCGTAAACGGGGTAGAGGCCCAAACCCGCCGCCTGATGGAGGTTTGCCGCATGCGGGACACACCCGTGATCGTTTTTATCAATAAGCTCGACCGTGATGGTAAAAACCGCTTCGACCTGCTGGAAGAGATCGAAAAAGAGCTGAACATACACCTGCACCCCATGACCTGGCCTATTAACAGCGGCAAGGATTTTAAAGGTGTATATAATCTCGATGAAAAAAGCCTGCTGCTTTTTACCGCGCATACCAAGGCCACGGACGACACCGCAGTGAAAATAAACGACCTCTCGGATTCCCTGCTCGATGAAAAGCTGGGTGAAAAAGACGCGGCCATGCTGCGCGAAGACGTGGAACTGATAGATGGCGTGTATGGTCAATTGAACGCCAACGATTACCTGGCGGGAAAGATCGCGCCGGTGTTCTTCGGCAGCGCCATCAACAATTTTGGCGTAAAAGAAATGCTGGACACCTTCATCCGCATTGCACCCATACCGCGGGAGCGCAAGGTTACCAGCAGGGTGGTGGAGCCCAATGAGAGCAAGTTCAGTGGTTTTGTGTTTAAGATACATGCCAACCTCGATCCCAAGCACCGCGACCGCATCGCGTTTTTGCGCGTTTGCTCAGGCAGGTTCGAGCGGAACAAATATTATCACCATGTTCGGTTAGGCAAAGACGTTAGGTTCAGCAATCCCTACAGCTTTCTTGCCCGCGAAAAAGACGTGATACAGGAAGCATACCCGGGCGATGTGGTGGGACTGTTCGACACCGGTAATTTTAAGATCGGCGACACGCTTACAGAAGGCGAGGATTTTTATTTTACGGGCATTCCCTCGTTTTCTCCTGAAATATTCAAGGAAGTGGTTAACAAGGACCCCATGAAGACCAAGCAACTGGAAAAGGGTTTGTTGCAGTTGACCGATGAAGGAGTGGCCCAGTTGTTCACGCAATTCGGGGGCACTAAAAAGATCATCGGCTGCGTAGGCGAGCTCCAGTTTGAAGTGATACAATACCGGCTGTTGCACGAATACGGCGCTTCGTGCGAGTTCCGTGCGCAACCCTATTATAAAGCTTGCTGGATCGCCAGCGACGATCCTGCCAAGCTGGAAGAGTTCATGCGGTTCAAGAACAACGTTGCTGTCGACAAGGACGGGCACCCGGTGTACCTTGCCCAAAGCGAATGGTTCCTGAATACCGAACGGACCAACAATCCTGCCATCGAGTTCCATTTTACTTCGGAGATACATAAGGAGGCGGTGTGAGATGATCTTCCAATCACAACGCCTCTACGTTCGCCAGTATACTTTAAACGACGAGGAAGCCTTTTTCATTCTTAACGGCGATGAGGAGATCATGCACTACATCCGCCCGGTAAAAACTCGGGAAGGCTCACGGCTGTTCTTGTTGGAAAACCTGGAGTTTTATGAACAGCATCCCGGCCTCGGAAGATGGGCGCTGCTTGAAAAGGCAACTGATCAATTTGCGGGCACTTTTTCTTTATTACCATTGGAACATACAAACGACGTACACATCGGTTATGCATTGCTGAAAGATCATTGGGGAAAAGGTTATGCGGCCGAGATTGTACAAGCGGGGTTGATCTATGCATTCAATGAATTAAAACTTCCTTCGGTAGTAGCAGTCACTTATCCTGAAAATATTGCGTCCCAAAAGGTATTGCTCAAAAATAACTTTCAACCCGATGGGTATTATGAGGAGGAGGGAAAACAGAATTTGCTATTCCGAAGCAACCGGCGGCAGATGTAACTCCAATCAAGCTCCAACTTCCCACATTCTTCAGGCGCCAACCCCGGTCTCCAATCATAAACTCCTCGGCACACCCGTATAATTTCCCGGCCTTATCTTTTTCAATTCTTTCTTTATGCCGGCGGGTATTTTTAAACCATCGATGAATTGATGTATGGCTTTTTCCGTGATGCCTTCCTTGCCGCGACTAAGCTCTTTCAGGGCCTCGTAAGGCTCTGGATAATTTTCCCTGCGTAAAATGGTTTGTATGGCCTCGGTAACCACGGCCCAGTTGTTATTGAGGTCTTGTGCGATCTTTTCTTCGTTCAATAATAATTTATCCAATCCTTTCTCCAGCGATTTAAGCGCAATGGCAATGTGCGCCATCGGTACTCCGATATTCCTTAATACGGTGGAATCTGTAAGGTCCCGCTGCAGCCTCGAGATGGGCAGCTTATTGGACAAATGCTCCAGCAGGGCATTGGCAACACCGAAATTACCTTCCGCATTTTCAAAATCGATGGGATTCACCTTGTGCGGCATGGTAGACGACCCTACTTCGCCCTTTTTCGTGCGCTGCTTAAAGTAGTCGAAGGCGATATATGTCCATATGTCCCTGCAAAAATCTATCAGTATGTTATTGATGCGGCGCATGGCGTCGAAATGCGCGGCCAGGCTGTCGTAATGCTCAATTTGCGTGGTAAACTGCTGGCGCTGCAACCCCAATATCCCCTCCACGAATTCATTGGCCAGCTTTATCCAATCCTTTTTCGGGTAGGCCACATAGTGAGCGTTGAAGTTGCCGGTAGCGCCCCCGAACTTGGCGGAAAAAGGTATTTGAATAAATTGCTCCACCTGGTTTTCTATCCGCTCTACAAACACCATCAGCTCTTTGCCCAAAACAGTAGGACTGGCTGGCTGGCCATGCGTACGCGCCAGCATCGGCACGTCGTTCCATTCAACGGCCAGCAGCTTCAACTGCCGATTTACATTGAGAATGGAAGGCAGGTATTCGAATTCCACGGCATATTTCCACGAAAGCGGGATGGCGGTATTGTTGATGTCCTGCGAAGTAAGGCCAAAGTGTATCCACTCTTTTAAATTGCCCGCATTGGCCTCTTCGAGCTTTGATTTGAGAAAGTATTCAACCGCTTTTACATCGTGATTGGTAATGGACTCCGTTTGTTTGATGGTCATGGCGTCTTCCATGCTGAAGTTCTCCGCCACCTGCTGCAGCTTTTTTTTCACGGCCTGGGGCAGGTTGAAGAATTTCTTATCGCCCAAAAAAAGGAAATATTCCACCTCTACCAATACCCGGTATTTTATCAGGGCGAATTCGGAGAAATATTCGTCCAGGTGCTGCACCTGGTTGCGGTAACGTCCGTCAACAGGAGATATGGCCGTAAGAGCAGTTAAGTCCATCCTAATTAAAAATTAAGCGTATCCGTCCCGGGATTAATTTTGCGCCACAAACGTACTGCAATTTTTTGGCAACCATTAAAAGTCAATAATTTGGATAAGAAGATCAGGGTCGGCATTGTAAACTATCTCAACACCAAACCATTGCTGTACGGGCTGCAGCATTCGCCGGTGATCAATGATATTGTTCTGGTGCAGGACTATCCCACGGGCATCGCGGCAAAACTGCTGGACGATACCATCGATGTGGGGCTGGTACCGGTAGCGGTTATTCCAAAACTGCCTACGGCAAAGGTCATCAGCAATTATTGCATCGGCTGCGATGGGCAAGTGGCTTCGGTTTGCCTGTTCAGCGAAGTGCCTATTGCGGAAATAAAGACCGTGCTGCTCGATTACCAGAGCAAGACCTCGGTAGAGCTGGCGAAATTGTTATTGCGGCGGCACTGGCACATAGAGCCTCAGCTTGTCTATACCCAATCAGACTATCAATCCGATATTGAAGGTACTACTGCGGGTTTGGTCATTGGCGACCGCGCGTTGGCCCAACGCAGCATCTCCCCATTCATTTACGACCTGGGCGAAGCCTGGAAAGTACATACCGGAAAACCTTTTGTATTCGCGGCCTGGATCAGCAATAAGGAGCTGGACCCGGAGTTTATAGAAGCGTTTGATGAAGCCAATGCCTTTGGCGTGCAGAACATCAATAATATACTGGCCGAAGTAAGCCATCCATCCTTCAACCTCGAGGAATATTATACAAAGTACATACAATACAAGTTCGATGAGGCAAAGCGCGAAGGAATGGAGATGTTTTTGGAAGCGATCAGCCAATGAGCGGTGACGGCATAGATGCTGCGTGCTATAATTGAATTCCCGTGCGTTTATAAATCTCATTCTTCCATCGCCTCCACCGGCCGGGGATGCGAGGGTCTTCATGCACTACATCGGCTGCATCTTTTTTGCCGGAGAAGGAATGTCCCGGGGCTTTCATCTTCCTTTTTTCTATTGCGACAATACTGTCATAAAAATGGATGGAGTGCGTGGAGCGGGTAAACTCGTTCACGGTCAATCCCGGTTGCTGCGAATGCCAGGCATTCAACTGGTCGGTTAGCCCCTTGCAATATTCCATGAAGGAATTTTTTCTTTTATAGCCGCCCTCGTACACGGGCCAGTAGCAGGTATGCAGGTCTTCGGCCAGGTACACGCCATCGTCATCTACCCAATCGTACAATTCTTCGAAGGTTATGCGCAAATGGTGCATCATGTGGCCGCCATCGTCTATCAATATCTGTGGCCGCGGCACCGATTGTTTGAGCGAGCGCAAAAAGTTCCGGTCGTCCTGCGAGCCGATAAAGATCTTTGTTTTCTCATCTTCAAATTGTTTGCAGGCGGGATTGATATCGATGCCGATGATGGTGCATTGCCCGCCAAAATACTTGCGCCACATTTCCAATGAGCCTCCCTTTGAAACACCAATTTCCAGCAATACCAATGGCTCGTTCCTGAACCGGCGGAAATGCCGGTCGTATATCTCGAAATAGTGGTCCCATTTATGAATGAGATTGCCCTGGTGCTCCCTGAAAATCTTTTCAAGATCATTCATACTGCTATGAGTGATTTTTAAAACAGAAAATGTTCAATTGAATATCGTATTGGTATTTCGGCGCATTGCTCCGGTAAAACGGAGTGGGGTACACGGCTGCGGCTTCGCGGATGTAATAGGCAAACTGGTTCGATTGCACTATCTGCAAAATTTCGGTGAGCTCGTGCATCCTGTTGAAATATCCGTGAAATTCTATAAATAAAAAATCGACCAGGTGCAGGCTGTCCGCGCAGTCTTTCAGCACTTCATATTCCGCGCCTTCGATGTCCATCTTCAAAAAATCTATGGGGCGCGTAAGCAGGTTTTTCAAACGCGTGGCCTTTACGGCTATCGTATCCGTTCCGCCGCCGTCCTGGTTAATGCGGCTGCCCAAGGTGCCTTCGCTTGCAAACTGCAATGTAGTATCTGCATTCCACACTGCCTCTTTGCGCAGTTCTACGTTGGTAAGCTGATTACTCTGGATATTCTTCTGTAAAAAAAAGAAATTGGCGCTGTCGGGTTCAAAAGCCACTATGCGTGCCTGTGGGTATTGCCTGGTAATATATAATATGGCAAGGCCGATATTGGCCCCGCAATCGATGATGTAAGGCGTACTGGTTTTAAATGGTATCCTGTATACTTCATCGATAAAAATTTCTTTAAGGCTGTGTAACAGTTCCGGGCCGTTGTTAAAATGGATGGTGGTTCCCTTGAGATCGTAAGTATGCGGGCTATTGTAGGGAAGGTGTTTGAGCTTCCAGGCCTTGTACCGGCTTAGCCCGATCTTGCTGCCGTTAGACGAAAGCAGCTTCCGCGCCCTGTATCCCGCCCCATGCCACACATTGCTTAGAAAACTGCCACGGTTTTTTGCCATTGTTTTTGATAAGTTTGCAATATTACATAATCCTCCAATACTTTGACAAGAAACCGATGGTCTCAGTCATAATCTGCTCTATCAATACAACGCTGGCGCGGCAGGTAGAGAAAAACATCCATGAAACCATCGGTGTTCCCTGGGAATTGATACTTACCGACAATGCGCAATTGAAAAAAGGCATCACCTATGTGTATAACCAGGGAGCGGCCAAAGCCCGTTACGACATACTTTGCTTTGTGCACGAAGACGTACTGTTTCAAACGCCATCGTGGGGAAAGATCATTCAACAGTATTTCGAGAACGATCTGCAACTGGGACTCATCGGCGTGGCCGGTTCAAAATATAAAAGCAAGGCTTTGTCGGGCTGGTGGTCGGGCATTCCTTCGCTCGATTGCAGCAACATCATGTTCCCGCAAAACGATCAGCTGCCGGGGCGCGCTTATTCCAATCCGGACCCTGCAGTGCAATTGCACGAAGTGGTAACGGCCGATGGTGTTTTTATGTGCGCACGCAAATCGGTGTGGGAAGCCAATCCCTTCAACGAAACTCTGCTGGACGGGTTTCATTTTTACGATATCGATTTTTCCTTTCGCATTGCGCGCAGGCATAAAGTGGCGGTTACCTTTAGCATAGACATTTTACACCTTACGCGCTGGGGCAATTTTGGCAACGATTGGCTGCGGTATGCGTTTCGCTGGCACAAATTGCACGCAAGCGAGATGCCATTGAAAGCTGGAATCGCCAGCATTGCGCCCAATACCGACCGGACCATTTATAAGCATTGGCTGTTGCGCCTGAAAAATGAAAATATACACTTCGCCAACAGGCTGCGCTGGATATTCCAGGGAAGCCATTGGTTGCACGCAAGCATGTGGCCCTATATCGGGTTGTTTGTTTTTTACAAAATTTTCAACAGAAGAAAGGATACTAACCCCAAACTGTAAACGCCGAAATGAACGAGATCCTCATATCGATTTGCATACCGGCTTATTCGCGCACCGCTTTTTTGCAGCGGCTGCTCGACTCCATTGCCATGCAAACATTCAGGGATTTTGAAGTGATCGTTACGGATGATACACCCGGCGCCGAAGTGCGGGAAGTATGCAGCAAGTATGCCGATGCTTTTCCGCTCTCATATTATAAAAATGAGCCTGGGCTCGGCACCCCCGAGAATTGGAACGAGGGCATCCGCCGGGCGTCGGGCAAATGGATAAAGCTCATGCACGACGACGATTGGTTTGCCGTACCCGGTGCGCTGCAACAATTTGCCGATGCGGTGCGCCAGCATCCGCAGGCATCGTTTTTCTTTTGCGCTTATAGCAATGTATACGAGGAAACGGGCAAAAAAGAGATCGTAAACATCACGTCGTTGCGCTGGAAAATGTTGCTGAAAAATAAGGTAACGCTTTTCTCGAGCAACATCATCGGCCCACCCAGTGTTACCTTACACCGCAACGACCGGCAGCACTGGTACGACCGCAACATCAAATGGGTGGTAGACATCGATTTTTATATCAGGTACCTGGAGGGCACGGACCCGGTGTATATCGACCAGCCATTGGTAAATGTCGGCATCAATCCCGGGCAGGTGACCAGGGTCAGCTTCCGCAAACCGGAGGTTGAAATACCGGAGAACTTTTACCTGCTGCGGAAAGTAGGCACGAAGCACTTAAGCAACCTGCTGGTGTACGATGCCTGGTGGAGGCTCATGCGCAATTTGCACATACGCAAAGAAACGGAGGTGCAGGAACACGGCTACCACGAAGCCATTCCGGCGGCCGTTGGGCGCATCATCCGCGTGCAGCAAAAAATTCCGCGCCCATTGCTGAATGTGGGCGTGTTCTCTAAAATGTTTATGTTCGTCAGTTATTTGTTCAATCGTGCACGCTAATGGATTGCAGCATTATCATCGTCAACTACAAAAGTGCAGGCCTGGTGGCCGATTGCCTGCGTACGGTATATGCGCAAACCCATATTAATTTCGAAGTAATAGTGGTGGACAACCATTCAGGAGATGATAGCAAACAACTGCTCACCGGATCTTTCCCCCAATTGCAATGGGTGCAAATGGATTATAACGCGGGCTTCGCCCGCGCCAACAATGCAGGTATTAACAGATCCAAAGGGAAAGTGGTATTGTTGCTAAATCCCGACACGCTCATATCCGACCATGCCATAGAAAATTGTTATCGATCATTGATGCAATCGCAATACGTTGCGGCGGGCGTTCAATTGGTCAATCCCGATGGAAGCGCGCAGATTGCGGGGAACTATGCCAAAACCGGGGGACTAAATTACCTGCTGCCCCTTCCTTATCTCGGTAATTTCATTAAATGGCTGGGGACTGCGCTGGGCGCGGGCAAGCCCAACGTGCCCCATGCTAATGACGTGGTGGAAGTAGACTGGATCAACGGCGCATTCCTGATGGTGAAGCGCAACGCTATAGAACAGGCAGGGTTGATGGACGAAGATTTTTTCCTGTATGCCGAGGAAGCGGAGTGGTGCCACCGACTGAAAAAAACGGGCAAATTGTGTTTGTTCGGACAATATAAGGTCATACACCTGCAGGGAGAAACGGCCAACGCCGCATTTGCATCAACCGGCAGGGGATATTATAATTTGTACGATCGAAAAGGACTGCAGATCATGGTCTCCAATTTCGTGCGGATTCGCAAAGAGTTCGGTTTGTTTTGGTTTATGGTTAACCTGGGCGTGTATGTTTTTGAGATCATTGTCTTTCCTATATGCCTGCTGATAGATACATTATTCCGGGGCCGCGGGGCAGGCTACACCTGGGCCCAATTGGGCGGCTATGTTAGCAATGTATCCAGGCTGCTGGCCCTTTCTCCCCGCGTCATTGCAAACAAGCCTTATTTTTATAAGGTACTATGAGTGTAAGGATTTTTCAATGGATGTTGCTGATGCTGTTGCTGCCGGCCTGTTTGCGCTCGCAGGAATACAGTTATACGCGGTACGACATACAGCATGGATTGGCCGGCTCCACCGTGTACAGCATGTTACAGGACCGGCAGGGCTTTTTATGGTTCGGTACCGAAACCGGCGTAAGCAGGTTCGATGGAACGCATTTCAAAAATTTCAGCACTATTCATGGATTGCCGGACAACCAGGTGCTGGAAATGTTCGAAGACTCGAAGGGAAGAATATGGATGGCCCCTTTTAATAAATCGGTGTGCTATTATTACAATGGAAAGATTTACAACCAGCAGAACGACCCGGTACTCCGCACAATAAAGCCTTCGGGGCACGTTCTCTATTTTGCTGAAGACAGGCAAGGGAATATACTGGTGGTGCAGAACAAGCGTATCCATCTGATCAGGCCGGATAATCATATTACGGTATTTGCCACGGCTAAGGAACAGGACGCAAATTTTATGTCGGCGGACACTGTGTACGGCGGAACGTTTCAGGTATTGAACCGGGAAAAAGTATATGAATTGAGGGACGGGCGCATGGTATACATTGAATCCATTAATCTTCCCTTCGATAGTCATCGTTTTGCCGTTATGCGCAAGGGCATAATGGTGTGGCGGTTCGACTTTGAGAACTTTACAGTGCGGATCCGTGATGGAAAACGCAATCAAACCACAGTGTACAATGCGTTCACCAATATGCATAAGATCAATGTGCTGAACGATTCATTGATCAGCTTCAATACGCAAACGGGTACCTTAGTGTGCAATCTTAATACCCACGCAAAACAAACATTTTTACCGCGCGAAGCCATATCCAAAGTATACCAGGACCGCGAGGGCAATTTCTGGTTCTGTACACTCGGCCACGGCATTTTCCTGCTCAACTCGGCCTTTATTGCAAACCTTGGCTTAATGGACCGGGATGGTAACAGTCTCGGAGCATACTCGCTGGCTAAGTTCAGGAACGGCTGGCTGGTAGGCGCCGACATGGCCACGCTGTATACCGTACCAAAAGAACGAAACAGCGTGGAACTCGTGTACAGGCTGTACCGGGGCTTGCCCGAACGCGTTACGGACCTTGAGGTAGAAAATTCTGGCACCATACTGATGGCCACTGATGGAAGGATAGACCGTTTAACACCCAACTTCACGCTGATAGACGGTTACCACGGGCTTTCCAGTAAGGCTATGATAAGAGTACGCGGCGACAGTATGCTGATAGCAACCGGCCGCGATGTTATTTGGTTTAACTCCAAAACCTGCCAGCCACTGGATACCATCTGGCACGAACGTTCCACCACCGTATTTTATGAAAATGATACGGTGTACATAGGAACGCTGGACGGTTTGTTTTTACATTTAAAAAATGGAACCATTATAGACATGGGCGATTCCATTCCGCAATTCCGGGGCCGTATCATGGATATAGGCCAGGCGCGCGATGGCACGTTATGGGTGGCTACCTACTCAGGGCTGTTTGCTTACAGCGGAAGAAAAATCCTTAGCAGTCTTACCGAGCAAACAGGGCTGATCAGCAATATTTGCCGAACGCTGGATATTTACAAAAACGAATTGTGGGTGGGCACCAATAAGGGTTTGCAGAAAATAAACATCAGCAATCCCCTGCAACCCGTACCCGACCTGAAACTGTCTAACGAGCTTGCATCCAACATCATTAATGCGGTATTAGCAGACAGCACCATGGTAGCGGTGGCCACTCCGGAAGGAGTTAGCATCTTCGATAAAACCATGGTTGCAATTAATGCCGGCATCGATCTGCACCTGGATAATATTATGGTGTCCGGCCGCAGGCTGCCATGGACGGGCGAGGCCTTTCATTTACCTAACAAAGACAACAACATCCGTTTTGAATTTGCGGGCATATCTTACCGTTCGGGTGGCGATATACGTTATGAGTACCGGTTGCTGGGCCTCGACAGCGCCTGGAAGCAAACAAGGGAAAATGCACTTAGCTATCCCACGCTTCCGGGCGGCGATTACCGGCTGCAGATCCAGGCCATCAATAAATTCGGTATTAAGAGCGAGGTGCTTTCGGTTCCCTTCAGCATCGAAAAACAACTCTGGCAAAAAACCTGGTTCCAGGTACTGTTTACCATCGTATCGGTAACAATTGTGTGGTTGCTGCTTGCTTGGCGCATTCGCGTGATCAAGGGACAGGAAGCGGAAAAAAACAACATCAGGAAAAAGATCGCTTCGCTGGAACAATTGGCGCTTAAATCGCAGATGAACCCCCATTTTATTTTCAACAGCCTGAATTCCATCCAGCACTATGTAATGGACAAGGACATTGAAGGTGCCAACAAATTCATCACAGGCTTTTCGAGGCTCATTCGGCAAACGCTCGACATATCAACACGGCACGAAATTAGCTTGGCAGAGGAGATCAGTTATTTATCCACCTATCTGCAACTTGAAAAGATCAGGCTGGAAAATAAGTTCTCATTCGAAGTAAGCGCAGATCCCGCCCTTAATCCGGAAGCATGTTTCATTCCGCCGATGATATTGCAGCCATTCGTGGAAAATTGCGTAAGGCATGGCATAAGGTACCGCCATGATAACAACGGGAAGGTCGTTGTTGCTTTTAAAAAGGCGGGCAACCAACTGGATTGCGTGATCGAAGACAATGGGGTGGGACGAAAAGTAGCGCGGTCGCATAAAAGCAACAATCCGATCGAATACCAATCGAAAGGCATTTCGCTTACGAGCGACAGGGTGGAACTGATGAACAAACACAATGCCCGGGCCATTACCATCCACATTTACGACCTGGAAGATGGAAATGGCGCCGGCACGGGAACAAGGGTAATTATAAGTTTTCCTTTACAACAGACTGAGTAATTTCAATTCATGATTCGAGCGATCATCGTTGACGACGAACCAAAGAACCGTAAAGTCTTACGGTCTCTTCTAACCGATTTTTGCCCGGAAGTAAGCATAGCCGGAGAAGCTGGCAGCGCGGAAGAAGCGTCAAAAGTGGTATCCAACGAAAACCCCGACCTGCTGTTCCTCGATATCGAAATGCCCTATGGCAACGCGTTCGACCTGCTGGATAAGCTGATGCCCGTAAACTTCGAGATCATTTTTATTACCGCCTTTGATGAGTATACGCTCAAGGCTTTCCGGTACAGCGCGCTGGATTACCTGCTGAAACCGGTGGACATAGAAGAACTAAAGACCGCCGTAAAAAAAGCTTCCGAAAAAATTCACCTCAAAAACCTCAACCGGCAACTGGCCAACCTGTTGCAGAACATTCATCCCAGCCGTACGGCCACGCCCAAGATCGCCCTGCCTACCCAGGACGGGTTTGTGTTTCAATCTACTAAAGACATCATACGGTTCGAGGCCAAGGGTAACTATACTTACATTTTTACCAACGACGGCCAAAAGCATATTTCATCGCGCACTATCCGGCAATACGAAGAAATGTTGCCCGATAAATTGTTCTTCCGCATTCACAATTCGCACATTATCAATCTTAATTACATTAAGAAATACAATAAGGGCAGGGGAGGGCAGGTAATCATGACCGATGGAAGCATCTTAGAAGTGGCCACCCGCCGCAAGGATGATTTCCTGGCACTTTTCGAGGGCCGCTGATGAACACCTATCGCCCGATTTGCCGCACTTATCCGCCGATTTCGCACACTTACTAAGTTTGCCCGCACCAACAGAGGGTTAATTGTAGATTTGAATAGAACCCAAAATTATTATAGGCCCCCTAAACCTATAGTCGAAGTACCCCCTACTTTAAGCTGGCTCCCGGATAGAGCCAGTTTTTTTGTTTTCAAGGTGTTCCATTAAGCGTTGTATGGCCGCATCCCAATCGAAATGCCGGAAGAAGGCCGGGGGAATATCGCCCTGCAACCGGGCTGCCGCTACCACCTTATCGCAAAAAACGTCCCAGGCATTGTCCGGGGCAATCAAAAGTTTGCCACCGCAAACCTCGGGATCTATGCCAATGGCCCCATCCGCCGTTGAAACCGCATGCAGGTTATAGGCCAGGGCTTCTACCAGCTTTGTCTTGATTCCGCCACCGCCGATCACGGGGTTCAGGAATATGTCGGACCCTTTAAGGTACAGGCCGATATCGTCCACGAATCCCGCAATGATGATTCCGGGGTCTAATCCTTTCTTATTCATAATTTCTGAGGGTATGTCCTTTCCGCAAATAATGATATGGTACCGCAGGCCTGCCTTTTGTAAGATGGGATGAATGGTATCGATGATGCGTTGTAATGCCTCCAGGTTGGGTTTGTAATTGAAGGCGCCATTGAACAGCAGGATGGTATCGCCGGACGGTATATTGTGCCGTATGCGCAATTGTTGCGAAGCGGCGTGGCGCTCGGTTGCAGGAGGGGGTTCATTCCACTCCACACCGTACAACACCGTAACGCAACGCGAGGCGTCTAGTCCAAAATGCCGGATGGCGTATTCCCTGTCCTGGTCCTGGATAAAAATGTTCAGGTGGGCGCGCCGGTGCGTGAAGCGTTCATACCACCACATGATGCGCCACCACCATTTGCCTACCGAGCGAAAGCGCAGGCTTTCGATGTTGTGCGAACGTACTATTAAATAAGTACCGGTAAACCATTTCAGCAGGCTGGCCAGCCATCCGTAGTAAGGCTGCTCGATCAGTAATGCTGAAGCGCCCGTTTGTTTCAATACGCGCCGGAGGGTAAAAAAATAAAATGGATTGATGTAGCGAAGCCGCGAATCGGACAACGCCTTTCTCAGTTCATATCCCTCGGCCTTCGATGCATCGTTGTTTTGCACGCTCACGCAAATAAGACGTACGCGCTTCGCGAGGTATTTATGAAAAATGGCAATGGCCTTTTGTCCGCCAGCCACGGCCGGGAGGAAATGATACGAAACAATGCTTACAACGGTTCGCATGTGTTAACAGGAAGCCCCGGTTAAAGCCGGGGCCTGTAAATTACTTTGTTTTGGCCTGGGGGGCGCCTTGGCCGGCCCTTCTCTTGCGCACTTCCATGGCAATCGCCGCTATCAATAGCGCAAAGGTTAAAATGGTGGCAATGAGCATGAGCGTATTGCCCGTTTCATACGAAGCTGGTTCGAACCTGAACTCGATGGTATGCTGGCCCGCCGGCACCGCCATGCCGCGCAGGGCATAATTCACTTTGATATGCTCGGTCTGTTTACCATCGATGAAGGCATTCCATCCTCTCGGGTAATAGATCTCGCTGAACACGGCAAACTGGTTGGTAGCCGCAGAAACCTTGTATGTTATTTTATCGTTCAGGTATTCCGTTACCTGTATGGTAGCGGCAGAATCAAACTGCGGTTGGAATGGTATCTTGCCTTTCAGGCTCTCCTGCACAATAACGGTATCTCTCAGGGATATGCTGTCGAGCGCTTTGATCTCTTCATCGGCATTCTTTACAAAATGCGTGTGCCTTACGAACCAAGCCGGCCCGAATGCAGCGGGATTTACCTGCACCACCGGTTGCCGCGTTTGGGGATCGTTCATCATGAAATATTTCGTGTTCAGCATATTGAACACGTTCAGGTTCATGTTTGCGAGATGGTATTCTATCAGGTCGTTGTATAATCCCAACTTGGCAGGATGGTATCCACCTACGGAATTATGGAAGTATGATGCCCGGGAACTGTTGAACGGCCCGTTTTGTTCATCGGTCTGGTCGAACACACGGAAAGGTTTTGCAGGATCGGAGAGTATCTGTTGATCTGCGGCGGTGGGTATGAACACCGAATTAAATTCATCCTCTTCAACAAAATTATCGTGGTTCAGGTAACGCACATCGTAGGCCAGCAGGTCAATGGTGCTTAGCAGCAGCATGCCGATCATCAGCGGCAAGGGTTTCAATTTATTTTTGATGAACAGGCCAAGCAATACGGCTGCCAATACCACGAATATCAGCGAGCGGAAATAATCTTTAATGAATAATGATTTGCGGTCTTCCTCCAGGGCCTTTACCACCGATTGTCCAAAGGCAACTGCCTGCTGTTGCACCTGCGGCGTGGGTTGCTGTCCCTGGCTTAGCTGGTATTGATAATTTTGAGTGAAGCTGTCCCGGATGCGGGTATCATTCTTTCCCCTGAAATCGGCTGAGAAATAAAAGAGTCCCAATAGCACGAACAAGCCGCCGGTGACGTACAATGATTGTTTGAATTTTTTGAACAGTTCATCACGCGATGCTTGCGCATTCAATAATTTATCGAGCGCCAGAACGCTTAGCAGGGGCATCAGCAATTGAGGTATTACCAATGAAACCGAAGGCGCCCTGAACTTATTGTACATGGGAAGGTAATCGAACAGGAAATAATTAAACGCGGAAAAATGCCTGCCCCATGCCAGCAATATTCCAATGACAACGGCAGCAAATATCCACCATTTATGCCAGCTCTTCAGGTACACCATGCCAAAGATGAACAGGAAGCATATTACCGCGCCTACATACACGGGTCCCGCGGTATTGGGTTGATCGCCCCAATAGGAATATGCATTTACGTATTGCAGTGCGTTTTCTTCGGGCATGCCTACTTCGGCCATGCGTTCAACAAACTCTGCATTGGTTTTATATTCGCGCCCTGCCTCTCCTCCTCCATATACCCCAGGTACGAGCAAGGTAAACGTTTCGGCAACACCATAACTCCAACGAAATGCGTATTCCTTGTCGAGACCGTCTTTAGTAGCATTGGGATCATTAGTCTTAGTAAGTTCTGATCGGCCGCCTCGCATCGTTTCTTCAGTATATTCTCTTATCGGCAACAGACTTACGGCATATATGCTAAAACCAATAAAACCACTTACGGTCGCCAAAATAATAGCAAATATTGTATTTCTTAAATATCCTTCTTTGTAACTCTTGATAAGTTGAACAACGGTGAAGAAGCCTAGAATAATAAGTGTATAGTATACAACCTGTAGATGCTGGCATCCTATCTGAAAACTAAAGAACAGTGCTAATAACCCGCTTCCCCAGAGATATTTTCTTTGGAATAACAGCAATACGCTTGCAATAACTGCTGGCGCAACCATCAACGCTTGCATTTTACTTTCATGGCCTACCGCTAGTATAATCGCACTGTAGGAGCTATAAGCAAAGGCTAATGATCCTAATACAGCTAGCCAGCTGCGTAGCCCTAGTACAGTGCAAAGAAAATAAAAACACACACACCCATAGAAAAAGAAATCTGCTGGGTTTGGTAACCAAAGTCTCAGTGTGTCGAAAAACACATATTTGGTAGGGTTATTTAGAAATTTGGACGTTTTTTCGTATTTGCTCGTAATGGCAATGGTATATGCCGGCATTCCACTAAATAGGCTATTGGTCCATAACGGGTAGTAGCCGTACTTTTCTTTATATTCTTCAGATTGCTTTGCCATACCGTAATAACCAACCACGTCGTGTTGATTTAAAACCTTTCCTTGCAAAGCGGGCTGACAATAAATTACAGCTACTAAAAGAAATACTACTATAGGCAGAATGTGTGGTTTAGCACTCTTCCAAAGCCATTTCAAAAAGGATGAGTTCATTTGCTAGGAATTATTCCCGGCAAAATAATGCTATTTTCGGCAGTTGGCAGTCAGCAATTTGTAGTTATTGCCCGTTATAATTGAATCTATGTACCGTCTCGCGTTTTTGTCGCGCGTTGCCTTTATCTGTAACGTCTGCCTTTTGCTGGTATGGATTATGCGGTACCTGCCGGCCATGCCGCAGTATTCTTTCGTATCTACCGTGATCATTGCGGGGCTGGTGCTGTCGTTTGTGGTGAACGGGTTGGTGAACCTGGCGTACACATACCTGCTGGTGCGAAGGCGCACACTAAGTATGTATGTACCCGTTTGGCTGGCAATTGTTAATTTCATTTTTTTGATCCTTCAACTTTACCTGGTCATATAATGATCCACAACATTATCAAAGACAAATCCACCCGCCTGTTCATTGTGCTGGGCGGATTTTTTATTACCAATGCGTTGCTGGCCGAGATCATCGGCGTTAAATTGTTCTCGCTGGAAAAAAGCCTGGGCTTCGAGCCGGCCAACCTGGTATTCTTTGGAAATAATTTCTCGTTCAATCTAACGGCGGGGGTTATGCTATGGCCGGTGGTGTTCATTATGACGGACATCATTAATGAATATTATGGCCCACGCGGCGTGCGGCTGTTATCATTTCTTACCATCATACTCATTGCGTACGCCTTTCTCATGTTCAGTGCGGCCATCGGGTTAACGCCGGCCGATTTCTGGGCAAAGGATTATTTCAATGGAGTGCCTGATAGCGACAAGGCTTTTTCGGGCATCTTCGGGCAAAGCCAGTCAATTATTATCGCCTCGCTTATTGCCTTCCTGGTATCGCAGGTACTGGATGTGTTCGTGTTCCATAAGATCAAGGAAGCCACCGGCGAAAAAAAGATATGGCTAAGGGCTACGGTATCCACGCTGGTCTCGCAACTGATCGATAGTTTCCTGGTATTGTTCATTGCGTTTTATGCACTGCCGCAGGGCAAGGCATGGCCGCTAAGCCAGGTGTTAAGCACCTGCGTGGGCAACTATATGTACAAATTTGTAATAGCGATTATTATGACGCCGGTGATCTACCTGGTGCACGCGGGCATTGAAAGATATCTGGGATCGGGCCTTGCATCGGAAATGAAGGCGGCGGCAATGCGAAGGAAGTGAGGAAAAGTCGATAGTCAATAAGTCATTGGGTCAATAGGTCATTAATAAAATTGCCGGCTGATATTAAAATGGCTCGAACCCGCGTCCAAGGTCTTTTTCCATGACATAATCGTCCTGCACGAAGCCATTGCCGATGTCTACTTTTTCTTCGCCGGTGATGGCATATCCCAATTTTTCGTAGAAGTGTTTTGCTTTGTTGAAGCGGTTTACGTTCAGTATTAATTTTTTTGCGCCGAGTTCGCGGCAATCGTCCTCCACTGCTTCCAGCAGGGTCCTTCCTACATTTTTTCCCTGTATCAAGGGTAATACGTACAGCTTGTGCAGTTTGTATACGCCTTCTTTAATTGCTGAATAAGACGCGAAGCCGAGCGGCTGATCGTCTTCTTTTTCTGCTATTACAAAAACGTGCTGTTTGGAAACCATCTGCTCGCGCAACGAGGCGGGGCTGTAGAAATGCTGCAGCATGTAATGCAGTTGCTCGAAGGTCAGAATGTCCTTATAAGCGGTTGGCCATACCTGGTAGGCGAGGTACCCGATGGTATTGATATCCTCCAGGCCGGCCGTGCGTATCATGAGTACATCGTTCATGCTGCAAAGGTATTGCTTGGTTCATTTAAAGTATTCCGTTCCATTCCGGTGCACATACCCGCGCTTTTTATCGATGTTGATCAGCCATATATCGCGGTAGAAGCTTGTATCGCCTAAATAATAGTGCGCGGCGTGTCCTTTGTTAAAGGGAAGCGCGTCCGCGTATTGCGGCTGTATCACCAGGTTGCCCGCCAGGTCGGAATATCCCCATTTATCGCCCACCCGGTAGGGCACCAGCACCTGCTCCTGGCCCCACACCGGCAGTGGAAGCAACGAAATAATAGCGACGCCTGTCAACAGTAATGTTGTTAGTCTTTTCATCGTTTTCAATATACAAGAAATTAGAGCGATTTGCATTCATTCATCGTACATTTATCCAAAACATTTTTTGCTGCATGTACCGGCTGACTGCACTCATTCTCACCCTTGCGATAGCACAATTTGTTTCGGCCCAGCAATTCGGAGGGCACCCGCCATCGGTAAAGTGGAAACAATTAAATACAGATACCGCCCGCATCATTTTTCCAGGTAACCTCGATACGCCCGCGCAACGCATCGCCAACCTGGTGCACGTGCTGGACAGGTATACCAATTCCAGCATCGGCAACCGTCATCGCAAGATCAACATCGTGCTGCAACCAGCCACTACCATTTCCAATGCATACGTGGCATTAGGACCTTTCCGCTCCGAGTTTCAAATGACGCCGAGGCAAAACAGCTTCGAACTGGGCAGCATTCCCTGGCCCGACAACCTGGCCACGCACGAATACCGCCACGTGCAGCAATACAATAATTTCAACCGCGGCCTCTCTAAAGCATTTTATGTTTTGTTTGGCGAAGAAGGGCAGGCGCTGGCCAATGCATTGGTAGTGCCCGATTGGTTTTTTGAAGGTGATGCGGTGTACAACGAAACCAAGGTTAGTAACCAGGGCAGGGGAAGGCTGCCGTTTTTCTTCAACGATTACCGCGCATTGTGGAGGGCAAACAAAGATTATTCGTGGATGAAGCTGCGCAACGGATCGCTGAGGGATTTTGTGCCGGATCACTATCACCTGGGTTATATGCTCACTGCTTATGGTTATGAAAAGTACGGAGCAGATTTCTGGAAAAAAGTATCAGGCGATGCCGCTTCGTTCAAAGGATTGTTCTATCCCTGGCAAAAAGCCATTCAACGTGAGACCGGTCTTAATTACCAGCAATTCAGGAAAAATGCATTGGACTATTTCCGCCAGCAAATGCAAAATACCGGGAAGCTGCCGGCCGACAATGCAAAACATTTTTTGGCCGACCAGGAATATCCTTACTGGATGGACGATAAGCGCGTGGTGTACATGGAGACCAGCTACAAACGCAGGCCGCGCTTTGTAATAGAAGAAAACGGCAATAAGAAGAATGTGCGCATCAGGGATATTTCGATAGATAATTATTTTTCTTACCGCAATGGCAGGATCGTGTATGCAGCCTTTCGCCCTGATATCCGGTGGGCGTGGAGGGATTACAGTGATATTAAATTGCTGGATGTAGAAACCGGTCGGCAACATTCCGTCACCAAACGCCAGCGTTATTTTGCGCCGGACATTTCTGCTGATGGCAATATGATCGTTGCGGTGCACGTGGATGTACAGGGCAACAGTGCATTGCATTTGCTCGATGCCAATGGCACCATTAAAACAGTGGTGCGTAATCCCGACGGACTGTTTTATACCTACCCGAAATTTTTCGATGCGCAGCAAATTGTAAGCGCGGTGCGCAACCGCGAAGGCAAGATGTCGCTGGCGCTTACTCATACAGGCACCGGCCGCAGTGAATTCCTGCTGCCTTTTACCTGGAACGTAATAGGCTTTCCCTGGGTGGAGGGCGGTACGATTTACTTTACTGCTTCCGACGGCACGACCGATAAATTGTTTGGCTGGGCAGAAGGCGTGGTATTCGCTGTTACAGACACGAGCCAGGAAACCGGCAGCTATCAATTGAACACGCTCAATGGAAGACAAGTATGGACGCAATTTACCTCGGCGGGATACCGGCTGATGTTTAGCGACAGGAGTGCCCGCACAGGCAGGGCGGCCCTGACACCCAATTCCACCTTCAATGTAAACACCGTTGAAACCGATACCAGCAATTTATTAGCGAACGTGCCTGACCGCCAGTTACAGGTAAAGGAATATTCAAAATCATTCAGGCTGTTCAATTTTCACAGCCGCCGGCCCTACATCAGCGATCCCGATTATACTTTTTCATTCGTGAGCCAGAACATACTGAATACGCTGGAGACCGAGCTTTTTTTCAATTATAACACTAATGAAAGATACAAGCAGGTTGGGCTGTCTACCTTATATGGCGGATGGTTTCCTTATTTAAGGCTTGGGTTTACCTATACCTTCGACAGGCTAGCCAGGTTAAGGACCAATTCCGGGCTTGTATTCTGGAACGAGGCCGAAACAAGGGTAGGCTTTACCATCCCCTTAAATCTTACCGCTGGAAAAAATTTTACGCGGCTGTCGTTCGGCAGCGATTACGTGTTCAACAAACGCTTCTTTAAGGGAGCTTCCAAAGATACTTTCGATAACCGGGGGTTTGGTTACATCAGCGGCATCGTCAACTTCAGCAACCAGGTGCAGCAAGCGCGCCAGCATATTTACCCGAGGCTTGCGCAAACACTAACGTTGCGGTATCAACGGGCGGTGAACAACCTGGAAGGAAACCAATTCCTTGCTTCGGGAAGTTTGTACCTGCCAGGATTTTTCCAAACGCATAACCTTGTGCTGGATGCTGCATTTCACCGGAGGGACACGCTTGGCAATGTACGCTTCAGCAATAGTTTTCCTTTCTCACGGGGATATGCAACCGATAACTTCCACAGGATGTGGAAGCTGGGGGCCAATTATCATTTCCCTTTGATATATCCTGATTGGGGATTTGCGAACCTGGTATATTTCCTGCGCATCCGTTCGAACGTGTATTATGATTTTACCCGTATTGCTGATTATACGCAAAACCGCGTATTGGTCGATTTGGATTTCCGGTCGTATGGAACGGAAATATTTTTCGATACCAAATGGTGGAACCAGTTGAACGTGAGCTTTGGGATACGGTATAGCAGGTTGCTGAACCGGGATTTGGAACGCCGCGGGCCTAATCAATGGGAGTTTATATTGCCGGTGAATTTGTTATCACGGTAAAGAAAGCACAGATGATCACAACCCTGCCAAACTCTCTTCAATAGCCTTAATCTTCGCTTCCGCATCTGCCCGCTTCTTTTGCTCCAGTGCTACCACCTCAGGCTTGGCATTCTGCACGAACTTTTCATTGCCCAATTTCTTATCCACCGAAATCAAAAATCCTTTTAAGTATTCCAGGTCTTTCACCAATTGCTCTTTGTGAGATGAGCTGTCGATGGCAGTTGCAGTTTGCAAGTAAAATTTGTCCTTTCCCGTAACAACGGGAATGGTATTGGCAACGGCATCGCGCGTAAAGGAAAGATTGTCTGCATTCACCTGCTTCAGCAAGATGCTCTCGACTGCTTTAAAAGAGGTTTCGTTGGCGGTTTGTATATGCAGTTGTATCGTTTCTTTTGATTTGAGATTGTTTTTTACTCTTGCGTCGCGGATTGCGGTAATAACCTGCTTCAGCAATTCCCCTTCTTCCAGGATCTTTTTATCGGCGGGTACAACAGCATCATATGGGCGGATGCAAATATCATCGCCAGGTTTTCTTTCTTTCAGGAGGTGATAAATCTCTTCGGTAATAAAGGGCATAAAGGGATGCAGCAATTGCAGCAATTGTTCGAAGAATTGTATGGTTTTTTCATACACCGCCATGTTCATCCATTCGCCGGGAGCGGGCTTTACCCATTCCAGGTACCAACTGCAGAAATCATCCCAGGTAAGGGAATAAATTGTTTTCAATGCCTCGCTAAGCCTGAACTCTTTGAACATTTGTTCCAGGTCTGCACGCGTATCGTTCAGTTTATTTTCAAACCATGCAACGGCAAACGCTGCGTTGGCATTTGCAGTGCTTCCGGAGTTTCCATTGGAGTTTTCCTGCCCCAACTTTTCATTCCACATGCGCACCAGCTTCATCGCATTCCACAGCTTGTTATTGAAGTTGCGGCCCTGCTCGAGGCTTGAGTCATCGAACAGCAGATCGTTACCCGCCGGTGAGGCGATCATAATACCGAAGCGCACCGCATCCGCACCGTATTGATCGATCAATCCCAGCAGGTCCGGCGAGTTGCCGAGTTGCTTGCTCATTTTGCGTCCGAGCTTGTCGCGCACGATACCGGTAAAATAAACCTCAGTGAAAGGTTTGTGATCTTTGTATTCGAACCCTGCCATGATCATGCGTGCTACCCAAAAGAAAATGATCTCCGGCGCGGTAACCAGGGTATTGGTGGGATAATAATATTGAATGTCCTTATTGCCTGGCTCGGAAATTCCCCTGAACACTTCAATAGGCCAGAGCCAGGAGGAGAACCAGGTATCGAGACAATCTTCATCCTGTTGCAACGCGTCTATGCTGAATGTCGCGCCCTTGCGTTTGAACTGCTCGTACGCTTTTTCTTTCGTTTCCGCTACTTCAAAGCTGCCATCCGGCGCGTACCAGGCGGGCACGCGATGGCCCCACCACAACTGGCGGCTGATGCACCAGTCGCGGATGTTTTCCATCCATGCGCGGTACATGTTCTTGAACTTAACGGGATAGAACTTAATATCGTCTTCCATCACCGCGCGCAAAGCGGGCTCCGAGATCTTTTTCATGCTCACCCACCATTGCAGCGAAAGGCGTGGCTCCACTACGGCTTCAGTTCTTTCTGAAAAGCCGAGCTGGTTGGTGTAGTCCTCTGTTTTTACCAGGTGTCCTTTTTCTTCGAGTTCCTTTGCTATTTTTTTTCGGGCCTCGAACCGGTCTTCACCTACGTATAGCTGTGCTGCTTCGTTCAGCCTGCCGTCTTCGGTGAGAATGTCTATCGCCTCCAGGCCGTGCTTCTGGCCGAGCTGATAGTCGTTCATATCGTGTGCCGGCGTTACTTTCAGCGCGCCCGTCCCGAATTCCATCGTTACATATTCATCGAGGATAACAGGAATGCGCCGGTTGATGAGCGGCACAAATGCATGGCGCCCGTGGAGGTGGCGGTAGCGCTCATCGTTGGGGTGCACGCAAATAGCTGTATCACCTAAGATGGTCTCGGGCCTTACCGTGGCGATCGTGATGTATTCCTTCGACTGTCCATTCCCGTTAGCGTCTTCCAGGAAGTATTTAAGATGGTATAGTTTGGAATTTACTTCGCGGTAGATCACTTCTTCATCGCTCAGGGCCGTTTTGGCTTTGGGGTCCCAATGTATCATGCGCTTACCGCGGTAGATATGACCTTTGTTGTACAGGTCAACGAACACTTCCATTACCGAGCGGTAATAGTGTGGGTCCATGGTAAAGGTGGTGCGGTCCCAATCGAGGCTGCAGCCGAGGCGGCGCAACTGTTGCAGGATGATGCCGCCGTATTTTTCTTTCCATTCCCAGGCGTATTGCAGAAATTCATCGCGGCTGAGGGATGATTTACTGATGCCTTTTTCGCGCAGCATGCCCACCACTTTGGCTTCGGTGGCAATGGAGGCGTGGTCGGTGCCGGGTACCCAGCAGGCGTTTTTTCCCTGCATGCGGGCGCGCCGCACCAGTATGTCCTGGATAGTATTATTAAGGCAGTGCCCCATGTGCAGCACGCCGGTAACATTGGGAGGTGGTATAACGATCGTATAGGATTCCCTGTGGTCTGGCTTGCTGGCAAAATAGCCGCTGCCAACCCAGTGGTTATACCATTTATCGTCGACTCCCGACGGATTATAATTCTTACTCAGTTCCATGTTAATTCTTGAACGATGGCAAAAGTAAGATTTGTTAGCCGAGAGAAGCCAACGGGGACATCACAATTAAGGATAATAAAAAGAAATCCCTGAACAAAAGTGATTGTTCAATTATAGCAGAAGTGGAGTAAAACTATTGCCATAGGCGCAGGCACCTTATGCAAACCAGTACAGGTAGGATAGGGCCATCACCAGGCTAAGGAATCCGGCAGCGTACAGGGCAACCTTAGTGTTTTCTCCCATGTGGTGATTAGAACTTGCTTTTTTCATACGTAGTTTTTAATAGTGAAACCATACAGATACAGATCGATAGATCTTCAAAGGAGTACTGGTGATTTGGGATGGTTTCTCTACGGATCGGGAGTATTCTACGATCAGAGGGAGGGGATTAACGTGACTCTAATATACTATTCACCGCTGAGAGCTGCAAGAAAAATTATCCACTAAACAATTTTTTAACGGGCGAGCCATTCAGCACGGCAAAGGTAATAGTAAGGCTACGAATTTCAGGAGGTATTTTTACCAAACGGGCCCCGGACTAAATCCCAAGGTTAGGGGACTAAGGATCTATAAACATCCGGATACCTCCGCCGGCTGACTATCGCATATTAAACTTAAATATCCGGGGGTGTGCGCGCCGGGCGGCCAGTCAGTAGAAGAAAGGAGCCGCCGGACCCTGTTGGCCTGCCAGGTATCCGTAACATCCGGAATGTGGCGGTGAGGTGCGCTAATCGGATAGTGGCCCCCAAACATCGGTGACCTTTTTGCCAGCCATCATCTTCCTAAAACTAAAATACCCGGGGCATGGCTATCCCAGGGTATTAACGGCTTTAAATGCGTTGGTCGGTTTATGCTTTCACGTACAGGTAAGCAAAGGCCAGGATCGCGATAAAGTACACCAGCGTTACCGCTGTAAGCAGTACGGACTCCTGCCTGGAGGGGGTAAAGATTTTCATGAAATTGGATTTTTAGGTTAAACCATTAGGGTTTGGACCAAATATTCCGTTTTCGGCAGGGTTAGGATTAAAATTCGTTGTAACTGAAAATCCGTCTTTTGTTACCTTTATCAACCAGCATGTACGCAATCGTCGATATCGAAACAACAGGCGGATACGCAGCTAATAACGCTATTACAGAAGTAGCTATTGTGTTGCACAACGGCCGGGAGGTGGAGGGCCGGTACCAGACCCTCATCAACCCCCTCCAAAAGATTCCCCTGTACATTTCCGCCCTTACCGGTATCAACCAGCAAATGGTGGCCGAAGCACCTCTTTTTGACCAGGTGGCGGGCCGCATAGCCCGGCTGCTCGAAGGCAGGGTGTTCGTAGCCCATAACGTTAATTTCGATTACTCCTTCCTGAAACACCACCTGCAACTGGCAGGTTATGAGCTCAATTGCCGTAAACTTTGCACCGTTAGGCTTGGCCGCCACGTGATTCCCGGCCTGCCCTCCTATAGCCTGGGCAATTTGTGCCGCCACCTCGACATACCAGTGTACAACCGCCACCGCGCGGGCGGCGATGCCAATGCAACGGTCATGCTGTTCGAGCACCTGTTACGGAGCGGGGGTGCCGACTGCGTCGAAAAGTTCCTGAAACGGCATGCCCGGGAGCAAAGCCTTCCGCCCAACCTGCCTAAAGAACAGGTCGACCAGCTGCCCTATACACCGGGCGTTTATTACTTCCACGACCAGAAAGGCAAGGTGGTGTATGTGGGCAAGGCCAAGAACCTGAAGCACCGGGTGAGCAGTCATTTTACGCATAATGGTACGGGTAAGCAACGCCAGGAGTTCCTACGCACCATTCACCACATCAGCTACCAAAGCTGCGGCACCGAACTGATGGCGGCTATTTTGGAGAGCATTGAGATCCGCCGCCTTTGGCCCGCGTTCAACGTAAGCCAGAAACGCTTTATGCCGGTTTACGGATTGTATTGTTTCGAAGACCGGAAAGGATACCTGCGGCTGGTCATCGAAAAAAAGAAAAAGCAACTGCCCTCCCTATATACGTTCAATCTCTTCCTCGATGGACATAACCGGCTGCATAAGCTCATCCGCGAATTCAACCTCGACTCGCGCTTGTGTTTCGTAGATAAATCCGCCGTGGTAGAAGTGCAATCAGGTGCAACCATATCCATCGATCCACCCGATATTTACAACGAACGGGTGCGGCTTGCCCTCCAAAGCCTGCAACAACAACTGCCAACATATGCGGTGGTAGACGAAGGCCGCCGACCCGGCGAGCAAAGCTTTATCCTCATGGAGCAGGGCAGGTTTTGCGGCATGGGCTATGTGCCCACGGACGTTTCCATATCATCGACCGAAGAATTGAAAACATATGCCACCATATATCCTGAAAGTGATTATATCAGGAGCATGATCAGCCAATACGTGCAGAAATGGCCCGCGAAGAAAAAGGAGTACAATCCCGCAAAACAATAAACCGAATAGAATGGAACGCAATCTCTTCTCCTGGTACAGTCCTGCACTGAACAAAGACATGCCGATAGTTACTTATGGCCATTATGGATTTGCATTGTTGCTGGTACCAACCGCCGCCGCAGATTACCTGGAGTATGAACGCTTCCAGCTCATCGACGCACTGCAGCCATTCATCGACCAGGGAAAATTGAAAGTATATTCCATCAACAGCATCAATAACGAAAGCTGGCTGAACAACCAGATGGACCCGCGGCATAAATCCATCCGGCATAACCAGTTCAACGAATACGTGTACAACGAAGTAGTGCCCTATATCCGCACTACCAGCAGCACGGACACCATGATCTACACCTGCGGAGCATCGTTCGGCGCTTTGCACAGCGCCAACCTTTTCCTGAAACGTCCAGACATTATCAACGGATGCATCGCCATGAGCGGCGTATATAACCTCATGGAATACACGAAAGGTTATTACGATGAAGATGTGTACTTCAACAGTCCCATGCACTACATGCCCAATCTTACCGATCACTATATACTGGAGCAGATCCGGCGCAGCCATCACATCCACATCTTCAGCGGAAGCGGCGCTTATGAAGATCCCAACAGCTCCCGCGAGTTTGCGAGCATTTTATACAACAAGGGTATCTGGTATGAGCTGGACATCTGGGGCACCGAATGGAAGCACGACTGGCCTACGTGGAGGGCGGTGCTACCTCATTATTTAGAGACGAGGTTTTAATTGGTCATTAAGTCATAAGTCATTGGGTCATTCGGTCAATAAGTTAATACAATGAGCTAATGACTCAATGACTTAATGACCCAATGACTCATGCAACAGCTCCAAAAATTCAGTTCTCGGTATTAAGCGCGCACCCATGCTTTCCAGGTGAGTGGTATGCACCTGGCAATCTATCAATTCCACACCTTCTGTCTGCAGTTGGTGGGTGTATCTTATAAAAGCGAATTTGCTGGCATTGGTTACATTGCTGAACATGCTTTCTCCAAAGAAGACCTTGCCGATACGCAGGCCATACAACCCCCCGGCCAGTTGGCCATCTGCCCATGCTTCGGCCGAGTGCGCATATCCAAGCGCGTGCATTTGCATGTAGGCGTTTTCTACTTCGTCTGTTATCCAGGTGCTCGCCTGGCTTTTGCGGTTGATTTCCTTGCAGGCCCTGATCACGTCTGCAAACGCAGTGTTGATGGTAAACTGAAAACTGTCTTTTTTCAGGAGCTGTTTCATGCTATGCGAAACCTTTAATTCAGGCGGGAACAATACGCAGCGCGGGTCGGGGCTCCACCATAAGATATATTCGCCTTCGTACCAGGGGAAGATGCCGCTCTTGTATGCAAGCAACAGTCGTTCCGGCGAAAGGTCGCCCCCAATGGCCAACAGGCCGTCAGGTTCGGATAAATGCACAGGCGGAAAGATGAGCTTGTTGTCTAACGCGAAAATAGACATGGCTGTATGACAGTTCTGACCGGTGCTATTGGGCAACCACTTCAATGGTAGCGCCGATGCCCCGCTCGGTAATAGCGTCGCATTGGGGTTTGAGATCGTCGTATGCGCCATGCTTTACAGCATATTTGCCGTGTGTGTGAATGATCATGGCGCATTGCTCGGCCTGTTCGTTGCTGTGCCCGCAAACTTCTATCAGGGTTTCAATTACCCATTCGAAAGTATTTACCTCATCGTTCCAAACAATGAGGCTGCAAGGTTCTTCGTTGGCGGTCAATACTTCTACCTCCTCGTCTTGTACTGTTCGGGTCCCTGCGTTCAGAAGCGCATTCATAAACTGGGTTCTTTTTGCAAATGTAGAAATGATAATTTGCAGCCGCAACAGAAAATCTGTCTTATTTTGTCACAAAAAACCGCTGCTTACCTCAATTCCTCCTCATTTTTAACATTCTAAACAACATTACGCATGACAAGGGTTACAGGCATAGGGGGCATTTTCCTGAAATCGAAAGACCCCAAGGCAATGACCGAATGGTACCAGCGCCATCTCGGGATTGAATTCAACGACAATAGTTATTTTTCTTTTCAATGGGTGAATCCGCACCATCCCACCTTGCCAGGCTCCACTGTATTTTCTTTTTTCAAAGAAACAAGTGACTATTTTCAGCCCTCTGAAAAAATGACGATGATCAACTTTAGGGTGCAGGACCTGCGCGCATTGCTCACCGAGCTGGAAAAAGAAGGCGTGAAGATAGTAGGGGAGATGCAGGAATATCCTTATGGCAAGTTCGGCTGGATCATGGACCCCGAAGACAATAAGATCGAGCTGTGGGAGCCGATAGATGACGGATTTTGATGCCCCGTTGGTTTAATGGCTAAAATGAATCAGTAAGTCATTTAAGTCAATTAGGTCGACAGGTCGGTTGATGGCAACCTTTTTGTGCAGTTATATTTAAAAAAGGCATGACAACTTTCAACGAGGTCATCCATTCCGGCCAAACGGTGCTGGTCGATTTTTTCGCCGAGTGGTGCGGGCCCTGTAAAATGATGGGCCCCATTCTGAAAGAATTGAAGTCGCAGGTGGGGGACGACGTGAAAATCATAAAAGTAGATATCGATAAGCAACCGCAGATAGCTTCCATATACCGCATCAGCGGCGTTCCCACGCTGATGATCTTCAGGGATGGGCAGGTTATCTGGAGGCAGTCGGGCGTTATTCCGGCGCACCAGTTAAGATCGGTGCTGGAACAGGTGGGCAAGTCGGTGAATCACTAAATGGCCGTGCAACCATTATTCCTCCGGTAACCTAGCGCTGATGGCAAAACCAAATTACCTTCTCTCGTTATTACAGAACAAATGCCCCCGATGCAGAAAGGGCAAGCTATTCGCGGGGCGCACATCATGGAAGCTGAGCAAGAACCTGAAAATGCACAGGAATTGCCCTGTTTGCAGACAGCCCACCGAAATTGAAGTAGGTTTTTATTATGGAACGGGCTATGTGAGCTACGCGCTGACCGTGGCCCTAAGCGTGGCCTCATTTGTTGCCTGGTATATTCTCATCGGCATGTCGGTTGACGACAGCCGCTTTTTTTACTGGCTGGGCTTTAATGCGCTGCTGCTGATAGTGCTGCAGCCATACCTCATGCGGCTGTCGCGTACCATTTGGTTGTCGTTTTTTGTGCGTTACAACCCGCGCTGGAAAGAAGATCCCCTGAATCCCGAACACCTGGAGCGCAGCATTCCCGACCAGATGGAAGTGGTGGAAAAGCGCCCCTGAAACCAGTGTAAATCATCCTGAAAAGTAATTACCCGCAGGTCGTTGGAAATCTGCCCCCGGCGTATTAACTTACAACACGTCCAACCATCCGCTTAACCTCCTGACACCGTGTTGTGCTGACCTCCAATCTCCAACGTCAAACTTCACATGAGACACTTCGGCCTTGATTGCTAACTATGATCCGTAGGTTGTACATAATTTTTTTTATTGTCGTCCTTCAATGCGCGGCCGCGACCGCCCAATGGGGCTGCCCGCCTAATATTGGATTTGAATCGGGCAATTTCGATCAATGGGAATGCCTCACGGGATATTTCACGCAAAATGGACAGCCCCTGAACCTGATACCTGGTCCACCTTCCGGGGGCAGGCACACCATCATTCAACCCGGGCCGCTGCCGGTAGTAGACCCATATGGCGGCTTTCCTATCGTTTGCCCGAATGGAAGCAGGTATTCGGTAAAACTGGGTAATGAGTTTGCCGGCGCACAGGCAGAAGCCATCTATTACACATTTACTGTTCCTGTTGACAAGGACGACTACAGCATCATTTACAATTATGCCGTGGTGTTCCAGAATCCAAATCACAGTTTGCACGAGCAGCCGAGGTTTACTTCCCGCGTGTTTGATGTAACCGATAACAAATACATCGAGTGCGCTTCGTTTGAATTTGTTGCTTCAGCAGGCTTGCCCGGCTTCCAGGAATCGCCAAATATGGCCAATGTGTTTTACAAGCCTTGGTCGCCCATCACCATCAACCTGTTCGGTTATGCGGGCAAAACCATCCGTCTTGAATTTACCAATAACGATTGCACGCTTGGCGCGCATTTCGGTTATGCATACCTGGATGTGAACGAGAACTGCATTTCGCCTATTTCAGGAAATTATTTTTGCGGACTCGATTCCATCAGGCTCGAAGCGCCGAAAGGGTTTAACATGTACAATTGGTACACGCCCGATTTTCAGACCAAGCTCGGCACCGACGACTGGCTTACGCTGCGCCCATTGCCGCCGGCCGGTACTCAATACGTATTGGAGATCATTCCCTTTCCCGGTCTTGGTTGCAGGGATACCTTAACTACCACCATCCGCTTCCCCAGCGAGCCGCTGGACCTGATTGCAAAAGATTCGCTTATTGCATGCGAGGATAAAGGCGCCGATCTTACATCGCCATCTGTCGTGGCGGGCAGCAGTTCCAACCTTGCCTACACGTATTATATGGATCCGGCGGGCGCTACGCTGATACCGCTGCCTGAAAAGATCACGAAGTCAGGCACCTATTACATCAAGGCAATGAATATAGAAGCGTGTTATAAATTCAAGCCGGTTGTTGTAGACATCAGGAAGTTGCCGCAGATAAACGTGAATGATCCCCCGACGGTTTATTTTCCTGCAACCGTCGACCTCACCGATCCATCCATAACCTCGGGCAGCGACGCGGGGCTTGTGTATACTTACTGGCGCGATGGCGGAGGTAACAATATCCTGCCCAGTGCAAGCACTATTGGTGAGACGGGCACTTACTTTATCCGGGGAATGAATGCTTCGGGTTGCATATCGTTCAAATCCGTGAAAGTAACAGTAATGCCGCCGCCTCCGCCGAACATTAAAGTGCCCAATGCTTTTTCACCGAACAACGACGGTATTAATGACCTGTTCCGGATAGAGATACCATTGACGATGTCGGTAACGCGCCTTTCTATATACAACCGTTATGGCGTGGCGGTGTTCCGCACCACTGATATTACGCGGTATTGGGATGGTAAGGATGTGCCGGTAGGTACGTATTACTGGGTGTTGGAAGGAGTGGAATTGTATGGTGAAAAGAAGATGATAAGGAGTGGAAGTGTGACGGTGGTGCGGTAGGGAAAATTGAGAAAATTTTTTGCGGGGAAGGCCGATAGCCCTTATCTTTGCACTCCATTTTTTGATGTCCGTTTTACGCTAAAGCTTCAGCGGATAAAAAAAGGGAGTTTAGCTCAGCTGGTTCAGAGCATCTGCCTTACAAGCAGAGGGTCGGCGGTTCGATCCCGTCAACTCCCACAGAAAGTGCCTCCAAATACTTTTCCAGAAAGTTTTGGAGGTTTTTGTTTTTTATGCCGTGCTTCAGAGCTGTGCATGTAATAGGCTGTACGCTTTCATGTATGATTCCAAAGAAAACTTTGCGGGGGTTGATAAACCACAAATTAAAAGACGCTGGTGTACTTATTGCAAACAGGCGTTATGCTGCCGGAGTTTATTTAGCCGGATACGCACTTGAGGTAGCCTTAAAATTGAAGGTTTGTAAAATTTTTAAATTTACACAGGGCTTTCCGGAAAATAAGGCAGAGTTTGTCGTCTATCAAAACAACGCCAGGAGTCAAAAACTTTTAGCTGGTGCTATCACACAGCTGAAAGACATTAGAAATCATGATTTGAACAAATTACTTTTTTTCTCTGGAACCGAGTATAAGATTAAATTACATCACTTGAATGAATGGAATTTGGTGGTCGGGTGGAATCCTGAAACCAGATATATAATAAAAAGGGTGCTGAAAAATGAGGCAGTAAGCAAAATCAATGCAATAAAGATCCTCATTCAGCAAATATTATAGTCTATTTTGAATATGAATATGGCAAAGAAGACTCAACATGTAGTACCGCTGGGCAATGGATGGGCCGTTAAAGGTGAGGGCAGTAAAAAATTTACTGTTATCACCGAACGGCAAAGGGATGCCATTACCGTTGCCCGAGAAATTGCAAAGAGTCAGAAGTCGGAAGTAATCATTCATGGCAGGGATGGTAAAATCAGGGATAAGGATAGCTACGCAACTGATGTGCGCCCACCAAAAGATAAAAAGCGCTAGCCGGCTTCCGCCTTCTCTGAATTCATGTAATCACTAAGCAAACTGCCTGAAATTGCCTATGGACAAACCCAGATCTTATTGCGAAGCCGTCCTCCTCATGGAGCCCGGCAATGTGCACATCCACTACCACGACCACCAATACGGATTTCCCATACACGATGACAATGAGCTGTTCGCGCGGCTGGTGCTGGAAATTAACCAGGCAGGCCTCTCCTGGACCACCATCCTGAACAAAAAGGATAATTTCTTCAAGGCTTATGATAATTTCCAGATAGACAAGGTGGCTGCCTACAAAGAGAAAAAAATTGAACAATTGTTAAACAATGCAGGCATCATCCGCAACCGCCTGAAAATACAAGCGGCCATTGAAAACGCTCAATCCATCGAGGCATTGCAGAAACAACATGGGTCATTTAAAAATTGGCTCGATCATCATCATCCTATGACCAAAGATGAATGGGTGAAGCTCTTTAAGAAAACATTCCGGTTCACCGGCGGTGAAATCGTAAACGAATTCCTGGTAAGTACCGGCTACCTTCCCGGGGCCCACATCGAGAAATGTCCCGTGTATAAAAGAGTGCTGAAGCATACACCTAAATGGTTAAATTGCTAAGCAGTTTTAAAATCATCTTACAATAACCATTCGATGAAAACATCATTTGCTGTTCTGCTGGTGGCCGGCATTATCATCATGTTGCTCGCCAATAAAAAGCCGCCGGAAAATCCCGCCGTCATTGTGCAGAGCGATAGCTTGTTCGTGGTGATCTATACAACCGGGCAAAAATGGGATGCTTCCAAATCGCCATATGACCAGGCCTATTTTAACGACCATTCAGCGTTTATGTCGAAGCTTAGGAAAGACGCGGTTACACTGCTCGGCGCGAGGTACAGCGACAAAGGCATGCTGGTGATCAAGGCCGCTGATCTTCAATCGGCCCAGGAATTAATTACCGGCGACAAGGCAGTAAGCAATGGAACCTTTAATGCGGAAGTGCACCCGGCCAATTTTTTCTATACGGGTTGTGTGCGATAAAATGCAGCGCAGGCTTAGATTTTCCAGTCCACTATTTCATTCACCCATTCTTTCTTGTAAGGAGCAGTGATCTTAATGTAATTATCGGTATATCCTTCCATCATGCCGCTTTTGGCATTGGCCTCGAACAATACCTTGCGTGTTTGCCCTGCATGCTGCTGCGTAAAGTATTGCATCTTCATGTAACTAAGGTTGCGCAAAATTCTATTGCGTTCGTGCCTGGTATGCATGGGAACAACCGGCTCTATCTCCAGCGCTTTGGTATTGTCCCTTTCAGAATAAGTAAACACGTGCAGGTAAGAAATATCCAATTCGTGCAGGAACTGCAGGGTGTCATTGAAATCAGCATCTGCTTCACCGGGAAAACCAACTATCACGTCAACGCCGATGCAGCAATGCGGCATCAGGGTCTTGATCAGTCTAACGCGTTCGGCATACAGTTCCCGCTTATAACGGCGGCGCATCAATCCTAAGATCTTATTGCTGCCGCTTTGCAGGGGAATATGAAAATGGGGCATGAACTTATTGCTGTTCGCAACAAATTCAATGATGCTGTTGGAAAGCAGGTTGGGTTCGATGGAAGATATGCGGTAACGCTGGATGCCCTCTACCTGTTCCAGTGCCTGGATCAATTCAAAAAAAGATTCCGGCTGGTGCGCGTTGCCATCGGGGCCCTTTCCAAAATCACCGAGGTTAACGCCTGTCAATACGATCTCCTTTACGCCGGCAGCGGCGAGCTGCCGCGCATTTTCTACAACATGCCCGATGGAATCGCTGCGGCTTTTACCGCGAGCCATGGGAATGGTGCAGAACGAACAATTGTAGCTGCAGCCATCCTGCACTTTCAAGAACGTGCGGGTCCTGTCTTGAATGGAGAATGAAGCGGTAAAGCCGCTCACTTCCCCGATATCGCAACTGCAGATCTTGGCGGACTCGCCCTTGGTAAGCTCCCTGAGATGATGCGGCAGATTGAACTTTTCAGCCGCACCCAGCACCAGGTCAACCCCAGGAATGGCCGCTATTTCGGCGGGTTTCAGTTGCGCATAGCAACCGGTGATCACTACCAGGCTTTCGGGCGCCTTGCGTTGTATCCTGCGCACCAATTGCCGGCATTCCTTGTCGGCATTGTCGGTAACCGAGCAGGTGTTGATCACATACACATCGGCCCGGTCATCAAAAGCCGTTTTTTCGAAGCCCTCGCTTTCCAGCATGCGGGAAAGGGTGGAGGTCTCCGAGAAATTGAGCTTGCAACCCAATGTATGAAAGGCCACTGTGCGTTTGGCGGTCATGAGCCTGCAAAAGTACGGGTTAATGTGCAAATGTGCAGCTGTGCAAATGCGCGCCCACAGACGTTTAGGCCCTTTTCTTCCATCCCTGCATCCGCGCATTTGCACATTGAATCATATCTTGCATACAGATGCGTTCGAAAGCTGGTACATACGTATTGCTGCTGGTGTTGCTGGCCCTGGCATTGGTGCTTTGGCGTTCGCGCAGCAACGACGCAAGGTCCGATAACCGTTCAGCTTCAGGCCAAAAGGTGAACCGCGACCACGGGTTCGACCGCAGGGTTTCGTACCTGCAGTATACCAACCACGCCCGTTGCCGCATGGAATGCAGGGAAATAACCCAGCTGGAAGTAGAGGATATTATGCAGAACGGCAAGATCAATTACCGCAAAAGCAACGTTAAAGGCCAGCCATGCCCCACGTATGCGGTAGAAGGATATACGGACGACAACCAGCACGTACGCATCGTTTTCGGGCAGTGCGACCGCACCACTAAAGTCATCACTTGCATCGACCTCGGTAAGGACTGGCAATGCCATTGCCCCGGCGATGATGTCAAATACCAAAACCAGGAGCGTTGATGCCATGAAGCTATTGCTGAAACCCTTCAGGATCATTTACTGCATCTATGCATTCCTTGTTTTTGTGGCATTGATGTTGGTTATCTTTCCCTTTGTGCTCACCGCCTCTTTCTTCGGCCGCATCAGGGGCGGCAACGCCATCTACAGGCTGTGCATGCTATGGGGCGATTGCTGGTTCCCGCTGGTGGGCATCATGCATAAAAACATCCATGAAACACAAGAGTCGCGCGACAAACAGTTCATTTACGTTGCCAACCATATTTCCTACCTCGATGCGCCGGTAATTGTAAAAACACTACGTACGCCCATCAGGCCGCTCGGCAAGGCGGAAATGAGCAAAATACCGGTGTTCGGCTACATCTATAAGAACGCTGTGGTACAGGTTGACCGCAGCAATGCGGAAGCAAGGGCAAAAAGCGTACGGCAAATGAAAGCAGTGCTGCGCCGGAATATTTCGATCTTTATTTTCCCCGAAGGCACCTTCAATACCACCGGCAAGCCGCTCAAAGAGTTTTACGACGGTGCATTCCGCATTGCCATTGAAACGCAAACACCCATCAGGCCCGTGCTTTTCCTGAATGCATACGACCGCATGCACTACCGTAGCATCTTTACGCTTAATCCCGGCCGTTCGAGGTCTGTTTTCCTGGAACCTGTACCTGTACAGGGATTGACGATGCGCGACGTACCTGCGTTGAAGCAACAGGTGTCCGAACTCATGGAACGTAAATTAATTGAGTATGGCGCAAGTTGGATTAAAGCGCCGGTTGTTATGAAGTCAGTAAGTCAATAGGTCATTGGGTCATTGGGTCATTGGGTCATTGGGTCATTGGGTCATTGGGTAAATGATTAATTTGCAATTTCTTGTTTTTTTACTTAATGACCCAATGACCTATTGACTTAATGCCTTAATGCCTTAATCGTTTGTACGCTGACATCATCATACCATTAGCACTTCCGAAAACCTATACATGGTCCATTCCAGCCCACCTGCAGGAAAGCGTGCAACCCGGCTGCAGGGTAGAGGTAGAACTGGGCAAGAACAAACGTTACGCGGGCATTGTAAAAAAACTGCACCACCAAAAGCCTCCCGAACTGGAAGCAAAAGACATTCTGAATGTGCTCGACACCACTCCCGTAGTGCATGAGCTGCAATTGAAACTCTGGGAATGGGTGGCCCAATACTACATGTGCAGCGAAGGTGAAGTAATGGCTGCGGCGCTGCCCGCCCATTTTAAGTTAAGCAGCGAAACCATTATTGTGTACAACGATGAGTATGGCGATGATTTTTCAGCGCTCGACCACGATGAGTACCTGGTAGCAGAAGCACTGCTGATAAAAAAAGAATTGAAAGTGCCCGAAGTGCAGCAGATACTGGATTCCTCGAACGTATACCCCATCATTAAAAA
This sequence comes from Chitinophagaceae bacterium, assembly GCA_035628135.1. Lineage (GTDB taxonomy): Bacteria > Bacteroidota > Bacteroidia > Chitinophagales > Chitinophagaceae > DASPKM01. The sequence continues at coordinate 597,997 of DASPKM010000006.1, read as the reverse complement.
ACTGATCGAAAAAAAGGTGTGCTTCGTATGGGAAAGCCTTAAAGAAACATACAAACCGAAAAAAGAAACTTTTGTATTGCTCGATCCGAAATACAATGACGAGGCACAACTGGAAGAGCTGGTGAACAATTGGGCACGCGCCCCCAAACAACTCGAGCTGTTGCTAAGCTATATTCATCTCTCAAAAGCCGAAGGGGAAGTGACCAAATCCGAGCTCCTTAAAAAAAGCGGCGCTTCGGATGCGCAATTGAAAGGACTTACAGAGAAAGGTGTATTGCTGCTGCAAAACAGGCGGGTAGACCGTATGTCATACGCCCCGCGAAACGTAAACATCGGTTTCACGCTCACCGATGCCCAGCGCGAAGCGCTGGACCAGGTACAGGCATCTTTTAACACGCACGCCGTTTGCCTGCTGCACGGCGTAACCTCCAGCGGCAAGACATTGCTGTATATTAAAATTATTGAACAATACATACAACAGCGCAAGCAGGTATTATACCTGCTGCCGGAGATAGCGCTAACATCGCAGATCATACGAAGGTTGCAACAACATTTTGGTGGGTACATCGGTATTTATCACAGCAAGTTCAACCAGAATGAACGCGTGGAGATATGGAATAAGATCCGTACGGGAGAGCTGGCCATCATTCTCGGTGCGCGGTCTTCCTTATTTCTTCCTTTTCATAACCTGGGGCTGGTGATAGTAGACGAGGAGCACGATGCTTCCTACAAACAGCAAGACCCCGCCCCGCGGTACCATGCGCGCGACGCCGCGGTGTATTATGCATCATTGTGCAATGCCAAAGTACTGCTGGGCAGCGCCACGCCATCTGTCGAAACCTATCACAATGCCATTACAGGTAAATATGGCCTCGTTGAATTAACCGAGCGTTATGCAGGGTTGGAAATGCCCGCCATCGAGATCATCGATACAAAAAAAATCATATCGAAGGAGCGCACGAAAGTGATTGTGACACCCCAACTGCAGGAATCCATCAATCAAACCATACAACAGCAAAAACAGGTGATACTCTTCCAGAACCGGCGGGGTTATTCCCCTTACCAGGTTTGTGAGACCTGCGGATGGATACCCAAATGCAAGTATTGCGATGTGAGCCTGAATTTTCACAAGATCACCAATAAACTGCATTGCCACTATTGCGGCACTACCTATCCTCCCGTGCAAACTTGTGCGCAGTGCCACAATTATAAATTCATACAGCGCAATTTTGGAACGGAAAGGATAGAAGAGGAACTGGAAGAAACCTTTCCGGGCGCAAGGATCGCGCGCATGGACGTCGACAGCCTGCGCGGCAAGCACGCACATGACCAGCTCATTCAGCTATTCGAGCAAAACCGCGTGGACATGCTGGTAGGCACTCAGATGGTGGTAAAAGGATTGGATTTCGAGAACGTAGAGCTGGTTGGCATTCTTGATGCCGACAGTTTATTGAACTTTCCCGACTTCCGGGTATACGAACGCGCTTTTCAATTGATGGAACAGGTGAGCGGCCGCGCCGGCCGCAAGGACAAGCAGGGCAGGGTGATGATACAGGCAGCCAACACCACGCATCCCGTATTGCAATTTGTGCAGCAGCACAATTACAAATTGTTTTTCGAGTTCGAGATCGAGTACCGGCAGCAATATGGCTATCCTCCTTACGCGCGATTGATACTGGTAAGCTTTCGCCATAAGATGAAGGACATTGTACAGGATGCGGCGGTAACTTTTGCCGGCTTGCTGGAGAAAGATTTCGGTAATTATATTGTGGGACCGGCGCGACCCGCTGTTGGCCGCGTGCGCAATCAATACCTGATGGACCTTTTGCTGAAGCTGCCCAAGGACACAGGCCTGATCACCCGCGCCAAGCAAGCCATACGGCAGGGCGCCATTGCACTCTATAACAACAAACGTTTTAAGAGTGTTGTCGTAATTCCCGATGTAGACCCGGTGTAAGCCTGGTTAAATATTTGGTACTATTGACCATTCTGCCTTGCTTCGCGTAGCCCAACCGCAAAGCAGTATACATATGTTCGCAGAAAATATTCCGCTTAAGCACCTCCATACTTTTCATACCGATGTATATGCCCGGTATTTCGCAAGCTTTTCCGGTGCGGCTTCTTTGGAAGCTTTGTTGGCTGAGCGCGCATCGCTGTTGCCAGGCAGCAACCTGTTGATACTGGGAGGCGGCAGCAATATTCTTTTAACGGGTGATTATAACGGCCTCGTACTGAAAAATGATATTGCCGCAATAGAACAAGTGCGCGAAGACGCCGACTATGTTTACCTGAAAGTAGGGGCGGGAGAAAACTGGCATCGTTTTGTGATGCACTGTATTGCCAACAACCTGGCGGGTGTAGAAAATTTATCCTTGATACCGGGGAGCGTGGGCGCATCGCCGATGCAGAATATCGGGGCATATGGGGTAGAGTTGAAAGAAGTGTTTCACAGCCTGGAAGCAATGCACCTGCAGGAAAAATCCGTGCATACATTTTCACTCAATGATTGTGAGTTCGGGTACAGGGACAGCGTGTTTAAGAAAAGGCATAAAAATGAATTTGCGATACTCAGTGTTACATTCCGCCTGAACAAGCAACCGAAATTCAATACCAGTTACGGCGCCATAGAGCAGGAGTTGAAAAAAATGGGCGTGCAGGAACTTTCGATTGCGGCCATTTCGCAGGCAGTCATCAATATCCGTTCATCTAAATTGCCTGATCCTGATGTGTTGGGCAATGCTGGAAGTTTTTTCAAGAATCCCACCATTTCACTGTCTTTTTTCGATGGATTGAAAAAGAAATTTCCTTCTATCATAGCATATAAGGTAGGCGATGATGCCGTAAAACTTGCCGCGGGCTGGTTGATAGAGCAATGCGGGTGGAAGGGCATCCGCAAAGGTGACGCAGGCTGTCATTCGCAACAAGCACTGGTGTTGGTAAATTACGGCGACGCAACTGGCAAGGAGATCTATGATCTCAGCGAAGAGATACTTAGAAGCGTGCAGGACAAGTTTGGGGTACTATTGGAGCGGGAGGTGAATATTGTGAGTAGTGAGTAGTGACAACTCACAACTCACCATTCCCTGTATTGCCTTCTTCGCACCGGTGCTGGCGCTCCTCCAGGGGGCACAAAGAATTTAATCAGCAACAATCCCGCAAAGAAGCCGCCGATATGCGCCGCGTATGCAACGCCACCAGCCTCGCTTCCACCAAGCGCACCCATGCCATTGATGATCTGGAATACTATCCAGATGCCCAGCGCAAGCAGGGCCGGCACAGATATGATGGTGAACACAAAAAACACGTGCACCCTGCGCGTGGGATATAACAGGATGTATGCGCCCAATATGCCGGAGATGGCGCCCGAAGCCCCGAGGCTCGGAATGAGCATGTCGTGTCCCAATACTTTTGTGCTGAACACATGCGTAAGCGATGCGATGACCCCCGTAAGCAGGTAAAAGAAAAGGTAGCGCATATGGCCCAGCCTGTTCTCGATATTGTCCCCAAACACCCAGAGATAAAGCATGTTACCTCCCAGGTGCGCCCAACCGCCGTGCATGAACATGGAAATGATCAGCGTGAGCCACACATGTACCCTGGTTTCACCTAGCGGCGGCCGCAAAAAACGCTGGCCTGTATATGGATCTATTTCAACTTGCGCGCGTGTTACAATGTCCTGTCCCGTTACGATCTCTGCAGGAACGGTAGAGTAGGAGTATGTGAATGCATTGTCTCCCGTTTGTTGGAAATAAACAAATACCAATATGTTCAGGGCTATCAGCAGGTAATTGATGAAGGGTGTCCTGGTCCGATCGGAATTGTCATCGCCAATGGGAAGCATTCTATATTATTTATCTTTTGCTATAAAAATTTTATGCCAGTGCACCGGGCCTTCACTCATAATCGCTTTTGAGCGCCAGGTATCTATAATAATATAATCGATACAGTTCGTGCAGTCGTACGAAGTATGCCCTCCATACGCCTCCTTCATTGATCACGTCGTTAATACTGTTGACCGCCAATTGCAATACCGTTACGGCGGTGTCAAGGTATGGCTTCATGCGTTTTTTGATGATTTCTTTGTTTGCCTGCGAAGCAGTGCTCATGTCCCGTTCCATGATCTCTGCAAATTGACCTCTCCATGACCCGGCACTGAACAATGAATCTGCAACGGCGTACTTTTTACTATCCCGCATGATGCGGTCGCGCACCAGGTATTCTGTCCTAAGGTCGTTGCAATGCGCTGCCAAAACGAAAATGTAATCAGCCAGCACCGCGCTTATTTGGTCTGAATCCAGTATCCTGCGCAACTCGTCTGTTTTTTGCTGCGAATCGTTCTTTGCAAAATGCCGTACCAGCGAATCCTCGAACCGGAAAAACCGCGCAGGACGCGGGTCAGCGCCTGTACTGAACTTCTTGTGCGAAACAGGATAGTACGTAAACTGCCACAGCGGGTCGTAAGGAATATGGTCTTCGAGGAATGCTTCGGGCTTCACTTTAAAATAACTGTATTCAATATGCTTGACGGAACCGGCCAATGGTAATTCCTTCCGTTGGCCCCAGGTAGGATCGAACATGTACCAGCTGGTATCCATTTTTACCGCCACCCAGGCGTGCCCGGTGGTAGATTCTTTCTCCATCTGCTTTACATAGCCAGTTACAACGTACGACTGGTATCCTAATTCCTGCGCAAGCCTGTTGAACAACAGCGCATACCCGAAACAGATAGTGCCCCTGCCGGACAATACGTTGCGAATGATGGCGGAATGGTCGTAATAGTGCTCTTGTATAAAAGCGGTGTCCTTGTAATCGTATTTCAGGTTCTTCATCATCCAATAAAAACAACCGCGCAGCCCCGCTTCTTTCCTGAACCCGTAGGCATTCAGCGTGGCGGCCAGGTCCTTGGCCGTATTGGCGTTGTTTTTCGGGAGGTTGTCTACAAATTTTTCAATTTCGGCTATTCCTGGCTGTGGCTGCTGTGCCGGGCAAAACAGGGCGAATAACAATCCGGCCAGCAAAGCTGGGAGTAACCTTCGGATCGATAGCATATTATATCGGCGTTTAGGGTGCAATTCGCTGCTGGTCACCGGTCGTCCAAATCGTACTCGTCCTCATTGTAAGCAGAGCCGGTGCCAATATTCAGCATCGAGCCCATCAGGTCCTTGAATTCGATCTTACCTTCTACGATCTTCTTGCTGATGAGCGAGTAGGCCGACAGCCCATGCAGCACGAATTCCATCAGCAACGCGGCCTCTTTTTCATTTGTATGCTTGAAATGCTTTTTTACGAACGCGTGCAGGCCATCCACTTTGTACAACTGCTGCACCTTGTCCGCATCCTTCATATTGAAGAAAAGGTTCAGCGAATTGCCTTTATCGAACCATTCGGTAATGGAGCGGTAAGGATTTTCCGCCGGCTGTCCTTCCTTGCCCTTTCTTTTTTTCACCTGGTCGGGGTTGGGAAAATACAGCGCAAACTGCGAGCGCAGGGCCTTGTCCATCAGGTTCAATGCCACCTGGTAAGGGCCTTCCTGCTCTCCTTCGTACACCAGTTCTATCTTCCCTGTAATAGAGGGAATAATGCCGCTAAGGTCGCTGACCCACACCTGCGTTTCTTTTTCTTTATTGATGATGGCCCTTCTTTCCGCCGCGCTCACCGCGTTCTCATAAGCCGCGATGCTGAGGCGGGCGCTCACGCCGCTTTTCTTGTCGACAAACTCGCTGCCCCTTGCTTCGAACGATACCTGTTCGATGATGCGCTTAACAAGATCGCTGAGCTTTACTTTTATTTTTTGTTCTTCCAATACATTGGCTTCCTGTTCGGTGATCTCCAATGCCATTTCGATGGATTTGGGATAATGTGTCAGTATCTGGCTTTCGATCCGGTCTTTCAAGGGTGTTACGATCGAGCCGCGGTTCGTATAGTCCTCGGGGTTAGCCGTGAAAATAAACAGGATGTCCAATGGCAGTCTTAGCTTAAAGCCGCGGATCTGCACGTCTCCCTCTTCGAGTATATTGAACAGCGATACCTGTATCCTTGCCTGCAGGTCGGGAATTTCATTGATCACGAAGATGCCGCGGTTGCTGCGGGGTATGATGCCGTAATGGATCACGCCTTCGTCGGCGAAGCTTAGCCTGAGATTGGCGGCCTTGATGGGATCGATGTCGCCGATCAGGTCGGCCACGCTCACGTCTGGCGTTGCCAGCTTTTCGCCATAGCGTTGGGAGCGGTGTATCCACTGGATGGGCGTTTCGTTGCCTTTTTCAACAACCAGGTCTTTCGCGTATTTCGAAATGGGATTCAGCGGGTCGTCATTTATTTCGCTGCCGGCTATTACGGGAATGTATTCATCCAGCAGCTCGGTCATTTGCCTTGCCATCCTGGTTTTGGCTTGCCCGCGCAAGCCGAGGAATAAAATATTATGGCGCGAAAGCAATGCGCGCTCCACGTCGGGTATCACAGAATCCTCGTATCCCACGATGCCTGAAAAAGTGTTCTCCTTGTTTTCCAGTTTTGCAATAAGGTTTTGCCGGATCTCGTCTTTCACGCTTTTTGGCCGGTACCCGCTTGCCTTTAATTCTCCTAATGTCTTAGCCAAATTATTTTTCATCTATAATATTTTAATTGTTCTGATCTCATTTTGAAACCATCTTGAAATTAAATACGTTTTGCTGCTTTAGTGCTTCCATTAAAACTTTGAACTGTTCATACCTTGCATTGTTATCACCATACACTACCACGAGAAGCTTTTCTGTTTTTTTTCCCTGCTTGCGTGCAATTTCTTCAATAACGCGGACGATATTGGCTGTGGTGACAGGATGAATTTTTTTCGCTTTGTCCCGGCTGTCTTTGTTCAGGCTATACAAAAGCCCGTTTTCAGGCTCCAGGTAAAACGAAACATCCGTTGGCATGTCCTGGATCTTTGTTTCCACGACGGTGGGTGTTTCAACAACAAGGCCCTCGACCGGCGCCGTTACCGGCTCAAAGGGCTGCAGGTCCAATAATTTTATTTCCTCGGGTTTAAGGTCCCTTAACGCATAGTATTTAATATCGTTGATGGTCATTTCATCGAGCATATTCACTACGAATTTATAGTCTGCAGCTGCGGTAGGCTTTATCATCACGATTATGCTATCGCCGATGGATTGCTTATAAGATAATATCACTTTCCTTATCCCTTCGTATGGTACAGGCCGGGCCTCCTGTTTTGTCGCAAGGGTACCGGTATAATACAATACCGTGTCTGTGGTAAGAATGAGCGTAAGCGTTCGCTTAGGGTCCACATACTTTAGTTCTTCGAAATCCCCATCCTTTGGAAGGAACAATTGCAAAGGTTCCCGTGTCCCGCGCTCCAGCGAAACGAGATTGAACCGCTTATGCTCGGCTTCATTCAGCTTTGCAGGCTCCAGTTTAATATTCAGCTCTTCTGCCAGCCGGCAAACAAGCATAAAGGTTTCGACCGCCATCATGGCGCCGCCTCCGCCATTGTCGGCGGGTTTGAGTACTACGTTTAATTCATTGCCGTATCGTTTTTTGTTATCATTCAATAATCTCCTGATCGATTGCTCATCGGCGTGCAGCCGCCTGACGACCCTGGAAGCATTCACATCGCCATTGTACACGATCATGCTGTCCCGTACCAGGATCATTGATAATATATGCCGATCCGTTGCCTGCGGTTTTGCTTCGCAGGCTGCAATGATGATCAGCAGTAATAAGGCGATTCTTGCCAAGTGTAATTTTTTATAGAATATACTTAATGTGATGATGTCAGTACACTGTTTTCCGCTTCCCGCTCTCGAAATCCCGGAATATGAATGCTCCCAGTTTATCGAGCGAAGCAAAAAATGCTTTTCCATTGTTCGTTTCCGTAAACTCCTGTACAAAGCGCTGCAGGTAAGGATCGGTTGCGATCATAAATGTAGTGATGGGAATTTTAATTTTCTTGCATTGCGCGGCCAGGTTCATGCACCGGTTCACTACTTTGCGGTCGAGACCGAAGCTGTTCTTGTAATAACGTTTCCCCATCTTTAAGCACGTGGGCTTTCCATCGGTGATCATGAATATCTGCTTGTTCGGGTTCTTTCTTCTTCTCAACAGGTCCATGGCCAGCTCCAGTCCTGCCACGGTATTGGTATGATAAGGGCCTACCTGTAAATACGGAAGGTCTTTGATCTCTACCGTCCAGGCATCGTTGCCGAACACTACTATGTCCAACGTGTCTTTGGGATATTTGGTAGTGATGAGCTCACTCAATGCCATCGCCACTTTTTTGGCGGGCGTAATGCGGTCTTCGCCGTACAGGATCATGGAATGGGAAATGTCTATCATAAGCACCGTGGAGGTCTGCGCTTTGAAATCTGTTTCGCGGATAGACAAATCGTCTTCCTGCAATTGAAATGCATCGATGCCGTGGTTGATCTGTGCATTGCGGATGGAAGTGGTAAAATCTATCTGCTCCAGCATGTCACCAAACTGGAAGGCGCGGGACTCCGGGTTGATCTCATCGCCCTGGCCTGGCTTGAAGGTATGATGCTCGCCTGTTTTTGTTTTTTTAAGCTTGCCGAAGATCTCTTCCAGCGAGCGCTTGCGGATGCCCTGTTCGGTTTTGGAAGTAATGGCAATCTGGCCGTTGATGGCGTCTTCGGTAATGTATCCTTTTTCTTTGAGCTCTTCTATGAAATCGCCTATGCCGTATTCTTCGTCTGTAAGCTCGTATTCTTTGTCCAGCTGGTTCATCCATTGCAGCGCTTCGGATACATCGCCATTGGTGTAGGTAAGCAATTGCATGAAGATGTCCAGCAACTGTTCAAACTTCGATTTACCCTGCTGGTTCGGATCGTATTTGGAGAACTGATGACCTATCATAATCAAACCTCCCTTTCGGCTTAAATGAGAATGCTATTTAAAATTACGCCTAAATCGCGGATTGGTTTGTACGAGATAGGGAATTAAGAATTGATTTAGAGAATTGAGCGCTAAGGGCAAACAGGGTAATAGCCCAATTATTGGAAGACAGGCGATTTTTAAGGTTAAGTATGTGATATTCGGATGCGTGATTTTGGATATCCGGAAATTTCGATTAGCAATAGCAGTCGAAAAAAAGCCAATCGGATATAGCCGGCTGCTGAAATAGCTGTATCCGATTGGCCCATTTTTCAAGTATTGGCCCGTTTAATGAACCGATGGTCCACAAAACAGGCAAAATAAAATGGGCTAACCGGATACGCGATAAGCCCATTATGTGGTAGGCCTTACTCACCTTAGTAAACCAGGCCGGTATTCTTAAGGCCTGCGCTGCGTATCCGGCACGCCAGGATTCTGGATCGGCCTGCTGCCTTCGGGATTAGCAGGCTTTTGCGGACCGTATTGCGTTTCCAGTTCCGAAACATTCCTCAGCATCTGGTAAGTAGATGCAATGTCCTGTATAAACGGCAACTGCTTATCGGAAATATTGTTAGGCTTGCCTTCCATCATGTTCATCGCATCCGTAGCGATCTGCTCGTCCGTTATCTGGTCGCCGAGCAAACGGTAATAACGCATCTGTTCCTGCAGGTCGCTCTTTAACGAGGTGGATACTTTTTTAGCCAGCTCCGTGTCGCCCGCGCGGTAAGCTGCGTACAAAAAGCGCAGGGAAATTACATTGTGCTGGTTCTGCCGGTTAGAGGTCATACCATACGGAACGTTTTCGGACGATACTTCCGTATCGTATTTGCGCAGCACCTTCCTGGCCGAATCCAGCTTGCCCGCATTCACCAGGCTCATGGCCGATGCCGCATGCGTTGCGCGTATGCTGTTGATATGACGGCGGTTCTCCTCATCGAAGTACACACCTTTCAACGCGGCATTGCCATAGGCGAACTTCTTCATGATATTATCAAAGGTGGCATCGTTGTTTACTTCGCTTTGTGCAACGGGCACCAGCCTGTACGACAAGCCTTCCATGCGCACGTAAGGCAACAATCCCAGTTCGTCCAGTTCCTGCGTTGATGTAAAATAAATCGGGCGTTCCCATTTATTGGCAGCGATCAGCGCCAGCACCGCCAGGTCATTTTTAAACAGGTAATTTTTCTTGATATCCAGCAGCAGCGTGCTTACTACATTGTCGCCCGCCTGTACGGTTCCATTCTGGCGTACTTTATTTACGTCCACTGGGATGCTTAGTTTTCTTGTCGGCATCACATTCAGCATCTGGCTTCCGTCCTGGGTGCTTACCATGTAACGGGGATCGTCGCTGCCCGTAACGTTCTTCAACACTTCGTACGCATCGTAATAACGGTTTTGATCGAAGCCGGGCAATGGGTACACGGGTACCGCATCGCGCTTATTGCCTTGCAGTTGCTCGGGCGTGAATATTACATCGGCCGGTGCGCTGTTGTTTACTTTGTACCGGAGCTGGTTAACATACCAATCGGTGCCCAGCAGGCTATAGTTCATCACCCTCAGGTCGGGACGTATATTCTCCGTTTCCAACGCATACCAAAGCGGGTAGGTATCATTATCGCCGAAGGAAATCAAAATGGCATTTTGCGCACAGCTTTCCAGATAATCTTTGCCCAGGTCCCGCGCCAGCAGTTTCTTGCTGCGGTCGTGGTCGTCCCATTCCTGCGAAGCCATCAATATGGGAACGGCCAGCAGGCACAGCCCGAATGCTACATAATTGGAGAGACTTACAGACATTATCTTGTTAAGCCATTCGCGCACCTGCAGCACACCAAGTCCGATCCAGATGGCAAAGGCATAGAAAGAACCCACATAGGCATAGTCGCGTTCGCGTGGCTGGTAACCTGCCTGGTTAAGGTAAATAACAATGGCAAAGCCTGTAAAGAAGAACAGCAGGCCGGTAATGATCCAGTCGCGGCGATTGACCATGAGCTGGTAAATAAAGCCCAACACGCCCAGGATAAAGGGCAACAGGAATAATTTGTTATTGGCCTTGTTGTCTTTGCCGGCAGTAGCGGGCAGTTCGTCTGTTGTGCTGCCATGCAGCATTTTATCAATGAAGCCGATGCCGCTGATCCAGTTGCCGTCGCGGATATTGCCGAATCCCTGCAAATCGTTTTGCTTACCGGCGAAATTCCACATGAAGTACCGCCAGTACATCCAGCGGAACTGGTAGCTCGCGAAATACTTGATGTTATCGGCCATGGTAGGTATTTCACCTTCGGCGAGGCCGGAAAATTCCCGGTAACATTGATGTTGTCCGCGGTCATTGTTGCTGTCGAACATGCGCGGGAACAGGTGTGCGCCAGGAGTTCCTGACCAATCCTGTTTTTGTACCTTACCTACCGCTTCATATTTATCTTTTCCCTTGATATAAAGATTGCCGGTTTCTTTGTAAGCGGGCCGGGTGACGGCGATGTTACCATTTTCATCCCTGCCCATGAAATCCGGTCCAAATACGATAGGCCAGTCACCGTACTGTTCACGGCCCAGGTAGCCTGAGAGGTTTACGGGATTATCAACATTGTACATGTCGATGCCGGGATCGGCATTGGACCGGATAAGCGTAGTGAAATAAGTAGAGTATCCCAATATCATGAATGCCACGCACCACAATCCAAGCTTCAGAAAATAATACCCGCGCTTCAATGCAAAACGCAATCCGAACGCCATCAGCGCTGCTACCAGGATGAAGAAGAAAATAAAGCCTGAGAAAAAAGGCAGTCCGAAGCTGTTCACGAACAGGCGGTCGAACCATCCCGCGGTTTGGATGGACCATTTAATGACCACCGTTTGCACCACGCCGGTAATAGCACAACCGATGAGGAAGGCCACGATGGCGCCGATGGGAGTGACCTTGTATCGTTTAAAATAATACACCATTACAATGGCCGGTATCGTCAGCAGGTTTAACAGGTGCACACCTATGGAAAGCCCCATCAGGTAAAACAGCAGCACTATCCAGCGGTCGGCGCGCGATACGTTGATGCCATGCTTGCGGTCGTAGTCTACTTCCTGTTCCCATTTCAAGATGCCCCAGAACACTATGGCGGTAAAGAAAGAGGAAAGTGCGTATACCTCACCTTCAACGGCGCTGTACCAGAAAGAATCGGAGAAGGTATAAGCCAATGCGCCTACCACGCCCGCGCTCAGGATGCTGATCATTTGCTGGCGCGTCATCTGGTCTTCGTTGGGCTGAACAATTTTGCGCGCAAAGTGGGTGATGGTCCAGAACAGGAACAATATCGTAAAACCGCTGGCGATGGCGCTCATGAAGTTTACGCCTTTGGCCGCGGTCAATGGATCGTCGCCAAACACCACTATGAAAAGGCGGCCGAGCAAAACGAACAGCGGGGCGCCGGGGGGGTGGGGTATCTGGAGCTTAAAGCAACTGGAAACAAATTCACCACAGTCCCAGAAGCTACCCGTTGGTTCCATGGTCATGACGTACACTACACAGGCAATTAAACATACAATCCAGCCGGTGATGTTGTTCGCTTTGCGAAAACTCATAAATAGTGGTTTAGATCAGTGGTTTAGATCAAGGATGGGCAAAAATAGGGGAATTTGCAGTTTATAGTCTTCCGTTTATCGTTTGGGTTTGGTTGTTGCATTTTGTTAACAGTTTTCCATTTCCGGCACACTGAACCACGAATCAAAAGTGTAAACTACAAACAGCTATTCAAATACAACCCTTACCGTTTGATAGAACAGCCTGTTTTGCAGGTAATAGTTTTGTGCCTGTTCCAGGTAGCCCTGCAACCCGAAGAGGCCGGCGGCATTGCCTTTGTTCACCGCAATTTCCAGGTAGCCGGCTGAATTGAACAGCGCCAGCTTTTCGCCTTCGGGCACGTCGGCATAGGTTTCGCTGATGCGGTCGATCATTTCGTTGCGTTTGAAAACGATGCGGAAGCTGCGGCCCCTGCGCTGGTCTTCGAATTGTTCGCGGGTGATGTTCACCACCACGTTCTCGAAATGATCGATGAAGATGATCTGTCCTTCGATCCAGTTTTCGCCGAGGAGGGGGCGCAGCGCATTCTTTTCGGAATAGGACACGTCGGGCAGGCCGATCTGTGTGAGGCTTACGCCTTCGGCCAACTTCCGGATAGCTTCGCCCATCACCCGCACGCAATGGAGGGTATTGCGGGGAGCGGTTTTTTCGAGTGGCAGGCCCATCACCAGTTCGGGTTTAGTTTCGAGTATCATGGTCAGCAGGCCGTTGTCCGCGCAGAGGATGTATTGTTGGTTATGATAGGCCAGCAGCAGTTGCTCGGGTTTGTTTTCAAAAAGGTTCACCAGCACCAGGTGATAGGTATGGGGTGGAAAGTTTTTGATGGCATTGCGGGTAACGTAGGCTGCCTGCGGGTAGTTGAAGGGCAGGAGTTGGTGTGAGATGTCTACCACGCTGAAACCGGGATACAGTTGCAGGAGCTCGCCTTTAATAGCGCCGACCAGGTAATCCTGTTGACCGATATCAGAGGTTAGGGTTATTAAAGCCACTCGCAACTATTTATTAAGCTTCCCATCTTTAAAAAAGAATTTATGCACCATTTTATCGGTGAGGCCGGGGAAGAATTTGTTCAGGAACACGGTGCGTTTGCCGGTGAAGGTCATGACCAGTGTGCGTTTTCTTTTTTCGATGGCGTCCAGGATGCGTACGGCCACTTCGCTGGCGGGCATCATGCTGCCTTCGTCCATGGATGTTTCGCCGTGGGGGCGGCCTTCTTTGTTAAGCGCGGCGTGGCGGATGTTGGAGGTAGTAAAGCCGGGGCACACCCACATTACGTGCACATTGTCGTTGAGCAATTCGGTGCGGAGCGATTCCAGCCAGCCCTGCAAGGCGAATTTGGAGGCCGAGTACCCGCTGCGTCCGGGTAACCCCCTGTAGCCTGCGATAGATGATACGCCTACCACGGAGCCCTGCCTTTCGATGAGGTAGGGTAATGCGAACTTGGTGCAGTATACCGAGCCGAAGAAGTTTACGTCCATTACTTTGCGGATGACGTCTACTTCCAGGTCTTTTACCAGTGCGCGCATGCTGATGCCTGCGTTGTTTATAAGGATGTCGATGCCCCCGAATTCGTTTACGGTGGATTCGATGAAGCGCTGGCATTCTTTTTCGTGGCTTACGTCGCACACCATGGCGTGCAGTACGATGTTGCTGTATTGCATCTGGAGGCTGTACAGTTTATCGTAATTGCGGCCGCAGGTGGCGATCTTAGCGCCGAGGGGAACGAGGGCGTCGATCAGTGCTTTGCCTATTCCATCAGTACCGCCGGTGATAACCACTACTTTATCCCTGAAAAATTGTGACATGGTACGAAATTAGGCAATTAGGGGAATTGCCAATGGGAGAATTGGTAGTGGCTGTGGGATTTAGCGTATCCGGATGATCCCGTTGATCAAAACGCCGAGCTCATTACCTCGATGTCTTTATTTTTAAACGCCTTCTTCGCAGCCGCGGTTGACTGCGCCGCTGCCGCCTGCCTGCCTTGTTTTTGTTGTGCTTCCGCCAATCCTGTTAATGCCCACCCATTATGCGGGTTTATCAGCAGGTCTTTCTTATACACCGCTTCTGCCTCTGCGTATTTTTTAGCTTTCAGCAATGCGCGGCCGAGGTAATGGCGAACAGGCAATATCCAATCCTTGGGTTCATTATATACCATTGCATCTTCCAGTTCTACTCCCTTTGTAAAATTTGCAATCGCCTGGTCCAGTTGCCCGGATTCTTCGGCGATAACACCGGCCAGTATTTCTTCCGCCACGCGGCAGGCGGCATACGCCGAATTAAATGGAGTAAAAGGTTCTTTAAAGCTTGCATCATCATCCATCTTTACCCGAAGCGCGGTCAATTCAATATTCGCGTGTTGAAATTGTTGTGTCCGCGCAAATGCCATTCCCCTTGCAAAATGCAGCAGGGCTTTAGCGTATGGCAGCGAATCAGGTACCGGTATCTGCACGATCTCGGGCCATTTTCCAAACCGCACAAGATTTAATACCGGCGTGGCATACCAATATTGCACAAAATGCCCAAACGGACCCGGATAGTTCAATACGCCCGGCGCAAGGTTTTGCTGAGTTTTTAAGGCAGATGCCGACGATTGCGCATAGTTGCCCATCATCATATTGCAGGCAGCCTCCATGTGCAGGTTGTGGATGTTGTACAGCATGTCGTTATTAGCAACATCCGGGAATACGCTGAGATATTTCGCATATCCTTTCACTGCATCCGCATTTACCTGCACGCCTTTTTGATAATTGCCCGTACGGATATAGATATGCGAAGGCATATGCACCAGGTGCGAGACATCCGGCATAAGTTGTGGCAGCCGGTCTGCGCTGGCCAGGGCGCGTTCGGGAGTGGCTGAGGCTTCCATCGCATGGATATAATAGTGATTGGCGCCGGGATTGTTTGGGTTCAGCTTCAATGCTTTCTCCAGCACCTGCACTATTTCAGCGGTCCAGGGCTTTGGTTTAAAATCGTGCGTATACAGGTCCCAGGGGTGCAGCAGCATAAGTGCATCGGCACACAGTGCGGCGATGTCTGCATCCTGCGGCAGATCTTTAAAGGCTTGTCTCATGGCGTCCGCATAAGCTTTATTCAATGTTTCTCTCGACTTAGAAGCATCCTCTGAATACCGCGTATTGATGGCGTGCACCAGGGCCTTTTCTTTCGGCGTATAAAAGTTAGAAAGGCTCTCTGCTTTGCGTGCGGCGGCCAATGCATCCGGCGGAGCGCTGTACCCAAAATCATTGATATTGGGCCCGAAGGACAGCGCAAGTCCCCACCAACCCATGGCGCAATTGGGATCGAGCTCGGTAACCTTTGCAAATGACGCCCGCGCCTCGATGATGTGGAAGGCATAGTACATATTGATGCCCTGGTTGAAGTAGAACTGCGCACTGTCGTTGCTGGTCTTGATTTTCCACTGATAGTTTCCCCAGCCACTCAGTGGACTGATGGAATTGCCGTCTGTTAATGGATTATAATCCGGGCTGCAGCCGAAGGCCGATTGTTTGATTATTTTTATTTGCACAGCCCGTTGCTGTTTTTGTGGAAAAACAAAAGCCAGCAGGGCCGCGACGGGTATTGCGAGCAGGGGCAGCATGATTATCTTGCGCATAATGAGGCGGTTGAAGACAGGAAGCTAGGGAAATTTATTTTTAGTTTAAGTTTGGTACGGTTTTCAATTTGCCCTATTTTTGCACTCCGTTTTACAGAATGGGTTTTTCGGAGCTCAATTGTTTGACGGTGAGTAGATTCCGTAGCTCAGTTGGTAGAGCAATACACTTTTAATGTATGGGTCCTGGGTTCGAGTCCCAGCGGGATCACGAAGGCTGAATACTTAGTTCAAATCGACTTAAGACCTCGCGGAGTGCGGGGTTTTTTGTTTATATAAACATCATAAAATCCTTGGACTGAGCAAACTAAAACATCAATCATTCACGTGATCGAATTTATAAGTTATCTCAACACTTCAATATACGGACTAGTCCATCATTCTTTTATTTGTGATGTGCCATTTGTTGAGAGCACACCGATATTTTAGGTCGCACGACAAGGGGCTTAATTCAGTAAGCTCAGGTCAGATCTGTAAGCCCATGTTTCTGATTGAATGGTACTGAAAGGAAGATTGCTGACCATCATAACCTGTTTAAAGGCAGATAGCAGCTTTCCCAACATTTCATTGCTGTTAAACGGGACCAAAACATTCAGCTCCATAGCGTTCCCATCACAGAGCTCATAAGTTACAAACTGGTCAAAACCCTGTTTTTTTAATGCCGAAATAAATTTGAGTAGATACGCTTTGGCGGCCACCGGATCATTATAAGTGAACCTGATCATTCGAATGAAGCGCGAGGTGTATAGCTCCTTACGCTCGGCAGAGAGCTCCTTAATAACCGATGCCTTATATACCGTATTCAGGTTGCCATATGGGAAAACATTGATAAAATTATCTTGCATGTCTCCGGCGGGATTTATCGGCTTGTCAAGGTCCGCCCAGGCATGGCCTGTAGTTGCATCGATAAACTGTCCCACACGGTTGCCACTGATGATGTACCATCCATACCAGTTCCATTTATCCCCATTGTCCTTATGCCACTGAAGATGCTTTTTATAACCTGCGTCGAAAGCCTGAAGATTTTGCTCTTTGGGTTGCCAGATAGCGAACTGCGCCACTTGTGCCCGGCACTGCAGGTAAGAAACCATGATTAGAAGAACAAATAGAAATTTCATTTTTCAGGTAAAACTGAATCGCGATCCTTTATGAAAATTGTATAAAATCGAACTCAGATAAAATAGTTATTAATCTGGTTAGGGTTTTTAAAGTATTGGTGCGGGTTCATTTCAGTATAGCGGGTAAAGGTTCGGATAAGGTGGGCCTGATCGTAAAATCCTGCTTCATAACTGCACTCTGTGAGCGTTTTTAAGGGATGGTGGTTTCTGTACCGTATAAAATACTGTAATTGTACAAGGGTTGAATATATCTTAGGAGTAATTCCAACGTGAAACCTAAATACTTCCTCGAGGTATTTTGTTGAAATGTTCATTTCGCTGCTTAACGAATCAATTTTGATTTGCCCCAGGGAACGATTGATCTTGTTAATTGCGTAACGCGCAAGCAGGAATTTTGGGTTTGCAGGATTCGATTTATTAAGCAGGGCAGAAAAGTAAGTTGTTAGACTTTCAAATGTCACATCTGTATCCTGATCTGCCAGGCGAATAATTTCCTTTGCGCCCGGGATAATATCAAGACTAACAATTGTATCTGTCAGGTGGTGTGCAGCAATATCGTAGAATATAGGTAGCGCTTCGGGCCTGAAACGAATCCCGTACAATTCGGCGCCGGGTTCGAGTTTAAGATAATAGCTTTTAGTATTTTGTCCTAAGAACAAGTGCTGTGGCTCGGCCTGCCAACAAGCATTTTGCTGTAACCGTTTCGCCTTATCCCTGTGCAGGTGAATTACCATCTCAAGATGGCCATCAGGAATGATCCGCTCTTCGTGAGCGGCCGCATTTTGCGGCAGCCTTAAAAACCAAAGGGAGTGAATATAGTGAGCAAGATAGCCGGTAATATATTTTTGTAGGAAAACCAATTTACGAACTCATTTTATCGCTAGTTATCTAATGTATAAAATCTTCAGTACATGAGAAAGCTTTTTGTCAATTCCTGCTTTTTCGATAGTCTTGGATCGTATCTGCAATCCTGGAATGGCTAAAAATCTTTTACAACCCGTGTTGCAAAAACCTGTTTGATCCGTCTTTTATATGGCTATGAACAAGACCGAGTTTATGGAAAAAGTCTTTGTACTGAAAGACTCAGTTTTTCGCTTGGCTTTTCTTTTTACCCTGCGGCGCCAGGAGGCGGAGGACATTACACAGGACGTATTCCTGAAACTATGGAACCAACGTGATGTTATCAGGGAGGTCAGTAACCTGAAGGCGTATACTTTAAAAATAACCAGGAATATATGCATCGACAGGAAGGAGCGTAATGAAACCTATCACAAGAAGGTTTTGCCTGTTGTTGGAGGGAATTTAAACGCCAGTGAGTTGCTGAATGTTGAAGAAAGGCAATTATTAAATAAGGTATTGCATGTTATCCAGGATTTTCCTGATCATCAGAGGCTGATATTCTCACTGCGTATTATAGAGGGTTTTTCTTATGAAGACATTTCATCCATAACCGGTCTCTCGGCCGCAAACATAAGAATGATCGTATCGCGGGTGCGGCAGGAATTGAGAAACCAGTTTAAAGAAAGCATTTATGAATGAGCATTATTTAAACGGGCTGCTGGAAAAGTATTATGCCGGTGAAACCACCGACGAAGAGGAGAAAGCCTTGACAGCGCTCCTGATGTCCGAAGATTTGCCGGAATCGTATCATGCGCACAGGGCTGAATTCAGGGCCTTGCACGTCTTGCAGGAGTCGCTGAAACCTTCCAGCGGTTTTGTGCGGCGATTGGAAGAAAACCTGGGCGGTCAAAGGAAAAAAAGGGTCTTCAGCGTTTTGTATGGCCTAAGAAAAGTAGCCGCGGTGCTGGTGCTTGTAGCGGCTGGCTTTCTTGCAGGTAATTATTTTCATTCTCTGAATAGAAAAGATCACACAGCGGCCGTTATCGACGGCAAAGAAAATGATATCAGTATCGAAAGGCTGCCCCTGGCAAATGATCGGCTGGCGCAGGTAGCGCAGTTTGAATCTCATGACCTGGCCAATCCAAAGATTGTAAATCTGTTGATAAAAGTCCTCTTAACCGATAGCAGTGAAAATGTGCGGCTCGAGGCATTAAGAGTGCTTGCGCGATATATTGACAAGACAACGGTAAAACAGGCGTTCGTAGCGTCGATTGACATGCAGGATTCAGAGCTGGTGCTGTACGATATGGTCGACTTGGCAGTGGTAGGTGGTATAAAAGAAAGTATTCCAGTGTTTGAAGAAATAATTCAGAAAAATACCGTCAGTCCCGTATTGAGAGATGAAATGTTAAATGCGGTCAAGCTATTAAACGAGGCAAACCGGGTTAAATTATAATTATGAAAAAGCCGGGCATCTATCTTATTATATGCATGCTGTTTGCCGTAAAGGCAATAGGACAGGATGCGCAGGACCGCTTTGAGTTTCCCTTGTGGAAAGCTAACATGAGCAATCGCCTATTCATAACCATAGCCACAGGTGATATCAAAGTGATCGGACATCACGAAAGGAAATTTGTTGTGATGTTCTATCCCCATAATGCAGCCAAAAACATTATTGTTAAAAAGGACTCTATTGTCAATGGCGTTCCCAAACTTATACGCTACGGGTCTTTTATCAATATGACTTATGATGACAACACCGTAAGCCTGAGAAATCTTTTTCATGATTCGATCCCCGCAATTGACGTGGTGATTTATGTGCCTTATGAAACCAACCTTAAGCTCAAGATCAATAAACGTGGTAACATTTCAGTAAAGAATGTAAAAGGCAATCTTGATCTTAATAACAGTATGGGTTCCATAGATGCTGAACAGATCTCTGGTTCCGTAGTGGCCCTTGCATATAATAAACCGATTCGCATACAGTTCGACCAATTAAGTGAAAGCAAGCCCTCACACATCACCGGCTTAAATAAAGCAGTTAGCGTTTGGCTGCCGCCCGCGCCTTCAGTGACATTGAAATTGAAGACCGCTAAGGGTAAGATCCATTCCGACCTTGGCGCAGCATTCAGCCAGGTGCGCGAGCCGGGTAAGGGAAATTCCTCCTTCGAGGATCTGTGGTCCAAGGCAATATTAAATGGTGGCAGAGCCAACCTTACCATACAATCCCGGTATGGAAATATCAATATCCACACCGGCGATAAATTACCTACCCAATTACAATTTTAATAAAGGACAAAACGCGAAATATGAAGTCTTTGATGGTTATAATTTTTGCATGCCTGGGAGTTTATTGCAGCGGACAGGAAAGAGCAGGCATTAAAAGAGAAGCAGAGATAGACAGGTTGCTGAAGGCCCTGGACAAGTACAGGGTATTCAGCGGTACCATCCTGGTGGTGGAAAATGATACCGTCAGCTTTTTAAAAAGCTATGGGAAGGCCAATTATGAAACAGGAGCAGACAACACCATCGATACCAGGTTCAGAATTGCTTCTTTAAGCAAGTCGTTCACCGATGTGGCAATCGAAATCCTGGAAGAAGAGGGCCTCATTAAAAAATCGGACTATGTTTCCAAATTCCTTCGTGACTTTCCCAATGGCGATAGCATAACGATCGATAATTTGATGAGACACCGTTCAGGAATAAAAGACATCAATTCTTTGCCTCAGTATGACAGCCTTTCTTACAAAAGATATACGCCCGCCCAGGTATATGAATTGATAAAGGAGCTGCCACTGGAATTTGAACCCGGTACAGCAACAAAATATAGTAACTCGGGCTTTGCGCTTTTGGCCTATATTATCGAAGTGATATCAGGAAAATCGTATGAAAGTTTTCTCGCTGAAAAGGTCTTTAAGCCCTCCGGCATGCATTCAACTTTTATCGACAAGTCAGGGTTTTCCTGCCGGAATTGTGCTATGGGGTACCTGGCTGAGCCTAATACAGGTAAATTGATCCGGTCTATCAATTGGGACCCGTCGATCAAAGTGGGTTCCGGTTGTTTTACTGCTACGGCGCTGGATGTGTACCGTTTTTTTAAGGCCTATTATACCGGCAAGCTGGTTAAAGCGAACTATCTTCCGCGTAATCTTGCGGTTCCCCGTTACTTTCAAGGAAACAGCCCGGGATTCACCTCCATTACAAAATACTTCCTGGATAAGAATATTTATGTAGTCGTGCTGTCGAACAACCAGTCAAGAGTGGCCTGGACGGTATGCCACAAGCTGGCAGATATGATCACCGGGGGAAGGACTACTGAATTCGATTATCCCGAAATCCCACTCAAAAAAAATCTGGTTAAAAAATATGCAGGACATTATTATTCAGGCGGTTTCAATTTTGAAATTAAGGAGGTCAACGGCAATTATGCAATGATCTCTGTAAAGGAAGGTGGGCTTAAGGAAGAGTGGAAAATTTCTGAGCTGTGGCCACTGGATGATAGCCAAACCAAATTCCTGGTGCCTTTATTCTGGGAAATTGTCACGTTCGAACCCCATGAAAAAGGATATAAGCCGGTTTGGGAGCCTGCCCGGTAAATTATAGCAACATAAAAATCTATTATGAAAAAAGCGGTATTTATTATTATTCTGTTTGTGCACTTGCATGCTGTTGGCCAGCGGAAATCTTTTTTTCTCGATCTTCAAAACCGCAATGCATACAGGGAAATTAAAGGCATTTATCCTGTTGCATCGTCAGACCCAGGTGATTTGTATGAAATTACCTATGATGAAAAAAAACGCCCGGTAAGCGTAGTCTACAGCAGGGCAGGGCAATTAAAGCGTGCGCCGGAGTTGGGGACGGTGCGCATGGTCATCGAATATACAGATTCCGCGGAGTACCGCTATTTTAAGGATGCCGGCAATCTCCCTGATAAAAATCCTAACGGGGTGTTCGTTGAAAAATATGTGTATGATAAGAAAGGCCGCAAAAAACGGCTCGACTACCTGGATGGGGCAGGCCAACTAACGGAATCTCCGGCAGGAGTGGCACGGATCTATTTTGAAACCGATGAAAAAGGACGAATAATAAAAGAAACGCAAATAAGTTCAAGAGGCAGGGTCGTTCCGAGAGGGGCAGTAAATTATTACCAGACAGGATTTGTATATGATGATAAGGACAGGATGATTGAATTGTATAATATTGACTCCGCCGGCCGCAGGGCTGCAAACAGCATAGGCCTCGCCAGCATGCGCATGACCTGGAATAAAATGGACAAAGAGATCAGCTGGAGCTATCATGATATTACGGGTAAGATCATGCGCAGGAAAGATATCAATATCGCAAAGGGGGTTTATATGATAGACGACAGGGGAAAGATAATATCTACCAGTTATCTCGACGAAAACAATCAGCCTGTTAATTATCGCAATTCGGTGGCGATGGCCATAAGTTTTTTTACTCCCGCGGGAGACCTTGTCGAGCAGCGGTTTTATGATAAGGAACTTAGGCTTGTCAACAGCGCATGGACAAATTTTGCTTTAGTCCGGTATCATTCGGATGGTTCCCAGAGAAAAGAGCAGCGTTTTTTTTCCAGTGATTTTGAATAGCATTTTTGTAGCTGGCACCGCTATCACGTTATATTCTTTTTCTCAAATTCTGCGATGATCTTTTTAGCCGCGGCAAGCCTGATCCTGTTATTCTTTTCTACCAGCTTGCTGTTTATCCATTTTTGCAGGTAATGGTGGGCGGGGACCAATAAAGCTGCGACTATAACAAGGCATCCGAGCATAAGCGCAGGCGAATGATTGCTGATTTTGGAAATGTATGGATGCAAGATCAGGTTGATGAACTCGAATATGATCAGCAATGCTACAACTCCAAAAAAGCCGACAACTTTGGCATTTACAATGATGCTGTGGCTCAATAACAGGAACATGATCACGAAAATGATCACACCGATGGCAATCGCTGCGTACTGGATGTTGTGCTTTCTCTCCTCTGCTTCCGCCAATTGCTGCTTATGCAACTCGTACTGGCGAAGCTCCTCGGTATATGCAATTGTCTGGACCTGGTTCATTTTCTGCACCGAAAAAATGCTGTCTCTTAACTGTTCGGAAAGCTTAAAGAAATCCACCGCCTTGTTTTTGTCATGCTCTGAATATATATTGGCAAGGAAAGTACTGGCGTCGGCAATTCCCTTGCTGAAATTTATTTTCTGGGATGCCTCCAAAGCCTTTTCACCATACAGGATGGCGGAGTCCCTAAGTGTTGTTTGTTGATACAATTCTGCCATTACCTGGTACACATAGGGAAACAATCCCTTCTGGTCGAATATGGCCGCCTTGGCAATGGCTTCGTAGTAATATGCCATGGCAATGGCAGGATTGCCCATTTCCTGCTGTACAACTCCCATCAGGGCAATGGTCCAGGGCAGTCTGGCATTATTGTTCCTCCTGTTCATCGCAAAATCATAGGCTATTTGCGCATATTTTGCCGCCGAGTCCTGGTTATCGAGCTTGTAATAGTTGTATCCAAGACTGCTGTAGCAATGCAAGAGGAGGGTTGAATCATTGAGGGTAAGCGCGAGGTTCTTGCTGCGGTTGAAATTGTTAAGCGCCTGGTGGTGATCGCCTACGCGCTCATAGATATTGCCCATGGCATAATAGGTTTCGGCGATCCCTTTTTCATCCTTTAGTTTTTCGAATAGCTTCAGCGCATTGATCTCTGTTTGCAGTCCAAAAAAATAGTTGTCCTTTTTCATGTACAACTCGCCGAGTACTCTAAGGCAGTTGGCTTCTCCGCTTGCGTAGTTAATTTTTTTAGACAGTTCATAAGCCTGGTGGGTGAGCAGCACGGCAGAGTCGAGGTTGGTGCCTTCATAATGCCTGCCAAGGGTAAGCAGCAGCGAAATGCGGGATGTATCTTCACCCGTTTTTTCCAGAACAGATTTCAACCTGTCGATATCGCTGGTCTGCGCTTTGCCAGACATAGCAATTACCAGCGCAAACAGGATCATGAAGCATTTTGCAATGCGCATAGTTATCAATTATAGGCTATTTCAAATTCTCTCCCTTTGCCTTTTTGGATTGCTCGATTTTAAGATCATGGCCAAGCACCACTCCTCCGAAAGTTGAGTTAACGGTAATGCTGGCATCACCGTTGCCCGATTTACCGGAGTAATTTTTTGTATTGCCCGGCTTATTGGGCGCTTCAACCGTAAAATTGCTTTTGTTATTAAACCCGCCATAACTGGTGTTGATCTTATACGATGCGGAAAGATTCCTGGAAACATCCAGGTATATATCAGAATGGGAATTCATGATATTGATGCTGCTTGCATCGTTATCGATTTCCAGCTTTACAGCAGAAAACTGCAGGTTTACCTGTACGTCCCCGGTCAGTTTGTTGATCGTGGCGGTTGGAGTGTAATCGATATTGATCCTTCCATTATTGACCTGCGCGATGGTTGTTTTGCCAAACTTTACCGTCACTTGCTTTACATTGGTCAGCTTTCCTGCTGTGAGTGATCCAAACTGGCTTTCAAGGTTCACTTCCCCTTTATAATCAGGAATAATAAGGGCGCCGAAGTGGTTTTTGGCTGTTAAGGGATTACCCGGGGGCAGAAAAACGGTATAAGTGATCTTCATTCCCTCGTTGATGAATTTCTTATTTATCTCAGTTTTTTGTTTTTCCTGTTTTGCAATCACGGTTTTGAAACTTACCGATCCCGGTTTTTTTTCATCCTGGATGGAAATGCCGTCCAGCAGTTTTTGCGCCCGCTCTTCTTCAGCAGAACTGGTCATAATATGCACATCCACCTTGATCTCATTTTTATTCCAGGTAGCAAGCTTAATGTCTCCAAACTGGTTGTCCAGCGAGATCTTGTCAGATGAGGTGATACCGTAGGACTTCGAGTAAAATTTTTGTTTTTTGTATTTCTCTTCCTGTGCCTGCAGGCAGGTGACGCTGAAAAGAAGTGCAACGGTCAGCGACAGGTTAAATAGCTTGGTGTTCATAAATTTTGTTTTCGGGTGTCTTACTCTCGGGCAGCCATTGTATTTAGTCAGCCCCAAAGGTTTATCGTTGTCAATAAATACACAGGAATTTGAGCTCTGTTGCACCGGGGATAAAAAACAGCGTGCCAGCACGCTGAAGATAATTTTTTGTTTTGTTAAATGTACGTTACCGGATTAAAAAGCAGGATTTTGCAACAAATCGTCCAGGGTCATGTCCAGGTAAAGCCGCAAAGATTATAGACATTTATCTCGCCGCATATACCCACGATTCCTTACCGGACTTTAGCTTCACCTTCACTCTCACATATTCTTCGGTTTCGTAACTATCCGCCGTTGCCAATTCTTCCGGTGTAAGCTCAAAAACAGTTCCTTCTATCGCATTATTTAGATTATTGGTCTTAACGGCTATTAAATGAAACTGCTGTTCGCTTTTTGAAAGTACGTCTTCATCTTTAATTTCTATGGTGTCTGCTTTATACCCTTGCAATGTATCAGTAGTGCCGGTCAATAACCGGCCAAATAGTTCTAATTGAACTTTTTCTTTTTGGAGCGTGCCGTAGGAGAAAAGATATTCCATCATTGATGCCATATGGGCAACTAAGCTATAAATTCTCCTTTATAAGGAACTTACAAACTTATCCAACCGGTCAAAGGTTGAACCCCAGCCGTTATAGAATCCCATTTTTTCCTGTTGCCTGCAATACGCTTCAGTTGGATGAATGACGCTGAAGGTGAAAGTCGTCTTGTCTTCATTTTCCTCAAATAATACATGTAATACCACTCCTTCGGTCATTGGCTTGAAATTGGCTGAGGTCACTATTTTCTCAGGCGCGACAATTTCCTCATATACTCCGTCACAGGTGAATTCGTTGCCGTCCGGCATAAGCATAACATATTTCCACTTGCCTCCTGGTTTGAAATCATGCTCGATTATGTTCACTTCCATTCCCTTCGGTCCCCACCATTGGGCAATATGCTCTGGCCTTGTCCAGGCTTCCCAAACAAGTTTCCGGGGTACATTGAATGTTCGCTTTAATGTCAGGATGCGCTTGCTGATCTCATTTGTACTTTCCATGCTTCTTGTTTTTTGAAGAATGTATTTCTGTTAAGTAAGCTTCGAAGCGGTCTATTCGATCTTCCCACAGATCCTTATATTGTTCAATCCAATCTGCTATTTTTTTCAATGCCTGCGGGCGGATAGCGCAAAACGTTTCCCTTCCTTCGCGCCTGACCTCTATCAATCCGCACTCATCCAGTATTTTTATCTGCTGGGAAATGGCTGGCCGGCTGATATCGAAGTGCTCTGCAATGGCGGTAAGATTCATTACGGGGTAGTGGGAAATAAGGTTGATGATCCTTCTCCTGGTAGGGTCCGCTATTGCCTGAAATACATCCCTTCTGGATTCGGTAGTCATAATTGGTAAGTGTACGCTTACACAAATGTAATGGTAAGTATTTACTTACCAAATTAAAATTTATAACTACTATTTCTGGCGTTCCAGTATTTTCTTCAGCAGTTCAAGGTCCTTTCGATTGGCCTTGCGCATCATCATTTTCATAAAAGGAGCAAACAATGCGGGAAACCCTTTCGGATTGCCCTTATTTCTTAACGTCATCCGCGTAGTGTGCGCGTCAATCGCGTGCCAGGTATATGTGGTCTCCATTGGAAATGGGCCTTCCGCGGTACGCATCACAAGCCTGCTATTGCGCACCAGCTCAATGAATTCATACACATAGGAAAGCCTGCGGCCGAGAAAGTGCGCTACAAAAGCGACCTTGCTCCCCACCTGCAAGGGTTTCGGCGTCTTCCATTCAACGGATTTGATGTTTACATACCAGGCCGGCGCATTGTCGGGGTCGGAAGAATATTCAAAGACCTTTTCTACCGGCGCGGCAATGTCAATTGCTGTAACTATATCGATCATAATGTAGTGTTTTAACAAATATGCTGCCTGTGCTTTTAAGAGGCAGCATATTTGTTATCCATTGATGCCTTTTATGATTTTTCTGCGCCATGCTTGGATGATGATCGCAAATATACCAAGCGCAGGAGTTATATGGACCGGTTAGTTCCGTGCGTGCAATCCCAGTTTGTTGCCTTCCGTATCCATAAAAAAGGCCATATAACCGTACTCGGGTGTAATTTGTGTCCGGGGCATCACCACGCGGCCGCCTGCTTTTTCAATGCGGTCGATCACAGTTTGTATATCAGGGTCTGCATTCATATAAATGGTGATCCCATCCATCGAGGGCTTGTGCATGTCGCCCTCGACAATCGCGCCTGTTACTTTCCCATTGCCATACTCATAAGGAAAACCAGCCATCTTCATTCCGGGCATCGCCTGCATGTCGGCGAGCTTGATGTCAAAAATTGCTTCATAAAACTTCTTAGCCCGTGCAATGTCTTTTACGGGGATCTCGAACCAATTGATGGAATTTGTTGTAGTGTCCATAACCAATCTTGTTTTTTGTGATTGTACCAAAAATATGGCTTGCGCAAAAAAGCGGGGATTGGCAGATTTGCCAAAATGTAATGGTATTTTCGCCACCTAAACTGCAGGGGCGAAAATATGAAGGTTGCAATACTGAATTACAAAGGAGTCGTTCCAACCAGTGTTGTCGGGCCGTTTGATATGCTGGATAAAGTAGCATCGGTTGGTTTGGCGCTGAACATTCAAACGCCTGTTACATTCGAGGTAGATATCGTTAATACGGATGAAGAAGTGTCCTCTTTAAAATTCAACGTGGTGGGCAATAAGACCATCCGGACGCGAAAGGTGTATGATTTCATTCTCGTTCCCGCCATGTATATTAATTACATCCCGGAAGTACTGCAACGAGAAAGGGGAATGATCAACTGGATAAAATACCAGTATAGTAAAGGATGCGATATAGGTTCCATTTGCCTCGGGGCATTTTTGTTAGCCGAAACAGGCTTGCTGGATGGCAAAAGGGCCACTACTCATTGGATGGGTGTGCCGGAGTTCCGGCGGATGTACCCCGGCGTACAGTTACAACACCATAATGTAATAATTGATGAGGGAAGGATATACACCTGCGGCGCAGCTTATTCCTTCACAACTTTAATGATTTACCTTATTGAGAAATTTTGCGGCAGGGATATGGCGCTTGCCATGTCGAAGGTTTTCATGATACAGGTGCACGGTGCAGGACAGGACGCATTTTCCATTTTCAACCTGCAGCATACGCATAATGATGCTGCCATTAGAGACGTACAGCAATTCATCAGTAAAAACTATAAGGATAAATTAAGCGTGAAGGCTATTGGAGAGCGGTTTAATATGTCGCAAAGGTCGTTTGCCCGCAAGTTCAAGGAAGTTACCGGCAATACTCCGCTCGAATACATTCAACGCGTAAAGGTAGAAGTGGCCAAACGGCAATTGGAACAGGGAAGGCACACAGTCGAGGAAATCAGCCTCGGCGTTGGATATGAGGATTTCAATTCTTTCCGCAATATTTTTAAACGCTTTACAGGATTAACACCGCAGGATTACAAGCGAAGGTACAGTCAAATGTTTCTTGCTCCGATTTTGGGATGAAGTTATTATGTCTCCCATAAGTCTTAGAAGGTAAATGAACACGGTGCCGGTAATTGATTCCTGTTATAGCGATCAACAACCGAACCCACGACTTCTCACGTAAGGGTAATCGCAAGACGGCTGTAATTTTAAAGCAAGCTCTTTATCACTTCAAATAAAAGTATTTCCTATATTGAAACTAATAGGGAATGATAAATAGCAATAGGAATAAAGCAGCTAAAACCGGCAACATGAATTTTTTAAGCCGCATTTCAACCTCCAACTTCGACAAGCTCATCCATCCTGAATTCATCATCCTGCATTATTCCGGCGGAAGCTACAACAGGATTAAACACCTGTTTGAGAAACCCGACTCTGTATCCGCACATTTTGTGATCGACCTGGATGGCGCGGTCGACAACGCTGTCAGCTATGCCGCATCAAACTGCAACCGCGCCTGGCATGCAGGCAAAAGTGAGTGGGAAGATCACCATCAACAACGTTGGGAAGACCTCAATTCCTGCTCCATAGGAATAGAGCTGGTAAACCTGAACGGAAATTTATTCGAGTATACGGCTCAGCAAATAGATGCGCTCATTCAATTATGTCATCATTTATTTGATATCTACCCGAATCTGAATAGCCCCTATAAGATACTGGGGCACGAGCATATCGCCGGCAAACGCGGAAAAGCAGACCCCGGCATACTATTCCCCTGGAAACAATTCTTTCACTTATTATTTGGGGAAACATCATTCCCGCAAAGAAAACCAAACTGTCCGCCTGAATTGGCAGACAACTACAAAAAATTCCTGGATTGCACGGTCGACGAAACTGCCGACCCGGTCCTGCATCACAACTTCTGGCACGCAGTCAACTTCAACATGGAGAAAACCATCGCCATGTTGTACGGGTGTTAAACCAAGATTTTCCAAAAAATAAATACATAAAAATTTGCGTAACCAAATAATTACATTAAGTTTGGTAACTATTTGGTTACATATCTTCGGAAAAGTTAGCCATGCAAAAGTATTACCGGATCAAAAAAAACAAAAAAATGAAACATTGTAAATTGCTGGTACTTGTATCCGCCCTGGTAGCTTTGTCTGCGGGCGGCTTCGCTCAGGATGAGCACGCGAAATTAAAAATTGCGCACATTTCAATTTTAGTGAATGACTATGACGAGGCATTAAAGTATTATACTGAGGTGCTGGGATTTGAAAAGAAGGCCGACGCAAAATTTGGAAAAGAGCGTTGGGTAACCGTCGCCCCCGCCGGTCAGAAAGAAATCGAGCTTGTTTTTGTGCAAGCTACGGACAAAGACAAGGAGCAGGTGGGCCGGCAAGCCGGAAGCAGAACGTTCATTGTGCTCAATACCAACGATTGTAAGAATACCTTTGCGATGTATAAGGAAAGAGGTATTAAGGTTTTAAAGGAACCTACCGAGGTGGCATGGGGCGTTCAGGCGCAGTTTTATGATATTTATGGAAACAGGTTTGCATTATTGCAGGTGAAAGGCCAGTAACTGTAATTATACCGGTGACTATTCCACATGAAAAGAGATATAAGGATCGAGAAGATTTTCCATCACAGGAAAGAAAAGATCTGGAAACTGATTGCCGACAGCAATATGCTTGCCGAGTGGCTTATGCCCAATGATCTTAAACCGGTGGTGGGCCATAAATTTAATTTTAAGACCAAGCCCGCTCCCGGTTTTGATGGCATCGTTCATTGCGAGGTACTCGAAGTGATCGAATTTCACAAATTAGTGTTCTCCTGGAAGGGCGGCCCGATTAAAAAGCCGACCATCGTTTCCTGGATACTGGAAGACATTCCGGGCGGCACGAAGCTGACATTCTCGCACACCGGCTTTGAAGGCTTTAGCCCCGTCGCCATCAGTTATTTGCTCGGCCGCGGCTGGAAGAAAAATATTACCAGCTTGTTTGATAAGAAGCTAAACGAAATGATGTAGTGAAGAAAAAGAACGTGGACATATTCGGCGCTATTGCGGATCCTAACCGGAGAAAGATCCTGATGCTGTTGTCTGCCGGCGCATTGACCATCAGCGCCCTGGCCAATGAATTCGATGTCAGCCGCCCGGCCATTTCGAAGCATATAAAAGTACTTCAGGAAAATAAACTGGTAGTTATTAATGACGTCGGCAGGGAGCGTTACTGCGAACTTGAACCGGAAGGTTTTAAGGAGATTTACGACTGGATCATGTTCTATGAGTCGTTCTGGAATGAAAAGATCAATGAGCTGGAAAAAATGCTGAATAAAAAAACAAAGGGTTCATCAAAAAGGAAATCACAAAAGAACAGGCATCGCCGGTAAGTTGATTCGCTCTTCGATCATGTTCCACTGATAAGTTCACGCATTTCAATTCTCTTGTCTTATTGCAATTAATGTAAATTTTTTAAACCCATGGTTGCGTAAGTAGGTTTGAGTATGAACGCGAAACTCAAAAGCAGTAGATTAAAGAAAGTATTAGCCATGATAACTTTTGCTGCTTTCCTCTTTGCAGGGTGCTTTGTTTTTATCGGTGAATTCCGTGTTTGGGTGCAGCATTTTGTATATGAGACCATTCACCCTGGTGTAGTCGGTGGAAGGTGCGACGGGTGCGATGCCGTAAACCGTTATCCCGAAGGAAAAGTATTGGATGATACCGATACGCTGGCTGCATTTGCAAGCGGAGCAGGTAAGAAGATCAATGTCAGCGGTACGGTCTATAAACCCAATTCCGCATCGCCTGCGCCCGGTGTGATCTTATATATTTATCACACCAACAACAAGGGCTACTACACTGATATAAAAGGGTGGGTGAAAACAGATTCGTTGGGAAGATTTAGTTTTTATACGATCAGGCCCGCTCCTTATCCCGGCCAGTCTATTCCTGCCCATATACACGCCGTTGTAAAAGAGCCCCGCATCAATGAATATTATATCAGTGATTTCAATTTTTTTGATGACCCCTTGCTCGCGGATTTCGGGCAACCTGCAAACCCGAGAGGTGGAAGCGGAGTGTTGCGCGCAGGACCCTCACTGAATGGAGTACAATATTACCACAGAGATATTTTATTGGGATTGAATATACCGAACTATAATAACCGCTGGTAGTATCAGCCGGATTATAATACACCCTTTGTATTTACAAACATCGACGACCTTCCAGGGCAGGAAGGATCATTCCGTAGTTCCACCGCAAACCAGGAGTTTATGTTCAAAGGTTCGATAAAAACAATGATCGACTGGCTTCCATGCGATATTTTTATCAGGGTGCACAAATCTTTTATCGTGCCTAAAAAGATAATAACGGTCATCAACAGGAATATGATCGTATACGAAGATTTGAAGGTCCCTATTGGAATGCGCTTCAGAAAAGCATTGGGGGAGATTTATAGCCGATAATTGTGTAATTTATCTGCAGTCTTAGGGCAAATTTGTAATTGCTGAATATGAACAGGATCGACAGATTGATGGGAATGATCGTTTTTTTGCAATCGAGAAGGTTTTCGAGGGTCCATGACCTGTGCGCAAAATTCGGGATCAGCCAAAGGACGGCTTACCGAGACATCAAAGCACTCGGAGAAATAGGAATACCAGTTCACCTGGAGCCGGGAAAGGGATATTTTATCGCACAAGGCTTTTTTCTTCCACCCCTTTCCTTTACCAGGGAGGAGGCTAACTCGCTTCTCTTGTTAAAGGTGCTGGCAAACAGGTTTGCAGATTACTCAATCGCGAAACATAGTGATTCCGCTTTCAATAAAATAAGGGCCATCCTTAAATACCAGGACAAGGACAGGATAGACAATCTTTCTTCCAAAACAATCGTCTATCTCGCCGGCGACGAAAAATATCACAATGGTTGGCTATCCGCCATCCAGAACGCCATTGCCAGCCAAACTGTTTTGCGTATCCGCTATACAGACAATAACGGCGCGGTTACAACAAGAGAAATAGAACCGGTTGGCCTGATCTTTTACACATCGCAATGGCATTTGTATGCGTGGTGCCTGCAGAGGGGAGATTATAGAGACTTTAAGGTGAAAATGATCTCTCAATTGATCAATACGGGAAAATTACAGTCTTCGGAGGAGCACCTATCAATAGAAGATTACATTAAAACTTTTTAAAAAACCGCGCACGCACTGACATAGGGTTGGCAGTACGCTCATTTAGCTTTACAGATTCGAACTTCTTGATGAAAAAACTCATAAGCTAAAACTGTCAATCAGCATTCGTATGGAAAAAAGCTTTTCATTGCAACTACTTTTCTTATCTCTTAGCCGAAGGATCAATAAACTGCTGTGTATGGCAGTTACCGGATTTTTACTTCCTGTTTCACTGCAGGCCCAGGCTGAAAAAGACCAATATGCCCGCATTGCCATCCTGCGGCCGTTTGATGGTAAAACGGTGGATTTCGAAGCCGGCTATGCCCGTCATCTCGATTGGCATAAAAAAGCAGGTGATCGATGGGTATGGTATGGCTGGAGTATTTGGGCAAGCGATCGCCAGCGCTGGTTCGTTTATGCAACATTCGGGCATACCGCCGCAAGCCTCGACAGCAGCGTGGCGCCGGCAGAGGATGAAAAGGACAACATCATCAATGTTGTGCCGCATTGCGAGTTCAAGGAAAACGCGCTGTACAAGTACCTGCCCGATGTTTCAATCGGCAATGGTGTGCCGAAGCCAACAGCCCGCGTTGAGATGGTGACCGTAAACCTGCTCACAGGCGCAGCCGCCGAGTTTGAAGCCGCATTGAATAAACATAAAGCCACGCTTACACGCGAAACACTGTGGTTTAGATTGGTAAGCGGCGCTGCTGTTCCCCGGTATGTATGTTTG
This sequence comes from Chitinophagaceae bacterium, assembly GCA_035628135.1. Taxonomy (GTDB): domain Bacteria; phylum Bacteroidota; class Bacteroidia; order Chitinophagales; family Chitinophagaceae; genus DASPKM01. The sequence continues at coordinate 564,575 of DASPKM010000006.1, read as the reverse complement.
CGTACATATCCAAGTTTATCTGCCCTGCTCAACGGAAGTTCAGAGCAGCTTATCCCGGAAAAGGTGAATCGCATAATTGTCAAACAAACAGTAGAAATATTGGCCCTTCGGCCCACCATGAGCTACGGTTTGCCAGCTAATCAATGAGTGCCTGAACCAATTGTATAGTATGCAACCGTAATAAACACCGTAAAAGTTATCAATGAAAATCAATGCATGTACACTTGCCGATAGCGAGGATATTTTAAACCTGTATGAAACTGCCAGGAAACTGCAGGCAAAGAAAGAAATGGTCGTATGGCCTGTTTTTTCAAAATCCTTTATTCAAGAGGAAATACGCGAAGGACGGCAATGGAAACTAATGATCGACGACGTTATCGCGTGCAATTGGGCCATTACCTTTAGCGATAAGGAAATATGGGGAGAAATGGATTGCGGCAATGCAATTTATATACACCGGATCGCCACCCACGCTGGCTTCAGGGGAAACAGGTTTATCGATGTTATTGTTAAATGGGCGCGTACCTATGCATCATTGAAAGGCAAGCAATTTATCAGACTGGACACATTGGGTAATAATACTAGGTTGATACAGCATTATACCTCCGCGGGTTTCAGTTTTTTAGGCATCACTAGGTTGGTCGACACAGATAACCTCCCCGAGCATTATCACAGGGAACCAAACTGCTGCCGTTTTGAAATGGCCGTGGGCCGCCCTCCGCGGCATTGATAATTGAAATATCAATTTTGAGCATGGTCCTGACAATTGCGCGCACACACACACAGAAATTCCTTTGTAGGATTAAACCACGAGACATGGTTGTTGAGCTGTGTTGTGTTCATCAACCGGTCCGAATTCCAGGTATTGTGGATGGTTAATTTCCTGCTGTGTATTGTTGCGGTGGTCGGATATGATTTTTTAATGAACCTGGTTCCAATAAAAGGGCTGCCCGCAAGGGCAGCCCTGATCAATAATGTATGTATGCCTGCTACGGGTTCTGCGAAGAATTAGGATTCGCCTGCAACTCCGCAATAGGAATTGCCCATACCCACCTGGGGTCACCCGCAGGCACGCTCATTACACCGCCTACGGAAGCAGATACAAAGTTGGGCACCGCATTGCGCTCCAACGGCAGGTTCAAACGCTTCAGGTCAAAGAACCTGAAACCTTCGCCCCAGAACTCTACCCTGCGGTGGAACATAATTTCATCCAGCAAAGCTTGTCCGCTGTTGGTGCTTAACACATAGTTGGGGTCCCTGTTCTTGGCAAGCGTAAACAATGCAGCCCTTGCATCGGCTTCCTTGCCTGCAATGTTTGCATTGGCCTCGGCCAGTATCAGGTACATTTCTGCAAGACGGATGTAAGGAACATCGCCAATGGTAGGCGTCGCCCTGGTCTTGAACTTCCTGCTCATGTAAGGCTCCCTGATATAAGTGCTCGCCGGCAACGGGAAGTTGGTAGCATTGGGGGAAGGCTCCCACATTTTCTTCCTTACATCGGTGGCCGAGATCATAGCATACAAAGCAGAGTTGATGCGCTTGGGGCGGCTCCGGATATAAGTAGTATTGCCATCCCATGAAATTTGTGCGAAGTAGGAACCGAAGGTATCACCCTGGTCGTCCTGCACAAATGCACCCCAGATCCACTCGGGATTGGCGATGTTATTGAAACCTTCCTGGTATTGCGCATTGCTCATTAAAGAATAAGCGCCCGCGTCGATCACCATTTTCGCATAGGTGGCAGCGGTAGCCCAATCCTGCTTCACCAATGCCACTCTTGCCTTGATGGCCCTGGCCGCATTCAGGCTCAGGTGCGATTTGTTGGGAGCATTTGAAGCGCCCGCAAAAAGCGATATCGCTTCGTCGAGGTCTTTGTTGATCTGTGCATACACTTCCTCAACGGTAGCGCGGGGCATCTGCACATCCTTTGCGCTCAAGGGCATGGATACGCCTGGCTGGCTGTTGGTAGTGCCGCCTACATATCTTTTTGCATAGATCTGCACCAGGTTAAAATAGCCCCATGCACGCATTACCAAACCCTCGGCCTTCAACCTTTTTTTGTCGTTATCTGGACCGGTTGCCGCATCTATGTTTTCAATCAATGCATTGGCATTGCCTATACAGCGATAATACATACGGAAAGGATAAGAAACCCAGCCGCTTCCATCGTTCTTTTGGCTAACCCATCCACCGGTGCCGGAGCCGGCGGTGGTATACCAGGTGGCTGCTGATTGATGCAGGTCCTCACCCATAAAATCAAGGTCGAGCATAACACCACCCTGGCCAGGTTGATTCTGGTCGCCATAGCGCGAATACAAATACCTGTAAATACCATTGATAACGTTGGATGCATTGGTGGTAGTAGTAAAAATCGCGGCATCGTCAACACTGCCGGTAGGGCTAGTGTCGAGGAATGTTTTTTTACACGAGGTCATCAGTGTAAAACATGCAAGAAAAAGAACAGTTATTTTTTTCATATCTCGAAGTTGAAATGTATAGGTTAAAATGTAACATTCACGCCTGCGCTCAATACCCTGTTGGGTACATAAATGGCGCTGTTGGTTCCATTGAAATTCTCCGCAGGGTTCAGGCCTTTCCGCTTGGCGAATACAGCCACATTTTCACCCGATATATAGAACTTGCAGTGGCTAACATTAAACTTGTCCAGTATGTTCCTGGGAATGCCATAAGACAATGTGATGTTACGGATGCTTAGGTACGATGCATCGATCAGGAACCTGTTAGATTGTGAATTGAAGTTGGTGGAACCGGCAATGTCAAACCTTGGTATGTCTGAAATATCGCCGGGCTTCTGCCATGACCTCAATACATCCGCATGCAGGGAAGCGCCGTAAGAAGGCGTCAACATGCCCTGGTAATTGCCATCGTAGAACTTGCCCCCGATCTGGTAGTTCAACAGGAGGGACAATCCTACTCCTTTGAATTCGACATTGGTCCCGATAGATCCAAACAATTTCGGGATAGCAGTTCCTGAATAATCGAACCTGGCGTTGGTTGGACTGGTTACCACCGTATCACCCGCTTTTGTTAGCCTGTACTGTGTAGGAGCAAGGCCGGGCAATGCATAATATAAGCCGGCGCCATCTGTAGGATCAACACCATACCATTGCCTTAGGTAGAACGCAAAAATGTCCTTGCCTTCTGCCAGCCGCTTTGTTCCGCTGGTGATGGGTTGTCCGCCCGGCAGCTTGGTGATCTTATTTTTAATATGCGTTGCATTGAGCTGTATGCTCCAATTAACGTCCCTTGCACGAATTACATCGGCATTCAATTGTACTTCTATTCCTTTATTGGACATGCTGCCGATATTTTCTGTACGGGTAGTTACCACAGAAGATAGACCTTGCGGCACGTCGAACAGCAGGTCAGAAGACCCGCGGTCGAATAGCTCGATTGTACCACTGAGCCTGTTTCTCCACATACCGAAATCAATACCAAGGCTGATGGTCTTATTTACTTCCCAGGTAAGCTCATTATTATTCAGCTTGGTGGCAATGGCGCCGGGCTCCTGTGCATTGTTAAAACCCAGTCCGTACAATGCCTGGTATTCATAATAAGAATCCAATGCGTCATTACCAACCGTACCATAGGCAGCCCTGATCTTCAGTTCGCTCAGCCAGTCTACGCCGGCAAGGAAATTTTCGCGCTTGGCAAACCACGATGCGCCAATGGAGTAAAAATTACCCCAGCGAGATTCGGGTGCAAAGCGGGAAGAGCCATCCCTTCTGTAAGAAAGCTCCACGTAATATTTATTAGCATAATCGTAGTTCACGCGACTGAGATATGCTTCTCTGCGCAACCGGTCAAAGCTGCCGGTAACGCCACCGATGGTTACAAAATTTACCAGCTCCTGGTTACCGTCGAGGTTCATGCCCCTGCGGTTACCACTGAAATAGGTTTCATTCACCCACTGGTTTTCATGCCCTGCCAGCACGCCGATGGTATGCTCACCGAACTCTTTTCTATAATTCAACAGCTGGTTGGCGGAAATGGTCCTGAATTCATTGGCAGACGTGGAAGAAGTACCGCCGGCTGTTACGCCATCGCCTACTATCTTATTCTGAAAACCCTTGCCGCGGGTATTGTTGAGGTCGAGACCGACGTTGGCAGTTAAGGTCAGGTCCTTCATGATCTTGCCTTCCAGGAATGTGCGCGCAATCAGGCTATTCCTGCTAGATATGTTCTCGTTTAACATGGTCTCATAAATCACATGCCTGCCGGGAAATGCGCTTTGCGGCCTGTTAACCGCTCCCGGGTGCTGGCCATAATCGAACATGTGGACACCGAAGGCATCCAGTACCGGCTGCCCACTCGCATTGAACGCATGCACGGGATAAATAGGGCCGATGCGCCTTGCAAACACGAACGGGTTTACAATGCTGTTGGCATTGTTATCGCCCGCGCTGGCCTGGTTAGACTTCACAATAATGCCACTTAAGTTAATACCGGCGCGAAGCCAGTTCTTTACCTGGGAGTTAAGACTGACGCGTGCAGTGACCCTTTCATAGTCAGATGCCAGAACAAAGCCTTCGTCTTTCAGGTAGTTGAAAGAAATATAATAGTCAGATTTGTTCATTTTGGCCGAAATGCTCAGGGCCGCTTCGTGCCTGGCGCCGTTTTGCGACAAGGGGCCGAACCAATCGAAGTCGTTGTACAACAGCGAGGCTGCGGGATTCAGCTTGCCGTCTGTTCCTACAATGGCGTTGTTGGGCACATTGTAAGGGTTGTATACCAATTGATTGGCAACCGTGTTGGTAGCCTGTTGTGCCGCGGCGGCTTCCGACATTCCGGTGCCGGACAACGGGTACATCAGGCTGTTCTTGATAGCACGCCACATCACGGGATAATAATCATTGATGCCCACCATGTCGTACTCTGAAATGCCTCTTTGCGAAAAACCCGTGGTTACATTGAGGTTCACCTTGGGTTCGGCGGATTTTCCTTTTTTGGTGGTGATGAGGACCACGCCATTGGCGGCACGCGCCCCGTACAGCGCCGTTGCGGAAGCGTCCTTTAAAAGTGAAATGTTCTCGATGTCATTGGTGTTCAGGTCGCCGATGAATCCTTCATAAGGAAAGCCATCCACCACAAACAGCGGCGAGCTGCTGGCATTGATGGAGCCAAAGCCCCTGATCCTGATAGCCGCGCTGCTGCCAGGCTGGCCATTACCTGTTGTAGTGGCGATGCCGGGTGCGGCGCCTGCCAGCGCCTGGGTAATGTTGGTGGTAAGCCTGTTTTCCAATTGCTTGGCGCCGATAGTGGCAATAGAACCCGTAATGGATTCTTTCTTTTGCGTACCATACGCTACCACTATTACTTCGTTCATGTCGCCGCTGACCGGCCTAAGCTGGGTGGAAACATTGGTCCTGCCCGCAATGGAAATTTCCGCTTCGGCATACCCAACAAAAGAAACAACAAGTGTGGTGGCATCGGAAGGAACGTTGAGGGTGAAGCTACCATCGGAGTTCGTCACTGTACCGATCTTCGTTCCTTTTACTGTCACGGAAACAGCCGCAAGCCCATTCCCGTTTTCATCTGTGATCTTACCGGAGACGGACCGGCCCTGTGCAAGCAGTTGTACTGTAGCGAATAGCACAACTACCATAAGCAGTAGAAGTTTTCTCATTTCAGTTAGTTTAGTAATAAAAATAAAAGCCTTAGAAGTGGATAAGTTGGTTCTGTCAAGGAATTGGATGGGAATCGTTCGGAAGACCTGTAAGGTCAACAAAAGGCTGCACTAAAATAAGTGAGAATCGGTAAAAATCACCCAAACGGGTAACTTTTAATGTGCCGATTTCCCTGAAATTTGAGAGCGCGCACAACACCTTAAACCGCGGAATAATTGTAAATTATAATATGAAATCCCTTACAACCTTTGTCTTATGGATCGCCTGCCTGTCGGCGCTGGGCCAACCGGCAGCACATTCAAAGGCAGACTGGGAAAAGGCCGACTCCCTTCATGCATTGGCGCGCAGATTGATTGCAAGGGGCAAGCAGGACAGCGCAGCCTTAGTCATTAACCAGGGCATTGCACTCGCCGAGAAATTGGGGCGAGATACCCTGCTCTGTAAATTTTACCTGGAGCGGGTAAGCCTCACCAGCCTGCGCGGCGATAAAAAGGCTGCGCTGCAGCTGTTGCAAACTACCGTGGCCCCCTTGCTCGGGAAGAGCACTCCACATTCCATCGTTGATAAATACTACAACATAGCAGCGGTTTGCTACCGCACGCTCCTGCAATACGATTCAGCTATTTATTATTTAAGAGAAGTTGAAAAGCTCAACAACCTGCATTATCCTTATCACAACTGGCTGGTCTATTACCAGATGGCGCTCACGTTTATGCAAGCCAACCTTCCCGAACAGGCTGAGCAATATTTTTGGAAATCGTATGCCATTACCAAGCCTGCAGGCAAACGCAAAGACCATGGCGTGCTGCTGAACGAGTTCGCAACGTTTTTGTCGAGGCGCAATATGCCGGAAAAATTTGCGCTGATCCTCCGCGAATACCACCAGTTTATTGGCACCGTCAACAAAAACAGCTACGATCCCATCCACAGCATGTTGTGGGTCGATTACGGCGACATTACAACGGAAGGCAAGGTAAAGTTCATGACCAGCGTAAAACAATCGCTGCTCAACAATGGCGATATTTATTTTGCTTCGTATGCCAATAACTACATCGCACGCTATTATGAAGACAACCGTCAGTACGACGAAGCCCTGAAATGCATACAGGAAAACCTCGGCCGCTTTAATGATGTACACTACCCCGAATATCAATACGTCAATACTGCCGCGGCTTACCGTTTGCTGAAAAAGCTGGGCAGGCACGAAGAAGCAGTGAAGGAAGCAGATAGATTATTAAAGCTGAAGGACAGCATTGCCGCGGGACTGCAGCAGGAAAAGATCATGGAGCTGGAAGCAAAGTACCAATCGGAGAAACAAGAACGCGAAATCGCAATACTCAATTCTCAAAACGCGCTGAACGAGGCCAACCTGCGCAATGAAAAAAATTACAGCCTTTTGCTCGCCAGCGAAAATCTGCAAAAGGATGCACGCATACAAAAGGAAATGGAATTGAAGGCTGCATTGAACCGGGAGAATGACCTCATCGCCAGCCAGGCACGGTTGAAGGATGCAGAATTGCGGCGCGAGAAGAATACCAATACATTGCTGATTGGAGGCGCGGTGCTATTGATGTTATCTGTAATGACCATTTTATACCTCTATCGCAAGCAGCGGTCTAAAAATATCCTGATACAAAAACAGGCCGATGACCTGGAAGTGCTGATGAAAGAGATCCATCACCGCGTAAAGAACAATATGCAGATCGTAAGCAGCCTGCTCGACCTGCAAAGCAATTCCATAAAGGACAGCCAGGCCGCCGAAGCGGTAAAAGAAGGCAAAAACCGCGTGCAGAGCATGGCCATCATTCACCAGCAATTGTACCAGGACGGCAATATCCGCGGCATAAAAATGGACGATTACATCAATATGCTCACGCAAAACATTTTTTCATCTTACAATATCAATCCTGATAAAATATCATTGACCACCGATATTGAAAAGCTGAACCTGGATGTGGACACGGTGATCCCGTTGGGACTGATCATTAATGAGCTGGTGAGCAATTCCCTGAAATATGCATTCAATAATACTGTTAAAGGAACGGTAAGCATTTCATTAAAGGAAAAAGATGATTGCCTGGAGCTGCTGGTCAAAGACAATGGCAAAGGCTTCCCTAATGGACTGAATGTTCATAAAACGCGCAGCTTCGGATTGCAGCTGGTGACGGCGTTCTCGCAAAAGCTGAAAGCGCATCTTGATTTTTACAACGATAATGGCGCCGCGGTATTGATGCGGATAAAAAAGTTCAGGCTGGCCACTGTATAAAATACAAACATGAGCGAGATTAAAATATTGATAGTAGAGGACGAGCCGGTGATTGCGCAGAATATTTCAATGTACCTTAATAACAATGATTTTACCGTTTCCGGCATTGCGTACGATTATGAGGAAGCAATGAGCCAGTTGCAGCATAATCCACCCGATGCGGTCATCCTGGACATCAATCTCGACAGCGAACAGGACGGCATCGACATTGCGTCACACATCAACAAAAAATTCCGTATTCCCTTTCTTTTTCTTACCTCTTATTCCAACAAAGAAACCCTGCAGCGGGCGAAGGCCGTTGAACCCAGCGGTTATATCGTAAAGCCATTTAATGAGCGGACCCTGCTTGCCTCCCTGGAAATTGCCATATCCAATTTTTCGCAGCGCAGCAACCAGCAGGTGCCTGCATTACATTTGGAAAAGATTAATAAACACCTGCTGTCGCCTTTAACAGACAGGGAGTTTGCAGTAATGGAACTTATTTACGCAGGGAAAACCAACAACCAACTCGCCGCGGAATTGTTTGTTTCGCTCAACACGGTAAAAGTGCATATCAAGAACGCTTATTTAAAACTGGATGCTCCGTCGCGCACCAAGGCCATCGCCCGTCTCCGCGATCTGATGCAAAAGTAATCACGTCCCGCCCACACGTCTGCTCCGACGGGAGTCCTTCAGACCCATTAGCCCATCCCCGGTTTGTGGTATTTTTTAAAATCATCCTAAAGGGTGAATCGAAGGCCTGCAACGCGCATCAACTTTATGATGCAAATCAATTTTTCATTAGATCTTATCAATTCAAGCCATCATGAAAATTTTACCTATACTTCTTTGTGTGCTGCTGGCTTCGCAGGAATTAAATGCCCAATTTTCACGCGATTGGGTGCACGGTTTGGGCACAACGGGCGGCGAGATCGGTTACAGCATTACCGCCGATGCAAGCGGTAATGTAATTATCACTGGCAATTTCGTCGGCACTGTCGATTTCGATCCGGGCCCTGGTGTCGTTAATCTAACTGCCGGTGGCAGCTTCGCGGACGCCTACCTGGCGAAATATTCCCCCACGGGAAACTTGATATGGGCGTTTTCGCTCGGGGGCACCGATACGGACATTGGTGAAGCTGTAACCACCGATGCGGCAGGCAATATCTATTTCGGCATCAGCTTTGGGGCCACCATCGATATGGACCCAGGGGCAGGCGTTGCAAGCTTTACTTCACCGGGATTCAGCAGCAGCGTCATTGCTAAATACGATGCCAATGGCAATTATTTGTGGGGATTCATGCTCGCGTCGTTGGGCAGCTCAGGCATCAGCGGTATTAAAACAGACGCATCGGGCAATGTGTTCTTCACCGGCTCTTATCATGGAACTGTAGATTTCGATCCGGGCCCGGCTGTTAACAATCTTGTATCGAATGGCAATGCCGATGTTTTTTTTGCAAAGTATGATGCTAATGGAAACTACCTGCTGGCAAAAAGCTTTGGCGCCGGCGCATTCGATACGGGATTTTTTATAGAGCTGGATGCAAGCGGCTCCATTTTCGTTTCAGGATATTACCGGTTTACCGTTGATTTCGATCCAGGCCCCGGCGTGGGGAACATGACGGCTTCGGGTACACTAAATGATATTTTCCTCGCTAAGTACGATGCATCGGGAAACTATTTATGGGCGCGCACGTTCGGCGCTAACAGTAACGACATTCCCGGCGGCATGACTGTGGACGCGTCAGGCAATGTAGTGGTCACCGGCGGGTTCAGCGGTACTGTTGACTTCGATCCAGGCGCCGCTACTGTAAACCTTACCGCGCTCGGCCGTGATGTCTTTGTTGCCAAATACGACCCGAATGGAACTTACGTCTGGGCAAAACGCATCGGCAATACCGGGACCGAAACTGCTTATGGCATAACCGGCGATGGCAACGGAGGCTTTTACCTGGCCGGTGAGTTTACTGCAACCACTGATTTTGATCCGGGCGCAGGTACGGTAAACCTGACTTCCAGCGGTAGCACCGATATTTTTATCGCACGTTATACACCCGACGGCAACCTGGTGCATGCCGGCAATATGGGTGGCCTGCAAGGCGACCTTCCCATGGACATTGCATCGGTAGATGAGAACCATATACTCGTCACCGGTTATTTCCAGTTCACGGCTGATTTCGATCCGGGAGTGGGTGTAAGCAATTTAACTTCCGCGGGCAGCTTCGATATTTTCTTTGGCAAATATACCAGTTTTACAGGGGCCTTGCCCGCAACCTTGACGTCTTTTACAACAGTTTGTTCCGGCAACGAAATAACAATTAAATGGAGCAGCCTGCAGGAATACAACAGCAAACACTATGTTATCGAAAGAAGTTTTTCGGGCAGCGCTTTCGAGGCCATCGCCACCATTGACGCGGCAGGCAACAGCAACACGCCGCTTCATTATTCATTCACCGACAGAAATACCACGGCCAACAAAATAATATACTACCGGTTGAAACAAACCGACCGCGATGATCAGTTCACTTATTCAAAGATCATCACTGCGGGATGCGCCGCCAATGAACGCGAAGTGCACCTGTTTCCCAATCCTGCCGATAAGGAAATAACTGTGTCTTTGAGGAACAGCAATCAAAAGATCCATTCCATCACGGTATTCGACGTTTCGGGAAGGAGGGTCAGGACCGTTCAATTTGCTCCTTCAGCCAGCATCACCATGGACGTACGTTCGCTGCAAAAGGGCGTGTACTGGATGCAGATCGATACCGGCAATGGAAAATTACTCACGATGCTTGCGCGATAAAAGTCAAAGGCCACAAATTAAAAGTCGAAAGTGAAAAGCCAGCAGAGTGCATGTCAATCCGGGGAAGTTTTGACTGCACTTTGACTTTTCACTTTTGACTTACTGCTTGTATGCTTCAGCCTGCTATTAAACGCCCAATACCGGTTATCTTTACTGCGTAAAAACCACTACCGATGTATAGAATAACAGGTCTTCTAACAGGCATGGCTATGCTATTTATGGTTGCATGCAACAATACCACGTCAACAAACTCGGGCGTTACCAACGCGCCGGCATCCGACAGCAACAGCGACACAAGCGGCGGCGCTCCCGTTGAAACCAAATCGCCCAATACAGATTATAAACCTGCATTTGCAGGCCAAACACGCGTTGGGAGTGTAAAAACCACCACCGCATATGAAGGACGCGTTATAACGAATGATCTCGAAAGCCCCTGGGGAATTGTGAGCCTGCCAGATGGAAGGTTCCTGGTTACCCAAAAAGAAGGCAGCATGCGCATTGTTACGCCCGACGGGCAGGTGAGCAGCCCGATTACCGGCCTGCCCGCGGTAAATGATCGCGGACAAGGCGGTTTGCTTGGGCTCACCCTCGATCCCGCATTCGAACAGAACCGCATGGTGTATTGGGTATTTTCAGAAAATGTACAGGGTGGCAGCCTCACTTCCGTTGCAAAGGGAAAATTATCTGCCGATGAAAAGACCATTGAGAATGCAACCGTTATCTACCGAGCAACTCCAGCATACAACGGTTCGCTGCACTATGGGGGAAGGATATTATTCGATAAATCCGGTCACCTGTTCGTAAGCACCGGTGAACGCTCAGACCTTGCCACGAGGCAGCAATCACAGCATTTGAATTCCGGTTTAGGTAAGATCGTACGCATTACTACCGATGGCAAACCGGCTCCCGGCAATCCATCGTTCAACAATGCAAATGCGCGCCCGGAAATATATTCTTATGGCCACAGGAATGTGCAGGGCCTTGCATTTCATCCTGCAACCGGCGACCTCTGGGAAAATGAGTTCGGTCCCAGGGGTGGCGACGAATTGAACCTTATACAGCCTGCTAAGAATTACGGCTGGCCCATCATTACTTATGGAATTGAATACAGCGGCCCGAAGATCGGTGGCGGCATTACACAGCAAGCCGGCATGGAACAGCCCGTGTACTATTGGGACCCTGTAATTTCACCCAGCGGCATGACATTCTACAGCGGCAATGCCATTCCCGAATGGAACAATAACCTGTTCATCGCTTGCCTAAGCGGCTTGCACATTGCAAGGCTGGTGATAAAGGATAATAAAGTAGTAGGCGAGGAGCGGTTGCTGCGCAATGAAAACCAACGCTTCCGCGACGTTACACAAGGCCGGGACGGCGCATTGTACGCGGTAACGGATGGTGGAAGGTTGTACCGCGTCGGGAAAAAATAACGGCGTAAATATTGGCAGAACTTTGTGATTTGAATGATGCATCCGCGGCACTAAAATAAATGCCGCGCCTTCGGATTAATTGGCCTATCTTTATCTTAATAGATAAAAATACTTCATCATTTAGTCAGGATCAGTAACGATTCTTACCAACAGTAACAGTTTTTTCTCCTCTTTTCTCTTTGCTGCTGTTTTTTTATCCTCATCAAATTTTCAATTTAAAATTTTTTTCAGTATGAACATGTATGTTTCCAACCTTGGTTTTCACACCAGTGACGATGATTTGCGCAAATTGTTTGAACCATTTGGCCAGGTATCTTCCGCTAAAGTCATTACCGATCGTGAAACCGGCCGCAGCAGGGGCTTTGGATTTGTAGAAATGGAATCAGAGACAGAAGCCAACCAGGCAATGGGCAAATTAAATGGCAAGGACGTCGAAGGGAGACAGATATCCGTGACCGTTGCACGAGAAAGAGAAAGCAAGACCACTAAAAAAAGATGGTAAATAACCATCCCTTACGCCCTTTAAAATCCGTAACAAATTGATATGGCAACTATCCTTCAAATCGCAAATGCCGATAAGAATCTTAGTCTTTTTACCAAAGGGCTAAAGACATCTGAGCTGGACAATAAATTAACGGAACTGGGACCCTTTACTATACTGGGCCCTGTTAATTTAGCCCTCAGCAGGCTTATGTCCCTTACGTATGAGCAATTATTGGAGCCTGCAAATCGCAGCGAGCTTCTTTACCAGTTATCGGGCTACATCCTGGTGGGCAAGAAAATGTTTTCCGACTTTCGCAACGATCAGAAATACGTTACGTTGAATGGAAAGCAAATAATTGTAAGCACCAATAATGGCGAAACGCGGATTAATGGAGCGAAAATACTGGCCCGCGACAAACAGGGGTCTAACGGAGTTGTACACCTGATCGACAATACGTATAGTACTCCTTGAACCGTTCACTAAAACACGTTGCAGTACGCAGCGCTACTTACTGTTGAATGCTTTAACAAGTTTTAATGGTAAATAGCGGCTGCAACTGTGCTGTCAGAAGGCCTCTGCCAGCAAAGACAGTTTTGTAAACTCGGAACCGTTAAAAATGCGGGTGAGGTCGAGGCTTTTGGATTTGTTGTACTCATCAAAATGCTTACGGGTAACGATCCTCCAGAAATTTTTCGAGCTGAGGTCTTTGTAATCCCTGCCCTCTGTAATAAAGAGGCCATAAACCGAATGCCTGGTTTTGAAATCTATTTTCACATATTTGTCTTTCCCCGTTACCTTGGTGGCAAGAAATTGCTGGATTTGCTCTGCATTCATAATTAAAAATTATTGATCACTGCCGTCTAACCGGCAAATAAATCGTAATTGAGGAAAGCAGTGTAGGAAAATGGACGCTGGCGGGCTTTCGATACCGTGCTAATGCTCAATAGCGCCGAAGGTACGTTAAAAATCATAGCGGCCCATCACTACTTGTGGGCCTGATCTAGTCTCCAAAAACCCGGCATTACTACAAGCCTTAACCTCAATTGAAAATGACTTCAAAAAGGCTCTGCACCAGGCTTGCCAGCAGCGGCGAGGCCGCTATCAGCACATCTCCAAATTTACCAAACGGGGTCTTCAGAAATTCAGGTATTTTTTTACCTGACTGTGCTGCATTCGCTGCCGGCGGTGCGGTGGGATCGGGCGGGAAACTGATCTCGCTGAACCGCATTTTCGCAGGGATGTATACCAGGAGCAACACCACGGTGTATAAGCCGCCATACAGGTAAACATAATCGCTGCGCGCTGGGCTGTACCCCCAATCATCGGCCAATAGTTTTACAAAGTCCAGGTTATTGATCACGCTGTACAGTCCGCCGGTGCAAAGCACCAGCAATGAAAGGATCACGGCAGAAAGCACAAAGTAGGTCTCGAAGTAACCGCGCAGTTTGTCGTAAAGTGCTTTTGCTTTTTTCAGATCCGCTTCCTGCACGCTTAGCTCTTGCTGTTTGGCGTCGACCTGTGCATCAGCTGCGGTTTTGTCTTCCGCCGTCTTAGTGGCAGCAGTGGCTTTTAGTGTGTCCAACTCGGCCCTTACGGGCTGAATATTAATTTGCGATTGTTTTACCATCAGGGCACAACTGGTTAATGGAGCAGCGGTATAAATAAATCCCGCAAGGCAGCACGCTCCGGCAACAAATGCTAATATCTGGATGAGGAACAGGGAATGTTTCAGGTGGTACATAAAGAATAATCCCCGCACCACATCCTCATCATTGAAAGAAAGCCTTCCAATACCCCACATAATGAACAGGCAGACGAACGTAATGACAGCGATTCCTTCAAACAGCCATTTCTTTGGCTTGTCTATGGAAAGTTCGTCAAGTGTGTCATGCACCCTGTTCCTGAGAAAGAAAGACGTTGAAATGGAAATGGTCAGGAAGCTGCAAAATATCAATACCAACAGCACCCATATACCAACGCCAGGGTATTTGGTTATAAAAGCGATGTCGCTGTCGGCTTCCTGGATGGCCAATTTCGCTGTGCCCGGTATGGAAAAAGAAAGCCCCGAATCTTTAAAAACATATCCCGTTTCGAAACTATTGTCTTTCTTATTGTTTCGTAACCGCTTGTCCCATTCTCTAAGCTCTGGCATGCCGATGTTGAAATGTATCGCCTTGTTTAATTTAACGAATGAGGCGCTGTCGTACTTACTGGTATGCTCATACGTATTGCGGTAAGCCGTCAATACTTTTATATCCGCTACGGCAGTTGTGCTTAACCTGTCCAGTTCCGCAATCTCCTGTTCAAGCAACTCCTTCTTTACTCCCGTGGCCTTATCCTTCTCCAGCGTCTTTTTCTTTTTTGTGTCCTGCCTTGCAACTTCTTCTTTTTTTAGGGTCGTAAGCTTTTCCAGCAAATTTTTGTCGACGGTGCTTTTAGGCGCGTAAATTATCTCGTGAAAAACGGAATTTGGTTTGGATACCGATAGTAAGTCTGGATAAAAAAGAAAAATGCAACCAAGTATAAATCCTCCCAGGCCCAGCAATGATAACCAGGCAATGCGAAAATCAGATGATGGCTTAACGGGCTCCGTCATAATATGTAGTTTTGGCAAGCCATAATAGTAACTAATTTTTTTTCAAAATACCGTACAAATACCTATTGTTGGCTCCAGGGCTGCCGTTGCCGAAGTTTTTTTATCTTCAGTGCTCAAAAACCTCTGGTAATCATGCGCCTGCTATTTATTGTCGTTACTGTGATCTTCGGCCTTTCGTTTATGCCCGTGCCACCTAAGAAGCAAATTA
Source organism: Chitinophagaceae bacterium (assembly GCA_035628135.1). Lineage (GTDB taxonomy): Bacteria > Bacteroidota > Bacteroidia > Chitinophagales > Chitinophagaceae > DASPKM01. Next base: position 549,161 of record DASPKM010000006.1, on the reverse strand, counting down.
TTACCGGCGCGGACCAAACTGAAAAATACCTGCCATTCCTCAAGGGGAAAAGAGTAGCCATTATGGCAAATCAGACGTCCATCATCGGTAAGAAGCATTTGGTGGATAGTTTGCGATCACTGGGCGTAAACATTGTGAAAGTATTCGGGCCCGAGCATGGTTTCCGCGGTAATGCCAGCGCCGGCGTTCGCGTGGCCGATGAAACAGATAGCGCTACCGGCATACCCATCATTTCACTATACGGCGCAAAGAACAAGCCCAGCAAGCAGGACATGGCGGATGTGGATGTGCTCATTTACGACCTGCAGGACGTAGGTTGCCGCTTTTACACCAACATCAACGCGCTTTCCAGGATAATGGAAGCATGCCATGAAAGCGACAAGGAATTGCTGATCCTCGACCGTCCCAATCCCAATGGATATTTAGTGGATGGGCCAATACTGGATATGAAATACAAGTCGGGTATCGGCATGTTTCCCATACCGATGGCGCACGGGCTCACCATCGGCGAGTTTGCGCTGATGGCCAATGGCGAAGGCTGGCTCACGAATAAGGTAAAATGTAAAGTGAAAATAATTCCGGTGGCCAATTACAACCACGATATGCCTTACACAGTTCCCGTAAAACCATCGCCCAATCTCAATACCCAGCAGGCCATCATGCTGTATCCTTCTACCTGCATGTTCGAAGGCGTGTATGTGAATCATGGCCGCGGCACTTACTTTCCTTTTACCGTATTGGGAAGTCCTGATCTGAAAGGCAAATATCAATTCTCTTATACGCCTACGGGCATCAAAGGAATGGCCGAAACGCCTTTGTTTATGAACCAGGAATGTTATGGACTCGACTTGCGCAATTATGATATTGACAAGCTGCGGAAAAAGAAACAGATCAACCTGCAATGGATCATGGAATTATACAAGAACCATCCCTACAAGGAAAAGTTCTTCGATTCTAAGCTAAGCAAGGAAATGGGCGTTATCGAAAGATTGATCGGTTCCGGCCAGTTCCGCCAGCAGATCATCGATGGCAAATCAGAAAAAGAGATCCGTGCCAGCTGGGAGCCGGGATTGAGCCAGTATAAAACAATGCGGAAGAAATACCTGCTGTATCCATAGGACATGCCAGCCGTTGTTTTATGTTTATGTAAACATTGCTAAACCTGCATCTTGCCTAAAATGCAGCTATGCGCAGCCTGATCATTTGTTTATTACTATTCAGTTCTCTTGCCGCCACCCCACAAGGCAGCTACCGCTCGGCGCCCGAAGAGCCGGTGGTATTTGGTTACACGAATGATGTAATATATGGCAGCGCCGGCAACAAAATTTATACACGGGCGCACACTGCTGTATTCTGGAATTACCAATTTACTTTACCGTTCGACGTGCGTGAAGGCAAGCTTGCGCTGGCAGACAGTACCAGGATAGTGTATAACCCCGGCAACGATTCGCTGCTGTATTTTGAAATATCCTCCCGGCAGGTTACGCTAAGGAGCAAGCGTGCAATGTTTGAAGCCTTCAACAACAATCCTGTAGTCAAAATCATTATTGAAAAGGGAAGTGCCGGTTGCTTTCATTACGACCTTGGTCAGGTTTCCTTTGAAGAAAACAATGGCGATTTTGAGTTGGAACATACTGATTTCAATAAGAGAGGCCGCGGTACGCGGCTGCCGGCAGGCACCGATTATATCAGCGGAACGCTGGTGAAGCGGTTTCTGCAGCAAATGCCGGTTATTTATGAGAAGAAAGCAAGCTTGCAGGACCTGGGCATCACCGCGGCCGATATGCAACGGGTCAAGGCAGGCGTGCTGAAAGCCAAAGAAAGAGCGGCAAAGGGTAACGACAAAGACTACAGCATTCCTTTGTTCATGGAAGAAAACATTGATTTCAACAAGCTAACGTCATTGATAGACAGCCTGCCGTTTGCGGACCGCGCTACCGTGCATGAATCTTTGGTGGCAAGCAGGTTATTTAGCACCACCAGCTACTGGGTTAAATTTGTTTTTATCAATGATAAGGATGAAAAGCTTTCTGTATCGTGTACGTATTCCGGCGATAATACTTTTTACTTTCCCTGGCGCGTTACAATCGATGGCTTTACGTTCTATAACACCAGCATAGAGATTACAGCTTTCATGAAAACCGCTTATCCCGGGCTTTTAGACAAAATGAATGTAACCTGGGACAAGCAAATGGTACTTTACTGGATGCTGGGCGAGTTATACGCAAAACATTAATTTCTTTCCCACATTAATTTTCATTGGCTGCCTGCGTAAAAAGTATATGTTGGTAACATCCATATACCAGCAGCAATGCCTGCACAACCATCATGTCGAACCAGATGGTTTCTGAGGCCAAAGCGAGAGCCGACGTATAGCTGGCACCCGGCCGCCGTACCGGTTTTAGGTGGCGCTTCATCAAGAAAATCCGTTCGGTGGTGTAAATGGTTTTTATTGGGACCGTTAATAGATGGAATTTTGAGAAAAGAATTTATCATGAAAACTTCATCTTTCTTGCTGGCGCTGATGCTGCTGTGCGGTTGCACAAACGGTAAGGAGATTACCTATAGAGGCAGCACGCCGGCAAACGCAATAGACGTGCGGCAATTTCTCGGAATGCCGTTGGCCGATTCCATTGATTTCATCAGGTGGAAGATCGCCATTCACCCTGATCGATATGAACTGAGCTGCCAGTACGGCATCGGCAAGCCGAACACGAATGGGTTCTGGGATGAAAAACGGGTGGCGTTCTCAGGCAAGTATACCAAAAACGGTCACCAGTATACGCTGCAGCATGGAGATAAATCGCTAAGCATGCTGGAGATAAATGCCAACCTTGTGCATTTGCTCGACAACAATAACAATACGCTCATGGGTAATGGCGGATGGAGCTATACCCTGAACAACATACATCCTGTTAAAAGCAAGGCATTCAACCAGGTTGCGCAGTCATACGAGTCAGCGCCTTACATGGTACTGGAAGGCAGAACGCCGTGTAAGGACGCCGCAAGCAGCTTTAGCCTGCGCAACGAAAGCGACTGTTATAAACTGAAATGGCTGTTCGTGCTGTACACCGATCCGGCAACAGGAAAACCTTCCCACTTCCTTACGGGAGGAAGAGGCTACCGGAAAGAGACGATGGATAAGGGCAAATGGGAGATCATCCGCGATAAGGACGGAAGATGGATATTCAAATTGTACCACGAAAAGTACCCTGAACCTTTATACCTGCTCAGAGTGGATGATACCATTCTTGTTTTCACCGATCCCGAAGGCAATTTGCTGGTCGGGAACGAGGATTTCAGCTATACGCTCAATAGGACAAGGCGAAAGATGCCATAAGCGGGGCATCAATTAAAGACCCCGACACTCCAGTGATCGTGCTTGATCTTTAGATCGTACTGGTGCCGCTGTGGAATTTTCGAGTGCTGCTGTTCGGTGGCAGCAACAACTGCCGCGGCCGCGCATTGCGTAATGGATTCGTTGACGAGGCTGCTGGTAGCGGCATATCCCCATTTGCCGTTGACCAGCACCCTGATGCATATGCCATGCGATTGCAGCTCACCGGGTGATGCGTAATGTCCGATGCGCACATCGGCATACGAAGCACCATGCCTGCGGGCAGCATCCAATGCAATGTTAGCTGATAGTTTGTTGTTGTCTGGATCGGGAGGTCTAAAAACGCCTGATACCAGGCCGGGGACCATCAATGAGCCAAAACTCACCGTGGCAAGCCGGATGAACTTCTTGCGATTAACCATGTTTTTGCTACTAATTTCCTTACAAATTACATTTTTTTATATCACCCTTTCGGGGGATTCTATACAACTTCTCCACCAGGCTCAGCGCGCATCACCAATTTCGGTACACATTGTCCCGTTCAGGGAATGGGTCAGGAACACCGTGCCGTCGATGTTCGCAGCAGGAAGCGTGTGGCCGCTGTTTCAGCCAAACGCAGGATCCTCGCGTCGTTTGTATTGTTCAGGCCCGCTGGTTTGGCTTCAACCTATGAGTGACTTTGCTTATTTGGATAAGTGTAGTATGTATTTTAATCTTCACCTGCGGTTGGTTCGCACGATATAAGGCGAAACACAGCAGTAGTGGCTGAGTTATATATAAGTATTGTAACTTTTCAGTGGTGCCGCACGTTATGCCGGAATAATACTTCATTTTTAATCCTCTTGGTATGAGAAAACTATTTGCCTTATTTGCCGCAAGCCTGCTATGCGCAACGCTGGCCCATGCTCAAACCGGACGTGTGTGTGCTCCCTTCGATTCTACCTTCCATTACCTGCAACCCGGCAATCTTAGTGTTTGGATACAGGGCGGGGTCCTCACCACCAACCGGTCGCGCAATCTAACCCTTCATCATTCCATGGCTTTCAACATACATTTTGTGCCGGTAAGATACCTGCAGGTGGGCGTCCATTCCAGCAAGCGGCTGCCTTCCAACGATCTATCGTTCTGGAAATCGAACGAAACCTCCCTTTTTGCGCGTTATACCTTCCTGCGCATGGCCTGTCCGGAAATAGGCGTGTTCGGGCAGGGCGGTTATACCAAGGTAACAGAAGTGAGAAAAAACAATGGAGGCAAAACCGTCGATTGGTACCCTTATGCAGGATTTGGAATGTATAAAGACCTTGGCCGGCATTTTTCATTACAAGTTGAAAGCCAGTTGTATTTCAACAACCGTCCCAACCAGGCATCAGTAAGCCTGGTATGGAAATTCATGAACTGTAAGTTTTAGACATTTCTTAAATTACGGCTGCGCTAACTGCTGCCGTAAATGAGGAACAGGAAACTTCTCTGCATTGTCATACTGATTGCTTCTATAGTTGGGGCTGCATCATGTTTGGATGATTCCGGGGGTGTGGGCCGGCGCCTCCCGGAAAAGGTCAGCTATAATTTTCACATACGCCCCATTCTTTCCGACAAATGCTTCAAATGCCATGGTCCCGATGCCAACAAAAGGCAGGCCGGCCTCCGGCTTGATATGGCAGATAGCGCACTAAGCCCCCTAAAAGAAACAAAGGGCGCATATGCAATTGTTCCCGGTAAGCCCGAAGCATCAGAGCTGATTAAAAGGATCAGCTCCCCAGATCCCGAATACCAGATGCCTACCCCCGACTCACATCTCGGCGCATTGAGTGAATACGAAATAAAACTGTTTACAAAATGGATAAAGCAGGGCGCACAATACGAATCGCATTGGGCCTTTACGCCGCCGGTAAAATCAACACCTCCACAACGGCGAAGGCAAGAATGGGTAAGGAATGAAATAGATCAGTTCATTCTTGATAAAATACTGCAGCAAGGACTACAGCCGAATGAAGAAGCAGACAAGGAAAGACTGTTGAAAAGACTGTACCTCGATCTTACGGGGTTGCCCCCTTCCATTTCAACCATGGATAAATTCCTGGCGGATAGATCGCCCGCTGCCTATGAAAATATGATCGATGTTTTATTGCAGCAACCGCAGTTCGGTGAAAAAATGGCCGTACTCTGGCTCGATATTGCGCGCTATGCGGACAGCTATGGATACCAGGATGATAACATCCGCACGCAATGGCCCTGGCGCGATTGGCTGATACACGCCTTTAACCGCAACATGCCATACCACCAATTCCTCACCTGGCAAATTGCAGGCGATATGCTGCCCGAAGCCGATAAAGAAAAAATACTGGCCACTGGTTTTTTCCGCAATCATAAGTATACCGAGGAAGGCGGCGTAATACCCGAAGAATATCGCATAGAATACCTGGTAGACAAAACCAAAACGTATAGTAAGGGCATCCTCGGCATTACCATGGAATGCGCCCAGTGCCACGACCATAAATACGATCCTTTTTCACAGAAAGATTATTATTCGCTGCTGGCGTTCTTCAACAATACCAAAGAAGTAGGGTACGAAGGCGATGTGCTGGCATCGAAGCCCGCAAAAAATCCCATGCTGACCATCACCGAAGAAGACCGGAAGAATATTCTTTCCTTCATCAATTGCAAGGACACCGGCAGTCTAACGGTGTCGGTCATGGGAGAAAGGGATACGCTGCGCAAGACTTATATCCTTGAACGCGGCTTGTACGATCATCCCGGCACCGAAGTAAGTGCGGCGGCCATACCCGCGGTAATGGCATTCGATACAGGCACGTTTCAACCTAACCGCAAAGGACTTGCAGACTGGACGGTGAACAGGAAAAATCCATTGACGGCCCGCGTGTTCGTGAACCTGGTATGGCAGGAGATTTTTGGAAGAGGTTTGGTGAAAACCTCCGGCGACTTCGGCATGCAGGGCGAATTGCCCTCGCACCCTGAATTGCTGGACTGGCTGGCTGTTGATTTCATGGAAAATGGATGGAACATCAAACGCCTCATTAAACAGGTAGTCATGTCCGCCACCTATCGCCAATCGGCGAAGGTTTCTGCAGATCAATTGAAAAAAGACCCTGAAAATATTTATTTGTCGCGCAGCCCGCGGCTAAGATTGAAGGCTGAATTTGTCCGTGACCATTATCTCGCCAGCAGCGGCTTGCTGGTAAAAACCATCGGTGGACCGAGCGTAAAGCCTTATCAACCTAAAGGCATTTGGGAAGCCGCTACTTCGGGCAGGGGAGTACTGGCCGTGTACAAACAGGACCATGGCGAAGCGCTGTACCGGAGAGGAATGTACACTTTCATCAAATTAACGGTGCCGCCCCCACGCATGATCTTGTTCGATGCCAGCAACCGCGACCAGTGCGAGGTAAAGCGCCTCAATACCAACACACCGCTGCAGGCATTGGTCATGATGAACGATCCCGGCGTGCTGGAAGCCTCGCGTGTGCTGGCGCAGCAGCTGCTGGCAGAGCGATCTTCATCCTCGGAAAAAATTATTAAAGCTTTCCGGTTGATCATCTGCCGTAAACCTACTGCGGCCGAGGAAAAAATACTCACGGAATATTATAATGAACAACTGCAGCTGTTCCAGGGCAAAAAACTGGACGCGGCTAAAACCTTGCAGGTTGGTGAGCATCCATTGAACAACAAGATAGATGCGAACCAATCCGCGGCGCTCATGAAAACCATTCACACCATGTACAACATGGAGGAGGCCATCACCAAAACCTAGCGCATGCAAAAAGAAATATTGGAACACCATCTCAATATCAACCGGCGCAGGTTTCTTTCGCGGCTTGGAATAGGCATTGGCAGCGTTGCGCTGGGCTCGCTGCTGATACCAGACCTGTTCAGCGGTAAAGGAAAAGAAGAAGCATTGCTTTCAGGGCTGCCGCATTTTGCACCGCGCGCCAAGCGCATCATTTATTTATTTCAAAATGGCGCGCCTTCGCAGTTGGACCTGTTCGATTACAAGCCTTTGCTGGAAAAAATGCACGGGCAGGATTTGCCCGCGGACATACGCATGGGCCAGCGGCTCACGGGCATGACCGCCGACCAGAAAAAATTTCCGCTGGCTGCATCTTATTTTAAATTCAAACAGTATGGCGAAGCAGGAGCATGGATCAGTGAATTATTACCACATACCGCCAGGGTAGTGGACGACCTCTGTATTATCCGAAGCTTGTACACCGAAGCCATTAATCATGATCCCGCGCTTACTTTTTTTCAAACGGGCGCGCAGGTGGGCAACCGTCCCAGCATGGGGTCCTGGCTGAGTTATGGTTTGGGAAGCGAAAACAAGAACCTGCCTGCATTTTGCGTGCTGCTTTCCAAAGGAAAAGGAAATGGACAGGGCGTTTATTCAAAACTGTGGACGAATGGTTTTTTAGACTCCATTCACCAGGGCGTTCAATTCAGCAGCGGCGAACAACCGGTGTTGTACCTGAACAATCCCGAAGGCATGGACAATGCAGACCGCCGCAAGATGCTGGACCGCCTGGATGCATTGAATAAAGAAGCTTACGACGAGTTCGGCGATCCCGAAATAAGCGCGAAGATGCAGCAGTATGAAATGGCTTACCGCATGCAGACTTCTGTGCCCGATATTACCGACCTAAGCAAAGAGCCCGAGGACATTATTAAGCTGTATGGTCCTGATTGCCTTACGCCCGGCACATACGCGGCCAATTGCCTGCTGGCAAGAAAGCTGTCAGAGAACGGCGTGCGCTTTGTGCAACTGTACCACCAGGGCTGGGATGGGCACAGCAACCTGCCACAAGAAATAGTGGGGCAATGCAATGATGTGGACCGTGCGTCCGCTGCACTCATTACCGATTTAAAGCAAAGAGGACTGCTGGACGAAACGCTGGTAATTTGGGGAGGCGAGTTTGGCCGCACCAATTATTGCCAGGGCACATTGACCAGGGAAAATTATGGAAGAGATCACCATCCACGCTGTTTTACGGTATGGATGGCGGGAGGCGGCGTGCGGCCCGGCGTGTATGGAGAGACCGATGAATTTGGTTACAATATCGCGAAGGACCCGGTACACGTGCACGACTTCCAGGCCACCATTTTGCACCTGATGGGACTCGACCATGAACAACTTACTTATAAACACCTCGGCCGCCGTTATCGCCTGACCGATGTGCATGGACACGTAGTAAAAGATATAATATGAACCGCCGCAACTTCTTAAAAAATTCTTCACTCGCAGCAGGGAGTCTTTATTTACCGGGCATCTTGCAACATCAAAAGCATGAAGACATCATCCTCGGGTACGACGATAAGCGTTACCGCCTGAACACTCAGTGGAGCAAGGCAAATGCCGCTGAATTCCCGGTAAAGGATTGCCACGAAATGGTACAGGATAAGCTGGGCCGCATCATCCTGCTCACCAATGAAACAAAGAACAACGTAATGATCTATGATAAAAGGGGCAAGCTGCTGAAGACCTGGGGACATGAGTTTCCCGGTGCGCATGGATTGACCCTGTTCAACGAAAACGGCCAGGACGTGTTGTTCATTTGTGATAACAATCTTCACCGCGTGTTCAAGACCACGGTAGATGGGAAGATCTTAATGACCATCGATTACCCAAAGGAAACGGGGCAGTACAGCAAGGCCGATGAATTTATTCCTACTGAAACCTGCGTTGCGCATAATGGTGACATTTATATTGCCGATGGATATGGAAAGGATTTCATCATTCAATACGACCGTAAGGGCCGTTATATCCGCCATTTCGGGGGAAGGGGAGAAGGCGAGCAGTTTTTGGTAAACGCACACGGCATTTGTGTCGACAACCGCGGCGCAAAACCTTGCCTGGTAGTCACCTCGCGGATGCAGAATGCTTTTAAATTATATACGATGGAAGGGCAGCATACTGCCACCATTGCTTTGCCTGGCGCCTGGGTATGCCGTCCCGTGGTAAAAGGCGATTACCTGTACGCCGCTGTACTGCAAAGCAACAGCAAACAATGGAAGCAGTCAGGATTTGTGCTGATACTGGATAAAGAGTATAAAGTAGTGTCGAGCCTGGGTGGAAACCGCGCAAAATATACCGATGGCAAGCCCGAAGAATTGTACCAAACCGTAAATGTATTTCAGTACCCGCACGATGTATGTGTCGACGACGAAGAAAACCTTTACGTGGCGCAATGGAATTCCGGCAAAGTGTACCCGTACAAATTGGAGCCGGTTTAACAACTCAACACCCAGATGAAAATCCTCCTATACAATATTGCACTTGCGCTCAATTGCCTCCTGCTATTTTTGTTCTTATTCGAAAGCAGGTTATCGCTCCCGGTATGGTTACAAGTGGCGGGGCGCACGCATCCCCTCGTATTGCACTTTCCGGTGGTGCTGGTGATCATGTATGTAGTTGCTTCGCTCATGCCAAAGAAAATGATGGCAGACAGTTCCGCCTACGAATCGGCAAAGGAAATTTTATTGTTACTGGCTTCGGTAGCAGCCGCTGTTACTGCATTGGCGGGCCTCTTGTTGTCACGCGAAGAAGGATACGACGCCGCAGCCTTGCAGGCGCATAAATGGAGTGGCATTGGCCTATCGGTATTTTTGCTATTATGGTACAGTTTCAGGAAAACCTTCAGCCGTAATAGAATTGTTTCGGTTGTTGCTGCCACTGCCGCATTGTTCCTGATCATATTCACTGGTCACCAGGGTTCGGTGATCACACATGGAGAAGGTTTTATTCTCGCGCCCATGCGGCCCGAAAAGGAAATGCAGGCTGTTGCGCCGGAAGATGCCGTTGTTTACACGCACCTGGTGAAGCCGATACTGGAGAACAAATGCATGTCGTGCCACAACCAACGCAAGGCAAAGGGTGAACTGATCATGGAAACAGACGCGTTGTTGCTGAAGGGCGGCAAAAGCGGCCCGCTGTGGGACAGTACCGCCGAAGACTATGGATTGATGCTTAGACGAATTCATTTGCCGTTGGCCGCAAAAAAGCACATGCCACCTGCGGGAAAGCCGCAATTGACGGACGAAGAGATCGAGGTCCTGGTGCAATGGGTACGGAGGGGTGCCGATTTTACATTGAGGGTTGCAGACCTGCCCGCCGGCGATACCTTAAAAGCGTTGGCCAGTAATATCCTCGTGAACGCAGCATTGGCTGAATATGATTTTGATGAAGCCGATGTGGCCACCGTCGCAAAATTGAACACGGTCAACCGAAGCGTAAGCAAGCTGGCCATAAATTCTCCTGCCTTATCAGTAAGCTTTTTCAACAGCGCATTGTTCCAGTCCGAACAATTGAAAGAGCTGCTTGCAATAAAAACACAGATCGTCTCCCTCGATCTTTCAAAAATGGATGTAAAAGATGCTGACCTGGAAACCATTTCCAGGCTGGAAAACCTGCGGCGATTGAACCTTAGCTTCACCGGTATCACCGGCAATGCTTTGCAGGACCTTAAAAAATTGAAACATCTCAGAAGCTTATCCCTGTCGGGCACATCGGTACGGGCGCAACAATTGAAACAACTGCAAGGCTTTCCTCAACTAAAAACGCTGTATGCCTGGAATATTCCTGCCTCGGCTGCTGAAATGCAGCAACTGCAGCAACAATTAAAGAATATTCGCTTCGAAACAGGCTTCAGGGCCGATACGATTGTTTTGAAGCTCTCGCCGCCTGTTCCTGTGCATGAAAGTTTTTTGCTTAGCGGCCCTGCACCTTTACAATTAAAGCACTATGTAAAGGGAACGAACATACGCTTTACATTGGATGGCACCGAGCCCGATAGCATTGATTCGCCGGTTTACAATGGCAATGTTGCCATTCGTGGTAACACGCAGGTAAAGGCCAGGGCATTTAAGCCCGGCTGGATAAGCAGCGACGTTATGGAAGTATGGTTCTTTAAAACCACGCACCGGCCCGACTCGGTGATCTATCTCACTCAACCTAACCCTCAATATAAAGGCGACAGCGCCGGCACATTGATCGATGGACAAAAGGGAGAAAAGAATTTTCGGTCAGGCAACTGGGTTGGATTCCGCATCAATCGCATGGAATGCCTGCTGCCGTTTGCTTCACCCGTTACGTTGCAGAACGTGGCCCTGAGTTCTTTGGTGGATGTAGGCAGCTATATCATGCCTCCCGCCAGCATCGAGATCTGGGGTGGGGATCATCCGGAGTCGTTGAAACTGCTCGGCAAATCATCTCCCGCGCAGCCAGACACTCTAAAGCCATCGTACATGCGCGCATTTGAATGCACGTTCAGCCCGGTGCAGGTAAAATTCATAAAGATCGTTGCAACGCCCGTGGCCAGGCTTCCTGCCTGGCATCCCGGCAAGGGCGACAAGGCCTGGATATTTGTTGATGAATTGCTGATAAACTGATAACCTCAATTAAATTTTATGAAACGCCTTGCGGTTATAATCGTGGTGTTGTTCGCGCATAAGGCCGTGGTTGCCCAGCAATACCAGCCAACCTGGGAAAGCATCGATGCCAGGCCAGTCCCGCAATGGTTCAGGGATGCCAAGTTCGGCATCTTCATTCACTGGGGAGTATATTCCGTTCCCGGCTGGAGCAGCAAGGGACAATATGCGGAATGGTACCAATACGGTTTGGAGACCAATGACACGGCGCGCAAAAAATTTCATCAAAAAAAATTCGGTGACCGCACTTACTACGACCTCGCTAACGATTTTAAGGCCGAGCTTTTTAATCCTGATGAATGGGCCCGTCTCTTCGAACGTTCGGGAGCAAAATACATCGTGCTTACTTCCAAGCATCACGATGGGTTCGCGCTATGGCCCAGCAAGGAAGCCAATAATACCTGGGGTTTTAAATGGAATGCCGTGGATATAGGTCCAAACCGCGATTTGCTCGGAGATCTTTTCAAGGCAGTACGAAAAACATCCGTTCGGGCAGGCATGTATTATTCTTTGTATGAATGGTTCAATCCACTCTGGAAATCCGATCCGAAAAAATTTGCGACAGAGCACACGTGGCCACAGATGAAAGACCTTATCAACAGCTATCAACCCGATGTTTTTTGGACCGATGGAGATTGGGACGCCCCTGCAGAAACCTGGCGGTCGCAGCAATTCCTGGCCTGGCTTTTCAACGAAAGTCCCGTAAAAGACAAAGTGGTGGTAAACGACCGGTGGGGATCAGGAGTGCGTTTCAATCATGGCGGCATTTATACGCCCGAGTACCAGCCGGACCTCGATTTCGAAACACACTATTTTGAAGAAAGCCGGGGAATGGGGCATTCGTATGGGTATAACCGTGAGGAAGACGCATGGGATTACAATTCTACCGCATCCCTGATCCTACAATTGGTTGATAAGGTGAGCCGCGGCGGTAATTTTTTATTGGACATTGGCCCGGATGAACACGGAAAGATCCCCCCGATCATGCAGGAGCGCCTGCTGCAAATGGGTGAATGGCTGGAAATATACGGCGAAGCCATTTATGGCAGCTCGCGCTGGAAGCACAGCAGCCAACTAGCAGCGGACAGCAAAACCAAAGAATTGTATTTCACGTACAACCAGTTAAACAACACCTTGTACGCCATCTTTCCCGTGTATCCTGAAAATAGAAAACTGGTGCTTAAAAATATTATGTTGCCTGCGGGCACTGTCATCGAATTTCTTTCTTTAAAACAGCCGTTAACCTGGCGGCAGGATGGGAATAGTGTAATAGTTGAGTTGCCGGAATACCATCCTAACAAGATCAGGGCCCCGTATGCTTATGTTGCCAGGATTGGCAACTATGGAAAGTTTGCGCGGAAGCCGCAGATAAAAGCTGCCTATCCAAACAATTCTTTAGCGCCCGAAATTACCATAGAGGCTGGGCCCGGCGCAACTATCTATTATACGACTGATGGCTCAGAGCCTACGCCAGGCTCAGTTCCATACCGTGCGCCATTTACGGTGCCGGCTACTGCTACCGTTCGCGCAAAAGCATTCGGCGATAATCTTTTGCCGAGTGTTACTGCAGAACAGCGTGTAGTAAAATATGACTGGATGCCCGCAATAAAAATAAAACCGCGAACAGGCATTGCGTACTCGTATTATGAACCTTCAGGAAGGATCAATATATCGTCCATCCAAACTGCCGCGGTTGTTAAATCCGGTGTTGTCAACAATATTTCCGTTCGTGAAAAGAGCAGGCAGGACAAGTTCGCGTTTGTATTCCAGGGATATATCAGGATCGATAAAGACGGATTATATCATTTCTTCACCAACTCCGATGACGGCAGCAAATTATTCATCGGCGACGAGGAAGTGGTGGACAATGACGGCGACCACGGCAACGTAGAAAAGAGTGGAAAGGCTTTTCTAAGGAAAGGCTACCATAAATTACGGGTTGTTTATTTCGACAGTGGGGGTGGCAACGATCTCAAAGTGTCCATACAACCAGAAGGTGGTAGCAAAATTGAGATACCGGCATCCATGTTGTATCATTAACATGTATTGGTACCTGCAGTTCAATTGTCAGTTCCGCTCTTCGGTTCCCATTAATACGCCCGCAATGTGTTTCGAAATTTCGTGATTGCATAATTTGTCGAGCCAGAAATATTCGCCGGCGGCATTTACTTCCAGGAAATAATATTCATCATCCGGTGTCAATATCAGGTCGATGGCCCCGTAATTCAGCTTGTATTCCTCCATGAGGGCCAGCAGCTTTGCTGCTATGTTTTTGGGCAACTGGTAAGGCTGCCACTCATCTATCATCGATGCGCCTTCCTTTCTCCAGTCAACCTGTGCATTGGCTACTTTTTGTGAATCGATGCTGAAGCAAAATATTTTCTTCCCCACGATGGTCACGCGCAGCTCCAATTTCTTTTCCAGCTTTTCCTGGAAGGTCATGGGGCAAAGCGCAAGTCCATCCAGGTCGTGCAGGTGGTCCGCCGTTATGGCATTGGTAAATACAACGTGTTCCTGCTCTCCCCGGTAAATTGCAAATGAGCTTTGCATTTTTGTGACCACCTGTTCGTGTGCGTCTATAAATTGTTTTGCCTGTTCGGGCGAATTGCTGATGCAGGTTGCGGGAATTTTCAGGCCGTGGTTGCCTGCTATTTTCAACTGCTCTTCCTTGCTGTCGAGGCGACGGTACACGCTGTAGCGTTCGATGTGAAAGCAAGGCAACGATTCCAGCATGCCAAACAGGGTGCGTTTTATTTCCAGCATGGCCGGGCCAAGGTATTCCTTGCTCATGATCTCCTTTAAGCCGGTGCCCAGGTTAAAGCTGCGGCGGTACCAGCAGGCGCTCAGATCTTCCAGGTTATGTTTTTCTTCTTCGTTCTCCAGCAGTATTTGCCAGCGGTTGCCGTCGAATACCGAGCTAAGCCTGTAATCAAGCGGGTAGCGGTCAACGTTAAACCTTATGGCTTCGCCGCCGGCCTCGTTGATGAACTGGATGACCTTTTCTACGCTGGTATTATCATTTGTATGTGTAATGATCAATATTTTTTTCCTGGCCATTTTTAATATGTGTTATGAGTTTTTGTGCTATGGTCTCTCCGATGGGATATGATAAATATTTTTGAAGCATGCCCCATTCTCCCTGGGGGTTTACTTCAAGGAAAACGTATTCGCCGTCCGGCTGCCGTATCATGTCGATGGCCCCAAATGCAAGTCCCAGTTCCTGCATCATTCGCGACAGGCTTCCTTCGATGCTTATTGGTAGTTTGTAAGCTTGCCATGCAATGGTGGCGCCGGTTTGGGCCCGCCAGTCGGTAATATTTTCTTGGTGCGGGATCTTGCCTGTGAAAAAATCTCCGTCAACATATACAATTCGCAGTTCGTATGCTTTCGTAATGTATTCCTGGAAGATCATGGGGCAATAGGCCAGTTCATCGAGCCGGTGCAGGTCTTTCGGCGAAAGCCGGGTAGTAGGAAAGAAGGGTGTGTTGCCTTCCATGCTCTTGCTTAGTGCGCCGTGCAACTTTACGATGAGGTTTCCGTGGCAGCGGTCGAAAAATGCTTTGATCGGGCCGGGGTCGTTGGTAAAAATGGTGTCGGGCACGCGTAACCCGGCAGACCGTGCGGCCGACAATTGCAGCAGCTTGTCCTGGTTTACCGCGTGGTCTGTTTGCATATTGTTGATCCACGGTACATGGTGCAGCCTGTTGAAGAACAGTTGCAGGTAGGTCTGGTATTCTTTTATGAAAATGTCCTGGTAAGCGGGATCCAGTTCGCGTGGTACTTGCAGCTTCCATAGTTTGCGATACCATACGCCGCTTATTTGCGCGGCATCGATTGTTTGTCCATCGATGAGCAGGACGTTTTCCTGGTGGTTCTTATTAAAGGTATAATTGTGCCGGCAGTTGATTGCAAATTCATCGGTGTTCAGGCGGAACGATGGCATGCCTGCCCGTTCCAGCGCCTGCTGCACGATGTCGATGGTATAATGATCTTTTGAATGGGTAATGCAGAGGACCATGCGGGATGATAATTTGATAGGTTGATAAGAGAACGGGCCTTGGCTTGCGGTCTCTCATCAACCTATCGATAGTAGAACATTTGCCTATACCTCATCCCTGTCTGACGGAGCTTTTTGTGTTTGCTCCAGGTCCATTATGGGTTTGGTAATGACATTGTTTTCTTGTGCTTCCGGGATTTGATTTTCCAGGAATTGAACGAAGAATGGCTGTTTCACCGGTTCATTTTGGTTCATAGTTCAAAATTAAAGGTGAACAATGAAATGGCATTGATCATGCCGGATCGCCGCCTTCATCGCTGTCAGACGGGTACTTATGTGTTTCATTCACATCCATCCATGGTTTGGTGATGCTGTGGCTTTGAGCTTCTTCTGTTCTTTGGGATTCAAGGAACTGAGCAAAGAAGGGTTGCTTCGGTTGATCGTTCTGTTTCATTTAAATTAAAATTGATGATTAAAAAATATAGCTCGTTTGTTTAAACCTCAGGGGGATTATCGTCGCCGTCGGACGGATATTTCTGTGTTACGGGATCTTTCAGGGGGGATGTCAGTTCGTTGTTTTGATCTTCTGTTCTCTGGCACTCGAGGAATTGTGCAAAGAACGGTTGTTTAACCTGGTCTTGCTGTTTCATAAAATAAAGTTTAAGATGAAAATAAATTTACTTCCTTATACGGGCACCGCCTAAAAAAATGGGTCAAAGTGGAAAAAAATGCGGGAAACCGTAATGCTTGCAGTTAAAAAAAGCATAAAGAGACAAATCGAAAGTGAAAGTGAAATAATTTATGTAGAAATTCTGATATCAATTTTTGTAAGTATGAAATGGATGTTTACGCTTTTTGCATTGCTGTATTTTGTAAGCACTTCAGTTGGCCAGCATAACCAGGAGATGGAGGTATGCCAGGTGTCTGCAAAACCGGATTATTTTGTCGATGACATGATAGTAAATGAATTTATGTTTGGCCGCCACAATCAAAAATTTGCCGACAGTTTGCTGAGCGTTTGTACAATGCTGCACGGAAGGAAAAAGAGCAATGGAAAGTCGGTGGACTTATACGTAACCGATGCATTGAATTTTCTGGCGCAACTTGGTTGGGAGGTGCACACGGTTTATACCACGCGATACCGGAATACGAGCCAGGATGCGGTGTATTATATATTGAAGAGAAAGGCCCGGCCTTGATTACTGATCAGTTCGTTTTGAACAGTATCATCAATTATTTTTTGCGTGTTTTATTAAATATTGGTTATAATTGAGGATTTTCGTCTACTTTTGGACCAGTGGAAGAAAATTCAAAATATAATGCCCGTGTGTATCAATACTCCTTTAAGACGGATGAGGAGCTTGCGTGCGAGGCTATTGGTTCTTTTTCTTGTTTTAAATCTTCCATCGAGGATGAACCGCCCGCGTCGTCTGATGATCTTGAAATAATCCAGGATGTCCAAAAGTTAATTTCTGAGACCTGGTCAGAGGATATAAAATCGCCTCTACATTCATTGACCTGCTCATGGATTGGTACAAAGCTCGCCGGACTGCCTCACCCCTCATATAATTTCGACCATCTTATACCAAAGCATGGTCATCAAAAGTTTGTAACGTCATTTATTAACGCTGTGTATGCTCATAAAGCATGGAACAATACCTGGCAACCGGTTCGTAAAAATTATTCGGAGGAAAAATTCGATGTATGGATTTGGGATCTTGGCGGTTACGTGGGAAAACGTTCAAGACTATTCGATTCAAAGGATCAAGTTGCAACAGATGCCGCCAACGCATGGGTAAAAGCATTAAAAAAATCCTACTGGCAACTGTTGGGCATAGAAGCATTTGCAGGTGTTAATACTGATGAGCTGCCATATGAGGTAATGACCCTTGGTTACGGTCATCATGGTAATTATAGTTCGTTCCAGAATACCCCGAAAGCGTTTAAGATTTCTTCTCCTGCCACAACTGTGTGCCCTTCGCCACGGACGCATTTTAATCCTGCACTCGGCAGCGGTTCGCTCACCATACCAGTTCGTCCCACCTGGAAAGAACTATCGAAACGATTATTGGCACTCTCGGACGGACTGAGCAATTCAGAGAGTGCAACATTCAGGAAAATAGGTGCGCTGCTCAATGGTCAACATCAACTTTATATCCGGACTGCAGATTACGCTCACCTGCATCATGCATTTGAACTGTGGAACGAATTAAAAGATATTGTCAAAAACACCATTAAGGTTGTTTCAAGAACACTACGTAATATATTTAAAACGGTAAAGCTTTTCATCCGGCGCGATTTACGAAGTCAGTACAGGAACATCATACATTTCTTATTTAAAAATATGGATGATAACAGTGGAGATAACGAATATTTGTTTTCAACCAATGGAAAAAAACAGTTTTCGTTCATCCTTAACCGTTATCATTATGAATCTCAAAGAGATTATAGAATATTTAGAGGACCTGATCAATAACGATCATGAAATTTCAGAGGACGTCAAAGAAATTTTGAGAGATGCGCTCGCCAAACTAAAAACCCTGCGTAGAAAAAAACGGCGCGACAGGCAAAAACAGGTACAAGCAGTGATAGACCTGATCGCAAAGTTGCTGGGAATTACTAATTTTTTTCGGGAATGACCATAGGACAAGCAATAAAGGAAATCCGCAAACGCAAACGCCTGAGCCAGGCAGCACTGGCCGAAAGGGCAGGTATTACCCAAACCGCACTCTCCCAGATCGAAAATGGCAAACGCCCCGGCGAAAAAACCTTCGAACGGCTTAGCGAAGCATTGGGAGTGGCAATGCCCCTAATTCACCTGATGACTTATGAACAAAAGGATGTGCCGGCATCAAAACAAATACTGTATGAAAAATTATTCCCGGTGATCAAAGGTCTGATCTTTGAAATTGCCGGGGACGATATTGAGCCAAAGGGTAAAAAATCAAGTTGAACCCTTTATTTTTGCCACTAATCCATACTTATGCCTGAAGTAATAGTCGAGCTCAGCCACGCCAATATCTACCAGGGAAAAAATCTCATTCTGCAGGATGTGAACCTCACGGTGAACAAGGGCGATTTTGTATACCTGGTGGGCAAAACCGGCACCGGTAAATCGAGCCTGCTCAAAACCCTATATGGAGACCTCCCGCTCGCCCAGGGCGAAGGCCGCGTGGCAGGCTTCAACCTGCGTGAAATGGATTGGAAAAAAGTCCCTTATCTCCGCCGCACCCTCGGCGTGGTGTTCCAGGATTTTCAACTGCTGACCGACCGCAACGTGAACGAAAACCTCAAGTTCGTACTGCGCGCCACGGGCTGGACAGATGTAAAGCTAATGGATGAAAAGATCCACGACGTGCTGGACAAGGTAGGCCTCAAAGCAAAAGGATTTAAAATGCCTTTCGAGCTCAGCGGCGGCGAACAACAACGCGTGGATGTAGCCCGCGCATTGCTCAATTCTCCCAAGCTGATACTCGCAGACGAGCCCACCGGCAACCTTGACCCCGAGACCTCAGACGAGATCATGCAATTGCTGTTCAATATCTGTAAAGATTATGGAACAGCGGTCATCATGGCCACGCATGATTACATCGTGATCAATAAATTTCCCGCACGCACATTAAAAACAGAAAGAGGCAGGGTCATCGACAACGCTACCATATCCATCCGATAAGATGCTTCGCACTTTCCTTGTTGCCATAAGTAGCATCCATTAATATCGATCGGTGTTCCTTCATTTCCTGGTTAAACTCCTGCTGGAAAAAAGCCCTGATGCAGTCTTTCATTTCCTGGGCCGTATCGGCCAGGTGGCAGGACAATTCCAATGCAATGCCTTCTACTCCTTTGCGATTGGTAATGCAATGCCTGCCCATGTACAATGCGTTCAGCAATTTTAATTTCACGCCGGCGCTGTTGAAAGCGGGTAGCACATTTATGTGCGCTGTTTTAATCAGGTCCTGCATCTCGTCCATGCCCGGATTGGCTACAAGGCACGCCTGTGCGGATTTGTTCACCAGTTGCCGCAACCTCCGCGAAGGATTTTTACCTGCAATTACGAAAGGGATCTGCAAATCGTTAAACACTTCCTGTAACAACCAGGTGGCGGCGGCTTCATTTTCGGCTACCGATAAATTACCATGATACAAACAAAACTGCCCCGATCCCGTAGGCGATTCCACTTCGGTCCAGGGAATGAATACTGGCAGGAAATACGCCTTAGCATGAAAATCGCGTCGGTACAATACCGCGTCTTTCTCTGAAACAGCCATAAAAAAGGCCTTGCGTGCAATGCGTGCTTCATATTTCTTCAGCAGCCTGCTTTCGCGGCGGTAAAATAATTTTTTGAAAGGCGAACGCTCCAGTTTGCTCAATTGATAATAGTATTCATACTCTACGTTGTGCAACCGCACAAACAAACCGCGATTGCTGAAGAGCTTGTTGTTGAGCAAACCGGTGCAATGAATACCTTCCATCAGAATGGGATAATCATCTTCCAGCAAACGGTCCAATAACTCTTCGTTGTAGCGGGAGCTTACGATGTAGGGCAGGCTGCCGGACAGTCCGCGCAACCCGGTGCGCCTCCGATAATAGTGCACTTCTTCGCAATATTTGTTCAGCTCGGGTTGCTCGCCGCGGCCGTACTCGAAGCAATGCAGGTGAATGCGGATGCCTTCGTTTTGCAGCGCGCCCAATTTATAGAACAGGTCGAACATGCCGCCATAGTTCACCGGGTAGGGTACATCCAGGCAAATGATATGTAAATGTTCTCCCATCAGCGTTTTGTGAACAATTGATTGTAAAATTCCACCAGTTTCTTCGATTCTTCCTGCCAGTTCAAAACAAACCTGGCCTGGTTACAGTTCGATTTAAGGCGATGATAATGCTCTTTATTATCCAGCAAGCCATTGATTGCTTCGGCTATCGCCTGCACCTGCAGGTCCTTGACCAGCACCGCCACTTCAAACTGCTCGTTGACCTTCCTGAACTCAGGAAAATCCATCATTACCTGAGGCAATCCTGCGTGTATGTAATCGAACAATTTATTGTTGAGCGAAAGGTAGTTATTCAATCCCGACCCATCGCCCAAATTCAAACCGATGGTTGCATGATGGGTATAAGGGTACAATTCCGAAGGTTCTATCATTCCGCGGAACAGCACTTTATCCTGCAGGTTCAGTTCCTGTACAATGCGGCGGGCCTTTGCGGAAAAATTGCCTTCGCCGCAAATGACCAGGGGCAGGGGAACGTATTGCATGGCAGGCAGCAGGAACTCGATACCACGGCCTTCATTCAATGCGCCCTGGTATAGAATATAGGCTTGACCAATGGGATTAGTCCCGGCCGGTCTGTCTTCCAGCAGGCTGATGTTGCGGATGGTGATATACCGGTGGCCATATAGCCTATTGTATTCGGCGGAAATACTATCGCTGACAGTATAACCATGCCTGAAACGCGGCAGGCACCGGCGTTCCAGCCATTTCCACGCCTTGTAAATGCCAGGCCTTGCAATGATTTCCGGCAGCTCGCAGAACAGCTCGTGCGCATCATAAATCCTTTGCTTGTTGCGTAACCTCGATGCCATCAGGCTGGGCAGGGCGGCGTCCAGGTCAACCGCGCAAACCGCATCGAATGAAAGGAACATCAGCCTGAAAAATGCCCTGAAATGAAATTCGGCATAAAACAACTTTCCTTTCCTGAAAAAACAATTCAATTGTACCTGCCGGTAGGAGGCGGAGGACGGTTTGTTATTGCTGCGCAGGTTGGTACCCATCAATGTTATCTCGTAACCTTCGGCCTGGAGCGAATGACAAATACGGCGCATGCGCTGATCATACTTCGGGTCGTTACTGATAACAAAAACGAGTTTCAACAGGTTGGCAATTTGGGATTAAGGGTTTTGTCAAAGATATTGCCGAATTCGCAATACCCTCAAATCAAGCCTTTGGTATAAGCGATGAGCAGGGCCTGCGCTTTGGAATTCACGTGCAGGGCCAAACCACTTGCACGGCGCCTGAAAAAAAGAGCTCCCGCGCGGTGCTTTTTTACCTGAAACACAGCCCTGGCCTATTCTTGGTCAATTAGCCAATTCCCCTTACCTTTGCCGCCACATTTATAGAATAGTAAATATTTGGATGCCTTAAAAAAGTTTGAGATGCCTTATTTAACTAAAGAAAAGAGAGCTGAATTTTTTACCACCCACGGCGGAAAAGCTACCAACACCGGTTCTATCGAGGGACAAATCGCGTTATTGACCGAGCGCATTAACCGGATCTCGGAGCATTTACAAAGCAGCAAAAAAGACTACTCCACTCACCGCGGCCTCATGCAGCTGGTAGGCAAGCGCAAGCGCCTGCTCACCTACCTTAGCAAGCATAACCTGCAAGGTTATCGCCAATTGATCGAGAAGTTAGGTTTGCGGAAATAAGATATCATATAGAGTATTAATTCCCAACTCGGTAAGGTTGGGAATTGTTCTTTAATACAGCCGTTTTATCACAGTTGCGCCTCGTTCCCTCAAGTCCCCACCACCCGCAAGGGAACACGTAACGCAAAATTTAAATAACATGTTATCACAACCGATTAATATCACTTTTGATATGGGTGATGGCCGCATGGTTTCACTCGAAACCGGTCGACTCGCCCGCCAGGCCGATGGCGCCGTAACCGTACGCCAGGGAAACTGCATTTTGCTGGCAACCGTTGTAGCCAACCGGGAACCCAGGGAAGGTCAAGACTTCTTCCCGCTCACCGTAGACTACATGGAAAAATTCGCTTCCGCGGGCCGTATTCCCGGCTCCTTCTTCAAGCGCGAAGGCCGCCTGAGCGAATATGAAATACTGATCAGCCGCCTCATCGACCGGGCACTGCGCCCGCTGTTCCCGGATGATTATTATTGCGATGTGCAGGTAATGGTCACCCTGTTCTCCAGCGATCCCGAAGTGGTGCCCGATTCACTGGCCTGCCTCGCCGCATCCGCAGCACTGGCCGTTTCAGATATTCCTATCAAAGAGATCATTTCCGAAGTACGCGTTGCAAGGGTAGAGGGCGAGTTCATTATCAACCCCTCCCGCTCGCAAATGGCAAAGGCCGACATGGACTTCATGGTTGCCGCCTCTGAAAAAAACCTGGTGATGGTAGAAGGCGGATCGCAGGAATGCAGTGAAGAAGATTTCATCAAGGCATTGGAAATGGCGCACGATGCCATTCGACTGCAAATAAAAGCACAGCAGCAATTGCGCGAGGCCAAAGGCGTACCCGGTAAGCGCGAATATCCCAAGCCCGTGCATAAAGAAGAGCTGCAGCAAAAAGTAATTGCATTCGCTAAAGACCGGATCTACCAGGTTTCCCGCTCCGCCTCTGCAAAAGCAGTACGGTCCGATGAGCTGGATAAAATAAAGACCGAGTTGGTAGATAGCCTCGGCGAAGAACCTGCGGAGGAAGATGTAAAGCTGGTAAAAAAATATTACGAAGACCTGAAGTGGGAAGTGGTGCGCAGCATGATCCTCGACGAAAGCCACCGTCTCGACGGGCGTAAGCTTGAAGAAGTACGTCCCCTTGACATGGAAATAGATGTATTGCCAACCCCGCACGGCGCTGCGTTGTTCACCCGCGGAGAAACGCAATCCCTTACCACGGTAACACTGGGCACACCGCTGGATGAGCTGCTGGTAGAAAGCGCAGCTACCTCGGACTACACAAAATTCATTCTCCATTATAACTTCCCGCCCTTCTCAACCGGCGAGGTAAAGCCGCTGCGCGCCCCGGCCCGCCGCGAAGTAGGGCACGGTAACCTTGCCATGCGCTCACTGAAGCAAATGATGCCGGGCAATGATTATCCATACACCGTACGTGTTGTAAGCGACATCCTGGAATCGAACGGCTCCTCGTCCATGGCAACTGTTTGCGCGGGCTCATTGGCCCTGATGGATGCCGGCGTTCCCATTCCCAAACACGTGAGCGGGGTAGCCATGGGTTTGATCACCCGGGCAAGCGACGGCAAATACGCCATCCTTACCGATATTTTGGGTGATGAAGACCACCTGGGCGATATGGACTTTAAAGTTACCGGTACCCGCGATGGCATTTGCGGCGTGCAAATGGATATCAAGATAGATGGCCTTAGCATGGACACAATGCGCCAGGCATTGGAGCAGGCTCGCAAGGGCAGGCTGCACATACTGGATGCGATGTATGCATGCATGCCACAGGCCCGCGAAGACGTGAAGCCGCACGCACCGAGAATGATCAAGCTGTTCATCGACAAAGAATTCATCGGCGCCGTTATCGGGCCACAGGGCAAGATCATCCAGGAGATCCAGCGCGAAACAGGTACTACCATCAACATAGAGGAAGTAGGCAACCAGGGCGAAGTGAGCATCTTCTCACCCGCCAAAGAAGGGCTCGACAAGGCCGTTGCCTGGGTAAAGGGCATCGTGGCCATGCCGGAAGTAGGAGAGACCTACGAATCGAAGGTGAAGTCGGTAATGCCGTACGGCGCATTCGTTGAGTTCCTTCCCGGCAAGCAGGGATTGTTGCACATCAGCGAAGTATCGTGGAAGCGTTTGGAAACTATGGAAGGCGTGCTGAAAGAAGGCGATACCGTAAAAGTGAAGCTCATCGGCATCGACCACAAATCGGGCAAGTTCAAGCTAAGCCGCAAGGCGCTGATGCCGAAGCCCGAAATGAGGCGCGATGAAAACCCCAATCCAAACGCCAGTAACTGATCAATCAATATCAACAATAACCTGCAGTACCCCTGCAGGTTTTTTTATTCAGCATGAAACAGTATGTGCAGGTAAGCATTCCCGTTACACAGGAGGAAACCAGCAATATTCTGGTGGCGCAGCTTGGCGACATGCAGTACGAAGCGTTTGAAGAAACGGAAGGATTGCTGAAAGCATTCATCCCGCAGGATGCGTTCGATGAAACATCGCTGCAAATGTTGATGAGCGAATATGGTTTGAGTTACCGGGCAGAGGTGTTGCCTGTTACCAATTGGAACACGGAATGGGAGAAAAATTTTCAGCCTGTGACCATAGATGATTTCTGCGCGGTGCGAGCAGGTTTTCATCAACCCGTTACATCCGTTCAACATGAAATTGTGATAACCCCGAAGATGAGTTTCGGCACCGGTCATCATGCCACCACTGCAATGATGATACAACTGATGCGTACAGTGGATTTCCGGGGGAAATACGTATTTGATTTCGGAACAGGCACAGGTATACTTGCCATTCTTGCTGATAAATTAGGGGCGAAGGAAGTTCTCGCAATTGACAACGACGATTGGAGCATGTCGAATGCTGCTGAAAATATGGCAGCCAACCATTGCAGCTCAATACGTTTGCAAAATGCAGGCAACATTCCTTTGCACCAATCGTTTGATATCATAATGGCAAACATCAATAAGCACGTAATAGTTGAAACATTTCATACAATGCACAAACAATTGTCAACGGGCGGTGTTATGTTGTTGAGTGGGCTATTGCAAACCGATGCGGATGATATCAATGCAATGGCAATATCCTGCGGACTGATGTTCAGGCAACAGTATTCCAATTTAGGTTGGATTGCGCTGCGATACGACAAAAGTTGAGTACTAAAATGGGAAAGCGTTTGCAGGTGTTACATGCATTTTACGTATTTTTGCCATCCAACTTTAACCGAATTAAGATAAATGAAAGAGGTCCTTCTTATTTTATCTGCTTATTTCATTGGCTCTGTACCAACGGCACTGTGGATCAGCAGGTTTTTCTTCGGTATCGATATCAGGGAATACGGCAGCGGCAATGCGGGCGCAACCAACACTTTTCGTGTACTCGGCCCGCGTTGGGGCACCATCGTAATGTTTTTCGACGTATTGAAGGGCGTGTTAGCAGTGAAGCTGTACTTCCTGCTTCCTTACTACATCCACAACGAATTTGAACAAACCAATTTCCAGATAGGTCTCGGCCTTGCAGCAGTCGTGGGGCATATCTTCCCCATATGGGCTGACTTCAGAGGCGGAAAGGGCGTGGCTACTTTGTTCGGCATGGTGCTGGGCATCCAGCCGGTAGTGGCGCTGTGTTGCGTAGGCGTGTTCATGCTGGTGCTGTACCTTACACGCTATGTTTCATTAAGCTCCATCCTGGCCAGCATTGCCTTCCCGGTATTTGTGCTGGCTATTTTCAATGCGGAAGAGCACCTGTACCGCATATTCGCGGTGGCAGTGGCTTTAATGGTGATCCTGACCCATCAAAAGAACATCGGCCGCCTGCTTCGTGGAAGCGAAAGCAAGGTTCCCATTTTGAAACACAGGGACCGCCGCAGGCAACGCCGGTCCTCTACCCGCCAGCAATAAATGGAGCTGAAAGGGCCTTTCGACCAATTTTATCCCCCCTGCGTTAAGAATTTGTTGAAGTGAACTGATCCGGCGCCTGGATACGGTACAGGGATTGCAATTGGTATAATGATTGTCTTTTTTACAAAGGAAAAAAATCTTTTACCATGAAGAGGTTCTTAAGTTTTCTTACAGCTACAACCCTATTGATAGCTTGTTCCAAAAACCCTATAACAGGCCGCAGTCAATTGGCCATACTCAACGAAGGAGAATTGCAGCAAATGGCTGCCCAGGAATACCGCACCTTCCTTAGCCAGAGCCGCGTGGTAAGCGCTAACTCAAGCCGCGACGCCGAGATGGTACGCAGGATAGGTAATCGCTTGGTATCGGCCATTAATCAATATTATGCACAACAGGGGCTACAAAGTGAACTGGCCAACTACGCCTGGGAATTTAACCTGGTGGCCGACGACCAGATCAACGCCTGGGCGATGCCCGGCGGTAAAACAGTAGTGTATACCGGCCTGTTGCCCGTTACACAAAACGAGGCAGCGCTCGCGGTAGTAATGGGCCATGAGATAGCCCACTCCCTCGCAAAGCACGGTAACGAGCGTATGAGCCAGGTAATGGTGGCACAGGGCATTGGCGCCGTTGGCGGTATATTGACCTCCGGTAACCAGCAGGTCAGCAATATCTTCAACAACGTGTATGGACCCGCGGCCCAACTGGGTGTATTGCTGCCGAACTCCCGCAAACAGGAGCTGGAAGCAGATAAATACGGCTTGATCTTTACAGCCATGGCAGGATATAACCCACAGGAAGCCATTCCTTTATGGGAAAGAATGGAAAAAGCAGGCGGCGGCAACAAGCCCCCCGAATTCTTGAGCACGCACCCATCGGAGCAAACCCGGATACAAAGGCTTAGGAACTTTATGCCGGAGGCCCTGAAGTATTATAAGCCGGTGCGCAACTAAAGTTAATTGGATTTTAATGCCCGTTTTTCGGCGCAAAACCCCGCCCAATCTGAATTGGGCGGGATTTTTTTTGCCAAAAACCTAGAATGAAGCCTGAAATTTTTTACCTTTGCATTCCCTCTGAATAATCCCCGGGAACTTTTTTAAAAATTCAAAAGCATGATGCAAAATTTGTTGGAAAAACTTCAACTGAAGGAGGAAAGAAATTTACTCATTCAGGGAATGCCTTCCTCCATTGAAAAGCAATTTGCGAAACTTTCCTTCTCTAAGAACGTAACACCCCTGCTAAAGACAAAGCGTATTGACTTTGCCCTGGTGTTTGCTGTCAACGAGAACCAGTTGAGCGGAATTGTTCAGGAGGTGTTACCTGCCTTGCACGGCGAATCTAAGTTTTGGGTAGCCTATCCTAAAACCACTTCCAAAATCGCAACCGACCTTAATCGCGGCTGCAGCTGGGAGTGCATAACAGGTGCCGGCTATGAAGGCGTAAGGGAGGTGCCGTTGGATCATGTTTGGACGGCCATCCGTTTTGACCGTTCAGAGCCTGTAAGGCCGGCAGTTAAGATCGGCAAGAAGAAACTGGCCCCCGCAGTAGCCAATTAAGACGGTTAAGTATGAAATGAATTAGGTTTGTTGTGAAAGCAACAGACCTTTTTTCATTATGGCCTTTATCAACATCGAAATCAAAGCCCGCACCACCCGCGCCGAAGCCATCCGGCAATACCTTCGCCAGGCGGGGGCCGAACACCGCGGTACCGACCGACAGACCGATACCTATTTTGTTGTTCCCCATGGCCGCCTTAAGCTGCGCGAAGGCAATATCGAAAACAACTTGATTTACTATCACCGGCAGGAGACCGGGGGACCCAAACAGTCCGATGTGGAGCTGGTGAAAACCCAAGACCCGCCTGCGCTGAAGAGTGTGCTTGCGAAAGCCCTCGGCGTATTGGCCGTAGTGAGCAAACAACGCGAGATATATTATATCGGTAACGTAAAGTTTCATGTAGATACGCTCGAAGGGCTTGGCGAATTTGTAGAGATCGAGGCGAGCAACCAGTTTGAGGACAATTTAACCGCAACGCAATTGAGGGCGCAGTGCGAACGGTACATGAAGGAATTTGGGTTGGAAGCGGGAGATTTGGTGAATGAATCGTACAGTGATATGGTGATGGCGCAATAAACTTTATTTCACTATAACAGTGCCAGCCTGGTTCAGCAGGTCCCTTTCCATTTGCTTTAAATGCTGGTGCGTTTGTATCAGCATGAGCTGCTCTTCGGTAGTGTGCGGGCGCTCAAGGTCTTTCTGGTTTTCGGATATCAGTTGTTTTATCTTGCGCAGCTTCAGGTACGTAAGCACCGATTGCACTTCTTCGCGGTAGAGCTCCTCGCGGGTGAATATCTTGCCATCATAATGCTCTTTCCAGTTATGGCTTAATTCATAAGGGAAATCCATGATGGATACCACCAGGCTGCTAAGCTCCGCATCGTCGTGATAAATAAATGTTTTGTGCGATGGGTTCAGTCCCGCATCATACCATGCTTTGTAGGTTTGTACCACGCGGCGCAAAGCGTCGTTGTCCAGCAGTTCCTGTTCCATTGACTCCTGGAAGATGTAAGCGGCCACGGTATTGGTTTCATCCCAATGCTTTGTTCCAAATTCAAGCAGTGCTCTTACCAATGCCCGTTCCTGCAATTCATCGCGCTGCAAAAGGTTCAGCCCATCATCGTATTCATGACGTGCGGGACTGGCTTCCTGCTCCAGCAACCTTGCTTCATCGGGCGTCAGCCTGCTTTCGATCTTTGAGATCTTTTCCCTGATGAATTTGTTTACAAGTGAAGTAAGACCTGCTTCTTCAATTTTCAGCAGTGCGGCGGATTGCTTGATGTAATCCTGTTGCCTTGTAAAGTCTTCGGCCTTGCTGATCTTCGAAATGGTTTCGGCCACCTGGTTTACCACCGCGGCTTTTTTAATGGTGTCGTTGGCCGCGTCTTTCAATGCAATCTCCAACTGGAAGATGACAAAGTCTTTTTTGTTCTTCGCAACAAAATCCTGGAAGGCCGACACGCCCACCTTGTTCACGTAGCTGTCCGGATCTTCGTTGTCGGGTATCAGCACCAGCCGCACATTCAATCCTTCTTCCAGCGCCATATCCAAACCACGCAGCGCTGCTTTAACGCCCGCGGTATCTCCATCATAAATGATCGTGAGGTTGCTGGTGTATTTTTTTATCAACCTCAATTGATCCTGCGTAAGCGAGGTGCCTCCTGATGCAACTACGTTCTCTATCCCGGCCTGGTGAAGGGAGATCACGTCAGTATAGCCTTCCACCAGTAAACATTCGTCGTGTTTGTCGATGGCTTGCCTTGCAAAGTAAGAGCCATACAGGATCTTACTCTTTACATAGATTTCATTTTCCGGCGTGTTGATGTATTTAGGCGCCTTTTCGTTTTTGCCGATAATGCGCGCGCCAAAACCAATGATCTTGCCTGTTTGATTGTGAACTGGAAAAATGATGCGGCCGCGGTAATTATCTACCGCCTTATCATCCCTTATTACTATCAATCCCGATTTTTGGAGAAGCTCCACATTGAATTGCGCATCCATGGCCGCATTTGCAAAAGCTTCCCGTTGATTGGGCGAGTAACCTATCTGGAATTTCTGAATGATGTCTTGCCTGAACCCGCGCTCATGCAGGTAGCTAAGCGCAACGTCCTGTCCTTCCTGTGTCTGGAACAAATGTTCTGTAAAGAATTTCTGCGCGAAGTTATTGATGATGTGCAGGCTATCGGCCACCTGCTGTTGTTGCTTTTGCTCGGCACTGACCTCCGTTTCCTCGATCTCGACATTGTACTTATTGGCCAGCCAGCGCAGCGCTTCAACGTAGCTGTACTTTTCGTGGTCCATCAAAAAGCTGATGGTATTGCCACTTTTGCCGCAACCGAAACATTTATAGATCTCCTTTACCGGGGAAACCGTGAACGAGGGAGTCTTTTCATTATGAAAAGGGCAGAGGCCCAGGTAATTGACGCCTCTTTTTTTGAGCCTTACGAAACCACCGATGATTTCAATGATGTCTATGCGGCTCTGTATCTGCTGTATGGTTTGCTGGGAGATCAAAAGTTTCCGAATGGGCGGGCAAAATACATAATTGGGAATGGATTTCAGAGGTTGTGCATATTTATTGCCGGTTACCGGCCATAGACATAAGGATGGATAAAAAGATCGTTTTTTATATAGAACTTCCCAATTCTTCGTATTATTTTCGGGGGTTCAATCTGTCCCGCTATGCGCACCAGTGCTGGTAAAGTTTATAGCTATAAGAAAGGGAATCCTTATGTAATCGGGCTTGTTCCGCAGGAAGCAAAACTGATTTTAGACATTGGCTGCGGCGCCGGTGATACCGGCGAAATGCTGATGGCGCAAGGGTACACAGTCGATGGCATCACCCTTTCCGAAGAGGAAAAGCAGGTGGCCGGCAAGGTGCTGCGCAATGTATTTGTGTATAATGTAGAGCAGGGCCTTCCCGCCGATATAAGGGACCAATACGACGTCATCATACTATCTCACGTGCTGGAGCATATCTGCTATCCGCAGCGGCTTCTAAAAGACATACGCAGCAGGCTAAATCCCAATGGCATCCTCATCATCGCATTGCCCAATCTCATGCATTTCAATTCGCGGTGGAAGTTAGCCCGCGGCAATTTCAACTACCAGGAATACGGCATCTGGGATTATACCCACTTTCGCTGGTATACTTTCAAATCTGCCCAGGATATGCTGAAGGAAAACAATTACGTGGTGGAAAAAGCCGATGTAAGCGGATGGATACCCTTCGAGCACAGGCTGAAAAGCGTTACCCCTTCAGGCTTCCGCAATGGACTGTTCAATGTGCTCAAAAAGATCTCTCCCGGGCTATTCGGCTTCCAGTTACTGTACGTGGCGAGGCCGGTGAATGGCCAACATTGATTTGATCGGTCCGTTACTGGTATTGTATATAGATCGGCTGCGGCTTCAACTTCAATAACTGGCCCGGCTGCATTACTTCGGTGCGGTTTACTTTCTTCGTATCGTTCTTATAAAAGATCTTGAAGCCGGTAAACTGCACGGGCTGCGGGTAGATGTATCGCTTGTACGTACCTATCTTGCGCTCTGCTTCACCCCATCCGTCCATGTGCATTACCACCTGTACCTCAGGCTGGGGTTTTATCTGGCTCGAATTGGTAACCATAGGACCGGTAAAGCGGTGTATCACCAATATTTTAGGAGGCAGGTTATTTTCCCGTACAAGCTTAGACAGGTAATCGATGGTGTAGTTGATATCAGCCGCATCAAAAGTACCAAC
The DNA here is from genome assembly GCA_035628135.1 of Chitinophagaceae bacterium. Lineage (GTDB taxonomy): Bacteria > Bacteroidota > Bacteroidia > Chitinophagales > Chitinophagaceae > DASPKM01. The sequence continues at coordinate 517,756 of DASPKM010000006.1, read as the reverse complement.
CACCTTACCGGGAGCATGACCGGTCTTCATTGAAAACTCGGGATCCACACCCAGGTGCACGTTCGGCATTTTCAGGTATTTCTCCAGTTGCGGTACTTCGGTCTCCAGGTTGCTAAGGCCAACCTGTATGTCGAGGAATACGATAGCATTGATCTTTTCGGCCATGGCCAGCACTTTGTCTATCTGGTTAAACGGCATGCGGAGCCGGTATTTGCCACCAGCGCCCGGCGCTTGCTGGGCGGTAACGGCTATATAATGCAAAGCAGGCTGTACGGGGGTTAGGCTGTCTGCTTCCTCCCATTTTTTTACTTCACCCATTAATCTGTCCAGCATTTCTTTTTCAGGCAGTTCGCCCAGTATACCCATTTGCTTGGAATACAGGTTGCCGTAATATGCTATCACTCTTTTAAAAGGAAGTATGGCGCCGGGTAAAGGATAGGGGGCTTTAACAGGCCAACGGCCGGATGTATCGCCATTGGTGATCTGTAACATTTTTTGATCGTAGGCCGCGGTATCGAAAGGTTCCAGGGTGCTGTTGCCGGCTGAATTGGAATCGGCCTTGCCTGGATTAACGGTGGTATCCTGCAGGGAACGGGAGGTGAGATTTTCTTTGCCGGGACTCCATCGAATGAACACGAATGCGCTTACGGTTACTGCTACAAGGCCCAGCAGCATGAGCCAGAGAAGTTTGGAACGTTTCATAGCATTTATTGGGTAATTGAACTTTTTTCAAAGATATCGGGCGAAAAACGTGCCGTTGTGCTGAACTTATCAACTTTAGCCAGCCACACGTTGATAAGTCAGCCCTGCGGCTGTTTACCATGCTATCAACGTTACAACCTGCCTGCTAATTTTCCAGTTGCGAAAAATAATAGCCTTCTTCGTTCAGGATAAAATTGTTAGGCACCGTGCTGAAGAAAGTTTGCTGAAGAAAGGTTTCGGTTTCCTTCAGGAATTCTTTGGCTACACCAGGTGTAGTGGCGGCCATTTTCCAGCTTTGAATTCGCATAAAGGCCAGCTTGCTGGCACGGGTAATGTGAAAGTCGATGATATATGCCTGTTCGGCAAGTGCCTGTTGGGCATTTTCGTAAGCATTCATACGGACGAGGGGGTTTTTCGGGATTATCAATTACATCAAAAACGGAAACTACCACGCAAAAATTGCATTATTTAAGGTTCACCGTCAAATCTGTTTGGTTAGCGGTTGGTTATTTAGCAAGCGCCGGCTTTGACATGACCGGGAAATTTCCCGTGCAACGGGCGTGTTAATACCCTTGCCTTCCACCCGTTGCGAGGGTATTTTCATGCATTACCTAAACCTTCCAACACCGTATTATGGACAACAGGGACTATTGGAATTCAAAGCCGATTTTTGAAAAGAAAGACGTCGACGTATGGCGTTTCCTGTTCATCACGCTCTTAGTAGGCATTGCACTGGTGATGTTTTTTTGCGTCAGGACCATCATATTCAACGCAAAGGTGGGGCATAATGTAAGTTATTTCTTTTCTGCCGTTGGCACGGCCATGCTTAGTGCGGGAGCAAGCTTTTGCGGCGGTGCTTTGCTGGGCTTCCTGTTTGGGATCCCCCGCATATTACAAAGTCCTGTTGCGGCCTCCGAAATAAACATACAACGCAGGGCAAGCGTATTGCAAAACGACAACCTGGTGCAAATAAGCGATTGGCTTACCAAAATCATAGTGGGCGTTGGACTCACGCAGTTATATAACATACCACCCGCCATCGACCGCATGGGTGTGTACCTTATATCGAGTTTTGGAGGCAGCGAGGCCACCGCAGCCATCGGCAACAATGTGGCGCGCAACGGAGCCATTGTAACCGTCCTGTATTTTATCATCGTTGGATTTTTGTGCGCCTATCTATGGACGAGATTGCACTTCTCGAGAATGCTTGCTCAGAATGAGCGAGACCTGGAAGAAGTGTTGAAAGAAAAAGAAGAGGAGTTAAACGCGCTGACCGCTACTTTTAAGGAGGATACCGAACGCCTGAAAAGCGATTTGAAAACTTCTAAGGACAGCAACGATCCGCATAAAAACCAGTTTGGAGGGCAGTCAAAGGCCAATGGAAGGGAAATAAAGGCGAATGTTACGCCTACTTCCTTCGATCCGGACTTGTTTACCGTGGCGCTGGAGGTAACGTCGACCGATACCAATAGGCCCTTGACAGGAGACGTAACATTTTATCTTCATCCAACATTCCGCGATCCTGTCAGGAAAGTGACGCCGGTAAATGGAGTGGCCAATCTCAGTATAATCAGCTATGGGGCATTTACAGTGGGCGTTGAGAGCGACGAAGGAAAAACGAGGCTGGAGATTGACCTTGCACAGGTTGCGGGCATACCCGAGAAATTCAAGCAGCGCTAACGGATATTCATAACCAAGGTAATACCGTAACAGGATACCGCCTCAAATCACTTATAAACCTCTCATCCCTTTCTTTGTTCCCTTGCGCTATTAAGAAGGTACTTTAGGAAACTTAAATTCCTTAGACATGAGCATCATACACCGCAAAAAATTCATTTCGCTGGCAATGCTCGGCTCAGCAGGTTTGGTTTTTCGAAAAGAGGCATCTGCACAACAACAAAGACCCGATCCCATTGACAAAGAAATGGTGAAAGAATGGGTCAGCAAATCGCACGCTGACCTTGCACGTGTCAAAGAGCTGTTTGCACTGCAGCCGGGTTTACTGAATGCATCGTGGGACTGGGGCGGCGGCGATTTCGAGACCGGCCTCGAAGCCGCGGGCCACATGGGCAATCGCGAAATAGCGCAGTTCCTGCTCGACAATGGAGCGCGCATGAACATCTTTTGCGCAGCTATGCTCGGCAAAATAGAGATCGTAAAAGCAACGCTCACCGCTTTTCCTCAATTAAAAACATCCAAAGGTCCGCACGGCCTTCAATTGCTGCACCATGCACGCAAAGGCGGCGACCAGGCTAAAGAAGTGCTGGATTACCTGCAATCGATAGGAGCAGCCTAAGAAACTTAAAAGTCAAAAAGTTTCTGCTTTTTACGTTTGAGTTTTAAGTTTTAACTTGAATCATGCTTAGCCAACAGGAAAAGTCCTTTCTCGACCGGGCCGTAGAGCTCTCCCGAATGGGCATGGAAAGTGGCAACGGCGGGCCCTTCGGTTGCGTGATTGTTTTTGAGGATAAAATAGTAGGAGAGGGTTGCAATATGGTCACCTCTACCAATGACCCTACCGCCCATGCCGAAGTCGTGGCGGTGCGCAATGCTTGTAAAAATCTCAATACTTTTCAACTGGACGGCTGCGACGTGTACACTTCCTGCGAACCTTGTCCCATGTGCCTGGGCGCCTTGTACTGGGCCCGCGTGCGCAGGGTAATCTATGCCAACACCCGCTATGAAGCCGCCGCTATAGAATTCGACGACGAATTTATTTACGAAGAGATCAATACCGATTTTATGTCGCGGCAGATCCCTTTCATCCACGTTCCACACGCAGAAGCGAGGGCCGTTTTCGAACAATGGAAGAAAATGGAAAGCAAGCTGAAATACTAGGAGCTTATTGTCAGAAAGGCGGTAACCCATAAAGTAATTGATGTCTACTTCCGGGATATCATCCTGCGACCTTCCCTTGGTAACAATGGGCACTACTCCTGTTAAGCCGTCGCCACCGCCCCCGGTTTGCGTGGTTGAACCAAATCCTTCCATTTTGATCCATGCTTCAATGGTGAAATGGTGAGCTTGAGGGCCGCGTTATTGCCCGGGTCGACATAGCTTGTATCGTTAAAACGCAGCGACTGTGACCGCGCAGCCCGTACCATCATCACACAGCAATAACAATGCAAGGGAGCTTTGGCAGGTATAAACAAGGATTCCTGTGCTTACTGATAGTTTAGCAGGTTACCGAATTGGGATAAAGGAGGATGATTCAACAGGCTATCAGGATTGGTAAGAGGCTGGAAGGTTAATAAGAAGGGGCACAAACAAAAATATACATAAAAAGTTCAAGTTTTCCAATGTTTAAAACTTAGCGTGAGGATAGCTGTTGAATGATCATATAAGCTATGATTATCAAAGCCAGTATGATTGCAATGGCAACATATATGTATGGCGCTTCCTTGATGCGGCGTTGTTTGCGCCTTGCCTTTTTCTGCTGCAGTTGCCGGTTCAGGTCCTTGTTGAGTTGCTCTACATAGGCCTGAATGTCCTGCTGGCTCTTCATGGCTTTCAGGCCTTCCACCGCATCGCTCACCATTTCGTTGTCGGCCATCTGCTTTTCAACCTCATGCTGTTCCTGCTTGCTCAGCTTGCCACTGAGATAGTCCATCAGCTTTTGGTTGTCGATGTCTTTATTGCTGTTCGATAGTATGTTCAAAAGATCGTCGGGCATGCCCTTTATTTTTCAGGATGTTTTCTTTTTTCAAGCATGATCTTCAGGTTGCGCTTGCCATTTTGAATATAGCTTTTTACCTGCAATAACGTATAACCAGTTTGATCGGCTATTTCCTGGTAAGATTTTTTTTCAAGATAAAATTGTGTAACGCACTGCTTTTGCTCGGGGTTCAACTGTTCCAGCGCATCCTGCATGTCCTGCAGCAGCAGGTCCTTTTCCACGTGGTTCTGCCGTGTGTCTTCATCACGGATATCGGCCAGGTGTTGTTCCTTTATCTCCACCGGCATTTTACCGTGCCTGTCTCTAAGCCGCATGAGGCAGTGATTGCGCGCCACCATGTAAATCCACGCCTTAAAGTATTCCACCCGGTACTTGGGCAACTCGGTGATGGCCTTCAGGAAAATATGTTGTACGCAGTCCTTGGCCTCTTCTTCGTTTTTCAGGTATTTCATGCACACGCCCAGCAGCAATAAGGTGTACCGGGGAAGCAAGGCGCCTAGCCATTGATTGTTGCCATCACTGTAATAATTGTCCAGCAACTGCTGGTCCGTGAGGTGTGAATACCGGTCGTACATTCAAATGCAATATAAAATTAATGTGCAAATATTTTTTCCTTTCTTCGCAGCATGTATCTCGTATGTTGTGTTCCCATAAGCCCGCTGCGGGCCGAAGCCGCTCATAGAAGTGAAATGGTCAGCGAAGTTTTGTTCGGCGAAGCTGTTCAGCTGCTCGAAGAAGGGCCCGACAAATGGATCCGCGTACGTTGTTTATATGACGGGTACGAAGGATGGACACGCCTGCAGGCGTTTACCGAGATACAGGAAGCCGTTGCCACCGGCGTGGCGCACATTACCGCCGATTGGGGAAATGAAATACTTTTTAACGGCCAACCCATGTATGTGCCCTTTGGCAGCGACCTGCGCGGACTGCAGAACGGCAATGCAGAATGGGGCAAATATAGCTGGTCGTTCAAGGGCAACCATCTCGACCCGCAATACACCAAACCCGGCGAAAAGAACATCCGCAGGTTCAGCTCCATATTTTTGAATACTGCATATCTGTGGGGAGGCCGCTCGGCATTTGGCATCGATTGCAGCGGCTTTGTGCAACTGGTATACAAATCCGTTAACATTTCTTTATTACGCGATGCTGCGCAGCAAGCCACACAGGGCGAAGCCATCGGCTTTTTGCAGGAAGCTGTTTGCGGCGATCTTGCTTTTTTCGATAACGGCGAAGGCCGCATTACGCACGTGGGTATATTATTAAATGACCACGAGATCATTCATGCCTCCGGAAAAGTAAGGGTAGATAAGATCGATAGCCAGGGCATCATCAACTCCGATACCGGCGAGCGCACGCATAAACTGCGGGTAATTAAGCGATACTTCTGATAGTCGTTGATCATTAGGTCATTGGGTCATTTGGTCATTGGGTCATTGAGCTATTATTTACGTTTCACCATCAATCTGCATATTGATAACGCTAACGACTCAATGGCCAGGGAATTCAATCATTCAAGCAAGTCCCCGGACATACCCGCTTTGTGGTATATCTCTGCCGTTAGATAACTGAACCTACCGTTTTGATTGATATAGTTGCAACCCACTACCACCGCAACCTATTTTCGTCCTGTCAATAACATTTCAAAACTCTTTAAATTTTTTCAAACGTTTCAATCATGCGTATAGCCAAATTTCTAGTTATGATGTTGATCGCATCCGCTTCATTCACTGCTTGTAAAAAGAATTCCGACAAGCCCTCCACCGCTGCCATCGAAGGCAAATGGGTAGGTAAATACGGTTTCGATGACGAGGCTCCCTCGGTGTTTTACAGTTTTGTTATCAAGTCCAATGGCGTACTGGAAGAGTACGGTGAAAGCGGGCTGAAAATAGCCGAAGGCACCTGGAAGCTCGAGAACAACATCTTCACCGGTACAACACATTCGCTGCTCGGCTCCAACAATGAATATTCCGTCATTGCAGCCTTCGACGCATCCAAGGGTAAGCTCGATGGCAACTGGGGTTACGACAACAGCGCCACCGATGGAGGCCTCTGGTTCATGACCAAGCAATAAGCAAAATAGAAGAAAAACAAAAAAAAATCGATTCACTTTCTAACAACCAGTTACGTTTTACAATGAAAAAGTTCTTGTTAATCTGCATAGCCGTGGCGGCAGTAAGCGTGTGCAAGGCACAATTGAAGCTCGGTGTAAAAGCAGGCCTCAGCTTCGCCAACCAGCGCATGGAACAGGAGGGCAGAAAACTGACCACCGATGGCCGCAGCTTCTTTCATGCAGGCGTAATGGCCGACATGCCTGTATACGATGCCATATCCCTACAACCTCAATTGATCCTCGGCAAGAAGGGGACATTATATACGCCCAACAACGATCCGTCGAAGGAAACAAAAATAAATATCACGTACATAGATGTGCCTGTAATGGCGGTGTACAAATATCCCGTGAAGCAAGGAAAAGTGTTTGCAGGACTGGGACCGGTGTTCAGCTTTATTGCAGGCGGCAAGCTCTCGCAAAACAGCAAGACCAAGAAACTGGATTTCGATGACTGGAAACGCTCCGATGTAGGGTTGGGACTTACAGCAGGCTTCGAATGCAACAATGGTTTCTTCGGAAGCATTGGATACACCGCAGGCATGTCGGACATCTACAAGCCCGAAATTTTGAAAACAAAGAACCGGGTATTTATGGTTTCAGCAGGTTACCTGCTCGGTTCCCGGAAATAAGTATATAGTAGGATGGTATAGGTTTTTCAAACGCGGCGGCATTTTCTAGTGCTGCCTTTTTTTAATAATCATAATTTTATATAAAACCTCCTCTTGTTGAAAGCGCGCTTTCTTGTATGGGCCATGGTTTTGGCGAGCTCGCGCCTGGCGGCGCAATTGCCCGATTTTCACGTACAGTTGCTGAATGAAAGCAATGGCATACAAACTTCCAGCATCACCGCGCTGGCAAGGGACGCCAATGGATTTCTCTGGGTGCTGTCTAACCGCATGGTGCAACGGTACGATGGACAAAACGCAAAGCGCATCGAAGTAAGGGACGAGGAATTGCTCGACATCGCCATCGATTCAGCAAACAGGGTGTGGGTGTCTTCCCAATCTTTTATTAAACAATACATAAACGATCATCGCGGCTTCGCGAACGTGAACATAACCGGGCCTCCCGGTGTACGGTTCAACAAACTCTATGCAGCCCAGGGTAAGGTATGGGCAATGAGCAGCCAGGGATTGTATGCCTACAATGAACAAATCCGTTCTTTTGAGCCTTATGTTATCAGGGATTTGCAACCCACACGCTTCGACAGGCGATTACTGCATGGGTATGGCAATCTTTTGTTTTTTACCAATGGGCCTGCCGTCTTTATTTTCAATACGGCCACCAAAAAATTAACGGAAATACCTTTCAAGAATGTACGCAACATAACGGCGCTCTCACCAGACATCGCATGGCTCACCAATTGGAACCTGCAATCGTTCGAATTGAACATATCGACCGGCACCATTACGCCGATAGAGGCATCGCAGTTCCAGCCCGGGCTAAGCGCGCCCTTCATCCTGATAAAAAATGCCTTCCCCCTTTCGAAAGATGAGTATTTCGTAAGCCTCAACCACGGCTGTTATTGTTACAATGTGCACGACCGCATCTTCCGCAAATGCTCACTATACCACATGGGCCTGAGATTAAGGGATGATGAAAATGCTTTTCCGAATTTCCTGGACTCCGAGCGCAATTTCTGGATGATACTGGACGAAGGCATCGTGTTCTTCAAACCGCACGTGCACGCCATTGGATGGCTGCGCAGTTCCGGCATCGGGCCGTATAACTGGAATAACGACATCCGTGCGATTACAGAGGATGACGCGGGCAATTTATGGCTGGCTACGCTCAATGGATTTACCAAGCTCGATCTTAGAACCGGCGAAGCAAAATCGTACCGACCGTTCAGTGCTTATGCCGGGTATTCTTTTCCATCCGTTCGTGGTCTTGTATTCGATGGCAAGAATTTTATTGTGGGCCCCACGCATGGCGGTGTACTGATATTTAATCCCGTAACGGAAAAGTTCAGCAAGCCGGTCATAGTGGGAGCAAACACAGACAGCATCAAACGAATGCTGGAAACAGATTTTATTTCGCATATCTATCAGCGTAAGAACGGGGAATTTTTGGTATTGGCCAAATCGGCCACTTACCTGGTGTACGGGCACGATTACAAGATCAGGGTGCTGGGTCTTACAGGAGTGGCCTCCAATCCGTTGGCGGTTGTGGAAAACTCCGCAAGCAATACCTGGTTCGGAACGTATGACGGCCTGGTATATACGAACGACAGCTTTAAGATACTGGCTATCGATACCACGCTGGCGCCGAGCAGGATGATTACCTCCCTGTTGCTGAAAAACGATAGTACGGTGCTCGTAGGTGCGGTAGGCCTTTTTGAAGTGACCGTTTCACAAGGAAAATTATCGAGAAAAATATTCCTGCCGCAGTTAGACAACCAGCGGATTCGCGTATTATATGCAGATAAGTTGGGCAAATATTGGATCGGGGCCGACAATGGGCTGTACCGCTACAGCCCGCATACCGGTAAACTGGAATGGTTCGATGTATCGGACAACGTGCAGAACAAGAGGTTCAACCCTGGCGCCGTGTTCCGCGCTTCCAACGGATATCTTTTTATGGGCGGTTTTAATGGCCTGAATTATTTCATGCCTGAAAAGATCAGTTCCCGCGCCGAAAATTTGCAAGTGATCATTTCAGGCGTTCGCGTGGACGAGGATGACAGCACGTACCTGGCCGCAACGCTGCCCTGGAAGTTACGGCACTATCAGTCCCTGGAGTTTCAATTTACCACCCCTTACTTTCATAACCCGCAAAAGTTGCAATACCGCTACCGGCTGCAGGGTTTGGATAGCGGCTGGGTGCACAATGGCCGCAACAACATCGTCCGTTTTTCTTCGCTTAGGCCAGGCAGTTATACCTTCCGTGCGTCCGCAAGCCTCGACGGCATCAATTGGTTCGAGGCGCGGCAACCTTACACGTTCAGCATACTGCCGGCATTCTGGCAAACATCCTGGTTCATTGCGGCCGTATTGCTGTTGGGAGCTGTTATAGCGTACACGCTTATGCGCGCTTACCGGGCCAGGTACAAGCGGCGGGAAATGCAGAAGATGATAGATTATTTTGCTTTGTCGGGCCACGACCATTCCACCGTGGACGATATCTTATGGGACATAGCGCGCAATTGCATTTCGCGGCTCGATTTTGAAGACTGTGTTATTTACCTGCTGGACGAAGAAAGGCAGGTGTTGGTCCAAAAAGCGGCGTATGGCATCAAGAACCCCGCGGAAAGAGAAATTTTCAATCCAATCGAAATTCCATTGGGAAAAGGAATTGTAGGTTCGGTAGCCAAAACCCGCAGGCCGGAACTGATAAAGGACACTTCGAAAGATGAAAGGTATATAGTAGACGATGCGAGACGCTTGTCAGAACTGGCCGTACCCATCATTTATGGTGATAAAGTTTTGGGCGTGATAGATTCGGAGCACCGGCTGAAAGCCTTCTTTAAAAAGAAACACCTTGAGGTGCTGGTATCGGTAGCCTCCATCTGTTCGGCCAAGATAGCAAAGGTGCTGGCATTGCAGGCATCGCAGGAAAAGGAAAAGCGCATGCGCGAGCTCGACCACCTGATGAAGGAAAGCCGGCTGGCCGCCCTGCAATCGCAAATGAACCCGCATTTCATTTTCAATGCCATGAATTCCATTCAGCGGTTCACGCTGCAGCACGATGTTGAGAATGCGAATAAATACATTTCCCGTTTTTCGAAATTGCTGCGTATGGTGCTGCAGCATTCGGAAAAAAACGCCATTACGCTCGATGATGAATTGCAAATGCTGCAATTGTACCTCGAAATAGAATCGCTGCGCATGAGCAATGCGTTTACCTTTCGTTTCGAGGTAGATGAAGACATAGAGACCGATGCGTTGCGCATACCCGGCATGATGGTGCAGCCTTTTGTAGAGAATGCGCTGGTGCACGGGCTGGCCAACAAGCCCGGCGACAAAACACTGTTGGTGCGGTTTTATTTACCGCAGGACCGTATGTTGTTGTGCGAGGTGACAGACAACGGCATCGGCCGCGACAAAGCCATGATCCTAAAAGAAAAGAAGGCGGCCATGCTACCCCACCAGTCGAAAGGGATAACGCTGGTCAGGGAGCGATTGTCCCTTTATAACGGGCAGGTAAAAGGTAAAATAACCATTATCGATCTTACAAACGAGCAAGGGGAAGCCGCCGGTACCACGGTAAGGATTGAGATACCGGTCATGTAAATTTGGATACTGGATTGGGGAATCCCAAATACTGTTCTAACTTCAATAAATGATTAAAGCCCTGATCGTGGATGATGAAGTTGCGGCGGCCAATGTATTGCAACTAATGATCGGGCGGTACGTTCCGGCCATCACCGATCTGAGGATAGCCACCGACCCTCAACAGGCTTTTGCATTGCTGAACCAATTTAAACCGGACCTCGTTTTTCTCGACATCGTCATGCCTTCTACCAATGGATTTGAGCTATTGAGCCAGGTGGAACAGCAAAAGTTCGAAGTGATATTTACCACTGCTTATAATGAATACGCCATCCAGGCCATCCGCTTCAGCGCGCTCGACTACCTGCTGAAGCCCATCGATGCCGATGAATTGAAATCGGCCGTGCAGCGCTTTATTGCAAAGCAGCAAAGCGGCTCCACCTCTGCCGATATGTACAGCAACCTGCTGCACAACCTGCAGGTGAAGGAAGAAATTGATTTCCGGCTGGCCATTCCCACCAACGACGGGGCCAGGTTTGTATCGCCCGATGAATTGATCCGCTGCGAGGGCGAACGCAACTACACCTGGTTTTACCTGACAGAAAACCGCAAGCATCTAAGTGCAAAGACGATCAAGGAATACCAGGACATCCTGGAGAAGAAAGGTTTCCTGCGCATTCACAAATCTCATCTCGTCAATAAAAAATACGTGGAGTATTATTTGGGAGAAGGCGCAGTGTTGTTGAAAGACAAAACCAAGCTTCCTGTTTCGCGCCAGCGGAAAGAAGAGGTTATGAGCTCGTTGCAGGGAAATAGTTGATTATTGATTAAAACAATCCCTTCACCCATTTCACGATCACCTTGTCCCAGCCCATCATGTTAATGGCGGTATAGAATAGTATGATAGCGAAGATCTTTTTTAATGCTTCGCGATCGATCTTTAGGGCGATGGTGCTGCCCAGGAGCCCGCCCAACACAAAGCCGATGGCAAGTATGCCGATGATCCTGAAATCGATGGGCGTGCCCATGCGTTTGCAGTCGGTATAGTATTTTAAAAAGCCCAGGATCACGACAGGAAAGGTAAGCACGCCGAGCGACGTGCCTTGCGCCTGGTGTTGCGTGTAATGCAGGAAGTACACCAATGCCGGCACCAGGATAATGCCGCCGCCTACGCCTACCAATCCGCTTAGTACGCCCGCCGCCAATCCTATCAGGATGACGATAAAGATTTCAGTTGTCATGTTGCGTTGTTTCATGAAAAGGGATTCATTCGCCGATGAATGTTTTAAGGTCCACCACCCATTCTTTGTTTATGCGCACTACCTTAACCGAAGTGGTATCTTTTGTAAATGAATTGGAATAAGTGTACAGCGTGGTGGAGTCGTTGAGCGCTTCTATTTTTATCGGCCTGATATTGGCATTTTTAAACTGGCGTACGCTGTCGGCGGGAAAGCGGTCGTATATTTTTTTCCAGTTGTCCAGCATCCACAGGTTGTCTTCGTCTTTCAGCATGTAGAATTTGGCTTTTTCGTAATTGCCGTCGAGGGTGGCGCGGATGAATTCGCGGCCTGCGTCCTGCGCGTCTTCTGCCTTTTTAAATCCTGATTCTTCGTTGCAGGAGGCAATAAGGGCGGCGGCACATGCTGCAAGCAACAATCGTTTGATCATGCAGTAAATTTGAGGCAAACTTATAAAAAGTTTAATTCTGTTTGCAGTTTGTTGTTTGTAGTTACCGAACTGCAACAAACAAACTGCAAGCCGCAAACAAAAAAGCGCCCTTGCGGACGCTGCTTATTATTTGTTGTGATGATCTTCTCTGCGGTGATCGTCTCGGCGGTGATGGTGCTCTTCGCGGTCTTTTTCACGCTCTCTGTATTCCTTATCGTACGCACGCAGGATTGCTTTTACCAGCCGGTGACGTACCACGTCTTCTTCATCCAGTTCTATATGGGCAATGCCATCGACGTTGCGCAATATCCTGGCGGCTTTTTCCAGCCCGCTTTTTTGATTTTTCGGGAGGTCTATCTGCGTTACGTCGCCGGTAATAATGGCTTTTGCGTTCGCTCCTATGCGCGTCAGGAACATTTTCAGTTGCAGGTCAGTGGCGTTCTGCGCTTCATCCAGGATGATGAAGGCATTGTCGAGCGTACGGCCACGCATATACGCCAGCGGCGCTATTTCGATAGTGCGGGTGCTCATGTAATAACCCAGCTTGTCGGCGGGTATCATGTCATCCAGCGCATCGTACAGCGGGCGCAGGTACGGGTCGATCTTTTCCTTCAGGTCGCCGGGCAAGAAGCCAAGGCTTTCGCCCGCTTCAACGGCTGGCCTGGTAAGGATGATCTTTTTCACCACTTTATTCTTAAGTGCGCGTACTGCCATCGCAACGGCGGTATAGGTTTTACCGGTACCGGCGGGGCCAATCGCAAATACGATGTCGTTCTTTTCCGCCATCGACACCAGCTTTTTCTGGTTGGCCGTTCTGGCACGCACCGTTTTACCGTTGGGCCCGAAAACAAGTATGTCGTTTGGATTGCGGTCTACAAAATGATCTACCGTCTCGGCGTCGTCGCCGCCGAGAATTTGCTCAAAGTAATTTTCGCTCAAGTGCCCGTTTCGTTCCAGGTATTGCACTATCAATTCGATTTTTTCTTTGGCGTTTTCTACCTGCTCGGGTGACCCGCTTAACTTGATCTGGGTGCCGCGGGACAATATTTTTAACAGGGGAAATTTCTTTTTGAGAAGATCCAGCTTGCCGTTGTTTACTCCGAAAAACTCGATAGGGTTAACGGTTTCAAGGTTAATGATTGTTTCTGTCAATTCCTTTCAATTTTAGTTTCAAATTAGCAGTATCAATTTTGATACCACGCCCCATCCTTGTTTCCAAATTAACTAAACAGGAATGGAATACTTCAAAGTTACTTATACACAGGTTGTGGAAATACTAAAACGTATGTAAGAGGAAGTTAATTGTTTATCGGACCAATATTGCAACGCCTTTCTGCTCAATTCTTTTACGCGTATCGCGGTCGATATAACGCAATATCCACACATATGTTCCGGTCGGTTGCTCCGCTCCGTTCAAACGCCCGTCCCATCCCCGTTTCCAGTTGTTGGTGCGGTACACCATTTGTCCCCACCGGTTGAACACCATAAATTCCAATTGCTCTGCCTTTACTGCATTCAGCGGGTATAAAAAATCATTGGTGCGGTCGCCATTCGGTGTAAATGCATTGGGCACCCGCACGTTGCAGCTGCTGTACAATTTTATCGGTTTCTGCACGGTTTTGCTGCACCCGAAACTGTCGGTCACGGTATAGCGCACCGTCAATGCTGTTTCCCTGTTCGGCTGTGCAAAAATGTGAGTAGTGCGCGAGCCCGTTCCGAAGTTGCCATCGCCAAAGCTCCAATCGTGCCGCGTTATTTTACCTACCGAGTTGGCGGTGAACAACACAGGTTCCAACGGGCAGTTGTCGGGATGCACCGTAAAATCTGCCGACAAGAAATTTTCCAGCATTACAGTTGCCCTGCTGGTATCGCTGCATAGTCCATTGCTCACGATGAGCTCGATATTTTTTGGCGTGAACAGGGTATAGTTCGCCTGTGGTGATTGTATGTTGCTTGCTTGTCCCTGGTCGAGCTTCCAGGTCCATTTATTTACTTCGTTGCCCCCGGGATGCGAGAAATTTACCACATCAACCGAACAGCCGTATTGAATGTTGTAAGTGAAATCGGCATTCACCGTATCCTTTACACGGAAGGGAATGGAAGAGCCGGCGGGCGTTTCAATTCCGCATTCATCCACGAGTGTATTGCCATCGGTGCCTCTCCGCAATTGTATCACAAAATCGCCGGGCTGCCGCAACACCTGCGAAACCGTTAGTGTGATAACATTGGTTTTGCCATTGCTGCAATTTCCGTGTACCGTGGATATGCTAAGCGGGTAGCTGCCATTGATCAGGAAGTCGCTGCCATCGGTAGCTATCGTAGAGCAGATAATGGGCTTGCTGAACACCAGCTGCATGGTATTGGTAGAGCAGCCGAGCGCAAGGCTGTCCATGGGCGTTGGCAGGCTGGGCACCACGGTAAAACTTGCAACATCCGTAGTAGGCATAGGATTGTCGCAATAGTCCAGCAGGGTATTGCCATCGGAGCCCGTTCGGATGCCGAGTGTGTAATTGCCGGCAGGCAAGGGTTGGTTAAGGTGTATTTGAATGGTATCGGTATCGAATTGGTTCACGGTACATTGTACCGATGATATGCTTTGAATGGTAGCGCCGGCCGGGGGCGTAATAATAAAGTCCGATCCATTGGGCGCAATGCTCGAGCACTTTACTTTTTTCTTCAGGGTTATCGTAATCACGTCGCCCGCGCAATTGATGCGGGCTGTATTCAACCTCGGAGCGGTGGTATCGGTAATAACGGCCGTGCCGCCCTTGAATTCGAGTGTATAACCGCTTTGGGTATTGGTGAAATGGCTTATGAGCAAAAGGTACTGGTGGCCGAGTTGCAACTGCGGCATGCGGCTGAACAGGTCTTTATTTGGGCCGGCGCACACGAACAGCTCGCTTCCCGCATTGGAAGCGCCGGTAATGCCAAATTCGCCGCTCCAGTTGCAGGCCACTACAAGGTTGCCATTGGTGTATACAGCGCCGGGACTTACGCCGGTAACGTCATATAGTTCCCAGTCATAGTCTTCATCCAGCAATTTCGGGGTTATTACAAATCCCAGGGTACCGGGCTGCAGGCAGGAGAACTTATACCAGTAAGGGTTCCGGTCTCGTATCTGGTCGCCAGGGCAATGAATGGCGGGCAGGAGGGTACCATCGCAAATAGGTACCGTGGTTTGACTGAATACACCTCTGCCGCACAGGGGGAAGGCGGTGGCTGGCGTTTGGCCGGGGTTGGTACATACCTGGGCAAGGCCGGCATATGCCATAAGCAGGCAGTTAAAGGCTATTATCAGCGCGCGCATGGTTATCTGCTAAAGATACCTGTTTACGCCTAATTGCTGCAAGCGGTTTGTTAAATAAAGCTCAATGGGCCATGGAGTCGACAGGTCATTAAAAAAAATTGATTTTATGACATGGATTCATGGCTTAATTGGCTCATGACCTAATGAACTAAAGCTCCCTCCAGGTATGGTCGGCCAGCAACTGCACAGCCGCTACAAAGCGCTTAAACGGCATGGACCGTCCCCATTCTTTGGGCGATATGAGGGAAAGCATGAAGCTATCGTCCTTTTTTTCGTACAGGTAATAGGTTTGGCCAATATTGGGCTTGAATGCAAGGTTGGCATTGTAGATCATCAGCGACAACTCCTTGCGCTTTTGTATTTCCTGGGCCTGCAGGGCCAGCAGCTCTATCTGCTTGCGGATCTGCTCCAACTGCATATTGGTTTGCTCTTCCATTGCAGTGAGGGCCTTGTGCTTGATGACGCCTTCCTCGGTATGTTTTATCACGGCGCCCGCTACCGAAGCGGAGTAGGGCAGCACGCTTAGTTGCTTGTGATAGATCTCGGAGTTGATGTATGCGGTATTGTCGTTTCGCATACCCTGCTGGGTTATCCTCAGGTAGCCATTGGGCATAATTTCATGTACCACGTGTAACACAACTTGTCCTGCCCTGTAAAAATGTATGGCGAAAGTGATGCCGTCGGGAAAGCTGACCTGTGTATGATCGGCCAGGGCAGTATTTTCAAAAGGCTGAAGGCCCGGTTCAGCGGATAGCCTATACTGCGCCGCAAAAGCATGTCGTTCCAGGCTAAGCCAGTTATGATGGATGCTGATGTGTTTAGTATTGTTGTCGGCCTCTATTTTATAGATGCCGCTGAGTGGGCGCTCGCCATATTCGTAACTGCCTTTCTCGGGAAACAACTGCCAGCTTGCTAAAAAATTATATGCCTGCACCATAGCGGTCGCAAATTTCCTAAAGATTTCGATGATTAAGATTTATACTGCATATTTATTCTTCCTGATTTGGGATTTGAAATAGGTATTTAAGTATATTTACCTGATCTTCAAATAATACTAAACCAAAACTCGCGTCATTTATGAAAAAAGTCTTCGCCTTCCTGGTGGCCTTTGCAATCATGGCCCAATCATTCGCTACTGTTATCACCAAACCTGAGCCGCTTAAAGCATCGGACGTTCGCATACCGGTAGCAAGCGGAAAGGTGATTACACTGCAGGACCTGGCCGATATGAAGCCGTCGGAGTTTGCAAAGCTGACAGGCAAAAAAATGCGGTTCATTGACCGTGTAGGTTTTAAGATCGCCCAAAAGAAATTGCGCACCAGCATCAATCCTGATGGCACCATCAACAGCAAAAAGCTGGAGAAGAATTTCCGTAAAGCTGCAGATGGATCATCTGGATTCCACCTGGGCGGTTTTGCACTCGGTTTCTTCTTAGGATTGATTGGCGTGTTGATCGCTTACCTGCTCAATGACGACTACAAGAGTAACCGCGTTAAATGGGCCTGGCTCGGTCTTGCTGCGGGATTCGTGCTTTCGTTGATCGTGATCCTGGCCTTTATTTAATTATTTGAACTGATTGTTAGCTTACCCCGCCCCAAAGGCGGGGTTTGTTTTTATAAAACAGGTACTTCCCCGCTTATCTGCGGCAAACAAGAGCGCTACCTTTCGTACCTAAAAAAACTTAAACAACCTGCTATGAAAAAGCTCCTTGTCGTGCTGATGATCGGCGGAATTATATTCGCCTGCAATCAAAACCAGGATGGTGTTGATGGTCCGGTTAGTGGCGGGCCAGGCACTAAGTTCTGCGACTCAGGCTCGGGTAATGTGCTCTGTCCTTACCTGCCTGTTGATGTTGATACCAACTTCAGCGTGGGCTACGATAGTTATCTGGACTCCAGCCGCCAGCCTCCATTCGACCAGTTCTCCTGGCAAACATTCATTGCATTGAACTGGCCTGCCAACGCATCGGGCCAACCCATCGGCAACAGCATCGGTGATAATCCTGATTCCATGCGCGTGTGGGAATATTACATGGACCCCGCTCAGGTATTCGGGGGCAACACGCAGGAACTGGTATTGCACATGGGCACAGCAAAACGAGAGAACCAGAAATTATTTTACATGGATTCCAAATCTCCCGAAGCGCTCATGCCTGTAAAGGGATTCAAGGAAGCAGACGGCCACCCGCTCATCGACCGCAACCTCAATTTCGCTTTGTATGAAATAAAAATGAATCCCACGGAAGTAAATTTTGTAACCCAGCACAGCCTTACTACCAAAGCAGGCATCGCGGCTTATGCCAAGGCGCATGACAACCGCTTCGAATTGCCTTCGAGCGATTCTGCTTCAGGCAATCCCGGGACCATTGAAATAAAAGCAAGCTGGCGCATACTCGATCATACCAAAGGCGACGATACCACGCGTTTTTATTGCCGCAATGCCATCATCTACATCGATAGCGGGCATGTAGTGAATCACAAGCCACTGGTCATACGCGCCAAAGTAGGATTGGTGGGCATGCACATCGTGCGCAAAACACAAAAGTTCGATATGATGATCTGGAGCACGTTCGAGCATATCGACAATACGCCTGACGATCCGCAAAGCGCACAGATGGACACCAGGAAGAAATGGTCGTTCTATAATCCTGAATGTTTGAATTGTTTGCCTAACGATACGCCCGCATTTCAACAAGGCGATAACAAACGCTATCGCTGGGATTCAACCCCGCCATGGGCTAAGCGTTATGCCGTGCCGGCGCCCAGTCAACCCGGCGATTCATTCGGCACGCAGGTGGTTCGCGTGTATCCTGTTTACAAATACACCAATAGGATCAACGATGCATGGAGGGCGCAACTCCGGGGAACGGTATGGGTGAATTACCGGCTCATCGGAAGCCAATGGCAAAGCGCTGAAACTTTTCCACCACCGAATGCGCCTGCTTTACTGGCCAATGCAACATTGGAAACATATATACAGCCAACGGCATCGTGTATCACTTGTCATGGCGATGCAAAGATCAAGTTCGGCGCCGCTACTATACCAACAGATCTCAGTTTTATATTCCCGGTGTATGCGAAATAACAAGCATAATACAAGGAATAGCACAGATTAAAAGCACGATTGCAGAATTACACAGACAGAACGAATTGCTGAATGCGGGCGCAATCGATCTGTGTAATCCTTTAATCCTGTTAAAAAACCTGTGCTTCTTTTTCAGATCTTCTTGTCCCTTGCTTCACGAAGCATTTCTCCGAAACCCATGTTGCGCGACAGCGCATTCAACGCCATTGCAATGCGCTTAGCTTTTGTAGGAGCTGTTTTTGCACTCTCGATCCATTTGCTGATATACAAACGGTGCGAATTGGGAAGGCTATTAAAAAACTGCTGCGCAGCGGTTTCATCTGCTAAACATTCCAGCAGGTCGGCCGATATCTCGGGCATTTTATTGTCTACCTCTAACTGCACGCGCAGCTTATCGCCTTTGCGCTTTCCAATGCCCTTGCGTAAGGTGGCATTCAATGCCATGATAAAATCGCCTTCGCCCATCGGTATCAGTGCAATGCCTTTGATGGGATAATTGTCGAGCTTGCCTTTTACTCGAAAACTTTTTTTATTGCCGGGCTTGAGTTGCTCAGCAATTTTTGCAGGAATTTCAATATACGTCCAGCCTGTTTTTTCGCCCTGCTTGTCAAAGCGCAGTATCGTGGTGGAAAATTGCACCATACACAAAAATAATGGCTGAAGGCAGATACCTGCGAATGGCACTCCACATTCTTCAGCTTGTTTTTGGCGGGCTAAAGAGGCATAATTTTTTCTGCATTTCCTGCACACTTCATTTCTTAACTAATAAAACTTCTTTACCATGTCGGAAAAAAATCGTAACAGAAGTTCTTACATGTCCGATGAAAATTGGGAGCAACACCAGGGTAATCAGGACCAGCAATCCCAGTATCGCCAGCAAGGGCAATTTGGAAACCAGGGACAGGCAAGCTACGGCGGCGATGCCGGGCTCAACCGTAACCGCCAGGATTACGGTGAGTACGGCAGTAGCGGGTCCGGCTACGAAAATACAGGACAGGGAAGATATGGCTCCGGCTATGACAACGACTACAATCGTTTCGATCAAAACAGGTACGGCAGCAACTACGGCAGCGATTACGGTTCTTCTCATGGCAACAGATACGAAGGCGGACATGGCGGCAATTACGGCCAGGGCGGCCAGGGAAGCTACGGACAAAGCAATTATGGCCAGGGCAACTACGGTCAGGGCAATTATGGCCAAAGCGGTCAATACGGCCGCCGCGACGATTACAGGGGCGGATATGGAAACCAGGGCATGAACTATGGCAACAGGTATGGCAGTTCCGGCGAATATGGCAACCGCGGCTATGATGATGGTTCAGGATATCGCAATACAAACTACGGCACAGGCTATGGCACCAGCAACAGGGGTAATTGGCAAAACCAGGGCAATCGCGGTGAAGATCGTGGATGGTGGGAAAGGACCCGCGACGAAGTATCATCCTGGTTTGGTGATGAAGACGCAGAACGCCGCAGGCGCATGGACCATGTAGTAAGAGGCGAGCACAAAGGAAAGGGACCTAAAGATTATCGGCGTTCGGATGACCGTATACGTGAGGATGTGTGCGACAGGCTAAGTGATGATCCGTTCATCGACGCATCAGGCATCGATGTTAAAGTGGATTCCAGCGAAGTTGTTCTTACCGGAACGGTGCAAAGGCGCGAAGACAAGCGCAGGGCCGAAGACCTTGTGGAATCCATTTCGGGAGTGACCAATGTGCAGAATAACCTGCGCGTAAGCAGCGACGCTACACGTGAGTATTCACCTATATCTGGAAAAAACAGGGCAGACGAGTAAATGAAAAAGCATTCATAGTAAAAGCCGGCGAAAACAAATCCGCCGGCTTTTTTTATCAGCCTCCGATGCGCGATTTTATAAAACTTTCTATCTGGCCACAGCCTAAGAAAAAAGGCTTGTCTGTAATTACAACATTCAGCGCCTGGCCGGAAATGGTATAATTGCCCTCGATATTGCTGCCCAATATTTTTATGCTGAAAGAACCTGCAGTTTGATCGCCGTTGAAATTGCCGCCCTGCGTCGAAATCTCTCCCCTGATCTTTGCAACCATGTCGGCGGCCGGTCCTGGGAACGGGATGCTGAAATTACAATCGCTCATAATTTAATTTTTTCAATTGAATAAAGTAAGATGCTGTCGGAACGATAAAGTTCGCAGTTAATTTAAAATTATCGGCTAATTTCAGGGAACCGAATAAATTTTCTGCATCATGAGAAATATATTCCTTGCCTTGACGCTGCTGGCAATTGCTTCCATCGCAACAGCGCAGCCAACTCAAAAACCTGTTCTGCACGGTAAAAACTGGATGGCCATCACCGGTAAACCGCTTGCCGCTACCGCGGGCGCCATGATATTTCAAAAGAATGGCAATGCGGTTGACGCTGCCTGCGCCATGCTAGCGGCCACCTGCACCATGTGGGACGTATTGAGCTGGGGCGGCGAAACGCAGGCATTGATCTACAATCCTAAAACAGGCAAGGTCATCGGTATCAATGCGCTTGGCGTAGCGCCTACCGGCGCCACTGCTGCATTTTTCAAGGATAAGAAAATGAATTATCCGCCTGAGTATGGTCCGCTCGCTGCTGTTACACCCGGCACGCCCGGCGGGCTTTGCACGATGCTGGCTGAATATGGCACCATGAGCTTGAAAGACGTGCTTGCTCCCGCCATGCAATTGGCGGCAGGTTATCCCATAGAGGCGCAAACGGCCAACAGCATCGAGCGTCAAAAGAACAGGATCAAACAATGGCCATACTCAAAAGCAGTTTTTTTACCGCATGAAGGGAAGGAACGTGAAGCGCCGGAAGCCGGTGAAATTTTCGTGCAGAAAGACCTGTTGGAAACGCTCACCAAGATGGTGGAAGCAGAGCAACAGGCTTTGAAAAAAGGCAAAAGCCGCAAGGAAGCTATTTATGCAGCTATGGACCGCTTTTATAAAGGAGATATCGCCGCAGAGTTTGCGAGAGGATGCCAGGAGCAGGGTGGCCTGATCACCACCGATGACCTGGCAAAATGGAAAGTGCTTATCGAAGAGCCGTTGAAGGTCAACTATAAGGGCATCGATGTGTACAAGCTCTCGCAATGGACGCAAGGCCCTGTAATGCTGCAAGCATTGAACATCCTCGAAAACTTCGATCTCAAGAGCATGGGCTTTAATTCGGCGCGTTATATTCATACCGTTTGCCAGGCCATGCACCTGTCTTTTGCCGACCGCGATTTTTATTACGGCGATCCTTACATGGCGCCCGAAGAGCCCATCAAAGGATTGCTGTCGAAAGAATATGCAAAAGAGCGTGCGCGCCTCATCAATCCTTTGAAAAACGATCCGAAGGCCAAGCCCGGCGATCCATATCCATTCGAAGGACGCCAGAATCCTTACAGTAATTATTTGAACCAACGGCCCTGGGCTTCAGTTACACCCCCCGATGAAGAATACCTGGCGCAATTGAGATTAGGCACTACTTCTGTTGAAGCTGCCGACAAGGAAGGATGGGTGGTGTCTATTACGCCGAGCGGCGGATGGGTGCCTGCGTGCATTGCAGGCCGCACCGGCGTTGGCATGAGCCAGCGCATGCAAAGCTTTGTGCTGGATTCGTCGCTGAACCCTTACAATGTCGTGGAACCCGGCAAACGTCCAAGGGTAACGTTAACGCCTACACTAGCTTTGAAGGATGGCAAGCCTTTTCTTTCATTTGCCGTGCAGGGAGGCGATACCCAGGACCAAAACCTGTTGCAGTTTTTCCTGAACATGGTGGAATTCGGCATGAATGTGCAAGAGGCCGCAGAAGCACCGAACGTCAACACCAATCAATTATATCTGTCGTTGGGGGGAGAAGACAGGAAACCCAAGCCCGGTTCCATCATCCTCAATTCCGCTACGCCGGATTGGATACGCAGAGAATTGAGGCAAATGGGCTATACGCTTACGTTCGAAGACCGGACCTCCGGCCCCATCAACGCCATTTTCTTCGATTGGAAGCATGGCAGTTTCTGGGGCGGCTCCAGTAATCATGGAGAAGATTATGGGATAGGATGGTAGCTTAATTTCTTTCCTTAATATATCCATTGAAAGAAATCGACTGCCTGTTATTGCTCACCACCTGCAGCGTGGCGTTACCACCCTCTGTAACGGTGAGGGTTAGCTGCCGCGCATTGTCAGTATCGTTGGGTTTGATCAAAATATCCCATCCGCCTTTCCTGCGCGCAGCCTGCGTATACTCGAAGTCGGTAGACGTAAACTGTATACCGCCTTTGTTGGGATCGATCGGCGCGGAAAAAGCGCGACCGAAATACGGCAGGTATGCTATCACCGAATCAGGGCGAACCTTCAGGTCGTATTCCGTGGTCAATTGCTGAAACCGTCCTCCCAGCGGCGTAACGCTCTGCGCTACGAACACAAACCGCTTGGAATCGATCATGTTCTTAAAATCAGCATTGCCGTCCTGCGCCGTGGTGCTCACGCAAGCAGAAGCTGTGATAAGTATTCCTAATATCCAGCCGAAATTTTTATATATCGTTTTCATTGTATATAGAAGTATTGTTCATTTACAAATCAACAAATGCCATACCACAGCAAGATGTATTTGCGGTATTTAATACTTCGTAAGGTTAAAGCTGTACAATTGGTGAGTTTGCATCACCGGCATAGGTGATGAATGATGGCATGGTGCCGGGGATATTCTTTGAGCAGTGCTGCCTTGTCAGCCATTTCAAAATCCTGGTATACAAATCCGGGAGCCACCGTACAGCCTGCCAGTGAAAATGCCGATCCTTCCGCGGGTTCCGCTCCGAACCATAGTCCGGCAGGCACTACAAATTGTGGCTGCTCGCCTGCCTGCACTTTGTTGCCTAACCGCGTACTGTAATAATTTCCATTGGGTTCAATGATATGTATGATCAAAGTACCGCCAGCATAAAAATGCCAGCATTCATCGCTTTTAAGACGATGAAAGGCGGAGAAATCGCCTTGCTCCAGCAGGTAATAAATGGCGGTTGAATAAGGGCGTTCGCCAGCAGGCGTGGTAACGGAATGCGGCGAGCAATATGTTTGTTTGAAATAGCCGCCTTCGGGATGCGGCTCCATTTGCAAATGCGTAATGTAGTGGGCGGCAGACATGTTCCAAAGCTAACCACAAAAAGTAAACCCGCCGGCTGCAAACTATTGTTTCAGGAACCCGAAGTCTATAACGCGGCGCAGGTACTGCTTATCCTTTATCACCCAGGTAACTTCGTAGCTGCCGGTATTATCGCGGTTGAGCATGTAAATGTAAATTTTGCTTTTGTCCGGCGACAGGTACACCTTGTTGTAAGACTTTACTACGCCACTGCCATCCAGATAAGTAAAATCGGGTTCGTACAGGTCGGCGTACGCTGCGGCAGGTATGGCCACCGTGTCCTTGCCGATAAGCACCGTAACGGAACTGATGACGGTGGAGGGAATTTCGCCATAATTGCCGTAATAAGGCTTTCCATTGATCCTTACGAGATGTTCCTTATTGTAAAACTGCAGCTTATGCTTGCTTTCATCAAAAGGAACAGCCTTGATAGTTACCTGTATGTTGTCGCCGCTGAAAGTAATGTAATCATTGCCATAGCTGGTAGCGGGAATAGAGGCGAGCTTGCCCTTGCCCATGCTTTCATCCATTCCGCCCATGGTAAATGAGGCGAGGTCTGCACGAATGTCTTTTTCCTGCATCCTCAGGAAGTTCTCTTTCTTGCTGCGGAAATCGGGAAATTCTCTCTCCTGTGCGAAGGTACAGCAAGTGATGGTAGCGAGGAGCAGAACGAATAGTGTACGCATATAAGTCATTAAGTCAATAAGTCATTGGGTCAAAGATCAACCCTTCAGACGTAAAGTCAAAGTTAAAAGTTGTATCGAGGTGATGAGGTAATGACTTAATGACCCAATGACCCAATGACCTGATGAACTATAAACAATTAGTTATCATACGTCACCGGCTTCAACTCTCCTTTGATGAATTTCAAGCCGGGAGGATCGGCCTGGTTAACCAGCATGTTGTTGGGCAGCCAGATGGTCTCCCAGATCCTGAACGGCGTTCCAAACACTTCTTTCTTGCCTTCTTTTACCTTGGCCAGCTTGATCCATTCCAGCGTCTTCAGGTTTATTTCGCCGTACAGCAAACTAACGGTGGCTAGGCCATACATGTCTACCGTTAACAGTTGTAATTTATCGCCCGACACTTTCAGTGAAACAGATTTGCCCACCGGGTCGGGATATGTTTTATTGATGAAGAAATGTTTCAGCACCTTCATGTCCTTGTCGAACACGGTGATGATGGCGTCCCCGTTCATGTAGCTGCGGCTGGTAGGTGCGCCGATCTCTTTTACCACTATCGTTTTGTCCTGGTAAAATTCAATGTCGGTCACGATCATGTCCTTGTACAGTTCATTCTGGATAACTAGCCGCTTTGCATTAAAAGCCACTGCGGTTGCTTCCAGCTCGCGCCTGTAATCTTTGGTTATTTTCTCTTCGTGCGTTTTAACGGTTTTGGTTTCCAGGTCAACCAGCATCGTGGCGATGCGTTTGCCCCTGTTGGTATGATTGATGCCGCAAACCACGTGGGTAGGTTTGTCGGGATTCATCCTCATGTTCACCGAAAAATCTGATTCCTTGTCCCAATCCAATGGCAGTACTACTCTTGCTTCCACGCCATCGCCCTTGAATTGTTCCATTACCAGCTCACCGGTTTTGTTCAGCCACAGCACCAGCAGGTCGCCGGTGGGCAGGCTGCCCATCCCATAAAAGAACACGTCTTCGTTAATGCCGTATTCATGTGCCACGGTGGCGGTAAGTTCGGGTGATATATCATACAACTCGATCTTTTTGCTTTGTGCGCGTTCGCGGGATATTCTGCGGCTTGCAAACCCCTCTTCGCCATCCCAGCGCGTGTGCCGGATCATTACGTGTTGTACTTCTCCATTCTTGTCCTTTATCATGCGGGCTTCAACATAGTTCTTGCCCTCGAGCAGGATCAATGTTTTTTCCTGCAGCACGGTGCCTTTGGCGCCATCCAGCAGCAGGCCTTCAATCCGCGTGATCATGCCATAACTATAGTTATTGCTCACATCATTGGCGATAAGCACCAGGATATTGCCTTTGAATTTGCCGATGCCGACAATAGTTTCCTTTCTACCTTTTTCTTTCAGGTCGTGCTTCCATTTTTCAGCGCCTTTGTCGTTGATCCTTACAACGCTGTAGGTCCTCCTGTCTATCATGGCAGGCACCACCATTTCATTGTTCGGGAAGTAGAGCACATTTTCGGCGCCACCCACTTTCATCCATTTTAGCTGGCTTTGGGATTCGGACATGATTTGCGCGTGTGCAAGGGAGCACGCAGTGCAAACTGCAAGGAATAAGAGAGCGGATTTGAGTTTCATATCACGGCAATTGTTTAGGGAACAGCAATATAATAAAATAGCCGGTAAGCATCTCATATCAGCGACTAGCTTACCGGCTCAATGGGTTAAAAGCTTGTTATTGGATCCGCTTGAACTCAACATTCCGCGCCCTGCCGGAAGATACTTTGAAATTGACGATCTTGTTTCGGCGGTCCCTTTCAAAATACACGTTTCCGAAAAAGGTATCGAAACCATCTTTATAAGTAGGCCTAAGCTCTATGGGCGCCTGGGGTTTTAGCTGCACGAATAATTTTCCATCCTTTGTATAAACAATGTACCTGGCTTCTGCTTCTGCTGAATAGTATTCGCCAACATACTCGTTCTGGGTTTTGCTGTCGATCTTAGCGGAATCCACCGGGGTAAAATAAATGGAGTCCTTGCCTGCTGTTACAAACAGCAATCCGTTGCGGCGATGGTCGGGCAATAATTCCAGGCGGTTATTGCCGACTGCGAATACGCGATCACCCACGGGCTGTAAAGCGCCCACCTGTGTTGCGTTCAGCCTGCCATTGTTTATAGCAAGGCGGATACCGCCGCCCGTACGGGAATTGCGGTACCATCCCGCATAACTGTCGAGTTTTTCCTGCGTAACGGTGAATGCCGGATGGTTCGGGGACTGTTGGCTCAAAGGTGCAATGAACAGGTTTCGTACCTGGCCCACGACAGAGCCGGCGTTATCGAATTCAGAAGTATTGCTCAGCCATGCGATCGTAAGGCCCAGCGAAGGAAAGTGTTCCAGGTTGGCCCTGTAACCCGCGGTAGCTCCATCGTGCGCAATAACGTCTAGTCCATTTGCTTTTCCTATGGAAAGCCCCGCGGCGTATCCATTGCGGTTGCCATTATTCAGCGGTGTGGTCTCCAATTGCTTTGGTAGCAGCGAAGGACTGCCGAATTTTCCAGTGGTATAGTAATGTGTCCACGTAAGCAGGTCTTCGGCGGTGGTAAGCAACCCGCCATTGCCATAAACAAATTCGTTGGGCATATTGGTCAAATAGTCGCCGCCGGATTTGGAATAAGCTATCGCCCGGTTCGGGACCACCTTTTTGTAATTATCCCTCCATTGGGTGTGCTTCATGCCTGCCGGCTCGAAAATGTGCCTGCGCGTAAATTCTGCCAGGCTTATGCCGCTTACTCTTTCAACGATCACTGCAAACAGGTTATAATTGGAATTACTGTACAGGTATTCTGCTCCGGGCTTGTTGTTAAGCCCCTGTTGCAGTGCAATAATGTACAATGCGTCGTTATTGTTATACGTCTTTGTGCTCCTCGGCCATCCGGCCACGGCGGCGATTGCTCCCCAATCCCGGAGGCCACTCGTATGCTGCATCATTTGCCGTAACGTAATGGGCGTGCCATAATCCTTTAGTTCAGGAACGTATTTGCGCACATCGTCATTCAGTGAAAGCTTGCCCTGCTGTTCCAGCAACAGGATGGCTGCGGCGGTAAACTGTTTCGACACAGACCCCGCCTCTGTTACCGAGGTAGTGGTAAGGGGTACATTGTGTTCCAGGTCGGCTAAGCCCCAGGCCTTCGAAAAAATTACCTGGCCATGCCGGCTAATGGCCAGTTGCGCGCCGGGACCGGTAGATTTATATCGTTCAAATATTTTTTCAATGGAGCGGACGGTGTCTTCCCAGGACTGTGCAACACCGGCAAAGGGCAGGACCAATACCAGCAAGAGGAGAATTGTTTTCATACATTAAGCAGTTAATAAATGAAAATAACTAAAAATACCCTATGCATACGTCGATCCTGGGAAACGATGAAGCAAATATGAAAGTTACATGCAAAAAAAAGCCTCCCGGAATTAACCGGGAGGAAAGGATGCTCCTTTATATTGCTTTCTATTAGAGTAATGAATAAATATTCAAGGGAATTGGATCTTACGTCAAAGGATATAGGATTTAAGCAATGTTTAAATATCCGGTGATCAATATATAGACGCTTGACGCGATGAATGCCAACAATAAGGTCAATACCGCGATGGTAGCACCGGGCCTGAATTCGTCTTTGGAATCATGCTGTACCATGCTTTTCGATTTTGAGTCCGTATTCATAACAAATCCTTTTCCCTATATAGGGTAAATAGCATGCCAATTCAAAAAGCATAAAATGATGGCGGGAATTTGCATCAGTTTGGGGAATGTGGGCCACAAAGCAGCTCCTGATATGTGCAATCAGGGTGTTCCCGGTCAAATGCAAATGGCCACAGTGAGACACTTATGTGTGGAAAAGGAACCGCGATGTGGGCCCTTGCTACGTTTTTCGTAGACGTTTGCGCTGCAGGTTCAGATAATCCAGGTAATAGATCACTTTTATCGACAAGATATTTTGCTTTGGCTCATCCAGCGTATTGCGGAAATTGTGATAATATCTTTCCTGCACCAGCTGATCGAACAATTGTGAAGCACTCTTCCATCCTGCATTCAAGAAACTGCCGGGCGCAAACTGCCAGGTATAGTTCATATCGATGTTGAAGAAGTTAACGTTGTTGTCAGGATTTTCCACGGCGGTGCCAACGGGCATGCCCTTCACATAGCCATCATCCTGCAGCTCGAAGAATTCGGTATAGTGCACCTTGCTCCAGTAATGGCGCAGCCGGAAGGTGAGGCCCATCTTGTTGTTGAAGTTGTACTTCACGTTCAATACATTTTCAACGGTGCGGCGGTCGCGCAAGCCGAAAACAACTTCATCACGCGCATTCGGAATATATGCAAAGCCCAGGTTACGGTTGTATACCTCCATGTAGGTAGAAACCCCCACGCTGAACTTATCGTTGAAGCGGTAATTATTACCGATATAGAGGTCTGTGCTGTGCGAACGGTATTTGCGCGAAGTGCGGTGATACATTTCCAGCGAAGCTGAATATTTTTTTGCACGATTGGTATTCACCCAAAATCCGGTCATCCACGATGCGGGCAGTTTTACCTTGCTGCCGTTTTTGCGCGGCTCATAAAAATCCTGGTTCTCGGGACGGATGTCTCCATTGATGCCCACCTGCCATAAGTTTTTCAACTGGCCGTTCACGTTACCATTGATGCGGAGGTACTGGAACCGCCTCGGCTTGTACATTTCAGAATAGTTACCGTTGATGTTCAGGTAAATATTGTTGTAAAAGCTTTTTGGTTTGATCCATTTATATCCGGCATAAAAGCCATGGGTGAGATAGTTATTATTGGTGAAATAACCCATGTCGCGCTGGTCGTATTTTTCATCCGCAAAAAACCGGTGTATGTCGAAATTGAAACGGCCCTTGAACTTGCCAACAAAGGCGTTGTAGTGATAGCCCGCAAGCGTTTTGCCAAGCGCTTCAAATCCTATCAACCTGCTGTGTGTTACCTGTCCCCATACGTTCCAGTCGACGTTTTTGTCGTACAGGTCCCACAGCACCGCGGTAACGTTGGCGTCGTAATCCTTGCCGCTTCGCCAAACATTGGTATTGACCAGCGTAACGCTCGAATTGTTTTTCATGGCCTGGTCCAATACCAGCACATTATAGTTGGTGAGCGGGTTGGTCTCCACTTTATGGTGTTCCTTAACTGAGTTTTCTACTGTTGCGAATTGCGCTTTTGTAATGGCATTGAAAAAGCCAATGCCCAGTTTTTTCCGCGTTCTTCCGCTGATCTTGGTGGCATTGATCAGTTTTGTTTCCGAAGGATTTTTTACAATCGTCTCCGTTGAATCGACGCGGCCATAGATATCATAATAGTGAATGGGCGTGCCGCCGATACGCCTGCTGTAAAAAAGATTGCCCTTGTTGAACAATTCCGTGCCTTCGTTAAAGAAGCTGCGGTTCTCGTTAAACCTTACCTCAAAGGGTGTAAGGTTCAGCACCTGGTTATCGCTTTGCACCTGCCCGAAATCCGGTATCAGCGTCATGTCCATGGTAAATCCATCGCTGATGCCGTACTTAAGGTCCATGCCGCCGTTGATGGACGTTTCCCAGTTCTCATTCGCGCCGGGATTGCGGGTAAGGTAGGTAGACAAATACGGTGAAAAAGACAGCCTGATGGGCGGTTTGATATTTTCGAGATTGGTCCAGTTGCCCGCCTGGTTCATAAAACCGAATTTGGTAGGATCGATAGGGCTCCACGAAAGCTGGCGGCCCGATTTGCTTCTACGCCGCAGAATGTGCATTCCCCAATTCTGTATTTTTTCTTTACTGAAGCGTATAGCGGAGTAGGGTATGCGCATTTCGAAGGTCCAGCCTTCGGAGGTTATTTTGGTTTCCGTATCGTACACAGCGTTCCAGCTTCCATCTTCATTGCCGATGGTGTACTTCACGTCGAACTGTTCGCCAAGCGGTGTTACAAAAAATCCGAGACCATTGATCCTGTCCCGGTACGTATCGAATACCACGCCTACAAAATCGTTCACGCCGATATTGTCGCGGCCGGCCAGCTCGGTTGAAATGCTGTCTTTGTGTTCGCGCAGGATGCCGCCGAAATAAATGAAGTTATCATCATATAAGAGGTACACCTGTGTTTTGTTCTGCTCGTCTTCCTGGCGCCCGAAAACAGGACGCTGTTCTACCAGCCCTGCAATGAGCGGGGCCGATCTCCAGGCTTCGTCCTTAAGGTCTCCGTCTATTTTGATGGGGAGGGTTGTTCTTACTGCGGGTACTTGTTTGGCGGTTTGTGAAAAAGCTACGTGAAAGCACAGCGCAAACAGGCAGATTAAGGGGATGTTTCTCATGACGGTGTTATATACAGCGCGGCAAAGTACTATAACCTGCGGCGCATATCATAATCCTGCGTGTTAATTAAGTTGCAAGTTTGTATTAATGGTAGATAAGAAGTATAAGAGGTGATAGGAGCGTAAAAGAGAGTATATAAAAAAATGTGCGAATTGAAATTTTCAATTCGCACATTCATCTTCACATTTATTATTAATACCTGTAGTGTTCGGATTTGAACGGTCCGTTCTTGGGAATGCCGAGGTATTCGGCTTGCGGCTCGGTCAATTCATCCAGTTCAACGCCGATCTTGGAGAGATGCAGGCGCGCTACTTTTTCATCCAAATGCTTAGGCAATACATATACTTTGTTCTCGTAGTTTTTGTAATTGGTCCAAAGCTCTATCTGTGCCAGCGTTTGGTTGGTGAATGAGTTGCTCATTACAAAGCTGGGGTGGCCGGTTGCGCAACCCAGGTTTACCAGGCGGCCTTCGGCCAGGATGATGATGTCTTTACCTTCTACATTGTAAATATCTACCTGCGGCTTGATGGTATCTTTTGTATGGCCGTAGTTTTTATTGATCCATGCAATGTCGATCTCGATATCGAAGTGGCCGATGTTACATACGATGGCCTTGTCCTTCATCAGGCGGAAATGTTTTTCGGTGATGAGGTCGCGGCATCCTGAAGCAGTTACGATAATGTCTGCTTCTTTCACCGCATCGATCATTTTCTTTACCTCGAACCCGTCCATAGCGGCCTGCAATGCGCAGATAGGATCGATTTCGGTTACTATTACGCGGCAGCCTGCGCCTGCAAGTGATGCGGCGGAACCTTTACCTACGTCGCCATAACCGCCTACTACCGCTACTTTACCGGCCAGCATTACGTCGGTGGCGCGGCGGATAGCGTCTACCAGGCTTTCTTTACAACCGTATTTATTATCGAATTTGCTCTTGGTAACGGAGTCGTTCACATTGATCGCGGGAATGGGCAGCGTGCCTTTTACCATGCGCTCGTACAGGCGGTGAACGCCGGTAGTGGTTTCTTCGCTCAGGCCCCTGATGTGCTGTACCAATTCGGGATATTTATCGAATACCATGTTGGTAAGGTCGCCGCCGTCGTCGAGGATCATGTTCAGCGGGCGGTCGGCGCCACCGAAGAAAAGCGTTTGTTCAATGCACCAGTCAGCTTCTTCGAGTGTCTGGCCTTTCCAGGCATATACGCCTATGCCTGCTGCTGCAATGGCGGCGGCAGCATGGTCCTGCGTGGAGAAGATGTTGCACGAGCTCCATTTTACTTCAGCGCCGAGGGCCACGAGGGTCTCGATGAGCACGGCAGTTTGAATGGTCATGTGCAGGCAGCCTGCAACGCGGGCGCCCTTAAGTGGTTGGCTGGGGCCATATTCTTTTCTCAGCGCCATCAGTCCGGGCATTTCGGCCTCGGCAAGGCGGATTTCTTTGCGTCCCCACTCGGCCAGGGATATATCGGCTACTTTGTAAGGAAGGCTAAAGTCAATTTGTGAATGCGTCAATGTCGACATTTGCTTATTTTTTGTGCGGCAAAGGTAATATTCCCCTTGCGAAAATGCAATTCTGTGGAGCTTTTTGATACAGGTGTGTACAAACCAGTAAGCAAAGGCCCCATATCATTTACCTTTGTTTTTCAACCACATAGCATGTACACATACGATACGGTTTCAGAGGCGGTTAATGGCCTGAAACAGAGAGGGTACGGCATCGATTTCAACCTGCAGTACGATTGCATCGTTTGTAACCACACCGGCAAGCTCGCCCCCGACGAATTCATCATTACCGAAGTACACCGGTACGAAGGGCAAAGCGATCCCGCCGATGAGGCCGTTGTATACGCTATCGAATCCAGGCATGGCGAAAAGGGCGTTCTGGTAAATGGTTTTGGCGTATCGGCCGATAGCTTAAGCGATGAAATGATCGAAAAACTAAGCATCCGGAAACCGGCGAGATAGTTGATGTAAGAAGGCAAATTGGCTAAAATCATATATTGCATTATCTAAACGCTTGTCATGGCTTCGATCATTCGGCGATTAAAGAATTTCAGGCTGGTCAGAAAAATTGTCTATGCCATCGTCGGCATCATTTCTTATCCTGGCCTGGTCATTATCAACAAGCTCAGGATCAGGGGCACCGAACACCTGGAAAAGCTCCCACGCAGCAATGTGTTGTTTGTAAGCAATCATCAAACCTATTTCGCAGACGTAATTACCTTCCTGCACATCTTTTGCGCGGTTAAATGGCGCAAGCGCAACCGACTGGGCGTTCCGTATTATTTGCTCAATCCCTTTACCGATGTGTATTACGTGGCGGCAGAAGAAACGATGAAGGGCAGCTGGATCAGCAGGTTGTTTGCACTAGCCGGCGCACTTACGGTAAAGCGCACATGGAAAAAGGACGGGCAGGAGGTAAGGCGCGGCCTCGATCCTTCCGATACGCGCAAGATAGCCAGGGCGCTCAGCGATAGTTGGGTGATCACATTCCCGCAGGGAACCACCAAGCCTTTTGCGCCAGGACGTAAAGGCACGGCCTACATCATTAAACAAAACCGCCCGGTGGTAGTGCCGGTAGTCATCAATGGTTTCTGGAGGGCGTTCAATAAAAAAGGAATGAAGTTCAAGAAGACCGGGTCTTTGTTATCGGTGACTTTTAAAGAACCCCTTGACCTTGATTACGATGCCAGCACTGAAGAAATACTGCAACAGATCATGGATGCCATCGAGCAAAGTAAGAAATACATGATGCGCGGCGCGCATCACTGGGTCAATAAGGAAAATTTAGTGGAAGCATAGGCAAGCCGCCAAAATGTACGTTCGTCTTAGATTCGTCTTAGATTCGCTTTAGCTTCGCCTACCGCTCGATTTAGGTAAACCGCTGTAATTGCCAGCTTGTCAGCATTGACTATCAATTATCTTTTGTAAACAGGGCCTTTAGCTCGGCCGCGTCGTTCGGCTTCATTTTTCCGCCAAGTATCAACCGCACCTGCCGCCTTCTCAACGCTCCTTCGAACAGTTTTCTTTCTTCATCTGTTTCCGGTAATAATTGAGGCACGGGCCTCGGCTTACGGTTTGGGTCAAGCGCAACGAATGTGTAGTATGCTTCATTGCTTTTATAGCGGTATTGCTGCGTAAGGTCTTCGCCCCAAACCTTCAGGTGCACTTCCATGGATGTATTGAAGGCACGGCTTACACGGGCTTCTATGTTCACGGCATTGCCCAGGCGTATCGGCGCTTCGAAGGAAATATTGTCTACCGAAGCGGTTACTACGGGGGCGTTGCAATGCTTTGCCGCCGAAAGCGCGGCCGCTATGTCCATCCAGTACATCAGTCTCCCGCCCATGAGGTTGCCGAAAACATTGGTATCGTTCGGCAATACAATTTCCGTCATGATCACTGCTGATTCCTTTGCCGCCTTGGTTCGAACTTCCATGCTGTAGATTTTTATTATGAGGTAGTCAAAACGACTTCTTTAAATGTTTGATGTTAGCTATTGACCGTTATTGCCGGTTGTTGTAGTGTACCCGGTTCAAAGGTAACCGGAACTTCCGGTTGTTGAATAAACCGATGTTTCTTTCAAATTTCAATGCGTTCGCATTCCCGCAGGAAATCCGCATCGATATCTGCTCCCAGGCCCGGTTCATCATCCAATTCCAGTAAAAATCCATTATAGCGCACACCGCGCACTACCGGATCGGTCTTGTGGCCGAGCATGCACGTATCCATATCATAAAATTGGATATTGTCGTGCGCCATCGCAAAATGCGCAAAGGCGGTAAGCGCCAGCCTGCTTTCGAGCATGCCCCCCATCATGCAGGGCACACCGCGGGCTTCGCATACTTCGTTTATTTTCTTCGCTTCCAGTATTCCGCCCGATTTGGAGAACTTGATATTTACATAGGTGCAGGCATCTGCATTGATCAGCCGTTCCGCATCGTGGTGGTCGAACACGCTTTCATCGGCCATGATGGGAATAGGCGACAGTTGCTTCAGCAACGGCAGCTTGTCATCGTTCCAATGCCGCATGGGCTGTTCGCAAAATTGTATATCGTAATTGTACATGGCCTGTAGCGCATACAGTGCGTCTTCGTAATCCCATCCCTGGTTGGCGTCTATGCGCAACAAAATTTCAGGGCCCGCGGCTTCGCGGATGCTTTTTACACGTTCCACGTCTTCCTGTGCGTTTTTCCCCAGTTTTATTTTAATGATGCGTACGCCGCGCCTTACAAAATCCATGGCTTGTTCGGCCATGGCCGCAGGGCTTGAAATGCCGATGGTAAGATCGGTCTCGATCGTTTTTTTGCTGCCACCCAGGAACTGGTACAATGGCTGGCGCGCCTGCTGCGCCGCCAGGTCGTACAGGGCCATGTCGAAAGCGCTTTTAATGGTGCTGTTGAAAGCCGTAAAGGCGTGCAATTCCTGCATGCGCTGCTCTATATCAGAAGCGTCCTTTCCCTTCCATATGCTTGCAAAATCCTTTGCCATTTCGAAGCAGGTATTTTGTGTTTCACCCACTATCATCGGGAAAGCGGAGCACTCGCCGTGGCCGGTTAACCCCTGCGTGGTATGCACTCTTATGAAAATATTCTGGGCATAATGCATCGTGCCCGTAGCGATGGTAAAGGGATGCATCGGTATGCTGAGCTTGTAAATTTCTATGTTCCGTATGATCATGCCTGGCTGATTGGAGCCGCAAGATAAGCAAGCATTTTTTTAAGGATGTGTTTAGAATTAATATCGTACTTTACTCATGTAAATGATTATTATGAAGCAGCTGCTTACACTTATATTGTTGTTTACAGCTTTTACCCTGCATGCGCAACAACCATCCGCATCGTCCGGCAAATCAGCTTCCGATACTCAGCCTGGTGATTTTACGGGCACCTGGGAAGGGGAATTTATATTCGGCACCATTGGTCTTCGCCAACCCGCTAAGATGGTGCTGGAGATAGTACAGGTAGAAGGAAAGATGTATTGCATTGTAGACCTGTACCCGATAGATACCAAAAAAACCGACATACCTAACATTACCTATACTTTCGAAGGCAATGCCAAGCCGGAGAAGCTCATCTATTCGCTCATCCAGGGAAGGGTGGTCGAAGGAGGCGGCACCAGGGTAGACGTAGTGCAATTCCTGTTCGAGCACAAGGATGCCGATTCGGCTGAAACCCTGGCAGGCAGGTGGTTCCGCCACCTGGAGCCGGTAAGTTCGCGCGAAAGGGGCTCCGGCACTTTTACCGTAAAGCGCGTAACCGGAAAGGTGTCAGACAGGCTTAAGCTGCCGCGGCAAAAGAAAGAGATCCTGGAAAAGCTGGACAAACAACAGATCCAGGCCGGCAAGTGATAACCGTCCATCGGTCACCGCAATAATTACTGAATAATCCGGGCATACATTGATAAGCCTTTACTATTTGTCAGCGATCATGACTCTTGTTGCTATGCCGGAATTTGCTTAAATTACAAGTGAGGCTGTCCCCCTGTTCAAGTTAAACATGCTAGTATGTCGTCACAAGGTTTTAGAAAACGTTCAGGGAAGCTGGCGCTGATCATCTCGCTGCTGGCGGGCCTTCCTGTATTTTACGCCAACACTTTCCAGGACAAATGGGCCAAGCTCGGCGACCGCACTGTAAATTATACCGTAGATCATAGCGAAATGGTGGTAGAGGGCATCGAGAAGGAACTGAATGCTGTTCGCGTTAAAGTAAAACAAGGTGCCATTAACCTGCACCGTTGCGTGGTGCATTATAAAGGGGGCCAAACCCAGGACATCGATATCCTCAATTCAATTCCCGCCGGTAACGAAAGCAAGGTCATCGAACTGCCATCGCCGGTTAAGACCGTCAGCAAACTCGTATTTACCTACGACACCAAAAACCGCGCAATACAAAAAGCGGATGTGGAAGTGTGGGGGAGGGAGTAATTGAACAGGTCCTTTTCATACGCAATCCGTAATGTATCCATCAACCTGCGCATGTTTGAAACCGTAACGTAATAGTATGCCGGCATGAAGCACATAGGCCTTCCATTATTTCTTTTTCCAGAAAAGCGTCGTTATTAACCGTCCAAATCCATCCCAGCTGCATCCTCCATCGGTTTTCCGGATAGTCTCGTTGCCGTTTATTACATGATAATAATCAACGCTGGTACAGCTATTTTCTTCCTCGAGGTTTTTTAGTTCCAGGATAAAATTGTTTAAACTATCCATTTGAGAGCGGTTGAGCCGTACTTTCAAGGGTTCTTCACCGTCCCTTTCCCATCTCGCTACGACAAAATTGGCCTCTTTATAAACCTTCAATTTATTATGACCCATCGCGAAGCAGCCGTAGAATTTGTGATCGATGGTAGCGATATGAGCAGTGTTCTCGCACGAAAGGGTGAGCCAACACAAAAGAAGGATTCCGCTGTATTTTAAGATATTAACGAGCCGCATACATTGCAGCGCTAATATACATAATGTACGGGTATGCCTCAGGCATCCGCATTATCTGGTCTGCAATTGGAGTGCTAATTACTGTTCCGGCGGATTGGTTGGTGGCGCGTTCCCCGGAGTATTCGACGGACCCGGTGCGCTGACAACAGCCGGGGCTACAAATGGCAGGATAACAGCAGCTATCAACGTTAACCAGAAACCAACACCCAGTATCCTGAAAATTCCATTGATGGCCTCACCAGGCAGCCCGTTCGATTTAATTACCAGTACCACTATCAGGACTATCAATGCCCACAGGGGCAGTTTGAAAAGAAACGATTTGGGCAGCGGATATTTTTCATTGTTGAGCACTGCGCCAAAAAGAATCAGGAGGCCCGAAATCGGGAAAAGAAGCATGATGAGCTTGACGAACAGGTGGTCTTCTCCCTGTGTTTTGCCAATGACGATATCCCATCCGCTAAGCGCAAAAAATAATTGGATCCATGGCATGAAGAATGCCACTGTTAAAACACCTGCTACAATAGCAACGATACTTTTGTTACTTGCTTGCATAAGCATTGGTTTGGGTTAAAGAAATGTGCTTTGGTCCAGGTGTAAGCGCAGTTTGAAACAATCTAATATAATCTTTTTGGGGGATAAGGAACAACCGTGTTTTTCCTGATATTTGGATAATCTCACTTCTTCAGCTTCGCAGCTTGTATCGATATTAATGCAGGCAAATAACTAGGCGTGCATCCGCGTGGCACTATTTCATCTCTGTATAAACCAACCCGTTCTCCCAGTGCAATGCACCTGGCGCGAAGTTCAGGCTGAAAGATGCCGATTTGAGCCGCGGTAAAATTCATGGCCCATTGAACTTCCGGGCTTTCGCTTTCTATTCGTTCTTCAATGGAGGAAAGCAGTTGTTCACTATTGGGAGGAGGTGTTTGGCCAACCCACCGCAAGCGCCCCTGGTAATACCAAAAAGTCCGTCTTTGAAGTGCGGAGGGGCTATTTTCCCACGATTCCATCAGTGCAATCGTTTTCTTGTCTTTGGAAAGTTGGTTAGCCATCAACCAATCTATTAGTTGATTTCTTTCCTCATCCGTATGCTGCTGTATGTCCTTGTCAAGTTTGTCAATTAATTCTTCGGACAACAACTTCTTGTCCATGATCAGGATGGCCAACTGGCGAGGCAGGTACTCACCGGTAGACCATAGCTCCATAGCCAGTTGGTGATCCTTTTTGATGTCTTTCGCAATCGTGCCTAAGTCGCCAAGCCTGGTGGCTTTACTATTGATTTGACCATAGATGCTTTCTGCTTTGGAGGAGAGTTTCTTTGCAGGCTTTTGGTTTTGTGATTTCACACCACCCATAAATATACGCCACCCGCTATTGTTTGCCAATCACTTTCCCCTAAGTAACGTACACTATAGCATTCATAAAAAAAGCCCTCCGTAAGGAGGGCCTTTTTATTTCGGCAAATATTGCTTTATTCCTTTACGATCTTGGTGCTGAATATCTCTTTGCCATTCCTGTTCACTTTTACTACGTATACGCCTGAGGGTAAGGTTGATATGTTCATCCTGGTACTGATGGCATTGCTGTTTTGACGCATAATGGTCCTGCCATACATGTCCTGGATGCTTATTTCAGCCTTGTCCTGGTTGCCGGGTATTATAACCTGCAGGTTGCCGGGACTTGGGTTGGGGAACACCTGCACTTTAGCTTTCTGGTTGTCCACTATCAGGTCTTCTTCTCTGGAAGCAGTACCCAATGCCACTCTCAACGTATAACAAACCGTAGAGCTGTTGGCGCCGCTCCAACCTACCACGCGTGCATAGTACGTACCAGCGGGCACGTTGCGGCTGATGGTTTCACTGGTAGTGCCACCGTTTTCGGAACGCTGCAATACGTTGCCCGAACTGTTGTACAACCGAAGGTCATAGTCGGCAGGCAGGGTAGTGAGCGTAATGGTAATGGTTCCTCCATTGGTGATCACGAACCTGTAATAGTCCACATCGCCCGAAGGACTGATCAATCCTTTGATGTCCGTATTGAACGGAACCAATGCGGCGCCGCCGAGTGTACCATTGGTTGATACATCGTAGGTGCTGGGGCAGGTGGGGGTTGTTACCGGTGTAGCTCCTATGTTCAGGTTGTAGCATACCGTTGTGCTGTTGGCGCCATTGTAACCGAACACCTGTATATAATAAGTGCCGGCAGCGGTGTTGTTGTTCACAATGCTTTCGCT
This sequence comes from Chitinophagaceae bacterium, assembly GCA_035628135.1. GTDB lineage: Bacteria > Bacteroidota > Bacteroidia > Chitinophagales > Chitinophagaceae > DASPKM01. The sequence goes on along the minus strand of DASPKM010000006.1, from coordinate 478,194 downwards.
GGTGGTGCCTGCATTTTCTGAACGCCTGATCTCTGTTCCTGCTGAGTTGTACAGTATAATGTCGTAATCAGCCGGCAGATTGCTAAGCGTAATGTTCAGGTTATTAGTGCCGCTAAGTGTAAATGCAAACCAGTCTTTATCAGTAGTAGTGGTGATGCCCGCGGAGTGAGTGGTGTTGGTTGCAACTGTAGCTGCTGCTGCCAGCGACTCATTGGGCTCGAAATTGGTAGTGCATCCTCCGCCTATCGGGTTGGTGATGAACTGGCCGGTAGCATAGGTGCTGCTGCCACTGGAGCAATTGGCGCGTACTCTCCAATCGTACGCGGTCGATGCGCTCAGTCCGCTTAAGTTAACCGATGTAGCGGTAGTGCCGCTAGCCGCATTGGTCCATGTAGATACTGCGCTGGCCTTATAGTCAACATCGTAGCTATTGGCGCCGCTTACCGCGCTCCAGCTAACGGTGGCGCTGCTGGAAGTAATCGACGATGTTGCAAGTCCTGTCGGGCTGCTGCACGCAGGTGGTGTGCCGCCAATGGTGAAATTGGTATTGGAAATATCGAAGAAAATATTTCCTACCGCGGCCACTTTAATGCGGCACAGTGCACTGGGATTATTGGGAACGGTAACATTTTCGGAACCATCATTGGGAGTGCTTGCTGCCAGTGTGATGGGGAAGGTGTTGCCGCCGTCGACAGACAACAGGATGGCCACGTTAGTACAGTTTACGGGCGCAACATTAGTAGAATTTACACTCCATGTTACGGTTTGCGATGTGCCCACTGCCCAGCTCACCGCGGTATTGGGCGCGGTTACCGCAAAAGGCCCTGCCACGCTGGACACTGTTACGATCATTTCATCGCTTTTGTTATTGCCGCCTCCTGCGCGGTTATCCTTCACCGTGAAACGGAAGTTCAGTGTTCTTTGAACCGAAGGCAATACTTCCCATTTGTTGGTATTGGTTCCATTCAGTATCGATGCCAGCGCGGGAAAGGTGCGGGAGTTGGAAGTTGTGGGTGTGAACGACCGGAATACCGGTCCCGCTGTTGCGGTAGCGCTGGGGATGGTGGGAGAGGAAGATGTTCTTGCATCTATTTGCTCCCAGCCATAAGTAAGTACTTCGCTGACATCTGCGTCGGTGCCGGTGCCGGTGAGGGTAAACGGCGTCGACTTCGGGATGGTGAAGTCTGCGCCCGCCGATGCGGTAGGGGTGTTGTTGCCGGTGAGTGTAACCACGGCGCAAGCGCCGCCGCCCGTGCCTGACTTGATGTAATTGGTGATTTGTTCAATGCTGCGCGCATGGAAATAATCATCGCTGTGCGGCTGAACGTCGGTAGTGGAGCCGGTAATGCCCGCGTATCCCATAATGGTGGAGCCGCTGCCCGGTTCGCATTGGGCGATGGTGCCTTCGTAAGAATGTGCAAAGGTGTGGTTGCCGCCGAACTGGTGGCCCATTTCGTGTGTCAGGTAATCCACCACAAAGGGATCGCCTTCGGGGGTTGTGTGCGAAGTAAAGGCGCTGCCCTTCTGGCCTGTTTTACACACGCAACCTATGCATCCCGCATTACCATTGTTGCTGGTGCGGTGCACCAGGTGGCCGATATCGTAATTGGCGTTGCCGATTACATTGTCGATGGTGGTTTGCGTAGTGCTGTTGAAGTTGTTGGTCCAGGGGTCGGTGCTTGCGTTCAGGTAAATGATGGCGTCGTTGTTAGCGATCAATACCATGCGGATGCCGAAATCCCTTTCATAAATACCGTTGGTGCGCGTCATGGCGGTGTTCATGGCGGCCAGCACTTTTGCCTTGCGCTGTGCGTCGCTGGTTTCGGTGCCGTTGAGGAAATACGTGGAGTATTCACCGGAAGCGGCCAATGCCAGGCGGTAAGTGCGGAGGCGTGCGTCGTCCGCATTCTTCAGGGCTTCGTTTTGAATGGCCTGTTGTGCCTGCAGGTTAGCGTCTTCGGTAAGGCACTGGAACGCCGATTGGTAATTGCCGATGTCTTTGCGCGAGAACACCACGTAATATTGATCATTCCTGTCAATGGCGTCGATGTAAATGGTTTTGCGCGAAGTGGAGAGGACCATGCCATGAAATCCTCTCGGCGAAACGTCGAAGCGGATGGTGGACGTGGGATCGTCGATCCCTTGTCCTGCATAGGAATTGATGCCGGGGTATTTTGCCGCAAGGTCAGGGTGCATAACGGGGGCTGCTACCACGCGAAACCTTTCCAGTTGTCCGTTTTCGTTGGGAATGTGCAAAATGAAATCGGAAGCTGCAGCGGCTACGTTTTTTTCCGAGGGCACTGAACGGAGCGCGTTCGACAAGGCGGCTTCATTCAGTTGAAAAATTTTGTACGCCGCGGGTTTGAACCGGTTTGCGAACAGGTCTTTGTTGATCCGTGATTCGTTTACCTGGGTCCAGAAATTACCGTCCTGGGCAGCTACTGCAATGCATAGCAGTACTGCCAACGCAGTTGATAAGGTTCTTCTCATAATGTGTAGTTAAGTTTTAGTTGGGAAAAAGAATCTTGAATTTATTGAAGTTTTTATAAAAACCAACCCCAGTGGGTAAATTGATTTTGAACTCCTGTTTCAAATTTGGTGGATGGGTTGAGGTTATTTCTTACAACCGCTTGTTCTTATGAGGTTTTTCCCCGTTCCGGGTGATGAATTTCCTTTGGGTCTGCCATGCCCGCTCCGTTACCTTAGCGCCCTTTGCAAACCTTGTCTTATGCCTTTGCTCCCTGACACCAGGTCGTGCCTTAGCTGCGGCAACATGCTTGCCGGCAGGATAGATAAAAAATTTTGTGACGACTATTGCCGGAGCATGTATAATAACAGGGTGTACAACAGCAACAGGGGTGCAAGTTTTATCCGCAAGGTCAATAGTATTCTCCGCCGTAACCGGCGTATACTGGAAGAATTATTGCCGACTGAGGAAAGTGTGAAAGTGCCAAAATCGCTGTTGATGGACAGGGGATTTAATTTTAATTACCTCACAGCGGTGTATGGGCAGCGCACCGGGGCGGAGTATCATTTTTGTTATGAATACGGATATTTACCGATGGAAGGGGACATGTATTGTATTGTGAAGAGGAGTGAGGTAATGAGGTGAACATCGCGGGCAAACAAAGAAAAATGTGATCAGGCAATCAAGCAATAAAAAAACCCCTGATGTCAGGGGCTTGCAGGTAGTTTTGGGTTATGATGTTTTGGGTTTGTTTGGTGTTTTGTGATACAAATAGACGGGTTCCAAACGGAACGAAAAAAGAATCCGGGGCGTTTTGCAACTCCTTAACAAATGGGGAATTTTGGGCAATAGCCGGTTTCAAGATAACATCGAAAGTAAATTATGCGTACACGAATAAAAATATGCTGCATTTCATCTATTGACGAAGCTGCACTTGCCATACGTTACGGCGCGGATGCGCTCGGTTTGGTTGGCCGCATGCCGAGCGGGCCGGGCCCGATCGAAGATGAGCTCATTGCCTCCATTGCAAGGCACATACACCCGCCCCTGGCCTCCTTCCTGCTGACCTGTGAACAATCGGCCGCGGGTATAATAGAGCACGCGGCCAGAACGCACACCAACACCGTGCAGATAGTGGACGAGCTTTCGGAAGGCAGCTACCACCAGATCCGCCAGGCCCTGCCTTATCTTAAACTGGTACAGGTAATACACGTATCGGGCGAGGAGAGCATTGCAGAGGCGGTGCGGCACGCCCGGCATGTTGATGCCTTATTACTGGATAGCGGCAATCCCAGGGCTGCCATCAAAACATTGGGTGGCACCGGCAAAGTGCACAACTGGCATATCAGCAGGGAAATAGTGCGCTCGGCGGGGGTTCCGGTATTTCTTGCGGGAGGCCTTAATGCGGGTAATGTAGCGGAGGCCATCAGGATAGTTCAGCCATTTGGCGTTGACATTTGCAGCGGCGTCCGTACGGAAGGAAGGTTGGATGAAACAAAACTGCGGGACTTTGTAAATGCTGTTTCAACTGCAGTGGTAACCGGATGATTGACCAATCCTATACTATTCTATTTACCCCTATCGCGGCAACGCTCCGATTCTATCCGGGTGCGGCTGGTCTATTCAATTATCACCACTCCACGATAGCATACGCCGTATCGCTTAGATAAGGCCCGCCGGGGTAGGGTGCCGTATAATCCAGGTTCACCCAATACTGGCCATTGCGGATATGATAACTGAGCTCCTTTATCTGTTTATCTCCGAACAGGTGCAGGATCGATTCTTTCAGGAGGGTCAGCGATTCTTTATCGGGACAATGCAATTCAGGATATGCATGCGTACGCGTAAGCACTATGCGGCAATTGGCGCCGATGGCCTTTAATGCGGAAGCCATGAGGATGCTGTGATCGTCGCAATCGCCGCCCAGTCCATTGTTGATGGTTTCCCTGGCGGTGGCAAAATATTCATCGCGGTACGCATCGGTCACGTACTTGAAATTGCCATTGATGTATTTGAACAACGATAATACCCGTACCCACTGGCCGTACTTGGGATAATACTCATCGAAACTTTCGAGTGAATGCTGCACGGCAAAATTGCGTACGGTGGAATCAGTATGGTCAACTTTTAATTTAAGCTGATTGCCCAGCGTTTGCAGCCTGCTTTGAAAAATGGAATTGATGAGGTATAGTTCCTTTTCTTTCTGGTCCTTGTGCGTCCAGTTGTTCATGACCATGTTCTTGTAATCATGAATCACGTCGGGGAAGGTGTAAGAATTGGTAAACAGGTTATACACCAGCACCAGGCATACGAGTAAAAAAGCAGGAATGATCAGCGGCCTGAAAATTTTGATAACGCCCATTACCAGTAAAAACGCAAGTATGATAGCTACCGGGAGGTCTAAATTCCAACTACCGATCATAATGGGTGGAAGGTAGCGGTTAATAAGAGGCGCAAGGGGAATAATCGTTACCAGCGCCGCCATGTTCACAAAGAGGTCGCTCAGTCGCTTCTGTCTGGGGTTTGCGAATCTCATTTCGCCTTAAATAACGAAAAAAATACCAGATTTTGGTGAGGCGGTTTGTTAAAAAGCGGTCAAACATTAAAGTCATTGTCCAAAGGACGCCTTCGAAGGGTCATCAGGTCATTGAGTCATTGGGTGATTGGGCCATGACTATGCCATTGTCGCTGTTGGCTTAGTGACTTAATGACCAATTGACTCAATGACCTGGTGGGTGACTTAATCCTCATCCTCTTCGTAATTATAGGCGTCCTGGTTATTGTTGTAAGACGATTCCCAGGCCCTGACGGCTTCATCGCTCAATAATTCAATGATGTCGTAAATAGGATCGGTTTTGCGTTTCCATTCAGTGGTCAGCTCATCGCTGTACCGCGAAACAAAAACACAATGATCTGATTCTACGGCTACCTTAATCAAAGTGATCGGGCTCTCTTGTTGCTCCTGGATGAGATAATAACAACCGGCCTCCAGCAATTCAAACGAATACATACTAACTCCTTTTTAATTTCAATTAATCTTAATGGGTCGCAACTAGAATAGCAATGGGTTGAGCCGAATTTAATGGGTACCTGCAAAGTGGGGAGCTGCGAGGGCTTTTACAGCTTTTTTCATGAGGATTGGATACGCCCAAAAATACAATTAATATGTATCAGCCCTATAGCCTGCCATAATAAAATAATCTTAAGGCAGTGACAATCTGGCAAGCCGTTAACATTCAATGAATTATAATTATAAGATTGTTATGGGCGTCCTGGATAAGCAGCAATTACCGGCAACCGATGAGGCTGGCATACCGCGCCATGGCATCCTGGGTCTGCACCGATATATCCACTTCATTTTTGCTGAGGGAGGCCGTTTCTTTAAGCGTTTTTTTGTTTTGTTCCATTGTCAATGGCTTGAATAGCTTGCTGATATCGCCCCGTGCCTGTTCGTTTATATCAAAGGCCACCGCAGCATCCCGGCACGAAAACGCCAATGCAGAAAATGCCACCGACTTCACCTGCGGGGCATCCAGCGTTTTAAAATATACCTTGCGGTTGCTGATGTCGTACACGATGCTCCACTTGGTATGGTCGCCTTGCTTAACCGCATCCAGTATTTTAAAAGAATGATCCACCAGTTGAGCGCCTGCCTTGCCCGACTGGTACCGGCGCACCATATCGCAGGCAGTTACAAATCGCCCGAGTGAACTGGAATTGCCCGTTTCATTCCGCGCCAGCGCTTCTGTTGCATAGCCGACGGATTCCGCGTACACCGAATTCGTAAGCACCGGCATCGAAAGTTTGTTACCGGTATGCACCACCATCCTGCCTTCGAGAAATTCAATAGTGGCCGCGTGCCCGCCCGCATCGGCTACCAGGTAGTGCAGCGGCGCGCCGGTATTGGAAATGCGCAACAGCTTATCCGAAGCAATCACTTCTTCAACACTGGCGGCATTGTCAAGCTGGTATTGTATCCATTGCAATACGCTGATAGCAGGCCGCTCATCCTGTTTGGGATATTTGGTTTCGTCCAGCCACATCAACTCCACCACCAATCCTTTTTCATTCATGCCACCGGTAGGGAATTCTTTTCCGTATTGGTTAAAACTGAGGCTTCCATATTTAGAGGTCCAGGATATGGTGCGCCCATCCTCCATCTTATAAGAGGTTTTAGACAGCCCCCGCTGGTTGCTGCACAGCAGGCCCGTGCCGGCCACCCAATCGTAGTTGCGGCCAAATACCATTTGTCCGTTGTGGTGAATGAAGAAGGTACTGCAAGCGGTAGCTACCTGTACAAACAGGCAGCAAATCAGGCATGCGAAAGCGGAGATTTTCATAACGCCATGAATCTACTATATATCCTCAATGAAAAAAAGCAAAAGAGTATGAGTGGAAAAACCATGGGTCATGGTTATAGAATTGAGTCTATAACCGATGACCCGATGGTATAACATATCATTCTTTCCTGGCAAGTATTGAATATTGACGATTGCTTACCAACAACTGTACTACGTACAACCCGGCTGCGACCCTTGAAGGAACTTGTAGCCGCATCCTGGTGCCTGGTTGAAACCGGCCGCTCCATTTCATGACTACCTGGCCCTTGATATCGACCAAGCGGATCTCGCCGTTGCTTTGCATAACTGCTCCAAATTGCAAGTCCAATGCATTCCTGAACGGATTGTTCAAAACCGTAAAGCTGGCATTGTTTGTAACCGGGTGTTTGATAAGGATGGTGCGACTGTACTCATATTTTCCATCATCATTAAGTTGTTTAAGCCTGTAATAATTCAACTGCTGCGCAATTTCTTTATCTTCAAAAATATAGTGCCTGATAATATTGCTGTTGCCTGTGCCCGCAACAAAGCCTATGCGGTTGAACCTGGTACCATCTGATGACCGTTCTACATCAAATCCCCTATTGCCTTGCTCGGTAGCTGTTTCCCAGCTAAGGTTCACGTTATTGCCCTTTAGCTGGCCTCGAAAGTCGATTAGTGTAACCGGTATTGCCGCAGCGGGAATAATGGTTGTGAACAATCCCCTGCCATGCGTAACAGCAGCCAGGGTCCCATCACTTGCCCTGTATTCCAGCATGTCTACCCTGGTGTTGGCGAAACTATTGTTGGTAGGCTCCCAATCGGTGCCACCCCCGTTAAGATCGTTGGTTGACCAGATGCCCATTTCAGTTGCCAGGATGGCCCAGTCGTTGTTGCGCGGATCAAACATGGCCCAGCGAACCGGCATATCGGGCAGATCGCCTTCTACTGAAGTCCAGTTTAAACTTCCCCCCAGGCCAGGAGATGATTCATATATGCTGGTGATCCCATAATTGCTGTATGTAACCAGCATGCGGCTTTCATTTGCTTTCGCAATAGCAATGGAGGAAACCATGTGGCCGACACCGATCTCCGGTCTTATCACCACTCCCGTGAGACTGGTACCCGTATGAGCATTGTCCAACTGCACGATCGCACCGTTGCTCAACCCGAAATAAACGCGGTTATTGACAGTAGGTGAAACGCGTACGTGCGTAATCTGAGCGCCATTGAAAGCGCTGACGCTTACGATCGCAGTATCATTTCCACTGAACGGGTTTGTCCAACGATAAAACTGGCCTCCGGCGTCGCCGCAGTATAAGATATTGTTGATGTTGTCAAAGTCCGTGGGATTGATAAACAATCCTCTGTTATTCCTGGAAGTGTATGTAAAGCTGGAGCCGCCATTGGTTGAAATGAAATAATTATTGTAGGTAGCAGATGTGATCTGGCGCATTGCGTCGTCCTGGTCGATGTGACAAAAGCCTCCATCGTGATCGCTCGTATAAATGTTCGTTGTTTTATTCATTCCGGCGGTGGTGAATTTGCGGGTACCATTGTCTTGCGTGCCCGCAAGGAAGTAGTTCGGATCAGTAGGGTGAAGAGCACAACTATAGAATTGGGTAACGTTATATGTTTTATTGCGTGCGCTAAATGTATTGCCACCATCGGTGCTGCGAAAAATGCCTCCATCCGTTGCAACGAGCATATCATTGAACAGGTAACCACCCATGCCATCGGGCCTGAAGATGATGTTGTGGATGTCCGCATGTACAAAGGGGATTCCAGCACACCCGGTTGCCCATTGGGATATTTGCGTCCAGCCCCCTCCGCTATTGCTGGTCTTGAACATGTCAACGCCGCCGATGAATGCATTCTGATGGTTCATGAATATTGGCTGTACAGCCACTATCAGGTCGTACCATCCTTGCCCCCGGGTATAGTCAACATTGTTAATCGTGCCGTTGTCGCACCACGATGGCAATGAAAGCGTATTCCACACTGGCAGTGTTGGAGGGGAAGGTGGAGGCGTTATCTCCTCCGTCTTCATGATCTTTTTTATTTTCCTGACACCGCCCTGTAACTGCTGCACTACAGCATACGCAACATGAGCCATTTGGTAATGAACTGAAAGATCTATCCTTTCTTCATCAGCGGTTGCCTGGTAAACTTTATCCCAATTTTGACCATCACATGATCTGAAAATGCCACCTCCTCCCTGGCCGTACAATCCAAGGGTAGCAAAAATGTAGTAGTATTCCTGCTCAAGGTCTGCGCCTGCGTCAATAGTGGCTCCGCCCACGCCGGCGCCAAGCACTTTCGTCCAGGTCTTGCCAGTGTCAAGCGACAATTGCACACCGCCGGTACGCGTTGTTGCGGCGATGCGCAGATCTCCAGGCATGCATCCGCCGCTGATGGGCGTTATGAATGCCATATCCTGCACATAATGGAATACCGGATTGTTTTTGGTGGAAAGCATGTGCTCCCAGGTGACCCCTCCATCAAGGCTGCGCCAGATGCCGTTGCCACGGATGGCATCCTGGTTGTTCCATCCTTCACCTGTTCCGAAGAACATGATATTATCGGATTTTGCAATGGCGGTTACGGCCAGGTTATTGAAGGTATCGCTTACTTTCTGCCAGTTTACATTTGCCGCGGTAATATCGTTGGTGTACCATAATCCGCCGCCCACACCACCGGCCCAAACTTTTTTAAAGGTGGGATCACTTCGGTCATAGAGCATGGCGCGGGTCCTGCCACCTACGCTGTCAGGGCCTCGCTCCGCCCAGTTTACATCGGGCACAGGGCCTCGCATGCCCGACGATTGTTGCCGCGCGAATTTTTGCAGCTGCACCTGCCGGGCAAACTCCAATCTTTCTCTTGGCACGCGACCGGTAACGGGATCACGGGTCTTCATGAACTCAAAAAGAAGGGCTTCATCCGGGGCATCGGCTTTTGCCTCTGCAGTAAGAATATTGCCTAGCTGATCTTGTTTTTTCGAAGGGGTAGTTAAGAGGATATAAAAACAACCAGCCATTAGACTGATTGTTGCAAGAGCGTACAATTTGTTACTCATAACAATCAGTTTTGAAGTAAACTAATGAATGACTAATAAATTGTACGGTAATAAATTATTACGGGGAACTAAAGGTAGTAATAAGCAGACTTGAATGCAAATAAAAAGGCCCGATAATAAAAAAGCCCCGCTAAGGGGCTTTCAACGATTTGTTTAAGAGAACAGGCATGTTCTCTTACATTCTTTTTTCTTTTTGGTTTCCTTCTGCTCCTGTTTTTGTTTCACGTCTTTCTTGGTGCTGTCTTTTGTGTTCAGGCTTGCAAATGCAACTGCTCCTGCAAACGCAACTAATACGGCGGCGGTAATAACTTTCTTCATAACCCGGAATTTAGAAACATAAGATACGAAGATTCCGAGGAAAAATTCAAAAACCGGAGCGCAAAAAATCAAAACAAAAGGATGAGCGGCAGGCAGACCGGTCTCTTCAACTTTCGGGGGTCTTAAAATATCTTCTTGCCCTCGCCCATCATCTTTACCATTTCCGCAATGCGGCGGGCCCGGGTTTCAGGAAGCTTTGCGCTGTTGATGCGGTACAAAACCTGCTTGCGGTAAGTGCGGCTGGCCTGGTTAAAGTGTTTGAGCGCGGCCTTGTTTTTATTCAATGCCCTGGTAAGCGCTGCGGGCATCTCGAGATTTTCAACGTGATCTATGCTCGTCCACGACCCGTTCTTTTTTGCAGTGTCAATGGCTTCCAGTCCGGCCGGCATCATCAATCCTTGGCCCATTAACTTTTCAATCCTCGATTTATTGAGCGCCGACCACACGCTTTTGGGTTTGCGGGGCGTAAACCGCTGCATATACCTATCCTCGTCCAATGGCCGCATGGTACTGTCGATCCACCCGAAGCAAAGCGCTTCCTCTACCGCATCGGCGTATTCAACACGCGGCTTGCCGCTTTCTTTTTTATAATAGATCAACCATACGCCCGGCGATTTGGCGTGATGCTTTAGCAACCATGCCCGCCATGCCTTGCGGTTGCGGGCATAGTACGTTTTAAGTTCCAGAGAAGATACAGCCATACCGGAAGGTAAGAAGTAAAAAATTACCTGGTCCGGCTCAGGGTGCTGATTGCAAAATGATTCCAGGTCCTGCCCTCGTCTGTAGAATTTTCGGTGTGGCGTTCGATGGTATTCTGGGGAATGCCATTATTCGCACAAACTAAGTGTATCGATGTTCTGCGTGCTAAGCTGTATCTTTTTTACCTTGCCTGCCGCGTCGTAATACAGCACCAATAATCCGTAATTGGTTTGATAGGCATCCCAACTTGCGTCCTTTAGCCGGGGATTGCCAAGCTTGTTGAACAGGCTATTGCGTTTGGTGCCAATGAGCGGGAGGCTCATCTTCCCTTTGAATTTCGGGCCTATCTCGATGTAGTCGCGGCTGGTGTAAAAGAAAACATCCTTGTCTTTAAAGAAAACGCCTCCGCCGCATTTGGCGGTTGCCGATTCATCTTCGGATTGCGTGAAGCAGGGGAACAGGTTGCGTACGTCGTGTATCGGCGCATTCGCCTTTAGTCCGTTGACCTTGCCATCCAGCACGTCTACGTAAAATTCCGGGCAAACCGCTTTTACTTTCAGTTGGGCCTGGGCCAATGAGGCCATTGCAACTGCAATGCAAATGAAAACCAGGTATTTTTTCATAAAGAAGGATTGAATGGGAGACAATGAATACGGCTGGTTTATAGCAAAATCAGTGCTAAAAAATAAGTTAACCCGCGCTTTTACATACAAAAACGGGTCTCATTTATGGAGACCCGTCTTGAAACCTTGCAAATAAAATATTTAAGCTTCCGCGGGAGGCAGTTGGTCTGGCGGGACCACAGTTTTTATATGTTCTTTCCAATGCAGTTGCTTCTCATGCCGGGAGGTAGACAGGTGCTGTCCATCCTGGTCTTCGCAATGAATAATTACGGCGCAAGTAGGAGTGCATTGGCCCACCCTGCAATAGAAAACCAGTTTTCTGTCGGGGCCATTTTCTTTTTCTTCTTCGTTCTCTTTTGGATCGGTGGCCATCCAGGTGGTCTCGATCAATTGTTCAGGCTTGTATTCCGCGCTGTTGCGGAAGCGCAATACGTTGGCCTTTCTAACCGCATCGGTTGTTTCCACCAACAGGATGTCATCGGCGACAGCAGGCATTCTTTCTTTATAAAAACTACGGTTGATGACGCAAGGGCCTAAAATATCCGCTGCGTCCAGCGTAACGAGGTCCTGGTAGAATTCCCGAAGGAACTGTTGGTTGGCGATGGCGCTGCCGGAGTCGGTGGTCACTGCAGGGTCCACCGAAAATTCCAATGGCGTCAGTGTTCTTGCTCCCAGCATCCAGCTATTGGCGCAGCCCTGAGTGTGAGCATCATTTTTATTGGTGGCGATGGTGGAGAGGCAGTATTCTCCCGCTTCATTTATTTCTTCCTGCTCCAGCATAATTTCATCGGGAGCAATGGTATTGTGGTTGTGCAGGAGGCGGATGCCTACTACGTTTTCCAGATTGTATTTCAGGATGGTTTTGCTGAGGGAGTCCAGGACTTTCGTCCTTCCCAGGCTGGTGAGCTTTTTGTCTGCAACGAGTACGTCCGGTAATTGGTTGTAGGTTTGATGATCGGCGCTTGAATAGTGCATACGTCAGGATTTAATGATTCACAATCGGGTTAATGTTCAACAATGCCGGAAAATATTAAAGATGGGATAGATCAACTACCGTATTAATACGGTTTTTATATTGACGGCAATCGGCCAGGATTCATATATTTAAGCCGTATTTGCCAGTGCTCGCAGGAGCATATTAACCTCATTAACCTTTAAACTTTGATGGATTTGCAGAATCATTGGTTCCGCCGGGTGATTATTGTGTTGTTGGCATGTTGCCCCGTACTTTGTGTGAATGCGCAACCCGGCGTCGCGCTTCAGCAAAAGATCCGCGCCTGGAAGAAAAGCCTTTCAGTTACAGATGAATACCAGCGAAGGATAAATGTATTGAACTTTCCTTCGGGCACCATACCGGAAAATATCTGGACTACGGAAGTGTTGCCGGCCCTGGCTGACAAGGACATAGAGGTCCGCAGAAGCGTTGCTTATATTATAGGAGAAAAGAAATTTTATCCGCACGTTTCTATTCCTGCGCTTATAAGAACGCTTAATGATAAGTCAGACACCGTAGCCACAACGGCGATCTTTTCACTGGCTGCTTTTGGGCCAAAGGCGGTTGATCCATTGTTTCAGTTGATGCAGCGGAATATACCACCGTATGTATCGGACTACGGTGAAACACTTGAAGAATATAAAGAAAAGAATAAAGACTTCCTCGACAAGGAGTGGATGGAAATGCACTTTTTCAGCCGTTCCGGCATGCGCGCCATGCTAAGCCTGCGCATCATTGGCGATACCGCCCTGCATTATTTGTCGAAGTATCCCTCCATTAAGCGTTATTTTAAAATGTATCTTCTCGAGGGGATAATAGTATCGAAAGATAATTTCAACCTGTATTATAAGCATATAAAAACCATAGAAGAATTATTCGACAATTACATCGAGGGCGGTTTCCACACCCATTTTATTTTCGACAAACTTGCGGCCAGTTTTTCACGCAATGAAGGGGTGGCCTTGCTTAGCACAAAAGATACCGCCCTTGCAACTGCTTTTCAAAAATATCTAGACGGCGAAATATACCAGGAGCTCAAAGGGGAAGCTCCGGTTGAAGTTGTCAGCGAGGTTGTAACAACTACTTTGCCGGATAACCTGGATCACCGGTTTCATTTTAACGTGGTGTTTTTTACAAAACTGAACAAGTTCAGCGCATTCAAGGATTCTTTTTACCTGGTCCGCGATAGCGTTGCAAGCATATTGAAAGGAAATGACTTCAACGATATATTGTTCGTATTGCTCGCTAATATCGGCGATTCCGCACGCAGCTTGTACCCGCTGCTGGTTCCTTATGCATCCAGCAAAAGTGAAGACCGGCGATACCTTGCCATTAAAGCCATTATCAACCTGCACCTGCGATCGAATAAGACGTACGTGCAATTGCCTTTTTCGATGGTGTACAGTCCGGAAATGGCGAATGAGCCCAATCAACGCTGGCATGACTATTTCAGGGTAAGCGGGGAAAAAACGGAAGGTTTTGGATACGCCTGGTGGGAATTGGACAGTTACCGGCGAAGGTATCCCGGTGAATTTGATGTTGTAGGCAAACTGTATTTCGACAGCGCATTTAACCCCATCAAACAAAATAACCGCACCCTGGATACGCGCGACAAGGAAGCAGTTTCAATCATTACCAGCTTTGTCAACGACCGCGACAAGCGGGTCCGTTGGTATGTTGCTTATGCCCTGGGCCTTTGCGATACTGCAACCGATGAAATTAAGGCGGCGCTTACAACGCTGTTAAAAGACCCGATACTCAACGTGCAGATGGCCGCCAGCCAATCATGGACCGATATCGCGGCATCCGCAAAAGAAGTCGACGCATTCAACACCGTGTTTACGCTGGAGAATTATTTTTCCCAACGCCTGGACAGCGAACTGAGCCAGTTATATGATATAGACCTGCAACCCTTGGTCCGTGAAAAAGGGCCCTCGCCACCTGCAGCATTGCCCGTATTTCCCGACCCGCCACCGCGCCCATCGGTATTTGGATTAGCAACATTAAAGTCGATGCCCGGCGGAAATGTTACGCTCGATCATATATTCCAAACGCTGCGAAACGATCTGATGCAAAACAAATACTACGACCTGCGCACCTTTAGCTTTATGAACGGTTTTGCCTTGCAAACAAGAATGGAACGCCTTAAACCCAATGGCAGCATAGACTTCGACAACCGCTATACACGCACCAAGCTGCGGCCCAAAGGTTTTGGCGAATACTTTTACCAGCTGTTTTGCGGTCAGCCGGGATATTTCCGCGGCGCTGCCTTCATCGTGTGTTCAAAGCCCAGCCTTGCGCCATTTGGCAAAGAGCTGGCAAATGAAGGATTGTACGATAACCTTTTCGACAGGGGAGGAAGCGGATTAACGAGCGACATCGCCACCCGTCCGTTTGCAGGCAACCGGATACATGTATTGGTATATGAATATGGTAAATCTGCCGATGGCATTATTAAGTTTACCTCGTCCGCCAATGCACGCAGCATTTTCGATCATTTTCAAACAATGAATCTTTCTTCCTTCAAACTTCAATAAATGGCAGAAAACAGGACAGCTTTGATCATCGCCCGCAACCGGCTGCTAAAGATCTGGTTTATCGGGTCCGCATTACCCATCGTAGTATTGATCGTTCAAACCATACTGGGTACAAAATATGAGGGTATAGAAGAACAGGTTTGGGGCTGGTTTTCACCCCTGATATTTCCTACTATAACCCTGATGCTGGGCGTAATTGGAGCAGGCGCCCTGACGCCCGGCGAGTCTGCCGACAAAACGGTCAACAATTTTTTCCTGAAGATCACTACCTGGGTCTCGATCATTTACCTGTTCATTGTCGCCCTGGTTATTTTACTGGAACCCATGAGCGCACAGCCTTCGATAAAGGTCTTCACCAAATCGAACTTATTCATTACGCCGGTACAAGGCCTGGCCACCGCGGCGCTCGGATTCCTGTTCTCCACCACCCGGACGGAGCCTAAAAAAGAACAGTTGGGATAGGTCCGGTCACGAGCTGGTTTTTAGCAAAATCAATGCTAAAATGGGAAGATGAGTAGGTTTCGGATAAGCAGGATTGTAACTTATTAGGAAATTTTGATCATGGGAAGGTCGCTATCAATTCCAATTGTTGCACTTGTACTGTTTAGTTCCTGCCATGAAGAAAGAAACGCTAAGCAGGCGGTGGCGGTCGGGCAAAGTCTTAAAAACTCAAACTATGTCGTGGCAACTTCCAACGAAATTATTTATAGTGAGATACTGGACATTCGCAGTACGCCTGCCGGAATGGAGATGCTAACATTCATTTTACCACAGGTGAAGGCAACACGAAATGAAGCAGCAAAACTTGTTAAGTATGTTGATTCGCTTATTTATATATTGAAAGAGCATGCTGATGACCGGAACGCTGATCCAAACAACACTTCGCTTGTCCGACAGGTTTTTGAAACAAACAGAAACGCGGAAAAGTTATATGAGCGGCTTCGTTCTTTCAAAGATACTGTTCGAAACAATTTGCCCTTGCGGGGCCCTCGCCTAAACGCTATCACCCACGCCATTTTTCCCGGTAATGAGCATGGTAATGATACAATAGCAAATGCGAACGCCTGGGCCTCGGCACATTTTCATGGAGTCACCGTTGCCGAGGCGGGCACGTTGCTGGAAAAATTCAAAAATGATGTATTAATAACCGAGCGTGAAGCTCTTGAATTTCACAGAAGCAGGACCGTGATAGGTTGTGGTCTTTACGCCGAGAGCTTTGCAGCGATCGCCGCGATTAACAGCACGTATGTGCAATCGGGGGAAGTAATGGAAATAGTCGCTGGCCTAGGCGTATTTGAGCGCAGCATGTCGCCTAAAATTACCATCGATGGTGTAAAAGTCTCTGTGGGTGATGAGGGCATTGCCAGGTATAAACTAAAAGCCCGTCAGAAGCCGGGCATGTACGCTATACCGGTTTTATTTGAATATCTTGACACAGATGGCTCGCCTCGACTGATATTGAGAGAAATACGGTATGTGGTTGCAAAGTAATGTTGGCTTATCCCCACCGGTGAATATTCCCCATCGTCCCTCATTTCCGCTTTCATTATATTTGCCGGGTTTAAGCGTTCTGGTCAATAGCTCATTAGTCAATACATCATTGGCACTTATCCGGAAATCCCGACCAATGACCCAATGATTTTCCGAAAGGAGCCCTTTGGCCAATGACCTAATGACCATAGACATCTTGTACCTTAATATCTTATGGCAGAAGCAAAACAAAACCTCTTCGAATACACAGAGGAAAGTATTAAAAGCCTCGACTGGCGGGAACATATCAGGCTCCGCCCCGGCATGTACATCGGCAAGCTTGGCGACGGCAGCTCGGCCGACGACGGCATCTACGTGCTGCTGAAAGAAGTGCTGGACAACTGCATCGACGAGCATATGATGGGTTATGGAAAACAAATTGACATTACCATCGAAGGCAAAACCGTTACCGTGCGCGACTTCGGACGCGGCATCCCCCTCGGTAAGGTGGTAGACGTTGTAAGCAAGATCAATACCGGCGCCAAGTACGATAGCCGGGCGTTCCAGAAAAGCGTTGGCCTCAACGGCGTGGGCACCAAGGCCGTTAACGCATTGAGCAATTATTTCAAAGTGGCCAGCGTGCGCGAAGGCAAGGTGAAGCAGGCAGAATTTGAAAGAGGCATATTGCTGAAAGAATACAAGGAGGCCAAGACCAGCGAACCGAATGGCACCATCGTTACATTCATCCCCGACGAAAACGTATTCCGCAACTTCCACTACGTGCAGGAATACATCGATAACCTCATTTGGAATTATTGCTACCTCAATTCGGGATTGATCATCACCTTCAATGGGAAAAAATATGTAAGCAAGAACGGATTGCTGGACCTGCTCACGCGCAAAACCAATGCGGACGAGAACCGCTATCCCATCATCCATCTCAAGGGAGATGATATAGAGGTAGCCATCACGCATAATAATGATTATGGCGAAGAGATCTTCAGCTTTGTGAACGGCCAGTATACCACCCAGGGTGGCACGCACCAGCAGGCATTCCGCGAAGCCTTTGTAAAAACCGTGCGCGATTTCTTTAAAAAAGATTACGATGTTGCCGACATCAGGCAAAGCCTGGTGGCCGCGATAGCCATAAGGGTCGTGGAACCCGTGTTCGAAAGCCAGACCAAGACCAAGCTCGGTTCACAAAATATATTCGAAGGCGGCCCTTCGATGAAGCAGTTCCTGGGCGATTTTTTTGCAAAGGAGCTCGACAATTACCTGCATAAAAATCCCGCTACCGCCGAAGCCATTAAAAAGCGGATCGAGCAAAGCGAACGGGAAAGAAAGGAACTGGCTGGCATCAAAAAACTGGCGAATGAACGAGCCAAAAAGGCCAACCTTCATAACAAAAAATTGCGCGATTGCAAATACCATCTCAACGATGAGCCGACGGGCAAAGACAAAGACCTGATCCTTGAAAAAGCAAAGGAAAGCACCATCTTCATTACCGAGGGTGATTCCGCCAGCGGCTCCATTACCAAGGCGCGCAACGTAGAAACCCAGGCAGTGTTCAGCCTGCGCGGGAAACCGCTCAATTGCTTCGGGTTAACCAAAAAAATAGTGTATGAGAACGAAGAGTTCAACCTGTTGCAACACGCATTGAACATAGAAGACAGCCTGGAGGATTTGCGGTATAATAATATCGTGATCGCAACAGATGCGGATGTAGACGGCATGCACATACGGCTGCTGCTGATGACCTTCTTCCTGCAATTCTTTCCCGACCTGGTAAAGAATGGGCACGTGTTCATATTGGAAACCCCGCTCTTTCGCGTACGCAATAAGCATGAAACCATTTATTGTTATGATGAAGGCGAGAAACAGGCAGCCGTGAAAAAATTGGGCAGCAAGCCAGAGATCACGCGCTTTAAAGGATTGGGAGAAATTTCACCCGACGAGTTCGCTGGTTTCATAGGCGAAGACATCAGGTTGCAACCCGTGATGGTAATGCCCGACACGCACATCCAAAAGATACTGGAATATTTTATGGGAAAGAATACGCAGGAACGCCAGGAATTCATCATCGGCAACCTGCGGGTGGAGCTGGACATGGTAGATGGACAGCCCATGGCGAATGAATAAACTTTTTACTTTTTTATGATCCACGTAGTTTTTAACGAAGCCGATGTAGAAGTGTTACAACAGGCCATTGCGCTGGACGAAAGCATGCAGGGCGAAGTAGTGCAGATCAGGGACGATTATGCGGTAGGCCCTATACAAAACCTTTATATTGGCGAAGGCATTGCAGCCCGCCGCGAATGGTGGAAACAAATACTGGCAGGCGGCGATTATGCCGGGCTTGCCGACAACGATGAAATAGATGACTACAGGACCGTGGCGAACCTGGTTGGCACACTGCGCAGAGATTCCGGTGAAATGATATGGATCTGGGCCGCGCAAAACAAGCACGACGTGAGCGGGTATTACTGGCTATTGCATTTCATGAAGGAATTCCAGGGAAGGGTTCACATTCTTTATCTCAACAACCTGCCTTTCATCAACGAAAAAGGCCAGCTGTTCTATCCCGAATGGTTGTCTTCCATACCACCAAAAGAATTCCTGAAAGCGAGAAAGCTGGCAAGGCCCATTACCCCCAGTGAATTCGAGGTAGACCCGGATGAATGGACGCGCCTGTCGAACGAAAACAAAGGCGTGCGCATCCTGGAAGGGGGTAAAAAGCTGGTGCAGCACGATTATGATTTCTACGATGCCGACCTTAGAAAATACATTACACCCGAGTGGCAAAAAGCAAGCCGCATCATCCATAACTTCCTGCATAAAAACAAACACACTACCGGCGACGCATACCTGCTGTGGCGATTGAAGCTCATGCTGGCCAACGGCGAGTACGACGTGAACGGTGAAGTGAAGAACATGAGAGATTTTGAAGTAAAAGCAAAAGCGGCTCAGCCCGAGTCGGCCTTATAATTAAATTGTATGTTGAAGAGATTGTTTTCTGTGATTTTGATTGCGGGGCTGGCAATTATCGGCCAGGCACAGCCCCCGACCCAGCCAGTAACTGATAAGCTGGATGAATTCCTTTCCGTAACTGCACGGCTTAATAAGTTTAACGGCGTGGCATTGGTGGCAAAGGACGGGGAAATTTTATTGCACAAAGGATATGGCTGGCGCGACGCGCAGCGGCGCGTAATGCACGATGAAAACTCCATTTTCCAAATAGGGTCAGTTACCAAGCAATTTACGTCCGTTATTATCCTGTACCTGGAAGAACAGGGCAAATTGAGTGTGCAGGATAACCTGAGTAAATACATTCCTGGCTATCCCAATGGCGATAAGATCACCATCCGGCATTTGCTTACGCATACGTCCGGCATCTTCAATTATACCAACGACAATGCCTTTATGGCCACTGAAGCGGTAAACCCTATTGCCGCGGAAAAACTGATAGCCGTGTTTAAAGACAAGCCGCTCGACTTCGAGCCCGGTTCGCAATACCGTTACAGTAATTCAGGCTATATATTGCTGGGATATATCATCGAAAAAGTTTCCGGCAAACCTTACGAGCAAATGGTGCGCGAACTGATCTTCCGCCCTTTGCAAATGCGCAACAGCGGCTTCGATTTTAAAGCGTTGAGGAGCCATGGAAAATCAACAGGATATTTCGTGCTTAGCAACGATACCATGCCTGCCCCGATCGTGGACTCATCGGTTTCTTATGCAGCCGGTTCTATTTATTCCACTGCCGCAGACCTGTATAAATGGCATCAATCGTTGTTCACGGAAAAACTGCTCCGGAAATCGTCGCTGCAAAAAGCATTTACCCCCTTCCGTAATAAGTATGGCTACGGCTGGGTGATCGACAGCATAGAGAACAAACGCGTGATCATGCACAACGGCGGCATATTTGGTTTTACTTCAGATATGTGGCGTGCGCCTGCCGACAGCGTGTGTATCATTCTACTCTCCAATAAGCCCGATGAGTTGGGTACCATTACCAGAAACCTTTTCTCCATAATATATGGCAAGCCGTACGCGATACCTGTAGAAAGAAAGGCAATAAAATTACCTGAGTCAATATTGCGGCAATATATCGGGGAATATGAACTGAGCAGCACTTTCAAAATCGTAATTACGCTGGAGGATGGACAGTTGAAAGGGCAACCTACCGGTCAGGGTAAATTCGACTTGTTTGCCGAACGTGAAGACTTCTTCTTTGTAAAATTCGTGGATGCACAACTGAAGTTCATAAGAGGAGCGGACGGTAAAGTGGAGCAGTTTATTTTACAGCAGGGAGGAGGCTCTCAACCCGCGAAGAAAATTAAGTAAAGTCATTAGGCCATTAAGTCATTAGATCATTGGAAAGCATTGATTACTCAATGACCCAATGACCCAATGACCAATTTAACCAACGACCTTATCGTTCTATCCTAATCCTGGCCCTGTCTGATTGCCGGATCTTTTTTCACTTGTCTTATCGTTCAGGTCGGCATCCAACGGCCCGACGTTCTTTTCGTCGCCGCGCTGGCTGCTTCCATAACCAGAAGTTGGCTGGCTTTCGTTGAAAGCGCTGCCTTCATAACGCTCGGGATTGGGTTTGTGCGTAGTGCCTGAACCCTTGTCATTTTGATCGTCCCAATTCTGGTTGCCTTCCTGGCCCGATTGGGTTTCTTCAGTGTCCAATCTTTCAGGATTGGGCTGTCTCGATGCGCCGGAACGTTGATCGTTCTTGTCGTCCCAGTTCTGGTTGCCTTGTTGGCCTGAACCGGTATTCTGATTTTTATTTTCTTCCATGATCTGAATTTTTATAATGAATAAATAAAGGGTGATGCTTTAACCATTTTCGCAACCCGGACCTGTTTCCCTGCTCGACAGATCGCTTTCCTGGTCGGGCCGCATAGAACCTGTGGTCCTAACGGGATGGCCTGGCTGATCTTCTGAATAACCCTTGTTAGACTGGCCGGCAGGCTGCCTGCGTTTTTTATCAGGGGCTTCATTGCCGGCTGTCTCTTCATCCTGCCGGTACTTCTTTTGGTCCTGGTTTGGCGGCAAGCTTGATGTATCCATGACACATTAATTTTAAATAGTTACACTTACTCTATTAAAAAAATGATGCCCGTGTTACGGAAGAGCCGGTTTAGCGAAGTGAGGAATGTGCTCTACAAGAATTAAGTGCAACGAGGTTGCCATAAAAACATTTTTTAATACAGCAGTAACAATTAATTTAAAGTTGATGTAGTATCCCGGACACACATCACCTATTAAACTAGATTCTTATGAGAAAATTTCTCAAACATCCCGTTGCTATCGCATTGATGGCAATCTTCGCGTTTTCAGTTGCTTCCTGTAAGAAAGATTCTAAAACGCCCGACAAGCCTGAAGCAGTTTCTGAAGAAGTATTGGCCAAGATCTACAACCTTGGTTTCAGCAATAAGAACGTTCAGAAAATTGAAGAAGGCTACCTGGTGGAAGGTGACATCGTTATTACAGCAGAAGAGTTGGACCGCAAGCCTGAAATGCAATTTTTGCGCATAGGTGGGGAAGAACACTATCGCACTTACAATTTAGTAGGCTCATTGCCGCGCACTATTACTGTACGTGTTTCCAGTCTTCCCACAGCCTATATTACAGCCACCGATGAGGCAATCCGCCGTTACAATGCAGAAAACCTTCGCGTAAGGTTTTCCCGCGTTACATCAGGTGGTAATATTGTAATCAGCCCTGCACCATCCGGAGCAGGTTACCTCGCCTCTGCAGGATTTCCCTCCGGCGGAAATCCTTACAGCAGCGTAAGGGTCAATTCTGCTTACCTGGGCAGCGCTCCTGGTACCAATTATCTTGCAACCATCCTGGCTCACGAAATCGGCCATTGCATTGGTTTCCGTCACACAGACTACATGAACCGCTCTTATAGTTGCGGTGGTACTGCCGTTAATGAAGGCGCTTCTACAGTAGGCGCAGTTCATATCCCTGGCACTCCAACCGGACCGAGCTCTGGTTCATGGATGCTCGCTTGTATAGGATCGGGTCAAAACCGCCCCTTCACTTCATACGATCGCGTAGCGTTGAACTACCTGTATTAATCTACTAACAAACCAATTTGGGAAACACTACATCACAACTCCCCGCTATGGCGGGGAGCTTGTTTTTTAGGCGGGATGAAGAATTTTCGATGCAATGAGTTGGGCGCTGCGCAATGCGCCTTCCACGGTTCCATGCTCAGGCCCTTCATGAAAGGCCTCGCCCGCAAAGAATAAAGTATTTTCCAGCGGCGTATTTATGATGCGCTTGGCATTTATGGATTCCACTTTTTCGTATCCATACGCTCCCAATGTAAAATTATCCGCGGTCCAATTGACAACATGATAATGGCGTAACCAACTGCGCAGGTCAACGGTATCAACCGAAAATATTTGCGAAAGCGATTCAAGGGCTTGCTGAAGGATCTCTTTTTCGGGCAATTGCTTCGATAACAACGCCGGAGGACCTGCCAGCCATCCGCTGATCATGCGATTGTCTTCGGGCAATTGCGTCCACCAGGTAGGCACAGCGGTTTCTGAAAAAACGAACCCGATGCTTACGTTCAGCCTGCCCGTTTTAATGGCTGCCTGCTTTTTCCAGAACGAACGATCGAATTGCAGGATGATCTTTATTACACCTGTTATGCCTAAGATGCGAATGGCATGGTACGTTTCCTGTGGCAAGGGGCTGATGGTTACATAAGCCGGCTCATCGGGACCGCATTGCAACACACTTAGCGGCAGCGTAACAATTGCCTTTGACGCGGAAAATGTTCGTTTGTCCCTGGTTGTTACCGTTACATTGCCGGACGCCCATCGTATAGCGGAAACTACGGATGATAACTCGATGAGGCATCCTGCCTTTTTGCATTCATTTTCCAGGTAATCCACCAATTTTACGTACCCGCCTTTCACCCTGAATTGTTCGGGACTGGTTTCGCCCAACATTTCCTGCAACAACGAAAAGCAACTGGCATAGCTCGCATCTGCCGCATCATAACCTTCCACAAAGCTGATGACCGATTTGCGGAGGTCTTCGTACTGTTCACCAGTAAAATAGGTGTTAAGGAAATCGCGCACGCTCATATCATGCTCCAGGGCCTTTAGTTTTTTCAATAGTTCTTTTTCATCTACCAAAAAATCTTCCTGCTTTTCCAGCGTGCCGTTTTTAGATCTCCATAATTCTCCTTCGATGGGATAATATTCGATGCCGGCCTCCTTTAGTAGTTGCAAGGTGAGTTGCAGGTCGCCGTGAATAAATTCGGCGCCCAATTCTACCGGCAAATCAAATGCGGGGTCCTGTAAAGTATGAATGCGTCCGCCTGTGCGGTCTCTCGCCTCCAGCACGATAACTTTTTTACCGGCCTTGCCCAGTTCCCGCGCAGCCATCAATCCCGCGGCGCCTGCGCCTATTATCAGAATATCTGTTGTAGCCATGCTATGTAAACTTATTGCGGCGGTTGTGCAGGTAAATCGATGGTGAAGGTGGCGCCCACGCCTTTTTCTCCCGTGGCTTCGATGGTGCCATTGTGCAGCTCTACGATTTTTTTACATATCGCCAGGCCAATACCGCTTCCCGAATAAGCGGAACGGCCATGCAGGCGGTGAAAAGCATCGAAGATGCGCACGGCATCCTCCGCATCAAACCCGATGCCGTTGTCTTTTACCAATATCCTGAGGTATTCACCGGCGTAATCACCTTCGGGCAGCGAGGCTGTAGTAATATGAATAACCGGCACATCCTTGTCGTTAAACTTCAGCGCATTGGCGATAAGGTTTTGAAACAATTGCTGCATCTGCAATGGCTTTGCAAACATGGAAGGCAATTTATCAACGATAATTTTCGCGTTTTTTTCAACAATGGAAGGTTCAAGGTCCTGTGTCACGCGGTCCACTATTTCATTCAGATCGGTCAAGGTAAATGCCTGCGCGTTGCTGCCTACTTGTGATAGCTGCAGCAGGTCGTCAATCAGGCTCATCATGCGGTTGGCTGCATCCTGCATGCGCGCTATGTAATCAATGGCCTTTGAGTCGCCGGATGATTTACAATTAACGTTCAACAGGTCTCCAAACGTAATGATCTTGCGCAGTGGCTCTTTCAGGTCGTGTGAAGCCACATAAGTAAATTCTTCCAGTTCCTTGTTCTTTTTCTCCAATTGTTCGGCATACTCCCGAACCTTGTCTTCAGCGATCTTTTTCTCGGTAAGGTCCCTGGTTACTTTTGTAAACCCGATGATATGGCCGGCATTGTCGTGCAGCGCTGTAATGACAATGTTGCCCCAGAAAACGGAGCCGTCCTTACGTTTGCGCCATCCTTCGAACGCGGCCCTGCCTTCGGTGGCGGCTTTTTCCAATAAAGTTTCAGGAAGGCCGGTGGCCTGGTCTTGCGGAGTATAAAAAATGCGGAAGCTCTTGCCAATGACCTCGTCTGCCGAATATCCCTTGATCTTTTCGGCCCCCATATTCCAATTCTGGATAATTCCTTCGGCGTTCAGCAAAATGATCGCGTAATCCTCGATCTCTTCGATCATACGGCGGTAACGCTCTTCATCCTGTTTTTGCGTCTCTTTCTGTAGTTCGGTATTCAGCATGCAACTAAAGCCCGGGCTGCTTAAAAATTTTAATTATCAATGAAGAGGATGGGTGGTTCAACTAACAACAACACTAAATATATAAGATGGCCGTGGCAAATATACAGTTAAACAAAAATTTTAATGTGCAAACATCCATGCTTTTATGACAATTGCATGAATTTTCCTGCAAACGGCAATTAAAACCGCTTATTTTCTGTCTTTAGCGGATGAGCCCGGTAATGTCTTGGCTGTATTTTTTCTTTCAGCCTCGGTAGATGCCGCATCATGATCGGTATGCTGCTCCCAGGTGGTGTCTTCAAAACCCTTTTCTTTCACATCTCCCGCGGTAGGTTTATTATCCCTGTCCTGCGGATTACTTTTTTCGTCACGGCCTTTTTGCTTGCGTGCCATAGGTTGTGCTTTTACCGGTTTGCTGAAAAATCAATGCCAGCGGCATTATTTTTCATGAACACTTACCTGCCCCAGTTCCCGGCCCTGCGGGCTCAGTATCTGGCCTTTTTTGCTTACGAGCATCAACATATCGCCGGATTTTAAGACCAAAGGATAATCGTTGCTGGTGGTGACGTGCAACTTGCCCAATATGGCCAACCGGTTGTTTTCAACCTTTATCAGGTTATTGCGCACGGTAACGTAATAACGGCTGTCCGGATCGGCTGTGAAATGCACGTCGTATGCAATGTATTGATCGTCCAATGCCACCTCTTTCGGAGCTTCAACCGGTTTACGCGTAATGGCAGGAGTGGTAATGCGCCCGCTTCGCGGTTGCGCGGTTCCTGCCAGTTGCTGGTCGGCCCTGGTCCAACCCGCGGCAATTGCCTCCATTCTATCGCTGCGTGCGGGGTGGGTGGCCGATGCTCTTTTACCTGACAATGTTCTGATGGCGAGCTGCGCATCTTCGAGGTCCGCGCCCATTTTACGCAGCACAAAGCCTGAAAACTCATCTGCTTCCAGTTCATTGGCTGGGGTGCTGGTGGTGTGCGTGCTGGTATGGCCGCTAAGGTGATGGCCTATTTCATGCGCCAGCACTGCCACGGGCACCCAGCGGTTACTGCCGGTTGCCTTGGACAAGGCCGCCATAAACGAAGGATTGTATAGGATGTATTTTTTGCCGTGGGCAACAGCCGCTGCGGCATTCGGTATCTTGGCTGCTCTTACTTCGAACGAGGTATTTACGCCCACGATGTCCAGGATTTCCTGCACGATGGCCTTTGCCTCTGCAGGGGAGGCTACATGGGCTGACGGAACAGGATCGCCGGAAGGCTTAGCGGAAACAGGGACAGTAAATACAAAGAGAGAGAGGCAGAACAGGAACACGGGGAACATTCTCTTCATCAAAATATTTTTCTATTTGACGCTGAATGTGCCTTCTTATTGCTTAATGAAATGTCAAATAATCTTTTTCTCTATCCGAATGGAATTTGCCTGATGAAAAACCACGCATTCGTTCTTGATGGCATGATCGCTGATGGTAGTGCTGATAAGGTTCCGTAGCTTTTTGTTCTTCAGGGTATCGTCGATGGAGTATTCGAAACGGAACAAGCGGTCGCTCGACTGGTTTTTGAACGAGCATATGGCGCTTAGGTCGGCGTAGCCAAGATTCATCTTCAGCAGTTCCGCCAATGCCAGGTTGATTTGTTCGTTGATCATGCGAAAGGTTTCGTTAAAGGTTTAAAAAATCATGCCGATATTTCAGGCCACGATTTTTCAGTTAAGCACACGGTCATCCGGGGATACTGGAAAGGAAAGGTTTGTTTATTGATAACTTCCTCAAAATGAGGAACTGCGTTTGCCCATCCGGGGCTCGCGACAACAAAGTAATAAAAAAGCCTTGCGGGTGCAAGGCTTCCTGATTTTTTATTAACGTGTATGTTCTACGCAATTGTAATGGACTCGTCGAGGTATACATCCTGTATAGCCTGCAGCATATCTACTCCATCTGCAAACGGGCGTTGAAAAGCTTTGCGTCCCAAGATAAGTCCCATGCCTCCTGCGCGTTTATTGATCACAGCGGTCATAATGGCTTCTTCCATATCGCTGGCGCCCTTGCTTTCGCCCCCGGAGTTGATCAATCCTACGCGGCCGCTGTAGCAATTCAGTACCTGGTAACGGCACAAATCGATGGGATGGTCCGAAGTTAATTTTTCGTATACCAGCTTGTGCGTTTTACCATGTTTGGTGGCCAGGTAGCCGCCGTTGTTGGTAGGAAGTTTTTGCTTGATGATGTCGGCCTGCAGGGTAACGCCCAGGTGATTAGCCTGGGCCGTGAGGTCTGCGGAAGTATGATAGTCTACACCGTCTACTTTAAATGCGTTGTTGCGCGTATAGCACCAGAGTATGGTGGCCATTCCCAGTTCATGCGCCATTTCAAAAGCTTCGGCAACTTCTTTCAACTGGCGTGCGCTTTCCGCGGATCCCCAGTAAATAGTGGCGCCTACAGCTATCGCGCCCATGTTCCATGCGCTTTTGATGGTACCGAACATGGTTTGATCAAACCGGTTCGGCATGCTCAGGAACTCATTGTGATTGATCTTAACCACGAATGGAATTTTGTGAGCGTACTTTCTGCTCATTACGCCCAGCACGCCATAGGTAGAGGCTACGCCGTTACAGCCGCCTTCGATGGCCAGCTTGATAATATTTTCAGGATCGAAATAAATGGGGTTGGGTGCAAACGATGCCCCTGCGCTGTGCTCGATGCCCTGGTCAACAGGAAAAATGGATACGTAACCGGTACCTGCGAGGCGGCCGCTGTCGAGCAACGTTTGCAGGTTGCGCAGCACCTGGTTGTTGCGGTTGCTGTTTATCCAGGTTTCATCCACGTGGTGTGGCGAAGGCAGGTGAATGCCTGTTTTGTCGATGGTCTTGCAGGTGTGGTTTAAAAGGTATTCAGCTTTATCGCCCAGCATGTTTGCAATATTACGGGAAGTGTCATTGCTGGAAGAAGCTTTTCCCTTTTTTGCCTGAACTTGAGTATCCATATTTTTTTTATACAATTGGTAAAGCGCAAAGATAAGGCGTAACCCCGGAAGTTAAAAGCCGGTATGCGGGGTTTATGGTTTGTAGTTTGTTGCTGGTGGCTGATATTTGTAAGTGCGTTGACCTTTTAGCCATAAACCATAAACAACAAACATTCCTTGGAGCAATACACGATCATTATTGTCGGCGGAGGACCTATCGGGTTGGCATGTGCCTTGGAAGCAAAGAAAGCAGGGCTCGATTATCTGGTGCTGGAGAAGGGATGCCTTGTAAATTCCCTGTACAATTATCCTGTAAACATGACCTTCTTTTCTACTCCTGAGCGATTGGAGATCGGCAATATTCCTTTTGTATCCAACAATGCAAAGCCTACCCGGCCCGAAGCGCTCGAGTATTACCGGCGCGTGGCTGCTTCCAAACGCGTTAACATACACCTGTTTGAAAAAGTAATGGATATAAGGCCCGAAGGAAAACAATATGCTGTCATTACTTCAAAGCGGACCTACAAGGCCGGCCACGTCATCATAGCAACAGGGTTTTACGATATTCCCTATTTATTAAATGTGCCGGGCGAAGAATTACCTAAGGTCACACATTATTATAAGGACCCGCATTTTTATGCATTCCAGAAAGTGGTCGTCGTTGGCGCTAATAATTCCGCCGTGGATGCGGCATTGGAAACATGGCGCAAAGGCGCGCAGGTAACCATGGTGATACGCGAGCCTGCCATCGGCGAAAGAGTAAAATATTGGGTGAAGCCCGACATAGAGAACCGCATCAAAGAAGGCTCTATCAAAGCTTATTTCAGTTCGGCGGTTACTGCTATCCGTGAGCATGAGGTGGAGATCGTGACCCATTCGGGCGTTGAAATAATTCCTAATAACTGGGTATTGGCCATGACGGGTTACCAGCCCAATCTCGATTTCCTGCGACACCTGGGAATACAATTATCGAACGATGAAATAATGAAACCCTTCTACAATGAAAATACGCATGAAAGCAACGTGCGGAATATTTACCTGGCCGGTGTTATTTGTGGTGGTATGAACACGCACAGGTTGTTCATAGAAAATTCCAGGGAGCACGCCGAACGCATTGTACAAACCATCGCGGCAAGAACAACTATCGCTTCATAGCCGCCAGCACTTTTTCCACCATTCCATTAATAGCATTGTTCTCTATCCATCGCAAAACCATCACTAATTGGTTTTCGGGATCCACGTAAATAACGTTGGTGCCATTTCCTATATGACAAAACGCGGTGGCAGGCGCCGATGCTAAGAATTTTTTATCGGTATTGAGAAAATAGTTCATGTACCCGTACGTAGGCTGAGGGCCTGTGGGCGTGCGGGCCTGTTGTATCCATTGTTGTGATAATAGTTGTTTGCCGTTCCAGTTGCCCTTGTGCAACGTGAGCAAACCGAACCGGGCCATGTCGTATGCATCGATGAACATGCCCCCGCCCCAATGGCCGCCCCCGCTTACAGATTGTACCGGCTGCCCATCGATCACTATCCACGCATTGCGGTAGCCATACCATCTCCAGGTATTTGAAGCGCCGATGGGGTCCATGATGTATGTCTTTAATACTTGCGGCAATGGTTTGCGCCATACACAGGTGGCGGCCAGTGCAAGCGCATTTACGCGTACATCGTTGTACTCGTACACGGCGCCAGGCGCATTGCGTTTGCGCGTCATCCATTCGGATGCGTTGCCCGATGGCCTGTCGGCCCATTCAGGTTTGCCCCATAATGTGCCTTCCCAGTCGCTGGTCTGCCGGAGCAATACATCCCATGTGATCGTTCGGTTATGCGTAGACGTGAAAGGCGTGAGCAATGCGGGCTGTCCAAATTCTTCGGCGGGACGTACCGCCGGCCCTTGCTGGAATACTTCGATGGGAGGGATGTAGCGCGCAACGGTATCGTGTACACTCGCGATCAATCCCTGGTCAACCGCAAGTCCTACCACGGTGGAAAGAAAACTTTTGGTAACGCTGAATGTCATATCCACACGCGACGGCTCTCCCCATTCTGCAATGATATATCCTTTGTGTATGATGATGCCGGTGGCGTCGCCGCGGTCTGCAAAGGGGCCCACGCCATCACCGAACGGTTCCCGGCCAAAGCTCATCGCATGCGCATGTTCCAGGTTGCGAGGGGTCTTGCTTTCGCGCTCACGCGCAAACTGTACCGCTAAGTACAGCTGCACACTGTCAAACCCGCTTTCGGCAGGTGATCTGTGTTGCCACGCATGTGCAGGAGGGAAATAAATATTTTCGCCGGCATTATTTTTTGCAGCTTGTTTTTTCTGGCCTGGCGTTACAAGGGATGCCGCAAGCAATAGCGACAGTATAAAAGCTCTCATGGGTTGAAGATAAAAAAAATTACACCTGCACAGTTACTCACCGTGCAGGTGTGCCAGGGCAAACAATACGTTTAGGGCGTTAGGTAGTAAGAGGACGGTTCCTTCCGAAAAAGTTTTGGGCTGTTTTCATAGGATACCATGATTTACGTACTTGCATGTAATTTTCAAATGGACGGGACTAAAACGGTTTAGAGTAAGGGGGTTAAA
Source organism: Chitinophagaceae bacterium (assembly GCA_035628135.1). Taxonomy (GTDB): domain Bacteria; phylum Bacteroidota; class Bacteroidia; order Chitinophagales; family Chitinophagaceae; genus DASPKM01. Next base: position 447,515 of record DASPKM010000006.1, on the reverse strand, counting down.
AAGGGCGACGATTTCAACAGGCACAAAGATGGGGCTATCAACACCCCTTTTCCAAATAAATGCACACACATAACAATAGCTTTGCAAGCGGTTTGCAAGTAGTTAACAGCATTTTACTCTGGCAAGGTCTCTTTCCTGCGTGTAATATTGTTGAGCAGGAACTGCATATTGGGCTGGTAAAACCTCCCGAAAAACCAATTGCCGTATTGCGGAGGTATCGCAGGTAATGGCGCAGCTGTTTGCAAGGTGTCTTTTGCTGCTTCAGCAGCCAACTCCTGCATTTTGCCCAGGTAATCGTACAGATCTTTTACGCCGGCTTTTTCACACACCGAGCCATGACCGGGGACATAGGTTTGCATGAATTTGTCTTCGTATAAATTCTTAAGAGTGGCCTGCCAGCTTGCCGGCTCTCCGTCGGCCAGCCATGGATGGCGTTGCACGAACAACAGGTCGCCCAGGAAGGCGATGCGCTCCGAAGGAATGCACAACACGACATCGCTGCCCGTATGGCCGTTCTTAAATTCCATGAGCTTTACATCACGTTCGGAACCCAATATCCACAACGAATCCTGGAACACGATGTCGGGCAGCGTAATTTTAAAATCTTCCAGCGATTCCACCATTCCTTCGTAATAGCCGATCCATAGGCACAGCTCCTGTTTTTCAAACCCATTGGCGGCGTTGTGGCGCTGGCGGGTAGCCTTTAACATGCTCGCTGCGTGTTTGCGTTCCCAGGCATACTCTTCCGGTGCTACTTCGGCCATGCGGTTGCGGGTATAATTGGTGCTGATGATGGTGGCAAAAGGTGCAAAGGCCTGGTTGCCACGGGTATGGTCATTATGGTAGTGGCTGTTTACCACGATGGTCACGGGTTTGCCGGTCAGTTGTTCGGCGGTTTCCCGCAATTCAGCGGCTGCCCGCGGGTTCATGAATGGATCGAATACCAGGGTTTTATCGCCGAGGTCCACAATACCCGCGTTGCAAATGGCCCTTCCATATTGATCGTTGTGGATGGCCGCCCATACTCCTTTCGCAAGTTGCTGGATACTAAAATTTTGGACGGGATTTGCGTTTCTTTTCTGCGGGAAGGCCGCTATTGCGGGAACAAGGAATAAGATTGCAACAGGTAGAATTCTCGCCATGGTTTTCTATTTGGGTGAACGGGAAGGACGAGCAACAAGGGGAACCAATAAAAAAATCAGGCCAGCTTATCAGTTTTACTCTGGAAAACCGTTTTCTTTTAAGATTTCCTATTATCTTTCGGAAACCTTAAACTACTGTATGAGAAAATTCTACTCGCTGTTCTTATGTGCAGCTATCTGCACTTTTTTTTCTGTTTCCTGTCATCAACAATCCACGCATCCTGAAGTTGCCGTAGCAAATCAAACCGAAGAAGAAGATGAAGGTTACGACGGCCCCGCCGAACGAGCCCAATTGGAATTCGACATGACGAAGGACCCCGCATTGGGATATGTTCCTTACGACCGGTTGATAACTGCTATCAATTACACTGAAAATTTAAAAAGGGAGAATGCAAACCGCACGTCTGCATTGCTATGGGTTGAAAGAGGTCCGATATATGACTCGGTTGGCCCGAGCAATGGTAACATCCGCGGAGGCGGAGGTTATACTTCCGGCCGCATCAGGGCCGTGCTCATCGATACCCTCAACGACCCCACTGGCAATACTGTTTTTGCGGGTGGCATTACGGGAGGACTCTGGAAGTGCACCAATTTTTTATCACCCATTCCCAACTGGCAAAGCGTAAATGATTATTTCGACAACATGGGCATCGCTTCCATTTGCCAGGACCCGTCCAATCCTTCTATTATGTACTTCGCAACAGGCGAAGCTACCAGCAATGCAGATGCGGTGTTGGGAGCGGGTGTCTGGAAGTCAACTAACAGTGGCAATACATGGACGCGGCTGCCTTCTACCACAACATTTATCCGCAACTATAAAATACTTTGCGACAACGCAGGCAACGTGTATGTTGCCGCGCGTCCCACTACCACGCCCGTTGCACAACCTTCAGGATTGCTGCGTTCAAAGAACGGCGGTGTGTTGTGGGAGAACATCACGCCCACGGGCCTTACGAGTAATTCGGTTTGTACCGATATAGAGATCAGCTCAACCGGCAAGCTGCACGCCAGCTTCGGTTACCTGGGAACGATAGTAAATCACCGTTATACCAGCGATCCCGCCAACGTGCTTCCAGGCTCGGGCTGGAACGCAGGCACCGGCATCAGGACAGGCACTACTGTTGCTGCCGTGAGAATGGAACTGGCAACCAGGGCAGATACCTTGTATGCTATTACGGTTAACAGTGCGTATAATGTTGACAGTTGTTATAAATCCATCGATGGCGGCGCTACGTGGACAAAACAAAACACCACTGCGTATGCAAGCGGAGTGGGCGGAGGCCAGGGATGGTATAACCTTACCTTATCCATCAATCCAACCAATACCAGTGAAATAATGATGGGAGGTTTGGATGCGTACCGCTCCGTCAACAGCGGGCAAACCGTTAGCAGGGTTACTTATTGGGTGACCACGATACCTTATGTGCACGCCGACCACCACTTTATGCAATGGTGGCGCACGGGTACGGAAAGCAGGATATTGATCGGTTGCGACGGCGGATTGTTCCTGTCGAGAGATGGAGGCGTAACCTGGGTGGATAAGAACCGCAACCTTGCCATCAAACAATTTTATTCGGTCGCCATTCATCCGGCAGCGGGAAGCAATTACCTGCTTGCGGGCGCGCAGGACAATGGCAGCCATCAATTAAAAAATCCGGGACTTAGTTATTCGATAGAGGTTACAGGCGGCGATGGTTGTTTTGTATACATTAACCAGCAAGACCCGCAGGTGCAGTTTACGAGCTATGTGTACAATCAATACCGGCGCAGCACTAATGGAGGACAAACCTGGTCTTCGGTAAACCTGTCCAGTTCGCAGGGATTGTTCGTGAATCCTTTTGATTATGATGATGGGCAGAATATCATGTATGCCAGCAACGGGGCCAATGCCATCCGCCGCTGGCCCAATGCAAATACAGCGACTGCCTCTACCGTGTTGACCACTACCACGCTTGGCGGTGGTAATGCAAGCGCATTTAAAGTTTCACCCTACACCCCCAACAGGGTGTTCATTGGGTCGAGCAATGGAAGGTTGATCAGGCTCGACAATGCCAATGTTGTTACCGCTGCGGATATTGCCGCAAATGTTACGGACATACGGGGCTCAGGATTTTCCAATGGAAATATCAGCTGTATCAATACCGGCACATCCGATCAGAACCTGGTGGCCGTGTTCACCAATTACGGAATCAGCAACGTTTGGGTTACTTCGGATGGCGGTACATCGTGGACAGCCATCGACGGCAATCTACCGGACATGCCTGTGCGCTGGGCCGTGTTTGTACCAGGCAGCAACACGAGCATCATACTTGCGACGGAAGCAGGCATCTACTCCACTGACAACGTAAATGGCAGCAGCACGGTATGGACGCCCGACCCAGGGTTTCCCACGGTACGCACCAGCATGCTGAAATTAAGGTCGAGCGACAATACCATTGCAGCGTCTACTTATGGCCGTGGGTTGTTTACCGCTCCCATTCCCACTACAGTTTTACCTGAAATTCGTTTTGCTACCACTTCCACCGCTGCGCCTGAAGAAACAGTGGTTACTGCAGGCTGCCGCAGTTATAAAGATTATGCGATCAATGTGGGCATCGTTAACGCACCGGTGGGCGATGCAACCGTTACTTACAGCATCCAGGCCGGCAACACCGCCACGCCCGGACCTGATTTTGAATTTACCACCAACGGCAACTTTACCAACCCCTCGAACCAGCACGTGTTTGCGAGCGGGGTTGCCGGTTCAAAAACCATCAACCTGCGTGTATATGATGATGAAGAAGTAGAGTCCACCGAGTCGTTCGCTATTACATTTGCCATAACCGGCACTACCAATGCCATACCTGGCAATGCCAACACACATACGGTAACGATTACCGACGATGACAGGGCGCCTACTACGCCCGGTACGGTAACTGCCAGTATCGGCGTTAATAATACCAGCCTCACGCAGCCGTTCAGGCAGCAGTATTCAGATTCGAGAACACAGATAGTGTACCTGAAATCGGAGCTGGAAGCCGCAGGATTTACAGCCGGCAACATCACGTCGCTGGCGTTTAACGTGGTCGCGAAAAACAGCACTGCGCCCTTCCTGGGCTTTACCATCAAAATGAAGAACACCAACACCACTACGCTCAATGGCGGCGCATTTGAAGCAGGCGCCACTACGGTATATGGACCGGTTGATTACAGCACGGTGGCGGGCGTAAACACCTTTACCCTGACCACGCCATTCTATTGGGACGGCGTTTCTAACGTGCTGGTTGAAACCTGTTACGACAATGCTACCGGTACGGCTACCGATAACGTTGCAGGTACATCAGGGTTGCCGCGCTGTCATTTTGAAAGGATCGACAATGCCGCGGGTTGCGCCATTGCCAATGCAGGTTTTATATTCTCAGGCGGCGGCGCAAGGCCCGATATTACATTCACCATTAATACCACGGGCACTATCATTGCTACCGCGCTGAACAGTGAACGCACTTCGTACCTGCATGCCAACAATGACCTGTATTATTATTCCGCTACCGGCCAGTTGATAGCAAGGCTGCGCAATCTTTCGGGTCATAATTATGGCTGTACACAGGTGATCATCGACAGGTCGGGCACCGAAGTATCGAGGTTCTGGAGCAATAGTCCGGCAAATTATATCATGAATAAAACCTTCCGCGTTGTGCCGGCCACCAACAATGCCAGCGGCAGGTACGAGATAACCTTATATTACACCGATGCGGAAAAAACCGGGTGGGAAACTGCAACGGGCCAATCGTGGAATAATATCCAGCTGATAAAGGTGCCTTCGGCCATCGCCAATATAACGCCGCAGACTCCACAGCCCGATGGGCCGGGAACCGTGCAGGTAGTAACGCCTATCAGGGGAACTTTCGGTGCCGCACATACGCTGACATATACCTTCGATAACGGCTTCTCCGGATTTGGCGCAGGCGTACCCGGCAGGATGCCAACTACGCTGACACTTACCGGTAAGATAGATGGCAACCGGATTGCGTTGGATTGGGTTACATCGGCAGAGATCAATAGTACCACGTTCGAGATAGACAAGTCGTACAATGGCGTCGACTTCCGCAGGATTGGTACGGTACAGGCGGCAGGCAACAAGTTTTCACCGTCTAACTATAGCCTCTTCGATCCGGAGGTAGTGCAAATGAACTACTACCGCGTGCGGATGCTGCACTCCGATGGATACCTGATAGTGAGCGATACCATTTTGGTAAGGAACGATAATGTTGAGCAGCAAATGTTCGTGCTCACCAATCCGTTCGATAATTATATACGCGTACGCTTTGCAAGAGTTCCGGCCAAGCCGGTGGTCTTCTCATTGTTCGACGCAAGTGGAAAGCTCATCAGGCGTACCAGCGCACCGGGCGGAGGTTCGGTATTCTACGCTATCAGCGGGCAAAATGCGGTTAGCCGTGGCATTTATGTGCTGGATGCATTTGTAGATGGCAAGCATTATACCGTAAGGGTAATGAAGAGATAATCGCTGATACACGAGTATTGTTAAAAAATAGCCGCTCCGCCAAAAACGGGGCGGTTTTGTTTTGGACAGGCGGTCAAAAGTTTTACATTGAGTAAGGGATGAAAAATTTCAACCTGTTTATAATTAAACCGCTTATATAACATGAAATGGATAATCAACATCGCCGTATTTGCCGGCGCCTGCCTGATCTGCATGGCTTATTATGAAGGTGATTTCGACACAAAAAAAAATTATGGAGGTCGAGAAAAAGACCTGGTGGAAACATTTTATGTGGACCTGGTGGACAAGAGTCCCGAGCTCAGGCAACTCGAAAAAGATCTGCAAGCTAATTTCAGGAATGCGTATGAAATGGAATCGCGGTTCAACGTGTACAACCGCCCTTCAGCGGAATACTATAATGCTGCAGGCCACAGGGCCAATCTTATCCGCGACACAGCATTAAAAGCAAAGACCAGGGCCTGGATAGATGTCAGCAGGAGCCAATACAATCAGCGCATAGCCGCATTGAGCAGCCTACTGCGTACACTGCAGGAAAGAAAGGTTTCCGCTGAAGACTATAACCAGGCGTTGAAAATAGCCATGACCCTGCTCATGATTGAAAAACACCAGCAACAAGGCATGCCCAATGCGGCCGAATACCAACAGGCGATCAATGATTTGAATACGAGCATTCAAAAGATGCAGGATATGATCAGGAAGTAAGGACAGGCGCACGGTGATTTTATGGAATTTTAACAGCCTTGCGTCTCTACTGGTTTATAGAGGCATCTTAAATTACACTCAAAGCATTGTTCATGCGGTTTATTCCTGTTCTCCTGCTTATGGCCAGTTTTGTATTAAGCAACACCGTTCCCGCGCAATCGGTGGGCAACAATGGCAATGATTCAACCTTTGCGGCCTGTATAACCCAGGCCAGCAAGTTGCTGGACGAAACCCTGGTGCTTATGCAAAAGCACTACTACCGCAAGGATTCGGTGGAATGGGACGACCTGATTACCTCTGCAAAAATCAGGCTCAACAGTTCCAGCAACTGCGAGACCGCGCATGAAATTGTACAGTGGTGCTTTAAGCAATTAAAAGAACGGCACAGCTTTATTATGCCCGCCTCCAAAGCAGCGGTATATAACGGGAACATTAACAGCTCCGGCAACCCCGCCACGCTTAAACAACTGGCAGGGCCCATCAGGCATGAATTGATAGGAACTGATATCGCTTACATTGATGTGCCCTGGCTATCATCGGCCGATAAAGACATTTGCACTAATTATGCCGATAGCCTGCAAACGCTGATAGCGGGTTTTGATAAAGCAGGTGTTACCAAATGGATCATCGACCTGCGGCACAATACCGGCGGCAATTGCTGGCCCATGCTGGCAGGACTAGGGCCGTTGCTCGGCAACGGCACGTATGGATACTTCATCTCATCCAGCGAAAAAATTCCATTCAGCTATCAGAATGGCAGCGTGTTGCAGGGAAAATACAAACGATGCACCGTTACCAATCCATTTATGCTCTTGTCAACAGCAAAGCATATCGTAGTATTAACAGGGCCCAATACTGCAAGCGCGGGAGAAATTGTTGCGCTGGCGTTTAAAGGAGTGAATAATGTACAATTTATCGGGGAGCCAACAGCAGGACTTACTACCGCCAACGCAACCTATAAGCTTTCCGATGGGTCGATGCTGGTGCTAACGGTGTGCAAGGAAGCCGACCGCAACGGCAGAATCTATGAAGGCCGCATTCAACCTGACCAGGTAATTGCTCCGCAACCAGGAGGGGGTAAAGATGTTGTAAAGGCAATGGCGGTAATGCTGCTCGATCTATCGAACTAATCCCGCGTCTCCGCCTATTGTATTTTACTGGGATCGATCTGTTCGTCCTGGGTGTCCCAATTATAAGCGACTGAGCTGAAGTCTTTTTTCCGCAAATGATCGGGACGAATGAAAAAATTGCAGGCCCCGCGATTGGCCCACATAATGGTATCGTCCGAAACAGAATCTATCTGCAGCAGCAATATATAATCCTGGAAGTTTTCTATGTCTTGCCGGTATTCTGGATTGACACGCGGATCTTCATCTGCAAAATAGGCGTAGCCCCCGATCTTGTGGCCGGTATTGGGAAATTGCAGGAACAATTCTTCGTGTACCGCCGGTGATGACCGCTTTCCGAAACCTGCGGCAAACTTCCGGGCGTCCATGCCGAAAGCCTTTTCAAAACGTATATCGTATACGCCAACGCATTCTTCGGCGTGAGCAAACGAAAGCGCGTGCTGCATGCTCACAGGGCTTTTATCGTACATGCGCTGGTCATGCATGAAATCAAAGTCGGTGCGGATATTATTCATGTCCATTTCTTCGAAATATAAAACCCTGAAATTTTTTTGCAGCGTGCGCTTCGTGAAATGGATGCCGTAATCGTCGTTCGTGGATATATAGAATTGCAACCATCCGCGGGTTGGATAACCTTCCAGCGGAGGTATCTCTGAAAAGTTCAGTTGTGCCAGTGGGAACATCTTTTGTCCATCACTGTCCACAGGATAAGGAAAATGCTTTGGCAACAGGGTAGGCCCTCCGAATTTGCTTTGTGCAAAAGAGAGATTATATGCGGGCGTTGCCTCAATTTGTACATAAGGTATGCGCGTGGCCCGCCACTGCGGCCAGTATGGTGCCAGCCGCCGCGAAAGAAAAACACCGGGCTCTACTTCGCGTGTTGGTTTGCTGCGTTTGTTTCCGAAAAAATCAAGAATGCCCATACAACGGTTTATGACCTACAGCGACGAGGCGATTTGTTTTAGCTCCTTGTTGTCGAAAATTACCTGGTCGGGCTTTGTCTTCACGATGTGCAGCATGGCTTTGGCGAGTTGTACCGAATTGATGACGCGGGAAGGCGTCAGCACCTCGAAAATTGGGAATAGCGGCAAAAATAGTTTATAAATCAATGGTGCGTTGGGGTTTTTATTGATCGGCCTGATGCCGCCGGGACGTGGAATGTACAATCTGTTAAACTGAAGCCGCAGCAATGCGTTTTCTGTTTTTCCTTTTACGCAGGCAAACAAGGTCCGGCTTTTTTCGGTGGGGTCCGCGCCTTCGCCGCTAAGGAACATAAAGGTGATGTTGGGATTGGATTGCAGCATGGCCTTTCCGGCCGCTAAAGCAAAATCATGCGTTATTACGTGGTACTGTTCTTTGTTTACTTGAGATTGTGAAACGCCCAGGCACCATAAGCAGGCATCGTGCCTTTCAAACAGCGGCGCAAGCTGGCTGTAGTCCAGGAAATCCTGGTGCAGGATGGTATTGAGCTTGGGATGCTGCATGGTCAGCGGCTTGCGGGCAAGCGCGGTAATGCCGGTGATGGCATTGTCTTTCATCGCTTCCCTGATCACTTCCGCGCCCATGAGTCCCGTAGCGCCGGTAACAAGGATGTTCATGCGATAAATGTAGCAAAAAATAAAAAGGACCACAGTTCCCTGTGGTCCTGGCTATAAAAGCCTCAGATTATGTTAACGGACAGTTCGGCAAACTAGACAGTTACCGAAGGTGCCCATGTAATATCTGTAGATATCATGAATACCTCCTTTTCTTTGGTGAGTTGTAAAGATACGTGATCCCAAAACAGGAAGAACAGGCATTCTATCGTGTGGATAAACTTTTTCAAATCCTTTACATTTGAACGCCACCTGCTTATGCGCATATCGTAGATTTCCGTGGTAGCATACGCTATGCGGTGCAGAAAACGCTGACTATTTTTGACCCGGTTGTTCAATATTACAGTCTCGACCGTTTAATGAAAAGCCTTAACGTCCGTACCCCGGAAGAGCTGTAATGATCCTTCTCCAATTATTCCTATGTAAAATGTAGTTGTTCGTAATCCAAACCCTCGGGTCGGCATTGTTTTACTCAAAAAATAAAACGATGTTGAACAGGAAATTGAAAATTGTAGCAGGCAGCGCTATGCTGTTGTTATCTATGCCTGCAGGAAGCCATTTGAATGCTTCCAATTATTCCAAAGATTTCGAATTCATCGGGCGTGAGTACACCGCTGCTACCGCCACTGCAAGCCTGAGTGCTCAGCCTATCGGCTTGAACAGGAACGCCGTGTCTTTCGTAAAGGATTACATCAGGCGCAACGATGATAACCTGGAGAAGATCAGGGAAAGAGGCGAGCAGCACTTCGATATGATGGACTCCGTATTTAACGCGTATGGCCTGCCCATCGAGTTGAAATACCTGGCCGTTATCGAGTCGGAGCTTAAGGCCACCGCTACTTCTAAGGTAGGTGCGAAAGGTCCCTGGCAGTTGATGCCCGAAACGGCAAAGATCCTGGGATTGAAAATTACGCGTCATTACGACGAGCGTACCAATTACCGCAAGAGTACCCGTGCAGCCGCTATCTATTTGCGCGACCTGCATAAAATGTATGGCGACTGGCTGCTGGTATTGGCCGCTTATAACGGTGGTCCCGGCCTTGTTAACAGCGCGATTAAAAAATCAGGCAGCCGTAACTTCTGGAAGTTGCAAAACTACCTTCCTGCAGAAAGCAGGGGGCACGTAAAGAAGTTTATTGCCACGCACTATTATTTCGAAGGCCAGGGTGGAAAAACTACGCTTACCAAGGCGGAGTTGCAGAAGTTGTTGAAAGAGAATAATGGCTAAATGATATTTAGTTGGGGTTAGTAAAGGCATCGATGGTTCGTCCATCAGATGCCTTTTGTTTTATCATAACAACATAAAAAACTAACAATCGTTATCTTTGCGCTTCTCAAAGCTTTTCAACACATACCATGAGCAACATAGTATACATCGTTTCAGCAGTACGTACACCGATCGGAAGTTTTGGCGGATCGTTGAAAGACGTTCCGGCCACTAAACTAGGCGCCGCGGCAATTAAAGCAGCCATTGAAAAAGCGGGCATCAAACCCGACCAGGTGGAAGAAGTTTTAATGGGTTGCGTTATCCAAGCCAATCTTGGGCAAGCGCCCGCACGACAGGCCGCGAAGTTTGCAGGGCTTCCCGATAAAGTAATTTGCACCACGGTAAATAAAGTATGCGCCAGTGGTATGAAGGCCATTGCGCAAGGCGCGCAAAGCATTATGCTGGGCGATGCAGATGTTATAGTCGCCGGCGGCATGGAAAACATGAGCGCCGTTCCCTTCTATGTTGAAAACCTGCGCTGGGGCAACAAATACGGCAATACCAATATGATCGATGGCCTTGCGAAAGATGGGCTCACCGATTGTTATTATGGATATGCCATGGGATGCGCCGCCGATCTTACCGCTGTTGAACACAAGATCAGCCGCGAAGAACAGGACGCATTTGCCATTGAAAGTTATAAGCGCAGCCAGGCAGCGTGGGACAATGGATATTTTAAGAACGAAGTAGTGCCCATTGAGATCCCTTCTAAAAAGGGCGATGCACTGAAGTTTGAAAAAGATGAAGAGCCCTGGAATGTGAAGTTCGATAAGATACCGGGATTGAAACCTGCATTTGGCAAAGAAGGGACTGTAACAGCTGCCAATGCCAGCACCATGAACGATGGCGCCGCCGCTGTGGTGCTCATGAGCGAGTCCAAGGCAAAAGAACTGGGCATTAAACCACTTGCCATCATCCGCTCTTATGCCGATGCGGAGCAGGAGCCTGAAAAGTTCACGACCACACCGAGCGTGGCCGTTCCGAAAGCGGTGAAAAAAGCTGGCCTGCAAATGAAGGATATCGAATATTTTGAACTGAATGAAGCATTCAGCGTGGTAGGCCTGGCCAACATTAAAATAATGAACCTCGATCCTGCCAACGTCAACGCACATGGGGGCGCTGTTTCTATCGGTCACCCGCTAGGGGCCAGTGGGGCAAGGATCATCGTTACACTGCTGAATGTATTGCAGCAGCGCAACGCCCGCTACGGTGCGGCAGGCATCTGCAACGGCGGTGGCGGGGCCAGCGCCATGGTGATAGAAAGGATATAAAGCTGTTCCATGTTCGGGTATGCGTTCGGTTTAATACTACGCTATTTGTTGTATCTTACCAGAAATCCCCTGACATGAAAAACGTTGCCCTCGCTTATATAGCTTGCATCTCGTTGCTGGCTGCTTCCTGCGCAAAAGATCATAATGACGGCGCCGAGCCCATCAATTCCACGGCAAGCAAAGAGTTTGCTCCCTGCAATTGCTCAAAAACCGGTAAGGATGGCACTGATTATATAAAGGGCGAGTTTAGTGGCGTGTTCATGTGCTTTGATCTCGACGACAATGGCGTCAACCAACTGAGATACGGGTTCATTTACCGCAAGACCGATACCACTTATTACGATAAAATTGCCATTAGCCGGCGCACGCCTGACGAAAAGTTTTATCTGGCCATGTACCTGGAGAATCCCTCTATTTTCAGCAAAAAATTTCCTTACCAGCTTCCGAGGCCCGATCCGGGATATTGCGAAATTGGAGAGGTCCAATTGGAGAATGTTGACAAGCGCACTCCCAATACCTGTTATACTTGTTCCTGGAGCAACTGGCATTACTACAACCAATTCCGGTCCGGTGGCCTTACACTTTATGTAGATAAGTTCGAAAACAACCGTATCGAAGGCCGCTTCGAAGGCGTGATGATGACTGGTACAGGTAAGGCAACCACTGTAAAGAACGGCATGTTCAGCATCAGGCTCGACGTGTTGAACCAGGATGTACATATACCATAATACGCGGCCCGATTTTTATGGACCCTATAGTTAAACACGTTTAACTATGGCAAATTCAGACAACCGTACAAGCGGGCAGGACATTGGCCGCAATAAGAAGGACCGCGCGGGAGATACCGGCCGTACTTCAAGCCAGGGCCGCAAACAAGCTTCAGGCGGAAGCAAGGAAACTGACAACCAGGGCAGGCCCACGGGTGATAATCCTCAAACAAGTAAGGCGGACAATAAAAGAAAAAATTCTTAGTCTACCTCGCTGGGACTGATCCCGAACTCTTCTTTAAAACATTTGGAAAAATAAGTATGGCTGCTGAAGCCCACGCGGAACGCTACTTCGGACGGCGTACCAGCCTTTTTCTGCAGCAGTTCCTTTGCGCGCAATAACCTGGTATTGCGCAATATTTCACTGGGGCTTTGCCCTGTTAAGGCAACCAGCTTGCGATGGAGTTGACTGCGGCTCATGGCCACTGCCCTGGAAAGTTCCTCCACGCCAAAATCTTCTTCGCCCATATTGGTTTCGATGGCCTGCATTACTTTGTTAAGAAAGTTCTCATCGGCGCTGTTCACGCTGATCTCGGCAGGTTTTACAATGAGTTCGCCGGCAAATTTTCGCCGCAACAGTTTTCGCTGGTTCAGCAGGTTGCGCAATCGTGCCAGCAGTTCTTTATAGTCGAAGGGTTTTGTAAGATAATCGTCGGCGCCGGTTTCCAGACCGGCTATTCTGTGCGACTGGCTTGCCTTGGCAGTCAATAGTATGATGGGAATGTGGCTGGTGCATTCATCCTTCTTGATTTTTTCAGCGAGTGTAAATCCATCCATCAACGGCATCATTACATCGCTGATGATGATGTCGGGCACTTCGCGCACTGCCAGCTCATATCCTTCCTTTCCGTTCGTTGCCTGGATCACCCGGTATTCGTGCTGTACAATTTCTATGATAAGATTTCTAAGGTCGGTGTTGTCTTCTATTATCAATAGTAAAGGAAGATCGGCGCCCAGTTGCACATGCCACCCAGCCGGCACGTCGCCGGCGTTATCGTTGATGTACACAATTTCCGTATCCTGGTCAGCTTCGCTAGCGTATATTAATTCTTCCTGTTTAAAGGATGCTGCGTCGATAGGCAAGCTTACCCTGAACCGGCTACCCTTGCCGGGATCGCTGCTAACACTGATCTGCCCGCGGTACAGGTCTGTCAGCTCCTTTACCAATGCTAGTCCGATACCGGTTCCCTTATCTTCATTTCCCTCGGCCTGGTAGAACCGGTCAAATACTTTGTCGAGCTCTTTTTTTGCAATGCCGGGGCCACTGTCTTCAACGGAGAGGCGTAACCGCTTTTCATCGGTCTGCACTATCAGCGACACGCTTCCCTTTTCGGGTGTGTATTTAAAGGCATTCCCCAAAAGGTTGGTGACTATTTTTTCCAGCTTGTCGCGGTCGTAATATGCGATCTGGCTTTGTTCGGGGAAATGCATGTGGTAATGGATCTGCTTGCGTTCGGCCATTGATTCAAAAGATGCCGCAAGCGCTCTTAGCGTTTGTATCACCTCGCCCTTGGATACTTGTAACCGCATTTTACCGGAATCGAGCCGGGAAAGATCGAGCAATTGATTTACCAGTTCCAGCAGCCTGTCCGTATGCCGCCGCATGGTGCTGATTTTGTGCCACGACACGCTTACGGTTGCGTCATGCTTTGCCTTTGCGCTGGCCTGCTCTTCTATCTGTTGCAATGGCCCGCGTATCAGTGTAAGCGGCGTTCTGAACTCGTGCGAAATGTTTGCAAAGAAGCGCGACTTTATCTCGTCAAGGTCCCTGATATGATCGGCTTCGGCCCTGGCCTGCTCATTCAGCCGAACCTTATAAGCCAGCCCGAAGCAATAAATGATCAATTGCCCGTATTGGCCGGTTTGCCAGGGATTGAAGGGAAGGTCTACCACACCGATATTCCATAATCCACCTAAAATGGTAAATACGACCAGCCATATCGCGCCAGCTACAAATATTCTCGCAAGCCTGGTGTTGATGAATGCCATGCGTACTATAAATGCCAGCGCAATTATAAACAATGGGAAGAAGGCCTTTGTTACCAGGTCCAGTCCTGTAAGCGACATCACCACGATGTGGCTGACGGTTACAAATCCCCACGCGAACAGGAACCATCGCAACAATTTGTCTGTTTTGGGCAATAGCCTGGGCAACCCGATAAAGCTGCGGCCGAACAGGAAAAAGAAAATGAAGCTTCCCATGGTAAGCACTGTCCATAAATGCACGATCAGGAAAGGGTATTCGGGCATCAGCCAATCTATCAAAGGTATTTCCGGGTTCAACACCTGGTAATGCACGCAAATGAACAACAGGTAACAACTGAAGAACAGGTAAGCCTTGTCTTTTACAAACAGGTAAAAGAAAAACGACAAGATGCAAAGTATGAGCATGATGCCGCTGGCAACGGCTAACAGTATCGTTACCTCGTGCACGGGAAAGGGAATGCGGGGATCGCGCAATTCCACGATGGGTAACTGAAATGCATATGCGCGGAGGTTGTTTTTTATTTTGAGATATACGGTCTGCGTGTTCCCGGGAGCTATCGAAAACAAGACGCGGTTGATAGCCGGCAGCCGCTTTGCATCTTTTTCAGACCGTGGAACAAACAAACCGGACCTGCTATGGTGGGCAGGCCTGCCTGCCGGCAAGGCAGGCCCGGTATCGCTTATCTGATATACATCCATGTATTCATGCTGTGCATAGTAATGCTGGGTATATGTGTGATCGAGGTCGAGCGATAGCAATGCAAGCCACCAGTTATGTATGCCTGTTTCGCTTGTTATCCTGAACCGCAGCCAATACGTAAGCGATTGATCCAAACGCTTCGGGTATTCCGTTGCCGGCCTGAATTTTCCATCCATGCTTCCGTTAATAATGGTTTCATCCGAGATGTTGCTGGATGAATCCACCAGTACCAGCGGCTGCAGGTGATGGATGCTGGTCATGGAATCAGCGCGGTATACGGAATTGCCCGGTGTTTGCGCGATGGTTGCCATGCAACCGCAGACAGCCAAAAAAAACAGCAGGATTGGTCGTGCGACGGTCATCGGTTTAAGATAACAATTTTATAGGGTGAACCTTTATTTCTTGTACCAGCCCGCGTACATTACGTTCAGTGGCATCGGGCTCCTATCTGCAATTTCCTTGTTCTCAAATGCTTCCAGGTCCATGTTGTGGAAAGATATCACTTTCCAGTCGCCGTCTTTCTTTTCTATGATCATGGTCATGAGTACGGTGGGATGCTCCGGGGTCTTTCCCTTTTCGTACCCGCCACCATAGACGTGCACGAGGGCGAGGTCGTTACGCAGGAACCTGACCTTATCTATCTTAAATTTCACATCGTAATTCCTGTACACCCCGTTGAACAATCCCTGGTGGGCCGCCGCGTTGCCCTGTCGGTTCATGTTAGGGAAATAATATCCATTCCATACGATGTAATCGTGCACATCTGCAAACACCGAAGCGAATACATCCCCTTTTTTCTCGACCCAGCCTGTCTCCATGGTAGACACGATCTTTTGAATTGCCTGTTCATCGGCATTGGCCGGCTGTGCCAGCGCTGAAGCGGTAATAGCTGTAGATAACATAAGAATGATTGTTTTTTTCATGATTGATTGTTTTTAGATTAACCGGTGCAAATATGCGGTTGCGGAACTGCGGAGTGTTAGCGATTGCGTAGAAGTAACTGCCAATGGCGTCGTATGTCGTAATGCGTGTGGATATCAGCAGGTTGGATTGCGGCGTGCGACGGGATTTCCATAACTTGCGACATCAGTTCAACGCCTATGAGCATCACCGTTCGCTACGCCACCGCCGAAGACGCTGAAATGATCGCCGATCTGAGCAGGCGCACGTTTTACGACACGTTCGCCGGCGCTAATACCCAGGAGGACATGGACAAGTTCATGAACGAACAGTTCACCCGGCAACGCCTGGTGCAGGAGGTAGGCGCGCCGGAAAATATATTTATCGTTGCCGAATACCTGGACGAACCCGTAGGCTATGCGCGTATGCGGGAAGGCGACCCTCCCGGCGACCTGGACGGGCTGCCCTCCATCGAAATCGCCCGTATTTATTCAGTACAGTCGATGATCGGCAAGGGGATCGGCAATGCCCTTATGAAAAAATGCATCGAAATTGCCTTCGAAACCGGCAAACGGGTGGTATGGCTGGGAGTGTGGGAAAAAAATGAGCGGGCTATTCAGTTCTATATTAAATGGGGATTCGAGAAATTTGGGGAGCACGATTTTGTGCTGGGGAGCGACGTGCAGCGCGACTGGCTCATGAAAAAGATGCTGTAAACCTGATTGCACCTACTATAAAATACATCATCATGAAAACAAACCGCATTATCACCTGCTTAGCTATGCTGGCTTTTATAATTGCCGCCAGCAGTTTTAATGCCGCAAACCATTTTCAAACTGACCCTATTGCCGGGGCGTGGCAAATGGAAGACGGCACCAATACCTTTACCTGGATATTTATAGATGGATATGCTGTTGGAAGTGTATACGATAAGACAAATAAGCGGTTCGTGAGCACTTCAGGTGGCCCGTACCAGCTAAAGGATGGGCAACTCACGGTGCACGCGGAGTTCAATACACAGGACAGCACCAAAGTGGGCCAGCAACTGGTTGTGCCGGTGACCATCAGCAACAACGAGTTCGTGATGAATTTCTCTAACCACAAACTAACCTATAAGCGACTGGATAATGGAACCGGCGCCCTTGCAGGCAACTGGCGCATCAGTGGCCGTATGCAGGATGGAAAGATCGTGGAGTCGAGGCCTGGTCCACGCAAAACTTTAAAATTATTGTCCGGCACGCGCTTTCAATGGGTAGCTATCAATCCCGAGGTCAAGGGTTTTTATGGGACCGGTGGAGGAACTTATACTTTCACCAATGGAAAGTATACCGAGAACATCGAATTTTTCTCCCGCGACAACAGCAGGGTGGGCGCGTCGCTGACTTTCGATGGCAAAATAGAAGATGGCGCATGGCACCACAGCGGCCTCAGTTCCAGAGGCGAGCCGCTGAACGAGATATGGAAACGCGTGAAATGATGCACATATAATAACCGGCAGTTACATGATAGGCGGTAACAAAAAATTGGGACAAGCAAGTAGTTTCAATTTTAAAACCACCGTTTATGAAACTGTTTTCTTCCCCGGTATGCATACCGGTTTTATTATTGTTTACCATAGCTTGCAGCACCAACGATCGCAACCAGGCAAAAGACACGGAAGATATTCTGGCATTGATCCGGCAGGAACGCAAGGCGCATTTTGAAAAGAATGCGTCTTTATTTATGTCTGAGTTTTCAGACAGCATGGTATCGGTGAACAGGGGAGAAGTGAGGACTGCTACCATGGAGGAGCGAAGGAAAAGGATACAGGGTTATTTCGACAGCGTGGAGTTCATCAAATGGGACGATGTGAAAGAGCCGCAGATCAGATTTTCAGACGATGGATCGCTTGCATATGCAATTATTCAAAAACAGGTGATTGTTTCAAGGACAGATAGCCTGAGCAAGAAGAGCGTGGACACCACTGATTTTGCCTGGGTATCCATTTACCGCCACGGCAAGGATGGTTGGAAAGTGGAATGCAATGTTTCTACCAATAAATAATCTGCCGCTTTCCCTTTATTTTTGCGGCTATTTATTGAATGCCATATGGATCATCATCCCAGGATCTCTTTTGATAATACTGAAAATGCCTTTGCCTATAAAACCGATAAACAACTCAAAAAAGCCCATTTCCTCTTTGCTTCCATGGGAAAGGAGTGGCTGGTTAAACTAGGGCTGAAGATCACGCCCTGGGCTTTTAAAGCCAGGCTTCCCATTAAAGGCCTTGTAAGAAGTACCATATTCGAACAATTTGTGGGTGGTGAAACATTGGAAGAGACCGCTCTCGTGGCCGAACGGTTGGCGGCATATGGCGTACAATCGATCTTAGACTACGGTGTAGAAGGTGGAGAATCAGGTGAAGAAGGCTTTAACCAGGCCACAGAAGAGTTCATTCGCGTAATCAAATACGCATCTACCCAACCCAGCATTCCCTTCATGAGCATTAAGGTTACGGCATTTGCACGGTTTGGCTTGCTGGAAAAGCTCGATCATTCGGTAGAAGCCAATGCCGGCACCCTGATGAAGCGCTATGTAAAAGCGGTTGAATCCTTGACAACTGATGAAAAGGCCGAATGGCAACGCGTGCACGAGCGCATTCACCGCATTTGCAGAATAGCGGCGGAGAAAAATGTAGGAGTATTCATCGATGCCGAAGAAACCTGGATACAGGACCCTGTTGATGTGCTGGCTATTTTGATGATGGAACAATACAACCGCGAGAAAGTATTCGTGTTCAACACTTATCAATTATACCGGCACGACCGTCTCCGGTTTTTAAAAGATTCACTCGAGGCCGCGATGCAACGCGGATTTATTTTAGGCGCAAAACTGGTGAGGGGCGCGTACATGGAAAAAGAACGGAAGCGCGCCGCCCAAATGAATTATCCTTCGCCCATCCAGCCCGATAAAGCAGCGTCCGACAGCGATTATAATCTCGCCGTTAAGTACTGCGTAGACAATATCAATAGTGTAAGCATGGTAGTGGCTTCTCACAATGAATACAGCAACCTGTACGCAACGGAATTATTGCAGGAAAAAAAATTGCCGCTTAATCATGCGCACGTGCATTTTTCGCAGTTGTATGGCATGAGCGATAATATCACTTTCAATTTGGCAAAGGCTGGTTGCAGTGTGAGCAAGTACCTTCCTTTTGGCCCTATCAGGGACGTAATTCCTTATTTGATGCGGCGTGCGCAGGAAAATAGCTCTGTTTCAGGGCAAACGGGAAGAGAACTGGCGCTGATAAAGAAAGAAATGAAACGGAGAGGGATATAGAATCGAACGCTTTTGAATAGCGCCGATAATGCTTTGGATATTTGAACTTCTTTAAAGAGATTTGTATTTCACGGACTGTTAGCTCAGTTGGTTCAGAGCATTACTTTGACAGAGTAGGGGTCGGCGGTTCGAGCCCGCCACAGTCCACATCACTCGGTGATTTCTTTTATCAATATCCTTATATCATGCGGGGCCACTTCATCTCCCCCGAAATAAGGATACAACTGGTAGCCATCGGCATGTTCATTTGTACAATTCCTCGGCATGCTTTCCGTTTTTCCGTTCAGTTCGAATAAGTAGCGGTTCCCTGATATAGTAATGCTCATCGCGGCTGGTTCATTCAGCGCAACGGTGCCTAGAAATTTTGACTGCCGCACGTTATTAATATAGTAATATGCGTGAATCTCTATTCCGTGGCCATTCCACCTCCAGCCGAAGCGGGCGCTGTTTTCATGATGGCCCGAATTGCAATCGCTGAACCCATACAGTTTATTGATGTCGTTCATGTTCGCTTCCTTCACAGTTTTATAGATGCAACTGCTATCGAACTGTGCCTTGAATTTTAATTTGTTCAGGTGAATGGAGCGGTTGTCGTTGTTTTCGGAGTAATGATTGCCTTTCTTAATGATATAAGCGGTATAACCATCCGGCACCAGTTGGCTTTGCGTGGTTGGGAGGTCGGCCGATTTACTACAGGCCGCAGCCAGGCTGGTTAGCAGTATCACACACAGAAATCTGTTCATCACAGGATTGGATATTGGTGAAGATTATACCCGCATTAACGGGCCCCGACTGCATTTTAGTATAACATTCCACTACATGAAAAGCCTTAGAACGGTGAATTGTGGAATTTCATGGATAAGATGCGCCCCGGAGCGGGGATGTTTTGACATAAGCAGCGGTTTAGCATCATATTTGGATTCAACATTTAAATAAACTATCCTTTATAAACCAGAAAATTCTTTACTATGAAATGGACACTCTTCCTCGCATGCGCACTAGCCTTTACAACGGCCTGCGAGAAATCGAACGACGCACCCGAAGACACCACCCTTACAGCAAGTACAGCATCAAATCCCACCGATAAAGCAGTGCTGGTAGGCAAATGGCGCCTGGTTGAATTTTTCCAGGACAGGGGCGACGGTACCGGCCAGTGGATGCCTGCAACGGATCCCGATGAAGTTACTTTTACAGCAGCGGGAGAAGTGATGTTCTCAGGTAATTCTCCATTTGCTTCAAAAGGATTCAGCCGCTATAGGATAATCGATGCAAACCGCGTTGAACTTTCAAGCGCCTCCGGCGACAATAAAGAAATATTTTATTTCGACCGGAAGAGCGATACAGAATTGATCTTTAACCCGCAGTGCCGCGAGAATTGTAGCAGAAGGTACCAGAAAGTGGGCTAACGATCACATTGGGAGATGTGAAATTGAGGTTTGAGGTTTGAAGGTTTTTGCAGACGTCGGTTGAAGGATATTGATCTCGAATCTCAATTTCTATATCCCGGATGGACTATCTTTCAGGTATTCCTGTTCAGGTAGTCTTTTTCTTTTTCCGTAAGGCTTCCCATTCCCCTGCGATGGATCTTTTCCAGTATACGGTCTATTTCCTGTTGCTTTTGTTTTTTATGGATGTTGTACCTGTCGTCGATAGTGTGGAAATGACGCTTTTTAAAATACCGGTTGTCCACCATCAGTGTGGCAGGCCTTCGCACAATGAAATAGATAAATATCACCGAAGGAATAAATATCAGCAGGATCGTGGTAAGATTGTAATCCAGCGATCGCGGAACCAATAATACGGCCGTGATCAATCCCACCAGTGCGCCGGCCAGGTGCGCTTCATGCCCGATGTTATCAGACCTTGAACGGATGCCATAAATGGAATACAACACAAATGCAATTCCGTACAGCCAGGCCGGAATGGACACCGGTATAAAGAAGAAGCCTACCCCCATGCCGGGGAATAATGCAATGGACGCGAAGATAATGCCGCACACCGCGCCCGATGCGCCTACCGCGGTATAATCCCCGTGGTTCTTGTGTACCAATAGGCTGAACAATCCCCCGCCCAGCAGGCTGGCAAAATAGATGAGCATGTATTTGACCGCGCCGATATAGCTTTCAAGCCCTTCGCTGAAAACATACAACGAAAACATGTTCAGGATAAGGTGCACCCAACCCACATGCAGGAAGCCAGACGTCACCAGCACTTTGTAATCTTTTTGCAGCAGCACTTTATCCACACCGAAGGCATAGCGCTGAAAAAAAGCATGGTCCTTGAATCCTTTATAGGAAACAAACACATTGATTATTATTATCAAAACACTAATGATCGCAAGGGTGTCCATGTGGGCAAATTAATTAATTAGCAAAATACTAATTAGTTAATTTGCGGCATGCAACAATACCTGCAACTGCTGCAGCATATCCTTGACAAAGGCGTATCCAAAACGGACCGCACCGGCACCGGAACCACCAGTTGTTTCGGTTACCAGATGCGGTTCGATCTACAGGAAGGATTTCCGCTGGTAACCACCAAAAAGCTTCACCTTAAGAGCATCGTCCACGAATTGCTTTGGTTCCTGAAAGGCGAGACCAATATCCGCTACCTGAAAGAACATGGCGTATCCATTTGGGATGAATGGGCCAATGAAGAAGGAGAGCTGGGGCCCGTATACGGCAAGCAATGGCGTAGTTGGGAAGGCGCCGATGGCAGAACGGTTGACCAGGTAAGCGATCTTATTAAGCAAATCCAATCCAATCCCGATAGCCGGCGGCTGATCATCAGCGCATGGAACGTGGCCGACCTGCCGAAAATGGCCTTGATGCCCTGCCACACCCTGTTTCAATTTTATGTGGCCGATGGAAAGCTAAGCTGCCAATTGTACCAGCGCAGCGCCGACGTGTTCTTAGGCGTGCCTTTCAACATTGCATCGTACGCGCTGCTGAACCTGATGGTGGCGCAGGTATGCGGCCTGCAACCCGGCGAATTCATCCACACCTTCGGGGATGTGCATTTATACAGCAATCACGTGGAGCAGGCAAGGCTGCAACTTACGCGTACCCCTTACCCGCTTCCCAGAATGAGGTTGAATCCCGCGGTAAAGAACATCTTCGATTTTAGTTTCGAAGACTTTACACTCGAAAATTATCAATTCCATCCGGCCATTAAAGCACCCGTGGCTGTTTAAACCATGCGTGCCCTTATCCTGCTGCTGCCCTCTAATATTTCATGACATTTACAAGGTATGGCTGAGCTACCACACCAGTTTGCCGACCCTTCCATTTCCTCCAGCGAGAAATACAGAGCTTCCTTCTTTGGCCCTTCGGCATACGTGAAATCCCTTGCGCGTAATGAGCTGCCAGTTCATGCCTCCATCACTTGAAACATCCACGCCTGTGGTGCCGCAGGTTATTAATCGCTTGTCGGTGATGTATTCCACGCATGACCGGTAACCATGCGGTGGCTTTTGCGGCGCCTTCCAGGTTTTGCCGCCATCGGAAGTAATAAAACAATTTTTATCTGCGATGCTGTCTTTTGAAAAATCGCCGCCCACTACTACAAAATGCAAACTGCCCCTGAGTTTTTTCCTGTCGCGCACTGCGATGGAGTTGGCGCCTGCGCTTTCAGTACCCTGCACAATTGGCAAATCGATGGGATTGCCCTTCCAGAAAAGGCGGGAGCGCTTGCCGCCGCTTACAAAACAGGCCTCGTCACGGTCCAGTGCGCGTATGTTGGTGCCGCTCGCTGCAAAGCAAGCCTCGCCGCTGTCGGCAGCGGGCAAGTTTTGATAAGCGATGTCGGTCCAGGTATTGCCTTCATCAAACGTACGGGTGATGAAAAATTTACCGTTGATGGGATCGCCCAATACAATGCCGCTTTGTTCGTTCCAGAATTCCATTGCATCGAGGAACATGCCGGGCGTTTTGTTTTCGTAAACAACCTTCCAGGTTTCACCACCATCGATGGTTTTTAAGATATTGCCCGGCTCTGCCACGGCAATTACAATAGCGGTTGTAGCGTCGAATGCTTCAATGTCGCGGAAGTCGCGCTTTTCAAATCCCTTTACGATCGACCATTTCCAGGTAATGCCGCCATCGAGGCTTCGGCCGATGGTGCCGTTGCTGCCACTTACCCAAACGATGCGGTCGTTTACCACGCTTAGCCCGCGGATGGAAGTTTTGGTCCCTTCCGTTAATATTTCAACGGTCTGAGCGTGCAACGCGCAGCAGAGCAAACAAAATAATCCGAGAGAATATATACGCCGCATGATTGGTTAAAGTTAAAAGTAAAAAGTGAAAACTTACCGCGGCATTTGCCCCAGACTGTGCAGGGTAGCAACCTTGCCAATCCATTTATGAAAGGAACGCGTGTGAGGAATAATCTTGTTACCGCCAGCTTCGAGCAGCACGAGGATAATATTAATTACACCCGTGGCATCAGGCTCTCCTTCAATTGCAGGTTTGGCAGGTTGCAACAATCCAACACGCCGCGCAAGGCAAAAAAGACCATTAACAACGACGATGCATTGCGGGGCCAGTAATGGTTACGAATAGCTGATCATGGTGCGTTTGGTGTTTCCATCGTCGTACAATTCCATGATGGCATAGGCGGGCCCGAATTCCTGGAACTTCCCATTCCACCAACTGCCGGAAACAGCGCCGTTGCAGTAATATTTTATACCGAGGTAATCCAATTCGTCCTGCAAATGAATGTGCCCGCTGATGCATACGCGTATGTTGGGATATTGGGCAAATAGTTTCTTTATCGTAAAGAAATCGGTATGCATCAGGTTGCGCTGGATCTTCAGATCACCATTTTCTTCTGTTTTATTAAAGAATAAACCCGCGGAAATAGAAAGAATGGGTATGTGAGAAACCATGCAGATAAAACTGCTTGCGGGAGTAGTTTTCAATTCCTGTTCCAGCCAGGCGTACTGGTCGGTATCGAGGTAAGCGATGTAGCCTCCGGCGGGATTGAGTTGTGTGCTGTCCAGCACAATGAACTTCCATTTGCCTTTGGTAAAGCTGTAATACCGTTTTGGCATGCCAAATTCCTCTACCACCCATTGCTTGCCATACAGTTTATCAGCCTTCATGTTTTCATTGTCCTTCGCGAACCATCCCCATACGTCGTGGTTGCCGATGGTGTGATAGATGGGCAGGCTGTTTTCTTTCGTTAGTATGGCCTTGAAAAGGTTGAATTGCGTTTGGGTCTTCGGTTTATCCGCCCCCAGCGCGTCCATAATAGCGTCTCCGCCATTGATAATGAAGTCGGGTTTTTGCTTCAGCATTTGCACATGGTTTAGTGCACTGGCCATGCCTTTCTCCGGTATTTCGCCCGGCTTGACATGAATATCGGTCAGGTGGGCAAAGCGGATAGGCTTGCCGCGAAAGGGTTCAGCTTTCAATTGAAGCGGGATGGCCGATGCGCCGGCAAGTGCGCCAACGGTTTGCAGGAAAGAACGGCGGAGCATAAAGTTTTTGTTTGTAGTTGAAGTTAACAACAAACCGCAAACTGTAAACCACAAACTATTTTTTTAATAATGCATTGTTCACGATCCGCTCTAATAGTTCTTCTTTCTGGTATTTACTAATGGGCACCTGGTATTGTTGTATGTGCAATATGTTTCCCTCTATGGAATTGATCTTGTCAATGGCCACCAGGTATGATTTATGCGGTTGGATGAACCGCTGCGGCGGCAGTTTTTCCTGCAAGGCCTTGAGGGTTGAATGCGTGATGATCTTTTTAGCAGTAGTATAAATGCCTACATAATTTTCTAAAGCTTCGATGAACAGTATCTCATCGAAGCGGACTTTCTCCAGCTTATTATCAGCCTTCACGAATAAATGATCCGGTTCAGCCCCGCTGCCTGCCTGCGCTGCAATGTTCATTTTAAAATATTCATAGGCCTTGTTGGCTGCTTTTACAAAACGCTCGAACGAAATCGGTTTTAGCAAATAATCCAGCACTTCCAGCTCAAAACCCTGGATGGCGTACTTATCATAGGCGGTGGTAAAGATCACTTTCGGCGGGTTTGAAAGGTTTTTCATGAAGTCGATGCCCGTCATGTACGGCATTTCAATATCGAGGAATAAGAGGTCCGTGGGCTGTTGCTTCAGCGCGGAGTTGAGCTCCAGCGCATTTTCGCAAACCGCTACCAATTCAAGGAAGTCTATTTTTTCGATGTAACCCTGCAATCCTTTACGGGCTATGGGCTCATCGTCGGTAACAATGCAACGGATTTTCACAACCTGAGTTTTAAGCTGGCTATATACATATTATTATCGGTCTTTCCCGTTTTTAGTTCATGCCTGCCGGGGTACAGCAATTCCAGTCTTCTTTCCAGGTTTTGCAGGCCGATGCCGGCCGCACGGCCGGGAATGGCAAGACCGGGAATGGAATTTTTTACTTCGAACAATATTTCCCTTTCATTTCCGGTAGCGGTTATGCCAATGTATTCGCCGCCGGCGTATTTGAATGCGTTCTCCACCAAAGGCAAAAATAGCAGCGGATATACCTGCTGGCCGTTCAACGAAGGGCTGATGTTCATTTCCAGCCGCAGCTTCTCGGGGCTTCGTACCTGTTGCAGCGCAACAAAGTTCTGCAAGTGTTCCATCTCCTGGCTTACGGCAACAGTTTGCTGCTGGTCGTACAACTGGTAGCGCAGCAGGTCCGAGAACTTTTCCACGCTTTTTTTTGCCGCTGCCACGTCTTCATCCATCTGGAAATAAATAGTGTTAAGGGCATTGAACAAAAAATGCGGATGGTATTGCGCTTTCAAAAATTTCAGTTCGGTATCCAATTGATCGTTGCGCAGTTTTTCCATTTGTACTTGTTGTTCATAAAACGCCTTTACCGAAGCATTGCCACGTAACACTGCATAGTACAACAGCAGGTACAATAATGGAATAAGGTTGATGTTTACGACATCGTATAACTGCAAGCCATCATCGGTAAGGGCCGCCACGGGAATCACGGTAAGGTTCAGTACCAGCAGGCAAAAAAAGCACACGGTGGCAAACTCCTTCAATATCATGCGTGCTGTGGGTTTAGCGGGTTGCTGCAGGCTGAACTTTTTTACGAAATAATGAATGATGAATACAAAGAAATAGCTCACGATGATGCAGGAGGCGACTTCAATGGCATTGATGCTCCAGTGGCGTTTCCAGAATTGCGTGCCTGAAATGATATCGTTTACGAGCCGCAGGCTGGTATATATCAGCAACCCGAACAACGGTGGAAAGATATAGCGGAAGAATATGCTCATCTGTTTTTCAAGTTACGCCATTTCTGGTTGGATGTTCGTCCGCGAAGGCTCCTGGGGAGAAGTTGCATGCTGGGCATTGGTGATTGCTGATTGGGTATGTTTGACCTGCGGGTCTTGCTTTGGTTTCATTCCAAACAGGAAGCGCGTGATATTATAAGGTTGTATTAGCAGGTGGCAAATGGCAACAGACGCAAACAACGATACAAATGCCAGGAACAGGTATTTCACAAATACAACATCATTGGCCCGCACCACGTAGTAAGCAAGTATTACGATCACGGTTTGGTGAACGATGTAGAAAGGATATACTGCCTGGGTGGCGTAGTTGGAAAAAGCCGTTTTCCTGTTCAGGTATTTTTTGCCATACCCGGTGATCGCGAATATCCAGGTCCAGGCCATGGCGGGGATCATAGCAAGATATCCATACGTCCAGGGATTGTTCTGCCAGGTACCGGGATGTATATCCCAGGGCTCCAGGTTGTTCCAACGCATGTAGTTCATGCCGGCGAACAACAGCAATCCAAGCAGCAAGGAACTGCGGCGGTTTCTTTCCAGGCTTTCCATGAGCGCGGTATTTGATATGCAAATAAAACCCATCAGCAGAAAAAAGAACCAGTAAGGGAGATAAGTATAATCATGGATAAGATCATCTGTACGCGGGAATTGAAGTACCAGTGATGCATATACGATAATGCTTGGTATCATCAATAGGTAAATGCGTCTTCCTTTTGCGAGCCAGCTCAGTCTTTGTATAAAATTTTTTGCTTTGGCCGATGCCATCCATGCAAACAATGGTGCGGCTACCAGGTCGTACACAAAAAGATATGCGATGAACCAGAGATGGTGCCAGCTGGTATTGCCTTCGGGGTAGGGCTTGCCCTGGAAAATGCTGGGATAAAATTCGAAGTAAGAGCCGGTAAAGCCTTGCGTGAGCCTTTCCATGTACACTTGCGGCGGAACAATTACCAGCATACCAAATAGCAGCGGTATGAACAGCCTGCGGAACCGCAATCCTATAAAAGAAAGGGCCGATCTTTTCTGCATCATGTAAAAGCTTACCACGCCTGAAATAAAGAACAGCAGCGGCATCCTGAAGCGGCTTAACCAGTAATTGAACTCCAGCAGCACATTGCTGGTTTCCTTGTTCCTGATATGCCAGTCTTCTTCCGCCGCAAAAGGCATGGCAGCATGAAAGAACAGTACGCCGAGGATTGCGAGGATGCGAAGCCAATCGATATAAGCGTGCCGCGATGTTGGTTGCATTTGAATTTTTTTTCAAACATATCGCGGGCGGTGGCCTGAGGGAAATTTGTTTGACGTATGTCCACTTAGAGGCGATGAGTGGACGATGCGCAGCCGTACTTCACGCTGCTAAGAGTGCTTTGGACACATTTGGAGTTTAACCCTTATTTTTGCCCCTCAAAATTGAAAAACTGAATGGCAAGACAGATAGCTTTCCGCGAGGCCCTTCGCGAAGCCATGAACGAGGAAATGCGCAGGGATGAGCGGGTGTTCCTGATGGGAGAGGAAGTGGCGGAATACAATGGGGCATACAAAGTAAGCCAGGGCATGCTGGACGAATTCGGGCCCAAAAGAGTGATCGATACCCCCATTTCAGAGCTGGGTTTTACTGCCATTGGTGTGGGCGCAGCACAAAACGGCCTACGTCCCATCGTAGAGTTCATGACCTGGAACTTTGCGGTGCTGGCCCTGGACCAGATACTGAATACCGCTTCTAAGATGCTGGCCATGAGCGGCGGCCAGATCAGCTGCCCCATCGTTTTCCGCGGGCCCAACGGCTCGGCGGGACAATTGGGCGCACAGCACTCCACAGCATTTGAAAGCTATTATGCAAATATTCCTGGTGTCAAAGTAATATCGGTCTCAAATCCCTACGATGCCAAGGGGTTGCTGAAAGCAGCCATCCGCGATGAAGACCCCGTTATATTCATGGAAAGTGAAGTGATGTATGGCGAGAAAGGGGAGGTTCCCCAGGAAGAATACATCATACCCATCGGCAAGGCCGACGTTAAGAAACAAGGCAGCGATGTAACCATCGTATCGTGGAATAAGATGATGAAGGTAGCGCTTGGCGCGGCCACGGAATTGGAGAAAGAAGGTGTGAACGCCGAAGTGATAGACCTGCGTACGATACGCCCGCTTGACTGGATGACAATTTTAGAATCGGTGAAAAAAACCAACCGGCTGCTGATAATAGAAGAGCAATGGCCCATGTGCTCAGTATCATCGGAGATTGCATACCGCATACAAAAGGAAGGGTTCGATTACCTCGACGCTCCTGTGCGCCGCATTACAGCTGCGGACGCGCCCTTGCACTATGCCCCTAACCTGGTGGCAGGCGCCTTGCCCGATGTGAACAGGACTGTAAAACTTGCAAAGGAATTAATGTACCTGGAGAAATAGTTCAATGCACACTGTAACTCAAAAAAATAAGCCCCGGTTTACGGGGCTTTATTTTTAAAGCACATTTTTCCTATAAGAAACGAATGGCTGTGTTCAGCAACTGCACGAATACATATACACAAGTCATCAGGAACACGCCTAAGAACGCCAGCTTCGCCATGATCTTTCCGGGTACTTTAGGAGTAATCAAAAGTTCTGCTTTCATAAGGACTCATTTATTGGATTAATAGATTTTCAAAGGATTAATGCCTCTAAATTAGCAATCAGGCTGCGCATTGTCAATGTTTTAAACCTCCTGTATTGGTGCGATAAGGGTTTACCTGTAGTGCCTACCAGCGCCGCAACTGGCCCGGCTGAAACGTCCATTCCGGCGTTATGACGGCTTGGTTATCAACTACTTTATACCAGGGTGAGGCACCTGGTTCCATAGGATTTTTCAGAATATGGATGTCCTGGGCCGGCATATAGCTTTGGGCCAGCAGGTAAATTTTTTCTCCCTTGCGGTTCGCGGCCACGTCCATTACTATTACTGCGTGGCCGGGAAAGCCTCCTTTGATCAATACATCGCCGGCTTCCAATTGGTTCAACCGCCTTACCGGTGTCAATTGTTTTTCCAGTGATGCGGTGCCGCACCAGCCAAACACGCGGCGCAGGTAGCTATCGAAGGCAGCACGGTTGTTTCCGCCGGTGTAACAATATGCCCTGGATGCATTGTCTTTAAAAACGATCGCGTCCCATTGTTGGAAAGCAAAAAGATATTCCGCACGGAGGCGCATAACCGCATCTGCGCATTGCTGCAGGTCCTGGTTGCCCACGCTGATGTCCAGCACGGCATACTGAGCATTCTGGTTTCGTTTAGGCGAACCGTTATATAAATACACTACATTGCTTTTTTTGAGGGGCACCTGGCGAAGCCAGGTTGTAAATGAGCCGGCCGGTGCGGCCATTCTTTCGTAACCGGGCGGCAGGGAAATTGCTTCAACAGTAACGGGCAGGGAAGGAACAATAGCGGGTTCGGGTTTGTGCCGGAGATGATAACCTCCGGGCGCCTCGCAGCTTAAAACTGGCAAAATTATTGCCGCAGCCAAGAGCAAATTCATTATTCCGTATTTTTGAAACCCTGATTCAAATGGAGTTTCTTTCCATATTCCAGTTTGTTATTAATCATTAAAAGTTCCTTTCATACTATTAGCATGCAAAGGAATGAGGAGCCATTATGTCGAACATCCTGATCATAGACGATGAAAAAGCAATCAGAAAGACATTGAGCGAGATCCTTTCGTACGAAGGGTATAAAATAGACGAGGCGGGAGATGGAGAAGAAGGCCTTAAAAAATTGAAGGAAAAAGAATTTGATGTGGTATTGTGCGACATCAAAATGCCCAAGGTAGATGGCCTCGAATTCCTTGAAAAATCAAAAGAGATCAATGCCGATACCCCCATAATTATGATCTCCGGGCATGGCACTATCGAGACCGCGGTGGAAGCGGTAAAGAAAGGGGCCTACGATTATATCAGTAAACCGCCAGACCTTAACCGCCTGCTCATTACCATCCGTAACGCCATGGACAAGAACCAATTGGTGGCGGAGACCAAGGTGTTGAAAAGAAGGGTGAGCAAAGTGCAGGAGATGATCGGCGAGTCTGAGCCCATACGCCGCATCAAGGATACCATCGACAAGGTTGCCGGTACCGAAGCGCGCATACTCATTACCGGTGAAAACGGCGTGGGTAAGGAACTGGTGGCCCGTTGGGTGCATGAAAAAAGCGCCAGGGCCGATGGACCGCTGATAGAAGTAAACTGCGCGGCCATTCCCACCGAGCTGATAGAAAGTGAATTGTTTGGCCACGAAAAGGGATCATTTACTTCGGCCATCAAGCAACGCATCGGCAAGTTTGAGCAGGCCAATGGCGGCACACTGTTCCTGGACGAAATAGGCGATATGAGCGCCAATGCCCAGTCGAAAGTGTTGCGCGCGCTGCAGGAAGGCAAGATCACCCGCGTGGGAGGTGATAAGGATATCAGCGTAGACGTGCGGGTAATTGCGGCTACCAACAAGGATCTATTGAAGGAAGTGGATGAAAAGAACTTCCGCCTCGACCTATACCACCGGCTTAGCGTTATCATCATACATGTGCCTTCGTTAAATGAAAGGAAGGATGATATACCGTTGCTGGTAGATACTTTTTTGGCGGATGTGTGCGCTGATTATGGCATCGCTAAAAAAGCGATAGACAAGGAAGCCATCGAAGCATTGAAGCAGCACAACTGGACGGGCAACATCCGCGAGCTGCGTAACGTAGTGGAGCGGCTCATCATCCTTTCCGGCAAGGCCATTACAAAAAATGATGTGGAGACGTACGTGTTGCCGAAGCAATGATCAAGTCGCAAGAAAAATAAGGATGATCATTTACTTTTTGCGAGGTTGCGCTTGATCCAATCCACCGCTTTCTTTACATAGTATTCATCGTCTTTCTCAAGGGCCTTCACCAGTTTTTTGATATCGGCATGGGCCGATGGTTCCCGCGTGTACCATTCTACCATAACCAGAGAAAGCCTTCTCTTCCAGAAATTGGGCGAACGCTTGTATTGGTTGGCAAGCTTGAATATTGCTTCGCGATGTGTTTTGACGATGGAACGCAGTCCCTGCATACCTACCGCATCACATACTGCCCAGTTATCGATGCCGCCTGAAAATTGTTGTACCAGTTTCAATAAGCGGTCGGGGTCTTTGCGGCCTATCTTTTCCAGTATTTTAATGGCTATGATTTTTTCTTCCAGCGCGCCGGCCTTCCATAAAGCTTCCGCCAGCCCGAACCCATGGTCCTTATAGGTTTTGGCCAGGGCATTCAATTCCGGTGTTTTAACGCCGTATATTTTTTGTGAGCCGGGTACCATTGTACTGAAAAAATCCTTTGCATCTGGGTTTCCTTTGGCGCGCAGTTGTTGCTGTATTTCCTTGAGCGCGGTATTCATATCAGATATTATAATATACTGGCCCGAATATCGTATTTTTTGCAAAGCATTGCGGTTCTTTGTTTCAGCGCCACCTGGTACTGCCGCGGCGGGTAGGGAAAACCGTTATACAATTCATCGTAGTAAGGTATCAGGTCTATGTTGTAACGTTCCAGGAATTTATAAAACAGGGTCTTGCTGCTGGCTGGTTCATCGCCAAACAAGGTGAGGCTGCCTGCCAGAACATAATCAGCTCCGTATTCTTTGGCCGCAGCAATGAGTTTTTCCAATTCCTGCGTTGTATCGCTGATGAAGGGCAGGAGCGGAATGGCATTTACTCCCACCAGAAAACCTTGTTGTTTTAATTGCTTCACGAGTTGCAACCGCTCCAATGGCGGAACGGCATTTGGTTCCAATGTGCGGGCAATTTGTTCATCCATGCCCGAAATGGAAACCGACAGGATAAGACCTCGCCCCAGGCTGGTAGCAAGATCAGGCGGAAGAATGGCTTGTTCATCAATTGCTTTCAACAATTCGATGTCCCTTGTTATAAGTGTACGTTTGGTGCTGACAAAAACAGGGAATTGGTATTGCAGCAATAACCTTAGAAAGCTTTCTGTTAATCGATGCGTGGATTCCTGCGGAAGGTATGCATCGGTTGCAGAACCGAGCGCCACGAATCCGTGCTGCCCTTTGGATGCGCGGTTCTTCAATTGCTTTGCCAACACTTCGGGAGCGTTGCTTTTAAATGCGAGCGCTTCAGCCATGTTCTCGCCGTATTTGCTGCCGCGGATGTAACAATACTGGCAATTGCAACTGCAACCCTCGTATGGGTTAACGGTGTAGTCGACCAGGAACCAGGAATCCCTTTGCTTTAGCTTGTTGAGGACCGAGCGGATAGTTACGGAGCGCATGGCTACTGCTTCTGTTGACCGAAGAGCCAGGCCAGCAGCTCGGGTTCGGCAAAGGCGTTGGTCCAGCTATCGTGCCCAACGGCTGGGTATTCCGAATAGCGGACATCGGCGCCGGCTTGTTTCAATGCGGCGGTCATTTTGCGTGAATCGTTCACATCCACCACGGGATCTTTTGCACCGTGGAATATCCAGATTGGAAAATCCTTGCCATAGATCGCTGCCGTACTTTCAGCGCCACCGCCGCAGATGGGAAAGGCAGCCGCAAAAAAACCCGGCTTGCGCCATAGCAATTCAAATGTGCCCATGCCACCCATGGAGAGGCCGCCGATATATATTCGTTTATTGTTCACCGTTTTAAGGCGGGCCAGCGAATCCATCAATTGGGTTACCATGAGCAGGGAAGACCGCGGCTCGCCGGCTGAAGCGTATTCAAATTGATTGGGTATGCTGTCTGTGCGCGGTTTGAGGAGCTTGATATTAGCCCAGAAATCGGTGATGGGACATTGAGGAAACACCACGATGGCGGGATAGCGCATCCTGTTGGCCGAGTCTGCAAAGAGTTTTGCGCCATGCACCAGTTGCAATGCGTTATTGTTGCCTCTTTCGCCCGCCCCATGCAGGAACAGCACTAGTGGGTATTGTTTTTTTGCATCGTAGTTCAGCGGGTACAGGATGCGGAACGGAAGGGTATCCTTTCCTTTTATAAATAAATGTTTGGCATATGCGGCGGTGTCTTGCGCAAAGGATGAGGCCGCAATTAACAGCAGCAAAAAGAAAAGGAGTCGCTTCATAGTCATTAAGCCATTAGGTAGTAAGCAAATTAGTTATTTCTAATCAAACTCAATGACTCAATGACTTAATGACCCAATGACTTAATGACTCCTATTATGTTTTCAATTATTAGCTTTCGTCGCCCAGGATCACGATCAGCGCGTACACTACGCCTGGCAACCAGAAGAGCAGCGTGAGCAGCAAGCTGATCCAGAACTTTGTATTTACTTCGCCCTGGTGCAGGTAAACGGCCAATGGCGGCAGCAGGATGGCAAGTATCACCAGCAGCACCGTGTTATCAGACGGGGCTTTGCCTGCTCTTGTGTCCTTTTTAAATTGCTTGATTGTTTTTTTGGCCTCCTTCACGCGGGACTTGCGTTCCTTGCGCGAAAGGCTTTTGAATTCTTCCAAAGCAGCCTTAACGGCAGCGGGGCTCGGTTCGGTAGCAGGAGCGGTTGAAGCCGGCACCGTCATGCCAATGGAAGCAACAGGAGTGGAGAGGAAGCTAACAGTAAAAAGTACAATCAACAAGCGCGTAAAAAACTGTTTCATGCGTTTAGTTTTGTGTAATGAAGGAATGGGAAATGCAAAATTACATGCAATTGGAGTGCCATGGTTATTATTTTGTTGCTGCTTTTTGTTGAGCGGTCAACGTTTCATTGTGTCCAATCATTGATGCTCTCCAACGCATCCTTGCGGGAGCGGCCCCAATATTTAGGTTTGATTTTTTTTATGCTGGCTTCATCGGGAATAGCAAGTTTTTTACCGGCATCAAGATAAGTATTCAGAACGGCAAAGAATTTTTTCAACTGTGTTTTCATCTCCAGCTTACAAAATGCTCCATGGCGTTTCAGGTCTGCATCGGTCCAGTCGTCTTGCGGCAGTGTGAATGTGTCCTTGTATTTCACATCCCAATACCGCATATAGGATGTATAAGATCTTGACTGGTTCTCGAAGCCTGCAGGCGGCTGCTGCTTCAAGCCTTTTCTGATCTGTGTGTATTGAATGCTGTCTATGTCCATAGCCCAATACAAGCGGCTGGGATTAGGATTATCGTGAGCTGTACAAAGAAATATTTGTTCAGGTGTAATTACGAGGTTGTAGTATCCATCCACACAACCCGTTACCCAGGTAAGCTCGATAGGATTTTTATTTTGTTTCGCTTTTTGCATCGTTTTATCCTGGTAAACAATTACGCGAACTGAATCGGCAAGCGCGGAAGCAGGGATATAAAAGTAATCGCCCCTGTCGATGGTTTCCGCTATGATCCATTTGCTTGGTTGTGCGGCAGCGCTCAAAGCGCCAATGGCCAATAGCGTTGTAAGAAATGCACGACACATCGTTCCTGCAATGCGGGTCCTGTTCATAGAGCTTTAATTTGCCTTCGATGGAAAAGCCTGGTTATAACGCGATGGAAGAACCCATACCCGCCGGTCTTTTGGCAGGTTTAAATTCATATAGGCCTGTTGGTAGGTCGATAACTTTTCTTCACAGCCCACGTGCTGCAGGGCAATGGCGGTGGGTTGCAGTATGTCTAAGCTTAATTGTATTCCTTTTCCTATCACGCTATCATAAGCGCATTTGGTAAACATGCCTCTTGCTGCGGGAATAAAGGCAAGATCGATTTGTTTGGTTTTGCCGCGGATGGCCTTCAGCTCATCGGTAAATAGTTGTAATATCTGCTCGGCCCATAATGCATGATCTCCGGCGTGATAAATAGATAAGCCATCAATTTCCAGCAGGAAACCAACGCCCTCGTCGGTGGATGTATGTGTGTAAACGTTATACGCAGGTTGAATGAGGCTGTCGCCCGGAAGCAGGGTGTGGATGGAAGTTCCTGTTGCCGCCTGGTAATTCCAGCCAAGGATATATGTTATTCCGGGAACATCGTTGTGCAGTTGTAATACGGCCGGGTCAAAATGGTCCTGGTGGTCGTGCGTGACCATTACCAGTATCTTCTTGTTGCGCGCAGCGGCCTGCTGCAGCATCTGTTTTACACGATCAAATGTGCTGCCGGACGCCTGGTGCGGGATAAAATCGATCAGTATGGCATGCTTGCTGGTTTCTATCATCCATCCGCTATTATAAAAATAGTGGAGTGCGGGCAAGGGTTTTGATGGACGCCCACTAATCCATAAGCTGGTTATCAGCAAGAGTAACTTCATATTGATCCGGTTGAATGGTTTGGGCATATCATAGCATTAAAAGGTCAATTGGGAACGCGGCCGCCTTTCAATTACAAAATGGTATATGCCAAGGCCCATGGTAATTATATCTTCCTTCGTATACAATATATCATTAAATATAAACGGTCCTGTGTCGTTTGCCTGCAGGTCGCGGAATAAGTCGACGAATTTCCGCCTTTCTACCGACTCAACCAGAATAATGAACCTGCCATATTCCAGTACGTCATACAGCTTTTTCCCAAATATTCGCGATTGTATTTCTACCATTCTTTCAAAGGCAATGTTCCATGTGCCGCTATCAAGGGTCGTAAGCGTAGTGCAATCACGCCGAAGCAGCTTGTATTTTCCATCGGGGTGTAATTCCATCCGGTGCCGCGTAAAACTTCCAAATCTTATTTCGGGATGCGGAGATAATAGGCTGGTATCGAGTGATGTTATCAGTCTTACGCCCGGCAAGGTCTTATATGCTTCTATAGAGGTAAATGCTTGTGGAGATTGTCCCGGGGCAGTTAAACAAGAAGCCAGGAGCAATATCGTAAAGGTTTTGCTAAGCAATCAGCCGATTTTTGACAGTAATGTAAACAGAAAACTTTAAGCGAAAACCTTACGAAATGTGAATTTGCCCTGCGGTATATTTGACCGCATAAACCAATTAAACATGCACCGCCGCGCATTCCTGACCACCGCAACCCTCACAACACCCGCTATATTTGCATCCACAATGCAAAGCAACATGCCCGAAAAGAACATCTTCGTTCACCATGTATATTTCTGGTTAAAGAACCCCGACAGCAAAACCGACAAGGACAAACTCGTGCAAGGCCTGCAAAGGCTCTCCAAAGTAAAGACCATCAAAACATTTCACATCGGGCAGCCCGCTGCCACCGATCGCGAAGTGATCGACCGCTCCTATTCCATCTCCTGGCTGGTGATCTTTAACAACAAAGCCGACCAGGACAGTTATCAAACCGATCCCATACACCTGAAGTTCGTAGAAGAGTGCGCAAACCTTTGGAACAAAGTGGTTGTATACGACTCGGAAGACGTAGCGTAAATCCCTTAACTTCGCGCCCTATGACACAGGAACAACTAAAGGATATGAGGTCCCGCATTCAGGGACTGGGGAGGTATCTTTGACGTGGCCAACCGCCGCGACAAGATCATCCGTGACAAGCAACTAACCCTGTCACCCGGTTTTTGGGACGATAACGAACGCGCCACCCAGATACTGAAAGACATCAAGCTCAACGAATACTGGGTAAAATTGTACGAGCAGGTGGAAACCGCCGTTGAAGACTTTGCCGTGCTCTTCGATTTCTGGAAAGCAGGCGAAGGAGAAGAACAGGACGTGAAACAAGCGTACACTTCAGCATTACAACAAATAGACGAAGCCGAATTTAAAAGCACGCTCAACGAACCAGAGGACGAGCTGCCTGCGGTATTACAGATAAACTCTGGCGCAGGTGGCACCGAAAGCCAGGACTGGGCCGAAATGCTCATGCGCATGTACCGCATGTACGGCGAAAAGCAAGGCTGGAAAGTAACGGAACTCGACCTGCAGGAGGGCGAGGGCGCAGGCATTAAATCGGCCACGCTTCAATTTGAAGGCTCATTTGCCTATGGCTTTCTCAAAGCCGAAAGCGGCGTGCACCGCCTCGTACGCATATCACCGTTCGACTCCAATGCAAGGCGCCATACTTCTTTCGCTTCAGTATTTGTTTACCCGTTGGTCGACGATACCATTGAAGTAGAAGTAAACCCGGCCGACCTGGAATGGGAGTTCTATCGAAGCGGCGGCAAGGGCGGACAAAACGTGAACAAGGTAGAAACAGCGGTAAGGCTCAAGCACATTCCCAGCGGCATCATCGTAGAATGCCAGCAGGCGCGCACGCAGGGAGAAAACCGCGAAAAAGCATTGAAGATGCTGAAGAGCCGCCTGTACGAAGAAGAATTGCGACGCCGCGAAGAAATGAAGAACGCGGCCAATGCCAATAAGAAAAAAATAGAATGGGGCTCACAGATACGCTCATACGTTTTCCATCCATACAAAATGATCAAGGACCACCGCACCGATTATGAAGTGGGCAACGTACAGCCGGTGATGGATGGCGAACTGGATGGATTCATCAAGGCGTACCTGATGCAGTCGAAAGAGAACTAAACAATTTAAAATCGTAAATCATTACTATGAATCTCGGCTATTTCAATTACCCCCTTCCCAAAAACGAACCCGTATTCAACTATGCGCCCGGATCGCCGGAACGCGAAACACTCGTAAAAACATTAAAGGAATTGAAATCGCAGCAGATGGATATTCCCATGTATATCGGATCGGAAGAAGTAAGGTCGGGCAGGAAAACGCCCATTCATCCACCCCACGAACTGGCGCATACCCTCGGGCATTTTCATGCGGGCGATGAATCGCACGTGCACCAGGCCATCAATGCCGCCATGGCTGCGAGAGAATCATGGGGAAACATGAGCTGGGAAAACCGGGCGAACATCTTTCTCAAAGCGGCCGACTTCATCTCAGGCAAATACAGGCCGTATATGAACGGCACTACCATGCTCGGACAAAGCAAGAGCGTATTCCAGGCCGAAATAGACAGCGCCTGCGAGCTCATTGACTTCCTGCGGTTCAATGTTCATTTTCTAAGTGAAATATACCGGCAACAACCCATCAGCAGTCCGGGTATGCACAACCGCATGGAGTATCGTGCGCTCGAAGGATTCGTATTGGCGGTAACGCCGTTCAATTTCACTGCCATCGGCGGCAACCTGCCCACATCGGCGGCCATGTGCGGTAACGTAGTAGTGTGGAAGGCAGCCAACACGCAGATATATTCCGCGCAAATGTTCATGCGCATTTTAAGAGAAGCGGGCCTGCCCGATGGCGTCATCAACCTTATTTATGTAGATGGCCCCACCATTGGTAAAGTATGTTTTGCACACCGGGATTTTGGCGGCGTTCATTTCACCGGGTCAACGGGTGTGTTCAACAACATGTGGAAGACCATTGGCGAGAACGTGGGCAATTATAAATCTTACCCGCGCATAGTAGGCGAGACCGGTGGAAAAGATTTTGTGATAGCGCACAAGAGCGCCGATCCCGATGTAGTGGTAATGGCATTGGCAAGAGGCGCATTCGAGTTCCAGGGACAAAAATGTTCTGCTGCGTCCCGCGCTTACATTCCATCCAATATGGCGGATGAGGTCAGGAAAAAGCTCGTGGACACACTTAAGAGCATGAAGATGGGCAGCGTGGAGGACTTTGGCAATTTCATCAACGCGGTGATAGATGAAAAGAGCTTCGATAAAATAAAAAGCTATATCGACAATGCGCAAAACGATCCTTCCGTGAAGATCATCGTGGGAGGCAAGTGCGATAAATCAAAAGGATATTTTATAGAACCTACCGTTATAGAAGCGCAGGATGGCAGGTACATCACCATGTGCGAAGAAATATTCGGCCCTGTGTTGACATTACACGTATATGATGCCGAGCGTTTTGAAGAAGCATTGAAACTGGTGGATTCTACTTCTCCGTATGCATTGACAGGGGCAGTGATATCGAGAGACAGGGAGGCCATTGAACTTGCCACCAATATGCTGAGGAATGCAGCGGGTAATTTTTATATCAACGACAAACCTACAGGAGCTGTGGTTGGACAACAACCATTCGGCGGGGCCAGGGCTTCGGGCACCAATGATAAAGCAGGTTCGATACTGAATTTATACCGCTGGCTAAGCGCTAGAACCATCAAGGAAACATTTCAACCTCCGACCGATTATCGTTATCCATTTATGGCGCAATAATAAATTTGTTATTCGTTCGTTATTAAAAATCGCATGTCACATAAACATGTGGTTTTTTTTATTTGCACGCATACACAATAAAAAAAATGCGTGTGCCTATTTAGTTTATATGCAAAGTTGTATATGTTTGCAACTTCTAAAACACAACCCTAACACAAACATTTGAAACCATGAAAAAAGTGTTACTTGCTGCTTCTTTGTTAGTTGCAGCTACTGCCCTTAAAGCTCAGGACAACGGCGTTCAAAACGCTGTTAAACTGAATCCTCTGTCTCTTGCTTTCGCTACAGGTAACGTAGCTTACGAAAGAGCTATCAGCGCAAACTCTTCAATTCAGCTCGGTATTTTCTATACCGGTGTTGGCATCAGCGATCTGAAATATTCCGGCCTTGGTATTACGCCTGAATACCGTATCTATTTCGCTGGTAACAGAACTGCATTGAACGGTGTTTACGTTGGCCCCTTCGTTCGCTACCAGAACTTCACCGTGAAGTTCAAGAACACTGATCCCGAAGTAAAAGCTTCTTACAGCTCCTTCGGTGGTGGTGCCCTGATAGGTTGGGAAAAAACATGGGAAAGCGGTTTCGTGCTGGACCTGTTTGCAGGACCTTCTTATAACAAGGGTAAGCTGACAGACAAGAGCGATCCCAATGCTGAATTCGATCTTATCGGAAGCATTGATGGTTTCGGTATCAGAACCGGTATCACTCTCGGTTTTGCTTTCTAAGAGCAGCGCACCAGATCTCATTAACGTAAGTCCGCCAACAGGCGGACTTATTTTTTAAATAACTGGCGGGTTTTTGTAGATAAATGGCCCCTACCGCACATCGTAACCTGCCTAAATGGGACATGGCATTGGAATTGGTATAAAGAATTGTGCTTACAATTTTTCACCAAATTATTGATGACCATGAAAAAAATTTGTTTATCTCTGGGCCTGTGTGCGATGATGACGGTTGCAATGGCGCAAAACACGGGTTCAACCACAAGATCAATGTTTTACTTCGGGGGCGGCCCCACATTTTCCAAGTTCACCGGTGATGGTACCGATGATGCATCATTGCTGGTAGGCGCCCAGGTTGCACTGGGTATGGTGTGGCGTTTAGGCAACAATTTTTCCTTGTCGCCCGAGCTCAACGCCAGCATGCAGGGAACCAAAGGCGATGTTCCCGTAGACTACACCTATCGATTGTGGTACCTTAACCTGCCTGTGCAGGTGCGGTACGACTTTGGGCAATCAGGCGTATATGCTGAAACAGGACCGCAGATCGGGCTGTTGCTGGACGCAAAAAGAGTGATCAACGATGCAAAAACAGATGTATCGAAGGCTTACAGGAACATAAACGTGGGCTGGAATGTTGGATTGGGTTATAAAATCACTCCCAACCTGGCCGTGAATGCGCGGGTAACTCCGGGCCTGACCGATATTGCAGAGACCAGCACTTCGGACGTAAGGCAGTTTACCAGTGCTTTGCGATTGCTCTTCGGATTTTAAATGAATTGCGCGGAGAACCATTATAGCTGAACAGTGTTACGGGTCATGTCTTAAAGACTCCTTCGGAGCTCATGCGTTACGGTTGTATACTACCGTAACGCATGATTCTTCAAGCGAGTTCTTAGGGCATAACCCGTAACTTTTTGTAGGGTTGGTCAGTTACCGGATGTTTTCCATGTATTTGTAACAAGATCCCGTGTTCAGCAACAGGATCTTTTCGTCTTTCCTGATAATTTTTTGTTCGGTTAATTGCAGCAAGGCCTTCCAGATGGCGCCCCCTTCTGGTGCAACCAATAATCCTTCATGCCTGGCCATTTCATGCACGCCTTGTACAATCGCTTCTTCTGAAACCGTTGCGGGCAATCCTCCTGATTTATGCAGCACGTCCTGGATCATGTTCATCGCAAACGGCTCGGGCACGGCCAGTCCATTGGCCAAAGATGGTTTTGCCTTATATCCTTTTGCATTGGGTATGTTGCCGCTCCATACTTCCCACACCGGCTTGCAATGCTCGGCTTGCACGGCTATCATGCGCGGCAGCCTGCTTTTAATCCATTTCAATTGTATCATCTCAGTAAACGCTTTCCAGATACCGATAAGCCCGGTTCCACCACCGGTGGGATATAGTATCACATCGGGCAGTTGCCAGTTGAGTTGCTCCGCGATCTCATATCCCATTGTTTTTTTGCCTTCCAGCCTGTACGGCTCTTTCAGCGTGGACATGTCGAAATAGTCCTTGTCTTTTTTCAATCTCGCAACTTCTTTTGCGCAGTCGTTTATCAATCCGTCCACCAGTATCAACTCTGCGCCGAACAGCCTGCACTCTTCTTTAAATGCATCGGGCGTGTGCCTCGGCATTACCACGATGGCATGCATGCCCGCGGCGGCACAATAGGCGCTCATGGCGCCTCCCGCATTGCCGGCAGTAGGAATGATGCACGTGGTGGCACCGAACTCCTTTGCCTTGGATACGGCCATGCTTAGCCCCCTCGCCTTGAATGAGCCTGTTGGGTTCAATCCTTCGTCTTTCAGCAACAGGTTGGGCATGCCATATTTTTCTCCCAGCTTCTTTAAATGTAATATCGGCGTCATGCCTTCGCCGAGACTAACGATGTGTTGCTC
Organism: Chitinophagaceae bacterium; assembly: GCA_035628135.1. Lineage (GTDB taxonomy): Bacteria > Bacteroidota > Bacteroidia > Chitinophagales > Chitinophagaceae > DASPKM01. The sequence continues at coordinate 405,285 of DASPKM010000006.1, read as the reverse complement.
TTCCAGCACTGGAAGCATTTCCAGGTACCGCCACATGTCGTTGCGGCGGCCAATAAGCGATTCTTTACTGAAGGGAAAGTTGGTATTGTACTTTGCTGAAAGGGGTTGGTTACAGCACTCGGAAAAGGTTTGTGGCTGGTAAGCTGAGTAAGCGGTTCCACATTGAGAACATTCCAGGCACACGATCTGTGATTGTTGCGTAAGTATCATATCCGCGCTTTTTTTGCAATTACGAGAGGTAACAAGGTCATGCGTAGGGCATTGCGATTATTATAAGCGCAACCCCCGACCCTCCAAAAAGGAGTCCTTGGAGCATAACCCGAAACAAATTACTCAGATTTATTCGCAGATTGAAGTCGATTTGCTTATGCGCTATAACTTCTTGTTATAATGCTGGAGTGCAAATTTAATGAAGAGGTTGTTGATCTTGTCATGTTCCGCGCCTTGCCGTTGCACGAAAAAAAACTCACGCGTAATGTGCAGGCCGGGAATGGTAAGCCGCACCAGCTCACCCGTCTTTAATTGCTTGACAACGGAGCGTAGCGGAAGGAAGCCGAGACATACATCGTTCAATAAAAAATTCTTCAGCGCTTCGGTGCCGCCTAAAAAAATGCTTGCGTCAAGGTCGGCCATGCTGATCTTTAACTTCTCCAATGCATCCAGCACCGCGGCGAGTGTGCCCGAACCCCTTTCGCGCAAGGCAACGGGAATTTCTTTCAATTCGGCAGCGGCAATTCTTTTGCGCTTTGCCAATTCACTTTTCGCGGAACATACCGGTATTACTTCATCCGTGAGAAAAAACTGGTATTTGGCGGAGCTGATCTTGGTCCTTTGTTCCATGATGCCGAAGTCGATCTCGTGATCGAGCAATGCCTTCAAAATATTTTCTGAATTGCGGTTCACCAATCGCAGCCGTATGTGCGGGTATTTCTGGTGAAATGCGGACAGCACCTTGGGAATTACGTACAGGGCAACCGTAGTGCTGGCGCCAATGATGAGCGATCCCTTTGCCTGCTGCTTTCCCGCCGCGCTGGTAACATCGAACTCCATCTGCCGTTGCAATTCCTTGGCTTTTTTTACGTGCGTGAACAGCAGCGCGCCTTCATCGGTCAAAGCAATGGAATTTCCTTTCCGCTCGAACAGCGAAATGCGGTATTGCCTTTCCAGCGATTTTATATGGCGGCTGATGGCGGGCTGGCTGATGAACAATGCATCCGCGGCCTTGGAGAAGCTGAGCTGCCGGGCAACTTCAAAAAACACTTCATGGCTGAAACTCAGCATTGCGGTTATTTTTTTGCTATCACAAGGTAATGCTGGGTAATGTTCAACAGGTTTTCATCGTGCTCTACCAATGCTATCAGTTCCAGCAATTGTTTTCTTTTCGCTTCATCGTTCCATCGTTCGTCGAAGTTGGCCGCGAGCCAACCGGGACCTTCCACGGCAAGGGTTTCCGTAACGGCGAAACCTGCATGCGCCATTTCATCCCTCATTTCTGCCGGCAGTTGAAAAAACGCGGTGGTAAAATAATACAACGTGTTCCGCGGATTGCGGTGTTGGCCATTCTGCAGGTCTTGTTGTAATATGCTTGCAAAATAAGGATCATCGATCAAACCTCGGGCCAGTCCATCATACAGCGAAGCATAACGTTGAATACCTGCGGCGATAACTGTTCCGCCGGGGCGTAACACCCGCCTGGCCTCGCGGAGCGCCTGCAACCGGTCCGGTTGTTCTGTAAGATGGTACAATGGGCCCATCATCAATACCATGTCATAACTGGCATCAGCAAACGAAGAAAGGTCCCTGGCATCGCCTTGTACAATGCCCGCCAGCTTGTGTTGAGATTGCTGATTTACCAGCCTGGCTGTTTCGATGTGCCTGGGCACGAGGTCGAACAAGGTAACGCGGTGGCCCAGCGAAGCCAGCCAGAACGAATAAATTCCCGCAGCTCCGCCCGCATCCAATATGTCGAGCGTACTGCCTCCTAAATGCCTCGCGATAATGATGCGTGAACGCTCACCCTCCAGCAACCCGGTACCGCCTGTGAGCCTGTCCTTTTCATCGATCGAGTTATAATGCTCTTGAATGAGGTCCATATCCGTTGGCTGATCAGCTTATTTATTCGTGCACTGCAATAATGGGCACGTGGCTGTGGTAAGCCAGTTTTTTGGTATAGCTGCTCCTGAAAATGCCACTGAGGAAGGAGTGGCGTTTGGGAACCGTTACGATCAGGTCTATTTCCTTATCCTCTACAAACTGGTTAACGGCTTCCATGAAATCGTACATCCTTATGAAGTAAAATTGGGGATTGTAACCCTGTAATATGCCTTCCAGCTTGGCGCGCTCGGATTTGTATTCTTCGGTCAACTCCACGTAGTGCTCATGGTCAACATTCACCACATGCAGGTTGGCCCTGAACAGCTCAAGCAGCCCTTGAATGGGCTTCACAGGCATGGTGCGCTCCACATCCTTGAAGTCGGAGGTGATCATGATGTCCTGTATGCCTTTGTACAAGGCAAACGGAGGCACTATCATTACGGGGCAGGTGCCGCGTTCAACCATTTTCAGCGTATTGCTGCCCATGAAAAGCTGCTCGAGGCGGGTGCTGCCGGTGATGCCCATAATGATCAGGTCCACACCATTGTGCCGGGCGAAACGGTCGATGCTGTCGATAAGGTCGGTGCCTTCTTCGGCTACACAGGTAACTTTCGATTGGGTGATGCGGGAAAGGTCGATCCTGACGCTTTCCAGCGCCAGTTCCATGATCTTTTTGCGGCTGTGGTCATCATCGGCAAGCGGGGTGCCGTCGGAACCTGCCGATATTTCATCTGAAACATTGTAAAGAATGATATGAATGTCCGGGTATTGCTTGGCGATATGAGCAGCATACCTTGCTGCGTTCTTGGAAGTTTCTGAAAAATCTGTCGGAACTAAAAAAGTTTTCATCTTAAGTTGTTTAATTCGGGATACAAAGAAAGGGAAAATAATCTTTTCCACACCGCCTGCACAATTTAATCGTGACATGTTTTTTGTGTACAAATCGTGAATAATTAACAAGCCCGTAAGCAGGTGCCATACTATCTTTCAGGCGCGTTCCGTTATTTTTGTTCCTTACCTAAAAATGAGAAACGGTGCGATTAAAGAGTTTAGAAATCAAAGGATTTAAAAGTTTTGCCGATAAGACGATCGTAAATTTCGATGAAGGCGTTACCGGTATCATCGGCCCTAATGGATGCGGTAAGTCCAACATCGTGGACAGTATCCGGTGGGTAATAGGCGAACAAAAGATCAGCCACCTTCGTTCAGAGAACCTGGATAGCCTTGTGTTCAATGGCTCGCGCACCCGCTCTGCCAGCGGTTTGGCAGAAGTAAGCCTCACATTCGAGAACACCAAAAACCTACTGCCCACCGAATTCAGCACGATCACCATTACCCGCAAATTCTATAAAAGCGGCGAAAGCGAATACCGCCTGAACGACGTGCAATGCCGGCTCAAAGACATCCAGAACCTGTTTATGGACACGGGTGTCAGCACCGACAGCTATGCCATCATAGAATTGGGCATGGTAGACGATATCATCAAGGATAAAGAAAACAGCCGCCGCCGCATGCTGGAACAGGCCGCCGGCATTTCCATTTATAAAACCCGTAAAAAAGAAGCCCGCCAAAAGCTCGAAGCTACCGAGCAGGACCTGGCCCGTATAGAAGACCTGCTGTTCGAGATCAACAACCAACTGAAAAGTCTCGAAAACCAGGCGAAAAAAGCCGAGAAATACTACGAGATCAAGAAAGATTACCGGGAAATCAGCGTGGAGCTGGCCAAGGCGGCACTGGAAGGTTTTAACCTCACTTACCGCGAACTGAACGAACAATCAGAAGCGGAAACCGATAAAAGAATAAAGCTCGAAGCCGAAATAGCCACCGAAGAGGCCGCTATCGAACAGGAAAAAACCAGCTTCATCGATAAGGAAAGAACATTGCAATCGATGCAGCACGCATTTAACGACCTGCTGCAAACGCTGAGGAGCAAGGAAAACGATAAGAACCTGGCCTCGCAACGGTTAAATTTCCTGAAGGAACGAGCACAGAGCCTGGAAGATTTCCTCGATAAAAGCGAAGGACAGCTCAAGGGCCTGGAAGAAAGCATTTTATTTACGCAGGAACAGGTAGGCGATGAGGAAAATAAACTGGAAAGCCTGCGCCAGCAACTCGAGGACCTGAAGACAAATGTCGAGGCCAGCAGGAAAGTGTTCGATGAAAAAAGGATGCACGTCGATTCATTGCGCAATGAAAACCTGAGCATACAGCGCAGCCAGTTCGAGGCTGAGAAGAAAGTGGCCGTTGCAGATACATCCATTCAAAACCTGGAGCGTTCACTCGAGCAACTCGATGAAGAAGCCGAAGTACGCCAAAGCCAGTTGAAACAACTGGAAGAAGAAAAGACCGGCAAGGAACAGGAATTGGAGACCCGCAGAACAGACCTGCAGCAATTGCAGGAACAGCACGAACGCACCAAGGACCAGATATTGCAAACGCAATCGCAACTGGAACAATTGCGCCAGCAACTGGCCGATGAAAACCGCGTGCTGGATTCGCGCAAGAACGAGCATGACCTGCTCAAGAGCCTGATCGATTCCATGGAAGGCTATCCTGAAAGCGTGAAGTTCCTGCACAACAATACAGGATGGAACCATACGGCCCCTATTTTATCGGACATCATTTATGTAAAAGAAGAATATCGCGCAGCGGTAGAAAACGTGCTGGACCCATACCTGAACTATTACGTGGTAAACAACCTGCAGGAAGGATTGCAGGCGGTGCACCTGCTGGACGAACATAAAAAGGGGAAGGCCAATTTCTTCCTGCTGGAAAAGTTTACCGAGGAGCCTCCCATGCCGGCACATCAGCCAGACAATACCATTCCGGCAATGGACGTGATAGAAGTAGACCCGCAATTCCGCCAACTGGCCATGCACCTGTTGGGCAATGTGTTCATTGCCGAGAGCGAGGACGCACTCACCAACAGCAACGGCGCGGTAGTATTGGAAAAACACGGCAAATACGTTAAGGGAAAATATTCGCTCACCGGCGGCAGCGTGGGCCTGTTTGAAGGAAAGAAAATAGGCCGGGCCAAGAACCTGGAAAAGCTGCGCGAGGAAATTGCGGCGCAGGAAAAAATAGTGCAGGGTTTAAAAACCACCATCCAGGCCAGGCACAATGAAGTGATCGGGTACAATGAGCAATTAAAGGAAAACGCCATCCGGCAGACCCAGGAAGCCATCAATCAACTGACGAATCTTGTCTTCTCGCTCGAAAATAAGATCGAGAACCTGCACGCATTGCAGGCGTCTTCGCGCATAAAAATGGAAGAGCAGCAACTCAGCCTGCAACAAACCATGGAATCGATAGAAGGCACGCGCAACGAATGGTTGCAACTGGTGACCAGGCTCAACGAACTCCGCGCTACGCTAAAAACGGCCGAGGACGAATACAGGAGCGTTGAAGAAGATTATAACCAGGCATCGGCCGCATACAACGAGTTTAACCTGCAGGTTACCCGCCAGCAAAGCAAAATAACAGGGTTGAAACAGGAACTCGAGTTCAAGAACAACCAATTGAACAATCTTAAAGCGCAAATAGAAAGCAATGCCTCGCAGCTCCGCCAGACAGGTGAGAATATCCTGGAAAGCGAAGAACTATTGAGCGACGCTGAAACTTCTTTGGTAAACCTGTTGCGCCGCAAAGAGGAAGAAGAAAAGAAACTGAACGAAGCTGACCAGGCTTACTATAACCTGCGCAATGAGCTGAATGCAAAGGAGAGCGAATTGCGCCATAAAGTGAAAGAGAAAGAACATATAGAGCACCTGCTGGGCGCGATCAAGGACAGGGTAAATGAATTAAAGCTGCAACTGGCCGGTATGAAGGAAAGGCTGAACGTGGAATTCAGGATCAATCTCGATGATATCCTCGACCAGCCCCGAACCTCCGATACGCCGGTAGAAGAGCTGCAGGAAAAATCGGACCGCATGAAGAAACGGCTGGAAAACCTCGGTGAGGTGAATCCTACCGCCATCGAGGCCTTCCAGGAAATGAAAAAGCGGTACGAGTTCATACTCGAACAAAAGAATGACCTCACTACCGCCAAGGACAGCCTGATGCAAACGATCCAGGAAGTGGAGGCCACGGCCAACCAGCAGTTCCTGGACACGTTCAATAAAGTGCGCGATAATTTCCAGAAAGTATTCAAAGCCCTGTTTACCGAAGAGGATACCGCCGACCTGGTACTGGAAACCCCCGAGAACCTTGCAGAAACAGGCATCGACATCGTGGCAAAACCAAAGGGCAAACGTCCCTCATCCATTACGCAGTTGAGCGGCGGAGAAAAAACGCTTACCGCCACCGCCCTGCTGTTTGCCATTTACCTGATAAAGCCCGCGCCGTTCTGTATACTGGACGAGGTAGACGCTCCGCTGGATGATGCCAACGTGGGTAAGTTCACCAATATGATCAGGCAGTTCAGCGAAAATTCGCAGTTCATCATCGTTACCCACAACAAAATGACGATGGGCGCGGTAGACGTAATTTATGGCGTTACGATGCAGGAGCCGGGAGTGAGCAAGTTGGTGGCGGTGGATTTTAGAAACCTGAACTAATGATTATTTCCTTAGTTGTTGCGGCCACAGAAAACAATGTGATTGGTAAAAACAATCAATTGCTCTGGCATTTGCCCAACGATCTGAAATTTTTTAAGAACACCACCTGGGCCATGCCCGTGATCATGGGCAGGAAGACCTTCGAGTCCATAAAAAAACAACCCCTTTCCGGGCGTTTCAACATTATTATTACCAGTAAAAAAGACCTGCAACCAGCATCGGGTAAAATACAGATAGCGGATTCCATTGAAAGATCCATGCAACTGGCGGGTGAAGCAGACTGCAAAGAGGCATTTGTGATAGGAGGGGGAGAGATATTCAACAGCTTTTTCCCCATGGCCGATAAAATATACCTGACACGTGTACACGCAAACCTGGAAGGTGATACATTTTTTCCGCCGATAACGGAAAAAGAATGGCAGTTGCAATCATCCTTCGATTTTCCTGCCGATGAAAAGCACGCGTATCCCTACAGTTTCCAGTTATGGAAGAGGATTGGCTGATGCGCTCTCGTGAAATAACTAATTTGCGCGCATGTACGGCAAGCTCACCCTGGCAACAAAATTTCTTCGCTATTATCTTACGGCGTCCAATGGCAAAGGGCATGGCATCCATTCGCCTTTTGTTTTTAAATTGGTGCAGCAGGTATTGAACAGCAGGAAGCAGTATTATGCTTATGCGGCCATCGAGGCGGCCAGGAAGCGCATGCTGAATGACCATACGGTGATCACAGTAGAAGACAAGGGTGCGGGATCAACCGTGAGCAATAGCCGCAAACGCAGCATACGCGATATTGCGCGCAGCGCGCTAAAGCCTCCTAAATACGCGCAACTGCTGTTCAGGATGGTGAACTTTTACCAGCCCAGGCACATACTGGAACTTGGCACATCCCTGGGTATTACTACAGCTTATATGGCCTCTGCCAATCCTGCCGCAAATATCACCACCATAGAAGGGGCCGAAGCTATAGCGCATAAGGCCATTGAGAATTTCAGCAGGCTGAACCTTCAAAACATCAGGGTGGTAAGAGGGGATTTTGATGAGGTGCTGCAACCCACGCTGCAGGCCATGCCCAGGGTTGACCTGGCGTTTATCGACGGTAACCACCGGCGCGAACCCACGCTCCGTTATTTAAATGAGATCTTACCATATTGCCATGCGGAAACCATCCTGGTATTCGATGATATACACTGGAGCAGCGGCATGGAGGCCGCCTGGGAAGACATCAAGGCCCATCCCGCCATTACCGGCACGGTAGATATTTTCTTGCTCGGACTGGCATTTTTAAGGGAAGAATTCAGGGAGAAACAGCATTTTACCATCCGGTTCTAACTGACAGGCGGTCAAAAACGTGTAATACGGGGATACGCCTGGCCAGGAACCGGGTAGTACCTTAGCAGGACGTACATTATGGCAGACGTCCCAGTTCGGGAGCCCTATTGACAATCTTTACTTTATATTCTATTTTTACGGCTCATTTACTGGAACATTATGAGTGCTACCTTGAACGCCGCCACTATGGATTCCGCTTTATTAAGGGAAGGCATGGAATATGCCGAGAAAAATTTCCTTAGCGATGATTCCCATCTCTACCTCGACAAGCAAATACTTAAAAACAATTTCGACCTGAAGGGAAAGGACGTACTGGACTTCGGCTGCGGCATGGGCAATACCGCTTTGTGGATGGCGAAGGAAATGGGTGCAAAGGTAGATGGCTTCGACCTGGACCCTAACCACATCATCGTAGCGCAGGAGCTTAACCGTAAGTACAATGTGCCCGGCGTAAACTTCGAGCTGAAGAACATTATCGAATCACCGATTTCGAAGCAATACGATTTTATCATACTCAACGATGTGATCGAGCACATCAAAGAAGAATGGATACCCGGCATCCTAAGTATTCTCATTAACCGCAACCTGAAGCCGGGCGGCACCATATTCTTCAGCTATCCGCCGTGGGAAGGGCCGCATGCTTCGCACCTGCAGCGGACCATCAAAATTCCCTGGATACAATTCTTCCCGCGCAATTATGTACACAGCCTCATCCGCAAAAAGAACCAGCAGCTGGTGGGCAGCAAGGACCTGATGACCGAGTACCTGGAGCTGAATCACATGACGCACAAAAAGCTCATGTCGTTTATGAAGCCATTCGGGCTTAAGCAGGTTTACCGTCATAGTCATACGAAATTCAACCGCATTCCTTTTTTAAAGAATACAAACCTGAATTTCTTCCCGTTCAAATACGTGGTCACCAAGGAACTGATCGCTTTCCGCAAAGCAGCTTAATGCTTTTTGCATTATCTTGTCGGCCATAATTTCACCATTGTATGATAATCGGTGTCCTGAAAGAACCAGGCTTTGAAACCCGAGTTTCCTTACCGGCCGAATCCGTAGCTGCGCTTACCAAAAAAAATATTGAAGTGTGGGTAGAAAGCGGTGCGGGCGATCAATCGCTTAGCAGCGTGAACGATTATGAAAAAGCAGGCGCTAAAGTCACTTCGGCGGCAGGCATCGTTGCACAGGCAGACATCATTCTTTGCATTCATCCCCCTGAGGCTTCTTTGTTGAACACCCGGAAGTCGGCTGTTTTTATCGGAGTGTATCAACCACTGTATAACCGCCACCTGGTACAGACCTTTGCCAACAACCGGCATACTGTGTTCAGTCTCGACATGCTGCCGCGCACCACGCGGGCACAGAGCATGGATGTGCTGAGCTCGCAAGCCAATATCGCAGGATACAAGGCGGTGCTGACTGCAGCCAATCTCTATCCAAAGTATTTTCCCATGTTCATGACGGCGGCGGGCAGCATTGCGCCGGCCAAGGTGTTGATACTGGGCGCGGGCGTAGCAGGCTTGCAGGCCATTGCCACCGCTCGGAGGCTAGGCGCCGTAGTGGAAGTGTTCGATACGCGGCCCGCGGTAAAGGAGGAAGTGATAAGCCTTGGCGCAAAGTTCGTAGAGGTAGAGGGCGCCGCGGATGCCTCCAAAGCAGGCGGCTACGCAGTAGAACAGACGGAAGAATACAAACAAAAACAACAGCAACGCATAGCCGAAGCCATTGCAAAAGCCGACATTGTCATCACCACCGCACAAATACCGGGCAAAAAAGCGCCGCTCCTGATCACAGAGCAAATGCTGAATGCCATGCGCGGTGGTTCGATAATAGTGGACATTGCGGCGGCTACCGGCGGCAATACGCCCTTTACGCGCAATAACGAGCAGGTAGTGCACAATGGCGTTACCATTATCGGCAACAGCAACCTGGCCGCCACCATGCCGGCGGACGCCAGCAAGCTGTATGGCAAGAACGTCTTGAACTTTTTGCAGCTCATCATCGATAAAGAAGGCAATATAAAATTGAACTGGGATGACGACCTGGTGAAAGGCTCGTGCATTACGCACGACGGGAATGTAAATATGAAGATGTAGTAAATACTCAATGACCTTAATGATTTGATTATGGAAGATATTCTGAACTGGATTTCGATGCATGAACAGATGATATACATTGTCATCCTGATGATATTCGTTGGCATCGAAGTAATCGGCAGGGTGCCAAGTGTATTGCACACGCCCCTGATGAGCGGTGCCAATGCCATTCATGGTGTGGTCATCATCGGCGCCATCATTGTAATGGGCAAGGCGGAGCCCGATAATTACCTGGCCCTGATACTTGGGTTTGTGGCGGTAGTGGTGGGCACGCTGAACGTGGTGGGAGGGTTTGTAGTGACCGACCGCATGCTGGAAATGTTCAAGGGAAAGAAAAAACGAGAAGGCAACCAGTAATGCGCATGCCGGATTAAATCAAAAGAAATTATGCAATTCAGTATACTCACTATTTGTTATCTCGTAGCCTCGGTCACATTCATCCTGGGATTGAAAATGCTTTCCAATCCTGCCAGTGCCCGGCGTGGCAACCTGGTGGCTGCAGCGGGCATGACCGTTGCCATTATCGCTACCATTTTTTTGTACCGAGATGATGAAGGCAACAGGCTGCATAATTATGGATGGATATTCGGCGGCATCATTATCGGTTCGGTTGTCGGCACGCTCGCCGCAAAAAAAGTAAAGATGACGGCGATGCCCGAAATGGTGAGCCTGTTCAACGGCATGGGCGGGCTATGCGCTGCGCTGATCTCGATAGTAGAGTTCGACCACCTGTTGCATTCGCCCGTGCTTGGATGGACGATGTACCCGCCATTGAGCGGATTGGGAATAGAGGACCTTTTTGCCGACGCCAATTTATCGGCGCGCATACTGATCATTTTATTGGGATTGATCATTGGCAGCGTTTCTTTTTCAGGCAGCATGATCGCGTGGGGAAAGTTGAATGGTAAGGTCAAGGATTTTTCATTCAAGGGCCAGCACATTTTCAATATCATCCTATTGCTGATAGTGCTGGGTATATCGGCTTACCTGGTGGCCGATGGCGGTTCGAAATTGTTCGAATTACCGGGTTCGCATTCCGGCAACGCTATTACAGACAATGCGCCCCGGTTTTATTCCATGTTATTTGGATTGGTATTGGTGTTGTCATTAGCGTATGGCGTGTTATTCGTGATGCCCATCGGGGGCGCGGACATGCCCGTAGTGATTTCATTGCTCAATTCCTTTACCGGCGTGGCCGCGGCTTGCGGAGGCTTCCTGTACGATAATAAAGTAATGCTGACCGGCGGCATTCTGGTTGGAGCAGCGGGTACTTTGCTTACTATTTTGATGTGCAAGGCCATGAACCGCTCACTCGGCAACGTGCTGATAGGATCGTTCGGCGGCGGGCAGGATACAGCTGGCGACCCTGCCAAACAGCAGGGACATTATAAGGAAATTTTATTGAGCGATGCCGCGGTGGTAATGAGCTATGCCAACAGGGTCATCATCGTGCCCGGTTATGGATTGGCGGTTGCCCAGGCGCAGCACGCATGCCACGAGTTGGAAAAGCTGCTCGAATCAAAGGGCGTAGAAGTCAAGTACGCCATCCACCCGGTAGCAGGCCGCATGCCCGGACATATGAACGTATTGTTGGCGGAGGCAGATGTTAGCTACGAGAAGTTGCAGGAAATGGAACAGGCCAATGAAGAATTTCCCACCACCGATGTGGTGCTGGTGCTGGGCGCAAACGACGTGGTGAACCCTGCCGCCAAATCAGATCCCGCTTCGCCCATTTACGGCATGCCGATCTTGGATGTGGAACTGGCAAAGACCATCATCGTAAATAAGCGCAGCATGAAGCCGGGTTATGCGGGCATCGAGAACGATTTGTTTTTCCGTCCAAAAACTTCCATGTTGTTCGGTGATGCCAAGAAAGTACTGCAGGACCTCATTGCCGAGATAAAAAATTTGTAACCGCAACATGGAGCAAAGCCTCAGCATATACCGCTTCGCCCTATGGGGCATACTGGGGGTTATTTTGTTGCATGCGGTATATTATTCCGCGGTCATATTCCAGGCGCCTCGGGGTTTTCGCAGCATGTATATCAACGCGGTCATGGCACAGTTCCTCATTTATTCTATCATACTCATGCTGGAGATGCTGGTGTACTGGATCATACGCCGGCGGTTGTATCGCGTGGTATGGGTGCGCCTACACATCATAACGCTGTGGGCGGCGCTGGTGCTTATACCGCTGGTGTACGTTTGCCTGTATTATTTCCTGGGCGATGCAATGAGTCCCGAACGGTTTTCACATATGCTTGCCGCAATATCGGCATTCAGGACGGTGGTATTCTGGGGCGGGCTGGTAGTGGGGCATCTTTTTTTTATCGCTACTATTGTAAAAAGTTTTTCGAAAAAACAAGCGCCCGCGGCAGATGCCACCAACACTCCCGACATCCTTGATGAATTCACTCAGTGATGCACCAGGCTTCGACCGGCAGGCCTTTGCAGCAGTGCACACATCGGGAGAGCAGGTAACTTCCATCCGCATCAATCCCACAAAAATTTCCGGCGCCGAATTACAGCATATACGTTCGGCCCACATCGATGCAAATTATCCATCCGCAATTGCAAATATCCAGGTACCGGTCCCCTGGAGCAGGCATGGGTATTATCTATCGCAACGCCCTTCATTTACCTTAGACCCACTGCTGCACGCAGGTTGTTATTATGTGCAGGAAGCATCGAGCATGTTCCTGGAACAGGCATTGGTTCAAACCACAGATTGTTCGCAGCCGTTAAAAGTGCTGGACCTTTGCGCCGCGCCGGGCGGCAAATCTACCTTGCTTCAATCCTTTATTACACCCGGCAGCTTATTGGTGAGCAATGAAGTGATCAAAAGCAGGAGCATCATTCTGCACGAGAACATTACCAAATGGGGCGCGGCCAATGTTGTTGTTACCAATAATGACCCGAAAGATTTTCAGCGGCTCCCGAATTATTTCGATGTGCTGGTAATAGATGCTCCCTGTAGCGGCAGCGGCTTGTTCCGCCGCGATCCCGAAGCTATACAGGAATGGAGCGAGGCCAATGTAGCCCTTTGCTGCCAACGCCAGCAGCGCATTGTTGCCGATGCGCTTCCTGCACTCAGGCCTGATGGTGTGCTTATTTACTGCACCTGCTCTTATTCCATGGAAGAAGATGAACAGGTGATCGATTGGCTCATCGATGAATTTGACATGAGCAGCCTGCCCCTGAGCGTCGATGCATCCTGGAACATCGTGGAATCATTTTCACCTAAACACCATGCAGCCTGTTACCGGTTTTATCCTGATAAACTAAGGGGTGAAGGTTTTTTTCTCACCTGCCTGCGAAAGCAAGAAGGCAATGGCACGACCGGACCTGCTACCCGGCAAAAGGCAGAAAAGCTTTCCAAACCCGAACTGGAACTGACGCAACATTGGATCGACCCTGCCGTGCCCCTGCACCTGTTTCGCCACAAAGAAGATGTAATAGCGGTCCCCACTGGTTTTGAGCAAATCATTCCCATATTACAAGAGCGATTGTACCTGCGGCAGTCGGGCATTACCGTGGGAAAGCTGGGCAGAACAGCGCTTATTCCAGACCATTCCCTGGCCCTTAGCGGCATCTTTAACAATGCAATTACAACAATATCGTTAAATCATGGAGAGGCTTTACAATATTTGCGCAAAGCTGAAGTTTTTGCCGTGTCGGCGCACAAAGGATGGGCATTGGTTCAATATGAAGGGCATAACCTGGGGTGGATAAAACTGCTCGGTAACAGAGTTAACAATTATTATCCCAGGGAATGGCGTATTTTAAAAAACTGATCATCAAAAATTATTCATCTTTGCAGGATAAGAATCCATAAGTATGAAGATCAAACTCCTTTTAACCGCTATCTGCATATCTGTTTCGTGCTGGTTGTTTGCACAGGACAACCTCGTCGTGCAAGGCAGCTCTCCCAATCTTTACCTGGTGCATACAGTTGCTCCCAAGGAAAACTGGTACAGCGTCGGGCGTCTGTACAATATCAGTCCCAAGGAGCTCGCACCTTACAACAAACTAAAAATGGAATCGGCGCTCAGCATCGGCCAAACGCTGAAGATCCCATTGGCAGCCGTTAACTTTTCGCAGAATGGCCGTAAAGGTGCCGACGAAGCGCTGGTACCAGTTTACCACGTGGTGCAGGAAAAGGAGTGGATGTACCGCATCAGTCAAAATCACAATAAGGTCCCGGTAGAAAGCCTGGAACAATGGAATAAGGTTACCAACGACCAGCTTCAACCTGGCATGAAATTGATCGTGGGCTACCTGAAAGTAAAAACCGCACAGTCCGCGCTCGCTTCAAAGTCGAAGAACGTGCAGGCCACCGAACCTCCCGTAACAGTGAACAAGCCTGTTAATACGCCCGTAAAGGAGGCGCAGGACGAAAAGAAAGAAGTGGTGGACAAGACCGATCCTCCCGCTAAGACGGAGACCAGGCCCTTGCCAGCAGATCCCCGGCCGATCTCCAACCGCAGCATCGATCACAATGGCGGTTATTTCCGCGCACAGTTTTCCGGTGCAGGCCGGGCTACCAATGGCACCGCGGGTATTTTTAAAAGCACCAGCGGATGGCAGGACGGAAAATACTATGCGCTCATGAACAATGTGCCCGTAGGCACCATCATTAAAATAGACCACCCGGTCACCAGGAAATCAGTATACGCCAAAGTGCTGGGCCAATTGCCCGATATGAAGGAAAGCTCAGGGCTCTCCATTCGCCTTAGCGATGCGGCCGCTGCTGAATTGGGTGCGGGCGCATTCAAGTTCAATGTGGGCGTCAGCTACTGATTCATTTAATAGTACAGTATTCCACAAGTCTAAAACTGCTGAAGATGGCGCGCCGTGCAACGTTTAGTACTGCAAGCTTGTCCATTTACAAAGGCCCGCAATGCGCGTATTCTTTTTTTTCATAATCTGTTCGGTTTTATTGGCTGCCTGCCGCAAGGGAGGCAATACCAATACATTGATAGGTGAGTGGAAATTGGTCGAATCCAGCTTTATCGGCAGCTCCTGGCAAGCCATACCTCCTGCGCAGGAGCAAACGCTGATCTTTAAAGATGATGGGGCATATCTTCTCAATACAAGTCTGTTGTCTTCTATTCCGGGTTGCAAAGGAACTTATACTATAAAAGATAACATGCTTAGCATCGCGCCTGATTGTATGACGGCTCCGGCGCTGATGGGACCGTTGACCTTTACGGTTGATGAAAATACATTGGTGATAGACCACCTCATTACCAGCTCTGGCTTTAAAACTAAATACACCCGTAAATAAACGCTGTTTGTTTTCTTGTTTGTTATTCAAGGTTTGAGGTTTACCTCAAACCTTTCTATATCCTTTCAGGAAGTCTTCTGTCATCATTTTCTTTTTGCCTTCCAGCTGCAGTTCGGTAATGTACACAAAGCCGTCTGCCGCAGCAAAGCGCAGCCACGACTTGCCATCGGTTGTATGCGTGCCGGGTTGCGAGGCGTGTATGGCGGGTTCCCAGGTGGCCCTGTACACTTTCAGCAATTTATCATCGAGCGAAGTAAATGCAGCGGGATAAGGGGAGAGCCCGCGAATGAGATTGAATATTTCCCGCGCCGGTTTTGTCCAATCGATGCGGCAGGTATCGGTAAATATTTTAGGCGCGTGTTTCAGCGGCGCGGTAGTTGAAAAATTCTCCTGGGGTTGCTCTTGCAAATTGTCTTCGGCAATCGCCTGCACCGTTTTCACCAACAGGTTGGCGCCAATCAATTTCATGCGTTCGTGCAGTTCGCCGGCGGTCTCCTGTTCGCCGATTGCTAATTTTTCCTGCAGCAAAATATGGCCGGTATCTATTTCGTGTTTCAGCTTGAAAGTAGTAAGGCCCGTTTCTTTTTCACCATTGATGATGGCCCAGTTAATGGGTGCAGCGCCACGGTACTGTGGCAACAACGAAGCGTGCAGGTTGATGGTGCCCAGTCGCGGCATGTTCCATACCACTTCGGGCAACATGCGAAATGCTACCACTACCTGCAGGTCGGCATTCAATGCTTTAAGCTGTTCCAGGAATGCCGGGTTCTTTAGTTTCTCGGGTTGCAATACGTTCAATCCTTTTGAAATGGCATATTGCTTTACGGCGCTTTGCTGCAATTGCATGCCGCGTCCTGCGGGCCTGTCCGGCGCTGTAATTACTCCCGCGACAGTAAAGCCTGCCTGCACCAATGCATCCAGGGAGGCGACTGCAAATTCGGGAGTACCGAGAAATACGATGCGAAGCGTAGATTTCAGATTGAAAATTTGAGATGCGCAAGTTGCATAAAATTTCAGATCATCTTCTAAAAATCCTCGTACAGCAAATACCGTTTCCTGATGATCTTAAAAGCGTTCAGCCCGGGTTCCCAGCTTTTCCTGATGTCCAACTCTGTCTTGCCTTCAATGATCTGCTGCATCAGGGTGGCATTGCCCGCAAGCTTGTTGAAGAAATAGTCTGCGGGCCCCGGATTGGCTTTGGACGTTATAAAGAACTTCGATTTGTCGGGGAAGAGCTTGTACGCATTGAGCAGATAACTGAGCTGTATGCGCTTACCGGATTTGTCCAGCACTTCCTCTTTGGTTCCCGATAAATTCCAGCCATAGCAAACCTGTCCCAGGAGCTTCGGCGATTTTGCGCCTTCCCGTGAAGTAGGCGTAAAGCTGTACAGGTTATTGGGCAATGATGGATGCCCAAATACCTGGAAGGGCTTGTCGGTGCCGCGGCCTTCGCTCAATGCCGTGCCTTCGAAATAACAGGTGGATGGATACCAGTAGATGGATTGGATTTCCGGCAGGTTGGGAGAAGGTCTCACCGGCAATTCATACCGGCTCTTATGCGTGTAGTTGGCGCAGGGAATAACGATGAGTTTCGGAACAACGGTTTTGTATTGATGCTTCAAAGATGGAAGCCACCTTTCTCCCACCAGCATTTTCGCATACTCACCGATCGTCATGCCATACACAACGGCAACAGGCTGCATGCCTACGAATGATCTGAAAGCGGTGTCGAGCACCGGGCCGTCGACATAAAAACCGTTGGGATTGGGTCTGTCCAGCACCATTACAGGCTTGTTGCCATTACTAAAAGCGGCGTCCATGTATTCTTCCAAAGAAGAGATGTAAGTATAGAAGCGCACACCTACGTCCTGTATATCGAACAACATAATGTCCACATCCTTCAGGTCTTCGGCTGAAGGTTTTCTTTTGCTGCCATAGAGTGATATTACCGGGATACCTGTTGCGGGGTCTGTGGCATTCGGTATTTTTTCACCGGCATCTGCCGTGCCCCGGAACCCATGCTCTGGTGCAAAGATCACCTTGATATTTACGCCCAGCTTTACGAGGGTGTCTACAACGTGTGAGCGGCCAACCATTGAAGTATGGTTCGCAAAAATGCCCACTCTTTTATCTTTCAGCAAGGGCAGGTATTTATCAATTCTTTCGGCGCCCGCGATGATCGGTCTTGGCCATTCGGCAGGTTCATTCAACACCGTATCGTGCGGCTGTGCAGGGCATGCAAATGAGCACGTTACAATGGCGGCAAGCAGGGTGATCCGTAGTAGTGTGAGCATGACCAAATATCTGCAAAAATATTTTACCTGAAATCCTAAATAACCTACTTTCAGGGCTTCAATCTTTATTTCTTTTCCAGCTCTTTTCAATTACAAGCCGCGTTGCAGCCTGTTGGATGCCGGACGATAGAAATAGAAGCGTTGACGATAATTATCTAATTAAAATTGTTTTACAAATGGAACAAGTGAAAAATGGCGATACCGTAAAGGTACATTACCATGGCCGCCTTACAGATGGAACAACATTCGACACCTCCGAAGGCCGCGGGCCGCTGGAGTTTGAAGTAGGAGCTCAACAGGTGATCAAGGGTTTTGATGAAGGCGTGCTGGGAATGGCGGTAGGTGAAAAGAAAACCATTCACATACCCGCCGAAGACGCTTATGGATCTGCTTCTGACGACAACCTCATAGAATTTCCACGAACTCAGTTCCCGCCCGATATGAACCCCGAGGTGGGCATGCAATTAAATTTGCGCAGCCAGGATGGCCGCGATTTTCCCGTTGTTATTTCTGAGATCAGGGAAGATATAGTGGTGCTGGATGCCAACCATCCCCTGGCAGGAAGGGACCTGGTGTTTGATGTGGAAGTGGTTGGGATTCATAAGTAAATAATTTGATTACGGGTTATGGGTTATGCTGTTGTATCGCAATACGTAACTCATAACCCGTAATTCTTATCTTATGGTCTATTATTAGTGCTGACGCGCTTTAGCCAAAATCCAAGCCAGAGCCCAAGAATGCTATAGGCAACCAGCCAGTCGATCAGGGCCCCGGTTATAACCGCGTCTGGCGTCTGGAACCATATATGCTGCGTGTAAGGGTTCCACAGGTAACCGATAAAGCCTATCGCCAGCGATCCCATCCATACGCTGCCCATGCTTAGGTCAGTGCGCTTACCCAACACCGATATCAGCAGCAATACTATCACAAGGTCAACCAAAAAGCCACGTATCATCGACATGGTCATATTGTGTTCGTGCGAGGCCTTGTAATTCACAACGGCCCATGGTTTGCCTATCATTTGCTGCATCGCGGCTTCGCGCTCGGCGTTGGTGGCGCCCGGCGCTTCACGCGGGATCATGTATTGTCCGTCTTCCTTGATAAAGCCTGATAGTGAGCTGATGATCTGTTCCTGTTGGGGATGGTGTTTGTATTCGCCATCGTGCAGTCCTGAAACGCCCCAGGAAATGAATTGCCAGAAAAAGAGAAAGGCGGCCCCTACCAGAGAGCCTACTAACCATTTTTTCATGTTGTGTTGGTTTTGGTTAGCTAAAAGTTAAACATTATTTGGGGAATTGGCCAAATGCGGCGCGGCCAGTCTCTTCATGGGTTGATACAGGAGCAGGAAAGTAATGATGGAAAGCAGGCCATCCATTGCCGAGCCTTCGAGCCCGAATTCGCCGCCTGTAAGCCAGCGCGGGCCTTCCACTTCCTGCTCTAAAAGGCTTGCAAGCGGCACCCCGCTTACTTCGAAGCCTAAGATGGGGCCGAGGAAGAAATTCCAGCTGAAATGGAACATAATGGCAAACCAGAGATTGCCAGTATATACATAGTTGAGTCCCATTACAAAGCCCGATAAAAAAATATTTACCAACGCCAGAGCATCGATATTGGGATTAAAAGCATGGAACAAAGCGAATAGCAGGGATGTAATGGCCAGCGCGATCCATTTGTTAAGCGACTGCATCAGGTTATGCAGTATATATCCACGAAATACCGCTTCTTCACTTATGGCCACCATGATCATGATGAGCATTCCGGTAAAGAGGTCTGCCGGTTGAAAGTTAATGCCCGTCCAAACCAGGTGACCGGTATAAAACAACACCAGCGACTCTATTGCGAGCAGAACGATCGCCAGCAAAAATCCAATCAATGCATCCCGTCTATAATGCTTAAAAGGAAATCCCAGGCTTATAAATGAAGCACGGTCCACCCACCGCCGAAAAATAAGAACAGCCAGCAGCGAGAGTAAAAACAACACCACAAAACCAAGGAAAAACTTCAACTGCTCCGGCAACTCCAGCCGCTTGCTTATCCAGGCGTACAATCCGCTGCCCAATATGACTATGCCTGCAAAGCAAAAGCAAAATACAACTACTCTCAGCCATCCTTTTTGTATACCTGGACCTTGTTTGCCGGGCGATTCCATTTATCTTTTAATTTGCCCAAAAATAAAGCAGAATGTTCCAGGATTATGCATTTTCAGTAGCTGAGCGATTTATGCGGTACGTACGGATAGATACACAGAGCGACGCGGCGTCTACTACCCAACCTTCTACCGAAAAACAAAAAGACCTTAGCCGCCTGCTCGTGCAGGAATTGCAGCAGCTCGGCATCAGCGATGCGCACCTCGACGAGCACGGGTATGTATATGCGACCATTCCATCGAATTCATCTAAAAAGGTGCCGGTCATAGCATTTTGCGCACACGTAGATACTTCCCCCGATACAACCGGAGCGGGCGTACAACCCATCGTGCATAAAAATTACGATGGCAGCGATATTGTATTGCCGGACGATATTACCCAGGTGATCACTACTACCGGGCATCCCTACCTGAAGAAAAAGATCGGGGAGGACATCATTACGGCTTCGGGCACTACCTTGCTGGGAGCGGATGATAAGGCGGGTGTTGCAGTGATCATGGACATGGCCGCATTTCTGATGAGCCATCCCGAGGTGCCACATGGCGTGATAAAGATCTTATTTACGCCCGATGAGGAGATTGGCCGCGGCGTGGACAAAGTGAATATTGAAAAGCTCGGCGCAGTGGCGGGATATACGCTGGACGCCGGAGAACTGGGTGCGTTCGAGGACGAGACTTTTTCGGCCGATGGCGTAACCGTGGTTTTTCATGGCGTGAGCGCCCATCCTGGTTATGCAAAGGGTAAGTTGGTGAATGCGATAAAAGTAGCGGCCGCATTTGTAGAGATGCTCCCCAGGCATCATTTTTCACCGGAAACCACCGAGGGCAGGGAAGGATTTGTTCATCCTGTACAGGTGAACGGCATTGCGGAAAAAGTAACGGTAACCTTTATCGTGAGAGATTTTCATACAGAGAAACTAAAGGAATACGAGAACTTCCTGCAGGAAAAAGTAGCGGAGGCGCTGGAATTGTTTCCCGGCGCACGCGCCGAGTTTACAATAAAAGAACAATACCGCAACATGAAAGAGGTGTTGGACAAGCATCCTGACATATCAACATATGCCAGGCAGGCCATCGAACGGGCCGGCGTTAAAGTGGTGCAAATGAGCGCCCGCGGCGGAACAGACGGCTCGAGATTATCGTTCATGGGATTGCCTTGCCCCAATATCTTTACAGGCGAAATGGCATTTCACGGCAAGCATGAATACGTAAGTATCCAGGACATGCAAAAAAGCGTAGAGACCATTGTGCATTTGGCCATGATATGGGAAGAAAATGCCTAATCGCGGAAACCCCTATCTTCATAACTTTAAAACACCCTGATATGAATTTTGATTTTCTTTCTGAGTATTGGTACATTATCGTGCTGGCAATACTGGTATTGATGGGATTGAAGACCATCAACCAGGGTACCATTGGCGTTGTGACTGTGTTTGGCAAATATCGCCGCGTATTGAAGCCCGGCCTCAATTTGATCATTCCCTTCATTGAAAATATTTACCGCCGCATCAGTATACAAAACCGCTCGGTGGAAATGGAGTTCCAGGCCGTTACCGCCGACCAGGCCAATGTTTATTTTAAAAGCATGCTGTTGTATGCCGTGCAAAACGACGACGAACAGACTATTAAAAAAGTGGCCTTTAAATTCATTGCGGAGCGCGACCTGATGCAGGCGCTTACGCGTACTATAGAGGGCACCATCCGTTCATTCGTAGCCACCAAGCGCCAGGCCGAAATACTTGCCCTGCGCCGCGAAATTGTGGAATACGTGAAAGAGCAGATAGACCATCTTTTGGAAGAATGGGGTTATCACCTGCTGGATTTGCAGATCAATGACATCACTTTCGACAAGGTGATATTGGATTCCATGAGTAAGGTGGTGGCCAGCAACAACCTGAAAGCAGCGGCCGAAAACGAAGGCCAGGCCTTGCTGATCACCAAAACAAAGGCAGCCGAAGCAGAAGGAAATGCCATTAAGATCTCGGCAGAAGCGGAACGGCAGGCGGCGCAATTGCGCGGCCAGGGTGTTGCTTTGTTCCGTGAAGAAGTGGCAAAGGGTATGAGCCAGGCGGCGGAGCAAATGAAACAGGCCAACCTTGATACCAACGTGATCCTGTTTAGCATGTGGACAGAAGCGGTGAAGAATTTTGCGGAATATGGCAAGGGCAACGTTATTTTCCTCGATGGCAGCGCAGAGGGCATGGAAAAAACCATGAAACAGATACAGGCGTTGATGCTGAAGCCCGCGGGAAGTTAGATTTGGCAAACATTTAAGAAATATTAAGTGTCGCCAAGCGTTTTAGGCACATTTATTTACATTTACACGCAATTAAATTCAGTCTTGATGAATTGGTTCCTGCTCCAGATCAGTAACCCTGCCAATAACACAGCAGTTGATTCCACGAACAACCTTGCAGCTTCAAATCCCGGCGCGAATGCACCATCCATGAACGTTATGGAAATGCTGGCCAATGGCGGACCGCTGATGATACCACTGGCTTTGCTGCTGGTGCTTGCCATCTTCTTCTTTTTCGAGCGGCTGATAGCCATTCGCAAAGCCAGCAGGATAGAAGGCAATTTTATGAACATCATCCGCGACCATGTGTTCAGCGGGAATGTAAGCGCGGCACGGTCACTGGCAAAGAATACCGACAACCCGGTGGCTAAAATGATCGACAAAGGTTTGCAACGCATTGGCAAGCCCATCGACGCTATCGAGAAAAGCATGGAAAGCGTGGGCAAGCTGGAGGTCTACAACATGGAACGCAACCTGTCTGTGCTGTCGCTGGTGTATGGTATCGCCCCGATGTTCGGGTTTTTGGGTACCATCATCGGTATGTTGCAGTTGTTTTACTCCATCAATGCTTCGGGCGAGTTTACGCCTGCTGCCATTGCAGGGGGTATTTATACAAAGATGATCACGTCTGCCGCCGGTCTCATCATCGGTTTGCTGGCTTATGTGGGATACAATTTCCTGAGCTCACAGATCAACAAGACCGTGAACAGGATGGAAGCCGCCAGCGCGGAGTTCATCGATATATTACAGGAACCGACAAGATAATTTACCCGATCCGAAGCATTCTGTTAGAAAGGACTCCTTCGGAACAATCAAGAACGAACTAAAGTATGAATCTAAAAAGCAGAATGAGGTCGCACCCGGAGTTGCATGCCGGCGCATTGAACGATATCCTGTTCATCCTGCTGTTCTTTTTCCTTATAGTTTCCACGCTGGCCAATCCCAACGTTATCAGGCTTTCGCAGCCCAAGGCCAAGAGCGATACCAAGGCCAAGCAAACTGTTGTGGTGAACATAGACATCGACGGCAGCTACAAGATCAATGGCAAGGTGGTAAACGTGCAGGACCTGAGAAATGTGATTCAGCCATTTATTGCAAGAGATTCCGCACAAGCTACCATTGCCATCAATGCAGATAAAACTGTTCCCATAGATCATGTAGTGGCTGTTATGCGTGTTGGCCGCGATCTAGGGGCCAGGACGGTGCTGATGGTGGATAAAACGGGAGTGCAGTAAGCTGGTCTGAAGGACTCCTTCGGAGACGTTTGGGTTGGACTTTCATAATATGCGCTTCGCTTTGATCATTCTGTCCTTATTCTGCATATCTTTCTTGATTTGTACTTCATATCCTTTTGCCAAGAAAAGTTCACTCACCGCTTCGCCTTTTGCGTAGTGTATCTCCATCATCATTATTCCACCGGGTTGCAAATGCGTGCGTCCGAAATCTGCGAGGTGCTCGTAAAAGATCAGCGAATTATCATCGGGTACAAAAAGCGCGGTATGCGGTTCGTGGTCAATTACGTGTTTGTCGATTGCGGCTCGCTCCTGCTGCGAAATATAAGGCGGGTTACTGATAATGCAGTCGAAGAGGGGTAAGGATTCCCTCGCTGCCGGATGTAAAAAATCGAGCCGCACCAGGTTGATGTCGACTTGTTGCTCCCGTGCATTGCGTTCAGCTACTTTTAATGCTCCTTCGCTGATATCGCAGGCATAGATTTCAGCACCAGGCAATTTTTTTTTCAAGGCTACCGGGATGCAACCGCTGCCAGTTCCAACATCCAGGATCTTTATGCGACTCATCTGCAACACTTTCAATTCCTCTAATGCCCATTCCACCAACTCCTCCGTTTCCGGTCTTGGAATCAGCACGTTTTCATCCACATATAATTTCATGCCGCTGAACCAGGCCTGGTGTAAAATGTAGTGCACTGGTTTATGTTGCATCAATTGATGAGTAATATCTCCCAGCGCTTGCTGCTGTTGCACGGAAAGCGGGACTTTTTTATTCAGTATCCTGTCGATCTTTTTCCATTCGGTGATGTGTTCCATCACCCAATCGGCAATGGCCTGCGCTTCCCTGTCTTCATAAATATCATATAGCTGAAACAACAATTGTTGCTGCGCCTCGTGAATAGTCATGCGGCAAACTTAAATAATTTAGATTTGCGCAGCCTGAATACCGGCTTCATGACCATCTCTCACGAAACATATATGCGCCGCTGCATCCAGCTCGCCATGCTGGGCGAAGGATATGTAGCTCCCAATCCCATGGTAGGGGCCGTGCTGGTACACAACAACCGCATTATAGGAGAAGGTTATCACCGTGTGTTCGGGCAAGCGCATGCAGAAGTGAATTGCATTGAATCGGTAAGCACTGAGGACAGGCCATTGATTGAACATTCCACTATGTACGTGTCGCTGGAACCTTGTTCACATTTCGGTAAAACGCCGCCATGCGCCGATCTCATCATACGCAACAGGATACCAAGAGTAGTGGTGGGATGCATAGATCCCTTTCCCGAAGTAAAGGGCAAGGGCATAGGCATGCTGCAGGCGCAGGGCATTGAAGTAATTTCGGGGATATTGCAGGATGAATGTGTTGCATTGAACAGGCGGTTCTTCACATTCCAGTTGCAGCATCGTCCATACATTGTTTTGAAATGGGCGCAGTCATCCAACGGGAACATGGCACGGGCCGACCGCGCCAGGTTTGCCATCTCCAATGAATACAGCCGCAGGCTGGTGCATCAATGGAGAAGCCAGGAAGCATCCATACTGGTAGGCACCAATACCGCCTTCTTCGACGATCCCGAGCTTACCAACCGCTTTTGGCATGGACCGCAACCGGTGCGATTGGTAGTAGACATGGAATTGCGATTGCCCTCGTCGTTAAAGCTGTTCAACAATGAAGTAAGAACAATTGTATTCAACCGGCGGCAGCATTCAGACGGCGAGGGAGTTTCTTATTACCAGGTAACTACCGATGTCAGCCTCGTGCACCAGGTAGCTCATGCACTGTATCATTTGAAAATACAAAGCGTGCTGGTAGAGGGCGGTCCGCGTTTGCTGCAATCGTTCCTGGATGAAGGCATGTGGGATGAAATACGTGTGCTTACCAATGAACAATTGGCAATGACCGAAGGCATACCCGCGCCGGTTGTTTGCAATGCACAGAAAATATTAACCCGCCGCATCCTTACCGACAGGCTGGATGTGTATAAACCCATTCCGCAAGCATGATCTACCTGGTTGGAAGCATCGTTTTCACATCATGGCTTACCCTTGCGTTCAAAGTGGTGGAACGGCTGCGCATCGATACTTTCCAGGCCATCGTGTTCAACTATTTTGCCTGTGTTATTACTGGCAGCATTGTACAGGGAGGCATTGTAGATTATGTGCACGTAACCACCTTGCCCTGGTTCGGATGGGCATGCCTGATGGGAGCGGTATTTATCGGCCTGTATAATATCATTGGCTTTACCACCCAGAAAATGGGGGTGGCCGTTGCATCGGTTGCCAATAAGTTATCACTGGTCATCCCATTCGTATTTTCCTTGGTATTATACAACGAAAGCATTACGGCATTCAAAATAGCGGGGATAATTGTGGCTTTGATCGCGGTTGTGCTTACCTGTTACCCCCAGCGGCAGGCGGCTGGTACAGCCCATGCAGGCAACGCGGTAAGCAAAGGATGGCTGTACCTGTTACCGGTGGTATTGTTCATCGGCAGCGGTTTGCTGGACACCATGATAAAATACGTAGAGCAAGGTTACCTTGACCACGGCAATCAGGACACGTACCTGATCACGGCGTTTTCCATGGCGGCTTTGATAGGGCTGATCGTGCTGGTTTTGCAACTGGTGACTGGCCGTACAGCATTGACGTGGAAGGGAGTGCTGGCGGGCATTATGATAGGCGTGCCAAACTATTTTTCCATCTGGTGCCTGTTGCAGGTGCTGAAATTATATGCCGATAACAGTTCGGCTATTATTCCCATCAACAACATGGGCATCGTATTATTCAGCGCCGTAGCGGCCTGGATGCTTTTTAAGGAACGCCTTTCCGGTATTAACTGGATCGGTATTTTGCTGGCCATAGGGGCCATCGCCCTTATTACCTATGGCTAGACTTTGCGGGTATGGCAGATACTTATTTTACCATAGAACGTTCATCTATAGCCGAATTTAAAGACCGCGGCAGCAGGTTCATTGCTTATGCTTTCCCCATTCAATCCGCCGATGAGTTGAAGCAAAGGCTGAGCGACATCAAAAAAGAACATCCAAAAGCTACGCACCACTGTTTTGCTTATCGCCTTGGCACCGAGGGCTATAATTTTCGGGTAAGCGATGACGGTGAACCTTCCGGTTCTGCCGGTCGTCCCATCCTGGGACAAATTGATAACAGGCAATTAACAAACACGCTGGTGGTTGTGGTGCGTTACTTCGGTGGCAGCCTGCTCGGCATACCGGGGCTCATCAATGCATACAAAACAGCCACCATGCTTTGCCTGCAGGTCACGCCGGTGGTGGTCCGGTCCATTGCCGCGCTATACCAGTTGCAATTTCCTTATACACAACTTGATGCGGTGCTGAAAGTGCTTAAGCACATGGGATTGACCGTCTTGAAAAAAGACATCCAGCTTTTCTGCAATGTAACGGTAAGCGTGCCGCTGAAAGATGTGGAAAACCTGGAACGGGGACTCGGCAGCATGGAAGGCCTGACCATTACCCGTCAAGCCAATTCTTGATTGATATCAAGACGTATAAGGGTTTCATCTTAGGAGTGTTACATCGGCGGCGCCGCGACCCAATAATTAAGCGGCTTTTTCGTTTTTGCACATATAGATATCCGTTAGACGAGCCAATAACTATGAGAACCCTTAAGCCGTACCTTTTGTTAATAGGTTGCCTTTTGTTGTTAACAACCAAAGCAACCGTCGCGCAGGAAATAACGCCTGCCATCCTGAATTCCACGGGCGGAAGCGCTTCCAATGGCATATCACTGGAGTGGAGCGTTGGCGAAATGACCACCGTTCGTTCTGCCGGTACAGACCGATTGCTCGTGAATGCTGGCATCTTGCAGGGACAGGCATGGCAATCATCATCCAGGGGTTCAGTTCGTGTTAAGCCAACCATTATACCTAATCCTCTTGTAAGCCATGGATACCTCCATTACCAGGAAGCATCGCGTGGGACCATCAGTTGCGAAATAACAGATGCTTCGGGCAAAGTGCTGAGGAAATTGGAGTTTGCGCACCAGGGCGGATTGCGTTCGTACAGGATAAACACTCAGGACATTCCGGCGGGTGCATTGTACTTCATCATCAGGTTTACTTCATCTACCAACACTGCTGCGGTTAATACAGATTTGATTAAAGTCGTTAGGCAATAAATATCCCTATTACATGAAAAACCAGTCCATGAAAACTTTACTGTTTTGCTTGATCATGCTGTTGTGCGGGCAAACGATGCTTGCACAATCACCGTTTCAATTGAACTACCAGGGTACAGCCCGCGACCAATCGGGTGTGGCCATGGCCAACCAGGTTTTAAGGATACGCGTTACCATTCGCAGTGGCAGCGCCATCGGGCCTGCTGAATATTCCGAAACGCGTGGCGTTACTACCAACAAATATGGATTGTTCAATTTCGCCATCGGCAGCGCCGGCGCTTTGTATGCCAATGGCACATTGCAAGGCGTAAACTGGGGCGCAGGCAATAAATACATGCAGGTGGAAATGGACGCAGCAGGCAACAACAATTTCGTTGACCTGGGCGCTTCGCAACTGTTGAGTGTTCCTTATGCTTTGTATGCCTTGCAGTCAGGATCAGCCGCTCCTGCGCTGTTGGCTGATAATGGTGTAGCGATAACAGATTCTATCGTGCAATTGGGAAACCCCGTAGGTGATTCTTCCGCACGTTTTTCCACCAGCCGCGAAGTGCCGCTTGGAGGTAACAATTTATTTTTCAGCAATGGCCGCCTTTCCATCAATAACAATACAAAGAGCGATGCTTTTTTAACGATTGAGTCAACGGACCAACGGGTGCCTACCTTGGTACTTACCAGTTCCACACCAAAACATTACCAGTCCATCTTGGTACACAAGGCATCTGAGGCTGCGCAGTCGGGCACGGGACTGGACTGGTCGTTCAACATGCAGGACTATGTGAACATTCAGCCAGATGGTGTTGCGCATACCAATAATACCGTGTATCAATATGGCTGGAACATTTCCCCCTGGGGCGACCGCGCGGACCCAACTAAAGCAGCATTTCTGCAATCATGGGAACAACGTTTTGCTATCGGCGATTATGGTGATTGCAGCGAGTTTCACGTAGTGGGCATCAATAAACAAGGCGTATCGCGGAGGCACTGGAGTGTGCTGAGCTCGCACGACGCCCGCAACTCTTATATGTATTGGACAGCCAATTCCTATACCTGGTATGCCGATACGCCGGTACCTGACGTTGCAATGATGTCGCTGGCAAAGAGCGGTACGCTTGGATTAAATGGAGAGGATTCAAAAATAGATTTTACAAAAAGCCTTGCCAATGGCGGTACGGCCATCATAAGGCAATTGAACGCCGCGGGCGACAGGTATTACAGCTTATTTGGATTGAACGATATGGATGAACTGCAGGTAGGTTCCATTGAAACGCCGGTTTGGATGCAACATGGCTTCCTGAACCTCGGCGGATACAACAAACCTTATGGTGCTATCTTCAACCTGCAGGACAAAGAAATACACATCGGCGTACCGGAACCTGCCACTAACCGCGCCCCGCATAACACCCTGCAGGTAAATTCCTGGGGCCGTGACATGGTTAAATTAAAAGCATGGCACAGCGGTGTTACATGGGCGCATGGCATAGACGACTACGGACATTTTTATATCAAGGACGTTGACAACAGCCAGCAAAAGATGATGTTGAGAAACCAGGGTGGCATATTGTTCCCTACTTATACCTCTGCTGAAAGAGACAATATAACAGATCCGCAGGATGGTGAGTTGATATACAACCGCGACGTGATCAATCCCGAAGGAAAAGTGGGAGATTTCGAATTCTATCGTGCCGACGATGCTTCCTGGACTACTTTCTCCACCACTTCACGCAACATCGCCAATGCCGACCTTACGGTTACCGGCCACCGCGTTGTGGCAGGCAACAACCGCAACCTTTCCTTTAACGCGTTCAACAGGCTGCAATATAATTCCAATGAATACCAAGTGAACACCACCAATGGCATAGCGCTTATGGACCAGGGCGGCAGGGTGCGCATTCCTAATTTGCCAGATGTGCATGCCAATAACCCCAATGGTTATCTCGCAATAGATGATTCAGGATATGTTTTCCGTGCGCATGGCGGTGTGTTCAGGCAGGTTGTCAATACCACTTCAAAAATATACGCGGTAAGCCAGGATGATTATACGATACAACTCTCCGACCTTACACAAACCTCACAGGTAACCTTACCCGATCCGGCAACCTGTAAAGGCCGCATACTGGTATTGTGGAATGGCAACCAATCAGTGGTTGCAGTTTGGAAAACCGACAGGCCAATATTCGAAACGCCAAAGAAATCGTTTACGGTGATCCCGAATGAAAGCAGTTTGCAGATACAATCCGATGGAGTAAGGTGGATAAAAATCAATTAGCAGTTATCGCTTAAACCGTTCGCTCACCACCAGTTCTTTATTGCTGCTAACGGCATAGGAGTAAAAACCTTCACCCGTTTTTACGCCCAGTTTTCCGGCGGTGACCATATTGGTAAGCAGGGGGCAAGGCGCATATTTGGGGTTTCCAAATCCATCGTGCAATACGTTGAGGATGGAATAACAAACATCCAGCCCGATAAAATCCGCCAGTTGCAACGGTCCCATGGGATGCGCCATGCCCAGCTTCATAACTGTATCAATTTCTTCTACGCCGGCCACGCCTTCGTACAAGCTGTAAATGGCCTCGTTGATCATGGGCATGAGTATGCGGTTGGCGATGAAGCCGGGATAATCATTCACCACGCAGGGTATCTTACCCAATTGTTTGGATAGCTCGACAACGGTATTGGTTACATCCTTGCCGGTAGCATAACCATTGATGACCTCCACCAGTTTCATCACCGGCACCGGATTCATAAAATGCATGCCGATAACCTTGTCGGCCCTTTTGGTAGCCGCGGCAATTTTTGTAATGGAAATGGAAGAAGTATTGGTGGCGAGTATTGCATCTGGCTCGGCTTCGGCATCCATCTGTTGAAATATTTTCAATTTCAACTCCGTATTTTCAGTAGCGGCCTCTACCACCAGTTGACAATCCGCTATTCCTTTAGACAGTTCATTAAACGTGCTGATCCTGTCCAGCGCGGTTTTTTTTTGTTCTTCTGAAACAGTACCCTTTGCAACCTGCCTGTCGAAATTTTTACTGATGGTTTGAAGCGCTTTGCTCAACTGTGAAGCATTTACATCTATCAGTCTTACGGTAAAGCCTTGCTGGGCAAATACGTGGGCTATGCCATTGCCCATGGTGCCTGCTCCTATAACCGCCACGGTTTGGATCATACGTCGATCAATTTGGATGCAAATCTAGCGTTGATTATTAATTATTGATTATTAATTACTAATTACTGGCTCCGGAAAGGAATAATCAATAATAAATCAGCTATTCTATTTATTCTTGAAGTCGCCGCGCTTCCACGCCTGTATGAATTCGGCCCATGCAAATGGATTGAACAGGTTTTGCGCAGGCATCTGGCCGGCTGAATAATAACGGTTGGCCTGGTTGCGCAGGGTATAATTGGCGCCTTCGCGGCCATCGGCGGGCAGGCTTCTTACGAGGATGCGCCGCTTGGATTCCTCGGTATTTTGCCGGGCAATTTCAATATCGTCCGCGGGAATATCGGTATTGATGAAATCCCTTTCAAATTGTTCGCGCGTAGGCCTTGGTTTAATGATGGTGGCGGGAAGGTAAACGGTATCGGTAACCATCAATTGAATGACACTGTATTGATTTCCATCCAGCTCTCGCGGTATTTCCACCAATTTTGGCTTGTAGCCGATGCTGGTGAACTCAACAAAGTCGCCTTTCATTACCACTATGGAAAAAACGCCTTGTTCGTTGGTAACGGTACCGCGGTTCTGGCCTTTTACAACGATACTTACGGCGGGAATGCCTCTTAAGCTGTCGGCCGTCATTACCACGCCATATAACTGCACCACGGAGTCCCTCAATCGCTCAAATTGCGCCTTCGCAGAAATGCATAGCCCGGCAGTAAATAGGGTGATAAAAAGTAAATATCGCTTCATCGGTTTCAAATATAGGGACAACCAATATATTTAATAACTAAAATCCCTTGCCACGGATTAATTTTGCGGATTGGTAATTCTTTTTTAACAAAACCTTTCGTGATGACCCGTGAGCAAGTAATTGACGCACTTAGCAATGTTCAGGAACCCGACCTGGGGAAGGATCTCGTTACCCTTAATATGGTAAAGGACATTGTGATTTCCGGCAACGATGTTTCCTTTACGGTTGTGCTTACAACGCCCGCCTGTCCCCTGAAAGACATGATACATAATGCCTGTGTAAACGCTGTTAAGCTGCTGGTGAACAAATCCGCCAATGTGCATGTGAACTTCACGGCCAATACCACTTCCAGGCGCAATGATGCCGGCAATGTACTTCCCGCGGTAAGAAATATTATTGCGGTGGTAAGCGGCAAGGGAGGCGTGGGAAAAAGCACCGTGGCCGCCAATCTTGCGCTGGCCTTTGCAGAAGGAGGAGGCAGCGTGGGACTGATGGATGCGGATATTTATGGGCCAAGCGTGCCCATCATGTTCGGCGTGCGAGGCGAGCGGCCCCGCATGATGAACGTGGGTGAAAAAGGAATGATAGTGCCATTGGAAAAATTCGGCATAAAGCTCATGAGCATCGGCTTATTGGTGGATGAAAGGAGTGCGGTGGTATGGCGCGGCCCCATGGCCAGCAGCGCCATCAAGCAATTTGTTACTGACGTGTATTGGGGCGCGCTGGATTATTTGATAGTAGACATGCCGCCGGGCACAGGCGATATTCATCTTACACTGCTGCAAACCGTCCCGGTTACCGGCGTGGTTGTGGTAACAACTCCCCAGGATGTGGCCCTTGCAGATGCAAAAAAAGCCATTGCGATGTTTGGCCAGGCACAGATCAATGTGCCCATCATCGGGTTGGTGGAGAACATGAGCTATTTTACACCCGCTGAATTGCCCGACAACAAATATTACATTTTCGGAAAAGAAGGGGGCAAACGCCTCGCGGAAGAATACGATATTCCCTTCCTCGGCCAAATTCCACTGGTGCAAAGCATACGCGAAGGCGGTGACACGGGAGTTCCCATTATGGTCAGCGATGATCATATTTCGAAAAAAGCATTCGGCGAATTTGCAGGCAATGCCGCGCGCAGCATCGCCATGCGCAATGCAAATATGAAGGGTGTGGAAGTAGCGGAAACAGTAAAAGAAGTAAATGAACCGCTGGGTCATTGAAGTCATTGAGTCATTAAGTCATTATCGATGTATAGTCTGCCTTATTTCAAAGAAGAAGACCAGGAAGTAGTGTTGCAATTCATGCGCGAGCATCCTTTTGTAACGCTTGCCGGTTGTGACGCCGATAACAAGCCCGTGATAACACAGGTGCCCGTATTGATAGAGCAGCGCGATGGAAAATTGTTCCTGCAGGCGCATATCATGCGGCAAACCGATCACCACAAGGCGTTCGAGCAAAATCCAAATGTGCTGGCGCTTTTTACGAGCCCGCATACTTATGTGAGCGCCAGTTGGTACGACGATCCGCAACAGGGGTCTACCTGGAATTATATTTCCGTGCACGTGAGGGGCACGATCAGGTTCATGGATGATAATGGACTGGTGGCGCTCATGAGAAAGTTCACATTGCATTTCGAAAACAACAATAGCCAATCTCCTACAATATTCGATAACCTTCCGCAGGAATATACCAGCCGCATGCTGAAGGCCATCATAGGCTTCGAAGTAGAAGTGGAGTCGGTTGAAAATGTATTCAAGCTAAGCCAGAACCGCGATGAAAAAAGTTATCATACCATCATCGGTAAATTGCAAAGCCAGGGTGGCGCTGGTTCGTATATTGCGGAAGAAATGAAAAAAAGAGCGGACCAACTATATCCGAAATAATAAAGTAATCCTTTCCAATGAATTTGCTAAAAGACCTTGTCCGGCTGGCATGTGTGCTCATTTTTGTTGTAGCTTGTCACATGGCCAGGACGGCAGGCACCCAACTTACTGCTTTCGACACCCAGGGGCACCGGGGCTGCCGCGGATTGATGCCGGAGAATACCATTCCCGCCATGGTCACTGCGTTAAACCTGGGCGTAACCACGCTGGAAATGGACGTGGTCATCACCAAAGACAAACAGGTTGTCCTTTCGCACGAGCCTTTCATGAACCATGAGATCGTTACCAGGCCGGATGGTTCCCTCATCGAAGAGCGCGAGCAAATGAAATACAACATCTACCAGATGAATTACGAGGAAGTAAAAAAGTATGATGTCGGATTAAAGCCGCACCCACGGTTTCCCCGCCAGGAAAAAATGAAGGCGATCAAGCCCTTGCTTTCAGACCTCATCGACAGCGTGGACCAATATATGATCACCAGCCGCAGGCCACA
Source organism: Chitinophagaceae bacterium (assembly GCA_035628135.1). Lineage (GTDB taxonomy): Bacteria > Bacteroidota > Bacteroidia > Chitinophagales > Chitinophagaceae > DASPKM01. Next base: position 371,504 of record DASPKM010000006.1, on the reverse strand, counting down.
TCCTTATTACAATATCGAAACCAAATGCCTTCCCATTGGCGATAATCTTTACCATCCCGCTCCGGCCGAATTTGTAAACCTGCTGATGGGCGTTATAAAAAACAAACAAATCGAGGAGCGGGTGATCATTCAATCGTTCGACTTTCGCACCCTTAAGTATTTGCACGAGCATTATCCCAATATCAAAACAGCCATGCTCATTGAAGATGATGACAAGCGCAGCTTTGAGCAGCAGTTGCAAGCTTTGGGATTTGTTCCCACCATTTATAGCCCGCATTATTCATTGGTAAATCCTGCGCTGATTGAAAAATGCCGTGAGCGTAACATCAGGGTCATACCATGGACGGTGAATGACAAACCAACCATAGAACGGTTGAAAGAACTAGGAGTGGACGGCATCATTTCAGATTATCCTGACCTGTTTTAATTTTTTCCGTTCAACCAATCCAGCGCATTTTTGTACAATAGCTTTTCCCTGGTGGCTAAGGGAAGCTCCATGCTTTCGATGAGCTGGCCGGGGATGTGCTCTCCTAACGGGAAGGGGTAGTCGCTGCCGAGGCAGATCTTATCTTCCCCCGTCATATTCATCATAAATCGAAAGGCCGGTGCATCGTGCACAAGGCTATCAACCCAAAACCTTCCCAGGTAATCCCGCGGGTTCACGGTGTTGTCTATTTGTACCAGGTCGGGGCGTACGTTAAAGCCGTGCTCTATGCGGCCCAACGTATAAGGGAAGGAACCACCTCCATGCGCGAAAGCGATCCTAAGTTTGGGGAATTTCTCAAAAACGCCTGAAAAGATCAGGGAACAAATGGCACGGCAGGTTTCGGCGGGCATTCCCACCAGCCAGGGCAGCCAGTATTTTTCCATGTCTTTTTCACCCATCATTTCCCAGGGATGAACAAACAAGGCGCAGTTGTTTTTTTCAGCAGCCTCGAAGAACGGCATGAATTCAGGTTCGCCGAGGTTCTTACCATTCACATTGGTGCCTATTTCAAGGCCCGGCATCTTCAGTTCATGCAGGCAACGTTCCATTTCTTTAATGGAAAGGTCAACGTCCTGCAGGGGCACAGTGCCCAACCCAATAAATGACTGGGGATGATTGCTGACCGTTTGTGCGATATGATCGTTAAAAAACCGGGACGTGTCCAATGCGTCCGCGGGCTTCGCCCAATAGTTGAACAAAACTGGAATCGTAGAAAGCACTTGTTGATGGACGTTAGCCGCACGGCATTCTTCTATGCGTATGCCCGCGTCGAAAGTGTTGCTGTCTACCACGCGAAACACTTTATCGCCCTTCATCATGCATGCCTTGCAGTTGCGGTGTTCCAGGTGGATGAAGCCCCCATAGCCGAACTTTTCAGTCCAGTTAGGCATTTTGTCGGGCATGATGTGCGTATGGATATCGATCCTGGTCATTAAATGGAACGGTTTTTATTTCTTTACAGGCCGTTCCATTACCGAACCGCATTTGTTGCAGGTCCGCAACTCTTCCGATGAATAAAACCGCTCCATGATGGGCGGCAATTGTTTCACGATATCTTTTACGAATACAGACTCTTCGTACAGTTTATTCCCGCAATTTTCGCAAAACCACATGAAGGCGTCTTTTTCATTTTCCTCGTCTTCGCGCACCTTTTCTATTACCAAACCAACGGTATTGGCAGGCCGTTGCGGCGAGTGCGGGGTCATGGGCGGCAGCAGGAACATATCGCCTTCGTTGATGGGAATGCTTTTAGGCACGCCATCATCGATAATTTTCAATACGATATTGCCTTCCAACTGGTAGTACAGCTCTTCGCTTTCATTGTAATGATAATCCTTGCGGGCATTGGGTCCGCCAACCACCATCACTATAAAGTTCTCCGCGTCTTTGTATACGCATTGGTTGCCCACCGGCGGTTTCAACAGCTCGCGGTGCTCATCTATCCATTTTTTCAAATTGAAAGGTGCGCTTACAGCCATAAATGAATTGTTTGGTCCAAAGATCGTTCTTTAGAGGTAATGAATTGAGGTCAAAAAATTACGACAATTTTTATTTAGGTTTGATTTTTAAACAAATACATGAATCTTTCATTAGATGGCAAAACCGCACTGGTTTGCGGCAGTACACAGGGGATCGGGCTGGCCATAGCAGAAGAATTGGCCCTGCTCGGCGCCAATTGCATATTGCTGGCAAGGAATGAAGACGCACTGAAGGAGGCGCTCCTGAAGCTCGACACCAGCAGCAGGCAATTGCATACGTACGCGGTGGCCGACTTCAACAATCCCTGGCATGTTAAGGCCACCATCGATCGCATAGTAGAGGCGAATACCGTGCACATACTCATCAACAATACCGGCGGGCCTCCCGCTGGTCCTATTCTGGGGGCTATCCCCGAAGAATTTTTAATTGCATTCAACCAGCACCTCGTTTGCAATCATATATTGGCCAAGGCGGTGATACCGGGCATGAAGGAAGCTGGTTATGGACGCATCATCAACATCATTTCCACTTCCGTAAAAATACCTTTAAACAACCTGGGGGTTTCCAATACCATCCGTGGCGCCGTGGCTTCATGGGCCAAGACCATGGCCAACGAGGTGGGCCCGTTCAACATCACCGTAAACAGTATTCTGCCCGGGTTTACCCGCACGCAACGGTTGACCAGCATCGTTGCCACCACCGCGGCCAAAAAGCACGCAGACGAAGAAACAGTGGAACGCGAAATGCAGCAAGAGGTGCCATTGAAGCGCTTTGGAGAGGCGAGCGAGGTGGCCAACGTGGCCGCATTTCTTGCAAGCCCTGCGGCATCGTATGTAAGCGGGGTAAGCATACCCGTTGATGGAGGACGTACCGGAACCATTTAGTTGAATGAAACAGAGCGCATGCAATTCGACATACCATATTATTTAGAGAATTATATCGGCGGAAACCTGATCGGCCCTTTAAGCGGCAAGTTCATCGAAGACGTAAACCCTGCCACGGGCGAAGTGTTCACGCATGTACCCGACAGCAATGAAAGGGACGTGGATATTGCAGTGATGGCCGCACAAAAAGCGCTTCCCGCATGGTCAGTGATGCCGGTGGAACAGCGGTTCATGATCCTCAACAAAATTGCTACGCTGATAGAGGAAAACCTCGATAAGCTGGCGCAGGCAGAGACCATCGATAATGGGAAACCGCTCTGGTTAAGCAAAAGAGTGGATATACCGAGGGCTTCGGCCAATTTTCGCTTCTTTGCTACCGGATTGATGCACTTTGCCTCCGAGCAGCACAATATGGAGGACAAGGCCATTAATTATACCCTGCGGCAACCGATCGGCATCGTAGGCTGCATTTCGCCGTGGAACCTGCCTTTATATCTTTTTACCTGGAAGATCGCGCCGGCCATGGCAGCGGGCAATTGCGTAATTGCAAAACCTTCGGAGATAACGCCTGTAACAGCATTTTTGTTAAGCCACATTTGTAAAGCTGCAGGATTACCGGAAGGGGTATTGAACATCGTGCATGGCACAGGGCCCGGCGCGGGAGAAGCCATTGTAAAACATCCCGCTATCAAGGCCATATCTTTTACGGGCAGCACCCGTGCAGGAGAAAGGATCGCATCGCTGGCGGCGCCTAAGTTCAAGAAACTTTCATTGGAACTGGGCGGTAAAAACCCTAATATCATTTTCGCGGATTGCGACTGGGAAAAAATGATGCGCAATACCATACAATCTTCTTTTTCGAACCAAGGGCAAATTTGTTTGTGCGGCAGCAGGATTTTGGTGGAAGAAAGCATCTATGAACGCTTCAAAAAAGAATTTGTTGAAAGAACGAAAGAATTGGTGGTAGGCGATCCGCTGGATGAAAATACTAAGCAGGGGGCCGTGGTAAGCAAAATGCATTTTGATAAGATCATGGCTTGCATCGAAACCGCGAAGCAGGAAGGAGGCAGGATATTGCACGGTGGCAATGCGGTTACGCTCAACGGGCGTTGCGGCAAAGGATATTTCATTCAGCCAACGGTCATTGAGGGATTGGGCCCGTCGTGCCGCACAAATATGGAAGAAATATTCGGGCCTGTCGTAACATTGCAGCCATTTAAAACCGAGGAAGAGGCCTTGCAACTTGCCAATGCGTGCGAATATGGTTTAGCTGCCATGATCTGGACGCAGGACATTTCCCGGGCGCACCGTGTAGCATCGAAAGTAGAAAGCGGGATTATTTGGGTAAACTGCTGGCTGGTGCGCGACCTGCGTACTCCTTTCGGCGGAATGAAGAACAGTGGCGTGGGCAGGGAAGGCGGATGGGAAGCCCTGCGATTTTTTACCGAAGCGAAGAATGTGTGCGTGCAACTGTAGTTAAAATCATTATGTCGGATATTATCAAAACGGAGAATGCTTCAAAGCCTTTAGGCGCATACCCCCATGCAAGGAGAGTGGGCAACCTTTTGTTCCTTTCGGGTATTGGTCCCCGTAATCCGAAGGACAATTCCATTCCCGGCCTTGAACTGGATGCCTATGGAAATATTATAAAATATGATATAGAAGCAGAGTGCCGTTCGGTATTCGCCAACGTAAAGGCCGTGCTGGAAGCAAGCGGCAGCAGTTGGAACAATATCGTGGACGTAACGGTGTTCCTCACCAATATGAAACAAGATTTTCCGCAATACAACAAATTGTATGGCGAGTATTTTAGCAGCGTGCAGGCCTGCCGCACTACCGTAGAAGTAAAAAGCCTGCCTACGCCGATTGCTATCGAATTAAAAGTGATTGCCACCATCGATCAATGACCGGATAACAGATGAATTTTGAAAACAGTTTAGCATTTGCCCGCAAAATGGATGAACAGGATACCCTACGTCATTTCCGCGAACGGTTTCACATTCCCATTTTCGAAGAAAGAGAGCAGGTGTATTTTATCGGCAATTCATTGGGCTTGCAGCCCCGCACTACCCGGGATTATGTAAACCAGGAACTGGACGATTGGGCAAAGCTTGGCGTGGAAGGCCATTTTTATGCACGCAACCCCTGGCTCTCCTATCATGAAATATTCCCGGTGCAACTTTCAAAAATAGTGGGTTGCCTACCGCATGAAGTGGTGGTGATGAACCAGCTTACAGTGAACGTACATTTGCTGCTGGTAACATTTTACAGGCCCAACCGGCAGCGGTTCAAAATTATTTGTGAGGCAAAGGCTTTCCCTTCTGATCAATATGCATTGGAATCCCAGGTGCGCAATCATGGCCTCGATCCTGCCGATGCAATTGTTGAAGTAAAACCGAGGATGGGCGAGCATACCATCCGCACAGAAGATATTATAGCCACAATCCGCGAGCATGGCCGCCAAACGGCGGTTGTTTTTTTCGGAGGGGTACATTATTATACGGGCCAGGCATTCGATATAAAAAGCATCACCCATGCGGCCCACGAGGCAGGCGCCTATGCCGGTTTTGACCTGGCACATGCCGCGGGCAATGTTGCATTGCAATTGCATGACTGGAAGGTTGATTTTGCCTGCTGGTGCAGTTACAAATACATGAACTCCGGGCCCGGGGGGGTGGCGGGAGCGTATATTCATGAGCGTTATGCCAGGGACACACGGCTCCCGCGCTTTGCGGGATGGTGGGGATACACCAAGGAAACCCGGTTTAAAATGGACAAAGGTTTCGAGGCCATACCCACCGCCGAAGGCTGGCAACTAAGCAATGCGCCCATACTTGCCATGGCGGCGCACAAAGCATCGCTGGACATTTTCGACGAGGCCGGCATGGACGCGTTGACCACGAAAAGCAAATTACTTACGGGCTATCTCTTGTTTATCCTGGACGAGATCAATAACCGGCGAACGCATAAGACCATCGAGCTGATCACACCGCGTGATGAAATGGACAGGGGTGCACAGGTATCGTTGCTCATGCTGGAAAAAGGCCGCGAAATTTTCGATGGATTGATGACCCGTGGGGTAATGGTAGACTGGAGGGAACCGAACGTGATTCGCGTGGCGCCGGTGCCCCTGTACAATACTTTTGAAGACGTGTACCGCTTCGGCAATATCATTCAATCCATTTTAGAAGAGCATTAGGCTATGCGTACATCGAAAAATATTATGATAATCGGGGCGGGATTGGTAGGCTCGCTACTGGGCATTTACCTGTCGAGGCGCGGGCAGCGGGTAAGCATATACGAACGCCGTGGGGATATGCGCAAAGAGACAATGGCAGCAGGACGATCTATTAACCTCGCGTTGAGCGACCGCGGCATCAAGGCCTTGCAGGAAGTAGGCATTGCAGCGGAGGTCCTGGAAATAGCCATTCCCATGAGCGGCCGGCTGATACACCATCCTGATGGGTCTACCGTAATGCAGCCTTACGGCAAAGAAGGACAGGCCATCAATTCGGTATCGAGAGGGGAGCTCAACAAAAAACTGATGGACCTTGCGGAAGCCCAGGGTATCGAATTATATTTTCACCATCGCTGCGCCGCCATCAACTGGTACGCCAATGAAGTGCAATTTGAAATGGATGATAATGCCGGCGATGCAAAAAACATTTCAGCAGATATTATATTCGGTGCAGACGGCGCTTATTCCGCCGCAAGGCTGCAACACATGCTGAACCATTCTACGTTCGACTATCATCAATACTATATCGATTGCGGCTACAAGGAATTATCCATTCCTGCCGGTACCAACAACAGCTTCCTGATGGAAAAGCATGCGTTGCACATCTGGCCGCGCCGCGATTATATGCTGATAGCCTTGCCCAATCTCGATGGCAGCTTCACCTGCACCTTGTTCTTCCCTTTCGAAGGACCGCTCTCATTTCAAAACCTTGACACCGAAGAAAAGGTAACACGGTTCTTTCGCGATAATTTCAATGACATCATGCCATTAATACCCGACCTGGTGCAGCAGTTCTTCCGCAATCCTACGTCGTCGCTGGTAACGGTAAAATGTTATCCCTGGACAAGAGGTGATCGTTTTGCGCTGATAGGGGATGCCGCTCACGCCATCGTTCCATTTTTCGGGCAGGGAATGAATTGTGGTTTCGAAGATTGTTCGGTATTGAACAATCTATTGGACGAACATGGTGAAGATTGGAAAAAAGTATTGAACGCATACCAGCAGCTTCGCAAGCCCGATGCCGATGCCATTGCAGACCTGGCCGTAAATAATTTCACGGAAATGCGCGACAAAGTTGCCGACCCAAAATTTTTATTGCAGAAGAAGATCGAGGCAAGGCTGCATGAAAAATATCCGTCCAAATGGATCCCCGCTTATTCACAGGTAACGTTCAGCCCTCATATCCGCTACAGCGAAGCATTGCGCAACAGCCAGCGGCAGGAAATGATCATGCAGGAGGTAATGCGGCAAAAAGACCTGGAGCAACGGTGGCAGGACGAAGGGTTTTTAGAACAGATCGTTAGCATGATGGAGCATAAACCGTAAAGCAATGACGCGTCAACAACTCATTGAACAAATATTTACAAAACGATCTTACCTCTGCGTGGGGCTGGATACCGATTTGGACAAAATGCCCGGGCACTTGCAATCGCATCCCGATGCTGTATTTGAGTTCAACAAGGCTATCATCGATGCCACGCAGGACCTGTGCGTGAGCTACAAGATCAACACTGCTTTTTACGAGGCCCAGGGACTGAAGGGCTGGGCCGCGCTGGAAAAAACCATCGGCTATATTCCGTCCACACATTTTAAAATTGCCGACGCCAAGCGCGGCGATATCGGCAACACATCCTCGCAATATGCCAAAGCATTTTTTGAAGCGATGCATGCAGACGCCATCACCGTTGCGCCATACATGGGAGAAGACAGTGTAAAGCCTTTCTTACAATTCGACGGTAAATGGGCGATCGTGCTCGGACTTACTTCCAATACAGGCGCCAAAGATTTTGAATTGCAACGCATGGGAGATGAACTGCTGTATGAAAAAGTGCTGAAAACCGTCGCCGAATGGGGAACGCCGGATAACCTCATGTTTGTGATCGGCGCTACGCAAGCCGATGAGTTCATCAATATACGCAAGCTTATGCCTGATCATTTTTACCTGGTGCCCGGTGTTGGTTTCCAGGGCGGAAGCTTGCGCGAAATTTCAGAAAAGGCCATGAACCGCGACTGCGGGCTGCTGGTAAACGTCAGCCGCTCCATCATTTATGCATCGCCGGGAACAGATTTTGCGAGCGAAGCAAGAACGATCGCGCAGCAATATCAACAAGAAATGAACGGCTATTTGAAGTAATGTGCAAATGTACAGATATGCGAATGTGTAAATTGATAGGGCTGCTGATATTGTCTCTGCAACCGTAATTAATATTATTTTTTTATTTGAGCATCTGCAATCTGCACATTTGCACATTAATCACTATTTTCCCGTATAAAATTTCACGTCACATGCGATTGTTTTTCTTCATGTTGGGCATGATGATCTGCTTGTCATCCGCTATTGCTCAAACCCCCGCTACCAAAGCTAATTACCAGCTTGCCGCGCGCTTTGCTCCCCGCAAGCTGGATAAAATGATCTTCAGTACTTCAGTTGACCCGCACTGGTTGAAAAAATCAGACCGGTTTTGGTACGTATATGAAACTCCCGATGGCAAGAAATGGTATGTCGTCGACCCATCGAAAGGAGAAAAAAGACTGATGTTCGACAATGCGAAACTGGCTTCGGAGCTCACCAAGATCATCAAGGACCCTTTTGACGCGCAACATCTTCCCATAGACAGCCTGCGCTTTATCCGCGACGAAAACTGGATACAGTTCGAGGTAAAAAGCAGCCAGGAGATCGAGAAGAAAGATACTACCCGCAGAAATGCGCCACCAATCAAGGAAAGGAAAACATTTTATTTTGAGTATAACCTGGTTACCGAGCAATTGGTGGAGCTCAGCGATTTTAAAAAACCGAAGCGCCGTCCCATGTGGGCTTCCATTTCGCCCGATGGACAAACCATCGTGTTCTCCCGCAACTTCAACCTGTTTTGGATGGACCGCGCTAATTATGAAAAAGCATTGAAGAATGAAGACGACAGCACCATCGTTGAGAACAGGCTTACGTCTGATGGTATCGAGTACTTTGCTTATGGCTCCTCTCAAAACGAAACCAATGTAGAGAAGGAGCGGAATAAGAACAAACGCAAGCCGGCTTTCGCGTTTTGGTCGCCCGATTCAAAACACTTTGCCCTGGTGCGTGTTGACCAGCGTGCTGTAAAAGAGCTTTGGGTCATCAACAGCATTGCAGACCCCCGGCCTACGCTCGAGACCTATAAATACCACATGCCGGGCGAAAAAGAATCGCCGGTTGACTATGTGCTGCTGTTCAATATGAACAGCAAGACTTATAAGGAACTGCCGATAAAATTATTCAAGGACCAAAACATCAGCATCTGGTCTGCGCCTTTTATGCAAAGCACCCGCGACGATGATTGGAGGCCGCTGATGTGGCTCGGCACCAATGATAAATTCTATTTCCAGCGCACCAGCCGCGACCTCAAGCGCATCGACGCCTGCGTGGTAGACATTCATACCGGCAGCGTGAAGCCATTGATAGAAGAAAGAATGAACACTTACGTAGAAACCAGGAGGCTTGGCGTAGTGAAAGGCGGCGAAGAATACATTCACTGGAGCGAACGCGATGGATGGGCGCATTTTTATTTGTTCGATAGCAATGGAAAGCTCAAAAATCAAATTACTTCCGGCCCCTGGCATTGCGAGGACATTGTAGGCATCGATGAGAATAAAAGGGTATTGTATTTCTCGGCCAACGGCAGGGAACCGAATGAAGATCCTTATTACATGCATTTGTATCGCGTGAATTTCGACGGCTCCGGCTTGAAGTTGTTGAACCCGGGCGAAGCCGAACATTCCATGAGCATGAACGACAGCAAGCAATTCTTCGTGGATAATTCTTCCAGGGTCAACACCGTGCCGAAATCCGTCTTGTATGCGAGTGATGGCAGGAAGGTGCTGGACCTGGAGACCGCCGACCTTTCCTCCTTATTTGCTGCGGGATATAAATTCCCGCAGGTATTCAAGGTAAAAGCAGATGACGGCATTACCGACCTGTATGGTGTGATGTACAAACCATACGATTTCGATTCAACCAAAAAATATCCCATCATCACCTACGTGTACCCTGGCCCGCAAACAGAGGCGGTAAATAAATCATTTGGCCGGGGTTTCGACAGGATCGACCGGCTGGCACAGGTAGGCTTTATCGTGATCACCGTAGGTAACAGGGGAGGACATCCCAGCCGCAGCAAGTGGTATCATACCTTTGGATATGGCAACCTGCGCGATTATGGCCTGGCAGATAAAAAAGCAGCCATCGAGCAGCTTGCAGACCGTTATCCTTTCATCGATATTAATCGCGTGGGTATTCACGGTCATTCCGGCGGAGGATTCATGAGCACAGCGGCAATACTGGTATACCCGGAATTCTTTAAAGTGGCAGTGTCCAGTGCAGGCAATCACGACAACACCATCTATAACCGCTGGTGGAGCGAAAAGCACCATGGCGTGCGTGAAGTGATCACCGAAAAGGGGGATACGTCTTTCGTGTACAGTATCGAAAAGAATCCTGACCTGGCTAAAAACCTCAAGGGCAAATTATTGCTCTTTCATGGTGATATAGATAATAACGTACATCCGGCCAATACCATGCGCGTGGTAAATGCGCTGATACTGGCAAACAAGCGCTTCGATATGATATTGTTGCCCGGGCAGCGCCATGGCTTCGGCAATATGACGGAATACTTTTTCTGGCGGATGACGGATTATTTCAGCAATCACCTGTTGGGCGATTTTACCTCATCGTCTGCCGTAGACGTTGAGCACATGAACCGTGAGATAGAGCAAAGTAATAAGCGTGCGCAAAGGAATTAGGATTGCTGAAGACTTTAACGAATCCTACATCCCCGTGGTGCAATTTTTGTCGTTTCAACAGCAAAAATCACCGGGAAAATGTTACGGTTTGTTCTAAGTACTTTGATATTGGGCGGTATAGCCTGGTCGTGCACCAAGGGAATGGCGGCCGCCACTGATGAGCCCGCCGAGATCGTCAATTCCTTTAACGTTAACAGCACCGCCATACTGGAAGCCGTGAATAACGTGCGGCAGAAAGGTTGCAATTGCGGTGGCGTCAAAATGCCGCCCGTACCGCCGGTTACCTGGAACAACCAACTCGCTCAGGCCGCATACAATCACAGCAAGGAAATGCACGCGAAGCGTTTTTTCAATCACAATTCCCGCAATGGGGCCTCGCCGGGCGACCGCATAAGGGCGGCGGGCTATACCTGGAAGGCCTATGGCGAAAACATAGCCCTGCATAATACGGATGAAGCAGGCGTAGTGGATGGATGGCTGAGAAGCCCCAGCCATTGCAAAACCATTATGAGCCCGTTGTATAAGGAAATGGGCGTTGGCCGCTCGGGATCGTATTGGACCCAGGATTTTGGAGCGAAGTAGACATCCTATTTAAATTCATACTTTCCTTTCGCCGTCCACCACGGATGAATTTCAAAGCGGAGACGCCCGGTAATGATAGCACTGTCTGTACTGATATAGCTTGCTGCTTCCGCAGAGTCCTTGCAATCCATAATGAATATTCCTCGCAGGTCTTTGTTATAACCCATCGGTCCTGCCATGATGATCTTTCCCTCTTTTGCCAGCCTGTCGATATTGGCAAGGTGCGCTTGCTGTATCCTTGCGGCGGTTGCGCTGTCGTGTGTGCGGTTATTGCCTTTCAGCAGGAAAACCAGCCAGTATGTTTTCATTTCTCCGTATTGCATGGTATCCTTAGGGCTAGTAGTGCTGTCGCTTTTAGCGGTTGCGGTATAAGCGCCGTCGTTATTGCCACAGGCTATTGCCAGCAGGAGAATCAGCAAGCTGCAAACGATACGGTAAAGCATGTTGTATTTTTTGGAAAAGTAAGGCTTGCCGGTGGTATTTGCCATTAACGGCCGACGAACCGGCAAAAAAAACACGACGAACCAGCTTAAATCAGTTACGAGTTATAGGTAATCATAAAAATCAAACGGGACGATCTTCTTGCGAAGTGTCCCGTTGAGTGAGTCTTGACTCAGCTGACTGCGAGTTTACATCATTCATTATACACTGCGAACAGTCTTGTCTTTTTCCTTCTTGACCTTTGCGGGCGGCGCTTCATGGCCAATGGTAAAATCGGTGAAATTACCATCGAGCTTTATTTTGGTCCTGCCTCCGCCGGATGAACCCTTGTAGTTATGGTTGAACCGGGGGCCACGCCTGTCGTCATCATCATCATCGCCCTCTTTTTTTATGCTGAAGGAAGAATTGTTTTTGAATGAACCGAAATGCGTCTCCACATCAAACTGTGCTGACATATCCCTCGGCACCACGATGGCCACGTCTGAATGCTGTGCGTCAACATCTACAGAATTGGTATTGGCCGCATGGATCACCACGCCATTGCTCTTGCAATGCTGCACCTTCACTTTTATGTCGCCGGTGGCATTCTTAATAATAGCCGCGTTGTTGATGAACTGGAAGTTGTAGTCCCCACCATCTACCCCTGCAATCTCGGCAGAACCGAATTTAACAGTTACCCTACCAGGGTCAGACAGCCGGCCTGCTTCCAGGTCTCCAAATTGCTGGTCGATGTCTACCTTGCCTTGCAGGTCGGGCAGTATCAGGTTGCCGAACTGGTGCTTTACAGTAAGCGCAAGACTGGCGGGCATGCTCACTTCATAATCGATATCGATGGTGTTGCTGTACGATTTGCCATCCTTATTGTTCTTTTCTTTCTTCTCTCCATCCTTGTTCTTATCCATTACGGTTTTGAAATAAACGGTGTTACCGTCTTTGCCATGCCTTACATCGATGCTCTCGAACATTTCCTCGGTCTTCTCCTGCACGTTAGACGATACTTCTATCCTGATGTCCACCCGTACTTCATTGCGGGACCATGTCTTAATGGTCACTTTGCCGAATTGGTTTTGAAGACTCAGATGGTCGCTGGACGATACATTATAACTTTGGCTGATGCTACGGTCCTTTGTAAACTCATACTTCTTTTTTTGTGAATAGGCGGCGCTGCTTACGAGCAGGGCAACCAGCAGAACATTGCTAAAGAGAACGTGTATTTTTTTCATGACTGTCTTTTTTTGATTGTTTGATTTCTTTGATAATAGTCAGTTGCTGATTCAGGAGGTCTGCCTGCAGGCGCAGATTCTGTATCATGGCTTCCAACAATGTTTCCGGGTCCGGGTTCGCGGGCAATGCTGCACGCAATGCCTGGTAAGAGCTGTCGAGTTTATGAATATCCTTTACAAATTGACGGTAAAGCTCCGGTTGCTCTTTTTCAATTTGCTTCAGCTCGTTTTGTTTCAATTCTATCAGTTGGGTGAAGTGATAGAGTTCTTTTGCATAGGTCGGGGGCACCTGTTTTAGAAATTCGTCCGATGGTTGTTCAGTATCGGTTTTCGTGGCCACTGTGTCAATGCTTTGCTTACGGTTCATGTAATAAAACATACCTATCACCATCACTATAATGGCCGCCGCCGCGGTCCAGCGGAGGAATGAAAGGTGGAATACCCTTTCGTCTTTTTTACCCCTCTTCAGCTCGGCGCTCAGGTTTTTCCACAATTGCGGCCTGGGCTCCTCGCTGTCGAATTCCTCACGGTTGTCATGTATGAACTTTTCCAGCTTGTTACTCATGATCGCCTCCTTTTATAATATGTAACAACTTATGTTTTGCGCGGTGGTACTGTGTGCGCACCGTTGATTCTGAAATTTTCATGATCTCTGCGATCTCCTCGTGATCATATCCTTCAAAGAGATATAAGGTCAATACGGTCCGGTATCCATTGGGCAACTTCGTAACGGCTTTCTTTATTTCCGCTACTTTCAGTTGAATATTTTCTTCGTCCAGCACTTCATCGCTCGGCATTTCCGCCACCGGCGTGGTATCGATATCTACAAAATCACCTTTGCGCTTGCGCAGCACGTTGATGGATTTGTTGATGACGATACGTTTAAGCCAGGCTCCGAAGGTGGACTTATAATTGAAGTCCGCCAGGTACCGGAACGCATCCATGAAGGCCTCCTGCAATACATCTTCTGCATCACTGGCATTGTTCACAATGCGCAGGCTGGTGTTGAACATTGCTTTGGCATATTGCTGGTAAAGGGTTTCATAACTGCGCGCATCGCCCTGTTTGCACCGCTCTACCAGATCATCATAGAAAATTGTTGCAGTCAGCTCCAAGTGATCGGGTTTTGAATGTAAGTACAATGGATGTGAATGTTTGTTGCACGTCAAGGTAAGAAAGTAGAAAAAAAAATAAGATTGGTTTTCTATAAACGGGAACCGATGGGCCTTACTGTTTAATCATCAGCATAAACTGCGAGCTAAACTTCGTACTTTTGCGCCGCACAAAATAACATTTATGGCTGCCCGCACCGACGTTTTTGTTAGCCCGGACTACTTCCAGTTAGATGAATTACTCACTGAAGAACAGAAGCTTATCCGTGAAACCGTTCGCAATTATGTAAAAAAGGAAATATCTCCCATTATCGAGGATTATGCCCAAAAGGCTGAGTTTCCACAGCAAATTGTGAAGCAATTGGGCGATTTGGGCTGCTTCGGGCCCACTATTCCCCCAGAATACGGCGGGGGAGGACTGGACTACATCAGCTACGGCCTTATGATGCAGGAATTAGAGAGGGGCGATAGCGGGGTGCGTTCCACCGCATCGGTCCAGGGTTCCCTGGTAATGTTCCCCATTTATGCATATGGCAGCGAGGAGCAGCGCAAGAAGTTCCTTCCTAAGCTGGCCAGCGGCGAATGGCTGGGTTGTTTTGGCCTCACGGAACCCGACCACGGCAGCAATCCGGCGGGAATGCTCACCAATTTTAAGGATGCCGGGGACCATGTTATTCTCAATGGTTCTAAAATGTGGATCAGCAACGCGCCTTATAGCCAGGTTGCTGTCGTATGGGCCAAGGATGAGGAAGGAGAGATCCGCGGGGTAATAGTGGAGCGTGGAATGGAGGGCTTCAGCACGCCCACCACGCACGGCAAATGGAGCCTGCGCGCATCCGCTACCGGCGAACTGGTGTTCGACCATGTAAAAGTGCCTAAGGAAAATATATTGAATGTAAAAGGCCTCAAGGGCCCGCTTAGCTGCCTCACCAAGGCCAGGTATGGCATTGCCTGGGGTTCGGTGGGGGCTGCGATGGATTGTTATGATACTGCGTTGCGTTACAGCAAGGAACGCGTGCAGTTCGACCGGCCCATCGGTGGTTTTCAATTGCAGCAAAAAAAGCTGGCCGAAATGGTGACTGAAATCACCAAGGCGCAGCTACTCAATTGGAGACTGGGAGTATTGATGAACGAGGGCAGGGCCACGCCCCAACAGGTTTCCATGGCCAAGCGCAATGGGTGCGAGATAGCCGCCAATATAGCGCGCGATGCCAGGCAGGTGCTTGGTGGCATGGGCATTACCGGCGAATACTCGATTATGCGTCATATGATGAACATGGAGAGCGTGATCACGTACGAAGGAACGCACGATATTCACCTGCTGATCACCGGCATGGACGTTACAGGCTTTAATGCATTTAAATAGTATTGGACCTGCTAATTTCCCTGGTCAGCTGATTTGATTCGTATTTTCGCAGTATGAGAATTTACCTGATCGGTTTCATGGGATCTGGCAAAACGCACTGGGGGCGGTTGCTCAGCTCAAAGCTCACGCTTCCGTTCTTCGATCTCGACAAGCAGATCATGGAAGAAGAAAAGAAGACGATCGTGGAAATTTTCGAGCAGAAAGGGGAGGAGTACTTCCGGATGATTGAAAAGGAAGTATTATACATTCTTACAGAAAGCCATGAGTCATTCGTGATGGCTTGCGGCGGCGGCACTCCCTGTTACTTCAACAATATCGATTACATGAACAATAATGGCACGTCGGTTTGGCTGAATACGCGGCTGGACGTGCTGTTCACGCGGCTGATAAAAGAAAAAGAGGTGCGGCCGCTTTTAAAAAACCTTTCCGACGGGCAGTTGAAACAATTTATTCTGAAAAAGTTCTCTGAGCGCCGCATTTATTATGAGCAGGCCAACCTGGTAGTGGAGGAAAGCGAGGCCAGCGTGGATTCTTTGATACAACACATAATGCATGTCTAAAACATTTTTGATCGTAGCCGCCTTGCTGGGAGCCGTATCGGTGGCCCTGGGCGCTTTTGCCGCACATGGATTGAAAAAAATTGTTCCGCCGGATACAGTGGCCAGTTTTGAAACCGGCGTGCGATACCAGTTCTACCACACATTCGCCTTATTGATCACCGGTTTATTATTGGAGCGCATGCAAAGCCAGTGGCTGCACTGGGCAGGTTACAGCTTCATCATAGGCATCGTACTTTTTTCCGGTTCATTGTACCTGTTAACTGCATTGAAGGCCACACAAACCGTAGGCCTTACGGGAATCGGCATCATTACGCCTTTCGGAGGCTTATTTTTTATTGCGGGATGGGTGCTGATGGCGATAGGAATTTTGAAGAGGTAGGGCTGAGTGGTGAGTTTGATGCGTAGTTATTAAATGTAAACTGGTTATGAAATCTAAAATTCATCAATTCTCATCCCGGAGCTTTCAACACCCAACTTTCCATTCACCACTCACCACTCGCCATTCACAACCCTCAACCCTTATCGCCTGCTCCTGGAGTGGTGGTAAAGACAGTTGTTATGCATTGATGCGGGCCATTGCCCAGGGTCATCAACTGAGTGCGCTGGTGAACATGATGAATGAAAATGGGAAGATATCCCGTTCGCATGGGCTTCCGTTGTCTGTGTTGCAGCAACAGGCAGCTACCCTGAACGTTCCTATTGTAGCGGTCCCTACTTCGTGGAATGATTACCGTGAGAATTTCATTACAGCCTTGCGGACCGTGCACAGCCAATACGGGGTGCAGTCCATGGTATTTGGGGATATCGACCTGCAGCCGCACCGGGATTGGGAGGAAAATGTTTGCAAAGAAGCCGGGTTGCAGGCAATATTACCCTTGTGGCAGCGCAACCGGCGCGAATTGGTGAATGAAATGATCGAAAGCGGAATCGAGGCCATCATCGTGTCGTGCAATACGCAGATGGGCCAGGATTTTCTCGGCCGCGCCATTACGCACGAACTGGCGGATGAATTGGAAGCTGCGGGTATCGATGCCTGTGGTGAAAACGGGGAATACCACACCGCGGTGGTGAATTGTCCTTTATTTGCCGGGCACATACAGTTGCCGCAATACGAAAAAGTGCTGCACGAAAATTATTGGTTCCTGAAATGGCATGATGAGTAGCCGTTATTTTATATCTTCGCGCGCATGAAAAATATAGCTGTTATAGGTCTTGGGAAAGTAGGTTCGCTGGTGGGAACATTGTTGCACGATATTTTTACCGTTACCGGTGTTGACAAGGCTGATCCGGCTGAAGAAGTACCTTTTAAAGTGTTACATGGAGATGTATTGGATGCGCAATTCGTCGCCCGCGCCCTTACAGGCATGGATGCGGTGGTATCCTGCCTTCCCTATAACATGAACCTGCCAGTGGCACAGGCTGCGTACAATGCTGGTATTCATTACTTCGACCTCACCGAGGACGTGCCTACTACCAATGCTATCATGAAAATGGCGGAGACCTCCAAAGGGGTCATGGCCCCGCAATGCGGGCTTGCGCCGGGCTTCATAGGCATTGTGGGCGCAGACCTCTGTAGCCGCTTTACCAAATTGCGTGATGTTGAATTGCGTGTAGGTGCGCTGCCCCGATACCCGAACGGCCTGCTGGGATATTCTTTTACGTGGTCGCCCGCAGGTGTTATTAATGAATATATCAACGATGCCGAAGTAATACACAACGGCGTGCGCAAGATGGTGCCTTCGCTGGATGGCATAGAGCTTATCAATATAGAAGGGCAGGAGTTCGAGGCATTCAGCACCAGCGGTGGCCTTGGCACGATGTGCGAAACGCTGCAAGGAAAGGTGGATACCCTCAATTATAAGACCATTCGCTATCCCGGCCACGCAAAGCTCATGCGCTTCCTGCTGTATGAACTGATCCTGAAAGAAAAAAGACAATTGGTAGAACAAGTGCTTACAGAAGCGAAGCCCCCCGTGCGCGAAGACGTCGTATATGTTTACGCGGTAGTAGAGGGCTGGAAGGACAATGTGCTGGCGCGGGAAGAATTTTACAATGCCTATCACCCCATCGTTATTCATGGAAGGGAGTGGAGGGCTATTTCCTGGACCACCGCCGCTTCAGTGGCCGCCGTAGTGGAGATGGTGGCTGGCGGGACCTTGCCGCAAAAAGGTTTCATCAAACAGGAGACCATACCATTCAACGAGTTTTGCAAAACAAAGAACGGGGGCCTGTACGTCCGCTTCAGTGGTAACCATGATTGATAGGGCTTAATCTGCAACGGTCTTCCTTAACCGATGGAACAGGCGTTCCAGTAATCGCAGGTCTTCTGTAATAATTTCCGCATGGCCGCTCATGTCCTGCCTGAACTCTATCGCACGGCCATGGCTGGTGCTAAGACCCTTGTCCAGTTCAATATTGATGCTATACTGGTTTTCCCGCGGCAGCAATGAAATATTCCGCACGATACCGGTCACCATTCCATATTCTTCGAAGGGATAATTATCCAGCTTGATGTTTACTTCCTGTCCGGGCTTTATTTTTCCCGAACCGGTGACGGCAGTCTTTGCCTGTGCGAAATATTTTCCCTGCTCCGGGATAATGGTCAGGATTTCTTCAGAAGATTTTACAAACTGGTTATCTGCCCAATAGGTGAACAAGGCGATGCGGCCGTTCATGGGCGATTTGAGCATGTACGCATATTCCCATTGCTTCAGCAATGCGTCCAACGCATTGGCGGCGGTTTCCAATTGGATGCGCAGGTCTATTTGCTGCTGTTGTTCATCCAGCATCAGTTCGCGGTACTTGCCGGTCAATTGTGTTTTTTGAATTTCAGTATTGGTTAAATTGGCGATGTTGTTTTTGTAGGCCCGCTCGTTGGCAAGAAAATCTTTTTTCTTTTGCTCAAATTCCGACATCGAGATCACTTTTTGCAAGTACAGCATCGAATCTCTTTCAAATTGCTTCAATGCCAGGTTCAGTTCCCTGGTCATGATGTCGATCTGTTCCTTTTGCTGTTTCGACAGGGCCTGGTAGCCGCGGATCTCCCTGGTTACATCAGCGGCTTTTTGCTGATGGCCTTTCAATGAAGCAAAGAACTGATAGTTGCGTATGCCGGATACAAAAGCATTGTATGCATCCTGCACGCTGCCGAGGTTCAACCTGTTCGGAGGCGTGTACGTGGACAGGAAGGTTGGATCGGTATAATATTTTCTTTTGAACGAATCCAGCTCGTTGATGAGCTTCAACACTTCGCGGGTATCGGCAGGATTACTGATGAAACCAATGTATTCTCCTGCTTTTATGGGTTGCTTGTCTTTTGCCCACAGCGTCAGGTATCCTGAATTCCTCGACATGATGTTCACCGGGGGCACCTCGGTAGTAAGCACCACCGGCGCCTGGATAATATCGGGATATTTTATGACCCATGAAAGGATCAGCCCTAACAACACCAGCGCCAGCAGGTACGTGGGGCCGAACCGTAACGTCCAATGCGGGATGGAGCCCAGTATCTCCCGTACTTCTTCGCTCCTAAGTTCGAGCTGGTCTATTTCCCGCGATGCCCGTTGTTTCATATTTCAATTTTTTATCAGCATCAATCCAGTTCCAATTGATTTCTCACGAGTTTATAATAAGCGCCTTTTGTTTTTGTCAGCCATTCGTGATTGCCTTGTTCCACAATCTCTCCTTTATTCAATACAATGATCTGGTCGGCGTTCTTTACCGTGCTTAGGCGGTGGGCGATGATGACCGATGTTCTTCCTTTTAGAAAAAAATCGAGATTGTGCATGATCACTTTTTCATTTTCTGCGTCAAGCGATGAAGTGGCTTCATCGAAAAAAATATACTCAGGGTTTTTGTACACGGCGCGTGCTATCAATATGCGTTGGCGTTGTCCGCCGCTGATGCCCATGCCATCGCTGCCAATTTTCGTATTGTAGTTCAAGGGCAGCTCCTCAATAAAACTTTGTATATTGGCCACCTTGACGGCGTGCAATAATTTTTCGCGGTCTATCACCTCGTCGGACATTGCGATGTTCTTTGCAATGGTGTCGGAGAAAATAAAGCCGTCCTGCATTACGGCGCCGCATTGTTTTCTCCACGAACTGTGTGTGAACTGGTCGAGCCCGTGGTTGCCGATCCTGATCTTTCCTTCCAACGGATCGTAAAATCGCAGCAGCAGTTTCATCAAAGTAGTTTTGCCGCTGCCGCTGGCCCCGACAATTGCCGTGATCTTTCCCTGAGGGATGGTAAGGCTCACATTCTTCAGCACGAGGGGAGATTTAGGACCTCCATAGCGGAAGCTTACGTTTTCGAGGTTAATGGAATGCAGTGGCGGCAGCAGGGTGATCATTTGCGCATCGTGCGATTCTTCATCATCCCTGGAAAATATTTCACCTACTCTTTCCAAACTGATGCTGGCGTCCTGCCATCCCCTGATAAAATATACGATGTCCATTACAGGGTTATTCAACTGGCCGATGATGTATGAAATGGACAACATCATACCAAGCGTAATATCGCCCGATATCACGGCCTTTGCAGAAATAAATGTGATAAGGATATTTTTCAGTTCATTGATGAACAGCGAACCGATCTGCTGGTATTGTTCTAGTGCCAGCCCGCGGATATTTACTTTAAACAATTTCGCCTGCACTCTTTCCCATTTCCAGCGGTTCTGCTTCTCTGCATTGTTCATTTTAATTTCTTCCATGCCCTGGATGAACTGTATCAGCCCGCTTTGATTAGCGGAGTTGGCTTCGAACTTTCGGTGATCTACATTCCGCCTTCTTTTCAGGAACATGGTGATCCACAGCACGAAGAATGCGCTGCCGATCACGAACACTGCAAAAATGGTAAGGTCGTACCAAAGCAAAATAGAAGCGAACACGATGATCTGGAAAACAGAGAACAGCGTATTGGTGACGTAGCCAGTCAAAAAATTCTGTACGCGCTGGTGATCGGTTACGCGTTGCATGAGGTCGCCGGTCATTTTACCGTCGAAATAAGAAACCGGAAGCCTGGTGAGCTTGGCGAGAAAATCGGAGATCATCGAGATGTTGATGCGGCTGCCCATGTGCAGCAGCATCCAGCTTCGCATGAAATCGCCTGCGGTGCGACCGAGGAACAGCATCAATTGCGCCAGCAGCACCAGGTTGATGAAGCTGATGTTGCGCGTGCGTATACCGATATCGACCACCGATTGCGTAAGAAATGGAAAGGTAAACTGCAGTATGCTTGCCGCCAGCAGCGTTACGATCAACTGTACGATGTATCTTTTATAAGGTATCAGGTAATGGATGATCTCCCGTATCCCTTTTTTCTTGAGGTCTTCTTTTTTCTCCGATTCCTGGTAAAATTCAGGAGATGCTTCAAACAGGAGGATCATGCCTTCCTTTTCACCGTTGACGATGGTGCCGGTCCAACTGTGGAGAAAGTCTTTGCGGCTCAGCCGCATGATGCCGTGTGCGGGATCCGCGATATGTGCCCTTTGTTTTTTATCGATCCTGTACAACACCACCATGTGGTGATGACGCCAGTGTACGATGACAGGGAAGCGGTTTTCTTCGATCAGGGTGTCGTACGTCACCAGCGCCTGAGTTGATCGCAGGCCGATGGATTCTGCCGCGTCGCTGATATTTGCCATGGAAGTGCCCTGGCGGTCGGTATGGCATTTTTGCCTTAGTGTTTCGAGGGTAAAGCTCCTTCCATAGTATTTGGCCACCATGCGCAGGCAGGTTGGACCCGCATCCGTGCTTTCGATTTGCCGGTAAAATGGGAAGGATTTGATTTTCATCGACGATCAGGTTTAATAGCCATACTCAACGGTTGTATTCCTCGCATGCAGGTTGTTGGGAAGGAATGAGGCAATGCCGTAGACTTAATTTACAATTTATGTAAATAACCTGCGCACTAACGTGACGGGGGTTGATTTTTTTTGAGCGAAGGGCGATTATTACAGAAAGCCGTACTGGCGGGGATTGCGGATTTGTGATATTAAGATTTTGTATTTCGGATTTTGGCCTGAACGGGCTATATTTGCACCCGATTTTTACCGGTTTTCGCTGTTTGACAGGCATTTATGCCTCCGGAGGATGAAAGCGGTTGAATTGGAAGGCCCCATAGCTCAACTGAATAGAGCATCTGACTACGGATCAGAAGGTTTCAGGTTTGAATCCTGATGGGGTCACAGCATATAAAAGAGCCTCAGAAAATTGAGGCTCTTTTAATTTTTTGGTGTGCCTACGCTTAACTTACCACTCCCAAAAATTGAAGCGTATTAAAATAGCCCCACTTCTCTGTAATTTTTCCGTTGATGATAGTATAGATTGCAATGCCTGTAGCCGTAACCCGCTCACCGGTAGGAGGATGATTAAAGAGCGGTTTTGTAAAAATGCCCGAAAATGTTATCCTGGCCGCTAATTTTTCGCCCTCCGCCAGCATATCTTCAATGGTATGCGTGTACTCTTCAAATGCTTCCATAAAAACCGTAAAGCCATATTTGACGCCCTCGATGCCTGGTTTGTGGCTTTTTATCGAATAGGTATTGTGCTCTATATATTCTTTGTGATAAAATGCCTCGATGTTCGTGAGGTCGCGACTATCTATTTGCGCGAGCAGATCAGCCAGAAGTTTTTTATTGTTTTTCTCTTGGGTTGACATTTAAACTGTTTTGGCAGGAAGTATTAGTATTTTTTAAACAGGCCAGTGTATTTTCCTGCTTCTTTTTTCAAAAAGGATCGTGTCCTTCCATACATTATTTACCTGGGCTATTTTTTCCCTATAGCCAATTTCTCTAAAACCTTTTTTCCGAAACAGCGTGAGACTGCTTTTATTTTCAGAGAGTATTGCCGCATACAGGCACCATAAACCATGCTTTTCACTATCGTTTATGAGCTCATCCAAAAGGGCTGAGCCCACACCTTTGCCATGATATTCAAAATCTATGTAAATGCTCGCCTCGGCAACACCCGCATATACGCATCGGTCTGACACAGGGGACAATGCCGCCCAACCTATAATCTTTTCATCGTCCATCGCAACAAAGCGGGAGTGTTTCAGGTGACCGCTGTCCCATTGTGCCCAGGAGGGAAGTTGCGTTGAGAAAGTTGCCAGTCCGCTTTTAATTCCCTGCTCATAAATTCTTAGAACTTCTTCTGCCATTGCAGGGGTCATTATCATAACGATCATATTAATAACATTTACATATGGTATGCGTTAAAAAACTAACCAATAAAAGCCTTGATCTTTTTTAAGAGCGCAGGATTTATCTCATAAAAAGTATATTTTTCTCTTTCCTCGGTAAGGAAAACGCCGGCCTCTTTCAATATTTTGACGTGCTGGGAAATGGTAGACTGGGAGTATGGAAAGATGTTTACCAGATCTTTATTACAAGTCACATTGTCAACTCCCTTGCCGCAATTCTTTTCAAGCAGGTAACGTACCAGGGCCACTCTGACCGGATGTGCCAGGCTATTTGCAAGCGTGGCCACCCGCCGGTCATCTTTCCTGATATTTGCGTTCTTTCGTATCCTCATTTTTACATTCCGTATCGCTAATATACGATTTGACTTTAAATTACCAAAGGAATGTTTGAAAGTTCGCCCAGGTTCACGCCTTTGCCCTCGACCCTCATTTCGGATGGTGTCTATGTACTATCGTTCCAAACTTCAGGTGTTTTTACGGTTGCTCGATCAATTTTTATTCCTCAACTTCACCGTCCTTTCCCTTCGAATATGAGCCTTCAACCCGTCATTTCGCGCGAATACAAACTGGTACTGAAAGCCGCTAATTTTCCCGGCGGCGAATCGCAGCTACTCGAACACGCCGGAAGATTTTGGGAAGCATTTGAAAAAATTGTTGCACCTGCAATAGGTTCAACTACAGGTACGCTTGTCAATATCGACAAGCAAAGAGAGATAAGGTTCTATGACACCAAAGATTTTATACTTAGAAATAAATCATTCATTGCGCGTAAAAGAATGGCGATGCCGGACGGGGAACAAGAAGTAACACTCAAATCCAGGCACGAGGACCGGTATGTATCACAAGACCGCGACATGAGCACACAAAAGAAAGATGCCGGTAAAGTAAAGTTTGAGGAAGATATAAAAGCGCCTTTTCTCAAGCTGTACAGCTTTTCAGCTACTCAACCTATAGAGGCAGATACAAAGTTTGAAAAGATCAAGCATATTGTAAAACTCTATCCAGGCCTTGCAGAGGAAATGGAGGGCCACATGGATGAACCCATTGTTTTGGTGAATGACCGCACCGCACACGAAATCGTGGTCACGGGTGCAACCATCAACCTCGGCGAAAACCTTACCGCGGCCGAGTGCGCTCTGATCACCTGGTACAAACAAGGCGAACTGCAAGCCGATCCGCTGATTGTTGAATTCAGCTTCCGGTACGGCAGCAAAAAAGAAAAATACGACCGCAAAACTGCGCTAAGTGCTTATGCGTTGTTCCTGGCCATGCAGGAACAACTGCAATCATGGATCGCTGATAAAGACGCCACAAAAACAAATTTTATGTTCGAAGCGTAGCTATTTACAAATCACTGCTTCACCACCCGCGCCGCCTTCTTCATCTGCCCATCATTCCAATCTACCGTAACAGTGTACGTTCCGCTTGCGAGGCCTGTCATATTAATGGTCACTTGATTATTTCCCTGCACAATGCTTTCTTTTTGCAGTTTCACCAATGCGCCCTTGCTGTCATGCACTTTTACCAGGGCCTGGGAGGCGTTGCCGGCGACAATATTGATG
The DNA here is from genome assembly GCA_035628135.1 of Chitinophagaceae bacterium. Lineage (GTDB taxonomy): Bacteria > Bacteroidota > Bacteroidia > Chitinophagales > Chitinophagaceae > DASPKM01. Next base: position 346,594 of record DASPKM010000006.1, on the reverse strand, counting down.
AATGCTTTGTCCTTTACCGGGTTTGGCCGAACGCTGAAGCCATCGGGTAGGTTGCAGGCGGTGCGCTCCACATTGGTATAATGCGCACTACCATCCTTATCATACTGCGCAAGACGATAGAAATTCTTTTGGGCTGGACTGGGATCGGTAAATGAATAAGTTCTTTCAATAGGGGAGCTGCCCGCAGCCTGAACAGTGCCGCTAACGATCCATTGAAGTCCGTTTACACTGCTTTCGATATTGAAATGGCTGCTGTTTTGTTCCTGTGCGGTTTTCCAGGTAATGACCGCGCCCTGCCGGGTACACTGCACATTAAATGCGGAAATTACTACCGGTAATGCATAGTTGCCGGCGGCGAGCGTAAACCGTGCAAGCGAATTGAGGCCGCTCTTTTCTACGTAGTTTAAAACCGTATCCCTCGATGTAAATCCTTCATTGGTGAGCGTGGCTCCATTGTTTATGCTTTTAGCGAACACCATCGACTTTTCATCAACCCCATACAGGTCGGAGTTAAGATAGTGCAAGCGCAACGTAGCGTTGAGCGCCGTGTTGTTGACAGGCACTATGTCAAAGAATTTCATGATGGTTACGCCGGGTGTAACGGCATGAGGCTGGTGGCCTCGCCTGATGGTAACTATACCCAGGTTCTGGGAGGAAGTGATCCGTGCACCCAGGTTACCGGGATTTACGCCATTGGGTGCATTTAAATTGGCGGTGGCTATCACCCGGCCACCTCCCGTTACGCGTTTGGTATCGCCCTCTCCATCGAGAAAGCCGAAGGTGCCAAGGTCCAGGTTGGAGCCATTCAGGTTCAGGTACCCCGAGGTAAGCAGGACCCGTTGGGCAACTTGTATGTTGCGCGATAGCATCACACTGCTATGCAGTTCCGTGTTCGCATTTTTGTTGATCTCCAGCTCAAAGAACTGCACCGGGTTACTTCCGCTGATAGATGCGACAGTATTCCCCGTGAATCGCACCAGTCCGGTGCCGGGCCCGAATGCGCCATTGTTTACAAAGCCTGTATTGTGCAAGGTCAATTGCGCATTGCCCGATAGCACGAACTGTGCGCCTGATTCTATTTTCAACTGTGCTGCGGCAGCATTGCCCGCTATTAACAGTGCAAACAGGATAGTCTTTTTCATACAACGTACTTGCCGGTAACTATTTATTTTTTTCGAGCTGGCTGATCCGCTTTTCCAGTTCGGCATTTTGTTTTTTTAATGCTTCGATCAGTTGTTGCTGCTCCTGAACGGCTTTCACCAAAGGCACGACAAATTCCGAATAACGGAGTGCATACAAATCATTTTCATTCCTGGGCTTGTCGACTCCGCTGAAATCATAACCTGCATCTCTAGCCGCTTTTTCCACTTCCTGCGCGATGAACCCGGAGAAGATCATTTGTTCTTTTTCGGCGATCGGTTTACCGGAGGCTTCGTCTTGTTTTTTTGCTTTTGACAGTTTTGCATTCAGGCCTGCAATGTCCATCTGGTAAGTTACGGGCCTTAGTTTCAGGATAAATTCCAGGCCGGCCACATTTTCATGTACGTTCTTTTTAAAACGTCCGTCGCTAAGGTTGCTGTAACCTACCATGCCACCGATGGAAGTAGTGAAAGCGTTGCCAAGTCTTACCTGGTTGCTGCCGGTGCAAACCGCGGATTCTCCAATGGCCACAGCATTGAATATCCCATGTCCTTGTGCATAAGAATTTGCGCCCACGAATGTATTGTTCCATCCCAACGGCCAGTCGCCTCCCGCCGCGTATCCAACGGCGGTATTATACGATGCGTCGGTTGTAAAGGGTAACACATTCGCACCCACCGTTACATTGTAAGAGCCGGTAGTGTTTCTATACAATGATGCCGATCCCAGGGCAACATTCGAAATGCCGATCGTATTTCCATGCAATGCATATATCCCGATACCCGTATTGCCGCTGCCGGTAGTGTTATTATGCAAGGCCATGCGTCCGACGGCCGTATTTCCACTGGGCGTGGTTGACAAGAACAATGCGCGGTAGCCTATCGCGGTATTCCATGTGCCGGTAGAGTTGGAGTACAAAGCCTGTTGGCCCATAGCTGTATTTTCGCCACCGGTATTATTGGCAAACAGCGCCTGTACGCCCATCGCAGTATTGCTGCTCCCGGTAGTATTGTTGACGAGCGTTTCGAATCCATACGCGGCATTATTGCTGGCGCTGTTGGAATACAATGCGCGGTAACCCGTTGCGGTATTGGCATCACCGTTTGCATTGGAATAGAGCGATGATGTTCCCAACGCGACATTGAAACGGCCCGACGTATTGCTGTACAAGCTGCTGCTGCCATAAGCAGTATTTACGCTTCCGGTGGTGTTGGAGTAAAGCGATTTATAACCACCGGCAACATTGTGCGAGCCAATGGTATTGGAGAACATAGCTTTCGATCCTATCGCCGTATTGGCGGCCGCATCACTAGCGCTGGCAATACCAATGCCATTGTGGAACAATGCAGAATCCCCGATAGCTACCAGGTTAGGACGGACGCTGTTCGATTTTAAGGCATCGGTGCCGATACCGATATTGCTGAAGCCTGTGCCATTGCCTTGCCCGGCACGCAATCCCCAGAATACATTGCCTGCACCATGCAACTCTCCAACCGCGATATTATTTACCCTGAAACGCAAAGGCTGGTTGTCTGAATTGCCAATGAACTGCGTTGCCGGATTGATGCCTGCATTGCCGTTCAGGCTCCACGCATTGTTAGATACCACTGCCTGCCAGTTAGGAGCGGCGGGCGTGCCCATGTTAACCATCAGTTGGTTAGTGACAGAATCATACACCAGCAATCCCTTTGCAGGGTTGGCAATGATGTTGATGGCAGCGGTGCTCATCCTCGGAATGAGCAATCCTTTACTGGTATTGGTAATGTCCAAAGCCGCGGAAGCATCCGGCGTTGCGGTGCCGATGCCAATGCTTTGTGCGAAGGATGAATAAACAGTAAACAATACGCAAAGCGAGGAGAGTAAAATCTTTTTCATATAAACCTGCACAATTTGAATTTTTAAATAAGGCGTAAAAGTAACCGGCCTTGTTATCCGGCCTGTGCGCCATCTTCCCAATGATGGTTTTGGATTAATATCCGGCAGGAATTATTGTTGCCTCAGGCTGTAATTTCTAAGAGCATTGCGCAGCAAAATTGCTTGTGGGGGGCAGTCATATTCGCTAATAAAAGGGGGTCAAAAACGCTACAATACTAAAATATTTAGTATATTCGGGTCAAGTATTTTGGGTATGATAAATGGTCCTGAACAGGCTGATATGTATAATCCTTTCCCGCTGCTCACTGAATCCATTTTAAATAACAGGGTCTGGCGGGGGAAACGGTATTTTGTGCGGCAATCATTCCTGCGCGGTTTCTCTCCCGGGTTAAAAGCTTCCTTCCTGTTAAGGGCCTACGCCGCAACGGAAAGAGAACAGGCCCTGACACACATGGCATTCATTGCGCACGATGCCTATGCTTACCTGTACGATGCCAGCAATCCTGCGCACTTTGCAAAGCTGCAGGTGGCGGCTTCGCAGCCGGCAGGTTACAGAATATATTATGCAGGCAAGGAAGTACCGCACTGGAACCCTTCGAATGAATATGATTTTAAGATCAGAAGGTATATACTTAGCCGCCATCCAAGATGGTGGACGCAACGCGGCCGTAATTCCATCCACGTAGGGTTGTGCGAGGAATGGGGTGAGCTTTTGCTTAAATTGAGCTTCGAAAATGAGCAAGAGATCATTCCCTTCGACGAAATTGAAAAATAGCAAGCATGTGCCTCGACATAACTTATTATTCCGACCTGGAGCCATTGCATGATTATTTTCCCGGCCTGGTGGCCGATCCTGATGTTACCGGCTTCGATCCTGAAGCGGGCGCCCACATTTTCGCGATAGGACATAAAAAATATCCCGTGGTAATAATGGACGATGAGGGCCGCTACCATCTTAAAAATTTCGAATGGGGCATCATAGCAGACTACATGGACACGCAGGAAAAGATCTACATGCTGCGCAGGAACATGGTAAATGCAAGAAGTGAAAAAATCCTCGACGATAAACGCTCATTCTGGTACCGCATCAGGAAAAACAGGTGCCTCATTCCCGTAATGGGCATTTATGAACACCGCGAAATAAAAGGCTGGAAAAACAAAGTGCCGTACCTCGTGCAACTGAAAGACCGGCCACTGTTTTGCATTCCAGGTTTATATTTTTATAATAACAGGATGCCTTCCGATCCTGAAACCGGTGAAATGCGGGGCATGTTTGCAATGGTCACGCGTTGGGGCAACGAAGTAATGCGCAACATCCACAACAGCGGCGACAATGCCTATCGTATGCCGCTGTTCCTGCCAAAGCAAACAGAGCTGGAGTGGCTGAAGCCAGGCCTCCGCGATGATGAAATGAAAAATATCCTCGCATACGAAACGCCATCGGACTCGCTTCAATACCACACCGTGTACAGCATACGGGGAAAAACGCCGCGCAAGGATGGCAGAAATAAATATGAATCTTATGAGTTTGCAAACCTGCCGCCGCTGGGCAATGACGACGGCACGCTTCAACAGGCGCTTTTTTGACTATATTGAGGCTGCATTCCATTTTGTATGAAGCAGACCCTTTCCATCATTATTGCATCGGCCGTATTGTGCGCTGCCGCGTTCGCACAAGCTGGCAAAAAACCTATGAACATCATTTTTATTCTTGCCGATGATCACCGCTATGATGCCATGGGGTTTATGAATAAGATCAAAGGGTTGCAAACGCCCGGCATGGACAAAATGGCCAGTGAAGGCGCACACATAAAAAATGCATTTGTATCTACCGCTTTGTGTTCGCCCAGCCGCGCTTCGATACTTACCGGGCAGTATGCGCACACGCATACCGTAGTGGACAATGATGCGCCCTTGCCGGCCAACCTCAGGTTCTTTCCACAGTACATGCAGCAGAGCGGTTATCAAACGGCCTTCCTCGGTAAATGGCACATGGGCAATACAGACGATAGCCCGCAACCCGGATTCGATTACTGGCTGAGCTTCCAGGGACAGGGAGTATATTATACGCCCACGTTCAACATCAACGGAAAGAGGATACAACAGCCTGAAGGCAGTTACATTACAGACCTGCTCACGGAACATGCTATCGACTGGTTGAACAAGCGCGATAAGAACAAGCCATTCTTTGTTTATTTGTCACACAAGGGCGTGCATGCAGAGTTTCAACCTGTAAAACGACATGAAGGCAAATATGCTAAGTTGCCGGTGGTATGTCCTCCATCCATGTATCTAACGGCTACGGACAGCAGTAAATTGTTCGGTGTTGTTACACCGCCAACTACCAAGGTAAACTATGCAGGCATACCACAATGGGTGCGCAAGCAGCGGTATAGCTGGCACGGCGTTGACTACATGTACCACGGGGCCATTCCCTTTGATGATTTTTACCATCGCTACCTGGAAACCTTGCAGTCGGTTGATGAAAGCATTGAGAAAGTTATGGCCTGGGTAAAGCAACAAGGTCTGCAAAATAACACGATGATCGTGTATATGGGCGACAACGGTTTTTCGTTTGGTGAACACGGGCTGATAGACAAGCGGCACGCATACGAGGAATCGATGCGCGTGCCCTTGTTGGTTTGGGCTCCTGGCATGGTCAAGCCCGGTTCCGTGATCGGGCAGGTGGTGATGAACGTAGACCTCGCGCCAACATTTTTGGAGTTGGCTAATATTGCCCGGCCTTCCCAAATGCAGGGACATTCATTCACCAATTTGTTACAGGGTGAGCAGGCGGGTTGGAAAAGGGATAAGGTATTCTATGAATATTATTGGGAATCTTCTTTTCCGCAAACACCTACCACATTTGCCGCAAGGTCGGATCGTTATAAATATATTTATTACCAGGGCGTGTGGGATACCAATGAACTCTTCGATCTTCAGAACGATCCTTATGAAATGAACAACTTGATCAGGGACCCGGCCTACAGGCAAATCGGGCTGGCCCTGAAAGACGAATTGTTCAAATGGCTGCAGGAGACCAATGGCCTGCAGATACCATTGAAGAAAACCATCAATAACCGCGGCGATAATCTATATAGGGGAAGCTATTAGGCCATGAGGAAGATTGAAATTATTATACTGATCGCTATTACCGGCGCAGGCTGCAACCAACGGTCGGCACACCATGCATCGACGAAAGATAGCGTCGTATCCTGCGCTGATTCCATGCCTGCGCGTTTTGCCGTTGTTGCCGATACGTCCACCATTACCGCTTCCCGATCATCTGCTGACGATATGGTATGGATCGAAGGCGGTGAGTTGACAATGGGCGCTCCAGATAATGAAGGTAACCCCGATGAATACCCGAACAGGAAAATGAAGGTCGCCGGTTTTTGGATGGATGCCACTGAAGTTACCAATGCGCAGTTCAGGAAATTCGTGGAAGCAACAGGATACATTACCACTGCTGAAAAAGACGTGGATTGGGATGAAATGAAAAAGCAGTTGCCTGCCGGAACTCCAAAACCTGCGGACAGCGCATTGAAGGCCGCTTCTTTAGTATTTACTCCGCCTGCTCACGCTGTTCCCTTGCACGATGTTTCGAAATGGTGGAGTTGGAGGCACGGCGCCAACTGGAAACATCCACAGGGCCCCGGAAGTAATATTGAAGGAAAGGACGATCATCCCGTAGTGCATATTTCCTGGTACGATGCAACGGCTTACTGCAAATGGGCGGGCAAGCGCTTGCCAACGGAAGCAGAATGGGAATTTGCCGCGAGGGGAGGAAAGCGGCATCAAAAATATCCATGGGGAAATGAAGATCCTGAGGCGGGAAAGCCTAAGGCTAATATCTGGCAGGGCGAATTTCCCCATCATAATAAAAACTCGGATGGATTTTACCGATCAGCGCCCGTGCGTTCATTTGCTGCCAATGGCTATGGTTTGTTCGATATGGCCGGCAATGTGTGGGAGTGGTGCAGCGATTGGTATGGCAACGATGCACAAATGAAAGTGGTGCGTGGTGGTTCTTTTATGTGCAATGCTTCTTACTGTAAAGGGTATAGGGCTTCTGCGAGGATGAAGACTTCGCCGGACACAGGTTTGGAGCATACCGGGTTTAGGTGCGTGAGGGATAAGAATTGATGCAGCATTCTTGCTTGCGCATGTTTAGGGCGTAGCCTCCAACCCCTTCCATCTCACAAACGCTTCCATTGCCGCATACTGCGTTAATCCCAACTTAGCATATTGCTTGGCTGTCTCCGCATTGCGGTCCTCGGCGCGCTGCCAGAACTCACGGGTATCGGTACCCTGGAATGGTACCATGTCTTTTTGCGACTGATGTATAAAAATGCCAAAGCGTTTTTTCAATACCTGGTCCGGACTCATGGGAATGGCCATTTCTATTTCTTCAATGTTCCATTCCTGCCAGGCGCCTTTGTAAAGCCATACCCAGCAGTCTTTCACCCATTCATCCCCGGAATTCCTGATGCGCCTGAGTGATTCGAAAACAATGTCGAGGCAAACCTTGTGTGTTCCATGCGGGTCGGCCAGGTCGCCGGCGCAATACACCTGGTGCGGTTTTATTGTACGCAATAGTTCAATGGTAATGGCGATGTCTTCTTCACCCATTGGTTTTTTTTCGATGGCGCCGGTTTCGTAGAAGGGAAGGTTCAGGAAGTGGCTGTTCTCGTCTTTGATGCCTACATACCTGCAGGTGGCCTTTGCTTCGCACCTCCTTATCAAACCTTTGATGGCGCGGATCTCAGGCGTGTCTACCTGGTTTGATTTTTTATTCTGCAGAAAGACTTTTGCATCGGCCAATATCTTGCTGCTTTTTCGGGTATCTATGCCCGATATTTCTTCGAAGCCGACGGCAAAATCAAGGAAACGCGTAACAAATTCATCGGTTACCGCAATATTGCCCGAAGTTTGATAAGCCACGTGCACATCGTGGCCGTGGTCGTGCAACCGCTGGAAGGTGCCGCCCATGCTGATGATGTCATCATCCGGGTGAGGGGAGAAGATCATTACGCGCTTGGGATACGGAATGGAACGCTCCGGATGGTTTGGCATGGTAGAATTGGGTTTGCCCCCCGGCCATCCGGTAATGCTATCGCGCAGCAGATAATATACTTCCAGGTTAATTTCATAAGCATCGCCTTTTTCTACCAGCAGCTCGCTCAGGCCTGATTCGTTGTAATCATTATTGGTGAGCGAAAGTACGGGCTTGCCGAGCTTCAATGCCATGTTCACTACGGCGCGCTTGGTCATGGCCGGCGTCCAGGATATTTCACCGGTAAGCCAGGGGCTTTTAATGCGTGTAAGTTCAGAAGCGCCCTGCTCGTCCAGCACAAATAAACAATCTGAATGCTGTTGCAGCAGGCTGGCGGGTATTTGTTCAGATACGTTGCCCTCAACGGACTTCTGCACCACGGGCGCCTTGTGCAGTCCCCATGCCATCAGGATGATCTTTTTGGCCTTCAAAATGGTGGAAATGCCCATAGTAACAGCCAGCCGAGGCACCTGCGAAATATGCTGGAACTCGTATGAATTGGCCAGCCTGGTATTGTTTTCCAATGGCACCATCCTGGTCTTTGAATGAATGCTGGACCCTGGTTCATTAAAGCCGATATGCCCGTTGTTACCGATGCCGAGTATCTGCAGGTCGATGCCGCCCGCTTTCTCGATCATTTGCTCGTATTCCATGCAATGTTGCTTGATCTCATCCTTGGGCAGCTCTCCATTGGGAATATGGCAATTGGCCGGGTCAATGTCGATATGATTGAACAAGTTCACCTTCATAAACCGGTCGTAGCTCTGTAAGGCGTCCTTATCGATTGGATAATATTCATCGAGATTGAAAGCAATTACATTCTTAAAGCTCAGTCCTTCTTCGCGGTGCATGCGTGCCAGCTCCGCATAGAGTGTTTTGGGGGTGGAACCGGTGGCAAGGCCCAGCACGCAGGGCTCGTTGCGGGATTGCTTGTGACGAATGAGGGAAGCAATTTCCCTGGCCACATAACGCGAACCTTGTTTAATATCGGGAAAAATGTTGACGGGAATCTTTTCAAACGAGTCGACCATGCTCATGGAACGGCATTTTAAAGGCGGCACGAATTTAAACATCAAATTGCTTTTCATACACTTTATTTCTTGATATCTAGTGCCTGAAAAGCAGAATTCGTAATGAAAGAAAAAATTTGCGGGTTTTTGCGGGTGGTCTACTGCCCTATGATCACCATCAGTAACATAATACGCTTCAACGCCTTTATAGCCTGGTACAATAAGTTCCGCGCGGCCTGGTAATTGATATTCATGATATCACTTACTTCATCGTAGCTGAGGTTCTGGTAAAATTTAAGATAGATGATCTCTTTCTGGCGATGAGATAATTGTTGAAGCGATTGCAACACCTTCTTCGTTTTTTCTTCGTCTTCCTGCTTTGCCACTAAAAAAGCTTCGTGCCCCAGTTCAAAAGCACCGTCTTCGCTAAGATCATCGCGAAAGCTGGTAGTGCTGTTGCGTGCCATTTCTTTCAGCAATTTATATTTCAACGCTTTTAATAGATAAGCCTTTACCGACACCGAAGGAACGGGGTTGCGGTTTTTCCATATTTCCAGAAAAAGCTCCTGGATAGTGTCTTCCAGTACGGGCTGGTTGCGGCAGATCTTATTACCATACTGGAACAGGTGAGGATAATTATTTCTGAAAAGCTGCCCGAAGGCGGCCTGGTCCCCGCTTAAAAAGGACTCCCATAATGTTATATCATACCCGTTTGAATGCAAACAATGATGTTTCAATGAGTATCGAAGCAACCACGCAGTGCAATTTTAGCAAAAAACACAGCTTTTACTAAAAAACTTTAACCGGCATGATTACAAAACGAGCCATAACCGCACATGAACCAGATAACTGACATTTAAATATGGAAAAAATTTTTCAAAGTGCGGAAGAAGTATTGATAGACGAGCAGTTCCAGGCCTGGTATTTTAAGACCGATCCCCAAAAAGCCGAGGCCTGGGAGCAATGGATGAACCAGGACCCTTCCCGTAAAACACTTGTTGATTCCGCCATAATGTGTATGCAAAACATTATGGTAAAGGAAAAAAATGTACGTCCCGAACAGGTAGAAGCCTCTGCGCAACGCCTGATGGACAGCCTGACCAGGGCTGAAACTTACCAGGAAACCCCGGTAGTGGAAATGAGGAGCTCCCGCCGCCGCTGGTGGTGGAGCGCCGCCGCCGCAGTTATATTATTGCTGGCCGGCCCTTATTTATGGACGAACCTGGGCAGTAAATCATCCATTCAAACCGCTTATGGCCAGGTAACCCAACAGCAGTTGCCCGACGGGTCCGAAGTAATACTGAACGCAAATAGCAGCATCTCCTACTCATCGGGCTGGGACCAGGGCAAAGAGCGCGAAGTATGGATCAAAGGCGAAGCATTTTTTAAAGTAAAGAAAACCGCTAGCAAAAGCAGGTTCATTGTTCATACCGATCAATTAGACGTTGTGGTCACCGGTACCCAATTCAACGTGGTGAGCCGGCCCGATAAATCAAGCGTTATGCTCACCGAAGGCAGTGTGATCATCCGCACTAAGGACGGAATAGAAACACGCATGGCGCCCGGCGATTTTGTGGAACTGGCCAACAGCCAGCTCGCAAGAAAAGCCGTGAAAGAAGAAACCGTGCTCGCATGGAAAGACAAAAAGCTCTTCTTCGACAATACACCGCTTAGCCTGGCCGTGCAAAAGATCAAAGAACATTATGGCGTCGAGATCATTATCGTAGATGGATCGCTTGCCGAAAAAACCATTACCGGTATTGTACCCAATGATAACCTGGACGTGTTGTTAAGTTCGCTGGAAGCAACACAAGAATTTAAAGTGGTCCGAAACGATGGCCGGATCACCATTACCTATCCATAACATGCCATGATTCTTAATAGACTAAAACCGCTGCAAAAATGAGAACCTTACTACATTCATCCCACTTGAAACGGCTTGCCTGCTCGCTGGTTGCACTTGCCCTCCTCGGCTCGCATAACCTGCAGGCACAAACCGGTTATGCCGCCAATAACGGAAAGAAGAAAGGCATTCTCGGCCTGTTTTCGCAGAATGACCAACAAAATCAACCTGCCGAGAAACAAACGCTGTTCAACGTGCTGAAAGACCTGAACAAGCAAAAAGGCGTTTACTTTCTTTTCTCCGATCCATCGCTGGGCTCCAAACCCGTAAACCCCGTGACCAATTCCAATACAGACATCGAAAAGATACTCGACCAGGTATTGAAGAATACCGGGTTGAAATACAAAAAAGTATCCGACAATGCCTTCGTCATCCTTTTAGTAAGGGAAAACCCAAAAAAGGTGACCAACCCGGACCAGGTAAATTTTGAAGAAGAACAGCAGCCGAACATCGGCGAAGGCAAACAAAATATTAATGGAGTAGCTGACAATGTAACCGGGCGTGTCACCAATTCCGATGGCGTTCCTGTAATAGGCGTGAGTGTAACGGTGAAGGGTACGCGCAGAGGGACTTCTACCAACACCAATGGCGAATTTACCATCCAGGCCAATAAGGGCGAAATACTGGTGCTATCGTCCATTGGATATATTACCCAGGAAATAGTGGTGGGCGATGACGCCAGGGTAAATATTACACTGGTGTTGTCCGATAACCAAATGTCGGAAATAGTGGTAACGGCCCTGGGTATACGCAAGGAAGCCAAGCGCCTCGGTTATGCGGTAAGCAAAGTAGATGGCGAAGGCCTCACCAAGGCCCGGGAACTGAATGTGGCCAATGGCCTGGAAGGACGCATTGCCGGTGTAAACATCAGCGGCGTTAATGGCGGGCCCGGCTCTTCTACCAACATCGTCATCAGGGGCAATAACAGTCTTAAAACACAAAGCCCGCTCATTGTTATCAATGGCGTTCCCATGGATAACAGCACCCGCGGCAGCGCAGGCATGTGGGGCGGCGCAGACCTCGGCGATGGTATTTCCAACATCAACCCCGACGACATCGAAGAAATATCAGTGCTGAAAGGTTCCACTGCATCGGCATTGTATGGCTCCCGCGCTTCACAAGGTGTGATACTCATCACTACCAAGAGCGGTAAGAACAAGAAAGGCATCGGCGTGGAACTCAATTCCAACCTGGTGCTGGATGATATCATCGACCATACAGAATACCAATATGTATATGGACAGGGATTATTGGGCGTAAAACCCACTTCGCAATCCAATGCATATATATCCGGAGCCAATAGCTGGGGAGCAAAAATCGACAATACCAACGCCATACAATTCGACGGTGTTTCCAGGCCATACACCGCGCATAAGGACAACATCAAGAATTTCTACCGCACAGGCCACACCATCACCAATACGGTGGCATTCAGCGGCGGCAACGACAATGGCAATTTCAGGTTGTCGGCTTCCAATATGCTGAACCAATCGGTAGTGCCCAACTCGGGGATGAGAAGGAATACTTTCAACCTCAATCTCAACAGCAAGCTAACTAAGCGGCTCACGCTTTCCGCTGTGGTAAATTATATTATTGAAAAAAGCAAGAACCGTCCGTTCCTTAGCGATTCTCCCGGCAACTCCAACTTCGGTATTGCATTCCTGCCCACCACGCTCGATGAAGAAGTGTTGAGGCCAGGATACAAACCCGATGGCTCGGAAATCAATTTCTCAGATAATATTTACCTCACCAATCCATGGTTTGCTTCAAGCGCTTTTGTGAGCGACCTGGGACGCAACCGCGTGATCACCATGGGAATGCTCAGGTATCAATTGCTCGACTGGCTATCGATACAGGGAAGAATAGGACAGGATTACTTCAGCGACAGGACCACTTCGGTTACACCTACCGGTACCGCATACCTGCCGAAAGGAAACATGACCGAAAACTCCATCAAGACCTCGGAAATGAATGCTGACTTCCTGTTGTCGGCCACCAGGTCGCTGAGCGACGACATCGGGCTGGATGTAAGCGTGGGCGGAAACCTGATGCGTTACCGTTCGGAGATACAAAATTCAACCGGCGACCAGTTCAACGTTCCATTCCTGTACACCTTGCAAAATGCCAACAACAGGAACACACGTTACGACCTGTTCCGCGAAGAAGTGCAGTCTCTGTACTACACCGCCGAGCTTTCCTATAAAGGAATGATCTACCTGAACACTACGGGCCGCGAAGACTGGTTCTCAACATTACCCATTAACGACAATCACCTGTTTTATCCTTCTGTAAGCGCCAGCTTCATATTCAGTGAAGTGGTCAAACCAAGCTGGCTCAATTTCGGTAAGGTAAGGCTTGCATGGGCCAACACCAGCGGCAAGGCTGCTCCCTATGCTACCAAATTATATTATAGTATCGATGGAAGCATCAATGGCTATCCTATTGGCGTAAACACCAATACCAACGTTCCCAATAGCCAGCTTACACCGTTCAGGCTTAAAGAAACAGAGGCCGGAATAGAAGCAAGGATTTTGAACAGCAGGCTGGGAGCCAGCTTTACATGGTTCAACCGCGAGACAATCAAGGAAATCATAGATGTTCCGGCTTCTCCCACTTCTGGTTACACAGGCGCCACCATCAACTTCGGTGAGTTGGAGAACAAGGGCATTGAAATAGAATTGACCGGGGTGCCTGTAAGAACAAAGAACTTCTCGTGGACCTCTTCTTTCAATTTCACCAAATTGAACAATGAGGTGATAAAGCTTTCCGAAGGCCAAACCACGCAACAAATAGCGGAGTCGCGTACAAGAAACGCCTTTATTCACCACGTAGTGGGCAAGCCTGCGGCGCAGATCATGGCCTTCGACTACAAGCGTGATGCAAGCGGCGCCGTTGTATTCGATGCAAACGGCCGCCCGCAACAAGGCAAACTGATACCAATGGGATCGGGCTTCCATGATAAATTCGGCGGATGGCTGAACGAGATCACGTATAAGAACCTGAACTTCGGGATACTCATCGATTTCAAATCTGGCGGCAAGATATTCTCCGCTACCAATTACTACGCAACCATCTTTGGTTTGCACCAGATGACGCTCGAAGGACGTGAGACCGGTATCATCGGCGATGGTGTATCAGAAGGCGGCGGTAAGAATACGGTCAGGGAAGATGCCTGGGACTACTACGGTGCGCTTGCCAACAACGTATCAAGCCAATTTGTGTACGATGCAAGCTTCATCAAGCTCAGGCAGATCGTGATCGGGTACTCCCTGCCGCAACGACTGTACAGCAAGCTGCGCATACAGGGAATCAATATTTCGTTGGTCGGCAGGAACCTGGCAGTGCTGAAAAAGCATACGCCGAACATCGACCCGGAATCAAATTACAGTAACACGATCGCCCAGGGGTTAGAATTGGCAGGTGTGCCCCCATTCCGTTCATTTGGGATGAACATCAACATTAAATTCTAATCCAAACCATAAATAAACTGTTTATGAAACGCATTTATAAATACCTGGCAGCGCTGACAGTAATTGTTGTAATGGCGGGCTGTACCAAAAAGTTCGAGCAACTAAATACAGATCCCACCAAGGCAGGACCGGAATCATTTAACCCGAACTTCCTGCTTACTACTTCGCAACTGCGGTACACCGGCAGCGCGGATTTCAGCTATGAAACATGGCGTGCGCAGTTGATCCATTTCAGTACCATGATCCAGCACTTTTCTCACCTGGCGGGTTACTGGGTGGGCGACAAGTACACGCTCAATCCTGATTATAATGCGGCATACTTCCAGCGCGCTTACGATGAACAGGTGAAGCACGTAGTGGACCTGGTGGAACTTACCCGCGACAAAGCGCAGTATGCCAACCTGCACCAGATAGGAAGGATCATGAAAGTGCTGATCTTCCACCGCATCACGGATATTTACGGCGATGTTCCTTATTCAGAAGCGGGCATGGGATTCTACAAGCGCATCTTTAAGCCGAAGTATGACGAGCAGTCGTTCATTTATGCCGATATGCTGAAGGAATTGGATGAAGCGGCTGCGAAACTGGATGCATCGAAGGACAAACCAACCGGCGACCTGCTCTATAATGGCGACATTGCAAAATGGAAACGCTTTGCATATTCATTGATGCTTCGCCTCGGCATGCGTCTTACCAAAGTAGACGCGAATGCAGCTAAAACATGGGCAGAAAAAGCTGCGGCAGGTGGCACGTTCACCAGCAATGCAGACAATGCGATGGTCAAGCACGACGCTTCCGGCGGACGTCCTACCATTAACCGCATTAGCCAGGTATTGAACCTGCCTTATGAAATACCATACATCAGGTGGAGCAAGGCCTTCATCGATTTCCTGAAAAATAACAATGACCCGCGCCTGGGCGTGCTGGCAGAAATACCGCCGCCCACACCCAATGAAAATACATTGGGCGCGGCAGGAGACCAGACACCGGCCAACCAACTCGGCATGCCCAACGGCTACGATTTGCAAGGCGGCCCTACTGACATCAGCAAGGCCCCGGGCTATCCCGGCACCTGGTACAAGTATTCAAGGCCCATCAACAGGTTTTATGCAAAAGATAATGGCATAACCATGTTGCTGACGTATGCTGAAACGGAGCTGTTGCTGGCCGAAGCAGATCATCGCGGATGGAACATTCCGCTTACTGCCGCTGAACATTATAACAACGGCGTTAAGGCAGCCATGACCATGCTGGCCCAGTGGGATGCCGCCGCCGTGGTAACCGATGCGCAAGCTACCGCTTACCTCATTGCACATCCATTTGTTCCGGCCAATGCACTCGAGATGATCAACACACAATACTGGGTGGCCACCGTGTTCAACGACTATGAGGCTTTTGCAAACTGGAGAAGGACTGCCTTCCCCGTACTTGTACCGGTAAACTATCCCGGCAATGTTACCGGTGGAACTATCCCCCGGAGGTTGATCTATCCGCAGGGAGAAGCTTCTACCAATCCTGACAATTATGCCGCGGCTATTGGCAGGATACCAGGCGGCGACAAACTAACGTCGCGCGTTTGGTGGGATAAACCATAATGGTCATAATCATACACTCCGGCTGTCCTGCTCACAGGACGGCCTTTTTTTCTTTGATTGTAGCTAAATTTGATTATTGATTATTATTCATCTGCTCCCAATAATAAATAATAAATTAATCAATAATTAATAGCCAAAAATGCATGCGAATACTTTCTACCATATTGGCGTGCACCATCACCTGTACCAGCGTTGCGCAACAACGCCCCTTATTTACTTTACTCTCCCCCAAAGAAACCAGTATCGATTTCAATAATATCATCACCGAAACCGGCGTGCAAAACGTGCTGGCCTACGAATATTTTTATAACGGCGGCGGCGTGGCAGTCGGTGATATTAATAACGATGGCTTGCCCGATCTTTATTTTACGGGCAATATGAGGCCCGATAAACTGTACCTGAACCTGGGCAATTGCAAATTCAGGGACATTACCAAACAGGCCGGCATAACAGGCCATAAAGGATGGAAAACAGGCGTTGCCATGGCCGATGTGAATGGTGATGGAAGGCTGGACATTTACGTGTGCTATTCCGGCAAGGGTGAGGCCAACAGCAGGAGAAATCAACTGTTCATCAATAAGGGCAATCTTAAGTTTACCGAGCAAGCAAAGCAATATGGCCTCGATGACGATGCCTGCTCCACACAAGCGATATTTTTTGATTATGATATCGATGGCGACCTCGACATGTACCTGCTCAACCATAACATCAAGGCCTATAAGAACGTTGAGTTGCATCACCTGAAAACAGAACACGACCCGCTGGCTGCGGATAAACTTTACCGTAATGACGATGGAAAGTTTACCGATGTCAGCAAGGAAGCGGGCATCTCCGGCAATCCTATCAGCTTTGGATTAGGTGTGGCGGTATCAGATATCAACAACGATGGCTGGCCCGATATCTATGTTTCCAACGATTATACCGAACAGGACTACCTGTATATCAACAATGCCAACGGAACTTTCACCGCGAGGGAGCATTACATGCTTAGCCATCTTTCACAATTTTCAATGGGCAGTGACATAGCGGATATTAATAACGATGGATGGGTGGATATACTCACGCTGGATATGTTGCCTGAAGACAACCGCCGGCAAAAACTGTTGCAGGCACAGGAAAATTACGAGCTGTACCAGGAAATGGCCACCAATGGATTTCACTACCAGTTCATGCGCAACATGCTGCACCTGAACAATGGCAATGGCACTTTCAGCGAGATAGGGCAGGTATCGGGCATATCGAATACAGATTGGAGTTGGTCCGCCCTGTTTGCTGATTTTGACAATGACGGTCATAAGGACCTGTATATCACGAATGGCTACATGCGCGACTATACCAACAAGGATTTTTTGAAGTATTGGGGCGATTACCTGGTGAAGCAGGTAGTGAACCGCGACAGTATTAACTATTTAGAGATCGTGCAAATGATGCCTTCTACCACGCTGTCGAATTACGCTTTCCGCAGCGATGGCAATCTTCATTTTACCAATATTACAAAGGACTGGGGATTGGACCAGGTCTCATTGTCTAACGGCGCTGCCTATGCGGACCTGGATAATGATGGCGACCTGGACATTATCGTGAACAATATCAATGGGCCTGCATTTGTTTACCGCAATGAGGCGGCGCAGCAACCGCAGCGCAATGCGTACCTTGGTTTGAGGTTGAAGGGGGGACAAAAAAATTCAGGTGGCTTGGGCGCGAAAATATATTGTTACACGGGCAAAGGCATGCAGTTGTACGAACAAATGCCTACGCGTGGATACCAGTCGTCGGTTAGCCCGGTCATTCATATCGGGCTGGGTGGGGTGCAATCGGTAGATTCCCTGAAGATCATCTGGCTGAACGGCGCCATGCAGGTGCTGGCGCGTCCACCATTGAATACGACCATCACACTAGATCAGCAAAACGCGAAGCAGGCATATATTTATTCACCTAAAAAACCGCAAACCGTTTTTTCGCCGGTGCGGTCGTTTATAGATTACAGCCATTTGCAATTGGAGTACAACGATTTTAAGCGGCAGCCGCTCATGCCCGTCATGTATTCGCAGAGCGGGCCGGCAATGGCGGCCGGCGATGTAAATGGCGACGGCCGCGAGGATGTATTGATCGGGGCCTCGCAGGGACAAGGCGATGCGCTGTACATTCAGCAAGCGAATGGCAACTTTGAGTATCATGCCGTAACTGATTTTATTGCAGACAGCAACGCCAGCACGGGTCGTGTGTTATTGTTCGATGCGGATGGCGACAAGGACCTGGACGCCTACATGACCACCGGTGGATACAATGATTACGATGAAAACGATCCGCGGTTGCAGGACCGGTTATTTATAAACGATGGTAAAGGAAATTTTTCGTGGTCGGCAGGCGCCTTGCCAATCATGGCTTTCAGTAAGTCCTGCGCGGCCGCGGCCGATGCCGATGGGGACGGAGACATCGATTTGTTTGTGGGCGGCAGGGTAGTTCCCGGTCGTTATCCTGAAGCACCGGCCAGCTACTTGCTTTTAAATGATGGCAAGGGGAAATTCAGGGACGTTGTGGCGCAGGTAGCGCCGGGTTTGCAAAAACCAGGAATGATCACCGATGCTGTATTTGAAGATATCAATCGTGATAACCGTCCTGACCTGGTCATAACAGGTGAATGGATGGCGCCGGCAATTTTTATGAATGTGCTGCAGTCAACAGCTACTTTGCCTGGTGCGCCGGCCTTTCAATTGAAGCAATCCAACACTGAATTGTCTGCTTTCACCGGATGGTGGAACACGCTGCACTTGGTTGACCTGGATAACGACGGAGATAAGGACATCGTGGCAGGGAACTGGGGCCTGAACTCTCAGGTACGTGCAACCGAAACCGAGCCGGCAGAGCTGGTGTGCAAGGATTTTGATAACAATGGATCAATAGATCCCATGCTCTGTTTTTACATCCAGGGAAAAAGCTATCCTTATGTTTCGCGGGATGAGTTGCTGGACCAGCTGTATCCCATGCGCCGCAAGTTCACCAGCTATAAAAGCTATGCAGACGCGGGGATCACCGATATATTTTCAGCCGATGAATTGAAGGAAGCCATGAAGCTGCAGGCAAGGCAATTGGAGACCATGCTGTTCATAAATGATAATGGAAAGTTCATTCCAAAAAAATTACCCTTGCAGGCCCAGTTTGCACCGGTATATAAAATCGTGCAGTTCGATGCAAATGCCGATGGGTTCCAGGACCTGCTGCTATTAGGCAACAACGACTATCCGAGGCTGAAGCTGGGTAAAATGGATGCCTGCTTTGGCACCTTATTGTTGAACGACGGCAAAGCGAACTTTACCTATGTTCCGCAAACGTCCAGCGGGTTGCGCATTGCCGGCGACGTAAAGGATGCTTTGCTGGTAACTGTCGCAGGGCAGCAATACCTGCTGGCAGGCGTGAATAACAATGCGTTGCTAACGTACAGGATCAACCGTAAATGAAAAAGACCCTTACTATATTATTGCTTTTGCTTAGCATGGTAGCCGGCGCGCAGCATGAAGGCGCCGAGCGGATGCGCCAGCAGGTATTTGCACTGACCAGGGTAATGTACCACGATGTGGTGAACCCTCCGGCAGCGGCGAGGTTTTATGCATATTGCATGCTGACGGCTTACGAAATTCAATGGCAATGCGATAAAAAGCTGCCTGCTTTTCAGCAACGGTTCAAAGGTTATCCCACACTCAACCTGCATCCAGACAGTTCCTTCGTAGATGTATCGTTCGCGGTGTTGTACGGATTACTTGAAACGGGCAAAACCATACTACCCTCTGGCCATTTACTGGAAGAAGACCAGCAACAGTTAACGAATGCCTACAAGAACAGGTTATCCCAACCCGTGCTCGATTCATCGATTGCCTTTGCAAAGCTGGTTTCGCGCAGCATTATGCAATACTCAAGGCAGGATGGATATTTTAAACTAAGCACCCTGCCGCGTTATTCGATCAGGGGCAAAGACAGCACCTGGAGGCCAACACCCCCAGAGTACATGGCGGCAGTAGAACCTAACTGGCGCACCATCCGCACTTTCTTTCTCGATTCGGCCAGGCAATTTCAGTCGTTGCCCGCTGTCAGTTTCAATTCAACCAAGGGTTCATCATTTTATCAATTGACCCATGAGGTATATGAAACGGGCAACAAGCTCACCGAAGAACAAAAGTTAATTGCAAATTACTGGGATTGCAATCCCTTTGCAGTGCAGTATGCAGGTCATATGAGCGTGGGACTTAAAAAGATCTCCCCCGGCGGGCACTGGATGAGCATTACCGGCATCGTGGGCAGCCAGGCGAAGCTGGACCTTGCCAATACAACCATGTTGTATGCCATCGTGGCCTGTTCATTGCACGATGCGTTCATCGTATGCTGGGATGAAAAGTTTCGCAGCCACCGCTTACGGCCCGAAACAGCCATTCATCGGTTAATAGATGAAAAATGGAAACCATTATTGCAAACGCCGCCCTTTCCTGAATACACCAGCGGTCACAGCGTGATATCAACTACCACAGGTGAACTGCTTACCCATTTCCTGGGTGATGATTTTGCTTTTACCGATACAACGGAAACATATATCGGCCTTCCTTCCCGGCAATTCACTTCATTCCGGCAGGCGGCAGACGAGGCCTGCATCTCACGTCTGTATGGCGGCATTCATTTCCGCGACGCCATCGAAAATGGCAGGGAGCAGGGCAGGAGGATCAGCAGTTTCATAATCAATAAGTTGAAATACGGTCACAAATTGCAGAATTGAATTGCCGGGTTTCCCAATTCCAAGATTTCCCAACTATATTTGGTTACAACCAGCGCCCTTGAATTTACCAATGAAGGATAATTTATTTCCATCGGACCAGGCATTACTGGCGGCCTTGCGGTCGAACCGCGAGTTGGACAAAGCGATCCGGTTCCTCTATCAACAGCATTTCGATGCCCTTAGCATTTACATCAGGCAAAATAGTGGGAACGAGCAGGACGCCGAAGATGTGTTCCAGGAGGTAATAGTGAGCTTCATAGAACTGGTGAAACAAAACAAGTTCCGTGGCGACTCGAGCATCAAGACCTTCCTGTATTCGCTGAACCGGCATATATGGCTCAACGAGCTTAAAAAACGGAACCGCATGCAGGTGCGTAACACAAAGTACGAGCAGGGCAGGGAACAGGTAGAGGCGGACGTAAGCACTTTTATCGCCGGCCGCGAAGCTAGACAACAGGTGATGCAGGTAATAGACCAACTGGGTGAAAGCTGCAAGCAGGTATTGCTGGCGTTTTATTACCAGGACCTGTCCGTGAAGGAAATGCTGGCCTTTCTTCCTTATGAAAACGAACAGGTGGTACGTAATAAAAAATATAAATGCCTTAAGAAGCTGGAAGAATTGTTACACCAGGACCCTGTGTTAACCAACAACCTCAAAAGCATACTCAGCTATGAGCAATAATATTACTCCTGACATCCTTATACAATACCTGGACAACGAGCTGCCGCCCGACGAGCGGCTGTACGTAGAGGCCCAGGTTTTGGCCGATGCCGGTTTGCAGCAGCAACTGGAACGGCTGCGGATGGCGCGTCAGGCCTTTGAGCATTACGCTATTAAAGAAAAAGTTTCTAATATCCATCAACAGTTCATGCAGGAACGCCGCCAGGCCCCTAAACCCGGAACCAAAGTATACTGGTTGCGTACCACCCTGCGGGTAGCAGCTATTGTGCTGGTGCTGCTGGTAGTAGCAGGCGTAGTACAATACAGCCTGCTCGATAACGACCGCTTGTACAGCAGCCACTATGAACAATTTACGCTCGGTACCGCAAGAAGCGATTCTGATGCTTCGGCGCTGCAACAAGCTTACCAACGCGGCAACATGCCCGGGGTGATCGGCCTGTATGAACAACGAAGCGCTACACAGCGCGCTGACCACTTCCTCGCAGGCCAGGCCTACCTGGCAACCGGCAACGCTGTTAAAGCCGCTGCAGCCTTCGATGCACAATTAACGGCCAACGATACCCTAAGCCTTAAACCTTATCATGACGATGCGGAATATTATCTCGCACTGGCATACCTGAAAGCCGGCCTTACAGATAAAGCACTGCCTATCTTTGAAAAGATCAACCGGCAACCTTCGCATACCTATAACAGTGAGGTGAGCGGCTGGTTCCTTACGCAGCTACGATGGCTGAAGGCCAAGCAATCCCGTTAAAAAAATTTCATTATTCCCGGTTACGGCCGGCAGCGCTGCGTTGACCAAATGATGTGACCTTCCTTTTACTTTAATACAGGTGCCATGAAATATTTGCTGATCGCAGGCCTGTTGCTTGCCATGCGCTCCTCATGCCACAAATCTTCCTCGACCAACTGGGAACAATTACATTGAGACGATAAAATCTCCCCTGTGAAAAAACTAGTCCCGCGAATGCAGGCCGCGGGGCTTTTTATTTATACGCTTCACCACAAACCATACAATGACCAATAACACGCCGACTGCAATGAATAAAGCGTAAATAGGGAATGAACTACTGCGCAAGGCAGTTGGATCACCAATGAGCACCAGGTGGGACCAATAAGCGGGGATCTTTAAGCGGTTGGGGATGAAACCATCGGCGAGGTAGTCGAGCTTGGCCTGTTGCAGCGCCACGTCTTTTGGTTTGCCGGCCTCCAGGTAATGATGCAGGCGCCGGGTGATATAAGCGGTAGCAGCGTCGTCGGCTTTCCACAATGATGTAATGACGCTGCGGCAACCGGCATACGAGAACGCCCTCGCGAGGCTCATCATGCCTTCGCCGTGCACAAATTGACCGTGGCCGGTTTCGCAGGCGCTCAATATTACCAGCTTCGCCTGTCCGAGGTCAAGATTATATATTTCGGGTTGAAATAATTTGTAACTGGTATCCGAACCCGATGGAAAAAATGCGATGAATGAATTTTGCGGTTCACGGTCATTGGCAGATGCATGCGTGGCAAGATGAATGATGTTATAAGACGATGCCATTCGTGCAAATGCTTTTTTGGTGGCCATGCTGTCCAGAAGCTGTTCTCCACTCACTGCTTTTATTTCTTCAGCTGATGCGGGCAATGCCGCAAAATTGCCGGCGTACTGGTTGCGCTGCCCCGCAAACGGCGCCATGCCGAGCTGTTTGGTAGTGCGCGAAGCTTTACCCGATCGCATTGCCGCAAACACAGCTGAATAATTATATGATATCGCGAAATCTTCCTGCAGTCTTTTGCCATTTGCTCCCGCGAGTATTTCAAAAGGAAGGTATTGCAGGTCATGATCAGGGATGATCATGAGACGGCTTGCATTTTGTAAATACGGCAGCACCGGCGCAATCAACCATTGGTATAAGCTCGCAACAGGCGCCTGCAATTGCGAGCCTGATAGTTCGGGAGAAGATAACTGCATCCTTAAGTTTGCAGGCAGTGCTGCTGTTGTTGAATCATCAGGCAGTACTGCCGCAAAGAGTCCATTTTTGCGCAGCACAAAAGCCAGCCATTTGTCCTTGATGAAATAATACGAAAGCATGGCCATGTCCGAAGGAAGGGAACGTTGCAGGTCTTCAATTTCCAGCGGAACAGTTTCTGCGCGGGCAGCCGCATAGTTCGGGTCATTGTTCAATTGCTGGTTCACTTCGGAAAGCCTGATCTCCTGGTCGCGCATTTGTTGCCGCAGGCTCGAGAGCAGCAAAGTATCGGTGGTTTGCTCGTACTGCACCTGCAAACGCGCAAGCAATAATTGTTGTTTTTTCTGTTCCGCGATGATACCGGCAGGCATGCCGGGCAGGGACGCCACGGATGTTTGCTGCAGCCTGATCTGCAATACCGCAGCCTTGCTGCTTTCAGCTAACCGGAATACTTTTTCAAGCCTTTCGGCCGAGGGTTGCGCGTGGTACAATGCTAAGGCGGTAGAAGTGGCCTCTTCGCTGGCGGGCTGCAGGTTCCTGTTTAAGAATAAGCGCGATTCATCGGCCTCATAACCTTGTTGCACCGTTCTTGCCAGCAACAGCGCAGACTCCCAGGTATTCAATGAATGCTCCAGCAGCGGCAGGTTTTTATTTTGTTCGAACAACAAACGTTGCACTCTTGCCTTTGCGGTAAGCGCATTGAACAAATCAGTAAATGAATGCAGTCCTTTGTACTGCGAAGGATTGCTGCTTACGCTGGTATCGTAAAAATCAGGGTCCAGTTCCATTACCGACCGATGATAGGTTTGCAGCGCCTGCGCGTATTGCTTGCGCCTTTCCTGTATCATACCCAGGCAATACCAGCTTAAGCCATTTATGGTGGTTTTGAAATTATGTGCGCGGCTTTTAAAAGCTTTTTGTACATACAATGCCGCACTGTCTGTATTGCCTAGTTGCAGGTGTGCAAAGGCGAGGTTGTTGTATTGTTGCTGCCCCTGTGTTCTAAGGGTATGTAAAAATTGCAGCGCCTGCGCAGGTTGTTGCAGGTCCAGGTAAACCGTGGCGATGTTATGCATCAATCCATCGAGGTTGATGCGGTAGCGAAGCATGCGCCGGTAAGTGTTCAGGGCTTCCTGGTATCGCCCCAATTTCTTATAGGTGACGGCGATATTGTTGTAATAATTTACCAGGAGGAAATTATTCGAGGCAACCGTGGTGTCCAATAAACTCAGTGCTTTGCTGAAATAGTTCAGGCTTTGCCGGAAATTCCCTTCTTCATAATACAATGTGCCGATCTTGTTATACAACCGTTCGCGTTCAGGCAAATGCGGGTAACGCTCGATGATGCTTTCAGCCTGCTGGTAACAATGTCTTGCGGAATCGAATTGGTTAAGAATATAGTACGAGCTGCCGCAATACAGCAGTGGCAGAAAGCGTAGCGTGTCATGCACGGCCGCGGCCATCTTCAAACCCTTATTAAAATAAATGATCGCGATGGAATCTTCGCCTTTCATTTGTTTCAGCAAGGCCGCTTTGGTATAGGCGTCCACCAGCGTGCTATCGTGTTGCCGCGTGGTTTCGAGAATCTTTATCAGTTCACCATACTTATCAAATGCCAGACTATCCGATTCGGGTGTGGGATTTTCTGAATTGTAAAGGTCTTCTGCCTGCCGGTACAAGTGTTTATATGCGGGGCCGCCCTCCTGGGCATCGCCAAATTGAATAAAGGAAATACAGATAAAAAGAAGCAGCAGGAGGAACTGTTTCATTTTATAAAAATAGGAAGCACATCGATATTAACGTCCGATGATAAAAATGCAGGGGGGCCTGGGCCTTGGTTTGCCCGTTGCCCGCATGCCCGCTATCGCGGCGCTCGTAAGAGGATCGTAGGGAATTCCAGCACCATCTTCATTCAATACGGTACCGTCCCGGTCTTTCACCAATTGCAGCAGGTCATCCGGCACATCATCGAGTGTATTATGATAATAGAGTTTTATTTTGATCTCCTGCTTTACCTGTTTGCTGCCGTCGTCGATCATATACTCCAGCTCGAACTCTTCACGCGTATCGTTGTCCGGGTGTTTTCCAAAAAATCCGTTGCGGATGGTTTGTGCAAGGTTGATCTCACCGGTATTCCTGTTGATGGCAATACCTTCCTTGCTGCATTTTCGGTCTATATCGAACACCGTTTTGCCGGGAGACACCGGAACCGCATTGTTCACATCGCCGTTGTACCATAATCTTACGATGGAGTCGTTGCTTGCAAGAACGTGAAAAGCATCCCTGTAGTTGATACCTGCCAGCAAAATAGTAGTGCTGGTGGCGGCACTGCCATCGTCAGGAGTGAAGGTAACGCGGTACCGCAGGCCGGTTTCGCTATCCTCCACATCTATCTCTCCTGTTTCTTTATCCAGTTCAAGTCCCTCGGGGAAGGCGGAAAATTCTCCTTTCACCGCGGGGGCATTCACGGGAGTTATGATGTGGTCGCCATTCTTAGGATAGATAATGGGTGAACCGTAGCTAAGATTGTAGTTGCTGTTGGCGCCGTCGTTGCCTTTGTCTTTGCGGCAGGCCCCAAAAGCAATTATGGTCAATAACAGGATTGGAATAAGCTTTCTTTTGTGCATGCGGTAAAAGATTAAACCCGGCGTTTATCAATACGGATGATTGAAAAGCAACGGGCCGACAAAAATATTTCATTTATCGCGGTTAGGAGAGGGCTAACGTCATAACCGCATCATTTTAAGTCAACTTTAATGCCGGGCTCGCACTGAGCGGGCTCATCTGGCGCCGTGCACCTGGATTTCGTCTACAAATAACCATGCAGGATGGCCTGCTCCCGGCTTTCCTTCGGGGATCTTGCCGTAATTCCGGGCAATCACTTTTATGTACCGTGCGGTCGTGGGCGAAAAGCTCACCCGCATACTGCCGCTTAGGAATCCGGTGTTGTCTTTTGTGAACTCGGACGTTTTGCCTATCGGCGTGAAGGTTTTGCCATCTTTTGAAATGAACACTTCCACTGAGGCCGGAAGGTAGATCCATCCGCCATTCTGTTCCATGGTATGAACATCCACGGCCGAGAGCTTTTCTGATTTCCCCAGGTCAATGGTGGCGTCCATATCGGGCCCGCTCCACCCTAGCCACTCAGCGGAGCTGATGCCTTTTTCTGACACTGCCCCATTTACCAGGCCAAATGCTCCGCCGTTGCCAGGATAGGAGCTGGAAGGCTGCGTTTTCAGCGTGATCTTTTTGCCCGTGGCCTTGTTGAAGGAAAAGCGTTGGGTGATGATGGTCCCATACCTGTACCCGGTGGTCTTTGTTCCGCCGAGCACATTGGTGGCCTGGAATAAGCTGCTTTGTTTTATCAGTACCGGCGCTTTGTAATCCATGGCTTTCGTGAATTCCATTACTGTCGTGTCTTTCATAACAACCTGGCCGTTGGTGCCGGTTGGTTCCGCGGGCACTTTCTTCTTGATGAGTTTCGCTTCGCTTATTTTGATGGGGGTGGGTACATTGGTTTGCAATGTCCAGTACACCCCATTGTTACCCGGCGCGGGCGTTATAGATGCCTTGATATCGTAATATGCTTTGCTATAGTTGATGCCGAGCAGGTCGTACCGTTTAAAAATAGCCGGAAGCCGCTTTTCGAAATTTTTATAATCTCTTTTTTCCTTCGGCGTCCACAACACTTCGCTCAATGCAGCGAGGCGCGGGAATATCATGTATTGGACCTTGGAAGGGTTTTTAATGTATTCGGTCCACACGTTGCCTTGTGCGCCCAATATATATTTGTGTTTGTCGGCCGCAAGCTCTTTTGGTAAGGGCTCATACCCATATACTTCGTCCAGGGGCGTAAAGCCGCCGATGGTTACTGAGTCTTCATTTTTTGTTTGGGTATGATCGAAGTAACAATAGTTGCCCGGCGTCATGATCACTTTATGATTTTGCTTCGCTGCCTCGATGCCTCCCGTTTCGCCTCTCCAGCTCATGACGATGGCATTGGGAGCAAGCCCTCCTTCGAGGATTTCATCCCAACCGATCAATATCTTTCCTTTTCCATTGACGTATTTTTCCATGCGCTGGATGAAATAGCTCTGCAATTCGTGCTCGTCCTTTAACTTAAGATCTTTTATGCGTTGCTGGCATTTGGGACATTTCTTCCAATGCGTTTTTGGACATTCATCTCCGCCGACATGTACGTATGGCCCGGGGAAAAGCGGGATCACTTCGTCCAGTACTGCTTCGAGGAATGCGAAGGTAGAATCGTTGCCTGCACAAAACACATCGTCGAATACGCCCCAGGTTTCCTGTACCAACTTACCGGTTGCGCGTTTACTGGCCTCGGAGATCATATTGTCCGGGATCTTTGTTTTCTCGTTGGGGAAACAGCTTAGCCAGGGATAGGCTGCAATGGCGGCGCTGGCATGACCGGGCATTTCAATTTCCGGAACAACGGTCACGTATCTTTTGGCGGCATAGTCTACAATTTCTTTCACTTCGTCCTGTGTATAAAATCCGCCGTAGCGGATGTTGTCATTTCCTTTGCCGGGATACCGGCCAATGATGGTGCCGTTGCGCCATCCCCCTACTGAGGTGAGCCTTGGATATTTTTTGATCTCGATGCGCCAACCCTGGTCTTCGGTGAGGTGCCAATGGAAATAATTCAGCTTGTGCGCAGCAATGAAATCGATATATCTCTTGATAAAGTCAAGCGGCATGTAATGGCGGCATACGTCGAGGTGTAGCCCGCGGTACTCGAACCGCGGATAGTCTTCGATGGTTACGGCTGGTATGTTGAGCGTGGCGCTGGGTTGAACGGGCAGCAATTGTATCAATGTCTGCACGCCATAAAAACTACCCTGGTAGGTATCGCCTTCGATGATGACCGAGTTAGGGTTTACCTGCAGGGAGTATTTACCTTCTGTGCCGGGTTGAATGAATTTACGTGTGGTGAGGCGGATGTAATTGCCGGCAGCTTCTTTAGCTGTTTGCAACTGGAAGCCATAGAAGCGTTGAAGATAGTCGTTAAGGAAATTGGCCGAGGCCTTTTCGCCTTCGTCGGTGAGCACGAGCACAGTTTTATCGGATAGTTGGAACGTACCTGTTCCGGCTACTGCTTTCACCGGTTGGGGAACGATGTTGAGCTGGGCTTTTGCGACAAGGGTACAGCTAATAAAAAAAATGGCAAGGCATTTTTTCATGTGTGCAATTTTACTATAGTGCCGAAATTGAGGCGGATGTAATCAAAGTAAAGATTAAAAAAGCCGGTCACGGGATGCGTGCCGGCTTAATATTTTTTTAATCAATTCAAGGCTTAAACCAGGTGATCCGATTCAAATTTTTGGAATTCGTCTTTTAATTCGTGATACAATTTGCGGAAGGTTTCCATTCGGTCGTTGAGGTGGGCGTGAACATCGTGTTCGCTACTGCCGTTTGACTGAAACTTGCTGTTAAAGATGTTTTCTACTTTGTAGCGGGAATCGGGCAGGTCGTGCCTCAATTCGTCGATAACTTCTTTTTGGCGGATAAAATTGTTTTGGAAATGTTCAACGTGTGCTAAGACTTCGCGGTCGTGTTTGCGGCAGGCCAGGTCGGCCAATTCTTTTTCAAAGGACTTGATCTCTTCTTTGGATGAAGAGAGTTCACGTTTCCAGGATTGCAATTCGTCCTGGAACTGTTCAATGGAAACGGTTGATTGCTCCATAGCAGTAAAATTTAGTGAACAATGTGGTTAAAAGAACTACTCTAATATACTAAAAAAGCCCGGGCGGTCAAGCGGTCCCGGCCTTATTTTTTAACACAGGTTATTAACGATTATTTATTAAGCATATTCAAAGTAAATGTGACGATTCCTAACAAGGTTGCAAGGACAGCCACATAGTTTACGACACTTGCCAAGAATATGCTGCGGGTGAGGTCTACCTTATCATCCTTCGTTAAAAACTTTTCTTCTTTTTCCATAAATTCATTTTTAACTGTTGACTTAACGTAGCGTATAAAATCCTGTGTTTCCTGGTCCCCGAGCTTAGGCCTTAGGGAATTGTACAATTGAATCTCACTTATTTCCATAGTACAAGGCATTGTAGGCGCAAGCTACAAACCTTTTTCTAACAAATTGATTATTAGCCGGATAAACCAAAAATATTAAACGGATAATCCGTTTAGTCGCTGCCGTTATCTCTTACTAATTCACGCCAATGCCAAAATGGCGAACCGTCGATGAACCGTCTTAGGTTCGTCTTAGATTCGCCATAGATTCGTCTTAGCTTCGTTTGAACTTTTTCACTTCCATTGTCAAATT
This sequence comes from Chitinophagaceae bacterium, assembly GCA_035628135.1. Lineage (GTDB taxonomy): Bacteria > Bacteroidota > Bacteroidia > Chitinophagales > Chitinophagaceae > DASPKM01. The sequence goes on along the minus strand of DASPKM010000006.1, from coordinate 316,848 downwards.
GTCAATTCCCTACCACCGGCAACACTACCGAAGAACTGTTTCCGGCATCATGGTACACCCTTATCGTCGCCTTTTGAAAATCCGACGCATTGGCCTCATAAATATTCACAAACTTCTGGGGATTGCGGTCAACCAAAGGAAACCACGAGCTCTGCACCTGTATCATGATCCTATGTCCTTTCTTAAACGTATGCGCAACATCGGGCAGGGTATACCTGACGGTAGTGATCTTATTTGGAACAAAGGCCTCCGGCTTCTCGAAGCTATTGCGAAAACGGCCACGCATGATCTCGCCACGCACCAGCATCTGGTACCCGCTCATAGTATACGATCCGCCGCCCTGCCTACCAGCCGCCTGCTGGTCGGTGGCATACCTGAAATCATCGGGGAATACATCAATCAGCTTCACTACAAAATCTGCGTCCGTACCGGTGATGCTTACCTTAAGGTCTGCAACTACAGGCCCCGCCAATGTAACGTCCTCTTCCAGCACGCCGGTCTGGAACACCAGCACATCGGGCCGCCGGGCCGCAAACCGCTGGTCGTCCGTCATATAGCCCACGGTGCGGCTGAAATGCACGTCCTCGGTATAAGGTACGGGTTTCGCCGGGTCGCTGATATATTCGCTGAAGGCCGCGCGGGCGGCGGGCTTATCCCATCCCAATTTGCCGTCGGCCTGCAGGTACATGGTCCTTTCGCGGCTATTGGCGGGCGGCCAGGACGCCAATTGTCTCCACGCATTCTCGCCCGTAAAAAATATTATCGCTTCTGACTGTTTCGATATATCGCCTTTGTCTTTCAGGTAATAATTGAAGAAGGGCAGCTCGATATTGTTCTGGTACCACTCAGAGGTGTTCGACATAAATTTAACATTGCCCAATTGTGAGCCGTCTCTCGCAGCCCATTGGCCGTGGTACCAGGGTCCCATTACGATCCTGTTGTTATTCCTTGCCTTCTGCTCGATGGACTTATACGTTTCCCAGGCGCCGAAGCAGTCTTCCGCATCGAATAATCCGCCCACTACCAGGGTGGCGGTACCAGCGGGAACATTGTTCACAAAATTGCGCACGTTGCGGGCCTGCCACCAATCATCGTAGTTAGGGTGGGCATACAGGTCTTTCCAGAATTGTATGCTATCGCCCATGAACTCAGCCAGCTTTTTCAGGGTGCCGGCCTCGAGGTAAAATTTATAATTATCGCGGGTGGGGTAGGTAAATCCGGTTGGTCCCACCGTAGTGGGCTTTGGGCGCGGTTTTCCAAACGAAGAATAGAATGCGAACCCGTCCATCTGGAAAAATGCCCCGTTGTGATGGAAGTCGTCCCCAATAAACCAATCGGTTACCGGAGCCTGCGGGCTAACAGCCTTCAATGCGGGGTGACCGCTTAGTGCGGCCATCGTACTATAAAATCCGGGATAGGATATGCCGAACACACCCACACGCCCGTTGTTATTCGGAATATTCTTTATTAGCCAATCGATGGCATCGTAGGTATCGCTTGCCTCGTCGATCTGTTGTCCTGATTTGTTGGTCTTGAAGGGCCGCACGTCCACGAACTCGCCTTCGCTCATCCAGCGGCCCCGCACGTCCTGCTTTACCATAATGTATCCTTCGCGCATGTAATAACGGTGATGGTTATTCCAAAATGCTTCCCACCTGTCTTCGCCATAAGGCGCGCAGGAATAAGGAGTTCTCCGAAATAAAATGGGATGCTTTTCACTGGCGTCTTTAGGAATGTAAATGGCCGTGAACAATTTTACGCCATCGCGCATGGGCACCATCCGCTCGATTTTATAATAATTGTCGCGGATCCAGGCCGAATCCTGCGAATTTTGTGCAGCCGCCTGCAAAACAAATAACAGTAACAGCGGAAGAATAAATTTTCTCATGGTTTAAATTTTCGGGCTTTAAATTTAATAATTAGCTTTCTGTCTCATTCAAATTTATGAACGCCAACGAAGAACTTATCCGCCGGTTTTATACAGCCTTTCAGCGGCTGGACTATAAAACCATGCAGGATTGTTACAGCGAGGATCCCATATTCAACGATCCTGCTTTCGGGATATTGGAAGGAGATGAGGTAAGGGCAATGTGGGAAATGCTGTGCAAAGGCGCACGCGATTTTTCATTGGAATTTTCAAATATTCAATTGCTCGATGAAGAATATGCCACCTGCAACTGGAGGGCCAGGTACACATTCTCCAAATCAGGCAGGAAGGTAGTGAATAATATCAAGGCGCACATGCGCATCCAGGATGGAAAGATCACCGAACATTCTGATCAATTTGATATCTGGAAATGGAGCAGGCAGGCGCTGGGACTAAGCGGAATGCTGTTGGGTTGGAGCGGCTACCTGAAATCGAAGATCAGGCGTAGCGCGAGAAGTAATTTAGCAAGATTTATGGAGGGTAAGTCATTAGGTCATTGAGTCATTAAGTCATTGGGTCATTGGGTCATTGGGTCATTGGTGAATAAGATAAAGTTTTTAAGATCAAATGACTTAATGACTCAATGACCAATGACCATAACTAACCAAAACAGAAATTAACAAGTTATATATGTCAACACGCAGGAGATTTCTTCATACCAGTTTGCTGGGATCGTTAGGAGTAGTGGTGAATAAACAATTTTCAGAAGAACGCATATACCAGAACATAACGGGCAAACCGATCGTCATCTCAACCTGGGCGCCCAATGTAAAAGCCAATGCAGCCGCATGGAATATCCTCGGTAAAGGTGGAAGGGCGTTGGACGCGGTAGAAGCAGGTGTAAAAATTCCCGAGGCCGATCCATCGGACCAGAGCGTAGGTTATGGAGGACTGCCCGACCGCGATGGTCGCGTAACCCTCGACGCCTGCATCATGGACGAAGCAGGTAACTGCGGAAGCGTCATGTGCCTGGAGCACATCATGCACCCGATAGCGGTGGCAAGACTCGTAATGGAAAAAACACCGCACGTGCAACTGGTAGGGGAAGGCGCATTGCAGTTTGCATTGTCCAATGGATTTAAAAAAGAAAACCTGCTGACGCCAGAGGCCGAACGCGTATGGCGCGAATGGTTGAAAACCTCGAAGTACGACCCCACGATCATCGATAAATTACTCAGGGAAAAAAATGCTCCCAACAATAAGCCTGTTCCCGGCCTGATGCCCACGCACGATACCATTGGCATGGTGGCCATGGATGCAAAGGGAAATGTAAGCGGAGCCTGCACCACCAGCGGCATGGCTTTTAAAATGCACGGCCGGGTAGGTGATTCGCCTATTATAGGAGCCGGATTGTATGTAGACAACGAAGTGGGCGCGGCCACCGCCACCGGAGTAGGAGAGGAAGTGGTGCGCATTTGCGGTTCTCACCTGGTGGTGGAATTGATGCGCATTGGCCTTAGTCCGGAAGTTGCCTGCAAGAGAGCTGTCGAGCGAATGATCAGGCTTAAGAAGGATAAGGTAAAAGGCTTGCAGGTGGGTTTCATCGCCCTCAATAAAAAAGGTGAATTCGGAGGCTATGCCATTCAGAAGGGATTTACATATTGCGTGCAAAGCAATGCGGGAAGCAAGGTGTATGAAGCGAAAAATATACTTTAAACGATGAGCTACCTGATCGAGATTGCCACTTCCGATGTTGCTGCTTCCCTGGCCGCCGTACAGGGAGGCGCCGACCGCATTGAGCTGTGCGATAATTTGTCCGAAGGCGGCACTACGCAAAGCTATGGCACCATCAGGCTATGCCGCGAAAAGCTTAGCGTTGCATTATTCCCCATCATCCGGCCGAGGGGCGGTGACTTTTTTTATACTACCGATGAGTTTGAAGTGATGCTCCACGATGTGAGCCTTTGCAAACAACTCGGCTGCGATGGCGTGGTAATCGGCCTGTTGACTACCGATGGCGCTATTGATGTTTCACGCACCAAAAGATTGGTTGACCTTGCTTACCCCCTCGAAGTAACTTTTCACCGCGCATTCGACCGTTGCCGCGATCCCTTCGAAGGATTGGAACAGCTGATCGAGGCGGGATGCACACGCATACTTACCTCGGGACAACAGCCCGCGGCACCCGATGGCGCAGACCTGATAGCAGAGCTGGTAAAAAAAGCCGACGACCGCGTTGTGATCATGCCGGGGTCGGGTGTAAGGAAAGACAATATTCAATCGTTGGCGCAAAAGACCGGAGCAGTGGAGTTTCATTCATCGTTGCGCACAAAAGTAGAAAGCCGCATGCAATACCGCCATCCTGCATTTGCAAATTCGGCGGAATCGTATTCCCATTATTCCGTGCTGGCAGAAGAGGTAAGGAAATTAAAAGAAGCATTGGGCAATCCCGACGTTATGTATAGCCCTCGATAACAACACGATCCGCCGGCCTCACTGTTTTTATCTACACTTTAATGCGCTGTAGCCCGTTTTTTTGTTATGGTTGCGGATGCTCCAGGTCTCTTGGCCTGATCACAGAACGCGGAAAGCGTTTAATCAATCTTCGTGATCTTTAATACGTTCGTAGGTACATGCGCGTGCACCGGGATGCTCCCGGTATTCACTACGATGCTGCCCGATGAAATGAAGCCGCGCTCCTTCAGTATTTCAATCTGGTCTTCAATAATATCATCGAGGCTTTCTTCTTCATCGTAAAAAAATGCGCGCACGCCCCAGCTAAGGCTAAGCTGGTTGATGAGCGTTCTTTCCTTGGAGAAAATATACAAGGGCGCCTTCGGACGGTAGCTGCTTAGCATAAAGCCGGTATAGCCGCTCTGCGTCATGCCTATCAATGCATCTGCATTGGCATCACGGGCAAGCTTACACGCATTATAACAAATGGCATCGCTAAGGAATGATGGCGAGTGCGGTTGCGGTATCAGTTCGTCTTCCAGGTTGTAGTTGTAGTCGGTACGCTCCACTTCCATGATGATCTTACGCATGGTTTCTACCACTAGTTGCGGGTGTTGTCCCGTGGCGGTCTCAGCGCTAAGCATTACCGCATCCGCGCCTTCCAAAACCGCATTGGCCACGTCTGTGATCTCGCTGCGGTTGGGTTTGATGCGGTCGATCATGCTCTCCATCATTTGCGTGGCCACTATCACCGGCTTTGCGCGGTGAATGCATTTGCGAATGAGTTGTTTTTGTATAAGTGGCACCTGTTCCACCGGCAATTCCACTCCCAGGTCGCCACGGGCGATCATGATGCCATCGGATTCAACGATGATATCACGGATATTGGTAAGCGCTTCCGGCTTCTCTATCTTGGCAATGATCTTACACTTGCTTTTCTTTTCGTGCAACTTGTTCCTGAGAATAATAATGTCTTTTACGCTGCGTACAAACGAAAGCGCAACCCAGTCCAGCTTTTGCTCTATGATGAACTCAAGGTCCTGTAGATCCTTTTCTGTAAGCGCGGGCAGCGATACCTTGGTGTCTGGAAGGTTAATGCCTTTTTTCGAGGACAATATACCGCCCATGGTCACCTCTACTTTTACATCTTTCTTTTTAGTGATCTCCACTACACGCACTTCCAGCTTGCCATCATCGATGAGGATGAGATTGCCTACCTTAACATCAGAGTGCAGATTGGGATACGAAACGTAAATGCGTTCCTTGGTGCCTACCAGTTTTTCATTGGTGAAGGTGAGTATTTCACCGGCCTCCACGAACATGCTGCCGCTTTCGATCTCGCCCACCCTTAGCTTCGGGCCCTGCAAATCGCCGAGGATGGCGATGTTATAAGGCTCGTTTTTATTGATGGTGCGGATATACTCGATGATCATTAATTTGTCTTCGTGCGTGCCGTGCGAAAAGTTCAATCTGAAAACATTCACACCGGCTTTTACCAGTTCCAGCAATTTTTCAGGAGTATTGCTGGCAGGTCCAACGGTGGCAACGATCTTGGTGCGATGAAATGCATGGTCCAGCCCGGCTTGTTTGTCCATTTGCTGGTGCAGGTATTTGGAAACGTGTTTACTCATTGTTCTCTTGTTCTGCGAATTAGTAATTAAGAGGCAAGGATCTTTACAATGCGCAGCCAGTCTTCACTGATGCGCTGTTTCGATTTCACCGCTTTTTCAAGCGGGATATAGTTCATGCTGTTGTTCTTGATGCCCACCATCACGTTATAACGTCCTTCTATCAGGCATTCAACGGCTGAATACCCCATGCGGCTGGCTATCAGCCGGTCAAGGCAGGTGGGCGAGCCTCCGCGTTGGATGTGCCCGAGTATGCAAACGCGGGTCTCTGTCTGCGGCATCCGCTCTTTGATGATCCTGGCAATTTCATTCGCCCCGAATTCATCGCCTTCGGCCACGACCACCATATTCACAAGTTTCTTTCTTTTTTCTTTTTCCTGCAGCGAATCGATGAGCTCATCGATGTGGGTCTTGCGTTCGGGGATCAGGATGTTCTCTGCTCCCGTGGCAATGCCGCTGTGTAGGGCGATATATCCTGCGTCGCGGCCCATTACTTCGATGATGAACAGCCGGTCGTGCGCATCGGCGGTGTCCCTGATCTTGTCGATGGCTTCGACAGCGGTATTGACCGCTGTATCGAAACCAATCGTAAAATCGGTGCCGGCAATGTCCTTATCGATGGTGCCAGGCAAACCGATACAGGGAATATCATATTCGCGGCTGAAGGCGTCTGCCCCCCTGAACGAACCATCGCCACCGATGATCACCAGGCCATTTATGCCCAGGACCTTCAGGTTTTCGTAGGCCTTTTTACGGCCTTCGGGTTCAAGAAAGACCTTGCTGCGCGCTGTTTTGAGGATGGTGCCGCCACGTTGGATGATGTTCGCAACCGAGCGGGAGTGCATGGGCACAATGTCATTCTCTATCAATCCCTGGTATCCGCGCATGATTCCGAAAACTTCCAATCCGTGATAAATGCCGGTACGAACAATCGCTCTGATGGCCGCGTTCATGCCAGGAGCATCGCCTCCCGAACTGAGCACACCAATCTTAGTTACTTTGTTAGCCATTTAAACTGGTTAACCCTATTTGTTTTAAAGATTATCGAATGAACAGCAAGAATCGTTAAATGTTATCTTTTTGGGCGGTCAAAAATAAGGTTTTTGGGGGAATACCCAGTTTGTGGTAGCATCTTCATGCTATATCGCCGCTCAGTCACAAATGATTGCTTTCCCGCGTCTTCACCAGCAAAACTTCAAAAATGAAAAGATTTATCATCGCATTGCTGGTAGTGAGCGCCACAGCCTTCTGGTCGTTCCGCACCATTAATAATAAATACAACGATATACTCACCGCCCTGGGCATACCTCCGTCCATGGCAAAGGATAATGTGTTCAGGAGTTTTTTGGGAGGATATTTTTCACAACCGAGTAACCCCGCTTATAAAACCTATCCCGCCGGCAAACGCGCCGCTGCTGTTCAGCAACTGGGCATGTTCGTAAAGAGTTACCTGATGTCTGCAGAGTTCCAGAAGAAATACGAGGAAAATTATGAAATGTCCAAGCCCAGGGCGCCCAAAACCGTAGAGGAACGAATAAACGAGATCATCACAGGATATAAGGACGACCTGAAAAAAAGCGAAGAAAGGTTGAAGAAAGCTCCGGATAACCTGAAGTCAATTTATGAAGAAAGCATTGTGCAGTATAAAAAAAGGATCGCCATCTACGAAGATAAAAACCATCCTGAGCATGCGAAATACATGAAAATATTGCAAAACGGCTACGAGGGCGAACTGAGGTATTATCAATCGAGGATAGATGAGCTGGACAAAAAATACCCCAAAGACATCAAGGTATTCATCAAAATGCGGCTCGAAGAATTTCTTCGCATATCCGCCGACGTTGATTTTGACGCAGAGCTGGTGCAACAGGGAAAACTGAAAAAGTTCGTGAATCCCGAGTATGAGCGCAAGCATCCTAACTGGAAATACTGTTTCCGCGCCGGTCGCGAAACCATCGAAGCCGCACGCAAGTTTGCCGATCAGTGGCTGAAAGAAATGTAATTAACATCATCAATCATTAATTCATAGCCATTTAAAACAAAAAATCATGCAAGTTCTATTTGTATTCCTTTTCTGGCTCGCTACTTTGTTCAGTGGCAGCAACACCGCAACCACATCTGCCAAACAACATGTGAAATCCATCGTGCCTGTAAAACTGCTGGCGTTCAAGGGCAAGACAGATGGAAACGTAAACATCCTGGAGTGGCATACCACTGCCGAAGTAAATACCCGCGAGTTCATTATTGAAACTTCCGCTGATGGCAACGACCTTAGGCCGTTGATATGGGTTACTCCCAAGGGCAGCGCGCACGGGCCTACATTTTACAGGTACACCGATACCACGGCGGGTACACAAGCCTATTACCGCCTGCGCATGGTAGACGCCGATGGAAAAGAGCAGGTGAGCAAGATCATTGCTGTAAAAAGGCAGCCGGTGGCCAAATCGTAATGCATGCCATTTTTAAACTGAAAAAACAAATGCGTATGCAGCAACAACGTACACAATACACCGGGTGCAGATTTGCAAGTCAGTCGATGTGTAATTGCGGCCATTGTGCAAAGGCTGTTACAACCCCCGCTTCTTCCAATTTGTATGCTGCGGAGTTCATGCTATACGCATTTCATTTTGGTAAGGAGCCGGAAGCTCCGGGCAAGGTCATTAAGTCATTGGGCAAGTAAGTTATCATGTTCCCTTTTATAAGCATATTGATAAAGTTCATGGTCTTTTTGCCCGGTGTAACGGGCGAAGGAAGTACGGAGCATGCAGCAGCCAGGTTTGTAAAGGCCGACAGCGTAATGCCGGTAAAAGTAAGGGCAAGCGCTTCGGCTTTCGGGCCGGCTGATAAGATGGTGTTGTTGCTGTCAGTGGATGAACTGTCGCGTGCAAGGGTTGCCACAAAAGGAACGCTTGGCTTCTCGCAAAAAGGGCGCATGATAACCGCCTGGTATTTTCCGGGAACAAGCGACCAAAAAGCACTTGTCATAGGCGGCATGCATGGTTCGGAACTATCGTCGATAGCAGTAGGGGAAGAATTGATACGGCAATTGCAACATACGCAGCCTTATTACAGCGTGATCATCATTCCCTGCCTGTTTCCCGATAACGCGGAAGCAGCAAGGAACCAGCGTGCCCGCATCGGCAGTGTTCACAATACAGGCAGGTATTCGCATCCTGCCGCGGCCGATCCCAACCGGCAAATGCCTTCACTGGGAAAGGCATTTGATCCTGAGCTGCCATTGGACCATATGGGCCGCACCATCGAGCAGGAAAATCAGTTGTTGCTGACATTGATCGCGCAGTTCAGGCCAAACCGCATTGCCAATATCCATGCTATCAGGGATGCCGCGCATGCAGGCATTTATGCCGATCCACGCACAAACAGCAAGGGAATAGCGCTGGGCTTTGCTACGGATAGCAGCCTGGCCGTTGACATGGCCATGCACATTGCAATGCAGGGTGGAATGGTGCCCGGCAACCGGGTACACACTAAACCCACGGCATTGTATTATAAAGATCCTGAGGCAGCCGTTGCCGGACAGTTGCAAAAGAGAAACACGTGTGGGTCGAAGCTCCCCTTAAACCGCGGGCAGGGCATTTCGCTTGGCGGTTGGGCCAGCACCAGCGTGGAGGATACAACCAACAGCGCTTCCAACCGGCCGGCCATGCGCCTCATCACGATCGAGTTCCCGGGATATAAAGCGCCGGCAGATTACACCGATGAAGCGCAACAACTGCATTATGCAAAACAGGTAGACCTGTATGCGGCTGCAATCGTACATATTTTTCTGGGACAGCATTACCCTGAAAATCATCGATAGCGTGTCACAAAACCGCTCGGTAAACGGTCAATGCTCATGGTCATGGGCTCATCCGTGGACCCAGCGATGACCTGGAGGCTATGTACAACTATCTTAAAACGCCAAAGCCTGTAAAGAACCTGATCCGCAAATAAGGGTGGAGAAGAAAAAGGAGCAGCAGTAGCAAATTTGCCATGCCGGAAGCCCGCCGTGGTATAGCATTAAGATGCTATTCAGGTGTAAACAATTCGCCTTATTTTGCAGTTGGCAAACCCCTTGCCTGCGGATATGGCGACTGTGCTCCATAAACTCCTGATTGCTGTACTGATGTTAACGGCTGCAAGCCGGCTTACGGCGCAGTCATTTGATTACGGCTTCAAGCACCTGACCACCGACCAGGGACTATCTCACGACAACATTCATTGCATCATCAAGGACAAGCAGGGCTTTATGTGGTTCGGTACTATGAATGGGCTCAACCGCTTCGATGGATTGCAGTTCCGCAACTTTACCAAACGCGCCAACGACAGCACCTCCCTGGTGAATAACTACGTTACCACGCTGGTATGCGACGATGAAGGCTATATCTGGATAGCTACGGGCGATGGCATTTGCCGCTACGATCCCCATACTGAAACATTCAGGGCCTTGAAATTCGGCGGAAAAACCGAGGTAAACCTTTCGCAGCTAGTGCGTGCAACCGATGGCCGCATTTTTGCCGTGCGCAACCGAGCTTTGTATGAAATAGATCCGCGGAAGTTCAGCGCAAGAATGCTCAATAAGCTGGGGCCCGACTCAGAGCATACCCGCTTGTTCCCCGCGCCAAATGGGAATATCTGGGTGCTGGTGCAAATGGCCTTGTACCATTGGGACACCAAAACGCTTCGCCTGCAGCACGTAATGGGTATTGATGAAGCGCACCGCGGTGATCGTCCCGGTGTGTTGTACGTTTATACGGATCCCCATAACAAAACATGGATCGGCACCTGGGAAGCAGGGCTTTTTTATTATGATGAGCAGTCAAAAAAAGCGGTGGCGTTTTCGGGCTCCATACCCTTCATTGTATCGATCATCGCCGATCTTAATTTTTCCAAGAACCATCTTTTGTGGATGAGTGCTGGCTATGCGGGATTGATCCAGTTGAATGTGCAAACCGGCCGGGTAATTGAAATGCCCAAGAACATCCAGCAACCCTGGAGCCATAACGGGGGACGCATCAATACTTTTTATGCTGATAGCACCAACGGTATCCTGTGGCTGGGCTCTGATTACGGGATAGAAAAATATGATCCCGGTACCGAGCATTTTGCTCGCAAGGTGCTTCCCGCTACAGGTGCGGTAGGACAATTTCCCGCGGTAAACGCCGTGATAAAAGATAAAACAGATACCAGCGGCGCCACCTGGTGGATATCGTCGTGGGTGGGAGGATTTTATAAATGGAACCGCGTTACAGATGAACTCACCAGCTATAGCAAACACCTGCATACATCAGAGATATTCGATTTGCAGCAGGATGACGACGGCAATATCTGGATCGCAGAATGGAGGGGCGTGCAGGTTTTCAATCCACGGACCAACCAATGGAAGCTGATAGATTCATTTATAAGAAACGATACCGTTAGCTCCAAGGTGTTGCGGTTGTTCAAGGACAGCCGAGGCAATATGTGGATCGCGCCGAACCACAACGGTTTGTTCAAATACGATAAGCGCGTAAATAAGATCATGCGGATACAACTGCCTCCCATACCGGATGGCAGGAAAACGATCTGGATAAGCTCAGTTACCGAAGACAAACAAGGAAACATCCTTGCCGCCAATGTTTTTCAATCTTACCTTATAGCACCCGATGGCACGATCAATGTTATACCGATAGACCCTGCTCATCCGCAGGTTAAAAACAGTGGCGCGCTCAGCATTACCGTTGACAGGAATGATCATTTATGGATCTCGCACAACGATAAGCTGGTGAATCTTACCAGGCAGGGGAAGGTGCTGAAAGTGTATGACCAGCAAAATGGTCTGATTGGTTCAACGCTCAGGTGGCTGCTCACCGATCCCGCCGGATTTATCTGGCTGGCCACTGAAAATTCATTGCACCGCCTGAATCCTTCAACGGGTCATTTCAGGTATTATAAAAAAGAAGATGGGTTGTTCAACAACAATCTCACCGAACCTATATGCATATCCGAAGAAGGAGAGCTGTTCGTTGGATTTCATAACGCGTTCAGCTATACGAACATTTTTGAGCTCAACCACCGCATCACTAATGTTCCTTTCATCATTACCTCCATACAGGTGGAAGACAGGAAGGTAAGCGCCATCAATACCCGCAGCGTTACCTTAAATGCCGGCGAGAACACCCTGAACGTTGAATTTGCCGCACTCGATTACAGCAAGCCCGAAAAAATACAGTATTTGTATTGGCTGGAAGGCGCCGATAAGCAATGGCATTTTACCTCGCAACGTTCATTGACATTTACCAATCTTTCCGGCGGCGACTACACGCTTCATTTAAAAGTGCAGGGCCCCAATGGTGTCATCAGCAAAGAAGAGCTGTTGCTCGACATTAGCGTGATACCTCCTTTTTACCGCACCTGGTGGTTCTGGATGCTGATTGCAGCAGCCCTGGGATCGCTGGCGTATGTTTATTACCGCATGCGCCGCCAACAGCGCGCCAGGCTTGAAAAGATACGCGACCGCATTGCTACCGACCTGCACGATGACATGGGATCGACCCTAAGCAGCATTCGCATATTCAGCGACGTTGCCCGAAGCCACCTCAATGGTTCACAGTCGCAGGTAGTGCCCATGCTGGAAAAGATCAGCAACAATGCCAGCCAGCTTTCAGACAATATGCAGGACATTATCTGGACCATTAAACAAGACCATGATAAATTGGAAGACCTGGTAACACGCATCCGCGAGTTCGGGTTGAAGCTGTGCGATGCAAAGGACATCACCTTTAAAGTACATATTTCAGAATCGTTCAAAACCTCCCGGCTCGACCTGGAGCAGAAACGCAATTTGTACCTGATCTTCAAAGAATGCCTGAACAACGCTATTAAATATTCAGGTTGCAGCATTATACAATTGTTCATTACCCAGCAACGGAAGCATTTAAAAATGGTGATAGAGGACAATGGAAAAGGCTTTAACGAAAGCGCCATCTCAAAAGGTAATGGGCTGAGCAATATCAGGAAGCGTGCACAGGAGATCAATGGCAATGCTACGATCGAATCTGTGCCCGGCAAGGGAACTCGCATCGATATCCTGGTAAACATCGATTGAATCCAACGTCCATCTTACAAATCTTAAACTGGCATTCGATGTCACATAAATTATTACTGTTATTTTTTTTGCTGGTTGCTTCAGGCCTGGCAGCGCAGGAGGGGAGCGGATACCTCTTCACCCAATTCAAGCGCAAGGAAGGGCTGGCCTCGGACCGCGTATTCCGGGTGGCGCAGGACAAAGATGGATTCATATGGATTGGCACGGATAATGGCCTGCAGCGTTACGACGGTCACCGGTTCATGACCATCCGCCACAATCCCTCAATAAAGAACGGATTGCCCGACGACAACGTGAGCCAGATACATTCAGATAAAAAGGGAAGGTTGTGGATAGCGGTCGGCAAAAAAGTGGGCATCTTCGACCGCAGCACTCACACCTATACCGATGTACCTATAAAACTAACGGCCGATGAATTGAACAAAGGAACGCGGAAGTTCGTGGAGGACAGCGAAGGAAGGATCATGATCTTCCTCGGCCGGCAGTTTCTTACTTATGATGAAAACAAAAAAGATTTTGCCGTTGAGAATAATTTTGTGAAACCTCCCGCGGGCTGGACCTGCGAGGACATGTTGCAGGACAAGCAGGGAAATTACTGGATGACCGGGAGGTCGGGCCTGATGTTATACAATGCAAAGACAAAACAACTTAGCTACCGCGATAACAACCCATCGAACAATACCATCATAAACCGGCTGGGTCACCTGGTGAATGTAAACAAGGTGTTCATCGATAAACGGGGTGATTTTTGGGTCTCCAGTTGGAAACCTTTCCAGGGACCGCCCGAACTGTTTCGTTATGATATCAAAGGCGACAGCATTCATTCCTATAAGCAAGAGATACCGCCGCTGGCTGGACTGCACCATGAAATCTGGGGCATGACCGACAAGTCCGATGGCGATTTCTGGCTGTATGGGTACGGTCTTTTTTTGCAATACGATGCCGATACACGCAAATTCAGGCAGGTGAGCAACAATAAGCTGCCCGAACACACCATCAGGTTCGATTATATTTTGAACGTGTTCCGCGACAAGGATGAGAATTACTGGGCCAGCACCAATAACGGTTTGTTCCTTTTCAATCCCGATGCCCAATTGTTCCACAGTTATCGCAACAGGAGGCCAGGCGATTCTACTACTTACCACAATCCGGTAACCGCCATTGTGCAAACGAAGAACAAAGATATTTGGGTAAGCACGTGGCGGGCTGGTATTTTTTCATACAATACCAAAATGCAGCCCATCGTAAATCCATTGGTGCAACAGGATACCAATTTCAGAAAGCTGCCCGTGTGGTTCATGATGCGCCGCGCCAACGACGAGGTCTGGATAGGTTCGCAGCAGGGCCGGATGCTGGTGTACAGGGAAGGAGAAAAGTCAGTGGTATTCACGCATCCCGCTGTTGGAACAAACACAGTTCGCCAGTTTGCAGAGGATAAGAATGGCAATGTCTGGATCGGTTCCGAATCGGGCGAAGTGGTAAAGTGCATCAAGGGCAATTGGCGCGATACCGTGAATGGCTACCAACTCATGCAAAAAATGCCGGGCCGCGTATTGAAATTATATGTGGACTTCAGCGGCACTATTTGGGTAGGAACAGACCTCTTTGGCATTTACCGCCTGGATGCCGCCACTGGTAAGATACTGGAGCATTACGATGAAAAAAGCGGCGAAGGCAGCAGCCTTATGAACTCGGTAGCCACCGATGTGTTCCAATACAACGACAGCCTGTTGTTTATCGCCAGCAACAGCATCAACGTGCTCAACCTGCGCACCAAACGCATCAGCTATATTACCACCGCCGACGGTTTGCCCGCCAACCAGATCACCAATATTACGCTCGATAAGGCGCGGTATATCTGGATCGCGCTTTCGAATGGCCTTTGCCGTTATAATTATGAAAGCAAGGCCTTTTCGTATTTCGATATCCGCAACGGGATATTGAACGATAATTTCGAAGTATCTGCTACCGCCTTCCTGGCAGATGGCCGCATTGCCATGGGCACTTTCCACGACTTCCTGGTGTTCCACCCTGAAGCAGTGCTGCGGCAAAATAACTCGACCGATGTGCGGATCACCGACCTTATCTTATTCGGCCGGTCATTGCCGGTGGATTCGATCAGATCATTGCCTGCCGTAAGGCTTGGCAGCAATGAAAATTCCATTACCATCAACTATTCCGTGTTGAGCTATCTTGACCAGAACAAGGTTACCTATTATCATAAGCTGGAAGGCCTGCACGATGACTGGATCAGGAGCGAAAACCAGCAGGCGGTATACAATTACATTCCGCCCGGCAGTTACACTTTCCGTGTGCGCAGCATCAATGGCAATGGGCAGGTGTCTGAAAAAGATACGGTCCTGCGCATCCGCGTTCTGCCTCCATTCTGGCGGACGTGGTGGTTTGCAATGCTCGTGGTATTAGTTATGGCCGGCATTGCCTATGCATATTATATAATGCGCAGGCGCCAGCAGGGCAGGCTTGAACAAATAAGGGAACGCATTGCTACCGACCTGCACGACGATATGGGATCTACCCTTAGCAGCATCCGCATCTTCAGCGATGTTGTCAAGAACCAAATAGGAGATGCAAGGCCCCAGGCAGTATCGATGCTGGAAAAGATCAGCGTAAATGCCAGCCAGCTTTCAGAGAACATGCAGGATATCATCTGGACCATCAAGCGGGACCACGACCGCCTGGAAGACCTTGTAGCGCGTATGCGGGAGTTCGGGTTAAAGCTATGCGATGCAAAAGATATCGCCTTCAAAGTGCACGTATCGGATTCATTCCGCACCTCGCGGCTTAACCTGGAGGAACGGCGCAACTTGTACCTTATCTTTAAAGAGGCCTTGAACAATTCCGTAAAATACTCAGGCTGTTCTGAAATAAGCCTTTTTATTACGCAGCAGGGCAAACGGTTGAAGATGGTGATCGAAGACAATGGAAAAGGTTTCAGCGAAACCGTAGTACGCAAAGGCAATGGTTTGGGCAATATGAATAAGCGTGCACAGGAAATAAATGGGATGGCCAGGATAGATTCAGCAGAAGGGAAAGGAACAAGGATAGATGTATTGATAAAGCTGACCTGATCAAATCACATCAAAATGTTACTCGGGCCCTTGCATAAAAAGTTAAATTTGTGTTATGCAAGATAAAATCACGGTAGTTTATTACGAAGATAACAGCAGCCTGCGCGAAGGAATTGCTTTTTTGATACAGTCTGCCCCGGGCTTGCAATTGCTGGCCACTTTCAGCAATTGCGATACGGTAAGGACCGACATGGAAGAGCTGAAGCCCGACGTAGTGCTGATGGATATAGACCTGCCGGGCATCAATGGCATAGAAGCCGTGGGCATTGTAAAAGCGGCTTCGCCAAAAACGCAGGTAATGATGCTGACCGTGTTCGATAACGAAGAAAAAATATTCCAGGCCATCCGCAACGGCGCCAGCGGTTATCTCTTAAAAAATACTTCGCCCAATGAAATCATCGACTCCATATTCGATGTTTACCGCGGTGGCTCGCCCATGACGGCCAATGTTGCCAGGAAAGTATTGCAATATTTCCAGCATCAGCCCAAGACCCAAAAGACCGATTACAATTTGTCCGAAAGAGAACAGGAAATTTTGAAAGGATTGGTGAGCGGTTACAGCTACAAGCTCATCGCGAACGAATATTTCATCAGCATAGATACCGTACGCTCTCACATACGCCATATTTACGATAAGCTCCACGTAAATTCCAAAACCGAAGCGGTATTAAAAGCCATCAACGAAGGACTGGTGTAATCATTAATTCCCTCCATATACCCAGTTTGTGGTATGTACCTGCACTGTATATACCACAAAGCGGGTATACGTTTTAACGTCATTTAACATTGATTGTGTCTCTTTCACATATTCATGCTATTGAAATCGCATGCCCATCACATCATCTTTGTAATGCCATTTAAAACAAACCATCATTCATCTGTCGAGGGACAGAAAACCTACAGCCATGACACAACAATTAAATTTACTGCATGCCGAATGCAGGTCTTACGCTCAGAAGCTCACACAAAACAAGACCCTTGCCGACGACCTGGTACAGGAAGCTATGACGAGGTATTACACAGGTGATGTAAACGCCATCGGCAATAAGCATGGTTACATTAAAAAGACCATCCACAATCTTTTCATCAACAACATCCGCACCGAAAAAAGGCACCGCGTATTTACATCGCATACGCTGAAAACAACTGCCGTTTCCGCTTCACCCGCTTTCAGGTTCGAAACAGAAACCGAACTGGAACAATTGTTCAACCTGATAGCGTCGGTATTAACCCCGCATGAAAGAGCAGTATTCATCCTGAAGAAAGGATTTGAAAAAGAATATGAATGGATCGAGCGCATGTTCGGCATCAGCTACGACAACTGCCGGCAATTGCTGCACCGCGCAAAATCGAAGCTGCGCAGGAAAACAGACGCACCTGCGTGCACCGACGGAAAAGAATTGTACAACATGTTCCTGAAAGCATCGCGCAACGGGGGCATCAACGAACTGGTTTCTTATCTCAAGCAGGACATAGCAATCATGAATTGAGCACACCATCTCCTTAAACGAAAAACCAGGCCCCGTAAGGCCTATCACAGATTAGAGGATTACACAGATTTTGCATGTGGCGAACAACATCCACATGTGCCCGCTTCGGTTATTGATAAATGTTGCGGCGATCTGCGTAATCCTCTGATCGTTTTATAAATCTGTGCTTTCGTCTTTGAAAAAATCTGTGTTTTTCTCATTTCATTTACCGGTGATTTATTTAATTTTCAGCTCATGAAAATCCTGGTTACCGGCGCAAATGGTTTATTAGGCCAGCATCTTGTAAAGCAATTGCTCGACAAAGGATATACTGTTATTGCAACTTCACTGGGACGTTCACGCCTTTCGTTTCCTCAAAATGAACAATACACCTACCACGAGCTCGACGTTACGGATGGCCCCGTGGTCAACCGCCTGCTGAATAAACTTCGCCCCGAAGTGTTAATTCATGCGGCCGCCATGACGCAGGTAGACCAATGCGAAGAAGAGAAGATAACCTGCTGGAATATCAATGTAACAGCCACGCGTTTTTTGGTGGATGCCTGTAAAGAGATCGGCGCCCGCTTCATTTTTGTATCTACCGATTTTGTGTTCGACGGATTGCATGGCCCTTATTCAGAAGCATCGGAACCCAATCCCGTAAACTACTACGGCAGCTCGAAATGGGGTGCCGAAAAAGCTGTGGAGGAATCGGGCCTGCAATGGGCCATCGTAAGGACGGTGCTGGTTACGGGCAATCCCCTGTCTGGCACCCGGCACAACATCATAACATGGGTAAAGGAAAAATTGGAGAAAGGGGAGAAGATAAGAGTAGTGGACGACCAATACCGCACGCCCACTTTTGTTGAAGACCTTGCGGCGGGCATCATCCTGGTGCTGGAGAAAAATGCGCAAGGCCTATTCCATATCTCCGGAAAAGATTCGCTTACACCTTACGCCATTGCAGTTGAAACCGCCCGGTTGCTGAAATTGGACGAGCGATTGATAGAAAAGGCCGATTCCGCCAGCCTGGGCCAACCCGCCGTTCGCCCCGCACGTACAGGATTTATAATCGGTAAGGCGGAGAAAGAACTTGGATACAAACCGCATTCTTTCAGGGAAAGCCTGGAGAAAATGTTCGCATCCCGGTAGTATTCTCGGGTCAATTTCTTAACTTTAGCTACATACCACTAAACATGAGAAAACAATTATTGATATTCGCATTCCTTGCAGCGGCCTCATTACATCTTTGCGCGCAATCACCGGTGATACAAATGCAAAATGCAAGTATTCCCAAGTCAGCATACCAGCATCCCCTTACTATTTTCGGTCCCAATAATCCCGACATGAGCTTTGTGGGCACTGCCGATATACAGGACCAGTTCCTTTCACGCACGTGGACGCCGGGAAATGTAAAATTCAAGAATGGCCAGCAAGCCAACGGCCTTTTGCTGTTGTTCGACGTGCATGGCAATAAACTGTACTTCATGCAGGAAGACCAGGCTATGGAATTCATTCATCCCATAGAGGAGTTCGTGATCGGCCTTATCATAAGAAAAGATACACTGGGGATGCTCTACCGCTCTTCCTATCCAGCGGTAAATATGAATACCACCGAAACTTTTTATGAAGTGCTGGTAGATGGCAATATCCAATTACTGCGGTGCAGGGCTAAGAATGTAGGTATGTACAAAGACGAAACTCAGCCCGAACAAAAACGCTTCACCGAAAAAGAGCAATTATATATTTATACCGATGGAAAAATGGTGAAGATCAAAAAAGATAAAGATGATATCCTCGCCGCATTACCCCACCTGGCAAAAAAGATCGACCGCATCGTAGATGAGGAAAGATTGAAGCTCAAGCACGAAGAAGGCATTCGCAAACTGGTGGCGGCGTTGAACAGGTAACTCTAGTTCATCATCAGCACGTTCACGCTTCGCTGTAAAATATTGAACGCGATCTCGGACATCAGGTTCTCTTTGTCGAGCGTTGGATTGACCTCTGTAATTTCAAAACAACACACCTTGCGGTTTTGCATGAACTTACTGATCAGGTCTTCGGCCTCCCTTTCGCGCAGCCCATTACCCACCGGCGTGCCCGTTCCTTTGGAAATAGAAGAATCCAGGCTGTCCACATCGAAGCTGATATAAATATCGGTGCAGTCTGCCAGGTAGCGGGTCACGCTTCGCACGATGTTCTCGGGACCTTTGCGGCGCACTTCGCCGGTAGAGATCACCTTCATATCGTATTTATCTATCAGGAATTTTTCTTCTTTTTCAAAATCGCGCAGCGAAATAAATACAACGTCTTCGGGCAGCACCTTGGGCGCGATCTTGCCCATTTGTTTCAATTGATTCCAGTAACGGGCGGTCTCGTCATCCAGTTGGTGCACGGCGCATTCGGCATTGTCCTCGTTAATGGCTGCGGCCAGAGGCATACCGTGCATATTGCCTGAAGGAGTGGTATAAGGCGTGTGGAGGTCGGCATGCGCATCTATCCAAATAACACCCAGCCTGCTCTTGGGCCTGGCCGCCTTAATGCCGCAAATAGTGGCTCCGGCAATGCTGTGATCGCCGCTGATGACTACAGGGAAGAAATTATTTTTCAACGAATCATTCACCGCCTTGCTTACCCGCTCGTACATGGTAATAATTCCTTTTACACGCTTGGCATAAGGCGATTCGATGGGTTCGTACAGCAATTTGTTTTCGGACGGTACTTTTTCAGAAGGAAAGTGGATAAAAAAATTGCTCATGAAATCGAGGGCTGCAATTTTAATAGCGTCAATTCCAAGGCTGGCGCCCCTGGTGCCTGCTCCAATTTCAGATGGTACTTCTATAAGCTTAATATTTTTCATGCAATCGATATTCGTCAAAAAAAGGCTGGCCGTGTGGTCCGGGTTACAAATGCGCGGGACCTTAATCCGGGATGTAGAAATTAACGGGCAGCAGTTGCCATGCAAAGGATGCAACCGGCAGGTATGGTTGATTATTTACCATAAGAAGCTCAAATTTACGGCTTTAAGTCCACAGCGGCAAGTGCGGTGCGCAAGGAATGGTGGATAATAACAGGAGATCAACACTTTGTAAACTAACATCTGTTAGTGTATATTTGCGCCACGAAAAAAACCCAAATGCAATTTCAACTGAGCGAAGAACACAAGATGATACGTCAGGCCGCCCGCGATTTTGCGCAGAATGAGTGCCTGGCCGGTGTTATAGAACGCGATGAGCAGCAGAAGTTTCCCAAAGAACTGATCCTGAAGCTGGCCGACCTCGGATTTATGGGAATGATGGTTGAGCCACAATACGGCGGGGCTGGCATGGACACCATCAGCTACGTACTGGCCATGGAAGAAATATCGAAGGTAGATGCCAGCGTTAGTGTGTGCATGAGCGTGAATAACAGCCTGGTAAACTGGGGTTTGGCTGCCTACGGAACAGAAGAGCAAAAACAAAAATACCTCACGCCGCTGGCCCAGGGCCGCAAAGATGGTGAACTATATATAGGCGCTTTCTTGCTCAGCGAGCCCGAAGCGGGCAGCGATGCTACTTCTCAACGCACCACTGCCGAAGATAAAGGCGATCACTACCTGGTGAACGGAACTAAAAACTGGATCACAAATGGAAACTCGGCTTCGGTATACCTTGTGATGGCGCAAACCGATGCTTCCAAAGGAAGCAAGGGTATCAATACATTAATAGTGGAAAAGAACTGGCCGGGTGTGACCGTGGGTGCCAAAGAAAACAAGCTGGGCATCCGCGGCAGCGATACGCACAGCATCATGTTCCAGGACGTAAAAGTGCCCAAGGAAAACCGCATCGGGCCAGATGGTTTCGGGTTTAAATACGCTATGAGGACATTGGCCGGGGGCCGTATCGGTATTGCAGCGCAGGCTTTGGGCATTGCGAGTGGCGCGTACGAGCTTTCGCTGAAGTATTCAAAAGAAAGAAAGGCATTTGGCAAAGAAATAGCACAGCACCAGGCCATACAATTCAAGTTGGCCGACATGGCCACGAGAATAGAAGCTTCGAGACTACTTTGCCTGAAAGCCGCCTGGGAAAAAGACAATGGCCTCGATTATACCCTTAGCAGCTCCATGGCCAAGGTATACGCATCTGAAACCGCCATGTGGGCAACCGTAGAAGCAGTGCAGATCCACGGCGGATATGGATACGTAAAGGAATACCATGTGGAGCGCATGATGCGCGACGCAAAGATCACCCAGATCTACGAAGGCACCAGCGAAGTGCAAAGGATAGTTATCAGCCGGAGCATACTCAGGTAAAATGTTACGCTGTATTGCATAGCTTTGCGTCCTTTAAAGGAACAAGCGCATGCCGGTTAACAAGCAAGCATACAAGCAGATATCCACCGCACTGGACCTGAAGAAAGTAAAGCTGGTAGCCGTTTCCAAAACAAAGCCGGTAGCCGAGATATTCGAGCTGTACAACCTGGGCCAGCGCGATTTTGGTGAGAACTATGTGCAGGAACTGGCCGAAAAACGCCTGCTGCTCCCGCACGACATCCGTTGGCATTTTATCGGCCACCTTCAAACAAACAAAGTAAGATACATCGCCCCTTTTGTTCACCTGATACATGGAGTGGATAGCTTTAAGCTGTTGGTGGAGATCAATAAGCAAGGGATGAAAAACCATCGGATCATCGAATGTTTATTGCAGGTGCACATTGCGCAGGAAGAAACCAAGTTCGGCCTGAACGAAGCGGAATTGGACGAATTGATCGATGACCTGCAAAAATTGGACGGTACCGATCAGCTGCATTTTGTGAAGATCACCGGGCTGATGGGCATGGCTTCTTTTACCACAGAGGAGAAGAAAATACGCCGCGAGTTCAAATACCTGGCATCCCTATACGATAAATACTCGAACCTGAACACTACCAACCTTCAATTCAAAACTCTCTCCATGGGCATGAGCGCCGATTATAAGATCGCTATCGAAGAAGGAAGCAACCTGGTGCGCATCGGCAGCCTTATTTTCGGCGAGCGCTGATATATTTAATCTCATGAAGGATAGTTGGGAATGTTTTTGCCAAGAACGATGTTTCTTTCGCCTACCAGCAAGCCATTTTTGTTTTGAAGCCTGATAATGCCGCTGCCGCCGCGCTGCTGCAATTGTTTTCTTTCGCCGGGCTTCAGGTGCGGATCGTCATCGAATACAAATTCATCGATCCAGTATTCATTTTTGCCTGGCTCTTTGATGGTGGGATGAATGTGTTGCGGCGCTTCGCTGTTGGGATAAGACGCGGGACGCAGCGTGTAAAATTTGTATTCTCCCTTTTCATTGGTCTTTACCCATCCGCGTATATACCCATGCCTGAGACCCCAGCCTTTTTCATTGCCTTTACGGCTGTAATTGCCATGCTGGTCGGTGTGGTAAATGTACAGCACCACATCTTTTGCCGGGGTTTTGCCGTCGGCCTTATAAATTATGCCGCTGATGACCATTTTGGGGCCGGGCTCATTAAAATCGGGCAGCGTGTCTATCCACGATAGTTTATTGAAAGGAATGGGGCTTTCATGAATAGCCTCGCATCCTTCGCAGGCGCCGCCGACCTTTGTTTGCGCACAACTGCTGTTGCTGATTAATATTACGAGGAACGGGATCAATAATAACTGTTTCATATTATGTAGTTTAATGTTAACGTCCATTGGTGAACCTTGGATTTACAAAATTGTTGAACTTGGAACCGAAGCGGTAATTGAGACGGATGCCCGTAGAATAATTAAAGCTGGTGGACAATGCTTTCAGCCGCAACAACACCTCTTCTGAAGATGCGCCGCCCTTTGCGAGGTTCAACTGGTCATTGATAAGGCTGGCATCGCCATAAAACCCAAGCGACAAACCTTTGAAAAGCCTTAGCTCTACGTTTGCATGAAAAGACAGATTGTTTTTTGAAATGTCATGCAGGTAATTGTACCAGGCAATGAACGAACTAACGCTGCCCCAGGGTTGCCGGAACGAAGCATACACGCCCAGCTCATTCGAAAAAAGCACCTGCGAATGCTTTCCATAAATGGTTTCCTCGAGATAATTTCTTTTTTCTGCTTCCACCATATAACGTACCACCAGGAACTTGCTGCTGGATGCTCTGTACGGGTAGATATTGTATTCAATGCCTGTTTCAAAACTTAGCCCTGATCGGATATTGTCGTAAGTGCTTTTATAAAAATTGAATTCATATCCTGCAGACCAGCGAGGGTTAAGGCTTTTGATAAAGCTATGGTTTGCTTCCAGATATTCGTTGGTTGTTTTAAGGGTCGATTTTCCATTCACGTCGTCGAATGAATACGTGTTCCTGGCAGTGCTGTTGTACAAGCTGAAATCGACCTTGGATTTATCGGTGGTGCGGGATGCCGAGAAATTGCCGCGGAGATAAGTTTCGCGGTAGTTTTTATCACCGCTGAGATTAAGACCGCCTCCCATGGTAATTACCCAGTAGTTCCATTTGTCTTTTTCAACCGCTACCGTAGTGCCCGTTGGAGCCTGAAAGCTGACCGTTACCTGTTCCAATTGGCCAGACCTGGCCAGGAAGGGGATGAGGGCCAGCTTAATGCGGTTGGCCATAGTGGTCCGTACATCGTTCTCCGTTTGCGCAGGCTCGGTAAAAAATGAAATGGTATCGGTCAGGTTGCTGAAGCGCTGCAGCCCGATGAGTTGTAACTGGTATTGCTGTCCACCATTACCTGCAGACTGAGTGGTAACCAGTATATGAACGTCGGCAGACTGGCGGTCGCGCACGAAATTGGCCACGGATAGCTGCTGGCGCAGGTAATCCAGGTCGCATTCCACCTGTTGGCAGTCTATATACAGTGTAAGCCTGCCTGGCGCGGTTTGTGCCGAAACCTGCATGCTTACGAGGATTGCTATGATCGATAAAAATTTTTTCATGGTGCGAAGTTTAAAGTGTGACGTGCGATGTTGCTGCAAGTTGGGCCCATTAGCATCCTTTTAAAAACTATTTACATGTGGGGGCGTGGTTTCTTGATGAAGCGTGCGAAACCCGGCCATGCCTGCATTTCGTCACGCCAAACAGGCGAAAGATGTAACAGAATTTACCATTAGTATTTCTTACATTTATTTTGACATTATGCCACAACGAAGTGTCATAGAGCAATTCAAATTATATCACCTGCTGTTCTGGGCCATTTTTTTTGCAGGCTGGTACTTCCTGCGTTATCAGGATTACTCCTCGCAATGGCTGGCGCTCAAGATCACCGCCGTTAAAGTGTTCGACCTGGCGCTAATGGTGTACATCACCAACCTGCTGCTGATACCGCAACTGCTGTATAAGAAAAAGTACGCGCTGTTTACCGTCATTTACGTATCGATGATCTTTGTATCGAGCATAACCAAGATCACGGTGATCAGCTATATACTTAACATCCGCGATTTTTCTGTCTGGGATAATTTCAAAACGCGGTTTTACGATAATATCATCCCGCACTACCTGCTGGTAAGTACGGGCGCCGCGCTAAAATTATTAATGGATTATGCAAGGGCGCAAAAGCGGCTTGCCGAGATCACCAAAGAGCGGGCGGAGGCTGAGCTGAAGTTCCTGAAATCGCAGATCAACCCGCACTTTCTTTTTAATTCGCTCAACTCGGTATATTTCCTGATTGATAAATCGAACCGGGAGGCGCGGGAAGCGCTGCATAAATTCTCGGAAATGCTGAGGTATCAATTGTATGAATGCGGAGGTGAAAAGATCGGCATCGAAAAAGAATTGATGTACCTGCAGGATTATGTAGACCTGCAGCGGTTGCGGAAAGACGATCAATACCGTGTCAACTATTCCTGCGCCAACGATGTGAAGGGCTTTTCGATCGAGCCTTTGCTGCTGATACCCTTCGTGGAGAACAGCTTCAAGCATATATCGCATTTCGGAAGCGGAAAGATCAACCAGGTAGACATAGACGTTAGCCGCTCCAATGGTGAGTTCTTTTTTTCGGTTGCCAATACGGTAGACCGCAGCAGCAAGAGCAGTACTGAACCTGTTGGTGGCATCGGGCTGCAGAATGTAAAACGCCGGTTGGAGTTGTTATACCCCGATAAACATACGCTGGATATACAGGAAGAAGATGGATGGTTTAAAGTAAGCCTGACACTGAAATTGTAAGTAGTGCGTGGTGAGTTGTGAGTTGTCAACGCCTTGATTTTGTTATCACCACTCACTATTCACCAAATACATTGACAATGATTCTCAATTGCATCATAATCGACGACGAGCCGTTGGCCCGCAAGGGACTGAAGGAGTACATTGCAGACGTTGATTTCCTGAACCTGGTGGGTGAGTTCGATAACCCGCTCAAGGCAACGCAGGCACTGACCACCCAGCAGGTACATTTGCTATTCCTTGACATTCACATGCCCAAAATATCAGGCATTGATTTTCTAAAAACGCTGCAACACCCACCGCTTGTGGTTCTTACCACTGCCTTTCCGCAATATGCGTTGGAAGGCTTTGATTTAAGCGTACTGGATTATTTGCTTAAGCCTATTTCGTTCGACCGTTTTTTTAAAGCGGTCTTAAAGGCCCGGGACCATCACCAATCGCGGCATGCCGCGCCGCATGCGGTGCAGGAAGCCCCTAAGGACGATTATATTTTTATCAAGGCCGATAATAAGCTGGTGAAGCTTGCTTACAATGAAATTGTGTTCGTGGAGGCCTTGCAGAATTACGTTGCCATTCACACGCATGATAAAAAGCATATTACCTATCTCACCTTCAAAAGCATAGAGGAAAGTTTGCCTGCCGAGCAGTTCATCAAAGTCCATAAATCTTACCTGGTTGCAGTGTCCAAGATCGGCAGCATAGAAGGCAATGAGATCATTGCAGATGGCCACCATATTCCCATCAGCCGGAACCTGAAGGAGGAGGTGATGGAAAAATTGCTGAAGGGCAGGTTCCTGAAGCGATAGGGTAGGTATTAACGTGGTATGGGATTTGACTATATAAAGCCATAAGTATGCACTCTATGAAGTTTCTTTTTCATTCAGTTATTACCGAAGAAGGTCACGCAACGTATTACAATATTTACCGGGTAGACGATTCCCGCTACTTCGCAGAATGCCATCATTTTAACCGCGAAAGAAATTGCGACGGCGATTTTGAATTGCAAAAGGACGGCGACGAATGGAAGCCCTCGACCCCGCAGCACCAGGACGCGGCGCAGCAACTAGGAGAGGAGATCGAGCGGTTCACTACAGTCTAAAACCCTTCTATCATATTGCCGCTGAATTAGTTCAGCTCACTTCCCCACAATGTGATTGGCATGAAATGTGGAAAATCTCCGGTAAAACTACAATTATGCGAATCATACCAACTAAGGTACATGGCTACCTCGACTATGCCATGGGATTATTACTGATAGTGGCCCCCTGGCTGTTTGATTTTGCCCGTAACGGGGCGGAAACATGGGTGCCGGTCATTCTCGGCGTGAGCGCCATAGTGTATAGCCTGCTAACGGACTATGAGCTGGGTGTAAGCCCGCAATTGTCTATGCGCACGCACCTCGGAATAGACCTGTTCTCCGGCATTTTGCTGGCAGCGTCGCCCTGGCTGTTTGGGTTTGCAGACTATGTTTATCTGCCGCACCTGGTACTGGGTATTGCGGAAATAGGTGCATCGCTGATGACCGAAACCAAGCCTAAGACCGGTGCGCGTCGGTCGGCCCGGGCAGGTACAGGCGCAAGAGCGGCCCATGGATAAGTAAATCGTTTTTAAGTCGTAAAAGCTTATCTGCACTTGTTGGTGCAGGTAAGCTTTTTTATTTACACGGCCGGGGCTGGCATAATTTATTCAGCAATATTTCAAAAACCAGCATATGCGCATCCTTCACCCTAAGCTGCACGCCGTCCTTGATTATTTTATTGCTTTATTATCAATCTTATCGCCGGTGTTGTTCAATTTTGGGACAGGTCAAAGAGAAACATTGGCTTCGCTTTGTTTCGGGCTGTTGATCATTCTCTACAGTTTTTTCACAGATTATCTGCTTGGATTAGCCAAACAAATCTCGCTCGATCTGCATTTGCGTATGGACCAATTTCTCGGCGCGCTGATGATGGCTTCTCCCTGGCTGTTCAATTTCGATGAAGCCATATACCTCCCGCATATATTGCTGGGACTGTCATTGTTCGTAAGCGCCATGCTCACCGGTAATGATATTATTTTATTGGTGCAGTCGATTAAACAACGGCCCTGGGAAAAATGGTTCA
Source organism: Chitinophagaceae bacterium (assembly GCA_035628135.1). GTDB lineage: Bacteria > Bacteroidota > Bacteroidia > Chitinophagales > Chitinophagaceae > DASPKM01. The sequence goes on along the minus strand of DASPKM010000006.1, from coordinate 289,010 downwards.
GGATGCCATCCGAGCAATAAACTTCGGTTAAAGGTTGTAGTTATTCCCAAATTTGGAATTCCATACCAAATTGTTCTTCTCGCCGTTATTATAAGTGCATATCGTATCAAATCCAATTCATTATGAAAAAAATTTTTTACCTGATCGCACTTACGGCATTTATGGCAGGCTGCGGCGGCTCTGCTGCTGTTAGCAACGGTGATAAAGTAGACCTGGATAAATTTTCTTTCACTGCTTCTTACCGTGATCTTCCAAGAAATGCGCTGGATACTTCGTACCATACCTATAGCGTGCAAATCGACTATGGATATCTGACCCGCCTGTCGCTTAAACGCGGTGAGCTGGAAAACCAGGTGCGGCTCGAAGGTTGGAGGCGGCTGCCTTATGGCGCGCATGTGCAGGTAAAAATAAAATTCGAAGACCTGATCATCCAAAGCTCGGACGTGAGAGAAAAAGAAGAAGTTATTAAAGACAAGGATGGAAAGGAAACCGGAAAGCGGAAATATTATGTGGTAGAAGTGGGATACACATTCGGCGCGCAGGCTAAGATCACCGATTATAAAGGCGCATTTATCGATGAAATACAACTTGCCAGCCGCGACCAGCGCCGCACACATTACAGTGATAATTTTTCTTCGGCTGCCGAAGCCAATGTATATTCAAAAATAGGGCTGGTAATGCTTCAGCCGCAACTCACCAGGCAATCGATGAACGGTGTGTTGGAAAATCTAAGCAATAATCTCACGGTAAATTACGGCTATCCCGAACGTACCGTGAACGACTTCTTCTGGATCGTCAACTCCCGCAAACATCCTGAATACGAAAATCACCGCCGTGCATGGCTGAACTTTCGCCAGGCCATTGCCATGATGAGCCCCGACGAGCCGTTGGACGAAGTAAAGAAGGCCATGCAACCCGTGATAGAGTATTATAATAAGGTAAAAAAGATGTATGCATCGGACTCTAAGGGTGATAAGAAAATGCGCTATGCCAGCTATTACAATCTCGCCAAAATATATTGGTACCTCGATGATCCCGATGCAGGGATGAAGGAAGCTACCGAGCTTATCATCAATGGATACGATGCCAAAGACGGCAACGGACTGGAAGCCGGGGCTTCTAACCTTAAAATGCTGATGCGGCAAGCCAAGCGCGATTCAAGGCATTTCCGCATACAAATAGAAGCGTACCAGGGACCTGATATGGCAGCGGGTCAATAAACTATTTGCTGCGCGATATTCGTAAATTGAATATCAAACCGTGGCAGCATGAAAAATCTTTTCAGGGTAGTTGCTTTCTTTACCGCCATTACGTTGGTGCACGCCGGGCTGTATGCCCAGTCTAAACCAGATAGCCTGTTCCCGGTACGAGGCTTTTGCATTGCTGCGCCCTCGCCGGCAGTACTGGATTCGTTCATCACTTTCATTCACCAGGAACTGGCGCCGCGTAAAGTAAATACCCTGATACTCCGGGTCGATTTCGGCTATCAATACAAAAGCCATCCTGAGCTGGTAGACAACAACGCACTTTCCGAGGCCGAGGTAAAAAAGATTGTTGCCGCGTGCAAGCAACATGGCATCGGCATTGTTCCGCAGGTAAATTTATTGGGCCATCAGTCGTGGGCCAGCCAGCCAGGCAAGTTGCTGCAGGTGTACCCGCAGTTCGATGAAACGCCGCACGTAAAAATGCCCGAAAAATATGTATGGCCCAATGCGGACGGATTGTATTGCAAAAGCTATTGTCCTTTGCATCCCGATGTGCATAAAATCGTGTTCGGTATCGTTGACGAGATTTGCAATGTGTTCGAAGCCCGGGCATTTCATGCGGGCATGGATGAAGTGTTTTATATAGGAGATGATAAATGCCCCCGTTGTTCCGGCCGCGACAAGGCCGAGCTGTTTGCGGGAGAAGTAAGGACCATCCGTGACCACCTTGCGAAATCGGGGCGAACGCTTTGGATCTGGGGCGATAGGTTGCTCGATGGAAAAACTACCGGTCTTGGCATGTGGGAAGGCAGCTTCAACAATACGCATCGTGCCATTGACCTGATCCCAAAAGACGTGCTGATCTGCGACTGGCACTATGAACGCGCCGATAAAACCGCAGTGTATTTTGCCATGAAGGGTTTTAACGTGGTTACCTGTCCCTGGCGCAACCCCGCAATGGCGGTAGAACAGGTAAACGATATGGTATCCTTTCGCAAAAGCGCCACTGCCACTACGCGTAACCGTTACCAGGGAATGGTGCAAACCGTTTGGTCCGGAGTAGGCGCTTTCCTGGCCGGGTATTATGGTAAGTCTGCTACGCAAATGGCGAATAGCAATAGCAACAATAATCCCAATAACACTCCCTGGAATTGCTTTAAGGCGATGTATGATGAGATGAAGAAGTATTATTGATTATTAATTATTAATTATTGTGCTACAGTCTGCTTAAGACTAGGTGAATAACCAATAATCAATAATTAATAATCAATAATTACTTACCCGTAACCGCGGTAAGTTTTTTGATGTAAATTATGCTATGAAAAGTAAAGCTCACATCAAGGGTCACCCGCTGCACCCGATACTCGTAAGTTTTCCCATTGCGTTCCTTACCGGCACCTTCCTCTTCGATCTGGCCGCGTTCATCTTTGGCCGGGGCGATTTCTGGTATATCGCTTATTACCTGGAGATTGCCGGAGTTGGCTTTGCTCTGCTGGCCGCCGTGCCGGGCATTATAGATTATATTTTTACCGTTCCGCCTAAGAGCACAGGAAAGAAGCGTGCGGCTAGGCATGGACTTACCAATACCACCATGGTGTTGATTTTTTTGGGCACGTGGCTGTACCGGAGAGAGCCCGGCCAGGAACCGTACATTATACTGGCGGCAGAGTTCGTGGGGGTGGTATTATTATCGATAGCGGGCTGGATGGGCGGCACTCTGGTTTACCGCAACCAGATAGGAGTGGACCCGCGGTACGCCGATGCGGGTAAATGGAAAGAGATATCGCTGGGTCAGCAAACCGGGAGACTGGAAGTGGCCGCCGCGGATGAGTTGCAATTGAACCAGATGAAGCTGGTAAGGCTGGCCGACAAACGCATTGTATTGGGAAGGACGGAGATGGGTTATTGCGCTTTTGACGATCACTGTACGCACAGGGGCGGATCGCTGGCCGGCGGCTCCATGATTTGTGGAACGGTGCAATGCCCCTGGCATGGAAGCCAGTTCGATGTGAATACCGGAAATGTAAAGGCCGGCCCGGCAAAACAAGGTATCGGCACTTACAAAGTGGAAGAGGCCGGAGGACGGGTGTATTTAATTATTGACTAATGATTATTAATTATAATCAATGTCCGCTGTGGTTTGCAAATCAATTGGTAATGTAAGTTGATCGTGCAATAATCAATAAATAATGATCAGTAATGAAACCCCGGCCCGCTAATTGAGGTAACTTCATATCAACGTTTCACCATCGAAAAATTTATATTTATGAGTACTGCAGCAATGACCACCACCAAATGGACTGTCGACCCGGCGCACAGCGAGGTGCAATTCAAGGTAAAGCACCTGATGATTACCACGGTTACCGGTTATTTCAGAAAGTTTAACCTGGAAGTACAAACAGAAGACGAGAACGATTTTACAACGGCTAATAAGATCCACTTTTCGGCCGACCTCCACTCAATCGATACCAACAATTCGCAGCGTGACACGCACCTGCGTTCATCAGATTTCTTCGACGCAGAAAATCATCCCGAGATCGTATTCGAAGGAAAGCATTTTGAAAAGGATGGCGATGCGTACAAACTTCATGGCGATCTGACCATACGCGGTACCACCAAGCCGGTAGAACTGGAAGTGGAATATGCCGGCATTGTGGTAGACCCGTACGGCAATACCAAGGCCGGGTTTACCGTGGATGGAAAAATCAAAAGAAAAGATTACGGGCTCACTTGGGATGCTGTTACCGAAGCGGGGCAGATTGTGGTGAGCAACGATATCCGCGTCCACTGCGAAATACAATTGATCAAACAGGCCTAGGACAATTAAGCAGCAGTTAAAAATTTTGGAAAAATAAACCAATCGGTTTATTTTCGCTGGGTGTTATCAAAAGCCGATAAGACCAAGCAATTGATCATTGAAAGGTCAGCGCCCCTTTTCAACAAGAAGGGGTATGCCGGTACGTCGATGAACGATATCATGGCCGCCACCGGCCTGACCAAAGGCGGGCTGTACGGCAATTTCGACAGTAAGGACGAAATCGCTGCCCTTGCATTCGAGTACTCTTATAACAAACTGAAGACAGAACTGGTCTTTAAGATCAAGCAGCACCGCACCTGCCTGGAAAAACTATTTGCCATCCTGAACTTTTATCACAATTATACTATCCGCCCTACGCTGGATGGAGGTTGTCCATTGCTGAACACCGCGGTGGATTCGGACGATGCCTATCCTTTCCTTAAGAAAAGAGCCAAGCAAGCATTGAACGATATGCTCGGTGGCCTGCAGCATATATTGCAAAATGGCATCGACCATAAGGAATTAAGATCTTCGGTGGATGCGCGCAGGGAAGCGGAAATTATTTTCGCGCAAATAGAAGGAGGCATTATGATGGCCAAGGTATCCGACGATATCAAATTACTGAACCGTGTGCTGGAAAACCTGAAGCAGTATATCAACACACAATTAAAAGCGTAATTTTTTTTCTCATAAAAAAGACCGATTGGTTTTATATGTTATTCTTTAAACTCTTTTTTTCCTTAAATCTCTTATTTATGCTCTTAGAAACTTCTTACACCATCCGCTTCAATGACTGCGACCCTTTCGGCCACCTGAACAACTCCAGGTATATCGATTACATGCTGAATGCGCGGGAAGACCACCTGAAGCAATTTCACCAACTGAGCCTGGACACATTTTACAAGCAGGGCTTTGGCTGGGTGGTTACCGGGCATGAGATCTTTTTCCTTCGGCCCGCGAACTATAACGAGACGGTGGTGATCCAGTCTGATTTGCTGGAGGTAGACGATCCGCATTTATTAGTAGAGATGCGGATGCTGGACGAGACAAGGACGACACTTAAAGCAATCCTTTGGACCAGGTTCGCCAGCGTGAACATCAAAACAGGCAGAAAGGAAAATCATACAGAAGAATTCCTTCACACATTGAAAGGATTATTGGCTACGGGGATAAACCCCGGGCCTGGCTTAAAGGCAAGGGTGCAGGAACTCGCTATGACAAAAAAGGCCGCAGCAATAGGATTGTAGATCGATCTAAAAATTTGCTTTCATCCACTTGTACAATTTATCGCCGCTCCAGTCTCCCGGCACTATCATGCGGCGGATGGTGTACAAAGGCGCCAGGCTGTCGCGTTTGGATGCAAGCTGGAATGCAGCCTTATAATTTCTTTTCTGCAACTCCGGAATGGCTTCGGGTTTCCATTCGCCGAATGGATATGCAAAGTAATCGACCGGCTTGCCGGTAATGGCTTCCAGTTTTTGTTTTGTCTTCAGCATTTGCTTATCCCAATCCTCGCCTTCGTATTTTTTTACATTGTGATGGTCGTAAGTGTGAGAGGCTATTGTGTGCCCTGCATCGGCCAATGATTTTATTTGATCTTTACTCATATATCCCGGCCTCCCGATGGAAACGGTCATGATAAAGAACACGCCTTTAAAGCCGTATTTGCCCAATTCGGCGGCGCCCGCGGTATATTGTTCTTCCGAGGTGTCGTCGAAAGTGATCATCACCGGTTTTGCAGGAAGGGGTTGTCCATACGCCAGGTAGGCATAATAATCATCCGGCGTAATGGTATGATAACCGCTGTCGGCCAGCATTTTTATTTGCGCTTTAAAGGCTGGTACCGGAACGATATAGGTGCGTGTGCTGGCGCTTTCGGTGGGTTTGTATTCACGCAGCCGATGGTAGCAAAGCACAGGCACTTGCGGCCGTGCCAGTATAGTGGCTGCATCCGCAATGGATGCGGGTTTGGTTTCATGTGCCTCGGGTACAATGGAAACGCCTGCGGCCGAAGCGAGCAATTTTTTCTCTGGTGATTGCTGGCACGAAAAGAGGGTGGTGAGCGCTGTGACAAGGGCTATAATCCTGGTTCTCATAGGTGAGTCTAAAACGTGTAAACAGTGGTGAATATTATACCAGGTCGGTCTTCTCACCAAGCCTGGCAGATTCGCTTTCGTCTAAATCATCATTGGGACCAGACAGTCCCATGTCAGGATCTTCTTCTATGTCTTTTGAAGCTTCCTTATAGGCTGCGGCCACATTTTCGTTTTCGCGCTCTATCTCCTGGTTTTGCTGCGGGCGGTCGGTGCCTTCCTGGCGGCTCGCGCCGGGTGTTTTGTTTTTGTTAGGATCCAGCATATACAATGTTTGTGTAATAAGGATAAAAATTTTATGCCAGTTTGGGAACGCAAAATGTAAGTACATTTATAACCATCGAAATTTCAGCATGGAAAAACATCATAACCACCAGGAAGATACCGGGACCGGCCTTGGCCGGCGGGAATTTTTAAAGAACAGCGCCATCGCGGCAGCAGGATTCATGATCGTTCCCAGGCATGTATTGGGGAGAGGATACATTCCCCCGAGCGATAAGCTGAACATAGCAGGTATAGGAGTGGGTGGAAAAGGCGAAGCCAACCTGCCCCTGGCCTGGAACAATGGTTCGGATAATATCGTGGCGCTGTGCGATGTGGACGACCGCATGGCAGTGAATGCGCGCAAGCGTTGGCCGCAGGCTCCGTATTACCGCGATTACCGCACACTGCTGGAAAAAGAAGCAAAGAACATCGATGCCGTGATTGTTACCACGCCCGACCACATGCACGCGCCTGTTGCGCTTGCTGCCATGCAAATGGGCAAGCATGTGTACTGCGAAAAGCCTTTGACGCATGATATTTATGAAGCGAGGATACTGACGCGCGCCGCCGAAAAATACAAAGTGGTTACACAAATGGGCAACCAGGGAAGCAGCGGCAACGATACACGCGTAGTGGAAACCTGGATACAGGAAGGCGTAATTGGGGATGTACATACGGTACATGTATGGACCAATCGCCCCGTATGGCCGCAAGGCATTCCAACACCCACAGGAAAGTTCGATATACCGAAGGAAGTGGATTGGGACCTTTGGCTGGGTACTGCGCCGGCGCGTGATTTCAATCCCATTTATATTCCCGCCAATTGGAGAGGATGGGTCGATTTTGGAACCGGATCGTTGGGCGACATGGGCTGTCATTTTATCGACGTACCCTACCGCGCATTGAAGCTGCGCTATCCTATTTCGGTGGAGTGCAGTGTAGGCGCGGTGTGGAAAGGCTTTTTCCAGGAAGCGGTTTACACCGATAGTTATCCTCCTTCGTCCAAAACACATATACAATTTCCTGCACGTGGAAGCATGCCGCCCGTGGAATTGATCTGGTACGATGGCGGCATTAAGCCAAAAAGGCCCAACGAACTATTGCCCGATGAGCCGATGGCCGAATGGGATGGAGGAATGATCTTCGAGGGCACGAAGGGTAAATTGATGGCGGGATTGTTCGGCCGAAATCCGCGTTTGCTGCCCACCACCAGAATGAAAGATGTAACATTGCCCGCGTCTAAATACCCTTTTGTCGAAGGCGGTTCAGACGCGCACCAGCAGCAATGGGTGAAGGCTTGTAAGCAAGGATATGGCACTTATACCAGTTCTTCTTTCGATAAGGCGGGACCACTGACCGAAACAGTGCTGATGGGCAATCTTGCGGTGCTGAGTTATAATTATGGCGAGAAGGATGCAAAGGGCAACACAAGTTATCCCGGCCGCAAACGCCTGTTGTGGGATGGAGAGAATATGAAGGTCACCAATTTTGAACCTGCAAACCGCTTCGTGAAGCGCGAGTACCGCGGTAATTATAAATTGGAATTATAATTCGTTGCATGATCCGTTATGCACAATTGACCATACCGGTTCACCTATCCGCTGTTCAGGCAGAAGTAATCGCTTTGTCTGAGCCGTGGAACCCGCATTTCAACACAAAACATTACGAAGGCGAGTGGACAGTATTGCCGTTGCGTGTACCGGGTGGAGATGGCAACCGTATTATTCCCGACAACATCGGTGACGAAGCGGTCCTGGATACGCCACAGATGGCCGCATGCCCATCCATTGCGCAATTGATCAGCACAATGCATTGCCCGATACTATCTGTGCGATTGTTGAAGTTGACGAGCGGCGCCATCATCAAGCCTCACCGCGATCACGAGCTTTCATTCGAGAACGGAGAGGCGCGGCTGCATTTTCCCGTAGTTACCAATGATGCCGTTGAATTTTATATCGAAGATGAATTGCTGCGCATGCGCGAAGGGGAGTGCTGGTACATCAACGCCAACCTGAAACACAGCGTTGCCAACAAAGGAAATTCAGACCGTATTCATTTGGTAGTGGATTGCAAAGTGAACGGCTGGCTGCAGGATGTGTTCAGCAATGCAAATAAAAATTATGTGCCTCAAAGCGCGCAGCGCGAGCAAACTTTACAGGTTATTCAGTCCTTGCGCATGCTCGGCACGGAAACAGGGGAGCGGCTGGCGAAGGAATTGGAAGATGGCTTATTGACCCAATGATCACATATGGTTTTGCAATTCACCGGTCTTTCTGGTGCGGGGAAAACTTCGATTGCAGAAAAGCTGCAACAGTTACTGAATTCACAAGGCCTTGCGGCCGAAGTGATCGATGGTGACAAGTACCGGCAGACCATTTGCAAAGGGCTCGGATTTTCCCGCGAAGACCGTTGTGAAAACATCCGTCGCCTCGGTGCCGTGGCCGCATCGTTCAGCAAGCACGGAATAATTGCGATCATTTCCGCCATCAATCCTTACGATGATGTGAGACAGGAATTAAAGCGGTTGTACAATGCACGCACCATCTGGATCGATTGTGATTTGCAGGTACTGATAGCCAGGGACACAAAAGGTTTATACAAACGGGCTTTGCTGCCTGAAGGGCATCCTGATAGAATTGATAATCTCACTGGAATTAATGATACATATGAGGCCCCGCACGACCCCGACCTTATTGTTTGTACCACACAGGAGCCGTTGGAGCGTTCGGTGGAAAAGGTGTATGAGTTTGTGATTATGTCACTATCCCGTTAGACGTTGTGTGGGGTCAACCGCGTATTAACTTGCAACCGCACTGCCTCTACTTGCTTATACAAGGCCATGGATTTTTCAAGGTACCCCGGCACTTCTTCAGGCGCCGCAGCTTCGGCAAACACCTGGTCGGGATATTTAGCATGATACCCGCAGCGTTCACGCATTTGCACATGTTCTTCTTCTGTCAGTGCAAGATCAGTGAAGCTTGCGATCTTTTCCATAACCTGTAGCATGCCTTCATTATAATTCACCAGTAAGGCATTTGAATCGTTTGTTATTATTTCCAGGAAAGTGCTTAGGTATTTTTCTATCACGACGGCCATATATGCATCGAGGTCGGTGACAGCCAATTTCTCAAAACCAAATACCGCCGGTTCAATCACCCCCGGCACCGCCTGCATTCCTCTCTTCTTGCGGTGGGAATGCATTACTTCACGCGGCTCGCGATATAATAAAACAAAAGGAACATCGGGATACAATGCCCTGATGGTTTTATAAAAGAATACATGCCAGCTATCTGTTTTGATGAACAGGCGTTCTTCATCGCCACTTCTTTTTTGACCATACAATCTTAATGCGGCTTGCAACACAGGCAATTGATCAAATGGAGGAAACCCCTGCTCTTTAAAGGGCGCCCGCAGCAGCTCATCGATAAAAGGAACTTCCGACAATACAATGTGCCGTGGGTTCATGCCCAACAGCTGAGAGACAAGCGTTGACCCGCAACGCGAAATATGAAAAATAAATGCCGACGGTTCAACAGCCGGCAGCGCTGCCGCCCACTCTTCCAGCATACTTATGTTGCTGGCCACATGCGGCCTTAAGCCGGTATTGCTCCTGCACCTGATAATGGTGTCGTCGAAAAAAGGTTCACTGAAGGGCTTGTCACCCACGTGCAACCACCTGCAAAGCACCTGCTCCGGCTCCGGCAATAATTTATAAGGTACCCATTGGTAAAGAGGAGACATAATTCCGTAAATTTAGTGACATAACCATGATGTATGAACCGGAAAGGAAACCATACACAAGACCCGCAAGATGCAGGGGCCGAAATTAGTGGTCCGCAAGCACCTCTGCGAGGCGATGAACACACCGGTGCCGATACACGGAACTATCTGGAGTACGAGAATATACCTGATCCTATTTCATTTGACGAACCGCGCCCATCACGATCCAATGCCAATGAAGCTGATACGGGCAAGCCCGGCCACCCCCAGGGACGCCAGTAACCACTCCGTCGAAACTGTTCTCACCGAATTCTGATTTAAAACCGGCTATGAATATCATTGACCTTTTATTGGTCATCATTGTTCTTTTATCTGCCTGGGCAGGATGGCGGAGAGGATTTATTATCGGTTCACTTGATCTTATAGGCTGGATAGGCAGTGTAGTGGTAGCCCTGCTCTTTTACCGGCCCGTAGCCGGTTTCATCGAACGCAATATTGCATTGCTCGGCGTATGGAGTTTGCCCGTTGCTTTCTTAGCCGTTATGCTCATAACCAGGATCTTATTCTCAATAATTACCAACCGCTTCCTTAGGATGGTGCATCCACAAACACATGGTCATGGATTGAATAAAACCTTCGGACTTGTTCCAGGGGTCATCAATGGACTGATCAATGCCACCATCATTGCAGCTTTATTGCTGGCGATACCCATATCGGATGGAGTAACCAATAAAACGCGTGACAGCGTGGTGGCCAGTAAGCTGGCGGTGCAGGTGGAGTGGCTGGATGAGCAGCTTTCGCCTGTATTCGACGAAGCCATCAGCAGGTCCATCAATAAACTGACCGTAAAGCCGGAATCGAATACCTCGGTAAGCCTGCCCTTTAAGGTATCCAGCCCGCGCGTTCGCGAGGACCTCGAAGCAAAAATGCTGGAACTGGTAAATGAAGAACGCGCTAAAGAAGGCTTGCATCCGCTGAAAGCAGATCCGGAACTGGCGGTAGTGGCCAGAAAGCATTCGGCCGATATGTTTGCGAGAGGTTATTTTGCGCACATCAGCCCCGAGGGAAAATCAGCGGGCGACCGGATAAGGGCTGCAGGGGCACGGTTCCTGGTAGCGGGCGAAAACCTGGCGCTCGGTCAAACCTTATCTATTTGCCACCAGGGACTTATGAATTCCCCCGGGCATAAGGCCAACATCCTGCACAAATCGTACGGGCGCCTCGGGATCGGCATTCTGGATGGAGGAATTTATGGGTTGATGATAACCCAGAACTTCAGGAATTGATACTTAACTGATGGCCAGCTCTTCCTCGATCACTTCATGCAGCTTGTTTTCCGCCTCATATACCCACTGCGGCAAAGGCTGCTGAACAATGCGCCAGTGACCGTTTTGGTCACGCGTCATCCTGAACATGAGCCTGTTGCCCCTGTCATCGTTCACATCCACATGAAAGGTTTCCTCGAGCGAGCCGTTTATCCTGCGGAAATTGAATTCCTTGAGATGATAATTCGCTTTAACGAGCTTTGTAAACTGTATGTTTTTTGTAATATGCAGATTCATGGTTCCGGTTTGAAGATTCGGCTTGCAAACCATGCAAGTTGCATGCTGCTATTCATTAAAAGAATCATAAAAATATTTACGATTGGCAATTTGAGGTTTACATTGATTAAAATCGTACATCCAAAACACAAATCCTTTAATCCAACCGTAATTTGTTCAACTTTACCCAGCTTATGAAACTAAGACCCGCGCAAGTTTTCCTGTTATTGGCACTATTATGTTCAGGTTTGCCTGGTTATGCGCAAAAACACTTCGATTCGGTATTGAATGAGCTCGATACCAAATACCCGCAGGAAAAGCTTTATCTCCATTTCGACCGTGCCCTCTACAATCCCGGTGAAACCATCTGGTTCAAGGCATATTTGTTTTCAGGAGCTTATCCCTCGCAGCTCAGTAAAACCATTTATGCCGAATTGCTCGACGAACAAGGCAAACTGTTGCAGCGCAAGTCCGCGCCCGTTGCATTGTCAGGATCAGCGGCCGCCTTCGACCTGCCGGCCAACCTTACATCACCCGTAGTGTATGTGCGTGCATATACCCGCTGGATGCTCAATTTCGATACCTCGTTCATATTTGTAAAGCCCATTCCGATCGCCTTAAAAACAAAAACTACTTCGCCGGCAAGCGGCAATACACCGTCGGCCTTCCTTCAATTTTTTCCCGAAGGCGGCAACCTGGTAGCGGGACTTTCATCCAAAATTGCTTTCAAGGCCACGGACGCAAAAGGATTCCCCATTGCGGTAAAGGGCGATATCATAACCACAACAGGAAAAAAGATCACCTCCTTTGCAAGCACCCACAACGGCATGGGCTACTTTATGCTGCAACCAACGCAGGGTGAAACCTATAAAGCCACCTGGAAGGACGCCGCAGGCAAAGCAATGGAAACATCCCTGCCTTCATTTCTTTCTTCAGGCGTGGTGATAAATGTCGAGAACCTGGGAAATAAAATTGACTTCTCCATCGACCGAACGCCGGATTCGAAATTTACCGGCGTATATGTAGTAGCTCAGTTACACCAGCAGCTTTTGTACAGGGCAAGGGCTAACCTTGTAAATAAGACGAATGCCAGCGGCTCCATCCCGCTCGAAGGCATTCCCGCGGGCATTGTGCAGATCACGCTCTTTACTGAAGATTCCAAACCAATTGCCGAGCGCATCGTTTTTGTGAACCAGGACGATTATTATTTTATTACAGACCTGAACGCAGCCACTAAAAACCTGTCGAAGCGTGCAAAAAATGTGATCCAGATAGATGTGCCGGACACTATTGCCTGCAACCTTTCAGTATCTGTTACCGATGCAGGGCTTAATCCCCCAATTAAAGGCGAAGACGATATTTTTTCGCATATTCTGCTTACCAGCGATATTAAAGGATATGTTCACGAGCCGGGCTATTATTTTTCGGGTGTCGATTCTGCCATGGCACATCTCGACCTGGTGATGATGACCAATGGATGGAGGAGATATAAATGGGATGATATTCTTGCAGGACGTTTTCCTACGCTGAAGCATGAGGCAGAGAATTATTTGGCTGTCCAGGGAAAAGTATCAGGCATCAATAGCAGCGAGCTTGCGCAGAAAGATCTTACCGGCATGCTGGAAACAAAAAATGGCGGCAGGTATTTTCTGAACATTCCGGTAAAACGCGATGGCACGTTTGCGATTACCGACGTGCTTTTTTTTGACACGGCGCGCATTTACTACCAGTTCAACAACGATAAAGATAAAGTGCTCACTACCCGTGGGGTGTTCGAGTTTAGAAATAACCTGTACAACCAGCCGTTGCGTGTTAGCCCGGTAAATGAAAGATTTATTTTACCCGCAAAGGCCGATGAATCCGTTGTAGCAAGAAATACCAATGTATCCACCAGGAGGCTGACACAGGAAGAAGAAATGCGGCGCCGCGCAAAAACCCTTGCTACGGTAGAAGTAAAAGCTCAGCAAAAGACCAAGCAGCAAAAAATGAATGATCAGTATACGTCGGGACTTTTCAGCGGCGATGGCACCGTGTTCATAACAGAAGACGATCCATTTGCGGCATCATCTCAAAGCGTGTTTACTTATTTGCAGGGCAGGGTCGCGGGCCTGCGCATCGGGCCCAGCAGCGGCGGCGTAGCGCCTGAGCTCATGTGGAGGGGAGGGCCGCCCAGTTTATTCCTGGACGAAATGCAGATGGACGCTAATGCACTTGTTTCAATCCCTATGTCCGACGTTGCCATGATCAAAGTATTCAATCCACCCTTCTTCGGTGGTTTTGGAGGAAGCACCAACGGCGCGATCGCGGTGTATACCAAAAAAGGAAGCAATGCCATGGCAGGCGTAAAAGGATTGGACGCTGTCAACGTGGTAGGGTATTCTCCCGTAAAAGAATTTTATTCGCCCGACTATTCTAAATACGAACCTTCGGCCAATGACCAGGAAGACTACCGTAGTACTTTGTACTGGAATCCCTTTGTAATGACCCATAAGCAAAACAGGCGCATCCTAATCACCTTCTATAACAACGACATCACCCGCAAGCTGAGGGTGGTAATAGAAGGGATTAATATGGACGGAAAGCTGACCCGCATCGAAAAAATATTCGAGTAGTTTCTTGCGATGTATGCGATGAACTTACAGGATGCGGCCTAATAATCCGCCCGGTCCTGATATTCCACGGCCGCCATTGAGCATGTTGATCAATGAGCCGAATCCACCCATGCCGCCACCGCCAAATGGGCTGAAACCTCCGCCGAATCCACCGAATCCCCTGCGGCCGCGCATTCCACGGTTCATAAGGCTTGCAAGTATCATCGGACCAGCAATACCCAATAAACCCTTGGTAAGACTGCCCATGTTAATACCCGCCTTGCCAAGCTTCTGGTTCAATCCATCCAGTCCCAGCGAAGAAAGAAAACCTTGCTGTTGCATGGTCTCAGGATCCAATTGTTTATCGACCGTTTGATTGGTGAATTCATTCAACAGCGAAAATTGCTCCCGGTTAATACCGAGGTATTCAGCCATTTTTTCTATATTGGCTTTTTCAGTGTCGGAATAATTCTGATCAGCTTTTGCAAAGCTGATGAGGTCGGCCATTAAGGAAAACCGTAATTCACTGTTCTTTAAAATATCGAGGCAACGCTTCAATTCATCGCCTGTTAATTCGGTGGCGGCTCTTTCCACCACCTGTTTTTGTTGATCAGATAGTCCTGCCGAATCTGCCAAAGCCATCAGGTATTCGATTTCCTCCGCGCTTGCCGTGTGATCTGCGGTTGCTATGGAGGCAATGGCGCCAAGGTAGGCGCCCTTCTCCATATCGCTATAATTTTTTAATAATACTTCTTGTTGTTGTTCCATGTCGATTGTATAAAAAGTAATTAGCTTGATTTACGTGGAATTTTAAGCCGCCAGCCTGGCTGTATCAGGTCGGGATCCTTTATCTGGTCGCGATTGGCTTCATAAATCTCTCTCCAACTCACGCCATGTCGCTGACCAATCTTGCTTAGCGAATCGCCTGACACCACAACATATTCTTCGGTTTCCTCGGGTGCAGACAGGTTCATCACCAGGTCACCGCTTCGGTAATCAGGATCAATTCTGTTATAAATATTCCATAATTGCCTTTTTGCTTCCTCGGTGGGCGCCTGGCCGTCGATGTATAATACATTTCCCTGCTCTCTTACCTGCAGGTTTGAAATGCCATGGGTGCGGGCCGCATTAATGAGCTCCTGGTATTTTTGCTGTAGCATAGGTTTGTTATTTAACTGCCAACTGATTTTCTATTTTCTTCGGTTTTAGGGCATTCAGTGCCATCATCAGGTCCTGCAACTTATCCCTTTCAATTTCTCCGCGCAGGGTTATCACGCCGTCATTTACCTCTGCTTTCACGTCTTTATATGCCTGCACGGCAGCGTTCACTCCTTGCTGCAGCGCGGTGTCGGTTGCAATTTCCACGGGCGCAGCCACTGCCACGTTTATGTTATTGACCACGCTTTTTACGCCCTTGACGTCTTTTATCTCTGCCGCGCACGATCTCCGGCATTCATCATTCTTGCAGTTACCGGATAGCGTAACCACGCCGTTGCTCACCGAAGCAGTAAGGCCAGAGCCCGCTTCGTCGGCCAGCTTTTTATTGACCTCGGTTTGAATATCGGCGTCGCTGGTTTTGTCATTACAGGCAACCAGGCTGCCCAGCGCAAGTGCAAATGCCAGGCTACGGATAGTAAGATGTTTCAATTTCATAGTCGGTGTTTACAGTCCAGCCAGCATTAATTATGCCATCCGCGATCAGAATAACACGACGGAAGGTGTTCAGGCGAGCACGGCACGATTTTTTTCATACCAGTTTGTACATCAAATATTTTTTTATGGAAAAGATGATAAATCTCAGGCATTTGCTGATGCATGAAGTACAGGACCTGACTTCGGCAGAGGAGCAAATCATAGAAGCTTTGCCGGCAATGATCGAAAAGGCAAACAACAAGACCTTGAAAAAATCATTGCAGGACCATCTGAAGGTTACAGAAATGCAATTGAAACGCCTGGACGAAGTGAAGCAATTATTAGAGAACGAAGAGGGAGGAGAACAATCCAGCGGTAACGAAAGGAAAGGATTTTTGAGTGGCTTATTCGGCGGCGGTCACCACTGCAAAGGCATGGAAGGACTGATCAAAGAAGGCGAAAAAGTAATGGGAGAAAACATGAGTCCCGAAGTGCTGGACGCGGCCATCATCGCAAGCGCTCAGAAAATAGAGCACTACGAAATTTGCGGATACGGTACCGCCCGCGCTTATGCAAGGGAACTGAACCTGGGCGAAGTAGCAGAGCTGCTGGAAGAAACACTGAACGAAGAATACGAAGCGGACGATCTGTTGACAGACCTGGCAGTAGGTAAGCTGAACCAGGAAGCAGAAACAGCAACCGCTGAAGGTGGAAATGGCGGATCGCGCAGTTCATCACGCAGCAAGTCGAACGGAAGCAACGGTTCGAGGTCCAGCTCACGCAGCAACGGATCGGCCCGTTCAAACAAAAGCGCGTCTAAATCTGCATCGAAAAGCGCTTCGCGCAGCTCATCTAAAAGCTCATCGAACGGCTCATCAACCAAAGGCCGCAGCGGCACCCGCACCAATAAATCAAACAGGGGAGGCAGCAAACAAAAGAGCACTCGCTCACGCTCCAAATAACCAACAAATGATTAGCTGATTTCTGATGGTTGAAAAATCCGGGGATCAGCTAATCTTTATCATTTCACTTCGTGCAATAGTATTACGTATGTTTTTCCCGGTCGCACCGTAAGCGATCGCCCGCGCAACCATCGGTTCAGCAGGCGCAGGTTTTTATAATTCGTGCCATGATCGATAGCAAATGCAGCAAGGTCTGGTATGGACTGATTTACCGTAACGCTGCGCGTTTGCAAGGGAGGATAGGCTTCATCATTCTCCAATACAAATCCGAACTGCGCGGCATTTTCCATCAGGTATTTAAACGCGAGTATGCGAAACAGGTAACGGTTGGTTTCTTCCGGAAGCATTAGGTCGTAGTAATTTTTTGTTCGCTGGAACGTTGCCTGCGAATTGTATCCCCCCTGCCCGCAATTGTAAGAAGCCGCGGCCGCCGTCCACGATCCGAACTTCTGGTAAGCGGTCTTTAAATACTTGCATGCCGCATCAGTTGCTTTGAGGATATCATAACGCTGGTCGATTTCTTTGTTCACCTCCAGGTTATAACCCGGAGCAGTAACCGAAAGGAATTGCCAGTAGCTTACAGCGCCCGACCGGGAGATGGCTTCCGCCACGAGGTTGCTTTCCGCCACGCATAGGTATTTGAAATCATCAGGTACATTGTTGGCCTTCAGCCTTTGTTCAATGATGGGAAAATAGCGATTGGCCATCTTAAGCATGTACAATACGTTGGAGGGTTGGTAGTAATTAAATAATACCTGCCTGTCGAGCCGTTCTTTTACGTCCCATTGTTCCAACGGAACGCGTTCGCCCGCAAACGATATTTCAGTCGGCAGATCGGGAACGAACCACTGATGTTTGTTCTCTGTACGGTTGCTATTATTTTGAAGGTTACTGTTTTGAAAAGCGAGCGCAGCCGTTATACAAAGCCCGGTTATAAGACCGAATATCCAGGTGGTGAAAGATTTTTTCATAATGACAATTTGAGTTATAAGCGGCAAAATGAATGCCCCTGCAATCATCTTGTGGAATTATTTCCCATATGCAATAATATAAAATGGCTTGATAGTTGAATAGAAATAGTGAACTAAAAAAAGATACACGTTATGAAAAAACCGCAAACTTATCTCGCAGGAGTATTAGTACTTGCATCATTGCTGTGCTCGGTTTCCGTATCCGCGCAAACAGATACCACTCGAAAGAAAGATTCAACCCTTCGCTCGTGGGATAAGAATCCAGCACGCACAGGCGATGTGGCGTACACATACATCGACCTTAATTCCGGCGATACTTTGGATTACTGGTTCGATACCGAAAGGAAAACCGTGATGAACCGCACTACCGGTAGGCCTGTTGAGTTTTATATCAACACCACCACCGGTGATACAGTATACGGTCGCGGACGTTTTGTGATCAACGGATTGCTGTTGCAAGGCGATGACGGCAAATGGAAGTTCGACGAGAGCAAGGTAAAGATCGACGGTGATGAACTGAAGATAAAAGACGGCAACCGCAAGCTGAAAATAGACGGGGACGAAATAAAAATAAAGGAAGGCGGCCGCAAGATAAAACTAGACGGTGACGAAGGCAAGCTGAAAGACGGCAACACCAAGGCAAAAATGGACAAAGACAAGATGAAAGTAAAGGACGAGCAGGGTAAGGCAAAATATAAAGAAGACAAGACTAAGATAAAAGAAGGCGATATGAAGATCAAGAAGAAAGGCGATAGCACGAAGATCAAAAGCGATTCCCTGAGGTTGAACAATCAATAGCCATTATTATCAATTTGCATTAACGAGCTGGTAAGCATCAGAGGGATAATGAAAACACGGACTGGAATTTCCAATCCGTGTTTTTTTATGCTTCCTGGAATTTTGTTAACCGATGTTGATCATTCTTGGCGGCTTTTGCTTTGCCTCTTCACGCTTGGGAATTACCAATTGCAGCACACCATCAGTGTATTTGGCCTGGATGTTCTCAGCATCCACCACATCCTTCGGCAGGTTAAAGGTGCGCTGGAAGGACTGATAGCTGAATTCCCTGCGGCTGTATTTTTCGTTCTCGTTGTCCTGTTGCTCCATGGTTCTTTCAGAGCTGATGGTAAGCAGGTTACCGTCCAACTCAACCTTAAAGTCTTTCTTTGTCATACCTGGGGCCGCCATTTCTACCACAAAGCTATCCTTGGTTTCTTTAATGTTCACCGCCGGAATAGTAGTGTTTGTGGAAGAATTGTTAGACAATCCCCAGTTGAAAAAATCCCTTGTAAGGAAATCATTGAAAAAGCTCGGCATTGCCGGGAACAGATCGCCATTTCTTTTGATAATTGACATAACTACCTCCTTTTTTAAAGGTTTAAAAAAGAAAATATTTAAATCAACCAAGGATTTTCAAGCCTTGTGCCAGTACTCTTTAAAATGAAATTTTTTCACCGCAAAGTGTCAAAATGACTATGGCGCCGCAGGAAACGCCTTGTCAGGAAATATCCTGATAATCTTGACGAAACGCGTTTTATAATACCCCTCCAATGGAGTAACAGTAACACCGTAAGCCTTGCCGGAGGTAGAATGAATGAATGACAGGTTTCCGCCATCGTTGTCGGTAACAATTCCCATATGGCCTACGATCGGGATGGTGCTATCGGTCCCTGTAAACAAAATCAAGTCGCCGGGCTGGGCACTGTTTGTAGATACTTCCCTTCCTTTATTGGTAAAGTCAACTGATGAGCGCGGCACTTCTATATCGAAGCGTTTGAAAACGTAAGTGATAAATCCCGAGCAATCGAAACCCTTTGATGGATCGGCAGACGCATATTTGTAAGGCACGCCCTTTAGCCTTTGGGCAAAAGCTACCACAGCTTCGGGTTGCACATCGCGGGTATTGATGTCATTGAGCGTTTCCCTGGCAACACTGTCCACAACCGTGCTATCGTCGGCGAACGATGCAACGGGTGTGGGACATGAAATAACCGAGTCTTTCACAGTTACTGCCTGCTTTTTTTCTTCCTGTATGGGATCGAGGCAACCCGTCATGCATGCGATGCTGATGATATAAAAACTGTACGTCTTCAAGGCCCTGGTATTAACTGGTTCTTTCTTCGTTCACGTCTTTAGTGTCCCCACCGAGGCTCCATTGGTTGTTCTCTTCGTCTTCTTCACCGATGTTTTCACTGGCGTCGTCTTCATCGATGCCGCTGGTATCCAGGTCGCTGCCTGTGCGTTCGGTACCGAATGCAGCTTCGTTTAGCGGCTCTCCGTCAAAATCCGTATTGTCCATCGATGCACGGCTTAGCCTTTCCTCGTCGCGGGTTGGCATGAAGTCGTCGCCGCGCTCCAAAGCCTCGCGGTCCTCGGAAGGTATATCGGCGTCGGTGCCCATCCTGATGATGCTGTCTTCATCTTCCTCTTCTTCGTTCAGCTCATCTAATAATCCAACGCCTTCTTCATCGTCGGAAGAAATGGTGGTATCGGCCAGCTCGCCCAATGGAGGCACATGTACGTGCTCCTGGCCGGGGATATCTTTTACTTCAGGAAGGTCGATGGTAGTTTCATCAGGCCGCAGCCTTTCCTGGTCGCGAACGGGGTCTGTAAGGTCTTTATTGGTCCTGGCCGGGGTGTCCTGGCCATGTAAGCGGTCATCGCGGTTTTCAGTCTGATCGTCATAGTTATTGCGAGGATTGTCCATATGCTTCTTTTAATACAATCGATGAAAAATCCATGCCGTATCCCTACCGTGGTGCAACAGCAAAATCATGTGTTGAAATAGCTCTCAGGCAGGCGGGGAGCGGGTTTTATCAACATTTTTATGTATAAAAGCATAGTTTTTATATGTTTGTGCACCCCTAAATGTGCTTAAATGAAAAAGCTTACCCTGAAACTGATCCTCCTGGTGGGACTGAGTCTCCCTTTGCATGCTCAATTGCAAACCGCAGATGGTGAAGGAGCGGCCCAGGCCGCCGCACTTAAAAAACTGAATAAGAAGGCAAAGTATGGCGCTTACCTTGTTGAAAAGGAAGTGAACTTCGGTACCGGTAAAGGTATCAACGGTTCGCCCGTGGTCACGGCCAATGAAAAAGGGAAAGTGGAGATGGCCTCTATCGAAGACAAGGCCTTCGTAGGATACCTGCTTCCTTATAACCAGTTCGTGAAATTAACAGATTATGACTTCGAGATCTTCCACATCAATCGCTTCAGAAGCCAGAAGTATCCCCCGCAAAGAATATCACTGACAGACGAGAACATCTTCTTCGACGATAATTTCGGGCAGGTATATGGATTCCAGGCCGACCAGGCGGGACAGCGTTGCCGCTTCAGCTATAATTATGAATACACCGATGCAAAATACCTCACCAGGGTATTTTTTCACCAGGGCATCCCCGTAAAGCAAAGCAGCATCAGCTTTAAAGTTCCCTCGTGGCTGGAACTGGACATTATTGAAAAAAACTTCGGCGCACATAAGATCAAACGCGAAGTGAAGAAGGAAAAGAACTTTACTTCTTACACCTACACTGCCGATAATCTCAATGCCATCAAGCAGGAGCCCGCTTCGCTGGCACGCCCGTATTATCTGCCGCACCTTGTAATTACCGTGCGCGGTTTTACCGTGAACCAGAAAAAATATGACGGATTCAGAACGCTGGATGACATGTACGCCTGGTATAATTTCCTGTATAAAAAAGCAGACAATAAACCAGATGAGCTGAAGAGCCTGGTAAACCAGGTAACGCAAGGCAAGAGTAATGATATAGACAAGATCAAATCACTGTACTACTGGGTACAGGACAACATCCGCTACATTGCCTTTGAAGAAGGATATGCAGGCTTCATTCCCCACACTGTGCAGGACGTATACAAGAATAAATACGGCGATTGTAAAGGCATGGCCAACCTGCTGACCGAAATGCTGAAGATCGCCGGCTACGATGCACATTTTGCATGGATAGGCACGCGTGAAATTCCATACGACCGCAAGGAAATCCAATCGCTTTGCGTAGACAACCATGCCATTTCGGTGTTGTATCACCAGGGCAAAACCTACTTCCTGGATGGCACTGAAAAATATGCCCAGCTTGGCAAGAACGCCTACCGCATCCAGGGAAAGAGCGTGCTGGTAGAGCATGGAGATACATATAAAGTAGAGCAGGTGCCGCCGCCAGCCATGGAAGAAAATCAGATGAGCACACGCGCCAACCTGGTATTGAAAGGCAATAAGATCACCGGGCACGTAACCATGACCTTCGATGGAGAGGCCAAAAGTTTTTTCCATTATATCTATAATAATATTCCATCCGCCCGCAGGAAGGATTTTATCAAAAACCTCCTGGAATTGAATGGTAATAATTCAGAAGCCACCAATATCAAAACCTCCGATTTCAAGAACCGCGACATTCCGATCGTATTGGAAGGCGATATCGAGATCAGCAACCAGGTAACACAAGTGGACAATCTTTGCTATACCAGCATCGACTTTTTCCCCGGGACCATCGTAAGCTTTATTCCCGATGAAGAAAGGCAAACACCCATCGATATCGATCACGTATTCGTGGCCAGCGACGAGGTTACGCTGGAATTGCCTGCAAAGGCCAAGGCACAAACGCTGCCTCCCGCATTCCAATCGGCCTTCAACGGCAATAGCATGGAAGCAACTTACTCAGTAACCAACAACAAGGTGGTGCTGAAAAAGAAAATGCAGTTAAGCGCCCCCGTTATACAAAACAACGAGTTTGCGGGATGGAAAACGTTCCTGAACAAGATCAAGGAATTTAACCGTAACAATATTACCATTCAAATGCAGTAATGTGAATAGTGAGTGATGGGTTGCCACGCATACTCCACCATCACTGCTCACAACTCACTCAAATATTCCCCGATGAAAAAGTTCATAATATGCTTTGTGGTGATGGCCATGATAGCCGGCCAGTTGAATGCACAGCAACGCATCTCCAAAAAGGAGATCGACCTGCTCGAAAAAAACCTGAAGGCTAAGCCGCTGTTGTCTGACAGCGATGCCGATTTTTCAGAGCGTAATACCACGCAATGGCCTAACGAAAGCGCGGTGATCCTTAGCCAAAAGACCACTTTCGATTTTGATAAGAAAGGAATGAGCGCAGGAAAGCGCATAGGCCGCAACGTTTGGGGCATTGTATTCGCGCTGCCAACGCTCGGCACATCGTTGATCTGGGCCAATATGGCCAACGACACGAAAATACTGATCGAGGAAACGGAGCGGAGAAGGATTTTGCTGCGCGATAAATTTGCGCTCGAACAGTATTCGGTGCTATACTTCCGCCTCTCCACCGAAGGCGATGCGTTTGCCGCAAGGGTTATTAAAAAAGATGGCAGTACGCGCCCCGTCGATATTTCAGAAGCCATTAAGGTAGATGATATCAAATCGGTTCCCGGTATTTTCCGCAGCTATACCGATGAAAGATTCTCTGCTGCTTATCGCCCCGAATTTTTCAAAATAGCCGTGCCCGACCTGGAAGAAGGAGATATCATCGAATACGAATTCAAGAACTTCAACAACCAGAAATATTACCAAAACCCCAATTACAAAGAGTTCGATCCTGTGTATTATCTCTGCAACAGGGAAATGCCGGTTGGCAAGCAGGTAATTGAAGTGGTAACGCAGGATGATAAATATTACATAGGTTATAAAAGCCTGAAGGGCGCGCCGGAGTTTACGCAAAGCGGCACATCCGGCAAGAAAGTATACCGATGGGAAGACAAGAACCGCGACAAAATGGAGGATACGCGCTACGTGAACGAGTTCATGGAATTGCCCTCGGTAAAATTCCAGGTGATCTATGCACGCAGCAGCAGCAAGAGCTTCCTGTGGTTTAAAGATGAAGAGGCGATGAAACAGGATATTACTACCGAAGACCTGGCAGAGAAGGCCAAATTGTTCTGGTTTCACCCCGAGAAATTAGGGTCGACGGGCGACTATACCGCGGGACTGACATCTGGTATCAATACCAAGATATCTGAAATGTATCGCTCGCTGAAGAAGAAAGGTATTACCGAAAGCACCGACGATGACTATGTGCGCAAGGCTTATTATCTCATCCGTGCCCAGACGTTGTACAGCAATTGGAGCGATTATGCTTTTGCGAAAGTATTGTCAGGCCTGCTGAACCAGAAAAAACTAAAGCACGAAATAGTAGTGACCAGTTCCAACCTGAAGTCGAACCTCAACAAGATCGCATTTACCCAGGAGCTTGCCTGGATCATCCGTTACAAGGACCAATACTATTGCAATCCTAATGAACACCTCAACCCCGGCGAATTGCCTGTTCATCTTTCAGGCAATACGGCCATCCGCTTCAGCAATTCAGATGTGAAAGCGGCTATACAAAAAGAAGTGATCCCCCTGAGCGATTCACTGGACAACGTTATGCTAACTCAGATCAAGGCTTCGCTCGATGGCAATATGACCAACATGCATATCGACAAAACGGTGGAATTGAGAGGCATGTTGAAGGACGACCTGATTGATGAAGTGTTGGCATTGACCCCATTCATGGAGAACGACTATCGCAACTACGATGGCATGAGCATGTGGGAAGGATTGAATGCGAAGCAGGAAGAAAAAGCGATGGGCGATTTTACTCACCAGAAAAAAGAATGGAAGGAGGAAAAGCCAAAGATGATGGAAGCCATGGCAGAAAACGAATACGGTTATGAAGTAGAAAAATATGGCAGCTTCCGCCTGCAACAGGATGGCAGAAGCCATAAGAAAAGGAGCCTGAAATATGCTGAAACCTTCATACTGGCAGAAATGACGGCTGCCGCCGGCCCGGACCTGGTAGTACCCATTGCAGCGCTGATGGGAGAGCAGCCCAAAATAAAACAGGATGAGCGCAAACGCAGCCTGCCCGTAGATGTGCGGTATGCGCGCAGCTTTGGCTGGAGCATTAGCCTGGTATTGCCTGCGGGCTACACTGTAAAAGGACTGGAAAACCTTAACCAGTACGTGAGCAATACCTGCGGCAGCCTTAAGAGCACCGCAAGGGTGGAAAACAATACCCTTGTGCTGGAGATAAAAAAAGTGTATGCTGCAAAACAGTTCGACATTGCGCAATGGCAGCAACTGGTTGAAATACTCGATGCGGCCTACAATTTATCGCAAACCAAGGTGGTATTGAAAAAGCAGTAGGCTACAAATACTTCTTATAAAAATCCAGCGTGCGTTGCCAGGCAAGTTTGGCAGCAGCCTCGTTGTAACGTGCGGTAGACGTATCGTTGTGGAAGGCGTGCTGTGCTCCCTCGTAAATATATAATTCGTAGCGCACCCCCGCTTTTTTCAATGCTTCTTCGTATGCTGCGATGCCGGCGTTGATGCGTTCGTCCTGGCTTCCATAATGCAATTGTATGGCCGCTTTTATTTTCGGAACATCGGCAGCGTCTGGCTGACGGCCATAGAATGAAACACCTGCTTTCAGGTCGGGCACATGCACAGCCAGTTGATTTACCATGGCGCCACCCCAGCAAAATCCAACACAGCCCATGGACCCATTGGTATCGTTTCTTGTTTTCAGGTAATCGAAACCTTTGATGAAGTTTTGCAGGTTTTGTTGCGCGTCGATCTTTCCAAACATTTCGCGTGCCTGGTCCTGGTTTTCGGGTGTGCCTCCCTGTGGGGCCAGTGCATCGGGCGCCAACGCTACATACCCGGCCCTGGCAGCTCGGCGGGCCACGTCTTCGATATGCGGGTTCAATCCCCTGTTTTCGTGTATCACCATCACCGAAGCGTATTTGGCTTCCTTCTTTGGCCGCGCAAAATAGCCGGTCATTTTACCATTTGCACCTTCCCAGCTTACGCGCTCGGTAAACAATTCATCGGATTGTGTAACAGCAGCATGCGCATAGTTGGTTTCTATCAAAGGCAGGATACTCATCGCGGCCGCCATGCTGCCGGTGATCTTTACAAGCCTTTTCAGGAATACGTCGCGGCTCAATGGCTGGTGTGTGTACTCATCGTACAGGTTGATGATGCGTTGGTCCATACAAAAAATGTTTCTGAAATGTACAATTATTTGCGAATAACGGAATGAATGGCATCCAGCAACCCATTACGGTAAGTATCGTGCGTGAGTTGCCAGAACATAATGCCGCTTAGCCGCTGGTCTAACGCATATTGGGTTTTTGCGCGAAGCGATTCCGCGTCATCATAGGTCACAAACAGTTTTTTGGAAGCATTGTACATATAAGGCGCCCTTGCGATGCTGTCGCGGTACATTGTAAAGCCCTCCTTTTGAGAAAACGCAGTAGGAAAGCTGCTGTAACCAACGCTGGTCTTGAATTTACCCGGCTGGTACAGTCCATTGTTCATTGCAGGAACGTTCTCCCAAACCCTTGCGTAAAAAGCGGCGCCGATCACCAGCTTGTTGCGCGGGATGCCTAGCGTAACCAGGTATTGCACCGCGTTGTCAGTAGAAAATACCTGTTTGCTGGTAGAATACAAAGCAGTATGATGGCCCGTAACGGTATCGTAACCATGGATGAGATCGTAGGTCATCAGGTTTACACGGTCTGCGTACTTCATTACTTCTTTCCAATCAACTGCTTCCACCAAAAATTTAGTGAACCCTCCGGCCGCGAAAGTAACTTCGGTTTTATCGCCCAGGGTATTGCGCAACTCTTTTACCAATGCCGTGAAATTGTCCTTATCGGCAGGTTGGTATTTATGGCCGGGATAACCTGGAATAGTTGGATATTCCCAATCGAGGTCTATGCCGTCGGTGCCGAAATAATTGTTCAGCTCCAGCACGGACCGTGCGAAAACCTTCCTGTTATTATCATCTGCAAAAACATCGGAACAGGTTTCGCAACCGCCCCACCCGCCAAGCGATAGCAATACTTTCAAAGACGGATTTCTTTTTTTCAAGCCTACCAGCTTTCGGATGGTCGCAGTGTCCTGTGCGTCATCCACTACCAGCCGGTTACCTTTCAGGTGGCAAAAACTAAAGATGATGTGCGTGAGCTTTTCCGCTTCAAAACTATCTACCCGCGCAGCATTGCCCGCATAATACGCGGTAACAGTCAGTGGTTGTGTGGCAGCAGGTTGTGAAAATGCAAAGCCTGATGCTATGGATAATAAACAGCAAAAGGTAATACGCAGCAATGAACGCATGGATGGTTTTATACAAAAGTGCATTTTCCAGCCTGATTGTAATGCAAAAACCTGCCCCCATTTATGAGGCAGGCTGCAGGCTCCCGGGAGGGTCAATCACCGGGCTCCTGATGAGTACTACATTTTCATTTTGGCCGCTTCATCCGGTGCAATCGGAGCAGGCACCTGGTTCTTCACGGGAGGCAATGCCTGCAGGTAGGTATAAATCGCCTTCAGATCTTCGTCGGTCATATTCCTTACCATTTCCCAGGGCATGGGAGGCATAATGGGTCTACCGCCTTCTTGTCCCAGGTGCTTTCCGGTGCGCAGCGTTTTAATAAAAGTTTCTTCGCTCCATGCACCGATGCCGGTAGTGGAATCAGGCGTGAGATTGGCCGCGAAGCTCATGCCCCAGGGGCCGACGGACGCGGTCAGATCGCCCGAGAACAATATCCAGCTACCCGGTTTCAACGCGCTTTTGTCAAACGCCGGCAAAGGACTGCCAGCCGGATGGCCTGAGAACAATTTGGTGGAATCCAGGCCCATTCCGTGCGGGCCGAATACCTTGGGACTATGACAATCGTTACACAGTGAAACCGTGGTAAGGTACTGCCCGCGTGCAATGAGCTCGCTTTTCGACAATTCTTTTTTCTCAGGAGTAATCTTGGCTTCTGCCTCTGATGTGCAGCTCGATTGCGCTGCGATGGCCATGCCAACGAGCACGACGATGCCCATGGCAAAAAGGTTCATTTTGCTTTTCATGACTGGTTGTTTTAATGGCGTATTATTCCCCGCTGCGCATAAGCATGCAGGTATGTTTATACATTTTCTGGAGCCGGATGAGTTGGTGTGAATTGGAATTCGGGGGTAAAATTAATTCGTTGACATGCCTATGACAATAGCATGTTCATGTGAGATTATAAATATGCGCCCGGCAATATTCTTCAAACCGCTTTTGGAGTGATTGGGTAACAGGCCCCGGGTTTCCATTGCCTATTATATTATTATCTATGCGCACCACCGGTATTAGTTGCCTGGTAGTGCTGGTAAGAAATGCTTCTTTGGCCTTGTATGCCTCATCCAGGGTAACGATGCGCTCTTCGGTGGCATGGTCCCGGGCGGCGAGCTGCAGCACCTTCATCCTGGTGATGCCGTGCAGGATATTATCGGCCGGCGTAACGATGACATCATCCTTGGTAACGATAAAGAAATTGGAACGGGGAAATTCCGATACTATATTATCCCGGTAATACAATACATCTGCAGCTCCCTGGCTTTTTACTTTCTTTTGAAGCCACACGCCGGTGAGGTAGTTGATACTTTTAATGCCCGGCAATTCGCGCAGGAACTCATGCGTAATTACTTTGATACCATTTTCCCATCCAGCCGGGACAGGTTTCAATGGCTGTTGTGTGATGAGAAAATTAGGACTGGCAATTTCGTATGAATCGGGGGAGTAGCCCCCTGTAAGCATCAACCTTATTCCCGAGGACGCAATTTTATTCTGATCGATCAGCTCGTTGATGATCGAGCCTAACTTATCATGATCGAAGGCTGCGGGTAAATGAAGTCCTGCGGCAGAGCGATAGAACCGCTGCAGGTAATCGTTCATGAACAATGGCACGTGGTCGATGGTCCTGAAAAAATCGAAGACCCCATAGCCCCGCTGCATGCTTAGGTCGGCAACGTGCAAGCGGACATCGTCTTCCTTCACAAACTGATCGTTGAAAAATGAAATTCGGTTGTTCAATGCTGTTAGTTATTGCTTTCGGTTGTATTTCTTTAGAATGACCTTTACTTCTTCCCACGGAAGCGACTGTACCGTGCGTCCCCCCTTGCCTTTCATGGTGGTGGCCATCAGCAGCGAATTAATAATGGCTTCTTCCGTAGCCTCGATGGCCGCCAGGAACAGCGGCGACACGTCGTCGTTGCGCAACACCTTTGTTGACTGAAAAGGTATATTGCTGTTATGCGCCACGCGCAGGGAGCTATCAACTGAAAAAGCTATTACATAATCACCGCTGCCATTGGAGGCAATGCCTCCTGTTTTCGCCAGTCCCATGAACGCACGTTTGGCAAGGCGCTCCAGGTTGCGGCTGTCGAGCGGCGCATCAGTGGCTACAACGATCATGCACGAACCGTCGGCGTTGTTGTTCAAGCGATCGTTCAAATAATATTTTTTCAATTCTTCGCCCACGGGAACGCCGTCTATCTGCAAAACGCCACCGAAATTGCTTTGCACCAGCACACCGACCGTATAACCGCCCAATGAGGCGGGCAACCTTCGCGAAGCGGTGCCGATGCCTCCTTTAAAGCCAAAGCATACCGTGCCGGTGCCTGCGCCCACGCTGCCTTCCTCCACCATACCGGGGTTAGCGTTGCGTATAGCGCTTAATACATCTTGCTTTTGAACATGCTTGCCGCGTATATCGTTCAAATACCCATCATTGGTTTCGCCTACTACCGCATTTACAGATTGTGCCTGTTCATTTCCGGGTTGCTGTAAGGTATGATCGATGACGGCTTCCATGGCGGTGGCCACATTCAAAGTATTGGTAAGCACAACAGGCGCCTCGATGTTTCCCAATTCTTTTACTTGCGTAATGCCGGCTAGTTTTCCAAAACCATTGCCGGTATAAATAGCGGCGGGAACTTTTTGTTGAAAGATGTTCCCGCTATGCGGTACAATGGCCGTAACGCCTGTGCGTATGGAGTCTGCTTTAATGATGGTGATTTGTCCTACCTGTACGCCGGGCACATCTGTAATGGCGTTCAGTTTTCCCGTTGGCATGACGCCGATGCGGATGCCCAATTCGCGCGCCCTTTTTTGCTGGGCCGGTAAGGTATAAAATGAAACCAGGAGGCAAATAAGAACGATGCAACGCATAGCTGAAGATAACTGAAAAAATATAAAAATGATTGTCTCACAGCAGAGGCTGCCGTGCCTCCGCTGGTATGTTAATTGTGCTCATATCAATAAAACAATTCGTATGGGAAAAGACAGAAGTGGAAAATTTCATCCAACTAAAGGCAAACCGTCCGGAGCAGCTAAGGAAGAAGGACTTGGAATAACTCCTACAGACCCCGAAAAAATGGATCAATACCTCGATATAACTGAACGATATACAGATGGTGAAGACGAACTGGCGTCCCACGTACCGGTGAGGCATCCGAACCGGAATACGGAGAAAAGGCATGAGGGCTTCAGGAACCAGGCCGATGACCAAGACAGCCGTCACGATCCGCATGCATTTGCGGAAGCACATACACAGGTTGTTCCCGAAGAATGGGCTCCTGTGGTAACAAAGGACGTATTTGCCGAGCTGGCCAATTACCGGGCCCAGCATTGCGTTACCATTTGCCTGCCTACCCACGCCGCAGGGGTGGAAGTAAATGAGCTGAACGATCGCATTGCTTTTAAATCAGCATTGCAGGAAGCCGCGGGCGAATTAAAAACAAAGGGTTTGAACAGCGCCGTTATCGAACCTTTGCTCGCACCGGGTTACGTGTTGCAAAAAGATGAAGCATTCTGGCGCCAGCAATCGAAAGGCCTTGCGGTGTTCATTGCCGATGGAATGTGCAGGTACATCAAATTACCGATGGATCCCGGCCGCAAGGTAGCGGTGAACAATTCATTCGTGGTTACGCCTTTACTGCCGTTGTTTACTACAAGCGAATATTATTATGTTCTGGTGATCAGTAAAAAGCAGGCAAAGTTGTTCAGGGCAGATATGTTCGGCATGGAGCATGTAAATGTTCCCGGATTGTCAAGCGTCGATCCTGGGTCCGGGCATCCCGGTGAAGATCCGACAGCTCCCAATGGATTGCGCGGCGATAAGGAAGTGCCTACTGCCGCAGCATTGGATGCCGGCACCAAGGGCGACCAGGACAAGGCGCGGCTTGCTGTGTATCTTGAAGCAATAGATGACGTGATCTGGAAAGAAGTGCTGCACGATAAAACAGTTCCGCTATTGCTCGCTGGCGTTGAGTACCTTATCCCGATCTATAAAACGGTTACAGACTACAAGCATGTTTGCGAAGACGCGCTAACGGGCAGCCATGAGCGCGATGAGCTATCTACCTTGTACGAACTGTCCATGAAAAAAATGGCTTATTACTTCGAGCAGCCGCTGAAGAAGGCGCTGGCATTGTACAATAATCAATCTGCCACGGCCCTTACTTCATCAATTATTGCCGATGTAGTGGCAGCGGTGCATTACGGCAGGGCTTCTCATCTCTTTATACAAAAGGGCGCGGAGCTCTGGGGTAATTTTGACGAAATGAAGAATGAGCTGGCGCTGCATGAAACAAAAGAAGCGGGCAGTTCTGACCTGTACAACAAAGCTGTTTCCAAAGCCTTGCTGACTGGAGCGGAAGTGTATATGCTGGAAAAAGAGAAGATGCCGGCGGATAGCATTATGGCGGCGGTGATGAGGTATTAATGACCATGCCATTTTGTGCCAACAACTAAAACGCAGCAATTAATGGCAATAATATTGCATCTCCCCAACAGGAGGTGCTTTTTTATGCTGAAAACGAAACCCGCGGTCTCAAAAGAGCGCATGCGCTGTCGTAAGAAGTTCCTGTATTATTTTAAGAAAGGCTTCAACGATCCCACGTATCTCGATTGGGAAAGAAATTATAAATGGCAGGCGCATCTTGCCTGGGAAGAACAACTCAACCGCGAAGCATATGAACGGCAGCTGCAAAGCCGCCGCTATGCCGATATAGCAAACACAGCCGTGCGCATCGAATCGCGCACGAACCTTTTATTCTCCTTCGAAAAAATGGCGCTGCGCGATGCAGTTAAAACTCCGGCAGGAGCAAAGGCTTTTGCCGAAGGGCTGTTCAATTATATTTATGCCGACGATCCGCTGCAGGACCGCTTCGAAGCATTCACCGAAGTGCTCGCTTCGCTCCCGCGCAAGCAAACAAGGGTATTGACCTGGCCACTGCAAACGGTGTTTGGATTTATTGGAAATCCCGATGAGCATATTTTCCTGAAACCACGCGTAACAAAGATCGCCGCGGAAAAATATGGATATGATTTTCAATATACCTCGCGGCCGAATTGGAAAACCTATCAAAACCTGTTGGCATTTGCGGAAGAAATCGGCGCAGACCAGGCAGACCTGCAACCGCGGGACCTGATAGACATGCAATCGTTCATGTGGGTGCTGGGATCGGATGAATATCCAGATTAATCTATACCATGCAATATTGTGTGCATACTCATTGGGCAACAGCGTGCTCACCAACGAACCAGTTACAAACCAGCGAACCTCCTAATGACCTTATAAATGGATGTCGTTTATCTGGTGCCCTGTTCAGCAGGAGATAAAAACTTCGACAAGGGCTCGATTTACATACCCATACAAATTAACGGGCGGGAAGGCATGCCGTTGGTAGTGCAACGTTTCCGGGTACTTAAAAGCATCGGCCCGTCCGGCAACGCCTATTTTTTTAAACAATACCGTGCTGATCGACGATAAAAAAAGCAGGTTCGGCATTTTGGAGTAGCCACAATTCACATAACCCTGTGCAATAAAATTTAATCCTGGAAGAAAACCCGTGGAACAATGTTTGCATTTGGTAAAATAACCGCCAACACGAATCCACCTCCTCCCGGTCAACAACAATCGAATCAAACAAGAAAATTAAAGCCAGATGAAAACAATTTTAGCCGTTGCCGCTATTGTGCTGTTTTGCGGTTGCTATTCCTTTAAGGAAATGCAGGTTCAAATGGTAAATGCCGAGTTGATAAGAATTGATACCGTTTATCGCTACGAGCGGCAGGAGCAGGTGCTTACCTGGCGCGGCGCCGACCGCACGCATTTTGTCAGCTACGCGGGCATGGGCCAGGAGTTCATAGTAGGCTCTCGGGTAACCGTATTCGTTAGGAGATAAAAAAATTGGCGATTACAGATTTTTCCGCAATCGCCAAATCGTTGTTGTTTCAATTCCTATTGTGTCAGCTTTGCAATGTCTGAAACAGGCAGCGTGTTTGCCGCCTTCAGGATATCATCCTGCGAACGGCCAGGCGCCTTCAAAGTGATCAACGAATTGTTCAAAGGAAGCTGTAATTCAAATTCAGGCTTGTCATTGCTGCCGGAGGTCTTGCTCAGCAGTGCCTTGTATCCATTCACCTTTACTATTTTCTGATCGGGATTGCTGCCCATGCCGAATGGCAATGAAAGCAAAGCATTGATGGTGCCGATCAGCGGCGAATTGCTGATGATGTCCAATTGAATGGCCGTACTGTCGTACGCGGCCTTTCCTCCATATTCGCGGTGTATCAGCACGCCTACGAAGCCGGAAGCGCCGCTTACATTATCCTGGCCAGCGCGGACGCTTTGGTCCAACATTTTCTGGGGCAACAGCTTCAACACTTCTTTTCCTGTTAAGATGTCCAGTTCCTGCAGCATTTGCTGCATGGCAAACCTGGAATCATCCAGCTTGCCTGCGGCGTAAGAGGTGCGGGCTTCGGACAAACGTTTGGTAAAATCCTGCGCCGAAACCATAACCACTGAAAACAATGCGAGTGAAACGAAATATATTTTTTTCATGATTGCGTGTTTGGTAATGAGCGATTATTTTTCTCCAAGGCTTTTCTTAATGCCGTCGATGTCTACCTGGTTGGCGGCATTCATCATGTCCTGCTCGCTGGCAAAGTTGATCCCTTCAAAAATCAGGATCGAGGATTGTCCCAGCGGCACGCTCAGCTTGTAGCCGGTGTTATCGTTGTATTCAATTACTGCGCGGTACCCTTTGATCTTTACCTGTTTCCAGTTTTGCTGGCCGCCTGTGTTCTGCGCATAGCCAGAATTGGTGAGGTACATGTTGATGGCCTGCATCCACATGGAGTTGTTGGCAACGGTAAGCGTGAATTGCTTATCGCCCTGCACATACACGCGTTGAATAGTGAGGCCGGCCCATCCCCAGCCGGTGCTGGTGACCTGGTCCTGCATGCTGTCTTTTTTCAATCCGGCAATGGTAGCGGGCAGCGATTTCAAAATGTTTTGTCCTATTTGCAATTCCACTCCCAGCATGGCCTGTTGCACAGCATACCGCGCATCGCTGAGATTGTTTCCTTTGAAAGCAGTTTCCGCCGAAGCCAGATTTTCATTTACATCCGGCGGGGCCGATACCAATCCAGCGCCACCTTTGTTAGACGGCTTGCCGTACTTGGGCCCATTGTTGCCGCCACTGGGGCCGCTGCCATTGGTGCCGCCATTGTTGTTATTACCGTTGTTGCCAACGGCGTCGTCAGCTTTTTTGTCCAACGCCTTGTTGGCCGCATTTTCGGCTTTCTCCTTGAGTTTTTTAAGCAATTGTGCCTGGATAGCTGAACCACAGCAAATAGCAATGCCCAGGCAAATGGCGAATTTAAGAGGTCTCATGATTTAGAATAATTTGATGAAAAAAGCAGTTATAAGATCTCGATTGGGCTAACTACAAATCCTAACAAGGTCCTTTCCGTGTATTATTTGGTTGAAAGGATATCGGACTGGAGGAAGACGCCGAAGGTACAAAACCGGTATATGCTGCCCAAGTTTTATTCGCGATTCATATATTTATATGACTACGTTTTTAATCCTTACACATTCTCTGTTGCGTACGCTTCAACCGGCTCGCAGGTGCAAATAAGGTTGCGGTCGCCGTAAGTATTGTTCACCCTGGCAACAGAAGGCCAGAACTTGTTGTGCGTAACGTAATACAGCGGGAAGGCAGCAGATTCTCTCGAATAAGGCCTTTCCCATTTGTCGCTGCAAATGGTAAACTGTGTATGCGGCGCCTGCTTCAGCATATTGTCTTTTTTGTTCAGCGCGCCTTCCTCGATCAATGTTATTTCCCGGCGTATGCCCAGCAAGGCTTCGCAGAAACGGTCGAGCTCGGCTTTATCCTCGCTTTCCGTTGGTTCTATCATTATGGTGCCCGGCACCGGGAAGCTCATGGTGGGAGCATGGAAGCCATAATCCATCAGTCGCTTTGCAACGTCCTCGGCCTCAATTTCCGCGCTGCGCTTAAATGGCCGCAGGTCAACAATGAACTCATGCGCGCAGGTGCCATTGGTGCCAAGGTACAGCACGTCGTACGAACCTGTTAGCCTTGCCCGCATGTAATTCGCATTGAGTATGGCCACTTCCGTGGCGCGGCGAACCCCCACAGCACCCAACATTCGGATATATCCATAACTGATGAGCAGGATGGACGCACTGCCAAAGGGCGCTGCGCTTACAGCGCCGGAAGTAAGCATTTCCACATGGCCTGGCAAAAATTCAGCGAGGTGTTTTTTTACACAGATGGGACCCATGCCCGGGCCACCGCCGCCGTGGGGTATTGCGAATGTCTTGTGCAGGTTCAGGTGGCAAACATCGGCGCCAATTAAACCGGGCGCGGTCAAACCTACCTGCGCGTTCATGTTGGCGCCATCCATATATACCTGTCCGCCATGTTGGTGTACAATGGAAGTAATTTCCTTCACTGTTTCTTCGTACACGCCGTAGGTGCTGGGGTAGGTGATCATGATGCCGGCGAGGTTATTCGCGTGCTGAGCGGCTTTTGCTTTCAGGTCTTCTACATCGATGTATCCATTTTCCAAAGCCTTCACCACTACCACTTTCATCCCGGCCATTACCGCGGAAGCGGGATTGGTGCCATGTGCCGAGATGGGTATCAGCATTACGTCGCGGTGATGGTCGCCGCGGCTTTCGTGGTAAGCCTTGATCACCAGCAATCCGGCATACTCGCCTTGCGCGCCGCTATTGGGTTGCAGGCTGCACGCATCAAATGCGGTAATTTCATTCAGGTAGTCCGCCAGTTCTTGTATTACCTGGTGATAGCCTTGCGCCTGGTCGGCTGGCGCAAAGGGATGTATCTTGCTCCAGTGCGCCCAGCTAAGCGGCATCATTTCTGCCGCGGCATTCAGCTTCATGGTGCAGGAGCCCAATGAGATCATGCTGGTGTTCAGCGAAATGTCTTTATTTTCCAGCATTTTAATGTACCGCATCATCTGCGTTTCACTATGATGGCGGTTGAATACCTCGTGGCGCAGGTAAGGCGATTGCCGGTTGGCAAACGAAGGAATGGCCTGCATCGCCGCATCTTCTTCAAAAGTAACAACAGTGGTCTTATTGTTTTTTGCAGTGGCAAATACGTGCACAATGTTGAACACATCCTGCGGCGTAGTGGTTTCATCCAGCGAAATGCCGATGAGTTGCTCGTTGAAATAGCGGAAGTTTATCTGGTTTTGAATTGCCAGCTCACGCAATGATGCTACGTCATCCACCTTCACGGTAATGGTATCGAAATGCGATTGGTTCAGCATCTGGTATCCCAAATTTTCCAACTCCGTCAACAGGGCCTGCGTGAGAATTACCACTCTTTGCGCAATCTCTCTCAATCCTTGCGGCCCGTGAAATACGGCGTACATAGCTGCCATGTTGGCCAGCAATGCCTGTGCGGTGCAAATGTTGGAAGTAGCCTTTTCTCTTTTGATGTGTTGTTCGCGCGTTTGCAGGGCCATGCGCAGTGCGCGGTTGCCTTGTGCATCGACACTGATGCCGATGATGCGGCCCGGTATGCTGCGCTTGAACTCGTCCTTTGCCGCAAAAAAACCTGCATGTGGTCCGCCGTATCCCAAGGGAACGCCGAAACGCTGTGCCGATCCAACCGCTGCGTCCGCGCCTAATTCGCCGGGCGGGGTAAGCAGGGTAAGGGCCAGCAGGTCGGTGGCCATTACCACAAATGCATTCGCAGCATGTATTTTATCGATGAATGCGCGGTAATCCTCAATAGACCCTTTGTCATTTGGATATTGAACGATCGCTCCGAAATAAGTTTCGTCCAATGCCGCATTGCGATAGTCGCCGGTAACTATTTCAATACCCACGGGTATGGCCCTTGTGACCAATACATCTTTGGTCTGGGGGAAAACCTCATTGTCCACAAAAAACCGTGGCCGGGTAATATGGTCGTGGTCCCTGTTGAGGGTATTAAAGAACATGGTCATGGCTTCCGCTGCGGCGGTGGCTTCATCCAAAAGAGAGGCATTGGCGATGGGCAGGGCCGTAAGGTCGCTGACCATGGTCTGGAAGTTCAGCAGGCTTTCCAACCGTCCCTGCGAGATCTCGGCTTGGTAAGGCGTGTACTGCGTGTACCAGCCCGGGTTCTCGAAAACATTGCGCAGGATAACGGCCGGCGTATGCGTATCATAATAACCCTGGCCGATATATGTTTTAAAGACTTTATTCTTCAAAGATAGTTCCTTGATATGGTGCAGGTAATCGCTCTCGCTCATCGCGGCGGGCAGCTTCAATGGCCCGCTCATGCGGATGGAAGCAGGAACGGTGCGGTCAACAAGTTCGTCGAGGCTGGAAGCACCAATAACCTTCAGCATTTCAGCGGTTTCGGATTCGTTGGGACCAATGTGTCGGCTGATAAATTCGTTTTGATGGGATTCGAATAAGTTCATGCTATGAAATTGACTATTTGGTAAGAAGCCGCAAAGTTAATTATTGATTGCTGATTATTACTATTTTTACCCCAACGGTGTCACATGCATCCAACTAACTGCCTGAACTGTGCAACCATGCTCACGGCGGACGATCGCTTTTGCCCAACCTGTGGGCAAAAGACAGATACCCACCGCATTACCATGTCTCATATCTGGCATGACGTGATCCATGCCTTTACCCATGCCGACAAGGGTTTCCTGTATCTGTTGCGCGAAATGATCTTCCGGCCGGGTCACATCGCCAGGGAGTATGTAGAGGGTAAGCGGAAGCGGTATTTCAACCCATTCAGCTATTTATTGATAGTAGTAGCGGTCTCTACCTTTCTGATCTCTACGTTTAATTTGATGACGGTGGCGGGAAGGCGGGACCCTATCTCACTGTTTCTGAACAAGCACGCCAACCTGGTCATTTTTCTGAATGTACCCATCGGCGCTTTTTTCAGTTGGGTTTTCTTTAAAGGCAGAACGTATGCGGAAAATCTTGTGTTGCAAGCCTATGCCTCGGGCCAGCGGTCGGCCTTTTACAGCCTGATCATCGTTCCTATCATGCTTAGTTTCCCCCAATACTATATGAAGATCGTTATGGCATACACCGGGCTTTGGATCATCTATCTCGGATGGGCCTGCAGGCAGTTTTACCAGCAGCGCGGTGTATGGGCATATATCCGGGGACTATTAGTGGGCTTGTTGACGTACGGGGTGATCCTGGCGTTGATTACTGCCGCATATATCATCTACCGCATGTATTTCATGCGGCGATGAGATATGGAGTTGCCGCATTTCATTGCTTGTTTGCCTGCTTCCATCGTGGCTCCAACCAGGAGGCTTGAACAAATACTTCATTTTAGTGTTCCACCGGATATCGTTGCGGCGCATGTCTTTCCAGATGCCCACCCATTCATGAAAAATAATATTTGCTGGGTTCTTGTTCTCGAGCGGCTTCGTCAGTCCATAACGGATAGGCTCATACGCAGTTGCCGGGAGCTCTTCCTGGAACGTTCCGAACAACTTGTCCCAGATGATCAACAGGAAGCCCATGTTCTTGTCGAGATATTTTACGTTGGAGGCATGGTGCACGCGGTGGTGCGAAGGCGTTACCATTACATATTCCAGCCAGCCGAGTTTTTTAACCAGCTCGGTATGCACGAACAAACCCCAGGTTTGCATGAGTGAGTATACGAAGAATATATCGATGGGTGCAAAACCAAGCCAAGCCAGCGGTATAAAGAATACGAAACGGTATAGCGGTTGAAATACGGAGGTCCTGAACTCAACGGTACAATTCATGTGCTCGGCAGAATGGTGGGTGACGTGTGCGGCCCAAAACAACCTGCAAAAGTGCTCCATCCGGTGCAACCAATACATCAGCAGGTCGATGCCGAGGATCAGCACTGTCCAATATATCCAGGGACTTTCAATGATGACAAGATGATAATTCCATGCGTACACTAACACTACCAGGTATACGCTGCGAACCAAAAGGTCGAGGCCGCCATTTAACAGGGATAAAAAGAAGTTGGTGGCTGTTTCTTTCCAATTGTACACCTTACGGTAATGGAAGTTGCTCAGGAATATTTCCGCGGCAATTACCAGGGCAAAGAACGGCGTGCTTTTCAGCACGGCCAGATTTTCTTTGAGGGTTTCGCTAAAAATCATCGTTAACATATCATCAATAGTTTCATCCGGACGGAGGCGTTACCTTTGCGCCATAAATCGTATCAGTGTCTCAACATTTGTTACATAACTGGAACAAAAAATCAGCCGTCAGGCAAAAGGCTTATAAGCAGCTACTTAAGACCGCTAAGCCCCAGAAACTGTTGAAAAAATTACCCGAACTGCACGAAGAAGCTTTTTCGAATGTCAACTGCCTGGCCTGCGCGAATTGCTGCAAGAACTACTCGCCCCGTTTTAAAACGCCGGACATTAAACGTATCAGCAGGCACCTGGGCATGAAGGAAGGCGCCTTCATAGAAGCCTACCTGCGCCTGGACGAAGACGGTGATTACGTGGTGCGTTCCGCGCCGTGTCCCTTCCTGGGCAATGATAATTTTTGCGGCATCTATGATGTGCGGCCTTCCGATTGCGCCAGGTATCCTTATACCGATGAAGACGTTTTATTGAAACGCCCCCAGTTAACACTCAAAAATTCTTCTGTTTGCCCTGCTGTTTATTATGTGTTAGAGAAATTAACCGAGGTAAAGGTTACAACCTGATTTTGAATTTGCCTAGTATTGCAGCTTGCGCAAGGTCGGGGCCTTCAACCACGTAAATACTACTACGGCGAGTGTCATGCCTCCTCCAAATACCACTGCGGGCACCGTTCCCAGTAGCCTTGCGGCCATCCCGCTCTCAAAAGCTCCCAGCTCGTTAGACGACATTATGAAGATGCTATTGAGCGCGGCCACGCGTCCGCGCATTTCATCAGGCGTTTTTAATTGAAGGATGGTAGAACGAACGATCACGCTGATACCATCGAGTATGCCGGAAAGAAACAATGCCAGCAACGACAACCAGAATATTTCAGACAATCCAAACACAATGATCGACACGCCAAAACCCGCCACGCACAAGAGCATCAGGCGGCCCTGGTTTTTTCTCAGCGGCCGAAATGTAAGCAACACCAACACTACTACCGAACCAAGGGCAGGCGCAGAACGCAACATGCCTAATCCCACCGGGCCTACTCTTAAGATCTGGTCCGCAAATACAGGCAACAGCGCAGTAGCTCCTCCGAACAACACCGCAAAAAGGTCGAGGCTTAGCGCGCCCAATACTTCTTTGGTGCGCCATACAAAATAAAATCCCTGCCGTATGCTTTCGATGATCTTTTCCTGCCTTCGCTCGCCTGCAAATGGCTTCGGTTTTATAAACATTAATCCCACCGCTGCAACCACCATCAACAACAACATCAGGTAAAAAGTATAAGTGATGCCAATGGATGCGTACAACAGCCCTGCAAGCGCGGGGCCTGTAACCGCCCCCACCTGCCACGAACCGCTATGCCAGAGGGTGGCATTGGCCAACGTGTGCCTCGGAACCAGGTGACTCACCAACGCAAACGAAGTAGGCCCGCTGAAAGAACGCAAAATGCCGGTACCGAACACCACAAAATAAATGATCAGCAATAACCATGTTTGTGAAATGGCGTTTATGGCCAGGTCGGTGGTAAAAAAGCAAAGTATGCCGGTGAGCACGGCATTGCCGATAACGCTGCGCAACAGTAAATTTCTTTTATCGCTTTTGTCGATTACATGCCCCGAGTAAAAGGCCATGAAAAATGCAGGAACAAATTCAATAAGGCCGATAAGGCCAATGCTGAACGGGTCTTTGGTGAGGTCATACACTTTCCAGCTGATGAGGGTGGCTTGCATGTTGAGCACCAAAATGAAAAAGAAGCGCGAAATGATATAGTTCCTGAACTCAGGATACCGTAAACTTTCAAACGGGTCTTTTTTTTCCATTATGGCAAAGTAAAATAATGCTGTCCCTGCTCATACTCTTTTTCTAAAGCGTCTATCACTACTTGCAGGTGTTGTTCCTTGCCGAGGAAATCGGCATTGCTGGCGTCTATGAACAGCGTCTTTAAATTGTGCTGCTTTATATAGTGTGTATAAGTTTGCTGGATATTGAACAGGTACTCATCGGGGATGTTTTGTTCATAAGGCCGTTTTCTTTTTTTGATATTTTCCTGCAGCTTGCTCACGGGTGCATGTAAGTAAATTACGATATCGGGCTGGATGAGCTGCTGGTACATGATCTCAAACAGCCGTTGGTACAGGCGGAACTCGTCTTCGGACAGGGTTACTTTCGAAAACAAAAGGCATTTGGTAAACAGGTAATCCGAAATACTTACGGCCTGAAACAGGTCTTTTTGTTGCAACAGTTCCTTCAATTGCTTGAAGCGCTCCGCCATAAAGAACAATTCCAGGGGAAAGGCGTATTGCTTGGGGTTTTCATAAAACTTGGGCAGGAAAGGATTATCTGCAAACTGCTCCAGGATAAGCCTGCCATTGTAGTGCTTGGCCAGCAGGTGCGCCAGCGTGGTTTTGCCTGCCCCGATATTGCCTTCGATCGTAATAAAATGATAGTTCATCGACTAACAAAGAAATGTGAATTGCCGAATAAACAATTCATAACTTTTTCACAGCAAGCTTGTCGGGACATTCCAATAGCAGCTCGTCGATGGATTTTTTTAAAACAGGATGAATGACTGAGGCGGCAATCTCCGCTAGGGGAGCGAGCGCAAACCGGCGCAAGTGCAGCTGAGGATGCGGAATGGCCAGTTCATCGGTTTTCATTACCAGGTCGTCGTACAATAAAATGTCGATGTCAATGGTGCGGGGGCCGTACTTTTCCTGCCGCGCCCTTCCCATTTCCTGTTCAATGCCCAGCAGGGTTTGCAGCAGGGCTTGTGGTTGCTGGCTGGTAATTACCCGCAATACCTGGTTCAGGAAAGCCGGCTGGTCGTGCTTACCCCAGGCTTCGGTTTCATATACGGCGGACTGCCGGGTTATTTCGCCGGCTTTCGTGCCAATGAGCGTTATTGCCCTTTGCAGGTTTTGGAGGCGGTTGCCAATATTGCCACCTATCAATAAATAAGTCCGACCCATGTATTGCTGAAGTTTGAAGGAATCAAATATCTTTAATTTTGCATTTGTTGAAAAAATAATCGCACCGATGAATTTTTGGAAAATGTTCCTGGCGGCTTTCCTGGCGCTGATCGTGTTTTCCCTGATCAGCTTTTTTATTTTTATAGGCTGGATTTCGGCGCTGGCGACCCCCGACCGGGAATTTGTTGGCAGCAAAGCTGTGTTGGTAATAGACTTATCGATTCCCTTCCCCGAAAAAATGCAGGAAAATCCCCTGGCCGACCTGGGCGCTTCCGATCAATACGATATACCGGGACTGTACGATGTAGTGCGTATGATCGATAAAGCCGCAAAAGACAGCGCGGTGAAGGGGATCCTGGTAAAAGCCAATTCCAACAACAATGGGCTTGCAGGCAACGAGGAGATCAGGAATGCTGTGATCGGGTTTAAGCAAACCGGCAAGTTCGTATATGCCTATGGCGATATAATATCACAAAAATCTTATTACGTAAGCTCGGTAGCAGACAAGATTTATTGCAATCCGAAGGGCGGCCTCGATTGGCGAGGTATCTCATTTCAGATGATCTTTCTGAAGGGCACATTCGAAAAATTGGACATCGATCCACAGATTTTTTATGCAGGCAAATACAAAAGCGCCACCGAACCCTTCCGCGAAACCAAAATGACCGAGCCCAACCGCGAGCAAACACTGGAGATACTCAATGATATTTATGCGCATTTTCTTGCACGCATTGCCGAAGCACGAAAAATAGACTCGTCGGTGCTCCGTCAATATGCTGATGGCAACATGATACAGTTTGCGCAGGATGCCTTGCGGTATAAAATGGTGGATGGATTGAAATACGAGGATGAAGTAAAAGGGGAAATCCGGGTAAGACTGAAGCTGGGCGCGAACGACAACATCAATTTCATTCCGCTGGAGCGTTACGCAAAGGCCGTTAGCTACCGTGCGAGCGGAAAGGACCGGATAGCGGTCATTTACGCCCAGGGCGATATTGTTTATGGAAAAGGCGAAGAAGGCCAGATCGGCAGCAACACCTATGCCGGCCTTATACGCAAGGCACGGATGGATAAAAGCGTAAAGGCCATTGTAGTGCGCATCAATTCCGGAGGCGGCAGCTCGCTGGCGAGCGAGAACATCTGGCGCGAAATGACCATTGCACGCAAGGAAAAACCCGTGATCGTAAGCTTTGGCGATGTAGCGGCATCGGGTGGTTATTACCTGGCCTGCAATGCCGACAGCATTTTTGCGCAGGCCAATACCATCACCGGCTCTATTGGCGTATTCACCATCATTCCCAACATGCAAGGCTTCTTCAATAACAAGCTGGGCATAACTTTCGACGAAGTAAAGACCGGTCCCAATGCGGATGCGCTGGATGTGACCAAGCCACTAACGCCGGCGCAGCGTAACTTCATTCAAAATGAAATTGACACCATTTATAATGATTTCAAGACCCGCGTGGCGCAGGGCCGCAACCTAAGCACAACTTATGTCGACAGCATCGGGCAGGGGAGGATCTGGAGCGGGCAACGTGCAGTAACACTAAAACTGGTAGACCGCATTGGCGGCATGCAGGACGCCATCGATTGCGCTGCACGCATGGCGAAACTGAAAGACTACCGCCTGCGCGAATACCCCGAGTCGAAAGGATTTTTCGACAGGCTATTCGGCGGATACCAGCAGTCTTACAAAGGCAAGGTGCTGAAAGAAGAATTAGGCGAGGAAGGCATACGATTATACAAGGCCATAAGCCGCGCGAAACGTTTTATAGGAGCATCACAAGCCCGTTTACCCTTTGATTTTTCGATTGAGTAAAACTTCCAACAACCGATCAATTTTGAGCAACCAACACATCCGTTACAGCCAGTCTACCGCTATGTGGGCAATCTGTAAAGCAAGTCTTAGGGCGTTGATGCGGAGCCCTACAGCCATTGTCTTCAGTTTTGTTTTTCCTTTCATCTTTATTCTCGTCTTTGGTTTTATCGGAGGGGGAGGGCCCATCGTTCGCATCGCTTTCTCGGGCAAGTCCGATACCACCAATGTTTTTTATTCAACGCTGAAATCCATTTCGAATATCAGGATCGTTCAAAAAGATTCCGTGGAGCTGGAAGAAGATTTGCGGAAAGGAAGGATCACGGCTATCCTGGATATTACAAAAAGCAAGGATAGCAGCTCACCCGCTTACAACATTCGATATCATACGTCCACTGCCGCCGTGGACCGCATCCAGATATTGCGTTCCATGCTTACATCTATTATGTACACTATAGACAAGACGCGCTTTCCCAATGCGCCCAGCATGGCAAAGATGGAAGCGCCCGTGGTAGTGCAGGGCCGGCCGTATCGTACCATTGATTTTATTTTACCGGGGCAATTGGGATTTTCTTTGCTGAGCGCTGCGGTGTTCGGCATCGCGTTCGCGTTTTTCAACCTGAAGCAAACGCTGGTGCTCAAGCGTTTTTATGCCACGCCCATCAACCGCCTCAACATCGTGTTAGGCGAAGTGGCGGCGCGCACCATTTTTCAATTGGCGGTAACCGCGCTGATACTGGTGATCGGCGTATTCTTTTTCAAGTACACCTTGATTAATGGATTTGTCACCTTCCTGGAGATCATGCTGCTGAGCTTCATTGCGCTGATCATCTTCATGGCATTTGGTTTTATC
This sequence comes from Chitinophagaceae bacterium, assembly GCA_035628135.1. Taxonomy (GTDB): domain Bacteria; phylum Bacteroidota; class Bacteroidia; order Chitinophagales; family Chitinophagaceae; genus DASPKM01. Next base: position 244,306 of record DASPKM010000006.1, on the reverse strand, counting down.
ATCAGCGGCCGCGCCAAGAGTGATAATTCCATTCCTCCTGTCGCCAACCTCATTACGCTGCCGCAATTTTTGCTGGGCGGAACTTTTTTTGCTGTCGAAGCATTTCCTACCTGGCTGCAACCGATAAGCAAGGTGTTGCCGCTTACGCATTTGAATACGGCCATGCGCGATATTGCTTTCGAAGGCGCGCACATCTGGGACGAGTGGCGCGAGCTGGGCATTCTCGCCATTTGGGGCGTGGGTTTGTATATCCTCGCCGTAAAGTCTTTCAAATGGGAGTAGTGGCGTTGTCTATGGTCTATATTTGCACATTAACATGAAGTTTGTCAAACTCGCTTTCATCAGCATCATTGTTATTTTCCTTGTGCTTACAGCCATCTCGCTGATGCTGCCTTCGCACGTGCGGGTTTCCCGTGCAATCAACATATCGGCCTCCGTAACATCCATCCACCGCTATGTGTCTGACCTGCGGCAGTGGCAACAATGGAATGTTTTGCTGGCGGATTCGTCCATCTCCATCACGGCGGTGGGCCATTCCAATATCAATACCAACAGGTTCACGATCGATGTACTGGTTTCAAAACCCGATTCGGTAGGCACCCGTTGGCGGCAACCCAATGGGAAAGTATTCACCGGTAGCTTTGCATTGATACCGGCCCAAAATGTTACCATCGTGCAATGGTATTTCGATTTCAACCTGCGCTGGTATCCCTGGGAAAAGTTCGGAAGCATTATTTACGATGAGCGGATGGGGCCGGGCATGGAAAATTCACTGACCCAACTGAAAACATTGGTGGAAACTTCTCCATAACTTAGAAATATAAAACGAGACCGGATATGCAACGTTTATTGTTTTTCCTGCTGGCGGGGTTGTTTATTTTACCTGCCTGCTCCAGGCAAAGCCGCAAAAGCCCTCATGAGACCGTTGAAGGCGACAATGTAAAAGTTACCTATGGCCGACCATATAAAAAGGGAAGGGAGATTTTTGGTGGGTTGGAACAATATGGCAAGGTATGGAGGACCGGGGCTGACGAAGCGACCGAGATCACCTTTGAAAAAGATGGTACGTTTGGCGGCCAGCCTGTAAAAGCAGGTACTTATACGCTTTTTACGATACCGGAGAAAAACGAATGGACCATTATTCTCAACAGCCAGTTAGGACAGTGGGGCGCATATGAATATGAAGAGCACAAGGCAAAAGACGTGTTGAAAATAAAGGCGCCGGTAAAACAATTAAGCGAGCCGGTAGAGCAATTGACCATACGCTTTGAATCGGGCAACATGATCATTGAATGGGACACTACGCAGGTAGCCGTTCCCGTTAGCACCAGCTGATGAAATCCGCACAACAACTATATCATGTACTGGTGCCAATGATCGATTTATCTTTAAAGCCTTGAAACAATTCCTCATTGCCTTAACAGTTATTGGTGTGCTGGCCTTGTTGGCATGGCTGTTATATGCTTATGCAATGAATACCGCGTTCGAAAGTTTTGGCCCGCCTAAACAGCCGGGGCCATTGTTTGCATATGAGGTTGATGGCAGGGTAGAAAGATTGGAAAACGCAGTGAAGCAGGTCATATCGCAGGACGGCCTTGTGCATAAATTGGCCAACGGTAATAAGGTAGAGCTTCATTATGTTTCACTGGTTGACAAAGACGATACCATCGAATACGAATTTTTTATGGAGGATTGCCAGAGCTTTTACCTGCTGGCCAAATACAAGGACAATTGGAATTGTTCGTCGTCGCATCTGCAGGTACTCACGGTTTCGGCAAATGGCGAACCGGCAGTAGCGCATACAGATAAGAAATTAGACCAGTCGCAATTGAAAGCATACCGTAAAATTTTTGAAGACCAATTTTTTAATAGAGTAAAAGCCGGCCTTCAACGCCAGCCCGTGTACGAATGGAAATTAACGGAATCTGCGGTTAAGGATACCAGTTATATTTTCATTGACATTTATCCGCGCAGCGATACGGGCAACCTTGCCACCCGGCATGTTTTTGCAAACGTGGTCAATTTTGCCGGCGATACCGTTTTCAAGCAGATCAGGACCGAAAGATATTTTGGAGATACCGCTGTTTTTTATCGATACGATTCAAACGGGGTATACTTGGATGCAAGGGAAGTTTTTGTGAATGGAGGTTTTATAAGGCAGGATTATTAGGATTTGTTTAAATGATTATCTTTAAGCATCCCGCATAAAAATGAAGTCATTTATCCTCGTCCTCTGCCTGCTCGTCGCAACGTACACCGCATCATCACAAGGATAGATTGGATCTAGCAGGAAAGCCATAAAAAAAGGGCTTGAAAGATACCTGGCACAAAATAAGCTGCAAGGTTCTTTTAAAGAAACGGACTCTACGCTTGCATTGATCATAAGGGCCGATACCGTGGCCAGCACGGATTTTACTTACCGGTTCAGTTCTTCGGGAAAATGCATTGAAGAAGTGAGGAGGTCCTGCGATTCGTGCATACGGAAATACCTGCAACATGCGCTCAATTATAACAAGCTCGACTGGACGAAGTTGAATGAGCGGCGGTACCTGTCACAATTCTCCAAACGGCTTTTGATGGAACTGGATGAAGGCAATACCAGTCTTTCTGTCCGGAAAATAAGCCTGGCAGCGTACCATAAATTAAGGCCATGGTCAAAAGCCACTGACCACTTTTCCCCGCCGGTTAGCCGCTTTTCCCTGCTTTTATCCGGATTTTGCGGGAGATAGAAATATTTTTTGCTGGATTTTGCGGGAATTTTTAAAATGTTCTTAGTTTCGGCTCTGCTTAAACCATTTATCCTTTCGGCCCGTACTACCATAAAATGATTGCTTTCTAATTCAAAAAAACAAACCAGGCTATATGAAAAACAAACTTACACTAACGGCAAGCACCCGTTTGGGCTTGTTGGTGTTGCTTCAGCTATGCTGCGTGGCCGTAATGGCACAGGTACGCATCAGTGGTAAGGTCACCGGCCCTAATGGGGCAGGGCTTGCAGGTATTTCGGTCATTGTAAAGAACACGGTTTCGGGTGGATCAACCGACTCCGACGGTAACTACTCATTTACCGCGGACCTTAAACCCGGAACCTATGCCCTGGAAATTACGGGCATCGGCTTTAAAACCCGCGAAGAACGCCTTACCGTAAGCACCGACAATGCGTATACAGTAAACGCGCAATTGGCCGAAGATCCGCTGGGTCTTGATGAAGTGGTGGTTACCGGTACCTCCGCAGGTACCACCAGGCGCCAACTCGGCAACACCATTAACACGGTTAAGGGCGATCAGCTTACCAAGGGTGCATCGGCCAACGTGCTTGCCGCCTTACAGGGTAAGACACCCGGTGCACAAATCATTCAAAACTCCGGTGATCCCGCCGGCGGTATTTCAGTGAGATTAAGAGGCATCAGCTCAATATCCAGTTCTTCGGAGCCTTTATACATTGTAGATGGTATCATTGTAAACAACGCTACCAACAGGGTAACCAATACCTCCGGCAATTACGATGGCGGCAATTTTGTTGGAACAATCGGTCAAAACCGGCTGTCGGATATCAATCCCGCCGACATCGAACGCGTGGAAGTGCTGAATGGGGCTGCCGCGGCGGCTATCTATGGATCACGCGCCAACGCCGGCGTAATCCAGATATTTACCAAAAGAGGCAGCAGCGGAGCGCCGGTAGTGAGCTTCTCAACCGCTGTAATGGTGAACCAGCTGAGAAAAAAATTGGACGTAAACCGTGCGCCGGTTAAGTTCGGGCCTTCTCCCGATATTCAAACGCAGGACATTCTTACGCCGGCGCTTACCGCCACCACGCCGGTTACGCGCTACGATTACCAGGATTATATTTTCCGTACCGGCTTTGGAACAGATAATAATATCTCGGTAAGCGGCGGAAGGGATAAAACAAAATACTATCTCTCCGGCTCTTATTTCTTCAACCAGGGTATTATCAGGAATACCGATTACAGAAGGTACAGCTTCAGGGCCAACCTTGATCAAACGTTGAACAATGTGGTTTCGTTCACCCTGGGCCTGAACTATATCAACAGCGGCGCCGATGAAAAGCCCGATGGCAATTCATTCTTCTCGCCTACCAACGGCGTTACCATCATCGGTAATTTCCACGACATCCATGCGAGAGACGCATTGGGCAATATTAAAGCAGTAGGTGAAAGAGGTCGCGTTAATCCTGTCTCTATCATAGAAGATATCAAGCAACGCCAGGAGACCAGCAGGATACTGGCCAATGCAGGCGTTAAATTAAAGCCGTTCAAGGGCCTGACCTTCGATTATACATTGGGCATAGATAATTATACGCAAAATGGCACCACGTTCATACCGCCGTTTGCGTACAATGTGAACACCGCATTTTTTGGAGGCGGCGCCACGCTCGATCCAACCCTCAACGGGTATGCGAGCACGGCCAACAACGTATTCTTCCAGATCAACCACGAATTGAATGCGACATACCAGTTCAACATCACCGACGCTATCGGCTCTACCACGCAGGTAGGTTACTCGGTACAATATGAAAAGAACAATTATTCTTTGCTGCAAGGCCGCGGCCTCGCGCCTTTTGTGCAAACCGTAAACGGCGCCAGCACTTCATTGCCGCCGGTTGACAGCAGGAGCGAGCTTTCAGTGTCGGGCGGATACATCCAGCAAAATTTCAGGATTTTCAACAAACTTTTCCTCACCGGTGCGGTAAGGGTAGACGGTTCTTCGGTATTCGGGGAAGACCAACGTACACAGACATACGTAAAAGCGAGCGGAAGTTACCTACTGTCCGAAGAAAGCTTTATGTCAGGTACCAGCAACTGGTTGAATTTACTGAAGCTTCGCGCCGCCTATGGCGAATCCGGCAACCTGACTGGTATCGGCGCATATGCACGCTTCAATGGATACAGCACCAATGCTTACCTGGGCAGGACCTCTCTTGTTTCCAGTTCGGTGCTCGCCAATGAAGATGTAAAACCCGAGCGCCAGAAAGAATTGGAGATCGGTGCGGACCTGGCATTCTTCAACAATCGCTTGGGATTACAATTCACCTGGTATAACAAGCGGGTGGATGATTTGCTGATCGACAGGCAGGTAGCGCCCACAACCGGCTTCTCCACCAAGCTCGATAACTTTGGGTCCCTTGAAAACAAAGGCATCGAGCTATTGCTTACCGTATCGCCGGTACGCAGCAAAAACGTGCGCTGGGATATAACAGGCATCTTTAACCGAAACAGGAACAAGGCTGTGCGGATCGGCCAGGCGCTGACTTTGTTGAGCACCAATGCCGGCGCTCCCGTTGCAATAATAGAGGGTTACCCCATTGGTGTGTTTTACGGCACTTTCTTCGCAACCGATGGCAGCGGCAACCAGATAAAGAATCCAACCGGTTTCCCCCAGATTGAAAGAGGTATCCAGAACAGCACCCTGGTGTATACGCCGCAGCGCGATGCGAACGGATTACCGGTAGCCACCGCTACAACGCTGAGAAGGATCATTGGTGATCCCAATCCTGATTACACAGCCTCGCTGGTAAATGAGCTGACCCTAAACAAGCTAAGCATCCGCCTGCAGTTCGACGCGGTGCAGGGAGTGGATGTATTCAATGCAGACTTCCGGACGCGCCAGGGCGTAGGCAATGGCAAAGTGGCCGAGCAGGAACACAATGGCGTGCTGCCCCGCGGATGGGTCAACAGCGTGTACCAGATAGAAGAGTGGCGCGTGCATGATGGATCGTTCGTGAAACTAAGAGAGCTTTCCATCAGCTATAACGTAGGCGCCATTAAAGGTGTAAAAGATCTCACTTTAAGCCTTAGCGGCCGCAACCTGTTGTCATTCGATGATTATGATGGGTACGATCCCGAAGTAAATGGCGCAGGACAAAGCACCGTGCTGAGGGGTATCGATTTTGGCCCAACGCCCATTCCCCGTACCTTCAGCTTCACCATAGGCGCTAGATTCTAAACCTTAAAAAAAGCTATATGAAACTCAATATAAAATCATCCACTTTTTGCATACTGCTGGCAGCGGCTTTGCTGAATGCCGGTTGTAAAAAGAATTATACTGATCCCTCGCGTCCCCTGGAAGACCAGGTGTTCAGCTCACCGAAAGGATTGACCGGCGTGGCGGTAGGATTACAACGCGTGTACACGGCGGGCAGGGCCAGTTCCCTGTACAATGCCATTACCGCCGATGCGTTTGTCACCAACCAGGTCACCATCCTTAACCAGGGTAATACCGCGGAATACCAACTATTCCTCGGCGGCGGCCAGGTAGATGGCACCAATACCATAATCGCAGGATTGTGGACCAGCAGCAACAAGATCATTTACGATGCAAATTTGGTGATCACCAATGCTGAAAAGCTTGGCGATAAAAACTTTGCTTCGGGATTGATCGCATACGCTACCATTTTTAAAGCGCTCGCACTCGGCAACCTGGCTACCTTCTGGGAAAATGTGCCCGACGGCACCGGCGAAAACGTAGGTTTCGTCAGCCGCCAGAATGGTTACCTGAAAGCCATTGCAGACATCGATAAGGCGCAGGCGGCCATCAATGCCAATGCCATGAGCCCCGCATTCCTTAGCAACATTCCGGCGGGCATCGATATCATTAATACGCTGCACGCATTAAAGGCGCGTTATTCATTGTTCGCCGGCAACTATGCGCAGGCGCTCGCATCCGCCAACGCTGTAGACCTTACCAAAAAATCAACCTTCAATTTCGACGCTGTTAACCTGAACCCCATTTTTGAAACCGTTACTTCCACCAACAACGTGTACTCGATAATAGATTCAGTAATGGGATTGCCGCCGAGCGTTCAACCTGATCTTTCAGACAAACGCCTGCCCTTCTATATTTTAACGCAGACCAGCGCTCCCAAATGGAAGGTGAATGGTTTTTTTGCCGGTACTACAACACAGATCCCGGTATACCTGCCGGGGGAAATGATCCTGATAAAGGCAGAGGTTTATGCAAGGCAGAACGACCTGGCGAATGCATTGATAGAATTGAACAAAGTAGTGACCAAGCAACCGGCAAACGATCCTTTCGGCGTAGGAGCAGGCCAGCCCCCGCTGGTTGGCCCGTTTACGCAAGCGCAATTGCTGGAGCAGATCTATAAGCAAAGAAGGATAGAATTGTTCATGCTAGGCCTTAGCCTCGAAGACATGCGCAGGTTTGGCCGCGCCAATTCGGAAAGAAAGCGGAATTTCTTCCCGTATCCTTTCCGTGAGCGGGACAATAACCCCAATACGCCCCCTGATCCGGTATTTTGATTAGGCAGTTAATAAGGATTATTAAGAAATATAGCACAGATTTAAAAACGGATTTAAGGATTACACAGATAAAATTCTCTTCTCTGTGTAATCCTTAAATCTTATAGAAATCTGTGCTTTTCTTTCCGCGTGCTTTACGCAATAATCTCCAATACGCAATTATACACCTCATCCAATTCTTCATTAGTGGTGCAATACGGAGGCATGATATATACCGTGTTTCCCAATGGCCGCAGCAATACGCCTTTGTTCAATGCTTTGCCATGAAGGATGCTGCTGATATTGTTTAAATACCCATCGTCTCCATAATCCAGCTCAAACGCCAGGATAGTGCCGCACTGCCGGGGATGTTTAACCACATCAATGCGCTGTAATTGTTGTAAAAAACCAGCATGTTTTGCCGTGATGCGTTGAATGTTGATAAAGCATTCATCCTGCAGCAGCAGGTCGAGGCTTGCATTACCTGCGCTGCAGGCAATGGGGTTTGCTGTATATGAATGGCCGTGAAAAAAGGTTTTGGAACGGTCATCGCTCAAAAATGCATCATAAATTTTTTGTGTGCAGGCAGTGGCTCCCAGCGCCATCATACCACCGGTAAGACCCTTGCTCAGGCAAATGATATCGGGTTGTTCGTCGAGGTATTCACTGGCGAATAATTTTCCCGTGCGGCCAAAGCCCGTCATAACTTCATCTGCAATGCAGATGATTTGGTGTTGCCTGCATTTTTTAAGTAATGCGTTCAATGCCCGCGCTTCACACATCTTCATGCCGCCGGCACCCTGCACCATCGGCTCATAAATAAAGCACGCAAACTCATCCCAGTCATTATTTACCGTTGACCATTCATTTACGTCTGCAAATGCCACTTCGAATAAATAATCCTGGAATGCCACGGTAAATACGCCTCGTTCGCTTACACTCATGGCCCCGAATGTATCGCCATGATATGCGTGCGTGAGCGCCAGGATTTTTTTGCGGGTAATGCCCCTGAGTACACTGCTTACTCCCCGTTGACTTTTTATTGCATCATCGATGTCCGGCTGCTCCTGGTTCCTCCAGTACTGCATTGCCATTTTTAGCGCCACCTCCACAGCGGTTGAACCATTATCGCTGTAAAAAATCTTGCTGAACCCTTTCGGCAAAATGTGCAGCAGGCGCTCGGCAAGCCTGATGGCAGGGGCATGGGTAAAGCCTGCAAAGATCACCTGTTCCAGTTGCAGGGCCTGTTCATATATTTTTTGCGCAAGGTAGGGGTGGGCGTGGCCATGCAGGTTTACCCACCAACTGCTGATGGCATCTATATAATAGTTTCCCAGCTCGTCTTTCAGCCGGGCGCCGCTGCCTTCTACAATAGGCAGGGGATCGGGAGCCAGCCGCATTTGCGTATAAGGATGCCAGATGGCCTGCCGGTCGCGCTCAACCAGGGATTTATCCATAATAACCAGGGATTTAAGTATGGAAAGCCAAAAATACGTTCCGTTAAAAAAAATTAACGCCCTGTGCAACGCCGGTTTATACATCTTTGTCAACATCATAACCTAAGCCGGGATGGATTATCAAAAGCTGGTGAAAGACTGTTTAAAGGAAAAGCCCGACGCCCAGCGGCAACTATATGAGCATTTTGCGGAATATATGCTGGGCGTGTGCTACCGTTATACCAAGTCGATGCCGGATGCGGAGGATGCCATGCAGGAAGGGTTCGTAAAGGTGTTTGTCAACCTGCACCAATACAAATCCGAGGGTGAGCTGGGCGCATGGATCAGGCGAATTATGGTGAACACTACGATCAACTACCTTAAAAAGCAGAGCCGATACCAGGCAGAGCTTTCCTTTAATGATGTCACCTTGCATCCTGTTTCGGGAGACGATCCCGAAATACAATTGAGCGCCAAGGAACTGGCAGACCTCATCCGCCAGCTGCCTGTAGGATACCAAACCATCTTCAACCTCCACGCGGTGGAAGGATACTCACACGTGGAAATAGGAAAAATATTAGGAATACAGGAAGGCACCTCCCGCTCACAATATGCGCGGGCAAGGGGATTGCTCATAAGTTGGATTAAAAAAAATTCGGTTGACCAAAAACCAGGAGTGTATGCACGACCGTGAATTTGAAAAACAGGTTCAGCAAAAGATGCAGGAGCTGCGTTTCCAGCCTGGCGGTGACGTATGGGCTCGCGTGCAGGCTGACATCCGCAGGAAAAAGCGCCGCCGCCCCATGCTGCTGTGGATATTGTTTGCCGGGCTGCTGATAGGTTCGGCCTGGATACTGTATAGCAATACCCGGGATAATGAACAACCAACGGCCGCCACAACTCCCGCCGCTGCAAAAGAACAAACCTCCACCAGCAACCGGCAACCCATTGAAACGGCAAAAACACCCGCTTCCTCTGAACCCACACCTGGTACGATCGATAACACTGTTGCTAAGCGTGATGAATCCCGCAATACCAGTTCAATAACCGATAATACAACAACAAACTCCGGTGACCATACAAAAAATCCTGTCCGCGATCGCAATACTATCGCAGATAAAACAGCCGTGCAAAAAAATACCAGGACCACGCCTCAAAGCATACAAAAGAACGATCAGAACGATCAGAACGAAACTATTGCACTGCGGGTAAATTCACCAAAAGACACCAGGCAAAAGCAGGCTAATGAAAAACCCGCCGGTCATGGTAAAAATGACCGGCAGCCTGTTGAACGTGTGGACGCCATTGTAAAAAATGACCTGCCGCAGGTTGTGCCACAACAAAAAGAGAACGCTGTCGCAGTAGATTCAGTAAAAGCGCCACAAACCAATACCGGCAATGAATTAACCGCCGTTACCAATAAACCCGACAATACAACCGCGGAATTAAAAGACGCTGTTGCAGTGGACCAACCTTCGGCAAAACAACCGCCGCAGGAACCCGCACCTCAACCACCTGTTGCCAAAAAAACCAATCCTTCAAAATACGAATGGGGCTTTAGCGCGGGAAGCGGCGTATCGGACCTCGGGAAACAATTATTCCATAGCACATTCGTAGCAGACCTGGCGTACAACGCACCGCCGACAACCAGCTCACCCATCCGCCGGTTTCCATCGGCTGTAATGACAGGAGCAGCTTTTAACGCGGGCGGATTTGTGTCGAAAAGCATTGGCAAAAAATTCAAACTGAAGCTCGGGCTCAACTATGAATATTATTCCAACAGGATCAGGACGGGATCATTCGTAGACAGTTCCAAATCGGTAAACCAGGGCGCAGTCCAGAACGTGGTGCACGAATACTATGATGCCGGCACCAGCAATCAATACACCAACGGCTATCATTTCGTATCGTTGCCGCTTAGCCTGCAATGGCGCGTCAATAACAACCCTAAATTTGGCGTGGTATGGGAAAACAGCATCAGCATTGCGCGGCTGTTGCACAGCAATGCCCTGCATTTCGACGGCATCACGGGCACATATTATAAAGACAACCGTGTGTTCCATAAAACACAGGGCATGTTCGCATCGTCGATACTGTTTAACCTGAAAACAAAAAATAATCTCCAGCTATATCTTGGGCCGCACCTTCAGTACGGCTTCACCAACCTGGTGAACAACAATACCAATAACGATAAGCACGTGCGCTATGCCGGACTGAAAATGATGATCGGGTTCACCAAGTGATCTGCTTTGAAACTTTTTAAGTTTATTCAATTTTAATGTGTGCTGGCATGCAACGAAGGTTTATTCGGCGTTGTCAGCATTTAAAATCTTGAGTCATGAAAAGCAAATTTACCAACTGGCTGCTCTTCCTGTTCGCTGCAAGTTTTCTTGCTTCCTGTGTAAAGGACAAGTGCACACGCACCTATACTTTCTATGTGCCGGTTTATAAAACCACCGACGAAGTTAGGGCTAACATTAAAAGCAATGCGCCGCGAAAGGTAGAGCGCCCTGGTAAATTGTTCGTGCTCGGCAATTATATTTTCCTCAATGAAATGGACCGTGGCGTGCACGTGATCGATAACGCCAACCCCTCGGCACCCAAAAACGTGGCCTTCATCGATATGCCCGGCAATATTGACCTGGCCGTAAAAGGCAACACACTCTATGCCGATGCTTACACCGACCTCGTAACGCTTGACATTACCAATCCACTGCAGGTGGCAGTAAAATCCATTAAAGGAAACGCTTTCCCTTTCCGGCGCTATACTAATGGATTTGTATCTGATAATAACAAAGTGATTGTAGACTGGGTAAAAAAAGACACCACTGTGGTCATCGACTGTAACGGAGGCGATGGGTTCCTGGGCTGCCGCGGCTGCTTCGTCGTAACCGATGCGGCCTTTGCCTCCACGTCTAAGACCAGCGGTCCTTTCGGCGCGGGCATAGCCGGTTCCATGGCGCGCTTCAGCATCGTTAGCAATTACCTGTATACCGTCAGTGACCGGGAACTGAAAGTTTTCAGCATCTCCAATGCCGCCGATCCGCAATTCATCCGCCACATCGATATGGGCTGGGGCATCGAAACCATCTACCCGTTCAAGGATAAATTATTTATCGGTTCCAATACCGGCATGTTCATTTATGGATTGCAAAATCCTTCTTTCCCGAACCAGCTCGGTACATTTTCGCATGTGCGTACCTGTGACCCCGTGATCGCGGATGATAAATACGCTTACGTTACGTTGCGATCGGGTAACATATGCACCGGCTTTACCAACCAGATGGAAGTGCTGGACATTGCCAACCTCTCATCACCTGTATTGGTTAAGACATATCCGTTGTTCAATCCGCACGGGCTTTCCAAAGATGGCAACACCCTGTTCATCTGCGATGGAAAGGAAGGTCTGAAAATATTCAATGCATCGCTGGCGCACGACATCCGCCTGGTTAAACAAATAAAGGATATAGAGACCTATGATGTAATCGCCTATAACAACCTCGCGCTGGTAGTAGCGAAAGACGGACTGTACCAGTTCGACTATGCCGACCTCAACAACGTAAGATTGCTGAGCAAGATCGGGTACCAGCAATAACGCTTAAAACTATTTTGAACATGAGCAAATTATTGAAAGTACTGATAGCGGCCATCGCGTTCCCGGCAATGCTGGAAGCGCAGGAGCCCGCAAAAAAAGCAAATGGATGCGGCTGCAACTTCAGCTCCATCAACCAGGCCGGCTTTCTCGAAGGCCAATCGCCCATGGCATTTCAACTGCAGACCATCAACGGATTTAAATACAAAAACTGGTTCGCCGGTATAGGGTTAGGGCTCGACCGTTACCGCATCCGCAGCGTGCCGCTGTTTTTTGACCTTCGCTGGAATTTGTTCAACAATCCCAATACACCATTTGTGTATGGCGACATTGGTGGCCATTTTCCCTGGGTAATGGATAAAGATAAATCGGAGTGGATGACCAGCAACTTCAAAGGTGGTTTGTATTACGACGCGGGCTTTGGCTATCGCCTCGGCATCGGAAAGAACCGCGGCATTGTGTTCAGCGGCGGCTTCAGCCTGAAAAAAATGAGAGAAACAAGATATCCGAGAATATGGTGCGAAGCCCCTTTCTGTACCCAACCGGCAGCAGTAGATCCGGAAGTCTTCAATTTCAAGCTCAGAAGATTTTCTTTTAAAGCCGGAATACAGTTGTGAGTGGGTGAATGGTGAGTAGTAAGTGTAAGATGTCTGACCACTCACAATTCACGTCTCACGGTTTATGAACTTCAGGTTGCGTTGTATGCCTTGGAACTTGGCGCGCTTCAAAGGTGAATGACGGAAAATATTTTTAAAAGAAGTTTCTGTCAATGCCTCCCATTCTTTGGTGGTAAGGTTCAATACTTCGGGCAGCGGAGTAAAGCCTGCTTCGGTGGTAGGCGAAGCAAAACGGTTCCAGGGACAAACATCCTGGCAGGTATCGCAACCAAACATCCAGTCTTTGAATTTTCCCTGCATATCTTCCGGGATCATCAGGTCCTTTAATTCGATGGTGAAATAGGAAATACAGCGGCTGCCATCGACCACGCGGTCTTCTAAAATGGCTTCGGTAGGGCAGGCCTCGATGCAACGTCGGCAACTTCCGCAGTAATCTTTGGCAAACGGGTCATCGTATTCCAACTCCAGGTCGGTAATGAGCGTGGCGATGAAATAGAACGAGCCTTTTTGTTTTGCTATCAAGTTGCCATTCTTTCCTATCCAGCCCAAACCGCTTCGTTGCGCCCAACTGCGCTCCAGCACCGGCGCCGAATCCACAAAGCCCCGGCCGTGCACCTGCCCGATTTGTTCCTGCATAAAAGACAGCAATTGCCTTAGCTTGTCCTTTATCACTTCATGATAATCCATTCCGTAGGCGTATTTGGATATTTTGGGCGAAACGGCTTGCTGCTGCTGCGGAAAATAGTTCAATAACAAAACGATAACACTCTTTGCTCCGGGCACCAGCTTACAGGGATCGATGCGGAGCTCGAAATGATTTTCCATGTACTGCATGCCCCCCTGATATCCTTTCGCAAGCCATGATTCCAGCTTTCTGGCCTCATCGTCAAGCTTTTGCGCCTTGGCTATGTTACACGCGTCGAAGCCTAACCGCAAGGCTTCCTGCTTGATCAAAACGGTATGTTGGCGCTGTTGCTGCATTAAAATCTAAAAAAACAGATTAGAAACTTGTTGCATGCGTGTGACCTAAACCTTATTTTCGTTTAACCCCTAAGCCTAAACCAGTTACATGCGAACTCTCTTAAAAATCCTATGCCTGGCTATTGCATTGGTAATGCTGCAAAATTACCTTTCTGCCCAGGAAAAGTTTGATATAAAATTTGGTAAAGTATCAAAGGAAGATTTTGACCTTTCTGCGCATGCATTCGATACATCGGCCGGCGCCGTTTATATAGCCGATAAAGGTTTTACTGATTTCGAAGGCGACCGGGACTGGCTTAAAATGATCTTCAAGCGGCAGGTAAGGATAAAAGTGTTGAACAAGAACGGTTTCGACGCTGCGAATTTCGAAATACCATTTTATTACTACGTGTATGGCGATTATAAGTTGGAAAAATTGCAGGCCGTTACATACAACCTGGAAGGCGGAAAAGTAAAGCAGGAAAAGCTGGACGAGAAATCTATTTACGATGTAAAGCTCGACAGGAACACTTCCTTGAAAAGGTTCACCTTGCCGGCCGTAAAGGAAGGCTCTATCATTGAAGTGTCCTATACCATTCAAACAAAATACTTCACCAACCTATATCCCTGGACGTTCCAGGGCAGGTACCCACGCATCTGGAGCGAGTACCAGGTGCGCATTCCGGGTTTCCTCGACTATATATTCCTTGCGCACGGCGCGCACAATAAGTACCATATCAATACACAGACTGTCGGAACCAAAACTTTCCTTATCATCGATGATATCGGAACAGCAGGTGATAAAAGCTATACGCTTGAATCGCCGGTAATAAATGCCCGCTGGGTAATGAAAGACGTTCCGGGGTTGCAAACAAAACCTTACGTCACTTCTGTCAACAATTATCTTTCTTCCATCAGGTTCCAATTGTCTGAGATCAAAGAGCCCTATGAGCCCAAAAAATTCCTGACCAGCTGGAACACATTCTGCGATTCACTGTTAAAACGCGCGGACTTCGGAGGCGCCATTAACGCGTACAACGATTGGCTAACCGATGATCTCAGGAACATTACGGCCGGCGCAGGCACCGCTTTGCAAAAGGCCAACAGGATCTACACACACGTGCGCAATAATTTCACTTGCACCCAGGACGGCTTTACCCTGACCAATTCATTGAAAAATGTATACAAGAACCGCAACGGCAGCGTGGGCGACATTAACCTGCTGCTGATTGCGATGCTTCGCAACCAGGGCATCACAGCAGAGCCCGTGATCTTAAGCACAAGGGACCACGGGTTTGTGAATGGCGATTATCCAATAGAGCAAAGCTTTAATTATGTAGTTGCCAGTGTTGATGTAGGCGGCAAACGCTTGTTCATGGACGCATCCACGCCAGGCCTCGCATTCGGCAGGCTGCCTTTGAATTGTTATAACGGGCATGCCCGCCTGGTCAGCAGCAAATCACCCGAGATATTCAACTTCAACACCGATACCCTGAGGGAGGCAAAGGTCACTTCGGTCATTATCGGCGTCGATGGCAATGGCAGGCTGGCCGGCACCTACGGCAGCAAACCCGGCTATTATGAATCACTCGACCTCCGCAGGCAGGTAATAAAAAAGAGCAAGGATGAATTGATGCAATCGATCAAAAAGAAATATCCCTCCGGCATTGAACTGAGCGCCCTGGAAATTGATTCGCTCAACAATTACGATCAGCCCATACAGATCCGCTATAACATCGACGGGGAAGCTTTCAAAGAAGATATAGTATATTTCAACCCGATGTTATCCGAAGCGATAACTGATAATTATTTCAAGGCTTCCCAAAGGCTTTATCCTGTAGAGATGCCCCACGTTTCCGATGAGATGTATGTGTTCAGCATGGACATTCCAGCGGGCTATGAAGTAGAAGAGCTGCCCGAGTCGGTAAAGATAAGCCTGAACAAAGACGATGGATCGTTTGAATACCTGATCAGCAAGAGCGCCACTACCGTAAACCTTCGTTCGCGTATAAAGCTCAACCGGGCCACGTTTGTGCCGGAAGAATACGAGGTGCTGCGCAATTTTTTTGCACAGATCGTGAAGAAGCATGGCGAGCAGATAGTATTTAAGCGAAAAAAATAATGACCCCTAACATCCCTAACATAAAACTCCTAACAATGAGAAACGGAATCAGTGTATTGCTATGCCTTGCGCTTGTAATCCTGCTGCATCCACACGCTTCCGCACAGGACAAGCTGGACCTGAAGTTTGGAAAGGTAACGCCACAGGACTTCGACCTTTCCAAGGCGCAGTTCGATTCATCAGCCGGCGCTGTGTATATTGCCGATGTTGGCCTGACCGAATTTGAAGGAAACAACAAAACAGGCTTCAGCGTCATTTTCAAACGCCAGGTGCGCATCAAGATCCTTAACAAGAATGGATTTGACATCGGCAGTTTCGAAGTGCCCGTGTATGATTTTGGCGACGTTGAACAAAAGCTCGAAAAAGTAAAAGCGGTGACTTACAACCTGGAAAATGGAAAAGTGGTAGAAGCCAAGCTGGACGAAAAATCAATCTTCAAGGACAAGCTCGATAAATATTATTCCATTAAAAAATTTACGCTGCCCGCACTCAAGGAAGGATCGATCATTGAGGTCAGCTATAATATCAAATCCGATAATTATATCGACAGGCTTCCTTCGTGGAGCTTCCAGGATAAATATCCGCGCCTGTGGAGTGAATATGAAGTGCGCATCCCCCAATTCCTGAACTATGTTTTCCTGGCGCAGGGCAACCATCCCTTCCATATTAAGAAGCAGAACATCGGATTTAAGTACTATACCATTCTCGAAGACCTTGGCACATCGGGCAACAACGTGCACGAAATAAGAGCGAACGTGTTCGAAACCCGCTGGGTAATGAAAGACGTGCCCCCATTGAAGGATGAAGGCTATGTAGCATCGGTTGACAATTATAATTCCAGGATAGAATTTCAATTGTCTGAACTTCGGGAACCGTTTAAGCCTCAGAACGTAATGAGCAACTGGTTCAAGGTGAGCGAAGAGTTGATGAAAGACGAGGACTTTGGCGCCACGCTGGATAAGAACAACAGTTGGCTCGACGGTGAAATGAAAGGGATTGTAAACGGTGCAAGTACGCCGGCCGAAAAGGCAAAGAAGATCTATAACTATGTCAGGAATAATTTCACCTGCACGGACCCATCGGCGAGGTTCCTTGAAAGTCCTTTGAAAACTGTATTCAAAAACCGCAACGGCAACGTGTGCGACATTAACCTGCTGCTGATAGCTATGTTGCGCCACCAGGGCATCAATGCGGAACCAGTGCTGCTTAGCACCCGCAACAACGGCCTTACGCACGATATATATCCCATCATGAGCCGCTTCAATTATGTGGTGGCCGCGGTAGACATCGACGATAAGCGGTTTTACCTCGACGCTACAGAACCTAAGCTCGGATTCGGAAAACTGCCGGTACGCTGCTATAACGGGCATGCACGCATCGTGAATCCCAAAGCTCCATACGCCATTTATTTTTATGCCGATTCATTGAAGGAAACCAGGATGACCAGCGTGTTCCTGGCAAATGGCGAAAACAACAAGGTACAAGGCAGTCTTACCTCAAAGCTGGGTTATTACGAATCGCTGAACATGCGCGAAAAAATTGCCAAAAGCAGCAAAGATGAATTGCTGAAGAATTTTAAATCGGCATATCCCTCTGAAATTGAGCTCAAGGAGTTGGAGATCGACTCGGTCGACAATGTTGAACAACCGGTAAGCGTGCGATATAACCTCGACCTCTCTTCTTTCCAGGAAGACATTGTGTATTTTAACCCGATGATGGCCGAAGGCTATAAGGACAATTACTTCAAATCCGAGCAGCGCCAGTATCCGGTGCAGATGCCCTACACCATGGACCAGATTTATGTATTCAATATGGAAATCCCCAATGGGTACGACGTGGACGAACTGCCGAAATCTGCCAGGGTTAACCTGAACGACGATGAAGGTTCCTTTGAATACCTTATCAGTAAAAGCGGCAACAACATCATGCTGCGTTCACGCGTCAAGCTGAACAAAGCTAATTTCCTGCCCGAGGATTACGAGGGGCTGCGCAATTTCTTCGATTACGTGGTAAAAAAACATAGTGAGCAGATCGTATTCAAAAAGAAAAAGTAACTGTATGGTGAAAATAATCTTCCTGCTTGCCGCGATGGCTGTTTTTGGCACGGCCGGCGCCCAGGGCTACAGCGTAAGCCTTATAGACCCTGCGCTCATGAAAGACGCCAACGTAGTGATGCGGTTTGAAGAGGACCGCTATGAAATGAAGGGAATGGAAAGAATGTCGTGCCGCTACAAACGCGTTGTTACCATCCTGAACGAAAAAGGTGATGATCATGCGGGATTGGTGGTGCATTACGATTCATTTCATGAAATAGAATATATCGAGGGAACATTATACGATATCAATGGTAAGAAGATCAGGAGCCTTAAAAAAGGAGAAATAAGAGACCAGAGCGGTACGGGCTCCGACCTTGCCAACGACGACCGTTACAAAGTGCATCATTTTTATCACCGCGTATATCCTTATACTGTCGAGTATGAGTATGCAGTAACCAGGAAGCAAACCATGTCGTTTCCCAATTGGTTTACCCAGGTTGACCAGTTTTACGCAGTGGAAGAAAGCAGGTTTGTACTCGTGGTTCCCACTTCATATCAATTCAGGTATAAAGCTTTTAATTATCCCGGCAATCCTGAAATAACTACCCAGTCAGACAAAACCGTGTACCAGTGGACCGCTAAAAAATTGCCTCCCATCCAGTACGCGTACGGATTCCCCGGTTGGCGCTACATCAGCCCAATGGTGATTACAGGACCTACCGACTTTCAGTTCGACGATTACAAAGGGAAGCTCAATAACTGGGGCGAATTCGGCAATTTTATCCAAGCGCTTATACAAGGCCGTGATATGTTGCCTGATCCGGTGAAGCAACAGGTGCACGCCTTGATAGCAGGCAAGCAAAGCACCAGGGAAAAAGTGGAAGTGTTGTATGAATACCTGCAAAAAAATACGCGGTACATCAGCATTCAGTTCGGTGTAGGCGGCCTGCGTCCATTTGAAGCCGGCTTCGTGGCCAAAAATAAATATGGCGATTGCAAAGCGCTGTCGAATTATATGTATGCATTGTTGAAAGAAGCAGGCATACCATCGCACTATACCATTGTACGTGCAGGCGATGATGAAGAAGATATTGTGAACGACTTCCCCAGCAACCAGTTCAACCACGTGATACTCTGCGTTCCGGTGGAAAAAGATACGGTATGGTTGGAATGCACCAGCCAGGACCAGGTGCCCGGCTATATGGGCAGCTTTACCGGTAACCGCCATGCGCTGTTGGTAACATCGGAAGGTGGTAAATTGGTGCGCACGCCTTTCTACGGCATTCGAGAGAACCACCAGGTATCGAGAGTGAAAGCCGTCGTGGAGGAAAATGGAAACCTTTCCGTTGAACAGTCCGCGGATTATTCAGGCTTGTTGCAGGAGTTGCATCATGACCTGATCAATAGCCTTAGTAAAGACAAGGTGAAAGAGTTCCTGAACCAAAGCCTTGACCTCGCAACATACGATATTCTCGATTTCAAATACGAGCAGGATAGGAAGCAAGTGCCTGTAGTGCATGAACAATTAAAGCTGGTAGTGAACAATTATGTACAGATTTCTGGTAAAAGAATATTTGTTACGCCCAACATCAGCAACCGCTTCCACATAAAGCTTACGCAGGAAGACAGGAAATATCCCATCAAGCTCTGGCATGCCTTTGTAGAAGTAGATTCAGTTGAAATTGCGGTGCCCGGTGGCTATAAGACCGAGGCAATGCCCAATCCCGTGCAGGTGGAAAGCAAGTTTGGAAAATATACCGGCTCGTATAAAGTAGACAACAACAAGATCTACTATTACCGCAGGTTCGAGCGCTACAATGGAATTTTTGAGAACACGCTCTATCCCGAGCTCGTGAAATTTTATGAGCAGGTGTATAAGGCTGATAGAAATAGGATCGTATTAGTGAAGAGTGAGTAGTGAGGGGCAAACATAATTCACCTTCACAACTCGCTTTATTTGCACAAACTCGCAAAGTACATATCGATCACTTTCTTGATCGCATCGTACATATCGCGCTTGCGCTCGGTTAGCAGGTTGCGCGTGAAAATAATGCAGGCATAACCGCGGCAATAATCCACGTACGGCCAGGTTCCGAACAAACCCGGACTGCTGATAACTGCAGTCTTTCCATCTGGCGCCAATTCCTGCAGCCAAACGCCCAGCCCATAATTGTATCCTTCGGCGGCCGCGGGCGTGTACTTTATCATTTCCTGCGTGGTTTGCGGTTCCATCATTTTTTCAACCGATGCCTTGGATACAATACGCTTGCCCTTGAATACGCCCTTGTTCAGCATCATGATCAAAAAATTCATGTAATCGCCCGCGGTTGACCAGGCCCCGCCCGATGGGTTGGCAACAGCAGCATTCTTTTCGAACGTGGTGGCCTGCATGCCCAAAGGCCTTGCAATGCGTTCCTGGAACAACTCCTCGAACTTTTTGCCCGAGATGGCTTCCAGAATATGGCCGGCAATGTTCAATCCTGTATTGCCGTAGCGGAACTCGGTTCCGGGCTCGGCTACCTTGTCTCTTTCTTTCGCAAAATCATATACCTCCTCTTTCAATGAATTGTATTTGCCCCGCTGGAGCGCTGCGGCCAGCCGGAAGGGGTCCTGCCTGAGGCCTAACGTATGCGAAAGGCAATGCTTTACCTGTATATTTCCCTTGCCATACCGGGTAAAAATGGGCAGGAACTTGCCGATAGTGTCTTCGAGCGATAACTTACCTTCATCCACAAACGTCATCACCAGGGCCGCGGTATACCATTTGCTGCACGATGCAATCCGCTCCTGGCTCATCGCCGTTTGGTCGCCCATGGTATTCTCATACACGATCTTGCCGCTTTTATAGATCAGGGTCACCACGTCCTTGCCCAGGGCGGGCTGATTGCGCTTCAGCGCAAGGTCTATTTCGGGGTAGCCGGTCTGCGCCGCAAGGGGCTGAAAGAATAACAGGCAAGGCAATAAAACACTGAAATAGGGTCGGGTAAGCTTGGTTTTTAATGACATATCTGCCGGATTTTGAGGCTGGTTTATGATTTGCTGCGATTAAAGTTATTTGAAAAGGCTATAAAGGCATAGTTGGATTTGTTAAAGATTTGGTTGCTTTTTCACCTGGATTATTGATTATTAATTATTAGTACTCGTGACTTTAACTAATAATAATCAATAATCAGTAATTAATAATTTAAACTGATATGAACCTTAATAATTTCACGATCAAGGCGCAGGAGGCAATAGCCCAATCGCAGCAGATTGCGTTTAACAATGGCAACCCGGCCATCGAGTCGGAACATTTGTTAAAGGCCTTGTTGCAGGACTCGGATTCTCCTATTGAGTTCATGCTCAAGAAAAATAACGTCAATATAAATTTTGTCGAAACCAAGTTGGACGAAAGCATCAACCGGCTGCCCAAAGTACAGGGCACGGAACCCGCGCAAGCCATTGGACGCGATGCCAATAATGTTATCCTGCGGGCAGGGGCAACTCTCAAGACCTTTGGAGATGAATTTGTAAGCGTGGAGCATTTGCTGCTGGCCATGGTGCAGGGCAGCGACAATACCGCCAAGCTGTTGAAAGACGCAGGTCTTACCGAAAAAGGCCTTATTGCCGCTATTAAAGAGCTTAGAAAGGGCTCTACTGTTTCATCTCAAACCCAGGAATCACAGTACAATGCCCTGAACAAATATGCGCGCAACCTGAACGAAATGGCCCGCGAAGGTAAGCTGGACCCGGTCATCGGTCGCGACGAGGAGATTAGGAGGACCTTGCACATTCTTTCACGCCGCTCCAAAAACAACCCTATCCTGGTGGGTGAGCCTGGTGTTGGTAAAACAGCCATTGCAGAAGGACTCGCACACCGCATTGTGAATGGCGATGTACCGGAGAACCTCAAGAGCAAGGTAATTTACGCCCTCGATATGGGCCAATTGATAGCCGGCGCAAAGTACAAGGGTGAATTCGAAGAGCGTTTAAAAGCAGTGGTAAAAGAGGTATCTACCAGCGGGGGCGAGATCATACTCTTCATCGACGAGATACATACCCTGGTAGGGGCCGGTGGCGGAGAGGGCGCCATGGACGCCGCCAATATTTTGAAACCCGCGCTTGCCCGTGGAGAACTGAGAGCGATTGGCGCCACCACGTTGAACGAATACCAGAAATATTTTGAAAAAGATAAGGCGCTGGAGCGCCGCTTCCAGAAAGTATTCATAGAAGAGCCCAGTGTTGAAGATGCGATATCCATTTTGCGCGGATTGAAAGACCGGTACGAAACGCACCACCATGTGCGCATTAAAGACGAAGCCATCATAGCGGCTGTTGAATTATCGCACCGGTATATCACCGATCGCTTTCTGCCCGACAAGGCCATTGACCTTATCGATGAAAGCGCCGCCAAGCTTCGCCTGGAAATGAATTCCATGCCCGAAGAGCTCGATGAGCTGGAAAGAAGGATCCGCCAACTGGAGATAGAACGTGAAGCCATCAAGCGTGAAAACGACGAAGCCAAATTGAAAGAGCTGAACACTGAGATCGCAAATATGTCCGTGCAGCGAGACACGCTGAAGGCCAAATGGCAACAGGAAAAAGAATTGGTTGAAAAAATACAAAACGCCAAAGCTGAGATCGAAAACCTGAAAGGCGAGGCAGAGCGCGCCGAACGCGAAGGTGATTATGGGAAAGTTGCCGAAATACGCTATGGCCGTGTGAAAGAAAAAGAACAGGCGATCGTGGACCTGACCCAGCAACTGAACGAACAGCATGAGCATGGGCGCAGGTTGCTGAAAGAAGAAGTAGATGCGGAAGACATTGCCGAAAACGTGGCGAAAGCAACAGGCATTCCCGTATCGAAGATGATGCAGAGCGAACGCGAGAAATTATTGCACCTGGAAACAGAATTGCACAACCGCGTGGTAGGACAAGACGAAGCCATTACCGCCGTAGCCGATGCCATTCGCCGCAGCCGCGCCGGCTTGCAGGACCCGAAACGTCCCATAGGCTCCTTCATTTTCCTGGGAACTACCGGTGTGGGTAAAACGGAGCTGGCAAAAGCCCTTGCGGAATATTTGTTCGATGACGAAAGCATGATGACGCGCATAGACATGAGCGAATACCAGGAAAAGCATACTGTAAGCAGGCTGGTAGGCGCGCCTCCGGGTTATGTTGGATACGATGAGGGCGGGCAATTGACCGAGGCCGTACGCCGCAAGCCCTACCAGGTGGTATTGCTGGATGAAATTGAAAAAGCGCATTCTGACGTATGGAACGTATTATTGCAGGTGCTGGACGATGGACGGTTGACCGACAACAAAGGCCGGGTTGTGAACTTCCGGAACACGATCATCATTATGACGAGCAATATCGGCAGCAGCATCATCCAGGAGAATTTTGAAAATGTGAATGAAAAGAACAAGGATGAGATCGTTGACAAGACCAAGTCCGAATTGATGACGCACCTTCGTCAAACCATCAGGCCCGAGTTCCTGAACAGGGTAGATGAAATCATACTGTTCCAGCCGCTGATGAAGAACGAGATCAAGGGCATCATCAATATACAGTTGAATGTTTTGAAAGACCTGGTGGCCCAAAGCGGCGTGCAACTGCAGTTCACGGATTATGTACTGGAGTACCTGGCCGAAAATGGTTACGATCCGCAATACGGTGCCCGGCCTTTGAAGCGGCTGATACAAAAAGCGATCGTGAACCAGTTGTCGAAGCGGATACTTGCCGGAGACATCGATAAAACAAAACCGGTTTTGGTGGATGTTTTCGATGGGGTAGTGGTGTTCCGCAACGAAGTACCTGAAAGGGTAAAATAAAAATGAATAAGTATCCGGTGGTTGTATGCCACCGGTTCTTGTATAAAAAGGAGTATAATTATCATGGCAGTAAGATCAAAAAACGTTGTTGAGATCATTCCATCTAAGAACATTTATGTAGGAAAGGCCGATGCGCCTGTGGTGATAACCATGTATGGCGATTATGAGGACGAGGCGAGTGCAAAGGCAAATGAGGCCGTCAAGCGACTTATAGAAAACTATCCTGATAAAGTGCGGTTTAATTACCGCCATTTTCCGCAAACACAGGTGCATCAAAGGGCGATGAAGGCCGCCGAAGCTTCGCTGGCCGCTGCACAGGAAGGAAAGTTCTGGGAAATGCACAACAGGCTGTTCGAAAGAAGGCGTCACCTTGGAACTGTAAGTTTGAAAGAGTATGCAAGAGAAGTAGGCGTGGTAAACAAGAAGTTCCTGGACGAGCTGGTAAGTTCAAAATACAGCTGGCATGTGCGTGAAGACCAGATAGAAGCCTGGGACAAAGGCTTGCGCGCGGTGCCTGTTGTGTTCATCAATGATGAAGAAGTTACCGGAACGCCGCGGTATGAAAATCTGAAGAAGATTGTAGAAGAGAAGTTGAAGAAACCCGCGAAGAAAAGAGCATAACGAAACATTGCAGATAAGCAACAAAGCGTGTGATCAATTTATCGCACGCTTTTTTTATTGGCCGGTTTTTTCTTTTTGGCCATTGCATGTTCTTCATCTATTACCACCGCTTCGTATAATAATTGCCGGAGCTGCTCGTAGTCGATCTCCCTGGGATGATGAAAAGTTTTTACATATACCTGCTTGCGGTTGCCGATGTCCAGGTAGCTGGGATCGGAGAGCAGGTCGCCGCGGCAAAATCCTATGTCGACGCCCGTGCGGCGCGGCGGTCCCCATTGCACCGAACTTGGCCAGATAAAACAGATGCGCCCGAAGCGGTGATAGAAAGGAACGTTGTAAGAAAGCTTTTCCACGGCATCGGGAATACACTCCAGCACCAATGAGCGCAACGCTTCTACAATCTTCAGGTGGTCCTCCGGCAGGTAATCAACGAAATCGTTGATATTCCTGAAATCGACGTCTTGAAATTTATTTTTCATATCTGGCTGGTAAGGGCAATCCTTAACCTATCATAAAAATAAATATCTTGGATGTAATAAATCCTGCATCGTGAAATACATATTCTTACTCGCCTGCATCGGTTTTACCGTATTATCGGTTGCGCAAAAAAAGCAATCGCTTTTTAATGGCAAGGACCTGTCGGGATGGACGCCTCATGGAACTGAAAAATGGTACGTTGACAAAGGCGATTTGGTCTGCGAAAGCGGCCCCGATAAGCAATACGGCTACCTTTCCACGAACAAGTCTTACAAAAATTTCATACTTACGCTGCAGTTTAAGCAGGAAGCCGATGGAAACAGCGGCGTATTCTTCCGCTCTTCCATCGATGGGGTTAAGATATCAGGCTGGCAGGTAGAAGTGGCGCCCTTGAACAAACATACGGGCGGCATTTACGAATCGTACGGCCGCGGTTGGTTGATACAGCCCAAAGCCGAAGATCAGCAACACCTGAAGCCGGGCGAATGGAATACGCTGAAAATAAAAGTGCTGGACGGAGCGGTCACTACCTGGCTCAACGGTCACCAGATGGTTTACCTGGACGACGAAAAGATTGCGAAGGGGGAGGGATTCATTGCGCTGCAAATACATGATGGCGGCGGCATTAAAGTAAGGTGGAGAAAAATCACGCTGCAGGAATTATGATCCATGGTGCGCGGCCGCAGATTTAATGATGTATTAAAACGCAAAATCATTAAATTGTACATCATTAAAAAATTGCACGAAGCATGCGGATCATTAAAGGAAATCACAAGGCAGTATATGAGCCCATCGGCGATCTGGTAACGTACCGCGCCATGCCCACGCAAGCAGTGCCGATGAATGCCATCGATCCTTTTATTTTCCTGAACCATCATGGCCGGCAGGAATATCTTCCACACAACAATGGGTTACCATTCGGGCCGCACCCGCACCGCGGTTTTGAGACCGTTACCTTCATACTCGAAGGAGATCTTACGCATAAGGACAGCAGCGGCGCATCCAGCGTTATTAAGGCCGGTGGCATACAATGGATGACCGCAGGACGTGGCTTGATACATGCAGAAATATCTTCCGAAGAATTCAAATCGCAGGGCGGCCCGCTGGAGATTTTGCAACTTTGGATAAACCTTCCGGCAAAACATAAAATGGCCGAGCCTAACTATGTGGGCGTGCAGAAAGAAGACATACCAACCATTTCCTGGGACGACGGAAAAGTAACCGCGCACCTGGTATCGGGCAATTGGGATGGAACAGCAGGAGCAGTGCAGCCGCTCACAGATATTCATCTTGCATGGATAACATTGCAGGAAGGCGGCCGCACGAGCCGGCGCATCCCCTCATCGCAAAATATTTTCCTGTATGTCGTAAAGGGTGTCATCAGGGTAAATGGCGAAGACGCGCCCATGCACCACCTGGTAGAGTTTACACATGAAGGAGAAAACGTAGAAATAAAAGCATTGACCGACGCGATGATCCTGTTCGGCTATGCCACTCCCTTTCACGAACCCTTTGCCGCATACGGTCCTTTTGTAATGAATACGCGTGAAGAAGTAATGCAGGCATATGATGAATATCATAAGGGAAAATTCGGAAAAGAAGAAGAATTGATGGCTTAACGCATGTTGCGATACTACTTATCTTCGCCCAATGGCAAGCAATCGCAACGCAGCATTAGGATTTATTTTTATTACCATTCTCATCGACGTCACCGGCTGGGGCATCATTATCCCGGTCATTCCCGCACTGATACAAGAATTGATAAACGGTGATATCAGTACGGCTTCGCGGTGGAGCGGCTGGCTGATCCTGGTATATGCGGGCATGCAGTTTTTGTGGGCGCCTGTTATAGGGAATCTTAGCGACCGCTATGGCCGCAGACCAGTATTACTCTTTTCTTTGTTCGGCTTCGGTGTCGATTACCTGGTGGTTGCTTTTGCGCCTACCATATGGTGGCTGTTCGTAGGAAGATTGGTTGCAGGTATCACAGGCGCCAGCATTACCACCGCCATGGCATATATCGCCGACATCAGCAGTCCCGCAGACCGGGCAAAAAACTTTGGCCTTGTTGGCGTTGCATTCGGCGCGGGCTTTATGCTGGGCCCGGCCATCGGTGGATTGTTGGGCGAGCTGGGATCACGCGTTCCATTCATGTTCGCGGCAGGCCTTACCTTTTTGAATTGGATGTATGGTTATTTCGTATTGCCTGAATCGCTTTCCAAAGAGCATCGGCGCAAATTTGAATGGAAGCGCGCCAACCCGCTGGGCTCTTTAAAGCATTTTAAAAAATATCCCGGCATTTGGGGGCTCGTGCTGGCATTGGCGTTAGTATACATTGCAGCGCATGCAGTGCAAAGCACCTGGAATTTCTTTACCATCGAACGTTTTGCATGGACTGAAAAAAAGATCGGCCTTTCGCTGGCTGCGGTAGGCTTGCTTGTAGGATTGGTGCAGGGTGTGCTTATCCGGTATGTAAACCCGAGGTTGGGAAATGAACGAAGCATTTACATAGGGCTTGCATTGTATGCGGTGGGCTTGTTCCTTTTTGCCTTTGCTACAGAAAGCTGGATGATGTTCGTATTCCTTATTCCCTATTGTTTGGGAGGTATCGCCGGACCGGCACTGCAAGCCGTTGTATCCAACCATGTGCCGCCCAATGAGCAAGGCGAGTTGCAAGGCGGCCTTACAAGCGTAATGAGCATAACCACTATTATCGGCCCCTTGGTAATGACCAACCTGTTTGCATTCTTTACCCAAAAAAATGCGCCTGTACATTTTTCCGGCGCGCCTTTTTTATTGGGTGGGGTGCTCATGCTGGCCAGCGCAATTGTGGCCTATGTAGTATTAAAAAGGGAAAAACACGTAGCGCAGCATGCTTAAATAATTACGGGTTATAAGTTATGGATTACAAAAGCAACCCAACTCATAACCCGTAACGTTATTGCGATGTTTGTTTGATGATCGCGGCGCGATTACCACCTGCTACCACCGGCGAAGGAACGCTTTGTATTGCTCCTTTCTTCACGCGGCTTGGCAACATTCACACGAATGGGACGGCCATCGATTTGCGCGCCATCCAATTCTTTAATGGCTTTGTGGCCTGCTGACTCGTCAGTCATTTCGACAAAACCAAAACCACGGCTGCGGTTTGTTTCTTTGTCCATAATAATTTTGGCAGAAGTCACTTCGCCATAGTCTGAAAAATACTCTTTTAAGTCTTCACTTTGAACAGCGAAGCTTAAATTAGAAACATAAATGTTCATAATTGTCCTTTGAATTAAAATAAAAATACTTGAGAAAAAAAGCAGGTAAAGACTGATTAACTATTAGCAGAAAATTGCGTAGCAGAAAAAATCAAATTCACTTAAATGCTGAAGAACTCAAAATTAACAAAGCGAAGATACGCTTAAAATTCCAAAGCGCAGCATTTATTTGAAGAATATTATGTTAACGTCCTATAAGCGGTATCTGTTCACCAACCAGTTTATTAATAAATAAAATACACTTTCTTGATCTTTCCTCCTTCGATGTGGTATACTGCAACGGCAGTGCCGTATTGGTTGCCAAACCGTACGCGTTCATGATCTATCACCACATTGCCTTGCACGATGCGCGATTGTATTTCGCATTGCAGCGTGGGCGTTTGTGTAATGAATTGATAGGTTTTGCGCATCGCTTCCTTGCCCTTTATCTGCAGCGTGTTGGGAAATTGATAGATCTCTACGTCTTCGGCATAAGGTTCCAGGAAGGCTTCCAGGTCATGGCCATTGTAAGCATTTACCTGCCGTTGCACTAAGGCCAATGGGGTTTCGGC
Source organism: Chitinophagaceae bacterium (assembly GCA_035628135.1). Classification (GTDB taxonomy): domain Bacteria; phylum Bacteroidota; class Bacteroidia; order Chitinophagales; family Chitinophagaceae; genus DASPKM01. The sequence goes on along the minus strand of DASPKM010000006.1, from coordinate 215,562 downwards.
GATCAACGAATCGTGTTGCAGTTGCACGCCTTTATTGATAACGGCTGCAATCTTTCTCCAGTTCGCGATGCTGTCGAGCGGGTTTGCGTTCAACAATAAAAGGTCGGCGCGCTTACCGGCCTGGATGCTTCCGAACTCTTTTTCTTTACCTGCTGCCTTTGCGCCATTGATAGTGGAAGCCTGCAGCAGTTGCCACATGCTGAAGCCCGTTTCGCGCATGGCCTGCAGCTCTTCCCAATATGAGCTGGCATGCAGCGTGCCGATATTGCCCGCATCCGTTCCCGTAGCGATGATGACGCCGGCATCCACCAGTTTCTTCGTGTTGGCACGAAGGATGGAATCTGTTTTTTGTTGCGCGGCCGTGCGGTTGATCATGAAAGTCTTGTAACGATTGATCAGGGTCGTATCAGGCAAATGCCGCAGGTCGAACAGGGAGCTGAGGGTAGTTGCATTGGCCTTAGTGTAATCGAGATAGGAAAGCTCATAGCGCTGCGAGAAAACTTCTCCGTAATTGTCTGCCACTACCAGCGTGGGACAAAGCACGACATTCTTTTTCTTCAGCAGTTGCACAAAATCATCCTTCACTATTTCGTCGTCGATGCCATGCACCAAAAAATCGCACCCGCTTTCTACCGCCAGTTGCGCAGTGATGCGTTCGGTGGCATGTACGGCAACGCGCAGGTTGTTCTTGTGCGATTCATCGATCACGGCTTGCACCAGCGGCAACAGTTTGCGCGCTCCCGCCTCGGTGTTCTGGTCCAGAACAATGTACCATATCTTGATAAAATCGGGTTTAAAAGGAAGTTGCTGTTGTACGTATTTGCGCGCATCTTCTTCGGTCTTCATTTCCGAAAAAGGCTCGTCGTTCTGCAGGTTTTTGAATACGGCAGGTTCCCAGGTGGTCAGCAAAGGACCCGTCATGTACACCGCGGGCGCATATGTTTTTGTTCGAAAGGAGTCGCGTTGTTTTAAAAAGTTCACGGTAGAACCTACGTCCACTACACTGGTGATGCCTGATTGGGCATAGCGCCGCAGGAAGTCTTCCATGTTCTGGTGCGCCCATTCAATTTCTTTTTCGTAGGGCCTGTATTTGCGCAGGTCAATGGCATCGGGGCGGGTATATAGTCCGCCGCTTTGAAAAAAATGCACGTGTGCGTCAACCAATCCCGGCATCAGGTATTTGCCGGTTCCATTGATCACCTGCGCGCCCGCCGGAACATTGATCCTTTTTGATGGTCCTGCTTGTGTGATCTTGTCTTTTTCAAACACTACTGTTTGATCGGGCAGCATTTTCATTTTCTCTACATCCAAAAGGTTCACGTGCGTGATGTAAGTCTGGCAAAGGGCCGGAGCTGAGAACAATACCATTATCAAAAGCAAGACCGGGAAATATCTCATGGTGATCAGTTTGGCGCTAAAGTTACCTATAGCTATCATTATTTACTTCAGGCTCATACCATATTTCAATCTGGTACCCGTCCGGATCGGTGGCAAACAGGTAAGGCTCGCCCGGACAGAATTCACCTTTATCGAGGATCTTGCCGCCGGCCATCAATACGGCTTCGGCGGCAGTGTCTATATCGGAAGGGTTAACCAACCTGAAACCGAAATGCAGGATGCCGCCGGTTTTGGTCGAAGGCCTGGCACTTTCTTCCAGCACCACTACGTCGTGGCAGCCCGGCGTTTCAAACTGTATGAACGTTTTTTGCCGGTAGGTTGCGCGAACGCCCAATACCTGTTCATAAAACCGGAACGAGCGTTCCACGTCCTTCACTGCAAGCGCAATGTGCGTAAGTCCATAGGTTTTGACCATGCATAGCCTTTTTAAAAAAATTACAAATAGTCAATAAAAAAGCAGTAACTCAATTTTAATACAATCTATTTTTTGGGCAAACGAAAATTGCGTATATATTTATCACCGTTTTCAACGGTATAATTTAAACGTCCGGTTAAGGTTCAGTTTTTGAGGCATCATGGATAGAGCAAAATAGCGTTTTTATTATTCTCCCCTCCGTTCCTCTGGTTTTGCTCCGTCTGGTTAGTATCGTTTGCGGGCTGTAGTTAGTCTATTGTCCTTTTATACCATATTTATTCACCTAATCAAAACAACGTTTATGGAAGGAACTATTGGTGAAATCCGCATGTTCGCCGGCACCTTTGCTCCCCGTGCCTGGGCTTTCTGTGCAGGTCAATTGTTATCCATCGCACAAAACACCGCCTTGTTTTCCATCCTGGGAACAACCTATGGCGGTAATGGCCAAACCACGTTTGCGCTACCCGATCTAAGGGGCCGCAGCCCAATTGGTGCTGGCCAGGGACCGGGACTTAGCAATATTTCACTCGGCGAGGTAAGTGGTGTTGAAAATGTTACCATCCTTACCAGCCAGATGCCTGCACACACCCACACTGCTACTGCAACCGTTACAGGTACAGTTGCCCCGGGTTGTTTGGACGATGCAGGAACAACCGACGCTCCCGGTGGAGCACGGCCGGCCATTTCGCCCGGAGGAACCAATGTATATTCTACGGCAACCCCCGACGCTTCAATGGCAACCAGTCCCATCAATGCAACTGCTACCGTAACGATAGGAATTGCGGGTAGTTCACAACCCCTTCCTATACGGAACCCTTACCTTGGAATGAACTATATCATTTGCCTGGAAGGTATCTTTCCGTCGCGCAATTAATAAGTTGTTTTTAAAAGAATGGAGCTGCCTGCTCCATTCTTTTTGCATGTATGAAAATTGCACTACTTACTAACAGCAAGCTTTCCATTCCTGCAATTGATTTTTTAGTGGGCCGCAACCTGTTGATGGCTATTGGTATTGCAGAAAGGGAAGACCGAACGGAAGACGTCGACCAGGTGCGTTACATGGCAGCCCACTACCAGGTACCACTACACGTATTTCCAAAAACAAACCTTGCAGCCGCCCTGCGCGAATGGCTAAGCTCAGGCAAGCCCGATGTGGTGTTCGTATTTACCTTCCCCTTTAAGATTCCTGAAACCGTGTTGCATATCCCGGCAAAAGGCTTTATCAACTTTCATTTCGGCATATTACCGCAATACCGTGGTGCCGATGCAATTTTCTGGCAGATACGCAACCGCGAAAAAGAGGGCGGCATCAGCGTGCACCGCATGACAAGCAAACTGGATAGAGGTCCGTTGTACCTGGTACACAAGGTGCCCATCCTGCCGCACGATACATACGGCGCCCATTTGCTGAACCTTTCGCTGGCGGCTATACAGGTAGTTGAAAAATTGCTCCAGCTATTGGCTTCGCCAGCGCCGCCTGTAATGGAGCAGGATGAAAGCACGGCAGTTTGGTACCATCGCCCGGCCCTGGCAGATTTGTTAATAGACTGGGACAAACCGGCATCGGACATCATTGCGTTAATGAATGCCGCCAATCCGTGGAACAAAGGAGCCATCACTTACCTTAACCAATATCCAATAAAAGTAATTGCTGCATCCGTTCGAAAACATCCTGCAAATACCGGCGCCGGCACAAAACCGGGTACTATTACGTATATTGATGAACTATATGGTTGCTATGTTTGCTGTGGAATAGGAGAAATGCTTAATTTAGACATTCTGTATTGCAACGATAGCTTCATTGCAGGAATCCAATTTGCCAAACTGGGCATCACGCCCGGCCTCCGCTTTGAAAAACCCCCTACCGTTAAGGACTGATTTCATGTTAACCATCAATACCTAAGTATGAAAAAATTTACACTCTATTTCACTCTGGCAACCGCGCTTATCGTCAACACAATTACCGCATTGGCGCAGCCTACTGTACTCAACCCGGGAGATATTGCCTTTACGGGTTATAATGGCGACGATAATACCATCAATGCAGGTACTACCAATAAAGACATCTGCTTTATACTTCTTAGAAATATCAATGCCGGCACTACCATCTTCTTTACAGACTTCGGCTGGAGAAGCGATGCCGCCGCGTTTCAAACTGCAAATCCTTGCGGAGGCAGCACAGGCGCAGTAACGGATGGCATCATTCAGTGGACCGCTTCCATTAATATGGAATATGGAATGCAGGTAAATATCCGGTGCCGTACAGCGCCATTGAGCGCAAACACCGGCACCGTTACCGGCACACAAGCCACATTCAATACACCTACGGATTACCTAACCCTCGCCCTTGGTGGAGACCAGGTTTTTGCATACCAGGGATCATTTGCCTCGCCCACGTTGCTGGCAGGCTTGAACATGAACGGTGCCTGGGATGCCACGCTCCTAAACTGCACCTTTACCTCATCGATGTCTGTTTTGCCCGCGATACTAAGCACCGATAACCGTGCTTTTGCCATTACGCCCGAAGTTGACAACGCAAGGTTAAGGCCGGGATTGACGCTCACAGGCAACGCTGCCACCGATAGGGCCGCCATCGCCAATGTTGCTGCTAATTGGGATGTGAACGACGTTACCGGGTTCGCGCTGCCTTCCGCATTGCAAGGACTGCCGGTAGACTTTACCTGGGTCAAAGCTTCGCAGAAAGGAAGTGGTGTAGACGTAGAGTGGGGCGTTGGCACTGAAGAACAAATAAAAGATTATACTGTCGAATGGTCTGGCGATGGCAGGCTGTTTACCGTGGCCGGCACAGTTGCTGCCAGTGGCAAGCGCTCCTATACTTGGTCAGACATCAAACCGGTCGCCGGAAATAATTTCTACCGCATTCGTGCAACAGAAGTTAGCGGTGCTACCAAATACAGCACTATTGCGATAGTAAACCTTGGCAAAGGCAAGGGAATCGGTGTATATCCCAACGTGGTGCGCAATAGCCGGTTCAACCTGCAGATCACCGGCATGCCGGCTGGCAATTACAAGCTGAATGTGCATAGCGGAACCGGTCAATTGGTATATAGCAGGACCATCAACCATACTGGTGGAAGCGCGACGCAAACCATCAACCTGCCCTCGGGCCTGCCTAAGGGCATTTACAGGATGAACATGTTTGCCGCGGCAGAAAATGTTGTAGCTACCATAGTTATAGAGTAAGCACATCAAAATACCATTTATCATGCAGGGCACAGGCTTCACGCTTGTGCCTTGTTCGTTATAAAGGAATCGTAAAGCGTAATCGCTGAGCTGTCGCGCTACTCCTCGTCATATTCAAGACAGGGTGTAAGGTAAACGGAGGCACTCCGTATCACACAATCGGAGCGCGGGGGCTGATGACATTCAAAGCTAAACTGCGACCCGCGCCGCTATTTTGTTACGGCCGGTATCGCTTTTGCAGTATACCCTCAAAACAGCTTAATTTTCCGCATGCGAATTGCACGCTACGTTTTGAGGATTTATGTGCTCCTGGTGGTTTTGATGGTGGCGAAGCTTCCCCTGCAGGCCCAAACCGATACAACCCGGAGACAGGGATTCGACAGTTTTTTGCTGAAGCGAAAAGGGTTGATCGGCGACCTGGCCAAAAACCTCATCGCCGATACCAGCGAAGAACAGCCGGTAGCAGGCCTGCAGCGTAACGATCGGCAGTTTCAACGCTATCGCGGAAGGATCATTCGCAACATCAGGATACAAACCCTCGACTTCGGTATTCCCATCTCCGATACCACCAAGGCATTTAAAAGCGGTCTTACCCGGTTGGCCAATAACCTTCACCGCAACACCAGGGATTATGTAATCCGGAAAAATCTTTTTTTTAAACAGAACGATCAGCTTTATCCCTTTTTGCTGGCGGATAACGAACGCCACCTGCGCGACCAGGAATTCCTGCAGGACGCCATCATCATCGTAACGCCGGTACGCGGCAGCCGCGATTCAGTAGACGTGATCGTGCGTACAAAGGACGTATTCTCCATCGGTGGAAAATTTCGCATGCACAACATAAACAGCGTAAGCATAGAAGTAAAGGAAGACAACCTCTGGGGAACCGGAGACCGCTTTGCCGTAAGTTCCTTGTACGATCACGACAGGCGCCGGAAGTTCGGGGTGGGCGCTGAATACATAGCACGCAACATCGCGGGCAGCTTCATCGATGGGTATGCGGGCATATTGAATTTCAGGGACGCCTTCAACAGCGGTAATGAAGAAGAGACCATGCACTACCTGCGCTTCATTAAACCTTTGGTGAATGCTTACATGCAATGGACCTATGCCCTGGAACTGAGCAACCACCGCACTACCAATATGTTTTTATCGGACTCGCTGTATATGTCCGACTGGCAATACCAATACTCGAATGTGGATGTTTGGGCGGGATTGAACATGAGCGCGGATAAACTGACCGGTAAAAGCTATGAAGACCGTTTGCGCAAGTTGATAAGCCTCAGGTTCATACAGCGCAGGTTCGGCACCGTTCCGCTTAAGTACAACGCTGAATACAATTGGGAGTACGCAGACCTGAAGGCTGTGCTCGCTTCGTTTTCGGTGTTCAGGCAGGAGTATTATAAAACGCAATATATCTACGGCTTTGGCCGTAATGAGGACGTGCCCGAAGGAATAGACATTTCATTTACCACTGGCTGGACCAAGAAGGCAGGAAGGGAAAGACCCTATGCGGGACTGGATTTTCAGCGTTATTATTTTACCGCTTCTGAACATTATTTCAATTACACCGCAAGGGTGGGGGCTTTCCTGTACCAAAAGAAATTGCAGGATATAGACATGCTGTTTAACGTAGACTATTTCAGCAAGCTGCGATATATGGGAGCACGCTGGAAACAGCGCAGTTTTTTGGGACTGGGCGTCGGGCGGCAGGTGAACAAATCGCTGAACCAGCCGCTGTTCATCAAAAATGTCTTTGGCCTTTCGGAATTCGATAATGGCGAAGTGCCTGGCGACAATCGCATTGCGCTCAGGACCGAATCGGTTTTTTTCAGTCCCTGGAATTTTATCAACTTCCGGTTTGCGCCGTTTGTATTTGCCAATGCCGCTTTGTTTACGCTGGAAGGGGAGAAGTTTTCTCAAAGCAAAATATTTTCAAGTATTGGCGGTGGTATCAGGACCAGGAATGAAGCCCTGATCTTCGGGACGCTCGAATTGAAAGGATATTATTTTCCCCGCAAGAATTTTTTAAATGAAAGCTTCCGGGTGGAGTTCAATACCAATGTGCGGTTCCGGTATAACCGGCAGTTTATAAAACGGCCTGAGTTTGTGCAGGTGAACTGACGGGTTACAGCGTCATTAAATCATTAAGCACTAGGAAATATTTGGTTATTGCCATCGGCCTTATGGCTTGCACTAGGTGGATAGCATCATGAATTGGTGTCCGCATTATGTGATAAGCTGGTATAATGCCAGATAAAATTGTGGAACCAGTTACATATCCCTGGGATGTTTGCGGAAGTAGTTATCAAGTGATATGGGGCCTCCGCCTTCGATCAAAAAGAAAATTGACAATAGCAGCAGCACTATCGGAAAAAGGAGTTCCGAACTTCCGGAAAAGATCGTTTGATTGGTATTCACCATTACAATGGCGCCGACGAGTATCGGTATTTGCAACAACACCACTAACCGCGTAAGCAGCCCCACAACGATCATCAATCCGCCAAACAGGTGGATCCATGTCACGGCGTAGGCTATCCACAGCGAAGAAGTCTTAAAATCTTTTTGCAATAATATTTCCAGCGTGGTGATATTGCTGATGAATGAAATTCCCTTGATGAAGAGGCACAAACCTAAAGCTACCCGTAAAACAATCAGCCAGCGGGGATGGTGAGCACTGCTCCATTTGTCGATTTGTTGCAGTACGCTCATGTGGAAAAGTTCCATTGCAAAGTTACACCGGCCCGCCAGCCAAATCAAACTTTTTTTAATGCAGGCTCATCGGCTGCTATGACTCACTTTTGCGCTAAATGCCTTGGCCCCATAACCCGTTACAAGGAATCGATCAAGCCTGATCGCCACTGGCCAGTGACCATTTCACCTGTGAACCGCCTTTGACTTCTCATCCCACCATCCTGCAACCTAATGGATAAATTCCTACTGTTTTTTAACGACTTCAAAATTTCTTTATTCCTCTTAAATCTCTTACCTTTGCTGTGCAAATTTGAGCTCTACGGCATTTTGTAATTGAATGAATTATTCTGCTACATTTTTCTGTACTGGTTAGTCACTTCTTTACGCTTCCGTTACTCAGATCATTATTAAATTTTAATTACAAAAACAGTATGAACATTCACGTTTCCAATTTAAGCTTCAACGTTACCGATGAAGACTTAAAAGAATTTTTCACAGAGTATGGAGAAGTATCTTCCGCTAAAGTTATTATGGACAAATTTACCGGCAAATCGCGCGGTTTTGGATTTGTTGAAATGCCCGATGACGAAGCAGCCAAAAAAGCCATTTCAGAATTAGACAACGGCGTAGTAGAAGGCAGGACCATCCGCGTTTCCGAAGCCAGGCCCCGCGAAGATCGCGGCAACAGCGGCGGCGGATTCGGTGGCAACCGCAACAACAACCGCAACGGCTTTGCAAAAAGCGGCGGTTATAACAACAACAACAGGTATTAATCGCTTTTGCTTTGTTGAATATGTGAATTACTCCGGGCAGCCGGAGTTTTTTATTGCTTTTCATTATATTTGATATCGCACTTGTACCGGCTTTTGCCGGATGATTGTATTTCTCCTAATTGCAATGACTAAGGAACCAAAGCCCCGCCTGCTACAGCAGGTCATCAACCTTTTAACCGTAAAGCTGCTTTATGAAAAATGTATACCCTTCCTTAGGCGTACTTACCCTGTTCCTTGCCCTTATTTCCTGCCAAAAAGATGTAAGCGATCCCGTTGATCCCGTTACCAAATGTAGGATCACCACTTCCTATTATTACGGCGGATCCGGCATGATCAACGACAGCGCAGTATATACCTATGGCCCGGACCAGAAACTGAACAGGGTGGAGTCCGAATTTGAATACGTGATATACACTTATACCGGGGATAAGATCACCATGCGCCAGTACTACGACAAATCTATGAATGAGCTTGTCCGCGCGGATACCATAGCATACAGCGGTAATAATATCAGTTCCATCCGCAGTTTTGAGTTTTATTCCAATTGGGGGATAGACAGCCTGTATACCCAGGCATACTTTACCTGGCAGGGTACCCGGTTGGAGAAGATAATTTATATCGAGCTGGCGCCTGCTTCTTACAATACTTATACCACCACAAGGGTGTCTACCAATGCCGCGGGAAATATTGAAAAAATGGTATTCTTCGATGAGTTCGACTTTCCGTTGGATAGTGTTACATATAACCATGACGCACAGCCCAATTACTTCAAAGCCTATGATCCCCATTTTTTCCTGGTAGATCCTTTTTTCCAAATGTATGCAGGATTCGAACCCAACTTCGCCTTGTTTTACAGCACCAACAACGTTAACAAGTTCACAATTTATGGAATGGACGATTACCAGATTACGTATGACCTCGACAGTTCTACCAATGTCAGCGGTCTAAAGCTGGATGGAGCGGATTATATGCGCTATAAATATTCCTGTCAATAATTATAACGGTATTCATTCCTGACCGAACTTTGCACTGAAATTAAAAAACAGTGTACCATGCGCAAGAGTATCAGTGAGAGTAACGGTCAAACCATTCCATTAACGTTAAAAGCCCTGGAGCTGCTGGAGCAAAAAGGTTTCCAGTATGTGCAGGTAAAGGCATTCAATGCTGACAGACGTTTCGATTATGTTGATCCGAGCATGTTCATCATGTTTCCCCTCAGGGAGCTGCCAGCCGACCCGCTGAAGAAAGACATTTATGAGCCTATCAACAGCGAGCTTCTGAAAGCCTGGGCCAACGAAAAGGATGAAATGACCCAGTTTAGAATATCGATTAAAAGGGCCTGATTTACCAACCCCTTGCATCGTCATCGCCGCGCTTATCGGCGATACCCTCGATTTTTCCATTAGGATGTATCAGGATTACTTCGGTTCTCCCTATCTGACCTCTTGTTTTCACCGTGTACCCGATCTGCTTTAATCTCTCCGCTACCGTTTCTGGAAAATCACGTTCTATATATACTTCGTCCGGTAACCATTGGTGATGGAATTTTGGCCTGTTCACCGCTTCTTCGGCAGTCATTTCAAAGTCTATGATGTTTACCAGTGTTTGAAATACCGACGTAGTAATAGTAGTTCCGCCGGGCGTGCCTGCCACTATAAAAGGTTTGTTGTTCTTTAATACTACCACCGGCGTCATGGAGCTAAGCATGCGCTTGCCCGGCATGATGGCATTGGCTTCGGCGCCTACTGCGCCGTACATATTCGGCACTCCTGGTTTGATGCTGAAATCATCCATTTCATTGTTCAATAAAAATCCCGCACCGCCTACTACCGTTTTGCTTCCGTAACCGCCGTTCAATGTGGTGGTAACGGCCACTGCATTCCCGGTCTTATCGTACACGCTCAGGTGGGTCGTTTCTTCGCTTTCGGGAATGATACCGGCCTGCACGTCCTTGCTGTTGCCTGCTTTGTCGGGCACATAATCCTTCATGCGCTCCTTTGCATACGCGCTGCTGGTTAGGGTTTTAACCGGCACCTTGTAGAAATCCGTATCGCCCAAATATTTCGCCCGGTCTGCATACGCTCTTCTTTCCACTTCTATCATCAGTTGTACGGATTGAAGGGAATGAAAACCATATTGCTTTAAAGGCTCGTTCTCTACCATCTTCAGCATTTGCGGCAATAAAATGCCGCCGCTGCTGGGCAGCGGCATGGTAATAATGGTGTGCCCCTTATAAGTGAACTGCATGGGCGTGCGCCACTTGGCCTGGTATTGCTTCAGGTCGTTGAGGCTGATGATGCCATTGCCTCTTTTCATTTCGGCTACTATCAATTCCGCCGTTTTCCCTTCGTAAAATCCTTTCTGTCCTTTGTCGCGGATGCGTTTCAGGGTATTGGCCAGGTCTTTTTGTACCAATGTATCCCCCGCTTTCCAGGGCGTGGCCTTTACAAATACCGGCGACACCGTATTGTATTTTATGAATTCATCCTTTGTGTTATTTAGGCCTCGGGCTTCGGCTTCTGTTATTACAAAGCCTTTTTCGGCCAGGTCGATAGCGGGTTGAATGAGCTTTGCGAATGGAAGCTTTGCATATTTCATGGAAGCGAATAAGCCGGCAACCGTGCCCGGAACGCCAGCGGATAAGTGGCCGTTCTGGCTTTTGTCGGTAACGGCATTGCCTTGTTCATCCAGGTACATGTCGCGGCTGGCCTTGCCAGGCGCCTTTTCGCGGTAGTCGAGCGATACCACCTGACCATTCTGTAATCTCGCCACCAAAAAGCCGCCGCCGCCGAGGTTGCCCGCCCCGGGATATACCACGGCCAGTGCCAGTTGAGTGGCAATGGCTGCATCAATGGCATTGCCGCCTTGTTTCAAGATGTCGAGCCCGGTTTTGCTGGCGAGGGGATGGGCCGATACCACCATACCATTGGTTCCGGTAACTTTTTTCTGGATGGTATACCGGTAAGCGGTCGTTTTCTGGGCTATTGCCTGAGTGGAAACGCAGGCAATCAAAAGGTACAGCAGGTAACGGGCATTGCGCATATCAGATTTTTAGGCGATAAAAATACGGAAACTTCATTGGCTGGTATGCGCCCGGCCATCTTACTGCGCCCTAAGGCAGGTTTGCATTCTTTTTGATGTCTTCCCTTAATTCGAACAGGGCCTTCAGCAGGTCATCGATGTTCTTACAAAAAAACACCACGTTCCCACGGTCAAGCCTATCCCAGGAATCGGCATCGTCGCTGGAGAGCGCGGCGGTAAGCAACCGCCATAACTCGGCGTGGCATTCGCGGGCCTCGTATCGTTCCAAAAAATCATGGAGCACTTTGTATGGGCCGGGCTCCTGCTTATGGACAGTTTTGTCGGAAGGTTGCGTGGTTTTCATACCAGGTTCAATGGTTTAATGATTATTGAGTCCTATAAAAACCCGCAACCCTTCGAATTAAACTAAAGGAATCCCAGATTCTTGCAATATTCCTGCGGCGGAGGCATCCATAGGGGCTGGTTTTCCGTTACCGGGTAGGTATTTTTGAGCCTGCCAGGGTAATTTCTTCAACGCGGGCCATAATATAAGGCGGCTGACCGCAGTAAACAAGGGGTAGATTCACGAATTATTGAGGTGTCAATAACATATTGATAAAAAAACAAAAAAAAATAATTTTAGTATCCAATGTGATTTCTAAATTTGAAATGTTATAAGTTAGGGGTTCTTTTATGTTTAGGGGTTCTACGGCACCGTCTCTCCGAGGCGGTGTCTTTTTTTTGGGAAAGGGCCGGAGCCGGTAATTCATACCCCCATACCTGCATTCTTATCTTTAAAAATCATGGTTTTGCGCCGAAAATCCCTAATTTTAAAACCAGTAGTAACCAAAACCATGCTGACCGCTCCCTTCGGGAACCCGGATTATTTAAACAAATTGAAAATGCTTATGAGAAAAGTTCTCCAACTGCTGCGCAGTGCAAGCCTGCTTTTTGTGCTCTTGCTTGCAGCCCAGTCCGCCTTCGCCCAGGCAGCAACGGTCAAAGGCACCGTTAAAGATGCGAATGGCAGCCCGCTCACCGGCGCTTCCATTACTGTTGAGGGACAAAAAGGCGGCACCATCACCGATGCCAATGGAAATTTCACGATCCGCGTTCAACCCGGGTCGCTCACACTTATCGTAAGTTATGTGGGGCAGGAAGCCCAGCGCATATCCGTTACCGTTAATGCCGGCGAAACCGTTAGCCAGGACGTTACGCTTACCGGCGTAACGGACCTTAGCGGCGTGGTAGTGGTAGGCTCCCGGTCGCGGCTTCCACGAAGCAAGCTCACTACGCCCGTACCCGTAGACGTTATCAGCACACGCGAAATCAAACAATTCGCCCAGGTCGACCTTGGCCAAACGCTTACATACGTGGCGCCTTCATTCCAGTCGGCCCGCCAAACCATTTCAGATGGTACAGACCACATCGATCCCGCGGGCCTTAGGGGCCTGGGGCCAGATCAAACCCTGGTGCTGCTCAATGGTAAGCGCAGGCATAATACCGCCTTGGTAAATATCAATGGTACGGTAGGCCGCGGATCAGTAGGTACCGACCTCAACGCCATTCCCCTCGCCGCCATCGAACGCATAGAAGTGCTGCGAGATGGCGCGGCGGCGCAATACGGCTCCGATGCCATTGCAGGCGTTATCAATATAGTATTGAAGAAAAATTTCAATGGCCTCAGCATCTCCGGCATGGCTGGTCAAAACTTTACCAACATGCCTTATAACGGGGGCACCAAAATAAACGATGGACTTAACCGCCAGGTTGATTTTACCTGGGGCGCCACCAGCAAAAAAGGACATTACCTTACGCTGAGTGGCCAATGGCTGAAGCGCGACCGCAGCAACAGGAGCGGCCTGGATAATATACCCCTGGTATATATCGGCAATGCCGGTAATTTTCCAACCGGTCCGGGAAGTGTGAGCGCTACCGACTACCGCCGCTGGCTGATAGATATGGACAAAGCCATGGTGGCAAGCCGTGGTTACGACCGCCGCAACATCGTGGCCGGCAACTCGGGTTCAGAAAATGTAGGCGGCTTCCTGAATGCAGGTCTCAATCTTTCAGAAAGAGCGGAGATCTACGTTACCATAGGTGCGTCGTCGCGGAATGGCATTGCGAGTGGTTTCAGCCGCAATCCCAATTCCATGTCGCAACAGCCTGTGCTGGCCAATGGCCAACGTTATTATTACGATGGGTTCCTTCCTGAAATACATTCTTTGATCAATGATTATTCCGTTATCGGCGGCACCCGCTTTAACCTGTACAACTGGGATATTGATCTCAGTTATACCCGCGGTTCCAACGGCTTTACATTTTATGTAGAGAACACGGGCAACGCTTCGTTGGCTCCTACCGATGAAGTACAAACGAAGTTCAATGCAGGCAAGCTGCGCTTTGTACAAGGCACTGCCAACCTCGATATCTCCCGGCGCTTCAAGCTGTCGGAAGGCCGCACCCTGAACGTGGCGTATGGAGCTGAATACCGCAGGGAAATTTACAGGATAGTAGCAGGCGAGCCCAACTCGTATCTCAATGGCGGAAGGCTTGCCAACATCGATCCCATTCAGCCTTATCCCGGCACCAATCAATACGTAACCTTTGCGCCGGTGAATGCAGTACCTGGCGCGCAGGTTTTCCCTGGCTTTCAACCCACAGATGCCGTCCGCGCTAAGAGAGATATAACCTCTGCCTACCTTGACCTTGAATGGAGCCTGGGCAGGGCACTGATCGGCGGCGCCGTTCGCTACGAAAAATACAGTGAAGAAAACGATATCGACTACGATAACCTCGGCGGAAAGCTCACCGGCCGGCTGGATGTAAGCAAGAATGTTTCGCTGCGCGCATCTTTGAACACCGGTTTCCGCGCACCTTCGCTGCACCAGCGTTATTTCCAGAACACATCGACCCAGTTCGTAGGCGGACTGCCTTCGCAGGCGTTGACCGTGAACAACAACAACGCCATCGTGCGCACAGCATTCGGCATCGACCAGTTGCTTCCTGAAAAATCAAGGAGCGCAACCATTGGTCTCGCAGGACGATTGGGCAACAACCTTACCTATACCGTGGATGCTTATTTCATCCGCATCGAAGACCGTATAGTATTATCAACACAGTTTAACCGCAGCAACCCGTTGGTGGCTACGATCCTTAACAGCAATGGCGTGGATGCATCCATTACTGCCCTGCAGTTCTGGACAAATGCGGTGAATACCGAAACAAAGGGTCTCGACATCGTTATTACTAACCGCTTCCGCATGGGCAATGGCAATGCCATGCTCAGCGCTGCCGCGAATTTCAATCATAACAGCGTGGTTGGTCCTTTGAAGACCAATTCTGTTATCGATGACCCGGTGAACAACCCAAGCCTTTCCGATGCCACCAAGAACCCGGCCAACGACCTGAGCACCGCACTCTTCGATCGCCAACAGCGTTCGCGCATTGAAGTGGCACAGCCCCGCAATAAGATCAACCTCACCTTTGGTTACGACCTTAGGAAATGGAACTTCCAGGTACGCACCGTAAGGTTCGGCGAAGTGCAATACATTCACAACGTCGATCCCGCTTCAAGGTCGGCCGCGGGTGTTTACTGGAACGATGTGGGCCTTGGAACCGACCAAACTTTCGACGCGAGGTGGAGCACTGATGTGGTAGTTACCTGGAGACCCGTGGGTGGATTGAGTATTTCCGTTGGCGCAAACAATGTGTTCGATATTTACCCGGAGCGCGTATTTGTTGACCCCCGCAACGATCCTTCTGCTGTATACGGCAATCCTGTGCAAAGCGCATTGGGTACTGAAAAATCGTTGGGAGGTTACAGCGCCGCCCGCGATGCTTCTAACCGCGGCCGCTTCCTGTTCAATGCAAACCAGTTCGGCTTCAACGGCCGTTTCCTGTTTGCAAGGCTGGCGGTGGATGTAGGAGAGTTGAAGAAAGTATTGAAACCTTAAGAATTTTGAAATAAAGAATGGGGAATTATCGAATAGAAATTTCCCGGTTCCAAATTAAAAGCGGCCATGTTGTGGCCGCTTTTTTTCATAGCTTCACGCAATTATTCAATGCGTATTATGAAAAAAATCCTGACCGTTGTTTTCCTGCTTGGATGTGTTGTGAGCTCATTGGCGCAAGTGGTGCAATCGCCCGATCAATTTCTTCGCTATAAACTAGGCGACCGGTATACACCCCATTACCGCATCGTAGAATATTTTAAGTATGTAAGCCAGGCCGTACCGAATAGAATGAAGCTGGAACAGTATGGCGAAACCTACGAAGGCAGGCCTTTATACCTCGCTTTTTTTTCTTCGCCCGAAAACATGGCAAGGCTGGAAAGCATCCGCATGAACAACCTGCGGCTGGCCAATGCAACCAAGGACCGGGCCGCGCCAACAGAAGATGGCATCGTGATAGTATGGCTTAGCTACAATGTGCATGGCAATGAGCCTTCGTCCAGCGAAGCCGCCATGAAAACCCTGCACGCATTGGCGGATCCCTCGAACACGCGTACAAAGGAATGGTTGAAAAATACCGTGGTCATCATCGATCCTTGTTTAAATCCCGATGGCCGCGACCGGTATGTAAACTGGTTTACATCGGTAGTAGGCAATAAGCCGAATGCCGACCCGCAAAGCCGCGAGCACAGCGAGCCCTGGCCGGGCGGCAGGACCAATCACTATAATTTCGACCTTAACCGCGACTGGGCCTGGCAATCGCAGGTGGAAACGCAGCAACGCATTAAAAAATACAATGAATGGTTGCCCCAGGTGCACGTTGACTTTCATGAACAGGGATTCAATGAGCCCTATTATTTCGCGCCCGCCGCGGAGCCTTTTCATGAAGTGATCACTCCCTGGCAGCGCGAGTTTCAAACCATGATCGGGCGCAACAATGCAAAATATTTCGATCAGGCCGGCTGGTTGTACTTTACCAAAGAACGCTTCGACCTTTTTTATCCAAGTTACGGTGATACCTACCCGACATATAACGGCGCCATCGGCATGACCTATGAACAGGGCGGCCACAGCAGGGGAGGATTGGCAGTGGTAACCGAAGACGAGGACACGCTTACTCTGGCCGACAGGCTCGAGCATCATTTTACTACCTCGCTCGCTACCATCGAAGTTACTTCGCAAAACGCGGCGCGTGTGCAAAAAGAATTCAGGAAATATTTTAATGATGCTGTCAATGCCCCGGGTGGTGAGTTCAAAGCCGTGATCATCAAATCTGATAAGGGCGACCGCCTTACCCGCCTCGTACAGTTGCTCGACAGGAACGGCATCGATTGGGCCAATCTCAATGACGGAACGTTTAACGGCATAAACTATAATACGGGCAGGTCCGAGAGCTTCAGGGCCGGTGCGTCGGATATTGTCATTAACATGAATCAATCCAAATCAAATCTCATACGTGTGCTATTTGAGCGCAATTCAAAGCTTAGTGATTCGGCAACCTATGATATCACGGCGTGGGCGCTTCCCTATGCTTATGGATTGCAGGCATACGCAGTAAATAATTTTGTGGCATCGTCTGGCAAGCACGCCAGTCCAACAATGGCCATGGCTATACAACCCGCATATGCTTATGTTGCGAGCTGGGACGGACTGCAAAGTGCAAAATTCTTGTCCAATCTCTTGCAACAAAAGATCAAGGTGCGGTATGCGGAGCAGGCGTTCGTTTTTAAAGGCCGCAACTTCGAAAAGGGTTCACTGATCATTACCCGGGCCGCAAATGCGCAGGTAGCCAATTTGGCTCAAGCGGTGACTGATGCTGCTATGAACACAGGCATCGATGTGTATGCCCTTGAATCGGGTTTTGTAGACAAAGGCTTCGACGTTGGCAGCGATCGCGTGCGCATCATCAAAGCTCCCAAGGTGGCGATGGTTACCGGGTCCGGCATCGGCTCCAATGCGGCGGGAGAGATCTGGCATTTCTTTGAACAGCAGCTCGGTTACCCGCTCACGCTCATCAACCACGATGAATTGCCCAGGGCCAGTTGGAAAGACATCGACGTGTTGATAATGCCAGATGGGTTTTACAGGTTCCTGAACGATAAGGCCTCGGCCGACCAGCTCAAGACCTGGGTACAGCAGGGCGGAAGGATCGTTGCACTGGAAAATGCGGTGGCGCAGTTAAGCAGGGCCGAATGGGGGTTGAAGCTGAAGGGCGAAGAAAAAAAGGACGATAAGAAAGAAGAAAAGAAAGACGATTATTCCCTGCTAAGAAGGTACGAGAACCGCGAAAGGGATTTCCTGGTTACCAGCATTCCCGGTTCGGTGTACAGGGTGCAACTGGACAATTCGCATCCGCTTGCATTTGGGTATGGAGACACGTATTACACCCTGAAGCAGGACGACAATATTTACGAGTTCATCAAAGAAGGCGGGTGGAACGTTGGGGTGCTTAAGAAGGATAATCATGTTAGCGGCTTCGCGGGCAGCAAAACCAAAGAAAGGCTCAAGGATGGGCTTCTGTTTGGCGTACAGGACCTGGGCAGGGGAAATGTAGTATACCTGGCCGATGCCGTGCTGTTCAGGAGTTTTTGGGAAAATGGCAAATTGCTGTTGTGCAACGCGGTTTTCCTGGTAGGGCAGTAATTGTTAGCAAAACTTTTGTATAAGCGGGGTGGATACCGGCTGCGCTTTGTTTTACTTTGACCTTCCAAAAGCTACTATTTCATGAGGACAACTCTATTGCTTGCTTTACTGACTGTTACAGGCGCATGCCTGGGTCAGACTCCTCCTTCTTATACTTCCGCTGAAATATTACTGCAACTTAAAAAATTGAACACCCTGGGATCGGTGCTGTACGTGGCCGCCCACCCCGATGATGAGAATACGAGATTGCTCACTTATTTCTCCAAGGAAAAATTGTACAGGACCGGTTATTTGTCAATTACCCGGGGCGATGGAGGGCAAAACCTCATCGGCAATGAGCAGGGAATTGAATTGGGAATGATCAGGACGCAGGAACTGCTCGCGGCGAGAAGGATCGATGCCGCGGAACAATTTTTTACCAGGGCTTACGATTTTGGGTTCTCAAAAAATACAGAGGAAGCATTCAGGATCTGGGACAAGGAAAAAATTCTGCATGATGTGGTGTGGGTTATCCGCAGGTTTCGCCCGGATGTAATCATTACGCGCTTTCCTGAAGACAGCAGGGCGGGCCATGGCCACCATTCGGGTTCGGCGGTACTGGCGAGAGAGGCTTTTAAGGCTGCGGCAGACCCTGGCCGTTTTCCGCAACAATTGAAGAACGGTGTTACGGTATGGCAGGCAAAGAGAATAGTATGGAACAGTTTCATTCCTCAGAACGCAACGCCCCCGCCGGATGCATTGAGAATGGATGTGGGCGCATATAGTGCCTTGCTGGGAAAAAGTTATGGTGAGATAGCCGCCGAAAGCCGCAGCCAGCACAAAAGCCAGGGATTTGGCGTGCCCCGCGGCCGTGGACAGGCCTTTGAATATTTCCTTCCGGTGGAAGGAACGTCGGCCACCGGCGATGTGTTCGAAGGAGTGGCAACCGATTGGAGCAGGGTAGAAGGCGGACGGAAAGTACAATCTTTGATAGAGCAGCTCATCAGCAATTATTCTATCACCAATCCTGAGCGCTCAGTGCCGGGCCTTGTAAACCTCTACAAGGAGATGAATAATCTGAAGGATGAATATTGGAGATCGCAGAAGCTGAAAGAGATCGTTCAGCTAATTGAAGCTTGCAGTGGGCTGTGGCTGGACGCCACCACCAATACACCGTATGCGGTGCAGGGCGATTCGTTGCGGTTTAATTTTGCGCTGATCAACCGCCTGCTGCCTGCAATAACCGCAAAGACTATTTCCGTTGAAGGTTTCGATACGGCATACAACCAGGCATTGGCCACCAACCGCAATATGACCTTTGGCAAAACCTTGCCCGTTGCCACCAACAAACCGATCACTCAACCTTATTGGCTGGAAAAAGAAATGAGCCCGGGCAGCTTCAATGTAAACGATCCCTTGCTGATCGGCAATCCTGAAAGCAAGCCCGCGTATGAAGCCGTGTTTGTTTTGAACGTAGAAGGACAGGACATCGCATTTACACGCCCGGTAAAATATAAGTTCACGGATCCTGTAAAAGGAGAATTGTATCAACCCGTAACGGTACTGCCTGCGGTTACAGCCCGTTTTGAACCAGAAGTGGTTTTGCTGAATACCAATGAACCCAAGCCCTTTAACGTCATTACGCGCAAGCAAGGCAGGAATACGCCGCCTGTACAGACAATGGTGTCGCATACTATAGGCTTGGATGTAATATCCGGTCCTTCCAGCAACGGCACTTACCCGTACCAGGCCCAGCGGAAAAATACCGTTACACAAGTGGCAAGGTCCCGGATGAGGTTCTCGATCGATACCGTCACCACCGACGCCAGAGAGTTGCGCACAATTTCCTACGATCACATTCCGCGGTTAGACTACTTCACCATAGCGGAGGTAAAACTGGTAGTGGCCGACGTTAAAACTGCGGGTAAGCGTGTGGGTTATATCGAGGGCGCGGGTGATAAAATTCCCGAAGCCCTGGTGCAAATGGGGTATGATGTAGTGATGTTAAAAGAGAAAGACATCACGCCTGCCACCCTCAGAACATTCGACGCAGTGATTACCGGCGTGCGCGCTTACAACGTGCAGAATTACCTGGCAGACAAATATGATGTATTGATGGAGTACGTGAACCAGGGCGGAAACCTGATAGTTCAATACAATACCAACAACTTTGCTGGTCCCCTGCGTGCCAGCAAGATCGGTCCCTATCCCTTTGTCGTAAGCCGCAACCGTGTTACCGACGAAACAGCAAAGGTCACCTTCCTGAAACCCGAACATCCTGTATTGAATTTTCCCAATAAGATCAGCGAAAATGATTTCAATGATTGGGTACAGGAGCGCGGTATTTATTTTGCAGACCAGTTAGACCCAAAATATGAAACAGTGCTTGCCATGAACGATCCATCCGAGCCGGAGCAAAAGGGAAGCCTGATCATCGCCGATTATGGCAAGGGAAAGTTCGTTTATACGGGACTGGTATTTTTCAGGCAGCTTCCGGCAGGCGTGCCGGGCGCATACCGCTTATTGGCGAATATTATCGCATTGAATTTCAAAAAAGCATTCTGAGCATGGCGCAACCATCGCGGAACCGCAGGAACGTGGCGCTTGTTGTAGCAATTGTCGGCGGCCTGCTCTTAGGGGTATTTATTAAACGCGTTCACATAGGCCTGCTGATAGGGCTTGCCATTGGATTGCTTGTGAGCGGGCTGATAAGAAGAAGATAACATGAACGATACTGACGATAAAGTGCCTGTCTTTAAAAAATGGCAACACTGGTATGCGCTGGTAATAGGCTTCCTGGTGCTGCTGATCATTCTATTTTATCTCTTTACCAAAAATTTTGCATGAGGCTGCCCGACTGGATAGTTTTAGCAATCACGCTGCTTGGCATTATCCTGTACGGATTATATAAAAGCCGCACTACCAAAAACCTGGAGGGTTATTTTCTTAGTAACCGCACGCTCCCATGGTACCTCGTGTTGCTGAGCATCATGGGCACGCAGGCCAGCGCCATTACATTTTTATCAGGGCCTGGCCAGGCTTATACCGATGGCATGCGCTTCGTGCAATATTATTTCGGTTTACCATTGGCCATGGTGGTATTGTGTATTACGTTCGTCCCCATCTTCAACAGGCTGAAGGTTTTTACCGCGTACGAGTACCTGGAACAGCGCTTCGACGTAAAGACCAGAGCGCTTACTTCGTTTTTATTTTTATTGCAGAGAGGATTGTCAACCGGCATCAGTGTAGCAGCGCCATCTATCATTCTGTCTGCATTGCTGGGGTGGGACATTACCTGGACCAACATCTTCATGGGCGGCTTGCTGATCATTTATACCGTTACAGGAGGCGCCAAGGCCGTTGCTTATACGCAGCAATTGCAATTGATCATCATTTTCGCCGGCATGTTCCTGGCTGCTTACCTGGTAATTACCATGCTGCCCGATAACATGAGCTTTACCGATGCGCTACGCGTAAGCGGACGTGCAGACAAACTGAATGTAATTACCACCGGAGCGGAAAAAGGCAGCTTCGATTGGACGGACAGGTACAACATCTGGAGCGGCATCATCGGCGGGTTTTTTTTAGCGCTTTCTTATTTCGGTACGGACCAATCGCAGGTAGGACGGTACCTCACTGCAAAATCCACTTCGGAAAGCAGGCTCGGTTTGCTGATGAACGGGTTGGTGAAAGTGCCCATGCAATTCCTGATCTTATTGGTAGGCGCATTGGTATTTGTGTTTTACCAGTTCAATCCCGCCCCTTTATTCTTTAATCAATCACAGGTAGACAAGGCAAAGAACACCGCTTATGCGCAGCAGGTGCAGCAGATACAGCGGCAATATGATTCAGTAAACATTGTAAAGAAACAATACCTGCAGCAGTGGGTAAATAATGGAGCGCACGAAGCGGCATGGGAGGCCTTGAATAAACAATCCGATAGCTTGCGCGCTTCGTTTAAAGAGATACTTAAACGGCCCGATGTTCAGGGAGAGCACAACGATACCAATTATATTTTCCTGCGTTTCGTGGTAGATTACCTTCCCAAGGGATTGGTGGGACTATTAATAGCAGTGATCTTTTTAGCAGCATGGGGGTCTATTGCGGCCGCATTGAACTCGCTTGCGTCCAGCACCATGGTCGATTTTCATAAACGGTTCTCCAGGCGGCAGCTTGAGCAAAAGGCTGAATACCGGTGGTCGCAATGGTACACGTTTCTCTGGGGCGTGTTTTGCATTATTGTGGCGCAATTTGCAACGGTATTGGGCAATAGTCTTATCGAAGCGGTAAATATTCTGGGCTCATTATTTTACGGCGTAATACTCGGTATCTTTCTCGTGGCATTTTACCTGAAGCGTATCGGGTCTACGGCTGTATTCATTTCAGCGCTGGTGGTAGAAGCGGGAGTGATGCTTTCTTTTAAGTACTCCAATATCGGATTCCTGTGGCTGAATGCTATCGGCGCGTTGGGTGTTGTGATGCTAAGCATAATGCTCGATCCGGTTGTAAAAAGTACTGCCACAAACGCACAAAAAAAGAGCTGACCTTAGGCCAGCCCTATCGGAATAATTTTCATCGATTATTATTGCAATGTTGCCAGCAGCTTTTCATTTAAGGCTACGTAATCGTCGTTCTTTGCTTCTTTGGCCAGCTCGATCGATTTGTTGGCGGATGCAATAGCTTCTTGTTTCTTACCCATTTTAGCCAGCAGGTTCGCTTTCTGGTGGTGTACCCAAAATGCTTTCGGGTTTTGCTCCAGCGCTTTGTCGAACCAGGTCAGCGCTTTGGCGGGGTCCTTACCATTGTCAACGTAATACATGGCTGCATTGAAATAAGGACGGTTGTCCCTGTTCATGATATTGTCTATCTGCGCCATGATCCTGGTGTCTACATCCACTTTTATGGGAATGCTCAGCATGGTCTTATCCCACAGCATGCCGAGTTGCATGGTGTTGGCCTTTACATCGTCGAAGGTCATGGTAAAGGTTTCTACGCTAAAGGGCAGCGTCATGGGTTTGGCGGTAACTCTTACCACGTCCTGGTCTTGTTTGTAGGCGGCCGGGCTGGTAACGTCCAGTTGCTTGGTGATGATAACGGTCCACTGGTCTTTTTCGGGAATGGTCACAATGCCGTATTTGCCCGCAGGTACTTTTTTATCGCCGATCATTACTTCTTCGCCGAATGTAATGGTGGTGGCCTGGTTGGCCCCTGTGCGCCATACTTTGCCAAAAGGCACCAGGTCGCCAAAAACCTTGCGGCCTTTTATGCTCGGGCGTGAATAAGAAAGCTCAACGGTCGATAAGCCAAAATCCTGGCGAAGGGTTTGTGTAGGAGAGGGAGCCGGTGTCCTCAGTGTCTGCGCATCGGCCATTGCGATCGATAAGGAAAAAGCAGATAGGAAAAGTATTCTTTTCATGACAAACGAATTTTGGCCAAAGGTATGGGAAAACAACGTTGATAGTTGCCGCTTTGTGTTGTGTGGTTATTGGAGGGATTAAAACGGTATAATGATCTGGCCCCTGGTCTTTTTGTTCTTTAAAACCTTCCAGGCTGGGCCTTCCTTGATAAGGCGGATGGCTTCCGCATCGTATTGTTTTCCAAAGGATTTTTCGATGGTGAAATTGGAGAGCTTGCCGGTCTTTGATACGGTAAAGGCAACAACCACTTCGCCCTTAACCCCACCGGCCGTACTATCGATACGCTTGTTTTCTTCTATATACCGGTTGTATTCGTCCCAGCCTACTACGGGCTCGGCGTCTATCACAAACACCTTTAATTTGGCGCTGGACGTTGTACGGGATTCAGCCTTATCCCGTTTCTTCTGGTTTCCATAACCAGTTACCACTACCTGCTCCAGTGATTTTTTATTTGCATCATCCAGCACTACGTCCTGGGGTTGGTTGTTCCGCATCGTCAACTGCCTGGGCTCGTATCCGACAGATGAAACGGACAGGTTCAACACGCTGTCGAAGCTGCGGATCTGGAAATTGCCTTGCTGATCAGTGGCGGTTATGGTAGCACTGTTATTGCGGATGGTGGCATTTGGAATGGGCTCATTGCGGTTGTCGAGCACCCGCCCCCTGAAGTTATTGAGGCTTAAAAAGCGGTCCGCTTCATTATCCTTCCTTGCAGGCGGTAGTGTAATGTTGGCGGGAGCGTTCCGGTTGGACAGCCCTTCCACTTTCCCTTGAAGCAGGTCCGATGTCTTCCTGTTTGTTTCGTTCGATGCAATGAACAAGGTATCTAATGGCTGCGTGACTTTTTTCTCTGACGTGTAGCGCAACGTTTGGTCCGGCTTACGGGAACTTATAAGACCGTCTTTTGATGCGTCAGCCAGTTTGTTGGAAACAACTGCTGTAGTATCGGCGGTGGATTGCCATGTATTTTGGGTAGCCGCCACGGTTTGCGGAGTTTCATTGGGCTGTTTGCCCGCTGATGCATAAGTATCTTTTAATCCTGCCGCCGTATCGCTGGTGCTGTTGCCAGCTGTGTTCGATGTAAGCGTATCCTGTTGCGTTTGTGGCTGCAAAAGCAGTTTTTCTTTTTCATGTTCACCTGTAGGTTCGGCCTGTGTTAATTTATTTGTGGCGCTATCGTTCTGCACCAGCCAGGTATAGGTGACGATGCCTGATCCGCACAATAGTATAATGGCCGCAGCTATGCTTAACCAGCGCCGTTTCCTGCGCATGGACACAACGGCGCCTGTACGTTCGTTGAGGCGGTTGTGGAGGTCGCGGATGCTTGCGGTTATGTTTTCGGGCTGGGCATTGGAATAACCTTCCATGGCATCTGCGAGAAAAGGATCGTCCATCGCTGCTATTTCCATGGCGCGCATTTCCTGCGGGGATAGTTTGCCCTGCCAGTAGCGTGAAATGTCTTCCGCTGTATAGTGTTTAATATCGTTATTACCGGTGTCCAATAGTATTTACATTTTTCAAACCTCGAATTTCAAATCGCTTACAGTTTTCTCCATGCAAATTTTCAGGTTCCTTCTTCCATTTTGTATATAACTGCGTACCTGTTTCCAGTCGAAGCCCGTGGTTTCCACGATCTCGTTATAGCTTTTACCCTGTAAATAAAACAATTCTACACATTGTTGTTGCTCCGCTGGTAAAGTTTTCAGGCAATTCTCCATTTTCCGGAGGTGGTCTTCTTTTTCAAGCTCACCGTTCAGATGCAGGTTTTCTTCTGTTTGCACAATTACCGTGGTCAATTCGGTAATTTTAATGTTCTTCCTGCTTCTAAGCTGCATAAGGCAGTGGTTTTTAGCTACCGTATACAGCCAGCCCCGGAAATTATCCACCTCGTGGTGCTGCAGTTTTTGTACCAGTTCCTCGAAAATATTCATGACCGCATCTTTGGCAAATTCTGCTTCGGACAGGTATTTCAGGCATACGCCATATACCAGCTCCATATATCGCTGGTACAGCTCGGCCAATACTTCCATTTGCCCGTTTTGTTGGTAAGTTTTTACCAGGTCCGCATCGCTGCACGAAGAAGGGGATATGTTCTTTAAAAAGCTCAATGCCCGAAAATAATTAAAAGAATTTTCAAAAAGAAGATTGTGTAATCAACGCAAAGGCTGCATCCATTGTTACAAGAGATCGCAATTTTCATCTATTCACTAAATATTCAGCCATGAAGTTCAGATCAAAAACCATGGCCGGGCTACTCTTTGTAGCCGGGCTGGGCGCCGCCTTGCTCCTGGCGGCCTTTACCAACAAAAAGAAACCATCCGTAGAAACCGAAGTATGCGCAGCCCCTGAAAAAGCCTGCATTTTTAAAACATTCCTGGGTTTGGAAACATACGATACGGCGCTGGCCATCCATAACAGGAGCCTCGTAGAATCATCCCTTAATAAAGGATTGGCTTGGATTGCGCAGGCGCAGGCGCAGAATGGGGGATGGGGCGCGGGTAGCCATCACCGTCAGGACGTCCGCGATCCACACGCAGTACAAACAGACCCCGCCACTACCGCACTGGTGGCAATGGCGCTGCTAAGAAATGGCAACACGCTCGTCAAAGGCAATTACTCCTCTAACCTAAGTAAAGCATTGGAGTACCTGTTGCAGACCGTTGAAAATACACCTGAGCAGGCCAGGTTCATTACACAGCTTACCAATACGCAACCACAATCAAAGCTCGGACGGAACATCGATGCCATTCTTACATCGCAGTTCTTTACCAACCTGCTGCATTACCTGAAAGAAGACAATGCACAAAAACAACGCATACAAAAAGCGCTGAACAAATGCATTGCTAAAATTCAGCAATCGCAGGACAGCGACGGCAGCTGGAAAGATGGCGGATGGGCGCCCGTGCTGCAATCGGCCCTTGCAAACAATGCGCTGGAAACAGCAAAGGAAGCAGGCGCCAAAGTAGATGACAGGGCATTAAACCAATCGAGGACCTACCTGAAAAGTAATTATGATACCAAGACCAATGCCGCTGTTACCGGCAAGGCTGCAGGTGTGATGCTGTACTCGGTTTCAGGCTCCGCACGCGGCGCCGCAAGGGATGCACAATTGGCGGAAGAAACTATCGCAAAGGCAAAGAAAGAAGGCAAGCTGGATAAAGATGCGAAAGTTACGCGGGAGAACCTCGAAAAGGCAGGCATGAGCAAAACAGAAGCCGAAGTAGTGGTTACCGGTTATGGTATTCGCAATGCCGCCGCTAAAAGAGCGCAGGATGATGATGTGCTGAGAGGATTTGGCAACAACGGGGGAGAAGAATTCGTGAGCTTTCTAATGACCGGCGAATCGCTCATCATCAGCGGAGACAATAGTTGGAAGAGCTGGTTCGAAAAAACTACCGGCCGGTTGATGCAGATACAGCTGAATGATGGAAGTTGGCAAGGCCATCACTGCATTACCAGTCCCGTGTTTTGTACAGCTACCTGTTTGCTGATCTTGTCCATAGATAAGAATATCGATTTCCTTGTAAAAATGAAATAGCGGGCATGACAACGCGCGGTGGCGAAGCCACCGCGCATATATAACCACAACTACGGCACATGAAACAACCACTACACCTTCGCATTCCAACACCCTGCCACGAGGACTGGGCAGCAATGAAACCCGCCGACAAAGGCAGGTTTTGCCTAAGCTGCCAGAAAACCGTGGTCGATTTCAGTTCCATGACCGACCGCCAGCTGCTCGACTATTTTTCCAATTATACAGGCAACACCTGCGGAAGATTTCATCCTGAACAATTGAACAGGGACATCACCGCCGGTGTGCAAAAGCCCACGAGCTGGTATAAATACGTTCTTAGCTTTTTTGTACCCGCGCTACTAGTGGCCAATAAATCCATGGCGCAAGGGTTCTTATTAAGAGATACCTGCCATCCCAAAGCGCAGCAGCCCGTGAAGTGCAAAGTAAATGACGCTGCGCCCGAAGCACGCCAGCAACAACCGGAATTAACTCCTTACAAGATCGAAGGAAGGTTAGAGGGTGAAGAAGGTACTCCGGTGCCATTTGCAACGGTCATGATCAAGGGCACAAAGCAGGGAGTTACCGCCGACATGAATGGCAAGTTTCAGATCCGGCTATTGAAAGGCAAACCCACTACCCTGGTGGTAAGCTGCGTGGGATACCAGGAAAAAGAAGTATATCTGGACACTACCCACAATGCAGCATCGCCTGTTATTGTAATATTGGTCGAGCGCACCGTAATGGACAATTATGGGGTCTTGGTAACAGTACCAAAGAAACCCAAACAAACCATCTTTCACAAGTTCGGCAACATCATCGCCGACAGCATCGGCAAAAAATCCTTGCTGTTATATCCAAATGCGGCAAAGCCAGGCGCGCTCGTCCATATTTCATACAAAACCGGCGAAGGGAAATACTATATACACGTGCTTTCCAGCACCGGCCAGGTGTTGCAGGAAGAAATCGTGCACATCGATGCTAAAGTTGATATGCTGTCTTTCCGGCTTAAAAACCACATCATCGCGGGGCAATATATAGTGGCCATCATGAACAGAAAGGGTAAAACCATAGGCACCGGCAAACTCATCGTTCAATAAAACTAATTGCACAATCTAAAATTCAACTGTATGCGTTACTTTATTCTGGTAGGAGGCTTCATCATACTTTTAATGAGCGCTTTCAGGCATTGGGAAGGATTTACCATCAATGGCCGCGTTACGGATGAAGCAGGCAATGGAATGCCTGATGTATCCATAACCATAAAAGGAACAAAAACCTCGACCATTACCGACGCTACCGGCGCTTTTACCCTGAAAATACCCGGTGAAAAAGCTATCCTGGTAGTGTCTTCCGTTGGGTATGTTTCTAAAGAAATTTCAGTACAAAACGACGGCAAGCCCGTAAACATTACACTGGCCGGCATCACTGCCAGCCTGCAGGAGGTAGTGGTAACCGGGCATGCCACCGTAAAAAAGAAAAGTGTTGCTTACTCCAGTACTAAAATTTCCGCCAAGCAAATAAAAACCAAACCTGGCAACAAGGGGATGGAAAACGCACTGGCTGGGAAAGTGCCCGGTATAAAGATAGAAAACTATTCGCCGTCCATTCAACTGCGAGGCCTTGTAAGCACTAATGACCAGTATTGGCGCCAGGCGCCCGGCCACAACACCGAGGGTTATGATGTGATTGAAGAAAACAAATTTCTCGGCGCCATCGACAACCCGCTTTCCACTTTCTCCATCGATGTGGACGCAGCTTCCTACAGCAACGTGCGCCGCTTTTTGCAGGTTGGGCAACTCCCTCCCGCCGGAGCTGTAAGAATAGAAGAAATGATCAACTATTTCAAATACGACTATCCCCAACCGGAAAACGAGCATCCATTCTCCATCAATACAGAAATTGCCGAATGCCCCTGGAACAATAAACACAAACTGGCAATGATAGGATTGCAGGGAAAGAAAATACCGGTTGACAACCTGCCACCCAGCAACCTAGTATTCCTGATCGACGTCTCCGGCTCTATGGACCAACCCGACAAGCTTCCATTAGTGCAGGCATCCATGAAACTGCTGGTGGACCAACTGCGCCAGCAGGACAAAGTAGCCATGGTAGTATATGCCGGAAGCGCCGGCCTCGTGCTTCCCTCCACTAACGGTTACGAAAAAATGAAGATCAAAGACGCCATCGACCGGCTTGAAGCAGGCGGCTCCACCGCCGGTGGCGAAGGCATTCAACTCGCTTATCGCATCGCCCGTGAAAATTTCATCAAGGAAGGCAATAACCGCGTGATCCTTTGCACAGATGGCGATTTCAACGTAGGCATCAGCAGCAACGACGAGCTGGAAAGACTAATTGAAGAAGAACGCAAAAGCGGCGTGTTCCTCACCGTACTGGGATATGGAACCGGCAACTACCAGGATAGCAAAATGCAGCGCCTGGCCGACAAAGGCAACGGCAACCATTCTTACATAGATAACATAACCGAAGCAAGAAAAGTATTGGTCAATGAGTTCGGGGGCACCTTGTTCACCATCGCTAAAGACGTAAAGCTGCAGATAGAGTTCAACCCCGCAAAAGTGCAGGCCTACCGCCTGATAGGATATGAAAACCGCATCCTTGCCAAAGAAGATTTCAACAACGATCAAAAAGACGCGGGCGACCTGGGCAGCGGCCATACCGTTACAGCGCTGTATGAAATAATCCCCGTGGGTGTACAATCAAAGTTTATAATGAAGGCAGACCAGCTGAAATACCAGAAAGGGACCGCGGTGATCATTTCAGAAGAAATGATGACGATCAAATTTCGTTACAAAAAGCCGGACGAAGACAAATCGATGCTGTTGGAGCAGGTAGTGATGGACAAGCAATCTTCGCTGGAAGACGCTTCTGAAAACTTCCGGTTCGCCGCCGCGGTGGCATCGTTCGGGCTGGTGCTGAGAAACTCGGAGTTCAAACAGAACGCTTCGTATGACCGGGCATGGCATCTTGCAAAAAATGCCCTGGGCAATGACGCGGAAGGTTACCGTTCGGAGTTTTTGAACCTGCTTCGGAATGCGCAATCCCTGGCCATAAAAGATAATAAGAAAGAAGAAGCGGTAAGCAGCAGGGACTAACGGAAGGCTAAGTTTTAAAGGCAGGATGGTACATGTGCAATGTATCTCTTAAAAATTCCCTGTTTATATGCGTGTAGATCTCTGTAGTGGTAATGCTTTCATGGCCTAGCATTTCCTGCACTGCACGCAGGTCGGCGCCGCCTTCCACGAGGTGCGTGGCGAATGAATGCCTGAACGTATGCGGAGAGATATTTTTGGTAATGCCGGCACGCTGGGCCAGGTCCTTGATGATGTAAAATATCATCACCCTGCTTAAGCGGCTGCCGCGCCGGTTGAGGAACACAATGTCCTCGTTACCGGGCTTGATATCGATGTGAGCGCGGATATCTTTCCTGTATATGTTCAGGTATTTTATTGCGCTGCTGCCAATGGGCACCAGCCGCTCCTTGTTGCCTTTGCCGATAACACGTATGAAGCCTACATCAAGGTACAAGTTTGAAATATGCAGGTTGATGACCTCGCTTACGCGCAACCCGCAGCTATACATGGTCTCCAGGATGGCTTTGTTCCTTCCCCCCTCCATACTGCTGAGATCGATGGCATTGATGATGCGCTCTATTTCTTCAAAGCTCAGTACATCGGGCAGCGAACGTTTAGTGGTAGGCGCCTCCAGCAATATAGTAGGATCATTAGCGCTCACCTGTTCCAGGAGGCAGTAGCGGTAAAACTGTCTTATGCCCGAAATGATGCGGGCTTGCGAACTGGCCGTCATGCCCAGGTCCGCCACCCATTTCACGAATGATTCCAGGTCTTTCAACTCCAGTTCGCCGGGCTTCACCAGCCTGTTTACGGATTGAAGATATTGCGTGAGCTTGTCTATGTCACGCGAATATGCCTCCACTGAGTGCTCCGAAAGGGACTTCTCCAGCTGCAAGTAAGCCCTGAATCCTTTTTTATATGGCTCCCACATAGTGAATTAATGCAGGTATTTGAATGTTTTGTGTAATGAAACAATTATTTTCGCTAACAATTTAGTATTAGTATTCAATTTTCCAATCTCAATACAGATGCAGCCAGTTAACTTGCGGTCGTTCAGGATAAAAGTCCGTCATAATAAAAGAAGATTCAGGCGATTCCTTTCCATCCTTGAAAAAAAAGCTCCACGGAAAATGGACGCCGCGGCCCTGCTTTCAGACCAGGCGGTATGGCAGGAGGTAGATTGCCTTACCTGCGCTAATTGCTGTAAGACGATGTCGCCTACATTTACCCCCAAGGACATCAGGCGTATTTCAGCACACCTGAATATGACTCCCCAGCAATTCAAGGACAAATGGCTGTACCTGGATAAACGCGAGAACGATTGGATGAATAAATCACAACCCTGCCAGTTCCTGGACCTATCCACCAACAAATGCAGCATCTATGAGGTGCGGCCCGCCGACTGCGCCGGCTTTCCCCATCATACCAAAAGGCGCATGATCGATTACATGCACGTGTATAAGCAAAACGTTGAGTATTGCCCTGCTACTTATAAAATGGTGGAAAGGATGATGATCTGGGTGGAGTCGAATAAAAAGCCACCGGTCAATTTCTAATAAAATCATAAAACCCATCCACGGCTTCCGTTCGTTTATGTAATTCCTGCCGCCGCCGCATCCCATCGGTACATTCAAACTTCTTAATATGAGAAGGGCAACATCATCCCTTGCCCTGCTGGCGGTAAGCATTACCTTATTTGCCACATGGGCCTTCGTATACAACCAACCATCTGCCAACAGCGCAGCTTCTACAACAGATTCGGTTAGTGATGGACGTGATATACTCCCGGACATCCTCTCGCTTAACAATAACCGGTCATTCAGCCCACCCAAAACATTCCGGCAGGGCCACGTTACCACGACCACCATAAAGAACTACTTACAGCAAACCGATTATGGTTATTATATCAAGCTGCCCGTGCAAACGCTGGTGCCTACACCCGCGGTAGTAAATGGAAAAGTGTATTTAAGCGGTGGATTCGGCAGCAAACAATACTATGCCTTCGATGCTGTTACAGGGCAGCTTGCCTGGGGCATAAACCTCGATGACGACGGGCCATCTTCGCCCGCTATACAGGACAGCATCATCGTGTTCAATACCGAGTCGTGCACCATCTTCGCCTGCGACCTCGTAACCGGGAAACAGCTTTGGTCGTATTGGCTTGGCGACCCCCTGATGTCGATGCCTACCATTGCCAATGGCATCGTGTTTACGGCCTATCCCGCTCCTTATCGCGGCAACGAGAAGGCCATAACCAAATCCAATGCAAATACAAATACCAATGCCGGGGCAACCAATGCTTCATCCATCACACCCACGCATGTGCTGATAGCGATTGAACTGAAAACCGGCAAAATACTTTGGCAGAAATGGATCGATAGCGACATCATGACCGCACCCGTAGCCAAGGACGATTTACTGTACGTTACCACTTTTTCCGGTGCACTGTATAAAATAAAACAATCAACGGGTGAAATACTGGAAGCAAAGGCCATCCGCGCCACATCGGCGCCCGTATTCTCCAACCTGAATGAAGTGATCGTGAGCCAGCGCGACGATAAGGACAAGGACACCGTGCTCTCCGAAGTGGTAGTGGTGGGATCTGGAACAAAAAAGAAAACAGTATATAAAAAGCAAGCCGACTACCTGGATAAAAAAGTGCAGGAACGCTCGAAACTAAAAAGCAGTGCAGGCAATATGGATGCGGGTAACGGCTTTGCCGGCGGCGCGCCCGCAAATGCCAACTGGAAGGCCGGTTATTTGAATATCGGGCAATCGAATGTTTCTTCATTGCAATCGTTCCAGGGGTCGAGAGGCTTGTACGACAAGGGCAAGCTGTACAATACCATGGGCGATGAAATTGTATGCACCGACTCCACCGGCAAGGTAACGTGGAGGCACAAGCTAAGTGGCGACCTTAAGAACGAAGGCGGCTTCATGGGCACCCCGCCGATTTATGCAAACGGCCATATCATCGTGGCCACCTTTACAGGCGATGTATTGATCTTTGATGAAAAAGAAGGAAAGATCATCCGGCAATTTCATATAAAAGATCCTATCAGGTACCAACCCGTGGCAGACAATGGGTGGATTTATGTGACCACGGTCAATGGACGCATGCACGCCATCAATACCGGCAACCCGCGTATAACGGGATGGAACATGTGGGGCGCAAACGCTGCAAGGACAAACGTTTCGGCCAGCCTCCATTAAAAGAGGCTGGTTACATTTTTTTATGTAACTTTTATGCCTAACCGTTAAAGCCTGGTCCCCATTTCACCGCCCAAAATGAACTGCAATGAAAAAAACAATTATCGGTTTCCTGCTGGCATCTTCGATTATCCTTTACAGTTGTTCCGGCAAACCGTCGGAAGCCGATATCAAGAAAAAGATCCTGCTCGAATACGTTTGCAATGAAACGGCCAAGGTCAATTCCGTCACGATATTAAAAACCGAAGAAACAGAGACGATCGTGGGCAACAAGGCATACAAATACACCGTTTCGGGCGAAATATCATGGCCCGATGGTTGCACGGAATACGGTACCAGGCTGGAACCGGGACGCACCGATCAATTCGAGAAAGTAATATATCTCGGAAACGATGGTGATGGCAACTGGCAATAACATCACAGGTACACATCTTCAATAAGGAAATACGATGGGATGCCGTTGACGATGGAAACGGATAATATGTCGTACTGGATCCTTTTCCATTGCGGATTTTTGAACAGGAATGCCTCGCCTGCCTGAATCAGGCATCGCAGCTTTTTGCTATCCACAGCTTCTTCGGGCAAGCCGAACCGCATGCTTTTCCTGGTCTTGACCTCTACAAAATGCAGGATATCATTTTTGCTGGCGATCAAATCTATTTCATAGCGGTAATGCCTCCAATTGCTGTGCAGAATAGTATAACCCAGTCCCGTTAAATACGCGGCGGCCAATTGCTCACCCGTTTTTCCCAATTGATGATGTAAAGCCATGCAGTTATCTTTACGTTCTAATCAGACGATCGATGGACCTCACTAACCGGAAAATTTTTAAACTGAAAGGAAAAGTACAACCTTATGCCTGGGGTGGCCATGAATTTATTCCAAAATTGCTGGGTCAGCAACCTGGTCAACAACCTGCTGCGGAATACTGGCTCGGCGCACATGATCTGGCGCCGGCGGAAGTATTAGACAATGGCCAAACCATCACCCTCAACCGCCTCATTGCAGAGCATCCCGCGGAAACCATCGGCAAAAGCGTACACAAAGTATTTGGAAGACTTCCTTACCTGTTAAAGATCCTCGACGTAAAGGACATGCTTTCCATACAGGTACATCCTTCAAAGCTAGCGGCCGAACAGGAATACGCCCGGGAGAACCAGGAGGGCATCGCACCCGACGATCCGAAAAGAAATTATAAGGACGATAACCACAAGCCCGAGCTCATGCTGGCCTTGAATGATTTTTGGCTATTGCATGGCTTTAAATCGAAAGATCAATTAAGAGAGGTATTGAGAAACGTTCCCGAATTCATACACCTGGTCGCCGTGTTCGAACAATCGGGCTATGAAGGATTGTACGCGTACATCATGCAAATGCCGCAGGAAGAAGTGAACCGTACGCTGCAACCATTGCTGGACCGCATTATCCCGCTTTATGAAGAGGGCCGGCTGAACAGGTCGCAGGAAGATTTCTGGGCGGCCCGCGCTGCACTCACTTACAACAGCAACGACAACATTGACCGCGGCATTTTTTCTATTTACCTGCTCAACCTCGTGGGGCTTAAGAAGGGCGAGGCCGTTTTCCAGGAAGCGGGCATTTTGCATGCGTATCTTGAGGGACAGAACGTAGAGATCATGGCCAATTCCGACAACGTGCTTCGTGGTGGTCTCACACCCAAGAACGTCGACATAGGAGAACTGATGAAACACGTTCGGTTTGAGCCGGTAGACCCCTGGATCATCCAGGGCACCGTGGAAAATGAAGAACGCGTATACAAAACCCCGGTAGATGATTTTCAATTAAGTGCATTCAACCTGCCCGAAGGCGGCGTGGGGGAGTTTGAGCCTGGAACGGCCGACATTATCATTGTTCTTAGCGGAAAAGTGGAATTGCAAAACGGGGAAGAGCAAATAGCGTTAAATGCGGGGGAATCGGCAGTAGCCTTCCCGGGCCAATCCATACAATTGCGGGCCGCGGCCCCCAGCGAAGTTTGCCGGGCCACCGTGCCTGTTCACAGCGCGTGAATAAATCAAATAGCCATATTTAGCCCTAATTCATCTATTTTTGCTGCTCATACTTTATCGTTATGAAGCTCAATAAAAACCTGTTGTTTATATTTATTTTGTTGATAGTAGTAGGGGCTTTGTTCAGGGTTATACCGGGCCGCCCGCTTGGTTTTGCGCCGCATTGGGCAATGGCATTGTTTGGCGGGGCGGTTATCAGGGATAAAAAATGGGCCTTTGCCTTGCCGGTATTTTCATTATTCCTTTCAGACTTACTGTACCATTTCCTATATACCACTGGCCTTGCTGATACACCCGGTTTTTACCAGGGCCAATGGGTAAACTATGTTTTATTCCTCGTGGTAACCTGCCTCGGCTTCCTGATGCGTAACCTGCGCGTCGGCACGCTGATCAGCTCTTTTTTCATGGCACCCACGGTTTTCTTCCTGCTCTCCAATTTCGCGGTATGGGCAGGCGGCGGTGGCTGGCAACGCCCCAAAACCTTCGAAGGACTGATGCAATGCTATGGCGATGGCCTTCCTTTCTATAAGGGCGCCATCCTGGCTACGTTTGCATTCGGCACCATCTTGTTTGGATTGTATGTGCTGGTGTACAGGAAGGAACTCGCAAAGGAGAAAGCCCAATAATTATTATTATTCAATCTGGCTTTTCATTTCATTTTCATAACCTTCATCAATTAAAAGGTCTGTGCCGTCCGCTGCCGCAGTGGCCAGTTCATCACAACGATTATTGTACATATTCTCGGCGTGGCCTCTTACCCATTTAAACCGGATGTCGTGCTTAACTGATAATTCGTAAAAGCTCAACCAAAGGTCCTTGTTTTTTTTACCACCCTTGAAACCGGTGGCTATCCATTTTCTCAACCATCCTTCAGACACGGCCTTCACCACGTACTGGCTATCCGAATAAATCGTGATCTTAAGCGATTCCCTTTTCAATGCTTCCAACGCCTTGATCACCGCCATCAATTCCATGCGGTTATTGGTAGTAAGGCGGTAACCTGCGGATAATTCCTTTTTTGTATTGCCCCATATCAGGATAACACCATAGCCGCCCGGGCCGGGATTTCCGCGGGATGCGCCATCGGTATAAATAGTAAGCTCTTTTTGCAAGGAGTGATGATTATTCGAACACGTAACGTTTAAGCACCTGGCAGTCAGGGTGAACATACAGGTGATCTACCGGCACAAAATGCCTTCCCACAAAATCTGACTCGGGTATTTTAAGATATTGCTTGATCACTTTGTATTTATCCTTTCCATAGAACCGGATGGTTTCAATCTGTACGCGGTTGTTGGTGGCTGCTCTCAGTCCCTTCATGATCATCTCCGAGCAATACATGCTGTCGTCGGTCTTTACGTCGAACCGCAGGTCGAATGGCGTTTTATTGTGATACTGTTTCTCCATGTAGGCAACGAAAGCCTTGTTCTCGGCAGAGTCCAACGCATACCGCGCATGGCCGAACCCCAGGCTTTTTAAAGGATTGCAAAAAGAATCGAGTATTTCTTTTCTCACTTTGTCGTTAGAATGACCGAACTCGGTATCGATGTGATAAATGTATACATCTTCACCTTCGCGCACCGCAATACCACCGTGCGAATAGGTTTTATCTTTCGCGGAAATATCCCTGATATGCCCGCTGGAAAAATCGTTACCGGTACGCAGGATCATATCTCCGTCGCGGATATTCTTTTTTACTTCCGCTACCATCGAAAGATTGGCTGCAAGTCTTTCTTCCGCGCTCTTAATGCCAAGGTCGCTGCCAGCGGAATCTGCCGTTTCTTCTTTTGAACCACAGGCCGCGAAGCTCAACGCGGCAACACAAATCCACAACACGGTTTTCATAATGAGTCTATTGATGCTAAAATATTTTTTTCTTCAGGAAAAACCAACCGATCACCAGCGAAATCGCCAGCGATAGGAATACAGGGATATAAAATGCGAACGGCGAGGCCTGGTAAGGGATGGGCACGTTCATGCCGTAGATGCTCGCCACCAATACAGGAAAAGTAAGCACGATGGTGATCACGGACAAGCGCTTCAACACTTCGTTCTGGTTATTGGCAATGATGCTGGCAAAAGCATCTAGCGTGCTGCTAAGGATATTTGAATAAATATTGGCCATCTCCAATGCCTGCGAATTGTCGACGATCAGGTCGTTCAGCACTTCTCTTTCATCTTCATTAAGGCCAAGGAAATTGGTGCGTTCCAGCTTCAGCATCAGCAATTCATTGGAGCGAAGCGCCGTTACAAAATAGGTGAGGCTTTTCTGGATGCGCATCAACTGCAAAAGGTGCTCGTTGCGGTTGGCATCGTATAATTTTTGCTCCAGGATATTGCGCTGGTGGTTGATCTGCTTCAGGTATTCCATGTAATTCTGCACCACCTTCTCGAATATCTTCAGCACCATCATGCTTTTTTTATCGGGGTTCCTGTTCTGGAATGTGTTCAGGAACTTTTTGATGGCTGCGTTCTCGAACGAGTTCACGGTTACTATCTGCGTATGCGTAAGGATGATACAAATAGGGATGGTGATATAATACGCGTCGCTTTCGTTGAATGAATTGTTTTCGGTAGGGGTTTTAATCACCAGCAGCCGAACATTGTCCTTTTCTTCGAAGCGGGAGCGCTCGTCGATGTCCAGCGAGTCCGATAAAAAGTCGCGGGGAATATCGAGGTTGTCCGAAAGTTCGGTGAATTCTTCCTGCCTTAGCGGGGGCAAGACATTCACCCAGGCCCCGTTTTCGGGCTTACCGATTTCTACGGTCTGATGGTCGATATTTTTAAAGTATTGTACCAGGGCGGCGCAAAGATAAAGGGATAGGGGGAAAAGAAGGGGATAGTGAGGGGAGAAGGAGAAAAAGAGGGATACAAGGGACAGGGAAAAAGAGTGGAAGGTTTGGTAAGGAGTTATGATTAAATAGGGGGCTTGAGGGTAACGCTGCCTTCGAATACTTTTTCAGCGGGCCCGCTAAGCCAAACGTTGTGGTAGGTGTCGTCATCCGTCCGGTCGAACTCAACGTTCAGCTTACCACCCCGGGTATGCACCGTTACATTGTTGAAGCCTATTTCGTTGTGATAGCATACCAGGGCGCAGGCCGTAACGCCGGTTCCGCAGGAAAGGGTTTCGTCTTCTACTCCACGTTCATAGGTGCGGACGATGATTTCATCATCGTCTTTCTGCTCCACGAAATTCACGTTGATGCCTTCCTTATTGAACGCATTGCTGTAACGGATATCAGAACCTTTCTGAACAACATTGTAGTCCATTACGCCGCCCACCATTTTCACATAATGGGGCGAGCCGGTGTCCAGTATAAAATCGCCGTGGTAATCCTTAATGCCCTGCACGTCCTTCATTTTCAGGCTCACGGTCCCGTCATCATCTATTTCTGCTTCGTGGTCGCCATCGCTTGCCAAAAAACGGTACATAGACCTGTGCATGCCAAGGCTCCAGGCAAACTTCACCAGGCATCGGCCTCCGTTGCCGCACATGCTGCTTTCCCGTCCATCTGCATTGAAATATATCATTTCAAAATCATAACCTGGCTTCAGGTTCAGCATCATCATTCCATCGGCGCCGATGCCAAAGCGGCGGTTGCAAAGGAATTTAACCTGTTCCACCGTCAACCCGCTGTACACGCCTTCGCGATTGTCAACAATGATAAAATCATTGCCGGTGCCCTGGTATTTATGAAATGATATGTTCATGCTATCTGCAAAAATACTACAAACCCGCTACGATCTCCAATGTCCTTTCGATCAGCCGCTCCACCGCCCTTTGCGAGTCGTTCGAGAATTGTTTTGTTACCCTATTCGCAACAATGGCGCTCAACGAAAGGCAGTGATGCCCCAATAGCTTGCCCAACCCGTAAATGCCGGCGGTTTCCATTTCGAAATTGGTGATGCGGTGCTGCCCGAAGGAAAATTCGGTAAGGCGATTGATGAGGCCGGGATTGCTTAGGCCCAACCGGAGGATTCGGCCCTGCGGCCCATAAAATCCGGGACAGGTAACAGTAATGCCTTGGTAAAACCCCTCCACGAAATGGCGGATGAGCGAGCCGCTGGCGCTGAAAAGATAAGGGTAAGATATGCTGTTATGCAACTGGGTTTGTGTTACAAAAGAATGCAACAATTGCTTTTCTTCCTCGTTATGCTCATGCCGGTAGAAGTTAATGAGGTTGTCGATGCCCAGGCCATGTGAGGAAGCAACGAAACTGTCTACGGGTATGTCAGGCTGCAGTGCGCCGGAGGTACCGATGCGTATGATGTTGAGGTGTTGCAGGTCGTCCCTTACCAGGCGGGTATTGAAATCGACGTTTACCAGTGCGTCCAGTTCATTGAGAACAATGTCTATATTATCGGTGCCGATGCCGGTTGAAATGACCGTAATTCTTTTTTTGCCTACGTATCCCGTATGTGAAACAAATTCGCGGTGATTGCAGCGGCACTCCTCGGAATCGAAATGACGGGCCACGGCCGCTACGCGGCCGGGATCGCCGACGGTAATAACGGTCGAAGCCAGTTCTTCCGGCCGCATGTCGAGGTGGTAAATGGCTCCCCGTTTATTGATAATGAGTTCAGATTCAGCGATGCGTTGCATTGTTAACGTTCAATCAATAATCAATAGGACTGTGCAATATACAGTGAAATTGTTTGGACAAATCAGGCCGAAAACATTACTTTTGCTGCCTTGATTCTGAAAATAATACCCTTTAGGGGCGACAGGATCGGGCCAGCCTGCGGATGCAGAAAGGCGTATAATTGATAAAGTCTGGTACCGTGGCCGAGTGGCTAGGCAGAGGTCTGCAAAACCTTTTACAGCAGTTCGAATCTGCTCGGTACCTCTAAGAACCCGCTTTAATTGGCGGGTTTTTTGTTTTTTTGAGAAATTCAATTTCTTGTGAACAACGTTATCGGGGAAGCACCATTATATGATTAAACAAGGAAGGTATTCAAGATTGCCCTACATGTTTAAACGGCATAGTTTCATCTTCCACCCTAGAACCAACAAACCAATAATCATGCGTTCGCTAGCTTTTTTATGGCTGCTTCCGGTTTTTATTTCATGTAAAACACAAACAAAGGATATATTGGAGACACGAGAAATTCCGCTAAATGGCCTGACAAAGGACTCTGTAATAATATTCTTAACAGCAGAAAATGACACATTCGGTATCTATAGAGAGATTGACATTTTAGAGAATGAAAACACAGATACACTCGTATTAGGTTATGGTGTAATCGCACCTGGACAACTCGGTAAAGTATGGTTTATACAAACGAATCTAGACCCATCGGCCGCAGCTTATCTTGAACCGGCGTTAGGTTTGCCCCGTTCAAAACCGTGGTCATACGCACAATTAAGCGCCAATCCTCCAAAATGGACAAATGAATGATAACAATATTAAATTTGCTGGCTATTTTCGAGCCGGATCATCAAATGTTTTAGAAATGTGTTCTTTACGCAAAGCATGAAGTACTCTCAATGGATAGGAATTCTGGCGGCCATCGCACTGGGCGTGGCGGCATTTCAACGATGGACATTTTATCCTGACCTTAAGGATTATTTCACCGGCTTTTATTCCGAGAGCAATTTGTATGGCAAGCCCGGCAAGCTGATGCTGATACTGGCAGGTATCGCAATCATTATGTTTGCGGTCAACAGGGTTTGGGCGAAGCGTGTAAACTGGCTTGTCTGCGGCATTTTGGCTGCTTATGCCTTAAAGACGTATATCCTGTTCACCACCTGTTACCGCGGCATTTGTCCTGTAAAGCAACCCGCGATATTCGTTATGCTGCTTGCGCCCGTTGTAATGCTGGTAATGGCTTTTTTACCGCGTACAGCCAGCTTGCCTTCGCCTGGATCTGAACCGGGCTAGGGAACCTGATTTACGCTCCCTGTATTAACCTGGCCACTCCAAACGCGCAGCCCGCCGCAATCGCACCGATCAATGTAACCCTTATTGCGCCTCCCCATGGATTTACGCCGGTGAACTTGCTTTTCAGGTAGCCAAAAATAAACAAGCATATAATGGTAATGACCGAAGAATATTTCAATCCTATAATCGCGGAGTCGGTGAAGAAATAGGGGAGCAGCGGGACCAATCCCCCCACCACGTATGATAAACCGATGTTGAAAGCGCTTTTCCGTGCGCGCCTGGGATCGGGCTTGTCTAAACCCAGTTCATACTTCATCATAAAATCCACCCACTTCTGCTTGTCTTTCGTCATTTCTTCCACTGCCTGCCGCTGCACTTCTTCACTAAGGCCCAGGTTGGCAAAGAACTCTTTCACCTCATCTTTTTCTCTATGCGGCAATTTTTCAACTTCATCGTATTCTCTTCTTAATTCTGAATTGTAATGGTCAACTTCGGTTTTGCCGGCCAGGTATCCGCCAAGTCCCATGGCAATAGAACCCGCTGCTATTTCAGCCAGCCCTGCAATTACAACCAGGCTGGTATGGTCAACTGCCCCGCTTAGGCCGGCGGCTAAAGCAAATGGAACAGTAAGCCCGTCGGACATGCCAATGACCACATCCCGCAGGAAATCGGAGCTCTGTAAATGTTCTTCGTGATGAAGATGTGTATCCATTGAGTCAGGGTAAGCGTTGAAGCCTAAAAGTAAAAAGATTGCGTATACTTTGCACTTTAACTTATTAAGCCAACAGGCATCGGCCATTGTCACATCTTCATATTTGCACACTTCATATTGCCCCGCATCAGCGCACGAGCAACAGTGTGCCCTTCGCAAACTTAAGTTCCTCACCCGCGAACTGGTAAGTGCATATCCATACAAAGGCACCGGAATCCTGGGGCTTTCCTCCCAGTGTGCCGTCCCAGGCCCTTGTGGGGTCATTGGTCTCGAATACGCGCTGTCCCCACCGGTTGTAAATGCTGAATGTATATTTTACAAGCACGCCTTTTATGACCGGCTTGTACGATTCGTGCCGCCGGTCGTTATTGGGGGTAAATGCATTGGGAAAATCGATGGATGTTTTGCAGAACTTTGTTTTTACGTGGATGAATTCGCGATTGGTGCAGCCATCGGCATTGGTCACTTCAAGCCAGTAAGTGCCAGCAATATTAGTTTGAATGCTCGGGCTGACGCTGCCGGTTGACCAACGGTACCGCACAAATGATCCCTTGGCCGTAAGCGTTGTTTTTTCATGCGGGCAAAACTCGGCAGCGGTATCCAAAAAGTTTTGCGGCGGGGCGGCAATACGTAAGATTTCAGCGGTATCGCTTCCCATACAGCCGTTGGTGCTGGCCACCTGCACCCAATATTTACCTGGCTGCGAAGCCGTAAAGGTCCGGCTGGTAGAACCGTCGTGCCAGATATACGCCGGAAATATGCCGGCATCAAAAATGTAAAAATTGTCCTGGCAAATAATAGTATCCTTGCCCAGGCTGACTACTGGTAATGCGTATATGTCCATCACTTCCAGGCTGTCTTTCGAAATACAGCCATTGGGCGCCGTGGCCATTACATGGTAAATGCCTTTGTTCTTCACGATTATTTGTTGCGTGGTCTCACCGGTGTTCCAGGAATATGCCGTAAAGCCCGTGTTGGCATCGATGGTCAGCGAATCGTTTTGGCAAAAGCTGGTATCGGCCCCGATGTCGAGCGGCAGCTTGTTTCT
The DNA here is from genome assembly GCA_035628135.1 of Chitinophagaceae bacterium. Classification (GTDB taxonomy): domain Bacteria; phylum Bacteroidota; class Bacteroidia; order Chitinophagales; family Chitinophagaceae; genus DASPKM01. The sequence goes on along the minus strand of DASPKM010000006.1, from coordinate 172,580 downwards.
AACGGTGATGCGTATGCTATCGTACACCAGGCATCCAGTGCTGGTTTCAGCAACGACGCTGTAAGTGGTATCGGCCGCGGGCCAAACCCTTACCTCTCGGGTATAACGGTTATCGATATTATAGTTATCGGCCCAGGTATACTTTGTAAATCCAGCAGGAGCGGTGATGGTAACGGTGTCGCCATCGCACGTTGCCAGGTCGGCGCCGAGGTCGAACGGCATGGCAGGCGCGAGGGTAATAACAATGGTGTCCGTAAATACTTCGCCGCAATAATCAGTGGCTTCTACAAAATAAGTGCCCGGTAAGTGAACAGTGAAGATGGAGTCGGCCGACCCGTCCTGCCAGCGGTAAGAACGGAAGCCTCCACCTGCGTTCAACGTGGTGGTGCTGATTTCGCAAAGCTGCCTGTCGGGTCCGAGGTTCACAGCATCAGGCGAATTGAAAATAGATACCAGTATGCTGTCCTTAATAATTGCGCAGGCGGTAGTAATAGTTCCGTACAGGTATACCGAACCTGTTTTCTTAAACCGCAGATCGATGGTGCTGTCGGTGGCGGCAATGATTTTCGCAAATGAAGTATCGATGCTCCATTGCACGGGCTGCGTGCAGGTGCTATCGCGCAGGGTTGTATAGCGCACCGTATCGGTAAAATTACAGACCGTGTCGGCGCCACCGATGGCAAGGGTGTCACATCGCCCCACCTGGCCGCTGCATGCAGTTTCGACCAGCTGCGCATTCCATGGGGTAGTGGAGGCAGGGAGCGTGGAACTGTTTATTGGCACATCCAAAACGGCTGGATGGTTAAACGAGGTTACGATCACCGTTGGGTCTGTATAACTGATCGTAAATGTATCAGAAGCACAGGTGGCCAGGCGCCCGTTGTGTGTGAACCTGATGAGCGTTCCTACGGTTTTGGATGCAGTAGAAGTATTACCGCCAACATAAATATTCGGGCCGCTTTGAATGATGTTGCGTCCGCTAAAATTGCCCTTCAATTGATTGTACCTGTTTGTCCACACGGGCGTCCATGAAGTGTCCAGCTTGTACATCGAAAGTATGTACGGGCTGCCAGGGTTCGTCGTAGCCCAGCGATTTGTGCTAATGATTTCTCCGGCAGCCGTGATGATCCTGTTATCGGATCCCTGTACACCGTTACCGGTAAATTCGCGTGCCTTCACAATATTCCCGGCAGCATCTATCTTAAACAAGTAGCTGTTAGCTGGATTATCATAGTGCCAGCCCGTTATTGTGAACGTTGAATTGTATTTATGAATCTGCGCAAATACAATTTGTTCATTTCCGATACGGTAGTACTTTGAAAATACCACCGACCCATCATTCTTGTTGATCCTCGCTACAAAGCCCCAGCGGTTTTGGATGGCATCGGTAATAACATACTGGCCGCATATCATCACAGCGTTGCCATCGTCCTCGATATCATACGGCAGGAAGTAAATTGCCGGCGAAGGCGTTGCGTAGGACTTGCTCCAGATCAGCGCGCCCGCCGCCGATATTTTGGTAACATAATATTCGTCGGTAGTTCCCTGGTGTTTTGTTCCCACTATGTAAAAATTGCCATCGCTTCCCTGTATCAGGTCTAAAAATCCATAACCTACCGGCGAAGGTGCAGGATATTGATTTCTCCAGAGTACGTTACCGTTCGGGGCCAGTTTTACAAGTGTAAAGCCCGCCCCCAACAGCAGGTAATTATTGTCCGATGTGTTAATGGCATGTGTAAAGAATGGCACGTCGAATTTCTTTTGCCATACTATGGTGCCGTCCTTACGGAATTTGAATACCGTTCCGCTCATTTGCGTATCTGGAATGTCAACAGCATGGCCGGCAACCAATAGATGATTGTCGTTGGTCAGGATCGTATGCGCAAACTGTTCGGTAGAGTCGGCGGTTGCGTATTTTTTGATATATGTAAAATCGTTGCAGGTGTCAACTGGTGGCGGCGGCTGATTGCAATCCGCTGTATCTATGCACAGCGTTTCCTGCGTAAGGGCAACGGCCTCCGCGGTAACACTGGCCGTGATCGACTGTATATTGGCGCTGCCCAGCGAAGTCCAGTAAGAAAGTGGAGCGGGAATGGATTGGACCAGGATGGAATTGTCAACGGCAGTGGAAGCCGTAACCGGGCAATTGGCGTTATCGCTTCCGGCCATCAACCCGCCTCTGTTTATCTTGATCAATATAATATCGGTAAATGTACTCGTTGGTCTTCTTATTGCTCCCGCAGTAACAAAACCTGCCGTGTCTTCAAAGCTTTTATACAACTGTTGCGAAGGCTGTGGCGTAAAATTGCTCACCCAATTCACTGCGCCCGCGGCACTGATCTTTACCAGCCTTGGCGAAGTATTGGCCGTTAGTTCCGACAGGTTGGCGATATATCCGCCGTCCGCCGTAGGTTCAACGGATGCATAGATACTACCGGGATTTACCCCTGCCACCTCGTAACTCCTCGAATAAATAACATTGCCGCTGGTATCTGTTTTAAATATAATAGGTTTTATACTTCCTGTACTCACCGAATTGCTGTTTTGCATACCGAATACAAGTTCATTGCCCCGGCGCCGCATTTGCTGGATCCGGTTGCTCCTCCCTTCGCTTTCTATATCTCTCGTCCACAGCAACGATCCATCAGCCATGCTTAGCTTTGCAATATAACTATCGGCAAATACGCTGGTGCCTTTGAAAACAATCCCGGCTACCATTACCACATCACCTATTATCTCCGCGCCGGATGCCGTAGCACCCCTGTCAACCGCCAGCAGCCGGTTCCAGATCACATTACCATTGGCATCTAGCCTCATGTACAGGGGATATATCTGGTTAGCCGGAGCACTATAATCTACTCCAACTATATAACCTCCATCATCGGTTTGCCTTATGAATTTAGCTATCTCTCCATTAGGCGTGGCCGCTCCGTATGCCCGGGACCATATTATACTCCCGTCGGGCCTTATTTTAACTATCCATGCGTCGCCCTGATGATTCGGATTGAACTTGCCCCAGCCCGCCGCGATGTAATTACCATCGCTTGTGGGAATGATCTCGTTGAACCACTCATTAACGCCCGGCAGGCCATACTTCCTCGACCATTGTATGTTTCCCTTGTTGTCTGTTTTCACGATCAAAGCATCACTAAGTGAACCAAAAGCAGTAGTAAGCCCCGCAATGATCATTCCGCCATCCGCGGTTTTCTTTATATCACGGGCTTCATCGTGTCCGCTTTGGCCAATTATTTTTTGAAAAGTAAAATCATTGCACGTATCTGCCGGTATCGTATCCACGCAGGTAGTACCCGTGCACAGTGCACTTGCCGCGGTATTGACCAGGCCGGACTGCACAGTGATGCTGATGGGATTGGCAAAATTCGCACTTCGCGAGATGGCCCAGCTGAAAGCGCCCGAAGAAAACGGCGGCGTTTGAACAGTAACCGCAATGCGCGCCGTATCGCAACCCGGTGAATTACCCTGCACGTCCACCTTGGCAAGATAAATATCGTTGGCGGCGGCAGGATTGCTGGCGCCGATAGTAATAAAGCCGCCATCCTGCGAAGCGCGTATGATGTAATTCAATTGCGGCCCGGGCCTTAGGTATTTCTTTGCCCATTGCACGGTATTGTTGCTGCTGATCTTCATGATATTGAATTCGCTCACCGTATTCTGCTCATTGTATACCGCTACCTCGCTGCCATCGGGCGTAATAATGATGGGACCATTGCCAAAATCCGGCGGCACCAGTTGGCGCACAGCCGTGGCATTGCCATTTGCATCGAGGGTGAGTGTGATATTTCGCCCTGTGTTCAGGTTGCTGAAGTCCTGTATGCTCGGTATATGAAACCGGTAACCATTGCCCACTTTAAACAATTCGCCTCCGAAATTATTTCGTCCATCGACTTCATACCGCTGCATCCAAATCATGTTGCCACTGACCATGTCAATCTTCATCACAATGCCATCATGATAAGAAAGGCTGGTGCGTGTAAAGGCCGTGGTCATCAAAAACCCATTTTCTTCCGTGATCCAGCTACCGCCATCTGTATTGCCCGAATCGTATATCCTGCTCCATAACACGTTTCCGTTCGCATCCAGTTTTAGCACCATTACGTTCGAAGTGGCGGGCGCTGAATTATGGCTGCCTACTACGCCGTAACCACCATCGCTGGTTAAACAAATATTGATGGCCTGTTCGCCGAACACCGTGCTCTCGCTATAGCGTTTGGCCCATTGCACAGCCCCGTTGCCATCTGTTTTTATGATCCACGCATCGCCGGCGGCATTGCCGTACGATTTGGTTTGGCCTGCCAGTATGTACCCGCCATCGGGCGTTTGCAACAGCTTGTTGATAACATCATCGTTAGCGCCGCCGTATGTCCTGCTCCATTGAACATTGCCCTGCTGGTCCATTTTCACAACATAGCCGTCGTAAGCACCGCTGCCGAAGCTGTTGGTCTTGCCAGCCATGATATAACCCCCATCTGTAGTCGAACGTACATCATATGCCACATCATCACCGGCGCCACCATATGTTTTCTGGAAGGTTTGAAGCAGGCAGGTATCGTTCACTACCACTGTTCCCCCGATGGAGTCAGCGCAGGCGCCGTTGGCAGCACGAAGCTTGATCACGTAATTTCCGGCGCTGGTAAATGCGTAAGAGAAATTAAGTCCTGTGCCCTGCAATACACCGTCCACATACCAGGCATACGTAGTGGCCCCCGCGCTGGTATTGGTAAAGTTTACGGTAACGTTGGTATTCGCGGTGGTGGAAAGCGGGGAAAAATTAGCGGTAATGGGGCAGGTAACGCGTACCGTATCATATGCAACGGCACTATCGCACAGGATGTTCCCGGGCAATGCAACCAGCCTTATTACAAATGTGCCCGCAACATTGAATGTATAGGAGAAATTGGCGGTGGCGGATTGCAACACCGCATTGATATACCAACGATAGCCTGTAGCATTGGACGAGCTATTGGTAAAGTTAACCAGCGTTCCGGTAGCAACGTTATTGGCCGATGCGGTAAAGGCCGCTGTAACGGAGGCGGGGCACGGGTCCTGGCACGACATGCAATTGAGCAGGCTTCGCCGCACATTCTGTACCACCCAGTTCATCCTGTCGGACTGGCCTTGGGTAAATACCGACATGCAATTCCAGTTGCCATAATCCATGTAATCCTTGTGCAGATCGTTTTGATCGGTGCTGAAGCCAGACTGTGCATCGGTAGTGCAGCTGTTTACGCTGGTGTTGCACGAAACGCCTACGGTAGATTGATCGGGAGGCGTATCACAGATCCTGTCGCCGTCTGTTAAGCAGTCATTGTTGCTGCACCCTCCCTGGAATGTGTGGTACAATCCGAGGTAATGTCCCATCTCATGGATCACCACTATGTCGTTTGCATACGACGTTCCGAAATAACGCGCTTCCAGCACAATACCGTCAACATTGCTGCCGTGCGCCGAGGGCAGGTAAGCATATCCCGCCACGCCTCCGGTAATATCGCCCACTACCCAAATGTTTACATAGCAGAGCGGGTTCCACCGGCTCAGGTCTTTTACGGCAAGGTCGACGTCGTAATCCTGCCAACCATTCATTACCGTTAATGGCGAAACCACCCTGTTGATGCCATTGGTGGCATTTCCATTGGGATCGCGCCTCGCGAGGCAGAATTGTATTTGCGTATTTACGCCGTCGGCGGGATTATAATAACCTGTGTTGGCAAATGCTTCGTTCAGGTGTTGAATGGCGGTTTGCACCTGCGCATCGCTGATGTTTTCGGGGCCGTTATTGTGTATAACGTGCACCACTACAGGCAGCGTAACAATGGCCGCGGTATGTTGCGCATCCGCAGGCTGTTGCAACTTGGCGCGGTTAAACTGGTACAACCGCGATTCCATTTGCTCGTGAAGCGCCTTAACCGACGGATTTTTTTTGAAAAGATTATCCGTTGCCTGGTGTTGACCGCACGAAGTAATAGTGGAGTCTTGGGCAAAGAGGTAAGCGCTGCAAAAAAGCAGCAGGATTAGACAAACATGCTTCATGCGGGGTTTGGAATCGTTTGGAAAAATAAAAAAATTAACGCACAAGCATGACTGTTCCCTTTGCATTTTTTTCAGGTTCACCCGCGAACTGATAAGTGCAAGTCCATACAAATGCATTTGAATCCTGCGGCTTTCCGCCGAATGTGCCATCCCAGGCCCTCGATGGATCGGTGGTCTCGAATACCTTCTGGCCCCAACGGTTATAAATGGTAAAGCGGTATTTGATAATATTCCCCTGGCTTACAGGCTTATAAGTATCGTGCTTGCGGTCGTTATTGGGAGTAAACGCATTGGGGAAATGGATGAATGAAGGACAAACTGCGTGTTCAACCTCAATGTATTCGCGGTTGGTGCATCCGTCGGCATTGGTAACTTCCAGCCAGTAACGTCCCGGCGTGTTTACCTGTACGGACTTTGAAATGCTGCCCGTTGACCAGCGGTACTGCAGATAATTTCCTTTTGAGGAAAGCGTGGCTTTGTCGTAAGGACAAAACGTAGCCGATGAATCCAGAAAGCCTTCCGGCGGGGAAGCAATTCGCAATATTTCAACAGTGTCTGTATTGCGGCAACTGCGTATATCCGTTACCGATACCCAGAACTTTCCGACCTGAGTTGCTGTAAACCTGCGGCTTGTCGATCCATCCTGCCATACATAGGTTTCAAAATTGCCGGCGTCGAACGTATGGTTTTCGTTTTGACAGAAGAAGGTGTCCCTGCCAAGGTCCACCGCGGGTAGCGGATACAGGCCGGTAATTTCAATAGTGTCCCGAGATAAACAATTGTTGATATCGGTAGCCTGTATGGTATAAATGCCTTTTGCCGACGCGGTGATCTGCCTTGTGGTATCGCCTGTGCTCCATCGATAGCGCACAAAATCATTACCTGCATCCAATAGTATCGCTTCGCCCGTACAAAACGCAGTATCCGCGCCGAGGTTGATATCCGGCGCATAGTTTACATGCACCCTGATGGTATCGAAGGCCTTGCATCCATCTGCGCGTTCCACCAATACATGGTAAGATGTGCTGGTGTCAGGGTTTACAATAACCGTGGCGTCGGTAAGGCTGGTGATACGGTAAGCCGGTGACCAGGCATACCGCGCATAGTTTGCCGGAGCGGAAAGCGTTACGGATTGCGTATCGCATTTGGATATATCGGGACCGAGGTTTACGGTGAATGGTAAGGCCGGAGCTACTATCAGCGTGTCCGCAGCAGCGCGGTTGCAAACATCGGTTACGCGTACATGGTAGGTGCCCGGCTGTGTAACCACCAATACTGAGTCCGTAGAACCATCCTGCCACAAATACAACCGGTAACCTGGCCCTGCACGTAATGTAACCTGGTTGCCCGGGCAAATGGTTTTGTCGGCGCCCAGTGATACCTGTTGCGAAAGCGGAGGTATAAAAAGCGTTTTGCTTTGCAGGATGACCCTGCATCCCGAATTCAATTGCGCCACCAATGTAGTCTGGCCCGCTCGCTTGAATTGCAAAGTGAGGCTGGTGTCGGTGCGCGAAATTATCCTGGCGTAGCTGGTATCTATCACCCAGTTCACTGCATTGCTGCATCCTGTGTTGCGCGTGGTATTGAAAACAATGGGGGCGGTAAAATCACATATGGTGTCCGGGCCGCTCAGCAACAGCACATCGCAATTGCCCGGTATGGCGCAGTCAGCATTTACCTGCACTATGATGTTTTTCGTTATGGGCGTAAAGGGAATGGCGCGCAAGAACGTGGACACCGGTGCGCTATCCGATCTTCCTCCCGAAGTGGTTAAGGTTAATGGCGCCACCGATCCTGTTACCGGAATGTTGTAACATGTTCCGCTGGCTACGCCTTCTTTTATATTTCCCAATGAATCTGTTCTGATAAACGTGCCGGTGCGCAGGTAAGGGTCCGAGGCATGCCCGGTAGTACCCGCTATCAATATCCTATCCCCATCTGCTTTCAATGTGTAGGGCAGCGTACTTTTTATGGCCGGGTATCTTTTCACCCAGGAAAGCGTGCCTGCTTTTGACAATTTGCCTATCACAAGCCCGCTATCCACCGCATGCGATGCCTGGTGCGTAAATACAAAACCTGAATCCGGTGTACGGTCTATCAGGAATGGCCTTGCGCCCGGCCAATCGAAAGGATAATAAAATCCTAATTGCAGGTTGGGCGCCGTAATCTCCAGCGCACTATATATAGCGCTGGTTTGCGGGTTTACTTTAATGATGGAATAATGGTAGTCGTACGGCGCGAAAACAGGATCTTGCAATACGCTGCCGGTTATATACAATGTATCCTGAACCAGGAACATGCGCTGTGCGTTTGCGTGGCGGCCAATTGCAGACATGCGTACGCTATATAACCGTTGACCTGTATTGAGATCGAATTTATTTAGCTCGACGGAATTGTGAGTAAATTGATAATAATCCCCTACAGTATACAAAGTCGATCCGTCGACCACTACATCGCGTATGATAAAATTGTTGATATCGTGCCTGGTTTCTCTTTGCCAAACGATATTGCCGTTCTCATCGATCTTTGCCACGAAATTGTACACCGGCGGGAAACCGATATTTACATTGATGAATAGCAGAAACCCCCCGTCTGCTGTGGCTTTGATCCTTGCATTCCTCGATCCCGAGTGAGCACCGAACTTCTTTATCCATAATATTTGTCCCGATAGGTCCACTTTTGTGATAAGTATGCTATCGCTTACACCGTGATTGATCACATAAGAATCAGGGCCCAGGGCCACTACATTTCCATCCGATGTGTTTACAAGTGTATGGAAGCTGGTAAAATGCCTGAAATCATTAAAGGTTTTTGCCCACTGGATATTTCCATTGGAGGCCAGCTTGACCAGCATGGCCGATGAGGCGCCGTAAGAATATTCACCCGCGACCATATACCCGCCGTCAGCCGTGCGTATGCCCATCGGCGTTAGTATGTTGTACGGCCCGGTAACATCGAACTTGAACGTGGTGCTGCACGAATCGCTAAGCGACAGGCTGCTGTCGCAGATGGTTTTCGCACAATCGGTACTGATGTTCAGCAGGTAGTCGGACGTTTGGGCCGCAATGCTTCCCGACTGCACCAATGTATAATCCGTTATTGAATTCCACGCAAAGCCCGCAACGTTGTAATAAGAAGTATCGGTCAGCGGCGTTCCTCCATTCATGGTGCATATGCCGGTCCTGCCTACCTCATCGGTGTGCAGTACTTTTATTCTCCTTTTATTGCCCGTGGTAGAGAGGTTGCTGAAATATCCCGTCATCAGGTATCCCCGGTCCCCTGCGTGGCTGATGCCATACATGCGCTGTTCGCCGAAATCGGTGAACGACCTTCCCCATTCGCCATTTCCATGAGCGCCCACCATTGCCACCAATGGATATCCGCGGGACGTGGTATCATTGACCAGGAATACAAAGCCCGTGTCCTTGCTGCCCATCATTTTAAACGACTCGATACTATAACCACTGGCCGTACTGACATTGTGCCTTACTTCAAAAAATTTCTGCCCGTTCGCACGCACTTTGAACATGGTGCTTTTAAATGAATTATTGCTCCAGGCATTGAACGCATATCCTTGTGGGATGCTGTACAGGTTGGTAAGCTCTATATTCCAGTCGGCCTGCTTGGTATATTGCTGGGCCCAGATAAAACTGCCGTCCGTCACCCGCAATTTGGCAAGCACGCCAATCTTTTTATTTACCGTTGCGTAGCCTGTTACTACAAGCGTATCTCCATTTTGGATAACATCGTTTAAACCGTCATTATTTCCCTGGTCATATTGCTTCGACCATGCTACATTGCCATCGGGTGAAAGTTGCAGCAGCCAAGCGTTATTTTGAGCAGAGCTATCATTGGTGTTGCCGGCGATCACGATGTGGCCGTTACTTAGCTCGATGATCTTTTTTGCACGTTCTTTACCATTACCGGAATATTGCCTGCTCCAGATAACACTGCCTGCATCATTTGTTTTCATTACCCACAGCGATCCCTGCGCATGCCCGAACGAGCGGGTAATGCCCGCAACAATGTACTGGCCATTGGCTGTTCTTGTTATCAAATGCAATTCATCGTTGGCATTGCCTCCGTATTTTTTGCTCCATTGTATCAATCCATCACTGCTCAGTTTTAACAGAAAGCCGTCCTGGTCGCCCGCGGTGCCCGAAGTAGTGCGGCCGCAAACGATCGATCCCTTGTCGGGAGTAGCCATAATGTTCAATCCTTCATCGTGTCCGCCGCCATAATAAGTTTTCTGGAAAGTGGTGACGCAACCAGAAGGAGCAGGAGCACAGGAGGGTGAATACGTGCACAACTCATTCACCTGCAGAAGGGGATTGGTTGCCACAAACTGGACGGGATACGTGGTAACCGTTACCGGCCCGTACGAATTCCAGTTTAAAGGTTGCACCGTTGGCAATGCATCGGTAATGGTAAGCGCAATGGTATCGGAAGCGCAGCCGGTTGTATTGCCGTTGTCATCCAGCTTTACAAGGAACACATCGCTGCTGATAACAAAATAATCGTTGGTGAACTGGCCCGCTGCCACATAGCTGCCGTCCTTTGCCTGCATGATGTGGTGCAATTGCTGGTCGCCGGTGCGTGGAAATATCCTTTTCCATTGAACATTGCCGTTAGCATCCAGCTTAAATACGCGCGGGTCGCCGTATGTCTCGTTTGCAACACCCACCAGCCCATTGTCTGCCGTATGGCGGAACATAAAGGTACCCTGTACGTAATAAGTGAATTGCGTTCTTTTAGACATCGATACATCACCCGCAGCGTTAACGATGGTACCGGCGTGCCGTGTGTTGCTGAAAAAGCGGTCATCGGACAATTGCTCCGACAATACATAACCACCGGGGAAAGCTTCCATTCTCATAATGCGGTCGTCCTTGCCTCCGCGGTCATATTCCTGTCCCCAAACCATTGCTCCATCGGAGCTCCTTAACTTCATTAAAAAACTATTGTGCGTGCTGGAAGGAGTGGTATTGTGGTACCCGCCTACAAGGATGGTATCTCCTATAGCGGCAACGCTCGTAGCCCAGTCACTTTCACCCCCATCGAATTTCATGCTCCATTGCGGGGCGCCCGATGCGTTCAACTTAATTACCATTACGTCGGTGGTCACATGGTGATAAGCATTGTAGGACGCTGCCATTGCATAGCCACCATCGGAAGTTTGAACGATATCTGTAGCCCAGTCCCCGTAGGTAGAGCCGGTTCTTAGTACAGTTGACCATTCCACCTGCCCGGAGCCTGTGAATTTTACTGCCAGCATATACGGCCCCGGCGTCACCGATTCCGTATGGCCGCAGGCAATAATACCACCATCGGCCGTTGGCTTCACACGTAAAAGCTGGTCCTGCTTGGATGAGCTGTAGCGCGTTGCCCATATAACCTGTCCTGTCATGCTGAAGCGCATTGCCAGGGCATCTGAATTAGCGCCGGCCAACATGCCAACGGCCACAATGTCGCCATTGGAAAATTGAATGGCGTCATACAACGACTGCTTGCCGTCGGCACGAAAGGTCTTTTGAAAGCTGGATTGTCGGCTGCAGCTATCCGTTAGCTGCGCGAAGGCGGTGCGTGGAAATAATAGCAATAATAACCCCGATATCAGAAAAGTGCGCACATGTTTCGCAATAAGCAGCGTGGCCTCAGGCGGTTGCATCTACTGTTAGGGGTTTGAGCCGACAAAATAGTAAAAAATACCGCGCTAATCCAGTACTGAAAGGCTTTTCCTGATTATGTCCACGCATTCCAGCACCTGCTCTTCAGTAATCACCAGGGGAGGCGCAAAACGGATCTTATCGCCATGGGTCGGCTTGGCCAGTAATCCATTTTCTTTCAGGGCAAGACAAAGCTGCCACGCGGCTTCGGGCTGGGCGTGTTGAATAACGATCGCAATCAGCAAACCCCTGCCCCTGACCGTACTGATATGGGGCGAACCGAGGCCCGACAGCTCTTCGCTCAGCAACTCACCCATTTTTTGAGCATTGGCCGCCATATTTTCATCTTTCAACACGGACAATGCGGTCATCGCTACTTTACAGGCCAGAGGGTTTCCACCATAGGTAGAGCCATGCTCACCCGGTTTGATGGTAAGCATGACAGGATCATCTGCCAGCACTGCCGATACAGGCAATGTTCCGCCGCTCAATGCTTTTCCTAAAATGAGCACGTCAGGACGCACCTTTTCATGATCACAGCATAACAATTTACCGGTGCGGCAAAGCCCTGTTTGTATTTCATCTGCAATGAACAATACATTGGCCATTTCGCAGTATTCCTTTGCCTTACGCAGGAAGCCAGGTTTTGGAACAATTACCCCTGCTTCGCCCTGGATGGGTTCTACAAGGAAGCCCGCCACGTTTTTATTTTGCAAGGCGGTCGCCAGCGCATCCAGGTCATCGAAGGGAATACTGATAAACCCGGGCATGAATGGCCCGAATCCTTTGCGCGCCGATTGATCGCTACTGAATGAAATCACAGTGCCTGTGCGGCCGTGGAAATTTTGCCCGCAAACAATGATAAGAGCTTCGTTCGCCGGTATGCCTTTGACCTCGTAGCCCCAGCGGCGGCAAAGCTTGATCGCGGTCTCAACACCTTCCACGCCGGTATTCATCGGCAATACCTTGTCGTAACCAAAATAACCGGTGATGAACTTTGCATATTCTCCCAGCAGGTCGCTGTGAAAAGCGCGGGACGTAAGCGTAAGTTTTTGCGCCTGTTCTACCAAAGTATTAATGATGCGCGGATGGCAATGTCCCTGGTTTACGGCTGAATAACCGCTGAGAAAATCATAATAGCGTTTGCCATCCACATCCCATAGAAAAACGCCCTGCCCACGGGTGAGCACCACAGGAATGGGATGATAGTTGTGCGCGCCATACTGCTCCTCCAGTTGCAAATAATATTGTGTTGTATCAGAGATGGCATGAATGGAATTCATAAAAGAATTTTTGAAAACGATGATAAATAGTGACTGACAGATTGAATGGCTTGATTAGCTGGTAAGGGGCGATATGGTCATGCCCGGTGATCGAGGAAGTCCAGGTTCAGGTGAAGGAAGAATATGGTAAATGCTGTTCTGATTGCAGACAATTTGATGCAATTTACGAAGCCAATTCCCAAATACCAAAGACTCTATCTTAAATCACAAGAAATGAACTATATAACTCCCGCAACTACGCGCATCGGGCACGTGCACCTGAAGGTTTCTGACATCGAGCGTTCATTGCAATTTTACCGCGACCTGCTCGGTTTCCAGGTAATGCAGCATTACGGCAGCAGCGCGGTGTTCGTTTCCGCAGGCGGATACCACCATCATATCGGGTTGAACACCTGGCATAGCAAAAATGCGGGTCCCGCACCCCGTAATGCAGCGGGACTGTATCACGTGGCGATTTTGTACGCCGAACGGAAGGAACTCGCGGTAATGCTTAAGCGCCTCGTTGATGCACGCTATCCGCTAACGGGCTTGTCGGACCATGGCGTATCTGAAGCCATATACCTCGACGATCCTGACCAGAACGGCATTGAATTGTATTGGGACCGGCCCAAAGAACAATGGCCGGTAGATAAAGATGGCAATTTGAAGATGGTGACCGAGCCGCTGGATGCGGAGAGTTTATTAAAGCTGCTGTGATCTCTAATCTTCACAGTAATTAAATCGTGCCCGAATAAATCACGCCCGTTGTCGGCGTTTCGTATAATTCAATCCTTGACAGCAGCGGGAGAGAGGGCTTGATCTGGTCCCAGATCCATATGGTGATATTTTCCGCGGTGGGATTTTGTAATCCGGGAATATCGTTGATCAGCTTATGGTCTAACCGGTCGATCACGGGCAATAGTGCGTCTTTCAGGTCTTTGAAATCCATGATCCAACCCAGGTTTGGGTCGAGCTTGCCTTTGACGACCACCTTCAGCTTATAGGTATGACCATGCATTTCCTTGCATTTATGGCCATCGGGCACATTCGGCAGGAAATGCGCTGAATCGAATGAGAACTCTTTATATATCTCCATAAGAACCGCAAAGTTAATCACAGGGGGGAGAATATAGCACAGATTGAACGGATTTAAGGATTACACCGCTGATATGTGTAATCCTTAAATCCCTGCAATAAAGCTTCAAAACAATCTCATATCTGATCTGCGCTGTATTCCTACCCCTGGGACAGGTCGAATATGTTTACAGTATATCTTTTAAAATCCAGTTCCGGCACCGCTTCAAATAATCCAAATACCGCGGAGCCGCTACCGCTCATGGAAGCATAAATCGCGCCCCTTTCATATAAGCTTTGTTTAATTGCCGCAATAGCAGGGTATGTCCGGAATACCGGCCCTTCAAAGTCATTCACCAATCGATCACGCCAATTTTCTATCGTCAAACTGATTGCTTCATGCACAGGATGTCCATTGTTGCCGGGTGTGACCTGGCTGAACGCCCAGGCTGTGCTGATATGAATGCCTGGGTGTACTATCACAAGCGTATATTGCTGCAGGTGGTCAAGATCGATGGTTTGCAATAACTCGCCGCGCCCACTGGCGATGCAGGGTTTGTTCACGATAAAAAACGGACAGTCGCTGCCCAGTTGCAGGGCTAAGTCCAGCAGTTGTCCGGAGCTGAGATTAAGATTGAATTTTTTGTTCAGCAATAACAATGTATGTGCTGCATTGGCCGATCCGCCGCCCAATCCCGCGCCCGTAGGAATAGTCTTGTGCAGGTGCAATTGTATGGGCGGAAGCTCATGCGAACGCTGCAATAGGGCATAGGCCTTCATGCAAAGGTTTTGTTCAGGCGCTCCCTCAATAGACAGTCCTGACATGGTAAAGGACATTTCAGGTTGCTGCGGCCTCATCACTTCGATGATATCATGAAATGGAACGGGATAGAAAACAGTTTCCAGCTCGTGGTATCCATCGGCGCGTTTGCGCACAACGCGGAGCCCAAGGTTGATCTTGCAGTTGGAAAAAATGATCACAGCAACATTATTAGCAAAAGGTTCGGGGCGGCCTGGAATTATTTTCTTCTCCGGCTGTTGATCTCATCCCGGATGGCAATGGCGCGGATATAATCTTCCTGCTCCAGCACTTCGTTCAACAGTGAATTGAGCTCTTCTATGCTAAGGGCTTTCAGGTCATCGGTAGAAGTGGTTTCTTTTTCAGTGGAAGTAACGGCGCCTTTTTTCTTTTTGCCGGAGGTATCTTCCATGAGAATGCCTGCGCTTTCCAGTATATGCTCATACGTATAGATGGGGCAACCGAAGCGCACGGCGAGGGCCAGGGCATCGGAAGTACGCGAATCTATTTCCACAGTATCGTGCTCGCTGATACATACCAGCTTGGAGTAAAATATACCTTCCTGCAGGTCGCAAATGATGATCTCCTGCAGGTCGATATTGAAGGCATTCATAAAGTTTTTCATCAGGTCGTGCGTAAGCGGTCGGCTGGGGTGCATTTTTTCCAGTGCTACCGCAATCGCCTGGGCTTCGAACCCACCGATGACGATTGGCAAGCGACGCAATCCGTTCACTTCTCCCAACACAACTGCATAGGAATGCGTCTGCGTGATGCTATGAGATAAAGCAACAATTTCTAATTCTATCTTCTTCATAATCAAGAATCCAAATTCAAATTCTGAACCTGATACGACCCGTTTTGAGTAGGGCAAACCTACGGGATTTATGCCTAAAATCAATAAAACATAATTTCATTTTTGGCGCCCCGCCAGCTAACAAAAAAGGAGTGCATCTCACTCCTTGTATTGAAAAAAACCTTATAAAAATTACGCAACGCCCTTCAATTTCTTGACGGCATGTATCATCTTAGGCAGCACCTCAAAAGCATCGCCCACAATGCCATAGTCCGCGGCTTTGAAGAACGGCGCTTCAGGATCCTTGTTGATCACAACGATCACTTTGCTGCGGTTTACGCCGGCCAGGTGTTGTATAGCTCCGGAAATTCCAATGGCCAAATATAAATTGGGCGCAATGGCAAGACCTGTTTGTCCTACGTGCTCATGATGCGGGCGCCAGTGTGCATCTGCAACGGCCCTGCTACACGCGGTAGCTGCTCCTAACAACTTTGCCAGCTCTTCTATCATGCCCCAGTTTTCAGGTCCTTTCAATCCGCGGCCCCCGCTTACTACCAGTTCCGCTTCGCTCAACGGCACTTCGCCGGTTACTTTATTGGTGGCTGTTACCTTTACTTTCGGTGCATCAACATTGGCTGATGCATTCACCACTTCAGCCGTTCCCTCTGTTGTTGCAACCGCAAAGGAGTTGGGGTTGAGTGCAATGATTTTTATAGCTGTTTTGATGGATACATTGGCGAAGGCCTTTCCCGAAAAAACATTTTTCCTTACTATGAACCCATCAGCGGTGTTCGGCAGCGCAATGGCGCCGGTTACCAGTCCCGCTTTCAATCTTGCAGACAATCGCGGAGCGATCGCCTTGCCGCTGAGATTGTTCGAGAAGACGATCACCTGAGCGCCGGTGGACTGCGCTATTTCGGCAATCACTTTTGTAAATACCTGCGCGTCCAGGTGATCCAATGCGGGATTGTTTACATGATGTATTTTTTTAACGCCGTACCTGCCCAGTGCTGCAACGTCTTCATTTACCGGTCCCAGTATCACGCCTTCTGCCGATGTGCCTGTTTGTTGCGCCAGTGCGGCACCGTAACTCATTGCCTCGAGCGATGCTTTCTTTACATGGCCGTCGGCGTGGTCTATGAATATTAAAACGCTCATATCAATGCTAAAATTTCAGATTTGTAATGATGGATTTGTTCTTAAATTATCCTGGCCTCTTCGTGTAACAGTCTTACCAACTCTTCGGGCTGGTCTGCAGGAACCAGCTTCACGCCCGCTTTTGGCGGGGGAAGTTCAAAATTTACAACCTGTGTCAACGTATCAATCTGCACAGGCTCTACTACTTTCAACGGCTTGGTGCGCGCCGCCATAATGCCACGCATGTTAGGAATGCGTGCTTCGGCCATGCCCTTCTGGCAACTTACCACTACCGGTAAGCTTACTTCACAGGTTTCTTCACCACCTTCTATTTCGCGGTTGATAGTGGCGGTATTTCCATTCAATTCGAATTTTGTTGCCAGCGAAACATAAGGCATGTCCAGCAATTCAGCCACCATGCCGCCGATGGATGAGCCATTGTAATCGATGGTTTCCTTACCGGTGAACACCAGGTCGTAGCCGCCTTGCTTGGCTACTTCCGCAATTTGCGATGCCACATAAAAACTGTCGCGTGTATCGCTGTTCACGCGGATGGCCTCATCGCCTCCGAGCGCCAGCGCCTTGCGGATGATGGGCTCCGCATCGGTACCGCCAACGTTCAGCAGGTGAATCACCGTAGCAGCGTCCTTTTCTTTCAGTTCAATGGCACGCACAAGCGCATACCATTCATCGTAGGGGTTGATGATCCATTGCACACCCGATTCAGCGAATTTCGTGTTGTTATCCGTGAAGGCTATTTTTGCCGTGGTGTCGGGCGTTTTGCTGATGCACACCAATATTTTCATTTTGCCTGAATTACGACTTTGTTAGAAGTTGTTTATGCAACTAAATTAATGCTACAAATATAAGTGGCGCAAAGATAGGCTTGAAAGGTTTTCACCATTTTTTTTATTCTGTATGAACCGGATCGATAAATTGAAAGAGTTCCTGCTGGCAACGCCCAACGATAATTTTTTGCAGCACGCGCTTGCATTGGAATACATCAAAGAAGGCAATGATGAACAGGCGAGGTTGTTGTTTGAAGAGATATTGCGCCGCGACCCCAATTATATTGGATCGTATTATCATCTTGCAAAATTGCTGGAGCGCACCGGACAGCAAGCCCTGGCCATTGAATGGTACGAAAAGGGAATGGCCGCTGCAAAAGCAGCGGGCGAACAGCATGCTTACGGCGAGTTGCGGAGCGCATACGAAGAACTTACATTTTAATTATTGTCCATGGAATTGCTGCGGCAGTTTAAAGCATATATTCAGAAGCATGATCTTTTTCAACCAAAAGATAAGCTGCTGCTTGCTGTAAGCGGCGGCGTGGATTCCGTGGTATTATGCGAGCTCTGCAAGCAGGCGGGATACCAATTCACGATAGCGCATTGCAATTTTCAATTGCGGGGCGATGAAAGCATGCGCGATGAAAATTTCGTAAATGCCCTGGGCCCGCGGTACGGAGCGGAAGTGCTGGTACAGCGTTTCGATACTGAGGCGTACGCACGCCAGCATAAATATTCCATCCAGGTAGCTGCGCGGGAGTTGCGGTACGCATGGTTCAACAGCATCGTGCAAAAACATCCGCCGCCCAACCCTAAACATCTCCAAAATAGTCCTCTCGGACCAACACACATTGTAACCGCGCACCACGCCGGCGACAACATTGAAACAGTGTTGATGAATTTTTTCAAAGGCACCGGTATGGCAGGGCTAAGAGGAATACTGCCGAAGCAGGGAAATATCGTGCGTCCCTTACTGTTCGCAACCAAAGATGCCATCAAACAATTTGCGGCAGACAACCAATTGCAATGGGTAGAAGACAGTTCCAATGCACAGGACACCTATACGCGCAACTATGTCAGGCATAATGTGCTGCCCGTGATAAAAGAAATTTATTCGCAGGCCGAATCGAACCTTGCCACTAGCATAGAACGCTTCAGGGAAATTGAAACTTTGTACCGCGACAAGGTGAACGATGTTTTGAAAAAATTAGTGGAAAGAAAAGGCGGGGAATTGCACATTCCCATCCTGAAATTAAAAAAAACAAGTGCGCCCGGCGCCATCCTGTATGAGCTGATGCAGCCGTTGGGATTTACTTCCAAACAGGTAGAAGAGGCGCTACACCTGATGCAGAGCGAAACGGGCAAATACGTTGTTTCTGAAACCCATCGCATATTAAAGAACAGGAACTGGCTCATCATTTCTTCAAAACAATCAGCAGACGCATTGCATATTCTTATAGAAGGCCCAGGTAAAATATCATTTCCTCCCGGTATATTGTCATTGCAGGAATGCCCGGTTGCGGCACTGCCGGCCGGCCACGGCCTTAAGCTTCAGGCAACTGGCCAACGCCTGCAGCGAGAATTACCAGCATCGTTAGACGAGTTACCCCGTGGCAACGACGATACCGCCCTGCTCGATGCTTCTGCTATACAATTCCCTTTGCTATTGCGTAAATGGAAACCCGGAGATTATTTCTATCCTCTGGGTATGCGCAAGAAAAAAAAGCTTGCCCGGTTTTTTATCGATCAAAAACTTTCTGCAGCTGATAAGGAAAATATCTGGGTGCTTGAAATCGACAAGAAAATCCTCTGGATAGTTGGGCTGCGCATCGATGATCGCTTTAAGATCACTGATAAGACAACAAAGATTTTACAAATAAAATATAGCACAAACGAAAAATGATTTTTGGATCGGCGCAGATTTAGGACAGCGAATGCGAAGCGTTGGAATCTGTGAATCCCAAAATCCACCAAAAAAACTGTGCTATTATTGCTTACTAATTTCTAAATGCATCCAAGAATCCCCGCACCACATCATAATCGGCCGCCAGCTTTGCTACCACTATTGTAAATACCAGCCCGTATATGGCGCCGGTAAGGTGCGCCCCATGGCCGATATTGTCCTGTCCCTTTCTTGCGAGATAAGTTGACAACGCTACAAAGAGCAAAGCAAAAATATAACCCGGTATAGGAATAGGGATCAGGAACAAGGTTAACTCCAGTTCTCTCGGCTCCAATGCAATCGCGGCAAATATTACCGCAGACACGGCACCCGAAGCTCCCAATGCACGGTAAGCATAATTGTGGCGGTGCTTTATATAATCAGGTATCACGCTTACGATAATGGCAGACACATATAGAACCAGATACAGCAGCTTGCCTTTCTCTCCAAACAGCCCCTTATAGGTCATCAACTGACCATCTCCCGTGTTCACCGAAATGCTGTCACTCTCAAGCAACTCCCCAAACGACCAAAGGGAGATCATATTAAATGCCAGGTGTATATAATCCGCATGTATGAAACCGTAAGTAAAGAAACGGTAAAACTGATTGTTCTTTTTAATGGTCGCGGGATAAAACATCAGGTCATTCATGATCCTGTTATTGCTGAATGCGGCAATGGATACGAGGCAGGTGACGATGATGATGGTTATGGTAATGGACAGCGTCATGTCAAAAATTTAGTAAAGATAAGGTACGCGTCCTCACTTGTGATGATATTTCTCATTGCGCAAAATGGTGAACGACCGGTATAATTGTTCCGCTAATACCAGGCGCACCAATTGATGCGGGAAAGTTAATTTCGACAGCGACCATTTCAGGCGCGCAGCAGCCAGCACTGCTTCATCCAATCCGTATGCGCCGCCTATTAAAAATATAAGCTTGCGCGTGCTTTCATTGGCGCGCGCATTGATGAAGTCCGCCAATCCCTCCGATGTCAATTGCTGTCCCCCTTCATCCAGCGCCACGAGGTAATCATTTTTTTCAAGCAGTTGCAATACCATCTCGCCTTCCTTTTTCTTAAGCCCGGCTTCTTCCAGCTGGCCTGCATTTTTCGGGCCGGCAATAATATTCCATTCAACCTGGAAATAATTGTTGCAGCGTTGCGTGAACTGGTCGATGGCCGCTTTCAATTCCTTATCGTGCGGCTTTCCTATGGCCCATAATTGAATTTTCATGTGCTCGTTCAATCTTTTACATTGCCGATCAATTTGCGTAAAGGGTGCAGCCATACCTTGGCGTATACTTTTGCGGCTTTCATCAGCATAAAAGCATCTTTATACATTTTTAAAGCGCCGCTAACCTGTGCCAGCACCGTTTTTTTATCGCGGCTTACATGCCAGATAAATTCACTGGTCGAAAGCAGGTATCGCGCATAGTGCCTTCTCGCTTTGCGGGTAATGTTCTTGCGCACCCTTGCCGGAAGGTAAGTGCCGATCTGGTCGATCACCTTCGATATGTCCCGGATATTTTGACCCGTTTTAAAGCTGGCCGTTGAAATATTCGTGTCGTGTATGCGGTATTCCGCCAATGTTTCCGGCGTATAGGCAAAGGAATAATCTTTCGCGATCCTTGCCCACATTTCCCAATCTTCGCCGTAGATCACGCCAAAGAACCCGCCGGTCTTTTCATACACTTCGCGTTTTACGGCTATGGACACGTATTGAACGTGGCAACGCTCGGCCATGCTGAAAAGATGGTCGTTGAACAACCTGTCTTCCCTGCTTTCGATGGTGTTATAATACAAAACTTTTCCTTCGCTGTCGATGTATTCATAATTGCAGAATGCAGCGCCGGCCTGCGGAAACCGGTCGAGCAGTGAAGCAAGCTTGGTATAAAAGCCGGGCTTTACCTTATCGTCCGCATGTAATAAATGGACCAGCTTTCCTCTCGAATGGTTCAGGCAGGTCTCGAAATTGCGTACGCTTCCCATGTTTTGCGATTGCCTGAAATATTCTACTCTTCCCCGGCCCATGTCTTCCACTATCTGCCTGATGTCTGCATCGGTGCTGCAGTCGTCCACCACTTGTATTTGCATTACGTCTTCACCGGGGTCTTGCGCCAATACGCTTTGCAATGCTTCTTTCAGGAACGTTGCAGAATTATACACGGGTATCATCACAGACCATAATGGCCTGTATATTTCCGGAGATACAGGAGTGATAAGGGGCGGATGAAGCGGAATTCTCGTCACGTTATAAGTTTAACCTGCTGTTGTAACAGCTCCACGGGGGCGCACCAATGGTTTTATTCGATCTGTTTAAGCTGAAAAGGGAATTGAGGCCGCACGTATCCACGCCATTTTCCGAACCAGGCCATGTTTTCCCGGTAATCCTCCACGTCGAACTGGAGGCACCGGTCAAAATAGAATAAAGGCTTGGACGTGTCCTTCACAAAAATAATGGAAATGAAGTATGAGCCGTCATTCAGGAAATTGCCCGGAATGGTGCAGGTTCCTTCTATCAATCCGGCCTTTTGCACGGTGGCCGGCGAGCTCACATCAAAAATACATTCTTCGGTAATGGTATACAAGTGCAGGCCGGTGGCCAGCACGATGTCGGGACTCTTGTTGTAAAACCTGAATCGAACGGTGATGGGCGTACGAATATCGATCTGGTTCATGCCGTCCGGCAATTCTGGAATCAGCTCCACGCTTTGCAGCGTGATGAATTCATTGCCCGGCGCGCCATCGCCTGCCTGCCATTCATGCTTCCACAATTGGTTCCTGAATGCGGAGAAATAACTGTTCACCACCTGCGCAGGGGTGCCCGTTGCAGTAATTTTCCCTTTCTGTAACAACAGCGCATTGCTGCAAAGATTTGTGATCGCCTGCATGTTATGGCTGACGAACAGGATGGTTCTGCCTTTCTTGCTCGACACTTCCTTCATTTTGCCCATGCACTTGCGTTGAAATTCCGCGTCTCCGACAGCCAGCACCTCATCCACGATAAGGATATCGGGATCCAGGTGCGCTGCAACGGCAAAGGCCAACCGA
This sequence comes from Chitinophagaceae bacterium, assembly GCA_035628135.1. Lineage (GTDB taxonomy): Bacteria > Bacteroidota > Bacteroidia > Chitinophagales > Chitinophagaceae > DASPKM01. The sequence goes on along the minus strand of DASPKM010000006.1, from coordinate 150,017 downwards.
ACATACATGCCCGAAGAATATCGTTTTACCGGAGTATCCAAAAATTGTTCGACGCCTGAAAATTCAACGATCTCATCGAACCTTTTCCGGATCTCGTGCTTCTTCATTCCAAGCATATACCCGCTGATGAAGATGTTCTCGCGGCCTGAAAGCTCATAATGGAAACCCGTGCCTATCTCCAGCAGGCTGCTGATCTTACCCCGGCCCCTTACATATCCTTCGGTGGGAAGAATTATTCTCGACAATATTTTCAGCAGGGTGGATTTGCCTGCGCCGTTCGGGCCGATGATTCCCAGTATTTCGCCCTCCTGTACTGTAAAGCTCACATCGTGCAGGGCGCGCAGGGTGGTGGGCTTGCTGTCTGCGTCCCGCGAATTAAAAAATTTATTTTCTTTTCCCAAAGCGGTTAGCCATGCCCGTTTCAGGTCCTGCCTCAGTGATCCGGAAGCAGAACGGTTGATATTGTACACTTTCGAAACCTGGTTAACCTCTATAATGGGTTCGGGCATATCGGTTGTTTAAACTACATCCATTAATGTATCGGCCTTTTTATTGAACAACGCCATTCCACCCAGCAATACAATGATGGTGACGGCAGCGCTGAACAGTAATTGCATGGCGGTAAACGTGCCTGCATTGCTGCCGAGGAATGCAGCGCGGAACATTTCAAACAATGGCGCCAAGGGGTTGATGTAGGTTATCCACGCCAGGTTTTCCGGCACGGCCGACACCGAAAAAAAGATAGGGCATACAAACATCAGCAACCGCATCGCCAGGTGCAACAGGTTCATGAGGTCGCGGTACTTTGCGGTAAGCACTGAAAAGGTCAGCCCAACTCCCAATCCCATCATTGCGGCCATCACCACGGGCAACAAAGCAGCCAGCCAATTGCCCGATAGGGGATACCTGCCGGTGAAATGATAGAACAGCAACATCGCCACCAATAGCAATGCCTGCACCAGGAACCTCGTAATGTGCAGCAGGGTGGAAGACAGCGGCATGATCATGCGCGGAAAATACACTTTGCTGAAGATGGACGCATTGCCCACAAAAGTAGCCGTGGTGCTCATGAACACATCGGAAAACAAATTCCACAGCGTGATGCCGGTAAGGTAAAACAGCAATGGCGGAATGTTATTCGTGGAAATGCCGAGTATCTTATCGAATATCAGGATATAGGTAAGTACTGTAAGCACCGGCTGCAATATGATCCACACGGGACCCAGCAGGGTTTGCTGGTACAGCATCAGGAAATCGCGGCGTACCAACCTGAAAAGCAGGTCGCGGTACGCAACCAATTCTCCCAGGTTCAGCCGGAACCATTTCGTGTACGGCCTAATCTCCCATTCCCATTTTGATGGTTTATCCATGATTGCTGTATCTTTCCTTTTAGCCAAGCACAAGTTATGAGAAAATTGATTGTAACATTTTTTTGCTGCTGCATCATTTTCAACATGCATGCGCAGGTGGCCAAAGCGCCCGAGAAAAAAGAAGGAGAAGGTCCCTGGCCGCAACTTATCCTCCGCGGCCTCACGCTCATCAATAGCACGGGGGCGCCTCCCATAGGACCGGTAGATATTGTAATTGAAAAAAACAGGATCGTGCAGGTGGCAGTGGTAGGCAACCCTGGAGTTGCCATTAACCCTAAGTCAAGGCCACAATTAAAAGAAGGCGGGCACGAGCTTAATTGCGAAGGCATGTATGCATTGCCGGGGTTTATCGACATGCATGGCCATATCGGGGGCTCCGCGCAAGGCGCCAATGCGGAATATGTTTTTAAATTATGGATGGCGCATGGCATTACTACTATCCGCGACCCATCGTGCGGCAATGGGCTCGACTGGGTATTGGATCAAAAACAAAAAAGCCAACAAAACCTCATTACAGCCCCGCGCATTTTTGCATACACCGCATTCGGGCAGGGAGCAAAACAACCGATCGTTACCGGGGAACAAGCCATGGAATGGGTGCGGGACAATGCAAAGAAGGGTGCTGACGGCATTAAGTTCTTTGGCGCCGCGCCTCAGGTAATGGACGCAGCCTTGCGCGAAAATAAAAAGCTGGGACTGCGCTCGGCCTGCCACCACGCGCAATTGGACGTGGCCAGGTGGAACGTGCTGCACTCGGCCCGCGCCGGCCTTACTTCCATGGAACATTGGTATGGTTTGCCCGAAGCATTGTTTACAGATAAAACCATACAACACTATCCCTCCGATTACAATTACGGCAACGAGCAACACCGCTTCCAGGAAGCAGGCAGGTTGTGGAAACAGGCCGCACCGCCTTACAGTGAGCATTGGAATAAAGTAATGAATGAATTGCTCAGCCTCGACTTTACCCTCGATCCTACATTCAATATCTATGAGGCCAGCCGCGACCTGCACAAAACCCGTCGCCTGGAGTGGCATGAACAATATACGCTGCCTTCATTGTGGAAATTCTTCGAGCCCAGCAGGGTATCGCATGGCTCTTACTGGCACAGTTGGGGCACCGAACAGGAAGTTGCATGGAAAGAAAATTATCGGTTGTGGATGAGCTTTGTAAATGAATACAAGAACCGTGGCGGAAGGGTAACTACCGGCTCGGACAATGGGTTCATTTATCAATTGTATGGCTTCGGTTACATCCGCGAACTGGAACTGCTGCGCGAAGCAGGGTTTCATCCATTGGAAGTAATTCGATCTGCAACGTTGTACGGAGCACAGGCGTTGGGTGCGGAAAAAGACCTCGGTTCAGTGGAAGTGGGCAAGTTGGCGGACCTTGTCATTGTCGATGCAAACCCGTTAGAAAACCTGCAGGTGTTGTACGGCACCGGCGCCATTCGACTGAATGCAGACAACAAAATAATACGCGCAGGCGGCGTAAAGTATACCATCAAGGATGGCATTGTGTTCGATGCAAAGAAATTGCTTGCAGACGTAAAGCGGATGGTGGACGAAGAAAAGAAAAAAACAGGGTGGGAGTTGAAGCAGCCGGGGGAATAACCTCCATCTTATAAACTCATTTCAAATTGCGTAAGCGCTCCATCATTGTTCACGATCGTGAACTTGCCGTTGATGCGCTCTAACCGCGACTTCATATTCTTCAATCCGTTCCCGAAGCGGCGGATGGTCTCGAAATCCACCCCCACGCCGTTGTCTTGTATGCTGATGCACAGCTTGTCGCTTACGTCTACATTAATGACAACCTCGCTGGCTTTGGCGTGTTTCACGACATTGTTCAACGCCTCTTTCACCGCGAGGAAGATATTCCGGCGTTTTTCGCCGGTTAATTCAATGTTGGGGATGGTGGAAGGGATATTGAACCTGCACTCGATATTAGTGTTGTCAAAGAACTCGAGCGCATAAGTGCGGATGTAAGTGATCAGGTTTTCAACCGTATCATTGGAGCTGCTCATCGTCCAGATAATTGTGTTCATTTTGGTGATGAGGTCATTCGCCGAATTGGATATTTTATCTATCTCGGGCAGCGATGTGTGCTCCTCCTGCATTTTGGTTTTCATGATTTCGCTCATGAGCCGGATGGCTGTTACACCCGATCCCAGCTCGTCGTGCATGTCTGCCGAAATACGGTTCCTTTCCTGCTGTTGCGCCTCGAGTATGGCCATGTGTTTTTCCATTTCCTTTTTTTCGTTCGCAATGCGGAGCCGCTCGCTTTCACGCGTTCTTTCAATGATATCCCTGCGGTTTTTGTGCGCCAGGCCGGAAAGGAAATACATCAGTTCCCCTACCAATCCTATCTCATAATATAATATCGCGCTGTTAACCCATGTAAAGTCCGGGTCGTTGGTAAATTTCAAAGGCGTTACAATAAAGAGAAAAGACATCAGCGAAAATACCAGCAGCCAGATATTTCCAAGCACCAGGTACCTGAGCAACCTGTCTTTTTTACTGCGCTTGGCGCCATACACGATAAATATCAAACCTATGACCAGCAAGATTTGCTTGGTGATGTTTTCAAATCCATTCAGCCAGATAAAATTGTCCGTGAAAAAATACAGGACGGTATATATTGCCAAAAAGGCGAGCATCAGGTATTGGCCAAAGCGGAATGTTTTGTCGATGAAGGGATGATTGGTTTTTGTGTCAAGGAATTTCCTGATGAACAAAAAATAACAGCCTACGCCGCCGCATTGCAACAGGAAATCCCAATAACTTTCGAAGAAATAATTGAACTGGGTAAAATCATACAATAAAAACGACTTCAGGAACAGCAGCAGCGCAAGGCAGCCCGCATAACCGATATAATAAATAAATTCACGGATGCGGTTTTGCCGGTACACTGCGATAGAGTACGCAATCATCATCAGCATAATGCCGGCCACTACATAAGTGATCAAATTGGTTTTTGCGCGAAACTGGATCTTGTCGTTTATGAAGGATTCGATATAATCTTTCTGCAATACCGCCGGGTAAAACATGGTGGCCGACGTGCGCACAAATTCGAGCCGCGCTATGTACGACGTACGTTCGCCTGGCGCAACGGCCAACAGCCTGAATGCGGAACGGTATGTGGCCGGCGTTTCGGAGCCCGGCACCGGCACAGGCGTAACCCCATCAGCCGATAACCGCAATAAATTAAAACGGTCGAAATAAGCGCCGGGATAAAAGTAAATATGCTGAACACTATCCGAAGTATTGACCAGCGTGAACTTGAGCAACAGCTCTTTTTCAATGATGCCAGGCGCCACCCGGTGCTTGCGCCATTGTATCGGAAGGGCTTTCACAATGCTCACCTGTCCAAGTGCGTTGTCTGCAAGGCTGTCTTTCGGAATTACCTCGTACCGCAGCGAATCGTAAATGCTGGCAGAGAACCGCAATTTCGTTACGTCTATGGGCGCTTCTTCCACGGCCGGAGAACTGGTCTTTTCCGAACACGCAACCATAAACACCGGCAGCAGGAACAATAGCGCTTTTATCAATTTCATTCTGGTAAGGCAGTCAGTTGCACGAAAAATACAAATTCTTTCTTATACCTATATTTGTGTTCATGGCAAATAAGCTGAAATCCAGGAAAAGCCAGCAGCCTGAACCCGGTAAACTAAAACCCGAAAAAGAAGAAACGGTCCAGGTGAAGCAATTGGTGAAAGATGAGCGTACCCGGAAAATTGCAGGAGCCTCGCTCATTGCACTGGGAGCTTTTCTGTTTATTGCCTTTGTTTCTTACCTTTTTACCTGGCAGGAAGACCAGGATAAAGTGTTTCGCGGCGGCGCTTCCTTCCTATTCGACGATACCATAAAAGTTTCCAACCTGCTCGGCCGCCTGGGCGCCTGGGCCTCGCATTTTTTCATATACAATGGATTTGGACTTGCATCCTTCCTGCTGTGCAGCCTGTTTTTTGTGATCGGGGCCAACCTCCTGTTCAAAAGAAAATATTTTTCTATACCCCGCAACCTGCGCTATGTGCTCACAGGGCTCCTGTTCTTTTCAGTTGCTTTTGCTTTTTTGCTTCCCGCTGATGATTTTCCCTGGGGCGGTGCGGTAGGCACTATGTCCAGCGCATGGCTGGTAAAATTCCTGGGCTGGACCGGCACGGCCGTACTGCTATCGGTAGCAGGACTGGCCTATTTCATCTGGCGGTTTAACCCCGTTTTTTCCTTCCCTGAAAAAAAGATCAATACTGCGGAAACAGAACCTGGTATTACTGGTGATGAAACCATCACTACACCCGCAGTAACCCCGACGCTTGCCGCCGGCGCCCAGGCAGAAAGGAATTACCTGAAGTCCGAAGGCGGTATCGTAGTCATTCCCCCGCCGGCCGATGCAAACGGCAAAAATGGATTGAACGATTTTAAAGTGATAGAAAAGGAAGATACAAAGACTTCACCTGAAAAAGAACCTGCGGAGCCCGTGATAGAAGAACCATTGCCGGTTAAAATCCTTACACCCGAACCCACGCCCAAAATAACAGAGCCGGTAAAAAGCTCGTCGCAAAAGGCCAACGTTCCCGACATAGAACTGGAAATAAAACCAGTGCACGACGAATCAGAGGAAACCGAGGAAGAAGACGACGTTGAAACCGCGGATGCAGTAGCAGAGCTGCCCCCATACGAGCCCACGCTCGACCTGGTAAACTATAAATACCCTTCGCTCGATTTATTGGAAAACCACGGCAGCGATAAGATAGTGCAGGACGCAACAGAACTGGAGAATAACAAGAACCAGATCATCAACACGCTGAAGAACTATGATATCTCTATCCAAAAGATCAGCGCCACTGTTGGCCCTACTGTAACCTTATACGAAATAGTACCTGCCGCGGGCGTAAGGATATCACGCATCAAAAACCTGGAAGACGATATCGCATTGAGCCTCGCAGCGCTGGGCATCCGCATCATTGCCCCCATTCCCGGCAAGGGCACCATCGGCATAGAAGTGCCCAATGTAAAAAAGTCGGTGGTAAGCATGAGGACATTGCTGGCATCTGAAAAATTCCAGCACAACCATTTCAATCTTCCTATTGCATTGGGTAAAAAGATCGATAACGAAAATTTCATTGTAGACCTATCCGCCATGCCGCACCTGCTCATGGCCGGTGCAACCGGGCAGGGTAAATCTGTTGGACTCAATGCCATCCTGGTATCGCTGTTGTATAAAAAGCATCCCTCCCAATTGAAGCTGGTGCTGGTAGACCCCAAGAAAGTGGAGTTAAGCCTTTACCGCACCATCGAATTGCACTTCCTGGCAAAACTGCCCGGCGAAGAAGAAGCCATCATCACTGATACAAAAAAAGTGATCCATACGCTCAATGCGCTTTGCATTGAAATGGACAACCGCTATGATCTGCTCAAAGAAGCCGGTGCGCGGAACATCAAAGAATACAATGAAAAATTCATCAAGCGCAGATTAAATCCGCAGAAAGGCCACCAGTTCTTACCATTCATTGTACTGGTGATAGATGAATTTGCAGATCTTATCATGACCGCCGGCAAGGAAGTGGAAATGCCCATAGCAAGACTGGCACAACTCGCCAGGGCCGTAGGGATACACCTCATCATTGCAACGCAAAGGCCTTCGGTGAACATTATTACAGGAACGATCAAGGCCAACTTCCCCGCGCGCATCGCATTCAAGGTATCTTCCAAGGTCGACTCGCGTACCATTCTCGATACCGGCGGAGCGGAACAGCTTATCGGTAAAGGCGACATGCTGGTATCGTACAACGGAGAACTGACCCGCTTGCAATGCGCATTCGTAGATACGCCCGAAGTAGAAGAGGTCACCAATTTTATTGGCGAGCAAAAAGGATATCCGCAAGCCTTCCTGCTGCCGGAATACATCGATGAAAAAGAACTGGAAGGAAAAGAATTCGACCTGGCCGACCGCGACAAGCTGTTCGAAGACGCCGCCAGGCTCATCGTACAAAACCAAAGAGGCTCCACATCATTATTGCAACGGAGGATGAAGTTAGGTTATAACCGCGCCGGCCGCCTGATGGACCAATTGGAAGCAGCAGGAATAGTGGGCCCCAGCCTCGGCAGCAAGGAAAGGGACGTGTTGATAAAAACAGAATCGGACCTGAACCAACGCCTGGAAGAAATCGGTTAGCATTTTGTTAATTGAAAATGGGCATTAAACAAGCTTTAATGCCACTGGTCTCACCTTTGCTTAATTAAGGTATATATTTGCGGCTCGTTAGCCGTACCTGACTGAAGGCGATACATTCGCCATGGCCCTGGCAAAGGCGAAAAAACCTATAAAAACATTGAAATGAAGCAATATTTACTGGCGATATTATTGATGGTGGGTGGCGTTGGAGTGAATGCACAGAATAACAACTTGGGCAATAATGATCCCGACGCCAAGAAGATACTGGACGGCGTGAGCGCTAAATTCAAGACTTTCAAGGGAGTTCAGGCAAACTTTACATTACAGGTAGAAGACTCCAAGGGAAAAGTGCAGGGCAGCAAGAAAGGCACCGTTTTCATGAAAGGCACCAAATACCGGGTGAACATAACCGGCCAGGAAATATTCTGCGACGGCAACAACATTTGGACCTATGACAAATCCGCCAATGAGGTGACCATTACCAAGTTCGATCCCGAGCAAAACATGATCACACCCCAGAAACTATTTACAAACTTTTATGATAAGGACTTTCTGTATAAGCTCAACGGCGAGAAGAAGCAGGGCGCCAAGACCATGCAGGAAATAGAAATGACACCGGTTGACAAGACCAAGCCCTTTTACAAAGTGTACATATATGTCGATAAGGCTGCCAAAACCATCAACAGCACCAGGGTATTGGAAAAAACCGGCAACAAATACACCTATACGGTCAACAGCATGAATGGCAATGCAGCCATCAGCGACGGACAGTTCGTGTTCGATAAGAAGAAATATCCCGGCGTGGAAGAGGTAGATCTTAGGTAAGAGCCAGGTAGCGCCTTAAGTAATACGTTTATTTTCCCCAGCGATAGCTTTCGACCTTCAATCCCGAAAGATCTAAAACGCGGTCAACAACGGTAGCGGCGGCTGCTTCAATGGTCTGCGGCTTACTATAGAATGAGGGCGTAGCGGGACATATCACTGCGCCCGCCAGCGTTAGCGTTTCCATATTGCGGATGTGAATAAGGTTGTACGGTGTTTCGCGCACCACGCAAATAAGCTTTCTCCTTTCTTTCAGTATAACATCGGCGGCGCGGGTAATAAGGTCATCCGAATGGCCGCTTGCTATGCGCCCCAGCGTGCCCATGGAACATGGAATGATCACCATTGTATCGTACTGCCCCGAACCCGAGGCAAAGGGCGCCATGAAATCATCTTTCGAAAAGAACCGCACGTCGTAGCCTTTATAGTCATCGTTGCCCAACTCGGTTTGCCATACCAGTTTGGCGTTGTCCGTCATTACCACGGCCAGTTCCTTCCATTGGGTGCGGATCGTCAGCAGCTTTTCTATCAGCAGGCGGGCATAAATGGAGCCGCTGGCCCCCGTTATGGCGATAACTATTTTGTGCATGTTTATTTAAATACCTTTGTAAGCAAACAAAAATACTATGCGAAAAATTATAGTGGCTGTGTCTGTACTTTGCCTCATAGGCCTTATCGCCTGGCACAGCCCCGCGGCGCCTTCCAAAGAAGGAGTGCAATGGATGAGCCTGCAACAAGCCGAAGAGAGCCTGAAAACGCAGCAAAAGCCCATCCTGATCGATCTGTATACAGACTGGTGCGGATGGTGCAAGGTAATGGATAAAGAAACCTATGCCAATAAGCAGGTGGCCGCGTACATCATGGAAAAGTTCTATCCTGTAAAGCTCAATGCGGAGCAAAAACAAGCCATCACATTCCAGGGCAGGACCTACCAGTTCAATAGCAAATACCGCACGCACGAATTTGCCATCTATCTTACCGGCGGGCGGTTATCCTACCCGACTACCGTAATTCTTCCCGGAAATGGAAATCATCCTCAACCCGTTGCGGGGTTTTTAAAACCCAAGGAATTGGAGCCGATTGTAAAATATTTTGGCGAAGGCCAGTTTGGAAAGATCGCGTTTGTTGATTTTGAGAAAAGGTTGAATAAGAATTGGTAATGCAAGTTTTTTGTTAGAAAAAATCTAAAACAACTAAGTCTTTTAGTAATAAACATTTTCTCCACCTGGAAAAGATTTTTTGGCCTAACCATTGTTTAACCATTTCTCGTGTTTATATTTGATTTTTCATAGGATAAGGTTTAATGGTTAATGGTATTTGATTAGTGCAGCCCCGTCTCTGACGGGGCTAACTTTTTTATAACAGCTTATCCTTTATAGCGTTGCTGACATTTCTCTGGCAATTGCGTTTTGCTCACTCTCCATCCTTCCGCCAAAAAATATCTTACATTTTACTGACAAAAGCATTCGCAATTTCCTGTGTATTTTACTTAGCAAATATCCGAATGGCCCATGAGGGTTTGCGGTTTAACCGGCTTTAAGAAACGATTATCTTTTGTAGCGATCGCAATGAAAAAGGGCTTCGGAAAAACGAAGCCCTCTTGTATTTTGTACACATCGATGTTATGCTACCTCCGCCATGTCGGGAATAGCTTCTGCTTTATATTTTCCGGCTTGCAGCTTTTGTTTGGTTTCGTCAAACGCACGCAATGTAAGCTGTATGTCTTCGTCGGTATGTGCCGCGGTAGGTATCAACCGGTAAATGATATGTCCTTTAGGTATTACAGGATATACGACAATCGAACAGAATACGCCATAGTTTTCGCGCAAGTCCATTACCATCGCAGTAGCTTCCTCCACACCACCTTTCATGTATATCGGTGTTACCACGGAATCGGTTTTGCCGATATCGAAACCCTTCTCCTTAAGTCCATTTTGCAGTTTGAGCGCATTTTCCCACAGCTTCGCTTTTAATTCAGGACGCGTACGCAACAACTCCAACCTTTTCAGGTTGCCCAATACCAGTGGCATCGGAAGGCTCTTTGCGAAAATCTGGCTGCGTATGTTATAACGTATGTAATCGATAATGGCCTTATCGCCCGCAATGAATGCACCGATGGACGCCATCGATTTTGCAAAGGTGGAAAAGTAAAGATCGATCCTGTCCTGCACGCCCTGCTCTTCGCCGGCGCCTGCGCCTGTTTTGCCAAGCGTGCCGAAACCATGCGCATCATCTACCAGGAGGCGGAATTCATATTTATCTTTCAGCTCAGCGATCTCTTTCAGCTTACCCTGGTCGCCGGCCATGCCGAACACCCCTTCGGTAATTACTAAAATGCCGCCGACCTTGTTTTTTTCAATAAGCGCAGTGGCCCGCTGCAATTGTTTTTCGCAATCGGCAACATCGTTGTGCTTGTAAACGTAACGATGGCCCGCATGCATACGCACACCGTCGATGATGCAGGCATGGCTTTCCGCATCGTACACAATCACGTCGTGCCTTCCGCACAATACGTCTATAAGGCTCGACATTCCCTGGTAACCGTAGTTCAGCAAAATGCAGTCTTCTTTCATTTCAAATTCGGCCAGTTCCCGCTCAAGTTGCTCATGGTAGTTGCTGTTGCCACTCATCATGCGGGCGCCCATGGGATAGGCTAATCCGAACTGCGCAGCGGCATCCGCATCGGCTTTTCTCACTTCAGGGTGATTGGCGAGGCCCAGGTAATTATTCAGGCTCCATACCACCATTTCCTTACCCCTGAACTTCATCCTGCTACCCAGTTCGCCTTCCAGTTTCGGAAAAGCGAAATAACCATGAGCCCTTTCCCGGTACTGACCAATCGGTCCATAATTTTTTAATAACCGCTCGAAAATATCTGCCATTTGCGTACATTTTGATTGGCGCAAAAATAGGCAATTTCAGCCTTAGGGAAGGTGTAAAGGACTGTTATGTTGATAAGCTGTTATAACCGCGATACGTTAAAATTCGACTCATACCCAGTAAATTAGCGGCTCAAAATTGCAGGAATGAAAAAAATAGTCTGTTTAGCCGGATTCCTACTGCTGTTATTGGGCACACAAGCCCAGCCAGGCAAGGCCGGGAGCAATAGCTTGACCCGTCCGAAACTGGTGGTAGGCATAGTGGTTGACCAGATGCGCTGGGACTTTTTGTACAGGTACTACGATCGCTATAAAAGCAATGGCGGCTTCCGGCGCATGCTCGATAAAGGGTTTTCCTGCGAGAATACCTTCATTCCCTATACGCCTACGGTAACGGCCTGCGGACATGCCTGCGTGTACACCGGCAGCGTGCCATCGGTGCACGGCATTACGGGCAATGCATGGTATGACCGCCTGCAAAAGCGTTCCGTGTACTGTACAGAAGATACTACCGTAAAAACGGTGGGTGCTCCCGAAGGCAGCAATGGAAAGCAATCGCCACGCAACATGCTTACGTCTACTGTTTGCGATGAATTGCGGATAGCAACCAATTTTCGCAGCAAGGTCATAGGCATTTCCATCAAGGACCGGGGAGCCATATTGCCAGCAGGTCATGCTGCCAATGCAGCCTATTGGTACGATAGCCGCAACGGCAACTGGATAAGCTCGGACTATTACGGATTTTCCACCCTGCCCGCCTGGGTGCAATCATTTAACGCCCGTAAGCTGGCGGATGCGTATTACAAAAAAGGGTGGACTACGCTGTACCCGCTCAATACCTATACGCAGAGCACTGCCGACGAAAAAGTTTATGAAGGCACGCCTTACGGCTCGACGGCGAAAAGCTTTCCGTATAACTTCGAGAGGTACGTAGGCACCAATTACGCGGTTTTGCCTTCTACCCCTTATGGCAATACCATCACCTTCGACATGGCAAAGGCCGCAATAGAGGCCGAAGGATTGGGAAAAGACTCCATTACCGATGTCCTGGCAGTTAGCTTCTCCACGCCTGACTATATAGGCCATTCTTTTGGGCCTAATTCCATCGAAATCGAAGATTGCTACTTGCGCCTCGACCAGGAATTGGGCGAGTTTTTCCGGTACCTGGACGCGCGTATAGGCGCGGGCCAATACACGGCCTTCCTCTCAGCGGACCATGGGGTGGCCAATGTCCCGGGCTTCATGCTGGAAAACCGGTTGCCGGGCAAGCCCATGGACGAAGCCCCCTACGTAACAGAAATGCTTCCGCTGCTGAAGCAGCAGTTCGGCGCAGACAAGCTCATCGTTAATTCATACAATTACCAGATACATTTGGACCATCACCTGATGGACTCACTAAAGATCGATGCAAAAGCGGTAAAGAGCTGGATAGCGGCTTATCTGGAGAAAAAAGAGTCCATTGCCCGCGCCTTCGACATGGACGAGGTAATGCTGGAACCCATGCCCCGGAAAGCAAGGGAAATGGTGGCCAATGGCTATTTCCCCACCCGCAGCGGCGACGTGCAGTTCATCCTGAAACCCCATTGGATCGATGGGCGCGGCACAGGTACCACGCACGGCACCTGGTATGCTTATGATTCGCACATTCCGCTGTTATGGTATGGATGGGGCATTAAGGCCGGCAAGCTGAACCGCGAGACGTATATGACCGATATTGCGCCTACGCTGGCGGCCATTTTAAGAATACAAATGCCAGGAGGCTGCGTAGGGCAGGTGATCCCCGAAGTAATGAAGTAATAAGTTGAGGCCCGCGCAACCCGGCAGAGTAGAATCAAGTCATTATTCCGTCAGGATTGCCCGGTTGTCAAATATTTACATGAACGACGACCGACTTGATGCGGCAAAAAATATATTTGTCCACTAAAATCAAACTCCTTTAGTTATGAAGCGCAGATTTCTCACGTTAGTGATGTGGCTGTTTTTAATATGTTTTCAACTATCGGCCCAGGTTAATTTTTCAGAACCCTTGCCATTGGACCCTAAGGTTAAAACCGGCAAGTTGGAAAACGGGCTTACGTACTATATCAGGCAAAATAAAAAGCCCGAGCAAAAGGTAGAGCTCCGGCTGGTGGTCAACGCCGGATCCATCAATGAGGATGACGATCAGCAGGGACTGGCCCACATGGCCGAGCACATGGCCTTTAACGGCACCAAGAACTTTAAGAAGAATGAGATCATTTCATTTCTGCAGGACATCGGTGTGGGTTTCGGAAATGATTTGAACGCGTACACCAGCTTCGATCAAACGGTGTACATTCTTCCCATTCCTACCAGCAAACCAGGCAACCTCGAAAAAGGCTTCCAGGTGCTGGAAGACTGGGCACATAACGTAACGTATGTGGATGAGGACATCGATGGAGAAAGGGCCATCATCCTCGAAGAAAGCAGGTTGGGCAAAGGCGCCAACGACCGCATGTTCCGCAAAATATATCCTGGTTTGTTCGCGGGGTCCAAGTACGGAAACCGCCTGCCGATCGGCGTGGACAGCATCATTAAAAATTTCAAGCACGATGCCATCAGAAGGTATTACCGCGATTGGTACCGCCCCGACCTCATGGCGGTAATAGTAGTAGGCGATATCGAACCCACCAAGGCCGAAGAAATGATCCGCAAACATTTCTCCAAACTTACCAGTCCTGCTAACCCCCGCAAGAGAGAAAATGCGGAGCTGCCTGCTTACAAAAGCAGCGACGCCATTGTGGTGACCGATAAAGAAGCCACCAGTTATTCTTTCGGGATTTATTATCCCGCCTATAAAGAAGATCCATCTGTAACATTGGGCGATTATCGTGACGACCTGAAGCAGCAGTTGTTTATTACGATGATGAACCAACGCTTGCAGGAGCTTACACAAAAAGAAAATCCTCCTTTCCTTTTTGCTTCTACCAGCTTTAGCTCTTTTGCACGCGGCTACGAAGGCTTCAACGCATTTGGCGGAGTAGGCACTGGCGATATCAGCAAAGGCATGAACGCATTGGCCGAAGAGATAGAGCGCGTAAAACGCTTTGGTTTCACCGCGGGCGAACTGGAGCGCGCGAAGAAAAACATGCTTGCATTTTATGAAAGGGAATACAATAACCGCGACAAAACCGAATCTGCCAATTTCGTGGATGAATACATCAACCATTTCCTGGAGCAGGAACCTTCGCCCGGCATTGAAAAAGAGTTTGAATTTGTAAAGGCGATCATGCCCGGCATAACATTGGAAGAAGTGAATGCGGTGTCGAAAAAATTCAAGGACCAGGAGAACCGTTTTGTATTCGCAGTTGGACCCGATCCCAAACCCAACGAAAAATTGCCGGAGTCGAAAGACCTGCTGGCCATATTGGATGCAAAAGCCAAGGCAGACATTAAGCCTTACGAAGAAAAAGTTGTGCAGACCAACCTGCTGAAATCAGTGCCAAAGGCAGGAAGCATCGTTTCAAAATCTAAAAATGATTTGCTTGGCACCACCGAATTAAAGCTTAGCAATGGTGTAACGGTAACGCTTAAGCCAACTGATTTCAAGAACGATCAGATACTGATGGGCGCTACGCGGGCCGGCGGTAAAGACAACTACGGCCTTGCCGATAAATACAATGCAGAATACGCAACCGCCATCGTAAGCGCAATGGGGGCGGGGGAATTTTCTCCCACCGATCTCAAAAAAGCGTTGGCCGGTAAAACCGTTACGGTATCGATGATGTTCTCCGGTTCATCGGAAGGAGTGCGCGGCAACTCGACCGTTAAGGACCTTGAGTCGATGCTGCAGCTCACTTACCTGTACTTCACCGAGCCAAGAAAAGATACTGCATTGTTCAAGTCCTTCGTGCAGCGCAACAAATCGCAGTTCGCGATGCTTAGCGCCAACCCGCAGGCAGCCTTTATAGACACGATGTACAAGACTTTGTACAATAACAACCCCCTGGCGCCGGTGGCCGTTCCCAAGAGCGAGTATTACGACAAGATCAACCTCGACAGGTCGCTGGCCATTTACCGGGAGCGCTTTGGCGATGCCTCCGGTATGAACTTCGTGTTTGTGGGCAGCTTCAAGGAAGAGGAAATTATTCCGCTGATTGAAAAATACATCGCGAGCCTGCCCGCCACCGGCAAAAAGTTCAACTATGTGGACAATAAGGTGCGCACCGTTAGCGGCAAAAAGAATTTAACTGTGAACAAAGGCAAGGAGCAGAAAAGCCTGATCCTGGCATTTTATGCAGGTGAAATTCCTTACAGCGAAGACCTGGACCTGAAAACACAAGCCATGAGCGAAGTGTTGAACATCCGAATCATTGAAGAGCTACGCGAAAAGATCCAGGGCATTTATGGCGGCGGCACTTTCGCCAGCCTGGAAAAAATACCTTATGGCAATTACAATTTCGTGTTGCAGTTGCCTTGCGGCCCCGAGAAAGTGGATACGCTTGTAAAAAGCGTGAAGAAGGAATTTGAAATGCTGGCAAAGAATGGTCCGTCCCAGGAATACCTTGACAAAGTGAAAAAGCAATGGCTCGAAGACCATAAGACACAAATGAAAGAGAATAACACCTGGCTCGACCAATTGCTGACGTTTAAATCGCAGGGCGGCGATCCCAGGCGTTTCCTGGAATATGAAAAGTACGTGAATGCGTTGACCACAAAAGACGTGCAGCAGGCCGCCAACCTGATCCTGAATGGCAAGAACCAGTTCTTTGCGGTATTGATGCCCGAGGCTCCCGCCGTTCCCAATACCATTGCCAACCGCAAGGTGAATGTGCAGCAGACCATTGAGCTGAGCAAACCTGAGTTCCAGGTAGACATCTATGACAACGGCGATATAGACGGCGACAGCATTACGGTGTATTTTAATGGCCAGGTGGTGGTGGGAAAGCAAAGGTTGACCGATAAGCCCATCTCAGTAAAATTGAAGGCCAATCCCAATAGCAGCAATGAGTTGGTGATGTATGCCAATAACCTCGGAAGCATTCCTCCCAATACTGCTTTGATGAAGGTGACCGCCGCGGACAAGGTATATGAAATAAGATTGGAATCAGATAACGATAAGAGCGGAGCGGTGGTGTTTAAGATCAAACAACCGTAACGCGATAGCTGAACAAGTTAGCCTGCTCGATGTGCACACTTGCCTGCTGCAGGCAAGTGTGCAAATTTTTAGAAGGAACTTTGCTTCTTAATTTGCACATTTGCACATTAATTTTATGAGCGCAGCTAAAAAGGACGAACCAGCTTCAGCGGGACAGAAATTCGGAGTGGAAAACCAATACGAGACCTGGTTCCTGGATTACGCTTCTTATGTAATATTGGAACGTGCGGTCCCCGCGGTGGAAGACGGCCTTAAACCCGTTCAGCGCCGCATACTGCATGCCATGAAAGAAATGGATGACGGCCGTTTCAACAAAGTGGCCAACATCATCGGGCAGAGCATGCAATACCACCCGCATGGCGACGCATCTATTGGGGAGGCCCTGGTGAACCTGGGGCAAAAAGATCTTTTGATAGATACACAGGGCAACTGGGGCGATGTGCGCACAGGCGATGAAGCAGCCGCCGCACGATACATCGAGGCAAGGCTCTCGAAATTTGCGCTGGAGGTTGCATTCAACAACAAAACCACCGAATGGCAGCTTAGCTACGACGGCCGCAAGAACGAGCCGCTCTTCCTTCCCATGAAATTCCCGCTGTTGCTTGCGCAAGGCGCGGAAGGTATAGCTGTAGGCCTCTCCACTAAAATACTTCCCCATAATTTCTGCGAGCTGATAGAAGCTTGCATCAAATACCTGCGCGGCAAAAAGATCGAGATATTCCCCGACTTCCAAACCGGCGGTATGATAGATGTTACCAATTACAACGAGGGTAAACGGGGCGGCAAGGTCAGGATCCGCGCACACATCGAGGAGATAGACAAGAAGACCATCGCCATCCGCGACGTTCCTTACGGTGTTACCACCACGCAGTTGATGGAATCGATCGTAAAGGCCAATGACCAGGGAAAGATCAAGATCAAAAAAGTAACGGACAACACCGCCCAGGAAGTGGAGATCGTTATAGACCTGGCACCCGGCATTTCACCCGACATCACCATCGACGCATTGTATGCATTCACCGATTGCGAAGTGAGCGTTTCGCCCAATGCCTGCGTAATTGTCGATCATAAGCCCGTATTCATCGGAGCGCACCAGTTACTGAAACTGTCTGCCGATCAAACCAAGGAATTACTGAAGCGCGAGCTGGAGATCAAGCTTGCAGAGCTGCAGGAAAAATGGCATTTTACCTCGCTGGAAAAAATATTTTTCGAAGAAAAGATCTATAAGGAGCTGGAAAAGAAGCACGAGACCTGGGACAAAGTGTTGGCGAGCATTGAAAAAGCGTTTGCCCCTTTCCGTAAGCAATTGAAACGGAACGTAACGCGGGAAGATGTTATCAGGCTCACCGAAAAACCGGTGCGCAGGATCTACAAGCTGGACATAGAAGAACTGGACGCACAGATCAAGGCATTGGAAGGAGACATCAAGCAGGTGAAGCACGACCTGAACAACCTCGTGGATTTTGCGGTTGCCTATTACGAGAACCTGCTGAAAAAATATGGCAAGGGAAAAGAGCGTAAGACCGAAATAAGATTGTTCGAGGCAATACAGGCCAAGCAAGTGGCCATTGCAAATACGAAACTGTATATGAACCGCGCCGAAGGTTTTATCGGCACATCTTTGAAGAAAGACGAGTTCGTAGCGGATTGCTCCACCCTCGACGACATCATCGTATTTACGCGGCGCGGCATTATGAAAGTTGTGAAGGTGGGAGAGAAGGTGTATATCGGAAAAGATATCATGCATGCTGCCGTTTTCCAGAAGAACGACGAGCGCACCACATACAACATGCTGTACATGGATGGTGAGAGCGGCATTACCTATGCCAAACGGTTTAACGTAACCGGCGTAACCCGCGACCGCGAATATGACCTCACCAAGGGCAGCGAAAAAAGCAAGGTGCATTACCTGAGTGTAAATCCCAATGGCGAGGCCGAAGTGGTCAACATCATATTAAGCCCCAATTCCACTGCGCGCAATAAATCGTTCGACTACTATTTCGAGCAATTGGAGATCAAGGGACGCTCGTCTATCGGTAACCAGGTTACCAAGTATCCCGTCCGCATAGTAAAGTTCAAGGAAGCCGGCAAGGCAACGCTTGCGGGCCGCAACCTTTGGTTCGATGACCAGTTCGGGCGTTTGACCACGGAAGAAAAAGGAACCCCGCTGGGCACTTTCGATCCCGATGACAGGATACTGATCATTTACAACGATGGCAACTACGAGCTGACCGACCAGGGGCTGACTCAGCGCATTGAAGCGGAGAAAGTATTGCTGATTGAAAAATTCGATCCTGAAAAAATCGTTACCGCGGTATACCTCGACAACGAAAAATTACAATTCAACATCAAGCGGTTTAAAATAGAGACTACCACGCTGCATACAAAATTCCCCTTTATCAAAGAAGGCGATGGCAACCGCCTGGAAGTGGTGACCACGCAGGAAGAACCCATTTTAGTGGTGCAAACCGGCAGGGGCTCGCAGGTGCGCAAAGCAAAATTCAAGGTGGTGAAGGTGGTGGAAGTAATGGGATGGAAAGCCGTTGGCGCAAAGTTGATTGACTTCAGCAAGAGCGTTGAAATGGAATGGGAAAACAAGAAAAATTAACCATCGGCCAATTACTTCTTGATCTTATTCTTGAACACCTTGTTGAATTTTTCCAGCTTAGGCTTGATCACAAAATAACAATAAGGCTGTGAGCCGTTGTTGTTGTAATAATTCTGGTGATAGTCTTCCGCTACATAGAAAACAGCAGCAGGAGCGATCTCTGTTACGATCGGGTCTGCGAATGCGCCTGATTTATCCAGTTCAGCTTTGTATTTTTCAGCTTTTTGTTTTTGGTCCTGATTGTGATAAAATATCACGGAACGGTATTGCGTGCCAACGTCGTTGCCCTGGCGGTTGAGCGTGGTAGGATCATGGGTTTGCCAGAACACTTCCAGCAATTCATCGAAGCTGATGGTATTGGGATCGTATACTATCTCTATGCATTCGGCGTGACCGGTGGTGCCGGTGCAAATTTCCTTGTAAGTGGGATTGGGAACCTTGCCACCCGAGTAACCCGACCGCACTTTTTTAACGCCTTCCAGTTGTTGAAAGATGGCCTCGGTGCACCAGAAGCACCCGGTGCCAAATGTCGCCGTGTCGAGGTTTTCTGCGCCTGTCATTTTACCTGCCGAGGAAGTATTGTTCAAAGAGTTCGTAAATGCCATTGAGTTATTTGGATTTTCCCGTTGTGCACAGGAAGGTGAAAAAAATGTAAAGGACGAAACAACCGCAAACAGTGAAACCAAAGAAAAAAGGCTAAACCACAATCGCTGGTGCATACGCTGCATTTTGCTGCAAATTAGAACAGATATACGGCCAGACTTGCATTGCCCGATGCCGATTAAGGTTTTTTGGGAGTTCATTAACGGCTTGCCACAAATCCATGCTAAAATTAAGTAGGTTTGGCGATAAGTAGAAAACCAGGCTTACCGACAGACAATCAACATCATACCATGATCTGGCACAACAAACAAGTAACAGTACAGGATATCAATCGGATGGGAAAAAATTCCATGGGCGATCATATCGGCATCGAATGGACCGAGGTAGGAGATAACTACCTGAAAGCGCGCATGCCGGTTGACCATCGCACCAAACAACCCTACGGCCTGCTGCACGGAGGCGCCTCGGCCGTGCTGGCAGAAACATTGGGCAGCGTGGGGTCTGCATTGGTAGTAGACCATTCAAAATTCTATTGCGTGGGATTGGAGATCAATGCAAACCATGTCCGCTCTGCGCGCGAGGGTTATGTTACCGGTCATGCCTCGCCCATACACCTGGGCAGGCAAACGCATGTATGGGACATACGGATTTACGGACAGGATGAAAAGCTCGTTTGCGTAAGCAGGTTAACGGTGGCAATTCTGCCACGCTGAGGTTTGTGCTAAGGTTGCAACAAGCCCTGTTCTTTTACCACGTCTTTAATGAGCGGGAAAGTATTATCGAGGTAATTGCCCAGTTCATTTGCGCTTACCCATTTGATATCTTCAATGTCTTCGGAATGCTGAGGCTTCAATGACTGATCAGCTGCCGCGTGCATCAGGTACCAGTGGGTTTCTTTCAACAGGTGTTTACCATCCTCGTCATAGGTATGATAGGTGACCAACAAAGGCTCTATCAGCCGCACGTGTTGCAGACCCGTTTCTTCCTTTACTTCGCGCAGCGCACAATAATCTAAGGATTCTCCCGGATCAAGTTTTCCTTTGGGAAGGTCCCAGCGCCCGCGACGGAAAATGAACAGCATATCTCTCGATGGGTTCAGCACCAATCCGCCTGCTGCCTGTATGGTCGTGAATTTTTTGAACACAGCTTTCTTCAATGCTTCGAGGTTGGTATGATATAAAATGCCTGCATGTATTTTTTCCAACCGCATTTCATGTATCATGGAATTGATGGCCGGCGTTGAAAATTCATCTATGAAAACCGCATCGTCGTGATGTACATATGGCGCAATTTCCTGGTCAATATCATCGCACAGGTATAAGGGCTTATTGGAAAAGTAGATTTTTATATGCATTTGAGAATTTTAAAATTACTTTGCCGCCAATTGAGCACATGAAAACCAATGAAAGGGCAGTAGCTGAAAAACTATTACAAATTAATGCCATTCGCCTGAATGTGAACGAACCTTTTACCTGGGCATCTGGCTGGAAGAGCCCTATTTACTGCGATAACAGGAAGGTGCTTTCCTTTCCCTTTATCAGGGACTTTATCAAATCTGAAATGTGCAACGTGGTATTCGAAGAATTTGGGGAGGCTGAGTTGCTGGCTGGCGTGGCTACGGCGGGCATTGCCTGGGGCGCGATGGTGGCGGACCAGTTGAAGCTTCCATACATATACGTGCGTCCTAAACCCAAGGAGCATGGCCTTGGCAACCAGGTAGAGGGTCATTTTGAGCCCGGCAGCAAGACCGTGGTAATAGAGGACCTGGTTTCCACCGGCAAAAGCAGCCTGCAGGTAGTGGATGTTTTAAAGCAGCAGGGATTGGAGGTTATCGGCATGGTTTCCATATTTACTTATGGGTTTGATGTGGCCGCTAATGCCTTTAAAGAGGCCGGGATAGCCTATCGTTCGCTGACCAATTATGAGAATTTGATCGCTTTGGCGGTAGCCAAGGGCATTGTATCGGCGGACCAAGAATCAGTTTTGTTAAATTGGCGCCGCGACCCTGCCAATTGGAAGGCTGTTTATTAAATTTGGTTTCCAAACTTCCAAAAAAATGAAAAAACTTCACATGTTATTATTCCTGACGCTGGCTGTTTCCGCCGTATCGTTCGGCCAGGTCAAGAAACCCGTTCAAACCGTGACCATCAAAACGCCGACCGTGCAATGCGAGAGCTGCAAGCAGCGCATTGAGAACTTCATCAGCAGGGAAGACGGGGTCAATAAAGTAATAGTAGATTACAAGCGGAAGACCGCCAAAATCACTTTTGTTACCGACCGCACCAACATCGAAAACCTGAAGACGGCCATTGCTAATTTGGGATATGATGCGGATGATGTTACTGCCAACCAGGACTCATACAAGAAATTGCCGCTGTGCTGTAAAAAGCCCGAAGATGGCGGGGGGATGAAGAAGCAATAACCCCTTTGTTTATATTTGAAAGCCCTCGCGCATCAGCGGGGGCTTTTGCTTTTCCTGACTTCAAGCTTCAGACTATAAATCGGGCTTTAGCCCCGGCGTTACATACCATGCTAACTCACATTCAGCCTGCCCGATCGGCGGTAATAATCCTGAAACTGCGCAATGATGACACCGATCCTGATGCCTAAAAGTTCGGAGCGATTGTAAATCCAACTGGTGAGCCGCTGAGCATTTTCAATTGAATAAATTAGATGGTCTCGAACATTCGGGGTAAGCCGTGTTGCTTATTTGGTTGCAGTAGAATCCCTCCCCAATAAGTCTATCCGTTTCTTTCCCTCGTAGTTGATGGGCATATTGATGAACACGCCTGCTTTTCCTACCCTTGCATTGCCCACAAGCTTCACCATTACTTCGGGATTTAATAAAAGCTGCACGGCGTTTACCATAACATTCTTGAACTGTATCTGCATGGAAACAGGGATGAAAAAGGTATCCCGTTTGGGAATATGAATGAGCGAATCGAGCATTGAATGGCCGAGGTATTTATCGTTGAAATAAATGTCTACGTCTACTTTTTTCAACTGAATGTTGAAATTATTGGGGTTATAGTATCGTAAATCAAATGTTATTACCGCCTGGTCCAAGCCAGCTTTTTTTAACCGCAAATGCTGAAAATCGATGTAATCAGGCGCCTTAGGCTTACCGCAAAATGTTAAGCCAAAAAGGCAGGAGCCCATCAATAGCAGGTACAAGCAATTTTTCATCATAATCAATGGAGTAGGATGTAAGGTATAGAATTCCCGGCCAGTCCCAAAAATGGCTGGGTTTTCAGTTATTTCCTTAGCTAATTACTTTAGTGAATTGCGGTCTGCCAACGCGTAAATGCAGCCAAAATGACTACTAATATATTAGCCATAAATTTTTTTACCTCAATAATTGTTTATAAGTTGTTTAAATCCACTCAATTCATATTAATCAATCAAAAAATAATCCGTATTTTCATGTTATATTTGATTTTTTTGCGGGAAAGTAAACAAAACGATTGAGCAGTCAGATATATATTATTAAAATATTGGTTTCGAAATTACAATGTAATTTATATTCTTATTAAAATAAGGCTACAAAACGAATTTAGATTTTTGATAATATGATAAGCCCCTCCCATTTCCTGTTTGACCTTGCTTCTTTAAAAAATCATGAGATGACGATCCCTGGAGCAGATGGTTAAAAATTGCGTATATGCCAGTACGTCAGTATATTCTTGAACAGTTACACGAGGCTTATCAATGTTTTGAGATCGGGATAAATTTTGCCGGTTCCCAAACGCCTGGCACCACCTAAACGTATTTGAAAAACAATCGCAAAGCGGTGTCACGGGATTGTCTTTGTCAGCCGGGTTTTGTAAATTGCGGTGATACTTTCATACCAACTACTCGATGAGAAAAGTTTTACTGCTGCTCCTGCTCGCAGTTGCAGCCAGCTCGGTTTATTCGCAGGATTTCTCGAACAAGGGAAAAGAATTCTGGATAGGATATGGCAATCACGTCCGCATGTACCAGGGCAACTCGCAGCAGATGGTCCTGTACATTACCTCCGATGTAAATACCACAGGCACTGTTGAAATTCCAGGCATCCCCTGGAGCACTTCTTTCAGCGTTACTGCCAACCAGATCACCACTATTAACATTCCGCAGGCGGCCCGGCTCGATTCCGAAGGCCTCTCCAATATGGGCATTCACGTAGTGGCCCAGCGTCCCGTGGTTGTATACGGACATATTTATAACTCGGCTGTATCCGGCGCCACGTTGTGTTTACCCGTAACTACGCTCGGCCGCGAATACGTGTCTATCAACTATACACAGGTATCGAACGAAGGCGATTCGTATTCCTATTTCTTTATCATCGCCACCGAAGACAATACCACGGTAGAAATAACGCCCAAGGCTCCGACGCTTAATGGCTGGAGCGCCAATACCACGTATACGGTGACACTCAACAAAGGACAGATCTACCAGGTCTTGTCTACCGTGGACCTTACCGGATCCAATATTAAATCAGTCACGGGAGCAGGCGGAGGATGTAAACGCATTGCAGTGTTTTGCGGAAGCGGAAAGATCTCCATCGGCTGTCCCACGCCCAGTTCGTCCGACAACCTGTTTCAACAAGTATACCCGACCTCCACCTGGGGCAAAAAATATATCACGGTTTCAAGCCACAACAACTCCAATGGCGACCACCGGAACTTTTACCGCATCATTAAAAGCACACCGAGCGCAATCGTCAACCTCGACGGCAGCTTCATTCCCGATGCAGCATTCGTAGGAGGGTTGTATTATACATTCAATGGCACGGGCACACATAGCATTTCCAGTGATGAGCCCATACAGGTAGCCCAGTATTTCACCACGCAGGGCTGTTCGGGCAACCCTGTGCCCGGCGATCCTGAAATGATCTATCTCAACCCGATAGAACAAACCATTTCCAACGTTACGCTGTTTTCATCGCCATTCTTCCAGATAGACTATCATGGACTGAACGTGGTGGTCAAAACTTCGGGCGCTACCAGCACCGCGCTTAGCAGCATGAAGCTCGACGGCTCCAACATCGGTCATTTGTTTTCCGTTGTTCCCGGTGAACCGGAATATTCATATGCTAAAATCCAGGTGAGCCCCGGTACGCACAATCTTACCGGCGATTCAGGCTTCAATGCGATTGCATTCGGCTTCGGCAATGCCGAATCATATGGATATTCAGCAGGCACCAACCTGAAAGACCTTTATCAATTCATCACTGTGCAAAACGATTACAGCACGGTGAATTTCCCCGCAGGCTGTAAGAACACACCCCTGCGTTTTGCCATGACGCTTCCGTACCAGGCCACCCAAATAAAATGGGTATTCGGAACGGCGCTCAACAGCCAGGGAATTACAGATACCACCATTACAGCGCCGGTTGCCGACTCCTCCTGGATCGTCAACGGAAGGACGCTCTACCGCTACCGGCTCGACCGTTACTCTACCATCAATACAGCGGGCACCTTCCCCATTTCGGTGTTTGCAAATAACCCCACAGCAACCAACGGTTGCAGCGGTGAACAGGAAATACAGTACGACCTCCAGATATTCGATCAACCCATAGCTTCCTTCTCCACAACACATACCGGTTGTTTGTCGGACAGCGTGGCATTTGTGGATAATACCAATGGGCAGGGCAGGCCGGTAACGAGATGGTCATGGGATTTTGGCGATGCAAGTTATTCCAACCTCAAGAACCCAAAACATAAATACACCACTGCCGGTACCTATACCGTGAAGATGTCTGCCATTACCGACGTAGGTTGTTTGTCAGATACCGCAGAGCAAGCAGTTCCGATCTCCAATCCGCCCGTTGCAAACTTTGGGATATCCGCTGCAACGTGCGCAAAGGATACGATAACATTCACCGACCAGTCGAACCCTTTAGGGTCAACGCTGGTGGAATGGCGATGGGACTTTGGTGATGGAAGCCCTGTGTTAATAAAAACCGATGGCAACCCCGTCAGTCACGTATATGCTACTCCGGGGCAAAAAACAGTTACGCTCACCGTTAAAACCAGTTCGGGATGCACAAGCGTTCCTTACAACAGGCAAATAACCGTGAACCCCAAACCGCTGGCCGACTTCCTGTTGCCGGCCGGTATTTGTTTGCCTCAGGGTACCGCACAGTTTACCGATCAATCCAGCATCAGCGACGGCACACAATCTCAATTTACCTTCCTGTGGAATTTTGGCGATGGCAATACAGCCGCCACCAATAATCCCGTACATAATTATACCGGGGTTGGACCTTACAATGTTAGATTGCAGGTTACCTCCAACAACGGATGCGTGGATGATACCATCAAAGTACTGAGTACCATCTTTGCCCAGCCTGATGCTTTATTCAATGCGCCTGCTGAAGTTTGCCTGAGCGATTCTGCCAGCTTCTCCGATCAAAGCACGGCCAGCAACAGTACGGTAACACAATGGTTCTGGGATTTTGGTGATGGCACTACTTCCAACCTGCAGCATCCCAAGAAAAAATGGAATACAGCCGGCACTTATACCGTGACGTTATATATCAAATCGGCGGCGGGTTGTAATTCAGATACCTTAGGCAAACAGGTTGTGGTAAATGCACTGCCTACGGCAAGCTTCACCCATTCTGCTCCGCATTGCGCCACCAGGGATATCACCTTTACCGATGCATCGGTTCCCAATGCAGGCACCATAGTTGAATGGGTCTGGACGTTCGGCACTACACAGGTAGTAAAGAACGATGGCAATCCGTTTACTTATAGCTTCGCTACGCCGGGTACGTATACCGTTACACTGGAAGTGCGCACCAATAAGGGATGCAAGAGCAGCGTATTCTCAAGGACCATCGTTATAAACCCGCAGCCTGTGGTAGATTTCAGCATGCCCTCTGTTTGTTTGCCGAGTGGAACAGGACAGTTCTTTGACCTGTCTACCATTTCAGACGGCAGCCAGGCGCAATTCACTTACCTGTGGGATTTCGGCGACAATATCACCTCTACGCAAAAGGATCCCGTACACCAGTACACCAGCGCAGGACCATTTACCGTAACGCTTACCGTAACATCGAAAGATAATTGCGTGAGCACCGTTTCAAAACAACTCACCACCATCTATCCGCGGCCGACCGCCAACTTCGATGTAACAGCCGAAGTATGTTTGGGCGCGCCCACTTCATTCAGCGACCAGAGCAATGGCAACGGCAGTAATGTTACCAGGTGGCGGTGGGATTTTGGAGATGGTAATACCGATACCGTACGCAACCCCGTGCATACTTACGCTACGGCGGGAACATTTACCGCAACATTGTATATCTATACCGATAAAGGTTGCATCTCGGATACAGCAACCAAGCTAACGGTCGTAAACCGGTTGCCGCAGGCCGATTTCAATTTTTCTAATCCTACCTGTGCAACCAGGAGCGTGAACTTCACAGACATCTCCACCCCGTTTGCGGGCAGCATAACCAAGTGGAACTGGGTATTTGGCGATGGCGGCACATCCATACAACAAAACCCGCAGCATACTTTTACGGCAGCGGGCATTTATAATGTACAGCTGGAAGTAGAAACCGATAAGGGTTGCAAGAGCAGCACACCGGTAACAAAACAGCTTACTATCAACCACCTGCCGGTTCCCAATTTCAGTCTTCCCAATGTATGTTCGAGTGACCCCGTTGCGCAGTTCAATGACTTAAGCACTATTGCAGACGGATCCGAAGCGCAGTTTACCTATCTATGGAACTTCGGCGATCCGAACGCAAACGCGGGCAACCCCAATACATCCACTGCAAAGAATGGCCAACACCGCTATACGGTGGCCGGCACTTATAACGTGCGCCTCACCGTTACTTCTAAAGATGGTTGTTCGAAAGACACCACCATCGTGTTTGTAGTGAATGGTTCATTGCCGCAGGCAGGATTTTCTGTGAACAATTCTACAGATTTGTGCAGCAACCAGGATGTAACCATTACCGATGCTTCTTCGGTAGACGTGGGACGCCTGATCAGGATTGAGATCTATTGGGATTACCTGAACGATCCTACCCAAAAGACAGTGGACGATAATCCAGCTGCAGGTAAAACGTATACGTTCAAGTATCCCGAGTTCGGTACGCCATTGACAAAAACTTACCAGGTGCGGTACGTGGCGTATTCAGGTACTACCTGTCTAAATCAATTTACACAAACCATCACGCTCAAGGCAAGTCCCGAAGTGCAGTTCAATGCAATGGCAGGCGTGTGCGAAGAAATAACGCCATTCCAGGTAGTAGCCGCCAGCGAGATCTGGAGCCTTGCAGGTACCGGTACATTTAGTGGCAACGGCATCAGCAGCACCGGCTTGTTCAGTCCCGCAACCGCCAGGCCCGGTTTGCATACGATACGTTATACTTTCAATGCATCTAACGGTTGCACTACATTTAAAGAACAGACCATCCAGGTGTTCCCGACCCCAACAGTTGATGCAGGGCCAGACAGGGCAGTGCTGGAAGGCGGCTTCGTAACCCTTAATGCAAAGGTTACCGGCAACAACTTAAGCTACCTGTGGACGCCCAGCCTGGGATTGGATAATCCCACGATTGCTACGCCTAAAGTATCCCCAATAGACGATACAGAATACACGCTGAGAGTTACTTCGGGCAACGGTTGCGTAGCAATGGACAAAGTAATGGTAACACTATTGAAACAGCTAAAAGTGCCGAATGCGTTTACTCCTAATGGGGACGGTATCAACGATAAGTGGGAAATATTGTATCTTGACTCTTACCCCGGCTGCGAAGTGGAGGTATTCAACAGGTATGGCCAGATCGTGTACAAATCAGTAGGATATGACAAGGCATGGGATGGCACGCGCAATGGGGTTGCATTGCCTGTAGGCACGTATTACTGGATCATTAATCCGAAAAATGGCCGCAAAGCCATCACCGGGTCCGTAACTATAATAAGATAATCCTAAAAGAAAAGAAACATGAAGCGGTTAATTCTTGGATTGTGTTTGGGTGGAAGTCTTCTTAGTGTGCAGGCGCAGCAGAAGCCCCATTATACCCAGTATATTCTGAACAACTATATCATCAATCCGGCGCTCACCGGCATTGAGAATTATACCGATATCAAGATCAGCCACCGGCACCAGTGGGTAGGATTGCAGGATGCGCCTGTTACCACTTATTTCACCATTCACAAGGCCATCGGCAAGCAGGATGACCGTACATCGGCCACGTCGTTCCGCATGCCTGGCGAAAACCCGCGTGGCAAGAGCTATTGGCAGGATTATACTTCGGCTTCGCCGCACCACGGTATAGGGTTGCAGGTGATCAACGACAGAACAGGACCGTTGAACAGGTTTTCTACTTATGCAACGTATGCTTACCATTTAGGCATTAGCCCGCGTACCAGCATTGCAGCGGGATTTGGCGCCGGTGTGAGCAATCTTAGCCTCGCCGCCAACAAATTGGATTTCGTGTATACTACCGTTGATCCCGCGGTATACACCAGCAATGAGATCAATAACCTTCGCCCTGATTTCAATGCGGGCGTTTGGGTATATTCAGCAGACTATTTTTTAGGATTGGCTGCCCAGCAGATCATTCCTTCCAAGATCGATTTCTCCAATGGCACGCTTACCAAGCAGGAGGGAAAATTTGTTCCGCACCTGTTTTTAACGGCGGGCTACCGGTTCCTGATAAACGAAGATTTTAACCTGATGCCTTCCACCCTGGTTAAATATGTAAGCAGTACGTTGAATGCGGACGTAAACCTGAAGCTGCAATACCAGGACCTTGCCTGGGTAGGCGCCAGCTACAGGATAGAGGAGGGGTTTGCGGGCATGATCGGGTTGAACGTGTCCAACACTTTCAACATCGGTTACGCGTACGATTACACCACCAGCAAGCTGAATGCATTCACCAAGGGAACCCATGAGATCATGGTTGGATTCCTGATCGGCAATAAATATGGGGATTGGTGCCCGAGGAATGTGTGGTAGGTTATAGTTCGATTTTTCCTTTCATTATTACTACTGATTTTCCGCCGATTTCAGTTTTGTCGTTAAACGCTTTGACTACCAGTTCGCCGCCGCGTTGGGAGGCCTGGTATGCTTTTAAGCTGTTTTTGTTCAGTCTTTGCTGCCAGAAACCTGCCAATACCGTGTGTACCGAACCGGTTACAGGATCTTCATCTATGCCGATCCACGGGCAAAATGAACGGAGCAGGTAATCATGTTCATCACTATCGGCTAATGATGTTACTACTACTTCTTTAATGATGTCATTGCTTTGCACGAGCCGCGGATAATCCGGCCGCAGAGTTCGGAGCGTGCCTGCATCTGTTTCCAGGAACAGTGCTTCCAATTCGCTGCAATAGCCTGCGGTGCGATAGCCTGTCAAACCAAGGCCGTCCAATAGGTCCCTGCTAATGTCAAAAGGCTGCATGTTGTATTTGGGATAGGTCATCATGGTAAGGTCGCCGTCCGTTGTAGTGGTAAGTGCAATACCGTTGGTTGTATGAAAGGTGGCGTTTGCAATGCCATCTTCCAGCAATGCCACTCTTGCAGATGCGAGCGTAGCGTGCCAGCAGGCGGGGATCTCTGTAACCGGCGTAAAATACCTTATAGTGTATCCATTACCGGTAGTTTCGGCAATGAAAGCCGTAACGGGAAAGTTCAGCTCATTGGCGATGGACAGCAAGGCGGCATCGCTTGTAGGAGCGGTAAGGCAACAAACGCCGGTTGGATTTCCTTTAAAGGGTTTGTTTGTAAAAGTGTCAACGATGTACGAGATCATTGCATAAAGTTGCAACAGAAATGGCAGACTTCCTACCATTAGCAGAACGGCTGTGCAGGCAGAGCGACAGCCTCAGACAATAATTGCTTTGGAGAATAAACCAGGAAAGAACAAACGTTCCTGGATTTAAGACCTAGATATACACGATCTTCTTAACCGCGGTGGTGGTAGCCGGCTTGTTCTTTTTCTGCAGGTGATTTTTCAGTTCCTGCTGTTTTTTAAGGTTTTCCTCGTTGCATTTGATTTGGTCTTCGATCACTTTTTTCTGAAGGTTTTTATAATGCTCCTGCATTTGGGTGTTCTGGCGTGCGGTGGTCAGCTCGCGCAGGTAAGCATCCTGGCGTTTTTTGGCATCTGCCTGAAGTTGCTCCAGCTTGGTTTCTACATTGATCTTTTCCCAGTCAAGCTGTTGCAGGGATTTTTTCATTTCGTCCTGCAGCTTGCGGATGTCTATTTTATCACCTGCGTCCTTCAGTTGTTTTTCCAATTTAACCCAGTCTATTTCGTCCAATGCTTTCAACGCTTTCTTAAGCGATTCTTTGGCTGCTTTTTCTTCAGCCGATACTACCATGGTGCTGGGTTTGCTGGAATCCTGGAAATAATAGGTAAAGCTGGTGCTGGGCACAAAGGGCATGGGTGCAACGTTTACCACAGCCTCTATTGGTTTTTCAACCGCCATTTGCTCCGTAATGGAAAAATCGCGGAGGTTCTCGGCGGCAGCCTGTATTATCTGCGGCACATATTCAAGCCTTTCGTAGGCTACCTGGGTAACCATGTCGGACAATGCAATTTCTTCGTCCTCGGCTTCTTTTTCAGCGAGCAGTTGTTCCAACTCTTCATGCGAACGTTTTCGTTCAGTCTTTTTTACGGGCGCTTCGGCAATAGGATTGCTGATGAACACCGGTTGTTTGTTTTCGGCAGGGGTTGTGGCAACCTCTTTTATTTCCGGGTTCAGTATATTTTTTACGATGACGGTACCGGGATTGGACCAGGCTATCAGCGCTATCAATGCTCCCGCAAACAGGTGTGCTACCATGCGGTTGTTGTAGCGAGTGGAAACAGGCTGGTTTAAAATTCTCTTAACCCTGTCCAGCAGCATCCTGTTGTTTTTGCCGGTGGCGGCCATGCCCAGCGCGACTTTCATCACTCTTTTTTGTTCAATCATCAGCAGGGCGGACGCATAAGCGTGCGCATTGTACTGGAACTGCAATACCAGGTCATCGCAGCTGTTCTCTCTTTCCTTTTTAATGGTGCGGATGAACAGGCGCGAGAAGGGGTTGAAGAATAAAATAATGTCGATGCTTGCAATGAGCAGGTTTACGAGGTAATCGTTGCGGCGGATGTGTGCCAGCTCGTGCAGCAAAATGGCCTCTACCTGTTGAGTGCTAAGGCCGTTGATGGAAGCGATGGGCATCAGGATCACGGGCTTCCAGAAGCCGATGGTCATGGGCGTATCGACGATCTCGGACAGCCATACCTTAATGTCTTTTTTTATACCCATGCGGACAGCTACTTGCTGAACGTACATGCGGAACTGCGGCGACAGTTTGTGCACTGCCTGAGTGCTTACGTGCCGTGTATAGCGGTATTGTGATGCGAAGCGGAAGAACAGGAACACGATCACCAGCAGGTAAATGCTCGAAAGGAAGGGAAGGGTGGTCTCCAGGTTCTGCAGGCTGGTGGTGATGATGCCGGACAATGTTTCGGGCGCACTTTCGGAAGAAGCCAGGATAACAGCGGGTTCGCTGTAATTAAAATATTTTACCGCAAGGGTAAAGGCAAACCACGCGGAGCCAAGCCCCAGCAGCAGTATGGCGATAGAATGTTTGATGTGTGCGGTCAGTTGTTTTCTCAGGGAAGCCGACAGCAGCAGGTAAACCAGCCAGAGTATGGCCATTTGCCAGATACTGTTCAGCAAAGCCCAACCTAAAGCTTTTAGAAAAGCTGATTGGCCAAGCAACGCCATACGTTATTGTTTTTTTAAGTTGTTCAGCAGTTGTTGTATTTCTTCCAGTTCCTGTGGTGAAGCCTTGTGGTTACCCAAAGCCTGCAATACCAACTGTGTAGGCGATCCTCCAAACAACGTGTCGATCATCTTGTTGAGCAGGTGTTTCTGAGTTTTATCACGGCTTACCAAGGGCTCATAGATATGGGTTTTAAATGTGGCGTCTCTCTTTACCAGCCCTTTCTCGTACATAATTTGCATCAGCTTCAGGGTAGTGGTGTAGCCAACTTCTTTGGTCCTGGCGAGTTCTTCATGAACATCGCGAACGCTGGCAGTGCCTTTTTCCCATAAAACCTGCAGGATCTCCAGTTCACTCTCCGTGGGTTTAATGTATTTGACAGTGCTCATACTGAGTATTTTGCCAACAAATTACGATATTTTTCGTAATAAAAAGTTAAACCAGGTTAATTTTGGTTAACAAAATTTTCCACAGTAAAATACACAGGAACCTGGAGAATGTTGCATGGAGATTGATGAAAGGTCGGTGAACCGCCGGCGAACCCTGTTGTGATACGTTTGGGGGGGTAATGTTCCCGCCTCTATGCGGCGTGTAAACCGATATCGGCATACGTGGTAATGCGGCGATTATGGGATGAATTCGAGATATACGGATAGTTGAAAACGATAAGGAGAAATAAAAGAACATCCGGTTAGTAACTCGGATTTATGCCAATATAATGATAAGCGGGTGCAGGCGTAAGTAATACCCGGTAACAGCCCGATTAAGATTATATGGTCTAATTGCTGTTGCCTTCGTTCTGTCTCCGCATCTGCCTGACAGTTTTGGTACTGCCGTCGTGACTCCATCCCGGTGGCTGCAGGAAATAATTAATCCCATTTTTGACCGAGCCCGACGAAGCGGCCTTTCTAAAAAGTTCACCCCAGGTTTTAAAAGCCACTATAAAAGGATTAAAGGAACCGATGTTATTGGTAAGCCCGTATACCGGCCTTTCCTGCTCGGGCTGAAAAGAGCCAAACATCCGGTCCCAGATGATCATGATGCCCCCGTGATTTTTGTCGAGATATTTCAGGTCGCTGCCATGGTGCACCCGGTGGTGGGACGGCGTATTGAAAATAAACTCGAACCAGCGCGGCATTTTATGAATGGTCTCGGTATGTATCCAGAATTGATAGATAAGGCTTATCTGTTGCATGAACAGTATCCAGATGGGATGGAACCCCACCAGCGGCATCCAGGCCCAGAACAGGAAGGAGCCCGTGGCATTGCCCGTCCAGGTTTGGCGCAGCGCCGCTGCAAGGTTATACCTTTCCGAAGAATGGTGTACTACGTGCGAGGCCCAGAACCAGTTTACATTGTGGCTTACCCTATGGAACCAATAATAGGAAAAATCATCGGCGAAATACAGCAGCACCCAATACCACCAGGCAGAGATATCGAGCGTAAATATTCTTATCTCGTATAAAAGCGTGAACAGTCCAAAGATCATGGCCTTGGTCACAAACCCGGTCAGCACGTTGCCAATGCCCAGCGCCAGGCTGCTCCAGGTATCCTTCTTTTCATACAAATCCTTATGCTCCTTGTACGAAAACCACGCTTCTGTTGAAAGGAGCAATACAAAGAAAGGAATGGCATAATATAGAATGACGGGAGGCATACGGCAAGTTACAAAAAAGAAAGCCCCCATGTAGACACACAGGGACTTCGGTATTTGGAATTGATTAGTGACTATTTTTAAGAAGCCTCAAAATAAACTCATCTGTTTATTCTATCAAGCTATTTACCATTAATTAACAATTTGCTATCCTTTTGATCAACGGTCATCGTTATGGTGCTCTTCGAAGGAAGCTTTGTTGCTTCGTCGGCCCTTTCGCTGTGCACGCTCGCAAGGGTAGGCGCAATTACCAGCGACACGATGGACATTAGCTTGATAAGGATGTTCATCGAAGGGCCGGAGGTATCTTTAAAAGGATCTCCTACAGTATCGCCGGTTACCGATGCCTTATGCGGCTCCGATTTTTTGTAATGTACCACGCCGTTGATCTCTACCCCTTTTTCGAATGATTTTTTTGCATTGTCCCATGCGCCGCCGGCGTTGTTCTGGAACATTCCCATGAGCACGCCGCTTACGGTGGCACCTGCTAAAAATCCGCCCAGTGCCTCGGGTCCTAATAAAAAGCCGATGAAAATGGGAGAGATGATGGTGATGGCCCCGGGCAACATCATTTTTTTGATGGATGCTTCGGTAGAGATGGCCACGCATTTATCGTATTCCGGCTTACCGGTACCTTCCATAATGCCCGGAATGGTGCGGAATTGCCTGCGCACTTCTTCTACCATGGCCATGGCGGCCTTGCCCACGGCCTGTATGGCCAACGATGAAAATATAAATGGGATCATGCCACCCACGAAGAGGGAGGCCAGCACTTTTGCCTTGTAAATATCGATGCCGGCCATTTCGTAGCCGTTGTTTTCCACCACGCCTACGTAGGCTGCAAACAACGCCAGGGCTGTAAGGGCAGCGGATGCAATGGCAAAGCCCTTACCGGTGGCGGCGGTGGTATTGCCCACCGCGTCGAGCACGTCGGTTTTTTCGCGTACCTCTTTGGGCAGCTCGCTCATTTCGGCTATACCGCCGGCATTATCGGCTATGGGACCGAATGCGTCGATGGCCAGCTGCATGGCAGTAGTAGCCATCATACCGGCCGCTGCTATGGCAACGCCATAAAGACCCGCGCACTCATAAGAGCCCCAGATACCGCCTGCCAGTACCAGGATGGGCAGCATGGTAGATTCCATGCCCACGGCCAGTCCGCCGATTACGTTTGTGGCATGGCCGGTGCCGGATTGCCTTACAATGGTAAGCACGGGGCGCTTACCCATGGCTGTATAATATTCCGTGATGATACTCATGAGAGTGCCCACTACCAGTCCCACTGCTATCGCTCCCAATACGCCCCATTTGGTGATGTCGTATTCTTCGCGTGTGCCTACACGGAAGGTCATTACATCGGGCAAAATAAAATATACCAGGGCGGCGCTGGCAAGCGCCGTGAGTATGATAGAACCCCAATTACCCATGTTTAGTGCCCTCTGCACGTTGTCGGTATTGATGCCTGCGGAATCGCTGATGCGTACGAACAGGGTGCCTACAATAGAGAATAAAATACCTACGCCTGCTATCAGCATCGGCAGCAGTATGGGTGCCAGTCCGCCGAATTCGTCGATAGAGCGCGTTTCCTGTCCCAGCACCATGGTTGCCAGTACGGTTGCCACGTAGGAACCGAAAAGGTCGGCGCCCATGCCGGCAACGTCTCCCACGTTATCGCCTACGTTATCGGCGATGGTGGCGGGGTTACGTGGATCATCTTCGGGTATGCCTGCCTCTACCTTACCTACGAGGTCGGCGCCTACGTCGGCCGCCTTGGTGTAAATACCACCGCCTACGCGGGCAAACAGGGCTATGGATTCTGCGCCCAGCGAGAAGCCTGTCAATACTTCAATGGTCTGGACCATCGCCGGGGAGTTCACGGCCGCATCGGGCGCGAAAATCATCTTTAATAATATAAATAAGCCGCCCAGTCCCAGCACGGCCAGGCCGGCCACGCCGAGACCCATTACTGAGCCGCCGGTAAAGGAAACGGCAAGGGCCTTGCTAAGGCTGGTGCGTGCAGCCTGGGCCGTGCGCACATTGCTTTTAGTGGCGATGCGCATGCCAATATACCCTGCGACTGCGCTGAATACGGCGCCTACAATAAATGCGATTGAAATTGACCAGTGCGATTTAGGATTGGCGGTAGCCATTATACCTAGCAGGATGGCCACTATCACGACGAAATAACCGAGGATCTTCCATTCTGCCTTCAAAAAGGCCATAGCACCCTCTGCGATATAGGTACTGATCTCTTTCATCCGGTCATTGCCCGCGTCCTGGCGGGACACCCAATTGAATTTTACCATTGTATAGAGCAGACCGATGACTCCCATCAAGGGAACGAGATAGATCAATTTGTCCATAAGCGGTTTTCCTAAGTTAAAAATTCAGGACGGCAAAAATAGGGGTTGAATCCTAATTGTGCAAGGAAATGTGCGGACGATGCCGTGAACAAAGTCCAATTTGCCGCTCCTCAGATTTGCTCATTAATGTCCCAGGTATTCTACAAGGCTTTGCAGGAGCCTGGTTGTTTTACCGGGAATAATCATCGGAAACTGATATAGCATGGGTTTTGGTTGACATTACTACTACTATTTTGAATTGCTGCAGCGGTTCATCCATTAATCATTAATCACTTTAAAATTTGAGCGTATGAAAGCAATGAAATTTTTGCTAAGCGGGTTGTTGACAGTGTGCATCATGGCTGCCTGCGACAAGGACGATGATGAAAAACTAAATGATACCGACCGCAACTTTTTGATGCAGGCCGGGTATGCAAACAGTGCCGAGATCAATGCCGGCAACCTTGCGTCTACCAAAGCCGTTAACCCGGCTGTAAAAGCTTTTGGGCAAATGATGGTAAGCGAGCACGGGACCTCGCATGCCGAATTAAATGCAATCGGCACGGAGCGTGGAGTAGATGTGCCCGATGAACCTGATCCGCCACACCAGGCGCTTGCACAGCGACTGGCCACGTTGCAGGGAGTAAGCTTCGACACTGCATTTATGAACAGCCAGGTAATGGACCACCAGATGACAGTACAATTGTTCGAGAATGAAATTGCAAATGGGCGCCATTGGCGGGTTAAAGAGTATGCAAACAAATATCTTCCGCACATCAGGATGCACTTGCAAAAAGCTGACAGCCTTGCAAGAGCTATACGGTAAGCGTACAAAGCAGATGGACTTTTAAAATAGGAACGCGGATCATAACGGCCGGTAATGTTTCGATTATACCGGTCCGTTATATCAGCGTTCCTTTTTTGTTGTATCTGCCTGTTGTTTCTTTTTCTTGAAAGGGTTCAGGTTATCTATTAAACCCTTCCCGGTTTCTTCCAATTTCTTTTTAGGATCCGAACTGCCGCTTGTGCTCGTGGAATCTTTTTTGCCGGACAATTGTTTGTGGAGTTCGTCCTTCAGCGCATCGGTAACCTGTTTTTTTGCTGAAGCCAAAGTATCCTTCACCGCAGTTTTTACGGCGGTCCTGGTGCTGTCTATTTTTTGTTT
The DNA here is from genome assembly GCA_035628135.1 of Chitinophagaceae bacterium. Lineage (GTDB taxonomy): Bacteria > Bacteroidota > Bacteroidia > Chitinophagales > Chitinophagaceae > DASPKM01. The sequence continues at coordinate 112,560 of DASPKM010000006.1, read as the reverse complement.
TGCAAAATCTTGTGCTTGTTGTTTAAGGTCGTCGGCCAAATTGGTAGCGGATTGCTTCAGGTCCGTTTTTAATTGCGGGTTCGAGAGGGTACCGCCTATTTTTACATTCAGATTTACTACGTCCGATATTTTTACAGGCACACCCTTATTGCTTACCTGTGTTGCCAGATTGTTCACGAACTGGTTGCCCTTTTCACCCATCATGGCGCGCGGCACTTTCAGGTTGACAAGATATTCCAGCGATTGGTCGAGGCCGTGCATGCCGCCGATCTCCATATCAATATCCTTTACTTTCAACTTGAATGGCTTTACCAGTACTTTGCCATTGGTGAATTGTATATAATTCTTTACGTCTTTGAGGCTGATTGCTTCCAGTTCTTTTACATTCAAAGTGGTGGCCAGTTTATCCAGCGGCGCAAATTTTTTCAGAAATCCTTCGATCAATAATAAGCTGCCTTCGCCGGTGAGCGAGTTCAGGTCGGGCATCATGTTGTCACCGAGCTTGCCCGTGAAATGCAGCTGCGACGAAAGTTTGCCTGCAAGGAATTTGCCCGCGGGCATCAGCTTTTGCACGGTATTGAATGCATAGAATGTTTTTTGCACATCGAGGCCTTTTACATCGTAAGCCAGGCTGATGTCGGGTTTCTTTTTGCTTTCCCTGGTAGAATAAAAACCATTGATCTGCATGGTGCCGTCGAGGGCGTTGCCTCTTATATTGTTCATCTTTACCATTTCGTCTGCTATTTGCAGCGATCCGCTGAGCCCGTTGATGGTAAGCTTGTCGTACACTACTTCGTCCACATTGCTGTTCAGTACAAACCTGATGTTGCCCGGAACTGCAAAGGGCTCGGCAGGGGCCGATTGCGTGGTAGTATCCGCGGGAACGCCCATCCAGTCGTTCAGGTTCAGCTTGTCGGCTTTTACATTCAGCGATCCATCGAGCGGCTGGTCTTTCAGCGCATAACCAAGCAGGTTATTCAGCGTGCCATCGGCGGAAAAATTAGTCTTGAGATACTGGCCTCTCAATTCTGTAATGGAAACATTGCGCGGGTTGAACGACAGCAACAGCTTGTCCAGCTTCACGCCATCGGGATAATCTTTGGATGCATACAGGAAGTTCGACAGGTTCAGGTTGCCCGAGGCATTGAACTGGTCGTACCGTTGCTGTTCAATCGCGGATACCAATCCATTCACTGCCAGGTCGGCCATCAGCAGGCCGTTGATGCGGGTGCCGGGCTCCAGCTTTACAAACTCTGTTACGGTAGAAAGATCGAGCCTTCCTTTCGCGGCAGCATCTACAAATAAATTACTGATGGGATTTCTTACCAGCAGCCTGAAGTCGAAAGGTTCATTGTTGAATTCAATATGTGCTTTCGGAATATTGATCACAGTATGGTCGGTGATGCCATCGGGATTATCGACCCTCATTTGAAGATTAATATTTTTTACGGCCTTTGGCAGGTCGGGGTATTGAAAAAAGCCATCCGCTACATCCAGGTTAAATTGATAGGCCGGCATCGCGGTCTCGCTGTATTGGCCTTTTACAAAGCCGTTGAAGATTGCTTTTCCACTGGTTTTGACCTTTGCAAAATCCTGTTGGTACACCACGGGTATAAGTGACAGAATGTGTTTGAAATCGGTAGAAGGCGCATTGAAGCTTATATCCATGTTATACTTGTCGGCGTCCATTTGAAAAAATCCTTTGATGTCCAGTTCCAACTGGTTCAGCAACAATTTTCCATTGCTGAAACTGTATTTGCCGGTTTTATTATCTACTTCGATATCCGCATCGATGCTGGTGTTTACGCGGGAGAGATAGGGAATGCCGCCGTAATTGAAAGTAATTTCACCGGCCCGGGTAGCAGTATGCAGTGTGAACAGGTCGGCGGTGAAGTCACCGCTTCCTTCATGGTCCAGGTTGATGATCTCGGCGCTCATGTTGCCGGCTTCATCTTCATATAAAACATAACCGTTGCTGATGGTGTAGCCTTGCAGGTTGAGCTTGTAAGGTGTTGCCGTTGCATCGGGCGTTGCCGTGGCGGTGTCTTCTATGGCGATGTCCCAGTTGGCATTTCCATTTTTATGAACGATGGCATGAATGCGCGGCTCGTTGATGGCTACCGCGTAAATTTTATAGTCGGAGCCCCTGATCATGCTCATAATGTCGAGCGAGGCATCGATCTCTTTTGCGGCGATGAGGGTATCGCCTTCGAACTCGCCGGTGCCCACTATTTCCAGGCCTTTCAGCGCTACTGATACTTTGGGAAAATGACGGAAGAACGAAATGCTCACGTCCTTGAAATCGGCTTTGGCATTTATGCTGCTGTTGATCTCTTGTTTTACGAGGGATATTATTTTTCCTTTGAAAAGGAATGGGGCAGCAAAGGCCAGTGCAACCAGGAAAAGGAGGGTAAAGCCGGTAATCTTCAGGATCTTTTTTAAGCGACGCATCGGTTGGTTTTTTCGGGTTATTGAATTTCAGCCTAAAAATAGTATACAATCAGCTGAAATCATAATGGGAACGAGTAATCCGGGCAAAATCCCGTGATACATTCAATTCAGTGCTTATTTTGCAAATATGACGCCAGAACGCAGGGAAAAGCTATTATCTGTGCTGCACAAGCGCCAGAACGACCTGGCGGTCGTGCTGGAAAATGTACAGGACCCGCATAATATTTCAGCGGTCATGCGTACCTGCGATGCGGTGGGGATACAGGACGTGTACGTGCTCAATACCCGTATTCCCAGGCATAAGAAATTCGGCCCACGCAGTTCGTCGAGTGCGGCCAAATGGCTGACGGTGCACCAGTTCGAAGACGCCGGGGCCTGCTTTAGCGAGCTCCGGAAAAAATATGCCCGTATCCTTACAACCCACCTTTCCAGCGACGCGGTAAACCTGCACGACATTGATTTTACGGAAAGCATAGCATTGGTATTTGGCAATGAACATTCAGGTGTAAGCGAGGAAATAAGAGCATTGGCCGACGGGAACTTCATTATCCCGCAAGTGGGCATCATCCGCTCACTGAATATTTCCGTAGCCTGCGCAGTTACTTTGTACGAGGCATACAGGCAGAAAATGCTGGCCGGGCATTATGAAAAGGGCAAGCTGCCGACCGGGCTGCAGGAAGAGCTGTTAAGGACCTGGGGATTGCAGGACAGCGAATGATCAGTTTTTTACATGGCTCGGAAACTTCTTTGCCAGGTGCGTTGCCAGTCCATCGAACAGCAGGGTACTGATCTTCTGGCAACCTTCATTGTTGAAATGATATACATCATAAAAATAACGGGTGCTCTTGGGTACCTGTGCCGCCAGGTCAATTACCATTACATTGTTTTGTTGGCATATCTTTTTGGTTTCTTCGTTGTATAACTGCAGGATGGTCCAGGCGAGCTTGCCATTGCCCTGGTTAAAAGGAAAACTGCCCATATCGATTCCCGTTAGATCGTCGGTAGTATCGCCCAGCAGGCAGGGCTGCGTAATAAAAACCGGCTCGATTGTCGAGCGGCGGCAAATATCGATAAGGCGTTTCAGGCGGGCGCCATATTGCTGTACCAGCGCCTTTCTTTGTGCGGCTTGTTGCAGGATTACACTATCGCTCAGCACACGCGGTTGTTTTCCGCGCAGTGAGAAATGAATATTGTTGGTCAGCTCACGCTTACTGGCAAGGTTATGCCGGTAAAAGTTCAGCAGCACATTTGCAAGCCTGCTGTTGTTGGCGAGCTTCAATATCCATTTCTGGTGATTGTTATCGATGGTGCTGTCCGAAGGCGTTAGGTCGGGACGGTCCACATCATTGCAACCTACCAGGAATAAACAACAGTCGGGTTGCAACTGTTGAATGTATTCTTCCATCAATTTAATGTGCCCATAGGTGGAATGCCCATTGAGACCGGCATTGTTGACCCAGGTGTTATTGAATGACGATTGCAATTGTTGTGCGAGCAGGGCAGGCCAGGTTTTGGCTTCCGGCACGAAGAGGCATTCGGTAGTGCTTCCGCCGACGGTAACGATGGTGAGGTGTTCGTTGAAATTGGCAGGAGGCTCGGGCCCGCGGAAACCCAGGCTGTTCTTTTTAACAGTCACCGATTCATCAAGGCCCAACGAGTTAGCACCGTTTGTAACCACCACTTCGGTATTGGTATGCAGGGTAATCCGGTCACCGGTTACGGAGGTGGCGAAGGGATTGTAAATCCTCAACAGCACCTCTGCGGCCAGGCAGGTGAAAATCACCAAAAAGCAGCCGTAAACGATCTTTTTTTTAACTTTCGCGAACGGCATGAATGATTATTTTTGAAGACAGTCTTACAAATCTATACCATCTTGACAAGCAAGTTAATTTCATTGGCGGTTATCTTACTATTGTGCGCTGGCAGTACCGTGCATGCGCAAACGGTGAAGAAAGTAAAGATCGGGGAATTGGCGGAATACATCCGTAAGAGCGACCACCCGTTGGTAGTGAACTTCTGGGCCACCTGGTGCGCACCCTGCATAGAAGAGATACCCTACTTCCAGAAAGAGGTAAAGAAGTATGCAGCCCAAAACGTAGAGCTGTTGCTGGTGAGCCTCGATTTTGCAGAGGCCTATCCCAAACAGATAGCTTCATTTATCAAAAAGAAAAGTTTTGAGGCGACGCATTTCTGGTTGGACGAAACCAATGCGGATTATTTCTGCCCGCAGGTAGACGCGAAGTGGAGCGGTTCCATTCCTTCTACTTTGTTTATTAATAATAAAACGGGACATCGGAAATTTTTTGAAAGGCAGTTAACGGAACAGCAGTTTGAAATAGAGATAGGGGAGTTGGTGAAGTAAGGACCTGATTCAGATGATCTCTGAAGATTTATATATTTATTGGAATGAAGAATCCCTCTAAGCGCCATGCACCGCCGCGAACTGCATACCTCTTAATGATCTGCGTATTCGCTGCCATCACCGGTTGCGAAATAAAGGACAAGCCATCCGGCCAGCCAGCTGTGGCGTCAGTGCCAGTGCAGAATGCCGCCCGAACAGACACGGTTATCCTTAAAGAAGCCCGTAACGAAGAAGACTATCCCCAGGAATACCTTGCCGATAAGCTCAAACCTATAAGAACAAATTTCAAAAGGATCAATTCCATTTCGACCTGGGCATTCATAGATACCATTGAGTTGCAGGAAAGCGCTGAGGGAGGCGAAGCGGTTTATTATTACCAGGATGGCAAACTGCAAAAAATCATTACGCGCCATTTTGGAGAAACCAGCCAGCGGCTGGCTGAATACTATCTGCTCGACGACCGCATTTCTTTTGTACTCGAAAAATCTTACGCATACAGCCGCCCTGTGTACCATGACTCCACGGCAATGAAAGAAAACAACGATACAGCCACATCCGACATGGATAAATCAGAGATCATCGAGGCGAGAAATTATTTTCAAAATGGGAAGCTGCTGCATCAAATCCACAGCCAGGATTGCGGAGCTCCGTGGGCAGATGAATATTTACGCGAAGAACAAAGCAGGATCGTGCCGGAATTTGAACGCCTCCTGAAACTTGCTAAAAGAAAATAACTGGCCTTGTGCATTGTTAAACTTATCTGATTTTTTCTATAAGCAATACTATTTGGCCGGAAGGAGTTTATATTAGTAACAACTATCGCTTCATTCTAACAAATCCATATGTCCAGGTCTAAGCTCATCAAATGGATCGTTTTGGCCAATTTCATTTTCTGGATCGGCGCATTTCTCCTCTATAGGTCAGGGTATTTAGATTCATACATTTTTAATGACAACGCTGCTTATCAGTCAAGTGCTAATGGCGGCGTGGTAAACCCCGAGGATACTATTCCCGCAAAGAAAGACAGCCTGCCGAAAATTCGGATGTCATCTTCCAAATCATTCGTAATGACAGATAAAATGCCCCAGCGGAAAGATACCGTTAAGCCTAAAAGGGATAGTCTCATAAGAATTGATAGTTTCTATTTTGATCCGATGATGTCCGGCTCAAAATCAGGAAAAGTGTTCGAGTGGAAAGACAAGGTGCGGCTGGACAGCTTTGACCGCGCGAGAAAAAATAAAAAAGCACCCAAAAGGAAAAGCAATCAATGAGCTTTCTCAATTTATTGCTGGCCTCCGGGATCAGCCTGATTTTCCTGGCGTTGGTATTTATACCGATGGAAAAAGTATTTCCGGCAAAACCCGGCCAGAAGGTATTTCGAAAACATTGGTTGCTGGACTTATGTTTCTTTTTAGGTCAGTACCTGTTGTGGAGCAGTTTGGTATTAAAAGCGCTTGCTTACTTTGATCAATGGCTGCAGCAAATTATTCCGGTATCGATACAGGATTCCATCGCCGGCCAACCGGTTTGGTTGCAAGCAATTGAAGTATTGGTCCTGAGCGATTTTCTTATTTACTGGGGCCACCGGTTGCAACATAAGGTTGATTTCCTCTGGCGGTTCCACAAAGTGCACCACAGCGCCGAACAACTCGACTGGCTGGCTGCGCACCGCGAGCATCCCATCGATTCCATTTACACCATTGGCATCATTAACCTGCCTGCTTTTATTTTCGGGTTTGAACTTGGAGCGATATCGGCGATTGTGGCATTCAGGGGTATCTGGGCAATTTATATTCACTCGAACGTGCGGTTGCCCATCGGGCCGTTAAAAATGCTGATAGGGGCGCCGGAATTGCATCACTGGCATCACGACCGCGAACGGGACAGGGGCAATTATGCAAACATTTCGCCGTTGATGGACCTGCTTTTCGGAACGTATGTATGTCCTGGTAAAGAACCTGAGGAGCTGGGCCTTAAAGAAGAGTTCTCAAAAAATTATCTCGGGCAAATGATCAGGCCGATGGTGCCGGATTTTCTTTGGAAGAAATTCGGCAGGCGCGAAAACCCGAAGCGCAAGCCTATCCTTCAAGCTTCAACTGTTGACACATGACGATCTGCAAAACGCTTATGGCAGTGTTACTACTGGCCATTGTATGTACTTCCTGCGATCCGGGCATTGCCGTAGTTATCAGGAATGACTCTGCAGTTGACAAACACGTCAAGGTTAATTCGCCGTCCGGAACCTCAATTCCCATCGATCAGCGGGCTGTTAACCCTGATTCAATAAGGACTTACCTAACCGTACGGCCGGGGGCCGGATATGTTCCTCCACTCGTTAATGTTCCTAAGTCATCGCCCGATACGTCTTTCAGGACGTATTCCTTTACTTTGAAACCGGGTTATACTGCAGTGATCGAATCGCGCTGGCCTTCCGCATATCCGACATACGGGCAGGTGTTTATCATTGACAATACAGATACCGTTAGGTTAACAAGACGAGGGAAACACTTTAAAAAGAGCGCGCCCAGGATATTTTTGGGAGGCACATGGTCTCATTCCATTAAGCAATAGCATAGAGTTTGTACATTTACTTTATACATGGCAAATAAATTCTTCGCAATAGTTCTCGCACTTTCTGCGGTTACCCTGTCCTGTAATTCTTCCAAACCCGGCGACCTGCAAAGCTGGGAAGGAAGATATGAATATGAAGAAAACCCCCGTAAAGCAGGTCAGCGTAATGCCATTCGAATGGATTGGGACCTGATCATTTTCGAGGATAGCGGCAAATACTCAGGCAGTCTCGGAATACAAGGCCATGAAACCGATGTGATATATACAGGCGATATAGTCGGGAATGATAACGAGGTGTCTTATATTTTCGATAGAACATCCATTGGCGAGTCCAGGATTTTTAAGCGGGGAGATACATTGTTTACGCTGGTAAGAGACAAAAACGAGTTTATCACGCGTTGGCGGACAGCTCAACCCAAGCTTTTAGAAAATCCTCCCGCTGAATGTAATTGCTTCAAAAAAACAAACCGTAACACAGGCCCCGGGCAATAAATACCACGGATTGGGTATTGACTTCGCTTACTCAGGCACTTACCTTTGTGCCACATCGCTGCAGTGTTCACCTTTGATACCACTAATCGTGCTGACCTATCGCTATCCATAACAATCCGGTCGTACACATTCTAAATATCATCATCTAAAAAACAACCTGTATGAGGGGACTAAGACTCCTGCCTGCGGCAGCATTGTGCTGCCTGATCCTGATATTTTCCAGTTGCGAAAAAGTGATCGAGTACCTGGGAGAAAACCCTACCGCTGACCTTAAATATTGCAACATTACCAAGTTCACTGAAAACAGTGGTCCCAGTGGGGCGCGCACAGCCGTCTTCACCTACAATGTGTGGGGCAATCCTGTTAAGGTCACCGTTACCGACGTGGGAACAGGTAATCCCAACCGCGTGTTTAAATACGATGCACAACAACGCCTGAAAGAATACAGGGGCGAATACCTGAATGGAAATTACGAATACTGGTACCGTTATGCTTACGATCCCGCATCTAACAGGATCATTTCGGACACGGTGTATATTTTCGGTCCCATAGCTCCCGAGCCCACTACGTTCTTCGACCGCAGGGTAACACATTACACATACGATGCGCAAGGCCGCATTATGCAAACCAGCACCGTATCCAGTGTTTTTCCCGGCCCACCCGTCGTTGCAAATTATAGTTACGATGCGATGGGCAATCTTATCCGCCCCGGCATTACCTACGATAACAAGATCAACCTGCACCGTACCAACAGGGTTTGGATGTTCCTTGACAGGGATTACAGCGTTAATAATCCGTTGACCGCCGACAGCTATAACAACAACGCGCTGCCTCTTAGCATTACACTTGGCGATGGAGAGCCATTGAGAGGATTTACCGGGTTTTACCTGAACGATTCCGATATAGAATACAAGTGTAATTAAGCCTTCCCCCAATAAAAAAACCCGCACCGCGGGTTTTTTTATTTATGTAGATGAGAGATTAAATCCTCTTAATACCACAGCCTACGCTCTTGGATCGCTTCACGCTAACATCTTTTCCTGTGCTGGCTTCGTTGATGGCCTCTTTCAAATGGTTGCGGCTAACTTTTGACGCGTCGGAAGGATTATCGTCGATAGCCCCATGATATACGAGTTTGCCTGATTTGTCGAACAGGAAGCATTCAGGAGTGCGCAATGCACCGAACGCATCTGCCAGCACGTTGTTCTGGTCAACTGCATAATACCAATCATATCCCTGGGCTTTTGCATACGCCTGCATTTCTGCATAAGAATCTGCTCCACTCCTGTTGGCTTCGTTGGAGTTCAGGATCACCACACCTATGCCTTTGCTAAGAGCGTATTTGCATATATCGTTGGTGCGGCTTTGGTTCTTGACAACGTAAGGACAGGTGTTGCAACTGAACATCACCAACAGGCCATTCTGCTTCTTGGCGTCCTTCAGTGTGATCTCTTTCCCGGAAATGTCTTTCAATTTTACATCGGCCTTGGGCATATCTGCGCCAAGGGGCAAAGCTTCGTTCAGAGTGTGGAACGACATCAGGCCTATAGCTGTCAGCGCGGTAGCTGCTAAAAGAATTCGTTTCATTTTTTGCAAGTTTTGTATAAAGTTCAGCAAAAATCAGTTCGAAAGTTTACCGTCCGTCTCGTGTTTCGCCCTTTCATCAGGGCAAGGCACAATCGGAACAAGGGGCGGCCTCAAAGAATGTGGAAAAATAAAGAATGTTTTCAAAGGGTCGATCTGCCGCTGTCTCCTCAATTTTATTGTTTTATAACCATTTGCGTCAGATTCTGGTCTTTCGCTTTATAAACAACGTGGTAAACCCCGCTTTGCAAGCTTGTGAAATCTACCGGGCTAACAACGGCGTTCTCGGGGATTGTTAATTTCCTGACCACGGTGCCGGCGGCATTGGTTACCTGCAGCGAAGCGCCACTGGTTGCCTTTGGATGCTCGATGTTCACAATGCCCCTGGCTGGATTGGGAGTGGTTTTTATAACGATCACCGATTTGGCTTTCACGCTTACGATATGGCTCAACTTGTAATTGCCATCAAAATCCCTTATGCGTAAACGGTAGAAGCCACTGCCGGAGCTTTGATTATCAATGTAAGAATATTTCCTGCTCTGGTCGGCGGTTACCGTACCTATATCCACAAACTGAACGCCATTATCGCTGCGCAGCACTTCATAATCCTTCACGCCTGTTTCATCGGATGAATTCCAGGTTAACTTTACACCCGAGCTTTCTTTTGATGCTTCGAACTTATCAAGTTTGACAGGCATGATGAGTTCTGATGTATTTGAAAATCTTACCTGGTCAAATTCCTGTGCTGTCCTGGCGGCCGCAGTATTTGCATACCCGCAGGTAAAGCCAATATATCCATAATTAAAAGAAGTATGGGTGTTATCGGTTACAGTTCCCTGTAGTATGTTGGCATTAATGGAATTTGGCGATGCGGTTGCAATTGCACCCGTTCCGTTGGCGGTAGGCAGGGTGGAAGTAAATATCTTCCATACGCCGGTATTGCTCCTTGTCACCCGTAACAAGAAGCCAAAGTCGGTAAGGCCTGCGGCAAGACCATTGGTAGTGACCAGGATATTTGTAACCACATTATCTGTAATCTCCTGTAAAAAGAAATTCTGATCGCCGGAGTTGTCTCCGATAAGGATCCTGTATCCACTAATTGTTGGGCTGGTCAGATCCGGCTCATTGGCCCATAGCCAGATCGCGGTATAATTTGTTCCTGAATAGGCCTGAGCTCTTCTTCCTAGAAAAAATCCCCATTCCTGGGCAAGGCCCCATGAACCGGATATTTGGGCAGAAATATAGGAAACGCCTGCGCCTGAACTATTGTTCAACCTTAAAGTATTGGAGTTGTTAGCTCCGGCAGCCACATCGCTATGGGATGTTACTGTCCAGTGGGCCAGGCTGTAACTTCCCCAGGGTGGACTGGAGGTATAATTTCCATCTGTAAAGGATTCATTGAATTCAAATTGCGCCAGGCTGCTAATAGATACCCCTGACAACAAAAGCCATGTAAAGATTTTTTTCATATGTACGGATTATTAAAACACTCTGTGTAAATGCTACTACTAAACGTTGCTTAAGGTGTGCCAACGACACTTCTAAAGAGATCAAATCGAACATTTTCGGAAATCCCCTATAAACGCTAATAATAAACCCTTATTAACTAAACCAGCTATTGCACCGGTTCAGAGTTCCGGACGAACAAGCCGGCTGAAAGTCCTGTGGCTTTTTACCCGGCGCATGGGGAGGGGAGGAATGATTGGCGGTTTTTTACCGGCAACTCATTGACTGTTACTCCTTCTTCGGACTCTTGTCTGCTGATGTATGCAGATTTCTTTCTTCAGCCTGGTGCTTGAGCGAATGAATGCTGACATTCAATTCAAATCCAATGAGCAGTACCATGGAATTGATGTACACCAGGACCATGATGATGAGTATGGTTCCTATTGAGCCGTACACCTTGTTGAAATTGCCGAAGTTGGTTACCCAGAAGGAGAATAACCAGGCCGTAACAAGTATCAGGAAAGTAGCGAGAATGGTGCCCGGCGATGTTAACTTCCACCGCTTGTGCACGGCGGGCGCATACTTGTAAATAAATGCGATGGTGTAATAAAACAGGGCTATCAGGAGTATCCAGCGCACGATCTGTATGATCCATACTGTTGCCGCGTCCACAATGTGCAGCCGATCCAGGATCCAGGTGAGTATTCTGCCTTGCGTTGCCAGTAATATCATGGTGGCTATTACCAATGCTATGAGCAGGGAGGTGAGTTTGATGGCCATCCAGCGGGATTCCAGGAAATTGCGGCGTGAAATAAAAATAAGTGATTTGTTGAAGGTGCGCATGATGCCCATCATGGCGTTGGAAGCATAATACACGGCCAATAAAAAACCCAGTGAGAGCAGGCCGCTCCGCGGTGTTTGCAGGAAATCTTCCAGGAATCCTTTTATTGCAAAATACGTGTCGTCGTTCGGCGTGATATCTTCCGTAAGGCTTAGCAGTTCATCTGTTATCTGCGCCGAAATGGGCAGGTAAGGCAGGAGCGTACAAAGAAAGATGGTAGCTGCGGGAATGGCCATAAGGAAGTTGAATGAAATGGCGGCCGCCCGTTCATTCAGTCCAACCTTACGCATTTGCTTGATGAAAAACACGATCACGTCGTACAGGGGCAGGTTCTGGAAACCCGGCAGGACGATGTGCTGACTCCATTTTATCAGCGTCTTCATCACTGAGGTTTCCAGTATAATGCGTTCGAGTTTGGTCATTCGGTTTATTTGTTTCCAAATCGCCTGTCGTATGCTTCCTGGTATTCTCTTGCGTATCTCAGGTGGTCATCGTAGTTAGTAGTAAAAACGTGTGAGCCTTTAAAATCGCTTTTAGCCACAAAATAAAGATAGTCCGTAGTTGGAGCATTCAGCACTGCGTCCAGCGTTTCGAGCGAAGGTGTGCAGATCGGGCCCGGTGGTAAACCAAAGACCCTGTAAGTATTGTAGGGCGATTCTACCGCAGTATGTTTTTCATATATGCGCTTGATATCGAAATCGCGCAGCGCAAATTTTACCGTTGGATCGGCGCCGAGCCTCATGCCTTTGCTGATCCTGTTCAGGTACACACTTGCCATTAGCGGCTTGTCGTTCTTGTCATTGGTTTCCTCTTCGATAATAGATGCAAGCGTGTATGCCGATGCGGGCGTAAGGTTGAGCGCCGCTGCCTTTCGCTTTCGTTCTTCGGTCCAGGTGGACTTGTATGCTTCGTAGAATTTATTGAAAACTTTTTTAGGCGTGGTGTTCCAGAAATGCGTGTAGGTGTCGGGAACGATGAGCGTCATTACGGTATTGGTATCTACGCCATAGGGTTGAAGCGAATCAGCATTGTTCATGAATGAAAGAAAATCGGCGGAATCGCATTCCAGTTTGCGCGCCATGGCCCCTGCCAGCGCCTCGCGGGTCCTGAACTTTACTATTACGAGGTTAACGGGTTCCTGCTGACCGTTCCGCAACCTTCGCACAATATCCACAAGGTTATCGCCCTGTGCGATCTTGTATTTGCCAGGCTTGATATTTCTCCAGTAATCCATTCTTTCTGCAAGGAAATTGAAGCCGCGCATGTGTTTCACCAATGTATCTCTTTTGATCAGGTTAAGCACGGTCTCGGGGGTGGGATTGTCCGAAGGGATGTACAGGTATTTTACATCGCCGCGAAAGCCGGTGGCCGAGCCAAAGAAGACCCAGGCAAAGTATGCGCCTACCAAAACCAACAGTAATGCGATAACGAGCAAGATCCTTCTCATAGGAGCTGAGATATAGGGGTCAAAATAAATAAAAAACCCTGCCATTTACGACAGGGCGGTGTATTTGAATGAATTATTTTATGGATTAGGCCTTGGAGTATTGGGATTGGCCGGTGGATTTTGGTTTTGATTGGCAGGCGCACTGTTATTGGTGCCGGGCCTCAGGTTCGGGTTGCGGGAACTGATGGATTTGGGAATGAAGAAAGCAGAGCCGAGGCACAGCAATGCAATTACCAGCGCAAAGATCCAGGTGCCCTTTTCCAGTAAATCGGTGGTTTGTTTTACGCCCATGTACTGGTTGCTTAAACCGGCAACATTACCGGCCAGGCCACCGCCTTTGGGATTCTGGACCAGGATGATGAAACCGAGCACCGCACTAGCCAGTAAGATCAATATCAGGAACACGATCATCATATCAATTCTCTTTTAAGATTTTCAATTTTGGCTGCAAAATAAGCGCTTTTGGAGGGATCGAGCAAACTTAATTTCTCGTACACCATGATCGCTTCGCGCTTGCGGTCCTGCTTTACCAACACTTCTGCCATGCTTTCTGTAAACACCCTGGTTTGCTGCAGCGATCCCGCTGCAAAGCGTTGGATATCCTGCTGTTCAGCCTCACTGGTCCGGGCATCGATATCGGTTTGGGGAAGGCGTTTCATGGTCTTGAGCCATTCCGTAAAGCTCTTAAGCTGTTTTCCGAGCTTATCGCCGGGCTGCACATCCGTTGGGGCCTTGATACCCTGGTAAGCGAAATAATCGATGGTATAGTACGGATCGAAGGCAATAGGTTCTTTTTCACGGGTACGCTCTGCATTGTCAACGCCATTGTCGTGGCTCACCGGCCCGGCAGGACGAGGTTCAATTGATCCGGTATGCTGGATTTCAGCTGTAATGGGCTCAGGAGAAGCAACAGGTGATGCTATCTGTGATGGTTCAGCATCCGGTGTTATTTCAGATTCAGTTATTGCCGGCTCTGCTGTTTCCGTATCCGCTGTCGGTGGCGCAGTTAATTCAATTTCGGGCATGTCAGCTTCCATTCGTTCAACGGCTTCTGTTGATCCGGGTTCGCTTTCGGTTTCTCTTGTTTCAATTTCCGCCGGCGTGGTTGCAAAACCTTCATATACCGGTTCTTCAATGCCTGTTTCATTTTCAACAACCTCGTCAACGTTTGTTTCGTTGTCTGAAACGGCTATATATTCTTCATCGTCTGTTTCCGTCGTTTCAACTTCACGTTGGATCACAACAGCCGTTTCCTGGGGCGTAGCGGGGGTTGCAACAACTCCGTCTTGTTGGTTCAATTGCCAATGCATCCACAACGGATCATGAAAATAAATGGCGGCTTTTTGCACCTGCGCTTCATATTCTTCAGGATGCTGATGTTTCAGCTTTTGCGCAAGCAATAAATGCGCTGCATTGAAATAAGGATGCTCCCTTATCATTTCCTGCAGGCGGTGAACGGGCACCTGGTCCAGCTCAGTGGTATGAAAAAGGCTTTGCAAAATGTGCGCAAGCTGCACTTTCATCAGGTTGATTTACCAATTTGAAAAAATGCGGTTAAAGATCTCATCCACCATGTTGCGCACGATGGTCTCTCCCAATTGCGCCTCTGCCTGGTTCAGGCTCAGCGAAGCCGAGAAATCGAAATTGCGGCTTACATCGGCCTCGAAACTTCTCTCCGGCCTCACGCGATTTTGAAATACCACGTGAATGGTAACGGTAAGACGGTTGGTAGCTGCCTGCTGATTAGATATACCCGAAGTGGTAACGGTATAATCAGACACATAGCCGCTGATATCATAGTGCGCATCTTCGGATTGAATGTTGGTAAGCCTCGTTTGATTATTGATCTTCTGGCGAAGCTTGTCCGTAAGCTGAGGACTTAGCTGCGGATTTACATACCGTGCGCGGTTTTCCAGGTAGGCCACCCGCACCGTTTTGGCTTCCGGCTCTATTGAAACATCCCTGAAAGAATATATACCGCAAGCTGCCAGCAGCAGTGGCACCACTAACAAGGCACAGGGAACAAACATGGTTGTCTTATGTCTTGTTAAGAAATTCATTGTCTCTTTATTAATTACTGATTACTGATTATTAACTATTACCTGTTAACCATTCTCATCATTGAATAATTAGTAATTAATAATTAATAATTAATAACTATTCAATGATCACTCACTCTTTAATATCATATTCTTTCAACTTCCTGTACAATGTCCTTTCGCTGATACCGAGGTCCGATGCTGCATCCTTCCGTTTGCCTTTGTGCTTTTTAAGCGCTTTTTCAATCAACTCTTTTTCCTTGTCCATGATGTTGAGCGATTCATCCACCTCTTCGTGATGATGGATCTCGTCGTCGTGGTGAATAACTACTGGCGCTTTGCCTGCAACGGATTGCTGTGCACGCCCAACAGGGAATATTTCATGAGAGTTGATGTCCTGCAGCTCGTTCAGGTAAGCCTGGCTTTTTACTTCCATGCCCGGGCTCTGCAAGATCTCCACGAACATTTTTTTCAGCTCGGTCACGTCTTTCTTCATATCGAAGAAAAGCTTGTAGAGTATTTCACGTTCATTGGCAAATTCGTGGCCATTGCTGCCTCCTGCATTGCTGGCCAATACCGGCAGCCGGTTGAATTCGCGGTCGGGCAAAAAACGCCTGAGCTCTTCGGCCGTTACCATCCTGTCTTTTGACAGCACTGAAACCTGCTCCGCAATATTCTTCAATTCCCGCACATTTCCGGGCCAGGTATAAGTAATTAACAGGTTTTTCGCATCCTCGCTCATTTGTACCGGTGCGGTTTTATAGCGCTCTGCAAAATCCACTGCAAACTTTCTGAACAGGAGTGGGATGTCTTCTTTTCTATCTCTCAACGCGGGCACGCGGATAGGCACGGTGCTAAGACGATAATAAAGATCTTCCCTGAATTTTCCCTGGTGCGTAAGCTCCAGCAAATCTTTGTTAGTGGCTGCTATTACGCGCACGTCTGTCTTGCCCACTTTCGACGATCCCACGCGGATGTATTCACCGGTTTCCAATACGCGCAACAGGCGGGCCTGCGTACCAAGCGGCATTTCGCCGATCTCGTCGAGAAAAATGGTTCCGCCGCTCACGGTTTCAAAATAACCCTTGCGGCTGTCTACTGCTCCGGTGAACGATCCTTTCTCATGCCCGAACAATTCCGAATCGATGGTGCCTTCGGGAATGGCGCCGCAGTTAACGGCAATGAAAGGGTTGTGCTTGCGCGAAGAAAGCGCATGAATGATCTGTGAAAAAACTTCCTTGCCTACGCCGCTCTCTCCATGGATCAGCACTGTAAGATCGGTGTTCGCCACTTGTGACGCCACCTGCAGTGCATAGTTCAGTGCGGGCGAATTGCCTATAATGCCAAACCTGTTTTTTATACTTTGAATTTCCATTTAAATCAATTTACCGATCAGGGTTGCGCCGGTGCAATGTTCTACCAGCACCTGCACATAATCCCCTTTTTTGTAATTGTAATCCTGCTTGGGAAATACCACTACTTTGTTTTGCGTATTCCTTCCCATCCAATCCCTGTCACTTCGTTTGGAATCGCCTTCTATCAATACCTTGAATATTTTTCCTACGTCATTACGGTTGCTATCGTGCGACAATTTATTTTGCAATTGCACGATCTCCGCCAGCCTGCGCTTTTTTTCCTGTTCAGGTATATCATCCTGGTAACGGCGTGCGGCCAATGTACCGGGGCGTTCGCTGTAAAAGAACATATAGCTCATATCGTACCTGCAGTATTCCATCAGGCTTAAGGTATCCTGGTGGTCTTCTTCTGTTTCTGTGCAGAACCCGCTGATCACGTCGCTGCTGATGCCGCAGTCGGGCATGATCTGCCGGATGCGGTCAACCTTGGCCAGGTACCATTCGCGGGTATACGTGCGGTTCATCAATTGCAATACACGCGTTGAGCCGCTTTGCACGGGCAGGTGGATGTACTTACAAATGTTCTCGTGCCTCGCCATGGTATGCAATACCTCGTCGGTAATATCTTTTGGATGCGAAGTGCTGAAGCGCACGCGCAGCAGGGGAGAAATGAGCGCGACTTTTTCCAGCAGGATTGCAAAGGTTACGATGGTATCCTCTTGTTCATCTACCCAGTAATAACTATCCACGTTTTGTCCCAGCAAAGTCACTTCGCGGTAGCCTTGCTCAAACAGGTCGCGGCATTCCCTTACAATGGAATGCGCGTCGCGGCTTCTCTCGCGGCCGCGGGTAAAGGGCACCACGCAAAAAGAGCACATGTTATTGCAGCCCCTCATGATGCTTACAAATGCGGTTACGCCATTGCTGTCGAGCCTCACCGGCGAAATATCGGCATAGGTCTCGTCGCGGCTAAGCAGCACGTTAACACCTTTCTGGCCGCCCTCGGCCTCCTCCACTAATTTTGGCAGCGTGCGATAGGCGTCGGGGCCCACTACGAGGTCTACCAGTTTTTCTTCTTCCAACAGCTTCGATTTCAGGCGTTCGGCCATGCAGCCGAGCATGCCCACCAGCATACCGGGACGCTGATGCTTGATCTTCCTGAACTCGGTAAGGCGTTTCCTGACGGTTTGTTCGGCCTTCTCTCGGATGGAGCAGGTATTCAGCAACACCAGGTCGGCCTCCTCGAAATTGCGCGTAGCCCCGTACCCTTCCTGGTTGAGGATAGAAGCCACGATCTCACTATCGCTGAAATTCATCTGGCAGCCATAGCTTTCTATGTAAAATTTCTTATGATATACAACGGAATCGTCGCGGAAGGGAGCGAAGGCCTCTCCCTGCCGGGTCTCGTCGTGCACTTTATTTTCCATCCAGTCCAACATGTTCTTTCCTGAATTTTGGGGCTCGCAAAGATACGGAAATTTGTGACAGATTGGCAGCTAGCAAACGGACCTGAAAATGTAGTAATAGGCGCCAGCTATCCGGTCTGTATTCCATTTACAACATCTTCACATTTTCACCCCTTCACATGCGTACATAAAATTTATCTTTGTCCTAATTCATTGAGATTGAGAAATTTTATACCCCTATTCCTGTTCATGCTCCTTGTAAGCCCCGCTCTATTTGGCCAGGGCAACCCGCCCGGCATCATTGCCGGCAATGTGCTGGACGAAAAAGGAAAGGCGGTAGGAGATGCCTCGATTGAATTACAGCCCTTTTCCGATTCCCTTAAAAAAAGATCACTTGTTTCCGATAAAGATGGAAGCTTCTCTTTTTCAAGCCTCGGCCACGGTTATTACCGGCTCAAAATATCTTACATAGGCTTTAAGCCCTTGGTGATCGACAGCATACACGTGCGCGCAGAGCGGTACGATTTCAGCCTGAACGATCTTGTCCTCAAATTAAGCATGGGCGACCAGCTGGACGAAGTAATTGTGTATGCCGAAAAACCGCTCATTCAAAGCAAAGATGGCAATATCACGTTCAATGCCGCGGAATCGCCACTAAGCGCGGGCTCCACCGCCAGCGACCTGCTGAAGAACGTTCCGCTGGTGACCACCGATGCCAATGGAAAAGTATTGCTGAAAGGAAAGGAACCTAAAATACTGGTAGACGATAAACCCGTTGAGCTGAACCAGCAACAATTGCAGGACATGCTGGAGTCCATGTCGGGAAGCATGATCGAACGCATAGAAGTAATGACCAATCCGCCTCCGCAGTATGCAAACGAACAGGGCGGGGTCATCAATATAGTTACCAGGAAAGGCAAGGTGGGCATCAGCGGCAGGGTACAGGTTTCGGGCGGCACCCGCGGCGAAACAAGCCTGAATGGCAATTTTTCTTATCGCAGGCAAGGGCTCGCGATCAATTTCAGCGCAGGGGCAGGATATAACTCTTTTACCGGTAATGGGTATTCGAAGCGGCAGAATAATTATGCCGATTCCACCAACCAGTTCAACACTACTTCTGCTTACCGCAACCTCAGCGTACGGCCCAATGCCAGGCTGAACATCGATTATGAACTGAACAAGCGCAATGCGCTGAATGTAGTGCTGCAATTTAATGAGAATGTTTTCCGCAACCGCAGCCAGAACGAGTATACCAACATCAACCGCTTTGGAGAAGTGTGGCGGCTTAGCCAGCGCAATATCCGGAGCCAGGGCAAAAACATCAATCCAAACCTTAGCATTACGTATACCCATAAGGGTAAGAAGCCCGGCGAGGTGTTGCGGCTTATCGGTACGATGAATTACGGTTACAATCAGAATGACCGGTATTTTTACCAGGAATTTTTATTCAATGATCATACTCCTACCGGCAACGATTCCACGCAGCAGCAGTTGAACGATACCTGGACCAATGGGTACAATTTCCGCGGCAGCTATGATAAAATGCTGGGTAACAAAAAAACATTTTTATCATCGGGGGCATTCCATCAGTTTACCAGCAGCCATGTGTTGCTGAACGCATCTTTCCTTAAAAAACCTGATGGCGTGCTGGTTAAAAGCGACCTGCTGAGCAATGATTTCCGGTTCAGGCAGGCCATTACCAATATGCGTTTTTCAGTGAGGCAGGTGTTCACGGAAGGTTTCAGCGCAACCGTGGGCCTCAATGCAGAGCATACACAGGTAAAGTTCGACCTGTATAAATCGAAGGGTGGAGTGGTGAACAATTACTGGACCTTTCTGCCTTTCGCCAACATCAACCGGAGCTGGAAGGATAAGCTGAACCTTTCACTCGCTTATCGCCGCACCATCCGCAGGCCCGGCATCTGGGAAATGAACCCAAGCATAGACTATGGCGATCCTTACAACCTGCGCTTCGGCAATCCCTACCTGCGGCCGTCCACGGCGCATACATTCGACCTGGTAGCGGGCAAGACCAAGCCGAAATTTTATGTAAACTTCGGATTAGGGTATAACATCATCGAAGATATTTACAGCCAGCTGCGCAGCCTGCTGCCCGAAGGAAAAACACAGATCACCTGGGAGAATATCAACAACCGCACGGAGTACGAGGCCAGCACCTGGTCGGGATACACCATTTCGCGCAAGCTGCGCATTAATTTCAGCGCCAGCTATACCTACAACCAGTACGGGCTTAGGGAACGCACGGTGAACAAATACCGCAACGGTGGGTCGTTTACTTCCAACCTCAATTCCAGCTTTACGCCAAAGGATGTATGGAACATCACCAGCAGCTTTACCTTCAACCGCTTTGCCAATCCGCAGGGGACGGTAAGGAGCAACCTAAGCATGAACCTGGGATTCCAGCGCAAATGGCTGAACAAACAATTGGTGATCACCATCAACCTGATAGATCCCTTCCTGCAACAGCAGAACCGCAGCTATACCTATGCACCCAATTTCAACGTGGAAACCTATAATTCTACCCAAACCAGGAACATAAGGTTTACCGTAGCCTATAATTTCAACAATGCTCCTAAAAAGAAGCCGGTGGTTAAAGAGGCAAAGAAAGCTTAGCGGATGTTTTAATTTGTCGTAACTTTTCCGAAACTCTTAAAACCATCCTTCTATGACTTCCAAAACAGCCGCATTGCTCATCGGCGTGGTGTTCATAGCCGTGGGCCTACTTGGATTTATCGACAACCCTATTGTGGGAACTTCAGCCAATGCGATCTTTCATGCTGATACCGTGCATAATTACGTGCACATTGTCAGCGGCGCATTGTTCGTATTAATCGCGTTGATGTCACCACGCTCTGCAGCGGGCTTTATGAAGCTCTTTGGAGTGGTGTACCTGTTGATCGGTATACTGGGCTTTTTTGCCATAGGTGCCGATGGCATGGGCAAGGTATTGGGATTTTTGCATGTGAATGGCGCAGATAATTTCCTGCACATTGGCCTGGGCATCCTGATCTTCCTTGCTGGAACCGTTACCCGGAAAGTGTAGCGGTAATTTTTTAATTCCGTATTTGTTGGATACATCAGGCCAACATAAGCGGAAGTAGCTCACCTGGTAGAGCGACAGCTTCCCAAGCTGTAGGCAGCGGGTTCGAGTCCCGTCTTCCGCTCAGGAGTATGGAAAGGAGAGAAAGAGGGTAAAGGGGCGTACCAAAGTGTTAAAGGAATGCAGACCGCATTCCTTTTTTGTTATGCAGTGATGGTGATCTTTCTGGCCAGCCAGCTATCTTTCACCGGTATGATCCAGTTATTTTCCAGCTCTGCTTTTGTTTGAACGAGGTTATTAAAGTACAGCGTATCGGGTGATATGAAATTGTTCTGTACCGCATAGTTCAACTGGGACAACGGTAGCAATTGTATTTTATCCCTGACGACAAATGCAAGCATTTGCCGGTCGAACATGTTTACATTGAACCGGCTTTCAATGGCTTTGATAAGCCTGACGGAGCTGTCGGTGCTGCAGCCGCTTACACCTTCAGCGGTTTCATCGGCCATAAGTATGATGAATTGCCCGAAAAATAAATTGGCGTATCCTTTCACGGGCGCTCCATGGGAGGCCCACTGTTGTACAAATTGATGCAACATGTCTTCAATCTCAAGCGCTTCGCTTATCAGGAACAGCCTGCTGCTCTGGTATATCCATACCCTCGAGGCTGCATCGAACGTTGTGGGCAGCAGATCGTGATAATGTAAATTCATGCGGCAAAGATACGATTGATTACATCGCGCTGTTCACCAGCTCGGCTATATCCAGCACTTGTACGGTCTCTTCTTTTTCCTTTGTTTTTACACCGTCGGTGAGCATGGTATTGCAGTAAGGGCAAGCGGCCGCGATGATATTGGCCCCGGTGCCGATGGCTTCTTCGGTACGTTCCCAGTTGATGCGGGTAGTTCCTTTTTCTTCTTCTTTGAACATCTGGGCGCCTCCTGCTCCGCAACAAAGCCCTGTGGAACGGCAGCGTTTCATTTCTACCAATTCCGCATCCAGGGCTTCCAATACCTTACGCGGCGCTTCGAAGATGTTGTTGGCGCGCCCGAGGTAACAACTATCGTGGTAGGTAATGCGCTTTCCTTTGAATGCGCCGCCGCCCTGCAGTTGAATATGGCCTTCGTTGATCAATTGCTGCAGCAGCGTGGTATGGTGCACTACTTCGTATGTGCCACCAAGCTCGGGGTACTCATTCTTAAAAATATTAAAGCAATGGGGGCAGGTGGTTACGATCTTTTTGATGCCGTAGTTGTTCAGCACCTGTATATTCTGGTAAGCCATCATTTGGAACATGAATTCGTTCCCGGCCCTCCGGACGGGGTCGCCGGTGCACATTTCCTCTTTTCCAAGAATTGCGTACTTAATGCCAAGTTTTGACAAAATGGTGGCAAAGGCCTTGGTGATCTTTTGCGCCCGCTGGTCGAAACTGCCGGCGCAGCCTACCCAAAACAATACTTCCGGAGACTCTCCGCTTGCCATCATCTCTGCCATGGTTGGAACGTGCATACATTCATGTTTGCGCCAAAAATACGGTTTGTTACAGTTTGTCGTTTGTGGTTGAACAATTTCGTATCTTGTCGTATAGCCGACATCATAGCCCCAGCGCATCGCGTACATTGCACAAACGTTGATCATGAAAACAAAAGCCGTCGTGGCCACTGTTTTACGCTTTATTGCAGCTGTATTGCTGTTGCAAACATTGTACTTCAAGTTCACCGCTCACGAAGAATCGGTTTGGATATTTACCAGGCTGGGCATGGAGCCATGGGGCCGGGTTGGGACCGGCGTGCTGGAACTGATTGCGGCGATACTGTTGCTGAATGGACGTACGGCGATCTGGGGCGCTACGCTGGCACTGGGTTTGATGGCGGGCGCTATATTCTTTCATCTTACAAAATTGGGCATTAACGTAAGCGGCGATCCACTGCTTTTTATTTATGCGGTAACGGTATTCCTCGCTTCGGTTATCCTGTTGTTAATCTACCGGGCAAGGATACTGCAATTGCTGGGTATAAGGCAAACTCACGCCGTTTGAGCTTGTATGTTGAGGCCGGAACAACAGTTTTTTATCTGTGTAATTGTTACAAAAAAAGAAATAACCTTATTTTGCAGCATTAAATCCGAACGATGCAATTACAACAAGCTGTAAATAATGTATTTGTACAGTTGTCGGCAACGCTGGATCAATTGAGCCAGGATCAATACGTGCAACCCTGTAAAACGCTTTTCAATGCTACAATCGGCCAGCATGTTCGTCACATCATCGAATTGTTTCAATGCCTGGAGAATGGATATGACAGTGGCCTTGTGAATTATGAGCAGCGTAAACGCGACGTCCGCATTGAAAGCGACAAGGATTTTGCGGCGGGCCTGCTGAGCGAAGTTCACCAGGGTTTGAACAAAGACAATAAAGACCTGCAGCTCGAAGCCTGCTACGATGAGCACGCTGCATCATCCATTACGCTTGCTACCAATTTTTACCGCGAAGTGGCATATAACCTGGAGCACACTATTCATCACATGGCATTGATTCGGGTAGGCATCACAGAGGTTTCGGATATTGAAATTCCCGAGGAGTTTGGCGTAGCCTCTTCTACCATCAAGTACAGGCAACAATGTGCACAGTAACTTTTATTCCTGCCAAAGAACATATTATTCTAACTTCCAACCGCGATGAAAAGCACTGGCGTTCGCCCGCTCACGCGCCTGCAAGACATGCTTTTACTACCGGCAATATCCTGTTCCCAAAAGATGGCGATGCCGGGGGCACCTGGTTTGCCGTGCATGAAAACGGCAACGCAGTGATATTTCTCAACGGTGGGTTTGTTAGGCATGAGCCGGCGCCGCCATACCGCAGGAGCCGCGGACTGGTCTTATTAGACCTCCTGGATTCCGCTTCGCCGCGTGTAGCCTTTCAAAACACTTCACTGGAAAACATCGAGCCTTTTACCGCCATCATATGGGACGATGGCAGGCTGTTCGAATGCCGGTGGGACGGTTCGCGCAGGCATGCAAAGGAGATGGACAGGGAGCAGCCGCACATCTGGTCTTCGGTTACCTTGTACGATGAGCAGGTGATCGCTAAAAGAAAGCAATGGTTTGCCGATTGGTTGCAACAGCACACAATGCCGGGGCAGGAAGACATTTTGCATTTTCACCAGTTTACCGGCGATGGGGACGCGCACAACGATCTTATGATGAACCGAGATGGGAAAGTGTTTACCGTAAGCGTTACATCCGCGGTTATACGTAAGGGTAAGGCCAACCTTACTTACGTCGACCTTAACAATAAACTGCGCTCGCAGGAAGAAATCGTTTTTATACATTCAAGCCTGGCAAAAGCATGAGCCGTTGGCAGCGTTTATTACACCGGCCGTTTTTCATTCGATTGTTTAACTGGGAGTATTGGAGCTTTCATACCGTTTACATCTGGGTGTACCCGATATGGTTGTTGCTTTGTTTAAGGGTGCGCTCATTGTTTTTCTTCTCCGCATCCAATCCTACCATCGAGCATGGCGGTTTTTTACTGGAGTCGAAGAAAAAGATCTACGAAATCATGCCGCCGGAATATTACCCGCGTACCATTTTGGTGCCACCCGGCGAAGCGGCGTCATCCATCGTACAAAAAATAAACGATGCGTCGCTGGAGTACCCGCTGATCGTTAAGCCAGATATCGGGGGCAAGGGCAGGGGGGTCAAGAAAGTGAATACCGAGCAGGAACTGTTATCGTACATACAACAATTTCCTTTCGATATGCTGGTGCAATCCTTTGTGCCCTTCGAGGAGGAGGTAGGTATTTTTTATTACCGTTATCCCGATGAGGCGCGAGGGCATATTTCCGGCATAGTGGGCAAGCATTTCCTGCAGGTGCGCGGCGATGGGCGGTCCACCATCGAGGAATTGCTGTTGAAAGAAAAGCGGTACATTCTGCAAATACCGGCCTTGCAGGAAATGCTCGGAAATGGGTTGCAGGAAGTATTGCGAGAAGGGGAAGAGCGGGTACTGGTGCCCTACGGCAACCATGCCAGGGGAGCCATGTTCATGGACTATACGCATTGGGCCGATGAGCGATTGGTGGCTGTTATTGACAAGATTTGCCAGCGGGTGCCGGGATTTTATTACGGCCGCCTCGACATACGTTACCGTTCTTTAGAGAATTTAAAACAAGGCAAGGATTTTTCCATTATAGAATTGAATGGGGCAGGCAGCGAGCCTACCCATATGTATGACCCCAAATACAGCATCTTCGACGCCTGGAGATTGATCGTGCGGCATTGGTTGATCCTTTGGCGCATCAGTCGCCGCAACCATGCCAAAGGCATTCCCTATATGAGCATGAAGGAGGGCCTGCGCATGTTCAGGGAAACGAGAAAGTACGACAAGATGCTGGATAGTATAATTTGATTCGATATTTTTACTGTTATGCCGAGACTGCTCCGCATATTCGTCACGGGACTGTTTATTAGTTTTTTGGGCACCCTGCCATTGGGCACCATGAACATTGCGGCCATGCAGATATCGGTGAGCGACGGGTTGAGGCCTGCGATATATTTTGCGCTGGGCGTATTGCTGGTGGAAATAATATTCGTGCGTGTTTCGCTGGTGGCCATGGCCTGGATAAGAAAGAACCAGCGCTTGTTCAAGATACTGGAATGGGTAACGCTGCTCATTATTGTGGCACTGGCCGTTTCCAGCTTCATTGCAGCGGCCGATCCCGTGGTAAAAAAGAATGTAGTGCTTTCGAATACTCTTCACCGTTTTTGGCTTGGCACCACCATGAGTGCTTTAAATCCCATGCAAATTCCTTTTTGGTTCGGGTGGAGCACGGTGTTATTTACCAAAAAAGTGCTGCTTCCCAAGAACAGTCATTATAACATGTACATACTGGGCATTGGCATCGGCACTTTTGTAGGCATGTGCCTGTTCGTGTTTGGGGGAAGGTTGCTGGTGGATACGCTCAACAGCAAGCAGAACGTGATCAGCTGGATCGTCGGTAGCATTTTTGCGCTTACAGCTATTGTACAAGCGTGGAAGATGTTTATAAAGAAGGATGTGGCACACCAGATAGAGCATCCCGAAGAGGTTACACATGAAAAGCACGAAAAGATCGTGGAGGAGATCAACCAGGAGACTTAGGTTCAATTGCGGTGTGCATCAGCTCGCCGTGCTCATTTTTCCCGCACAGATAGCAATACTCGGCTTCGTTGTCTTTGTTATCGCACCAACGACAACCTCTCGGTTTTTTTAGAGGCATTCCTTCTATTATCAAAAAACCGAAGAAAGGAGTGCAAAAGATTAATATCGCTAATGAGCCCCAGAAGCCTGGTTTTTTAAATCTTCCTACGTTGTAGCAATACAACAATGCCAGGGGGATAAAGATGGCAGCCAATATGATAATAAATATGTTCATTTACGACTGCTTCAACTCTTCAGCCCATTTATCCCTTTCTTCCGGCGAAAATTTCCAGGGCGCGAAATTATTTTCCACGTTGCTGAACATGGCGTTCCATTCTGCAGGTGCATTGCTTTCTTCCATGATGAGCGAGCGGCGCAGGTCTAATATAATTTCCAGGGGGCTGATGGCTACCGGGCATGCTTCCACGCAAGCCTGGCATGCGGTGCAGGCGCGTAGTTCTTCAACGGTGATGTAGTCGTGCAGCAGGGTCTTGCCATCGTCTTTAAATTCTTTGTTTTGATTGATGTTTTTGCCAACGTCTTCCGTGCGGTCCCGTGTCATCATTACGATGCGCCGGGGCGAAAGCGCTTTGCCGGTCTTTGTTGCGGGACAGGCTTCGCTACAGCGGCCGCATTCGGTGCAACTGTAGGCGTCCAACAAATTTCTCCAGGTAAGGTCGAACACGTCTTTGGCGCCGAACCTTGCAGGTGGAGCGGCGTCTGAAGTGGCCAGTTCGGGCTGCATCGCATACAATACTTCTTTCTGTACTTCGGGCATGTTCTTCATTTTACCCTGGGATTCCAGCCGTGCATAATATGCGTTGGGGAAGGCCAGTAAAATATGCAAGTGCTTGGAGTAGGGAAGGTAATTGAGGAATGCGAATATGCCGAGTATGTGCAACCACCACGCGGTGCGCTCTACTACCACCAGCGTTTCGCTGCTTAAGCCGTTGAATACAGGATGAAGCCATTGGGAGAAAAAGAAATTGCCCGTAGCATGGCTGCCATATGCACCATATTGCCTTTCCTGTAACAGGGTATCGGTAGCATTCATGGTAAGGAACAGTGTCATGAGAATGATCTCCGCGATGAGGATATAATTGGCATCGCTGCGGGGCCAGCCGTCGAGGTCGCGGTGGATGAAACGTTTTAGCTTAATGATATTCCTGCGCGCCAGGAAGGCCACGCACACAATGATAACGCCTACTGCCAAAAACTCGAAGCTGTTAATGAGCACGGGATATAAGCCGCCGAGGCTGGGAGCAAATAACCGGTGCGATCCCAATACGCCGTCCAGAAAAATCTCCAGCACTTCTATGTTCACGATAATGAAACCTACATAGATCACAAAGTGCATCAGCGCCACCAGCGGCTTTTTGAACATTTTTTTCTGCCCGAATGCGAGCAGCAGCACATTTTTCCAGCGCAGGCCCTTTTGATCAGAGTAGTCCGCCGCCCTGCCCAGCATGATATTTCTCGTGATTTGCCTGACCTTTTTTGCAAACAACCAGATGGCAATGCCTGCCGCTATAACAAATAGGATCTGCTGGACCAGTTGCATGGTGTATGATTTGGATTTGCTAAGATAAGATGGGATGCTTTAAATTCGTGCATGGGCAAGAATTACATCCTCACACGCGAAGTTGCCGGCAAAAAGCTTCGCCGCATGGCGTATGAAATATTGGAGAACAATGCAGACGAACCCGGCGTTATCCTGGCCGGCATCAAAGAAAACGGCAGCGTGATCGCGAAGTGCATACAGAAGATCCTTTCCGAGATCAGTCCCCTGCAGACAGAGCTCATTCATCTTAGCCTCGATAAAAAAATGCCGAAGTCGGTGGAAATGCACCCCTCGATCGATTTCAACAACAAAGTGGTGATTTTGATAGACGATGTAGCCAATAGCGGTAAAACGCTCACCTATGCGCTAAAACCTTTTTTGCAATCACATCCACGCAAGATACAAACGCTGGTGCTCGTCGAGCGTAAGCACAATGCATTTCCGGTGCAACCGGATTATGTAGGATTATCGATAGCTACTACGCTGCAGGAACATATTTATGTAGAAGTGGAGGGCGATGAAGTGGGTGGCGCGTGGATGGAATAAGCATTTCAAATTACCAGGCTTGCATGCCCGCAAATCCTAATATTGCCGTCATCCAGGGCGACATTACCAAACTCGCCACCGATGCCATCGTGAATGCAGCCAATTCCTCGCTGCTCGGCGGCGGTGGGGTAGACGGGGCCATTCATCGCGCGGGTGGACCTGCCATACTGGAAGCATGCAGGAAAATAGCAGCTAAACAAGGCGGCTGCAAAACCGGCGAGGCAGTGATTACCACCGGCGGAAATTTGCCCGCAAAATTTGTAATTCATACCGTAGGACCGGTATGGAACGGAGGGAATAAGGGTGAGGAGCAATTGCTGGCCAATTGCTATAAAAATTCCCTTCGATTGGCGATAGACAACCATTGTAAGACCATTGCTTTTCCTAATATCAGCACGGGGGTTTACCGGTTTCCAAAAGAGCGGGCCGCTGCAATTTCGGTGCGGGCTGTCCGCGAATTCCTGCAGCAAACCGACGCCATTGAAGAAGTGATCTTTGTTTGCTTCGACGAAGAGAATTTCAAGCTGGTTCAGAAAGAGATTGCCAATAAGTAATTGCCAAGTAAGCGGTCTCGTTGCAGCACACCAGTTTTAATATTTCACGTATTTTATTATATTGGTTATAAAACAGGCTTATCAAATACTTTATTCCCATACTCCTGTTCGTATCGGTGTTTGTATTTTCCGCAATGTCTGGTGGAATGGCTATTATGTCTGTGCTGATAACGTTTACAGCGGGCGCAGTGCTTTCATTGTGCCTGGCGGCCTGGGTGAAAGGCTCTGCGGGTGAACGGTGGAATAAAGTAGCTCCATGGGCCTTTTCGCTTGCTGCATTGGGGTTTCTGTCGGGATACGCTTATGAAATCATTTCAACCTATATCAAGTACCAGTGAACATCTTCCTGAAAATATTATCGATACCGATTATGGCCGCCATGCTGGCATTTGTTTTCCTGGGCGGAGTAGTTCAATTAACGGAAGGATATCACCCATTAAATCCCCTGATCGATACCCAACATCCTGAAGGGTATACCATAGAAAAGTTCGACCAGGTTAAAATAGGCGATACCAAAGGACAGGTATATACCCTGTTAGGCATGCCGCTGTATACCACCACCGAAAGCGGCATCACCACCCTGCACTACACCGGCGATGGCAAATTGTTGAATACGTATGGCGAAGGTCCTGGCCGCAGCTACGGCGATTTTGCCTGGTACCGCTCTTCCGTTTCGTTCGACAAGAGCAACAAGGTCGTTTCCATCGATAAAGGCTGGAGCCACGATTAGACCGCTTATCCCAATTACCTACCAGCCAATACAAATTTTACAGAAATTAATCCTGAAATCATCCCGATGCCTGTACAGGTTACTATTTTCCTATTGTTGTTCGGAGGATTGCAGGGTATATTGTTTTCGCTGTTCCTTATCCGGAGGAAATTATACCGCTCCGGATACGTATTCCTTTTACTGTACTTCGCAGTGTTGTTGTTGCAAATAACGCTGAAGGTGATGAGCAAGATCTGGCTCATCCATAATTGGCCGCTGCTATACGATATTTCTTACTACCTGCCATTCCTGTATGGTCCGCTCATTTACGTGTTCGCCCGTCAAATGACCGGCAAAAAATGGAACTGGGCGCAATTTGTGCATTTCGTTCCATTCACGGCTATACTCATCACACATCTTTTTCCGGGCATTGCATCGTTCCTGTTCATTCGCGGCGAGCCGAGGCTGATGTTCCAGCTATTCAGCATCTCCATTTATCACTGGCTGGCCTACCGGCATTGGGAGCAGTATGCGGTATCACTCAAAAAGTATTATTCCAATGTAGAGCGCTTGCAACTGCGCTGGCTCCGTCAATTTGTTATATCGTCTTTTTTGCTTTGCTCGATAATAGCCCTTACCATTTACTGGATGTACCTGTTTTATCCAAGCCTTAATGGCTTAAGCCTTGGCTTTGTTTCGTTGACGGTTTTCATTTATTGGGTCAGCTATGCCGCGCTTACGCAACCCGATATATTCAGCGTGGTTCACGTGAACCTGGCCCCTCCGCGGGAACCGGCCTTTGTTACAGACATTGCGCCTAAGCTGCAAGTAACCAGGGCGGCACCCAAATACCGGAAATCTTCGCTGCCCGAAGCAGAAGTGGCGCGCATAGTACAGGAACTGGGCAAGCTCATGGACGAAGCAAAACCGCAACTCGACCCGGAAATCACTATCGACAAGCTGGCAAAGATGGTCTCCTCCAACCGGCATCATCTTTCGCAGGTACTAAATGACAAGATCGGCCTTTCGTTCTATGATTATATCAATTCATACAGGATCAACGAAGCCAGGCAATTCCTGGCAGATCCCGCAAAAGCAAACCAGAAGATCGCCGCGATTGCTTACGATGCGGGCTTCAATTCCCTATCGGCCTTTAACGATGTATTTAAAAAGATGACCGGGCAAACGCCTTCTCAGTACAGGAAACAGCCTGTTGAACGGCCGATGTGGAAGGCAGGCGGGTGGGAATTATAGATTGAACAGTCCCGTTTTTATCGGATCGGTAGGTCCGCATTTTAATTCCTGTTATTTTGTATAAAATAATCCTCATGCATAGATTGTATTGTTCCATAGCGGCAGTTTGCATTGCGTTGTGTTCGTTTGCCCAGGCGGTTACAGAAAGACCGATCGTGTACCAGGTGCCGGAGATGGCGAAGGTGCAGGTGAAAGAAAATGTTGTATTCAAGACAGTGAACGATACCTCGTTGGTGCTGGACATATATTATCCGCCCGGTTTCAATAAAAGGTCAAACCTGCCGGTAGTGATCTTCAACAATGGCGTGGGCTCTATGCAATTACCAAGGTGGCGGGTATACCGCGACTGGGCGAGGCTGATTGCCGCCAATGGCATGATTGCCGTTAACCACCAGGCAAGGCCTAACCGGGCAACGGTAATGGAAGATTGCGCCGCTGTGCTCGATCATTTAAGGGCCAACGCCGCGGCATTCAACATCGATGCCGAACGCGTGGGCATCTGGACCTGCTCAGCCAATACGCCCCGTGGAGTTTCGCTGGCACTGAAACCGGGGAGAGAATACATCAGGACGTTGGTGGTGTATTACGGCAGTCCGGACAGCCTGGGCCGCATCCGGCAAGATGTTCCTACGCTGGTGGTAAGAGCCGGGCTCGACGGACAGGGCCTGAACATGGGCATTGAAAATTTTGTGCAGGCTGCGTTGCAACTGGATGCACGCATAGAGCTTGTCAATTACCTGGAAGGCATGCACGCATTCGATATTTATAATAATACGCCCGAATCGAAAGCCATCATTAAAAGAACAGTGGACTTCCTTAAAAAAAATCTCACGGATCCCGTTCCCGTCGCCCGCGAATGGATATTGACCAACCGCAATTTTATGTGGATGATGAATACCGGTCAATCAAAAGAAGCGATCGAGGCTTTTCGCAAAGCGGTTGTGCGTTACCGTTCGGACTCTACTTTCCATCCGTTCTATAACGGCGTAATCCGCGAGGACATCCTCAACGCGAATGCATACTGGTTGCTGCGCAATGGCAAACAAGCCGAAGCGCTGGAAGCCTTCAAGCTGATGGTGGAAACTTATCCTGCCTCGGCCAATGCTCACGACAGCATGGGCGATGCGTACGAAGCATTGGGCAGGAAGGCGGAAGCCATTGCCGAAGCCGAAAAAGCGCTGGAGTTGCTGGCCGCCGATAAGAACATGAGCGAACAAATGCGTGCAAGCGTGAAGCGTTCCGCGGAAGAAAAAATAAAAAGGCTCAAACAAGGTAGTAATCCCTAAAAACAAGATCATGCTGAAAATATTATTGTTGTGCCTGGGCCTGTACATGCAGGACCCCGGCGCTACCATACGTCAAATTGATGAACAACTTGCCAAGGGCATGGTTACCGTAAACGCGGTGCTTGCCAACCCAACGTACATGAACCTGCATAAGCTAACCGAATTCCGGCAGGTGATCAGGAAGCATGCAAAAGCAGGCCCGGTAATTATGGTCACCGACAAAGAGCCCGGCGTTCAAACGGTTGTTAAAGGCAAATTAATGTCGAACAATGCGCCACTGCGTAATACGCTTGTATATGTTTACCAAACAGATCATCGTGGCTGGTATGCAGATGATAGGCCGCACGTAGAAACAGGACAAGGAGACCGTGGGCATGCGAGGCTGTTCGGTTATTTAAAAACCAATGAGCAGGGAGAGTTCGAACTGCGCACCGTGAGGCCGGCCAGCTATCCCAACAGCACTTTACCACAGCACATACATTTCGAAGCTTTCGCTGATAACGGCAGGTCGCTCATCATTACTGAACTGCTGTTCGATGACGATCCGATGTTAGTAGGAGCGTTAAGGGAGAGCTTTTTGCGTGAAGGTTTCGTGGTATCGAAAAACAGCGGCACCAGGGATAAGCAATTATTTACGTATGTAGTAAGTGTACGTTAAAAATACAACCAGTGTCCCTTCAATTTTCCTCCTGACAATTCAAGCGTGGGAGCGGGTATTTTGATCGAGTTTAAAACACTCAGTAAGGTGCGCAGGCCTTTTTTTCTTGTCTTTATTTTGGTAAGATCGATGTCGGGAGCAATGTAAAACTGTCTTCTTCTCGGGATATCGTACCGGGTGACGATGCTGCCGTCTGTATTGGTCCATTTGTTCTCGAATCCGCCAAGCATACCTTCGGCACCATAGCCTGCGGCAATGTTGAGCCAGTCCGGCAGCCCCGAAGATTTAAAAAATGATTTCAGGTTAACGCTTAGCCAATAGGTTTGACCGTTATAGTCTTTTAGTATTTGCGCTCCAAGGCTGCTGCCGAACAAATCACCTGCACGCTGCCTTAACAAAGCTTCGTATGATTTTTTGTGAGAAGAAAATTTAAACTGTACGCGCTGCTCGTTCCATATCAATTCCTGAGAAATGAACAGGCCCGACCCCAATACATTTGCGCCCATGTCGGCCCAGCTCCATCCCCAACGTGCGGAATGCGCATCCAACAGCTCTATCACGGTAAGATAACCCGCGCCGCTTAGTCCCCCGATCCACACTGCCTTCTTATGCGGCAATCCTGCCCATTGCCATACATCGGCTGAATATTTACCCAATGAATAAGCGGACCATGCATGGCCTACTTTGTCTACCTGCAGCCACTCACGGCTATCATTAAACGTATGGAACGATGTGCGGGGATAGCCTTTGTACCAGGCTTCGTTCAGCACCAGCAGCGAGCCGGCATAGGCTGCCAGGTTCAATCCCGCTACCAGTTTCACGCGGCCTGGCCTGGACCTGGTAGGAGTATCCGACGGGATGATTGTATAAACGTTTTCGGGTAATGATGAAGGTAAGAACGGCGATCCCGCTGTGGCAGGCATACCGGCCCAGGATGCAACCGGCATAATGTACGCCAGTATCATTAGCCACGCGGGCCTTATAACGGATGAAAGGGTGGTTTTATTTGTACGTTTCAGGCACATGAATATTGGACAAAAATAGGCTATGCCGGCCGAAGCCGGTTTCTGAGTGGCCTATTGCATGACTTTTTCAGTAATCTTGCCGGTGCTTTTATTTTTCAGTATCAGTTTTTTGGCGCCGTAATGCGTTACTTCTTCTTTAACGAGGTAGTGCTCGGCGTCGTATTCGGTCAAATGGCTGTCTTTGCCAACTCCGGTTCTGCCTCTCCATACTTCCAGTTGAACGGGCTCCCATTGTTTGGTCTTGGCTGATTTGTAAGCCGCATCCAGGATGGAGTTTACCACGTAGCCATCGTAAAACGTCTCTTTAGGTTCACGGCCTTGCTCGTACGCATTGAACATGTCCATGAACATGTGGTTGTAGCCAAGTTCGTTCAGCTCATCGCCTACGGGGAACAGCCAGCCCGTATTGCTTTCCGCTTTTTCCGCTACATAATCAGCACCCTTGCCGGTAGTAAACATATCGAAACCAGTGCGCAGGAAACTGTTGATCCAGATAGTGCCTTCGGAACCCATTACTTCGTCTCTAAGGTCGAGGCCACCGCGGAAAGTCCAGCTTACTTCAAACTGTCCGATCGCGCCGTTTTCATATTTCACCAGTCCTATTGCGTGGTCTTCTGCCTCGATGGGCTTTACCTGCGTATCGGCCCAGCACATTACTTCCACCGGTTTAATGTCTTTTCCGATATACGTACGCGTTATCTCCACGCAGTGGCAACCCAAGTCAAGGATGCAGCCGCCGCCTGCCAGCTCGATATCCCAGAACCAATCGCTATGCGGCCCCGGATGTGTTTCCCTCGACTTTGCCCATAGTATCCTGCCAAGCGCTCCATTCTTTACGCTTTCGTGCGCTTTTAAAAATTTGGGAGTATATACGAGGTCTTCGAGGTAGCCATTGAAGATTCCGGCTTTTTCCACCGCATCCAGCATGCGTTTGGCCTCGGTTGCATTGCGCCCAAGTGGCTTGGTGGTCATCACTGCTTTTTTATGCTTGCAGCAAAGCATTACCGCGGGCTCGTGCAGATGATTGGGTAGTGAAATGCAAACGATGTCCACATCGGGCCTTGCGATGGCTTCTTCCATATCGATGGTGTGATGCGCCACCTGGTAATCCTTTGCAAATTGCTGTGCGCTTTCAACACGGCGCGAGTAAATGCTTACGATCTTGTCCTTACTGCGGTAACCTTGTAATGAGTCTGCATAAAACCGGCCGATGAAACCAGAACCGAGCATTGCGATATTCATATCTATAATTTATAGTTTATATTATCAGGATACCTGTTCGATTTGTTTTTTCTCGCGGAAGAACAGGATAAAGTACAACAGCACGGCTAGTGCTATGTAGGCTGGCACCATCCATATTTGCTGCCATTGATGCGTGTCGCCGGTAGCAAATCTGCCCGTAATATATCCCGAGAACCATGTGCCTATGAACATGCCCAGGCCATACGTGGCAAAGGTAAACAGTCCCTGCGCGGCGCTCTTGATCTTTTCGCCTGCTTTCTTCTCGGTGTACATATAACCGGTCACGAAAAAGAAATCGTAACAAATGCCATGCAGGATAATACCGGCATACAGCAGCCACTGGCCTTCGCCACCATCGCCGTAGGCAAAACATATATATCGCAATATCCAGGCTGTCATGCCCAGCAGCAGCATGTTCTTAACGCCAATGCGGTAAAAAAGAAAAGGTATGGCAATGATGAATATCGCCTCGGAGACCTGGCCCAGGATCATTTTATCTGCAACAGGCGCTAGTCCCGACTCGCCTAAGAAAGTGGCCGCAAAACCATAATAAAACGATAGCGGGATGCACACCAGGATGGCCGCAATAAAAAAGATGAGATAGGGCCTGTCCCTGAACAATACAAAGGCTTCCGTTCCCAGCGCTTTTGCGGCTGAACCGCCGGTACCGCCGGTAGGTGGCGTATCAGGCAATACAAAACTGAACAAGCCAAGCGCTACCGATACGCCTGCTGCGATAATAAAAATAGAAGAAGTTGCCTCAAGGCCGGTCCTGGCAATTACGATGCCGGCAACTATCCACCCGATGGTGCCGAACACCCTGATCCATGGAAATTGCTTTCCGGGATCGCTCATCTGGTGAAACGCAATGCTGTTAGAAAGCGCAATGGTGGGCATGTACAATATCGAATAACCGAGAATGACCCAATAAAAAAGCGTGTTATCAGTAACCTTTGTTGCCAGGTACAATAACACCGCGCCCGCCAGGTGCAATACGCCCATGATCTTTTGCGCCGCAAAAAACCTGTCGGCTATCATACCCACGATAAATGGAGAGATCATGGTGGCAATGGCCAGCGCGCTGTAAGCGGCGCCTATCTGCAGGCCGGTAGAGTTGAGATTGGTTTCCATGTACAGGTTCATGGTTGCATACCACGAACCCCAGATGAAATATTCCATGAACATGGTAAGGGCCAGCAAAGTGCCTGTGCTTAATTTCATACGTGGTTGATTTGGTCAGGTGGAGGGATGAATTTACAGGCATTCAAATGAAAATCAAAATTCAATATCTTGCTGCCCTGAATGAACCGACAGGGAACAAAAAATTAATCATCCAACAGATTCAAATATGGAAGCAGCTATCCAGCAAAAGGTCGATGCATGGCTCACAGGAAATTATGACGATACTGTAAAAGAGTATATCAAGACCATTCAACGGGAGAATCCCAACGAGCTGGCCGATGCTTTTTACCGCAGCCTGGAGTTCGGTACGGGCGGCCTTCGGGGGCTCATGGGCGTTGGCACCAACCGCATGAACAAGTACACCGTTGGAATGGCCACGCAGGGGTATGCCAATTACCTGAAGCAAAGTTTTCCGGGCGAGGAGATCAGGGTGGCGATCGCGCACGACAGCCGCAACAACAGCCGCTTATTTGCGCAAATAACGGCGCATGTATTTGCAGCCAATGGCATTAAGGTGTTTTTGTTCGAATCGTTGCGGCCTACGCCGGAGCTGTCCTTTACTATCCGTCATTTCAAATGCCATGGAGGAGTGGTGTGCACTGCTTCGCACAATCCAAAAGAATACAATGGGTATAAGGCATATTGGAACGATGGGGGGCAACTGGTGCCGCCGCATGATAAAAATGTGATCAGGGAAGTAGAGAAAATTGCTTCGGTGGATGAAGTGAAATGGAGCGGCGAAGTACAAAACGTGCGCATTATTGGCCAGGAAGTGGACGAAGCCTATATGGACATGGTCAAAAGCCTGAGCGTATACCCCGAAGTCATTAAAAAGCAGCAGGACCTCACCATTGTATACACGCCCATTCACGGTACAGGCATAGTGCTGGTGCCCGAGGTGCTGAAGCGGTTTGGATTTAACAATGTGCACATCGTGGAAGAGCAAAGCGTGCCCGATGGCAATTTCCCCACCGTCGTATATCCCAACCCGGAAGAAAGCGAGGCCATGAGCATGGGGCTCGAAAAAGCGAAAAAGCTGGATGCCGATATTTTACTGGGTACCGACCCCGACAGCGACCGGGTAGGCATTGGCGTTAAAGACAAGCAAGGGAATTGGGTGTTGATGAATGGCAACCAGACCGCGGTGCTGGCCTTCAATTATATGATCGAGGCCAGAAAGTCGAAAGGCATTGCCCAGCCGAACGATATGGTGGTAAAGACCATTGTTACCACGGAAATGATCGATGAAATAGCAAGGCAGAACAACGTTTCGTGTTACAATGTGCTCACCGGCTTTAAATGGATAGCAGAGCTTATCAAGGAAAAGGAAGGAAAGGAACACTATGTTATCGGCGGCGAAGAAAGCTATGGACTGATGATAGGCGACCAGGTACGCGATAAAGACGCTATCAGCGCAGTGGCACTACTATGCGAGATGGCTGCTTATGAGAAAGATAAGGGAAGGACCCTGTTCGAAAAAATGATCGACCTGTATGTGCAATACGGTTTTTACAAGGAGCACCTGATATCCATTACTAAAAAGGGAATGGATGGGCAGCAACAAATTGCGGACATGATGGAAGCTTACCGCAGCAATCCGCCGCAAACCATCAACGGTTCGGCAGTGGTTCAGTTGCTGGATTATGAAAAGCGCACGGGCCGTAACCTGCAAACCGGGGAGAGCTGGGAAATAAAGCTTCCCAAAAGTAATGTCCTGCAGTTCATCCTGGCCGATGGCAGCAAGATCAGCGCAAGGCCGTCGGGGACAGAACCCAAGATCAAATTCTATTTCAGCGTGAATACGAAGCTCAACAGCGCGAATGATTTTGAGAAGGTGAGCGGAGAACTGGATGCGCGCATTAAAGGCATTATTGCGGATTTGAAATTATAGTTACAATTATTTTATGGGGCATTCCTCACCATAAAAGCTGCCATCGGGGTTACGGCGAACGAGTTTTCGCTTGGGACAGGGCGGAAATGTTGAGTCTCGTATTACTTTCCCGTTTTCATCGTAGTAAGTGCATTGGATCATATTTCCATTCTCATCGTGTTGCACCGTTAATTTCAACCTGTTCGATTTTTTATTTCTCACCTGCCAATGGCCCCATGGCAGTACTGCCGGGTTCTCGAACCAAATGCCTAAAACGGGATAGTCTTGTGCCAGTTGCCGCACTGAATCGTTGCTAATGGCAAGGGTATTTTGTTCATACACCCCGTCTTTTGCAAATAAAAGCCTGAAGGCGGCGGTATCGTACACATCGGTAATAGTATCTGTTCCGTCTTTTATCCAGGTAACCTTTTTGCCGGGGAAATAATTAACAGCAGATTCTTTATATACCAGGATACCTTTTACTACCCGGTGCTCATCTTCAAAAACATAATCACTCACCGCCATCCCGTTACCGCCCACCCGAAACTGAATTGCACCCTTGCCATTAGCCACCATGAAAACAGAATCCTGGCAAAATAAATATAATGGTTGAAACAACAGTAGCGTTACGGCCAACAGCTTGCTCATTGCTCAGCGCGGTTTTTGAATGAGGGAATGATCTTAGGAACGCTTTTGCGGTAATCCTCGTATTCTTCACCAAACTCAATTAACAATTTTTTTTCTTCGAACCCGATACCGATCAATGTATACACGGTGATGATAACATTTGCTATCAGCAATGAAAGATAAGGATATACCAGCCACAGCGACCAGATAAACAAAAATGTGCTGAAGTACAATGGATGGCGCACATATCGATGGAAGCCGCCGCGTTCCAGCCTGGCGGAAGGGTTTTCGTGCGTAAGCCAGCGGACCCCGCTTAGCTGCATGAAATATTTAAGGATGTTGAGCATTACCAATGCCGAGCCTATGGCCGCAAGCGCTATGCCTGCCCAAAGCACCACGGCAGGGGGATCGAATAACAATGGTGATTCAATGGAAACCTGGTACAGGAGAATGCCCACGAATCCAACAAATGCCAGTAAGGTGTACCCGAAGCGGTAATAGCGCGCATTTTTTCCGAGCCATTTTCCCATCACTGCTTTTACGCTGCCGGCCGCCAGCACGCTGTGCAATACGCAATACAGTATCCAGGCAAGGGCGAGTATGTAATGGGCGGTAGTCATAAAGGCACGTCACAAGGTAGGGATAAATGTGAATGTGCAGCTATGCGGATGTAAAAATGAAACGCACATTGATGCGTGTGAAATGTTGTAATAGAAATTTGCCTATTAATGTGCACATTTGTAAAGCTGCAGATTATTATTTGAATGCGTACACTGAAAAAAATATCCCTGGCCGCCGCTGCCATCATATTGATCGCGCTGATAAAATACGGCCTCGACAAGATCAGTCCCGCGTCCGCACCGTTTCACGACAACCTGCTGAATGGCCTGCAATGGCTGGTCTTGCTGGGATTGATGTGCTGGCTGGTATTACAGCTTGCCTGGCAACTGATCAGGAAAAAAGATGTGCCCTGGTGGTGGACCCTGATCATGCTGGTATTACTGGTATCGGGCGAATGGGGATTGAAGGGGGCCATGGCGCAGTCGAATGAGGTATCAGCCGAAACGCGCGCTTATATGTTGCAATATTACCTGGCCTATGAACGCGAGCTGCCGGAAGTGCAGGAGGAATGCGCCCGCTACGATCCGGAACTTACTTACACTTATAAGGCCGGTGCGCGTTCTGTAATGGACGGGCCTGAATTTTCCGAGACCATTTCTTTTAACAGCGTGGGCTT
This sequence comes from Chitinophagaceae bacterium, assembly GCA_035628135.1. GTDB lineage: Bacteria > Bacteroidota > Bacteroidia > Chitinophagales > Chitinophagaceae > DASPKM01. The sequence continues at coordinate 72,575 of DASPKM010000006.1, read as the reverse complement.
GCGTGATGACGAGGCTTCGGTGAAAGCGCCGGAAATCATTTGCCTGGGAGATTCCTATACCATGGGGGTGGGAACTCCGCAAGAGCATACCTACCCGCAAGTGCTGGAGAAACTTACCGGGTTGAAAGTGTTGAATGCCGGTGTGTCTTCGTATGGCACTGCCCGTGAAACGATGCTCCTGAAACGCCTGGATATGTCGGCATTGCGGGGCATCATCATACAATATTGCTTCAATGACATTGCTGAAAACAAAACCTACGTCAACAACAAATATAGCTTGCCGGTACGTTCCTCAGCAGAGTATAAGGCCGCGGTGCGCAGCCATAAATGGGCGACCTTGTATTATCCATTAAAACGCGTTTTGACAATTTCGCGCACGATGGTAAGGGACAAGCTGGCAAAATTGCTCGGAAGGCCAGTAATGGTAGGCCCGAAGCCTGTGGAGCACGACAGGTCATACGTTCTCGAAGCGGCCAGGGACTTTATCAAAATTATTTATCATTCGGGTATCGATTTCAGCAAGGTGAAAGTAATGGTAGTGGATATGAACCGTTACCCGGTGTACGACCATCATTTGGCGGCGGTGGCCGAACAAATTATGACGTCTGGTGAATACAGCCCGGAGTTTGTCAATAACATCCAGTTTGTAGACATCAGTCTCATGAATGATCCGCAATTTTATTTTCCGCTGGACAATCACCTCAACAGCACCGGTCACGCCATGCTGGCGAGGTTGATTTACGAAGCTTTGGTGGCGGAATAAGTACCGGCTATTCCACGGCATTCGTTATCTTGCAGGCCCGCAAAAAAGGCAGGCAGGTGAGAAAAACAGAAGACACATACCGGCACAAAGGATTACGCAAAAAGCTGGTAGACGGCATCCGCGCAAAAGGCATTACAGATGAAAATGTGCTGAAAGCAATCGACAACATTCCCCGGCATTTCTTTTTAGATTCCGCATTTGATGAGGTTGCTTACGAAGACAAGGCGTTTCCCATCGCCGAAGGCCAAACCATATCCCAACCTTATACCGTTGCCTATCAAACGCAGTTGCTGGAAGTAAGGCCATTCGATAAGGTGCTGGAGATCGGCACGGGCAGCGCCTACCAGGCAAGCGTACTCGCGGAAATGGGCGCGCAGGTGTATACCATCGAGCGGCAAAAAAAATTGTTCGATGATAATAAGCAATTCCACTTCTTGAAAAAATATCCCAACATAAAATTTTTTTATGGCGATGGTTATGAAGGCCTGCCCACTTTTGCACCCTTCGATAAGGTATTGGTAACAGCGGCTGCGCCCGTCATTCCACCCAAATTGATCGAGCAATTGAAGCCTGGCGGCATGATGGTAATACCAGTTGGCGGGGGAGAGGTACAGCGCATGATGCGCATTACGAAAATGATGAACGGGGCCATCAAGGAAGAAGTGTTCGATAATTTTTCTTTTGTGCCGATGCTGGAAGGAAAGAAGAGTTGATCATAAAAACTCAATCACTCTTTTCACTACCTTATTCTCTCTATACAGCCTCCTGTGCCCGAAGCCCTTGCTTATTACAAATTCAATATGCGCGTGGTTGTCGTCCATTACCTTGAGCGCATCTTTCAATGGGGTCATTTCATCGTCTTCATCGTGAAACCATAATAATCTTGCCTTGATATTTTTTACCGCCCGCTTGATGGAGTAGTGTTCAGGAGGCACATTGCCTTTTTTAAAAATGAGCTCGTCAAACTCTTTGCGGAGTTCGTTGTTCAGGTGCAGGAATTTAAAAAACGAATCGATGGCCGTAACGGTTTCCGTGGCAGGCGCCAACAGTGCTACTTTCGTTTGTTCATCGTGTTCATAGCTTTCCAGGAAATGGGCCAATGCCAGCCCGCCAAACGAATGCGCCATGTACGAATGAATGGGCCCGTACAATTCGCATATTTTTTTCAGCATTTCCACGTACAACGGCAGCGTGATCCTTTTACCTCCCGAATTACCATGCGCAGGCGCATCGAATGCCAAGACCTCGTAACCCTTCTTTACCAATGGGCCTATATAACGGTCGAAATTGTACGAAGTGGATTCAAAGCCGTGCACGATCAACACTTTCCTTTCCTGCGGGTGGTTCCAGCGATGACCGGTAATATCTATCCCCTCCAGTTTAAAATGCAGCTTTTCCCCTTTATCGAAAATGGACGGTTTTTTCTTCCGCGGCTTGCGGAAGGGAGTGCAAAAAAGGTCGAATGCTTTGGCCGCCGCCTTTTCTTTGGATACCAATGCCAGGATGTTGAGTTTGGCGCGTATATAGTTGATGGCTATTTTTTGTCCTAATTTCATAACGCTCAAATGTAATCAAGGAATAATGAAAGTTGTCATTATAGGCTCGGGTAACACGGCCACGGTGCTCGGCAGAAAGATCAAAGGTTCGGACCACATCATACTACAAGTAACAGGCAGAAACGAAGCCACGGTGCATGCGCTGGCGGCAGATCTGGGTTGCTCGGCCAATACCAATGCGGCTCACATCGACCGGTCGGCTGATATCTACATTGTTGCCATTGCCGACAAGGCTTTGCCCCGGTTGCACCAATGGTTGCAACTGGATAAGAAAATGGTGGTACATACCGCCGCCGCCGTATCAAAAGACGTACTGCGGGACCTAAGCAGGAATTATGGTGTACTGTATCCGTTGCAAACCTTGCGAAAGGAGCAGCAACACATTCCCGAAATACCTTTTTTGGTGGATGGCAATACCGCGGACGACCTGGCGCTGGTGCAGGATTTCGCTCGCAGCTTATCTGATAAAGTATGGGTGGCCGGCGATCAGGAGCGGTTGAAGATGCACGTGGCTGCTGTATTTGCAAGCAATTTCACCAATCATTTATATGGGTTGGCCGATGGTTTCTGCAAGCAAGAGGATATCGATTTTTTATTGTTGTTGCCGTTGATAGAAGAGACCGCCAGGAGGCTGCAGGAGCTGTCCCCGCAAGCCTCGCAAACGGGCCCGGCTATACGCCACGATGCTGAAACCATTCAAAAGCATTTGCAGGTGTTGAGCCACTATCCCGCATTAAAAAAGGTATACGAAGATTTAACTGAAAGTATTCAATCCAAATAAAAAGCCAGCCTTACGGGGCTGGCTTGGTGTGAACCACCATTGTATGGCAAGCTACACAAAGGGTTATTGATAGATCTGAATGATGTCTGTTTGTACCTGGTAAGGGTCGTTCACAGTGGTAGGGTCGGTAAGGTACACATCGAATGGCGCGCCTTGGGCTTTCTTGTTATTCTTCTTCAACCATTCCCTGATCTTGTCATAGGCCTGCGGCGTAAGTTCGTAGGGCCCCCAGAAATGCACTACCACGGCTTTTGCGGCAGGGATCTCTTTTACTGTAATGGAAGGGTGGGTAGCGGATGGTTTTTGGTTAACAGGTATGCCTGCTTCCAATATAAAGGGTTCTTTTTCGGAATAGTACCAGGCCAGCGGAGCGCCTGTCATTTGCAGGTTATTTTGTCCCATGAAGGCGCCGATCGTTCCATAGTTCTTGCCGAGTTTAGGGCCTATTTCGGCGGTGGTGGCGGCGGTATCCTTAATGGCGAGTACGATCATTGGCTGGACCGTGATTTCCTCAACGGTCATCCTGGGTTGTTTCGTGGTATCGGCTATGGAGGTGTAATCGTATTTGTAGCCAGACCCTGAGTGATCGACGAAAGAAACGCAGATCAGAAAAGAGACCATCAACAGAAAAGCCCATGAATTGTTACGAAAATTCTTCATAGCAGTCGTTGTTCTGGCCCGGTAACGATTAACACCTTTAAGTTAAGGAAATACTTTCAATAACCCGCAAATATCCCCGGCAAAACATTTGAAATTATTTTGGCATACTTGTAAAAGCGCGGGATTCGTAACAAATAATCGCTAATAAGGCCATAATTTTGCGGGCCAATAGCAAGAACATGTACAGTATAACATTCAAATTCGAGCAGAAGGGATTAGAGCCGGTAACGATCGATGGACTGGAAGCGGACCAGAGCATACTGGAGGTGGCACTTACACACGATATCGACATACATCACAACTGCGGCGGCGTTTGCGCTTGCAGCACCTGCCATATTTATGTAGAAAAAGGAGAAGACCTGGTAGAAGAGATCAGCGACAAGGAAGAAGATTTTATCGACAGGGCCCGCAACCCGAGATTGAATTCAAGGCTAAGCTGCCAGTGCGTATTATTGCCGGGCAGCGGCCAGCTGGAAGTGATGGTGCCCGACCAATCGGTGATCCTGGGCGAAGAATAAATTACATTTGAAGATAAAAACAGTCAGCAATGGACCATTTTGAGCCGCCAATCCGGTGGAGCGACTACGAGGACATCGCCATGAAATTGTATGAGCGTTTTGGCGACGAATTCACCGAGGGAAAAATTTACAGGGTACGCTTTACCGACCTGCTGGAGTGGGTGTTGCAGATCCCCAACTTCGTGGGTAAGCGTGAAGAATCCAACGAGGGGCATCTTGAAATGATACAAAGCAGTTGGGTGTACGAATGGAGAGACCACCAGAAACCAAGCGACACAAAATAAATGTGCAGATGTGCAAATTATAAAACAAGGTATCGCTTATTCGGGCATCTGCACAGCTGCAAATCCGCACATTAATTATGGGTGTATTAGAACGACTTCAACAGGTTAAAGCTTTTGTATTTGATGTAGATGGCGTGCTTACCGACGGTGCGCTGTATGTGTTCAACAGCGGCGAACAGGTGCGGCGCATGAGCATAAAAGATGGGTTCGCACTGCAACTGGCCATAAAAAAAGGCTATCGCGTGATTGTTGTCTCCGGCTCATTTTCCGAAGCCGTTACCAGCCGCCTCAACAAGCTGGGCATTAGCGACGTGTTCATGAAAATCACCAACAAAAAACAAAAACTGCAGGAAGTGCTGGACCAATACGGACTTGCCTGGGCCGACATCCTGTTCATGGGCGACGATATACCGGACTATACCGTGATGAAGGCCGCCGGTGTAGCGTGTGCGCCGGCCGATGCTGCTCCCGAGATCAGGCAACTTGCCCATTATATTTCACCGATGGGGGGAGGCAATGGCTGCGTGCGTGAAATGATCGAAAAAGTATTGAAACTCCATGGCCAATGGGAACTGGAAACCGATATCCCGAGTAAATAACCGCATTCATGAAACTCATCCTGGCCTTTCTTACACTTATACGCTCTCTGAACCTTTTCTTTATCGTGCTCACGCAAGCGCTGTTCTATTACTGCATTTTTCCATTTGCATTCGATGTGGAAAATATAACGGTGCCGTATACACTAACACCGAAATATTTCTGGTTGTTGTCGGCCGCTTCTGTGTTGATAGCGGCGGCAGGATACATCATTAACGATTATTTCGACCTGAACATAGACCAGGTAAACAAGCCTGATAAGCTGGTGGTAGACCGCATTATCAAACGCAGGTGGACCATTATCTGGCACTGGGTATTCTCGTTTGCGGGCGTGGCACTGAGCTTTTATATAGGATGGAAGATCAGCGACTGGATCATTGGGTTGGCCAACGCAGGATGCGTGCTGTTGCTGTTGCTGTATTCCACCACGTTCAAGAAGAAATTGCTCATTGGCAATCTTATCATCTCACTGCTCACCGCCTGGGTGGTGATGGTGTTGTTCGTGGCCGAATGGCGGCCCTACACAATTAATTTACCCGATCACCGGCTGGTGATGTCGCGATTGTTCAAGCTGGCGGTGGTGTATGCGGGCTTTGCATTTATTATTTCGCTGGTGCGGGAGGTGGTAAAGGATATCGAGGACATGGAAGGCGATGCGCGGTACAATTGTAAAACCATGCCGATAGTATGGGGCGTAAATGTTTGCAAAATGTTCGCCGGGGTTTGGCTGGTGGTGCTGATGCTTTCGATACTGGTGCTGCAGGTGTACGTGTTGCAGTTTAAATGGTGGGCAAGCATATTGTACAGCGTGGTGTTTATTGTAGCGCCGCTGGCGTGGATACTGGTAAGACTGTACCGCGCCAACTCCCGGGCGGAATTTCACAGCCTTAGCAATGCGATCAAGTTTGTGATGCTCACGGGCATTTTGTCTATGTTGTTCTTCAAACTGTATTCATGATGGAAAGGATAGTACTGGCTTCGCAGTCGCCCCGCCGCAAGCAATTGCTGGAATGGGCCGAGGTGGCATTCGACATCATAGTAAAAGAAACCGATGAATCGTACAGTCCTTCCATGAGCATTACCGAAGTGCCGGTGCACATTGCGCGCAATAAAGCATTGGCGGTGCAGGAGGAACTGTCGCACGACCGCACCATTCTGGCGGCGGACACCATCGTGGTGCTGGATGGTAACATTATCGGCAAGCCTGCGGGCAGGGAGCATGCGGTGGAAATACTCACCGGCTTATCCGGGAGCCGCCACGAAGTAATTACGGGAGTCGTACTGCGCAAAGGAAGCAATGAGATAGCTTTTGCCGACCGTACGGAGGTATATTTTCACCCGCTTACGCGTAGTGAAATAGAATTTTATATCGATAAATACAAGCCTTATGACAAGGCCGGCGCCTATGCCATCCAGGAATGGATCGGGGTGGTGGGTATTAAGTCCATTAATGGAGATTTTTACAATGTGATGGGTTTGCCGGTGAGCAGGGTGGTGAGGGAGTTGGGGAGGTTAGGAGAGATAGGAGGGTGAAGGAGAAGATTGCAAGGAGGGAAATTGAAAGTTTTGGTTGTTTGAATTTTTTTTTGTGATAGCCGATTTATCTCCGGCTTTTAGATTGGCTGTGCTTTAACTTCGACTTAAAATAATTGATCATAATAACGATCATGGTGGGCACCACTGATGCCACCGTCTTCGGTAATAATATTTCACGTATATGCCACGGCACGTAAGGAGTAAGTCCGCGATGAAACCCAACAATGCCCTTACCATTGCCGGTTGAACCCGAACTCCATGCTAACAACCTCTGTCATTGATCGATTATGTTCATTTTAAATGATCATAACGGTCTTACACGATTACCGGTTTCTTTAACTGACTGCCATCATTTTAACTGACCGCGATTAATTTAATCGATCAGGATCGCTTTAATCGATCATAACTGTCTTTAGATGCCTGTCGGTTTCTTTAACGATTGCGGTCATTGTAAACAATCAAATCCTTTACAATCATCTTGAACAGTCAATTCATTTTAGACGATCACAACCATCTTTAAACAATTATTCGCTCTTTTATTCGATAACCTTATCCTTAACCGAAACCTTATGAACGAGCGGCTGCTTCAATTCATCTGGCAATTCCAGTATTTTAATAAACATGAACTGCAAACCACGGAGGGGGAGATGTTGCAGGTAATCGCACCAGGGCTTCCTAATCATAACCAGGGTCCCGATTTCCTGAACGCACGCATCAAAATCGACAATACCATTTTAGCAGGCAATATCGAGCTCCACATCGATGAAACAGATTGGAACCGCCACGCCCACCAGCACGATCCCAATTATAAAAATATCATCCTGCACGTGCTCTGGGAACAGCCGCGGCAAACCCGGCTGCCGCTGCCTACCATCTCGCTGAAAGAAAGAGTTTCAAAAATATTATTGCAACGCTACCGCGATCTCATGAAAAGCCACGCATTCGTTCCCTGCGCGCATAATGTGCATGAGCCCGGCGGCATTACATGGCCGGCCTGGAAGGAAAGACTGCTGGCAGAACGGTTGCTGCGCAAAAGCGCGCTGGTGCAGCAATACCTTCAGCAATCACACTTTCACTGGGAAGAATGTTGCTGGTGGCTACTCGCAAGGAACTTCGGCATTCCGATTAATGCAGACGCTTTTGAAGCAGTGGCCCGCAGCCTGCCCCTCACCATCCTTGCCAGGCACAAAAATCATTTGCATCAATTGGAGGCATTGTTACTGGGACAAGCGGGCCTGCTCAACGCGGCTTTCGAAGAAGCGTATGCATGTGTGCTGGCTAAAGAATACCGTTTCCTAAAAACAAAGTACATGCTGGTCCCCATCCAACTGCCGGTGCACTTCCTGCGCATGCGGCCGGGGAATTTTCCAACAGTAAGGCTCGCGCAACTGGCGATGCTGTTACATACCATTCAATCTCCTTTTTCAAAGATAAAAGAAGTGGCCTCGGTGAAAGAAGTGCGTGCGCTATTGCAGGTAACAGCGAGCGGGTTCTGGCATACGCATTATGTATTGCAGGAAACCTCGCCCTTCAGAAAGAAAATCCTCGGGCAGCAAACCATCGACAACCTGGTCATCAATACCATTGCACCGATGCTATTTGCTTACGGGCACCTGAGACAGGAGCAGCAATATAAAGACAAAGCGCTCGACCTGCTGTCGCAATTGCCGCCCGAAAAAAATGGGCTTACTGTACAATGGGAGGCCATGGGTATCGCCAATGACCATGCATGGGATTCGCAGGCGCTGCTGGAATTAAAAAAGGAATATTGTGACGTAAAACGCTGCCTGGAATGCGCCATCGGCAATTCGTTGTTGAAGTCTGTTTGACCAAAAGATGTGCGAAAGATCTATTTACGATGCGGGCTCATTCACCGGCCAGCGGAAGTCAACGTTTACCGCAATATCCGGATGTATGCTATATATCACGGGGCAGGTATGGGCGGCCCGCTCTAAAATGGTGCGCTGCTTTTCATCGGCCAGAAAACCCTCGGGGAAATGAAATGTTAAATTTACCGCTCCGATGCGCCTCGGATCAGCTTTCATTATCTTTTCCACCTCTATTTTTACGTTAGTAAGATCAAGTTGCAGGTCTCTTGCTTTCATGCCCATGATGGTCATCATGCAGCTTCCGAGAGCGGTAGCCACCAGGTCGGATGGAGAAAAACGCTCTCCCTTTCCCTGGTTATCAACAGGTGCGTCGGTTTCAATCTGGGTTCCGGACCTTACATGCGTAGCAACGGTCCTCAGGTTACCTTCGTAAACAATAGAGGAAGTCATTGTGTTTTTTTCATAAATTTACGTATTAACCTAATAATCATTTTACAGTGAAGAAATTTGCGCTGGTTACATTGGCAGTCTGCGTAGCACTTGCAGGTTTTTCCCAAACCCAACCAAAAGGAATAACCAAGAAGGATAAGAAAGAAGCGAAGCGTGAGCGCATCAATGCCCTGGTGAAGCTGGAAGAAGAAGGAGAACTTGTATTCCGCAAACACAGCATATTCGGCTTTAAGGCTATTTCCGACGGCTATGGCCTTTCGTACGAAATGGGCCGTTTCAAATCCAACCGCGTTACCAATATTTACCAGTTGGAGATCAACGAAAAAAAGCACCGGCAGGAGAAAAAGCTCAATACCATCAACGGGTTCGAGTTCAATTCCATCATCCTGTACAAAATGAACAATTTTTACCAGGTTAAGCTGGGTATGGGGCAACAAAGGATCATCGGTGGTAAAGGCAATAAAAACGGGGTGGCCGTTGCCGTGGTATATGCCGGGGGCCTTTCGCTCGGGCTGTTGAAGCCTTACCTGGTAGACGTAGAGGCCGGCGGAAAGCGGTTCCGCAGTCAATACCCCGCCATTTCAGACAGTAACTATCAACCTATTGGCGCTTCAGGGTTCACCACCGGCTGGAGCGAGCTGTCCCTCAAACCCGGCGCCCATGCCAAGGCCGCCATGCGTTTCGATTACGGGCGCTTCAATGAAACCGTTACCGCGATTGAAGTAGGCGTCGCAGGAGAGTTTTACAGCGAAAAGATCCCTCAAATGATGCTGACCAAGCAAAAGCAGTTCTTCTTCACAGGTTACGTTACCATTCTGTTGGGAAGAAGAAAGTAGCTAATTTTGCCGCTATGACCGAATTGCCCGTTGTTTCCAAGGAGAGCGTTCCACAAAAGATCAAGAAACCCGATTGGCTTAGGGTAAAACTTCCTATCGGCGAGAATTACAAGCACGTCAGAAGCCTGGTAGACAATCACAAGCTGCACACCATTTGCGAGAGCGGCAATTGTCCTAATATGGGCGAATGCTGGGGCGAAGGCACCGCCACTTTCATGATCCTCGGCAATGTATGCACCCGCAGTTGCGGATTTTGCGCGGTGGCCACGGGCCGGCCCGATGCAGTGGATTGGGATGAACCCCAACGGGTAGCCGAAGCCATTTACCTGATGAAAGTAAAACACGCGGTAATTACTTCGGTTGATCGCGATGAATTGAAGGATGGTGGCAGCACCGTATGGCACAATACCATCCGCGCTGTGCAAGCACTTAATCCCGGCACCACGCTGGAAACCCTGATACCAGACTTCAAAGGCAAGGCCGAAGACATTCAACGCGTGATAGACGCCGCCCCTGAAGTGATTTCCCATAACATCGAAACCGTTGAGCGCCTCACACGGCAGGTGCGCATACAAGCCAAATATTGGCGAAGCATGGAAGTATTGCGGATATTGAAACAAGGCGGATCGCGCACAAAAAGCGGAATCATGCTGGGACTGGGCGAAACAAAGCAAGAAGTGGTGCAAACCATGCACGACCTCCGCAATGCGGGTGTGGACGTAGTGACCATCGGTCAATATTTACAGCCTACTCAAAAACATTTACCCGTTATACGCTTTGTGCACCCCGATGAATTTGCGGAGCTAAAGGAAATAGGTTATGAAATGGGATTCGATTATGTAGAAAGCGGCCCGTTGGTAAGATCGTCTTACCATAGCGAGAAGCACGTGATTCCCGGTTATGGCCGCGCGGAGTGGATACAGAAAAAATCAGCTATTTAGCAAAATCAGCCATTAAATTTTTTTCTCTTGACATTGAAATCGATCTTGTCAGGCTGCTGCCTGGTTTTTATTGCAATGAATGCTTCCGCACAGCTTCGTTGGGTTCCTGCGGCTGATTCACTGAGGCAGGGATTGCCCGCATCGGTCAAATTGTTTTATACAAATGACTCGCTCGATAACAAGCCTTTCATTGCTTATTACATCGAGGCGGACCTGAAAGACAAAAATCTTGTTTTCACTACCCAAGTGGGCAATGGCAAGCGTTTTACGCCTTCGCAATATTATCAATCGGAGAGCCGGCCGCTGGTAGTGGTCAATGGCACTTTCTTTTCGTTCCAGACCAATCAAAACCTGAACATGGTCATGCGCGATAGCAAGCTTAGGTCGCGCAACGTGGTTTCGTTAAAGGGCAGGGGCAAGGATTCAACAAGGTATTATTATATTACGCGCAGCGCCATCGGCATCAACAGGAAAAGAGAAGCCGATGTGGCCTGGGTATTTACGGATTCGTCTATGACACGTCCGTATGCCTTCGAGGATTCACCGGTAGTGGCCATGGGAAATGCTGCTGTTCCGAAATTAAAATCGCTGAAGCGTTTCGACTACGTTAAATGGAATATGGAAACCGCAATTGGCGGAGGTCCTGTGTTGATCCACAATGGCGCTATCAACATCACCAATAAGCAGGAGCAGATGTTCGTTAGCGGCGAAAAAGACAAGCATCCACGCACCGCGATGGGCTATACGCGTTCGGGCAAGCTGATCATATTGGTGATACAGGGGAGGTCTCCCGGCAAGGCCGAAGGCGCTACTTTACAGCAGGAAGCAGAGATTTTGTACAACCTGGGCTGTTATGAAGCATTGAACTTAGATGGTGGCGGAAGCAGTTGCATGCTGGTGAATGGAAAAGAAACCATCAAGCCCAGTGATGCGGCAGGACAAAGGCCGGTGCCTGCGGTGTTCCTCATCAGCATAAAAAAATAGCTGCGAAGATGTACATGTGCAAATTAATGACGGCCCTTTATTGACAATTCGCGGAATCGGTCCTTCACTTGTACATCTGTACATGGCATATCAATTAGGTCTCGTTTCCCACACCAACGCACTCGCTCCTAATATCGCGGCGTCGGCTTCCTTCAGCTCGCTGAAAATGAGCTTTACTTTATTCTGAAAAATGGGCAGCAGGTTTTTTTCCATGTGCTCCCGCGTGGGCTTCATGATCAGGTCGCCGGCCTTAATAACACCGCCGAATAAAATGATGGCCTCCGGCGAAGAGAACATCACGAAGTTCGCAAGCGCCTCGCCTAATATTTCTCCTGTAAACCGGTACACTTCATTGGCCAGCTCGTCGCCCTTCGATGCGCATTCATACACCGCTTTCGCATCAATTGCATCGGAAGCATAACTGCGCATGAGCGACTGCCTGCCGGGATGCCTTTGCAGCAACTCTCTCGCGGTAATGGCTATCCCAGTGGCCGAGGCATAGGCTTCCAGCGAGCCGTACATATCCGTGCCCCAGTGCTTTCTACCGCCGGGGCGGATGGTGGTATGTCCCAGCTCACCCGCAAATCCATCGTGCCCCAATATTAATTGTCCATTGGCAACAATGCCGCTGCCCACGCCGGTACCTAATGTGATCATGATAAAATCCCTCATGCCGCGGGCCGCTCCATACATCATTTCACCTACCGCGGCCGCATTGGCGTCGTTAGTGAGGGAGCAGGGCACCTTGAATTTTTTTGACACCAATTCGGCAAGTGGAATAATACCCTTCCAATGCAGGTTGGGCGCGTATTCGATAGTGCCTTTATAGTAGTTGCCGTTGGGTGCGCCAATGCCTACGCCCTTTATAAACTTCATGCCGCCTACTTCACTGACGGGGGCTTGCAATGCTTCGTGCAATTCGTTGATGAAGCTTTCTACATTGGCATGTTTGGAAGTGGAAAGATCGCCGCGGCTTAAAATTTCTCCACGGTGGTTTACGATGCCGTACTTAGTAGTGGTGCCGCCAACGTCAATTCCTATCGCGTATTCTAAAGGACTTTCCATGTCAACTATAATCTGATTTTATGATCTTTCCTGGTAAATTTAATGACCGCCGCTCTGGCTTACCTCTGCATCGTAGTCTATTCCCTGTTTTCTCAAAATGCCTTTTACTACAAATGCAAAAATGGCCAGGTATGCAAAGCACGCCACTGCAACAATGAAGGAGGGATGTATGCCGATGATGTCCGCCAGTTTACCCTGTATCGGTGGAATGATACCACCGCCCAGGATCATCATGATCAGGAAAGCTGAGCCCTGCGTGGTGTACTTGCCGAGCCCTGCAATTGACAGTGCGAATATGCAAGGCCACATGATAGAGCAGAACAATCCCCCGCTAAGGAAGGCATATACTGATATCATTCCCGTTGTGAGCAGGCCCACTATCATAGCGACGATGCCAAGCAATCCAAAAATGAGCAGGGTGCGTGCGGGGCGGTCGTTGCTTATATAAAATGCCACTATTTGCACCAGCACGCATACCACATACCAAACAAGCGGCGTAACGTCTTTTTGCGCCAGCGCATTTACCCCAAGTATAATACCGAATGCCACCAGCGGCACTATGAATGTGAGCAACCGCCGCGTGCCGCCGGAGAGGTTGAACGCGTTGATGGCGCCCGTCCACCGGCCGATCATAAGACTGCCCCAGTACATCGAGATGAATGGCGCTACCTGCGAAGTTTTATAACCCCCGAATTCTTTTTGCTTCAACAGCTCGCTCAGGTTACTGCCGATGGACACCTCCACGCCCACGTACACAAAAATGCCCAGCATGCCCAATACCAGTTGCGGGTACTTCATTGCGCCCCAACCATCGGGATTGCGTGCGGCCATACCGTTAGATAACAATAGTCCGCCCACCACTACTACCAACGCGCCGAAGAGCCAGTACATCCTGCTGCGTTCGAGCGGTTTTTTTATAGTGGCGATTTCATCTGTCTGTGGTTTGATAGTTTCCCTTAGGCTGCTGATCTGTTGCTCCAGTGATGTCCTTTCTGTTTCCGCAACCTTTATGGTCAGGTTATCCAGTGAGTCGATTTGTCGCGTTACTGGTTTTATCTGGCTTTCGATGGATTCAATCTGTTTTGCTTCGGGCGTGCGGTAACTGCTAAACACCGGCACGAACATGATAATGAGCAGGCCCGACAGTATCAACAGCGAAGTAAGCGCCTTGTTGGCTTTCTCGGTTTTTTCTTCGTTGATGCCCGCCGGAACTTTTTTGGAAAGGCCGAACAAGGTGGCGGCTCCTATAAAAAGAATACCCACGCCTACATACAGGATAATTACTTTTTCCAGGCTTAACGATGCTATTTTTTCATCAGTAATATCCGTTGCTACGCCAAACAGCGCAAAGGCTACCAGCAGCGGCCCGATCATGGTGCCAAAAGAGTTGATGCCACCACCGAGGTTTACGCGGCTTGTTCCCGTGGAGGGATCACCGAGAGAAATGGCGAAAGGCTGAGCAGCGGTTTGCTGCAAGGAAAAACCCAGGGCAACGATGAACAAACCTAACAGCATTCCTGTAAATGTATTGCCATTGACCGCCGCGATCATGGCAGCTGCGCCGAATGCCGAGAACAGCAACCCATAAATAATACTCCGCTTATACCCCCACTTGCCTACGAGGTCCTTGCCGCCAAATGCGCCGTATGCAAACAATACCAGCGCGCCTACGTAATAGGCCAGGTAAAATGCAAAGTCGATCAACTGGCTCTGAAATTGGTCGAGACCGAATTTGTGTTTGCAAAATGGAATGAAGACACTGTTGCCGGCAGCAATGAACCCCCAGAAAAAGAAAACGGTCACCAGTGTCCCAAGTGCCCCGTAATTCGTAGGAACATCGGGAGCGGTAAGTTTGTCTGCATTGGGAACCTGGCGTGAGGGGAGGTCGGAAGTGCTCATAAGCTATTGCGGGTTTGATAAGTAATAATTGCTGAAAGTATAAAGTTTTTCGCAAGCGAAAAATTTTTTCACTGCCGGTTATTTAATTCAAAATCATTGGTAAATTGAATCGGTTCTTTCGTGCATGGTCATGTGAAACCATAAGGTCAACGGGTCATTAAGTCATTGGGTCATTGGTGAAGCATAATGGAATTCTCATCCTGGCAAACTAGCAATATGGAAATTATTCACGTAAGCGCGGAATGTTACCCGGTGGCCAAGGCTGGTGGATTGGGAGACGTAGTAGGGGCCTTGCCTAAATACCAGAACCTTTCAGGACACTTTGCCAAGGTAGTAATGCCCATGTACCGCACAAAATTCCTGTACAACAATCAGTGGGAAGTAGTGCACAAGGGTTACATCCACATGGCCAATTGGGGATTGGATTACACCGTGATCCGTGAACAAACAAATGCACTCGGCTTCGATCTTTACCTTATCGATATCAACGGACTGCTCGACCGTGAAAAAGTATATGGGTACGATGATGATTCGGAAAGGTTCACCGCATTCCAAATCGCAGTAGTGGATTGGATAGCTTCGTGGAACCACCGACCCGACATCATTCATGTGCACGACCATCATACCGCGCTCATCCCTTTCATGATACGTCATTGTTTTGCCTACCAGCACCTGCAGGGTGTTCCATCCGTACTCACCATTCACAATGCGCAATACCAGGGCTGGATGGACTGGGACAAGAGCAGGTATATACCGCGGTGGGACACGTGGAAATGGGGCATGCTCGATTGGAAGAACCACATCAACCCGCTGGCATCGGGCATTAAATGCGCGTGGAAAGTAACAACTGTAAGCTGGAGCTACCTGGCCGAGCTGCGGGAATCAGCCAATGGATTGGAGGCA
Source organism: Chitinophagaceae bacterium (assembly GCA_035628135.1). GTDB lineage: Bacteria > Bacteroidota > Bacteroidia > Chitinophagales > Chitinophagaceae > DASPKM01. The sequence goes on along the minus strand of DASPKM010000006.1, from coordinate 56,973 downwards.
CTGTTCGAGTATGAAAAAGGTAAATGCCTGGGCATACTCAACGGCATCGATACTCAGGTATGGGACCCCGCGACCGATACCTACCTGGAGCACCGGTACGACCTGGAGAGCCAGGAAGCCGGCAAACAAAAAAACAAAGAGGCCCTTTGCAAACAATTCGATCTCGACGTGAGCAAACCATTGATCGGGTTCATTGGCAGGTTGGTAGGAGAAAAAGGCGCAGACCTGTTGCCGGATGTTATCGGCGATACTTTTTATTATGTGGGGCGCAAAGTGAACTTCATCATCCTGGGCAGTGGCTTCCCCGAGGTAGAATCGCAGTTGAACAGCCTGAAATCGCTCGCGGCGGGAGATTACAATGTTTACATTGGATACAATGAAACACTGAGCCATATTTTATACGCCGGGTGTGATTTTTTATTGATGCCTTCAAGGGTAGAGCCTTGCGGGCTAAACCAGATGTATGCCATGCGTTATGGTACCGTGCCTGTAGTGCGGAATACCGGCGGTTTAAGGGACACGGTAGTGGATATTGGTGATACCAACGGTTACGGCATCCGCTTCAACCATGCGGCAGTAGGCGACATTACACACGCCATCTGGCGTGCCGCGGAGCTGTACAAAGACAAAGACCTTGTGCAGGAGATCCGTGAATACATGATGCAACTGGATTTTAGCTGGGAAAAGAGCGTTAAGCAGTATATTCAGGTATATGAATCGCTAAGGTGATTTAATTATTAATTATTTATTATTGATTATTGATGATGTTTGGGAGAATAATAATCAGTAGTTAATAGGTAATCATTTAAGTTTAAGTTTTACAATAAACAAGCTAATTATGTCCAAAGAAATTTTGGCCGTTATTCTTGGAGGAGGAGCCGGCACACGACTATATCCATTGACCGCAAGCCGATCTAAACCCGCTGTGCCGATAGCCGGAAAATACCGGCTGGTGGACATTCCCATTTCCAATTGCCTCAACTCCGGCATCAGCCGCATGTTTGTGCTGACGCAATACAATTCGGCCTCGCTGAACAGGCATATCAAGAATACCTATCATTTCAGTGCTTTCAGCTCTGCATTCGTGGATATACTTGCAGCGGAACAAACGCCCGATAGCCAGACCTGGTACCAGGGTACCGCCGACGCGGTACGGCAAAGCCTTAAGCACATCGGCCCGTTTGAAAGCGAGTACGTGATGATACTCTCGGGCGACCAACTGTACCAGATGGACCTGATGGATATGCTGCGGCATCACAAAGAAAAAGGCGCCGATGTTTCCATCGGTACCATACCGGTGGCGGCAAAAGAAGCTTCTGACTTCGGTATTATGAAGATGGATGAGAACCACATGATCACCGCTTTTACCGAAAAGCCCAAGCAGGATGTGTTGATGGATTGGGTGAGCGATACCGGCGAGGCCATGCAAAAACAGGGCAGGGTGTTCCTCGCTTCCATGGGAATTTATATTTTCAACCGCAAGCTGATGTTCCACCTGTTGCAGGAAGAGTTTAAGGAGGCAACGGACTATGGAAAAGAAATACTGCCCAAATCGCTCGGAAAATACAAGGTGGCCAGCTACCAATACGACGGATACTGGACCGATATCGGAAACATCTATTCATTTTTTGAGGCCAACCTGGGATTGACGCAAGACCTGCCCGAGTTCAATTTGTTCGATAACAACCGATCTATTTATACACGTGCCCGCATGTTGCCGCCTGCCAAGATCAGCGGCACCACGCTGGAAAAGACCATCATCGCCGAAGGCTGCATCATTAATGCTTCCCGCATAGAGCACAGCGTTATAGGCATACGCACCCGGGTTGGCAGCGGCACCACCATCGTGAGCAGCTTTTTGATGGGCAATGATTATTTTGAAACGCTCGATGAGATCGAGCATGCGCAAAGCCATGGCATCCCTACGGTTGGAATTGGTCACCGTTGTTATATCAAGAATGCAATTGTCGATAAAAACTGCCGCATAGGCGATGACGTGCGCATCAATGGCGGCCCGCACTTGGCCAATTCAGATCATTCGTTGTACACCGTAAAAGATGGCATCGTAGTGGTCAAGAAAGGGGCTGTGCTGCAAAATGGATTTGTGATATAATATGTGTACTTGTTACATATTTATTTATATCTTCAGTCCGCTTTAATCAAACCAACGATTGCTTATGGCCGCAGGTCCCGTTGTAAGTTCTTCAGCGCCGCACAGGCCGCGACTCAATTTCTGGCAGGTCTTCAACATGAGCTTCGGGTTTTTCGGGATACAGTTCGGATGGGACCTGCAGCGGGCCAACATGGGGCCCATCTATGAATACCTGGATGCCGAACCTGAGCAAATTCCATTGCTGTTCCTGGCCGCTCCGCTCACAGGCCTGATAGTACAACCTATTATCGGTTATATGAGCGACCGTACCTGGCATCCCTGGTGGGGTAGAAGAAGGCCTTATTTTTTCGTGGGTGCAATCCTTAGCAGCATTTGTCTTTTCCTGATGCCCAATAGCGGCGTGTTGTGGATGGCCGCTGGATTGTTGTGGATACTGGACACTGCCGGTAACATAGCGATGGAGCCTTTCCGCGCATTTGTGGCCGATAAGCTTCCCGAACAGCAACGCACTTCGGGGTTTGCCATGCAAAGCCTGATGATCGGCCTGGGAGGCAGCATTGCATCGGCATTGCCCTGGCTACTCGCCAACATTTTTGATGTGGCCAGCACGCCGGTCGACGGCAGCATTCCCCCATCGGTAAAATATGCATTCTATATTGGCGGCGCCATGTTTTTGCTCGCGGTGATGTACACTATTTTTTCCACCCGTGAATATCCACCCACCGATGTTGGGTTCAAGGAAAAAATAAAAGAAAGCAACAAAGGTTTTGGTGGCGGCGCCAAAGAAATATGGCATTCGATCATGAACATGCCCCCGAAAATGAAACAGCTTGCGCTGGTGCAGTTCTTTACCTGGCCCGGACTTTTTTTAATGTGGTTTTATTACAGCACTGCCGTGGCGAGGAATGTATTTGGGGCCGCCAGCGAAAAAGACGAATTGTATACCAAGGGTGTTGAATTTGCGGGCCTTACGCTTTCATTTTATAATGTAGTAGCTTTTGTGTTCGCATTGATGATCCCATTTATTGCGCGCAACCTCGGCCGCAGGTTAACGCATACGCTTTGCCTTTTGTGCGGGGCTGCCGGCCTTATCGCGGTTGGTTTTGTAACAGACCGCTATATGCTGTACGCCTGCATGACGGGCGTAGGTATTGCATGGGCCAGCATTCTTTCCATGCCTTATGCGATGCTTGCAGGCAGCCTGCCGGAAAACAAGATCGGTGTGTACATGGGCATCTTTAATTTTTTCATTGTGTTGCCCGAGATCATCGCTTCCCTTTTCTTTGGACAGATCATGGAACATTTGCTGAACAATAACAGGATGCTGGCTGTGCAGATAGGCGGCGCATTGATGATACTGGCGGCATTGATCTGCTATTTTATCGTAAAAGAAAGAAAGAATGAACACGTAAAGGAAGACGTTGTGGAAGAAGTGAAGATCACCGAGCAACGTCCCATTTAAAATATTTTTTTTCACTTTAAATGTTGCTGTATGAAAAAACAATTCTTGCTCATCTTCGCCGCGGCTGCCATCCTAAGCTGTAACAGCGCCGAAAAGAAAGATGGGGAAACAACAGAAAAGTCGTCTACTGAAAACACTACTACCAACACCACCACTCCTGCAACCAATGATGCTGCCACCGCCGGGGACGATGCCCAGGCGCGGGTTGAACAATTGAAAAAATTGCCGCCAATAAGCAATGAAACGATGAAGTCATTCTTTCCTGAAGAGGCCCTGGGCATGAAACGTTCATCGTTTAGCGTAAACAACGCCATGGGTTATGCGATGGGGACCGCTTCGTACCGCAAGGACGATGCCGATTACTCAGTTGGCATTTTTGATTGCGCCGGCGAAGCAGGAGCTTCATTTTATTCATTATCCTACCTGTCGCGGCTGAACATGCAGAGTGAAGATGATAACGGGTATCAAAAAACGGTGTCTTTCATGGGTACCAATGCTATTGAAACATTCTCCAAAAGCAATAACCAGCACAGCCTTCATTTTGTGGGTGGTGACCGTTTCTGGGTTACGATAGAAGGAAACGAAGGGCTTGACAAACTGAAGGAATTTGCAAATGCGCTGAACCTCGACAAGTTGAAAGGAGCGAAATGAATATGAAAAAAAGGTTGATCTTACTGGTAGCGGTCTTTTATTCTTTGACCGTTGTTGCCTCCGGCTACAAAGTAGAAGGCATTTATCCCACGCATTGGTGGGTAGGCATGAAAAATCCCAACCTGCAACTGATGGTGCGGGGCATGAACGTTCGAACGGTGAAGTTTTCGATTGCCTGGCCCGGCGTGCGGTTGGTAAAGGTGACCAAGAGCGAAAACAATAATTATGCTTTTCTGGACCTGGTGATCTCGCCTACTGCCAGGCCGGGGAAGATGAAAATTCATATTGTAACCGAGGAAGGAGAAGGCGATGTATTGTATGAATTGAAAGCACGGAGCAAGGAAAATGGAAAGTCGCGCATACTCGGGATTACCGCCGCCGATCTCATTTACCTCATTATGCCCGACCGCTTTGCCAATGGAGATCCTTCCAATGACAAGCTGCAGGGATTCAGGGAAGTGGTTAACAGCCGCGATTCGCTCAAAGGCAGGCATGGCGGCGATTTGCAGGGCGTGCAACAACGCCTGGACTACCTGCACGACCTGGGCGTGACGGCCATTTGGTTAAACCCCGTAATTGTAAACGACATGGTGCGTGAATCCTTTCACGGATATGCATTTACCGATCATTATACCATCGACCCTCGGCTGGGGGGCAACCAGGCTTACCACGATCTTATAAAGGCCGCACATGCAAAGGGCATGAAGATCATTCAGGATGCCGTGTACAACCACGTGGGACGCGAGCATTTTTTTGTGCAGGACATGCCCATGAAGGATTGGTTCAATCAATGGCCATTGTACCAGAATACTTCTTACAAAGACCAGGTATTAATGGACCCTTACGCATCGGCCATCGATAAAAAAATTATGAGCGATGGATGGTTTACGCCGTTCATGCCCGACTTGAACCACCGCAATCCCTTCGTCGCCAATTTCCTGATACAGCACGCGATATGGACGGTAGAAGAATTTGGCATCGATGGATGGCGCATAGACACGTACGCATACAACGACCTCGACTTCATGAACCGCTGCAACAAAGCGCTGCTCGACGAATACCCGCAGATCGGCATTTTCGGGGAGACCTGGGTGCACGGCGTTCCGAACCAGAGCTTTTTTATGGAGAGCATGTACAATCTCAAATACAAAAGCAATTTGCCGGGTGTAACGGATTTTCAATTGAACATGTACGGCATTTTTTCTGCCCTGAACCAACCTTTCGGATGGACAGAGGGTGTGAACCGCTTATACCTTACGGCTACCAATGATTTTGTGTACAAGGACCCGATGAAGAACTGCATTTTCCTCGACAATCACGACATGAGCCGTTTTTATTCTGTCGTAAATGAGAATTATGATAAATACAAAATGGGCATTGCCTGGCTGCTGACATTCAGGGGCATTCCGCAATTGTATTATGGGACCGAGATACTGATGACGGGAACTACGAGCCGTACGGATGCCATGGTGCGCTTCGATTTTCCTGGGGGATGGCCCGGCGACGCAAGTAATAAATTCACCGCCGCCGGCAGGACCGAGCAGGAAAACAATGCATTCAACTACGTGCGGACGCTGGCCAATTTCAGGAAAAATTCATCGGCCATAAAGAGCGGTAAGATGATGCAGTACGTGCCGGAGAATGGAGCGTATGTGTATTTCCGTTACGACAACAAGCAAACCATCATGTGCGTGATGAACCAGAATGACGGGCCGGTTACACTCAACCTTTCGCGCTTTTCAGAGCGCATGAATGGATTTACCAAAGCGTATGACGTGGCTACCGGAAATACTTTTAACCTGGAACCTACGCTAACGGTGGGAGGGAAGTATTTATTGGTGATGGAATTGAGGAAGTAACTACAGGAATTTATCTTTTTCAACTTCCCAGGTATAAGGTTCCCGCAGCGTTTTGAGCGTTTTAAGCACTGGAATGTTCAGGGTTTTCCAGGTGGTTTTCTTCTTGCTATCACCTTCATTTCCTTTTGTCAGGCTTCTTTTCTTAGTAAGGAAATTGTAGCTGTATTCCTCGTAATCCAAAGAACCGCGATGGATGGAATGCTTATCGGCGCCGATCAACACAAATTCCCCTTGCTGGTAACGGAACTTATAGGAAGTGCCGCTCATATACCAGCTTCCCATACTGGCGAAGAAACTGAAATCGATTTGCAGGATGCCTTTATTGATATAAATGCCTTCAAATGGATCTGACATTATTGGGTTGTCGTGGTTCTGGATAAAGGATTGGCTTTGCTCAGCCACGTAGTAATATTCGTCGGTAGAATCTTTGAATACGATGAGCAGCATTCTCGGTTGTGTTATTACAGTATCCTTTGTTGCTTTTACAATCTGTATGCTGTCGCGGTATTCCAACACCATTGCCGCATCTTTCAACTTGTCTTTGTTGAGGTCGCCGGTTGCATAGTCCATCAAGGTCCAGTTAGCGGGCACAAAGTCTTCGAGGCGTGTTGCTTTTTGTTGAATGGCGGGGTAGGTAAAGGCTTGTCCATAAACAAGGCCGGCAGCCAGCAGGAGTAAGCAAGTAAAAAATGGTTTCATAGATTATTCTATCTCAATATCATATTTTTCCAACAATCCCAAAACTCCCGGGTATGAGAATTTTGCTTTTTTCATTTTGTTAACGTCCGGGTCGAAAGAATAATTGCGGGCAGTGCGGAAATCAGTGTTTTCGAGCATCGTATTTTCAAATATGGCCCTTTGCAGGTCACAATTATGGAATACCGCATTGGTAAGATCAGCGCCGGTGAAGTCTACTTCGATGAGGCTGGAATTTTTAAAGCTTGTTTTTTTCAGTTTTCTTTCCAGGAATGAGGAAAGGTTAAGCATGCAATTGTCGAAATCCACTTCGAACAAAAAATCACTGCAGGTTTCAAAGCGGAGGCCGAGCAGCTTACAATCCCTGAATTGTATGTCCTTGAACGCGGTCTTCTCCAGCTTAACCATGCTGATGTTACAAGCAAGGAATGCGCATTCGCTGAAATGAATTCCCGAGAGGTCTGTATTAGAGAAATTGCAGTTCACAAACGTGCAGCCTTCATATTCGCCCCGTTGTAAACCCGCTTCTGAAAAATCCTGCTTTTCGAATTTCAGGTCCTCGAAATAAACGCTGTCCATGCCGTAATTTAGTAATGCATCACAACATTACCCACCAAATATTCCTTTGTCCTTCCTTTCCCCAATCTTTCAATGATTTTTGCAGCGTGGCCTCGAGCGCTTTGTGGTTTACTTTTTTGCCGCGGGTGGGAGCGGCCAGGTCGGCGTCTTTTGGCTCTATCAATTGAACCTTGGTTGCAAACCAGGTAGTATACAGGCGTGGAATGGCCAGCCCCAGTATCATACCGGGCAGTCCATTGAATGATTCCGGTCCACCACTTACCAGTATTTCATCGGTATAAAATGCCACTACATATACGGAGTCGCAAATTTTACCAACAGCCTTTCTGCATTCAAAGCCGGCAATGGTCCTAGTTTCGTCGCTGATCTTCCATTCCAGCTTGCGCGTACTGTCCTGTATCAGGTAGTTTTCCTCGAACACTCTTTTGGCGCCGGTGAACATGCCTTTCGAAAGATCGACCATGATGGTGTTTTCCTTCGATGGGCCGATGCCCCAGAAGTTCTTCGGGCCATCCCCGTCACGATTGTGCTTGTACACGGTCTTATCGTCGGAAAAATACAGGTCGAAATAGGAAGTATGGAATTTCGGGAGCTTGGAAATGTATTCCTTGAACCAACTATCGTTCTCTTGAGGTTCGTACTGGCGGTGCACATTGATCTTTCGCTCGAACTCGATCTTTCCCTTGGCCAGGAACTGCGTTTGTGCATGCGCGAAAGTTCCCGCAAGCAGTAATCCAAATATCAATAGATACTTCATAATAATTTATTTTAATGGCCTGCTCCGTTACCGGTTGTGGCCGCGTTCTTCGTGAAATTCCAGGTAAAGCTTATCAACCAGTAACGGCGTATGGTATTGTACGTGTTCTCGCTGATAAAATTGCTGGTGGCATTGCGCTGGAAGCCCAGGTTCTGGTTCAGGATGTCGAACACGCTCAGCCTCACCTCACCTGCATTGTTCTTCCAGAACTTCTTACCCAGGTAAGCATTCCAGCGGATGGTGTTCAGGTCGCGGTCGAACACGCTGGTCTTTTGCCTGAACTGGAAAGTGGCAACGGAATTCAATTCCAGTTTCCAGGGAAGCTGCACCGTTCCTTCGATATCGCTTTCGCTGGTCCAATATTTGGTAACGATGTCGGGACGCAGCGATGATTTGCTGCGGTTCCTTGTAACACCGGGAGCAATCCTGAAAGAATATTTGTTTTCCTTTTCGTGCCAGATGTCCATCCTGATATTAAAATTGCTGTTGTCGTTCACATTCTTCCGGTCGTTCACGAAGTTGTTGAACTTGCCTATGAAGCCGCCTCCGTTGAAGCCCATGTGCAGGTTCAATTTTTTTATCTGGAACCAATAGCCCATCCACAGGTTGAAATTATAATTGCCATCCACGTTCACATATTGCGTGGTCCTGCGGTTCACGGAGTCAACGGTCGACCGGCTGCTGATGGCATTATCCACAAAAGAAAAGTTGGTGCTTAGGTACACGTTGCGGCTGGTGAGCACCTTATAGTCACTGAAGTTCAGTGAGAGGTTATGCCTGAATTCCTGTTTCAGGTCGGCATTGCCTATTTGTATGTTCAGCGGATCGGTATTCTCGCGGATCGGTTGTATCTGCTCCAGGCTAGGTTGACGGGTATTGCCATTGTAGTTGAAGCTGATCCTGCGTTGCGGGCCGAGATTGTAACGGAAGTTCGCACGCGGGAAAAGGTTCAGGTACGTATAGCTGAACACTGAATCGGTAGTCATGTCGGTCTGGCGGAACTTCGCGTACGAAATATTACCGCCTATGGAATACACGAAATTTTTCTTGTTCACACGCAGGTTCAATCCGCCGATCTGTGTATTGATGCGGAACTCGTAGTCGTTGCTGAACAAGGAGTCCCTGGCTTCGTATTTGGGTATGTTGCCGTTGAAAGTTTTATTGAATGTATTGCGCAATGCCTCGCTATTGCTTACGCGGTAGCCATAGTTCATTTCCAGGAAGGTGGTTTTGGAAAGCGGCTCGGTATACGATGCCCTGGAATTGAGCGTGAGCGTTTGAATGCTGTTCAGCTTCCGTTGGTCAACCGTGTCCTTGCGCAGGAAGGCGCCGGAGGTATCGAACGTAAGGTTATCAAATGTGAGGAAACCTTCTGTTTCATTGGAATTGAACGTTTGGTCCACATTCACCGACAGCGTTCTTCCTTTCTTTTGGAATTTATGCCTGAACAGCAGGCTGGAGTTAAACTGCTGCTTTTCTCCTTCGGAACGAAGGGTGCGGCCGCTCTCGTTGATCTTGCGGTTGTTCTCGTTTACCGTCAATCCTTCATAATTCGCAAGGCTGCGGCCAATTGTGCGCGTACCCGCCACCGTTAGCTTGAAGCTGCTAAATGAATCCAGCTGGAAATCATAAAACCCGTTCAACTGGTGGCGGACGTTCTGGTTAAACGTTTTGCGTGCTTCATTGGCAAAATACTGCGTGTTGGGAAGTATGGTTTGGGTTTTCCTGATGCCGTCGACTTCTATATTCTGCTTGTAATAGCGATAATTGATATTGAGATTCCTTTTATCGGCGTTCCATTTATTGGAGAAGTGTGCGCCGGCGGTCCAGGCAGCCGGTAATCCTTCGCCGCTATAACGGCCGCCCCAGGTATTGAACTCATCGCTTTCGAACATGGAATAGAAATAACCTTCCTCTTCATTGAATTGCAGGTTGGACCCGCCTCCGAATTTTTCATTGTCCTGCCAGTTCAGTCCCGCCTTGCCTGTATTGGCCATGGTGCCGAACACCGCTACTTTTCGCTTTCCCCTGAATGCATTCAGCATGCCTTCATTCTCGAAGCTGTTGGGAATTCCTCCCGCCAGTTTTGCTTTGCCGAAAAATCCTTTCTTACGGTCTTCCTTCAATTGCAGGTTGATGGTCTTGGATTTTTCACCATCATCGATACCCGTAAATGTGGCCTGGTCGCTTTTTTTATCGAATACTTGTACGGTCTTCACTGCATCGGCGCGCAGGTTTTGTGTTACTACCGCCGGGTCATCGCTGAAGAATTCTTCTCCATCTACCAGGACTTTCTGCACTTTTTCGCCCTGGGCGGTTATTTCGCCATTCTTGTTCACTTGTATGCCCGGCATTTTTTTCAAAAGCTCTTCCACGTTCGCGCCTTCCTTGACCTTAAAGCTGTCTGCCATGTACACGGTGGTGTCGCCCTTGATGCGGATGGCGCCCAATTTCTGGCTTACTACCACTTCTGCGAGCAACTGGCTTTTTAGTATAAGGCTAAGCTTTCCCATGTCAGCCTGCTGTCCATCAGTAACGGTGACCTCATCGATAAAATCAGCGTATTTGGGAAAAGTTACTTTGACAATGAGCTTGCCAGCGGGCAGGTTTTTCAGGCTGAACTCGCCTGAGGGCCCGCTGCGCGTAAAAGCTACCATCACCGAATCGCCTTTGCGAATGGCGGTAATAACAGCGTGCTGTAATGTTTTTTGGTTAAGCGTGTCGGAGATGACACCTTTAATAGAACCGGACTGGGCAAAGGAAAATTGGCTGGCTGCCAGTCCAATGACCAGGATTGCTAGAAGTTTTCTCATCAGTAGTTCCAGTTTTTTAGGGATTCAACGGCACGTAAACGAACAGTTTCGTAGGCGAATATCTGTCATAAAGATGTAAATTAACGCCTCGTTCTTAATTTTAGGTTAAATGGCTTGTTAATTACACGAATGGCGCGACAGCGATACGAGGATTTTCATTTTGTGGACACTACCAAACCGGTTTGGAACTACTCCCGTTTCCAGGGCGAAGACATCGCCAATTTCCAACATGGAACATTGTACAGGGCCTATGACCTGTTTGGCTCACACTTCATGGAAGTGATGAATACCGGGGGATACTACTTTGCGGTATGGGCACCCAACGCTTCTTATGTATCGGTCATAGGCAACTTCAACGATTGGGATACTGCAGCGCATCCCTTATTTGTGCGGTTGGATAAATCGGGCATCTGGGAGGGCTTTATTCCCAACATGCGCAAGGGGGAAGTATATAAATACCATATTCATGGATATAAGGGAATGAAGCTGGACAAAGGCGATCCCTATGGTAATTTTTGGGAGGTGCGCCCCGATACGGCTACCATCACCTGGAACCTGGATTATGATTGGGGGGATGATGAATGGATGAAAGACCGGGGCCAGGTGAATAAGCTCGACGCTCCCTGGAGCGTGTACGAAGTGCACTTGCATAGCTGGATGCGGCCCGACAAGAACAATGAAGAAGTATACAATACCTATGACCAGATAAGGGAGCGCCTGGTGCCGTATGTAAAAGAAATGGGGTATACGCATATTGAGCTCATGCCCATCATGGAACATCCCTTCGACGGCAGTTGGGGTTACCAATGCACCGGTTATTTTGCGCCTACTTCGCGTTTTGGCGACCCGCAACAATTCATGGAGCTGGTAAATGCTTTTCACCGCGAAGGCATTGGCGTGATACTGGATTGGGTGCCTTCACATTTTCCCTACGATGCGCATGGATTGTTCATGTTCGATGGAACGCATACCTATGAGTATGCGGACATGCGTAAGGGTTTTCATCCGGATTGGAACAGTTATATTTTTAACTATAAGAGGGGAGAAGTAAAATCTTTCCTCATCAGCAGCGCACGTTTCTGGTTCGAAAAATTCCATGCTGATGGATTGCGCGTGGATGCGGTTTCTTCGATGCTTAAATTGAACTATTCCCGCGAGCACGGTCAATGGGAACCCAATGAATTCGGCGGCGACGGCAACCTGGAAGCCATTGCATTTGTAAAAGACCTGAACGAAACCATTTTCCGCGATTTTCCCGATGTGCAAACCATTGCTGAAGAAGCTACCGACTGGCCCGGCATTTCGAGACCTACCTTCCAGGGAGGGCTTGGCTTTGGCATGAAATGGATGATGGGGTGGATGCACGATACGCTGGATTATTTTAAGATGGACCCCCTGTTCAGGCAATTTCACCAGAATAAATTTTCGTTCAGCATGATGTATTTCTATGATGAAAACTTCATGCTGCCTTTCAGCCACGACGAAGTGGTGCATGGCAAGAGCCCGATGCTATACAAGATGCCCGGCGACGAATGGCAAAAATTTGCAAACCTGCGATTGATGTACACGTATATGTGGACGCATCCGGGCGCCAAATTATTGTTCATGGGCTGCGAGTTCGGCGCCACCAGCGAATGGAACTATAAAAGTGAATTGCAATGGGAACTATTGGAGTTCGACGCGCATAAATTGCTGAAAGATTGCGTGCGGGACCTGAATGAATTATTGCGCACCGAACCCGCCATGTACGAGCTGCAATTCTCCCTGGGCGGCTTTGAATGGGTCGACCTGAACCATCGGTACGAAAGCGTAATTTGCTATCGCCGCAAAGGCAATAATCCCGAAGATGATATATTAGTATTATTGAACCTTACACCAGTAGTAAGGCTTGACTGGAAAGTGCAGACCTATGGCAAGCCCGAATGGAAAGAGATCTTCAACAGCGACTCCAAAAAGTATTGGGGCACAGGGGATACCATTAACCCCGACATACAAACTACTATTGTGGATAAAAATGAACACCTGTACGAAATAAACGTGCATTTACCGCCGTTGGGGGCTGTCGTATTGAAGTAATTGATTTAACAATTACCATAGACCAAACGGCCGTAATTTTGCGTTCTTATTCCAGATACTTTATGAAAAATCTCCTGCTCACTATCGCTGCTTCAAGTTTATTTATTTCCACCGCATTCAGCCAGTTGCCAGACAGCGCTGCTTACTATTTCAATAAGGGTGTTGAAGAAAAAAACGCCCGCCGTTACATGGTGGCTTACCAGCAATTTCAGAAAGCTTTGCAATATGATCCGAAGAAGGCTGAATACCAGAAAGAAGCAGGCTTTACTGCTTCCGAGCTGCGTAAATATGACCAGGCGCGCATGCACTTCGAGCAGGCTCATCAGTTGAGGAATGATGATGCCATAGTGCTGGAGCAATTGGCAAAACTGAACTTCTCGCTTCGCCGCTGGCCCCAGGCCATACAATATGCCGAATTGATGAAGCAACGCAATATCAACGGCTATAACTATATTCTCGGCAAAAGCTATTACGAACAGGAGAACTACGGGGATTCATATAAATACCTGCAGGCCGCTGCCAAGGAAAATCCTGACAATGCGGAAATACCTTACCTGATCGCCCGCAGCATGGTAGACATGAGCAATTACAAAATGGCCGTTCAGTTTTTTGAGCAGGCCCTGGCAAAAGATTCTACTAAGGCAAACTGGTATTACGAGACCGGCCTTACTTATTTCGCCATTCCCAATCCCAAAAAAGCCATTGAATATTTTGAGCTGGCCATGGCCAAGGGCTATCCAGCTACTAATGATGTACTGGAAAATTTGTCCAATGCTTACATCAGGGCAGGACAACCCCAACGTGGTATCGACCTCATGAAAAAATTGCTGGAAAAGAAACCGGCAGATATGGTCCTGTTGTGGAGCCTTGCCGATGCTCACTTTAAAACAGGCAAGTATCCTGAAGCCATCGAGTATTGGGACCGTATGCTTTATTACGATAAGGAGAATGCAAAAGCCTTGTACATGATCGGGCTTTCTTACCAGAGAAAAGGCGAGAAGGAAAAAGGGGCGCAGCTTTGCGACAAAGCCATTGAAATGGACCCTTCACTGAGACATTTGAAGGAGAAGAAGCAAATGCCGCAGTTTTAAAAAGTCGTCAATAAGTCATTGAGTTAATAGGTCATTAGGTATACACTTAATGACCTATTGGCTTTATGAGCCAATGATGCGTATTACATTCGTTCCGGGACGTTGATGCCTAATAAACCCATTCCGGTTTTTATAACGTGCGCGGTTAGTTGCGCTATTTGCAGGCGCAGGGTCTTCTTTTCTGCTGTTTCCGCGCTCATGATAGAGTGTTCCGCATAAAAAGAATTGAAAGTTTTGGCGAGATTGAATACATACACGGCCAGTACCGATGGATTCATTTCCTGGCCTGCCTGTTCCACCGTTGCCGGGAATTGTTCCAGCAAGAGGATAAGCTCTTTTTCCAGCCTTAACAACGGAGCGTTTATGTTTGCGGGCGATGCTGTACCAGGTTCTTGTTGAGCTTGTGCCTTGCGCAGGATCGACCTGATCCTGGCATAGGTATATTGCACAAACGGGCCGGTGAAGCCATGAAAATCGATGGATTCCTCGGGGTTGAAGATCATGCGCTTTTTTGGGTCCACGCGCAGTAAAAAGAATTTGAGCGCGCCCAGGCTGATGGTATTGCACAGCTCTTTCAATTCATCTTCGCTGAAATCCTGCACCTTTCCCAGTTCCTCGGTATGCTGCGATGCAATCGCATACATTTCATCCAGCAATTCATCCGCGTCCACTACCGTTCCTTCCCGGCTTTTCATTTTACCCGTAGGTAATTCAACCATGCCGTAGGAGAGGTGGTATATGCCGTCGGCATTGGGAATGCCAAGCTTTTTGCAAATGAGCTTCAGCACCTGCATGTGGTAGTTTTGCTCATCGCCGATAACATAAATACTTTGAGAAGCATGGAACTCGGATTGCTTTACATCGGCCAGGCCCAGGTCCTGCGTAATGTACACCGATGTGCCATCCCTTCTTTGCAGCAGCTTTTGATCGAGGCCCTCATTACTGAGGTCAACCCATACGCTGCCATCATCTTTCTTAAAAAATATACCTTTTGCAAGGCCTTGCTCCACGTATTGTTTTCCTAAGAGATAGGTCTCGCTTTCGTAATATATTTTATGAAAGTCCGAACCAATGCGCTTGTACGTTTCATCGAAACCTTGGTACACCCATTGGTTCATTTTTTTCCAAAGACCAATCACTTTTTCGTCGCCGGCTTCCCAATCGATCAGCATTTGCTGCGCTGCTTTCATGATGGGCGCCTCTTTCTCAGCTTCTTCTTCCTTCATGCCCGAGCCAACCAGTTCCTGCACCTGCTTTTTATATGCGTCGTTGAACTTTACATAATAATCACCCACGAAATGATCGCCTTTTGTAGCCGCGCTTTCCGGCGTGGCGCCGTTTGCAAAAAGCTGCCAGGCTATCATGCTTTTGCAGATGTGTATGCCGCGGTCGTTCACGATGCAGGTCTTTACCACTTCGGCGCCATTGGCTTTGTAAATAGCGGCTACGCTCCATCCCAGGAAATTATTCCTCAGGTGCCCAAGGTGCAGCGGCTTGTTGGTATTGGGAGAAGAATACTCCACCATTACCTTTTGACCGGTAGGCTCCTGCAATCCAAAGCGTGCATTGCCTGCCTCGCCGGCAGGCAGGCCTGCCTTGCCGGTAGGCAGGCCTGCCTTGCCGGTAGGCAGGCCTGCTTGCTCCTCCAGGAACATTTTCCAGTATGCATCGTTGATAACGAGGTTCAAAAAACCTTTGATAAGATTGTAGGATGCAAACAACGCCGAGTTGCCTGATATCAACTGCTGTCCCAATTCATTGCCGAGGGCATCGGGCGATTTTTTCAATTGCTTCACCAACGAAAAAAGTACCACGGTGTAATCGCCTTCGAATTCAGGCTTGGTTTGGTTAACCTGGAAGTCCTTCTCTGTAAATGATTGCTGGTACAGGTGCTGCAAGGCTTTTACTACTGCCGATCTTATTTGCCTGGTAACGTTCATGGAACTTTAAACTTGGCGCAAATGTAAGCGATAGGCCGGGAAGTTAAAAAGCAACCTAAATTTGCGCACCAGATGCCAAAAAACCTCGTCATATCCGTTATAGATGTGTTTTACCCTCCGTTCAGGAAGTTCATTCCTTTGCAGACCTTCCGTTACCTGGCATGCGGCGGAGGCAATACCCTGCTGGATATCCTGTTGTATTTTATCAGCTATCATTACATCCTGCACAAGCAGATGCTCGATTTGGGGTTCGTGGTCATCAGCCCGTACATTGCTGCGTTCTTCATGGCCTTTTGCATCAGCTTCCCGCTCGGGTTTTGGCTGATGAGCAGCATCGTGTTCACTGGCTCCACGCTCAGGGGCAGGGTGCAGTTGTTCCGCTATTTTTTATTGGTGGGAGTTTGCATCCTGCTGAACTATGTATTCCTGAAATTGTTCGTTGAGCAATGGGGCATTTATCCCACGCCTTCAAAAATGCTTACCACGGTTATTGTGGTGCTGTTTAGCTACGTAACGCAGAAACACTTTACGTTCAAGGTTCAAAAGCAAAATTAATGCGTCTTCGGTTCGGTCATGCTGAACCAATTGCCACATCCATCAGTTACAATGGCTTCCACGCCATAAAACTGTTCCTTGGGTTCCGACTTAAATTCCACGCCCTTTGCTTTCAATTCTTCATAGGTAGCACGGCAGTCGTTGGTTTGCAAAACGCCGGCGCCCATTGCCCCTCTGTCGAGCAATAATTTCAGTGCGGCCCTTACGTCTTCGTCCAGGCCATTGGCATGACCGGCTGCGGGGAACAATACAATTTCCATATCAGGTTGTTCGGGCGGTGTTACTGTCAACCAGCGGAAGCCATTTTCCATAGTGGCGTCTGTATTCACCTTAAAGCCCAGCTTGTTCACGTAAAAATCATAAGCCTTGTCCTGGTCGTTTACGAAGAACGAGGCATGGGAGAGTTTTGTTACCATAATAATTTTATTTGTTCAAAGCTAAGGGCATCAGCGCATGAACCCTTTCTTGAAAGTTGCTTTTTTATATCTTTATGCCATGAACCTGCCCACCGACATGTACCAGCGGATAGCTGCCGCAAAGATCTTCATCGATGAAAACTTCCAGGAAACCATCGGGCTGGAAGATATTTCTTCCAGGGCATATTTGTCGAGGTTTCATTTTCACCGGCTGTTCACACGCATCTACCGCAAAACGCCGCATCAATATCTTACACAAAAAAGGCTCGACAGGGCGAAAGACCTGTTGTCTGAAAACCGGCCCGTTTCCGAAGTGTGCAATGAAGTAGGTTTCGAAAGCATCGGCTCATTCAGCACCCTGTTCAAAAAAGAGATCGGGTTTGCGCCGCAGTATTACCGCAACCAGGCCTGGCTTAAGAAGCAACAGGCAAAGGAGCAACCGAAGAAGTTCATTCCGCACTGCTTTATAAGGGAATACGGCATCGAGCGTTGATCAATCGGTCAGCAGTGCATCCAGCAAGGCCTGTACAAAACTCACCAGTATCGGCGATCCGGCAATGATCACATCGGCCATTTTCTTAAAAGGATTGGCCAGCGTGGTGTTCAGCTTTTTATCCTGTGCCTGTGCGGCGCCATCGGTTGACACGACGGTTTTAAATTCTTTTTCAAAACTGGTGAACTGAAGCCGTACAGGAATATAGAACATGAGTATGAGCAGCGTGTGCAATCCTCCATATACATACACGAAGTCCTGCCGCACGGGGGAGTAACCCATGTCGTGCTTCAGCTTCCGGATGAATTCCATTTCGTTGATGGCAGAATACAAGGAGCCCGTGCAAAATACGAGGAAGCTCAGCAAAATAGCGGTGCAAATAAAAAAAGTATTGAAATGTGATTTCAGCACTGCATAGCATTTGGCCATTTGTTCCTTGCCCGTTTCATCGGTTGAAGTATAGATGGATTCCATACGATCGATATAACTGGCGGAATGGATGAATCCGCAAAAGCAGAAGGAGGTTACCAGGTAGCCAATCGCTACCAGCACAATGATCTTGCTGCGCAGCCCGGGCAAGAAATAAATATCCTTTACAATCGATCCATCGTAATAGGTGAGCAGCGCTACCACGGTAAACGCACCGAGTATCATCAGCGTAATGAAGTAATGTTTAAGGTAGTTTCCTTTCGTCCGCAGCTCGGGCATGCACGATATCACCCTTGCCTTTACATCGGTAGTAATGTACCTGCAAATGGCCAGTACGATGAACAAGGTAACCAGTAACGACAAAATGAACAATGCCCAGAATGCAAAGCCAGGATATTTCACAAAGAAGTCTACGTCGCTGGGGAAGTAGGTTATAGGCAATCCGATCGATCCGCTAAGCGTATCGGCGGGCAACAGCTCGGTGTCCCTGAATATCCAATGTATCGGCGTGGTTTGTGCAAAGCGCGTGGTATCCTGTTTACTGCGCATGCTGCTATCGAATCGTAGCGTATCCAGTTCGGACGGATCGAGGTGTATCACCAACTGGTTGTTGATGCGTTTATAAAAAGCGCTGTCGCTGCTCACCAGCATGGTGTTGTGCAGTGTATCCAGCTCACGTAACGTAGCGATCGATGTGCTGTCGGTGGCATTTTGCAGCAAGGTCCTTTCCTGCTTGATCAATTCGTTCAATACATGCCGTGGATCGTATTTCACTTCATGAAATACCGATTCCTTTCCCTTCTGTACAATGTCGCGGCCAAACAACAGGATGCCACCGATGATGAATCCTAGAAAACCCGCAAGGATCAGCAGCTCTATCTGGTTGTTCCTTACCAGCGATCGTTTGGCCTTTGCCATATCAGAACAATTTAAAGTTCTCCGGGAAGGAGAAGTATAAATTCAGGTTGCTCATCAATTGCGACCTGGCCGTACCGTCCAATGCATTCAGGAAACCGGTGCCGAAATGCAGCCACACGCTTTTATATACCGCCAGCTCAATGCCCACCTGCGAGTACAGCGTTTCAGTGCGTCCCATCAATGGGTGATCTATATTCTGGTATTGTGCTTCGGCCAATGCTTTCAACCTGTTTTTACCAATGTAAAACCTGAAATTGCCTGTAAATTCATTAAAGAATTTACCATTGGCCTTATACAATGAATTATTCAAGCCTACAACAAATTGCGCCGAGCGATTATTTTTCCCCGGCCTGAATGCCCATGCCCACCAAACCAAATGCTTGTTTACTTTGATGCTTCCCAATAAAGTATCGGGCGATTGCATTACGAGTGAGTAGGCCGCGTCCATGCGCGGCGCGTTCCAATTCTTTTTCTTGAACTCCTGCAGTGATTTCATCACAGCTCCATCGAAATCATATTGCGAAGCTGTCAACTCCTGGGCTATCTTATTAATGCTGTCCTGAGTCGTCTCGGGAAAGGCCGCAAATTGCGCAATAGTTATATTGTTACTCCTTAAATACTCATTGCGGTTGGCAAACACCATTGCGGTGTAAGCATCCTGAGGCCGAAGAATGGCGGTATCCAGGAATTCGGTATCCAGCCGGTGATCGCCTTTATCGAACAAAACGGTCCTGAATCCAAAGGCAAGACTGTTTACGCCTGTTTCGGGATTTTGATCTGAACCTACCGAAACGCTCATTTTTGTAAGCAGGCGGATGCCCGCATTCTTCTGGTATTCATTAAGCGTGTACCAGGGCTTTACCAATAATCCCGGTGTTAGTTCAATTGCAAGGTTTTGTGGAATGATGAATTTATCACCCGACCGCACATTGCTGAACATCATCGATAGCTCCTTTAAACTGGAGGGCCGCAATATATTGCTGGGGTCTGTTCCTAAGGCTTTAAAGGCGGGAATGTCAGGCACCGCGAAATCGAGCTTTACGGTTTGCAGTACGGTGCTGTCTGCTTTTTTTACATAAAAGTTATCCTTTGTTTGTGCAATTGCCGATAGCGTAAGTGTAAGCGATGCTGCCAGGCACAAAATAATTTTTGTTTTCATTGTATAAGGTTTATAAACATATCATTGATAACCGTGGCGCCGGCGCCGAGTGTTTCTTGTTCTGAAATCGTGGCCAACACTGTGGAGCCTTGCGATACCGTCACTTCCACTATACCGATCATGCTGGCGCCCGTTGAATTTTTGAGCGTGGAAAATACCTCTATGATACGTCCTGTATTGGCTGCAACCGGGCAAGGCAGGGGATATACATCGTCCTGTGAATTCAGGTTGTTGCCAGACAGCTGACTTACCTGGGCATTGCTATTGGCTTCCCATAAGGTGTAGATATAACTTGCAGTGAATGCGCCTAAATATTGAATATTTATTTTCAACGGATCGCCATTAGGCTTAAAGGTTACTGGGTGCATATTATTTATTTTAAAAGTTCGGTTATACTACTGGTTTAGCCCGGTGGTCGCCGGAGGCACAGTAGTGGTATTGGTGATAGTGGTAGTGGTATTAGGAGACGAGTCGGGAACATTTTGGGTCACTGGCCTTGCGGGATTTTCCGTGGTCTTGAGTGCTGCGTACGTTGCCGCGCTTAGTCCCAGCAGCATCAGGTTATCATTATCAATTACCGGTATAATGGAATTGATGCAGGTACCCCCGGTACAGGTTTCCATTTGGCCCACTACCTGGGCAATGAACCAGATGCCGAATATGGCATTGAAAAGAATTGCCTGGAACCGGTGAATGCTTACGCCCTTCTGGTCGGACACTATGTCCAGGAAAAAGCTACTGGCGCGGAGGTCTTGGTGGCGGATGGCCGCATTGGTCTGGTCCGACACGTCTATCATGCGAGCTGTGGTAGTGGTGGCGGCACTGATGCCCAGTAAAACAATGGTGGAATAATGCAGTTCTGGCAAATCGCCGGTTTTCCAGAAAATGCCGGCAAAGGCCGCAAAAATGATGATGGTCCACCAGGCCAGCTGCACGCGGCCCCAGCTGTACGGTTGTGGTTTGGCCTGGCTGGTATCCCGGAGCAATCCATATTTAAAATCACAGAAAATAAAAATGACTAAAAGGACCAGGAAGATGACCCAGAACTGGTAGATCATGGTTGGCGGGTTTTAGGATGAGGAGTAAGGGTTTGATTGTAAATGTAAGAAATACCTGACCACCAACATGCCCCGCCTGCAGGCAGGCTGAAAAACACTGCCAATTTTTCACATTATACCCACGCGGCATAATCATTGATAACCATAATAGAACATTTAAATTCATAAGCGTTATGGGAAAGATCATAGGCATTGACTTAGGAACTACTAACAGTTGCGTAGCTGTAATGGAAGGCAGCGAAGTACAGGTGATTCCCAACGAGGAAGGTCGCCGCACCACGCCCTCCGTGGTAGCTTTCCTTAAGAATGGCGAGCGCAAAGTTGGAGATCCCGCCAAGCGCCAGGCCATTACTAACCCCAATAATACCATCATGAGCGTTAAGCGCTTCATGGGCCGTCGCCACGACGAAGTGACCGAAGAGCTGAGCCACTGGAGCTATAAGGTGGTAAAAGGTGACAATAATACGGTTCGTATCGATATAGACGGCCGTTTATATACCCCGCAGGAAATTTCTGCCATGATCCTGCAGAAAATGAAAAAGACCGCCGAGGATTACCTTGGACAAGAGGTAACCGAAGCCGTTATTACCGTGCCTGCATACTTCAACGACGCGCAGCGCCAGGCTACCAAGGAAGCCGGTGAAATTGCCGGGCTCAATGTACGCCGCATTATCAACGAACCTACCGCAGCCGCACTGGCTTACGGGTTGGACAAGAAAACGCACGACCATAAAATAGCAGTATTCGACCTGGGTGGCGGTACGTTCGACATTTCCATACTGGAGCTGGGCGAAGGCGTATTTGAAGTAAAAAGCACTAACGGTGATACGCACCTTGGTGGCGACGACTTCGATAAAGTGGTGATGGACTGGCTGGCAGACGAGTTTAAAAAAGATGAGTCCGTTGACCTTCGCAAAGACCCGATGGCATTGCAACGCCTGAAGGAAGCAGCGGAAAAAGCAAAGATAGAATTGTCGTCTTCTTCAGAAACCGAGATCAACCTGCCATACATTACCGCGGTTGACGGTGTACCCAAGCACCTCGTGAAGAAACTTACAAGAGCAAAATTCGAACAACTGGCCGATAAATTATTCGAGCGCTGCCTGCGCCCCTGCGAACAGGCTATGAAAGACGCCGGGCTCAACAATTCGCACATTGACGAAGTGATCCTGGTGGGTGGTTCAACCCGCATTCCGAAAGTGCAGGAGATAGTAGAAAAATTCTTTGGTAAAAAACCGAACAAGAGCGTTAACCCCGACGAAGCTGTAGCCATTGGCGCAGCGGTACAGGGCGCCGTACTTACCGGTGAAGTAAAGGATGTGCTGTTGCTGGACGTAACACCGCTGAGCCTGGGCATCGAAACCCTGGGTGGTATTATGACAACGTTGATCCCGTCCAACACTACCATTCCTTCAAAAAAATCAGAAGTGTTTTCAACCGCTTCCGATAATCAACCGGGTGTGCAGATTCACGTGTTGCAGGGTGAGCGTTCCATGGCTAAGGACAACAAGAGCCTGGGTATATTCAACCTGGATGGCATTCCACCTGCCCCACGCGGCGTGCCTCAAATCGAAGTAACCTTCGATATCGATGCCAACGGTATCCTGCATGTGCATGCAAAGGATAAAGGCACCGGCAAAGAGCAAAAGATCAGGATCGAGGCAGGAAGCGGATTGAGCAAGGATGAAATTGAAAAGATGAAGGCCGAGGCCAGGGCAAACGAAGCCACCGATAAAATGGCGCGTGAAAAGATCGAAAAGATCAACCAGGCCGATAGCCTCATATTCCAGACAGAAAAACAATTGAAAGAATACGGCGATAAGATCCCTGCTGATAAGAAAGCCCCGATCGAATCGGCTTTGAATAAATTGAAGGAAGCGCACAAGCAGCAGGACATAGCTACCATTGATTCAGCTACAGCTGAAATGAACGCAGCATGGACTGCAGCCAGCGAAGAGATTTACAAGGCAACGCAAGGCCAGCAAGGGCCTGGTCCTGGCGCGCAACCGGGAGCCGACGGTGGCCCGCAAGCCAATGCCGGCGGACAACAAACCGGTGGCGCCGGTGGCGAAACAGTGACCGATGCAGAGTTTGAAGAAGTGAAATAATTGAATGAAGATCCACGGGAAGCCGGCTGAATGCCGGCTTTTTCGTTTCATAACGTTCCGATTAACCTTCTATTAACCAAAAACGAGTAAGGTGACTTATTAAGTGGTAACAACGATGTTACGTGCAGGCAGTAATTTAGCGCAGCTAAACTGTGAACATGAAGTGCTTACCTCTGACCCTATTGATCGCTATCGCCATTCTCGTTGTTTCCTGTCAAAAAGAAGTGAATGGTACAACCGACGTGACCACCACTGTAAAGTTGGTTTCGAAAATACATGAGACCGACGATCGGCTGCCGATGCAGGGCGTGTATTACGATTTTGAGTATGATGCGCAGCAGCGGGTTACCAGGCTGCGTCAATTATCTACCGACTCCAGTGGCGGCAGCGTGGATGTCATCGAAGACAACGATTATTATTTCCATTACATCGGCGCCGATAACAAGCCATTCAAAGTAACGCTTACGCCAACCGCGACAAACTGGACCTGGTATTTTAAATATGATGGCCAGGGCCGCAAGATCCAGGACTCCATAGTTGACCTTAGCTGGCCCGATACCGATGTTGCCAACTATACATACAATGGCAACCAAATAATAGCCACATTCCTCGATGCAGGTACCTGGAACAATTTGTACAGGGATACCATTTTTTACGATGGCACTAATATCAGCAAGCAGGTGCTGATGCGTGAAGAGAATAATTTCCTGTTGATGTGGTGGGAGGATCAATTTACGTACGACAACAATCCAAACCCGCTGTACCAACTGAATATCGGAAGCATGTTCTTTTTCACAATACATCCCGCAGGTATCGAAACTTACCTGGGATTAAACAAGAACAATGTAACGGTATTGCGTGAAAAGGATTTTGAGGATCCAACTTCCGGCACGTATACCGAGCCTTCCACATTTACCTACGATGCGGATGGATACCCTGTGCTGCGTATTGCACCCAATCCTTTCGATCCCGCGGAGCGGAACGTGATACGGTACGAATACCGGCAGTAAAACTTGCTAAAATCCTCTTTTCTCAGTAGTGGTGCCGCTTTTGCCGTCGCCGTTGGCCATTTCGATCATCATGCTGATCTCCGCTACCAGTCCATCGGCATTGCCGCTGTAGCCCACGCTCTTAAAGCGGATATTGCTGTTTTTATCTATGACGAATTTTGTAGGAATGCCATCTACTTTATAGTCGCTCACTACTACAAATTGATCGGGACTGTCTTTTTTGGTGTCATCGTACAACACGGTAAACCTGTATTTATTCTTTTCGATGAAATCCTTTACGGTTTTTTCACGTTTCGCACGGTCGTCGGCCCCTTCCCAGGTATCTACAAAAAGGAAAACCACGTTGGGATCGTTTTTATATTTATCTACTGCTTTTTGCATCCCTGGGAAGGAGGCTACGCAGGGGCCGCACCAGGTGGCCCAGAAATCGAGCACCACGGTTTTGCCTTTCAGGCTGGCCAGTGAAACTTCCTTGCCTTGAATATCCCTCAGGGTGAATAATGGGGCGGGCATATTGATCATTTGCCTTGCCAGTTCTTCCCGTTTTTTAGCGAGCGCTTCTTTTTCAAGCCCGGCCAGGTAGCTTGTCCATTGTGCTTCGGTGTGGTTTTGCGCCAGGTAGATCCTTTTAAGCTGGTCTTTCATTTTGGCGTTAGATTTTCCATCTTTCATGAAAGCTTCCAATTCTTTTTGTGCGGCTTTGGGCCCTTTCACCTTTTCCGTCATCACGGTAAAGTTTGCATTCAGGTTTACATAGTTGCGCTTATAACCTTCCACTGCTTTTTTTTGCAGTTCGTATGCCTTATCGAATTGTTTGTCGTGGTACAACAGTACTGCATAAGTGTCGGAATACATGAAGTAAGTTTCTTCCTGCTCACGTTTCCATTGCTTTTCGGTGAGGTGGCTGGGTTTTTTTGCCAGGTCTTCCGATAGCTCCTTTACCAACACAAGCGACTGGGCTGATAGTTCCTTACCCAGTGCAATATCGCCCGGCTTGCCGTCCACACCTTCACCTGCAAGCTGCCACGCCACGTTATTGTATAAGGAGGCGAGCAAATCCTTGTCGTTGACAAGTGCCGCATATTCCTTCATTTTTGCAAAATTGCCTTTCTCGGCGTAGAGGTTTGCCACCTGCGATGCCAGGAAATTTGCGTTTGAACGCTGGTCTTGCGTTTTGGGGGGATAGGCGGTGAGGATCTCTTTATACAGCGCCTCTCTTTTTTCGGGATCCTGCTCCCGGAACATCGCGTTTATTTTCTCGGCACGCAGCCAAAGGCCATTAGGATATTTCAGTTTAAGCAGCGAATCTACAACGGCCACCCTGGCCTTATCTTTTAGCGTAAAGTTGTAAAATTCTTTTGCAAAGGACAGGTCGGCCTCGTTTGCGTTGGGATTGGCTACCATATCCCCGAGCATCTGTTTAAGCGTTGCCTTATCTGCCTCGTCTGCGGATATGCTTAGGTAGGCGATGTAGTCGTTGCGTGACGTTTCCTTTGCTTGTGGGTACAGTGTAAATTCGTTTTTATAAAATTCAGCGGCCAGCTGTGGATTCCGCCGCAATTCCAGCAAATACCAGTTAGATCTGAATAATTTACCCATAATCATATTTGCCCCCTGCACGGGCTTGCCATCATTGCCATAGATTAAAACATGATAGCCTGCGTCGTTGTTGTTATCGGTTTTATCATCCTTCACCAATTTTACCAGCACGGCGCGCACGCTATCGTTGGTGGTGATGGTGCCGGTGTACACCTGGCCTTCTTTTTTCAGCTGCACCTCCTGTACTACGGGATTCGATGCATTGTATAACAAGTATGCATATGCGGTAATATCGTCCAACCCGAACAGTGGGGTGGCCGAAGGGTTATACTTAATGGAAATAGTTTCCCCGGCTTTGGGTTGTTCCGGTTGAAAGCTGAGGCTTTTCTGTGCCTGGGCGGTAATAGCAAAAAGCACCAATAGCAGGCTTGTGGCGAGGCGTAGTTTTCCCATACAATAAAGTTTGGTGTTTAGATGCCCTGAAGTTAACATTTCCATATTTGCATTGCTGTTAAGGCAAATAAAAAAAGCCGCCTTGCAATAGCAGGCGGCTCCGAATATTTTGGCCCGGTCTCCTTACACTTGCGGGATTTTGCGGGTTACATGATGTCCAGTGCCTTGGCAAAAAAAGTCACCTGAAAAGGCAGTATCAGGGTGAGGTATTCCCAATGGTCCCAAATGGCAAAGGCCAATAGGGCAGAAGAAGCTAAAAACAATATCCAATATAAGCCGGTCGATTTCTTTCTTTTCTGTTCCATGCTCTGGAAAAATTTTGTGCGAAAATAAGGTAAAAGCACGAAATCTAATTTGATTGTGTTATGTATACACTTTTGTGATAAATTCGCTGCTTTCAAACGCTGCCTGTTGATGAAGAAGATCCAGTTCTACTTACGTTTTCGCACACAATTCGGTCAATCCCTGCATATTTCCGGCAACATCGATGCATTAGGAAACCATGATCAAGCCAAAGCTTTCCCGCTTCAATACCTGAACAGCGAATTCTGGCACGGCACCCTTGAGGCCGATGCCGCATCCGCCGCCCGCATCCAATACAATTATTTATTACGGGATACCGATGGCTCTATCCTGGAGGAATGGGGGAATGACCGCATCATCGACATTTCAGGCGAAGGCATCGATGAATTCCAGGTAATCGATACCTGGAACCACAGCGGCGAATTCGAGAACGCCTTTTATACCGCCCCGTTCAGACAGGTACTTTTGAAAAACCACCCGGCCAATAAGGTAAAATACGGCAAGAAGTTCACGCATATATTTAAGGTAAAGGCCCCCCTGCTTAAAAAAAATGAAGTGTTGTGCATCAGCGGCAGCGGCATTAACCTTGGGGAGTGGAACACCGATGAGCCTGTATTGATGACCCGGGACAGTAACTGGTGGGTGGCCAAAGTGAACCTTCCAAAGGAAAGCTTTCCCCTCAACTATAAATATGGCACGTACGATGCCAGGCATAAAAAATTCGGGAAGTTCGAAGGCGGTCCCAACCGCATTTTGTATGGCGATGCGCAAAAGAAAAAGCTTACCATCCTGCACGATGGGTTTGCAACCCTTCCTAATCACACCTGGAAGGGTGCGGGAGTGGCTATTCCCGTGTTCAGCCTTCGCAGTAAAACCTCGTTCGGCACCGGTGAGTTTACCGACCTGAAGCTGCTGGTGGATTGGGCCAGGCAAACAGGATTTCATTTGATACAGTTACTGCCAGTAAACGATACCATGGGCACCAATTCCTGGCTGGACTCTTATCCTTATTCTGCTATTTCTGCGTTTGCATTGCATCCCTTGTACCTGAACCTTGAAAAGGTAGCGGGAAAAAAATATGCTTCGCTGGTAAAGCCGTTAAAAAAGAAACAGAAGCAATTGAATGAATTGCCTGAGCTGGATTATGAGCAGGTGATAGAGTTCAAGCTATCCGTAATAAAAGAATTGTTCCTGGCACAGAAAGATGAATTTCTTGCGGATGAAGACTTCCAGGCCTTCTTTAAGCAGCAGAAGCATTGGCTGGTGCCGTTTGCGGCGTTTTGTTATTTAAAAGACAGGAATAAAACGGCAGACTTCAGCCGCTGGAAACTCTACGGCAAGTATGATAAGGCCGCTATCGAAAAATATGTTTCCCCGCGGGCCAAGCATTACGATAATATCGCTACGATCTATTTTATTCAATACCATTTGCACCTGCAATTGCGGGAGGCGGTAGAGTATGCGCATAAAAATGGCGTAGTGCTTAAAGGCGACATTCCGATTGGAATTTCACGGCACAGTTGCGATGCATGGGTGGAGCCCGAGCTGTATCACATGGATGAGCAGGCAGGCGCGCCGCCGGACGATTTTGCAGTAAAGGGACAGAACTGGGGCTTTCCTACTTATAATTGGGAGAGAATGGCGGAGGATGGATTTGCCTGGTGGCGCAAGCGCTTTGAGCAAATGCGCGAATACTTCGACGCATTCCGCATCGACCATGTTCTTGGATTCTTTCGCATCTGGGCCATACCCATGCACGCGGTAGAAGGCATCATGGGGCATTTTGAGCCGGCCATCCCGGTGCACATTTCAGAGTTCCATTCCCGCGGAATTTCATTTGATCATCACCGTTATACCCAACCGTACATCAATGACGCGGTATTGTGGGAAATGTTCGGGCCGAATAAGGACAAGTTCAAAAAGTTTTTGGAAGCGGGGGAGGATGGCAGTTATACCCTGCGGGACGAATACAGTACGCAGCGGCAGGTAGAGGCGTATTTTACAGGGTTGGAAGAGGATGAGGAGAACAAGAACATCCGGCAGGGATTGTTTGACCTGGTATCGAACGTGATCCTGTTCGAAGTGGCGGGCTCGGGCGGATTGCAATTCCATTTCCGCATCGCGATGGAAAATACCATTTCGTTCCGTCACCTCGATGGTAATACGCAACACCAGTTAAAAGAACTATACGTCAATTACTTTTATCACCGCCAGGATGATTTCTGGCAGAAAGAGGCCATGAAGAAATTGCCGGCGTTGAAGCGTTCCACCAACATGCTGGTGTGCGGCGAAGACCTGGGCATGGTACCGCATTGCGTGCCGGAGGTAATGAAGCAACTCGGCATCCTGAGCCTCGAGATACAACGCATGCCGAAGCATTCCCATAAATCATTTTCTGCGCCGGCCGATGCGCCATATTTATCAGTGGTAACGCCTTCCACGCACGACATGAGCACCATCCGCGGCTGGTGGGAAGAAGACCGCGCCAAGACGCAGCAGTTCTTTAACCAGGAGCTGGGGCAGTGGGGCGAAGCGCCTGCTTTCTGTGAGGCCTGGATCAACAAGGCTATCGTGCTGCAGCACCTGCAGTCGCCCGCCATGTGGAGCATTTTCCAGTTGCAGGACCTTTTGGGCATGAACGAATCGTTGCGGAGAGACAATCCGCAGGAAGAACGCATCAACATACCCGCCAATTCAAAGCATTATTGGAGATACCGCATGCACATTTATCTCGAAGACCTGCTGAAGGCCAAAGCATTCAACGAAGAGCTAAAAGAATATGCAGGTATCAGTGGAAGGGGCACCTTTAAATAACGTATTTTGAAAATCAAGTATCACAGCTTCGAGCTTCCATTTGTTTATCCATTCACTATTTCACGCGGCACCAAAACGCATCAGCCCACGCTGGTAGTATCACTGGAACATTTCGGGTTGAAAGGTTATGGCGAGGCGCCCGCCATCGCTTATTATCATATTCCCGTGTCGAAAATGATCGAGGATATCGAGCGAAAAAAAACATTCCTTGAAAAATTTTCCTTTACCGATCCCGAGCGGTACTGGCACTACGTACATCATTTATTCCCCAATAACTCATTTCTTGTTTGCGCGCTGGATATCGCGGGTTGGGACCTGTTCGGAAAGTTAAAGGGCAAGCCTTTGTACGAGTTGTGGGGATTGAGTACGGACAACATCCCGGTGACGGATTACACCATCGGCATCGATACGGTTGAAAAAATGGTGGAGAAGATGAAAGAAAAGCCCTGGCCGATTTATAAAATAAAGCTGGGCACGGCCGAGGACATTGCCATTGTTGAATCGTTGCGCAAGCATACCGATGCCGTATTACGGGTAGATGCCAATGCAGGATGGACGCTGGATGAAGCGCTGGACAAAATACCGCGTTTGCAGGAGCTGGGCGTGGAGTTGGTGGAACAACCGCTTGCCAAAGAGAATTGGCAAGGCATGAAAGTATTGTTCGAACGTTCGCCTTTGCCGCTGTATGCCGACGAAAGTTGTGTGGCGGAATCAGACGTTGACAAATGCCATGGGCATTTCCATGGAATAAATATCAAGCTTACCAAGTGCGGAGGCATTACGCCGGCGAGAAGAATGATAAGCCGTGCCCGGCAGCTAGGCATGCAGGTTATGATAGGCAGCATGAATGAAAGCAGTATCGGCACTGCGGCCATTGCGCATTTACTCCCTTTGGCAGACCATGTTGATATGGATGGTCCCCTGTTGCTGGCAGACGACCTGGCAACGGGTTTATGGTTCGAGCAGGGCAGGGCGGTGTACTCCGGTAAGCCAGGATTGGGAGTGGAGATTAAGGTGGCATTGGGAGATAGTCAGTAGGTCATCAGGTCAATAGGTCATTGAGTCATCGCTTAATCCGAAAGATTCTCCTAGAGGGTCAATAGCTCATTGGTTTTGGCGAAAGATGCTTTTTGTATGAGTGGTTAATCGTGCAATTTTTTTCGTGCTAATTTGAGCGCATAAGCATTCCCATATGTCCAAAACTATTCTGCAGTATTTTTTCCTGCTAACGCTGCTGTATTGCGCAGCTTGTTCCAACACTGAACAAAGCACTTCAACAAAAAAAGGGTTGGCATATACCATTCCGGAGAATGATGCTATACCGGAAGGCATTGCATATGACCCCGTTAAAAAAGAATTTTACGTCAGCAGCACTTATAAGCGAAAGATCATCAAGATAAAGGAAGATGGTTCTTATGAAGATTTTATACAGGAAAAACAGGATGGCATTTATGGTGTTGTCGGAATGCGTGTGGATGCAAAGCGCAGGGTGCTATGGGCCGCGAGCGGAACGGCCGGCGCGGGAATGCCGATCAAAGACGAGGACAGCACCATTACGGGCAATTCAGGTGTTTTTAAGTATGATTTGAATACCGGGAAGCTGATCAAAAAATACCTGCTGGATGGAGACGTTAACCGCGGGTATTTTTTAAACGACCTGGTGGTAGACTCCAATGGAGTTGTCTACATCAGCGATACCCCTAACGGCACTATCTATACGATCAGGCCCGAAAAAGACGTGCTGGAGATCTTTTATACTTTCCCCGGCGAAGCATACCCGAATGGGCTTGATTTAACCCCTGACGAGCGTTACCTGTATCTTACCTGGTATGCAAGGCCCAGCGATATGTTCGGGAGGCTCGAGATTCAAACACGCAAGCTGGACACAGTAACCATGGCAAACAATTGGCAGGCCGGTTCGGATGGTTTGTATTTCTACAACAATAGCCTGGTAGCCATCATACCGGCAGACAGCAGTGACGAAGTGGTGCAATACATGCTCGACTCAACATTTTTACATGTACATGATCGAAACATGCTGGCAAAGAGTGATTCTTTGTTCTCGCAACCCACTACGGGGGTGATAGTTGGCAATAAACTGTATTATGTTGCTTCCTCTAACCTGCAATTGTTCCGCCGTTTGTATGAACAAACCAAGGGCAATGTGAACCTGAAAGATCTTGCGCCGATCAGGGTGGGGGTATTGGAATTGAAAACTCAATGACCCAATGACTTATTGACCAAGAATAATCTACCAGATATTAACCCGCAACGAATCGGCCCTGTACATTTTGCTGCCCGGCTTGATATTAAATGCCTCGTAAAACTCTTTCACGCTTACGAATGGCCCGTTCACACGGTATTGTATAGGTGAATGCACATCGGTCAATAACTGATTGGCGATGGCTTCCTTGCGTGCATGACCGAGCCATCCCAGCGCATAACCGTGGAAGAAGCGTTGCAGCGGCGTCATGCCGTTGATGACCTTTCCCTGTTTGAATGTTTCTGTTTTTTTGAATGCGTCCAGCGCAATCACCGCTCCGCCCAGGTCGGCGATGTTTTCGCCGAGGGTGGCCTGGCCATTGATGCGCAGCGTGTCGACCGGCATGTATTCATTGTATTGCTTTACCATAAGGGCAGCGCGTGCATTGAATTTTTCTTCGTCTTCTTTTGTCCACCAATTGGAGAGATTGCCTTTTTCATCGTACTGGCGCCCCTCGTCGTCGAAACCGTGCGTTATTTCATGCCCGATGGTGGTGGCGCCTGCATAACCCCATACAAGGGCATCGTCCAGTTCCTCATCGCGGAAGCCGGGAACGGTGAAGATGCCCGCTGGCAGTACGATCTCGTTGTTAGATGGATTGTAATAGGCGTTATAGGTCTGGGGGTTCATTTCCCATTCATCCCTGTCGACCGGCTTGCCGAGCTTGTTATTATAGTAATCGCTCCACCACATATTGGCGTTGATGATATTACGAACCAAGGGTCCGCGGTCGATCTTCATGCCAGAGAAATCTTTCCATTTGTCAGGATAGCCCACTTTCTTTTTCATGGATGCGAGTTTTACCAATGCTTTTTGCTTGGTGCTATCGCTCATCCAGTCCAGTTTTTCGATGTGTTCTTTCAGGGATGCGCGTACGGCTTCTACCATGTCTTCGTAGCGTTTCTTAGCCTGTTCGTTGAAATATTCTTTAACGAACACGCGTCCTAGTGCTTCACCCACCAGGTTGTCTTCCACATCGAGCATGCGTTTCCAGCGGGGCTTTAGTTTTTTAGCGCCGCGCATTTTGATACCGTAAAAGTCAAACTGCTCGTCTACGATGGCCTGGTTCAGGTAAGTGCCGAAGCTGCGCACGAGGTGAAAGCGCAGGTAATTTTTCCAATCTTCGAGGGGTATTGACCGCAGCGAAGCATCGAGCTCTTTATAAAATTCAGGCTGTCCTACAATAACGGAGTCCAGTGATTTGATACCTGATTTCGCCAGCACATCTTTCCAATCTATCGACGGTGTAAGTTTTTTAAGTTCACTTACCGCGAATTTATTATAGTTCTCTTTTGGAACACGCAGCGCTTCCAGTTTGCGCGAAGCCTTTGCCAGCCTGCTTTCCAGCGCGAAATGCGCTTTGCTCATTTTTTCAGCCGCGGCCGAGTCGCTCCCCAGCAGGCGGAAGATGCGGGCTACGTGTTTGATATAGTTCTCGCGGATGTTTTTGGTGCGTTCATCTGTGTTGAAATAGTAGTCGCGGTTAGGAAGTCCAAGTCCCCCCTGGTTCAGGTGGAGCGCCATGGCCTCGCTGTTCATTTCATCCTGGTAAATAGCATCGTTGTACAACACGCCCACGCCTTTGTAGTGCAGGTCGGCATTTACATCCAGCAGTCCTTTCAGGTCTTTTATATTATTGATGGCGTCCAATTCGGGTTGCAGTGGGCTGATGCCTTGCTTTTCGATTGATACGGTATCCATTGCGCTGAACCAAAAATCGCCGACTTTCTTTTCTATGCCATCCTTTGCATTGAGCGCCGCCTCATTAATGGTGCGTAATCTTTTATACAGCTCTTCCTGTACGGCGTGCCCAATGCCCCAGCTGCTTTGGTCGTCGGGGATGGGGTTTTGTTTGATCCAGCCGCCATTGGCGTATAGGAAAAAATCGTCAGCCGGGCTGACGGTGGTATCCATGTTGGATAGCAGGATGTCTTTTTGAAAAGATTGATCCTGTTTGGCTGCGCAGCCTGCGATGAGTGCGGCAACGGTAAAGAAAGCGAACAGTTTGGGGGTTTGGCGCATAAAAAAATTATAAGGGACTAATGTAATGAATTAGGGGAGAGGGGGAAAGAAATTTCGATGGGCGGCGGAGGGTTGTGTTATGATTATTGGCTTGCATTCTATAGGGCCTTTTGCCAAGGTGTCAACCGCGTTTTTTTTAGTGGTTGATGTGGTGTATTTTTGCAGTTGTCGGAATGGAAATGTATGCCTGGAAGGGCATTACAGATCGGGATGTAGCGCAGCCCGGTAGCGCATTACGTTCGGGACGTAGGGGTCGCTGGTTCGAATCCAGTCATCCCGACTCAAGCTGTCTCAATTCAGAGACAGCTTTTTATTTGGCTAATACAATACTAAGCAGGGGCCTTTGCGCCTGTGCATAGCGATCTTGCTCGGTCTGCAGATTTCGCCGGGAATGTTGCAGCATTTACGTGATACAGGGCAAATACCTTTTACAAAGCTTGGTAGCATCATCTATTATGAGCAGGAAGCAATTAAAGACATGATGGGGCAGTCGGTGAATGAATATGGTAAGTGCATTCAAAGAAAACAGCACAGAAACTGGCAAAAAGCCATTCTTTAAAACAAAAAAAGAGGCCTCTCTTTTGAGACAGCCTCTTTTTCTAAATTAACTCCAACTAATTATTCTATTGTTTGATCAGCATTACTCTCACCCTTTCATTTCCCTGGATTAGTTCGGCAATGTAAGTGCCTGGACGGTAATTAGCTCCAATCCTCAATGTACCGTTTACTGCTATGCCCTTTCTTACTTCTACCACTCGTCCCCACACATCTATTATACGCAGGTTCGCTTGTTCTGTGCGGCTGCTTTTCAGTGCGAGGGTGAAAGAGTGTCTGCTTGGATTAGGCAATGCCATTATCTGCAGTTTTCCAGGTATTTCCTGTATGTTTTGGTCTGTTGAACTTATAGGGGGAGTAGCTGTAATGTTATTGGAAACATAAATCTGCACAGACTGCGCAGTACCTAAGTTACCTGATGCATCTTGTGGAGTGACTGTTATAGTATAAATACGAGTTTCACTTCCAGGATTTCTTTCTGCCCTTAACTGTACAAGGTGATCGTTCACCACGATCCAATCTCCAGCAATAGAATCAGTACTGGTAACGGTGACAATATTAGTAACTGTTCCCGAACAATTGTCTGCCGTCGCATAAGTCAATACTACGTCTTGGAATTTATGATTCGGAGGCCATATTACTAAAGGATTGGCTGTAAGAGACGTTGTAAATGTTGGGCCAGCATTATCTGCAACAGTAATGGTAAAGCTGCAGACAGTTTCATTTCCAGCCGGGTCTTTAAACTTATAGACAATGTTGTAAGTACCGACGTTATATGTGCCCGGATCACCTCCCGTATGCTCATAAGCACTAAATGTGCCCGTAACATTAGCATCCGTAGCAGTAGGTACCGTCCACGACACGTTTGCTGAACAATTTACTCCTGCATTTACCGACTGGTTTGCGGGACAAGCACTTGTTAATGCCGGTGCTGTCTTATCGAATATAACACTGCTTCCGTTTGTAGTTGCCACCACATTAGGCGCAGTAGTACCTGCCAAATCTTTAAGATTAGATATCTGGAATGCGATCGTTCCTTCTGCGTCAGTATTAACGGTCGTGTATTCTGCTTTCCATTGATTTCCTGTAACCAGACTTGGTGTTACTGAATGTCCCAATATACTTACTGTAGGCGTTTGAATGGCTTCAGACGAAGTAAAGAGCAAGGTTACTTTATCACCCGGTTTTGCATACGCTGTATTAGCATTATCCGATGCAACAGTAACCGCCGATAATATTGGTGCTGTCTTATCGAAGGTCACAGTGCTTGCATCGGTTGTTGCAGTAACTGTTGTACCTGTATTACCTGCAGCATCTTTGAAACCACTGATGGAGAAAGAAACTCCACCTTCTGTATCACCACTAACCATAGTATAGCTTGCAGTATAACTGTTTCCGCCTGCGGAATTAACTGCTACCGGATGTCCTGCTATGCCTACAGATGTTCCGGTTACCGCTTCACTTGAAGTGAAACTCAATGTTACAATATCACCAACTTTGGCTATCGCTGTGTTAGCATTGTTCGATTGAATGTGAACAGTAGTAAGCGTCGGTAGTGTCTTATCAAATGTTACACTACTTGCATCGGTTGTAGTTGTAACAGAAGTTCCTGCATTAGCTGCAAGGTCGGTAAAGGCAATAGAGAAAGTTATCACACCTTCAGGCGCATCACTAGTTTGCATTGTATACTCGCCTTTCCACTGGTTGCCTGATACATTGCTTACGGTTGCAGTCTGTCCATGAATAGTGACCGTTGGCGTATTGATAGTTTCAGATGCGGTAAAGAGCGCTGTTACCTTATCTCCCACTTTCGCTAAGGCGGCACTATTTACGTTAGCAGATGAAATACTTACTGTAGTAAGCGTTGGTGCTGTATGGTCAACTGTATATGTTTCTCCGGCAGTGAAGCCGCCTGGGATATCATCGAGAATTCCATCCTTGTCTTTAATACCAGTACCAATATTCTTTAAATCCAAACGCAATGTGCCATCGCCTGTAACTAAATTTATATTTACATCATAGGTTTGTTCATCAACCGAAGTTACTGTATTGACCGATCCATTGGCTGTAAGTGTCTTTGTCAATTCAAAGTCAGAAGCATCTACTCCTGTCACATCTTCCGAGAAGATAACCCTGAACGTTACCGTAGAAGCATTAGTTAATTGCGTTAATGGTGTTAGCCTGTTAATGCTGGATACTGTTGGTGGGGCATCATTTATAAATGTCACCACTTTTGTTGCTACATTGCTACTTGCATTTCCGTCATTGGTTGCAAAGCTTATGGTCCTATCGGAGTTGTTAGGAGTGACAGATGTATTATTATAGGTAACACTTCTTAATGCCGTTTGATAATTTTCAACTGTTGACGTTCCGGTTAAAGTAAGTATCCCGGTAGCAGCATTATAACTTCCGGTAATTCCATTTTGATTGCTAAACTGTAAAATGTCCTGTCCACTTTGAAATCCACCGCTTATACTTACTGTGGCTGAGCTAAGGTTCACATCATCAGCATCTGTGACAGTTAAACCCCCGTCCACAGCAACAGGCGTCCCTATCGAATAGGAAGTGTTGCCTGCGGAAGTGGTAACTACTGAAGCTGCATTAAAGGCTGGAGGCAAGATGAACGGGTTCACATTATCCACATCCCAGTTAGCCGCATTATTAATTGTAGCCCTGTCTGTAAGAGGATTTCCAGTCAGCACAACTGTCGTTTTTAACCGGGCATTATCTACTTCCGGGTTAATGAAAAGAGCATACATGCCGTTGGTTAAGCATGCAGGCCTGTTAGAAGTTATGCCGGTAGGCGCTGTTACGTCATCCCAATTGGCACCCGATGTTGCGACATCCTGATTCATGTGAATACCGGCCAACATTGTGTAAACACCTGTCCTGTTACCCTGAAAAGCAAAAATCTGATCGCCTCCCTGGGAAAGATTTAAAGCCGTCCCTGACACAGTACCGGTTGAAGCTGTTAATCCGTTTATTCTGACCTGCATACCATACGTAAGTGTTGTATTTGCAGTCCATGTTATCTCTTGTTCAGCGGTAGTTCCCCATCCATTGGTACCACAAGCCCCAGACACCCATGCATAATCAGTGAATTTTATCTGTGTACCACTGGTGATCCCGCTGGCTCGCAGTATAATAAATGAAAAATCATCAGTGCCGGCAGAATTATAGCCTGTGAAAGCAATGTCACCAATGGTAAGTGTGGTTGCACCAACAGCTGACGGGGTAACAGAAAGTGTTTTAGTAGCCGTATTACTATTAGTTGTTCCATCACTCGCACTAAAGCTCACAATGCGATTGATGGTATTGGGAGTAGCTGAGCTATTATTATAGCTTATACTTCTCAAGGCTGTTTGGTAATTCGCTACTGTTGATGATCCCGAAAGGGAAAGCACACCCGTAGCCGAATTATAGCTCCCTGTAATGCCGTTCTGATTGGTAAACTGAAGTACATCTTCTGCACTTTGAAAATTACCAGTGATGCTAATTGTTGCAGAAGAAAGGT
Organism: Chitinophagaceae bacterium; assembly: GCA_035628135.1. GTDB lineage: Bacteria > Bacteroidota > Bacteroidia > Chitinophagales > Chitinophagaceae > DASPKM01. The sequence goes on along the minus strand of DASPKM010000006.1, from coordinate 19,327 downwards.
TTGCATTGTCTGCGTCAGTAACCGTTATTCCCCCGTCAACTATTACCGGCGTTCCCTGGGTATGCGCGGTGGTGCCAGACGAAGTGGTGACAATAGGAGCAGCGTTTGTTGCTGTAACGGTAATTGTTTTTGTTGCTGTATTACTACTTACTGTGCCATCGTTGGCTACAAAACTTATTGTTCGATTGGCAGTGTTAGGAGTGGCAGATGTGTTATTATAGGTAACACTTCTTAATGCAGTTTGATAATTTGCGACTGTTGCTGATCCGGATAATGAGAGTACGCCTGTACTGGAATTATAGTTTCCTGTTATTCCATTCTGATTCGTGAATTGTAAAACGTCTTGGGAATTTTGAAAACCGCCTGTAATGCTCACTGTCGAAGAAACCAGGTTTGCATTATTTGCATCAGTTACTGTTATAGAACCGTCCACAACTACTGGCGTCCCTTGTATAAATGCAGTGTTTCCGCCGGAAGTAGTTAGCACAGGAGCACCATTTAATGCCGTTACAGTAATTATTTTGGTGGCAGTGTTGCTATTCACCGCGCCATCGTTTGTTGTGAAACTTATCGTACGGTTAGAAGTGTTCGGTATGATAGCAGTGTTATTATAGCTTATGCTTCTTAAGGCTGTTTGGTAGTTCGCTACTGTTGATGATCCCGAAAGGGAAAGCACACCCGTAGCCGAATTATAGCTCCCTGTAATGCCATTTTGATTGGTAAACTGAAGTACATCTTCTGCGCTTTGAAAATTACCAGTGATGCTAATTGTTGCAGAAGAAAGGTTTGCATTGTCTGCATCAGTAACCGTTATTCCCCCGTCAACTATTACCGGCGTTCCCTGCGTATGTGCGGTGGTGCCAGCTGAAGTGGTGACAACAGGGGCTGCAGTCAGAACGGGAGGAAGTAAAAACGCATTCAGATCATCTACATCCCAATTTGCAGCGTTATGAATGGCTGTTCTATCGGTGGCCGCGGTGCCAGTTAACATCACCGAATTTTTTAAACGGGCATTATCAACTTCAGGTGTAATGGCAACAGCATAGCTGTTGGAACTAAGCGCGGCAGGTAAGGTTGACATGCCAGAACTAAATTGACAATTTGTAAGGGTAGCATCCCAGGGTCCATTCGTACTTATGCCGGCCAATAAGGTAGGCGCTGCAAAGGTTCCCTGGTAAGCAAAGATCTGATCGCCGGCTGAAGTGAGGCTCAAATAATCGGTTGCAACGTTAAACGTAGCCTGTATGCCGGTTACTGATCCCTGTGTAGCAGATAGATTGTTTCTGCAGCGTATGCGGATTTGGGTTCCGTAAGTCAGGTCCGATGTCGCTGTCCACTGGATGATACCATCTGACACTGCCCCGGTCGAGGGGCCACAGGGATTGGCAGTTTGAAAAGCAGCTGCATCACTGCGCCAGCCAAAATCGGTAAAGTTGATGATGGTCCCCGACGTAATGTTCCTTAGTAAAATGAAGGAAAAGTCGTCATTAGCCGTCGCACCGTTCACTGTATTATCATCCATATTATAACCAGTGAATGCAATGTCGCCCGCAACAAGTGTTGTCTGAGAAAAAAGGGAGGATGCATAAAATATGAAAAAAGCCAGCAAGCAGAGTAGGTTCTTTTTCATAGCAGTTAGTTTAGGTGGAGAGTATAAAGGAAAATTAAGGTTTTTTCGTATTAAACGTCAATGTAAAGATGTAGGCCTACCGAAATGTTGTTAATGTATTGGTTTCTAACCTTTGGGTTATGAATGTCAATGACTAAAATAGGTTAGTTTCATTAATGTCAATATGGTCAGTGAGAATTGTTCTTTATGGTCAAAGGCTTTTTTTTCCACTGAATGCAGCGCAAAATTCAGTACGGAATTCTCTGCCGGGACTGAAGCTGAGCGATTGTATGAACACTGGTTGCTTAGGCCTGTATTCTTTTATATATGCCCGAATTCCTGCAGAGGATTCCTGATTTTTTCCAAATCTTGTAGAAATTGGTTCGAACTCTGTCCGGCCAAGCCGACCTGGCCCGCCAAGCTTTAGGGAGGGCGGGCTTTTTTATTTTGCGTGCTTCGTCCGGCGAAACCCGGCTAATAAGCCGCCGACAAAAGCGATAACAGAAGGGATTCATTTTGCAATGCACCGCATTGCTGTTGCGGGTAATACGAAAAGTTTTTGTGCGCCTGTAATTTTCGCAGGTTTCCGGTATTTTTATTATGTCTTACATATCCTCTTCCCTTCATAACTGCACTGGGTTATCGCTCCGATAGTTCCATTCTTTTTTCACCTTTAATCCTATTAAAATGAAAAGGAAACTTCTATTCCTCGGCTTTATGCTTTGGGCCTGCGTCTCTTTCGGACAACAAAGCAACACACCGTATGATTTTCCAGTAAAACCGGGCTCGGAACAATGGCAGTCATTTAAAACTGTAGAGGACATGTATGCGGCCTGCCAGATACCGCCAGATGTATTAACGAAGCTTTCAACCGCAGCGCTTATACAAACGTGCCTGCAGTACCCGGCGTCTACCGTTCTGCTCATTCACAGCACCCCACAAATGTCGTTTGACAGATGGAAACAAAGTTTCAACGGCATTGCAGAACTGCTTACGCGCAGGGATGCACCTGCCAGATTGCTGGATTTGTACAAAACCGTTGATGTTAAAGGCCACAGGCAATTGAGAACGGAAATTGAAAAAGGACAGTATACATTTTTCGTGATGATGATCGATGCAATACTTGTTCAGGATGAGATCATCGGTAATATGGAGCCTGCTGAAAAAAGACAACTGTTGAGCAAAACATTGTCAAACTTCAATGCTATTGCCACAGATAGCTTGTATGGATTTGTCAATCAGGCTTCCACTGGAAGGATCATTGTAAAGCTGGCGGCTGCCCTTGGCGATCAGGCTACGAGATCGATGACATCGTCTAAACCCATGCAGGAGTTTGCGGCCACGGGCATGCTGACCGACCGCGAAGCTTTTTTCCGGGTCATCAATAAGGCAAGGACCATCGCTGCCAAATAGCCCCTGGCAGATTCTTCATTATTAAACTATTATTTTATGAAGCTGAAATATATCGCTACTTATATATCTATTCTTTTTTGCTCGATAGGTTTTGCACAAACAACGGTTTACACCTGTAAAGGCGGCACCGTTTCCGCGCTTACTTTTTCTGAGTTCAGCCAGGCGCAGATACAATATTATAACTCGCAAACGCAAAGCCAATTCGGTTATCTTGGCATTACCATCATAGGTGATGCTTCTCAACAATACAATTGCCATTCCTATGCCTGGCACCTAAGGGAGGGGAATACGTACAAGGTCTGGATCAACAACGCTTCTACAGATATGGGAGCTTGCTTTGACAATACGCATAACATCGACAAATACTGGACCGACGGTTGTTTTATACAGGTATGCAATGAGTCGGAGGCCGACAAAGTGCATTATCATTGCGGCGATCATTCGGCTGTTCGTTCCACTACCCACGCCGGCTACTGGGAATCGAAATGGGGCGCGCTTTCAGTTGTTCGCCATACGCGCACAGGTGTCCCGTACGACCAGCCTAACACAGTGAATTATTACGCCTCCACTAAAATTTCGCAGGTGGGTTCTACCTATGTGTGCGGTGGAGGCACCGGCAGTTTTGCCGTAAAAAGTATTTCGGGTGCAACCTATTCATGGACCTGGAGCAGCAACCTTTCCGGCGTTAGCGGAAGCACTACTAACCAGGTAACCATTCAGGCTACCGGCACGGGGTTGGCCTGGGTAGAAGTAACAATTACCACACCATGCAGTGGAATCTCTGCTACGCGGCGACATGAATTTGTTATAGGTGCTCCTTATGCAACTATCGATTATTATCAAAGTGGCGGATGCAATGGTACCTGGCGAACATGGTTCTTAGGCGCTGATGCATCTAAAGGATCCAACTGGTATTGGTATGCGCCTACTAACCCCAGCAATTTTAATATTCATAGCCCATACTCAGCTTCTACTTATGTTGGTGTTACCGGCGGCGGAGCTGTAAAAGTAAACTATACTGATCTCTGTGGACTTCCGCGCACCGATGGAGTGACCATCTGGAGCGGTTGTTATGGTTATCGCGTTTCGCCTAATCCTGCACGGTCTACTATCAAGGTTTCTGTGGAGGGATCAGATGCGTCCGCACGTGATGCCGGTTTCCATGCGGTGAAGATTTACGATCAGGAAGGAAACATCAAGAAATATTTGAAATTCAACAGAACGAGGAGCGCTTCTATCAATGTAAGCGACCTGCCTATGGGGATTTACGTGATAGAAATTATAAATGACCACGGAAGTGAAAGGCAGAAAGTGCAGGTACTTAAATAATTGCTTATTGTATTGTTTTTTAGGGGAAACCAAAGCGAAGGGCCGGAACGGGCGCTTCGCTTTTTTATTTTTGCATTGTTTCAATCAAACGGGCTTGCTCTCCAGATAAAGCGTGTCAGGATCAAAATCCATACTCTCATCCCATATAACCGTTCCGTTAGACACTTTTGCCTTTTTACAAAAACCTTCGTCTTTTAGCGCGTTGTAAACAGGATAAGCCAGATAACCACTAAGATCAAACTGTTTTACTTCATTATTGGTAAATGTAATGATTAGCACATTTAAAAACGCGCGGGTCCCTACATGTTATTTAAGCGGCTCAATTTTGAAAATCTTGTTGCCATCAACAGCCAATTCCAATTGGCCTTCAATTCTTCCTGGTGGATTTCAAATCCATGCCTGGATACGCTTCTCTTTATTTGCCGGCAAAGGGCCCTCGAGTGGATTGCCTACCCGGTATTTCGTAAACACCCTCCATTTCTCCAAAACGAGCATGGATATGTGAAGGGTTATGTCGCTTGGTGTCTAAATAGTACATGGCAATTATTAGTCCATAGAACATTGAAATGACCGGGATAAAATACGAATTTAATCGGAATTAGATGTTGAATCACCACCGGTAAATGTATAAGTCTCTCCAAAAAAACGAATTTTGAAATTTCATTTACAAGCTTCATAAACGGATAATTCATGCGCAATTCTTGACCCAAATCATCTCAATCCCGCCTCCATCCCTTCCTTATTTCGCCTGCAAACACTATCTTCAAATCTTTTATAACCCCAGACCAACCGATATGAAGCAAATCCTTTCCCTGGCCTGCTCTATGCTTGTTTTTGCCAGCACTGTTTCCGCGCAAGATGTATTCACCTATCTCGCTGATTTTAAAGAAGTAGCATTCTACGGCTTTGCAGATTCCGCGGGTAATTCAAAAACGCCGGGCAAATATAATTTGATCATGCGCCCATCTGAAGGTATATGCAGGGTATGGGCAGGACAAAAATCCGCCTCCGACTATGCGAGCATACGGTATGGCTATTGCCTGCCAAACGGCACCGAACTGGTAATACCGAAATACACCAAAGCAGAGGATTTTACCGAAGGCATGGCCATGGTGGCCACCGGCGATGCTTACAAGGGACACCAGTATGGGTACATCAATGCAAAGGGATTGGTGCAAATCACTCCTCAATACAAATACGCGAAATCATTCTCGCAGGGACTTGCCGCGGTTGCCACTGCCGACAAGGAATGGCAATACATCGATAAAACCGGCACAGTAAAAATAAAAGGACCTTTCCTGGATGCCGATGTATTTTCGGAGGGACTTGCAGGTGTATCGATCCCCCACGACCTTGGCAGCGGTGTAATGTCTTTCCGCAAAGGTTATATCGATCTCAATGGGAACATGGTGATCAAACCCGCCTACAATCACGTGATGCCTTTTAAAAATGGCGTGGCTGTGGTATCTATATCAGAATCTTCGCCTGCCGGTTATAAGAGCTACCAGGCATTGATCGACAAGACAGGAAAAATGCTTACTACGCAGGAATTTGTTACCGTTTACCACATACCCTCGGATGGATTATACCCGGTAAAAATTACCGGCAGCTCAGGATTGAACAGTGACAAAGACGTTTGGGGAGTAATAGACATGAAAGGCGCACTGCAGGCAGCACGATTCAAGAGCCAGCCTTATTTCAGCGAGGGACTGGCAGTGTTCAGCGAAGGCGGACTGAGTGGCTACATGGATAAAGCCGGCACGGTAGTAATAAAACCGGCCTATAAAAATGCCATGTCTTTTTCACAGGGATTGGCCGCAGTGCTCACCCAGGATGGATTATGGGGATACATCGATAAGAAAGGCACGGTTGTAATAAAACCAGCCTACATCAGCGCAGGCCGTTTTTCAGACGGAGTAGCTGTTGTAAGCACGGGCAAGAGCGCATTCGATGCCGACAAGCAAACCGGCGTAATTGATAAAACCGGCAAAGTGGTGATCCCGTTCGAAAAAAGGTCCATCGGCGATTTCAAGAACGGAAAAGCTATGGCCGAAAGCAATTATATAAGTTATTATATTTATAAGTCTGGAAAAACTTCACTTGCCTGCGACCCTGCTACGCTTGCAAACGGGCGCTACGCGTTAGCAGCACTTGCGCGAAACGATGTGCAAAGCGCGCTTAGCATGTTGCAGAAGGAATCCGGCAAGAACTGCGCGATGACCGATTATTGGCTCGCCTATATCTTATTACAGGTGCCGCCGCCCTTAAAAGATACTGTAAAGGGCGCACAGCTGATGGAGCAAGCTGCAACAAAGGGCTTTCCCGAAGCAATGTATAGCGCCGGATTCATGTACCTGAATGGTCTCGGCGGAAAAAAAGATGAAGCCCTTGCAAAGCAATGGCTGAATAAGGCCGCTAAGGCCGGCATTGCGGTAGCCTATACGGTGCTCGGTACCATAGAAGAAAAAGCCAACCCCACGCAGGCGGCAACCTATTACCAGCAGGCAATTGACCTGGGCGAGCCTGTAGCCATGTATAACCTTGCTTTGATGTACCGCGACGGCCGGGGTGTTACCAAAAATGATTACCAATCCAACAACCTGCTAATACTGTCGGCCGAACGGAATTATGCTCCGGCCAGGCAAATGCTCAACGTTAAAAGATAATACCCACTATTCATCATTATCATCGAGGCGCAAAAACCGCAAGTGTTCCTGCGCGCAGGGAGTGTTTTTACCCATGATGTAGTAGAGATGTAGTATCAAATTGCGGCAATGGCATTTAATACCTATAAATTCAGGTGAACCTTATTCCAAAACAAAAACTTGCCATTTATGAAACTTATCCTGGTGCGCATACCCATGTCCGCATGCGCCGTTGCAGCTGCTTTCATTCTTACATCCTGCAAAAAAGAGATCAAGCCCATTCACAAAGAATTATCACTCGCCCAGCAACAGGCAGGCTCGGCGGCCGCCGCGCTTGCCTGGCAATTAGTATGGTCCGATGAATTCAACGGCACATCGGTAAATACCTCCAATTGGACATTCGAAACCGGCGCCGGCGGCTGGGGTAATAATGAACAACAGTATTACCGGTCGCAAAACGCTACAGTATCCAATGGAAATCTCGTCATTACCGCAAAGCGCGAGAGCTTTGGAGGCGCCAATTATACATCCGCAAGGCTCAAAACACAAGGCAAACGCCAATTCACTTATGGAAGAATGGAAGCCCGTATCAGGCTGCCGCTCGGGCAGGGACTATGGCCGGCTTTCTGGATGCTTGGCAGTAATATTTCCAGCGTCGGTTGGCCCCGGTGCGGTGAAATAGATATTATGGAACACGTCAATACTTCCAGCTTAGTGCATGGCACCATTCATTGGGATGCCAATGGATATGCTCAATATGGCGGAAACACCAGCACTTCTCCATCTAACTACCATGTTTATTCTATTGAATGGAACTCCAGTGCCATCAAATGGTTTGTGGACGGCGTAAAATACCACGAAGCGAACATCCTGAACAATATCAACAGTACCGAAGAGTTTCACAGGCCATTCTTCTTTATACTCAACATGGCCGTGGGCGGCAACTGGCCGGGACAAACCATAGATAATAGCAAACTGCCCGCAAGCATGTATGTGGATTATGTGAGAGTGTACCAGCTGAGGTAAGTAAATTAGCAATATTTCAAAACATACCATGGTGGGGCATGGGTAACTTACTACATGCTCCACCGAGTTAATTCCTTTTTCAACAAACGTAAAGACTACGGCATCATCTTTCTCCGGCTCGTAATTGCCTGGAGATTGATTGCCGGCGTCTGGCCTTTTGTTGTCCGGCAAAAACCTGTAACAGGTGTAATCAGTTTTTTTGATTCCCTGCATTTGCCACTGCCTTCGGTTGGGGCGAACGTTTCCATTTATGCGCAATTCATTTGCGGCATATTGTATGCCTTGGGTTGGTGGATGCGTCCCGCTGCTATTATCATGATCATCAATTTTAGCGTGGCCATTATCGCCGCGCATATGAAAGATGCTATCACAGATTCGTTTGCCGCATGGGCAATATGGGCAGCATCTGTCCTGTTCCTGTTCACCGGCGCAGGAAAATTATCGATGGAGCGGCACAGGGGCGGGTAATTTGGATGCGTTTCCGGGTAACGAATGCTTATAAGATCCTCCAAATTTCGGAAATGATCGCCTTTTTCTTGATCAGGGACAAGTTTTTACAATATTTCGCCAGCAGAAAATATAGGTGCATCATATTCCGTTACTTTCACGGTTGAACCCTTTTTTACCTCTAAACACTAAATGATCGCCCAATGAAAATCTTATACGGGATCTTCGGGTCCTTTTTTGCTGTCATGCTATTGGTGGCAGGCTCCACTACCATTACTTCCTGCAAGAAAACAATAACTATTCATGACACTACCGTAGTGCGCGACACCACTATTGTAAGGGATACTGTTTGCGACTGCGAGAGCGGTATGGTTGCCAAATACACCTTCCGGAACGGCACCTTGCTCGATTCCACCCAGTACAATAACAATATCACTTTCAACAATGCCACGCCAACAGCGGACAGGCGCGGTGTGGCTAATAACGCATACCTGTTCAACGGTACCAGTTCCTACATGGTCGTCCCCAACAGTCCCAGCCTCAATCCAACAAATATTACCCTGTTTGCCGTTGTTAAAGTCAATGGATTTTATACCGGACAGTGCAAAGGAAGCAATATTCTCAGCAAGGGCACTCCGGATGATGTGAACGGCTTCTATTATTTAAGGATAGCTGACACTGTTAATAATTGCGCCGTTCCATTCGACGCAACCAGGATGATATTTACTGCTCAATTCGGCAATAATATCCCCCAGGGCACTGCTCCAGGCTCCGGCAGCAAAGATGTAGTACAAACCGGCAGATGGTATGCCATCGCCTTCTCTTACGATGGAAGGTATGCACGGTTTTACGTAGATGGCCAGATGGTCCGCATGTTCGAGCCCGGTTACAAACCATTTACCGCTAATGGAAACAGCATATTCATCGGCAAACACGATAGCGCTCTCTTTCCGTATTTCTTTAATGGAATTATCGACGAGCTGAGAATTTATAACCACGCACTGTGCGACGATGGTATTAAAACATTATCAAAATTGTAAATCCCCCTTAACCCTGCTTTTTTTTAAGGCGGTCCGCAAGGACCGCTTTTTTTTGCGCCGATGTGTAAACAGCTATTAGCAGCAATGCGTTAAATGTGCAAATTGAAATTGCACTGCACCAGCGGCTGCAAATAATCCACTGGCATATTTTTTTTATTTGCTTTTCTTAATGTTGACATGTTAATCAACAGTTCGCTCAAAACTTAAACATTCATCTAAAGCAGATATGTATGAAAATTTTAAGTGTGGCGGTCATGAGAGGTCCTAACTATTGGTCCACCTACCGGCAGCAATTAATCGTACTGAAATTGGACCTTGAAGGGTCGGAAAATTTTCCCACTAATACCATCGACGGTTTCCAGGAACGCCTTGAGGCATTGATTCCGTCGCTATACGAACATCGTTGTTTCGAAAACAAGCCCGGTGGCTTTTTTGAACGCGTCAGAAAAGGCACCGGGCTGGACCATGTAATAGAACATGTTGCCCTTGAATTGCAGTCGCTGGCCGGAATGCCATGTGGCTTCGGCCGTGCGAAACCAACGGGAAAAAAAGGCATCAGTAATGTAATTTTTTCTTACCAGGTTGAGAATGCCGGCAAATACGCAGCAGAAGCGGCCGTACGCATTGTGCAGACCCTGGAATCGAATATTCCATATGATATTGCTCATGATATCAAAGCCTTGATGAAAATAAATAAAGAAGAAGGATTAGGTCCCAGCACGCAATCGCTGATCAACGAAGCAAAAAGAAGAAACATACCTTACAGGCGGCTGAACAAGGAATCCCTGATCATGTTCGGCCATGGAGTGCATCAGAAAATAGTGTGCGCCACCATGGCTTGCACCACCAGTAGCGTAGGCGTTGATCTTGCATCGGACAAAGAGCAAACCAGGAGAATCTTGTCATCGGGATTTATCCCCGTGCCTGAAGGGAGGGTCATCAGCACTGAAGAAGAATTGATGGAAGTAATATCCGAGGTAGGCTTCCCGCTGGTGATTAAACCGCTCAATGGAAATCAGGGCAAGGGCGTAACTACCAATATCAATTCACGCGAAAGGGCTATCGAAGCGTTTGCAACGGCAAAGCAAATGTCGGAGGACGTAATTGCAGAAAGGTTTATAAGCGGGCTTGACTATCGTTTCCTGGTAATCAATTACAAGTTGGAAGCGGTAGCAAGGAGAACGCCTGCCATGGTGGTAGGCGATGACCGGTCAACCATCGAGCAATTGATAGTGCAAACCAACAGTGATCCCAACCGCGGCGAAGGCCATGAAAAAGTGTTGACGACTATTAAAGTAGATGCGCGCACCAATTCCATTTTGGTAGAAAAAAATCTGACACTTAATTCTGTTTTGCCTTTTGGCGAGATTTTATTTTTAAAGGATACTGCCAACCTCAGCACTGGTGGCACCGCCAGAGACGTTACCGACGTTGTCCATCCGTACAATGTATTCATGGTGGAACGTATAGCAAGGCTCATGAACCTGGACATTTGCGGCATCGACATCATTGCCCAGGATATTTCAACGCCCATCACTGCTGAAACTGGCGGTGTATTGGAAGTAAATGCAGCTCCGGGCTTCCGCATGCACCTTTCACCGACCAAAGGCACTGCGCGTAATGTGGCAGAACCTGTAATGAGAATGTTATTTCCCGAAGGCTCCCGCTCGCGCATTCCCATCGTAGCGGTAACAGGCACCAATGGAAAAACAACTACTACGCGGCTGGTTGCGCATCTTGCAAAACAGGCAGGACATACCGTGGGCTACACCACCACGGACGGCATTTACATCCAGGGCCAGGCAATATATTATGGTGATTGCAGCGGACCATCCAGCGCGGAAGCCGTCTTGCGGGACCCTATCGTAGATTTTGCCGTACTGGAATGCGCACGCGGCGGCATTCTGCGTTCGGGACTGGGTTTTGACAAATGCGATATCAGCATCATCACCAATGTAACGGATGACCACCTGGGATTAAACGACATCAATACGCTCGAAGAGCTTGCCAAAGTGAAAAGCGTTGTTGCGCGCAGCACTTCCCGCGATGGATATGCCATACTGAATGCCGACGACGACCTGGTGTACGCCATGCGCAAAGAAGTAGACTGCAGCGTGGCCTTGTTCAGTGTGCAGGAAAATAGTGAAAGGATACAGGCACATTGCGATGAAGGCGGCTGGGCGGCAATAGTAGAGAAAGGGTACTTCACCTTGTGTAAAGGGGAATGGCGGATTAGGATCGCAAAAGTAAAGGAAGTACCGTTGACGCTGGACGGGCGCGCAACCTGTATGATCAGCAATATCCTGCCGGCGATATTGGCCGCGTCCATCCGTGGCTTTGAAGCAAAGACCATCCGCAAGGCATTGCAATCATTTGTGCCGGGCCCGCAACTTACTCCCGGCCGTATGAACATCTTTCACTTCCGTTGCTTCGACCTGATGATAGATTATGCGCACAATACCGATGGATTTGCCCAGGCAGGCAAGTTCATGGAAAAGGTAGAGGCCAGCAGTAAGATCGGCATTGTTGGTTGCCCGGGCGACAGACGCGATGAAGACATCATCAACATGGGATACCATGCCGCAGCTATGTTCGACACGATCATCATCCGGCATGATAAAGATCCCAGGGGCAGGACCAATGAAGAGATCACGCAACTGATTAGAAAAGGCATCGATAAAACAGGCAAGAAGCCCGAGATAATAGTGATTTCCGATGAATGGGACGCGATACGGTATGCCATGCAGCATGCCTGCAACGGAGCATTTATCGTAGTCTTTACCGATACCGTCCAAGCGACGCTCGATTTTGTCAGCAAGGCACAGGAAGAAGACATCAAAGCCTCGGGCATGGAACTGACCGCATGATTTTATGACAATTAAAAGTTTGTACAATGACACCGAGAGGAACTTTACTGATCATTGGAGGCGGTGAGGACAAGGGAGATAACAATGGGCCGGACATACAGCGTAAAAACAAGGAATTTGAAAACTTCGAGATCCTGAAAGAGCTGCTTCGCGTGAATCACGGCAAGAGAAGAATAGAAATGATCACCACCGCTTCCGCTGTGCCTGACGAAATTGAAAAGATGTACAGGGACGCTTTTAAAAAGATCGGGTTTAAAGACCTGGGCTTTATCAAGATCGAGAATAAGATAGAGGCACGCAACCCCGAATTCCAGCAAAGGATCGAAGATGCGCATGCGGTGTTTTTTACAGGCGGCGACCAGTTCAAACTTTCCGCGATATTGGGAGGAACACCCTGCGTAGAGACCATTAAAGAAAAATACCAGCATGATAAGGATTTTGTGGTAGCGGGCACGAGTGCCGGGGCCATGGTAATGCCCTCGATAATGATATATGAAGGCGGTGTGCGTGAAGCTTTATTGAAAAATGATTTGAAGATCACCGCGGGCCTGGGAATCTTCGATACTTGTATTGTCGACACGCATTTTATTAAACGTGGAAGGTTCGGCAGGCTGGCGCACGCCATCGTTATGAACCCGGAAGCGTTGGGAATAGGCCTGGGTGAGGACACGGTGATGATTGTTAAAAACGGCTTTGATGCCGAATGCCGTGGATCGGGCATGGTGGTGATCATAGACGGTAAAGAAATAGAGCAAACCAACATAATCGAAGCGGAGGAAGACACGCCGATCTATGTAGAAAACCTGAAAGTGCACCTGCTTTCAAAAGGATCGCGGTTTTCTATCAAAGAACGTAAAATGCAGGTGCAGAAAAAAAGAGAAAGGGTAAAATGATGAGAAAGATAGCAATAGCAATTCATGGTGGCGCCGGTCCCGATTCTGAGCTTATAAGAAAAAATATCGAAGGCTATACATCAGGCTTGGAAAAGGCCATCAGGGCGGGATATGAAATACTGGAAGCAGGAGGAAGCGCCGTAGAGGCGGTAGAAGAGGCCATAAAGCTAATGGAAGATGATCCCCTGTTCAATGCAGGCAGGGGAAGCGCATTGAATAATAAAGGCGAGGTAGAGATGTGCGCATCCATCATGAATGGAAAGACAAAAAAATCGGGAGCGGCTGCCATCATAAAAAATGTAAAGAACCCGGTTTCGCTTGCGCGGTATATCATGGAAAAAACCGAGCACGTGCTGGTAGGCGGCATCGCCGCTTCCGAGCTGGCGATTGCCGCGGGCCTCGAACCCGAAACCGATGCTTATTTCGTAACAGCACACCAGTACGACAGCTTTATGGAAGAGCGCGATAAAAAATCAGTGACCGAACTGTTGAAAAAAAAGATGCACAGCACCGTAGGCGCGGTTGCCATTGACAAAAAAGGTAACCTTGCAGCCGCCACATCATCGGGCGGTACCACCAACGCGCTGTCTGGCAGAATAGGGGATAGCGCGATCGTAGGTTGCGGGACTTATGCCAACAATGCAACCTGTGCTGTTTCGTGTACTGGTGATGGTGAGTTCATTATCGGCGGTGTGATCGCACACGCCATATCATCGGCGATAGACTTGCAGCAATATGATATGCAGCAAGCCTGTGATTTCGTAATCCATCATCAAAACAAGGATACCAAAGGGGATATAGGGGTGATAGGCATAGACTCATCGGGCAACATCGGCATCAGCTTCAACAGCGAACACATGCACCGTGCATGGATAAGCGCCGATCAGCCGCTGCAGATAAAAATATATTAGCGCGCCGCCTACAAATATTGCAGCACCTTCTGCAGGTCAACATTTCCGCCGGAGAAAATGATACCGATCTTTTTTCCTGCAAAATCCTTGCTTCGCTTTATAATGGCAGCCAGCGGCACTACACCAGAAGGTTCTACAATGATCTTCATCCTTTCCCATACCAGCCGCATCGCTGCTTTGATCTCTTCATCGGAAACGGTGATGATCTCACGCGCATGCTCCTTAATAATGCCGAAGGTTTTTTGACACAGATTGGTAAGCAACCCATCTGCAATGGTATTGGCCTGGCTGGGCTCTATGCTGCCGCTTTGCATGGACCGCGAAGCATCATCCGCGCCTTCGGGCTCTGCCCCAAGCACAACAGTGCGCGGTGAAAAGAAGCTTGCCGCCAATGCCGTCCCGCTCAACAATCCGCCTCCGCCTACCGGTGTAATAATGACGTCGAGATCATTCACCGTTTCAAACAGTTCTTTTGCGGCGGTAGACTGGCCTTCGATGATGCGGTAATTATCGAATGGATGTATTTCAACGGCGCCCGTTTTTGACACTACATCGGCCAGCATAGATTCGCGGGAGGCCAGTGTTGGCTCACATTCAAATATTTGTCCGCCGTAGCCGGCCACACCTGCTTTTTTAATGGCGGGCGCGGTGCGTGGCATTACGATATATGAGGGAACTCCCATAACCTTTGCAGCTCTTGCCAAAGCCTGTGCATGGTTACCCGAAGAATGTGTGGCCACTCCTTTTTGTAATTCATCACCGCTCAACATCAGGACCGCATTCATGGCGCCTCGTGCTTTGAACGCACCTACTTTTTGCATGTTCTCGCACTTGAAAAACAATTTGCAACCAGTAAGCTCATCCAGGTAACTGGAGGTAAGCACAGGGGTTTGATGAATATATGGACGGATGCGTTCGTGCGCATCGGTAATAGATTGCTGGGTGATCATACTTGTTTTTTTATTGCAATGGCTTCGATCTCTATCAAGAAACCATGGTTCAGTTCTTTTGTCGGTACAATGGAGCGGGCAGGTTTATGGCTGCCGAAGAATTCGCTGTACACCTGGTTTACTTTGCCCCAGAGGCTGATGTCTGCAACGAACACTGTTGTTTTTAGCACATGATCGATGTCGCTGCCGGCAGCTTTTAATATTGCCTGCACATTTTTCAATGCCTGCAAGGTTTGTTCTTCGATGGTGCCGTCGCTAAGGCGCTCACCGGCGGATGTAATAGCAAGCTGACCAGCGGTGAAAACCAGGTTTTCGAATACTGTCGCCTGAGAATAATGGCCGCCTGGGGGTGAAGCGTTGGGTGTGAGGATGAAGTCCATGGGCATGTCTGAGAAATTTTTAATTGGGCTGGAAGGTACGATTAGTATCTTTTTCGTAAATGTCCCAGGTAATTTTACGACAATCGCAGTGTCACGCAAACCCGCCATGACAATTTATTTTCCACATATTTAAATGCCGTTTATTTCGTTTAAAACCTTGTTTTCAGTGTGTTGGGAAATGCATGTGTTGGTTTCCGCGTGTGGTTAACCGGGCAGAAGACGAACGGCTGAAGAAAATCGGGTGTTTTCGCCCGATTAAGGGGTTGTTTCTTCAGGGTAAGTTTTGTACATTGTGGCGCGAACAAAATGGGTGCATAAAGGTTTGATGATGTGAATGTTACATGAAGCAGCGCTCAAAACCTCCTTCCTATCGAAATTCCAGTCGCCGTAATTGTACGTTTAAGAACTTTTCCAGAATAAGCTATCCGACCCTAACCTTGAAAACACTCGTTAACCTAACTGAACCAATACCACCGAAACACTACCATCTCCCAGGAGAGGTTATCTCAATCCTATTTAATCAATCACGGGCAGCAAGCCGCTGCTGCGGTTATTTTTTTCAATATCGGTATGAAAATATTTGTTGAATAACTCAGCTATTACAAAAAGTAAGCAACCCAATAATACAAAGCGAACTACCATGGATGAAAGAAAACTTTACCTGAAACCAAACGTTGTATTTGAGCCGCTCGTTGATAACTGGTATGCATGGAGCCACCTGGTTTCGCCAGCTACTGCTGCCATGAACATCGTGGGCAGACACCTGACCATCATGGAATCTTACCTGGCCGCGCCCTCCATTCACGCCGAGGCAGTGTTGAACCCGAAAATGCGCGGCGGCCCTTTTATGGACTTTGGAGGCGGAAGAGTGGAAGAAGTAAAAGCGCTGCAACAAAGCACGCTCACCAAACACGATAAGCTGATACAGTTTGCAAAAGCGGTAAAGGATCTTGACAGGATGCTGGTAGCAGAAGCCAAGGGCTTTGGGCTGGAAACAGTATATGAGAAGGTTCCACCGATCCTGAAAGGATACGTGGAGCTATTCTACGACCGCAACAACAATCCCGGTTTCAGGTTCTTTGAATCGTTGCTGTATCAAAGTGAATTTTATAAGCCCTCTATGCAAAGCATCGCATTGTGGGTGACCGATAATGACCATCGTCCGTTTGTGCTGAGCACACCCCGATTAAATGAGCCGGAGGTATTGCACCTTAATATCCCATTCGATCATCCCGGCATAGATGAATTGGCTAAAATGAAGCGCAATCCGCAAACACTGGGATATATCAAGGCCATGCTGGGAATATCCGAAGCACAATCGTCGCTGTTCGAAACATTCTTTACGGAAACACCGCCGCCACCTTATAAGAAATATACCGGCGATAAGATCAGGATGCGTTACTTCGGCCACGCCTGTATATTGGTAGAAACAAAAGACATCAGCATACTGGTGGACCCGCTGATCAGTTATTATGGATACGATTCAGATGTAGAACATTTCTCCGATGTGGACCTGCCGGATTCGATAGACTATGTGCTGATAACGCACAATCACCAGGACCATATCTTATTCGAGACCTTGTTGCCTTTGAAACATAAGGTTAAGAACCTGATCGTGCCGCGCACCAATAGCGGAAGGCTGGAAGACCCCGATCTGAAGCTGATGTTCGAGCACGCCGGTTTCTCCAATGTGTTTGCCATTGATGAAATGGAAACCATCCGCTTCCACGACGCAGTAATTACAGGCTTGCCCTTTATTGGCGAGCATTCCGATATGAACATTCTTACGAAGTCCTGCTACCTGGTAAAGATCGGCTCGTTCAAGCTGATGTTCCTTGCAGACTCACGCATCATGGAACCCGCATTGTACAAGCATATTGCGAAGAAGATCGGGGAAGTGGACGTAATGTTCCTGGGCATGGAATGCGACGGCGCTCCATCGAGCTGGTTGTATGGTCCATTGTTTACCAAGAAGCTGCCGAGAGACCAGGACGGAAGCCGCAGGCTGGCCGGATCGGATTGTGATAAAGGAATGTCGCTGGTAGATATATTCAATCCTAAAGAAGTATATGTATACGCCATGGGGCAGGAGCCCTGGGTGGAATTTATCAGCAGTATAAAATACACTGACGAATCTAACCCCATTGTTCAATCGAACAAGCTCGTAAAGCTGTGCCACGAAAGAGAAATTATTGCAGAGCGTTTGTATGGCGAGAAAGAGCTGCTGTACGAAAAACAAGGCGAAGGCGAACTGGCGCTATAATTTCAGACGAACCGATGATTCAATAACCCTTTTGAAGACCGCTGGTTACTTAAACCATAAGTGGAACCGTACATGCAAGAAACAACCTTCCCTCTGCACCCGGCGCAGCAGGACATTTATACTGATCAGCTTATAAATGTCCAGAGCCCTCTCTATAATATTGGGGGCTATGTGATATTAAAGGGTGCAGTGAACATTGAAAAGCTTCACGAGGCCGTTCTATCAGGCTCCAGGGTATTCGACGCGTTTACGCTAAGGTTCGATGTGAATCAGCCTGAGCCGGTTGGTTATATCGATCAGCATTTCTCCGGACTTGACATTACTGAGAAAGACTTCACCGGAATGGACGATCCGCGGCAACATGCGCATGCATGGATGCAGGAAAGGTTCAATACAGCTTTTGTGCTTTCGAAAAATGCGGTGCTGTGCGAATACTACTTGTTGAAAGTAGATGAGAATGAACATTGGCTCTTCTTCAAGTTCCACCACTTGCTAAGCGATGGTTTCGGTTTTGTGGTCTGGTGGAATTACGTGGCTGCCAAGTACAGGTCGCTGTTGGCTGGTGAAGAGCTTGTTGTTAGCTATCCCTCTTATATAGAAGAAGCGGTAAGAGCGTCTGCCTACCGCCATTCGCCTGCCTACGAGGCGCATGCCGCATACTGGAAGAACAAGATCTCGGCAAAGCCGCAGAAATTATTGCAGCGCAAATATGTACAGCATACCACGGACAGCAAAAAGAGCAGCCTGTATGTGTACAATTTTACGCAGGAGCAGCAAACAATGCTCGAAATGTTGAAACGGACAACCGGCGTGGGCATGCAACACATTTTTACGGCGGCATTGGTAATTTATTTTGGCAAGATCACTGGAAATCAAGAACTGGTATTTGGCGTTCACCTGCATAAAAGGGCTTCGCGGAAGCTGCGGAACATTGTGGGGATGTTCACCGGCATTCTTCCGCACAAGAGCGAATACCGCCAAGGGGCCACGGTGGTGGAAACCCTGAAAGAAATAGCAGCTTCACAAAAGCAGGATTATTATCACAAAGACTATTTGGCCGGCGACCTCACGCGGCATTTAAAAATCAACGCTTCGGAAGGTTACCTGTGTGATATCAACATCAATTATGAGCTGTTCGATTTTCAGCTTGATTTTGGAGAAGGTGTGCAGTCGACCCTGTTGCAGCTGGCCAATGAATACGAGCGTGTGCCGCTGCAATTCGTGATCCAGGAATTCGGTAACGGCCAGCCATTGCAATTACAATTGCATTATTGGAATGAATATTTCAACCAGCAGGAAATAGAATGGTTTGCGAAGCGGATTGTTCATATTATAGAACAATTCCCCGTTGCGCTGGACGGTGCTATTGGAGATGTTAGTATTCTTCCTTCGCCTGAGCAGCAATTGATCGAAGGCTTCAACAATGTATCTGTTGCTTATCCTGCCGATAAGAGCATTGTCGACCTGTTTGAAGAATGTGCAGCGGCCACGCCAGAGGCTGTTGCCCTTGTATTTGTCCAAGGGACTCCTTACGGGGAAGAAGAGCAACTCAGT
>DASPKM010000005.1:0-219052 GCA_035628135.1 Chitinophagaceae bacterium | reverse complement strand
TAATCCGGGTTTCCCCGGGCTATCCTCCAGTTATGGGTAGGTTGCGTACGTGTTCCGCACCCGTTTGCCGGTCGCCAGCATCCCGCATTGCTGCGGGACCTGCTGCCCCTCGACTTGCATGTATTAAGCCTGCCGCTAGCGTTCATCCTGAGCCAGGATCAAACTCTCCATTGTAAATGTTGTTTGATCTTAGCGTTAAATTCTCTTAGAAAATTAACGTTGTCGGATCGATTATTTTCGCTAAACCTTACCCCCGATCCGATCTGCATCGGACTCGGAGTATTGCTGCTTCCAAACTTTCAAAGAACTTTCATCCGCCATCAGGCGGGCCATTTTTTCAAATGGGATGCGAAGTTACGCACCTTTATAATTCCACCAAATTTTTTCTTGTGATTTTATCCGGATCAACTTATCCCGGATCGCGTGAATTTTTTGAAGAACTACCGCTTTTTTTGAAGCGGACTGCAAAGATACAAAGCTTCGTGTTACTCACCAATTTTTTCACCGGTTTTTATTCACACCAGCCTCACACTCAATTCACATTTTTTCCTAAGAACTTCCGCATTTTTTATTCGCGGCTGCAAAGATAAGAAGATATCATTCACCATCCAACCATATCACCAATCTTTTATCCTTCTGTCCTATATTTTGCATTTCCTTAAAAGAACTTCCGCGTTTTTCAATTGCGGGCTGCAAAGATAAGCACGTACACATTCCCCACAAACTATTTTCAGAACTTTACTGTTAACGTTTCCTCAAATGCAAGCCCCGCCTGCATTTCATACAAATATATTTTCCGGGTATTCTACAGCGGTCAAAAACAATCCATGCGCAGGCACCGCAAAATCAGCCAACGTGCAATCCCTCTTCTCAATGATCTCTCTCAACCCTTCCAGCATAATCTTTCCTCTTCCTACCTGCAACATCGTACCCACCAACCCACGCACCATGCCACGCAAAAAACGATTGCCTTTCACATTATACACAACGCAATCATCAACCTGCCTCCAACGACTCACCATAATATTACAATCGAAGGTCTTCACCTGCGTTCTCCGCTTCGAAAACGAACTAAAATCTGTGTATCCGGGAATAACCGCGGCGGCCAGCTCCAGCAAGGAAATATCGAGGGTGTACGGGTAAAAAAAAGCCCGGTCAGCCAGGAAGGGATTTTTGGCCTGGTATATATAATAGCTGTATTCCCGGCTTAGCGCACTGAACCGGCAATGGGGCATCACCCCCTCCCCGTTGGGCCGCACCTCCCGCATGGACTTTATAACAACATCCCGCGGCAGTATCGCATTTATATTATATAGGGAAGCGGCCGGTATTTCTTCGGCCGCGTCGAAATGGAAGTAATTCTGCAGGGCATGCACCCCCGCATCCGTCCTGGATGAGCCCGTTAACTCAATGGCTTTCCTGAAATATATTCCCAAAGCCCGCTCTACCTCCGACTGCACGGTAGCGGCATTTTCCTGTACCTGGAAGCCGCTGTAGCGGGCTCCATGGTAAGCCACTTCGAGGAAATATCGTTTCATAGGGCGAAAATACGTCTAAGCGTTTACGGGACAGTCGGAGAATGAGCTGAAGTAATCGGAATTAACGCGACGCAACCCCGTGCAACGGAATATGAAAATGAACCCGAAGTAATCGGAATTGTAAGATGTAACCAAGTGCAATCGAATATAATAATGAACGAAGACAATCCGTGTTAATAGGATCCCAACTGAATAAGCCTGGCATAAACAATTGATAGTTAATGGCTAGCGAATCTAGGTTGTGCATCCTAATGGCCGGAAGTCATGGGGCCAATGCTGCCCAATTGAAATGAGAAATATCGCGACTGAATCCTGTATGGCCTTTGAAATCAATGGTCCATCTTCATCGGCGGCACACCTATCCTTCGTTCATCCTTTGTGTATCTTACGTTAATCCTACGGCTTTCATGCATGCCTCGTTCCCGTTTTAGTATACCCTGCTAACGAGCGACCCTTATTGAGGCGTAACCGGGTAGGCCAACGGCTGACCGGAATCGACGATAACTAAATCAGAGCGATAAAAGTAAACCGATATGTTCAGTTGAGCAATCGGAATATCCGACCGCGCAGAGAGGGTCCTGCAATTAATCGCTCAATAATTAATCCAACCGCACCAGCTTCCTAAAGCGCTGGACATAAACGGGGTCAGAAAGCAAGGAAACCAATTCCTTGAATAGAGAAGTATCGGAAACAAAGGGATAGGCAGCCTCTAAAAATTGGTATTTCTGGTCATCGTAGGGGAACAGCTCGCTCAGGGCCTTTACCTGGGCAGCAGAAAAACACTTGGTTTTGAACACTTTCTTCGCCGCGCTGATCCTGGCCGCGGCATCCTTCTCCTGTATTAGCTTCACTCTAAGCTTGTCTACATCACTCTCTGCGGCAAATACCCTGCAGTCGGAATTCATCATTACCAGCTTCGATTGCTTTTTACCGCTATCTGTAACATTTGGCTGTTTCGTGGAGGCGGGTTCGCCAGAAGTATTGGTTGTCAATGCACTATCCCGGGAGAAATCCCTTCTGGAATCGTCATTTTTTGAAGTATCCGGCTTTGAAGAATTTTCCTGGTTCAGCATATTGCGCTTCGCCGTATCAGCATCCGCTACCGCGGTAGATTTACTTTCAGTGCTGAGCGTCTTCACCTGGCCTGTGTCGCTTTTTTCGTTTTTCTTTTCACCGGGCTTTGTTGCCGGGGCCTTGGTTTTGGTGTCCTGCTTTGTGGAAGACTTATCGTTCTTAGCCACCTCGCTTACATCGACAGGAATAAAAATATCGATGCTATCCTGCTCGTCTTTCATCAACATATAATATCCTGTATCCGTAGTGTAGTGCTTAATCAGGGCAATTACCGGCAAAGCCGGCGGATTAAAGACAGTATCATTTACCGGCTCGGGATCAGTTTTCACTTTTGCCGTTGTATCGGCCACAACCTTATCAGCATTTGAAACCAGCGATGCGGTTTTTGAAGAATCCTGCTGCGGCAAAGTAATTTTTGCAGTGGACGTATCTGCCACCGTCTTACCTGATTTTTGAACCGGCGATCCGGTTTTTGATTGATCCTCTAACGCGGTATTTTTTACAATGGCAGTTGTATCGGTGATCGTTTTAACAGGCTCTTGCACCGGAGGTTTGGTATTGGTCTTTACACTGGCAGCCGTATCGGTAACAGGGTTTTTGGGGTGCTGCGCCCACGGGTCAGTAATAGTTTTTACCAACGCAGTGGTATCGGTTGCCGGCTTTTTTTGTTCCTGCACCGGCAGATCGGTCTTAGTTACAGCGCGCACCGTATCTGGTTTCATCGATTCCTGCGGCACCTTTTTTTGCAAGCTGGCCAAATCAGCAGCAGTACTGTCGGTGCGCGCCACCGGCGCTGCCTTCTTCTCAACCGCGGCTATATATAACACGGCAGTATCGTTTACCACTCCGGACATCAACCGCGCAAAATCATCGTTCCGTTTTATAAACGTTGCGCCGCCGTTACCGGAATCAGACTTTGTATTTTTTACCGGCGATACCAGCTCAAGGTCCGACCTGTCGAACAAGGCCCATCCTTTTTCGCCCATATTCTTCAACTCATAGCCCCTATCTTTTTTATTAAGCCGCACTACAAACTCATGCTCGGGAAATTGATTGTTGGGAAATCCAATGAACAATGTGTACGAAGAATCTTTCAGTTTCGGCAATATGATATGCCCGAGGGCGGAAGAACTATAAGTCTTCTCCGCCATCCGAACATAAAACGGTTGATTTTTTTCGTGCTGGATGAATACGAAATACTCCTGCTGCGCGGCAAGCTGCGACAACCATCCCAAGCACAACACCAGCAATACGGCTTTCCTGCTCATAATTCGTTAAAAGCTAAACAAATCTAATTAAATACATCCTCAGTAACACCACTGATCAAAATTTTGGCGCGAAAATAACGCCTAAGCCTATCTTACAGGCATATCTTTACGGGTCTCAAAAAAAAGCACATATGAAAAGAGCTGTTTCTTTAATGATCATTTTATTCATCAGCCTGTCTTTGATTGCACAGCATGACGGCCGACAAGCCGATACCACCTGGAAAACCATTTACCGCGAAACCGCGCCACGCATCAACGACCTTGTTCATACCAAACTGGATGCACGCCTCGACTTCAGCAAATCACACCTCAATGGTAAAGTATGGATAACGCTGAAGCCGCATTTTTATGCTACAGATTCCCTTACCCTGGATGCCAAGGGAATGGATATCCATAAAGTAAACATCGTGAAAGGCAGCAGCCAATTACCGCTGAAGTATGAATACGATGGGATGATCATGAACATCAAGCTCGACAAAAAATACAAAGGCGGCGAACAATACACCGTATACATTGAGTATACCGCCAAGCCCGATGAATTTGAAGGGAAAGGCAGCGCGGCCATTACTGATGCCAAAGGCCTGTACTTTATCAACCCGAGAGGAGAAGAAAAAGACAAGCCCACACAATTATGGACACAAGGCGAAACAGAAGCCACCAGCGTTTGGGTGCCCACCATCGACAAGCCCAATCAAAAAACCACCCAGGAAATAGCCATGACGGTTCCTGCTAAATTTGTTACCCTGTCCAACGGCATACTGGTGTCGCAAAAGAAAAATACCGACGGCACGCGCACCGATACCTGGAAGATGGACCTGCCGCACGCTCCTTACCTGTTCTTCATGGGCGCAGGCGAGTATTCAGTGATCAAGGATTCTTACAAAGGCAAAGAAGTAAGCTATTATGTAGAAAAAGAATATGCGCCCGTTGCGAGGAGAATATTCGGGCATACGCCAGAAATGATGAGCTATTTTTCCCGCATTATCGGCGTTGAGTTCCCCTGGTCGAAATACGGCCAGATTGTTAGCCGCGACTATGTAAGCGGCGCCATGGAAAACACCACCGCCACCATTCACCAGGAAAGCGCTTACCAGGACGCACGCCAACTGGTCGACGGCAACTCCTGGGAAGATGTGATAGCGCATGAATTGTTCCACCAATGGTTCGGTGATTATGTTACGACCGAAAGCTGGAGCAACCTTGCGCTCAATGAATCATTCGCCAACTACAGTGAATATTTGTGGAGAGAATACAAGTACGGCAAGGACGCAGCCGACGACCATCATTATTCCGATATGAGCGGCTACATTCAAAGCCAGAGCGAAAATAAAGACCTGGTGCGTTTTTATTACCGCGACAAAGAAGACATGTTCGATGCCGTTAGTTATAACAAAGGCGGCCGCATTTTGCACATGTTGCGGAACATTGTGGGCGACAGCGCATTCTTTAAGGCGCTGAACGTTTACCTTACCTCCAACAAATTCAAAGCAGGCGAAGCACACAACCTGCGCCTTGCATTCGAAGACATCACCGGCAAAGACCTGAACTGGTATTTCAACCAATGGTTTTTTGGCAGCGGCCATCCCAAGCTGGACGTAAACTATTCTTACGACGAAGCCAACAAAAAAGCTATGGTGATCGTGCGCCAGACACAAACAACGGGTAAAGTGTTTAAACTGCCTGTGGCGATCGATATTTATGAAGGCGGTAAAAAAGAAAGAAAACAAATATGGGTGCGAAACAAAGTTGACACTTTCAGCTTTACGTACAATACCAAGCCCGACCTCGTAAACTTCGACGGTGATAAATACCTGCTGACCGACAAAAGAGAGAGCGGCAAGACCATCGATAATTTTTCATTCCAATATAAGAACGCAGGCCTTTATCTCGACCGCAGGGAAGCGATCGATTTTGCCGCAAGAAACCAGGATGATGCGAAAGCAATCGAATTGCTCAAAGCAAGCCTGACCGATAAGTACGATGGATTGCGCACATATGCCCTGGGCAAGATCGACATGCGCAAGCCGAACGTTCGCACGGCTATGGAATCCGTGATTTACCAGCTGGCATTGAAAGATCCGAAGGCAACTGTGCGTGCAAAGGCCATTAGCCTGCTGCCCAATTACGACAAGGCTGAATACAAGGCGTTATATATAAAGTCGCTTTCCGATTCTTCTTACAGCGTTGCGGGTGAGGCGCTGGACGCATTGGCTGCTGTTGACAGCGCCGCGGGATATAAAGAAGCACAGCGTTTGGCAAAACTGCCCGCCAAAGGAAAATTGGGTGATGCCATTTCCGAAGCGCTGATCAAATTCGGCGATGAAACTGCATTTGATGTGATCGCGAAGAACTTCGACGATCTGCCTTTGAGCCAGGCCAAGTTCGACAAGCTGCCCGTTTTCGCCAACTTCCTGGAAAAAGTAAAAGACACCGAGAAGCTGAAGAAAGGTGTCGACATGATCATCGAGTTCAGGAATGCGATACCTGCGGCATTCCGTCCGCAAACCGATCCTTTCATCAATAATATTGTGCTGAAAGGACTGGCTAATAAAAAACAAAATGCCGGGCTGAAAGACCAGGCAGATTATATTAATTCGAAGATTGGTGATCAGAAGGGGTTTTAAGTCATTGAGTCATTGAGTCATTGGTCATTAAGTCAATAGGTCAATAGTATTCCACTATTGACCTATTGCTTTTTTTATAACCCGATGACCTAATGACCAATGACCTAATGACTTATTTATGGCGTGATACTTAATCCTTTAAACACCATAGCCGCCAGCAATGCGCCGATAAACGGACCGAGTATGGGTATCCAGCTATAGCCCCAATCACTGCTGCCTTTGCGCATCGGCAGCAATGCGTGTACGATCCGTGGCCCCAGGTCTCTTGCAGGATTGATAGCATACCCTGTAGGACCACCGAGGCTGATACCAATGCCTAACACCAACAGCGCTACGGGCAATGCATCCAGCGCGCCGAGGCTGTTTGAAGGTGCAACGATCTGGAGCACGCCGAATATCAATACAAAAGTTCCGATGATCTCCGTCAGCAAATTGTGCAGCGGGCTCCTGATGGCGGGCCCTGTTGCAAACACGGCCAACTTGCCTGCATTGTCGTCGGTAGCAGTAAAATGCTGTTGGTAGGCTACCCAAACCATGAATGCTCCGAGCATGGCGCCCAGCATTTGCCCCGCGATATAGATCGGTACATCATCCCATGGGGTTTTTTCCAAAAAGGCAAGCGCAAAAGTTACCGCGGGGTTCAGGTGCGCGCCGCTGGACCTGGAAGCAACATATACGCCGGTGAATACCGCCATGGCCCAACCGAAGGTAATGACGATCCATCCGCTGTTGTTGCCTTTTGTTTTTCCAAGCACTACGTTGGCAACAACGCCGTTACCTAATAGTATGAGCAGGAAGGTCCCGACCAGCTCACCAAAAAAGAGGTTCATGATTCCTGATGCAGTGATCTCCATAAATGTATGTTGAATGAATGATGAGTCGTGAATGGTTAATGGCGAATTGTGATGATTGCTCATTACACCGGTTCCGCCCATGCCTGCGCTGCTTTCACGGCGCGGCTCCATTTACCCGTAAGTTGCTCGCGCATGGGTTCGTCCATTGCGGGTTTAAAGATGGCATCGGCCTTCCAGTATTCTTCAATCTCGTGGAGACCACTCCAGAAGCCAACTGCCAATCCCGCCATATACGCCGCACCCAATGCGGTGGTCTCGGTGATCTTAGGCCGAATGACCAGCGTATTTAAAATATCACTCTGGAACTGCATGAGCATATTATTTACCGTAGCGCCACCGTCTACCCGCAATTCACTGATGGGGAAGCCCGCGTCGGCTTCCATTGCTTTTAATACATCCCTCGCCTGGTATGCGATGCTTTCCAGTGCGGCGCGTGCAAGATGCGCGGCGGTAGTACCTCTTGTAACGCCTACGATGGTGCCGCGGGCATGCTGGTTCCAGTATGGGGCGCCCAGGCCTGCAAAGGCCGGCACCATGTATACATCACCGTTATCCTGCACCCGGGCTGCCAGTTGCTCAATATCCGATGAATTCCTTATGAGCTCCAGTCCATCTCTCAGCCATTGTACCACGGCGCCTGCTATGAACACGCTTCCCTCCAACGCATATTGAACAGTGCCGTTTATTTTCCATCCGATAGTGGTGAGAAGGTTATTATTAGACAGCACCGGTTTGTTGCCGGTGTTCATAAGCATAAAACAACCGGTGCCATAAGTATTTTTTACCATGCCGGCCTTCACGCACATCTGTCCGAATAGCGCGGCCTGCTGGTCGCCGGCCATTCCGCTTAGCGGCACCATGCTTCCTGTGAGCACGTTTTCGGTGTAACCATACACTTCGCTGTTGGATCTCACCAGGGGAAGCATCGCTTCGGGAATATCGAACAGCTTCAGCAATTCAGCATCCCATGCCAGGGTATGGATATTGAACAGCATGGTGCGCGAGGCATTTGACACGTCTGTCACATGTACCTGGCCGTTAGTAAGCTTCCACAACAACCAGGTATCGACTGTGCCGAAACAAAGCTTGCCGTTAATAGCCTTTTGCCTCGCTCCCGCAACATTGTCGAGTATCCATTTTACTTTGGTGGCTGAAAAATAAGCGTCGGGAATAAGACCGGTACGTTGCTGGATCTCTTTATCGGAACCGTTCTTTCTCAGCTCATCGCAAAAAGCGGCGGTGCGCCGGTCTTGCCACACGATGGCGTTATAAACAGGTTCGTGGGTTTCCCTGTCCCATACAATGGTTGTTTCGCGCTGGTTGGTAATTCCGATGGTGATGATGTCTTTTATGGTAAGTCCTGCTTTTACCACTGCTTCGGCCGCCACGCTCACCTGGGTGTACCATATTTCTTCGGGATTGTGCTCCACCCAACCCGGCTGAGGATAGATTTGCGTGAACTCTTTTTGCGCCACCGCCACAACGGCGCCGTTTTTATCGAATACAATAGCCCTCGAGCTGGTTGTTCCCTGGTCGAAGGCAAGAACGTATTGGTTCATGTTGGTTCAGATTATTTCAAGATATATTTTAATGCAAGGTTACAATAGTCTGCAACCTGTTGCTGTATCCATGCTTCGTTTTTGCCAAGCGCGGAAGCCATTATGGCGGCCACGGCCGGGGCCATGCGCATGCTTTCCCTTGCGTCCATCAGCAAGGCGCGGGTCCTGCGCGACAATACGTCTTCTACCGTCCTAGCCATTTCGTGCTGCACTGCCCAATACACCTGGGCCTGGCTGATCTGCAGGCTGTCGCTGATCCAACCGCCGCCATCCTTCGTCGAGCGCATCGCGGCATAATCGCTGCCATAAAATGAGATCGGGTACTCGTTACCGGTAGTCTCCGCGTATCCATGAATGTGCAAGGTTGCTGTGGCGCTTCGTTTGCGGGGCCAATGTAATTCTTTTTCTATGCGGTTGAGCATGTCCTCACCCATTTTGCGGTAGGTGGTCCATTTGCCGCCCAGTATGGTGAAAAGGCACGAGCGGGAAACCACGATCTTATGGCTGCGCGATATTTCTTTTGTCTTTTGCCCTTCCACTTTGGGAGCAGCGAGCGGTCTTAGTCCTGTGAATACACTCAGCACATCGCTGCGCTGGGGCTTTTCGGTGAGGTATTGGCCCGCTGTGTGTAATATAAAACTGATCTCGCTTTCCATCGCCAGCGGCTCCAGGCTTGCTTCCTTTACCGGCGTATCGGTGGTGCCGATCACCACTTTATTGCGCCAGGGAACGGCAAACAATACGCGGCCATCGCTGGTCCTGGGTATCATCAGGGCATGTGGTGAAGGATAAAATTTCTTATCTACCACAATGTGCGCGCCCTGGCTCACGCAAATACTTTTACCGGCCGCGGGATTATCCATGCCGATAATATCATCTACAAAAACGCCGGTGGCATTTATTACCGACCTGGCGCGGATAGTGTAGCCCGCTAGTGTTTCCAGGTCTTTTACAATGAGCCCCGAAAGTTTTTGGCGTTCATCCTTTAGCAGGCCGGTCACCTGCATATAGTTTACAACGGTGCCGCCGGCATCGGCAATGGTTTGTGCGAGGTTGATGGCAAGCCGCGCATCGTCGAATTGGCCGTCGTGGTACAGCACCACACCCAGCAATGCATCTGTATTTACATTGGAAAGTTGTTGTATTATTTTATTTCGGGGGATAAAAACCGAGGAACCGAAGCTCTGCGTGCCCGCGATCCAATCGTACATTTTTAAACCGATCGTGTACTTGAATTGCTGCCAGCGATCGTAAATAGGAATGATGAAGGTTTGGTCTTTTACAAGGTGGGGTGCATTGCGGCGCAGCAAGCCGCGTTCGATCGTGGCCTCTCTTACCAATTTTAGATTGCCTTGTGCAAGGTACCGTACGCCTCCGTGTATGAGCTTGGTGCTTTTGCCCGAGGTAGATTTTGCAAAGTCTGATTGCTCGACCAACAGTGTTTTGTATCCGCGGGTGGTCGCCTCCAGCGCAATGCCCAATCCGGTGGCGCCTCCTCCTATCACGGCCACGTCCCAGTGAATATCTGATTGTATCTGTTGTACTCCCTCGTCGCGGGTCATAATTTAATTACCAGCTACCGCCAGCGCCACCGCCACCAAAGCTGCCGCCTCCGAATCCACCGAAGCCTCCGCCTCCTCCGCCGCCGGACCATCCGCCGCCTCCCCCACCCATGGGCAACCACCAAATGGGCGACGCCGAAGACCTGCGGTATCCGCGCCGGCTCATCATTCCACCACCGCGGCCTCCACCCCTGTTCCTTACAATGAACATGATGATAACAATAATGGCGATGATGAAGAACAAAGGACTTCCCTTTTCCTTCCCGCCCCTGTTGCCATATCCTTCCGGCGCTGTGTATTGGCCAGCCGCTGCTTGTATAATGGCATCCACGGTATGGTTCAATGCCCTGAAATAATCTTTCTCCTTCAGGTAAGGGATCAGCTCATTGTCTACAATTTCTTTTGCGGTATAATCCGGTATTGCTTTTTCTAATCCATACCCAGGGGCAATGAATGCGTGCCGCCGGCCTTCGCCACCGCCTGTAGTAAGCAAAATAACTACTCCATTATTGAATCCTTTCTGCCCTACTTCCCATCGCCTTCCTAGTTCCGTAGCATAATCGCCGGGGTCGGAGCCGCCAATGGATTCGAGTATTACGATGGCTATTTGTGTAGAAGTGGTGTCGTTGTAAGCCATCAACTTGTTTTCTAATGCTTGCTCCTGATCAGGAGTCAAAAGCTTGGGACTAGTGAAATCATTTACCAGCTTTGGCGGGTTAGGCTTTGCCGGATATTCCTGTGCGATGCCCGTAAAGGCAAGCAACAAACCTGCTATGAAGAAGGCCCATCGTTTCAAGCTTACATTCCGCCAGTTAATTTCCAAAAACAATGTCATCCGGCAATTCGTTTTTATCTGTTTTTCCGTCGTATGGAAAGTGCATGTGCAGCGCTTCTCCTATTTCGGTGATTACTTTTGCAAGTCCCGCCGCATAATGGTCGGCGTGAAATTCTACGAGCATTTCATGCACTTCCTTTGCCCAGAATTCCTTTCCTACTCGTTGATGAATGCCTTCATCGCCGAGTATGGCCAGTTGCCTGTCTCTTACGGCAATGTACACCAGCACGCCGTTCCTGTCCCTGGTTTGGTCCATGCGTAATCCAAAGAACAATTCCGCAGCGCGGTCTATCGGGTCTACATACCTGCAATGGTTTTCGATGTATACCCTTATCTCGCCGCTGGTTTTTTGTTCCGCTTCGCGGATGGCGTGCAACACTACTTCCTTTTCATCGTGCGAAAGGAATTCTTTTTGTTTAGTCCATGGAAATAACCGCACGGGCTTATTGTTTAAAATTTATTTCAGGCGCCTGGCTTGCCCCGGCGTCCGCTGTAAATCCTTCTTTTACTGAAAAACCAAAAAGGGCGGCAGCGATGTTCGTAGGAAAGCGCCGCGCAGCGTTGTTGTACTCTGCGACAGCCTGGTTAAAATCTTTCCTTGCCAGTTTTATCCTCCGCTCCGTGCCCTCCAGTTGCGATTGCAGCCGCAGGAAATTCTTTGTTCCCTTCAGGTCAGGATAATTTTCCACCACTGCAATGGCGCGGTTGACGGAGGAGGCCAGTTCTCCCTGCAATGCTTCCAACTGTTGAAAGTTCTGGTAGTTCACATCCGCCGCAATGCTTAGCTGTGATGCTTTGGCTCTTGCCGTCGCTACTTGTTCCAGCACAGTCTTTTCGTAGGTAGACGAAGCTTTGACCACTGCCACGAGGCTCGGTATTAAGTCGTTCCTGCGTTGATAGGTCGTATGCAAATCGCCCCAATAGCGTTTTACATTCTCTTCTTTACTTACCAGTGAATTATATGTGGTGGCCAGGTAGATAATAATAAGCACTACTATTCCACCCAGCACCAGTAGCCAGCCTTTGCGTTTCATATATTAGAATTGAACCCGGGGCGCATTTTGCGCGCCTTCATCGGCCGTGAAACTTTCCCTTGGCCTGAAGCCGAACATGCCAGCAAAAATATTGGTTGGAAAACGGCGCACCTGCACGTTATAGTCGTTCACTGCCGCGTTGAAGGTGTTGCGCGAATTGCGTATGCCGTTCTCGATGCCTTCTAACTGTCCCTGCAACTGCAGGAAATTTTGGTTGGCCTTCAATTCAGGATACCTCTCCACGGTTACCAGCAGCCTGCTGAGGGCCCCGCTCAACTGGGCCTGCGCCTGTTGGAACTGTTGCATTCTTTCTGGGGTAAGGCTGTCTGCGCTGACGTTGACAGATGTTGCCTTGGCCCTGGCCTCGATGACCTGGGTAAGCGTTTCCTGTTCAAAATTGGCAGCGCCCTTCACAGTATTTACCAGGTTCGGCACAAGATCAGCCCTGTTCTGGTAATCGGATTGAACATTGGCCCATGCTTTCTTTACGGATTCATCCTGGCCTACCAGTCTGTTATATCCACTACATCCACAACCACCCAAGATCAGGATGAGCGCTACTATTACAATTAAAACCAGGTTACGACCTTTCATTTTTCTGAAGTTTAAGTGACATTAAAATTAACATATTTGAGTGTTGTGTAACGAAAATATTACACCTCGTCAAATATTTATGTTACGGCATAACGCTTGACGTAACTTGAACAAGCAAAAATCATTCTATGTTTTTACCTGTTTGCAGTTTGTTGCTGGTAGTGTTGCTCAATGGCAGGTGCAACAAGACCGTAGACGAGGAAAGCCCATTGCTTAGCACAAAAGTGATTGTGGAGAACCTGCGCTATCCCTGGGAAATCCTTTGGGGGCCCGATAACCATATCTGGATGACAGAGCGTGGCGGGCGCATCAGCAGGGTTAACCCCGTGTCGGGAAGTGTGATACCACTTATAACCATCAACGAAGTAGAGGCCAGCGGCGAAGGCGGCTTGCTGGGAATGGCGCTGCACCCCGATTTTGCCAACACTCCGCATGTTTTTGTGGCTTATAATTACGACGATGCTTCGGGCAGGTACCGCGAAAAGATCGTGCGGTTCACTTATAATGGCAGCACGCTGTCACAACCCTTTACTATCCTCGAAGGCATTCAGGCCGCGGGCATTCACAATGGTTGCAGGTTGATCATAACGCCCGACCGCAAGTTGTGGATCACTACAGGCGATGCGGCCAATCAATCCCTGCCTCAAAACAAATCTTCGCTCAACGGCAAGCTTTTGCGGTTGAACCTCGACGGTAGCATTCCCGCGGACAATCCAACCACGGGCAGCGCCGTATGGAGCTTTGGCCACCGCAATGCACAGGGACTGGTGTATGCCAATAACATATTATACAGTTCCGAACATGGCGCCATTACCGACGATGAAGTGAACATCATCGAGAAAGGCCGCAATTATGGATGGCCTAATGTGGAAGGCATGTGCAACGATGCCGACGAACGCAATTTCTGCAACAGCCAACGCGTAAAGGAACCCATTCGGGCCTGGACGCCCACCGAAGCGGTTTGTGGTTTGGACTACTATGATGCGGCATTAATTCCTCAATGGCGCAATTCTTTATTATTATGCACCCTCAAAGGCAGCAAGCTCATCCAATTAAAATTGGGCAGCGATAAAAAGAGCGTTGCTACCAGCTATGAGTTTTTCGATGGCAGGTTTGGAAGGCTGCGCGATGTCTGTATTTCTCCCGAAGGGAAAGTATACATCTGCACCAGCAATGGTAATGATAAGATAATTGAGATCACAAATTGAGTTTGTGGTGGTGGTTTACAAACTGCTAACTTTTAACCGCGGCAATACCCGGCAATTCTTTTCCTTCGAAGTACTCGAGCATGGCGCCGCCGCCGGTAGATACGTAGCTTACCTTATCTGCATAACCGAATTGGTTAACCGCTGCAACGCTGTCGCCGCCGCCTACCAGCGAATACGCTCCATCCTGTGTGGCCTCGGCCACCGCTTTTGCAACGGCCTTGGTGCCATGCTGGAATTTTTCCATTTCAAAAACGCCCATCGGTCCATTCCATAAAATGGTTTTGGAGCGGGAAATGATGTTGCAGAATTGGTCGCAGGCATTTGAGCCGATATCCAGTCCCATCCAGCCTTCCGGGATGTTGTTGCTAGGGGCCGCGGAAGCCTGGGCATTCGCGTCGAACTTGTCGGCGATAACGGAATCGGACGGAAGGTGGATGCACACATTTTTTTCCGTTGCTTTTTTCATCAGATCGTTGGCGGTGTCCAATCGATCGTCTTCGCAAAGTGAAGTCCCGATATTACCGCCCTGCGCCTTGATGAAGGTATAGGCCATGCCTCCGCCGATGATGATATCGGTGGCTTTTTCGAGCAGGGTTTCGAGTATGAGTATCTTGTCGCTCACTTTTGCGCCGCCGATGATGGCGGTAAAAGGAGTTGCTGAACTGTTCAATACTTTTTCCGCGCTTTCTATTTCATTTTCCATCACATAACCGAACATCCTGCGGTCAGGCGGAAAAAATTTTGCGATGACCGCTGTGGACGCATGCGCACGGTGTGCTGTGCCGAACGCATCGTTCACATATACATCTCCCAGCTTGCTAAGCTTTTCAGCAAAAGCCTCATCCCCTTTTTCTTCCTGTTTATAAAAGCGAAGGTTTTCCAATAGCAGCACTTCACCGGGTTTAAGCGATGCGGCAGCTTTAACAGCAGATTCGCCGATGCAATCGTCCGCGAACAACACTTTTGTACCAAGCAATTGCCCTAAGTGATTGATCAGATGCCTGAGCGAATATTTTTCAGAAGGCCCATCCTTGGGTCGGCCGAGGTGGCTCATCAGGATGGCACTGCCTCCGTCGCTGAGTATTTTCTTAATGGTGGGAACGGCAGCCTGCATGCGCGTATCGTCGGTAATTGTAAAATGTCCATCCAGCGGCACGTTAAAATCCACTCTTATCAATGCTTTTTGTCCTGAAAAATTGTAGTCCGAAAATTTGCTCATAATTTATCGATTCTGTTGTGCTGTAAAGATAGCGCTACTGAACCATTCAGGACGCGACATCAAATTGCGGCTATATCCTGTTGCCGGGCATGCCGGCCCGCTTCACGCATTAGCTTCAATAAGCGAACCCGGGCCGAGAGGTTGTACCCGAAACATGCAATGTGGTTAGTGCGATTTTTTACGGCAGATAATTACCTGGGTAACAGATAGGCCGGGCAACACTATTTGCTCTTCTACTATAAAATACCTCGAAACATATTCCCTGAACTCTGCCGCATTCCATTCTCTATAGTGCGATGTATTGGCGGGAGGGCCGTAGTCGCTTTTGCCTGCAACAGCGTCCCGCTCGGGCGTGCTGATCAATAACTGCCTGCAATGAATGGATTGTAAGAATTGCATGAGGCCATCCGGATCGTCAATGTGCTCGATGACATCCGCGCAAAGCACGAGATCGGTTTGCAATGAAGACGGGTCCACTTCATCGAACAACAGCCAGTTTTTGCCGGGATAAGTTTGCCTGAGCCAGTTGTACGTAGGGTTTACTTCTATGCCGGTGGTTTGGTATGCGCCCAGCATGTGCACCAATTTGTAAGCCGAGCCACAGCCTACATCGATGACGGAACGATGGTCTTGTTGCCGCATGCAGTGAAGCGCAAGCTGGTATACTTCTTTCTGCCATTCATCTTTGTTATTGGTGTCATCAAAGGCTTCGGCAGAAGTTGCGTGGTGATATCCTTTTTTGATGGCGTAGCACTCCCGCGGCTGCAGGCCTTTATTCAAACCGCCTAATAATGCGAAGGCGCGCTTGCGCGCAAGCCGGGAGGCAATGGTTGCGATATGACCGAAGCGGCTCAAGAAAAAATTATTGATCATTAATTATTGATTATTCATGAGCGGGATTAAACGGACAATGAATAATTAATAATCAATAATTAATAATTAAACGTTATTTGGAAATAAGTTTCGCGAAATATTCCACGGTGCGTACCAGTTGGCTTACGTAACTCATTTCGTTGTCGTACCAGGCCACGGTTTTCACCAGTTGCTGGTCGCCGCCGCTAATTACCTTGGTTTGGGTAGCATCGAACAAAGAGCCATAGTGCATTCCGATCACGTCGCTGCTCACGATCTCGTCTTCGGTATAACCATAGCTTTCGTTGGAGGCGGCCTTCATGGCTGCGTTCACTTCTTCGGCGCTTACTTTTTTGCCGAGTATGGTGGTAAGCTCGGTAAGTGAGCCGGTGAGCGTGGGCACGCGCTGTGCGGTGCCGTCCAGTTTGCCCTTGAGGTTAGGAAGCACCAGCCCAATGGCTTTAGCGGCGCCGGTGCTGTTGGGAACGATGTTCTGTGCTGCGGCCCTGGCCCTGCGCAGGTCTCCTTTTGGATGCGGTGCGTCTTGCGTGTTCTGGTCATTGGTGTAAGCGTGCACCGTGGTCATGAGGCCCGCGATAATACCGAATTGATCGTCCAGCACCTGGGCCATGGGCGCCAGGCAATTGGTGGTGCAGGATGCGCAGGATATGATGGTCTCGCTTCCGTCGAGTATATCATGGTTTACGTTAAAGACAATGGTTTTGAGATCGCCGGTGGCGGGAGCTGAGATCACTACTTTTTTTGCGCCGGCGGTGATGTGGGCTTCGGCCTTTGCCTTATCGGTAAAGAAGCCGGTACATTCCAGCACCACGTCTACGTCGTGCTGTTTCCAGGGAATTTTAGCGGGATCTTTTTCAGCGTATATTTTTATTTCGTCTCCTTCTACCACGATGGAGTTGTCGGTAGCTTTTACATCGGCATTGAAGCGGCCCTGAGCGGTATCATATTTCAGGAGGTGTGCTAATACTTTGGGACTGGTAAGGTCGTTCACTGCCACTACATCTATTCCTTCCAATTGATAGATCCGGCGATATACGAGGCGGCCGATACGCCCGAACCCGTTGATCGCCACTTTAACTGTGCTCATAAATAAGTATTTGAATGAAGTTTGAGGGTGCAAAGGTACAGTGAATGGGAATAGTTTTGTGTATCAGATGGTTCAAATTTGGGTGATTCAGTCAAAAAATTTGGATAGGAAAGCATGGTCTGCTATCTTTGCCGTCCTTAAAAGCGAGCCGCGTTCGTCTAAGGGCTAGGACACCACCCTTTCACGGTGGTGATACGGGTTCGAATCCCGTACGCGGTACACTTCTTCTGAAACCCTTGCTGCGCAAGGGTTTTGACGTTTCAAGAAAATCCGGACGACAAACCGGACGCACAAATTTAGGTTATGTTCAACTCGTTATCTTTTTCGGAGATTTTATAATCTTCAATGCTGGGAGGGATAGGTTTTCCATTCAAAATGATAGGTAAAGGATTTCAAAAGATATCTATAAATATTAAAAGTAGGTTGTAATAATTCGTCAGACACAATAGATCTATATTGATAAACTGAGCGAATCAAGTCTAAGTTAAAAGGGCAGTACGCACTGTTTCCCAAACTTGCAGAAATAGCGCGTACAGAAGGACTTGGTAAAAGCGATAAAACAAAGTACGCATCTGCCTCAATGAAAAACGTTCCAGTCATATTGTTGCTACTGATTCCGTTCACCGCAGTTGCTCAACAGTCAACGAAGGTGCCTGCTGACTCGTTGGCAAAGTATAGCTACCTCATTTGGGGCTTTCATGCAGTGAAATTGAAAGACAGTTTAAAACCCATCATCCCTATCAGTACTGGATTTATTTACAGAAGTAAAACAAAAATCTATTGGATTACAGCCAAGCACGTTCTGACTGGTTGTGACTTCCGTCAAAGTAATCCAGATTATCCGCCGACGATGACGATCTCGATACCCCGACCCAATCAGTTACCCGCTATGACAGCAATACCGACGCTAAAAATTCGAGATACTGCAAAGTGTGATTATCCAGAACAAGATCCAGACATTATTGCTGTCGAATTAAGGGATTCGATTTTTGACACCGAGCATTCAGCGGAACTTTTTGTCGGAGATTTCGACTACCACTACTACCCCTTCGACATCATTCAAATTTTTGGTTTTACCCTTGCGTCGGGATTAGAATTTTTGGCTGGACAAAAAGCGACAGTACATAACTTTTTTTTTGAATCATTTAAAGTCACTCAGGACAAATTCAATTATTTTATTGCGTCTAATAAGATCGTAGATAAACACGCCTACCGGGGATTTTCAGGAGCACCGGTCTTCGCCAGAAGCCAGCGTACTGGTCAATGGATGATCCTTGGGGTACTGTCCAGCTCCGACACCGGCCGGCTTACTGTTTCGAAAATGACCAACATCTTGTATCAACTAAAGTGATCCTTCGCACAATTAAAAGCCGGACGAAAAACCGGACGAATTAAAGGTTCCTTCTATATGTTGTCAAATAATATTCATAGCGACAGTCGAGGCAAAAACGTGAAAAAAGTGAGCAAAATGCCCAAAACCGAATCCCGTACGCGGTACAAAAAACCGATGATTTTTTTGACAAGCTGCTCTTCACGAGCAGCTTTTTTTTGCAATAGAATCTTGCTATTATTTTCTCAGCTGTTGCTCAATCGCCTCCACGATCATATTTACGAATTCCGCACTGGCTCCATCAGGATGGGGAAGGCATAGTTTTTCATTTTGTTCTATTAATACCAAACTCTCGGGAAGGTTATGATGCATAGGTGAATTAACAGTATGCACATGATACTCTTTTGGATTGGTATCATACACATACACGTTGGCGTAACAGTGCTTTCCTTCAAACGGAAACCTGATCATGAAACTTTTCGCCATAAGTTGTTGGTCTGCGGTCTAACAATTTATTGCAAGAAAAATGGAGCCGAAACTAAAATTTCCTGTGAAATAAACAAAAAGTATTGAATCTCAACCAGGAAATTTATCAATTGCCGCTGTTAAAAACTTCGGTTATACTGAACAAGCACGGCCTAAAAGAAATGTGCGGCACCGTTAGAAAACTTAACAAAACTTGGCACAAGGAATGGAATATTCAAGTAGGGCCGGTCACCGCAGACCATCATCGTAGATGATAGCAACAGGACTTACACCTGTTTGCCGGCCCTTTTTTTCAATGAATTATCCCTTCAAAGTTGGTGCAAATCTGGTAAACAGCACTGTTGATTTTTTTCTACTGACTACAGTAAATGTGGAAATGTAAATAGACCAGTTGGTGCGGTTAGTGTGTGGATTGCCGTTACAAATTTTCCATTGCATGCCATTTGTGAAACCAGTCGGTCATGCGTTTCATGATCTTCCTGATCTGTTCGGTATCCTTTTCAGGCAATAGCTTAAACCCCCCGGGATTGCCGGGCGTAACAAATACGTAGGCTTTAAAACGTATAGGACGGGTGCAATATATTACTGCGTCCCCCGTACGATTGTCTTTGGTATAGACAAATTGCGGGTCTCTCAAGGTAATACCTGCCATATTCCGAGTACCAGGTTCTGCCGGCCTGGCGCTGCCGGTTTAGACTATAAATGTATTCAGTTTTTACTTATCTGCGGAAAATACTGAGCTCTAAATTTTTTAGGAAATGGTTTCTTAGCGAGCTGTACATAAAAACTATGCCCGCGGAGTTTTGACCCGATCCCGCCCACATTGTTGAATTCGTTCTACTCAAATACCCGAAAACCTGCCCAAAATAGCGTATTAAAAACTGGTACGCTTATTTCGTTTATCACCCTGCAAACCATTGATTCATCAAACCAAAACATTTTCTTTATGGCGCGACAAAAAAAAGACCGCACCGACAACAATGAAACCGGCCGCTCTGGCAAAAGCACCTCAAACCGTGGATTTGCATCCATGGATCCGGAGCGGCAGCGGCAGATAGCCCGCAAGGGAGGTGAAGCAGTTAGTGGTAACCGTCAACACATGGCCGAAATTGGCCGTAAGGGCGGTGAAGCCTCAGGAGGTGGAAGGAATAACAATAATAACAACAACAACAACAATAGCGGCAATAATAACGACACTTCCAACTCACGCTAACGAATAACTTAAACCAATTTTAAAACAAAACAAAAAAGACAGTTATGAGTAATAATTCAGGCAGGGGCGAAAACCAGGACCAACCAAGAAAATCTAATCGTGGCTTTGCAGCCATGGACCCCGAGCAACAAAGGGCAATAGCCAGCAAAGGCGGACAAGCCGCTCACCAGCAAGGCAGGGCCCATGAGTTCAATTCCGAAGAAGCACGCGAAGCCGGCCGCAAGGGCGGTGAAGCAGTCAGCCAGAACCGTGAGCACATGGCAGAGATCGGAAGAAAGGGAGGACAGTCCAGGGGCAATCGCCAAAACCGGGAATAGTTTCTCCAAATTATAGTATTACGCAACCCTGGACTACAAGTCCGGGGTTTTTTATTCCGCAAAAAATAAGATGTTTTTCTCCTATTGAGCACATTTATGTACACTTTGTATATCGGCATAATAGCGGTTTTGCAATGGTATAATATTGGTACTACTACCACTGAAAAGAGTTGAGCAATTATTGACACAAATCGAAAGGTTATGAAGATCGATAATGATATTCTGATACAGAATAAAATATACGAACACAGCAAGCTGGTGTTATTGGCAGATGAACTGAACTTCGATCAAACATTCGGTGTTACCAAATCGATATTAAAGATCAGGCGTAATCTTCATGTGATCGGCTTTGACCTTAATAATGAGTTTGAAAAAGAGCTGGCCAATGCAAACCATGAATTGATCTGCATCTGGCAGCTTGGAAGATATATCAGCGTCATCAACGTTAAGAAAGACAAACGCCAGGGCGTAATGCTTTTCTTCGAATTCTTAAAAGACAATTATGCCTTTAAACAATTTGCATTGCAGATGCTGGAATCGCTGTTCTGCGACAGGGTTTCACTGGCATTTGAAAAACATTACGAAGAAATGACCTCAGGATTTTCTCCTGAAGATGATATCGTGGAGCTTTCGGTAGATGCTTATGACCTGAACTAAATTAAACTTCATGGGTTGTGCGTTACAGTTAAGTTTTCGTAACTCGTAACGCATAGCCCGTAACTAATACAGCCCCTGCCACGAAAGCCGCTAACGCAAACATTTTCCTGATCGCTTTTGCCTTTTGTTTTTTTGTTCTGTCCTGTTCATCCAGGTAACCAAGGTATTCCCGCACGCCTCCCCTTTGCACAACTTCCCTTCCCTTTTCGGTTATGCATACCACCGAAACGTTGCTTTCTTTTTCTACCGTTATAAAAGAATTATCCATCAGAATCTGTTGGGCCAATTTACCCGCGGGGGAAAACAATTTGAAGAAATATAATAATGAAACGCAATTCCCTTCCAGCTTCGATAGTTCGGATAAGGTATAATCTATATAGTCGTATGCTTTTTCCAGTACGTCCATAAATGCAATCGCTTTGCAGTACTTACTGAAATTAACGCGCCACTGAACTGGAACCCGGCGGTGTATGTGTTAGAGTGAGAGGTCGAAATTATTGATAGGCCTTTTATGCTTAAGCAGCACGCGTTTAAGGTGATGGTCTATTTGCCAGCCTATTAGCCTGCAAAGGGCCGAAGCATTGCCTTCCTGGTTTTCCCACCGGTTGTCATTATTCTTCCTGATGGTAAATAATACCGAGTCGTTGATAAGACAGCTATATACTAACTCCGCATTCCTCATTTCTGGGGTAACGAAGGCTGTATGATCCGTATCGCCGATTGAAAAGGTAACTTCAAAGGGTTTCATATCATAAGCAGGTTTGCTTAAAAGTATGATATGTTACACATTTAACAAGCCGTTAAGCGGCGATGTTGATAAAACTTTTGTTATCGAATCGTAATTCCACAAGAGCAGGGAGACTGTGGAAATTTAACCTCAAAAATTATGGCGGACTTTAGGCGATGTTTTTATTAACGGCAACTATCAGTGCCGTTTTTTCGTGGTGTGGCAGGGAGAGATACCAGTTGGTAAGATCACTTTGGTGCGCAGAATCGAAGGATTCCCGCTTTAAATAGGCTTCTACGTCGGGACGGAGCTTGTCCGGGATGAAGTAAATATGCTCTGCATCTTCCACCTTAAAGTAAGGTTTGCCGGTAACGCTTTCTATGGTAAAATGTGGCTTCTTCATGGCCTTAGCACTCTATGGATATTATAACTAAAACTGTATGCCAAACTTGTCCTTAATCATGTTAAAAGGCGCGCCCTCCCTAACTTTGCGCTTATGGATAAGTTTTTACAGCAGCTTTTTTCGAATCAATCGTACGATCCCGCTAATTTTTTTTTAATCGCCGGACCATGTGTGGTGGAAAGTGAGGAATTGATCATGCAGGTTGCGGATAAAGTGTCTCAAATCTGTAAGAACCTGGGTATCCCCTATGTATTCAAGGCATCTTACCGGAAGGCCAACCGTACCAGCGCCTCCTCTTTTACCGGCCTGGGTGATGAAACAGGATTGAAAATGATCGGCAAAGTGGCCAAAACCTATGGTTTGCCCGTTACCACCGATATCCATTCAGCCGCCGAGGCCACCCTGGCGGCGGAGTATGTAGATATACTGCAAATTCCTGCTTTCCTGTGCAGGCAAACGGAATTATTGGTGGCCGCGGCCGGCACGGGCAAAATTGTGAATGTGAAAAAGGGCCAGTTCGTTAGCGGCGAGTCGATGAAATTCGCGGTGGAAAAGATCCAAAACGCAGGAAATGATAAAGTGATGCTTACGGAGCGCGGCACCACCTTCGGATACCAGGATCTCGTAGTTGACTACCGCAATATTCCCTGGATGCAGCAACATGGGGTGCCGGTGGTAATGGATTGCACGCATAGCCTGCAGCAGCCCAATCAAACTTCTGGTGTAACCGGTGGCAATCCTCAATTGATCGGCACCATCGCAAAGGCCGCGATTGCCGCAGGGGCCAATGGATTGTTTATAGAAACACACCCCATTCCGGCACAGGCAAAAAGCGACGGGGCCAATATGTTACGACTGGATTTGCTGGAAGACTTATTAAAGCAATCGGTAAAACTGCGGCAAGCCGTGGTGTGAGTTGTGAGTGATAAG
Organism: Chitinophagaceae bacterium; assembly: GCA_035628135.1. Classification (GTDB taxonomy): domain Bacteria; phylum Bacteroidota; class Bacteroidia; order Chitinophagales; family Chitinophagaceae; genus DASPKM01. Next base: position 195,660 of record DASPKM010000005.1, on the reverse strand, counting down.
CCACTAATACTCACCATTCACTATTAACCACTCCCTATTTACATATACTTCAGCGGATTTCTTCTCGCGGACCATATATAGCGCTTGATGTTCATCCAGAACGCGACTATAAAATACACGATCAGCGGAGAGCCCATGGTGATGAAAGAAATATACATGAACCATGTACGTATGCGGGATGGTGCAATGCCCATTTTATCGCCAATAGCTGAGCATACACCAAACACCTTCCATTCGATGAAATGTCTCAGTTTGTTCATACTGCTAATTTAGAAAACATAATCAATACCAAAAACCCCAACCTGGGGTTCCTGTAATTCGTGTATAAACCCCACGCTTTTCGCGCCTAACCGCTTTTGGCTCAACGCTTGCATTTTTTTCGATAAATTCGCAGCGCATTTCAAAACAAACCGGCTACTGCAGACACCGGTTTTGCGTACCGCTGCTGCAACCTGGCTCATTCAATTAAAATTGCACACATGGTTTTTGATCTCGATCTTATTAAGAAGGTTTACAGTGAATTACCCGAAAAAGTGGCTGTTGCCCGGCAATTGCTCGGAAGGCCGCTGACGCTCTCGGAAAAAATATTATACGCTCATACTTATCAACCCGCCAGCCAGCGTTACGAGCGCGGGAAAGATTATGTTGACTTTGCGCCCGACCGCGTCGCCATGCAGGATGCAACGGCCCAAATGGCCCTCCTGCAATTCATGACCTGCGGCCGTTCGCAGGTAGCCGTGCCCTCGACGGTGCATTGCGACCACCTGATACAGGCCAAGACCGGCGCAGTGCAAGACCTGGCAACCGCTATAGAAATCAACCGCGAGGTATATGAATTCCTCGCGTCCATATCCAATAAATACGGCATCGGCTTCTGGAAACCAGGGGCCGGCATCATTCACCAGGTAGTGCTGGAAAACTATGCATTCCCCGGCGGCATGATGATAGGCACGGACTCCCATACGCCCAATGCCGGCGGGCTCGGTATGATCGCCATCGGTGTAGGCGGCGCCGACGCAGTAGACGTTATGGCCGGGCTGCCCTGGGAATTGAAAATGCCAAAGCTGATCGGCGTAAAACTAACCGGCCGGCTCAGTGGATGGACGAGCGCCAAAGACGTGATCCTGAAAGTGGCGGGAGTACTGACCGTTAAGGGCGGCACGGGCGCCATTGTAGAATATTTCGGGCCGGGCGCCGACAGCATGAGCGCCACTGGCAAGGCCACCGTTTGTAACATGGGCGCAGAAATAGGCGCCACCTGCTCATTGTTTGCTTACGATGAAAGGATGGCGGGATACTTAACCGCCACTGGCCGTGAAGAAGTAGCCGTGCTGGCCAACCAGGTAAGAGACCACCTCCGTCCCGATCCTGAAGTGTATGAGCAGCCCGCAAAATATTATGATCAATTAATAGAAATAAACCTGGACGAATTGGAGCCGCATGTAAACGGCCCGTTCACCCCGGACCTTGCCACGCCCATCTCCAAGATGGCCGAAGCCGTAAAGGCCAACGGATGGCCCGATGAAGTGGAAGTGGCATTGATAGGCAGTTGTACCAACTCATCTTACGAAGACATCAGCCGCTCCGCGTCGATTGCCGCACAGGCCAGGCAAAAAGGATTGAAGGCCGCCAGCGAATTTACCATTACACCGGGCAGTGAGCTGGTGCGCTACACAGTGGAGAAAGATGGATTGCTGAAGACGTTCGATGCCATTGGCGGCGTGGTATTGGCCAATGCCTGCGGCCCCTGCATAGGTCAATGGGCAAGGCATATAGACGATCCCAATCGCAAGAACACCATCGTTACTTCCTTCAACAGGAACTTCGCCAAGCGCAACGACGGACTTGCCAGCACGCATGCTTTTGTAGCTTCTCCCGAAATAGTTACCGCATTCGCCATTGCAGGAAGACTTTCTTTCAATCCATTAAAAGATAAGTTGAGGAACCTTGACGGCAAAGAGGTAATGCTGGATGAACCCAAAGGCTTCGAATTACCACCACATGGATTTTCGGTTGAGGATGCAGGTTACCAGGAGCCGGCCGTTGATGGAAGCACCGTGGAAGTGATCGTAAGCCCCGACAGCCAGCGCCTACAACTGCTGGAACCTTTTCCCGCATGGGAAGGCACAGACCTGAAAGGATTGCGCCTGCTGATAAAAGCAAAGGGAAAATGTACCACCGACCATATATCCATGGCAGGTCCCTGGTTAAAATACCGCGGACACCTCGACAATATTTCCAATAACATGCTGATCGGCGCCATCAATTACTACAACGATAAAACCGATAGCATCAAGAACCAGCTTACCGGCGAGTACGGTTCGGTGCCGGCCACACAACGCGCTTACAAGGCCGCGGGCATAGGCACCATTGTAGTGGGCGATGAAAACTATGGCGAAGGTTCTTCACGCGAACACGCCGCCATGGAACCGAGGCACCTTGGCGTTCGCGCCATACTGGTGCGTTCATTTGCACGCATACACGAAACCAACCTGAAAAAACAGGGAATGCTGGCGCTTACATTCGCCAATAAGGATGATTACGACAAGGTACAGGAAGACGACATCATCGATATTACCGGGCTTTCGAGTTTTGCGCCAGGCAGGCCATTGACGGTGGTGCTGCGCCATAACGATCGCACAAAAGATGAGATCACTGTGAACCATACTTACAACCAGCAGCAGATAGAGTGGTTCAAGGCGGGAAGCGCGCTGAATCTGATCCGCAAACAAATGCAATCGCAATAAACTGTTGGAGGTTGTAAAAAACCTCCAACATCCAACATGATCGCTTATAACCCCAAAGACTGGTTCACTTTTATATTCCGCTTTCACAAGGGGGATACGGTACGGCGGTTGTTGCCGCTCATATTCGCCATTAGCGCATATTCATTACTGGTAGCTTACCTGGAACTGGAGCATTGGAACCTTTCAGGTAATATCTACTTACGTAATCTTTCCTTGTTGCATAACCTGCTGGGATTCGTATTGTCGCTGCTGTTGGTGTTCCGGACCAACACCGCGTACGACCGCTGGTGGGAAGGCAGGAAACTATGGGGCTCGCTGGTAAACACCAGCCGCAACCTGGCCATCAAGCTCAACGCCATTCTTGCACGAGAAGACCATGACCAGCGGCTGTTCTTTAAAAGAAGCATTCCATTTTATGCAACCGTTCTGAAAGACCATCTGCGTTCAGAAGCCACGAGGCTTGCGTTGGATGAAGAAGCGCATCCCGAACTGAACATGCTGGACAGGAACAAGCATTTACCCAACCAGGTTGCCAGCCAGTTGACACACCGCGTGTACCTGTTGCACCGTCAGGGCAAAATAAGCGGAGAGCAACTAATAAACCTCAACGCGGACCTGCAGGCATTCACCGACATCTGCGGCGCCTGCGAACGCATCAAGAATACCCCTATCCCATTTTCTTATAGCGTGTTTGTAAAGAAATTCATTTTCTTCTATGTAATGACGCTGCCGTTTGGATTTGTGTTCAGCCTTGGTTATTATGTAATCCCGGTAGTGGCATTTGTGTTTTACGTGTTAGCCAGCCTGGAGCTGATTGCAGAAGAAATTGAAGACCCTTTCGGAAGCGATTCCAATGACCTGCCCACGGAAAAGATCGCGCAGAACATCCGCAAGCACGTAGAAGAAATACTGTAGCTAAGGTTACACTACAATGGCTCCGTTGAGATTGATGGCCATTTTTATCTGGAAGCGCTCAGGTTCTATCAGCACTTTAAAACTATGGCTTTGCGGGTATAAAAGATTGAGCCGCTTGCCGATGTTTTGCAGGAACATGCTGCCGCCATTGGTAAGTGTTGATGTATCGATGGGCTTGCTCCAGGCAATGTCGAGGTTGAATTGGTTTTGCTCAACATGAATGTTGAGGTCGATGAACTTTTGCGGAACGTTCAATGCAGACAATTGCCGGAAGCTGTTCTCTACCAGCGGCAGTGCAATGAAGGGGGCGATCTTTTTATTCCGCGGGTCGCCGATCATTTTAAAATTGATGTACACAAGTTCTTTTGGCCCTGCGCGCTCTATTTCCACAAATTCCTCCAACAGCTTCATTTCTTTTTCGAGGCTTACACGCGAAGCGCTGTTATCGTATAAAGCGTACAGCAGCAGGTTTTTTATTTTGCCGATGATAGCCGGTATCACCGAAGGCTTTTCCATGGCCAGCAATTCAATCTTATTGAGCGTGTTCACCAAAAATGCGGGATGGATCTTTCCCTGTTGCATTTCGGGCTCGATGCGTTGCTTTTCTTTTTTCAATAATTCTACTTCGCTTGCCTTGATATACCACATCTTGCCGAGCTTGATGGCGGCCGCAAGCCCTCCTTCCATGTTAATGGTGGCAAACAGGCTAAAGAACATCCATCCCCAGTTAATGGGGCTCGCAGGTGGTTTTAGCCCAAACCATTCCTGCCGTATTACCGGCCCGATGGTTTCGTTGAACAGCATGTACATAAAAAAGAACAACAGGCTAAAAAACAACCAGCCAACTGCCAGCATAAGGAACTGTCCCTTGAATAAAAAGCGCGGCAACAGGAAGTAGATGATGCCGTAGCAGAAGGCAATGTCCATTGGCGTGGTAATGGTAACCTCGGTGATGGAAGAGAAGAAGGCAAGGTTAAAGTCCATTCCCGGCCGTTGCATTCTTGCTATGGTAGATTCCACTGTGTAGTACAAAATCCACAATAACCAGAACAGTACGTGCCTGGAAACCCGGTATCTTGGGTTGTTGGAAAAAACGAAGGGATACAGTGTCATGTGCATTGGTATTATAGCTGCTTCCAGGTAAGCACAACCCCTTTTACATACGAAAAGCCTGACCTGTAAGATTAAGAAAAATAACGATATGTTGCCGGTATTCAGACCGAAGCGGTATTTATCGTGCCTTAAACGGCCATAAGCCTACATGAAATTGATCATGATCAGCTAAAATCGAAGAGGGGGATGTTAAATTATCTTTACATTTGAATTCAACCGAATGCGGTGCCACTTGAGAGACTTGCCTCTTTTGATCATGTCAAAAGAGGTTTTTTTATGCAAAAAAAGAGCAGGTGGTAGAAACCACCTGCGGTGTCACATGAGAAAACTTCTATAAGCAATTGTATCAGGCCGGGGACAATTGCCTAAATATGTTTACCCCGGAATTCGTTTATGATGTTTTAATCCTTTTTCAGATTCAGTAAACTAAAATTACTATCAGCAATTTACTTGCCAACGGCAATATGCCTGAAGGCCGAATATTTAAGGTTAAGACCGGATTTAAAGAACTGAAAAAAAACAACATTTTTACTTGAGCACCAGCGTCTCGGAAATGGTCCTCAAGTTGCCCACTCCGTTGAAATATTTATAGTTCAACGTGAACGTACGTGTTGCAGGATCATAAGCACACGGTCCATTGTTAGACAAGGTAGGGAACGTGGGGCCCAGCGTGCTTGGCATTACTGTAACATTGTTGGTTACCGGATCGATTTTCAAAAACATCCATGCGCCTGTAAACGCCGTAAAGCCTGCTGTAGTTTCAACAGTAGTCTGATCTATCGTGTACAAATATTTGTCTTCGTCTATATCGAACAGGGAAGAGACTGGGAAGGTATTGTTTGCGCCGGCATAAGCAGTCAGCAAACCTGTTGCAGCGTACTCGCCTTCGTAATCGTTCTTAACTTTCAATTCTATCACGATATCCTTTGCGGCCTGGTTGATCTCTCCTGAGCTCACCTGTTGGATGGTGAGACCGATAGCATAAGAATCTCCGATAAGACCAGAAGGATTTACTTTCAATCTCACTTTTACTTTCCTGTTGGTTGGCGTGAGTGTATAATCGGTGGTTACCAAAGAATAGGTGCCGGGCGATGGAATGGCAAATCCTTCATTTGTCGCCAGCGCGTTGTTCACCGCAATTTTTACCTGCACCGAGTTGGCCATCGATGAACGCGGTGGTATGCGCAACTCAGTAAGGTCAACTTCCACCATCTGTGTCCCGAAGTCGAGCGCCAATGAATTCACACCATCCTTTGCGCTTGTGAACTCCGTAAGCACGCGGTCGGTATTATCATCGATGGGTATGGTATATTTTTCCTTGATGCACGCGCTGAACAGCACGGTCATCGAGAGTAATAATAAAACTGATGTCCTTTTCATGTTGTGTTTTTTAGGGATCAATAACCGGGGTTTTGAACGATGTTGGGATTAACGTTGGTTTCATCGAACGGAATAGGCCAGGCCCATGCGCGGCTCGATGAAGCAAGCGAACAAATAGTGCTTGGCGAATCGATGGTAGAAGGACAACGGTTAATGGGCGTTTTGTTCAAACGCTTGAGATCGAAGAAGCGGTGCCCTTCGAAAGCGAGCTCTTTTCTTCTTTCCAGCAAAATTGCATTCAGCAATCCTGTTCCTGCTTCGGTGCCCGGTGTAAAGCCATCGATGCGTGCGGCGCGCAAAGCATTCAGATCGTTGCGCGCTTCTGTTTCCTTGTTCAGCCTGTAGTTTGCTTCTGCGCGGATGAGGTACATTTCGGCAACGCGGTAAGCCTTCCAGTTCACCACGCCGTTCATATTAGTGGCAAGGTCCCGGCCAATATGTTTGAACACCACCAGCCTGCCGCCAAGATTGGCGAAATAGCTGCTGTACCGGATGTCGTTGGCCTGATCGTATAATGCTACCAGTTGTGCGGCCGGCTTAAATTCCGCGCGGTTGCCACGAACAAAGAACACATTGTCGTAGGGCACGCCATCATTTACCGTTTCAAAGCTCACAGCCCATATTACTTCGGTATTGGTTTCATCGGACCATATCAACGGAAATTCCGCGGCGCTTGCAAGCGGGCGTGCTGCAATTACGGTGGTAGCTGCATTGACGGCATCCTGCCATTGTCCGGCATACAAGCTTACCCTTGCCTGCATGGCGCGTACAGCCAGGAGATCAATCTTGCTTCTTGACGACGTGTTGATGGGCCGGTCGATATCGGCAAATGCAGCGGCTGCGGCTTCTAGGTCTGCAAAAATATTATCATACACTTCCTTTACTGAATTCCTTGCAGGCTTGGCCTTTACGTCGAACACTTTTACATAGGGCACGCCAGGCTCCGATGAGTTTCTATCGAACGTAGTAGCAAAATAGCGCAGCAGGTCAAAATGTGCGTGGGCCCGCAGTGCAAGCGCCTGGCCTTTTAGCCTGTTGGCGATTTTGGGATTTTCAGAAGCCAGCCCGTCAATATCCCGCAGGATAATGTTGGTTGCCGATATCACCGCATACGCTGTTTGCCATGTTACCACCACGTCATCGGTATTGCTTACATAGGTCCACTCCGCTATGCCCCTGAAGTTTCCCAGCGATTCGCGGGACTCAACCAGGTTATCGGACATCATATCTACATATTCTGAAAAAGATCCGCCTACACCCTGCACACCGTTGGCATCGTAATAACCACCTTGTATAAGTCCATTGTAAGCGCCGGTGAGTACGTTTTCTGCTTCTTCCAGCGATACCAGCGGCCTGCTGCCATCGAGTGCGAACTCAGGGTCGATGTCGATCTTTTTTGTGCAGGATGCAATCAATATCCATCCTGCCGATAGTATGGTGAGATATTTTATGATGCGATTGTTCATGTTGCTCAGTTTTGTGATTGGTATTCCGGTTTACTTAGAATTGAAGGTTGATGCCTGCGGTGACAGTTTTTAAGGTGGGATACTGCGCACCTGCGTTCAATGCGCCACCAGCCGGAACCTCGGGATCATAACCGCGGTATTCGGTAATGGTGATGAAATTTTGTGCCTGAATAAATACACGCAGGTTGCTCACCTTGATCTTATCCAGTATGGTACGCGGCAAGTTGTAAGAAAGCTGAACGTTGCGCAACCTCCAATAGCTTCCATTTTCTACAAAGCGCGTGGTACCATCCAGGAAGTATACGCTTGGGTCGGCACGGGGAACGTCGGTAATATCACCGGGATTCCTCCATTCGCGCAGCAGATCTCTTGATAATTGCGAAGCAGTGTAACCAGGATTCTCCACATTCAAACGGTCGTTGTTGTACACCTCGTTACCGAGTGCATATACCCAGAATACCTGCAGCTCCACGCCTTTATAATTGAAGGTGTTGGTGATGCCACCGAAGTAAGGAGCGTCGCTGGTACCGAGATATACATTGTCATCCGGACTATAGATATTAGTGACCTTTCCGGTTTGGTCAAAATACAGCGGGTCTCCATTGTCGGGGTCAACGCCTGCATATTTCACCAGCCACAGTGTGTTTAGCGGCTTACCGATCTTTAATACCGTTACACCGTTTTGCACATTGTCTTCGCCATCGGGGCCTAGCTCAAGAATTGTGTTTTTGTTGTAAGTGAAGTTTGCGTCGATGGACCAGAAGAAGTCCCTGGTACGTATTGGCTGTCCTCTCAAATTGATCTCTATTCCCTGGTTGCGCATCCTGCCGGCATTGGCCAGCTCTGTTGCAAAACCGCTGGTGCCGGATATTGCCCTGCGATAGAAAAGATCGCTGGTAATGCTGTGATAATATTCGATAGAACCCCCCAACCTGTTCTTGAAGAATCCAAATTCAAAACCTCCGTTGAAGGTGGCCCTTGTTTCCCATTTCAAATCGCGGTTGCCGGGGTCATTGAGCCTAAGTCCTGTTGCGCCGCCATAACTTGCCCTGCCCAATAGAGGACGCGAAGCAAAATCAGCTATGTTACCCGCACCATCTATCGGTGCCTGGTTGCCAACGGTCCCATAGCTCAGCTTTAGTTTCAACAAATCGAGTGAGCCTCTCCATGCATCCATGAAAGATTCATCAGAAATAACCCAGCTTGCGCCTACATTATAAAAATCGGCCCATTTGTTATTTGCGCCGAACCTGCTGGAACCATCGCGGCGGTAACCTGCGTGCAGGAAATATTTATTCCTGAACCCATAATCAACATCGGCAAAATAAGATACGAGGCTGCTTTTGGTACCGCCACCGCCGACAATGGGAATAAATCCATTGTCGCTGGAACCATTGGTGATGGCCGCTTCGTTAGGGAAGGGCAGCGTAAGGCCGAACCCTGTAAAGTTAAATGTGCGGAAATCTTCGCGCACGTACTCCTGGAAGAGTGTAGCGTTCAGGTCGTGCTCTGACCCAATGGTTTTTTTGAAATTGATAGAGTTGGTGCCTATGTAACGCAGCCTGCGGTTAAACAACCGTGCAAGCGATCCCTGCCCGCCCGTAGCTGCTTGTCCTAATGCGGTTGTGCGCCTGTTATATACTTCTGATTCATTCTGAGTATAATCCAGTCCCCAACTGGTGCGCAGGGTTATCGGGCGATAGAACGGGAGCTTGTATTCACCGAAAATATTTCCAACTGCTTTCCATTGCGGGAACCTGCGTGTGTTGTCCAACAATTCTTCCAATGGGTTGGGTTGCTGGGATGGCGTAGGATCTTTCAGGTATGTTCCATCTTTATCATACGGTGTAAAGTAAGGCAGTGACCATCTAAGCCCATTCAATGGCGAGGCAATGCTCTGGTTGTTTTCCTGGGTGCTGTTGAATATTGAATAGCCAAAGGTCGTATTCATTCCAATCCTTAAATTGTCGGTGCCTGTTTCAAGGTTCAGGCGTCCCGTATATCTTTTCAGCCCACTTGCCTGTACCACGCCTGTTTGGTTCAGGTATGCAATGGATGCATAGAACCTGCTCTTATCGTTGCCACCCGAAGCGCTTAGCTGGTGTATTTGTGTAATGCCTGTTCTGAAAAAAACTTTTTCCCAATCTGTTTCAATATTGCGAAGGCTGTCTATTTCCGCTGCAGTCCAACCATTGGGATTGCCATTGTCCAATTCATAATCCAGCTTTTCGTTGCTGCCCATGAGCTTGAGCTTTGAGCGCGGCCAATAGCTTTGCCCGTATTGAACGTCGTAATTAAAACGGGTGGGCCCTATCCTGCCGCGGCGGGTTGTAACAACAATAACACCGCCGGCAGCGCGGGAACCATAAATAGAAGCCGCGGCCGCATCTCTTAATACGGTCACGCTTTCAAAATCGCCCTGGTTGAGCGTGGAGAAATCTGCGGCATTGATTTGAACACCGTCTACGATGTATAAGGGTTGCGTAGAACCGCTGATAGAACCTTTACCGCGGATGGTAACGTTACCCGAACGGCCGGGCTGGCCGCTGCCGGTAACTACGTTGATGCCGGGCGCTTGTCCCTGCAACAACTGATCGAAGGAAGCCATGGGCTGCGTACGTATGTCATCGATAGCTACCGCTGTGGCGGAGCCGGAAGCAGCACGCTTGGATTTGGTGCTATAACCGGTAACGAATACTTCGGTCAGGGATGACTGGTTGCGTTGCAATGGAATGTTCAGCACATTGTCTTGACCTACCGTCACTTCTTTTTCAATAAGGCCCGCGCCGGATATTACCAATACATCGCCCGATTTGGCGGTGATGGTAAAATTGCCTGCTGCATCTGCGGCAACACCACCCCGTGCACCTTTCAATTTAATAGAAGCAAAAGCTACCGGGTCGCCACGTTCGTCGGTTATTCTACCGGTAATGGTGCGTGTTTGTTGTGCGAAGCTTAGAATTGTTAACAGCAATAAGCTGAGAAAGAGGAGAGTTCTTCTCATAAGAGTTGTTTGAATTTTGAATTAGGTCTTCCTTGTTTTTAAAGACAATAAATACTAAGGGAATGATTCAGGTACTCATTGTTGAATTACCGAAGCAGGATAATCTTGAACTAAAGGTAAATTTTGCAATACCGAAGTATAAAAAAGTACAAGGCACAAGCTTATCAGCCTGTGCCTTGCAATTTGTCATGGCCTGCAGCGTTTAATAGCCCGGATTTTGCTGAACGTTCGGGTTGGTTTGTATTTCGTCTAGTGGTACCGGCCAGATGAATTTAAAATCGGCATAAGGAATGGCCAGGATCGATTTTGTGAGCGCCGGATTGGTTGCGCAGTTGTACGACGCGAAAGTTGCGTTGGCAAAGGTCATCTTGGCCGGTATGCCACCGGTTGAAAAATCAGGGTCCACGGCAAGGCGGTGAATATCGCCCCAGCGTTTTCCTTCCGCCAGGAATTCTATTCTTCTTTCGTTCAGGATCGCTTGTATCAAAGCGTTTTTAGTAGCAAAGCTGGCCACGGTGTATTGCTGGGTATTGGGATCCTGCAATGCGCGGTTGCGAACTGCGTTGAGCAATTCAATGGCGCGGGTGCTAACCCCTGCGCTGTTCCTTGCTTCGGCTTCAGCCAGCATCAGCAACACTTCTGCGTACCTTATCTGCGGGGCTGCATCGGTGCGGTTGGTGATGTCTCTATACTTGGTGGTGTAATAGCTCCTTCCGTCCTGGTCCATCAGTGCGCGGCGTTTGTCATCGCACCGCCACGCAGGAAAGTTGAAGGCAATGGGACTTATTCTGACCAGCCCGCGGCCGCCGAGCGCGGGATTACCGAGCATGTATGCCAATGCGCCGTTGTTGCCCGCGTTGTCGTTTGCATCGTTCTTGATGGAGAAGATCGATTCGTCTGTAAGATTGTTTACGAACACTCCATCAGGAGTTGCATTTAACTTCCAGCCACCAATAGGACTTACAAATGGTGATGCGGAAGATACGATCTTGGCTCCGTCTGCTATTACGCCTGCCCAGTCGCGCTTGTGCAGCTTTACGCGCATTTTGAGCGCGATGGCGGCGGCTTTTGTTGCGCGGTAATTAACCGGTGTGGCGTCGGGCGTGCCGGTCACGGGAGCGGGCAGTGCGCGTGGAGTAAGATTCGCCTCTGCAAAATCCAGGTCGGCCAATATCTTGTCATAATTCTGAGCTACGGTTTCTCTTTTTTGTTCGCGTGCTTTTGCAATGCTCTCGTCGCTGCTGATGCCGAAGTCGCGGTAAATGATGCCCAGCTTATCGCCATTACCGTCCGCATAAGGCCTTGCAAAGTTTATTACCAGTTCATGATATGCCATTGCGCGCAGGAACCTGCACTCTGCTTCGTATTGCATTCCCACGGCCGCGGTGATCACGTTGTTGGCTACCGCTCTTCTTACGCCTTCTATCACCAGGTTTGCTTTGTTGGCCAATGCGTACAGCGTTTGCCACATAAAACCATTGTTCGGTGTGGTGGCATTGTAGTTAGCCTCATACGTAACCTGGTAAAACTGGGCCTGGTTCAGCATGTCCTCGCCGCGCATATCGCCTTGCGCAATATTTGCCGCGCCAAAGGGATATCCCCTGACAACATTACCCTGGTAAAAACCGCTCTGCGCGGCATCGTACACGCCGTTCAGCGCCAGCAGCACGCGCTGCGGTGAGCTGAAGGCCGTGCTTTCAGAAAAAGAAACATAAGGCTCAACATTCAGTGTTTTATTACATGCCGTAAGCAGGGCGCCCGCCAGCATGCAGCCTATGAACTTTTTATATATCGTTTGCATACGTTGTTAATTTGTTTAATGGTGTTCGAATTAAAAACCTATGTTCAATCCTACAGAGAATGCGCGCGGCTGAGGCGTTGTGGCATTGTCTATGCCAAACTCACTGTAGTTATCAGGATCGAGGCCGGAGTAATCTGTCTTAATCCACAAGTTCTGTCCTTGTGCAAAAAACCTCAGCGACCTCACAATACCTTTTGTTCTTTGCTCGAGCGCTTTACCGTCGAACGTATAGCTCAGCACCACGTTCTGCAGGCGTATATAATCACCATTCTCTACAAAGCGGGAAATGGCTACAGACTGGTTGTTCACGAGGTTGTTCTTACCGATCCATACTTTGGGCACTTCGGTTACGTCGCCGGGCTTTTGCCAGCGGCCTAGTATTTCCACGCCATTGTTCTGGAAGCCTTGCACCAGCAGCGTTTCCTGGCGGGTGAGGTTATAAATCTTATTTCCACCTGAGTAGCGGAAGAATACTTCCAGTCCCCAGTTTTTATAATTGAAGTTGTTGGAGAGTCCGCCGAACCATGTGGGCAAGGTATTGCCAAGCACTACGCGGTCACCTGCATCGAGGGTAGCCACCGCACCAAGCGCCGGGTCGTTCTTACCGTTGCTTATGTTGTAAGTAGTACCTGCGATATTAGCCTGCACCAATGTGCCATTTGCTTTCAGGTATAGCGGGTTGCCGTTGCCGGAGTTAACACCCTGGTACTGGAATCCATACAGTGCATTAATGGGCTGGCCTACACGCAGGATATTGAAAGTACCGTTGTTAGGACCGGGCAATATTACATCCTGGTTGTTCACGAGCGACACAACTTTGTTCTTTGCCGATGTAAAGTTGAAGTTGGCTGTCCACAGGAAGTTCTTGCGTTGCATTATGCGCGCATCCAGTGAAAATTCGAAGCCATAGTTCTTCATGTCGCCGATATTCCTGAAGATGGAGTTGTTGGGCACACCGAATGAACTGGGCAATGGCGCTGCCAGCACCAGGTCGTCGTTGCGGTTCTGGTACCAGTCGAAGGTGATCTGGAATCGCCTGTTCAATAAGCTGATGTCGATACCTGCATCGAGCTTTTTATTGGTTTCCCATTGCAGGATGTTGTTGCCTACCGCATCGATGGCAATACCGTTCAATCCACCGTACGGCGCGGGGCCATACGTGCTGAGATAGGGGAAGCCGGTAAGTGTGTTACCAACCACGGCATAAGAACCTCTTATCTTCAGTTCGTCTATTACGTCGCCGATGCCTGATTTCTTCCAGAAATTTTCTTCTGACACGCGCCATCCTATCGAAGCGCCGGGGAAGTTACCGAAGCGCACGTTCTTTGCCAGCGACGACTGTCCATCGCGCCTGAACGACAGCTGCAGGAAGTACCTGCTGTCGAAATCATAATTCACGCGTCCGAAGTACGATACAAATCCCGATCTGAAAATACCACCGCCCGAAGTAAAGGTGGTGTACGAACCGCTGACAAGGTTATCGCTGATGAAGAATGGATCGGAAAAATTTGTACCGCGGCCGAAAGTATATTTTTCTACGTCGCGCTGCACTTCCGTTCCGGCGGTTAGAAAGAAGTTATGGCTGCCGAGCGATTTGTTATAGTTGGCATAGTTCTGCCAAACATAACGGTGACGGCTAAGATGAATGTTGTCCACGCGGCCATTGGAGCCGCGGCCGTCGCCATGCAGCGGATCGTAGGAAAGGAAGTCGTAAGACGTCTGATAATCCAGCGATCCCTGGCTCCTGATGGTGAGGTCTTCCATGGGTGTAACCTCGATGTACGCATTTTCGATGACGCGGTATTTTTCGCTGCGGAATTTATTTTTCGCCAATACGTACGCAATGTTCACGTAGTTATCATCGATGGGCCGCAGGTTGGCATCTGCTCCGAGCGCAGCGCCGTCGGGCGTTACGTTAAATCCGCTGAACTTTTTATTGGCGGTGTCATAAGCGCGCACATTAGGCAGGGCGCGCAGCGCGGCGGTAATTGCCCCGCTCAATGCGTTGCCGCCGTTGTTTTGGTCGCGGTCTTCTACCCTTGAAATGGAAAGTGTATTGCCCACCTTCACCCATTTGTTGATCTTATGGCTGAAATTGGTCCTGATGCTGTAACGGTTGCTGCTGTTGGTTTTTATCAAACCATCCGTTGACATATAGTTGAAAGAAAAATAGTAGTTGGTGGCAGCGGTGGCACCGTCGAAGCTAAGCGAATGGCTGTGCACCAACGGATTTTTAGAGAAGATCTCATCCTGCCAATCCGTATCGGTGTTTTGCGCATTCATCACAGCCTGAGCGGGCTGGCCTGCATTGGTATATTTTTCGTTGGCGATGGTAACAAATTGCTGTGCATTCAGCAGCTTGTATCTTTTAGCGGGCCTGAATGTTCCTACGTACATGTTGTAGTTCACGTTCATCTTGCCTTGCTTGCCTCTTTTGGTGGTAATGAGAATTACACCATTTGCCGCCCTTGAACCATAGATGGCGGTTGCGGCGCCGTCTTTCAACACTTCGATGGACTCGATATCATTGGGACTGATATCGGCCAGGGCATTGGTATTGGTTACAGCGGATATACCGGTGTTGTTGGATGTTCCCGATACCGGCGTATTGCTGTTACCGTTAGCCGTACCGTTGATGTTGCCGAATGTAGGGTTTTGTTGCAACAGGCTTCCCTGCACGGCGGGCACGCCGTCGATCACGATCAGCGGGTCGCGGCCATAGCTGATTGAGTTAACGCCCCTGATCCTGATGCGCGGTTCCTGGTTGGTAAGGCCGCTGGGCACCGTTACCTGTACGCCTGCCGCGCGGCCGGCGAGCTGCTTGTCGAAGCTGGGCGTAACCAGGTTGTTGATGTCCGTTACATCTACTTTGGTAATGGCGGCTGTAACTGCTTTACGGCGTTGGGTACCGTAACCAACCACCACTACTTCCTGCAAACGCCGGTCGTCTGAGGTTAAGGCAATGTCTACAGTGTTGCTGTTCCTGATAGATGCTTCTTCGGATCCGAAGCCTACATAAGAGAAGACCAGTGTGCGCGCATTGGCGGGAACACTGATGGAGAAGTTACCGTTTGCGTCTGTTTGCACCCCGGTGGAGCTGCCTTTGACAGTAACCGAAACGCCGGCTAGCGGAGTTCCGTCTTTACTGTCCGTGACTTTACCGGAAACAGTGCGGTCTTGGGCAAAAACGGTGAGCGCTGACAATAGCAGCGCCATTAGAAAAGGGCATACTTTTCTCATACACGTTCAGTTTTAGGATTTTGTTTAGACAGAAAAATTGAGATATGTGACGCAAAGGGATGCAGTGAAATAAACTGAAGCAAGAGAAATAATTGCCGAGGTTGATTTTATAAAATCTAAAATTAAAAACCCCTTCAATTTCTGAAGGGGTTTTTGTTGATCACCTATCCAGTAAAAAATTAGTAACCGGGATTTTGTGAGATGTTCGGGTTTGCATCGCGCTCATCCTGTGGGATGGGGAAGATGCGCCTGAAATTGCTGGTAGGAATGAGGGTCGGTGTAATACCAACGTAGTTGTTGTTGATGTTTACCCTTACCACGTCCCTGTTCAGGCGTTGCAAATCCAGGTAACGCATGCCTTCAAACGCCAGTTCTTTCCTTCTTTCGATCAATATATCTTCCAGCAACTGGGCGCCGGTAGAAGTATAGCCTGCGAAAGACGGATCGCGGTTTTGCGCCACCATGTTCAGGTACAACCTTGCATTGGTTTCGTCGTTCAGGCGATAGTAAGCTTCTGCCAGCGTCAGGATAACTTCTGCATAGCGGATCACTTTAGTATCGTCTTTGTCAGCTGCGTTATTGGTGTTGGGATACTTGTTCACGATCTTAACGTTCTGGCTGGCCCTTACACCTGATATGAACAGTTGCCTGCGCACATCGGTTGCGGAGAATGAATTATAGAAATCATCCGAAGCAAGCGCATCGCCATAGCCGGCCTGGTCGTAGAAGTAAGACAGCGCGTTGGTACCGTTGTTGTTTACGGCATCGCTGGTTACTTCAAAGATGGTCTCCACTTTATTGGTAACAGGCGCTGCGCCTTTCCAATAATTTACCAGGTTTGCCGCAGATACCAGGCTGTAACCTCCGTTTTGCACAACGTCCAGCGCTGCAGTTCTTGCCCCGGCCCAGTCGCCCTTGAACAGGGCTACCCTTGCCTGCAATGCACGTGCGGCATACTTGGTTATATAAGATGAGTTCTTAGTTGTATTGGTCATGGCTGCAAATGCTTCTGCCAGGTCCTTGTCTATTTGCGCATATACCTCGCCTACCTTGGCGCGTGCGGGCCTCAGGAAGGGGTCGTACGCAAGCACGATGGGAACTCCTTCGGCATTGGGATCTATGGTGTACTGCTTTGCGAAGTAGTTCACCAGGTTAAAATACATCAGTGCGCGAACGGTCATGGCCTCGCCTTTCAACTGCTGTGTTATGGCAGTTGAAGGAATATCGGCATTGATGATATTGTTGGCCCTCAGAATGGCTATGTAAGCGGCGGCCCAGGTGTTGTTATTGGTATATGTATTGGTGAACGTATAGTTCAACTCGGGTATATACCTGTTGGAGTTAGTAGTTGAAATAAACACGTTGTCTGCCAGCAGGTCGCCCCATAAAGGAAGCGTACGGCCATACAGGGTAGCGTTCCTTAATTGTGCGTACATGCCGTTAGCGGCGGCCTGCATGCTGGCCTCATTGGTAATGGCCGCATCCGTAGGCACCTCCGCATAGGGATCGAGGTTAAGAAAATCTTTTTTGCACGATGTCAGCAGCACGGCGGCCACGCATGTCATCGTTATTAATTTGATCAATTTCATTTTTTTCTTTTTTGTGTGATGTTTTAGAATCCTACCGACACACCAACAGATATTGTTCTCTGGATCATGATCTGCAGGTCGTTTAAACCGGTAATGGGTTGTTCAGGATCGAAAGTGATGTTCTTGTCAAATGCATGTGTCCACAGGTTGGTGCCACGCACGTAGAACTTGGCATTGTCCATTTTAATGGCATCCACTACGCGCTTGGGCAGGGTATAAGACAGTGTAACGTCTCTTAGCCTGATGAAATCGCCTTTGTAATACCAGCGGCTAGACTCTGCGTTGGAAGTGTTGGCCCCACCGTATACATACTTGGGTATGTTGGTGATGTCGCCTTTCTGGCGCCACCGGCCCAATTGCTTCCTGTTTTTGTTCAATTGCGGGTTGAAGCCATCGCTCCAGGAAATGAAGCCCCACGTATCGTTCACCAGGTTGCCATATTGGTAGTTGAACTGGGCGTCCAGTACAAATCCTTTATAGCTAAGCGCGGTGGAGAAGCTGCCGAACCCTTTGGGAGAGGCGCTGCCTATGATAACGCGCTGTGCATTGCTGAACAAAGTAGTGGTTTGCGTTTTAGTAGCATCGGTATACCACAGGGGAGCGCCGGTGTCAGGATTAACGCCTGCCCACAGCCTGGTGTAGATAGACTGGAAGTCTTCTCCCACCCTGCGGATAGCGGGCAAGGCAAGAATGTCTGCATTGTTGCGCAGGCTGGTTACCTTGTTTTTGTTTAAAGCGATGTTGAAAGAAACGTCCCAGGTAAAGTCTTTGGTCCTTACAGGGATTATAGTAAATGCAAGTTCAACACCCTTGTTTTCCATTGAACCAACGTTGGCTTGTACGCTGTTGAAGCCAGATGTGGGCGACAGCGGATCGGCCAGGATGAGGTCAGTGGTTTTGCGGATATAATAATCTGCGTTTACTGTTAAGCGGCCATCCCAAACAGTAGCGTCGATACCTACGTTAAAGGGTTTGTTTACTTCCCATGTAAGTTCGGGGTTGTCTACAGTATTGGGGGCGCTTCCGGGTTGCTGGTTGTAGTTAGAAGCGAAAGCGTAGCTTCCCTTCCAGGTATAGTTACCGATTTCGGCATTACCATTTACACCATAAGAACCGCGGAGCTTAAGGGAGTTGATGAAGCGGCTGTTGGCCAGGAAAGGCTCCTGGTCGATGTTCCAGGCTGCGCCTACGCTCCAGAAGGTACCGTATTTATTGTTGCTTCCGAAGCGCGAAGAACCATCGCGACGGATGCTACCGGACAGGTTGTATTTGGAACGGAAAGTTAACTGCAGGTTAGACAGCATGGACACGAACGAAAAATCGGTACGTGCACCGGCTGCCTGGCTGGGTGAACTGGGCACGGGCAAATCGATCAATGTAGTGGTCGGTACACCTTCGCCACGTGCAGATACGTTGCGTTGCTTTGATTTCTGAGCCTCATAACCAACAGTGAGGTCCATAGACAGGTCTTTGTCGGCCATGAAATCGCGGCGATAGTTCAACAGGTTCGACCAAACCCAGTTGGAGATCCTGGTGCTGAAGTTCCATACCCGGCCGTTCACTGTACGCGCATCGCCATGGAAGGGGTTATAATATTGCTCTTCTTCAAGATTCGCATAATCGATACCAAGGCGCGAGGTGAACTTGAGGTTTTTGATGATCTCGTATTCACCGCTGAAGTTACCCAGCACCTTCACGATGTCGGCTTGGGTCCTGTCCAGCTCCGCAATGGCCAGTGGGTTGTACAATTGGTTAAAGGTGGTAGTACTCAGGTTGAGCGAACCATCGGCATTGCGCGCATTTTGCGAAGGCCTTAGCCAGAATGCCTCAGCTACAGGGTTACGGAAGGCGCTACTTTGCGCAGGTGCGTTCTGATGTACATATGAGCCCGTGAGGTTAACGCCAAGCGTAAACTTCTCAGAAGCCCTGTGGCGCAGGTTCAGGCTACTTGAATAGCGCGTAAAGTCAGAAGTAATTACCACAGCCTCCTGCTTGAAGTATCCTGCGGAAGCATAGAAAGTTGTTTTAGCATCGCCGCCTGAAACGGAGGTGCTGATATTTTTGGTATTACCCTGGCGTGTAACGAGCTCAACCCAATCTTCGTTGGCAGTATTATTAATGCCCAGGGTGTTTAGGGTGTTGTCTATTACATTTTGAGGGTGTCCTGCATTTATCAAGCCTTCTCTTGTAAGCTCGAAATACTCATCTCTTGTGAGCGGCTTAGACAGGTCGTTGAGATAAGCCAGGTTGCCGAAACCGAAGTCGGCATCTAGTTTTACCTTGCTTTTTCCTGCACGGCCTTTTTTAGTGGTGATGAGGATAACGCCGTTGGCTGCCCTTGCGCCATAGATGGAAGCAGAAGCAGCGTCTTTTAACACAGTAACGCTTTCGATATCGTTGGGGTTGATGCCAGCGAGTGCGTTTGAAGTATTATTAAGGCGTGAAAAATCGCCGGTGTTAATGGGCACTCCATCTACAACGTAGAGTGGAGCGGCGCCGGCAGTAATGGAACCGATACCGCGGATGCGCACCTGTTGAATACCGCCAGGCTGACCGGTGGGAGAAACAGATTGCAAGCCGGGAACTTTGCCTTGCAACATCGCATCGACAGATGCAAAGGGCCTGCTTTCCAGTTCGGCGGCGCCTACTTTGGCAACAGAGCCGGTGATCTTGCGTTCGGATTGGGTACCGTATGCAACCACCACCACTTCGTCGAGGTTTTTAGCACCAGCACCACCAAGGTTTATATTAATGGTGTTGGATGTGCCGATGTTGACTTCTTCTGTGCCGTAACCCACATATGAAAAAACCAGTGTGCGGGCGGTTGAAGGCACGGTAATAGAGAATGTTCCATCTTCCTTTGATTGGGTTCCCTGGCGGGCTCCCTTGGGAGTAATGGAAACGCCGGGCAGGGGCGCGCCGGTGCGTTGATCAGTAACCGTTCCGGAGATGGTGCGTGTTTGTTGCGCGAACGCTTGCACTACCATTACCAAAACCAATGTTAACAGCAGTAACTTTCTCATTTGTATACTTTGTTTAATTGGGAAAAAATTGAACACAAAAGACAAGAAAAGTAGATGTTACGCTGATTAGACCTGTTTGCTTAAATACTTAAGCAGGAAAAATGCAGCTTCAAACACGATATTCCTGCCCCGATGTTGCAACGCCGAAATGAGTTTGACCATAGTTATGGTGTCTTAAGCAGTATTAAGTGCGACTGAATAAACAAAAGCCCTCCCGGAAACGGGAAGGCTTACTAAAACTATCGCACTTATGAGAGCTATTCCCGGCATGCCGGCAAGGCTCTTTGCGTAAATATCTTTTATGCTGGCGCAAAATTTTGCTAAGCTGTGCTTAACTGGGAATTTTTGAGGCTGAAATGGCGGAATGTTGAACTGAAGTTGCAGCGTTAAGAATAGATGTGTTGTCTGATGAGAAATGCCGCTTGCTATACCAATAACCTATTACAATTTTTTTCAATAAAGTGTTTTGAACGGTTGTCAAAAATTGCTGTTTGCTCAGCGTTACATACAGGTGACAAATACAGGACAGCAATTTCATTGCTAGGGATTAGATTTTGCCGGTTCATCGTTTAATGCGCGTGTTTATATTTTATGCCTGTGTTAAGAATTTGTATAAAATATATGAATGGTTAATACCTGATGTGAAGTATGCGTTTTAGAATTATTGAACCGATACATTTGATGCAGATTGACTGTTGATGAGGTATGAACACGACAAAAGTGATCCTTAACCCGGAGAAAAACTTTCTGGTCACAAAGAAAGCGATACTGAAAACACCTGCCATGAACTACAACCCGGCCTCTGCAGCCATAGGCTCGCGGCTGAGCAGAATTTACAGCTATGTGGTAATACCGCTGATTGCGGTAAGCATACCCAACGTGGCCGGGTTAATCACCAATAATTTATATGAACCCTGGGAGCTTGTACTGAGCTACGTGTTTTTTACGGCTACCGGGTTTGTTATCTGGAACGGTAATGTGCGGCTGATGCAGTATTTGCGCAAGAACAACGTGGAGGTATATGAAACCTACCTGCGGGTGGTAGTAACATACTTTCTGGTAAACGTGTTGTTTTCTGGCATTGTATCGCTGGGGGCGCTGTATGGATGGCATTGGCTTAGTCGTGAAAGCCGGTTGAACAGCACCAGCATTTTGCTGGCCAGCCTGTTCGTGATCATTACCGTCCTCTTTGTGAACAATCTTTTCGAGATAATATTATTGAGAAAGGAGATGGAGTACAACCGGCGGCGTGCAAAAAAAATGGAAACGGCCAAGGTAGAAGCGGAGCTGGAGGCATTGAAAACGCAGATCGATCCCCATTTTATATTCAACAGCCTTAACACGCTGAGCTACCTGATAACCCGCGAGCCGCAAAGCGCACGTTTGTTTAACGATACGCTGGCCAAGGTGTACCGTTATATCTTAGGCAATAAGGAAAAAGACCTGGTGTTGCTGAAAGAAGAGCTGGAGTTTATCAGCAATTATTTTTATCTATTGAAGATCCGCTTTTCCGAAGCGGTGAACATGATCATAGAAATAAATGATACCAGCACTGATGATTTTTTGATACCGCCGATAAGCCTGCAAACGCTGGTGGAGAATGCTATTAAGCACAATGAGTTTAACGAGATGCACCCGCTGGACATTAAGGTAACCGTGAACAGTCATTACGTGGTGGTGCGCAACCCGGTAAAGCCGAAGCAACAATCAACGCCCAGCAACAAGATTGGACTGAACAACCTGGATAACCGGTACAGGCTGATTACGAGGAGAAGCATAGTAATTGAAAACAATCACCGTTTTTTCACTGTGAAATTACCTATACTAAAATTTTAGCCATGAATGTTTTAATTGTTGAAGACGAAAAACCTGCTTACGAGTGCCTTTTGAGCGAACTAAATGCGATTGAGGACAACCTGAAAGTAGTAGCATCCTTTGGCTGCGTGCGGGATACCGTGCAGTGGCTTAACAGCAACCCCAGTCCTGATTTGATATTTATGGACGTGCAGCTGAGCGATGGCCCCTCGTTTAATATATTCAAGAGCTGCAATATTACCTGCCCGGTAATATTCACCACCGCGTATGACAAATACCTGGCCGAGGCCTTTGAATACAACAGCATTGATTATATACTGAAGCCCATTGACCAGGATAAGCTGAAGGGCGCGATGAAGAAGTACAAGGGATTGCAACAGCATTTCTTGGGCAACTATTCATCATTATTCAGCTATATCAATAATACACAGGAGAAGAAAAAAACGCGCATCATCGTAAAGCGCGGAATGGAGTTTCAGGCCATACGCACGGAGGACATCGTGTACTTTTTTACTGAGCACAAGCTGGTGTTTTTGGTGGATAAGGACAACCGCAAGTACATGGCGGAGGCAAATAACCTTGCCGAGCTGGAAGCGGAGCTGGATACCAATATGTTTTACCGGGCCAACAGAAAATACATTGTAAATGCCAATTATATCAAGCGGTTTAAGCCGTTGGAGCGGAGTAAGATCAGTGTGGAATTGACGCTGATGCTGGATGAAGAGATTATAGTAAGCCAGGAGAACAGTAGTGCGTTTAAGAAGTGGATTAGCGAGATCTAGTGTCCGCTGAACCACTATACGCCGCCAACCTGGAGGTGCATAAAAAAGAACACAAGTGCTACATAAGTAAGCAAATTGCCTATGAGCAACGGTATAAATAATTTTTTAAACGGCGTTTTCCAAATCCATTTTACCACCAATACTTCAATTGCTACGCTGCCGAAGCACATGATGACGAGTGTAGCTACCAGGTTTATTATGTTGAAGGTTCCGCCGGTGAGCGGGTCGGCCACGGAATGATACAGGAACATAACATAGGGCATTATAAATATGCCGAAAAAGCCCGAAACAGCATTACCTACCAGCGACATAAAGCCCGATGTGCGCCAGCCTTTGCGGAGCAGCAACTGGACAATGATCCATTCCAGCACAATTGTAATGAGGATGCAGTACCAGAGGTTCCGAAGGCCCATTGCCACGTAGATGGCTGGCCAGATCAGGTTGAGGAGGTTCATTGATTGTTGTTATAACGGGTAAATGAAAAGTAACACATTTGGGGTCATCATAATAAATAAAATTATAAGCCTGATTAAAAAACCCTCTACATATTTACCTTACTATTCTACAAATTTTGCCTCACCATATCCTGCAAATAGAAATGCAAAGCCAAACTAGCGACAAAATAGATTGCCATTAATATATCTTTACCCTTCTTCCTTGCCTTTTCACTAACCTCAATATAGGATTCATATCTATCACGGTAAAAGAAGTAATAATAGCACGTACCAAGGTATACTATATAAATTACAACTGTTGTCGGGAAATTGAGAATGTCTTTTCCTGTAGTTATTTTAAGAATGTACAAAACCGTGAGAAAGTTCAACCATACAAGAGATGCCGTGAGAATGTATGCCATCCCTTCCAGAAAAAACCCGTCATGCCCCAAAAATCGCATGATGCGATAAGAAGTATAAAATAAATAATTGAAAGCACTTCTCATATCTTAATTATCGAACATAGTAAATAATATTTTGGATACTCGTCCATTGGCTTTTCTGGCTTTTGAGTTATCTCCCATATAAATTGAACGAGTCAACGACGACATCTCTATCCTCCGCACGCTTTTTGATCACAACCTTCATACTATCAGGCACCCGCCCATTATCGATGAAAAGCAAATAACCACCGTTTCCCATTCCTATAGTTCCAATTTCCGGAACTATCATTTGCCAGGTTATAAAATACTCATTTTCCTCCAAGTCAGGATGTTTAACATTATTGACTTTAATATTTAGTTGAACTCCTGTTGTTCGAACTTTAGAGCTATTGAAAAGGCTCGCTTCATTTTTCCATTGATGCTCTATCCAGGCTTCTTCAATACTAATAGTTTTACTGTCTGAATAGTATTCCCGAATAAAGAAGTTATCCATCTTTGAACGCTCTATATTGGTGCTGGCTTGTGGATTAACCGTATTGACTTCCGCGTTACATGCGATTAAACAAACGGCACTGATTAAAAGTAAAAATTGCATTAGTAGATTATTTTAAACTCTGGATACAAGCCAACAAATGTCAAAATCAATCAGGTATACTCCAATTATTGCTTCGACTAGTCGCTATTCGATAATCTATCCCCATTGCTTAATACAAGCTGAAGGGTTTGTGCTATTTCTTCATCAGACGCCGTATAGGGAATAACGATATCTGGGTCATTAGAGAATATATAGACATATCCTTCGTCTGGGTTATGCGCTTGTATGGTAGGCGTGAAAAGGATGTTGCCATTTTCTTTACTAATCTCGCAGTAAAAAGCACCCGGGCCTTCTAACTCTTGTATAGATTTTAGTCCCATCTTCTTCAAAAACCCCTCACGTTCTTTTTCCCAGTCCTCGGGATTCGGAAGTTTTTTACTATCGTCGGTTTTTAGAGCGGTTTTTATGGCCTCGGCGATGGTTTGCGCATTTGAGTTGCGCTCCGTTATTTGAATAAAAGGTTCGGATGCAAGGTTAAAACCACTAGTTGTCTTTTGAATTGCGTGTAGCAAATACCCTTTGCTATTAATTTTATAAAGTGCTGCAGTTGGCATAGCGACGCAACTTACACAAAAATGTTTTGTGTCATACTTTACCTGTCCACAAACTTTATATCATCCAGGTAAATAGTGCAGCCGTTGGGATTCCAGTCTCTATTGGTGACCCAGCAAAATCCACTGATCATGGACGTTAGGTTGTCTCCCGGATTGAAATCGATCCTGTATTGGGTCCATTGATTGGTAAGTGTTACGGGTCCAGTTGTTCGTGCTGGGTTGAGGCCGTCGCTATATTGTCCGGTTACACCGCCGACTTTAAATTCTGCGCGCTCACCGCCTCTTGCGCCCCTCGCCATAAATACCAGGCTTCTTGCGCAGGAGAAGTCGTATCTGGTGGGATCGGGCCTATTTTTGTCGAAATTACAGCCAATGCAAAACCAATATACACCTGCTCCTATCCAACCGTCTGTTTGGCATGGAGTTCTTATGCGTGCTAAATAGTCTATTTTAATGCAGGTAGGACCCGAATGCGGATTGTTAGTGTTGCGAGCATCCATTCTTATATCGGCTATATTACACATCCAGCCGTTGGGTGCAAAATGTTCCTCAACATCTCTCACAAACGGTGAAGCGCAAATCGGTGGAATAACGATGATAAAGAAATCTGCTGACTCCGAAGTGCCGCTTGTACTGGTTGCAATGAGCGTGATTTTGTATCTGCCGGAAGCAACATTTCTTCCCACTTCAATAGTTATGGCGCACTCGAATTCAGGAACAGTGGGCGCATCGGGGCTGATGGATACTTTTATATCGGGCCATTGATTTTGCGCCTCAAGATCTACGGGCTTTTTATATGGAAGGCCAATAAGAGAAGTATTTTCTACACTGGCCTTGATGGTTTCACGGCCACCTTGCTGTACTTTAATTTCTAAAGGCTCGACAAAGACATCAAATTGAGGTTTGATGGTTGCGAACCCTACGAAGCCCAGCACAAAAGTAATTACCGCCCAGATGATCGGCCAGAGCTTGCGGGATTTGACGGGGGTTGATTTATCGTTTGCCACGATATTGGAAATTACTCTTTATCAATCTCGCTTCAAGCCGTGAAAACACGGTATTTAGGAAATCAGCCTCTGCCCTCGTCATTTAAACTTCCGCCGCAACAGCTGCGCATTAAACGCTACGATGATAGTGCTAAGGCTCATCAACACAGCGCCTAACGCGGGACTTAAAATAAACGTTGGATATAGAATACCCGCCGCCAACGGAATAGCCACCAAATTATACCCTACTGCCCAAAACAGGTTCTCGACCATCTTGCGATAAGTGGCCTTGCCGAATGCAATGATTTTTACCACATCCTTAGGATCGCTGTTCACAAGAACAATATTGGCTGTTTCAGCGGCTACGTCTGTACCACTCCCAACGGCAATGCCTACGTGCGCCTGGGCCAATGCAGGCGCATCGTTTACGCCGTCGCCGGTCATGGCTATGATTGCTCCCTTATGCTGCAATTCCTTTACTTTCTGCTGCTTTTCGTGCGGAAGCACATTGGCCATATAACCATCCATCCCCAATTGGTTGGCAACAGCAGCCGCGATCTTTTCATTATCGCCGGTAAGCAGTATCGATTGTATACCCATTTGCTTCAAACCATCAATGGCATCCTTTGCGGTATCGCGGATGCTGTCTGCAAGTGTAATGACGCCAACCAATTCGCCATCTATCAATAGAAAGCTGACCGTTTCCACTTGTTGATCCACTTCAGCAGGAATGGCGGGCAATTGTTTGCCTTGCTGCTTGAAATAGTTCGGACCTACGATTTCAATGGCTTTGCCATTCACCGTTGCGCTTACACCAATACCCTGATTATATTGAAAATGCTCAGCTTTCCACAATGGAAGGTTTTGTTGCTGCAGCCTGCGCAGGATACCTCTTGCTATGTAATGCTCCGAACTTTGCTGGGCGGCCGCGGCGTATTGCAACAATTCATTTGGTTGATATTGATCAGAAACCCGTATTATTTTCTGCACCTCGTGCGAGCCCCTGGTGAGCGTACCCGTTTTATCGAAAACAACGGTGGTAATATTACGGGCATCCTCAAACGCGGTCCGGTTCCTGATGAGCAGTCCGCTGGTGGCCGCCTTTGACGTTGAAATGGCAACCACCAATGGAATGGCAACGCCCAGCGCATGTGGACAAGATGTAACCATTACTGTTACCAACCGCTCCAATGCAAAAGCAAGGTTTGGTTCCACGCTGTACCAGTACACGAAAGTGGCCGCACCCACCACGATGGAAACAATCGTGAGCCATTTTGCAACTTTGTCCGCCAGGTGTTGCGTGTTCGACTTGGCGCTTTGCGCAGACTGCACCAACGTAATTACCTTATTGAGATAACTATCCTTACCAGTGCCGGTAACTTGTACACGCAATGATCCATCCCCATTTACAGCGCCTGCAATTACTTTGGCCTTGTCTTCTTTTTTTACGGGGATGCTTTCGCCGGTGAGCATGCTTTCGTTTACATATGAGCTGCCGCTTATTACAACACCATCCGCCGGAATTTTTTCTCCGGGTTTTACCAGGACAATGTCACCATTCTTCAACTCCTGTAAGTCCAGGTCCACAACATTGCCGTTGCGCTCGACGTGCACTGTTGAAGGCAATAATGCCACAAGGGATTCCAAAGCCCTTGAAGCCGCCATTTGCGAACGCATTTCCAGCCAATGGCCGATGAGCATAATATCTATAAGTGTAGCCAGTTCCCAAAAGAAATCCATGCCCTGCAGGCCGAACACAGTGGCCACACTATACACAAAAGCAACGGTTATCGCCAGCGCTACCAGGGTCATCATTCCAATGGCCTTATTTCTTATCTCGCGTACCATACCTGCCAGGAAGGGCCAACCCCCATAGCCGTAAATAACCGCGCTTACACTTAGCAAAACATAATTGCGGCCCGCAAAATCTATTGTAAAGCCCAGCCATTGCTGGACCATGTGAGACAACAATAACACAGGTATGGTGAGCGCAAGGCTTATCCAGAAACGTTTGAGGAAATCCTGGGTATGGTGACCTGCATGCTTATCATGGCCGGCATGCATATGGTGGCCTGTGTGCATGCCCGCTTTATTGTGCATTTCGTGGTTTGCATGCCCGCCCTTGTGAGTGGCGTGGTGATGCTCATGCGAATGATGCGTATGGTTTGCCGATGTAGGATGCTGTTTCATAAATGCGAATTGACCCACAAAGCTAGAACAGCCGGAGAAGGAACCTTTATACAATGCAGGGTTAATTGTACAGAATTATTGGAAAGGGGTTGTATTTTACAGCTTAAAGCAACCCCAACATGAAAAGACTTATTTACCCGGCAATTGCCGTTATTGCCGGTTTAGCCGCCAGTTGCAAAGGACAGAAAGAACATTCTTACGACAGTGTGCGCCTGGAAGATTTTAAGATAGATTCGATGGCGATCAATAAAGACCAGGAATATCGCTTGCTGGCCTATTCCGGCGGAAATGAATCTGCAAAGAACAATATTTACTACCATCAATTTATAGTGCTGAACGAAAGCACCAATGATACCCTTAAAGTATTATCCGCACTGATATGTGTGGAAGGACCGTCGGGGCCTGAGGGCAAAGTTTATCACCCGGTAACGCAATTCGATGGCACGAAGGGCGTGACCACTGCCACGCTGGAAAAACAAGACAGCACACATAATATGCTGCTGCAAACTTTAACAATTGGCGACCCGGAAAGTACCGAAGCAGTAACAAAAACAATCACGTCGGAGATCACAGCAAACCAATTGGTAGAAGTAAACAAGTCGATGGATATATTTTCACTGCCGCATAAAACTGTAGTAGGCATTTTGCATTTTAAGCAGATGCCGTGATGAATCTATAAGCATCTATTAGAGGTAAAACACTAGTTTCTCAAAAGGCCGCAACAATCAAGGATCGCAACTCATCAAAAATCCTATATTTTTTGAATAAACAAATATTTTTATTGCTTATCAATAAAAATTTATTATGTTTACGTTTCACTTTAACGCTCACCAATCATGAAAAAAGGGAATAATGTCGTGTTTACAGTCTTGAAGATCATTGCCTGGATCATCTTCGTTGGCTTGTGTGTTGAAGCAGGCGGCTTGATAGTGAATTTTATTTTCAGCTTGTACAAACCCGAATTTGTCCCGAACCTATATCAAAAGTTGGACTTAAGCGAAATGTACGAACGTAATAAATGGGCTTACTTCGGAATGTATGGGTTTGTCCTGTCCATCTCCCTTTTAAAAGCATTCCTGTTTTATACAGTTATCAGGCTTATAAGCAAATTTGATTTATCAAAACCATTTAACAGCTTTGTTTCAGAACAGATTACGCAAATTAGTTACATCACGCTCTCGGTAGGGCTACTAAGTTACTTCGCGCGGCAATCAGCGAAAAGCTTGCAACATCATGGTTATGCTATTGACCAATTAAGCCAGTTTTGGGCAGACAGCCAGGCCTTTATTGTGATGGCTGCTGTGATATATATTATTGCAACTATTTTTTCAAAGGGAGTGGAAATCCAAAAAGAAAATGATCTAACAGTATAGGCGATGCCGATAATTGTAAACCTGGATGTGATGATGGCAAAACGGAAAATTTCCTTGAATGAACTTTCCGAAAAAGTTAATTTGACATTATCCAATCTTTCCATTCTGAAAACGGGCAAAGCAAAAGCAATTCGCTTTAGTACATTGGAAGCCATTTGTAAGGCATTGAATTGTCAGCCCGCTGATATACTGGAATATGTAGAATGAAATAGGCGACAACCTGGTGGGCAAAGCCCCCGCCCTGGCATTTTTCTTTCATTATAGTAATTTTAATAATCTTCTCGAATTCAGAACACGAATCTCATTGTCAAGTGTGCCTAAAAACAAATCGCCTTTTTTTGCCAACCTTTTAAATATGGTCTTCATAGTGAACCCATGCGGATCGAGGCCTGGTTTAATTTCCTTCCATTCTAACGGTGTTGAAACGGTTGGAAGCTTATAGGGCCTTATACTGTACGGTGCTGCCACCGTATCGGCATAATCATTTTGGTTTGGGTCTAAATACAGCTTGTTTCCTCGTGAATTTATACTTACCGCAGTAGTTGTGACCCTAGGCACCGACTTATGAATAGCTGCGCAAATCCGTTCTGCAATTGAGCGGGCTTGAATGAAGGTAAATCCAGCACATGGTATATACAGGTGAATACCAGTTTTCCCGGAAGTTTTAGGCCAGGCTTTCAGTTGATAACTTTTAAAGAGGTCCTGCGCGGCTTGCGCGGCAATGATCGCTTTTTTAAAATCCTCATCCGATGGGTCAAGGTCGATAATGATGAAGTCAGGATGTTCAGGATTGGCTACTGTTGAGGTCCAAGGGTTAATATCTATGCATCCAAGGTTTACCAGCCATAATAATGTTGATTCTTCATTACAAACCAGGTAGTCAATTTGATCCCGTGCACCCTCTTTCTTATGCTTGCGATTTGTGCTAAACACTTCAGCCCACGAGGGTTGGCGACCCTCCATGTCCTTAATGTACAATCCAGGCGCTGATGGGGCTATGTGTTTAATATGGAGCGACAACGGACGCCGTTGTAAGTGAGGCAAGATAAACGGCGCCACCTCGTGGTAATACTGTATCAGGTCGGCTTTTGTTATGCCCTCATCCTTCCAAAGCACCTTTTCGACGTTGGTTATCGTAACGTCGTGTCCGTCTATATTGAATATATCCGAACTGGTAATTTCCTGCCTTTCTATTTCGGGCCAGTTGCTATTCGGTGAAGTAGTTGACTTGGCTTTTTTCGCTACTGGTGCCTGTTTTGTTCTTGGCTTTCCAGGCGGTGGCACCGCTGCCGTCTCAAGAATGACGTCCTTCGCTTTTTTGTCTTCTCGGAACCCCAGAAAAGTAGCAGGTTTCCGGATCATACCACTCTTTGTCATTGTGGCGAACTTTACCTGGATAACGAGCTCAGGTTTTACCCAATGCACCGGTGTTTCTGTATAATCTAAAACTGTTTGCGTATTAGCAAATGGACTTTTCTTCACTTCTAACTTTTTCAGTCGCTTATATATGCCCGGCATTTCTTTTTCTTTAAATCCGCCCCCCGCGTGCCCTTGATACATAAGCTTGCCATCCTGGTAATAACCAAATATGAGTGTTCTGAACGGACGGCCGCTCGTCGATTCAGCCCAACCACCGACAACATACTCTTGCTGTTTGACGGTTTGTATTTTGCGCCAATCATCCGACCGTCGCCCAGGTCGGTAAATGCTATCCCGCTTTTTCGCTAATATTCCTTCGAAATCGAACTCCTTCATTTTTTCGAATAGCACAAGCCCGTCGTCGTATGATTCGGAGAACCGAATGATTTCTGACTTTGGCAGTATAGCAGCAAGCTTTTCTTTCCGTTCTTCCAGCGGCAGTTCCATAAGGCTCTTTCCGTTAAGCCAGAGCAGGTCAAATACCATATACGCTATGTCCTGCCCTGGCCGGTAGTTTTGGATGAGGTCAAACGATGGGCGGCCATTCTCGTCAAAAACAACCATTTCACCGTCGACTACCGCATTTAAACCCATTTGTCCAAGCTCATCGGCCACAACTTTATACCGACCGGTGTAATCCTGTAAACCGCGGGAGTAAAGCTTAACGGTTTTGCCGCGAACATTTGCTATAATTCTATAACCATCCCATTTGATTTCATACAGCCAGGCCGGATCCGTGAACGGATCCCGAACCAGCGTTGCTAACATTGGTTCAATGATTGGAGGTGTGCTTGTTGCCATTAAAATTAGGTAGTGTTCCGGCATTTTTTCTTTTCTGGTACTCCGTGTCAAATGCCTTCATTGCAATTAATGGGGTTTTACCACAGCCCGTTATTCCCTCAATAAACCCACCGGCAGTACAACAATATGAGTCGGGCGCATCTGTAAAAATTTCAGGAGTGGCGTCAAGCACGGAAGCTGGAATTTCCGTTCGTTGAAATGTAATAACAATTTGTACGCCTTCACTTCGATAGGGAATCATAGTCTTAAGCTTGTAAAGTTGAAAATTGGGGATAAGGAGAATGGCTAAGTGAAGGATAAGGCGGGAATTGTACCAATGCAATCGCTGGGCCAGATTGCGGACAGTGGGCTGGCTTTATAGAATTACCAGTTATGCCCCAAATAAAGCCACTTACTAAATAATTACACATATTTTACTAATTCTTTTAGTAAAATTATTAGTTTGCATGTTCCTCGGATGGGCGGCTATGTACCTAAACTGCAAATCATATTACAGTTTACGCTACGGCACGTTTGGCACTGAAGAGTTGGTTAAGGAAGCTGCTTTGATA
This sequence comes from Chitinophagaceae bacterium, assembly GCA_035628135.1. Taxonomy (GTDB): domain Bacteria; phylum Bacteroidota; class Bacteroidia; order Chitinophagales; family Chitinophagaceae; genus DASPKM01. The sequence goes on along the minus strand of DASPKM010000005.1, from coordinate 163,439 downwards.
GGAGCCACAGCCATTGCGTTAACTAATATTAATTCTACCTGTGACGCGTGGGATTTTATACGATTTTGCCAAACGGATGGCCTTAAACCAGTAGTAGGCGCAGAGATCCGGAACGGCAACACGTTCCTCTATATATTATTAGCAGCTAATAATAAGGGGTTCACCTGGATCAACAAGTTTATTTCAGACCACCTGCTGGCTGGAAAGCCCTTTCCCGAATATGCGGAAGAAAATCCGTTTTTCGATGACACATGGGATGGATTTGTCATTTACCCATTCGGCACTGTGAAATCCGTTCGATCGTTTTTTCAAAATGAGCGGATTGGGGTTACGCCTTACGAAGTGAATAAATTACTTGGCATCGATGCCCGCATATTGAATAATAAATATGTCGTCCGGCAACCCGTTACATTCAAAAATGATATTTACTACAGTGTCCACCGGTTATTGAGGGCAATTGACAATAATGTGCTGGGCTCAAAGCTTTCTCCTGATACTGTCTGCCACCCTACCGAACGTTTTCATTCGCTTTCGCAAATCCTGGAAGCATTCAGAGGTTATCCCGGAATTGTTACCAATACCTATAAACTGGTGGATGATTGCCACATTGAAGTAGATTTTAACAGTGATAAAAATAAGAAAGTGTTTAGTGCGTCCCCGGCGGATGATCGCGTACTCCTTTCAAAGCTAGCGCATGATGGGCTAAAGTCCCGGTACGGTAAGGCCAATAAAGAAGCCAGTGAACGAGTTAAGAAAGAACTCGAGATCATTAACAACCTGGGATTTAACGCATACTTTTTAATTACCTGGGATATTATTCGTTATGGCCAAAGCCGTGGATTCTTTCATGTAGGCAGGGGCAGTGGTGCAAACTCCATCGTAGCATATTGCCTGCAAATAACAGACGTTGACCCGATAGGATTGGACCTATATTTTGAACGCTTCCTGAATCCACATCGGGCCGTGCCGCCGGATTTTGACATAGACTTTTCATGGGCAGATAGGGACGATGTGATCGATTATGTATTTAAGCGTTACGGTAAAGAGCATGTTGCATTATTAGGAATGCACCCAACCTTTCAGTACAATGCTATCATCCGCGAATTAGGCAAGGTATTCGGGCTTCCAAAATCTGAAATAGATGAATTAGCGGAAAGAGACTATTATAACGGCGACAGCCGCGGCGAGAATTTTAACAAGGATAAGGACGACAAGATAAAACGGCTGATACTTCAATACGGAAGACTGTTGGAAGGCTTCCCAAGTAATCACAGCATTCATGCCGGAGGCATCCTTATCAGCGAAGCGCCTATATATACCTATACGCCGGTTTTTATGCCTCCAAAGGGGTTTACCACTACACAAATAGACATGTATGTAGCTGAGGACATAGGGTTGTATAAACTCGATATCCTTAGCCAACGCGGATTAGGGCACATAAAAGATTGCCTGAAGTTGATAAAGCAAAACAAGAGAATTGATATAAATATACATGAGGTAGAGAAGTTTAAAAAAGACCCTAAAATACGTGATCACATAAGAGATGGCAATACCATTGGTTGCTTTTACATTGAATCTCCTACCATGCGCCATGTGTTGAAAAAACTTCAATGCGAGACATACGAGACCTTGGTGGCGGCGAGCTCGATTATTCGTCCGGGCGTTGGAAGAAGCGGCATGATGCGCGAATATATCTGGCGGCATAACAATCCCGGCAAATTCAAATACCTGCATCCGAAGCTGGAAGAAATCCTTCATGAAACGTATGGGGTGATGGTGTACCAGGAAGATGTAATAAAGGTTGCTCATTATTGGGCCGGCCTGGATATGGCAGAGGCTGACCTGTTACGAAGGGCTACAAGTTTTAAGAATAGGGCAAGAGAAAGAATACACGTCCTCGAGACAAAGTTTTTTGAGAACTGTAAACAGTTTGGTTATGCACCGGAGGTTACCAATGAGGTATGGAGACAAATTGAAAGCTTCGGTTCATTTAGCTTTTGCAAGGCCCATTCTGCATCATTTGCCGTGGAAAGCTATCAAAGCTTGTATTTAAAGACCTACTATCCTATGGAATTCATGGTAGCCGTGATAAACAATTTCGGCGGCTTCTATAGTCATGGCAACCGTGAATTATACTTCTATGAACTTATGAAAACAGGTGCAAAGGTCCATCCTCCTTGTGTGAACAATAGTGAATACCTGACGGATATACAAGGAGCCGACGTATATGTGGGGTTTGTTCATATAAAAGAACTGGAGCAAAAGCTGGCAGAACGAATTGTAGAAGAAAGGTACCGGCACGGAAACTACAATAGCCTTGAAAACTTTATTGACCGCACCGGGGCCACAAAAGACCAATTAGACATATTGATACGTGTAGGCGCTTTGCGGTTTACAGGCATAAATAAAAAGCAGTTGCTATGGCAAGCGGATGTTTTGCTTAAAAAGGGCAGGTCCCATCAAGCTGCACATGTTACCATATTCGAGGAACCAACAATAAATTTTACACTGCCCGACTTGCCCTTGCATGCTTTAGACGATGCATGGGATGAAGTGGAGCTGTTAGGCTTTCCCGTATCAAATGTATTTGATCTGGTAGATGAAGATCCCCGGCAGTACGTATCAGCTGCCGAATTAAAAAATCACGTTGGCAAAGATGTGACCATATTAGGCTATCATATTACGCATAAACCCATAAGAACAATAAAGGGCGAGACCATGAGCTTCGGCACTTTCATTGATGCTGAAAGAAACTGGATTGACAGCGTGCATTTTCCACAGATACACCGGCAAGTGGCTTTGCATGCAGGGTTTTATAAAGTGACGGGCAAGGTAACCGAAGAGTTTGGAGTGTATAGCATTGAAGTAACCCATGTTGAGCAAGCAGGATTTAAAAGCAGGTGGAAGGAGGCGGTTGCATGATCGTTCATCGAAATATTGCGCATTTGGATATGGATACGTTCTATGTATCAGTGGAGTGTTTGAAGAATTCCCGCCTTAAAGGCAAGCCGTTGATCGTGGGCGGCGGGGACCGTGGAGTAGTTACATCCTGCAGCTATGAAACACGCAAGTTCCAGGTGCGTAGCGGTATGTCTATGAAAATGGCAAGACGCCTTTGCCCGGAAGCGATTATTATCAAAGGTGACTTTGAGGACTATATTAAATATTCGAAACTCATAACCGATGTAATAAGTGACACGGTGCCTGTATTCGAAAAGGCATCCATAGACGAATTCTACATTGACCTTACAGGAATGGAGCGGTACTTTGGAGCGTGTACATTTATTAGTGAAGTGAAAAAGAAAGTGCTTAAAGAAACCGGATTGCCGGTTTCTTACGGCCTGGCAAGTAACAAACTGGTGAGCAAGGTGGCAACCAATGAAGCAAAACCGAATGGGCAACTGGCGATACCGTTTGGCCAGGAAAAAAATTTCCTGGCCCCCTTAAGTGTTGCCAAGATACCTGGTATCGGCAAAGAAACAGCTATGCTTCTGGTGCGGCGCGGAGTGGAAACGGTGCGGTTCCTCGCGGAAATTCCCGTTGAAATGCTGCAGGCTTTGCTGGGCAAGAATGGAATCGAGCTATCGAGGCGGGCAAACGGTATAGACGACACCCCGGTAATCCCCTATCATGAACAAAAATCAATATCAACGGAAAGGACCTTCGAAAACGATACGACCGATATTAGTTTTTTATATAGTGCATTGGCGAGAATGACGGAAGCTGTTGCATTTCATTTGCGGGAGCAAAACAAGTTGGCAGGCTGTATAGGTGTTAAGATCAAATACTCAAACTTTGACACAGAAAGTAAGCAAAGGGCGGTTCAGTACACGAATATGGATGAAGCTATCTTACGCATAACCCGGGAGCTATTTAACAAACTATATAACCGCAGGCTGTTGATACGGTTAGTAGGCATCAGGCTGAGCGACCTGATACCGGGTACTTATCAGATAGACCTATACCAGGACACGCACGAAAAAATCAGCCTGTACCAATCCATTGACAGTATAAAAAAGCGGTTTGGCGAACAATTACTCATGCGCGCAGTAGGACTTAAACATACCAATAACGATGTATAATCCTTTCCCATTACTGACACATGAATTATTACGGGAGAGAATAAAGGCCGGCAAACGGTATTTTGTCCGGCAAACCTACCCACGTGGAAAGGAAGCACGTTTACGGGCTGCATTTTTACTGCGCGGCTATAAGCCTGACGAAAAGCAGCTTGCCGAGGAACATATCAGCTTATTGAAAGGTGATGCCAATGCTTTCCTATATGACATCGAACAATCAGAACACCTGGCTAAATTGAACGTGGCGGCCAGTCAGCCGTTTGGGTTTAAAGTGTTCTATGCAGGAAAAATTGGCTCCGATTGGAAACCGCCTACACTGTATGAGGGGAAAATAAGGAAGTATCTGAGATGGCAGTTCCCTCAGTGGCAGCCAGAACCTGGCGGCGAACCCATTAAGGTGGGCATTTGCGAAGAATTTGGCAACCTTTTTCTTAAATTGAGCTTTGGAGACGAAGAATACAGGATACCATTTGAAGACATTGAAAAGCTCTGATTATGTGCTATGATATAGCATTCTATTCCGCATTGGAATTAATTGATAACTATTTCCCGAATATTGTTCGGGACGGTGATATTGAGTTCAATTTTGAAGCAGGAGTGCATATTATGGGCCATGCTTACGGTGAACACCCGATAATATACACCAACCGTGAAGATGGCTTGCCGCATTTGCGGATGATGGAATGGGGTTGTATACCCTTTTATGTAAAGGACCTGCAGCAGTTTGCAAGGCAGCGGCCAACGATGTTAAATGCGAGAAGTGAACGCATACTTGGCGATGAAAAGAGTTATTGGTTTAAGATACGTAACCGAAGGTGTTTGATACCGGTTAGTGGCTTTTATGAACATAGAGCCATTAAAGGTTGGAAAAAGAAGGTGCCGTACTTTATAAGACTGAAAAGCCAGGAAATGCTGTTTATTCCTGGCTTGTATTCGGTGTCAGAGATCCTTGACAAAGAGACCGGTGAATTGGCTAAGCGATGGACATTTACGCTTATTACCAGGAATGCAAACGAGGTGATGCGTAATATTCATAATGACGGGGAAAATAAAGGGCGGATGCCGCTCTTGCTACCTGTTGAAATGTCAAAGGCCTTTATTGCAGATGATTTGACAACGGAAAACTATAATGAGATCCTTGACTTTGAAATGCCATGCGAGCAATTGGAGTATTGGCCTGTGTTTACAATTCGTAGTCCGAAGGGAAGGCCTGATTATAAACTAAAGAATGACTTCTGGGAATGGGAAAAATTACCGGAGTTGGGCTTAGAAAATCCAGATTAATAAAATGTAACAAAGTCTCATTCATAAAATTTTGCCGCATTTATAACCAGCCAAGATTTTTACTTCTTTTCTTAATTCTTGGCACTCCCTATTACAAACTGTTAGTCGCCGCAACAATTTTCCGGAAATATGTTATTCTAATATCACTCAAAAGTTCGGCAAAAATACGGCTAGAATTACCCCAACCCCCACTCCGAATGCCTACCCGGGATCTCCACATCCACGAAACCCTTCCTTATCAATCTTTCCTTAAACGCATCCTGCACCTCATATTCCCCATGCACTAAAAACAATTTCTTTACGCCCCGGGCATCCTGGCAAGCCAGCCATTGGCACAGGTCATCATAATCTCCGTGCGCACTCATGCTGCGGATAGAACCTACCTCCGCGTTTACCTGGTGCACCGTTCCGAAAATGGTTACCTCTTTTTCACCAGCCATTAAACGGCCACCAAGAGAATTGGGTTCGCAATAACCGGTAAGCAAAATAATATTCCTGCTGTTCTCGATATTATTACTGATGTGGTGCTTAATGCGTCCTGCCTCCGCCATGCCGCTGGCAGAAATGATCGCAATGGGATCATTACGGTAGTTCAGCAGCTTGCTTTGCTCTACCGCCTTAATAAAATGCAGCCCGCGGAAATCAAATGGGTCCTTATCGCTCTGCAGTATTTTTTGAATGGTCTTATTAAAATAAGAAGGATATTTTTTTACCACGGCAGTTGCCTCCATGCTCAATGGACTGTCGACAAAATAGTCTACCTCGGGCAGCCGGTTCTCTATTTCCAGTTGGTTCATGGAATATAACAATTCCTGGGTTCGGCCCACGCTAAAGGCGGGCATGATCAGCTTACCCCTGTTCTCAACGCAAGCCTTGTGTATCCACCGCAGCAAAAGATCAGGAGTGGTGGTATGGGTTTCGTGCAGGCTGTTGCCGTAAGTTGATTCCAGTAGTATGTAATTGGCCTGCGGGAAATTTTCGGGTGAGCGCAGGATCATGTCGCGGTAACGGCCCACATCGCCGCTAAAAGTAAGCGTGGTGCGCTTGCCATTTTCCGTTATGCGCAGGTTTACCGCGGCGCTGCCAATAATATGGCCCACGTCGGTAAACATGCACTCAACGCCTTCGATAACCGTAAACCATACGCCATACTCCACGCTTTCGAACTGCTTTAAAGCAGCAATGGCATCAGGCGTGGTGTACAGTGGCTTTATGTAAGGCTTGCCCTGTGCAACGCGGCGCTTGTTTACAAAACGAACGTCTTCCTCCTGTATGCCCGCGCTGTCCAGCAACAGTATTTCCGTAAGGTCTTTGGTAGCCGGTGTGCAAAATATGCGGCCGGCAAAACCTTCCTTCACCAACCGTGGTATCAACCCACTGTGATCAATATGCGCGTGCGATAATACCAGCGCATCAACCTCCATTGGGTTAAAGCCGAAGTGCCGGTTCAGTTCATCGGTGTCCTTGCCCATGCCCTGGAACATGCCACAGTCAAGCAAAACCTTTTTGCCATTCTTTAAAGTAATCAGGTGCTTTGAGCCGGTAACAGAGCGCGCCGCGCCGTGAAAGCTGATCTTCATGCTTGTATTTTTGATTTGCGCTGGATGCAGGATGTTAAACAGTCCTAACTTTAAACGACCAGGTTATATAAAACAACGCCACCGTTTCTTCCCGCTCATTAATGCCCGCCGACGCTGCACGCACCGTGGCGGGCTCGCCGGTGCGAATGGTTTCTTCTATGGCCTGCCGCAATAAATCGCCATCATCGCAAATGAACGTAGTAAGGCCGGTAGCCCTTTTAAAATACTCGCTTTCCACCTTTACCACCAGCATGCTCACCGCGGGCTTGCGCCCGCGCAGGTGGGCCATGCCCAATGCGCCAGTGCTCATTTCAGCGGCCATGCTCAAACAGGCAAAGTAGGTGGAACGGAAAGGGTTTTGGGTAAACCATTTAAAAGGAATGGTAACCTTGCAACGCTGCTCATCGATATACCGTATACGCACACCCGAAAAATATGCCGCAGGCAATTTAGATAATAAGAACAACCTGAACTTTACAGGATGGCGGGTTAGCTGTATGAATTGCTGCGTGGGGCTCATGCCTTGTTTAAATATCAGCGGTAGTATCGTTTAAGTTAAGCGGTTGCGTAGGAAACTCGCTCTCATCTTTCAATATCACGCCCTGCTGGTCCTTGATCCTGAAAAAAGCATCCTCCTTCCTAAAAAACTGCCACCACTTCTTATCATCGTAAATAATACGCTTGGCCTTAAAAGCAAATACCACGGGCTTCTCGTTCTCGTGCTTTAAGGTAATGGAATTATTTTTATTGCGGGTAAAATCAACCTTGGCTTCCAGCACACCCTTAACGGTGCCCTCCACGTCAACATGCTGGCCGTTTTTATCGGTTACAGTTAAAGTAAACGCATTGCTCTTCAATACGGAATTGATCACGTACAGCTCGCTGTTCTCCAGCATTTTTTTATATGTGTTGAACTTGTCTACACTGGGATTGCTGGTGCTGATGTAATTGTCCAGCTCCAGCAGGTCAACCTTGTCCTCGGTAATGTTCTGGTAGGAAATGGTTACCGTGCTGGTAGCATCCAGTTCCAGCTTGGCCGCCAGCTTGCCCATTTTTAATTTTTCCAATAGTGAGCTCAATACACTTATCCCGGTGTTGGCGTCGTACACCAGTTCAGCAGATCCTTGTATGTCCGAAACCTGGTCATCGGGTACTACTTCCGGTGGCGCCTTCTCCCCTATCTTGAAAAGATTGCTCAGGTTGCTTTCCAGCGACGACACATCGTTACCATTTTTATACAACAGCACCAACGGCTGAATGCCTGCCTTAGGCAGCGCAACAATGTTGTAGCCGTAGTTAGACAACATGTTGTTTACAATTTTACCCATACATATTTTGATTAAAGGTTCACTAATACCGGTATCGTGTGCACCTCCACGCCCTCGATGGCGCTAAACGGAGGAACTTTTTGCTGTACGCCCAGCACCGCAGCATCGTGACAGTACGGAATATCAGTGCTGTTTTCATTAAATAAGGTTTCATAAAAGCACCGCGCGTACACTACGCCTGCTTTTTCAGGAAATACCATGGTGGTGCCCATGGCATAGCCGCAAAACTCCTTTACCGCTTCCGCATGCGCCTTGGAATTGCACGCACTTAGGATAATTACCTGCGGCTTTTTCTTTTTGCTCACCAACTTGAGTATCTGCGCAAATTCGGCGGCAGACATGGGCGTGGCCTTGCCCGCATCGTCCTGGAAATACAAGCCATCGGTTTCAGAAGCGTGCAGCGATATATGCAGGTAGTCTGGCCTGTGCTTGTCCAACACCTTCATCAATTCAGCCTTCTTAACATCGGGTATAATATCGGGCTTTACGTAATTACCCCGGTCAACGCTGGCTTCCCAGGCATCCATGATGGTCCTGAACTCTTTTCCAAAATCGAGCGTGTTCTTGCCGCTGGGACTGGAAGTAAGAAATAAAATGGTCTTGCGCTTATCCACCGACATATGTTCCAGGAGCTTGTCCACGTTCTTCCGGGTGTACAGGTCCTTGAAATAATGTATGCTGGTCTCGAGTGATGAAAAGCTGCCCGGCTGTGCCACATCCTCGCTTTGCAATGCAAAATCCAACATGTCAGCCTGCTCGATATTAGCCCGCTTTTTCTTAAAAAGTTTTTTAGAGGTGTCTTCCAGGTAGCTGTCTACCAAGTCGGCCTGCTTGCTTCCTTCGGTTAGCTTTACTTTCTCGCTTTTGATACCGTTGAGCAAAATCCTGATGGTTTCTTTTTCCGCATGAATGCGCATGAGGTTGATGCGCAAATTGCGCAGCAACCCTGACATGGCTCGGGACAATTGCTTCTCAGGGCGTGGGATCTCTATGATCCAGGCCTTCATATAATACCCGTCGTTGTGCAGCTTGTAACCATAGACCCTTATAAACTCATCGCCTACTTTGTGTTCTTTTATCAGTACAGCCTGCGTGGGGATCTGAACGTTTTCGTTGCTGTGGTAAATAAGCGTAATGCAAAGCTCTCCATCCACCACGTATTGGTGCTGGTCTTTCTGGATCAATTTGAATACTGTTGTGGAATCGCAAAAATCTTGCGCGAGCTGCTCTCCCGCCTTGTAGATCTTCAACTTCTTACCGGCCACTTCCACCGGGAGGTTTACATAATATTTTAAAACAGCGGCAAGACTGAGGGGCTGCTTATCCACCGACCTGTTTAGCACTGCCTCCACATTGTCGATGAATCCCAATTCGGCCTTGTTCATAAAATAGCCGTCCGAATAAAAGCGCCGGTAGCAATAAGTAATGGAAGAATGCATGTTTTCTGTTACGGGAAATCCGTGTTTATGCAGATCGCTGTACCTGATAGACAACCGTGCATTGCAGTAATACTCTTCCGCACTCCAGTCGTCGCTGCCGCCCGCGTTTCGCTGATTTACCCTGCCGAATTTGCGGAGAAAGGGTTTACGCTTCATATCGGGCCTTGGCCAGCTGGGATGCTTGAGGCGCGCTTTATTATCTTCCAGGAGAGACCTGAAATCGACAATGGGAAATTGAAGGACTACATGCATAAGAAAAGGTAAAAAAAAAGCGAGGGCTCTCACAAAGATTCCCCCCGCAGGATTTGATCCGTTATGATCAAAAATTACCAAGGGAATCCCAGTTCTTGCAAACCAGTACTTCCCGCTTGGGATACATTCTAACCTGGTCATTTAACCAGGCTGTAGTACCATGTACAAGTTATTAAAGTCAGTTTGATTTACCAACTAATTCTGCGGTGGGAGCCGCAGATACCACTTCATCAGGAATTTCCACCTGGTTCCTCAGCAAATCCTCAAACACATCGCGGCGACGGATAAGATGTGCCTCACCGTCTTTCACCATTACTTCAGCAGGCTTAAGCCGCGAGTTGAAATTGGAAGACATCTCAAAGCCGTATGCGCCTGCATTGTAAAACACCAGGTAATCGTTCTCGCGCACTTCGTTCAGCTTGCGGTCCCAGGCAAAAGTGTCGGTTTCGCAGATATTGCCCACAACAGTGTAAATGCGCTCGGGGCCATGCGGGTTAGAAATATTCTGGATGTGATGGTAAGCCTCATAGAACATGGGGCGGATCAAATGATTGAAACCGCTGTTGACGCCCGCAAACACCGTGGCCGGCGTTTGCTTTACCACGTTGGCCTTTACGATAAAATACCCTGACTGGCTCACGAGGTATTTACCCGGCTCGAACCAAACCTGTAATTTTTTTCCTGATTCCTTTTGATAGGCCGCAAAAGCGCCGGTCAGTTTTTTACCCAGCGATTCCACGTCGGTCTCGGGATCGTCTGGCTGATAAGGCACTTTGAACCCGCTACCCAAATCGATGAACTCCAATTGCGGAAAATGGCTGGCCATGTTGAACATTACTTCCAGGCCTTCGAGAAAAACACCCACGTCCTTTATCTCGCTACCGGTATGCATGTGCAGGCCGTTTACGTGTATCCTGAAAGTTTTTACCACGCGCTCGATGTGCCGCAGCTGGTGAATGCTGATGCCGAACTTACTGTCTACATGCCCCGTGGAAATTTTAAAATTTCCGCCCGCCATAATGTGCGGGTTCAGCCTGATGCAAACAGGATATGATCCGCCGAAGCGGTTTCCGAATTGTTCGAGAATGGAAATATTATCCAGGTTAATATGCACGCCGAATTCCTTTGCCTCCAGCACTTCATTGATGTCCACGCAATTGGGCGTGTACAAAATGTCTTCGGGCTTAAAGCCCGCTTTCAATCCCAGCTTTACTTCGTTGATGCTTACGCAATCCAAACCCGCGCCCAGTTGATTGATGTATTTGAGCACGCTTATGTTGGTGAGCGCCTTGCACGCATAAAAGAAACGGCTGGATGTGCCGGAGAATGCCTTGCGCAGCTTATCGTACTGCTCCTTTATTTTTTCTGCATGGTATACATAGAGGGGCGTGCCAAACTGATTGGCCAGTTGTACGAGTTGCTGAGTAGAAAGTTGTTGCGGCATGCCTGCGAAGATAAATGAAGTTTTGCGGTTTATCGCTTGCGCAGGATTGGCGGTAAATGCTATTGTTCGCCGGGAATATCGTCTGTACGGGTTTCGCTGTTGTCTTCTACCAGCTCGCCGTTCTCGCTTACGCTCAATACGGAGGCCGTGAATTCTTCGGAATGGTCGTCTTCTTCTTTCTTTTCTTCCGGCGCCATGTCTTCCGGAGCGGGAGGCATATCCCTGATAATAGTGGGCTGCACCGCGTCGGCAAAAATTTCCTTGAGCTTGGGCAGGTCGTCCGGTGAATTGAGGCCGAAATAATCCATGAACGATTTGGAAGTAACGTACAGCAAGGGCTTGCCGGGCATGTCCTCGTTGCGGCCGGTGATCATGATCAGTTCTTTTTCCAGCAATTTCTGGATGGAATAATCGCAATTCACGCCGCGGATGGCCTCTATTTCAGATTTGGTAATGGGCTGTTTGTATGCAATGATGGCCAGGGTTTCCAGCGCGGCGGTAGAGAGGCGCTTCAGGAATTTTTCGCCGTTGAGCTGGGCCACTGTTTTATGGAAATCTTTCTTGGTCAGGAACTGCAAGCCGCCGCCACTTTCCTTTACCATGAATGGATAAAAATCGGAATTGTATTTTTCCACGATGCCATCGATGGCGGTTTGCACCTGCTCCATGGTAACTTTTTCGTCCATAAAGCCAAAGGCATTGTTGATGAGCTCTGTAAGGTCCATTGCCGTCAACGGCCTGTCGCTCGCAAAAATGAGCGCTTCAACGTGCAGAATTAAATTGCTGATTTCCATTTTTTATTGTTCATGGGTCATTAAGTCATCGGGTCCCTGTCGTGAGTCGTTGTCATTGGGTCATGAGTCATTTGGTCATTGAGTCATTTGGTCATCAGATCATTGGGTGGCAGGAACCTATGGACTTAATGTAAGGATTCATTAATTTAAAATAACGCTCGAATTTAGTCTTAAGTAAAGAATAATCCTCTGCAGATATCAACTTTCTATTCACAGCCTTGGCTAGCGCAGATATAGTTTCGTAGGCCGATCCGCGACTATAATAGCAAAAATTCTTATTTTCTTTGAAGTAAAATCTGCCGTATCCCTCGCCAATATTCAAGGCAATAGAATCTGCCGCCCTTGTTAGTTGCTTGCCTAATGTATCTTTTTGAAAATATGGCCATTTGTCCACTATCGTCCAAACCAACTCTCCTATCTCCATAGCCACCTTGTACACTTCCAAATCCTCAAGCCTGATCATACCCACCAATATAATTAAACTATTACCCAATGACCCAATGACCTAATGACTTAATGACCTAATGACCTAATGACTATCCCTTCAACGCCGCCGCCCCGCTCACAATTTCCGTTAGTTCGGTGGTAATGGCGGCCTGGCGCGCACGGTTGTAGGATATGCGCAGACTACGGAGAATTTCATTGGCGTTTTCAGATGCCTTGTCCATGGCGGTCATCCGTGCCCCATGCTCGGAAGCGTTGGCGTCTAACACGGCCTTGTACAATTGTGTATTCAGGATCTTGGGCATCAACTCCGCAATAAGCTGCTCCCTGTCGGGCTCGAAAATGAAATCGCTTTTGCGGGCGCCGGGTTTTACTTCCACTTTAGGAATGGGCAGGAACCTTTCTACCACAAAGCGTTGGGTGGCGGCATTTTTAAATTCGCTGTACACTATTTCCACCACATCGTATTCTTTGTTGCGAAAAGCTTTTACGGCCGCCTGTGCCGCTGCCTGTACGTTTTCGAAGGTCAGGTTCAGGAAAATATCTTTATAAGCAGCGTCGGTCTTGAATTTGTTCTTGGTAAAATGCTCGTACCCTTTTTTACCGATGTTCCAAATAGTAACATTGCCCTTTTTGTGTACGGCGGCATATTGTTGTTGTATGGTTTGCTTGGCCAGCTTCATCACGTTGGTATTATATGCGCCGGCCAGCCCGCGGTCGCTGGTAATTACGATGAGCAGTACTTTTTCTACATTCCTTTCCACGGCCAGGTCGGAGCCCACACCACCCTCGTCGCCGCTTACGATATTGCTAAGCATTTCCTGCAGCTTTCTGGCATAGGGGCGCATTTGAACAATGGCTTCCTGGGCCTTGCGCAGCTTGGCGGCGCTCACCATTTTCATAGCCTTGGTGATCTGCTGAGTATTTTGAACGGATTTGATGCGGTTGCGAACCTCTTTTAATTGTCCGGCCATGTGGTATGCAATTTCAATGAAGCAAAAGCCAAAGGGCTTTTTTCGTGCCGCAAAGGTAAAGCAAAGCCGGTAAATTTCCGCCCGAATTTGAAATTCAGGGCTACATTTGCTACCCTTATACAATTATGGCAAAAGCAAGCAAGAAAAGCAAGGTAAAGGAGGACGGGAAGCCCGTGATACTGGTAACCAACGACGATGGGGTTACCGCGCCCGGCATCAGGAACCTGGTGGAGGCGGTGAAGGACCTGGGTAAAGTAGTAGTGGTTGCTCCCGATAAACCGCAAAGCGGCATGGGGCATGCCATTACCATCGGCCATCCCCTGCGGCTTGCCGCGGTGAATACCTTCGGAGATATAGAGGCCTATCAATGCACCGGCACCCCGGTTGACTGTGTAAAGCTGGCGGTGGACAAGGTTCTGCACCGCAAGCCGGACCTGTGCGTGAGCGGCATTAACCACGGGGCCAATCATTCCATCAATGTAATTTATTCAGGTACGATGTCGGCCGCGGTAGAAGCAGCCATCGAAAGCATTCCCTCCATCGGGTTTTCTTTACTGGACTATAGCATCGAAGCGGATTTTACAGGGGCGCGCAAATATGCGCGGCTGATTGTGGAAGAAGTGCTAAAGACCAAAATGGAAAAGCACATGGTGCTGAACGTTAACTTCCCCGCGGTGGACATAAAGCTGATACAGGGCGTAAAGATCTGCCGGCAGGCTTATGCCAAGTACGAAGAGGACTTTTTGGAGCGCGACGACCCGCATGGTAGAAAATATTTCTGGTTAACGGGCGATTTTGTGAACATGGATAAAGGAAAAGATACCGATGTTTGGGCCCTGGAACACAATTATGTAAGCGTGGTGCCGGTACAATTTGATATGACGAATTACGTTTTGAAGGAAAAACTGGAAAAAACCTGGAAACTGTGATATTTAAAAAAGATAACCTGCTATTAGGTATTGCGTTCGGTTTCCTGGCGCCCATCCTGTTTTTTATCGGGTATTATTTTTTTAAGTTCTACCACAACAATGTAACCCTCGGAGAATTCTGGACGCTCCTGCGGCAAAACAAGAGCTTCTTTACCGGCCTCACCAGCATTGCGCTTATCGCCAATGCCGTATTGTTTACCATCTACATCAACACCGGCAGGTACCAAACCGCCAAGGGCATATTCGTGATCACCCTTGTGTATGGCATAATTGTATTGCTGGTGAAAGTAGTGAGATAAGCTGGGGACTTTTTACTATGAAATATTATATAATAGCCGGAGAAGCAAGTGGCGACCTGCATGGCAGCAACCTGATAAAGGAGTTGAAAAAGCTGGACGCCCTGGCCACAGTGCGCTGCTGGGGCGGCGACCTAATGGAACAGGCCGGGGGTGAGCTGGTAAAGCACTACCGCGACCTGGCCTTCATGGGCTTCATTGAAGTAGTAAAGAACCTGGGCACCATTTTTAAAAACCTGCGCTTTTGCAAGCAGGACATCCTGCGATACCAGCCGGACGCGGTTATCCTGATAGACTATCCCGGTTTTAACCTGCGCATAGCGGAATGGGCCAAACAAAAAGGCATCAAGGTCATTTATTATATCTCTCCCCAGGTTTGGGCCTGGAAGGAAAGCAGGGTAAACACCATTAGACGCAGCGTAGACAAGATGCTGGTGATATTGCCTTTTGAAAAAGAATTCTACGCCAAATGGAACATGCCCGTGGAATATGTGGGGCATCCACTGATAGAGGTAGTGGAAAATGCGCAGGATAGTTTCAGCGAGGTAACCACCTTTAACCTCTCACCCATTAACCAGCACAATGTAATTGCTTTGCTGCCCGGCAGCAGGGAGCAGGAAGTGTCGAAGAAATTGCCGATGATGCTGCAGGCCAGCAGGGCCTTTCCGGAATATCAATTCATCATTGCAAAAGCGCCTTCGCTGGAAGATTCATTTTACGAGCCCTACCTGCAGGCATACCCGCACGTGCGCAGCATTCGCAATAAAACCTATGAGCTGCTCATGCAGGCCAAGGCCGCCCTGGTTACATCGGGGACCGCAACACTGGAAACTGCTTTGTTTGGAGTGCCCGAGGTAGTATGTTATAAAGGATCGGTGATCAGTTACCAGATAGCCAAGCGGTTGGTGAAAGTAAAATACATCAGCCTGGTAAACCTGATCATGGGCCGGCAGGTAGTTACCGAGTTGATACAGGACCAATTGACCGCCGCTAATATTGAAAGGGAGCTTAACGATATTTTACACAACATGGACCGCAAGCGGCAGTTGCATGCAGATTATACGGAGCTAAGGAGCCTGCTGAAAAAAGGAGGGCCTGCCTCCGCCAACGCCGCTAAGATGATTTATAGCTTTTTGCACCAGCCTTCGGCTATTTCTTCAGTAACAGCCTGATCAATATAATTGCTAATGCCACCAGGAACAGCAGGATGGAAAGCCTGTTGATGCCGTGCATGTATTTGACAAAGGAAGTCTTAGGCCGGTTGGGGTCGGGCTTGCGGAGATACAGGTATTCTGCTATTTGTTTAAGTACACTCATATGTTTCTCTTCTGGATTACCCGGTTATCGTATGATTATCACGGCACGGGACATGAACCGACACAAAGTTCGGGAAAACATCATTTGGGTTGGATAGGCTCCTGGGAGATTTTTAATTGAATGATAGTGGCGATGGATTCAGCACGCTGCTTAATTGTGGTGGCGTTATCGCCTTCATACAACTCGTCTACCGTTTCCTTAAACAGCCGCAGCCATTCCTTGAAATGTTCGGGCAGCAGCGGGTGCCGGCCGTGCAGGTTTTTATGCACGATCATGGGGTTGCGGTTGTATGGCCCCCTGTGAAACAATATGGATTCCCAGAAATCGTACATGATGGGCATGTGGTGTTCCCAATCGATATTGGCCACCTCCGTAAATATCTTACCGATGACCTCGCTACGTTTTACCTTGTCGTAAAAAGTGTTCACCAGCAGGGCTATGTCTTCTCTTGTCCGGATGTCGGGTTTCACAGCATTGTAAAATTATACACATTTCAAAAAGCGCTGGTTACGGGAACGGTAAATTTAAAATGATAATAAAAAAATTACGCTGCGCTGAAAGCAAAAACGAACTAAATCGCGTAACTTTTCAATCCTGTTTTTGGGAACATAACCCCCCTTCCTCTACTGTAAGTATTAATTGTAAAATTGATCAAATGCCCAGGTTGTCGGGCATTTTCAATCTATAAAAAAAGGAGGTCCTATGGAGCAACAATTGTCACCGTATATCAATAAACCCAAAAAGAAAATCGAGTTTCATATCCAGAATGAGTGTGCCAACAGCGTCTCGTTGGTGGGCTCGTTCAACCACTGGGCCCGCCACGTATTGGAAATGCAGCCGACCAAAGATGGTTTGTGGAAGATTGAGATACCAATGTTGCCCAAAGGAAAGTATTACTATAAGTTCGTGATAGACGACCGCATGTGGGTGGAAGACGTTGACAATCCCAATCGCGAGCCAGATGGCGTGGCGGGTTGGAACAGCGTGCTTACCGTGTAGGTTCAACCCCTGAATCCCTGACCCGCTAACTATTATTGTACACTTTATATACGCTTTCCCTTAGCGGCTGGCCTTTATTGCCGCAGATGAACTCCATTATTTCCGCTAATTGCTCAGCCTTTACCCAATTATTGGGATCGGCATCGGGCATGCTTTCCCTATTTTGCGGCGTGTCGATGGTGCTGGGCACAATTACAGAAGCCACTACGTTGCGCCCTTTAGCCTGTGCGTTCATGAATTCAGCCAGTTTAAACAATAAGGATTTCGACAAGGCATAAGCAATCATGCCCTTACCTGCTTCTGCCAGCAATGCAGGCCTTGCGCCCACCAATACCAGTCGCCCGTAATTGTTGTCGAGCATGTGTTGAAACAAGGGCCGCGCGGTATAATAAGCTGTTTCGAAATTGAGCGTGTACATTTTTTTTAGATCCTGTCCTGCTGTTTTGTCAATTCCTCCCATTGCAAAGCCTCCCACCAATAGCAAGGCTCCGGCTATTGTTCCATGCTTGCTGATGGCCTGCTGAACAAAATCGGCCGCGGCATTTTCATCGGCCAGGTTTACCGAATGCAATTCAAACTGCTGGTTGTTGCGCGCAAAGCCCAGGTTGTTGTCTGCGCTGTCTACCGCTATCACCTTATATCCTTCGTCTAAAAATTTTTTTACCGTTGCCGTTCCCAGGTTGCCGTTAGCCCCGGTGATGATAATGCTTTTCATTCCCATTTAAATTATGCAGCAATTTACCTCCTAATGACCCAATGACCTAATGGCTATAAAAAATGGGACCGATCCTGAAAAGGACCGGTCCTTCCTAAAACCAAACTGTATAAACACTATATAACAAAGTTCCAACCGTAAGTATCTGCATGCCTGCCTGAGCGGATGGCTTCCAGCTTATGCTTGATTGCATGCGACAGGCTTTGCTGGTTATGCTTCGGTAAATGATAGTCTGTTCCATTGATGCCGATGGTTTCGATGGGCGCCACCACCGCGGCAGTACCTGCTCCAAATGCTTCGGTGATGGTGTTGTTGCTGAATGCTGCTTCCAGTTCACGAATGCTCACCGGCCGCTCGATTGCCTCATAGCCCAGGTCGCGCGCCAATGTTATTAAACAATCTCTTGTAATTCCATCCAGCACTGAATCAGATGGAGGCGGCGATACCAGTGCGCCATCTATTACGAACATTACGTTCATGGTGCCTGATTCTTCGATGTATTGGTGTTCCAGTGCATCTGTCCACAAAACCTGGTCGTAACCTTCCTGTCTTGCCAATTCGGTTGGATACATGGCTCCTCCATAATTGCCACCGCATTTTGCTGCGCCTGTACCGCCACGAGCCGCGCGGATGTAATGTGTTTCTACTTTTACTTTCAATGGCCGGGGATAAATAGGCGCTACAGGCCCGGTAAATACCACAAAACGGTATTGCTCGGAAACCTTTACACCAAACCTTGCTTCGCTGGCGTACACAAAGGGCCGCAGGTACAGCGAGCTGCCGGGAAGGCCGGGCACCCAGTTCTTATCCAGCGAAACCAGTTGCTGCAGGGATTCCACAAAAATAGATTCAGGTATACCGGGCATGCACATGCGCTCCAGCGACCGGTTGATGCGTTCGTGGTGCTTGTACATCCGGAATATATTCACGCGATTGTCTTCCATTAAAAAGGCCTTCATGCCTTCGAACACGGTCTGCCCATAGTGCAGGGCCAGCGTGGCCGGGCTAAGCGACAGGTTGGCGAAGGGCACGATCTGGGGGAGTTGCCATTCCCCATCGAAATAATCGCAGAGGAACATGTGGTCCGACACATGGGTGCCGAAGCCCAGTTCCATAAAATCCACTTCGGTTATGCGAGAGTGTTTGGTCTTACGAATGATGATGTCAACAGTTTCCATATATAGTGTTAGTTTGATTGTGCATTCCATACTCTTGACAATGCCGAGAGCTCCGGCGTTCCTACGAGTTGCGTCATTACATGATATTCGAAGGTTTGTGAGCCGATGGTGAAATAGTGGCGGCCGCAGATCCTGAACCCATGCTTTTTATAAAAGCTGATGCCGCGATCGTTGCCGATGTAGGTGTCCAGCCACAGGTATTCGATGTTCAGCCTGCGCGTCAGTTCCAGTGCGGCCTTCATCAGTCCTTCGCCCGCGCCGGTACCGTGGTATTCCTTCAGCACATAGATTTTTTGCAGCTCCATTTGCGAAATAGAATCGATAAGCGAGTTGAGCGCAAACTTTTTCAGCTTCACAAAACCAACGGGCCTGCCATTGGCAAGCGCCAAAAAAAATGCATTGTTCTCTTTTTGTATGCCAGCCCTGAGCTTGGAGATGGCATAAGTATAATCCAGGTATTCCTGCAATTCCTCCTTGCTGCTGAACAGGTGGCCAAAGGCATCGGTAAATGCGCGCCTGCCTATGCCCGAAATAGCCGTTGCGTGCGAGGGCTCGGCGCGGATGATCTCAATGTGCATTTCTCTTTTTTTTTGTTCTGTGATGTCCTCGTTGTCGAGGAAGATCTCCATTTTCACGTCTGACCGGCGGTAAGGCATCTCTTCGATCAGCAGGTGGCGGAAGCCCAGCTTTTCGTACAGCGCAATGGCGGAGGTAAGGCTGCTGTGCGAATACAGGACCACGCGTTTGGCGCCCAGCTGTTTTGCCTTGTCCAGCGCTGCATGGCTCAGGGCTTCGGCAATTCCTTTGCGGCGGAAGTTTTCATCCACTGCCATCTTGGTAAACTCGAAGGTGGAATCGTTCACCTTGAGCAGTCCCACCGTGCCTGCTATTACGCCATCGTACGATGCCATGAGGATGGCGCCGCCGGGATCAAGGATCGCTTCACCCGGCTTGGTAAGCACGTGCACGTCGCGCTCTTCCATGAAAAAATATTTTTCTATCCAATGCCTGTTGAGCTTCTCAAAATAAGGTTGGTGCTCGGGCAGGTAATCGATAATGGTAATGCGGCTCATGTTCTTTGCTTTTTAAATTCCCTGTTCACCAGGTAAACGCCGCCCAGCGTTACCAGTGTGCCCAGTATCATATTGGGATTCATTTTTTCCTGTAGCAGCAGCCATCCCAGTACAACAGCTACTATCGGGTTGATATATGCGTAAATTGATACCAGGGCGGGCGGCAGCTTGCTGATGGCGAACACATACGCCGAGTAAGCTATCAGCGAACCGAACAACACCAGGTATACCAATGAATATATCGAAGCATTGCCCGTGGTTGCCAGGTTTACGTATTTGCCGGACACCAGGCAAATGAACAGCGTGATGATGCCGGCTACCAGCATTTGCAAACCCACGTTGAACAAAATATCAACCGGTAGCGCCTTGCGCGAAGTGTATACCGTTCCAAATGCCCAGGCAACCGTAGAGAGCAGCGCAAGTGTTACGCCGAATGCAAAGGATGTGTTGGAAAGGAAGTTCAGGTAATCATAAAATATGATCACGATTCCTGCAAGCCCTATCAGCATGCCTGCGAACATCCAGCGTGTGAATTTGGCATATTTCAACAGCCAGATGCTGAACAACGAAATAAAGAGCGGCGACAAGGCAGCGATGATGGCCGCAAGCCCTCCGGTAATGTATTCCATCGCCCATGTGGCCAGGCCATTGGCGATACACAATAGCAGGATGCCCTGGATGGATATCCTCTTCAGCGAAGCCGCATCAGGCAGCTTAAATCCTTTTGCAAGGAAAAAAGCTACCATGATGAGGCCCGAAGAGAATTGGCGTACACCTGAGAGAAACAATCCTGGCATTTCCTGCACGCCAATCCTCGACGCTATGAAGGTGGTGCCCCATAGAAAACTTACCAAACCCAGTGCTATGTATGCTTTGCCAAGATCTTTTTTCATGACTATACTTATTGCTCCATCAGCTTTCAGCTAATGACGGTTCATATACTTCTTTTACGATGGTATTGCCCAGCCGCTCCACCTCCTTCACCAGTATATCAAAATCTTCCAGCCGGCTGCGGTGGTTGGTGATGGCTGCGCGGATGGCATAACATCCATTCAATACGGTGAATGAAGGCAGCGCCGTGCCGCTTTCGTGCAACCGCATCAGGATCTCTTTATTGAGTTCGTTCAGCTGGTCGTTGTCGAATCCAGTCGCAACAAAGCGGAAGCACACGATGTTCATGTCAACAGGCGCAAGCAGTTCCAGTTGCTCGTGGCCGCGCACCAACGCTGCCAGGTACTGCGCCTGCTGCAGGTTTTGCCTTACCAGCTGGCGGTATTTTTCGATGCCGTGTTCCTTCAGGCTCATCCAAACCTTTAATGCACGGAAGCCCCTGGATAATTCTACGCCCAGGTGATTGAAATGTTCGTTGCCTGCAATCAAACCCCTTTCGTGCTTTTGCAGGTAACTGGCATTTACCGCAAATGCGCTGCTATGCGTGGATGCATCTTTTATCAATACACAACCTGCATCGTAATTCACGTAAAACCATTTGTGGTAATCGAAGGCAAGGCTGTCTGCAAGTGCGAGGCCTTTCAGCTTGTCTTTGTATTCGGGCAATATGTTCAGCACCGCGCCGAATGCTCCATCCACGTGCAGCCAGCAATTGTATTGCTTTGCAATGCCTGCGAGCAATTCCAAATCGTCGATAGCGCCGGTGTTGACCGTGCCCGCATTACCAACGATGCAAAACGGCAGGTACCCATTGCGGATGTCTTCTTCTATTTTTTCCTGTAAGAGGTCAGGACGTATGCGGTACGATGCATTCACCGGTATTTTGCGGTAATGCTCGCTGCCGATGCCGAGCAGCTCAACGGCCTTCTGTACGCAGTTGTGCGTTTCAACCGATCCATAAATTACGAGCTGTCCCGGCGCATTGCGCAAGCCTGTTGCGCGGATGGTATTATTAAAATGATTGCGGGCAACACTTAGCGCCAGTAAATTGGCCATCGATCCACCCGTGGTGAGCAAGCCGGAACTCTCCTGCGGAAAGCCCAGCATTTCCTTTGACCAATTGATTACCTGTTTCTCCACATATATATCGGCGTGGTCTCCAAACGAAGGACTGGCGTTCATGCCCGACGCCAGCATATCGGCCAGCATGGCCGTGGGCGTGCCGGTTCCGCAAACCCATCCCCAAAAACGCGGATGCACATTGCCGAGGTTATAAGGAAGTATGTGCTGCAAAAACTCATCATATATCTCCGATGCATCAGCGCCATGCTGTGGCAGGGAAGCACTCAAAGCCTTGCGCGAGGCTTCGGGCACTGATTGCCACACCGGTTGATGGCGTATCTGCTGCAGGTAATTGAACATATCGTCCAGCATGCGGTGGCCGGTTGCACGCAGCTCATCCCAGTGTTGCGGGTCGAGTGAAACTTCGGTTGCGGTTGGCTGTTTCTTTTCCATATATACAATAGTTTACAGGGACGAGTTTCCTCATCATTTTTTTTATGAGTAAAAAATGTACTGGACAGGTTAGGAACGGCAGGTTCTGAATGACGATACAAAAATGTTCAGAATTTTATTGAAAAAACAGATTCAGATTTTTTAATTTTGACTATATCAGATTTTTTAACACTATGGGAAAGTCCAAGTTCATGGCAGACGATCACCTGTACCTGCAAGTAGCAGACGGTATTGAAAAAATGATTGCCGATGAAGTTTTAAAGATCGGCGACAAGCTGCCTTCTGTAAGAGTACTAAGCGAAGAATACGGCATTAGTATGGGCACCGCCTTCCAGGCATATTATCATTTAGAAGGAAAAGGGCTGGTGGAATCGCGTCCCAAATCGGGCTATTATGTGCGCTTCAATTATAAGCGCTTTCCCGACCTGCCCAAGGTAACGCAACAGGACCCGACCGCTACCGAAGTAAGCATCGTTGAAATGATATCCGAAGTGTACCGCGACATCACTGCAAACGATGTGATCAATTTTGCACTGGCGGCTCCCGATGTATCCCTGCTGCCTGTTGCCAAACTAAACAAATCAGTGGTGCATGCGTTGCGCACTTCTAAAAACCATTGTATCGGTTATGAACACATGCAGGGCAACGAAGACCTGCGAAAACAAATCGCGAAGCTGTCATTTAACTGGGGTGGAAAAGTCAGGCCCGAGGAGGTGATCATTACATCGGGATGTATGGAAGCGCTGGTGCTTGCACTGCGCACCGTTACCAAACACGGTGATACCATCGCGGTTGAACGCCCGGCATATTTCGGGTTGTACCAGGCCATACAAAACATCGGATTGAAAATAGTGGAAATTTCCTCGGACCCTGTTACCGGTCCCGACCTGAATTGCCTGCGCAAGGCATTGGATAAATTCGATATCAAGGCGTGTGTATTCGTTCCCAACTTCAGCAACCCCCTCGGCAGTCTCATGCCCGATGAAAAGAAAAAAGAACTGGTCGACATCATTACTGAACGAAATATTCCATTGATAGAAGATGATATTTACGGCGAGCTGTATTTCGGCAAGCACCGTCCCAAAACCTGCAAGAGCTTTGATAAAAAAGGATTGGTGATACATTGCTCCTCGCTTTCCAAATCGCTGGCGCCGGGGTACAGGATAGGATGGATATTGCCGGGCAAATACGTAAACGCTGTTAAGCGCATCAAGATGTCGTATACTGTAAGCAGCGCCACGCTTACACAGGTGGCCGTGGCGCATTTCCTAAGTATCGGCCGGTATGAGTATCACTTAAAGAACCTGCGCAAGGCCTTGTACACGCAATGTCTTAGGTATATACAGGGCATCATGCAGTATTTCCCCGCGGATACGAAGATATCGAGGCCGCAGGGCGGATTTTGCCTGTGGGTGGAATTAAACCCGAAAGTAAATGCCTATAAAGTGTACACCGAGGCAATGAAGCATAATATTTCCGTGGCGCCGGGGCAAATATTTTCCACCAGTTGCAATTATTCCAACTGCCTGCGCATCGGATATGGAAAGCCGTGGAACGAGGATGTGGATTATGGACTGATGATTTTGGGCAAGTTGATCAAGAAGATGATGCAATAAGGGAAGGAGGTATTGCTACACCTCATTTAAATAATGTTCCAATTCACTCAAGGAAATGGGCTTTTCCCAAATTTTCAGCGCGGGGGTAACTTTTACATTAGGAAGATCCGGATGGTAGGCGCTGATGAGGTTTAATTGTATAGAAGGGTATTTTTCCAGGAAATACATGGCCATCTCCCAGCCAAGGCCGTCTGGTAAGTTATTGTCGAGAAAAATAATCCCGGGAGATATTTTTTTAGCCTGTTCAATGCCGTCGCCGAGTGTATGCGCATAGTACACTTCATATTGGTGCCGGGTCAGGTATGCTTTCAAAAGCAGGCAAAAATCTACCTCATCATCGATGATTAAAACCTTTTTCATAGTGTAACCGAAAAACTCGGTGTGTTGAGCCATGCTTTATTACCATAAAAAACATGCTAGTATTTTGGGGAGGTATTTACACAGTCGGCAATTGCCCCCTTCCTGCGCTCGGTCTAACCAATAAGGCATAATTTTTTGAAGGTAATAGTAAACAAAGTTGAAATTATTAAACTTTTCATTATGACTACAAAAACTAAAGTTATCCTGGGCATAATTGGTGCCGCCGCTGCAGGTGCTGCCATCGGTATGTTGTTGGCTCCTGAAAAGGGATCAGACCTTAGGAAAAAAATTAAGAAGTCGGCACAAGATTGGGCATCCCATATAGCCGACCTCGTTGCCAGCGGACAGGAAGAACTGAAAAACCTGACCTCTAAAGGCAGCGACCTGGCTAATGAATATTCGTCCCAGGCCGGCAACGCAGGCCGCAGGGCGAAAGAAAGTGTAGCCTGAAAACCATAAGAGGCTTTCCTATGGATAGCCTCTTTTTTATTCTTTTTAAATGCTTTATGCATGGAAGAACACGCAACGGCCGAAAAGGTGCCACTTAAAACGGCATTCAACAATTTCAAGCAGAGCACCCAGGATATTGTAGACACTTATTACAAGCTTGGCATTGCCACCGCTACAAAAAAAGGCGCAGACGCGGCAGCGGCCAGCGTTACCGGAATTCTTCTGGCCTTTTTGGGCATGCTGGCATTTTTGTTTGCATTTATCGGGCTGGCATTCTGGGTTGGCACCCTCGTTAACAGTACTGCGGGTGGCTTTTTAATAGTAGCCGGTTTCTTTGCATTATTGTTAGTGATGGTTATTGCCTTGAAAAAGAAGGTTATTTATCCCATGGTTCGTAATGGCATCGTGAAAAAAGTATATGAAAAACGAAATAACACCCAACATAACAACGTATGAGGACCTGTTGCAGGAAGAGAGCCGCTTAAAGCAAAAGCTCACCCTGCAAAAAGCGGAGCTCCGTCATCATTTTCATGTATTGACCGATAAGCTGAGCCCGGTTGAAAGGATCGCTGGCATTGTGAAGAATTTCACTACGCCCAGTACGCGCAATCCTTTCATTAATACAGGAATCAACTTCGCCATTGACATGCTGTTACGGAAGTTCTACCTGGCCAAAGTGGGTTGGATCCCCAAACTGATAGTGCCGTTTGTTTTGAAGAATGTTTCAAGCAACCTCGTCAATAAAAAAGGGAAATCGCTGTTTAAAAGCTTTAAGTCGATGTTTAGCCGGAATGGTAAAGTAAAGCAGCATTAATTATCGGAAACCGGGGCGGCGTTCTGCCAATACTTCCTGATCTCTTCCACAACTTTTAAAAGACTGTCGAAGCTTACGGGCTTCACCACGTAAGTATTGGCGCCAAGCTCATAGCAGCGCCTGATCTCATTTTCGCTATTGGTGGTGGTAAAAACTACTACAGGTATTTTTTTGAATTCGGGGTGTTGCTTGATCTCTTTCAGCACTTCGCGACCATCTTTCTTGGGCATGTTGAGGTCGAGCAAAATGAAGGAGGGGTATTGCCTTTCACCAGGCTTTTTTTCTTCGATGGCATACAGGAACTTAAGGAGCTCGATCCCGTTCTCCACAAACTCAATATCGTCCTCGTACCCTTTTTCTTCGAAAGCAGTCTTAAATAAAAACCTATCGTCAGCATCATCCTCTGCGATAAGAATAAAAAGTTTATCCACGCTTTTGTGTTCCTTTTTTCAAAAATAGGGAAAACGGTTTACTATCCTAATTTTCCCGGTTTAAACCTACGGAAATTATCAATTCCTTTTTCCGCTGCGTAATAATGCTACCAATAATAGGACAAATACCGCCCCGCCTACTATCCAAACCCAGGGTTTGCCGTACCAGGGATCTTTGTTTACATTGATGTCTACGTCCAATCCCCCGTCTTGCGCGAATAACTTCAACGCAAAGAGCAGCATCATCGCCACAGCCAAGCCAACATGTGCCCATTTAAAGCTGATCTTACCCATAAATGATATCCTTTTCCTATTTATAGTTAAAATAGCAGACCACCCTCGCAGGCGCAATCCGAGCAATAAGTTCCCCAGGTAAAGAAAACATGCCCAACAGAATGAAGAGCCCGCCTGTTCGGAATACGCGTTCCGGTTGCCCGCCCCCGTTATTATCAGCGGCAGTTTTAACTTTTCCGGCCCCGCTCTGGTATCGTTTTTTAGATATATCTATAAAAAACAGTTATGACACAAGATAACAGGCATATCCCGCAACCCGCGGGTGAGCCGCATAACCAGCAAACCAAGCCTGCAGCTACCAAAGATGTGGACAAACTCCGCGAGAACCCGCATAACGACGAGAAAACCATTCCGCAAAATCCGCAATTAGCGTCTCAGAATACGGTGGAGTCCGATTCCACTTTTGCCCGGAAAGATGATGAAGGAAGGAACCAGGTAACGAACGAGCAGGAGCAAACCAAAGTAGTGAACCCCGGTGAAAAGAAATGGGAAAGCAGCGCAAACGAAGATCAACCAGGCGAAGAGCCGGAAGCGCCGTCGAAAAATCCGTACGAAGAAATAGGGGACGATCCTGAAGAGATGCGGAAAAAGATTCCGAAAATGTAAATACGTAAATAAAAATCCTCATTATGAAAATGAAATCTTTCGTTCCCGTGCTTGCCGGGTTAGTGCTGGTGGTCAGCGGATGCAAGAACATGAACAAATCGCAGAAAGGAGTAATTATTGGTGCGGGCGCAGGCGGCGCCGTAGGCGCCGCAATAGGTAAAGCAGCGGGCAACACCGCCCTCGGCGCCATCATCGGCGCAGCCGTAGGCGGAGTAGCAGGCGGTATCATCGGGCGCCAAATGGACAAACAAGCCGAAGAAATCGCGCAAATACCAGGAGCCGAAGTAAAACGGGTGGGCGAAGGCATCAACGTAACCTTCGACACCGGGGTATTATTCGGTTACGACCGCGATGATCTTACCGCAGACGCCAGAAAAAAACTGAGCGACCTATCGGAGATACTGAACAAATATCCAGATACCTATGTGCTTGTGGAAGGACATACCGATGCAACCGGTACAGATACCTATAACATGGACCTCTCCCGCCGGCGCGCCAGTTCCGTTGCTACTTATTTAAAAACGGAAGACATTAAGAGCCAGCGCATCCTTACCAAATGGTATGGGGAACAACAACCTAAATATTCAAACGATAGCGAGGAAGACCGCGCAAAGAACCGCAGAGTGGAATTTGCCATTTATGCCAATGAAAAAATGATCAACGACGCCAAAAAACAGGCGAATAATTAATAACCGTTCATGTGAAAAAAATAAAAGAGATCATCGTTTGATGATCTCTTTTTCTATCAGCTAACTACTAAGTAATTGGCCAATGTATTAGTCTACCCTTCTGAAGCCGCCTGCGATCAATGACAACAGGAACAGCACTATGAAGATGTAGAACAATATCTTCGCGATAGAAGCTGCGCCAGCAGCTACACCTGTAAATCCAAGAATCGCCGCTATTACAGCAATTACCAGGAATATGAGCGTCCAACGTAACATAGCTTACAATTTAATGGTGAATAATTTTATTTACTTATAATTTGGTTCATACAAGGTTTCGCGGTCGGCCGCAGCAAAAGCTTGTGGCTTTTCCGCAGGGTGAATGAACATAGGTTGTTCGTTATATTCACTCATTTCAACAATCCTCGGCAAGGTGGGTCCGCCGGCCTTGATGTCACCATACCAGGGATTGCTCTCCGGAATGCTCTTGGGTTTGATCAGTGTATCCATACAGCAGCTTTTGTTATACCTATACTCTCGAATTACTATGCCAGAAATTTTATCCTTACAAAAAAAGGCTGATAAGCCCGTTTGTAGATATATTTTCTCAGTTTCGATTAATGGAACAGATTTTTCTGCCTCAACGGGTATGACAACACCAGCCAAACGCCCCAGGCGCACCAAACGCAAACCCTCCACTATCAATAAGATCTCGGTTCCCACAAGTCCCCTGTACAAACCGGCCTATAAACTACTGGATAAGGTAGCCATTATTACCGGGGGCGATAGCGGCATTGGCCGTGCCGTGGCCATTCATTATGCTAAGGAAGGCGCTCACGTGGCCATTGTATACCATACCAGCGATGCGGACGCCAAAGAAACCCAGGCTCTTGTAGAACAGGAAGGCCGCGCATGTCTATTATTTAAAGGAGATATTGCCAACGAAGCCTTTAGCCGCAAGACCGTACGGCAGGTACACAAACATTTCGGCAAGCTGTCCATACTGGTGAACAATGCCGCCCAGCAAGAGGTGGATAAGGATTTTATGGAGGTTACCGGCAAACAGGTACGGCGCACCTTTGAAGTAAACATTTTTTCATTCTTTTATTTTACGCATGAGGCCCTGAAGCTATTGGATGAGGACGGTTGCATTATCAATACCACTTCGGTTACAGCGTACCGGGGCAGCGAACACCTAATAGATTACTCATCAACCAAGGGCGCCATTGTGTCCTTCACCCGCTCCCTCGCGAAAAACCTGGCCGAAAAAGGCATCCGCGTAAATGCGGTAGCACCAGGCCCCATCTGGACACCCTTGATTTTTGACACCTTTGATGAAAAGCACATCCGCGAATTCGGGAAGAAAACACCCATGAAACGGGCTGGCTATCCCTACGAGGTAGCCCCGGCCTATGTGTTCCTGGCCTCGGCCGACTCTAGCTATATTACGGGCCAGGTGCTCCATATCAACGGTGGTGAGGTAGTTGGGGGATAATTCGGGAATTCGTTCCTCTATTCTGCTAAAATGGTTAGTTTTTCCCCATATTGAGGAATTGGCTCCACAGATACAATTGCATGGGAAAGTTTAAATGTGTAATTTTCAAGTGTTTAAAAAACTTTTTGGATTGTTACGCATTGATTTTCAAACCGTTTTTCTCACCTGTGGTTTTTGGTGCTTTGCTTGCGTTAGGTTAGGTAAAGAAACCAACCATATGCTGCATCAGAATCTTGTACAAAAACAACAAGGCAGGATACTCCCCCAGCAAATACAACTGCTCAATTTATTTCACCTCAATTCGCTGGAACTGGAACACCGCCTGCAACAGGAATTGGAAGACAATCCACTCCTCGAAGAAAATACTTCCGACCAGGAACTTGATGCTGAAAAATATAACAAGGAAAAAGTCCAGGATTACCAGGACTGGGAAGAATACGGTTACGACGATATTCCTGATTATACTACGGAGTACGCAGGTTACCTGAGCTCGGAAGACATGCCGCAGCGCCCGCTTACAGAAATGGGTTGCTTCCGCAGCGATCTGAAAGAACAGTTCCGCCTGCTGGAAGTAAGCGATGAAGAAATTACGTTGGCCGATTACCTGATCGATTCTTTAAGCGACAATGGTTTGCTGGAGCAAGACCTCGAAAAAATTGCAGAAGATATTTCATTCAGGCAAAACTGCTGGATAGAAACACAAGAGTTGGAAAAAGTTTTATTGCGGGTACAGGAATTGGAGCCCGCGGGCATCGCCACGCGCTCCATTCAGGAATGCCTGTTGGCGCAACTGAAACGCATGAACAGCAAAAGGCCTGATGTAAAAAAAGCTGTCGTGTTGCTGGAAGAACACTACAATGACCTGCGCAACCGCCATATGGAAAAGATCATGCATCACCTGGAAATAGACGAAGATGAACTGAAGATCATCCTGCAATTGGTAGCCAAGCTGAAATTGAAACCCATCTCAGAAAAAAATACCGGCACAGCCGTCAACAACAACATCGTTCCTGATTTTATTTTGTATAGAGATGGCAATTATCTCGAAGTAAGCCTGCACCGCCAGCGCTCCGCTTCTCTATATCTCAATCCATCGTGGATGGAGACCATTCAGCAATCACAAAAGAGCGAGAAGACCGACAAGGCAACGCATCAATACTTAAAAAATAAATTGCAATCGGCACAATGGTTCATCAATGCCATCCGCCAGCGCGAATCCACCATGCTGAAAGTAATGAAGGCAATCCTGAGCCACCAGTATGAGTATTTTATGGAGGGTGATATCAAGCAACTGAAGCCGATGATCCTGAAAAATATCGCAGACGAAACAGGCGTAGATATTTCCACTGTTTCCAGGATCACCTGTAATAAATACATCCAAACTCCTTTTGGCACTTTGTTGTTGAAAGACCTGTTCACAGAGGGGCTTTCCAATGCAGACGGAGCGTTGATCAGCAATAAGGTCATTCAAAGCACCATCGAAGAAGTAATTGAAGCAGAAGAAAAGTCAAATCCATACACCGATCAGCAATTGGTGCAGGTGCTGGCCGCCCGGGGCATTAAGGTGGCAAGACGTACCATTGCCAAGTACCGTGAGATGTTGCAGATACCCGTAGCCCAGGTGCGCGCACTGTGGGCATAATTTTTCCTGCTTGATTTATAATTTTGAACTGAAACTATTCTTATGCCCAAAATCTTTGTAATTGACGATGACCCGGATATTTGTTCGCTGCTCAAACGTTTTCTGTCCCGCTATGGATTCGAGGTGCTCGAATCCCATTCGGGGAAGAAGGCCTTAAATATACTGGAGACCTTTGTGCCGGACCTGGTGATGGCCGATTTTCGCCTTGAAGACATGGACGGCAAAGCCCTTTTGGTAAAGATCAAGGAAAAATACCCGAAAGTTCCTGTGATCATCATTACCGGCTACAGCGATATCAAGACCGCCGTGGAAGTAATGAAGCTGGGGGCTTACGACTATGTGACCAAGCCCTTGTTCCCTGATGAGATACTCGTTACCATCCGCAAGGCCCTGGAGGCTGAAGTTACAGCCCCCGCTTACGCTGCCCCGGCCTCTTCCACCGCTGCCCCCGCTGATACCGCGGCCATTAAGAAGGATAGAAGGCCCCAGCCCATCAACCCCGATGAGCCCATATTCAGCGATAGCGTGGCCTTCCAGTATATCCTTAAGCAGATAAACCTGGTAGCGCCCACCAACTACAGCATTATCATATATGGCGAAAGCGGCAGCGGTAAGGAAGTGATAGCGCAGGAGATACACAAACGCAGCAAGCGTAAGGACAAGCCCTTTGTGGCTATCGACTGCGGCGCACTTTCCAAAGAGCTCGCAGGCAGTGAGCTGTTCGGCCATGAAAAAGGCTCCTTTACCGGCGCCCTCAATCAGAAGCCCGGCAGCTTTGAACTGGCCAACGAAGGCACCATTTTCCTGGACGAGATAGCCAACCTTTCCTACGATATACAGGTTTCGTTGTTACGCGTAGTGCAGGAACGCAAGATGCGGCGGGTAGGCGGTACCAAGGACATTGAACTGGACGTTCGCATCATTATAGCCAGTAATGAAAAATTGTGGGAAGCTACCCGCAAGGGTAAGTTCAGGGAAGACCTGTATCACCGCTTCAACGAATTCAGCATAGACGTGCCGCCACTACGCGAAAGGAAAGACGACATCATGGTATTTGCACGGCACTTCCTGCACCTCACCAACCGCGAGCTTGGAAAAGACATCATCGATTTCACGCCCGAAGTAGAGGCCATATTCAAAAACTATGTATGGCACGGCAACCTGCGCGAGCTGAAGAACGTGATCAAGCGCGCCACCCTGCTCACCGATGGCGAGTACGTGGAAGCAAAGACGCTCCCCTTCGAGATATCGAACTATGCCAAGCTGCAATTCGAGTCTTCGTCGGAAGCTTCGGCGTCCGTGGCCGCAGTAGCAGCTCCGGTAAGCATATCCATGCCGGAGAACAACCGCTTCGCCAATTCCGAAATCACGTTGAAGGAAGCAAGCATCGACGCCGAATATGAAATGATCCTGCAGGCGTTGAAAAAAGTTAACTTCAACAAGAGCAAGGCCGCCAAGTTGTTGAACATAGACAGGAAGACCTTATATAACAAAATGAAGCAGTATAGGGAATTCAACAATTCCTAAACAGCTTTTACCCCCCAAACATGCACCTCGAAAGCACAATTTCCCGCCCGGGAAAATTGATGACCGAATACGAAGTATTCCTGAAGTTTGGAACCTGGGAATACTATAGCGACACGCAAAAAATTTTGTGGTCCATAGGCATGTACAACCTTTTCGGGTACGATCCCACAATGGATAAGGACCTTGTTATTGATGAAGCGTTGTACGAAAAGCACATTGACCCGGACGATTATAAGTCCGGGCTTGTTCGCAGGCACGAGTCCATGCTGGATAAGGATGAATACATCTGGCAATACAGGATAACCACGGTACAGGGAGAACTTCGATGGCTGGAGACCTATGGCCACTACCTCCGCAATGAAGCAGGCAAGATCATAAGAGTATTCGGCATTACAAGAGACATTACCAGGTTGAAGCTATACGAACACAGCCTCGAAACCAAGATCAGGGAATTGAACCGTTCCAATGCTGAGCTGGAAGAATTTGCATACGTGGCTTCGCATGATATGCAGGAGCCCCTGCGAAAGCTGCTCACCTTCAGTGAGCGGTTGAATACAAAATTCAGCAATGTATTACAAGAAGAAGGGCAGCTGTATATCGAACGCATGGTGGCAGCCGCCAACAACATGCGCTTGCTGATAGACAACCTCCTTGAGTTTTCACGCATTGCGCGCACCGGGGATGCATTTGAAAAGACAAGCCTCGACCAAATCCTGCGAAAGGTACTGGCCGACCTTGAAGTAACCATTGAAGAAACCAGGACCAAGGTGGATGCCGGGCCTTTGCCGGTGATAGAAGCGAAACCCGAAAAAATGAAACAGCTGCTGATCAATATTATCAGCAATGCCATAAAATTCCGCAAGCCCACCGAAGCGCCTGTTATCACTATCCAATGCACTGCACTCACCAGGCAGGACACAAACGAACACGGCCTCGATCAACAGAAAAAATATTTTCGCATTGCTATTGCCGACAACGGCATTGGCTTTGAACAGGAGTATGCTGAAAGAATATTCCAGATCTTTCAACGGCTGCATGGCAAGGCCGAATACCCTGGCTCGGGCATCGGACTTGCCATTTGCAAAAAGATCGTAGATTACCATAACGGGTTAATCTATGCAAACGGAGAATTGGGAAAGGGAGCCACGATTACGATCATTTTACCGGAAAAGCAATAGATTGATACATGATTTCACCTGAGAACTCCATCAGGATACTAATAGTGGATGATGATGAGGACGATTTCCTCATTATCAGCGACTATATCAGGAATATCAATCCCACCCGCTTTGTATTGCACTGGTGCTACAATTACCTCGAAGCCCTTGCTCACATGAAGCACCATAATTACGACCTGTATTTTGTGGACTACCGCCTGGGCGCTAAAACCGGGCTGGAGCTATTAAAGGAAGCCATCAGCGCCCAATGCGAAGAACCGATCGTATTGCTTACCGGTAAGGGTAATTACAAAGTAGACATGGAGGCCATGCAGGCCGGCGCGGTAGATTACCTCATCAAAACCGAGCTCACGTCCGAAAAATTGGAAAGGTGCATACGCTATTCGCTCGAACGTTCCGCCACGCTAAAGGCGCTAAGGGCCAATGAAAGAAAATACCGCAGCATGTTCGAACGCTCCAAGGACGCGGTATTCATTACCGACGACGGCTGCCGGTTCATTGACATGAACGAGGCTACCTGCAGGCTGCTGGGATATACAAGAGAGGAGTTGATCAATACAGACCTCTGCGAAAAGATCACCAGTACAGACCTTCAAAAAGTATATCGCGATGTGCTGGTACAAAAAGGAGAGATCAACGATATGGAAGTGGAATTGCTTACCAAAGACAACACACGCATCAACTGCATCTTGTCTGCTTCCATGGAAACAGATCTCGACGGCACCGTATATGTACAGGGCATCATCCACGATATCACCAACCTGAAAAAAGCGGAGAAGGCCACGCTGCAGGCCGAAAAGCTGGCCGCCACCGGCAGGCTGGTGCGTACGCTGGCACATGAAGTAAGAAACCCGCTGAACAATATCAATTTATCCGTTGACCAGCTGGCCCATGGTTCTAAATCTGATGAAGAGGTGTTTTTGCTGGATGTGATCCAGCGCAATAGCAAGCGCATCGGCGGACTTATAACAGAGTTATTAGATTCGTCACGGCCCACGGAAATGATAATGGAAAAACATACGCTGCAGGGTATCATGGACGAAACCATTGCCACCGCCCTGGACCGTATTACATTGCAACGCATCAACCTGCAGATACAATATTCAGATGAGCCCGCTTATATTATGGGCGATAAACAAAAGCTGAGGATTGCCTTCCTTAATATTATTATCAATGCCGTGGAAGCCATTACCAATGCGCCGGGAAATATCAGCGTAGAGATTATTACCAAAGCCCCTAAACACACGGTGCAGATCACCGATAACGGAAGCGGCATCAGCGAAGAGAACCTTTCCCGCCTGTTCGAACCTTATTTTACTTCCAAAAGAAACGGCATGGGCCTGGGCCTGGCCTCTACCCTCACCATCCTGCAGGCGCACAAGGCTACCGTAGAAGTGCAGTCGAAGCTGTCGCAGGGCACTACTTTCTCTATTTCGTTTATCCCGGCTAATTGATTATTAATGATTGATTATTTCAGATTGGTTCAAACAGCCTTTCGATAGCGGCAATAAAAAAAGGCTACCTGGAAAAGGTAGCCCTGTAACCCCAAAGGAACCGTCCTCTTAAAAAAAACTTATAAGGATGTTTATTAAAATCGCTGTTCTTACTATAATTAGAACAAATGCCATACCTGTTTTTTTTAGGCGTAATACCCTGATCTGGTGTGGAATCCGGGGAAAGAAATCAACAAATTGTGGACGAAAAATGAGGCGTAAAATGGTCAGGCTGGCACGATAGTTTAAGCTGAAAGATTACGTAAGTACCAAAAAATCATTTTATGAGAGCAATATGGACGGGAGCCATTGGCTTCGGCCTGGTAAACATACCGGTAAAATTGTACAGTGCCACCCAAAGCAGCAGCCTGGACCTGGACATGCTGGACAAAAAAGACCATTCCAACATCAAGTTCCAGCGCGTAAACGAGAAGACAGGCAAGGAAGTAGCCTGGGAAAACATCGTAAGAGGCTTTAAATACAACGGCGAGTATGTAGTGCTGACAGACGAGGACTTCAAGAAAGCCAGCCCCGAAAAATCGAAGGTGATAGAGATCGCCCAGTTTGTGAAGCAGGAAGAGGTGGATACCATATTTTACGAAACGCCTTATTACCTGGAACCAGAAAAAACGGGGGCAAAGGCTTATGCCCTGCTGCGGGATGCGCTCGAGAAAAGCGGCAAGGTGGCCCTGGGCACCTATGTAATGCGCACCAAGGAAACCATCGGGCTGATAAAACCGATGGACAATATACTTGTATTGAACAAAATCAGGTTTGCACAGGAGATCAGGGACCATAAAGACCTGAAAGTGCCCGAGGACAAGAGCAAACCCAACGAATTAAAAATGGCAATGGCGCTGATAGACCAGCTATCCGGCCCATTTGCAATCGAAAATTATATCGACACGTATTCAGATGAGCTGATGAAGCTGATCGAAGCCAAAGCAAAAGGCAAGAAGATCAAAGCTCCTACTATGAAGGTGGTGCACTCCAAATCACAAGACCTTATGGAGCAATTGAAGGCCAGTTTGAGTACCACTAAGCGAAAAGCATCCTGATGGGATTAACGGAATACAAGCGAAAGCGCAATTTTGAGGTTACGCCTGAACCCGGAGCTAAAGTAGAAAGGTCAAAGAAGAATCGCTTTGTAGTGCAGCGCCACCAGGCCACGCGGTTGCATTATGATTTCCGCCTGGAAATGGACGGCGTGCTCAAGAGCTGGGCCGTGCCCAAAGGCCCTTCACTAAATCCCGGCGATAAACGGCTGGCCGTAATGGTAGAAGACCACCCGGTAAGCTATATCAATTTTACAGGCGTCATTCCCGAAGGCAACTATGGGGCTGGCGAAGTGGAGATCTGGGACAACGGAACCTACGAGCCCGTAGACGCCAAATCCAACGTGATATCGGAAAAAAAGGCGCTGGAAGCGCTGGAAGCCGGCAACCTGAAAGTAAGAGTTCATGGCACGCACATCAATGGTGAGTTTGCATTGGTGCGATTGAGAGACGAAAAGAACTGGCTGCTGATCAAACACCGCGATGAATACGCAACAGACGATGAATATAACATCGAGGATGTGCTGCCCATAAAAATGATCAAGGAAGTTATCCGCGACAAGAAAAAGGTTGTGGCCGATAAAAAAGCTCCCGCAAAGAAAGCCGCTGCTAAAAAATCAACACTTAAAAACGCTATTCCGGCAAAAGCTGCCTCCCGTACGGTAAAAAAAAACGCCGAGCCTGAACAGCCGCAACAGGCAAGGTTCACAAGGTTCAATCCCGGAAGAAAGCTTGAACATTATATCGAGCCCATGCTGGCCTCACTTGGCGATGATGCATTCGATGACCCCAACTGGATATTCGAATTGAAATGGGATGGGTACCGGGCCATAGCCGAAGTGGATAAGAAAAAAGTGAAATTATACTCCCGCAATGGCCTTTCATTCAACGAACGCTATCCTTCTATTGTCGATGAACTGGCAACCCTGAACCTGCGCGCCGTGCTGGACGGAGAGGTAACAGTCTTCAATGAAGAAGGAAGGCCCGACTTTCAAAAGCTGCAGCACTACGACGACAACCGCCACCTGCCACTGGTGTATTATGTATTCGACATTTTATCGTTGAATGGCAAGGACCTGAAGGATTTACCGCTGATAGAAAGAAAAGAGATCTTGAAAAATGCGCTACCCACCACCGACACCATCCGCTACAGCGATCATGTGGAAGAAAAAGGGAAAGCATTTTTCGACGAGGTAAAGAAAAGCAATCTCGAAGGCATTATGGCCAAGCGCGCAGACAGCAACTATGTAACGGGCATACGTACCCGGGAATGGCTTAAAATAAAACATACGCATACACGTGAGGCCATCATAACAGGTTATACCGAGGCCCGGGGCAGCAGGAAGCATTTTGGCGCGTTGATATTAGCAGAATACAAGAATAAGCGCTTGCATTATATCGGCCATACTGGCACAGGCTTTACAGAAAGAAAATTGAAAGAGCTCTGGAACATGATGCAAAAACTGGTGACCAATTCATCTCCCTTCGATCAAAAAATACCAGTGAATTCTCCTGTAACCTGGATACGCCCTGAAATAGTATGCGAGGTAAAATATTCGGAAGTTACCCGCGACGGCATCCTGCGCCATCCCGTATTTTTAAGGTGGCGCGACGATAAACCCGCAAAAGAAGTGAAGCCCGAACCTGAACCAGTAAAGACACCTGACAGCAAACGCTCATCGAAGAAAAGTAACATGAAGGAAAAAACAGCAGGAAAAGCATCAGAAAAGAGTGATGAAAAAACTGGCGAGAAGAACCGGGTGGTGACGGTGAACCGCCACAAAGTGGAACTAAGCAATATCGATAAAATATATTGGCCCGATGAAAAGCTCACCAAGGGGGATATGATCGCCTATTATGAAAAGATGGCCGATTATATTCTTCCTTACCTGAAAGACCGGCCGCTCTCCCTAAAGCGTAACCCGAACGGTTTAAGAGATAATGGCTTCTTCCATAAAGATGCAGGCGATATCGCACCCTCCTGGATGAAAGTGTCGCCGATCTATTCCGAGTCCAATGATAAGATGGTGCATTACCTTGTATGCAACGACAAGGCATCACTGCTCTTCATTGCCAACCTGGGTTGCATTGAGATGAACCCCTGGAATTCGAGGACACAAAACCTGGACAAACCAGACTGGCTGGTGATAGACATAGACCCATCCGATAAAAATACTTTCGAACAAGTAATAGAAACAGCCCTGGTGGTAAAGGAAGTGCTGGACCGCATTAAAGTGCCTTCGTATTGCAAAACTTCCGGGGCCAGCGGTCTGCACGTATATATTCCCTTAGGTGCAAAGTATACCTACGACCAGGTGAAGGACTTTGGGAACATCATTGCCATGATGGTGACTGAACAGTTGCCCGACACCACCACCCTGGTGCGATCGCTTTCCAAAAGGGCCGACAATAAGATTTACGTGGATTACCTGCAAAACCGCCGTGGGCAAACGCTGGCCACTGCGTACAGCCTAAGGCCTAAGCCCGGGGCTACGGTTTCTACTCCGCTGGAATGGAAAGAGGTAAAACCCGGCCTGCACCCGTCGCAGTTCAATATCTTCAATATTCCCGACCGGGTGAAAAAGAAGGGCGACCTGTTTAAAGATGTACTGGGAAAGGGCATCGACCTGATGAAGACCCTGAAATTATTGGGCAGCTGATCAGTTGCATAAACAATCAAAATTCCCACAAAAGGGTATTGGTAAGGGTTTACCCTTAGACTATCTTCGTTCACGGAGGATACTAATAGGATCCATTAATCATTACCTTACCTGGGTTCAGTTGCTTTTGCAGGCTCCTGGATCGATTTAAAAGCCCACCACTCAAGTGATGGGCTTTTGATATTATATAATTCCCCGTTTTATTACCAGGTCAATTCCATTTTATTATTCTTTCTATCGATATCGGCCATGCGCAAAGAGGGGTCGATCTCCACCACCTTTACATCGGTCAGTCTCCGTGTTGATTCTATCACAAAGGTGGGATGGGTCCACTTCCATGCCTCATAAGTTTTCCAGGGGATGGCGGCCGTAGTATCCTCGGGCTGCTTTTGCCCGAACATAAGATAAGCGGGCACATAGTGCATTTCTTTAGATCCATCCTTGAATGTCAATTGCAGGTCGATGGGCATCGGCATTTGTCCCAACTGGCGCAGGCGCACCTTCGAAACACCACCTTCCTCCCACAAACTATCGATGGCATAGTCGATGGTCTTGGTGGTGTTGACCCAGTATTCGCGGTACCAGTCCAGCTTCATATCGCTCACGTTTTCCGCAACCCTGATAAAATCATTCACGTTGGGGTGCTTAAAGCGCCATTGACGGTAATACTCCAATAATATTTTATCCCGCACCGGCTCTCCTACTACATAACCCAACTGCTCCATGAACACGCATCCCTTGGAATAAGATGCCGTACCGTATGCAGCATTGGTATTGTAATGGTCTGCATGAGTGGTCAGCGGTTCTTCGCGGCCACTTCTTACCAGGGCCATGTAGTCCCTATAGTCGGCGGCGTGGGGCCAATCGGTGCTGTTGTTCAGGAATGCCATCACTTCATTTTCCGCAAAAGTGGTAAAGCCTTCGTCCATCCACGCGTATAAGGATTCATTGGTGCCTAGCATCATCTGGTACCAGCTATGCATCCATTCGTGAATGACGGTGCCGAGCCCGGGGCCTTTCAACAAGGTGGCCATAGGATATTCCATGCCTCCATCACCCCCATGCACAAACGAATATTGCCTGTAAGGATAAGCGCCGAACCGCTTTTCAATATACGGCAAGGCTTTGGCCGCGTGGTCCACCACCGACTTCCAGTTGGCCTCATATTGAGCGATGTATTCATTGGCCCCGCCTGCATACTTTGCCTTGGTAGTATCTGGCAACGCCTCGAACTGCCGGGTAAGGTGCGGCGGAGATATCTTATAGAAGGCATGCAGCGTAAGGTCGGGCCTTACTTTTTTGCTGATATGCTTGTAACCGGGGTCGGCGGCCCACATAAAATCGTGCACGTTGGGCGCGATAAAATGCCAGGTGAGCGTTTGGCCGGTTGGGGCAGGAACTTTTACACCGGATGTTTCATAGCCAAAACCGATCTTATCTGCATTCTGCAGGTAACCTGTTCCGCAAACCATATAGGTTTTATCGATGGTAAGCTTCACATCGTAATCGCCCCATACGCCATAAAACTCTCTTCCCGTATAAGGCGTGGGATGCCATCCTTCGTAATCGTATTCGCACAATTTGGGATACCATTGGCTCATGCTGTACCGTATGCCTTCTGCATTGTCGCGGCCGCTGCGGCGGATCTGCACAGGTACCTGCGCTTCAAAATCCAACTCAAACACAGCCTTGGTTTTGGGAAGTATGGGACGGTCGAGCACAACCTCAAGGATGGTCTCATGCTCTTTAAGTGTTTGAGGCCGGCCATTCATTTTAAAATTGCGCACGCGCTGGTACCCGATCTCATCGGGCTTCAAGCTGGCGATGCGGTCACGCACACGGCTATCCCAGTCGCGGATCTCGCGGCCGCTGCGGCTCCTGCCTAATACAATGGAGCCCTGCCGCCTGCTGCGGCTATCCATCATGCTGTTGGGTTGAAATGCATTCCAATACAAATGATAAAATACCCTCCTAAGGGTATCAGGCGAATTATTGCTGTATTCCAACCGCTGCTTGCCGGTGAAGCGGTTGGCGTTCACATCCATTTTTACATCCATGGTATATTTCACCTGCTGCTGCCAGCGGTCAGGCTGCGCAATTACAGGAACAGCAAGCAAGAACACAAATACAATAAATAGCGCTCTCTTCATGAATTGTCTTTATACGGTGATTTTATCTTTTTTTAGCCTTCCATCGCTCGTAAACAGCAGGTTCTTTTTCCGCACGTCTCCCTTCTTTATTTGTATGCGGTATTCGGTAACGTTATCATTCTTATCAATGCGCTCCACGCGTTCGATGGACCACTCAGTATATTTGCTTTTATCAAACCCATCCTTCACTGCTGCAGGCAGCTCGGTTTCCTCTATTTCCGTTTCGGTTTGCTTCCAGCTTCCATCGTCATCAAAATACGCTTCGTGCTTTTTGCCATCGGCCTCAAATGTGGCCACGTAAGAAGTAAGCCTGTCCTTCCACTCAACATTGGTGGCGGATGCATATTTACTTTTGAACGATTCAGTTACTGCCGCGGGTATCTTCCTGATCTGAGCGCTGGCCGCTAGTGCAAGCATCAATATGCCGCACACTACGCAAACAAGTCTTTTCATACTGGTATTTTTTTGTTTCACAGTACAAAAATCCTTCCTGACCATTAAACGGGGATGTTAAAACTGGACGATGCTCACTCAATACCTTGCACCACTATCACGATCTCACCCTTAACTCCCTTCTGCTTAAAGTGTTCACATACGGTGCGGAGGCTGCCCCTTGCATTCTCTTCGAACATTTTGGTGAGCTCGCGGCTCACGCAGCATGGACGATCTTCCCCAAAATATTGAATAAAGTCTTCCAAAGTTTTCACAAGCCGCATGGGCGATTCATAAAACACCATGGTGCGCTCTTCCGTTGCCAGTTGCTTCAGCAGGGTTTGCCTTCCTTTTTTCAATGGAAGGAACCCTTCGAAAACAAAACGGTTCAATGGAAGCCCGCTATTCACCAGGGCTGGTACAAAGGCCGTAGCGCCCGGAAGGCATTCCACCCGCACGCCAGCCTTCACGCATTCGCGCACCAATAAAAAAGCGGGATCGGAAATGCCGGGTGTGCCAGCGTCGGTAACAACGGCCATCTTTTTGCCGGCCTGCAATTGGTGAACCAGGTGCTGCACTACCTTGTGTTCGTTATGCTGGTGGTAGGGCGAAAGCGGTTTGGTGATCTGGTAATGATTGAGCAGGCGTGCTGTGTTGCGCGTATCTTCTGCCAGTATAACATCCACATCCTTCAATACCTCGATAGCCCTGAGCGTAATGTCTTTTAAGTTACCAATGGGAGAAGGAATGATGTAAAGCAAATCTTCACATTAAATGGTGATTTCAAAATACTCCATAACTGGGTTGGCCAGGAGCTTTTTGCTGGCTTCTTCGGCAATGGCCTTTGCTTCGTCCGGTGAACCTGCTTCTACCTGCAAGGTAACGTTCTTGCCCACCCGAACATCCGAGATTGATTTCAGGCCCAGGTTGGTCAACCCGCCCAAAACGGCCTTTCCCTGCGGATCCAATAATTCTTTCAATGGCATTACTTTAACCTGCACTGTATAGGTCATGTTTTATTACTTTTTCTTTCGGTGGTCAAAGATAGGATGATGTACAGCACAAAAATTACGGGCACCGCCAGCCACTTCAACACAAAGGCCGCAATAACGGCCAGCACTACCAATACCAGCTTGGTAAAGTTGGTGCGCAGCGTATAGTCTTTGAACTTCAGGCTCAGGATGGGTATATCGGCTACCATCAGGTAACACAACAATACAATCACCAGGTACAATACCCATTTGCTGAGCAACAGCTCATTGATGGCGCCATTGTAATAATTGTACAACAGTATTATCGGAAAGGAGGCAATCAGCAATCCAACCGCGGGTGTAGGCACCCCGCGAAAACCATACTGCTGCCGCGTGTCGATATTGAATTTCGCAAGGCGCCAGGCAGCAAAGCATGGAATCAGGAACGCGGGATATGCCCATGCTATCGGTGTTTCCACTGCTTCAGTGTCCTGCATCAATGCCAACCGCAAAATCTGGTATACAATAATTCCCGGCGCCACGCCAAAGCTCACCACGTCCGAGAGCGAATCCAATTGCTTTCCCATTTCAGAAGAAGCTTTTAACAGGCGCGCAATAAATCCATCTAAAAAATCGATGACGGCCGCCGCCGCAATGAATATGCTTGCCATCCACAATGAGGCCTGCATGCTTTGCGTCATCGGTTGCTGGTCCATCGAATACAGGAATGAAACGTCCAA
Source organism: Chitinophagaceae bacterium (assembly GCA_035628135.1). Taxonomy (GTDB): domain Bacteria; phylum Bacteroidota; class Bacteroidia; order Chitinophagales; family Chitinophagaceae; genus DASPKM01. Next base: position 120,329 of record DASPKM010000005.1, on the reverse strand, counting down.
TTGCAGCGCGTGCACAATGGCAAGGCAACCTAAGAAGAGATTGATGAGAGTAAAGATATTGGGGATGTGCTTCATTTTTTGTTGGTTATTTATTATTAATTATTGATTATTTATTATTTCTCTCGCTGGCCAATAATTAATATAATTAATAATTAATAATCAATAATTATTTCATAACGCTTTCAATTTCCTCTGCCGTGATGGGTATTTTCTCCATCAGGTCTTTATTGCCGTTGCGGGTGATCCAAACATTGTTCTCTATGCGTACGCCCATCTGTTCTTCTTCTATATAAATACCCGGTTCCACGGTAAACAGCATGCCGGCCTTGATGGGCGCGGTCCGGGTCCCCAGGTCGTGCACGTCCAGTCCCAGATGGTGCGAGATACCGTGGTAAAGATATTTGCGGTAGGCCCTGTTCTCGGGATCTTCATTCTTTACATCGGTTTTTTTCAACAACCCGATCTTCAAAAATTGTTGTGTTGCCTCCTCTCCCACTTTTTCGGTATAGTCCACTATGGTTATGCCGGGCTTCAACAGGCTTTTCGCATAATTGTGCAGGTTAAGGCAGGCGTTGTACACCGTTCTCTGTCTCCTCGTAAATTTTCCATTCACCGGTACGGTGCGTGTAAGGTCTGCATTGTACCCGCCGTATTCCGCGCCGAAATCCATCAATATCAAGTCCCCGTCTTTGCATTCCTGGTTGTTGGATACATAATGGAGCGTGCGTGCCCTGTCGCCGCTGGCGATGATGCTGCCATATGCGGGGCCTGCTGAGCGCTGCGATAAAAATGAATGATAAATTTCTGCTTCGATCTCGTATTCCATTACGCCCGGCCTGATAAAGCGGAGCAGCCGTTCGAAAGTTTTGTGCGTGATGTCGATGGCCTGTTGCACTACCTCAATTTCCAATGGGGTTTTGATTGCTCGCAGTTCTTTCATCAGTTGCGCGGCGCGATAGTATTGATGCAGCGGGTAACGGGCCTTCATTTCCTGGATGAAGCGGTAGTCGCGGGTTTGCACCAGGCTGGCCTTGCGATCGTTCTCGTTGGAATCCAGATAAATATTATCCGCCAGGTGCACCCAGGTTTGCAGCAAGGCATCGAGCGCATCGAGCCATACGATGGTGGCTATGCCGGAGATGGCCGTGGCCTCTTGCCGGCGAAGGCGCTTTCCATCCCATTTTTCCTTGAGTTCGTTGGGCCTTACCAGCACCAGCACTTCCCTGAATTTCGGATCGGGGTTATCAGGAAACAGGATCACCATGCTATCTTCCTGCGAGATACCGCTAAGCCAGTACAGGTCGCTGTTTTGTTTAAAATGGTGCAGCGCATCCCCATTGCTGGGCACTTCGTCGTTGCTGACGAAAATGGCAATGGAATTCGGTTTCATTTCTTTTATGAAACGCTTCCGGTTGGTTATGAATATTTCCCGGTTAAGGGGCAGGTGCTTCATCTGTCGGTTTTAAGGGCTGCAAGATATTTAAAAACTCCGGCAGTTGGGAAAGCGTTCATGGCTTGCCTTTCATCAAATACAATTCCTTTCCAAACCATGAAATCACTAGATTAGGCGATATACCTATGCCTTCGCTTGCACCCATACTGCTCATGGATGAATTTCCGGACGTAAAGGTACCGGGGTTCAACTTCGAAGCGTACAATAAACGCTTCCTGGAAAGCAACGTGCTCATTCATGCGAAAGCAAAGGAAATATTTTATGCGGAGCATTGGGGACCGATGTCCATTAAATGCGCTTTCAATGGCAATGAAGTGTATGAACTGGGCAGTTGCAGGTACCGGGTAGACGATCAGCAATTCCTGGTGCTCAACGAAGGGCAGACCTATACCAGCTACATTCATGCAACTACCGTTGTGGAGTCGATGACGGTTAACTTTTCCCGGTTCTTCGTGCAAGAAGTATGGAACGGCAATGCAGCGGTTGCATTCAGCGAAGATCGGGACGCCCATTATCCTGTTTTTTGCGAAAGGTTGTACCAGCATAACAGTACAATAAGCCCTTACTTGCAACTTGTGCGCACCTTAAGCAGGGAGTTTCAGCAAAACCGCGAACGCATAGAAGAATTATTCTTCTTAATGCTGCACGCAATTTTCCAATTGCAGGAGCAGGAAACAAAAAAAATCCAACAGGTAAAAGCAGTGAAGGCTTCTACCCGCAAAGAATTGTATCAAAGATTGATGCGGGCGAGAGACCATATCGAATCATGTTATGCCGAAGATGTTTCGCTGGAAACGCTGGCCGCGGCCAGTTGCCTCAACGCCATGTACCTGCTACGACAATTTAAAATATACTTCGGTGTTACCCCACGGCAATACGCGATCCGCAAACGAATGACAGTAGCGGAAGAACTATTAAAGAAAACCGATCTGCCGGTTACCGAAATTTGCTATGTGGTTGGATACAACGACCTCACCTCGTTTACCAAGTTGTTCAAACAGTTTTATCACTACGCTCCAACAACCTACCGGCTGCAGCATGAACAAAAAAGTCAATTTTCACCTGATGATGCGCGCCCGCCGTTTGTTTATTCGCAGAAATGAATCACCCATGAAATACATACTAACCATCGCAATTGCGTCAATAATCAGCTCCTGTAACACAGGCAAGGTCAGTCAGCAGTTTTCCGCCGAAGATGAAACTGCCATTAGAAACCTGCATGAACAATACAGGACGGCCTGGTTAAAAAACGACAGCACCGCGGTGGCAGACCTTTTTACAAGCGACGGTGCGCTGATACCGCCTAACAACAGCGGCGGCCCCGTTACAGGCAAGCAAGCCATCATTAATTACTGGTTCCCGAAGGCAGATACCGTTTACGTGATCACAGAATTCGACATAGACAAAGTTGAGGTGGTAGGTAATGGCGACCTGGCATTTATACAGGGAACGTCCCGTGTGAAATGGGATGCCACTACAAAAGGCCGCGTATTGTCAACGGCCTCCTCAACAAGCGACTTCCTCACGCTCTGCCGGAAAGTGAATAACGAATGGAAAATCTACCGGCAAATGTGGAATAATAAACCTTCGAAGTGATAAATGGTAAATCCCCATGAGAACGGTCATTATCATATTGCTTTTATGTGCTCAATCTGCAACATCCCAGGTAAAACACCTGTACCGGAATGGTCATGTGCTTTTTTATGATCCTGCTGATTATTCCATTTATACGTTTGGCGGAGCAGATACCTCCGCAGTACATGGAGAAACCTGGCAGTGGAAAAATGATCGATGGCACCTATCCGCTATCGAATCGCCGGGTGCAAGAACATTCCCTTCGGTTGCATACGATGGCGCAAACAAAAGAATAATTCTTTTCGGTGGAAAGAAGACATTGTTTACTTCTCCACCGGACGAAGACCTGTTCCTGAACGACACCTGGATTTTCGAGAACAAAAAATGGAGACAGGTACATACTTCCATTGCTCCGTCCCGCAGGGCAGAAGCCACCTTGGTATTTGATCCGAAGACCGGGGACTGCGTTTTGTTTGGCGGATATGATATTATAAACGACACTACACACCGCCTTACCGATGTATGGTTGTTCAGGAACAACACCTGGCAATTACTTTCGCCGGACACCGGTATCGGGAACAATGGACATATCGCCTTTTACAGCCCCGTTCTTCAAAAACCGGTGATGTGCGCCGGGCGGTATTCAGTAAGAAATGGATCTGCTTTTTTTCAATGGAATGTTCATGCATGGGAGCAGCTTGCGGTAAAAGATTCTATCAGAATTTACAACCCCGCCTATGCACCGGGACCTGGCTACCTGATAAGTTTTGGAGGATGGACCGGCAAAGAACGCATCAATACAACGTACCGTATCGACATTGCCAACAACATTGGTATTACCAGGTTAAACTGCGACACCCTTCCACCGGCCCGCAACCATGCACAACTGGTTTATGATCATACAAGCGGAGGTTTCCTGCTATTTGGGGGGCATGATGGAGAAAGAGTATTCTGCGATGTGTGGCTATTTAAAAATGGACAATGGAAACCCATTATTGCCCGGGAACCCGCACCACGGAAAGATACTGATCATTGATTTGATAAAAGTCAATTTCGACCTATCATCCCACCGTCGAGCCGTGTAAATTGAAAGTTAAAATCTTCCTTGTATGAAAATGACCTGTACACTTTTGGTCGCAATCTTTTTATTATCTGCTGCTGCAAACAGCCAGCAATCGCAGAGCAATATTGTTGTGTATTCTATTTCCAGGGCCGATTCGCTTTTCCAGGCGCAACAATGGAAGGCCGCCCGAAAGGAATATGAAGGCGCACTGCAAATCGACAGTAATAAACACAAGGCGCTGCAATGGAACAGGCTTGCATTCTGCTGCCACAACCTCGGGGATTATGGCAGTGCGCTGGAACATTATAAAACCGCATTGAACAACAAACCGTCCCCGGCGGTGCTGGCCACCGTGCATGGCCGCATGTCGAGGATCTATGGCCTGCGTAACGAAACCGCTCAATCGCTGGAGCACCTCGAAAAAGCAGTTGCCGCCGGCTATCCGAACCTGGACGAACTGGATACGGCGCGTGAGTTCAAAGCGATACGTGGAACTGAAAAATTTAAAGAGCTGGTGGTAAAGGCTGGCGTGAATGCCTTTCCGTGCAGGGCCCATGCCCAAACCCGCGAGTTCGATTTTTGGGTAGGTGAATGGACCGTCTATGCCACGGGTACCAATTTCCAGGTAGGCAACAGTATTATACAAAAAGCCTCGGGCGATTGCATGATACTGGAAAACTGGACGGCCAAAGGCCCCGTGCCACACAATGGCAAAAGCGTGAATTATGTAAATCCACAGACCAATAAATGGGAACAATTATGGATCGGCTCCAATGGGGGCGGCAACCACGTGGGCAGGTTTTACAACGGGGTATATAAAGACAGCGTGTTGCGGTTTGAGTTCGAGGCCAATACCCCGCAGGGCAAACAAATGGGCAGGTTCTCATTCTTTAACCAGGGCCCCGACCAGGTAAGGCAGCTCAGCGAAACCTCGCCCGATGGGGGTAAAACCTGGCGAACCAATTACGATTTTACCTATAAAAGAAAAAAATAACGGTTCGTTTATCGTGTAAAATCTACACTGGCCAAAATTGAACGTTTTGTCCCGGAATGGGCGGCCTGAACAATTTTTTACAGAATAGTCCCGTTTTTTTGATGAATTTCTAATTGTAGCGGCTGGCAAAGGCCGGGGTTTAGCTTTTTTCTATCAAAAAAACTAACAACCGTTTGTCTCACTGGCTTTTGCGAATTAACTTTGCCGCCTAACCAAATGCTTGCTAGTATGTCAGTGCCTACTATTGCCATTCCTGTTCATAAGCTTTTGAAATTAGGACTCAGGGCCACCAATAATATTCATTACCAGTTGACCCCCGAAGAACTGGTACAAGACACCCTAAGAATGGGAGAAGGCCAGCTAAATGATACAGGAGCATTAGTGATCAAGACCGGCGAATTTACTGGCCGCAGCCCCAAGGACAAGTTTACTGTAAAGGATGAAACTACCGCCAACACGGTAGACTGGAACGATTTCAACATTCCCATCGAAGAAAAATATTTCGACATCATTTTTAAGAAGGTTACCAATTACCTGAACGAGTTGCCGGAAATGTGGATCCGCGATTGTTATGCCTGCGCCGATCCGCGCTACCGCATCAACATTCGCGTGATCAACGAAAAGCCCTGGACAAACCTGTTTGCTTACAACATGTTCCTGCGGCCTACCGAAGAAGAATTGGAAAACTTCAAGCCCGACTGGCAGATACTCTCCGTTCCCGGCCTGAAGCTGGACGCCCGGGAATGCGGCACCCGCCAGCACAATGCAGCGGTGGTTTCTTTTAAACATAAAATGATCCTGATTGCCGGAACCGGTTATACAGGTGAAACCAAGAAAGGCATATTCACGATATTGAACTATATCCTTCCCCACGAAAAAGGTGTGTTGAGCATGCACTGCTCCGCCAACATGGGAAGGGCAGGCGATACAGCGGTGTTCTTTGGCCTAAGCGGTACCGGTAAAACCACGTTGAGCGCGGACCCCAACCGCAAACTGATCGGCGACGATGAGCATGGATGGACAGAAGACAACATCTTCAATTTCGAAGGCGGTTGTTATGCCAAGTGCATCAACCTTTCCGCGGACAAAGAGCCCGAGATATACAATGCAGTACGTCCCGGTGCATTGGTGGAGAACACCATGTTCTTTCCCAATTCCAATAAAATTAATTTCGACAACGGTTCCATTACCGAAAATACAAGGGTATCCTATCCCCTGCACTTTATCAGCAATGCCATGGAGCCATCCGTAGGCAGCATTCCCAAGAACATATTCTTTCTTACCTGCGATGCGTACGGCGTGTTGCCTCCCATTGCCAAACTGAACCCGGGCCAGGCCATGTATCAATTCATTTCCGGTTATACCGCCAAGGTAGCAGGAACTGAAACCGGTATTACTGAACCCAAGCCCACATTCAGCGCCTGCTTCGGAGCGCCCTTCCTTCCCCTGCATCCCGGGCGCTATGCGGCCATGCTGGGTGAAAAAATGCGCAAACACCAGGTGAACGTGTGGTTGATCAATACCGGTTGGACCGGTGGTTCATTTGGAGTGGGTCATCGCATGAAGCTGGGCTATACCCGCGCCATGATCACCGCCGCGCTGGAAGGCAAACTTGATAATGTGCCAACCAATACCGATCCTGTATTCGGGTATGCGGTGCCTGCATCTTGTCCCGGCGTGCCCAGTGAAATACTGGTTGCCCGCGATACCTGGGCCGACAAGGCAGCCTACGATAAAATGGCGGATTTCCTGGCAGGCTTGTTCAAAAAGAATTTCCAGAAGTATGCCGCCGGGGTATCGGACGAGATCAGGGCAGCAGGCCCCAAAATATAAGATAAGAGATTGAAGCAGAAAAAGGAGGAGAAAGGAGCCGAATGACTCCTTTCTCCTCCTTTTTTCATGCTACTCCTGTGGCTTGTAATAGAAATGTTATTAATCCATTTTTGGTTTTGATTTTACACGCGGATTTGTAATTTGGCGTTATAGTCTTAAACCCCAAAGACCTCAAAGTTTATGTTCGCCAAAGTCCTCCTTATACTTGGCCTGTCGCTGACAGCGATGGCCCCCAACAATAATAAGCCAGAAAACCTGGTGGATTGGAGTGCGGAAAGAAGATTGACCTGGAACGATTTCCAGGGCAAGCCCGATCCTTCTACCGGTAATGCAGCGCTTACCAGCACCAGCATCAACATCGATTACAGTTATAACCAGCGCGAGCTGCGCTATACTATCCGCTGCCAGTTCGATCCTGCAAAATCGTGGGGCCGCGTACGCAACGATCATATTTTGGGACATGAGCAGGCGCATTTCGATATTGCCGAAGTACATGCACGCCTGCTGTACAAAATGTTAAAGGATTATAAGTTCAAATCATCTACTGTTAACGAAGACATTGCCAAAATATACGAGGCGGTGATGCAGAAGCACCACGACATGCAATCGCAATACGATTCTGAAACAGATTACTCCCGCAATCCCAACATACAGGATAAATGGGAAAACAAAATAGAAGAGACCCTGGGTGCTCTTTCAGACTTTTCGAATTACAGGAAGTATTAATTCACGGCTCCTAACGTCAACGCACCAACGAATCTTTCAACATCGGAAGCCGCTGCCCGAAGCTGGTATTCAGCAGGGCGCGGAACTGGTTCACATTGCTCATGCCATCGTACCAGGCATCGTAATTTTTTTCAGGGATGTAAACGGCGCTTAAGGTATGATAACCCCAGTCGCGGTTAGCGGGGATCCGGCGGTATCCATGATCGCCCATTAATAAAATAATTGCTTCTCCTTTGGTAAACTTCTTGAGCGCTGTAATGAACGAGCGCATCCTGTTATTGGTGTACACCAGGTATTGCAGGTAGGCATCGTCGGCCTCTTTCCTCGTCATCGACTTTCTTTCCCAGAATGGTGTGATGCGGCGGCCCAGGCTGTCGAAAGCAATGGGCTCGTGCGGCATCATTAAATGCATGTATGTAAATGATGGGCCAACGGTGGTATCGAAAGTAGGCAGGAGCGCCATCTGCATCATGGTTTCATTGTTACTGATATAAAATTCATCCCTGCGTTGCTTGAACGATGAAACCGAAAACTTCCTTCCCAGAAACCGCATCAGGTTATTGGCCACGCGGCTGTACATGGTCTTACCTGTAATAAGGTCCAGCTCAACAGGAAGGTAATCGGACTTAAACACCACCGGCGCCCCCCGCAATTGGAGGTATGAATAGTTATTGATGTGATAGCCCTGTTGCTTGAAAAACCTCGTGACCACATTGTCGATTACCAGCCTGTTGGCGTGCCGGTAACCATAATGATTGTCCATCGATTGTTTACCCAGGTCCGGGATGTAATCCATGTTAAGCGTGGAAGCGATGGAATAGATGGTAAAAAAATAATTGCTGGTGGCGTTGCGGTTCACTTTGAAACCTTCGCTTTCCAGGAACTGCTCGAACGGACTGTTGTCGTAATTGAAATAACCTTTCAACGCAGGCGAGCCGCTGTATTCATCGAGTACGATATAATAAACCGGTGGGCGGCGACAGGTATCGCAGGGCGTTGCGTTCAATCCATAAGCAGCCAGTTCCTGGTTATTTTTTTCCGTGCCAGCCAGCAACCTAAAGCCGATAACCCCAATGTCCACGATAATGTACATTGCCAGCAGCACATTCAAAAAAATGTTCAGCCTGGTGAATTTATACCGTGTTCTTTTCAGGAAAATAAAAAACACCAGTATGGCGGCGAGTGAAACCGGGAAAAATATCTTCAATTGGGCCAGCGCCGCGGTAAGCTGATAGCTGCCGATAAAATCCTGGAAGGCGCCAAAAAAAAGGAACAAGGCCATCGAAAAGGTCACGAACAATGCAGCCTTGCGGCTGTCTTTAAAAATCAGCTTGCATAACCAATACAACAACATGGCCAGCACGACCAGGCCTATCAACAACAAAATAAGGTCCGAAACAGATATCAATCCCGCGTGCTCCGCATATCCATGCGTGATAAAAAAAATGATCAGCAATAAAAAATGCCAATCATTGTGCAAGCGTGCAAGGATGGAGTTGTTGAAACGCATGTTGGTTAGAACAGGCCGTACAGCTGGGAGTCAATTTTCTGCATGATCTCTCCCAGGTGCTCCTCATTCTCTGCAAATTTATTTTTATCTACGTTGATAATGAGCAGGGGCCCTTCTTTATAGTGATCAATCCATTTATTGTAAAATTCGTTCAGGCGTTTCAGGTAATCGAGCCTGATGTTTTCCTCGTATTCCCTTCCTCTTTTCTGGATCTGGGCCACCAGTGTGGGAACGGAGGCCTGCAGGTAAATGAGCAGGTCCGGTGGTTGCACCATGGTCTTGAGCGTTTCGAAGAAATGGAAATAGTTGTCGAAATCGCGCTTGCTCATCAGTCCCATTTCGTGCAGGTTGGGAGCAAATATGTAAGCGTCTTCGTAAATGGTGCGGTCCTGTATAACGGTCTCGGTACCACGATGGATATCGAGCAGTTGATTAAGGCGGCTGTTAAGGAAGTAGATCTGGAGGTTGAAGCTCCAGCGCGGCATGTCCTCGTAAAAATCGAACAGGTATGGGTTGGTGTCCACGTTTTCAAACTGCGGTATCCATTTATAATGTTTACTCAGCAGTTCCGTTAGGGTAGTTTTTCCGGCGCCGATGTTACCTGCGATGGCGATGTGTTTCGGTTTCTTTTGTTTAGCCACAGTAATAAGTCAAAAGTGAAAAGTTATAAGTTAATATACCAAATTCCAAATCCCCAACCTCAAATCTCAAGCTGTCAATCAATAATTAAGTCCCATGGCGTCCTTTACCAGCCTCATGGTTTCCGTGGCGCTTTTCCGGGCCTTTTCGGCGCCTTGCCGCATTACGTTTTCAAGGTATCGTTGGTCGTTGCGGATAGCTTCGGTCTTTTCCCGGATAGGTCTGATAAAGTTCACCATGTCTTCGGCCAGTTGCTGTTTCAGGTCGCCGTAGCGGATGGTGCAGGTATTAAAGTCGTCTTCGAATTTTTGCACAACTTCTGGGGGGCTCACGAGCCGCATAAGCAGGAACAGGTTTTCTATTGCATCGGGCTTGGGTGAGTTGGGCTCAGTGGGGCTGACATCGGTCTTGGCCTTCTTTACTTTGTTGCGGATCTCTTCGTCGGAATCGGCCAGGTACAGCGTAGCCATGGCGTTTTCGCTCTTGCTCATTTTGCCTTTGCCATCCAGGCTGGGCACTTTGATAAGCTCCTGCCCAAAGTTGTAGGCTTGTGGCTCGGGAAATATTTCGCGGTAGCGGCGGTTGAAGCGCACTACAAAATTGCGGGCCATTTCAAGGTGTTGCTCCTGGTCCTTGCCCACGGGCACATATACGGCGCGGTGCAGGATGATATCGGCCGTTTGTAGTACCGGGTAGGTCAGCAGGCCGGCGTTCACGTTGTCCGGATGCTGGCGCACTTTATCCTTGAAGGTGGCGGTTTTTTCCAGTTCACCTTTATAAGCGAGGGTATTTAAAAGAAGGTATAGTTCCGCGGTTTCAGGTACGTGGCTCTGGCAATACAGGGCTACTTTTTCCGTGTCGAGGCCGCAGGCGATGTTCTCGGCGAGTACGCGATGCACATTGCCTTTCAACTCCGCGGTATCGGGGTGGGTGGTAAGGGTATGCAGGTCCGCCACCATAAAATAGCATTCGAATTCTTCCTGCATCCGCACGTAGTTGCGGATGGCGCCAAAATAATTGCCCAGGTGCAGCATGCCGGTGCTGCGGATGCCGCTCATAACTATGCCGCGGTTTCGATCTTGCATAAGGCGGCGAAGATATTGAATATTGACTATCCGGTGAGGCTTACCGCTAATTGCTTATTTTTGTTCGAACACCCGGAAATGGAAGTAAATGATGCGTTACTGGACAAGCTGGCCGACCTTGCCCGGTTGTATATTGAACCGGCGGAGCGGGAAGGATTGAAACAGGACCTGCAGCGAATGATATCCTTTGTAGAAAAATTGCAGGAGCTTGATACTGCGGGCACGGAACCCCTGCTGCAAATGTCCGGTTCAGTAAATGTGTTACGCGACGATATCGTGCAGGGATCCATCAGCCGGGATGAGGCTTTGCTGAATGCCCCGGATACCGACGGGGTGTTTTTTAAAGTACCGAAAGTTATCCGGAAGGAGTAAGGGTTAAATCAAAAGTATTGGACCGATAAGTCATTAAAATCCCATTAAATCGGGATAGCCTATGAACACCCTCCGGCATCCTATGACAGGGTGAGTGTTTTGACCGAAGACCCTTTGTAACTATATTCAGCGATTCTCGACAATTATTGCATGCAATCAATCATACATCTCCAGAATATCTGCAAAAGCTATTTAATGGGCAAGCAAGCCCTGCAGGTATTGAACGGCATTAACCTGGATATTTATAAAAACGAATACGTGGCCCTGATGGGTCCCTCCGGCTCAGGTAAAAGCACCCTTATGAACATCATCGGTTGCCTGGACTCCCCTACCGGCGGCACATACATCCTCAATGGCAACGACGTGAGCAAAATGCCGGACAACGACCTTGCAGAGATCCGCAACAAAGAGATCGGCTTCGTATTCCAACAGTTTAACCTGCTGCCGCGGCTGACCGCCGCAGATAACGTGGCGCTTCCCCTGGTATACGCCGGCATCCCGAAAAAGAAACGTACCGAAATGGCCCTGGCCGTACTGGAAAAAGTAGGCTTGGCAGACCGGAGCCACCATAAGCCCAATGAACTATCGGGCGGTCAAAGCCAGCGCGTGGCCATCGCAAGGGCCCTGGTAAACAATCCTTCGATTATACTCGCCGACGAGCCCACGGGTAACCTGGATACCAAGACCTCCATCGAGATCATGGATATTTTCGGTAAGATCCAGCAGGCCGGCAATACCGTAGTGCTGGTAACCCACGAAGAAGACATTGCCAACCACGCCCACCGCATTGTAAGATTAAGGGACGGGCTGATAGAAAGCGATAGAAAAAAATCGATGGCGGAGTCGTTAAGTCATTAAGTGAATAAGTCATTAGGTCAATAAGTTAAAATGACCCAATGACCAAATGACTCATTGACTCAATGACCTAATGAACTAATTCCGTATGGCAACAAAGATCTACACAAAAACCGGCGATGGCGGCAATACCTCGCTTATCGGCGGCACCAAAGTGCCCAAAAGCCATTTGCGCATAGAAAGCTATGGTACCGTGGATGAATTGAATTCCTTTATCGGGCTGGTGCACGACTACATGGATGATGAACATACCAGGCTCACCTTAAAGGAAGTACAGGACCGGTTGTTTACCATCGGCTCTTCCCTTGCCTGCGATCCCGATAAAGAACCCAAGCTGCGCATACCCGACCTGAAAGAAGATGACATTGTTTTCCTGGAAAAAGAAATAGACAAGATGAACGAGATTTTGCCGGTAATGAAATCATTTTTATTGCCGGGGGGACACGTGGCGGTTTCTACCACGCACGTAGCACGCTGTGTTTGCCGCCGCGCGGAAAGGTGCTGCGTTAACCTGCAGGAACACCAGCTGCAAGTAGAGCCCATCGTTATAAAATATCTCAACCGCCTCAGCGATTATTTGTTTGTGCTGGCACGCTTTGCCGGTCATCGTTTACAGGTGCCCGAGAATCCCTGGAAACCACGCGTATAACTCTTTTTTGCCTACCTTTAACGGCCAAACAACGATCTGCCGTTGCCTGCCGGCAAGCAGGCTTTTTCAAAAAACAAGCACATGGGTATTATTAAGGACAGGTTTAAAGTCAAAGCGGACCAGGTAGCATCCGAGATCAAAGACTTACTCAAGGAACATGGCAATAAAAAAATCGGTGAAGTAGTATTATCGCAAATTTACCAGGGCATGCGTGGCATGACCGGGTTAGTAACGGAAACTTCGTTGCTGGATGCGCAGGACGGTATTCGTTTCCGCGGTTATTCCATTCCCGAATTGCAACAACAACTTCCAAAGGCTAAGGGCGGCACAGAGCCCCTGCCTGAAGGATTATTTTATCTTATGCTCATTGGCGAGCTGCCTACCGAAGACGATGCCGCGCATATTACTTCGGTATGGCAACGCAGGAGCCACGTGCCCAATCATGTTTTTGCAGCGATAGAAGCATTGCCCATCGGCAGCCATCCCATGACGCAATTCGTGGTTGCGATCATGGCCTTGCAGACCGAAAGCCAGTTTGCAAAGCGCTATGCATCGGGCATGAATAAAAAAGATTATTGGGAAGCGGTGTTCGATGATGCAATGGACGTAATTGCGCGCCTGCCCCGCGTGGCCGCATACATATACCGCCGTAAATACAAAAACGGCGACCATATTCAACCCAATGGATTATTGGACTGGGCCGGTAATTTCGCGCACATGCTGGGTTACGAAGACGAAGGGTTTAAAGAGCTGATGCGTTTGTACACGACCATCCACGCAGACCACGAGGGCGGCAACGTATCGGCGCACGCCACCCACCTGGTGGGTTCGGCCCTTGCGGATCCTTATATATCCTTTGCGGCTGGCATGAACGGACTCGCAGGCCCCCTGCACGGATTGGCCAACCAGGAAGTGATAAAATGGATCTTCGACATGCGCGAGGAGCTGGGCGTGGAATTGCCCAGCAAAGAGCAGATTGAAACATACGTAAAGAAAACACTTAGCGAAGGAAAGGTGGTGCCAGGTTATGGCCACGCCGTGTTGCGCAAAACCGACCCGCGATTTACCGCGCAAATGGAGTTCGGTAAAAAGCATATGCCGGACGATCCATTGGTGAACACCGTATGGAGAATTTACGAAGCAGTACCGCCGATCCTGCAATCGCTCGGAAAAATTAAGAATCCCTGGCCTAACGTTGACGCGCATAGCGGATCGCTGCTGGTGCATTACGGTATGGTGGAATACGAGTTCTATACTGTTCTGTTCGGCGTGAGCCGCGCCCTGGGTGTATTGGCCAGCCTTTGCTGGGACCGCGCCCTGGGGATGCCTATCGAAAGGCCGAAATCGGTAACCACCGAGCAGGTAAAGCTCTGGCTGGCCGGCAAGGACGAGATCTGGGGCGAATGATACCGGATTAAAAAATGGAAAGCTGCACGCAATGAGGCAGCTTTTTTTATGTCTGGCCGTATAGGTGGGTAAGTCATTAAGTCATCGGCAATGTAATGGCTCATGACTTAATGACTTAATGACCTAATGACTACAAAGCATTTCCAAACCTTAAGAACATTTACAATGAAAACGGGATTGATTGCGCTGGTAGCCGTTCTTGCATTTGCAGGCTGTAAAAAAGATAAAGGGGACAGTATAAAGCCTACCATCAATGTTACAAGCCCACAGGCCAATCAACAGTTCAATGCCGGACAGGTCATCAATATAGCGGCCACCATCACCGACAACTCAGAATTGTACGAGGTGAGCCTGAGCGTTGTGAACAAAGCCACCAGCGCTGAATTGGTGCATAATCATTATCACTCCGACCAAATGAGCTTTAACCTCAATGAGACGATGACGGCAATGGCCACCACAACCTACAAGATCAAAATTCAGGCTGCGGATCATTCGGGGAACCAGTCGGAAATAGAATTTGAGGTGAAGGGGAATTGAATTTTACCGTTCCTTGATTGAATCTATATAGAATTCTTATAATTGTGCTTATCCGATGAAAATGTAGTGTTATCTGGTTAAGACAAGTTTTCTGACTAACCCGGATGACTCAATAGTTCGAAAATCGGATACCAGTAAGAGCTGCGCTTAGAATTTCAGTATTACATCGCCCTCAACAGGAAACCCGCTGCAAGTAAGCACGATCCCTTTACGTACTTCATCGTTCAGCAAGACTTCATTGTACATCATCCACACTTTTCCCTGGATGCAGGTGGCGGCGCAACTGCCGCAGCGTCCCACTTCGCAACTATAGGGCAATGTGATGCCCGCTTTTTTCGCGGCTTCTAAGATGGTGACAGGATATTGCACTTGTATGCGATGCGTACTGCCCGCAATATTCAATTCAACGGTGTGTGCATCAGTATCCGGGGGCAATATTTTTACGGCCGGCCTTATGGTATTGAATTGTTCCTTCCTTACCTGGTCCGCAACAAAACCCATGGTCTGCAGTTCGATCTCTATCATGCGCATGTATGCAAAGGGCCCGCAGACGTAAAACAACATTTTTTCGGCAGGCGCGGCCGCATATTGCTTTAACAGTGATTGCAGTAACACTTGATTCAGCCTCGCCCGCGCAAGGTCTGGCGAAAGGCTGAATAAAAACTCTATTTGAAGGTTAACAGGAAATTGTTCCTGCAATGCTTTCAATTCTTTAAAATAAATAGTGTCTCTTTCCGAGCGGTTGCTGTAAATAAGCACTACACGCATGCCGGGCTGTGTGTGCAGCACCGTTTTGAGCAATGAATAAACCGGAACGATGCCACTGCCCGCTGCCATGAAAAACAATTGGTGGTCTGTGGAAAGCGCGTCAGGCAATACGAAAAACCCGGCAGCTCCCGTGGTGAGCAATATATCACCCGGTTTTGCATGGTCGAACAATGGCCTTGATATCGCTCCGTTCTGCACGCGTTTAACGGTGATGTATAGCTGCTCCTGCAACACCGGCGATGAAGCGATGGAATAACTGCGCCGGGCTTCCTGCCCGTTGATATGAAATACAAAGGTCAGGTACTGGCCTGCTTTGTACGGTATGTGCACTCCGTTGTTTTCGAACACGAAGGTCTTTGTATCCTGCGTTTCCTGCGCAATGCGCGCAATGCGAAGCTGTTTATAAATGGAAGCGGCTTGTTGCATGGTGTTGCGTACATTCAGTCTTTAAATTGTAACCTCCATGTTCAAAGCAGCACCTTATCTTCAGCAGTTACAGGAAACGGCAGACTGGCTCCGGCAACGCAATTTACAACCCGAGGTGGGAGTTGTATTGGGAACAGGACTTCATAATTTACTGGAGCATGCGCAAGTGATAGAATCATTTCCCTACAGCGAGATCCCGCATTTTCCCGTTTCTACCGTCGAGTTTCACAAAGGCAACCTGGTGTACGCCTCCATCGGCAATAAAAAATGCCTGCTGATGCAGGGGCGTTTTCATTTTTACGAAGGCTACAGCATGCCCGAGGTGGTATATCCTATTCGTGTGATGAAAATGCTTGGCGTGCAATGGCTGCTTATTACCAATGCGGCGGGAGGCATTAACCTGGATTTCAATAAGGGATCGCTGGCTTTACTCACGGACCACATTAACCTGCAAAGGAGCAACCCGCTCACCGGTCAAAATATCGAACAACTGGGCCCGCGCTTTCCCGACATGAGCAGGCCTTATGACCACCACCTGAACTCCCTTATTAAAGAAAGGGCGGCGGAACTTTCGATGCCCCTGCATTCCGGCGTGTATGCGGCGGTAGACGGGCCCAACCTTGAAACACGGGCAGAATACCGGTACCTTAAGATCATCGGGGCCGATATGGTAGGCATGTCCACCGTTCCGGAAGTAATAGCCGCCAACCATATGCAATTGCCGTGCGCCGCCATTTCCGTTATAACCGACGAATGCGATCCGGACAACCTACAGCCTGTCAATATACAGGAGATCATAGCAGTAGCTGCAAAAGCTGACCGCAGGTTGAGTGAGTTACTTAAAAAAGTCATTGAGTCATTGGGTCATTAAGTCATTTGGCCAGTTTTAAAAATCATAGATTGTTGGTTATTGATATTCGATTAATCCCGGATATCATCCTGTCTTCAAGAACTAATACCTTCATAACTTAATGTCCCGATGTCGCGAATGACCTAATGACCTAATGACCTAATGACCTAATGACCCAATGACCCAATGACCCAATGACCTAATGACCAATTGACCTGATCTTAACCGTTAGACATGGCCTTCCTTTTGCAGGGAATATGCGTATCAGCGTTAAATACTGCGCATGAAAAGTTTGTCTTCATTCTGCTTGTCATGGTACACACATATACATCGGACGCACAACCCGCTGCAAATGCTTCTTCCAATCCATACGCTTTGGTGGCCGGCGGCAGCAAAGGCATAGGTTACGCAATCGCCGAAGCACTGGCCAGGCGTCAATTTAACCTGGTATTGATAGCAAGGAACATGGACAGCCTGGTTGCCGCAAAAAACAAACTGGAATCTGCTTATCATGTGCAGGTAGAAGTATTGAGCTATGATCTGAGCAAGGAATCTTCTACCACTGCAATCGGCAAATGGTGCGTTGAAACGAACCTGCCATTAAAAATGCTTTGCAACGTGGCGGGCTTCGGTGGTTCTTATGATTATTTGTCATTACCACTCGACACGTTGCGATACATGGTGCGCCTGAACGTGGAGTCTACCATGGCGCTCACCCTTACGCTGCTTCCGCTGTTGGAAAAAAATGCGCCTTCCTATATCCTGAACGTTGCGAGCATGGCCGGCTTTGCGCCTATCCCGGTAAAGAATATGTATTCCGCCACCAAATCCTCGATTATTTATTTCAGCTACTCGCTGCGGTACCAATTAAAGGAACAAGACATCAGCGTCAGCTGCCTTGCGCCCGGCCCCGTGTTTACCAAGCCCGAAGTAATAAAAGATACCAAAGAAAAGCTGGGATGGTTCGGTATGAAGATGGAAGTGCCGCCGCACAAAGTGGGCGAAATTGCCGTGCGCGAAACCCTGAAAGGCAAGCTCATAATTGTTCCCGGCACCCTTGCTAAAATGAGCGCTTTCCTGGTGCGGCTGCTGCCGCGCAGGATGATGGTGGCCATCTACAGCCGTGTAGGGAAAAAAAGGTAAAAAAACCCCTATATTTGCACTCCATTTTTAGGGGAATTAGCTCAGCTGGCTAGAGCGCTTGCATGGCATGCAAGAGGTCGTCGGTTCGACTCCGATATTCTCCACCACTTCACAACACGTTAAATGCCTGGAATAATTTCCAGGCATTGTAGTTTAAGGGGACATCGATATGCAAATCGATGCATTATCTTTCGCTGTAAGGCGTTTGCAGATGGGTGGTTGCAGCATTCCTTAGGTAAGATTCCTGAAGCGCTTTTTGATAATACCCTACAGCTTTGTCCCGTTTGCCCATCAGGTCATAAGTCCGGCCGGCTTCCAATAAACAAAGCAATTGATAGTCTCTCCGATCTGTAAGGTTCAACCCCTTTTCAAAGGTCTCCAATGCTTTTTGATATTGCCCCGTCCTTCTATACGCCCGTCCGAGCGCGCATTGAAACCCGGCCGATTGATCACCCAGGTTTTTTCTCGGTTCTAAAAGCCAGATCACCGATTGAGGATCATTCCTGCTATTAAAATAATTTGCCGCGGTGACCAGGGTGAGGACATTAGTGTATGCGTGAGACAGCAACGGTAATTTTTTTTCCGGGTCCAGCACTGTGCTTTTAGGTGGAGAACTCATTTCCAGCGTCAATGTAGTATCCTGGAACTTACCATTCAATACGATGTCTGTATTCCGGCCATCAAATTGTTCTACTCTAAGCAGTACAGGCATGATCGCATTTTCGAAACGCCTGATCCTCACTTTCTGTATATACTTACCTCCTTCGCTTCTAAGAGATGTATGAACGATGCGATAGTCCAGGTAATCATTTGTTGCAAACCATTGTTTGAAAAACCAGTCGAGGTCAAGGCCCGAAACTTCCTCGGAAAGCGCATGGAACATTTCAAGCGTTACTGTCTTACCCTGAAACCGTTTCAGGCTTTCTTTAAAGATCTGCATAAAATTTTCCACGCCAACAATTTCTTCCAGCATTTGCAGCACCGTGAACGCCTTACCGTGCGAAATGACATTGTTGAAATCGAACCCGGCCTTTCTTAAAGAATCGAGGGGTTGCAAAATGGTGGTATTTACTCCCATTAAAACCCCGGCCATGTAGCGGTTTTCCAACTCGTACACGGAGAGGTCGAGGTTTTTTGCTTTATGGTATAACCAATCGGTATAAATGCCCATGCCTAGCCCAAACCAACTGGGATACCCTCCTACGTCGAGCACATTGCCAAAGCCCCAATAAGTATGGCCTATTTCATGCGACATGATCCATCTTCCAAAAGCATCGCCTTTTAAATCGAGGTTGCGGTGGATGACATACATGTTTGAGCTGATAGGGTACCCGCCCACGGGCTGATTCCAACCAGGCAGGATCGATACGATTGGCTGCGGATAGAAGCCTATTTCGGATTTGTAAAAACTGACGATGTCTTGCGACATGTCAAGTAATTTTCTTCCCCACGATGTATCATGCTTAAAATAGTACGAAATGATTTTCACGCCGGCTGATGTTGTTTCCGAAACAAGGAATTTGTCAGAAAGACAAATCCCGAAATTGGTGACGTTGGCAATCCTGGATGCAAGCGTAGTGACATCGTTTTTTACTTTTTGTGTTACAACAGGCCCGCTTAGCGCCGCACGATAGGCTGCTGCAAAGCTTCCCTGGATATCATATTCTTTTAATGATTGTTCATCCCATTGAAATATGCCATCCCTAAAGCGTGGCAAGCTCGGGTGCCAGTCGTCTATTACCGGGATAAAACCGTACCCATTGGAATCTTTAATGGTGTCCGTAACAAATCGGAGGTCGATAACAATGTTGCTGCCCGCCGGTATGCTGCTGTAAGGCAACAGGTGGTAACGGTTTTTATGCGAGGGATCTTTTTCAAGCCGCGCCTTTTTGCCATTGATAAGGGCATTGGATATCTTGCCTGCATTTTTGAAATGACTGCCGAATGAAATAGCTATGGAATCCAGGGTGGCCGGGGCTTTCCAGGTAATTGTTTGGCTACCGCTTACGATGGAATCCTTGTCGAGAATGAATTTGATCCTGTATTTTTCCTGCCCGTTGCTGAAGCTGGCCTGTGTAAGATATATCACTAATAAAACATATTTCATAGTGGAAATATTTAAAAGTAAAAGTGAAGTTCCTCAATAGACCTTAGGCATGCCGTTGTCAAATATTACTTTTTATATGCATTTATAATGACACCTTGAATTGGCGAAAATTGCTTTTTTTATAGAATTTGTTTTATTTTCTATCAAATTGCATGACCTGTAATTCACTGGATAGTTTTATTTCCCTTTAGGAGGGCCTATGGAACCTCCTATCATAAGAATTTCAGATGGTGGCAGCATGGCCTGGATGGTGACAAGGCCCCAGGCAAAAAGACAGAACAAAAGACGAGGCAGGAAGGCTTACCGGCGAAGGTTTTATCTACCCAGGGATCATGACCTGCAAAAAGGTCGATGGCCAATGGACGAAGGAAGCGAATGTTTCTGCATTTATACCGCAACCTTAACTGTAAACATGAAGCCCATTGCTAATTTCAAAGCAGTTATATTGCCGGTAATCTTCTTAATTGCATGTTTTGGCTGTAACAACACTGCCAATCCGAAACAGGCGGGTTCTGCAAGCTGTTGGACCCGGGTTTATGAAACGGACTCCATTCTTTCCATTAAACGAAATGAAGATTGTAAGCGCATGCCGTTGGCAGCGGCGATCGGCCACTATTTGGATGAAGCGAAAAAAATAACCTACGAGGATTGTAGTTTATCATTCAAAGAATCATTTCTTGCTCACCTGCAAGCCTGGGAAAAATTGAAACCAATTGCCGACAAATACCCGCTGTTGAGAGGCGAACTGCATGAAGTATTCGGCTTAATTCAACGAACCAGCGACTCGGCATTGTTTAATCAATACGTGAATGACATACATGAAACATGGAAACACGTTGAATCCAAGGCAACGCAGATGCCGCGGCCTGATTAGCCGGGTGATTAAGTAAAATCAATCCTTTCTATATATCGATTTCAACCCGCTTAACGATAAACTTTTTACCCTGAACGTCTCCGGTGATGCCATCGCGAGCTTCGAGTATATCTTATCAGGAAAAAAGATCGCTGTCATAACATTCAGTCCATCATCCGCAAACATTTCTACAGATGAATTGTCGATGATCAGCGTCATGCTCATGCCGGGGCGGGTGCGTACTCGCGGTGAGATATTCCGTGCGCCAAATCCTTTTTCAAAGTCCGTTTTTCCTGACGTGGTTCGGTCGATGTAATAATGATTGCCTGCCTTATCGTATCCTATTACGACACGCTGCCCCAGGTCGTTGGAAAGCGTGATGGCAAATTCCTTGATGTCATCTGCTTTTAAGGTAAGCATAGCGGGGCCGGTAAGCTTGTCCGTTGTTGTAGTGATTTCGACAACAGTATCTTCGATCAAAAGATTATGAAACGATTTTTGCATTCCTTTCTTTAGCCTGGATATTTCAGGAATTGGATTAGATGTCAGCACATATTTACCATCTGCGGTTTGCGGCTCGATCAGTCGTGGCATCGTCATGGCGCTGCGCCATTTCTCTGTTGGAACAACCGTTCCGTATTGCCAGTTGCTCATCCATCCTATAAATATTCTCCTGTCGTGGATGTTAGACCAGGTTACGCCCGCATAATTATCAGGACCGTGGTCCAGCCAGCGCGTAACAGTATCTAGGGGAACAAATTCCTTTCCGTCGAACTTGCCCATGAAGTATTGCGTTGCCGAACCACCGTTCGGCCCGCCGGGATTGATGCTCACCAGCAATGCCCATATCTTTTCACCATTGAAGTCAAAAGAAAAAAGATCAGGACATTCCCAAACGCCGCCATGCGCGCCCATGTCTTTCCCGAATTCACTTTCCTTTGCCCATTGTTTCAGATCGGGCGATGAATAGAACGTAATGCGGTCAAGCGTTGCAAGCGACATGATCCATTTCTTCGATGGCTCGTGCCACATCACTTTGGGATCACGGAAGTCCTTGATGCCGGGATTTTTTAAAACAGGATTGCCTGCATATTTCGTCCATTTTATGCCATCGAGGCTATAAGCAATGCTTTGGTATTGATAATCATTTCTCCCTTGCGCGGCGCCGATGGGGTCGTGGTGCGTAAAAATCGCGACCAGCGGTGCTTTGCGTCCTTCTCCGAAGCCTGACGTATTGTTTTCGTCCACCACGGCGCTGCCAGAAAAAATATATCCCAGGCTATCGGGATACAAGGCTACAGGCTGGTGTTCCCAATGCAGCAGGTCGGTACTGGTGGCGTGGCCCCAATGCATCGGTCCCCATACCGTACTGTCGGGATAATACTGGTAGAATAAATGATACCTGTTATCATAGTACACAAGCCCGTTGGGATCGTTCATCCATTTTTCCTTCGGGGAAAAATGAATTTGCGGGCGGTGCGGCTCGTTGTAACCACCGTCCTCACCGTCATGCTCACCCGCGTCATTACAGGCGATGATAACAGATAGCAAAGCTGCTAATTTTATTGTATTGGCCATGCGCCTGATCATTTAATGCCTAATTCCTGCTGAATGCGTTCCAGCGACTTGCCCTTGGTTTCGGGCAAAGCCCTCCAGATAAAAATGAAAGCGACCACCATCATCGCGGTATAAAAAACGAAGGAATAAAATCCGCCCCTGGGGCTTCCTTCCACAATAATCGGGAAGGTCCATGAAATGATCGCGGCCATGATCCAATGCGTGAAGCTTCCCAGCGAGCTTCCCTGCGACCGCACGGAATTGGGGAATATCTCCGAAATAAACACCCATATGACCGCGCCCTGCGAAAAAGCAAAAAAAGCAATGTACCCCAGCAGATAGAACAAAACATTCTTACCCATCAATGCATCATCGCTAAATGCATGCGCGGTAAGGCCGAGCATGGCCACCAGACCAACGCAACCAATCAGCAACAGGGTTTTTCTTCCAAACTTGTCGATCACTGTCATTGCTATGAGCGTAAACAGCAAATTGGCTGCTCCAATGTATACAGGCTGCAGGTACGACTCTTCTTTATCGAAGCCCGCCATCTCAAAAATGCGCGGAGCATAATATAAGATGGCATTGATGCCAGATAACTGGTTGAACATGGCCAGCAACACCGCGTACAAAATAGGCTTGTTGTATTTGCCGTTGAACAGGCTTTCCCTGGTGCCGGATTTAGAGAGCTGGTGTTCTTCGCGTACCAATGCGGCCGCATTGGGCTCGCCGGTCTTTGCGAATATGGCCTTTGCCTCTTCATCCCTGTTATTCAATACCAGCCAGCGCGGGCTTTCTGGAATAAAGCGCAACAGGACCGCAAACAATGCCGCGGGCACGATCATGATACCGAGCATCCAACGCCATGCGCTGTCCCCGAAATCCACAAACAAAAAATTGGTAAGAAAGGAAACAAAAATACCCGTAACGATCATCAACTGGAATGAGCCCGCCAGCCTTCCGCGGATCTTTGCGGGCGATACCTCGGAAATATACATCGGCCCTACCACTGAAGACGCTCCTACCGCCACGCCCCCTATAAATCTGAAAACCACGAATAGTATCCATACGGGCGTAAACGCACAACCCACCGCAGACAATAAATATAAAATGGCAATGACGGCCAACACTTTTTTTCTGCCATAGCGTTGGGCGGGCATGCCGGCAACCAACGAACCGATAACAGTGCCGATGAGACTAGAAGCAACCGTAAATCCCTGCCAGCCCGAACTAAGGTTCCACAGCTCCTGTATCGTTTTTTCGGCCCCGGATATAACCGCGGTCTCAAAACCGAAGAGAAAGCCGCCGAGTGCCGCAATCAGCGAAATACGGACGGCATAACCAGTTGCTTTTGCAGATTGTTCCGGTGCGGCAGGCGCTGCACCTGCATTAGGAGATTCTACGTACATGGGTTAACGTTAGTTTTGGAAGGCATACCGATAATACGGCCTCATCCTTGAAGTTAAGGAATCCGGTACAATCCAGGGTGGCAACATTATTGCATTTGTGTGGCAAAGCTCATGCAATGAAACCTTTAGCAATTTTATTCGTAGCGCTGTTGGCAATTTCCTGCCAGGACAATAAGGATGATAAGGACGACAAGGCGAAAGAAGGACCCAATACCACCAATGTAGAAAATGTGGAAGGCAGCCTGCCCGATACCACCGCGGGCACCACCATCAACGAACCTGATACCGCCCGCAGAGACAGCCTGTAATATCGGGCTCTGCCGTATAAATAGCCATTATTCCACTCAACGAAAACACTCGTAACGATAGTTTGTTTCGTTATCTTAAGGGTATAACAAACCCGTATGATCAAAACCTACATCAAGCTTGCCTTCAGGAGCCTTGTTAAGAACAAGGTATTCTCCTTCATCAATGTGTTTGGCCTGGCAATAGGACTTACGTGCTGCATGCTTATTTCGATGTATATCTTCCAGGAACTGAGTTACGACAGCCAACACGTGCTGGGCAGCCGGCTGTACCAACTGGGAACGGTTTCGATACAGGAAGGAAAAGAAGAACGGTATGCCACTACGCCGGCGCCGATGGGTCCGACCATGCAACAGGTATATCCTGAAATTGAAAGCTGCGCGAGACTGATGAAGGCTTTCGAAGATGATAAGACCCTTCTGCAATACCGCGACAACTCAGCCACCCGTTCATTTTATGAGACGGAGGGTTACCTGGCAGATTCAACTTTCTTCAGGCTCTTTACTTATAAGTTCAGGGAAGGTGATCCTCATAGGGCATTGTCAGAACCCAACGCGGTGGTGATCTCGACAGAGATTGCCGACAAGCTGTTCGGGAAAGAACCTGCATTGAACAAGACCCTACACATCAACAGCACCACCAATGGCGCTTTTGATTTTAAGATAACCGGGGTATTTGCTCCGTCCACAACGCCTTCGCACATTGATGCGCGTTTCGTTATGTCCATGCAAAGCGGTGAAGTAGGCCCCTGGATCAGGCGGCTGACCGATATGGCGAACAACAACCTGTTTTATACTTACCTGTTGCTGAAACCTGGCACAGACCCGAAAAAACTCGAAGCGAAATTCCCTGAGTTCATTAAAAAATATGCGGCCGAAGACCTCAAAGCAACGGGACGCGACCGCAGGCAATTCCTTACTCCCGTAAAGGATATTCATTTATATGCCAATACCGATGGAAATGTTACCGCCGGTGGAAATGTGAACTACCTGTACATACTTGTTTCTATCGCGATAGTAACGTTGCTGATCGCCTGCGTCAATTTCATGAACCTTGCCACTGCCCGCTCTTCCAAACGAGCGATAGAAATCGGCGTACGCAAAGTATTGGGTGCTGAAAAAACTTCTTTGGTCAGGCAGTTCTTATGGGAAGCCATATTGCTGTCGTTGATGTCCTTCATTATTTCCATTGGGTTTACCCTGTTGTTGCGGCCTTTGTTCGAGCGGGTTTCAGGAAAAGCGCTATCCTTTACAGGTGAGCAATATCTTTACCTCTCGCTTGCGTTCCTGCTGGTGACCTTCATTGCAGGATTGGTTGCGGGCGTTTACCCTGCTTTTTATTTGTCTGCCTTCAAGCCCGTAAAAGTATTGAAGGGGCGGTTCTCCAATTCGCTCGCCGCGGTTTCGTTCAGGAAGGTTTTGGTAGTGTTCCAGTTCGTGATATCAGTGGCTTTGATCGTGGCTTCGCTTACCATTGCCAACCAAATGAGTTACCTGCGCACCAAGGACCTGGGCTTTGTGAAAGACCAGCAGGTGGTAATTCCGTTGCGCACTTCAACGGCCAAGAACGTATATACTTCTTATAAAAATGAGTTGTTGGCCAACAGCAATGTTTCTTCGGCGGGCGCTTCCATTTATTATCCGGGCATTGCGAATGTAACGGACTGGCTGTTGTATAAACAAGGCACTCCATCCGAGCATACAAAAACCGTCTTCATCAACCGCGTGGATAACAGTTACCTTCAAACACTGGGCATTCAGCCGGTGGCAGGCAGGTTGTTCTCCAAAGATTTTCCCGGCGATACCGCCAACCGCATCGTACTCAATGAGGAGGCCATCCGCCAGTTTGAATTCGCTTCCGCGGAAGATGCCATCGGCAAAAATATCGCTGCAAACTGGGGAGGCGAAGAAGTGCTGTTCCAGATCGTAGGCGTTGTAAAGGATTTTCATTTTAAAGACCTGCATGCAAGCATTGAATCCTACGGATTTTTGCTGAACCGCTATCAAAACTATAACTACCTTATTGCGCATGTAAAAGGAAATAATATGCAAGCTGCTTTGAAGGAAATGACCGCAGCCTGGACGAAGCTGAACCCTGATGAACCTTTTGAATACGGTTTTCTTGATCAGAATTTTGAAAAGAACTATGCCGCGGAAGAAAGGCTGGCTTCGATCATACAGTCCTTTACCATCATTGCGATATTTATTTCTTGTTTGGGACTGTTCGGCCTTACAACGTTCAGCGTGGAGCAGCGTATCAGGGAAATAGGCATACGCAAGGTATTAGGCGCCAGCACGGCGGGCATCGTTTCATTGCTATCGAAAGATTTTTTGAAGCTCGTGGTCATTTCATTCCTGGTGGCGTCGCCGCTGGCCTGGTATTTCGTCAATAGCTGGCTGGAGAGTTTTGCATACCGGGCGCCTTTCAGCATCTGGATTGTAATAACAGGTTGGGTAATGGCGCTGCTGATAGCATTTCTTACCATCAGCATACAAGCCGTTAAAGTGGCGCTGTCTAATCCTGTTAATAATCTTAGAACAGAGTAGCGTGTTCATACCAGCCACTAACTGATCTCGACGCGCTGCCCTGTCCGCATGGCTTCGTAAATGGCCAGCAGGATCTTTACGTCTTGTTTTCCCATTTCACCCGGCACGGGCGTGGGGCGGTTTTCCTTGACGGCCTTTGCAAAATCATCCATTTGCGCGGCCTGTTGGTTGATTTGCGGGAATTTCATCTTACCGTCGGAAGTTTTGCCCTTGAGGCCTTCATAATTATAAGCCGGCGACAGCTCGAACCATCCATTCTCTGCTTCGGCCCTCAATAAATTTTTTTCCTCTGAATAACTGGTGAAGCATTCCGCGATCGCCCCGCCCGGCATTTCCATTTGCCAGGTGAGCGACTCTTCTACTGATTTAAATTTCTCCTTGTCATTTTTCGGGCCTTCCTGTGCACGCACCGCTATGGGCTCCATGCCGGTGGTATAACGAACGCCCTGCACGCAATAAATGCCTACGTCCATCAAAGGGCCGCCACCCGCCAGTTGCATGTCCAACCTCCATCCTTCTACGGTGTCCATTCCGTTATCGGCCTTGAGTGATTGGATGTTGCCAAATACTTTATCCCTGCCGAGCCGCATCATCTCACGATTGTATGGTTCAAAATGCAGGCGGTAACCGATGGACAGCATCACGCCTGCATCCCTGCAAGCCCCGATCATGCGGTCGCAGTCTTCTACGGTAATGGCCATTGGTTTTTCACAGATGATGTGTTTGCCCGTTTTGGCGCCGCGGATCACGTACTCGGCGTGCATTGAATTGGGAAGCACTATGTATATAATATCGATATCGGCATTGTTGGCGATGGACTCGAAATTCTCGTAGCTGTATACATTCTCCGGGGGAATATCATATTTCTTTTTCCATTCTTTTGCTTTCTCTGGTGTACCGGTGACGATGCCGGCCAGATAACAATGTTCTGTTTCCTGTAATGCTGGCGCTAATTGTTCTGCGCTGTATTTGCCTAGTCCTACCAGGGCTATGCCAACCTTGTCTTTTGTTACCTGTTGTCCGGCCATTGCATTTATTTTTTAATGTTGAAGCAGTAACAACTAAAGTAAATAATACCATTCATAATCGGAGCGGCCATAAACCGTACGGCGGTAAAGGTTGGCGGCGCACAAAACTCTTTGGGAGCAATGAAAAATTCAGTAAATTTAAATCAGTAGAATTCCAGCTCTCTCTGCATTAGTATCACTCTGCATTAGTACAAGAACTCCTCCTTTAACTTTTTGATCATTACTTCCTTTTAAAAACCGGTTGTCCTACCCGTGAAGGGAACCTTTTTCCTAATTAAAAAAACAGGAGGATCATTTATGGGACAACATGCAGTAAACATTGTGTACCCGATCAATGGAGAAAAATTTCCAAAGATCGACCCCGCGTGCAAGCTGGAGTCGGCCTATTTTGCCGCAAGCTTTGGGGTAACATGCAGTGGCGGGCCTCACACCGTTAAATGGGGCTTTAATGGCAACAGCATCGGATCGGCTGAATACTACGACGAGTTCAGCGCGCAATTCACGTGGAAGTTGCCGAGTGGCATTCACTCGTTCTTTGTTTCCACCGATTGTGGTGATAACAAGATAGAATTCGAGATCGGGTAACCTGCAAATTGCAAGTCTCACCGGTGCGGTGAGACTTTTTACTTTTTAATGCTTTAACATAAACTTACATACCCCTGATTAATTCGGGAAGGCATTTTGCATTCTTAGCATCCAGAACGACTGAAAAACCACGTTCACGTTTCTTTATGAAAAAAAAAATTCTACTCTTTACTGCTCTTATTGTTTCTATTGTAAGCATCGCACAGGAGCAAGCTGCTTTTGGCATACGCGCGGGCTTTACATCGTCCGGTATGCGCGGCGATGCGGTTAACAATTTGCAAAACCTGCTCGACCTTACCGATGGAATAGTGACCACCAAAAACCGCGCGGGTTTTTTTGCGGGGGGTTATGCTTCGGTGCGGTTGGGTGAAAACCTATCCGTTGAACCTGCCGTGTATTATTCGCAGAAGGGCTACGAGCTGAATGGCGCGCTCAAAGGAAAAGGCGTTGACTTCCTGGGTGTAAATGCAGGCGCTGCGCTGAACATGCATTATATAGATGTACCCGTTGTATTGAAGGCTAACATCGGCGGGTTCCAGGTGTTTGGCGGCCCTCAGGTATCGTACCTGGCACAAGCTGACCTGCGTACCACCGCCGGCTTGCTGGGTATAAACTTGTTGAACAGCAAGCTGGATGCCACCAATCAATTCAACCGTTGGGATGTAGGCCTTACAGGTGGAGTAGGTTATCAATTCAACAATGGCGTGAATGTGATGGCCGCTTATGACCATGGTTTATCGAAGGTGGATGCTGACCAGCGCTTCAATTCTTACAACCGCGCTTTCAAAGTAGGTGTAGGAATAACATTCTAACAAAATATATGGCATAAAAAAAGGCACAACCAGGTTGTGCCTTTTGCTGTTAAGTATGCTGTTATATAGGGTCTCTGCCAGCCAGCTTCGCTGCTTCTGCGATCCTCATCTTTTGCCGGGATATGCGCCTTCCCCTGAAGAAGAGGTACAGGTTAAAGAACAGCATAATGCCCAGGTAGATGCTGAAGCCGCCGATCTTAGTGCTTAGGACCTCCAGCATGGTACGGCTGTCGAGGATCATGTCAGCAATGGTCATGATCACGAGGGCAAATCCAAGGTTCAGGAGGTAAAAGCCTGTTTCGAACAATTTGTTGGTTGAAGTAGCAATGTCTTCCTTGCCATTGAAGATGTCGTACATGAACACTTTACTGTTCCTGAACAGTACGTGCGCCACGTACCACGTAAGCAGTATAACAACAGGCAGGTATACCAGGTATGCGATGAAGTTTAATGAGGCGTTCATATATTTAAGTTTTATTGTTAACAGAAGCATGGTGGCGGTAGCTTATGAATAAGATCACCGCCATGTTGAAAAAATGCATTACGCCAAGGGTAAGCATGATCTTTCCGGTCATAAACGCAATGCTGCCGAACATTTCTCCCCAGGTATCTATGTTTTGCCAGGTGCTGATGGTAAGCGTTACATATCCGAGGTTCAGGAGGTAATAACCTATCAGCAAGATCCTGTTGATGAAGGCCGTGAGCTTTTGATCGCCGTGGAGCAGGTTGAGGATATACACTTCGCCGTTCCGGTAAAATCTAAGCCCCACGTGTACGGTTATGAAGTAGGTGATGGCCAGGTAAATGATGTAGGTTAATGTGTTCATACGACCATGTTTTAACCTTGACAACACAAAGTTAACTATTTTTTCAAACTTTCAAAAAATTCTGAAAATTTAATTTTTGGAATCCCGAATTCAGACGGCCATATTGCGGGCTCATGTATGGCGGTGCACGGAACGCAGAAACGTGGGCAGCGTAAAAATAAATTGCCATGAATACTCGCTTTAGAGTATTTGCCGGTTTAAAATTGATCCTTATCTTCACTCATCTACTCATTCCAGGGAGTACCCTGGCTCAACCTATCTGATTCACCACTTCAACACGGCTCTGCTAGCAGCGTAGCTATTCAATTGTTTTAATTGAAACTTAAACCCTGTTTCGTATGTCAACCATCATGCCTATCCGCACTGACCTGTTCAGGTTTGTGACCCTTAGAACACCGCAACTATTATCACAGCAAAAAAAAGAGCTTGGGTTTATCTGGCATCCGGACCCGGAAAAAAGCCATTTCCTGAAAAATATTTCTGATGCAGACACCCTGCAGGCGGCACGGGATATCATTACCCGGCTAACAGCCAGCTTTAAACCGGCCCGCACCTACCAGGAGATAAGGGCTATTAATCCCGAGCTGTACAACTTCTCATCCTGGCTCATGAAGAACCGCAATCAATTGAACACGGACAAGCTGAAGCAAAGAATAAAGAGCGCCGGATCGCTAAAGGAACAACAGCTTATTAGTTTGTGGGATAACCTC
Organism: Chitinophagaceae bacterium; assembly: GCA_035628135.1. Lineage (GTDB taxonomy): Bacteria > Bacteroidota > Bacteroidia > Chitinophagales > Chitinophagaceae > DASPKM01. The sequence goes on along the minus strand of DASPKM010000005.1, from coordinate 89,704 downwards.
ATGTACCAGGCCTCCACCAGGCAGTCGCCGCACGTACGGCAGGCCTGCATTCAAATGATCATTGCCAATAATTTTGCAGAAGTATTGCGCAAGGGCAGCCTGGAGGAACTTGCCGGCGAACTGATCGAAACGCCGCGGCTGCCGGCTTCTCCGCAAGGTGATAAACAATTGCAGCTGTTCGTAAAGCGGTTGGCAAAGGCCAAGGTAGTATTGCCCAAGGCCTTCAGCGTACCCCGCGCCACGCCGGCAACATCCGATCCCGTTAAACCCGGCACCCACGATTCGCTGGTGCTGAACCAGGATAAAATAATCGCCAGCAATACACTCAATACTTTACAGACCGTAAAAAGCGATTTGCAGACGGTGCAAAAAGCGCCTGTGCAAAACACTGCGCGCAGCAGCAGAACAGCGCCGGGCATTACGGTGAATGAACTTAAAAACAACCCGCGCAAGGTTTCAGCCAATACCGAATCGTTCATTCAATCGTTGCCCGCCAGCGACCGTAAAGTAGATGAGCTAACCGCTTCATTGGACCGTGAGATCAAAAAAGTGCAACGCGATAGCCGCCCCGGCAGGAAAAAAGGACGCAAGACCATCATTTCACGCGGCAACGTAATACGTAACAGGCCGTCTGACGTAAACGCCTATACGTTATCGTTCAGGGATAATGCATTCGATGCGTTTGCAGATAAAAAGCAACCTCCGTCCATGTACATGTCGCTGGGCACCGGCCGCAAGAACGCATACGTTACCAATGCAGACCTTACGCTTACCAGCGGAGGCCGCACCATTCAATCGAACAAGGTAGATATCATAGACAACAAAAGCGACCAACTGCACATGCGGCTTTTTCCTGGTAAAGGTGCAGACATCAGTAACAACGATACTTTCGAACTGAAAGGGAATATACAATTAGACGATGGCACCAACCTTACCATCGATACCAAAGGAAGCACATCAAACAAAAATACCAACGGCAAGGCAAAGACTGCTTCGCCGCCGGTGGTTACGCCTGTTTCCCTCCCTTCCAACAGCGTTACTTTATATGGGGTCAACAACATCGGCATAGGCGTGCTGCGCAAGGTTGAGCAGGAAGTTTGCTGCTATGTGCCCGGTGAAGTATCCAGGATAGAGAACATTCTTGCACGTGAGTACAAGGAGCGCCATACGCGCAGCCTGGTAAGCACCGAAACCACGGAAGAAACCACTACCGAAACCGAAGTGGAGAACATGACCGATACGGCCACCACGGACCGCAATGAAATGCAAACAGAAGTAGCGAATGTGCTGAACCAGGACAACTCCACTTCAGTAGGCGGATCGCTTGGCGTATCGGGCAAGGCCTTTGGCGTGGAAGTAAGCGCCGAAGGATATATTGATACTTCTTCGTCCACATCAGCCTCTACTTCTGATTCGGCGGCAAAGACGTATGCACAGGAAATTACCGAGCGCACCGTGGAGCGCGTAGTGCAAAAGACCACGCAAAAGCGCACCAGCCGCATGCTGCAGGAATATGAAGAGAACAACCGCCACGGCTTCGACAACCGCAAGGGCGATAAGCACGTTACCGGCGTATACCGCTGGGTAGACATTGTATACACCAACCGCCTCATTAACTATGGCAAGCGGTTGATGTACGAGTTCATGCTTCCCGAACCCGCATATTTTTACAAACAGGCATTGGAAAAAATCGCGGAAGAAGCTACCGGTGCGGGCAGCACTACAGTTCTGGAAGAGCCCATTCACCCGGAAGAAAATGACATCACGGGCCCTGATAAAATCGATGAAATCACCTACCTCGAATACGGGCGCCTGTATGATATCACCATTGCCGCCCCACCCAAACCCGCCTCGCCCGTATCGGACGCCTTTTCACCCGTTACTTCACCGGATGGCAAGGACAGAACGTATGATTTCGACCTCATCATACCCGCGGGCTACGAAGCTGTTTCGGCAAAAGTGGATTTTACTTTCAATTATCAATACGGCGATTTTCAACCCGATACGCAGTTTGTGATTAGCGTAGGACAACATACGTACAGTGTTGGTAAGGCCGACCTTGAGAAAAAGAACGGAAGAAATGATTACTTCGGCAATTACAATATCGGCAGCTTTTCATCGCCCTGGATAAACGTATTGCCTGTACAGGTAAGCTGCAAGAACGTTTTCTCTTTTATGGTGAACGTTACCGCCACCCTAGCCGTGCCCGAGAGTACCATGAACGCATGGCAAAACGAAGCTTATGACCAGATCATGCGCGCATACGAAGACCAGCTGGCCGCTTACAACGCCGAGATCGAAGCAGCCGCCGAAGAGGCAGCAAAAGAAGCGGAATCGGTGGATACCAGCCACCGTTCCTTCAACCGCACGCTGGAAAAAAGAGAGATACAACGCTTGTGCATCGAGATGATGACGAGACCCTTCGACATCAGGATGGGACAGAATTTTTATACCGATGGTAATTGCGTGCCATCTGTCGATCAAACCAGCACGCTGGAAAACTATGCATCGCATGTAAAGTTCTTCGAGCAGGCATTCGATTGGGAGAACATGTCGTACCTGTTTTATCCCTACTATTGGGCAGGCAGGTGCGACTGGACGGAATTGATCCAGGCCGAACACGCCGCCGATCCCATCTTCCAGGCATTTTTACAATGCGGCATGGCAAGAGTAGTAGTTCCTGTGAGGCCGGGCTTTGAGGACGCTGTAGTGTATTACATGGAAACCGGCGACATATGGAATGGCGGCGACCTGGTGCTGGAAACCGACGACGATTTGTATTTGTCGATAGCAGAAGAGATCATGGAATTAGAAGGTTTCGTGGAAGAGGAATGGCAGTCGCGGGTACCCACTGCCCTCACCATCGTGCAGGGAGATTCGGTGTACCTGGAAGACGAAGGCCTTCCTTGCTGCTCGCATATTGAAAATGCAGAAACCACTACGCACCTGGTGGGTTCTACCAATGTATTGACAGGATTAAGTTAATGCACATCAACACGTCAACGCATGGCACAAGCGCCTATATTCCCTGAAATATCCACGTCTGAACCGTTCCCGAACGACATGCCTGAATACCGCATGACCAGTGAATTTGCGGAATCGCCATTTCAAACCAGTGCGGGGGAAACACAGGAATGTTTTTTCGGCAGCGCCGATACTTATACGGTGAACGGCGTGGAGATCATTGCAGAAAACAATGTAAGCCCTACTATCATCGATGAAATTTCCAGCTACCAGCAAAGCAATGTGAGCCTTTTGTACGATATGGGCGAATCGCCGGTTTCGCCGTATGCTGTAAAAGTGTTCGTATCCAAAGACAATAGCTATTTACAGCAGGCGTTTGAAAAGACCGAACCGTTGCCGCACGAGGTCTGCCTGTTTTTAGAAGACAACAGCACGGATATTTTCAGCGATGGCGCCGCTTATGCAAAAGTGGGCGAACAATTCAGGGATGACCTCGCCATGCGCAGGCAAATAGCCGAAACAGAGGGCGGCAACATTACGCAGTTTACTTTCCTGAACGATAATAACGAGGACGACCTGAACATCAATTTTACGGAAGAGCAATTGAAAGAGCTGATCGAAACCGGCGAGATAACAAACCTGACAAGGCAAGCTTTCATCAGTATTTTCCAGGTGGTCAATTTCGGTACGCTGATACTTACACCCATCTACCAGTTGTTAGGCGACGGTATTATCTGGATGACGGAAGGAATAAGGTATTATATCAAATTCCAGGACTACCATTGGGACCCGGCGGCAGAACAGCCCGAGGGAGGCGCGTTTGAACCTATACTCTGTCCATTTGCCAATGAGCTGATGGCGGCAGAAGGTTTTATCGGCGAAGCCGTGGCAGACACTATTGCAGACGGGTTGGTTGCAGCATTCAGGGAATGGAAGGCCGAATTTGAATCCAATTGGGCGCTTTATTCAACCATATCGGGGGCCTATCCTGTTCCTGCCCACATTACTGATTTCCTGGCAAGGGCCGAAGAAAATATCCTTTACCTGGCTGATAAAATAGAAATGAGCGTTAACACCATGGTGAAGGTGTTCATTTACATCGGCGAAAATTGCATCAATGCCTTCAACGCGTTTTACTGCGGCCTGTGGAACTCGCTGGTTGAAGCGGTATTGGGGATAGTAGACCTTGTGGGATATATTTTCAAAGGGCTCGCGATGGCGGGCGATGCCGTGAACAATGCGCAAACGCTGGTGCCGCAGGCACTTGAAATGCTGGACGAGTTGTGGCAGGCGCTCATGCGCACAGAATTGATCGACGTGATCAATGCCGCCATAGATGCCGTGCTGAAACAATTGTCCAACATCAACATCATGACGATGGTGAACGCCATCAGCGTTGAAAGAACGGCTTATTTCCTCGGAGGATTTATCGGCTTTATTGTAGAGATAGCAGCAGGCATGGTGTATTCCGGAGGGTTAGCATCGATTAACACCGTGGTACAAAAGATCGCGAACTTCGGCAAGATCGGTTCTGAAGTATTGACGTTTATCCAGTCGGCGGTTGGCCGGACCTTTGGCGCGGCTTCCGCATTCTCACTGGAATATATCATGGCGATTGCAAGAAAAATAATAGAGCTGCTGCGCATGGGAAAAGATGAAGTAGTGAAGTTTATCGACGATGTGTTTGAAGTAATGCGCAGGGCCGCGCAACTAACCGATGAAGTGATAGACGAGATCATGAAAAAATTCGATATCACTCCCACAGACAAGCAATTGATAGACGAACTGGGACTGGTGTTCACCAACTATGCGGAAGAAACCTGCAGCATCTGCAACAAAACCATCGGATGATGAAAAAAATTCTTCTGCTGCCATTGAACGGGCTGAAACGAAAATTTGCGCTTGCGTGCATCTCGTGGCGGATGCGGCTTTCGCCGAGATACAAGATCCGTACAAGAACTGATGGCGTTTACCTCGGCTGCTTGAAGCTTGTAAAAGAAGGAAGCGAGCGATACGATGTATTGTACAGCGGCGTGCGGATGTGGACCAAACGCGACCAGCGGGATAAATATGAATATTTCCTAAGAAAACTACTGGACAACGGCGGCATGCAGCAGTTCGAGATCAAGGCAGGAGACGTATTGGCCACAGTGGACGATGAAACGCTGGTGATTTTACAAAGGGATAAATACGGCCTGGATTTTTATGATTCCAATGGCCGCATGCTCCCCAAAAATACCGACCTGTTCGACCGCAATAACACCGTCATTGCAAGGGTGAATGGCGATGAGCTGAACACGTTCATAAAGTTTCACAATCAATCGCTGCATGAAAAAAAGAAGTGGTTGGACAGCGTAATTACCGAAAAGCTCCTTAACTCCCGCAATGTATATGATCCTGAAGCCATCGGCCTGATACAGGGCGAGTTGGTGCCCGCCAGCGCAAGGGGACTTGGACCTGATTACAACCATGAGCATTTGCGCAAATTCATTTTCCAGGAAAACCTGGAGTATGCGCAGGTACCCATAAAGATGTCTGGCAACTATACCGAAGACTTTCGCCGGGCTTTCGAGGCAGCGGGAATAGATCCTACAGACCCTGCGCTGGTTGATTTTGTATGGCATCACCTGGACGATATTTATTTCGATAAGGACGGTGTTGCCAACTGCACCATGCAACTGGTAAGCAACTATATTCACAAGCAGATTGTGGCAAAATCGCTGAGCTTAATGGGTGAACCCATTTCAGAAACCATCATTGCCGGCAGGCATATCGGAAGCGTGGGGATTTGGGAAGGGATGTATATAATATCTTTCAAATAATTTATGCAAATGCGAGCTGCAATTGCTGCGCCCTAACGGGAGCGGATATGCGGACAGGAACATTGGTAGCATTGGTGGCGCCGCCGTTGATGGCCTCTATGCGATACACTTCCGTTTCGCGGTAACGGGAAGCCACGATGATCTTAATGCCATTGGCGTGCTGGTTGAACAGGTTCTCCACCAGCTCCGGGGAATTGTTTTCTTTGGAAAGATGCGAAAGGAACAAATGGCTCATGAACGAAGGCCGGTGCGCTTTGAAAAGCTCCAGCGCCTGCTTATTGGACAAATGTCCTTTTTCTCCACTGATCCTTTTCTTGAGATAATAAGGGTAGCGGCCGTTCTGCAGCATGTCCTCATCGTAATTGGTCTCCAGGAAGGCCGCATGGCATTGGCTGAAGTGGCGTACTACGTGCTCGCAGGGCCAGCCGATATCGGTAAAAATACCCACCCGCACTTCCTTGCACGTAACAATAAAGCTGTAAGGGTCCGAAGCATCGTGCATTTTGGGGAAGGGGGTAATGGTCATATCGCCAATGACGATGGGATGGTATGCGCTGAACGGTTTTAATAATTGGCCGTCGAGGTAAAGGCGGCCGTAATGATGCGTAGGCTCAGTAATGTAAATAGGGAGTTGATATTTTTTGGCAAGTGTGGGAATACCACGTATATGGTCCGTATGTTCGTGCGATACCAACACGGCATGCACCTTTTGCATCGAAAGGTCCAACCGCTTCATGCGCCGCTCTATTTCCCTGCACGAAATACCGGCATCTACCAGTATGGCTTCTTTGTCTGTACCAATGTAGTAGCAGTTGCCGTTGCTCCCCGAATTCAGCGAAGTAATGAATAATGACATATTCAAGGCAAAGAAACCAGATTCCCGGCAATCTACCTAAATGATTATCTTAGAAACATGACGTTTTACACAGGCGCCGCAGCACTCGCAGCATCAACCGAAACAGGCAGCATTGGCATCATGCACCTGAAAAGGTATTGGGAAAAGAATATGGCCAAACGGAACGGCAGTTTATCACCGGATGTATTGCACGACGAATGGAACCTGGACGTATCCCTGCTTTGCGCGCTGGGTTTGGGCCTGGAGCAAACCATTACTTACCTGTATCAATCGGCGCCGGACTTCCAGGAATTTGAACAATGGGTGCTTGCATTGAATGGCGGCGCTGTTTCAACTAACACGATACAGGCGTTTAACGAACTGGTGGCAAATAACAATACTAATTTCAATAATAAAACAACTGTTGACGTATTGAGCAAGGACGACCTCGCGTTTTGGGATGCCAATGGTTACGTGATCGTGCGCAATGCAGTGCCGAAACATGACTGTGAAGAAAGCGTGCAGGTGATTTGCGATTTTTTGGGCATCGATATACAGGACCCTGCTACCTGGTACCAGCAACATTTTTCACGGCAGGGTATCATGGTGCAACTGTTCCAGCACCCGGTGCTGGAAAGGAACCGCAAGGCCAATACAATAAAAGGCGCTTACGAGCAGCTCTGGGGCAAAACAGGACTTTGGATGAATACGGACCGGGTGAGCTTCAATCCTCCTGAAAACGAACGCTGGACATTTCCCGGTCCCCGCCTGCACTGGGATGTAAGCCTGGAGCTGCCCATTCCTTTTGGATTGCAAGGCCTATTATACCTTACAGATACACAGGAAAACCAGGGAGCTTTTACACTGGTGCCGGGCTTTCATAATATCATTGAAACATGGATCAACAGTTTGCCCGCGGGCGCTGACCCGAGAATGCAGGACCTGTATCAACTCGGGCCCAAACCCATAGCCGCCTATGCGGGGGATTTTATACTCTGGCACCAGGCATTGCCGCACGGCAGCAGCCCCAACACGCATACCTTGCCGCGCATCGTACAATACATCAATTATCTTCCCATCGACGGCGCCATTAAAGAAACATGGCGATGATGATGGATTTTGTAATTTAGGCATCATTCGATCTGAGATGCCGTGTCAATACCAACTGGTGCCTCCAAGGGGATTGTTATCCTGCCCTGCAACTGTGCTGCTATTGCTGTTACTGATCACAGATTGCATTGCATCTGCGCAAACGCTGCCCACGCGGCGGTACACTACGCGAGATGGATTGGTGGCCGACCGCGTTACCGTTATTACGCAAGACAACGATGGGTACATGTGGATGGGTTCGCTGTTCGGCATTTCGAGATACGACGGAAACCAATTCACTACCATCAGGCTACCTGCCTCGCAGCAATATAAATATGTTACTTCTTTACTGGCAGCAGATAATAAAGTGTACGCGGGATTTTTATTCAGCGGAGGCTTGATGCAATACACTAAAGGCAAAATCAAAACCTTCTTACCACCGCCGGTGAAGAGCGTTGTCAGCCATGATGTTATCGGCTTGTTCGATGATGAAGCCGGCATATTCGTGGTCAACTCCAATCACCAGGTTTACCATTTTAACCATGAACAGTTCAAACATGTTTTTACACTCGATACGACCTATTCACAGGCCGGCATCTCCGGCATGGTACGAGATGAGGCGCAAAGAATATGGATCGGTACCGGATTTGGACTGATGATATTTGAAAACGGAAAACTGCGGTCTTTGCCAGGGGCAAAGGGCCCTGTATTGCATTTGCGTAAAACAAATGCCGGCATTACCGTCGTAAGGACCGAGAATAACCAAACCTTGTTTGAATTGTGGGACGCCGATGGTAACAGCAAAACTATTGCGCGCACGGGTTACCTAAGGCAAATACCATTCATGGGAACACAGCAGAACAGTTTTTGGGGCATCGAGGGCAAACAGGGATTGTTCAAGATGTCGCCAACGGGTAAGATGCAGTTCTATGCATCATCTTCTTATACCTATAATGAAATCAAATACTTGTTTGCAGACCGGGAAAACAATCTTTGGATGGCCACGGACCCCGGCGTGCTGAAGATTGCCAACGTGCCCGCCGTTTCGTACGAATTTGAAGAACTGGCCCCCGGCGGGGCGGATATTGGCCTTGGCAAAGATGTTACGTGGTGCACCAACTCAAAGTACCTGTACGCAATTAAAGATGGCAAGCTGCAGAAAATGCCCGATTTCCGCGATGACCGCAATCGCGGCTACCTGGGCTCGCTGATAACGGACGACCAAAACAATTTGTGGGTGACGAGTTGGGACAGGGGCATCTGGAGGCTCAATTATAAAAACAACCAGTTGCTGCGTAAGGAACTGTTCATGTATCATGGGCAGGAAAAAATTGATTTAAGCTGTTTTGTGCAGGATAAACAGGGCAATATCTGGGGCGGAGGCAAGGGCCTCTACCGGATCCGCGACGGCGCCGTCAGAGATTACTTTCCCATTACGGAAAAAAATGGTGACCCGCTCTTTATAACATCCATCACGCTTCATCCGCAGAAACAGGAAATCTGGCTTGGAAAGAATGCCGGCGGGTTGCTGAAAGTATCCTACAACCTGGAAGGAGATAAATATTCCTGCTCCGTCACCGAACGATTGGATGAAAGCAATGGACTAACGGACGGGAGCATACGTAGCTTGGCAATGGACACAAAAGAAAACCTCTGGATAGGCACCAGGCTGAGGGGCATCTTTCGCATGCGCAGCAACGCGCAAGGGAAATATGTCTTTCAACACTACGGCGCAGACAATGGCATATCGTGCAGCAGGGTAACGGATATCGTGGAAGAAGAGGGAAAAGCGGTGTGGTTTGCCACCTGCGATGGCATCTTTAAATTTTCATTTGAAGGGGAGCGCTGGCAACACTTCGGCGCGGGAGATGGATTATTGAGCGCTGAAATATTTGCGCTGGCATTGGATGCGGGCAACAATCACATATTGGGAGTGTCTGGGCAGGGCATCACAGACATATATTACGCAAGCGATACCAATGCCGCCCCACCCCCGCTGATTAATATTACACAGGTTTCCATATTGGGTAAGGAAGATTCGGCGGCGCTGTTGCTCGACCATCCCAAAAAATTATCATCGGATGAAAATTCAATTGGCTTTACGTTTGCCGGCACCAGTTATATCGACGAAAAAAAGATCAGGTACAAATACATGCTGGAAGGATATGAAAAAGAATGGAGCCTGCTGGTAGAAACCAATAACGTAAACTATGCTTCGCTGCCATTTGGCCATTACACGTTCAAGGTGCTGGCATCGAACGGCCAGCGCTGGAGCGAACACCCGGCCACATTTTCTTTCCAGATTGTACGGCCGTTTTACAAGAGCTTTTGGTTCCTGGCATTGTTGGTTTGCTTGTTGGCGCTGTCGTTTTATTTTATACGGGTGTACCGCCTGAAACAAAGGTTGAAGCTAGAAAAGCTGCGGGTGAATATTGCGCGGGACCTGCATGATGATATCGGTTCGGCGCTCGGCAGCATTAACCTGCTGAGCGAAAACGCTACGCGAAGGCTGGCCACTAATGCTTCGGCCACAGAAGTGGCGGGCGTATTCCAAAAGATCGGGCATTCCGCGCAAAGCATGCTGGATTCCATGGACGACATCATCTGGACCATCAATCCCGAGAAAGACAGCCTGGAAGATTTATTGATCAGGATGCGTGAGTTCGCCATTCCATTGCTCGAAGCAAAAAACATCGCTTTCGATATCAATATGCATGCGGCAGAAGGCATTAGGCCCTCGCTGGAGATCAAGCGGAATATTTACCTGGTGTTTAAAGAAGCTATTTTTAATATCGTGCGGCATTCGGGCAGCACCAACGTGTGTATCAAGGCTTCGTTTACCGCGCGTAATTTCGATCTTATCATAACCGATAATGGAAAGGGCTTTGATGAAAGCATACCCAGCTCGAGAAATGGCGTTAAGAACATGCGAAAGCGGGCTGGCATTTCAGGCGCAAGCCTTTCCATCGATACAGCGCCGGGAGCAGGCACAACCATACACTTCCACGGCAATATCAGATAATTATATGGTTGCCCGGATTTGCAGGAATGCTTACCTTAAACGCGGCACTTATGAGCAAAACCATTACAGTAGCGCTTTGCGAGGATAATGACTATTTCAGGGAAAGCCTGCATCAGTTTATCGATGACAGTCCCGGGTATGAAGTATTGTTCTCCCTGTCATCCGCCGAAAATATCCTTGACCGGCTAACAGCAATACAACCACAGGTAATATTAATGGACATTGACATGCCTTCGCTGAATGGCATCAAAGCCACGAGCCTGGTGAAATCACATTTTCCGGGAATAGATGTGCTGATACTTACCGTATATGATGACGATGAAAAAATTTTCGATGCAATTCTTTCTGGGGCCAGCGGGTATCTACTAAAGAAAACACCACCGGGCCGCATACTGGAAGCCATTGCAGAGATCCGTGATGGCGGCGCTTCCATGAATGCATCCATCGTAAAAAAAGTGCTTACATTTTTCAACCGCCAGCCGGTAAGCACTCCATCCAATGATTATACGCTCTCGCAAAAAGAAACCGCCATCCTGCAATGCCTGGTTAATGGCGACAGCTATAAAATGATCGCAGACCATTGCAATATCAGCATTGGAACAGTCCGTTCTCACATCAATAATATCTACAAAAAATTGCACATCAATTCAAAATCTGAAGCGGTAGCCAAGGCATTAAAGGAAAAGTTGCTGCCATAAGATCGACGACGATTCATATGCTTATATGATTGTCGCGGCTTCCTGTGTCCGATACATTTGTACTGCAAAATTTTTTCCTTATCAAATAGTGATGTATGAAATCCATCTTACTTTCCATGCTGTTCATGGTTTCAGCCGTATTATCCATGGCGCAGCAAACCTTCAATACCAAATACGATTTTGTTCCGGGCGAAAAACTGATTGCTTATGAAGACTTCAGCGCCGCCCAACTCGGCGACTTCCCGGTTAAATGGAACACCAATGCAACGGCCGAAGTAGTTACGCTGAACAACAAGCCAGGCAAATGGTTCAAGATAAACAAGGAAGGCGTTTTTCATCCCGAGTTCATCAACAACCTGCCCGAGAACTTCACACTCGAATTCGACCTGGGCATAAACCCCGACTGGAATGCCGTTCCATTTGTATTGAATATTGCCAGCTTCGAATCACCGGATGATTACAGGGATTACCATCATTACGTGAACTGGAGAGGCTCCCATGCTATACACTTCGAGTTTCAGCCGGCTATCCTGGAACAGCGCCGCGGCAATATAAAACTGATAGCAGGCAGGGATGGCAATCATTCCGTCGATAGCGACATAGAGCACGATGCATGGGACAATGGCAGTAACAATTTCGCGCACATTTCCATCTGGCGGCAAAACCAACGCCTGCGCGTATACGTAAATGGAGAAAAGGTGTTTGACGTTCCCCGCGTGTTCGATTCATTGACCAAATACAATGCGATTACCTTCGCTGCGCAATCGCCCAATGACCTCAACGATTATTTTGTGATCAACAACATCAGGCTGGCTGTTGGCGCAGCCGATACGCGGAATAAAATGATGACGCAGGGAAAGTTCGTGACCCGCGGCATTTTGTTCGATCCTAATACAGCCAGCCTGCAGCCCGCATCGTATGGCGTGCTGAAAGATATCAGCAATGTGCTGAAAGAAAACCCCGGCACCAAATTCAGGATCATTGGACACACCGATTCCGATGGCGATGATAAATTCAACGCAGACCTTTCGCGCCGCAGGGCAGCCGCCGTAAAGGATTTTTTAGTCAAGGAATTCGGCATAGATGCCAACAACCTTGAAATTGAGGGTAAAGGCGAAAGCGCTCCCGTGGATAATAATAACACCGTGGAAGGAAAAGCGAATAACCGGAGAGTAGAGTTCGTGAAATTAAAGTGATCGGTGATTTGTTTTCTGCGGCAAAATGATATGAAATACCGTACCCGCTCCTTCTTCTGACGTTGCAAACATATGTCCCTGGTGGTTGTCGACGATCTTCCGGCAAAGCGAGAGTCCAATACCGGAGCCGGGATATGCATGCTTATCGTGCAACCGCTTGAACACTTCGAATACCTGCTCCGCATAGTGAGGTTCGAAGCCGATGCCGTTATCAGAAAAGATGATTTCAAAATATTCGCGGCCCGCTTGCAAACGATAATTCAATACTTGTTCTTTGCTTAGCTTTTGCGCCTGCACTGTTATGTGAGGTTTCCTGTCTTCGTGTGTAAACTTCAGCGAATTGGAAAGGAGGTTGTTGAAAAGCTGGTTCATTTGCAAGGGAACGGCTTCCAATACCGGCAGGTTCCCGATGGTGATGGTCGCATTCTTTTCCTTAATGGACAACTCAAAATCACGCGTTACATTCAGCAAAACTTCGTTCAGGTCGGTGGCCTGAAAGGCCCTGCCTGTGTTGAGCAATCGTGAAAACTCCAGCAGGTCGTTGATGAGCTGCGACATTCTTTCAGAAGACGCTATTATTCTCGACAGCAGATCGTCGGCTGCAACGCTCAGCTCGTGCCTGTCTTTCAACAAGCTGCTGAACACGCGTATCTTGCGCAGCGGTTCCTGCAGGTCGTGCGAGGCCACGTAAGCATATTGTGCCAGCTCGGCATTGGAGCGCTCCAGGCTTTCGTTGGCGCGTTGCAGGTCGCGGGTTCTTTCCTGCACCCTTGTTTCCAGCTCCGTGGCCAGGGTACGGTAACGTTCCTTTTGTATCTCTACTTCGCGCCGCGATAAATAACCCTGGGTAACATCCACGGCCATGTTTAATATCGCGTATACGTTTCCGTTAATATCACGGAGAGGCTTATACGTAAAATTGAAATAGAATGGTTGCAACACCCCGTCTACTACCAGGTCGGCCCTGGCTTCGTTGTCGGAGTAAGCTTTGCCCGAGGTAAATACATCATCCAGCAATTGCGGGAATGGCTGGCCTTTCAATTCAGGAAGCCCGAGATGCAGCGGCTTACCGATAATGGAAGCGTCTTTACCCCATAGTTTCAACATGGCATCATTGGCCAGCGATACGATCATTTCGCGCCCGCTGTAAATGGCAGTGGCAACCGGCGCCTCTTCTACCAGGTTGCGGAAACGCTTTTCACTTTCTTCCAGTCGTTTTTTGGCAAGTACCTGCTGAGTTACTTCGCTGGCCACTATCTGCACGCCTGTTTGTACTCCGTCTTCGTAATACGGCGCATATACATAATTGAAATAACCGTCCTCCATCTCGCCATTGCGTTTCAGCCTGGCCTGGGCCTCATATCCATAATGCGGCTGTCCTGAATTAATGACGCCGATCAATAAATCGGGAAATGCCTGCCCGGCAATTTCCGGCAATCCTGCCAGCAACGGTTTTCCAATCACGCTCTTGTCCTTACCCCACAATTGCAAAAGGGCTTCATTGGCGTTATCTATGATGAGGTCCCTGCCTTTGATCACACCTATGGCCACGGGGGCTTGCTCGATCATGATCCTGAACCGCTTTTCGGTTTGCATTTCATTCTTCAACAGCCGTTCGCGCTCTTCTTCGGCCGTCTTATGCTCAATGGCAATAACAGCGGTGCGGCTCACCAGTCTTATGATCTGCAGATCGTCGAAACTGGGCTTTTTCGGTTCTGTATAATAGATAGCAAAAGTGCCCAGCACCTTACCGTCTTTTGTAAGCAGAGGCGTAGACCAGCATGCGCGGAGGTTGAATGGCAGGGCAAGGTTGCGGTAATCTTTCCAGCGAACATCAGTTTCAATATCTTCTACAATGACCGTTTCGGCCAAATAAGCGGCAGTACCGCAGGAACCGGTATTGGGCCCGATGGCACAACCGTGAATGGCCTGGTTGTATTCATCGGGCAGGCCGGGAGCGGCGCCATGCAGCAGGCGCTTTCCCTCATCATCCATCAACAATATGGAGGCAAAGAAGTTGTTATTGCTCTGCAACTCTACCCATTGAACAATGGCTTCCAGTATAGCAGGAAGGTCAGCGCCCCTGGAGATCATTTCCAGTATCTCGGATTGGCCGTGCAACAGTATTTCCAGTCGTTCGTAATCTGCCGTTGGAACAGGAAGTTCCCTTATATCCATTTTTTCTGTTTATGGTTTGAGTATCAGACGGTATTGCAGCTAAAGGCGGGGCCTTAATTTGCAAGCGGACACAACGAAATTAAGGCTAAATACCGGTACTGAATTCCCATTTAAGGAAACATTGATCGCCGTTACGGCACAATTTTTTCGACCTTTACCTTATGAGCCAGGCATTTGTAAGAGAAAGCGATGAACAATGGCTGCACGAGGTGGCCCCCACGCTCCATGCGCTGATCGTATACCTTACCAGGGAAAACAACGGCATCAGGGTATACGAGCAAAAGAATTATGTCCATCCTAAAAACGGGAGGCTGGTGCACGTTATGAGCAATGGACTTTCCTACGCCAAAGACGACGAAGGCAAGTGGTACGTTGAATGAATATTTTTTTCACTTTATTGCCTATCTTCAATATAATACAGACTGGCATTGAGTTTCGAAGCAGCACTAAGCTATAGTTAAGGCGCCTTATTAATCTCAACGTATCCATCGCTATGCAAAAAGACGAAGTATTCAAGCAAACGCTTTCCAGGACATCCGATTTCAAGTTTAGCAGCAAGGTAGCCGGCGTCTTTGACGACATGGTAGTACGTTCGGTTCCCTTTTACGAAGAAATGCAGCGGATGATGGGCGAAATAGCTGCCGACCACTACCAGGACAATTCCAATATTTACGACCTCGGATGCGCAACCGGCGCCACCATGATCTGTATGAACGAAAGCATTCCCGAACACATCCGGTTCATCGGCATCGACGACTCGCCCGACATGCTCAAAAAATGCGAGATCAAGCTGCACCAAAGCGGCTTTGTAAGGCCTTACAGGCTGCAGGTAGCCGACCTGAACCAGGGAGTTAACATCGAAAACGCTTCTGTAGTAGTGCTATGCCTTACATTACAGTTTGTACGCCCCATTAACCGGGAGCGCCTGTTGAAGGATATTTTCGATGGCCTGTTACCAGGCGGCGCGCTGATAGTGATAGAAAAGATCCTGGCGGAAGACAGCCTGTTCAACCGCGACTTTATAAAATACTACTACGACATGAAGCGGCGCAACCATTACAGCGAAATGGAGATCGCACAAAAAAGAGAAGCGCTGGAAAATGTGCTGATACCCTATAAGCTCAGCGAAAATATTACCCTGATGCGGAACGTGGGCTTTGCACATTGCGAGCAGTTTTTCAAATGGTATAACTTCGCGGGCTTCATCGCAAAAAAAATGTAATGGTCGCAATAGGGAACTTCTTCTTTAAATACAGGAACCTGTTGTTCATTTTTTTGTACGCCCTATTGTTTATTCCCTCTCCCGCCTTGTTCCAAGAGGAATATCTCGGTCCGAAATATTGGATTTGGCCCATCATCATCGGGCTGTTCATCACCATATCAGGTCAGCTTATTCGGGGCGCTACCATTGGATTGGCCTACATCATCCGCGGCGGAAAGGACGGAAAGGTGTATGCCGACGACCTGGTAACGCAAGGCCTTTTCAATCACTGCCGCAACCCTTTGTACGTAGGCAATATTCTCATGCTGCTCGGCGTAGGCGTTCTTTCCAACTCCTTATTGTACGTAGTGGTGATAATGCCTTTGTTCATGCTCATCTATCACGCCATTGTATTGGCCGAAGAAAATTTTTTGCGTAATAAGTTCGGGGAAAGCTATGCGGTCTATTGTAAAAAAGTGAACCGCTGGTTACCCTCTTTCGCGGGCCTTTCAACAACCTTCAACAGCATGGAGTTTAAATGGAAGCGCTGGATATTGAAAGAATACAACACGCAGTACCTATGGCTTACGGGCATTGCATTGTTGTTGCTGCTGAAGTACCCGCAGATCACGGATCATGATACACGCCTGCGCAATACACTACTGGGCATTATTCTGCCGGTACTGCTGTTATTATACCTGTATGTGCGTTATTTGAAAAAAAGCAAGCGGCTGGTAGAATAGCTTTTCTTCGATCACAAATATCCCTCCAGCTTCTTGTCGATCTTCTCCAGGTTAATCCCCTTTCCCAACACGCCCTTAAACAAATCCCCCGTTTCCTTTAACCTGTCCATCATATTGAAAATATTGAAGTCCTGTATGCGCAATCCTTTCTTTACTTCATCCCAATGTAAGGGAGCAGATGCCGGGGCCGCGGGCTTGGGCCGCAGGGAGTAAGGACCTGCAACAGTTGCCTGCGGGCGGTTCTGTAAAAAATCGAGATACAGCTTGCCCCTTCTTTTTTCCGTCAACCGTTCTATGCTCGTAAATTCCGGCAGCTCCCTGTGTACCAGTTTCGCGATCTTCCTGCCAAATTCCTTTGAATCTTCATAAGTATATTTTGCACCCAATGGAATATAAATATGCAATCCTGTTGAGCCGGAGGTCTTGCAATACGCCGGTATATCAAAATTGTCCAGCACGTCCTTTGTAACCTGCGCGGCGCGTATCACCTGGTCGAATGGGTTCTTATCGGGATCCAGATCGATAATGCACCAATCAGGATTGTCGGGCGATTCAATGCGGCTGCTCCACGGGTTGATCTCGATGCAGCCGAGCGCCGCAACATACAACAGGCCGGCTTCATTGCTGATGACCAAGAATTCTTTCTCGCGCTGATCCGCTTCGCTATAATATGGAAAGGTGGTCATCCAGCCCGGCACTTTGCCCTTTACGTCTTTCTGGTAAAAGCTTTCGCCATGAATGCCATGGGGGAAACGGTTGAGTGTTTGCGGCCGGTCCTTCATATACGGTAACATGTACGGCGCCACCTGGTAATAATAGTTGATCATGTCACGCTTGGTGACGTTCTCCTTCGGCCAATAAATTTTACTAAGGTTCGTGAATTTCAGCTCATGCCCGCCAACACTGCGCACCTGTGTTTCATCCGCCGGGTTCAATAAAGTTTTCCTTTCCTTCTTCGGCGCCGGCGCATTTTTGTGCAACACCGTCTTCTCCTCTTTTTTTACGCTCTCAATGTGCTGCGGCAATTCTCTTCTTACCTCCTTTGCCGTCTTATCCTCCCGCAAGCCCTTAAACGATGGATGCCTGATACTGCCATCCTTTGTAAGTTCACGGTAACTTATCTCCACAACAACCTTTGGGCTAACCCATGTAACTTCCGCTTTCGGCGGATTGGGCCTGAACCGCGAAGGTTTATTATAGTCCGGCTCTTCGGAGAAAGGACATTTTTTAATCACAAGCGGTTGCAACTTTCTCAATATCTCTTCCTGCATTTTCTTATTGAAGCCCGTTCCTACCGGACCGATAAAGCGAAACTCACCGTTCTCATGCAATCCCAGCAACAATGCGCTGAATAATTTATTCGTGCCTTCATTGAGAGTGTACCCGCCAATGATAGCTTCCTGCCGCTGCTCGGTTTTAATTTTCAGCCATTCCTTAGAACGAGTGCCGGGCACGTATTTGCTATCGCTTTTTTTTGCAATGATGCCTTCCAGCCCGATCTTGTGGGTGGCCGCAAACAACTCTGCGCCCGAAGCATCGAAATTTTCACTGAGTCTAATGATGCCGTCATCGGGCGGCATGATGGAACGCAGTAAATTCCTTCTTTCAATCAATGGTTGTTGCATCAGGTCAACACCATCCAGCCATAAGAGGTCGAACACATAATACATCAGTTGACCATCGGCTTCGCTGCGCCAGGCCTGTAGATCCGCAAAATCAGAAAAACCATTTTCATCCACCACGGCTATTTCACCATCCACTACCGCTTTTACATCCCATTGCTTCAATGCATTGTAAACGGGATAATAAGTTTCATTGAACGATTTATTGTTCCTTGACCGGATATCGATCTTTCCATTATTGATGTACGACAAGGCTCGATAACCATCCCATTTCAATTCATACAACCAGCCCGGTTCGTCCAACGGCTTATCCACCAATGTGGCGAGCATAGGTTGAATATCTTTAGGAAATGGCGACCTGCCCTTCAATCTTGCATTGCTTTTGCGCGGCGTAGCGCCTTTCTTCCTCGCAGTTGTTATCATACTGGTTGTTGCTTGGTGATAAATGGTTTCTTTGAACTCAATAGTCCTTCGGGCACTTTCAGTTCGCCGGTCCTATCATCTATTAAACCATTGCGCTCATCCTCGATGTTGGTAGCCTGTGTGTACACATCACCGGCTATGGGACGGTTGCGCAATTCTCTTTTAAATTTCCTGATCAGCTCTGCGCGCTCTTCATCATCCTTTGGCCCTCCATAATCCACAAAACCAAAACCTCCCCACTCACTTACCACCAGCGGTATCTGTTTGCGGTAAAAGAAGGGATCGCCCACTACCAATGGGAACACCGCTACTTTGTCCAGGTCGCCGTTCACCATATTGTCCAGCAGTTCCTTCCATTTTTGTATATCGGGTGTGTACAGGTGTGCGGTAAGCAGGTCAGATTTCAGGCGGCCTTCCAATGAAATGTGTTGCCATCCATCGTTGTCCACCACTAAAAACTGGGGGTGTTCAATGTGCATGTAATGATAGGTATCGACAATATATTTCCGGGTCTCGGCATTGGTGGCGATATCCTGCGCGCCCCAATCCTCGTTGTACAGGCTCCAGATCACCACCGATGGATGCGTTTCGATCAGGGCGAGCATGCGATGCAATTCTTCCTTATGATTTTCGCGGCTCTTGTGGCTGGACCGGTGGGGGCTGGGTACTTCTACCCACAGCATCATGCCTATCCTGTCTGCCAGTTTATATATGCGCGGGTCTACCCCCGCAATGTGAATGCGCACCAGGTTGCAGCCGAGCTTTTTCATCGCCAGCATGTGGCGCTTGATCTCTTCGTAGCTGGATGCACCGGGTTGGTATAGTATTCCATCGAGATAAACACCTTCATTGTTCAGGTAAATGCAGCAACCCCGGGCTTCTATCTTGCGCAGTCCGAAGTGGGTTTCTATTTCTGCAGTATAGCCCTGTTCATCGGTAAGTTGTGCCACCAGCCTATAGAGGTGCGGTGTTTCGGGCGACCATAAGCGGGCATCGGGAACTTCTACCACTACCCGCTGTTGCTTTTGTCCTGCTTCCAGCCGCAAAGGAAATTCTCCGGTAGCAATGGGTTCCTTGCTTTCCTGCTTGCGGTTAAATATCTTTAAACGCAACATGTAACTACCGGGGTCGTGTATGCGCGTAGTGAGGTTGATACGAACCAGTTGGTCCTCAACAATGCTTACCACGCCCACCCTGGAACGAAGCCTGTTGCGTTCAACTGTTTCCAGCCAAATGCTGCGCACAGCGCCGGTGTAGGTTTGGTACCAGATGCCGCCGCGCTTGTACACATGCGATTCCTGTTTGCCCCGCGGAATGTCTGCATCCATGGTATCCGCAATGCGAACGGTAAGCCGGTTGATGGGCTTGAGCATTTCCTGGTCCAGCTCGTACGAAAACGAAGTATACTCGCCAATGTGCGCTTCTTCTCCTTCGATGGTCTTTAAAGGGATACCGTTGAGCCATACCCGCGTTTCGTATCCGCAGGCGCCAAAGGTCAATTGCAGCATTGAATGCGATTGGGGCTCCATGCTATAGGCAAATTCGCGTTCGTACCAGGCCACCACGGTATCCTGCCAGGTATGTCCCGCCTGCTGGCCTTTGGCCGCGGCCATGTGTTGCTCTATGCTGCCCGGCCACAGCGCCGTGTGCGTGTATTCATAACCAAGATGCCAGCCCTCTATCAACCCACGGTCATCCGCATCATGCTCAAACTTCCATTCACCGTCTAATAAAATGTGGGCATTGTGCCGCAATACCGCACGCGGCAACGGTTCATTAATGCCTTCATCCGTCCATAATTCGTCTTTGGAAGTTATTTCTTCCTTGCTCTTGGAAAGCCCGTAATTAGGATGATTGTATTCCATGCGTGAAACGTATAAGCTGCCTAATCAACAGCGAATATTACGCCAATGAAGGCCACCTTTCACAGCAACACCCCGTAAATAGATACCTTTGCCGAATGCTACCCAGGAAGATCATCCTTACTGCATGCATCCTGTTATTTGCTTTGGCAGGCATAGCCCAGGCAGGGGCGGATATTTCAGGGACCGTTGTGGAAAAAGGAAAGCTTCCCATTGAGTTTGCAAGCGTTTTGCTCCTGCAATTGCCTGACAGCGCCAATGCCGGGGCCGCTATTACAGATGATAAAGGCAGGTTCATTTTTGAGAAGATACCACCGGGAAATTATGTACTCCGCATCACTTTCATAGGACTTAACGCACTGCACAGCAAGCCCTTTAGCATCGACGCCAACATTAAAAAACTTACCCTTGGGCAATTCGATCTTTCAGGTGGGCCAAAAGAGCTGGACGAAGTAGTGGTTGCGGGAAAAAAATCGATGATGAACACTTCCATCGATCGCAAAGTGTACAATGTTGACCAGGACATTATGAACAAAACCGGCACCGCATCGGACATCTTAAAAAATATTCCATCTGTTGAGGTTGACCTGGATGGCGTAGTAAGCCTGCGCGGCTCATCGGATGTGATGATATTGATCAATGGAAAGCCCACGCCGCTCATGGGCAGGTCGAGGGCCGAGGTTTTGCAACAACTGCCTGCGGGTTCTATCGAAAGGATCGAGATCATCACGAATCCTTCCGCACGCTACCGGCCCGACGGTACATCGGGCATTATCAATATCGTATTAAAAAAGAATACAAAGAACGGGTTCAATGGAACGGTCACTGCCAATGCAGGCAACCGCCACCGCTACAATGGCAATTTAGCGCTCAATTACAATCCCCGTAAAATAAACCTGTTCGGTACTTACAGTGCAAGGCAGGATACGCGTATCCGCTATAACAGCATAGATCGCACCCTGATCGATTCATCGGGCCGAACTTATTTGCATTATGATGAAGAGAATTATTCCCGCATGCGGCCAGTTATCGTGCATGTAGTGAATGGCGGCATCAACTATACCATCGACGAACGCAACAGCCTGGACGTATCAGGCAGCTATTATACGCGCAGGCTTACGCGCAACGAGGTCATTAACCGCAGCACCTTCGATGCGCAACGCCAATTGACCGAGCATTACGACCGCTGGCGACAAGGACCCGACAGTGAATGGGAAAAATTGGTAACCATCGCGTACCAGCGTGAGTTTGCCGGCGAGGACCACTCGTTGAATGTTGAGTTCACCGCAGAATCAACGGTCGACAAAGAAGACAACCGCTTCACCAATATTTATTTCTATCCTGCCGCGCCCAGAACTTTCGACAATACCATTATCAAAGAGGCGGAGCGCCAGCGCCAGCTTACCATCGATTACACCAACCAGCTTACCGAACAATCAAGACTGCAGGCAGGTTACGATGGATCTTACAACGATGCAGACCTCGATTTTTATGGCGAGGCCTATGACATTTCGCTTAAGCAATTTATAATGGATTCACTGCGCTCCAACCGCTTTATGTACAAGGAGCATTTGCATGCAGTATACGGAACTTATCAAAGGGATTATGAAAGGTTCGGTTATTCGGTGGGCGTGCGGCTGGAACAAGCCATGATCAAAGGACATCTTACCACCATTGATTCATCCATCGATAACCGTTATTTCAAGGTGTATCCCACCATTCATTTATCTTATAAATTGGGAGACGACAAGGAATTGCAATTGAATTACAGCAAACGCGTCAACCGTCCCGATGCGGATGAGCTAAATCCCTTCCCTACATACCAAGACCCTCGCAACCTTTCCGCAGGCAATCCTGCGTTATTGCCGGAGATCATTCATTCGGTTGAGTTCGGCTTTAAATGGCAGAACCATCAATTCAGTTTTGTACCCAGTTTATATTACAGGTATGAAAAGGACGGTTTTACTACTGTTACCATTCCATTGAACGATTCCGTGCTGCTCACCACCGAGCAGAATCTCAGCAATGATCAGTCTGCGGGATTGGAAATGATCTTTTCCGCTAAAGCAGGCAAATGGTTGAATGCAAACCTGAGCTCGAATATTTTCTACAACCGCATCAATGCGGTAAATCTTGGATATGGCGCCAACAAATCGATTGTATCCGCCTCCACTACTTTAAATGTCAATATGAACTTCGGCAAGGGCAGCATGATGCAGTTCATGATCAATCACCGCTCCGCCAGGCTCACGCCGCAAGGTCGGGTATACCCTGCTGTAAGCATGAACGGCGGCTTCCGCCAAGACCTGTTGAAAGGAAAATTATCGGTGACGCTAACGGTTTCGGACATTCTCAAATCGCTGCGCCAAAAAAACGCAATAGAAACGCCTTATTTCCACCAAACGTCCATTGGCCGCAGGGATGGCAGGATCATTTACTTTGGAATAAGCTACCGGTTTGGAGTAAAGAAGAATGTGAAGGAAGAGATCGAGTTTGATGACAACTTATAACTTTAACTTGCTATCAGCTTTCTAAGTTCCTGTTCTGATTCGTCGATGGATTTTTTTTGTTCGCGGATGATGGTGCTGACATCCTCCGGCAATTCTTTTTCATTCAATGCATCGGCATAACATTTCTGCGCAGCCTTTTCGCCGGTTTCGCAGGATTCTAAAATCGATCTTGCATCGTTGCCGGTTACTGCTCGCTTAAGGTCCATCCAAACCCTGTAAATAGCGCCGGAAACGCTGCCGCTTGTTGCTATTTCATCATTTGCCTGGGCGCCTACTTCCTCGGCCTTGTGTTGCAATTGCAATACGTTGTTCCTGCTTTCCTGTGCTTTGCGTTCAAACACGCCGCGCAGGTTGTGTTCCGCGGGCGTCAGCTCGCGGCTGGCCTTTACGTAACCTTCTTCCCTGTCCTTATTTATCTTGATCAGGTCGTTGATTACTTCGATTATTTTCTTAAAATTATCCATGAGCATGGTTTATAATAAACGAAGAATGGTGCCGAAAATTGCCGCTTACACCAATAACAATCTTCACCTCCGCCGAAGCAGAGGTGAAGATGTTTGAAGAGTGGACCGGAAAATTGTTAACGGTTGCTTCCCCGTCCGCGGTCCTGGCTGCTGCCTTCTGAACCAGAGGAAGATTTACCCCTGCCGGAGGAGTTGTCGTTGCCAGACCGTCCGGTTTTTTGATCCCTGCCGGATGATTGCCTTCCGGATGAACTGTTGCTCTTGTTGCTGTCATTTTCGCTGCCGCGACCCTGACCGCCTTGTTTTCTTTCGTTCGTTGCCATAATCGGGATTTTGGTTAAGAAAAAAAGAATGAGTGCAATTTTAAAGCCACTACATTTGGATGAGGCTGTAAACCAGCTGTTTGAATTAATACGTTGGCTCCAGGTAAGGTTTATAACTATATTTTTCCCGGAACAACAAACGGCTCAGTTGCATGCGCACTTTCTGCACAATACTTTTACCTGGCACAGGGCGCTCATAATAGTTAGCAGTGGCGATCTTGAATTTTATCAGCACCATGTGCGACATCGCCTTTTGCTTGACATCGTCGGTAACATTAATAAGTTCATTCAGTTCCTCGGGGTCCGATATAATGTATGCCTTCCCGGTCAGGTGCAGGAAAAATCGCTTTCCTTTCCTGAAAAAGTCGAGTCGCGCAGGAAATTCTCTATCAAATTCATGCAGATATTGTTCGGGCCTGTTCACAAAAAACCAAACCTGCCCTGCTTCGTCCATCTGTAACGTGCTGATGATGCAGGTAGGTAATTTCAATACAGCATTGCTGGTATTAAAAAAAAGCGCGGATCGGAGCTCATCGATCCTCTCACGGAGAAAGTCCAGGTCGTTTGCCGTCAGCATAAGCATTTTCTTTAACCTAATCTTTTCAAAACTAATACCATGCTATCTGCGGAAATTACGGTCTGGGCTGTAGCATGGCTTCTGAGGAAATTCATCTACAAGGGTGCGAGTAGTGAGTAGCGACTTGTGAGAGGTGAGTACTGCTAACCGGTCACACTTCTGGCACGAAGTTTCCAGTATATTCAGCATTACACGTATTTCTCTTTTGGGGTGGCCTATGTGAAAATAGAGGTCTGAGATCATACCCACAAGCACCTGATCCGGGTAATGCCGGCGGAGGGATTATGAAGAGAAATACTTAGGGTCCCTCGTTTAACGGGGGACTTTTTTATGCAACCTCGATTTCAATTTGGGGTGGCATATTTTTTTAAACTGATTTGCAGATAACTAACAGCAAAAAAATTTTTTATATGGCTAAGACATCCAGATCAAAATCGTCTTCTTCAAAGAAGTCAGCTTCCAAAAGTTCGTCTTCTGGCAACGGCCGGAAAAAATCATCCTCCGGTGGTTCACGCAGCGGTAATAGCGGCGGCCTGCAGGCAGGCAATAAAAATCTTCCCTTGTTGGAAAAATTCTTCCACGACCAGGTAAGAGACATGTACTGGGCAGAAAAAGCGCTATTGAAAGCCTTGCCCAAAATGCAAAAGAAAGCGACTACCGAAGAATTGCAACAAGCCTTTGAAGATCATACTGCTGTTACAGAAGAGCAGACAAAAAGGCTCGAGCAGGTTTTTGAAATGCTGGGCAAAAAACCCCAGGCTAAAAAATGCGAAGCCATGGACGGCCTCATCCGGGAAGCAGAAGAGATCATTGAAGAAACCGAGGATGGCAGCATGACGCGCGACGTTGCACTGATCATGGCCGCCCAGAAAGTAGAACACTACGAAATTGCAACTTACGGCGGCCTGGTTCAACTGGCCCATACCATGAACCGCCCCGAACTTGCCGAAATACTGGAACAAACATTGCAGGAAGAAAAAGATACAGACCAGTTGCTCACCTATATCGCGGAAAACGATATCAACATGGAGGCTGAAATGGAAGGTGCCAGCACTGAAGAAGAATAAAGCGACTAAACTTTTGCTCATAGGGTTGGTTTGGGTTTTTGTAAAGTCAGACTTTTATGGTCTGACTTTTTTTATTGTATAATATTATGGAATGGATTGACGCTAAATGGATAGGAATTGTGGCGGGCGCATTTACCGCCTGTTCCTTATTGCCGCCGCTGATAAAGTTGATAAAGGATAAGAAGCCGGACGAGGTCCCGATAGGTATGCTGATCGTACTGATGGGCGGATTGATTTTGTGGATTTATTACGGCATTCTGAGGTCGGACTGGCCAATCATAGTCACCAATAGTTTTTCCTTGCTGCAAAATGTTACCATGATCACATTGCGGCAGATATATAAAAGTAAAAACTAGCAAAAAATGAAAAACAACACTTACCACCTGCCCGAATCGACACTGCGTACCGCCCGGCTATATGGCAGCATCGCTTCTAAAATTACCCGCATAGCGGGCAGGCCCGTATCCCTGATAATAGCTTTTCTGATCGTGTTGATCTGGGCCGCCAGCGGGCCCATCTTTAATTTTTCAGATACCTGGCAGCTGGTCATCAATACCGGTACTACCATCATCACCTTTCTGATGGTGTTCATCATCCAGCAAACGCAAAACAAAGACACCGCGGCCATACAACTAAAATTAAATGAGCTGATCGCATGCAACAAAAAAGCAAGCAACCGCCTGATCGACGTGGAAGACCTTACAGAAGACGAACTGATGGTGTTGAAGAAATTCTACGTAAAGCTGGCTGACCTCGCGGAAAGAGAGGATGACCTGTACAGTTCACACTCGGTCGATGAAGCCGATGATTACCATAAGGAAAAAGCCACCCGCAGAAAAACCACCGCGGCAAAAAGGACCGACGCGAAAAAAACCCCCGCTGAGTAAATATGGAAACGATCAACCTGCCGCACAAAGAAATGCTTAAGATCCACCAGGATCCTGTGAAGGCCGCGAAGGCCGCGGACCTGCGGTACGTGTCCGATACAGACCCCGGCATTACCCGCATCAAAAAGGGAAGCGGCTTCAGCTATATGTACAACAACAAGCCGGTGCGTGACAAGGCCTTGTTAGAACGCATCAGGAAACTGGTAATTCCGCCGGCCTGGACCAATGTATGGATCTGCTACAGCCAAAACGGCCATCTGCAGGCAACCGGCTTCGATGTGCGTGGCCGCAAACAATATAAATACCATCCATCGTGGCATGCGCTGCGCAATGAAACGAAATTTCACAGGATGTACGAGTTCGGCAAAGCATTGCCCGGCCTTAGACTAATAGTGGAAAAAGACATATGCGAAAAGGAACTTACAGAACGAAAAGTGCTGGCTACCATGGTCAGCCTTATGGAAAGGACATATATACGTGTAGGCAATGAAAGTTATGAAAAGATGTATGGCTCCTACGGGCTCACCACGCTAAAAGACAGTCACGTTTCCATCAAAGGCAACACGCTTTCCTTTTCTTTCAAAGGGAAAAAAGGCATTTATCACAATATCACCGTGCGCAGCAAAAAGCTCGCGAAGATCGTACAGGCATGCAAGGACATATCAGGAAAAGAGTTGTTTCAATACTTCGATGCTGATGGTACCCGAAAGTCGATCGATTCCGGCACGCTGAACGCATACATCAAAGAGGCTACCGGCCAGGATTTTACCGCTAAGGACTTCCGCACCTGGGCCGGAACATTAGCGATTATGCAGGTGTTCAAAACCGTTGGACAGGCAGCATCGGCTACCGAATGCAAAAAAAATATCGTTGCCGCGCTGGATGAAGTAAGCAAGAAGCTGGGCAATAGCAGGGCTATCTGCAAAAAATATTATGTACACCCGGGCATCCTGAGGTTATATGAAGAAAGCGCATTGGACAAGCACCTGAAGCAATTGGAAATGATAGAGGAATGCGATAATAAAACAGACCTCACGCAAGAGGAGAAAATATTGATGAAAATATTGGAAACATTAAAATAAATTGGCCGGCCACTATACAGCAGCCAGCCACCGGTTAATGATAGAAATTTCTTAATTACCTTCCTCCTTTAGAAGCTGTTTTCCTGCCGCGCTTCGATGCGCTTTTTCTTGCACCCCCTCTTTTAGATGCGGCTTTGCCGCCAGTGCGCCTTGTTCCTTTACCTGCTCCTCTTTTACTTGCGCTTTTTTTACTGGCGCCTCGCTTACTTGCAGCCTTTTTACTTGCGCCTTTCTTGCTTGCACCTTTGCGTGCTCCTTTTTTAGCCGCGCCCTTTTTGGCAGGGACCTTGGCTCCTCTTTCGCGGGCTTCAGATAATCCAATTGCAATCGCTTGCTTACGGGATTTAACGGTTTTGCCGCTGCGGCCGCTCTTTAATTTGCCGCGCTTCATTTCGTGCATGGCCTTTTCTACTTTTTCGCCAGCACCTTTGGAATACTTTGCCATAAGAGAAATTTAATGAGGTGAGTTATGTTGCTAGATTTTCGCTCAAATTTTTATGCCAGTATCAGCCGGCGGATCCGTCAGTTTCTTCTTGCGTAAAAGCTTTAGGCTCGTAAGCCGCTTGATGTGCAAACGCGAATGCCGCTTAAGATGATATGCCTGCGGTTCACCCAGCAAAAATCCATAAGGTTTCAACACCGGCACCGAGTCGAACACTACTTTAATAATGGCAGTTACCGGCAATGCGAGCACCAATCCCGCCAGGCCCCATAATTTTCCGAGCAACAACAGGCTGAAGATGGCAATGAGCGGGTTAAGGCTTACATTTTTTCCGACAATGTAAGGAGTAATCAGATTGCCTTCGAGTATTTGTATGAACCAGAATATGCCGATAACACCTACTGCATACCAATAAGAATCTTTTGTGATCAATGCCAGCAGCGCGGGCAGCAACGATCCTATCAATATACCGATATATGGTATCAATGCAAGGAACGAAGCAAGGAATCCAAAGAAGAAAGGGTATTCTATTCCGAGAAACACCAGTCCCATAGAATTCAGCACGCCGACGATCACTATAACGATGAGGATACCACGCATCCATTTAAGGATAACATCGTAAATCTGGTTCATGGTAAGGTCTATCACTTCTTTGTCCGATGAAGGAATGATCTTGTAAAAAAATTCCAGGAAAAAATCGCGGAAGTATAACAGGAAAAAAACATACAGGGGAATAAGCGTTACATCGGTAATAAACCCTGATAAAAAACCCACCACCCCGCTCACGATCACTTCTGTATTATTGGCAAACTTTGCCAGTTGCTGCTGCAGGTGCGGTTGTGATGAGCGACGGACACCAAACGTGTCGGCGACGAACGCCTGGAACTTGTCGTACAGATCAGACGCTTTCTCCAGGAACTGCGGTCCCTGCTCCGCGAAGCGGATCACCTGGCTGTACGCGAAATAGATTACAAATCCAAGCACCACCGAGGTAAGAAAGACGGAAGTAAAAGCGGCCAGTCCCTTGGTCAGTCCGATATACTCGAGCTTTTTGCACATGGGGTACAGCATTACCGCGAAGATCAATGAGAACAGCAGGGGAACGATTACGATCTTGAGGTACGCGGCAATGTAAACCAATAAGATTATAATGAGTAGGATGCAAGCTATCCGGACAACCTGTCCCGTATTTGTTTTACTCATCAGGGCGTTTTCAATAACTAGTTATAAACCCATACCACTCTAATTTGGCCGCTTAAGACCCCGCAAGCGGACAGATGAGTATTTTTTTCCACAGTTGAAAGCCCGCCCGCCGAACGCCAGATATTTTAACGGTACGATTTTTTGTGCTTGTTGCTTGCTAAAAACAATTTATTATGGAACGCAACGAACAACTGAACGAAGTATTGAACGACCTCGTCCGCATCAACAACGACCGCGTAGAGGGTTATGAGAAAGCAATCGAGGAGACTAAGGAGAAGGATGCTGACCTGAGGGCAGTTTTTCACCGCATGGCGGATGAGAGCAAACAATACGCTTCTGAATTAAGGAACGAGATAGCGCGCAATGGCGGCGAAATAGCCACCGACACTACCTTCTCGGGCAAGATCTATCGTATGTGGATGGACGTTAAGGCCGTATTCACCGGCAAGGGCAGGCAATCCGTGCTGGCATCGTGCGAATATGGTGAAGATGCCGCCCAGAAAGCATATGAAGAAGCATTGAGGACCGATGCGCCCCTGCCTGCGGACGTACGCCAGCTTATCGTGAACCAAAAAGCATCGCTGAAAACCGCGCATGACACTATAAAGCAATGGCGCGATTCATACCGCGAGTCGGACAACGAAGGACGCCGCGCGGATTAACCATTATTCATTAAAAAAAAATTGACATGAAAAATCTGAGGAACATTCTCGCTGGCGCTGCCATTGTATTGGCCATAGGCGCCTGTAACGATTCAGGTACCGGAACCGGTAGCGATGACACCACGGCTAATGCGAACAGAACCGACACCGGCACTACCGTGGGTGGTACTAACACCGCAGTTGCGGAAAAAGATGCCCAATTTTTAATGGACGCAGCCGCCAGCAATATGGCTGAAATTAAAATGGGACAACTGGCCCAACAAAAAGGAAATGCACAGGAAGTGAAAGATATCGGCAAAATGCTGGAGACAGACCACTCCGCAGCGCTGTCCGACATCAGGAACTTCGCTTCAGCCCGCTCTATTACCCTGCCGGCCGAAGAAAAACCAGAACAAAAAGATCACTACAATACCCTCAATGGAAAAACTGGAAAGGAATTTGATAAAGATTGGTGTGGGCATATGATAGAGGCGCATGAAAAGGGCATCGCGAAATTTGAGGACGCGCAGAACAACGCCGCAGACGCAGAAATAAAAACTTGGGCAGCAAACACATTACCTAAGCTCCGGACTCACCTGGACAGGCTTAAGGAATGTCAGAATAAATTAAAATAGCTTTTTTTCATTAGTACTTGCAATTTGGACGGGCTGGTTTTCTAACCGGCCTTTTTTTATTGGCAAAAAAATTTAATGGTCTTTTGTAAAACACAAATTTGCTTAGGAACTTCTACATATCAGCTTGCTTCAGGGCGTGGCTCCATTGCGAAACTTGCGTGTTCATGCAACTGAAAAATGCGGTAAACAGGAAACAAGTGTTGTTGCAATGCATGCAGTGCGCAGAGGCCTGCTTCGGCCTTTTATTCGACCTGGCCTGGCGGCCCGCCGCATTGCAGGAAATGGCCAGGAAATGCCTGGAATCCTGTGAAGCCTGCGCAGCCACTTGTGAAGCATACGACTCACCCGAGCTGCAACGCTGCGCCGCTGCCTGCCGGCATTGCGCACGCGCCTTGCGTCCGCTGGTAATGCCCTTCATTTTAAATTAAAAAAAAACACGGGTACGGCCCGTGTATAGTAAGTTGCTGGCTGGTTACAAACTCATGCCCTGCGGATGACGCCCAACAGCAAGGATATGATTGCCAGTACTATCAGTACGTGGATCAGTCCTTTCGCGCTGTATACAAACACTCCCAACAGCCATCCTATTATCAGAATTATAGCTACTACATACAAAATACTTCTCATAATAAAGATTTTAGCTTGTTTAAAATGATGCTTCAATTGTACTTATTAAATAATGTTGCCAAACTTCGCCCTGTGTTGTTGCAACGATGTTTCGCGGAACTGAGCAATTATTTCTACATAAGGCCGCCGGTTAACATTTATTGAGGCCCGACGAGCCTGCCTGTGCGCCAATAGGGCTGGCAATTCTTTTTTGAGTAAGCAGGTATGAAAAAGCTGAAAGCTTATTTCGACTTATTGAAAAAATCGGGACAGGCGTTCGTAGACGACAATGCCCTGAAGCTAAGCGCCTCGTTATCGTATTACATGGTATTTGCCATGGGACCGATCATCCTTATCGTAATCACCCTTGCAGGTTATTTCTTTGGAAAAGACGCCGTGCAGGGAAAGGTATACGCAGAGCTCAGCAAATTACTGGGAGCGGAAGCAGCACTGCAAATAGAGCTCATCATTCGCAATACCGCCAGCAGCCACGACAGCACCGTCGGTACTACCATCGGTATTATCGCCCTGTTCCTTGGAGCCACCGGGGTATTCGGCGAAATCCAGGACTCCATCAACTATATCTGGTCAGTAAAGGCCAAGCCCCGCAAAGGCTGGCTCCGGTTTATCATCAACAGGCTGTTGTCGTTTTCGATTGTAATCAGCATGGGATTTATTTTATTGGTGGCTCTCGTCATCAACGCCTTAATGGAAATGCTAAGCGAACGACTGATCAGGCTGTTTTCCGAAGGCACGATTTACGTCTTTTACTCGGTGAACCTGCTGCTCATTTTTCTGGTTATAACCGTATTGTTTGCGGCCATATTTAAAATACTGCCCGATGCCAGTATCAGGTGGAAAGATGCCTTTATAGGCGCGGCCTTTACTTCGGTACTGTTCCTGTTCGGCAAGTTCCTGATAGGCTACTACCTTGGCACTTCCAATATCGGCATCGTGTATGGCACGGCAGCCTCAATCATCTTCATATTGCTATGGGTGTATTATTCTTCGGTGATCCTTTATTTCGGTGCAGAGTTCACGCGGATGTACGCCATCAGGATGGGTGGCGGCATTCATCCCGACAAAACGGCGGTATTTATCATAAAAAAAGAAGCAAGGGAAATCCCGGAATCGCACCTGGACACATGATGGCAAGACTTTTTTGCAGTAATATCAAACAACGCTATGAGCTCTTATGAACGAATAGGTTTTTTGCAGATACTCAACATCGTATCTTTTGCGGCGGTCGTTATTATGAACGGCCTGGCCGACTTCCTGCCCATTAACGGGCAAACCACCGGCGAGATCTCGGACCAATACCCCAACCTGTTTACACCCGCTGCCGTTACATTTTCCATCTGGGCTGTTATTTATGCGCTGCTGTTGCTGTTTTGCATTTACCAGGGCAGTACCCTTTTCGAAATAGAAAAAAGAAAGATCGATAAAAAAGAAAGGGCGGTTGACCGCATCGGTTTTTTATTCGCGCTATCCTGCCTGCTGAACATTGCCTGGATATTTGCCTGGCATCATCACCAATTGCTGCTCTCTGTGCTCATTATGCTGGCCTTGCTCGCAACGCTTGCAAGGATCTTCATCAAAATACACACGGCGGGATTTTACAACGGCAAGGCCAGGTGGTTTGTGTACGCACCTTTTTCCGTATACCTGGCGTGGATATCCATAGCCACCATTGCAAACATTACCGCGTGGTTGGTAAGCCTGGGTTGGAACGGGTTTAACCTTAGCGCGTCGCTATGGGCTTGCATCATGACAGGCGCGGGCGCGGCGTTGGGAATATTCATGTTGCTGAAAAGGAACAATATTTATTTCGCGCTGGTAATTGTGTGGGCGCTTGCCGGCATTGTAATTAAACAATATGCTTTGTCTGCGGGCATTAATGCTATTGCTTCTACGGCGCTGACTGGCATAGCCTTGTTGGTGATAATTATGGTATGGAAATCGAGGGCCAAGCCTGCACACCAGCCTGTTATTTAAGGCTTTCGCGTGGCATAATATTCGTATTACCTACAGGGAAACAGATTATTTAACCAGCCTTCGCCAGGCTGCAAAATTTCTGCTATGTTAAATCTTAGAAAACCGGCTTTCATCTTTAACGTGATTGGCGTGTTGCTTTTCTTTTTGGGATTGTATATGATGCAGAACGACGTGAATGGCGGACCGACATTGCTTTATATTGGAGCCGCGATGGCCGTGATTTACTGGATATGGTCGGTAGTGGACGTGCTGCGTGCGGACGATTTGAAACCATACCAGAAAAAATTCTGGCTCATCATTGTATTGGTGGTTCCCGCGCTCGGCGGTTCTTTGTTCCATATCATGCACCAGCGCAGGAACAAGATAGTTACATGACCATATTTGAAAATGCCTTAAATCAAAATTTATGAGCAAGAAACTGTCACCCGAAAAAATAGTACAGCAGGAAGATGCTGTAGCAAAATTCAAGAGGCTGGTAGCCGACGTAAACACCTGCATGTTCACTACCATCGACGACAACATGCAGCTATTCAGCCGGCCAATGGCCACCGTGCACGTAGACGATGAGGGCAATGCATGGTTCTTTACCAACGAGTTTTCAGAAAAAGTCCACGAAATATCCAAAGACAACAACGTATACCTGATCTATTCACATCCTAAACATAACATATACGTTACCGTTAAAGGCATTTGCATGGTGGTGCTGGACCGCGGCAAGATGAAGGAAATGTGGAAGCCTGCCATGAAGGCCTGGATACCGGACGGCATTGACGATCCGAAACTGTGCCTGCTGAAGGTAATTACCGAGGATGCGCATTTCTGGAACAGCGCGGCGCAAAAAATGAATGTGTTTTTCGACAGGCTGAAAGGACGTGAAAAATTGCGCAAAACAAACGAAGGGCAATTGAAACTGCAGCACGCACCTGTGAAATAATCACGAACAAGTCATTAGGTCATTAGGTCACTTAAGTCATTGGTTTAATTACCTAATGACTTGTTGACCCAATGACTTGACTTTATTTACCGTCCAAAAAATTTGTTGACTGCCTCCACGCGATTGTTTACGTGAAGTTTTTCGTAGATGTGGTACACGTGCTTGCGCACGGTTTCGGCGCTGATGAACAACTGCGCGGCTATTTCTTTATACACCAATCCTTTCGACAACAATTCCAGTATTTCTTTCTCGCGGCTCGACAGCATGCGAATATTATTGGCGCCGGGATTCAATGTTCCGGTGGTAACCATGGATTCGGCCGGGCGTTGGCGGAAAGCCGCTACTACCTTGCGCGCAATCTGGCTGCTCATGGGAGCGCCGCCTTCGTATAATTCCTTAATGGCTTCCAGCAATTTGCCGGGAGGCGTTTTCTTCAGGATATAGCCGCTGGCGCCCGCGCTTAACGCTTCATATATCTTTTCATCTTCCTCATATACGGTACACATCATAAACAGTATGTCGGGGTTATCTGGCTTCAACTGGCGAACGCACTCGATACCGCTTACTCCTTCGTCCAGGTTAATGTCCATCAATACTACATTGGGTTTTAACAGCGGGATCGTCTGGATGGCCTCTTCTGCTGTTGAAAAGCTGCTGAGCAGCAGGCAATTCTCAGACATCTGGATTATCTGCTCCAGCGCGGAGCGGATGTCCAGGTTATCATCTACAATACAAACACTGATTGGCATAGTACAAAGGTGGTTTTTATTACGATTCCGCAAATACCACAAACTGGTAGTTTTTGTCCGGCAAAGGGAACTATTTAGGCACAAACAAGAGATACTTTTCCTTAAAATACTCTCTGTCAAACAATTCGCTGATTTCGATCAGCCGGGGACGGCAGCCACTTTCCTGGATTTCGGTTGCCAGGTCGCCCCCTTTCAGGCAAATCAAACCCGGAGTGGAGGTCATAGCCTCTGCATTTTCACCGTTGCCGGTATCAGCGATAGTATGCACGGCGGATCGGCGGAGCAACGGTTTTGCCCATTTCCATAATTCACTCAATGGCGCTACCGCCCGCGATACGGCGAAATCGAACTTGCGGTTCTTGATATCCTCGGCGCGGGTATGCCGGGTTGTAACGTTTGTCAATCCCAACTCCGAAGCGATGCTATCCACCACTTTTAGTTTTTTACCGATGCTGTCGACGAGGTGAAATTTGACGTCGGGAAAAAAGATGGCGAGCGGAATTCCTGGAAATCCCCCACCGGTACCTATGTCGATGATCTCCGCATTTGCCGGAAACTCAAATACAGCAGCAATGCTTAACGAATGCAGCACGTGCTTTTCATACAATGCCCCGATGTCTTTGCGGGAAATAACGTTGATCTTGCTGTTCCAGTCGTTATACAATGCCTCCAGCGCTGCAAGCTGCCGCAATTGCGCAGGCGTGAAGTCGGCAAAATATTGCGTGATCAGTTCCAGGTTTTCCTTGGCTTCTTCCATAATGCCGGCGCAAAGATGATGTAATAGAAAAATTGCCAGATGTCAAGCAGCAACAACCATGCTGTAAGGTCTGTTTCATCCAGCTTCTTCAATGCCTTTGTATAGATGGTAAAATAAGAGATCATCCTTAGCACAAAAACGCCGGCTGCAAATCGCCAGTCGTACAACAGCAGGCTCCCAATGAAAGCAGGATAAAAAAGAAATTGCGACAGCGTATACAATCCGAGCAAAAATTTATGCAGGGGTTTATAAAACCTTGCGGTAGAAAAATGCCTGGTCTTTTGCCTGAACCAGTCGCCAAATGTTTTTTTAGGCTCCGATAGAATGGTAGCATCCTTATCGATCACGATCGCGGTGTTGCGCTTGTTTGCTACTTTATTAATGAAAAGATCATCATCCCCACTCGGTATATGGTTCATCGATGAAAAGCCTTTTACCTTAAAAAACAATCCCTTTTTATAACTAAGGTTTCTTCCTACGCCCATGTATGGTATGCCGGCAAGAGCAAATGAAAGGAACTGCAGGGCCGATTGAAAGGTTTCGAAGCGAATGAGCTTGTTAAGCATTCCCTGCTTTTTATGATAGGCGCCATAGCCTATGACCACTTCTATGCCATCGTCGTATGCATCCTGCATTTTTTGTATCCAGAATTCAGTAGCGGGCACACAGTCGGCGTCGGTCAGCAGCACTATTTCGTGCTTTGCTTCCTTGATGCCGATAGATAAAGGATACTTCTTTCCCGGTATTCCTTTGGCCTCGTGCGTGAGGGGAACGTGTTGCAGGTTCTTGAAAGTTTTTTGCAACTCGGCGATCACGTATTTGGACTCGTCTACGCTATTGTCGTTTACTACTATCACTTCATGGGTGGTGGGATAGGTTTGCACGAGAACGCCGGGAAGATTTTTGACGAGATTGGCCGCTTCGTCGCGGGCACATACAATAACGGAAACGGGATGCGTTTGCGATTTGGCTTTTTGCGGAGGGTTGAAAAAAGAGATCCTCCTGAAAAACCACCAATGATAAAATAATTGAACGACCGTTACCAGGGCGAATACACAAAATACTACAAGGCCCCAGTCAATCTTCCAAAGCAGAGGGTTCATACATTTCTACGGTTTGCGCGCAGCAGCGAAAATAAAGGAAAAACTTCTGCAACCTCCAACTTCAATTTTCAAGCTTTAATTTTGCGCCTTATGCCAGCCTTACAGTTCCACCTGCAGTTAAGCGATTCACAAACAAAAGCAAGGACAGGAAAAATAATTACCGACCATGGCGAAATAGAAACGCCCATCTTTATGCCTGTGGGCACCGCGGGCAGCGTAAAGGCCGTGAGCCAGCAGCAGTTGAAGCACGACGTACAGGCGCAGATCATCCTCGGCAATACTTACCACTTGTACCTTAGGCCCGGCACTACCGTGCTGGAAGCGGCAGGCGGGTTACACCGCTTCAATGGATGGGACAGGCCCATACTTACCGATAGCGGCGGCTACCAGGTGTTTTCATTAGCGGGCAGCCGGCAGATAAGTGAAGAAGGCGTGCTGTTTCAAAGCCATATCGATGGCAGCAAACATTTGTTTACGCCGGAATCCGTTACAGACATTCAACGCAGCATCGGCGCCGATATCATCATGGCCTTTGATGAATGCCCGCCCTTTCCCAGCGAATATGACTATGCAAAAAAATCACTGGAACTTACGCACCGCTGGCTCGACCGGTGCATGGAGCGGTTTCAGCATACACCTGACAGGTATGGATATACGCAAAATTTATTTCCCATTGTGCAGGGCAGCGTGTTTACCGACCTGCGCACACAGTCGTGCGGCTACATTGCCTCCAAGCAGGCCGTGGGCAATGCGATAGGCGGCCTAAGCGTTGGCGAACCGGAGGCACAATTGTATGAGCTGTGCGAGCTGTGTTGCGACCTGCTGCCCGCAAACAAGCCCCGGTATCTCATGGGCGTAGGCACTCCCTGGAACATCCTGGAGTGCATTGCATTGGGAGTAGATATGTTCGATTGCGTTATGCCTACGCGCAATGGACGCAACGCCATGCTGTTTACGTCGAAAGGCGTGATCAACATCGATAACAAAAAATGGGAAAAGGATTTCAGTCCGATAGACGATGGCATTCCCTGTGAAGTAAGCCAGCATTACAGCAAGGCTTATGTCCGGCATCTTGTAAAATCGAAAGAAATATTGGGATTGACCATTGCCAGCGTGCACAACCTTGCTTTTTATTTATACCTGGTTGCGGAGGCACGGAAGCATATTATTGCCGGAGATTTTCAGAGTTGGAAGAATGAAATGGTGGAGAGGTTAAAAACGAGATTATGAGAGGTTGCTGATTATCCGGAAGATCCGGGGCAGCCTTGATCAATAAGCATTGTTTATAAATTCAGGTTACAGAAATCCGGATAGCGGTTTGCTTTGTCGATTAGCCGGTTAATCCCTGATCAGCTTCATCGCTTCTTCAATCAACCCGGCCTGCTTCTCATTGATCTTAGCGCGTGCGGTGTCCGCGTCGAACCAACCGCCCTTGTCTACTTCGGGAATGGTTATTTTTTTTCCCGATCGTGGAGGCCATTCCAGTTGAAAGGTATTGCTGACTATATTGTCTGCATCCACCTCGCCCTGCACCAGCCAGGCGCGCACGGTTTTACCTGATTTTTGTTTTACAGGCGTTAGGGCAATGAATTTTCCCGAGATGGTTTGTCCTGTTTCTTCCTTGAACTCGCGTTTGGCGGCAGCCAATGGATCTTCACCTGCTTCGTACTCTCCTTTGGGAATAGACCATGCTCCTGTATCTTTCTTAGCCCAAAAAGGACCGCCGGGATGCACAAGAAAAAACTCAACGCCTTTTTTATCCCGGCGGTACACCAAAATGCCAGCGCTTTGACCTGCCATGAAAGATTATTATTTGCCCGAAAGTACGCAAATATGACGCTGCTGATGCCCTACATATCAGCCGCCGATACGATCAATCCAAACGCTAGCTACGCAGATGCAAACGTATACAGATATATAAATGGAAAAAGCGCGAAACATTATCCGTTTGGGTAATGATTCGCGCTTTGCTGATACAACCCATGACTCAAGACTTGCCCGAAAGTTCTAGTGGGCTATGACGTTTTCGGATAGTAGGATGTATCAGGCTATCCGAACTACTATCAGGTATACGGCTCCTGATTAAAACCTATGTCCTTCCTTCAATATGCAAGCTGTTATATTGGTACCCGGGCAGTATATAAGTACTTATCAGAACAGCTTCTCATTCGGCGGCGTAACTCCTTTCATCCTGAGATAAATGGTGGTCTGTCCGCGATGGTGTGTCTGGTGTTCAAAGGCCTTATTCAACCAGGCCAGCCTTGTTTCATCGAAATTGCCACGCTTTACTTTTTCCGACCACTTCGTCACATCCGCATTCCTGATGCCATCGATCACAAAATCATAGCACTCCATTACTACCTTAGTAAGGGATGCCTTGGTTTTGAACTCTTCCATTTTTTCCAGGTTCTGTCCCTGGTAGATCCTGGGCTTGCCGCTGGCATTGGATGAAAGCCCTACGTTGCCCTGCGACAGGTGCAGCATTTGTTCCGCAAAGCTGCGGATCTCCGGCGTGGGCTTGTAATTGATGCCATCCTCGGGCATGGCGTCCAGGTATTCTTTGGTATAGGCCTTTGCACGCTCCCAATCTTTCAGCAATTGTGCGCGAAGGCTGTCGCCGTTAAGAGATTGTGCAAAGCTGCCCAGGCTCATGAGCAGCAATGCCAGGAGGCAGTAGATTTGGTAAATTTTCTTCATACAGTAAATTTTACCAGTAAGCTACTGTTATATACAAGACGGCAAACGACAAAATGGTTAAATGGCGGTATAGCTGTATGACCTACGGCAGCGCCAACGGCCACCCTTAGTTGCCATAAAAGAATTGTTCCTTTACGATCTTTCCGTTCTTCCAATGCTGCACCGATACCTGGGTATAGTTGCGCACGCCCCAATCCTTATGCGTATAATCGTACTCCCATATCACCGAGGTAAGGTTATCGCCATAGGTTACGCCTAATACGCTCGCCTTGCGGAACTCGGTGATGCTGCCGAAGAAATCCTGTTCGCGTTGGCGGTTGGCCGCTTTGCCGACGGTGGGCTGTTGCGCATTTTCCTGCATCACCACTTCATCATCGTAATACAATTCGAATGCTTCCATTGGTTTTCCTTCCAGCACCAGTTGGTTCAGGTGCGCGATTTGTTGTTGTACTGTGCTCATAAATATTTTTTTTTGATGCACAAAATTGCTTTGGCATCAGCCTTTCGTCCAATGACGTGTGATAAGAAATTCTATTGATGTATGTTAAGCAGTCAGGGGCGCTCGGCCAATTGTTTGCGGATGCGGCTAAGCGATTCCGGTGTAATACCCAGGTACGATGCTATCTGGTGCTGAGGCAGCCGCTGCTCGAACTTCGGGTATTTTTGAACGAAGGAAAGATAGCGTTCATGCGCGGGCAGGCTGATGTTTTGCACAATGCGCTGCTGCTGTGCAATGAAAGCGTTTTGCAATATGATGCGGAACATTTTCTCGAACTTGGGAATGCGCTCCAGCAGCAGTTCGTAATTGGGCCTGTCGATGACCACCAGTTCTGAATCTTCCAATGCATCGATGTGGTAGGCCGAAGGAGTTTGGGTAAGATAGCTGTGCATATCGCTGATCCACCATTCTTCTATGGCAAATTGCGTAACGTGTTCCTGGCCTTTCTCGTCGATAAGGTAGGCGCGCAGGCAGCCGGAATTTACAAAACACTCGTATTTATTGATGTCGCCTGCCTGTAGCAGGTATTGGCGCCTGCGCAGTTGCTTTACCTTGAGCAAGGAAACAAGGAAGGCGGTTTCATCGTCTGTCAGTTGAATATAGCGGGTTATGTAAGAGAGCAGTTTGTTGAACATACGTGAAGCGTGCTTGGTGTTCCCCTAACTTTTTGACTTTTAACTTTCAACTCTAACTTATACCAAATATAGCGTAGCTTTCACAGCCCTCAACGGTTTTTTGCCCTACTTTTGACCGCCTGAAAAAGCAGTGCATGAAGATCCTGGATTGGTACATATTGAAAAAATACCTGGTGGCCGTAGTGTTTACGCTGCTTATGTTTTCCATTATTGCGGTAGCCATCGATGCCAGCGAAAAAACAGACGATTTCGTGAAGTCGGGCTTAAGCACCGTCGAGATATTCACGGATTATTATGCCGGCTTTGTGCCCTTTATTATTTCCATGATCTTTCCATTGATGGTGTTCATTGCCGTCATCTTTTTTACTTCAAAAATGGCAGGGCGCTCGGAGGTCGTGGCCATCATAGCGGGTGGCGTTCCTTACAACCGTTTTCTGCGGCCTTACCTGGTAGGCGCCATATTTTTAGGGCTTAGCTTTTGGTTTGCGAGCCGGTACCTGATACCACAGGCCAATGTGATCAGGGGAAATTTCCAAACCAGGTATGTAGACGCACACAGCTCTTACTATTCCGGCCTTTACCGCAACAACAATTATTATTTCCAGGTAGACCCCAGCACATTTGTGGGCATGCGGTATTACGATACCACCAATAAATCGGCTTCTAATTTCTTTTTGCAACGCGTGAACGGCAACAAGGTCAATTACAACCTGCGCGCCGAGACCATTAAATGGGATACTGCCCGGAAAGATTGGAAGCTGGAGAACGTAATTGAGCGGAAAGTAAGCGGGCTCACGGAAACGCTCAGGCAGATACCATCTATGAACATCAGTCTTAATTTAAAGCCCTCCGAGCTTAGGCGCGACCGGTATATGAAGGACAAGCTGACCACGCCGGAGCTGCAGGAA
Source organism: Chitinophagaceae bacterium (assembly GCA_035628135.1). Classification (GTDB taxonomy): domain Bacteria; phylum Bacteroidota; class Bacteroidia; order Chitinophagales; family Chitinophagaceae; genus DASPKM01. Next base: position 48,335 of record DASPKM010000005.1, on the reverse strand, counting down.
TACATCCGGCAGGCAAACATCCGCGGGCAGGAAGGACTGAATGAATTTAAGGTGGAGCGCCATAAACGCGACGCTACCCCGGTATCGGTAATAATACTTACGCTTATAGGCGCCATCATTGCTTCGCGCAAGACCAGGGGCGGGTTGGGACTTCACCTGGCCATGGGACTGGTGCTGGGCGTATTGTTTTTTGGTATGAATACTTTCTCCACCGTATTTTCTACCAATGCCGACCTGAACCCCATGCTGGCAGCGTGGTTGCCAAATATTATCTTTTCTTTAGTGGCAATGTTCCTGTATGCGCGGGCGCCCAAGTGATGTCATGCGCCATCACCGCTATCCGGCATTCAACGTATAACATCCAGCCTTCAACGTTGAACTTTCAACTTATCCTTTATTGGAATCACCCGTTTATTGAATCATCACCAGGTTCTTCCTCATATGTTCCGGAACCTGTTGCAGCTCGATGATATGTAGCGATTTTTCACCGGCCTTGCTTTCTCTGGCAGTGGCGGGTATTCCAGGATTGCCCGTTGCGCCGGTGGATTTTTCCGTTTGCGGGGCGAGTGTTTCATTTAAGTCGGTCCGGTCTAATCGGTACATGGCGCCTGTTGCGGGGTCCACGATCAAAAAGCCGATCAATCCGCCAAATACGATATTACCGAAATACCATCCGTTGATATCGGCGGAAATGGTTACCTCCTTGGTCAGGTATCCTTCCTTGGAATATTTTATGATGTATTCGGCCTTCTTAAAATACCCGGCGCCGCTTTTAAGCTCCACCTGCGTGGGGGTGGTGCCATTGAATATTTCACGGCCCATTTTATCGAATACCTGAACGGTGGCCTCGCTCGGTGAGCTGGCGAGCCGTACGTTGTAAATGCTTTTGCTTACAATAGAAGCGCAGCTGGCGCAGATAAGAACGGTGAAAAGAGAAACAGGGAGTAGAAACTTTTTCATCGATGCGAGTTTAGGGGTTAATGTGATAAAGCGCTGCAATATACAGGGCGTGAGTAAGCGGTGCAATATGCGGTAAACTATTTGCTATTTATTAACGCAATTTGTGCCGAATCGTGATTATCCGGCATTCGGATAACCGAACTACACATTTTCAACCATACATTCGCTTTAGCCCGGTTTCCGCGTTTACCGTAGTCCAAACCCCGAACATCACCGCCGGCGTTCTGTCAACCAATAATGAGCCAGTGCCAATTACTCATTGATTTAACGACCAATGATTTGACAGATTAGTTGATGATCTTTCCGTCCCTCATGTGCAATATCCTATCGCTCATGCCCGCGAGTTCTTCGTTATGGGTAACGATAAGGAAGGTTTGCCTGAGCTTTTCGCGGAGCTCAAAAAACAATTGATGCAATTCCCTTGCATTGGCCGAATCAAGGTTGCCCGTAGGTTCATCGGCAAAAACAATATCCGGCTCGTTGATAAGCGCCCGGGCCACCGCTACCCGCTGTTGTTCGCCACCGGAAAGCTCCATGGGCTTATTGTTCATGCGGTCGCCCAATCCCAGGGTATGTAAAAGGTTCTCGGCCCTTTGTGATACTTCTTTCTTTTTCCGCCCCGCTATCCAACCCGGTATGCAAATGTTTTCTATCGCGGTAAATTCGGGCAGCAAATGATGGAACTGGAACACGAACCCGATGTGCCGGTTGCGGAAAGCCGCCATCGCTTTTCCGTTTAACTGCAACAATGGCTGCTGGTTCAGGTAAATTTCACCATTACTGGGCCTATCCAGTGTTCCTAAAATGTGCAGCAAAGTACTTTTACCAGAGCCCGAAGGACCGGCAATGGTGACGATCTCTCCTTTGCGGATTTCCAGGTCTACTCCCTTTAAAACCCAAAGGCTACCATAGTATTTCTGGATATTTTTTGCGGTGAGCATGCAACGTTTTTAATGCATTGAGGCACAAACCTAATGGTTCGGGCCGACATTAACCAGCCCCGGTATTCCATATTCGGCAATAATTAATAAAATAGAAGCGGAGCCGCGGCGTTAAATTGTGAAGAAGAATTTTGTGGATTCATTGTAAAAATTACTTTTGCGAAAAATCCGGACCCGGTGCTTCCTTTAAAAAATTAAACCAAACCAAATGTTCTGGACTCTCGAATTGGCTTCATACCTTGAAGACGCCCCATGGCCAGCTACTAAAGACGAGCTGATCGATTATGCCATTCGTTCCGGCGCCCCTATCGAAGTGGTTGAAAATCTCCAGGAGCTGGAAGATGAGGGGGAGGTATATGAAAGCATTGAAGATATCTGGCCTGACTACCCCTCGCAGGAGGATTTTCTATTCAACGAAGACGAATATTAGGCAAGGCGCCACTCCCGGCCTGATGATGTATTGAACCCTTAATTTATTTCTTAAACGTAAGTTTAAAGTACAGCAGCATTAAAGCCAGTGCCAATATTACCGCATTGGCGATTATGACCGGCAACAGGTCCAGGTAAATTCCATATACCAGCCATACTATTACGCTGGTCAGCACTATCATGAGCATCCAGCTGCTAAGGTCGCCAATGCTCCTGGATTGCCATGCTTTGTATACTTGCGGGATAAAGGTGATGCTGGACAGGAACGCTCCCAGCAAGCCTATGTATTCTATCCAATGCATTTGTTGAGTTGTAGTATTTATTTTTCCATCTGCTGAATAACGGCCTCGGTTACCCCAGTATACGAGAAGCCGCCGTCGTGGAAGAGGTTTTGCATGGTCACCATCCGGGTAAGGTCCGAGAAAAGTGCAACACAATAATCTGCGCACTGGTCGCCGGTGGCATTGCCCAGGGGGCTCATTTTTTCGGCATAGCTGATAAATCCATCGAACCCTTTTACGCCGCTGCCCGCTGTTGTGCGCGTGGGCGATTGCGAAACGGTGTTCACCCTTACTTTTTTACGAACACCGTATTGATACCCGAAGCTGCGTGTAACGCTTTCCAGCAGGGCCTTGGCATCGGCCATCTCATTGTAATCGGGGAACACGCGTTGCGCCGCGATATAAGTAAGGGCCACCACGCTTGCCCATTCGTTCAGCGCATCCATGTCCCAGGCCGTGCGCAGCACGCGGTGCAAACTCATGGCCGATATATCGAGGGTCTTTTGGTTCCATTCGTAATTCAGCTCGGTATAATGCTTTCCCTTGCGCACGTTCAGGCTCATGCCAATGGAATGCAGCACAAAGTCGATGCCTCCGCCAAAATGCTTCATGCTTTCCTCGAACAGCTTTTTAAGGTTATCCATATTGGTAACATCGGCGCCTATAACGGGCGCCTGCACGGCTTCGGCGAGTTTGTTGATCTCTCCCATTCTCAATGCCACAGGCGCATTGGAAAGCACTATCTGCGCGCCTTCTTCATGACAACGCAGCGCTGTGCGCCAGGCTATCGATTTTTCGTCCAATGCTCCAAAGATGATTCCCTTTTTGCCTTTGAGTAAGTTATATGCCATGACAGTTCAATTATTATATATTACAGCGAAGATATGGTAACGAATAATATCCCTCAATTCAACATCTCCCTCGCATTTTCAATCGCCGCGGCCGTAGGCTTCTCACCGCTTAGCATCTGCGCGATAGCGGTAATCCGCTCTTCCCTGCTCAATTGACGGATGTTCGTTTTAACGGCGTCCTTCACGATTTCTTTATACACGTAAAAATGCACATGCGCCTTGCCGGCAATCTGCGGCTGGTGCGTGATGCAAATTACCTGTCGCATGGCTGCCAGGTCGTTCATGATCATTCCTACCTGGCGCGCTGCTTCGCCTGATATGCCGCTGTCGATCTCGTCGAAGATCATCGTAGGCAGGTCTATCTTTTCGGCCACCAGCGATTTTATGCAGAGCATCAACCTGCTCAACTCCCCACCCGATGCCACCTTGCGCAAAGGCAGTAATTGATTGGTGTTGTTGGCATCGAATAAAAACTCCGCAACGTCTTTTCCGTACAGGCCGAGCTCACAGTTTGCCAATGTTATCTTCATCCGGGCATTCGGCATGCCTACCCTTGCCAGTAATTCATTCACGTCCTTTTCAAGCGGCTTGATCTGTTTTAGCCGTGCGCTATGCAGTTGTTCCGCCAATGCAGTTGCTCCGTGTAACAACGCGGCGGTTTCTTTTTCTTTTGCCGATATCGATTCGTCGATATCCAATACCGCCTGCAGCTTACCCGAAAGCTCGTGCTGCACCGCGAGCAAGCCTGCGGTGTTTTGCACGCCATGCTTCTTCAGCAATTTGTATCCAAGCGATATGCGCTCATTGATCTGTTCGATGCGGCGCGCATCGTGGTTGATGTGATCGTTCATGCGCTCCAGCTCGCCGGCAATATCCTGCAATTCTACCTGGGTGGAATGAAGGCGTTGCAATAAATGCGGCAGGTCGTTGTGATAACCCGCGTATGCATTCAACTGATGGTGGATGGATTTCAATTGCTGTACGATCGGTTCATCCGTATCATGCAGCCGGTATGCGGCAGCAGATAATACGCTCTTGATGCTCTCTGCATTTTCCAACAGCTTCAGTTCGGCCTCCAGGTCTTCCAGTTCATTATCGGTAAAAGAAGCTTCTTCCAGTTCGTTGAACAAAAACTGGTGGTAATCGTAGGTTGAGCGGAACTGTTGCCGGCGGTCCAATAGTTCCTGCAGGGATCGCTGCATTAACCGCCAGTTGTTGAATACGGATTGATATTTCTTCAGCAGGTTGTTATTGGAAGCCATTGCGTCCAGTACCTCGCGCTGAAAACTGGTTTCTCCCAGTTCCAGCGTATCGAACTGTTGGTGAAGGTCCACCAGCAGTGATGCCGCCTGGCGGAGTTGTTCCAGGTTTACCGGCGTATCGTTTACAAATGCGCGGCTCTTGCCGTTGGGTGAGATCTCGCGGCGAATGAGCAATTCATCATTCGGGTCAAGGTCATTCGATTGAAGGAAATCCCTGATCCCGGTCTTATGCGCAATGTCGAAAATGCCTTCGATCACGCATTTTTTATCGCGGTTGAGCAAAACGCCTGTATCGGCGCGGCTGCCGAGAATAAGGGAAAGCGCTCCCATGAGTATGGACTTGCCCGCGCCGGTTTCCCCGGTAATTACGTTCAGCTTACCGGAAAACAAAATGTCTATTTCATCGATGATGGCGTAATTCTGTATGTACAAGCGGCGCAGCATGGGTGCGGCAAACTTAATGAAAAAAGCCTCCCGGATGGGGAGGCTTTTTTCACATTTGAAAATCGTTATTTCAACTCAACGGAATTGGTCAGTTCCTCGTCAACCAAAATGCGCCCGCAATTCTCGCACACCATTACTTTTTTGCGCTGCCTGATCTCGCTTTGCTTTTGCGGGGGGATGTAATAAAAGCATCCTCCGCAGGCATCGCGCTCAACCGGCACAACTGCCAGGCCGTTGCGGTAATTCTTACGTATACGGTCATACGAATATAGCAGGCGTTCGTCTACGTGATGCCTTGCATCTCCTGCCAGTTTCTGGTATTGCTTCTCTTCCTTTTCATTGGCGGCAATGATTTTTTCCAGCTCATCTTTCTTCGTCTTCAGCACGCTTTCCTTGGCGCCGATGTTTTTCTTTGCTCTTTCCAGTTGCTGCACTTTTTCGGCTATTTCTTCGTTGGCATCCTTGATGTGCTTCTCGGCCAGCTTTACTTCCAGTTGCTGCATTTCTATTTCCTTGTTGATGGCCTCGAACTCTCGGCTGTTCTTCACGTTCTCGCTCTGCTTCTCGTATTTTTTGATCAATGCTTCCGCATCCTTTATGGCGTTCTTTTTCTGGTTGATGAACTCCTGTATACCGTTGATCTCTTCCTCTATCCTCACCTGGCGGGAATTTAACCCGGTGATCTCATCTTCCAGGTCGCGCACTTCCATGGGAAGCTCGCCTTTCAGGATATGGATCTCATCCATTTTGGATTCAATCTTTTGGAGGGTAACGAGGGAAGTTAATTTTTCTTCGACGGAGAATTCTTTAGTAGTACTCATACTCAGAAATAATTGACCGGGTTTGTTTGTACGCCCGATTTCAGGACGGCAAAGGTAGGGAATTTTTGCACTAAAATCTCATGCAGCAGGTCTACCGTAAACCGCTCGCTTTCAAAATGGCCAATGTCGGCGATCACCATTCTTCCTTCAGCATCAAAGAACTCGTGGTATTTTACGTCGGCGGTCACATACATATCGGCCCCGGCGTTTAAAGCATTGGCTATCAGGAAGCTGCCCGCGCCCCCGCACAGCGCCACCCGGTGCACCGGCCGGTTGAGCAAGGGCGTATGCCGGACCATCGCCAGCCCGAAAACCTCCTTGAGCCTTGCCATGAAGGCCTTTTCATCCATCGGCTCGGCTAATTCGCCTAACACGCCCGAGCCCGCATATTGGTAAGTATTGGAAAGCGCCACTACATCGTAGGCCACTTCCTCATAGGGATGCGCTTCCAGCATTGCCTGCACGATATTACCCTCCAGGTAAGCGGGAAAGATGATCTCTATCTTCATTTCGCGCGCTGTGGTGGGCTTGCCTATCTCACCGATGTACGGGTCCGCACCTTCCTTGGCCATGAACGTGCCCAGCCCATCCATGTTGAAGCTGCATTGGGAATACTGGCCGATATTGCCACCGCCTGCATCGAACACCGCCTTGCGCACGGCCTCGGCGCTTTCTATCGGTACAAAAGTGAATAGCTTTTTAAGCGTGTCCTGCCTGTAGGAAAGAATACGCACCTGCTGCAGGTCCAGCAACGCGGCCATCTTGCCGCTTACACCCTGTATTACATTATCGAGATTGGTATGGATGGCGTAAATGGCGATATCATTTTTAATTGCTGCGATCACGGCCCGCTCCACATAGTTGCGGCCATTGATCTTTTTAAGTCCCTTGAAAATAATGGGATGGTGCGCGATCACCAGGTTGCAATTGCTGCCCTTTGCTTCCAGTATCACTTCCTCGGTAGCATCCAGTGTAATGAGCGCCCCGGTGCATTGCCACGAAGGCAAACCGGTGAGCAGGCCGGCATTGTCGTAGCTTTCCTGGAAAGCGGGCGGGGCAATGGTTTCAAGATGCGCAATGATTTCGCTGATGTTCATGGTTCAAATTTAGTGTGAAGATGCGACAGCGTAAAAGTGTGCAATGGTTTTCATACATATCTTCACACCTTCGCATTTCATATTTTCACACTTCACATTATGACTTATTCGGATTACGAACAACATTTACAAAAAATCGCAGACCTGCGGCATTCCTACGCGGTACTGCAGTGGGACCAGGAAACCTACATGCCCCCCAAGAGCGCTTCCCTGCGCGGCCGCCAACTGGCCACCCTTTCCGAATTGGCGCACCGCTTCTTTGCCAGCCAGCAAACGGCCGACATGCTGGAGCGCCTGCTGGAACAACCCACGCTTTCGCCCATGCAGCGCCGCAATATAGAACTGAGCCTGTACGATTATAACAAGGCGAAGAAATTGTCTCCCGAGTTCGTGCGGCAACTCACGGAAACGGTCAACCGATCTTTCCATAGCTGGATAGAATCCAGGAAGCTCAACAGCTTTGCCAGGTTCGAGCCCGACCTGTCAGAACTGGTAGAACTGAAAAAGCAGGAAGCGCACCTGCTTGGCTTTACCGACCATCCATACAATGCATTGCTGAATGATTATGAACGCGGGGCTACCGTAAGCCTGCTCGATGGCGTGTTTGCAAACATCCGCACGCCGCTGAAAGACCTGCTGCAAAAGATCCGTTCTGTGCCGCAGGTCGACGATGCGTTCCTGCACCAGCATTTTTCAAAGGACAGCCAGTGGAACTACGGCATGCAGCTGCTGAAGCAGATAGGATTTGATTTTGAAGCAGGCAGGCAGGATATTTCCGAGCATCCCTTCACCACCAGTTTCAGCCCATACGATGTGCGCATTACCACGCGTATTGACGAAAAGGATTTCAACAACATGACCTGGAGCACCATTCATGAACTGGGCCACGCCTTGTACGAGCAGGGACTACCCGCATCGGAATATGGCCTGCCCCTGGGCGAAGCCTGTTCATTAAGCATTCATGAATCGCAGTCGCGCCTATGGGAGAACCAGGTTGGGCGCAGCCTTGCTTTCTGGCGATACCATTATCCCACTTTGCAAAAGGAATTCCCGCAACAGCTCGGCCAGGTGCCGCTGGACAGGTTTTATGCGGCCATCAATAAAGTGCAGCCTTCACTTATCAGGACCGAAGCCGACGAAGTAACCTATCATTTTCATGTAATGATACGGTACGAGTTGGAGAAGCGGCTGCTGGAAGGATCAATCCGGGTGGCGGACATACCGGCTTACTGGAATGAACAATATGAGCAGTACCTGGGCGTTAAATCTCCGGACGACCGCAATGGCTGCCTGCAGGACGTGCACTGGAGCCACGGAAGTTTCGGTTACTTTCCAACGTATAGCCTTGGAAGCTTTTATGCGGCACAGTTTTTTGACCAGGCTACACGAGACATCCCATCCCTGCAAACCGAAATAGAGAATGGTACGTATCAATCATTAGTAAACTGGCTGCGACAAAAGATCCATGTGCATGGACGATATTATACCAGCGAAGAACTGTGCGCACAGGTTTGCAGACAACCACTTGATATAACACATTTTATGCAATACCTGCTTGATAAATACGCAAAGATTTACCAATTTTAAGCTTAAATTCCATACGCCTATGCGAAAGCTATACATACTACTCGCCCTTGCCTTTGTTCCCCTGTTTTTTTCCTGCAAAAGAACGGTCGAAAAAAAGAAGATGGACCTGGTGATTACGGCCATGACCACCGGCCGCTGGTATGTGCAGGAATATATATCGGGCACTGATAATGTTACCGCCGAATTCGATGGCTACGAGTTCCAGTTTTACAGCAATGGAACGGTAGAAGGCATTAAGGCCGCCGGGACCACCGCAGGCACCTGGGCGGGTGATGCCAGCGCCATGACCATCAACTCCAATTTTCCAAGCGCAGGCCTTCCCCTCAAGCGGCTGAACGGGCTTTGGAAAATTACCGACAACGACTGGGTATACGTGCACGCCACGCTTACCAGCGGCGGTGTTACAAATACCTTGAAGTTGCACAAGAAGTGACGGGGCAAATGTGCAGCACGCAAATTCGCACATTTGCGCATCCTTGCAACCTCTATCTTACCCATGCCGTCTGTGTTGTCAACCTTTGCAAAAGCACCTGCGTATAGTTATTGTGAATAGCTTGTTATCCGTATAACAATTCAAGCCACTTTTTAATCCCCGTATACTTTAACCCGTTCAGGCCCGTTTTTGTGCGTACCTTATTTAGCATAAATGAACTACCTTGCCGTGTCCAATTATGAAAAATTGACCCCATCCGGAAACTTATGAGGAAAGGGGAACCGTTATACCCGATACTACTGCTTACCTGTTGCCTGGCCTTATCCGCTTTAAACCCGGTTTCGGCGCAGCTGGCAGCCCGTTTTTCCAGCGATACTACGCAGGGATGCGCTCCGCTCGTGGTACGATTCAAGGACGAGTCAACAGGCAGTCCCACGTCCTGGAAATGGGACCTCGGCAACGGCACCATCTCTTACTTTCAAAACCCGGCAGCCACTTATTTCAATCCCGGCACCTATACCGTAAAGCTGGTGGTGAGCAATGGCTCGCAATCAGACTCGGTAGTAAAAACCGGTTATATAACGGTTTTTGCGGCCCCTACCCTGAACCTGATCGCTTCAGATACCAGCGGTTGTTTTCCGCTAGACGTTCAATTCACGGACCTAAGCACTGCCGGCGACGGTACCATTGCCAGCTGGTTATGGGACTTTGGCGACGGCTCCACCGACACTGTACAGCACCCGCACCATATGTATGTTTCGCAGGGCAATTACAATGTTTCGCTGCAGGTCAAAAATTCCCGCGGATGCATAGGCACGCTCACTAAGATCCAGTACATCAAGCTCAACGACGGCGTAAAGGCAGACTTTACTTTCAACGCACCCAATAATTGCCGCCCTCCCACGCCGGTAAGCTTTTCCAACCACAGCACCGGCACGGGCATATTATCGTATCAATGGGATTTTGGCGACGGCGGTACCTCCTTGCTTGCCAATCCTACCCATATATACAATACTCCCGGCACGTACACCGTCAGGCTGATAGTCCGAAATAACAGGGGGTGCGTAGACACCTTGGTGCGGGCCCAGGCCATCACAATCGGAACGGTAAACGCTGATTTCAGCGCCCCGGCCACTGTGTGCGAAGGAACAGGTGTTCTGTTTACCAATACATCGGCGCCAAACCCCGCTTCGGCATTCTGGGATTTTGGTGATGGTACCATTTCAACCGCGCTCAATCCCGTAAAAGTATTTACAGCTCCGGGCAATTTCACCGTAAAGCTGGTGAGCAACTTCGGGGCGTGCAGGGATTCCATCAGCAAACCGATCGTGGTATTGCCGAAGCCAGTGGCCGCATTTACCGGCGTTAATACAACTGCCTGCCAACCCCCGCTTACTACCACGTTCAATAGCAATGTTGCCGGCGCTGTATCGTACAAATGGTATTTCGGCGATGGTGATTCGGCTGCTACCGCACAACCGACACATACTTATACCAGCGCAGGAATTTTCGACGTGACCCTTATCGTGACCAATGCGGCCGGTTGTACCGATACCTTGCGCCGAAATGATTTTGTTCAGATCAGGCGGCCGGTAGTGTCTGTTACCAACGTACCTAAAGAAGGATGTGCGCCGCTGGCCTTCCAGCCTATTGTAAGTATCTCGTCCGTAGATCCGATCGTTTCGTGGTCGTGGGACTTTGGGGATGGTAGCACCGCAACCGGTCTTAACCCGATACATACTTATATTAATCCCGGCACCTATACGCTCAAAGTAGTGTTTACAACCGCCGGCGGATGTACCGACTCGCTGACAATAGTAAACGCGGTTAGGGTCGGTATAAAATTGCAGCCCAATTTTTCAGCTACGCCGCGATTTGCCTGCGCGTTCCAGCCAATTCATTTCAGTGATTTATCAACGGGCGGAGTAGCCGACAGCTGGTTCTGGGAGTTTGGCGACGGCGGCACGTCCATCGAACAAAATCCCATACATCTTTACCAGGACACGGGTTATTTTACCGTAACGCTTGTGGTTGCCAATAACGGCTGCCGCGATACGCTGCGCATCGTGGATTACATCCGCATCAAGCCACCGATTGCCCGGTTTATCGATTCATCAGGTTGCACTGATCCATTCACGCGCAAGTTCATCGATCGCTCCATCGGTGCGCTTACCTGGCATTGGGACTTTGGCGATGGCAATACCTCTAACCAGCAGAACCCGGTGCATACTTATTCCGCGCCCGGCGCCTATATGGTGCAGCTAACGGTGCGCAACGATACTTGCGAACACATTACGCAACGGCAGATACACATCATAGCCGAAGTACCTGATTTTGTCGCCAGTGATACTGTTATCTGTAAAGGAAGCGTGGTAACCTTCAGCACCCGCAACATCAATACCGCGCACATTTCAATGCACTCCTGGAGCTTTGGCGATGGCATTGTGCAAAATGGCGGAAGCCAGATCAACCATATTTATACCGCTTCAGGAAATTACACTGTCCGGTTGGTGATAAGAGATATCAATGGCTGTTTGGATACGCTGATTAAACCATTGTACATCCGTGTTTATGGTCCCGATGCCAATTTCACCGTTATAACGCCCGGCGTATGTTTGGATTCGGCTGTGCTGTTCAACGACGCTTCTACTTCCGATGGCGTTCATCCTATTACTGCGTGGATATGGGAGTATGGTGATGGTCAACGGGATTCATTGACCGGCCCTCCATACCAGCACGTGTACAATACCGCGGGACAGTATACGGTAAGACTGATCGTGGTGGATAACATCGGCTGCCGCGACACAATCACACGCCCCAACTCAGTCATTATCTCCAAGCCCGAAGCGATTTTCGGTGCAGTGGATACGGTCACCTGTGTGGATAAGTCCATCAGGTTCGTAAGCACCTCCACCGGGCCTGGACTTACCTACCATTGGGATTTTGGCGATGGGCAATCCACTGTACAAAACAATCCGCTGCATGCTTTTTCGGCCGAAGGCCTGTATACTATCAGTCTTGCCATTAAAGACGTGTACGGCTGTACAGATACGCTGGTGAAGCCGCAATACATTACCGTGCGAAACCCGGTGGCACAATTTTCGATAAGTGATTCAGTGAGCAGTTGTCCGCCGTTGGTGGTCAATTTCACCAATCAATCGCAACATTTTATCAGTCACGAATGGGACTTCGGGGATGGAACGAAATCTTCTTTGCAGAACCCTTTGCATTTTTATACCTACCCCGGAACGTACCGAGCAAAACTGACTGTTGTAGGCGTTGGAGGCTGCATCGATTCCCTAGTTAAAACAATAGTAGTGCGAGGGCCGCAGGGAACGTTCAGTTATGACCGCAACAGCGGGTGTGTGCCTACTACTGTAAAATTCATAGCCCAGACGAAAGACCAGGTCTCATTTATTTGGGATTTCAACGATGGTACCACCGTGCATACCGGTGATTCCAGCATTTCGCACACATACACGCAAATGGGAGAATATTTACCAAAAATGATCCTGCGCGACCCGCAGGGTTGCCAGGTGCCGATAGTCGGTCGCGATACCATCCGCATTTATGGCGTAAATGCCGCATTAGGCATGAGCCAGCGGGTTGTGTGCGACTCCGGTAGGGTATTCTTCCGCGACTCATCCCTGTCCAACGATCTCATCACCGGCTATTACTGGACCTTTGGCGACGGGACTGTTTCCACGCTTCAGCATCCCTCGCATGTATATACCCAAAGCGGTCAATACCCCATTAGCTTGGTAGTAACTACCCAGCATAATTGCAGGGATACGGCCGATAATATCGCACCGTTGCGCATAGTGCCGAGCCCGGCAGCTGGCATCACCGGCGATACGGCGGCCTGCGTTCCGGCCCTGCTGGACTTTAACGGCCAATTGCTGAACCAGGACACATCAGTGCTGCAATGGCGATGGGATTTTGGGAACAACACTTATTCATCACTCAAAGACCCCGCCGCGGTAACATACCAACAGGCAGGCAATTATAATGTGCGGTTGATACTGACCAACTCGTCCGGCTGCGACGATACAGCGTATTATCCCGTATGGGCCAGGCCTTTACCGGTAATACAGGCCCCGGGCGACCTTACCATATGCCGGTATCAGTCAACCCCCCTGGTGGCAACGGGCGGCATGCAGTACAACTGGCAACCGGCCGACGGGCTTTCGTGTATCGATTGTCCCAACCCTACGGCGGCGCCCGATTCAAACAGGCTGTATGCTGTACAGGGTAAAAATATTTTCGGTTGTACCGCGGTTGATTCAGTACTAATCACGGTTAAGCAACCGTTTAGTATGCGGACGGCGTCAGGCGACACCTTATGCAAGGGAGAATCGTATATGTTATCGGCCAGCGGCGCCGAGCTATATGCCTGGACTCCCATTACAGGACTCGATAATCCAGCGCTTTCCAACCCCAAGGCCAGGCCCGATACAACGGTGATGTATAGGGTAGTAGGACGAGACACCCACAATTGCTTTACCGATACGGGTTATGTGCCGGTTGTGGTGTATCCATATCCGTTAGTAGATGCGGGAAAAGACCAGACAATTACCGTTGGGACCTCTGTGCAGCTTACACCGATGCTTTCGGCCGATGTAAAGACCGTGCGCTGGTGGCCAGATAAATGGATCGATTGCGTTACCTGCCCGCAGCCGGTAGCCAGTCCCAAACAAACCACCAAGTACACGCTGGAAGTGGCCAACCAGGGAGGATGCGTGACCCGCGACGACGTGACCCTGTTTGTAGTGTGCGTAGAAGGGAATTTATTTATGCCCAATACGTTTTCGCCCAACGGCGACGGCATGAACGACGTATTTTATCCGAGGGGCAAGGGAATTTATGGCGTTAAGAGTTTCAGGGTGTTTAACCGCTGGGGTGAAATGGTGTTTGAGCAGGGAAATTTCCAGACGAATGACATCACCAAAGGATGGAATGGAACTTACAAAGGAAAACTAGCATCGCAGGATGTGTATGTATATACGATAGACGTGGTGTGTGAAAACAACCAGGTGTTCAGTTTTAAGGGCAATATCGCTCTTATCCGTTGATTACGTACCTGATTACAAAACCAAGAGCAATTGGCGAACAGTTTTTTACCTACTGAAGCACAGGCTTTATTCCGCACTGCCCGGCACTCCGGGGTATGCAAATCACTTGCAGTTTCATTCGCATTCATATTGCTCACACTGCTGGCAAAGGCTCAGGCGCCGGTAGCCAATTTCAGCGCAAACAGCACATCGGGTTGCGCCCCACTGGCTGTGTCATTCCAGGACCTTTCAACAGGCGATCCTAAATTCTGGAATTGGGACCTGGGCAATGGTCAACTATCCAATCTTCAAAATCCAACCACGGTCTATACTACCCCGGGCACCTATACCGTAACCCTGGTAGTGCGCAATGCCAACGGAACGCATGGCATTACACGCACCAACTATATCACGGTATATCCTTCGCCTACGGCTATCAGCAGTGCTGATAAAACCATAGCCTGCGTGCCCGCACAGATACAATTCGAAGATCTTTCCATAGACACCAGCGGCGGTTCCATCAATCAATGGGCATGGGATTTTGGCGATGGCACAACATCCACCCAGCAAAACCCTGTGAAAGTTTACAATACACCGGGGTTCTATTCCATTACCCTTACCGTTACCAGCACCACAGGTTGCTCCGGTTCGCAGGGACGTTACCGCTATATCCGTGTTGTATCGGGCGTAAGCGCCGACTTCCAGCACGCAGTAGATACTGTGTGCCGCGCGCCTTTTGTCACCAACTTCTTAAACCAAACCAGCGGGCCGGGCGTCATTACCTATGCATGGAACTTTGGCAACGGTAATAATTCCACTTTGCAGGACCCATCTACCGTATATGCCACCGGCGGTACGTACAATGTACAACTGATCGCTACCAGCGAATACGGTTGTGCAGATACGCTTATCAGGCCGGTAACCATCAATGGTTCCAATACCAATTTTACCGCGCCGGACAGCGCCTGCCTTAACAGGCCCGTAGCATTCAACAACGCGTCGTCACCTGTTCCTGTTTCGTCGTTCTGGGATTTTGGCGATGGCACCACTTCTATCCTTGCCAATCCTGTTAAGACCTTTACAGCGCCGGGCGTGTACCAGGTTAAGCTGCGCAATACTTATGCAAACTGCACCGACTCCATTACCAAACAGATCACGGTATTAACATCACCCGCGGTTGATTTTACTTCAAACGTGCGCTATGCATGTAAAGGTCCATTCACGGTGAATTTCCAGGACATATCGCCCAATGCAGTAGCATGGCAATGGAATTTTGGCGACGGTAATACATCTACCCAGCAAAACCCCACGCATACTTACCAGAACAATGGACAGTATACGGTGAGCCTGGCGATCACTACTTCTTTCGGATGCCAGAGCAATACGCGCAAGGTAGATTACATAAGAATAGAGAAACCGGTGCTGAGCATAACCAATGTTCCGAACGGCGGTTGTATTCCTTTCGATTTTTCACCGGCAGGCAATGTAATATCATTGGATGGCGTGGCCAGTTGGTTCTGGGATTTCGGTCATAATGGCGCTACCAGCACCTCGCCCACCCCTACGTACGCCTATACCGATTCCGGCACCTATACTGTAAAACTGCGCATTACCACCAATGGCGGATGTACAGATTCCATAATCGTTACCGATGCGGTAAGGACCGGGCCTCCCGCAAATGTTGATTTTACTGTTGATACCACGCTTGCCTGCGCCGCGGGTGCGCTGCAATTCACCAGCCTTGCCGATCCTGCCGACAGGTGGTTCTGGGATTTTGGCGACGGCAATTCATCTACCGCCGAAAACCCTGTGCACGCATATACCGACACAGGCACGTTTACCGTAACGCTTACAGCTTATAACAATGGTTGCCCGCAGTCCACTTCCAAAGTACAATACATCACCGTGCGGCCACCCGTAGCAAACTTCAGCGACTCTGTAAATTGCGCCAATAAATACACCGTATTCTTTACAAACCGGTCGTTGGTGAACCCCGTGTATGGCCCTGTTAGTTATCTATGGCAGTTTGGCGATCCGGCAAACAGCACTTCCACCAGCGCAAACCCATCATTTACGTATCCCGCATTGGGCACTTACAATGTTTCACTAACGGTTACCAATGGCGGTTGTTCGCACACTATCACCCTGCCGGTAACGCTGGTAGCGGAACTGGCGGATTTTGTTGCGAGTGAAACCTCACCTTGCAAAGACGAAGTAATTACCATTACAGCCATCAACAGCAACGCCGCAAATATTTATCAATATGATTGGTCGGTGAATGGCGGGCCACCACAAAGCCCCGGCCGCTCTATAGACCTTAGTTTCCCCAGCAATGGATTGTACAGCATCACGCTTACCATTACAGATATGAACGGGTGCGTGGACACCAAGACAGTCAACAACTATATTACGGTAACAGGGCCCGTTGCCAATTTTGCAGCGCCCGATACCGGCGGATGCAGAAATACCAATATCAGCTTCAACGATCTTTCAACGCCTGCCGGCGCCATTACGCAATGGAGATTCGATTTTGGCGACGGCAATTCGCAAACCTTTACCGCGCCGCCGTTTACGCATAATTATACCGACACCGGATTGTTCAATGTGAAACTAACGGTAACGGACAACCTGGGTTGCACGCACGATACCACCATCAGTTCGCTCATCCGCATTACCGCGCCCAGGGCAGGTTTCAAGGCGGCCGCTACAAAATACTGCCCCGGTGGAGCGCTGCAATTCACCGATACATCGCGTGGATATATTACCGGGCATTACTGGGATTTTGGCGACGGCAACACATCGACCTTAAGAAATCCCTTGCATACTTATTCCGGCAACGATTCATTGTATACCGTCAGGCTGATTGTTACAGACACAACAGGTTGCACGGATACCATTACCAAGGTGAATTACATCGATATCCGGCGGCCGAAGCCTGCGTTTACCGCAACGGACACAGCGGCAATATGCCCGCCACTGGAAACCAAGTTCTTCCTCGGCGGCACCGACTATGAGTCGTATTATTGGGACTTTGGCGATGGACAAACTTCCAACCTGCAGGACCCGCGGCATTTCTACAATACATATGGAACCTACGAAGCCAAACTGTATGTTGCCGGCTTTGGCGGCTGCATCGATTCGGCTGTGAAGATCATTAACGTGTTCAATCCGTACACCACGCCCATCACGTACACGCCTTTAACCGCCTGTAATGAATTGCTGGTTGATTTTTCTGTTACGCCGCCGCCGAATACAACCTTTTACCTGCACTTCGGCGATGGCGGCATCGATTCGTCGCAAAACCAGAACGTGCAACATTTCTACAGGTCTCCAAGCTTTTACAGCCCTTACATCCTGCTCAAGGATAAACAGGATTGCCAGATCATCGTGGGGGGCCCGGATGTGGTGAGGATATACGGCGCCGAACCCTTGTTTGCGGTTGACAGGAAACAATTCTGCGATACGGGCACAGTGTTCTTCACCAACTATACCATTGCCAACGACACCATCGTATCCAGCGTGTGGGATTTTGGAGATGGCATTACCTCTACAGCTAAAGACGCCATTCATACGTTCACCGATGCCGGCACCTATTATGTTTCGCTGACGGTAGGCACCCAGCGCGGTTGCGTAAAAACATTGTATGATACCATTTCGGTGCACAGGACCCCGCAACCCATTATCAACACGGCCGACCCTGTATGTATCAATGCGCCGGCACTGTTGCAGGCAAGCCTCGCGCAGCCAGATACCGCCATTACCTGGAAGTGGACGTATAACGGCCTGACGTCCACGCAGCCAACCGTAATAACCTCGTACAACTCAACAGGTATTAAAACGGTTACGCTGGAAGCAACCAATACAATAGGATGCGCCGACACCATTACCAGGGATATAACCGTTGTGCCGCTGCCGGTGATCAACATCGTGGCCGATCCTACGATCATATTAGGAACGGGCATTACGCTACCGGTTACGTACAGCCGCAATGCGATGTTATTTAACTGGACACCCCCTACCAACCTAAGTTGTACCGGCTGCCCGCAACCGTATGCCAACCCGAAATTCAATACCACATATAAAGTAACCGTTACGGACAGCAACGGCTGCGTATCGTTCCGGGATATAACGGTAACGGTTGTGTGCAATAATTCGAACTATTTTATTCCAAATACATTTACACCCAACGGCGACGGCATGAACGACGTGTTTTATGTAAGGGGACGCGCTATCGAACGCGTGCAGTCGCTGCGCATCTTCAACCGGTGGGGCCAGATGGTGTTCGAACGGAAGAACTTCTCCGTAAATGACCCGCTTGCCGGCTGGAATGGACTGACCAATGGAAAGCCCGCCGATGCCGATGTGTATGTGTACGTGGCAGAGCTCATATGTGAAAATGCAACCATCATTCCGTACCGGGGCAACGTGGCCCTGATACGTTAAACGAGGCAAAATGCGTAACTTTAGAATGATATTTTCTCCAAAATCCTGTAGTATGAAATGCTGCTTACTGCTGGCAACCGCATTTTTTTCCCTTCAACTGAAGGCGCAGGATATTCATTTTTCCCAATTCTTCGAGGCGCCCTTGTTACGCAATCCATCGCTGGCAGGCATTTATGAAGGCGACATCCGCGTACAGGGCGTATACCGCAACCAATGGAACAGCTTTACCAATGCTTACCGCACCGGTTCATTCAATGCGGAATACAAAATGCCCATTGGCAAGGGCGATGATTTTATTACAGCGGGATTGCAGGTGTTATACGACAAGGCGGGCACGGTAGGACTGGTCAGCACGCATTTGCTGCCCGCGTTCAATTACCATAAATCGTTAAGCGGCGAAAAGACCATGTACCTTTCGCTGGGGTTCATGGCGGGGATAGTGCAAAAGCGCATCGACTATTCCAAAATGACCACCGATAACCAATACGGCGGTGGAGGCTACGATCCCAGCGCTCCTTCCGGAGAATATTTTCCCAATGCCAACCTTAATTATTTCGATGGCAGCTTTGGCGCAAGCTTCAACACCACTTTCGGAACGGACCAGGCCAATACCATGTTCCTCGGCGCTGCTTACCATCACGTAAACAGGCCTAAGAATTCTTTTTATCGCAACCCGAAAATTGAATTGAACCCGAAGTACGTTTTTTCCGCCGGCGTCAAGTTCCATATCGATGACAATACTTTCTTCACACTGCAGGCCGACCAGTCTGTACAAGGACCGTTCAGCGAAACCATTGGCGGCGCAATGTATTCTTATAAATTAGGTCCTGATCCCGACGATCCTGATTACGTGCTGCATGCAGGCGCATTCCTGCGCTGGAAAGATGCATTGATACCCGTGATTAAAATAGACATGGAGCCGGTGTCGGTAGCCATCAGCTATGATGTGAACGTATCGCAGTTGAAGACAGCCAGCCAGAGCCGCGGCGGGTTTGAATTATCGGTTACTTATATCGGTTTTCTTGACAGGTATAATTCCAGCAGGGACAAAGTGCTTTGCCCGAAATTTTAACTCACAACTCAGTACTCGCTATTCCATCTTCTGTATTTAATATTTTAAATACAAAGGCGGCCAGTATCGCCCCGCCGAAACAACCGGCCATATACACCCATATATCGCTCCACACCGCCAATTCCATCAGGCATATCGCAATTGCCACCGCCGGGTTAAATGCGCCGCCTGATACGGGGCCGAACACGTAGGCCATTGCCATCACAGTAAACCCAATGGCCAATCCGAAGTAATTGTTGCCCGCTGTTTCCTTTGACGTGGCCACATTCAATACCACGTATGCCAGTGCAAAAGTTCCGGTCAATTCAGCAAGCAAAGCCTTGAACTTTTCAGGAAGCCCTGTGGCTAATGGGTCGCTATCGGGCATGAAGTATAAAACAAGATAAGCGGCCAATCCTGCTCCCGCCACCTGCACGATCACGTAACCGATGGCTTCGGTAATGGCGATGCGCCCGCGTATGAGTACCGCTACTGTAACGGCCGGGTTATAGTGTGCGCCGGAAATATATCCGCCCGCGTAGATCATTACCATCAATACAGAGCCGATGGCTATGGGAGCAAAATCGCCTTTGCCGCCCAGCACCACCATGCCGATCGTTAATACAAGAAAAAAAGTGCCGATGAGTTCCGCAATATATTTTCTCATAAAAGCAGTTTTGGTTATAACATTTGTTGAAGATAGCTGTTATTAAGAAATTTGAAGTATGAAGCTATCGATTGGACAAAGGGCCCCTGCATTTTCCCTGTTCAACTCCAGCAAGGAAAGGGTAAACCTCGACGATTTCAAAGGCAGGAAAGTGGTATTGCTGTTTTTTCCGCAGGCATTTACGGGAGTTTGCACCAAGGAACTCTGCAGCGTGCGGGATAATATAGCAGCGTATAATAACATCAATGCACAAGTGCTGGGCATTAGTGTCGATTCGGTTTTTACGCTCAATAAATACAAGCAGGAACAATCGCTGAACTTTCCTTTGTTAAGCGATTTCAATAAAGAAGTATCCGCGGCCTACGGCTCTTTGTACGACAACTGGGTGTTTGATATGAAAGGCGTTTCGAAGCGTTCGGCATTTGTGATAGATGAAGAAGGAATTATCCGGTATGCGGAAGTGCTGGAGAATGCGGGAGAAATTCCCGATTTTGGAAAGATCAATGAAGCTTTGCAGATACCCGCCTGATGAGCCGGCTGCAGATCGTACATTTACGAAAAACGCTGCATACTTCTACTCATTTTAGGGAAAATTTTTGGCCAGGTGTTTGTATTTCTAAGTAAATGGGTTTAATTTGAGGTAATTCTAATAAATCGTATCCGTTGATGAGGATTTTATACATCTTATCACTTATTGTTCTCACCGCTTTTGGAGCTTCGGCACAAGATCGGGACGGTTCCCAAAGAACGGAACCGGAAGCCCGTATTGTGAAGTTTTATCCGAACCCGGCCACATCCTTCATCACATTCGATTTTCAAAAAGAGTTCGATAAATCATACACCTTCCAGATCTTCAACTTCCTGGGTAAAAAGGTATATGACGTTACCAATCTCACTCCCAAAACGGTTGTGAATCTCAATGATTTTTACCGCGGCGTATACATCTTCCAGATCCGGGATAAAACGGGCAAGATCGTTGACTCCGGCCGGTTCCAGGTAAGCAAATAACACTCCCCCTTTTCAGTTTGCGCTTTACACCACCTGTACGATCAGGAATTTAAGGTAATGCGTATTGTCCAACCCCCATATAATGGGGTGGTCGCTGGATTGTGCCTGCCAGGTAACCTGCCGCAATTCTCTTTTCGCGTCTTTTGCCGCCATACGGATGATCTCCAGGAACAGGTCGGGTTGAATGAGGTTGGTGCAGGAACAGGTCACTAAAAAGCCTCCCTTTCGCACGAGTTTCATGCCGCGCAGGTTGATCTCCTTATACCCTGTGATGGCTTTCTGGATAGTTTCCCGGCTCTTGGTAAAGGCGGGCGGGTCCAGTATAACCACGTCGTATTGGCGGCCGTCCCTGGCCCAGGATTTCAGCGCATCAAAAGCATTGACGGCCTGGAACTTACAGATGTCCTGCAGCCCATTCAATACTGCATTTTCTTCGGCCTGGCGTACGGCCGCTTCGGATATATCGAGCCCCAGTACCGATTTTGCCCCGTAAAACGCAGCGTGCAGCTCAAAAGTGCCGGTATAACAAAATGAGCCCAATACATCGGCCCCCTTAACAATGTGCTGCAGCGCCCGCCGGTTATCCTGCTGATCCAGGAAGTACCCCGTCTTCTGGCCATTTTCAATGTCTACGTAGAATTGCAAGCCGTTCTCGCGCAGTATGATGCGTGTATCGAAGGGGGCTGACAAGAACCCTTTCTGTTGCGGCAGGCCTTCCAATTCCCTCACGGGCACGTCGTTGCGCTCGTAAATGCCTTTGGGCTCAAAAACCGTCTCTAACGCCTTCACAATGGTCGGTTTCCATTTATCGATGCCCAGGGCCAGGGTTTGGATAACAAAATAGTCATTGAACTTATCGATGATGAGGGCGGGCAAATGGTCAGCCTCCCCGAATATGAGCCGGCAGTTTTCGCGGTAGCCTATCTGCTGCCGGTAGTGCCATGCTTGTTGTATGCGGCGGAGGAAGAATTGCTCATTGATCAGCTCGTTCTTATCGCGTGTTAGCAGGCGCGCAATGATCTGCGATTTGGGGTTTACATAGCCCCGGCCGGCAAACTTACCATCGTGAAAATGAACGTCCACGATCTCCCCGCCTTCAAGGCCGGGCGGAAGCGTGTCTACCTCGTTTGCGAATATCCAGGGATGTCCCTGTGCGATGCGGGGCGCAATCTTCCGTTTTAAGATCAAATTTGCCATGGCGCAAAGGTAGCGGAACAGATGCCGGAAACTGACCGCCAATTTGGCTGCAAGAAGGTAGTTGGCAAACCATTTGACTACCTTATTTTCGCACTTAATTTTCAATGAGCTATGACGGAAAAAGAGATATTGGAAAATTCGGGACAGCCGGACGGAAAAAGCACGTATGACCAGGATGCTGAATTTGACAATCCTGGCGCAACGAATGACAGTGAACAGCCCGCGATAAATATCAGTGACGCCGGGCGTGGAGAAACAGAACGTGAAGAAATAGAAGGCCTGATCGAAAACTTACAGGCTGAAGTGGGTGAGTTCAAGGATAAGTACCTGCGACTGGTGGCCGAGTTCGATAATTTCCGCAAACGCAATGCGCGTGAAAGGGTAGAGCTGATACAAACCGCCGGCAAGGACGTGATCGGTTCCATGCTGGACGTATTGGACGATTGCGACCGTGCGCAACAGCAGATAGAAAAAACAGAAGGCCTCGATTCTATAAAAGAAGGCATATTGTTGATATTTAATAAGCTTAGGAATACGTTGTATGCAAAAGGGCTGAAGCCTATGGAAAGCATCGGGCGGGAATTTAACCCCGACCTGCACGAAGCCGTTACCGAAATACCCGTGCCCGGAAAGAAAGGCAAGGTGGTGGATGAAGTGCAGAAGGGATATTACCTGAACGATAAGATTATCCGCTTTGCGAAAGTGGTGGTAGGAAAATAAAAACCAAGGAACCAAAATACCATGGCAAAAAGAGATTATTACGAAGTGTTGGGTATAGCAAAGGGCGCCTCGCAAGATGAAATCAAGAAGGCGTACCGCAAGGTTGCCATGCAATACCATCCCGATCGCAACCCCGGCGATAAATCGGCGGAAGAAAAATTCAAAGAGGCCGCAGAGGCTTATGAAATATTAAGCGATGCCGATAAGCGTTCGCAATACGACCGCTTTGGCCATGCAGGCGTCAGCGGCAATGGCCGAGGTTATGGCGGCGGCAATATGAACATGGAAGATATCTTCAGCCAGTTCGGGGATATTTTCGGTGAAGACATTTTTGGAAGCTTTTTCGGTGGCGGAGGAAGGCAAAGAGGACAACGTACCCGCGGCGTGCGCGGAAGTACGCTGCGCATAAAGCTTAAAATGAATTTCGAGGAAATAGCAAAGGGTGTTACCAAGAGCATCAAGGTAAAAAAATACGTACCCTGCAATACGTGCAGCGGCAGCGGCGCAAAGGATAAAGGCAGCGTTCAAACCTGCGGCTCCTGTGGCGGCAGCGGCCAGGTGCGCAAGGTTACCAATACTTTCCTGGGGCAAATGCAAACCGTTACCACCTGCCCTACCTGTAGCGGCGAAGGCACGGTGATAACTGCAAAATGCGCGTCGTGTAAAGGAGAAGGAAGGGTGTTCAGCGATGAGACCGTAACCATCGACATACCGGCGGGCGTACAGGAAGGCATGCAATTGAATGTAAGCGGAAGAGGCAATGCCGGCGAGCGCGGAGGCCCCGCGGGCGATTTGATCGTCCTGATAGAAGAAGAAGCGCACCCCGAGCTGGTGCGCGATGGACAGAATGTGGCGTTTGAACTGCACATTTCATTTACCGATGCCGTGTTCGGCACGCAGGTAGAAGTTCCCACCATCGATGGAAGGGCTAAAATAAAAATACCGCCAGGTACGCAAAGCGGAAAGATATTCAGGTTAAAGGGCAAGGGATTTCCCGCGGTGAACAGTTATGAAAAGGGCGACCAGCTCATTCACGTGAATGTTTGGACGCCGCAAAATGTTTCGAGCGAGGAAAAGGCAATGCTGGAGAAGCTGAGCAACTCCCCCAACTTCAAGCCCAATCCTGATAAAAATGAACGGAGCTTCTTTGATAAGGTCCGCGAAATGTTCGGATAGTTTTCGGATTAATTTATTAGCGACATATAAAAATATGACCAGTACCATAAGCTGAGCTAATTGCGTACCGGTCAGATGCCGGATGATTCAACAGTTACTGTCCCGTTCTGATTTGTTCAACGGCGCGCCTCGGCCTTAAATACACCTGGAAGCCTACACGAAATGCAAATCCCCCATCACCATCAAAATCCTTAAGCTTGGTATAGCTATACCCGGCCAAAGCTTCCAATGCCACATTCTCGTTCAAAAAACCGGCTAGTCCTGGTCCCAGCAGGAAATTGATGCCGTTTTCAGTATTGGAATTAGCACCCACCTTGGTCTTTTCTGAAATAAGCCCAAACTCCCCGTGAACAAAGGGCTTGATATTGGTTTGACCGAAATAATACCTCACCAACGGCCCTGCGCCAAACGTAGTGCTCCTGCTGTTGCCGAACTTGGTATAATTGAGTATCACCGTTCCACCGACGGCCAGGTTGTTCATTACAAAATAACCCGCCGTGGGGTTGAGGCCGATAGTAGTGCTATTGTCGTTTGTATTCAGCACAAAAGAACCTCCTATCAGCCAATTGCCGTGCTCCGTTTGTGCGGCAACGTTATACACTGTGAACACCATCAACAGAAACGCGTACATTTTTTTCATACATATGTTTTTTAGTTCGAATAATGCCGAAGCGGCTATGCAATACAATTTCCCCGGATGGGGTTTCCAGTTGTACAACAAATCTCAATCCAGATTGTTTTATGCTGATCAGGGTCCGCCCCTCTTGCGCTTTTTGGAGTAGATGCGCCTGGCTTTGTCGATAAGGTCTATCATTTCTTTTTGAACAAGGTCCTTGGGATTATAGCTTTGGTTGGCTATGTTCATGGCATCGTACCAGCTCACGTTCTTGAAGTATTTCGATTTCTTCAACAACCCTCCGAACATTACCACCGAGGTAGCAAAACGGTGGCAGGCAGGCAGGTCTTTAAAGTCAACGCTGTTGTACAAGCAGGTATAGCTCATGATGCGCTTTACCGTATCCTCGGGGAGGCGGTAGCGGATATGCACGTCGGCCAGCGGGGCGCTGAACCCATTGTCGGCGGCAAATGCGGGGTCAAACTCCAGGATGCTTAGCAAGGAATGCCCTGAACCTATTTCTCCGCCTTCCAGCTCGGTGCTGGAATCGGCGAGCGCCTTCAGTTTGTTATCAAAGCCAATAAGGCGGTATTCCTTTACCAGCTGCGGGTTGAACTTTATTTCCAGGTAGGCATCGTCCGCAACGGTGTAAAGTGTTTGGGTCAATTCCTTCACCAATACTTTTTCGGCTTCCTTCTCATCGTCGAGGTAAGCGAAATTGCCATTGCCCTTCCGGGCAAGCACTTCCAACTTGGAGTCTTTGTAATTGCCCATGCCCACTCCCAGGCAGGTGAGATATATCCCCGATTGCTGGTGTTGGGTGATCAGGTTTTCAAGTTCGGCCTCGGATGCCTGGCCCACGTTAAAATCGCCGTCGGTGGCCAGTATCACTCGGTTATTGCCGCCCTTGATGAATTGTGCCTTTGCCACGCGATATGCGGTGCGTATGCCCGATTCGCCCGGCGTGCTGCCGCCTGGGTTCAGCTCTTCTATCACCTTGTTGATCTTTTCTTTTTCCTTGCCCGAGGTGGGTGGCAGCATTACGCCCACGGTGCTGCCGTACACAACAATGGACACGGTGTCCTTATCGCGCAGGTTGTTCACGAGTAATTTAAAGGCCGATTTCAGCAAGGGCAGGCGGTTCGGCATGTCCATGGAGCCTGACACATCTATCAGGAATACCAGGTTGCTCGGCGGAATCTTTTCAAAATCGATCTTACGGGCCGATACCTGCAGGAACAGCAGCTGGTGCTCCGGGTTCCAGGGACAATCGGAAACATTGGATTCAATATGGAATATACTATCGGGCGGAGGCGGCTTGTACCCGAAGTTGAAATAGTTCAGCATCTCTTCTATGCGCACCGCATCGGGCGGCACGGTGGTCTGCATCTTTAAAAACCTGCGCACGTTGCTGTATGAGGCCTTATCGATATTGATGGCGAATCCCGTTTCGGGGAATTTGCGGGCCGCTACAAACTCATTTTCAAGCAGGGAGCTGTAGGTTTCACCCCCAACGGTCCAGCCATGCCAGTCCTCCAGCTTAAGGTCCTTGGTAAACGACAGCAGCTTTTTTTTCTGAACGTTGGCCGCGGTATATAAGGGCTTTAAAGTGATGTTCTGGTATTCGCGGGCATCGAGGCGCGACGAGTGGGATTGATAGCCTTCCAGCATGAAAGTAATGGAATCCCTGAGCGAAGAAAGCATGATGCCGAAGCCCCCGGTATTACCTGAGTAGTATACATAGCCGCTCGAATGCAATAGGATCTTTACATTCGGGAGGGGTGTATTCCGCTCATCCTTCACTTCTCCACGGAGGTAGTATTGTGAAAAGGCGGAAAGACTTAGGAACGAGAAAACTATGACAAGTACAGTTTTCAACCTGGATTTTTGGTTAAGAATCTAACGTATTGCTTCCCAATTAATTTTATACTCCTATACGCTGAAAGTATGAAAGCCGTTAGGTCCCTGACAGCCTGTTTGGGTAGTAACCGTAATTTACGGACATTCTGCTGTAATTCAAGGTATAACAATTGTGAAATTTTGCTGCCCGCCTGCCTCTATTCCGTTAACCGGTAGATTTCAGGGATATTTCGGCCAAGCCCATCGTAATCTAACCCGTACCCTACCACGAACTTATTGGGAATGGTGAACCCGAGGTAGTCGATTGTAACAGGGTTTACGGTGGCCTCCGGCTTGTGCAGCAGCGCACAGATCTTAATGGATGCCGGTTGTTGATGGGTTAACTGGGGCAGGAATTTGGTCAGCGTCTTGCCCGTGTCTACTATATCTTCTACGATAATGACATGCTTTTGGTAGATGTCTGCGTCCAGCCCGATCGCGGTAAGCACCCTGCCGGTTGATTTGGTGCCTTTGTAAGATGCCAGCTTTATGAAGCTGATCTCTGCCTCGATGCTTAGGTTCCTGAAAAGGTCCGAAGCAAACATGAATGCGCCGTTCAGGATGGCTACGAACAATGGGCGTTTGCCGCGGTAGTCGTTGCTGATGGATTCCGCCAGCCTTTTTACAGCGTCCTGTATTTCCTGCGCAGTAAGATAGGGTTCAAAGTTCTTGTCGTGAACGCGAATTACAGACATGCCTCAGTTTTTGTAAATGATCAGCTCCTGTCCTGTTTTCAACTCGTAACTCGCTAAATTATTCCATTGCATCAGCTTTTCAATAGAAACGCTGTATTTTTTTGAGATGGAGAAAAGTGTTTCTTTTATCTGCACCACGTGCGTGGTGAAATTGTTTGGCGCTGTATTTCCGTTCGAAACATTTCTTACAAGAGAAGCGGTGGTCTTTATTTCCGATGCCAGCATCGGGCGGGCGGGCGCTACGTCTTTCAGGTAAAGCTTTTCTCCTTCGGCGGGTTCCATGCCTTTTGAAAGATGGTTGTACTCCAGTATGCTTTCGAGCCTGACGCCCTCTGCCTGGCAAACATCGTACACAGTTTCTCCGGGTTGCACTACATGAAATTCCTGCTGACCGGTTTTGCGTTTACGCTGCAGGAAAACCAGTTGACCTTTCGGCAACGTATTTTCTTCCTTCATATCGTTGAAGTCGAGCAAACGCTTCAACGAAACATCGTACTTTTCTGCGATGGCCAGCAGCGGCGTACCCTTTTTCGCATATACCACCCCGGTATTATTGATCTTGAACTCTTCTTCGGGATAACCGGGCGAGGGTTCTTCTGTAATGGCCTTTTCTGCAATTTCAGTGGTCGCTTCAATCTTCACTTCTTCGGGCAGCGGAACTGTATTGCCTTGCTTTGCCAGCCACTCGTCTTCGGGTTTCATTTTACCCATGGCGATCAGCGTGTATTCCTGCAGGTGATATTCGTTGATGATCTTAATGAGTATCTGTGAGTATTTGATATTGGTAGCATAGCCTGCTTTTTTTAATCCATAAGCCCAGGCCTCGTAATCGGTGGGGTCTAAATCGAACAGGAAGGCATAGCGCGGGCTTCCTTTCAGAAAATTGGAATGATCGAGGTAAGAGTCTTCCGGGGTGCCGTAGCTGCGGAAGCATTCGCCGCGGGCATCGTCGTCGTGGTATACTTTGCCACCCGCCCAGTTGCTCTTGCATTTGATGCCGAAATGGTTATTGCTTTTCCTGACGAGCTCGCTGTTGCCCGCGTCTGTTTCATGAATGCCCTGTGCCAGCTTGATGGCGGCGGGTATGCCGGTACGTTGCATTTCGCTGATGGCAAGCGCCTTGTACGCGTTGATGTATTCTATCACAGCTGGTTTTTGCTGCGCATGCGCACATACCACGGCCGTCATCAGCAAACAAACAATTGCAGATCTCATCATTAGTACTTATTTATTTTTTGCGTATGATCATCAATCCGT
This sequence comes from Chitinophagaceae bacterium, assembly GCA_035628135.1. GTDB lineage: Bacteria > Bacteroidota > Bacteroidia > Chitinophagales > Chitinophagaceae > DASPKM01. The sequence goes on along the minus strand of DASPKM010000005.1, from coordinate 19,449 downwards.
CGCGAATGGTAACCACCACTTGCTCAACCCGTTGGTCCCGCCGCACGTGCTCATTGAAATCGTGAATGGCAATGGCATTTTTTCCTGTCATCGGGTTTTCGAATACCTGGCCGTGAAATAGCACATTATCTGCCAAAATGATCCCGTTCTTGTTAACGGCTGGTAAAACCAGTTCGTAATAACGTTTATAGTTCACTTTGTCTGCGTCGATGAACACGAGGTCCCATTTTTCACCTAAGGCCGGTATGATATCCAACGCATTTCCAAGATGTAAAATTATCTTTTCATTTGCTTTTGCTTTGTGAAAATTTTCACGGGCGGTGGCGGCGTCTTCTTCCCTTAGTTCTATGGTATGCAATTGTCCGCCCGGGACCAGGCCTTTCAACAGGCAAAGCGCGCTAAAACCAGTAAACGTACCGATCTCCAGTATGCGTGAAGGCCGCACCATATAACTGATCATTTCCAGGAACTGGCCTTGTAAATGGCCGCTTAACATGTGCGCCTGGGGATGGTGCTGGTTGGTTTGCTGCTCTATTTGTTGCAGCAATTCATCGGATGGGGATGTAAATTGTTCTGCGTATTGCTGCACAAGCGGATGTATCAGGTCCATCACAGATTGTTATAATCTGTAAAAATACCACAGATTATGAAAAATATAGCACAGATTACTTTCTTAATCGGTGCTAAATCCTGCAATCAGTAATTGGGGCGCAGCGGATGCTTGGTATAAAAATTCAATATATGCGCTGCTACTTCGCCGGGAGTGTCCGCGATCTGCAACAAGTCGAGATCGTTGGGTGAGATGTTTCCATTTTGCTGGAACATGGTCTCATTCATCCAGTTCATTAATCCGCTCCAGTACTCAGAGCCTACGAGTATCAAGGGCACCGGGCTCATTTTACCGGTTTGTATCAGCGTGGCCACTTCAAAAAATTCATCCATGGTCCCAAATCCGCCGGGCATCATTACAAATCCCTGCGAATATTTGGTGAACATCACTTTGCGCACGAAGAAATAATCGAAATGGAGGCTGGCGTCGCGGTCGATGTATGGATTGGAATGTTGTTCAAATGGCAGCTCGATATTAAGTCCTACGGAATGGCCTCCGCCCAGTTGCGCGCCTTTGTTGGCGGCTTCCATTATGCCGGGGCCTCCGCCGGAAATAATGCCGAAACCTTCTTCGGCAAGGCGTTTTGAAATGTCAACGGTCAGTTCGTAATAGGGTTGCCCGGGTTGTGTTCTTGCGGAGCCGAACACCGAAATGCAGGGACCTAACTTGGCGAGCGACTCAAATCCATCCACAAATTCAGCCATTATTTTAAAGATCTGCCAACTGGAGTTTGCTTTTGATTCCGTCCAACGGCGTTGCTTCGAGATCCTGATAGTATCGTTCATACTTCTTCGGGGTTGAGGATTATAGACAGCAAAGCCATCCGGTCGTGCATATACATGCAACTGCTGGATGGCATGCTTATTAAACGATGTAAAGCGGATTTTAGTTTGTGGCGGGCACTGCTTTTTTGCTGATTAACAAAAGTCCCAGGTAGGTCAGTATACCGTTAATGAGCAACAGCTCTATGCCTATCTGGTAACCACCCAGCCATTTGGCCGCATTCTGGCTAATGAATATGCACAGCAGGGGCGCCAGCAGGCAAATAGCCGTAACGAGGTAGGTATCGGGCAGTCTTCGCTTGCTGAAAATACCAAAGGCAAACAGGCCCAGTAGTGGCCCATAGGTATAGCCCGCCAGGTCCAGTATGCGGTCGATGATGGAACGGTCGCCGATCCTTTCAAACACCAGAATGCACAGCATGAACACCACCGTAAAGGACAGGTGCACGGTGAGGCGTATGCGCTTTCTTTGTTGTTCCGTAAGGTCTTCCCTGCGCTTGAGCCCGAGTATGTCGATACAGAACGAAGAAGTGAGCGCCGTAAGCGCGCCATCCGCACTGGGGAACAAGGCCGAGATGAGGGCGATGATGAATATTACGGAGATCACCTGTGGCATCATGCCCAGTGCCACCGTAGGGAACAATGGATCGCCGATGATGTTTTCACCGCCGGATATCAACTTATATTTGGCTACGCCGTTCACCATTTCCTGTTCGTAATTCGCGCCTTGGTTCAATGCATAGATGTATAGCAACCCGCCGAGCAGCAGGAACAAAAAGTTTACGAGAACGATGATGAAGTTGAAGGTGACCATGTTCTTCTGCGAATCTTTCAGCGTTCTTACGCTGATGTTCTTTTGCATCATTTCCTGGTCGAGCCCCGTCATGGCGATGGTAATGAACATGCCGCCTATGATCTGTTTTAAAAAGAATCCACGGCTGTTGACATCCGTATTGAACACCCTGGAATACCCGCGGTCGCTAAGCGTTTCCATGGCGCCGCCGAATGAAAGATCGAGGTTGTTCATGATGTAAACGATGCACACGATCAGCCCCAGCAGCATGAAGGATGTTTGCAAGGTATCGGTGTACACGATGGTTTTTACACCACCTTCGAAGGTGTACAATAAGATCATCAGCAATATCACAAGCGTAGTAACGATGAAGGGAACGCCCAGGTCGTCGAGTATGAATTCCTGCAGCACGTATATTACCAGGTACAGGCGCGCGGTGGCGCCCACGGTACGGGATATGATGAAGAACAGCGACCCGGTTTTATATGAAATATTGCCGAACCGCCGCTGCAGGTAGTTGTAAATGGAGGTAAGGTTCATGCGGTAATACAGCGGCAGCAGCACGAACGCCACCACGAAATACCCGATGAAATAACCGATGACCACCTGGAAGTAAGCGAACCCCTTGTATGCGCCGGCGGCGTAATCGCCTACGGTGCCGGGAACCGACACAAAGGTTACGCCCGACAGCGAAGTACCGATCATCCCGAATGCCACCAGCATCCAGTTGGAACTGCGGTTGCCGATAAAGAACGATTCGTTGTTTGAATTGCGCGATGTGTAATAAGCTACTACCAGCAGCAATAAGAAATAACCAATGACGAAGGAAAAAAGAATGGTTGCAGACATATAAGTGAAAGTCAAAAGTGAAAAGTTAAAAGTCAAAAGCTGTCCGTTCATTCACTTTTACTTTTCACTTTTCAGTTTTGACTCTTGACGCTCAAATAAGTTTTGAAGATATAAAAAATTGTATTCCCTTTGGGCAGGATTATTTTATGAAGATTCAATCAGTGGCTGTTTTTTGTGGTTCCAGGTCCGGATTAAATCCCTTGTATGCGCAACACGCCGCAAAACTTGGAGAACTGATAGCGAGGCTTAACCTTAAGTTGGTGTTCGGAGGCGGAGGCAATGGACTGATGGGCGTGGTGGCCGATGAAGTGCTGAAGTACGAAGGAAAAGTGATTGGCGTGATACCCAAGGTGCTGATAGAATGGGAAGCCCAGCATAAGAACCTCACCGAGCTAACCATTATGCCCGATATGCACAGCAGGAAGAAAATGATGTACGACCTGTGCGATGCGGCCATTGTATTGCCCGGCGGCTTCGGCACGCTGGACGAAGTGTTTGAAATGCTTACATGGAACCAATTGAAGATCCACGACAAGAAAATATACCTGCTGAACTCAGGGGGTTTTTACACCCACCTCATTCATCACCTGAAAATGCTGGAGAAAGAAGGGTTTTTATACGAATCGCTCGAAGACAGGATGGTGTTTTGTAACACGCCGGTCGAAATATTCAATAAGATCAGTTAGTGTAAATTGGTCATTGGGTCATTGGGTCATTAAGTCATTGACCCAATGACTTAATGACCCAATGACTTAAAAATTAAACCCGATACTAAGGAAAGCATTCTTTCCATAAGGGTTCAACGGCCTTTGCAATATATCGTACTGCACCATTACCAGCATAGCGCCGCGGCCACCCATGGGAATTGCCGCGCCGGCCCCCGCCAGCAATGAAGGGACAAATTTCGAATCGAGCTTAAATTCTTCCCCGCTGTCGTATTTGCGCTTGCCCCACACGTAGTTCAATTCTGGTTGTATTTGCGCAAATATGAATCGTATAGGATATACGCGGCCGAAAATATTCAATCCCGCCACGCCGAAATTTTCCTTGTACGAAGGAAGCAGCCATTCGTATTTATAGCTTACGTAAATGAAGTTGATGCCCGTTCCCGCGGCGAAATAATCATTGAAACGATAACCAACCTGCGGGGATACGTTGATATTGGTTTGGTTGCTGCCGAAGCCCAACCCGAAATTACCACCGAAGAAGAGCTTCTCTTTATCGAAGCCTTTTTTAGTTTCTTCTTCCTCATCCTGCGCCCGCACCGAAAGTGCCAGGGCGCATACTATCAAACACATGATCAATTTGCGGTTCATACTGTAAGTTTAAATTGCTATTCAAAAATCTTTCCCTTGTTCAATATCCCGTTCGGGTCGAACAGGTTTTTTATTTCTTTCATCAATCGCAGCTGTGTTTCGTCGAACACGATGCTCATATATTCTTTTTGTACCAGTCCTATGCCATGTTCGCCGCTGATGGTGCCGCCCAGCTCGCGTACCAGCATAAATATTTCCCGGATGCCCTCTTTGAGCGAGCCGTTCCATTGCTCGTCGGTCAAATTGCCTTTGATGATGTTTACGTGCAGGTTGCCATCGCCGGCATGTCCATAGCAAACCGAATGAAAACCGTATTTGCGGCCGATGTCCTTTACGCCTTTCAGCAGCACGGGCAGTTCTGCCCTTGGCACCACGGTGTCTTCTTCTTTGTAGATCGAATGCGATTTTACCGCCTCGCCCACGCGGCGGCGCAGCTTCCACAATTCGGCTTTTTGCTGCGCATCGTCGGCAAACAGGATATCGCCGCATTCAAATTGCGTCATCAGCTCTGCAATGGCTTCCATTTCCTTCATCAGCACTTCGTGGTGGTTGCCGTCTACTTCTATCAGCAGGTGCGCCTGCACGCTGTCTTCTATAACAACGGTGCTGGCATCCACGTATTTCATTACCCATTCCAGCGCGTCCCTTTCCATGAACTCGAGTGCGGAAGGCGTGTAGCCCGCCCGGAAAATGGCGCTTACCGCGGCGCAGGCAGTTTCCGCGGAGCTAAAGGGCACCAGCATCAGCAGATCGTGCTTGGGCAGCGGAATAAGCTTTAAAACGATTTTGGTAACAATGCCCAGCGTGCCTTCGCTGCCTACTACCAGTTGCGTTAAATTGTAACCGGTGGCATTCTTCAACACGTTGGCGCCTGTCCAGATAATTTCGCCGGTGGGCAATACCACTTCAAGGTTCAGCACATAATCTTTTACCACGCCGTATTTAACTGCTTTGGGGCCGCCGCTGTTCTCGGCTATATTGCCGCCGATGAAACAGGAGCCGCGGCTGCTGGGATCGGGGGGATAGAACAATCCCTTTTCTTTTACCGCGTCCTGCAGCACTTCTGTAATGACACCGGGCTCGGTAATTACCTGCAGGTTGCGTTCATCGATATTGATGATGTTGTTCAGCCGTTCCGTAGAGATCACTACTCCGCCAAGATAGGGCAGCGCACCCCCGCTAAGGCCCGTTCCCGCTCCGCGCGGCGTAACGTGTATTTTATGATCGTTACAGATCTTAAGGATGGCGCTGATCTCTTCGGCGGAACCGGGCCTTAATGCTACTTCCGGCAGGAAATAAAGGTCTTCGGTTTCGTCGTGCGCATATTTGTCCAGCGATTCATCGTCGCGCAAAACATGGTGTTCTCCAACGATAGCGATGAATGCCTTAACCAGCTTATCGTTGACGGCTTTTTTTACCTCGAGGGTCTCCATCTGCGAAATTTCAGTAAAAATAAATAAAAAGGCACAGCTGGTGGCTGTGCCCTGTAAATGAAGAACACCGTACCGTTTATTTTACAATAAATTTTTGAACCGTGGCCTTGCCATTCATGACAATATTCATGAAATACATGCCAGGGGCCAGTTTACGTATGGGCACGCGTATGGTATTGTATCCACGCGCCGCCCGTTGATTGTCCTGCTTTATCATCAGCTTGCCCTGCGCATCGTACACCGTAAGGGTAAAGGTCTCTTCGGTGAAGTTGTTGGTGGTTACCACCACGGTGCTCAGGTGCTGATCATATCTCAGGCCGACTTTTTCAGCGGGCACCTCCTCCCTGCCTTCTGTCCCTGACTTTGTCCGGAAACTATATGGACTGCTCGTAATGGATGTAATAGGCGTACTGCACGTATTATTAGTAGTGGTGGCATTAAGGTAAGTAACCCTGTAAGTATACTGCTGCGGGTTGGATGGGTTGGCGGGTATGGGACCGTAATAAGGCGGGCAATTAAAGCTTAAGAAGTTGCTGCCATTGTAGGTGCACGACCACACTACGTTGTTCAAAGGATCGAGCCATTCGTGCAGTGTGTTGATGAGCCAACATCCGCCCAACCCTACCGAGTAGGAATTGGTCAACCCATCCCATAAAGTTTCGCCCCATACAAAGGCTTCTGTAATCTCGGGCATTGCAATGTTGAGCCATGCCTGGCCGCCCGAATTGTGACGCGGAAAGATCCAAAGCATCTGGTAATTGCTCTGCGCAGTAAACTGTACGGTAATGCGCGCAATATTGGTGTTGTTGATGTTGGTCTCGCAATAAATTTGCTGTGCACCCGCGGGTATTGCAGGAATCGTTTGCTGCCACTGCGTGGGAAGCTGATCGCAATTCATGAGGTAAACATTCAATTCGTCTAGTCGGTTGGCCCAGTTGCGCTGCTCCGGTAAGAATTGCCTGTAAAACGAGAGCACATAAGTATGCCCCTGCCGGATAGGCCAGGGACAGGTAAGCGGCATGCCACAGGTTATATTACCAATAATTCCCTCTCCTGCATTGGTGCCGCGTGCCCACATAGATGCATAGTTGGTGCCACCGGGAAGGTTGAGGGCTGCGGGCGGCGGCCCAAAAACGTTTAGCTGCGGAGTGCCATGGGAACGCGTCCAGTGATCCACATCGGGCAGAAAAGGATCAACCGGGTCTGATAAACCACCTGCCACCTGGAACAACCTGTTGGTAACACCCCAGCAGGGCTGGCTATGAGAGGCATCGGGCGGGCACTCGATGATACGGTTGGCCACTGCCGACAACGCCGGTGCGCCAGTATCTGTTTTTCTCCTGTCGTCCTGGGCAAGCAGGCTGGAAAATGAGAGGATAAGCGCGAATGAGGTACTCAACAATCTGTAGGGATGTTTCATTGCATTCAGTTTAATGGTTAAGAATAATTGTGCAATGAAAATTTAACCCTTAATCGCAAAGGGCGCCCGATGGATTATTAACCGTGCTGATTACAGTAAAGGCGTGCATAAACCACCCGCAAACGTGCAGGGTTTGCAGGCTGCAAAAAACCGCATCAATTCCTGAACGTAGGACAAAGCGATTGCCTGCGGTCGCCGGTGTACTCGGAATAAAATCCGTGCTGTATGAGCGAGAACTCATATGCTCCTCTTCCGCCATTGTAACCTTTGAGGCCCGAAGTAGTAGCATCGTATGAGAAGACGAGGCGCACATTCCTCCACATAAAGCCAACCATCGGAACAATGGCATCACCTGCACGTATAAACGCTCCGCCCACCAGTTGCGATTCCCCATCGCCCGACAAATTATATTGCAGCGTTGCGCCGGCTACCAGCTCGGACGATTTGGCCTGCATGGTATAATACGCCATGGGGTTTACGATCACCATTTCGTTGAGCTTGATGCTGGCGTTGGCAAATCCAATGTAGCGCGGCGATATCCTGGAATCGAAACCCGGCACGTCGGAACTGAAGAATGATTCGCGGGGGCGGTTGAGGTGGTGTACCGATATTCCGCCATTGACATAAATATTTTCGCTTGGAAAATATGCATAGTTTACACCAACCTGCACGTCGAAATAATTTACGTTGGGCTGGTCGAGAAATACATCGGTTGGCAAAGTATTGTTGAAAAACTTACCGTCGAACTGGTCGGGAAATTTCAGGTCGGCCTGGTTGATGCGTTTGTTCACCCATCCTGCATTGAAACCCGCGGTAAGCAGGCTGCTTAGCCCCAGCATCTGGTGATAAGCAACTGAACCGTACACTTTGGTAGAAGTGAGCTTTCCTGTTCCCGCCACGTCGCGCAGTATCGCGCCGCCCACGCCGATCCATCCATTCTCGATGCGGTTGCGCATGATCTGCGCATCGCCAAAAAGGCTCATGGTCTTATATGGTACGGTCATCACCGTCGAATACTGGTTCCTGTAATTGACGCCGATCCGGTAATCGGCATCCGGAATAAATCCGGTATTGGCCGGGTTGGTGGTGAGGGGTGAATTGAACCATTGAGAGAAATGAAGGTCCTGTGCCGATGCTGCCAGCACCATCAGCAAGCAAACAACCGATCCTGCTAATTTTCGTGCACCCATATTATCCTCCGCTCTTCTATGCGTTATTGAATATATTTTTTCTTACCTGATCAATGTAATATCGCCTTTGCGGCTGGCCCTCGTACCGTCTGTAAATTCTACCTCCAGTGTATATACGTAAACGTCCATCGGCTGCAACACTCCTTTAAAGGTGCCATCCCATCCCTGTTTGGGGTCGGTGGTTTCAAAGAGCTTCTGCCCCCAGCGATTGTATATCCTGAACATTACTTTACCCATTCCGAACCCTTCTGGCTTTACCACATGGTTCTTGCCCCTGCTGCCCGGCCTGCCTGGGGTAAACGCGTTGGGCACGTCGAGCAATGGCTTAATAATAGCCTGCACCGGGCTGCATACCGTATCCGGACAACCGAACTGGTTAATGGTAACCAGGCAGGCGTTGAAGGTGCCGGTAGCGTTGTACTGGTGCTTCACCGTGTCCATGGTAGTCCTTACCGCGCTGTCGCCATCGCCGAAATGCCATATATGCCTTACTCCTCCAATGGAATTGTTGAAGAAAGTGGTGGGCGTATTTTCTTCGGCCGGCACTGGAGCAAACGTAAATGCTGCTGACGGGATCGGGTTTACAGTTATAGTAGCTTCTACAGAGTCGATGATGTTACAGGTAGCTGAATCTATCACCACCAGCTTTACCTGGTAAGTGCCTACCGCGGTGTACAGGTTGGTGGGATTGGCAAGCGTGGAAGTATTGCCATCTCCAAAGGTCCACTGGAAGGTTTGTCCCGCCGTGCCGGTATACTTGAATTGTGCATTGTAAGGCACGCAACCTGCGAGCGGAACACTGAACTGCGCATCGACAAGCGGCGCAATCCGCAATGTTTTTTCCACAGTGTCCGGTGAGTTACAATAATTGGTATCGAGCAATATCAATTTCACATCGTAAGTGTCCGGCCTCGGGAAGGTATGGTTCAACGGACCCGTTCCGGTTATGACCGTGGGCGATCCATCGCCAAAATCCCATTTGAATGAATTATTGCCGAACGGTTTGCCCGGTGGCGACGTAGATAAATTGGTGAACTGGAATTCCAGCGACTGGCAAGGTCCTACTTTCTGCATGGCGAAATCTACCGGCGCCCTGTCGTTGCGCGCAATGATGGTAACATAAGCGGTATCGCGGATATTACAGGTGGTAGAATCTACCGCGATCAATCGTACCCTGAAGGTGCCGATGGCATTGTATGTAAATACGCCAACGGGCTGCTGGGTAATAAGGTCTGTATTGCCATCGCCGTCAAAATCCCATTCATAAGTTTGGCCCAGTTGCAGCGTGTCGGAAAAATCAACCGTTAAAGGAACACAGCCAACGGTATCTCCTACCCCATTGATGCTGGCCTTGGGCGCTGACTCAACGCCGGAGAAATTGAACGCGATCTTTACCGCATTGAGGTCGCAACCATCGCCGGCGAGGTTAAATGGGGCCCATACGCCCGGTGTGGTGGGATATGGCCCTTGCGGCGGTTTTTGTTGAGAAAGACAGTTGGCACAAATAGCCTGGTAAATGGCTCCCTGTCTGTCGAAGCGGCTTGTGCCACCGTCTACATGTTCGCCTTCCCCACCAACCTGCCCAAAGAAGGAGCCATACAGTAATGAACCCGCATTTTTTTCCAGCACGATGAAATAAAAATCTTTGTTGTCGGTGCTTATTCCCCTGATAGCATCCGGGGTAGTAGGCATGCCGGTAGTTCCTGCGAGGTCGTACTTGTCAGGACTGGTATCTATCCATCCGCCCCAGCCCGATGCGTATACGTTTTCGCAACGGTCTACCAGGAACGCCACCGGTGAAATGTTCGGCGAAGGCGCATTGGTACCGAAAACGGTTGAGTATACGTAGTTCGACAAGTTCGGCTCCAGCTTGGAAATAAATTGTTTTGCGCCGGCATTGCTGTAAGCTGCATTCACCACGCGCCACGAGCCCTTGGTAACACCCATGATATAGGGGAAACCACGGTTGTCGAACTGCAGCGCATATACCACGTCGTAACCTGTGGTGCCGAGGTAGGTGGACTTTATACGGGTGCTGCCATCGTTTGAAATGATGGTAACGAAACCATCGCAATCGCCGCCAACGTAGCTGGTACCGATGGTGCCGCTATTGTCGCCGGGGTAGTTGGAACTGGAGGTAGCGCCCACCACGTAAATATCGCCGGTTTGCGGGTGTGTCTTGATGCCATAGGCGCCGTCGTTGCCGGAACCGCCCATGTAGCTGCTGAAAAGTATGTTGGAGCAGTTTGGATCTACTTTAATAATGGCCGCATCCTGCGTACCGCCGCCGTATGTGCTTTGGAATACCGCACCGGCGCTGGGCCTGATGGGGAAGGTAGTGCGCGACTGTGTTTGAGCGGCTATGTAAATAAAGCCTGCATCGTCAATGACCACCTCACCCCTTGAATCATCGCCATAATTGCGCAGAATGGAATTGATGCCTACCATGCCGAGGTGCTGCTGGTCCTCCATGTTCACGCCGTCGTTTTCTACACCGCCAATACGCAATGAACCAACCAGGCCGTTGCCCGCGGCATTCAGCTTGGTAACGATGATATCGGCGCCACCACCCTGGCCAATGAGGGTGGCCGGGTAAGAAATGCCCGAATAGGTTCTGCCCGTTATGATCAGGTTACCCTGCGCATCGGAAATGATACTGTGGGGATATTCATCGTCGCTTCCACCGAGGTAGGTAGCATATACCCTGCTGGTACCTGTGGCGTTGAATTTAAAAATGCCGATGTCGATTCCGTGGCTGCCGCCGCCGCTGAAGGTTTCATCATAAGCGCCGGGGCTTGTTTTAAAGCCGGGGCCAAACACGATACCGCCGGAGAACAGGCTGCCATCGGGGCCGGGCGTGGCGGTAAAACCAAACTGGCTGGCCGTGCTGCCGGTGAAGGTTGAAAATATCAGCGTAGGGTCAATAACCAGCGTGGATTGTTTATCGTAATTGCCAACCTTGAACTTTACGGTGTTGCCGGTCACCTGGAAGCTGCACTCGATCCTGGTGCGGCCCTTGACGCTGGTTTGATAAGTGTAAGGATACAATTCCTTTACGTCTCCCACCGAGGTTTTGATGAGCAGCTCGCCATTCTTTACCGAGAGCTTGTCCACGCCCTCGTAGTTCATGGCGATCTTGTTTACGTCGGCCCCGGGGTGCACAATGATGTCGTATTTCAGTTGTCCCGATTCGGTATAGTATCGCACATCCACGTTGGGATATACGTTCTTGTACAATACGGCCTGGTACACTTTGCAATCCGATGCCCATTTGGAGGGATCGCTGCCGATAAAATAGTTGTTCGCTCCGGGAAGCGGTTTATCGGGAACGATGGTAACGTTTTCCGATGCGCCCACGAATTTCATATTGTACACGTGCGAGCGTACGTTCAGGCGTTCGCGGCGCGAAGCTTCGGCCGAGGCAGCGCTAACGGTATTTCTGTCCAATGCCCCGTGATGGCGGTGAATGATCTTTTCAACGTCCTCGGGTTTGTGGATGGTGACCGTAAAGCCGTTTTGCTGAAGGAAAAATGCGCCGGACGGGAGGTTACCCTTGAACCTGACCCGGCTATCCCACTGTCCTTTATTTTCTATGAATTCCAGATTATTGAAGCCCGATTGTGCGGTTAACTTCAGGGTAGCTACCAGTAAAATGGTGAGAGTTATACAGTACTTCCTGCCCAAAGATTTCTTTTTTACAATTTACTTAATATGAACGAATGTTCGTTTCTTTTCTTGTCTATGATATCCTGCTCCAGGCGGTTTTACCATGGAGTGACTGGAGGTGGCGTTTTACGGGTTGGTTTTCAGGGGAGCTTAGGTCGGCGTCTTTTTCCAAAATCCGGCCTGACCATTCGTGCGCCAGGCGTAGGAGTTCCCTATCCTGGACAATGTTCGCCAGCTTAAAGTTCAGCATCCCGCTTTGCCTGGTTCCTTCGATATCGCCGGGGCCTCGCAGCTCCAGGTCTTTCTCGGCTATGCGGAATCCATCGTTAGTGGCGCACAATGTTTGTAAACGCTCCTTTGCTTCCTTATTTAATCCCGGGGCCGTTAATAAAATGCAAAAACTTTTGTGCCTGCCCCTTCCTACTCTTCCGCGCAACTGGTGCAATTGCGACAAGCCAAATTTTTCCGCACTTTCAATCACCATCACCGTGGCATTGGGAACATCTACCCCCACTTCTATCACCGTGGTAGCGACCATTATCTGAGTATCGTTCTTCACGAACCGTTGCATGTTGGTCTCCTTCACATCCTGTTTTTGCCTGCCGTGCACCATGCTTATCCAGTATTTAGGCTCCGGGAAGTAGGCTTTCACATTTTCATAACCTTTCATCAGGTTTTCATAATCCACTTTCTCGGATTCTTCTATTAATGGGAAGATGATGTAGGCCTGTCTTCCTTCTGCAATCTTCTCTTTGATAAAGTCCATTACCTGCGGCCGCGATTGCTCCATACGATGTACGGTTGTAATGGGCATGCGGTTGGGGGGCAATTCGTCCATTATACTGTAGTCAAGGTCGCCGTAAGCTGTCATGGCCAGGGTACGCGGTATGGGCGTGGCCGTCATTACCAGCATGTGCGGAGGTATTACGGCCTTTGTCCACAATTTTGCGCGCTGCGCCACGCCAAACCTGTGCTGTTCGTCAACAATGGCAAGCCCCAGGTTGTTGAACTGCACTACTTCTTCAATCAATGCGTGGGTGCCTACCAGTATGTGCGTGGTACCATCCTGTAAATCGGCCAGGATGCGTTTTCGCTCAGCGGTTTTGGTGGAACCGGTAAGCAGTTGCACTTGCACCGGCATATCTTTTAACAGGTCTCTTATGCTTTGGTAATGCTGCTGGGCGAGTATTTCAGTAGGCGCCATCATGCAGCCCTGGTAGCCGTTATCTGCCGCCAGCAATAAACAAAGCAATGCCACGATTGTTTTGCCGCTGCCCACGTCGCCCTGCAACAGCCGGTTCATTTGGCGGCCGGTGCCGGTGTCTTTTCTTATTTCTTTCAGCACGCGTTTTTGCGCGCCCGTTAGTTCAAAGGGAAGGTATTTGTTGTAGAAAGTATTGAACAGTTCACCCACCTGGCTAAACACCACGCCTTTTGAAAAGCGGTGGCGTTCGGCGCGTATCAATGCCAACCGTACCTGTGCCATAAAAAGCTCTTCGAACTTTAGACGCCTGAGCGCTGCTTCGTATTCGGCAAAGGAAACGGGAAAATGAATTTGCTGCAATGCCCGTAAGCGGGGAGGGAAGCCCATTTTTTTCAGGACTTCTTCCGGCAGGTTTTCCGGCACTTCTTTTTCGTTCAGCAGTTCCAGCAGCGTATAGGTGAGCTTGCCGATCTGCCGGCCGCCCAGGCCTTTTGATTTTAGTTTCTCGGTGGTGGGATACACCGGTTCCAAAAAATTGCGGCCTGCCTGCTGCGAGGCGGAGAGCAATTCAATTTCAGGGTGCGAGATTTGTGGATTGCCGAGGTAAAAGCTTACGCGGCCATATACGAGGTAGGCCTCTCCTACCTTGAGCGATTTTTGCATCCAGGTGATGCCCTGGAACCATACCAGCTCCAGCGAGCCGGACGCATCCTGCAGTTCGGCTACCAGCCGTTTACCGCGGCGCTCGCCGATGATGCCCGCGCTGGTGATTTTGCCCGTAACCTGGATGAATTCCGTATCCGGTTGTATATCACTGATAGCGCTTATTTTGGTACGGTCTACGTGGCGATAGGGATAATGTTCCAGCAGGTCGCGGAAGGTAAAAATGTTCAATTCCTTTTTCAGCACGTCGGCCCTGAGGGGGCCAACGCCTTTGAGGTATTCTATGGGACTGGACAATATGTTGGGGAGCGGAGCGATTGAAAATGTTTGGACAAAAATAAGTGGGAAAGAAATGCGGGCATGGCCTGATCTTTATACGAAGAATTGAAAACAGCAGGCATATGTTCACTGTACGAACTTTTCTTGGCAAAAGTTCAATTGAAGGAATGGGTTGTATGGCCGGTGAGTTTATACCAAAGGGAACCGTTATCTGGAAATTCCAGGAGAACTTCGATGTGCGGCTGAGCGACCAGCAGTTTCAGCAGTTGCCGCCGGTGGCCCAGGAGTTCGTGTTGCACTTTGGATACTATAACAGGAAGGAAGGCGGCTATATCCTGTGCATGGACCATGCGCGCTATACCAACCACAGCGATAACCCTAACATGAAAATGGTGGATGAAAATTATTCCATCGCCATCCGCGACATTCAGGAGGGCGAGGAAATTACCGAGGACTATTTTTACTTCGATGAGCAAGCGAGCATGAAGCTGAGGAAGAAGCGGGATTAGTGGTAAGGCGCTACCATTTTTGAATTGCGGCCGCATCCAAATCGCACACATAACTTTCCCTGTCGATTTCCACACCGCGCTTGGTATAAAATGCAATGGAGGGATGGTTCCATTCGGACACGAGCCAGCGAACGCGCTTGCAGTTTTCCTGTTTTGCGATCTTAATGATCGAGTCTAATAGTAATGAACCCACGCCCTGGCCGCGGCAGGACTGCTTGACTACCAGGTCATCAAGATAAATGGATTTACCAACCCAGGTATAATAAGCAAAAAAGTAAGAAGCTATGCCGATGATCTCCTTGTCTTCGTTTTCTGCTACGAGGCAGCGGAAATATTCTTTTTCCGCCTTCATTTGCTCAACGGTGTTCAATACTCTTTCCGGCATTTGCTGGTAAATTGCCAATTCTCTCACTAAAGAAAGCACTGAGGGAAAGTCTGCTTCGGTGGCCTGGCGTATGACGGTGTTCATTACTTTTGTTTGCATGGCTTGTAAGATACGCAGGTTTTGAAAAATAAGTTGGATCAGGGTTGTATCGTAATCATGAAAATACAGGCGATACTGTTATACTGGAAGATGGCAAAGTACCTATTGTAAAGCACGCGAGAGAATGTTGACGGAAAAGTTGGGCGACAGGACATCGAGGAGATAACCTAGAGAATTATAGTTTTGAGAATATGCGATACTTTATCTTCAAAACAGCTTCAGATACTGCCGAGACAGGGCCTGTGTATCCGCAAGTCCAAAAAATGTCGCCGGGATATGATTATGAAGCTGCTAATTCGGTCCATGCATTGTCCCGTGAAGTTGAAGATTTCCCCACGTACGAACCTGATCTTGATCATTTCATTGTGCACGGCAAAGCGAAGTTATCTGACCTTCTAAGCGTTTCAGTAATTTACGGGGGTCTTCTCATTAGTAAGCGGTTTAAAACATTATTGGAAAACTTCTGCCTCCCTAAGCATAAATTTTACGCTGCTAAGGTGCACCATAAAAAACAATTTTACGAGTACTATTGGATGCATATAATTTGCGACCTCACTATTGAAATAGATTATAAAAAATCTTCCTTCATTAACTACTACAATTATGCCCATAACTTAGGCAGCGTTTCAGTGTCCAGCAAGGAAGAGTTGGAGGAAAAAAGAAAAAAAATAAAAGCAGAGAACCCAGGCAAAAACGTCACTATCTGGGCAGAGAGACTATGGTTAAGGGATAGTTTTAACGAACAGCTGGATTTGTTCGAAATCGGCAGCTTCGATGCAAATACTTACATAAGCAGCAGGTTGCGAAATAAGATTGATGCTGAAAAAATTACCGGCTGTCATATTATCCCTGCTTCGAACATTTTTATAAACGAAAGTCCAACTAAATGAATATGCATTCTGGCGCAGGTATGCAGCGCGGCCATGTGCGACGGCGTACTTACCCCGGCCTTTTGAGGTATCAACCCAACAATTCCAGATCCAACCATATATATTATTCGCTACCCATGCGTTGTCTTTCTTTTCAGAATATAGGTTGCTCCAAAACCTTTCATTAGCAAAAAAGCACCTTTTGATAATTAAAAAAACAGCATCAGTACAAACCACTCAGAGTCCTATATACTTGATCATTTTATATATCTTAGAGAGTTCTTAAATAAATCAAAAAACTCACACTTGTCCGCTTTTCGTGGGAGATAGTTAAGTAGAATTTTTAGAAGCTTGTTCACCTTTTCGTCCTCGCCATACACATTGATGTGCTCAATCTTATCTACTGATAAAACAAAATGATATGCGTCGAGCATCTTATTCGTAACCTTTGAGGCCCTTTTTATTTCACGAACAATTCGATTAATCTGACGTTGATCCTCTTTTTGAAGTAATCTTAAACGAGGCATTTGCCACCGTGTCGTAGTCGATACTCTTAGCAACTGAATCCCAGGCAGTGTATTGAACCAAAAAATCCCCAGAACCACGATCGTCCAAACTAATGGTGTGTAAGCAGCCATACGGACTGTAGATTGCAATAGAACAACTCTCAAAACCACTTTGACGATCCCTGCCGAAGTCGCAGAAAAACCCTAGCACACATACTAAACCAATTAATAATTTCATTTTAATTGCAGCAATTAGTTTAAACATAAAATTCATTTTATTACCCGCGGGGCTTGTCGGGATAGACGGCAGAAAAACCCGTTAAAGAGTACCTTGGAGCATTTATTCTCAATGCTGATCTGCAAAAACAACTGGTTACGTGAAATTATCAGATCTACCCCAATAGATGCTTTCCAGGGCGTAGGTTGCGCTAATTAACAACGAAGTTCTACTTCCCCTAATTCTTGCCCTGTAATCATTTTAACGTGTTTGCTTATTGGCTGGGCACGGTACTTGCCGACGACGGGTGAGGGAGACCTACTGACCGCGATCCTTGCTGACGAGAGGAGGAACTATTTACCTTCGGAAAGTAGGTAACGGGGGTGGCGGTGTAAATTTTTTTAGTAGGGTATCAAAAAATTGTAAATATTCTTTTTCTATAGAAGATACACTGCCAAAATCTCTGAGAATATTGTAAAATTTACCATTGTCAAATAAAACTATTTCTCTTGATCTCCCACCAAAATGCTTCGATTGTACTGTATCTTTTAATTCTAATATTTTGTAATTGCTCAAAAGCATCTTCAAGGTATCTATGTCCGAAGGACTCACCTTAAAATAGGTCGTAGTGTACACAAAAGGAAATGTGTCGACTTTAAACCCTGCCGAGCGGATGGGCGGCATTAAGTTTCTATCGATTGTCTTATAATAGGCATAGAGATTATTATCTGTTTCAAGTCGTATACTCAGTATTCGGGTATCCTCAGCACTCCCATAAGCTGCGGCCATAAAATAGAACTTAAATTCATTATACTGGGTAGAAGAAGGTTCTTCAAACAGTTTGTAGCTAGTAAATTCTCTAGGAGCTAATGGGCCCAATGTTTTGCTGTTGCTCTGGCAAGACGATATAACTAGCGTAACAGCTATGAGAGACATGCCAATTGTGTAAATGTTTTTACTTCTAAAATTTGTCATACAAAGTATATTGAGCTGGCTTGGGATACTCCCCAGGTTTATAGAGTGTAAATCCATATCTAGTAAATATCATTAATGGAACGTGGGAATCTGAACGGTTAAGATCAGGAGAATTTGTATAATCGCTTGGATAACTCGGTGTGCCCATTTGCATGAGAAACTCCATGGCATTTTTTGGCTGGTCAAAAAATTTGCTACCAAATTTAAAATTTCTTGCTTCCTCCGTATGAGTGTGCCCTACCATAAAAAGCGACTTCTGCTCTTCCTTCGAATAAGCTCTATTAACCTATTTTTGAGGGTCATTAATAAAATCCATACCTCTTTCGGAATCAGGCACGTAAACTTGGTAAATGTAATTTTCTTTCCGGATCCAATTTTTCCAACAAATAAACTTTCTAGGCCCTTGTTCTTAGGATTATCAAGAATATCTTTAAGTTCTTTAACAGATTTACTACCAATGAAAGCAATCGAACTCTCACGCCATCGAGAAGCATTTTATTGCGACTCTTGAGAGATCCTCCCATTTGATAAAACGCTGGTCCCGAGTAATCCCAACCCCATATAGTGCACTTGGTTTTTTTTATTGTCGGCAATAACTCCTACCAATGCACCATTTTTTCCGTATATCTATGTAGTATCTCCTAATGGATCCATAAATTTCAACGGATTATTTTGCATTCCTGAGTATAAGCTTACACATTCATTAGGCTTAGGATCTATCTGCCACCATCGCCCTATTTGCGGGTCAAGGCTTCGATAAAATGCATCATAAGTATTCAACTCAAAATCTGAGGAATATTCTATTCCGTTAAATTTTTTCCGATTTGAAGGGTAATTCGGTTTGAATGCCTCACTACTTATTCTTGCCATCGTTAGTCCAAATGGATAATAATGCGTCGCCTCTACCAACGGCCCCTTAAAGTGCGTCACCTGCAGATTGTCAAAGATCACGTCGATATTCGGCGTTTCATTGCTCGCATAAATGTACAAATACCCGCTTTTGCCAATTGTTAAACCATTTGACTGGTGTACATACACCACCGAGTCCGTGCCATTCCAGAAACTGGACTCTGCAGGCACCTGCTCAAACCCGCTGCTGGCACTGTCGTATACCATGTTCATCGAACAGTATCCAGTTAAGGTAAGCCTTGGGCCGACTGCTGTAATAAGATCGGTCATTGAAAAACTCAGTTGTATCTGGACCTGACACAGTATTAGTTTGCAACTCGGGTACAGAGAAGTTCCCTCCGCCTACAATACCTGCTATCAATGCTGCAACCACATCTATTAAAGAATCAATGGGACCGCCGAGTGAGACACCATTGGTCCCGTACCAACTGCTTACCCTAGTGTCGAATTTCTCCCCTGCCATTACTTTCAGCAAAATGCCGGCCCTATTGCCGACGAGCGGTGAGAGAGATCTATTAACCGGCAAGGTATTTTCTAAATGTTTCACTCGGTTGTTATGCGACCAACGCTCCTGCCCTCGAGCTAATAGTAAATGCAAAGGCGATGGACAGGTTGTTTGGAACCCTAGTGAAATTTTTACAAACTTGTATGATATTCTTAGCCATCAATCAGTATCATTGAATATAACTATTAGCCTGCTCCATCTTTGAATAAAAATGAAACAAGAATATATTTGCGTATGAGCATAGAAGGATTCGACAAGCTTTTAGCATTA
>DASPKM010000004.1:0-430391 GCA_035628135.1 Chitinophagaceae bacterium | reverse complement strand
ACATGGACTAAATCCATTGCCGATACAATACAAGGACTATGCTGTATGGCAACAGGAGCAACTGAGCGGAGAGCAATTGGAAGCCCATCGTTCCTACTGGCTGAACAAATTTGCAGGTGAGCTGCCGGTGCTTGAATTGCCCGCTGATAACAAACGCCCGCCGGCTCAAACCTTCAATGGTGAACAGATCAATATTGCATTCTCTCAGGCGGCGCGCAACAACCTTCAGGAAATATGCAACCAGAAAGGCGCCACCATGTTCATGGGATTGATGGCTGTGCTGAAGGCTTTTCTATATAAATCCAGCAATCAACCAGATCTAATTGTTGGCTCTCCGGTGGCAGGCCGCGACCGTTCTGACCTGGAAGGCCAGATCGGCATATTTGTAAACACGCTTTGCATCCGCACGCAAATAGATCCTTCATTGGGTTTTACAGCGTTGCTGGATCAGGTAAAAGAAACTTCGCTGGGCGCTTTCAATCACCAGGCATATCCCTTCGATAAACTGGTAGATGAGCTAAACCTCGTAAGAGACCTTAGCCGCAACCCACTGTTCG
This sequence comes from Chitinophagaceae bacterium, assembly GCA_035628135.1. Taxonomy (GTDB): domain Bacteria; phylum Bacteroidota; class Bacteroidia; order Chitinophagales; family Chitinophagaceae; genus DASPKM01. Next base: position 429,834 of record DASPKM010000004.1, on the reverse strand, counting down.
ACGTGGCAATGGTAATGCGCAATGTAGAGGTGGATGCGGGTCCGCAACTCGAAATGGAAGGAATGGATGTGAACCAGTCGATGGTAGACGTGATCACCAGCTTGTACGACCTTACTTTCTGGTTCTCTGACCATCCTGGCGGTATTGCATTAACGCTGGAATACAATACGGACATTTATCACAAGGAACGTGCATTGCGGATGGCCGAGCACCTGCAACAGTTACTCGATGCATTGCTGCAATTTCCTGAACAACCCTTGCAGGAACTGGATTACTTATCCGAAGAAGAGCAGCAACAATTACTGCATGATTTCAATCGTCCTGTTCTTGAAGAGCGTACAGCAACCTTTGTTGATCTTTTTGCGCAACAGGCGGCAAGATATTCAGACCGCCCTGCGGCAATCTGCGGAGAACAAACCCTTGACTATGCAAGCCTGCAGAAACGTGCAAACCAGCTGGCGAATTACATTCTGCATCATTACCCGGTAAAGCCTGACCAGTTGATAGGGTTGATGATGGACAGGCAGTTGGAGTTGCCCATTGCATTGTTGGCCATTCTCAAAACCGGTGCTGCTTACCTGCCGATCGATCCCGGTTATCCAACAGAGCGCATTCAGTATTTATTGCAGGATGGTGATGCGCAGCTGATGATCAGCGACCGCCCTGCGCCCACGGAAGGCCTTGCATGGGTGAACATCCATGATATAGAGGCGGAATTGCCGTATTACAATGATATAGACCTGCCGATTGCAATCCGGCCCGGTGACCTGGCGTACGTGATGTACACCTCGGGTTCTACCGGAAAGCCCAAGGGGGTAATGATTGAGCATCGGTCTTTGCTGAACTACCTGTTATGGGCAAACGAATATTATTTTGGTTTTAGGATAGACGATCAACAACGTGAGCCTGCCGGTTATCCCTTTGCCGTCTTTACTTCTCTTGCCTTCGATCTTACAGTTACCAGCATCCTCACTACATTATTGCGTGGGGATGCAATGTACCTCTATCCCGGCAGCGACGTTCCCCGTACATTGGAAACGATATTCAATCATGAGGCCATTCGCGCAGTGAAGCTCACGCCCTCGCATATCAACCTGCTAAAAGAGTTGGACCTGGCCGCAACTGCTATCGATACAGTGATAGCTGGCGGTGAAGTCCTGACCGATCAGCAGGTGTCATTGCTGCATTCGCTCAATTCCGATATTAAAGTATACAACGAATATGGCCCTACTGAAACTACCGTGGGTTGCAGCATTGCATTGGTTCAACCCGGCGAACGCATTACTATCGGCAAGCCGATCAGCAATATGCAATTGTATGTGATGAATGAACATCTCCACCTGCAGCCGGTAGGTGTGTACGGCGAGATTTTTATCGGCGGCACGGGTGTTGCGAGAGGCTATCACCATCGCAATGAACTTACCGCAGAAAGATTTATCGCCAATGCCTTTGGTAAAGGAAGATTATACAGGACAGGCGATACGGGTTATTGGCTGCCCGACGGCACGCTCGTATTGATTGGCCGTTCAGACGACCAGGTTAAGATTCGCGGCTATAGAATAGAGCCGGGTGAAATAGAGCAGGCATTATCAACGCACCACGATATAACCCAGGCAGTAGTAATTGCGCACCATCAACGGGGCGACACGGGGTTAGTTGCTTACTATACCGCTTCATCCAGCCTGGACGTTGCAGCGCTGCGTACTTACCTGCGCGCACAACTGCCGGAATACATGATACCATCCTGGATGGTACAAATCGAAAGCATCCCGCTTACGCCCAATGGCAAGTTGGATAAAAAAGCTTTGCCGGAGCCTGATGGAAAACCTGCAAAGGAATACATCGCCCCACGTACCGCAACAGAAAAGAAACTTGCCGCCATTTGGAAAGACGTGCTTAACCGCGAACAGGTAGGCATGGCAGACAACTTCTTCGACCTGGGCGGTCACTCGCTCAAGGCTGTGCAGGTAATGTCGAGAGTGTACAAAGAATTATCGGTTAAGCTGGAGTTGAAGGACCTGTTCACGCACGCTGTGCTGTCCGAGTTGGCTGAGCTCGTAACGCATTCACGCCGCCAGGCATACCAGGCCATCGAACGGGTGCCCGAACAGGATACTTATCCGCTCTCGCACGCGCAACGCCGCCTCTGGATATTGAACCAGTTTGAAGAAGTGGCGCTGGCTTATTATATGGCGGTAAGCTACCGGCTGAAGGGAGAACTTGACCGCCCGGCCTTTGAAGCTGCATTCACCACCCTGGTAGATCGCCATGAAAGCCTTCGCACGGTATTTGAGCTGGTAGACGGCGAGCCGAGGCAACGTATACGTACAACCGAAGATGCAGGTTTTGCCGTAGACTATAAAGACATGCGCGGCGAAGAAAACCCCGAAGCGGCCGCGGACCGCGATATGCGCGAGGGCGTCAAGCCGTTCAACCTGCAGGATGGCCCCTTGCTCCGGGTAAAACTGCTGCAGGTTTCGGATACGGACTACCTGTTCATGCTGTTCATTCATCACATCATATCCGACGAATGGTCCATGCAGGTGATCGTACGCGAAGTGTTAAGCCTGTACAACAGCTACCATTTGCAGCAACCTGTGGCGCTGGAACAGTTGCCGATACAATACAAAGACTATGCGGCATGGCAGCAACAGGAACTGACCGGAGAAAAGCTCGCGGCACACCAGCAATACTGGTTGGATAAATTCTCGGGCGAAATACCGGTGCTCAACCTGCCCGGCGACCGCCCGCGGCCTGCCGTGCAGACCTATCGCGGCGAGCAATTGCAGTTTGTATTGCCGCAGGAACTTACGAAGCCTTTTACCGAAATGTGCCGCCAATCCAATGCAACACTGTTCATGGGAGTAGTAGCCCTTGTAAAAGCGTTCCTGTTCCGGTATACCGGTGACAAAGACATAATAGTAGGATTCCCCGTTGCGGGAAGAGAACATCCCGATTTGGAAAACCAGATTGGGTTCTACGTAAATACCCTCGCATTGCGCACTCAATTGGATGTGCAATCAGGATTTGCACAATTACTAGACCAGGTGAAGCAGAATGCGCTGGAAGCATATAACCACCAGGTATATCCATTCGACCGGTTGGTAGAAGAACTGAAGCTGACACGTGATATGAGCCGTTCGCCCTTGTTCGACGTAATGGTAACATTGGAAAATGCGGCAGATACCGAAGAAAAAGGCGGCGCGGCCCAGGCGCTCGACGGAATTGCTGTGGAAGACAATGCACTGGCCATTCCCGTAAGCATGTTTGACCTCACTTTCTTCTTCCGTGAAGCGGCCGACGGCATGATGATGTCGATTGAATACAACATGGACATCTATGACCGTGAGCGCATCGAACGCATTGCAAAGTACTTGCAGCAGTTGTTGTCAACCATAATAGAACAACCTGCACAATCGCTGCAGCAGTTGCAGTACCTTACCGTGGATGAGCAATTGCTCATTCAACAGGAGTTCAACAATACCGCCTTCCATTATGAACCACGTACCGTGGTGGACATGTTCGCGCAGAGCGTTGCAAACTATCCAAATGCCATTGCACTGGTTGCCGGAGATTACAGGATCACCTACCGGGAATTAAATGAACGGGCCAACCGGCTTGCGCACTACCTGCGCACTACTTTCGATGTACAACCTGGTGAATTGGTAGGTTCGCTCGTAGACCGGTCCGAACAAACCGTAATTACTTTATTGGCCATACTCAAATCAGGCGCGGCTTTCCTGTCTATAGATCCTGATTATCCCGAAGAAAGGATCAATTATTTATTACAGGACGCTTCGGTTAAACTATTGCTGACTGATAAGCGTGGCTTTGAAAATGCGGTGTTATTGCAGGAAGCACAGCCTGCTGTCGATGCATGTGAAACGCATGATCCATTGTCTCTGCCTGCACCACACCAACTGGCGCAAGTGATCTATACGTCCGGTTCTACCGGCAAACCCAAGGGCGTGCTGATTGAACACGCTTCCATAGCAGATTACATCCAAACCGTTGTTAACTACTTCAACATTACCCACGAAGATGCCGTTGTGCAGCAGTGTTCGGTTGCATTTGATACCATGGTGGAAGAAGTATTTGCGCCGCTTTCAACAGGCGCCAAACTGGTAATAGCCAAAGAAGGTGGAAGGGATATAGAAGCCCTCGCATCGATCATCGACGAGGAGCAGGTGACCATTATCAGTACGACCCCATTGGTGATCAACGGGCTCAATCAATTACAGGATGGACTTTCTTCTTTACGCGTGATCCTGAGCGGCGGCGATGAATTGAAAGCAAGCTATATCGATAAGCTCATTGAAAAAGTTCCTGTTTATAATACTTACGGTCCCGCGGAATCTACCATTTGCACTACATACAATAAGGTGGATTCATTGGCGAATACGAACATAGTCGGCAAGCCTATTGCAAACCGCACAGTGTACATCGTAGACGAGAAAATGCAATTGCAGGGAATTGGCGTGCGCGGAGAAATTTGCATTGGGGGCGCAGGCCTGGCAAGAGGATACCATAACCGCGAAGAACTTACAGCAGAAAAATTTATTGCAAACCCATTTGGCGACGGCCGGTTATACAGGACCGGTGACACTGGCTATTGGCTGCCCGACGGAAGAGTGGTATTTACGGGCCGCTACGACCACCAGGTAAAGATCCGTGGCTATCGGATCGAACTGGGCGAAGTGGAACAAGCGCTCACCTCGCACGAGAATATTACGCAGGCCGTGGTTACAGCATACAATTGGCAAAACGAAAAATCCCTGGTGGGTTATTATGTTCCTTCCACAACACTCGACCCCGAGGAAGTACGTTCATGGCTTTCGGGCCAGTTGCCGGCGCACATGGTCCCGTCCTGGCTGATCCCGCTGGAAAGCATTCCGCTCACTCCCAATGGAAAGATCGATAAGAAGGCCTTGCCCGATCCACAAGGCAGATCTGTAAAAGAATACATAGCACCCCGCAATTCCATAGAGAAAAAGCTTGCGGGCATATGGCAATCGGTATTGAACCGCGAGCAGGTTGGCATGGCCGATAATTTCTTTGAAATGGGCGGGCACAGCCTTAAGGCCGTGCAGGTAATGTCGAGGATTTACAAGGACATGTCGGTAAAGCTGGAATTGAAGGACCTGTTTACACATGCTATTCTGTCGGACCTTGCGGCACTGGTGGCCAATTCGCGCAGGCAGGCATACAAGCAAATCGAGCGGGTGGAAGAGCAGGATACTTATCCAATTTCGCATGCGCAACGCCGTTTGTGGGTGCTGAACCAGTTCGAAGAAGTTGCACTGGCGTATATCATTCCAATGAGCTACCGGTTCAAAGGCATGCTGGATGGCGAAGCGTTGGCCTGGGCGTTCCACGCGTTGGTAGAGCGGCATGAAAGCCTGCGCACCGTATTCGAGTTGGTGGATGGAGAGGCACGGCAAAGGATACTCACGTTTGAGCAAAGCGGTTTTGCGGTTGATCACAAGGATTTGCGTAACGAGGAAGATCCGGAATTGGCAGCGCAAACCGAGATACAGCTATCATCCGCTGAACCATTCGATTTGGAACGGGGCCCCCTGCTCAAGGTTAAGCTGCTAAGAATAAAGGACGATGAGCATTTGTTCCTTTTCAACATTCATCATATTATATCCGACGAGTGGTCTATCAATGTATTGGTAAGAGAAGTACTGGCATTGTACGATGCATACCGCAGCGGCAAGGCAGATGTGCTGCCACCATTGCGCATACAGTATAAGGACTATGCCGCCTGGCAATTGCAGGAACTGAGTGGCGAAAGCCTTGCTACCCACCAGCAATACTGGCTGAATAAGCTGTCAGGAGAACTGCCCGTGATAGAGCTGGCAGGGGACAGGCCGCGGCCGCCCGTTAAAACGTACAATGGTAAACAGTGTTATCGCTGGCTGCCCACGGCCCGTCTCGAAAAATTCTCCGCACTGAACCGCGAACAGGATGCCACGCTCTTCATGGGATTGGTGGCGATCGTTAAACTGCTGTTGTACCGTTACACAGGTCAGCAGGATATTATTGTTGGCTCGCCAGTTGCCGGTAGGGAACATCCTGACCTGGAAGACCAGATAGGGTTTTATGTGAACACGCTGGTGCTGCGCACGCAATTTAATGCCGGCGCAGGCTTCAGGGGATTGTTGCAGGAAGTGAAACAAACCGCGCTGGAGGCATATAATCACCAGGTATATCCATTCGACAGGCTCGTGGAAGACCTCGACCTTTCGCGCGACATGAGCCGATCGGCCATATTCGATGTAATGGTTTCATTGGAAAACCTCGACGAAGAAGGCAAGAGCGATACTCCCGCATTGGATGGCGTTGAGATATCAGACAGCGCGCTGGTAGTCCCCATCAGCAAGTTCGACCTTACCTTCCATTTCGGCGAACGGCCGGATGGTTTGCAGCTTTCAATAGAGTATAATACGGACATATTCAATGAAGCCCGGATCGAAAAAATGTGTTATCACCTGGACCGCTTGCTGGGTGCCATTTCCGATGATCCTGACAAGGCATTGGACGAGTATGAGTACCTGGCCGACGAAGAAGTGGACCAACTCCTGCGGGAATACAATGCTACTACCGTAGAATGTGCGCAGGATGATACACTCGTAAGCCTGTTCGAACAACAGGTTGCAAATACGCCCGATAACTTTGCGATAATATTTAAAGACGAGCGGCTCACTTATGCTGAATTGAATGGAAAAGCAGACCGCTTGGCGCATTATTTAAGTGCCAAAGGAGCGGTTACGGAAATGCTCATCCCCATCTGTATAGACCGTTCGATAGAAATGATCGTTGCCATACTGGGTGTTCTCAAAGCAGGCTGCGCTTATGTTCCCATCGATCCTGATTATCCAGCCGATCGTATCCGCTACATGCTGGAAGACACCGGCGCTTCGATGATCATTACCACGCCAGCCGTCGTTGATAAAATACCCACAACGGGCATCGAAACCATTGTACTGGACGAGGAATTATTCAACGGGCGCGCCAACACATTCATCAACCCGGACATTCAACCTAACCACCTTGCCTATATTATTTATACTTCCGGGTCTACCGGCAAGCCGAAAGGCGTAATGATAGAGCACCGGAACGTGGTGAACTTCATAAAAGGCCAAACCAATTTCTTTGGCATGACCAGTGATGAAAAGATATTGCAGTTCTCCAACTACTGTTTTGATGCTTCGGTTGAACAGATATTCCTTGCATTGCTTAACGGGGCATCGTTGGTAATGTTCCCGCAGGGATTGCAATACGATATCGATGCGTTTGAGCAATTCGTGCTCGACCAATCCATTACACACCTTCACGCCACCCCGGGATTCCTCGAGAACCTGAAAGGAGAAAATGCGGGCGCCCTAAGAAGGGTAGTGGCCGGCGGCGACCTGTGTAAAAAAGAACTTGCTGCAAAATGGATGGATCGGGTTGCATTTTATAATAAGTATGGTCCTACCGAGATCACGGTAACGGCGATACAGCACCATGTCAGGGAACTGGCAGATAACAGTTACTCATTACCGATAGGAAGGCCGGTGACCAATGGAACGGTATATATCGTAGATAAAGCGCATAAGCTGGTAACGTCCGGCAATAAGGGAGAAATATGTGTTGGCGGCGCGCAGGTGGCCCGTGGTTACCTGAACCGTCCCGAGCTCACAGAACAAAAATTCATCGACAATCCATTTACAAACGACGGCAGCAAGCTGTACAAAACGGGTGACCTCGGCCGCTGGCTGCCCGATGGCACCATCGAATACCTTGGCAGGATAGATGAGCAGGTGAAGATCCGCGGTTACCGCATCGAGCCCGGTGAAGTGGAACGTGCATTGGCTTCGCATCCTGCCATTAAGCAGGCGGTGGTGATCGCACGCTCCAAACAAGACGATAAATTCCTGGTGGGCTATTTTACCTCGGATGAAACATTGGATGCTCCCACGCTGAAGAGCTACCTGCAGCAGCAATTACCAGATTATATGATCCCTGCCTGGTTTGTGCAGGTAGAGAATATTCCGCTTACCCCGAACGGTAAAGTGGATAAGAAGGCATTGCCGCAGGCCGATGGAAGCCCCGCAAGAGAATACATTCCGCCGCGCACTACCATCGAAAAGAAACTGGTTGCCATTTGGGAAGAAGTGCTGAACCGCCAGCAGGTAGGCATGGCCGATAATTTCTTCGATCTCGGAGGCCATTCGCTCAAGGCGGTGCAGGTAATGTCGAGGATATACAAGGAACTTTCCGTGAAGCTCGAGCTGAAAGAGTTGTTCACGCACTCAGTATTGTCTGACCTGGCATTATTGGTAACCAATTCGCGCCGGCAAGCCTACAAGCCTATAGATAAAGCGCCCGAACAGGATACTTATCCTATTTCGCATGCGCAACGCCGTTTGTGGGTATTGAACCAGTTCGAAGAAATGTCGCTTGCATACATCATTCCGCTAAGCTATCGCTTCAGGGGAACAATGGACGGAGCGGCATTGTCGTGGGCCTTCCATGAATTGGTACAACGGCATGAAAGCCTGCGCACCGTATTCGAATTGGTGGATGGCGAAGCACGCCAACGGATACTGCCATTCGAACAAAGCGGCTTTGCAGTCGATCATAAGGATTTACGCAATGAGGAAGACGCCGAGCTGGCCGCACAAAATGAGATACAGGCATCTTCATTAGAACCATTCGATCTGCAACGCGGACCTTTGCTGAGAGTAAAATTGTTGCGGATAAAAGACGATGAGCATTTATTCCTCTGCAACATCCACCACATTATTTCAGACGAATGGTCGATCAACGTATTGATAGGCGAAGTGTTGGCATTGTACGATGCGCACCGCGCAGGAAAGGACAACATGCTGGCCCCATTGCCAATCCAATACAAGGATTATGCTGTTTGGCAGCTGCAGGAATTAAGCGGCGAAAGCCTTGCCGCCCACCAGCAATACTGGCTGAATAAGCTTTCTGGTGAGTTGCCGGTGCTGGAACTGCCGGGTGACCGTCCGCGTCCGCCTGTGAAAACACACAATGGAAAGCAGCGCTATCATTGGTTGCCGACCGAGCGCCAGAAAAAACTGCTTGCGCTCAACCGCGAACAGGACGCTACGCTCTTCATGGGCCTGGTAGCTGCAGTGAAGTTGTTGTTATATCGCTACACCGGGCAGACCGACATCATCATCGGTTCGCCGGTAGCAGGAAGAGAACATCCGGACCTGGAAGGACAAATTGGTTTTTATGTAAATACATTGGTGCTGCGCACTCAGCTTGATGGCAACCTTGGCTTCAGGGAATTGCTGCAGCAGGTGAAACAAACCGCACTGGAAGCATATAACCACCAGGTATATCCGTTCGATCGTTTGGTGGAAGACCTGGACCTTGCGCGCGATGTGAGCCGCTCTGCGGTGTTTGATGTAATGGTGGCCCTGCAAAACCGCAGCGACGAAGACACCAGCGAAAAACCAGTGCCGGTACTGGATGGCGTTGAAATTTCCGACACAGAGTTGATAGTTCCCATCAGCAAGTTCGACCTCACTTTCCACTTCGGTGAAAGGCCGGACGGTATTATGCTGTGCATAGAATACAATACGGACATATACAACGATGAGCGTATCGAGCGCATGTGCCAGCACCTGGATAGCTTGCTGGGCGCGGCTTTGGAAGAACCCGGCAAGCCGGTCAGCGATTATGCATACCTGGCGCAGGAAGAAACTGAGCTGCTGCTTCAAACCTATAACAGTACAGCGGCAGAATATCCCGCTGATAAGAGCATCGTCGATCTCTTCGAAGAGCAGGCGGCCATTACACCTTCAGGCATAGCATTGGAATTTGAAGACAAGCAATTGACGTATCAGGAGTTGAATTATAAGGCGGACCGTGTTGCCGCGCACCTGCTTACAAAAGGGGCGACAGCTGAAATGCCCGTGCCCGTTTGTATCGACCGTTCGCCGGAACTGATCATTGCCATATTGGGCATACTCAAAGCAGGATGTGCCTATGTTCCCATCGATCCAAAGTATCCGGCGGACCGCATCCGTTATATGCTGCAGGATACCGGCGCGTCAATGATCATCAGCAGCCAATCAATCGTTGATAAAATATCAGGTGACAACGTTGATGTTATTTTATTGAGTGACGAATTACTGTCTGTCCGTTTGCTCCGGAAGGAGCCCTTTGGACATGTTCATCCCGCCAGCCTTGCCTACATCATGTACACTTCCGGTTCTACCGGCACTCCAAAGGGTGTGATGGTAACGCATGGTAATGTCGTGAGCCTGGTGAAAGGAACGGAGCATGTTTCATCTGACGTGGATGATATATTGCTATCTACAGGATCAGCTTCCTTCGACGCTACCACATTTGAATATTGGAGCATGCTATTGAACGGTGGCCGACTGGTAATGTGTGCGGAGGAAAAACTATTGGACACCGCATTGCTGAAGGATGAAATTACTAACCGGCGGGTCAGCAAAATGTGGTTCACCTCCAGCTGGTTCAACCAGGTTGTGGATTCCGATATTACGGTATTTGAAGGATTGCAAACCATCCTGGTAGGAGGAGAGAAACTTTCAGAACGGCACATCGGCAAACTGAAAGAAAGTTATCCTTCCATCAATATCATCAATGGGTACGGGCCTACCGAAAACACGACCTTCTCTTTGATCTATGCGATACAAGGCGAGGAAGTACGACGTTCCATTCCCATTGGGTGTCCTTTGAACAACCGCAAGGTTTATATTCTCGATAAACATCGTAAGCTGGTTGCTATCGGCAATCCGGGCGAAATATGTGTAGGTGGCGCGGGCTTGTCGCGCGGTTACCTGAACCGTGAAGAGCTTACAGCAGAAAAGTTCATCGATGATCCGTTCAGCGATGAACCAGGCGCTAAGCTATACAGGACCGGCGACCTTGGCCGTTGGCTTACCGATGGCAACATTGAGTACCTCGGAAGGATGGATGAGCAGGTGAAGATCCGCGGCTACCGCATCGAGCCTGGTGAAATCGAAAACATGCTGACGGCCTTCCCCGGCATTAACCAGGCAGTAGTGGTTGTACGCACAACGCAGGAAGATAAGTTCCTGGCGGGATATTTTACTGCAGATGAAACTATAGATGCCGTAGCAGTGAAAGAATACCTGAAGCAACGCCTGCCCGATTATATGGTCCCTGCATGGCTGCTCCAGATTGAAAGCATGCCGTTGACACCTAACGGAAAGGTTGACAAGAAAGCTTTGCCGCAGGCAGATGGAAGACCCGTTGTAGAATATATTCCGCCACGCACTACAATAGAAAAGCAACTTGCTGCTATCTGGCAGGAGGTGTTGAATTGTGAACGCGTAGGCATGGCCGATCATTTCTTCGATATGGGCGGGCATTCCCTCAAGGCGGTTCAGGTGATGACGAAGATTTACAAGGAACTGTCGGTGAAGCTTGGACTGAATGATCTGTTTACGCATCCCGTACTCGCGGACCTGGCCGCATTGGTCACGAACTCGCGCCGCGAAGCATACAAACCCATTGAGCGGGTGGAAGAGCAGGACACTTATGCCGTTTCGCATTCTCAGCGCCGGTTGTGGGTATTGAACCAATTCGAGGAAGTGGCAGCCGCATACAACATTCCCATGACCTATTCATTTACGGGAGAGTTGGACACAAATGCACTGACGCTTGCGTTTGAAACGCTGGTACAAAGGCACGAGAGTTTGCGCACCGTATTTGAAATGGTGGATGGCGAGCCACGCCAGCGCATACTTACTTATGAACAAAGCGGCTTTGCAGTAGAGTATGCAGACCTGCGCAACGAAGAGGATCCTAAGAAGGCCGCACAAGCTGTAATGCAATCTGCCGCCGTTGAGCCATTCGATTTGCAACACGGTCCGCTGTTACGCGTAAAACTGCTGCATATACAAGACGATGAATACAAGTTCCTGCTAAATATTCACCATATTGTTTCTGACGGATGGTCGAACAACGTGCTGATACAGGACGTATTGGCATTGTATGAGGCATACCATAATAACAAGGAAGCTAATCTTCCACCACTGATCATTCAATACAAGGATTATGCAGCCTGGCAATTGCAGGAGCTGAGCGGGGATAACCTTGTCGCACACCAACAATACTGGCTGGATAAATTATCAGGTGAACTGCCGGTGCTTCAACTGGCGGGAGACAAGCCGAGGCCGGCAGTAAAGACCTACAACGGAAAGGAATGGGGAGTCAAGCTTCCCGCACAGTACCGGGAACAATTCCTGGCAATGGTGCGCGAGCAGGACGCAACATTGTTTATGGGCTCGGTGGCGCTTGTAAAACTGTTGCTGTACCGTTATACCGGCCAGCAAGATATTATCGTTGGATCGCCGGTGGCGGGTAGGGAACACCCCGATTTGGAATTCCAGATAGGCTTCTATGTGAATACCCTTGCGTTGCGCACTCAACTCGATGCCAACGACAATTTCAGGCAATTGCTGCAGCGCGTGAAGGAAACCTCGTTGGGCGGATTCGAGCACCAGGTTTATCCATTCGACCGGTTGGTAGAAGACCTCAATCTGCCACGAGACATGAGCCGCTCGCCCTTATTTGATGTGATGGTGACATTTACAAACCATGTGGCAGGCAGCAAGAACGATACCGAAGCTATGTCGGAAGTAGATGTTTCCAACGACGACTCGGTAACCTTGCCCATAAGCAAATTCGATCTCACATTCAACTTTACGGAACACGCTGATGGAATATTGCTGTGCATTGAATACAACACGGACATATACACCGATGAGCGTATTGAACAGATGGGCGGCCATGTACAGCGCTTGCTCGATGCAATTTTTGCCGAGCCAGCCAAGCCGCTGCATGCGTATGAATATTTGTCTCAGGAAGAGCAGAAGCAGTTGCTGCAGGACTTCAACAATACCACTGTTGACTACCCGCAGGACAGGACCATCATTGATCTTTTTGAACAACAGGTTGCAAATGCGCCAGCCAATCTGGCGCTGTCGCATGGAGAACGGCAACTGACGTATGAACAGCTGAACGAGAAGGCAACTGACCTTGCCCGCCATCTTTTGCAAAAAGGGATCACACCCGAAATGCCCGTACCGGTATGTATCCACCGTTCTATCGACCTTATCGTAGCCATGCTCGGCATCATGAAGGCAGGCGGGGCTTATGTTCCTGTCGATCCGGAGTATCCCGCCGACCGCATCCGCTACATGCTGGAAGACACCGGCGCTACCATTTTCATCACGACAAAACCCGTCCTGGATAAAATTAATAGTGAAGGCATCAGTGCCATTCTAATAGATGATGAGCTGCCATCTCTGCATTTCCAAACCACCACACCTTTACGTCCGCACTCGCACAACCTTGCTTACATCATTTACACGTCCGGGTCTACAGGCAAGCCCAAAGGGGTCATGATTGAGCACCGCAACCTGGCGAATCTGATAGAATGGCACAAGCGGGTGTTCGGCGTATCTGCTTCCAGTCGTGCTACCACCATGGCAGGTGTGGGCTTCGATGCTTTTGGAGTTGAGACCTGGCCTTACCTTTCAGCGGGCGCCAGCATTCATATTGTAGACGATCATACGCGTGTTGTACCACAACTATTGTTACAACAGTTGACGAATGACGAAATAACGCATAGCTACATGCCCACGGCCCTGGTGCCCGATTTTGTAAAAGCATCCAGGAATGTAGAAATGTCGTTGCGTTATGTGTTCACCGGTGGTGACAAGCTTTTATCATTGGATATTCAAGGCCTCGCATACAAAATCGTAGATAACTATGGCCCTGCTGAAAATACGATTGTTACTACTATCTATACTTTGGCCGAGGTCAACAAAGACGTTATGCCGCCTATCGGAAAACCGATAGACAATACCAGCGTTTATATATTAGGTAGTGAAAAACAATTGCAACCTGTTGGTGTACCCGGTGAAATTTATATAGCAGGCGCCGGCCTTGCACGCGGATACTTTAACCGCGAAGCATTGACGCAGGAAAGATTTGCAAGCAACCCGTATGCCAATGACGGTTCCAAGATATACAGGACCGGAGACCTTGGCCGTTGGCTGCCGGATGGCAATATTGAATTCATGGGCCGTATAGACGAACAGGTGAAAATACGGGGCTATCGCATTGAATTGGGAGAAATAGAAAACGTGCTGGCTACCTATCCCGGCATAAGAAAGGCTGTAGTCATCTTGCGCACAACGCACAACGATAGATTCCTGGTGTGCTATTATACGGCGGATGTTGCACTGAACGCCGTGGAACTGAGAGAATTTTTAAGGCAACAGCTGCCCGACTATATGGTACCTGCCTGGTTATTGCAATTGGAAAACATTCCGCTGACACCTAATGGTAAAGTAGACAGGAAAGCCTTGCCGCAGGCAGATGGCAGGCCGCTTGTTGAATACATTCCACCCCGCTCCACCATTGAAAAACAGCTCGTCGCTATCTGGCAGGAAATACTCGACCGCGAACAGGTAAGCATGGCTGATAATTTCTTCGACCTTGGAGGCCACTCGTTGAAAGCAGTGCAGGTGATGACGCGCATTTACAAAGACCTTTCAGTGAAGCTCGAACTGAACGAGCTGTTTACCCACGCCGTGCTTGCAGACCTGGCTGTGCTGGTAACCAACTCGCGTCGTGAAGCATACAAGCCTATTGAGCGCGTTGAAGAGCAAGAGACCTATCCCGTATCACATTCACAACGTCGCCTGTGGGTAATTAACCAGTTCGAAGAAGTGAATGCGGCTTATAACATTCCAATTAGCTATAAGTTCGTAGGAGAACTGGACCGCGACGCATTGGAAAGGGCTTTCCATGCATTGGTGGCCCGTCACGAAAGCCTGCGCACCGTATTTGAAATAGTCAATGGCGAACCCCGCCAGCGGATACTCAGCGTTGAAGAAACCAGGTTTGCGGTAACCTATAAAGACCTTCGCGACGAGGAAGATCCTAAGAAAGCAGCACGGGATGAAATGCAGTCTGCCGCAGTCGAAACATTCGACCTGCTGCACGGGCCACTGTTGCGTGTAACGCTGCTGCACGTACAGGACAACGAATACCATTTCCTGTTAAACGTTCATCACATCGTGTCCGATGGATGGTCAAACAACGTAATGATACAGGACACACTCGCATTGTACGAAGCATACCATACCGGAAAGGAACCGGACCTCGTTCCATTGACCATCCAGTATAAAGATTATGCCGCTTGGCAGCTACAGGAATTGGAAGGAGAGGCACTGGCCGGACATCAGCAATATTGGTTGAATAAATTGTCAGGAGAACTTCCCATACTCGAGCTGGCAGGAGACCGTCCACGTCCACCCGTGAAAACGTATAGCGGAAATGAATTTGGAATAAAACTCTCCGCGGCGCATCGCGAGAAATTATTAGCACTGGTGCGTGAGCACGACGCCACACTTTTCATGGGAGCATTGGCCGCCGTAAAACTGTTATTGTACCGCTACACCGGGCAGCAGGATATTATTATAGGAACACCCGTTGCAGGAAGGGAACATCCTGATCTTGAATTCCAGATAGGATTTTATGTAAATACACTGGCATTACGTACCCGGTTCGATGCGCAAGACAGTTTTATTCAATTGCTGCAAAAGATAAAGGAAACATCATTGGGCGGCTACCAGCACCAGGTATATCCGTTCGACCGGCTGGTAGAAGACCTTAAACTGCCTCGTGACCTGAGCCGCTCCGCGCTGTTTGACGTAATGGTAACGGTTACCAACTATGCGGAAGCCAGTAAGAACGACACTGAAGTGATGGCCGATGTGGATGTATCAAACGATGATTCGTTCAACCTGCCCAACAGCAAGTTCGATCTTACTTTCAACTTTGCAGAGCGGCCTGACGGCATGCTGTTTTCCATCGAATACAATACAGATATATTCAACGAAAGCAGCATAGAAAGAATGTGCCGTCACATGGAACGCTTGCTCGAAGCAGCTTTGGACGAGCCAACGAAACCATTGCATGCTTATGAGTATCTGTCGGCCGATGAAGTAAACCAGCTCCTGCATGATTACAATAACACAATGGTGGAATATCCGAAGGAAAAGACCATTGTCGACTTATTGAATGAGCAGGCCGCAAAAACTCCCGGCAACCTGGCATTGGCCTCAGGCGACCAACGACTGACTTATGAAGAGCTGGAAGAAGCGGCAAACCGGTTGGCCGGGTATTTAATAGCCAAGGGAATAACACCCGAAACACCGGTTCCCATATGCATGGGCCGGTCCGCACAAGTAATTGTTGCCATGCTGGCTGTTTTAAAAGCAGGCGCTGCCTACGTTCCAATCGATCCGGGCTATCCCGTGGACCGCATTCGCTACATGCTGGAAGATGTCCACGCGTCGATAATAATCAGTACGAAGTCCATTGCAGAGAAGCTCGTGGGCACTAATGCCGATATTATTTTGTTGGACGATGAATCAATTGCAGACCATCTGCAGGTTTGCACATTTACACAACTGCACATTCAACCGGAACAGCTCGCTTACATTATCTATACTTCCGGTTCAACTGGCAGACCCAAAGGCGTAATGATCGAACACAGAGGTTTTGTAAATCTCATTGAATGGCAAAAACGGGTTAGTGAAGTGTCTGATTCGAGTAAAGTCATTAGTATTTCGGGTATTGGTTTCGATGCTTTTGGATTCGAGGTGTGGCCGCACCTGGCCGCTGGCGCAAGCGTTTATATTATGGACGATGAAAAGCGCGTATCGGCTAAACACATATTGCAGGAACTGATCACCATTGAAGCAACACATTGCTTTATTGCCACTGCGTTGGTGCCTGAGTTTGTGAAAGCATCCAGGAATATAGACCTGTCATTACGCTACCTGCTAACCGGTGGAGACAAGCTGTTGTCCTTAGATACCTCCGGGCTTTGCTATAGGATTGTCAATAATTATGGGCCTACAGAAAACACCGTGGTCGCTACACACTACGTATTGGCAGAAAACAAAAGGGATATTATTCCGCCAATAGGATCGCCGATCGACAACACAAGAGTCTATATTCTTGGTCCTGAGAAGCAATTGCAACCAGCGGGGGTGCCAGGTGAAATTTGCATAGCCGGCACAGGCATCGCACGCGGCTACCTGAACCAGGAATCATTGACACAGGAACGATTCATCCCGAACCCATTTGCCGGTGAAGGAGCGAAAATGTACAAAACCGGCGACCTTGGACGTTGGCTGCCCGATGGCAACATCGAATACATGGGCCGTATAGATCAACAGGTAAAGATGCGCGGCTACCGCATTGAATTAGGTGAAATAGAAAACGTGATGACCGCACATCATGCTATCGCGCAAGCGGTGGTGGTTATGCAGTCAAAGCGGGATGACAAGTTCCTGGTAGGGTATTACACCGCGGAAGAGGCGGTTGAACCAGCTGCATTGAAAGAATACCTCCGCCAGCAATTGCCGGATTACATGATACCCGCGTGGTTGGTGCAAATAGAAAGTATTCCGCTAACGCCAAATGGAAAGGTTGATAAAAAAGCCTTGCCTCAGGCAGATGGAAGGCCTGTTGTAGAATACATTCCTCCGCGTACCGCGATAGAAAAACAACTCGTCGCCATCTGGCAGGAAGTGCTGGGCATTGCACAGGTAGGCATGGCCGATAATTTCTTTGACCTCGGCGGGCATTCATTGAAAGCCGTGCAGGTGATGACACGCATCTATAAAGACCTGTCGGTCAGGCTGGAGTTGAATGAATTGTTCACGCACGGCGTATTATCAGAGCTGGCCCTTCTCGTAACCAACTCGCGCCGCGAAGCTTACAAGCCGATAGAAAGAGTACCGGAACAGGAAACTTACCCCATTTCACATTCGCAGCGCCGCCTGTGGGTGCTCAATCAATTCGAAGAAGTGGCGGTAGCTTACAACATTCCCATCACGTACACATTCGTGGGTGATCTCGACCGCGAAGCATTGGAGAAAGCCTTCGACACGTTGGTGCAAAGGCATGAAAGCCTGCGCACGGTATTTGAGGTTGTAAATGGTGAGCCTCGCCAACGCATACTGCCCGCCGCAGAAAGCAAATGCGCAGTAGAATATATAGACCTCCGCAATGAAAGCGAATCGCTTCAAATTGCGCAAGCCGAAATGCAGGCAGCTGCTGTTCAACCATTCGATCTGCAACATGGGCCGTTGCTGCGCGTGAAGCTGCTGCATGTAAAAGACAACGAGTACCACTTCCTGCTAAACGTACACCACATCATATCCGACGGCTGGTCGAACAATGTGTTGATACAGGACGTGCTGGCATTGTACGATGCGTACCACAAAGGCAAAGAACCCAACCTGCCTGACCTCACCATACAGTACAAGGACTATGCTGCCTGGCAACTGCAGGAACTGGAGGGCGAAAACCTGGCAACACATCAGCAATACTGGTTGGATAAATTATCAGGAGAACTGCCGGTATTATCGATACCTGGCGACCGTCCGCGCCCGCCTGTTAAAACATACAACGGCAACGTGCTGTATGTAAACTTCTCTGCCGAGCATCGTGATAAACTGCTGGCGTTGGTGCGCGACCAGGACGCTACTTTGTTCATGGGCGTGCTGGCAATGGTGAAGTTGCTGTTATACCGTTATACCGGTCAGCAAGACATGATCGTCGGTTCGCCGGTTGCAGGAAGAGAACACCCGGACCTTGAGTTCCAAATAGGATTTTATGTGAATACACTGGCGCTTCGCACGCAATTCGATCAGCATGACAGCTTCATACAACTGCTCCAACAAGTGAAAGACACCGCGTTAGACGCATACCGGCACCAGGTATACCCGTTCGACCGCCTGGTAGAAGACCTCGATCTTGCGCGTGACATGAGCCGTTCAGCCCTGTTCGACGTGATGGTAACGCTCACCAACAACGTAGAAGGTAATGAGAACGATACAGAAGTAATGGGAGGCATAGATGTGTCTAACGACGATGCTTCGCTGAACATGCCTATCAGTAAGTTCGACGTATCCTTCTTCTTCGCCGAAACAACCAGGGGACTTAGCCTGGGACTGGAATACAATACCGATATCTTCAACACAGAGCGTATCGAAAGGATGGGCAACCACCTGCAAGCCCTGCTGGATGCCGTATTGAGCGATCCAGCCCAGCCATTGCACACCTATCAATACATCGATGAGCAGGAAAAGGAAAAGTTGCTCCAGCCAAACAAAGATGTACAGGTGGATGAAGCGCCCGTTAACACCGCGGTTCAACGTTTCGAAGCGCAGGCAGCACAAACTCCCGACGCCATCGCGGTCATATCCGGTGATGCAAAGCTTACGTACAAGGAGCTGAATGAAAAAGCCAATCAATTGGCGCATTATCTTATAGAAGAACATTCGGTAGTCCCCGAGGAACTGGTAGGCCTCCGTATGGAACGCGATGAATGGCTGGTGATCGCCATCCTGGGCGTATTCAAGTCAGGGGCGGCTTACCTGCCCATAGATATGAACTATCCTTCAGACCGTGTGCAATACATGTTGCAAAACAGTGCGGCCAAATTGGTGCTCGACAGCGACAATCCACCAACGCTCGGCAATTATTCGACAGATAATCCGGTCAACAGTGCACAGCCCAATCATCTCGCCTATGTTATCTATACCTCCGGTTCCACCGGCGAGCCCAAAGGCGTAATGATAGAGCACCATTCCGTAGTGAATATGCTGAACGGTGTTGGCGATGAAATCTCCATCACCGCAAGCGATGTGCTGCTGGCAGTTACCACGCACGCCTTCGATATGTCGGTAGTGGAGATATTGCTTCCGTTGGTTACCGGTGCACAACTGGTACTGGCATCCAACGATGCGATCAGGGATGTGCGGCAACTCAGTGCACTGATCGGCTCCACACGACCAACCATTATGCAGGCCACGCCGGGGCTCTGGAACATGCTGGCATCTACCGCGTGGGAGGGAAGCAAGGACCTGCGGATCATTTCAGGCGGAGAATCCATTCCACAGGCATTGGCTGAACACTTGCTGCAATGCACCGGAAAGGTGTGGAATATGTACGGTCCTACAGAAGTCACCGTCTATGCAACACAGGTGCAGCTGCAATCCGCAGACGAAGTGGTGCTCATCGGTAAACCGCTGCGCAATACGCAGGCATATATTCTTGACGAGCACATGCAGCTTGTGGGCCAAGGAATTCCAGGCACTTTGTACATCGGCGGTGCAGGTCTTGCAAGAGGTTATATCAACCGCGAAGACCTTACCGCGGAACGCTTCGTGCAAAATCCTTTCGCTGAGGGCGAACGGCTTTACAACACAGGTGATATCTGCTGCTGGGTTGGCGACGGCCGCATCCGCTACTTCGGCCGCAACGACGACCAGGTGAAGATCCGCGGTTACCGCATAGAGCCCGGTGAGGTAGAGAAGGTGCTGCGGGAAACAACAGGCATTCAGCAAGGCGTCATAGTATGCAAGGAGAAGAAGGACGATAAATTCCTGGTAGCGTACTACACCGCCGATACCGTGATACCAGTCAATACCATCAGGAATTATATGCGCAGCAAGCTGCCGGACTTCATGATGCCGTCCTGGTTCGTGCAACTGGAAAAAATGCCGCTTACACCCAATGGCAAGATCGATAAGAAAGCGCTGCCTGAGCCTGATAAGAGATCAGACAAACAATACATAGCTCCGCGCAATGCAATGGAAGAAAAACTAGCCGCTATCTGGATGGATGTACTCGAACGGGAGAAAGTAGGAGTGGAAGATAATTTCTTTGAGCTGGGTGGACACTCCCTGAAAGCAGTGCAGATGATGTCTTTCATCAATAAAGCGTTCGGTTCCAAACTTACGCTCAAGGATGTATTGAATGGTCCCACCGTTGAATCGCTGGCTAAAGTGATAGCATACGGCAATTACATGAAGGGAACGGTCATCCATCTCAACAACATCAGGCCGGGCCGGCAAAATATTTACTTCGTACCGGCGCTGATCGGATCGTCCATCATGTACATGGGCCTCGCCGCAGAGCTGGACAACCAGTTCAACTGCTATGGCTTGCAAGACCAAGGCTTTGACGCAGACGCGCCATTTGCAGAGCATGTGGACGCGAAAGTGAAGCATTACATGGACGAGATCCTCGCCATTCACGATAAGGAAGAAGAAATAGTCCTGTTCGGGTTCTCCTTTGCGGCATTGATGGCGTATGAAACCGCCAAACTGCTGGAGCGCAACGGCCACCGCGTGAAACTGGTCGTGCTCGATAGCAGTATCAGGACACGGAAGGCAAAGAAAGCACGCAAAGAAGACACCGAAGAAGTAGCCAAGGCATTAAATGAAGACTTTGAATGGTCCGCCGGCCAACTGCGTACCGTAGGCTTCAGCGATGAGGACGTAGTCCGTATTAAGGAGCTATGGCTGCATAACATCAGCTTGCGCAACAACTACGTAATGAGCGGCCCGATTAATGGAGAGATAATGGCATTGAAAGCAAGGGATAATGTGGACGACGACTTCGTGAACATGAAGAAATGGAAGAAGTTCACCACGAATAAGTTCTCGCACTTCTACGTGCTCGGCAATCATTATGATGTACTCGCACTTCCGAAAAATATGCTGATCATATCAGAACATTTGTCGAAGCTCTGCGCACCTGGTAAATAAGTTCAAATCAAAACTTACAATTCATCACAATGCAAAACCTGTATCTTAAACCCAATGTGGTATTGGAGCCACTGGTAGACAAATGGTATGCATGGACGCACCTGATTTTTCCGCCCACGCATGCCTTGAATATCCTGTCGCGGCATCTAAAGATCATGAACTCCTATGTGCAGGCGCCGCAGGTACATTTTGCCGCGGCCAGGAACCCAAAAATGCTCGGCGGCCCTTTCATGAACTATGCTACCGTACGTACAGCCGAAGTAAAAGCGCTGATAGCGGAAACCATGGAACAGCGCAAGCATATGCTGGAGCTGGCCGACGCCATTAAAGCGGTGGACAACCTGCTCAAAAATGCGGACGGCCACTCACTGGAACCCTTATACGCACAAGTGCCCGACATGCTCAAAGGGCTCATAGAATTAACGTATGACCTGAACGGCCATCCCTCGTTCCGATTCTTTGAACAACTGGTGTACAAAAGCGAGTTTTACGACGAAGGCGCACAGAGCATTGCCATGTGGGTGACCATGAACGACGAGCGCCCATTCGTGTTAAGCACGCCACGTTTGCCTGAAGAAGACGCTATTGAGTTGAAAATACCTTTCAGGAGCCGCCTGATAGACGAGCTGCATGCCATGCGTTCGGCGCCCGGCGATTACCAGCGCATTAAAAAAGCGCTGAACGTACAGGAAAAAGATGAAGCTGTGTTCAGGTCGTTCTTCACCGAAGAAGCGCCGGTCCCATACGAAAAATATACGGGCGACAATGTGCGCATACGCTACTTCGGGCACGCCTGCATATTGGTGGAAACAAGGGATGTGTCCATATTGGTAGATCCTGTGATCAGTTATTATGGTTACCAGGCTGAGCTGGAACGTTTTTCTTATTGCGACCTGCCCGATGAAATTGATTACATCCTCATCACGCACAACCACCAAGACCATATCCTGCTGGAAACCATGCTTAGCCTTCGGCACAAGGCAAAGAAGATCATCATCCCGCGCAATGGCTTTGGCACCCTGCAGGATCCCAATCTGAAGTTATTGTTCAACACCATGGGGTTCAACAATGTGATGGAAATAGGGGAGATGGATACCATTACATTCAACAATTGCAGGATCACGGGCCTTCCTTTCCTGGGCGAGCACGGGGACCTGAACATACAATCGAAGATCTGCTACAACGTAAAGTTCGATGCAGTGTCCTTCCTGTTCCTTGCTGATTCCTGTAATATCGAACCGCGG
Organism: Chitinophagaceae bacterium; assembly: GCA_035628135.1. Lineage (GTDB taxonomy): Bacteria > Bacteroidota > Bacteroidia > Chitinophagales > Chitinophagaceae > DASPKM01. Next base: position 406,919 of record DASPKM010000004.1, on the reverse strand, counting down.
CTGTACGACCGCATCGTTCAGCTCATCGACCCGGTTGACGTGATCTTCCTGGGCATGGAATGCGATGGCGCGCCCTTTACCTGGGTGTATGGCCCATTGATGAATGAAACGATACAACGCGACAAAGAACTATCGCGCCGGCTTGCAGGATCGAACTACGACAGGGGCAAGGCCCTTGTAGATACTTTTCAACCCAAAGAACTGTACGTGTATGCCATGGGGTTAGAACCTTGGGTTGAATTCATCAGCAGTGTGCGCTACCGTGAAGATGCCCATCCCATCGTTGCATCCAACAAACTCATACAGGAATGCCGTTCACGCAATATAACCGCCGAACGATTGTATGGAGAAAGAGAATTGTTATACCAACCCCAATTGGTCAATGAATCATTAAGTCATCTGGTCATTGACTCAATGCCCTAATTGACTCATTGACTTAATGACCTATTGACTATCTATCTCTTTTCTTCCTTTTACCTTATATCATTTATTCACACCAAAACAATTAACTATGCAATTAGCCACCGCCGCCGTTACCGTTGGTGAAGAGAAACTACCAATGGTGATTCAATTTGAAGAAGGAAGCGATATCGATGCTTTTACTTCCTGGTACACGGAAAACAGGAGTTTTGTCGACGAAGAGTTGCTGAAAGTAGGAGCGCTCTTCATCAAGGGCATCCACTCCGACACCGTAGAAAAATTTGATAGCCTTGGCAAATTCCTTTGCCCCAATGCCCCGAATTTCCTGGATGGCAATTCTCCCCGCGGCAAGCACACTTCTAACGTGTACAATGCTTCGGAGTACGATGCCAACGCCATTATAAGGCTGCATACGGAGTATTCTTATTCCAATATCTGGCCTTCCAGGTTATACTTCTGTTGCATTACGCCAGCAGCTACCGGCGGACAAACCACGGTAGGCGATTGCCGGCTGATGCTCGATAAGCTTAATCCGGCATTGGTGGACGAGTTTGAAAGAAAGGGCATCACCTACATCCGCAACCTGCATTCAGGGCAGGGATTCGGTCCTTCCTGGCAAGACGCATTCGAAACAAAAGATAAAAAGACCATGGAAGCTTACTGCGCCACCAATGGCATCAAGGTGGAGTGGCAGCGCAACGGCGATGTTCGCTTAACGCAGACCAGGCCCGCCATCCGCAAACATCCTATTACCGGAGACCGCCTTTGGTTCAACCAGGTGGACCAATTCTACCCGCGCATTTATGGCGACGAAGTATATGAAACCCTGCTGATGATGGCCGGCGGCGACGAGAAAGCGCTTCCTATGCATTCTACTTACGGCGATGGATCACCGATACAAAAAGAATATGTCGAGGAAATCGTGCGCGTGCTCGACGAAGTGCTGATACCGGTGCCTTGGGAAGCCGGTGATTTGTTGATAGTGGAGAACATGGTGTCGCTCCACGGCAGGCTGCCATTTACAGGCCCGCGCAAGATCGTGGTCTGCATGGCATAGCTTACCCATTACTCATCACTTAATCATTAACCATGCTAAAGTTCAAGTCATTTACCATAAAGGACCTGGAATTGATTCCGCAGATAAAACTGCTGAGTGAAAAACAGGTAGAAGAGATAAAGGTTGTAAGCGAGATATACCCATTCAAGACAAATAACTATGTACTGAACAACCTCATAGATTGGAAAAATGTTCCCGACGATCCTGTCTTCCGGCTGAACTTTCCGCAGAAGGGAATGTTGACGGATGAGCATTTCGACAAAATACAATGGAGCAGGAGGTTGCAGCGTGAGGACCATCCCGAGCTGGTGAAGCAGATCCGCCTTACGCTCAACCCGCATCCCGCAGGCCAAACCTATCTCAACATTCCTTTCGATGATGAGGGGCAGCGTATAGAAGGTATTCAGCATAAATACCGCACCACGCTGTTATTCTTTCCAAGTCACAGCCAAACCTGTCATGCGTATTGCACGTTTTGTTTTCGCTGGCCGCAGTTCGTGAACGATCCTGAATTGAAGATGCAGGCCAAGGAGCTGTCACCGCTCATTCAATACCTGAAAAAGAATCCGCAGGTTACGGACGTGCTGATAACCGGTGGCGATCCAATGGTGATGAGCCCCCGCATATTTGCAATGTACATCGATTCATTGCTGGAAGTAAAGAGCGTGCAAACCATCCGCATTGGCAGTAAATCCTTATCGTACTGGCCGCACAAATATGTAACCGATCCTGAAGCCGATGAAATGCTGAAGATCTTCCGGCGGGTGGTAGCTTCCGGGAGACACCTGGCTTTTATGGCGCATTTCAATCATCCTGCTGAATTAAAGCCTGATATTTTGCACCAGGCTGTATATAATGTGCGGCAAACAGGCGCGGAGATCAGGACGCAAGCGCCTTTGCTTAGGAACATCAACAATGACGCGGCTACCTGGGCCCAGCTTTGGTCTGAGCAGGTGCGGCTGGGTTGTGTACCGTATTATATGTTCCTGCCGCGCGATACAGGAGCACAGCATTACTTCGCAGAGTCGTTAATTGATGCGCTGAATATTTACCGGGGCGCTATCCAAAGTGTTTGTGGATTGGCACGCACAGCCCGCGGACCTGTGATGTCTATCACCAGTGGAAAAGTGGAAGTGCTGGACGAGGAGGATGGAAGTTATGCCATACGGTATTTACAGCACCGCTTGCCGGAAATGACTTACAAAGTATTCCAGGCCAAGGCCAAACATCCCGACCCAAAATGGTTCGACGACCTGGTATGGAGCGATAAGATGTATGAAAAGTATTTTGATTATAGCATCGAAGCAATTCCGGAGGACATTTTCAATAACCTTCGTGAGATATCGTTCCGCTCTCCGCAAAACGAGATCATTAATCCATAATAAGTTAAACTTGTTCGATCATTGCTGCGGATAGATGCCGTGGCCTAAGGCAACAGCGGGTCCTAACTTAAATCCACACGGAAGAAATGACTAGCTGCTGGTTAATAATTTCGTCTTTTTAGGACCGCTGATGCCGCTCATGGCCCCGCAATGTTAAATAAGTTCTTATCTGTTAAAAAAGCCTGCCTGCTGCGGGATAGGCCACAAAATTGGGCAATTAGCAAGCATAAATCAAACTGATATTATCTATCTTCGAATAGATTTTATCTATACATGAATTTTGCCCAGTTGGAATATATAATTGCGGTAGACAATTACCGGCAGTTTTCCACCGCTGCCGGGAAATGCTTTGTTACACAGGCGACGCTAAGCATGATGGTCAAGAAATTGGAACAGGAACTTGGTGTCCAAATCTTCGATCGCAGCCGCCAGCCGGTGAAGCCAACGAGGGAAGGCGAGCAGGTCATAACGCGCGCCAGGAAAGTATTGGCGGAAGCCAATAGCCTGAAAGCGTATGCAAAGGACCTGAGCGGTGAGATCTCTGGTGAACTGCACCTGGGCATCATCCCAACCCTGGCGCCTTACCTTTTACCCTTATTCCTGAAATCATTTACACGGCGGTTCCCGGCCCTGGACGTGTATATTAAGGAACTGGTAACGGATGAGATCATTCTTAAATTAAAGACCGGCGAAGTCGATATCGGCATACTCGCCACGCCCTTGAACGAAAGCATGATCACGGAACACCCGCTGTTCTACGAAGAGTTCTTTGCCTATGCCTCCAAACACGAAAAGCTTTCCCGGAAAAAATATTTGTTGCCCAAAGAAATTTATCCCGACAGTCTTTGGTTGCTCGAGGAAGGCCATTGCCTGCGCAACCAGGTATTCAACCTTTGTGAATTGAAGAATGGGGATACTGCCGCTAACGGGCTGCACTACCAGGCAGGCAGCATCGAAACCCTGATAAACCTTGTAGATAAAAGCGATGGCATTACAATAGTGCCTTATCTCGCAACGCAAATGCTCAAGCCGGGACAAAAGAAAAACCTCCGGGAGTTCGCAAAGCCAAAGCCGGTGCGGGAAATAAGCCTGGCGACAGGAAAAAACTTCCCGCGCAAAAAATTGCTGGAACATTTAAAAGATCATATCCGGCAGGTGATACCACAACCCATGCTTAGCCCCGAGCGCTTCAAAATAACATCGATAACATAATCGATAGCTGCCACATCAACCCCCCAACCTTAGTATTCATCATTCAGGGCAAATACCGGCTTTCTGTACATCCATTGCCCGCCGGTAAAATCAGGAAATTCCACTGTTTCGTTCCCAAGCTCGATAGATTGTTCACTCAAAGGCGTGATGGCACTCCACGCGGCCGCGTCGTACACGTCCATTGGAGTAGGCAGCTTACGCTTGATGGATTCAATGAAAGAATGTATCACGAAGAAGTCCATGCCTCCGTGACCTGCGCCCTGCGTTTCCCTGCTCCAACGCACCCATAAAGGATGATCGTATTTGTCCAGCCATTCCTTTGCATTATCCCATTGGTGTGCTTTGGGCGATTTACCTTCGATGTACATGCTCTTATTCACGTCCATCCACAATCCATTGGTGCCCTGCACGCGAAAGCCCAATGAATAGGGCCTTGGCAGGTTCGTATCGTGTTGCAGTAAAATCGTTTCCCCATTGGCACAGGTAATGGAGGTGGTTACCACATCGCCCAGTTTGAATTGCACACTGGCATTGGGATGCGAAGGCCCGCAGCGCCTGACGATGTGATCGTGCAAGCCTCTTGCCTTAGATGAAAATGAACAAAGATTGATAAAGCGGTTGCCCCGGTTGATATTGATATAATGCGCAATGGGACCAATGCCATGTGTCGGGTATAGGTCGCCGTTACGGTACACCGAATGATGCGTTCTCCAGCGCGCTTCGGTCCATGCCTTGTCGCCGAACTCGCAGCCATGCCCGTAGGCGTGCACGCCGTCGTTGAACTTCACTTCCCGCAGGTCGTGCTGGTAGCCGCCCTGCAAATGGATAAGCTCCCCGAACAGCCCTTGCCGCGCCATGTTCAATACGGCCATCACATCCCTGCGGTAGCACACATTTTCCAGCATCATTACATGCGCCTGGTGTTTTTCGGCGGCGCGTACCACATCCCAGTGGTCCTGCAATGTAATGCCGAGCATTACTTCGGTGCCTACGTATTTCAATCCTGCCTCCAGTGAACCGATGATCATTTCCTTGTGCCATTCCCATGGGGTGGCTATCACTACTGCGTCCAGTCCTTTCTGTTCCAGCATTTTTTTCCAGGCATACAGGCCGCCGGTAAATATGCCGGGCATTTTTTTCCCGCTTTTTTGAATGATGTCCTTCGAAGCCGTGAGCATGCGTTCATCGATATCGCAGATGGCCGCCACTTCTACGTCCTGCCTGCGCAATAACAAGTCCAGGTGATTTTGCCCGCGCAGGCCCACGCCAATAATGGCCACCCGCACCTTGTCCTGGCTGCGGCCGAGCGCGTTGCCCTGTGAAGGCAAGATAGCCAGCGAAGCCGCGGCCAGCCCGGCATTTTTAATGAAATCTTTGCGGTTCATGTATAGTTTATGATTTGTAGGTGTGGTTGTGTTATGGTTGAAAGTTACGCATTAACTTAGAGGCTAAACAACCACCACAAACTATAAAGTTGTATGCAATCCAAAGCTGCTACCCCCGACGAGTATATCGAGAGCTTGCCCCCAGACCGGAAGGCCGCCATGAGTGAACTCAGGAAGGTGATTAAGAAAAACCTGCCTAAAGGCTTTTCAGAATCCATGGGTTATGGAATGATGGGCTGGGCCGTGCCACATTCCATGTATCCCGAAGGTTACCACTGCGACCCCAGCCAGCCATTGCCATTTATGGGGCTTGCTTCGCAGAAAAATTTTATTGCCTTATACCACATGGGAGTGTATGCTGATAAAAAACTGCACGACTGGTTTACGAAGGAATACGCGAAGCAGTGCAAAACCAAGTTGGACATGGGCAAAAGCTGTATACGTTTTAAGAAAATGGATGATATTCCTTATAAGCTGGTAGGGGAGCTGGCCAGCAAGATCACTCCTAAGGAATGGATTGCCACGTATGAGCTGAATATGAAAAACGCCCGGAAACGATCATAACAAATTATTCCCTGCATCCCCCAAAATATTGGCCTAAAGCGCCGGTTCACTTCCTGGGAACCCGGCGCTTTTTTATTGGCAGTTTCTAAAAAAGTCTTACATTTAGGTACAATGTGTATTTTATACACATTCGAACGATTCGCATAATTCTTAACCATTAAACTGCCTTGTCGTATGACCGTAAGACTTCGTCTGAGGGCCCTTTGGCTCCTCTTGCTGCTGTGCAGCCTTTCCATCACTAACCTCTACTCACAATCCACCCGCGTAAAAAAAGTAGTGCTCCAGGGATTCTGGTGGAATTTCAGGAATGACAATTTTCCCAACCGCTGGTCGAACTACCTGACCGAATTGACGCCGCGCCTGAAGGCCATGGGCATCGACGCCGTTTGGATCCCGCCCTCTTATAAGAACAGCTTTACAGGCTCTGTAGGCTACAGTCCTTTCGATCATTACGACCTGGGTGATAAATACCAGAAGGGCGGGGCCGATTCGCTGACTGTCCGTACGCGTATGGGCAATAAAGATGAATTGCTGCGCATGATCGCGGTGCTGCACGCCAATGGCATCGAGGCCATACAGGACATCGTGTTGAACCACGTGGACGGAGCGGGCAGTAACACGGGCACCGGTGGACAGGACCCGGAGACCAGTTATTCAATGGTCAATGCCAATGGATATAAAAACTTCCGGTACGTGTCGTACAGCACGCCCTTCATTGATGATTCGCAAAATGATTACTGGACGCGCAACGGCCGGTGGCCCAAGAACTATCCCAATTTTTATCCCAACCTCAACAACAACTGTACTACCGGTGATATATGCACGCCGCATTTCGGCCCGGATATTTCTTTTGAGAGCTCGGCCTACGGGCAAAGCTCCAATATACCTACATCGGGTTCGGCGACCATCGGCAGTGTTACCCGCGCTTATGTAAATCCCGCGCAAAGCTCCAATCACATGCGCAACCATTCGCGTGATTGGATCATGTGGTTCAAAAAGCAAACCGGTGTGGACGGCTGGCGCTGGGATGCAGTAAAGCATTTTCCTATTTATGTGCAGGAAGACCTTATTTACAATACGAAATATACATTGCCATCATTTGCCCAGGGTGGCGAGGCCATGCTATGCATCGGGGAATGGATCGGCAACAAAACAGACCTCGATAACTATGTAACCAATGTGCGCAGCGGCACCGAAGAGCATACCGGCACTTTCGATTTCAGCCTTAGGGGATACGGTCCCAACGGAGGCTTGTACAGCATGGTGCTGAGCACTGGCAGCTATAATATGCAAAATCTCCCGGGCGAGCAGCAGAACAAAAGATATTACAACTATGCTACGCAACGCGTGCATCGCACCTGTCCTTTTGTAAATAGTCACGATACTTACCGGCCCAAGGTAGACGCCAGTGGTAATTTCCTGAAACCATTGGGCGATGCAACCGGCTGGAATACCGGGGAAGAATTGGGTGGCAATGGCCAGCACATCGATCCGCGGGAGCCGAGGCTGTATGCAGCTTATGCCATTGTATTTGCCATGGACGGCAATCCCACTGTTTTTTTCGAAGACCTCTTCGACATCGGCACTACCGGTAAACGCTATTCGCATTTACCGACCAGCACTACCGATCTGCCCGTACGCGAGGACATCGTGAACATCATTCTCGCGCATCAGAAGCTGCAATTCAAGAATGGTGATTATGCCGTTCCCACATCGCTTACCGGCGGACAGGCGCCTTATTACCAGAAAGGAGGAAGCGGCGATCACCTGGTGCTGGAAAGAAAGGGCAAGGCCATCATCGGCATTACCGATAAATTCAATACTGCTTCCAACAACTCCCAGGATGAAGAAGTTTGGGTGAGCGTGGGAGATCCGTCCTGGAATAACACCGACCTCTACGATTATTCCGGCGCGCATGGCGTAACGCCCACGCACGTGTACAACGATGGCAGGGTACTTATCAAGACTGCTCCCGTAGGTCATACCATTGCGGGTGCAAGGGGCCATGGATATTCCATCTGGGCGCCGAAACCTGCGGGCGTAACGTTTACCACCGTTGCGGATATGTATAACTATCTCGCTACCTATTCGCCAGGCCGCAGCACCACTACCGTGCAGGAGTGGGAAATGGCGGACGACCTGGGCGATAGTCATGCACAATCATTGCAACAGGGGGGAAGATTACCGAACAATTCTACCGCGCAACGTACCGTTGGAAGAATTTATGCCGATGCGGGCAAGACCATTACCTACAAACTATATCCTGAAGTAAATGGACGCACTCAGAATATCGCATTGTACAATACCAGCGGCACCAACGTATCGAATGTTACCGGCACGTCTTCCAGCAGTTCACCCTTAACAGGCAGTTATGTTGCTGCGTCTACCGGCTGGTACACTATCAAAATAAAGAATTCCACTACTGCAGATCTCGGGCAAAAAGTATGGGTGAACGTTACTTATACCGCGCCAACTTCAGTCAACACCCGCACATCGCCGGGTAATTTAAGGACACGTGGCAGCGATGTATTTGTAAACGTGGAAGAACCCTACGAGACCAGGATGACCTTCCAGGCCTATCCCAATCCTTCGAGGAGCCAGGTGAAACTGGAGTTCAACAATGTGAACCATACCGCCATTGTTACCTTGAAATTGTTCAGCGTGGATGGCACGGAGTTGTTCTCTGTGCGTGGGACCCCGGCCATTATACAGAATAGTTTCAACAGAAGATTTGCCCAGGCAACTGCGGGCATGTATTTCGTGGAAGCCAGCACAACGGGAATGAAGGAGCGTGTGAAAATGGTGAAATTATAGCAAGTCATTTTTTATTCACCAGCCGCAGATCGCCATAACCTGTGGCTGTTACAAGGAGGCTGCTCGTGAATCCTTTCTGGACACGGCGCTTCCTTGCTTTCAGCAGCGAGCCGGCCACGGAATCGCCTGCCAGCAACCCTTCATAAAAAGCGATCATGGTGTCGGCCGTGTCCTTTTCCGGAGGCTCGCCGAATGAGCCCACGAAAGTAGCTACGCCGCAACGCATGGCGTTTTCGGCAAAGTCGAGCGAATGCTGAGCTTCTATTTCGTGCAGCGCTGTGGTTTTGCCGGCCAGCTTCGCCATCAGGTCTTCATTAATCCCCAGCGGCACGAAGCTGGTGAAATGCGTGCTCATTACCAGCAACGACGGAGGCCTGCGGCTAAGCATGGGCGTTAGCTCAGAACCCAGCATTACATTGTCCCAGGCCCATAGATAAGATTCACGGTTGGTGAACCATGCATGTCCTGCAAAATGGATGATATCATAATCTCCTTCCCGCAATTCGCGCAGGATGCGGTTCCTGGTGGCGGTTTTCCTCGACAAATGCGTAACCCCTTTAGGAGATAATTTATTCCGCAGCCGCTTTACTATTTCTGTCGCTTCGCGTTCTGCCTCGTCCAGGGGCCAGAGTTGGGGCGGCTGGCCGCTGCCCGCGTCGCCAATGATAAGTGCGCGAACCCTTTTGTTGAGTATGCGGTAGCCCCGCGCCGTATCGCTTAATGTGATGGGGCATCGTGAAACCGAATGTCTCAGGCATAGCGGTGTTTTGGCCGCCGGCAACCATTCCCAGGGTATGCGGTGCGTTCCATGCCTGCAAACAAAACGAATGGGCGAGCCCGGTTTCAATGCCGCCAGCTTTCGAAACAGCTCCGCAGGAAACAATTTCAAAAAATGTTCTTTGATGGCATTTATTTCGGGCATGGCCGAGTGATATTGCGTGTGTGCTTTTACCACGTCTTTGATCGATGACTTAAAGTCCTCAAAATCCTTTTGGCTTACCTGCATGGCCCATGTGGTGGGCTGCGTTTTAGAATTGGCAGGCCGTACGAGTTCAACCAACAACCTTCCATCGCGGATGCTGGTGTTGAACAGTGTAGATGCTTCGTCTGTATTGATGATGCCTGTTTTGGGCGAAGGCGTCGCCGGTTTCGAAGGAATGATGGCGCCTGGTTGTTTCGTGACCCTTGCAAGCCTTCCTAAAAATCTTTCTACGTGCTCGTGCTTTCCATCGGGATAGGAGAGCACCTGTAGCCGGGCGGTTTGCCACAGAATATCTTCTTCCGCGGCGCCAACACCGCTTAGCAATGCATAGCGCGGCGGCACCTGCCCGTTGAACATCGTAAACTGCTGGTCCAATAACAGGCGAAAGTTGGCATCGTTCAATGAATAACCTACAAACAGCAATGCATGCGTCATTAGCATGCTGTTGAAGAATGCCTGGAATGCGGGCGTGGCATGAATGAGGCGGCGGTAATCGTTCGCTGAAAATATCATCGTTTCAGGACGCAGCGCGTCGCCATGCGCTTTCAATACAAAAAACGAATCATCTATCAGCAGCGTGCCAAGCTGTGTAAGCTCAACGCCCGTGGGTGCGCGTGGAATACCCGTTTGCCCGAATTGTTCGTAGGCTCGCTCGATCAACGTATCGAAATTAGTGGTTACAATGCACGCGAATGGCGTGCGCACAATATGGCGGAATGCCGCGGGCAACCCGGATTTTGGTACCAGGGCCTTGCGTATTTCCTGGTTGAACCGTTCATTACCCAACCTGTTGCGGCAAAACTCGGCCAGCTCCGGAAAGCGCTTTTGTTGCAGCAGCCGCATCAACTCTGCGCGTTCTATGGAAGTGCGGCCCACAATTTCCAATGCGAGTAAGATGATCTCTGGTTCCGAGGTAAGGGCAGTGGTGCGACGGATCTGCTTGAGCAATTGATCGAATGTTTTTTTACCTAGTTCCTTTTGTACAGCAACCACCACAGGGTCTTTCCAGGCATCTTCTTCACTAACAGGGAGGGAGATATAATTGGGTACCACGCCTTCATTAATACCGTAGCAGGTGATCTTTTTCACCAGCCTTTCCATCAATTCCACCCAGGTTGGAAGGCCCGCTCCTGAAGGCAGTCCCGCGCCTACGAACAAAATGCACCGGCCAGCCCTTACATACTGTGCAAGCGCATGCAGTTCCGGCGTGTCCTCGGGCATTAAGCCCGGCTCAGGCAAGCGCCTCGATATCACCCTGTGCACTTTAAGTCCCATACATTTTCCAATATACAATCATAAAAAAGCATTTAATGCTTCAAGCCTCGCCGGTAAGCTGTGATATGCAGAATTTATGCCGCTGGTCCAAACAGCCGCTTCATCATGGAGCTTTTATTGCTTTCGTTTCTCCAGGAATTGCACAATCAGCTTCTGCACATTGCGCGCTACTGATTCCTGCGTCTTCAGGGAATTAAGATAATTGAGCACCTCTTTTCTGCGCGATTTGGATTGCATCAGCCATATTTTTTTGGCCGGTTTATTGGCGGCAAGCGCGTCTTTAAAAGCCTTTGGCATTGGCGGCATGCGCGCTTCAGGATCGTATACCAATGTAACACGAACGGTATCGCCTACTTCGATGCCGGTTTCATTGCGCATGATCCCATGAAGGTATAATCGCCACGCGCCCTTGTATTTTACTATATTGGCCTTGTACCATTTTTTCTTTAACCCGCATTTCACCTGCACAGGTCCCTTTTCTTTTCCTGCCAATGCGTGCAGGCTGTCCACAATGTCTTCAGGAACCAACACATTCGGGTTAAGTATGCCCGGCATATTGCTTTCGATGTTGTGGACCGTTCCCGAAAATGTAAATGTTTTGGCCTTCATGGTAGTTGTTTACAAGGCACATGAAGATATAAAAACATCCGGCACCATTACAGTACCGGATGTCAGCTATCAACCGGGTGCGGAACTTTTCACAAAGATCTGCTTCAACTGTTCGATCAGCATGCCGTTGCCACTTACGCTGATGCTGTTGATCTTGTCTGCGATCTTCTCCACGTATTCCATTTCTTTCAACTTGAACAGCATTGCGTTGTCCTCCATCAGCTTGGCGGTGTTCAGCAGGCTGCGTGTGCTGGCAGTTTCCTCACGGCGCATGATGATGTTTGCCTGAGCTTTTTTCTCGGCAATCAACACCTGGTTCATGATCTCCTTCACGTCACCTGGCAGGATGATGTCGCGGATACCGAATCCATATACTGCCACGCCCAATGCTTCCGCGCTTTCCTGCACGTTTTGCAATACCACGGGAGCAATGGTCTCTTTTTTCTCCAGCAACTCATCCAGGGTGTAAGTACCGATGTAAGCACGCAATGCAACCTGGAAGTTTACGTACAATTGCTTGTCGTATTCCTTGTTGGCCAATACCGCTTTTTCAATATCGGTTACCTTGTACTGTGCCCAGGCATTGATGCGCAATGCAGCTTTGTCTTTGGTCAGGATTTCCTGTCCATTGATCTCTAATTGCTGTTGCCGCCCATCTACCCGGCCCACGTTGATGGCAATGTTGTTCTTCCACCAGTAGTACACACCGCTTTCCAGCACCTTTACATATTTGCCGTCCACGAACAAAACTGCTTTCTCGTAGCTCTCTACAGTTACAGAGCGTACGTATGGAGCTACCAGTTTGTTCATTAATACAGACCGGTCGATGTTTTCAGTGATCTCGATCTTGCTGATGTCGGCGCGAATGAAATCATAGCGGATTACACTTTTCCAGAAAGTGTACCGTCCGGGGTTCAGTACCTGTTTCAGCAAACCATTTTCGTATTGCAGCGCGATCTCGTTGTCTTTTACTTCGATCACCTGCAATGCATCGGCCAGCTCTGCATCCTGCAACAGGATGTTCAGTTCAACGGGTGCATAAAAAGGCTTGGTTACGTCGTACACGTACACGGTATCGGAAGCCCATAACCAGTATTTGCCTTCCTTCAGCATGCGCTTGTACATTCCGCGCCTGAATACCAGGCCTACCTGGTAGGCGTTGATCAATACGCGTTTCATGTTTACCTCCTGTTGTTATTGGTTGTTATAAGTTTTAAAAATTAAAAAGCCGCATTGTTCACCATCCCGTATCCACGGAAGCAGGCAGTGCCAGTATTTTTTCGCATCAGTTCATCGGAGCGTCCTTGACTTCTGCCGGTTACCCCTGTATGTGGGATCACCGGCTTCATCGGCAATTGCTGCTCCTGTGAAGTAATGCAAGCCATACTGCCGAGAAGCCTGCATGCAGGTGTTTACCGGACTGCGGTAGTACCGCGGGCAAACAACCCGGCTTTTTATAATGGTCACCTTTGTTACAGGAGTGGTGGACTCCCTTTTTCCTCTACGTTATGAGCGTAGTGCTCTACCGCCTGAGCTAACGGATTCACAGTCCGTGCGGGATTCGAACCCGCGATTTGTCTGCTGCTCTAACCACTGAGCTATCACACCCGTTAAATGGTGATGTGAAGGGGAATCGAACCCCCGACACGCAGTGTTGCTGACACATCCGCTGCAGCAACAGCATACAGGGAGTTACTACTCCTGCACTGCCATGCTTTTTTGAAGCACAGGCCTGGTTTGAATGCAACGGCATGTTCCTTCCTTAAAAGAGGAAGCTCTTGTGATGACATTGTCAATGTCATGCTACGGCGGATGAAGAAAGAATCGAACTTTCAACCTCCGGCTTAACAAGCCGTTGCTCTGCCAGTTGAGCTATTCATCCATGGTTGGCCCGGTGAGGATCGAACTCACAACCTCCAGGGTAAAAACCTGGAGCTCTGCCAATTGAGCTACGAGCCAGTGATGACTGATAGATTCGAACTATCAACCTGCACCGTATCAGGGTGCTGCTCTACCATTGAGCTAAATCATCTGCTGAATATCAATCCCTTCAAATGCTGGCGGTGTTGGTTTAGAAAGAATCGAACTTTCATCTCCGCGTTCGTAGCGCGGTGTTCTGTCCATTGAACTATAAACCAGTGCGCGGTTCGTACGGGATTCGAACCCGTGTCAACAGATCGACAATCTGCTATGTTAGCCATTACACCAACGAACCTGGTAGCCTGTACGGGAATCGAACCCGTATCCCCACATCGAAAGTGTGGTATCCTGTACCATTAGACGAACAGGCCAAAAGGCAACAAAAAGCCCGGCCGCATATCGACCGGGCTTCTTGCCACATTTACCTGCGTGCGCAGGTCATGTCTGGATATACCTCGGCCGTATATGGATAATATCTCGCTCCGTATCAACAGGATTACCGTTGCTATTCCTTTTGGCACAATACTCCCGTTCGGATGCTATCGATCTTTCCGTCAATTGTTTAATTCGTTTATGTAGTGACTGTTTCAGCATATGTTCCAAATTAAAAACCCCGCAATTTTGTGCGGGGTCTGTTATATCGGAATAGTTTTTATGACTCATTCTGTAGCATAACATGCCCCACCGTTGGTATAGCCCTTCTCGGAACTAAACCGGTCAATCATTGTATTTATAGGTCTGCGATGCATGTTGTTGATTTGCGAATGCAAAGATGGAAATATTTTTTTGATGTTTCCAAATTTTTCTAAAAGTTTTTTTACGGCGTTGACGTTTGATTGCAATCAATGTTCGGCGCCGGCTTCACGCAGCATCGCTTCGATGCGTTCATGTCCTTTTCGCTTTGCCCATTGTAACGGTGTAGCCCAGTCAACGCCCGCTGTGTGCACGTCCGCGCCTTGCTGCAATAAAAGTTCAACCATTTCAACATGTCCCCACCTCGCCGCCATTCCGAGTGGCGTAGAACAGTATTCTTCTTCTAACGGGTCCACATCAGCGCCATGCTGCAACAGTAGCCGGGCTTTTTGCAAGTCGCCTTCCTGTGCCATATCGTGCAATAACGTTACATGATGCCAGTTCATGTGATTTGGATTCATGCCGTGCTGCATCAGGAATACAGCCATAGGGTAGTGCTTGAAATAATAAAACCGTCCCCATTTTGATACGCCTGGAACTTTGGCGCCATGGTCAAGCAATAATTTCACCATTTCAGGATTCGGGTCTTTGGCCGGCATCATGAGTATGCCTTCACCCCAGAAATAATTATCGGTTTGCAGCAGGTCGGCATGATCGAGTAGCAATGCCGCTGTTGTGCAGATGTCGCCTTTGTCTACTGCTTTTTGAAAGGCTTGTTGTACCGGCGTTTGATTGTAGTGTATCTCGCCATTATCACCTTTGAATTTACAGAGCGAGGGGTCGCTGAGATATTGCTGCAACATGCCTGCTATAGCGCGATAGCCCCTGTCCTGCGCAACTGTAAGAAGCGTTTCCTTGAAAGGATACGTGATATAAGATGGGTCCAGTGCGCCGAGACCAAGCAGGTATTGCACCAGTTCTGCATGTCCCTCTCTTACTGCAAAATGAATGGGAGGCGTATAATTGTATTGTGCATAGGCCAGCTCCGCGCATTCATTCACCAATTGCTGTACGCGCTGCAGGTTCCCATCCCTGCTTGCCGTCAGTACATCCCACACCTTGCCTGCGGTGGAGCGCACGCCATTGGAAAGGCTTACTGCAAGGTCCTGTTTTGCTTCAAGCGGCTGTATCATGATTTAAAGTAAGCCCAATCGTACAATAAAAAAAGGAATTGTGATATCCCGCCTGAAATACGGGCCATTCGCCCCGGTGCGCATGAAATCATGAATGGCTTTTTAGAGTTTGCTTAACGATGCTTTATCATTTCATTATAAAAACAGCAAAGGTTGTTTAAATAACTTTGGTGCCTCCTAAATCCAACCGGGGCATATCATAACCATTTCTTCCTGCGTGCTTAACCAGTTTTTTTAAATCAAAAAAATATAGATGAATATGAAGAAGGTCTCTTTGAGCTTCCGCCGGAATTTGTTTGCCGGTATAGCGATAGTGGCGGCAGCAGTATTGTTTGCAGCATGTACCAAGAACAACGATAACAATGTTGACGTTCCCGCTGCGGGGTTGATGGCCGTTAACCTGGCGCCCGACCAGCGGTCGGTGGTGGTTACGCTTTCAGGCAACCTGCTCACGCGTACGCCGCTGAGCTACACCAGTTATACCGGGGGATATCAGAATATATACATAGGCAACAGGCCCGTTCAAAGTTTTGATTATCCTGCAAGCAAGCCGCTGGCCAGCGTTGATTATGAATTTAAAGACGACAAGTACTATTCGGTATTCGTAGTAGGAGCCAACAACAGCTACCGCAACGTAGTGGTGCAGGATAACATCGATAGCTTGTCCGCTGCATCGGGCCAGGCATACATACGTTATGTAAATGCCATTACCGATTCGGTAAATACACCGCTCGTTACCATTTCCGCAGGTGGCAATACCGTAGTAAATGAAACTGCAACTTATGCAGGTGTTAGTGAATTTAAAGCGGTTGCTCCCGGCCAGTTGACCGTTGCCGCAAAGAATGGCGCAGCCATCGATGCCAGCAGGACGATAGACGTTGCCCAGGGAAGGGTGTACACAATATTGCTGTCTGGCGTTCCCGGCGCAACTGATGATACAAAAGTGCAGATCAGGTTTATCCAGAACGGAACTTTGACAGACGACGGAAAATAAGTAAGCAGGGTTTCAGTATATCACAATCCCAGATCTTCTCCACGTAAGTGAAGAAGTTTGGGATTTTTCTTTTCAAAATACCACTAACAGGATATCGAACGGGTGGTTATTGAACGGCACGAACTTCCAAAGAGCATTGAACAAGCTATTGCTATTGATGAAAAAGCTTTAGCTGGTATATGGCGCCATTGACATGCGGCGCAACAGCAAGGGTGAATACATTCCCCGAGATCAATACTTGAAGGCCAATGGCTATTTATGGAAGGACCCACCGGCATGCCGATTACCGGAGCGTTGGCAGACAACCTGATTGAATTCAATGAAGTGCCGGTATTGCAATCCACTTGATAAAAAAGTTCCGGCATGTGCCGGGAACTTTTGTTTAATACTTTGTGCCCTTGTCAGGATGGTTTTTGATCATCGATCGTACCAGGTCTTCCATTTCCTGGTTGGGCTGCCGCGATAAGTTGATGAACTCTTTATTCCCCTGGCCGGAGAACATGATTTGCCAGGTATTGTTATCCTTTAGTGCCCAGGTCACGTCGCTGCGTGGGCCCTCCGAGTCGTTGCTGAATTGCCACGGCGTATTTGATCGTGTTACAAACGTCCATTGTTCACTTTTCAAATGCAGCTCGATTTCATTCGTATGGCTGTTCTTGAGGTAAAAGCCTACTGTCAGGTTTACCTGTTTGCCCGGTTTTTCGAGAACGTAGCATTTTAGGACTGTATCGCTCATGCCCACCCAGTGATGCCAGGTTTCTACGTCTTTATGCAACACTTTCCACGTGCCTAATATCCATTCAAAATTTTTCAATTGCCTGGCCTGCCTCGACATCGTGTTTGAGCGCGGGACAAACCGGGGGGCGCTGTCAGGTACATAAATGATCGTTACCGCCGTATCAGACTCCGTGTCTTCGGGTAAATTATACTTTACCACTAAGGGTTCTTTTTCATCAATTGCAATATCTATATCCACATGTGCGAAGCCTTGTGTTTTTAATTCGTTCTGCACGGCTTTTTTTATTACTTCCTTTTCGGGCTTGGGCGAAGCACCCATTTTCAACCTCGTATGTACAAAAGTGGAAAACAACGATTCCCTGACAGAATAGTTTATCCGCGATACCTTTAACCTGCTTACACCGCTCACGGCAGAAAGTTCTTTTTCAATAACGCCGGCATCGTTTCTCACCAGCGAAATAAAGGAAGCCAGGTGAGGTAAGCCGGGTTGAAACAATTGGTAGCTGGAAAAGCCAAATCGTTTTTGTAACGAAGCCAATTGTTGAAAGGATGTATGGTTACCCTTGTGCAAACTGAAATTTATGAGGTCGCCAAACTTTTCCAACCGGTCAACTTTATAGGTGCACGAAATGATAAACAGCAAAGGAATAAAAGCAGCCACGGTCCATTTAATACGGCTGCGCGTTCTGTTGCGTCCAAAACGCCCGCTTTTTGCATTTTCCCGGATCCATTGGGCCGTTTCGGGAAATGAGGCGCTGAAGTCAGCGTCTTTTATGGATTTCCAATGCGAGTTGAGTTCGTCATTCGAATCGTGAAAGGGTGGTGTGCCTGGCATAATCTCATTTTTATAATTGTTTTTCATTTTGCAGGCTCAGGATGAGTTCCTTTAACTTGCTCCTCGTTCTGCTGAGCCTGGATTTTATGGCTGATAGGGAATGCTCGCCCTGTATTTGTCGTACTTCTTCCAATGAAAATCCGCCCACTTCGAACAATAGAATGGCTGCTCTTTCCTTTTCGTTTAGTAGTTTCATGGCGTGCAGCAGCGCTTTTTGTTTGAGGTCTGATATTTCATTGCTGAACACATTTGGGAACTCCGTAGTTTCAGCCTTAAGCCCGTTTAGGAGATGCTTCCTGCTAACAGATTTCCGCGACAGGGCATAGAATTCACGGGTGATGATCTTAAAGAGCCATGATTTGAACTTAGCTTCTTCCCGGAGCGATCTAAAACCCTGGATGCCCTTTAGCAGTGATTCCTGCAACAAGTCTTTCGCTTCCGTTCCATTTTTAGTAAGGGCAAGACAGTATTGCAGCGCATTATTGTACACTGGCTTTAAAAGGTCGATAAATTCTTCCGGGCTTCTGTTCATGCTTTGTCGTCTGTGGTTAAAGCTTTTTAATTAGAGCAGCGGGTTGTGCAGAAAGTCGCAAGAAATAGAAATTTTTCTTAAAGAGAGCCGGTTTATTGTTCATCGTAATGATACCATTTAAAGCAAATTGTCAAAAGTTGCTTGGGTCAAGACCAGGGTTAGCAGTATTTAGTAAATTTAACCCCACAATTATTTTATATGGCCACAAAAAAGGCAGCGACGCCTTCTAAAAAGCAATCTACCAGGAAACCTGCTGCACCGGCTAAAAAGGCAGCCAAAAAGGCTACCGTCTCCACTGCAAAACCCGGGAACAATCCAAAAGTGGATGAATTTCTAAAAAAGAAAAATCATCCCATGCATGCCGAAATACAACGTGTGCGGGAGATAATCATGAACAGCAGCGATAAGATAAGCGAAGATATCAAATGGAGTGTACCTACATTTATTTACAAAGGCAACATCGCGTCTTATTTCCTTAATGCAAAACAGCACGTTAGCCTTATGTTCCACTACGGCGCTTCGCTGCCTAATAAATCAGGCTTACTGGAAGGCGATGGCACTACCGGGCGGGTAGCGAGATTTACAGACATGAAGGATATTGAGAACAAAAAGAAGGCTCTTGAATCTGTCATCCAGGAATGGATAAAATTAAAAGATGCCGAGTAACCACTGCGTTCAAACCTGCAAAAGACAAAGTTGACTACATGGCAGAGAAAGTTTTACTCAAAGATCTCCTGTTCAATGCAGCAAAAGTTGAGCAAATTGCAGGAGAAATACATCGCGTATATCCTCCGTTCCAAAAAACCCGGTTTATTCGTGAAGTTGTCGCCAAATTTCCCGAACTCGAACTCAAGGCGAGGATTTACTGGATTGCACAATGTTTGAAGCAATACTTGCCCGGCGATTATGGGCAGGGAGTGAATGTGATACTTCAATCGCTTCCCGCGCCAAACAATCCTGAACTCTCCGACAACGATTTCGGTGACTTCATCTATGCGCCGTATGGGGAATATATTGCGCGCTACGGCTGCAATCAAGATGACCTGGCGCTTTCTCTTAACGCACTTTACGAGCTGACTATGCGTTTTTCGGCGGAGGACGCTATCCGGTATTTCATTAACGCATTTCCCGAAGAAACGTTGAGGACATTGTTAAAATGGAGCAGAGACGCGCATTACCATGTCCGTAGGTTATGCAGTGAAGGAACGCGTCCAAAGCTTCCGTGGTCGCAGAAAGTAAACATCCCTATAACCGCTCCGATTCCGATACTTGACAATCTTTTTTTCGATTCAACAAGGTTCGTTGTCCGTTCCGTTGCAAATCACATAAACGACATTTCAAAAATTGACCCGGGTTTGGCAATTGATACGCTCATGCGATGGAAACGATCAGCAAAGCAAACGCCGAAAGAAATGGACTATATTGTCCGCCATGGCTTGCGGACACTCATTAAAAATGGAAACCCCAAAGCAATGGATCTGTTGGGCGTTTCGCGTAAGGCAGCTATACGTGCCTTAAACTTCAGGATACCAGCAAAGGTCAAGATGAATAACACATTGGAATTTTCTTTTACAATACAAGCGCAGGAAGACGCGCACATCATTGCCGACTATATACTGTACTTTCCAAATAAATCAGGTAAAGTCAACAGCAAGAAGGTCTTCAAGCTAAAGAACCTATCGCTTTCCAAAGGAGAAAGTATTGTGCTCACAAAACGACATGTGCTGCGCGAACATATGACTACCCGGAAGCTTTTTCGCGGGCGGCACGAAATAGAAATTCAGATAAATGGGAAATCCTTTGGTAAGAAGCAATTTCAGCTTGTGTAAAAACATTCAAACATGAAAGGTTTTCTCTAAGCTCCGCCCTTTCTTCAACCGGAAATGCGCAAAAAGAAGCACTAAAACAACAGGTACGATACAGCTTATTGCAATAATACTCCATGACAGGTGAAAAGAACCTGTTTTATAAATAGACAAAACGCCATCAATACAAAGGCACAGAATTGCCGCACCCAAAAAAATCCAGGCAATCAGGTTGATCCCTTTGTACTTTGAATTACGGACAACAAAGATCAATATCATTAATACAATGGTAGTTGCCGTAAGCAACGGTATCGCCAGGCGCGTTGACCAGTGAATACCACCGATCAATAGATCAAGAACAACAAGACATAAAGAAGATAGCATGAGCCCGCCGGTCATTTGAACAACCAACCGTTGCCTCCAGAATGCAAATAATGAAATGTAAGAAAAAATAGTAAGGCTCATGGCCATAGGCAACTCTGACCAGGTAATCCGGCGACTGATAATAAAATCGACAATAAAAGTTGCAATGGCGCCGGAAAGAAGGATAAGAGAAACTATTTCCCAGGTGAATTGTTTCTGGGGCTGGGTCATTTCCCGTCCATAAACAGATTTCTGTTCTGGAACAGGGATTTGCGACAAACTGGTATCATCGCTGCCTGCTGATTGACCGCATAAAGGGCAATTTGCTATTCCCTCTTCCAGTTCTACACCGCAATTTTTACAAATGATCATAATTGTTCAATATTGCTATTGCTTCATGATTTTTACCGGTACGCCCTGTGCTGCCAGGAATACCAGGAATTGTCTTTCGACTTCTTTACTGACGGTAATGTTTCCAAAGGTCAGTACCAATTTACCGTCGAATCCCACTACAGCGCAGTTTACTCTCAATATTTTATTGGGCGGCGGCGGAATAAATACAAATTTATTTATCACATTGTTTATTTCGGGACCCATATCTATTTTCCCCATATTGGTTACTACGCCGCTGTATTGCCTTGTACCAATTGCATACAGTTTCGACAGAAAAAATGATTTGATAAACAGCGGCAGGCTCTTTACGGCCGGATTTTTTTCTCCACTCACATTACGGGAGATCATTTTACTGATAAGTTTCTTATCGGTTTCGAGCCTTACCTGGTGATAAACAAACTTTATGATCTCGTCAAAGGTATAGTGGCCCAGCCGCAGGTCAATGCCCGGCATCACATACAGTGAAAAATTCCGCATAGTGCGCGAAGGGAATAGCCTGCGAAGATTTACGGGTACTTCAATGCGCAGTATCTTGTTAGCCGTATGTTTCCGGAACGATGATTGCTGATTATAAACCTGCTGCAGGGAATGGAGATATACCGCAGTAAGATATTCTGTCAGGCTCACTTCATATTCCTTTGCCTTCTTCAGCATTTCATCAAGCGGCAGGACAACTGTCAATACAGAGAAACGAGGCACCTCCCGCAAACGAAATGGCACGTGAAAGGCTTTTGCGATTTTCGGGGGGCGGGCGGCAATTTTTTTAAAATATCTTTTATAGGCGTCTTCGTATTCTTCCGGTTGCGGCGTTTCTCCCGGAATATGACGGGAAACAGTGGCTGGGACATTGCGTTGACATTTTTCAAAATAAACCAGAAGCAGCGATTTTAAAAATTCAAGGGCCCCGGTCCCATCGGTAAGGATATGTGAAAATTCAACACTGATACTGCTTTCTTTTGCCAGCACCCTGAACATTAGTTCCTGTTTGCCAAACGACCTGCACGGAATTTCCTTGTCGGGTATTACTGGGATTGGCAGGTCAGCGGGTTCGAGATAGTACCAGAAAAAGCCGGCTTTCAGCTTTACTTTATAATACGGAAATCTTTCTTCGAGGGAATGGACCGCTTGCAGCAATTGTTTTGCTTTTATTCTCTCCTTTAATTGTACTGATATCCTGAAAACAGACGTCAGTTCTTTATCCCTTATTGCAGGATAGATTTTCGCGGCATTATCAAGTCGCAGCCAGAAGTCATTTATATCCTGGTTTTTATCTGCCATGAAAAATCCATTGCTGATACAAGCATGCCTTGTTTATACAGGCATTATCCCATTTTCTATTAGTGTTTTTATTGGCGTACCTTTAGCTGTTCTTCACAATTCTCTATATCAAATTTATTCCGTGCCAAGTATACAAAGCAAATTATTTAATCGTCTGCTGGGGCTGGTAAACAGAAGGGAATTTCTCAGGAGGCAATTCGCATCTGGTCAATTCAGTTTCTTCAATAGCCCCGAACCTTCTGCCGTGGCGAGACGGAATTGCCATATCCGTAAATCTACATTAAATAACCGCAACGTTTTTGAGCTCAGTTCAAAGAACAGGAAGGCCAGCGGCACGCATGTCTTATACCTGCATGGAGGGGCTTATGCCAGCAGTTTCCTCACCTTTCACTGGAAGTTCCTGTCGGAGCTTGTAAATAAAACAGGCTGCATCGTTACTGCACCCGATTTTCCATTTGCACCGCATCATACCTACAAAGATTCATTTGATATGGTGGATAAGCTTTACCGGCAACTGGCTTCTGAAGTTGATCGTGCCGGAATGGTCTTTATGGGGGATTCATCGGGTGGCGGCTTTGCACTGGCACTTGCGCAAAAATTACAGCATGAACATCTCCCACAACCTTCCCGGATCATCCTGATTTCACCATGGCTGGATATCACGCTTGGCAATCCGGAGATTGAACACGTAAATGGAATAGAACCTTTCCTCGGAATAAAAGGACTCAGGGAGATGGGAAGGTTATATGCAGGAGATACGGATCCTGCCCATTATTTGCTTAGCCCAATCAATGGGTGTCTTGACAACCTGGGAAAAATATCTGTTTTTACAGGAACAAAAGATATACTGGTTTCAGACGCAAGAAAACTAAAACATCTCGCCGGTATCAAAAACGTGGAGATAAACTATTACGAATATGAAGGAATGGCACATGCCTGGGTGTTCCTGAATTTGCCTGAATCGAAAAAGGCGCGACACCAGATTATGGAGCTCGTCCTAAACTAACAAGTTGCCCAGGCAAAGCATGCCTACGCTAAATCTTCTGGGAGTGAAAGCGGGGCGGAGGGGACGGAGTTC
This sequence comes from Chitinophagaceae bacterium, assembly GCA_035628135.1. Classification (GTDB taxonomy): domain Bacteria; phylum Bacteroidota; class Bacteroidia; order Chitinophagales; family Chitinophagaceae; genus DASPKM01. The sequence continues at coordinate 383,457 of DASPKM010000004.1, read as the reverse complement.
GAATTTCCTTTTGAAGGATTTACTGAGAATAAAGCAGTTTGTTTATAGGTACTGGTTATCTGTGAGTGCAGAAGGGAATTGATATTTTTATTACCTTGGTTAGTGCATTGGATGAAGATTAAAGGTTCGGCGCCGTTAGTTACATTAACCGTGAATACAATGAAATATCTTATACTTTTTCTCTTTCTTAGCTGTTCTTTTATGTTGGGGGCCCAACCGGCAAAGCGGCATTATACAGATGCCGACAACAAAAAGATGTTAAGGCTGCTTGATTCAACACATAACGAGTTGTTGAGAGTTGTCAATACCTTGAAGGAGTCGCAATTCTTTTATCGGATTGATACGAATACATGGTCAGCAAATGATATTGTTGAACACCTGGGGCTTATTGATGAAGGTTATGTACGGGAATTGTGGTTTTCACTGGCCCAGCCGGTTTTTCCTGCAAGTTATGCGGACTCCACAAAAGGAGGCGATGAGAAAGCGCTTGCATATGCGACGCAACCGGAAAAGGGCAAAGCAAGGGGAACTAATTTACCGAGGAACCGGTACTGCAGTAAGGATGCCTGTGTACGCATTTTTTCTGAAACCAATGATCTGGTAAAGGAATTTTTCACCGTAAATGCTTCTAAGGATCTAAGGCGGTATTTTGTTTTTAGAATGGATGGCAAGGGGGTCCGTACCATCAGAGATTGTCATCAATTAGGGTTGATCCTTGTCGCCCATCGCATAAGGCATATTGAACAGCTAAAGAGGATCATAGCTGATACCAGGTTCCCAGGCTAAAGGCTTGTTACGTTCCGACCCTGCATTGCAGAAACTGCAGCGTTGGTTAAACAAATAACGAAAGCACTTCGTCTATAAAATTCTTGCAAACCCTGTTAGCCAAAGACAGAAAGTGTGTAAAACTTTGAAACAAAGTGGGCTACAAGGGACAGATATCGAACTTCGTTTTGAACGATTTGCAGATCATTAGTGGATTTATACGGCACCTATAAAACCCCTTCCAAGCCAATCTACTGCGTTTATTATATCTTAATTTAATTGCGCATATTCAGAATCGCAATATTTATTATTATTTGCGCTATTTTAGAGTTAGTGCGTTATCAGTCCACACGAAAATGACGAAGCTACTAGAGACAATACAGGAAATTGTAAAATTTGGACTACAACCAAGTTTATGTGTGCCCAACCGAGATAAAATGTTGGAGCACAGTCTGGTTAAAATTTACAGCCTTTATTTTGACATCAGCTACCAGTTTGATGATACCGACTATCCAGACTTTGATAAATCGAACTTGACGAACGTCCGATCTAATGTCGAAACGAACTTCAAAGACTTTGGATTCTACAAGACTCCACTGGACTTCGAGGATATTTACAATTTGAAAGAGTGTGGCATTGGCGACGCAGTTGATGACTTAACTGACATTATTGGAGACTTGCTAGAAATTAAGTGGCGAATTGAAAACAATAGTGTGGCTGATGGGCTTCGGTACTTTGAATTGATTTTCAAAAGTCATACACAACAGCATATCCTTGACTTATTAAACTACATGAAACAAAGAAATGGCTAAGAAGGGTTTTCGCTTTAAGTGGTAAAAACGCGATCGTTATGTTTAGGTTCCGTTTGTAATTTAACATAGACATTTGTTGGGGTTATGCTCACAAAAACCCTGGGGAATAAATAAAATGAGCTGGGCTGCACATTATATTGAAAAGTTGAAGGCAGGCGAAACGGTGCAATTCCGTCCAAGAGGGAATTCAATGAAAGGAAAAATAGAATCTGGCGAGTTGGTGACGGTTGAACCCTTGCGCGATCGACAACTACGTAAAGATGATATAGTGTTGTGCAAAGTAAATGGCACCCATTATTTACATCTTATAAAAGCAATTCAAGGAGAAAGGTATCAAATTGGCAATAATGTTGGCCGCATCAATGGATGGGTGACTCGGAATTCAATTTTTGGTATATGCACCAATATCTCGAGATGACTAGTCGCCTAAGGCAAATGCGGCAGAAAGTGATTAAGACCAAGAAAACCATCAAAAAAGCGGGGTGTAGGGGACAGAGTTCGAACTTTCGCTTAAGGGATCTACTGAAAATCAGTGTCTTCTTCACTTTGTTGCATTAATTATACAGCCTACAACCTTTCTGTATTGGCAGCCGCTAAGAGCTGCAGCCTTGGGAGTGTTGAATCCAAAAATAAACCGATCTAACGAATTATTGAATGTGATCTCAGTCCCTTGTGGTTTGCAGTGTATCTGTCCACTCTATAATAGGTGGGGAATGCTCTGAAGGCCTATCAAATGGCAGGGCTGGGACGAGGTAAACGAGTTGCCAGGATATTAATGGAACATAATTTGAGGGAGTATTATAAATATCTATTATGGTTGGCGAATGTTATGATACAAAAAAAAATGTTTCAGCCAGTGTGACTCTCTTTGAATTTGTCAGCACCGGCCCAAAAGGCACGATTCCGAAGGCCGCACAGTTTACCTACCAATTTGACGATACTTATAATTTTGGATTTGGCGACTGGGACGAAAAAACCCAAAAAATTGATGATTCGAAGCTGAGCTATAATGGGGACGCCGAAAAGGTTTTACATACGCTCGGAAACATTATCAGGACTTTCACAGTCATTAACTGGAATGTTTCCATATTCGTGAAAGGTAATACGGCAGTAAAACACCGGTGGTATCAGATGAATATCAATAAGCATCTTGAAGAAATAGAAAATTATTTTTTCCTCTGGGGCCAGGTTGGAGACCAATGGCATCCTTATGAAAAGGGGAAGAAATACTCAGCATTCTTAGCGATCCGCCAAAATGGCGGATTTTCTTTTTAATACCATTTCGAAACCAGCCAAATCGTGTGCAGTAGCTTTGGAGTGTATGAAAGCTTTTATACCGATCCAAATCCGTTTATCGCCCTACCCTAATTCTTTTTCCCAAGCCTGTTCATTCTATAAGAAGTTACGGTTTTAAGAATTTGTAAAATGTAATTTGTGTTAGTAGTTTCTACAAAACCTGCCCGCATAATCATAAATCATCTAAGCCTCCTTGGTGATGCATGGGTTCTGTGCATCCCATAGTATGCGATCGCTATCATCGAGAATTATACATTAGTTGATCAATGTAGATCAAGAGGACAGAAAGCGTCAAAAAGTGAACAAAATCAACAAACAAGCGGGGTGGAGGAGACAGAGTTCGAACTTTTGGTGAAAGATTTGCTGATTGTTAAGGCCTTTATACCAATATGTGCGTATTTTTAGAGCGCGTCTTACGTTATATTTCGGGATACCAATTACTCCTCATGAATATTCCACTTTTACTTTTCAATATCGTCTTCTATGGAACTGTGCTATACTTATATGGACAAGCAAAACAAGACCCAAGTATATCATTAGGAATAGGCTTTGCGTATATATTTCTTTTTGTTCTCTTTCCAATCGTACAGTTTATTCTATGGCGGACTAAAATCATTAAAGTTAGAACAACTGCCGACAAAATTGGGATGGTGACCGCAACTCCCTTGCTTCCACTAATTATTTTTACAGTAGCTGCCCGGATTAGCCAGGGTAATGCAAGGTCTTCTACCTATGAATTCAATGTAAACAATCATCGCTACCAGGAAGCTTACTATAATTTCACCGGGACCACAAAACTCAGAAAGATTGAGTTTTATAAAAGCAATGACACCGTAAGTGAAGGTTCTCCTTTCCCTGAAACAGACAAATGGGTAAAGGACAGTATTTGGCTGTACTTCTCAGAAACGGGCGATACTATCAGAAAAGAACATTATAGAAACGACACATTATTGAACTATCAGAAATGATACTGATTAGCCAGAATTGAAGCTGATTATCGTCGCAAACAGAAAGCGTAAAAAAGCGAACAAAACCATCAAAAAAGCGGGGTGGAGGGGACGGAGTTCGAACTTTTTGGTTAAAGACTTATTGACAATCAGTGGCATTCTAACAAGTGTAGCATCTTCTATAACTGTCAATTTAAACCAAGCTCAGAAATAAATAAAAACCACATTGATAAATTGATACCTTCGTTTTGCCTATTCACGATTTGTAAATCCGATTAATTGTCGATTAGTTACATTGCGAATGAATCAAATGAATAATAATATCAATCCATTCGAGCATAATGTCGACTTGATCACTTGGGAACTAAATACCATTAATGCTATAATCGACAGAATGGACAACTTTGCTAGGGTAAGCAAAAATTGGAGTATTTTGATTTGGGCGGGAGTTATTTCTATAGCCTTGGGTAAAGATTTGCAAGAGTTACGTGCATCGATAATCCTAATGACTTCAATTATTCCACTGCTTTTTTGGTATATGGATTCCTTTTTTAGAACGCTTCAGCGAAGGTCAATTTATCGACAAATAAAAATTGCTGAGTATCTCAATAGCGAAGAATTTGCGACTGACTGTGCAAGTAATAAGTTTACAAATTTTAAAGTACTAGATCCCACAGGGTTTCAATACAGAAAGGATTTGGAATATAAAAAATTTGTTTCTCAAAAGATGACTATGAAATTCAAAGAAGTTTCAGTTTTCTATTTGGGTCTAATTTTTGCCAGTATATTTTTAAGTGCAGTATTATGGCTTCTATCATAATCCCCTTATGAGCTATTGAGGTCCGGGGCTCTCCCATCTATTAAGTGGACTTCGTCTGCCGAAATTTGCTGGCCGAGGAATAAAGCTCTTGTTGTGAGCCAAGTTCGCCTACGTTAAAGCTTCGGCGAACGAAGGCGAAGTGATGGGACGGATTCGAATTTATTTGAAACAGATTTGTTGAAAATCAGGAATTTCCTGAAGAAGTATGAATTACAGATTAGTGAGTGGCTGTCTGCCAAAATACAGAAAGCGTGAAAAAGTGAACAAAACCATCAAAAAGCGGAGAGAGAGGGATTCGAACCCTCGGTCCGGACAAGCCGGACAACGGTTTTCGAGACCGTCCCATTCAGCCGCTCTGGCATCTCTCCTGGGTGTAATGGCGGCCGGAAAATTAATGCAAAAACAACAGATTTAGTTACTTGGCTTGCTTGAAGAATGTAAATAACTGAACTTCCAGCCTTCAGGCGTACGCGTATACAAAATGGTAACAAAAAACCTTCCCGAAGTGTCCTTCTGGCCTGAGTTAAGCCACGTAACCGTTGTGCCATCCCAGGTTTCCATTGCATGGCTCCTATTGAATACAACAGTATCCATTACACGCACATTGAATTCTATCCTGTTCACTCCAAGGTCCTTCATGGCCTTGTGTCCATCTGCCTGGGCCGCATAATCGTACATTCCACCGTTCTCATATAATTTATACGTGGCAGTGTCGAGGTGAAAGGCAAGCATGCTGTCTACATTTCCTGCCCTGGCGGCCGCCCAGAACTGTTCGCGGGTCATGCTTATTTCAGCGGCGGCCCCGGAGGCAGGGGCGTCTGAATGTTCTACGGTAATGTCGCAAGAGGCCATTACCATAAGAGCGGCAATGGCAGTAGCTTTTTGTGAAAAGCGCATATGATTGGTTTTGGGATGGTCTTACAAAGAAAAGTAAAAAGCAACCGCTTTACCCAACGCATTTCTTTTATCTACAGTATATGTCGTACATAAAGTGTATTCGTTGACCAATTGACCTAAATTCCTCATGTATGAACCGCAGAAACAGCATAGCCATTACGCTTTTCGTTTGTCTTATCCTGCTAATTCAATTTAGCTGCCAGGAACCTATAAACGGGGATGATCCTGTTCCGGTACCAGGCCCCGTACCCGGCGCTCCAAAGCTGCCGCCAACTCCTTTTGATTACGCTGCCGGCGCCACCATGCCCACACACATCAGGAATTACATCAACGCGCATCCTGATGTTGACAACACACCGGGCAATAATCCTATTACCAACCATGGCGCCACCCTGGGAAGAGTGTTGTTTTACGACAAATCGCTTTCAGTTAATAATACCATCGCCTGTGCGTCCTGCCATCACCAGGACAAGGCATTCACCGATGGCTTGAACGTTTCAAAAGGTTTCGATGGTGGCGTTACCAGGCGCAATGCCATGGCGATCGTGAACGTGCGGTATTTTAAAGCGCAGAAAATGTTCTGGGACCTGCGCGCCGCCACATTGGAAGAACAATCGCTGATGCCCATTACAGACCATATCGAAATGGGTATGCCATCGTTGTCCGTACTCGAAACAAAGCTTAAAGGCAAGGCTTATTATCCAGCGTTATTTAAGAATGCATTTGGAACAGAAGATATCACCGACGACCGCATCGCAAAAGCGCTTTCGCAATTCATGCGCTCGATCGTTACCTTCAATTCAAAATACGACCAGGGACTGGGCAATAATTTTGCAAACTTCAGCACGGAAGAATTGCGCGGCAAACAACTGATGACCCAACTCAATTGCACGGAATGCCACAGTGATCTTACCAATGTGGCGTCGCGCCTGGAACCTACTTTCATCATTGTTGAAAATTCCGGCGTCAATACCGGGTTTGGCGCCAACAATGCGCTTGACCTAAACTATGCCGACAATGGAATAGGAGAGAAGACCGGGCTGGCAAAAGACATGGGCACCTTTAAGATGCCCACGCTAAGAAACATTGCGCTCACCGCGCCCTATATGCACGATGGAAGATTCAGCACGCTGGAACAGGTAATGGACCATTACCAGAACGGCGCAAAAAATCATCCCAATCGCGGTGTCCAGATACCTAATGGAGGTTACCAATTCATAACCGCGGCAGACAAAGCGGCCATCGTGGCATTCTTAAAAACGCTTACCGATCAGAGCCTGGTAACCGACCCAAAATATTCAGACCCTTTTAAATAGCATGACCATTTACGTTAGCTACCGCACTCTCGTGTAATTAAATGGGATGGTATCCTTCCCGCCTTTGCTGTTAGGACCTACGATGTATGCATTCACCGTATTGGCATCCACAACGGTATAGTGAATGTCGGTGGGAAAATCGTGCGCCGGGTTGCTCAACTGTATGGTGTTGGTGGTCATGGCCGATTGCGTAAACTTTACAGACTTGCCATCATTTTGCCCGCTCACTTTATTCTCGGACACCCATTTACCATTTTCCTGGTATACTGAGTTCTCTTCGGTATAACTGGTATCGCTACCGTTCACCTTGAACACTACGGTTCGGTAAGTGCCGTCGCTGTTCCTGGTCCATCGCTCAAAGCTTTTGTCACCGGTGTTTTGCCAGGTGCCCACCAGCTTATCAAATATTACCTCCCCGGATGTTGTTGGGACGGTGGCACCGCTACTGTCAGTTGTGGTTGCCGCATTGTTTTGCTGGTTATTGCAGCCGCCGATGCCCACCGCAAGCACAATGAGCGCAGTGAGCAGGTAGTATCGCTGATATTTTTTCATGTATAGATGATTTTAATTCATGGAATGCAGGGCCATCTTATTGCCTTCGGTATCCAGGAACATTGCAAAATGTCCCATCTCCGGGCTGATCTGCGTTTTGGGTACAACCACTTTTCCGCCCGCGCCTTCCACTTTCGATAATACGTTTTCAAGGTCGGCGCCACCATTCAGGTACAACAGCGAGCCGCCCGGAGATGGAGCATAATCATCGCCCTGCACAATAGCGCCCGATACATTGGAACCATCGGTAGGAAAGAAGGCCATCTTTGTTCCGAACATATCCACCTCGTTGAGCTGGACGCCTAAAATTACATTGTAGAAATTTTTCGCACGGCTGATATCCTTTGCAGGGATCTCGAACCAATTGATCATGTTTTGCATAATGGAATATTTTGTTGGTACAATAATACTGGGCCGCACCAAGCAAAAATTGTAAAAATGCGACAGCTATTCCGCGGCAATGAACAGTGTGGAAAGCTTCAGGTTGTCTGCAAAAAATAATTTAGGGCTGATGCCGGTAAACTCTTTAAAATCTCTTATAAAATGGGCCTGGTCGTAATACCCATTCTCATACGCAAGCGAAGTAAGACTGGTGAATTGTCTTTGTTCCAGCATTTTTAGAGTGGCTTGCAGCCGCACCACGCGTGAAAGCTGCTTGGGGCTCATGCCAATGACCGACATGAACTTTCTTTCCATGTTACGGCGGTTGATCTTTAATTTTCCCGCCAGCTCCACTACGCCTACCTGGCCTCTCGATTGAATGATCACGCTTACGCAATCCTTGGTAATGTTGTCGATCGTGGAAGGATCCGTAAGCCTCGATAATAAAAAAGCCTCAATGATCTTAATGCGTTGCTGGTTATCGGCGGCCTGCAGCACTTCCTGCTCGAGTTTTTTTCCATGTTCGTTGAACAGGTCTTCCAGGCTCACGGCCTTGTTTTCCAGCTCCGATACGGGCCGGTTTAAGAAAGGCAATAAGCCATCGGGGAGGAACCTGGCTGAATTAATACCACTTACACCGGTAGGCGCAATCTCCAGGTATTTGGTGATTTGACCGAAAACAAAGCTTCTTGGCTGAACAATGAAACTGCCGTCTTCGAAATATTGCTTGTACAGATCACCGTAGTGAAAGATCATTTCCATGCAACCGTCCGGCAATACCCGCTGGCGTATGGGCTCGGGAACCGCTTGATCTTCCAAAGTCCAGAAGCATTTTACAAATTCCTGCAGTTCGGCAACAGGGGTATAAACCTGGTAGTTCATTACGTGTTGTTAGTGGGTATCGACAAAGATATAAGATTGCCGGCATGAATGCCAGCCTCCACTCCCCGGTTTTGGGGAATGCGGCAGCTTCTTTGGTGATAGGAAGGCCCGGCGGTTGCGCACATATTTGCGGCCTAAAACTTATAGCCATGACACGATTATTATTTTCAGTTATTCTATGCCTGGCAGTTACAGGCAGTTTGTTTGCACAAGCCCCTTACACGCCTTTTAAGGGAAAGGTGCAATCCATTCAATTGAGCACCGGTGTTAGTCTTCAATATGCGGAAAAAGGAAATGCCAATGGCATTCCCGTGATCCTGCTGCATGGGTACACCGACTCCTGGCATTCATTCGAAACCACTTTGCCGTTCTTGCCCGAACGTATGCACGTGTTTGCACTGTCGCAGCGAGGCCATGGTGATTCAGATAAGCCGGGAGGCAACTATCACCCGAAGGACTTTGCAGCCGACATTGCTGATTTTATTAAAAAGAAGAACCTCGGACAGGTTGTGATCGTAGGTCACTCCATGGGCGGCGTCATCGCGCAGCAATTTGCGATCACCTATCCAAAGCTTACCAGGGCCTTGGTAGTGATCAGTTCCGATATTGCCATGAACAATAATCCTGGCATGCCTGAGTTTCATGAAGAGGTCAAGAAATTGCGTGATCCTATCAGCCCTGAATTTGCCGATGGGTTTCAAAGCAGCACCGTGTTTAAACCCGTAGATCCTGCTTTTCATAAAATAGCGGTCAGAGAAAGCCTGAAGATGCCTGCGCACGTATGGAAGCAGGTTGCCGAAGGGTTTCTCAGCGTTGACTTCCGCAAGGAAATTGCTGGCATTCAAAAACCGGTGCTGATCCTTTGGGGCGATAAGGACGGCATCTGTTCCAGGGCCGGCCAGCAGTTGATGTCGCAGACCATCTGGAACTCACGGCTTATTATATACGAAGAAACGGGCCATGCCTTGCATTGGGAGCAGCCGGAAAGGTTTGCCAACGACCTGGTGAAGTTCATCAGTGAAAATGTAACAACAATACCTTCGAAATAAAAAAGGCCGCGCAAGCGGCCTTTCGTTTTCCGATAAAGCAGTTGTTATTTTTTGATGATGGTGCTGGTGGCCTTTACTGTTTCCATCGCGTTCTTTTCCATTTCGATGGCGCCTACCTTGATCTTTGCAATGTAAGGCAGGAACAGCCCGATGATCATGAACAACAGTGTTCCGAACGTAAGCGAAATGTAAGAAACGGAATCAAGGTCTATTACTTTACCAACGGGTTTTTCCGTCACTGATTTCATATCCATCATATTTAAAAATGCCGGCTGTACTGAAGGAGCGAGCTTTGATTTTATTTCTTTTAGGTCCACAAATTCCTGCATCAAAAACGGAGATATGGATTTGAGCAGGATAGTACTGTCCGAGTTTTTCTTTGCCAAAGCAAGTATAGAGTCGCGGTTCAGCTGGTACACCTTGTCTTCTTTTTTAAACATGAAGTATTGCGTTGCCAGCAACAACAGGAATGAAACCAGAAATATAATGGCCGGCGCAAAGTTCAACACCGAGCTATAGGAAAATATCTTTTGGTTGATGAGGCGTACGGCTTTTTGCGACTTCACGTATTCAGGTGCGCTTTTGGTCACGCTGTTCAGGTTTTTCTTGGCGCCTAGCAGCAACCCGAAGTTTATACCCTTGCTGGCTTCGTACAGCCGCACTTTGGAATAGCCGAGCGAATAATACAGCGCATTCAATTCCTGCCGGGTAAGCTGCTTGCTGGAATTAGCCGCATTCCTTAGTTCCAATACCTGCTGGAAATAAGACCTTGCTTTTTGAAAATATTCTTCGGAGTCGGCGGTATTGCCCGCTTCCACTTCTTTATCGCCCCATGATTTGTTGCATTCGCCCAGGCCCGCGAGGGCGTCCAGGTACTTTGGGCAGCGCGCCAGCACTCTTTGATAAATGCGCTCGGCCTCTTCTGTTTGCCCGGCCATCCGGTAGCTGTCTGCCAGGTTGCATTCCAGGTTCAATGAACCGGGATGCAGGTTCACCGCTTTCTTGAAATATTCTAACGCCTTAGGATACTCGCCCGCCTTAAAATGAGCAACGCCCATGCCTTCCATTGCTTTGGCGTGCTGCGGATTTATCTTCAATGCGGCTTCGAAACTTTCTTTTGCCTTGTCGTATATTTCGAACAGGAGGTAAATGTATCCCAGTTGAACGTGATGGTAGGTTAACTGGTAGGGCCTTTTGTTCTTGGCGATATAATCCGTGAAGGCCTGCACTGCACGCTCATACCATTCCACTACATTGCTTTGTGCGTCCTCCAGGTGATTTACCCATTCGCCGTGCCAGTTATCGGCAAATATTTCTCCGTTCTCGATGGCTTTTTTCTTTGCAAAGAACATTTTGAACAGTTCTCCCGTACCATCAGGGTCTTCGGGATGCGCGCGGTGGTATTCACGCAGCAACTCTTCCCATTTCGCGAAATCCTTTTCTGTTTTGCCAGGCTTGTAATCGCGCAGCATTTCGGCGTAGTAATAACATTTGCCCTTTTCATCTTCGAACCGATTATCGAGATATGCTTCTTCATACAGTTCCAGCGCCTTGCCGGCATAGTAAACAGCCCTGCCGAATTCGCTTGTTGAGCGGGACACTGTTACCAGGTTGTGATAAGCATATACCATTTTATCGTCATATCGCAGGGCTTCTACAAAATAATCACGAGCCTTGTGCGGCTTGTGCAACTGGTCGGCCACTTCGCCGAGCATGAACTGGGTATCGCCTTTTTCTGAGTCGTTGGTAGCATAGTTCCATGCAGTATTCAATGTATCGTTGGCCTCCTGGTGTTTTTCCTGCATCTGCAATGCAAGGGCCAGGTTGTAATAGCACGGATAATTATCAACGTTGTGCTCCAGGCCGAGTTTGGCATACATTTCTGCATTCTCGGGATCGATCTTCTCGACATAAGTATAGCTTATGGCGGTATAAATGCGTGACAAATACACGGGATCGGGATCGGGTTTCGCCTTTTCGATATTGATGCATTGCAGGTAATGGTTGATGGCCTTGTCCCGGTCCCCGGGCTGTTCGGCATACAAATCAGCCAATTGTTCGAGCACTTCCTGCGAATCAGGATCTTTCTGCAATGCCAGTTCGTAAAGCCATATCGCGTCCCGTGTTCTGTCTGCCTTTTGAAAAGCCATGCCCAGGCCCGACAATTGATCCGCATCCGCGGTTTTCAATTTCCCCTGCAATGCAGGATCGGCCAATGAAATCTCTTTACGCTTCAGAATGTCTGTGCAAAACTGCACCGCCTCTTCGTGATCAGGATATTCAGCCAGCCAATCATGGATTGTGAACAGGGCGGTATAGTAGTCCTTTTGCGCAATGGCATCCTGGACTTGTTTTTTGGGGTGGTCGAAAGGAGGGGCGAAGATAGGCATAGGTTCAGGGACAGGTTTTTGGTTTTGGTTGCTTTGGTATCGAGAAATGTACACAAAATTCTTCAAACCGGGCTCATAAATATGCCAGTGTCCTTCGTACAAAGCATCACCCGAACGGGTGATGAAGGCAGCTGCCGATATGTTCTATTTTTATTGTGTGAATCAGGATGCCAGTCTGTTAAATTCTTTCTGATGAAACCGAAATGCTTTCTCCTCGCTATACTAATGATCATTGTGGCGCCGGTCGCCGCGCAAACATATAAGTTCGATATTGCCAGTTTTATTCCCCCGAAAGGCTGGCAGCGCGTCGATTCCAATGGCGTGTTGCTGTTGCACGATTACCGCACGCAAAACAACCTCACCTCTTTCTGCCAGATAATGGTGTTTCCCAGCCGTGCAAGCAGCAACAATCCGCAAAATAATTTCAACGATGAATGGAAGGCACGCATCGCACAACCGCTCAACACTTCCGTAAAGCCCATGGTCACCACCGAAAAAACACCTGATGGTTGGACCGTGGTTTCAGGCATGGCCAATTTAACCCAACAAGGAATTACTTATACCTGCATCCTATCCGTTATATCGGGTTTTGGCAAGGTGATGACCATTATGGTGAACCTGGCGGGACAGGACTATGTAGCGGAGGTAGAAAAATTCATGAACTCATTTGAGTTGGACAGTAAAGCCACCGCCGCAACAGGCAACGATGCCAAACCATCGCCTGGCGGTGCTTTCAACTGGAGCAATTACAGCTTTATTATGCCTGATAAATGGACCGTGTCCAAAACAAATCAATACACATTGTTGTCCCAATCCCCGGCCGGCGAAGGTTGTCTCATTACGATCTTTCCCCCGCAACCATCTTCAGGCAATTTGGAAACAGACGCCAGAAGCCTCTTCAACCAGATGTATCCCGGTTGGAAATTCAGGAACACAGGCGAGAAGCAATACCGGATCCTAAAGGGTTACACGACCCAGGGCCTGGAATATTGCATGATGGAGGGCGATATGCACAAAATGCGTCCGGACGGGTATTATTACGATTATGAAGACGGCGCCGTATGGGTGATCAGCATGGGAAAACAGGTAGCCATTGTAACGGGGCGACATAACAGGCTGCTGTCTTGCTATTGCCATCACTATTATGAAAATTGGAGAAGGTTCTTCAACAGCTTTACCGTAAAGAACCAGTTGCCGCCGAAAAATACAGAAGATGCTTCCAAACGCATTATCGGCGGTTGGATGGCAATCGGCGGCATGGCCTTAACAGAATACATATTTGCGGCCAACGGCAATTATCAATTCATCGGCGCATACGGCACTACTTCGAAAGTAACGGAAGGGTACAATGATTACCTCCAAATAAAAACATCTGCCTGGAAGGGCGATGGCACATACTCCATCCGCGGCAACCAGATTATTTTTAAGAAATACGGCAGTCAAACCGCCGACCAGGTGCGGTTCCGCTTCGAAAAAGTAAATCATGGCGGCACCGGGTGGAAGGACAGGCTATATATGCTGCAGGTAAGCGTGGCCGATGGAAAGGAGTTTGAAGTGTGTTATGAAAAACAATCTCCACGATAGTGGCTGCTAGCTCACTTTGCCAATCTCTACGCCTTCGGCCGTTATTAGTTTACCCGATGGTTTTACAAATACCTTCTTGTTATTGGCCAGGGTAATCCTGTAAGGATATTTATTGCTGTTGGCCTTGTTCCATTTTCCAACCACCTGCACTTTGCCATTATGAACACGCACCACATTGGACCGCGTGGTTACATAATATTGCGCGCCAGGATCGGCGGAAATGGAAATGGTCTTCATAACATATTTCCGTGGAAACGCCGCAACGGTAGCAACATTCGGCTTTTGCTTTATTGGTTTAGGCTTGCTGACTTTTACCAGTGGCGCTTGTTTGGCGGCCGGTTTGGCCAGGGGCGATACTATCCTGGGTGAGTATTTTACATACGGCAGCGGATTTACCGCGCCAATCCAGGTATAAATGCCGAAATGCAGGTGCGCCGGCGTATAGCGGGCATTGCCTGTATTGCCCACGGTGCCCAGCACTTCGCCTTTTTTAACAAATTGTCCCTCCTTGACCTTCTGTTGATCCAAATGCGCATAGTAAACCGTCCAGGGATATCCCACCGGCTGCAGCCAGAGCGTTTTACCGCCACGGGGCGTATTGCCCTTGGACACGATAATGCCATCGGCAATCGCTAATACAGGGGTGCCTTTCCTCGCAAAAATATCGATGCCCTGGTGCTTACGCCTCCCACCATCACGCACATCGCCCCAAAAGCTGCCGATATTACTTTTCTTGCCCGATACCGGGAACACCAGCGATTTGCTTACCTCGGGAGTGGGGTTCTTGCTCGCAAAAGCGGAGGAAAAGATTGCCAGCGCAATCACGATCAGAATAGGGGTTCTTTTCATTGCTTTTTGTCTTAGTAGTTGTAGAACCCCCGACAGTGCGGAATTATTTTGTTGTGTTTGCTAAGGTATTCTTAATAATCAGCTTGCTTATTCAGGCATCAATTTTAAAATTATTATGACTTGGGTTAAACTTTAGGTAAAAGCGGGGTGGGGGCTGTTCACCATTAAACATGAGGCTGGCTTTTTGTTCTTACACAGCAAAATGAGTATATGAAGTCCAAATTTTACCTATTGCTGCTTGTTCCCGCGCTAATGCTTTCATCCTGTACCAAATGGATACCGGACACACAGGCCAATATCGTGGGCAATTGGGAACTGGTATCGGTGGAACGGTATGGTCCCTACGGCAGTGAGCCGATCTACTCCGAGTACGAGTATGGAGAATTTTATTTCGGCAACAACGGAACGGCCAGGTATTCCGATAATTATGGCCAGATGGATGGCTCGTGGAGATTGATAGACCGGTCCGACGGGTACCATGACTACTATGGAAATTACCGCACGGGCGCAAGGACCTCGATGGAATTGCGATTATATGATTACTATGATAGCCGGGTGATAGAATGGGAATTCTATTCCATAGAACTGAGCGGCAACCACCTGGTAGGATATATGAACAGGTTCGGTTACGATTACCGGTACGAGTTCCGTAGATACTAAACTATTATACGGTCTTTGAAAGGCGGGGCAGCGCCGGCACTACCTGTTGCCGCCATGCCTGCCCCGGCCCTTTGGCTGTTCGTTGCTGCGATACCTTTCTTCTTCTTTTTTGTCGAGCCGCTGACCGCGTTTTCCCATTGTTTCCTGTCCGCTGCGTTTGTCATTCTGGTCCTGGTCGCGGTTGCCCTGGTTCGCTTCTTTGCTTCCGTGATCGCTGTTGCGTGCCATAACAATGAATTTTGATACTTGTTAGTTTAATCCGCGGTTGCCACGTTTTCCACGGTTCCCGCCATCGCCTTGCCGCGATTGATTATTGCCCTGGGTCGACTGCGATCCCTCTTTGTCCTGATTGCCTGTTTGCCGGGTGTTCTTTTGATTTTCAGCATCCCCTCTCGGACTCTGCTGCTGATCACCCCGGTTGCTTTTCTTATTTGCCATGATGATGGTTTTTACATCACAAGCAGCGAATACAATGCCAGGGGTAATACCATGAGGCAAAGTGGTAAGCACGTTCAGCTTATCCTGGAAAATTATCGTTTGAAGTATTCGTGCAAAATCTCCATTTCATTATTCAGCACTTTAACATCCATCCACGAAGTTTTGCTCTCCATCTTGATGATATACGCGGTCTGGCCCTGCGCAGCAACCTCTACCACGTGATAAATTTGGTAGTCGTAGTAATTGCTTTTTACCTGGTGCCGTATTTCGCGTGGTAACGCTGTTTCATCATAGTTGCGGACTGTGCAGCCATAATTGCCTTTCCTATCATAAAACATCTTTGTGCGGATGTTCTTATGAACAAAATACACCACGAAGCCATCCGGTGTGCGATACCATTTTGCGTCTGCGTTTGAAAACTCCCGGGCAAAGCTGCGAACCGCTTTTGTGGGCACTTCGTTTAAACGAACGGCAGGCGCCGCCGGCCTGGCCGGCACCGGAGAATACGCCATCTCATTCTCGGGAAGCGTCTGCTGGCCCTGCTGGGCAAATGTGTACCCGATCATGTTCGCTGCAATGGCGATCAGTAAACTGCTTACATGTTTGCGTGTCATACTTAATTAGTTTTTGATGGTTATGCTTTCGTGAACACGTGTAAATTATAACCGCTAACAGGAGGTCAGTTCTTAATAATGCCCGATGAGGGTTTTGTTGTCACATATCGCATATGGCATGAAAAAACAGGGCTTTGCAATATTTGGAGGTCATTTGTATCAATTCAGCGGCCTTTCGTCCTTTTTATCCCGTATTCAGCAGTAAAATCTATAATTTTCTGCATGTTTCAGTTCGAAAAACGGTATACAAGCTGGTCGTGGGAGCGCCTCCTGCGGCATATTTTGTACTGGCTGGCCTGGCTGGTATTTTATGCCATTATCAACAGCACGTATAATAACGACAGCTTCCTGTATCACGCGGGAATTGAATTGCAGATCATGCTCATCAAGTTGCCCTTCACCTATTTTGTGATCTATAATCTCGTGCCCAATTGGCTGATCAAAAAGAAGTACAGCATTTTTCTTGCATTGTTCCTTGGCCTGGCCATGGCCGGCGGCACCCTGATATGGGCGCTGTATTGTTTTTTTATAATGCCGAATAGCGCGGAGGCCCAGGCAGGCGTCTTCAACTCAAAGCTCTTCTATAAAGCTCTGGACCTGGTCTACATCTCTTCATTGCCCATTATACTAAAACTATTGCAGCGGAGCACTTACCAGGAAAAAATGACGCTGCAACTGGCGCAGCAGCGGTCGGAAGCAGAGTTAAAGCTGTTAAAAAATCAATTGCACCCTCACTTTCTTTTCAATACGTTGAATAATTTGTACGGCATGGTGCTCACCAACCATCCGAAGGCGCCTGAAGTAATAACGCGGTTATCGGACATGATGAGCTACATGCTGTACGAGTGCGACAGGAACGAGATTTCACTAGAAAAGGAGATCGCCCATCTCGAAAATTATATCGAGCTGGAAAAGATCAGGTATGGGTCACGGTTAGACGTGTGTTTCGAAAAAGGTGGCGATACCAATGGGAAGACCATCGCTCCATTGTTATTGATGCCCTTTGTTGAAAATGCTTTCAAGCATGGCGCCGCGAAGAACGATAAAGACCCCTGGATCTGCGTGAACTTATGGGTTAGTAAAGATGTATTGAACTTTACGGTAGAGAACAACCTGGAAAATGATAAGGAGATCAACGGCAATATTTTTAAAACACAAAGCGGGATTGGATTGGCAAACGTGCGGAAAAGGCTCGAAATGACCTATCCCGGCCGACATAAGCTGGAGATAAAGCAACAGGATACTTACCTGTCTATATTAAACCTGAGCTTGTATGATGAAGTGCCTGATAGTCGATGATGAAGAAATGGCCGTTAAGGTCATTGAAAATCACATCAGCAGGATCGGACACCTGCAGGTGGCGGGCGTTTATTACAATGCGATGGACGCGTTCTCGGCTATGCAGAACAACGATATCGACCTGCTGTTCCTGGACATTCAAATGCCGAAGATGACCGGTCTAAGCATGCTGCAAATGCTCCCTAAGCAACCGCATGTTATCGTTACCACGGCACACCGCGAATTTGCATTGGAAGGCTTCAACCTCGATGTGGTTGATTACCTGCTGAAGCCGGTTTCGTTCGACCGGTTTTTAAAAGCAATCGGCAAGGTGTACAGGCTTGAAAAAACAATACCGTCGTCCGCAGGCCTGCAAGCGTCCGAGCCGCCAACCGACGAGCCGCCTTTCTTTTACATCAAGAGCGACCGGAAGTTCATAAAGGTGTTGGTGGATGAAGTAATTTATATCGAAAGCCTTCGCAACCATATAAAGGTTGTTACTTCCAATGGCAATTTTATTACGCTGCTCAGCATCAGCCAGATGGAAGAAAAATTATCTCCACAGCATTTTATCAGGATACACAGGAGCTTTATAGTGCCGGTTGCAAGGATCAAACAGTTTTCACAAACCCAGGTAACGGTAATGGACCATGAATTGCCCATTGGCAGTTTATACAGGTCACAGGTGCTGAAGCGGCTGGGCGGGCATTTGTTTTAAAATCCGCCGGACTGTGATGTTCTTCGCTTTTCTACCTGATTATCCAGGGGTAAGACAATTTAAATACCCGGTTTCGAATATTATTGCCGAAATTGAGAGAACCCACTGGTTCCGGTGATCGACGTCAATGGCATTCTTCCACATTTGGCCCCCATTATACCAGATCACTATTCATAAGAATTAAACATCTTTTATGCATAAGTTCATTGCCTGCACTGTAAAATTATTGCTGCTCATGCTTATCAGCAGTAATTGTATATCACAAACAGAAACGTTTGATATTATAACTTATACACCCCCGAAGGGTTTC
Source organism: Chitinophagaceae bacterium (assembly GCA_035628135.1). GTDB lineage: Bacteria > Bacteroidota > Bacteroidia > Chitinophagales > Chitinophagaceae > DASPKM01. The sequence goes on along the minus strand of DASPKM010000004.1, from coordinate 364,899 downwards.
AAAAAAGATCTGAGAAACGGGGTAATAACCTACAGCAATGTGAATGCTTCCAGCGGAAGCTTTTGCGTTATTGCCATTTATGCAAGTACTGCAAGCACAGGCGACCCGCAAAAAGATTTTAGAAAGGACTGGAACGAGTTGGTAGTGGTCCCGTTCAAGGGTGAGCCCGATCCGAAGACAGAAACACAATCCACTCCCGATGGATGGAAAGCCGTTGTAGGCGCATCCCTGGTAAAAATGGATGGCGTAGACGTGTACATCATTTTAACTGTTTTCAGTGGTTTTGGGAAAACATTCAGTATAAGAACCAGCCTGAATGAACAATCCTATACCGCCCAGGTAGACGCCTTGATTGAAAACATGAAGTTGGATAAAACGGCAAAATTGCACGCTGATAACAGCAGTAACGACAGGGCGCTATCGCAAACCAATGGAGTTAAAGGGCAATTTCGCTTAATGGCCTATACTGCGCCTGCTGGATGGAGCCACCAGGTATTCGTGGACGGCATTGTATTTAAACCCCTGGACCTGCCTGCGGGAGAACATTTGGCCATGCAAATAATGGAGCCCCTGATTTTTTCCGGCACCCTGGAACAAGCGGTGAAGCAGAGCTATGATGAGGCGGCGCTCATGTACAACGCAACCAAGATGTATTATGCCGGCGGAGCGAATTACCAAAAAACAGAACCTAAAATATCATTCAACGGATGGGAATACATGCAGGCAAAAGGCGGCGTGCAGGTGGAGAATGGAACACCTTATAAGACGGAACTGGGACTTGACCTGTTTGTTATAAAAGTAAATAACCGCTTCGAGCGGATAGCCGTGCTGAAATCAAGGCCTAATTGTAAGCTTTCCAGGTATTATTCCACTGACCGCCGGGCTTACGGTTACGCGATTGAAAAATTCTTATTCACGCTACAGTTTAAAGACGGACGGCAACCGGCCTTGCAGCCAGGTATTACCAAAGGCAGTGGTATTGTTGGGGTATGGCAGGGTATTTCTTTATCGGTTGGCCCCGCCACCCAGGGCGAACGGCTTGGGGTGAGGTATAAAGTTTTTTCACCCATGTTCTTTTCTAATGGACAGGCCTATTTTGGCCCCAAATTCCCTACCGAAGGGTTGGATGGATTTGATAGCCGGGTTCCGGCCGAACTCTACCGGAGGGATTGGGGTACCTATACGTTCAGCAATGGAAGAGGAGTTTTAAAGATGCCTTACGGAGATATTCCGCTGAGGATGGAAAAGGATAAGCTGATCATCACGCCCAACCAAACAGACCATGCATTTTATTCATTGCCATCTGTGGATGGTGCAACCTTTAGCGGCACGTATGCCCTTAGCGAATTGAATGGACAAATCCCCTCTATCACTTTTACAACTGATGGAAAGTTCACTGATAACGGCGCAATAAAGGTGTTATATCATGAATATATCGACTGCATAAACCCCGGACTTACCCCCGGCTCGGGTACGTATGAGGTCAGGAATTATTCGATAATGTTTAAGTACACCGATGGAAGAAAAATAAAGATTGCTTTTTTAGGAGCAGAATACGATCTCAAGAGGCCAAGCCCTTCCAGGCTGCTAATGAGCTTTAATGAAGATGCGATGATCAGACAATAAATAGCAGTTCTAAAACGGGAACTTCATTTCGATGTTGGTTTGCCCTGTTTTAAAGATTTCTGCACTTATTGGCCGCGATTAGCGACCTTTATATATTATTATCGAATTTGAATAAAACAGCTATATGTACAGAAACGTCTGGTCTAAGTATTTACCTATTATCCGAATTGTCATGAAACGTGCGCTGGTTGCTGAACAAATACTTACTTTGAATGCGCCTGATTTTGAAAGAGCAGGCGTAAAGAGGAAGTCGGGCTATAAGTTCTCGTTTAACTTAAAGGGAGGGAAATTGCAGAATGTGATAGTTGAGTTACCGCTGGCATCCAGCCTGGCGGCCGTATTGTTGGAAGACGAAGCGGTGTGCGAATTCACCCGGACCAATGAATTTTATTTTGCGCTGAACACTAAATATCAGCTTACCATCAGGCATATTCCTCAGCCCGAAGTGGCCGTCATGGAATAAAAAAATCCCTCAATGCATAGTCCATTGAGGGATATATAAGATGAAATGACCAGATTATGCCATAGTTCTTTCAAAACGATGCGCAACTGCGGGTATCTTTAACCCTATCAGTTTATTGATGCTTTTCAGGTTGTCCATTTCTTCGCGGCCATCGCAGAAAGAAATAGCCACGCCATTAGCGCCCGCCCTTCCGGTACGGCCAATACGGTGTACATAAGTTTCAGCTACATCCGGCAGATCAAAATTGATCACATGCTCCAGCGCGTCCACATCAATGCCTCGTGCCGCAATATCCGTTGCCACCAGCACTTTAAGTTTACCCTGCTTGAAATTGTTCAGGGCATTTTGCCGGGCTACCTGCGATTTGTTGCCATGAATCGCGTCTGCATGAATGCTGGCTTTCTTTAATTCTTTTGCAATCCTGTCAGCACCGTGTTTGGTGCGGGTAAAAACGAGTGTACGGCGCATTTTCTTTTCATTCAACAGGTGCACTAGCAATGATTGTTTCCTTTGCCTCGGAATGAAGTAAACAAATTGCTCTATCTTTTCCACAGTTGATGATGCAGGCGTTACTTCAACCCTCACAGGATTTTTCTGTAATGAAGCTACCAGTTTTAAGATTTGCTCCGGCATAGTTGCGGAAAAAAGCATGGTCTGTTTTTTGACCGGCAATGCTTTTATCAGCTTCTTTACATCGTGTATGAACCCCATATCAAGCATGCGGTCCGCCTCATCCAGCACAAATATTTCCAGGTGGTCTAAATGCACATAGCCCTGATCCATCAGGTCAAGCAATCTGCCTGGTGTTGCAATCAGCACATCGGTTCCATTACGCAAGGCAATAGTTTGCGGATGCTGTGAAACGCCGCCGAAGATCACCTCCTGCGTTATGCCGGTATAGCGTCCATAAGTTTGAAAGCTCTCGCTGATTTGCACAGCCAGTTCTCTCGTGGGTGTTAATATCAGGGCCCTGGTATGTTTGTAGCCCTTGCTTTGCTCTTTGCCAAGCAATTGCAGTATCGGTAGCGCAAACGCGGCGGTTTTGCCGGTTCCTGTTTGTGCCAGGCCCAGAATATCTTTTCCTTTCAATGCGTGCGGAATAGCCTGTGCCTGTATTGGGGTAGGCACATTATAACCCTCTTTTTGAAGCGCTTTTAATAAAGGCGCTGTCAAACCTAATTGTTCAAATAACATTAATGAAAATTCTTTTATTTTAAAATAGCTCTTGTGAGCGTTTGGTCTCTAACAAGGACCAGATGAGCTTCTGCGTTCGGGGAAGAAATTTATCTAAGTCGATTAATAAGAGACAGCAAAGATAAGCTTTATTTTAGAAAAGCAATGCTAAAATGCGGATAAGCCTGCCAGTAATGACATGGAGATGGTTCAGAATGTTCCGGAATGAACTATCTTTGCACCGATTGAGGGGTTAAACGTCATCTGGATCCCTTGGTTTACTTCGATAGTTTATAAGATGTCCTTAACAATAAATTCCATTATGAATTCAGAACAAATACAGAATTTTTTGAATAAAACAGCGTCCGGCAAAAACCAATATGTTAAGATCAATTTTCAAAAAAGAGAGTCGATTTACGGTCTTTTCCTGACTAATGAAAGAGATTACAAAGATTTAAGCACAAAGAATTTTTGGCGAATCGTAAGCAGAAAAAACATCGATCAATACAATAAGTCCAGGGACGTGAACCTTTCCAGGATCTTTAACGGTTCTGAAATCACGCGTTTGTCCTTGCTGACCGAGGAATTTTAAGTTGTCTTCAAAATGCCCACCTCGAATGCAGAAAGGATTCGGGCGCATTCAAATATATTTCGAACTAAAAGCCTTCAAGCCAACGACTTGAAGGCTTTTTCCATTTTAGCGGAACGCGAGGGATTCGAGCTCAGAACCGCGCAGATCAACGTGCCAGGCATTGTCGCAGCAGCTTGTAAGGCAACCGAGCCATTCATAAAGCTGGTAGCCCAAAGAACACAGTTTTATTTAAATTAGTAGTCTAAACAAACCAATATGGACTACCAACTCGTCACTGGCAGGCCAGAAGCTCCCGACACTTCCGAACACCTGGTTTTTACCACCACCTTCACGCACAACGATGTTTTTTACAAAGCGGCGCTTGCAGAAACCATTTCCTGGGAAGGACTGCTTACGGGAACATACGATGTACTGCTTCAGTCCGGCAAAGGCACCCAACGTCTTACGCTCATAAAAGAAGGAAATCACTGGAGAGCCGGCGACGAAGTTGAACAGATTGGAGTTATTCAGCAGGAGGTGGTCGATTTGCTGGGCGCAGTGATTACTGAAGTTCGCGGGCATCCTGTACCTTAACAGCTTTTACATTCGGAGATTTAAACACCCAAAGTACCCGATGAAGCACTCAGCATTTTCAAAAAAAGGAAAGGAAACACGCTTATTGAAGATTAAAAGCAACTATTACAGGGGCCTGAGATTATTGATCATTGTGCATTTCGTCGTGGGGCTTCACGGTTTTGCGCAACAGTCCCATTCTCCAACCGGTATAGTCTCATCAGCACATCCGCTTGCCACCAGGGCTGGACTGGAAATATGGAAAGAAGGTGGAAATGCTTTTGATGCGGCCGGAAGGATAGTAGGTTTTGAAGGCGCCGCTGACAGCAGGGGAAAGGGAAGTGCTGAAATAGAGCAAGCTCTTCAATAAGATCATCTGGCCATTGCTCGATAGCCCGGAGGTATCAAGACAAAATGTAATTTTAAGACATGATCCCTAAACTGATTGCAATCCTCCCGGCGCTATTGCTTTTGCTGAGCCAGGCAATGGCTCAATCCAAATACAGCGCTTCATTAAAACTCTTTCTCGCCAGCGAAGAAAAAGACCAACGCTTTATTGAAACGCGCAACAACCAGGCTTACATCGCGCTTTTTATCGAAATAAACGAGGGCGGCGATTTCGACTTGTTGAAAAAACAAGGCCTGGAGATAAGGACCGTTGCCGGCACCATTGCCACCGCCAGCATACCGCTCGACCGGTTGCAGGCAATAGCAAACCTGCCAGCCATTAAAAGGCTCGAGCTCCCGCTTTTATTCCGCCGTCATAATGATACGTTGATGAAGACCTATACTACGGTGGACAAAGTGCTGGCGGGCATGGCACCGCTTAACATGCCATACACGGGCAAAGGCATTCTTATTGGCATTATCGACGATGGCATTGAATTCGGCCACCCGGATTTTGTGGATTCAACCGGCAAGACCAAAATCGAAGCGATCTGGAATATGGACCGAAACGGAGATCATCCGCCAGGGTTTAACTATGGTACGCTTTGGGAGAGGGACACGCTTAATACTTTTCTTACCCCTGCATATCACTATAATCCGCCACATGTAATGCATAATCTTTTTGGGTATGCTAATCACGGCACTCCTGTAGCCGCGTTAGCTGCCGGTGAAAAAGGTGTGGCGCCCGATGCTTCGCTTGTTGGGGTAGCCTTAACCGCTTTTACCGATACTTTGTTGCGAAGCGACCGCATCATAGATGCCATTGCTTTCATTTATCAAAGAGCAAAGGCCGCGGAAAAAAAATGCGTCATTAATATCAGCCTGGGTACGCAGTGGGGCGGCCCGCACGATGGCAAAACGCTCGTTGAAAAAGCCATCGATTTGTACAGCAAGGACAAACCGGATTTGCTGGTGTGCGTATCAGCCGGCAACGATGGAAATAACTGGAAGCATTGGGGCGGGTTTCCCATTCATGCCGATTCGAGTTTTGGATTTGCACGCCTGGCCTATGGCGGCGATCTTTATTTCACCATTCCCAAACATCAAAGCTCGTCGCTATTTGTTTCCATTACCGATTCCCGTTCGCCGCAATTGAATGCGCCGGCTATCAGCCGCGACTCGATTCTTTATCAAACACCTTATTTACGCATCGATAACATTATTAACAGCACAACACCTATTCAATTTACCAGTTACCTCAAAAATGGCCAGCCTTCAGCTTCGTTTCGATTTACTGCCTCGCATTATAGTGATGACTACGATGAACTGATCATTTCATTGAGAGAATTTACGTCTCCACCACTGGGTAATATCGATTGGCATATCCACCGTTTTATCTTCAAGGGAAGCGGCACCGTGCACGGATATTTCCCATTCTTCAACCTGCATCCCTTGTACCATTTCGGTGTTAATCCTTATCCCAATGATCCTACTTACCGCAGCACCGATTGCGCATATACTTCGGGTATCCCTTCTAATGCGTTTACTGTTCTTTCGTCCGGCGCTTATAACATCCGCAACTGTTATGTGAATCCTCTGCAAAACGTGGCTGTACATGCGTATTTTCCCTGCCAACTCACTTATTTTACCAGTCATGGCCCTACGCTCGACGGTAGAATAAAGCCCGATATTCTTTCACCGGGCGAAAATGTATTGAGCGCCAATAGCCGGTGGACTACTTTTTATGGTCACCAAAACATCATCGACTATAGCTACCAGATGTTTAGCGGCACGAGCGCATCAAGCCCGATTACCGCGGGCATAGCGGCACTGGTTTGGCAGCGGTTTCCTTCGTTCGACCGGGACCAGGTCATCAACAGAATTAAATCAACTGCTTACGTCGATAGCTTCGCGAGGGTATTTGGTCCAATACCTAGCAATGTAGCAGGCTGGGGAAAAATAGACGCCTTTAAGGCCCTTACCGATGTTTCAACCGACGTAAGTGGCGTATGTAAACAGTGGCTGACCTGCACTGTTGACCGCGATCCACCACCTCCACCTGCAGGTCCTGTACCCGAAAATACATTCCGGTTCTATCCCAATCCTTCAAACGGAGAAGTGACCGTTGAATACCGCAGCAATGTGTTGCTGAAGCTGTCCATTTACAATATGCTGGGACAACTGGTGCATGTTGCAACCTTACCGCCATCGCCCGCGCTGCAAAGAACGGACTTGTGGTTAAACCATTTGGCTGCGGGATTGTATTTCGTTCGTTGCCAGGGAGTGGATTTCGAACAAACGGGTAAGTTGATCATTAGCCGGTAAGATGAAGGCTTCGAAGGCTTAATTCCAGGCTCTTCCATGCCGCTTGGCGAATCCTGCTAAATCTCACCAGTAATTGCCAGGTTTTCCTGATTCCGTAATTTTCCCGACATGAAGAAACTATTCTTTTTGTTAGGCCTGCTCGTCCATCTGTCAGCCACTGCTGAAATACAATTTCAAGTAAAGTTTTCCAGGCCTTATGCGGTGACGGTATTTATTCGAAACCTTTCTGCGCAAAGAGGCCCGAATCCTTTTAAAAAGCTCTTTACCGATTCGAAGTTTAATAATGAGCGATATAAATCACTGCTTGCATCATTTGATTCCATTTATGTGAACTATGAACATTCATTCAGGGATTATCCTCCTTTTACCAAACAGGGAGCGGAAACAGGGTCGATCTTAAATCAGCATCTTATAAACGCTCAAAGTTTACAGGATTTTAAAATGCGCTCGATCGGATTAATCCCTGTTGATGATCTGAATAAATGGGTTGCTATCATACAGGAATTTACGCCCGTGTATGAATCATTGATTTATGAGCCCAATAAGATCACATTTGAAAAACAGGTGAAGGACATTGAGGCATTATTGGTTTTAAAGAATATTGCAGGCTATTTTGATCAGGCAAAGCAATTCTATAATGCTTCGTGGGATAATTCCATCCCATTTGTATTTACGTTTTATCCACTTCCTAATTCCGTGGGCTTCACGGCGGCCAATTTTAATAATATTGCCGTAAGCGCTATTCCTGCATCGCTCACTAATTACAATGCCCTGTTATCGGTTTTACTTCATGAATTATCTCATTTTCTCTATGATGCACAACCATTATCATTCAAAAAAGAAATGGATGCCTGGTTTACCGCCAATCCGTCGAAGTTTAGCCGGTATGCTTATAGGTTACTGGATGAATCATGGGCGACGGCGGTTGGCAATGGATATTTTTCTGAAAAATTAAGCGGCAGGTTAAATCCTGGTAATTGGTACAACCAAAAATACATCAGCCGTATGGGAAAACTGATGTACCCACTTATAAAGGAATACATCGATAACAAGAAACCCATCGACAAAACATTGGTAGACCGGTATATAAAAATTTACGAGGACAGTATTCCAAATTCGATCACCGAACTGGATTATATATTAGAAAGCAGGTACGCTATTTCAGACGATCCTTCTCACTTTGCTGCGTTAGACAGCATCTATCCCACTCATATTGAAGGTGAATATTACCGCGATTTCTCTGCTGAATCTTTCGGGAAATTGAAACGAATGCCCGTGACGAAGGTTATTATTGTATCGGGGGACAACAAAAAGAAATTAAGATTGATCCGGGAAAATTTTCCTGAATTGAAGAATTGGCAACCAAATGCGAAAAAAGATTTTATAGAACTGCAGTTAGTGGCGGATAAAACACAGCTGGTTGTAATTAATTTAGTTGAAAACGCTCTTGAACAACAATTAAAGTTAGCCGCATCTAAGTCAAAGCCTTCAAAACCGTAGCTTGCAATAAATTTACTGTCATGATCACCAAAATACTGCTGGCCACGGTGATACTGCTGGGAGGTTTCGGGGCAAAGCACGGCAATAACAAGCCGCAAACTTCCAGCCAATTCGTATACGTGCTAACTTACACTGCAGAATTCAAACAAGCCATCAGATGGGGACCAAAAGAATCAGGGGTTGTACGGGAACATGTTGCCTATGTAAAAGACCTGGTTGACGAAGGAAAGGGCTACGTGCTGGGCCGCACCTCCAACGTTTACGATCCCGAGCTTTTTGGAATCGTAGTGTTTGAGGCGAAAGATATTGAAGCAGCAAAAAGAATAATGAACGACGACCCGGTCATAAAAAATAACATAATGAAAGGCGTAGTGCATCCTTTTACCATAGTTTTCCTAAAGGAAAAAAGTCAATAACTAAGAGCCGCTTTACGAATCTTCATTCCGATTATAACTCCCTTATGTCCATTGGTTCCCACCCGAACCAGGTGTCAAAATAGGCTTACAAAGTCATCCTATTATGATTTTTGTTATCTTGTTTGTCCAAAATATGCGTTATGAAAAAATTGATCTTACACCTTTGTTTAGCTGCATTTGCGTTTTTATCAGCAGTAAAAATCCAGGCGCAATCCCTTGAAGCTGTCCAGGCACAGATGGTAAAAGACTGGGAAAGAGCAAAAGAATACACCAAAGAGTATTTGAATGCCATGCCTGCGGACAAGTATTCTTTCAGGGCTCACGACAGCGTTAGAAGCTTTGCCCAGCAAATGCTGCACCTGGCCGCAGCCAATGTGTTCTTAATGTCGAACGTTTCGAGTGAGAGACCTCCAGCCTGGCTTAGTTTTGGACTGGAAAGACGCACTAGCGCCCAATCCCGGGATTCCGTGGTATATTATGTACTGGCCAGCTACGATTACGCTATCAACGCCGTGAAAAGTTCACCTATTAGTCAATGGGGTGAAGTGAAAAAACTATTCGGCAGGTTTGATGAAACAAAATTTGCCATCATTAATAAGACCTTTGAACACCAGACCCATCATCGCGGCCAGACCACCATTTATATACGCCTGCTAGGAATAAAGCCACCGGAGGAGAAATTATTTTAAGGCAACATTTGCCGGGCAGCAGACCTTTTTGAAGTTCTGCGCTTGCTAAGGCTATACCTTGCTTCAGTGTGCTTTCGCGGTTCTTAGTAACATCAAAGTATTCAGCTTTGCATGCTTGTCTTTTCATGCTTTTTTGATGAAGGACCTTATGACGATAACCAGGCAACATTGACTTGATGCCCAAATTTGCCTGATGAAATTGTTTAAAGCTGTTGCTGCTGGCTGTTGCTTTCCTTGCCGTTCCTCAGCGGTTTTGAAAGTCGGGGCCAACCGATTAGGGGGCTTTTAATCTCCGGCGGGTGGGAAGGGACAAGTTTCGAACGGCATAGTATGCTCTATTGGTTGCTGCCGAACAGAAACCGGCGGGTATACGGATAAGGGGTTAATTTGCATGAAATAACTATTATGACGGCTGCTTTGCGCAAACTAATGCTCACCACGCATATTACTTTTTCAGTAGGTTGGTTTGGTGCTGTAGCTGTTTTCCTTGTTCTTTCCGTTACCGGCTTCACCAGCCAAAATCCTCAAATAGTCCGGGCCATGTATATTGCCATGGGATCGAGTACATGGTTTGTAATTTTACCTGCGTGCCTCGGGGCCTTGTTGTCTGGCCTTATTCAATCGCTTGTTACACCATGGGGTTTGTTTAAGCACTATTGGATTGTGGTGAAGCTTTTACTGACTATTCTTTCGACCCTCTTGTTACTGATGCACATGCAACCAATTAGTTACTTAGCTGATGTGGCTTCAGCAACATTCATATCGGATACTGATCTTCGGGACCTACGCATCCAACTTATCGGCGATGCGGCTGCCGCTTTGTTCGTTTTACTCATAATCATAACGATATCGGTATACAAACCTTGGGGCAAAATTCAATATGGGCTAAAAGAGAAAGAATCACAGGATGAGATTACGATAGACAAAAAGTCTGTCAAAAGAAAACCTTTTGGATTATATATATTGCTTGGAATCATTTTCCTGATGTTGTTGGTTGGATTATTACACCTTTTTGGAATTGGCATAGGTGGTCATTGAGTAGGGTAGACGATGATATATCCGGAATAAAATTTAAGAATACGGTAATTTAGACAGTTTTTGCCCTGATGCAGGGCTTAAGATAAACTTTGGATAAAGAATACCGGCAGCTACTGGAATTACTACTACTTATAAGCGTAACAATTCCAGCAACTTCATCATCGATCATTAAGAAATTGACGGTTTCAGCTTGCTGATCTGCTTCTGCAGGAATAGCAGGCAACGGCTTATGATGTTGCTTGAAATAATTAGGCCCAGCAACTCTTATCCTCTTACCATTTATCATTGCACTAAGGCGAGCGCCTTGCTGGTATTCAAAATTCTCCGATTTCCATAAAGGAAGGTTGCTTCCTTCAGTTGCGGAGCATTCCTTTTGTTCATGTCCCTGAAAAGAATCATCCATTGGCTTGGAATGATGAGATGATGATCATTATGATGTTCGTGGTGACCATGATCATGACGAATGGCCGGAATGGTGAGCCATAAAAAACAATTTTTAAAGGTCAGTACGCTTTTGAGCATCCAGGTATCTTTTCAATGCCTTCTCGCCATATCTCCTGAATACGACAGGCGTAACAATGATGTCCAGTAAAGTAGAACTGATTAGCCCACCAAGAATAACGGTTGCAACAGGATAAAGAATTTCCTTTCCCGGCGCTGACGGATCAAGCGTTAAAGGGATCAACGCCAACGCCGCTACCAACGCCGTCATTAAGACCGGAACCAGTCGCTCGAGTGAACCGCGAATGACCATGTTATCACCAAAGGTCTCTCCCTCATGCTCCACCAAATGGATGTAATGGGAGATCATCATGATGCCATTCCGCGAAGCAATACCAGTCAGCGTAATAAAGCCTACCAACGTGGCAATGGAGAATACGCCACCAGTTAACAACACAGTAATAACACTGCCTATCAAAGCCAAAGGGATGTTCAGCATGATCTGCAATGCAATGGCAGTAGATTTAAAATGGCTGTACAGCACAAGGAAGATGCCTGCCAGCGAAAACAAACTAAGAATAGTGATCAGCTTCGAAGCGGATTGCTGGCTTTCAAACTGACCTCCCCATTGCAAATAATATCCTTCTGGCATCTTCAATTCCTGGCCCACCCTTGCCTGCATGTCCTTTACCGTACTTCCAAGATCACGGCCTTCCACATTTGCTGACACAACGATTCTGCGCTGGGTGTTTTCATGATTAATGGTGTTGATGCCATTTTCCAGTTCAATAGAAGCCACCTGGCTAAGCGGTATCAATGAACCATTAGGCAAAGCGATTTGTGTATTGCGGATCGCATCCAGGTCTTTTCTTGTACTATCATCTGTTCTTAATACAATATCAAATGCCCTTTGTCCATCCAATATCTGGCCTACCACTTTTCCATTGTAAAATATCTCCATGTCTTCCGCTACTTTGCCCACTTGTAAACCATATCGCTGCACAGCATTTCGGTCGAGCTTTACCATTAGCTGTGGAACCATCACCTGGTTTTCGATTTGCACGTCCACCACGCCTGGAACTTCTCTTATCACATTGCTGAGTTGCACAGCGTTAGTTCGAAGTTCAGTAAGATCATTCCCGAATATTTTTACCGCTACCTGCGCCCTTACTCCGGATAATAAATGATCAAGGCGGTGCGAAATAGGTTGCCCGATATTTACGCTGATGCCTTTTAATACAGAGAGGTTCTCCCGAATATCCGCCAACACTTCATCCCTGTCCCTTTCATAGCCAGGCTTCAGGGCAACATCAATCTCAGTATAGCTTGGAGGTTCTGCATGTTCATCCAGTTCTGCCCTGCCCGTGCGCCTTGAAGTGAGCGCTACTTCGGGCACTTTCAATATTTGTTGTTCAGCTATTGAACCGATCTTATTGGACTCTTCCAGCGATGTGCCAGCAGGCGCAAGCACATTTACGGTATAACTTCCTTCATTGAACGAGGGAAGAAATTCAGTTCCGAAGAGAGACGCAATTCCGATTGAAGCAACGATCAGTGCAATCGCAAACCCGATAATGAGCTTTGGTCTCCTTAATCCCCAATGCAACAGTTTTGTATCCTGGCGCTTTAACCATCTTACAAGCGGGCTATCGTCCTCATGCACTGTATCTACTTCTGGTTTTCGGCGCTTCTTCCAGAACTTCAGATTTACCTGCCGTAAATGTTCTTTCCTTCCAAGGAAATAACTACAAAGCGCAGGTGTTACAGTTAGTGATACAAACAGCGAAGCAATGATCGATGTAATGTATGCTATTCCAAGAGGCGCGAATATCCTTCCCTCAATTCCCTGCAGGTAAAACAGTGGAATAAATACCAGCACAACGATAATGGTGGCATACACAATAGAGTTTCGCACTTCACTGCTGGCTTTATATATGACTTTTAAGGTAGGTTGAGGGTCAGGCCTTGCCCAGTTCTCCTTTAACCTCCTGTAAACATTTTCAACGTCTACAATGGCGTCATCTACTAATTCACCAATAGCTATTGCCAATCCTCCAAGAGTTAAAGTGTTGATGGAAATATTAAAGAACTTAAATACGATGGCAGTAATGATGATGGACAGAGGTATAGCCGTCAACGTAATGATAGTGGTCCTGAAGTTCAAAAGAAAGAGGAAGAGAATAATAATCACCAGGATAAAACCGTCTCTCAATGCATGTTCCACATTTGTAATGGAGTTGACGATAAAATTCCTTTGCTGAAAGACATCTGTATGGATCTTTACGTCGGCTGGCAGGCTCGCCTGGATTTCTTCAATTGCTTCCAGGATTTCATTGCTTAAATCAACGGTGCTTGCCGTCGGTTGCTTTTCGATACTAAGAATCACCGCAGGCTTGCCATTAAAGGAGCCATCTCCACGCTTGACCGGTCCACCAAATTTCACCTCAGCCACTTGTTTTAATAAAACCGGCGCCCCATTCGTATTGGAAATGACGGTGTTGGCAAGATCGTCCAATGACCGCGCCCTTGCAATATTCCTTATGAGCACCTCCGAACCTTTGTTATTCACAAAACCGCCCGTCGTATTCTGATTGGTTTGCTGAAGCGCATTATCAACATCATTGATCGACACATTATACTGCCGCAATTTCTCGGAGGACACCAGCACCTGGTATTGAAGCCGGTCTCCACCGATAGGGATCACCTGCGACACACCTTTAATGCTCATCAACCTTCGCCTGATGGTAAAATCCGATAAGGTCCTTAACTCGGCAGGTGAAGTGGTGTCCCCTGTAACAGCCACCATCATGATTTGTCCCATGATGGAGCTGATAGGCCCTAATTGTGCCGCTATACCTTCCGGTAACTGAACGGACTGAAGTTTCTCAGCAGTTAATTGCCTTGCTCTATAAATTTCTGTTTTCCAGTCAAATTCCACGAATACCATTCCCAGCCCAGGTGATGCAACAGATCTTACCACTTCCACACCAGGTGCACCGTTCAATGAAGTTTCTACCGGGAGGTTTACCTGCGATTCCACTTCCTCAGGCGCCATACCATTCGCTTCAAGAAAAATGGTTACGCGGGGCCTGTTGAGATCGGGCAACACATCAACAGGCAAGTTTACCAATGTAATGGCTCCATACACCATTACCAGTGCAGCCAATGCTATCACAAAAAGCCTGTTCTCAAGCGAAAATCTAATGAGCCTGTTAAGCATATATGTTCCTTAGCATTTAATCAACTATCTGAATGGAGAACGCCACCTGCAGCTTTTCCCAACTGATGCGAACATTTGCAAGCCGTTCTCCCGATTGTTCTATATCGTATCTTAATCTTTCTACTGTATCAGCCAGCGCAACCGGTTTTACCTTGATCCGCACAACATCATCTATCTCAGTGTACTCATCTGCCAAATGCTGATCCCAATTCTTGTTAATGATCACCGTCCACTCGTCTTTTGATGGAATTGTGAAAATGGCATATTTACCATCCGGTATCCGCTGCTCTCCAACCATAAAATCGTTTGATACTTCAATGGAAGTAGCCTTATGAGCGCCGGTCACCCACACATTATCATAAGGCACCAACCCACCCCAGATGATCCTTCCGCGAACTGCCGGTGAATGGTATTTAATTGCTAATTCAGCATTTCCGATTTCTTTACTTACTTGCGACGGAATGCTCTTTTTAGAAGTATCGGTTTTTGCAGCATTATTGTCAATGTCAGCATCGTTCTTACTGCCTGAACCAGAATCGGCGCAGGCAATAAGAATTACAGAAGTGAATTGTATCAAAAGAAATGCTTTGAAAAAATGCATAAGTATTCTTTTTTTGATTAGTGTCCCGCACCCGCATTCTTCTTGTCTTCGTCAGTGCCCTTCTTTACATCCATCACAAAATCGGCAGTGTATATTTTCCCTTTCGATTGAAATTGGATCCACCCACGGTATATGCCAGGTTTTTCAAACGTAGTATGCAGGTCAAATTTTCCACCTTCAACAGCGGGATGAACGTGCAGGTACTCCTTTTCATCACGACTCACCACCACCATGTGCGCTTTTGCACCCAGATAATTTTCAAGCGTGTTTGGATCAACGTCTTTACCATTCAGTTTTACAGCACCCGCTATATGCATAGGAACTTCTGTAATGAATTTACCACCGGATGGAGTGAGCGTGACTGTAAACCCATCGCCCGCATCGCCCGTGAGTTTATCGGTGGTGTAAGTCTTCGCAGCAGGAGCAGTTCCCGTTACATCAACTGTTAGTTTATCCAACGCGTGGTTGCCACCCGTTGGTTTGTAGTCTGCGAACAAGGTGTATTTGCCACCGGCAGGAAACTTTGTGCTCACCTTATACGATCCGTCAGCAGTGTATTCTGGATGGATGTGATCGAACCACGAAAGGTCATCGCTCACCAGTATCAGGTGGATTTTCTTTTCATGTTCTATGTCTAAGGGCACCTGCTCTTTCTCATTTCCTTTAATCTTGGGCGTCAATGACAATGTTACTTCCTGGTTAGGATTAACCGTTGAAGGATTTACAGAGAATTCCATAAAATAGTTATTGGCATTTGCACCTGCATTGTCGTTGTGTTCCAGCTTCATGCCGCATTTGGGGCAAGTGTCGCCTTCCTTGCCTGTAACTTCAGGATGCATAGGGCATGCGTATATGTGTTGATGCCCAGCTTCCGCCTGCGTTGTATCACTCATATCATTTGCTTTTGATGCATTACCGCCGCATGCGGCAAATGCCAGTGAAGAGCTGATTATTAAGCCCGCAATTCCGATCTTTAATCTTTGTTTCATTTTGCTTATAGTTTATTGTTGTTTGTTTATTGATTCAAATACATGGTTTTCATTTGATATACATTTTGTGTAACAATTCTTTCTCCTTCTTCAGCGCCTTTACTGATGACGGTATATTTTCCATTTGTTTGCCCTGCTGAAATAAAGCTGATGCTGTACACTTCAGCCTTATCCTTAATGAATACGGCCGGCCTTCCATTTACCTCTGTAATTGCCTCTGAAGGGATTATAGCCTTCCGAATCACAGTGTTACTATAAACCCGCAGATTGATGTTCTCGCCAATCCTGAACTGTCCCGAAGGGCTCATTAGCTGGAATATTACACGCTGGGCCTGGTTCTCCTGGTTCACCGATTGGGCGCCGGACACAAGCCTGACGGCAAATTGAGCGGTATCATTTGTTACAGGAGAAACAGTAAATCTGGTGGCCGACTTTAGCTTATCAGCGTCCGCAGCAAACAATTGCGCTTCAACATATACATTACTGAGATTAGTTACCTCAAATAAGGTCTGCCCGGCATTTACCACTGCTCCGATGGCATAGTTGAATGTTCCTACCACGCCACTTATAGGGCTTGTAAGCGTTACCAGTTTGCTGCTCCCTGCATTCCTGCCTGCATTGGCATCAAAAAGTTGTTTGTTACGGCGGGCAGCGTCATACCTTGCTTTGGCTTCTGTAAGGTCTTTCTTAGCAGCTATATCTTCAATAGATTTCAATCTCTCATATTGCGCTTTGGCCGCCTGGTACTCCGCATCAATTGTATTTCTCTGTGAAATGATGTCAATCTGAGTTCCCGCATCCACCTGTTGCTCGATCACGGCAAGCACTTGTCCTCTTGATACCTGCTGACCGGGGTTTACTTTTAATGAAACTATTTTTCCAACTTGCGGCGATTGAATTACAGCTTGTCCTGCAGGTGCAGGTACCACGGTTCCCAATAGGGTTGAAGTTTCATTGAAATCGCCAGTCGTCAGCTTTTGAGTAAGTATGTTGAAAAGGAATTGTGTTTCCTTTTGTACTATGAATGCATTAGATAACGTACCGGATGCTTTTGCTTTGTCGTCATGACCATCGTGTGCCACAGCGTCTAAGTTAGCCGCTGTTGGAAACAAGCACAGTCCTATAAACAGGCCGGTTATCGTCCTCTGATTTCTTCTTTTCATAAGCAGGAACATAATCAATAATCCAGCAATCAAACCCATAATGGCGAAGAACCAATTGCTGCCGTACCAATGCGCATGAACTGTATCTTCTTCGGTTGAAAATTCCTTACCTATTTCCACTTTAGTTAGCTGTAGAAGGTCTGCGCCAAGCCTTGCGTTGATGCTTACATTTAGGTTGTAAGCCTGCCTGGCAGGAAATATCCCCGTCAACTCGTAGATGCCTTTATCTACTTTAACCACTTTCAAGGGTAGATTGGCCGCTCCGCTTACCGTTACTTTTACATCCGCACTATCTATTGGCCGGTTAGAATTGAATTCTGCCAGATACAGTTTTAGAGAACTCTCACGTCCAGGCGCGATGGTCCCGTACTTAAGCAAAGCCTCGTATTTATCTGAGAAGGCTTCAACACTGAAATAAGCCGTAGCTGTTGGCTTTGCACCTTTACCGGCAGCAGCATGATCATCTCCATCGTGTGCCCACAACGGGACAAAGGATAATATACCAACCAGGGATAAAATATATTTATACATACCTATAGGTTTCCGGTTATATAATTCAATTCAATAACAGCCTGGTTATAATTTCTTAAAGTTTCCAGGTAATTAATTTGCGTTTCAAATGCGCTTGTGATATTCCTGAGCGATTCAATATAGCTTATCTGTCCTGCTACAAACAGTCGTCTGGATGTTTCAATGATTTCGGCAGATTGCCGAAGCGCAACCGTATTAAAATAATGCAGGCTTGCCTGTTCCTTTTGAACATTTACCTGGTTGATCAGGTATTGATTCTCCAATTGCTGTAATGCATTTTGCTGGTTAGCAGCTGCCAGCTCCACACCTGTACTTGCTGCTGCGATCCTGCTCCTGTTCTGCCTTGCCCAGAGAGGAATAGAGAGGCCTACCTGGTAGCCAAGGAAGTTTTCATATTCCTTAGTTGTAGGAAATAATACCCCGGCATTGACAGACGGCAGCAATGAACGTCTTGCCAGCTTAAGCTCATTTTTACTCACTTCCACCTCTTGCTCCAATACACGGATCTGCGGATTGTTGTTTAGAGTATCTGCTAGCTCGTTCAGCGGAAGTGCTGAAATTCTAGCGGGAATGACTGTTTCTTTGAGACCGGTCAGCAATTGCAAGGCCCTTTGCTGTTGTTGAAGATCAGCAATAGCTCTTACCATCTCATTATTGATCCTGTCTGCCTGGCTTGCCGCGAATAACTCATCCAGCTTGTTGATCTGTCCGGCCTCGAAACTCCTGGCTGCCGCAGCTTTAATATCTTTATAAATGCTGTCCTGGTACTTGAGCTGCACTAATCGCTCGTTCAAGTATTGCAACTGGAGGTACGCCGTCCTTACAAGTCTTTTTATTTGAAGCGCATTGAAGCTTACCGATGTTTCAGCCAGCCTAACCCTTGCCTGCTGCAATTGTTTTCTTGCACCGTAAAGGGTTGGCCAGTCGAACTGTTGTTGAACACCCGCAATAAGCGGCTCATAAGGAGACTTTTCCAGGGTCAGCTGCGGATTTGCAATTCCTCCTGCGCCGCGTAATAGTTGCTGTTGCTGTGTTAATGTAAGGTTTGCAACATTGGTATTACGCGCATTTTTCAGTGCCTGCTCCACCGCTTCATTTTCCGACAGCGTTCGCTGGCCGGAAGCTGAAGCAACTATGACAACCATCATCAGTAAAATTGAACTCCGTTTGAACATATCATTCTGAGTTAATGTAATGGGATTCTAAGCCTTGTTGATTGACACAAGGGTACTTTCCGCGCAGGTTGCGGTTCTTTACATTATCAGATCCGGAATGAGTGGATAGAAATTCTTATGTCCCTGAAAATAGGTGGATGATCGGAGCGGACATAATAGTGGTTCGAAGGAACATCTTCGATGGTGAAAGATTGTATTATGTATGAAGCGACAATGCTAAATGTTGTGTGGTTGGGAGCATTGATTTTAATGGTAGGAGAAGGACTCTTATCAGATAAATTGAATTTAAGCACCTCGTCTTTACAGCAGTCATGTGTGTTTACAGGGGACGTGTTAGCCGTTGTTTCATGTTCCACGCCACCACAATCATGGTCCGCTTCGTTTTTAAGGGAGCTTGCATCCTGCTTGTGATGTTTGGTATTATATCCTAAGTCAACTCCTATGGAGCATGCAAAGCCAAGCAGGGTATTCATAGAAAATACCACCAGCAGGAAAAGCGCTTTGATTCGTATGGTGATCTTGCTTTGCATTTTTTAGATACTGCAAAAGTATAGGATTAGGTAAACAATGGTTTTATAAAATTCCGGATTAGATTTACATAATTTTCGAAACCTGAGCACTTTATATCTGTCCATATGGCTGATAACCAAATATATGCGATACTTATTTCCTGGTCAAGTTTTTAAGGCATTATTATAACAGCAACCGGGACTGTACTATTTACGCCAATCCTTTTTGAAGAAGGAAGCAGTTATTTAGAATAGATTTCACCCAATTCATATGCGCAAACCGACCTCTAATAATTCAAAAAAATAAGCCGGTAATAAAACCGCAGTTTTAACTTTCTTTGATGCCGTGATTAATCGAATGCTTCAGCCTTGAAGCCCGCTTTATTAACGGCTTCTAAAACAGTCTTTGAATCAACACCATCAGCAACTATCGTAAGGATTTTATCAGGGTTCTCAACATCCACATTCCAGTTTTGTTCACCAACTGTATTGTTCAGCTCGGGCGTTACTTTGGCAACGCAGCCAGTGCATTTAATGTTTGTTTTAAATTTTAATGTTTCCATTGTCTCGCATTTAGTAGTAGCGTAAAATTACCCCGGCTGGCCGACTGTTATAAAATTCTGCCTGAGTTTTATATAATTTTCGAACCGGCGGCGTGAACCCGGTTTATTTGAATTGCTTAATCTGAATTATGGCTATTAATGCGCCGATACCGCTTATTGTCGCAGCAGCAGCGAATGCTGCCTTAAAACCGACGTTTAATGCTATTGGCTGTTGAACGCCATCGACAATTGACGATTGCGTAACAATTCCGGCGATCACTACAACAACCGCCAGCCCAACCGCGGATCCGATCTGATAACTTGTATTCACAATACCTGATGCCAGGCCGGTTTCCTGTGGCTTTGCACCAGACATAGCGGCGATGGTACCGGGAATATATGCAAGCGACATACCTATCGCACCTAAAAGAGATGCCGGTAATACATTTGCAAGGAAACTACCATTTACCGGAACAAAGCTGAACACTATCAATGAAACTGTAAGGAAGATTAAGCCTGCAACAAGATTAGCTTTATATCCAAACTTTTGCACAAACTTACCTGTAAAACCAACCATAAGTACCATGATTGTAATGGTCATAGGCAACAATGCCAGACCGCTATTGAATGCGGAATACTGTAAAGTTTGCTGTAAATACAAATTCAGAAAGAACCAAAGAGGTATCCACGCGGCTGCAAGCAAACCAATGACCAGGTTACCTACCGACAGGTTTGGTGTTTTGAAGATTGACAAAGGAAGTAGTGGATGAACCTTTTTCGCCTGCAAAACAATGAATGCGATAAACAGACCAATTGCTACAACACCCCAAGATAGTGAACGCGTTATGTCAGCGCTGTCAAACGAAACGATTGCATACACAATCAGTATAAGTGATGCTGTTGCCAGCACAGCTCCCAGATAATCCAATTTGATCTTACTTTTCAATCCTGGTACCAAATAATTTTTACCAAAAGAAAGCACCATCAACGCAATTGGAATATTGATGAAGAACGCCCATCTCCATGAAAGCCATTCGGTGATCACCCCGCCAAGAAAAACACCAGCAGACCCACCGGCTGCCGCCGAAGCGTCCCAAAAGCCAAACGCTTTATTCAATTCCCTGGGATCGGTAAATGTTATCATCAATAAGGTCATTGATGCAGGAGCTATCAATGCAGATCCAAACCCCTGCAATGCGCGGCCAACATTCAACGGTCCGGCCGACCCAGGATTGCCGTTTTAATCGTCAGCCTCTCCGCAGGCACAGTTATAAAATTCGCACAACTTACGTGGCTTAGCTGAAGCATTCAGATTGCAAGTGGACTTGCGCCTTTATTTGTTGGATATTACTACAGTTTTTATTACGCTGCAATGAGCGGTTTATTTGGCGCGATGGAGGGACAAGTTTCAAATTTTGGCGTGAGAGACTTGTTGAAGATCAAGTTCTTTCTAATAAAAAGGTCTTTTTAAAAAAGAAGAGGACAGTTTTGCAACTGCCCTCAACTACAAGAAATTAATCCGGAAAACGAAATAAAAAATCAAACGTTCAATAAAAATTAAAACTAATAAAAGTGAAAATCTAAATAAAACTGATTGAAAAAATAAAACGAAAAGAGGATTAACTGCTTGCCCTGCAAACTTAAGATCACGTTGCCAGATTACCTAATTTTTTTCCGTCCGCTAAAAAAAAATCACCTACGGTAAAGCTCGGTAGGCAAAGGCGGAGCGGCAAATATACCTCTCGGGTGATCGCTAAATATTTGCTGGTAAACTATTGATTTCGTGTGATTTCGGCAATGACTCGCTGAATGGAGGCAACTTGTTATTGTTGTGGCTGCAATTGCTGGTTCGATCATTAAAAATTCCCGTGCTAAACGATCTGCAATTGAGTGGCTGTATGCACTAAGGTGGCGGTATTCTTTGCAGAAAACTTGACCAGTAAACTTTTTCTGTGCGTGTCAACCGTAGTAGCGGCAATAAATAGTTTAGCCGCAATCTCGTTGTTAGTCATTCCTTGTGCAATGAGCGCAAGCACTTCCAACTCCCTTCGGGTAAGCATCGGTATGTTTTTCTTAGGCTGCTGGCGCATGGTGGTCGCGGCTTCATGTGTTAGATAGGTTTTGCCACGCATAACAGCAGCAATAGCGGCCATCAACTCAGTACTGCCCGCATTTTTAAGCAGGTAGCCGGACGCACCGTTCTCCATCATTTTTTGAATAAAGCTCTGTTGGTTAAATGTACTTAGCCCCAGGATAAAAATACCGGGATACAAATCTTTAATCTGTTTGCAAAGGTCGATACCGCTCTGGTCAGGCAGGCTGATGTCCATGAACAATACATCCGGCTGGCGGCTTTTTAAAAAAGCTAGGCAACTTTCCGCATTGGTGGCATGGCCCATCCACTCAATACCTGCTTCCTGCTGCAGCAAGGAGTAAATGCCTTCAATCACCATGTAGTGATCGTCTACAATAAACAGTTTCACTTTTGCATTCATAGCTGTTTTTTTGAATACTACTCAGGAATAACCAAATGCACTGAAGTACCCTGGCCCTGCTTTGAATCTACATCCCACTTTCCTTTCAGAAATTCAATGCGGTTCTGGATATTTCCCCAGCCAATGCCTTTCGATTGCTTTAATATGGCCGGCTCAAAGCCTTTGCCATCATCTTCAACCGTTACGACCATTTGGCCGTTATTATAAGCCAACTGCACCAGGGCACTTTTTGCAGACGCATGTTTGATAATATTGTTCAGCAACTCCTGTACAATGCGGTACACGGTTACAGCTCTTGTTTGCTCAATAGTCATGTCATCCGTTCCAATAGACTCGTAGGTTACATTTAAAGCACCGCTTTGATTAAGGTCGTTGCAGAAATCCCGAAAGGCTGTATCCAATCCAAACTTCACCAATGCCTCGGGCATCATATTATGCGCCACCCTTCTCATCTCTGCTATGCTGCTGTCCAGCATGTCAATGCTCCGCTCGAACGTCTGGGCATTACCGGGGGTCATGATCAGATTCCCTTTCATAGTATTTAATGAATATTTTATGCCTGACAACATTCCTCCCAAACCATCATGAAGGTCCTTTGCCAGGCGGGTCCTTTCTTGCTCCTCGCCTTTTAATACCGCTTCTGTTGCCGCCAACTGTTTTTCAGTTTCCAGTTCGTTGATGCGTTGCTGCTGGAGGCGTCTTCGATGGCGGTAATTGATATAGCCGAGCAGGGAAATAATGAAGATGGTCGCAACACTTCCGATCAGGATATAGTTCAGGATATCCTTTCGGAACAACTGTGCCTGCTGAAGTTTTATTTGGCTATCCTTCTGTTCTGTTTCATACCGCGCCCGCCATCCGGCCTCACGTTGCTTTACGGATTCATTGAATACGTTTTCCTCTACTTTGTTTCGCTGGAATTCATATTCAAGGCCTTTATTGAATTCTTTTTTCGCAAATGCGATGCGGGCCAGCGTGCCCAATGCTTCTATTTCGCCGTCATCAAAGCTTTGCTTGTCTGCAATGTCCATTGCCATTTTTGCCAATTGTTCAGCTTTATCATAGTCGCCTTTAGCTAAATAGTAGTGGGCTAAGATGGTGTTAGCGCTCATCAGGGTGGCGCTATCGGGAAACCGTTTTTGTATCTGCAGCACTTTGAAAGCATTGTTGCCTGCTTCTTCAAAACGTCCTTCACGCAATAATATATCAGACAGGTTGTTTAACAGCATTGCCTCAACCTGCTGATAGCCTATTTTCCTGGTTACTTCCAATCCTTCTGCATAAACCTGCTTTGCATCGTTAAGCCGGTTGAGCTCCACATAATTTAAGCCGAGGTTATTCAACGATGTTGCCAGGTGTTCCATGTTCTGGTGTTTCCTGGCAATCGCTACCGCTTTTTCGCCATATTGCACCGCCTTGTCGTATTGGGTCATGCTCATGTAAAGCGATTGCAGCCCATCGTTCAAAACGCCTTCTACGTTTCCATAGCCTTTGCCATCAAGCAGCCTTGCCCCTTCCAGCGTATACTGCAAGGCGCTGTCCAGATCCTGCTTGAAACGATGCGACACACCAATGTTAAAGTATGCCACTCCTATACCGAAAGAATCCTTTTTCTGCTTTGCCATTTCCAGCACTATCCTGTTAACATAAATGGATGAATCGAACTTTGACTGGTATGAATAGATATAAGCATAGTGCCGGTAGGCTTTCATAATGCCTTGCGTGTAATTTAAATTACGGCTAAGCTGCATGGCCTGGCCTATGTATGGGCGGGCTTTTTCCAGGTCAGTCACCTCATATTCATCAGCAACCGACAACAGCAGCAATACTTTATTGGTATCTGCCTTTGCAATGGACAGCTTACTTAGTAAACTATCCAGACGCTTTGTGTCCTGCGCCCTTAGAGAGATTACAATTAAACATGCTATATAAGCCAGTAATAACCGCATGCGGTAATTTCCTTTGAAGGTACAACATAAGGTATCCAAAAACGGTTAGGCATCCCTGTTTTCCATGATTTATTATCGATCAAAATCCTGTTTTTCCGGGATTTTATTCAACACATAACCAACCTATGTTTACATCACTGAAACGAATTGTCATGAAAAAAACTTTTCTCCTGGTCATAGTCCTCGTGACGGCAGTTGCTGCATTTACGCAGCCCAAACCGAAACCCAAAGAGAAGCCGCCTACCCAAAAAGAAATAGCTGAAATGATGAAAGAAATGCAGGCAGCGATGGACGAATTGAGCCCGGAAGATAAAAAGATGATGGACAGCATGGGTATTAAAATGCCCGATGTAAAAACTATTCAGAAAAACATTTCCGGCATAAGTGATGCACAGCTCAAAAAAGCTTTTGAAGACGAATACAGGGTGGTGCCGCTAAAGGACCGGGAACGCATCGCTTCCATTTCAAAAGCGCCTGTAACCCCGGCCACATTAACTGCTTACCTGCAAGCGGCTTACGAAAGGCTAAACGCCCAACTCAAACCCCGCGAATTTGGCGGCGACCAGGTTTACGCGGCGGTCAAAGAAAAATACCAAACCCCAACTGCCGTTGGCAATGCAGCTGTTGGCTGCTGGATGATGGGAAAACCCAGGCTTGCATTGTACCTTGCGAACCGGGCTTGCAAAGACGATCCCGCGGATGCCGACAACCTGAATAACTTCGCTGCGTTTTTAACTATGGGCGGGGCAGAGGAATTAGCCATTCCCTTGCTGAACCATTTAAATAAACAATTTCCTCAAAACAGCACCATTCTTAATAACCTTGGCCAGGCATGGTTTGGCCTGGGCGATGTTGACAAAGCAGGAAAATACCTGGACAGCACCATTCGCATATATGCTTATCATCCACAGGCTAATCTTACCAAATCACTGATCGATGAAAGCAAGGGCAATATGCAGGCAGCCATTGAAGCCGTTAAGCGAAGTATTGCGGAAGCCTACAGCATAGAAAAAGAGAACCGGTTGAGCAAGATGAATTACAAATTGAAAACAGAAGATATTACGTGGAACAAACCCATGCCGCAGGATCCGTTGGGCCTGGAAAAATTCAACTGGCCTGCCTATCCCGTAACTGTTGCAGAAAGCGAACTGCTGGAGGCTGAATGGAAGGCTTTCAAGAAAAAATGCAGTGATGACATAGCTGAACTGGAACAGCAAAAGAACGCGCTGGAGCAGCAAGTGACGAAGGCGAAGGAATTGCTCGCAAAGCAATTGATGGAGGCAGGCCCAAAAGGCCTGGTGATCGATCCTATGCCACGATTCGCTTACAAGGCCATGGCCAAGCTGGGCTACATGGTCAATGACAAAGACGGGCACATGGCGTACGCTTACCAAGAAAAGCTGGAAGCTTTAGCCGATGCAAACATACAAGCGGCAAGATTTGATGAAACGCTGTTGGCCCGGCTTAGGGAACTTGAAAAAATATATGAAGACCAGTTCGGGGAAGGCAAGGCCAACCCGTTTGGCGCCGCCTGCGCCGATGACACAAGGGCAAAAGATAACTATCTGAATGCAGCAAATTCAGTTTTACGGGAAACCTTCAACGACTTTATCGGTTTCATGCGCAGAAAAATTAATGACGAAGCGTACTACTACCAATACACCATGTGGCCGGAGGAATTTGAACTTGCAAAACTGAATGCTAAGCTCATGTGGCTTAATTTGATCAGCAGCCAGAACGTGAAGTTCAAAAACAAAAGCCCCTGGTGCAACAGTGGAAACAAGGCGGAAGGAAAGCCTTTCAAGCTTTCGAAATTCGATGACCTGCATTGCAGGTACAAGGATACGCTGTACATACCCCTGGGAATGATCACCAGCAGTTGCAGCAAGCTGACCGGCAAGTTAGACCTAGATTTTGTAAAGCTGGGCATGACAACCAAACAAGGTGACCGGGACGATGAATCCTTTATGGATCAATTCCAGAATTGCAGCATCGAGATCGGCATAAAGAAAAAAGCAAGCATTGGGGAAGGCCCCTTAAAAGCAGAAGCAAAAGTTGGCGTATCAGCCTTTGTTGAGATTGACAAAACAGGCATAACCGATGCCGGCGTAAAAGCAGTTGCGGATCTGCAGGTTGGGACGAACGTAGTTAGGGAAAACGGGGTCAAAATAGAACCTGTAAAGGACATGAGCACATTGGGCCCAAGTGCCGGGGACCAATCGGTTACCATTATCGGAACGGAAGCTAAAATATCCGTGCTGAGCGGGTTCACGGTTTCCGGCAGGGGCGTTTTAAAAGGAATGAAAAAATAACTGTTATGAAACATACAACTGTACTTGCTTGCCTCTTGCTTTTTTGTATCACTGCCCATACCCAGGTTTACAGGGAGCGGATAGGTTTTGAGCTGGAAAGCATCGCGGATATAGACATTGGGTGGATCAAAGTGTATAAATACCCAACACCGCCCAAAAGTGCGACCGTTGGCAACAGAACATACAGCTCAGTGCAAATAGGTTACGTGCAACAATTGATACAATGGATGCAACAGTCTTACCTGCCGAAAGGTTGCCTGGGAGATGCAGCGTACTACGTGAACCAGGCCCCGAAATTCAGCGGCACCAACAGCAGGTTGGGCAATGCTGTAAATACCCATCTCCAGGCGCTGCCGCACCTGTATGGCGCATACACAAAAATGTATATGTTCCTGAAAAAAGATGCGGCGGGAAAATTTGCGCCGCAAAACAACTTCGCGGAATATTGGAACATTGAAGCTAATGGCCTTCAGCACATAAGCGAGCCGGTAAGCTTTATTTCAAGCCCCGAAGAATACTATTTTATTCTGCCCGATTTCAAAGCCCATTCCAAAGGTTACCAGGATGAACATAAACCAGCAAGCGATTTTAAGGAATTTGATGATCATAAGAATATTGCAGCCTACAAACATTTTTATATCCCGCCAAAGGTAATTAACGACAATCCGCATTATGTAGTGATCATGACTAAAAACAATGAGCTGCCTTTTGAGAAAATAACCATCGGCGAATTTTTTACGCAGGTAGAAAAGCAACTTCCATTTTGGCAAAGCATAGATCCCGTACCCACCGGGACATATGCAGTGGCACAAAAGAACCTGGCAAGGTTGAAGGAAAAATATAAAAGCAAATGGAATGAGCCTGCAAACATGAAGCTCAGCAGTACTCAGATTTCCTTGTATACTTTTGTAAATGCAGTAGAAGGCCAAAACGATCTATTCGATAACAAGGACATTTACGGGAATGAATCTTCGATACCTGCCTTTCCTGTTTTGAAAGTGAAAAAAGCAGCCCGCGAGCTTTGCAAAACAGATAGACCGCAATGGCTGGTCATCCGCTGGACGATGGGCATGCCTAACAAGCGCTTTAACATTCACATGCACGAATCGATACTCAACAAATTCAATTTTGAGTACGTTTATAATTTCTTCTTTTATCCTGAAAAAATAAAGGGAAAACCTTATCGGCCACTCCCTTAAAATCCTGCTTTTACAGGATATACTTCGGCCTTGCGCTGGTGTATGTTTACAACGCAAAAAAATCAAGAAAAATGAAAAAAGCTACGCTATTCTATTCTGCATTGCTGCTGCTTATTGCGAATGCCAACGGGCAATTAAAAGTAATGCAATCAAAGGATCAGCCGGTTACCCTTAAGCCGAACAATACATTAGCCTCCAGGAAAATGCCGGACCAATTTGTGCAACCGGGAGCTTTTGCAGGAACCACCCCCGTAATTCCCGCACCTGCCGACCCACTTAAAAACAACGTTAGCCTATTCAGGAATACGGCGCCGAATGCATATTCCGATGACCCCAACACCAAATACATTTGCCTTGACGTAATGAAAGAAGGAAAAGACCGGTTATTGGTTTTCACGCCCAGGAATATTAATTCACAGGTAAAGATCGGCAGGAACAATGCGGGTGCGATAGGCCAAATGGGCAGCTACTCCATACACAGCGACTTAAAATATACCGATGAACTGCTTACCGGCAACTTCTCGGAAGAATGGGGCGCTTCTGTTGTAGTGGTTGACAGGCGTTCAAACCAATTTTGGCGTTACCGCCACGACCCTACAAGCGGCATTCAATTCGTAAATCCGTATGGCATGTTAGTTAACTGGGCTCCGGCCGACCGATACCTTTCCGGTGACTTCAACGGCGATGGAAAAACTGATTTACTGGGTTGGAATCATGCCAGCAATCAGTTCCAGGTAGCGCTGTACGCAAAATCTGCTACCCCCGGCATGCCGCCCATATTTTCACCCGCAGGTGTTTGGCTTTTCGGCTGGGCCCAGGCAAATGACATGAACATTGTTACGGGCGACTTCAATGGCGACCGAAAAGACGATATAGCGCTGGTCCATCAGCCAACAGGCGAGTGGCGGGTGGCATTAAGTACGGGAACCGCGTTCCAGGGCTCCACCGGATATTCAGCAGGTGTTTGGCTAAAACCCTGGGCCGTGGGCACACACCATAAAATAGCGGCGCTGGATGTAAACAATGATGGCAAATGCGACCTGGTGGAATACAATTATCACGACAAAAGCTTCCAGGCTGTGCTTAGCAATGGCCAGTATTTCGATTACAGCTTCAAAAGAGAATACATCGGCAATACCATAACCGCTCTTAAGCAGCAAGTGGCGATTGGAAAGTTTGAAGGCAATTGCATGGTTGTGGTAAGCCACGAACTTCCTCCTGATGCTAACTATCTGCATCCCCGGCCTACGGCGAGCGTTTACATAACAAGTTACAGACGTTAGCCGGCACTTAAAAGGTTTGCAACCGCATAAACATAAATACCATGAAAGCATTTGTCTTTTTGTTACTGATGGCTTGCTCGTTGTCGCCATGTGCCCAGCAGCAGACCTACGATCTCATTACCTTTACCCCGCCCGCAGGCTGGAAAAAAGGAGATCTTAAAAATGTAATAAGCTTTTCCACCACCAACAATACCACACGCGCCTGGGCGCAAATCGGCATCATAAAAAGCACAACCAGCAAAGGTTCTGTTGAAGCCGATTTTGAAAGTGAATGGAAAGAGTTGATCATAAAACCTTACCAGCAGTTTGGCGTATCGGAACAGCCGCTCGGCATTGACACGCAAACCTTCAATGGCTGGAAGCTGTGGACCGGCCTGGGGAAATTTGTTTTTAACAACGATACGGCCACGGTATTGCTCAATACGTTCAGTAACGGGCAACGCTGCGCGAGCTTCACCCTGATGAGCAACACTACAGCGTATGGTACAACGCTGGATGAATTTGTGGCCTCTATCAGCCTGCCGACTGCAAATGCGCAGGTTGAAAACACTACCACCAATGTTACTACAACTGCCTCCACTCCCGGCTTATTTCAATTCAGCACCACCAACTTCGATGATGGGTGGACCAGCGTGGCAAAAGAAGACTGGGTCGAAACAACTAAAGGAAACACCAAAGTGTTCATCCATTACCCAAAAGAAGGAACGATATTTCCAGCCGATCCGGAACCTCTTACCACGGCCGCATGGAATATTTTAGTAGCGCCGCGATACAGCAATCTCAGAAATTATAAGACAGCTTACATTTCTACGTACAACAGGCCATATCTTGGCATGGGCACCGCTACAGAGATTGCGAGTGGCAAAGAAGTTTTTATTGTCCTTTACCGGCAGGGACAAACCGGCTGGCTTGAATTTGTTACCGACGACAAGAACAGCTTCATCCGTGAATTCAAATTTGATCCTGAAACCATCCAGTGGGACAGTGAAACCGACCTGCTGAAACCACTGGAAAAAATGGTGAATTATAACAAATTCGCAATCGCTGAATCCGACCTTACAGGCACTTGGACCAGTGATTTCACCGGCGTGCAACAACTCTATAACGTATACACCGGCAATTATGCCGGCATGAATATTCATCAATCCAACGAAGAGTTTGTTTTTAACGCAAATAACTCGTACGAATGGAACTTACTGGTGGTAAGCGGCATGGTAGGCAATTCTAAGTTTGACCAGGTGAAATCTTCCGGTAAATTCTCTGTGCTCAATAACTGGCAGCTGCATTTTTCAAAGATTGAATCCGGGGCCAAAACATACCATGCACACTGGTCGTGCATTAAAGGAGCCCGGCTATTGCACTTGCTGGACGCAAAAAGCCCCGGCAGCGGGATGTATAAAGTGTACGGAAAAAGATAATAAACATTTGTTGTACCCGTATTGTAACTTATGATGTTTCAATAAAGCGCAGGAATTTAATTTAAACTTCATTAATGAGGTAGTTTTTCGCGGAAGTAACCATATACCCAGGTGCCTGCTATTGCGCTTAATAAAACCACGCTTACAACAAGTGCGCCTGCGCCGATCTGCGCAAAAATGGGACCCGGACAAGCGCCGGTCATTCCCCATCCCAGGCCGAAAATGACACCGCCGATTATCTGACCTTTATTGGATTTTTTGGGGTGAAATTGTATTGCTTCGCCATGTATGGTTTTGATGTTGAACTTTTTTATTAACCAAACGGAGATGATACCTACTATAACGGCTGTTCCCAATACACCATACATGTGAAAGCTTTGCAAACGGAACATCTCTTGCATTCTGAACCACGAGATGATTTCCGCTTTCACGAATACCACGCCGAAAATTATCCCAACTGCCAGGTATTTTAAATTATACCACCAGGGATGCTTCAACACGGTTTCGTTTATGCAGATCGTATCCAGTGAACGCACTTCATAATCATTAGCGTCCAGGTTTGAAACAAATGTTTTTTCAGTGTCCGGTATGTGCTGCATGGGGTGAGGTGTGTGATGGTTTGCCATTTGGAGTTACAATTTTAAAATGAAAGGGAGAATAAGGTTTGCCATGATAAAGCCGCCCGCCATGAAGCTCGTAGTTGCAATAAGCGAAGGAAGCTGCAGGTTACTTAAACCCATGATAGAATGCCCGCTGGTGCAACCCCCCGCGTATCTTGTTCCAAAGCCCACCAAGAAGCCGCCCCCAATTAGAAGAACCAGGCCTCTTAGCGAAAGCAAGCTTTCCCAACTGAATATTTCTGACGGCAATAACCCTTTGGTGTCGGCGATACCATAGTCTTCAAGCTCCGACGCCAGCGCAGGAGCTATTTGCATATCATTGGGGTTAGCTAAATATTGTGAGGCAAGGAAGGCGCCGACCAGGATACCTGCAACAAAGAACAGGTTCCAGATCTCCTTTTTCCAGTCATATTTAAAAAATTTGATGTTGGCGGGAAAGCATGCGGCACACGCGTGGCGAAAATTTGCTGAAATACCAAAGTGCTTGTTTCCCAAAATCAAAAGCGCCGGTACAATTAAACCGATTACCGAGCCTGCCACATACCAGGACCAGGGTTGTCTTACTACTTCCATGATGATCTTTTTATTTTATTATTACTGCCTCAGGATTTCACGAACAATAACATAAACACCAATAAGCAAAACTAATCAACCAAAAGCAGCTTTCAGCTTATCACCTTCAATCTTCCTGCTTAACATTCCATCAACAAATACCCCGGTAATGGGAATGATTGAAATACAGATCAGCATCAGACCCCAGTTGATATTATACTGCCCTGTATAGCTGGCAAAGCTGTAAGGCTATTCAAATGCTACGATATGCAGAGAAGTTCCCATTGCCATTTTCATAGGAAGCCGGAGCCGCAGCAACCAGAACAGGTATCAGCAGAAACCCGCCGCCTGCACCCAGAAAAACTGGTAACCAATCCAATACCGATGCCATACAATGGCAATCTGTAGAAACTTCTGCTTTTCTGGAGTTTGTATGCTGCGCTCCTTTGTGTCTTTTATCATGAATACGGATGATACCTCCAACCTTTCATCCATGTTGCCAAAGGCAATGGCGTCAATTGTTTTCAACAGTTCTTCAAACCGGTCTCTATAAGACGTTATGACGGAAGTGTGCCATCTTTTATATTTGCTCATCCATTTTTCCATGTATTCGAAAGGGATGATTAACAAAGTGGCCGTGTGTTGAACATCACTTGGATGCGGGAGGAGTCTGATAAAGATCATGATGTGCCGGAAAGCCCTAACTTACAATAGCAGAAGTATACTTTGTACGTATGAAAAGAAACAATACCATCACAATTCTTGTAATTTCCATTATTATACTTGCAGTGGCGGCCACAACCATGGGCATTTTCTCGACTGACGGGACAGGGCCATATAAATTCAATACAATCAGGGGCAAAACGATAATGGTTTATGGGAAAGGCCTTTACAAGCATATGTCAGCGGAGGTTGCTCCGCAAGGAATTGCACAGGACTATATTACATTATTCGCCGGTGTGCCATTACTCATTATTGCGCTTTTTATCGCACGCAAAGGGTCTGTGAAGGGAATGTATTTACTTGCCGGCACTTTAGGCTATTTTTTAGTAACGTACTTGTTTTACACAGCCATGGGAATGTACAATAAAATGTTCTTAGTGTACATAGCACTGATGGGTACGTCCTTTTATGCTTTTATACTTACAATACTTCACTTCAACTTAAATGAACTAAAGAATATATTCAAGCAGCACACACCAGTGAAAACAGTAGGTGGCTTCCTTATCTTCACGTCGATTTGTATTGCATTGCTCTGGCTGGGCATTATAGTTCCACCATTGTTAGATGGAACCATTATTCCTGGCCAGGTAGAACATTATACCACCTTGATAGTGCAAGGCTTGGACTTGGGTATCCTATTGCCTGCTGCATTTATTTCCGGAATTTTATTAGTCCGAAAGAAACCTTCAGGTTATTTATTCGGCCCAGTCTATTTCGTTTTTCTGTCGTTACTGATGATGGCCTTGACTGCAAAAGTTATTGCAATGAAGGTTTTAGGTTATAATGTTATTCCCGTAATCTTTATCATTCCTACTTTTAGTATTTTAACCCTGATTTGTGCTTTTATTCTTTTGAAAAACATCGAGGTCAAAAATGATAGACCTCAGTTCCGATCGGAAAGCGCGTAACCTTGTCAGTGCGAATGGGGTCAACCCTACAGGGAATTGAGGACAGATTGACCAAAAATCAATCAGACAAGCTGATCTGACACCCTATAACCGGTATAAAAATTCTATCAACGGTCACCCATTTGTGATGCACCTTTCTTAAATTCATATGCCAATTAATAATTATGAAAAAATTGATCGTTTTTCTGGTGCCGGTGATGGCATCAATTACTGCTTTTGCTCAGATAGATGCGGGTCTTTTCAGATATCCAGATGTGTCTGCGACAGATATTGTGTTTACTTACGCTAATGATCTGTGGATAATTCCAAAGACAGGAGGTACTGCTGTAAAACTCAGTTCACCTGCCGGAGTAGAGAGCTTTCCAAAATTTTCCCCTGACGGAAAGAAGGTTGCCTTCACCGGCAACTACGATGGCAATGCGGATGCCTATGTTATCCCCACCAGCGGGGGTGTGCCGGTACGCCTTACCAGCCATGGTTATCCTGACCGGGTGGTAGATTGGACCATTGATGGCAGTAAAGTTTTATTCGCTTCCAGCCGCGAAAGCGGAAAAGCAAGGTTCAATCAGTTCTATACTGTATCTCCGGCAGGCGGGCCTGCTGACAAGCTGCCGCTGGCATATGCCGAATACAGCTCGTTTTCTCCCGACGGAAAGAAAATTGCAGTGGTTATCAGATCGGAACGCCTGCGGAACTGGAAGCGCTATCGGGGCGGCAATGCTGCGGATATTCATATTTACGATTTTGCCAATAAAACATCGGAGAATATTTCTTCCGGGGATGATGCACCGTACGATTTTCCAATGTGGCGCAGCGGTTCCATTTATTTTCTTTCTGACAGAGGCCCCGAGCAACGCGCCAATATCTGGAAATATGATGTAGCCAATAAAGCACTGACGCAGATAACTAAATACACTGACTATGATGTTCATTTCCCATCGCAGGGACCTGAAGACATTGTATATGAAGCCGGGGGTAAACTATACATACTTCCATTTGCTACGCTACAGCCTAAAGTGGTTAATGTGAATCTTGTGACTGATAAGGCCCTGCTGAAGCCGCGGTTGGAATCGGCAGAAAGACATATTCAGTCGGTGGCATTGAGTCCGGATGGAAACAGGGCTTTACTTCAAGCCCGGGGCAATATTTTCTCCGTTCCTGCTGAACACGGATTTGTAAAAGATCTGACACACACTTCAGGGGTTGCTGAGCGTTACCCCGCGTGGTCGCCGGACGGCAGGTCCATTGCTTATTGGAGCGATAAATCGGGCGAGTATGAATTATATATCAGACAAGTTGATGACGAAGGTTCAGAACGAAAAGTAACGAACTATGGTCCAGGTTTCAGGTACACTCCCTATTGGTCGCCCGACAGCAGAAAGATTGCTTTTATAGATAAAGCCATGAAAATTCAGGTAGTGGATGTTATTTCCGGCCAAACCATACAGATTGACAAGGGCCTGCGTATGATGCACGGTCCTTTGAATGGCTTCACAGTACGGTGGTCCCCGGACAGTCGTTACCTCACCTATAACAGAGATTTGGATAATTACCAGCAGGCTGTGTTCATATATGATTACAACAATAAAAAGCTGCACCAGGTTACATCGGGCTTTTATAGTTCTTTCAGTCCTGTATTCGATCCGGAAGGCAAATATCTGTACCTGTTAACATCACGGTCTTTTCAACCCATATACAGCAGCATTGATAATTCATTCATTTATGCAAACTCAGGCCAGGTTGCTGCTATTGCGCTGTTGAAAACCACTCCATCACTGTTGGTGCCGAAGAATGATACTGTTGCGCTGAAGCTGGATGCACCGGCAAAAAAAGAAGAATTGATCAGTAAAGCAGAGAAAGAGCGAAAGGATACAGCTTTAAAGGTAAAGCCATTGCCTTCGGCAAATAATGTTCTGATTGATTTTGACGGGCTTGAGCAAAGAATGGTGATACTGCCATTAGCGGCGGGCAACTATGCCCAACTGAATGCTGCAAAAGGTAAGCTCATTTACATGAAATACCTCAACGCCGGCACACCAGGTCCGGGAGCTATCAAATACTTCGATATTGATAAGCGTGAAGAAAAGACGATCCTTGATAATGCCAATGGTTACCTGCTGTCGGACAATAAAGGAAAAATACTGGCTGTACGGCCGAATTTTCAGTATGCAATAATTCAGCCTGCAGAGAACCAAAAATTTGAAAAGCCTTTGCGTGTGGCAGAAATGCAAACCATGGTAGATCCTGCTGCAGAATGGAAACAAATATATATGGATGCATGGCGTATTCAGAGAGACTATTTCTACGATCCCAACATGCACGGCGTGGACTGGAACCAGGTTCGGGACCGGTATGCGAAAATGCTGGAAGGGGCCACCACGCGTGAAGAAGCCAATTTTGTAATTGGTGAAATGATAGGCGAATTAAATGCATCCCACACATACTTTAGTGGTGGCGACCTGGAGCGGTCCAAAACACAGAACACAGGATACCTTGGAGTAGATTATGAACCAGATGGCGAATATTATAAGATCAAAAAAATTATTCGGGGCGCAGCGTATGACGCCGAAGCCCGCTCGCCACTTGATATCTCGGGGATAGATGCAAAGGAAGGAATGTACATACTGGCGGTGAATGGCCTACCCTTAACCACAGCGCAGGATCCTTATGCAGCCTTTGAAGGCCTGGCCGGTAAAGCTGTTGAGATTACTTATAACACCAAACCTTCGTTCAGTGGAGCAAAAACAGTAACTGTACAATTATTGGGGGATGAGTACCGTTTACGGCATCTTGCCTGGATCAACGAGATGGCTAAAAAAGTTTCGGAAGCTACCAATGACGAAATAGGTTACATCTATGTGCCCAGCACTGGCGTTGAGGGTCAAAATGAACTGATCAGGCAGTTCAATGCACAATGGCAGAAAAAAGGATTGATCATAGATGAGCGGTTCAATGATGGGGGGCAAATACCTGACCGCTTTATTGAAATACTCAATCGTGATCCGCTTGCTTCATGGGCTATCAGGGATGGCAGCCCCTGGCCCTGGCCACCCTATGCGCATTTTGGACCGAAGGTAATGCTGATGAATGGGTGGAGCGGATCCGGTGGTGATGCTTTCCCTGACTATTTCCGTAGAAAAGGACTGGGCCCGCTAATCGGAACACGTACCTGGGGTGGATTGATTGGCATTTCGGGCACGCCTCCACTTATAGATGGTGGTAATGTAACAGCTCCCAGCTTTCGCATGTATAATCCAGATGGTACGTGGTTCAGGGAAGGTCATGGAGTAGATCCGGATATACCTGTAGATGAAAATTTAGGTGCAATGGCACGTGGTGTGGACCCTCAACTGGAAAGAGCAATTGAGGAAATAAAAACCTTGTTGAAAAAGAAAGAATATAAAAGACCGGAAGCACCAAAGGTGGAAAAGAGAGGTTTTTAGATGTGTGCGGGTTGTTGCTAAACTGAATCAAACCCTGGTTGTCATTCTGTTTGCAGAATAACAACCAGGGTTAATAAGTCTTCTTCCAACCAGCATTTGCAAGATGGCTGCTAAGGGAAATTGATAGATTTGACCGTGACGTCAGGTACTCGCCGTTAAAAAAGTAGAGATATTTAGGGCCTGTTATTTCAGAATTCCAAGGTATAGGCGTGAGCCTTCGCAACCCGGAAAAATTATTCGTTACTCCATTGCGAAATATCTGCAACTATACCAAGGTTTAGGAGTCGCAACAATACAAAAGAAAGCTGACACATCGGCTCTTTACGATGCGGTTAAGGGATTAGGCTAAACGCCCTATTATAAAGGTCAAACCAACTGATCATTAGGCCGGTTGAATGAATCTGTTTGGATTCATAAATTTGCAGAAATATGGCCTGTGTTTCTAAACATTAACCGCGAAAGCTGATTCATGACGAAGGGACCAATTGTTATTGTAGAAGATGATAAAGACGACCAGGGGATATACGAAGAGGCAATTAAAGCTATAGGCATTCCCAACGAGATTCGCTTCTTTGATGGCGCAAAAGAAGCGCTGGACTACCTGCTAACTACGGAGGACCAACCCTTCATTATTTTGTCGGATATAAATATGCCAGGAATGAATGGTCTAGAGTTAAAAAAGTGCATTCAGGACGATCCGTACCTATGCACCAAAGGCATTCCCTTTGTTTTTATCTCCACCAATGCCTCTAAAGTATCAGTACGCCGTGCACATGCCCTAAGTGTTCAGGGTTACTTTGCAAAAGCGAATAATATGGAGGGAATAAAAGCGATGCTTCGGAAGCTATTTGATTATTGGGAGCTGTGTAAGCATATCAATAATACATGAAAGAATACCATCAACGGTTTATACGCTCGGGGTAAAACCTTGTTAAACTAATCTACCGTGATTACATCTTGGTTGCAATTTGAAAGCTAAATACTTTATGAGTGAGCAGGCTAAATACA
This sequence comes from Chitinophagaceae bacterium, assembly GCA_035628135.1. Lineage (GTDB taxonomy): Bacteria > Bacteroidota > Bacteroidia > Chitinophagales > Chitinophagaceae > DASPKM01. The sequence continues at coordinate 327,057 of DASPKM010000004.1, read as the reverse complement.
ATTGTAGTAATTGTGGCAAAGTACATGAAGAATGGTCAGCTTTAGCATTCGGCTCCCCGACCTCTTACAACGTCCCTTCAGAAAGCATGAAGCAGGAAATTGTGACCTCTAAACTACCAAAACCTTGCTGAAAGCTCTGGTAATGCAAGCGAAAATTTGTAAGCCCCCTGTTAAAAATCGTTGAAATCCAAATACTTACAAGAAATCGCCGTTCGCACTTTTACCAGGGCACCGATACGCAAGGGTAAACGCCAACAGCAGTTTGTTTTATCTTCGGTTTGGTTGCTTCAGGATTCTGCATATCAACTTCAGTATGGCATTACGAAAGCGGCTGTTGGCGACCTTGCCAATACAACCGTTACCGCAATATTAGGCGACCCGGCAATCGGGCGACCCACGTGTACACAAGACCGTTTATAGCATTCCTTAAAAGCAAATACCATTACGACGACCTGGCAAGAATAACTACTGAAGGAAAGTTGTATTATATTTATAATATACTTCGGTAAGATGCATTTTTTTATTAATACAAACAGAGAAAATGGATAAATGATGTATAACGACAAAAGGTCGCTCGACATCCTTATTGCAGACGACGATGCTGATGATCTTTTTCTATTCGCGATTGCGCTGAAAGACGTGTCGGTTCCTTTCAGATTGTCGTGCGTTAGCAATGGGCAACAGTTAATGGATTATCTTGCTGCTAATATAAAAAACCTGCCCGATGTTCTTATTCTGGATCTGAACATTCCACTTAAAAACGGAAATGAATGCGTCATAGAAATAAAGGGCAAGGAAGATATGAAGCACCTTCCCATTATCATTTATTCCACATCCTTACAAGACGAGGTTGCAGATATTCTTTACCAGAACGGGGCCCACTATTATTTGCAGAAAACTGATATCGACACACTGGTGCCACATCTGAATTATGTGCTGACCAAATTATACCACCGCGAAATAGAACGACCTGCAAAAAACAAGTTCATTCTTAATCCCAAACAGTCACGTTCCAGTAAGTATCCATAGTCTGAATGATCGCTGAACATTGTACTCCTAAATGACAATCAGGAAGCGTATGAAAAAACCGGTAATTAGCAACGTAAGGTCCGCAAATGAAATTGAGAACAAGGATTCTGAACTGGGATCCATCCTTCAGCTCTTGTTCAAAAAAAAAGGTGCTGACTTCAGCCATTATAAAATGAGCACCGTAAAAAGGAGATTACAAAAAAGAGTTTCTGAAAATAAGCTGAAAGATTTCAAGCAATATGAATCTTTTATCAAGAAAAAAAACTCGGAACTGGATCTGCTGTATGCAGACCTGCTTATCGGAGTTACCTCTTTTTTCAGGGACCGCGGGGTATTTGCATTTCTAAGAGCGACATTGCTTCCGCGCATACTTAAAACCAAAAAGAAGGGCGAACCCCTGCGCATCTGGGTTCCCGGCTGCTCGACTGGTGAAGAGGCTTATTCCATAGCTATGCTGCTGCATGAGATCCAGGAAAAAAAACCAGAGAAAGTACCTTTCCAGATATTTGCTACCGACTTGAATGAGCAAGCTATTGTCAAAGCAAGAAACGGGGAGTACAGCGAGCAGGACGTAAGCATTTTATCTCGTAAGCGACTGCAAAATTTCTTCAGTAGGTCGCGTGACAAATACCGTATCAACCAAGAGTTGCGGGAACGTTGCGTTTTTTCCGTGCACAACCTCCTGAGTGAACCTGCATTCTCGAGAATGGACCTTATCAGTTGTTGTAATTTGCTCATTTATCTCGATTCGGTTGCCCAGAAAAAAGTCATATCATCTTTTCATTTTAGCCTCAATGAAGGCGGACACCTTTTGCTGGGAAAATCAGAAACCACCGGCACATCCACATCACTTTTCACACCCATCCATAAAAAAATAAAGGTTTATGTCAAAAAGAAAAATAGTAAGACCTTAAATCCCGATTTGAAATTCTTCTTCAATACGTCAACGCTGCTAAAAAAATACGTGCTGGGTCCGCTGAACCGGCAAATGGGGAACGGGCAAGAAAATTTGACAGCAGCAATTGACAATATATTACTGAGTTCCCATGTCCCTGCCTGCGCCGTGATCAACTCTAAGTATGAAGTGCTGCAGTTCAGGGGAGATACAACGCCGTTTTTCAAACTTTCGGGCAAGGCCAGCTTGAACATTTTAAAGATAGTACGGGCGGATTTGTTGTTTGAATTGCGCAATGCCATAAGTATGGTTATTAAAAGCAAGACCACTGTATACAAGCCAAATATTGAATTGCGTATTGATGGCCAAATGAGAGTATTCAGCCTGGAAGTAGCTCCATTGAAGATCAGCGACGAAGAGCCCCTGTTTCTCGTCACCTTCAAGGAGCATAAGGTAGTGGAAATAATTCCGGAAAGCCCAAAAGACTATGACCGTGCACGGGAGAGGAAAATCAAAAAGCTCGAGCAGGAGCTTTTGCTTGCAAGAGGCGAAATGCAGCAAATTGGCACCGAGCAGGAGGCCATCATCGAAGAATTGCAAAGTGCAAACGAAGAAATAGTTTCGAACAACGAAGAGCTGCGAACAGTAAACGAAGAGCTTGAAACTTCAAAGGAGGAAATCGAGGCAACCAATGAAGAGCTCATTTCCTCCAACAAAGAATTGCAGAAACGAAATGAAGAAATAGAAGCGTTGAGCGATTATTTGAATTCCATTTTGGCTACCATTCCCGATCCCATGTTGGTGCTGAACAGGAACATGCATATTGAATCTGCAAATGAACAGTTCCTGGAAACCTTCAGGCTGGAGGAAGAAGATGTTGTCGGGGTTTCGCTGTTCAGGATCGCCACAGGAGCATGGAATATACCCGAAGTTAAAAGCCTGCTTCACGATATCATTAAAAACAAAGCGAATTTCAGGAAGCTGCAGGTAACCCACCATTTCAGCACCCTTGGAGAAAAGGTACTTGTTTTCAACGCCAAGCGCATATCCCAGAAAAACAAAGCCGAGCAGCTATTAATACTGCTGATCATCGAAGACATCACGGAGGAAAAGCGGAGGGAACAGGAACTGAAGGAGAAAGAAAAAGAGATCCTTGCTACGCAGATTGAGTCACAGGCCAAAATAGATGCACACAAGCGCAGCCTGATGTTCCTGGAATCTGTTTTTATGAATGCTCCCTTCCCGATTTCTGTCCTGCGCGGACCTGATCACCGGTATGAGCTTGTCAATGAACATACAAAGAAATTGATCGGCAACCGCGATGTTACCGGACTTACGGTAAGCGAGGCATTTCCTGAAGTTGAAAGCCAGGGTTATATTGCACTTCTCGACAATGTTTATAACACAGGCGTTCCTTTTATCGGCAACGAAAGCTACATTCGATTTGACCGGATGGGCGATGGCACGATGCACGATGCTTATTTTAATTTCGTGTACCAACCGGTTTATGACCTGGAGGGGAAGAAAATTGACGGCATTCTTTCCGCTGCCATGGAAGTAACCGAACAGGTTTTGGCCCGTAAGAAAATAGAGCAAAGTGAGGCACAGTTTGTTGCCTTGGCGGACAACATCCAAAACCTGGCGTGGATGGCCGATGCTACGGGCTGGATATACTGGTACAATAAACGCTGGTATGACTATACAGGCACCAAGCCGGAAGACATGCAAGGCTGGGGATGGCAGTCTGTGCATCATCCTCAGTATTTACCCGCTGTTATTGAAAAATGGAAACAGTCTATTGACAACGGTGCACTTTTTGAAATGATATTCCCTCTGCGGGGAAGCGATGGTGTGTTCAGGCAATTCCTTACCCGTGTTTATCCTATTAAGGATGACCAGGGAAAAGTAGTACGGTGGATAGGGACCAACACCGATGTACATGAGCAGAAATCGTTTTCCGACGCACTTGAAAACGCAGTCCAGGAAAGAACCATTGAACTTATGGAAGCCAACCTGTCGCTGCAAAAGGCCAATGAACAGCTCAATTCGTTTAATTATATATCAAGCCATGACCTGCAGGAGCCGCTCCGCAAGGTCAGGACATTTTCAAGCCTTATTATTAAGGAAGAAAGCGATCGTCTTTCGCCTAACGGTAAAGAATATCTGTTGCGGATGGAGGGCACCGTTAACCGCATGCAGCAATTGCTGGATGATCTGCTGGCTTATTCACGTACACGTACATCCGAAAGAGCTTTTGAACCCACCGACCTGAATTTGTTGATAGAAGATGTAAAAAAAGATTTCGAAGAAGCCATTTCCGAAAAGAAGGCGGTGATCGAAACAGTGAACTTAGGAAGGATAAATGTTATTTCCTTCCAGTTTAAGCAGCTTATTCAAAACCTGGTCAGCAATTCGTTAAAATTCTCGAAAGCCAGTGTACCTCTCCACATTAAAGTAGAAGGCAGAACGGCAGATGTAAACGAAATGGCCCACATTAAATTCGCCGGAAAAACCCCTTATTATCATTTATCGTTCACCGATAACGGGATTGGCTTCGATCCGATATATAAGGATAAGATCTTCGAGGTTTTTCAAAGACTACATGACAGGAAAGAATATGAAGGCACTGGAATTGGTCTGGCGATTGTAAAGAGAATTGTCGAAAATCACAACGGGTTTATAGAGGCAACAGGAAAGCCGACGGAAGGGGCTAAGTTTGACATATACATTCCGCAGCAGGCTTTGGTCACATCTGAGCCATAGGAATGGACAATTTTTTTCGTAGAGCCATCAAGTAGCCGCTATGACCGAAGCAAGGAGGTAAACCCGATATTCGCTATAATCGTGGTAAATCAGGGCAGTGTTAAAATAAAGAGGGGACAAACCAATGCTTTGTTGATTTGTCCCCTTTCGCGGAGAGAACAGGGTTTTTCGCTGCTGACGATATTCAACCGTTTAAAATGATTTTTTTGCTCTATAGATCAGATTTGCTCTGTTAAAACTGACCTTATGCTATTCTTTTAGTGATTCAACTAACTTATTAAACTGTTTCACATATTGATCTATTCTGTGTTTGTCGTGGGTTGAATGCAAAAAGGGCTTTCGTCTGCCCACAATCATTACATCAGCCGCTATATCACCATTGTTGGATGATATCTGACATGGTACAAATGGCCGAAACATTGAACATTGAGTGTTGGGCATGCGAGAGGCGAGTCACGCGTATTCGGAGGTTTCAAATTGATTTGTGATCTCTAATACATTTAGATTTTTCAAGTTTGCCAACGGTCGTAATGAATCATCATCAACTTTTATATTCGCCAGTTTAAGATATTCGAGGTGAACCAATTCCGAAAGTGGGCTTAATGAAAAAATCTTTAACGGCTTCCACACGCCGCCTGCCAATATTAGATTTCTTAAATGCTTAGCTTGGGAAATTTCTGAGATAGATTGGAGTTTCGAAAAATCTTCAATGTGTAAATCCTTTAATGAAGTATTCTTGCTAAAATCCCAAAGACTTGTTGCTTTTGTGCTCCATTTTAATATTATTGTTTCAGTGTTGCTTAGTTGTTCAAGTGGAGAAAGATCCTTTGCTAATAGTTGGTAGATATTAATGCACTTTGGATGAGTATAGGAAAGAATCTTTGTAAGTTCCTTGTCATTAAGTCCAATAGCCCACAAAGGTTAATGTGAAGATCTCTCAGACGACTTAGGTTTTTTGTATGGGTTTTGATAGCCACCCTGATGGCTGAGGGATCCAGTTCGGATAAGTCATCAATGAATATTGGATTTGTGTAATTGCTTTCCTCTATCATAGTTAAATTATTTCATTTGGAATTTCATTTCATTATCTGATCCGTAATCTCTCGGCACAAAAAAACCCCACAACCAGTTATAATCAACTTGTTATGAGGTTTGCGGAGAGAGAGGGATTCGAACCCCCGGACCTGTTACAGTCAACGGTTTTCAAGACCGCCGCTTTAAACCGCTCAGCCATCTCTCCGGGCGCAAAATTAGGGGAGCAGCGTAAACCGTCAAAACAAAATGTTTAAATAATTCCCCTGGCTTTTAAGTACTTGTATCCTTCAATGGTTTTAAAAAACAGTTCCCTGCGGTTTGCCTCAGTTTTTGCGCTAAATTCTTCGAAATAATGAAGAATTAAAGGCCGCCTATTTTTGGTAGCGTGTACCTTTCCTGAATTGTGCTTTACCAATCGCAGCGTTAAATCCTGGCTGTGACCGTAGCGAACCTTCCATCTTTCACGCTTTTTAAAACGTATGCAAAAAAGGGCACTGTATTGCAATTGAACATTAAAAAATAAGAGAAAGTATTGGAGATGGAATTTAGAAAAACGTAAGGGCTGAGAGTTGTGCGAGACCGCCGCTTTAAACCGCTCAGCCATCTCTCTCCACAGGAGTCCTTTGCAAAAGGAATCCTTCGGATTGGACCGGGCGCAAAATTAGGGGTGGAGACCAAATCACAAAAAAAATCATCTAAAGCAATAACTTACAATAAATTCTACCAAGGCAGTAGAATAAAAAAGCCGCCCCACAAGGGGCAGCTTAAAACACAACCTTAACGTTTTATACTGTCCTAACTTTTAACCAGTTTTATTACCTGCGGCACGGGTGACCTTTCATCCCTCACTTCCAGCAGGTACATCCCTTGCGGCAACCTGTCAAGCTCCCTGATCGGCACCTGCGACGTTCCCTTGCCAACAGCCTGCTTCATTTGCGTTATCGTCTTTCCACTGGCATCGGTCAACCGGAAATGGAAGGTGGTCGCTTTGTCGGCGTTAATATTTACCGTTATCGACGACCGGAAGGGATTCGGCCAGGCGCTTACCTCCACCTTCGGCGAGGATATCCTTACCGCTTCCGTGTTACTGTATTTGAATTTATTGTTCCTGTCAACCAGCTTCACGCGGTAGTAAACCACATTATAGCTCTGGGCTAGACTGCTGACGTCATCCTGCAACTGATAGTCCTTTCTGCCGGGATAAGTGCCAGCCGCTGCTACATTGCTGCCCACGGGTACAAAGTCCCGGTTGTCGGTGCTGCGTTCCACTACAAAATGACTCGTATTCACCTCGGCAATCGTGTGCCACTTAACAGTGGTAACGTGCTCGTTCAGGGTTGCTTTTGCCACCAGCGCATCCGCACCAAGTGGTACCATCCATACCAGCGAATACGTAGCAGGCGTCGGGTCCTTCATCATCGCATCATCTACATAAGAATACCTGAAGTATACTACGGTATCACCGATGGCCGCGGGCGTAAGCTTTATCTGGAACAATGAAGGATCGAAGTTTTGGATCAGTTGTCCATTGGTCACCAAAGCATTGTTATAATATAATTCCGCATTCACCGGCACCTGGTCAATGATCACATTGCGGGTGGTAAGCACGCAGCCCGACACGCAATCTTCCGGGTCCGATCCGCTGAGTACCGGCGGATTTACACCACCGTTCAGCGTAACTACCTGGTTGGGATGGGGCTGGTTAATGCCAGAGAAGTAACTATCGGAGTCGGGTAACCGCTGAATACCGAAATCTACATTCAACACGTTTACGGTGCTTGTTTGCACTGCAACAGCGGCATCCGGTGTTCCTGCTTCTACTCCTGTGCCTGCTCCATTATTCAAGCCATAGCTATCGCCGACAGCTGCCCATAACGCTGGGAAATTGCCCGAAGCAGGCGCCGCGGATCCCAACGCCACGTTGCTCATGGATAAGATCAATGTATAGCTGCTGTTGGCCTCTGCTAACGGGAAGGTATATACGCCTGTTCCGCTGTTGACGGTAGTTTTAAGCGCCACCTTTCCTGATGCATCGATCAGGTAAGCATATACCGTACCGCCACTCGGGGCTCCGTGCGGGTATCCGTTCACCTGCCCATCTATCAATCCATTTTTATCGCATAGCAACCGGCCGCTTATGGTAACGTTGGTCTTGGCAAGACCGAAATCGAACTGCGAAGTACATGAACCACCGCTCACGATTGACACAGCTTTTTGTCCCACTGTTGTCATGGTATAGGAACCAGGTATCGAAGCAGCATCCACACTGGTAATATAACATTGCGGATAGCGCAGGAATTTAATCGTCACGTTATCGATATACACGGTATCGTTATCATCCATGCCGCTATTGGTCAGGAACCTGATGATGGTTCCCGTTGCCGCAAACGCGCTGATATCCTGGTTGTAGATGGTAACGTACTCCGCATCGGAAGTGCCGTTACCAGCAATAGTATAAATGGTGCTGAACGTAGTACCGTTGGCAGATACCTGTACCAGTACGTTCTCACCCGAAGCCAATGCGGTCTTTCTCCTGTACGCAAAGGTGAGAAAGGCTTTTACCGCCCCATTCAGGTTCACCGTTCGCGAGGCCGACACATCATTATCCTTCAACCTAATACCCCAACCAAATGCGCCGTCCCTTGCAATCTCCACGTCGGTATTGAGCAACGGATGGGAGTTATTACAAAAACCGTTCGAAACGTCATTCTGGTCAGTCCAGTTTCCACCCCATGGTGAATCACCATCGGAACCTGCAGCGCAGCTGCTGTTGCCGGACGTACCTTCAAAATCATCTTCCACCGTTTTCTCGGGATATTTTACAAATTGATAGAAGCCTGAGTTATCCACTGTCACAGAATCCGTCAGTTCATTGGCATTGGGCGAGCCGCTGCAATTACCATCGGTATACAAATACACTTTTATGCCGGCCAATCCTAAGGCGCCATCATCATTCAATCCATTTCTATTCCTGTCGATGAATATTTGTCCTGAAATAATATTCTGGTTACCGTTCGAAGGACAGGTGCTGATCTTCACGATCACCCTTGCTATGTCGCACACAACCGAAGGCGTTGAACAAACCCGGTAGTCGAACGTATCGAGGCCTGAATAACCGGGGTTCGGTATGTACAGGATGGTACCATTTTCGTTGATGCTTACCGTGCCGTGCTTCGGTTGCAGCAACCCAAGTGTCGATACGCTCGAAGGATCGATGGTGGCGAGGAAGCCGAAGTCGTTATCCAATATCGTAATGGTCACGGGTTGGCTCACCAGCGTGCTCGCGAAATCATCGCTCGCAACAACCAGCTTCTCCTTACAGAAAGGCTGCAGCGTAGAACCGACGTCCCAATAAGCGATACCATAGCCGGTGGTAGAACCTTGCGGGTCCTCACCATACACGGCAGCGATCTTGGCGCCGTTACAGGTGAATATCGCAATGCCGCCCTGGTCGTTATCGCTCGGGTCTTTGATTTTGATATAATTGAGCGCATTTACGCTGTATGCAACATCGTAACGCAAGCCACAGGGACTTATCGATCCGGTGTTGCCCGTTACATTACCATTGTATTTTACATAAATGATGGTATTGGCGGTAGGCGTTACCCAAATAGGGTTACCGTTAACATCTGGACCGGCAGGATTCGCAAGGTCCAATCCACCGGGCGCCCAGGCCACGGTAGTATAGTCGGTCAACCTTGCTTCAGAGATAAGGTTGAACGACCAGTCATAGGTAGTACCATCATTTCCACCGCTGCCGGGAGTATAAGAATCCACCATCTCTATCGCGGTAAAGGATTCACCGGTAGGGTTCACGAATTTATAAGCAGATGTAGTAGAGTATGCAAGTGGGAACCTCACCGCCGACTTAGCAGGTACAGCAATCGTACCATTGGCCGAGGTACCGAAATACCAGTTGATATTGATAGACCTGTTAAGACTGTTATAGAACATTACCGCCGATGAATCCTTCGGATTGTCCAGAGGATTATCAGAAGTAGGAACAGGCGTGTAATAAGTATGAGAATACCAGGTTGCCGGGAAGATAGGCGCATTGCGTATCGAGAACTCGTCGACACCGCCGGCATTCAGCTCAACGCCTACGGGCTTGGTACTGGTCACAGTAGCGCCTACCATCACTCCGCCATTTACCAGGTACGATTGGCCCTCCTGCAAAGTAGTTACCGTTTCCAGCGTACCGTTATTGTCTTTGTCGATGCTCACCACCGTATTGTTTTCAGCAGCGCGGATGAACAGGGCAGTGTACCTGAAATCGCGACTGTTGAAATTCTGTCCAAGCGGAATGGTGAATGACTGACCGAAATCATAAGTTGAAGTAACGTTGGTCTTGATCGCCTGCACGGGCATGCGTGTAGGCTCACCCGTTACCTGCGTAATGGCCAACTGGCCGTTGGAAGTGATCTTATCCTTTCCGTCGAAATAAATGCTTGCCGGGTTCCTCGGGTTAGAAGGCATGGTATTATCCAATACGATGTTACCGCTCGAAGGAATGATATCACTTGGATAACCGGGGGCAATACCGTTGTAGGGGTTGCCATCGCCCCAAACTTTTGTAGTAGGTTGCGTGGGGTTCAGTGCGCTTGCTTCATAACCGTCTTCCCACTCGTCCCATACGATGGTCATGCCAGGGTAAGGTATTTTAATACTGATGATGGTGCGCAGGTTATTGCTCGGCATGGCAACGCTGCCTGAAGCAAGCAATGCATCGTACGCATCATTTTCAGGATAGGGAATGTAATACACGTGCGATTTGGTAGCATCGCCGCAGATGTTCACGATCAGCGCATCGATGGTCAAAAACACTTTTGCGGTTGCACACAATGGCGTGGGCGATGTAAGGTCGCAAATCTGGTATGTAAGCGTATCGTTGCCCTGGTACGTACCGTTGGGCAGGTATATGATAGTATTGTTCGAAATATAAGCCGATCCATTCTTGGGTTGAACGGTAATGGCCAGCGAAGACAAGTTCATGTTATTGTTCGGGTCATTATCGTTTGCAAGAATGTCTATTACAATGGGGTTACCACCGGTGCCTGAAGCGCTGTCGTTCAATGCCACAGGCGCACAGGTAGCACAAATAGTGAAGTCGGTGTTTTTGGTGGTAGTAACGGTATTCTCGTAACCTTCCTTTGCCGTTGCGGCAATTACATAGTTTCCTCCTGCCACCGGCGTGTTCCACACATACTGATAGGTACGCGTACAGCCCGATGTAGCAACCGAAGTGGCCGCGAATGTATTACCTGTAGGAGTGATCTTAATGTCCAACCCTGTAATATCTGCCGCGCCGAAAGGATCGGTAACAACGGCACGAATGTATTTTGTTGTACCGCCCACGCCACTCAGTACAGCTATGCCCGCGGGATACGCTGCTGTATATACATCCAGCGAAAGTATATCGATGAATGTTGATACGGGCAGGTCGATCCTCGAAGGCTTGGTCTGGCTGTCGTAATCTATCCTGAATGTAACGCCGGCTATTGCGGTGGTTATCTGCAATGATATCGCCTGGCCTGCCTGGATGGTCACGTCTGCCGGCAGGTTGCCTGTCCACGTGAGCATGCCGCCGCTATAAGTAGGATTGGTGAGGTTGATGATAGTGGTGCTTCCATATCGCAGCAACGCTGTAACAGCAGGGTTTGCAGGCATGGTTCCACTTGAAATGGTAACGTATGTCCTTACAGTGATGGTTCCTGCTTTTATCACGAGGCTGTCGCACAATGCGGGCGCCATGGTAAATGTGGTGGAAGTAGTGCCCGCGGTGCTGAGCAGGGTAGTGCTGGCTGTAGTGGCATCATTTGTATTTACCGGGTCAACGCGGTCAAGCGACTGCGAAGGATCGGTAAGGTATAATTGCTTGATTACCGTGTTTGAATTGGTATTGACAGTATGCGTGGCGGTCCTGTTGCCATTACAACCGGTAGCAGTAACCGTAATGATGGTTGTTCCGCTCCATGCCGCGGTATAGGTTACGTCGCCGGTAGCGGCATTGATGGTATTGCCTGCGGCGATGCTGGCCGCATCCAGGCTATAGGTTATGCTGGTTGCATTGGCTGCGGTGGCGCCATAGTTAACGGTGCCCGCGCCCTGCGATCTTGATGAAGAAGCTCCCATTGCAAACACAGGCGTACCTACACCAGGTGCAATGGTAACGGTATGCGTTGCTGTACGGGGGCCGCCGCAACCCGCTGCGCTGGCGGTAATAACCGTAGTGCCCGACCACGCAGCGGAATAAGTTACGTTACCGTTAGATGCATTAATAGTGTTGCCTCCCGAAATGCTTGCAGCGTCCAGGCTGTAAGTAATGCCACTTGTGTTGGTGGCAGTAGCTGTATAAGATACGGTGCCTGCCCCCTGGCATTTTGTTGAAGCAGCTCCCATTGCAAACACAGGGGTTTGCACCGTTGGACCTGTTACAACAGTATGTGTAGATGATTGCGGGCCATAACAACCCGCGGCCCTTGCGGTAATAACAGATGTTCCCTGCCAGCTTGCAACAAATGCAACCGCACCTGTTGACGAGTTGATCGAGTTGCCCGCTGCAAGGCTCGCCGCATCCAGGCTATAGGTAATGCCTGTGTTGTAGTTAGCAGTTGCGGAATATGTTACCAGCGATGCTCCCTGGCACCTGCCGGAATTTGCGCCGAGTGCAAACACGGGCGCCTGCACAGGCGGACTAACCGTAACAGTATGTGTATTTGTCTTAGGACCGTTACAACCCGCAGCGCTGGCAGTAACAGTGGTGGTGCCTGACCATGAAGCAGCCCAGGTTACCTGGCCGGTAGAACTGTTAATGGTATTGCCACCTGCAATGCTTGCAGCATCGAGGCTGTATGTAATGCTTGAGCTATTGGCAGCTGCGGCAGAATACGTGTTGGTACCTGCGCCCTGGCAACGCGTAGAGCTTGGGCCCGCCGCAAAGTTGGGCGTTGAAACGGCTGCATTTATTGAAACAGTGTGCGTAGCGGTTTTAGGACCACCGCAACCTGTTGCAGTAGCGGTAATGGTTGAAGTGCCCACCCACAGCGCTGAAAAAGTAACTACGCCTGTAGCGCTGTTAATAGAGTTGCCACCCACTACGCTCGCTCCGTCGAGGCTATAGGTAATGTTGGCGGTGTTGGCAGCAGTGGCCGTATAAGCCGTGCTCCCCGCGCCCAAACAACGGAATGAATTGGCGCCGAGCGCAAATACCGGTGTTCCGATTGTGGCGTTTGTTGTAACCGTATGAGTGGCAGTTTTAGGGCCCTGGCAACCGTAAGCAGTAGCCGTAATAGTAGTGGTGCCAGACCACGTTGCAGGGTAGGTTACAGCTCCTGTTGAGGCGTTAATAGTAACGCCGCCGGAAACGCTGGCCGCGTCGAGACTATAAATAAAAGCAGTGTCGTTGGTTACGGTTGCGGTATAATTTACGGCAGCCGCTCCCTGGCAACGTGTTGAGGAAGCGCCTGACGCAAAAACCGGTGTGCCTACATTTTGCAACACCGTAACGGTTACGCTGCCTGCTCCGAAGCTCCATTCAAGCGTTGTATTGTTTCGTGATCTCAGGTAATACGTGCCAGATGTAGTTGCCAGATAAGTTGCTCCTGAATTGGCGGTGCTGGTTCCATTGGCAGTGGTTTGCCAATACCAGGTTTCGCCAGCCGGCGCAGCGCCGTTGGCGGTAAGGGTTACACCGGTCCCTGTACATTGCGGCGAGTTAGACGAAGGATTTGCAGGATCGGCCGGAACAGCCATAACGGAACCATTCAAGGCCACGTTGTCGATGGTCCAGTACGTATCATTGTCATCTGCATCGATGATGTATAACCGAAATGTTACGCCTGCTATGCGCGCAAAGCTCGCCGGCAGCGTAACCGTCGCGGTCTGCTGGTTGTTGTCCGTTGCATTACTGGCGATGTTGCTCGAATAGTTATCGAGACTAGAACGCAATATCCACCTCGTGTTATTGTTATCGCTCACTCGATGTGAAAACGACAAAGAAGTCAGGTTCAGCCCATAACCTGCGTTTGCAGTAATGGAGAACTGGTGGTACTCGTTCAGGTTTATCGTGCCGTTCCTGTTCCAGTCGTCGAACTCGTACACGTTGGCACGCGCATTACACACTGCATTAACGGTAGAAAAATTGCTGAACGTGGCATTACCAGGCTGAGTAGTAACGGCAGGGTTCTGGTTGGGACAAGCCCCGGTGCCGGTAAACTCATAAATGCCTAATTGTTGTGCTGTAGCCGGAGAGAACGCTGCAAGGCTGCAAAGCAATGCAAACAAATAATTGAGCCTGGATTTTGTGCTGGATTTTGAAGAAGAATGCTGATGGTTTTTCACGGATTTTTTACGTTGAGTAAAAAATCGTGTCATGTTTTCGCTTTTTTAAAGGTTTCGGATCAACTAAGCAGCGACCGTCTGGTCATCTACCCATAGACCACAATGAAAAAGCGATTGTAAGTGTGAAACTGGCAGGAATAAGTAGAAGCTTGGCCGTTTCATAATCGGATTTACTTTGTTTTCTTAGGGTATTTACTTAGCAACACAAACATAATATCCAAAGTTTTTACTTGCAAGCCCCTAAGGGTTTTCTCGTAAAAGAAAAAAAAGATGCATTCAGCGTCAATGAACTATGCACTGTGTTTTTTTAAACTGTACAACACCATGGGCGAAAAATTCTCATTTCCGGAATGTTCGGTCAGTACAAAGCCGTTGCGTTGCAGCAATTTCAAGGACTTAATATTGCGTTTGTCCAATTCGGCCTCTATCAATTGCAATCCTATTCTTTCAAAGCCAAACTTAAGTACAGCGGGTATCACTTCCTGCATGATGCCTTTGCCATGATATTGCGGCAGCAATTCATAACCCAATTCTGCTTTTGCGCCGGGAATATCTATTTTCCATAAACAAATGGTACCGGCCAAAGTTTCCTGGCCTTTAAAGCTTATTGCCCATAGAATGGCTTCTTCCTTTAATATGTTCTCGTGAATGGTGTTGATGAAGGCCCTTGTTTCTTCAATGGAAGCAGGCGGTTGCCTGTCGATAAATTCATTGATGGCCTTGTCGGTACGGAGGATAAATATTTCACGGTCATCTTCGGGGCGGAGTGCCCGCAGCACGAACCGTTCTGTTTCTAAAACGGGGAAGGGTATAAAATTGAGGTTAAGCATAAATCGAGGGATTGAACCCGACGCAATCCGTGCTCAATTTACAAAAGGCCGGACTAATCCGGCCTTTATCAACATCGCTCAAAATTGAATTTTAATCAGGGTTATATGTTCACGCAGGCAATATTATGGCGCCGTAACATTATCCTTAGCGGTAATTATATATACCAGCAACTTTCCCTGGGGTAATTCCTTGGATGAATAATACAGGTTCAGCCGGTCGTACCCGCCATTTTTCTTGGCGTCCAGTATGTCTTTTGCGCTGCATACCATGGCTGCTTTTGCACCAGTGCCGGTAGCATCATCGAATTTCCACTCTTTCAATATCTTGTTCTTTCCGTCTTTCAGTGTAATGTTGCGTGCCTTGCCCCAACTGCCGCAATGGCTGTAATACACCGAGATCTCATCATTTACGCCGCGTGGGTTCAATTGAAGCGCCTTCACGCCCTTCTGGCCATGCACATACTCTTCCATCACCAGCTTGTTATTAACGAATACCTTGTAGCTGTCGCCACCCCAGTTTCCCGAGAACGAGCACAACACTGCGAACAGGGTCAGCAGCACCAGCCACTGAGCTCCCTTGAATTTTCTGTTTATCTGTACCATATAATAAATTTTATACTGCAAATCAACACCACCGGGAGGGGAGGAAATAATTTCTTTGACCAAAGTGAGGGAATCCTTGATGATGTGTTGCTAAGGAGTCATTGCGTCATTAGAGTATTAAGTCATTATGTTATTTGGATTGGTTTCTTAATGACCCCATGACCCAATGACCTAATGACTAAATGACCCATTTGTAGTTTCTATAAGAAAGTTAAACAGGTTCTCTTCCGTGGGAACCTGCAATTTCTTGCGAAGGCGGTAGCGGCTGATCTCTACACCCCGCACGGAAATATTCATCAGCTTGGCGATCTCCTTGGTAGTCAGGTTCATTCTTAAATAAGCACAGAGCTTCAATTCATTGGCGCTCAGCTTTGGATATTTGGCCTTCAGTGCCAGCAGAAAATCGCTGTGCACCTTATCGAAGTGCATGGCAAAATGTTCCCATTGCTCGTCCATCTTATCTTCTTCGTTGATAACGCGGATCAGTTTTTTAAACTCATCTGAGTCCTTGTCGTTGTCCGAGATCTTTTTCAGTTTCAGCATCTGGTCTTTTACCTTGCCAAGCAGCTCGCCTTTTTGCACCAGGTGCATGGCGGTAGAGGCCAGTTCCGTGGTCTTGTGTTGTATCTCGGCTTCCAGCTTTGCATTGCGCAGCGCGATCAGCTCCTTTTCAGCTTTTTCCATTTCCAACTGGTGCAGGTATTGCAATTGCTGCTGTTCTTCTTCGTGCCGGCGCTGCTGCTCCCTGAACTTTTTCTTTTGCGCAACGTACAGCAGGTATGCGGCAAATAAGCCAAACGCCACATAGAGCCCATAGGCCCATGCCGACTGATACCACGGAGGCAGCACGGTGAATGAATAGCTGCTGACGGCCGATTCATTGCCCAGGTTGTTGCGCGCCTTTACCTTAAATGAATAGTCTCCCGCCGGCAGGTTGGTGTATTCTTTTTCGGTGCGCCGAGAAAACGCCGACCATTTATCATCGAAGCCTTCGAGGAAATAACTGTATTCTATATTGGGTTGCTGAGCATATACCGGCGCGGAAAATGCAAACTGGAACGAGTTCCAGGCATGACCAATGGATGCTTTCGTGCTTTGTGTAACCTGCGCATCCTCGTTTGCATTGCGGAAATACCCGCCAAACAGCAGGCTGTCGCGGAGGTTTACCGCCTTCACAGAGGTCAGGTGCACCTGGAACGGATACTTGATCTTTTTATATTGCTCGTAATTGATATGATAAAAGCCCTTTTCACCGCCTATCAGCACATTGTGCTTATCGATGGGATTGATGAACTCGAAACCGCTCACGAACTTATTGGTCAACTCAGGAAAGTAAATGATCTGTGGTTTGGGCCCCCCCATATCTATCACGCCCAACATCTTGTCGAATACGAACCATACGTTGCCGGCCGCGTCTTCCTTCAGGTAGCGGATGGCCTTACGGCCGAATATCTTATTATAATATGCAGAAGGCTCGAACCGGTCGCGGGCCGGAGCGTATTCAAAAATGCCATTTTCGGTTGTGAGGATGATGCTGTTCTTTATTTTAAAAAGATAGTTGCCATTCACCGACATCACGCCCTCGTTTTTGCTGTAATACCGTACAGTGGGCGAGCTGCCACTCAGGCGCACGCGGTAAATGCCCTTGTAAGGATGCGCCACCCAAATGTTGTCGTTGTCCATCACCACAAACCTGGCCGACTCAAAATGCGCATGTATGTTCCCGTTAGTAAACTTGCCGTCTTTATAGTTATAGAAATTGATGCCCTGGTAAGTACCCGCAATCATTAACGAAGAAGGCAGGATATTCGAATAGGGGAGAAAGGTCCAGAAGCCCGAGGACTTATCGATGCCTACCGCGGTATTGTTCTCGATGATGAAAGACCCATCGTGATGGCCCATCAGCAGTTTGCCATTTACCTCGGAAAGGTTCCACACCTGTCCCTGAGTATTGTTCACCGGCTGAAAAGTGCCCTTGATATAACTAAGATCATCGGTTTCGTACAAAGGCACTTTGTACAATCCATTGGAAGTGCCGATATACAGTTCATTATCATGAATGGCCGCGGCATAGCCCGAACCTTCGTTCAGGTAATCGGGATAAATATGTTTGATGGCATTATTGTAAGCAATGAAGTCGATACCATTGTCAAGCCCCAGCCACAGGTTCTTTTCACGGTCCAGAAAAATATGCAGGATGTTGTTGTTCTGCAAACCCTCTTTGCGGGTGAAGCTTTGCACGAGGTTCCCCTTTTTATCAAGGATATGGCAACCGTCGAGGTTGGTGGCCACCGCAATATGGTTATCGTTCACCATGGTGGCGCTGGAAATATTCTTGTTGGCAATGTTGTCGACCCCCGGCGTATGAAAACGGGTGATCTTATCGCCCGATAAAATGAACATGCCATGCTTAACGGTGGTAAGCAGGGCACTATCGCGGCCGATGGCGGTGAGGGAAGTCGCGAAATAATCTTCCGGCAGCTCGCTTTTTTTCAGGAAGGGCGCCCACACACCGTTCTGAAAACTAAGCAGTCCCCTTGGGAAATCCTGGGCTATCAGCCGGTCGTTGTAACTGGCAATGAACCGCCAGTGCGCGCTTTTATATACCGTGCAATGCTTGTCGTTTACCTGGAAGATCTTATTGCTGGTTTGAAAGAATATCCAGTCGCGGTAAAAGTAAATATCCCATACGTCTGAAAACGATCGTTCGGCCGCGGGTATCAGGTGCTTCAGCGAATGGTATTCGAGGTGGCCTGAGGCACCGGGGGAGAAGTACCCGAATTCATCCTGGCCTCCCACATATAAATTATTATCTGGCCCGAATTCAATGGCGCGCACAATGCTCTTGTTGGGCAGCGGGTAGATCCTCCATTTAATACCGTCGAAAGTCAATACCCCTTCATTGTTGGCGAAATAGAGAATGCCTTTCTTGTCCTGGCGGATCTGGCGGTTTTGAGCGCCCGCACGGGAGGTCTGCTTTGAATAATTAACGATGTCTGGCAGGCCAATGGTGTTTTGGCCATCCCCGGAAAGGTAATACAGCAGCAGCAGCAATAGGGCGGCAGTCTTTCTCATACAGCAATATAGTATTGTGAAAGTAATAAAATATCAATGATGTAGTAATGAAGTAGCGGGAATAAGCATAATACCAGCATTTCGGGATGCGTGATGTAGTAGTGATGTGGTTCGAAAAAGCCAGTTTGAGCAAGTGCGGTTTAGCTTTAGGACGCCTTATTAAATTACTGCTGAAGGGCAGATTCACCAAAAACAAAAGCTTGCTTATGAAAGTGAAAATTGCACTCTTGTTAGGTGCTTTCCTCTTCCTGGGCTTTAACGCTGCACTTGCGCAAACTTTCCAGGTTTCGGGGCAGGTCACCTCCAGAACTACAGGCCAGCCATTGGTAGGAGCCACCGTATCGGTTAAAGGCACCTCCACGGCTACGGTCACCGACCAGGACGGGAGGTTTACCATCTCCGTTCCATCAGGCGGCGGCACGCTGGTAGTTTCTTACACGGGCATGGGAACCGAAGAGCTGGCGGTCAACAGGGCCACGACTCTCAGTTTCAATCTTACCGACATGCCCAGCAGCCTTAACGAAGTAGTGGTGATCGGTTATGGCCAGCAAAAGAAAAGCCTGGTCACCGGGGCCATTTCATCGATCAAGGCCGACCAATTATCTACAGTTTCCGCAATACGCCTCGACCAGGCCATACAGGGCCGCACTTCCGGCGTATACATTGCGCCCACTTCGGGCCAGCCCGGCGCAGGGTTGAACGTGCGCATCCGTGGTACAGGCTCTAACCGCAACTCCAGCCCACTCTATATTATAGATGGTGTACGGGCAGGCGGCATCGAATCCATCGACCCAGCAGAAGTCGCTTCTATCGAAGTATTGAAAGACGCAGCCTCGGCCGCCATCTACGGAGCAGAAGGCGCCAACGGCGTAATCATCATTACTACTAAAACCGGTAAAAGAAATACTTCAGAGGTCAGTTACCAGGGCCAGTTCGGTATTCAATCGGTTAAAAAAGATTTTATCAAGATGATGAATGCGCAGGAATACCAGCAATACCTGCAGGAAGCAGGCGTGGCGGGCAGGCCTACCCCGGCTGATGTTGCAGGCATTGGCGCCGGCACCAACTGGCTGGATGAAGTATTGCAAACCGCACCGCAACAACATCACTCGCTTATATTCAGCGGTGGTTCGGACAGGTCTACCTACCTGGTAAGCGGTAATATATTTACCCAGGAGGGCATAGTAGGCGGCGATAAATCAAGGTTCCAACGCTACACCGTCCGCTTCAACAGCGATCATAAAGTAAAATCATGGCTTAACGTCGGCAACAGGCTGATGTACTCACACCACCGCCGCAAGGCCATTTCCGACAACAACGAGTTCGGATCCATCCTCGCCAGCGCGCTGGTAATGGACCCTACCACGCCTACTATTTACCCTGCGGGCAGCACGTTGCCTATTCACGTGCAAAACGCCATCGCAGCAGGCAAGCCGCTTCGCGTGGATGCCAACGGTAATATCTATGGCATATCCAATTACCTGAAAGGTGAATATGGAAATCCGCTGGCGCGCATCGACATGGCAAGAGGGGAGAACATCCAGAATAAAATCGTAGGAAATGTTTTTGCCGACATCACGCCATTCAATGGCTTTACGTTTACCTCACGGTTTGGGATAGACGCAGCTTTCCAGGTTGGCCATGGATGGACGCCTACTTTCTGGTTCTCGGACGAAAGCCAGAATACCATTGCCAATGGTAACGACTACAGCAACAACTGGTTTACCTGGCAATTGGAAAACTTCGCAACGTACACCCGAGCTTTCGGCAGCCATAACTTCATATTGCTCGGTGGTATATCGGCACAGAAAACACGCGAATACCATTTAGGCGGTAGCTATTCAGGCTTATTTAAGGAAGAAGATAAATTTTCTTACGCCGATTTTGTTCCGGACAACGTAGACAGGATCGGAAGCATCGGCTTCAACCGTACGCTTGCATCGTTCTATGGCAGGCTTGCCTACGATTATAATAACAAGTATTTGTTTGGCGCCAGCCTCAGGAGAGACGGATCCTCGCTGTTCTCACCGGATTACCAGTGGGGCACTTTCCCTGCCGTATCCGCGGGCTGGGTACTTTCAAACGAAAACTTTTATCCCTCCGGCATTTCCAAAGTAATGAACTATGCAAAGCTCCGCGCAAGCTGGGGACAGAACGGAAGCTTGTCGAGCGTAGGGCTGGGCGAGTGGCTCAACTCCATCGGCGCAGGCATTTTATATCCTGATGGAAATGGCGGTTTGGTAGTGGGCGCTGCCCCTACCAGTCTTGCCTACCCGCAGTTGACCTGGGAAACCAGCGAGCAGATAGACATCGGCGCAGACCTCCTGTTCTTCGACAACAGGTTGAACTTTACGATCGATTATTTCAAGAAAACAACCAAGGACCTGCTTACCGGCGGCAATGCGCCCATATTCGCGGGCAATACGCTGCGCACCGTAAACGCAGGCAATGTTGAAAATACAGGTATCGAAATTGAATTGGGTTACAGGAACAGGCCTAAGACCGATGGATTGAAATATGATGTGTCTGTTAACTTCACCACTTTAGATAACAAAGTAACCTATCTCGATCCCAACACCCCGATACTATTCGGAGCGGGCATCGGTACCGGTTGGTCGGCCACCGCTATGAAAGTGGGCAACCCCATCTGGTATTTCAATGGATATCAAACAGACGGCATTTTCCAAAATCAGGCAGAAATTGCCGCATACCTGGCTAAAACAGGCATCACCGGTTACGCGCCCAAACCCGGCGAACCGATTGTGGTGGATGTGAATGGCGACAAGCAAATTTCACCCGCGGACCAAACCAATATCGGCAGCCCGCACCCGGACTTCCTTTTTGGTGGAAGAGTGAATATCGAGTACAAAGGCTTCGACTTGTTAGTGTTTGTACAAGGACAGTATGGTAACGAAAGACTGATGGGCTTCAACCGTACGGACAGGTCAACCGCCAATAAGCCTTATTTCTTCTTCGCCAACCGTTGGACAGGCGAGGGCAGCACCAATACCTGGTTTGCCGCTAACGCCGCCAATCCTTATATCTACAACAGCGACCTGATGATATTCGATGGTTCGTACACCAGGATACGCCAGTTGCAATTGGGTTATACATTCTCCCGCACGTTGCTGAACAGGGTGAGAGTGAAGAATGCGAGGATATATGTTTCGCTGGACGATTTCTTTACGTTCACCAAATATCCCGGCGTAGATCCTGAAGGCGGAAGCAATGGCGGTAACAGCATCGGCATCGACCGCGGCGGTTATCCTATCCCGAGAAGAGCTGTTGCAGGTATTTCATTTACTTTTTAAAGTCACACACACATGAAAAAAATATTCTTTCAATCCACACTCCTCTGCTGCGTTATCATGCTGCTGGCCGGCGGTTGCAAGAAGTTCCTTAACCAGGAAGTGCCCGGTGCTTTTCCTGAAGGGGATTTTTATAAAACCGATGCCGACGCCATGCAGGCAGTAATTGGAGTATACGATATGATGCAGGCGCATTATAATAGCAACTGGGCGAGCATCTACATGGTGAAGACCCTGTTATCAGACGAAAGCAATGCGGGCGGCAGCGATGCCGGTGACCAACCGGGCTATCAAACCCTCGACAATTACAATTTCGATGCTACCAACGATAAGGTAAGGGATGCATGGCGCATGTGTTACTTTACCATTTACCGCGCCAATAAGGTGATCAATAAGGTAGACCCCGGTACCGACCTGCGCAAGCGGCTCATTGCCGAAGCCAAGGTGCTGAGGGCTTACAATTATTTCGAGCTGGTATCATTGTGGGGCGATGTTCCGCTGGTGCTGGACGATATTCCTCCAGCCAGTTATACCAACACTCCCCGCGCCGCTAAAGCCAATGTATATGCGCAGATCGAAAAAGACCTGAACGAAGCCATAGCAGTTCTTCCGCTAAAGAACAGCTACGCCGGCGCCGACAGGTTCCGCGTTTCAAAAGGAACAGCGCAGGCATTGCTCGGCAAGGCCTTGTTATACCAGCAAAAATGGAACGAAGCCGCAACGCAACTGGAAGCGGTCATCACTTCCAATCAATATTCACTGGCCTCGTCCATTGGAGCAGCATTCTCCCGCAATCATGAATTCGGTGTTGAATCGGTCTTCGAGATCTCTTATACCAATGGCCGCAGCTACGACTGGGGTAACTTTCCCTGGGGCGGAGCGCCGGAAAGCAATATCCACGTACAATTGATGGGGCCCCGTGGAGATTTTTACACCAAAGCTCCAAGCGATTCACTGATCGCCGGATGGGGTTTCAATCTTCCTAAACAAAAAATGTGGGATGCATTCATTGCAGCCAATGACGTAAACAGGAGAAGGCAATGCATTATGTCCGTAGGTGAGTTGATAGCTGCCGGCGGCAACTGGACAAACCCCACAGCTTACGATTACGAAGGATTTTTCCAGAGAAAGTATGGCGCATTCACTTCACAAACCGGCACACCCATCGGTGAATTGAACTACGGCACCAACTGGAGGCATATCCGCTATGCAGACGTGCTGCTGCTGGCCGCGGAAGCATTTTACCGTGCCGCCAACGAAGGGAAAGCAAGGCAATACATCAACCTGGTGCGTGAACGTTCAGGATTACCGCCGACCGCTGCTTCGGGCACGGCCTTGTTCAGCGCCATCGTTACAGAAAGGCACCTGGAGCTGGCATTCGAAGGTTACCGCTTTGTGGACCTGGTGCGTTGGGGACTGGCAGTGCAGGAATTGGGATCGCTGGGCTTTAAACAGAACAAGCATGAGCTGCTGCCCATTCCTGATTATGATGTAAAGACCGGAGGCCTCACGCAAAACCCGGGTTATTGATTTAATAACACAACCAAAAAGCTATATGAAAATGTATTTGAATAATAAAAGCATATCCGCGGCATCCGTAGCATTGCTGTTGACTACGGTATTGCTGTCGTGCAAATATGACGTCAGGGAGCTGTCGCCCAAACCGGCGGCTTCCTTTACTGTAACGCCCGTTGCGGGACAGGTGAACAGGTATTTGCTCACCAGCACTTCTACCAATGGGTTCCGGTACGATTGGGATAAAGGCGTGGGAACATTTTCCCAGGGCAAGCAGGTAGACACTGTATATTTTCCTGACAAGGGTGATTATACCGTGAAGCTGCTCGTGTATGGGCACAGCGGCATGGACAGCGCATCGCAGGTGGTAAAGGTTGCTAACGACGATCCCGCCGCTATTACGCCGTTCAAGATCCTTACCGGCAACAGCAGTAAAAAATGGAAGCTGGCGCCTGAGGCAGGTGCTTTATTGATCGGCCCGAGCGATTTCAGCGCCGTATGGTGGCAAAACAATGTGGCCGATGTTACCAGCCGCGCGTGCCTGTTCAACGATGAATATACTTTCACCAAAACCGGCAGCGTAATGACCTTCGACAGCAAGGGTGATTTTTACGTGGATGAAGAGGCAGGCAATCCTCACCCCGCTGGCATGCCGGCTGTGGGATGTTATGCAAACTCTGCCATACCCGCGCAGTTCCAGGCGTGGGCCAACAACGGTAATTTTACCTTCGAGGTTATCAATAACACTAAGCTTAAGGTAAACGGGCTGGGTGCGCATCTCGGTTTGTACAAAGCGGCCAATCCGCCGGATGCCGCAGTAAATACGCCGCAGAACAGCATTACGTATGATATCATTTCGCTTACACCTACCCGTTTGGTCATCAAGATCGACTACGGATGGGGAGCATGGAAGTTTACCTATGTAGCTATATAAGCGAACCGTATGATGATACCATTATAAATCTTAAATATTTTCTATGATGCGATTAAGAGTTTTGATTCCCTGTGTATTACTGGCTTTTGCGTTTTGTTCAAAAAAAAGCAATGGCGGCGGATCGGTCATCAGTGTACAGCCGCCCGTGGACAAGAACTGGAAGTTCGAGGCGGCGCCCGCCTGGTCCGACGAATTCGATTATACCGGTTTGCCCAACTCCTCCAAATGGGGGTATGATCTTGGCGGAAGCGGTTGGGGTAATAACGAGCTGCAGTATTACACCGATTTAATCGACAATGCAAAAGTGGAGAACGGCATGCTCACCATTACCGCACGCAAGCAAACGATGGCGAACCGGAATTATACGTCGGCAAGGTTGATCACAAAGAACAAGGGAGATTTTTTATACGGCAGGATAGAAGTGCGCGCCAAATTGCCCGCGGGCCGGGGCACCTGGCCGGCTATATGGATGCTGCCTACGGATTGGGCCTATGGCGACTGGCCGAAGTCGGGCGAGATAGACATTATGGAACATGTGGGCTATGATCCCAATAATGTGTTGTTCAGTATTCATACACAGGCATACAACCACAGCATCGGCACGCAAAAAAGCGGGGGCATGAAAATTCCCACCGCCATCACGGATTTCCATAACTATCGCGTGGATTGGACGCCTTACGCGGTGAGAGGATATTTCGACGACCAGTTGGTATTTACTTTCGTGAATGAAGGCAAGGGATATGCTTCATGGCCGTTCGACAAGCGCTTTCACCTGTTGCTGAACGTAGCCGTTGGCGGTAACTGGGGTGGCGCGCAGGGCGTTGACGATACGGTGTTCCCGGCCTCGCTGGTGGTGGATTATGTTAGATTTTATAAGATGATAGAATGATTATTGATTATTAATTACTAATTATTGATACTGGAAGGTCAAAGGCTGATGGTCCCAATAATCAATAATCAATAATCAAAACTTCTTGTTTAGATGCCTTATACGCTTTCTGACTTAGCAAGCAGTCATACAAAAGGTTGGACGTACTGGTTCTTTTGATCCTGGTATCATCCACCTTTTTTTTCCACAAAAGAAACCTTCTTGGCAGGCGATGAGAACAGCAAGAATCGATATCGATTTACTTATTCGCCTGCCAATGCTAATTACAGATTTATGCTATCACAGATTAAAGGATTACATGGATTGACCCTGATCCGTGTAATCCTTTAATCATATATAATCTATGCTTTCCAATGCCGCGTTTACAGCCTCGATAAATTATAATCAGCAATATGCCTACTCATCATTATCCGTGATATTATTTGTGATAAACAAGTATTTTCGCGGGTAATGTCCAGGATACTTTGTTTCGGTGAAATCTTATTGCGTTTCTCACCTGATACGGAAGGCGGCTGGCTGGCCCGTAACAGCATGCCCGTGCACATTGGCGGAGCAGAGCTGAACGTAGCCACTGCGCTTGCCAAATGGTCCGAATCAACGCCAGGCGGGCAATGGCAGTCTGCTTACTGCACCGCTGTTCCCAACAACTATCTTGGCAGGCAATTGATAACCTATCTGCAATCAAAGAACATCGATGCCTCGCCTGTTCAATTGTATGGCAACCGTGTTGGGTTGTATTACCTGCCGCAAGGCCTGGATGTAAAAAATGCCGGCGTCATTTACGACCGTGCTGCATCGTCTTTTGCAGAATTGCAAACCGGTGTTATCGATTGGGATGCTTTGCTGCGCGATGTAAGCTGGTTCCACTTCAGCGCCATCGGTCCCGCGCTTAGCCAAAGCGCCGCCGATGTATGCAAAGAAGCGTTGCGGGCCGCGCGTGCAAAGGGCATCACCATTTCGCTCGATCTCAATTACCGCGCAAAGCTGTGGCAGTACGGAAAAAAACCATCGGATATTATGCCGGCGCTTGCACAGTATTGCGACCTGATCATGGGAAATGTTTGGGCCGCCGAAACCATGCTGAAGGTTCCCATCGATCCCGATCTATCCAAAAAAGATATAAAGGAACTGTACCTGCAACAGGCCATGCTTTCGTCGGAAGAGATCATGCGACAGTATCCGTCGTGCAAATCGGTGGCCAATACCTTCCGCTTCGATCATACGGGTACCATCAGGTATTATACCGCATTGTACACCGCCGGGCAATTGCATGTATCGAAGGAATATGTAACGGACGCGGTGATCGATAAGGTTGGCAGCGGCGACTGTTTTATGGCGGGATTGATCTATGGGCACGTGTGTAAATGGGATGCCCGGCAGATCATTGAATTTGCCACAGCCGCGGCTTTCAAAAAATTATTCATTAAAGGCGATGCCACTACCTCTTCGGTGGAAGAGATCAAATCGGCTTATTCACATTATGTCTAAACAACAATCGGCGCTCGATGGTTTATTGCAGCAACGCCTGCTGCCGCTTTTTTATCACGATGATGCGGACACCTGTGTCAATATTTTGCAGGCGCTGTACAATGCTGGCATCAGGCTGGTGGAGTACACGCACCGCGGCCCGAACGCACTGGTGAATTTTTCCGTGCTGCAGCAATGCAAGCAACAAATGCCGGGACTGCAGTTGGGCATCGGCACAATTAAAAATCCCGGGCAGGCGGAAAATTACATTGCGGCCGGAGCTGATTTCATTGTATGTCCTACCACGGAGCCCGCCGTGGGCAGCGTAGTATCCGACGCGGGGTTATTGTGGATACCAGGCTGTATGACCCCCACCGAAATCGGCAAGGCCGAAGCCGCCGGCGCCAAACTGGTAAAGATCTTTCCGGGTAATATCCTCGGTCCATCTTATATAAATGCCATTAAAGACTTGTTCCCGGGAATGCGTTTCATGCCTACCGGCGGCGTGGAAGTTAACAGGGACAACCTTCAATCATGGTTCAATGCTGGTGTTAGCGCCGTTGGCATGGGCAGCAGGCTGGTGTCTGATCCATTGGTAAAAGAGAAAGATTTTGCCGCGATAGAGGAACTGACGAGGCAGGCGCTGGACATTGTAAATTCAATAAGTCAATAAGTCATTGAGTCATTAAGTCATTAAGTCGATATCAGGGACCTAATGACCCGATGGCCTGATTCACCTTTCATCATCCTTTCCGAATTTCTTAACAGCTCCGGGTTTACTTTTGCACAAATGTTCTGATTGAAGCACCTAAAAGTACTCAACAAGTATTTATGGAAGTATCGCTACAGGTTCCTGCTCGGCATCCTGTTCATTGTGCTATCTAACTATTTCCGTATCCTGGCGCCCCAGTTCACGGGTTTTGTTGTTGACGAAATGGAGCTGGCCCTGACAGAAAAAACAGACCCATCCACATATCCCGACAAACAGGCCAAGGTAGCCGAAAAGACAACGAGCTACGACATACTCGTTAAAAACATCATCGACAAGGCAAGGCGCGACAAACTAAGCTTCGGGCAAAAAGTGCTGTGGTCGGGCATTGTCATTTTATTATTGGCCCTGCTGGGCGGCTTCTTTATGTTCCTGATGCGGCAAACCATCATCGTAATGAGCCGGCACATAGAATATGACCAGAAGAACGAGGTATTTGCGCATTACCTGAAGCTGGACGCCGACTTTTACAAAACACACAGCACCGGCGACCTTATGAGCCGCATGGCCGAAGACGTTAGCAGGGTGCGCATGTACACCGGCCCGGCCATTATGTACTTTATCAACCTGGCCGCCACTATCGGTTTCAGCGTGTTCTTCATGTTCAATACTGAGCGCACGCTTACTTTATATGTGCTGGCGCCGCTGCCCATACTGGCCATTACCATTTACTTCGTGAATAACATTATCGAGCGGAGGAGCGGTCATATACAATCCATGCTGGCAGGGCTTACCACCAATGCACAGGAATCGTACTCGGGCATCCGCGTCATTAAATCATTCGTGCAGGAGAAGGCCATGCTGGGCTTTTTTACGCGCAATGCAGACGATTATAAGAAGAATTCCATCGGGCTGGCCAAGGTAGAGGCGCTGTATATTCCTTCTATGTCGCTGCTGATCGGCTTGAGCACCCTGCTCACCATCATGATCGGCGGCATGTATGCCATCAATGGCAATTCGGCCATTACCGTGGGGACCATTGCAGAGTTTGTGATGTACATTAACATGCTCACCTTTCCCGTAAGCGCCATCGGGTGGACGGCCAGCATGATCCAGCGGGCCGCTGCCTCGCAAAAAAGATTGAACGAGTTCCTGCATACTAAGCCCGGCATCGTAGACCCGCCAAAGCCCGTGAACAAACCTTTCGAAGGCAATGTGAGCTTCCGGGACGTAAACTTTATTTATCCCAATACGGGAATACACGCGTTAAAGGATTTTTCGCTCGATGTCAAAAAAGGCCAAAAGGTGGCCATTATCGGCCGAACAGGCAGCGGAAAGACCACCATTGCCCAGTTGCTGTTGCGCTTTTACGATCCTGTAAATGGCTCCATTTCCATCGATGGGGTGGATGTGCGCAACATAAGCCTGGAGCACCTGCGCAAGCAGATAAGCTATGTACCGCAGGATGTATTCCTGTTCAGCGATTCGGTAACGGGCAACATTCAATTCGGCGAAGATGGCGGCTCGCTCAATGGCAAGGTGCAATCCGCCGCCCGCTATGCCAGCGTGGAAAAGGAAATAGAGGGCTTTGCGCATAAATACGACACTATGATAGGAGAGCGGGGCGTAACCCTGAGCGGGGGCCAGAAACAGCGCATATCCATCGCCCGTGCCATGGTGAAGGAGCCCAGGATCGTGCTATTCGACGACTGCCTGAGCGCCGTGGACGCCCGTACCGAGCAGGAGATCATCAATAACCTGTACCGGTATTTGCAGGATAAAACCGCGATTATCATCACGCACCGCATCTTTTCGCTGTTCGCTTTCGACAATATTATCGTGCTGGACGAGGGCGAAATAGTGGAAAAAGGCACGCACGAACAACTGCTTTCGGGCAACGGCTACTATGCATACCTGTACCGCCAGCAACAACAGGAGCGCCACCAGGGAACATAAAATCCAGGCTCATTTTCATTTCGTTAGACGCTTGTTACCGGTCAAAAACTTTTTTTATCGCATTTTGCCGTTTCAAAAACAATCATATATTTGTGCCTGCCTCGTTAAAACGTGGCGTGCAACAAGAACTTATAACTGCTAAAAAGAACCGACTGTGGCGTACGAAAACAATGACAAAAGAATGGAGAGCATTTACAGTAAGCGCATCCGTGCTGGAAAAAGAAGGACCTACTTCTTCGATGTAAGAGCTACCCGCGGAAATGATTATTATCTCACCATTACTGAAAGCCGTAAAAAGTTCAATGCCGATGGATATGACAGGCATAAGATCTTTTTATACAAAGAAGACTTCAACAAGTTCATCAAGGCTTTGGGTGAAGCTGTAGATTACGTGAAAACTGAGTTGATGCCTGATTTCGATTTCGACGCATACAACCACGACCAGGTTGAAGCCGAAGCCGACGATGTTACAGTTGATGTGGAAGGTGGCAGCAATGGTTCACCTGCGCCCGTAGTAACGGCTACTGCCGCAGCAGCGCCTGCGCCCACTCCATCCGCGGCCGGCAGCACGGATGAGGTAGACAAGTGGTAACCTGATCAAGAAAAATATTTAAAGCCTTCCGCATTGCGGAAGGCTTTTTTTGTTGTTATTGGATAATGATCTTTTGCGTTTCGGACACGCCGGATTGATGGATAATTTTCAATAAGTAAACTCCCCTGGCAAACGGGGTTGTGTTAACGGCATGCGTCTGGTTACTGATGCGTGCCTGGTACACGAGCACACCTTTTGCATTGTACAGCTGCAGGTGCGCCGGCCAAAACGTGCCCGCAAATTGTATGGTCAACTTTCCGTTAACTGGGTTCGGAAATACTTTGGATAATGTGTTTTCGTTGCGTGTTTCGGCAACAATATCCTCAAGCCAGGCTTGGCCCCCGCCCCCACAATTTGCATAAGTAATAACGATTCCATTATTGTCGATATCTATGCGCTTTTGTGCAGCGCCGTTTTGAACAGTGGTGAAACCGTATTTCAGCCAACTGCCGTTTACAGGCGTAACGCCATCTGATTGGTACAATTTTGTGCCGAGCGCAACTACGCCGGCATTGCTGTAAACCACGGTAGAGCAATTTTGGGCGCAGGCCGATGTTTGGTCGAATTGGGAAGTGCTAATATAGCCTGCCGGACCTATGCAGTTTTCAAAAAGAGTTACCTCTCCAGAAGCGTTGATGATGAGATGGCGGTCAGCAGGGGCGTTCTTAAGTTTAAGCGTGGAAAAGCCGTAATGCAAATTATCTCCATCCATCGGGTCTCCCTCATAGGCGTACCCATACAGGTATACAATAGATCCGTGGGATAAATTTCCATCATCGGTATAAATAGGAACTGTACACGTAGTATTACAGGAACCAACTTTATCTGACTGGGACACCGATAAAAATCCGGCAAATTTTCTATCGGAGAAATTAATGAATGACTCAATGCAGTTTCCAAACATATCACGTTCAGCCGGCATTTTTTTCATCGCCCACTGGTAAATGTTTAAATTTTGTCCACCGTCGCTTTCTGTGTAGTCAGGATCATAATAGTCGTTCCAGCAGCAGTGGCCCAGGCTTCTGCCTGTAAATCTTGCTGAATTGGCTACGGCACTGTTAAAGCTGTTTACGATAGACGTGGTAGTAGTATAAAAACTGCCAACATTAGGTTGATCATCTGCAAAGGCCCAAACTTTCATGTTGAATTCGGTAGCCACATAGTTTACATTAGTAAAGTCGGCACTTGGAACACTCATCGGTATCATAATCTGGGCGCGTGGGTTGCGGGTATAATCCATTGCATAACTATAAGCGGAGCCGCCACCGCCGCTCGGACCTGTTATAACAATCCTCGAATGGTCAATTCTATACCTTAATATCAACTGCTGGAGGGCATATTCTATTTCGTCATTACTAAAGTCCTCATCGGTTTGAAAGGCAAAAACGATGTAGGCAGTTTGCTCGATGCACTCGAATACGCCACCTGACCCATCCCAGTCATCTTCATCTAAAAACTTCAGCGGCCCAAAGTCCAACAATTCCGTTACTCCCGAACCATTAGCCGGTCCCCGCTGCCCATGTCCATGCAGAAACACTAATAAGGGGTAGGGTGGTTTAGACAATTGTTGCGGGTCATCGTACGATGCCGGCAGCCATAACATACAAGGGCGCGTTACCGGCAATCCGCTACCATGATTTCGAACCTGCACAGATGAAGTGGAAATTTGACCGGGCGTACCGGTTTGGGCAATGGCAAGAGAAAGGGCCATTGCCGCCAAAAGGCTGGTCAGTGTTTTTTTCACGAGTTTGGGGGTTTAATGTTAACTGATCAAACAAATTACCCATAATTCTCCGGATAGGGGCCGTAACTGTATACCCGTGTAGATTTTGAAAATAATCGCGTAAAAAAGTATCCCCGGATACACTAATAATCGCCCGTTTAATTACCTTAGCCGAATCTCTCAAATCATAACCAAACTAACTGTGATGAAGAAGCCTCTACTCTTTAAAATTCTAGGTGTTATCGTATTGATTTCCGGCATTACTGCAGCCGCCATTTACTATAAACCAGGCGAGGAGCCTATTTATATAGGAAAGGGCAGCAAGGCCTACGCAAAAGTCAAGGCCATGGACAACCCCGAGGCACGTGCCCAGTATGAATTCAATATGGTGAAAGATCCCAAAACCAATACCATCCCCGAAGGTGTTTTCGAAGCAGAACTCGCCCAGGCACGCGAGATCTATGCAAGACAGCAACAAATGAAAGTGGATGAAAACATTTACTCCTTCCAGGGACCCAACAACCTTGGCGGAAGGGTAAGATCGATTGTGTATGATGTGCGGTACGATGGTACCACCAACCAAACCATGTTTGCGGGCGGCGTAAGCGGTGGTATATATAAATCGACAGACAATGGAGCAACCTGGACACGCAAAAGCCCCACGAACCAGCATTACAGCACTACCAGCATAGCACAGGACCCCAGGGCCGGCCAACAAGATACCTGGTATTATTCTACCGGAGAGGCCATTGGCAATAGCGCCAGCGATGCCGGTGCATTCTACCTGGGAAATGGTATATACAAGTCAACCGACAACGGCGAAACGTGGACACGCCTCGCCAATTCAAATACAAGTTCGCTCGAAGGTTTCAACTCCAGGACGGACCTCGTTTCCAAAGTAGCGGTAAATCCTGCAAACGGCGACGTATATATGGCTGCGCTGAATGCAATCTACCGCTCGCAGGACGGCGGAACCAACTGGGCAATCGTGCTGACCGACGGCGGCGGTACCTATAGCTCATCCTTCGTTACCGATATCGTATTCAATTCCACCGGTACAAGAATGTATGCAGCTTTCGATGGAAGGGGATGTTTTTATGCTACCAACCCTCCGGGTACCGGATGCTCCGCATTGAACATCGCGGGCGTATGGACATCCACTACCGGAAACTCGGGAAGCTGGACGAAAATAGCCGGCGACGGCGCAGCAACTAATCCCGTAGGATGGGATGTGAATAATAGTTATGGCCGCGTGGTACTGGCGCTTGCGCCTAGCAACGAAAACATATTGTATGCGCTCTATTGGGATGGGGATGCTTATCCGAGCATCGAAGCCGAACTGTACAAGTGGGACCAGAGCACTACCTCCTGGGTTGACCGTAGTGCCAACCTGCCCAATGAAGCAGGCGGCTCTCCCGGTAATGACCCCTTTGCAGTACAAGGCGGTTATGACCTGGTACTGGCGGTAAAGCCAGATGACGAAAACTGTTTATTCATCGGGGGCACTAATATCTACCGGTCAACCGACGCATTTGCCACCGCTGCAAGCGTAACACGCATCGGTGGATATGCAGGTCCGTCCACGTACGCTTCGTATACCAACTCGCACGCCGACATTCACTCCATTGTGTTCCAGCCAGGCAGCCCCACAACGATGGTATGCGGTAACGATGGCGGCATTCAACGCACTGCCAATAACCTGGCCGCTACCGTGGCCTGGACGGTGATCTCCACCGGCTTCAGAACATACCAGTACTATCATGTAACGCTGGACCCGCGCAACGGCAATGGAAAAGTAATGGGAGGCGCACAGGATAATGGCACCACCAGGAACATTGGAGGAGCAGGCACCGACTTCGAAAGAATATTCAGCGGAGATGGTGTATCTGTCGGCCTAAGCGATAATATATCCGGCACGTTCTGGGAATATGTAGGTTTTCAATCCGGCCCGATCTATAGAAGGGCTTCCACTTTGGCCGCCGATTTCATTAATGCGGACATCCGGCCTTCTACTGCTACTGACGCCGGTTTGTTCGTTACGCTGTTCGAGCTCGACCAGGACAACACCCAGATCATTTATTATGCAAGCGATAGCAGCCTGTATAGAAATACATCGGCTTCTACCGCCAATACCACCAACTGGACAAACCTTACAGGCATTCAAACTACAATCGTAGATGGTAGTTCGCCCAAAACGCAGATCACCGCGCTGGCCACTACGCGTGGAGCATATAATCCCGCCACAGCCAGTCTCTTCCTCGGCACCAATGAGGGAAGATTGTACAGGCTGGACGATCCCGCAAACGTTGCGGCAGCCACCGCCCCGGTTAATATTACCGGCGGAACCTTCCCTGTAGGCGGCAACATCAGCAGCATTGCAGTAAATCCCCGCAACGATGATACGGTGCTGGTTACCTTCTCCAACTATGGTGTTACCAGCGTATTCTGGACGGGCAATGCCAATTCAGGTGCGCCTACCTGGTTGAACGTGGAAGGCCCCAGCTTAACCCTGCCCTCGTACCGCAGCTCTGTGATTGCGGTTACCAATAACGGGGTGGAATATTTTGTAGGCACTTCCGTAGGACTGTTTGTTGCTACTATCAACAGTGCAACTCCCGGCGCAACAGCCTGGACACAGGAAGGCGCTAATACAATCGGCAATGCCGTCGTAACCAGTATGGCGCTGCGGACTTTGGACAACAGGCTGCTGGTAGGTACGCACGGCTATGGCATGTGGGCAACCACGCTTACAGGCGCAGGCCTGCCGGTTAACTTCACCAGCTTTACCGGTAAAGCAGAAGAAAAACAAAACCGCCTGCAGTGGACCGTGGAGAATGAAGTAGACAACCAGGGTTATGAAGTGCAGCGCAAATACAAACACGAAACATCGTTCAGCAAAATAGGATTTGTGCCCGCCAAGAGCGCCAATGCTTCTGCCAACAGCTATACATTCCCCGATGCACTGGTTGACCTGGGCATTGAAAATGTATCGTACAGGCTCAAGCAAATAGACATCGACGGCGATGAGCAATACTCCAGCATCATCACGCTTACAAGGAAAGTATCTCCCAGGTTTGTGGAATACCTTTCTGTAAGAGGCAACAGCCTGCTGATGCGCCTGAACGGACAAAGCAACCAGCAGATCACCTTCCGCCTGTTCGACAGCAATGGACGGTTATTGAAGCAGCAAAGGCTCGCCGACCGTACGCAGGAAGTATCGCTGGCAGGATTGCCGCGTGCCACATTCGTGGTGGAGATAACGCATCCCGATGGCCGCAGGCATAGCCAGAAGATCGTATATTAAAATGAATAACGGGTAACAATCCCGATAGTAATAAAAAGCTCCGAACGTTTGTTTCGGAGCTTTTTTTGTCGAACGTAAACATCCAACATCCATACCCTCATTTCGCCCTGAAGTTTTTGTAGGCATTCATCAATCCATTTGTGGAGGAGTCATGAGAAGAGATGGTGGCTTCATCATTCAATTCCGGCAAAATTTTATTGGCCAGCTGCTTGCCCAGTTCCACACCCCATTGATCGAAGCTGTAGATATTCCATACAACGCCTTGCACAAATATTTTGTGTTCATATAAAGCGATGAGCTGTCCTAACGTAAAAGGCGTTACCTGCTTTACTAAAAATGAATTGGTGGGCCTGTTACCGCTGAAGGTTTTATAGGGGACCAATTCCGCCGGCACATTTTCTTTTTGCAGCGCTTCGGGTGTTTTGCCATTCATCAGCGCCTCGGTTTGTGCGAAGAAATTGGACAATAATTTTACATGATGGTCACCGATAGGATTGTGGCTGATGGCAGGCGCAATAAAATCACAAGGTATCAGCAGCGAACCCTGGTGTATCAATTGATAAAATGCGTGCTGCCCATTGGTACCGGGCTCTCCCCAGATAACAGGGCCGGTGGTATACTGCACGGGCTTACTGTTACGGTCAACCGATTTTCCATTGCTCTCCATATTACCTTGCTGGAAATAAGCCGCAAACCGGTGCAGGTATTGATCGTAGGGGAGAATGGCTTCGGATTGAGCGCCGTGAAAATTGGTGTACCAGATGCCCAGCATCGCCATGATAACGGGAATGTTCTTTTCGAAAGGCGTAGTCCTGAAATGTTGATCGGTTGCGTAAGCTCCCCGCAGCAATTCTTCAAAACGATCATAACCTGTGGTTAATGCGATCGATAAACCAATGGCGCTCCACAACGAATAACGTCCGCCCACCCAATCCCAGAATCCGAACATGTTTTGCTGATCGATGCCGAACTTAACCACTTCTTTATCATTGGTAGACAAGGCCACGAAATGTTTGGCAACGTGCTTTTCGTCGCGGGCATGTTGCAGGAACCAATCCCTGGCGGTAAAGGCATTGGTCATGGTTTCCTGAGTGGTAAATGTTTTAGAAGCGATGAGGAACAGCGTTTCATCGGCAGTTATTTTTTTAAATGTTTCTGCTATGTGCGTACCGTCTACATTGCTTACGAAAAAAGTTTGCATCCCCTCTTTCCAGTAAGGCCGCAGCGATTCGGTTACCATCACCGGTCCCAGGTCGCTGCCGCCAATGCCAATGTTTACGATATATTTAATGTTCTTGCCGCTGTACCCTTTCCATTCTCCCGAATGTATGCGGTTGCAAAAATCCCTCATTTGCCGCTGCACTTTTTGCACATCGGGCATAACATCTTTTCCATCGGTTGTTACCGGCCCGCCTGAAAAATTGCGCAGGGCGGTATGCAGCACGGCCCTGTTTTCGGTACGGTTGATCTTTTCGCCATTGAACATGGCTTCGATGGCCTCCGCAACGCCACATTCCCGCGCAAGCTGCAATAACAATTGCATGGTTTCACCAGTTGCCAGGTTCTTGGAGTAATCGAACAAAATATCATCGAAGAAAACCGAGAACTTCTCAAAACGGTCCGGGTCTTTTTGAAAAAGATCGCGGATATGTGAAGATGACAATGCCTGTTGGTGGTCCTTCAATGCCTTCCACGCAGTGGTTTGAACGGGCGAAACGGTAGGAAACATCCTTTTTTATTTTAAAAGTAAAAATAGTAAGCGGTAATGATTTTCATGTGTTATTTACGAGCAGTTCTACTACGTAAAAGCACTTTTTAAAGCGGCATATATAATAATTACAGTGCCGGAAATGCAAGGTAGGTGCAAACCCCTAATCACCCCAAAAACTGCGGTTTTTACTGGCACACGTAAAAGCGGCAATCTATTTTGTCGTCGCGTTCAGGCATAAACGCTGAACAATTTGATATCCTTTAAAAACCGATCTAAATCTGAACTATGAAAAATTCTACACTGGTAGTATGTCTCTTTTTGATCAGTTTTGTTTCCCTTCGGGCCGAGCGTACCGCAGCCCCCTTCGGAGTAAATAATATTGTATTGAAGAATTTCCAGGCCATCCA
Organism: Chitinophagaceae bacterium; assembly: GCA_035628135.1. Classification (GTDB taxonomy): domain Bacteria; phylum Bacteroidota; class Bacteroidia; order Chitinophagales; family Chitinophagaceae; genus DASPKM01. The sequence goes on along the minus strand of DASPKM010000004.1, from coordinate 289,972 downwards.
GGTAACTGGCGGCGCCAAGATCATTTGGGAGTTTACCTCCGAAGAAAGAGATGTTACGTGCAAGCTTGAAAAGAGTATCGACGGCATTAATTTCGGCGTATTGTACACAATACATCTTACATCCACCAGGCAGCAGGCGCTGCATTCCTTTATCGACACTGAACTGCCCGCCAAAGTATTTTACAGGTTGCGGGTAACCAAGGAATCTTATATTCCTTATATATCACCGATAGTATCCCTTACAGCCACACGCGACGAAACAGGCCCGGTCCAAAACCCCGGCATGTCTAACTCCGTGTTTGGCAAGATCGCTTCCGATGAGGCTGTTGTGCATGTGCGCATACTGGACATGCGCGGGCAATCGAAGCTGCAACAACGCGGCAGGGGTACTGAGCTCGACCGCAATTTCAGGCCCGCATTCGGCAGGCTGCCCTCTGGTTATTATGTGCTGCGCGTGCAGGACGAGCAAAACAACATTTTGTTGAATAGGTTTATTTATAAATTCTAGCCAAGCAAACCTAAGCCCAAACCTCCTAATCCAATATCCAGACACAAGCCCGTTTTTGAACCGTACCCGAAAAAAGGTTCCGAAACCCCAAAAACAACCGGCCATTTCGACTGGCCGGTTTTATTTTATCAAGTCATTGGGTCAATAAGCATTTATTTTAAATGACTTAATGACCCATTGACCCAATGACCTCTATCACACGTTGCACCATTTCTTTTGTAATATTCAGGTGCAGTACCATCCGCACCTGTGCAGGCGTCATGGGAATTACGAGTATATTATGCTGTTTGAACTCCTGCGTTAATTGCGCTGCTGTTTTGTTTTTTACTTCAAAGAGAATGATGTTGGTCTCAACGGGAAGTATGTTGCCGGTAAAGCTTTTCTCTTTTAATGCGGCGGCGATCTGTTTTGCATGCGCATGGTCCTCTGCAAGGCGGTTCACGTGATTATCGAGCGCATACATGCCGGCAGCCGCCATATACCCAGCCTGTCGCATGCCGCCACCGAACACTTTCCGTACACGCCTGGCTTTTCTTATGAACTCCTTTGTGCCGATCAATATGCTGCCGATAGGACAGCCTAATCCTTTATTGAGACAAACCGATATACTATCAAACATCTTCCCGTATTGGGCCGGGGTTTCATTCATGGCCACCAGGGCATTGAAGAGCCGGGCACCGTCGAGGTGTAGCCGCAGATCGTGCTCGTCGCATACTTTCCTGATGGCGATAATGTCATCGATATTATAGCAACTGCCGCCACCGCGGTTAGAAGTATTTTCGAGGCAAACCAGCGAGCTGTAGGCCTTATGCGGATCGTTGCGGTTATTGACGGCCCCGGCCACCTGTGCGGCGTTGATCTTGCCCGCATGGCCGTCCAATACATGCGCCTGTGCCCCGGAATTAAAGGCTATGCCGCCTCCTTCGTACTGGAATACGTGGGCCGTTCTTTCGCAGATCACCTCATCGCCGGGTTGCGTATGGCATTTAATGGCAATTTGGTTGCTCATGGTGCCGGTGGGACAATACAATGCAGCTTCCATGCCGAACATCGAGGCAGCCTTTGCTTCCAGCGCATTTACGGTTGGATCCTCGCCGAATACATCGTCTCCTACGTCGGCGTGCGTAATGGCCTGCATCATTGCAGGCGTGGGTTTGGTAAAAGTGTCTGATCGTAAGTCTATAGTCATATAAGTCAATAGGTCATTGGGTCATTGGGTAATGTGTTATTCCGGAACTTCTTCAGGTCTGTAATCGATAGTGCATCCAATCTTAATCGGATTTATTACATATTAACCGGTCATGGTTATGGAACTATCCAATTGCTTATAATCAATTTCAATATTCAATTATTCGCCTATTGCTCCATTAATCGTTTTGGTTAATGGGCCAATTAAATTTTGCGGTGAAGATAATGTCTCATTTTGAGAATCAGATAATCCATTGATTATTGAATTGCCAATGACCCAATGACCTAATGACTTAATGACCATTCACAATCAAGACGCTAGCCCAAAGGTTGCACCCCTTATGCAAATATTTTTTTAATGTTCATTAAACCACGCAACAGCATTTCATTCCAAATTGCCGTAAACAAATTCGTAAGTCCCTAAAAGTATAGCCATGAATTCAACTAAAAACAACTTGAAGCTTTTGCTCGGAGCGCTCTTATTCTTATCGGCCTCCATATTATTCTCCTGTCAAAAAGATAATAGCATTTCCAATGAACCCGTAGCCGAAGAAGAAGCCGTTACCATGTCGGAAGAAAGTGCGGCCGCTGACGCGGAATACGAAGAAACAGCAGAGATCGGCATGTCGGTAGACGCAGACCTGGAGGCCGCTGCCCGCGCAGGACATACCAATTTCGGCGCAGCCCTCAACGCCAATATCGACCTGTTCTTCGACCTTTCATTCAGGGTAGGGCCCTGCACCAGGATCACTGTAACACCTAACGACACCACCTACCCGAAAACAGTGGTGATCGATTATGGCGACGGTTGCATTTGCCGCGACGGTAAGTTCAGGAAAGGCGCTATAGTGCTGCATTATACCAAGCCCCTCCGCAGGCCCGGCGCTGTGCTTACCATTACCTTCCGCAATTATTTCGTTAACCGCGCTCATATAGAAGGCAAGAAGGTCATCACCAACCTGTCTGCAAACGGCGCCCTTCAATACTCGGTGGTAGTTACTGGCGGCAAAGTAACCTGGCCCAACGGCCGTGGCTTCAGCTACGAAAAAACAAAGACCGTTACCCAGATCAGGGGCATGGAAACCGCAACTGTAAGGGATGATGTATTCTCTATAGAAGGACGTTCCAAAACAACCTATGCCAGCGGCCTTACCGTAACTAAAAACACAGAAACACCGCTTATCAAGCCAGTAGCCTGTGCATGGATCGTAAAGGGAATCGTGAAGATAAAGATCAATGACCGCGTACTGTTCCTTGACTACGGAAACGGCAACTGCGACAACAAAGCCATACTCAAATGGAATGGCCACGAAAGAGAGATAACCCTGCCTTAATAACAACTCGTACTCATATGCAGACCGGCTTTGCCGGTCTCTTTTTTTTTTACAGTTTCCTGCTGAATGCAATCATCTCCTCATCCGTTTTCAATATCCTAACGTTGAGGAACGACCGCTGCAGGTCCTGCACCATCGCGCCGGAGACCACGATCTGCTTGTTATAAAATTTCGCGGACAGTTCGGCAATATATTTATCGATGTCATATCGCCGCAGGTAAGTAATGATGTGCGTGTACAAATGGGTAACGGCATGCGTAGTACAGTAATCGGCCAGAATTTTTACCGTTACATGCTGGCCCAGCGAAACCGCCTTAATACCGTTCTTTTTTAAAAGATATTGCATCGCCAGTATCGGAATCTCGTGACGTTCGTGTTCGGGAGTGAATAACAATACCACGGCATTATTTTCCTGGCTGTTTACTTCAACGCCATTCAACGCTACGCATAGCTTGCGCATGATGATGCAACTGGCAAAATGCTCCATGGCCGGCACTACATTGCCAGTAACCCATAGCAAACCCACCTTGTGCAGGAAAGGGTAGAGGATCTGGAAAAGCGTTTTTTCAAATCCATATTGAAGGATGCAACCATCAATGATCTTTTCAAATTTCGGCCCGTCAAGGTCGATGGCTGCCTCTGTGAGATGATGGGCGTATAGCTGAAAAGGATCTTGTATGATGTAAGTGTCCAGGGCCTGCCTGCTTACCTGCTCGGGGGTCAGCGCAGCAATTTTTGATATCTTATAACCATTGCGGTACAGCGTGGCGATCTTTAACATTTGTTTTAGATCGTCGTTGCTGTATAACCGGTGATTGCCGGTCTTGCGCGCAGGCTTCAACAACCCGTACCGCTGTTCCCAAATGCGTAGCGTATGCGCTTTTATAGCGGTAAGGTTCTCGATATCGCGGATAGTGAACACGTGCATGCGCCAAAAATACCGGTTCCTGTAATATTTAACCCCCGGGTGCTACTGATAATTGCCTTATTGCTGATTTGACCTATTTTTGGCGCTTTAATACACGATCAATGCTCAACGATATCCTGGTGATTTTCCTGATACAGTTCCTGCTGGTAATGTTACCCGCCCCTGGTTTGGCAAAGATGTTCGAAAAGGCCGGCGTTGCTCCTTCAAAAGCATGGATGCCTTTTTATAACACATGGGTGATCCTCGAAACCGCCCACCGCCCGAAGCATTGGTTCTTCTGGCAATTCATTCCCGTAGTAGGATGGTTCATTACCATGGGCATTTATATCGAATGGGTAAAAACGTTTGGCAAGTTCGGCTTCCTGCAGCACACCGCGGCAGCGTTGGTGCCGTTCTTTTATTTTCCCGCCATTGGATACGATCGCAAGGAAAGGTTCGGTGGTGCTAAAGTGGTGCACGGGCACCGCAAATCAGCCGCGAGGGAATGGATAGACGCGGGCATTTTTGCGATTGTGGCGGCCACGCTCATCCGCACTTTTGTTTTTGAAGCGTACACCATTCCAACAGGCTCCATGGAAAAAACCCTGCTGGTAAATGATTTCCTGTTCGTGAGCAAGCTCAGCTATGGTCCACGCCTTCCCAATACACCCCTGGCCGTTCCTTTTGTGCACCACACCATTCCAGGTACCAATGCAAGGTCTTACTCTGAGCTCATTCATATTCCTTACAGGCGCTGGTTTGCCGCACCGGTAAAACGCAACGACGTGGTGGTGTTTAATTTCCCCGCGGGCGATACCGTTATCAACCGCGAAGGATTTCAGTCTGAGCAACCTTATTACCAGGTGTTGCGCGAACCCATGATCGCCAATGGCGATGTGAATGCCGCCAGGAAATTCGTGCTCGATCACCCGGAGCAATTCCCATTGGTCGTCCGTCCTGTCGACAAGCGCGAAAACTATATCAAGCGGTGCGTGGGCATTGCAGGCGATACGATAGAAATAAGGGATGCGGTAATATACGTCAATGGCAAGGCCACGGAAGCGCCTCCCAAATCGCAAATGAGCTATGTTGTAGTTACGAGTGGGCAGTTAATGGACAAACAAACCATGCTGGAAGAATACGATGTGGACATTACAAAAAAACCCAGCGAGTTCAATGAAACGGGCAGGCCCAATGAATATACGATGTTGCTTACGATGGATGCAAAGCAGAAAATGCTTTCCAGCGGGCTTGCAAAATCGATAACGCCCGTCCTCAATTCGCCGTATCCCGTATATCCTTATGATACGCTGCACCGTTGGAACGAAGATAATTTCGGGCCGCTGTGGATACCAAAAAAAGGCGCCACGCTTACGCTAACGCCGGAAAATTATTCGCTGTACGAACGCGCCATACGCGTATATGAGCACAACAAGCTCGAAATGCGGGATGGTAAATTTTATATCAACGATCAGCCCACCAATCAGTACACATTTAAAATGGATTATTACTGGCTGATGGGCGACAACCGCCACAGCTCACAGGATTCGCGCTTTTGGGGATTCGTGCCCGAAGACCATGTAGTAGGCGAGGCCTGGTTGATATGGATGAGCTATGGCGACGGGATACGGTGGAAGCGATTGTTCCGGACGATCAATTGAGCACCGCCCGAACCTACACTAAACTACATTCATGAACAAAGAAGTCTATCAATTTACATACGAGGTTTACAACTCCGTCAACGACTTGCCGGAAGAAGATGCCTGGCTTTTAAAAGAAGCCCGTGAAGTTACCCAGCATGCTTATGCGCCGTATTCACACTTCCAGGTAGGCGCCGTTGCCAGGATGGCCAATGGCGAAATTGTTGCCGGCAGCAACCAGGAAAACGCGTCGTTTCCCATAGGCCTTTGCGCGGAGCGTGTACTGCTGGCATCGGCATCATCCTTATATCCCAAGGTTCCCATCAGCATTATTGCCATCAGCTATAACAACGAGCAGGGAAAAAGCGACCATCCCGTGGCACCCTGCGGCATATGCAGGCAATCGTTGCAGGAATTTGAAAGCCGCGCAAAACATCCTATCCGCCTTATTCTTGGGGGCATGGAAGGAAAAGTGATCGTGATACCGAAAGCGAGCACATTGTTGCCTTTAGCATTTACAGGTGGGGAACTGCGATAATCATCTCACCAGATCTCCCCTCAATCTCAGCAATTCCGTTTCTGCTAATTTTGTATTGTATCTCGCGTCAATGAGGCGGTTATAAGCTGTTTCCAGGCTTTGCTGTGCATCGCGGAGCTCCAGGTAAGTAGATACGCCGAGGCGGTATCGCTCAAATGCAATGAACACATTGTCTTTCGCGAGTTGAATATTGCTTTCTTCCAGCTCGAGCGCCTGTTTCTGGAATTGATATGTTTTAAATGCATTGTAAATGCCGAGGTCCAGCAGCGACCGCTGGTTCTCCAATTGAATCTCGTTGAAGCGGATGTCCAGCTTCGCCTGTCTTACCAAACGCCGCGTATTGAAATTGTTCAGGATCGGAATACTTGCCGTAAATCCATAGTTTAGTCCGCGGTTGAGCGAAAAAAGCGGTTGTGCCTGCACGTTAACCACTGCATTGTTATTGTTCCTGGTAAAGCTATAAGCCGATGTAAAGGACAGCGTTGGAAGAAATTCGGCCTTCCGCTCACGCAACACTGTATTGGAGATCTCAATGTTCTTGCGTGCAATCAACAATTGCGGGTTGTTTGTTTCGGCGGCGCTTCTTACTTCCTCCAGTTGAATGGAGGGGTTGATGGGAATGGTGTCCAGCACATCGTAGGACCGCGCAATGTCTACGCCCATTACCTGGTTCAACTGCTGTTTCAATTGTTCGATCGCCGTGCGCTGGCCCAGTTGCGCCGACCGTTGCGCATTGAGGTCGGTTTGCGCCTGCAACAATTCCTGGCGAGTGCCGAGGCCTACTGATAATCTTCTATCGGCCAGCTTTACCCGCTCTGCATTGATGCTCATTTGCTCTTCTATGGCGCGGAGCTGTTGTTTTTCCTGCACCACATTGTAGTAGGTTGCAATCACGGATGCAATGGTGTTCACCACTTCGTTCTTTACCGTCAGCTCTCCCAATTCCACTAATTGCGCGAGCCTGTCGCGCGTGGCAAACATGCGCAGCCCGTCGAACAATGTCCAGTTGAGGGCTACGTTGGCATTGATGTTATTGTTCTTTAACCCCGAAGTATCGCGTTTTCTTCCATCGGCAAACTCTACTTTTTGTGCATTCACATTCCACGCGCGGCCGGCGTTTGCATTGATTTGCGGAATGAAAGCGGCATTGGCATAGGAATTATCCAGCGCCGCAGACGCGGAATCGATCCTGGCGAGCAGGATATTGTAGTTGTTCTTTAATGCGGTCGAAATAGCCTCTTCCAATGTCAGCACCTGTGTATAGCAAACATTTGCCGCAACCAATGCCGACAGCAATAAACAATATCTGATCATCTTCATACCAATTCTGTTTTAAGGGATACTGGCTCGGCGGGTGCCAGCGTATCCAGCTCGCTTTTCTTTTTGCTGGTGGAAAGATAAGAATATACGGCAGGGACAATATACAAGGTCAGTATCAATGAGAACATTATGCCACCCACGATCACGATGCCCAGCGGGATCCGGCTCGTGGCCGCGGCGCCGATCGACAGCGCTATGGGCAAGGCGCCCAGCGACATGGCGAGGCTCGTCATGAGAATAGGTCGCATCCGTGCCGTGGACGCTTCCACTACCGCTTGTATCTTGGGCACGCCCGCGAGGCGTTTCTTATTGGCGAATTCTACTATCAGGATGCCATTCTTGGTAACCAGCCCCACAAGCATGATCATGCCTATCTGCGAAAAAATGTTCAGCGTTTGGCCGAATATCCACAGCGAAAGGACCGCGCCCGGAATCGCCAGCAGGATCGTCACCATGATCGCAAACGGATCGATGAAACTCTCAAACTGCGCCGCCAATACCAGGAAAATAAGGACCGTTGCCAACAGGAAGGCAAACAGCGTATTGCCTGAGCTTTCAGCAAAATCCCTCGAACTGCCCGAAAGCGCGGTAGCGAAGGTGTCGTCCAGCAGCTTGTCTGCGATCTCTTCCATCGCTTTTATGCCATCGCCAATGGTTTTGCCGGGCGCCAGCCCTGCTGTAACAGTGGCGGATTTATAGCGGTTGAAGTGATAGATAGTAGGCGGAGTGGTTTCATCTGTAATGGTCACAAGATTATCCAGTGAAATGATCTCGTTGCGGTTGTTGCGCACGTAAATATTTTTCAGGTCGGTGGGATCGTCGCGGTCCGAACGTGCCACTTGCCCGATTACCTGGTATTGCTTGCCCTGCCTTATGAAATAACCGAGCCTGCGGTTACTAAGGGCTAATTGCAATGTCTCGGATATATCCCCCACGCTTACCCCTAATTCGCTTGCCTTCAACCGGTCGATGGTAATGCGTAATTCAGGCTTGTTGAATTTCAGGTCCGAGTCCACGCTCTGCAGGACGGGATGCTTGTTGGCTTCTTCAAGAAATTGTGGAAGTACCCGCTGCAATTTTTCGAAGTTATTATTCTGCAATACAAACGCCACGGGCTGTCCGCCCCTACGGCCAACTGAAATGGTTTGTTCCTGGATGGCAAATGCTCTTCCTTCCGGAAACTTCGGCAGGTTCCTGTTTACCATGTTCACGATTTCCTGTTGCGAGCGTTCGCGGTTCTCGGGGTCCACCAGCGTAACGCGCACAAACCCGGAGTTAGCTGAGCCAGAGCCGGTAAAGCCAGGGGAGGTAACGGTTAATATGATCCTTTTTTCGGGTACTGAATCCAGCATGAGCTGCGACAGCTTGTCTACATACTGGTCCATATGATCGAACGAAGTGCCCTCGGGAGCAGTTACCTGTAACCTGAACTGGCTGCGGTCTTCCATGGGCGCCAGCTCCGACTGCAAATTGCGTCCGAGAAGCCAGGCCATGGCAATACATGCCAGAACGATCGGGAGTGCCAGCCAGCGCGCACGCATGAAGCGGCGCAATGACTTATGATAGCCGTTCTCCATCCAACGGAAGAAAGGCTCGGTCTTATTGTAAAACCACGAATGCCTGTGTTGCTTGCGCGTAAGGAACACGTTCAATACCGGCGTAAGCGTCAGCGAAACAAAGGCCGATATCAGTACCGCGCCGGCCACCACAATCCCGAACTCGCGGAACAGCCTTCCTACAAAACCTTCCAGGAAGATGATGGGCAAAAAGATCACCGCCAGTGTAATGGAAGTAGCGATGACCGCGAAGTAAATTTCTTTGGAGCCTTCTCTTGCAGCACGCCATTTGTCCATGCCATGCTCCATTTTTTTAAAGATGTTTTCCGTAACAACAATACCATCGTCCACCACCAGGCCCGTGGCCAGCACGATGCCCAAGAGGCTCAGTACGTTAATGGTAAATCCGCTCAGGTACATGATGAAGAATGCACCGATCAGTGAAACAGGAATGTCTATCAACGGACGTATCGCGATGATCCAGTCGCGGAAAAACAGGTAAATGATCAATACCACCAATATGATCGCGATCATGAGGGTTTCTTCTACCTCTGCAATGGAACGCTTGATAAATTGGGTCTGGTCCATTGCAATGTCCAGCTTGATGTCTTCCGGCACTTCTTTCTTCAACTGCTCATAACGCTTGTAAAATTCATTAGAGATGGAAACATAGTTCGATCCGGGCTGTGGAATAATAGCCAGTGCTATCATGGGAATGCGGCTCTCTTTCAAAACCGTCTCCTCATTTTCGGGACCAAGCACTGCTTCGCCGATATCTTTTAATTTAATATCGCTGCCGCCGACATTCTTAATGATGACATTATTGAAATCTTCTTCGGTTGACAAACGCCCGAATGTCCGGATGGAAAGTTCAGTGGTATTACCGGCGATCTTTCCCGAAGGCAATTCAACGTTTTCACGTTGCAATGCCTGTTGCACATCGCCGGGGGTAAGATTGTAAGCGCTCAGCTTTGCGGGATCGAACCAGATGCGCATCGCGAAGCGCTTTTCACCCCAAATACCGATGGTGCTTACGCCGGGAATGGTTTGCAGCCTTTCTACCAATACATTGTTGGCATATTCCGTTATTTCCAGTTGGTTGCGCGTATTGCTTTGCACCGTCATGGAGAGGATGGGGTCATTGCTGGCATCGGCCTTTGATACCACGGGCGGCGCATCAAGGTCGTTGGGTAATGAGCGGCTTGCCTGCGATACTTTATCGCGTACGTCGTTGGCCGCGGCTTCCATGTCAACGTTCAGCTCAAACTCCACGTTAATGCTGCTGGTTCCCTGGCTGCTGGACGATGTGATGTTCTTTACACCAGCGATACCGTTGACGGCTTTTTCGAGCGGCTCTGTGATCTGGGATTCTATAATGTCGGCATTCGCGCCGGGATAGGAGGTACGTACGCTTACGTTAGGCGGGTCGATAGCGGGATAGTCGCGCACACCCAAAAAACTGAAACCGATGGCGCCGAACAGAACGATGATAATGTTCAATACAATTGCCAGTACCGGCCGCCGTAAGCTTAATTCTGATATGTTCATTCTATAAGTCCTTTTACCCGCAGCTCACAGCTTATAGCTTCAAGCCGCAGTTGTTACTGCACCTTGGTCAGATTGATCTTGGTATCGGGACGGATGGCGAGCAAACCTGTAGTTACGATCGTATCGCCAACATTCAATCCCTCGGTGACCTGCACATACGATGAGTCGCGGATGCCTGTTGTAACCACCTGGAACTTTGCTGTACCACCGTTATAAATGATCACGCGCTTGTTCCTGGCCTGGGGTATTACTGCCTGCGTGGGGATGACAATGGATTGTGCATCCCTGCCCATTTGCAAATTCACTTTCGCGAAAGCACCGGGCACCAGATTGGAACTGTTTCCATTCACCACAGCCCTTACTTTCAGGGTACGCGTATTGGCTTCGATAGAGGCTTCTGTTGCAATTACCCTGGCCGTGAACTTTTGTTTTGCGCCTTCCAATCCGAACTTCACTTCGCTGCCGGGTTTCATATTGTTGCTGTACTTCTCGGGCACTGAAAATTCCAGCTTCAGCTGGTCAACCTTTCGTAGTGTCGTGATAACAGTGCTTGGGCTTACATAGGCGCCTGCGCTGATGTTGCGAAGGCCGAGCCTGCCAGAGTAGGGAGCGCGTATTTCTGTTTTAGCAATGCTCACCCGCACAATATCCATATCGGCCTTCAGGTTATTAACCTGCAGTTGCGCAAGGTCGTATTCCTGTTGGCTGATGCCTTGAATTTTCAACAACTCACCGTACCGTTCTACTGTTTTTTCCGATATCTGCAATTGCACCTGCAATTTTTTCAATTGAGCCTGCAGGTCACCATCGAACAGCTTGGCGAGCATCACGCCCTTATTCACAAAATTGCCTTCACGTACGTTAAGTGATACCACCCGGCCTGAGATCTCGGGCATGATGGCGGTTTCTTCGTAAGGCAATAAACTACCGGGTACTTCGAGCTCTTCGCTCATTGGACGAGTTTTAACGATAAACCCTTCGGCCTGAACGGGCATGGCGGCGCGATTGCCGCCTCCGCCTGCTTGCTGTCCCCGCCCCGGGGCAGCCACCTTCTTATCATCATCCTTGCATGCTACCAGGCAGGTTACCAATAAGAAAAGGATACCGGGAATGATATGTCTACTCATGGTGCGTGAAAATAAATCAAACCGCAAAGATGAAGATTACCGCTGATATAATTGGAGTTTAAACATATATTTAAACACTTTGTTTAAATATCAAAAAAGCGTTTGAACGCCATGGACCTGCCTGGCCTCGTGCTGCAGCAGCCATTTCTTTCTCCAAAGGCCGCCGCCATATCCTACAAGGCCTTGATCGGATCCTATTACCCGGTGGCAGGGCACGATAATAGCGATATTGTTCCTTCCATTCGCGGAGGCGGCCGCGCGGATAGCTTTAATATCGCCGAGCCGCTTAGATAGCTCGAGGTAAGAGATGGTTTTCCCGTAGGAGATGCTCAGCAATTCACTCCATACTCTTTGCTGAAAGCCGGTGCCTTCCTGGTAAACCGGCACGTCGAATTGTTTTCTTTGTCCCTGGAAGTATTGTATCAGCTCTTCCACGCATTGGATCACAAGCGGGCCCGGCTGTGGAGGCGATTGGTTTTGCACTGTCTCTCCATCGTGCATGAAATGGACTTCTGAAATAAACTGCTCGGTGCCTGCAATGCGCAACAGGCCTAATGGCGACTGGTAATATGTGGAGGTTATTGGGGGCATTAAGTCATTAGGTTATTAGTCATTAGCCATTAGCCATAAACCCAATGACCTATTGACTCAATGACTCAATGACTTAATGACCAGTTCACCCGATCTTCCAGCCGTTTTGGACCTGCCGCTCGGGCTGTAATAAAATTACTTCTTTTTCGGCTGTGTAAACCCCCAGCACCAGGCATTCGCTGATGAAATCCGCTATCTGCTTGGGTGGGAAGTTCACAACCGCTATTACCTGCTTGTTCAGCAGGCTTTCCTTAGTGTACATTGCGGTTACCTGGGCCGACGATCGCTTGAGACCCAGTTCCCCGAAATCGATCAGCATCCGGTATGCCGGCTTCCTCGCCCTGGGAAAATCATTCACTTCAATAACAGTTCCTGCCCTGATATCTATTTTTTCAAAATCATCCCATGAAATAGTCATAGCTTTTTTCCTTTATTTTGACATTCGAAAGTGAAAAGTTTACAGCCAAAAGTCAAAAGCTAAAGATATATCGTAAACTTATGGCTTGCTGAAAGTTATTCACTTTTGACTTTTGTCTTTTAAACTTTTAAATCTTACATATGGACCGCACGGCAACAGCCATCTGGAATGGCTCAGGTAAAGAAGGCAGTGGAAATGTGACCACGCAAAGCTCAGTACTCAGCAAGAATCAATATTCATACAAGTCGAGGTTCGAGCAAGGCACAGGCACCAATCCCGAAGAACTGATAGCGGCTGCGCATGCCGGATGTTTTTCCATGAAACTGAGTTTCGTGCTGGGAAGCGCTGGCTTTATTCCGGATTCCATCGAAACCACCTCTACCGTTACGCTCAACAACGGCGTTATCGAAAGCTCGCGACTGGTAGTAAAGGCAAAAGTGCCTGACATCAGCCAGGAACGTTTTCAGCAATGTGTGGAAGAAGCCAAGAACACTTGCCCCGTGTCCAAGGCTTTGTCCGCGATCAACATTACAGCAGAAGCACAACTTTTATAGAAGTCACTAGGTCAATAGGTCATTAAGTCATTGGTGAAGAAAAACATCAATCAAAATCCAATGACTTACTTGACTAAATGACCTAATGACTCAATGACCCCTTACAATTAAAAACTCATTATAATGACAGATCAAAAGCGCCGCAAATTCATACGCAATACTTCGCTGGCTGCCGCCGGCTTTTTTATTGTGCCGCGGCATGTACTGGGCAGGGGCCACGTTGCACCCAGCGATAAGTTGAACATTGCGGGCATAGGCGCGGGTGGCAAAGGCGCCAGCGACCTCCGTGAATTTGCAAAAAGCCCGAGAGTGAACATCGTGGCGCTCTGCGACGTAGACGACCGCCAGGCGGCCGATTCCGTAAAGCGCTTCAGCAATGCAAAATATTACAAGGACTTTCGTGAAATGCTGGAGAAAGAAGGTAAGAACATCGACGCGGTGTCCATTTCCACACCAGACCATACGCACGCCGTAGCCACGCTGGCCGCTATGCAAATGGGCAAGCATGTGTACACGCAAAAGCCGCTGACGCACGATATTTATGAAGCACGCGTGCTCACCGAAGCCGCAAAAAAATACAAGGTGGTTACGCAAATGGGTAACCAAGGGGGTTCCGGCGACGGTGTGCGCAAAGCAAAGGAAATGGTCGACGCAGGACTTATTGGCGAGGTGCGTTCGGTGCAATGCTGGACTAACCGTCCTGTATGGCCGCAGGGCGTTCCCACACCCACCGGCAATCATGAAGTGCCGAAAGAACTGGACTGGAACCTTTGGCTTGGCCCGGCGCCATACATCGACTACAATCCTGCTTACCTTCCTTTTAACTGGAGAGGCTGGTGGGCTTTTGGCACCGGTGCATTGGGCGATATGGCTTGTCACATCATGGACCCCGTGTTCCGCATTTTACCCATCGATTATCCAACCGAAGTAGAATGCAGCGTCACCGGCAACTGGAAAGGATTTTTCGCCGAATCCAATTATGTCGACAGTTGCCCGCCCGCTTCCATCATTCACCTCGGTTACCCACGCAAAGATGGCAAAGGCAAGATCAAGGTAACCTGGATGGACGGAGGATTGTTGCCCGAACGCCCGGAAGAATTATTGCCTGATGAAGAAATGGGCAACTGGGACGGCGGCGCCATTTTCGAAGGCACCAAAGGAAAATTGATGGTGGATTGTTATGGCGCCAACCCCAGGTTGTTACCCACCAAATTGATGAAACAAGTAAAAATGCCGGCAGAAAAGATCAAGCGCGTGCCCGAAGGACACTATATCCAATGGGTAAACGCCTGCTTCGATGGATATGGAAAGGGCGTGACCAGCTCGCCATTTGAATTTGCCGGGCCTTTTACTGAAAGTATCCTGATCGGCAACCTCGCCATCCGCAGCTGGATGCTGCAAAACCCCAAGCTGAAAGGATGGGGCGATAAATACCTGGGACGCAAGAAACTGTTGTGGGACGCAAAGAATATGAAGATCACCAATTTCGACGAGGCCAACCAGTTTGTGAAGAGAGAATACCGCGACGGCTGGAAACTAAGCTTGTAATATTTCGGTTATGGGTTACGGTTATAGCCGTAGCCCATAGCCGCTTATCCTTCGTGTAAGGATTCCGACAATATGATCAATTCTTTTTGTTTGTATTGATCTTTCGGGTTGTCGAAACACTTGCTGAACTCTTCCAGCAGCGTTTGTATTATGCGGCGGTGGTTCATGGGTTTGAAGTAAGAAGGCACCGGCGGAACCGATATCCTACGGAAATAATTCTCTACGTCTTTATGCGTAAACACCTGGCCGCTCAGGGGATCGATGTAAAACTCGATCTGTTGTTGCATGCTGGAATCATCGTCGGGGGCGATGCCCGATTTAAAGAAGGCCAGTACGAATTGCTTGGGAATATTGATGGCCTTTACCGGAATGTCCAGCAGCTCGCTCAGGATCAGGTATAATATGCCGTTGCTGATGGTATTGCCGCGCTTGCATTCCAGCACTTTGTTTATCAAAAATTCTTCGGGATGCTGGTAGCCTACTTCCATTCCTTTCAATCCATAATAATTGTACAGGATGCTGCTTACAACGTGCACCTGCTCCAGCGGCGTAAGATAACTGTTCAGCTCGAGCCAGATGTTCCTGCGCAGCTTTTCCATTTCCTGCATGATGGAAGTGGTGGCCAGCTCTGGATATTGAAAGCGCGCCACCAAAATAGAAGCGGTGAGCAGGTCCTGGTAAGGACTTTTGTTCCAGCTTTCAAATTCTTCGGTAAGGTCGCGGTAGTGAAGGCGGTGGATCAATAATTCTATGCGTTCCTGGATGTCCTCGCTGGGCGTGTTCTCCCAAAGATTTTCCAGGTTCGGAATGATGCCTCTTCCATAATCCATGATCTTGCCAGACACCGCGTTAAAAACCTCTTCGTCCGGATCATCGATCAAATGAAATAGGGCTTTTATTTCTTTATTTTCCTGCATGGGCACTGATTGCTGATATATAGACAGCATTTCTATGCAAAGTCAATATCCAGCAAGTTTTAAAATTTCTATAAAATCATTATCCACATATACACATTCACCTGTAATTATAACGCTTAGCTATTTCTTCTTCTTGCCCCTCGGCACTTTTTTCGGCGGGTTGGCCTTCAGTTCCTCGATGGTCTTCTTTACTTCTTCAATGGTAAGGTCCGCTGCTCTTTCCTGCTGCTCCTTTGATAATTTATAGTTGCGCAATCCCTGCTTGATATAAGGTCCATAAGGGCCGCGCAGCACCTGAATCTTTTCTTTTTCAAAGACCTTGATGGTGCGCTCCTCTTTAGCTTTACGTTTTTCAGCAATGATAGGTGTGGCCTCCTCTAAAGAAATACTGTAAGGGTCCAGCTCTTTTCCCAGTGAATAAAACTTGCCATCGTGCGCAATGTAAGGCCCGAACCTGCCGATGTTCACGCTCACATCCTTGTCTTCGAACGAGCCCAGCATTCTGGGCAGCTTAAAGAGTTCCATTGCCTCGTCGAAGCTGATGGTCTCGATGCTCTGCGTGTTCTTCAGCTTGGCAAACCGCGGCTTTTCTTCATCACTCACATCGCCTATCTGCACCATCGGCCCATATCTTCCCATGCGCGCAATTACTTTTTTTCCAGATTCGGGATCGATGCCCAGCTCACGTTCGCCTTTGATGCGTTCTGCTGTTTCGATCGTATTCTCTACATCTTTTTTAAATGGGATATAAAAATCATCGATCATGGAATTCCATTTCATATTGCCGCTTGCAACCTCATCGAACTCCTGTTCGATGCGGGCGGTAAAATGATAGTCCATGATGTCATCGAAATATTGCTTCAAAAAATCCGTCACCACCAATCCCAGGTCTGTCGGAAACAATTTTGATTTTTCCGCACCGGTATTTTCCTGGGCCGTGTCTTTTTGAATGCGGTTGTTCTTTAGTTCCAGTATGCGGTACTCGCGCTTGATGCCTTCTTTATCGCGCTTTTCCACGTATCCTCTTTTTTGAATGGTGGAGATGGTAGGCGCATACGTGGAGGGACGCCCAATGCCAAGCTCTTCCAGTTTTTTTACGAGCGATGCTTCTGTAAAACGGGGCAGGGGACGTGTAAACCTTTCCACGGCCTGCATCGATTGCAGCGGCAGTTGTTGCCCTACGTTCAGCGGCGGCAGCATGCCTTCTTCCGTTTCGTCTTCGCCCATGTCTTCATCATCGCGGTCTTCACGGTACACTTTTAAAAATCCGTCGAACTTCAATACCTGACCTTGTGCTGTCAACTCTTCCTTATTGGTAGAGATCTGGATCTTTGCGATGGTCTTTTCCAGTTCGGCGTCTGCCATCTGGCTTGCCATGGTCCTTTTCCAGATAAGCTCGTACAGCTTGCGGCAGTCGGCTTCATCAACGTTCAGCCGGTGCATGGCGGTAGGGCGTATGGCCTCGTGCGCTTCCTGTGCGGATTCGTTCTTGTTTTTATACTTGCGCGGCTGCACGTAGCGGTCGCCGTATTGCGATTCGATCTTATTATGAATATCGTTTAAAGCAGTGTCGCTCAGGTTTACGCTGTCGGTCCGCATATAAGTGATGTTACCGCTTTCGTACAGCTTCTGTGCAAGCAACATGGTGCGGCTTACGGAGTAACCCAGCTTGCGGCTGGCTTCCTGCTGAAGCGTGGAAGTGGTAAAAGGCGCGGCCGGCGATTTCCTCGCGGGCTTTACCTGTATATCGGTAACCTTGTAATTGGCATTGATGCAGCTTTGCAGGAATGCCTCGGCGGTTTCGGCGGATGCGTGTTTTTTTCCTTCGGCCTGGAAGGTCACGTTCTTATCCGATACATCTTTTGCGCTAAAGAATGCCGATACCCTGAAGCTGCTGACCGGCACAAATGCATTGATCTCCCTTTCGCGCTCGGCTATCAAACGCACTGCAACGCTCTGCACCCTGCCCGCGCTAAGGTTGTTCTTCATGCTCATTTTGCGCCAGAGCACGGGGCTTAGCTCGAAGCCCACGATCCTGTCCAGCACGCGGCGGGCTTGCTGGGCGTTCACGAGGTTCATGTCGACGGTGCGCGGATTTTTAACGGCCTGCTGTATGGCCGGTTTGGTAATCTCATGAAAAACAATGCGCTTGGTCTTTTTAGGGTCCAATCCCAGTACTTCGCACAAATGCCAGCTGATGGCCTCGCCTTCACGGTCCTCATCCGTTGCCAGCCATATCTCTTCGCTCTTTTTGGCCAGTCCCTTCAGTTCTTTTACAACCTTTTGTTTGTCTTCGGGAACTATATAGCGCGGTTTGTAATTGTTCTTTATATCGATGCCCATATCGTCTTTTTCAAGATCGCGGATATGGCCATAACAGCTCCTCACTTCAAAATCCTCGCCCAGGATCTTTTCGATGGTCTTAGCTTTAGCCGGTGATTCTACTATCAATAAGTTTTTTGCCATAATTACTTCCTAAACCCGTTCTTGAGGGCGTGCAATTTTAGTGTATAACGATTAAAGTAAAAAATTGGTGCCACCGTCAACCATGTTAGTAATATATTTATGTCCTGCGATTTTTATGCAGGTTACTGTTGCAACTATGTTTTAAATGAACGATTTAAGTACATACAAAATTTATGCTTTGAGCGACCGTTCCGTGGTGTTGGACCTGGGAAATACCATCGACGAGGTGGTAAACCGCAAAGTGTTGTCGGTGCTCGCCTGGATGCGAGCGCATACTTTTCCGGGGCTCAGGGACCTGGTTGCCGCCTATAGTTCGTTGACCGTTTTGTACGATCCGGTGCTGCTTTACAAGGAATATATGGTCGGTTATGTTGCCGGTATTTCAACCAGGTTGGCCGATGATGCGGATGAGCATTCGGGTCACGCGGCGGCTGTTGGTGGGGTCGGCAAAACCGGTTTGTGTGGTGATATTGCCGGTGTGGTTACTGCGCCTGCAACCGCATTCGAACTCGTGAAACAAAAACTGGAGGAGGCGTGGCACCAAGCGGAAGATTTTGGCATGATGACCGACCGCGAAATTTCGATACCTGTTTGTTATGATCCGCGGTTTGGTCCCGACCTGGAAGAAATGGCAAGGACAAAGAACTTAACGGTGCACGAACTGGTGCAACTGCATTGTTCAACAACGTACCGGGTGTATATGCTGGGTTTCTTACCGGGATTTCCATACATGGGTAAGGTAGATGAGCGGCTCGTAATGCCGCGCAGGCCGCAGCCGCGGGATGTAGCGGCAGGAAGCGTAGGCATTGCAGGATGGCAAACAGGCATCTATCCCTTAGCTTCGCCGGGCGGATGGCAGATCATCGGGCGTACGCCATTGAAGTTGTTTAATGCGGCGAAAGATCCGCCGGTGTTGTTGAACGCAGGGGATATGGTGCGGTTTTACCCGGTTACAGTACAAGAATTCGAGTCATTGAACATTTAGGTCGTTTGAGCCGTGAGGTCTTGAATATCGAATCATTGGGTCATTAGGTTAATTCAAGGATAAAATAACCGGGTATTTAAATACGGTGATAATCGGACAACCTTGGGAAACAAAAGAAGCCCGTTCATAACTGACTCAATGACTAATGAGCAAAACCAATTGCGCATGTCAATCACCATCTTCAAAGCCGGCATACTCGATTCCTTACAAGACGGAGGCCGCTACGGTTATGCCGCACAAGGCATCAATCCCGGTGGGGTCATGGACAGCTTTGCCGCGGACACCGCAAACTTCCTCGTTGGCAATTCCAACCACGAAGCAGTATTGGAGCTGCACTTTCCCGCATCGCAATTGTTTTTCAAGGAAGATGCGTTGATAGCAGTGTGCGGCGCCGACCTTACGCCCACTGTCAACAACGAAGCCATTCCCATGTGGCAACCGGTAATGGTCAAACGAAACACCTTACTTCAATTTTTGAAATGGAATTGGGGGGCCCGCGTGTATGTTGCGGTGCAGGGCGGCTTTAAGGTGCAGCAATGGCTGAACAGTTACAGCACCAACCTGAAGGCAGCTGCCGGCGGGCATTCCGGCAGGATGCTGGCAAAGGGCGATGTATTGCCTTTGCGCAACACCAGCGAGATCATTGCAAAAACTATCCCGGCCGATAAAGACCATCTCGCTTTGCCCTGGGGCGTGCTCGATAAAAGAATATACGATCAACCGGAACAAATACTAATACTTCCCGGCCCCGAATGGATGTTGCTGGACAATGCGTCGAAGGTTGCGCTCACCACGGCCGCATTCACCATCGACCAGCGCTCGGACCGCATGGGTTCGTTGCTCAATGGACCCTCGCTGCAATTGCAGGAACCTATGGAAATGGTATCGTCCGGCGTCGACTTCGGCACCATTCAATTACTGCCTGAAGGAAGGTTAATGATATTAATGGCCGATCACCAGACAACGGGCGGATATCCCAGGATAGGCAGTGTCATTACCGCGCACCTGCCCAAGCTGGCGCAACTGCTTCCGGGTTCATCCATATGCTTTAACCTAACCGATATTGCCGCCGCGGAACAAATGCTATTTTCTCAAATGCGCGACAACAGCATCATCGAACGCTCGTGCCGCGACCATTTAACAGAGCTGTATGCGCGGCATTGACCTCAACTGCGATATGGGCGAAGGTTATCCTTCCGATGCATTATTGATGCCTTACATCAGCTCGGCCAATATTGCCTGCGGCTACCACGCGGGCGATATGGATACGATGAAAAGAACGGTTGACCTTTGCCTGCAATACCATGTCGCCATCGGCGCGCATCCTTCGTATCCAGACAAAGAAAATTTTGGACGCACCGATATGCTGGGGACCGGGGTATCACTAAAGGAGATACCATCTTTGATCATAGAGCAAATAAACATGCTGCAGGCGGTGTGCGCACAGGCCGGTGCAAGGCTGCACCACGTAAAACCACACGGCGCGTTGTACAACAGGGCCGCGGTGGATGCGGAAGTAAGTACGCATATCTGTAATGCCATTGCAAGCCTCGACGCCTCATTGATTTTGTATGGGTTGAGCGGAAGCCTCATGGAAACAGCCGCGAGAGCAACAGGCTTGCAATTCCGGAACGAAGTATTTGCAGACCGCACGTATGAAAGTAATGGCACCTTGCGTTCGAGGTCTGCGCCCGGCGCATTGATCACTGATGCCGATCAATCGATGAAACAGGTATTGCAAATGATCAACAAAGGCACGGTGACCGCCATCGATGGAAAAACAATTCCCATGCGGGCAGAAACAATTTGCATCCATGGCGACGGCCCGCATGCGGTGGAGTTTGCAGCCATGATAGCACGGGAATTAAAAAACAATGGCATCATTATCCAGCAGTAATAAAGTAGAACAATAAACGCCGCAACACTTGCAAAACAGATCCGCTTTATTGGGCGCCGCCTTTCTTATGGCTACTTCCGCCATCGGTCCGGGTTTCATTACCCAAACCACGGTATTTACTCAGCAACTGCTTACCAGTTTTGGCTTCGTGATATTGTGTTCCATCCTGCTGGACATTGCCGCACAATTGAACATCTGGCGCATCGTGGCCATCAGCGAACAAAGAGGTCCCGATATCGCGAACGCGGTATTGCCCGGCAGCGGCTTATTGCTTGCGTTACTGATAGCGGCGGGCGGACTGGCTTTCAATATCGGTAACGTTGCAGGCGCCGGCCTGGGAATTAATGTAATGGCCGGAACAGATGTGCTTACCGGCGCCATCATCAGCGCCATTATCGCCATTATTATCTTTTGGTTCCGCGAGGCGGGCAAGGCCATGGACTGGTTTGCAAAATTGCTGGGCTTTGTAATGATCGGGCTTACCGCATACGTGGCCATTACTTCGCAGCCGCCGGTGTTGCAGGCGGTAAAGCATAGCTTCTGGCCAGAGCAGTTCGATATTACCGCCACCATAACCCTGGTAGGCGGAACAGTAGGAGGGTATATCAGTTTCGCGGGGGCGCACCGCCTCCTGGACGCAGGCATCACCGGAAAATCGCAACTGCGTGCGGTGTCTAACAGCAGCATACAGGCCATACTATTGGCATCGCTAATGCGCATCCTGTTGTTCATGGCCGCACTGGGCGTAGTAGTTGCGGGGGGTAGCCTCAATAAAAGTAATCCTGCCGCGTCTGTATTTCAAATTGCAGCCGGTGATATCGGTTACCGCATTTTTGGATTGGTGCTGTGGTGCGCGGCCATTACATCGGTGGTGGGGTCAGCTTATACATCGGTTTCATTTCTGCGGAGCCTGCATCCGGTGATCGAAAGATATCAACGGTTGTTCATTGCGCTGTTCATCGTTGTTTCCACCTTTGTGTTTGCATTTATCGGCAGGCCGGTGCAGGTATTAATAATAGTAGGCACGCTCAACGGTTTTATTTTGCCCGTTGCTCTTGCTTTAATGCTGCTGGCCGTGCGTAAACAGTCCCTGATGAGAGGCTATCGCTACCCGGTATGGTTGCAAATAATCGGTTGGGCTGTGGTGATCATCATGACCTGGATGGCCATAAGAACATTAGCTTTTCTTTGACAATTTTCACTGCATTTTCCCGTTCTTTGCAGTGTTCCTCCTCCAAAGAAAATCTTTGGGTTCAACTTCAACTCTGCAGTAAGGCTACTCTTATCTTTTAATGCATTATTATGACCGAGAAACCTTCCAACAAAGGGCAGGGTGGCATGTTGACCTATGCCTCGTTCGAACATTCGAACAAAAAAGAAAATCCGCGTAATTTTTTGTGGTGGTGTGCAGGCGCGCACCAGGACCTGTTGCGAAAATTTCCATCCGAGCACAGTAAGTATGCTGGTATCGGCGGGGTGATACTCGCCACGTTTGTACTGGCGGCGCTGGCCGGCGGTTACGCCGTGCACAGCGTATTCGGCAACTGGATGTGGACCTTGGGCTTTGCTGCCATCTGGGGACTGATCATTTTCAACTTCGACCGCTTCCTGGTGTCCACTATGCGCAAATACGGTATAAGCAGGGGCCAGCAGATAAGAATGGCCGTTCCCAGGCTGATACTCGCTGTATTGATCGGTATTACCATTGCGCGGCCGCTGGAGCTGAAGATATTTGAAAAAGAGATCGACGTAAAAGTGCTGGAGAACCGGCACAAGAAAATACAGTTGAACGATAGCCTGCTGAACAGGGAAACGGCCAACACCCTGCAAACCGCCGAGCTGGAACGCAACCGGCTTAGCGCAAGGAAACAGGCGATTGAAGACACCCTGCACCGCTTACAACAGGCATATGTAAGCGAAGCAGATGGTACCGGCGGTTCCATGCAGCGCGGCATCGAATCGCTTACGCTGCTTAAGCAGCAGGCCTATAACAATGCCATACGTCAATACACACCCGAACTGCAGGAACTGCAGGCGGGCATCACGCAGCAGGACAACATTCTTTCCACTACGCGCTCCACTACTGAAACCAAACGCGCCCAATACGAGGCAGACATCGCGGGCAAAGTAGGTTTTTTGGAAAGGAATAAAGCACTGTCCGACCTGGCAGATGAAGAAAGCAGCGTATGGTGGAGCAACCTGCTGTTATCGTTGTTAATTATCCTGATAGAAATAGGGCCTGTGCTTGCCAAACTTATATCCAGTGTCGGTCCCTACGATGTGGCGCTGGCAAAAGAAGAGTTATTGCAAATGGCCAGCGATGAACACGCATTGCGCACGGGTAAAGAAACGCTTACTGCAAGCAGCAATGGCCTGTATGATCATAAGAAAGAGACCGTATTGAAGATCTAATTGCTGTTCAGGTCGGACGAAATTGCTTTTAATTCACGCAGCTCCTTCAGGTCCTGCTCAAAGGCTTCACGTTTCTTGTTTTTGAAAGCTCCAGCCTTAAAAGCGATAAAATAAATAACTAAGGTTATTGTCAGGCTAATTGCGGTCTCGCCCAAGGCTGTCCACAGGTCTTTATTTTCCAGCTTTTTCGGCAAGAACGAAAAAACGGTCAACAAGCCTGCGCAAAACATGCTAAGGCCAAACCAGCCTTCGATCTTTTTATTCTTTTCGTAGCCGAGGATGGTTTCCTTCAAAAAATCATCCAGGCTTACATTGCTTAGGTTAACGTTAAAACGCCGCATGGTTTTGACCAGTGAAATTATTGCCAGCACAACGCCCAATGCCAGGAGACCGAATGGAATGTATTGGAAAACATAAACGAAATCGAAAGGATTGCCGATAAATATGCTGGTTATTAAGCCAAGGTTTATGACCATCAGCAACAGGTATAAAGAACTGTCACGCCTGATCTTTGAAACCCGGGACCGTGACCTTTCTTTTAGCATGCTCATGATAAGCTGTTCATTCAACCGTTGCGATAGTGTCAGCCTTTGTTCGAATTGCTGCCACTCCTTCTTTATTTGCTCGATATTCATATCTGCGTTGTTTTTATAAGATTGCTCAATTTGTTCTTGATCCTGTTTAGTCTTACGCCCACGTTGCTGATGGAGATTCCCACGATTTCACTGATCTCTTCATAGCTTTTTTCGTCCAGGTATAACATTATAATGGCCTTTTCTATTTCTGTAAGCTTTTCAATGGCCAGCTTCAACATGCTCTTATTTTCGCGGTCATCATTTCCGGCGGGAATGTCCGGTATCTCAAATTCACTTAAACCCAATGGTTGTTTCGATGGCTTTTTGGATTCTTTCCTGAAATTGGATATAGCTGTATTAAGGGCCACCCGGTATATCCAGGTGCTGGTGGCGCATTCTTTCCTGAACGCGGAAAACGATCTCCAGAGTTGCAAAACAACTTCCTGGAACAGGTCCTTCCGGTTTTCTTCATCGTCACAATAGAGATTACAAACTTTGAATATCAATCCCCTATTTTGGTTGATCAATTCAATAAACTCTTTTTCCATTCAGGTTGGCTGCTTTATTCATTAGTCGTTGATTGAACGGGCTTCTTACAAAACGGTGAAAAAACTGAGATGGTTAATTGAATGTCCCGCCCACGGTTGTTGCAAGATTTTCCGCCCACCGCTTATATTCCTTGCCGGAAGGATGCAGTTTGTCCGGGGCCAGCATGCTCTCATCACTTGCCGAAGTACGGGTGCCGGGCGTAATATCGAGGTAGTGCACTTTGTAATTATTGGAAATGGTCTTGTTGATCATGTTAAAAGCATCGATGGCCGTTGCAATTTTTTGGGGGTCGCGGTCTGCTGCAAAGGGAGTAGCGCCCCAGTCGGGGATGGAAAGCACCACCACATGCCCGGGCTGATTTCCTGCAAAGGTGATGGCCTGTTGCAGCAGCTCGTCAAATTGCACTGCGTATTCTTCGATGCTTCTTCCGCGGTATTGATTGTTCACGCCTATCAGCAGCGTTACAAGATCGTAAGTTGGTTGTAGAGCAGTTTGTGCAATGGCCGCGGACAATTCATCGGTGGTCCATCCTGTTTTGGCGATGATCTCGGGCGCATGAAAGCGCTTGCCGGCCTTCCTGAGCATTTGCACGGCCTGGTAAGGAAAGGATTCATGCAGGGGAACGCCTTCGCCGATTGTGTAAGAGTCTCCCAGTGCTAAGTAGGTATGTGAGGGATCAGCCATTGCATTATGGATTATCGATCATCTCGGCAAACGTAATTCATAACTTATAACCCGGAGCATCACGCGTAGAAATTATTTCTTTCTTTTTATTCTTACCGACGCGTTTTGGGTAAAGCTGCTCGAAAGATAAATTTCCTTTCGTGCGTCGCCGTCATACACCACCATCAGTGCGGTATTGGGAGGGAATTTTCCGAGGTTTTCCGCGAACATGCTGATCTCGTTGACGGCTTTGGTGCTGTCAAGCTTCACGTACAGGTTCAGTCCGCGCACATCCAGCTCTTTGCGGGCCAACACAGGGGAGCCATTCATGAAAACAGAAATGCTGTCGCCATCGATATCTCCATTATCGTAAAAACTAATACGCAATGAGTCCGAGGATACCGTGATCTCCTGTTGTAAAATGTTCTTCCTGGCCTCATACCTTGTTACCAACTCCTGCTGCGCATTGTTTGCTTCGGGAGCAATGTCTTTTGCGGTATTGGCCGTAGTAGTTTGCGTGTATACCACGTCATCGGGCAGGGGAGACCAGACCTTTACCCCCGCAACGGTATTTCTCAGAATGGAATCCTGGTTCAGTTCGTTGCCATCAAGCGTATAATTTACGCGAATGTCAGGACAGGTGTATTTGTATTTTGCCTGCCTCAGAAAAAATCCCTGCAGCGAGCTCTTCGCCTTCGATACCATCAGCGTGCCTTCGAAGTCCATGGGACAATCCAATCGCTGCGCAACATTCGAGCGGTAATGTATCACCGGGATGTTCTTGATGTATACCTGCCTTGTCCTTTTATCATAAGTACCCCTGATAAAAACGCTTTGGTACATGTTCTTGAAGTAATAGCCGAACACTCCCTCTACTTCATCGCCTTTTTGTTTTAAGATCAGTTCTGTAAGATAGTTGTCGTGCAATCCTTCCATGTCCACGTCTGCGCGGCCATACCAGGAGCCGGTAATGGTTTGAGAAAAAGACAACAATCCGGAAAGAAGGAAAATGGTAAAAGAGGCGGTTTTTTTCATTGCGGGTTCGTTTAGCTGAAAGATGGGCCGGCAATAATGATTGAAGATACTCGAAAAAATCAAGCCAGTTTTTTGAATTTTTGATTTCTGTTTAAAACTGATGTTAAATAATCATTAGGTCATTAAGTCATTGGGTCAATAGGTCACTAGTTAATAATCAATAATCAATAATTTCAATGATCTAATGACTCAATGACCCAATGACCTATTTTAGGTGGCGCTTCATTTCGCGTTCGGTGTCGCGCTGGCGGATGGTTTCCCGCTTATCGTACAAGTTTTTGCCTTTACCAAGGCCAAGCTCCATCTTGGCCAATCCCTTTTCATTAAAATAGATCCTTAGCGGCACCACGGTGTATCCTTTTTCCCTGATCTTGCCTTCGAGCTTTTTAAGTTCCCTTTTCTGGAGCAGCAGCTTACGGTCCTGCATCGGATCGTGATTGCTGCTGGTGCCATGAGAATATTCTGCAATGTGAAGGCTCTTCACCCACAATTCTCCCTTGTTGAAATAACAATAGCTATCGTTGAAGCTGGCCTTGCCTTCGCGCAGTGATTTTACTTCGGTGCCGGACAATACCATGCCCGCTGAGTATTTATCCTCGATGAAAAATTCGTGGTAGGCATTCCGGTTGCGGATTTCCATTAGAAAGTTATTGAGTCATTAGGTCATGAGTCATTTCAGGCGTAGATCACTAATGACTTAATGACCCATTGACTTATTGACCATAGAATTTTCTTAGTTTTTAAACAAAGTCAACACTGTCCCCAGTTTATCCCTCAGTTCTTTCCGGTGAACGATGAAGTCGAGAAAGCCGTGTTCCAGCAGAAACTCGCTGCGCTGGAAACCTTCGGGCAGGTCTTTCTTGATGGTTTCTTTAATTACGCGGGGGCCGGCAAATCCGATCAGGGCGCCGGGTTCGGCTATGTTCAGGTCGCCGAGCATGCCGAACGAAGCAGATATACCTCCGAACGAGGGGTCGGTCAATAAAGAAATATAGGGGATGCTGGCGGCGCTCAGTTGCGTAAGCTTGCCCGATACCTTGGCCAATTGCATCAGTGAAAATGCGCTTTCCATCATGCGTGCACCGCCTGATTTGCAAATGATCAGCAAGGGCAGCCGGTGTTGCAGGCAATGGTCGATGGCCCTGCAGATGCGTTCGCCCATCACGCTGCCCAACGATCCGCCAATGAACTCGAAGTCCATGCAGCCCACCACCAGCAAATTATCGTGCACCATTCCTTTTGCAATGCGGATGGAATCGGTAATGTCTGTCTTGGCCCAGGTTTCGTCCAGCCTTTTCTTGTACGATTTGAGGTCGGTAAAGTTCAAAAAATCCTTGGAGCGGATCTCTTCGAACATCACGGTATACTCATTGTTGTTGAACAGGAATTCGAAATATTCTGCGCTGCCAATGCGGTGGTGGTGATTGCATCGCGGGCATACGAACAAGTTTTCGCGAAGCTCAGTTACGGTACATATAAAATTGCACTCCGGGCATTTGCTCCAGAGGCCTTCGGGAGTTTCTTTTTTTTCTGCTGTGCTGGTAAGGATACCTTTTTTTATACGCTTGAACCAGGAGGCCTTCGTTTCTTCGCTTTGTCCTTCTTCTCCGGCCAGGTTCGCGTCAAAGTCCTCTTCTCTCGCCATTCATAACAGTTTAGGCGGCTAAGATAGGGTAATTGGAGAATAATTGTTCCTGTACTATTTTTGTGCCGCTTTAAAAACAGCATGTTGAGGCTCAATATCATGGGAATGCTGTTTGCAAAACTGATTAATACATGAAATGGTCTGCTTTTTTTACATCGTCGATCGGTAAGAAGTTCGTGATGGCGCTCACCGGTTTGTTCCTCATTAGTTTCCTGGTAGTACACGTGGGCCTCAATGCCTGCATGTGGGCTAATGACAAAGGTTCCATGTTCAACCGCGCAGCGCATTTCATGGGTTCCAGCCTCGTGGTGCGGCTGATGGAAGTGGTTTTGTTCCTCGGCATCATATTGCATGCCATACAAGGTTGGGTGCTGGAAGTGCAGAACAGGCGCACCCGCCGCCAGGGATATGCGGTAACGCTGGGCAACCGCGGCAGTAAATGGTACAGCCGCTCCATGGGTTTGTTGGGTACCTTGCTGTTCTTTTTCCTTGTAATGCATATCTCGCATTTTTGGGTGCCTTCGCGCATCACGCACGACCTGCAGCAGGTAACATACCGGCAGGTGACCATGCACAATTTGTATATAAGAATGGTAGAAGTGTTTCAGGATCCCGTGGTGGTAATATTGTATGTGCTGGGTTGTATTTCACTGGCGTACCACCTGCTGCATGGGTTCAAGAGCGCTTTCCGTACGCTGGGCGTGCACAACAGCAGGTATTTTAACATTATCAAGGCTACCGGTTATGGTTTTTCCATCATCGTGTCGCTGGCTTTTGCCATGATGCCGGTAAGCATGTACCTGGGATGGGTGAAGTGATGTGGTGAGTGGTGAATTGTAAGTGTGAGATGGAAGATAGCAGTTCAGATTTTGACCTTTTACTTTTAAGTTTTTATTCATATGCTCAATGCAAAAATTCCCGCAGGGCCTTTAGACCAGAAATGGAGAACGTACAAATCAACCTGCAAGCTGGTGAACCCGGCCAATAAAAGAAAATTGGAGGTGATTGTAATCGGAACGGGCCTTGCAGGTGCGTCTGCCGCCGCTTCGCTCGGCGAGCTTGGCTACAAAGTAAAAGCGTTTTGCTTCCAGGACTCGCCGCGCAGGGCGCACTCCATTGCGGCGCAGGGAGGCATCAATGCAGCAAAAAATTACCAGAACGACGGCGACTCCGTATACCGTTTGTTTTACGATACCATCAAGGGTGGCGACTACCGCGCCAGAGAAGGAAATGTTTACCGGCTTGCAGAAGTAAGCGCCAATATCATCGACCAATGCGTGGCGCAGGGCGTTCCCTTTGCACGCGAATATGGCGGACTGCTGAGCAACCGTTCATTTGGTGGAACGCAGGTACAGCGTACATTCTATGCCGCGGGCCAAACGGGTCAGCAATTGCTCATCGGCGCTTACCAGGCCCTGGAAAGGCAGGTGGCGCTCGGCAATGTAAAAATGTATGCAAGGCACGAAATGCTGGACATCGTAATGGTGCGCGGCGCGGCCAAGGGCATCATTGCACGTAACCTGGTGACCGGTGAGCTGGAAAGACATTTCGGTCATGCGGTACTGTTATGCAGCGGTGGTTATGGCAACGTGTTTTACCTGTCTACCAACGCCATGGGCAGCAACGTTACCGCCATCTGGAAGGCGCATAAAAAAGGAGCATATTTCGGTAATCCCTGCTTTACACAAATACATCCCACATGCATTCCCGTTAGTGGCGACCATCAATCGAAGCTCACCCTCATGTCGGAATCGTTGCGCAACGACGGCCGGATATGGGTGCCGAAAAAACAGGGCGACAGCAGGGACCCGCGACAGATACCGGAAGAAGAACGCGATTATTACCTGGAAAGAAGATATCCAGCCTTCGGCAACCTGGTGCCAAGGGACGTGGCCAGCCGCGCCGCTAAAGAGAGATGCGATGCGGGTTATGGCGTAGGCTCCAGCAAACAGGCGGTATACCTGGACTATGCTGATGCTATCAAACGTTATGGCAGGATAGAGGCCGGCAAGCGCGGCATAGTAAATGCCGACGACAAAGCCGTTATCACGCTTGGAAAAGAAGTAGTGAAAGAAAAATACGGCAACCTGTTCGACATGTATGAAAAGATAACAGGTGAAAACCCATATGAAGTGCCGATGCGTATTTACCCCGCCGTGCACTATACCATGGGCGGATTGTGGGTGGATTATGAATTGATGACCACCATTCCGGGATTGTATTCATTGGGCGAAGCCAACTTCAGCGACCACGGGGCCAACCGGCTTGGCGCTTCTGCGCTGATGCAAGGCCTTGCGGATGGATACTTTGTGATACCATACACCATTGGGAATTATCTCTCAGGCATGATCAGTGAAAAGCCTGTTTCCATCAACGACCCTGAATTTGCTGAGGCCGAGCAAAGTGTGCGCAGCCGAATCGACAGGCTGATGAGCATTAAAGGTTCGCAAACCGTGGAGAGCTTTCACAAGCGCCTCGGCAAGATCATGTGGAACAAATGCGGCATGGCCCGCAATGCGCAGGGATTGCAGGAAGCCATACAGGAAATACGGGCCTTGAAAGAAGAGTTTTGGAAAGACGTGCGCGTTCCCGGCGGCATCAATGAAATGAATCCCGAGCTGGACAAGGCAAACCGCGTTGCCGATTTTATTGAATTGGGTGAATTGATGTGCATCGATGCACTGGATAGAAATGAAAGCTGCGGCGGCCATTTCAGGGAAGAATCGCAAACCGAAGATGGCGAGGCGCTGCGGCACGATAATAAATATTCTTACGTGGCTGCATGGGAATACAAGGGAGACCACGACTGGAAGCTGCACAAGGAAGACCTGCTGTTTGAAGTGGTGCATCCAAGCCAGCGCAGTTATAAATAATTAATCAAAAAAAAATTCAGTGTTCTAATTATATCGCATGGAACATTACACAATGAATCTCAGGCTCAAGGTATGGCGGCAGCCAAACCCGAACACGAAGGGACGCTTCGAAACATATGAAGTAACGGACATCTCTTCGGAAATGTCGTTCCTGGAAATGTTCGATGTATTGAATGAGCGATTGATCCGCGAAGGAAAAGACCCTATTGCATTCGACCACGACTGCCGCGAAGGTATTTGCGGCGCCTGCTCCATGCACATCAATGGGCGCCCGCATGGTCCCTGGCACGCCACTACTACCTGCCAGTTGCACATGCGCGCATTCAAGAATGGTGATACGATCGTAGTAGAGCCCTGGCGCGCCAATGCCTTTCCCGTTATCAAGGACCTGATGGTAAGCCGCGATTCCTTCGACCGCATTATCCAGGCCGGCGGATATATTTCAGTAAATACCGGTAATGCAGTGGATGGCAACGCGATACCGATTGAAAAAGAAAGGGCCGATGCATCCTTTGCGGCAGCCGCCTGTATAGGTTGCGGCGCCTGCGTGGCCGCCTGTAAGAATAGCTCGGCCATGCTGTTTGTTTCCTCCAAGGTTGCCCACCTGGCCCTGTTACCCCAGGGTGAACCCGAAACCAAGAGCAGGGCATTGAATATGATCGCCCAAATGGACAAGGAAGGCTTTGGAGCCTGTACCAATACCGGCGCATGTGAAGCCGTTTGCCCTAAAGAAATTTCCATGAGCAATATTGCCCGTCTCAATGCACAGTACCTAATGGCAGGATTAACCACGGATGATAAGTAACCTATGGACGAATGCAAAGACGGACGCCCTCTCGGGGGCGTTTTTTTTATTGACAATCTGGCAATTTCCGGGCATTCACCGGGCGAAGGAGAGACGAAGCCAAGACGAATCTAAGACGAACGTACATTTTGTCAGACGGTAGCGTGGTGTTGAGGCTATTCCGTACATTCAGTCCCTAAAATCATGATATGGTCCGCATATTCCTCATCTGTAGTTGCATAAGTTTATTGATCATGACATCCTGTAATACCGAAACCCGCGTTGCAGCGGACACCGTTGCATTCAAATGGCCGCAAAACGTACAAGCTCCCGATGCCGAAAGAAAGCCTAAAGAGCTTACAGCGCACGGCGATACCCGCATCGACGAATACTATTGGATGAACGATTACTTCAAGAAGGGACCGGACAGCACCAGGGTAGTGGAATATCTCAAGGCAGAAAATGCTTACCTGGACACGATGATGGCTGCTACCAAGAACTTCCAGCAAAAGCTGTTCGAGGAAATGAAGGCGCGCATCAAGGAAAAAGATGAATCATTGCCCGCATTCAACAATGGCTATTATTACTATACCCGCACCGAAGAAGGAAAACAATATTTCAAGTATTGCAGGAAAAAGGGAAGCCTCGACGCTCCTGAGGAAGTGCTGCTGGACGTTGACGCCATGGCCACAGGACACAACTACTATGGAGTGGCTGGCATGAATGTGAGTCCCGACAACAAGCTGCTCGCATTTGGTGTGGATACTGTATCGCGCAGGCAATACATCATTCACATAAAAAATCTCGAGACCGGCGCATTATTACCTGATCAAATGCACGCCACCACCGGAGGATTGGCCTGGGCCAACGATAGCAAAACGCTGTTTTATACGAAACGCAACCCCGTTACCCTGCTGGGGGAAAAGATAAACAAGCACAAACTGGGCACCAACGCCGACAGCGATGTTACCGTGTACACCGAAAAAGATCCCTCGAATTACATCGGCGTCAGCAAATCCAGATCACAGCAATACATCTTTATCCGCTCGGAGGCCACGCTTTCCAGCGAATACCGCTACCTCGACGCCAATACACCTGATGGCGATTTCAAGGTATTTCAACCACGCATGAAGGATGTATTGTACCAGCCTACGCATTGGAACGACCGCTTTTTTATTCGCACCAACCTGGATGCAAAGAATTTCCGCCTCATGGAAACAACTGCCCAAAATACCGGTAGCGACCATTGGAAAGAAGTGATCGCGCATCGCGCCGATGTATTGCTGGAAGATATAGATGCATTTAAAGACCACGTTGTGATATCTGAACGCAAGAATGGGCTGCTGCAATTGCGCATCCGCAAAATGGCCGATGGTTCGGAACATTATCTCGATTTCGGCGAACCTGCTTATGATGCATCCGTTGGCAATGCGCCGGACTACAATACCAAAGTGCTCCGTTACAATTATACTTCGCTTACCACGCCCATTTCGGAGTATGACTATAACATGGACACAAAAGAAAAAACCCTGAAGAAACAACAGGAAATAGTGGGTGGGTACGATAAAACAGCGTATGTAACGGAACGCTTGTATGCAACCGCGCAGGACGGCAAGCAAATACCCATTTCATTGGTATATAAAAAAGGTTTTACGAAGGATGGCAACGCCCCGTTGTTACTGTATGCCTACGGATCGTATGGTTACAGCACCGATGCCAATTTCAGCAGCGCCCGCCTTAGCCTGTTGAACCGCGGATTTGCATTTGCCATTGCCCATGTGCGCGGCGGCCAGGAAATGGGACGCCAGTGGTATGAAGACGGCAAGATGATGAAGAAAAAGAACACCTTCACCGACTTTATCGATTGCGCTGAATACCTCATCAAACAAAAATATACTTCCAAACAGCACCTGTATGCCCAGGGCGGAAGCGCCGGTGGGTTATTGATGGGCGCCATTGTGAACATGCGCCCCGACCTCTGGAACGGCGTTATAGCAGACGTACCCTTCGTGGACGTGATCACCACCATGTCGGACCCCACCATACCCCTTACCACCAATGAGTACGATGAATGGGGCAATCCAGCCGACAAGGAAAGCTATTTTTACATGAAATCGTATTCCCCTTACGACAACGTGGAAAAGAAAGCTTATCCCAATATGCTGGTCAATACAGGACTCCACGATTCGCAGGTGCAGTATTTTGAGCCGGCCAAATGGGTGGCGCGGTTGCGTGATATGAAGACCGATAGCAACGTGCTGCTGCTGTACACGAACATGAGCGCCGGGCACGGAGGGGCTTCTGGCCGCTTCGATTTCCTGAAGGAAATAGCCAGGGAATTCGCATTCCTGCTGGCGCTGGAGGGCAAGGTTGAGGGGTAGGACCGCCTTGCAACGAGCCAACTGGCCTTAGGAATCGGCTAACCGGGCCCGGGCAATAATTCCTAACTTTAGACGCTTATAGAAAAACCTAATTTATATTGGGGCGGCTGCTTATTATACTTACCTCTTATTGCTTGTGGTGCCAGGTTTTGTGGGCTCAGGAACCGAAAGAGAAAAAGCCTTTGTCTCCCACGGAAACCCGCTCCAACCTGCGCCAGAAGTGGATATCCACTGCAAGGGACTCCCTTAGGCTGGACAGTCTTAGCATCGTTCCCAATACCATTTCCATCCTGCAGGTGCCGGCTACCGATTACGACATCGACCTGGTGAATGCCGTGCTTACCTGGAAGCAAAAGCCCGCCCTGGACAGCGTATGGGTCAGTTATAGGGTGTTCCCCGCCCGGCTGAACGCAGTGGCGGGCAAGTTCAATTACGACAGCATTTCGAACTACTTCCTGGTAAAGCCATTCGGGCCGGAAACAGCCGACCCTGCCGCGAACTTCTTCAACTTCGGCAATATCAATTACAATGGCAGCTTTGGAAGGGGCATATCGTTCGGCAACAGCCAGGACGCCGTGGTTACTTCTAACCTTAACCTGCAATTGAGCGGTTATATGGCCGATAGCATCGAAATAGCAGCCGCCATTACCGACAATAATATTCCCATACAGCCCGACGGCACTACCCAGCAGCTGAATGAATTCGACCGGATCTTTTTGCAGTTCAAGAAAAACAACTGGCAACTAAGCCTCGGTGATATCGACATACGACAGAACCAGCAGTACTTCCTGAACTTTTATAAAAGATTGCAGGGCGCTTCGTTCGAGGTAGCGCAGGCCATTTCGCCCAGGATAAATAACAGGACGCTCGTAAGCGGCTCCATTGCCAAGGGAAAGTTCACGCGCAATATTTTCCAGGGGCTGGAGGGTAACCAGGGACCTTACCGGCTGCAGGGCGCCAACAATGAATTCTTCTTCGTGGTGCTGGCGGGAACGGAAAGGGTCTACCTCGACGGTGAACTGTTGCAGAGGGGAGAGGACCGCGACTACATCATCAACTACAACACGGCCGAAGTAACGTTCATGCCCACCAGAATGATCACCAAGGACCGCCGCATACAGGTGGAATTTGAATATGCCGACCGGAATTTTCTCAATGCAAATCTGTACCTGTACAATGAGACCAATTTTAATAATAAGCTGAAATTAAAGCTCGGCGCATTCAATAACAGCGATGCAAAAAACTCTCCCATCAACCAAACGCTCGACCAGCAGCAGAAGAATTTTCTGGACATGATCGGCGACAGCGTGCAGCGCGCATTTTATCCTGTTGCCTCTTTAGATACTTTCAGCGCGGGCAAGATCCTGTATAAAAAGATCGATACTGCTTTCAACGGCGGCGCTTCGCGCGACTCTATTTACGTATACAGCACCAATCCCGACAGCGCCAAATACAGCCTGTCGTTCATAGACGTCGGTTTCGGCAAAGGCAACTACGTGCCGGATTTCAACGGGGCCAATGGCAAAGTATTCAAATGGGTGGAGCCGGTGAATGGCCAACCCCAGGGACAGTTTGAGCCAGCGGTGTTCCTGGTGACACCTAAAAAACAACAGATCGTAAACCTGGGACTGGACTACAACATCAGTAAGCAATCTTTCCTAAGCACCGAAGTGGCTATGAGCAATTACGACGTCAATACTTTTTCTTCGCGTGATGAAGGCGATAACAAGGGCTTTGCCGCAAGAGTGCTGTTCCGCAATACGCTTCCTTTGCGGAAGTCGCGGCAATTGATCACCGATGCGGGCTATGAGTTCGTAGAGGCGCGCTTTCGTCCATTGGAAAGGCTGCGCAACGTGGAGTTTACCCGCGATTGGGGATTGCCGATAGTGGTGCAACCTGCCGATGAACACATTTATACCGCCGCCACGCAATACGTGGACGCGAAAAAGAATTCGCTGCGCTACCAGGTGATGGGTTATGTAAGAGGAGATGATTTCACTGGCATCCGCAACATTGTGCAGCACCGGCAGCAATTGAAGGGATGGATATTCAATAACGTATTCAACATTTCGAACATCAGCACCAATACCGACAAGGGTTATTTCCTGAGACCGGCGGTAAACATTGCAAAGGTATTTCCAAAGCTGGGCAACTATTCCATTGCATTCAACTACGCGCTGGAGCACAACGAAGTGCGCAACAAACGCAGCGACACCATTTCATTCCTGAGCTTTTCATTTCAAACAGCGCAGGTATCACTACGTTCGGACGAAGCAAAGCCCAACAAATGGGGCATCAGCTATTTTACCCGCTCTGATAAGTATCCTTTCGGAAAAGACCTGGTAAAGGGCGACCGCAGCGACAATGTCACCATCTTTGCCGAGTTGTTAAAAAGCGAAAAGCATCGCGTACGCTACAACATTACTTACCGGGAGTTGGAAGTACTGCGTCCTGACGTGGCGCGGCAGAAGGCAGACAAGAGCCTGCTGGGCCGCGTGCAGTACGAGATCAACGAATGGAAAGGTTTGCTTAACGGAGGAATATTGTACGAAGTAGGATCGGGGCAGGAACAAAAGCGCGATTATGTCTTCCTGGAAGTGCCCGCCGGACAGGGAGAATATACCTGGATAGATTACAACCAGGACGGCGTTCAGCAATTGAATGAGTTTGAGGTGGCCGTTTTCCAGGACCAGGCCAAGTACATCAGGATATTTACGCCCACCAATGAATTCATAAAAGCCAATTACAACACTTTCAATTATAACCTGGGGTTGAACCCAAGGGCCATCATACGGCAGGCAACCGCAAGCTCTTTCATGAAGTTCATGGCACGCGTGAACCTGCAATCTTCTTTGCAGATCAATAAAAAAGAAATATCCAGTGGCGTGGTAAGCTTCAATCCCTTCAGCAATGTCCTGAACGATACCTCGCTCATTACGCTCAATTCCGTGCTGGTGAATACGTTTTCATTCAACCGCTTCAGTTCCGTGTGGGGGCTCGACCTGAACAATGTACGCAACAGCGGCAAGGCCCTGCTGACATATGGATACGAAAGCAGGAAGTTCACCGAATGGAGCCTGAAAGGCCGCGTGAACTTCAGCAGGATGTTCGGCGTTGACCTGGTATTCCGCAAAGGAATGAATGTCCTTAACACTTCCAACCCTAAGTTCGATAACCGCAATTACCATATCGATCAGTATTCGCTGGAGCCTAGGCTGAACTTTACGAGGGGCGCGAACTTCAGGCTGATAACAGGGTATAAATACAATAATAAGCAGAACAGGATCGGTAATGAGGAGGTGTATTATTCGCATTCGCTCAACAACGAAGTCAAATACAATATTCTTCAAAGCACTTCCATACAAGCTAAGTTTACCTATACCGATATCGTATACACTTCAAAAGATCCCAACAGCCTCAATTCAACCGTAAGCTATATCCTGCTGGATGGATTGCTGCCCGGCAAGAACTTCTTATGGAACCTCGACCTTACCAAGCGGCTCTCCAATAATCTTGAGCTGAACCTGCAGTACGAAGGCCGCAGGCCTGGCGCAGCCAGAACGGTGCATATAGGAAGGGTTTCAATTAGGGCGTTGCTATAAAAAGTCATAGGTCATTGGGTCAATAAGTCATTAAGTGAATACAATTTACTTGCCTGATGATTCAATCACCTTATGGCCTATTGCCAAAAAAAACCGGAGGTTTTTAGACCTCCGGCTTATCTATAAAAATACTGGTAAGCTTTTGTTAGCTGAACAAGCCACCTTTCTTCAGTGTTCTTGTTCCTTCGCCGATCTTGAAACCGTTGTGATAGATCTCTATCTTGTAGTCGCCCCTCTGGAAATTGCTGTTGGGCTTCCAGGCAAATTGCACGGGTTTCTTTTTACCGGCTTCCATATCCACGGTTACTTTCGCGGTATAGAATTTTTCACCTTCTTCGCGGGTAGTGAATGTACCAGAACCCAGCGCTTCAACGGTGATTGGTTTTCCATCAGGACCAGTAATGGCCACATACACTTCTGTCTGGCCAGACTGGGCAATGCGGTTGTCTACGTCGAAATTGATCACCAGCTTGTCAACGCGCTTAGCGGTAGTAGTTACCTTTTCCTTGCCACTGCTCTTTTCATTTACCGGGGTAATTGAAATGTTGTTGGCATACAGGGTAGAAGCCACGTCGATGGTCTTAGCCTGGGTCTCGCTAACAACCTTTGTTGAATCGAGGTTTTTTGTCAATACTTCCTTCTCGCCTATAAGCTGTGTTTTTTCAGCGGTCAATTGCTGGTTTTCACCTGTCAACCTGGCTACTTCTTCTTCCAACCCGGTGATCTTGGTGTTCAGCTCTGCGATCAGGCCTTGTGCCCTCTTCAATTCGGCTGTAGTCGCGTTCCTCTTATTAAGGATGGTGCGAATTTCTGTTTTCAGTTTAGTGATCTCACTGTTCCTTGTGCCCAGTTTACCTTCCAGCTCATTGTTATAACCGGTCAGTGAATCGAGGCGTGCAAGCGACGCGTCGAAGTTCTTCTGGATTTCGCTTTTGTCGTCAGTGATCTTTTCTATTTGTGTTTGCTGCGTCTGAATGGTCTCAGAGGTCTTGTTCTTATCATATAACAAGTAACCCCATGTGCCTAACAAAGCAACAGCAAGAATGCCGATGACAGCACCTTTATACTCCTTGCGATTAGGATCTTTCCGGGGAGCGCTACTGTCGGTGGCCGAGGGATAATTGGTTGTACTCATACAGTATTGTTTTTAAATAAATTTTACAATAAGTGTTTTAAACTTATTGGGCTGAAGTCCAAAACCATGCCAGAATTTAAAAGGGTAGGTTTACATAAAACGCTAATTCTTTAAAAATATTACACTTATACCCTGACTTCCAGGGTTTTTCCACAAGTGTTAGTTTCAGTCATTTCCTAAAACTGTTAAATTGCACGCTTAATATATATGTCAGCAGAGAAGATCATAACAGATTGGAAAAAAAACAAATTCAAGCCCCTGTATTGGCTCGAAGGCGAAGAGGAATTTTTCATCGACCAAATAATGGAATATGCCGAACATCACCTGTTGTCCGAAGCAGAAGCGGCCTTTAACCGCATGGTGTTTTATGGTAAAGATGCAAACTGGGCCGATGTGGTAACCGCCTGCCGCCGTTACCCGATGTTTGCGGAGCGGCAGGTAGTTTTACTGAAGGAAGCACAGCACATGCGCGACGTAGAAAAGCTGGACGTGTACATAGAAAACCCCTTATCGTCTACCGTATTCGTAGTATCGTACAAAGAAAAAAAGGTCGACGGCCGTAGTAAATTTGCTAAGCTGCTCAAGGAAAAGGGCGAAGTATACACCACCAGGAAATTATACGATAACCAGTTGCCCGAATGGACCAGCGAACTGATTAAGTCCCGCGGCTACACTATTTCACATAAAGCATTGCTGTTATTGGTAGATCATATCGGCAACGATCTCAGCCGTATGTCCAACGAGATCCAGAAGGTATTGGTAAACCTGCACAACAGGAAAAACATTACCGAGGACGATATCGAACAATACGTTGGCATCAGCAAGGATTTTAATGTATTTGAATTGCAGGAAGCGTTATCGGCAAAAGATATTGCAAAGGCCATACGCATCGTGCAATATTTCGAGGCCAATCCAAAAGCAGCGCCCATTCAGTTGATATTGCCGGTGCTGCATTCGTTCTTCAGCAAGGTATTTACGGTCTTCAGTTCTACTGACCGCAGCGAAAATGGATTGAAGCTGCTGTTCAATAATAATATATTCAGCGCGCGGCAGGGTTTGCTGGCTGCAAAGAACTATGGGTATGAAGGAACGGAGCGTGTCATATTATTGCTGCACCATTATAACCTTCGCAGCCTCGGCGTAAACGATCCTGGAACAGAGGATGCTTCTTTGCTGAAGGAGATGATCGTAAAAATGATGGGATAGAATATCGATGTGAAATGTGCAGGTGTGCAAATAATAACGAGTCACTAAGGATTTAATAGAGCCCTTGCGTTTATTTCGTCTTTTGCCAGTTGGCCCTTCAATGCTTCCAGTCCTTCGAACTTCACTTCGGGCCGCATGTAAGCCTTAACGTATACGCGCATGGTTTTGCCATAGATCTCTTCATCAAAATCAAAGAGGTTTACTTCGATCATTCTTTTGTTGTCGCCAATGGTTGGGCGGATACCTATGCTCATCATTCCTTTCAACCTGCCTGTTTGCGCTTTGGACTGCCAGCCTTCGATCTCTGCTTCCACCGCGTAGATGCCATTGCCCGGCACCAGCTTCTCTTCTTCATTCACGCCCAAATTTGCGGTAGGGTAGCCCAGCGTTCGCCCCAATTTATTGCCATCGATCACTTCGCCCGCAAAAAAGAAATGGTAGCCCAATAATTGATTGGCGGTATGGATATCACCTGTGCGGATGGCATCGCGGATACGCGTCGAGCTCACCGTTATAGAATTGATAACGTGCTCAGGTATTTCCTTCAGGAAAAACTGCAACCTTCCCGCATAGTCTTCCAGCAGGCGGTAGTCGCCTTTGCGGTCGTGCCCGAAGCGGTGGTCGTACCCGATGATAACAGTATGCGGATGGAATTTGCCGATCAGGAAATCGTTCACATACTCATCCGCTGATAAATTTGAAAATTGCTTTGTAAAAGGAACGATCACCAAATGATGCAGGCCCTGCCGTTTCAGCAATTCGATCTTTTCGTCGAGTGTATTGATGAGTTGTATCGGCCGCTTCTCATCGGCCAGCACCTTGCGCGGGTGCGGATGAAAAGTAATCAGCACCGACTCGCCCGCAACCTGCCGGGCCTCGTCTTTTAATTGCGCAAGGATCTTCTTGTGCCCGGTATGCACGCCGTCGAACGTTCCGATGGTTACAACAGCATTACGGATAGAAGGGATCTCGTCTATATTTCTATGTACCTGCATAAAAGCGCTGCGAAAATAAACATTCGTTTGTATTAGTTTTGCGCAAACAAGTCATTAAGTCGTTGAAACGACTAAGCCGCTGAAGCCCGAAGTCATTAGGTCGTTGAGTCATTAAGTCAATAAATGACGCTCTTAATTACCTAATGACCTATTGACCCATTGACTTAATGACTTAAAATTGAAGTCAAATGTCGCTATACAACGCCCGGGGGGTTTCCGCTCAGAAAGAAGAAGTGCACAAAGCAACCGCAAGCCTCGACAAAGGACTATACCCACACGCTTTTTGCAAGATATACGCAGACTACCTGGGAGGAGATGCGGCATGGGTAAACGTAATGCACGCAGACGGGGCCGGCACCAAAAGCATTGTAGCTTATCTGTACTGGAAAGAAACACACGACGCATCGGTTTGGAAAGGGATAGCCCAGGACGCTATTGTAATGAACCTGGACGACCTGCTGTGCACCGGCATTTACGACAATCTATTGTTTTCCTCCACCATCGACCGCAACAAACAAAAGATACCGGGCGAGGTATTGGAAATGATCGTTACCGGTACCCAGGAATTCTTCGATTCCA
This sequence comes from Chitinophagaceae bacterium, assembly GCA_035628135.1. GTDB lineage: Bacteria > Bacteroidota > Bacteroidia > Chitinophagales > Chitinophagaceae > DASPKM01. The sequence goes on along the minus strand of DASPKM010000004.1, from coordinate 248,496 downwards.
TGAAGCTCTTCGGCATAAACATCCATTATCTCGGGGGCGAAACGGCCGATGTGGGCGATGTGGTGCGTACCATTGCAGTTAACGGTACCATGACCGCCCGCTGGCCAAAGGATAAGTTAATAACCAACGACCGGATTCAACCGGGCGATGTGATCGTGGGATTGGCCAGCGCAGGCCAGGCCGAATATGAAAGGACCTACAACAGCGGCATCGCCAGCAACGGGCTTACCAGCGCCCGGCACGACCTGCTTTCCAAGTTTTACGCAGAGCAGTTCCCGGAGTCTTTTGCGCCCTCCATCTCCGCGGAAGTGATGTATGCCGGCCCTTATCATCTTATGGACGAGGTGTCTTTGTATACCGGCCCCCGTAACCAGGTGCCCGGCGTGGTTTCCCGCGACCTGCACCCCGAACGGCTCACCATCGGGCAACTATTGTTAAGCCCCACCCGTACCTATGCCCCGGTTATGAAGGCCCTGTTCGACCATCATTTCGATGCCGTGCATGGCCTGGTGCATTGCAGCGGAGGCGGGCAAACCAAGTGCCTGAAGTACCTGCCCGGCGAATACCGCATCATAAAGGACAACCTGTTCGACCCTCCACCCATTTTCAGGCTTATCCAACAGGCTTCCGGCGCCGATGACCGGGAAATGTACCAGGTGTTCAACATGGGCCACCGCATAGAGATCTTCACCAGCGAAGAGGCTGTTCCCGGCATCATTAACCTGGCCTTGGGCCTGGGCATCGACGCCAGGATAATAGGGAGGGTAGAGGCCGCAGAAAAAAAAGAATTGATCTTACACGCGCCGCACGGACGGGTGGTCTATCCCTGAAAACTCAATACAGGCTTGCATTGGCACAGTTTTTTAACGAAACGCTCACACTTTTTAAGGGCGGTTTATACCCACAACCAATTGACAATTTGGGCGAATGGCTATGAAATCTCAAGGCCGCTTTGTATTTTTGCAAATAGTTCAACTGGACAAGTGAAATAACACCTTGTTTGCAACGTACCCCAAACATTTATTGTCTTTTCATTACTTCTACTCTTTTTAGGTAGGATTTTTGATTCATACTCTGACAGATAGATAAACTTACGTATGCGGCAACTTAAGATAGCAACACAAATTACCAACCGCGATTCTCAGGCGGTTGAAAAGTATCTCCAGGAAATTTCAAAGATATCCATGATCACTCCTGAAGAGGAGACCGTGCTGGCACAGCGCATCAAGATGGGCGACCAGCGGGCTTTGGATAAATTGGTGCAGGCCAACCTGCGCTTCGTGGTGTCTGTGGCAAAACAGTACCAGCACCAGGGACTTTCTCTGAGCGATCTGATCAACGAAGGGAATTTGGGGTTGATCAAAGCGGCACAACGCTTCGATGAAACAAAAGGTTTTAAATTCATCTCATACGCTGTATGGTGGATCCGCCAGTCCATTTTACAGGCGTTGGCAGAGCAGGGAAGATTGGTCCGCCTGCCTCAAAATAAAATTGGCACTTATAACAAGGCTAACAAGGCTTACATGGCTTTCGAGCAGGAACATGAGCGCGAGCCAAGCACAGAAGAGTTAGCCGAATTGCTGGAAATGAGCGAGACCGAGATCAACAATATCTTCCAAAGCAATACCCGCCACACTTCATTGGACGCTCCGGTTCACGAAGCAGAAGACGTAGCCATGGGCGATTTGCTGGAAGGCAGCGATGATACGGACGACGATGTAATGAAAGATTCTCTGCGCAATGAAATTCGCCGGGTATTGAAATCCCTCAGCCCGCGTGAAGCAGAGATCGTGAACGCTTATTTTGGTTTGGATGGTGAAAATGGCGTTACCATTGAGCAGATCGGCCAAAAGTACGACCTGACCAAGGAGCGCATCCGCCAGATCAAAGAAAGAGCTATCAAGCGATTACAAAAAGCCCGCTACAGCAATGCGCTGAAAGCTTATTTAGGCTAAACATACAAACCCTTCTCCGGAAGGGTTTTTTATTTGCTCCTATCTTTGCATCCATGTTCCGCTTCCTCGTTTTTTGTTGCTTACTGTTACTGGCCACAGCCTGTGAAAAAGGCATCAGCTTCAAGCCACGCAATGCAGACACTGCCATTGTGGTGGAAGCATACATCGAGAATGGCCAGCCACCGACGGTGATATTATCGCGCAGCCTGGATTATTTCAGCAAGATCAGTCCCGATATTCTCGCTGCTTCCTTCATCCGCAATGCAGAGGTGTTTGTTTCCAATGGGACGCTTACGCATAAGCTTAAGGAATATGCTCTGCCTGCGGGGAACGGCTATACCGTGTATTATTATTCCATCGATTCCACCAGTCTTCCCACAGCATTCGTGGGCGAGTTCAATAAAGCTTACAGCCTGCGCATTGTGATAGATGGAAAGGATTATACCGCCAATACCACCATACCGGCATTGGCAAAGCAGGTGGACTCCTTGTGGTGGAAGCCCGCACCTTCCAATCCCGATACCACCAAGGTAGTGGTGATGAGCAGGGCAACCGACCCGCCCGGCTTCGGTAACTACATTCGCTATTATACCAAAGTTAACGACAGCGTGTTCCTTCCTCCGCCCGCTTCCGTGTTCGACGACCAGATCATAGACGGAACAACATATGAAGTAGAGGTGGAGAACGGCGTTGACCGCAACGAAGAAATAGATTTTGAAGAATATTCATTCTTCCGCCGCGGCGATACGGTAACATTGAAGTTTGCGAATATCGATAAGGCCACGTATGATTTCTGGCGGACCATGGAGTTCAGCTATGCCAGTATCGGCAATCCATTTTCATCGCCTACCAAAGTGTTAGGGAATGTTAAAGGGGCCCTTGGCTATTTCGGGGGGTACGCGGTGCAGTACAAGACGATCATCATTCCGAAGTAGTCATTAGTCATTAAGTCAACGGGTAGATTGTTATTCGTATTGACCCAATGACTTTTTGACCTAATGACCAAATACGGTTTTGCACAGTTAATTCAGGCCCGCTATCGGGCGCAGCAATTGTTCCCGTTTCCATCGTATTTTTGACGACTGTCTACGCCCCTGGCAATCCGGGGGCGGGACCAGCATCAAACATTTAATCTGATAGTTGAAATGAGCGAGTTTAGTCCGGAAAAAGTACACTGCCTCATCATAGGTTCGGGGCCGGCCGGTTATACGGCGGCCATTTATGCAGCAAGGGCCAACCTTAAACCCGTATTATACCAGGGCCTTCAGCCGGGAGGCCAGCTGACCATTACCACCGAAGTAGAAAATTATCCCGGTTATGCCGACGGTGTGCAGGGCCCCCAGATGATGATCGATTTTGAAAAGCAAGCCGCCAGGATGGGTGCAGACATTCGTTTTGGCATTGCCACCAGCGTCGATTTTTCTCAACGCCCTTTTAAAGTATGGGTAGATGAGACCAAGCTGCTGGAAGCAGACGCCGTGATCATTGCAACAGGCGCCTCGGCCAAATGGCTGGGACTGGAAAGCGAACAGCGGTTGAATGGATCGGGTGTAAGCGCCTGCGCCGTTTGCGATGGTACTTTCTTCAAGGGAAAAGAAGTGGCAATTGTGGGTGCCGGCGACACCGCTGCGGAAGAAGCCTTGTACCTGAGCAATCTTACCACCAATGTGCACATGTTCATACGCAAGGACCAGATGCGCGCCAGCAAGGTGATGCAGGACCGCGTGAAGAAAACGGCCAACATCAAAATATACTGGAACACCGAGACCGATGAAATTCTCGGCGAGCACAAAGTAGAAGGCGTGCGCGTGCTGAACAACAAGAGCGGGCAGAAGCAGGATATACCCATCAGCGGGTTTTTTGTCGCCATAGGACATCAGCCTAACTCGGATATTTTCAAGGGTTGGCTGGATATGGATGAGGCCGGTTATATTAAAACGGTGCCTGGCACTTCGCGCACCAATATCGAAGGCATATTTGCCTGCGGCGATGTGCAGGATAAAATTTACCGCCAGGCCGTAACGGCCGCGGGAAGCGGTTGTATGGCAGCGTTAGATGCGGAAAGGTACCTGGGGGCGCTGGCGCATAAATAGTATTACCTTTATGCTTCAAAATTCACGGTTATGGCAACTCAACCACTGGAGATAAAGGCCAGCATCAAGATATTGAAGCCGCCTCACGAAGTATTTGAAGCAATCGTTGATCCGCAGAAAATGTCGGGTTATTTTATTTCCGAAAGCACCGGCCGCATGGAAAGCAACACCAGCCTGGTATGGAAGTTTCCTGAATTAGATATGGAATTCCCCGTCCGGGTATTGAAAGTAGAACCTACATTCATCTCTTTTACATGGAATGATGTTGATGGCACTGAAACCACTACCGAGATAACGCTGAAGCCGATGCCCGCCAATGAAACCCTGGTTTCCATCATAGAAAAAGGACGCAACAACGACGAAGAAGGCATCAACTGGCTGCGCCGCAATACCGAGGGATGGGCCAATTTCCTTGCATGCCTGAAAGCATACCTGGAGTATGGCATCAATTTAAGAAAGGGCGCTTTCGATTTATCGCAAATGCCGGAGTTTCATCAATAGCTTATCTTTTCAGCAAGCGTTCTTCGACCAGCTTCATAACAGCGTCCCTGTAATTTCTTCCGATAGGGACGCTGGCATCTTTTAACTGAATGCGATTGCCTTCGATGAACTCGATGCGCGCCAGCGGAATTAAAAAAGACTGGTGCACTTTAATGAACTGTTCCGACGGCAACCTGCTTTCTATGCCTTTCAACGTGAGGTAAGCAACGATCTTTTTCTGCGTGGTGAAGATGTTTACATAGTTGCCCATGCTTTCGATGTACAGTATATCGGCCAGCTCTATCTTCTCAATGCGCTTTTCGCTTTTTACAAACAGGAAGGAATTGGAGACTTCTACTTCCTTCCGCTCTTTCAGCACAGCATAATCCTGTGCTTTTTTTACCGCTTTCAGGAACCGGTCGAAGGCTATCGGCTTTAATAAATAATCGATCACGTCCAGCTCATACCCTTCGAGCGCATACTCGGGATAGGCTGTGGTAAGAATAACTAAAGGCCTTATGTTGCTTCTTTTCAGGAATTGCAATCCTGTTATGCGCGGCATGTTGATATCGAGAAATAAAATATCCGCGTCATGCTCTTGCAGGAAGGCTTCGGTGCGCATGGCATTCCTGAATTCGCCCACCAGCTCCAGGAAAGCTACCTGCTCGATAAATTCTTTCAGTATCTTCCGGGCAACCGGTTCATCGTCGGCTATAATGCAACGCAGCTTTTTCATACAATGAGCGTTAACTGTACAGAATAATTTTTTTCATCCTTATCGATCAACAGCGTATAGCGGTCCTTATACAACAGCTCCAGCCTGCGCTTTACGTTGGAATAGCCGATGCCGCCATTGGCCGCCCCATTGTCGTCATATGAATTGTTGCAGGCAAACACCACCTGGTTGCCGCTTTGCTTTAATGAAATATTGATATAGTTGATCGTAGTGTCGTCGCGCGTGCTGAACTTAAAAGCATTTTCCACAAAAGGAATAAATAGCAATGGCGCGATCCTGGCATTTTTATCTTCAAGGGAAATATCGAGCTGAATTTCCAGGTTGCTGTCGCTGCGCGCTCTTTGCAACGCCACATAATTCTGCAGGTATTCCGCTTCTTTTTCGATGCTCACCCAATCCACGTCCGCCTCGTACAGGTTGTAACGGAGCAGGTCTGAAAACTGCAGCAGGATGTCTCTCGCCTTTTGATCTTTCATATTGATATTACCGTAGATCGTATTGAGGCCGTTGAACAGAAAATGCGGGTTCATTTGGCTGCGCAGGTATTTCAGTTCGGTTTGCAGTTGGTTGATCTGGATGTTCCTGACCTTCTCCTGCTGGTCGGACCATTGCAGTGAGTAATACAAGAGGGAAGACATCAGCAGCAGCCAGATGGCGTTCAATACATTCCACGGTATGTAGTGCCTGATCTCCATTGGTTCATCGGGCCATACTATGGAATCCCAATACAATTGATTGATCGACCTGCCGTAGATATAAGCCGCAATAAACCCAAGTACGCCCAGGATGTATAATACATATTTCTTTTTTTGCAACAGCCGTGGCATCAGCAACAGGATATTGCCATAGGTCAGCAGCGCGATGATGGTAATATTGATCAATACCGGCCAGAGCGCGAACGACCATCCTTTCTTCTTGACGTAATAGTCGGCATCCATCAACAAAAAAATGGTGTACGTGATCCAGAAGAACAGGTGGAACAGGTATTTTCTTCTAAACAGTGATCGCAAGGGTGTTGGTTTGGTATTATAAATTTATTTCAATCTGCCATGCGTTCTTAAAATATATTTTGACCGGTCCGGCTTTTCATGCAATACAGGCCTGATGTGTAAGAATTGGTGCAGGATATCATAAATATTTTTTCAGGAAAAGTATAGTATATATTTTACCTGCAACTGTACTTGGCCCAATCTAAATGCATGCATTCCACGACCCTTACTGCCAACCACCAGGCCTCCACGCAACGGATTCGTTCTGTTGATTTGCTGCGCGGGGCCGTGATGGTCTTAATGGCCATCGATCATGTCCGCGTCTATTCGGGCCTGCCTGCGGGCGGCGATACGGCGGGCATATTCTTTACCCGTTGGGTCACTCATTTTTGCGCGCCGGCATTCGTCTTCTTTGCAGGCACCAGCGGTTTCCTGTACGGGCGAAAACTGGAAAAAAAATCGCAGCTGGGCTGGTACCTGCTTACGCGGGGATTGTTGCTGGTGGTGCTGGAGCTAACGCTGATCAGGTTTTTCTGGACGTTTAATTTGGCATTTGATCAATTTATGCTGGCGGGCGTGATTTGGATGCTCGGCTGGTGCATGGTCATTATGGCCGCACTGGTTTGGGTAAGGCCCATGGCGCTGGGCATTGGGGGATTGGCCATCATTTTTTTGCAGCAGTTCTTCAGCAAGGTTCCGGCCCTCTTACCCGAATCATCACGCGATTGGTTTGGACGTTTTTGGGAATTCATTTATTCATCAGGAACGGAGCCATGGCCCGCATTTACCATACTATATGTGCTGGTGCCCTGGATCGGTGTAATGATGACGGGTTATGCGTTTGGCGCCATCGTGTCGATGGAGCCGGCAAGGCGCCGCAGGATCTGTCTTTGGATAGGACTGAGCGCCATTGCAATCTTTTTAGTAGGCGCAGGTATCGCCGTTTGGCAGCGGCCCCCGGGAGACAACGATGCGCCTTTTATTTTTCAATTGTTGAACCAACGCAAGTACCCTGCTTCGCAATGGTACCTTTTGATGACGCTGGGGCCGGTGATTGCGCTTACGCCATTTGCAGAAAAAGCGAGGGGTTGGCTTGCAGAAGTATTGATCGTGTTCGGCAAAGTGCCGATGTTCTATTACCTGGCGCACATACTGCTGATACACCTGAGCGCCTTGCTGGTAAATATGATCGTGGGCATCGAGGGTTCCATGAAAATATATTCCACCGCCCCGTATACGTGGATGCCTGACCACCGGTGGAGCCTGCCTTTGCTATACCTGGTATTTTTAATAGACGTGGCGCTGCTGTACTTTTTATGCAACTGGTATATGCGGTACAAGTTTGCGCACCCGGAGAAAAAATGGTTGAAGTACGTGTAGAAAATAAATTATGAAAGCCATTCCCATCATACGTTGCAGCAACATGCGGAGCTCGTTGCAGTTCTATACCCACATACTCGACTTCCAGGTAAAGTATCCAGGATCGGGCCCCGACGACCCGGTAGTGACCATCATTAACGGCAATGCCGAACTGCAGCTATCGATTTGCGATGGCATATTCGGCAATCCCGTCAATATAAGGGTGCATGACATCGACCGCCTCTGGGGCAAATACCTGGCAAGAGGCTTGAACCCCGTGGTAAAAGCAGATTCACCTGTACACCGGGGCCCTATCAACCAGACCTGGGGGATGCGGGAGTTTTACGTAAATGATCCCGATGGTAATACCTTGAGGTTCGGAATGCCGGTTGCGATGGAAGACTATAAATTCCCCGCATCTAATCAATAGCGGAAATCCATAGTCCGCAATCCTTAGCTTCCTCTTGTTCCGCCTGCTTTATGTGGCCTTTGCGTGGACGAAGTCTTGGTAGTGGGTTTGCTTATAAACTTGGAGCCCTGTGCATTGGCCTGGCCTTTCTTTCCTTTTTTGCCTTTATTTTTATCGTTTACCGGTAATCCCATGGTTATAAGAATTTTGTTACTGCAAATGTAATCCTTGTTGTACAACCACGGAAGCCCGCGAGCATGAAAATTGCATAGCTTACAGGGAAATGCTTAGTATGGTAAAAATTTCTAATCCCTGCACATGGATGTGTTGTTTGCTGATTGCGGCCATGCTGTCGTGCTCAACCCCGTCCTCCAACGAAAAGCCTATTGCATACAACGCAGAACTATTACAGCGCGTGCGTGCCGCGGCCAGCGCCATTCCCGGATCTGCGCCTACTGCTATAGGTTATTTGAAGTATGCGGAAAGCGTGCGCAAATGGAGCGAGGTAGTGGAAGGCGGAAGCGATGATGCCTGCAAAATGGCCAGGACCGCATTCCAGGTAATGTATCCCGACGGTTGGATAATGGTTGACGCCGGCATGGACAGGGCCGTACACAAATTTTTCGAGAAGCAGGGCCCGCAACCATTCGACGATGCAAAGGCCGACAGCATACGCAGGGCCGTTGAAAACGCAAAGCTCATATTGGTCACACACGAACATGGAGACCATGTTGCAGGTGTTATCAGGACGGCTGCAACCGGCTCGGTCCCCCGCAAGACCATCCTCACCCGCCAACAGGTAAACTCGCTCATAGAAAAACCACAGATGCCGGAAATAGCGCTCACTGAAGAAAAAAGCCGCCAATACATGGTGGTAGACGTAGAAAGCATTTTGCCGGTGGCGCCGGGCGTGGTCATCATCAAAGCGCCAGGCCATACCCGCGGCGAGATCATGATCTATACCAGGTTGCAGAATGGCCAGGAATTTTTATTTACCGGCGATATCACCTGGAGCTATAAAGGCATTGCAGAGAAAAAACAAAAGCCTTCCGGCGAACGCGATAGAGTGGGAGAGGATGCGGACGCCGTTCGCAAGCAGATAGCATGGATCAATGAATTGATGACGAAGGAACGTGTTACCGTGTTGGTGAGTCATGATGATATTATGCTGCCGCAGTTTGCCGCGCAAGGATTATTGGTCGGTGGGGTGAGGACGAGGTAGTATATTCGCCGCGTAAAACTTGTAACATGAACACCTCCCCGGTCACTCCCATCAACATCAAAGAACCCATTGTTGTATTAGGCAAGCATTTCACCGGCGATTATTCGCGGACGCAGCAATTTATTATCGAAGTCCAAAACATTCTCAAAAGCGAAAACATCGATTTTATCCCTTACAAGGTCCTGGGCATTTATTACGATAACCCCGGCGAAAAATCGCCGGATGAACTAAGAAGTTTTCACGCAGTGTTCCCTGTTCCCGGCGCGGCTGTCGAAAGATCTTCGCTGGAAAAATTTGAGCTGGAGGGAGGATTTTTGCAGGTGAAGGTCATAGGCGATCCCTTTAAAACTATTATGAATGGGTACAACGCGATGTTTGCTTATATAAGGGAGCACCAGGTGCAATTAAAATCGGCTGCAGGCTACCAGGTCAGCACGTTTGAAAACGGTGAGATACATACGGAGATCCTGATGCAGGTGTATACAGTTTAAGGCGCGCAACCTTTCATGAAAACAAATCCGCCCAGCACCAGCAATCCCAACAATATTACTCCTGCAAAGAATGACGTGTAGGTTACTAACTTCCCACGTTGTGGTGGCATCAGTGCAGAAAGTGGGGTAAACATCGTTGTTTGCCGCGTCCTGAAGTTCTCCCAGTTCTCATACCCGAGGTACATGGCCAGTGTGTTCAAGGTAAATGGGCTGGGCGCATCGGCAGTTTCCAAAGCATTTTTTAAGGTGGTGGTGCTTAATCCTACATTGGTGGCTTCCAATATTTTTTGGCTTAATTCAGAAAATGATGCGCTGTTCCATTCACGCACGGGTGGCCAGCCGAGCTGTTGCCTGATCAATTCGCGGCACCTGTCAAGGAGTTCGGTATCGGTCATATAAAGGTGGTTCAAACAAAATGAAGTTACCTCTTATTAGCTGTACACTGCAAAGCGAATACAAATTATTTCCGCGGTATAATCTGCCCCAGTTAATGTATCTTCTGCCTTAATTTTTTAAAACCCTTAACCATGACCGAACAAATCCAGGAAAAAAAACCTGACTACACTAGTATTATCAGGCGGCAAAGAACCATTATCCTGATACTTTCTTTTCTTTTGATCGCGACAGCCGTATTGTATCTTTTTTCGCAGCCCGCAGCCTTCGACGATAGCAAATTGCAGCCCAAATTCAGGTCGAGGATAGTTGATACCACCATTGCGCACCCTAACATGAAAGGTTACCGTGACAGGGGAGCCTACCTGGCCATGTCAAGGCATCCTTCGGCAAAGGTTCGCGGCATTTTGCACGATACTCCCGAGTTCCAGCATTACATCACTACCAAGTTCAATGCTTTTGTTACAACGCATCCGCCAAAAGCGGGGTATGAATGGAAAGTAGGCATTTACCCAATGATGTGCAAGCCCCAGTTTGAAGGGGCCCCCAAGCCCCGGATAGGCTTTTATCTTATTCCTACCATGGTGAAAATGGGAGTGCCCAATCCAGGCCCGGGGGATATTATCGATTATATGGATGCAATGGCCAATGCTGATTTGTATAAAATCTATTTTCCACCTACTACGGGCCCGGCGCCTATGACCGACAACGAATTCATTTTCGATGAGGGACATTTATGGCCCTGATATAAATGATGAATGGCGAAGCCGGCCCTTGTTAAACGCGTATCTTAGTTGCATGCCGCTGGCTTCGTTCATACACACTGTTCTTGTTGTCGCGTGGCTATCTGTTTCTTGCTCTAACACGCCCGCGAACACGCAGGCTGATATCGTCAATCGTCCTGCCAATCTCAATATTACGCTAAGGTATACCGGGAACATGGGAGTGCTTATCAGCAGCGACAAGGCCGCTGTGATCGTAGATGGTTTGCATACTTTTTATCGCGAAGCATATCTCCCTCCTCCTGATTCGGTAGTGGAAGCGATCATGCAACAGCAAGGCGTGTATAACAATTTGCGGTATGCATTGTTTACGCATCACCACCGCGATCACTTCAGCTCTATGCTGTCACGGCGTTTCCTGCAGGTGTCTCCTGCAAACAAAGTGGCGGGCAGCCGGCAAATACTTGATTCGCTGTTGCCGAAAAATCCTGCCATCGTCAATGCATGGGACCGAAACGGCGTGATATTGCGCGATGTGGCGCTGGACGTTACTATCAGCTCGTTCAACATCCCGCACACCGGTTACCGCGGCCGCCATGCAAGCGTTCAGAATATTGCATATGTGATAACAATGAATGGCAACACCGTATTGCATATAGGCGATGCGGAAACAGAAACCGCCGATGCCTTTGCGCGGTTCAATGATCTTGCGCCCGATGTTGCCGTTGTTCCCATCTGGTTTTTGCACAGCGAGGACGGCAGGCGCATTATATCGTCCATAGCTCCTAAAATGGTGATAGCCACACATATTGAACCGGGCGCAACACCCGATGCCAGCGCCCTGCATTTAAAGACCATCCCCACTTATTTTTTTACGTGGATAGGACAGGTTATACCCTAACTTAGTCGTTCAAAAACCTATCGCATGCAATTTGAATGGAAGGGCGTTTTCCCTGCGCTCACCACTAAGTTTACAGCAAACGACCAGCTGGACATACCAATGTTTGAAACCAACCTGGACGCACAACTCGAAGCGGGCGTTAACGGCATTATCTTAGGCGGCACCCTGGGCGAAGCCAGCGTGCTTACCACTGCCGAGAAACAACAACTGGTTACCGCCGCGGTGCAAAAAACCATGGGACTGGTTCCGGTAGTACTCAATATTGCCGAGGGCTCTACCCGCGAGGCCATTCACCAGGCGGAGCTTGCGGCCAAATGGGGAGCAGCAGGACTGATGTTGCTGCCGCCCATGCGCTACAAAAGCGACCACCGCGAGACCGTACAATATTTTAAAGATATTGCCGGCAGCACAGACCTGCCCATCATGATCTACAACAATCCCGTGGATTATAAAGTGGAAGTAACGCTCGACATGTTCGAAGAGTTGGCGCCAGTCGCCAATATTGGCGCGGTAAAGGAATCCACCCGTGATGTAACGAATGTAACGCGAATGATCAACCGGTTTGGAGACAGGTTTAAAATATTGTGCGGGGTAGATACGCTGGCCATGGAAGAATTGTGCATGGGCGCAGACGGATGGGTGGCGGGACTGGTAGACGCATTCCCCCGCGAAACCGTAGCAATTTACGAACTGGTGAAATCAGGCCGGATAGAAGAAGCCGCCGCTATTTACCGTTGGTTCATGCCGCTGCTTGAACTGGACATTCATCCAAAATTGGTGCAATACATTAAGCTGGCCGAAAAAATGACCGGCCTCGGAACAGAGCACGTGCGTGCCCCGCGGCTGCCGCTGGCGGGCGAAGAAAGGGAACGCATATTAAAGATCATCGACGATGGCATTGCAAACCGTCCCGCGCTGCCGGCATACAAGAAAAAAAAGACGACCCTCGCGTAAACAACGCTGCTAAAATATTTTTCATGCAATTCTCCAATGCAACAACCGCAGACATCGACAAAGCAGTGCAGCAGGCATGGCTTGCATTTCATATTTACCGCAAATGCACGTTGCGTGAGCGCGCCGTTTTTATGCGGGCCATTGCAACAGAACTGGAGGCCGCGGGCGATGCATTGATAAAGATCGCCATGGAGGAATCACACCTCACGGAGGCGAGGCTTCGTTCGGAAAGGGCAAGGACCATTTTCCAGCTCACCAGCTATGCCGAAGCCTGCGAAACCGGCAATTGGCTGGAGGCAAGGATCGATACCGCTGTACCAGATAAAAACCCGCCGAAACCTGATTTGCGAAAAATGCTGGAGCCATTGGGACCGGTGGTGGTTTTCGGGGCAAGCAATTTCCCATTTGCCTATTCCACCGCGGGCGGCGACACGGCTTGCGCCCTTGCCGCCGGGTGTCCCGTGATCGTGAAAGCCCATCCCGCACATGCGCAAACTTCGGAACTGGTAGCAGCCTGTATATCCGGCGCAGCGGAAAAATTGAAAATGCCCAATGGCATATTTACGCATATACATGGCAGTGATTTCAGGGCGGGAGAAGACCTGGTATCGCACCCGCTGGTAAAAGCGGTAGGATTCACCGGGTCCTTCAGCGGCGGCAAAGCATTGTTCGACCTGGCCAATAAAAGAAAGGATCCGATACCAGTGTTCGCGGAAATGAGCAGCATCAATCCCGTGTTTTTGCTGCCGCAAAAGTTAAAGGAATCGCCGGAAGCCATTGCTAAAATGTATGCTTCGTCCATTACGCTGGGCGTGGGACAATTTTGTACCAATCCCGGCCTTATCATCGGCATCGAGGGCGAAACATTGCAACAGTTCATTCAATTATTAGGCAACGAGATCAAACAAGCATCGCCAGGCGCCATGCTGCATGATGGCATTGCAAAAAATTTCACCGAGAAAAGAAGATCGGCCCTGGCACAGCAGGATGTAGATACCATTGCGGTAGCAGAAAAGCCCGCAACGCAGGAGCAGGGAGCGCCTACACTGGCCTCCGCGACCGGAAAAGCCTTTCTCAATAACCCGGTGTTGCACCAGGAAGTGTTCGGGCCTTATTCCATCGTGATCCGTTGTGCAGACATGCCGGAAATGATCGACGTTGCAAAAAATATCGAAGGACAATTGACCGCAACGCTAATGGCCACCGAGGCGGACATTCACGAAAACACAGAATTGGTAGATGCTGTCAAAAACATTTGCGGCCGGTTCATCTTCAACGGTGTTCCCACCGGAGTGGAAGTATGCCTGGCCATGCAGCATGGAGGGCCGTTTCCCGCCACTACCGACAGCCGCTTTACCTCGGTGGGCGCAGATGGCATCAAACGTTTTGCGCGGCCGGTCGCTTACCAGAACTGGCCCGATGCTTTGCTGCCCGATGAATTGAAAAACGCAAATCCACTTGGCATCTGGCGCACCATCAATAATGAGTTCACCAAAAATCCAGTAGCGGTTTAAGTTCGGCATTATCCATTATGAGATCGGTTTTTAAATGCATAGACGCCCATACTTGCGGCAATCCTGTACGGCTGGTAGCCGAGGGAGGCCCGGTACTGCACGGAAACTCCATGAGCGAAAAACGGCAGCATTTCCTCCGGGAATTTGACTGGATACGCACCGGCCTGATGTTCGAGCCGCGTGGCCACGATATGATGAGCGGAAGCATTTTATATCCGCCGCATGACCCACGCAACGACGCGGCCGTGCTGTTTATCGAGACCAGCGGTTGCCTGCCCATGTGCGGGCACGGCACCATCGGCACCATCACCATTGCGTTAGAAGAAGGATTGATACAACCCCAAACTCCCGGTGAAGTAAGATTGGAAACGCCAGCCGGGCTTATCCTGGCCACGTATAGCACGAAAGGAAAAAAAGTTAAAACGGTGCGCTTGTCCAACGTGCTTTCTTACCTGCATGCAGAAAACCTTGCCATCGACAGCCCGGTATTAGGGCGGTTAACCATCGACGTTGCATACGGCGGAAATTTTTATGCTATCGTAGATAAGCAGGACAATTTTCCCGGCATGGAGCATTACAAAGCAGAAGTGCTGATCAGCCTAAGCAGGGACCTCCGCAAGCGCATCAATGAACGGTATACGTTCGTACATCCGCACGATAAAACCATCAATGGCTGCAGCCATATTTTGTGGACGGGCAAAACCATTGATCCTGCCGCTACCGCGCGCAACGCGGTATTTTATGGCGACAAGGCCATTGACCGATCGCCTTGCGGAACAGGCACCTCAGCGCGCATGGCGCAATGGTATGCAAAAGGAAAGTTGAAGAAAGGCGAGGAGTTCGTGCACGAAAGCTTCATCGGTTCCACTTTTACCGGCCGCATCGAAGAAGAGACCACGCTGGGGGGCAAACCGGCCATCCGGCCGAGTATCGAAGGTTGGGCAAGGATCTATGGATATAATACCATTTCAATAGATACCGAAGACGATCCTTATGCGCACGGCTTCCAGGTAATATGAATAATTAATAATTATTGAAATGAACACGCGGCTAAAAATATTGATCGTTTGCATCAGCACTATTGTATGCACCACTGGTTCCGCGCAATCCTTGCAGCGGTTCGAGCCGGTGAACTTTTCAAAGGTCATTATAACCGACAGCTTCTGGAAACCGAAAATGGATAAGGTGGCCACTGCTACTTTGGCGGCCTGCATTTACCAGACAGAAGTTAAAACGCCGCGCATTCGCAATTTTGAAAAAGTAGCCCGCAACAAGGGCGAAAAGCATGAAGGCATTTATTACGATGACAGCGATGTGTACAAAGCATTGGAAGCAATTGCTTATTCCTTAAAAAATCATCCCGATGCGGCATTGGAAAAGAAGGCAGATGAATGGATCGATAAGATAGTGTCCGCGCAACTGCCAGATGGGTACCTTAATACATATTACACGCTCACTGGGCTGGACAAGCGCTGGACCGATATGGAAAAGCACGAGGATTATTGCGCCGGCCATTTGATGGAAGCAGCGGTTGCTTACTACAACACTACCGGCAAAAGAAAATTACTGGACGCGGCCATACGGTTTGCAGATCACATCGATTCCATTTTCCGGCGGCAGAACAGGCCCTGGGTGAGCGGCCACCAGGAAATAGAGCTGGCGCTCATGAAGCTGTACCATGTTACAAAGAATAACCGCTACCTGCAATTGGCCGATTGGTTCCTGGACCAGCGTGGACGAGGCCATGGTAAAGGCGTGATCTGGGACCAATGGAAAGATCCCAAATATTGCCAGGACGATGTGCCGGTAAAATCGCAAAAGGAAATTACAGGCCACGCGGTGCGCGCCATGTACCTGTACACCGGTGCGGCGGATGTTGCTGCTGTTACAGGCGATTCCGGTTATATGCGCGCAATGAAAACGGTTTGGGAAGATGTTGTGTTCCGCAATATGTATGTCACAGGCGGCATCGGTTCATCGGGCAGTAACGAAGGTTTTACCATTGATTATGACCTGCCGAATGAAAATGCCTATTGCGAAACCTGTGCATCGGTGGGCATGGTATTCTGGAACCATCGCATGAATGTGCTCACGGGCGAGAGCAAATACATGGATGTATTGGAAAAAAGTTTGTACAATGGAGCGCTCGCCGGACTCAGCATCAGCGGCGACCGTTTCTTTTATGGCAATCCACTTGCATCGAGCGGGCAGCACTACCGCCGCGAATGGTTCGGCACCGCCTGCTGCCCATCGAACATTGCAAGATTGGTATCATCGGTCGGCAATTATATCTATGGACAATCCGAAGACGCTATTTGGATAAACCTGTTTATTGGCAGCAAAACCAGTTTCAATTATGGAAGAATTGATATCGAGGTAAGCATGCAAACGGGCTATCCATTTACCAGCGGTGTAAAGCTCACTATCGATCCCTCTAAAAACATCAAAAAATCATTGCGCATCAGGTTACCGGGATGGCTAACCGAACCCGTGCCTGGTGGACTGTACCGCTTCTATTCAACGGAGCGCCCCGAGGCCTGGATAAGGGTCAATGGCAAGCTTGTGCCTATGGTGGTAAAAGATGGATATGCGTCGATTGAAAAAAACTGGCAAAAAGGAGACGTAGTGGAACTCGATTTTGCCATGCAGGTGGAACAATTGAGAGGCAGGCCCGAAATTAAACAAACAACCGACCGCGTAGCCATTCAGCGCGGGCCACTGATCTATTGCATGGAAGGTGTGGACAATAACGGCAACGCCTGGAACATGGTATTGCCGCAATATTCCCGGTTTACAGTAATAAAGCACCAGGTATTGAGCGAAAAGCTGTTCGCGTTACAAACTGAAGCGCCGGTGATCGTGCCGTCGCAGGATGGGCGAAGCATAGCGGTGCTGGAAAAGACCATCACGCTAATTCCATATTATGCATGGGCCAACCGCGGCCAGACAGAAATGCAGGTATGGCTGCCCATGAATATTACGGGTATAAAGCTGAACTATTGATGGCGTCTTACGCACCCGGTGTTAACATCGAAACTTTTACCTTTGAAGCATGAAAGCAATCGTAATAGGAGGAGGGATCATAGGTTTAAGCTCGGCTTTTTATTTGCGGCAATCAGGATGGGAAGTAACGGTACTGGACAAGGGAGATTTCCAGAATAATTGCAGCTACGGCAATGCGGGATACATATGCCCCAGCCATTTCGTTCCACTGGCAAAGCCGGGCATCGTTAACCAGGGCCTGAAACTCATGCTCAATCCAACGGGGCCTTTTTACATTCAACCGCGATTACATTGGCCCCTGATCAACTGGGGCATGAAGTTCGTAAAGGCCGCCCAGCAAAAGTTCGTTGACGCGGCAGCCATTCCGCTACGCGACATTGCATTGCTAAGCATGCGCTGTTACGACGAATGGAAACAAATGCCCGCATTCGATTTTTATTATGAGAAGAAGGGCATCCTGGAATTGTATCAAACACCGAAGGAAGCGCACCATGCCGAAGAAACGGTTCACAAAGCACAGGAACTAGGACTGGACACTGAATTGCTCACCGGCGAGCAGGTGCAGCAAATGGAACCGCATACCAAAGTGAATGCAATGGGCGCCATTTATTTTAAATGCGACGCGCATTGCTATCCCAACGACCTGATGAAAAACCTGCTGGCATATTTAAAAAGCCAGGGCGTGCAATTGCAAACCAACGAAGCCGTAACGGGATTTGAAAAGGACCGCAACGGCATACGCAAAGTGATTACAGGAAAAACTTCTTATGATGCAGACGTAGTGGTGCTGGCAACAGGGTCATGGACCAGTACCATGGCGGGCAAGCTGGGACTAAGGATACCGATGGTCGCAGGTCGCGGGTACTCCGTAACAACCGAAGATGAAAAGTTCAAAGTAAATTATCCATCGGTGCTCATCGAAGGGAGAGTAGCTATAACGCCCATGAATGGCCGCACACGGTTTGGAGGCACCATGGAGATCACATCCATGAATACGCCTGCACGCATGGAACGCGTAAAGGGAATACTATCTGCCGTAAAAAGGTTTTTTCCCGAGTTTGATGTGCCAATGCCCACACCAGATAAAGTATGGCATGGCTACCGGCCCTGCTCGGCTGATGGATTGCCCTACCTGGGGCGTGCGGCCAGATTGCATAACCTTATCGTTGCTACCGGCCACTCGATGCTTGGCTTAAGCCTTGGGCCCGGGACCGGAAAATTGGTTGCTGAAATTGCCAATGAAACCGCGCCCAGCATGGACATTCGCCCGTTCCGGGCCGAACGTTATGCATAAGTTGTGAATTACCGGAACGTTAAAATTGACAGGCCGCAACAGAACTCGTTGCCAACTTATTATTTTTACTTTGCTTATGGACTGTATTTCTACCCGGGTTCCTTACCAGCAAACAGGCTATTTCTCCAAGATCGTACTGGACTATTTAGATCAGTCTCCTGCGTTACGCGCATTTTATAGCCATGATGTAAACCTCCAAGGCATACAGGCCGCCATCGAGCAACGAAAGGCATTCAATACCGATCGCAAGCTCCTGCAAACAGAATTGCAGCGGCAATACAGTGCATTGGAAACAAGCGAGGCCGTTACCAATAACATCAGGCTGCTGGCCAATGACAATACATTTACCATTTGCACTGCGCATCAACCCAATATATTTACCGGCAACCTGTATTTTATTTACAAGATCTTACACGCTATTAAACTGGCCGATACGCTGAAGCTTCAGCTGCCGCAATATCATTTCGTGCCGGTGTTCTACATGGGCTGTGAAGATGCTGACCTTGATGAGCTCGGACATATTCACCTGAATGGCGAAAAGCTGGTGTGGGATACAAAGCAAACCGGCGCCGTTGGCAGAATGAATACAAAAGGGCTGGAAAAGATCATTCACCAGGTAGAAGGGCAAATTGGTATTTTTCCGCACGGAAAGGAATTGATCACGCTGCTGAAGCAATGTTACCTCGAAAGCCCCGACATTCAAACCGCCACGTTCAAATTGGTGAATGCGTTGTTTGCCGACTACGGCCTGGTAGTGTTGATACCGGACAATCCTAATTTTAAAAGGGCCATGCGGCCCGTATTTGAAGAAGACCTGCTGGAGCAGATACCCTCGTCAGTAGTGCAGCAATCGGTGCAGGCCATGGACAAGGCCGGTTTTAAAGTGCAGGCACACCCGAGAGAGATCAACCTGTTTTACCTGAAGGATAATGTAAGAGAACGCATTATTCAAAACGGATCGGGACATAAAGTGAATGGTCCGAAGGACTCCAGTGGGAGCGGCAAGGTGAAATTTTCGCCTGATGAATTACAGCAGGCATTGCAGGACGAACCCGAAGTGTTCAGCCCGAACGTAATACTGCGCGGATTGTTCCAGGAAACCATATTACCAGATGTAGCATTCATCGGCGGCGGCGGCGAGCTCGCCTATTGGCTGGAACTGAAAGGCCTGTTCGATCATTACCACGTTCCATTCCCCGTATTGGTATTGCGCAATTCGTTCCTCGTCGTGGAAAGCAACTGGAAACAAAAAATGGACAAGCTGCAACTTAGTGATGCAGATATTTTTCTACCGGAACAGGAACTTATGAACGTGTTGGTAAAAAAAGAGTCCGGCAACCAGTTGACCATACAGGAAGAAATAGAAGAAGCAAAACGCTTATATGAGAAACTAAAAGCAATTTCCGGTAAAATAGACGTTACGCTTGCGCAGCACGTGTCTGCATTGGAAACAAGCGCGTTGAATAAATTGAAGGAACTGGAGAAAAAGCTGCTAAGGGCGGAGCGTCGCAAGTTCAGCGACTACCAGCGGCAGGTCAACACCATCAAACAGGCATTATTCCCCAACAACAGCCTGCAGGAGCGCGTGGAGAATTTTTTACCCTATTATGCAAGATGGGGAAGACAATTTTTCGATATTATTTACCGCTGCTCCGGGCCTATGCAGGATGGGTTCGTTGTCATCAACGTGCGGGATTAGGCATGCTCACCTTAAACAAGGTGCTGGTGCCATTGTCATTGTCTGCCACCAGGTGCAGCACTAAATTATCACCCGCCGATTCCACGCAAACCGATTCGATTTTTTCATTTGCAAACTCGGCCTGCAATTCAGAAAGGTTGATCAGTCCATCGGCCAGGACCTCGCGTTGTTGCATTTTCATGGAAAAGCCCGAGATATATCCCAGATAACTGTTCCCGATATCGCCATCGTCAACTGCATTGTCCGTAAGCTCTACCGACGCGGTGAACAGCAACAAGTCCTTTTCCGCAACGTATGCTAGTCCCGAAACCCCGATAACAGCATCAGCTGCCTGCGGAAGTTTCAGCGTGGATATTACCGGCGCGGCCAATTTGGTATCATATAAAAAATCAGCCTGAACGGTAATGAAATGATTTTGCGGCTGCGATTCATTGGCGCGGTTGGCCAGCAGCAGCTTGTTGCGAATGTTCACCAGTCCTTCTATATTGATGATGTGCAGCCCTTGCTGTTTCACCGATTGATAAAACGCCTGCGCCGGTATTGCCTGGTAATCCCTCGGCTTGTTCAAAGGGAATAAAAAGAATACTTCCCGTTCGGGCGTGCTGGCCGATCCCGCAACCAGCAGGTGATCCTTGCCGTTATATTCAACGATCGTGGAAGCTTCGAGGTCTGATTTTTCCTTCTTTGGAATGCGCAGGCCTTCTCCGGGGAATAACATCACCGTATCGAATATATTGTAGTGTTTATCGAGTACTACAAGGTATCTTGAATCATCACCAATGACATACAACCAGCCATCATGCATTTCAATGGCCGAGGCGGAAGAAAAACCGGGCAGATCTTTTTTTAGCAGTAGGGAGAGTTGGGGTTGGTTCGACATATTGCAACCGGTGAAAATGATAAGGCAGCAGAACGCATACGATACAAGTTTAATCAAAGGCATTTTTCCATCCATCAGACTTCAGTTTATCCACTTTCTGTTTTACTTCATCGCCAAGCTGTGTCTTGTATTGTTCCACTTTTGTGCCAATGGTTTCATCGAATGCGCCTAGTATCAAGGCGGCCAGGATGCCTGCGTTTTTTGCAGCGTTCAGCGCCACCGTGGCCACGGGTACCCCATTTGGCATTTGCAAAATCGACAGTACGGAATCCCATCCATCGATGGAATTGGATGACTTAATGGGAACGCCTATCACCGGCAATGGAGTAATGGCCGCCACCATACCTGGTAAATGGGCCGCGCCACCAGCTCCTGCAATAATCACCTTCAGTCCTCTTTGCTTGGCTGTTTGCGCATATTCTACCATACGCAAGGGCGTACGATGCGCCGATACTACCGTTACTTCAAATTCAATTCCAAACTCTTTCAGAATATCTGCCGCGGCCTGCATGATGCTCAGGTCGCTGTCGCTGCCCATGATGATACCGACGGAAATGGTTGGTTGAGGCATCGATGATGATTTTATTTGTCATTATTATCCGCGCTGCAAACCTTCAATACCCTTTTAATTTTATTTGCCTTATGAATAAGGTCCTGCCGTTCGCGGCTCACGATGGTGATATGCCCCATTTTGCGCCCGGGCCGGGTTTGCCGCTTGCCGTATATATGCACGAACACATTGTCCATTTGCAGCACCTCGTCCAACCCTTCATAATGCGCTTCGCCGCTGTGCCCTTCGGCGCCGAGCAGGTTCACGATGGCCGCGGGTAAAATATGAGCGGGATTCCCAAGCGGGTAATCGAGGATAATACGCCACATCATGTCGAACTGCGAGCTGTAATTGGCCTCAATGGTGTGATGGCCGCTGTTGTGCACACGTGGCGCCGTTTCGTTCACGTAAATTTCACCATTCTTATCTACCAACAGCTCCACTGCAAAAATGCCGGGGCTGCTCAATGCCTTTACCACTTTCAGCGAAATGGCCTCGATCTTCCACAAAGTTTCCTGAGGTAAATCTGCAGGGCTTATCTGGAAGTCGAGCAGGTTCAGCCTGTGATCGAATACCATGTCAACGGGCGGGTACAAAACTGTGCGTCCCTTTTTATTAACCGCCACTATCTGGGAAACCTCTTTGTGAATATCGACGAGCTTTTCCAATACGGCCGGCGCATCGAACCCCTTGGATATTTCTTCTTTTGCGGTGATTACCTGTACGCCGCGGCCATCATATCCGCCCAAGCCTATTTTGTGTACCGCGGGCAGGTAGGAATCCTGCAATTCCAGCTCTTTTAAAGATTGGGTAACGATGAAGGAGGCGGTAGGTATTCCTTTTTCCTTATAAAATTCTTTTTGAGTGATTTTATTCTTGATGGTCCGCAACGCGGCAGGGCGGGGAAAAACAGCTACGCCTTCCTGCTCGAGCTTTTCCAGTGCGTCTTCATTCACGCTTTCTATTTCTATCACGAGGGCGTTAAGGCCTTTGCCGAAATTGTATACGTCCACGGCATCGCGTATATCTCCCTGGGTGAAATGATGGCAAAGATGCGCCGCCGGGCAGTCGGGATCATTTTCCAGCACATGCGTTTCTACCGGGTAATTGGCAGCGGCTTGCAGCAACATCCTTCCCAACTGGCCACCGCCAAGAATTCCAACTTTGAGCATGCGGCGAAGATAATATGGATTGTTATCTTTGTAAGCATGCGGCCAGATTATCCCTCTAAATTATTCCCCGACGAGCGCAGCAGTTACTTTATGCTGATGGAAGCCCTTGCAATGGACGCGGCATTTACCAACCAGTAATGGTGTTTGTATGAACCGTCCCATTCAATTTTCCATCAAATCTTTTACGCATGTCAACAATTACCGCTACCAGCAATTCTTCCAAAATTCAAGAGGATTTTCTTCCATTACAGGGAACCGATTTTGTTGAATTCTATGTAGGCAATGCAAAGCAGGCCGCGCACTATTATATCACTGCTTTCGGCTTTCAGCCGCTGGCATACGCAGGGCCCGAAACCGGCGTCCGCGACAAGGCCAGTTATGCGGTGCGGCAGAACAAACTAACACTGTTGCTCACTACCTCCCTTCGCCCGAATAATGCCATTGCAGACCATGTACACAAGCACGGCGATGGCGTAAAGTCGCTGGCCCTACGGGTAGACGATGCAACGAGGGCCTGGGAAGAAACCACGGCCCGTGGCGCACGCAGCTATATGAAGCCTGTTACTACCAACGATGCATCGGGACAGGTGGTCATCAGCGGCATTCATACGTATGGCGACACCGTTCATCTTTTCATCGAAAGAAAAAATTACCAGGGCATATTCCTGCCGGGCTATAAAGCATGGAACAACCCGCACTTCAGCGCCGCCGAGACCGGCCTGCTGTATGTTGACCATTGCGTAGGCAATGTGGGCTGGAACCAAATGAATGTATGGGTGAAATTTTATGAAGAGGTCATGGGATTCCGCAACATCCTTTCATTCGACGACAATGACATTTCTACCGAATATTCCGCGCTCATGAGCAAAGTGATGAGCAACGGCAATGGCTTTGTAAAATTCCCCATCAATGAGCCTGCAGAAGGAAAGAAGAAATCGCAGGTGGAAGAATACCTTGATTTTTACAATGGCGAAGGCGTGCAGCACGTGGCCATGGCCACCAACAACATCATTGAAACCGTTACCGCCCTCCGGTCCAGGGGGGTAGAGTTCCTGCAGGTGCCCGGTTCATATTACGATAAAGTACTGGACCGGGTAGGCAAAATAGACGAAGACCTGCGCCCCCTGCGCGAACTGGGCATACTGGTCGACCGGGACGACGAAGGATATTTGCTGCAGATATTTACGAAACCTGTACAGGACAGGCCCACGCTGTTCTTCGAGATCATACAGCGTAAAGGCGCCAAAAGCTTTGGAAAGGGCAATTTCAAGGCACTTTTCGAGGCCATAGAGCGGGAGCAGGAACTACGTGGAAATCTGTGATTTAACTAACAGCCGGTGAATAACTCACCGGCTTTGTTGTAATTTCGGGCTGAATTTTTGCTGTTAAACAAAGATTTTACTAACCCCATAAAATAAATCACGTGTACGTCCGTAATATGAATAGCAAGAAATCTATGCTACGAGCAATCCCATTTATTTTATTGTTATGCAGCAGCGCCTGGGCAATGGCTCAGAGCTCTGCCCAGAATATTACGTTCGTAGATTTCCAGCGCACTTACCCCAAGATCAATGAGGTATTGCTGCGTAAAGAAGATACGCTGCGCAAGCAATTCGAAGCTAAGGGGCTGGCATGGCCCGCCAAGTATATGTACATCCGCTCGTTCAAGTACGACAGCCAGCTGGAAGTATGGGTTAAATACGGCATCAACGAAAAGTACAAACTGTTCAATACCTACAAGGTTTGCGCACTTGCCGGCAGCCTTGGCCCCAAGCGCATGCAGGGCGATTACCAGGTACCGGAAGGCTTTTATTACATCAACGAGTTTAACCCCAGGAGCATGTACCATTTGTCGCTGGGATTGAACTATCCCAACGTTTCGGACAGGATCCTCAGCGATTCCATCCAACCCGGCGGCGATATATACATCCACGGCAGCTGTGTAACCACCGGCTGCATCCCTATTACCGATAAGCAGATAGAAGACCTGTACGTACTGGCGATGCACGCCAAGAACCAGGGACAGGATTTTATACCCGTTCACATTTTTCCCGTGCATTTCAAGAACAAGAACAGCAACGATTACCTGGCCCGTTACCTGAAAGATTTTCCTGAGTATGCATCCATGGTGGGCAACCTGCGGAACGTGTACAATTACTTTGAAAAACATAAGGAAGTGCCATTGATACTCGTGAACAAAAAAGGGGAGTATGTTACAGAAGAAGTGGTCCTTAGCACGCCCGAAGAAAAAAAGCTCAAGCAACCCGTTAAGAAAAGAATTCCGAAAAAAGTCCCCGACATAGAAATAGCTAAGGTGGTCAATACCTTACCCGTATATCCCGGCGGCAGCGAAAAATTTTCCCAGTTCCTTTCAGAAGTAAGTACCGAAATGGCCGCCTACCTCGAAGAAGATCAAACCACCTCTTATGTTCTTATTGAATTCATCATCGACGAGAATGGAAAACCCATCTGGGCCCAGGTGTCCAAAGGCGGCAACGACGTATTAAACGAAAAGCTGGAAGAGATGTTCGAAAGAATGCCCGACTGGAAGCCTGCCGTACGCCTGGAAAAGAATGTGGCCGTAAAACTGAAACAGACCGTAGTGGTAGAGAAGAAAGCTCCCTAATAATAAATAATCAATAATTAATAATTATTGATTATTCCCTGTTGATCATTCAGAAATCCCCTTCGTGTTTATACTATGCCCAGGCTGAAAAACCCCTTTTTCAGCCTGATTCCAGCCTGCAACGCTCTGCGATATAGCAGAAAACCCTTATTTTACCGTTAGTAGAATGTCCAATAATCTTATGAATATGTAATGAAACTGTACCCGGTTCTCATACTGTTATTGGTAGGTTCAATTGTTAGTGGCCAGAACATTTCCGGCGTGGTGAACACTTATCACAAGGTCAACGCCATCAATACTACCACTAATACGCTTACGCTTTCTTCGGCCGCGGGGCTTTCTCCCGGGGTTAAGGTCCTCATCATTCAAATGAAGGGGGCTACCATCGACAATACCAACACCGCCACCTTCGGCAACATTACCTCCCTTGGCAATGCCGGTAATTATGAATTCAACTATGTATGCGGCGTCAATGGCAACGATATTTTGCTGGTGTATAGCCTGCAACGTACCTATACCGTGAGCGGGCTGGTGCAACTGGTAACCGTGCCGCGTTATACCGATGCGGTGGTAACCGATACCCTTAAGGCTGCTCCATGGAATGCCACTACAGGAACCGGTGGTATTATTGCCATAGAAGCTGTTAACAGCATATCCCTGTTGGCGCCTATCGATGCTAACGGAGCAGGGTTCAAAGGCGGGACATATATCGACCATCCTCCTCCGTACAACTGCGATTGGTCGAACAACATCACGAGTTTTTTCCTGGCAAATCCGCCTGCTTCGGTATACCAGTTGGGTGGCAGCAAGGGGGAAGGCATTTCAACATTGCCGGCCAATATGGAGATGGGCAAGGGAAAGCTGGCCAATGGGGGCGGTGGCGGCAATAACCACAATGCCGGTGGAGGCGGCGGAGGTAATTATGCTACGGGCGGCAGTGGCGGCATGCGTTCCAACGAAGGCACTTTCGGTTGTCATGCTCAGCATCCCGGTGTGGGTGGATTGGGCTTGTCGGCCTATGGATACAGCACGGCAGCAGCTAATAACCGCGTATTCGTGGGCGGTGGAGGAGGGGCAGGCCAGGGGAACAACAATGTGGGTATGCCAGGTGGTAATGGCGGCGGCATTGTATTCCTGCTAACGGCAACGCTCAATGGAAATAACCAGCTCATTCGTGCAAACGGTGCAAGGCCTTACCGCGCGGACCTTGCCGATCCCTGGTCTGCAGGTGGTGATGGTGGAGGCGGTGGAGGCGCGGGCGGCGTAATAGTCCTGAATGTAAATAACTATGCAGGCAACGTAACTGCGGAAGCAATGGGCGCTAATGGATCTTTTTCAAGCTATACGCCTTCTTCGGGTTGTTTCGGGCCCGGAGGTGGAGGGGCTGGCGGTGTCATATGGGTTAGCGGCGCCGCATTGAATCCGCTGGTAGATACTTCGTTGGGCGGAGGTTTGAATGGCCTTATCAGTGCAACCACTTCAGTAGTGGCTTGCCGTGGCCTTGCCAACGGCGCAACACCCGGGACTGCAGGCGCATTGATCACCGGTTATGTGCCGGTGGCAAGTACAGCGCTTGTATGTGCCCCCTTGCCCTTGAATGACCTGGTGTATTTTACCGCCAAAGAAAGCGATGATGTGGTGGAACTCGCCTGGAAAATGAAGCGCATTGCCAGCGTGCGCGGCTATGAAGTGGAACGTTCCGTCGACAATGTGAACTATACCACCGTAAACAACCTGCCGAATAATGGTCAATTCAATTATACACTAACCGATAAGAATGCGCCACTTGGCTATGTGTATTACCGGTTAAAGGTCATGTACACGGACGGCACTACTTTATATGCGCCGGTTACCACGGTGTACATCAGGAACCAGCAGGACCTTCAATTGTTGCGCCTGTCGCCAAACCCCGCTGGCAATACCATGACGCTGGTGGTAAAAACAGCCATGCAAGGCAATTGTGAAATAGAGATATACAGCAACACAGCTCAGAAGCTCTTCGATAAAAAATACCTTGTACGTACAGGCTTAAATCAATTAAAGCTGCAATTGGAAAAATTACCTGCGGGCGTTTACCTGCTGCACATCCGCCAGGACGGCAGAAGGGTAGTACGTTCGTTTGTGAAGGCCGATCAACCCTGATCCTTCATCAATACCTGCACGGTTTCCGGTGATTGTTGCCGCAATACTATTTTCTTTCCCGCGGTCATTTGCTGCAGCAGCTCATCCTTATAATGGCGGATGGTGAGCAGCGTAAGTCCTTTTTCAACCGATACTTCAAATTCGGCCGATGCCGATAATGCAAGCTTCTCGATCTTCTCCGGCCTGTCGTCAAGGCAAAGCATGATGCTGACCGCGCCGGTTTGAATAAGATTAGGTTTGATCCTGATGTCTGCAAGCATTCGGTACAAATCGCTCACCGGCTTTTCGCCCACGAAAGAAAAATCCTGTGATTGCAATTGCAGCAATGCCTGGTTGTCTTTTACCACGATGATCGGCGGCAGATGATCAACTTTTCGGCTATGTATCACTGTTCCGGCAGCAGTGGGGTCCAGGAAACATTTTACGTGCAGGGGGATGCCCTTGTTCTGGAGGGGCTTAATGGTCTTCGGGTGAATGACCTGTGCCCCGTAATAGGCCATTTCTATCACTTCATCGTAATTGAGCTGGCCGATGAACTGCGCATCGGGAAAGGCCTTGGGATCGGCATTCATAACGCCTTGTACGTCCTTCCAGATGGTTTGATTGTCCGCGTCGAGCATGTTGGCAAAAACAGCCGCGGTGTAATCGCTGCCTTCGCGGCCCAACGTGGTGCTTTCGTTTTCGTCGGTTGCTCCAATGAATCCCTGCGTTATCACGATGTCTGTTCCATTGAACAATGGAAGGAGGGCGGTCTTCACTTTGGAAAGGCTGAAGTTCCAATCGATGTTGGCGTCGCGGAAATTATCGTCGGTGCGGATGATGTCGCGCACATCTATCCAGGTATTTTGTATACCGGTTTCATTCAGGTATGCGCTGACAATGGCGGTTGATAACAATTCGCCGATGCATACCACCTGGTCGTAATAATAATCGAAATGCCTTACCGGTTTGTCGTGCAGCAACCATTCCGCTTCGGTAAAAAAATGATTGAGCTGCTCCAGGCATTCGTTGAAGTGCGTAACCAATACGTTTTTTGCAGTGTCTATGTGATGTTGTTTTACAGCCTCGAACAACTGCAGCGATTGGTCCTGGCGCCCCTCGTAAAAAGCTTCCACCACTTTTTCCAGGGCATTGGTGGTTTTGCCCATGGCCGAAATGACCACCAGCAGTTTTTCATTAGGATAACGGCGGAGTATTTCCGCAGCATTCCTGATCCTTTCCACGCTGTTTACGCTTGCCCCTCCGAATTTAAAGACTTGCATACCGGTTGATTGGCTGATTGATTACCTGTTGGTGGCGCAAATGTCGGGAATTATCATCAGCCAACAGGCACTTTAGCAACCGATCCCGAACGGTCTGCCAACGGTTTTCCTTGATGCGGCTTCACCACTTCGGGGGATGGCCAACAGGGTTATCGGTCAGTTGGCTGATTGCCTATTTCGCTTACTTTTGTTGCCCTAACCACTACCAATATGAACGTGAACCGACGGATCCTTACTCTTGACGAATTTACCATTCAGCAATTGCGCAATTTTCCCACCGCCACCGGGGAGCTGAGCAGTCTTTTGCGCGACATTGGCCTGGCAGCCAAACGCGTTAATGTGGAAGTGAATAAGGCGGGCTTGGTGGATATTTTAGGCGATGCGGGCAGCGTGAATGTACAGGGAGAGGACGTAAAAAAGCTGGATGTATATGCTAATAACCAGTTCATGGGCGCATTGCGTCACGGCATCGCCTGTGCGGGCCTTGGCAGCGAAGAGCTGGACGATATTGTAGTGTTTGACGACGAAGTGAGCAATAATTCAAAATACGTGGTGCTGATCGACCCGCTCGATGGCAGCGGCAACATTGATGTGAACGTGAGCATCGGCACCATCTTCGCCATTTACAGGCGCATCAGCGAAAAAGGAAAGCCCTGCAATATCGAGGACTTCCTTCAGCCCGGCAACAAGCAGGTGGCCGCGGGGTATATCGTGTATGGTTCGTCTACCATGCTGGTGTATGCCACGCGTCGCGGCGTAAACGGCTTTACCCTCGATCCATCCATCGGGGAATTTTGCCTGAGCCATCCCGATTTGAAATGCCCAGAAAACGGAAAAATCTACTCCGTCAACCACGGCAATTTTTTCCAATACGCCGAAACCGTGCGCAATTATATCAATTGTTGCCAGCGCAAAACAAAAGCCGATGGCGGGCCCTATACGCAACGCTATATCGGCAGCATGGTGTCCGATGTGCACCGCAACCTGATAAAGGGCGGTATTTTCATGTATCCCGGCACCACCGACAAACCCAAGGGGAAACTGCGGCTGCTGTACGAATGCAATCCTTTCGCGTTCATCGTAGAAGTTGCGGGCGGAAGGGCCACGGACGGCAACAGGCGCATACTGGACATTAAACCAACGGAATTGCACCAGCGCACTCCATTGTTCATTGGCAGCAGTAAAATGATGGATGAACTGGAACAATATACCGTTGTTGAAAAGCAGTCAATCAATCAGCCATGAATACATCCATCAACATTATCAATTATGCCGACGAGCACGCCGGCGCATTTCGCGACCTGAACCTATATTGGTTGGAACATTATAACCTCCTGGAATCACACGACCTGGAAGTGGTAAACGATCCCCGTGGCACCATCCTTGATAGGGGAGGCGCTATTTACCTTGCACAGTCGCCCGAAGGCATTGTAGGATCAGCAGCCATCGTTAACGCAGGCAATGGCGAATATGAGTTGCATAAAATGGCCGTGGCTAAGCAATGGCAGGGCCAGGGCATCAGTAAATTGCTGATCGAAAAATGCATCGATACCGCGCGCCAATCCGGTGCGGAACGTGTTACCTTGTTTTCGAACCATCAATTAACAACGGCCATCAGCCTGTACGAAAAATACGGCTTCCGCCATGTTGAAGTAATAGGTTCGCCCTTTGTAACAGCCGACATAAAAATGGAACTCATCCTTAAATAAGCAGCATGTCCCGCACCATCATATCGGTGAACAACCTTGTAAAGAACTACGGCAATTTCCAGGCAGTGAAGGGCATCAGCTTTACGGTGCAGGAAGGAGAGATCTTCGGATTATTAGGACCCAATGGGGCCGGTAAATCCACCACGCTTGAAATTATTGAAACGCTGCGCGATAAAACATCGGGAGAAGTGATCGTTGATGGTTTTGACCTGGATAAATCGCCGGGTGAGATAAAGAAGATCATCGGCGTGCAATTGCAGACCTCCGGCTATTATCCGGGCCTTAATCTTTCGGAGCTGATAGAGCTGTTCAACGGCTTGTACAACCGCAAAGTAAAACCGGTGGAGCTGCTGGACATGGTGAACCTGCGCGACAAAGCAAAAGCTCAGTATAAATCTTTAAGCGGCGGCCAGAAGCAACGTTTTTCCATTGCCACCACGCTCATTAATCGTCCCAAGATCATTTTCCTCGACGAACCCACCACCGGCCTCGATCCGCAGGCGCGCAGGAATCTGTGGGACCTCGTAAAACAAATCCGCGAAAAAGGAACTACCGTTATCATTACTACGCATTACATGGATGAGGCGGAAATCCTTTGCGACCGCGTAGCCATCATGGACAGCGGCAACATCATTGCCATGGATTCTCCCGATAAGCTCATCGATGACCTGGTGGCAACGGGCTTTGAACGTCCGAAGGAAGTAAAGCGCGCCAACCTGGAAGACGTATTCATTAATCTTACAGGGCATGCGCTGAGAGAGGAATAAGACCGTCAAGTGCGGAAGTTGCAAGCTGGGAAAGTTGAATGTTAAGCGTTGGTGCTGATATGCTATGAATACATAAAACTGATACAGTTTACACTTTCCTATTTATTCTATACTTGTGCTCGCATTAGCACCGAATATCCAAGGCCCAACTTTCCAACATTCACACTCAATTTTCAAACTATGGACCCACGTTATCCCATTGGCAAGTACGAACCGCAACCTTTTTCTGCTCAACTGAAACAAGAATGGATCAACGATATTAAATTCCTTCCGCAGACCCTCGAGAATGCCCTAAGCAACCTCGACGCTTCGCAATTGGGAACACCCTATCGTGAAGGCGGCTGGACCGTACAGCAGGTGGTGCACCACGTTGCAGACAGCCACCTGAACGCGTATTGCCGCTTCAAGCTCGGCCTGACAGAAGACCATCCGACCATTCGCCCATACGACCAGGAGAAATGGTCTGAGTTGCCGGACTCAAAGAACATTCCTGTCAACGTTTCCATCACCTTATTACATGCATTGCATGCCCGCTGGCATGAAATACTGGTGAACATTAAAGACGCAGATTTTGAAGCCCGCGGTGTTTTTCATCCCGAGTATAAAAAGCAAATGACCCTCTGGTACCTGCTGGGAATGTATGCCTGGCACAGCAAGCATCATACCGCCCATATCACCTCGCTGAGAGAAAGGATGAAGTGGTAAGTTGATTATTAATTATTAATTATTGATTATTCTTGCAGGGGCCGCAGTCTGGTCATGAGCGAGACAAATAATTAATATTAAATAGTCAATAATGAACTGGAAAATACTTTCTTCAGAATATCTTTTTAAAGACACCTGGTTCACCGTACGCAAAGACACCTGCGAAAAGCCCGATGGAAAGATCGTTGCACCGTATTATGTGTACGAGTTCCCTACCTGGGTTAGCGCGCTGGCATTGACAGAAGATAGAAAAGCCATCATGGTAAGACAATACCGCCACGCGATCGGTGAAACGATTATCGAAGTGCCCGGCGGATGCGTAGATAATACGGACACCAACTATGAACATGCCATTGCCCGCGAGCTGATGGAGGAAACCGGCTACGAGTTCAGCAAGTTCGAATACCTCGGCAAGATATCGCCCAACCCGTCTACCAATACCAATTGGATGCACATGTTCCTGGCCACCGGCGGAAAAAAAGTTAAAGAACAATCACTCGATCACAACGAGGAAATTGAAGTGGTGCTGTTATCGATTGATGAATTGAAAAAAATATTGAAGGAGCACGGCATCTTCCAGGCCATGCACGTTACAGTAATCATGTATGCATTGGAGAAACTGGGAGAAATAATCATCAATTAATAATTATTAATTACTCCAGGGCCACTTCGCCCACCACGAATACGCTGCCGCACACCAGCACCAGGTCTTCTTTTTTTGCTTCCGCGATGGCTGCTTTTACAGCGGCATTCACTTCTCCGTATGATTCGCCATGAAGGCCGAAAGCGTTGGCCTGTTGTTTCAGCAGCCCTGCGTCCAACGCACGCGGAATGCGGGCCTGGGTAAAATAATAGCGCGCATGCGTGGGCAGCAGGGCCAGCACGCGGTTGATGTCCTTATCCTTTACCATGCCCAATACAATGTGCAGATGCGCGGGATCTATCAGCTCTACCTGTTGTAATACCTGTTGCATACCTTCAGCATTGTGCGCTACGTCCAGCACCACCTCAGGATGATGGCGGATCACTTCCCATCGGCCATGCAAGCCCGTTAGTTTTTTTACTTTTTTCAGCCCGTTCTTTATTTGTGTTTCATGCAGGTTCCAGCCCTGGAGCCATAACTGGTGCAGGGCTTCCAGCGTGGTTACCAGGTTGCGCGTTTGATAAATGCCCGTGAGGTCGAGGTGATAAAAGTTCTTTTCGTCCGTACCGAGCTTTACCACTTCCACCACCAATTCAGAAGATTGATATTTCCAGTCGATGGCCTTGCGTTGTTCTTCAGCAAAAATAATGGGGGCATTTGCGCGGGCAGCTGCGTCCATGAATACCTGGGAGGTTTCGGGCAACGCCTCGCCGATAACCACGGGTATGCCGGGTTTAATGATGCCTGCTTTTTCGGCGGCAATTGCGGGCAATGTGTCGCCCAATATATTTACATGGTCCCAACCGATATTGGTAATAACGGACAGCTCCGGGATAATTATGTTGGTACTGTCGAAACGTCCGCCCAGCCCGGTTTCTATGATGGCAATGTCAACATCCTGCCTCGTAAAATAGTCGAAGGCCATGGCCACGGTGATCTCGAAAAACGAAGGTTCTATTTCGTCGGCTATGGGCATAATGCGTTCTACAAATCCTACTACGTAACTAGTATCCACCATTGCGCCATCCACCCTGATCCTTTCCCTGAAGTCCCGTAAATGCGGCGAGGTATACAGGCCGGTCTTATAACCGGCGGCCTGGAAAACCGCGGCTAGCTGGTGGCTCACAGAGCCCTTACCGTTAGTGCCGGCAATGTGTACTGATTTTATTTTTTGTTGGGGATTGTCCAGGAAACTGCAAAGCGCAATCGTATTGTGCAGGTCTTTTTTATACGCGGCCGCTCCAATGCGGCTGAACATAGGTAATCTTGTGTACAGGTAGTTGATCGTTTCCTGGTAAGTCATTCAAAGTAAAAAGTCGAAAGTTTAAAAGTCAAAAGTAGTATACGCGTCCTCACTTTTCACTTTTTACTTTTCACTTAATTGCGCAGCCTGAAATTAAATACGATGGTACCGTTGGATTCGGCGCCTGTGGTGTTGAACTTGATCTGCATAGCCTTGCGGATAGCGATTGCCTTCATGCTTGCTTCGGCGGTGGTGGAGCCGCGCGGCTGGTAAACAGCGCTGACCACATTGCCTGCGCCATCAACGGTAATGTCAACAGCTACTTTCGCGTTTTCATTGAACTCGTCCTGGAAGGAGGGGAGCTTCACCCATTTTCTGCCCTGCAAGCCACGGCTGATGGACACACCGGAATTACCGCGTCCGCCCGCGCCTGTATAATTCTTTGAATCAGGATCGCCACCGGGCTTGCCCTGGTCGCCAGTGCCGCCAGCTATACCCTGGTTGCCGCCTTTTTTGTAGTTGTCGGCGTCATTGCCTCCTGTACCGGTTCCATTCACGCCCTTAAAAACAGCCTTCGGCTTCGGAGCCGGCGGTGTGGGATTGGTAACGGGCTGCGTAGTGGTCTTGGGAGTATTTTTTACAACGTCTTTTTCAGGGATCTTCTTTGCGTTAGGCTTTGGAACAGGAGGTTTTTTAATTTCGGGAGCGTCTGCGTCCTTGTCGTCGGTCTCCACGTCCTTCACATCTTCGTTTTCAGCAACAGCCTGTTTGGGAGGAGTATATGCCTGCTGGTCCTGCGGTGAGGGTTGACCGGGCAAAAATGGTTGGTCTTCACCCAAACCCATATCGCTATTGCCGAGGTTTACTTCAATGCCTTCGTCAAGCGGCACCGAGGGCAGGGGAGGCAAGGTCCATTTGATAAATAAAAAAACTACCAGCAGCAGCGCGATGATACCAACGGTATAACCGCCCGCTTTCATATTTTTTTGGGACTCGAATTGTTCACGCATGTAAATGATATTGGCCATACGAATTTACTGGTATTTGCCGTAACGATGCAAACAACATGCAAATTGCACAGCATGAACCTATAAGCGCCCTTTGTATTGATTCTTTATGATTTATTTAACCGTTCCTTACCTGAAGAACACATCATACGCAAACCTGATAATGGTAAGGCAAACCACCACCAGGAAAAATATCCTTATGAATGTATTGCCCTTCAACAGCGCCAGCCTTGAACCCAACCAACCGCCCAATGCATTGCATACCGCCATGGGCAAGGCAATAGCATAGATGATCTTGCCGGTGATGGCAAACAGCACAATGGAACCGAGGTTGGTAGAAGCGTTCACAAATTTTGCATAAGCGCTTGCTTTCAAAAAATCGAAGCCGAGCAGGCTAATGAATGCAAGTATTAAAAAACTGCCCGCCCCTGGACCGATAAACCCATCATATAATCCCAGCAACAGGCTTATCAGCAACGCATACACCCATTGCCTGCGCACGCTGTGTGTTTTTACCGCGTGTATGCCGAATTGCTTATTGCTGTAAGTGTATATGGCAACGGCTACCAGTACTCCGAGCAACAAAGGCTTCATAAAACTATTGCTCATGCGCGTGAGCAGGTACGAGCCTGCAAAAGATGCAGCGCCCGCCAGCAACATCATCAACGGTAACAATTTTTTATTCATATCCACCTGCCTGGAATATTGCACGGCAGCTATGCTGGTGCCGCAAAAAGCAGGGACCTTCAATGTGCCGATAACAGTTGCGACAGAATATTGTGGCAATAATACCAGTCCCGCGGGTGTTTGTATCAAGCCGCCTCCGCCTACAATAGCATCTACAAAGCCTGCGGCAAATGCCACTATGCATAGGAGGATCATTTCAAGGGTCATGATCTATGGGTTTTAAATAACGAGTTGGCTGCCCGCAACGCTATCAATCCAAACAAGGGCCCTATCACCATCATCACAAATGTTTTATCTGAAAAACCGGTAAGGTGTAAAAGATAATCGAACGTAAACATGCTTACAATGGTAATGGAAAAGCCGATGCAGGTAATAAAAGTCAGGGCAGTGCCCTTATGATGGGGCGGAGCTGTTTGCGCCACCAACGCAGAAAACTGTGGGGAATCTGCTATTACCGACAAGCTCCAGATCATTACAAACGTCATAAATACAAATAATGGCGACTGGACCATAAATAGCGATAGCACACAGCAAATACCTGAACAAAACAGCGCCCACCAGGCCACCCTGGCACTTCCTATACGCTGCGACCAATATCCGCCCATCACGCAACTTACGGCCCCGAGGGCTATGATGATAAACGCCATCATGGAAACCCCCAGCGATAACCCATGCGCTTCATTGTACAATTGCAACAACACCGGCAGGAAGGCCCAGAATGTATATAACTCCCACATATGACCGAAATATCCAAAAGCAGCGGCCCTGAACTCCTTTGAATGAAAAATATGGATGAGCGCACGTGGATGAAACCCGCTGCCCGGTTTGCGATAGGGACCATCCGGTATAAATAATTTCACGAGCAGTCCGCCCGCGAATGCAAACAACGAAGTATACAGCAATACTTTTTCCCAGGGCAACTGCAGTTGCCCGCCTTTGAGCAAATGCGGGAAAGCCGTTCCCAACACCAATGCGCCTACGAGATAACCCAATGCTTTACCCAGCCCTTTTTCGTACCAGTCCGCGGCTATCTTCATGCCAACAGGATAAATGCCCGCGAGGAAAAATCCTGTTGCAAACCGCAACAACAACACAGCCGGTATACCATCGGCAAACCATACCAGCATGATATTCGCCAATGCAGCCATGCAGGTGCTGGCAAAAAATACATTGGAAGGTGAAAAGCGGTCTGCAATCGACCATACCGCAAAAAACAATGTGCCGGTAATAAACCCTAATTGTACCGCCGTGGTGATGTAGCTGATGGCATGCGTGTCTAATTGCAGGTAGCGTTGCAGGTCGGGTAAAATGGCATTGCCCGCAAACCACAATGAAGTGCCCGCGAACTGTGATACTATTATAAGCGGAAGCAGGAAGGAGGGGCGTTGATTTTTCACGTTGGTATTTACCTGTTCAATATTCCCATATAAGCTGTCCAGGGACCTACCGCCTCTTTGTATTGTTTTGCAAGCACCCTCGTTATCTGGCTGATGTGCCCCAGGTCATGCACCACCCATGAAGACAGCAGTTGCTCCAGCGTTACCACCCCAAATGCCGGATGAATGCCGGTTTGAGAAAGTGTTTTCTCGTTGAGCGTAACCTGTTTCAGTTTTTCAATGTTCTGCCGCCTAAGCATGGCAAACTCATCCAATAGCTCATCCAGGCTTTTGCCCTTGCTGTCCCTGAATTGTGCAAAGCGGTCGAAAGGTACAAAACGTTTATCATCCTGATCACCGAGGATGATATTCAGCCTTGGTATCCAATCGGTTTTTTCGCCATGAATGTAATGGCCTACCACATCAAAAGGGCTCCAGGTTTCTTCGCCCTCGTTGGAATATATCCATTCTTCGTCCAGGTCTTTTAACAGCATCGCCACAATTGCGGGTGTTCTTTCAAGAATGGGCAGTGCTTTTTGGAGGTTGAATTTCATGCGCTGAATTTAAATTTTTTTCCGTGCAAGCAACCACCTATTTACATCAACCGTAAAATTTGTCAGATAAATGCACTTCACAGGTCGGCAGTTGAGTGCAGCCCCACCCCTTTTTTCCTGCAGGTATTGAATGAAACAAAAGGCTCTTGCTGGTATTGCCAAAGATACCGGTGGGTATTCTATTGATCATACTTAAAAAAAAATCGCATCATTATGAAAAAGGTTTTTAACCATACGCGGGAGGTGTTGCTTACCGCCAGCCTTCTCTTGCTGAGCTTTGTATTTATGTCAGGTAATTGCGACAAGGATGAGGATAATAAAGATCCTAATGCATATACTTTGTCTGGCAATGGTAACGCGGCACAGGAAAACAATCCCAATAATACCTCTACCGCTACCGGTACATTAACAGGCACGTATAATAAAAGCACCAACAAGCTGGTGTATAATATTAATTGGACAGGTCTTACAGGCACTGCGGCAGCGCTGCATTTCCACGGCCCCGCGCTGGCAGGTGTAAATGCAGGTGTAGCGGTTGGATTGACTATTACCAATTCAGCAGCTACGGGCGGCGCTTCAGGTGAAATCACACTTACGGAGGCCCAGGAGGCAGACCTGCTTTCCGGTAAATGGTACTGGAACGTGCACACCGCTACCTATCCTGGTGGCGAAGTACGCGGGCAGGTTGCGGCAACGCAATAATTAAAAAGATTTTTTGGCTGACTGATGAAAATGTATTCGTCAGTCAGCTGATGAATCAATGCGCGAAGTTTACCTCATAATCTCCGTTGATGCGTTCCATCGGCGGGTTGAAGTAACCGTATTTCAGGTGAGGGAATTCTTCTTGTATCAATTCCATTAACTGCTTTATACCTATGATTTCGCCGGTCTCATGAACGCCTATGCGTCCCATGTACCAATCCGGGTCAATATTAAAATTGCGCCATTGGATCATGGTGAGACCGGTTTCTTTTATCAGCTTGCGCAAGGCTTCATACTCTTCAACGGAATCGGTCATGCCCGGAAATACAAAGTAGTTGATGCTTGCCCATCCGCCATAGCTGCGAACAATGCGCAGGCTTTCCGCGATGTCTTCGAAGGAATAATTGTTGGGCAGGTAATACGATTCGTAAATATGTTTCCTGGCCGAATTGGTGCTTACGCGAATGGAATTCAATCCGGCTTCGCACAGCGCCCGCACCGCGTCGGGCTTTGAACCATTGGTATTGATGTTGATGCTTCCGCGCTGCGTATGCTTCCTTATTTCGATGATGGCTTCTCGGATGGTTTCCCACATCAGCAGGGGTTCGCCTTCGCAACCCTGTCCAAAGCTTACGATGGGGAAAGGAGCTGTTTGCAGATGCGGCACGGTAAATTCCACGATCTCTTCGGCTGTGGGCTTAAACGTCAAACGGTCCTGCGTAGACGAAATAGTTTCTTCCTGCGGCTGAAACGAAATGCAACCGATGCAATTGGCATTGCAGGCGGGCGATGTGGGCACAGGGCATTCCCACCTTCCTAAAAAATAATTCCTGGCCGCGGGACAATGATAGGTAAGACAGCAATTTTCTGCAAGATGTTTTACCAGCCTGTTCTGCGGGTATGCTTGCAAAAACCGGTCGACGCCTTGCCGGATGAGGGGTTGGTGGTATCCACTTGCTTCCTGCCGGATGTCTTTTTCAATTCTCACGGCGGGTACGAAGAATTTATTATTCCACCAGCCGGCGGCGGTATAGCAAAATAAGGGCAGGGTGGGAGCGCCGGGCAGACTTTCGTATGCGGCAAGGTATAAGCCAGTATGCGCGGGCGGAATAAAAGCGGCCACGGCCCATCCTTTTTCGCAGAGGCGCATCTGGCCGGTTTTTACATCAATCCCGATGCCGCGGCGTTCAGGCAGCTCATACAAGGAACCACCCTCCGGCATTGCTATCCAATCTTCAGGCGGTATGGGATAGGCGTCCCATCCCTCACGTCCTGTTGCATACAGGGTGCGGTCCTCGAAAATGTTTCCCTTTCCGTCGGAGTATAACAAATATGGCGACATAATTACCGGCTCTCCTCTCCCAAATAGTGCCTGCAAAATTCGTGAATTTGGTCGAGTTCTTCGAATTGAAGATTCCGGCGGAATTGAAAGCGGATCTTTTTGCTATCTGAAGTAAGGATCTCTATGGAATCGTATTGTGCGTGCAAGCGGTTGATGTTGGACCAAAGCAAAAACTTGCTCTCGGGCAACGCAGGAATGGTGATGCCCGTATGATGCAACGATAATCTTTCTTCGGTATTCACGCGTAGTTCGCAATACAGCAGGTAAGCATACATAACGCCCACGCCTGCGTGAAACGCCCCTGGCACCCAACTGGATTTCAGCATCAGCAATATTCCAATGCCAAGGAAAAGAAGGAATTCCACAAAGCGAAAAAACAAGTTTACGGTGGGAAGCGTGGCCAAAATATTCCTGCCAAGAAATACCAGCAGGAATATGTCTGCCGCCAATATTACCTGGCACCAGAAATACAGCTGGCTGCTATCTGGCTGGTTGATATGGCTGATGGCATGCGAAATGATAATGATGGCGGCGATGAAATGCAACAGCCTGCCGGAACGCTTCAACTTGTCAAACGCGGGGTGAAAGACAGGTATCGTCAGTGAATTCATGCAGCAGTTGTTTATAGGGGGATGCCATTACGCATTTTTTCCATAAGAGCCCACCATATTTTTTTTCAACTGCTCCTGGCAAAACAGGTTAAACTCCTCTTCCGAGGCGTCGTCCTCATCCTCATCATCCAGTATCTCGCGCTGCAACAGGCGGTTATTGCGAAAGTCCATTGTCAACAGGCCGTCTTTGAGCATTACATTCGACAACTGTGACCAATCATATTTTTTCCTGAAAAAAGTATTGAACACGATGTGTTGCTCCGAGAAGCCGATCTCCATCGGAAACTTAACCTGGTGTTCCAGCAGGGCCATGATCACAAAGGGAATGAACAGCCATTGCATATACGGCATATGCAGCCACAGCAATGCGGCAATAAGATAGGCCCTGTCGAAAAATATTCTCTTGCCCTTGCGGGAGCGGAAATAATTCCAGGCGAGCACCCCTGCAAGCACCACTACCGCTGCCAGGAGCAGGACATTTATCTCGGTTCCCGACAAAAATTCCTTTGCCAGGAAAATAACGGATACGATGTTCAACACGTAACCCATTACGTTCATACCGGACGTAACGGTATTCTTTAACACCACCACATAAGGGAATTTACCTCCGAGCGTTGCCATTTTATTGGGGGTTACTGGCTACAAGAATATTGCAAAGCCTGAACAATATGCGGGCTCCAACGTTGGCATCCCAATCGTTTTCTCCCACGCCTATTTCGCTGAGGTCCAAGCCGATGATCTGACGGCCGCTCTTCATGAGCTTTTTCAGCAGGTAAAATACCTGTTCTGCTTCAAATCCGCCTGCAACCGGCGTACCGGTATTGGGACAGAGCTTGGGATCCAACCCATCGATATCAAAGCTCAGGTACACTTTGTCCGGAAGCTGGCTGATGATGTCATCCGCGATCTGCTTCCAGGTCTCGCCTTCGTATTGGCGCTCGGCAATGTCTTTGATGAAGTAAGTGGTTACACGGTCCCTGTTAGCCTGCAGAAAATCCCATTCGCCCTCGCTATAATCCCTGATGCCTGCCTGTACCAGGCGGCTCACCTGGGGTATTTCCTGCAGCATATTGTACATGATGCTGGCGTGGCTGTACTTGAACCCTTCGTAAGAAGGCCTTAGGTCGCAATGCGCGTCTATCTGCAGGATGCCGAAATTGCCGTGCTTTTCGGCAATGGCCTTAAAATAGCCCAGGGGAGTACTGTGATCGCCACCCAGCAGCACCACCAGCTTTCCGTTCTTTAACAGCGCGGCGGTTTCCTCGTACACCCAATTGTTCAGGAAAAGGGCGCCCTCATTTATTTCCTTCAGCGATTTGCACATGAACTTATTTTCATCCACCACCTGTCCCTTGGAAATATAATCGATGTACAATTCGGCTTCCTTGCGCAGGTAATCGCTTTTCAGCAATACTTTCTTGTTTACCGGACGCATATAAAAGCCTTGTTTCCAACCATGATCCACCTCGGGGTCGAACAGGTCAACCTGGAGACTGGCCTTGAAAATGTGCTCTGCGGATCGGGCGGTACCCGCATTGTAGCTGACCGTAACTTCCCATGGAACGGGCAGAATGATGAGCCTGGCATCTTCCTCGTCGAAGGGAAGGCCGAAAATGTTGTTGTTTGGATTTCCAGCGCTGTTGGGATCGAATGTTGAAAGATCTATCATTGTTATAAGTTGCGGAGAGAGGTTAAGCCATTCAAAACGGTTCGCAAGTTAGTACAGCCAAACCAGAAGCAAAAATTTTGTGAACAGTTGCACCCGGTTTCTAACAAAATCCGGGCGAAAGCGTTTTTAAGTTAACTTTGCGGCGTATCGTCCGCTTCTTAAAAAAACCTTCAGGCAATTGAAAAAGATACAGATCATTATATTGGTTTTCATCATGGCGGCAATAGCCGTGCTGGTCAGCTTCCTGGGTGATCTTACCACTTATGATACAGTGGCTTCCGCCCGCAAAAAGGAAGGTAAGTTCGTGCACCTCATTGCCAAGCTCGATAAATCGCAACCTATCGAATTCGATCCCGTTAAAGACCCCAATTACCTAAGCTTTACCGCGGTGGATACTTTAGGCGGCGTTACCAGGGTGGTATACCTGAAAGGCAAACCCACCGATTTTGAAAAAGCCGAGCGGCTGGTATTGAAAGGCTCCATGCGCAACGGCCAGTTCGAATGCAAGGATATATTGCTGAAATGTCCCTCCAAATACAAAGATGATCCCAAG
Organism: Chitinophagaceae bacterium; assembly: GCA_035628135.1. Classification (GTDB taxonomy): domain Bacteria; phylum Bacteroidota; class Bacteroidia; order Chitinophagales; family Chitinophagaceae; genus DASPKM01. The sequence goes on along the minus strand of DASPKM010000004.1, from coordinate 206,082 downwards.
GCGGCGCAGCAAAACTTAAATCAAACCTCTTACTGATCATGGACTATATTGGTGAGCAGTTGTGGGCGGGCCAGCTCGGAAAGCTATTTGTGTTATTGTCGCTTATCTCCTCGGTACTTGCAACGATCGCTTATTTTAAATCGGCCAATGCTAAGAACTTACAGGACGCCGCAAGCTGGAAGCAATTTGCACGGGTGGCATTTGGCATTGACGTAGCATCTGTATTGGCCATTTTCGGCATTTTATTCTATATCATAGCGGCTCACCGTTTTGAGTACCTCTACGCCTGGAGCCATTCTGAAAAATCATTAAGCCTTAAATATCTTTTAAGCTGCATCTGGGAAGGGCAGGAGGGCAGCTTCCTGCTATGGACCTTATGGCATGGCGTGCTGGGCATGGTGCTTATGCGCACCGCCAAACAATGGGAAGCCCCGGTAATGACGGTTATAAGCTTCATGCAGGCCTGTCTTGCTACCATGATCATGGGCATGTATTTCTTCGGGTTCAAAGTAGGCAGCAATCCATTTTTGCTGGTGAGGGAAGTGTACCAGGAGATGCCGGCATTCCAGCGCGCCGATTACCTGCTGAACGTTCCTCAGTTGCAGGACGGGCAGGGTTTAAACCAATTGCTGCAGAATTACTGGATGGTCATTCATCCTCCTATTTTATTCCTGGGCTTTGCTTCTACGCTGGTGCCGTTTGCATTTGCAATTGCGGGACTTTGGAAAAAAGATTATGGCGGCTGGACGAAGACCGCGCTGCCCTGGACCCTGTTTTCGGCGGCTATTTTAGGAACGGGCATCATGCTGGGGGCCATCTGGGCCTATGAATCGCTCACCTTTGGCGGATATTGGGCATGGGACCCCGTGGAAAACGCTTCGCTGGTGCCCTGGCTTATTTTAATAGCGGGACTGCATACACAGGTGATCTATAACAGCACGGGCCGTTCGCTGCGCGCAACGCATTTGTTCTTTATCCTTGCGTTCATTCTGATATTGTATTCAACTTTCCTTACGAGGAGCGGCGTATTGGGCGATACCTCGGTTCACGCGTTCACCGACCTGGGCATGAATGCGCAACTGATGCTGTTTATGGGGGTGTTTACCATTCCATCGCTCGTTATGTTCGCCGTGCATTACAAACGCATTCCTAATCCTGATAAAGAACAAGGGGAAGAAAGCACTTATTCCAGGGAATTCTGGATGTTCATCGGTTCGCTGGTGCTGTTCCTTTCCGGGGCATTCATCATCATTTCTACCTCCTTACCTGTATTCAATAAACTATTAGGCACAAGCTGGGCCATGGGCGAAGATGTTGAGTTCGGGTATAACCGCATCCAGATCTTTGTTGCTATTATACTCGGCTTGCTCACGGCAGTTTCCCAGTACCTGAAATACAAGCATACCGCCAGGGGATATTTTTTAAAGAAGATGGCATTGCCGACCATCATTGCCATAGCCATATCGGCTGCTATAAGTTGGTTTGGCGAAATCCATTATGATAAATACGGATTAGGTTTTTTAGCAGCCATTCACCTCGCATTGTTCGCGGGAGTATATACGGTGGTGGCCAATGCTGCATATATATGGGCGGGATTGAGAGGAAAGCTTTCGGCCGCGGGCGCATCCGTTGCGCACGTAGGATTCGGATTGATGCTGGTGGGTATTTTAATTTCTTCTTCGAAGAAAGAGGTATTGTCGCTGAACACTACGGTCGCACTTCCCTTCGATCCTAAATCGAAGGAAAATCCGCTGGAAAACCAGACCTTGTTCAAGGGCATGCGCACCGATATGGGACGCTACTGGACCACGTTCATCAACAGCGATTCAACCAGTGAGGATGGCAAGATCAGCTATTTCAATATTCTGTTCGAGCGGAAAGACGGCAAGGAGAAATTCAACCTGTATCCCAACCTCATTAAAAATTCAAAAGGACAACAGGGCTTCTCGAATAATCCTGACGCAAAGCATTATTGGAACCGCGACATATTCTCCTACATCAGCTATGCGCGGGATATGGACAAAACACAGGACACCGGCGAATACAAGGCTTACCTCGTAAACGTGAACGATACAATTGAATATTCCGGCGGATACATAACCCTCGACAGAGTAGTGCCCAATCCTGATAATGATCTTTACAATTTTACACCGAACGATACGGCATTGATGGCCGAGCTTTCCGTAATAGCCAGGGATAGCATGCGTTACAAGGCCAGGCCTGTTTTCTATATTAAGAACAACCAGTTGCTGCACATCCCCGACACGGTGGTAGCGCAAAACCTGGCCATCATGCTAAGCAGGGTAGAAGATAACAAGCTTGAAATAAAAGTGAGGGAATCTTCTAATATGATCCCCTTTGTTGCCCTGAAGGTGTACGAATTTCCCTTTATAAGACTGGTATGGCTGGGCACCATATTGATGATGGTGGGTTTTGTCATGAGCATTGTGCGCAGGATCAGGTTAGCTTAAGTCGCGACCGTCTTTAAATTCCCGCATTCGCACATTATTAACACAGCATTTTGGTTACTTCCGTTGTCTAGCTGGTATACATCAGTAATAATCTATATTTTAGCAGATAGCATGCCCGGCAGAGCTTCACATATCCGCTTGATAACCGTGTTTATGGCGCTTGCTTTATATGCAGGCCAGGCTGTTGCGCAGCAAACCCCTCCGACCGCGCCCCCGATGCCGCCACTAGGCCCCAACGATACCATCCCTGTTCCCGCTAACCTTTTCCAGAATGAATGGCTGCCAGCCAAAAGCCTTGAATGGGTTTGGGTACAAGCCCCGCTGCCTCCTCACCTGAAAAAGAAAAAGGCGGAGTGGACGCGCCTCCGTAATGCAGTGTATGTTACTTATCCCTATGCCAAACGCGCCGGCGACATCATGAACGATATCAACCAGCAATTGGTAAATGTTACTTCCGAATCCAAGCGCAAATCCATCATCAAGTCGCGCGAAAAAGAATTGAAGAAAGAATTTACCAAACCGATGTCGGACCTCTCGGTGTACCAGGGCAAGGTGCTCATGAAGCTCATTAACCGCCAAACCGGTAACAACTGTTACGAGATCATCAAAGAATATAAAGGCGGATTTACCGCGCGCTGCTGGCAAACCGTTGCCTTCTTCTTCGGCAGTAATTTGAAACAACCTTACAATCCTTCAGGCGATGACCTGGAAATGGAATTGATTGTTATGGAAGTGGAGAGAATGTATAAATAACGTTCGGAAAGCAGCCTTACTTGGAGAGCTTTTGGATTATTCCTGTCGTTGAAAATCCTTCTATGATTGGATTGATCACAACGCGGCCCCCATAGGCCATTACTTCTTTTGCGCCTACGATGGAATCGATGGTATAATCGCCACCCTTTACCATTACATCTGGCTTCAGCGTGGTAATGAGGTTAAGCGGGGTTTCTTCTTCGAACAATACTACAGCGTCTACCATCAGCAGCGAGGCTATTATCAAAGCGCGGGAATTTTCATCGTTCACGGGCCTCCCGGGACCCTTCAATCCACGCGTGGACGCATCTGAATTTAATCCTACGATCAAACAATCTGCTTCGGCGGCAGCCTGTGACAATGAATAAATATGACCCCGGTGTAAAATATCGAAACATCCATTGGTAAATGCCACGCTCTTACCCAGGAAGTGCCATTGTGCGATGCGGCGCACCAATTCATCTGCGGTAAATATTTTTTGCTGTATGATATCAGGTTTTCGCATGTCGCTTATTGTTAAGAGTGGGAAGCAATACAAAGCTCAGCGCACCGAAGGCCACAAAGATCACGAATTGACCCAACCACAACAACCATCCCAATGCCAGTCCATACGGATCGGCCGCAATGCCGTATAACGACACGGTTTGCTGTATGAACAAAGGATATGCGCCAATGCCGCCCGGCGATAATATCATGCCGATACTGCCCATTACCAATACGGCGCATGCCTCTTCAATGCCCAGGTGCATGGTTTCCTGCAATACATTAAAACCTAACCAGGTGCTAAGCAGGTATAACAGCCAGATGCTGACGGTATGAAAAAGAAACAACCATTTATTTTTTACCCGGCGAATGCTGGTAAGCCCATGCAATATGCCCACCAGGATAACCTTTAAACGATGAATGAAATTGATGTGGAGATATCTCCGGAAAATAAAGCGTAATGCAAAAAAAACCAGCAGCAATCCGCCCAGGATGATGATAATGCGCAGATAGGAAAACCCACCGCTCTTGGTTTGGAACATGGGAGCTATGGTATCCCATGCAAAACTCCCGATGATGTCGAACTCAATGGCAATGGTAACACCGCATACTATCACCAGGCACAACAGGTCGAAGGCGCGTTCGGCCACAATGGTGCCCACCAGCTTATCGGCAGGAACCTTTTCGTACCGGGCGAGCACGGTGCATTTTACAATTTCGCCCAGGCGCGGCGCCCCTAAGTTCACGAAGTAGCCTACCATCACCCCAAAGAAAGTATTAAGGATTCGCGGATGGTAGCCCAGCGGCTCTATCAGCATTTTCCAGCGAACGGCACGCAGCCAGTGGCTCAGCAATAACAGGAATAGCACGGGAAAGAATATCCAAAGCTTGGCGTGCCGCAGGGCAGCCAGCAGTTGGTTCCATTTTTCAGCATTGATGTTGCGAAAGCTTAGCCATATAAAAAAAACCGCCAGGGCAATGAAGAAAAGATATTGAAGATATGCCAGCAGTTTTTTATTCATGAAGCAACAAGTTACAAAGCCGCTGAATACGGCGATATGAATTGTATGTTACAAACGGTTGCCTTCCTTCGGGAATACTATCCAGGGATTAAAGCTCTTTGCCTTTTCAAAGTCCATGGTGGCATAAGAGATCACGATCACTACGTCGCCTACGCTTCCCCTGCGGGCTGCCGGGCCGTTGAGGCAGCAGACACCTGATCCCCGTTTTCCTTTGATAAGATAGGTTTCTATGCGCGACCCGTTGTTTACGTTCACTACCTGCACCTTTTCGTTCTCTATCATGTTCGCCGCTTCCATCAGGTCCTCGTCCAGCGTAAGGCTGCCCACATAATTAAGATTGGCTTCTGTAATAACCGCCCTATGAATCTTTGATTTCAGTACTTCAATTTCCATAGCGCGCAAAAGTAAATGAATTAGCCGATTGCTGCAGTGTTGGATTGGTTAATTCAATAGCATGTTATCGATCAGCCGCACTTCATCGATAAATGCGGCGGTCACGGCCACCAGCCTGGTTTGTCCATCCCATTTTATTATCGGTGACAGTGTTTCCGCATCGGCTATTTCAAAATAGTCTACCTGCATCTGTTCCTCCTGCAGCATTTCCCGGGCGGTGGCGGCCAGCGGGAAAACATGACCGGGATACAGGTATTCCTTAACATAGCGCAAGGCCCGGTAGATAACCACCGCTTTTTGCCTTGCCGAGGGGGTCAGGCGCAGGTTGCGGCTGCTCATGGCCAGCCCATCGGGCTCCCTAACCGTGGGGCATATATGCAGCTCCACCAGCTTATCGATCCCCAGGAGCTCCAGCAATCTTTTAACCACCATGCATTGCTGGTAGTCTTTCTGGCCCATGTATAAATGATTTGTGCGTACGACGTTCAGCAGCCTGGCCATCACCTGGCAAACGCCCTGGAAATGGCCGGGCCTGTATGCCCCTTCCAGCAGGGTTTCAAGGTAGCCAAGATCATAGCGTTCAAAAACGGGGAGGCCATCGGGATATACTTCCTGTACAGAGGGGAGGAAAAGCACGTTGGTCCTGCTTTTCTTCAGCATTTCGATGTCCTTATCTGTCGTAATGGGGTACTTGGTATAATCCGCCGGGTCATTAAACTGCGCGGGGTTCACGAATATGCTTACGATGGTTTCATCGGCCTGTGCCCTGGATGCTTCGATCAGTGAAAGATGGCCCTGGTGCAGGGCTCCCATAGTGGGAACAAACCCTATCAATTTGCCGTTTTGCCGGGCTTCCTTTACGTATTCCTGTACCTCGCCTGTTGTTTCAAATATGTTCATCGCTTGTTATTTGCTCCCGCTCAGGCGGGCTAAGGGGCTAATTTCCAGCTAAAACCCTTACCTTTGCCAACTCTTTGAATTGATTAAACCCCTATTCACAGAATGCAAACAAAGAAAAGAATTTTATTTATAGCCAATGAAATGTCGCCTTACCTGGAATTGACGGAGTTTTCTGAGATAGTAAATAAGTTGGCTATTAAAGCAAATGAAGGAGGGTTCGAGGTGCGCTGCATTATGCCGCGCTTCGGCAATATCAATGAAAGAAGGCACCGCCTGCACGAGGTGGTACGTTTATCGGGAATAAATGTGTCGGTTGATAATGATGATTACCCGCTCCAGATCAAGGTGGCGTCCCTGCCCAATGCACGCCTGCAGGTGTATTTCCTGGACAATGAAGACCTGTTTAAGCGCAAGTTCATATTCAATGATGAGCAGGAAAAGTTTTTCGACGATAATGGCCTTCGCACTGTGTTCTTTTGCAAGGGAGCATTGGAGACCGTAAAGAAATTTGGATGGCCTCCGGACATCATTCATTGCAGCGGCTGGATGACAGGCCTGATACCATTATATCTGAAAACAGTGTACAAGCGGGAGCCGGTATTCTCACACAGCAAAGTAATATACACCATCGGTCAAGCCACGTTCAAAGAAAAGCTCGGCGCCAATTTCGTAAAGCTTGCTTCGTTGAACGGCGCGTTGAAAGAAAAGGACCTTGAAGCACTGAAGGATGCGAACAACGTTGCATTGTTCCGCGCAGGGGCTGAATATGCGGACGCAGTAACCATCGGCTCGGACAAACCTGAAAAAAAACTGGTAGAAGAAACAACCAAATCACGCGGCAAGAAAGTATTGGGATACAATGCGGAATCTGATTTAACAGACTATTTACAATTGTATAGCGACCTTGCCAAATAGTCAATTATTCGGTCACCTTAATGCGAAAATTTTTGTGAAAAGGACATCCTCTGTTATCCTCCCACTTTCAGCTTTTTTTCTCTTCTTCATAGCGTGTACAAGAATTGATACCACAGAACTGGGAGACGAGCTTATCCCTGCGGTAGACAATGTAACCACATTCGATACAACGCTCGATGTGATCACCGACAATTTCCTTTTCAATGATACCAGCCGCTCCTTCACCGGCGATGACATGGCGGTAGGGTTCATTTCAAATGACCCTGAGTTCGGTCAAACCATTGCCGACATATATTTCAACCTTGGATCAACGGTATATCCCTTTTGGCCATATAATGGCAAAGACTCGGTAAAGGCCATTGACTCCGTGGTGCTGTCGCTTGCCTTCCGCGGATCTTATGGCGATACGATGGCACCCCAAACTTTTCGCGTGTTCGATATTGGTACCGCTGCCGGTTTTAAAGATTCGGCATATCGTTTAACCAGTCCCTTGTTCAGACCATTGGGATTGGAGCTTGGGAGCAAAACTTTTTCATTCCAGACTTTGAATGATTCCATCAACCTGGCAACGGCCCCGGATACGCCCAGAACGGCCAATGTGCTCCGCATTAAACTGGACAGTTCATTGGGCAGGCGCATTGTGAATTTCGACAGCACCGGCCATAAGAATGATTCGATATTCAAAACACTGTTTCGCGGGTTGGCGGTATTGCCCGACACGAATAACGCCGGCAACGGCCTGGCTTATTTTAACCTGTCTGACCTTGCCAAGAGCAAACTCATCATTTATTACAAAGTGCAGCGTGGGGGCAAGCTGGATACTACCTTCAGCGTGTATAACCACGTTTCAAACGGACAGGCCAACCTGATACGCCGCAAGCCCCAGTCTAATTTTGCGACTTATCTCAATAATGGCAATCCTGCAGACGACCAGTTGTACATTCAAAGTACGCCCGGCTCTTATGCTACTATAAAAATTCCCGGGCTTAGCACCTTGTCGAACCGGGTTATCCATAGGGCGGAGCTCATCGTAACGCAACTGCAAACCACCAGCGACGATAAGTTTCCCGCGCCCAATGTCCTGTTTTTGGACGAAGAAACGCTTGACAAGGATTCGGCATATACCATTCAAAACGACTTTTTGCTAAATCCCGCGGGCAACAGGTTTGCGGGTAATTTCGATGTATTTGGTGGTGTAAGAAGGTCTGATAAAACCTACCGCTTCAACATTTCAAGGCGAGTGCAGGGCATTGTAACGCGTAAGGACCCTGTACTGACCTTCAGGATATCGGCGCCTTATGAGCCTGAAAACTGGTTTTATCCACCGGGCCGGTTTACTGATTATGCCCCGGCGTCGCTTCAACAGCTGCCGTTTACAACCTTGCTCCAGCCGGCTAACGGCAGGGTGGTGCTTTGGGGCGGAAATGCAGCTGACCAAACTAAAAAGCTGCGTCTGTACATCGTCTATTCCAAAATTTGATTTTGGCGACTATCTTTGCGCACCGGAACGCTGTTCCCTATATAACATAACCAGGATTCGTCATCTGTAAAATCGTAGATACTCATGCCATATTTATTTACTTCTGAAAGTGTGTCTGAAGGCCATCCCGATAAAGTGGCTGACCAGATATCCGACGCCCTAATAGACAATTTCCTCGCTTTTGATCCGCAGTCTAAAGTAGCCTGCGAAACCCTCGTTACTACCGGACAGGTTGTATTGGCGGGTGAGGTAAAATCAAAAGCTTACCTCGATGTGCAGGAAATAGCACGCCAGGTAATCCGCCGCATCGGTTATACCCGCAGTGAATACATGTTCGAAGCAAATTCCTGTGGTATCCTTTCCGCTATCCATGAACAATCAGCAGATATTAACCAGGGCGTTGACAGGAAGAAAAAAGAAGAACAGGGCGCTGGCGACCAGGGCATGATGTTCGGCTACGCTACCAACGAAACCGAAGACTATATGCCGCTGGCATTGGACCTCGCTCATAAATTATTGCAGGAACTGGCTGCGCTTCGAAGGGAGAACAAGCAGATCAAATACCTGCGGCCCGATGCAAAAAGCCAGGTAACGCTGGAATACGATGATAACAACAAACCCATCCGCATCGATGCAATTGTTGTCTCTACCCAGCACGATGATTTCGATACCGAAGCCAAGATGGCCGACCGCATCAAGAAGGATGTGATCAACATCCTGATCCCCCGCGTAAAATCGAAATATAAAAAATACGCGCACCTGTTCAACAGCAAGATCAAATACCATATCAATCCCACCGGTAAGTTCGTGATAGGCGGACCGCACGGCGATACGGGATTGACCGGCCGAAAGATCATTGTAGATACCTATGGCGGCAGGGGAGCACACGGCGGTGGAGCATTCAGCGGAAAGGATCCTTCAAAGGTTGACCGTTCAGCTGCGTACGCAACCCGCCATATCGCCAAGAACCTGGTAGCAGCAGGCATTGCCGACGAAGCTTTGGTGCAGGTTTCATATGCTATCGGTGTGGCAGAACCGATGGGCCTTTATGTAAATACCAATGGCACTGCGAAACTAGATATGACCGATGGTGAGATCGCGGCCAAGCTTGGCGAGATCTTCGATATGCGCCCGTATTTCATCGAGCAGCGATTGAAATTGCGCAATCCCATTTACAGCGAAACCGCTGCTTATGGCCACATGGGCCGCAAGCCGCAGATAGTGAAGAAAACATTTGTATCGCCCGAAGGTAAGGTAGTGACCAGGGAAGTAGAGTTGTTTACCTGGGAAAAGCTTGATTACGTTGCAAAGATCAAAAAAGCTTTCAACCTGAAGTAGGGATAGGTATTGTGATACCAATATGAGTTATGGCCCCGCTGCGCGGGGCTTTTTGTTATCACAGGTTAAGGAAGATTCTATCACAGATTACCAGGTTACACACATATGAAATGCTTGCCGATCTGTGTAACCATAAACCTGTATCTAAATCTGTGCTATAATCTTCTTCATCAGTGATTACATTTGCAGGCATGGATAAACCGACACACAATCCCTGGACCATCCTGGGCGCAAAAAATATCTACGACAACAAATGGATCAACGTAACGGAATACGACGTGCTCAATCCCTCCGGCGGTAAGGGTATCTATGGTAAAGTGCATTTTAAAAACGCGGCCATTGGCATCGTTCCGCTGGATGATGAACTGAATACTTATCTTGTCGGCCAATTCCGTTTCACGTTAAATGAATACAGTTGGGAAATACCCGAAGGCGGCGGCTCATTCGATGATATGCTGGGATCGGCAAAACGCGAGCTGCTGGAAGAAACAGGACTGGTTGCGGAAGAATGGACCAAACTGATGGACTTTCATTTGTCCAACTCCGTATGCGACGAGCAGGGCGCCATTTTTTTAGCAAGAAAATTATCGCAACAACAAGCAGAGCCGGACGAGACCGAAGAACTGGCCATTAAAAAAATCCCGTTCGAAGAAGCATACCGCATGGTGGAAGACGGGCGCATCACCGATTCAATGGCGGTGGCCGGTATATTGAAAGTGAAGCTCATGCTATTGGATGGAAGAATACAATGAAGAAATCATCGCTCATCATCGGAAGGCAACCACTCATTGAATCGCTCAATGCGGGCCGTGCCATCGACAAAATACTCCTGCAGAAAAATGTAGCGGGCGATGCCATCAACGACATCCGCAGGCTGGCAGCAAAGCAACAGGTGCCGATCCAATACGTGCCGGTTGAAAAGCTCAATTCACTTACCCGCGCCAACCACCAGGGCGTAATTGCATTCGCGGCATTGGTGCAATATCTAAACCTTCAGGAAGTGATAGATCATGTAGTGAACCAGGGACAGGTGCCATTATTCATTATGCTCGATGGCGTAACGGATGTGAGGAACATCGGAGCCATTGCGCGTACGGCCGTTTGCTGCGGCGCACAGGCATTGATCATTCCGGACAAAGGAGTAGGGGCGTTGAACGAAGATGCCATGAAAGCGTCGGCAGGCGCGCTGGAGAAAATACAAGTGTGCCGCGTCAATAGTCTTATGAAAGCAGTAGATGAGCTGCACTTAAACGGCATAAAAGCATTTGCGAGCGAAATGAAGGCCGAACAAAAATTATTCGATATGGATCTTACAGGACCCTGCTGCATTGTAATGGGCAGCGAAGACAAGGGGGTGTTCCCTCCGTTGATGAAGATCTGCGATGCAACGTTCAACATTCCCATGGCCGGCGATTTTGAATCGCTGAACGTTTCCGTGGCCACCGGCATGATCTTGTATGAGGCGATGAAGCAGCGGTTGTAATTACCGGTATGCACGCTCCAGCACACTTAATTTCATGGCATCGAAGCGGTGGTGTTTTCCTTTGACGCGGAAGGTCTTCTTTGTAAACTCACTGATCAATAACCCTATCAGGCTTCCGCTGGCCGTGCCCAGCATCGAGCCAATTATAATAGCCGCTGGTCTCATGCTTTCGAAACAGTCGTGGCAGGGCTGGGTGGCTGCACTTGCAATCACCGCTCCCGCTATGCCGCCCGTAACGGCTCCAATGAGCACGCCCCTGCCGTTAGTGCCCTTGCGGTAAAAGGTTATCGATTCAATCCGCGAGTAAGGTACCTGCGTAGTGGTTACATTGTAAATATCCCGGAACCGGGCCGGCGTTTGCATCAGGAAAACAGCGGTGTCATTAATATCTACGAGATACCCCTTGGTGGGAAACCTTATGCCTGGTTGAAAAACCACTGCATTAAGGGTTACTGGTCTTCCTGCAACTGAGTCCTGGGTGAAACAGGTAGCGCTTAATAGCACCATGCCGAGCGTTAATAGAAGAGTTTTCATGTTTTTTTAGTTCAGAGGTTAACTTTGCCATCTTTATGGAACAGCCCATACATCTTATCGAATGCCCCCGCGACGCCATGCAAGGATGGAAGGAACTTATTCCAACCGATAAAAAAATAACATACCTCCAATCCTTGTTGCAGGTGGGTTTTCACACCATCGACTTCGGGAGCTTCGTATCGCCCAAAGCTATTCCTCAAATGGCAGATACGAAAGATGTGTTGAAAGGGTTGGAGATGAATGGAACTAATAGCAAACTGCTGGCAATAGTCGCTAATGTTAGAGGGGCACAGGAAGCGGCGGTATACGAACAGATCACTTACCTCGGCTTTCCCTTTTCAGTTTCGGAGACCTTTCAAATGCGCAACACGAACAGTACGATAGATCAGTCCTTGAAAAACGTGGAAGACATCCAGCGCATCTGCATACAAAATGCCAAGCAGCTGGTGATCTATATATCAATGGGTTTCGGTAATCCTTACGGCGATCCATATTCAGAGGAAATAGTGTTCAACTGGGTAGATAAGATCGCCGCATTGGGAGTGCAGATCATTTCACTGGCCGATACCGTCGGGCTGGCCAGTCCTCAACAGGTATTTTCCATTACAAACTATCTTATCAAGCAGATGCCCGGTCACGAAATAGGCGTGCACCTGCACTCAGCGCCCCACAACTGGAAAGCCAAGGCCGATGCGGCTTTGCAGGCCGGCTGCCACCGCTTCGACGGCGCACTGAAAGGCATCGGCGGATGCCCTATGGCCAACGACGAGCTCGTAGGCAATATGAACTCGGAGTGGTTGATCCCTTATTTTGAAGAAAAACAATTGCTGCCCAAATTGGATAAAGATGCGCTGCGCGAAAGCCTGCGCATTGCATCGGAGATTTTTACCTAATAAGATGATGATGGCTATGGATTTCATGCTCGACATCAATATTCCGTCGCCTCCACGGCGCATAGCGTACAGGGATAAAATACTGTTGACCGGTTCATGCTTTACCGCGCACATCGGCAACAGCTTGGCCGAGCTGAAATTCAGCGTGCTGCAAAACCCAAACGGCATTTTATTCGACCCGCGAAGCGTGGCCTACAGCCTGGTATCGTATATCCAGAACAGGCAATACACTCAAAAGGACCTGTTTTACCTGAACGAAGTGTGGAACAGCTGGCAGCACCACAGCATTTTTTCGCATACCGACGCGCAGGAGTGCGTCAATACCATTAACCGCTCGCAGCAACAGGCGCATGAATTCCTTAAGCAAGCCGATTGGCTGATCATCACGCTGGGATCTTCTTTCTCTTACCATGTAACGGCCGATAACGCCGAAAACCAGGCCGTGGCCAACTGCCACCGAGCACCGGGACAATGGTTCCGCAAACACCTGATGAGCATAGAAGAAATCAACTCCGCGCTCGACGGTTGCCTGCACCAACTCTGGCAATTCAACCGCAATTTAAAGGTCATTTTTACGGTAAGTCCGGTACGCCACATACGGGATGGAGTAACCGAAAATAACCGCAGCAAGGCCAGGCTGATCGAAGTGGTGCATCATTTGGTGAACAAATTCGATAATATTTATTATTTCCCAGCTTACGAGCTGGTGATAGACGTGCTAAGGGATTACCGCTTTTACGATATCGACATGGTGCATCCCAATTATGCTGCCACCGATTTTGTTTTGGAAAAATTCGTGCAGCATTTTGTCGACGAGCCTTCGCAGGCGCTGATGCAGGAAATAAAAAAGATCGTCACCGCCCGCAAACACCGGCCGTTGCAGCCATCCACACAAGCGCACCGGCAATTCCTGCAATCACATTTCGAAAAGGCCCATGCGTTGCAGCAACAATATTCTTTTCTTGATCTGAGTGAAGAATTAAAGTATTTTAAAGGATAAGCATGTAGCACAATGGGCTCCTAACATCAGCTCCCTACTTTTTTCGCCGCAAGAAAATCCTCCATCTTTTCCAATAGGATCAATTGGTTTAAGGCACGGTTTAGATTTTGCTCGGGGTAGGTGGTCTTATAATACGCATCGCCCTGCAGGAAATCAGTAACAAAACGCAGCGTTTGCATGTAGGTCATGATCAGCCCGCTCTTGTGTATATGTGCTTTTTCTTCGCTACTAAGCTCATTGCCGATCCCATCCAGGTAGCCGTCCACGATGGCATCGTAAAACTCAGGTTTGGTATCGATGTGTTCCCATTCACGGCTGTTTTCATCTACCGTGCAGGCCATGGTGCGGATCATATCGCCCAGGTCCGAAAAATATTTTCCGGGCATGATGGTATCCAGGTCAATGGGACAGATCACTTCCTTCGTATGCGCGTCAAAAAGAATGTTGTCGATCTTGCAATCGTGGTGCATCAGGCGCAAGGGAAAGTCGGGATTGTTTTTAATGGCATTGTAAAAATCGACCAGGTGCCGCCGCTGCCGCAATTCAGCGATCACATGCGTTGAACGCATCAGCCGCATGCCCTGTGTATTGGTAACAGCGTCTTCAAACTGTTGGTAACGGTAAGCCAGGTCATGAAAATCCGCCAGCAACACCTGCAATTGGCGTATATCCATGCCCGCGAGTGATTTTGTAAAACGCCCGAAGCAGGCAGCAGTAGTGTAAGCCGCTTTTACATTTTCGGTGGAGCCTGGCGTATAGGAATTTTCAATGTATTCAGTGGCGCGCCAGGTATTGTTGTCATTACCATACAACAGCCAGCCTCCATTGCTTGTAGGCACGGGCGCGGGTATTTTGACAGAGCCCTGTTGTTGCAGATGCTCATAAATGGCCAGGTAATTTGCTATCAGCGCCTGGGGGTCGGCAAATACTTTGGTATTGATCTGTTGCAGCACCATTGAGCGGCCATTCTGCTCGGCGAGGTAGGTATGGTGTATCAGTCCGCGGCCAAGCGGCTCTACTCTTGCTTCCTGCAGGCCAAAGCCCGAAGCTACCTGCTGAACGCTGTCGTAATTGGTGAGGGTTTCCATGATCATGCTTTAATGTATGCGGTCGCCGCGGACCTCCAATGTTTTCATTATTTCAGCTTCGTATGCCAGCCACTCGTTCCATCTTTTGCGCACCCGCTCTTTGTCGATATAAGTTTCGGCCAGCTCGATGAAGAGCGTGTAATGGCCGGCCTCGCTTTCCATGAACCTGCGGTAAAAGTTACGAAAGTATTCATCATTCAATCCCTCGCTAAGACGCTTAAAGCGTTCGCACGAGCGCGCTTCTATCAGCGCCATGGTCAATAATTGGTCTAAGAACCTGTCTTCGAACGAGCCGCCCTTGCGTTGAAACTCGAGCAGCTTGTTCACGTATTCATCCTTTCTTTGCCTGCCCAGCTTCAGGTCCCTTTTCTGCAATTCATGCAATACCAGCCGGAAATGGCCCCATTCCT
Organism: Chitinophagaceae bacterium; assembly: GCA_035628135.1. GTDB lineage: Bacteria > Bacteroidota > Bacteroidia > Chitinophagales > Chitinophagaceae > DASPKM01. The sequence goes on along the minus strand of DASPKM010000004.1, from coordinate 190,919 downwards.
CGGTTACAATGGGAGTAAGTTCGTTCACCAGTTTTTCTTTGTCGGAATAACGTTGTATGAGCGATATGCAGCTGGTGGCCGCTTTCTGTTCGCAATACGCATGATCGGTAAGGATGGCTTCCAACGAAATGCCTGCAAGGTCTACCCAACGCGGATCGGTAGGAAGCTGCAAGCCAAGAATATTTTTTACGTCAGCAGTTAACATCGTCGTCAAAAGTGAAAGTCAAAAGTAGGAAGATCATTTTCACTTTTAACTTTAAACTTTTTACTTTTAACTTTCCCCCAGAATGAAGGAACACTTTCTGCATAAAAAGCTGCAGGAGCGCAAAGATGCGCAGGCATTCCGCCAGTTGCAACCTGCCAGCGGACTGATTGATTTTTGTTCGAACGATTATCTCGGCATTGTAAAAAATGGCTTGCTTGAACAAACGGCCGGCGCGGGCAATGGAAGGTACTGTCATGGAAGCACCGGCTCGCGGCTGCTTTCGGGCAACAGCGCCCTGGCAGAGGCAACAGAAGCGCTGATTGCCAACTTTCACGATGCCGAGGCCGCACTGATCTTCAACTCGGGTTACGATGCAAATACCGGATTACTAAGTTGCGTGCCGCAACGCGGCGATACCATTGTATACGACCAGTTATGCCATGCCTCCATCCGCGATGGCGTCAGGCTTTCCTTTGCACAGGCGTTTTCATTCAGGCATAACGATCTGCAGGACCTGCAGGATAAATTGCGCACGGCAACCGGACAGGTATTCGTAGTAACGGAGTCTATTTTCTCGATGGATGGGGACGAAGCGCCCTTGAAAGACATGGTTGCGATGTGCGAACGGCACGATGCATGTTTAATAGTAGATGAGGCGCACGCTACCGGCATCAGCGGTAATAAGGGCGAAGGATTGGTGCAGGCGATGGCACTGCACAAAAACTGTTTTGCAAGGGTACATACTTTCGGAAAGGCCATGGGTGCGCATGGCGCCGCAGTCGTAGGAAGCAGTTTGCTGCGTGATTACCTGGTGAATTTTTCCAGGCAATTCATTTATACCACCGCTTTGCCTGAATTGAGCATTGCTGGCATCAAACAAGCATATACTATCATTCCGTCCTTACATGAAGAGCGGCGCCAATTATGGAAATTGGCGCAGGACTTTCAATCCATTGCGGCCGGCATGGGTTGCAGTGTAATGAAAACCGCCACACCCATACAGGGCATTATCATTCCGGGCAATGAGGCGGTAAAACAAACAGCAGCGCGGTTGCAGGAAAATGGATTCGATGCCAGGCCGATCCTGTATCCCACCGTGCCGAAAGGCAGTGAGCGGATAAGAATTGTATTGCATAGCTTCAATACCGTTGACGAGGTTTCGGCCTTGTTACAAGTGGTATCTCGTAACCATAAATCTGTAAACCTGTAAGTGTCCTTAGCTAAAAAGGCATATTTTTATCAATAGTTTCAACCCTGATCGCTATGCGCTGGATACCTTTCCTCGTTTCTTCCCTCATTACGATATTGCTGGTGTATGCACTGAACCGTCCATGGGGCAAGGCTCCGGCCTTCGGTAAATTCCTAAGTCCACAGCACGGCTTCTGGCAAAATGCCGAACCCGCCGACGGCGCATTCGACATCGAAATAGAATCGCCCAAGCTTAAAGGGAAAACAGAAGTATATCTCGATGACCGGCTGGTGCCGCATATTTTCGCCGAAAATGACGAAGATGCATTTTTTGTTCAGGGTTACCTGCACGCAAAGTTCAGGCTCTGGCAAATGGACTTTCAAACCCGTGCCGCCGCCGGCAGGCTAAGTGAAATACTGGGACCCGGCGAAAAAGACGTGCTCATTATGTTCGACCGCAACATGCGCCGCCTGGGAATGGTGTATGCCGCAGAAATAGCCGCCGAGGAAGCGAAGAAAAATCCCGTTACCAACAGCATAATCGAAGCCTATACCGCGGGTGTGAACCATTACATCGATAACCTCAAGGAAAGCCAGTTGCCGCTCGAATACAAACTACTCAACTACCATCCGGAACCCTGGAGCTTCTTGAAGACTGCCTTGTTCTTAAAATATATGAGCTTCGACCTGGCAGGACATGAAGATGATTTTGAAATGACCAATGCAAAATCCATTTTTTCGCAGGCAGATATCAATTTGCTGTACCCCATCGTGCAGGATTCATTGGATCCCATCATACCAAAGGGGACCATCTTCAACGCAGCTGGACTACAGGTAAAAATTCCACCACAGGCCGATTCACTGTACTTCAACAATACCGATACGGTTTCAATAACAAACCTGGTTAAGCCCGATGCCGATAACGGCAGCAACAACTGGGCTGTTGCAGGAAGCAAAACCCAAAGCGGCAAACCCATCCTGTGCAACGATCCGCACTTATCACTCAACCTTCCCTCGCTTTGGTTCGAAATGCAGGTGCATACGCCTACTTATAATGTATATGGCGCGAGCTTTCCCGGCGCACCCTGCGTGATCATCGGGTTCAACGACAGTTGCGCCTGGGGATTCACCAACGGTATGCGCGATGTGCGCGACTATTACCAGATAGAGTTCCAGGATGAATCAAGGAATGCCTATCGCTTCAATAACGAATGGCGCAATACTACGTGGAGGGTGGATACCGTAAAGACCAAGGGAAGGCCCGATATGATCGATAGCGTGGCATACACCCTCTTCGGTCCCGTGATGTTCGATAAAAGCTTTACTGAAAATGGACGCACTTCGGGCAATCATCAATATGCCGTACGCTGGAAGGGCCATGACCCCAGCAATGAACAACTGATGTTCTACGGCATGAACAAGGCAAAAAATTACAATGATTACCTTGAAGCAATACAACATCTGCACACACCGGGACAAAATTGTGTTTTTGCCAGCAAGTCGGGCGACATTGCTATCTGGACCCAGGGAGAGTTTCCCGGTAAATGGTACCGCCAGGGCGACTTTGTAATGCCCGGCACAGATAGCACGTTCATGTGGCAGGGCATGATACCACCAGAGGAAACTCCTTACCAGCACTTGAATGCTTCCAACAATTTTGGACGCGGGTTCGTGAGCAGCGCAAACCAATTGCCTGCCGATACTACTTATCCTTATTACCTCGGTGGAAATTATCCGCCATACCGGGGACTGATCATTAACAGGATGCTCAGGAACATGTCCGGCATTACCCCTGAAGACATGCAGCGACTGCAAACGGAGAACTATAATGTCTTTGCGGAAATGGCGCGGCCCTTATTGCTGAAAAACATCGATGAATCAGCATTGAATGCTGACGAGAAAAAATACCTCGACATCTATAAAAACTGGAACCTGCGCAACGATCCTGCTGAAAAAGGGATCACGGTCTTTGCAAACTGGTTCGACAGCCTGGAAGCCATGGTATGGCGCGATGAGTTGCAGCAAGCTACTGCTCCCGTTAAATGGCCCGATGAAGGCACCCTGCTGGAGCAATTGCTGCGCGATTCATTGTTCAAATTCATTGACGATATTAAGACGCCCGATACGGAAAGGTTATCCCCGGTTGTAACAGAGGCATTTAAAAGATCGGTGCCCGCATTAAAGGAAATAGAAGCGGGCGGCAAGCTGGAATGGGCGAAGTTCAAAGGCACGGGCGTGCGCCATTTGTTGCGCATACCCCAACTAAGCCGTTTGAACATAGCGGCAGGAGGGGGCGTTCACATCATCAATGCCACAAAAGATTTTCACGGTCCCAGTTGGAGAATGATCGTGCACCTGACCGATGAAACGGAAGCATATGGCATTTATCCTGGCGGGCAATCGGGCAACCCCGGCAGTAAGTTCTATGATATGTTTGTCGACAATTGGGTGGCCGGCAAATATTACCGGCTCTGGGTAATGAAAAAAGAAGAAGCGAACGACCAGCGCATCATCGGCAGGATGATATTCACCAAAGGATAAAAAACTGATAATGAAATTTCTTGTTTCAATATTCCTGATTGCCTTATTGAGCTTTGCCCTTGGTTTATACATGCCCTGGTGGAGCCTGGCTTTGGCGGCCTTTGTGGTAGCGGCCCTGATACATCAACGCGCAGGCAAATCGTTCCTCACCGGTTTTCTCGCTTTATTCCTGTTGTGGGGTATACTCGCATTTATCATCGACCAGCAAAACCAGCAAGTGCTTTCAAAGAAGGTGGCCCAATTGCTTTCTCTGGGAGAAGGATCTATTGTTATCATCCTCATTACCGGCCTGGTAGGTGGGCTCGTCGCGGGATTTGCTGCCATGTCCGGCAGTTACCTTAGGACCGTTACGAGATGATTTTTCCTGCGCCAGGCAGGCACTGTTAAAACAGTGCAAAACGCGTTTTAAGCATGCGTTTAGTAACTTCTGAGCCTTACTTTCGTTACTACTGATACTTCAACTACCGCATGAAACGACCCCTACTACTTGCTGTATTTACTGTGCTTGTTATTTTGACCGCCTTCGCAGGCCGGATCAGCGGGTCCATCACCGATGTCAAAGGCCAGCCGCTGCCATTTGCTTCGATACTTGTAAAAGGCACTACCACGGGTACTACCGCCAATAATGAAGGAAAATATTTCCTGCAGCTTAACCCAGGCAATTATACCATTGTGGCGCAGTATGTAGGCTATATACGGCAGGAAAAAACCATTACCGTAACATCAGATATTGCTACGCTTGATTTTCAGCTCAACCTGCTCGACCTTTCACTTAAAGAAGTAGTGGTAAAGCCCGGCGCCGAAGACCCCGCATACGAAATCATCCGCAACGCTATTAGAAAAAGAACTTTCTACCTGAACCAGCTCGACAGGTTCCGGTGCGAAGTGTACATCAAAGGATTGCTGAAGCTGCGCGATTTTCCAAAAAAGTTCATGGGGCAGGAAGTAGATTTTGAAGACGGGGATACCAGCAAAAAGAAGATCATTTATCTATCTGAAACCATTGCCAGCTATTCTGTTGACAAGCCGAACAAAACAAAAATAGAGGTGCTTTCTACCAAGGTGAGCGGGCAAAGCGATGGCTTTGGGCTTAGCGCTCCGCAGATCGTTTCGTTTTACGATAACAATTTGCAATTCGGCAACCTGAACCCCCGTGGGTTTGTTTCGCCCATCGCAGACAACGCATTGCATTTTTACCGCTATAAATACGAAGGCAGCTTTTTTGAAGAAGGAAAAGAAGTGAACCGCATTCGTGTAATACCCAGGCGAAAATATGAACCGCTGTTCTCTGGTTATATCAATATCGTTGACGGCGACTGGCGCATTCACAGCCTGCAATTGCTGCTTGTTAAGGAATCCCAGATGCAACTACTGGATACGCTGAGGGTGGAACAATTGTATACACCCTATGATAAGGACGTATGGGTTATCAAAACACAGGTCATTTATCCGGCCATCAAGATACTTGGTTTCAATGCGCACGGAAGCTTCGTGAATGTATATTCGAAATTCGAGGTGAATCCCGACTTCGAAAGGAAATTTTTCAATAACACCATCCTCAAAGTGTATGAAGGTTCCAACAAAAAGCCTTCTGATTATTGGGATACCGTGCGTCCCTTACCCTTGCTGGCCGAGGAAGTAAAGGACTATCACAAGAAAGACAGCCTTGAACAGGTCCGTAAAGATCCGCGCTACCTGGATTCATTAGACAGGAAGCGGAATAAGATCAACCTCATGAGCCTGTTGATGACAGGAGAAAGTTTCAGCAAGGAAAAGCGGCGCCGGTATGTGAGCATCGACCCGGTCATACGTTCGGTGCAATACAATACGGTGGAAGGCTGGGTATTGAATTTGCGCGGCACCTGGTTCAAGCGGCTCGATTCCACAAACACGCGCCGGACATTGATGATTACACCAGTGCTGCGCTATGGTTTCAACAACCGGCATTTCAACAGCCATGCAACGGTGGTATATAATTATGGAAAGAAATACTTTTCATCCATCGGTGCCAGCGCGGGCAAACGCATGCTGCAGTTTAACAATGCAGGGCCGATATCGGTGTTTACCAATACCAATTCCACCTTGTTCTGGGAAAGAAATTTCGCCAAGTTTTACGAGGCCTGGTTCGGAAGATTGAATTATTCAAAGGGCATAGGCGATGGATTTACGTTGCTGGCCGGGTTGGAGTACCAGGACCGCATGCCACTGGAAAATACAACCACGCATTCTTTCAAAAACTATAAAGACAGGGAGTTTACACCCAATTATCCCGTGGAGTTGGTAAAGGAAAATTTCAAGCGGCACCAGGCAATGATCGTCAGCATCGGTGCCAGTTGGAGGCCCGGCGCACGGTATGTTGAGCTGCCTGACCGGAAGATCAACATCGGGTCCCGTTATCCTACTTTTACTTTGCGCATTATAAAAGGCATGCATGGATTATTCGGCAGCGATATAGACTACGCCAAATGGAGGCTGAGCATCAACGACGCCTTAAACCTTAAGCTCGGCGGCAATTTCAGGTACAACTTTGTAGTGGGCGGATTTCTGCAGAAAGACAGCGTGGCCATTCCTGACTTACAGCATTTCAATGGCAACCAGGTAAGGTTGACGGCCGGCTATCTCAACAGTTTTCAATTGCTTCCTTATTACAAATACAGCAACAGCGCCAAAACCTTTGTAGAAGCGCACGTAGAGCATCACCTGAATGGACTGATCACCAATAAGATTCCGCCATTCCGTCAATTGAACTGGCACCTGGTAACGGGCGCTAATGCGTTTTACATTAAGCCTTCGTCAAACTATATCGAGGCTTTTGTGGGCATCGAGAACATCCTGCGCATCATAAGGGTGGATTTTATCTGGGGTTTCGAGTATGGCGGCAAAGCCGTTACCGGCTTCCGCATCGGAATTGCAGGCATCGGAAGCGGAGGTGATGATTAAATCCTATTTTTAGCGTATAATTTTCTGCTGCTTGTGCCGCCTGCTCATGATATTGCTATTAATGCCCCTTTGTGCGGCTACGCAATCTCCTCCCTTGCGTATAAATCAGCCGGCCATCAGGTTCGACGTGCCTGAAGCGTTGCAAAAAGCAGGCGTTAAATCGGCCAGGTGCATTTTTAAAGACAGCCGGGGCTTCATGTGGTTCGGCACTTCAAACGGCTTATATCGCTTCGACGGCGTTAATACTTCGCATTACCGCAAACAGCCGGGCAACACTTCTTTACCGGACAATACCATTACAACCATTGCGGAAGATAGATCAGGCAATATATGGGTGGCAACGCTTAAGGGTATTGCACGGATGAACGCTTATAATTTCCACTGCGATGTGTATTCGCACACCAATGGGCTGTTGGCGGGCGATTTTGATTCAAAGGTATACGTGGACGCTGACGATGCGGTATGGGCCGGAAATAACAATGGCATTTCGTTGTTCGATAAAAAAGCAGGAAAGTTTGTGCACGTATGGAAACGAACAGCCTCCGATGATCCGTTTTTAGATTATGTATCATGCATAACGGATTATCACAAGGATACGCTTGCCGTTGGCAACTTCAAAGGAGTTTTCTTCATCGATAAAAAAAATTATTCGGCGCGCTTTATACGCATCGACAAACAGGAGGCGGCTGAAAGTCCCGTCACCACCATTTTCATGGACAGCCGCAAAAGGCTTTGGGTGGGCACCTGGGGCAATGGGTTTCAATTGTTTCACCCCGGAGCAGGCAGGTTCATCAAAATGCCGGTACCGATCGCCGGCGGAAACGTGGTGCAAATAGTAGGCGGTATAACGGAAACGAATATCCGAAAACAACCGGCGCTTTGGATAAATGGCTCCGGCGGGCTGGTCAGGTTATCCATGGAAGGCAGTTCCCCGAATTCCTTCTCGGTTTATCGTTATGATGCTGCAACAGAGAATAGCCTTCCGCACGACGCTTCGGGCGCTGCATATTCAGATGAATCAGGCACGGTATGGCTGGCGGGCGGCCAGGGAAAAGGCATCGTGAAATTTTCACCTGACGCGTCCTACTTCAACAGCTTGCCCATTGCGATTAAAGGAACATTGTATGAAATACAGCCGCTGCAAATAGGCGCACGGCTATTTTATTGCGCCAGCGCATGGTATGATGAAACAGGCTTCACCATTCTCGATTCCAACTGGACAGTTGTACGGCAGTTTCCGCGGTTGCCCGCTAATTCCGGCGACGAGGCTACCAGGAATGTATCGGGAATATCCATCGACCGGTACAAACGCATTTGGGTATCCACTCTCGGCGGCCTGGTGGTAATGGATGCGCAATTCAATATAATAAGATCCTGGAGCAATACCGACCAGGGGCCTGACCGTCTTACTCGGCCCAAGACCAATGCGGTGCTGGTGACCAACGATACGGTTTGGGTGGCTTGTTATAAAAAGGGAATAGACCTGTACGACCTCAATTATCAAAAGCTCGCGCATTTTGAAGCAAACGATCATTCAGGCTTAGAGGATGACCTGGTCTGGAAATTTTACCGCGATAAAAAGAACACGCTCTGGATCTGTGGCAACAACAAGTTGTACCGTTTCAACAGCAATGATAAAACCTTTACTGCTTTTGGGCTGGTGCCGGGCAAAACCAGTGAAGGTTGCGCACCCCATGATATCGCTGAATTGCCCGATGGCAACCTGCTCATTGCTTCGGAAAACGGGTTGATACATTTCAACGTACAAACCACAGCATTCGAGTATATCCGTTCGCCCTTGCTGCAAAGAGAAGACAATATCCTTTCTGTAACCGTGGACGCGGAAGGCAACGCATGGTACCTTACTACAGAGCACCTGGTGCACTATAACCTGAGCACGAAACGCTTTACACTGTTTGGCGCCGATGATGGCTTGAAAGCCGAGAAGGGCATGCAAATCGTACGCTCGTTCAAACCCGGTGAAGTGATCATCGGGCAAACCAGCCAAATACTTCAGTTTAACTACAGGCAGCTCGACAATCCTGTGCCCCCGCCACGGATATTCATTACCAAGGTACAGGTAAACGATAGTTCCTGGCAGTTCGGCGAACCGGTGCGGTCGATGGAACTGCGGCATTTTCAAAACAAATTATTCGTGGAGTTTGCCGGTATCCATTATACCAAGGCCGATCAAAACCAGTATGCTTATCAATTGGAAGGCGTGGATGCCAACTGGACTGTTACGAATAAGAATTTTGCTTCCTATGCCAACCTCGGTCCCGGTAATTACAGGCTCCGGGTGAAGGCAGCCAATTATGCCGGCAACTGGAGCGAGGAATATGTTATTGCGCTCAGCATTGCGCCGCCGTTCTGGAGAACATGGTGGTTCCTATCGCTGGCTGTGTTGGTTGCAGGCAGCATATTGGTATTGGCGGTACGTTACATTTCGCAACGCAACCTAAGAGAAAGGATATTGGTATTGGAAAAAGAACAGGCGGTTGAAAAAGAGCGCAGCCGCATCGCCAGCGATATGCATGACGACCTTGGCAGTGGCCTTACCAAGATCGCTATACTGAGCGAGGTGGCGAAGAAACAATTGACCGATCCCGAAAACGCGGTGCGTCAACTGGAAAACATTTCCAGCTCGTCCCGCGAGCTGGTAGATAATCTCCAGGACATTATCTGGGTGTTGAATCCCAGGAATGATTCGCTCGACAGCCTCGCCGCCTACATCCGCGAATATGCGCTGAAGTTCTTCGAGCCATTTGATGCCAATGTGCAGTTTCAATATCCCGTGTCCGTGCCCGCGTTGAAGCTATCTGAAGAGGTGAGGCGTAATATTTTCCTGGTGATGAAGGAAACGTTCAACAACATTGCAAAGCATGCTAATGGCAAATGCATAGAGGTAGAACTGGCGGTGGATGGCAATCATATCGAGCTGCGGGTGACCGATGATGGCAAAGGTTTCGAGGTTGCCCGCGTGCCTGCCTTTTCCAATGGCCTTGCCAATATGCGCACCAGGATGGAACAAATAGGAGGGCAGTATGTTATTAATTCAGAGCCGGGCAAGGGCACGGTTACGCAGTTGGTCATTGAGTCATTGAGTCAATAAGTCATCGAGGTATCCCTAATGACCTGATGACTCAATGGCCCATTGACTTTTTGATGTAACACTTTTTTGTGATTGACGCTCATTTCCTGAAAAGATATATTTGAACGTTGCATGATAGTCGTTGCCATTGTAGAAGACATCCGGGAGATCCGCGAGGGTCTCAGGTTGCTGATCGACAGCAGCGAGGGCTTTGTATGCCGTGAAACCTATGCCAATGCCGAAGAAGCGCTGCAGCAACTGCCATCTACCCAACCTGACGTGGTATTGATGGACATTCAACTGCCCTGCATGAGTGGCATTGAATGCGTAAGAAGATTGAAGCCTCAGTGCCTGTCAACTCAGTTCATCATGAGCACGGTGTACGAAGACGATGAGAATATTTTTGAATCACTCAAGGCGGGCGCCTCGGGTTACCTGTTAAAGAAAATTGCGCCGGATAAAATACTAGATGCCATCCGCGAAGTGCACCAGGGCGGCTCTCCCATGAGCAGCCAGATCGCACGCAAGGTGATTGCATCCTTTCAGCAAAAGGACAGCATCGACGAAGTAACCATACTCACTCCCAAGGAGAAACAAATCCTCAAAGCACTGTCGAAAGGATTGCGGTATAAGGAAATAGCCGCTGAAATGAACATCAGCATGGAAACCGTCCGCAGCCACGCCCGGCATATTTACGAAAAGCTCCACGTACAAAGCCGTACAGAGGCATTGAACAAAGTTTATGGACGATCCTAGATCATCTCACACTTTTTTGTGATTGACTCCACCCTTCGGCACAACTAGTTTTGATGTCTTAAACAGTATGTATGAAAAAGCTCTTGCTGTTCATTACAGTTTTTTGTTGCATCGCCGGATTGCAGGCACAGATCAATATAAAGGATAAAATAAAGAACAAAGCCCTGCAGAAAGCTGATGAAAAGACCGACCGCGCCATCGATAAAGGTTTTGAGAAGGCAGAAGACGCGGCCAGGAAAACAGACAAGCCAACTGCCGGTGAAGCTGCTAGCGGTAAGGCATCCACGCAAACTACCGGAGTAAGGAATAAGGATACGGTTGCACCTGCAAGCAACAATAACTCGTTCAAGGCATACCAGAACTATGATTTCATACCAGGCGAAAAGATCATTTTTGAAGACAATTTCGCTGCCGACGCAGACGGAGAGTTTCCAGCGCACTGGAAGCTGGTAAGCGGCCAGGCTGTCATCAATAAGGTCAATGGCGAGCCCTCATTCGTATTAACGGATGGTAACTATGCAAAAGTGACGCCGCGCATGAAGTCGCCCGCTTACCTCGGTAAATCCTTCACCATTGAATTTGACTATTACGTAACCGGTAGCGACTACGGGGCCGCGGTATTTTTCACGCCTTCCGACGACTCGGAGGACAAGATACTCAGCTTCAGCAAGGACGGGGAAACCACCAGCAATTTCCCCGAGAATGGCCTTAATGGCACTACATATCCCAGCGAAAGCCAGGAAGCATATTATAACAAATGGCACCATATAGCGATCGCTTTCAAAAATGGGCAGCTAAAATGCTACCTGGACCAGCATCGCGTGCTGGTGATCCCCAGTGCTGAGTTCACGCCCGTTTCAGTGAAATTCGGCGGTATCGCCCCGATAAGAATAAGAAATGTGCGCATCGCCGAAGGAGGAGGCATGAACATGCTGGACAAGCTCACTGCCGATGGCAAGATCATCACCCACGGCATCACCTTTGATGTAAACAAAGCAACGATCAGGCCCGAAAGCATGGGAACCCTGAACATGATCGTAAAGATCATGACCGACAAACCCGACATTAAATTTGAAGTGGGCGGCCATACCGACTCCGACGGTGAGGACGCTTATAACATGAAGTTATCGCAGCAACGCGCAGATGCCGTAAGAAATGAATTGGTGAAAATGGGCATCAACACATCCAGGCTTACCGCGAAAGGCTATGGCGAAGGCAAACCTTTGAACGATAACAATTCACCCGAAAGCAAAGCCAATAACCGCAGGGTGGAATTCACCGTCAATAAATAATTATGCGTATATACTACAGGGTTAGTTATTGCATTCTCTGCCTGCTTTCAGCATTCATTGCAACAGCAGATCCCGGAACATACATCCTTAGCCCAAAGGCCGGAAGCTTAGGCACCGGCGAGGAAATACAGGTGCAGGTACGCAAGGTGTTTGCGGGCAACCCTCGATCACAACCGATCAGCGCCGCCGAGCAACGCAATTTGCAGTGGGCCCTCAATGCTTCGACTGCAATAGGCGCAACGCAATGGGGCACGCTCACACCGGGGCTGGTGCCGGGCACTTATACGTACAAAGCTCCGTCGGCGGTGCCTGCGCGCAACCCGGTGGCCATCAGCGTGAGCTTTACAGATGCATCGGGACAAAAGATCGTACTGGTCAGCAACATCCGCATTACCACCTGCAGTTTCAGCTTCCAGCAGGATGAGGACGATCCGATATGCTTCAGCAAACAGATCAACTCACAATACGCCAACAGGGCAATGTCGTTAACAGGCTTGTACTTTATTTCCCGGGGCACTACGCTCATAACTGCACAGGGCATGGACAAAGACATGAAGCTGTATACCGTGCAAATATCGTTTGCCGGCAAAGGCCCCGGCGTGTATGAATGGGATTTTGAAGAATGTGCTTGCGAGGAGTCGGGTGTGGTAAATGGCGACGTCAGGAATACTACACAGGTCATGATAGGAGCTCCTGGCGGCAGCCAGGACCTGTTTGAGATTTTTACCTGCCGCGATTGCAACGACCCGGACAATTGCCTCATCGTGCCAATGCAAGGCGTCATCTATATCTATGAATATGGCCCTCCCGGCGGAAAGATCAGGGGTGTGGTAGCGGGTACGTTCATAAGGAACCCGCCGAGCTCCGACGGCACGGAAGTAGTATTCCGCTTTGAAGTAACCCGGCATCCGGACATAAAATGAAATATGAAAAAGATAGCTACCATAGTATGCCTGTTAGTGTCTTTTAACGGCATAGCACAACCGAAGGTGTCCAGCGATAAGATCCCCGGCTCGGACTGCGATAATACCGCCATAGATCAATTCGTTGGCGCGGACAACCGGTCAGCCACCCCCTGCGAGGTGCAGCTGGACCAAAAGATCAGGGCCGCGTTCCGGCAGGCCTTTGCAAAGCTGATGAACGAATGGAACGATAAGGATTGGACGGTCAGCATCAACAGCAACTCCGAGTTGAAAAAAATAACAAACATAGGCCGTGGAACAGAGCGTCAATTTTTTGACCCCGCCTTTGCCGATGCCGGCAATTTTTACCTGGAGTTGAACATGAACCCCACGACCGCGGCGTACAAAGATTACTTTACCCGGTACGCCGCATTGATGGATGAAATGAAATCCGACGCTTCGGGCGCAGCGTACCAGAAATTTGCCGCTCATTATTACATTGTCAGGAGTGCCACCAATATCTGCATCAATACCTATGTAAACAACGAGTTTGGGAAGCTCTACATCTACAAAGGCGATGTAAAGCCTATCAAAGTGCCGGGAGCGGCCTATGCCGCCCGTGCATCCCATGTGCAAAAAGGCCCCGGTCCTGAAGAATCTGTAGACGCCTGCCTGATCGTATTTGGAAATGCTAAAACAAAACTCACCAAACACGGAGATGGAACGCAAACCCTGCACGTGGAGAGTGCTTTTCCTGTCAAAACATCGCGGCTTACCGTGCAACATGTCGCAATACGCATAGAATGCAACGCGGAGTTATTGGAAAAGGTAATACGGGATGTGGATTGGCAGGCAATAGCAAAGTTGGTAGGTCAATGACCTGGCTTGCGCCCCCTATGACTACGCATAAAATCGTATCTTTGCGCTGTTTAGAAATTTTGTTCGTCAGGCATACGTCCTTAAAATTTCAAAAAAATGGCAGTATTACACAACCGTGTCTCCCAGAAGGAGCTGAAAGAGCGTTTATACCAGGAAACGGAGCCCCGCACCACGATTTCGTTTTACCAGTATTTCCCCATCGATGATCCCAAACAATTCAGGGATGCTTTATACAAACAGCTGAATGAGTTAAAGGTATTCGGGCGCATTTACGTAGCGCATGAAGGCATCAATGCACAGATCAGTGTGCCAGAAAGTAATTTCCCATTGCTCAGCGATTATCTCCATTCCATGGAACCATTGAATAATGTCCGGTTGAACATTGCCGTTGACGATGACGGAAAATCTTTCTGGGTATTAAAAATAAAGGTCCGGGAAAAGATCGTAGCAGATGGCATAGACGATCCCTCGTTCGACATGCGCAATAAAGGGAAATATGTGGATGCAAAAGCCTTCAACCAGCTTACCGACGATCCTTCCACCATAGTAGTGGACATGCGCAACCACTACGAATACGAAGTAGGCCATTTTCAAAACGCCATCGAAGTGCCCAGCGATACTTTCCGCGAACAATTGCCGATGGCTGCCGACATGTTGGCGAACAACAAAGACAAGAACATCATTATGTATTGTACCGGCGGCATCCGATGCGAAAAAGCTTCGGCTTACCTGCTGCACAAAGGGTTTAAGAATGTATTTCACCTCGAAGGCGGCATCATTCATTATGCCAATACCGTAAAGGAGCAGGGACTGCCTAATAAGTTCCTTGGAAAGAACTTCGTGTTCGACGACCGGTTGGGCGAAAGGATAGGAGAGGAGATCATTGCGCGCTGCCACCAGTGCGGCCAGCCCGCGGACACGCATACCAACTGCGTGAATGAAGGCTGTCATTTATTGTTCATCCAATGCGCGGCTTGCGCCGCCAAATACGAAGGCTGTTGCAGTACGGCATGCCAGGACGTTATTCATTTGCCTGAAGAAGAACAAAAAAAGCTGAGGCAGGGCATTGACAAAGGAAGAAATGTGTTTAATAAGTCGAAAGCCCGCAGGAAGTCATTGGGTCAATAAGTCACTAGGTCATCAATTCTGATATTTTGAGCCCAATGACCCAATGACTTATTGACCTAATGACTCAATCCTTCACCCATTTAATGCAAACCGGGTTGGGCACTGATATCTGTTGCGGCAAGGCGGTCAGCAACCCTGTTTTTTTATCGATCTTGAATATCACGATGTTGTCGCTGTCCTGGTTAGCCACCAGTAAGAAATTTCCTGTGGGATCGAAATTAAAATTGCGCGGCTTAATGCCTAACGTCGATTGATGGCCTTCCGGCTTTAGTTTTCCTGTTTTTGAATTGATGGAAAAAATGGCAATGGTGTTCGATTCACCGCGGTTGGATGCATACAGGAACCGCCCGTCCGGCGACACATGTATGTCTGCAGAATTGATAAATCCCTTGAAGCCCGGGGGATGAGATGAAATATTCTGGATGGGGGAGAGCTTGCCCTTGCCATCATACTTAAATACGGAAACAGTTCCCGCCATTTCTTCCATCAGGTATGCATATTTCCCCGAAGGGTGAAAATCAAAATGGCGCGGCCCCGATCCGGGCGTGGTCCTTACAAACGGAGGCATGTAAGGAAACAACTGCCCTGTTTTCTCATTGAAGTTATACACCATCACTTTGTCCATTCCTAAATCGGGAACAAATAAAAAACGATTGTCCTGCGAAAACACTGTGGCATGCACGTGCGCTTTTTCCTGCCGTTGCGGGTTTACGCTTTTGCCATCGTGCGTGATGGTGCTGAGTGGCGCACCCAATGAACCATCGGGTAATATTTGTAATATGGCCAGGCTGCCGCTCGTGTAATTGCCGGCGGCCACCCACCGTTGCTTTGCATCCACCGCCACGTAACAAGGACCAATTCCCCCGGAAGGTTGTTCGTTCAAGCGCGTGAGCGTCCCATTCTCGAATAGAAATGCGGCGATTTGTCCGCCGCTGTCTCCTTCGCTTACAGAATAGACATAGCGGTTGCCTGCAACTGCCAGGTACGACGGATTGATGATACCTTTTGCAGTGGATACATGGCGGAAACTTCCGCTGTCGCTATTGAAGCGGTATACATATATGCCCTCGCTTTTACCGGTAGTATACGTTCCGATAAGCAGGTAATATTCATTGGCGGGAGCCGGTTGTGCCGAAACGAGACTGGCCATAAGCATTGAGCTGGTGATAAATGCGAAGCACTTCATGATGAAAAACTTTGGCAAATTTTTTGTACACATCAGTCCCCTACAAGTTATACAGCATACTTTGGATGCATATGTCGATAACTGCTAAATGCATGTGTAACATATTGAAAAGCAGACACCGCTATTGATCTTGATCGTATCGTTACCGATTTTTTGTTCCTTACCCTACAAAATACGTCTTTTTGACGCAGCTACTTGGTTCTTGAAAATTATTTCTTATATTGGTAATCGCTGTATTCCTTTACCCTAATGGCACCGCTATGAAATTCCTAATCCAAGGTCTTAATCAATTCCAGGGAATGATCAAATCCCTTGGGTTCACTGAATTGTTATTGCAAGTACTTCTTCGCTTCCAGGAAAAAATTAAATCCATCCGTCTCAAAAATCTTACTGCCGTGTTCATGCACCGATCGAAAATGCTGTTGAACAGGTTGCGCGCCCAGGGTTTTAGCGGCACCATGCGGCTCGCGATGCATAACACTATCGGGCTGGCCAAAAAAATAGGCACCGTCAATTACCGCGAAATCCCCGCATATTCCAAACGCCAGTTATGGAGGCTCGACGCAAGGGTGCGCGCAATAGGATATGCAGACAGCCTGGACGATTTTGAAAAGCGAAAATTGGGATTGTTCAACCAGCTTATCTTCCTCGGTCTGATAACAGGTATCATCGCACCCATTGCGGGCATATTTGATGATGATAAATTACCCACGATATCCTGGATAGTTGCATTTTTACCCGGTATCGTCAGCATGCTGGTGCTGTTGCTGAACCACAACCGCAAGTACGAGATCGCCATGATGGCGTATTTTATCCTGCAACCTTTTGTCACCAGCCTGGTGTACCTTGGCGGCATCAACCTGGGCGTGGAATTGTTCTTCATACTGTATGGCATCCTATCGGTATTCTTCCTGCAGCGCCTCAATCAGATGCTGTTCTCGCTTGCCCTGTCCATGATCAGCTATTTCATGCTGGCCGTAGTGCTTAAGAACTACCAATACCAACTGGAGACAGCCAGCCTGTACTTTTATTTGTTCAACCAGATATTGGCCATCGTATTTATCTTTTATGGTTTATATCTTATTAAAGAAGAAAACACCAGCTACCAGTTCAGCATACTGAATAAAAACCGCGAATTGCACCGCGTAAACCTCGAGATAGAAAAACAAAAGACCGTTATTGCCGACAAGGCAGCGCTGCTCGAGCAACAAACCGTTCAGCTCACCGAGCTCAACTCGCTTAAGAACAAATTATTCTCGGTTATCTCGCACGACCTTAAAACGCCGATGTACGCATTGCGGAACCTCTTCAGCAACATACAACAATACGACCTCTCGGCCGAAGAAGTAAAAGCCCTGATACCCGATGTGGTCAATGACCTGAACTATACCACCGGACTGATGGAAAACCTGCTGCAGTGGGCCAAGAACCAGATGCGTTCCAGTACCGTTAATCCTCAAATGCTGGACGTAACAGCTTTGATCGACGACGTATGCGGGCTGCTGCGCCTGCAGGCGGAAGCCAAACGCATTCACGTGAGCGCTGAAGGAACAACTTCCGCCCTCATCTACGCCGATAAGGACATGGTGCACCTGGTGCTGCGCAACCTGCTGTCCAATGCTATCAAGTTCACCCCGGAAGATGGAAATGTTTGCATAGAAGTAACAGAAAACGGCACCATGACGCAGGTAGCTGTAAAGGACTCAGGCGTGGGCATCAGCGAAGAAAACCTTCAGAAGCTGTTCAATGAATATTATACCAGCAAGGGCACCGCTAACGAAAGCGGCACCGGCCTTGGCCTGATGCTGTGCAAAGAATTTTTAACGAAGAACGGCGGACAACTGAAAGTGAGCAGCGAAGAAGGAAAGGGAAGCGTGTTCTCTTTTACGCTGCCCAAGGCATCCATTAATTAGCACTGGCCCTGAGCGCATATTCGGCCAGGGTAATGGACGGCTTCCCCAGCTCGTTCCATGTTTTTTCAGCCTCGAACTTTTCAGGATAATTATTCATTGCCATACATATTTTATACCCATATTGAGCCTTGCCGCTGAACCAACCGGCCAGCTTCAACATGCGCAGGGGAGCCTTCATTGTTTTTAAAGGAAGTTTTTTATAATGATCGATGAAAATGCCGGCCGCATCGTCCCAGTTGTATGCTTCGGTTCCCTGGATGATGTATTCCCTGCCTTCATCGCCCGGCAATTGAAACGATCGCGCCACCTGCCTGCCATAGTCTTCGCCCGCGATAAAATACATAGGGGCTTTGCTTTCGCCGGCCAGTAATATCTTTTTGCCCCGCATCATCAACTGATCCAAGTTTTCCATGAAAGTAGAGGCATAGAATATCGTATACGGGATACCGGAGGACTTTATTTTTTTCACCGCGTCCTTCTTCATATCGAAGAGCCACCAATGAAATCCATCGGTGCCATTGTAGCGCTGCACTAACGACGACAGGTATGCGATCCTTTTTATGCCGCCATACGTTGCCGCGTCCACGATATTATTGATTCCTTCGCGTTCGGGCTGAGGATATGATTTTGACGTGCCGCGCGGCGCCTGCAGGTTGATGTACACTGCATCCTGCCCGTCCATGGCGGTCACCAGGCTGATGGGGTCCAGCACATCTCCTTCTACAATACGGCCCGAAGGAAAGATTGCGCGCATTTTCTGCGTGTCCCGCGCAAGCAAGGTCAGCTCAAAACCAGCTTTCGCAAGTTCCCGGGTAACAGGCTGGCCAAGCATGCCCGATGCACCTATGATCAGAAGTTTCTTCATGTTGACGCTGTTTGTGGCTCACGGTATCAGTGGTATTCCTTTCAATGCCATGATGGTCATTCCTAATGCCAGTGCAAAATACAGCACAGAGAATAATATAAGGCCCGGCAGTCTTCGAAAAATGAAATACCCGGCCAGCGGCAGTACCTGCAAGGCGTGCATGCCTACAAAATGCGCAATGCGCAGGTCGCCATATTGGCGGCTCCAATTCACTACCGGCAGCCCGGGGCTGCCATCGGGCGCGCCTACGGTATGCCGCAACTGTGCGGCCATGATAGCGCCTTCGAAGGAAAAGATCACAAAGAACAGTATTCCCAGTCTTATTCCCCATAAGTATGCAGGGGAAAGGTCAATGGCTTTCAACCTGAAAAAAAGATAACAGATATAAGCCGTCCACACCCCCAGTATGGTAATGGCGATGCCCATGAGTTGAAACAACAACGAATACAGTGGCGTGCTGATATTAAAATGCGAAAGCCTGCCATTCGCGGCCTGCCAGACAATCACCGCCATTTCAAAGGTCAGCACAAGGATTACCATTATCGAATAGGCATTGGCTGCAACAGGCCTTTTAAGATAAGCAAGGTACCAGCCCATGGTCCAACTGAATATGGCGATAGACACGAAAAATTTCATCGGCTTTATCCATGCATTGATCCCCAGCACCTGCACGTCGTTCACGAAAATCATGATCCCGCAAACCAGCGCACCCAACAAATTCAGCCAACCGAAGTAATACAAAAGCGGGTTTCGGGTGCGAAGCGTGGTGAGAAATCTTTTCATGACTTAAAAATTATCGGCGAAATAATATTTGGTAACTGCCCATCTTATCAACAGGTACAACAGCAGGCCTACGGGACCGAACATGAATGTGAGCAGCAGGCAGGGAATCACCATCCAATGCGCAATGCCGTGCTTACGCGCATTGTTCCTGATAAAAAGCCCGGCCAGCAAATCGAATGCGAGGTAATGTACCCAGCCCGCGGTTACCAGTGCCGGATTGGTGAACAATTCCATTACGCCGCGCAGGCTGCCGAATTTGGAAGCGTCCGCGAATTTAAAATCGCTGAACAGCATCCAGGCATACACCAATGCAAATAAGGTAATGATGATGCCGAGGATGAACTTATCGGCCGCGAACCAACCGGGAAGTGCAATGAGGATGATCCATCCTATGAGCGCGATGGTATTGCAGATGCTGAAAACGCTATCCGGTGTCATGGGGTTATGTTTGTGATGAGTAAACTATAAACTCTTTAGCGATGCCGCAATGCGCTCATATATTTCAGCTTCGTTCAATTGCTCGGGCTCGAAGGGTTCGCCGATCACTTTTTCGTACAATTGAATGTAGCGGTTGGAGATGGTTTGCACCCATTCATCGCTCATAGCGGGAACGCTCTGCCCTTCTTTTCCCATAAAATCATTTGCAATCAGCCATTCTCGCACGAACTCCTTGCTAAGCTGCTGCTGGCGTTGCCCACCGGCCTGCCTTTCCTCGAATCCATCGGCAAAAAAATAGCGCGAGGAGTCGGGCGTGTGCACTTCGTCCATCAGGTAAATGATATCTCCGATCTTTCCGAATTCATATTTTGTATCTACCAATATCAATCCTCTTTTGGCAGCGATCTCTTTTCCTCTCTCGAACAATTTCAATGCATATTTTTCCAGCACCTTCCATTCTTCTTCGGTGGCCAGTCCCTGTTGAATGATCTCTTCTCTCGAAATATCTTCATCATGTCCTGCCGCGGCCTTGGTAGAAGGAGTGATGATGGGTGTGGGAAAGAAATCATTTTCCTTCATGCCTTCGGGAAGCTTTACGCCGCACAGCATGCGCTTGCCGCTGGTGTACGTGCGCCATGCATGGCCGGTAAGATTGCCGCGCACCACCATTTCGATTTTAAACGGCGTGCATTTTTTTCCGATGGATACGGTGGGGGCCGGTACATCGTGCAGCCAGTTGGGACATATATTTGCAGTCGCCAGCAACATGTAAGCGGCGATCTGGTTCAGCACCTGGCCCTTGTAGGGGATGGGGCGGGGCAGCACTACATCAAAGGCCGAAATGCGGTCAGACGCCACCATTACCAACCATTGTTCCCCGATAAAATATACGTCCCTAACCTTGCCGCGGTAAAAACCGGTTTGACCCGGAAGCTGAAATGTACCTGCATTCATTTCGCGAATATACTGGCAGGTTACTTACCGCAACAACGGGCTGCCCCGGAAAATATCAACATACGGTGCAGAAAGTCTTACAAATTAAATTTTTACATAAACGCCCTAATCTGTATTTTGCCTCATAAACTTCGTCCAAAAACTACTATTATGAGAAAAAGCTACCGTTACCTGGCTGCTTTTATTTTTTCGGCCGTGTGCTCACTTGCTGCGGTTGCACAATCAGTAACTATTACAGGAAACGTTCGCAATACTTCCACCAAAGATGTAGTTCCCGCCGTATCAATAACAGTTAAAGGCTCCACTGCAGGAACTTTTACAGACGACAAAGGAAATTTCAGGCTCGTTACCAACCAGCAACCTCCCTTTACCATCATCGTATCTTCCATTGGTTTTGAATCGAAGGAAGTGCAGGTGACAAGCGCAGGGCAGGTGGTGGATGTTGAGCTTACTCCCGCTTCTACGCTGGGCGTAGAGGTGGTTGTTTCCGCCAGCCGCGTGCCGGAGCGCATCCTGGAATCGCCCGTGTCCATCGAACGCGTGAGCTCCGCCAATATCAGGAACTCGCCCGCAACAACTTATTACGACATTCTAAAAAATATCAAGGGTGTTGACCTTACTTATTCCAGCTTAACCTATGCAACACCCAGCACCCGCGGCTTCAACAGCAGCGGTAATGCCAGGTTAAACCAGTTGGTAGATGGAATGGATAACCAGGCCCCCGGCCTTAATTTTTCCGTTGGTTCTGTTATCGGGCCTACTGAACTGGATGTAGAAAGCATGGAATTACTCCCAGGCGCATCTTCAGCATTATACGGCCCCGGTGGTATGAACGGTACGCTCATCATTAACAGCAAAGACCCCTTCCGTTACCAGGGCCTTAGTTTCCAGGTTAAGACAGGTATTATGCATACCGACCGCCGGCAGCGCAATAACCCGTCGCCCTATTATGACTGGGCAGTACGCTGGGGGCATAAGGCATCGGAAAGATTGGCCTTTAAGATTGGCGCGCAACTGATCCATGCAAAAGATTGGATAGCCCTGGATTCTTCCAACTATTTAGTAGGAGATCCGGCCAGGGGCATTGGCGCCACCGTTAAGCCAGGCACCCGCAGAACCGATCCCAACTACGATGGAGTGAACATCTATGGCGATGAGACCAGCGTGGACCTTCGGCTGCTCATTCCAAGCGTAGCCGCGCAAATCAGGCCCAGCATACCTGCCGCCGCGCAACCCGCCTTCGACGCATATGTAGCGTCTCTGATGGCAAACCCCCAAGCAGTTTCCCGCACAGGATACCTGGAGTCGGATGTGGTAAATAACAATACGATTAATTTCAGGCTGAATGGAGGCATATATTATAAGCTTACAGAAAATATCGAAGCATCGCTCACGGCAAACTGGGGCACAGGCAATACGGTCTATACCGGAAGTGACCGGTATTCGCTGAAAGACCTGAAAATGGGACAGTATAAGCTGGAGTTCAAGCACCGCGACTGGTTCCTGCGCGCATATACCACCCAAGAAAATTCCGGTGAGTCGTATAACGCCACCGTTACCACCCGCCTCTTCAACGAAGCATGGAAGCCCAGCGTAAACTTCGCCAACCTTCCAGGCAGCTGGTATCCACAATATACCGGTGCTTTCCTGCTGACCGGTTTCCAGAATGGAGGCGACCTTTTCAATGCGCACCAGGCAGGCAGAGCTACAGCCGATCAGGGCAGGCCAGTAGCCGGCAGTACGCAATTCCGTCAACTGTTCGACCAGGTAAGAAAAATACCTATTCCGCAAGGTGGCCTCTTCCTCGACAGGTCTGACCTATACATGGTAGAGGGGCAATACAATTTCGGTAACAGGCTCAAGATAGTTGATCTCATCGTGGGCGGAAACTGGAAACAATACGTGCTCGATTCTAAGGGGACTTTGTTCGCGGACAGCACCGGTCCAATAAGTATCAATGAACTGGGCGCTTATGCACAGATATCGCGCAGCTTGTTCCGCGACCGCCTGAAACTGACCGCTGCAGGCCGTTACGACTACAACGAAAACTTCCCCGGGCGGTTCACACCGCGCTTTACCGCTGTGGTTAAAGTGGTGGAAAACCATAACATCAGGGCTTCTTATCAAACTGCCTACCGCTTCCCCACTACGCAGAACCAGTGGATCAACCTCGAGATCGGGGGCGGCACTATCCTTATAGGTGGGTTACCTGAATTAAGGAGCTTCTATAAGTTCGACACCAATACCCCTTATACATTTGAAAGCGTGTTGCTTGGCAATCCGGCACTGTTGAAGAAGGCGAATTTCCCCGAGTATAAGCCAGAAACAATGCGCTCATTCGAAGCTGGTTATAAAGGGTTATTTGGCAAAAAAATACTGGTGGACATTTATGGCTATTATGGAAAATATGAGAATTTCTTAGGACGAGCAACTGTAATGCAACCGTTTAACCCTGCAGTTCCTACACAAGTGTACAATTCGGCAACCCGTACTGTTTTTTCTGTAGCGATAAATAGCACCAATAAGGTTACGACATACGGCTATGGCATTGGCGTGGACTGGTTACTACCCAGAAGTTTCACCATCAGCACCAACCTTACAGCAGACCGCATTACCGATGTTGATTCCGGTTTCGTTGCATTCTTCAACGTGCCTTCTTACCGCTTCAACATCAGCCTGGGCAACTCAGGCTTCGGTTACCAGAACAGGTTCGGCTTCAACATTACGCTAAGAAAGCAGGACGAGTTCTTCTACCAGAGCGATTTCAGGCAAGGCACTGTCGACGGCTTCACTACGGTTGACGCACAGGTAAGCTATAAGTTCCCAGCCAGCCGCTCCCTGGTAAAACTGGGTGGTTCCAACATTTTCAATAAATACTACAAAACTGCCTTCGGCAACCCCGAGATCGGCGGACTGTACTACATAAGCTTTGGATACAATGTATTCTAGAAAGACATTATGCGGTTAGTAAGAACGAAGGCTCCCATCGGGAGCCTTCTTCATTTTATAATTGAAGCGTATCCGTATTATACATTGAACCGGAAGTGCATGACATCCCCATCTTCCACGATATAATCTTTGCCTTGCACGGCCAGCTTACCCGCATCCCTGCACGCAGCTTCTGAACCATACTTAATGAAATCATCGTACTTGATAACTTCGGCGCGGATAAAGCCTTTTTCAAAATCGGTATGTATAACGCCGGCGGCTTGCGGCGCCGACATGCCTTTGGTGATGGTCCAGGCACGCACTTCCTTTTCGCCGGCAGTAAAATAAGTGGCCAGGTTCAGTAATTGATAAGTAGCAGTGATCAACCTGCTTACGCCTGATTCGTGCAGGCCAAGGTCTTCTAAGAATAATTGTCTTTCTTCAAAGCTTTCCAGCGTCGCAATTTCGCTTTCAATGGCGGCGCTGATGAATAGGATGCCTGCACTTTCGCCCTTCACTTTTTCCTGTATCGCCCTGGTATGCGCATTGCCGCTGACAACAGATTTTTCATCTACATTACACACGTATATCACCGGTTTTACAGTGAGGAGGAACATGTCGGCCACGTGCTTTTCCCTTTCTTCATCGGATACAGCGAACGACCTTGCGTTCTGTCCCTGTTCCAGGTGCTTTTTCAAGCCCTGTAATATTTCCAATCCGCGTGCCGCGTCTTTTTCATTAGCGCGGGCCTGCTTCTCGATCTTTGCAATTTTCTTTTCTACCGTATCGAGGTCTTTTAATTGCAGCTCTATATCGATGATCTCTTTATCCCGCACCGGGTTTACGCTGCCATCGACATGAATGACGTTCTCGTCTTCAAAACAGCGCAGCACATGAATGATGGCGTCTGTATTCCTGATGTTGCCCAGGAACTGGTTGCCCAATCCCTCGCCCTTGCTGGCACCCTTTACCAGGCCTGCGATGTCTACAATCTCCACGGTGGTAGGCACCACGCGCTGGGGCTTCACAAGCTTTTCAAGCTCTATCAGCCTGTTATCCGGAACCGTGATTACGCCCACATTGGGCTCGATGGTACAAAAAGGGAAGTTGGCCGCCTGGGCCTTTGCATTGCTAAGCGCATTGAAGAGGGTAGATTTTCCAACGTTCGGCAAACCCACTATACCTGCCTGTAAAGCCATTTATCGGTGTTTTGAGCGCGCAAAAGTATGCATTTTGATTATTGATTATTAATTATTGATTATTTGATTGACTAATACCCGGTTATTGTCAGAAAACCCAGAACCTCAAATAACTAATAATTAATAATCGATAAAACCGCTCAAAGATTTTCAGCAGGAACATTTACCACGTGGTCCTTAAATTGCGAACGGCCTTTAAGATTGGCAGCCTGCCAGCGAAGGTTGAACAGCCCGCCCGCTAATACATATACTTTCTGAAATCCCTGGTCGGATAGATGTTTGGCTGCTTTGAAAGCATCGGTGGCGCTGCTGAAATGATACAATATTACAGGCTTGCCCTTTGCGGCCCCGAGTTCGCCGGAACGCTTTTCAAATTCTGCCCACGGAATGTTTACTGCATTATTGATTTGCCCGATGTTGCGCCAGGCTGTCTTGGACTGATTTGTAAATTCCTCCGCGGGCCGTACATCGACGATGGTAATGTTCTTGTCTTTTCGAACGAGCGCATCGAACTCATCCGCGGCCATTACCTGGTAGCGCACTAATTTATTTACCAGGTTGCCGGAACACGGGATTTCGGCGCGGCTCCTGCCGGTGAGCAGGTCCATGCCATTGAACAGCACATGCACATCTTTGTATCCTTTCTCCACCAGCAAGCGCGCCGCCTTTGGCGATTCATTGCCGAAATCATCCACGATCAATATTTTCTTACTGGCCGGCACCGATGCAAGCGAGCCACTCAGTGAGGCCATCGGGATATTGACCGCGGCCTTCAACTTTCCAGGCGCATTCTGTCTTTCATCTGACGCAATGCCTCGATATGCAGAGTCGCTTCTTACATCGAGCACAAAAACATCTTTATTGGCCGACACAAAATTGCAGAGGTCCAGGGGCGATACCAGTTTATAACTGTTATTGGTTTCATACAACTGGTCCTTGCACAATGCCTGGGCCGATGACAAAATATTGTAGGTGCTAAGTCCTCCGTTTACATTGATGATATTGGTAAATCCGCTATCGGCCAGCATCTTCGACACGCGGCGGCTGCGCTGGCTGTGCGAACACATTACATACAAGGGGCGGTCTTTATACGGTGTCAGTTCACGCCAGCGCGTGGGCATTTCATTAATGTCGAGATGAATGGCTTTCTTCAGCCTGCCGATATTCAGGTTGGTAAAAGTAGAGGTATCCTCATACTCTCCCTTGGAACGTACATCCAGCAACACGGCATTGGGCGTTGCTTTCAACTGAGCGCACAGGTCTTCGATACTCACTGTTTTAAAAAGTACATTGTCGTTTTTAAATTGAGCCAGTGAAACCAGGCTGCAGCATACCAAAATCGCCGGCAGGAAGTAACGCATAGAAGGTTATTTGATTTAAATATAGATGTGGCTGCAACCCCGCATGGTGGTATTTAGATGGAAGGTCGGTTTGCAAGTTGAAAGGTCGGAAAATTAACACCGCTTGTCGCTTTTTCACCATATCGGGGCCGGACGGTTTGATCGCATCACATTTTTGAACTAATTCCTTACTTTCACTCCTTAACAACACCTCAATGGCGCTTAATATCATTTGGATATCCTTCTTTGTCCTCGGATTTATTGCAGCCCTCATCAAGCTTACGTTCTTCGGAAATACCGAAATATTCAAGACGATAGTAGACGGCATATTTGCCACTGCCAATACCAGTGTGGAGGTGGCCATTGGGTTGATAGGCGTCATGAGCCTGTTCCTGGGCATCATGAACGTGGGAGAACGCGCAGGCGCTATCGGTTTCCTGGCGCGCATAGTAGGGCCCTTCTTTGCCAGGCTGTTCCCCGACCTGCCGAAAAATCACCCGGCAATGGGACACATGATGATGAATTTCTCCGCCAACCTGCTGGGGCTCGACAATGCGGCAACGCCCTTCGGTTTAAAGGCCATGCAGAGCCTGCAGGACGTAAACCCCGACAAAGAAACCGCTTCCAATCCCCAGATCATGTTCATGGTGCTGCATGCATCGGGATTAACGCTGATACCGGTGAGCATCATAGCGCAGCGCATCATCGCGGGGTCCAAAGATCCTACCAGCATTTTTATTCCCTGTATGATCGCCACTTTTGTGGCTACCGTAGTAGCCATGATGGTGGTAGCCATCAAGCAGCGCATCAACCTGTTTCAACCCGTGATCATGCTATGGATCGGCGGCATCACCTTGCTGCTGGCATTGATGATATTTTATTTCAAGAACTACATGACCAAGGAAGGGGTGGGGCACTTTTCGAGGATATTCAGCAATGGCATCATCCTGCTGATATTTTTTGTGTTCATCCTTGGCGCACTGCGAAAGAAAATAGACGTATTCGGCAGTTTTATAGAAGGAGCGAAACAGGGATTTGAAATTGCGGTCAAGATCATTCCTTACCTGGTGGCCATGCTGGTTGCCATCAGCGTATTCCGCACCAGCGGCGTGTTCGATTATGTGCTGCAGGGCATCAGCTGGTTCTTTGCCGCGCTGGGATTCAATACCGATTTTGTGCCCGCATTGCCGGTGGCATTAATGAAACCATTGAGTGGAAGCGGGGCCAGGGGCATGATGATCGAGATCATCCAGGGTCCACACGGGCCTGATTCATTTGTGGGGCAACTGGCTTGTATATTCAACGGCACGGCCGATACCACGTTCTATATCGTAGCTTTGTATTTCGGATCAGTAGGCATTAAGCGCACCCGTTACGCAGTTCCCGCCGCCCTCCTGGCCGATCTTGCGGGAATCATCGCGTCGATCATGCTGGCGTATTTCTTCTTTCATTAGGTGTAATAAAAAAGCCGGAACAGTAAGTTTCGGCTTTTGTATATTGACTGCATGCGGAACTACTTCTGGAACCTCGACGTGAAAAACGCAAGCCTCGGAATACGTGCGCCAGTACCTCCGTCAATGCCGTAGCTGAAAATTGTATACATCCTTCCGGCAACAGGGGTAATAGAAACCGGCGTTCCGATGTTGACGTTAGAACCAACTTTTCTAATGGTGAATTGCCGCGCGCCTGAACCAACTTGCACCTGTACAAAGGGGGTGGCAGTTTTATATGCAACATTGGGTATTACGATCGTTGCATCGGTAATACCATATAAATCATAAGCCCCACTTTTAGGCGTTAGGTTAACCAGTCTTACGAAATATTTTCCCGAGTCAGCCTGCGGTGCAAAATCTTCCTCGATCCTGAAAATAGTAGGAGTTGGAAGTGTGTCGGCCAGGAAAACCGAGTAGGTTTTGCCTGCTGTAAACTCCACCGGTCCTGTAACGGCTACCACCTCGGGAGCAGTAGCGGTTGCGGGTACTACTGCCTTTAATGTAAGGTTGCCGGCGGGCACCTGCGCATACTCGAGGCCAGGAAACACGCCGCCTCCGTACGTGATGTTATTACCTGTAACCTTTACATCATTCAGGTACACCTGCAGGCCGGCCTGCGCCGTGGTGGAAGTTGCAGGAAAAACATTGGGCAAAGCGTGTATGAACTTCACATTCGCCTTTCCCTCGGAAGGAGGGAAGGTGTAAATGGAATCATATTCCTTTTCGCAGGCCATCAGCGCCGTTATGAAAGCAAAGAAGAATATTTTTTTCATCTTGAATTATTTATTGTTTAGAAAACCACATTTCGTAAGTATGATAATCGGCATTGGTAGCGCCCAGCTTGGTCAGCGCGTCCAGGTTGTACAGGAACTCGGTATTCTGAGGCCTGAACCGGTATGCGAGCTTTCCGTTGTTGGCGACGCTCAGCTTACTGGGATCGGGAATAAGATATCCTTTATAAATAGTAGTATCGTAGTGATACCTTCTCATATCGGCCCAGGTTTCTTCAAATCCCCAGCCCCACAACGCAACGTATTTCTGGGTCATGATATCGGAAAGCTTAAGATCTGCCGCCGTTTGCGCGACGGCTGCGCTGTTGAGAAAGGCGGTCTTTTGCGCCGGCGTGATAGCGGTGGGTCCAAGCGCGCTTACGAAATCAATGCTCTTATCGATACCGTTTCGATAAGCGGTAAATGCCACGCCTGTCTGGTTGCTCTTGAAGGCCGCTTCCGCTTTTATGAATTGCATTTGTGCATACGTCATAATGGGAAACATAATAGTATCCCTGAACAGGTACCGGCCCGGCCACGGTGCCGCATAACCGCCTATAACTGCGGGCACACGCTTGTTGTTTCCTACAGCGCCGTTTGGATCTCCATTGGTAGGCGTTGCGCCGTAATAGTTTCCATCGGGGCTTTTTTGCAACATATTGGCAATGCGCGGGTCTACAACGCTCACACCACGCGGCAATCCTGTAAGCATGTTCAGGATGGTAGTTGATTGCACGTAAGCCAGCGAAGTAATGTTCCCCCTCCTTGGTCCCAGCACAAAGGCATCCGATGTAGTGGCGCTTCCGCCAACGGTACCGTTGTACTGTATGCGCGCATCGTCCGCATTGCTTGCCATTGCCTTATCTGCATACTCAATAACCTTTGCGGGGTTGTAGGTGCTTTTATTGGACAAATGATTGGCATTGATAGCGAGAACGCCATATACGAACTTCACCCATTTGTCTTTATCGCCTTTGAACATAAAGTCGCTGTTAGCGGCGATACCCTTTGCAGATTCGCGGCCGAAATATTCAAGGGCCTCGTTGCAGAGCTTTTCGACCTCTTTATAAATATCTTCCTGCGGATCATAATCAAAAATATAGCGGTCGGGTTGCCATGCCTGGTGCAGGATCATTTCACCGAAATGGTCTGTGCAAAGCTGCCAGCTCCATGCCCTCAACGCCTTTGCTATGCCGGCATAATACCATTTCTCCTTGGATATGGCGTCGAATAACATCTGGTCTATGGCCAAACCCAGCTTGGTGTAGTGCATGGTCCACATTTCAGCGCCTTGCGGAAACGGATTTCCATGTCCTTCGAAAGCGTCATTGGCTGCATTGTTCACCCAGTACTGTACGTATTTGCCTACATACCGTGCGTCGAGGCCTAGTGCAAAGCCCATGTACGATTGAATATGCGGCAGCAGCGTTTCGCCCGTCGTAAGCTGCGGCGTACGCGGATCTTCATTTACATCCAGGTACTTTTTACAGGCGGGCGCCACCATGATCACAACCAGTATAAAAAGAAGCGAATATTTTTTCATGTCCATGATTTTTAAAAATTAGAAACCTAACCTGAGTCCGAAATTGATTCCTACCGGCAAAGCCAACGCACCATAATCGAATCCTTGTCCGCCATAACCTCCCGCCGAAGCATTCAATGCGCTTACGTTGGGATCTACACCCGTATAATTGGTAAGCATGAATACGTCGGTGCCTGTTACGAAGATGGAGCCGGATTTGATCAATTTCTGGCGTTTCGTGATGAGCGATGAGAAATTATAAGACAGTGTCACATCACGTAGCCTCACCCAGTTGATATCCCTTTCAAAATAATCTTCGATGTTATAAATATTGTTGTAATAGCCGTTCTGGAAATACGGGGTGATAATGATGGTGTTGGGAGTAGGATTGGCCGTGTTTTCCAAACCATCTCTCAGTACGCCTTCTATCACGCGGGGCGTTTCCCTGTCGAGCGTGCGTTTGCTAAGCCCGATATTGTTTAGCGCAAGGTCGTTGCCGTTGAACACATCGCCGCCCACGCGGATATCGAAGTTCATGCTGAGCGACCAGTTCTTATAACGAAGGTTATTGATGAATCCCATTTTAAAATCAGGCAACCTTTCGCCCAGCAGCGTTGGAACGGTATCCCTTACTGGCAAGCCATTGGATGGATTGATGAGCAGCTTGCCATCTTTGTTCCTCAGGAAGCTGGTGGCGCCACTGGCTTCAACACCCAGGGCCGACAGAGAACCTCCCACGCGGTAGAAAGCCTTAACACCGCCGAATGGAAGAATGTCGTAATCTGAAATGTAGAATATGGGAAGATCAGCGGGCATCTTTGTGATCTTGTTCCTGTTACGGTCGAAGTTCAGCGTAATGTCCCAGTTAGTATTCTTTGTTTTGATCGGCGTACCGGTAAGCATGATCTCGATGCCTTTATTTTCTACGGTGCCGCCGTTCAGCCATTTCAAAATTGCCCCGGTTGCGTAGCTAAGGCGTGGAGCAACCACCTGGTTGATGCTCCTCATTTTATACACTGCCACATCTATGCCTAAACGATTCTTGAAGAACTTCATTTCACCGCCGATCTCATAGTTCTCGGTAAACTCTGGTGTCAACTCAGGATTTCCTGCAAATACGCTCAGGGCAAATCCACCGCCGGTAGTTTGCACGGGAACATATCTTGACGCGGTCACATAAGGCGTTTTGGCTGTTTTACCGGTTTTACCGATAGAGAAGCGCAATTTTCCATAATCGATATAACCGATGCCTTTGAACATGCCCAGCTCTGTAAAGTTGAAGCTAAGACTTCCGGCAGGGTAGAAGAAGAAGGCATCCCTTGTCCTGTCGTCGAGCGTAAAGCCCGGCTTTACTAACGTTGACGCACCATCGTAGCGGCCAGACAAGGTTATGAAAAGGATGTCTTTATAGCCCGTCTGTACCTGCGCGAACCAACCCACATTGCGCACCCTGTTCAATGTGCTCTTGGTGCGTTGGGTAGTGGGGTCTGTATTGTTGATGCTCACGTAATCTGGAATATAAAACCTTTCACCCCTGATGGCATTCACTTCATATTCGCGCTGGTCGAAAGCAAAACCGGCAACCAGTTGATTGGAGAAATCATTGATGTTTTTTGTAATGATGCTGGTAAACTGGCCGCTGTACAATTTGCTGTTCTCGGTAAATGTTTCAATGTTACCGTTGGCTGCGATACCGTTCCTCGATTCAGGATGAATGAACGTGAATCCTACAGTTGAGTATTGGTCAACGCCCAACGCAGACCTAAGCGTAAGCCATTTAGTTGGTTTATAGGTCAGCGTTGTTCCTCCTATCAGGCGTTCATTCTTGTCTTCGCTCTTGTTTCTATTTACATCCCAGAATGGATTATCTATCTCTGTTGTAGATCCTTCACTAATCTCCCTGCGCGATCCATTGGGGTTGAGATATCTTGTTACATCATCGTCGCTGGGCCAGGTGAGCAGGCTAAGCAGGAAACCGAATTGCCCCTTGGTTGCCTTCCTGGTGCGCGAAGTAACATAGTTCAATGATGTGGAGATGTCTATTTTCGGAGAGATGATCGCGTTGCCGGTGAGCCGTATCGAAAACCTGTTGTAGGCTGTTTGCGGTACAATGCCCTCCTGGTCGAGAATATTTGTAGACAAGCGGTAGGTCACTTTCTCTGAACCCGCTTCTACTGAAAGATTGTGTTTTTGTGTAAAGCCGGTCTTGAAGAAGGTTTCTATGTTATTGTAGATTGTAGAAGTGTCCGCGTATTTAGGACCAAGAAAAACCCTGCTCAGCGGATCTCTTACACCTGCTACGCCACGGCCATATACTTGCTGGATTTCGGGAAAGCGGGTGATCTTTTCAAGGCGGAACGCATTGTCATATGCAATGGATGACCGCCCTGCTTTTGCTTTTTTAGTAGTGATGATAAGCGCTCCAGATGCGCCAGCGTTTCCATACAGCGCCGTTGCCTCGGGACCCTTCAGCACGTTGATGCTTTCAATATCGTTGGGATTAAGGTCCAGCAGCCTGTTGGAATAGTCGTTATTACGGTTAGGACCGTCAGACACCAGGTTGCCCTGTATAAAAGTGGAGTTGTCTACAGGCAGGTTGTCTATAACGATCAGGGGTTGATTGTTGCCATCCATCGATACCGCGCCTCTCAGCAGGATGGCCGATGAAGCTCCTGGCAGTCCTGTGGTAGTGGTAACGGTAACGCCGGCAACGCGGCCCGCAAGTGCAGTGATCACATTATCCCGTTGTGAGTTGGCAATGTCCTCGCCTTTTACCTGTTGCGTAGCATAACCCAGCGATTTCCGGCTGCGGCTGATACCGAGCGCTGTAACTTCCACCGAGTTTAGTTCACCAGCGCTCACACTCATGCGCACCGATATCAGGTTATCGCCGGTAACGGTTGCGGTTGCCCTGCTAAAGCCCACAGAAGTAAAAACGAGTACATGGCCATTCTGGGCCCTGATGCTGAAATAACCATTCTGGTTAGTCTGCACCCTTTGATTGGTATTTTGGTTGGTAACTGTAACGCCCGGGATGGGAGTATTATCGGCATTGTTCAGAACAGTGCCATTGACTTCCCGCTCCTGTGCAAAAAGCGGAGATTGCCCTAGCAACAGCAATGCCGCCGCAAGCAGTCGTAAAAGTTTTCGCATAGCAGTTTTTTAATTTTAGTCCTGTAAAATCGTTATAAAGACAACTGTTATTTAAAAGTTGCTGTATACTTATCCTTTTTATTTCCAATGCGGTTCAGGGTATTGATCACATCACTTTAATACCTCTTCGGGTATATGGTTCAAGCATAGGATCGTCCGGGGGCAGCTCTGTTATCAGCATGTCCATTTTGTCGATGCCCGAAATCTGGATAGGTTGAATGGAATTGATCTTTTCAGCGATGGTAAGGCAGATCACCTGTTTGGCCGACTCTATCATTGCCTTTTTAATTTGCACTACATCCCAATCGCTGTCCGTAATACCGTGTTCCAGGTCAATGGCATTGATGCCCAGGAAACACAGGTCGGCCTTGATTTGTTTAATGCGCGCAATGGCTTCGCCACCTACAGTGATCTTGGAATTCTTGGACACCTTATCGCCGATCAGGATCACGTCGATATTAGGATGGTGCATATATTCCACCACGGCCGGGATGCTGCCCGAAATAAAAGTGGCCCTCAGGGCAGGGGGTAGCGCCCTGGCCAGCTCGATAATAGTAGTACCGCCGCTGGTGAGCACGAACATATTATCCTTGATAAGGCTTGCTGCTTTTTGAGCTATGGTCTTTTTGTGGGTGTGAGAATAAACGTTATGGGAAGGATAGTATATCTGGTTGAAAGAATGAGACAGTGCGCCTCCATGTACTTTAATAACCTTGCCTTCATCGGCAAGTTCCTGCAGATCGCGCCTGATAGTGTCTTCCGAAACGTTGATCTCGTGACTCAGGGTCGAGGACAATACCTTATTATGCAGATTGACCTGGTGTAGTATAAAGGCCTGTCGTTCCTTTTTTAGCATTGGCAAGAATCGGTTACAAGCCAAAATAAAGTAAATTCCTGCAAAAAACTGCAAAAACTGGAAAAAAAAGTGCGCAGGGTAGCAATAACCGATTGCTAAATATTTGATTTTCCGTTAACTAATTCGCTGATAACCGTTTCCCCCATGCGGGTTCTTGCCGATATTCAAGTCTATCAGGCACTAAAACGTAAACCGGGCTGAAAACCCAAACGCGTCGGGAACAAAATTGATGGCAGGAATAAAATCAAGTTCCGGCTTCCAATCCAGTGAAAGATTGAGCGGGATATTGGGGAATTTATAGTCCAGCCCGATAATGCCTGTAGGTCCCAGATAAGTATCCTCGTTTTCAAAGCCTACATATACGCCACCTCCATAAAACCAGTTCAATCCTTGCACCGTGGTCATGTTATGCACTTCGTACAAGCCGCCGAGACCAAACCGGCTACCAAAGGAAATGATCCCTTCCAGCGCGCTGCGCTGATTCATGTGGTATTTAACCGTAATGGCATTGCTGAGCGTAGGAGTTGCATTGCTCAATCGTACACCCACGGCAACCTTATAGTCCTGGGCCGTTGCTGTGTAGAATACTGAAGCGAGTACAAAAATGAAAAGGGTCAGTGATGTGCGCATCATAGCTATAGTTTATACGATGAAAACGAAAATAATGCCAGAGGATTTCGGGTCAAGGGGGTTTTAACAGAGAATTATAGCAAACATAGCAAACTCAGGCTAAGGGTAGGGGTTAGATGCACATCAATTTCCAAATAATTCAAACTTTGATTTTGGTCTTCTGTCGTCGAGCCATTTGAAATTGCGCAACCGCATTTCATCGAAATTGATCTGCCGGAAAGGAATGGTAGTGCCCTGCACTTCGTTCCGGTAAACCACCCTGTTCAGTTCCTTATCTTTAAAGAACATGTCTATTACATCGGCGGTGGAACGGTTTACACCAATGTATGCGCTGTCCTCATCCCTGATATAATAAATGCTTTCGGCGTTACCCTTCGCCTTCATAAAATCCATCACGCCGTCTTTAAAATAACCGTTGAGCGTGTTGCCGCGTATCTGGTTGTACAGGTTGTTATCGCTCTTGCTCACCACCATTCCATTCTCAAAAACATATAACCGCTCTGCTTTTTTATTCTTAGTATACAGGTAAATCGTATCGCCGGTGATCTGGTTTTGATTGGCCCATACGATGGGATCGCGGAAGAGCCTGAATATGGAGTCGCGGCCGGACCAATACAAGCTATCGGACACAGCCTGCAGCGAATCTGAGAATATGCGCACATTGTGATATCCCTGGAAGAACCGTATCACCGTGTCTTCATTATTCTTTACCACGTTCACACCTCTCAAAGTATCTTTTGCCATGGCCGAATCGATGCCGAGGCTATCTTTCAACGGCCCGGAAAAAAGTGTGTCGGCGGTAACGTAAATGGAATCATCCTCCTGCTTGATGATCATGAGGGGGTTCATGGTGGCCAGCAGCGTATTGTTATTGCGGTCGTGTATCATGGAATTGGCGATCATCGAAACACCTTGCGCCGAATCGATGTACACGCCATTGCCTCTTACAGTGCTGATGCCGGTTTTATCATCGGTGAATAATTCGTTGCCGGTAATGTATGTCCTGTTCTTCGGGTCGCGGATCACCGGGCGGCCCAAAAAGTTCGCTATCCTGTTTTTGGTATCGTAAAAGCCTTCGCTGGTAACAATCTTCCTTCCGCTACTGTCGATGATTGTGGTAGGGCCGATGAATGTCGCGATCTCTGATTCCGTGTTGTACAATAAGGAGTCTGCATACAGCTTATACTTCGGATCAACCAGCACCACGTTCTTGCGGAAGAAAACATCTTTCAGGTCATCGTAATAAGTGCCTTCGGTACTGGTAAGCACCGATTCACCATTCGCCACCTTACCGCCCTTTTTATAAATGCCCACTTTTTGATTGAGATCGTATTCAAGCTCCTGGGTAGTGAGCACGCTTTTGCCATCGGTGAGTCGCACATTCTTCTGAAGGATGGCGAATTTCTTATCAAAATAATACCTCAGGTACTGAGAGTACGTATGTGTGCTGTCGTTATCATTGATGTGCACGTTGCCGAAGGCTTCGAAGATGCGTACCTTTTCATTCAGCACCGCGCTATCGGAATAAAAAAGCGTAGTGCCCTGGCGTGCTGCCACTTTTCCGGCCGCATACTGTACAATGTTGGCGGTATCGCGTTTGGAAAACCCGAGGCGGTCAGCATGAAGAATGTCCACCACCTGCACCGTATCGGTTGCCGGCGTAATTTCCACTGGCCTTTGTGCAAACGTGCGCAAGCAGCAACATACCAGGAATATGAAGAGAAATACAATTCGCTTATCCATCACAGTAATCAAGGCCTTTTCGTTGTATCGATCAGCGGAGCCTCCAGGTAGCCTCCTTTATTTTTGCGGCCTATGAGTGAAATATTCACATAGCGTTTGGGATTCACCCTTAGGTCGTCGAGCAGTATGTTCAGGCTGCGTGCAGAATTTTCCAGGTTAGTATACAATTTTTTATCGTTCAGCAACAGGCCCAGCGAACCGTCCTTGCTATTGATCTTTGCGGTTACGGTGTTCAGGTTGTTCACTGCATCTTCCAGTCCCTTGATCACTTTTTCAATATCGGCCTTTGCAAGCTTGGAGGTGGCGGTTTCCAGGTTGCTGACGGTCCTGTTCAGTTGATCATTGTTCTTATTCAGGTTGACGGTAAAAGTATTCAGGTTGTCGAGGGTCTGGGCCAGCATGCCTGTTTCTGCATTCAGCAACGTACGCAGCGAAGCAGCCGATGCAGCCAGGTTGGCGATAACGGTTTGAAAATTATTTTTTGTACGGGGGTCAAATATACTGTTCACGTTGGCGATGAGCACTTCCAACGATTGTATGGCGCTGTTCAGGTTATTGATGGCGGGATTGATGCTTGCCTGCACATTCTCAAATACATCGGGCTTATAGGTAGTTTGAATGGTATCGCCATCCTTAAGATATGTGGTATTGTTCCCCATTTTAATTACCAGCGAAGGCGAGCCCAATAGCTCTTTGTTCACGAACACCAGCGAATTGTCGGGGATATTGATATCCTTGGTAAGGTCAATGGCCACAATAATGGCTGACATGTTTTTGTCCCTTTCATGCATGCTGGCAACTTTTCCTATCGGCAGCCCGTTGATGGTTACCGGGTTCGAAACATTCAATCCATCGGTTTTGGCAAATACCGAGTAAATCCTTGCATTCTGCTCGAACAGGTTTTGGCCTTTGAGGTAGTTAAACCCCAGGATGAGAACGGCAATGGAAACTGCTGCGAGGGCCCCGATCTTGGTTTCGTTGGAGATTTTCATTCCGTGTAAAGTTTTTTGCAGGCAATAAGTTGAATCTGCGATAATTGTATTAACGATGCAATTACGGTAACAAATGTAGCAAAAAGTTTACCGGGCCATAAATTGGGGAAATTTAAACAATTGTAGAATCTTGAAGCAGGAAGCTGTTACCGCGTGTTAGTGGCCCTGGTAGTTTCCAGTTCCCGTTTATACCGTCTGAAGGCTTCGACGATATTATTGGTGATCTCATCCTGGCCCGCTTCGCTTACCAGGTATTCTTCTTCTTCCTTATTAGTGATGAACCCCGTTTCTACCAGTATGCTGGGCATGCCCGTGGCTTGCAGCACCCAAATGCCTTTGTGGTTGCGTTGTTTAACGCCCTTGCTTAAGCGACCGGCCTTTTTAAATTCATCTTCTACCAAAGAGGCCATCAGTGCGCTTTTGGCAAAGAACTGCTTTTCGTATAACTGGGCCCGTATCTTGGCTTCGGGCGAAGTAAGGTCCAGCACATTCAGCGAATCCTGCACGTCTTCGCCGAATTCTTCAGTTTGGTCGATGACGCTGCCTTTGAAACCGCTGCGGTCTGCTGCCCAGATATACGTTTCGGTGCCCTTGGTCATGTTTTTTACCCAATAGCTTTCATATATCGGCGCCTTTACGGTTTTCTTTCTTCTTTTCTTGCCTTTGCCTACATAGGTGGTTTTATTCTTATAACCTACTATGCGCTTGGCATAATAACCGCCGGCAGGGTAGGCATTGGCATTACAGTGTATGCTGATGAACAGGTCGCCTTTGGCCTGGTTGGCCATCTCGGCGCGTATGCGGTTGCCGTGGCTGGCATCGGAAGCATTACCCGGCAGTTGATCGGAAGTGCGGGTATATACTACTTTAATTTCCGGGAATTCTTTTTCAATGGCCCTTCCTACTTTCAGCGCGATGTCTAAAGAAATGGCCGCTTCTGTGGAAATGAGTCCTTTGGCGCCCTGGTCCCTTCCGCCATGTCCGGCATCGATGATCAATGTACGAAGCGTGGGTTTTTGAGGTGCTACAACAGGCGCATCACCAAATGAGGATACTATTACCATCCCAGCCAGGGCGGCGAGGAGCAGGAAATTTGATCGTTTAACTAATTTCATGCGATGTACTTGCATTTAATCTTCACAAATTCTTAAACCTTTAATTGGTTACATTTGTCCGGCCACTCAACTGTATGAATAGCAGACGCAAATCTACCCCAAAATCATTATCCGCGCATCTTGTAGCAATGTTAATGATAGTAACGTTGAGCGCCTCTGCTAATTATAATCCTGACCCTGTTTTTTACAAATCATTAACTGGATGCTTCCAGGATACCACACCTCGGCCAAGCCGCGATACCACCCGCAGGCCCGCTGATACGCTTCGCCAAAGGATAGATACCATCGACGTCCGCATCTCGAAGGACTCGCTCACCGCCCCTGTAAATTATACGGCCTCCGATTCCGTGGTGCTGGACGTGCCCACCAAAAAAGTAACGCTGTACAACAAGGCCAACGTAAAATACGAGGACCTCGACCTCACCGGCTCCATCATCACCATGGACCAGCCCCGCAAGCTGGTGATAGCTACCTATACAAGAGATTCGTTGGGAAACATCGTTGGGTTGCCCCGGTTTGTACGAGGCGAGGACCAATTTACCGCCGATACCATCGTATATAACATAGAAACGCAAAAGGGCCTTACAAAGAACACCCATATGCAAAGCGGCGATATTTTCGTGAACAGTGAAATGAGCAAAAAGATTTCTGCCAATGAATATTTCGCCCTGCGCGGCCGCTTCACCACCTGTAACCTCGATACGCCGCACTTTGCGTTCCGCACCAAAAAAATGAAGCTGGTAACCCAGCGGGTGGCCATATCGGGGCCTATTCATCCAGAATTCGAGGACGTGCCCATTCCGATTTACCTGCCCTTCGGGTATTTCCCCATTTCGCAGGGAAGGCATTCCGGGCTGCTGCCGCCGCAGTTCACTGCCAGTGAGCAATTCGGGCTGGGACTGGAAGGATTGGGTTATTACAAAGTGCTAAGCGAATACTTCGATGTTACGCTCCGGTCCAATATATATTCTTACGGCGGATGGGCATTGTTTGTTTCACCCACTTACCGCAAACGCTACAGGTATAGCGGTAATATGAACTTTACCATACAGAATTCCAGGTTGATCTCCGAAGACCCGAAGCAGTCTTTCGTTTCTACCAAAACATTCAACATCACCTGGGGACATACTATGGACAACAAAGCGAGGCCCGGCACAAGTTTTTCGGCCAGCGTAAATGCAGGGTCCACCAAGTTCAACCGGTTTGTGGCCAATAACCCTACGCGTAACTTCAGCAACCAGTTGAATTCGTCCATTACGTATTCAAAAACCTGGGACACGCGGTATAACCTTACCATGAGCGCCAATCACCAACAGAACAACGTTACGGGTTTGGTTACGTTGAACCTGCCCACGGTTGCGTTCACCGTAAATAATTTCAATCCTTTTCAACGTAAGGAATTCGCGGGCGAGCCTAAGTGGTACGAAAAGCTCGGAATAGGATTGAACTCGAACCTCGTGAGCGATGCAAGCTTTTACGACTCACTGTTCAGCTTCAGCCAGCTGATAGATACATTCTCCTGGGGCGCGCAACACAATGTGCCGATACAATTGTCGCTGCCGCCGCTTGGCCCTGTGCAAATCGGTCCCAGCATCAGCTACCAGGAGCGTTGGTATTCGCGCAAGTTTACGCGTACCTGGAACCAGGTTAAAGAAAAGATCGATACTACCATCGATAAAGGATTCTATGCCGCAAGGGATATTTCATTCGGCGTGGGCGTAAGCACAGCGGTGTTTGGAACCTTTGCCAATTTCGGCAAGAACAGCCGCATTAAGGCCATCAGGCACGTGCTGCGTCCTACTATCGGTATAAATTATAAGCCCGACCTCGCCGGCAAGGACCATTATTCCGTGCAGATCAATAAAACGGGCATGACTCAGCGCTTTTCTTATTTCGAAGGCATTTATCCGGGCGCATTTTCCGAGGGAAGGTTCGGGGGCATGAGCTTTGGCATCGACAATAACCTGGAGATGAAGGTGCGTTCGAAGACCGATACCAGTGAAGCAGGAGAAAGAAAGATCAGGTTGATCGATGGATTCAGCATCAACGGCAGCTATAACTTCTTTGCGGACTCGTTCAAGCTTTCTCAATTCAGCATGAGCGTAAGAAGCACGTTGTTCGATAAGATCAATATTACAGGACAGGCCATTTTCGATCCGTATGAAGTAGACACGCTTGGCTTTAGGGTAGACAGGCTTCGCGGATTTGGCCTCGGCCGCCTTGTAAGCGGGGGCCTCGCCATCTCC
The DNA here is from genome assembly GCA_035628135.1 of Chitinophagaceae bacterium. GTDB lineage: Bacteria > Bacteroidota > Bacteroidia > Chitinophagales > Chitinophagaceae > DASPKM01. The sequence continues at coordinate 149,871 of DASPKM010000004.1, read as the reverse complement.
ACATCGTTCCAAAGCAAACCCAAAGAACCGCCAAAAACAACGACCACCGATGATGAAACAGGACTGCTGCCTATGACCATGGAGGAACAGCAGGCGCAACTGGCGTACGTGCGGCAGAACCCCGCTGAATTTGCCGACTTCAATATTCCCTGGTCGCTCAATCTTTCTTATTCACTCAATTTTACCAAGCAATTCAAGCCCGATTATACCGGGTTTGAGACGAAAGTATTTTCTAACATTAGCTGGAATGGTGATTTCAATCTTACGCCACGCTGGAAGCTCGGCATGAACGGTTTCTACGATTTTACCACGTCCAAGATACAAACGCTTACGATGTACCTTTCGAGGGAAATGCACTGCTGGCAGCTATCCATCAACGTTACACCGGTGGGGGTGTTCCGTTCTTTCAATATTACCATTAATCCGAAGTCGGGCATTTTGCGCGACTTGCGTATTAACCGTACGAGGTATTTCTATAATTAAGCCAAAAATTAAAAGTCAAACCTTAAAAGTCTTAAGCACCGTTTAATTTTTCACCTTTTTGCTTTTTACTTTTCACCAAATAATCCCACATTATCGTGTACAGTTTATCCTTCAGTGCACTGGCATCCTCGCCCCGCCTCACCATCACGGGCTCCAGGAAATGAATGGAAAGGGCATGCGGCCACAGGAAAAATGATTTGTTGTTGGGAAGCACTTTGCCCGTATTAAAAATAAGCGCGGGTATAATGGGAGTGGCTGTATCGGAGGCAAGCTTGAATGCGCCTTCATAAAACGATTTAAGTGGTTGGCCCGTTTTGTTGCGCGTGCCCTCGGGGTAAATGCACATGTGCATGCCCTGCGCCAGTACCGCTTTCATGTCTTCCAAACTCTTTCGCCTGCTTTCGTCGCTTTTGCGGTCAACCAGCACGGACCCACGCTTATATACCAACCCGAACAGCGGTATTTTAGCCATTTCGATTTTGGCAATGGTTTTATTAGGCCCTGGAATAAATGGCGTGGACAGGGGAACGTCCATTAATGAATTGTGATTGCATACCACAACATACGCTTGCCCCTTTTTGAAATTCGAAGCGCCTTTCACACGTACCGGGCAGCCGATAAGGTGGAGATAAACCGTCATCCAAACTTTTGATATTCTTCTGAATGCTGCTGTTCTACGGGGCTCGGGCAGGGATCCGGTCAATAAAAAAGGAATGAGAACGATCAGGAGCGTGGCAATGAACAACAGCATTCCCCAAACAGCCCATATCCTTCCGAAGATATTTTTAAACAGGTTCATAAACATTACAGTTTCCAATCAACGGGGTCGATACCGTTCTTTACCAGGTATTCATTTGTTTTAGAAAAATGCCTGCATCCAAAAAATCCTTTGTCCGCGCTGAAAGGCGAGGGGTGCGCGGCTTTCAGCACCAGGTGTTTGGTTTCGTCTATCAATGCCTGTTTGTCCTGTGCTGACCTTCCCCACAACAGGAACACGACATTTTTTTTCTGGTCTGAAATTTTTTGGATCACCCTGTCGGTAAATTCATGCCATCCTGTTTTGCTATGGCTAAGCGGTTCGCCTGCGCGCACCGTGAGTGAGGCATTTAACAGGAACACACCCTGGCGTGCCCACGATTCCAGGTAACCATGCGTTGGAATGGGCAGGCCGAGGTCTTTATTCATTTCATTGAAAATATTCACTAGCGAAGGCGGAGGCTTTATGCCGGGCTGAACGGAAAATGCGAGTCCATGCGCCTGGCCGGGACCATGATAGGGGTCTTGTCCCAGCAACACTACTTTTACATTGTGAAAAGGAGTTGCCTCGAATGCATGAAAGATAAGGCTGCCGGGCGGATAGATGGTTTTGCCCGCGGCCTTTTCCATTTTTAAATGCGCGGCAACCTGTTGAAAATAATCTTTGTTGAACTCGTCCTTTAAAACTTCCTTCCAGCTTGCTTCGATCTTTACATCCATGTCAATTGGCTGTTTGCCCCGTTCCAACTGTTGTTTGAAAGGGTTCGCAAATGTAAGGGAGTTTTACTGGCGATGACCATTGACGACCGAATGCCCCTATGGCTATTTTCGGCTGGTCAATTAAACAAGTTCTTCTTTCGCGGTCTTATGATAATCATCTATCAGCTTGCGCTGTACGTCGAATGAAACCGGCGCATATTCTGCAAAGTTCATCCTGAACTTGGCCCTGCCTTGCGTAATGGAACGAAGCGTGGACGAATAATCCTGCATTTCAGAAAGCGGGATCTTAGCCGATACTTTCGTAAAATGTCCTTCGGTATCCATGCCTTCCAATACAGCGCGGCGTGCCTGCAGGTCGCTGATCACATTGCCGGTAAGGTCATCAGGACAAAGGACCGTGAGCCTGTAAATCGGCTCCAGTATTTGCGGGTCGGCCTGTTGAAAGGCTTGCTTAAAGGCCATGAGGCCCGCAATCTTGAACGATATATCGTTTGAATCCACAGGATGCATTTTCCCATCGTACACGCATACCCGAACATCGCGCACGTACGAGCCTGTGAGTGGCCCTTCGTGCATTTTTTCCATGATGCCTTTTAAGATCGATGGAAGGAAGCGCTGGTCTATAGCGCCGCCAACGATGCAATTGAGGAATACCAGCTTTCCACCCCAATCCAGTTTGTATTCTTCGCGTCCTCTTACGCTCATGCCTTTCGGGTCGGGCATGCCTTCGTAATACGGCTCTACCTGCAAATACACTTCTCCGAACTGGCCCGCGCCGCCGGATTGTTTTTTATGCCGGTAGTTGGATTGAACCGATTTGCGGATGGTTTCGCGGTATGGAATGCGGGGCTTGCCGAACTTCACGTGCAGGTTCTTGGCAATATGCTCCAGCTTCCATTTTATAACCGCCAGGTGCAGCTCGCCCTGGCAGTGTATCAATGTTTGTTTCAATTCTGGCGATACTTCAATGTTAACGGTGGGATCTTCCTCCGCCACCTGGTGCAGTGCCATCGAAAGTTTTTCTTCGTCACCCTTTTGTAATGGCTCCACACAAACGGTCATCAGCGGCGAGGGGAATTCAATAGGGGCCAGCTCATAGTTCTTTCCCCTTACATGCAATGTATTATTAACGTGTGTATGTTTCAGCTTGATGGTGGCGCCAATATCACCCGCGAACAGTTCGTGCACTGCCGTTCTCTTTTCTCCCTCTACCACGTACAATTGGTTGATCTTTTCTGTGACGCCATTGGATTCGTTCACCAGCTCCATTCCTGATTTCACGGTACCGGAATACACTTTGAAATACGATGTTTCACCGATATGCGGCTCTGAAATGGTTTTGTAGATGAAGATGCAGGCCGGGCCATTCGAATCGCATACCAGCTTGTCGCCCGATTGGGTCATCTGCGGCGGCATTTCATTGGCGCTGGGCGCAACATTGTCGATGAAGCCCATCAACCTGCCGCTGCCCATGTTCTTTTTGGCGGAAATGCAAAAGAGCGGGAAGAGGTCGTGGTTGATCATGGCTTTTTTTAAACCGATCTTCATTTCATCTTCATCCAGCTCTCCTTTATCGAAATATTTTTCCATCAGCCCTTCATCGTTCTCGGCAATGGCCTCGATGAGCTCTTTATGCAGGCGGTCTGCTTTTTCGCGCTCTTCATCCGGTATCGGCAGCTTGGTGGGTTTACCGCCGGCGGCTGGGAATTTATACATGGTCATGCGCAGCACGTCGATAATGGAATCGAATTCAAGTCCCTGGTTCAGGGGATACTGCACTACCACTACGTTGCGGCCGAAGTGTTCCTTGGCCTGTGCAACAGTTCTGTCGAAATCGGCCTTATCCTGGTCGATCTTATTGACCGCAAAGATCATAGGCGTGCGGAATTTTTCTGTGTACTCCCAGATAAGGTCGGAGCCTACTTCTACGCCGAAGCTGGCGTTCAGGAGCATAACGCCGGTATCTGCCACGCGGAGTGCGGACACTACTTCACCTACAAAATCATCATAACCGGGCGTATCAATGATATTGATCTTGTAGCCACGCCATTGCGTATGCAGGAGCTTGGAAAAAATACTGTTGCCTCGTTCCTGCTCCAGCTCATAGAAATCACCAACGGTATTTCTTTCTTCAATGCTGCCTCGCCTGGTAATGAGGCCGGCTTCGAATAACATGCATTCAGCAAGCGTTGTTTTTCCGCTGCCGGCATGGCCAAGCAGCACAATGTTTTTAACGTGGGCGGTATCAAAATTCGTCATGGCAAAGCAATTTTAGGAGATATTAAATTAAGGAAATTTATACTCAAAACATCACAACTTCATCCGACCCCCGGATGAATTGAACACGCACAGGTTGGACCATCCCGCGCATATCCGCGAGCAAAGGCGATACAGGTTCGCCGGGATCTTGTATAAAAGCATGAAGACCCTTAGCTGCCAATGCAGTGGCAATGCGTTGCTGCAGGTTTTTCAATATTGGATCGGACGCCTGGGGATCATAACGCAGCTGTATGGTTAACAATGGCAGTCCGTTCTCATCTATCGATAATTGAAACTGCGGGGGAGATCCGACTTCCTGCAAATAGTCCGGGAGGTACCTGTACATTTTATGACGGAAGACATCGGGCTCTCCGTCCAGGATATCCATTACTTCGTATTCTCCTAACAATAGTTTTCCTTTATATACCAGCGAGTTCCGGAGGCGTCCGAGTAAGCGGAACGACTGCTCACCGGTTTCGCAGGGCGTGGGAACAATTTCAATGCCGTCGCCGGTAAGGTAACGGATCAAAGGGGTCATTTGCATGAACGGCGCGAACCCCGTGAGCAACAGGCGGCCCCTCCCTTCGGTAATGGGTATATGATCCTTCATGCCCACCACTTCGGCAATACCATAAGATTCGAAATGATGATGGCCGCAGGCACTGCACCTCCAGGCGCCAATGATGATCTCGCTTAGCCCATACCGGTCTTCGACCGGGCAGTTCCAGAAATTTTTCAATGACTGCTGCGCCGCTGGTGTAAGGTATTCACTGGTAGATTGAATAAAATCGATGGCAGGCATCGATGCGCGGGATTGTTCTGCTTCGAGGAAGGCGGTCAATCGCAACAGTGCAATCAATGGACCGCCTATAGCGGAAACACGTTGTCGCCCGCCAGCCGTCGAGTAGTCTCGCTGCAGCAGGGCCTGTGCAGTGCGCAAACCGCTGAGCGTATTGGCCGATACCGGTATGCGGCGGAAAGCCGTGGGGATGTCTACCAACTGGCCATGATAAGTATTGGTGAGATTTAAACCAATGCGCCCGGCAGACGATTGTCCTTGCCGCATGATGCTAAAAAACTCGCGCACAAACTGGTGTTCCTCTATTGAATTGTCTACGATGAGCGGTCTTAGTGAAGTGGTGCCCGTAGTAAATGCCGCCGAGCCGAAATTCAATGTGGAAGCGCGGAGCCGATGACCTTCATGTTCCAACACGCTTCTGTCAATAACAGGAAGCTGCGCAAGTTCCTGCAGCGTAAATATTTTATGCACATCAAAGCCTTGCCTGCCATAGCTTTCCTGGTACCATGGCGATGATTGGAGGGCACACGCAATGGTATAATCCAGCAGCTTACCGGCAATGGTTTGCCTGAATGCTGGCAAAAAAGGTCTTATCATGGTGTCGATCATGAACAAACAGGCAAGTCGTTCCGGCCTTACATCATCCTTTGTAAATCGATGTGGAAGACCCGAAAGAATATGCTGTGCAAGCGACACCATCGGGTTGTCGGTGCTCGTCCTGTTCAAAGCTAAGGTTTAACGGTCGTGGTATGTTGCGCTATGCGCCCATGCCCGATAATAGCTTGGAGGATAAGGCCGGCAAACGTGAAAAAGTAACCGAGAACGCCTTCATTTCATCTGAAGTCATCTTTTCACCAACTATGTCTTCTGATGCGCGTGCAAGCAGTTCCGCCAGCAACAGCGGATTGCTGTTATAGAGCTCGGCTAGCTGATTGGGATTTTGCTCCAAAAAGCTTTGAATGCCTGCTCTTCCTTCTTCGCGCACCTGGCTCATTGTTTCATTGAGACTGCTGGCGCCGGTTGTTTGTTTGGTTGCCATTTTCAAAATTTTAATCTGTAAAAAGTTACGTGAAATGCAGGTGCCGGACAAATTTCCCCCTGTTTTTCGCGGGAATGGCTTATTTTGAAACAACCAAACACACTGAATGAGACGCTTATCTGCCATAATGTTTACCGACATGGTCGGTTACAGTGCGCTCACCCAGGAAAACGAAGAGCTGGCACTGGAACTGCTGGCAGAACACCGGACCATACTCAGGCCATTCTTTGCGAAACATGAGGGACGGGAAATAGAAACGGCCGGCGACTCATTTTTCGTTGAATTCAACAGCGCCGTGGAAGCGGCTACCTGCGCCATTGAAATCCAAACCACGCTCAACCAGCGCAATGCGTCGCAACCTAAGCAAAGGCATATTTTGTTACGCATTGGCCTGCACATCGGTGATGTGGTGTATATGGACAAGCACGTACACGGCGACGGTGTGAATATCGCGGCCCGCCTGGAGCCATTGGCGCAACCCGGCGGCATTTGTGTATCGGAAGACGTAGCCCGGCAGATCAGGAACAAGGTATCATACCCCGTAGTAAAAATTGGTGAGGAGACGCTAAAGAACATTTCCATGCCGATGGAAATATATTGCGTTGCCCTACCATGGGCGGCACAAAAGCTGCGCTCGCCCAGGTCAAAAAGAGTTCCGTGGCAAAAGATAGCCATGTACAGCGCGATTATACTGCTGGTGGTATTGCCTGCCGTATACCTCCTGTTCCTAAGAAAGAATGAGGCAAAAGCCGCGGAACATTCGAAGTTAAGAATGGCCGTATTGCCTTTAAAGAATATCAGCGACAATGTGCAGGACGAATATTTTGCCGATGGCATGACGGAAGAGCTCATATCGAGCCTTTCCAAGATCGGAGGGCTGAACGTGATTGCACGCACGTCTACCATGAAATACAAGTCGACCAACAAAGACATCCTGCAGATCGGCCGTGAGTTGATGGTGGGTACCATATTGGAAGGCAGCGTTAGAAAAATTGGAAATAAGGCCCGCATCACCGTGCAATTGGTAGACGTTGCCAGCCAGGAACACATCTGGTCTATGGATTACGACCGCGAGTTGAAGGACATTTTTACGATACAAAGCGAAATTGCCAAGAGCATTGCCGGTGAATTAAAGGTCAGGCTCGTTCCCGCGGAGCAGCGGCAATTGGAGAAAAGCAATACCAATAATACAGTGGCCTTCCAGGAATACCTCGTAGGAAAACATTATTTGAACCAGCGCACGTCCGAAGGAATCCATAAAGCGCTCACGCATTTCGAAGAATCCATCAAGGCCGATCCACAGTTTGCACTGCCTTATACCAGCATGGCCTATGCTTATACGCTCATTGGCGCCGCGGGATATGGCAACATCCCCAGGAGCATCGCCGAAGGCAAGGCCAGGACAGCGGTGATGAAAGCGTTGGAAATAGATTCAACACTGGCGGAGGCCCATGCAGCCCTGGGTTATATCAAGTTCAGGATAGACTGGGATTGGAAGGGAGCGGAAAAAGAGTTTCAAGAGGCGATTAAATTAAAGCCCGGCTACGCTACCGCCCACGAATGGTATGCACTGTTCCTCGCGGTAAGCGGGCGATTGGACGAGGCGTTGAAAGAAATGCACCTGGCATACGAGCTCGATCCCTTAGCAGCCAACGTAGGCAATGGGCTTGCCCGCATTTATTATTTCAGGGAAGAGTTCGATAAATCGCTGGAGCAAACTGCCCGAACAATGGAACTCGATCCCGAATATGCTGAAGGACATTTTACAGCGGCAATGACTTACATGCAAAAGAAAGAGTATGATAAGTCGGAGGCCGAATTGAAAAAAGCAATCGAGCTTTCCGGAAGGCGGCCGGTAATGGTGGGCATGATGGGAGCACTGTACGGCCGGCAGGGAAGGATAGAGGAGGCAAAAGCAATTTTGTCTGAGTTGCAGGCCGGTCCTCCCAACAACGATAAGCTATATGCGATAGCGATGATCAAATCCCACATCGGTGAGGTAGACGAGAGCTTCAATATTTTTGACAAGCTGATGGATGAAAAATACGGGATATTGATTTATATGAAAGTGCAACGCGATATGTTCCCGCAATTGGCCTCGGAGCGGTATGAGCAACTGATTAAAAAACTAGGGCTTTAACATCTAAAAATAATTTTCATGATCTGTTCCAGCAGAATCCTTCCGTTATTATTCTTTACATGCCTTTACATTGCAGCGCACAGCCAGAAAAAAAATGAAGCTGCATTCAAAGCTGATGCCTGGAAACAGGAAGTGATGAAGGCCGTGGATGGGAAATATAAAATGGCCCAGGAAATGGTGGACATGGTGTTCAGTTTTTCTGAGCTCGGCTTTCATGAAACCGAAACCTCGGCTTACCTGACCAATATCCTGGAGAAAAATGGGTTTACGATTCAAAGGGGTATCAGCGGCATTCCCACTGCCTGGCTGGCGAAATGGGGAAGTGGCAAACCATTGATAGCATTGGGAAGCGACATTGACTGCATTCCGAAGGCTTCGCAAAAACCAGGCGTGGCTTACAAAGAGCCCATTGTAGAAGATGCTCCGGGGCATGGCGAAGGACACAATTCAGGTTTACCGCTCGTGATTATTGCGGCCATTGAAGCAAAAAAGATCATGGAGCGTGAAAAGATTTCGGGCACCTTGATGATATGGCCGGGTGTTGCCGAAGAATTGGTGGGTACCAAGGCCTGGTATATCCGCGATGGTTATTTTAAAGATGTGGATGCCTGCATTTTTACGCACGTAAGCAGTAACCTGAGCGTAAGCTGGGGCGATGCCGGCAACAATGGACTGGTATCTGTTGAATTTAAGTTCGAAGGAAGCTCGGCGCATTCCGCCGGGGCGCCCTGGCGCGGCAAGAGCGCATTGGACGCGGTGGAATTAATGAATGTTGCCTGGAACTACAAGCGTGAGCATCTGAAGCCTTCCCAACGTTCGCATTATGTAATTACCGATGGGGGCGATCAGCCGAATGTGGTCCCTTCAAAGGCGGCGGTTTGGTATTACTTACGGGAACGAACATACGAAGACATCAAATCTATGTACGATGAGGCCATCGTATATGCTATTTCGGTTGCGCAGATGACCGGTACCAGGGTCACGCACCGGTTATTAGGAACCGCGTGGCCCGGGCATTTTAACAGGTCATTGGCCGAAGCCACTTATAAGAACATCAAGCTGGTGGGCCTTCCTGTTTGGGATACTGCTGACCAGCAACTGGCACGGGCTGTTCAAAAACTGGTGAACGCACCGAAAAAAGATTCCCGCGGCAATCCGATAGACGGGCTCGCGCTGAAGCTCGACTCCATACATGGACCCGTTCAATTTTCCTGGGGTTCCGGCAGCGATGACATCGCAGACATAGCCTGGAACGTGCCCACTATTAACCTGCGGTTCCCTTCCAACATTCCTGGAACGCCCGGTCACAACTGGGCCGATGGCATTGCTATGGCCACACCCATTGCACACAAGGGTGTGGTAGCAGGCGCAAAAGTTCTATCGGCCACTATCATCGACATGTTGGCCAATCCAAAGATCATTGCAGATGCATGGGATTATTTCCGAAACGTGCAAACCAAGGACGTAAAGTATATTCCTTTCGTTGATGCAACTACAAAACCGGCCACTCATTTGAATACAAAGATCATGGAGCAGTACCGCCCGGAACTGAAGAAATACTATTACGATCCTTCTAAATTCAATACTTACCTGGAGCAATTAGGGATAAAGTATCCTCAATTGGAGAAGAAGGGATTTTAAAATATTCAGGGAAAATGCACAAATGAAAAAAATGAACAAAGGCTTTGGCTTTCCCATGAACTTTCATTACTTCATTTTCGTGGTAAGACAATTACGTGGCAAAAATCTTTGTAAACACAAAAACCAGCGTGACGGTTGAAGAGGCCGCCGTGTTTGCAGCAGAGGCTGCTAAAAAGATCAATCAATACCATATTTATTTAAAATAGCCGCCGAATAATATTATTTGGGCGATCACCCCGATAACATCTTGTAAATAAGCAATCTCCGCAGTATTTGACACATCGCCCGCCGCACTTCCCTTGCATTGGCCGTTCCTCCTTAAATAACAACCCTAATGCAACATTATTCTATAATATACGAACTTATTCGTAAAAACACCTAACATGGCAAATATGCCCTTGACTAAACTGTTTGCTTTTTTAGTATTATGCCTCGTTATCAGTAACGCTTCCTTCTCACAAAACACCAAAGCTTCTATTTCCGGCATCATAAAAGACAGCGCCCAAAAGCCGCTGGCATTTGCCACGGTAAGCATCTTCAGGGTGAACCAAATGACCGAGCCCGTTAAAACCACTTATACCAACGATAGAGGCCAGTTCAAATTCAGCAATGCCGATACCGGGTCCTTTACGCTCATCGTAAGCCATACCGGTTATTCAGACAAACAACATAATATTACCGTTACTCCCGGGCAAGCTACCGAGGTCGGCGAAATATCGCTGGAACGCGCATCGGCCACTTTGCAGGGCGTTACCGTTACGGGCCGCAAACCGTTGGTAGAACAAACAGACGATAAAATAGTTTTTAATGTAGAGAATGACCCCACCGCAAAAACTGAAACAGCCATCGACATCCTTCGTAAAACGCCTTTTGTGAGTGTTGATGGAGAAGACAATGTGCAGGTAAATGGCCAAACCAATTTTAAAGTATTGCTGAATGGAAAGGAAACTTCCATGTTTGCGCAAAATGTAAAGGAAGCGTTGAAAGGATTTCCCGGCGCGCTGATCCAAAAGATCGAGATCATTACCTCACCTTCCGCCAAATACGATGCAGAGGGCGTTGGAGGCATCATCAACATCATTACCAAGAAAAAGATGAAGGGGTATAATGGATCGTTGTCCGGATACTATGCGCACACCGGCTGGTTCAATAGCAATATGAACTTCAGCATGAAGACCGGCAAGTTCGGTATTACGATGTTCCAATATCTTGGTGGAACAAATAATATGACATCCCGAAACTCTACGGTTACTACTCCGCTGAAGCCAAGCATATTCACCAGGCGATTCCTGGAGGGCACCAGGACATTCGATAACCTGTGGGGAAGCGGCAACCTGGAGGTGAGCTATGAGATCGACAGCCTGAACACGCTTAGCAGCTACGCCAATGTTAATTCGGGCCATTTTAAAGCACACCTTCAACAAACCATCACCACCGATTTTACTTCCTCGCCTTCGTCGATCAGCTACTACGATCAACACAATGAGAACAAATGGCCGAACACCAGTGTGGGATTGGATTACATCAGGAAGTTCAGGAACAACAAGGAAAAGGAATTCAGCATCCGGTTCAATGGCGAATTTGGAAAGACTGACCAATATACGAACAGCGAACAGGATAATCCCACCATCGACCGTTTCGTGATCAATAACAGCCTTGCAAAGAACAATCAGTATACCATCCAGTCTGATTTTATTCAGCCGTTAAAGAATAACCAGAAATTGGAATTAGGCATTAAAGGTATTTTGCGGCGGGCTTCTTCGGACTTCCAAAGCCTGGTAAAATATGATGAGAATGAAGATTTTACCATCAATGAAGTCAATACCGACAACTTCCGTTATCAGCAGGATGTGTACAGCCTGTATGGAAGTTACGGATTCAAAGTTGGCAAAACCTCTTTCCGCCTCGGCCTGCGCACGGAGCATACCGAAATAGACGGAGATTTTATCTCCTCCAATACCAAGGTGGTGCAGAGCTATACTTCGTTTTTGCCCAATGTGCAAAGCAGTACCAAGTTCACCAATAAGTATACCCTGGTGGCAACTTACAGCCAGCGCCTGCAGCGCCCGTTCATCTGGAACCTGAACCCATTTGTCAACAACAACGACTCACTGAATATTTTCTTCGGCAACCCTAACCTGGATGCGCAAACGATCCATAGCCTGGCCTTGCAAAACCGCTTTATGATCGGCAATACCTTCTTTGGCATCACGCTTACCGGCAGTTATAGCGGCAACATGATCACCCAGTACGTTTCGTTCGATGCGCCAACCGGTGTTTCCAAAACCACCAGCGCCAATATCGGCAAGGAATTCCAGTTGAGCCTGAACGGTAACCTTAGCACCAAGTTTACCGAGAGCTGGACCATCAGCATCAATTCAAACGTGCGTTACAATAACATTCGCAATAAGCTGTTCACCGATCAGCAGAATAGCGGTTTTGGCGGGAATGCAAACATCAACACCAGCTACGCTATTACCAAGAAATTCTCCGTAAGCAGTTACTTTGGATTCTGGCGCGCGCCGGTAACCATACAAGCTTACCAGCGCATCAACATCTGGTATGGATCAGGCATGGTGTATAAGCTGTTTAAGGAAAAACTTTCTGTTAACCTGAGCATGGCCAACTGGGGCGCCAAGGAGCGGGAGTTCCGTTATACCGTTAAGGATCCTACTTTCGAAACCCGTTACGTAAACAAGCAGCCGTATCGCGCCATTGCTTTAAGCCTTACCTGGAACTTTGGTAAGCTTACTGAGAATGTATCGAAGAAGAAAGGCGTGTCCAATGATGATTTGATCGGGGGAGGGCAGAGCAATTAAATTAAGTCCCTATACGGCCATGCAAATACATACCGGTACGCATGAGCAGATGCGCCCATCATTACTATGCGAAGGCGGAGGCGGCGGTTTATAAGTGCCGGCCACGCAATTACAGGTACATACCGCTCCCGAAGGAATGGGAGAGCCACATGGCATGGTATAAGATATTGTGTTACCGGTAACCTTATCATATACATTGTACGACACCCCATCGCTTTGATTTGCACGCGGGTCAAAGAGATATCCCTGGCATTCTTGTTTTGTCCAATCGGAAAGTTTAATAACTCCGCGGGAATCTCCCGACGCTACAATAGTTCCAACCGGTGAAACGGCAATCGAATTAATCATGCCTGCATGCTTGCAAAGTTCAATTACCGGTTCCTTCAGCTCCTCATAGCGGGAAACCGCAAGCATTTTGGCGATGTTCCGCTGGACCCTGGACAACATGGGAGATTGCCATATTTCTATAAAATAATCAGCTTCTATAAATACGCGCAATCCATCGGCAGAAAGTGCAACGGCGCGGTTTTCTTTCAGCTTATAGGTATAGTCTTTTTCAAGGGTCTGCAGGTTCCAGATTTCCAATGCGGCTGGTCTATTTTTTTCTTCTATAAAGAACAGTCGTCTGCTATCATTGGAAACCAGCAATAGGGTATCAACGTAAATAGATTTATTGAACTCGCGCAATTGTTTTATCAATTTTCCATTTGCTGCAGAACGGATGTTAATTTGCATTATGCGGTAGTCGCTCTTAGATTCCGGTGATTCGATAGTGATCAAATATTTTCCGTCTGGCGTATACAACATATTGGTGATTTCCTTGGAGATCTCACTTGGGAAGAATGGTATTTCCTGCCAACTGTCGCAATTCCAACATCGGACTTCCCGTTTTCTTAACAGCGCCACCAGCTGATGGCCGCGCGGGGTATACATTAATGCTTTTGCCTCAAGATATTCATCCTTTGAAATGGATTTTATCAATGATGCGTTTTTCAATGACCGGATCTCGATTCTTTTTTCCGTTACCAGGGAAAAATGCTGGTTATTCGGAGCCATTGTCACAGCGTTAATATAGATGTCGCTTACCTTGCCCAACAATTTCCGGCTAGCCAGCGACCAAAGTTTCAATTCACGGGAGGTCACAGAAAGGAGGGTTTCACCAGTATTGTTAAAGTAGAGCCCGTTAATGCCGGATTCATGTGCCAAAAGATCCTTGTCAATATAGTTTTTATTACTAAACAGCTTGCGGTTTGCAAACAAGGCCAGCGCCGTGAGTCCGGCGCCAAGAAAACCCCGCCTGCCGGTAGTGGTTTCCAATGGAAGCTTTTCAACTGAAAATAATTGAGGTTCTTCGGCAGTTCCGTCAGCTGCAACATTCGCAAGTTTAAACTTTGGCAGTTCCATGTTACCGTTTTATTCGAGGATGCAATGATGCTTAAAAAACGATCTTCCAATCCCCGTTTTCCTTCAATAATTTGAACAATACACTGTCCTTGTCATACGACCCGGCGCTGACTGCGACTTTGATCACCGCTGTATCACCGCTCATCCATTTACCGATGATCTCTTCGTGGTGGTGTTTGCCCAGCCATTTATCCTCGGGCACTCCACAACGGAAAATGGCTATGAGGTTTTCCCTGCCTTCCTCCTGCATGACTTTCGCTGAAAAAAGTTGCAGGAAGGCGGTGCTGTCGTTGTCTCCAACTGTTGAATAAAATTTCTTTACGTGAGCAACGCTGCCACGGCCGTACCAGAAAAAATTCCATTTATTGCGGATGGTATTAAACCCGATCATCCACCCAATGGCGGCAAGGATGACCAGCACAATTAAAACGCCCTTCGTTATACGAACAAAAGCGTTTGGCCTTTTTTTGTAAGCATGCATAGCAAACAATCGAAAATTTATAATGGTTAGGGCCCAAATAGCAGCTCCTTGCCACTGGCGGCTGAAGGGGCCGTGCTTGAAACATCAGCAGGCATTTGATGCCAAAACAGGCCGCCGGAAGCATGTATCTTTTGCAATAACTGGTCTTTTGTCAATTCCCTGATTATGTGGCAACGGTCGCTGCCTTGAAATTCCTCCTGCCCATTTACTGTTAATGATTTATGGTAGCAATCGCCGCCGCAGGTCCATTTAGCAAAGCATCCATTGCAAAAACCCCGATGTTGTACTGCCTGCCCCCTAAGATTGTTTAATACCGGTATGTTGAATTGGTATCCATTCGAATGCGGGTCTGGCTTGCCATAGAAAAAAACTTTCGACCATTCGTTTTCGGCCATAAAGGTTTCATAGCATGCAGATACTTGTCCGTCCGTTGTCAGGCAAAAGCTATCCTGGGTTATACCACAAAAGTGATTGCTGAGCGACCCAACTCTTGCCGCCGAAAAGCTGATCTCTTTACCATACCGCCCAGCAACAGATTGCGCAATGCGGTAAGACTCGATAAAAGCTGCAGTTTCTGCGCTGGGCGCGGTTCGCCATCTTCCCATCTGGTAGGCCGGCTCCACCTGTATGCGTACCGGGTTAAAATGGGAACAAATAAACTCAATGGATGCCGCCAATTGCGGTATCTGGTCGGCGGTAGCGGTCACGCGTACCCCATAATTAAAGCCTGCTTTATCAAACCGCTGCATGGTATGAATGACCTTGCCAGACGACCCTTTGCCCGTGACGGTAGGCCTATGGAGATCGTGCACCTCTGGCAATCCATCAAAAGAAAGTGTGACGCTATTTAAATTTTCAATTATCCAATCAATCTGCTGATCAGTCAGCACGCCATTGGAAGCAGATGCGGCAACAACATCTATACCATGCGGTGCCGATGCTTCGCGAGCATACGACAGCGATGCCGTCATTACCTTCCAGTTAACCGTAGGCTCGCCTCCACCATGATATGCAATCGAAATAACCTGCTCGCCTTTTTTTAATGCATTCGCCAATATAAAATCGATGCCGCGTTTAGCAACATCCGCCGACATATTCCGCAACGGCGTATCTCCCGCCGAGGCATAACAATAAGTGCAGCGAAGGTTACAGGCGGTAGTAAGAAATAACGAAACAGCGGTTGGGAACGGATCATTTTCAAAAGTAGTAATGGGCAATTGTTCCGGGCTTGCATTGACGATTTCAAGCCTGCTCAGGAATTCGAGAAGTGACCCGTTGGGGTCTAAGTTTTTATTATAAAAGCCTGCTGCAAGATCAGCCAGAAAATTCACCATAGATGTATTGCCGACAAAAGCAGCCTGTCTCAGAGGAGCATAAATAACATATTTGCCGTCTTCCAGCGGAATAGTGAATAACTCGGCAGTTATTACGGCAAGAGGTTCCTGGTGGGGTTTATCCATAACTGTACAGATAACAGAATCTTTGGAAAAACTGAATCAGTAGTAAAAATTGCCAATCTATGGACGCGATCTTTATCTTCTGTGAGGCATTCCGGCCAGTCATTAAGGTAAGGGATTATTTCAACTGGAAGAAATCTTCCTGTATCACGTTGTTGCCCATGCGCTTACAGAAACAGGTAGAAGTACGCGGTTTTTCGGCCTGTCTCATACATAACTTGCGTCCTGAATACCATTAACCATTCTCAGGACGTGTAATAAAATGAAAAAGCCTCCAATTGATGGAGGCTTTTTCGTATGTGATCCGGATTGGATTCGAACCAATGACCTACTGCTTAGAAGGCAGTTGCTCTATCCAACTGAGCTACCGGACCAATGTTCAATGCTAAAAAGCTTTCGGCTCCAGCAAAACGCTGAAGCCGCGCAAAAATAGCCAATCCCCGGCTTCTTTCCAGTGATTTTTACAACAAAAAGATGATCCCGGAATGCCAGCCTATTGCCTATTGTAAATATTGATCTCCTGGTATGTCTTTCCGGGCTCGTTCACCATTCTGCTAATAACAAGTTGGACATCGTTAAGTGAGAGAATATCATATATTACCGTGGTGCCGGCTACTTCGCCCAGCATATCCCTTGTATACACTTCTTTTAGTTTGGTTTCATTGTCTGTCACCATCCACGTTGCATACTTTCCATCGGCAGGGTCGGTGCTGCAGGGTATGGCCCCATGCGTTACGGTGACATCGCCTTTGGCCTCGAACACATACACGTCGTCTTTTTTACAGTCATCCAGTGCGCCGTAATCGATCGTGCCATCATCATATTTAAGCGTGGTAGTAATGTGCTTCCAGGGACCGCCGCTAAGCCTTGAAGCGGCAGTGGGGTTGTCAGGGGTCTCCATGTTATCACGTTGGCAGGCCGCCAGGCAAAATCCTATAACAGTAAGCGCCACTATTATTTTCATAGCTAATGCTTTAATACCCTTGACCCCCAAAAGCCGGTAAACGCAGCACCCTATTAAAAAATGAATGGCCCCTTTGTTGACATCTTTCCTCATCCTTGCCCCATTTTTCCCACATACTGCTCTGAAAACCAGCTGAATAAACTTTGGCAAGTATTTCTCCTATATGTTCCTAAACACCATAATATGGAAGTTCAAAAAGCAAATGACAGAACAACATATATGACCGACCTCGATAAATGCCAGAAAAAGATGGTGGAGAAAGGATATTCCCACCAGTTCCAGGCCACCGAAGAGGGATTGAAGGACGTGCAAACCGGTGATGTGTACAAGCCTGCGGACGTGGAAGTGCCAAACTTTTTTCGCTTCGAAGGAATATCCGACCCGGACGATATGTCGATTTTATATGTAATACAAACAACCGATGGACACAAGGGTACCCTTGTGGATGCTTATGGTTTATACGCGGATCCGATCGTAGCAGAATTTATGCTCGAAGTAGACAACATCCATAAGAAAGTGAATAAGCAGTAGAGGTCCATTCATAATGCGAAAGCCCCTTTGCAGGGGCTTTCGTGTTTATAACCATTAGGCTGGTTTCTGTTTAGTGCAGCAACCGGGTTTCGGTTCGCACTTTTTAGCGCATTCTTCTTTAGTGCACTTTTCATCCTTGCATGCTTCTTTGCACTTGGGATCTTTCTTGCAACATTCCTTGTTACAATTCTTATCATGGTACGTGGATGCGCTTACAGAGGCTGTGGCCATTAAAACGACCAACGCCAGGGACAATAACTTTTTCATATCAAAAATTTGATGTGTTTTTAATAATAAATAATAACAATAAATAGAGGATTGCTGACGGCTGGACGCCATCAGTAGTCAATGCATGATTATGAAGCTAACTGATATCGGGAGGCTGCCAGGGAAGCGCTAACTGGGGATCTTTCCAATGATGTTGCAGGTAAATGGCCAATGACTGGCCGGAATCGCTGATGCCAAAATGAAATTTATTTCCTAATTGATCCGGACCTGCAAATTGAAAACAAAAAATGCAAATACAGGTGGATTCGTTCTGCATGTCGCATTGCCTCTCGGTGTCATTCTTACACGGCTGTTCTTCTTCTGAAGCTTCGCAGCTCTTTGCCGGAGGCTTGCAGTTATTTTGTTCTCTAAGCTCTTTCTTGCAACAACCCTTTTCTCCGGACGCTGCCATCATTTCCTCTCTGTCCATTATCTGAATAAATGGAATATTGGACAGAAACAGCATTAAGGCAGGTATGACAAGAAAATACTTCATGCAGCCCCAAAAATAGTATACATTCTTTATTTACGCAATGTTTTTAATCATCCCATTACACCGCTTGCACCATTACCTATGACCTATTGGCCCTTCGCCTGTGACAATCATTCCTCTCAAACTCCTATTTTTGGCCCACCATGAGCATTTTCAATTACGGTACCGGCCATCTTACCACAGGCAAGGCCATCGGCCTGGTGAACGGGCAGGTCAGGGCGCAACTGTCCAGGGAGGCTATTGCCGCCATCAATACCAGCCAGCAACACGTACAACAGATCGTAGAGAACAACAAAACAGTTTACGGCGTCAACACAGGATTCGGCATACTGGCCAACACTAAAATATCTGACAGCGATACACAAACGCTGCAACATAAAATACTACAAAGCCACAGTGTGGGAGTCGGCAATGCGGTTCACCCCGACATTGCAAGGCTCATGCTCATTACGAAGGTGCACGCCCTCGCACGGGGATTTTCAGGTGTGCAATTGCGCACCATCGAACGCATTTTATGGCATTTTGAAAACGATGTTATACCTATTGTGCCTGAAAAAGGCTCCGTTGGCGCATCAGGCGATCTTGCCCCGCTTGCACATTTATTTCTACCATTGATCGGGTTGGGAGAAGTATGGCATAATGGAAAACGCATGCCTGCCGCGCAGTTGTTGCAACAACAAGGATTGCAGCCACTGCAGCTCGGCCCGAAAGAAGGATTGGCGCTCATCAACGGCACACAATTCATCCTGGCCTATGCCATAAAGGCGGTTCAACGGCTGCACAATTGCCTGGAAGCAGCCGATATCATCGGCGCAATGAGCCTGGAAGCGCTCACCGGCACAAAGGTCCCTTTTGATGAACGGTTGCATGAGCTTCGTCCCTACGCAGGCAATAAAATTGTAGCGCAAAGGCTTCGCATCCTGCTGAAAGATTCCGCGATCATGCAAAGCCATATCGATTGCGGCCGCGTGCAGGACCCGTATTCATTGCGTTGCATGCCGCAGGTACACGGCGCATCACGCAATGCATGGTTGCATTTGAAAGAACTAACCGAAACAGAACTGAACTCGGTAACAGATAATCCCATTATTTTTTCTGAAGACGACACCATCAGCGGTGGCAATTTTCACGGCCAACCCATGGCCCTTCCCTTGGACTATGCATGCTTTGCTGCAGCCGAAGTGGGCAATATTTCCGACCGCCGTTGTTACTTGTTATTGGAAGGCAAATGGGGACTGCCCATGCTGCTGATGAAAAATGTTGGACTGAACAGCGGCTTCATGATACCCCAATACACCACCGCGGCACTGGTAACAGAAAATAAAACGCTTTGCTTTCCATCCAGCGCGGATAGCATTCCTACATCGCTGGGACAGGAAGACCATGTGAGCATGGGCAGCATCAGCGGGCGCAAGCTCAATACCGTCATCGATAACCTGGAATATATTCTTGCCATTGAGCTCATGAGCGCCTGCCAGGCCATTGAATTCCGGCGGCCCCTTAAAAGCAGCGCCATACTGGAGTTTGCCCATGATTATGTGCGTAATTTTGTATCGTTCGCGGAGGAGGACCGCATCTTTGCCGAGGATGTGAACAAAATAAAAAACATCGTCAGCGATTTTTCATTCGTGTCGAAAGTGAATGAATTTGCGCATTCAAAAGGAACGGAATTGAATGCAGGTTTTGAAATGTTTAGTATCTAAATAAATAATTGTCATGGTCAAAACATACGATCCCATCAAATATAAAACACCTACAGGCGCCAGCCTGCAATGCAAGGGATGGATACAGGAAGCCGCGTTGCGCATGCTGCTCAATAACCTCGACCCTGCGGTGGCAGAAAGACCGCAGGACCTGATCGTATACGGGGGCCGCGGCAAGGCCGCCCGCAACATGGAAGCATTGGACAATATCATTGCCGCGCTCAAAGTATTGGAAAACGATGAAACCTTGCTGATACAAAGCGGCAAACCCGTAGGCATTTTAAAAACACACAAGGATAGTCCCCGCGTATTGTTATCAAATTCGCAGCTCGTGCCTAAATGGGCCACCTGGGAACATTTTGATGAATTGGAAAAGAAAGGATTAATGATGTATGGCCAGATGACCGCCGGCTCCTGGATCTACATCGGCTCCCAGGGAATTGTGCAGGGCACCTATGAAACCTTTGCTGCCCTGGCTGATAAACATTTCAACGGAAGTTTGAAAGGAACGCTGAATGTAACCGCTGGACTGGGAGGGATGGGCGGAGCTCAGCCGTTGGCAATTACGATGAACGAAGGTGTGTGCCTGGCGGCTGAAGTAGAAAGATGGAGGATTGAAAAAAGAATAGAAACGCGTTATTGCGACCTTTTAATAGAAGACATCGACGAGGCCATCGACCGTGCGCTGGAAGCAAAGCGTAAACAGGAAACCCTGTCCATTGGCGTGCTGTGCAATGCAGTGCATCTTTTGGAGCGATTGATTGAAAGAAACATCATTCCCGATACGCTCACCGATCAAACCTCGGCCCATGATCCATTGATAGGTTACTGGCCACATGAGATTTCTTATGAGCAGGCCAAAGTGCTGCGCGAACAAAACCCCAAACAATACCTTGACTATGCGTACAACTCCATGTACCGGCATGTTGAGCTGATGTTGCAATTGCAAAAGAAGGGAGCTGTTACGTTTGATTACGGTAATAACATTCGTGCAAGGGCGCAGGAGCGGGGTTTGCAGAACGCTTTCGATTTTCCGGGCTTCGTTCCCGCATATATAAGACCGTTATTCTGCGAAGGCAAGGGGCCCTTCCGTTGGGCAGCATTGAGCGGAGACCCCGCCGACATTGCGGTTACCGATGAAGTGATAGCAAAGATGTTCCCCCAAAACACTTCGCTGCAACGGTGGTTGAAGCTCGCCCAACAAAAGATCG
Source organism: Chitinophagaceae bacterium (assembly GCA_035628135.1). GTDB lineage: Bacteria > Bacteroidota > Bacteroidia > Chitinophagales > Chitinophagaceae > DASPKM01. The sequence goes on along the minus strand of DASPKM010000004.1, from coordinate 128,704 downwards.
CATTCCAGGGGTTGCCGGCGCGCATTTGCTGGCTCGGACAAGGTGAGCGCGAAAAGGCAGGCCTGGCCTTTAATGAATTGGTAGCGGCGGGCAAAGTAAAAGCGCCCATCGTCATCGGCCGCGACCACCTCGACACGGGAAGCGTAGCCTCTCCAAACCGCGAAACAGAAGCCATGCTCGATGGCAGCGATGCAGTGGCCGACTGGCCTTTATTGAATGCACTGGTAAATACCGCGGGCGGCGCCAGTTGGGTAAGCCTGCACCATGGCGGCGGCGTTGGCATGGGCTACAGCATCCATGCAGGAATGGTGATCGTTGCCGATGGAACAACCGACGCCGCGGCGCGCTTGAGCCGCGTATTGCGCAATGATCCAGGCATCGGCGTGATAAGGCATGCCGACGCCGGATACGATATCGCCAAAGAAAAGGCCGCTGAATTTGGATTGGATATTCAATTGAAAATTTAATTGCAGCGGCTGTATCGTGTACGCGGCACCGGGAGGCCACAAACGCAATAAGCACTATACGGGAGTCGTTGGGTCATTGCGTTTAAATACCTATTGACTTAATGACTTGATGACTTAATGACCAATAACTTAGTTGCGCTGGCTCAATTTTTGGGTAAATCAATACACAAGGACCAAAGAAATGAGCAGACTGATTATTGTTTCCAACAGGTTGCCGTTTTCAATAGAAAATAGCGGCGATGGGCCTCAATTAAGGCAAAGTTCCGGCGGACTGGTATCGGCTATTAAAGGATATTTTGAAAAATCCGGCATCCAGCAGCAGAAATTCAACGGCAGAATATGGGTGGGAAGCGTGGATTTTTCGCCTCAGGAGTATGACAAGGTGAAAAATGAGATTGCTTCGGAAAACATTAAGGTCGAACCTGTTTTTATAGATAAAAAACTATACAAAGATTACTATAATGGGTTCTCCAACTCCGTGTTATGGCCGCTTTTCCATTATTTTCCATCACTGGTTGAATACAAAAAAGAATATTTCGAGGCATACCAGCGCGTAAACGAGCAGTTTGCCGATAAACTGCTAAGCATCATAAAGGATGATGACGTAGTGTGGGTGCACGACTACCAGTTGACGATGGTGCCGCAACTGCTGCGGCGCAAGAAAAAAGATCTGAGCATTGGTTTCTTCCTGCACATACCTTTTCCATCATACGAAATATTAAGGTTGCTGCCTTCCGAATGGAAAATGGCTGTTGTCAGCGGCATGCTCGGCGCCGACCTGATCGGGTTTCATACGCACGATTACGTGCAGCATTTTATTCAATCGGCAAAAATGCTGGTGGGTGTAGACAACCAGTTCAACATGCTGCAATACCGCAACCGCATCATCCGCACCGATCTTTTTCCCATCGGTATCGATTATGAAAAATTCCAGCAGGCCGCTAACGATGCAGACATAATCGTACAGAAAGAAAATGTATGCAGCAGCTTTACCGACAAAAAAATTATTTTCTCGGTAGACCGGCAGGATTATACAAAAGGATTGATGTACCGCCTGAAGGGATATGAGGAATTTCTCGACAATCATCCTGAATGGAAAGAGAAAGTGATCTTTATACTGAATGTAATTCCTTCACGCAACGATATCCCAACTTATCTCGAAAGAAAAAAAAGCCTTGAAGAAAGGATAGGCACCATCAATGGGAAATTTTCCACCCTGCAGTGGCAGCCCCTGATCTACCGGTACAATCACCTTAGCTTTGGCGAGCTGGCTGCATTGTACCAGGCTGCTGACGTAGCTTTGATCACGCCGCTGCGAGATGGCATGAACCTGGTGGCAAAGGAATACGTCGCAAGCTGTGTTAACCAAACGGGGGTGCTCATCCTTAGCGAACTTACCGGCGCTGCCAGTGAATTGAATGAAGCATTGCTGGTAAATCCAACCGACACTGCCGAAGTGTCCAATGCCATTGCACACTCGCTGACCATGCCCATTTTTGAACAAAAGCAACGCATGGCGCTGATGCAAAAAAGATTAAAAGAATATGATGTAGTAAGATGGGTGAACGATTTCCTGGAACAATTACATAACACCAAAGAAGAACAAAACAAATTGCGTATCAAGATCATCAACGACAAAGCAATCACCAAAATACTCCATGATTATGCCAATGCGCCTACCCGGGTAATTCTGCTGGACTATGATGGAACGCTCACTGCATTTACAAGGATCCCGGCCGATGCAATTCCAAGTGCGCAATTGCTCGAACTGCTCACGAAGCTTTCAGCCGACACGCGCAATGAACTGGTGATCATCAGCGGGCGCGACAGCAATACGCTGCAGGAGTGGCTCGGCCACCTGCCCGTTACATTGGTGGCAGAGCATGGCGCCGCCGTTAAGCCGAGAGGACGCGACTGGGAAGTGCAGACCACTACCGATACTTCGTGGAAGGAGCAGATCAGGCCCATCATGCAATTATTCGTAACACGGTGCGCCGGTTCATTCGTCGAAGAAAAAGAAAATACACTTGCCTGGCACTACCGCAACACGCATCCAGACCTCGGTTTTACGCGCTCCCGCGAACTGATGAACACGCTGCTGCAACTCATCACCAACACATCGCTGCAGGTAATAGATGGTAACAAAGTGCTGGAAGTAAGGCTGGCAGGGGTTGATAAAGGCGTAACCGCTTTGAAGCTGCTAAACAATTTCAATCCTGCTTTCACCCTGTGCCTCGGCGACGACGTTACGGATGAGGATATGTTCAAGGCGCTTAACAGTAGGGGTTATACGATCAAAATCGGATCGGGCTCCACCGCTGCGCAGTATAATATCCCAACACAACAGGAAGTGCTGCCCTTCCTGGAGCAATTTATTTTACCGGTAAAAAATTCGAAACGGCATGTCCATACACAAGTATAACCTCGGCGTTATAGGCAATTGTTCTTACCTGGCGTATGTTGATACCACCGCCAACGTAAAATGGATGTGCATGCCGCGGTTCGACAGCAGCTTTTTGTTTGGTTCCCTCCTCGATGAAGAAAGGGGCGGCCATTTTTACGTGAGACCGGTAAACCAGCAATACGAGCATTCCCAATATTACATTCAGAATACGAACCTGTTGTGCACGGAATTCGCTACGGCCGATGGCCGCTTTAAAGTGGTGGACTGCGCGCCGCGCATGCTCATACACGAAAGACAGTTTAAGCCGTTGATGCTTATTCGAAAGATCCAGCTCATCAGTGGTAATCCTGTCATTAAAGTGCGTTGCGAGCCCCGTGGCAATTATGGCTCCATCGTTCCCGATATCGCGATTGGCAGTAACCACATCCGCTACCTAAACCTGGATTCGCAGGTACGCATCACCACCGACGTACCGCTCAATTACATACTGCAGGAACAATCCTTTGTGCTGGACCAGGACCGTTACATAGTGCTTACTTACGGCGAGCCGCTGGAAGCTCCGCTGCAGGAAACCTCGGAAGATTTTATACACAAGACCATCCGTTATTGGCAAAACTGGGTCAAAAGCTGTTATATACCCAATATCTACCAGGAACAAATTATCCGTTCCGCGCTGGTGCTCAAGCTGCACCAATACGAGGATACCGGCGGCATCATAGCCTCAGGCACCACCAGCCTGCCAGAGTTCCACGACAGCTCGCGCAACTGGGACTACCGCTTTTGCTGGTTCCGTGACGCTTATTATACATTGCGCGCATTCAACCAGATCGGGCACTTTGAAGAACTTGAAAAATATTTCGACTTCATTCAAAACATTATTCACAACAGCAGCGACAGCCTGCAGCCGCTGTATTCCATTACAGGTAAAAAAGACCTGCACGAACTGGAGCTCGACCTGGCGGGATATAAAAACAACCGCCCCGTGCGCATTGGTAATAAGGCGTATGAACAGATTCAGAACGACGTATACGGCCAGGTACTGGTGGGATTGTTGCCCCTGTACATCGACAAGCGGTTGACCTTTTCCAAGAAAAGCAGCTACAAGCGCATCGTTCCCTGGCTGCTGAAGCAAATTGAAAGAACCAGGAATATCGAAGATGCGGGCCTTTGGGAATTCAGGAATTCAAAACAAATACATACTTACACGCTGCTGTTCCATTGGGCGGGGGCGAGGGCGGCCTACAAAATAGGGAAGGAGTTCCAGGACGATGTATTGATGCAGCAGGGTGAAAGGCTTGCATTGGAAGCCAGCAATATGTTGGAAAAATGCTATAACCCGGAGCAAAAAGTGTACATGCAGGCCATGAATTCCACCAACCTCGATGCCAGTACGCTGATGATGGTGACCATGAACTACCTGGACCATCATTCACAAAAAGCCAAAGACCATATCGCGGCCATGGAAAAGGAATTACTGGAAGAGGGTGGTTTGTTTTACCGTTACAAGCACTTCGATGATTTTGGCGCGCCGGAAAGCACCTTCCTGGTGTGTGCATTCTGGTATGTTGACGCATTGGCCTGCGTGGGAAGGATCAATGATGCCATCGATAACCTGAACAATATCCTCCGGTTCAGCAATCACCTCGGCATATTCAGCGAAGATGTCTCGAAGGACGGTTCCCAATGGGGCAACTTTCCGCAAACCTATAGCCATGTAGGCCTCATCAATGCAGCATTCCGCATCGCTAAAAAGATAGAAGACGTCGATTTCATATAAATTTTGTGGATATCCGGTGGATATGTTCCACGGAGAACATCGTTTGCTCCTGCCTGTTAATCATTTTCTTGAACCTAGTTTTCCCAAATGGAGAAATTTTTTACAGTCCGCAACTACAGGTAAACACATACATACGAAAGAATAAATCTGAAATCTTTCATTTACAAAATATGTGATGTATTTTGTTTCCAAATCAAATCCGTATGAAAACGATCTTCTCAATCGCTTGCTGTTTACTTATTGTTTCAACAGCAACTTCAACACCGCTTCCACAAACTAAGCAGGCATTTGTTACCGCCGCATATAATGACGGTTTTGTAAGGTTCAATGCGCACAGGCAACAGGCCGGCATAGCATTGAGCTGGACATTTGGAAGCCCTAACAATGCTGTTTCTTTTGTTATAGAGCGCTCATACGATGGCAGTTTCTTCGAAAGGATAGATGAAGTTCCTGCCGCTGGCAAAAATCAATACAAGGATAATGGTGTTTACCCCGGCTATATATATTATCGTATTGCCGCTTTGATGTATGATGGATCGACCATTTATTCGAACGTTGACATGGTGCGTATTGTCCGCAATGGATAATATCATCAGTACCGTTCCCCAAAATCCAGGCTATGAAAAGAACTTTAACCGTACTCGCATTGCTGATTATCGTGTCTGCCTCGGTGCAGGCTCAGATAACCACCCCTGTCATCCGGGCCAACTTCGGAGTGGATGGCGACCTTCGCGCCAACTTCTTCAACAGTTTTTTGAATAACGGCAACGACGACTGGTTCCGGAACAATGCCGGTACGGGCGATTTTATCATAGACACTACGGGCGCTTCTTATATATTGAGCCGCTATGCCGCGGATCCCAATTTCCGACGCGTACCCTTCTTCAGGGGCATGCGCCATCCGCAGTTCTCGATAGTCAATGGCAAAATGCTCATAGACGGTATCTTCATACGTGACTATCACGGTGACGACTCCACGGTATTTGCCTCGGGTTCTAATAAGAATGGCGATAGTCCCGCGGCCTGGCAATGTCCTGTTTCGCAGGGTATTCCCGATAAGAACGACATCCTGGATATGATGATGCACGTGCGCCGCGATGGAGAAGAGGTATCGAACGACCTCTGGTTATTTGGCGGTGTTTCCATTGAAAACACCACGGGTAGCCGCTACTTCGACTTCGAGATGTACCAGACAGACATCTTTTATGATAGAACGCAAAGAAGATTCTTTGGTTATGGCCCTGATGCAGGGCATACGACCTGGCAATTTGACGGCGCAGGAAATGTGCTGTCTGCGGGTGATGTGATCTTTACCGCGGAATTCGGCACCAGCGGAATTAATCTCCTGGAAGCAAGGATATGGGTGCATAGCAGCGCTTTGCTCGTTACACCTACAGCCTTTAATTGGGGAGGAGCGTTCGACGGCGCCAGCAACGGATCGTCTTATGGTTATGCCAACATTCTTCCTAAAACAGCCGGTGATTTTTATATAGGCTTGCAAAGTTCCAACAATACCTGGGCAGGCGCATTCAACGTAGTACGCCAGGATAACAGCGTTGTGCCAAATTACGTAGCCCGGCAGTACATGGAGTTTGCCGTGAACCTGAGCAAACTGGGACTGGACCCCCTGATCACTATTGGCGATCCCTGTGGTATGCCCTTTAGAAGGATCATGGTGAAAACCCGCGCCTCTGCTTCGTTTACCGCGGAGTTAAAGGACTTCGTGGGACCCTTCGACTTTTTCCGCGCACCCCGCGCAGAAGCTTCGGCCGACGTTCCATTGTATTGCGGAACATCGGGCGTGAGCAACATTTCAGTAAACAATCCCTTGCTAACCTCTTTATATACGTGGTATACGCCTGACGGAAACATCGTCGGCGATACTGTAGGTCCCAGCATTACTGTAAATGCACCGGGTGTTTATATCGTGACCCAGCAATTGATGGACAGTTGCGGAACATCTTATGCACGGGATACTGTGACCATCGTGCTGGACAGTAACTGTGCGATCCTGAAAACAAATCTCCGCGATTTCAGGGCCGGCCTTAATGGATGGCTGTCGCAGGTAAGTTGGTCCGTGACCAACCAGGAAAGCGCTTCCTACTATGAAATAGAACGCAGTATCGATGGAGTTACCTTCGGCTCCGTAAGAAGGATATACCAGGGACTATCACCCTCATTCAATTACGCAGATGATATTTCCAAACTGGCGGCTGAGATCGTGTATTACCGGCTGAAAATAGTAGACGCCAACGGCAATACGCAATACAGTAAGATCATAGCGCTGTCGACGAACGGCACTGTGAAAAATGGCGTAAAAATATTGCCGAATCCTGTAAGAAACCAGGCCCAATTGCTGATCACTTCGGCCCAAAGCATGCCTGCTTCCTTGTCGATACACAACCTGTCGGGAGCCAGGCTGCGTAATACTGACCTGTACCTGCAGAAAGGTGCGGCAGTGATTGAGCTGGACAACATCAGCAACTGGCCGAGAGGCGTGTACATTGTAAAGCTCAACATGGGCAATACTGTGTTCACCGAAAAGATGATTTTGATCCGATAATAAATTCTGCTGTTCATACAAAAGTATCCTCCGCATTGGCTTAGTGCGGGGGACTTTTTTTTGTTTCCTATCTTAGTGCATGCCTTCTCTTATAATAACCAATATTCAGCGGTTGGTAAACGTCCGCACGCATCATCACCTGCTACGCGGCCGGCAGCTTGCTGAATTACCCTGCATTGATAATGCTTATGTATTGGTAGAAGACGATGAAATTGCAGCGTACGGCCCTATGAGCGAATTATCTTCGGTAGCCAACGGTCAGCCATCCATCGACGCCGCAGGCGCCACTGTTTTACCATGCTGGTGCGACTCCCATACCCACCTGGTATTTGCCGCCAGCCGCGAAGAAGAATTTGTGGACAAGATCAGGGGCCTTAGCTATGCAGACATTGCGGCAAAAGGAGGCGGCATCCTGAACTCAGCAAAGAAATTGCAAGCGGCCTCAGAAGATGAATTGTTCAACCTTGCCTGGAAAAGACTCGAGGAGGTAAGCCGGATGGGAACAGGCGCAATCGAGATCAAAAGCGGTTATGGGCTCACTCCTGAAAGCGAATTAAAAATGTTGCGCGTGATCAGGCGGTTGAAGAACGCGTCGGCCATACCCATCAAATCAACTTTTTTGGGTGCGCATACCTATCCCGGTGAGTTCAGGGAAAATCACCAGGGGTACATCGAGAGCATTGTTCACGACATGCTTCCCGTGATAGCACGCGAAAAGCTTGCGGACTATATAGATGTTTTTTGCGAGCACGGATTCTTTTCACCGGAAGAAACAGAAACCATTTGCCGCGCAGGCATGCAATATGGACTACAACCGAAGATCCATGCGAACCAGCTTAATCTTTCCGGTGGCGTACAAGTAGGAGTCAAGCTAGGCGCCGTAAGCGTTGACCATCTTGAAACAATGGACGAAGCCACCATCAGCGCATTAAGCGCTTCCGATACCATCGGCACTTTATTGCCCACAGCCGCTTTTTTTCTCCGTATGCCTTTTCAGCCCGCGCGGCAATTGATAGATGCGGGTTGCGCCATTGCTATTGCTTCGGATTATAATCCGGGCTCAAGTCCCAGCGGCAATATGAACCTGGTGGTATCCATGAGTTGCATTGGCATGAAGATGCTTCCTGAAGAGGCCATCAACGCAGCAACCCTCAATGGAGCATATGCTATGGGATTGGAAAAAGAAACCGGCAGCATCACGGTGGCCAAAAAAGCCAACCTCATCTTTACAAAGCCCATTGCTTCACTGGCATACCTGCCATATGCATTTGGTTCAAATCTCATTGACAAGGTGATGATTAAGGGTGCATTTATATCCTAATTTCACGGTATGTATGGACTGCACATTGAAGAAATACTGATCCTTGCGTGTTCCCTGATCGTTGTTTCGTATATATTTTCCATTCTTACCCGTTATATCCGCGTGCCATCGGTATTGTTGCTGCTGTTTGCCGGCATAGGATTGCGGTTCCTTGCCGATTCGTATGACGTAACAATTCACCTTCCCGCGCCAATCATCGAAGGCCTGGGCGTGATTGGTTTGATTATGATCATATTGGAAGCGGGGCTCGATCTGAAGCTGGAAAGAAAAAAGATCCCGCTCATCCGCGATTCCTTCCTGTCTGCGATCGTTATATTCGTTGTTTCAGCAGGGCTTATCACATTTATTTTGAACTACACCCTAGGCGAATCTTTTGACAAATGCCTGGTGTATGCCATTCCGCTCGCCATTATGAGCAGTACCATCGTCATACCCAGTATACATCCACTCACCGAACAAAAGAAAGAGTTCCTCATTTATGAAGCATCGTTTTCAGACATCCTTGGCATTTTGGCTTTCAATTATTTTACCGCCAGGGAAGTGCTTACGTGGCGCTCATTGGCATTGTTCGGTGGAAACGTCATCGCGTCTATTGTGCTTTCGCTCGTACTTTCGTTCATACTCTTTTTTGATCTTGGCCAAGACCAGGTTGAACATTAAGTTCATTTTGATCTTTTCATTGCTTATCCTGATCTACGCGGGCGGAAAAATGCTGCACCTTCCTTCGCTGCTCATCATCCTGGTATTTGGACTTATGATCAACAATTGGGAAAAGATCAGGCTGCCCGTCCTACGCAGGTATTTCCCACATGCGCAAGTGGAGTCGTTGCGGCACCTCCTTCATTCCATCACCGCAGAATCATCGTTCCTGGTGCGGACCTTCTTTTTCTTATTGTTTGGCTTTTCCATACAACTCGATTTTTTGGGACAGTCGCAGGTTTGGCTGGTTGGCGGTCTCATTGTGCTGGCGCTGTTCATCGTAAGAATCTTATACCTCAGGTTTTTCCTGCGGACCAATATGTTCCCTGAATCATTTTTCATACCGCGTGGCCTCATCACCATCGTATTATTTTATAAAATACCTTCCAACCTCAAGCTGAACAATTTCAACGACGGCATATTATTCTTCCTCATCCTCACCACCGGCCTCATTATGGCCATAGGAATGATCTTCTATAAAAAACGTCCCGAACAGATCGTAGAGGAAGGGCAGTTTGCGGAAAGAAAAGACATTATGTAAAAGTTATTATCTTCAATCCATGCTTACAACCGCCAGGACCAATATGAAGCATTTCAAATTCTACGGCAAGCAGGACATCCTGTCGCTGACCAGGGTACGCCGGTTCGAAACCAAGCTGGGTGAAATGATCCAGTGCATCCGTGACCAGGACCAGCTGGAAACGGCCCTGAAGGAGTCTATTTCGCGGTACGTGCTGGTGGGCATTCCCGAAGATATCGGCGTACGCGCCAATGGCGGGGTAGGCGGGGCGGATACGGCCTGGATACCATTCCTGCAATCTTTTCTCAATATCCAGAGCAATGATTTTTTATTGGGCGATGAAATGTTGCTCCTCGGCCATTTCGACTTTGGGGATATACAATACCTCATCGACAAAAATGCGCAGAACGAAGAGGAAAAGCTCGAAGCATACCGCCACGCGGTCAACAGCATAGATGAAGAAGTGGAGACCCTGGTAAAGTTGATCACTTCATCCGGCCGGATTCCTATTGTAATTGGAGGAGGGCACAACAATGCTTATCCTTTGATCAAAGGAGCAGCCAAAGGACTGCACAAGGCGGGCCGCATACCGCTGGCGCAGATCAATTGCATTAACCTCGATGCACATACCGACTACAGGCCCATGGAAGGAAGGCACAGCGGCAACGCCTTCCGCTACGCGGAAGAAGATGGCTACCTGTCGAAATATTGCGTCATCGGCATCCATGAAAATTATATCCCGCAAAACGTGTGGATGGATATTGTGAACAACCCATTCATCGATTGCATTACTTACGAGGACATTTTTGTTCACCAGAAAAGGAATTTCATTCAATCAATAGCGCACGCCACCGGTTATACCGAAGACAATTTTACGGGCATCGAGCTTGACCTCGACAGCATTCAGGATACACTGTGCAGCGCGGCAAGCCCCGTGGGCATTTCGCCGCAACACGCACGCCAATACATAACCTTTACCGCCATGGACAGCAAGCCTGCTTACCTGCATATTTGCGAAGGCGCTTCACGGCTTATTACCGGAAGAACAGACGAAAGCATCGGCAAGCTGATCGGCTACCTGGTAAGCGATTTTGTTAAAGCACGTAAAGAATAGCCTTCAACCAACTTATTCATGAACACGGTGTACAGTCCCGGCATCAGGAAGCTGCAAACCAGCAACACTACCCGGCGCAGGGTTTTGGGCTTTTACCAGATCGTGGGAGGCGCAATAGGGCTGGTAATGGCTTCACTTGTGCTCAGTCATTTATTCAGCACTGAATATGTTCGTGATTACCGTTTGATAACCATCGTGAGCTTCGTGATACTCTTGTATATTTTCTCGATCGCTTGCGGGACTTTGCTCTTGATGAACAAGGAAAGCGCATATTCTTACTCGTTAGCACAGCAAGCGGCCCAGGTGCTGAGCCTGGATGTAGGATCATTCGGGTTTACTTATGTATCGGGCGTGAACCTGTCGGTGGGCATCGATGTTGATGGGACCGCGATCATGTCCTTTCATGTGGGCATTTCCAACTTCTGGGCCACCATCGGTGGCGAAGCCGGGCTGCACAAAATAATGTTCAACCTCGTGGCCATCTATCTCATTTACTACATCATCGAATTGCGCAAGAACATCCGTAAAGAAATGGTATTGAAAAACGCGGAAGACCTTACCGGCGCACAATAAGTCATTTGGTCATTGGGTCAAAAAGTGGCCGATGTCCCCAATAATCTATGACTTGATGACCTATTGACCCAATGACTCAACTGCCGCAGGCAGTTAAAATGCAATGCCAAGATTGATGTAGGTGCTCAATCGCTTCGATTGGCCGGAATACATGGCGCTGATCTCCAGCGGGCCTAACGCAAAGTTATATGCGAAGGTGAGCGCATACCCCGTCAGGAAATTAGGGTTTTGGAAAAAATTGCTCTTGCTTACAAAATTCGTGAGCAGCAGGTTGGCCCTGCCCATGATGTATGTGTTATTGAACACCTCATATCGCAAGCCCGCCTGCGCCGCCAGCACGCTGGGCGTGTACAAAGTACCTTCCTGCAGGCCCGCAAAAGTTACCTGGTTGCGGAATAACCTTGTGAGCCCGCCTACCACAAATTCATTCATCACATGCCGCTTGTATTTAAAGTTTACGCCGCCCTGCAGGCTCATCATGAGCGTACTCTTCGAACTTAAAGGAGTATATCCTTCCATGTTCAGCGTGGCCCGCTCATAGGGCGAGGTGGTAATGGCGGTTGTATCAGGATCGGTGACAGGTTTGCCATCCTGGAAAAATTCCAGGTTAGGATGTTGCGTGCCTACACGCTCAACTACCGCATCCATTTTAAAACCACGTTTGGGATATACGTTTTTATTGAGCGTATTGTGCGAAATGAACGCATAATTGGTGACGAAATCATTATTGCCCCTGAACGAAAGCCTGCTGGTAATGGATGGACTGTAATACACCCATTCGTATTTGCTGCCCGCGCCGACGCTGAAATTCCTGCTGGTTGAATATTGCAGCCTGCTATCAAACACAAAATAATTCTGGTTATACACGCCGTCCTGCCGGAACTGGTCATACGTAGTGATATCGAACCGGTCGAACTGCGTGCTTAACCCGAGTGAAAAATCTTTTTTGCGTCCCAAGTATTGCAAATGCTCACCACGGATGCGAAAGGTTTCACCGAGATTGATGGTGACAAGGCTCCTGGAGTTCTTGATAAAAAAGTTGCGAGAGGTAATATTCCCAATCAGCCCTATGCCCGTGAACCTGTTGTAGTGAATGCCGAACTTGGCAAAGGTGAGCGGGTTCTCCGCCACTTCGAACGATATCCTGCAACTGCCGTCTTCCTGCGGGATGAGCGAATAAATGATGCGGCTGTAATACCTGGTGCCATAGGCCTTGCGCACCATGGCATTCAGCTTGTTGATGGTGTATTTTTTATTGGTCTGGAAGTCCATCGTGTGCAGGAAAAAATCCACCGTGGTCTCATTAGTGCCTTTTACATCTGCCGAAGATATAAGGATGGCCTCCATCGGCGGCAACCTATTAGGCCTGCGCTCCTGCACGCCATAAATGGCATTCAATGAATCAGCAAGTTGCTTGAAACGCGGGTATAATTTTCTTCCCTGCTCAATGCCGATGTTCATGATCTCGCTTGCCTGGCTAAAGCTGCCCATGGAATAATCCTGCAACGGCATGGGAATATAAATATCGCAGAGCGGCACTTCTTTGCGGTTATCTTCCGCTTCGCGGAAAAATGCCACCTGCAGCAGCACGTGTATCACGTTGCGCACCTTATCGGAGGTTAGCAATCCCATGGCCACATTGCTGCCGATCACAATATCGGCGCCCATATCTTTAACATCCTGCACGGGAAAATTGCGCACGATGCCGCCGTCCACCATTTTTTTACCATCCACATCTACCGCTGTAAACAGCGAAGGAATTGCCATGCTCGATCGAATGGCCGAAACAATTTCACCTTTGCTCAATACCACTGCCTGCCCATTGCCCACATCGGTGGCAATGCAACGGAAAGGAATGCTGAATTGAGAAAAGAATTTTTTATCATACACCGGTGCAAACAGCTCGGTCAGCTTCAACCAAAGTTCCTGTCCTTCCAACACTCCCGTGGGAAGGCGGAATCCATGATTCACCCAGGGCAGCTCCACAACATATTTACTGTACTCGCTCTTTTCTTCCATAAACAGGCCGCGCAGCGAAGATTGGTTGCTGAGCAGCAAGTCCCAATCCACTTCCCTTGCCATTTTTTCGAGCGTATCACCTGAATAACCGATGGCATATAAGCCACCCACGACACTGCCCATACTCGTGCCCGTTATATAGTCGATTTGCAAGCCCGCGGAGTCGATTGCTTTCAATATGCCAATGTGTGCAAGGCCTTTGGCGCCGCCGCCACTAAGCGTGAGGCCGATAGAGGGCCGTTTGCCGGCATCCTGCGAGGTGGAGGCAATGTACAGCAGACAGCAACAGAGGGTAAGCCAAAATTTCATACCGGAACCAGCACAAATTAAGAAACGTTGAAAAAAGCGCCAAGAACAAGGCACACGTTACCAGTAAAAACGCTGCTTGCGCCTTATTCTTGTCCCTCGGCCGATCTTATTGCTTTTACCGCTTATTTTACCTGGGTTTCCAGCTCCATTATACGCTCGAACACCTGTTCGTACTCGGAATTGACCTTGTACAATTCCTCTGCGGCTTTTTTATAGTCGGTTTCTGCCTGTACAAATTTGTTTTTATCGGCATACGTGGCCGGGTCGGCCAGTGCAGCCTCCAGTTGCGAATGCCGGGCATTCAGTTTTGAAAGCTTCTCTTCCAGTTGCTGAAATAACCGTTGTTGCTTTTGCAGCTCTTTCTTCAATTCTCTTATCTTCTGTTCCTGCACAACATCTTTAGCAGGCGTTGTTTGTGGTTTAGGCGCGACTGCCTGCTTGCTGTCTTCGGGTAACTTATTTTTGGGCGCTTGCCCGCCGGACTCCTGCCGGAGAGACTTCACGCCCTGGTCTGCCATTCGTTTCTTCCATTCCACGTATTCTTCATAACCCCCATCAAAGACCTTTATTTCATGGTCTACGATCTCCCACATTTTATTGGCGGTCTTCGACACAAAATAACGGTCATGGCTCACCAGTATATAGCTTCCTTCATAGCGGTTCAGTGCATCTATCAACAACTCCACCGAATGAATATCGAGGTGGTTGGTAGGTTCGTCCAGCAACAGGAAATTGGCCTTGCTGATAATGGTCTTTGCCAATGCCACCCTTGCTTTTTCGCCCCCACTCAGTACGCGGATCTTCTTTTCCACTTCGTCGCCGCTGAACAGGAAGCAACCGAGCAATGTTCTTAATTCCAGCTCTGTTTTCTGGCTGCCGGCTTCCTTCATTTCTTCCAGCACGGTATTGCTGGTGTTCAATGCTTCCAGCTGATGTTGGGCATAAAAGCTTTCTTCCACGTTATGGCCCCATCTTCTTTCGCCTTCAAAAGGCTCGGTGCCGGCAATAATGCGCAGCAGGGTAGACTTTCCCTTGCCATTGGCGCCGATCAGCGCGATCTTATCCCCACGCACAATCTCTGCATCTGAATGTTCCACGATGCTGATATCGCCAAAACGCTTCGTCACATCTTTCAACTCCACCAATACCTTGCCCGGTGTTTTGTCTATCCTGAAATTGATGCGGATGTTAGGCCTTTCTATTTCCACGTCTTCGATGCGGTCCAGTTTCTCCAGTCGCTTCATGGCGCTTTGCGCCTGCGCGGCCTTTGTGGCCTTTGCGCGGAAACGCTCGATGAACCTTTCCTGCTGGCGGATATATTCCTGCTGGTTCTCAAAAGCACGCTGCTGCAATTCGATGCGCTCGGTTTTTTCTTTCTCGTAAAAATCATAGTTGCCATTGTAGATGTGCAATTCTTTTTGATACACTTCTACAATTTTCGTCACCATGCGGTTGAGAAAGTATTTATCGTGGCTTACAATTACTACCGAGCCCTGGTAGTGTTGCAGGTATTTTTCCAGCCATTCGATGGATGGAAGGTCCAGGTGGTTGGTAGGCTCGTCCAGCAGCAGCAGGTCGGGTTGTTGCAGGATCATTTTAGCCAGCAGCACGCGCATCCTCCATCCACCGCTGAATTCGCGGTAGGGCCTTTGCAGGTCGGCAGGCGCAAAGCCAAGTCCCTGCAATACTTCTTCTGTTTTATGGTGAATGGTGTACCCGCCGAGGGTTTCCAGCTCATGCAATTTATCGGTGTATTCATGCAGGAGCTTTTCGTTCATAGCGCCCGTAGATGCTTCCAGCTCCTTTCCAAGCGTTTCTATCTCCTTTTCCAATTGGAGCACCCGTTCAAAAGCGCCCAGCGCCACCTCGAGTATGGAGTTATTGGTATCGAAGCTCAACAAATCCTGGTGCAGGTAGCCAATGGTGGTGCCGCGGCTGCGCTCCACCACGCCCGACGAAGGCTGGTATTCGCCCACCAGCAGCTTCAATAAGGTTGATTTGCCCGTACCGTTATAGCCAATAAGCCCGATCCTTTCATTGGGTTGAATGTGCCAGGTGGCATCGCGTAAAATGGTCCTTGCACCGAATTCAAACGTAACATTGGTAAGTCCTGCCAGCATACAGTCTGCAAAAATAATGGATTGCGCAAAGTGGTTTACCTTTGGCGAAAATTTCACGGAATGAAGAAATTCATCATTTCATTGTTAGTGCTTGCCATCATCGCCTTTGGGGTATATTGGTTTTTAGCAAGGCCGGAGGATACAACGGAAAAGAAAGAGCCCGTTCCGCTTGCCATCGCTAATAAATCAGACGCTTTCCAGGCGGCTTTCGCCAGCCTGATGGTGTCCTATTACAGCATGAAGGATGCGTTTGTGAACTGGGATACCGCTGCCGCCAACAAAGCGGCGCTCGACCTGCAAATCAAGGCACATGGACTGCCGATGGACGAAATGAAGGCCGATTCGGGCATCGTGCAAACGGCCAGGGATTTCAGCGAGAGCATCGTTGCAGAAGCAAAAGGCATCGTTGGTGAAAATAATATCGAGCAAAAACGCCGTTCCTTCTATACTTTATCGGAGCACCTGTATAACCTCGTGCGCACCGTGCGTTACAGCGGCGAAGTAGTTTATCACCACCAATGCCCCATGGCATTTAACGATAATGAAGAAGCCTATTGGCTTAGCAACAGCAGTGAAGTTGTAAACCCATACCTCGGCACATCACATCCAAAATACAAGGCCGGCATGCTGCATTGCGGCGAACTGAAGGACTCGATCGACTACAGGAAATAATATGAAAAATTGTTGCAAAGGGTTCTTGCTGGGCATCACTGTTTTCCTGCATGCACATCTTTTTGGACAGGCTAAGCACACACTGAGCGGTTACATTACCGATTCGCTTAGCAGCGAGTCCATTATCGGCGCCACTCTCAGCGTCAATGGAAGGGGCAGGGGCGTTAACAGCAATCAATATGGATATTATTCCATCACGCTTCCTGAAGGAGAATATGAATTGATGGTTACCCACGTCGGTTACAGTCCGCAGCCACTTAGGATACACCTCGTTTCGGACACCTCGCTCAATATTCACCTGAAGCCCCGGGAAACTGTGTACCAGGAGGTGATCGTTTCTTCGCGCAAGCGCGACGCCAATGTAAAAAGCGCGCAAATGGGCAAATTCGACCTTTCCATGAACCAGTTAAGGGCCTTGCCCGTATTGTTAGGGGAAATCGACATACTTAAAACCATTCAACTATTGCCCGGTGTGCGCAATGCAGGCGAAGGCAATACAGGGCTGTATGTCCGCGGGGGAGGGCCCGACCAAAACCTCATCATGCTCGATGACGCCGTAGTATACAACACAGGCCACCTCTTCGGTTTCTTCTCGATCTTTAATTCCGACGCCCTTAAAAATACTACGCTCATCAAAGGCGGTATGCCTGCCCAATATGGGGGAAGATTGTCCAGCGTACTGGACGTGGCCATGAAGGAAGGCAACATGAACAAGTTCCAGGTAGATGGCGGCCTTGGCCTCATCGCTTCGCGGCTGTCTGTTCAGGGTCCGATCAAAAAGAACAAGGCATCGTTCATTGTATCGGCGCGCAGGACCTATATCGATATACTGATAAAACCATTTGTAAAGAAAGAAAGCCAGTTCTATGGCTCAGGATATTATTTCTACGACCTGAACACCAAGGTAAATTACAAGTTCTCAGAAAAAGACAGGTTGTACCTGAGCGGTTATTTCGGCAAAGATGTGTTCGATTTCAGGAATGCGCGGCGTTCGTTCAGCGCCAATATCCCGTGGGGAAATGCGACGGCCACGCTCAGGTGGAACCATGTGTTTTACCGGAAGCTGTTTTCCAATACTACGGTTGTGTATAACCGTTATAATTTTGCCTTCAATGCTTCGCAACAGGATTTTTCACTGAGCCTTGCTTCGGGCATCCGCGACTGGAACGCAAAAGTTGACATCGATTACTACCCATCACCGCGGCATAGGATCAAATTCGGGGGACAGTTCACCTATCACAAATTCATTCCCAATATTCTCAGCGGCCGGCAGGACAGCACCATCTTCAATCCAAAAAATGAGTCCATCAAATTCGCCAACGAAACAGGATTGTACATACAGGACGATTGGGAGATCAGCGATAAGGTACAAATACACGCGGGCCTGCGCTGGAGCGGCTTCGCACAGATCGGGCCCTATACAAGGTTTGAGCGCGACGCCAATGGCAACAAAACCGATAGCACCGTTTACAACTCGGGTGAATTGATAAAAGCCTACGGAGGCCCGGAACCAAGGTTCACCATCCGCTATGCAGTGAATGATGAAACCTCTGTAAAAGCATCGGTAACACGCACGCTTCAATACATACACCTGGTAAGCAATGCGGGCACTACCTTACCAACCGATCTTTGGGTACCAAGCACATTCAGGGTGCAGCCTCAAAAAAGCTGGCTATATGCAGCGGGCCTGTTCAAGAATTTCAAGGACAATACCTATGAAACTTCCATGGAGGTGTACTACAAGCAAATGGACAACCAAATAGAATACCAGGAGGGTTATACGCCCTCGCTCCGCGACCCCGAAGAAGAATTTGTATATGGCAAAGGATGGAGCTATGGTACCGAATTGTTCATTAATAAAACCAAGGGAAAGCTCACGGGCTGGATAGGGTACACGCTCTCATGGACCTGGAGAAAATTCCCGCAATTGAACGACGGAGAAAAATATCCTGCAAAGTACGACCGCCGCCACGACCTTTCCGTAGTAGCCAGCTATGAATTGAATAAAAAATGGAAGCTCTCAGGTGTGTTTGTATATGGAACGGGTAATGCCACCACGTTGCCGGAAAGATTCTACATCGTAAATGGGGTACTTACACAGGAATACAGCAAGCTGAACCAATACAGGCTGCCTGCTTATCACCGGCTGGACCTTTCGGCAATTTACACGCCGCGGCAAGATCCCAATCGCAAACTGCAGCAAAGCTGGGTGTTCAGCATTTATAATTTCTATAGTAGGCTCAATCCTTATTTCATTTACTTCGACCAGGAAGGAAGCCCGTACGATGGAACGTTGAAAGTAGAGGCGCGGCAGGTGTCGTTGTTCCCGATTATTCCCGCGGTAACATGGAATTTCAAGTTCTGAATTCACTCCAAAAATCTCAACCCGTTTTCGCCGGAAAATTGTAGCTTTCTCGTCCTATACAAAAACATTGTTATGAGAAAACTGGTTCTGGCATTGCTATTCATTTCGGTTTATACCTTCTCATTCGCCCAGGATGAAAAGCTGGACGCAGCCATGGTTGAAAAGATCCGCAACGAAGGGCTGAAAAATTCCAAAGTAATGGAAATAGCTTTTTACCTCACGGAAGTGAGCGGCCCGCGGTTGCAGGGTTCACCCGGTTATACCCGCGCTTCCAATTGGGCAAAGAATAAACTGGCCGAATGGGGATTGCAAAACGCAAAGCTGGAACCCTGGGGCGATTGGGGCAAGGGTTGGGAACTGCAACGTTCATACCTGGCGATGACGCAGCCGTATTATAGACCATTCATTGCTTTTCCCAAAGCATGGACATCAGGAAGCAACGGCCTCAAATCCACCGATGTGATCTTAATAAATGCAAAAGATTCCATAGAACTGTTGGCTTATAAAGGAAAATTGAAAGGAAAGATCGTGCTGTTACAACGTACCGACACATTAAAGCCTTCGTTTACATCGGATGCCTTGCGCTTTACCGATGAAGAGCTTGGCAGGATGGCGGCGTGGGAACCCACGGCGCCGGCCAATCGCCCAAGGGATATTACGGGAAGGCGCCAGGTGCCCATGACCACCCGTGTGCGGGATTTGGCCATGCAGGAAGGAGCACTGGCATTGTTAAGCGCAAGTACCCGCGGCCGCGATGGCACCTTGTTCGTATCGGGCGGCGGCTCCTATGCACCCAATGCGCCTGAAAACATACTGGACATTATGATCGCTTATGAAGATTATATGTCGATGCAAAGATTGCTCATGAACAACGTGCCTGTAAAACTGGAAGTAGATGTAAAAACAAAATTCTTTAAGGATGATGTAAAAGGTTATAACGTGATTGCAGAAATAAAAGGCACCGATCCGAATTTGAAAGAAGAATTGGTGATGCTTGGCGGCCATTTGGATTCATGGCATGGATCAGTAGGCGCTACAGACAACGCCGCGGGCTGTGCCGTGATGATGGAAGCCATGCGCATTCTTAAAACACTCGGCGTGCAACCAAGGCGCACCATCCGCATTGCATTGTGGGGAGGAGAGGAACAGGGATTGCATGGTTCTCGCAATTACGTTCGCAATCATTTTACGGATACGGCTACGCGCAGGTCCAATGCGGCGGGTGAAAAAGTATCTGTGTATTTCAACCTCGACAATGGCACCGGCAAGATAAGGGGCATTTACCTGCAGGGCAACGCAGGTGCAAAGCCCATCTTTGCAAAATGGCTGGAACCTTTCAACGACCTGGGCGCGTCTACCATAACACTAAGGAACACCGGCGGAACAGACCACCAGGCATTCGACGCCGTTGGTATCCCGGGATTCCAATTCATACAGGACGAGATCGAGTACGATAGCCGCACGCACCATACCAATATGGATTCCTATGATCATTTGATGGAAGACGACCTTAAGCAGGCTGCTACCATCATTGCATCGTTTGTTTACCATGCGGCAATGCGCGATGAAAAAATTCCGAGGAAACCGGCAACGACCACTACGGCAAGGAATTAATACCGTTCGTTTCTTTCCAGGTGCAGCGTCAGGTGGTCGTACCCCTTGCGCATGGATCGCCCTTTGCCTTTAAGCATGTTGCCGCGGAACTTTAAAACATAATTGCACAGGCTGGCGTCTTTGGTGGTAAGGCCTTCCGTAACAATTTTATCTTCCCGCAGGTAAATAGCATTCTCAGCTTTGTCGATCTTACCCGTAAAAGTGCTGGTGATGACGCCCTTGGCTGGCGATTTCAATTGCATGGTGCCTGTGAAACCATTGCCATCGGACATTTTTATTTCGATCGTAATACGGTATTCCTTGTATTGCCCATTTTCGCGGGATACCTGGAAGCCGTGCCATGTGCCCGATAGGTCCTGTGAGCGGCCGGTGTAAGCTGCAAGCAAGAGAAGCATGGAGAGAAAGATCCTGGTGCGCATAATAAATGTGTTTACGGGGTGATGAAGAATTTCCCGGTTGTGACATCACTATGCTCTCATATGCAAAAGCAGGAATGGTCCTGCGTTAATTACTGCGCGTGCGATTGCGGCGGCTGGTACACGAACTTGACCACCGCACTTTTTTGTTCAGACGATGAAACCCTTAATTCATAACGTTTCTTCCCGGACGTTATCACCATCAGGGCCGTATTGGGAGGAATGCTTCCGAGGTTTTCTGCATACATCATCAGTTCATACTCGGTGCCGGGGAATGCACTCACGGTCAACGGCAGCGCTTTATCCGTCAGCCTTTTCTTATACAACAACAAAGTATTGTTCAGGAATACCGATACTGTATCGTTGTCTATCTCAGCGTTGTCGTACAATTCTATTTTGATATGGGAAGTATCGAGGATATACGTTTGTACCACCTCTTTTTCGCGCGGCTTCAATTGTATGGCTTGCTGTATCCTGGCAAGCGTATCATTTTGCCGGACCTGCACGGGAAATTCTGATTGCATCATGCGTTGCAAAACAATGCGGCCGGGAGGGCATGCCAGCCTGCGGTCTGCGCCATGGCCTTTAAAATCGCCGGTTAAAAATTCATCCTTTCCATTCTGCGAGTAGGTAAGGTCGTAGGTTTTTATGCAGGGAAAACAATCGCGGGGTATTTGTACCGTCAATATCTTTTCTTCTATCAATACCAGCCTTTTAGTGGTGGTATTAAAGCGGCCGTTGAAGTCGAGCCGCACAAACCTTGTTTTATCGTAATAATCATACGCATTGCCTGAGATCACGTTGTTTATTTCGCTTATCTGCAGTTCCAGGTAATACACGGGGAAGCAGCCTCCGGCCTCGGGCGTAAGCTTTCCTCTCCAGATGCCGTTCAGGTTTTGGGCATTAAGCACGGACGATACCAACAAAAACGCAATCGCAATGGTACTGCGCATAAAAATCCTTTCATGAAAATTAATAAGAAGGGGCATTCAACTGGTAGCTTTTATGTGAACGGTAATTGATCAACCCGGTTTTTCATACTTAAAAATAACCACGGCGTTCTTTTGCTCGTTCGAAGTAATGCGCACCTCGTATTGCTTGTCGCCCGCCTTCACCACCATCAACGAAGTATTGGGTGGAATTTCGCCCAGGTTCTCCGCCACCATCACCAGCTCATGGTAATCATTATTTTCATCCAGCTTCAGCTTTACGGTAATGGCCCGCTCTGTAAGCCTTTGCTTGGACACTACGAGTTTTTTATCCAGGTACACCGATACCGTGTCGTTGTCGATCGTTCCATTATCGTACAGGTCAACCGTAACTTCCGTTGATCCTACTACAATTGTTTTTACCAGCTCGTTCTGCCGGTTAGCCAGCACCTTCGGCGTGGGAGCGGTTGTAATTTTTTTCTCCGGAGCCTTCACAGAATCCACTTTTGCAGGTTTCACAACGGTATTGTTAGGATTGCTCTTGGCTACATCCTTGTCGGGCGCTGTGTCGGGTTTCTTTACCGGCGGTTTTACATCGGGCTTTTTAGTAGTTGTTTTTGCCGTGGTGTTGGTATTGGGCTGCGTTGTCGGTTTTTTGGTGGTACTGTTGTCAGTAGAAGTGGTTGCAGGTTTTTTTGCCGGTGGATTGGGATTTGTTTTAACTACCGCCGGCGGCGTTTTCTTTTTCAGCGCCGCTTCTTCCTCCCGCCTTACTAAGAAAGGTTCCTTATAAAAATCCGATGTGGGCACCTTTCGCAGGAACACGGTTCCCCTTCCGCAATTGGAAGAGTCGCGTATATTCATGCTGGTGTAAGTGCCTTCCATGAATTCTTCTTCGCCATTCCTGGTATAGGTAAGCTGCAGGAACATAATGCAGGCATCGCTGCCCTGTGCCATGCGCACTTCCACTATTTCCATTTCGTTTAGCAGCACTTTGCCGGAACCGTTGTTTACTGTTCCCTTGCAGCTTGCCTTGCCGTAAAAAACAGTGGTCTTATACGAATAGGTAACACCCTTAAAATATTTATCGCGTTGATCGAGCTGCACTTCAAACTTATACCGGTCTTCCACACCGTATAATTTTTCGATAACGCTCATGGTCCCGCTCTGCACAAAATGGCCACGCCATATCCCGGTTAAATCCTGGGCAACGGACATAAACGGCACACACAAAAACAAGAATAGGAGAGGTCGCTTCATAAACTCAGGTTAGTACAAAAGTAAGTTAGCCTAAATTTTATTTTTCTCTTTTATTTCATAAACGGTAATCTGGCAACACTTTGTTAAATTTGCCGCCTTCCGTTAAGTCATTAGGTCAAAGGGTCATTGGGTCATTAAAAGGCCCTTCCATAAACCTGATGACGTAATGACTAAACTGACCCAATGACTTTCGTTGGAGGGCTGTAAATTCAAGGATTAAAATGATCAGGATCACTTTCCCCGATGGGGCTGTGCGGGAATACAAGGAAGGAACTACCTCGTTAGAAATTGCCAAATCCATTTCCGAAGGACTGGCCCGCAAAGTGCTGGCCGCAAGCGTAAACGGTGAGATTTGGGACGCTACCCGGCCCATTCAACACGACGCAACCCTGAACCTGCTTACCTGGAATGAGACCGGCGGTAAATCAACCTTCTGGCATTCTTCCGCCCACCTGATGGCCGAAGCCGTGGAGGCTATGTTCCCCGGTGCCAAGTTCTGGGTAGGCCCTCCCATCGATTCCGGCGGGTTTTATTATGACATAGACCTTGGCGGACGCACCATTACAGAAGACGACCTGCGCAAGCTGGAAGTAAAAATGGCAGAACTGGCCAGGGCAAGCAATACATACGTGCGCAAGGAGATGCCCAAGGCCGAAGCCGTACACTATTTTACTGAAAAGGGCGATGAATACAAGCTCGACCTCTTGCAAAACCTGGCCGACGGAGAAATTACTTTTTACACCCAGGGCAATTTTACAGACCTCTGCCGAGGACCGCACATTCCTAACACCGGGTTCATAAAAGCGATCAAGCTTACCAATATTGCGGGAGCTTACTGGAAAGGAGATGAACGCAACAAGCAGCTCACACGCATTTACGGCATTACGTTCCCTTCTCAAAAAGAACTGGACGAATACCTGGCCCTGCTGGAAGAAGCCAAAAAAAGAGATCATCGCAAACTGGGCAAGGAACTAAGCATTTTTACTTTCGACGATGATGTTGGTCCAGGTCTTCCGTTGTGGTTGCCCAATGGCGCCATCATTATCGAAGAGCTGGAAAGACTGGCGAAAGAAACCGAGGAAGCAGCAGGGTATAAGCGGGTGGTTACCCCGCACATTGCAAAAGAAAGCATGTACCGCACCAGCGGGCACCTGCCTTATTACCAGGATAGCATGTACCCGCCCATGGAACTGGAAGGAGTAAAATACTACCTCAAGTCCATGAACTGCCCGCACCACCACAAAATATTCGCGGCTGAACCCAAGAGCTATAAAGACCTTCCTTACCGCCTGGCGGAATACGGCACCTGTTACCGTTATGAGCAAAGCGGGGAGCTGTTCGGATTGATGCGGGTGCGTTGCCTGCACATGAACGACGCGCATATCTATTGCACGCACGAGCAGTTTGGCGACGAGTTCAGGGCGGTGAATGACATGTACATCCGCTATTTTAAAATATTCGGCATAGATAAGTACGTAATGCGCCTTTCGCTGCACGATCCTGCCAAGCTTGGGCAGAAATACGTGAACGAGCCCGAACTGTGGAAAGAAACCGAGGACATGGTAAGAAACGTTCTCATCGAGTCCAACATCCCTTACGTGGAAGTTCCGGACGAAGGCGCGTTTTACGGCCCCAAGATCGACGTACAGATCTGGAGCACCATCGGCCGTGAATTTACACTGGCCACCAACCAGGTGGATTTTGCCCAGGGCCGCCGCTTTAAGCTGCAGTTTACCAACCAGCACAACGAGGCGCAAACACCCCTGATCATCCACCGCGCCCCATTGGGAACGCATGAGCGCTTTATAGGGTTTTTGCTGGAACATTATGCAGGTAAATTCCCGCTTTGGCTGGCGCCCGTACAGGTAAAGGTGCTACCCATCAGCGATAAATTCCTGGACTATGCCAAAACTATTTTACAGGATTTAAAAAATGCTGATATTCGTGCAGAGGTAGATGACAGGCCGGAAAAAATAGGCAAAAAGATCAGGGATACCGAGTTGATGAAGGTGCCGTACATGCTGGTAGTTGGAGAGAAAGAAATGAATGAAAACCAGGTGTCGGTGCGCCGGCAGGGAATTGGCGACCTGGGCATCAAAAGCACCCGGGATTTCATTGCCGAGGCAACCGACGAAATTGTAAACCGTAGAACATTTTAAAAACATAAAAACTCAAATGTAAAGCCCTGCAACAATGGGTGCATTGTTAATCTAAAAAACGTAAATGGCATTACCGAACAGACCTTTCAACCGCCCCGGTGGCGGAGGCTTCAGAGGAAGATTCATTCCCCGCAAAGAACCAGAACACCGCATCAACCATTTTATACGCGTACCGCAGGTGAGGCTCGTTGGCGACAACGTGGAAGTAGGTGTTTATCCCACCCAGGAAGCTTTGAAAATTGCACAGGCGCAACAACTGGACCTGGTAGAAATTTCTCCTAATGCCGATCCCCCGGTTTGCAAGATCACCGATTATAATAAATTTCTCTACGATAAGAAGAAGAAGGAAAAAGAGATGAAGGCCAAGAGCAAGGCCTCTGAAGTGAAAGAGATACGGTTCACATCCAATACGGACGATCACGACTTCGATTTCAAATCCAAGCACGCGGAAAAATTCCTGAAAGATGGTAACAAGGTAAAAGCCTACGTGCAGTTCAAAGGGCGCGCCATCCAATTTAAAGAAAGGGGCGAGCTGGTGCTGCTGAAATTTGCTGAGCGGCTGGCCGATGTAGGCCTTCCGGAAGGGATGCCGAAACTGGAAGGCAAGCGCATGCTGATGGTGCTGGCACCGAAAGGAAAGAAAAAAGCATAACAATCACCCCCGGCGAGGGGGTTTTTTATACGCAGGCTACCTGCCGGCAAAAGCAGGCCTGCCTAACGGCAGTCAGGCCTGCCTAACGGTAGTCAGGCCTCAATTTTGCTCTATACAGATATATGAACATAGACTTCTTACAACAGTATTGCGGGCAATGGCCGGCAGTTACAACCGATGTTAAGTGGGACGATGACCTATGCTTTTCAGTGGCAGGTAAAATGTTTTGCGTAGCCTGGCTGGGCCATCCTAACAAAATATCTTTCAAGGTGCGTGACGAAGAGTTCGATGAAATGGCCAGCAAAGAGGGCTGTTGCCCCGCTCCTTATATGGCCAGGGCCAAATGGATATTGGTCACCGATGTTTCCAAATTGACCAAAGAAGAATGGGAACGCTTCGTCCGGCAGTCTTATAACCTGGTAATCAATAAATTGCCTAAAAAGGTCCAAAGGGAGCACAACCTGGTGGTACTGGCGGATTAAATACCTTTGGCCTCGAAACATTTGCAAATCCGCACTTCCGCTGATTTACTATTTTTCCTTACCTTTGCAGCCCTTAAATCATCCTTTGCGGATGATCATTGCCTGAAGAGGCCCGCTAAGAGTCCTGAATGTTCGGGAACGCCTCAAGGGTGTAATACAAATGTTGAATAGGAAATGCCAAAGGTTAAAACCAATTCCAGTGCCAAGAAGCGCTTCAAGGTAACGGCCACTGGAAAGATCACGCACCAAAAATCATTCAAGCGTCACATCCTGACGAAAAAATCAAAAAAGCGCAAACGTAGTTTAAGTAAAGATGGCCTGGTTCACAAAGCCAACCTTGACTTTGTAAAAAGGCTGCTGAGGCTTAAATAAGCCAACAGCCGCAAGTTCTGTAACAACTCCGAGGGAGTCCCTCGGACAAATTTTAAACTACTCAACTTATTAAGATATGCCTCGTTCAGTAAATGCAGTTGCTTCCAAAGCAAGGCGCAAAAGAGTTCTCAAGCAAGCCAAAGGCTTCTATGGCAAGCGTAAAAATGTTTACACCGTTGCCAAAAACGTATTGGAAAAAGGTCTTACCTATCGCTATGTAGGCCGCAAGCTCAAGAAGCGTGAGTACCGCACTTTGTGGATTGCACGCATCAATGCAGCCGTTCGCGAAGAAGGATTGACCTATTCCGAGTTCATCCACAAGCTTAATCAGTCGGGCATTACCCTCGATCGCAAGATCCTGGCCGATCTCGCCATGAACGATCCCGAGTCCTTCAAGAGCCTGGTGGCTTCTGTGAAGTAATCGCGATGGATATTTTTTCTGCAAGCTCCCGGCTAACCGGGAGCTTTTTTTTGCTTAGCCCCGGCTTCGCGTACCCCGGCCCGGTTTTTTTATTTGCTATTATGCTGAAAAAATTATTTTTGTTCCCTTAACCGATCATTGATAAAGCATCATAATGGGCTGCGCAGCTGAACGAATTGAGCATTGCACCGGTTCAAATGCTACGCTGCGCAGTTCTTTAATCATATAAATCTGTGCTATTTCTTAAACAGCATACGGAATGAATAATACTTATCACGACCTCGTGAAGCAAACCTTCAACTTCCCCCAGGAAGGATTCGGAGTCAACGATAACAATTACCTCGAGTACAACGGCCTCGACCTTAAAGCTCTCATCGACAAATACGGCACTCCCATGAAGCTGACCTACCTGCCCAAGATCGGTATGCAGATCAGGAAGGCCAAGCAAATGTTCGCCAACGCTATGAAAAAGCACAAGTACGAGGGCGAATATTATTATTGCTATTGTACCAAGAGCAGCCATTTTTCATTCGTGCTGGAAGAATCGCTCAAGCATGACATTCACCTGGAAACTTCTTTCGCGTACGACATCGAGATTGTGAAAAAGCTGTACGATAAAAAGAAAATAACCAAGGACACTTATGTCATCTGTAATGGCTTCAAGCAAAAATCATATACCCGTCGCATTGCGCAACTGCTGAATACTGGCTTTAAGAACGTGATCCCTGTACTGGACAATAAAGACGAGCTGAAGGAATATGCCAAATCGGTGCGCGTGCCTTTCAAGCTGGGCATCAGGGTGGCGGCAGAAGAAGAACCCACCTTTCCGTTTTATACTTCCCGGCTCGGCATCCGCGCCAAGGATATACTGGAGTTTTATGTAGACAGGATAGAAGGATATGAAAACAAGTTTCAATTGAAGATGCTCCACATCTTCCTAAACAAAGGCATTAAGGACGATATCTATTACTGGAGCGAATTGAACAAGATCATCAACCTGTATTGCCAGCTCAAAAAGATATGTCCCGAGCTCGATTCCATCAATATTGGTGGCGGATTTCCCATCAAACATTCATTGGGATTTGAGTACGATTACCAGTTCATGATCAACGAGATCATCGGCAATATCAAATCGGCCTGCAAAAAATCAAAAGTGCCCATGCCGAACGTGTTCACCGAGTTTGGAAGCTATACCGTCGGTGAGAGCATGGCGCATATCTACAGCGTGATCGCGCAAAAAACGCAGAACGACCGCGAGATCTGGTACATGATCGACTCCTCGTTCATTACCACTTTGCCCGATACCTGGGGAATAGGGGAGCGGTTCCTGATGTTGCCCATCAATAAATGGGACGTGGACTACCAACGCGTGGTGCTGGGAGGCATCACGTGCGACAGCCATGATTATTATGATTCCGAAGAGCACATCAACGAGGTGTTCCTGCCAAAGCTCAACAACGGCGAACCTTTATACGTTGGATTTTTCCATACCGGCGCTTACCAGGACCAGATCAGCGGGTATGGAGGCATCAAGCATTGCCTTATCCCTTCGCCCAAGCACATCATTGTGGAGCAGGACAAAAATGGAAAGCTTGTGGACTGGGTGTACGCCAAGGAGCAGTCCGCGCAAAGCATGCTAAAGATCCTCGGCTATACGTAGGCGTTAGCCCTTACCCTTTGCTTTTCCGTTGCCTTTGGACTCCGGTTTTTTATCAGCATTCCCGCTGCTGCCTTTATTGGCGCTGTTTCCATTGTTTCCGTTATTGCTTTTATTGCCCTTGTTTTTCCAGTCGTCGTATTCGCTTTTGTTGTAAGCAATATCCGGCAGGTGCATATCGTCCAGGTAAAAGCGTGCATCAGGACCTTCCCAATAATACAAACCGTCGGCATTGCGGTAATAATTGCGGCCATCGGTATGGCGGGTGATGATGATGTCGGGCGTTCTTGTAATGATGAGGGGATATGTTTGTTTTTTACGCTGACCCGGCGCATATTTTTTAGCCGATTTATCGCCATAGATTTTTTTAGCCTGCCCCGGAGGTAAATTGTTTGGATTAGGATCATTCGGCACAGGATAAGATTTGCCTGTAGGATGTCCGCCGGTGTTCTTGGAAGACCGGCAAGCGGTACCGATCAGGATAAAGGAAAGTATGAGTACCGCTGGTGTAATAACGTTGGTTTTCATTGCTGTTGGGTTTACCTTTAACGATTCAAGTTTTCAGCCAAACATTATAAACTATCTAACGAATGAAACACTTTCTCATTTTATTAACCGTCGTCATTTTTACCCACACGCTTACTCTTGCACAAACTGCGGCAGACTCAGTAAAAGCCACCGTAAATCAACTATTCGAGGGCATGAAAAATTCCGATCCAAATGTTATCCGGGACGCATTTGCAGACAGCGCCATTTTACAAACTATCGCGAGGAACCAACAAGGACAAACCATTATCAGGACAGATGGAGTAAACGGTTTTGCGGAACAGATAGCAAAGCTGGCAAAGGGCGCGGCCGACGAACGTATTACTTTCGAAACTATCAAAATAGATGGGCCATTAGCTGTAGTATGGACGCCTTATAAGTTCTATTTTAACGGCAACTTCAGCCATTGCGGCGTCAACTCCTTCCAACTGGTACGCATAAACGGCAAATGGAAGATCCAGTACCTGATAGATACGCGTCGCCGCCAGGGATGTGAACAATAAATAATTTAGATTTTTTTAAACCCTTAACGCGCCACGGAACCCTCTTGCCGCATAATAAGACGATGCGCCATTGTGGTACAGGAACACATTGTCGTAGCGGCGATCACAAAAAAGTGCGCCATCGAGTTTCCTGATGGCTGCAGGCGTTTGTACCCAGCTCGAAGTTTTCAAATCGAATTTTCCAAGCTGTTGCAGTTGACGGTATTGCTCCTCCGTTAAAAGCTCGATGCCCATGGCGGTCGCCATATCAACGGCGCTGTCTGCCGGTTTATGTTCTTTTCTCGAGTCGAGCGCTGCGCGGTCGTAGCAAACACTTCTGCGGCCGTTGGGACTTTCTGCAGAACAGTCATAAAAAATGTATTCACCGGTTTTTTTATCATGACCAACAACGTCTGGTTCACCACCGGTCCTTTCCATTTCACTCAGCGACCATAGTTTTTCAGCATTGGCTTCCAGCTTTGCTTGTATCGCATCCCATTCAAGACCTTTATGGCGGCTCATGTTTTTTTCAAAACGGGCTTTCAAGGTTTTCAGCAGCTCTTCGCGTTGTTTTGTTGACAGCTCCTTTTTATTGCTCTTTGCCATGGTTGTTATTTTAGTTTGCTTACTACGGAATGGATTATTTCCTGCTGGTCCTGTACTTCTTGTTTACTTTCGGACTGTTGAAGTATTGATTGAGTTCTTCTTCGGTCATGTCGCTGACCAGCTCAACGGGTATGTCGATGAGCTGTATCTGTATCTGCTTCAATTCCTCGCGCAGACGGTTGGTTTTCCTGACAATCTCAGGGTCGCGGTCAGCCAGCAATGCATTATCGCGCAGCATGTATTCCAGCCTTTTAATGGAGGTGCGCACCAGCGAGGCCTGGTTTTGGTCATATACTTTCTGCGGCGCCACTGCTTCTTTAATGGGCACCAGCGATACGCCTACGCTCGGAAGTATCTTTCCCGTCTTTTGTGTGCTGGCATCGCTGGAAGATACCATGATGCTGCCCGTTAGTGCCGTGGCCGATGAGGTAATGTCGAACGTCGTGCGCGTGGTCTTTACCTTCTTTACTTTTTTATCGAGCTGCAAAAAAGTGTATTTAAGCTGCAGGATATAGCTGTTCACGTACTTCACCTGCAACTGGTATTCCTGCACGGCAAGCGGGTAGTTCAATGCATCGCGTACAATGATGCGTACGCTCGCGGTATCCTTGACCATAAAACGCGTGGTGCCGATAAAGCTGAGCGTTACGATCTTAACCTTGCCCGAATCTGTTTCCTTCACAAATTCATAGGGAGGCGACCAACTGAAGTCATCATCGCATTGTTTTACGAGGCCGAAGCCCTTCATAGGAGCATTGGTAAAAAAAGTGATGTGCTCGATAGGGAAGCTGCCGGTTTCGCACTGCACTTTAAAGTTCACCACATCGCCTTCATCAACGTATAATGTCGAGCTAACGGAGGGCTTCACACGCGAAGGGATGATCTCGGTATTATA
Source organism: Chitinophagaceae bacterium (assembly GCA_035628135.1). Classification (GTDB taxonomy): domain Bacteria; phylum Bacteroidota; class Bacteroidia; order Chitinophagales; family Chitinophagaceae; genus DASPKM01. Next base: position 97,290 of record DASPKM010000004.1, on the reverse strand, counting down.
GAATACGAGTGTAAGGCTGGTATCGATACGCTCCGCGGGATTTTCGAGGTTTTGCACGCCGAGGACGATGCCGTAAGGGAGATCGTATTTCAATTTCCCGGAAAGAAAAAACGATTTCTCGGCTTTGAAGCTTAGCGTACCATCGTCTTTATTAATGCGCAGGCCTACAGGCGAATTGCGCAGGTACCAGAAGTACTTGCCTCCCGGCCGATTGACCTCAAGCTTATAATTCAGCGTTGAATCCACGTGCACCGTTATGTACGGGTTCAGGTTCAAAATACGCAGCGACGAATCGACGCTGGAAGGAATGACGGTGGTGATGCTGTCCTGTGCCTGCAGGTGCAGGCCTTGGAACAGGAAAAGGGCCAGAACCAACAATCTCATGCGCAAAACTTGGTTTGAGCTTCAAATATCGAACATGGATTGCAGAATAAATCATAAAAAAAATCCCTCCTAAGAATAGGAGGGACCATAACCAAAATCAACTGTGTAGCTTAAACTATTATAACTAACCCAGTGGTCAAACGAAAACCTTACTGGATGTTAATTTCTTTCTTCGAAGGCTTTGCCGCTTCTTTTTTCGGAAGGGTCAATGCCAGGATACCGTTCTCGTATTTGGCCTGGATGTTTTCGGTATCGATGTTTTTGTCGAGGTTAAAACTGCGCTTGAAAGATTGGTAAGAAAACTCCCTGCGGATAACCTTTTGGTTCTCGGTGTTGTTTTCTTCTTTCTTTTCGAAGCTAACAGTCAGCAAACCGTTTTCGAGGCTGATCTGGAAGTCTTCTTTCTTCCGGCCGGGAACATTCAGTTCCATTACGTAAGCATTTTCATTTTCATGAATGTTCACTGCGGGTGTTTGCAGTCCGGAATCGAACTTTACAGGAAATTCGTTGAACAACTCATCGAAAATAGAGTTGAAGGTCCTGTGCATCGGGCGGTGGTTTACTTTCACTAGCATATACTTTATGTTTTTAAATTTTTGAATCAGTTTATATGATGGCCCTTGCTCAAAGGGTGTACCACTGCATTATTTTCTGCCGGACGGGCAGGCAGGCGGGTATCTAAGCGACATATTAGCATGAAACCTGAATTGCGCCTGACAAATAATCCGATTCTGTCGCAAATCGCCGCAAACACCAAGTTTTCCGTACCTTTGCATTCATTAAAAATCGTAGAAAATGTATCCAGCAGAAATAGTGATTCCTATGAAAGAGGAGCTTACGGAAAATGGATTTACCGATTTGAAGACTCCCCAGCAGGTCGATGACCAGCTTCAACAACCCGGTACCACGCTTGTAATGGTGAACTCAGTATGTGGCTGTTCGGCAGGCTCTGCCCGGCCCGGTGTATTGATGGCGGTTGCGAACAGCGCTAAAAAGCCTGATCACCTCGCCACCAGCTTTGCCGGTTTCGACATAGAGGCTGTAAAAAGAGTGCGCGAGCACCTGATGCCTTATCCTCCTTCTTCACCCTCCATTGCATTGTTCAAGGATGGCCAATTGGTGCATTTCATCGAAAGGCACCAGATAGAAGGAAGGTCGGCCCAGATGATCGCCCACAACCTGCTGCATGCTTTCGAGCAGTACTGTTAAAGTATTTGTGCTGACTTGTTCAGCTTTGTTCATAGTGTAACCTCTCTCATTCCTGGGAGAGGTTTTTTTGTTGCAATTTTTACAGCACCGTTATTTTTTAATTATCATTGTGCCCGCGAAGGAATAATTTAAACGCACTACATGTATCCCAACCTCTATTACGCATTCAAAGATATTTTCGGTGTAGAATGGAACTGGCTGCGGATCTTTAATTCATTCGGCTTTTTTGTGGCCATCGCTTTTATTGCGGCCGCGGTGGTGCTTACAAAAGAATTGCGTCGCAAAGAGCGTGACGGCCTGATGGTATATACCGAAGAAACCATCATGGTGGGACGTCCCGCCAGTCTTGCCGAATTGTTCGTGAATTTCTTGCTCGGTTTTTTATTGGGATACAAGATCATCGGTTTGTTTACTGCTGAAGGCGATGTTCTCAAGGACCCGCAAAGCTTTATATTTTCTTCAGCCGGAAATTTGCCTGCCGGCATTTTATTGGGATTACTGCTGGCCGGGTTGAAATGGTATGAAAAGAACAAGCAAAAGCTGGCAAAGCCCGAGCAGCGTAAAATAAGGATCTGGCCGCACGACAGGGTGGGAGACATGGTGATATTTGCGGCGGTGTTCGGCTTTCTGGGTGCAAAGATCTTTCATAACCTGGAGAACTGGGACCAGTTGGTGCGCAATCCGCTGGAGTCGCTTATTTCATTCGACGGGCTTACCTTTTATGGTGGATTGATTTGCGCAGGTTTGGCAATTGCCTGGTACGCTAGAAAACATAAGATCGGATTTTGGCATCTGGGCGATTCCATGGCGCCCGCTTTGATGATAGCATACGCCATCGGGCGCTTAGGCTGCCAGGTTAGTGGAGACGGTGATTGGGGTATCTTAAACAGCGCTTATGTAACACAGTTGCCGGGCAAGTCGGTACCCGCCGATACCGCTACTTTCCGGCAAGCAGTAGCCGCCAACCAGGAGTTTTATGCCAAGCAGTTCAGGGGTTCCGAAGTGGAGCACGCGCCAGTAAAGGCACCTTCTTTCCTTCCTACGTGGACCGTGGCCTATGCCTATCCACACAATGTAATTAAAGATGGCATGCCTATCCCAGGCTGTAAGGAGGATCATTGTTATGTTTTGCCAGTGCCGGTATATCCAACGCCATTTTATGAGACGGTGATTTGTACCATCCTTTTCTTTTTCCTCTGGGGCATCCGCAAACGTATTAGGACGGCCGGGATAATCTTTGGCATATACCTGATATTAAACGGCATTGAACGGTTCTTTGTAGAGAAGATCCGGGTAAATACAGAATATGATATTATGGGCTTCCATCCCACTCAGGCGGAAATCATCTCATTTTTCCTGGTCCTTGCCGGGGTCTTAATTATCCTTATAAGACGGAAAAAGCGGGCGCCTGCGGCTTAAATCAGCCTTTTTCGTCCTTTCCACGGCCCTTTAAGCACCTGGCCCTTCAAGTTTGGTTTCGTTCCGGAAGCCCAGTTTGCCCGTTTATTAAGCTGGCTTTATCATTTCATACTGCTTCCAGCTACCCCCTACCTGAAAAATCCTGCAGATAAACTTTAGCCGGCCGCTCTCAGGGGCCCGAATATCAACTTACCGTTTGTCCCAGGTGCTCATCTGTCTTTTTTTGCAGTTTTAACGCCATTCCGCTTTTTTTTACCACTGATCTCCTGTCACTACCGCTCATCCGCATAAAAAAGCAGGATTGTAACCCCCTTGCTCCTTTGGCCGTCACATTCCCTGTCACGCAATTGCCAGATATCAGGGTTTCAAACCCTTCAACACAAAACAATGTTCCTTGCATTGCAAAGTACCTACCTTTGAAATGTAATTGACAACAATAAGTACCAACTTAATAAAAGAACTATCATGAAAAAGATTCTGACCATCGCAATGCTTATGATTAGCTCCCTGGCCGGACTTGCCCAATTGCAGTCCAGCATTAAAGGTTCGGTAGGGGACGGCTCAAAAGCAATAGAAGCGGCCACCATCTCCCTTTTAAAAAGCAAAGATTCCTCCCTCGTTAAGATCATGATGTCCGACAAATCGGGCAAATTCGAATTTGATAACACTAAGCCCGGCCAATACCTGGTAATGGTAAGTGCCGTGGGTTATAACAAATCTTATTCTCCCGCTTTCGAAATAAGCGAAGCCAATAAATCAATAGCCCTGCAACCCATGGTGCTGGCAGTTAAAAGCAAAGACCTTGCAGCAGTAACGGTTTCTACCGCCAGGCCCATGGTTGAGCAAAAGATCGACCGTACCGTAGTGAACGTGGAAGCCTCTATCACAAACGTGGGAGCCACCGCACTGGAAGTGCTGGAAAAAGCGCCCGGCGTGCAGGTGGATAAAGATGGCAACATCAGCCTGAAAGGAAAACAAGGTGTTATCATTTTGGTCGACGGGCGTCCCTCATACTTGAGCGGCCCTGAATTGGCCAACATGCTGCGTGGCATGCAGGCAACACAACTCGACCAGGTAGAGATCATGACCAACCCACCCGCCAGGTTCGACGCATCTGGCAATGCAGGCGTGATCAATATCAAGACAAAGAAAAATAAAGTGAAAGGCTTTAACGGAAGCCTCACCGTGGGTGCAGGACAAGGCGTGTACTTCAAGACCAACGAGAGTGTGAACATGAACTACCGCAATGGCAAAATAAATATTTTCGGTACCTACAGCTTCGGACGCAACAACAACTTCCAGCAACTGGATATTTTCCGCCGCTACAAAAACGACGATAAAACAACCAACGCAATATTCGAACAAAGCTCGTTCATGAAGCGCCGCAACATGAGCAACAACCTGAAACTCGGCATGGATTATTTCCTGACCAAAAGGACCACACTCGGTATTGTGCTGTCGGGCTTCTATAATACATCGAGGCAGTTGGGCGATAATACCAGCTACCTGAAAGACCCCCAATTAAACGTAGACTCCATTGTTCACGCAGGCACCAGGGTTACAGAATTGTGGAAGAACGGAAGCGTGAACCTGAACCTGCGCCACCAGTTCGATTCTACCGGAAGGGAATTGACCATTGACGTCGACCGCATTGCTTACCGGATCGGCAACGACCAATACTTTGTGAATACCACTTTTTCCGGTGGCTGGGTAAAAAAATACGATGAGCAATTGTTGGGCGACCTTCCCGGTAATATAGATATCTATTCTGCCCGCATGGATTACACGCTGCCCCTGAAGAAAGGCATGAAGATGGAAATGGGCGTAAAGTCGAGTTATGTGGTCAACGACAGCAAGGCCAATTATTTCGAGTGGATGAGCGAATGGCAGCCAGATTATACCAAGACCAATTTCTTCAAATACAAAGAGAACGTGAATGCAGCCTATGTAAGCGTGAACAGGCAGCTCAACAAGCAGTGGGGCATACAGGCGGGGTTGCGCTTCGAGAACACGAATTACAAAGGACACCAGTATGGCAATCCTACACAAGCCGACTCTTCGTTCGATAATTCGTACAGCAGCCTGTTCCCGACAATGTATGTGAGCTACAGCGCCAACAAATCGAACCAGTTCGGTCTTTCGTTCGGCCGCAGGATCGACCGTCCTGCTTACCAGGACCTGAACCCCTTCATGTTCTTTATCGACAAATACACTTATGGTTCCGGCAACCCCTTCCTGAAACCGCAATATTCCAACAACGTAGAATTTACGCATATCTATAAGGGTATGCTTACTACCACGCTCAACTACGGTGTGACCACTGATTTCATGACCGAAACGTTCGACCAGGAGCAAAAGCCCAATGGCGAGAATGGTTATGCCACCATCGTTCGCGAAGGAAACCTTGGCAAACGCCAGAACGGCGGAGCAGCCATCAGCCTGCAAAAGCCTTTGACAAAATGGTTCACTACCATGATCTATACCAATGTTAACCACACTAAGTTCAGTGGCATTGTGCACGGCGAGTTCCTGGAAATAGAAGCCACCAACTTTATGGTGAACATGAACAACCAGTTCCGTTTCAAAAAAGGATGGAGCGCCGAAGTAAGCGGATGGTACAGGTCTAAAGGCATCGAAGGACAAATACAGATCCAGCCGATGGGACAATTGGGCGTGGGTGTATCGAAGCAGGTGATGAAAGGAAAGGGCACTGTGAGATTCAACGTGCGCGACATTCTCTATACACAGATGCCGAAGGGCACTATCAATTTCGAATCAACAGAAGCCAGGTTCCGGAACTACCGCGATTCAAGGGTTGCCAACATAGCATTTACTTATAGGTTCGGCAAACCGCTCAATGGAAACACGCAACGTAAAAAAGCAAGTGCAGCCGAAGAACAAAATCGCGTAAAATCAGGTGAATAACCCTAACAACCATATAGCCATGATTCAACAGCCTCCCGGTAAGGGAGGCTCTTTTGGTAAATACACGACAGGCTCGTCAGTTCGTTTATCCCTGATTGTTTCCGTTGGTGTATTGAAACCTGATATGGCCCCTTTAAAACGTCTTGTCACTATCTCGTCATAATTGCTTTTTAAAACCAGGACTTACGGCGGATTTTTGCCGTAGGCTAATGAAAAACAAAACTCTTAAACGCATGAAAAGGTTTTTTACTTTCCTGTTGATGTGCTGCTGCTGCACATCACTGTTCGCACAAACCAAGAATGGGAAGATCACAGGTGTGGTCACCGACGACAAACATCAGCCCATCGAATCTGCCACTGTTACCCTGTTGCGCACTAAAGACAAGGCCCTTGTAAAAGCCGGCATCACCGATAAGGCCGGAATTTTTGAATTTGAAAAAATTGCCGAGGGCGAATACGTTCTGGCGATTACCGCTACAGGCTTTACAAAAATTTCCAGCCAGCCATTTACGATTTCTGCAGAAAAAAGTTCTGTAAAGCTCGATGCTTTAAAATTGGCGCCTGCTCCTAAATCCTTAGGTGAGGTTACTGTTACCGGTAAGCGGCCATTGATCGAAAATAAAATTGACAGGACAGTCGTGAATGTGGAAGCCGCGCCCACCAACGCAGGAGCAACTGCACTGGAAGTGCTGGAAAAATCGCCGGGCATTTCAGTTGACAATGACGGAAATATCAGCTTGAAGGGCAAACAGGGCGTGATTGTGATGATGGATGGAAAGCCGACCTACCTGTCTGCAACGGACCTTGCCAATGTATTGCGCAATATGCCGGCTTCGGGACTGGACCAGATCGAGATCATGACGAATCCCCCGGCCAAATATGATGCTTCGGGAAATTCGGGCATCATCAATATCAAAACAAAGAAAAGCAGGAATGAAGGTTTCAATGGAAGCTTTACCACGGGTGGCACAATGGGATTTTATAAAAGGGCTAACGCTACCTTGACGCCCGTACGCGCTTCCGAAAGCCTGAACCTGAACTACAGGAAAGGGAAGATCAACCTGTTCGGTAACGTCAACTACAACTACAATGAAAACAAAAGCGACCTTACCCTGGAAAGAAGGTTGTACGAACCGAATGGCGCCATAGACGTAACAACACGCCAGAATTCAGTTTTCAACGGCCGAAATAATAACTACACCGTTAAAGTGGGACTGGATTTCTTTAAGAACAAAAGAACCACCTGGGGCATTGTATTGAATGGATTCACTTTTGCAGGAAGACCCCATAACAATAATACACAAACGCTGATCAGGCCCGACGGTTCTATAGAGTCCGTATTGGAATCGATTAGCACCACCAAGCTGAACTTTTCAAATTTTTCAGGAAACCTTAATTATAAACACATATTCGATTCAACAGGACAGGAGATCACTGTGGACCTCGACTATGTTGGCTACAAAAACAGCTCTACCTCGCTGCTGCTTACAGACACGTACGATGCGCCGGGAGGGCCCAAAACCGGCCATTTTGAATTGAAAGGAGATATTCCTGGTGTTATCGATATCTATTCTATCAAATCCGACTATACAAAACCTTTAAAGAATAATATGCGATTTGACGCCGGTTTCAAGATAAGCTATGTGCAAAATGATAATGAGGTCGTATATAGCCGTTGGGCGGGTAATGATTGGGTAAAGGATAATGCGCGTTCAAATCATTTTATTTACAAAGAGAACATCAACGCGGCTTATATAAGTATCAATAAGCAATGGAAAAAATTCAGCGCACAAACAGGGTTGAGAATGGAGAATACGGTTTCGAGGGGAAACCAGGTAGCGCTTGATTCATCGTTTACGAGAAACTATACCAGTTTATTCCCTACTATTTATCTGAATTATCAGATCAACAAATCTCATACGCTGACTGTTTCTTACGGCAGAAGGATCAATCGTCCGAATTACCAGGACCTTAACCCGTTCAGGTGGTATCTTGATTCACTTACGTTCCGCCAGGGAAATCCATACCTGCTTCCGCAGTATGCCAATAATTTCGAAATCCGTCATTCTTTCAAGAATGGTTTAACAACAGTATTGAACTATACCGAAACCAATGATGTGCTTTCGCAGATACTGAAGCAAGATGAGCGGATCACTTTCTTAACGCCCGACAACGTTGCAAAACTGCAAAACATAGGCATTGGGGTTACTGCGCCTGTAAAGGTTGCCAAATGGTGGAACTCGAACGTTTTTGTAAACGTGTTCAACAACCATTATGAAGGCATCGTATATAATTCCACTACCAAAGTGAATGACGTAGTAGACCTGCAATTCACGTCGTTTATGGTGAACGTGTCCAACATGTTCACCTTTAAGAAAGGTTGGTCGGGAGAAATCAGCGGCTGGTACCGCGGTAAGGGAGTAGATGGTTTGTCTGTAGCTGATCCCATGTACTTCATGACCCTTGGCGCCCAAAAAAATAACCTGCTGAAAGGAAAGGGAACCCTGCGTTTCAACTTACGCGATCCTTTCCATTGGCAGAAGTTCTCAGGCCATACCAAGTACGCCAATATCGACGTGGATGTTCGCAACAGATGGAACAACCGCACCTTTACGGTTAGTTTCAGCTATCGATTTGGAAAATCTACCGTTGCCCAGGCAAGAAGAAGAACTACCGGCACCAATGAAGAGGAAAGCAGGGCCGGCCAGGGCCAGCAATAAATTTGAACCGGATTGTTGAATCGGGAAATTGTTCAGAGCGCCACTCTGAAGGAAATTTTGGAATTTGCGATAAATTTCCCAATTTCCCGATTCTAAAATTCCGGAACTAACTGATGCCTTCATTCGATATCGTATCTAAAGTAGATGCTCAAGCGCTGGAGAATGCCGTGAACATAACACGCAAAGAAATTACCAACCGGTTCGATTTCAAGGATGCGCACGTAGTAATTGACCTCAACAAGAAAGAATACAAACTCAATATCGAGACGGACGATGATATGAAGATGCGGCAGCTGACCGACGTGCTGCTAAGCCGCGGCATGCGGCAAGGCATCGATGCAAAAGCATTCGACTTCAGCAAGGAGGCGAGGCAGTCCGGCAAGGTGCTGAAAAAAGAAGTTGTAGTAAAAAATGGGCTTAATCAGGAAGATGCCAAAAAGATTACTAAATTAGTGAAAGATAGCGGGCTGAAGGTTCAGCCGCAGATCATGGATGACCTGGTGAGGGTAACCGGCAAAAAGATAGACGATCTGCAGTCCGTGATCCAATTGTGCAAGAATGCAAACCTTGATGTAGCCCTGCAGTTTGTGAATATGCGCGATTAAGCACGGATTAGGAACGATAGTTGGATTATACAGATGGCGTGGTTGTTTTACCGGCAAGTGAATACTGAATGTGAAGTGGAAGTTATTGACAATAGGGTCCGGCCGTGGGCGATAAAACATTTTGAATATTTGGCAACTATGGCTTACTTTTGCAAGTCAATTTTTTAAACCGTACGGCTCAAATCGTATATTGCTAAAAGTCAAGTTGTTATGAAAAAAGGGATTCATCCGGAAAACTATAGGTTCGTTGTTTTTAAGGACATGAGTAATGGCTATTCATTTTTGAGCCGTTCATCCGCGCCTACCAAAGAAAGCATCAAATGGGAAGATGGAAAGGAATACCCGCTGATCAAGCTGGAAATTTCGAACACTTCTCACCCGTTCTTTACAGGCCAGAAAGTATTGGTAGATACAGCAGGCCGTATCGATAAGTTCAAGAAGAAATACGCTAAAAAATAAGCATAAAGATTTTTTGTTTTTCATGGCTATACTTGACCCGGGGATTCTTCCTCGGGTTTTTTATTAGCTTTATCCGCATGAAACTGATCCTGGATGATAGCCCAATAGCCGAGAGCCTGTACCCGTTCACCCGCACCCGCCACACTTCCGATATCAGGGTAGGCATCCTCACCATTCGCGAAAAATGGGAATTGCTCACCGGCCTTAAACCCCTAAAGGCCAGGAACAATGGAGAATATTCCGGAGAGGCCCTCATCATTCCCGCCAATATTATTCCTACGAAGGCTTTTGCCGATTTAGTGCTGGAGCGGGGGCGGCCGCCGGAACAAATGCCTGAAGGCCTGCGCCAGCTAAAACACCCCTGGGAGATCTTTTTATTTAATGACCAGGCCATCCGCGAAGACTTTGCCTTGCTAAGGGCGAATAAGAATTCCGGGTCTATCCCGGACACGGTGCAGGTAATCAGCTCCACCAACGTATTTATAGAGCCGGGAGCGACCCTGGGCCATTGCATGCTGAACGCCTCTACCGGGCCCATCTATATCGGCCGCAACGCCGAGATCATGGAAGGAAGCTTTATCCGCGGCCCTTTTTCATTGGGCGAGGGCTCGGTAGTAAAAATGGGCAGCCGCATTTACGGGGCAACAACCGTTGGCCCGCACTGCGTAGTAGGCGGAGAGATCAAGAATTCGGTGCTGTTCGGTTATTCCAACAAGGCCCATGACGGTTACCTCGGCGATTCGGTAATAGGCGAGTGGTGCAACCTGGGCGCGGGCACTTCCAATTCCAACATCAAAAACACGGCGGGTGATGTAAAGGTCTGGGACAATGCCGGCAAAACATTCAGCAATGCGGGACAAAAATGCGGGCTGCTCATGGGCGATTATTCCCGTTCGGCCATCAATTCATCATTCAATACCGGCACCATGGTAGGCGTATGCTGCAATGTATTTGGCGAAGGACTAACGCCAAAGCATATTCCTGACTTTACCTGGGGCAATCACACATTATCAAAATATGAATTTGAAAAAGCGTTGAAAGATATTGGGAACTGGAAAAAATTGAAAAATCAATCGCTCACCGAGGATGATATTCAGCAGTTGAAAACTATTTTTGACGAATTATAATACGATGATGAGAAAACAAATAGCTGCAGCCAACTGGAAAATGAATTGTACTTACCAGCAGGCCGAAAAACTGTTGAATGAGATACTGAAACCCGGCATAGCATTATCGCCCGATCAAATGGTGCTGTTTGCTGTTCCGTTCCCTTACCTTATTATGACAAACAGCGAGGTGGCTGAAGAGCCAAATTATTTTACAGCGGCCCAGAATTGCTATCATAAAAAATCCGGCGCGTATACCGGTGAGGTATCCGCAGAAATGTTGCAATCCATCGGGATTGAGTACTGCATTCTCGGGCATAGCGAGCGCAGGGAATATTTTGGCGAGTCGAACCAGATGCTGGCCGAAAAAATCGACCGCTGCCTGGAAAACGACATCACGCCTATATTTTGTTGCGGTGAGGCCTTGCCCATACGCGAAGCGGGCAATCAAAACAGTTTTGTGGAAACACAGTTACGCGAATCACTCTTTCACCTTAATGCGGAGCAGCTCGGCAACATCATCATTGCATATGAACCCATCTGGGCTATAGGCACGGGCAAGACCGCTACTGCCGAACAAGCCCAGGAAATGCATGCGCACCTCCGCGGGGTATTGGCGTCTCAATACGGGGTAGAAGTGGCCGACGAAATATCGATATTGTATGGCGGCAGCGTAAAGGCAAACAATGCGCGGGAATTGTTCAGCTGTCCCGATGTGGACGGCGGATTGGTAGGTGGCGCATCATTAGTGGCGGACGACTTTGTGGAGATCATACGCTCGCTCCAATAATGTGTTAATTTTCCCCAGTTTTTTATTACGGCATATAATTAGCTACTCCATAAATGGAGGGTGATACCCATGAAAAGAGACGCAGGCTTGCAGCCAATTTCCCGGCAACACCACGATGCATTGATGGCGTGCCTTATGATTGAAAAAGGAGTACGCAAACAAACCGACCTTAAAGTATTACAGGATTTTACCCGCAAAGTTTGGGACAATGACCTCAGCAAACATTTTGTCCTGGAAGAAAATTTCCTGGTACCCCAGCTTCGCCAGCGAAAGTTCCCGGAATACATTATTCAATCGTTATTGCGCGACCATGAACTGTTGCGTGTGCTTTCGCAACGCATTCTGAATGGAGGCGCTTCCTATCAAGGCTTCCGGGCTTTTTCTACTTTGCTGGAACAGCACGTACGCTTTGAAGAAAGGCTGGTGCTGGAGAAAGCGCAGGAAATGGTGCCCGAATCGGAATTACAACAGGTAGGCGCACACTTTCCATCGCAGATCAGCTCAACGTGCAAAAACTATCCAGTAAAATTCTGGGAATAATCACCAATTTTAAAGAAAGCACAGACCATGCATTCATTTGTGAAATCCATATCTGATTTACAATCCCTGCTTTTCCCATCCGTGCATTCTTAAATAAATCTGCGCTTTTCTCAAATCCGTGTTAGATTAGCGGTCGCAGATGCGTTTACAAAAACTCATTTACCAGGCTATCATCTGGCGGGGGCTGTATTATGCCTCCGTGTTCGCTTTGAATATTATTATCGCCCGGATGTTTAAGGCCCATGGAAGCGGTTTGGTCAATTACTTCATCACCAATCTTTCCTTTCTTTTATTGATCACAAGCCTAAGCCTGGAATCTGCACTGGGATATTTCGCTTCGCGGAAAGATATCAGCATCAGCAAGCTTACAGGCATTGGCCTTGTACTGGCGATTGTGAGCGCCTTGCTCAGCTCCGCTTTGTTCATGTTGTTCTTCGGGCAGCAGGCCGGCGCCTGGTTCGATTCGCCCTACATCATTTCATTCATATATGTGCTGGGCGTAGTGCTTACTAACTATTTCGGCAGCTTATACTATGCACATAACCGGCCGGTGCTTCCCAATATTATCCTGCTGGTAATAAATGTGCTGGTTGCTGTAAGTATAGCAGATGCATATGTGAACCATTATGACCCGGAAGTTGAAGACCTGATGCTGCAAGTGTACATGGCCTCGTTCCTGGTGCAGGGATTATTAATATTTATCGCATGGTCGGCAGGACAGGGCAGGGCATTCCTGAACATACAATTGCCCGCACGGCACGAGATGAAGCAATTGCTGAACTATGCATTTGCGGCGCTCATGGCGAATGTTATTTTCTTTTTGGTATACAGGGTCGATTATTGGTTCGTGGAATCGTTCTGCACTCCTGAAGCGCTGGGCAACTACATACAGGTGTCGAAGCTTGGACAGATATTTTTATTATTGCCATCGATCATAGCAACGGCCGTATTTACCAGAACGGCGGGTGGCAACCAGGACCATATCCGCAGCGTGATCGAGATCATATCGCGCTGGCTGTTGTTTTTTTACATTGTATTTGTGGCAGTGATACTGGTAACGGGCAAGTGGTTGTTCCCATTGGTGTATGGTCATTCGTTCGACCAGATGTATGCGCCATTTGTGTTGCTGACGCCGGGAATTTTATCGCTCTCTACTTTGTCGTTGCTTACCGCGTTTTATGCCGGCCGCAATAAGATGGGCATCAACATCAGGGGTTCTATGATCGCATTTATAGTGATTGTTGCCGGCGACTTTTTGCTCATTCCCCGGTACGGCATTATGGCAGCGGCGCTCGTAAGCAGTATTGGATATATTTGTTTCCAGGTATATGTGCTGCGCGAGTTCAGGAAAGAATACCGCTCGGACCTGATGGCATTCTTCATTCCCAAATGGTCGGATTGGGACAAGGTAAAACAATATATACGTGCTGAAGCGAACTGAAATGTATACGAATGGTGAATACCTGCGCCGGCATCCCACTTGGGATGGGGACGACGCGGTATTGAAGAGCGCGTGGATCCGCGACATGATCGATCAACACCGTTTACCCGTCAACACCATTGTAGAAGTAGGCTGCGGCAGCGGCAGGATATTGTCCGAGCTTGCGGTTCACTATCCCCAGGCCAATGTAACAGGATATGATATTTCGCCGGACGCCATTGGAATGGCCCAACAGTATGCAAACAGCAGGGTCAGTTTTCGTGAGGCGGCGCTGCCAGACAGTTCAGTTACAGCCGACCTGTTATTGCTGATAGACGTATTGGAGCACGTACCGGATTATTATGGTTTGCTGGAAAATATAAGAAGCGCGGCGCGTCACTTCATATTCCATGTTCCATTAGACCTTTCGTGCAGAAGCCTGATGAAACCGCAATTGTTGTTGCAGGAGCGCGAGCATTCGGGCCATATCCATTATTTCAGCAAGGAAATGGTGTTATGGATGCTGCGCGATGCGCGATATACCGTTATGGATTGGCGGTATACCCAACCGGTGTGCGACCTGGAGCGGCCACGCGGCCTTTCAGGCCGCGTAAAAAAAGCCGTCAGAAACCTTTCCTTTAACCTAAGCAAAGAAAGAGCGGTAAAATGGTGGGGCGGATATTCAATGCTGATAGCCGCGAAAGCAATATGAAACACATCCTTTGGCTGCCCGGTTGGTACCCCGATGAATTGAATGCCTACAATGGCGATTTCATCCAGCGCCACGCACATGCGGTGGCCGAGCAATTGCCCATCACCGTTATATACGTGGCACAGCATGGGCCAGACGTGAACATCCTACAGTCCAGGGCCGTGACCAATACTACAGGCCAGCTTACCGAGATCATCATCTATTTTAAATACAAAAAAACAGGCTTTGGCTTATTGGATAAGCTTCGTTACAATCTCGGGTATTTTCACACCTTCCGGCAATACCTTCAACAGTATATAGCTCAAAAAGGAAAGCCCGACATGGTACACGTGCACGTTCCCATGAAGGCGGGACGTATGGCCTTATGGCTTCAGCATAAATTGCAGGTGCCTTATATAATCAGCGAGCATTCATCGGCTTATTCCGAAGAAGTGCCGGACAATTACCACAATCGCAGCAACTATTACCGCAAATGGGTTAGGCTGATCTTTAAGCAGGCCGCCGCTGCCACCACGGTCTCGCAAAAGCTCGGCAGGCGCTTGCAGGAATTGTTCGCCATTCGACACATGCACATTATTCCCAACGTGGCCGATACCCGCTATTTTCATTATAGCCCGTCCCAGCCTGAACGGTTCCGCTTCCTGCACGCCTCTACTATGGACCATCCAAAAAATGTACAAGGCATGCTGCAGGCCTTTCATCAATTAAAAAAGCTTCGGCACGATTGGGAATGCGTTATGCTGGGTTGGGATACCCCGGAATTGAAAAGGCTGGCCACTACTCTTGGCCTGGACACGCACATCACATGGAAAGGGGTTGTTGCTTATCAACAGGTGGCAAAAGAAATGCAATACGCATCGGCACTCCTGCTGTTCAGCCGTTACGAAAACCTGCCTTGTGTGGTACTGGAATCGCTGTGTTGCGGACTACCAGTAATTGCTACCGCGGTAGGAGGCATACCCGAAGTAATCAATGCATCGAACGGCATGCTGGTGCAACCCGGCAATGAAGGCGAATTGCTGCAGGCCATGCTGCAATGCATGGAGCATCCTGAGCGGTTTAACCGGCAAAGCATAGCCGCGCAGGCACAACAATTATTCAGTTATGAGACCGTAGGAAAACAATTCGCGGACCTGTACAGGGAATTCGCCGGGACCTAATTTTTCAATTTCTCCACCAGTTGAACATATTCTTTCATGGCAACATCTTTCGATTTGCCCTTTAATCCCGCCCATGCCTCGTATTTGGCCTTTGCCACAAAATCGAACGGATTGGCTGGAGGATCGGCATTTACATCGCCTTCGGTTGCTTGTTTGTATAAGGAATATAATTGCAGGAGCGTATCGTTGCTGGGACGTTCAGGTAAGGATTTGCTATCGGTAACCGCTTGTTCAAACTGGTTCTTCAGGTCCATACAGGGTTTTATTTGTCACGAAAATAAGGCAATTAGTAATTATTAATTATTGATTATTAATTATTGCCGATCAGATTGCCTGCACCCTGCCGTGGAAACAATATGAATAATTAATAATCAATAATTAATAATGAATCCTTTCGGCTAAAATGAGTTAGTTTTGCACCTCATTTTTCTGAGACGAAACGAACATGAAGCACATCCGCAATTTTTGCATTATTGCCCATATTGACCACGGAAAAAGTACCCTGGCAGACCGCTTGCTGGAAATTACCAAGACCATTACCGAAAGGCAGATGATGGACCAGGTATTGGACGACATGGACCTGGAGCGCGAAAAAGGCATTACCATCAAGAGCCACGCCATACAGATCGGTTACGATTACAAAGGTGAAAACTATACGCTGAACCTGATAGATACTCCCGGTCACGTAGACTTTAGCTATGAAGTGAGCCGGGCTCTCGCAGCCTGCGAAGGCGCCCTGCTGCTGGTGGATGCGACCCAGGGCATCCAGGCACAAACCATTTCCAACCTTTACCTGGCCATAGAAAATGACCTGGAGATCATTCCCGTGATCAACAAGATCGATATGGATGGTGCGATGATAGAAGAGGTAAAGGACCAGATCATAGACCTCATCGGCTGCAAGCCCGAAGAAATATTGCTGGCGAGCGGAAGGACGGGAACCGGAGTAGACAAAATCCTGGAAGCGATCGTAGAAAGGATACCCTCGCCCAAAGGAGATGAAACCGCCCCACTGCAGGCCCTGATCTTCGACAGTGTGTTCAACAGCTTTCGCGGTATCATCGTGTATTACCGCATCATCAATGGAATTTTGCGAAAGGGCGATAAAGTAAAGTTTGTTTCCACGGATCTTGAATATGAAGCAGACGAGGTAGGAATTCTCAAACTCGGTTTGGAACCCAAGCCCGAGGTAAGGACCGGCGACGTAGGTTACATCATCACGGGCATCAAGAACGCAAAAGAGGTAAAGGTGGGCGATACCATTACGCTGGCCTCTAACCCCAACCCGCAAATGATCCAGGGTTTTGAAGAAGTGAAACCGATGGTGTTCGCGGGGATATTTCCCGTGAATACAGAAGACTTTGAAGAGCTGCGCGAATGCATGGACAAACTGCAATTGAACGATGCATCGCTGAGCTATGAGCTGGAAACATCACAGGCACTGGGATTCGGCTTCCGCTGCGGATTCCTGGGCATGCTGCACATGGAGATCATCCAGGAGCGCCTGGAGCGGGAGTTCGATCAAACCGTAATTACCACGGTACCCAACGTTAGCTTCGTGGCCTATACAACTAAGGGGGAGAAGAACATCGTGAACAACCCGACAGAAATGCCAGACCCCACCAACCTCGAACGCATCGAAGAGCCTTTCATCAAAGCACAGATCATCAGCAAGCCTGAATACATCGGCAACATCATGACGCTTTGCCTTGGCAAGCGCGGCATATTGCTGAACCAAAGCTATCTTACCCAAACCAGGGTAGAATTGTTGTTTGAAATGCCACTGACCGAGATCGTTTTTGATTTCTATGATAAGCTGAAAAGCCAGACCCGCGGCTACGCATCTTTCGACTACCACCCAATAGGTTATCGCGACAGTGACATCGTAAAGATGGACATCCTTTTAAATGGTGACAAGGTAGACGCGTTGAGCGCACTCATCCATCGCAGCCGTGCCCAGGATTTCGGCCGAAGGCTGTGTGAAAAACTCAAAGAGCTGTTGCCCCGCCAGCAATTCCAGATCGCGATCCAGGCGGCCATCGGTGCTAAGATCATCTCCCGTGAAACCATCAGCGCCCTGCGCAAAGACGTAACGGCCAAATGTTATGGAGGCGATATCAGCCGTAAGCGCAAGCTGTTGGAGAAACAAAAGGAAGGTAAAAAGCGCATGCGCCAGATAGGTAACGTAGAAGTACCACAGGAAGCATTCCTCGCCGTTCTCAAACTGGATGAATAATACGCCGCCGGTTACCGGAAACTGACCAGTTACTAAATTTTATTTTTTCAAGCATCACTCCGCAGGGAGGCTTTGTCTACAACAAAACCTTTGCTTGTGAGACCGCTATACATTAGACATTCCCTGCCTGTGCTGCTTTTAGCTTTTGCAACCACCCTCAGTTCGTGTTGGGGTTTTTATGGCGATAGGAACCCGCCCGAGTACGTAGTCGCCGAGGCCTACGTTCCCATCTACGGTTACGATGCTGCACGATACACCATTACATCCAGGCCTGCCCAGCCGACCGTTAACGCCGGCAAAATTTACGTATGGGGCAACACGCTGTTCCAGGTAGAACAGTTCGAAGGCGTGCACCTTATCGACTATTCCGACAGGAAGAACCCGGTAAAGCTGGGCTTCATCGCCATTAAAGGATGTGCCGACGTAACCGTTAAAGGCGATTTCCTGCTCACCAATAATATGCAGGACCTGGTGACGATAGACATCAGCAACCGGTCCGACGCCAAAGAGGTGAGCAGGGTAAAGGGTGCGTTCTTCGCTTATATAGCACCTGAATTTTCCAAACCGGACAAACACAATGTTCATTACGTATGTCCAGATCAGTCGAAAGGAGATGTGATAGGATGGAAGCTGGAAAAGAAAGTGAAGAACGCATGGTGCTATAATAACTAAACCCCTTTAAACACCGATTATGAAACGTGTACACATCATCATATATCTTTTCCTTTTCGCGGCATTTATCAATACTTCATGCGAAAAGAATGGCAGCGAAAGCGCCAATGCGGGCGGTGGCAGCAATAACGGGGCCGGCGGTTCGCTGGCCAGGATCACCATCGTTGGCAATTACCTGTATGCGCTGGATTGCGCTTCGCTGATAACCTTCGATATTACGAACCCTGCCAAACCGGTACGCAAAGGAAATTTCACGCTGGTCGACCCGAACATAGAAACCATCTTCCCCTATAAAAATAAATTGTTCATCGGTGGAAGGACCGGCATGTTCATTTATTCCCTCGATGATCCTGCCAATCCCAAAAAAGAAGGCTCCGTTACCCATGTTCGTGCATGCGACCCCGTTGTATCCAATGATTCTGTTTCCTATGTAACGCTTAGGAGCTTCGGCACCAATTGCGGCAATGTTGCCAATGTGCTGAATGTGTATGACATCAAAAACCTGAAAGAACCCAAACTGGTAAAGACCGTGGTTATGAAGATGCCGCATGGCCTTGGAATCAAAAACAAAACCTTATATGTATGCGAAGCGGGACAAGGCATGGTGGTGTTCGACCTTGAAAACCCGTACAATCCCGTAAAGAAAAAAGAAATTACCGGCCATACATTTACCGACGTAATTCCTTACGGCAGCGTGCTGATTGCGTATGTTACCGACGGCGTTTGCTTTTATGATATCACCAACCCGCAGGAACCTGTATTCCTGAGCAAAGTAAAAGGCTAAACCCTATTGGGATAACCATGAAAGCCGGGGTTATTGCAAGCGCAATGGCCCCTATTTTTTTTCTTACGGGTCAATATCTATTTTTACCTCTAACACACAGTTGATGGAAAACAAACCCAAACGCCCGGCGTCTAAAAAGTTGCTGTACACGCTCATACTGCTCCTGATGCTTTTTGTATTGGTGGAAGTAATTTTCAGCGTGTTCCTCTACCATAAACATGGAAATGAAAGCCTGGCCACCATCGAGGCCATGAAGATGGCAAAGGCCATGCTGAAAGGAGAACGCAGTTCCGTGAATGTAGACAACCAAAAACTGGTGCGGCCCGCAGCAAGCGAGGAGATGAACCGCCAGATTGCTGCAGAAACACATAACAGCAACCGCTTTGAATATGAGCCATGGGTTGAATTCAGGAACATCGATTACAAAGGGAAATATGTCAATGTAAGCGCGTCCCAGCGCAAAAGCGTGCCCGCCGAATACATCAATCCATCATCGAAAGACACGGTGGATATTTATTTTTTTGGCGGCTCTACCACTTTTGGATTTAACGTGTCCGATGAAGAAACAATTCCCTCGCAGTTCGTTCAATTGTATAAGGATAAATATCCCGCGGGCAAATCAATCAGAGTGCATAATTTCGGAACGCCTACTTATTACAGTTACCAGGAGCTGGTACTGTTCACCAAATTATTGTTCGAAGGGAAGCGGCCAGACATAGTGATCTTTGTAGACGGTGTCAACGATTTCTGGTTTGCCAAAGCTTCCTATTACAACCAATCTTATTTCTCGTACATATTGCGGCAGGTGTTCAATCAAAACCTGGCCGCAGGCGGTAAATTCAATTTTAAGGATACGGCAGACCGCATGTACAAGGACCCTGAAAATATTCCGCTGGACACGTACAACACTACGCTTGTGCAGCATTACTTCAGCAACATCCGCAATGCCGGCATGATGGCCGGCATGTCAGGCGCGAAATGCTATTTCTTTTGCCAGCCCGTGCCCTTCTACAAATATCCCAATCAGCAAAAGGACCCTATTTGCTTTAAAGACCAGCATACCCGGTATGACCAAATATATCCCATGATCGAAAAGCAGGCCGACAGCCTGCCGGGATTTACTTTCCTGGGCAATATGCTGGAAAAGGAAACAGGCTACCCATTCGTGGATGGATTGCATTATTCACCTGCATTTACGAGGAAGGTAACAGAACAGATCCTGCTGAAAGTTGAAGAAGCATTGAAATAACAAGCCCTGAATTATCCGCCGCCTTTCTTAGGTGGGGTAGTGGTCTTTTTAGGCGGGTTTTTCTTTTCCAAATTTTTATCGGTGGCTCTCTGGAGGCGCTCTTCATCGGCATTGCCCGCGTCATCAAAAAGCTTTTCGTCCATGGGGAATTGACCATCTTTTAACTGGAAATTGAAGACCTTGTCTACATGCACCCACCGGCCGTTCTCCCATTTAAAACCTTCAAAATCGCCATCGGGAATATAGGTCTCTTTACGGTTGGGCTCATCGCTTTCCGAGATCAGGTGATCGTAAACAATGAGGTCGAGCTCGGGATCATAATTGAAAGTAGTCCTTGCGTCTTTTTTATACTCGATATTGAAACGGGGAAGCACGGCGGCTTTCTTCACGGAATCTGCAGCAAACGCAAAGAAGGGCCCTCCGAAAACAGGTTCACCTTTTTCATTAAAGGTGAGCACTTCCATCCATTTCTTATTGCTGGTGGGACTGAAATCGTCGAAGCCGAGCAGCGTGTAATATTTTTTATTGTTATGGGTCTTGAGTATGATCTTATAGTATATGGCGCCTACCCAGTTCTCCCTGCTTCTTACGGAATCGGCTGGTTTTGCGCTAAACATCGACACATCGTGCAAGGGGAAGAGCTTCAGTGAGCCGTCAGGCGTCCTCATCTGTATAGCGCCTTTTTGCAGGTACACGTATTCGTCTTTTTGCAATTGCCAGGTAAAAATGCGGAAGGAGCTGTCTGGTGCGTATAGTTTTGAAATTGGAACGGAATCAAGGGGATGATAGAAGGAATGCTTAGTCCTTAATGCGCGTACCAGTATCCTTACAAAATTACTGTCGGACCGGAAGCGTTCAGCCGCATCTTTCCCGAATACGATGTTTTTTGCAAAGCGCTTTAATGAATCCTCTTTTCTTTCCAATTGCTTCCTATCAGCGGCAGACAGGCCGCCACCCTGCGCGAATGCAGCATGGGAAAGCACCAGGACCAGGCCTGACAAACATACTAAGCGGAACGATCGGTTGAAATTCATAGATGCTGAGATGTGCGAAATTACAAAAGCCCTTGCAAGGCTTAAGAGAACGCTTAAAACTTAAGTAAATTTTATGCTTCCTGCAAAGCTTTTGCAAAAGATGGCAGGTCGTTGAAAGCCAAGTCGATAAGAGGGTGGGGGAAGGACTGCCCGGGGTTAGTGGTGCGCACGAAAACGGTGTGCATTCCCGCATTCCGGCCAAACTGCATATCGCTCAGGTTATTGCCTACCATAATGGAGGTAACGGGACTGATGTCGGGAAAATCGTTCTGCGCTTCGCGGAACAGGCCGGGATTGGGCTTACGGTTCGGATGTGCATCGTCGGTGGAGGTGCAGTAATAGATCTTGTGAATGCGGCCGCCCACGGCTTCTATGTCGGCTACCATCTGGCTGTGGATGTCGATAAGGGCTTGCTCCGTCATCAGCTCCCGGCCTACGCCGCGCTGGTTGGTAATGATGATGATCCTTTTAAAACGGGTAGACAGGTAGCGCAGCGCTTCCTTTACGCCTTCGTAAAACATAAACTCCTCGTAATGGTACACGTAATCCTGGTGCTTTTCCAGGTTGATGACGCCATCCCGGTCAAGGAACAAGGTCCAGTTGGTGTTGATGGTTTTTAGATCAAGCATGTATTTCTTTTTGGGCGCGCTCATAATCTTCCGGTATGCCGATATCGATAAAATATTCGTCCTGCACTACGCCGTGCATGGGTCTTGTGGTAAACAGCTTTTCAAGATAATCCTGCTCAAACGAGAACTTTGCCGGTAATTGCTCTTTGAGGAATTTCTCTGCATTCAGCGCATATACGCCGCCGTTGATATAGCCTGCTTCGTAATATTGTTTTTCTTTAAAACCCCTTATGCTTCCGTCCGCATTCAATTCCACCACGCCATAGCGGTTGAATTGTTCCATGGGCTTGAGGGATAAGGTGCAGTGCGCATTGTTTGAGTGATGAACCGTGCCGAGCTTATTCAATTGTATTTTGAAAAGGGTATCGCCGTTGGCCACCACCGTATTTGTTTCCTTAAGTAATGAACAGGCTTGTTTGATAGCTCCGCCTGTTCCGAGAGGTTCCTGTTCAAGGGATAGCTGGTAATTATTTCCAGGCAGGGCTTGATGCAGGAATTCAAGGAAGGCCTCGCTTTTATAACCGAGGGCGAAAATGAAATGCCGTATGCCCTGTTGTTGAAAATGATGAATGACATACGCGATAAAAGGCTTGCCTGCCACGGGGGCCATGCATTTAGGAAGGTCAGGGACCGCAGAACGGAGCCTGGTCCCTAAACCGCCGGCAAGTATAATCGCAGATGTGATCACTGGTTAAAAATATAGCACAGATTGATTGGATTGAAGGATTATACAGATGGCATTACCCGAAATATTGTTCTTCTACAAGCTGGCAAATGATGTGGCCGATAGTAATATGCGATTCCTGTATACGCGGCGTATCCTTCGAAGGCACATTGATAAGGTGATCGCAGAATGCGGCCATTTTACCGCCGGTTTCGCCGGTAAAGCCGATAGTAACAACCCCTTTGCCGCGGGCAACTTCAAATGCTTTGAGAATATTGGATGAATTGCCGGAAGTGGATAAACCTATCAGCACATCGCCTTTATTGGTTATACCCTGCACCAATCTTGCATATACAGCATCGTAGCCATAATCGTTGGCCACCGCGGTAAGATAAGAGGTATTGCAGTGCAGGGCCTCCGCGGGCAGCGCCTCCCGGTCGGTATAAAAACGGCCCGAAAATTCTGCCGCGAGATGCTGTGCATCTGCCGCGCTGCCGCCATTGCCGCAAAGGTATACACGGTTGCCATTGCGAAAGGCCTGTACCAATATCATAGTGACCGCTCTAACGGTTTGCAATAACCGCTCATCGTTCAACACCTTTTCCTTTACTTCGATGGATGCACGGATGATTTTTTTTATTTGTTCAGTCATGTTATGATAGTTATTTATTATTGACTATTGATTTTCGATATCGTTGAACGTTTTAATAATTAATAATAAATAATCAATAATCAAATTGTCCAGGTGGTAAGCCCGTAATCCACAAACTGGTATGGCCTGCTTCGCCCGCCAAATTTTTCCAGGGCATTCATTACATTGTATTTTGAGTTTTCAGGGCAGTAAAAGATCATGAATCCGCCGCCGCCCGCGCCTGATATCTTGCCACCCGTAGCGCCGGCTTTTTTGGCCGTTTCATACAGTTCTTCCATAAGATTGTTGGAAATGCCTTCCGCCATTTTTCTTTTTTGCTGGAACCCGAAGTCGAGGATTTCACCAATCTCGTGCAGCCTGCCTTTCAGCAATGCTTCCTTCATCAATTGTGCCTGGTGTTTCAGTTGGTGCATCGCCTCGATGGAAGATTCCTGTTTTTCGACCACGTTGCGGCTTTGCCTTTCGATAATATGCGCCGATTCGCGGCTGGTAGCGGTGTAATATAACAAGAGGTTATTCTCCAGTTCAAAAAGGTACTGTTGTTTTATCCGGAGCGGGTTTACGATCACTTTTTCTTCGCCATAAAATTCCATGTAGTTCACCCCACCGAAGGTAGCGGCGTATTGGTCCTGCCGGCCTCCCGCCATTTTGAGCTCCTGCCTTTCTATTTCATAGGCCAGGTGTGCGATATCGTATTCACCCAATGGCAGCCGCAACATTTCGGCAAATGCGCCGATGATGGCTACCACCAATGTTGAAGAAGTGCCCAATCCCGAACCGGCGGGCGCATCCACAAACGTGGAAAGCCGAAAGCCCGTAAGCGGCGCGCCGTACTCCCGGTGAATGCGGTTGTATACTCCTTTAAGCAGGTCTAATTTACCATCGATGGGCAGTTGGCTGTTCCATTCGAACCGTTGCTCTTCCTTGCGGTCGATCGCTTGCAGAATGATGCCGTTTTCATTCAATGGCTCCAGGTTGGCATAAGCAAACAATGAGACCGTGGCATTAAGAATGGCGCCGCCATAGAGGTCACAAAAAGGGCTCACGTCCGTACCGCCGCCTGCCAACCCGATGCGTAATGGTGCTTTACTTCGATAGATCATTGCTGTTTTGCTACTGCTAAAATCCCGTTTACCAGGTTTTGCCAGGAATATTTTTGTTTTTCGGTGCGAAGATGGGGAATAAAATAATCCTCGCCTAATTCATAGAAACGCAGTATGGCATTGGCAAGAGATGCCGGCTCGGGCTCGCATACCAGCCCACTGCGGCCATCGGGCACCAGGGTTGGAAGCCCGCCGACATTGGTAACGATCATCGGCTTTTCAAAATGATAGGCAAGGGGCGTTACGCCACTTTGCGTGGCATTCCTGTAGGGTTGCACCACCGCGTCTGCCGCGCAGAGGTAATAGCGTACCTCGCTGTCGGGAATGAACTGCGTGCGCAACAGAAGCCGGTCGCCAATGTTATGCTTTTCGATAATGGCGTGGTAAGGTTTTTCATCCTCGTAAAATTCACCCGCCACCAACAGGCGAACCTGCTGCTGACCGATCCGTGCATCGGCCATTGCTTCCAGCAAAAGGTCGAGGCCTTTGTACTTGCGGATGAAACCAAAGAATAAAATGATCCTGCCGGAATTTTCCAATCCAAGGTGCTGGCGTGCCGAAGCTTTTGGAACGGCTTCACCGAAATTATCATACAGCGGATGCAGCACCAGTTGCGCGGGTTTGGCCGGTTCAAACTTCCTGAGGTCTTGCAATACTTTTTCACTCATGGTAATGAAGGCGTGGCAAGCTTTCAGGAAATATTTCGTGAACATTTTATCGCCGGGCCTTTTCTCGTGCGGGATAACATTGTCGGTAAGCGCTACTATTCTTGTATGATCATTTTTTTTTGCCCGCCGTAAAATGGTGCCGAGTGCAGGGCCCATGAAGGGGAGCCAGTATCTCACCAATACGATATCAGGCCTTGCTTTTTTCAACGCATTGCCAACCTTTATCCAATTCAGTGGATTGATTGAATTGATGACGGTGCGAATGGTGATTCCTTCAGGGGGCGGCTCCGTTGTGTATTGGGTGGTGCCGGGAAATAAGAAAGATGGATATTGGAGCGAGAAAGACCAGATCTCACAGGAATGGCCCTGGCTGATGAATGCTGCGGCCAACCGTTCATTGAATGTGGTTAGACCACCCCTGAGTGGATGGGCAGGGCCGACTATGATTACGTTCATTTTGCTAGTTCATGTGTTGGGTCATTAAGTCATCAGGGCATTGACCTAATGACTTAATGACCCAATGACTTATTCAGTGCCGATGCGTTTTTCAACGAGGTACACGTTCCTGCCAGTTGCATTGCGCACAATGAGCTCGGCCACGAATCCCGTTACAAATAATTGCGTACCGATGATCATGGCTGCCAGCGCCAGGTAAAAGCCCGGCCTTACTGTGATGGCGAAATCATAATTGATGAGCTTTGAAATGATCAGGTATAAGCTAATGCCGAGTCCCAGCAGGAAGGAGATCGTTCCCCAGATACCAAAAAAATGCATGGGACGTTTGCCATATTTTCCTACGAACATAATGGAAGCAAGGTCGAGGAACCCGTTGATAAAACGTTCGAGCCCGAACTTGGTGCGCCCATATTTTCTAGGCCTGTGCTCCACTACTTTCTCACCGATCTTTCTAAAGCCGGCCCATTTGGCAATAACGGGTATGTACCGGTGCATTTCGCCGTACACTTCTATGCTTTTTACCACGTTGAGCCGGTACGCTTTGAGCCCGCAGTTGAAATCGTGCAATTTTATTTTGGTAACCTTGGCCGTGACCCAGTTGAACAATTTGGAAGGAATGGTCTTCGAAATGGGGTCGTGCCTTACTTTCTTCCAACCGCTCACCATGTCGCGGCCATCCTGCATGATCATATTATACAGCGCGGGAATTTCATCGGGACTGTCCTGCAGGTCGGCGTCCATGGTAATCACCACATTGCCTTTGGCTGTGCGGAATCCTTCATTCAACGCGGCCGATTTGCCATAATTACGCTGGAACTTGATGCCCTTGATCTGCGGGCTTTGCTGTCGCAACGATTCAATGACCTGCCACGATGAATCGGTGCTGCCATCGTCTACGAGTATGATCTCGTACGACAGGTTGTTTTCCTTTGTCACGCGCTGTATCCATGCGCATAATTCAGGCAATGATTCTTCTTCGTCGAATAATGGAATTACTATGGAAACGTCCATGAAGGCTATGGGTTAGGATTGTTAAAGGGAGAAGGAGGAGTTTTTTTGGCGAATGCGGCTCCCAGCAATGAAGAGATGGCGCCTGCGATGAGCGTCATTAGTATCATGCCCCCGATTACGCTGATGATAAAAAACCTGTCCACGATTTCCATGGCCTGGTCGGCTTGCTCCTCGGTGATCTGCGGGTTCTTATCCATTTCCTGGCGCGCAATTTCCATGGCCTTTTCCTTTGATTCTGGGAATATCAGGTAAATGGAGATCAGTGCAAATATCACGGTGAGCACTGTAACAACAGCGCTTGTTTTAAATCCGTGGGCAAACACATTCCCGAAAGTAACCGCGTTGTTCATCTGGTTTGCATAGTTGATGCAGGCCCAGATAATGCCTATGCAGAGTATAAGGGTCGGAATCCAGCGGTACCATGATTCATATTCAAAGCCGGCGAAGTTTGCAATCAATCCAAATACAATTAGGATAAGAGATATAACTATGCCCTTTGTAATATGAGAGGTGACTTTCTTTTCCATGATAGTTTGGTTTTATTGGTTGTTATTAGTTGTTTACTGGTTTATTGGTTCAAAAATAGCTTGTCTCCGTTTATAATCCCAATTACACGGCCCGTAAGCTGCTTTCCCATGAACGGAGTGTTCTTCGATTTTGACCGTATATGTCGTTGTTCCAGTGTGAATGTTTCATCGGGCAGGAAAAACGTCAGGTCGGCTTTTTCCTGTGGTTTGATGGTAGCGGCTGGCAGCCCGAATATCCTGCGGGGATTTGAAGCAGCGATCTGCACGAACTTATCCGCTGAAATACCGATGCTGCGCATGAGCCCGAAGCAGGTTTCGAGACCTATCATACCGAAGCGTGCGTTTTCAAACTCGCAGGTCTTGCTGTCCCACTCGTGTGGCTGGTGGTGCGTGGCGATGCAATCGATGGTATCCTGTTGCACGGCTTCGCGCAGCGCCTGCCTGTCCTTTGCAGTACGCAGCGGCGGCAATACTTTAAGATTGGTATCGTATTCTACCAGGTCCTCGTCTGTAAAATACAGGTGGAATGGGGTAACCGAGGCCGTTACCTCTATGCCGCCTTGCTTGGAACGTTGAACGTACTCGAGGGATTTAGCCGATGATACGCCCGTGAAATGTATCCTCGATTCGGAATAACGGGCCAGCTTTAGGTCGCGCGCCACCATTAGTTCTTCAGACATGGCAGGCTTTCCCGGAAGGCCGAGGCGGGTGGACACCAATCCCTCGTTCATAAGGCCGTAGGTACCGACAGTAGTATCATCGGGTATTTGTATGATCACGCCGTTGAACGCCCTTACATATTGCAGCGCTTTTAACAGGAGCCCCGATGATTGTATGGAGTTAACCCCATCTGAAAAAGCAATGGAGCCGCTGGCGTGCATGTCGTACATTTCTGCCAGTTCTTTGCCTTCGGCATTTTTTGTAATGGCCCCGATAGGATGGATGTTCACCGGCAGCCAGGCCGATTTTCTTTTAATGTATTCTACCTGCGATTTGCTATCGATGGCCGGCCTGGTATTAGGAATAACGAACACATGCGTAAAGCCTCCGGCCGCGGCGGCCTGGGCGCCGGTTTCCAATGTTTCTTTGAATTCATACCCCGGGTCGTTGAAATTGGCGAATACGTCTACCCAGCCTGGCGACACATGCAATCCTTCTACATCGATCACCTGGTCTGCCTTGCTTGGCAGGCCGCTGCCGGTTTCGGCTATTGCACCGTTGTCAATAAGAATATCCTGTACTGTGTGATGAAACGGAGAAGAGGGATCGATAATGTGGGCCTTTCGAATAAGAATCTTCATTGGTAGAAAGATTGCGCGAAGATAGGTTTTTAAACTGCAAATCTACAAATGTTGGGACCGGTGAGCCGCCTGCCAACAAAAAGTACCGGATGCTAGCTGAAAAAAGCCAACTACGAACTGCTACATAGCAGTTACCTTAGACCATGTAACTTCGTCGACCGGTATTACCCGATTCAACCATCCTCCACAACGGGCTATTGTTTATTCGCAATTCGTATTCCCTGATTCATGTAGTTAACTGTGACATGGTCACATCCAAATTGCATTTACATTAAAGTTCAGCATAAAACGTCGTCACCTAAATTCCTAAAAATATGAAAAAGTACACGCTGCTGGTCGCAGTTACCGGCGCAATGATGATCTACAGCCAGGCAAATGCACAATCGAAACTTACTATTGTAAATGAGTCCTGGGGATATTTTTCCA
This sequence comes from Chitinophagaceae bacterium, assembly GCA_035628135.1. Taxonomy (GTDB): domain Bacteria; phylum Bacteroidota; class Bacteroidia; order Chitinophagales; family Chitinophagaceae; genus DASPKM01. Next base: position 68,429 of record DASPKM010000004.1, on the reverse strand, counting down.
ATCCCCCAATTGTGACCGAGTCGAGGGCAACCGGTGGATGGGCGCTTTCGGAAGGCATAGTTGCAGTAGGAAGGGGAGGGTTCGATAACTATGGTGTTCGTGGCCATGCCCTGGGTGGAACCAATTACAATGTAGGAGTGTACGGACTTGCGGACAGCGCGTGGATCACGGGCGTGGGTGTGTTTGGTCAATCACTTCGCGCACGATCATCTAATTATGGCGTATATGGGCACGCTTCCGGCGGAATCGGTCCCGCCTGGGCCGGTTACTTTAACGGCAATGTGTTTACAACCGGTACGTACCAGCCATCTGACGGAAGATTGAAGCGCGATGTACAAAATGAAGAGTCCGTAATGCAACGCATCATGAAATTGCGCCCTGTATCTTACAGCTATAAAAAAGATGAGTTCAAATACATAGAGCTGCCTGACAGCCGCCAGCACGGCTTTATCGCAGAAGAATTACAAAAGATCTTCCCTGAATCGGTAATACAGGTAAAGCATCCCGTGGTAGAAGATAATAAAGTAACCAAAACAGAAGAGTTTGCGGCTATCAATTATCAATCGCTGATACCGGTGTTGTTCAAGGCCATCCAGGAGCAACAGGCAATGATCGAAGACCTGCAAAAACAAGTTAAGGAACTGGGTGGCGGCAAAAAAATAACAAGGGGCGGCATGCAGGGCGCTTACCTGGCAGAAGCTGTTCCCAATCCTGCGAATGCAAGCACTACTATAAGATATGCGCTTCCAGACAATGCTCAGAAAGCTTCCATACAAATATTCGATGCAACGGGCAATAAAGTATTACAGTATAACAATATAAAAGGTGAGTCGCAGATTGTAGTGAACAGTGCGCAGCTTGCTGCGGGAACGTATGTGTACACGTTATATATAAGCGGCAGAGCGGTGCAGACCAATAAATTTGTGGTAGCAAAAGGATAGTGAGGAGGGAGAAGACGGGCTTGCAGGCAGCAGGTCCGTTTTCTATCCTTTTAAAACCTGGTATGGATAACCGGTAAGCGTCCAATTTTTTTCCTGGCCTTCGATGACGGCCACCGTATTGAATACATCGGTGATATTTGCCTGGCCAGGATGACCGGTCCATGTTATGCCTTTATCGATCATGAGTAACAGGCCATATTCATCTCCTATTGGCCAGAAACCGGGTGATGACGGCCTGTATTGTTTCAGGTTAAGCTCATTCAGAAAGGCGTTGCCAGCGGTTTCCACTTCAGATACTATAAAAGCGATCTCGCTCACGTAGAGGATATCTTTAGGAGAGAAATCGCCCGTTGTCGCATTGTTTAAATCGTGGCGGGCGATGTATTCGACCAGGTTACCTGCGGGATCGAGAAAAAAAATCGAGTGGGCGTTCCAGTGACTGAAATCAACCACTTCTTTCATGGGATCGCGTGTATTGTTAGGCCGTGGATTTATCAGCGGGGTACGCTTCTTTTGCCATTCGAAGGCCTTGTAGATCTTATTTTCAGGGATATTGAATGCAAAGTGATAGAAGGGCCGGGAGTTTTTATTTTTAACGTACGAAAATGTAATGGAAGTGGTTCCGCCCATCACTACCAGCTGATCTGCAGTTTGCGAAAGAACCTGTAACCCGATGGTTTTTTCATAAAAATTACGCATGGCATCCAGCGGGGCCGCTGTTTGCAGCAACAATGCTTTTATCAGGGGTGATGTGTTGTTTTTTCCTGGCATGCTATGAATAGCTGAAGATACAAAGTGCGCGTTCAATACCGAAAGCGCCGCAGCAGCGGAGTTTGCCAGGAATTGCCTTCTTTTCATGCAATATTATTTTGACGAGGAAGAAACGGCATGCCTCAAATTTAGATTAGTAAAAAAGCAACCCAGTATTTTTTTGACGAGAGGGCGTAAGAGGTGGGCAGGCGGGCGTACGGCAGGCGTAAACTGTGGTATATTCATTAAGGAAAGCTTCCGGCATGAAATCATTAATGATAATCATTCCTTCACTGTTACTGCCATGCGCCTGTATATCGCAAAAAACGGAACAATTCAAACCGTATACACAAAGGGAACGCGCATTGGTGCAAAGCGTTGCGTTTTCGCCTGATGGACAACGGATGTACTGTACGTTGTTTCACCGGCTCATGCGAAGAAAATTGGGTGATACGTCGAAGACACATCCCCAAGTGGCCATTTATGAAGCTGCAAGGACTGCTACGGGTTGGAGCGATCCGGTAGTGGTTCCATTCTCTGGGGTATATGAAGATTATGAGCCGACGGTTTCACCAGATGGAAAGTATATCTTTTACAATTCAAAGCGGCCGCTTTCGGCGGGTGGTGAGCCATTTTCACGTAATAATATCTGGTATGTTGAAAAGCAAGGCGAGGGGTGGTCGGAGCCAAAGTATTTTCATGCGGCAAATACTGTTAAGTATGGAGAGGATTATCCCGCAATAACCCAGGGCAACAAGGTCTATTTCATGAAAGAAACGCCTTCTGCTGTTAACGATACTATCAGCACATGGAAGATTTATGTTGTACAGTTCCCAGGCAGCGGCGCAACGCCCATGCCAGCGTTTACCGGCAATACAACACCGGCGCAGCTTGAGCAGGGTGATCCCTGGGTGGCCCCTGATGAAAGTTATTTGATCTTTACACAGTTCGACAATTTGCGGGGCTGGGACAAATCGTGCGATCTATTTATCTGCTTCAGGAAGAATAATAAATGGTCGCTGCCGGTATTGCTGGAGGAATTAAATACTGCAAACGCACCTGACTATGCCGTTGCCATATCTCCCGACGAACAATGGATCTATTACAGGGCTAATCACCATTTAATGAAAAGGCCGTTCAAGCCAGTACTCAGAAAGTATAAAAAGCGGGCTGTTTTTTCGTAGCGGATCATTTGTCTTTTAGTAAGATGATAATAACCGAGCCAATGATCATAATAGCGGAGCCGATGAGTTTTTTGAGTATGTCCTTCTCTTTAAATATGCGGTGCCCTAATAAGATGCTTACAATTGCAGAGAGCTGAAATAATGAAAGCGCATAGCCTACGGGCATGTGTTCGAACGCATAGTTGGTAGTTAGCTGCATGATGCCGATGCATAATACCAGGTACAATAACTTCATAGCCGCTTGCGTCGAAGCCTGCTGTTTGTCCCTCCGGAACATATTCTTTTCAGTGAATAATAGAAAAAAAGAGAAAAATGCACCGAACCAGCACCAAAAGATAAGCGAGACCAGGAGCGAAGAAGAAAGGATCACTTTTTTGACAAATACCGCTTCGATGCCCGTAAGTATCATGGCCCATATCCTGTATTGAATGGCTTTTCGCTTGAGCAATGCCCAGGAGAATCTATCTTCTGTTGTGTCTAATACAAAATAACTTCCGTAGATGATCAGTGCCACGCCTAACAATCCCCATACGTTTGGGATTTCACCTAACAATATGATGCCGGTTATTATTCCCACTACGGATTTGTAGGAATTGATCGGGCCAAGCACCGACAGGTCGCCGCTTTTTAATGCTTTTACCAGAAAGCCATTACCCAGCGCGCCTGCTATGCCGCCGAGTATTCCATACAGCCAACATTCGGCGGGCAACTGCATCCAATTGATGTTGAAAGCAAAAAATATACAAACAAGGCTGAGTATAAAATAGGTACTGAAGTTTACCAGCAAAGGATGAAAGCCCTGAGCTGTTAGCTGCTTTTGAAAAACATTCGCAACGGGATTGGAGAGAATGCGGAGGAAAACTGCTATGGAAGTAAGGATGATAGCAGGCAAAGGCTCGATTTATCGCAAAAATAGACAAATACTTATTACATAAACGGTGCCTTTGCCACGTGATACATAGCTTACATTAGGAGACAATCACAAACAATGAGAAAAACAGCAATTGCTGCGGGAATTCTGGCTGCTTTCATTTGCATTGCGAGCTTCAATTTTAAGTCCCCCGCAAATGTCCTAAAGGCATTAAATGATTCTTTAGAAGCAGACCGGCAAAAATACACCGCAATTGTAACGCAAATGATCAAAGGAAGAGAAAAAATGAAAGTAGATTCTGTTTTTAAAAACCTGAAGGTGCTTGGAGGTTTTCCTGCGGAAAACCTTGTATTTGCAATGAATGCATGGAGCCGGGGCTTAGGTGTAAGTTGCGGCCACTGCCATAACACGAGTGATTTTTCTTCGGATGAAAAAGAGAAGAAAGAAATTGCCAGGCAAATGGTAACCATGGGCAATATGATCAGTCAGCATCTAAAAACCATAAAGGGCTTGAGTGACCGGCCAATTGTGAATTGTATAACCTGCCATAGGGGAGAGCTGAAGCCGGCTTTCAGGATGCCGGTGGGTTCAAAGAGCCCATAGGTTTCGGTTAATCTGAAATTTAATTAATTTTATCGCAGTAAAATTTATGAGACAACCAGAAAATAACAAGAAGAGCGGATCTCCAATTGAGGGTATGGCCCTTAACGAGGAACAACGTCTTCGTAAAGATATTTTTCGCCCCGATCTGGAGAAACTTCATTTATTTACTCAAATGCTGCGTATTAATAATTTGTTCAAAAAGGCCAGGATTACTCATAAATAATAATTTGCAAAAATTAGAAAAATCAGGGAAGAAAATTATTAATAGCTATTTTTAGTCAAACAACATCACCATGACACTACTGGAACTTCTCGTACTCTTGCTGATAGCCGCTATTTGCGGCGGCATAGGACAATCATTGGCAGGCTATAGCCTGGGAGGATGCCTTGTTTCCATTGTAGTGGGTTTTATCGGCGCATATATTGGTCTATGGATCGCTGGCAGATTTGACCTGCCGAGAATATTTGAGATCAATATCGGAGGAAAGACCTTCCCGGTGGTGTGGGCAATAATAGGTTCGTTGGTATTTACGCTGATTGTGGGATTGCTGAGAAGGGTGTTTTTGGGCAGGGGAAGGATATAAACGGTGACGAAGTTTATGATTTAGTTTCCAATAAAACACATCTACAGAAGTGATGTCGCACCATTACTCGTTTCCAAAAATCATGAAAAGTGGATAAGCGCGAAAATGGAGCATACCTGGGTTTTGCGTCATGTGGGCTGACGCACACTTGGTAGCTTAGTTCTTCGATCAACCAATCCATTCTTAACCAGCGTTGACCGTTTGTTATCGCCCGCACGAACGTACAGCGCTGAACCGTTAGCAGAAATTTAGATGAACCTTCGCAAACTTTTAGGACTACAAAAGAAGCCGAACGAAAACCAGCCTTATCCTTACGAAGGCATCCTGCATCTTTGGGAAGACGACTATTTAATGTTGGAGTTAATAGCCTATGAGAACCTGGAATTTGTAAAAGCCGAGACAATTCGCATCAATGACTTTGCTCAGGAACATTTTGACGGTACAAGCTTCACTGACATAACTCCAATAGGTGAAAAACCAATTAAGACCATTGAAAAGCTGATTGACATTGCAGACGTTGAAAATATTATGACAAAAGCGGGACTGGAAAAAGTAAGTCAATTTCACATGCAAGGAGTGGGACTTGTTCAAGGTGGTAAAGCACAATTGGGCTTTGGAACAAATAAGTTTGCCATAATGTGTGACAAACAAAGCAACCTTTTGCAAAATATCTGGGTGACAGGACATACAAGCAATGAGGAGGAAAAGCAAAAACTTATTGATGCTTTGCTGCTGTTTGGCTGTACATTTAATTTCATAGCTGTCAATTGGTACCGCGGAGAATATTATCACCTGGTTGAAAGAAGCAGTGTTGTCGAATTTGTTACAAACAGCTGCTAACATAGTATTACCCAAAGAGGTTGATGCAATACAATTCGACTGACCTAAGCAATTTACTTTTAAAATTGTATTGGACGGCTGCACCGGATTCGCCACTTCCAGTTCTGGATTCGAACCTCAACAACTATTTGCGCACGATCAAGTGAGACCATGCATACCTCGAAAGAATGAGATTTTGTTCAAACAAAAAAGCCTTTAAATCCAACGATTTAAAGGCTTTTTCCGTCGGGTAGACTGGATTCGAACCAGCGACCCCTTGCACCCCATACAAGTGCGCTACCGGGCTGCGCCACTACCCGAAACCTTAGTACGCCGCTAACGGCCTACTTTTAAAAACAGGCTGCAAATGTAAGTGAAATACGGCATTTTACAACCATCTTTCTACCTGCTCCGCGGTTAAATTGGCCCCGCAAATAATAGTAGCCACGGTTTTTCCCTTAAACAACTCCCTGTTTTCCAGCATGGCCGCAACACCAACCGCACCCGAAGGCTCAGCCACCAGGCCTGCATGTTGCGGCAATAGTTTCATCGCATGCAAAATGGCGGCTTCGCTTACGAGGATCGTATCGTCGGCAAGTCCTTCCATGTCTTTCAACGCTTGCTGAACAGGGATCCTCACCGCGATACCATCGGCAATGGTGGACGTTTTTTCATATACAACCATACGGCCGCTGCGATAAGATTCTACCATGGCGGGAGCACCTTCACTTTGAACAGCGATCATCTTTGTAGCAGGACAGAGAGATTTGATCACATAAGCCATTCCATTGAACAATGCGCCATTGCCCAGTGCAACCAATACGGTATCGAACCGCATAGGAAATTGCAGCAATTCCAATGCAATGGTGCCGGCGCCTTCCAATGTTTCGATATCGGCGCTGTCTTCCACAAAACGGAAACCTCCGGCCTCGGCACGGCGCCTGGCTTCCATCTTGGCAGCATCAAAGTCGTCGCCATACAGCGTTATGTCTGCGCCCAGGGCACGCATCCGCTCTATTTTGTATGCATTGGCGGTGGCGGCGGCTACGATGGAGATGGGTATGCCCCGCTTGCGGCAAGACCAGGCCATGGCCTGCCCGAAATTGCCGGCACTGGCACACATTACACGCGCAGACTTTTGTAAACCGGCCGCCAGCAAATCTGATCCGCGGCCCTTGAATGATTTGATGGGATTAAGGGTTTCGATTTTTAAGATCATGCGGCAACCGAACAATTCGCCCAATTGTTCCGTGATGATTTGAGGGGAGTTTAAAAAAACACGATCGATTATGGCGGTCGCCCGCTGTATGCGCTCCAGTGAAAGACGATGTTGTTGTATTGCCATCATAGCATCAGAGAATGTTCTAAATTAGCAAATCATCGGTTTTTAATGACTCAATGACCTAATGACTTAAATGAAGATCAATCTTTTTTGTTTCCCCTTTGCAGGCGGCAGCGTTTATTCATATGCAAAGTATAATGGTGTTGCGCCGCGCAATATAAAACTCATTCCACTTGAGCTGCCAGGCCGCGGCAAACGCATCATCGAGCCGCTGCTCACAGATATCCACAGCATGGCCGATGACCTGTACAGGATCATTAAACCCATGCTCAATGAACCGTATGCATTTTATGGGCACAGCATGGGAACGGTGTTGTCGTACCTTATTACCAGGCGGCTCATTAGTGAAGGGCAAAGCGGGCCATTATACTTGTTCATGTCGGGCCGTTTCGGGCCTTCGGCAAAGGATCCCGATCCGTTCAACCACAACCTTCCTAAAAACGAATTCCGCGCAAAATTGAAAGAGATCGGCGGCAGTCCCGATGAATTTCTGGCAGACGATACCTTAATGGATTTTTTCGATCCTATATTGCGTGCCGATTTCCGCGCAATAGAAGAATATCAATACCAGCCCACGGAACCCTTCGATATTCCTATGGTGATCATGGTAGGCAAAGAAGAAAAAGTAACGCCTGAAACAGCCATGGCCTGGCAGGTAGAAACTACCAAACCAATAGACATCCGCTGGTTCAATGGAAAACATTTTTTCATACTGGATTATCCTTCCGAGATCATGCGCATCATAGGACAGAAGCTGCAGACCGTAACCATCAGGTAACAATTAGTAAGTCATATGTTGCACCAAGACTTGAACGCCGGGGACGTTCGTAGCGCAATAGGCTATGTACCCGCCGCCAAAATCCAGCTCATGCAGGTACCAGTACATATCCGGCGTTTTGGCGGACAGCTCATCGATAAAATAAATATCCTGCGGTTGCTTGTATAAGCCTTCGCCCGATGCTTTTACAATGGCTTCCTTGCGCGTCCAGAAGCGTAAGATGGTTTCGGGGTCCGCCTGTATACGCCGCATTTCTTCCAGTTCTTCTTCACGTAATACAGCAATAATGTCTTCGGTGGTAATATGTTTAAGCTCTTCCACATCGATTCCCAGTTTCATACCGTATCCAATCGCACAGGCAACGCATCCGCCGGAATGCGTGATATTGAAATCGATATTTTCTGCTATGAAAGGCCGCTTGAAATCTGTATAAGCGATGGATTCGAGGGTTTGCGGCAGGCCGGCCCGGGTAATGGCTTCTTTCAGTAAAAGCTTACCGGTTAAAGTCCTTACCTGGTCTGCTTTCTGCCGGTACCTGCGCACATCCTGTTGCAACCGCGCAGGCAACTGGCTAAGGTAACGCCACAGTTCCTGGTCGGGCATTGCGGGATCGATCAATGAATAATATACATTCAGGTCCATATTGCAGCGTTGCGCTAATGTATGACCTTATAAGCAAATTTTTTGCTGCCGGCCTGCACATCCAACACATAAGTTCCGCGTGGCAATGCGCTAAGGTTGCTCAATTGCAACTCGTGCGTGCCGGCATTAAGGCTATATGTTTTGCCGGCCACCAGCTTACCGGCAGCATCGTACAGCTTAAGGACTACCACGTTGCTGCTACCACTGGTGAGCGACAATTTCAGCTCGTTGCCGAAAGGATTGCCGGTTATGATAATATTAGTTCCTGTATGCACGCGCAGGCTTACGATATTGGAATAAGAGAACTGGCCATCCTTATCTATCATCTTCAAACGATAATACATCACCGGCGAATTTTTTACGATCGCATCATCATCGTTATAATTATATTTTGATCCGGAGGCAGCATTGGCCGCGGGTATTGCAGCTATCCTTCTAAAATTGCCTCCGTCGGTGCTTCTTTCCAGTTCAAAAGCCTGGGCATTTTCTTCCATGGCGGTCGCCCACGATAATTGGTTATGATCTCCTTTGTTCACGCCACTAAAGTTCAGCAGCTCGAATGAAAGGCGCGCCATGTACAGGTCGCTCACAAATACGCCTTTACCGTGCGTTGCAGCTACCAGCTTGTTGGCAGATGTAGCCACCAGGTCCATTACCAGCGTGGCATCCCAAAGTCCGGTATTATAATCCCACCAGCTTATGCCCTGATTGAAGCTCACATATACGCCAAGATCGTTACCGACGTATACGATGTTAGGATCGCGCGGGTCCAGCAGGATGGCGTTGTGTGGAACATCGGGCAGGTTTCCTCCCTTACTCGTCCACGTTAGTCCACCATTGGCTGTAACGTATACGTGGGATGTTCCATATCCTCCCAATACAATCCATACGCTGTCGTCGTTGGTAGGGCTTATCGCGAAGTCCATTACAAACCTGTCGGGCAGCGATCCTTTGATACTCGTGAAGCTGGTTCCGCCGTTGGTGCTTTTCAGAACGTTAGGCGGCTGGTTCACGTGCAGGTTATTTACGTCGTTATCATATTGTGCGAAAGGAGAAGTAGACACGTAGAGCTTGTTGGCATTGGTAGGGGAAACTGCCAATGCAACGCCCGTTTTATGCCTTGCCTCGATATAATTTGTTGCGGAACTATAATTATTGCCCGACCAGGAACCCGCCGTACCGCCGGAAGTACTTTTATGCAGGTTGTCCGATGCCACGTACACGATTGAAGGATTGGATTTGCTCACGGCTATCGGCGCCATAAATCCCGTACGCGAGTCTGCCACAAAGGCCCAACTGTTCAACACCTCGGCGCCAAAACCAGTTCCTCCATTGGTAGAACGCACCACGCGCCTTGCATCGTTTGACGCAAATACGATGTTGCCATTGGTAGGATGAAATGCACAAGGACCACCATCGCCACCCGCTACGCTGCTCCAGCTGGTACCACTGTATCGCACCACGCCATTGTCCTGCAAGCCTCCTACGATAATATTGGGATTAGCAGGCGACACTGCCAGCGAAGCATAAAACTGCACGGCCTGCAGGCCGCCATTGATCATAGAAAATGAACCGCCGGCATTAGTGCTTTTATATACACCGCCATCACACGCAACATACACGGTATTGCTGTTGCGCGGATCGAACTCAACATCATGAACATCTGCATGCACTCCGCCGATACTGGTACGCGACGATGGAAGCGTAAAACGGTACAGCGGCACGCCGCCCATTACCAACTGGTTGGTATTGGAAGGATTGATGGCTACGTCGTGCGCAAACCAGAATTGATATTGACAGTGATTGGAATTGCTCAATACCGTCCATGAAGAACCGAAGTCTGTAGAGCGGAACAACTCATTTTGCGAAGTACCCGCCGACCGGCCGATGCTGGCCACGATCACGCCAGGCGCTGCGCTCACATTGTCCAATCTTATAAAACCATCGAAGGATGCGGGAAGTCCGTTGGTTATTTTTGTCCATGCAACACCGCCGTCGGTGCTGCGGTAAATTCCTTTATCGCTGTTTTGAAGGTTACCTACCGCTGCCACCAATTGGTTGGGATCGGTGGGATGAATGGCAATATCTGATACATAGATCTTATTCAATATCCTGGTCCATGTACCGCCGGCATTGAGCGTCTTGTACAATCCATCTGTCGTACACGCATATACGATGTCTGCATTCAGCGGGTCGAATTTCAGCATCTGTACCCCAAACAGTCCCGACATCGGTCTGTTAAAAACCTGGCTCCAGGTGATACCGCCATTGGTGGTTTTTAAAATGCCTACTCCATAGGTGCCCCTGGCTTTCCATACATTGAAACCGATATTGGAAGTGTCCGTTCGGTACACTTCGCCGGTGCCCGCATAAATAATATTGGAATTTGCAGGGTGAATGATGAGGGAAGCCACACCCAACACGGGAAAACCTGTAACAACGTGCTGCCAGGCGTTGGTACCGGCACCGCCTGTTACCGATTTCCAGATGCCGCCACTGGCGCTTCCTGCAAAAAGGTTGTTGGAATTTTGCGGGTCCACCGCAATGCAAAGTATCCGTCCGCCTATATTCTGGCTGGGGCCGATGCCCTGCCAGTTGCCGCTGAATGCGGGATTGCGGTATAAGATATCAGAAGGCTTTTTCATGCTTTGCGCATGAAGCCATGCCTGGTAGAACTTTTCGTTGATATCGCCGGGCTCGGGGTAGGCACGCGACCACCACCATGAATTCAGTTGCTTATTGACACCCGATTGCTTCTCTGCTTCCTCGAATTCATAGGAATCGACACCAGGCCGTGCTGCCGCATAATACATGACTGCCACCACTACACCGGCCAGCACCAATATGGATATTATGGTCCGTTTCATAGATATGGGTTAACAGCATACATTATTTATTGTACCGTCATCTTTCTGCTCATGGTACTGCCTGGCGTGATCACCTGCACAACGTACACTCCGGGAGCAAGCGTGCGCAGATTATCCAGCGGCACCTGGTTCAATCCCCGCGACAATACAATGGGTTTATGGATCACCTGAACGCCGTTGGCGGCTATGACAGATAGGGCACCGGTTTCGTTTCGGTCGTACGTAAACGTTACTACCGTGAATGTCTTCACCGGGTTAGGCAACAATCTTATTCCGCCATTAGCCCTTTTAATGTCCACTGCACGAACGGCACTGTACTGATAGCTGCCGTCGGCCGACACCATCTTCAACCTGTAATATGATTTACCCTGTTCAGGATTTTCGTCGTAGAATTGGTAAGTATTGTGATCATTCCCGTTGGAATTAGCAATAACCGCTGCAAACTGTTTCCAGCTTAAACCATCGATGCTGCGCTCCAGTTCAAATCCCTGGAAAAAGACCTCTTTACCGGTAGCCCAGCTCAGCTTCACGCGCTCATTGTTCTCTGCCTGGGCCGTAAATGATAGCAGGTCAACAGGAAGTATCACCTGCACGTGCACGGTATAATCTTCCACCTCACCGTTGGAATACCAGCGCGTGGGATTGTTTACGGTCATGCCATTAGCGGCTGAAGTGATCCTGATCCTCATAAACGTGCGGCTTCCCACGGGAAGGCTCACCGGTATCCCGGCCCATGCAAGCGTAACGGTTTGCATAGCGGCATTGGTAGTGATGGTGCGTGTAACGCCTTCGGTAGGTTCAAATACTCCGTCGCCATCATAGTCGAGCCATGCTGCCAGGGTAGCATTGGAACCTGTATTGTTGAACACACGTACGTCCTGCACATAACTAACTACTCCGCGCGGCAGTACCGATACCGTGGTAATACCATCTTCATCCGTACCGTCGGCAGTTGCATCGGCTGAAGGCGTTTTATCCCATTCGCGGTCGAATGTGAGACCGAGGCGCAGGTTACAGTTAAATTCATGCGTGGCCTTTTCCATCGGGACCGGATCATATGAATTGGGTGCGTCGCCGAAATCGCTCTTCGGCCTGAAGGGATCAGAGGCATCACCCGCGCGGCCTACCCAGGGTGGTGAACATGCAGTAGTGGTGGCAGTTATTTTGGGACCGATGGTTCCATTTTCATTATACACCGCAACGCGGCCTGACTCAGGGGCTTGCCCACCCGTCCAGTACAAGGTACCGTTCCATGTTTGCCCGGCCTGGATGGGAGCGGGGCTGCCATTGGTATTAAAAAAGGTTGCGTTGCCCGATTGCATGTTAAAATGCACGAACTGCGAGGTGCTGCCCACGTTACCGGTATTAAAATCATAGAGTGTTCCATCCTTGATGGTAAAATCGCCCCAATCGTGTGTGAGCGTACCGCTTCCATTGTCAGCGGGCCTTGCAAACACCTGGCTTGCCCTGATGGGTTTTTGCATGGCGTCGAAATCAATCCGCCAGATGATGGATTCGCGGCCTGAGTTTTTTCCGCTGTTGGTTCCTTCAATGCCGAGGAACAGCGAGCCATTATAAAATGCAGCGCCCGCCGATTCAACCACGATGTCGTACAAAGGAATACCGAGTGTGGTAACGTCGGCCACCACGGTGCTGATGGATTCAGTGTTGAAATCATATTTCTTCAATGATCTATTGGTACTAACGGGCGAGGGGTTGTCCATTACATAATACAATACCTTGTTCACGTGGTCGTAGGCCATCGAGTTTACCCAGGGCGATGAAGGTTCGCTGAACAGCCAGTCCGAAACACCTGTAAGCGGGTTGAATAAATACACCGAGTTGTTGTCGGGTGTAACAAGATAATACGCGGGCTGTCCTGTAAACGGCCTTTGCGATATATAATAGTTGTTAGGGAAGTTGCCAGCCACGCAGGCAGTAAGGTCCGACAACCATGTATTACCTGGAGAGCCTGTAAAGGTGATGGTTACTGTTTTTACACCACGCGTTCCACCGGCAATGAGAATGTTGAGCGTACCGCGTGTATCAGTATTACCCGCTGCAACTGCAGCCGCTGTGGCAGTAGCGGTAGTCGTGCCACTACCTGCAACGGTAATGATGCCGGCGGTAACCGCAGACATGGTAATATCAAGTGGAGCCAGCAGATCGTTGATTGCAGTAACCGTCACTACCTGGCTGATGTCTATATCGAATAAACTGAACTGCAGGTTCTGCACCAGGTCATCGAAGGTGAACGTTATGCTACCGAGGCCGTTGTACTCAACGTCGGAGCCGGTGCCGTAAGCGCCCGCTTCCGCGGTGTTGATAGTATTTTCTCCGTTGGTGGCAATAGTATTCAACTGAACCTTCACACGATTAACACCGATGGTAAAATATTGGGTGTCGCGCATTTGGTTAGTGACAAACGCGCTATAGTTGCCTGTCCTGGTGAGGTAATCGAGATTGTCCCAGTTGATGGTGGCGCTATTCCATCCTGCAGCACACTGGGCCGAACCGGACAGCGCGGACATGGTTAAGGTGATCAGCAGTATACAGTCGCGTACAAATGTTTTCATAGAAGTGGATTTAGGTGCAACTGAAACCAATATAAAACTACTCCTAAACCAATCAGTATCAGAAGCGTTTATACTTGGGAAAATCCCAGCCGGCAACAGTGTTTTAGGAAGACCGTAAATGTGCTATGGATCAGTCAAACGTGCAGTTGCGCGGCATTAAGATGAACCGGTCCGCCATGGAAAACAGACTTACGTATTAAGCACTGCTTGCATGTATATCTGCTCTAAAAGATCGCTTACCCCCAAATTTGGTGTGCCCGCAACCGCACACATTTTCGGTTTTGGCTTGAAACTTGCGTCTAAAGCACAAATTTCCCGCATGAAACGGACCCTATTCCTTGTATTATTGATGCCTGTGCTTGCCGCTGCCCAAAACCGGTTACATCTCGTGGTATCAGGCGGATTTTCGAACTACTACGGCGACCTTCAAGGCAAGCCCCTGACCCTCGACCAGGCGCATGGCGCATTCGGACTTGGATTAAAATACGATCTCACGAATCATTTTTCAGTAAAGGGCGGCATGTTCTACGGAAAACTGAGCGCAGACGATAAAAGGAACAAACCATCGCTGCAACCACGCAACCTCAATTTTCACACAAGAATATTAGAAGGAAGCTTGCTGGCGGAATATGCGTTGTTTGACCTGCAGGAGAAACAATTTACACCATACGCTTTCGGCGGCGTGGCGATATTCCGTTTCAATCCCTATACTTTCGATTCAACCGGCGGTAAACATTACCTGCAGCCGCTCGGGACCGAAGGCCAGGGACTGGCACAATATCCCGATCGCAAGTTGTATAAGCTCACCCAGTTCGCGATACCCTTCGGCGCCGGCCTTAGGCTAAAGGTGAGCGAAAAAGTTACGCTGGCCTATGAATTCAGCCTGCGCAAAACATTTTCGGATTATATCGACGACCTAAGCACTACCTATGTAGATCCTTTTATATTGGAAGCAGCCCGTGGCTCAAAGGCGGTGGAACTTTCATACAGGGGCGGTGAATTAAAGGACGGCATTCAAACTTATCCTCCAGAGGGAAGCGTCCGCGGCGGCGCAAAATCCAAGGACTGGTATTATTTTTCCGGCATTACTGCAACCATCGGCATCGGCAACGCCCTGCTGGGCGGAGGCAAAGGCAAAACTAGTTGCCCGAAATTCTGATGCGCAGATCCATCAATATGTGGGCGGGCAGTTGAAATTCCTCTGCAATACACCTGCTCCAAAGCGGTTCCTTAGACACATTTGCATTATTATAGCACCTCCTTGGCATAACTTTGCCAAATGGCATATAAGAACCTGCAGCATTTTGTGAACGAGCTGGAAAAGGCCGGAGAATTGGTCCGTATCAAAACCTACGTCGATCCCCATCTTGAAATGGCAGAGATAACCGACCGCGTGAGCAAAAGCCCGGGCGGTGGTAAGGCACTGCTGTTTGAACAAACAGGCTATGATTTTCCTGTATTGATGAACGCGTATGGCAGTGAAAAAAGAATGTGCCTGGCATTGGGCGTTCAACGCCTGGATGATATCGCGAAGGAAATTGAAGCGCTGTTCAAATTGCTGACCAAGCCTAAAGAAAATATATTGGACAAGCTGAGCATGTTGCCCAAGCTTGGACAATTTGCTTCGTGGATGCCCAAAGTTAAACGTGGCAGGGGCGCATGCCAGGAAGTGGTGATGCAACCGCCCGATCTTGGCAAATTGCCTGTGATTACTTGCTGGCCTAAGGACGGCGGGCCTTTTGTTACGCTGCCGGTTATTCATACCAAAGACCCTAATACAGGTTCCAGGAATGTGGGCATGTACCGCATGCAGGTGTTTGGACCCACGCTTACGGGCATGCACTGGCATAAACACAAAGTGAGCGCACGCCATTTTAATGAATACAAAAAACTTGGAAAGCGCATGCCCGTGGCCGTTGCCCTTGGCGGCGATCCCGCTTATGCATATTCCGCCACAGCGCCGCTGCCGGAAAACGTGGATGAATACATGCTCGCAGGTTTTATCAGGAAAAAGAAAGTAGAATTGGTGCGTTGCATTACCCAACCTGACCTGGAAGTGCCCGCCGATGCAGACTTTGTGATCGAAGGATATGTCGATCCCAATGATGAACTGATCTGGGAAGGGCCATTCGGTGATCATACGGGTTATTATTCATTGCCCGATTGGTACCCGCGCTTTCACGTTACCTGCATTACACACAAGCGCAACCCCATTTATCCCGCTACTATTGTAGGCATACCGCCGCAGGAAGATGCGTGGCTCGGCAAGGCCACCGAAAGAATATTCCTGGCTCCCATGAAAATGACTATGGTGCCAGAAATAGTGGATATGGACATGCCCGTCGAAGGCGTGTTTCACAACCTTACCATTGCGCAGATACACAAAGAATATGCGGGGCAGGGACAAAAAGTAATGAACGCCATGTGGGGAGCGGGACAAATGATGTTCAATAAAATATTGGTATTGGCGGATGAAGGCGTGCGCATTACTGATTACAAGGCATTGGCACGATATGTTTTCAACAATATCAATCCCGTTGCCGATGTGGTATTCAGCCAGGGGCCGATGGATGTATTGGACCACAGTTGCAGCAAACTGGGCTTTGGGGGAAAAATGTGCATCGATGGTACTACCAAGTACGAGGAAGAAACAGATGAGCAATATCATCTGTTGCCGGAATACGATCATGGGCGGTTGTCGGAACAGTCGCTCAAGAGCGCGTTCCAGGAAATTACCGCCGCAAATGTTTCACTGTTGCAGCAACAAATCCCCTGCTTGATAGTATCGGCCCGGAAAAACCGCAAAGGACATGTACGCGAGCTGCACCAGCGGCTGGCGGCGCTGGAAGAAATGGAAGGCGTGAAAATAATCCTGTATGTAGAAGATACCGTGGATGCACATGACATTGCTATTGCATTGTGGCGATTCTGTAACAACCTGGACCCTAAGCGGGACAGCATACCCGTGCAGCGCCCCTCGCTGGCGCAACCCGGAAAAACTTTTGCCTGTCTTGGTTTAGATGGAACGCGCAAAACCCGCGAACACGATAATTTCCAGCGGGATTGGCCGAACATTATCGTTGCCGACGACGCCACTATCGTGTCGGTAGATAAAAAATGGGACAGCCTGGGCCTTGGGCCTTTCATCGCCTCGCCATCCCTCAAATTCAAAGGGCAATTGTATGGCGAAGAGGCGGTATCTTTGGGGTGATGTGCAAATGTGCAGATATGCAGATGTGCAGATTATAAGAGTTCTGTTATGATACATAAGCGACCAAACATTTGCACATTCGCACATTTGCACATCTGCACATTAAAATACAAACTATAAACAGTCATGAAATACATGTGGCTTGCCTTCGGGATATTGTCTGTGTTGAGTGCCGCATCGCAATCGCAGCCCGCATCTTCACGCAATACTTCATCAAAACCTAAAACAAAATCGGTAACAACGGTTAAAAAGCCTTCGCCAAAGCTGGAGAACACGTTGTTGTGGGAAATATCGGGTAAGGACCTGAAAACACCTTCGTACCTCTTTGGCACCATGCACCTGCTGTGCGCCGAAGACGCCCGGCTAAGCATCAATCTTAAAAAAGCCATCCGCGAAGCAGACCGCATCTACTTCGAGATAGACATGGATGATTTCGCGCAATTAATGAGCGCATTCAAATACGTGCGTATGACCGATAACACCAAATTATCGGACCTGCTCAGCCGGGAAGAATACGCCCGTGTGAAAGCATATTTTGAAAAGAACCGGTCCATCCTTCCTTTTTCAATGATGGAACGCTTCAAGCCGTATATGCTTACAAGCCTCATCAGTGAGTCGGGCATGGGATGCGAAAAGACCAATGGCATGGAAATAAGCATCATGCAGGAGGCCAATCAATACGATAAAGAAATACTGGGATTGGAAACCGCGGAGTTCCAGGCTGGGCTGTTCGACAGCATTCCATATCAAAAACAGGCCAAGGAGTTGCTGCATTATATCGACAGCATACACCTGTTTAAGAACAATACCGCCGACCTGATCAAAGTTTACCGTGAACAGGACCTGCAAAAAATGGAAGACCTGACCACTAAATCAGAAGGCGGCATTAGCGAATACCTCGACCTGCTGGTGTACGACCGCAATAAACGCTGGGTAACACAACTGGAAACCATTCTGCGCGATAAGCCCATCCTGATAGCAGTAGGAGCGGGGCACCTGCCCGGTGAACTGGGAATGATCAACCTTTTGCGCAAGGCCGGTTACACGGTAAAGCCCGTTAAGAATGTTCCGCCACCGCCGCCCAAGAAGACCGCGGATGCAGCCTAAAAGAAAATCCTCCCTGTTTGAAAAATAACAAGGAGGATCGTTATATAGAAACCTGGGTTAGCTAGGCGGTGATGAATAAAGTAAGGGTCATTGCCATTACAACGATGGATGCTATTAAAAGCGCATGACTTGTTCTCATTTCTACGATAGCGTGTTTAGTATGGAAAAGCAAGGACAACTATAATGCCAAACCATATTACATAACGCAATCCACGGAACGCTAAACGTAAAGAAAACTTTAAATAAAAATCCCAAAGAAGCTCTTTGGGATTTTTTTATCATATGGATGATATTGACGTGTTGATCAAAACTGTTCCAGCCCGCTGAAGAAAAAGCTGCTTTCGATCGCCGCGTTTTCATCGCTATCGCTTCCGTGAATGGCGTTTTCACCAACAGACGACGCATACAGCTTACGAATGGTGCCCTCTTCTGCCTTGGCGGGATCGGTGGCGCCTATAAACTGGCGGAAGGCGGTTACCGCATTGTCTTTTTCCAGTACGGCGGCGATAATGGGGCCGCTGCTCATGAACTCCACCAGCTCACCGTAAAAGGGACGCTCTTTGTGGATTGCGTAAAATTCACCTGCTTTTTCCTTCCCCAATTTGGTCATTTTGAGGGCAACAATGCGAAATCCTGCCTGGATGATGCGGTCGATGATCTGTCCCTGCACACCTTTTTTCATAGCGTCGGGCTTGATCATGGTAAAGGTTCTGTTACTCATATTGCTCTTTTTGCCGCGCAAAACTAAGCGTTTGCGATGGATTTTTGGCATTTGCCCTTTATTTCCGCAACTTTGCAGGCATTTTTATGAAACCTGTCTCTGAAATATATCCACATCTCACGAAGCCCCGGAACATCGTGATCACCATGCACCAAAAGCCTGATCCCGATGCCATGGGCTCATCGCTTGGGCTTTATCATTTTTTAAAACAGTTCGGCCATTCCATTACTGTTATTTCTCCCACCAATTGGGCCGACTTCCTGAAATGGATGCCTGGCAGCGAGCGTGTGCTGGACTTTGAAAGTACCAAAGACAGGGAAAAAGTAGACGCGGCGCTGGTAAATGCCGATTGGTTGTTTTGCCTTGACTTCAACCATCTTGGCCGCACCAGGCACATGGCCGGCATGCTGGCAGCCCTTAAGTGCACGAAGATATTGATCGATCATCACCAGCAACCGCAGGTGGAGATCTTCGATTACGGCGTCAGCGATGTCAGCAAAAGCTCCACCTGTGAAATGGTGTATGACCTTATCATCGAATCGGGCCATGCGGATTCCATTGACCTGGACGCGGCACAATGCCTGTATGCAGGAGTTATGGGAGATACTGGGTCGTTCCGTTTCCCCAGCACCACTTTGTCCGTACATAAAATGGTGGCCGACCTCAAAAGCAAGGGATTGGAGCATACCCTCATCCATGAGGCTGTTTATGACAATTTCCTGGAGGCAAGGTTGCGCTTTATAGGTCACGTCTTACTGAACCGCCTGGAAGTGATGTATGAGTACGATACCGCTTACATTGCCATTCCGTGGAAAGACCTGGTAAAGTACAATATCAAAACCGGCGACACGGAAGGGCTCGTAAATTATCCTTTATCCATCCAGGGCATGAAGCTGGCGGCGCTCATCATCGACAGAAATGAAGAAATAAAATTATCGTTCCGCAGCAAAGGCAATTTCGATGTAAATACTTTTGCGCGTAAGTATTTCGACGGGGGAGGACATTTTAACGCGGCTGGCGGCCGCAGCACGGAAACATTGGAAAAAACCGTTCAACGATTCATTAACGCCGTCAAGGAAAATTCGCTTCAATTGAAATCATCTCAATTATTATAATCCATCTACAATGCAAAAAAGAATGTTGTTCCTGTTCATGGCGGCGGCCACGCTGGCTTCCTGCTCACAGGAGTACAAGAAAACGAAAAGCGGGTTGGTATATAAAATATATTCCGACGAAAAAGGGCCTGTTGCAAAAAAAGGCCAGATCATAAAATTTCATTTCACTCAGAAGGTAAGGGATTCCGTGATGTTCGAAAGCTATAGCGCTTCCCCGATCTATTTAGGAGTAGATAGCCCGGGCCCGGTATACAAGCCTGAAGAACTGTTTACCTCTGTGCGCAAGGGGGACAGCCTGGTAGTAGTGATGCTGGGTGACAGCATTAATAAAAAATTCGGCTTGCCGGCATATATGAGAAAAGAGGACAAGCTCACTTTTACTTTCAAAATCCTGGAAGTGTTCGAGAACGAACAGGCATTCAATGCAGACCGCATGAAAGTGGTAGAGGCAGAAAAAGCAAAGCAGGACAAGGTATTTGCAGATTACATAGCCAAAAAATCAAACCTGCAAAAGACCGCTCTGGGCACTTATGTAGAGATCAAAACCCTGGGCGATGGTCCAAAGTGCGACTCGGGCAAGCTGGTGAGCGTCCGCTATACCGGCAAGCTGATACCTTCGGAGAAAGAATTCGAAAGCAACATGGCCGGTGGTGATCCTGTGAGGTTTGTGGTGGGCCGCGACCAGATCATTGCGGGATGGCATGATGGAGTGCCCCTGTTCAGAAAAGGAGGAAAGGGCACGCTATACATTCCAGGGCCATTGGCTTACGGTGAGCAGCAACCGCGCATTCCGGACGCTAAGCCTTTTCAGCCGATGATATTCGAGATAGAGATCGTGGATGTGCAGGATGCCCCCAAGCAGCCGCAGATACAACCTTTCCAGCCGCAGCCTGTACCGGATACTACGCACAAACACTAAATTTATCCAGTCATTGGGTCATTAGGTCATTGAGTCATTTGGTGAAAAATCAATAGATCAAGATACTTAATGACCTAATGACCCATTGACCTAGTGACCTAATGACCTAATGACCGACCGCCCCTGTATACGCACTCACTAAATTAACCGCTTCCTTTGCTTCCTTTACATCGTGCACGCGAAGGATATGCGCGCCATTAAGCAATGCGATGGTATTCATAACAGTGGTGCCGTTGAGGGCGCCTGCGGCATCGGTGCCCAGAGTTTTATAAATGGTTGACTTGCGCGATAATCCCACCAGTATGGGACACTGCAGCATGTGCAGCACGGACAGGTTGTGCAGCAAGGTGAAGTTATGCCCCGCGGTTTTTGCAAAACCGAAACCCGGATCGATGATGATATCTTTGATGCCCGCTTGCAGGCACTGCTCCTTTTTACGAATGAAATAGTCCAGCACTTCTTTTGACACGTCCTCGTATTCGGCGTATTGCTGCATGGTGTCGGGCATTCCTTTAATGTGCATGCATACATACGGAACGTTCAGGGATGCCACCGTTGGTAGCATATCCTGGTCCTGGCCCCCGCTGATATCGTTGACGATACAGGCCCCGGCTTCCACGGCTTGCCTGGCCACCGAGGCATGATAGGTATCGATGGAAATAATGGCTTCGGGAAAATGAAGGGACACAGTGCCAATGGCCTGCAGTACGCGCTGGAGTTCTTCGGCTGCGCCAACCTGCGCGCTTCCGGGGCGGGTGCTTTGACCGCCGATATCCAACATATCCGCTCCATCGCGCAGCATTTGCGCTGCCTGGCGCAGGATATCGCTGATATCGGTGAACCGGCTGCCGCTGTAAAACGAATCGGGCGTAGTGTTGATAATGCCCATTACGAGCGGTTTATCCACAGCCAGCAACCGTCCATTACAATTCAGGGTGAACATTAACCTGTTATCTTTATTTTTGAGAGCTTAAAGATGTGAAATATTTTCGGCTTTAATTCCACCCTGATGGCCACAACTGAAGTAATGAGCAATACAGACCGCCAGTACGATGAAGCGATAAAAGCGTGCAAGGATATATTCATCCGCAAAACACAGGACTATGGAACTTCCTGGCGCGTACTCCGTACCATCTCTATCGTTGACCAGATATTTATCAAAGCGCAACGCATCCGCACCCTGCAGCAAAAAGGCGTGAACAGGGTGGGAGAGGATGTTACCGGCGAATTCATTGGCATCGTGAATTACAGCATCATCGGATTGATCCAATTGGAGCTCAAGGAAATCGCTATTGAAGACGTCCCTGCCGAACAGGTATCGGCCTGGTACGATGAGCAGGTGAAATCAGTAAAGCGCGTGATGCAGGACAAGAACCATGATTACGGGGAAGCCTGGCGCGACATGAGCCAGGAGAGTTTTGTAGACCTGATCCTGATGAAGCTCATGCGCATCCGCCAGATCCTGTCCAACGACGGTAAAACCATCATCAGCGAAGGCATCCATTCACACTATACCGACATCATCAACTATGCGGTGTTTGCGTTGATACTGATTGCAGAAGGAAAGCATACGTCATAACACTATACGCTCATGCGGGTTCTACTCA
Source organism: Chitinophagaceae bacterium (assembly GCA_035628135.1). Classification (GTDB taxonomy): domain Bacteria; phylum Bacteroidota; class Bacteroidia; order Chitinophagales; family Chitinophagaceae; genus DASPKM01. The sequence continues at coordinate 45,792 of DASPKM010000004.1, read as the reverse complement.
ACATATCACGCTTTATCGTAGGCGTCCTGTTCATTTTTTCAGGACTGGTAAAGGCCAATGATCCATTGGGCCTGAGCTATAAAATGCAGGAATTTTTCGAGGTATGGGGTTGGCATGGACTGCACGATTTTACACTCGCATTTTCCATCATCATCATTGCGTTCGAGATCATTGCGGGGATGGCGGTGCTCATCGGCTGGCAGTTCAGGTTGTTTAGCTGGCTGCTGTTGCTGCTGATCATTTTCTTTACTTTCCTTACAGGCTATGCGGTGCTTTCGGGCGATATCAAGGAATGCGGTTGCTTCGGCGACTGCATCAAGCTTACTGCCTGGGATTCTTTTATCAAGGACCTGGTGCTTACAGGATTGATCGTATTGCTTTTTCTCAATCGCCATAAAGTTCAACCGCTGTTTTCGCGCAATGCCAATATCGCGGTGCTGCTGGTTACAACGCTGGCCGCATTGTGGATGCAATGGCATGTACTGGAACACCTGCCGCTGGTAGATTGCCTGCCCTATAAAAAAGGGAACAATGTGCTGGAAAAAATGAAGATACCCCCCGGCGCCATTCCAGATAGCAGCGTAATTACCTTCGTGTACCGCAAAGACGGTAAGGATATTGAATTTACGGCCGATAAATTCCCCGACGACTTCGGCGACCAGTACACTTTCGTGAAGCGATATGATAAGCTGGTGAGAAAAGGAAACGCACAAGCGGCCATCCGCGATTTTTCATTGAAAGACAGTACCGGCATGGATGTCACCAATCAATACTTCAGCATGCCGGGCAGAAAAGTGTTGTTGTTTGTACGCGATATACCCGCTGACCTAAGCGAACACGCCGCCCACCTGAACCTGGTGTACAACGCGGCCCGCGAATTGAATGCCGATTTTTCGGTGGCAACCTCCACACCGGCCGATACAAAAGCCGCCATTGATAAAATATTCGAAGGCAAGCTTCCATTAAATTACCTGAGCTGCGATGCTGTTGCCATAAAAACAGCATCGCGTTCATCCATCACCATTTATCTTATCAACGATGCCACCGTGGTGAACAAATGGGCGTATGAAGATGCAAACAAGGCAGCATCGGAAATAAGAGAACAATAATTACATGCTCCGCTACTTCATAAGAAAGCTGATATATGGCATGCTGGTAATGCTGGGCGTGATCATATTGGTATTCTTCCTTTTCCAGGGTTTTGGCGATCCTTCGAGATTGATAATAGGACAGCGGGCCGACGCTGCCACGCAGGAAAACATCCGTAAAGACCTTTACCTCGATCAGCCTAAATGGAAACAGTTTGTATTGTACCTGAACGACGTGTCGGTGATCGCTGTTCACTCCAACGAAGAAATTGAACGCAAAGGATTAAAAGGCGTATTCATCGGCGGAGAAAAAAACCTGGCGATTAAACTGCCTTACCTCCGCAGGTCGTACCAAACACGCAAGGACGTATGGGAAATATTGATGGATGCATTGCCCGGCACCATCATTCTTGCATTTGCGGCCATGCTATTGGCAACAGTGGCAGGCATTGCGCTGGGCGTGCTGGCCGCGGTAAAAAAAGATACCTGGATGGATACGTCTGCGGTATTTGTCAGCGTGCTGGGCATTTCGGCGCCCTCGTTTTTTATGGGCATACTGATTGCATACCTGTTCGGCTTTGTATTGAGCGATTATACAGGATTGCACATGACCGGCAGCCTGTACGATACCGATCCCTTCGAAGGCAGGACCCTGGAACTGCAAAACCTGATTCTCCCGGCACTCACGCTGGGCATCAGGCCGCTGGCCATCATTACCCAACTCACACGCAGCTCCATGCTCGATGTGCTTAACCAGGACTACATACGCACCGCATATGCAAAAGGCCTCAGTAAAAAAATGGTGATATGGAAGCACGCGCTGCGCAATGCGCTCAATCCCGTGATCACTGCTATAACAGGATGGTTTGCGGAATTGCTGGCCGGCGCTTTTTTCGTGGAGTATATTTTTGGATGGAAGGGGATCGGCAAGGTAACGGTGGATGCACTGGAAAAGCTCGACTTTCCCGTAGTGATGGGATCCGTGCTGGTGGCATCCTTCTTCTTTATACTCATTAACCTGCTCGCCGATGTGTTGTATGGATTGGTAGACCCGAGAGTAAGGATAGGTCATTAAGTCATGGGGTCATTAGGTCAATGATTAATGACCCATGACGTGATAACTTTATTTAATAACCACTTCCTTAATCACCGATTCGCCTAATGCTTCATTCACACGCTTGATGATATTTTCTTTCTGGTACATTAATTCCTGCTTCAGTGGAGCAACGGTAGTGGTAATGAAAAGCGTATGCTGTATGATCCTTATGGAGTGGGTATACTTTGAAATGGTTTTGCCCATGAGCTTCTCCCAGATCTCATCTATTTGCAGCGCCTGCAAGTCACCTTTCAGCCTGCTTTGATTTAAAAACTGCTTCAGCGCCTCCTGCATGGAAGAAAATTCGCCCATGCCGCGAAAGTACAACTATTGAAGTAATGAGCTATGGATTTGGCCTCCGAGTTATGCACGCATGCCGTGCATTACAGCTGAATTATTTCAAATGGTTGGTTCAATGCGGCTACGGCAGATTGCAAGCGCTCGCAATGCGTATCGGTGAGAAATATTTGCCCGCGGTTTTTACAACATACGTATTCCAGCAGGTTGTGCATGCGGCCCGCGTCGAGCTTTTCAAATACGTCGTCAAGCAAGAGCAATGGTGGAAATCCTTTGTGCCGGTTGAGCGATTCAAATTCAGCGAGTTTCAACGCAAACAACATGCTCTTGCGTTGTCCCTGCGAAGCCATGGCCTTGAACGGGCTTCCTTCGAGGGTTAAAGAGAGATCGTCTTTATGAATGCCGGCGGTAGTGCGTTGCAATATTATGTCGCGCTCCTGGTTCCATTCCAGCAGTTCTTTGAAATCCTGTTTCAACAACTGGCTTTCATATATTACATCTATCAGGTAATCTTCGCCGGAGATCTCGCGGTAGTACTGCCGCACTATGGGCACGAAGTCGTACAAAAAATCGCGGCGCCTGTTGAAGATAAAAGCCGCGGGGCGCCCGAGCTGCACATTCAATACGTCCAGCAGTTGCTGGTCTGTCCTTCTTTGCTCGGCAAAAGATTTTAACAAGCCGTTGCGTTGTTGCAGCACTCGGTTGTATTCCATCAATTTTTTCAGGTATTCGGCGTCCATTTGCGACAGCAGGGCATCCAGGAACCTTCGGCGTTCTTCGCTGCCACCGGTTACGATCTGCACATCGTCCGGCGCTATCAGCACGCAGGGAAACCTTCCTATATGGTCCGCAAACCGCTCGTAATGCCGGCCATTGAGCAGGCATTCTTTTTTGCCGGTTTCGCGCAGCACGCAGGCTACCTCGGCGGGTTCGGTGCCCAGCTCAAAGTTGCCGGCCACCCTGAAGCCAGAGGCGGGGCCCGCCTGTCCGGCAGGCAAGTATACATTTGCCTGGTCCGACCGGGTGAAATAGCTTTTGGTAAAGCAGAGGTAGTAAATGGCATCGAGGAGGTTGGTCTTGCCCCGGCCGTTTTTACCGCAAATGCCGATGATGCGCTTGTTAAAATCGAACGACTGGCTGAAATAGTTTTTGAACTGGTAAAGACTTATATGGCGCAGGACAAGCATGGGGTGCAAGATAAGGGTTGACACTCTGTCAATCCCACTAAAAACCAGGGGCGGGGCCCAGACGAACCTTAGACGAATCTAAGGCGAATCTAAGACGAATCGCCATTTTGACAGCCAATCGCGGCAAGAGGTGGCAAACCGCATCAGCGAAAGCGGAATGTTGGAGCTTTTCCCCTATTTTTGCACCTCAAATTTTCAGCCCTTGGCCACTCAATTTTCGGCAGATACTTACTTATACTGGTACAAATTGATGTACCTGATCAGGCAGTTTGAATTAAAAGCAGAAGAAAAGTACAAGATGGAAGGCAAGATCCGGGGCTTCTTCCACGCCTATGTAGGGCAGGAAGCCATCGCCGCGGGCTGTATGACGGCCACCCGGCAGGAGGACCCTTTCATTACGGCCTATAGGGACCATGGACTGGCCCTTGCCAAAGGTATCAGCGCCAATGCCTGTATGGCCGAGTTGTATGGGAAGGCTACAGGATGCGCCAAGGGCAAGGGTGGAAGCATGCACTTTTTTGGCAAGGACGTGTACTTCTATGGCGGCCACGGCATCGTAGGCGCACAGATAGGCACAGGAGCCGGCATTGCGTTCGCCGAGAAATACAAAGGCACCGATAATGTTTGCCTCACTTTTTTTGGAGATGGCGCGGCCAGGCAAGGCATGTTGCACGAAGTGTTCAATATGGCCATGGTATGGAAGCTGCCGGTGGTATTCATTTGCGAGAACAACAACTATGCGATGGGTACTTCGGTTACCCGCACCTCCAACGTGGTGGACATTTACAAACTGGCCGATGCATATGAAATGCCGGCCGACTCGGTTGACGGCATGACGGCCGAAACCGTTCACGATGCAGTTTCCCGCGCCGTAAAGCGGGCACGCGAAGGCGACGGTCCAACATTGCTGGAACTGAAGACCTATCGCTATAAAGGGCATTCCATTTCGGACCCGCAGAAATACAGGACCAAGGAAGAAGTAGAAGAATACAAGCAGCGCGACCCCATAGAGCTGGTCTTGCGCACCATCAGAGAAAAAAAGATGGCAACCGAAGAGCAGATCAACGCCATTAACCAGGAAATAAACGGCCACGTAGATGAATCTGTAAAATTTGCCGAAGAATCGCCCTGGCCGAATGACGACGAAGTGCTGAAAGATGTTTATGTAGATCAGAACTACCCGTTCATTGTAGATTGAGATTTGATTTTTGTGATTTGAAATTTGAAAATAATCATGGCAGAAACAAAACAAAAAGCCCCCGCAGCGCAGGAACAACGTGCACCACAAAGAAGGCCCGACCAATTCTGGTCAAAATATAGCAAGCCCCTTTCCATCGGCCTGCTCCTGGTTGTATTGGCGGTTGGAGGATATTTCATTTACCGTTCGCAGGTAACGATACCGAATAACCGAAAAGCAGAAGAAGCGGTATTCAAGGCCGAGGAATACTTCCGCCTCGATTCGCTTGACAAGGCATTGAATGGCGACGGCGCCAGCTTAGGATTGCTGCGCGTAATCAGCCGTTACAGCGGGTCCGATGCCGCTAACCGCGCCAGGCTGATGGCAGGAAGCATTTACCTGCGCAAAGGCGATTTCAAGAATGCGCTCAAGCACCTGGAGGACTTCGACACAGATGTGCCACAGGTAAAGGCAAGGGCTATTGCCTTAATGGCCGATACCTATGCAGAAATGGGCGCGTCTACCAATAATAACGCCAACAAGGAAAAAGCGGCCGACCTGTACAAGCAAGCCGCGGCCACCTTTGAAGAAGACCACGCTAATGCGGGCGAGTACCTGTTCCGCGCAGGCTACCTGTACGAATCGATGGGAAAAAACAAAGAGGCCATCGACGCTTACAAGCAGATAAAACAAAAACATCCCGGCAGCGACCGCGCATACCAGATTGACAAATACCTTGCACGCCTCGGTGCGGTGGCAGAATAATTGAACTGACTATGGCCGATGTAAGCAACAGCAAATTATTAGAAGTAAATACAGGCATTCTTTCAAAGGATGCCTGTATTGTTATAGTAAAAACAGAATGGAATGCCGGTATCGTGGATGAGTTGGAAAACGGCTGCCGCAGGAAGCTGGAAGAGCTGGGCGTGCAAAAGATCTGGACCGTTGCGGTACCCGGTTCGTTCGAAATACCATTTACGATAAAAGCGTATTGGGACGCTAAAAAATATTCAGACGACAAGCCCTGTGCCTTCATCGCCCTGGGCTGCGTGGTGCGCGGCGATACCCCGCATTTCGATTACGTATGCAGGGCCGTTACCGATGGGGTGCTGCAGTTGAATGTAACGCTACCGGTACCGGTGATATTCGGTGTGCTTACGGTAGACAATGAGGGGCAGGCCCGGGAACGCATAGGAGGCAAGCATGGACATAAAGGAGAGGAGGCCGCTATTACAGCGCTCAAGATGACCGGTATCGCCGGATCGCTTAAAAGAAAACAATGAAGGGTGAGTAGTGAATACCGCCCGCTCACAACTCACAACTCGCAATTCACCACTCACAATTCACGATGAACGTTCAGCTTTTCATACCCTGCTTCGTCGACCAGCTATATCCGCAAACAGCCTTCAACATGATCAAAGTGTTGGAAAAAGCAGGCTGCACGGTTACCTACAACGAAGAACAGACGTGCTGCGGCCAGCCCGCATTCAACGCAGGTTTCAGGACCCACGCCAGGGACGTTTGCTCCAAGTTCATAAAAGATTTTTCAGGCACCGACTACATTGTGGCCCCGAGCGCTTCGTGCGTGGGTTTTGTACGGAATTATATTCCCATCCTGTTCGAAGATTCATCTGTTCATAAAGCCGTAAAGGCATTACAAGCAAGAACCTTTGAGTTCTCTGAATTCCTGGTGAATGTGCTGCACACAGACAACCTCGGAGCTTCATTGAATGCAAAGGCAACCTATCACGATTCGTGCGCGGGACTGCGGGAATGCCGCATTAAAACTGAACCGCGCCGCTTGCTTGCAAATGTAAAAGGACTCGAACTGGTAGAGATGAACGATGTGGAAACCTGCTGCGGATTCGGCGGCACCTTTGCCGTGAAGTTCGAGCCCATTTCCATCGGAATGGCCGATCAAAAAGTCATCAACGCCTCACAAACAAAGGCCGAATACATCATCTCTACCGACCTTTCCTGCCTCATGCACATCCAGGGCTATATCAATCATAAAAAACTGGGCATGCAAACCCTGCATATTGCGGATGTATTGGCGAGTGGATGGTAAACTATCCCGGCATCACCACATTGTCCACCACGTGTATCACGCCATTGCTCTGGTATACATCCTTGATGGTAACGGTAGACATGCCGCCCTTTTCATCTTTCAATACCACTTTATTTCCTTTCATCATCACCCATAATTTTCCGCCGCTCACTGTTTTCAATTCTGCGGTGCCTTTGCCTTCTTTAATGAGGCGGGCCAGTTCTTTTGCGTCCAGTCTGCCCGCTACTACATGGTAAGTAAGAATGCCGGTAAGCGTTGACTTGTTCTCCGGCTTTACCAATGTTTCCACGGTGCCCGCGGGCAATTTATCGAACGCTTTGTTGGTGGGCGCAAACACGGTGAATGGTCCAGGTCCCTGCAAAGTTTCTACCAGCCCGGCTGCTTTAACGGCTGTTACCAGCGTGGTATGGTCTTTTGAGTTCACTGCATTCTGCACAATGTTTTTGGAAGGATACATGGCGGCTCCTCCCACTTCTACCGTTTTTTCTTTGTTCATTTGGCTGAATCCCGAGTGGGACAGCAATACTACTGCCAGCATGGTCAGTGCCGATTTAACGATCTTCATATTTGTTTTGTTTAAAATGATGTTGAGATGTAATAGTTACGGCAAATGGTTTTGCCCGGATTTATTGAATAAAAAAATTTTACTTTAGCCGAAGGCTGATTGTTGCCGATGACCCCAACATGAGTATGGCTATCCTTAAAAAAGTACTGGTTATTGTATTGACGCTTGTGCTGCTTACCGGCTTGAAACATCTGCTCGACAGGTATAATCCCACTTCTATCATCTTCCATTATAATTTGCTTACGTGCATTCAATATTTTTTATTGATGGGCGTGCTGCTGTGGCTGGTATTGTACCTCTTGTTCCGTTATGTGTTCAAACGCAGTTTGCGGGCAAGCGTGTTCTGGATAATATTCTTGTTGCTGTTGGGGGGCTGTGAAGGTTTCTTTTATTATGTGCTTAGGAACTCGGAAAAGACCAGTGGCCGGTTGCATGCATTGCTGACGGAATATTATCTAACGTATGAAATCAATTTCCCGCAACTGTCGTACGACAGTGTTCTATCATACACGCTGAAAAAAAACGCGGTGTATGATCATGATAACATTGAATTTTCCAACCAGGTGCATGCTAATAAACAAGGTTTGCGGGATGACAATGCATCGCTGGTCAAGCCTTCAATTATTTGCCTGGGCGATTCTTACACAATGGGGTGGGGCGTGAAAAAAGAAGAAGCTTTCCCGGAATTGATAGAGCATAAGACAGGCCTGCGTGTGTTGAACGCAGGCATTACTTCTTACGGCACGGCGCGGCAACTATTATTGTTGAACAGGCTGGATACTGCTAACCTGCAATACCTCGTGATACAATACTGTTATAACGATTATGAGGAGAACAAGGCTTTTCTGGAGAGCGGTCGATACCTGCCCGCAGGTTCGCGGCAAACACAGGAGCGCACGCATGCAAGCTATCAGCTGGCGAGGACCTATTTTCCTTTTAAATATACGCTCACGCTTTGCAGGATGTACCTACGTGATCAGTTATCTGATCGTTCAGACACGGCGGCGCACGCTCGCAGCTATGTGCAGCCATCCGCCAGCGCACTGCTGGAAATCTTATATAAGAGCAATTGCAATTTCAGGAAGTGGAAAATATTCATCATAGACACCAATCGATACCCTGCATATGATCATTATTTGCTGGAAAGCGTGGAATCGTTGCTGAAAAAAAACAATTTTTCCGATGACTTCAGGAAGAGCATCCATATTGTGAAATTCCCGGAGTTGAACAAACAGCGGTATTTTTATCCTTTGGACAACCATTTGAACCGTGAAGGGCATGAATTCGTAGCAAACCAGCTCCTGTCAGCTATGCAACTGAATGGACGCAATTGATTAGTACATTTAAATCTTAAAACACATCGAATATGTCTTACTGGTTAGTAAAGTCCGAACCTTCCGCTTATTCATGGGAACAATTGGAAAAGGATGGCCAGACCACCTGGGACGGCGTGCGCAATTATGCGGCGCGCAATCATTTGAAGTCGATGAAAAAAGGTGACCAGGTATTGTTTTACCACAGTAATGAAGGATTGGAAATCGTGGGCATTGCTAAAGTTTCGAAAGAACACTACCAGGACCCGACAACGGATGAAGAAGCATGGGTGGTAGTGGACCTGAAGCCTTATAAGCGTTTGAAGAAGCCCGTTACCATGACGCAGGTGAAGGCCGACAAGCGATTGAAGGATATGGCCCTGGTGCGCATCGGCAGGCTGTCGGTGCAACCTGTAACGGAAAAAGAGTGGAAGGCGATCATGGAAATGGCGGGCGAAAAATAGATTTGTGGTCTGTGGCTGGTAAGTTTTAACGTGCGGTCAGGGTTACTTTTTTATGGACGTACGTATCAACATCTGATCCTGCACTCATTAAAATTTTCAGCCATGAAAAAGCGTTTCACGGGGCTGCTGGTTGCCGCAGCCATAACAGGCCTTGTATTTTCCTGCGGGCCGGGCAATACGAACAAACAATTACTGGTCGGTACGTGGTACATGGACTCTATAGACATCAGTAAATCAACAGACAGTTCGCTCCTGATCGTAATCCTGGCAGGCATGTCGCTCAATCTTGACACGGACAGCGTTTACTTCCGGTTCGACTCCAATGGATGGGTTACGAATATCAGTGATTCAGAAAACCAATCGGACAGTGGCCGTTATGAATGGGAAAGTAATAACACCATCTTCGTTTCAGAAAAAGATTCTACCAGGGATAGATGGACCATCCAGCAACTCACCCGGGATAAATTAGTGCTGATTACACAGGACAGCATTTTTTTTCACATGAATCGTTTAAAAGAAAAATAACCCTGCTTTATGCAAAATAGTTGCTCCCGCATCTAAAGATTAGCCTGTTTTCAATAATCATTTAAAAGTATAGCCATGAATTTTTTGAAGCCTGCTGCGCTTGCAGCGCTGTTATTGTCGTGCTTTGCGTGTAACAATACCCATCAACGCGCCAAATCATCAAACGTTCCTCCTCCAGGCCTCGTTACGGACCAGGCAGTGCAGGATATGAAGATGGAAATACACGAAAATTCCAAACCCACTGAACAACTTATCACCCGGGGTGATAGCGTGGTGTTCAACACCGAAGACTACGACCACATCGTCGAAAACAAATTCCTTGCTGCGATGCAGGAACCGCTTTCAACATTTTCCATCGATGTGGATGAAGCCGCGTACAGCAATATCCGCAGGTTCTTGCAGGACGGAAGCCTGCCGCCTGCCGGCGCGGTTCGGATAGAAGAAATGATCAACTATTTCGATTATGAATACCCGCAGCCAATTGGTGAACACCCGTTTTCAGTAATTACCGAAATAGCAGCGTGCCCGTGGAACCCCCAACATAAACTGGTGCACATAGGTTTGCAGGGAAAGGAAATTCCCATTGGAAATTTACCCAATTCAAATTTCGTTTTCCTGGTCGATGTAAGCGGCTCTATGGAAGAACCCAACAAGCTGCCGCTGGTGCAGGCATCGCTGAACCTGCTGGTTGAACACTTAAGAGAAAAAGATAAGGTTGCCATAGTGGTATATGCAGGAAACGCAGGACTGGTGTTGCCTTCGACCAGCGGCAGCAATAAAGCAGCTATCAAAGAAGCGATCGACCAGCTTAGCGCCGGAGGTTCTACCGCAGGAGGCGAGGGCATACAACTGGCTTATAAAATTGCCGCGCAGAATTTTATCAAAGATGGCAACAACCGCGTGATACTCGCTACCGATGGCGATTTTAACGTAGGGATCAGTAGCGATGACGAGCTTGTACGATTGATAGAGGAGAAAAGGAAAAGCGGCATTTACCTAAGCGTGCTCGGTTATGGAACCGGTAATTACATGGACAATAAAATGCAGCAGCTTGCCGACAAGGGCAACGGCAATCATTCTTATATCGATAATATCAACGAAGCAAGAAAAGTACTGGTCAGCGAATTTGGCAGCACCTTGTTCACCATTGCAAAGGATGTAAAGATCCAGGTGGAGTTCAATGCCGCCAAAGTGCAGGCGTACCGCCTGATAGGTTATGAGAACCGCATGATGGCCGCAGAAGATTTCAACGACGATAAAAAGGATGCAGGCGAACTCGGATCAGGGCATACCGTAACTGCTTTGTACGAAGTAATTCCGGTGGGCGTAAAAGACGCGTTCACCAAATCCATCGACAGCCTGAAATATCAGTCGAACAACAGAACCATACAGGGCCCTTCCAACGAAATGATGACCATCAAGCTCCGGTACAAACAACCTGATGGAGACGTGAGCAAGCTGATGGTGCATCCCGTGATCGATAACAACATTGCATTGGACAATACTTCGGATAACTTCAGGTTTTCCGCCGCTGTAGCTTCTTTCGGCATGCTGCTGAGAGGTTCTGATTACAAACAGGCCTCCAGCTATCAGCAGGTGATATCATTGGCAAACTCCGCGAAGGGTGCAGACAAAAATGGTTACAGAACAGAGTTTATCCAACTGGTATCTGGCGCGAGCTCGCTTGCAAAAGTGGATTGAACCATTTACCAGCTTTTTCACTCCACGTTTCCGTCTCCTATATTTGTGGAATGGCAAAGCAGAAACTGGTAGTCCTTACGGGCGCGGGCATTAGCGCCGAAAGCGGGCTGAAAACCTTTCGCGACAGCGATGGATTATGGGAAGGATATGACATAGAAGATGTGGCCACGCCGCGTGCATGGAAGAAAAATCCGCAACTGGTATTGGAATTTTACAATTACCGCCGCAGAAATGTCTTGGATGCTGCTCCCAATGCGGCGCATGTTGGCCTTGCCGAGTTGGAACAGCATTGGGACGTGCACATCATCACGCAAAACATCGACGACCTGCATGAACGTGCCGGCTCCACCAAGGTACTGCACCTGCACGGCGAGATCTTTAAAATGCGCAGCGAGCTGAATGAGACATTGGTATTCGACATACGCGAAGACATGAAGCTGGGCGACCTCGCGCCGGACGGGGGACAGCTAAGGCCAAACATCGTTTGGTTCGAGGAGCCGGTGCCTGCTATTTCGGACGCTATTTCCATCGTGCATTCGGCGGATGTATTCGTGGTAGTAGGCACCTCTCTTGTTGTGTACCCTGCGGCCGGATTGGTGAATTATGCGCCCTGGGAGATACCGAAGTTTATCATCGATAAAAAAATACCTTACAGTTCCGGCCTGTATAATCTTACGGCGATTGAAAAACCAGCAACAGAAGGCGTAAAGGAATTGAGAGAGAAGCTTGCCTTGTTATAAACTACCGTACCCGGCGTTGCTCTTCCATAAACAGTACGCCATTGCGGCGCAGCTCGTTCAACACCGGTTCATAAATTTCAGGCAATACCGGAATGTGCAATCCTTTTAAGCGCAGTTGCCCTTCCAATATCAATTTAGCGGCTATGCCTAAAGTAAGTCCCGTTACCATTTCGTGCGCAAGGTAATGATCAGTGCCCCTGAGCAAAAGGTTGCTCTGCATTACTGAGCGTTCGCCCTGCAGTTCGTATTCGATCTCGTGCATCATCAATGCCATATCGTGCTCGTGCGGTTGCAATGAGAGCTTCTGCTGCAGCGCGAATTGCAATACACCGGCGGCGCTGCATTTTCCCTTGTTGATCACCGTTTGCTGGTCGTCCATTCCCAGGAAAAACAGTTGCTTGAGCGTTAGGTTGGCTTCGTGCATTTTGTATGCAACCATGGCGGCGGCTTTGTCCTTTACCTCGCCGAGATCGATGTTCTCCAATTTTCCTTTTTCATCCACCATGAGGATATTGTCCGGTGATCCGTGTCCGCCTTCGAGGGCAGCTTGCTCTACTTCCATGAATTGCATGAGCTTTTCCAGTATTTGTTTGGTCTGGCTGAAACGTTCCACCATCTTTTGTTCGAGCCAGCCGGAAAAGCCGTGCTTGTCGAAATGAACCCTGAAGAAATCTGCCAGGGTCATTCCATCAGTTTCATACATACTTTGTTCACTGGTAAGCTTAAGATCGATCACATTCTTCCATCCATATATAAAATCGGGATGCTGCAGGTTGGTGCGGATGAAGGTTTCCACATCGTTCAATCCATACAAAGGAATATAACCCATGGAATCAGCAACGGGATACCATGATAAAAAACCGGTAGCAGGAAATTCAATCAACCGCGAAGCATTGAAAATTTCTTCATATTTCAGTTGATGCACCCGGTCTCTTTCTTTGTAGACCGCCCCAGCTTTGCCGGTGTTTATCAATTGGTGTGCATTGTCGGTTTTGCAATGCCAGGGATTGTTGTCGTGCTCCGGCAATACTAATCTGCCGCTGTGGGAATACACGGAGCGTATATGGGCGCCTTGCAAGCGCAGGCGGTTGATGCAGTGGAGCGCGCTCATGTGGTCGAGGCCCGGGTCGAAGCCCATTTCATACAGGAAGAGCATATTGCTGTTTTCTACCTGGGGCCGAAGGTTCATGATCTTTTCGTTAATGCCCGCCGGGCTTACGAGGTGCCTGCCGCACTGAATGCAATCCTGTGCTATCCATTGCTGCTGCTCCGCATCTACCATAGAAATTACCAATTGCGCATTATTGATAAGCGCTTGCCTGCCGGCCTCATCCGAAGGCACTTCAGAAATGATTGTACAAGCATATTGATGATCGGTTGAAAAATAATAACGCAATGCCGTCACTGCTCCGCCGGTTCCGAACGCGAGTACGTGTTTCATATTCCGAAGGTAAACATAAAAAAGCCGGTCGTGCCGACCGGTTTTAGCCACTAATCACGGTGGCTGGTAGTTGCCACACAGTTCTTACATTATTTCTGCAATCTTATTTCGCCCAGGCTTGTTTCCTTTCCATCGTTTACCTGTACGTTTTCCATCATTACGTCCTGGTAGGGCTCTTTGGCATCGATAATAACTTTCCAGTTGCCGGCACGCGCGGTAAGGGAAAATATGCCGTTTGCCGGCATAGCCTTAATGGTATCGGGACTCTGAATGGCCCATACAGATACCGCACCGTCTGCCGGTATTACCGAACCACTGATGGAGCCTGCTTTATTATATCCAAAGGAATGAAGTGCAACAACGGCGAGGATGGTGGCACAAAGCGTGAGGCCGGTTTTTTTCATACACAGAAATTTGGGTGCGACTAACGAGGAGGATCAGTGTATGATTTCAACTTTTATGCCAGCCACAAAAGCGCGGTTAAGCGGGCCGGTGGGAAGTTTTTTTCGCAATAACCGAAATACAAACGGGTAAGAATGCCTCAAATGAAGCTGGCCTGGAACACGGAAACCGATCAATTAATTGCCTGCGTGGAACAAGTGGTCCTTGGAATTGATGAGCGTTACCTTGTAATTGATGGTATTGCCCCGGTTGCTGCGCGGCGCCTCCAATGTAAGTGATGAATTAGCCGCCAGGTCGCGGAAGTACAGGTTTTCGGTCTTGAACACTTCTTTGTTCACCTTCAGGTATTCAACCTGCACCACTACGAGGTTGAGGTTGTAATCAGAAGAATTTTTTACGGTAAGCGCCAGTTTGGATATGCCGCCGAAGGGCCCTACTTTATAGTCGTTGCTGGTAACCGATACCATTTTTTCCAACTCCGGCATGGTGATCTTTGGCGCGGGTTTTTTGATGCGCACGTCTTCTTTTGAAGCGAGGTCATTGGTATCGTCATTAGCGTTGGCAGTCATTTTTTTAGTGGAGTCGGCCAGGTTTATGGTAGAAGGCTCGGGAATTCTGACTGTTTTCTTGGTCTGCACCGGCACATTGGCCTCCCGGTCATCCATAGCCGAATCGGAAGCGGCTGGTATGGCGTTATTTATGGGGGTTTGATCGATAAGTCCATCGTTTTTGTTGGGTTTGGCGGGGACCTGGTCAACGTTTTTGATCAATGAAACGCCTTCGTCTTTTTTATCGAGCGATAATCCTATCCAAATTCCAAGCGCGATCATGGACACCATTCCGATGGCCATTGCTGCCAATGGGATAGGCTTGATGCGAAATGCTTTTTTACGCGGGAAATATACTTCATCCGAAGTTTCGCGTTCTCCGGCCATTTTTTTAGGCTGCGGCGTGGTTTGCTTTTTTGCCGGCGCGGCAGGGGCGGGTTCTGGAATAATTGGTTCGGGGCTGTATTGGTCTTCGGGCGGAACGTAGGGTTGATATTGCTGGTACTGTTGGGGCTCCGGTTTTTTTTCTGTTGTTACAGGAGCAGGTCTTTCAACAGGCGTAATGGGTGCTGTTGCTGCCGGTGAAGTTGCATTGGAAGGCAGCGTAACGAATACGCGCTTATATTCTTTTTCTTTTTTAGATGCGGGCTTCTCTGTTACGGTGGCTGGTTGGCTTTGTAGGGCGGGCGGCTCGGCCTGTGATTGATTTTTGGCGGTAGCTTCTGATTTTTTATAGAAGCGATCGTATGGCTGTTCTTCAACCGGGGGAGCAAAAGATTTCAATTCCTCCACTTCGCCGGGATAGCGCCATGCAGCGCTCTTGCCCTCGACCCAAATAAGGTCGTAAGCTTTTAATCCCATTTGCTGCAGCTCTTCTGCTGAGTATGGGCCTGTTTGCTTATTATTCCGTAACAACAAAAACTGCTTCATATACTATGCTGGCTAATTATTCATTATTCATTACTGATTATCGCTGCCGATTAGTTGAGTAGGAAAGCACCATAATTCATAATAAATAATCCAATTGATCGATTTGCTTCAGGTTGGTGGTAGGAAGGGGCGATATAAAAATACCTATAAGCTTACTGTATACCAAAACCGAACCGGATATTATTTAAAATAAGGCGTTAAAAAAAAATTTCCGCGGGACCGTCATTCCGTGGTTTTTTACGTGTTTGCGCAACCCTTGGCAAAGGTGGAAAAACTCTGCAAAAAACAAGCCCTTTCATCAGGTTTTCACCTGTAAATCAAGTACCTTCGCAGTCTTCAAATCAAAGAGTACTAAAACGAAGGAAAGCCGCATGGAGCAAGATTTTCAGCCACTGGAGACCAGCGATCAAAACCGCATAGTTCCCATCAATATCGAGGAGCAAATGAAGACCGCCTACATCGACTACTCCATGAGTGTCATTGTAGGGCGTGCTTTGCCCGATGTGCGGGATGGATTGAAACCCGTACACCGCCGGATCCTATATGCCATGAACCAATTGGGACTGCACTATAACCGTCCCTTCAAAAAATCGGCCCGTATAGTCGGCGAGGTATTGGGTAAATACCACCCCCATGGCGATACCGCCGTATACGATGCGATGGTGCGCATGGCGCAGGATTGGAACATGCGATATACACTTATCGACCGCCAGGGAAACTTTGGTAACCAGGACGGGGACGGTCCCGCCGCCATGCGTTATACCGAGGCCAGGCTGCAGCGCATGGCCGAATACATGCTCGAAGACATCGATAAGGATACGGTGGACTTCCAACCCAATTTCGACGACTCCGAAAGAGAGCCGACCATCCTCCCGACCCGCATACCCCAATTACTGGTGAACGGTTCCAGCGGTATTGCCGTGGGCATGGCCACCAATATGATGCCCCATAACCTTTCGGAGGTGGTGGATGGATGCCTGGCCTATATCAAGCATAAAGAGATCAGCATCGAAGAGCTGATGCAGTATGTAAAGGCGCCCGACTTCCCTACGGGAGGTATCATTTTCGGAATAGAAGGCGTGCGCGGCGCCATGCACCTGGGCAGGGGCAGGGTAGTGTTGCGCGGAAAATTGCATGTTGACACCAAGCCCAGCGGGCGCGAACAGGTAGTGATCACCGAAGTGCCTTACCTGGTTAACCGCGACGCCCTTACCAACCGTATCGGCGAGCTGGTAAATGAAAAAGCCATTGAAGGCATTGCCCACGTTAACAACGAATCCAACAGCAAGGAAGGCACACGCATCGTAATAGACCTGAAGCGCGATGCAGTGGCCAACGTCATCATCAATCAATTATACAAATACACCGAGCTGCAAACCAGCTACGGCATCAATAACGTTGCCCTCGTAAAGGGCCGTCCCCGGACGCTTAACCTGAAAGACCTCATTAGCGAGTTCGTCGATTTCAGGATGGATGTGGTAACCCGCCGCGCCCAATTCGAACTAAGGGAAGCCGAAAAAAGAGCGCATATACTGCAGGGTTACCTGATAGCGCTCGACCATCTTGACGAAGTGATTGCCCTGATACGCAGCAGCCGCACGCCGGATGAAGCGAAGGATGGGTTGATGAACAGTTTCGGCATGAGCGAGATACAGTCAAAAGCGGTATTGGAGCTACGGCTGCAACGCCTTACGGGCATGGAGCGCGACAAGATAAAACAGGAGTTCGATGAGATCATGCTGCAGATAGCACACCTTCAGCAATTGCTGGCAGATGAAGGCCTGCGGTACGAAATGATCAGCACGGAACTGCTGGAAATAAAAGAAAAGTTCGGCGATGCCCGCAGGAGCGAGATCACTTACCTGGACGATGAGGTGCGTATTAAGGACCTGATCAAGGAAGAGGACGTGGTGATCACCATTTCGCATTTGGGGTACATTAAAAGAACTTCGGCTACTGAATACCGTGCGCAACGCCGGGGTGGCAGGGGAGCCATTGGTGGAAGAACGCGTGAAGAAGATTGGATCGAGCATTTGTTTGTGGCCTCCACGCACCACACTATGCTTTTCTTTACAGAGAAGGGCAGGTGTTACTGGCTCAACGTATATGAGATTCCCGAGGGTGATAAAACCAGCAGGGGAAGGGCCATCCAGAACCTGATACAATTGCCGTCCGACGATAAAGTAAGGGCCATCATAGATGTAAAGGATTTGCAGGATAAGAACTTCGTGAACACCCATAACATTGTTCTGTGCACCAAGAAAGGCATCATTAAAAAAACCCTGCTCGAAGATTTTTCGAGGCCAAGGCAAACAGGGGTCAATGCCATTACCATCCTGGAAGGCGATGAGTTGCTGGAAGCCAAGCTTACGGATGGTCAGTGCGAGATTATGATGGCGGTTCGGACGGGCAGGGCTATCCGGTTCCCAGAGGACAAGGTGCGGCCCACGGGCCGCGGCGCCATTGGGGTGGCCGGCATTGAGGTAGAAGACCAGTCCGACGAGGTAGTTGGCATGATTTGCGTAAATAAAGATGACCGGTCGCGCACTGTATTGGTGGTAAGCGAAAAGGGTTTCGGCAAGCGTACGCCGGTAGATGAATACCGCATTACCAACAGGGGCGGCAAGGGTGTAAAGACCATCAGCGTAACGGACAAGACCGGCGTGCTGGTAGGCATTTTGGATGTAAGTCAGAAAGAAGATTTAATGATAACTTGCAGGAGCGGCGTTACCATTCGCATGCCCGTGGTGGGCATTAGCGAGCAGGGTCGGGCCACGCAGGGGGTAAAGCTGATCAGGCTGGATGATAGCGATGAAATTGCTGCGATAACTGCCCTGGACGAGCACGAAGTAGCGGTGCAGGCAATTGTTGCGGAACAGGCAGAACAAACGGAGCAGGCTGAACAGGCGGGAATAGAGCCGATAAATGACGAGCCCGATGCAACCAACCTTCCGGCCGATGAATCTTCAGAGGGCCCGGAAACGGTTTAGTAAATTTCACTGATAAACATAAAAATTCATGCAGATGAAACGCATTCTCTTTACAACGTTGTTTGCTGCCATGGTTACAGGCTTGTTTGCCCAGAAGGTGGAAAAGGCGAAGGAGTTACTGAAATCAAATAAGCTGGCTGAAGCAAAAACGGAGATAGATAATTTTCTTGCACAGGAAAAAAATCAAAAAAACGCCGATGCCTGGTATACAAAGGCAAAGATCTATAGCGCCATTTCGATGGATGCGAATGCCAAGACACAGTTTCCCAATACAAGAATGGAAGGTTTCGAGGCATTGAAAAAATATACCGAATTGGACGATAAAATGCTCATCGCGCTTCAGATAGATGGTTATAAGCCAGTGAATGAAATGTACACCGGCGCATACCAGGAAGCCGCCAACAGTTTTAATGCAAAAAATTACGAGCAGGCTTATGAAGGCTTTAAGAATGCCATTGCAGTAAGCTCGTTCATGACGCAGAAAGGTTGGATCAACCTTAAGCTGGACACCAACTCCACCTTATATGCGGGAGTAGCTGCCGAAAAGCTGGGCAAGTTCGAGGATGCTGCGAGTTACTACGGAAAGCTGGTAGAAAGCAAGGCGAAAGGAGAGGGTTTTGTAGAGATCTATAAATGGGTGGCCAATCATTATTTCGAAAAGAAGGATGCGGCCAATGCCGAAAAATACCTCGCCATTGGTAAGGAAGTATATCCTGCCGACCCGTTCTGGGCGCAACTGGATGTGGACATGGCGAGGGAGAAGGGTGACAAGGCGCAATTGTTCACAAAATACGAAGAGACCATTGCGGCAAATCCCAACAATCATTTATATCGTTACAACTATGCGGTAGAACTGTACCAGCATGGATATAACCAGGATACTGCAAAGCGTCCGGCCGATTCGGAAGGGTTTATCAAAAAGGCGCAGGAAAGCATCCAGGCTGCCATACGTATCAAGCCCGATTATTCGAAGGCGCAATTATTTGCGGGGCAAATAGCGTACAACCAGGGTGTGGACATATTGACCAGGTCAAAAGCTATTAAAGGCACGGCTGCTGCTGACGTTAAGCGGAAGGCTGATCTGAAGGCTGAGGCTTTAAAGAAATTCGATGAAGCGATCCCGTACTTTATTGAGGTGGATAATTTACTTTCTCCGCAAGGAAAGTTGAAGATGGAAGACAAGAGTGATTTGAAGGAAGCGCTTGATTTGTTGATCACGATTTATGATCAGAAGGGAATGAAGGATAAGGTGAAGGAGTACGAGGTGAAGTTTAATGATGTGGACAGGAAGCATTAATTAAGAATCTCAATCTTGGCAATAGGGCCCCGCTTTTGCGGGGCTTTTTTTTTGAGTATCCAGATGTCATATTGAATTTTTCTTCACAGAAGAGGATTCTATTTCTGTTTAAGCTCTTTGGCTCCGTTCAACCTTATCCGAGTAATCTTTTGAGATTACCCGGATAAACGGGGTTGAAGTGAAAAATGTTTTATTGTTTTGTGAGGGGCCGCAGTTGAATAAAAATTATGGCAGGAGATGAGTGTGTTTGAGAAATACCTGAACTGCGCGCAGTATAAATGGAACTGGTATGTGTATACGTTGGCAGGAAGCATGTTGCCTGTGATACTGCGGTTTTTTATAAGTCTTGATTGTGGGATAAAGATGTTTGATATTAAAGATTTTTTGTTTGCTGGATTAGCGATGAACTTGTCAAATCTTACGCTAATAGGAAGCGACAATCTTGATGCTGTGACACGGGAACGAATCGCTGTAGTATCAGGGTTACTTATTTTGTTTATTGCAGCTTTTCTAGGTCTGTTATTCTATGAGGAAGATCCTGGTATCAGGAAACCATTTTTTTGGATGAAGGTACTCGCGGCAGGTTTCGTTGCTGCTTCTGTAGCCACAAGTTATCGTACCAACAAATATATTTTTACTAATAAAAATAAACTATGAAAAAAATTATTGAATCATTACCTCCGTTAACAGACCCGGTCGAAATCTTTGGGGTTATCCTGGGGATTATAGGTCTTGCAATTATTATTCCTATGTGGATAAAAATACAAAGGGAATGGAACGAAGGGGATCAGGCGTTGAAAAAACAAAATATGCAAAGGGAGAATAAACTATGAGGTTTGTTGGATTATCATTCTGCTTGTAAGGTTATGATTATTGTTCTAAAGTCAAGGATGGCACTTTCGGCAACATCTTTTGGAACTCCTGAATGTATTCCGGTCCATGAGACGTGAAACATTTTGGATGACAATGCGCACCGAAAAATTAAACTGATGAAATCCTATTAGTTTTTCTCAGACCGTAGGAGGGCTAAAAACATCTCTAAAACGCTGGACACGTACCACGCACCTATTTAACATAAAAATCAGTTATCACTAACTCACCAATCATTTAATTGTTGCCGCGCCTCTTATATGCGATTTTGCGCAATTAGAGGTAGATTCTTTTCAAGCAAAATCGCATATAAGAGGAATAAGCGGCAACGCAAATAGGGCGAGTTTGATAACTGGATATTATGTCTAAACAGCTTTGCTCTTCGTGTAGCGAAGGTTGTAAATTTAAAAAGACAACCGAGCGGAGATAGCGGGCTGTTCTAGAATTATTTTTTAACTCATGGGAAATTACACCGTTAAGGTGTGTAGCCCGTAGCCGGTGACGGCGAAAGGGCTTTTCTTAAAGGTGCTGTTCAACATAAAAGTTCTGCTCCTACGAGGGCTTGTCAGGTTCGAGTCCTGATTGTAGAAATACAACCGGTAGGGAGACCGGCAGCTACAGGTCAAGATTGTGGTTCGATTCCACCCCGTAGGGGTGCGCCCGCAATTGCCGACTCGAGCGGCTCAAGCCCCTTAATTACCACCTCGCAGATGGCCGTAATAGCATATACAATAAGTGGCGGGTCTGTTTCTTTAATTGCTCGCTGAAAGGCAAGAAAGGCTCTTTCTTCAACTCCGTATGGAGGTCCGGAATGTACTCCTCCCATTAGATGAGAAACGTTTCTGATAACATCACAAACGGTAAAATCGAATTGATGAAATCCAAGAAGTTTATGTGCTAAAAACTGCTTAAGACTTAGCCCAACAGTTTCCCTTTCGAGCATTGTGTTCGGGCTTATTGTAAACCACTTTATATCCATTCGGATTTTTGAAAGCGGAAAGCTATCCCAGTCTACGACTGTAAAAACCAACTCAATTTTGTGGTCTCTGTTAACCGCATGGGCTAATGGGTGTTTGTCGGCAATTAAATGTCGGCATAATCCACAAGCTTTGATCATGTCATACACCTTACCAGCGGAAACCCTGTTGCGCAAATCCTGCATAACAGATAGAAATAAATCTTGGTCGGATAAAAGCATTCTCCGAATTTACTCTTACTCTTTCTCAATCCGTGGGAGGGGTAAAAAATAATCTCTAAAACGTATAGCCTTGTGTGAAGCTGCTGTTTAACATAATATCAATTATAAAACAAATAGCAATCCCGGGCCGCCACCGGAAAGAGCGCCAGCACCTGACTGGAAATAACACTGCGTCCGGCAATAAGGACACATATCAACATCAGCTTATACGAGATTTCATCAAAGAAGTCCTTGCATTATAAATACCGCAGCAATCATTTTACCATAATACTCCATTCGGCTCCGCTCGCCACTTTAAACGAGTCCGCGAAATTGCCCATGTTAATGGCCACTGAAAAGTTTCCAAGACTATTAATGTATCCCAGCGGACGTCCTTCCGGTACATCCCCGAATGTTCTTACAAAGGGCATGCGACCGGTAAAAATGGGATTGGATTTGTGAAGAATGATGACATCAAGACTATCTCCATGCGCAATCCCCGATTTGGCTACCAAAGAGTCAGGAATATTGCTCCATACATTGCCATACTGTATATCCAGCACCGGGATGTTTCCTTTAATGGAATTCCCCGCGATCGCGGCTTTCTGATAAACTATTTCTTCAACGGCCTGTTTTTCCAGCAACGGCCCCACTTTCTCATAACCGATTTCTCCTGCGGCCAGCCTGGCGGCGGTAAACGCAAATATGTCCCGGCCGTGAAAGGTATGAGAACCTGCAGATCCCTGCCGGCGGTTTTCCAGCGTATCGATCAATCGTATCTCTTCCAGGCCCAGGGTTTCCACGATGAGCCCAAGTGTTCCATTGTCGGGGCTTACCACGTAATGGCCGCTCCGGGTCTTCAATACCACGGGGCGCCGTGCCGTTCCAACACCAGGGTCCACTACCGATACAAAAATGGTCCCCTTGGGCCAGTAAGGCGCCGTTTGGTTTAACCGGTATGCGGCCTCCCAGATATTATAAGCGGGAATTTCATGCGTTAGGTCATACAAAGGGATACCCGGATCTACGTCGTGCGCTACGCCCTTCATGGCCGACACAGCACCATCCTTTACACCAAAATCGGTTTGAAAAACGATGGCAGACGGCGTTGACGTTGAGGAACCGCAGGAAGCAATCAAACAAACAATAATGAATAAATAGTATCTCATGCGCGTGAAGTTAAAAACTTTCAGGAGTTGCACAACCTACCAGGTCCGGTGAACTCCAATGCCCGCACAATCATTAAATTATTTACATTTACGAGCATTTAAGAAGATGAACCCCTCTACAACCCTTCGCAGAATCCGATACCTGATTGTTTTTTTCATCATCGTCCTGGCATTAAGCGGCATAACGGCTTTCCCGGTTTATACCGAATTGCAATTCATTACCAGGCATTCGGTGTTCCCGGAAGATTCAATGATACAACGGTGGCTACAACAGGTATGGATGGGCGTTAAGGATGTCCACGACCGTCACCCATTTCTTTTTTATGGATACGACTGGCTTGCATTTGCCCATATAATGATCGCGGTATTGTTTATCGGGCCTTACCGGCACCCGGTGCGCAACAAATGGGTCATCGACTGGGGCATTATAGCCTGCCTGGCAATATTACCCCTGGCAATGATAGCGGGACCTATCCGCGGCATTCCCTGGTTCCATATCCTGATCGATTGCTCGTTCGGCATGCTGGGGATCATTCCGCTGCTGGTAGTAAAACGATGGATCAGGCAGTTGGAAGTAGCTCAATATCAATAATTTTTTAGATTAACCGTTAAAGCATTGAAACCTATCTGCCATTGAAGAAATTTCTGTCATCGTTCTGGGGCCAGTCCCTGATGTACACCCTATTGCACCGGTTCTCCATCATTGTATTTGGAGTAATCACGTATATTATACTGGTACGCCATATCAGCCCGGTGGACAATGGCGTTTGGTCGCTCTTTCTTACCATCGTCACGCTCATAGAGGTCATTAAGCAGGGATTGTTGCGCAACCCCCTCATCAAGTTCCTGGGCATGCCCGAGAACGACAAAGACCAGGTACAATCCACGGTAATGGCCATTAACCTGGTATTCTCACTGGCCGTGATCATACTCATAATTTTTGCCGGCACACTCATCGCCTCTTACCTGAAATCGCCGCACCTGTATGGGCTGCTGCTCTGGAATACGGTGTTCATTTTGTTACTGGTGCCTTTTAATCATTGCGAAATAATGCTGCAAGCCCATTTCAAATACCAGCAGATATTCGTGGCTTATTTTTTCCGGCAAGGATTGTTCATGATCGGGGTGATTTTACTGGTATTTGCATTCCCGCAATACCTGACCCTGGAGAACCTGGTGCTGGTGCAAACCGTGGCATTGCTGGTAGGCACGCTATTGATCTTCATATTTTCCCGGCCCTTACTTCCAAAAAAATGGCAATTCAGCATGGAACTCACCAAACGCATCCTGCAGTTTGGTAAATACGTGTTTGGGACGAATGTGTTTTCCAATCTTTCCCGGTTCGCCGACCATTTTGTAACGGCCAATGCCATTGCCAATCCTGAGCTGGGCAAACGGTATGTGTCTTATTATAATGCGGTAGGCCGCATCAATAACCTCATCGATACTCCCTCCGTAGCGGTCTCTGACGTGTTATTCCCTAAAAACGTTCAGGCATTGGAGTCGGAGGGCATCAACAAAGTGAAGTATTATTTCGAGCGGATGGTGGGCAGTATCATCAGTATCGTATTGCCAGCCAGCCTGATCATTATGTTGCTGCCGAAATTTACGCTGCTGGTAATTGCAGGCCGCCAGTACGTGGAAGCGGCTAACATCCTCCGCATAGTAATGCTGATCGCCATTTTACGGCCATTCTTTTACCAATTCGGTACAACCATGGATGCCATCGGCAAGCCACAGCTTAATTTCTGGTACAACCTGCTGCTGATGGGCATTAACTTCACTCTTACATACATCGGATTGCATTGGCTGGGCCGCGATGGCGCCGCCTGGGCATTGGTGGCCCACCATATCATCAGCCTCCTCATCGTTTACCAGGTGTTGAAACGGCATGTGAACATACAAATGCGCAATGTTGCCGGCTATGTGCTTAGCAATTACAAGCATGCCTTTCAATTGCTGAAAAGAACGCTGATGAAGCGGTCGCAGGAAGACCCTGCCATGAACAAGGATATATCGATCAAGGCGCAAAGCCCGGGCCGCGACGCGCAAGACTAAGCGCCCGCTCCAGCCTGTCTGTCATCCAAAACTTAGCGCTTCCATCTCGCACCCCGCATCTTATATCTTATTATATTATTACACTTGCACTGAATTACCGGTTTCAAAATGAATTTAAAAGAAACCATATTAGCAGAGCATTCAAAAGCGCAGTGCGATAAGATCGTCCGGTATATCGGGAACAATAAGGAACGGTTTGCGGAGCTGATGAAATTGTTCCTGAAGGGCGAATACCGCATAACACAACGCGCAGCCTGGCCCATGAGCGAATGCGTAAAAAAATATCCGCAACTGGCAGCGCCTTATTATAAGCAATTGCTCGATAACCTGGAAAAGCCTGGCTTGCACGACGCCGTTACAAGAAACACGGTCCGGCTGCTGCAATACGTGAACATTCCTGAAGCATACCATGGAAGGATCATGACGATATGCTTCGACTTCGTTCAATCCAACGACTCAGCAGTAGCCGTAAAGGCATTTTCATTAACGATATTGCAAAACCTCGCAAAGCAATATCCTGAAATCCTGCAGGAATTAAAAACGATCATCGAAGAAAGGTGGGAACATGAAACAGCGGCTTTCCGCTCAAGGGCGAAGAAGATTATAAAGAGCAAACCTTAGCAGACTAATTAGGATTGGAAATGGATTTGCTGGAACTTGGTCAGGTCACACCCCCTTTCTCGGCCGATAAAACACCTTAAATAATAACCGCAGCGACTGGTCGTACGTAAAATAATTGTATATCCAGTTCAGGAAAACGAACAGCCGGTTTTTCACGCCTAATATCAATACCAGGTGCAGGCTCATCCAGATAAGCCAGGCAAAGAAACCTCCAAAATGCAGCCTGGGCCTGGGAATGTCTACCACTGCCAGGTTGCGGCCTACTGTTGCCATCGACCCCTTATCATAATACTCAAATTCTTTTTGTGCCTCGTTCTGCAATTGTTTGCGCAGGTTCTTTGCAAGCAGCGCGGCCTGCTGAATAGCTACCGAAGCAACCTGCGGATGGCCGTGGGGATACTTTTGGGTCTCCATATAGGCAAGGTCGCCCAGTGCGTATACGTTGTGAAAACCCTGGGCTTTATTGAACCTGTCAACCTTAATGCGGTTACCCTTCGCAACCAATGCAGGGTCGATGCCTGCCGGCACATTGCCGCGGATACCGGCCGCCCAAATGACCATCGAAGCGTTAATGGTCTTTCCATCCTGCAGCGTTACTTTCAATCCATCATAATCTTTCACCATGGTATTCAGCATAACGGTCACGCCCAACCGCTCAAGGTACTTTTGGGATTGGGCCGAAGATTTTTCGCTCATGGTGCCCAGGGTCTTTCCCGTTCCTTCGAGCAAATAAATTTTCATTTTGCTGAAATCGAGCTCGGGATAATCTTTTGGAAGCACATACCGCTTCAATTCCGCGATGGCCCCGCTAAGCTCCACGCCTGTAGGACCCCCTCCTACCACCACAACGGTCAGCAATCGCTCGGCTTGCTCGTGATCGGTTGTTTTTAATGCATCCTCGAAATTCTGAATGAGCCCGTGACGCAGCTGTAACGCCTCCACGGTGGATTTCATGGGAAAAGCATTTTCGACCAGGTTTTTATTGCCGAAAAAATTAGTGTCTGCTCCAGTGGCGAGCACCAGCACGTCGTATTCCATTTCGCCGAGGTCTGTAATTATTTTATTGGCGGCTGTATCGATGCGTTGTAACTCGCCGATGCGTATGCGAACATTTTTACTGTTATGAAATGCCTTGCGCAGTGGAAACGAAATATTGCTTGCGTCGAGCCCGGCAGTGGCTACCTGGTAAAATAAAGGTTGAAACTGGTGATAATTGAATTTATCGATCAATATAACCTCGAAAGGGCGCTTGTTGTTCAACTGCCTGGCCATCTTGAGTCCTGCAAAACCCCCGCCTACTATTATGACTTTCATTATTAATGATTGTTGTAGATAAGTCATTACCATTGGGCCAACAGGTCAATCGTGAATATAATTTAATGACCTAATGACTTATTGACTCAATGACTTTTAATACACCAACCTCGCTTTAATAGTTTCCTTTACCTCTTTCAGCAGTTGAAAAGCATGATTGGAAATTTTTTTGTCGACATCCAGTACCACGTAGCCGATATCATCATTGGTTTTCAAATATTGCGCCAGTATGTTGATGTTGTTCTTCGAGAGTTCGCCGTTAATGGCCGACAGCACGCCCGGCACATTGCGGTGCACGTGCAGAATACGGTGCGTCCCTTCCTGCGGCGGCAAACTTAAAGGCGGCACCGTATGCGAACCAATCGTGATGCCCATCTCGAGGAACTGGAATAATTTATTGCTTACATCTTCGCCGATATTCTGCTGTGCCTCCTCGGTAGATCCGCCAATATGCGGCGTCAGCAATACATTGGGCATTTGCTGCAGCGGCGTATAAAAAGCGTCGCCATTTTTTTCAGGCTCAACAGGAAATACGTCTATGGCCGCGCCTATAATAACACCCTCCTGCATGGTCCTGGCCAATGCATCCAGGTCAACCACTTCTCCCCTTGCATAATTAATAAGCACCGAACCCTTCTTGAATTGCTTCAGCGCATTTTTATTGATGAGGTTTTTAGTTTGCGGGGTTTCAGGAACATGCAGCGTTACCACGTCGGCCTGGTTCAATACTTCCTTCATGCTTTTTTTGGCGATGGCATTGCCCAAGGGAAGCCGGGTTACGATGTCATAAAAAATCACTTTCATGCCCAATGATTCTGCCAGCACGCTTACCTGTGAGCCGATATTTCCATACCCAATAATGCCCAAAGTCTTCCCGCGCAACTCATAGCTGCCTCTCGATTCCTTGAGCCAAATACCCTCGTGCGCGGCCTTGTTCTTATCGGGAATACGGCGGATGAGCATGATGGCCGCACCGATCACCAATTCGGCTACAGACCTTGTATTGGAGTACGGGGCATTGAACACGGCCACCCCCTGATGGGTAGCGGCCTTCAGATCGACCTGGTTTACGCCAATGCAAAAGCAGCCGATGGCCTGCAATTTCTTTGCCGCCTGTAACACCCTGGGCGTGATCTGCGTTTTGGAACGAATACCGAGTAAGTGTATCTCCTTAATCTCATTGATCAGTTGGGCCTCCGAAAGGGCTCCGCTCAGCTTGCGGACCGAAGCATAACCGGAGTCCACAAAATGCCTGACGGCCGCATCACTAATATTTTCAAGAAATAATATATTGATTTTTTCCTTTGGATAGCTGGTTGCTTTAGTCTCAGGCATAATTTCAAAAACCAAATTTCGTTTAAGTAGATGCAAAGATGTCTGAAAATCCGGTAACCCTAAAAAAATGATGCGTCCGCGAATATTTGGAATAAGCTTTGCTAATTACCTAAAGTATTCACCGTAAAAGTCCTATACATTGAAAACTGCCATACTCTTCGTAACGTGCTTCCTGTATAGCCTCAAGACCTGCAATTACGGGGGACAAACCGCGGGGGTTGAGAGCGACTCCGCCTCCTATCCCGTTACGCAGGCCAGCCTTTCAGCCACTGAAGTTGAACGTTATATACGGGCCGTAGAGGATTTTTACGATAGCGCTTTGGACCATCCTTCATTTAACGGTAGTTTTTTAGTGGCCAAAAACGGCCAGGTCATCTTTGAACGGTACAGGGGTTTTGCAGATTTGGGCAAGAAGGACAGTCTTACCGCCAGGCATGCTTTTCACATAGCTTCGATTTCCAAGACTTTTACCGCCATGGCAGTATTAAAATTGTTCGAGGAAGGACGCATACAATTATCTGATTCACTTGGTAAATTTTTTCCCGATTTTCCCTACGAAGGCGTGACCGTAAAAATGCTATTGTCGCACCGCAGCGGCCTGCCGAACTATGCTTACTACCTGGAAGAACACAAATGGGATAAGAAAATAAGAGTTACCAACAACGATGTATTGCAGACCCTGTACACCTATCGTCCCGCCCTGGATTTCACACCGGGCAAAAGGTTCGCGTACTGCAATACTAATTATGTATTGCTGGCGCTGATCATTGAAAAGATCACGGGCATGTCATATGCGCAATACCTGCAGTCAATTTTCTTCGGGCCCCTCGGCATGCAGGACACCTATGTATATACGTTGGCCGATTCGGCCCGCGCCATGCCTTCGTATGAATACAATGGAAGGAAATGGGGATTCGATTTCCTGGACCTGGTATATGGGGATAAAAATATTTACAGCACGGCCCGCGACCTGCTGAAGTGGGACCAAGCCTTGTATTCCACTACCCTGTTCAAGCAATCTACGCTCGACTCCGCATTTACACCTTACAGCTTCGAAAAGCCCGGCGTAAAAAATTACGGCCTCGGATGGCGGATGTTCTGCTATCCAACGGGCAAAAAGATCGTTTACCACAATGGGTGGTGGCACGGGAACAATACAGTGCTCACGAGGCTGGTACAGGACAGCGCCACTATTATTGTACTCGGCAACAAACGTAACAACCGCATTTACCGCGTCAAGCCCCTATTCGAAGTATTCAGTCACTATAACGGCCAGGAAGAACTGGAGCAATAATCTACCGTTGAAGTTTATGGTTGAGCCTTTGTATTTTGCAGGCGGTTTGCAACGAGGCCGCTCAACTTCAAACGCCAACAATGATTTTTACTGCCGGACAGATCAGGGCCTGGGATCAATTTACCATCCGCAACGAACCCATTGCTTCGCTCGATCTGATGGAAAGGGCCGCCACTGAATGTGCCCGGTGGCTCGAAGACCACGGCTATGCCGATCGCTCCTTTTCTATTTTCTGCGGCAAGGGAAACAATGGCGGCGACGGGCTTGCACTAGCCCGGATGTTGTCCGCAAAAGGCAGCGTCGTTACAGTATATATTCTCGAATTCGGTGCAAAAGGCACAGAAGATTTCCAGCAAAACCTCGCACGCCTGCATGGATCGCCCCTAACCATCCGCTTTATTCAAAACGAGGAACACTTTCCTGCAATCCCTTCCGAAGATATCATTATAGATGCGTTGCTTGGCTCCGGCCTTAACAGGCCGCTGGAGGGCGTTACGGCCGCCTTGGTAAACCATATCAACAGCAGCGGCAACCTGATCATATCCATAGATATTCCCAGCGGATTGTCCGCCGACAAAAGTTCATCAGGCAATGTTATCATTGAAGCTGCCCACACGCTCAGCTTTCAATGTTACAAGCCTGCTTTTATGGTGGCTGAAAATGAAAGCTATGTCGGACAGGTGCATATTCTCGACATCGGGTTGCACTCCGGCTTTTTGCTGGAAGAGGCCCCGGCATTTCATATGATCGACGAAGTATTGGCCCGGAGCATTTACAAGCCGCGGAAACGGTTTTCTCATAAAGGAACATTCGGCCATGCGCTGCTGGTGGCGGGCGGCCGTGGTAAAATGGGCGCGGCAATACTGGCCGCCAAAGCCTGCCTTAGAAGCGGCGTGGGATTACTGACGATGCAAATACCCGGGCATGCCTTGCACATTATGCAAACCTCAGTACCAGAAGCCATGTGCATGACCGATAGAAACGAGCACATGCATAGTGCGCCTCCCAACGACCTTACTCCATACAATGTAATAGGCATTGGCCCTGGAATTGGAAAGGAAGAACCTACTGCGCGGATGCTGGAAATGCTGTTGCAGCACATTCGCAAGCCCGTAGTACTGGACGCCGATGCATTGAACATACTCGGCACCTGGCCACACATATTGCAGTTGGTGCCGCCCGGATCGGTGCTTACGCCGCATCCAAAAGAATTCGAGCGCATGTTCGGCAGGACGGGTAATGATTTTGAAAGAATAGAAGTGGCAGTGAAGCAGGCAAGCTTTCACCAAGTGGTGATTTTGTTAAAAGGCAGGCACACGTTTGTTGCAAGCCCATCGGGAAAAGCCTATTTCAATTCAACAGGCAATGCAGGAATGGCCACGGGCGGCACGGGCGACGTGCTTACTGGTATTATTACAGGATTGATTGCTCAGGGCTACGGACCGGAACAGGCCGCTGTGCTGGGTGTATACTGGCATGGGTTGGCCGGGGATTTAGTGAGCGGATTTTACTCACAGGAAGCCTTAATTGCCTCGGATATTCCTGATGCGCTGGGCCCGGCGCTCAAAAAGCTGCTGGATGGATAGCCGCCTGTTTTGAAAGAAGTTATTAACGTTGATGCATAAACGTTGAATAAATGTCTTTATTTTAAATTGTTTAATTCGGTTAACAGTTCTAATTTTATCCCAGTGCATCCCAACCCTGAGGACACCGGTCTCGTGAACCAACAAAAAAACAATACGTATGAACCACATCTACGCCTTGCGAAGGCTAACGCTATTCGTACTTTTTCTCGTTTCGGCTCTGTTCTCCTTCTCCGCGATCTTCACAGTAACTAACACCAATGATTCCGGGCCTGGCTCATTGCGGCAAGCTATCCTTGACGCCAACCTGAGTCCCGGTGACGACGTAATTGTATTCAATATTCCTGGCTCGGGGCCGCATATTATAACGCCCGCGTCAGCACTTCCATCTATCGACGATCCCGTAAGCATCGAGGGGTATACTCAGCCTGGCTCCACACAAGGCTCAATGCTCACCCGGGTAATACAGATTGAAATAGCCGGATCTGCCGCAGGTGCTGGTTCAAACGGCCTCACCCTGAACTCGGACGGTATTTCTATTTCAGGCCTGGCCATTCATTCATTTGGCCAAAGCGGCATTAATGTACTGAATGGTGTTGACAACCTGTTCATCTGGGGAAACTTCATCGGATCGAACAGTTCCGGCATGGTAGACCTCGGTAATGGCAACCACGGCATCAACCTGGGCGACCTCGGGCCCGGTGGAAGCGATGCAGTGGTGATCGGCACCAATAGCGACGGTACCAGCGATACAGACGAAGGCAACCTCCTTTCAGGCAATGGACAAGATGGTATTATCGGGTGGTCATTGACCAACTCCGTTATCTCCGGGAACTTTATCGGATCTGACAGATCGGGTACCGGCACTACCATGGGCAATGGCCGCAACGGTATCCTGCTAACGGTAAGTTCCACCGATAACCGCATCGGGACCGACGGCGATGGCGTAAACGATCTCCAGGAAGCAAATGGAATTATCCTGAACGTGGGACGCGGCATTTACCTGGCAGCCAATGCAAACAACAATGTGGTGGCCGGAAATATCGTCGGATTGAACACCGCCGGCGGCGCCGCGGGCAATCTTACCCATGGCATCGAGATACTGAACTCCAGTAATAATCGTGTAGGCGTAGACGTTACACACGTCAACTTTACGATGGAGGCCAATATCGTTTCATCCAATGCTGGCAACGGCGTCCTGCTTACCGCGCAGCCTTTCTTCGGCCTCGACTTCAATACATCGGGCAATGTGCTGGCAGGTAATTTCATCGGTACTACGCCCACCAACGTTGCCAGGGGCAATGCCAACAGCGGCATCGTGTTAAATGCCGTCAGCCCACTGTTTACCATCAATAACGTGATCGGCAGCAACAACGACGGCAATAACGATAATGCCGAAGGAAACGTGGTAGCTTACAATAGCATTATCGGTATAGGCACTACCAACGCCGCAGAAATAAACGGAAATAAATTCTCGCGCAACTCAACGCATAGCAACGTCAACCTTGGCATCGACCTGCAAGGCAATGGCGTTACACCCAACGATAACGGCGACGCCGATATCGGTCCCAATGAACTGTTCAATTTTCCTGTTATCCGGCGTACATATACTACCTGGCCCGACAACTCGCTGGTGGTCTCGGGTATCACGCGTCCTAATTCAGTAGTGGAAGTATATGTTGACGACGGCAGCGGCGAAGGCATGACGTTCCTGTTCCGCGCACTGGAAGGCGGCACCTTGAATGGCATTACCGACGACAGCACCGGCACCGATACATATTCAGATCCCACATACGGCACCTTTACCGATAATAAATTTGGCTTCAGGGTGCTGCTAAGCAGCGTTCCAAGCTTCGCACCGGGCTCAAGACTTGTAGCGCTGGCCATTAAAGGCGCGGCGGCAGACAGCAGCACTTCAGAGTTCGGTCCTTCATTGCAGGTACTGCCCGTAACACTGGTGACCTTCCAGGGCAATTTGGCGGACGGTGTTGTAAAACTCTCGTGGACCACCAGCCGCGAAGTAAACAGCAGCCATTTCAATATTGAGAAGAGCTTTGATGGTTCCAGCTACCAAAAGATAGGCCAGGTTAAAAGCGGCGCGGGTCAATACTCCTTCATCGACAACACATCGCTCGGAAAAGTAAATTACTACCGACTGCAGCAGGTTGACCACGATGGCAACTATGTATACAGCCGCGTAATCATCATCCGCAACGATGGCTCGGACGTGGTATTGAAGCTCTCGCCCAACCCGGTGGCAGGACACCTGAATGTATCATTCAGGCTCGATCAAAATGAAAGTGTAAAGATCAACCTGTTCGACCAGGCAGGAAGGCTTGCAAAACGTTACACTGTTCAGGCAAACCGGGGATTGAACGCATTTACGCTCACCGACCTCCAAAGCCTGCCTGCAGGAAACTACACCGTAGAAGTGCTAGGCACAACCATTTCTGCAAGACAGCAGATCATGAAGAAATAATAAAGCATCACAACAATGATAAAAGGGTTCCTTAGCGGGAACCCTTTTATATTCTAACCGTGCATCACTTACAACATCCTGCTTAACCTCAGATGCACCAGTTTATTCTCTTTCGAGAGACCATACGTAACAGAAAACATCGCCTTGTTAAATGGAGCTATGGTAATGCCTGCGCCATATCCCCTGTGCCACACATTAGAGCTTTCATTAGGGTGCCATACGCGGCCAATATCATAGAATCCTACGAAACCTGCCTTACCATTGAACAGGTAGCTTTTGAAATCGAACAGGTACTGCAACTCGGTATTATTGAAGAAGGCGGTACGTCCCCGGAACCGGTCGCGACGATATCCTCTTAAGTTCTGGCTGCCGCCGATAGCGTTCAACTGGTAAAACTTAGGATCACCGGTAACCGTAGCGCCCCCATTGCGAACAGCAAGCACCACGTGATTTGTAAGCGGTATATAAAAATTCAATTTACCGGTAAATGTATTGATGGAGCGTACGCTCTCGAGGCTTTTAGTGTACGCAGCACCAAGCCCGAATGTCAATCCGCGCATCGGGATTACGGGATCATCCAAATCGGTAAAATTATAATCCAGCGCAACGCCGGCATATTTATCCCATTGATAGACTGATTTGCCATTTGGATCGCCCTGGATACTAATGACGTTGTCTGCAAGCAGGCGGCCCGGATCGTTGATGACCCTGGTGGCAGAGATGAAAGGCGTAAACCGCAAATTGTTCGATTGGCCAATTTGCCTGTTCAATCCGAGGCCCGTATGTATTTCGCGTGTGCGTACACGGTAGTAGTCCCTGTCTTTTTCCAGGTCTTCTGCGGTTTCATTGCCGATACCGAAGAAATTAGTCCACCGGATGGCATCGTAATCGACATTAAAAAAAAGGTCCCAATTGCCGATCATATGTTCTTTTATTCCGAGGTAGCCGAAGCTCACGGCATTTTGCGTGATGGAATAGCGTGCATACAAGGAATGGCGTGATGCAAAAGGTTCCTTCCGCCACCCCTGGTTAGTGATGGTATAACTGAGGCCCGCATAAAATCTATCGTAGTTGCTGAAGAACAGCATCGGCCTGAACACTTTCCTGTCGTATTTAAAGGCATCGTAACGGTATGCGTGAATAGTATCGTTTCTAGATAGATGGAGTTTGGTGCGGCTTGATTTTTCGAAAATATTATCCTTGTCGTCGTACACATGCGTTACGCCTTTGGCAGACAGGTCTTTTATCACATCTTTGTCCTTTCCGCCGATGATGCGAACGGTGATGTAATTCGTGGCATCGCCCTTTATTTCCCAGGTATCATTGCCTGCAATGCCGTATAGCCTGATCTCGGCAGTTTCATCGCGGTGGAAAACGCGTTGGTAGGAAGGTTGGGATTCAACTTCACCACTTTTCTTTATCTTATGAATGCTGACTTTGGTCTCTTTATCATTGATGCGATCGATAATAAAATGCTCGTGCTTTTCAGTACCAGGAATATCAACTTCCTCGGCAAGGAATTCATAATAATCGGTGGCAAATTCAACCAGGTGTGCTCTTCTTGCTTTCAGTTTATGGATGATCTCTTTTCCTGAAACATTGAAAACTTCAGGCGGAAGCAACCTGATAGATTGTTCGATCACTGCGTCGGTCAGGGCGTTCTGTAGTTCTGTTGCTGCGTTTGTCCATACCTCCAAACTGGCGGCATTGGCCATGCGCCGGTCGAGGTTCCGGGCCGGGAAGTTAAATGTCCGTACGTCTTTGATGTCCTCTCCAAATCCTTCCATATGCTTGAGCCCGGCAGATGAGATCACAATGCGAAGCAGCGCGCCATCGAACTTCGTGTAAGCCTGGTCCCTGTCGCGCGGAATGGGCTGGTAAATGTTTTTACCGTCTTTTTCGGTCTTTGCCCATCTCCATTGGTCCTCATGTCTTCCCCAGTCCCCGATGAACATGTCGAACAGCCGCGCTTTTACATACTGTTCCTGGTTTACCAGGTTATCATTATCGCTCAATAATTTTTTCAGGAAATTTTCAGTCGAGATGATATTGGTCGAGTTCGCGAGGTTTCCTGCCTCTTCCCAATTTTCATCTGGTCTTTGTTCCACGATGTACAGGTTGTTACCGAATTCATCATTGAATGTATCCAGTGCGGGTTGTTTGGGAACGAACCTGATTATGGGTTCTGTATGATAAATGCCTGCGGCCTTTGCCATTGGTGGAATGGTAATAGCGGAATAAGGATGCGCGATGGATACCTGGTCGTTGATGTGTTTTTCCACAAAGGTTTTCCTGAAAACGTCCGGCAGGGCTCTGCCGAAGGATTTATTAACGCTGCGCATTACGAATTCCTTACTATCGGGATTGCGCAACCGAAGTGTTTTGCTTTGCCTGCCGCCTCCGATACGGTAAGGTTTGAGGCCGCCTGCCAGGGTGTCGAGGTTGAGCAGTTCAACCTGTATGGGCGTAACCCATTCGGGGCGGTAATGCCTGCCCCATAACCAGTTGTGCAATCCTGACCTGCTGTATTCCGAGCCTGCTACTACCACTTTCCGGGGCAGCGTGTCCATTCTCTTCTGTTCCTGCTGTGCATTGGCGCGCAGGCAAACACAGGAGCATGCCAGCAATGTACAGGACAGCATGATGGTAATATGGGCGTTGAAGGGCTTTTTCATCGGTAATGACCGGCTTTACTAAGTAAGGGAACAAAAAACCGGCCACTACCACCAGAAACTAAAAATACCTGATACGCAAGGCGTTGTGTAAAACCTGTTGTCTAAATTCCCCAACCTTGGTATAAAGAACGCATTCTTCGATACTTTCCGTGTTAATAAGGTGCCAATAATCAATATGGCTCGTGAAGCGCTGACTAACGCACCCCATTACTTTTCATAGTATGCCGCAGGTTGCGCTTTACTTCTTCCACCAGCTTTTTCAATTTGGCTGCAAGCTCTGTTACATTGGGCTCTTTCAGAATGCCGGCATGGTCGCCCTTTATGGTATGTGTTTCTATGTTGGGGAATATGTCTTCAGACCAACCCATCAACGGATCATTCGAAAAGCCCGGCGCGGGGATGCTGGCCTTAAACAATACGAGTTTACCATGATAAGGCCTTAACGTATAGGTCCTGTTGCGATCGAGCTTGATCACGATCTGTGACAACTTCACTGCTTTGTTAAACTCCGACAAAAGAAACTTCGCCTTGTTCTTATTGGGCATTTCCTTCCACTGGTTATAATAGAAACGCAGCTTCTGGTTAATATACCTTGGCGATTTTTTAGAAAGAATAGCTGTTGGTCCATAAGATTCAAACAGCGCGATCAACGGCACTTCATCGCCATTTTCTATAAGGCGGTGCGCCATTTCAAGCGCAATGGGATAATGGCCGCAATACGCCGCAAGGAAATATGGGCCATGTGGTTGAACAGCTTTCATTTCACTAATGAAATGCTGCGCAACGTCCTCTACCCTCCTGTATGGCGAAGGTTCAAAACCATAGAACGGCTGGTTCTCGCCCAGGTGCATGGCCAGTGGCCTGTACAGCCAGAAACCGGGTATCGCGAAGAACGGAGGATTAGCCCCTTCTTTCTGGATAGGCACTATCGACAATGCCTTGGCATTACCGTGCAACTGACCCTTGCTTTTTCGTGCGCTTGATTTGGTACGTTCTGCAATGGCTGTTGCCAGTTTTTTGATGGTTGGATAAGTAAACAGGTCCTTAGGTTGCAACGCATACCCCAATCGCTTGGCACGGTGCACTACGTGCAGTGTCTTGATGGAATCACCGCCCAGCTCAAAGAAATTATCGTTAATGCCTATACGCTGTATGCGCAGCAGTTGCTGCCAGATGCCCGCAAGCCTTTGTTCTGTTTCGCTGCGCGGCGCCACATATTGCGTGCTAAGCAAATCGCTTGCTTCAGGATCCGGTAAGGCTTTTTTATTTACTTTACCGTTAGCTGTCAAAGGCAGGCTATCCATTTCTACCAGCAATGATGGCACCATGTAATCCGGCAACCTCGTGCGCAGGTATGATAACAATGCTTCTTTGTCGAATCTTGTCCTGCTGATACCATTTAATTTCCTGGTGCCGCCTGGAGCCTTTTGAACTACAACATAAGCTATCAGCCGCTTACTACCCTGCTGATCGGGCCTTGCCAGCACTACGGACTGGTTCACAAGCCCACTTTGTTGAATCACACTTTCAATCTCACCTAACTCTATCCTGTAACCGCGCACCTTTACCTGTTCATCCATTCTTCCGATGTACTCAATGGTACCATCGGGCAACCAGCGGCCGAGGTCGCCTGTTTTGTATAATCTTGCACCGGCTTCGGAACTGAACGGATGTTTGATGAACTTCTCCTGTGTAAGCGCTTCGCGGTTAAGATACCCGCGCGATAAACCCGCTCCTCCCAGGTGTATTTCTCCCGGCACTCCTACAGGCACGGGCTGCTGTTGTGCATCCAGTATGTATGCGCAACGGTTGCTCAGCGGGCGGCCGATGGGAATCGGACCGTGAACTTCCATTTGATGTATCCTATATGTCAGAGAGAAAGTGGTATTTTCCGTTGGACCATATCCATTGATGATAGTAACCGATGGATAAGTAGTGCGAAGTTTGGTAATGTGCTGCTGCGACAATTTTTCACCACCTACCAGGATGGTATCCAATCCTTCGAATACCGTGATGTCACTATCTACCAGTTGATTGAACCAACTGGAAGTGAACCACATTTTATTTACACGCCTGCTTTCAATTTCTTCTTTCAGCAGCTCGCTGTCCAGCAGCCGGTTTTCGGTACATATGATAAGCTGTCCCCCGTTAAGCAGCATGCCCCAGTATTCAAATGTAGAAGCGTCGAAGGATGATGAACCGGTTGACAACAAAACGTCTTTCCTGCTTAATGAAACATATTCAACGCCTCTCACAAGACTTACAACGTTGCCATGCGTGACCATCACTCCTTTCGGTGTACCCGTTGAGCCCGATGTATACATTACATATGCCAGGTGATGCGGTTTCGCTGGATTGGGAAGGTTGTCGGCAGGCTGTCGGCTGATAAGCGGCCATTGCTTGTCGATTAAGATCACTTCCATATTCTCCAGTGCGGGCAGCTTCGACCTGCTTTCCTTGCTGCTGATGACCAGTTCGCCCACCGTATCTTCCAGCATAAAGCGGATGCGTTCTTTAGGATAAGTAGGATCGATGGGAACGTAAGCGCCACCCGCCTTCAGGATGCCCAGGATGCCGACGATCATTTCGATCGACCTTTCCATGCAAATAGGCACAAGGGTTTCAGCCTTCACGCGCTTGCCGCGTAAATAGTGCGCCAACTGGTTGGAGCGCTCGTTTAACTCGGTATAGGTCAGCTGCTCATCTTCAAATACTACAGCCACCGCCTGGGGCGTTTTGGCCACCTGTTTTTCAAATAGTTCCACAATACCCTGATCCTTGGGATAGTCCGTTGCCGTGTTGTTGAAGCCGGTCAATAGCTTATCGGCTTCCGCGACGGATAGCAAGCTGATGTCGCACAGCCTGGTATCAACTGAAGCGATTACCTGCAGCAGTGCATTTTCAAAATGCGTTTTTATTTCCTGCACGTAGGCTTCGTGCAGCAATGCCGCATTGTAGCTGAAGCGGATGTTGATCTGCTCTGCCGCACCGATGATAATGCTCAGGGGATAGTTGGTCTTTTCGTGCACCTGCACGTTTTGCGCCTGTAAACTCCATTTGCGGGCGCCGATTGCCTTGCTAACCGGGTAGTTTTCGAAGACCAGCAGGCTATCGACAAGGTCCCCATGCACGCCGGCCCACTCACGGATATGATTAAGCGGAGTATACTGGTGTTCCCTTCCTTCCAGCTGTCCTTGCTGAATGGCCAGCAGCCAGTCTGTAAACCTTTGCTCACGTTGCTGTATAACCGAATGCAGCGGAACGGTATTGATATACATGCCCACGCGCTGTTCCACGCCGGCCAGGTCGCCGGGACGCCCGGAAACCGTAACCCCATACACGATGTGTTCACTGCCGGTATATTGGTGCAACAGGTAGGCCCATATGCCCTGCATGAGCGTATTAACAGTAATGCGGTGGCGTTGGGCAAATCGTTGTATTTTGTCGGTTGTTGCACTATCGATCCGCAAATAGTCAGATTGATAAATGCCCAATCCCTTGGTGCGTTCCGCTGTTGAAGCCACGAATGGCAGCAAGGTTCCCTGCTCGAGGCCTTGCATATAGCCGCGCCAGTAAGCCTGTTCCTCCTCTTTGTTCCTCGCCTCGATGTAGCGGATGTAATCTTCGTAACGGTCTGTTTCCGCAACCTTTACCTGGCGGCCGGTTGCCAGCGATTGGTAATTGTTCAGGAATTCTTCCATCAGCACCGGCAACGACCATCCATCGAACAGGATGTGATGCCAGGTCCACAGCATGCGGTAGCGGTCATCGCTAAGCCTGATCAAAGTAAACCGCATGAGCGGCGAAGCTTTGAAAGCAAATCCCTTCATCCTGTCAGTTTCTTCGTATTCACGGATGGCTGCCTGTTGCTCTGGCTCCTGCATGTTGCGGTAGTCCAGCAATGTTACCGGCAAATCCACTTCCCGGTATACGCACTGCACGGGTATGCTGAACTGGTCGTGGTAGAATGCGCTGCGCAATATGCTATGCCTTTCCATCACGTGCTTCCAGCTGGCGGCGAACATGTTTATATCGGGACGTATAAGGTCGCACGCAAATTGCTCCACGTACACACCGCCCCTTCCGTCGTACAACCAGTGGAAGAGCATGCCCTGTTGCAGGCCGCTAAGGCGGTAAATGCCTTCTATTTGGGCGCGGCGCGGCCCGCCTTTATAAGATTCATCCAGGAATTTGTCCAGCTCTTGGTAAGTGATCTCTGCGCCCAGGCCATAGTCAGAAGGAGTATATATGATGCCTGAACGCTCCTGTTCAATACAATGATCGATGATGACGGCGAGATTATCCATATAGGCTTCTGCCAGTCTCGCGATTGTCTTTTCTTCGTAATGCTTATTGCTGTAGCTCCAGCTTAGTACCAACTCACCCGCCTGTATCACGCCATTCAGCGAAAGGTTCTCATGCACGGGTTGTTCTTCGCTCTTTTTCGATCCGGAATATTCTTTTGCACCCTGCAGCCATTTGTTTTCAGATACTACATTATCCAATTGGCCCAGGTAATTGAATATAATATCCCAGCAATCATTTCCCTGCAACGCATTATCCTTGTTCATATAACGCAGTACCCCATACGAAAGCCCTTTGTCGGGCACCTTGCGCAACTGTTCTTTTACAGATTTGATAAGATCGCCTGCGCCCCTGAGCTTAGGCACTTTCAACAATACCGGGTAGAGACTGGTAAACCACCCTACTGTCCGGCTGGTATCGATGCCTGCTGCAATATCTTCACGGCCGTGCCCTTCCATGCCAATGGTTACGGTGTCGGAAGCGCTCCAATCAGTAAGGGTTTTTGCAAGCGCTCCCAATAATATATCGTTGATCTGCGTATGATAAACGCGTGGCACTTCCTGTAACAGCCTGCGCGTTTGTTCGGTGTTGAGACGGACCATGCGATGGCCCCTGTCTTTAAGCCTGCTGACACCTGAATATTTTTTATCAAAAGGCAAGGGTTGGTATTGCTTCACTACGTCTTGCCAATAATTTTGTTGCGAAAGCAAGGCACTGCTTTGACTGTATTTTTCCAGCGCCTGGTACCATTGCCTGTACGATGTGCTCTTGTGGTTGAGTTGCGCGGCCGTCCTGTTAATGAACGCATTTACCAGCACCTCCAGGTCTTCGAGCAATATGCGCCATGAAACGCCGTCGACGGCCAAATGATGCACCACTATCAGCAGGCGGTTGTGAGAATGTGTATCGGGCGTTTGCATCCATACAAATCGTGCGAGCTCGCCTTTTTCAATATCCAGGCTGCGCTGGT
Organism: Chitinophagaceae bacterium; assembly: GCA_035628135.1. Taxonomy (GTDB): domain Bacteria; phylum Bacteroidota; class Bacteroidia; order Chitinophagales; family Chitinophagaceae; genus DASPKM01. The sequence continues at coordinate 4,113 of DASPKM010000004.1, read as the reverse complement.
GCCTGTCTGCCTGCTGGCTGATGAGATTGCCCAGCAATGCTTCCGGAGCGGAGCGCAGGTCTTCCACGATCAGTTTGGGTTGGTAATCTCCGTATTCCTGCTGCCATTGCCCGTTCACGTTGCTATACCGGAAGCGCAGGGCATCGTGATGCGATGCCAGTTGTTCAATGGCTTGCTTCAATACCAGCTTTGCAATGCTTTTGTCTATTTCAAAAAGGACGCTCTGGTTAAAATGCGATTTATTGGAACCTGCCTGTTCAAAGAACCATTGCTGGATCGGTAATAATCCGCTGGCGCCTTGCAGGTATCCCTGTTCTCCGCATATGCCTGACTGTGAGCGTTCGGCAAGCGACCATGATAGCTTGCTGACCGTTTGGTGCACAAACAGGTTTTTGGGCTGGAGAATATAACCCGATCTGCGGGCACGGCTCACTACTTGTAATACAATGATGGAGTCACCGCCCAGCTCGAAGAAATTATCGTGTATACCTACCCGTTCTACATTCAGCAATTCCTGCCAGATGCCGGCAAGTACGCGTTCCACTTCATTGCGCGGCGCTACGTACTCGCTACCGAGCAATTCAGCAGCCTCGGGCTCGGGCAGCGATTTGCGGTCGAGTTTTCCATTGGCCGTTACGGGCAACTGCTGCATTTCTACCCACAACGCTGGTACCATGTATTCAGGAAGTCTTTCTTTAAGGTATGCGGTCAATGCATCCCTATTAAACACAGCTAAAGGCACCACGTAGGCTACCAGCCTGCGGTTGCCTTGCCGGTCTTCGCGGGCCAGCACCGCTGCTTCACGAACCAACCCGCTTTGCTGTAATACGGTTTCTATTTCGCCTAGCTCTATCCTGTATCCGCGGATCTTTACCTGTTCGTCCATCCTGCCGAGGTATTCTATATTACCGTCGGCCAGCCAGCGCGCCAGGTCGCCCGTGCGGTATAATCTTGCCCTGGCGTCCTTGCTGAACGGATCTCTTACAAATTTTTCTTCCGTCAGCTCCGGTCGCTCCAGGTAACCGCGCGCCACCTGTACGCCGCCAATAAACAGCTCTCCAATGCTGCCCACAGGAGCGGGATTGCCCGATCTATCGAGTATGTATATACGCGTATTGGCAATGGGCTTTCCTATCGGCACCATTGCAATATGTCCATCCTGCTGCGGCATCGTCCAGCAGGTAACGTCTATAGCGGCTTCGGTGGGACCATACAGGTTATGCAGCTCGGCGTGCGGCAGTTTTTCCCTGAACAGCGCTACCTGTGAGGGTTTCAGGGCCTCTCCGCTACACAATACTTTTTTCAGGTTGCTGCAGGCGCCTGTTTCAAGGTCCAGCAGGAACATGCCGAGCATGGAGGGCACAAAATGCACCATGGTCACATTGCTGCGTTCTATCAGTTCTTTCAGGTATTCACTGTCTTTGTGGCCGCCGGGTTTTGCAAACAGCAACCTGGCGCCTGCCAGCAGGGGCCACAACAGTTCCCATACCGATACGTCGAAGCAATACGTTGTTTTTTGCAGTACGGTATCCCGTAGGGTAAGTTGGTTATAACCTTGCGCCCATAATAAGCGGTTCACGATACCGCGGTGCTCGTTCAATACGCCCTTGGGCTTGCCGGTAGAGCCGGAAGTATATATTACATAGGCCAGGTGATGCGGCTGCAATGCCGTAACAGGTGCTGTAACGGGCTGTTTGGCAACCATGGCCCCTTCGCCCTGCAGGTCTATTGCCTCGATGCCGTACGCATCGATGAGTTGTTTGAATGCAGTAGTGGTAATGGCTATGGTAGCGCCGGCATCCTGCAGCATATATGCAATGCGTTCACGCGGATACTCGGGGTCAATGGGAACATAGGCCGCGCCGGCCTTGAGGATGCCCAATATTCCCACGATCATGCTGAGCGAACGCTCTACGCATATGGGTACCAGTGAGTCTTCCTTAACCCCTTTGCTCCGAAGGTAATGCGCCAGTTGATTGGAGCGCTCGTGCAACTGCCAATACGTGAGGTATTCATCTTCGAATTCGGCGGCAATGGCCTTGGGCGTCCTAGCGAGCTGCTCTTCAAACAGGTCTATGAGTGTTTTATCCTTTGGATAGTTTACTGATGTGTCGTTAAAGCTGTGCAGCAACTGTTGCTCTTCGGCTTGCGTAAGCATGCGCAATGCATTTACCGATTGCCACGGCTGGTGCACGATGGCGGAGAGCAATTGCTTGTAGTGCCCTGCCAACCGCTCAATGGTTTCACGCGTAAAGAGGTCGGTGCAATAATTGATGCTAAGGTGCAAGCCAGCTGCGTTCTCGGTTACATTGCATAACAGGTCGAATTGCGCGGTAGTATGTTCAAAGTCTTGCCGTGAGAGCTGCACCTCACCCAATCGCAGCGATGGGATTTCCGGCGTATTGTTCAGCATGAACATTACCTGGAAAATCGGGCTCCTGCTCAAATCCCTTTCTTTGGATACGGCGTCCACTACTTTTTCAAAAGGCACTTCCTGGTGCTCATATGCTTTTAAAGTAGTGGTCCTTACTTCCTGCAGCAGTTTTTTAAATGATAGTTCACCGCTGACGGGCGTGCGCAATGCCAGGGTATTGATGAAAAAACCTACCAGGTCTTCCAACTCGCGCTGTTGCCTGCTGGCTATCGGCGTGCCGACGCAAATGTCCTCCTGGCCCGTGTACCGGTACAATAATACCTTGAAAGCTGCCAGCATGGTCATGAACAGCGTGGTACCCTGCTCGTTAGAAAGTTGCTGCAACTGTCCACCCAGTATGTTATCGATGTTGAAGGTTGCAATGGCTCCGCGGTTGCTTTGCACAAAGGGACGAGGAAAATCAGCAGGCAGTTGAAGTGGTGTTACGCCATTCAATTGCTCTTTCCAGTAACCCAGTTTTTTATCCAGTACCTCTCCTTGTAAATAAGTTCGTTGCCAGATGGCATAATCCGCGTATTGAACCGGCAGGTTGGGCAGGTCTATACGGGAATCTTCGAGGTAACTGTTGTACAATGCGGCCAGTTCTTTTACAATAATGGAGGTAGACCATCCATCGGACGCAATGTGGTGCATATTTATCACCAGCACCTGCTCATCTTCATCCAGGTTAATAAGCGTGGCGCGCAGCATATCGTCTTTTGTAAGATCGAATGGTTCGACGATCAGCCGCTCGATGTATTTACGCAGTCCCGCGGGGTCTTGCTGGTAGCGCGTTCCGTCTACCAGCGTCAGTTGCCACGCATCTTTGTCTTTAATGTATTGCCATCCCCTTCCATCTTCTTCCCGAATGACTGTTCTAAGCACTTCGTGGCGGTTAACGATGTGTTGCAATGCAAAGGCCAGTGCCACGCGGTTTAGCTCGCCCTTCAGTCTTACTACTGCGGGACGATGGTATTGCACGCTGCCCTCCAATCGGTGAATGAACCACAAGCGCTCCTGGCTGAACGATAACGGAATGCGTGCGGGGCGTTCCTGCGCAGTGATAGCGGGAAGCATTTGAGTGCTGCCCTGCTTTTGCAGTTGCGTTGCCAGCGCGGCGATAGTAGGATGATCGAATATATCGCTGATCGGTAACTCTGTATCCAACGCTTTGCGTACCGCTGCAATTACGCGGATGGTAAGCAATGAATGGCCGCCCAGCTCAAAGAAATCATCGTATATGCCTACCCGTTCTACTTCCAGCACTTCCTCCCAGATGGCTGCAAGCTTCGCTTCTACCTCGTTACGTGGGGCCACATACTCCTTGCCTGCTGTATCGGCCGATCCAGGATCGGGCAGGGCCTTCCTGTCTATCTTGCCATTGGCAGTTAATGGTAAACTCTCCAGCTCAACCCATACCCGCGGCACCATGTAATCCGGCAGCCTGCCCCCCAGGTATTCCATCACTTCCTCCTTATCGAACCAACCGTACGCTACCACGTACCCCACCAGTTGCCTGTTGCCCTTATTGTCGTCTTTTGCTGTTACTACCGACTGGGTTACCAGCTTGCTTTGTTGCAATACGGTCTCTATCTCACCCAATTCTATCCTGTAACCCCTGATCTTTACCTGCTCATCCCTTCTGCCCAGGTATTCGATGTTGCCATCCGGCAACCACCGGCCAAGGTCGCCCGTACGGT
>DASPKM010000003.1:0-20710 GCA_035628135.1 Chitinophagaceae bacterium | reverse complement strand
GTTTACCCGTTCCTGTACCAGGAAATCCATTATTTCATTGAACTCTATGGGATATGACTGCAGGCAGTCGTTCGGTGAGGCGGGATTCAGTGTCTGGCTGCCCGTTACGATCACCTTAAAGGTGGCAAGGCTGCTCTTCAGTGCATTTTTTAGCCATTCCATCTGCTGGGGTCCCCACATCCTTTTATTGGGATTGGGCTTGCCGTCAACGGTCGCGGACATGAAATCATTGGTACGGAACCAGCGGTCATCCATCAAAAAGAAGTCAACATCACTATAAGAGAATTTGGTATAAATGCCCTGGCCGTTCTCGCCATAGCTGGGATTGGCCCAATAGTTTTTGAATATTTCCCGGGCAGGCTCTTTCAGCACATAGCTTTTGTCCGCATTGTTGGGCCCATAATCGTGGTCGTCCCAGATGGCATAATGAGGCATTGCCTTCCACAAATTCTGGAGAATGGGCTGGGCCCTGTCGCGGCTGGCGCGGTATTGAAGTCCCCACTCACTTCCATAATCCACTTCGCGGTAGTACCAGTTATCGCCCAGCCACAACATGAAGGCTGCTTTTTCTTTCGCCATGGTTTGAAATATGGTGGAATCCTTTCCATAAGGCGTGGCCGGCGTGCGGGGGTTGATGATCTCAACGAACTGGCGATCTGCTTTCTGTTCATTGAAAAAAGAGCAGCTGCCGGTAATGAACGTAAAATCGGGAAAATTCCGGCGGTATTGCCACAGGTCAGTAGTGGTAAACTCGCCTGTCTTTTTATACAGCGCATGCTGCGCGCGTGCTTCTATCTCGTAAGTATAAGTGGTGTTGAAGTCCAGTCCTGACAGCTCAAAGGTTACGGGGTTAAACGCGTTTGCGAGTTTGCCTTTATACAAAACAGTTTTGCTGTCTTTGCTGCCGGCTTTGCGATAAGTGATGGTCACCTTGTCTGTTTCGGGTGTCACCTCGCACCAGATCCTGGCGGTCTTCAGTTCTATCATTCCCAGCATAGGGCCGGAGACGAAGGCAGTTTTGGTTTGGGCCAGGGTAACCAGTGCACAGGAGAGCAGGAGAAGTAGCAATACATTGCGTTTCATCGTTGCAGCAGTTTTGAAGCCGCAAGGTAAAGAATATCGAATATTGAATAACGAATGTCGATTGTTGAAGTAGGTGCAGCTCTGCATTACCTCGACAATCGACATTCTTGTTCGTAAATTGATATTCTCTTACCGTATCATTCTGCCGCATTTGGCTTTGCCATTGGCTGCTTCGTATGTAGTAATATAGCGGTTGCAGGACGTGGTCAATAAGGCTACCAGTGCAACAAGTGCCAGGATCTTTTTCATAAAGGGCCGAGATGTTGGTTAGGTAAATTTTATCCGATAGACAGCCAAGATAGCGGCTATAATTTGTTCATGCAAACGGAAATGTACCAGCTTTTCTGCGTAAAACTACCCTTTCACCCTTTCATCCGTCCGCCCCAGGGGGCCTCCCGTACCGGTGGCGCCCCCCGGGGGTAGCCTGTTTTGCACCCACCCTCTCTGCCTAACAATTACTCGATTGCAAACCCGATGCGTATAAAAGCCGAGAACGGCTTGAATGATTTAGAGTCCTTTAAGTGATTGGTGAACTGGTATTGCAGGCCGTATCCCAATACGGGCGCCAGCCTTTTTGAACGGCTCCTGAGTATAAATTCAGCGTCCAGGACAACCCCCGCCCGCCATTTATTCTGGATATGCGCCTCCGTCTCTTGTTTGGACGATCCGAATTTGAACTTGTCCTTGCCATCCACCAAATACCCAGCAAAGGGGCCGACACTGACAGCAGATTTCCTAAACGCGGCAAATTTGTATAATACAGGAAAATGCAGGTATGACAACTGAATCTCATTTTGCTTGAAATCAGTAGGCGTCACAGCAAATGAATAATCAGAACCATTACGGATGAACATTCCATCTGCAATGAACCGTGATGTCTCATACCCAATCCCTATGCTCAGGTAGTGTTTTTTCTTAGCAAGGTGAAGATTATAGTTAACCAACACCGAAGCCGAAGTTGATATTTGTTCATCAATGCCATCGGGTAACCTTGTCATTTTGTTTGCGCCCATACTGGTGCTGTATTGCCAGCGCGGATAATAGTCTGCTGAGGAAATGGTGTCGTTCTGTGAAAAGGCGGTGGATGACAAGAGTAGTATAAAAGCTGTGTAGAACGGCTTCATGCAAATAGTTTTAGGTTCAATTAAAATTAGTGACACTTAAAGGCCTGAAGCAAGCTGGCGCGCAGGTTTTAACAAAACAAAAAATCCGCTCATAGAAATGAGCGGATTAAGTCTATGAATAACCGTCCTAAAAATCTTTAGCTGCACCCCAAACTGTTCCCACAGTTCAAACACTTATAACAAGTGCCACTCCTGATGGTGATGTGGCCGCAGACATTGCACGCAGGCGCATCGCTCTGCATGTTGCGTGCCGCCGCATTCACTACGTCCAGTGTTGATTCAGCTTTAACAGGTGTTTTTTCTTTTTGTGATTTCGGTTGACCATGACCGCCTGCCTTTGGCGCTACTATGCGCACGTCACTTAACTCGGGCGTTTTTTTTTCATATTCCAGTGAGGTGGGGATATCGTCCCAGTCATCAGTGCCTGTGTTCATGATCTCCGGCTTATCCGGCACATGTACCAGGTCTGTCCTGCCCAGGTATTCATACGCCAGCGCCCGGAAGATGAAGTCAACTATGGAAGTGGTGCTCTTGATGTTCGGGTGATCTACCATTCCTGCGGGTTCAAATCGGGTGAACACGAACTTCTCTACAAATTCCTCGAGCGGCACACCGTATTGCAGGCCTATGGAAATGGCAATGGCAAAACAGTTCAGCATGCTGCGCATGGTAGCGCCTTCTTTTGCCATGTCGATGAATATCTCTCCTACGGTTCCATCGCCGTACTCGCCTGTCCTAAGGAAAATTACCTGGCCATTGATCTTTGCCTTTTGGGTATAGCCGCGGCGTTTGGCGGGCAGGGTGCGCTTCTCCACTATTTTGGCCACCATCCGCTTCAGGTCGGTATTGGGCGAAGCCTGTACGCGTTTCTGCACTTCTTCCAGCAGTTCTTCGATGGTCAGCTTGCTCATGTCCAGGAGCTGAGATTCCATGGCCGCCACGTTAGATTGAACTTCGCTTAGGGGTGACTGTTCGTCCTGGATTTTTTCGCTGGTCGTGGATGCTTTCTTTTTCTTGTCGCTCTTGTTGCTCAGCGGCTGGCTTAGCTTAGAGCCGTCGCGGTAAAGCGCGTTTGCTTTCAGTCCCAGCAACCAGCTCAGGTAATAGCAGTCTGCTATTTCTTCCACCGAGGCTTCGTGCGGAAGGTTGATGGTTTTGGAGATGGCCCCGCTGATGAAAGGTTGTACCGCGCCCATCATGCGGATGTGACCGTGTGCGTGTATGTAGCGCTCTCCTTTTTTTCCGCACTTGTTCGCGCAATCGAACACGGACAGGTGCTCGGCTTTCAGGTAAGGAGCGCCTTCCACGGTCATGGTACCGCATATGTAATCGTTCGCGGCCTCTATTTCATCGTCGCTGAAGCCCAATGCTTCCAATAGGCTCCATTCGAAATTAAAATATTGCTCGGGCGTGAATCCCAGTCGCTGCAGGCACTCTTCCCCAAGCGTGTAAACATTGAATACGAATCCTATTTCAAAGGCAGCAGCTACGGCCGCGTCCAGTTTTTTGATCTCATCCGCGATAAATCCCTTTTCACTTAGCGTTTGATGGTTGACGTAAGGCGCGCCCGCAAAGGTTCCCGCGCCTACGGCATATTTTACGATGGCCTCGCTTTCTTTTTCGGAATAGCCGAGGTTTTTCAACGCAGCGGGAACGGATTGGTTGATGATCTTGAAGTATCCGCCACCGGATAGTTTTTTAAACTTCACCAGTGCAAAATCGGGTTCTACGCCGGTGGTATCGCAATCCATTACCAGGCCGATGGTGCCGGTGGGCGCTATCACCGTGGTTTGTGCGTTGCGGTAGCCGTACTTCTCTCCGAGTTCCACTGCGTCGTTCCATGCCTTGCAGGCAGATTTCAACAGGTAGTCAGGGCAATACTTTGCTTTGATGCCCTGTGGTTTTATGCCGAGCCCTTCATATTCATCTGCATCGAAGGCGGCGCGGCGGTGATTGCGCATTACACGCAGCATGTCTTCCCTGTTCTCTTCGTATTTTACAAATGCTCCGAGGGCAGCAGCCATTTCAGCCGATGTTTTATAAGAAATGCCGGTCATGATCGCCGATAGGGCGCCTGCTATGCCGCGTGCTTCTTCGCTATCATAGGCAATGCCGCTTACCATGAGCATGGTGCCTAAGTTCGCATAGCCAAGGCCGAGGGTGCGGTAATCGTAGCTTAGCTGTGCTACTTCCTTGCTGGGGAACTGGGCCATGGTAACGGACACTTCCAGCACTACGGTCCACAGGCGGCATACGTACTCGAAGCCTTCTACGTCGAACATGCAGTTGTCTGCATTGTAAAACTTCATCAGGTTGGCCGATGCAAGGTTGCAGGCCGTGTTGTCAAGGAACATGTACTCGGAACATGGGTTAGAGGCCCGGATGCGTCCACCTTTAGGGCAAGTATGCCATTCATTAATGGTGGTGTCGTATTGGGTACCCGGGTCTGCACAACGCCATGCCGCATAGGCGATTTGGTTCCATAGTTCACGGGCCGGGATTTTCTTCATTACCCTGCCATCCATGCGGGCTTTGAGTTCCCAGTCCTCGTCTTTTTCCAGTTTTTCAAAAAATTCGTTGGGTATGCGTATTGAGTTATTGGAGTTTTGTCCGCTCACTGTCCGGTAGGCGTCTCCTTCATAATCGCTGGGATAGCCTGCGGCGATGAGGGCCCCTACTTTTTTCTCTTCTTCCACTTTCCAGTTAATGAACTCTACTACTTCGGGATGGTCCAGGTCCAGGCAAACCATTTTGGCCGCGCGACGGGTAGTGCCGCCGGATTTGATGGCGCCCGCTGCGCGGTCGCCGATCTTTAAAAAGCTCATGAGGCCGGAAGAAGTTCCGCCGCCGCTTAGTTTTTCATGCTCGCCCCGGATGTTGGAGAAATTGGTGCCCACGCCGGAGCCGTACTTGAATATCCTGGCTTCTCTTACCCACAGGTCCATGATGCCGCCTTCGTTCACCAGGTCGTCGTCCACACTCAGTATAAAGCAGGCATGTGGCTGCGGGCGTTCGTAAGCCGAAGTGGATTTCTTCAATTGACCGTCGTTGGGGTCAACAAAATAATGTCCCTGGGGCTTGCCCACGATGTTATAGCTTTCGTACAGGCCGGTATTGAACCATTGGGGGCTATTGGGCACGCACATCTGGTTCAGGATGCAATACACCAGCTCCTCGTAAAATACCTGGGCGTCTTTTTCGGTAGCGAAGTAACCATAACGCTCTCCCCATACGCGCCAGCAATTGGCCATGCGATGGGCCACTTGTTTGGCGGAAGTTTCCCTGCCCAATGATCCATCGGGTTGAGGTACGCCTGCTTTCCTGAAATATTTCTGGGCTAGGATATCTGTAGCAATCTGGCTCCATTGTTCCGGCACTTCCACATTGTTCATCTCGAACACTACCTCACCATTCGGGTTACGGATAACCGAAGTGCGGTAATCGTATTTGAATTGATCAAATACACTAACGTCGTCCCGGGTATAGCGACGTTGGAACTGCAAGCCTTTAGATTGCTTCTTTGCCATAAACAGAAAATATTATTTAATGAGTTTTTAAAACTTTTGAAGGAGCGTGAAGACGAAAATATTTTTTCGAAGTATAAATCCTGAAAAACGAAATCCACCATGTGTGGAAAAACACGGGAATAGGATGTTTAAAAGTTTGGAGCAGAATTCCGAAACTCAACTCCAGACTGCATTACAGCCGATGTGGGCGGTTCAGAACTTTTAAATTTCCACAGTAATTTCCGCAAAAGTGCACAACTATTTTTTGGTACCTGAAAGAAGTGTTTTAAACCCATAAGTCCTGCCATCAGGGCCCGGTTTTTTCAATAGCTTATTACACTATTCCCGGTACAGGCACGTATAATTCCTATAATGTGCCTAAACCCAAAAACTTTTCGCATTTTTGCAGGAATAGCAATAACTAAGGAATGCAGAACAGGGTTTACAAATCGCTAACAGACAGGAAGGCCAATGGACAAAAATCGTTTGCCGTACTCGTTGACCCCGATAAGGTCAACCCTGGCTTGATAACGGAGTTAAGCCAGCTCACCACCGCTGCGAAAGTAGACTTCCTGCTGGTAGGTGGCAGCCTACTCATTACCGACCACCTGGACGAAGTGGTGCAGCAGTTCAAGCGCGAATGCAACATTCCTGTGATCCTGTTCCCCGGCAGTCCCCTGCAGGTTTCCCGCTATGCCGATGCGCTGCTCTATCTTTCCATGATTTCCGGCCGCAATCCCGAGTTGTTGATAGGCCAGCACGTGATATCGGCGCCCATTGTAAAGCAAAGCGGGCTGGAGATTATTTCCACCGGTTATATGGTGGTTGATGGAGGCGCGCCCACAACCGTTTCTTACATCAGCAATGCCACGCCCTTGCCCGCCGACAAAAATGAAATTGCCATGTGCACCGCCATGGCCGGCGAAATGCTGGGCATGAAGCTCATTTATATGGACGCCGGTAGCGGCGCCAAAAAGCCCATTACCGAAAACATGATCCGCCAGGTATCCCAAAGCGTATCGGTACCGCTGGTGGTAGGCGGCGGCATCACCGATCCCGAAAAGGCATACCGCAACTGCAAGGCGGGCGCCGACGTAATTGTAGTGGGCAATGCCATTGAAAAAGACCCTTCGCTCATCACGGAAATGGCGGCGGCCATTCACTCCATCAGGGTTACATCATTCTAAGTTGACGTTGGAAAGTTGAAGGTTGTTGGCACCAACTTTGAACCAACGAATATCAAACCTCAAACTTCCAACTTCCCAACACCAACCTCCAACATTATCCGAATGCGTTCCCGGTTTTACACAACACTGCTGCTTGTTGCGCTCTGCTGCCAGGGTTGCTTTACGCGTTGGATAATGACCGATAAAGAAATTGACCAGCACTATGCCAACAAACCAGCAAGGCCGGTATTTACTACCATAAAAAACGACTCGGTCAAACTGTTTTGCGCGTCCATCGGCTCCGATACGCTTCCTCCACTGTTATTGATACACGGCGCCCCGGGAGGATGGTTCAGCAACATCAGCCTGGTGGACGATCCCGAGTTGCAAAAGCGCTATCATATCATTGCGGTTGACCGGCCGGGTTATAATAAATCGAAGTTCAGGAACAGAAGGCGAGCGCTTACTTCCATCGAGCTGCAGGCCATAGCCATTCACGAGGCCATGCAACTGAACAAGTCAGGCAAAAAAGGCGTAGTGTATGGCAATTCATATGGAGCGCCCATTGCCCTGAAAATAGCCGTGGAATATCCGCAGGAGTTCGCGCACCTGGTGCTGGTGGCGGGAGCGCTGGATCCCGACAATGAAAAGTTCTGGTGGTTCCATCGTTACTCCAAAGGACTATTTGTAAGATTGTCGATGCCCCGGTTCATCAATACCGCTACCGATGAAAAATTTTCCCACGCGCAGGAACTGCGCAAACTCATGGCAGACTGGTCGAGGCTCAACATACCGGTGACCGTATTGCAGGGCACTGCCGACCAAATTGTGCCGCCCGCCAACCTCGACTTTGCAAGGCGCCAATTGCAGGGCAAGCAGGCAGAATTCATACTCATAGAAGGCGGAGGCCATTTGCTGCGCCGCTCTCACCCACAGATCATCAGGGATGTGTTGCTCAAGGTAAGTGAGTCGCTCGGTCGTCAGTCAATGAGTCAATAAGTCATCAGGTCAATGCACGACGGGGCCAATTATCCATGTATGGCCGCATTAATCCTTGGTTTATCCTACGTCTTTTGTTCAGTTGCGTTCGGCCAAGTATACCATACTCAAACAAAGTCAACAACCGTTACACAGCTCCATCTTCTTACCAGAAAAGTTCCTATGCACCTGCTCGTTCCAACCATTGTCCCCACCTTGATTCCTTCACCGCTTTTTCCTCCTTTCACCTCCTATCCTGCCTCACTGTTAATTTTCAAAATAAATCGGCCTTAAATCAGAAAAAAAGGTTTTTTTTGTACCGTTAAACTTTTTACCAAAAAGCTCATCTTACACAAGATGTCAAAAAACCTGACCATATCAATCGCTCTTACCGCGTCCCCCGCGGTATACCGGCGTTGGGTTTTTGTTCCGAACGTGTTCGGGATTTTTCCTTTCCGCCCCATTCCCTTTTGGGTGCGACGTTGATACCCCCCTACCATAGTATCCAACTACACGGAACTATGAAGCCCCTGTCCGGGGATTCGTGTATTCTCACAGTGGCATGGCCATTGTAATCTTCACCTCATAGCGTGATTAAAAATGCAAGCAACAGATTTCAAAATACAGGTAGCAGACCAATCGCACCTTAGCTTCGCGCAGATCATTTGCGACGAAATGGCCTCCTCAGCACAGGCCCGCGGCACCGGCATCGCCAAAAGAAGCCCTGAATATATCCAGGAAAAGATCCGCGAAGGCAAGGCGGTTATCGCTTTCAGCCCCGACGGCATCTGGGCAGGGTTCTGTTATATCGAAACCTGGAGCCACGGCGAATACGTTGCCAACTCCGGTCTCATAGTAGCGCCTGCTTTCCGCAAAAGCGGGCTTGCACGCGCCATCAAGAAAAAAATATTCGAGCTGAGCCGCCAGAAGTTCCCCGAAGCAAAGATCTTCGGACTCACCACAGGCCTCGCCGTTATGAAGATCAACAGCGAGCTGGGATACGAGCCAGTTACTTATTCGGAGCTCACACAGGACGAAGCTTTCTGGGCAGGTTGCAAAAGCTGCGTGAACTATGATATCCTCATGAGCAAAGAGCGCAAGAACTGCCTGTGCACCGGCATGCTGTACGATCCCAAGGACCACTACGAACCCGAGGAAACGAAAGAATTCTTTGAAAAGAAATCGAAGGTGCTGGAAAGGCTGTTGCGCATCAAGCAACGCCTGCTCAATGTATTGGTGAAGCCTAAGGAGAAAGAAAAAGAAAAGGAGCCTACGCAATCGAAAGGCCCGAAGCTAAAATCCATTCTTCACTTCTTTTACAACCTGTAACAATTTCAAACAATGAGCAAAAAAGTAGTGCTGGGCTTCAGCGGTGGACTCGATACTTCTTACTGCGTTAAATACCTGTCCGAAGAACAGGGATACGAAGTGCACAGCATTATCGTGAACACTGGCGGTTTTACCGACGATGAGTTGCTGCGCATAGAAGAGCATGCTTACAAGCTGGGCGTACAATCGCACACCGTGGTAAACGCCGTTCGCAGCTATTACGACAGCATCATCAAATACCTTATTTATGGCAATGTGCTCAAGAACAACACCTATCCTTTAAGCGTAAGCGCAGAAAGGCTAAGCCAGGCATTGCACATTGCAGACCATGTTAAAGACCTGAACGCCGATGCGGTGGCGCATGGCAGCACCGGCGCAGGCAACGACCAGGTGCGGTTCGACATGATCTTTCACATCATGATCCCGGGCGTGGAAATTATTACGCCCATCCGCGACCTGAAGCTCAGCCGCGAAGAAGAAATTGCATACCTGAAATCAAAGGGCGTTGACATGAATTTTGAAAAGGCCATGTATTCCATCAACAAGGGATTATGGGGTACCAGCGTGGGCGGTAAGGAAACACTTCATTCCAAAGGCATGCTGCCGGAAGAAGCCTGGCCCACGCAGGTATCAAAATCGGGGAGCGAGGAAGTAAGGCTGCATTTTGAAAAAGGCGAGCTTAAAAAGATCAACGATAAAAAATTCGATCATCCCTCGGAAGCCATCCAATACCTGCAAACCATCGCCGGCCCTTATGGCATCGGCCGCGACATACACGTGGGCGACACCATTATCGGCATCAAGGGCCGCGTAGGCTTTGAAGCGGCCGCGCCCATGGTGATCCTCAAAGCGCACCACGCCCTGGAAAAGCACGTGCTCACCAAATGGCAGCTGAACTGGAAAGATCAATTGGCACAATTTTATGGCAACTGGTTGCATGAAGGACAGATACTGGACCCCGTGATGCGTGATATAGAGTCCTTCCTGGAAACCACCCAGCGCAACGTTACAGGCGATGCGTATGTGGAGCTGATGCCCTACCGCTTCCAGGTTACCGGCATCGAATCGCCATATGATCTTATGAGCAGCAAGTTTGGAAAATACGGAGAAATGAATGCAGGATGGAGCGGCAACGATGTGCGCGGCTTCAGTAAAATTTTCGGCAATCAAACCATGATCTATCACCAGGTAAAAGCGGACGCCAATGCAAAAAATTAAGGCAGGCATCGTGGGCGGCGCCGGTTATACCGGGGGCGAACTGATCAGGTTGCTGGTCCATCACCCCCATGTAACCATCGATTTCGTGCACAGCAAGAGCAGTGCGGGAAAACCCCTGAGCCATGTGCATGCAGACCTCATTGGCGATACCAATCTTTGCTTTACCGCCGACCTGCATAACGATATCGATGTGCTGTTCTTATGCGTAGGCCACGGTGAGGCAAAAAAATTCCTGGCTGAAAATGATATTGCGCACAGCGTAAAAGTTATCGACCTCTCGCAGGATTTCAGGCTTAGAGGATTAACCGATGTAGCCGAAAATGAATCCGCCGCGGGCAGGGAATTCGTGTATGGCCTGCCCGAACTGAACAGGAATAAAATAAGGTCAGCGTATAACATCGCCAACCCTGGTTGCTTTGCCACGGGCATTCAATTGGGATTGCTGCCGCTGGCCAAGGCGGGATTGGTGGAAAATGTGTATACCACCGGCATTACCGGTTCTACCGGGGCCGGCCAAAGCTTAACCGCCACTTCGCATTTTAGCTGGAGGGCCAATAACGTGCAGGCTTACAAAACCCTCTCGCACCAGCACGTGAATGAGATACACGAATCCATACACCAGTTGCAATCATCTTTTCCTTCATCGCCCGCAGGCAACAACGGCAAAATGGGATTGAACTTCATTCCCTGGCGCGGCGATTTTACCCGTGGCATTTTTATCAGCTCCCAGATCGATTGCGAAATGCCGCAACAAGAGCTTATAGACCTGTACGAAGACTATTACCAGGACCATCCCTTTACCTGGGTAAGCCGTGAACCGATTTTTTTAAAGCAGGTGGTAAATACTAACAAATGTGTGATACAATTGGAAAAAGTAGGCACCAAACTGGTAGTACATTCAGCAATAGACAACCTGCTGAAAGGCGCCAGCGGCCAGGCCGTTCAAAACATGAACCTGTTATTCGGCCTGGATGAATGCGCGGGACTGAACCTTAAAGCAAACTTTTTTTAATCCAAACAAATGGACATGAAACTTTTTGACGTATATCCTATCAGCGATATTACCATCACCAAGGCGCTGGGGTCTTATGTGTGGGACGAAAACGGCGTGCAATACCTCGATATGTACGGGGGCCACGCGGTCATCAGCATCGGCCATGCACACCCCCATTGGACCAGGCGAATTGAAGAGCAAATGCGCAAGATTTCTTTTTACTCCAATTCCATTCGCATTCCCATTCAACAAGAACTGGCCGACAAGCTCGGTAAGCTTAGCGGCAAGCACGACTACCAATTGTTCCTGTGCAACAGCGGCGCCGAAGCCAATGAAAATGCACTGAAGCTGGCATCCTTCCACAACAAACGCAAAAAGATCGTTGCCTTCAGCAAATCCTTTCATGGAAGGACCTCGCTGGCGGTGGCGGCAACGGACAATCCTGCTATTGTAGCGCCCGTAAATGAAACAGACAATGTCATTTTCCTTCCTTTTAACGATGAAGCGGCGCTGGAGAAATGCTTTGCAGCGCACGGAAAAGAAATTTCATCCGTGATAGTAGAAGGCATACAGGGCGTTGGAGGCATACAGGTAGCCGATGCCAACTTCCTGAAAAAAATACGCAGCCTGTGCAACCAGTATGGCGCGGTATACATTGCAGACAGCGTGCAATGCGGGTTTGGAAGAACCGGGCAATTCTTTTCGCATGACCATGCAGGCGAGAACGCCGATATTTACACCATGGCCAAGGGCATGGGCAACGGATTTCCCGTGGCGGGGATATTGATAGCCCCGCACTTTCAACCGAAGCACGGCATGCTGGGAACTACTTTCGGTGGTAACCATCTTGCCTGCGCCGCCGCACTGGCGGTGCTGGAAGTAATGGAACACGAAAACCTGGTGCAACAGGCGGGCCAGCGCGGCACTTACCTGATGAACCGGTTGAAAAAGATCGAAGGCATCAGCAACGTACGCGGCCGCGGATTGATGATCGGCTTCGATGTGCCCGAAGAGCTGAAAGACCTTCGGCAAAACCTACTGTTCAGGCAAAACATTTTCACGGGCGAGTCAAAGCCCAATGTCATCAGGCTGCTGCCATCGCTGGCCATTACAAGAAAGCAGGTAGATGAGTTTTTAGAGGCATTGCAGGAAGCCATCGATGAAATGAAACAGGTAAGGGAGCCCGAGGTTTCAAATGCGGAGTAAATGATTATTGATTATTGATTATTAATTATTCCGTCAAGAGCTGGTAATAATTAGTAATTAATAATTAAAATAACAATTAGCAAATTTGAAGAACTTCATTTCCGTCAAAGACGTCGCCAACATCGATGCATTGGCCGAAAAAGCCCTGGCCTATAAGGCCGACCCTTTCAAGCACCGGCAACTCGGCGCCAATAAACGCATTGGGCTCCTGTTCCTGAACCCCAGCATGCGTACCCGCCTAAGCACGCAGATAGCCGCGCAAAATTTGGGCATGGAAGCCATTGTATTCAATGTGGGGCAGGAAGGCTGGACCCTTGAATTCGAGGACGAGGCCATTATGAGCGGGCATACCGTGGAGCACGTAAAGGACGCGGCGCCCGTAATGGGAAAATACTTCGACATACTTTGCATCCGCACCTTTCCTTCGCTCAAGAACAAAGAAGAAGATTACAGTGAACTGTTCATAAATCAATTCATACGCTATGCGGGCATTCCCGTAGTGAGCCTGGAAAGCGCCACGCTGCACCCCCTGCAAAGCCTGGCCGACATCATTACCATCAAAGAGTTCATTGAGCAACAACACATCAACCGCAAGCCCAAGATCGTACTAACCTGGGCGCCGCACATCAAGCCCTTGCCGCAATGCGTGGCCAACAGCTTTGCACAATGGATCAATGCCTGGGACAATTCCGATTTTGTGATTACGCATCCCGAAGATTACGAACTGGCAGAACAATTTACCGCGGGCGCCACCATTTCATACGAGCAGGACGCCGCGCTGCAGGACGCCGATTTTGTGTACGTAAAAAACTGGAGCACTTACAGGGATTACGGAAGGATCTATTGCAACGATCCCGACTGGATGCTGACGACAGAAAAATTGCAACTGACCAATAACGCCAAAGTACTGCATTGCCTGCCGGTAAGAAGGAATGTGGAGCTGAGCGATGAGGTGCTGGACAGTGCCAACAGCATTGTAACCCAACAGGCAGGTAACAGGATATGGAGCGCCCAGGCGGTATTGTCTTCGATACTTGGTGGTGTTTAATTATTAATTATTAATTACTGATTACTGATTACTGATTCTAGACAGAACAATTAATAATCAATAATCAATAATTAATAATCAAATTACAAATGCAAGACCTTTACGTAATAAAGATCGGGGGAAACATCATTGACGATGATGAAAAGCTGTCTGCATTTTTACAGCAGTTTGCCGCGCTGAGCGGCAACAAAGTATTGGTGCACGGCGGCGGCAAGCTGGCTACTAAAATGGCCGGCCAGCTGGGCATTGAACAGCAGATGGTGGATGGCCGCCGCATTACCGATGCGGAAACGTTGAAGATAGTGACCATGGTGTATGCGGGTTACATCAATAAAAACATCGTTGCGCAGCTGCAATCGAAGGGCTGCAATGCCATCGGCCTTACAGGCGCGGACGCCAATTTGATCCCGGCAAAAAAAAGAACGCACGCTTCCATCGATTTTGGTTTTGTGGGAGATGTGGAGAGCCTGCAGCCTGCTGTTGAACATTGGAAGTTATTATTGCAAAATGGATTGGTTCCGGTAGTGGCGCCTATTACACATAACGGTGAGGGACAACTGCTAAACACCAATGCCGACACCATTGCGCAGGAAATTGCAAAAGCACTTGGGAAACTCTACAAGGTGCGGTTGGTATATTCCTTTGAAAAGCCGGGAGTTCTACTGGACGTGCAGGACGAGGCCAGTGTTATAGGACGCTTAAATCCTTCGTATTATAGCGAGCTGAAGCAAAAGGGCTTGATATTTGCCGGGATGATACCTAAGCTAGACAACGCATTTGCCGCGCTGGACAACGGCGTGCAAACAGTGATCATTGGCAGGGCCGAAGAGCTGCCAGGATTGATTGCGGGAAATGCCGGCACAACCATTACCCATGACTAACGGTATCCTACATACGCTACAGCAGGACGGCATCGAATTGCTGAAACAATTGATTTCAACCCCTTCCTTCAGCAAGGAAGAGCACAATACCGCCCGAGCCATAGAATATTTCTTCCGCCGCAAAGGCATACGGTGGCATCGATACCTCAACAACGTGTGGGCATACAACGCTCATTTCGACCCGCTGAAGCCAACCATCCTTCTGAACTCTCATCATGATACGGTAAAGCCCAATGCAGGTTATACGAGGGACCCTTTCAGCTCTTTTGTGGAAGATGGCAAACTGTATGGGCTCGGCAGTAACGATGCGGGCGGCGCGCTGGTAAGCCTCATTGCGACCTTCTGTTATTTTCACGATAAGGAAGACCTGCGCTATAACCTGGTGGTTGCGGCAACCGCCGAAGAAGAAATTTCCGGGGCCAATGGCATTGAAGCGTTGCTGGTGAACGAACAATTCAATTATCCATTCCATAATACCAGTAAAATAACAGGCGCCATTGTTGGGGAGCCCACTCAAATGCAGATGGCCGTGGCTGAAAGAGGCTTGCTGGTGCTGGACTGCAAATCGCACGGAAGGTCAGGGCACGCCGCCCGCAACGAAGGCGACAACGCCATTTACAAAGCAATGAAAGACATTGAATGGTTCAGCACCTACCAGTTCAATAAAGTTTCCGATCTCATTGGGCCCGTTAAAATGTCGGTGACATCCATCAATACGGAAAACAAAGCGCACAACGTGGTGCCGGCCGAATGCAGCTTCATCGTGGACGCAAGGATCAATGAATTGTATACGTTCGATGAAATACTGGATACTATCCGCGCCAACGTGCAAAGCGATGTAAGGCCGAGGAGCACCCGCCTGCGCTCTACCGCCATTGCCTTAGATCATCCACTTGTGAAGGCAGGATTGGAAATGGGGAGAAGCTATTACGGATCGCCTACCACGTCGGACAAGGCGCTGATGCCCTTTCCCGCTTTAAAAATGGGGCCCGGCGATTCTGCGCGCAGCCATACCGCCGACGAATATATTTACCTGGATGAAGTAAAAGAAGGGATCGATCTTTACATCCAACTCTTAAAACAACTGTTATGAAGCTGTGGCAAAAAGAGAACACTTCGGTATCTGCCCTGATAGAAGATTTTACCGTTGGCAGGGACAAGGAGTTCGACACCATGCTGGCGGCCTACGACGCCATGGGCTCCATAGCGCACGTAAAAATGCTGGCGCAGGCAGGTTTACTGACGGAGGAAGAAAGTGAAAAAGCAGTCGCCGGGCTCGAGCAAATACTGGATGAGATCCACCAGTCACAATTCACCATTCACGACAATGTAGAAGATGTTCATTCACAGATAGAGCTCATGCTTACAACGCGCATAGGCGATACCGGTAAAAAAATTCACAGCGGCCGCAGCCGCAACGACCAGGTGGCGGTAGCTATTAAGCTTTACCTGCGTTCGGAAATACTGCAGGTAAAAGACGAATGCAAAAAATTGTTCGACCTGCTGATAGCGCAAAGCGAGCGGTACAAACAGCATTTGCTGCCTGGCTATACGCACCTGCAAATTGCCATGCCCTCCTCTTTCGGTTTGTGGTTCGGCGCTTATGCGGAAAGTTTGGTGGATGATATGGAATTGCTGGCCGCGGCGTACAACATCACCAATAAAAACCCACTGGGCAGCGGGGCCGGTTATGGATCTTCGTTTCCGCTTAACCGGACGCTTACAACAGAGTTGCTGGAGTTCAGTTCAATGAATCACAACTCGGTGTACGCGCAGATGAGCCGGGGCAAAACTGAAAAAATAGTTTCGATGGCGCTTAGCGGCGTCGCTGCCACGCTGAGCAAATTGTCAATGGATTGTTGCCTGTACATGAACCAGAATTTCGGCTTCATATCTTTCCCCGACCATCTTACTACGGGCAGCAGCATCATGCCGCATAAAAAGAATCCGGACGTGTTCGAGCTGATCCGAGCAAAATGCAACCGCATTCAATCCATTCCCAACGAACTCACGCTGCTCATCAACAATCTTCCTTCAGGTTATCATCGGGATATGCAGCTGACCAAGGAAATATTATTTCCAGCCATAGAAATAGTGAAGGCATGCCTGCGCATGACGGCCATGATGCTTGCGGAAGTACGGGTAAAGGAAAACATCCTGCAGGACGAAAAATACAAATACCTGTTTACCGTGGAAGCTGTAAATGAACTGGTAAATAAAGGCGTTCCTTTTCGCGAAGCTTATAAGCAAATAGGCAACCAGGTAGAGCAGGGCAATTTTCAGTTCGATGTTTCCAGGGGACTGCAGCATACGCACGAAGGCAGCATCGGCAATCTTATGAACGATAAGATCGAAGAGGAAATGAACAAGGTGTTACAAAAATTTACCTGAGCAACTACTTTCGCCTACCGCCCAATTTCCATGCCTCACCTTCTAACCGGCTTACCGCGCCAGCGTCTTAACATCAACCCTTGATGGAGAATCCTTACCCGCCACAATCGATGTGGAGCTGATGGCAATGGCCTTGATGATCTCAGCCATATTCTTCATGTCCAGCGTTTCGATCTCATCATCCTGCGTATGATAAAATTTCTCGGAATCCATTTTGGAAGTAGAAATGGTATGCGCCGGAACGCCCAGCCTCGCTAAGGTTGCGTTGTCGGAACGGAAGAACAATTGCTGATCAGGATAAGGATCGGGATAGAATTTAAACTGGCTGCCCTGTAAGTTCTTCTCCAGTATCTTACCCATATCTGTCCTTTCATATCCTGTAATGAAGGCTGAATTGGTGCCCCATTTGCTTTCCGTGCCGATCATTTCGATATTGAACATGGCCATCACTTTCGCGGGGTCCATTTGCTTTGAAAAATATTGCGAGCCGAAACCACCTGACTCTTCGGCCGTGAAAGCCACAAACACCAGCGTGCGCTCGTTGTTCGCCAGCTTCTTAAAATAATTGGCCAGCAGTATCACCGCCGTGGTGCCCGAAGCATCATCATTGGCGCCATTGAAAATGGAGTCCATTTCTTTATTAGGACGGCCAATGCCCAGGTGATCGTAGTGCGCCGAGAAAATAACATATTCATCCTTCTTGCTTTTGCCAGGTATCACGCCAACCACGTTGCTCAGCGGCATATCGGTAATTTTATGTTCCGCTTCGATAGAAAAAGCCGTAGGCGTTTTATCGCTCAGGACAAACACCACTATGCGTTCTGTAGGAGAAGTCTCCCGCTTAAACCTCGTAAGTCCCCTGAATGCGCGGTCATGTGCAGGATCTACCAGCACCAATACATTTTTATTGCCCCTGATGGGGCCGAAGGCCTTGTTGTTGAACGTATCGGTAGCGGCGATCCTCACCACTTCATATCCCGATTTTTCATTCAATGTAACAGTAGGCTTGGTGGTAAACACGATGATGTTGCGGCCATCAACTTCAGTACCATCGAAATTCGCTTTTGCGGAAACAAAATTGGGGCGCACCATATTAAAGGTTTGCAGGTAACCACTCAGTCCCGGCCAGGTTTGCAGCCCCGCTTTCTTAAACTCATCGGCAATAAATGCGGCAGCCTTGTCGATGCCGGGCGTAAACGTCCTGCGACCCTGCATTTCGTCTGAAGAAAGTATCCTTTCGATACGCTCAGCCTCGGCTGGATTAATAATATCGTTACTAACCTGCGCCTCGCACGCAATTGCAGTAACCAATAAAAGACCAACAGCAAATAATTTATTCATTTCAAAGTGATTTTTAAAGTCGTGCAATAAAAAAGCATCCTTACGGGGATGCTTTAGGATGTCATAGTTACAAATTATAAACTCATCATCTCTTTAAACTTTACCGTCTGCCGGCGGCTCACTTCGATCTTCTCGCCTCCTTTCAATTCCAGCAGCAGTCCCCCGTTGAAATAAGGTTCCACTTTCTCCACCATTCGCAGGTTCACGATATGTTTGCGGTTGGCGCGGAAAAAAGTTTTCTCGTCCAGCCTTTCTTCCAATGCGTTGAGCGATTTCAGGATCAGCGGCTTGTTGGGCCCGAAGTACACCTTGGCATAATTGCCCACGCTTTCAAACAGCCTGATCTCTCCCAGCTTCACGAACCAACACCTTTCCCCATCTTTCACAAATACCTGGTCTGCTTCGGTGAGCAAACTGCGATTAACGTTGATGGAAGAGGATACATGGTTCTCGCGCTCTTCCTGCATGTGCAGTTTTTGAATGGCATCTGCCAGCCGCTTGGGCTCTACTGGTTTCAGCAGGTAGTCCAGCGCATTTACTTCAAATGCTTTCAGCGCATATTCATCGTATGCGGTGGTAAAGATCACGTGCGGCGCACGGTCAACCTCGGCCAGCATATCGAAGCCGGTCTTTCCCGGCATCTGTATATCAAGGAAAATAAGGTCGGGACTTAAGCTTTCAATTTTTTCAATGCCCTCGGCCGCGTTTGCGGCTTCGGCAATGATCTCGATCTCGGGGTAGTCTGCAAGTAATTTTTTTAATTCGCTTCGTGCCAGGCGTTCATCGTCGATAATGATAGCTCTCATGTGTTTTATTTAAGGTCAACGGGAATGAGCACCTTGGCTTCTACCATGTTGTGCCCGATCTCTTTGATCTCAAAGTTAGCTTTTTCACCAAACAATAATTGAAGGCGGTTACGGGTGCTGACGAGGCCAAAGCCATCGCCATTAACGGAGCCATTGAGGCGGCCGGTATTGAGTATCACCAGTTCATGATTATTGCCTTTGAAATCGGAGCAGATCTTGACCATGCCTCCGGCCAACTGCTTGCTGATGCCATGCTTGATGGCGTTTTCTACCAGCGTTTGCAGCATCATGGGCGGAACCGGCTGGTCCAGCGTGTCTTCATCAATCTCGTATTCAACTTTAAGCCTGTCCTCAAAACGAATGTATTCGAGGGCCAGGTAGTCCTTTACTATGTTCAGCTCTTTTTCAAAGCTTACGGTTTCCAGTTTTTCGGCCTGCATGCTGCTGCGCAGGATGTTGCTCAGTTCTGTGATGGCGTTCCTGGCACGTGCAGGATTTTCGTCTATCAATGCACGGATGCTGTTCAGCGCGTTGAAGATGAAGTGGGGATTGATGTGCGCCTTGATGGTTTTCAGCTCCAGTTCTTTTACCAGCGCTTCCAGCTTCAGGGTGCTAACCTGCTGGCGACGGCTTTTTTCAACGTAATGATAGGTATAGTAGATCAATACCCAGGGAACCAGCAACAAACCCATATCGAGGGTTGAAATGGCCAGCCGGGTGGGAAAGTCGAGCTTACGGTTCTTGATGGCCAGGTTGAATACTTCGTCGGCCCCCATTACCAGCAGGCTGCATACCACGCTGGCAATTATGACCGCAACCAATAACTTGGGCAGTACTTTTTCAATGGGGAGCAGTAACCAGTTGAGGCGGCGGATCACCAGCCTCAGCAAATGGGTGGTGAAAATGCCTGCCAGCATTACCAGCCCTATTCTTTGAAGAAAGGCATTTTCTACCTTGCCTTCAAACGTAAATGTTACGAAAATGAGGGATAAACCTACAAAGCCCCAACCCGCTGCCTGGCACCACCAGTAGTATTTATATGTTCTGCTTAACATGTGTAATTTGTACAAAATTCAAAGCTATGGCACAAAAACCTATCGTGCCGGCTCTAATATATTAATGGTTTAAGGGTAGGGTAAGTGGTCTGTTCCATAACAGCGAACCCTTCAAAATAAGGGATTTTAAACAATTTATAACGAATGATTGTTATTTTTGCCTGAATCCTCAGCCATGGAAATTATACCCGGTTCTTTACTTAAAACCATTGACTCGCCTGACGACGTCAAGCGCCTTACCCGTGAACAACTGCACCAACTCTGCAACGAACTCCGCCAGTACATCATTGACGTTGTAAGCGTTCACGGAGGCCACTTCGGAGCCAGCCTGGGCGTGGTAGAGCTTTCCGTGGCACTGCATTACGTGTACAATACCCCTTACGATCAACTGGTTTGGGACGTAGGCCACCAGGCTTACGGCCATAAAATACTGACCGGCCGCCGCAACAATTTCACTACCAACCGCAAATACGGAGGGCTCAGCGGTTTCCCTAAGAGAGCTGAAAGCGAATACGACACCTTTGGCGTTGGCCATTCGTCCACCTCTATCTCCGCCGCACTGGGCATGGCCATGGCCGCCAAAT
>DASPKM010000002.1:0-189777 GCA_035628135.1 Chitinophagaceae bacterium | reverse complement strand
GGCCCCGGGCTGATGCCGCCCCACCATGCGAAATTAAGGTCGCGCACCCGTTGGCTCATAAACGGCGTTGCCGATTGCAATTCTTTTAACATGACCGGGTTGTTCACCGGGTTGGATACGGAATCGAAATCGAACCAGTTCATTTGCCATTGCATGGGTACGCGGGTATCCCTGAACCCGAAGAAATATGGCTTTCCTTTGGGCGCCACCTTTCCAAATGGGTTGGTGATGGTTTGCTGGCTGCCATCATCCATATAGATCAATTCTATATAAATGCCGCCTTTGTGACCATTGATTTTCCGGGCCGTAAGCGTATCGGGAAAAACGCCTTCGGCCTTTGAAATATCGTCCACACCCTTACTGCTCCTTATCTTCCATTTTCCGCGCGGGCCCACAAGCTCAAATTTCAAAAGCCCGCTCGTGTCCAATGGATTGATGCGCCACAATATCGGCGAACGGAAATCGTACGGACCCCATTCCGTTATGCGGATCTGGTTGCGTCCTTGCGGATAGTTCGGTGCCAACTGCGGCGTCTTGCGCTCTTCAACAACCGGCAGTTCCATCAATTGACTATAATGCAAAATGTTATTGGTGCCCTGTTGCTCGTCGCTTGAATCAATTCCCGCCAATGTCAGGGAGTCCAACTTGTAAACAGTGCCACATGAATATTTGCGGTTTGCATACAATGTTACAGGAGCAGTATTTGAAATATTGTATACGATGCCTTCGCGTTGGAACCTGTTGCTGGAGATACTGTAATTCCTGCTGCGCGTATCTCTTTTCTGCGCATAGCCCCAATCTTTCGGTTGTTCCTTTCGCGCCCACAACCTGATGGATTCTTTATTATCCATGAAGGAGTTTGCAATGAAGTAGTTTTCCTGCCCGTGCTCAATGGCTATGGCGATGCGGTTGCGCTGGAAAATGTTCAGGCGTATATCGCTGTCATAGCTATACCCGCCCCAAATGCCGTGGTCACATCCAATCACGACGTTTTCACTGATCTTATTGCGGCTGAATGTCACTTCTATGCCATTGGTAGGCGCATACGAGAAATTATTGCTCAGGATAACATTGTCGTTACATCCGCCTTCACCGGTATCCATCGTAGTTTGCCCGGCCCATAAAAAGAAACCATCACCCGAATGGGTAGCCGAATTATCGACAAAGAAATTTTCATTGCATTGCTCAAACACCAGTATCGCTGCAGAGTCCTGCCCGCGGTTGTACACCCCTTCGCTATGCCCGCGCACATTCCAATCGAGTTGATTGTGCATGATGCGGTTGCCGCTGCTACGGTACATGCCGATGCCGATAGCTGAATTGAAAGAGAAATTATTGCTGTATACCCAGCCATCGTTGCATTGCGTCATCATCAGCGCGCATTGGCCACCGGTGACCAGGTTGCCATATATCCTCGCCTTATTGCAGTTGCGCAAGTATATGGCTGCGCCGTAACGGAGCCATTCATCTTTTTCATTGTGATGATAGCTCATCCAGTCGCTGATGTCTTCTTTTTCCTGAGTACTGTTCAGTCGCTGACGGTAATTATAACTAAGATCGCAATTTTCAATCACCAATCCTTCCACGTCCCTGGCCATCAGCGCTACCTTGTAACCTTGCGCACGCAGGTTTTTGATGGTGACGTTCTTCCCGCCCTTTACCAATACGGCAAGTCCCTGGAATTGATCGGGCAGTTGCTGATCATTGCTCCCGTTTAGGATCGCATTATTAAAATCAACAACGATGTTGTTGCCTGAAATTTCTATCACCGGTGTTGAAAGGTCCTGTTGTGCCTTTAAGGTAAATAAAGCCTTGCGCACCTTTACCGACGCAGTGATCTTCATGCCGGGTTTCAACTCGGTAAGCTGTGCATGTGCGGTTGCCGCAATGCAAATCGACACTAACAAAAGAAGGCTTTTCATTATTTAAGTCATTGGGTTATTAAGTCATGGGGTCATTAGGTCATTGGGTCATTGGTCATCGTTAAGCAGCGCCACAAATCTTAATGACTTATTGACCTAATGACCTAATGACTATTGACTATTGACCTGCATAAACCAGTAATTCGTCTAAAACCCGGCCAGTTGCTTCGGTCCCGGCGGGCAATGGCGTTTCAGAAAATTGGTGTACAATGTCGACAAATGCTGGAAAGTACCCTCTCCTTCCGATATGCCGTGCGTACGGTTGGGATAGGGCATGTACTGGAATTGTTTGTTGTGCTTTATCAACTCATTCAGCAACATCTCCGCATTGTTGTAGTGCACATTGTCGTCGCCGGTGCCATGGATGATCAATAAGTTTCCGCGCAGGTTCTTCGCATAGGTCATGGGTGACCCATTTATAAAGTCCTGCCGGTTTTCCTGCGGCAAGCCCATGTAGCGTTCCTGGTAAATGTTATCGTAAGTAAGCTGGTTGGTTACCGCAGCCACCGATATTCCGGTCTTGTAAATATCTGGATACTGGAACATCAGGTTCAGCGTGGCCGCTCCGCCGCCGCTCCATCCCCACACCGCCACACGCGAAGTATCGATGTATGGCCATTTGAATATTTCCCTGGCGGCCATGGCTTGATCTTTAATATTGACGAGCCCGATTTTCTTATGCACGCTTTTTCTCCACGCCCTTCCTTTAGGCACGGGCGTGCCGCGGTTATCGATGGCAACATAGAAATAGCCATCCTTCGCCATATCGCCCTGGTAGAGGAAATTATTGGTAATGTTCCACTGGTCCTTCACTTCCTGTCCCCACGGTTCCGTATACACGAAAAATACAATGGGATATTTTTTGGTAGAGTCGAAATTGGCCGGCTTTACCACCCACGCGTCCATTTCCGCTTCATCGGTCTTCACTTTGAAGAACTCAACATTGGCCTTCGATTTATCAGCCTTGGCAAGCGCTTCATTCACTTTTTCCTGTCCGTTCAATGCCTTATGGTCAGGTAACGATACCCATTCGTTAGACGGCTGTGTATAATGATTGCTGAAAGTGTGATATGCAAAAGCGCCTGTTGGCGATACGTTGTAACCATGAGTGCCCTGCTGGTTGGAGGGCGATAGCCTTTCAGCGGCGCCGCTTCCGTCGAGGCGTGTGCGGTATAAATATTTCTGCGTGGCATTGTCGGGCGAAGCAAAGAAGTATACATAACCCGATTTTTCATCGATGGCAGCAATGTCCATTACGTCGTAGTTGCCATTGGTGATGAGCTTTTCAGACTTCCCGTCGCGGCTGATGCGGTACAAATGACGCCATCCGTCCTTTTCGCTGGCCCACACGAATTCTTTGCCGTTGTTCAGCCAGTCCCATCCCCCGAATTGATAATCGAAGTCCCACAATGCAATAATGTCGATCCATGCAGGATCTTTTTCCTCATAAATTGTCCTAGACTGCCCTGTTGCAACATCGCACAACATGATCTTTGTTTCGTTTTGCCGGCGGTTCATGTGCTGAACAATTACTTCCTTGCTGCCGGCCCATTCCATGCGGGGAGCATAGGCGCCCAACGTGGCATCGTAAGGAATGTTCATCCATTTTGTTTTGGCGGTGGCTATATCCACCACGCCGATCTTAAATGGAGATGGCGGTTCACCCGCCACAGGATATTCCACAGGCACAGCCACCGGATAAATGGAATCGGTGAGGTTGATCATCAGGTAGTCTTTTACCTTCCGGGCGTCTATTTGCCAATATCCTATCTGACGGCTGTCGGGGCTCCACCGGAATCCGTCCCTGCAGAAAAACTCTTCTTCATAAGGCCAATCGAAAGTGCCGTTGATCAGTTTTCGGTGACCGCCGATGGTCAATGGTTTGACAGTCCCTGTCGCAAGGTCTTCCACGTACAGGTTATATTCACTGACGTACGCGGCCTTTTTTCCATCCGGGGAAATTTTAGCAAACATCAGCGACGATGCGGGCCTGCCCTTGCCCAGTTGCTTCAATGAATTATTAGAAAGGTCCAGCAGCCAGTAATCGCCGCGGGTATTGTACCGCCATACCCTTTTGGTATTGGTGAAAATAAGCACGCGCTTTCCATCTGACGTAAAAGCATAATTGTTCAGTGTTAGTGGCTTCGATTGACCCGCGGGTGTAAGCTTGTCTTTCGGCACTACCACGGTCTTGGTATTGCCGGGCAAAACATATTGAACAATTTCGCCTGCTTCCACTCTATAATAGGAGTTTCCGTCCTTGGACCATTTGATGGCGCCGCCTCCCTGCGCACTAACAATAACAACGATCAACACGCAAGCAGCGGTAAGGAAATACCTCGACGATTTCATAATAATCTGTTTATCCACAAATATTGCATTTTTTAAAATTATAAATACATTTGAACTCCCTCCTAAGAAATACGCTCCCGATCTGATTAGAAAAACTGGCAATTATTTATTTAATCCCAAAAAAACAATTATGAGAACGTATTTACTACGTCTATGCCTGGTTCTTTTCCTGGGTACGCTTGCTGCTTGTCAAAAAAATGTAGACACCCCCGCTGCCAGTGCTGAAGAAATCGGCGGTACTGCAGCTGTGGTTGTTCCACCCACTTGCGGCAATTCGCTGACAACCACTCTCGAAGACCTGGGCGGCGCCGTTTCCGGTTCGGTGCAAATCAGCAACGATGGTCTTAACTACTACATTAAGATCACAGAAACACTCGCCGATTATAAGATCGGCACAGTAAAATTATTGTACGGCGACGAGAACCATGTGCGGAACAGCCTACTAGGACTGATCCAGTGCGGCTTCCAGTCGCCTACAAATCCCGACATGACTGTTCATTACAGCCCCGGTCAGGATGAAGTGCTCATCACGATTCCCATTGCATCTATCCCACTCGAATGTTTCTTCTTTCATGCGAGGGTAACCGTTGAAAAACGTGATCCTATAACAGGCGCATTGTATTATGCGTACGATCTCTGGTCAAACGGCACCGCTAATGCAAGCCAGAACCCCTGCCAGGAATACTTCCAGTATTGCAGGCAGCAATGCCCGCCGACCGATTGCGGCCAGCTCCGTACACAAACACAGGGCGGATGGGGTGCACCGCCTAACGGCAATAATCCTGGTGTTTACCTGCATGCAAACTTTGCCGCTGCATTCCCGACCGGACTTACAGTAGGATGTGCGGGCGGAAGGACTGTTAAAATGACCACCGCACAGGCCATTACCAACCTGCTGCCCACTGGTGGACAACCCGCAGTGCTTACAAACAGCTACGCCAATCCTGGCACCGTTAAGAATGTGCTGGTAGGACAACTGATAGCGCTTACTTTAAGCGTTGGATTCGATCAGCACGACCCGAACTTCGGGCAAGCCGGCGTGAAGCTGGGTGATATGGTGATTGGAAGCGGCACTTTCGCAAACATGACCGTAAGCCAATTCCTTACCATTGCAAATAATGTATTGGGCGGATGTTCGAATGCATACACACCATCGGCTATCAATGAGGTGGCAAGTAAGATCAATGAGAATTATGTGGATGGAAACAGGGACAATGGCTTTCTGCTGTGTCCCACACAGCGATAGTAATTTCCGAAAGTATATTAAACAAAGTCCTGCTGTAATGCAGGACTTTGTGTTTTTATATGTTTATCGTCGACCGTAAATACTGCAATTCATTTAATTGCTGCATGATTTTTGCAATGAATTGAATACGTATAATTTCCATCCTTTGGATTACCCCTTTATTCCCAATCGACGGCGTCCATCTTCATTCCTCAACCTTTTAAAAATTGTTTTGCATGAAGAAATTTTATGCCGTTACCTTACTTGCATGTATTATTTGTATTACTTCCTGCCAGAAAGATGATGGACTGGTAATGCGCGATTCCGGCCAGGCCGACATCGCCGCGAGATTACAGGCTTGCGGCACGCCCTTCGATACCACGCTGATCAACTTTGGGGGATTGTTATCAGGCACCATCGAAGTATTGAACGATAGCGCCAGCTATTATGTAGTTATCCGCGAGCCTTATACCGATTATAAGATCAGCCGCGTCGAAATTTTGCATGGCACTCAGCAATTCGTTATCAACAACATCGTAGGATTGATCGATTGCAATACCTTATTCCCGCGCAATCCTCCTACTGTCATGAACTATAGCCCTGAAATAGACAGCACGGTGGTAATAGGAATACCGTTTGGAACAGAGACCTGCATATTCATGCACACGCACATCAAACTCACCAAGCGCGATGCCGCGGGCAATGAGCTGCATTCTTTCTGGATCTGGTCCAATGGCACCAACAATCCCAGCCAGAACCCCTGCCAGCAGTATTTCCGCTATTGCCGTCAAAGCTGCGGTGGTGGCGGCGGTGGCGATACCATTCCTCCTCCACCCACCGATACGTCAAGTTGCGGACAACTAAGGACACAAACACAAGGCGGATGGGGCGCGCCGCCCAATGGCAATAACAATGGCGTATACCTGCACAACAATTTTGCAGCGGCGTTCCCCGCGGGATTGAAAGCAGGATGCGCGACTGGTTATACTGTTCACCTTACTTCGGCGCAGGCGGTTACCAATGTATTGCCCGCAAGCGGCAGGCCCGAGGCGCTCAAAAAGAACTATACCAATCCTTCGGAACTAAAGAATACGTTGGCGGGCCAGCTCATTGCGCTTACGTTGAATGTGACGTTCGATAAATACGATCCCAATTTCGGGCAGGCGGGACGAAGATTGGAGACTATGTATATCAAAAAAGGAAAATTCCGGGGCAAGACCGTTGCAGAATTTCTCGAAATCGCGAATAAAGTACTGGGCAAGTGCTCGAATGCGTATAAGGCTTCGGATATTAATGAAACAGCCACCAAGATAAATGAGAACTATAAAGGCGGAACGAGCGATAAAGGATTTTTGGTTTGCAATTTGAATCAATGTGATGACGACGATGATGACGACGACGACGATGACGACGATGATGATGATGACGATGATGATGATGATGACGATGGTTGACCCCTGCTTACTAACCCAGACATACAATTCAAAAAAAACAGCCCCGATTTTTTCGGGGCTGTTGAATTATTATTGCTTCACTACCTGCGCAGTTCCTATCATCCGTCCTTTTGTTTCATCGTATATGCTTACCTGGTAGACGCCCGCAGGCTGTCCAGAAAACCTGATACTGGTAATGCTGCGGTTGGTGACGCTGGAGGTATGCACTTGCCTGCCCTGCATGTTATAGACTGTAATGCTATAGCGCTTCGATGCCATCAGCCCGCTGACGATCAACTGGCTTCTGAACGGATTGGGCGTACAACCTATCCGCTGCGCCGGGTTATCAGGATCGGTCAATCCTATGCTGGTGGATTTTATGATCATCACACTGTCGAGTGCTGTTTGCTGTGTGTAACAGGTTGCGCTGGTCTTCATCTTTACATAAATCCAATTGTTACCCAGCCGCAATGAAGAAGCTGCGATAGTATAGGTATTCGATTGCCCTTCGGGCTGTATGATGTGTGTGAAATCCCTGGTCAATGCAAATGTATACAGCGGCGTGTTACCTCCACCGGCGGCGTTACTGGCCGTGATGATCACCATGTCGTTTGTGTTCATTACAGTCGAGATGCTTGCAGTAACATTCACATCCGGCGTTGCAAGAGCAGATACCGTAAAGTTTACTGTGGTGGTACGCGTTGCGGTCATGTTGGCGAAAGTTACTTCCAGCACGTGCGCGCCAATGGATAACGTAGATGGATTGAAACCAAAGCTGCTGTCGCCTGCCAGTGAAAGCTGGTTGCCATCCAGCTTAACCGTTGCGGTGGCTCCTATGCCAGCCGGAGGATAGTTGCCCAGCTTTCCTTTTTGAATACCCTGGTTGTTGCAATAGCTGGCTTGCATTCCATTGACGATAGGCACTGGCGGCGCCGGCAATTGCAGGGTAAGTTTAATGCTATCGATATTGAATTGAGTGATGTAACACGAACTGCTTGTCTTCATTTTCACATACACCCAATTGTCTCCTGCTTGCAGGGAATTGGGATCAATAACCAGTACCGGGCTGCTGCTTTCGGAACGCAGAATGTTTGCAAAATCCCTATCCTTGGCGTAAGTGTACAATGGATGCTGACCGCCCCCGGTTGCATTGGCGGCAGTTATCACCACTGCGTTTATTAAATTAACGATCGTTGTAACGTTGGCAGATACATTTACATCCGGCATCACCGCAGGCTCTATAGTAACTATCCTTGTCAACGTGTCCGCACCAAAGTGGTTTGAAAATACTACCCGCAGTTGGTGTGTGCCGCCACCTATCGTAGCGGGGTCAAAACTAAAGGTGCTGTCTGCCGCCACCGGCAACAAATACGGACCCAGCTCCACTTTCACCGTGATGCCGGCAGTAGCCGCGGGCATATTGGCAATCTTTGCTCTCTGTACACCGGAGTTGCTGCAATAACTGTTCAACATGCCCGTAACAACCGGAGACGGCGGAGGTATCCCGGATTTAATGACTGTGAGCACAGTGTTTGTTTTGACCGGGAGGTTAAAATCAAAATAGATAGAGGCGCTGTTTTGGATAATGTCTCCCGCCGCCAAAGTCGATATTGGTTTTATGCTGTAACTGATATAGCCATGGCTGGCAGGCTCGTTGTGCACGCTGTCTACTAAATGAATATTTGAAAACGTCCACTCCAGCTTATTGCCATCGGTTATGGTCAAACGGTACGGATGGCTGGATGAAACCATTTCCATTGTAGTCCAGTCGAGCTTTGCATCCAATGTATCGCGAATGAAAATATTGAATGCCGTATCGTTACCTGTGTTTTGAAACCGGATGGTGTAGTTGATGTGCTTCCCGTCAAACACATCCTGAAGGCTGAAATTATCGCCCGTGGATTCTCGCTTATCGTTCGGATCATATCCACCACTCACTATTGCATGCGATATAGATGTATTGTTCGCTTTATTCAAATCGCCGGTCGTATCCACCACGGCCTTTGATGTAATGTGAGCAGAGAGCGGAGTGAGCGCCGACAATCGCATGTGGATGGTGATATTGACAGTATCAAGCGGGCCCAGGTATGGTATATTCCATGATATATCATTAGCCGCAATGCTTGTTTGTGTTGGAGCGGATGATAAGAACTGCAACCGTGAATCTTTGGTAAGTGTAACCGTCCGGTTGATTAATGTGTCGGTACCAACATTCACCACCTGTAATTTATAAGTAGCATCAAATCCTGGCCTGAAAGGGGTGGTTGAAAGCAGTTGCGCACGATAGTCACGTTGCCCGCCAAGGGGCTGCAGGGCGAAAGTCAGGTCAACCGAATTATTATACGTATTGAAAGTATTGGTAACAACAGCGGGAACGCCTATGTTATAGTACGGCAATGTTGAAATCACCTTGGTCTGGTATGTGCCGGTATCAACCACATTGGAAAAAAATCCGTTATAAACAAGGCTAGTTGTTTTAATCCCTCGTTTTGAACTCTCCACAAGAACATTGCCCGCCAGCGGCTCATTAGCATCCCTGACACCGCTCAGGTTATAATCTATGAATACCTGGCCCTTGATGGTATTTGTTTTGCCAAATTTTACTACCCACCAATCGTAACCACCGTGATTTCCACTTACATCACCATCATTTGATTTGGTATGGCCCACAACAATAAATTCATTGTCGCTCAGCGCAGCAGCGGACGTGAAATAATCGTCCTCAGTTCCACCAAGAATTTTCTCCCATGCAACCCTGGCGGCCAAACCAAACGCACTGATGATTCCATCTCTTTTTTTCAGGCTGATGCCTGCTGACGTGCTGTCCACGCTCCCGGCATACAGGTTTATCGTTTCGTTGACCACCGACAAAGACGAAGCTCCCTGTATATGGTAAGAGAAACCTGAGGTACAAGGAGGCCTCGAATATTGCAAGCTTCCAAAAAGACCACTGCCAAACATGCTGGTCCTTCCCAGATTAGCGCTCTTTGGTAAATGATCAAAAGTGCAAAAATTGGCCTCTGCCCCTAACCAAAGGTCATCGGTTGGCGTTCTTATGATGCTTTGGTACGAATACCGGTCTCCGCCGACATATGTGGCCAGCGTAAAATCAGCCCTCATTCTTATAAATTTACCACGGAGAGGAAAATTCGGGTTAGCGCCAAAATATCCATCATTTGAGTTGACCTCTGCCACCATGAAGAATTCGCCGTTCAGTCCTTCTTCGATATCCATGCCGAAGTCGTTGTCTGAGCCACCAAATGCACGCTGCCATATTATGTTGCCATTGGAGGTATTCACTTTCAAGGCCCATAGATCCACACCGCCCGCGTAACCTGTAACGTCGCCACCACTGGACCTTGTATTTGCCATAACCAGCGCATTGCCGTCAGCAGTCCTACTAATGCTTACCGCGCCATCATCACCAGAGCCCCCCAGGCATTTTTGCCATAATATGCCTCCGTAACGGCTAATTTTAACTAACCATACGTCAGAGCCCCCACGATTACCCGCTACGTCTCCATCATTAGAGGAAGTGCTTCCAGCACAGAGGTATGAACCATCTGGCGCAATGATAACTGAGTAAAAGCTGTCATTCGCGGATCCACCAAGACTTTTTTGCCATTCGATATTTCCATCGGCAGATAATTTCACCACCCATGCGTCAGAAGTGGCACTGGATCCATGGTGTCCGATTACATCTCCATCATTGGAAAGCGAGGAGCCCACAATTAATGCTCCATTGTCTACTGTGCGGATAACACAGCGTGCAACATCATCCTTTGATCCTCCCAATGCTTTCTTCCATAAAATAACAGGGGGCATCTGTTGTGCAACAACAACAGTGCAACAGCAACAAAGCGCAAGCAACCAGCTACTACAAAGGAGCTTCATATAGCACGTTTAGGGGCCTTAAATATAGGCAATCGGCTTGTTAACGAACGAGCCGACTGATCCTCTTAATATTTGAAAAACGCTTATTGTACCACTATTCTATGCGTCAACAGCTTATCTCCTATTGCCAGCTTGATGAAGTAGGTGCCTTTCTGTATGTTTCCAAGATTCAGTGTAGTAGTATAACTGTCTGCCTGCATGTTACCGAGGTTGCGCTGCATTACCTGTTTTCCGTTCATATCTACCACATCTATCCTGCAATTGCCTTCGATGCGGCCATTGATGTTGAGGGATACGACGTTGTTGGGAGTCGGGTTGGGATAAATGGTAACTGAAAGCTTACCGTCTTTTTTAGTATTGATGATAACGATGATGGAATGGTCATACTTGCCATCTTCGTCTATTATCTTCAACCGGTAGTAATTGTATCCAATAGCCGGGTTAAGGTCCTGGAATGCGTACGAGGCGCCGTTAATGCTACCTGTTGCCGTGACATTGCCAATCCTCGCGAAGTTTACACCATCGGTGCTGCGCTGCACTTCGAACGTTCTGGTATTTTGCTCGGTAGCGGTTTTCCAGGTAAGCATAACGATACCCTTATCCAGTACGCCTGTAAAATGTGTAAGCTTCACAGGCAGTGGCGCCGTACCTACGTTCATAGTGATAAAAGCAGTAGTGCCGGTATAATCGATGCTGTTCGAAGCATCCCATCCAATGGTATCTCTTCCGATGTAACCGTTGTCCGGAATATATACCAACGTGTTCAATTGATTCCGCGCTACTACACTGTTCAGGCTCAGGAATTGGCCGGTACTGGTATTCCTCAGCATCCCATGCGCGGGCGCCCTCGTGATCTTTACGTACACCAGATTGCCAGGCCCATAAAAATTAGAAGCAAAATCATTCGAATTAAATGCAAACGTTGTGTTTGGCGCAACTATCTCCTGGAAGCTGCTGATGCTGTTCGATGGAATATTCAAGTTGAGCTTCAACAGTTTTCTGCCAATAGCAAAGTACCAGGCGGTATCCCGAAAAACAGGAATGCCAAGACCTCCACCGATTTCTTGCAACACGCCGGTTTTTGTGGAGTGCCACCTCCTGTCGGTTACCGGAGCTGGTCTAAGAAATGTCACGTCACCATTTTCTCCCAATTCTTCAAACTCGCTATCGTTACCAAAAAAGGTAAGTTGGATATTCGCCCCTGTTGAATCGCGAAGCCAAACCTGGTCTACGCCGCCAGGCATGGTTTTGATATATGCTACGAATTTATTTTTGACGCGGAACCGGTTTTGCGACTGATCCGGAGGTACATTGCCTAAATCACTAAGCTCTATTTCCGAAGTGCCGTCGTGCATGGCTATCCGTACTGTATTCGGGCTGATCAACTTGCTATATGCCACATATTGACCGTCGGTGCGTGGCCACATCTTCGACGTGTCCGCGTGGTTGCTCAACAGGACACTAATGCTGTTGTTCTCCCATTTTTCAAGGTTTTGCAGAACACCCCTTGCTACTCCATAGAACGCCACCCCATTTGCGCCCACATCACCGCCACGGAACTGATTGGATTTTGTAATGAACGTATTCTCCCTGGTAGTAAGATCGCGGATGTACAGGCTATCGTTTGCATACAACAATGCAAAGTTGCCTTGCGAGCCAAACACAGTGTATGGAAGTTGGTACAACATGCCATTATTCCACTCATGCTGCGGAAACAGAACACCCTGCGGTGTTATAATGTGTCTTTTCATGGTCAGGAACTGACCCGAAGTGGTAATGCCGCCACTATATGGTATGTTCTCGGTTGCATTGGTAGTAATATCGATCAGCCGCAGGTTACCGGGACTTGTATCGTCACCGGTAAATACCTTGTTGTAATTGAAATCCGCGATCATGGAAGTGCTGCTGAAAATTTCTTCCAGGTAAGGGCTGCTCTCCACAAACACTTCGCCACTGTGCGTATTTGTTAGGTTTACCTTGTCTCTTGCAACAACCCGTACAAACACGCTCCTTCCTTCATCCTGCGAAAGATCGATGACCGTATCCACACTATTATAAAACGTGCCCACGGTATATGTGCCCGCGGCATTATTGACAAGTACAGTCAGTTGCACGCTGTCCATATTATCAGTGGCTGAACCCTTCACCCTGATGAGTGGCCTGGCCAACGAACCATGCAATATACTGTCCAGTGTAAATACCGGCGCCTGGTCATGTATAAAATCCCGGTTCGCAGAATTGCTGTTGCTGAATACATCGGTCGCCTCCACCACTACATTCAGTGTATCGAGCGGCAAACCGGCCAGGTTCAACTGGCCCGTCCATCCAGTGGCCGCGTTAAACACCAGCGTGGTTTGTCGTCCGGAAACCGTGGCCGTTACTGTATTCAATTGAAAATTGGATGTAACAGTCGCCCGTATCGATAGATTATCTTCCACTACCTGCAGGTGCGCAGGATTGATGATATTGACGGTTATCTGGGATTTAGCTGTGGAGCCGGTGAACATGCAGGCAAGCAATGGCAAGCACAGCATCAGGGCCTTGGGTAGAGATCGCATAATAGCTACTTTTTATGAACTACGTTGTAAATACCTCAACAGTTGGACTTCCCAGAAATCAATGTGGATATGGGTTTCAGGCCATCCAAAGGTATAGGAATATTGAAATAAAGCCGCTTTTTACGCAAAAACAAGGCCCTTATCATGATTTCCGTGCAGAAACCGGTGATAAGTGGTCCACAAGTGAATAACAAAAAATCCCCGCTGATACAGCGGGGACCTCTATTAAAACAGATCAATGTGTTTTACGCATTCACCTTTCCCTTCACCTTCGCGATCACTTCTTCTGCTACGTTGGTCGGAGCAGGAGCATAGTGAGAGAACTCCATGGTAGAAGTTGCACGGCCCGATGAAAGCGAACGCAGTTGCGTTACGTAACCGAACATCTCGCTCAGCGGGACCTTTGCACGGATCACCTGGGCATTGCCCTTGGTGTCCATTCCTTCCAGGATGCCGCGGCGGCGGTTAAGGTCACCGGTAACATCACCCATGTATTGGTCTGGAGTTACCACTTCCACTCTCATGATGGGTTCCAGCAGCACAGGCTTTGCTTTGCGGCCGGCCTCGCGGAAACCGCTCTTGGCGCACAATTCAAACGACATAGAGTCGGAATCCACATCGTGGTAGCTTCCGTCGAACACACGCACTTTCATGTGCTCCAGCGGGTAGTTTGCCAATACACCACTCATCATCGCGGATTCAAATCCTTTCTGTATGGGCTGAATGAATTCCCTGGGGATAGATCCACCGAAAATATCATTCACGAACTGGAAGGCTTTGCCGGGATTTTCAGCCAGCCACTCTTTATCGGCCGGCCCGATCTCGAACACGATGTCGGCGAACTTACCGCGGCCACCGGTTTGCTTTTTCAGCACTTCGCGGTGTTCAACGGTATTGGTGAACGCCTCTTTATACGCAACCTGGGGCGCGCCCTGGTTTACTTCTACTTTAAATTCCCTGCGCATACGATCAACAATGATCTCCAGGTGCAGCTCGCCCATTCCGCTCAACACGGTCTGGCCGGTGTCTTCATCTGTTTTTACACGCAGTGTGGGATCTTCTTCGATCAGTTTTGAAATCGCGATACCCATTTTATCAACGTCGGCCTGTGCCTTGGGCTCAATGGCCAGCGAGAT
Source organism: Chitinophagaceae bacterium (assembly GCA_035628135.1). Classification (GTDB taxonomy): domain Bacteria; phylum Bacteroidota; class Bacteroidia; order Chitinophagales; family Chitinophagaceae; genus DASPKM01. Next base: position 175,257 of record DASPKM010000002.1, on the reverse strand, counting down.
CACAGGCTCGGGAATGAACATGTTCTCCAATACGATGGGATGTTTTTCATCGCACAGTGTATCACCCGTCTTGATCTCTTTAAATCCAACAGCCGCGCCGATATCACCCGCCTCGATAAAATCGATGGGGTTTTGCTTGTTCGCGTGCATCTGCATGATACGGCTGATCCTTTCGTTCTTGCCGCTTCTTACGTTCAGCACATAAGAACCTGCATCCAGTCTGCCCGAATAGCAGCGGAAGAATGCCAGGCGTCCTACGAACGGGTCGGTCATGATCTTGAATGCAAGTGCCGAGAACGGCTCTTTCGCATCCGGTTTACGGGAAATTTCTTCGCCGTTATCGGGATTGAGACCTTTGATGGCTTCGATGTCAACGGGGCTGGGCAGGTAGCGCACCACGCAATCCAGCATGGTTTGTACGCCCTTGTTCTTGAATGCAGATCCGCACAGCATGGGCACAATGCTCATGTCGATGGTAGCTTTGCGGATAGCCTCGTGCACTTCGGCCTCGGTGATGGTATTGGGATCTTCAAAGAATTTCTCCATCAGCTTATCATCATACTCGGCCACCGCTTCAATCAGCTGTTCTCTCCAGTACTGCGCTTCTTCTCTCAGGTCGGCGGGGATCTCCACTTCCTGGTATGTCATACCCTGGGTAGAATCGTCCCAGATAATGCCTTTCATTTGTATCAGGTCAACGATGCCCTTGAACTGGTCTTCTGCACCGATTGGCAGTTGCAGGGGAACTGATTTTGCTCCGAGCATTTCACGCACCTGCTTCACTACGTTCAGGAAGTCGGCGCCCGCACGGTCCATTTTATTTACGAAGCCCAGGCGGGGAACGTTATAACGGTTGGCCTGGCGCCATACGGTTTCAGACTGCGGCTCTACGCCGTCAACGGCAGAAAACAGGGCAACCAGTCCGTCCAGCACACGCATGGAGCGTTCTACCTCCACGGTAAAGTCAACGTGGCCCGGCGTATCGATGATGTTGAATTTGTACTTCTTGGTATCGGGTATAGCTTGTCCCTGCTTGGTAGGGAAGTTCCAGAAACAGGTAACGGCCGCTGAAGTAATGGTGATACCTCTTTCTTTTTCCTGCTCCATCCAGTCGGTAGTAGCAGCACCGTCGTGCACCTCGCCCAGTTTGTGCGACATGCCGGTGTAATACAGGATACGTTCTGTACACGTGGTCTTGCCGGCGTCGATGTGGGCCGCAATACCAAAGTTTCTCTGAAATCGTAAATCTGCCATTGTTGTGTATTAAAAAATGTTTGTCTTATCAGACCGAAAATCGGTGCGCAAAGGTAAGGAAAATAAGCAGAAAATGAGCGGTTAAGACCCGGTTAATTCATAACAAAACACCCCGCTCGTGGCGGGGTGATGCATATGTAGTAAAACTTCGATTAAACCTTAAAGTGCGCGAATGCTTTGTTGGCTTCAGCCATGCGGTGCGTATCTTCTTTCTTTTTGAAAGCAGCGCCTTCGCCCTTGCTGGCCGCGAGGATTTCATAGGCCAGTTTTTCAGCCATGCTGCGGCCGTTTCTCTCGCGGCTATAGCGGATGAGCCATTTCATGCTTAGGGATATTTTCCTGTCGGGACGCACTTCAGCGGGAATCTGAAAGGTGGCACCACCGATACGGCGGCTTCTTACTTCAACAGAAGGCGTTACATTGGAAAGGGCCCTTCTCCAGATGTCATAACCGTTTTCACCGGATTGCTTGGACACCCTGTCGAGTGCATCGTAAAAAATGTTGAACGCTGTATTTTTCTTACCCTCCCACATCAGGTTGTTCACAAAGCGGGTTACCATGATATCATTGTACCTGGCATCCGGCGCTAAGGGTAATTTTTTGGCTTGTGATTTCCGCATAACTAATTATCTGATTAGCTGATTATCGCTTTTTTATTTTGATCAGTTTTATTTTGTCCCCCTCCTTCACTCCTCTTTCCTTATCTCTCTTATCCTATTTCTTTTTGTCTTTCTTCGTTCCATATTTCGAACGGCTCTTCTTCCTGTCCTTTACACCCGCGGTATCCAGGCTGCCTCTTACGATATGATAACGAACACCCGGCAAATCCTTTACACGGCCTCCGCGGATGAGCACAATGGAGTGCTCCTGCAGGTTATGTCCTTCTCCCGGTATGTATGCAATAACTTCTACTTTATTGGTAAGGCGAACCTTGGCCACCTTCCTAAGCGCCGAATTCGGTTTTTTGGGAGTGGTGGTATAAACACGGGTACATACGCCGCGGCGTTGCGGACAGGCATCCAATGCCCTCGATTTACTTTTTGCCCTGATGATCTCTCTTCCTTTACGAACTAATTGCTGAATAGTAGGCATTCTGAACCTTTTAATTTTGGGACGGCAAAGGTAACGGCCAATGCCGTAAATTCCAAAAAACAAGTCCCAAAAAGCCAAAAAAACTCCTAAAAATCAAAGCCCAAAGGCTATTAGCCATTCGGGCTTTTACAGTCGATTATTGTTGTCTGTCCTGGTCCTACACCTTCCACATCCATCCGTGCTTGTCGGCCATCCTTCCTTCCCTGATGTCGGTAAGCTGCTTTTTCAGGGCCGGCGAAGTTTGCCATTTGCTGGTATCGAACTCCATAACATAGTCCTTATACCTCAATTCCCTGATCATGGTAACGGTGGCTGCGGTGCCGGTGCCGAACACCTCGTACAGCAGTCCTGCGCGGTGCGCATCGATCAGGTCGTCGATGCTGATGGGCCTTTCTTCTACCCTGAAGCCCATGTCTTTCAACAGTACCATAGCGCTGTCGCGGGTAACGCCTTCCAGGATGGTACCCTGCGTAAGGTCGGGTGTAAAGGCGGTATCGCCAATAATAAAGAATACGTTCATCGTGCCAATTTCCTGCACGTACTTGTGCTCGGCCGCATCGGTCCACAACACCTGGTCGTAGCCCTTGCGCTTAGCCTCCGCGGTAGCCAGCATGCTCGACCCGTAGTTGCCCGCTGCCTTCGCATAACCAACGCCTCCCGGAGCCGCCCTGGTGTATTTTTCCTCTACATAAATGCGCATGGGCGTATTGTAATAGGGACCGGTAGGACTAAGAATAATGATGAACTTATACGAATCCGACGGCCTCACCCCGATGATCTCATCGGAGGAGAACATAAATGGACGAATATAAAGTGAATGATCGTCCTTATCCGGTATCCAGTTCTTATCCAGCTCAATCAGCCTGCGCATGCCTTCCATGAAGATCTCTTCAGGTATCTGCGGCATCTCCATGCGCTGTGCGGAAATATTGAATCGTTTGTAATTATCATGCGGCCTGAAAATAAAGGCATTCCCGGCTTTGTCCCTGTAAGCTTTGATGCCTTCGAATATGGCCTGCCCGTAGTGCAGCACAGCGGCCGAAGGGTTCATCAGGAGGGGCTGATAAGGTTTGATCTCGACGTTCTTCCATTCACCATTTTCAAAATCGGCCTCAAGCATGTGGTCCGTGAAAAACTTACCGAAGGGTATGTTTTCCAACGGCGTATCCAACAATTTGCTCCGCTCTACCTTGGTTACAGGAATGCTGTAGGCTGCAATCATAATGCTCTTTTTTTTAATCGTACAAAGAAACAATTATTACCGTGGCTGGCAAAACTGCCGGCTAAAAATTGCTAACATATGTTAGTATGATTAACAGAAATAATCATACCTGATTTTTAATAGATAACTTGCGCTTCAAAGTTCCGTTTGGAATTTTTTGCCCGATAAATACATTACATGAGCCTCAGGGATATTCAACTAACGCCGCTTATCATCAACGAATTATACCGCGATTTATTGGTTGACATTACAGACCATGCCACGCAACCGCCCTTACCGGGAACTGAAAAGCACGCAGACAAAGCTGCTGTTTCAGAATGGGTGCCGACCGCGTTCGCCGACAGACCTCCCAACCCGGTTGACAGACCCCTTCCCCGCCCTGTTACCGAGCCCGTTTCAACGCTGCGCCCGGTTGAAAACAACACCGATCACATTAAATTCCTGGGCGGCAATAAAAAGCGCATAGCCTTCGTCGTCAATTCTCCTAATGATGTATACCTGCCCGACGCTGAATTGGATTGGCTCGGCAAAATGCTCGAAGCCTGCCGCCTCAATCTCGGCGACGTTGCAATAGCCAACATCGCCGGTAATAAATTTTCGATTACCGACATCAAAAATGAATTGTTCAGCACTATAGTTATTTTATTAGGCACGGAACCTTCGGCCATACAATTACCCATCAATTTTCCGCCTTTCAATTTGCAATCGCACGATGGAATCGTATTCCTGGCCACTCCCCCGCCACGCCAGCTCAATCAGTCTACCGCCGAAGCAAAATTGCTCAAAAGCAAGCTGTGGGTATGCCTGCAGAAATTGTTCAAACTCGCCTGACCATGCGATTGATATTCGCCACCAATAATGCTCATAAGATCACCGAAATGCAGTCGGCTATCGGGGATGCATTCGAGCTGATTACCTTAAAACAAGCCGGCATCGATATAGACATTCCAGAACCACACGATACGCTCGAAGCGAATGCACTGGAAAAAGCACGCACCATTTACAACATCACCCGCAAGAATACCTTTAGCGAAGACACGGGCCTGGAAGTGGAGGCCCTGAATGGAGAGCCCGGCGTTAAAAGCGCGCGCTATGCGGGCGAAGGCAAAGTTTTTAGCGATAATATTAAAAAGCTGCTGAACAGGCTGCAAGGGCATTCGAACACCAAAGCCCGCTTTCGCGCCGTACTGGCCCTGATATGGGATGAAAAGGAATTTCTTTTTGAAGGCATATGTGAAGGAGAGATCATACCTTTCCCCCGTGGAAATGAAGGCTTTGGGTACGATCCCGTTTTTGTGCCCGCCGGTAGTGGCAAAACCTTTGCAGAGATGGATATGGACGAAAAAAACCGGTACAGCCATCGCACCAGGGCGGCCGCTAAACTGGTTGACTTTTTGAACCAACATATTAATCATCAATCCCAAACATCCGCAACTACCTGAAAAAAAGTGGAGCATAAAAGCAACTATATTATTCCTGAAAGCGACTTAATCAAGGCATGCATTGCTGGCAACCGGGCCATGCAGGAAGAGTTGTACAAGCGATTTGCTCCTAAAATGTACGCGGTTTGCATGCGGTACGCCAACAATGCCGACGATGCGCAGGATCTTTTACAGGAAGGATTTATTAAAGTGTACAGGAACTTGGCAAAGTTCAGGGCCGAAGGGTCGTTCGAAGGCTGGGTAAGGCGTGTTTTTGTAAATACCTCCATTGAGCACTTCAGGCGCAAGAGCAACCTGTACAGCATTACTGAAAAAGAAGAAAATGTCATAGAAGACGCGGACATCACTGCGTTGGACAACCTGGCTGAGAAAGACATCATCAATCTTATCCAGGAACTATCGCCGGGATATCGCACCGTTTTCAATATGTACGTGATCGAAGGCTATTCGCACAAGGAGATCGGGAACATATTAGGCATTAGTGAAGGAACGAGCAAATCGCAATTAGCAAGAGCAAAGGCCATCCTGCAGAAAAAAGTGCAGGAAAGGTTGGAAGAAACCCGAAAATCGTTTACCCGTTGATCCCCTATGACCGGAGACTTACAATATCGCCTATATAACATCAGCATCGATCCTCCCGTCGATGCCTGGCCGAAGATTGTCGAACAACTGGACAATGCGGCCCGCGAACAAATCTCGCACAAGCTGCAGGACGCGGCGCTCGACCCTCCCGCAAAAGCCTGGCAAAACATAGCGGCCGCCCTCGATGAAAGCAATACATCCAAAGTAATTCCTATTGCACGCAATTGGAAACGATTGGCAGTTGCAGCATCTGTAATCGCGGTGATTGCAGTTGGTGCCATGTTGTATTTCAAACCAGCAAATACCGCCAATACCGCAGGCAACACTTCTACACAAGCCAAGGATACGCCCATTGTACATAACCCGGTGCCATCAAACACCGACGATGATAACAGTAACAAGACCAATGTGGCTGGTGTTACCGCTTCGTCTCGCGATGAAAATACCAACCGATCTTCCAATCCCGTGAAATTATTTGCATTCACCAATCCCGGCAGCACCACTGTACGTTACGCGCACATCGATGTGGCCGAGATCACCGTAGGCAATGCAGAAGACGAAACCGAGATCAATGAATCCATTGTCCAATACGCTTCCCTGGAACCCGAAGCACGCGTAGGCCCGCAGGATTATCTTACCATTATCGCTCCCAACGGGCAGCCTGTAAGAATATCCGCCAAGTTTACCGATGCAGTCGGTTTTGTATTTACCGATGCGCCTACCGAAAGCATCGATATGGCCATTAAAAGCATTTCGTGGAAGCAACGCTTCCGCAGCTGGAGTAACAAGCTCATGAGCAATGCTGCATTCATGCCTGCGGCTACCAATTTTCTCGACATCATAGAGCTGGAGCAATTGTTGAAAGAGTAGCGTAGGTTTGCATCTTCAATTCCTCCACGCTGCCATGCAAAGAATAAAGATCGAGCTCCCTGAACACTTTAGTTTTACCACAAGCATACCTGTACGTATAACCGATGTTAATTACGGCGGCCATGTTGGCAACGACACGGTCCTTTCCATTATTCATGAAGCAAGAATGCAGTTCCTGCGCCACCTTGGATTTAGCGAACTGGACCTCGGCGGCACAGGCATTATCATGAGCGATGTAGGCATACAGTTTAAATACGAACTATTTTATGGCGATGTAGTGCTGGCATCTGTTGCCATGGGCGCTTTAAGCAAAATAGCATTTGACTTATACTATAAGCTGGAAAAAGAATCCAATGGCGTCAAAGTGCCGGTAGCCGCTGCAAAAACAGGCATGGTTTGCTTCGATTATGAACGCAGGAAACTGGTGCCCATGCCGGAGAAAGTAAAGTCCGTGCTTTTACGATTATAATCGGTAGATCTTTCTTTCACGTTTGTTGGCCCCCATATTTATGGATGTAAGGCCCGGCGGTGCCGCGGACCGATACATCTGTCATCATTTCACGCGCCGCTGCACTATTGCTACACTATATCAAAGACGCGGGACATGGCCCCCGCTCATGAAACTTTTACGATAATAAAGCAGGATTAGACAATCCTCCCGCCGCTAATTTCTTCTACGCATTTATTCCGCAATTTTTATTGATTTTAATCAATAAAACCCAAAGGTCAACCACTTATGTTTGAGAAGCACTTTAAAAGGAAGTAACGCTGCTAATCAATTCTAAACGATAAAAATGAGCATTATGAGAAAGCAACTGAAAATTAAAAAAGTCTCGACGAGCTCATTAGTGAAAATGAGCCAGGATGTAGAGGTATATGGTCGCATAGGTTGCAAATAAACCAGCCCTCGGGATTGGAGATGCTGGAGTTGCAAAAAAATTCCTATTTAAAACTACCGGCAAAACCATGTGTCTAACTAAATCGCCAGAAAATAATTTGCCGGTTTCAGTTTTTTGATACCCATACCGTTTCATATTATCATTTGAGCAAGTTTAGTTATGAGGATAAAGAAGTTTCCATTTTATCGACAGATCGATAGCATGGACTGTGGACCCACCTGCCTGCGGATGATCGCAAAATACTACGGCAAAAGCTATACGCTGGATACCCTAAGGGAAAAAAGCTATATAGACAGGCAGGGCGTTTCTCTCCTGGGGATCAGTGATGCGGCCGAAGCAATAGGGCTCCGTACAACCGCGGCATTGGCAACGTACGATGCATTAATAGAAGAAAAACCATTTCCCGCAATTATTCATTGGCGCGGCAACCATTTTATCGTCCTGCACGCAATCGATAAAAAAGGAAATGCTCACATAGCCGATCCCGGGCACGGAAATATAAAGCTAACCCGCCAGCAATTCATCAGCAGCTGGAGCGGCAGCATGATCAATGGAGAAAAAGAGGGAATGATCCTTTTCTTTGAACCTTCACCTGAGTTTTATTCCCAGTCAGACACAAAAGAGAAAGCAAAATACCGCGGCATGCGGGAGCTCATTTTTTATGTCAAGCCCTATAGAAAATTCATCGCACAATTATTCCTGGGACTATTGGCGGGCAGCATCCTGCAATTTGCATTCCCTTTCCTGACACAGTCCATCGTGGATCTGGGCATTTACACCGGCGACCTGGGCTTCATCAATCTAATCTTGCTAGCCCAGATGATGTTGTTCCTGGGGCGGATCTCCGGTGATTTTATCCGAAGCTGGATATTGCTTCACATGGGAACGCGGATCAACATTTCAATGGTATCGGATTTTTTGGCTAAGCTAACGAGGTTGCCCATTTCTTTTTTCGACGGTAAAATGACGGGCGACCTCCTGCAACGGGTAAGCGATCATCACCGAGTGCAATCTTTTATAACCTCATCGGTTACCACCACGCTTTTTTCATTGCTGAACCTGATCGTGTTCTCGTTGATATTGCTCTGGTATAATTTCCTGATATTCTCCATTTTTATCGTCGGCAGCGGATTATATGTTGTCTGGATAGCCATATTCCTCAAAAAAAGACGGGATATAGATTATCGCCGCTTCGAATCACTGTCCAATACACAGAGCGGCCTGATCCAGTTCATTCATGGCATGCCTGAAATAAAAATGAACAATGCGGAAAAGCAAAACAGGTGGAAATGGGAAGGACAGCAGGCAAAATTATTCAAAGTAAGCATAAGCGGGCTTTCGCTCGAACAATACCAGCAGATCGGGTCTTCCTTTATCAATGAATTGAAAAATATCCTGATCACTTTCATAGCAGCAAGGGCGGTCATTACCGGAGATATTACGCTGGGCATGATGCTGTCTGTGCAATACATAATCGGACAATTGAATACCCCTATAACAGAGCTGGTCACATTTATGCGCTCATGGCAGGATGCCAACATAAGTCTGGAACGGATCGGCGAAGTATTCTCGAGAGACGACGAAGAAGATGGCAATGCCGAAAGGCTTACCAGCCTGCCCGCAGAGCATTCCATTCATTTAAAGAATGTAAGCTTTCGATATGGTGGCCCTAATACGCCGCTGGTGTTGGACGATGTGAGCTTTGCCATTCCCCAGGGTAAGGTTACCGCTATCGTAGGCGCAAGCGGAAGCGGAAAGACCACGCTGTTGAAACTATTATTAAAATTTTATAAACCGTCGGGCGGCTCGATACTGATAGGAAATCACAAGCTCGATAGTTACATGCACGGCGCGTGGCGAAGCAAATGTGGCGTGGTGATGCAGGACGGCTATATTTTCTCGGACACCATTGCAAAGAACATCGCCGTCTCTGCTGAAAAAGTCGATATGGACCGGCTCGTGTATGCCACGAAGATTGCCAATATTCAAAATTTTATAGAAGAGCTCCCGCTCACCTACAATACCAAGATCGGGAACGATGGTATTGGCCTTAGCGGAGGACAACGCCAGCGTATCTTAATTGCGAGGGCGGTATACAAGAACCCCGAGTTCATTCTCTTCGATGAGGCAACCTCTTCCCTGGATGCCGCCAATGAAAAGATCATCATCGAAAACCTGGCTAACTTTTTTACAGGCAAAACGGCCGTTATTATAGCCCATCGTTTAAGCACCGTTAAGAACGCCGGCCAGATCATTGTGCTGGACAAAGGGAAGATCGTTGAATGCGGAACGCACGAAGAACTTACCAGGTCGAAACGCGCTTACTATACCCTGGTTAAAAATCAATTGGAACTAGGCTCTTAAAAAATAGTGATATGAAATATACGTTGTCAGGAAGGGACCAGGACCAGGTTGAGCGTATGCTGCATCTTGGTATACTTATTCTTCAAAAACTGAACGTACAGTTCACCCGTGATTATTTACAGGAGTCAATCGTAAAATGTTATGACCTGATCTTTAACTCAAGTTCCGAGACCGCTGAAAACAACGACGAGGTTGCGGACAGAAATGATCCTTCTAACCTGGCACTTGCTTTATTGGAGGCGCTCAAAAAATACAATATCAAATACACTGTTGTTGAAGAACCCGTCGTTTCAAAAGATTCGGCCTTGATTGTTATTCGGTCGGGCGCTACGGACAATGAGTCGTTTAATGACCTGGTACATCTTCACTCCCCCTGGGGAGAGCGATCAGAGGACGCGGTTCAAACCTACGTGTTGCTGAAAAAGACTGAATTTTCACGTGAGCCCTACTATGAATTCAATTATAAGCGGCAACGTTTATCAAACTTATCGCAGGTATTAAGCGGATCGATTGTAACTATAGCCCTGGCGGCCGCATTGTATATTGGGTTTTCTAACTTGCAGCTTGCGGTATGGTTACCGGAATTGCTGATCCTTGGCCTTGGGATCTTTCTTTCCTATAATATTTTCCTGCTCGATAAAACCAATAAAGCCAACAGCTACCTGGTGAAACGCTTCTGTTCCAACAGCAATAATAAAACAGGCTGCAAAGATGTTTTGGCTTCCAAAGGCTCGAAATTATTTGGCGTCATAAGCATGACCGACATAGGCATGGTATATTTCGGAAGCCTGTTCACTTTTCTGTTATTCAGCATATTGACCAGTCGTTACGCGGAGAACCTGGGCCTGTTTTTTTGGTGTGCGGCGCTGCCGGTGGGATTTACCTTTTATTCAATCTACTATCAATTAAGCGTTATAAAAAAAGTATGCGTGCTGTGCATGTTTGTGCAAGCGCTGCTATGGATCCATTTTGCGTACTTTCTATTCATTACCCGAAATAGCGGCATTCCTGCTATAGACATGGCGGGAGCGGTTCAGCTAGCGCTAGTTGCCCTGGGAGTAGCCATTATATATTCGCTGTTCGAAAAAACGACCGGGTTGCAAAGGTCTGTCACACAACTCTCGCTGAAAGCTTATAATAATAAGAACAACCTGGATTATTTTGATGCGGATGTCAACAGGCAAAAGGCTTTTAATGAGCCCGAGCTGGGCGGCATGACGACGTTTGGCAATATGGAGTCTACGGTAAGGCTAACGGGCATCATATCACTGGCCTGTGCGCCCTGCGGTGAAATGTTCAAAAGGCTGTTAAGCCTGGCAAATTGGTTCGAGGATGGCATATACATCAGGATAATATTCAAGGGTGATGAACTTACCGGGCCATTGGTGAGGCATGTCCTGTACCTCTCATTATTGAAAGATGAAAAAGAAATTGTCGCTTTCGTAAACCGGTGGTTTGCTTTCCTGGAAGAAAGGTCGGCAAAGGGCGATAAACTGGCTGATATCATCCAACGCTGGACCAGTGAAAATCAAATGATGAAAGCAGACCCGGAACTTAAATTCATCTACGATAGTTACCTGGATTGGGCGAATAATCAATTCATACCATATACGCCTTTGCTGGCATTGAACAACAGGTTATTGGCGGAAACATACTATGACACCGATATTTTGAAAAACATCATCGAAAAAAAATTAGAGGAAAACACGGTGTTGGAAGAAGCATAAAATAAGCGTGCGATGGAAAACAATAACAACAATAATAATGGATCGGCGCACAAGCCCGAGGAAGTAGAAGAAATAGACTTTCGTAGTGAAGAAGTGGGTGAGATACTCACTGCGATGCCTCATTGGACCATCCGCTCCGGCTCTGGTTACCTGTTGTTGCTGATTGTGCTTGCATTGATCATTTCATGGTTCATCAAGTATCCTACCATCATCAAAGCGTCCGCAACCCTAACCAGCACATCTCCCCCCATCGACATGATAGCAAAAAGCTCGGGGTACGTGACGCTGCTGGTCCAGGATAACGAACCAATTGCCATCGGCCAAACGATAGGATATTTAAGCAGCTCGGTAAATGCCGGGGACATGCTTTCTCTTAAAGGGAAATTAGATTCTTTTAAAACTGCTTTTTATTCTAATCCAGCTTTAATAGAAAACTACAAATTCACGGAGAAGGTCAATTTCGGGGAATTCCAGGCTGCGTATAATCAACTGAAAAAAACGCTCGGCAATTACCAGTTTTTTATTCAGCAGAAAAGTCATGCCCAACGCGCCAGCCTGTTGAGGGCCCAGATCAGCAAGGGCGGGCAACTGGCCAGGCAGATGCAAGCCGAGAACGTGATCAAGCAGAATGAACTGCAACTATCAAAGCAGGCTTTTGAAAGAGACTCTATTTTATATACTGAAAAAGTGATCGCAAAATCAGAATACGAAGCAAAGAAAAAGGAATACTTATCCAATGTGAGGAACTATCAAAATGCACTTTCGGGTTTAACGGCCAGGCAGATTGATAGCATCGAATTGTACGGAAGGATCAATGACCTGCAGTTGGAAGGCCAAAAGCAACACGACGAACTGCTCACCCAAATTGAAGTTGCAATGAATGAGCTGGACGCCAAAGTGAAGCAATGGGAAGAATTATATCTGATAAAATCCCCTATCGAAGGAAAACTTGCGCTGTTTTCCTATTGGGCAAATAATCAATTTATCGAATCAGGCCAGGAAATAGCTTCTGTCATCCCGGGAAATAAAGATTATATAGTCAGGGCCAAAGTGCCTGTGGCCGGCTCGGGTAAAATAAAACTGGGACAGAAAGCAAATATCAAGTTAGACAACTACCCATTCAATGAATATGGGATGCTGAATGGAAAAGTGAAAGCTGTCTCGCTAATCCCGAAGGAAAATAATTACAACGTATTGGTTGAAATACCTCCGCATTTGGTAACTACGTACAATAAACGCATCGACTTTAAACAAGAGATGAGCGGACAGGTAGAGATCATTACAGATGACATAAGATTTCTTGATCGTTGCTTTTACCAATTTCGTCAGTTGGTCAATAGTAAATGATACATGGTTTTGTCTTTTTTTGCTTTTATTCAATAGAACTCATTTGTCTTTGCTGATTGTGCTGAATTTGGATGTGAATTTTATTATATTGCAAGTACGACAAGTTTCGCAGCAAAGTAAACGCCATTTAAAACATTACAGTGATGAAGGCTGGACAAATAGATGCAGATGGCTATCCTCGACTACAGGATTTTCTTCGAACGTTCGGGACTTTCTCGTCACAAGACTGGAACGAATTTGAAGCGATATTGACGCCGGCGTTTTATCCAAAAGGATCCATCATTCACTCCGAAAATAAGGTTTGCCGGACCGCATATTTCATATTATCGGGATGTGTGCGCATTTATTATATCAATGACGGCGGCCAGGAAATCTCAAGCGACTTTTTCTTCGACGGTCATATTTTTACCGCATTTTCGAGTTTCTGGAAACAACTACCCACCAGTGAAAATATCTCTGCACTGCAGGACACTACTGTTCTTGCTTTCCAGTACCGCGATGTACAATCGCTGATCCAACGCAATGAAGCCTGGCGGAATATTCACAGCAATATGTTGATCAGGCTTATCCTGCATACTTATGAGCGAGATGAAATACTGGCGGAAAAAGATCTGGTTCAGCGATTCAAAAAAATGTTAGCGCTGCGGCCCGGTATATTCATGCGGGCAAAACAAATACATTTGGCATCATTCTTAGGAATGACGCATGAAACGTTCTCACGCATCAAGGCTACCGTCATAGGAAAAAACAAGCTCTGCTCAGATGATGTTTACATCCGTTCCCAAAACGGCATCAGCATGTAACGGGTAAGACATGAGAAAAATAGCATTCGTAAACGCTGAAGATGAAACCCAAAAGTTGATGATCTATCAATCAACTGAAGGCGTATATGTTTTTGGATACGACTGTTTGCAGGACACGTTTGCGAATTGGGACAATTGTTTTGAAAGTATAAAAGATGCAGCCGAATATTGCCAGGATACCTATGCCATTGATGACAATTCATGGATTGCGATTGCAGACCCTCAGGAAGGATGCCAGCACGATTTTATTATGCCGACAAAGGTTAAAGGACGTGAGACGGGACTACCGGAATATGGAAAATTTCTCACTTTAATAAATGGCAAATGGGCTGCAAGCGTTAACCACGATGAATACCACACACTTGCCGGCCTAACTGTCAATGAGCGGCTTTTTGTAACCGGACTGACAAATGAATTTGAAGCCGCAATGAAAAATGATAAGCCGAAAGCCAGCAAAATTTTACAAGCTTTGGGAATTGATGAAGCGGCAGTGGAGAAATAGTAAGTATTTATTTCATCATCCCCTGTAAACTTTGCTCGAGGCCTGAAATGGAGTACAGCTTTTGTCAAATGCTGCTTTTCCAAATATTCCAACTTTCTTCCGCCTGTATCACCAGCATTTCTTCCCCGTTCTTTATAACCGCGCCACGCTCCTCGCCTTTGCGCAGGAACAATGTTTTAGCAGGATTGTAAATGAGATCGAACAGGTAATGCTGCGGCGTTAGCGCATGGTATGGTAATGGTGGAGACTGGTCCTCGTTGGGATACATGCCGAGCGGTGTAGTATTGATAATAACCTGGTACGATGCGAGTATGGATTCATCCACTTCATCGTATTGCACGCAAACAGGCAGCGCCTGCCGCTTGCGGCTCACGAACGTATGATCGATGTCCAGTTTCTCTAAAACGTACGACACCGCTAAGGCCGCGCCCCCGGTTCCTAATACCAATGCCCTTCTATGATGCGGCTGTAACAATGGCGCAAAGCTTTTTTCAAACCCAATTACATCTGTATTGTAACCGGTAAGGCGGCCATTTTCAATTGCAATGCAATTGCACGCGCTCAAATTCGAAGGCAGGTTCTCGGTCGAGTGCAAAAAAGGCAAGACGGCCTGCTTGTAAGGAATGGTCACATTCAACCCGTGCAGATCAGGACATCGCGTAAGCAATCCTGGTAACTCTTCAATAGAAGCAATAGGGAACAGCTCATACGCACAATCCGTAATGCCTTCCCTGTGGAATTTTTCTTCGAAATACTTTTTGGAAAAAGAATGGCTTAGAGGATACCCTATTAAACCATACCGTTTCATTGAGCAGATTCTTTGTCGAGGAACAGGTGAAAAGTATCGCCCCGTAGTCCGAGCCGCATGGTCTCCAACGGCAGCACTTCGTTCGGTGCGATATTGCCGAGGTTAACATTACAGCCTATCAGCTCTATGAAATACAATTGCTGCGCTTTTTGCGGCGCCTCCCAAATGATCTTTTCCTCTGGAATTTGTGTAAGAATCTCCTGCACCAGACCTTCGCGCACTTCGCCGGAGCCACGGTAGATGCCAACGTTGCCCGCCTCACGCGCTTCGGCGATTACATAAGTTGCCCCCGCGCTCAGTTCGGCCCGCATCAATTCAATCCATTTATATGGGGGAATGATGTGCGCCGCGTCCTTGCTGCCCACTTCGCTCAACACGGTGCCATGTTGCGTAAGCTTTTCGATATAACCGCATTTTTCAGCGTGCGGTATCGTGATCGAGCCATCGCTTACTTCCATGAAGGAGATGCCATATTTTTTGCAAACGTCGATGTACGCCTGGAACTGGTTGCGTATCAAAAAAGCTTCGAACAGGGTACCCCCGAAGTACACGGGAATGCTGTACGAGCGGTATACTTCCAGCTTTTCTTCCAGGTTTGGCGTTACGAAGGAAGTGCCGAAACCGAGCTTAATGATGTCAACATGCGGATGTGCTACACTCATGAAATTAGAAGCTTCAGCCACGCTAAGCCCTTTGTCCATCACCATGGTAAGTCCGCGGGCACGCGGCTTTGGATACCGCTCAGGTATTTGGGTCAGGTTAAAATTCATCAGGTTGCTTAATGTTTAAAACGCGGCAAAAATAGGAAAATATCAAAACGATTTGTTTCGCTTATACTTTGCGATAAGATCAACCACTTGCTGGTGTTGCAATATAGAAGGATTGAGATCGACAAATTTCTTTAACAGCTTGGGCGCTTTGGAAAGTCCTTTCTCAAGGTGCAGCAAGCCTTCCTTCGATTTTCCCATGGCAAAATAAATAGCGCTCACATAGTATGAAAACACGGGCTTGCCTTCGGTAATGCGGATGGCGGCGTACACCTGCTCCAATGCCTCTTCATAATACGTAGCGGTGAACAGGCAGCGGATCAGCGATTCCCAACTGGAAATGTTTTTTGGGCGCATCCTTACCACGTTCGAAAAATAATGGATGGCCTGCCGGAAATCTCCCAGTTGCATGCGGCATTCTCCCATGGCCAGGTTGTACTCAGGCTGGTTAGGATGAATGTTCATAGCGGTTTCCAGGTGCTTTACTGCCTGGTTCCATTGACCTTCGTTCATATACGTGCCGGCTATGCGATAATACAGCTTGCTGTCGTCGGGGTTCAGGTGCGAGGCCTTGCGGAAATAAAAGCGGGCCTGCGCAAAGTTGTGCAGCCGTTCATAGCAATGGCCGATGGCTTCGTAGATCACGTCTTCGGGGCGCGACAATTCCAGCACCTTTTCGAGCACCTCGATAGCCTCGCGGTATTTCCTTAGCCTGATGTAGGCATCGCCCATGTTGCGGTAGGCGTAGTCGAACTTTTCATCGATGGCCAGGGCATACTGGTAGGCATCGATGGCTTTTTCGTACAATTTCAGGCCCTGCAGGGCTGCGGCCAGGTTAAACCAGGCCAGCTCGCAATAGGGATAGTCATCGATGATCTGCTGGTGCAAGCGGATGCTCTCCTCGTTGCGGCCGGTAAAATCGGTCCAGAAGCAGATCTTGTACAGGGCCTCCTCATTTACCGGGTCTTGTTCCAATATCAGCTTCAGACAATCGAATATCTTATCGAATTCTTCGTAATCGTCGTACACATCGGCCAGCTCGAACAACAGCTCTATCCGTTCGTCGCCTTCGAACATGCCCAGGGCGTTTTCCAGGAGGGAGACGGCCTTTTCCTGCTGGTCGAGGGCCAGGTAGGCGTCCGTCTTAAGTATGTAAATATGGATATTCCCGCTGTCCAGCAGCTCGGCCTGTTCCAATAAGTGGAGGGATTCCTTGTAGCGGCGGCTGGCAATGTAGAGGTCGGCCTTCTTAATCAGCAACATGGAGGAATAGGGGTATTGCTCCATGCCCCGCTCCGCGGCCTCAATGGCTTGGGCAAGGTCTTCCAGGTCGTCAAAATAGTCTATGATCTTTTCAAAAGCGTCCTCATCGAGGAAGGCATGACTTCGACCAGCTCGAAGGTTCTGGTACTGCCTCAATAACTCCCTGATTTCTTCTCGGTTTTGACGGGATGGATTTGAACTCATGTATTAAGGTTATTGAAAATTAGGGCTTAGTGCACACTTTGCCAATTTTTTTTGGACCGGCAATATCCACGGATGTTAACAACCAAAATATTTTTTGGATTTATGTAACAAAATCGCAACTCAGTCGTTAAACGATTATTAAAATATGTGACGGACGGTTGAAAATTTCACAAAATTTTTATTTATCTTTACGCTGATAATGACACAACCCCGGATTATATTAACCTTGGCCCGTAAGTCAGCTATCTGCTTTGTATTGACTGCAATGGCAATCCTGACTTTCGCCAGCAAGGGCGGAGGAGGCGGTGAAAAGAACAAAAACGTTCCCGCAGCCAATTACTTTACTCCTATCCGCACTGCTAACGGGTTTACTTTGAAATCCGGTCCGGTTTACCGCGGCAGCCAACTGTTCACCCAGCAAAAAAAGAATGACGTTATCACTTTCACTTCTGTGATAACTTACCAGCGCGGCAATACCACATTTATTCTCCCTTACAAGAACAGGGTGAGCGTACCCACCACCAAGGTTAAGAACAACCTGAACGTGGTTGACTTCAAGATCAATCTTCGCAAGTAATCGCAGATTAACAGATTAATTCAGCAGAGCACAGATTTTTGAATGATTTGTGGATTACACAGATTATTTCGTTACGCTGGCTATTTCCCCTTACCACTGCTACTACGCTGGTGCAACTCCCTTACTTCCCTTACTCCATTGAGCCACACAGACCGGTTTATTGGATTATTTCATTCGTAAGTATCGCAAAAAAAATCGGCGTAAGCCGATTCCCTATCTGTGTAATCCAAAAATCCATTAAAAGTCTGTGCTATATTTTATTTACACTCCTAATTCATCTTCTTACTCTCCTGGTAAGTCATTTCCCTATAACCCGCCTTCGGAATATCGAACTTGGAAGCTGCTACAGGATTCAGATTGATCTGGGATACCGTGTATTTTATCTTCAGGTTGCCACGCACCATTTCATACTCCAGCGGAAGCCCCTGCAATGAACGGAACTGGTAATCGTACTCTTTATTCTCGGGTATGATATCCTTTGTATAATACACTGTAAATGTCGATCCATCGGGCGTAGTGGCAATGGCTTTGGTACAGGTATATCCTGCAATTACCTTGGTTTCGTTGGTATTGGTAAAACTTATTCCCTGGTAACGCTTGTTCTTGTCGGCCCAATCTTCGGGCGTAAGGCGTATCAGCAATTTCTGTCCGCTCACTTCGCGCAATACTACGGCCGAACCGCTTTTAGCATCGTGTATGGTGGTAGAAGTAAACAGTGCGCTCACCATTTCAGAACGGCTCTGGTGGCCGCTGATATAAATGGTGGTAACAGCGCCGTCAAATGCGTCTGCCAGCTTTGGGTCGGCAGAGCCGGTAGAAACAACCGCATCGTATACCAGGGTCATTTCCGATACCTTGCGCTGCGCAACAGCGAGCGAAGACAGGCCTGCGGCCAGCAATAAACAGAATAACGCCTTACTAAGTTTCATGATACAGGTGTTTAAACTAATAACAAGACCGGCATGCAAGTTATTGCGTTGCATTTGGAAAATCAACCGGTTGCTAATTGGTTGATCACAAGATGATTGCCCGGCCTTCTGCAGGAATCTTAACATTAACACATCAGCATACCGACCTGCAAATAGCCAGCCAGCATTATTTCTTACCATGTTTTTGCTGTCCCTGGTTCCTTTGCTGTTGCTGCGTCTGTTGGGCTTTTTTTTGCGCTTCCTGCATTTGCTCGAACCGCTCCTGCCACTTCGATTTTGTTTTCGGCTTCTTGCGGTTGGCTTCCAGCTTGGCCAGTATCTTGTCGTGGTCGATGATATAATTCTGTATCACCCATTGCAGCGCAAGGGTAATTACGTTCGACACGGTATAATACCAGGTGAGCGCCGAAGGCAGGCTGTTGAAGATGAATAAAAGAATGAAGGGAAAAATATACGGCATGTACTTCAACGCAGGATTGCTCTGGTCCGGCGTCATGTTCATGTTGTAGATGGAGATCAGGAAGCTGGTGATCACCGCCGTTAAAGTAAACAGGCTAAGATGGCTTCCCAATAACGGTATCCTGAAACCGAAATTTAAAATAGAATCATATGCAGACAGGTCTTCGGCCCATAAGAAAGGCACTCCCCTAAGATCGAGGCTGGAGTTGAAGAAGCTGTACAATGCAAAGAAGATAGGGATCTGCAACAATGCGGGGATACATCCGCCCAATGGATTTACGCCTGCTTCGCGAAACAATTTCATTTGCTCCATGCCCATTTGCTGCTGGTCGCCGCCGTATTGCTGTTTAAGCTTGTCTATTTCCGGGCGGAGCGCCTTCATCTTTGCACCGCTGAGGTAACTCCTGTACACGAGCGGCGAGGTAAGCAACCTGATGAAGATGGTGAGCAATGCGATCACTATTCCGAAGCTGGTGATGAAATCCTTGAAGAAGTTGAACACCGGCATCACGATGTACTTGTTGATAGGACGCACAAAAGTGTAAAACCCCTGGCCAAGGTTCACCATCTTGTCCAGGTCCGGCGCAGTGTTTTTCAAGATGGCATAGTCATTCGGGCCATAATACAACTGCATTTCGAAATTGGCATTGCTGGAAGGCGTTATGCTCATTTGCAGGTTGGCGGTGGCCTTTGTAACTACTGAAGTGGTATCGTCTGACGAAAGTTGGATCCATTCAACCTGCCCGCCCTTGAAATTATTTTTTGCAATGATGGTGGAATTGAAGAATTGTTGTTTGATACTGACCCAATTCACAGGCTCTTCAAACTTCCGCTGCGCCTTGCTGAAGATCCAGTCATAATCACCGCCTTCGTAAAAACCTATCTGCGATTGCTGGCGCTCGTAGGCAATGTCTTTCTCATGTTGAGTGGGTTGATTTTGCCAGAGCAGGTTAACCGTGCCCTGCGTCAACATCCTGTCGGCGGCGGCCATCTGGATATTCCAGTCTATCAGGTAAACATCGGGGCGCACAGTGTACTGGTGAACGATGCTTCGTCCATCGATGCCCGCAAGGCGGAAGCGCACTGTTTGACTGCCATCGGCATTTGTCTGAACGCCTGCCGGCTCAAAGTTCAGGTCGCCGGTTTGCGCGGGTGTATTGGTTTCGGTATTGATGGTATAGCTTAGCCTGTCGAATGGTGTATTCAATAACACTACGGGGCCGTTCTTGTAAGAAGTATATTTCTTTAAAGTGATGGATTTAGGTTGTCCGCCCTTTGATGTAAAGGCAACCTTCATCAGGTTGTTTTCAACCGTCACCAATTGCTCAGGACCATAAGCCGCTTTTTGAAAGCCGCTGCCTGTATCGGGTACTTTGCTGAATGCGGCTGAATCTCTTTTTGCCCTGATAGAATCCTGTTTTGCCTTAACTTTTGCTACGGAATCGGCATAGGCCTGCTGTTGCTGCTGGACCTCGTTGCTTCCTTTGGTTGACAGAAATAAATAGAGAAATAACAAAACGGCCAGCAAAACAAACCCAATGACCGTATTACGATCCATGCTCATTCCATAAAATTTGAAGGGTGCAAAGATAAGGGGTTTGCGTTTGTCGTTGAATCCCGGTATTTATTACGCTTTAACGGCGCGCGACAAACTACCAACCTTATATCATTTCGCTTTGTAATAGCGGATTTTTCACCGCATTTTTCTTATCTGCATATTCCTTTGCCGCCGTGATAAAAGAAACAAACAAAGGAGCGGGATTTTCCACCGTGCTTTTCAATTCAGGGTGGTATTGTACTCCTATGAAGAATGGATGATTGGGCAATTCAATGATCTCCACCAGGTTGGTATCAGGATTTTTGCCGCTGGCCATCATGCCCGCCTGTTCAAATTGCTCCAGGTAGGCGTTGTTGAACTCCCAGCGGTGGCGGTGGCGTTCCGATATGTGCAGGCTTCCATACACGCGGTGCGCAATAGAACCGTCCCTGATATCGCAGGGATAAGCGCCGAGCCTCATGGTGCCTCCCTTGGCGGTGATCTTTTTCTGCTCTTCCATTAAATCTATTACAGGCTGGGTACTGTTCGGATTCATTTCAGTGGAATGTGCATCAGCCATGCCCAGTATGTTGCGCGCGTATTCTATCACGGCCATCTGCATGCCCAGGCAAATGCCGAAGAATGGCAGTCCCTGTTCGCGGGCATACTTCACCGCGAGTATCTTTCCTTCCACTCCCCTATGTCCAAAACCCGGCGCTACCAGCAATCCATCGAGACTGCCGAGTTTTTCGGCGACATTTTCTTCGGTAATAAATTCGCTGTGCACGTTCACTACCTGCACCTTGCATTCGTTCATGGCGCCTGCGTGCACAAAAGCTTCCAGGATGGATTTATAGGCATCCTGCAGCTCGATGTATTTGCCGATAAGGCCGATGGTGACCCTGCTCTTGGGATATTTCAATTTGTCAAGGAACTCCTTCCAGCGCGATAGCTCGGGTTCGCTGTAGCGGGCAATGTCTAGTTTCTTCAGGCAGATAAGGTCCAGCTTCTCGCGCATCATGGCCAAAGGTACTTCGTAAATGGTGGGCGCGTCCGCGGCCTCTATTACGGCTTCCTGCTTTACGTTACAAAATAGGGCCACTTTGCGGCGTATTTCCGTTGAAAGCGGTTCTTCGGTGCGGCACACAATGATGTCGGGATGCACGCCTTCCTGGCTCAGCATTCTTACGCTGTGTTGCGTGGGTTTGGTCTTGAGCTCCTTGGCGGCTTTCAGGTAAGGTATCAGCGTGAGGTGCACCACCACTACGTCTTCATCGGGTAGTTCCCACTGCAACTGGCGCACGGCCTCGATAAAGGGCAGCGATTCGATGTCGCCCACGGTTCCGCCGATCTCGGTGATGATGATATCGTATTGGTTACCCTGTCCCAGCAACAGCATTCGCCGTTTGATCTCGTCGGTAATGTGCGGCACTACCTGCACGGTTTTGCCCAGGTAGGCCCCTTCCCTTTCTTTATTGATAACGGTCTGGTAAATGCGGCCGGTGGTAACATTGTTGGCCTGGGACGTAAATATGTTCAGGAAGCGTTCGTAATGGCCGAGATCGAGGTCGGTTTCCGCGCCGTCTTCGGTCACGAAGCATTCACCGTGTTCGTACGGATTGAGGGTCCCGGGATCAACATTGATATAGGGGTCGAATTTCTGGATGGTTACCCGCAGGCCCCTTGCCTGTAATAATTTGGCCAATGAAGCTGCGATGATGCCCTTACCAAGGGAGGAGGTCACACCGCCGGTAACAAAAATATATTTCGCCATAACCTTTATTAAAGTTTATGTATATGTTGAAAACGGGCGTGGCCTCGTTTTGCCTTTAGAAATATGTTATCTCAAGGATTAGTTATAAGAACGAACCAGGTTTGACCAGCGGAATTTCTATATCAATAGAAAATGGTCCAGGAGGTCATGCAAACCTACGGCAATTTTCCGTGATGGGAAAACGGATGACGGGGATGTGTGGAAAAAATCGGGATAGCCTACTTAATGGTGTTGTACAAAACGGGTTGCTTTTCTGCTGAAACCTCGTATTGGGAAAGCGATTGGGCTTGTGAAATGGACTGTTGCTCATTTTCCGGCCCGGAAGATCTGGCGCTGTGCAGTATGACAATGGCAATAATCTCTGCCAACAAAACAACAAGGCTTGCTTTGCTTTTCATGTAAATTGGATTTAAGGGGCACCTATGCGTAAAACGCTTATAGGTAATTCACTAAACGTAAAATAGGGACTTTTATTTGACAAATGCAAGGATTTGGGAAGGGTTTTTAAGTATGAGGCTGGATTTCAGTATTTTATAAGTCTGCGGTTGGATTCGGATAATTTGGCGGAAACGGAAACAATCGCAAATTAGGACGCAGAACAAGTCCCCGGGGGACGATAGCGGACCGGAAAACCAGACGAACCGGATGTTGCGGATAGGTGGGCCGAACCGGAATCAATACGCAGTATCGGTTAACAACCCTTCAATCCTTGGCGATCTTTCGATAGCTTGCCACAATTCCCTTGATCAGCGAGGAGCTGAACCCTTGGTGCTCCATTTCATTCAACCCCGCTATCGTGCAACCTTTGGGCGTGGTTACTTTGTCGATTTCCTGCTCGGGATGGTGGCCGGTTTGAATTAGCAATTCAGCGGCCCCTCTAACGGTTTGCGCGGCAATAAGGTTGGCGGTAGCCGCGTCAAAACCTATCTCTATGCCACCCTGGATATTTGCGCGAATGAACCGCAACGCATAAGCAATGCCACAGGCCCCCAGTACCGTAGAAGCCTCCATCAATTTTTCATCGATGGTAACCACTTCGCCCAGTTGATTGAAAACATCTTCTACATATTTCAATGCCTCGGGTTTTACCTGTACATAACTGATGCAGGTCATGCTCTGTTGTATAGCGATGGCGGTATTGGGCATGGCACGCACAATGGCGGCGCCCTCACCAATGATCTTTTCAATTTGCTCGATGGTAACACCTGTAACCGCCGACACCAGCACGTGCGATTTTTTCAGGTTTGGTTTAATACCACCCAATACATCATTCACCTGGAATGGCTTTACGCACAACAGCAGCAGATCGGCATAGCGCACTGCTTCTTTATTATCGTTGCTTACTAATACGCCTTTGTCTTCGAGCGGTTTCAGGCTGCGCGTATTGCGTTTGGTAATGATGACATGCTCCGGTTTTACGAAACCGCTTTTTACAAGTCCTTCCGCTATGGCTGTTCCCAGATTGCCTCCGCCGATGATGGCTATCTTCTTGTTCATTTGATGGATTTATTGTTTTAAATATAGCCAAAAAAAGAACCCCGCACCGGCGGGGTTCTTTCAGCAACATCTCTGATAATTGTTTAATACAGGAAGAGCAATGCAGCTCTGTCGTTGTTGTTGAACGGACGGTTCTGGCCGGACCCAATGCAGGACAGCATCCATGAATTGGGATCGGGACCAGTAGGCGTACCGGGAATATGAACAGCTCCTACCGAACCGGAACCTTCGTTTACTGCCTGTCCGCCGCAGCTGTATGCGCGGTTCATGTAATCTGTGTGACGGAAACCAATGCAATGGCCGATCTCGTGCGCGAGAATGGTTGCAACGGTAGCTTGCGGTTGATTACCGATAGCATTGGAATTTACTTTCACCTGGCTGTAAGGATCGCCCGAGGAAGTGGGGAAGCCCGCAGATGCAAGAAAATTGCCATTGCCTTTTACAACGTTGATGTCTGCACCAGATGAAACCCTTTGGAAAGTAATCAGCATGCCAAGCGCATTATAACGTGCCAGGGCCTCATCGAGGGCGGCAACGTACGATACGGGAAGCCTGTTTGAAATGCTCACCCTGATAGTGCGGGGCAATGCCGTTACCAGGTTAAAAGTGCGGTATTGTTCTTCGGTCCCCACACGGAGAAACTGCATTGCAGGCTTGCTGTTCAGATCTTCTTCAGAAAGGAATATGTCACCTTCTACTATGTAACCACCCTCGGTAACCTGTACATTCTTATTGGTGAAGCCAAGTGCATATACTTTATCCAGCACGTCCTGCGAAATTTGGTCTTGCGCAGGAGCTGAATCTTTTTTACAGGATACGGCTGTAATTACTGCAAATAGGATAAGTAAAGGCTTAATTGTTTTTCTCATGTCAAGTAGGTTTTAATTAGCAGAAAAAATTTAAATAGGGATGTTGCCGAATTCAATCTCGTAATATACGATTTAACATATTTTAACAAATCCTATTTAAGCAACAATGTTGCAGAACAGCGGTTTAATCAATTCTTTTGACAATCGGCAGACAATTACAGTTATCTGCAAAAATGCATTCATGTTAATGTGTTTTATTATTTTTAGTTTTCAAGCCAGCTCATGAGAATACTTGGTGTTATTGTGCTGACCTGTGCATTTCCCTTTATTGCCTTATCCCAAATCCAACCCGATAAAGCGATCATTGAAGATTATGCACATCCCCGTTTTGCCCGGATGATAGAAACTGCGGGAGACACAACCATCGTGCAGGACGTGCCGGGCATTTACCTGGCAGCCGGCGATGCCGCTAGCTTCCGCCAACACAATCCGCTTGCATTTATCGTACTAAGACAGTTATCGCCGCAACATGCCATTATACAATTGAACTCAGCGGTAATTTCTTCGCCCGGTTACAGGATGTTCCGTTACCTGGTGCCCGCCGGCAATGCCTGGAAGCGCTCTCCTGCCCTATTGAGCAGGATCAAACAAAAAAAACACCCGAATAGGCTATTGATATACGTTAGCAACCACGAGCATTTTCTCCAGTCATTCGGTAAAAGAATAGTGGTATTGCGGCAAAGCGTTCACCAGCATGCTTTGCTGGTTGAACTAAAAGATCCATCCGTATTGGATGAGTTGCTGAATTGGGAGCAATTGGTTTTTGCCGACATCGGTGATAGAATGGCGAAAGAAGAATTATCGGTAAGCGGGTTCGACCTGGGCGTGAATGCCATCAATACAGCACATCATTATTTTCCAGGCATCACCGGCGAAGGATTGATGGTGTCTGTTAAAGAAAACCGTTTCGATAGTAATGACACTGACCTGAAAGGAAGGGTTGTGAACAGCGGCATTGCTGCCGCTGCTACCAGCGGCCATGCCACGATTATGGCCACCATGATCGCGGGCGCAGGCAATTCATTTTACGACGGCAAAGGCGCTGCGCCAAAAGCCGGTTTGCAATCAGCCAGCTTTGCCAACCTGATGCCGGAACCCGCCCCGTTTTATAGCACACAGGGCATCACGGTGCAAAATCATTCGTACGGTACGGGCATAGAAAATTTTTACGGTACCGACGCTGCCGCCTATGATGCGCTGGTTGCTGACAACCCGGTGCTGATGCATGTATTTTCTGCCGGTAATTCAGGTACACAGGCGTCTGCCGGGCCGTATGCAGGCCTCACCGGGGTCGCGAATCTTACCGGCAGCTTTAAAATGGCCAAGAACATATTGGTTATAGGTGCCATCGACTCCGTTGGAAACGTGGAACCCCCAAGCTCACGGGGACCCGCATACGACGGAAGGATCAAACCAGAGTTGGTGGCTTTCGGCCAGGATGGCAGCTCCGGCGCGGCAGCCATAGTTTCAGGTATCAGTCTTTTAATGCAACATGCCTATCGTCAACTGCATAACGATTCGGTGCCGCCCGCCGCGCTGGTGAAGACCATCCTGATCAACACTGCGGATGAGGTAGGGCCCGCAGGGCCCGATTTTATCTCAGGCTATGGAAATGCCAACGCATACCGGGCGATAAGCTCCATCCGTCAATCACATTATTTCCAGGAAAACATCCACAATGGCAATGTACAAACCTTCCAGCTCAATATCGGACCAGGCATAAGCTCATTGAAGCTTACACTGGGTTGGACAGACCCCGCGGCACAGGCCAATGCTAACAAGGCGCTGGTAAATGATCTCGATATGGAACTGGCGCACGTGCCATCGGGCCAAACCTGGCATCCATGGATCCTTAGCAGCTTTCCACATAAGGATTCATTGCAATTACCTGCCGTCCGCGGAAGAGACACATTGAACAATTTGGAACAGATCACGCTGCAAAATCCTTTGCCCGGTAATTACGCCATCACCATTAAAGGCAACCGCGTTACTACCGCGGGCCAACAATATTTTATCGCCTGGCATACAGACACGGCCAATACTTTTCAATGGATGTATCCGATGACCGCCGACCCCGTAATTGGTGGAACCGCGGTCATGACCCGCTGGCATTCCAACTTTGCCGCGGGCGCCACAGGCACGCTGCAATACAATATTGCCAACGGCGGCGCATGGCAAACAATAGCTTCGAATGTAGACCTTTCGAAAAAATATATACGCTGGAATGCGCCCGACACATTCTCCGCTGCTTTGTTGCGGATGATCGTGGGAGGCAACAACTATGCAACGGACACTTTTGTAATATCAAAATTGATCAATACGCAGGTAGGATTCAATTGCCCCGATTCATTTCTTTTTTATTGGAACAAGCCCGGGGGTGTAAGCAGTTTCCGGGTATACCAGCGCGGTAGCAAGTTCCTTGAGCCGGTTACCGTTACGACAGATAGCTTTTACATAGCCGCAAAAAACGCGAACAGCCCGCGCCAATTTACCATTGCGCCGATTGTTGGCGCCAGGGAAGGCATCAAGGCATATACTTTCGATTATGCCACGCAGGGTGTGGATTGTTATTTCAGGACCTTCCTGGCACAGGTGGATGGAAGCCAGGTGCGGTTGCAACTGCAACTGGGATCGATATACCGGGTAGCTAAAATATTACTGCAGCGATCCCCCACCAATGCCTTTACCACGATACAAATGATCGACAGCCCCGCGGGCCTTGCCTTCGATTTTACGGATGCTTTCCCAACGCAGGGCATCAATAATTACCGCATTGCACTGCAATTGCAGGATGGCAGGCTTATTTACAGCAACATCGAGGTGGTGTATTTCCTGGATACGCATGCTTACCTGGTGTATCCCAATCCCGCATCTATAAGTGGCGGCTTTAAAATATTGCAGCAGGAACCATTGCCTATCCGGGTACAGATGCACGATGCCACCGGCAGGCTGGTGAAGGACGAACCGCACCAGGACCTGTTAGTGGCCATCAGCACTTTTAATTTGAAAAAGGGCTTGTACTTCATCACCGTGATAAAAGATGATAAAGCGGTGTTCAGGGCGAAGGTGGTGATTGGACGATGAATGGGGAGACAGGGTATAATAAAAAAAGAAAGCATCAGAGAAATGGTAATTACTTACTAACCCTGGTGCTTCCTTAAAAGATTCGTACCGAAGTACTCCTCTTTAAGACCGTTCTTAAGTGCGCTCTCCTTTGACAGAGATGCACCTAATCCCGATCTATATTTTGTCGATGGTGATTCGAAAAAAAAGAAAGCATCAGAGAACAATAATTACTTACTAACCCCTGTGCTTTCCTGAAAGATTCGTACCGGAGTACGACTCTTTAGGGCCATCATCAAGTGCGCTCTCCTTTGACAGAGATGCACCAAAATCCGGCCTTTATCTTAAAAGAACTTTTTCGAGAAAAAGAAAGCATCAGAGAAATGGTAATCACTTACTAACCCTGGTGCTTTCCGATAAAGATTCGTACCGAAGTACTCCTCTTTATTAAGATCAGTACCGAATTACTTTTCCTGTTACAGATTAGTACCGGTCCCGCTCTTCAAGACTAATACCGAAGTATTAATCTCTGAATGGAAGATACACCCCCCGTAATACGATTTCCAAATTTTTGTTGTTGTACTTCTTAACGGGTTGTACACAAGGTTATCCACATTGATTTTGAGTCAACTCGTGCTTCAGTAGTAAGTTTCCTTGCGCAGGTAGTTCCTGACATAATCATCAATGCCCTCTTCGAGCGAATAGAACGGCAAAGTATAACCGGCATTCCGAAGCTTGTCCATTTTTGCCTCTGTAAAGTATTGGTATTTGTCGCGGATGTCCTCGGGCATGTCTATATAAACAATATTCGCGGGCCGGTCCATTCCGGCGAACGTGGCCTTCACCAGATCATCGAAGGTGCGGGCAGTGCCGGTGCCTAAATTGTAAATGCCCGATGCAGGCCGGTGTTGCATCAGCCAGTAACAAACACTAAGCACGTCTTTGACATATACAAAATCGCGGAGTTGTTTGCCATCTTCAAAATCGGGACGGTGCGATTTGAACAGTTTAACCTCGCCGCTTTTTTTAACCTGGTTGAACGAATGCCAGATCACGCTGGCCATGCGGCCTTTATGGTATTCATTCGGGCCATATACATTAAAGAATTTCAATCCAGCCCAAAATGGCGGATGGTAAACCTGGTGCAGCACCCATTTATCAAACTCATTCTTGGAAACACCATAAGCATTTAAGGGCTTCAACCGATGGCATAGATCATGGTCGTCTGCATATCCCTGCTCGCCTGCTCCATAGGTTGCTGCGGAGGAAGCATACACCAGCGGAATACCATGCACAGCGCAGTAATTCCAAAGCTTCTGCGAGTACTCAACGTTCAGTTTCTGGTGAATGGCATAGTCGAACTCCGTAGTATCTGTCCTGGCGCCGATATGAAATACAAAGTCGATGGACGGCTTTTCGCGGAACAGCCATTCGAAGAAACCGTCGCGCTCCACTTTCAGCCTGAATCGCTTGTGGTCGAGGTTGGGCACCTTGTCCATTCTTGAAAACTCATCCACCAGCACCAAATTTTCAAATCCGTGCTGGTTCAGGTATCCCACCAGGCAACTGCCGATGAAGCCGGCCGCTCCGGTTACCACTATGCTTGCATTTTTGTCCATCGCTCAATTTTACAGCGCAACCAGCGCCTCCTCCGGTTCATGCCCGGCCAATACGCCCCCAATGGCATTGTCGTATTTGAATTTCCAGTCGGTAATATGCCCCCAGTGCTCTCCATCGATAATAACGTCGCCATCGGTTACCACTCCCAACTGCTCATGAGCATGATTGCCAATCTGCTTTTTGAATGCCGCCACCTGGTCCTGCTTAACGGTTACGATCACCCTGCTTTGCGCTTCGCCAAACAAGAAGGCATCCTTTCTAACAGATTTATTCGTGGTGATATCATAACCCAGCTCTCGATTGAACCCACTTTCAGTAAGTGCAATAAATACGCCGCCTTCGCTTACATCGTGTGCGGATACTATTGTTTTATTCCTGATAAGCTCCGCCAGCTTTTGCTGGAGCCTGAACTCTTCGTCCAGGTCGAAATGCGGGGCAGGGCTGTAGGCTACCTGGTGAATCTTATGCAGGTATTCAGATGAATGGATGTCGTTGCTGCTGGCGCCCAACATAAAGATCACATCTCCCGCCTCTTTATAATCCAACGTCATTTTATCATTTACGTGTTCCAGCAAACCTACCATGCCGATGGTTGGCGTGGGATACACCGGCCCGTCCGGGCTTTGATTGTAAAAGCTCACGTTGCCGCCGGTAACAGGCGTATTGAACCTTCTGCAGGCATCGCCCATTCCTTTAATGGCCTGGGTAAATTGATAATATACTTCGGGATCATAGGGATTGCCGAAGTTGAGGCAGTTGGTAACACCCAGGGGTTCTCCGCCGCTGCACACAATGTTGCGGGCGGCCTCGGCCACTGCGATCATGGCGCCTTTATATGGATCGGCAAATACATACCGGCTGTTGCAATCCGTTGTTACCGCCAGCGCTTTTTCACTCGGCTTGCCCAATACGATCGCGGCATCACTGGGTTCATTGGTAGATGAATTGGCCGTGCCCACCATGCTGTCGTATTGAACATAGATCCATTTTTTAGATGCTATGTTCGGTACCTGCACCAATTGCTCGGCTACCTTTTGCAGGTTTTTGGGAACTGCAATCGTTTCTGCTTTGAACGACCTGATGGTTTCAAAATAACCTGGTTCGCGGAACTCGCGGTCGTATTGCGGCGCGCCTCCGCCCAATACCAGCTCATGCGCGGGAATTTCAGCTTCCAGTTGTCCATGCATGTAAAAACGCAGTATGCCATCGCCCGTTACCTCACCGATCTCGGCGCAGGGAAGGTCCCATTTATCGAATACGTTTAATACCAATTGCTCTTTTCCTTTTTCTACTACCATCAGCATGCGCTCCTGGCTTTCGCTTAGTAAAAGTTCCCAGGCCTTCATGTTCTTCTGGCGGGTGGGCACTTTGTCTAAATCGATGCGCATGCCAACTTCGCCTTTAGCGCTCATTTCAGAAGTAGAGCAGATAATTCCAGCGGCGCCCATGTCCTGCATGCCTACTACCGCCCCTGTTTGAATTACTTCCAGGCAGGCCTCGAGCAATTTCTTCTCCTGGAAGGGATCGCCTACCTGCACGGCGGGCAATTCCTCGGCGCTTTCTTCCGTAATATCGGCCGAGGCAAAGGACGCCCCTCCTATTCCATCTTTACCCGTGGCACTGCCTACAAAGAACACGGGATTGCCGATTCCTTTAGCAGTAGCTGAAATGGTTTCACCCGCTTTTACGATGCCCACGCTCATGGCATTTACCAGCGGATTGGTATGATAGCATTCTTCAAAATAAATTTCTCCGCCTACCGTGGGAACGCCAAAGCAATTGCCATAGTGGCCAATGCCATGCACCACGCCGGAAAGCAGTCGCTGTGTCTTGGGTTCCGACAAACTGCCGAAGCGCAATGAATTAAGCGCGGCGATAGGCCTGGCTCCCATGGTAAAAATATCGCGGTGAATGCCACCTACGCCCGTTGCCGCTCCCTGGAAGGGCTCGATGGCGGACGGATGATTGTGCGATTCAATCTTGAACACCACCCCATATCCGTCTCCCATGTCCATAAGGCCGGCGTTTTCTTCTCCTGCCTTAACCAGCATCCTGCCGCCTTCACGGGGCAGGGTCTTCAGCCATTTGATAGAGTTTTTGTAACTGCAATGTTCGCTCCACATGCCACTGAATGCGCAGAGCTCATTGAAGTTGGGGGTGCGCCCTAGTTTCTGTTTAATGAGTTCAAATTCTTCTTCGGTTAACCGGAGTTGCCGGGCGGTCTTGACTGTAACTTCCATGCAATACTATTTGTAAGGTAGGGCCGCAAAAGTACGATTAATTTCGAGGATGGTTGAGGGTGGATTGCACTCACAACTGAACCTTATCTTGCAGCTTTATAAGGCCATGCGCATAGCATTCATACATCACCAGCAGGCATTCCTGCCTGAAATTCCAGCTTACCAGCAATATTTTTCCTCAAAAGGTATCACGTGCGAAGTAATAAAACCTCAGGAGCTTGCATTGCTCAAGCCCGACGTTGCCTGGCATTTCATGGGGACAGACAATCAAAAAAAATTACCGAAACAGGTGGTGATCCACGAATACACTTCAGCATCCGTTCCACCACTGGCAGAATTGAAAAACCTGTACAAACGATGGGTGAATGCCAGGCCCGATTACCGCCTGTTCCTGAACCAGCATGTGGAGCAGGTATTTTCATTTAAGGATGATGTGCCTTATGGATTCAGGGATATGGGTGTGCCCGCCGCCTGGCTGGACAACATTCCCTCACCCGCCAAAGTGTATGATTTTATTTACGTGGGCGAATGGAAACACCGGGGCATTCACGAACTGCTGAATGTGTTCACGGAGGGAAATTTAAAAAACCGCATGCTGTTGGTAGTGACCAGGGACTACGATGATCTTCTACATCAATACCGTGGCTATGTCAACATCAGTTTTAAAGGCCCGCTTGAACACGCGCATATCCGCGAACTGATCTGTCAATCGAAGTTTGCCATCAATTTTATGCCGGATAAAAATCCATTTAATCAGCAAACGTCTACCAAGCTGCTGGAATATGCTGCGTGCAGGATCCCCATTATTACTTCGGATTATGAATGGGTGCGGAGCTTTCAGCAACAATACGGCGGAAGATATTTTTTTCTTTCCGATGATTTGTCCGGCTTTGCGTGGGAAAATCTCCAGGGCTTTGATTTCGCATTTCCTGATCTTTCGTCGTGGACGTGGGACCAGCAGATCAGGCGTTCGGGTGTGAATGCCTTCCTGGAAAATCAATTTCCGGGGATCAATCTGACAGCTTCCTGAGCGTACGGTCGTACTCTTCGATCACCCTCGTAACATTGAATTTTTTGATGACGAGCGAGCGGCCGTTCTTGCCCATCCTGCTACGTTCTTCTACTGTAAGGTTCATCATTTTTTCCATTTTATCCGCCAGGTCAAAAGGATCATTCGGCGTACATACATAACCGTTGGAATTGTTAAGCACCACTTCTTTGCAGCCACGGTTAAACGCTGTTATGATGGGCAGCTCCATGCTGGCCGCCTCCATCAGTACCCGCGGCACGCCCTCATTGTAAAAGGATGGAAATACGAGGCAGTCAGCATTTTTAAGATAAGGCCTTACATCCTTTGCAAACCCGTTGAAGTGAATAAGTCCCTCCTGCTCCCACAGGTATAATTGTTCCTCGCTGATGGAATCGGGATGGTGCTTTTCAAAAAAGCCCAATAGCTCGAAGCGCGCGTCGATGTTTTTTTTCTGCAGGATGCGGGCCGCGTCGGCATATACGCCAATGCCCTTGCTCCACAGCAGGCGGCTGCTCATGAGAAAAATGAAACGGCCGTTCTTGGGAAGTGTAGCTGGCATATCGGGCGAAAAATGCTCGGTATTCACGCCTTCGCCGGGCAGAACTTTTACTTTCTGTATGCTGATGATCTTTTCAGTGATGAACACTTTGGCGTCTTCGTTGTTCAGGAACCATGCCTCGGTAACCCTGCGCATGGCGCGCTTGTACAGGAGCTTTACGAGGTGATACAGCCAGTTGCGCCTGGCGAATGGATAACCAAGGCCGGTGACCACCGACACGGAAGGAATGTTGAACCGGGCGGCTGCCAGCGAACCATAGATATTAGGCTTGATGACGAAATGAAAAATAAAATCGGGCTTGTTTTCCCTGTATATTTTTTTTAGCTGGCTGTACAGGGAAATGTCCTGGACAGGATTTTCGCCTTTGTTATCGAAATGGATGTTGATAAAACTGCAGCCTTCTTTAACCAACTGCGATGAATATTCGTCGCCGGGCGCGATGACGAGGATGCGGAAACCCCTCGCAAGGAGGTGACGGATGACATCCAGCCTGAAATTGTATACCGACCATGCATTGCTGGAAACAAATGCAATGAGCTTGTTGGGTGAAGGCCCGGGCATGCGCAAATGTATCACGGATTGGGAAAAAAGCACAGATTTTAATAATGATTGATGGATTACACAGAATGGGGGAAAAAAAATCTGCGCAATCCGGTAATCTTAAATAAATCTGTGGTATAATTCCAATAAATCCATCGATCCGATGCGCACTGGCAATTGGACGCGTAAAAAATTATGGACGTTTAGCATTATCAGTATTTTGCTGGTATTGGTAGTGCTGGAAATTATTTTCCGCATCGTGTTTGCCGCCCAGTATAAAAATTACCGCACCTCCCTGTACATACAAGGCAATACCTTGCAAATGAGCGATAGCGCCCTGGTATTCCGCAACCGCCCTTTTTACCTGGACTATTACCGCCACTACCAGTTTAATGAGGAAGGTATGCGCGTACAACCCAGGGACGTTGATATGCCCGAGAAAAAACCGGGGGATTTCTGGGTATTTCTTTTCGGCGGCTCGGCCATGGAGGGCGCCGGCTCCAATAAAGACGGCGAATGGCTGGACATTGCCGGCGTGACCGACCACAAACCCGAAGAAACGATCGCCGGATTGCTGGAAAAGAAACTACAAATAAAGATGCCCGATCGCAAGGTCCGCGTATTTAATGCCGCCAACTCGGGGTTTGCGGTATGGCAGAGCATGCAACGGTATCAACAACTGTCCGCAAAATACAAGATGGATTGGGTGATATCGATGGATGGGGAGAACGAGCCCGCCGTGATCGGTCCCAATGAAACTGTTCCGGAGTATATCCGCAAGCGATGGAAGGAAAGCGCTTTATTTGATTTTCCATTGAATATTATCATACCATTGACCTCACATTCGGCATTCATACATCAATTAAAACAGTTTTCCTTTCACTACCGGTATTCTAACAGGCTTGCACGCAATGAGCAAAACCATTATCCCGCAAGAAAAACATGGAGCGGCCGGCCGCTGGGCGCCGTCGGGTTTGTAAAGCCGCGGTCCGGCATCGACAAAGCAGTTTACTCGTTTTATAGCCAGTTATTACAATTCGATAGCATGCTTACCGGCAATGGCCACCCGCATTTGCTATACATTCAACCCCATATTATTTTCCGGGATACGGCGCGGATGAATGTTACGGAAAGGGCGCTCTATAATTATTATACTGCTACGTATAACGACTCGTTGCACAATACCTTCAAGTGGAAAGTGTTTAACGGCGGTTATACTCCGCCTGGCAGGGTAAGATTATTAAAGGAGCTGCATTCATGGGATAAGCAGGTATTTGTTGACTACTGCCACTTTACCCCTGAGGCCAACGAATACATCGCAACGTTGATGGCGAACGAAATACTGGAATTCAACAATATCAGGCCCAGGCCTCTGTGAATATTTGTGTGACAACGAGGCAGTAAAATTGATTAGCTTTAACCGCTGTCAATTATCCTTACAAACAACCGGCTGAAATTCTATGCTCGCAGTTATTGCCTTCCTGTTTTTTTTTGTATTCAGCCTGTTCTTTATTTACAGCAGGCTGCGCCGGCGCAAGATCACGCTGAGTCCTTTTGAAATAACAGTGGTGTTTGGGTTCAAGGTATTCATGGGATGCCTGTACGGCTACCTGTTCCAGCGGTTTTATGGTGGCGACGATACCTGGATGCTGCATTATGGATCGATACAGGAGTACCGCAAATTAATGGGCCAGCCCTTGCAATTCTTCGCAGACCTCGACCTAACGGCCAGCTTTAAGCGAAATGAAGGGTTCGCCGCGGGATGGTATTTTCTGTTGTCGGACCTGGAATACTGGATCATCACCAAGCCACTGGCGATCTTCAATATCCTTAGCCGTGGGAATTATTACGTGAACATTGTTTTCTTCAACCTGCTTACGTTCTGGGGGCAATACCTGGTATTTAAAGTATTTGCGGCCCGGTTCCCGCAACGCAGGCGGTTGCTGGTGTTCCTGGTATTCCTGATTCCGCCGATCAGCTTTTGGCTCAGCGGCATACGCCCTGATGCGTGGATCATGGTATCTATCGGGGTGGTACTATATTATTTTCACGCATGGTTATCTTCAAAAAAAATCATGCACTTATTGGTTTGTGCCGTTGGGATGATCGGGTTGGTGATCTTCCGGTCGCCGATGCTGCTTGTGCTTGCGCCGGGATTGCTGGCTTGGCTGATCGCGGAAAAAATGCGCAAGCCCGCGTGGGTGGTATTTGCATCGGTTTATGGTATTGCGCTGATTGCCTTTTTTGGGAGCAGCTATATCAGTCCAAACACCAATATGCTTACTTACGTGGTTCACCGGCAGCAGGAATTTTTCAGGCTGAAAGGGAATACCGTGTACGAGCTTAATCGGCTGGAACCTACGGCGGCCAGCTTTTTCAAGACGCTGCCGCAGGCAATTGGCAATACTTTCCTGCGGCCCCTGCCCTGGGAGGCCAAAGGCCTGCTGCAATGGATGGCGGCCCTGGAAACCTTTATCGTCTGGCTTTTACTCCTCACGTCCATCCTTCGTAAAAAGAGCGCATACTGGAAAAGCTCATCAATCATCTGGCTCTCAATATTCTTTGGCGTTGGATTGTACCTCTTTATCGGGTTTACCGTGCCCTTCCCCGGCGCCATCGCCCGGTATAAAGTAATACCTGAGCTCCTACTTATAATAGCCTTTGTCATGGGCCGCCGAACATATTAAAATAAAATAAATACACCATCTTTCTCCTGCGGTTCCGTAAAAACTGGCCCATCTTATCGCTTTTTTCCGCTATCTTTAATTATTATACCCATAAAATCCACAATCTCGCCATTTTTTTGACATTATTGAAGACAATTACTTTCTTTGTATTTACTAAATTTCAAATATGCAAACATTGCGTTTTAAGGCCATCAACGATTTGAGCGCTTCGACCAACGGGCACAAAAAGGTGCAGGGTTCTTCCAAGATCACGGCCATCTTTGGAGAGAACGTTTTTACGCTGAAGACCGCCCGGGAATTCCTGAGCGATGAGGCTTATAAAAGCCTGACCACCTCTATCCGCGGCGGCAAAAAAATAGACCGCGCGGTTGCCAACCAGATTTCCGCGGGACTTCGCCAATGGGCAGAAAGTAAGGGCGTGACCCACTTCACCCACTGGTTCCAGCCACTGACCGGCGCAACCGCGGAAAAGCACGATTCGTTCTTTACCATCAAAGGCGACGGAACAGCTATTGAGCAATTTGATGGCGACGCACTGGTGCAACAGGAACCGGACGCATCATCCTTCCCGAGCGGCGGCCTGCGCGCTACCTTCGAAGCCCGGGGCTATACTGCATGGGACCCTTCTTCTCCGGCCTTCATCATGGAAATAGGACAGGGCAAAACACTTTGCATTCCTACGATATTCGTTTCCTATACGGGTGAATCCCTGGACTATAAGTCCCCGTTGCTGAAAGCCCTCGAATCGCTGAACCACGCGGCGGTAGATGTTTGCAATTATTTCGATAAGAACGTTACCAAGGTAACCGCTACCCTTGGATGGGAGCAGGAATATTTTGTGGTAGATGAAGCCATGTTCAATGCCAGGCCCGACCTGGTAATGAGCGGCCGCACCGTATTTGGTCATTCCCCCGCCAAAGGGCAACAGTTAGAAGACCATTACTTCGGTTCCATACCCGAACGCGTATACGCTTTTATGCGCGATTTTGAAGATGAGTCGTACAAGCTCGGCATACCGCTGCGGACCCGTCATAACGAGGTGGCACCAGCGCAGTTCGAGTGCGCTCCCATGTTTGAAGAAGTGAGCGTGGCCGTAGACCACAACGCATTGTTGATGGACGTAATGGACCGCGTTGCCCGCCGCCATCGCCTGCGCGTGCTCCTGCACGAAAAACCCTTTGCAGGCATCAACGGAAGCGGAAAGCACAACAACTGGAGCATGGCCACCGACACCGGTGTAAACCTGCTGGCTCCCGGCAAAACGCCCAAGACCAACCTTATGTTCCTGGCCTTCTTCGTAAATACCATCAAGGCCGTGCATGATTATGCCGATGTATTGAGAGCCTCCATTGCATCAGCCAATAACGACCATCGCCTGGGCGCCAATGAAGCCCCGCCGGCCATCATCTCCGTGTTCGTGGGACAATACCTGAGCAAGGTGCTGCAGGATGTAAAGCAGCGCGTGGGCGACAAGTTCGACGAGCAGGACGAAGCAATATTAAAACTGGACCTGCACCGCAGCATTCCGGAACTGTTGCTGGACAATACTGACCGTAACCGTACATCGCCGTTTGCATTCACCGGTAATAAATTCGAGTTCCGCGCCGTGGGATCTTCCGCCAACTGTGCCAATGCCATGACCGTTCTGAATACCATCATGGCCGAAACGCTGAAGCAATTCAAGACAGAAGTAGATGCGTTGATAGACAAAGGCGAGAAAAAAGAGATCGCCATCATGCACGTGATCCGCGAGTACATTGTACAAAGCGAAAAAGTTTTGTTTGAAGGCGATGGCTATAGCGAGGAATGGCAAAACGAAGCTGCCAGGCGCGGACTGCCGAACGTAAAGACCACTCCCCTGGCGCTGGATGCATTGATAACTGAAAAAGCCAAGCACCTGTTCGAGAGCAACAATGTTTACAGCCATACCGAGCTGGAAGCAAGGTATGAAATAGAACTGGAGAAGTACATCAAGAAAGTGCAGATAGAAGCACGCATCATGGGTGAGCTTTGCACCAGTCATATTTTGCCAGCCGCCATCAAATATCAAAACACCCTCATCCAGAATATCAAGGGGTTGAAAGACGTTGGATTTCCGGAGAGCAGCTATGCAAACCAAAAGCAAATCCTGGGCAGGCTTTCCGAACACATCAATGCAGTTAGCGACCTGGTGGAGAAAATGATCGAGGCGCGCAAAACCGCTAACAGCATGGAAAGCACCCGCGATAAAGCAGTTGCCTATTGTTCCGATATCAAAGAGGCATTCTTTGACGAGATCCGCTACCACGTGGATAAACTGGAATTGCTGGTAGACGATAAGGAATGGGTTTTGCCAAAGTACCGTGAAATACTGTTCTTAAGATAGGCTGCATGGCAAGACCAGCCTGGTACAAAGACTGGTTTCTGACATGACAAGCAACAAGAAGGCCCCTTTGCGAAAGCAAGGGGGTTCTTTTTTATATCATTCATTCTATAAGTTCCATTCATCTACCGGTACATGCATTCTTATCTTCGGGTACCGCGCGATTACAACATTTCTCCGAACCAGAAATATTGCATGTGCCTGGGTGGGCTTTATTATTTGTGGTGTTTTACGCGACCGTCCTTAGCTGTTGCAGTATATAAGTATCGTACATATCGTAAGCCAGCAGGAAGGTGGCGAGGTGTCCATGCGAGGTGATGAGGTCTTCATCTATTTCATACACTTTGTTATTGCATTTGGCGCCGCCGGCGTTGGAGCGGAGGAAGTAGCAGTGGTCGTTATGTGCGGCCCCGCTTTTATAGTATTCGCAAAAATCTGCGTACTGGTAATAGAAGTTTTTTACTTTATCCGATTCTTTTTTCCAGAAAGATTTTATTTCTTCTGTCTTCAGCCGGGGCATAAACAGCTCGGCATTGTATATCATGGTATAGTATTCGATAAGGGCGGTGAATTTAGGCTTCATGGTTTTAAAGAACCATATTTCTTCTTCGTCGCAATTGAAGGGATGTTGTTTTACCTGATGCCTTAGTTTGTTCCAGTATTCAACGCTTAGTTTAAAGCAGTAAGCGATGCGGCTCGTGGGCGAAAGGTTTAGCCTGCGGCATTGGTACACTTCGCTCAACAGTTCCTGGTACAATTCTTCACAGGATTGTTTGAATTGAATGGTTGTTGTTTGCATTGATGTTAGTGGAAATAGGTCACGACATGTAGTACGAATTTAAAAGGCAGGGAAAGTGAAAACTTCCCCTGCGGCTATTAAACCTAGCTACCCATGAGAAAAATCCCGGGGTCATTATACAAACGATGTATAAAAACAATTTTTTCGCGTTCCAGTACTAAAGACAGCAGAAAAAAAAGCAATTAGACTGTGTAAGATGCACATCTTGAAGAGTGTTGTTCTTGCCTTAAAGCGACGGCTGGCTGTACATGATAGGTTGACGCGGGCTCTTGTATGTGCTGGTTGTTGGTATAAGTTGCACCAGATGAATACTGCTGCATTTGTTGCATGCTCTCGAAATGGGAAGTGCGCATGTCCAGTAAAACCAGTGCAGCTACAAACAGCGGTTTATTGCCGAACTTCTTTTTCATGAGATAGATCGCCCTGGCCTTTTGGTTTTTTACGGTGTGGACGGAGATCTTGAGCAACTGTGCGATCTCATGGTTTTCCATGCCATCTACAATGCTGTGCTGCATTACCTTGCGGCATTCCGGCGGAAGGCTGCTGATCATGAGTTGTACTTCGCGCACTACTTCGGAGCGGGTGAGCTGGTTCCATACGTAATCGTCCGCATCTTCCCAGAGGAATGACCATTGGCTTTGGTTTTTAGTACCCGTCTGGCTGCGTTTGAGAAAATTATAACAGGCATTTCTTGCAGTGATATACAGGAATGATTTGATGGCGTGCGGGCTGTTGAAACCTGCATGTTTCTCCCATAGTTTTATGAGGGATTCCTGTGCGATGTCTTCTGCCGCTGCCACATTTTGTATCAGCCTTACGGCGAAGAAGCAAAGCGCAGGATAATATTGTTTGAAGACTGTGCTGTAGGCCTCATGCTCTCCGGATTGAAAGGCCTGCATGGAAAATACGGATGGAGGTTTACTGGTATTCATGATATAAGGTTTGTACGGCCAATAAAAGGGCAGTCCATTGGCAACAGCCATGATTGTATGTTGATGTCCTTATCCTGGTAATCATGCACCCGTTAGGGATACCATTGCCAACGAGGACTGCCGATATGATGACTATGTGGATGTGTGCAACCGGGGAAGCAAGGCTTGGAGGGCTATTCCGAAACCTTGCTAAACCACAAATATATAGTTTTTTATAAGTTTTGTAAAATAATTTTCCTTGTCAAGACAAAATTTATTTTACTAAATCCGATTACTAATAGACTGCAATTGCCAAAATTTGCGAATGTCAATTCATATTGGTCAAATAATCAAAGAAAAGGTGACCGAAAAACGGCTTAGCCAGGAGGCCTTGGGCAAAATGATCAATACAACCAAGCAGAATGTCGGCAATATTTATAAAAGGAGGTCGATAGACACGCAGCTGCTGTTAAAGCTCTGCGTGGTGCTGGAGTATAATTTTTTTGAAGTGTATTACAGCGAAGAGCCTTTGAAGAGCATGCGGCAAAAAGAGATCGAGGCATTCAACCAGGAGATCAGGGCCTTGCAAAATACCATCCGGCAAAGGGACGAACGCATCAGGGACCTGGAAGAGATCATGAATTCCAATAAAAAAGTAATATCACTGCTTGAGGAAGAGAAAGAGTTGTACAAGAATAAGAAGTGATGAATAAACCTGTTTACACCATTGGTCATGGCACGCGCAAGGCAGAAGACTTGGTGGCCCTGCTGAAACAATACGGCGTGAGATACTTGTTGGATGTGCGTTCCTGCCCCTACTCGCGCTTCAACCCTCAATACAATAAACAACAGTTGCAGTCTTTCTTACAGCAAAATGAGATCACTTATGTATTCATGGGTGATACTTTAGGCGGCCGCCCGGACGATCCTTCCTGCTATGATGTGCACGGAAAGATCGATTATGAAACTTTGAAGGATAAGGAGTATTTCAAAAGCGGGATTGTACGTGTAAAGACTGCATTGGAGAAAGACCTTGACATTGCACTCATGTGCAGTGAGCGCAAGCCCGCCGAATGCCACCGAAGCAGGTTGATCGGGCAAGTGCTTTTTAAAGATGGTATCGAGATGAGGCATATTGATGACCTGGGCGGAATTAAGGACCAGGCGACCGTAATGAGCGAAATAAAGGGGGGCACCAATGCTCCGGGGTTGTTTGAGTAGGATACGAGAGAAAAAAAAGAAAAGAAGGAAGAAGAGGCTGGCATCATGAGATTTACATTCGCTCATTTATGCAGGTATTGTTCCACCTCACCGGGTCATTTTCTATGGCGATCTCACCTCATCCTATCCGAATAATTGTATTCGTTCTGAATCTAAGGGGATTTGTTGTTGTATAGCTTCACTCCCTACCAACACCCATAGTTTATATCGTTAATCAAATAATTTCCGGGCAAAAGG
This sequence comes from Chitinophagaceae bacterium, assembly GCA_035628135.1. GTDB lineage: Bacteria > Bacteroidota > Bacteroidia > Chitinophagales > Chitinophagaceae > DASPKM01. The sequence goes on along the minus strand of DASPKM010000002.1, from coordinate 133,200 downwards.
TTAAAACCCGCGATTAAATTTGGAAACCATGCCTAATCCGCCGTACATTTGCTAACACTGTTAGATTTTATAACAAATGGGAATAGCTGAACGCAAACAAAGACAAAAGGACGAAGTGCGTGCTTCCATCTTAAGCGCTGCCTGGGAGGTGGTGCAAAATGAAGGCTGGCAGGCTTTGTCAATCCGCAAAATTGCCGATGCCATCGAGTACAGCGCTCCCGTTATCTACGACCATTTCGCCAACAAGGAGGCCATTCTCCATGAATTTACCAGGCGCGGCTTTCAATTGCTTAGTGAAGAATTAAAGAAGGCCAGGGACCGGTTTGCAAATCCCGAGCAGCAAATAGAAGCCCTTGGTTACGCCTATTGGAAATTCGCTTTTACACATAAGGAATATTATCAATTGATGTATGGCCTGGGCATGCCCGGTTGCGATACCGTTAAGCAAATGCCTGAGCTGGCAGCTTTTACCGAGTTGATGTTGGAACCTATACGAAAACTGATCGCCAGCGGCAAGAACACATCAGCCGACCCTTACCTGAAGCTCCACACTCTATGGTCTACCCTGCACGGGCTCATTTCCATTAATAAGATGGGAAACGAAAATGAGCGGGACGAGCTGAATGCCATGGTATTGAAAGATTTTATGACTGGCTTTATCTCGGGCATTAAAGGATAAATCTTTTTTTGCCTGGATGGTTAACACCGTTAGATAAAATAATAATGATATATAAACTTGATTATTCAAATAAAACAGCAAACAGATGAGTACTAACACATGGAAGCTGGACCTTTCGCATTCCGAAGTCCAGTTCAAGGTTAAACACCTGATGATTTCAAACGTTACAGGCAACTTCACCAACTTCAGCGCTACTGTAAAAACAGAACGCGACGACTTTACCAGCGCCCGCATACATTTTACAGCAGACATTGATTCCATTTCCACCAACAACGAGCAGCGCGACGCGCACCTGAAGAACGGCGATTTTTTCGACGCGGAAAACCACCCGCAACTGAGTTTCCAAAGCAGCAGACTGGAAAAGATCGACGATGAGAATTACAAGTTGTATGGAACGCTCACCATGCGCGGCACCAGCAAGGATGTTGTGTTGAACGTGGAATATGGCGGCATTACACAAGATCCATGGGGCAACACCCGCGCAGGATTTTCTGTTACCGGAAAAATTGACCGGCAGGACTACGGCGTCAGCTTCGGTGCAGTAACCGAAACAGGCGGACTGCTACTTAGCAATGAAGTAAAGATCTTTGCGAACGTGGAGCTGGTAAAAGAACAAGTGGCCGTGCCGGTGTAACTAATTTTCAATGGCAGGGTTAAAAAGTTACGGGTTATGAATTACGCATTCGTAACTCATAACCCGTAAATCATTACTCATTATTACCGGTACAGTTATTTCTTCTCGAAGAGATTGTTGAGCATTTGCTCATTGAAGTGCTTAACAGGATCGTTGTTGATGTTGTGGTATACAGCACTGACGAAAATGGTTTCAGCAGCGCTCATAACCGCCAGCACCACAAATGCGCCCAATATCGCCAATATAATACCCACCATTATGTGGATCATGCCGCCGATGAACAGCAGTGGTACGGCTACCAGCAGCATCGCAAGCAATTGTATCAACCCAAAGCTGAAAGTAGCTCCCAGGCTCTCGCCCCATTTCTGGCGCATCAATTGCGAAGAGCGCTTGAATGCGGTGATGGGCCCTGCATTTTCATAAGCGATGATGGGCACTACAAAGAATGTGGCAATGCCCCACACTACACCCAGGATGCCGGTGATGAGCCTTCCGAGCCATCCTGCATTTTCCTGTATCGCCTTTAAAATGGTGCCTACAGTTGCCGCGAATATGGCCCACGACAAAATAACACCAATGCGGCTTTTGGCAAACGCAATCCCTTTGCCAATGGTCACTTCTTCGCCATGGAAATACAAGCGGGTGCAATGTATAAGCGCCATGTTGAAAAATACCACCACGAAATAATTCACTACATAATACAGGAATACCAATAGATACGTAGTGAAGGTGTCAGGGTCCGCGATGTTGTCTACATCCCAGCCTGCCATTCCCAATACGGGCAGCATGAACGAGGCCATGATGAGTATCAGCGCAACGCCGGATAAAATAGGAAATAAGATCAACTGTTTGTTCTCTCTCAGAACGCGGAAGCTGTTCATCGACAGCCTCCAGCCGTTGGAGAGGCGGGTAAAGAAGTCCATAGTTCAGGAGTTTGTTGGATAAATGTTGAAATAAATATAATATAATTCCTATAATATACTAAGCCAAACGATATTCCAGCAATACTATTATGTCCTTCAGCTTATGGTTATCCACAACAGGCAATCCTGGCGAGAGGTCTGCCGGCGCAAACACGCCCGCGTCGTTTACCGTTACCGTCATGTTCAACGGATCGGTTGCAGGATTGAATGTAGCGAATACCGATGTTGGAATATTCGCCACGGGCAATTGCAGCGCCGGGTCCATCAGGTATGAATTGATGGTAGCATTGCCGCCGCCATTGCCTGTTATGGTAATATCCATGTCCATCGGTGGCAGGTTGCCCATTTGATCTTTCAATTTTTCCTGGTCGATCACCAACACCAGCTTAGCACCGGTGATGCTGAGCTCTCTCCCCTGCAGGAACAGTGGGAAGTGCTTCTCACTGAACTCCAGCGGAACTGCCGTGCCGGCAGCCTGGTGGAACAAGCGGTGGAAGCTGGTGGAAAATTCCTGCCGCATGCTGAACAACCGCGGAATGGAATTATGCGTGAGGTAAGTTTGTATCTCCCCAATGATGCTTCCATTAACGCCTTCTACCTGTTCGCGGAATGCGCCATCATATTCTGCGGTATAACTGATGTGCAGGATAATGTCGTTGATGGTGTTGTAGTCGAACGGGCGGAAGGATTTTGGTAATGATAATCCCCAGGTGCTGTTGACTGCGCCAGCCCCTTCGAACGGCATGTAGCGTTCGTCGCGGAAGTCGAGGCGGAATATACCGGAATCGTTTTGGGCAGTGCTGGTTGCAATGGTCACCGAACGCATTGGAGGCACTGATAGCAATCCATCGTCACCAATAACAGGGTCTTTCCTGATAAAGCTTTCCGTCAGGGTCAATGTTGCGCTCACATTGGTAAATGGCCCGGTAACAGATGGAACGGTAAGCCTGGCAGATTTAATTCTCCTCCTGTATTGTCCCGGATAGAACAAATCGAAATACAACTCGGGAATAGTGAACGAAGTTTCACCGGTAGTTTTCAACTGCAACAAGGCCGATGGATTTATTTGCATGAGTGAGAATGCCTGGTCTACTTCCATGGTGCGGTAATGTGTTTCCATGTATTTGCGTTCCATGGTCCTCAGATCACTTTGCAAGCGTTCGCCGGCCATTAAGCCCGATTTGGAAGAATCCCAATAATTGCCGTCGAGCAATGGCGTGGTGTCGTCGTTCTTTTCAAAGCGGTAGGCTCTTTCTGCCAGCCGCGCCATGGCCAGCGCGTCCTGGTACGCTGCGCGATACATACGCTGCAACTGCGTGCTTAGCCAGGTGTACAATCCAAGATTGGTGAACTTGTTCTCGTAAAACTCAAATGTTTCTTCTAATTGTTCAATGCCGATGATGTGCAGTTCCCTTGCTTGTTTAGATATTTCCAATCTTATTTCGGCCGCTCTTATCTGTTTGTCCATTTCTGCGAGCTCGCTTTCGGCCTGTGCCAATTGGAATTCCCAGCCTTGCTTGCGTCTTTCAAAATTGGCTTCGAGCGCCATGGAGTCAGACATTTTCAGCAGATGATCTGCCTGGAACCGCAAAGCTCCTCCAATATCTTCTGTAGATTCCGCGGATTCTTCACCGCCGGTTGAATTAGCCATGCCCACTATCTTGGGTATCATTTCCAAAGCGCCGGACAGCACGCACATGAGGATACCCGCTGGAAGCAGGAAGTTACCTGCATGCTTGGTAATTTGCTGTGCCAGTTCCCAACTGCTCAAACCTGCATCGATCAATTCTTTATGGTGATCGCGGCGCAGCATGATGGTATCTTTTCTTTTTTGCAGCGCTTCAATGCCCAGCTCTGCCGCTTCAATTTCCTGGTCGCGCATTTTGGTAGACAGCTTCATGATATTTTCCTGGTGCACCATGCGCATGCGGTTCAATTCTTCTGCGTCTTTCTTTTCCAAAGCAGACAGCAGGGAGGCGCCGAACGACTGCAACAAACTGGTGTATTCCTTTGCTTTCACTATCAGGTAACCGAAGCGGTACGGCGGAAGATTGCCATTGAGATTGTTCAGGATGTCTTCCAGTGAAAGTCCTTCCGCTTTCGCACGTACCAGCAGGCGCGGGTCGATTTCCGGCGCAAACAATGCAAGCTGCCGCTTCATGCCACTGATGTTCATGCAATGGCGGATCTTGTACAAACGGTCGTCCACACGGTCCCAATACGCCAACAGGTCTTTATTTTGCGGAATGCAGAATACCCGCGATTGTTTCAGCAACGTGGTGCCGAACGAAGGCAGGGGGAAGTATTTCATGGGATTGTGTTGCTTCCATGACGGGCCTTTATAGAAAGCGTTGGCAGCAACCTGCGCATGTGCATTGCTTTTAGCCAATGCAGCCGTGTTGGCGCTTGTTGTGCTGATCGTATTCGCTGCGCCGGAAAATGCAGCCGCAGTATCATTGCCTCTTGTAACGCCGGCAATTGCTTTGGCATCGTCCATTGCGCGCATTTCCATACTTACGAGTGGCGCCGACCCGTAATAACGGTTTTCGAAAACACCACCCGTGGTAACATGTTTGGATGCATTTTGACTGACGGCGGCAATATCGCTAACCATGTAAGCTGGGTTCCTGGCGATCGTGCCGGTAAACTTGGGACCAATCCCAATGCTTTCTATAGCAGACAGGTAATCATTTTCCGGCATAACATAATTCATGTCGAAATAAACCTGGTTAAAGGTCTGTCCTTCGCCTCCATCATCGCAATCGCCCAGTTCCGCCGGACGCCTGCCCAACAGCTCGGCGGCCATTACGTACAACAGTGTTGCTTCATTAATGGACTCCATCGTGTCCTGCGCAAACAGGTGGTCGCCCCAGTCCAGCAGGTTATCGATGTATTTCATCACGATGTTTTTCATATATCCCCCAAGCCGCAATCTTGCAATAGCGTGCGGATTAAAGGGATCATTTTCGTACGTATGCACGGCGTCTTCGTCATTCAACTGTTGGAACAGGGTTTGCAAAGTGTGTTTGCGGAACTCAGCGTATTGCCATACCCTGTCCTTTTCCAGTTTTTTCTTTTCCGCGGGATCATTGGTGAGGTAATAGTCGATCGGGTACTTGTCGGAAGCAGGATTGAATATGAAATGATACCAGCGTTGCGCATCTGCATACTTGCCCTGGCTGTTAAGGTGATTGGCGATGAGATATGGAATGTGGAACAGTATTTCGCGGAAATAAACACCCATGGAACCGGTAGTATCAAGCTTGCCCACATTTTTTGAAACGTCCTTCCATAATTGGGTACCAACGGCCGAAATGGGCAGGTTGTCTTCGTGGAGATGAAGCTCCTGGTAGTAGATATCCAGCAAGCCCTCGAAGCCTGACTCAAACAACTTGCGGCCCATGTCGTTGCTGAGTGTCGTGCCCAGCCGTTTTATTTTATAGGGCAACCAACCACTCGTGCGGAAGGAATGCAGGTACAACAGGTCGCCGCCTACATTCAACAAACCATCTGACAGCGTGCCGTTGACGATCTCGAGATTTATAAAAGGGACCGACGATGGGAAACTCAGCAGTTTCGTCCTTTCCAATACCCAATCCTTGTCATTCTTAGCAACCTCTGCTTCCGCATATTGCTTTCCGTTAGTATGCACGACGAAATACCCGAACTCGATATTCGAGCCGTTAAAGGTAAGCCTGCGATATGCCGGCGTTCTCGGCACCGATGTAGTATAAGTGAAACTGGCTTCCTGCGCTTTCCGTTCATATAGGTCAACTTGTGTTATCATTTCATGATAGCGGCCTACCATACCCAGCGAATGGGTACTGCGCGGAGATGGAAATACTCGTTCCCAGTACGGACCTTTGAGGGAGTAATTGTCTCGCGGCTCCGGGTGCAGGTATTTCAGTGCGTTAGAGCTGACTTCGTATTTTGGTCGCAGGATGTTCCTGATATATGGATCGGTAAAGTCAATAAGCACATGAAATGAGGCTGTTCCAATTTCTACTTTCACGGGGTACGAAGTGCTGGTCACTACACCTTCTTCTTTTGCCGCATTGCGTATCCCTTTTATCATGGCATTTGTAATAACATGCTCGAGCGTGCCGGAACCATCATCCATAAAAGGAAAGGTTTCCAACCAGGGCTCGGTAAAGCCGGTGAGAATATTGGACCATTCAGAAGAACTCATCAGCGGGTCCCATATGATGCCGGGTCCTCTTGAAAATACAGAATGCTGCAATGCCAGCTCCTGCGGAACTGTCCAGCTTCCATCGAGGTTAAGCGAAGTGAACTTCACGCTCATTTTATGCTCATACCCGGTGAACAACTGGCTTCCCGCGAACATTTCATTCTTCGCTTTGGTAAATATCTCCGTCCAAAAAACATACAGCTTACCAAAAAATACCACCGGCGAAACCTTGCGCACCGGTATGTTCACATTGACCTTTAACCAGTTGCCCCAGATAATGCCCTGGGTGCTGTCTGGCAATTGCGATTTGTAAACATTTTGTATGGTCCTGTAATAATATTCCGCGGGATCGCTTGAACTAACGCCAAAGATGTGCAGTACATCGCGGCTGCCGGATTTATCATGATAGGCGCCTGCGATCTTCAGGTGTGCTACTTCAATAAAGCCCTTCATGTACTTGGAGTACGCGTCCTGCACGGTTTGCGCATTGATCTCCTGTTGCAGCAACTCCGATTCCAATTCTTTGAACAAGGGTGTTTTATCGTCGCGGAGATCAGGCTCGATGTAATTCTCGGGCCAAAGGAATACCTTCCTGTTCGCTTCCCATACGCGATAATTCTTTCGCCATTCCCATTCGTTTTCGGGTATGTCCGTCGGTTGCACGTGGATGTCGTTGTCCTGGCTTTGCTCCAGGTTCATCAGGCATCGTTGTATATACAATTGCAGGCTGGATATGCCGGCTACTACCCTTGAAGTGCGCGCACATCCGCCGAGTTCCGTATCGATCAGAAAATAATGGTACAGGTCGTTGGGATGTTTAAACATTACCGGGTTCAACACGCGGATGAAGTAGTCGGTAAGCGCATCGCGCTTCTTTTCCCTGATCTTGTCTTCGAAAGGCGCGATCTTTTCCAGGTATTCTTCTTCGTTTTCATACTTGGTCCTGATGGCGGCTACGATGGCCTGTACGGCGTGGCTCAGTTGATCGTAATCGTTCGACAACATCATTGGCAATGCCTCGCCGCCGATGCCGAGGAATTGCACGAGCTCGGCACAGCTTGACAATTTTTGCAACGCATCGAGTGAACGGTTGGCAGCCCCGTTGGTCACCGGATCGGTTACCGGGAAAGGCAGCACCTGGTTAAGCGCGGTTACAATTCCCTGTTCCGCTTTCAGCAAAATGGAGAGCTCGTCCAGGCTGCTGTTGGCAAATTGGTGCGTGGTAATAAAATCGAATGAAGTAAGCGCGGTAAACAGTTCTTCATTCTTTCCCTTTGCTTTTTTCAGCAGTTGCAGGAACTGCAACGTTTGCCTGACATTGGCCAGCGTGGGCGCATTGTAATTGGCAATATGGAACACCGATGCAAGGCCACCCGATTGTTGCTGCATAAAGGCAAGCACCGCCGAAGTAAAGGCCGCATCCTTAAACCATGTGCTTAGCTTTTGCACCGAGGCCACAATTTGGACGAGCGTGGTGGCTGGCGCACTGCCGTGTACTGTCAGGGCCAGGTTGCTTCCCAATGCCGCGGCGTCAAAATTGAAACCCGCCAGCAAGGCCAGGGCCTTTACTTTGTCTGAAGAAATGTTCAGCTTTTTAGACAAGAGTATGGGGATGATCTCTCCCACATAAAACTGCAGCAGGTGTTTGCGTGCTTCTTCTGCGCTTACAGGAATGCCGGCGGGAATAATAATGGCACCCTGCGGGTCGAATGAAGGGCGAAGCCAATACAGGTCTGCATCGGCCACGGGCTCAAATATCGAAGGATTGCCTTCGAGTATGCTTTGGGATTGCGCACGGGTAAGATCGATCACGCCCGCCAATGCATGATCTGGAATGTCCGGCGCGCCCGGCTGCATGTGAATGCTGATGACAGACCGCACCTGATCAGTCAGGGTCGTGAGATCTGCGGGAGTGAGCGTGGAAGCAATAGCCGCAGGAATGGTGATTGCCACAGTAGCAGGGTCAGTAACGGTACCGGATATACGATAAGAACGGATGTTCGCTTTTTCAATGATGCCTGCATTTGCCGCGATAATTTCGCGCGATTGAGTTTCCGTAACACCGGGGAAATAACTGAAAAGCGTAGCCGCAAATATCAGGTGCTGCTCCGTGATGACCTGGTCAGCAATGTCGGCCGCGGTATCCGCAGGATCGAGATAGGTATAGGTGGCGGGAAGAGGATTGCCGAGTATGAATGAAAGATCGTCTACGGAAAATTTGGTGCCCTTCCACCAGCTTACCAACTCTACGATGGTTTCCACCTTCGCAACGCTGTCGATGACAGCGCCTGCAATGCCCCACTGCAACTTCATGAGCGTAAATAACTGGGCGATGGAAATTTTCAATGACCGGGACAGGCGCGCATGCCTATATAACAGTGAAAGCGATGAAAGGTTCAGCGTAAATGTTCCATCTGCAGCGCTTGCAAGCGGCGCCTTCAGGTTTTCGATCAGCACAAACAGGTCATCATCGTTCATGCCGAGGCCGGCCAGCAAACGGTGCAGGATGGCGGTGCCCGCAGGATCCGGCAGGTCGGACCTGTACGCAGGATGCTGAAAATTGATCGACAGAGTACCAGGCGTCCATACGCCTTGCTTTGCAAATGCAGGTTGGTTAAACAGCGCATCGAACAAAGAAGGCGCTTTGTCTACCGGGATATTTGTAAACAGCGCAATGAGCTCTGGCGCTTTCAGCTTTAATTGCTTTTGCAGGGCCGACAATTTTGCGAGCAGTGGAATGGGCAAGGCATTGGCATCGGTAATGATGTTTGATTGCAACAAATAGAACAACACCTGGTCGAGGTCGCTCACGGTCCAGCCAATATGCCGCTGCAGCCGCACAAACCGGTGCAGGCGGTCAAGGAATGTCAATGAAAGCGCATGGATTTCTTCCTTGTCCGGTTGTACGCTGCCCGGACTGGTAATGGGTTTGATGGTGACAGCTTGCGTATTATTGGCCGATACAAACCGCGTTTGGATAAGCTCGGTGAACAGCTTGCGCGTAACATCCATTTTTTGCAGGAACAACTGAACGTCCTTAGGCGTGATAGTACCTGAGGGCGGAAAACTTATGCCGTACACGCTGCTAAGGAAAGGAGCAGCCGCGTTAGGCGCTGCAATAAGGTTGTATGCCGTACCGGATAAATACAATTGTGATTGCGGGACTATATTGGCGGTATCGTTCATATATGCCAGCACTTCCCGTGCAACCTGCTCTTTCTTCAAGGGAAAATGGCTGAGGTAAATTTCCAGTTCTGTCAACGGTAAAAAGAATGGTTGCGTAAAGCTCCTGATGGCAGGAAGATTGTACAAGCGCTTGTACACAAAATCTTCTACAGCGTTCCTGTTATTAAGGCTGCCGACGAAGCCACTGCCGGGCCTTGTAGCGATGTAATTCTCAAGGATCTCATTAATGATCACGAGGTAAGGGATCAGCGTATGTGTATTCTCGCAGGTGAGCTTTAGGCTTTGCCAGAGATCGGGACGGCGTACCTTGGGGCTAAGAACATGGTTTGCATCGGCGCCTTTGAAATGTTCGTCCAAAATATGCTTCTTCAAAAAATCCATCAGGTCCACAAAATAAGCAGCGGGACTTATGATAGATTGGCAATGGTTGCACCTGCAAAAGTTTTGGTTACCAAAAAGGTCCGCAAACCCGTCCACGCGCTTCAGGTATGGTAAGGCCTGGCCTGGAAGGTTGCCGACAGGGGCCAGCCAATCCAAACCTCCATAAACATAATCGAAGATGGTACCCGTGTTGGCCAGTACTTTCTTGCTCACATTTTGCGCGCCCTCGTAATACTTGCGTGCAACGCTGGTGTCCATGCCGGTGGTTCTTGCAAAATTGGAGAAGCTGTCGGAAGCTATCTGGTAGGCCGCATGATATCCTTGTTCCATCAAAGCCTGTGCATGTTCTGCATCCTGGGTCAGGCGGTACATTCGCTGTGCCGCGCGAAGGTTTTGCAATACAAGGACACGATCCGCCTCAGATAAGTTCTGCATCTGTAATTGCCGCAGGTCTTCGCTGTCGGGCGAATAATCGAGATAAAGGAATGCAACGTCTTTATTGGCATTGTAAAAATCCCGGATCATTTGCACGCGCCGCGAAGCCTCCTGGAACTTTTGGTCGGCCGACAGGTTCCTGTCTTTCATTACTGAAGCCAGGTCCAGCCCGGGATAGCGGTTCAGGACCCTGGCCACTTCCTCATATCTTTTTTTCAGTTCTGCGTGTGCGGGTTCGGGTATGTTGGAAAGGTTGAGGCTGTGGAATGGAATGTTGTTGAACAATTGCTCATTGTTTGCAAGCAAGGGCTCTATGTCGCGTGCCTGTTGCACGAAACTATCCCTTACCAATAACCGATGCAGCGCAGCGTACGCTTCATTGGGAAAAAGCATTTCGGCTTGCTTGCGCATAAAGGCTGCATAAGCTTTCGCCGTAGTGTCCTTCGGCACTTCAATGGCGTTTCTTTCGATCATGGTTTCCCAGTCGGCACGCGTAAGGGTAGCCAGGTGCTTAAGTGCCTGCGTGTCCTGTGTGGGAAGACTACTCCTGATGATCTCCGCAAACTTTGTATCGCCCGCGGTCAATTGCACGAGATTAGCGGTAATACCGAGCGAACCCGCCTCGGCCGCTGTTAGTATTCTGTCCTGTACGAGCTTTTCCAAAAATTCGTCATTCAATGATTCCAGGTCTGTGCTTCGCCGCGTGAGCTGGTCAGTGGCTTGCGCGGTGAGTCCTGTAATGGATGCTGCTTTAAAGAGGTCGGCCCTTTTCAGTTCTTTGCTGAATAGTGGATGCTCATTCAGGGGCATATCGGGCATGATAACTTCCTGCATGGAAGCAGGGCCCTGCCATTCCTCCAACTTTTCCAGCGCTTCCTGTTTTGCTATCCGGGACAGGCGGCTGCGGCTGATCATGCTCTTCAATACCAGTTTCAATGATTCGTCGCTCCTGGACAATATATCCTGCAGGTTCAGCTTGCGCACGAATAATCTTACTTCCAGCGAAATATTGCTGAAGTGCTGCACCAACGATTCATGAAGATGTTGTGCTGCCTTGTCTGCCAGGCGCTGGTAGAATGCGGGATCAGTTCTTTGTATTTCCTGTACGGGCTGTGTAACGAACTGGTGTAGTTGCGTAGCGTCTGTATTATTGAAAATAATCGGTGTCCTTGGCACAAGCACATCGGGATCCGATTCAATTTCGATGACAATATCATATAGCCGGCCGGGATTGCGTACTGGTTGCGCCTCGGTACTATGGATGCAGGCATCACCGGCAAATACCCTGAAAAAAATATCAGGCTGGTCGGCGGTGGTATCTGTGTTAAAATGATGCACGTCGTAGGTGATGGTAAATTCACCGGCGGAATTGGTAAAGCACATGCCAAGGAAGTCGCTCTTACGGTCATCCCTATCCCAGGCTTCTATCCTCAGGCCGGTGGCCGGTTGTTTTGTTGTTACTTCTATTACCTTTCCCTGCACCATAAAGGCGGGGCCGTCGCCACCGGGCTCCCTCATGCCAACTTCGATCACGATGCTGTCCAGTTCGCGGATCTCGCGCATCGGCCTTTCTTCTGTGTTGTGTATTACCTTATTGTCTTTGTAAACAATGAAGAACACGTCGAGCGTATTGTCTCTATTGTCTTTATAGCGTTCGGGGTCGTAGCTTATGGTAAACCGGCCGCGTTCATCGCTCACGGTGCTGCCCAGTTGATCGCTTACATCGTTGTCCTTGTCCCATGCATCTATTTTCAAGCGGGAAAGCGGGCGCCTTGTCTGGCTGTCGAGTATAGTACCTCTTAAGATTGGCATAAAGGATATTTTCTGAAATGATAATTGCGTCGTTGTCTTTTAGAAGAACCGCGCGTATTTGCGGCCTGGCATGTTGCTGAATATGGCACGCACTACTGTTCTTCCGTTGATGCGGAGGAAATAAACTACCTGCGTGGGCATGGTGGCTGTTGCTGACGGATAGCGTGGCTGCATGCTGAATATGATCCGGTCGTTGGGACCAGAGCTCATTACAAGTTGCATTACCCTGTCTTCGAACAGGCGCCATTGTCCCCCGTTCATCGATCCCCATTGCGGGAATGTTTCCCCGGCACCACCGCCACCGCCTGCCCGTTTGGGGCGGGTGTGGCCGGCCTGCATGACGTTGCCCTGTCTGGCCTTCAGCAATTCTGTATGCTGTGCCTGTGCTTCTCTTTGTGCCGCGCCGGTGGTACCGGTACCCCGGCCGTGGGAGGGATCGAGTACGCCTGTCCGTGAGTCTACCATCCTGGTTCCATCCGGAGCAACGCGCACTGTCATGCGGTCGCTTCGGGTATCCCTGCCTCCTTGCGCAAGCCGCACCGGTGCGCTTTCAATCCTGGATTTATCTACAGGTTGCCTTGGCAGGGGCCTTGGGCCTGATCTGAAAGATGAAGAAGATGAAGCCGGCGGCGCAGAAGCGGGAGGCAATGCAACCGTTTCATTCGATGTGTTGGACGCAGCAGCTCTTGCGCGGTCGCCCACGTGCCCGATGCCCGCATTCAACACTGCGCCAAAAGCCATGCCCTGCAATCCTGCATCCATAACCCTGTCGCCATTGCTGATCCTTCCATCCTTTATCAATTGCCGCGTGGCTTCTGACGTAGATCCACCGAATCCTCCCGTGGCAGCGCCGCTGGTAGCTCTTAGTGTAGTGCGCACTGTTGCGGAATTATTAAATGCGGCTTCTGTCGAGAGCATTGCGCGTTGCGTTAAGGTTGCTGTTCCTGCCGCGCGTGCTGAATTAGCAGCAGTAAGACTTCCGCGCAATGAACTCGTAAATGCAGCACCCGTGCCCGCCGTAGCAAAGCCCACCACTCCACCGATAGCGCCGGATTCAAATGCCTGGCCTACGTCGAGATTGTGAATTACATTCCTATCCTGAAATGCCAGTGTAAGACTTTGACTGGTAAGATCACCTGCAAATCCGGCGACAAATCCAGATGCAGTGCCGATAGCAAGTAATCCTCCCAATGAAGTGGCCGCGGCAGTACCTAAAACCGCGGTAGCTACGCCAGCGGTTGCAATGGTGAGCACAACAACTACTACTATTACCGCAGCAACGATCAAAGCTGTTTCCCACCATTCCAATTCACGCGGCTTTTCTTTTCCACCTGGACGACCATTCGGACTTCCATCAGGATCGCCGCTGGGATCGCCGGGTTGAGGCGTTGCGCCCGGAGGACCAATTTGCACATCACCCGTTCCGTTACTGCCTTGCACTCCGTTCAATGACCATGGCGCATCGGGATCAACAGATTCTGTACCTGTACCACCTTCGCGGCCGCCGGTTAACTTAGGTCCCGTACGTGATCGGGTGCTGTTTCCATTGCGCCCCGAGCCATTGCCTCCATTTATTCCCGAGCCAAAGCCGGGTATGCCCGCGCCCGCCCCATTTGTGCCATTGCCCTTGTTGCCGCCGGATTTTCCATTGCCCGTACCTGTTGTACCTGTACCGTTATTTACTCCTGCGCCGGTTCCACCTGTGCCATTACCGATGGTACCTGTTATGCCGGTGGCATTTCCAACATTTCCTGATGAATCATTGCCATTTCCTGCGCTGCCTCCGTTGCTTTCACTTCCTTCGTTTGAGCCACTCACACCGGAACTCGTGTCTGTGCCAAACGCTCCCTCGCCGGCAGCACCGTCGCCTGTGCCGGCAGGGTCCACCTCTGAAATCATATCGTCTTTAGAACCAACCATTATGGTGGGAAATACCATCGTGCCATCGGGTTGTACAACAGGCGTTAAAGTAATCGCTTTCTCATCGCCTTTTTCCTTCCTGATATTAACCGGCACATCGGGATGTGTTTTCTTCCATTCTTTTATCCAGGCATGCAGCTCACCCATATTGTTGACCACTATTTCTCCCGACTCTCCTTTGTATTTCCATCCATACACGCGTGGCCAGGGCATAGGAGCATTGGTGGTGCTTTGTGTTCCGGTATTACCACCGCCTCCTCCACCGCCACCGCTTTGCAATCCTTCTTCGTCTTCTTCATTCACCGGGTTATTGTGTGTGAACTGGTACAGGTTCAATGCATCTTCGTGTCCTATGGGATCAGGGCTTAGCCACCTGCACATCCAGGTAGCATAGTAACGGTATCCATAATAATACAAACCAGTGGCGTCGTCGCGCTCCTTGCCGGAATAGCGATAGTCTTTCAGGCGTATATCCCGCTGGTTATTGCCGGCAATGAATGAAGTGCAGCCGAAGGGAAAATATTCTTCATAACTGATGATGTCGCCCGCTTCGTTCAATTCCAGATGAGAAGCAGACTGGTTTTCTCCCAGTTGATAGTGTATTTTTTTCTGGGATATATTGTCGGTTTCGCGGTTGCCGGTGTCTACTGTCCATTGATGCAATAGCGCCACGAGCTGTTGTCCATTTGTGAGCTGTGAAGTAATTCGGTTAAGCGTTACCGTGTTATTGAGCCGGATGCGTTTTATTTCGCATCCATCGAGATATATTTTTTCCGTTATCTCCAATTGTCCTGCCACCAGCCGCTCGGTTACTTTGCGCATGCGCTGGCTTTCCGGTCCATATACATAGTATTCGGCATCATTCGGTTGGCCAGTGCGCTCAATAATAACCGCAGCTTTCAACTGGCTTACATAGTTCCATTCGAAACTGTGCAGGTGTGGAAGATAGACGCAGTTGCCTGCTGCGTCGAACCTCGATTCGGCATTTGAAACAGGATTATTGCTGAAATCGAGCGCGGGCAAAGAGCGATTGGAATTATTGGAAACCCAATAGTTGCGCTGCCATATAAATGGAGATTCGGCGCCCAGCGGATCGGTGCGGTGCGTCATCTGCAACATGTTGCCCGACAGATCGTACTGGTAAGTATGGCGATAACGCCTGATGGCCGCGCCGTTGTTCAGTGCCAGGTGCCGCGTGCCCTTGATAAATCCGGGCGCATCGGGCGCATGTGCATAGTCGCGATGATCGAGCGATTGATGCGTTCTTCCCCTTGCCTCTACCAATTGATAGAACGAATCGTAGGTAAATTCTTTTTGCGGGCTTACAGCAAGGCCGCTGATCAATGAAGATGTTGCCGATTGTGCTTCATCCATTACGAATACCAGGTTTCCTGCTGCATCATATGTGTACCGTATGTCCTGGTACTGCCTGCCTGTTGCAGGAAGGTGTGCCGTCATGCGGGCGAGCCGGTAGGAATGCGGATGATAATGGAAATTCCTGACCACTCCATTGCCCAATGTTACCTGCGTTTGCTGACCGCGTGCATTGTATACAGGACTATGCAGTATGGGCATATTGCTGATGGCTCCATCGCCGGTGGTAAGCAGCGCCTCGCTTACTTCGCCGCTTTGCAGGTAGGTATACCTGCGCGTAGTGTTATCGGGAAGCCTGCTTTCCTTCAACCTGCCGATGGCATCATACTCAACGCTGGTAGAATATACTTCGGGCAACCATTGCATAATCGATGGGTCGGTCCAGTCGGGAATATTTTTGTATTCAGCTACCAGTTGCCTTTCGTGGTCAAGCACGGTGCCCATTAAATTATACCGGCGCACCCTTAGCACCCCTGCGGCGGAATAATGCTCAGCCAATTGGCCCCGCTGGTTGTGATTGATGGCATCCGCAGCGGGCAGGGATTCACCATATACCAACCGTTCGGTGGTATGGTCCATTCCCATTGCGCCGTCTACATGAATGCTCGTAACGCGTCCCAATGCATCGTAGCTGAAATGCTGGTGCACGCCGCGTGCATCCCAAAGATGCACGGCCTTGTTAGATGCGTTGGGGAATTGCCATTTATCGCCGGCGTCGAGGCTGTGCTCGTGAAAGGCCCGGCCCAGCATATCACGTTTATAGGTAAACGCAACCAACGTGCGGGGATCGGTTATCACTACCGGTGATCCTGAAAAATCCAACGTACTGCGGGTACGTTTGATAAGCCCATCGGAATTGCTTTCTTCCACCAAAAATGCGCGCCCTGCCGAATCTAGGTACGTGATGACAGGCGTGTTCTTATGCACCTGCGCCTTGTGCAGGGCAAGCTTTTCGGGATCGCCGGCATCCAGCAGCGCTTCTTTTTCCAGTTCATACACGCTGCCTTCGATGGCATCTACCTGGTCGTATTTTCGGGTAAGCCACGGCGTTATTTCTGTTTTGGTAAGGGTGCCGTCCGGGAATTCGGTCCGCATATTCCGGCCGACGGCGTCGTAAAAGCTAAGGGTTGAATGACCGAAATGTTCCAGCAGTTCATCGGATTCAAACTCAAATGCCGGCGAATAATATTCTTCGAACTGGCGTATAATGTTTTGCTTGTTATTGTATATCGCATGCCCTGAAACAAGCCAGCGCCGAGCCGCCACTGCCAGCACCGGATCACCATCGAGCGTAACGATGTTGCCGGCTGTATCCCGCGCAATGGCAAGCCCGGGATCTACCAGTTTTTTAACTTGCAGGCTCCGGCCGAAAGCGTCGAGGTAATCTATGTCTACCTGGCTCCTGCTCAGATCCTGCCGCAGTCCTGTTCCGGGGTGCACCCATTCTTCGCGGCTGATGGTAATGCTGCGCAATGGCTGCATTTGATTTTGCCAGGTGTCTAATTCATAATAAGTAAATATCGACATGCCTTGCACAAAGCGCTGTGGGTCCGATACAATGTCTTCGAAGCTGAAGGCCGTTTGCGGTGTGTAGTCGGCAAGCGCGTCATTGCCGTACGGGACAATGGCTCCATTTGCCGCAGCAATGGTACCGTGAATGGTGGAGCAGGCAATTATCCCCAGCGGATCGTACAATACCTCAGACACATTCATATTGATGTCCGTGATACGGTCTGGCGCCAGGAAATGATAATCCAGTTGTGCTGCAATGGTATTGCCCGCGGGATCTGTAACATTTATGATATTCAGGAAATAAGCATCGAATGTATAGGACTTGATGCTGCCATCGGGTTGCATTTCAAAATCGAACACGTTGAACTCGGTGGCGGGCCGGTAGTTCATGATCTCGCCTGTATGCCACCACAAATTATCACGCAAAACATAACCCAATTCCGAAGGCATCGATGGCTGGAAACGCGTATCGAGCGCGTCCGCTAAAAATGAATCGTTGAAGCAGGCAGTTTCCATGTGATGCATCAGCGGCTTAGTGGTGGCCGTGCCAAACGGCAGCACCGCGGTAAGGGCATCATTCCAATAATAAGTTCTTACCCATTGCATCAACCTCGCCTGTGCGCCGGTGGTGAAAGGCGCATTGAACGGAATGGATGAGGTAATGAGCGAACTGACCTGCGATCGCACATCATCGTACGACAACAAATTGCCGGCCGCAGGCGCGATGCCATTCAATTCAAAACTTTTTTCATCCAATGGAATGCTTAGTATATAATTGTCGGCATCGTCAAAAAAAGTATGTGTTGAAACAACTAATTGCAGGTGCATTTGTTGCTGCTCGGGTTGCGCGGCGGGATCGGTACTGGGATAAGCTGCTTTTGCTACTTGTATCGCACTGCCGTGCTGGTCGATGACAAGGTTCAGCGTATGCTGTATGCGCGGATGTGTTGGAATGTTTTCGTACGTATACCCGAATTGCTCTATGGAAAACACACCGAACACCGCATCGTGCTTCACAGTGGATGGCTGCAGCCGCCGCACCAGGTATTTTGAATAATCCACCTGGAAGGGATGATCGTTCCGCCTTCCCTGTTTATCCAGTCCGTATATCTCCGTGCGGATGACCTGCCCCGACATTCCCTTCAATGCTTTTGAAAATTCCTTGGTATTCAGCGATCCCTCGTCTTCGATCACATAATCATCATACACCGCGGCAAGCCCGCTATAATATTGCGCCGCTCTTTTTCTTTCCATCCCTGCGTTGCCGGAATGATACCAGGTACGCGTACATACCGGGTCGGTAAATTCAGTTTCCGGTATGCCACCCGATCCCTGGTAAGCATCGGAATCGTAATGGTCAACCAGGCCAAATCCCCTGAAGGCACGGTCCTCTCCATCGAAGTATCCATCATGGTATTCGTAGCGCTGCTTAAACCGCGTGTTGCCGATGTGATCGATGGTTACTATTTCATCTACAACCACGGAATGGCTGGGTAATCGGGTGAGCCAGGGGCTGCCTGCATTTTTATCCCGCAGGTAGTGTTTGGCCGAATGGCCGTAATGAATATTCACCTCCTGCCCCATGTTGTTTTGCACCTGCAACAGCAAGTGAGGCTTCATTCCCTGGTTGAGTTTCAGGTATTGCAAAGGGTGGCCGCTCCTGTCCAAAGGCGCTGACCAGACCAGGCAGGGCAATCCATCGCCTAAAAAATCCATGACCTGAAGGTTCGAGTATTGGTCAACGTAAGGAAGGCCGGTGATGGTTTTGCCCGGCAGGAATTTATTGCCGCCGAGGTTGATCCAGTAAGTGATCTCTCCCTTGCCGATGTACAACAGGTCCGAAGTGCCCGTGCCGATGAGGTCTATCAACCGCACTTTAGCTGCATCGAATTCAAACCCGTGGTCGAGGACCGGTGCATTTTCCATGACGATGCCTTCTCCAAAACGGCCGTAACCGAGATTGGGCCAGTATTCGACGCGTCCGTTCTGTACGCGTACCTGGTCGGGCAGTCCATCGCCCGTCATGTCGGCAAGAAAATAATCCAGCATGGCATTTACGCCAACGGTAGGTGTGCGGCTAACGCCATTGGATGAGGGCTTTGATATTTGCACCGGCGCTTCGAAACCGTCTTTGCCTTTTGCTGCAAACCATATGATGCGGTCTTGTTCAACGGTCACCAGGTCAGATAACCCGTTCCCGGTGATATCAACAAGTTGCGTGTGGCTTCCTAAGCCGCTTATTTGTGGCGCGGCAGCAAAAGCTGTGAAGCCGCCCCATGATCCGCTGTCGCGGTCATATTCATAATATCCTGCATCGCGGCCCTGCAATACAACGAGGTTGATGTTGCCGTCCCCATCGAAATCGCTCAGTGAAAAAACACCGGTGAGCGCGGAGGGCTTTTGGGCTACCAGTTCCTGTGGGCCCAGTATGCCATTGCCAAGATTGGGTTTGTAGTACCAGCTTTCATTCATTTCAAACAGGATACCGGGCAATCCTTCCCCATACAGGTCGATCCATTTGTAATTGCCTCCCCCAATTCCTGCAGGTACATTTTCAACACTGCTGATGGATGCGGGAGTAAAAGACTGTTCGATATCCGGCTGGGAGTATTGGAAGGCAAGTGGCGGCAATGATTTCTGTTCATACACATTGGTTGCCGCGTTGCGCTTGTAGCCTGTGTAGTATAGCTGTTGCAGTACTGTTTCGCTGGTGGGTTGTTCAAGATAAGTTAGCTGCAGGTTGCCGATAAGCGTGGGGCCATTGCCCAGCTCTGTGATATGATGAAACATGAGTATGCGCCTGCAAAGCCGGTAGGTGCGCACTTCAAACCCCGGACCGTAGGTAGAGAAAGGATCAAACCGGGCGGGCCAGGCATTTACCATATTATACGCCGTGGCGGGCGTATTGCCATGCTCTCCGTAGTCCATTACCACTTCGAATAGCCATTGCTGTGAGGCTGCCGGTATATCGGCAAATGCAGGTACAGTATTGCCGTATTTTATTCTTTTGATGTATTGCTGGGCCAGCCCGCTGCCATTGGCCCTGTGCCGTTCATAGCTCGTGCTTAGGTCTATGAGATCATGGTTTTCCCGCACGTATTCAAATACCATGGCATTGCCCAGGTTATCGTACTGCGCTTCGATCATCCATTGAAATACATTATCGGGATGCATTGGATCAGAAATCCGCGTGGAGCCTGAGGGGTCCATTCCAAAGATCATGAGTTGACCGCCTTTGTTCCTGAGGCGCCAATGGATTTGGGCATTGGTTTTCTGCACCCATTTTTCTAACCTTATGAATGTGGTATCGATTTGAGGGCGATAGTAGTAAATAAAATGTGTGCCGTTTTCGGCCGTTTTGTGTACCCACGTGCCTTGTTGTTGTTCCAGCAGTGGAATCAATTCCTGGCCGCCGAAGGAGTATTTCATTTCCTTACCATACTCGGGATAACCATCTTTCAGGAATAGTGAAACCGAGGCGAGTCCCGCAAGCGCCCAGCCTGTTCCGAAGGTAGAATTGCCCCCGCCGGACCCATAGCTCAATGAAAGCTCGGGGCCGAACCCATTGCGGCCGCCGGTTAGGGGAACGTCCACACTGATGGTAACTGAGCCGGACTGCGGGTCAACGGCAACCTGGTGCGGGATGAGTATCTCCTTAATATCAGTTTTTTTGAAATCGGGCGCAGAAGGCATATACAAGTTTTAACGATAGCCAATGCGCAGCCGCACATAGCTTCATGTGTTAAAAAATGTAGTGAACTGGTATAGGAGTCTCAGGTGCTACCGCGAAATCATGCCAAGGACGGAATTGGAAGGAATTGAATTGTACTCTAAATTATAGAAATTAATTGTTGAAAAAGATACTACAATACGGGTATTTATTTAAAAATAATATTGGACATGGCAGAGGTTGCTTCATGAAATGCCGAGCAATTCCACTTCAAATACCAGCGTGCTGTTAGGCCCTATTTGTGCGCTCACCTGCCTATCGCCATACCCTAAATGCGGCGGAATAAAAAACCGCCATTTGCTTCCCTGTGGCATCAGTTGCAGGCCTTCTGTCCAACCTTTGATGACCATGTTCAAGGGAAATGTTGCAGGCTGCCCGCGTTGGACAGAACTATCGAATACCGTTCCATCTATCAAGGTGCCATGGTAATGACAGGTTACCTTATTGGTAGCAGAAGGCTTTGGCCCCGTGCCCTGGTGTATTACTTCATACTGCAAGCCGCTGGCCAATGCTGTAATGCCGGGCTTTTGTTTGTTAGCCTCAAGAAAATCTTGTCCTGCTTTGAGATTGGCTGAAGCTTTTTCTGATTTGAGCTGCGAAAACTTGTCTGCTATTCCCATAGGTGAGTTTTGCACGAAGGTAGGGAATGTCTATGCAAGGCTGGTGCACCTCATCCTTTATTACTTCCTTGCGCGCAGGGTCTTGAGGCAATATCCAAGGTCCATACAACATTTGTTTTCTGAAACCAGCCGTATCAATTTGCAATGGGCAAAGACTTTTGGACGGGGTTCGAAGCGGGATTCAATTCAAAGACCAATTTCAATACCATACTTAAAAAGTTCCCGGGCCTTACGCCTACTGAATACCGTGAGAAGCAGCTCAGGCTTGCGGAGGCCTGATGCAACGTTCCTTTCAGTCCGTGTGTCAACCCCAAAAAAACAAGTATGAAACAGGCCTTTCAGACCATCTTACTGTTGGTAGTGGCAACCATTGGCTTTGCTCAAACCCCGCAGCAGCGCATAAATGCCATCATAGGCGATGAAAGCTTTATTGCACAATTCAATGCACTACCCGCTGAAAACACCGACGAACGGTTGCGCATACAGACGCATTTATCGTACGTGGAATATTTGCTGCGCAATGCAAGCGTTTCCCATCTTACCGAACAGCAACGGCAAAACAGGCAGCAGGTACTTGAGCTGTTGAATGAGTATTGGACTGCCGGTATCTTCCCTTCCAATTATGATTATCCTGGAGAAAGAAGGCCCTGTTTCATCGACAGGAACGGGAACATTTGCGCTGTAGGATACCTTATTGAAATGACCGCCGGCAGAACCGTTGCCGAAAGCATCAACGAGCGCCACCAATATGATTACATAATGGACATGAATGAAGAAGCAGCGGTTGCCTGGGCCAGTGAACATGGGCTTACGGTGGAAGAATGCGCCATGATACAACCTGCTTATGGCAATCCCGGCAACTCGACCGACCAACCCATTAAGAGCAGCTATGGCATTTCATCGGGCGTGCTGGGCGGGTTTAATACGGCGGTAATGATCAACAATTTCGCAAACCGCAACCCAAGCCGTGGAAGAACGGTTTCTTATGTAGGCCTGGCTTCCGGTGCGGCCCAGATCATACTCGGAATTTCAAATATCCGCAAGGATGAAGTAAACGAATTTGGCGGTTTTTATCCCAACGGTAAATCATATAAAACACAGAACAACCTTTCTTACCTGAACATTGCCGCGGGGTCGGCTACGGTAATCACGAGCGCGCTGAACTTATACATCAATAAAAATGTAAAAGACAAGCGGAACGCATTTAACCTGTACAGCTATCCCGGCATGAACCAGCAACTGAACCTGGGACTGTCGTTTGTACGGAGTTTATAGTGCGGCTGCTTGCATTATATACCGAAGAGCCCCGTTTACAGCGGGGCTTTTGTAATAATAATTCTACAAGCTATCCATAGAACGTACTACTCCATAAAGATTGAAGTTGCTATTGTCTGGCAGTTTATAGACAGATTACTTTTGAGATCAATTTTTTAATATCCCAACGATGAAAAACGTACTGCTATTTGAACCTTCCGGCAAACCGGAGGAGACCATCCCGCTCGCCTGTATGATCGGCCAGCAACTGCAGTGGTTCCAGCCACAGGCAGTAAAGAACAATAGTTTCATCATCAACGATGTTCCGACGGATTTTAAAGTAACCGCCAACAAAAACCTGCTGGCGGTAGTTATTTACAACCTGTTCGATTCCATTGTGCGCAAAACCAGCAACAGCTGTATCAGGGCCACCGTGAACCGGTTTGGCAGCACCGTTCTTTTACGCGTGACCAATGCGGCGGATGCCTACCAGCAGATATTCGATCTGAATGACCTCGCCCCTATTGCCAAACAATTGGGAGGATGGATCACGACCAGCAAGGCAAGTCCAAAAAATCTCACCGTGGCATTCAGCTTTCAAAGCGCAGACAACGCGGCCTGATGTATTAAAGGCTTGCGATCCTTGCACGGATCGTTTGTCTATCGGTGTTGGTGGCGGCCAGCGACAAGGCGGCTTCAAAATGTTGCCTGGCCTTGTCGCGGTCGATATCCTTGTACAGTTCCCCCAATAACACATGATAAAAATGATTGCCTGTCAGCCGCAGTTTTTCTGCTTCGGCAATGGCTTCGCGGTTGCCTTTTACTTTTGACAGTGCATAGGTCCTGTTAAGCGCCGCAATAGGCGAATATGCGGTGATGAGCAGTTGATTGTGCAGGTATAAAATGTTTTCCCACTTTTCTTTTACGTCGTCCTTGACGGTATGCCAGTAAGCGATGTTTGCTTCGAGGTGGTATTTGGAAAGTTGTTGGCCTTGCGCGGACTGGTGAAGAAAATATATCCCTTTTGTAATGAGTTGCTGGTCCCAGAGGCGCTCATCCTGGTCCCTGTATAAAATCATTTGTCCTGCTTTGTCCTTTCTGGCTTCGAACCTTGAAGCATGGAAGCACATCAGCGCCATCAAGGCATTTACTTTCGGGAGATTGGTTTGCTCGTTTTCTATCAGCAGGTTCAGCAGGCGCATAGCCTCCAGGCAAAGGTCCTCGCGTACAATGCTGTCATCGCTTTCAGAATAATATCCTTCATTGAATAACAAATACAAGGTGGTTAGCACGGCTTCGAGCCGGCTGCCGATCTCCTGCTGCCCGGGAAATTCAATTTCAACTTTTTCAGCCCTTAATTTTTCCTTTGCGCGGAACAGGCGCTTATTGATGGTATCCTTATTGGTGAGAAATGCATTGGCAATTTCATCGATGCTGAAGCCACAAAGAATGCGGAGCGCCAGCCCAACCTGTGCTTCCGTGGGAATAGAAGGATGGCAAACAGCGAACAGCATCTGCAGTTGCGCGTCTGAAATATTTTTATCTGATAGGTCTATCTCCAATTCATCGGTAACCGGGGAGTCGCGCGTTATTTGCTGAACGATCTTTTGCGTATATACCTGGTTGCGGTGCATGTAATTCTTGGCCTTGTTTTTCGCGACGGTATACAACCAGGCGGTGGGATTTTCGGGAATGCTTTTATACGTCCAGTTTTCCAGCGCCGCCAGGAAAGTTTCGCTGGCAATGTCTTCGGCAATTTCTATGTGTTGTATCCCGAACACCTTGCACAACACCGTAGCTATTTTACCGTATTCGGTGCGGAATAAATGCGGTATCAGGTCCTGGTGAGTCATAAGGTCTTTATGAAGAAAGGCTTTCCCCGCGCCGGCAGGGAAAGCCTGAACATATTATCGATCGCCGCCATGGTGTACGATCTTGCGCACCTCGATGGTATTGCCTTCTCCCTGTAAAATGGGTGAACCTTTGGCAAACTCAACGGCTTCATCTACTGACTCGGCGCGTACGATAATATACCCACCCAGTGTTTCTTTGATCTCGCCGAAAGGCCCGTTGGTAACGGTCTTATCGTGCTTTACCACTCTGGCGTCTTCGAAGGGAAGGCCATTGCCCAGCACAAATTTATTTTGTGCCGCAATGCCGCCGACCCAATCCATGGTTTGCTTCATCCAGGTTTGTATTTGTTCAGGCGAGGCTACTTTCTGGCCGTCTTCATGCCTGAAGATCAACATAAATTCTTGCATCTTGTTTAGTTTTATGTTATTGAATGCGGTTACATATCAATAACAAGTGAGCATGACAAAATTGGACAGCGCTCCCCCGGATTTTGGCAAAATTCGGCGATTGGGCGAATACTCTGTTTTGATTTTTTGCTTCATATTAACAAATGCGGGTGTTATCGAAGTCTTAATTCTATCCGAACAAATTATCATCCTTAGTAATTTGTTCTGTAATCCCATGGCATAGAGGCGTTTTCATCTCATCTCCCCTAAATCATTTACCATGGCTACTGTAGTGTTCATAACGGCAATGCTGCTAACCTGCTTATGGCCGGCCGCACATGGGCAAGGCAATAACAAACTAAAAGATTCCACTTATAACAGGATTTTGCCTTCGGCAGACAAGAAAAAAGTGCTGGCCACTTCAGATTTTCTCGATGCGGCCATCAGTTCCTTCAATTCGCTCAACAGCCTCATCAAAAAAGAAACTTACCATACCAAGATCACATCATTCAACAATCCCACGAGCTCCGACATCGGCTTCAATCTTGAAAATGAGATACAGGTTGCATTGAAGCCATTGCTCGAGAAAGCAAAGAATACCAATACCAGCAAGTTCAGTGAAATAGTATCGGGACTGGTGGCCGCGCAAAGCGATCCCAAGATCAGCCTGATCTCCGCAGCGCCCATTTTTGCATCGGTCATCAGCCTGGTGAGCAACCTTACCTTAAGCGAAAGAAGGATCACGAAAAAAGATCTCGACTCCTTCATCATCAACGTATCGAAATATTTTGTGCAGTACGAAAAGCTGCACCAGGCCAATACGCTTTTTGATGAGAACATCGATCAGTTGAATTCGAAGCTGAAGGACTTGCAGTTCGATATGCGGGAATACATGCTGGACATGCTGTACATTATTTACGATGATACGCCCCGCAGCGGCTTCAGGAACCTGAACACAGAAGAAATGTTCTTAAAATACCTCGATAAAGGGAAGCTCGACCAAACCTTCCTAAGCCAGTCGAAGGGAGTGCAGGGGGGTATTCGTAAAGATTTCAAATACCCTTCGGACGGCATTAAGGCTGCCAAGGACATCGCATACACCCTGCAAAAATTATTCAACGAATACGAAAAGATCTATACCGACAACTACATGCAGATCAGGAGCATCCTGCTCGATACCAAAACGCTGGGAGCAAACGTGAACGAAGAACAAATAGACCGTTCATTGAACGACCTGGAAAGGCTGTACAACGAAAGCAAAAACAGCGACGTGCTGTGCCTGCGGCTGAATACACTTTTCGAACGATTGAAAAGACTTACCGCAACGGAGCAGCCAGAAACACAGAAATAGTTTTTATCCGCCGAAGGGAAGAAAACTCCCGCCATTTGCAAACCGCTGCCATTCCCTGTTTTACCGCGCCGCTATCTTGCGCCCGGTTTGTAATCATTTACTCAAATCTTTAAACCTGTAAAACAATGCATACAAAGCAACATTCTTTACGCACATTTCTTGCGATGCCCGCGCTGCTATTGCTGGCATTAGTGGCCTGCGAACGCGATAATGAAGTGCACCACGGCTCACCTGCGCAACAGATAGAAGCAAGTGAAAGCCTGGTGTTGCCCGCTTCCATAGAATTGCCTGCCAACCCTCATGGATATACGAGAGTGGCTACCTACTACGCAAAAGGCGTTCAAATGTATAAAGCACAACAAAAGGCGGGCAGTCCCGGCGTATTTGAATGGGTGCTTGTGGCGCCTGATGCAAAACTGTATGACAAAAGCAACACTAAAGTAGGAACCCATGGAGCTGGTCCTTTCTGGGAAGTGTCTGCATTGGATTCTATTTTCGCGCAGCATTTTGCGCCGCCTAAAACCGCTCCCAGTCCCAATGCCAACAGCGTGGACTGGCTGCTGCTTCAACCCAAAGTTGGTAAAACGCCAACTGGAATTTTTGCCAACGTACAATACATTCACCGCATTGCCACAGAAGGTGGAAAAGCGCCTTCAACGCCGCCGGCAAATGCAGGTGCGACCACCGAAGTAAAATATACAGCTATTTATAGGTTCACCAGGAAGAACTGACATCTCTCTGTGCGCTCAATCATAATCAGAAATGGTAAAAGAAATGCCCATATGGGCATTTCTTGCTTATTATACCTGAACACAAAAGTCAATTGGCTTTTCTGAAGCTCGTCGGCGATGCGCCGGGCATGCTCATGAACCTAAGTTGCAGCCAGTTGGTGCCACCGGAATTTTCAAATCCATAGTAGAATTGCAGGTTGCCCGTCATTTGTTCTTTTTCGCTGTCGGTAGCGGGCCTGTTCACTGTCATTTGGCCGTTTTGCCAGCCTTTGTAATAAGCATCACATACATGGAACTGGAATGAGCCGTCTGCTGCATTGAAGCTAACAGTGCCCTGCACTTTTGTGGCGAACTCGGAAAACATGCTGCCGCCCATGATGTACAGCTCGGCGTTTTTGCCATTGGCTTCGAGCTTGAGGTATCTTCCGCTTTTCCAGGTGGTGCCCAGGAACTTGCCATTGTACGCATCAACTATCTGGCTAAAGGATGTATACCCATTCACCCAACTGCCTACCAGTTCAGCGGGCACCGTTGTGCTGGGCAGGTTGCAATTGCCTCCACCGCCGCTGCCGTCTTTTTCGCAGGCTGTGACGCTCAATGTTGTTACCGCAAGTAATAGATACAATAATTTCTTCATGGCTTTTTAAATTTTTCTGTGGAAATTTTTTGAATGTTGTTGAATTGAAGTTTAGACACTGGAATAGAATATTTGTGACGTTGCGTATATTAGTATTTCAAAACCCCTTTGCATGAAGACCCTTGTTTGCTGGTTAGGGCTGATAATGGCCGTTGGATTATATTCCTGCCAGAAGTCGGTAAGCGGCACGGATGATCCCTCACAGCCCCAACAAAACAAATACCTCGTAAAACATACCCACAACGAGCCGGGCATGACCTTCATCGATTCGTTCGTATATGATGCACAAAATCGTGTTACGAGGTTCCATCAGACCTTTTACGACTCGAGCAATGGCCCTAATCCACCTCCTTACCTTTATTATTACGATTTTTATTACCATGGAGCTGATACCCTGCCGTATAAAGTAACTGACACATCTCACGGCGCGGGAATGATCTGGCTGATTGAATACGACGCGCAAAAAAGGAAAACGGTCGATTCTATAATTTTCCAGGGCAGTGGCGAAAAGCAAGTATCTTATTATACGTATTCGTCAAACAGGGTAACGGCCAATACATCCTTCTATTCTCCCGGCCAGCCCGTTGTTATATTAAAAGATACTTTTGATTACGAGGCCGGCAATTGCACAAAGTATACCGGTTATGTTGCGCAGGGCGCCGCTGTATTCCGCTGGCAATACACCATAACGTACGATAACCGCATCAATCCTTACAGCAAGATGAATATCTTCAACGCGATATTCTTTGGCGGCAATGGAACGTTGGGAGATTTTACGAGGATAAACCAGAACAACCATCTCACCCTTACTTATTTTAGCCCGACCATAGGTGGTGGCCCCGCCACCAGTAATTTTCAATATGCATACGATGCGGAGGGCTACCCGGTGTCTGGTACTTTTTTCAGTGCGAGTGATCCGTTAAGGAATGGCACGGAGCAGTTTGTGTATAAACAATAAGGTGTCGATTACTCCGTCCGCAAACTTTTGATCGGGTTGGTGATCGCTGCTTTGATGGACTCATAGCTAACGGTCAGCCATGCTATCAACAAAGCTGCTAAGGAAGAGCCGGCAAAAATGATCCAGCTTATATTTACACGGTATGCAAAGTTGTTCAGCCAGTTGTCGATGGCAAACCAGGCCACTGGTATCGCAATGACCATCGCGATCAGGATCAGTCGCGTAATACCTGAAGATAATAATTGAACAATGCTGAACACCGATGCACCCAATACCTTGCGCACGCCAACTTCTTTGATCCGTTGCTCAGACATGAAGGCAGACAGCCCGTACAAACCCATACAGGAAATTAAAATACCCAGTATGGCGAAGATATTGAACAGGCTTCCTAATTGCTGCTCGCCTTTATACAGCTTGTCGAGGTCCTGGTCAAGGAAATTATAACTGAAAGGGAACGAAGGATTGAGTTGCGTGCTGATCTTTTCCAATGCCTGGATGGTGGCCTGTGTTTGGCCGGGCTTTGCGCGTACTACCACGTTGCCGCCCCAACGGTTCAGGGTCATGAAGAGTGGTTCGATGGGCCGTTGAATAGGTTTATAGTTGAAATCTTTTACTACCCCAATGATGGTTCCCTTTCTTTCCCAAATCGTCAGCGGCTTACCCACGGCTTCCTCCGGCTTCATTCCCATGACCCGGGCAGCTTCCTCGTTGATGATATAACTGGAAGTATCGCCTTTGAATTCTTTGGAGTAACTGCGGCCACTGACCATTTGCATTTTGCAAACTTCGATAAAATTTTCGCTGACATGAAGGTTGGGAAAAACAACCTGCGCTTTTGGGTCTTTGCCTTGCCATTCCACATCCACTGTTCCGCTTTCCAGGTTGGTGGGCATTTGGGAAGTGATTGCAAAGTTTTCTGTCAAAGGATTCATGCTGAGCGCTGCTTTCAAGGCGTCCAGTTTTCCCCAGATCTCACCGGTCATCGGCATGTATAAAAGGTTTTCTTTGTCAAACCCCAGGTTCCTGTTCTTTATATATTGAAGCTGTTGGTACACCACGATCGTCCCCGAGAGCAAAACAATGGACACGATAAACTGCGTGGTAACAAGCACATTTCGGAATAGCAGGTTGCCACCCATGAATTTCATATTGCCTTTTAGGACCTTTACCGGCCGGAAGCTTGATAAAAACAAGGCCGGATAGCTACCGGATATCAGTCCGGTGGCAATTCCAATTCCTACCAGCATTAAAATGATCTTGCCGCTCAGCAGGTAGATGGACAGTTCTTTTCCCGCGACATAATTGAAGAGCGGGAGGCACACCAACACCAACCCGATTGCCAGTAATAAGGAGAGCAATGATATGAGCAGCGACTCGCCCAGGAATTGACCGATCAGTTGCCCGCGCAGGGCGCCTACTACTTTTCGCAGGCCCACTTCTTTAGCCCTGCGTGCAGAACGCGCAGTAGCAAGGTTCATGAAATTGATACAGGCAACTATCAAAATAAAGATCGCCACTACGAAAAATATACGCACGTACAGGATATTGCCTTGCCCGCTCACATCGATCTGGAGGTTTGAATGAAGATGAATGTCCGTTAATGGTTGCAACTGAAATGCAATTTTAAGGACGGGTACCCGCTTCTTATAGATATCATCCATCTGTTTATTGAACCGGCTGATGGCCGCAGGCGTGGGTACAAAACTTTCATCCAACAACAGATAGCTGTAAAAATCAAAATTTTCCCAGGTATTGGTTTTCAAGTCTTCGTTGGTGTTGGCAATGGAAGCCATCGGCAAAATAAAATCGAATTGGAGATGGGAGTTGGCAGGAATATCAGCCAGCACACCGGTAACGGTAACATTGCTGCTGTTGTTGAGGCGCAATATCTTGCCCAATGCTTCGTCCTTACCAAAGTATTTTTTGGCCATGGATTCTGTAATAAGCACGCCATCCACGCCGCGTAATGCCGTTGCAGGATTCCCCTTTACAAGCGGGAAAGAAAACAGCTCTAAGAAATTGGAATCGGCATAAAAGACTCTTTTTTCTTGAAACTTGCGGCCTTCCGTTTCGAACAACCTCGTAGTGGGAAGGGTAAGGCGTACAAAGCTTTTTATTGCCGGCATTTCCTGCTTCAATCCGGCAGGCATTCCAGCAGGGTTGATCGCTACTTTAAAATCGCTTGCATTGGCGGTTATGCGATATAGCCGGTGAGCATTGGCATGGAAACGGTCATAGCTTAGTTCATTTTGGACCCAAAGCAGGATCAGAATGCTGCAGGCCATGCCGATTGCCAGGCCTGAAATATTGAGGAGCGAATATGCTTTATGCCGCAACAGATTGCGGAATGCAATTTTGAGATAATTTTTTATCATGGCTACGCTTTGTAACACCAATTGTGTTTTGAAGTGGAACGTGAAGCGCAGCAAAAAGTTACAGGTCCTACCTTACCCCTATTTCCCGCAGGAAAAGCTCCTTGTAGTTAGCCCCTATGGGGATCTCGTTCTTCCCGATAAATACGCGGTTGCCCTCGATATGGCTGATCTTTGATTTATTGATAATGAATGACCGGTGCAGCCTAACAAATTTGGCCTTGGGAAGGAACTCTTCCAGCGCGGCAAACGTGATGGTTGGCCGTATCTGGCCCGTATCGGTAGTTATCTTTACATTGTTTCCATCGGCCTCCGCAAAACATATCTCATCGAAATTGATCTTGTAAATTTTCCCTTCGGATTTTATATAAGCGTGCGTTTCTTCCACAGCTTCGGGGCCAGGCTTTCTTTTGACAGATAGTTTCTCCTTCGCCTTGTCTACCGCCACAATAAATCTTTCCAACGAAAAAGGTTTCAGCAAATAATCACAAGCGGCAAGATCAAATGCCTGGTGCGCGTATTCTTTATAAGCAGTAGTGAAGATGATCTGCGGCGGGTTTGCCAGCGTTTTAAGAAAGGAAAGTCCATCCAGTACCGGCATATTGATATCCAGGAAGATCAGGTCGACCGGTGATTTTTGAATGGCCTGCTTTCCTTCCAGCGCATTGCCCACACTTGCCACTATTTCTAACTCCGGCAGGTAAGCGCAGTATCCTTCGATCACCTGTCGTGCGATGGGCTCGTCGTCGACAATGAGGCACTTAATTTTCATTGGCATTTAGTATTAAATCCACTGTATACAAGCTACCGGTATCGCTTATCTTCAATTCATGCCTGTTCCTGTACAACAATTCTAGTCTTTTTCTCACACTTTCCAGGCCAAACCCTGAGTGTTTTTTAGCAAGGCCGGAAGCGATAGGCGCTTCACCACACGAGTTCTTTATTGAGAACAGGATGGAATTTCCCCGTGTCCTCAAATCTATTGAAATGAATATCTTTTCATCGTGGCTGTTTTTAGAATGCTTGAACGCATTTTCTACAAAAACGATCAATAGCATGGGCGCTATTTTAACTGATCTGTTATGCACCGGTTCGATATTCAATGCTAATTCCAGCCGCTTTCCAAGACGTATCTTTTCAAACGCGATATAATTTTTAAGATACTCTATTTCATCCTGCAGCGGCACAAACACCTCTTTTGCCTCGTAAACAGAATAGCGGAGCAGATCAGAAAGTTTCAATATCAGGTTGGGAACTTTTTGATGATCGGAAATAGACAATCCGTACAAATTATTCAGCGTATTGAACAAAAAATGCGGGCTCAATTGGGATTGCAGCAATTGCAGTTCCGTTTTGGTTTGCGCAAGCGCAGTTTTGGCAGATTGAATATTTGTTTTTATTCTATACCGGATCAGGCTGATGGTTACCGCAATGAAAACACTCACTAAAAACAATAATATACAGGTAAAAAAGAAATGAATGAACTGTGTCTCCCCGATCATTTTATTTACCAGCCATCCTATACCGACACAAGAAACGAGTATAAGGAGAACAAGTACATATAAAGTAGTATTGTGCGCTTTTTTACCAGCTTTTAGCCATAACCTGGAAACATACCTTCCAAGCAGCAACCCGCTCACTAAAATGACCGTAATGCCTGCAGCAAATTCCAGGGCCACGTCCGGTATTCCTAACCCGAACAACCACCGGAAAACAAAAAAAATAGTAGCGGCGATCAAAACCCAAAGCCCTATCTTCTTAAGCGGCATACGCATGTTGCAATAATTTCTACGCTAAGCTCCTGATTTCTCCATTCCATGCAAATCGTTTGGTGGACAATACAATCCCGCTGACGAAACCCATGTTTTGGCTGACGAATCCCAGCCCGCCCGCCTGGCGCATCTATCTGAAAACATTTGAATGGTGTCCGTCCCATTTACTTTTTTAAGCGTGAAGCGCTATGCATTTTGCGCCAACAAAAATTATTCAAATGAAACCTTCCAACTTTTTCTCCAATCTTTTCAAAAGAGATCATCAGCGTTACGATGGTGTTGCTCCCATTAACATTTACCTGTTGCGGCTTCTTTTCCTGTTGATGTTCATTTTTGTGAACCTGGACACCTGGCCGTCTATCTTTACGCAACAAAGCTGGGATCCCGTAAAGGCCGCTGCAGTTTGCATGTGGGCCAGCTATGCTGCATTATCGTTTATCGGGATCTTGCGCCCGCTTCTGTTGCTGCCCATCGTGATATTCGAGATCATTTACAAATCGGTCTGGCTTATTATCGTTGCCTATCCATTATGGATAAATAACCAGTTAGCGGGCTCCCCCGCCGAACAAATGACGCAGGCTTTTTTGTGGCTTCCTTTGCCAATACTGGCCATGCCGTGGAGATATTTTTTCAGGAAATATGTTTTGTTGAAGAAGCAGTAAAAAAATCCAGGCAATACTTTATTAAAAAAGCCTTGCACGCAAGATGTACAGGGCTTTTTTGTGCCACGGCCGAATCAGCAAAGCCTGTTTACCGGCCTGCGCCAGATGAAGAAATTCCAGGTTCTTCCTGGACTACATTAATTATGGACATTTGCTGCCATCTCCAAGGTAATGGGCGGTATAAAGCGTTCCATCCTTGCAATAGCGTCCTTCCATAATGAACTGGGTAGGCGGTATATTAACACCCGGCTTTGGGGTAAACTGGCAACAACCTTTTGGGTAGAGAGGCTCAGGGTCGCCTACACGTCCACCGCCGCAGGTTTCACTGCTTGTTAAAAAAAAGATGACCATTAACGACAAAAGCAAACTTGTTCTTTTCATAGTAATAAGTTTAATAATTAAGAATATTATCCGGCAGATAGCCGTGTACAGTAAGCTAGTCTTTCAAGCTGTCGAAAAAAACCGTGAAATCACGGTATCCCCCAACGAGTTCAACAGAATATTTCCGGCATGAGGCACTGTCGAACAAAAGGCTATAAACAACAGTGTTCGATTAGCTGACCGTAACCCCCGCTTAACAACTTTTTTACCGTTGGAGCGCTGTATCTCCCCTGTATAGGCTATATTTAATAATATCAAACCCGGCGAGATGCAGAGATTGCTGCCGCTGATGAGCTTGCTTACCAGGATAACCACGATAATGCACAGGAGCGCCTTGCAGTTTACTTGCAGTGTAGCCTGTATATTAATGCTGTTCTCCTGCACAACCCCAGGCCCACGGGAAAAAGAATCAGTAACTGACACAGAGGAGGAAAGCCCCGGCCAAAGGGATTCAATGGAAGTAGTGATGATGCGCGATCCTGCGCTCGGATACGTTCCCTCGGACAGGCTGTTCTTTGCACTCGACCATGCGCGCAGACTTCGGCAAAGTGCGGGCGCACGCAAAATGTCTTTTCCCTGGACTGAGCGCGGGCCTGTTTACGACCTTACTGCCACCGGTATGCCCCAGCCCAATGAAACATATACTGCGGGCAGGGTTCGGGCGGTGCTCATGGATACGCTCAATGATCCTACAGGTAACACCGTTTTTTGTGGCGGCGTATCGGGTGGACTATGGCGTTGCACGAATTTCTTATCCGACGTTCCTAACTGGCAGCCCATCGATGATTACTTCGATAATATGTGCATTGCATATATATGCCAGGACCCCACGCAACCCAACGTGCTGTATTTTGCCACCGGAGAAGCTACACACAATCCAGATGGCGGAAATGGGAAAGGCATCTGGAAATCGGTTGACGCGGGTCTTACGTGGGCAATGCTGCCCGCTACTGTGAACTTTCAACGCACTTTCAGGATGTTGTGCGATAACCAGGGCAACATCTATGCAGCTTCCTATACTTCCAATGCATTTCCTTCATTCGCCGGCATCATGCGATCCAAAGATGGTGGAAATACGTGGACCAACATTACACCGCAGGTACCTAATAACAATACGGTTTGCACCGACCTGGAGCTTAGTTCTACCGGCAGGTTGCATGCCAGCTTCGGTTACAGGTCGTTCAGTGTTCATCACTTCTATACTTCGGATCCGGCCAACGCCATACCAACCGAAGGCTGGTCGCAGGGAAGCGGCATAATAAATGGCGCAGAAGGCAAAT
Source organism: Chitinophagaceae bacterium (assembly GCA_035628135.1). Taxonomy (GTDB): domain Bacteria; phylum Bacteroidota; class Bacteroidia; order Chitinophagales; family Chitinophagaceae; genus DASPKM01. The sequence continues at coordinate 98,167 of DASPKM010000002.1, read as the reverse complement.
CCAGGATGGAGTTGGACTGTAATGCGGATACCCTGTATGCTGCCGTTACCGGTTCCACTTACCGCGTTGAAAACGTGTATAAATCAGTAGATGGGGGTGCAAACTGGACGCTGCAAAACAATCCGGTCGTTACAGCCGTCATTGCTGGCGAGCAAGGTTGGTATAATCTTACCGTGGGCATCCATCCCGACTCATCGAACCAGGTAGTGATTGGTGGAATAAATGCATGGATATCCAAAAATAACGGCCAGAACTATGCGCAATTCACTTTTGATGGTGGTTTGAACAGTAAGACCGTACATGTTGATCACCATTACATGGAATGGTTTCGAAAAGGCACCGAAAGCTGGGTGTTGATAGGTTGCGATGGCGGAGTTTATTTTTCAAGGGACGGCGGACAAACCTTCAAGGGTAAGAACAGGAACCTCGCGATCAAACAATTCTATGCATGCTCCATGCACCCTGGCGATGGCAGCAATTATTTTCTTGCAGGCTCGCAGGATAATGGCAGTCATAAATTTATGAACCCCGGGTTAAGCTTTTCGCACCACGTTACGGGGGGCGATGGTGGTTTTAACTATATCAACCAGCTCAATACGCAAATCCAGTTCACGAGCATGCAGAACAATGGTTATTTCAGGAGCACCAATGGCGGGGCCTCGTGGACAGGCATTAGCATGCCGGCGGGCCCATTGTTCATTAATCCTTTTGCCTATGATGACGGACAAAACATCCTGTACACAAGTGCCCCGGCCAATTCCATATACCGGTGGCCCAGTGCCCACAATACCGATGGACAAAATATCGTCAATATCAGCTTCAATCCATTGCCCGGCGGAACGGTCAGCGCACTGACGATGTCGCCGTTTACGCCCAACCGCCTTTTTGTAGGCACAGGCACCAGGCTATATCGCCTTGACAATGCCAATGCAGTCATCACCAGCAACGTGGCGGCAAACATGACTGAGATCGGGAGTCCTTTGTTTTCAGGATATCTTAATTGCATCAATACCGGGACTTCCGATAATCATCTGGTTGCCGTATTCACCAACTATGGCATAAACAATTTGTGGTATACCAGCAATGGCGGCGCATCGTGGAGCGCTATCGATGGCGACCTGCCGGACATTCCCGTACGCTGGGCTGTGTTTGAACCTGGCTCCAATACAAGGCTTATTATCGGCACCGAAGCCGGCGTATACAGCACTGATGCCGTGGATGGCGTGTCCACCGCATGGATGCCCCACCTGGGCGTGCCGCTGGTACGTGTAACGATGCTGAAGGTAAGGCCCAGCGACAACACCATCATCGCTGCTACTTACGGAAGGGGATTGTTCAGTGCTATCATTCCTTCAACAACTTTCCCTGTAACGCTGACCGATTTCACGGGCAAATTGATAGGAAACAGCATCGTATTGAATTGGCAAACCGCCACTGAACAACACAACAAAGGCTTCGAGGTGGAACGGTCGACCGATGGCGCCAACTTTAAGAAGATCGGTTTTGTGGCGGGTGCCGGCAATAGCAATGTACTGCGTTCCTATTCATTTACCGACCGGAATATCGAGCACCCGCTTTATTATTACAGGCTACGACAGGTGGATGATGACAACAAGTTTGAATACAGTGCCATCATACTGGTAAAAAATCCATTGTCAAATACGCGCATGATCACCTGGACCAGGTTTTCGCGGTCAAATACATTGGAAGTACAACTGGGCGATATAGAAAGTGGCAATGGCGAAATCCGCCTGATGGACCTAAATGGCAAAGTGCTGTTGCGTCATCAACGTACGTTTATCACAGGCTCAAGATTAAGCATACAGGTTCCCGGTTATGCCTCGGCGGGAGTATACGTAGTTCAGGTTTTGCAAAAGCATAAAACTTATAGCACCACCGTGAAAAAAGAATGATAAAGCGGTGATTATAATCGAACAACCACTGTATCAAAACCGTACAGAACACGGGCATGTTCTCTCAATAATCGATTAAAAAACAGTTGGTTATCTCTTGGCATACTTTCGGGAGATTAGTTAGTGCGGGCTGCTTTTTGAGCGAATTCCCCAGTGCTTTAAAACCAAAACGAATGCTCAACAACTATTTCAAAGAAGCCTTACGCTACCTGGGCAAAGACAAGCTGTACACTTTTATCAATCTCACAGGTCTTTCCGCGGGCATTGCCTGTTGCGTTATCATTTTCCTTTTTGTGTATGGCGAAATACGCTACGACCGCTTTCACAAGGACGCAGATAAGATATATCGTCTTACCACTTTTGAAACAAATGACGCCGGAACAACCCAGATGGCGCATTCTTATATCCCAATGGCGAGCCTTATGCAATCAGCATTCCCTGATATTCGTGATGCAGTGCGGATGCTGCCGTACAGCGTAAGTGTTACCAATAAAGAGAAGAATGTAGCATTTCAAGAAGACAAGTTCTTTTTCGTGGACTCCACTTTCTTTAGAGTCTTTTCGTTTCAGTTAATAAGCGGCGATGCGAACACCGTTTTAAATAATCCCGGCAGCATTTTAATGACGCAATCCGCAGCTGAAAAATATTTTGGAAAAGAAGACGCGGTGGGGAAGCTGCTGTCGATAGAAGGAAATTTATTTACAATAGCGGGAGTGTTGGAGAATATCCCCGGAAACTCCAGCCTCCAGTTCAATATATTGGCTCCCCTTTCATCTGCCCGCACGATTGTGGGAACATGGATAGCAAGTAATGAAAGCACCTGGTATTTTCCTCCGGTCTACACATTCTTTACTATTGAAAAACCGGCGGATGCGCGCAAAATAGACGCAGGCATGAACGGTTTTGAACAAAAATTCCTGCGCCCCGATGTTGCTAAAACCCGTGACCATCGCCTTCAGCCTTTAAATGAAGTCCATTTTTCCAGCCTGGAAGCCGAGATGCATCCTTCAACCAGTAAAACTACCATCGTCATATTCATAACGATCGCGTTGCTGACGTTGATCATTGCAGCGATCAATTTCATCAACCTTTTACTCTCCCGTATTATGCAAAGGCTGCGGGGAATTGGCATCAGGAAGGTAGTAGGAGCCACTAACCGGGACCTGTGGTGGCAAAGCGCAACCGAAACCGGTTCTTTTTTGATTGCGGCCATTGTGCTTTCGGCTTTGGTAGTTAAGCTCGTACTACCTGTATTCAACAGTACATTGGAATTGCAGCTATCTGCCTTCTCACCTGATGCTTTGGTTGTTTGGGGTGGTATTGTTTTGCTGATCGGGGCCATTTGGCTGATCATTCCAATGTTCCCGATGAAATTGCTATCTGCCTTTAGCGTTGTGAATGTTTTGAAGCGAGAAAATGTGTCATTGGCGAAATCCAAACCAACCTTTTCTTTGCAATCTTTTTTAGTGGTTTTCCAATTCGTAATCTGTATTGCTTTGATTGCAGCTGCCCTGATCATACAATCGCAGCTTTCTTACATTCAAACAAAAGACATAGGCTTTAAGAGGGATCAGCAATTGGTAATTCCGGTGAGGGATGAAAAGATCCAGGAAAACTTTGCATCTGTTAAGCAGGAAATACTTAGGGTGCCCGGAGTTTCCGAAGTAAGCGCCTTATCGAATTTCCCCTGGGTCAGAGGCTTTTACGATTTCAACACATTGATATATGATAATGGCCGGATCGATTCTTCGAATGCATTCACATTACTGGTTGATGAAGATTTTATTAGGGCAATGCAAATGAAAATTGTCGATGGACGAGCATTCTCCAAAGATTTTTCTACTGATAAGAATGCTTTTATCATAAATGAATCCGCCGCGAAGAACTTTGGAATTACTTCTGTTGCGGGAGTTAAGCTAACTATGCAATCCGTTGCCGCGGGAAAGCCGAAAGAAGGAAACCTTATCGGTATTGTTAAAGATTTCCATTTCCAGTCATTGCATCATCCCGTTGAGCCATTGATCCTGACAATTGCTCCTCAATCTTACTACTTAGATAATATGATTGTGAGAGTATCGTCTTCGGGCGACATTTCATCTACATTAAAACAAATCGAATCGGCATTTAAAAAGGTAGTGCCTGACAGGCCATTTGATTATTTCTTTCTGCAGGAAGCATTTGATAAGTTGTACCGGAAAGAAATGCGGCTGGGTAATATTTTCAACTATTTTTCCATTTTGGCCATTCTGATCTCCTGTCTTGGTTTGTTTGGTATTTCATCTTCCGCCAACATGCGCCGGGTAAAGGAGATCGGGATCAGGAAAGTGCTGGGCGCATCTTCGGCAAACATCACGGCTATGCTGTCACAAAAGTTTTTAAAACTCGTATTGATAGCAGCTGTAATCGCAATTCCCTTTGCATGGTGGATGATGGATAAATGGCTGCAGAACTTTGCTTATAAAATAAATATATCGTGGTGGGTATTTGGGTTTGCTACATTGATTGCGCTGGTGATTGCATTGGTTACCATCAGCTTTCAAACCATTAAGGCGAGCATGGCGAATCCTGTCAGCACGCTGCGGAGTGAATAGTTCGCATAAAAAACCAGCCTGTTCACATAAAAAACTAAAAAAGACGCCTCAAATGTTGGGTGAATCCCCAATTTGATGACCTTTAATGGAGGTTGCCTGTATTAATTGCCTAAAATGCAGGTCGTCCGAACAATGCTCCGGGAAAAAATACATATCCACTTTTTGTTTTGGCTGTTTATATGGACTATTTCATCCATTGCCACAGTTGACGGACAGGAGGCAACAGACTATGCAGAATCTTTCGCCCGCCGCTTTTTCTTTCTCATTGGGCAGATGGCGATCACATACTGGACCATCGACTTTTTGTTCCCAAGGTTTTTCCTGAAAAAGAAATACGTTTTGTTTACAGCTTCGTTTTTATTGTCACTCGTCATAGCGACCCTGGCGCAGATGGCGCTTAACCTTTATGTATATCACTCATACATATATCCCGCTTTTTTTAATGGAGAGAGCCGCCATCCCGGCGGCTTCTGGAGCCTCAGGCTTTTTCTGCAGTCACTCCTGATGCTGTACCCAACCTCTATGATCGCGTTATTTGTGAAAGCAATTACCCATTGGTATCAAAGCCAGCAAAAACTGGAAGAGGTGGAAAAACGGCAATTGTATTCTGAGATCAAATATTTGCAGTCCCAGATCCATCCTCACTTTTTCCTGAATACCCTGAATAACCTGTACGGTCTTGCCTTGCAAAAATCTGATGTTGCTCCTGAGGTGATACTGCAATTGTCTGATTTGATGAAATACATGTTATACGACGCCAACACTCCGAAGGTTCCGCTCGAAAAAGAAGTACATCATATTCAGAATTATATCGAGTTGGAAAAAATCCGCTATAACGATGGATATGATATTTTCTTTAAACAGCGCGGGGACTTTCAAAATGTAAGCATTGCGCCCCTTCTTTTGCTGCCATTTGTTGAGAATGCTTTCAAACACGGGCTTAGCGCTTCAGTAAATGGTGCGTGGATAAGCATCGATCTTGAGACCCGTGATAATTTCATTTCGTTTAAGGTGGAAAACAGCCGCCCCCCAAAGACCAGGAATGAGCGTCCGGGCCTGGGATTGGCAAATGTCAAAAGACGGCTTGACCTGCTGTATGCCCACACGCATCAATTGGAAGTATGCCAGAAAGATGACCTCTACTCTGTAAGCTTAACAATCCCGAAATTAGTTCTTCACTGAAAATGCGGTTACTGTCCTGATAAATATTTTATTGCGGCCTCCAGTATTTCGTCTTTCCCATTTCTGATCCCCGAAATCGTTTCTTTTACTATTATGTCGGGTTGCAATCCCTTCCGCTGTAATTGTTTGCCATTTGGATACCTGGCCGATTGACCCGAAAATCCAACAGCCATATTTCCCGGAAGCAGTATTGTTGTGATCTCACCGTTTGCGCCCCCGGTTGCGGTTCCGATGATCTTCGTGTTGTTTGCCGCCTGGAAAAATAAGCCGGTATGTTCGGACTGGCTTACTGCCCGCTCATCTACCAGCAAAACTGTTTTCCCTTTATAGGTCCATTTATCAGTTGGCTTGGGCTGAATAAATTGAAAGGTGCCTTCCCAGGTAAGTTGATTGCCTTTTGATACAAGCGGCGTTTCTAATAAAGCCGCGGGAGTATTTTCTTTAAGCGCGAGCCTGGGTGTTAAGAACCAAAAAAAATCACCTTTCGGATAGCCACGCATATCGAATATGATGGCTTTTGTGGTTTTGAATTGTTCCAGCATTTTGTCCATGTCGTGCAAGGGATACCTGTCCAGGTCTACATAACCGATATTACCTGGCAACAGTTTTATCATTTCGCCAGACCGCTCTCTGTTATACAGTGTATAATAATCTTCATATCTCCGCGGGAGGTTCACCTCTTTTATTTTATTGTATTTATCTTTTACTGTCAGGGTAACAATTGAATTAGGAGCTCCATTCATAAATCCAAAGGCTGCGCGATACATGCGATTATGAACGGTAGAGGCGGCAATGTATTTGTAGTATCGCTGGAGCCTTGTGTTTGCGTCTTCCCCATCCACTTTTATGATAATGTCGCCAATACTAAGCCCCGCTGACCTGGCAATAGAGTCATTCCTGAAAGAAGTGATTACAGGAAGGCCTTCGATCATTCTCACCCGTATGGGCGAATATCCTGTTCCGTAGTAGTCCGATATAGTTTTTCCACTCACGTAAGCATGCGAATCATGAATATGCGTGGCCATTTCCGCAACTGCTAAAGAATATTCGAGTGAATCCTTAGCGTTCATGAATTTGGGTATGAACTCCCGAAGCACATCATCCCAATCCCGCTCCAGTAAATTTTTGTAAGGAAAGAAATAATTGATGGCAGACCACAGGCGGTAAATTGAGAGCATTCGATATCCTATGTCAGGATATCTCATTTCAGGGTATGTTTTTTCAGGGAACGATGTCGCAACGGCAGGCAAAGGCTTTTTAACAAGCGAAGAACTTTTATAATTGCGCGCCAGGACAATTGCCTCACCCACGATGGAAGCGCTTTCTGTTTCGGGAAAGGAGCGATCGGCCTGGAGGCCCGCGCTATTGCCTTCGATGGAAATGGGTTCAGTCAACCGAACATTGGCAAGCAGTCCCTCGCCCATTTCGATTTGTTCGGTTTGACCGGTTGAGAATTCATTGATGTCGCCTTCATACGCTATAAGCGCCTTTCCTGACGCCTGTAATGGGTACATGCTGGGAAGCACTTCTGAATTCCTGTTTAATATAAAGATGACGGGAATATCCTTTGCATTTCTTGCAGGTATAATCCGCTTTCCATTCTCTACCACCAATTTTGATTGATACTGCCCGGAAGAAATAAATCCAGATTGATTCTCATAGCCACGATGCAATCGAAAGCGTTGTCCCGGAGCGATCAATTGCTTTGTTGTGATCGATCGTTCGAGGTTTGAAAATGCAGAGAAAAGCGCAAGCTTTCCATATTCCCCGGTTTTCTCCGTTGTCCTAAGATCGATGATACAAACGCTGGCGCCCGAAACACGCGTATTCAATTCCATGATCTTACGCTGGGCTTCACCAGAATAAAGTTTCAAATAGCTGCCGGCGGTTATAACCAGGATTGAGTCTTCTGTGAACCTGTAATCGAATGACCTGTTGTCCGCCACCTGATCAGGTTTGTTGTAGGTGATGTTGGTCACCGGGTCCTTTAACACACTCAGCATTTCGGCAAGCGCCATAGCATACTCCTTGTCATTTGTAGCTGCCATGACTTTGGGAACAGCCGTTGCCAGTGAAGAATCCCAATTCACGTACTCATAAGCTAATGAAGGATGAAAGTATTTTATAGTACTCCAAAGTTTTGCCAGCGAAACAAGGCGATTGATCTGCTGCCTTTCGTTGGGCTGGGCCTGTAAATGGCAAGACAACAGTATAAGGCAAATAAGCAGGTATATCTTGTTTGTTTTCATAGTATTATTTGTAATATATCGATATTTCCAGGAATGCGGCTTCTTCGATAACAGGTCTTAAAATAAGTGACGATAATTGTGACGGCATGTTAAAAACTGCTTTTTTCAGCTCCAGGCACTGGGTTACTTTTAACAACGAAACTCATCGTACTATGTTTGGTAAAATCAACGTGACACTGCTGTTTGCAGCATTTGCAGCGAGCCTCATTCAGGCGTCCGGCCAACCTAAGATCCAGGAAATCGACCAGCTAATTCAGAAGTATGCGGACCACGGTTATTTTAATGGTACGATCCTGGTCGCGGAAAATGACAAGATCATCTATCAAAAGGCTTTTGGATATTCAAATTTTGAATGGAAAATCCGAAACACTATCGAGTCTGCTTTCAGAATTGGATCTTTAACGAAACCGATAACAGCTTCTTTAGTATTGAAGTTGGTGCAGGAAGGAAAGATCAGGCTGCAAAATACCATCAATGACTACCTGCCTTATTATCCTGCGCACGGAAGAAATATCAGCCTGCATCAATTGTTAAACCATACATCAGGAATACCATCTTTTACCAACCGCCCCGACCTTGAACGCATCAATAAAAATTATATCCCGGTCGACAGCTTTGTATTGCGCTATTGTTCCGGTGCGCCGGAATTCCCTCCCGGCTCGAATTTCCGGTATAACAATTCAGGTTACTATATCCTGGGCGCTATCATTGAGAAGGTTACCGGTTCAACGTATGCAGAAGCGCTACAACGCTATTTATTTCATCACTTAAAAATGGAGCATGCTGGCTTTTTTAATAATGATCAACTGATACCGAACAGGGCGTATGGGTATGTGCGGTCATTGACCGGTTTGATTCCTGCGGGCTATTATGATATGACCATTCCATTCTCTACGGGAGGGGTTACTTCAACTGTGCCTGATCTTTTAAAATGGGTAAGGCTTTTCCAGGATAATTCAGTTTTACATGACTCATTGATCAAAAAAACCAATGAGGCAAGCTCAGAGGTTCGGTCGGGACAGGGATACAGCTATGGATGGTTTATAGAAAAAAAGAAAATGAAAGCAAAAGAAATAACGATCGTTTCGCATGGCGGAGAGGTCGACGGCTTCAACAGCCTGGTGATCAGGATCCCGGAAGATGATAAGGTGATCATTTTCGTCAATAACACCGGTGTTACCAAAATAAGGGAAATAGGCTTTACTATACTAAATCTGTTATACGACGAGCCTACCCAGTTGCCCAAAAAGAATATGAATGCATGGATCGGGCAATCATTAAAAAATAATGGCGCCGATAAGACGCTGCAACTGTATAACGCATTGGATAAAACGGAGTACAGCAATCTTGTGCCCGAAGAGCTTGGAACATGGTCAAGGTACCTGCTGCGCATTAACAGGACCGATGAGGCTTTATTACTTATGCAATTTGTAACGCAGATCAACCCCCAATCTTTTTTAGCGCAAAATTTACTCGGCGATATTTACAGGAGGATGGGAAATAAAGAGCTTGCGAGGAAGGCGTATGAAGAGTCGTTAAGGTTGAACCCGGGGAATTTTATTGCGGAGGAGGGGTTGAGGGCGTTGCGGTAGATAAGATGCCCTGCCAGGTGATCAGCATTCATTTAATGAACACTGGCGTCCGTATCAGCCTCTATTGTCGATTTCTGCGCTTTTAGGCTGAATGCAACATCTCCTGCGATACTGAGTCCTTAAACGTGAATAATCTTTTACAAATGCGTTTAATAAAACTCGTTTTTGCATTTACGTTGTTTATAATCTCCGCAAATGCCCAGGAAAATTTGCCGGTCATTAAATCAAATAAGGCAGTAATCAGCATCCGGGATGGCAAAACTTTTAAAAGGAGTGGATGGAACTTGTCCCCGCAGGCAAAGCCTGACGTGTATAAAGCGGAACTTATTAATGGTAAATCGCACAAAGTAACCTTCATCACTGATGTTGATTCAATTAGTTTTAAAGTTGAAGAAGGGAAAAAATACGATTTCATTATCGAGTGGGATGGCAAACCTTGTTATCAGCAAATTATAGGAACCAAATTCATTCCCGCGGCCCATTTTGATAAAAAATATCAGCGAAAACACAAGGGAAAGATATCTGTCGAGATCCCTGAAGTCTACGAATTGGTAAACGTGGTCATTGCAATAACACCAACGGGCATCAGCAATAAAAATCTGGTTTACCAGAAATCTGACTATTACAAAGCAATGCGTGCGTGGTTCGATAAATTCAGGGACCATCCGCTTGTTGCTGGGATAGATGCAGAGATCAAGAAGGACTTCTACGCTTATTTCAAACTGAAAATGAACGGTTATTCCTATGAGTTTGATAAAAGAGGGAAAATTGTTCAGAGCAAAATTTATGATCGGACCGGGTTCCCTGGGGAAGCACTCAATCATTTACGCCCATTTATCTCGCAATTGCAGTCGTTTGCCGACTCTGCAGATTTTCTGCGATTTTATAGCGAAAACCGTAAAACCTATGCCGCCCAGGAGACTTTTTTACGAGACACGGCAAACATCCCGGAAATGAAACGCTGGCTCGATAAAAATTTTCCATCCTCGAACGATTACAATTCTTACAAAGTGATTTTTTCACCGCTTGTTGGTTATAATCAATCTGCTTCCTGGTTTGAAAGCAATAATTTTAAAGAACTCCATTCGCATGTCAATTTTCCATACCGGGAAGATTTGCAAGTGTGGTTCAAAGACATACAGCTAACCGAAAATGCCGAGATCGTTATTCGGGGCACTACTATCTTCGGTGAAATTAATCATGGCTATATCAACCCCGAATCAGATAAACTTGCGGAGGAAATTGCCAAAGCAACCAGCAACAGGGACCGTTGGGTTGATGTGAAAATGGACAAGAACTATTATCCCGGCATTTCTGCGTTTAATGAGTACATGAACTGGGGCTTGATAAGCCTCAGGATACTGGACTATGCGCCTGAAAGCGAACAGCAAAAATTGATTGCGTTTATAGATAACACAATGACCAGGGGCCGCGGCTTTCCACAATTCGAGCATTTCGATAAGTTCCTGATCGATCTGTACCGTAACCGGGCGCAAGGTCAAACCATTGCCGATTTATATCCAAAGATCATTGAGTGGTTTGCGTCGGTTAACAAGTAGATATAGTATTGGCCACGCCGGTAATTCACCAAAAACAAAAAACCTTGCAAGATCAACACTTACAAGGTTTACATGACCTCTTTCGCTAGAGCTATGGAGGAGAAAGTGCCCAGGACTGGATTCGTTCATCCTTAGGTGTCAATTATTTAGTTGTGAAGTGTGCTTCAGATTTGGTCTTGAAATGACACACATAGGAAATGTGTGCCGGTTCGTGTTACTTTTTTACAGTTTTTACCTGTCGGGACAAATTTAGCAAAAAACGTTTAAATTGACAGCTGTTCAATAGGATTGAAAACACTGCGCATATCCACACTGCATTGTCGAAATATGTGCACTAATTTCACCATTAATAGCGCATACTAATGAGTTCGTAGCCATTTTAAATCAAGCATGAGGAAACTATTTTCAGCAATTTTTTTCATTCTATCAACATCTGCCATTATTGCCCAAAATAAGATGCGAACGGTTGACGAATTGATAAACACGAAAGAACCAGGGTGGACACTTGTTCAAGAGTGGATTAAAGAAGCAAAGAACAAAGTTGAAGTACTGCCGTGTGATACAGTAAAGGCAAGGGATGCATTATATAAAACACAAGTAACTACACGCTCTCCTATGGGTGCTATTATTTATTCTTCAGGCGGGTTACTGATAGATAATGGCTGGATACGTATTCTGGGTTCAGGACATTCAAAATTAGACAGGACACTTCCGGACTGGAACAAAGGAAAAACTTTTAAAGAATTTGGTGAAGGTCCTTCATTTTTATTAATAGCCGACGATGCTGTTGGAGGTTTTTATGCTTTAAATGGTGGAGCGTTGGGAAAAGATGCAGGCAAGGTGTACTACCTTTCTCCGGACAACCTAAAGTGGGAAGCTTTAGATTTAACTTACACTGAATTTCTACTTTTCTGTTTTAATCATGATTTAGATAAGTTCTATAAAGGTCTTCGCTGGAAGAATTGGAAGGATGAAGTTTCAAAACTGGACGGAAATAAGGTTTACAACTTCTATCCATTCTTATGGACAAAGGAAGGTAAAGACATCGATAAAAACTCTCGTAAGGCTGTTCCTGTCGAAGAGCAGTATAGCCTCAACATGGACATGAGAAAACAGCTCGGCGGGAATTAAAACGGCTACTAACCGTGTGTTTATGAAATTGTGGCTGGAGGTCAAGCATTCAACTATAAATTACTATTTTGCTTTTGTGGTTAATTGAAACTGACGTTTTTCAAATGCCACAACTTCATAAACACTTTAACGTTACACGATAGTTGAAAACCATCATGAAATTCGAAGACGTCACAAGATTTGGTTCGCTTAAAGAAGCAAAAGAGAATCTTTTCAAATTACAAAAGGAATTAAAATTACAAAAGGAATTAAAATTTTGCGCTTCTAAACTACCAATCGGTGTCAACAATGACTATACCTCAATTAAGCTTATCTCTCTAATTTTAAACTGTCCGCCGTTTAGGGGTACTTACAGTACTTACAATCGACCTAACGCAGCATTAAAAGGGAAAACACCTTATGAAGTACTCCGTGAGAAGCTTGTGGGTAGGTAATTTTTTCCTGATCCGGCTTCATTCAAAAAGAGAGGATCAGGAAAAAAATTATATTTGGATTGTCAACCGTAGTTAGGAGCCGCACAAATGAAAAAAAGCACCTCCAATCAGAAACAATTGCTTTTCATCATTCTTGAATTTTTATCAGGACTGGGATTTTCAATTCTTGGGGGTCATATTTATTTATTGTTTGACAGTAACAGCCTAAAAGCATCCATCTTTTACACATTCTTAGTCATGTTTGTTTCCATGTTTATTGGTGTTACCATAATGGGGTATTTTCATTTCAAAAGTATCACGCGGTCTGAGGATTTTAGTGGGGCAGTCGGATATAGTTTTCTGGGCATGCTACTATCGCTGATCTTATACGTCGCGTTAATCATTGCTCTATACCAATATCTGCCAGACTATTTGAGTTCCGTGGTACTGCCGATAGTGTTACCCTTAATGGGGGCAGTGATTGGCGTGAATTTCCTTATCTATAAAAAGAAAATTCGACGAGTACAAGGAGTTCATTAACTGCTTCTTAGTCTACTAAAAGGTTAACTATGCGATTTCTTGCCTGGTCCTAATAGCCTTGTCATTGTCGTCATGTTTTATGAAAGCCGAATCAATAGCTCTGCCTGGCAACATAGCCGTCGAATCAGAAAGCCGTACGTTTTTTATATACGATAACTCAAGCAAAAGTAAATTGAAATTTAAAATTAGAAGTGATGATAAGATAAAATACAATGGCCTTACATGGACGCGAGATGGGCGTGGGTTTGTTGGAAATGAGTACATTTTATCTGATACATTCGGGATTAGTAAGGGTTGCTCTCTTTAATTTAAAAGGAGAATTAATTGATAGAATTACGAATCTCAGCCCAATGAAATAACAGGTAACGTACATTTTTCGAAAGATGATAAAAGATTATTATTTACCGTTGATAAGAAAGGCAATTCTCGTATAAACTGTGGGTCATTTGTGGGTCAAACAATGTGGCAGAAAGCGGAAAAAAGCGTTGAAAAACGACCCACACCCAAATGAAAAAGCCTTATAAGATTGACACTTACAAGGCTTTACTGTGCCCAGGACTGGATTCGAACCAGCACACCTCGCGGCGCCGCCACCTGAAGACGGTGCGTCTACCAATTTCGCCACCTGGGCCCGCTTATTAAAGGCTAACGGGCTGTTGAACAGCCTGCCTTAAACAGGGCTGCAAATATAGGGCAATTTGGATTTTCTCCCGCCACTCATGTATTATTCTTTTTTCCGGTGTTAAAAAATCCTAAATTACTGTACACCACAAATTATATTGTTTATGAGAGCAGCATTTACCCTTCTCGTGTTCGTTGCGCTGGGTTTTGCAGCGAATGCTCAATTGTCCCTCACTCCCAAAGTAGGTATCGAACCATCCAACACCAGCATTTCATACAACGATCTCAGGTGCCTCTCGCCGCTTGGCTCCTATGTCTCGCCCCAGATCGGGTTGCGCATGGATTACAAGTTTAAGAAGACCCATGGCCCATACCTGGCCCTGGCCACCAACCGCTCGTCAGTGGCTATGCGGTTCGACGACCTGGAGACCGGTATGAACAACTATTCCGCCGTGGCAGGCAGCCGCCAGATCCGCATTGAAGGCGGTTATATGTTCAGCACCAAACCTATTTATTTCAATAAGTCTGCTTCTAAAAAAAGCGAGTCTAAGCAATCGGCTAAACAAGGTAAATCCGGCTGCTCCAAATATGCCCGTAGCGGATGCGGCAGCAAATCGAAAAATGCCCCGGCACTTGCAAAAAATAAAAATAACGGATGGAATGTTCGCATACAGCCCTCGGCTGGTATAGCGTTCAATCCCGGCAACAGGCCGAACCTTGAAGCCAATAAAAACGGGGCCCTGTACCAATACAATGCGGGCAACTGGAAAACCGCCCTTACCGCCGGCACCGACTTCGAGTTCGGCAGGGGCCGCGACCGTGTACTTACCGTTGGCTTCCAATACATCCAGGCGCTGGGCAATTTTGGCGACGAAACCATCACCACCCAGGCAGGCGGCAAATCAAGTACTACCTATCTGTCGTCCAATGCATCCATGTGGAATGTAACCGTAGGCGTACCATTCACGCTTAGCAGGAAAGCATCGGCATCCAAACAAAAACAAAAGCAAAGAGAAATAAAAGTGAGAGAGATAAAGAAGCAATGCATTTATTACAGGCCTTGCAGGGGCGCGTAACCAAATCGTCAATTCTTTTACATGGCCCGGTGACCCATAATGTCATTGGGCCATTTTCATTTTATACGCTCACATTAAAATCGCGCAGCGCATCATTGAGGCTCGTCTTTAAATCGGTGCTGGCCTTGCGTTGCCCGATGATGAGCGCGCAGCTTACGCTGTATTCTCCCGCGGGAAATTTTTTTGCATAGCTGCCCGGTATCACTACACTGCGTGCGGGAATGCGGCCTTTGTATTCTACCGGTTCGGGACCGCTTACATCGATGATCTTGGTGGATTTGGTCAGGACCACGTTGGCGCCCAGCACGGCTTCTTTTTCCACTATTACGCCTTCTACTACTATGCAGCGGCTGCCGATAAAGCATCCATCTTCCACAATTACCGGCGAGGCCTGCAAGGGTTCTAATACGCCGCCGATACCTACCCCACCGCTCAGGTGCACATGCTTTCCTATTTGCGCGCAGCTTCCCACGGTTGCCCAGGTATCTACCATAGTGCCTTCATCAACGTATGCTCCTATGTTTACGTAAGAGGGCATCAGCACCACGTTCCTTGCAATGAATGCGCCGTACCGCGCCACTGCGTGGGGAACGGCCCGCACGCCCAAATCCTTGTAATTGGATTTCAACAGCATCTTGTCATAGAACTCAAACGGCTCCAACGTCCAGGTCTTCATGGGTTGAATGGCGAAGTACAGCAGTATGGCCTGCTTCACCCATTCATTTACCTGCCAGCCCTGGGCTGCTGGTGCGGCGGTCCTTAACCTTCCTTTGTCAACCTCCTCTATCACGGCTTTTACTGCTTCCATGTATTTGGATTCCTTCAACAGTTCGCGATTGTTCCAGGCTTCTTCGATGAGTTGTTTGAGCTCCATATCAGAATTTTTGCAAACATAATCACAGATGGGAAGAATATAGCACAGATTTAAAAACTGGATTTTTGGATTGCAGAGATAAGTATGTTGGAGAGTAAGTATTCGCTGGTTGGCCGTACGACCGGACTGGAGTTGCTGATCAAAGTGTTGATAACAGCAAAAATCGTGTCGTTATCTTCGCAGATACATGATACCGGAATTTCAACAGGATATCGAACAATGTTTGGCTGTGCTTAGCAAGGGCGGATTGATACTGTACCCCACCGATACCATCTGGGGCATAGGCTGCGATGCCACCAATGCGCAGGCAGTGGAAAAGATCTATGCGCTTAAGAACAGGCCGCCACGCAAAAGCATGATCGTACTATTGGCTGAAGAGCGCGACGTGCTGCAATATGTGGCCAATCCAGACCTGCGGGTGTTCGACTACCTGCAAACCACCCAACAGCCCACCACGATCATTTATGAAGCAGCGGTAGGTCTTGCCGACAATCTTATCCCTGAAGATGGTACGATAGCCATCCGGCTGGTGCAGGAACCCTTTTGCCGGCATTTGCTGAAAAGATTTAAAAAGCCTATTGTTTCTACTTCAGCAAATATATCGGGAGAGCCTTCGCCGCAAAGCTTTGCCGGAATTTCGGGGCATATCAAACAATCAGTGGATTACGTGGTGCAATACCGGCAGGATGATGATCGGACCGCGCAGCCATCATCGATTATAAAATGGAACAGGGATGGAACGGTGACCGTCATCCGGCCTTAAACGCGGGTTTTGCTTTACATTCGCGGATTATTTAATAGATTATCCGATTAGCACATTCAAGTCAGCAATCAGAAGATAGAGACATGGATGAATCTTAATTATCCGGTTCAATCGATTTTTGTGCTCTTCATTTGCTAATTGGCATAGTTCCTTATGGAGCGTTTCCTCATCATACAAACCGCCTTCATCGGCGATGTAGTGCTTGCCACCGGGCTGATAGAAAAGCTGCACGCACGCTTCCCCAACGCGCAGATAGATTTTCTCGTGCGCAAGGGTAATGAGGGTTTGTTGATTGGCCATCCCTTGTTGCGGCAGGTATTGATCTGGGATAAAAAGAAACACAAGAATAAAAATCTCTGTAAGATGCTCCTGCACATCCGCAGGCAGCGGTACGACAAAGTGATCAATGTGCAGCGCTTCGCTGCCACGGGCCTGCTCACCGCATTTTCGAGGGCAAAAGAAACCATTGGATTCGATAAAAATCCCTTTAGCTTCCTCTTCTCCAAAAAAATTCCACATATTATTTCAACCAGCGATAAACCTATACATGAGATAGAACGCAACGACGAGTTGGTAAAGCATTTTGCCGGCGATGAAGTGATGCGCCCTCGGTTGTACCCATCATCTGCGGACTATGAATTTGTACGAGGCTATCAATCACAGCCATATATCTGCATTGCTCCTGCCTCAGTGTGGTTTACCAAACAATACCCTGCACATAAATGGGTTTCTTTTATCAACAAGCTCCCGGCAAACCTGGTGGTGTACCTTATCGGCGCGCCGGGCGACCATGCTTTGTGTGAAACCATTCGAAACAGCGTTATCAGTAACACATCAACGGATCGATCGCTATCAAACTACACCAGTCAAGCCGCGGCGCATCCGCCGGGGCTTTCCCAGGAAATCTCCAATGACAAGGCGCCAGTCATTAATAGCCTGAAGGAAATAGCCCCGGAAGGAGTCCCAATACAGGCAGGCGCGCCGCACATCATCAATCTCGCCGGCAAACTAAGCTTTCTTCAATCTGCCGCCCTGCAGCAAGGAGCCGTCATGAATTACGTGAACGACTCAGCGCCGATGCACTTTGCATCGGCCGTAAATGCGCCTACCACCGCCGTATATTGCTCTACCCTCCCCTCTTTCGGGTTCGGGCCATTGGCAGATATGAGATTTATTGTTGAAAGGCTTGAGCCGCTATATTGCCGGCCTTGCGGACTGCATGGACGGCCCACCTGCCCGGAAGGGCATTTTAAATGCGCGTATGATATAAAGGACGAGCAACTGTTGAAGTCATTGGGTCATTAGGTCGTTTAGCTACAAATACATGCATCGACACGTTAACTTAATGCCCCAATGACCTAATGACTTAATGACTTATTGACTTATTAACCCAATGACCTATTATAAAGCATGATTTATTTACTTTGCACCCATGGAAATTCCGTGCACAGCACATGAATTGCAGATCTTTAAAAAGATCGCCGGGGCAGCCGACCAACTCGGCACTCCTGCCTACATCATCGGAGGATTTGTGCGCGATAAACTCATCGGACGCAAAACAAAGGACGCCGATATTGTTTGCATTGGCGATGGCATTGCTTTAGCCCATGCCGTTGCAGACAGCTTTCATCCAAGGCCGCCCGTCTCTTTTTTTAAAACCTATGGCACCGCACACATACGCCTCGACGATTTTGAAATAGAATTCGTAGGCGCACGCAAGGAAAGCTATCGTCCGGAGTCGCGCAACCCCACCGTGCTACCCGGCACGCTCGAAGACGACCAGTTGCGCCGCGATTTTACCATCAACGCGCTTGCCATCAGCCTCAATGCGGCTGATTTCGGAAAACTGAACGATCCCTTTAACGGTGTCGCCGACCTGCAATCAAAGATCATACGCACACCCCTCGATCCTGAAAAAACCTTCGATGACGATCCCCTGCGCATGATGCGCGCCATCCGCTTCGCCTCGCAGTTGGGTTACCGGATCGAGCAGCGCACGTTCGAGGCTATCACGCATCATGCAGAACGCATTCGCATCATTACACAGGAAAGGATTACCGAAGAGCTCAACAAAATACTGCTCTCGCCAAAACCCTCCATCGGGTTCGACCTTTTGTACAAAAGCGGTCTATTGAACATTATCTTCCCGCAATTGGTTGACCTTTCCGGCGCAGAATACATCGATGGCATGGGCCATAAAGATAATTTTTATCATACCCTGCAGGTATTGGACAATGTAGCCGCCAAAAGCAACGACCTCTGGCTTCGCTGGGCGGCATTGTTGCACGACATCGCTAAGCCCGTGACCAAAAAATTTGAAGAAGGACATGGCTGGACCTTTCATGGGCACGAAGTAGTGGGCGGAAAAATGGTGCCGCGCATATTCGCAAAGCTGCGGCTGCCGCAAAACGACCGCATGCGGTTTGTACGCAAGCTGGTAGAGCTGCACCTGAGACCCATCAGCCTGACAAAAGAAAATATTACTGATTCGGCCATCCGGCGCTTGCTGTTCGATGCGGGTGAGGATATAGACGAGCTGATGCTGCTGTGCGAGGCCGACATCACTTCCAAGAACAAGCAAAAAGTAAAGCGTTACCTCGATAATTTTAAAATGGTAAGGCTTCGCATGGAAGCCGTGGAAGCGAGCGACCGGATCCGCACCTGGCAACCTCCCATTACAGGAGAAATCATCATGGAAACATTCGGGATCCGGCCATGCAAGGCCGTTGGCGATATTAAAACGGCCGTTAAAGACGCCATCCTCGACGGGGAAATCCCGAACAATTACGATGCTGCCTACGAATACATGCTGCAAAAAGGAAAAGAATTGAATTTAACGGTACAACGTACCCTGAAGCCCGGGGAAACAGGAAATGGTACCGAAAGCAAAACTGCCGGCACTTAATTTTCAGTACCATAACAGGTCAACCGCACGTAAATATTCTTATCCGCCATAACGCGGGATAAGCCTTGCTCAACTATGAACGACAAGCTGACGATGTTCCGCAACCGCCTGCTGAAGATGTACCGCCACCGCAGCAAACAAGCACGGCGGCTGCAAGTGTCTTGCTACCGGGTGTACGACCACGACCTGCCCGAATTTCCTTTTGGCATCGATATATACGAGGATAAATTGTACGTGGCAGAATACAAACGAAGACATACGCTAACAGAAGAAGAATATGAATCATGGCTCGATGAAAGCCTGAAGGTCATGCAGGAAGTATTGTCCATTGCGCCCGAAAATGTTTTCCTGAAACAACGCCAGCGCAAACAAGGAAGGCAGGGGCAGTATGAAAAAGTAGACGCAGCAAAAAATGAATTCATAGTACATGAAAACGGCCTGCAATTCCGCGTAAACCTCAGCGATTACCTGGATACCGGCCTGTTCCTCGACCACCGCATTACCCGCCAGATGGTGCGCGAACAAAGCAGGGATAAACACGTGCTCAACCTGTTTTGTTATACCGGTTCTTTTTCGGTGTATGCCGCAGCAGGCCTGGCCGCCGCCATTACTTCCGTCGATCTTTCTAAAACTTACCTGCAATGGGCAAAGGATAATATGCAACTGAATGGGTTTACCAACCCGCGGCAAAACACATTCCTATCAGAAGACGTATTGCAATTCCTCGCTGCGCCGCGCAATGAGCGGTTCGACCTGGTGGTATTGGACCCGCCCACCTTCAGCAACAGCAAACGCATGAAGGATTTCCTGGAAATACAGCGAGACCATGTCATGCTCATCAACCAATGCCTGCACATGATGAAACCAGGCGGCCTGCTGTACTTCAGCACCAACTTCAGCAAGTTCAGGCTGGAAACAGCGCAAATCAAAGCGGCCAGCATCCGTGACATCACCCGCCAAACCACCCCTTTCGATTTTGAAGGCAAGCTGGCCAGATGGTGCTTCCTGGTAATGAAATAAAAAGCAATTTTCAAGAACAGTCGATCCCTTAACTTCATCATCTTTATAAAAAAAGATCGAAATGGCTACCAGGCTCCACCCCAATGCAACGCAGGAAGTATTGGCCTATATAGCATCCTTGCCGCCGTTTGCCCAGGCTATCTGCAAAAAACTACGCTCCATCATATTGGCGGCAGACCCCTCGCTGACCGAAGACTGGAAATGGGGGCCGCATTACAGCAGCAATGGCATGGTTTGCGGCTTCAGCGGATTTCAGCAACACGCCAAGCTCACGTTTTTCAATGGCGCAGCCATGAAGGACCCCAAAAAAATGTTCAACCACTGCGTAGACAATGAATTCAGCCGTTCCATCAAATACACCGACGTAAGTGAAATAGACGAAAAGGCCCTTACCGCTTACGTACGTGAATCCGTAGCAGTGAACCAAAAAGGATTTAAAAGAGAAGTAAAGGATAAGACCGTGCAAGTGCCGGACGATCTGCAGCAGGCATTGAACAAAAACAAAACCGCTGCCGCATTTTTCAACGACCTTACCTACGGGTATAAAAAAGAATACGTGGAATGGGTAACCACTGCCAAACGCGAAGAAACCCGTAAAGACCGCATTGCGAAAGTGGTGGCCTTGAGCAAAGAGAAGCGGAAGCTGAATGATAAATACAAGCCGTGAGTGGTGCGTAATTAATTCGCGCTTTGCAGCCGCTTTACATAATAGAACCCGCCGGCAGCCAACAAGCACACCAGTCCTACCGCCCACCAGAGCCAGTAGAAATTATAGTGCTGCGCCAGCAGCGAACCCAGCACCGGTCCCAACACCTGCGCCGTGGCCCAGGCAATGGTATACAGCCCCGCATACTGCCCGCGGTTGTGCGGGCTGGCGCGCGAAATCCAAAAAGCATTCATAAATGGCATCGACAATATCTCCCCGAAGGTGATCACTATCATAGAACTGATGGCAAGCGCGACGGTGCCCGGGAAAAGGTTGTATAACGCGTACGAACATGCGCACAACACCACGCCCATGGTAATATAGGATAATGCGGAACGCCTTCCCTCCAACTGGTACACTAATACCATTTCAACAAAAGCTATCATCAACCCATTTACTGCCATCAACAGGCCGATGAAGGACTCGCTGAAATGCAGCTCCTGCTTAAGATATACCGGCAGATTGGTGAACAATTGAAAGAAACACATCGCAAACAAGGTGGTAAATACAATGAACCATAGGTACAGCTTATCGCGGTAAGCCGATGCATTGGGATCGATGGTATCGTCCCGCGTTTCCTGCACCGCCTGTACAGGGGGCTTCAGGGACCGCCAAAGTAAAAGCGCCGCCGCAATGTTAGTGCAGCCATCTACCCAAAACAATAATTCATAATTGAATGATGCCAGCAACCCGCCCAATCCCCCGCCTACCGCCCAACCGAGATTAATGGCCAGCCGGTTAAGTGAATAAGAACGCGTACGGTTTTCCACGGTACTATAATATGCAACGGCAGTAGCATTGGCCGGGCGGAACGCTTCGTTCACAAAACTCAGCAAAAAGGCAAACAGGCAAATGAGTGGATAGCTCTTCATTTGTCCCAACACTATGAACAACACGCCACCACCCATGAGCGTGACCAATTGAATTTTGTAAAACCCATATTTGTCTGTGAGCTTGCCGCCTACATAACCGCCCGCAACTGCGCCCGCGCCGAACAATCCCATCACCGCGCCGGCTTGCGCAATGCTGTAATGATGATGTTGTGTTAAATAAATAGTCAGGAAAGGAACCACCATGGTACCGCTCCTGTTCACCAGCAGGATGAATGCAAGCCACCAGGTTGATCTCGACAAGCCGCTGAAAGCATTACGATATAAATTGACAACAGGTCCTACCATATCGGGCCGGCAATTTAGTCAATAAGTCATTAGGTCATTGAGTCATCAGGTCAGTTAATGTTCAAATAAAAATGGCTGAATCGTCTTTCAACAATTCAGCCATCATTCAATGACTTAATGACCCAATGACCTAATGACTTAATTAGAAAACACTTTCTTCAATATATCCGTCACTCTTGCCGCGGGGTCCTTGCGGATCTTTTTTTCTTCCTCAGCAACATAGTAAAATATGCCTTTCAACGCACGCTCAGTTACATATGCTGTAATATCGG
Source organism: Chitinophagaceae bacterium (assembly GCA_035628135.1). GTDB lineage: Bacteria > Bacteroidota > Bacteroidia > Chitinophagales > Chitinophagaceae > DASPKM01. Next base: position 75,582 of record DASPKM010000002.1, on the reverse strand, counting down.
TGTTGACCGGCTCGGAAGAGAACCTATTATATGCAGTGAAAAAATCTTTCCAGTATTTCGTTGCGTCAACTTTTGCGAGCGAAGCTTCAATTATGGGCCTGAAGGCAGTAGTCAGCTCCTGGTTGGTGGCAGTGCGCAGGTAGCTGGTAGCCGAAGTATCTGTTCCGCGCAAAATTCCCAACGCATCGGAAATGCTCATGCCCCTGATGGCCCTCATGAAAATATCTGTGGCGGAGGTAGCCGCGTCTTCAGCGGCGCGGTTCATGCTAAGGATGGTATTATCCACCAACTTGCCCATGCCCAGCATGCGCATTTTCTTTTCGGCCTTCTGCACCTGTTCGGGCATCAATATTTTTACGGCAGCGTCTTTAAAGAAGCCGTCTGCAACAGACAATTTGCCTGTACTGTTGGTAGCGCCTACCGATAAAGCTTCCTTCAAACCAGCCACCACTTCTTCGGTGTTCAGCGAAGAGCCGCCTTTGTTTTTATTAAGCGCTTCCTTTGCCTTATTTAGAAGATTACTTTGGGCTGATACGGCAGCGGCCGCCAGGATCGTGAAAAACAGAATGGAGAATTTTTTCATACAGATATTGTTTGCTATTAGTAGCGTGAAAATTACTATACTAACTGCTATATTGGAAGCTTATTGCATTATTTAACGATCCATTCGAAATTTTCCGCTTTTGGCATGCGCTCAAAGGAAGGCCTTGCGTGCTCGGGCAAAGCAGTCAGCTTTCTCAAATCGGTATTCATCCAGGCCCCGTCCACTATTAGCTGCGCGGCAAGCTGGTCGCCGTTCTTAATGAACTGGTGCTGAATGCTCCACCTCGAAAAATCTTCTTTGGACTTCAATAATTGCACGTTGATGGTAATGTCATCGCCCAGTTTAATTTCCTTTCGAAAAATGCATTCTTCCCTGAACAGTATCGGGCCAAACCGGCCTTGCTGCATTACGCTGGTAGTAAGGCCATAATCGGTCAAAAAACAGATCCTGGCATACGCGCCAAAATCATAATAGGCGGAATGGCGAAGGTGAAAATTGGGATCGAGATCGGACCACCTGATCTCAAGCGGCTTGATGTATGATTCCATTGGAGGTTAACATTTAAGGCCGCAAAAGCTGGCCATTGTTTAATTAGCCGCAAATGTAGCATTCAGGGCTTAATCCACTGTAACCGAACTTCCCTGCGGCGGTGCGCTATTCGGGCAGATTGTCTTATTTTTGACACCTTAATTTTAAAACAAATGAAATATCGTATCCTTTTAATATGTGTGTTGTTTTCTGTGATGGCGGCAGCACAAACCACAAAACCGAAACCCAAAACTCCTGCAAAACCTGCAACAAAGCCGGCGGCCACTTCCAGCACGCCCGTGTTGAAAAATGCACTGGATTCATTCAGTTATGCCATGGGTGTAAGCGTTGGAAGCTTTTGCGGCCAGCAAGGCATTTCCGGGGTAAACACAGCAGCGCTGCTTAAAGGTCTTAACGATGGCGCAAAACCCGGTCAGGCCTTGTTGACCGAGCAGCAGGTGAGCCAGGTGATATCAGTTTTTGTGAACAGGCACGCCACGGAACGCGATGCGAAAAAAGCAGCGGTAGCCAAAGCTGAGGGAAAGAAATTCATGGAACAAAATGCAAAGAAACCCGGCGTGGTTACGCTTGCCAGTGGACTGCAATACCTGGTACTGCGCGCAGGCACCGACACTACAAAACCCAGTATTAACGACTCCGTTACCTGCCATTACCACGGCACTTTGATAGATGGAAGGATTTTCGAAAGCTCAGTTCAAAACGGCAGGCCTATAACATTTGCCGTGCATGGCGTGATCCAGGGATGGATAGAAGCATTGCAACTGATGCCCGTAGGATCGAAATGGCGCTTATTCATTCCTTCGGACCTGGCGTATGGCGACAGGCAAATGGGACCAGACATTGCTCCCGGGTCCACACTAATATTTGACGTGGAATTATTAGCGATCAAAAAGGCCGCCAAGGCGGAGGGTCAGTAAGTCATTAGGTCAATAGGTCATTTCTAAATGACCCATCAGTCTCCGATATTTTCTTTCATCTCCTGGATCTGCTGGCGGGTGCCCAGCACCATTACCTTCATTCCCTTGGTGATGAGTATCTGCTCAGGCGGATTGATCACGTATTTGCCTTCAATGGTCTTTACGCCGATGCAATTGACCCCGGTTCTTTTCCAACGCATGATCTCCGATAACGGTCGGTCGCGCAGCTCACGCGGCAATTGTTCATAGCGTACCGATTCCATGCTGATGGATTCACCCTCTTCGCCGGAAAGGTAATCGATGAACTCGATAACATCTGGCTTGGATATGAGCGTGGCCATGTGCGTGCCGCCGATCTTATCGGGCATGATGACACTGTCGGCCCCTGCTTTTTTCAGTTTCAAAACTGATGAGTTGTCGGAAGCGCGGCTGATGATCTGGATACGGGGATTCAGATCCCGCGAAGACAACACGATGAACACATTGTCTGCATCATCGGGCAAAGTGGTGATGAGCGCCTTCGCCCTTTGCACGCCGGCGCGCAGCAACACATCGTCATCGGTGCTGTCGCCTACTACGTATACCAGGTCAGGGAATTGCGACAGTTCATCTTCCACGATTTCTTCATCCTGCTCCACTACCACAAAGGGTTGTCCGTGCACTTTGAGCGTATGCGCGGCCTGCTGTCCGTTTCTCCCGAACCCGCAGACTATCACATGACCGTTAAGTTTTGCCAAGGCAGACATAAGCTTTCGCGTTTTAAAGAATTTATTGATTTCACCGCTGATGATATACTGCGTAATACGGGTAAGCACAAACGCAAAGGACGCCCAACTGAAAATGAGCAATAAAGTAGTGAACAGCCGCCCGGAGGGAGATAGTGGCCGTACTTCATCGAAACCCGTGGTGGTAATGGTAATGGTGGTCATGTACAGGGCTTCCGCAAACGTAAAGTCCTCGATGATCATATAACCGGCCAGCCCTGCAATGATGATCACGTGCAGGATAATGAATGGCTGCAGCAGTTTCAGTAAATCCTTGCGCAATCGGGAAATTTTCTTAAAAATAAGAAATGCGCCGAAAAGAGTCATTAAGTGATTCAGTCATTGGGTCATTAAGACAATGCACAACACTAATGACCCAATGACTTAATGACTATTTACTTAATGACCTCCCTTATACAGCAACTCGTAATACTCATGCGCCATCCTGTTGCTTTCAAACTGGAAGCGCACGTCGCGCATGCCATTCTTGATGATCTGGCGCCAGGTGTCGTGGTTGTCGTAATAAAGCGGAAGTATTTGTTGTTCCAGTATTTCGTATAATTTGTTGAGGTCGTACTCATCCTGCTCCTGCGTGCTCATGTTGGCATAATCTGCCTTGGGAACCACGAATGCATTGTTGCCATGATTTGCAAATTCGGGGATCCATCCGTCATCGGTGGAGAAATTGACAGCGCCGTTCATGGCGGCCGTCATACCACTGGTGCCGGATGCTTCTCTGGGAACACGCGGGTTGTTCAACCAGCAATCCGCGGCCTGCTTCAAACGCTTGGAAAGACCCAACTCATACCCAACCAGCACGGCCACGTTCTTATAATTTTTGCTCAGGTGTACCAGCGCATTAAAATCGTTGATGGCGGGATAGTCCATGGGATAAGGCTTGCCGGCCCAAATGATCTGCACGGGATAGCGCGTATCGCTCAATAATTTTTCAAAGCGTTCCTTGTTGCGCGTAATCAGGTCGGCCCGCTTATATCCCGCAAAACGCCTGGCCCATACAATCGTAAAGACATTGTGGTTGAACAATTTGCCGGTTTGGTCTGCTACAATTTCGAATGCCCTGCGCTTCAGGTATTTTTTACGATCGTCCCAGGCGCCGTCGTTGCCAGCCTCCATCGACTGGTACAATTGCTTATCGGACCAGTAGCGGTAGTTCTGTGCATTGGTAATGGAAATGATCGGGCAAATGTTCTCATATTTACCCCACATTTTACGGGACACCTCGCCATGCAGTTGTGATACGCCGTTTGCAAGATGAGCAAACCGCAAGGCCACCAGCGAATGGTTGAACATGTCTTCATTATTGCCGGTAAGCGCCTTTACCTGTTCCACGCTAAGGCCGCAGAAATAGCTCATTTTATGGCAGAGATAAATATCGTGCTTTTCGTTGCCTGCTTCTTCCGGGGTATGCGTGGTAAATACCATGCGCTTCTTTACCTCGTCCAGGTTATGGTTGTATTTCTGGTATAAATAAAAACCGGCGCTGATAGCGTGCGCTTCGTTCAAATGGTATAGATCCGGCTCAAAGCCGAGTTCGTCAATCAGCTTGGCGCCACCCACTCCCAGTAAAATGAACTGGGCTACTTTGGTGGCAACGTTGGCATCGTACAGGCGATGGGTGATGGTTTGCGAAACGTAATCGTTCTCCGGCAAGTCAGTGCTCAGAAGAAATAAGGGTGCATTGTTGAAGGTCTGGGGATTTACATACCAGGCCTTTACCCAAACGGGATGATCGTGAATGTTTATCTGGAATTTGATGCCGGTATCTTCCAGGAAGCTGTATTGCTTTTCCATCCAGGTTACCTGCAGGGTCTGGTCCTGGTTGCGCGCCTGGTCGTAATAACCATATTTCCACAAAATACCGATGCCGATCAGGCTTTGCCTGAGCTCATAAGCGCTGCGCAAATGAGAGCCTGATAAAAAACCCAAACCGCCACTGTAGATCTTTAATGGCTGGTGCAGGGCAAACTCCATGGAGAAATAGGCGACTTTTTTAGAATAACGGTCTTCATGGTAGGGTACCTTAAAATTCCTGAAGCTCATAGTTAAGTTTTGTTCTGCTGTTCATTGATTGTCTGCTCACATACCTTTCCGGTGTGTACTGCCCACACAAACAAGGCTGCAATATAACGGATAAAATAAAATCGGATTGTTTTTCGACTAAACCGTTGAGAATGCGGCTGGTGTTTATATTGAATTCTTAAATAGTTACACGATTATAAACGTTTGGTTAATGGATAACGCATATAAGGAGGTTCAAGGGACCGAATCATTTTTTCTTAGGCTTGGCATCACGTTTTTTTGGAAAGCTTCCTTCGAAGAAGCACCGGATGTCGCGGTAATTGCCACACCCCTCCAATTCTTTCAAGGTAACCGAAGTGGATGTAAAACTAAATTGCAGAACGCAGGGGTCGCCGCTTTGCCGGTACACAGCCACGGTAGGCTGCACAAAATTGGCCTCGCCTCTGAGCTCGCCTTTGCAAGCGCCCTTATCCTTTTCAAAATGAATGAAGAAGCGCACGTTCGACCCATTTTTGCCTTCCCGTATGGAAACCATGTTGCGCGCATCTTTTACATAGTCCGCGGCATACTTATGCCTGCGGGAAAAAGTATCCAACGGGTTTACAATGTCCGGTGCGGTGGTCTGGGTCTCATTCGACTCGGTTAGGATGAGGGTGTATTGGCCAGGGTCGCTGTATACATACACATCCTTGCGGTACGTGTTGGTGCCGTCGGGTTTGCGGCGCTGGCGCATGGTGGTAATGGTATGGCGGTTGTCCATTTCGGCCGATTGAAAGGTCTGAGGGTCATTGTCTATTACCAATAAAGGCAGTGCAGCCTTGAACGAATCCCTTTTATCGAATGTCAACAGGTAAACGCCGCGCTTTGCCGGCGCAATCGCCTTGATAAACAGGTAGGTCTCCCCCTTTTTTACCGGAACCCGCCCGATGGGATATATCCGCGGCCTTGCTTTAGAACCAAACTGCCGGGCGAGCACCGAATCGCGCACCATTTGCGTAAATATCTTATACCCAATCAATGTGGAGTCGTTGTTCCTCCTGAACAGTGCGGCCGTGTCCGTAAGATTGAAAGGCAATTTTATTTCGGGAAAGAAATCTATGAACTCTTCGGCCGTCACTTCCTGGTCGTCTGCCAGCGAGGTACGTTTGCTTTTACAGCCTGCGATCATCAATAAAAGGATGGCCGGTAACCAAAAATTTTTCATGGGAAAGCCGAACTTATGGGCTTAAAAGTAAAAAGATTGTGCCATTGCATGGCAAGTATTTTTTAATACTCCTAACTGCTACTCTCAACAAAAATTTGGATTTATCACCGATCATTTTTTAGATTTGTCTAAATTTTTATTTAGATACGCTTAAATAGTGATGAAGTATTCAGCCAGCAAAGAGAACTATCTCAAGGCCATTTTCCACCTGCAATCGCAGGATGGCGTGGTAACCACCAACGAACTGGCCGGTGAGCTGCAAACGCGGGCGGCCTCTGTAACGGACATGCTAAAAAAGCTCAAGGACCAGAAGCTGCTGATCTACGAGCGTTACCGCGGCTTCAGGCTTAGCGCCGACGGCCGCAAGGTGGCCATACAGATCATCCGCAAGCACCGCCTTTGGGAATATTTCCTGGTGGAAAAACTAAGGTTCGGCTGGGATGAGGTACATGAAATAGCAGAGGAACTGGAGCACATCAGCAGTAAAAAACTAATCGACCGGCTGGATGAATACCTCGGTTTCCCCAAATCCGATCCCCATGGAGACCCTATCCCGGACACCAGCGGGAAATTTGAAAGAGTGGAACAGGTGAACCTTTTACAGCTTCCGCTGAACCAGTTGGCCGAAATTTCCAGCGTCACCAATCAATCATCGGGTATACTGGAACTAATGAGCCATAAGAACCTTGCCATTGGCACCCGGCTGGAAGTAAAAAAGAAATTCGATTTCGATAATTCATTGGAAATAAAAGTCAGGAACCAACCCACCGTTACCATCAGCGAGGACGTGGCGAAAAACATTTTTGTAAAGTATGATCAACAGGACTAACACCGATGCTTCGCTAAGCGAAGTGCATGAATCGGTACACATTAAAAGAACAGGAGGCTGGAAAAAAGTATTGGCTTTCCTAGGTCCCGCTTACCTGGTGAGCGTGGGTTATATGGACCCCGGCAATTGGGCAACCGACCTGGCGGGCGGCAGCAAGTTCGGCTACACCCTCATTTGGGTGCTGCTTATGAGCAACATCATGGCCTTGTTGCTGCAAAGCCTGTCGGCCCGCCTCGGCATTATCCGCGGCCGCGACCTGGCACAGGCTAACAGGGAGACCTACCCGAAGTTTGTCAACTTCTTATTATACATATTGGCGGAAGTGGCCATAGCGGCTACCGACCTGGCAGAAGTATTGGGCATGGCCATCGGCATTTACCTGCTCACCGGGTTACCGCTTATCTGGGGTGTAGGCATTACAGTGCTGGATACCTTCCTGCTGCTTTTTTTACAAAGGCTCGGCATACGGAAAATGGAAGCGTTCATCATCGCGCTGGTAGCGATCGTAGGCATTTCATTTTTAATAGAGATCATTCTCGCAAAGCCCTCAGCCTCGGAAATAGCAACAGGGTTCATTCCCAGCTTCCCTACGGATGAGGCCTTGTACATCGCCATCGGCATTATTGGCGCTACCGTAATGCCCCATAATCTATACCTGCATTCTGCCCTGGTGCAAACGCGAAAAATACAGCGCAATCCCGTCGGCATCAAACAGGCATTGAAATGGAATTTTATCGACTCGGCTATTGCGCTCAACATTGCATTCCTGGTAAATGCGGCCATCCTGATACTTGCGGCAACCGTATTTTTTAAAACAGGCCGCACCGATGTGGCACAAATCAAAGACGCCCATGAATTGCTCGCGCCGCTGCTGGGCTCTGCTATTGCCCCCACCCTCTTTGCAGTGGCTTTAATAGCAGCAGGGCAAAGCTCCACCATCACGGGAACGCTGGCCGGACAGATCGTGATGGAAGGCTACCTGCGCCTCCGCATCAATCCATGGATCAGGCGACTGCTTACGCGATTGCTCGCCATCATTCCCGCTATCATCGTGATTTACATTTTCGGCGATGACGAGGTGGACAGCCTGCTGGTGTTAAGCCAGGTGATATTAAGCATGCAACTGGGCTTCGCCGTTATTCCGCTCATTCATTTCGTGAGCGATAAAAAGACCATGGGCGCTTACGCCATCAAACCAATCATTCAAATATTTGCATGGCTGATAGCATCCGTACTGGTGTTCCTGAATATCAAAATGGTCATGAACGAGGCCACTGATTTCTTCAACACTTCCGACAGTATATTCTGGAAATCGGTGATAGTGGGGGGCGGCATCGGCTTCATTGTGTTGCTGGCGTACGCCATCGTATACCCGCTGTTGAAGAAAAAGAAAAAACGGCCTGTTTCCATTCACATGCACGGCGATGCCAGGGAACTGCAAACCCTTCACGCGCCTGCTTTTAAGAAAATAGCAGTGGCGCTGGATTTCAGTGAGAATGATTCCAAAGTATTGTCGTATGCTATCGGTCAGGGACAACCGGACACCGTGTACCTGCTGATACACGTTGTGGAGAGCGCTTCTGCGCGTATTCTTGGAAACGAAACGGCAGATTACGAAACCAAGAGCGATATAGAACAATTGGACTTTTACGTGCACCAGTTACAGCAAACCGGGTTGCAGGCCATCGGACGCCTCGGGTTCCGCGACCGCGCAAGGGAAATTGCAAGGCTGGTGAAAGATGAGCAGGCAGACATGCTGGTGATAGGCGCGCACGGCCATAGCGGATTGAAAGACTGGATCTATGGTGAAACCGTGAACTCAGTAAGGCATGAATTGAAGATACCTGTTTTAGTAGTAAACTTATAGAAGTCATTAGGTCAATGGGCCATGGGGTCAATAAAGTTTAAATGAATTCGGCTTCAATGACTTAATGGCCCATTGACCTAATGGCTTTTTTTAACTGACCTTCTTTCTACGAAGCAAGTGTTTAAGCCTGCTAAAAGTCTCAGGTTTGATATTCAGGTAAGATGCCAGATATTTTTGTGGAACACGCTGCAGCATGTGGGGATGTGCCGACATATAATCCAGGAAAATCTCACGAGTGCTCTTTTTCAGCAACTCAAAATAGCGGCGGTCTTTAATAATGAACATTTCGGTAACGAATAAACGCCCGAGTTGTTCTGTGCGGGGAAAAGCGTCGTATAAGCGTTGCAGGTTGTCGTAGTGAATGGAAATGAATATAGTTGGCTCGATGGTCTCTACTACCAATGCCGCCGGCTCACGGTGGTGGAATGAACATTCAGCATGTATCATATGTCCTTCGGGGGCTATCTGCATGGTTACTTCGCCGTTGTTCAACTTCACATACTTGCGGGCCATGCCCCTTGCCACGATGTTCACGTATTCTTCCTGTTCGCCCAGCGCGGTAACGACCTGCTTTTTATCGAAGGTCCTTAATTCGAAATAGGGTTTCCATGCCTGGAACTCACTGTCCGACACTGGCATGAAGCGCCTTAGAAAATCGTGCAGCAGGTCCCATACCTCACCGTTGTGTTTCTGAGATTTGGCCTGTGTCATACGAGCACCTCTGGTTTTGGTTTTAAATGATGCTTGAGCCTGCTAAAGGTTTCGGGCTTGATATTGAGATAAGATGCGAGGTATTTTTGGGGCACCCGCTTCAAAAGATCAGGATGCTGGTGGATGAATTTCATGAACCGGGTCTTTACATCATAGCAAATGTGGTGTTGCTCCCATCTTTCCTTGTCTAGGTACAATTCGGTAATGATAAGCCTCCCCATGCGCTGCATTTTATGGCTTTTCGCATATAGGTCCTCGAGGGCTTCGCGCGAAAGCGAGAAAAGCGTTACGGGCTCCAGCGTTTCGATATAGTATTGGGAGGGGTTGCCTGCAAAAAATGAAACAGAGGAACTGATCAGGGCGCCTTCGCCGGCCAGTTGGGTAATGACCTCCTGCTTGCCTTTATAGAAGAACTTACGAAGCAGGCCCTTTGCCACCAGGCTAAGATATTTTTCCTGTTCACCTTCCCTGATAAGCATGGTGCGCCGCGGGAAATGACGTACTTCCATACGCGCTACCATCGCAGACATCTCTTCGTTGGAAAGCTGAATGTGCGGATCCAGAAATTGCCTTAACACGGCTTCCATGCTCGCAAGTTATATCTTTAAAAGCTTAACCAACCGGCATTAACGGCTGATTAAGAATTTACAACCCCAAAGTAACAAAGTTTAGCCATTAAAATATACGTAATTGGTATGAGGGCCAACTCCTGCCGGCCTAACGCGCAGCACCGACCGAAGCTGAAATCACTTACTTTTGCTCACTTTTCCAAATTAAACCAAGCACATGGCACAAAAGATCAAAGTAGCCAACCCGGTGGTAGAACTGGACGGCGATGAAATGACCCGCATCATCTGGAAGTTCATAAAAGACAAACTGATCCTTCCGTACCTGGAAGTAGACATCAAATATTATGACCTTGGCATCGAGTACCGCGACAGTACCAATGACCAGGTTACCATCGACGCCGCCAATGCCATTAAACAATACGGCGTGGGTATCAAATGTGCAACCATCACCCCCGACGAAGCCCGCGTAAAGGAATTTAACCTGAAGCAAATGTGGAAAAGCCCTAACGGCACCATCCGCAATATTTTGGACGGCACCGTGTTCCGAGAGCCCATCGTTATTAAAAACATCCCGCGGCTGGTAACTACCTGGGACAGGCCCATCATCGTTGGCCGCCATGCCTTTGGCGACCAATACCGCGCCACTGATTTCGTGGTAAAAGGAAAAGGAAAGCTCACCATTAAATTCGAAGGAGAGAACGGCGAAACCATCGAGCACGAAGTATATACCTATAAAGGCGAAGGCGGCGTGGCCCTGGCCATGTACAATACCGATGAAAGCATCCGCGGATTCGCCCGCAGTTGCATGAACATGGCCCTTCAAAAAAAATGGCCGCTGTACATGAGCACCAAGAACACCATCCTAAAAAAATACGATGGCCGTTTTAAAGACATTTTCGAAGAAGTGTTCCAGAAAGAATTCAAACAACAGTTCGACGCGGCAGGCATCGTATATGAACACCGCCTCATCGACGACATGGTGGCCAGCGCCATGAAATGGAACGGCGGATTTGTATGGGCTTGTAAAAACTACGATGGCGACGTACAGAGCGACAGCGTTGCCCAGGGCTTCGGCTCATTGGGTTTGATGACCTCTGTGCTGGTAACACCCGATGGCAAGACCATGGAAGCGGAAGCCGCGCATGGAACGGTAACCCGTCACTACCGCGAGCATCAAAAGGGCAATCCCACTTCCACTAATCCCATCGCTTCTATCTTCGCATGGACAAGAGGGTTAGCCTTCCGCGGAAAGCTGGATAACAACCAGGAGCTGATCGATTTCTGCCAGGCATTGGAAGATGTGTGTATCGAAACCGTTGAAAGCGGTAAGATGACCAAGGACCTTGCCATGACCATCAAGAACAAAGTAGAACATGGAAAAGACTTCCTGTACACCGAAGAGTTTTTAGAGGCCATAGACCAGAACCTGAAGAAGAAACGCAGCAAATAACCAAAGCCTTTATAAAGCCGGAAAGCCAATGAGCATGTGCTGATTGGCTTTCCGGCTTATACAATATAAGTGGGCATTTATAGTGAAGCATTGTTCCTTGCAGAACGCTGCGCTATATTCACGATCTGCCATCTTATGCATCCGATCGGCTGCCACCACGCGTTAATGCCACTAACAACAAAATGAACACTGCTGCGCCTACAACCCATACCCAGGGTGAAGCATACCAGCCTGAATCTTTTGCATTGATGTCTACATCAACTTTGTCCTGTGCCGTAGCGAACGCTGCAATAAAGAGCGATACAAAGGCCATCAGGGAGTTCCGTACGATTGTGTATGTTTTCATATAAATAACTTTTCTACAATAACAAGGAAAAAAATCGTGCCAATCGTGCTGGCATATGATTTTCAGCAAACAATGCACAACATCCATCTTTATGAAATGGGGTAAATCCGTTACAACGCTTGTGGCGGGTTGCACTGCTTTGCTTATGATGCAATATGCGCAATCGCAACCTGCCGTTCACACCCCCTGGTTCAGTCCATTTATCGACAACAACATCAATGGCTTTTGGGAATACCTGCCCAGGAATTACAACACAGATGTATTGGTGCGATATCCATTATTGATATTCATTCACGGTGCGGGCGAACAAGGCAGCATCGCCGATACTCCTACATTAAATAAAGTATTAAGAGCGGGACCTCCGAGGATCATCAACAACGGAAACTTTCCCGATAGTTTTTCAGTTGCGGGACAATCATACAAATTCATTGTACTGTCTCCCCAAATCAAAAATGGGATCTTAGGCTCTACCAGCATCATTGCACCAGCCACTGTGGAAGCATTGATACAATATGCGCGATCCACATACCGCATCGATACCACGAGAATATATTTATGTGGCCTGAGCATGGGTGGCGGAGCTACATGGGATTATGCAGGCAGTAGCGCCAGCGCGGCGCGCAAGCTCGCGGCCATTGCAGTGGCGGCAGGGGCCGGCGATCTTTCAACCGATGAGGCGAATAATATCGCGGCAGCAAATTTACCGGTGGTGGCCACGCACAATGCGCCCGACAATGTAATTTCCATAACCCGAACACAAACAAACATCGATCTGATACTGGCATATGGTCCAACCATCTTCCCATTGCCACGTGCTGTATATTGGAACAATGGAAGCCACAATGTATGGAGCCGCACTTTTGAAAACATTGTTGCCGGCGCTTCTCCAACAGGCAACCTGCGCGATACATTGGGCATAAATATATACGAGTGGTTCCTGCAATTTGCACTGCCTTCCGCAATTCTGCCCCTCGCCTGGCAAAGTTTTACGGTGCGTGCGCAAAACAATACAGCCAACCTTTACTGGACCGTAAGCAACCAGGTGAATGTAAAAGAATATACGCTTGAAAGAAGCAGGAATGGATCGCAATGGACTTCCATTGCAACAGTGCCCACGAAACCTGGAACAGGTGTGTTGTCTTATTCTTATAGCGATCCTTCCGTTGAAGCAGGCGTCACGTATTACCGCATAAAACAAACAGATAACAACGGAAGGTTTTCTTATTCAGCCATCAAGCAATGCAACATAGATGGTGTAACTGACTTACTCGTCTATCCCAATCCTTTTGTAGACGAATTGCGCATCGATGCAAAGTTGCCTGCAAATGTTACAATACGGCTTGCAAACGCTAATGGCAGGATCCTGGTATCGCAACAGCACACCCCGCCCGCTAACAGCGAGCTTATCATAAGGGAGCTGAACAGTTTGCTGCCGGGATTTTATTATTTAACGGTCACAGACCGTTATGGCCAGCCGTTGCTCAAGCGGGCTCTTGTAAAACAATGACCAGTCAACATACCGGACGCGGGCGGGCATAGCTTTTTCTGTTATTCACCAAAACGAGCTATATGGCTAATCACTCTGATAAGCGGTCTCCGCGTGACGAGGAGAACGATCCCCGCAAAAAAACTGAAAATGAAAATGAAGACTTTCCCGGGTATCCTCACTATCCTCCGAAAGAAGATATCATGAGCGCTTCGAGTGATATGAAGCGTGTTGAAGTAGATGTAGAAAATCTTACTCCTTCCGGCAAATACGTCAATACCAAAGCAGGCTCAAACCCCATGAGCAGTCCGCCTGCTGCGACAGATGCCACTGCTTCAACGGGCGACGACGATCTGAAAATAGTACCAGGTACCAAGGCAGACGTTACCAAGGATGACCTGGCAGTATTGGGCGGACGCACCTTCAGCGATGATGACCTGCACGGCACCAAAAAACGCAAAATGGTTACAGGCGACGACCTGGATATTCCGGGAGCGGACCTCGACAATACCAATGAAGCAATAGGCGAAGAAGACGAAGAGAACAATTATTATAGCCTTGGCGGCGACAGGCACGAAGACCTGGAAGAAGACCGCGGCGGTTAGCGTTCATCGCGCATCGAACCAAACCTTTTTAGGATCGTTCCAATCGCCATTGTAATTGATGAAGAGCTCTTCGCCGGCTTTTATGAATCGCACTGTTTTAATGGTGATGAGATCATTGTCGTAATCCATGTCGTACTCGCAGTTGCTTTTATAAGAGTGATTGTAAACAGGAACATAACCCAATGCCATGCAGCATTGGTTCTTTTTTTGTCCCCACTCAAATATGTAATCGTGCAACAAGGTTTGATCGAGCAGCTTGCGGTCATCTTTGCTCATGACAATGACCGGTGCGATCTCAACGATGGTATCTTTTTCCAGGTCTTGTGAAGTGTACACTCCCCTTCCCATGTTTTTGGCAGGACCTATATACAGGCAGGGCAGTATCATGCTAATGCACTTTCTGGTTGGCGTATTTATCCTGCCATGCCAGTACGCCGCCAACCAGGTTCTTTACATTCTTAAAGCCCTGCATTTCCATGAACAAGGCCGCCGTAACGCTACGCTTGCCGCTGCGGCAATGCACGATCACTTCCTCATCTTTCCAATCATCTATTTCGTCGGCCTGCATGCTTTGAATTTTTCCCAATGGCACAAGTTTTCCGCCGATATTGTATTCTGCGTACTCGTCAGGTTCGCGCACATCGAGCACGTTCAGTTTTTCGCCCGCGTCTACGCGTGCTTTTAATTCTTCAACAGTTATATTTTCCATAAGCAATGATTAGTAATCGTCGCCACCCGACGGAACGTTCCTGGTGGTATCTATGTTGCGCACGGGTTTCTGCACCTGCAGCCACAGATCGATGGTTTGTCCCTGCCGGATGCGGTTGAACTTGCCTTCCTCGTTCATCCGGGCGGGAAGTTGCTTGTATATAAAAGCGTTGCTGCTATCTACCACGTCAGGATCGGCCACTACCGTACCGGCAATGATGCCCGATGCTTCCATCAACACCCTGGCTTCTGCATAAGTACGCCCGAAAAGATCGGGCACTGCAAATTCAAATGCTCCCACCCCGGTGCCCAACACCAACGTAATGGAACTGCCCATTTGTATCTTGGTCCCTGGCTTAATGGGTTCGCCATTGTACAATTGGTCCAGCACGGAATTTTTTGCAAAGTCTATGCGGTAAGTAGTGTCTTCCAGCTTTAACCCGTATTGCCGCAGGCTTACTTCTGCGCTGCGGAAGCTCAGGCCAATAAATTTGGGCATCTCGATGGTGGGCGGCACGGCCCGGTTGAGGGTAAGGTAAACAGTGCGGTTGGTTTTTACCACCGCGTCGGCCTCGGGAAATTGTCTTGTTACGCTTAATGGCGCAATGGTATCAAAGTATACTGAGTCCTGGATCTCTACTTCAAAGCCTTTGTCCTCCAGTAATTGGCGGGCCTTATCGTACGGCATGCCTGTTACAGATGGTATCGTAATGGTTTTACCGTGGCTGGTACACCACCTGAGCGAGGTAAGGAACAGGAACAATACAATAAATACCAGCACAATTGCAAAAAGGATGTTTGCCCAAAGCGGCCGGCCTGTTATGAATCGGAACATGCGGTTTGTTTAAAAGTATCGAATCGCTATATTATTTGCCATTTTCACTGAAACATTCTTCTATCAGCTTCGAATAGAATTCCTTTAATGTCCAGCCCATTACTTTTACCTGTTGCGGTACAATGCTGGCCTCGCTTTGGCCGGGCACTGTATTTATCTCCAGCAAAAAGGGTGCGCCCTTGTTTTCGTTGTAAATAAAATCCATGCGAACAATGCCGCGGCAATTGAATACGGCATACACTTTTTTGGCGGCCGCCCGTACTTTTTCAGCTATGGCTTCGTCAACCTGCGCCGGGGTGGTTTCTTCGCTCATGCCGGGCGTGTATTTGGCCTCGAAATCAAAAAATTCCTTGTGGGTCTTTACCTCGGTAAAGGGCAGCGTAATGATCTCGCCTTTGCTTTTAAACACGCCGATGGTGAACTCCCTGCCTTCGATAAATTCTTCTACCAGCACCTGGTCGTCTTCTTTGAAAGCTTTTTCAAATGCCACGGGCAGGTCTTCGGCCCGGGTTACTTTGGACATACCGATGCTGGAGCCTCCGTTATTGGGTTTTACAAACACGGGAAGCTGCAGCCCGCCGACGGAATGCTGCTGGTCGTTTTTAAAAAGGTGCACCGATTTGGCCACGTTGATGCCCGCAAACGCAGCTACGGCTACTGTATACCGTTTGTTGAACGTAAGGGCCGAGGTAGCTGCATCGCAGGAAGTATAGGGAATGTTCAGCAGGTCGAAATATCCCTGCAATTTGCCGTCTTCGCCGGGCGTGCCATGGATGCCAATGAACACTGCGTCGAAGCGAATGTGGCTGCCGTCGAAATTGAGCGTGAAGCTGCTGCGGTCGATGGCCGTTTTGCGGCCGTCATCTGAAATATACCACCAGCCGTTGGGTGTGATGTCGATCTTGTAAATATTATACTTATTGGTGTCAAGATTATTTTCGATGGTAATGGCACTTTTGTAGGATATGACTGCTTCGCTGGAGTAGCCGCCTGTTATGAAAGCAATGTTCTTCTTTTCTGGCATAGTTGATAGTAAGCTGTTTTTTGCCTGTCAAATATCCTGTTAAACGCTAATAGTGGGAAATAATTTCGTTAAAATTCTTTGAGCGCAGCTATGTACACGATTTAGAATTTAAATAAGAAAGGTGAAGGATGTTCTCCCTTCACCTTTTTACTTTCCAGGACGGGAAATATCACCCGCCTACAAGTTGTAGCAATAAAAACTACAATTACTAATTGGAAATGTCTATCTAAAGTTAAGAAAAAACCTTGCCGGAAAACACTTAAAGACAGTCAAATTTTCCACATCTCCTTTTAAAGTCATTAAGTCATTGGGTCATCAGGTCATTGATAGTATGGAAAATGACTCAATGACTTAATGACCCAATGACTTTTATATATGCAATTTTGCCTTCTTTTCAAGTAACTCTTCTACGGTTTCGCGGTACATTTCGTCCGGCACGCAGCAGTCGACCGGGCAAACCGCCGCGCATTGCGGCTCTTCATGAAAACCCTGGCACTCTGTACACTTATTGGGAGTAATATAATACGTGTCAACAGCAACCGGCGCATTGCGCTGTTCGGCATCCACTATCGTTCCATCCAGCAACCTGAATGAACCTTTTACCGAAGTACCGTCTGCAATTGCCCATTCCACACCGCCTTCATATATCGCATTATTTGGGCACTCAGGTTCGCATGCGCCGCAATTAATGCATTCTTCCGTGATCTTTATAGCCATAATTCCGCCTTGTTAAATTTATGGGTTGACAAATAATTAGTTTTGCAAGAGCCTCATAGGGTAGCCGGACGCTAAAATAAAAATTTTATTAACAGCAGTAACAGAAAAGATTATGTCGTTGGCAAAAAGATTGGATATGCTGGCAAGGCTAAGGAGTTATATGCTGGGCAACGACCCTACCTGGCTGGCAGCTAAGGAAAAAGCATTCCAGCACAATGGTTGGTTCACTCCCGCTTTCATCGATACTGCGATACAAAACATCGCAGGTTTCCTGGAACCTTCGCAACTGCGGCAATGGCTTGGCAAATATCCTGTGCCTGCAGCGCAGCCATCTCCCAAAATCATCGGCCTCATATTATCCGGCAACATACCGATGGCCGGCATATACGATTTTATTTGCGTGTACCTAAGCGGCCACTACCAACGCATCAGGCTATCGCCCAAAGACGAGGTGTTGCTGAAGCACCTGGTGCAAACCATGTCCAGCTGGGACGATGATATTGCCGGGCAAATATCCTTTCACGATATGCTCAGGGGTTGCGATGCCTACGTGGGCGCCGGCAATCTTGCGCCGGGCCCGCTTGCCCAATACTTTAGTAAATATCCCTGTATCATCCGCACGGCTACCCGTCGTGAAGCAATGCTGGACGGCAATGAAAGCCGGGAGGAACTGGAGCTGCTGGCCGACGATGTATTTACCTATTTCGGCCAGGGATGCCTGAACGTTACCAGGGTCCGGGTCCCGAGGAATTACGACTTCATTCCCTTGCTGAAGGCCCTGGAAAAATACCAGCACCTGGTAGACCATAATAAGTACATGAACAACTACGACTACCAACTGGCTATGCTGATCCTGAATAAGGAGTTTTATATGACCAATGGGTGCATTTTATTGACTGAAAGCGCTTCCGTGCCTTCGCCGATTGCCCGGCTTAATTATGGATACTACGACGACGGAATGGCCGTTTTTAATGAAGGACAAGGCCTGGTTTCAGGTAAAGGCTTGTCAGGCAATGGCTTTGTTCCGTTAGGACAGGCCGGGCGGTCGATAATTTGCGAGGAACTAAATGACATGGATACCCTGAAATTTTTGCTGGACTTATGAAAACCTGTCGGTATAAAACGGTAATAATTTCTTAGTACCTTTATATCTACGAAGCTCTTAGTAATTTTTTGTTAAACTAACCGGGCGGTATTAAGGGGCCGAAAGGTTATAGCTAATTTGGTTTCCAATAAGGCATATAATTTGACGGCTAATTAATATTCTTCAGAAAAAATTTATAAGAAAGATATGAAAGCGAAGCAAATCCTGACCGTAATGCTGCTAAGCGCATCCACTGCGGTAGTGAGCGTTTGGGGCTATCAGAAGATTACCTCTTCCAATACGTATTTTTATTCTCAGCAAGAACAACATAAAACGCCTGCGAACTACGCTGGATATTACGACGGAGTGAACAACGGCGCGAATGCTCCTGTTGATTTTACCCAGGCCGCGGCAACCGCTATTCCTGCAACAGTGCACATCAAGACCAAGTCTACGCGCACTGCCAGCAATAACCTTCCGAGGCGTAGTCCATTTAACGATTTGTTCGGCATGGACCTGGACGACCTGTTTGGCGACCGCATGCGCACCATTCCTCAAATGGCTTCCGGCACCGGCGCCATTATCAGCGAGGATGGATTTGTGGTAACAAATAACCACGTGGTATCGGGCGCCGATGAGGTTACCGTAACACTGAGCAATAAAAGATCATTCACTGCAAAAGTGGTGGCTGCCGATCCCAGCACCGACATTGCACTGTTGAAGATAGACGCCAAAGGGCTTCCCTTCCTGCTGTACGGTAATTCCGATGAAGTAAAGGTTGGCCAATGGGTAATAGCTGTGGGCTATCCCCTTACATTGGAAGCTACCGTAACCGCCGGTATCGTGAGCGCTAAAGGCCGTACGCTGGACATTAACCGCCGCCAGAGCAGCACGCCGATTGAATCGTTCATTCAAACAGATGCCGCGGTAAACCCCGGTAACAGCGGTGGCCCGCTGGTAAGCACCGATGGTAAGCTTATCGGCATCAACTCGGCGATAGCCTCTCCCACCGGCACGTATGCAGGTTACTCTTTCACCATTCCGGTGAACATTGTAAGAAAGATCGTGAACGACCTGATGAAGCATGGAACCGTGCAAAGAGCTTACCTGGGCATCAGCTATCCTTCGGACAACATAAGCGATGAAGCCAAAAAGCAAAACGGCATCAAAGATGAAGAAGGCGTATATATCACCGATGTGCCCACAACAGGCGCCGCTTATGCAGCCGGCCTGCGTAAAGGCGACGTGATCACTAAAATAAACGGCGTTACCATCTACAATGGCGCCGACATGGTAGGTCAAATTGCCACCTTCCGCCCCGGCGATAAAGTAACTGTTTCTTATAAGAGAGATGGAAAAGAATTCACCGTTCCCATCGTGCTGCGCAACAGCGTGGGCACTACCGATGCGGTAAAACTTTCTATCCTTGATAAGCTGGGTGCAGACCTGCAAACCCTCGACAAGGACGATGCACAGGAACTGGGTGTGAAGGGCGGCGTTATCGTAAGGTCATTTACCGATAAAAGCCCCTTCAACAAAACTCGCATGGAGCAAGGCTTTGTGATTTTGAAAGTAAACGGTACCGATGTGCACAGTGTGCACGAGTTCAGAAAGGCTCTGGAAAATGCAGGCAATGGCACTGTAAAGCTGGATGGCATTTATCCCGGCTATACCGACGGAGCGTTTACATATCCGTTGCGCTTAAGCGACCTGAATTAAGAGTATATGTATAACCGTTATATCGACCCCGCTCCGGCGGGGTCTTTTATTTTTCCAGCACCAGGTAATTCCATGCAGTAAGCTCGATGTGCTTTTCCGCGGGCAATTGCAGCGCATGGCCATTGAAGACGTTGCGGAATTGTCCCCTGATATCCTGATTGCGCAGCTCGAACTTAAGGTCAAGGCTTGAAAGATTCAGCAGCACCAACACTTCATGTGCATCTTTTCTGCGCGAGAAGCAGAATATGTGATCGTCGGCAGTGGTGTGCACACGCGCCGTATGCACCGATGGGTCCCCGGCCCGCAGGGCCGGGTTAGACGCCCGAAGTTCAAGAAGGACCTTATAAAAATCGTGCAATGCATATTCTCCGTCCCATGCTATCGGATCTTTATCGAAGAACTTAAGGCGTTTCTTATTTGGCATTTCCTGCCCGCTGTAAATGAGCGGAAGTCCGTCCCAGGTGCAACTGAACACGGCAAGCGGCAGGGCCGCGTCTCCATACTTTTCATATTCGGTCCCGTTCCAGCTGTTTTCGTCGTGGTTAGCGGTAAAATACAATCTTAGTGCAGCGCGTGGAAACTGCGCGCGGTAATTGTCCAGCGTTTGTTGCAGTCCATGAACGTTGATCTGTCCCTTGCTGAATTTTTCTGTCTGGTGCATCCAGTTCCAGGTATAGCTGGCATCGAATGCTTCGTGGTAAGAAATGGTTTCGGTTTCTGCAAGCCAGAATAAAGGCTTGATGGCATCGAGCGTGGCGCGCGCCGTTCTCCAGAAATCCAATGGCACCAGGTGGGCCATGTCGCAACGGAAACCGTCTATATCGCATTCCTTAACCCAGAATTGCATGGCCTCTATCATGTGCGCCCTAAGCTGGTGGTTATAATAGTTCAGGTCTATGACGTCGTGCCAGCCGTGCTTGTCGTAGAATTTTCCCTGGGCATTGCGGACATAATATTCGGGATGTTGTTGTGTCCACCAGTGATCGAGGCCGGTATGGTTTGCCACCCAGTCGATGATAACCTTAAAGCCCAGTGCGTGCGCCTGCCGCACCAGTTCTTTAAAATCATTTACCGAGCCGAATTCGGGATTGGTGGAAGTATAATCGGAGCAGGCGTAATAGCTGCCGAGGGTACCTTGCCGCCCTTCTATGCTGATAGGCGTAATGGGCATGAACCACAGCACGTCAACGCCCATATTGCGCAGGCGCGGCAAGTGAGGAGCAAAGGCTGCAAATGTTCCTTCCGGGGAGTATTGCCTTATATTCACTTCGTAGAGGTTGGTATTATGCGTCCATTCTGCCGGTTTGAACATTTGTGTTTTATTTGATCGTTAAAAATACGGATCGATTATGAGTTATAGGTCGTTACTTCCAACCTCCATTCCACTCTATACCCGGAAATTCAAACCCATTATTGTTGTTTAGCGCTGTGGAGCGGCACCGACTTCCGTTTATACGTTAACCCGATACTAAATTCACATGTCCACCTCATCGCGCTCCCCATATAGAGAAGATAACCGGTTACAAGTCGTAATTTTGCGGCCGGAATGAAACAATTCAATGTACCGATCATATACCGCAGCCCGCTGATAACGGCCATCAAAAACAAGCGCAAGCAGCAAGACAGGCTCAAGAAAGACTTAAGTCCTACCCTGCTCGATTTCGGCCCGCTTCAAATATATCTTGCACGCCATTTCGGTTTTTGTTATGGCGTGGAAAATGCCATCGAGATCGCATTCCGCACCATTGAACAAAATCCCGGCAGGCGCATTTTTTTGCTCAGCGAAATGATCCATAACCCGCAGGTGAACGAAGACCTGCAACAACGCGGCGTCCGTTTCCTGCAAGATACATCGGGCAGGCAGCTTGTGCCATTTGAAGAACTTACGCCCGATGACATTGCCATCATTCCCGCCTTTGGTACCACATTGGAAATCGAAGACAAGCTGAACAGCAGGGGCATTGCCACGCAACAATACAACACCACTTGTCCTTTCGTTGAAAAGGTTTGGAACCGCAGCGAACAAATTGCCAGGTCCGATTACACTATCGTGATACATGGTAAACCAAAGCACGAAGAAACCCGCGCCACATTCTCGCACGCCGCTTCCCATACCGCTTCTGTTATCGTGAACGATATGGAAGAAGCGATCGCCTTGTCGAAATATATTACCGGGCAATCTGCCCCCGAAAATTTTTACAATGAATTCGCAGGACGATATTCTCCCGGCTTCGATCCTTCATTGCACCTGCAACGCATTGGAGTGGTGAATCAAACCACGCAACTAGCCAGCGAAACACAGGCCATTGCTGATTTTTTAAAGCAGGTAATGAAAACGCAATATGGCATTACGGAAGACAACATTGAAGACCGTTTTGCCGACACCCGCGACACGCTTTGCTATGCCACCAACGACAACCAATCCGCGGTGATCCATTTGCTGCAAACGCCCGCGGACCTGGCGATAGTGGTGGGCGGGTACAATTCATCCAATACCACCCACCTGGTAGAGCTATGCGAAGAAAAGTTGCCCTGCTTTTTTATCAATGATGAAGAAAAGATCATTTCTTATACAGAGATATTGCACTTCAACCGTTTAACAAAACAAGAGGTTGCCACACATTATTATCTGCCTGCAAAACAACCGGTAAAAATACTGCTTACGAGCGGGGCTTCTTGTCCCGATGCGGTGGTAGAAAGCGTAATACGCAAGCTGGTCAGCTTTTATCCCGATGCCAGGCCAATAGAAGAAGTGATGCTATCATTTGCCTAGCTCAGTTCACGCCGTCTGTAGTCATTGCCTTATCGATCTTTGCCACCAGGCCCTGCAACACCTTGCCCGGCCCCACTTCCGTGAAGCGGTTGGCACCGTCTGATATCATAGCCTGCACGCTTTGTGTCCAGCGCACCGGACTGGTGAGCTGGTCTATGAGGTTTTGCTTGATCTCATCTTTATTGATGACAGCCCTGGCTACAGCATTTTGATACACCGGGCAGGAAGGATTGTAAAACGTGGTTTTGTCGATGGCCGCCTGCAGTTGGGCTTTTGCGGGCTCCATGAGCGGTGAGTGAAATGCTCCGCCCACAGGCAGTATCATGGCGCGCTTGGCGCCTGCGGCCTTCATGCGTTCGCACGCTATATCGATGCCTTTTAATGTACCGCTGATGACGAGTTGGCCGGGACAATTGTAATTGGCGGCCACCACTATTTCGCCTGTTTTGCTGGTTACTTCGGCGCAGATGGCTTCCACTTTATCATCGTCCAACGCCAATACCGCGGCCATGGTAGAAGGATTGATCTCGCAAGCGGTTTGCATGGCATTTGCGCGTATGGATACCAGTTGGAGCGCGTCCTCGAAGCTTAATACGCCATTGGCCACAAGCGCAGAAAATTCGCCAAGCGAGTGGCCGGCTACCATATCGGGCCGGGGACCTTCGATGCTTTTGAATGCGATTACGGAGTGCAGGAATACCGCAGGTTGTGTGACCTTTGTTTGCTTGAGGTCGGCCTCGGAACCTGTGAACATGATATCTGAAATGCGGAATCCCAGTAGTTCATTGGCCTGCTCGAATAACTTCTTTGCGAAGGCGCTGTTGTCATAATGCGTTTTTCCCATGCCGGGGGACTGCGATCCCTGGCCCGGAAATACAAAAGCATGTTTCATGTGAGCTGGTATGTGTTTAATGGATTAGTGCAATTTCGAAGAAATGAGCTTGGTGAACTCGCTCCTGGTCTCATTCTTTTCAAACTCTCCCCAGAATGCCGATGTGGTGGTGACCGAGTTTTGTTTTTGTACGCCGCGCATCATCATGCACAGGTGCGATGCCTCGATTACAACGGCCACACCCAATGGGTTCAACGAGGCCTTGATGGCTTCCAGGATTTGCGTGGTGAGCCTTTCCTGCACCTGCAGGCGGCGGGCGTATACGTCTACAACGCGGGCGATCTTGCTAAGGCCGGTGATCCAACCGTTAGGGATATACGCAATATGGGCCTTGCCGAAAAACGGCAGCATATGGTGTTCGCACATGCTGTAGATCTCGATGTCTTTTACCACGATCATTTCGCTTACTTCCTCCTGGAACTTGGCCGAGTCGAGTATGGTTCGAGCGTCCATATGATAGCCTTGGGTGAGGTATTGCATGGCCTTGGCCACCCGCTCCGGGGTTTTGAGCAATCCTTCCCTGGCAGCGTCTTCGCCGAGCAGGGCGATGGTTTGCTTGTAGTTTTCTATCAGCTGCGAGGTGATCCTGTCTTCGTATTGTTCAACTTTTTTATAAGCCATATATCGTTTTGCATTGCTTTAAGTTAGGCCCTTATTGCGTCGGGCAGAATTCATGCCGGGTATTCCACGTAATTGCGGGGTGTTTCATAGAGTTTTACCTGAAGGTCCTTGCCCGCGTCGATGTGCGGGCGAAGGAGGTTATATATTACGATGGCGATGTTTTCGGCCGTGGGATTCAAGGTTCTGAACTCTTCGGTGTCGAGGTTAAGGTTTTTATGGTCGAACCTTTCTACTATTTGTTCCTGCACCAGGTCCGACAACTCCTTGAGGTCCATTACATAACCCGTGCGGGGGTCGGGTATTCCCACGATCTTAATGATGAGCTCATAATTGTGGCCGTGGTAATTGGGATTGCTGCATTTGCCAAATACCTGGTCGTTCCGCCTTTGGTCCCAATCCGGGTTGTACAACCGGTGGGCCGCGTTAAAATGCTCGTGCCTGAATACTGCTACCCTTTTGTCCATACTGAAGGTGCAAAAGTACGGATTTGTTGTAAGCTGAGAGGTATGGGCATTAAGCTAATCGGTCATCAGGTCATTGATATAGCTATAAGCTATGCCGGAGCTATCGGATGTCAGATTATCCGGAAACTGCGCCACATTTGTAACAAGCCCTTAACCCTAATATCGATAGTTGAAGTTACTTAATAACCCATTTTCGTGCACACATACAGGTTAGCCAGCTTATAAGACATGTAGGTCTTCTTTTTCAATTGAAACCCCATGTTTTCCAGGAGATCGTTGACGATAAAGTCGTCCGCGTCAGGGTCGGCGATGATCCTTTTTATCCCCTCGCAGCGGAAAAAATAGTCTTTGAATGCCTGCAGCACACACGCAGCACGGGTAACATCCTTTTTATAATCAGGCGAAAACAAGATGCTGATATTGTAGTCGCCCACTTTTACATCGTACAGCAAGCTGATATCGTGCTGGGCGGCGCGGTATATATCCAGTTGGCAGACGGGCTCTCCATTCACCAACGCAACCAATGATTGCGCGAAGTCGGAGCACAGTATCAATTCAAAAGTTTGTTGCAATTGCCTTAATGGGCCATGACCGGGTTGCCAGGTGGATTTCGCAAATTCGTGGTTCATCCATTGAAAAACAGGTTCGATGTCCGTTGCCAGGCATAGGGGGCGAAGCGCAACGGTAATTTCCTGCGGTGGGAATTCCTTTACAAAGAAAATCTCCGGGGTTTCCTGCTGACTGATAGGCCGGCACAATACTTCTTTTGCGCCAGGAGGTTTAATGATTTTCAATACGTCTATCATAACAGTATCATTAGTTCCTTGCCCGAACCTTGCAGGCAATACGATACAAGTAGACAAGCCATCGGATGGCGTCCCAAACAGGTAGTAAGTATTAGCGATAATGGCTAATCAGAGCGCGGGAAGTTCTCTTTTTACAGCAGTCAAAGGGGGCGGGCACGTCCGCCTGAAACGGAAAATAAAAAGGGGAGTAGGCAGGTTCTTCTATTATAACAAGTTAATTGCCCCTTAGAACTAAACAGTTTTGAAATTAGGATAAAAAATTTAGTTTTTGGGATAAATTTGAGCGTGAAATGCACGCCCAGTAAGGGATTACCCTTAAAGATGCAGCGCGCCGGCTACCTAAAGTTGTCTATTGCACGACTGTTGTTATATCTTTAATGCCTGATTGACTTACTGGACCCCCTTCACTGAACACATTTTCCGCCCCGGTTCCATCGTGTTGTCGTAGAAAGTTTTCAACTATTTTTTTAAGGTTCTGATTGGTACGTATAAACCTTATTCTTAACGGACCTGTCATTACTATGGAGTTTAAAATTGCGACCCCAGAAAGGAAGAATGTGCCCTTTTTTCCCATCAGTACCCCCTCCGCCTCCAATGGCGGCATTCCCGGTGCGAAAGGAATTGAGGCGACCGGACACTTTGGATCCATGCGCTTTTTCGAGATCGAGTGCCCCGCATTCAGTATTTGGTACAGCAACTACGAAATATTGAAGCGCACGCATTTGTATGGAACGATGGATGGCCCGGCGCTCGAGCTGCACTTTACCATTAATAATACGGTGCATTACAAGTTGGAAGGTCTTAATGAAACCACCTTGCTGCAAGGGCAGTTCAATATGAGCTATGCTCCTATTGTAAACATCAAGGCCTGGTTTCAGAAAGATGAAACATACACTACGTTCCATATTCACTTTTCGCGCGAATACCTTCAAAAAATTGCTACCTACTTTCCCGTGCTTGCGGGCTTTATGCAAAACGTGGAGCAGGGCATTGCCGCGATGCTAAGCAGGCAACATGGACAAACCACGCCTGAAATGAGCTCCATCATCAGGAATATATTGCGCTGTCCTTATACAGGCGATATCAGGAACCTTTACTTACAGGCAAAGGTGTTGGAGCTGTTGATACTGGCGTTGGAACAACTCGAACCCAGGAAAACAAAAACACCCGATATCGTTTTACGCCCGTATGATATTGAAAAGATCCGTGAAGCGCATGATTACCTGTTGCGTAACATGGACAATCCCTGCACGCTGGTAGAGCTTTCACACAAAGTGGGCATCAATGATTTTAAATTGAAAAAAGGATTTAAACAACTGTACGGCACCACGGTGTATGAGTTTTTGGTAGATGCGCGCATGGAAAAAGCGAAGACATTATTATTGGAGACAGATACTTCCATTCATGAAATAGCATTTGTGACCGGTTATAAAAATCTATCGAGCTTTATTACCGCATTCAAGAAAAAAATGGGGTACTCTCCTGGTTCGTATAAAAGAATGAAGAGAGGAAGCGGAGTTTAGTTTTAGTTTATCCTCATAACGAAACTTTTTATCCCTAAAACAAAAACAAAACTTTATGAATGGTTAGATATTTACACCCGTGATTGATATGTGAGGATGCACGGAAGATCTTTTAAACAAGGGCGGAATGCATAATATAAAACCGGTTTACCTGATAACCTGCTGCCGGAAAATGGCGTAGCACCTGAATGATTCAAAGACTTGCCAGCGCTACGCAGGATTGCTTGCCATAGAATATTTTCTAATGTGCAGCGGCAAGCGATTCGAATGGATTATAATATCCTGAGAGCCGGCGGCGGGTTTCAGAAACCGGGAATGATGTTATGAACTACGCTCAACCCTACAATTTATAACTTCGAAACTCTTCCTATACCCACCCAAGTAACCCCAGTGTACCTGGCCCTGAACTGTAGCATAGAACCACTATAACTACAACCCATAGTTTAACCATACCCGGCTAAAAGGGCCGGCGCCAACCTTATTATCTATGAAACGAAGTACCATTGTTGAGATCATCTCATCATTGCTTATTCTTTTGTTTGTTTACACAGCGCTTAGCAAATTGCTGGATTACGAGACTTTCAGGTTACAGTTAGGAAAATCGCCTTTCATCACCGAATTCGCGGGTGTTACTGCGTGGATGTTACCTGTTGGTGAATTACTGGTGGCTATATCGTTATTGCTCAGCCGAACAAGGTTGATTGGTTTATATGCTTCATTGTTTTTGATGACGATGTTTACGGCTTACATATATGCTATGTTGAATTATAGTTATGATCTGCCGTGTTCCTGCGGAGGTGTTTTGTCGAAGATGACATGGGGGCAACATTTGTGGTTCAATATAGGATTCGTTATACTATCTATTATAGGAATACTGGTCCATACGCGAAAGCAAAAACAGGCAACCCCGCCAGATACCGAAATGCCAAAGGCAGTATATGCAGCAATGGCTTAAATACACCGCTTAAAAAACATCTTGAACGCATAACAAATTTATGATGAGTTACCGTCGGTTTCTTAGGAAGTATAAGCATGTGCTGCTCATTGCCGTGGTAATGTTGTCTGCTATTGGAATAGTGTCTGTTCTTACTGCTGCAGCGTTACGGCCGGTCAACCAAAAGAATGGATTCGACCGGAAGGTGTTGACGCCGCTGGCAAGTGTGGTGAGTGCGATCGAAAAGCCGGCAGAGGTCTTTGACATAGCAGGTACGTACAATGAAAGCATTTATTTTAAAACCAGGTGGCCGGGAAAGCTATTTATTACAGACCTGGCACTCGGCAATCAGCGGGCACTAACGCTTAATTTGCCCGCCAACAAAAAACTTGCTTCGATATTCTATCATTTTATAGAAGACTCAAGCAACTTTAAGATCCTTGCGGGCAATATGCCGGCCATTATTACAGCGCACGCCTCTTTGCCCGGTAAAGGACGCAGGTTTCCTGCAGGCGTATTTACACGTGCGGTAAGAATAAGCGAGCATTCCTATGTTTTCAGAGGATTTGATTCGACCCGCAGGACCCCTGATCAAATTTTCGTCAAAGGCGACGCGAGAATAGGTGTTACTGCAAGGGAGCATAATATTTCAGAATTGAATGGAGATGCAGGTGTTTCAACAGACGGACTGCTGCACTACGATTCAACTACCAACCAGTTATTGTATATATACTTTTATAGAAATGAAATTCTTTGCCTTGATACGAACCTTAACCTGTTATCGAAACGGCACACAATTGATGTCAACAGCGATTTTACAACAACGGGTGGCCAATTGTCGAAGAACGGCAAGGCAACCTTTACTAATACAGCGCCGAGGAGAATGATCAACTGGACGAACTGCGTTTATAAAGGAATGTTGTTCAATAACTCCAGGTTAAAGGGCGATAATGAAACGGACAATGATTTTAAGAATGGTTCTGCAATTGATGTATACGATGTGGCAACCGGTAAGTATAAGGGGAGCTTTTATATACCGAGATATAAGGAAGAGAAGATGCGGCAGTTCAATATTGTGAATGACAGGTTAATCGCGATATATAAAAATCATATAGCCACCTATGAGATACCGGCAACATTTGCAACTGAACATTATTAAAATAACTGCCCTAGCTGCAGCATGGGCAGGACCAGTTTGATGTTAACTATGACCGGTCCGGCGGATATTGCCCAACGTCCGCTGAACAATTGGGCACAGGGTAAACCGAAAACCTGTATAAGAGAGTAGGTAAATTTTAACCATTAACACTTTATGTATGAAAAAGCTATCGGTTAGCATTTTCGCATTGGCTATCCTTTTCACTATTGGTAGCGCGTTCACCAATCTGACTTTTACTGGTTACAGGGTATTCAAAGTTGACAGGGACGTACAGCCTACTTCACAACAACAAGCTAGCATGTCCTGGTACGCTGCAAATGGAGCTTTTGTTATTGAAGATGCTACAGAGTTCGACCTGGCAGAATTGGATAACCCCACTCCTGCTCCTGAGGAGTCTGGTGATGAGGCTTGCGAACCCAGCAGCCTGATTTGCCTGGTGCAGTTTAAGATCGACAATGACATAGTTGATACCCAGTATGGTGTTGACATCCATCAAGGATCTTTGTTCGAAAATTTAGAAGACTAGACTGAGCAAGTGTATTCAGTATACCGCCGGGTAACCGGCGGTATTTGTTATTTTTTAATCATTAATGCAGATGAAAAAAATACCTGTGATCGCTTTTCACTTAAGTATCATATGTATATTATGCAGTGCCACCAGCCCTATCCAGCCTGCTGTACTTACGAAATATAAAGTATTCAAATTTGAAGCTAATAGCCACCCCATTCAACCGCCGCTCCCCTGTACAATTCCCGGTAGTGCGATTTTTATGGCTCAAGATGAATCTGAATTTGATCTCGAAGCCTTGAATGACCCCACGCCCCAAGACCATGGAGATGAGCTTTGCGAACCAAGTAACCAGGTTTGCCTGGTGCAGTTCAGATTCAATAATGACGTGATGGATTGTACTTACTCTGAAATCCTCCTCGGATCACTCATTGAGTAACCATTCTAAACAGTTCATTATGAAAAAAATAGTCATTACCATTTTTACGCTTGGTATGTTCTTTAGCACTACCAGCGCAGTCAGGCCAGACTACTTTTGTGGTTTTGTGGTTTACAAGGTTGATTGTTATTTACAACCACCGCTTTCGCTTATGTATGACTGGTACTGGTACGACGAGAACGCCAGTTTTTACGCAGCAGATGGTTATGAGTTTGACCTCGAGTACCTGGCGGATCCAACGCCTGGAGAATGGGGCGATGAGCTTTGTGAACCAAGTACGCAATTATGCCTGGTCCAATTCAAGCTCAACTGGGGCGAGGTTGATCCTTTTTATGGAACAAATGGTGCAACCCTTTATATGGGATCGCTGTTACAGCCCTGGTAATAAACCAAAACCGCCCGGTCCCGGGCGGTTTTTAAGTCTTTATTTTACTAACCTGATCGTTTTACTGCTTTCTTTAGTAACAATTTTCAACAGGTAAGTGCCTGTACCCAGACGGTGCAATCCCGGTATGGTAATGACATTTTCACCCTTCAACAATTGCTTTTTTATTCCACGCATTACGCTCCTGCCCAATGCATCCATTAAAATTATGTCGGCATCAGTGGCTTTTTGCATGTATAGCTTGATCTTTATCTCACCAATAAAAGGATTTGGATATATACTTTGCAGCTCTATAAACCCGATGTCAAACCTTACCGTAACAACTTTTGAATGTTCGAAGCTGCCGTCCATATCTACCATCTTCAGCCTGTAATAGAATGTTCCTCCCAGGCGCAAGGCATTGTCGATCGCTTTATCTGTAAACTGGTAAGATTGAACCCGGTTACCAGGTGTTCCGTTGATCTTTCCAAGCGTAGTGAAGTGTAGGCCATCCTCTGAACGCTCCACTTCAAAATGACTGAAGTTTGTTTCAGAAGCTGTTGACCAGTTCACTAATACTGCCTTCTCATTTCGCTGTGCCGTTATGCTTAACAATTTCACTGGAAGGTTAAATATGGTGGGCGACAGGGCCACGCCGCGAAAGGCAGTGTTGGTTGCCGCTGTCGCGAGCAAGGTTGGCGTGCCCGAAAGGGTGCCATTGTAACCAGAGGCATCTACCAATGAAACCAATTGGCTGTTTGCCCGGGTGGCATACAAAGTAACTGTAGACCCGCTCCTGGTAGCCGTTAAGCCCCTGTATACATCTGTACCAACCCCGGCCGAACCATTTGCAGTCCACGTGCCGCCAACCAGGGAAAACTTTAATATCCCGTTGGTGGCATCCGCTATATACAGTACATCCGAGCCCGCTACGCCTGCGTCCATATCCATAAAGACATATTGATAGGGACTGCCGCCGGAGCTCGGAAGCCCGGGCAGGATGGTAATGGTTTGGCCCGCTGTCGTTGGCAAACCGGTTCCAACGGTTGCCACGCCACCGGCAGGTAATGAAACATATAGTTGACCATCGTTGATTTCCGGCACCCTGAGGTTGGTAGGTGTAGTGGCGAGTTGAACAGTTGTACCAACAGTTCCGGCGGTCGTATATCTTACTCCTCCTGTTGAGCCAGTTGCCCAAATGTTTGTCCCATCATTAGTAATAGCGGCCATCGGTTGTCCGGCGCTTGCGTAATCGGATAGCGCGGTGGTTGTATTGATCGTACCATCGTACCTTATCAGGCCCACTACTCTATTGATAGTGGCGGCATTACTAAGGCTGACTGATGTGCCGGGAGTTGCATTGAATCCTACAACGGCCAGATACTCCCTGTTTGTTGACCGGGTAATCCAACCCATAAAGGCTGTTCCTTGTGCGGTCAGCGCACGGTTTGCACCGCTGACACTGGTTGGCATGGGAACAGATTGGACCAGGGTTCCTGTAGTTGTATATTCATCCAGGAATACAGGGCGGGCGGTTGCCGATAATGCGGATGAGCCATCGCCGACGCGGTATATCACGATATTTCCCGGCGTAAATGCAGATTGAGCAATTGTGGCAGGCGTTATTCCAGCGCCTAACCAAATCATTAGGAGTACTTTTCTAATCATAGCACGTAACTTTTAGTTTGTAGGTTTAATCGTTCCTGGACAGGTTTTTCGCAGTATCCTTCTTTCTTATTACTGCAATGTCCATAAGCTTTTCCTTTTCAATGATTGCAAGGCCATATTTTTCCAGCTCCTTGTTCAAGGCCTGCAGGTTTGATAATTGGCAGTTCAGCTCAATGTCTACTTTTCCTTTATACTCAGTTTCATCGATGAGTGGTGGGCGCGACTGAAACGGCACTGCCAAGCCCATCATGAGATTGGAAAGCCCGGCATTCTGAATTTTCAGTCCGATCTTATCCTGTCTTACCTGAACCGGTCCGCCTTTGGTAGCCAATTTGTCCTCCCCGGTGGTCCTTACAAGTGCAAGGTATTTTCGTGATCTTTTTTCCATCACCCCTTCTATGCCATAAACTATTCCGAAATACCGGTTCAACTCTTCAACAGCGATATTGAATTTCTCCCTTTGCATTATAGATGGAACCTTCATTTCATAACAATACCCATAGTCCTTAAGCCACATCAAATATTCCCTGCCGGTTGCAGCGCTATTTAATTTTTTTACCAGCATGGAATCCTTGATATCGATGATGGTGTTTGCGGAAGATATGACCTCGCTGCCACCCTTCCACAATGCATACCTGAACAGCCAGTAAACCGGGGCGTTGATCATTCTTATAATCGTATCCTTGGTTTCAGTTACAGGGGGAAGTCCATCGATAAATCGGGTTAAGGATGACTGAAGGATCAAATCAGCATCCGGCATACTCATGTAGACAGTGTCTTTACCATCCCTGATTTTTATTGAATTGAACATTGACCTTTTCGGCTGGGCAAGACGGATGGCCTTATCTTTCTTCTCTGCCATTTGTAAACCCTTTCCGGAAAGCACGGCGTTTATATTAGCTTCATTTACGTGTTGCATTTCGGTTATGGCCACAACCTTTCCGCCTGCATCAATCCAAACGTAATGCGGCAGGTAGGTGTGTGGGAAAAGTTTACCCAGGGTTTTGTCATTGACCACCGAAAAAACCGATACTTTTTTCATTTTGTTCATCCTCTCCAGGAAGTCTGAAACAAGTTGTTTTGCTTCACTGGTGACAGGAATCACCTGCATTTTATCTCCATATTTCTTTTGCAGTGAATCCAGTCTTGGAAATGCAGCAATGCAGGGGCCGCACCACGTGGCCCAAAAATCGAGGATCAACAGTTTTCCCTTAAAGTCGGATAATTTGGCCGAAGACGTCTTATAGTTCACCAGGTTGGCAAGTGAAATGTCAGGCACGGTATCCCCGATATTTAGCTTCCGCAGCCTCTCGTCCTGGGCACCCGCTGCGGTACCCAGCAACATCAAACCGATCATCGCTATCAGTCTGCCAGCACTTTTCATTCGATAATAATTAATGAGCATACAATTTTTAACGGGGATTTTGCTGCATGTTGCTTAATTGGATAACCTCCGGTGGAAACGGCAATACATAATATTTGCTGTTAGGCTCTAATGTATAGGTATTGCCGTTTATCTGTCGTGTTAAGGTAACTGCAAACCGGGTGTCTTTATTCAACCTTCGAAGGTCAGTCCATCTGAGGCCGCGAAAGCAAAGTTCTTTGCGTCTTTCATTGAGAATAATTCGCAAAGCCTTGTCCGGATCTGTTTCCGCTATATCGGTATATGGCATTTTTTCATCCCAGCGGTTTCTTAGCAATGTGTTCAAGTCGTACATTGCCGCACCCACATTGCCAAGCCTTGCATTACACTCGGACCGTATCAGGTACATTTCATCTGTTGCCAGCCCGCTGAAATATACCGCGCCATTGCCAATATAGCTGCCGAAGAAACTGTGCCCCGGTCTATTATTGATCAGGAAAAAAAACATGGTCTTACGCAGATCACTCGAGTCATACATTTTGTAGAGGCTGGAATCGACAATGCACCTGTTCGTGCGTAGGATTGAATAGTCAATAAGCGAGTTATCGAAAAGTATCTCAGTATTAGTGGTCCGTGTGTAAGTGTGACCATTCAGAAATTGACCGTTTGCGCCCTTCCTTCGGAAAAGATTAAAATTTATCAACGTGCTATACAGGTTCAGTGACTCATTGGCATATTTCAATGCATTTTCGTAATCCTCCATAGACAGGTACACTCTCGCCAGCATTGCATTCGTGGCAGCCTGCGTTGGCCGGTAGATATAGGTAGGATTATTAGCAATAGGAGTTGCAACCGGCAACAGCTCGAGCGCGGATCTCAGGTCAGCAATGATCTGGTCATAGGTTGCCTGCACAGTCGAACGGACCGAAGGAATATTGATATCGGATTCCAGACGGAGCGGTATTCCGAGATCAGTAGCGGCTTGATTTTTAGTATAAGGCTTGCAAAAGAGCTGGGCAACAGTATAGTGACTGTAAGCCCTCAAAAACAATGCGTGTCCTTTTGCCTGCTTCCATGCAATTTGCTCGCTCACCGTTACAGGAACTATATTTTCCAGACCTTCCAATACTATGTTGCAATAAAATATACGCTTATATGGATACTCCCAATCCAACCGGTTTCCTGGATCAACATCCGGAAAAATCTCGGAAGCCCAGATATAAGCATTTTTTGTATGCGTTTGACTAGAGTTCCAGTCGCTGGACGTTACATAAAAATCATCAGCGCCGACCTCATCTAAACTTGGCTGCCACGTGTTGAATCGTATCCCTGCGCCGCGGTTTGCATCGGTATTATCCAGCAAAGCCTGGAAATCTGCAATGGTTTTAGGCAGTACCAATGATTTTTCGGGCTTTACATCCAGCCAGCCTTTTTTGCAAGAAACACAACACGTAATAAACACAACCCCAAATACTGCTGTAATGATATTTTTAAGTTTCATAGTTATGCCGGTTTAAGTTAAAATCCCGCTTTTATACCGAATGAATAACTTCTTTGAGGAGGATAGGGCATATATGGATAATCCGGGTCGATGTCCTGATCACTTGCACGCCACAATATGCCCAGGTTATTGGCATAGAAATACACCTGTAAAGCCTGGAATGAAAAAGACCTTAGCATTTGCTTTGGAAAACTATAACTAAGGTTTACAAATTGCAGGCGGATATGATCGGCTTTTTCAACAAGCACATTGGAAAATCTATAATAATCGTCCCTGCTTAAGCTTCCGGTATAAGCAATGGAAGGAACATTTGTATGAACTTCGTCACCCGGTTGCCGCCAGCGTAATGAATAGTCGCTATGACTTGCCGGCCACCCCGTACCGATAAGTGCAGAGTAATTCACCGAACTCCGCCGGAAATAGTGGCCGAGTTTATACATGATATTAAAACCAAGGCTAATGCCTTTCCAACGGAAATGATTAATCACCGAGCCGGTAATAGGCGGGTTGTACCGGCCCGAATATTCGAGGTCTGATACTTTAATTGCTCCTGAAGAACTGTATCTTTTGTTAATGGTGTCGGCTACATAAATGCGAGGGCCTCCATCCGAGGGATCAAGACCAGCCCACCGATAACTGAACAAGGAGTATAGAGGCTTGCCCACAATCGGCACAGGAAAAGAAAACGCCGTAACATGGCCACCTACCGGCCCGGTATAGCGGATAATCTTATCCGTTGCATAGTTAAAATTGATAGTGGTATTCCAATCGAGTTCGCGATCTATATTCTTAATGGTAAGTGCAATGTCTGCGCCATCCGTACGCATTTGTGAGAAATTGCCAAATAAAATGGTAACCCCCGTGGTGGGATCTATCAATTCTTCGCCTATAAGATCTTTGCCTTTTTTCCTGAAGTATTGCAATGAACCAGATATGCGATTTTTTGCGGTGGCGAAATCAAGCGCAAAATTGAGCTGCCCGGTTTTTTCCCAGCGCAACTCGGGATTGGGAATATTTACAATCGCTGCATAAGGTAACCCGGTAAACCCGGCGCCGCTATACATTCTGATGGTTGCATAGGCCGAGCGGTTTTGGTCCAGGTTTCCCTGGTATCCGTAGGTCACCCTCAAACTCAAGGTTGGCAGTAATTTGAAACGATAGAAACTTTCTTTACTGATATCCCATTTTGCACCAGTTGACCATAGCGGCAAAGTTTTGTCGTTCGTCTTCACTCCAAAATAATTTGTGCCGTCGAACCGAACACTTGTGGAAACGGTATATCGCTGCTTGAGCGTGTAGGCAATATTGGTGAAGTACGTTCTGAAACGATTTATAGTTCCTGTGCTGTACACGCCGTTCGCCAACGCGTCCAATGTGCGGGCTGAGCCGGAAGGATAAGTCGGATATTGTGTGAATAGATTAGGAGTTGCAAAAGTACCGTTCTCTTCACTATAACCATACAGTTGGTTTCCCGATCCTTCAGTCCTTGTTTCCCTTACATCGATACCTGCAATGGCGGCAATGGCGTGAGCAATCCATGCACGGTTGTATTGCAGAGAAAGCCGGCCATAATGGCTGACCAGGTCACTGTTATCGATGTCGAGCAAGGCTCCCGCAGGAAAATTAGAACCTGCATACAAGCCATTATTTAAGATTGCGAAAGTATTCATCCTATCCCGGACAAAGTAGCTGTTAGCGCCTGTAAGGCGGCGCTGACGCGTAAACGTCCGGTTATATTGGTAAGAAAAATCCAGGTTTAATCCGCGAAGAATTGAATATTTTAACCCTGTAAGCAGACGCGTGTTGTGCGACCTACTTGTTCTATCATTATTTTTTTTTTCCTGCAAAGGATAATATTTCCAATCGGGAAACCCACGGTTGGAAATGGTGTCTTCGAACATTTGCCTATGTTGCGGAATGGCTAATTCCAATCCATTATCGCCTATCAAACGCATATACGGCTGGCTATTAGGTATATTGCTAATTCCATTTGTCACACCGTTACTCTCGGTATAGGACAAGCCAGCCCTCAACTCCATCCCTTTAAAAAGCAGATAAGTCGTTTGACTATTCAGCGTCATCCGGCTATCGTTGTTTCCTACGATATTTGATTGCCTTCGATCATACCCGGTTGAAAAATAATAACTCATTCTATTATTGCCGCCACTGATGTTGAACTGGTATTGCTGGTTAAATTGCTTGCGATACAGGTGCTCAAGCATCTCATTGCGTAAATCGTTACTACGCAAAGCGTTGATCATAGAGCTTGAATCTGCGGCAGAGATTTGTCCTAACTTACGGCTGTTCAAGATTTCGACCACAGGAGAAACGGCTCTTTTGTTTACGTCATTCAGTGCGGCGTTGTAATTGCCACGTTGAAAAAGGTCGATCTCCAAATCTATCCATTCAGATGGCGCCATTCGGGGAGCATAAAAGAGGTCGGGCTTGTCGGCTATTGTAAAATTTGCAGAGAACTCATACCGCGCAGGCTGGTTTAGTTTGCCACGCCTGGTGGTTATAACGATAACGCCATTCCCTGCCTGAACGCCCCAGATAGATGCAGCGGCCGCATCTTTTAATACATAGATGTTTTCTACATCATTCGGGTTAATATTGTTAATGTCCCCATCGTAAGGGAAACCATCCACCACGATCAATGGAGATTGATAACCGTTGATGGTACTCTCGCCTCGGATCCTTAGCTTATTTTCTCCCGTCAAAGCGTCCTTGTTGAACACGAGCCCGTTGGTAATACCTTCTAGTTTATCAATGATATTAGTAGCCACACGCTGATCCAGTTGTTCTTTGGTAACAACCACTACCGATCCGGTGGCTTCATTGGCCTTCATAGTTTGATATCCAGTGTTGAAGGTCAGGGTTACATCCTGCAGTGCGTCTACTTGGGTTTTTAAATTCACCGCCAGGTTCGCCTGGCCATTAACATTTACTTCGTGGGGTTGCGTATTTACGCTCGTAAACACCAACACAGCATCAACCGGTACTTTTTTAAATAAAAACTCACCGTTGGCATCTGTAACGGTGGTTCTTTTTGTGCCTTTTATGTTCACGCTGACCCTATCTGCCGGCTCGCCTTTTTCGTTGACTACTGAGCCCGAAATATCGAGATTTCCACTTGGTGCCTGAGAAGAAACAGGCTTTTTAGGATCATCTCTTTCCCTTTCCTTAAGTACGATAGTTGTACCTACAAGCATGTAAGTAAATGGCTGGGATTGAAAAATCCTGTCCAACACATCAATTAACTGACCGTCTTTAACGTCAATGGTTACTTTCTGCGCTGTCCTGAGCAAGGGTGCAGGACCAAAATAACTGTACCCGGTTTGCTGTTTGATTTTCTTTAAAACCTTCGATAGGTCCGTGTTTTTCTCTGAAAGGGAAACGGTTGCTTGTCCATAAGCGCTTACGGCTACCATACAGATGAAAAAACTCAGGATAAGGAGAACTTTTACAAAGACCAATCCATTGAGGGCCCGGTATCGACAAGGATTAGTAAAAGTTTTTTTCATGGTTAATGTTGGTTTTTTTGAATTAAAAAAAATCCGGGGAAATTTTCTTTGATAAAGGTTTCAGGTTTAACGGTCATGGTTAATACTGTATGATTGATTTATTAATTGCATTGGCCAATTAATACTTCGATATTTCAAAAAAATCGGATAATAGCGGCTAGTTCAAGGAGAAGGTTTGTTCTTGGAGAATCGGGCTGAACAGTAAAAGGCAGGATGAGAAATGAGATTCCCATCGCCCAATAATTAAAACAATCCAGTCTTAAAAAAAGACTAAAAGAATTTAAAAAAAATTTCATCTACCAGTCTGAAAATGAGACTACATACGGGCTAAGGGAGAAAATACAACTGACCTCTTTTTCAAAGGCTAAAAACACCCTGTTTTAAAGAGGTTTTACCGGTGAGATTTTATGTTAATTGGTGTAAATTATAGCGTTTTTTGAAAATCTACTTTCTTAATTATCCCAACGAATGTGAATAATTCATGTATGAAACCGGTTAATTGCCACTGAACCAAACAAAAATAATCCGGCTCAACCCTCGATCTGTACATTCAATGCCCGGCATCCCAGTCCAGCGTCAGTTGCATATTCAGGAAGCATCTGCCCCTTCTTTTTTTCAAAAAGATCGGCAACTGCCCGGATGATGCCTGGCAGACCTTCGGTTTTCAGCGACCAGCCGCTGCCCTCGCATCCTCCCCCTACCAGCAACAACAGGATCAAAGAAAAATAAGTAATCCTTTTGATGAGCCGCTTAAGGTTAAGCTCCCCTCGCTCATTTCGGGTGTTTGAAGACATAATTATTATTGCTTGCCGGTTAATAATAGTTTTCCATACAGAATCGCATACGCACAAATAAAAAGGAAGGCATCGCTGCCTTCCCCACTTAACCATCACTGAGAAGAAGAAAGTTGTTAGTAAATAATCAGCTTTTTACCGTCTATTTTGGTCTTAATGCCGCCTTCATTCAGCACCCGCAGCAACTCGGGAAATTCGAGGCTCCTTGGTATTTGCCCGGAAAATCTTCCCTGCGGAACGCCTTGCGCATACACTACTTCGATATTGTACCACCTGGAAATAGCGCGCATCAGGGTGGGTATATCGGCATTTTCGAGGTTAAAGATTCCATTCATCCATGCAATGGCCGCGTCCAGGTCGGCATTCTCTACTATTTTCACCTGTCCTTTATCATCTATCTGTAATTCCATGCCCGGCTTAAGATCGAAAGAGAGGCTGTTCTGGGTGATCTTGACGCCGCCGCTGAAGAGGGTTGATTTTACAACAGACTCGTCGCTATATGCATTGATGTTAAATTCCGTACCCGTTACCATCACATCCATGTCATTTACACTTACATGAAAGGGCTTTGCTTTATTTTCCGCCACTTTAAAATAGCCTTCACCGGTCAGGGTCACCTTTCTTTCATTGCCCGTAAACTTCGTGGGATAACTTAATGTAGAGGCCGCATTCAACCACACCCGGGTGCCATCCTGCAACTCGATGTGGTATTCTGAACCACGCGGAACGATCATGGTATGACGTGAGATTCCTTCCGCTGTTTCACTGTTCCGGTAAGTTAACAGGCCTTCTTTTGAATTGGTAACAAGCGCCTGGCCTGACTCAAACGAAGAATCCTTTTGTGTTTCCAAATCGACGACCTGGCCATCTTCCATCACCAATCTGGCCTTTTTTTCGCCAGGCCCTATTGCAGGAGCCTCGGGTAGAGGCGCTATCGCAACCTCTTGTTTTTGGCTGCCACCAGTATATTGCCATATCCCTGCCCCCACCAACACGGCTATGACCGCAGCAGCCACATAACGCCATACCGTTGGAATAAACCGTAAAACGCCTGTTCCATGAGGGAATAGGCGTTTTTGTAAGCGCCGATGAGCAGCATCCATATCAACTTTGTAAAATTCGTCCAACTGCTGATTCAACAAATCGGGATTGGTCAGTTCGGAAAAAAGCTTGCGGTTGGCATCGCTTTGCTCAATCCAGGAGTCCAATTCAGTTTGTTCCTTGTCGGTAAGTTCGCCTTTAAGATATTTTACAATAAGGTCGGATGCCCGAAATGCCTGTTCTAATTTTTGCTCTTCCATTACAATTTATTTAGATACCAAATAAGTTCCTCATGGCTAATGAGGCGGCTACAACAAGACAAGGTCCAGGAAAGGTAGAGGGTCGCTTAATGAAAGGTAGCAATTCACCAAGGTTCAGAATAAAACAACCAGAATGCCATTTTAGACCAAAGAAAAACGAAGTTTTTTTTCTCACAGCTCAAATTTCCAAAAAAGAGAGCGCCTGCATCAAAACGCGGTAATCGTATAGGGATGACTGGGGCTAACCGGTTAAAAAGGCCTGATGATGTTCGTGAACTTCAATACAGCCGAAGCCGCAATGGCCAGGAAAGCAAAATCCTTTACCTGCAACCCATGCCATTCAAAATCCGAATGCAGGAAACGCAGCCTGCCAAGGGTGAAGTCCAATAATAAATACACCACTCCTACCCCGAATAGGAAGGCGCTTGCAACGGATATTGCATTCAGCAGTAAGCTCATAACGAGCGTAATAATAATTTAACGAAAGGAATTGTTGTTGCCGCCGGCCTTTTCCACCGCCCGCACGCTGTCTTGCAAGGTCCTGAGATGCAAACTATCCGCACTTCGCTTCGCTTCTCTACGCTCCATCCCTCGCTTGTGCCGTGCTTCCGAAGATTCATCCGCCGCCTTTATAATGGTTTTTACGCCCGCCATTTCTATCTTCATCTTTCCCACCTGGCAAGTACCGCCCACCAATACCAATACCAACAGCACCAGAAAAGTCTTCCAATCCATGTAAAGCTCCACCCTTGTCACCGCCAGCTTCCGCAACCTGGAGCGCAGTGCTATCAGGAAACCTAAAAATATCATGTTTCAAAAATTGATGATGGCCCAAAAAAGAAAAACGGAAGCCAGGCTCCCGTTTTTACAACCATAAGAACAATCCCAACCCGGAATCCGACTAAAAGACCACAAAAAATTCAGAAAAAAACTAACTTCCATACCTAACGCCAACGCCATCAGATGAAACCTAAAAAATTTTACCACTCCGTACCCTTCATGCCGGTGCGCAACCTGCAGGAAACGCTCGACTACTACCGCGAAAAACTAGGCTTCTATGGAGAGTGGCTTTGGGGAAATGAGGACGCCGGCATCCGGCGCGACAATATGCACCTGCTATTTAATTACGCACCGGACTACACCGCTATTATTAATACACCCGCACGTCATTTTGAGATCATGTGGTTTGTAGACAATGTACAAGAGATCTATGACGAATACGGCAGTAATGGCGTAACTATTGCCAGCCAGCTCGCAGAAAAGCCATGGGGCGTACGGGAGTTCACTGTGCAGGACATCAATGGCTACTACTTAAGGATCGCGGAAGGCATACAACAGGAAACCAAATAACTTGCGACATGCTGCAATTCCTGGACATCCTGCTTACACTGGCACACCTTGCGCTCATCGGGTTCAATCTTTTGGGATGGATATGGACAGCCACCCGCAAGGCACACCTCATAACCGTGGCGGCCACCGCAGCATCCTGGTTCCTGCTCGGCATCTGGTTCGGCATGGGCTATTGTCCTATCACCGACTGGCAATGGGAAGTAAAAGAAAGGCTCGGCGAACAGAACCTGCCAAATTCTTTCATTAAATACTGGGCAGACAAACTTACCGGCCGCAACTTCGATCCTGGCCTGGTAGACCGGATAACCCTAATTTCTTTTGCGCTGGCCGCAGTGCTATCGGTTTATTTTAATTTTTTCAGGAAAAGAAAACCGGCCCGTTAGCAATCTATTCAACCGGATTACCAGTTGGATCACCACTTGTATTTCTGCATTAACTTAGTGGGGCACGCTGGTGCGTAGGTAATCTCTATACGGTCTAACTTATGAGCCCAAAATATATGCGAAGGATTTCCCTTTTGTTTTTCTTTTTATCTGCCACGTTTTCCATCACCGCCAACGTTTCGCTGCCGAATATTTTCAGTGACCATATGGTATTGCAGCGCAACAAACCCATCCATGTATGGGGCTG
The DNA here is from genome assembly GCA_035628135.1 of Chitinophagaceae bacterium. Taxonomy (GTDB): domain Bacteria; phylum Bacteroidota; class Bacteroidia; order Chitinophagales; family Chitinophagaceae; genus DASPKM01. Next base: position 33,000 of record DASPKM010000002.1, on the reverse strand, counting down.
GGCTTCGCCCGGCGAAAATGTAAAGGTCTCTATCGGGTCAGCTTCGCAAAGTGTCAAAACAAACAAGCAGGGAAAATGGAGGGTTTCACTTCCCGCAATGACGGCGGGCGGCCCGCATACGCTCACTATCTCCGGCAAGAATACCATACAGTTCAACGATGTAATGATCGGGGAAGTGTGGTTGTGCTCCGGTCAATCCAATATGGAATGGCCACTAAACAGCTCGGCCAATGCGGAACAGGAGATCAGCCAGGCAAACTATCCTATGATACGGCACATTAAGGTCGGCCGCGAACCAACACTTACCCCGCAGGAAAATTTCAAGGGCGGCCCCTGGCAGGTATGCGCTCCCGCTACTGCAGGCAGCTTTACAGCGGTAGGTTACTTTTTTGCGCGTGAATTGTTCAAAGAGCTGAACGTGCCCATCGGTCTGATCAACTCCACCTGGGGCGGCACCAACGTGGAAACCTGGACCAGTCACGCTTCGTTCTTTGGGCATCCTGAATTTGCTGCGTTACAATCCATAATGCCAACCAGCTTCGATTCCATCATTGAAAAACAGCAGGTCGCCCTCAACAAAATGATACTAAACGTACAGGGCACGATGCCACTCCCGGCAGAGGCAAAGCAGTTTTCGTGGGCGAATTATAACGATGCAAATTGGAAAACAATGACCCTGCCTTCAAGCTGGGAAAACAAAGGCCTTACCGAGCTGGATGGCACGGTATGGTTCCGAAGAGAATTTAATATAGCGGCAGATACACGAATAAGTAATGCGGAAATATCACTGGGACCAATAGACGATATCGATTCCACTTTTGTAAATGGCATTTTTATAGGCGCTACTAACCGGTACAATATCGAGCGAAGGTATTCTATCCCTGATGGCGTTCTTAAATCCGGTAAAAATATTATCGCTGTAAAAGTCATTGACAACGGCGGTGGAGGCGGGTTGAACGGAACACCTGCACAAATGAAATTGCAATTGGGCAATACGGCAATGTCGTTGACCGGTGATTGGAAATACCGCATTGCAGAATACCGGGGCATTACTTCAGTGGGTCCTAATCAATATCCCAGCTTGTTGTATAACGGAATGATACACCCGCTCACCAATTATCCTATCGCCGGCGTCATTTGGTACCAGGGCGAAAGCAATGCAGGCAGGGGAATGCAATACAGTGTTGCTTTTCCATTGATGATAGAAGACTGGAGGAAGCAATGGAAAGACCCATTTCCTTTTTATTTTGTGCAATTGGCCAATTACGGCGCGGACAAGGGCACCAATCAAAACGGCGGCAGCAACTGGGCCGAATTGCGCGAATCGCAGGCCGCCACGCTTCGGTTACCCAATACCGGTATGGCGGTGACCATCGACATCGGCGAAAGCAACGATATACACCCGAGAAACAAACAGGATGTTGGAAAGCGTTTAGCCGCCAATGCACTTGCCAAAACTTATGGCAAAAATGTAATGTATAGCGGGCCTACGTACCAATCCATGCAGATACTGGGCAACAAGGCATTCATTACATTTTCCAATGTTCCCACGGGATTCGAAGTACGCAATAAATACGGCTACATCAATGGATTTGAAATAGCAGGGGCTGATCAAAAGTTTTATTACGCAAAAGCTTTTATCGAAGGAGATAAAATTGCCGTGTTTAGTGAAGCAGTTCCGCAACCCGTAGCCGTGCGCTATGCCTGGGCCGATGATCCCCATGATGTGAACCTGTACAATAAAGAAGGATTTCCCGCGGCCCCCTTCAGAACGGATAATTGGAAAGGCCGCACACAAGGGAATAAGTACGAGATACAATAACGTAAAGATGAATTCCGGATATCCCCTTTGTACTGTTTTGTCCACTTCTTTTGTTGACAACCATCCGGAATACTTAACCAATGCGTAAGCTAACTCAGACGCGATAGCCGACGTTGCATTTTGTTGAAGTGAAGCAAAGACCTGATGAACGTAAGCTATACGTAGGATAAGTATCGCAACTGTTGAGTTCGCATGCTTGCTGCTGCGTAAAGAAAATGTTAAACATTCCGTTTAATACTACCTTTGGAATACAATTTCCGACTAGTCTATCAAAGCTTGTGCATGAAGCGGCTGTTACTACTTTTTACCTTTTTAATTGTCCTGACCCAAGTCAAAGCCCAAAAGGTTGACAGCATTTATTTCAACCTGTATACGGATAGCCTTAAGAAAGGCACTTTCAATTACATCAACGTGGATGGCAAGCTTTCCGATGGACGCTGGTTGCCGTTGACCGCCAAAGAGATCAGTTTTACTGCGTCTTCCGGTTCGTTCGATGGCAACAGCCTTTTCATCGACAGCAGTTTCACCGGCAAAAAGGTCACCGTAAAAGCCGTGCTAAAGCAAAATCCTGTTATCGCCCGGGAAGTGACGATCTATATCAAGACCACCATCCACGACGAAAAGCTCAAGACCACCGATGAGCTCCTTAAAGAATGGGATAAGAAAGCCAAAGAAAAGCAATCCAAAAAGAAAAAGGGATAACGGTTACCCGGTTTACTCTTTATTCCTCTTACTCTACTTAACCCCCGCCAATTCCGCCCTCATTTTCTTTGCATCTTCCAAAAACTTAGCAAGCCCTATGTCCGTAAGCGGGTGCTTCAGCAATCCCAGTATCGAATCAAGGGGACAGGTGCATACATCGGCCCCGGCCTCGGCCGCTTTTACAATGTGCAGCGGGCTGCGGATAGAAGCAGCCAGTATTTCCGTTTTATATCCCTGCAGACCATAAATATGCGAAAGCTGGGCTATCAGCTCCATGCCATCCCAATTGCTGTCGTCAATACGCCCGATAAAAGGCGATACATAAGTAGCCCCCGCCTTGGCCGCTAGTATGGCCTGGCCCGCTGAAAACACCAGGGTGCAATTGGTCCGGATGCCATTGTCTGAAAAATATTTCAAGGCCTTTATGCCATCCTTTATCATCGGCACTTTTACCACGATGTTAGGATGAATGGCGGCCAGCCTTTTACCTTCTTCCACGATGCCGTCGAAGTCCGTGGCAATCACTTCGGCGCTTACATCCCCGTCTACCAGTTCGCAAATGGTCTCATAATGCTTCATCACGGCGTCTTCGCCCTTAATGCCCTCCTTGGCCATCAGTGATGGATTAGTGGTTACACCGTCTAAGATCCCCAGTTCGTGCGCCTCGCTGATCTGTGCCAGGTTGGCTGTGTCTATAAAGAATTTCATGCAGTACAATTGAATTATTACAAAAATAGGAAGTTCAGTTAAGAAGCCGAAGAAGGACTCCAGTTCCCGGGTGCCGTTGTGGCCGCAAATACACTGTCCGAAGGGTTTTGCGCCTCATCCCACAACTGGTCCTCAAAGCTGGATATTTTCTTTATCATAATGATCACCACCAGCGTTGCCGCTATCGCAAATCCCTGCGCTATCAGCGACCACACGGACAAGGGGCCGAGGTCGTAGACGTCTTGTATCTTCAGCGCTTTGAACACTACCACGTTCGCACTGATATTCATACCGAGGTACAATGCCCACCAAACCCCTACCATGGTTGGAGGCGTTATGTCCGGAAAACGGTGCGGCAATGCGCGCTGGGTGCCTGTCCACACTTCCTCCATGATCTGGTAAGGCCTGAACAGGTTAAGAATGGGAACAAACCAGGCGCCGGCAGCCCAGCCTTCTTCATACGAAGCTTCATGTGGCGCGGCCATGTGCAGGTTATAATATGCCCGCCTGAACCAACGGATGAACAATACGATGGTAATGATCCTGACAATGAGATTGATTACAGCAGCCAGGCGGTCGAGGCTATCGCTTAGGTGGGCATTGGCCATGTTGATATTGGCCGGCCTTTCGATGAAGCTTTGGAAAAGAAAATATTGCCAAACCGCCAGCGCAGTGTTCAGCAGCGTAAGGCCCATCATTATATAAAAAGCAGTAATAACCTGGTTGGCACGAGCCTTATTGGGGCGGACAGCAAACATTGGTTCGAGGGGTTTAAGCCGGGAAATTAACCAACCATGGCAAGGTACACAAGAGGCCACCGGAATTGTGGAGAAAAAATAAAAAACGGCAGATTACTTACATCGCACCGCTACAACCGCCTACCCTTGCTACCTTCCGGTCCTGAGGGAGTTCAGCAGGAGCTGGTCGTGTAAGACCTGCCGGCTGCAAATGTACGGAATCTTAGAATCCCGGCCTGCCGGTTAGTGAGTTAATTTTTGTGAGCCCTACCAATTCATCAGCGCGGCCGCCGAGCGGGCGGTAATACACCAGTATCGTGTACTCATTTTCGGTTTCCCAGTAATTGCCTTCGGTATCGTCGAAGCTGAAGTTTCGGTTGCGGCCATTCTTATCCCTGGTAACATAAGAAAAATCATAATAGCCCTGCTTTAAAAACACCGCGGTTTCATACACTCCTTTTTCTGTATTGAATTGCATCAACGCGCCTTCATCGGCACCGTAGTTGGTAAACTGCCCGAAGAGAAATACTTCTTTATCGGGAAAGGGAATATTGCCCGGCGGCACAAAGCTGAACCGCACGGTAGCATAGTCCGATTGCCAGTAAGGATTGATGCTTTCACTGGGCTCCAGGTAATAATGCCCGTTGACATCGCGGTAAAAGCTGAACTGGTAAGACCTGCGGGAAACGTCGGGCCTTATAATTATTTCAGTGGCACTGGTGCTGTATTTGGCAGATTGCACGCGGTCGCTCTGCAGCCGGAAGCTGCGCAGATCGAGCCAGCGCCATTCCTTGCCCGAAGCAAATACCGCGTCATCCTCGGTATTGTACTCGAGCTGGTTGTTGGTCATGAATGTCGGGCGTATGCCCCGAACCGCATTGTCCCAGCGGTCATTCTGCAAAATGGCCACATACACCTGCTGCAAGGGATTTACCACTCCGAGGTTCTTTGTATTTACCTTGAAATTTATTTTCTGGTGCGTGCGGAATATCTGGGTGTTGAAGGGTTGCTGCACCTGCGCTGCAATGATGGCCTTGTCCTCGTACACGAGCATGCGTTTTGTAAATGCCAGCTTCGACGTGTCGCCGTCCAGGAAAACTTTCAGGATATAATTGCCCGACCTGCTGGGCATGCAATTGCGGTCCGGCAATACCGCCTGGTAATGCGTATAACGTGTATAGGCCAGCGTAGACACTCGGTAAGTGCTGATGCGTTGCTGCGAAAATCCACGGATATAATCGAACTGGCTAAGCATTGCGGGCGTCCAGTCGGCATTGCACAGTTGAAAAGTATAGGAATAATTTTTTACGTTGGCGTCCAGGTCGTCGAAATGCAATTCCAGCCGGTCGCCTCCATTTAGTTTCATGATCGGATAAGCCACCTGGTTGCCATACAGGTGCAACTGCGGCGATTTTATTTGGGGCAGGTAAACCTTCTCAGGTATTTGAGCAAATGATCGGGAAGAAACCAACAGGAATAGCAGCAGTATCCGCATCACCATGCAAGTTTTAAGTACCAAGACGAGGTTTTTACGATTCAATGTTACTACAAAACGTTAAAAAAAATTGCCTGTTTTTGATAAGCCACTACTTTTGAGCCCAAATTTACACTATTGAACCTGGCTTCTTTCATAGCATGGCGCATAGCATTCAATCAGAAAAAGTCTTTTTCCAGGTTCATCATCAGGCTGGCCACCGTTGCCACGGTCATCAGCGTGGCGGTCATGATCATTACATTCGCTTTCACCAGTGGTTTTCAGCAGGTCATCAGCCGAAAGGTTTTCAGTTTCTGGGGTCATATACACGTGCAGCATTTCGAGCCGGATAAAGCAGCCATTGCCGAAGAGCTGCCTATCAGGAAAAACGATACCGTAGTAAGCCTTTTGCGCGCCCACCCGGAGATAGTTACCGTACAACCCTTTGGCACCAAGAATGCCATTCTAAAAACATCTGAGGCCATAGAAGGCGTACTCTTCAAAGGGGTGGAAAAAGACTATGCGTTCAGCAATATCGAAAGCTTTTTGCAACAGGGTAAATGGATCAGTTTTCCCGACAGCGGTTACAGCAACCAGATTTGGCTTTCAGAATATACTGCCGGACAATTGAAATTGAAGGTGAACGATGATGTGATCGTTTATTTCATTCAACCCAATGGCGCAGCGCCGCGTCCGCGCAAATTGGAGATCGCGGGTATTTACCGCTCGGGCATAGAAGAATTCGACAAGCTGATAGCATTCGGGGACCTGCGGCTGATACAAAGATTGAACGATTGGGCGCCCGACGAGATCGGCGGATATGAATTGTTTTTGTCTGATTATAACACAATGGACAGCGTAAGCGGGCAGATCTTTGAGCAACTGCCCGACCTGTGGAACACCCGCACCACGCGTGAAATCTATCCTCATATTTTCGATTGGCTCAACCTGCAAAACCAAACCATCGCCATTGTCATCAGCATCATGGTCGTGGTTGCCATTTTAAACCTTGTAACCTGCCTTATCATTTTGGTATTGGAACGTACGAGGATGGTGGGCATTCTCAAGGCGCTGGGCTCGCCCGATTATACAATCCAAAAGGTATTTTTATTTCACGGCGCCATCATTACTATAACGGGCATCCTTATAGGAAATATTGCCGGCGTGTTCCTTTGCTGGCTGCAACAGCGGTACGGTTTCATCAGGCTGCCCGAAGAAATGTACTATATCTCCACTGCCGCGGTAAACCTGGAATGGTGGCATATTGTAGCGGTGGACGTGGGCACTTTCCTGGTTTGCTTCGCGGCCTTATTAATACCCACGCTGGTAGTTCACAGGATACGGCCGGTAAAGGCGATACAATTCAGGTAGCGACTGGATAGTAGTCGTTAAATCATTGGGTGAGTGAAAATTATTAATTATTAATTATTAATTATTGATTATTGATTATTGACCAATTGCCCAATGACGGATTGACCCAATGACTTAATGACTTAATTAAAATGCAAATTAATCACTTCCAGGAAGGGCAGTTGCTGCTCATCAACAAACCGCTGCATTGGACGTCGTTCGATGTAGTGCGGAAAGTGAGGAATTTAACGAGGATCAAAAAGGTAGGACATGCCGGAACACTCGACCCGCTGGCCACCGGCCTGCTGATTGTATGCACGGGCAAGTTCACCAAGCGCATCAACGATTACATGGCGCAGGAGAAAGAATATACCGGCGCCATTACGCTTGGGGCCATCACGCCAACATACGACCTGGAAAGCCAGCCACAGGATTTTAAACCGTATGAGCACATCACCAAAGAGGCTATAGACGAGGCAGTACAACAATTTATAGGCGATATCCAGCAATTACCGCCCGCACATTCAGCCATTAAGGTCGAAGGCAAACGCTTGTACGAGCTGGCGCGCAAAGGAAAGGAAGTAAAACTGGAACCGCGCAACGTGCGCATCACCGAATTTGAAATAACAAGTGTTCAACTGCCCGTGTTACAATTCAGGGTGGTATGTTCCACGGGAACGTATATACGAAGCCTGGCGAATGATATGGGACAGGTTTTGCAATGCGGGGGCCACTTAAGCGGTTTGTGCCGCACCCGCATTGGTTCGTTTACGCTGCAACAGTCGTGGAACATGGAAGAAACCGAGGCGTATATAAAGAAACAATTGGAAGTTTAAATTTATCGGGAACATCCAATGCCCGGTACTCAATATTGACTTAGAACGGATAATTGATACCCAATTGCAACTGCCCATTAAAAGGCCGCCAATCGTAAAACCATCGTTCAGGGTCCTTTTTGCGTTGCGGATCTTTTACTTTGTACGCATAGTCTAGCCTTATAAGAAAGAAATTGAAATCGAGGCGCAAGCCGGTACCTGCGCCAATCGCAAGATCTTTCCCGAGCCGGCCAAGTTTGAATTCGGCGTTTTGCAGTTCGGGATCGCCAAAGGTTTTGCGCAGCCAGATGTTACCGGCATCAACATACACGGCGCTGCCCACTTTTATACCGCCCGGAAAAGTACCGAGGTGAAAACGGTATTCCACGTTGGCCTCCAGTTGTATATCGCCAAAGCGGTCGCGGAAGCTGGTATCGTCCGAGGGAATGTTGGATCCCCAGCCCAATTGGCGCACCTGCCATGCGCGCATGCTGTTAGGTCCCCCGGCCACATATTGTTTAAAGAAGGGCAAGGTTCGTTCTTTAACCGTCGAGCTGCTGTCGCCATAGGCGAAACCCACGCCTCCAAACAGGCGGAAGGCAAGCGCGGATTTTCTATACTGTATCCAATGGCGGAATTCACCGTCTGCGCGGACATAACGGAATAACCTTGCCTTGACGTCGATGTTCTCTATCATTCCCCATCCTGCGCCGCTTTGCTCTATTCCCCACCTTAATGCATTAAAATGCCTGCCGGACTGCCTTTGTCTCCTGTACGAAAGAGACGTGCTGCTTACCAATCCATCGTTAAAAGCGTACTTCAGGTAAGGTATCCTGGTTTGCAATTTATCCAGGCTGTCTGATTTATTCAGGTTGGTATATTCAAGGTTAGCCAATCGAACCGACCATACGTGATTACGGCGGCCCCATTCCCAACCGAACCCGATATTGGTGGAAAATAAATTAAAGAATTGCCTGCGGTCGGTATACGCCGCGTTGAACGAAATAAAAGTACGGGGCAGGTCAACGCTGTCCCTTCGCAGCGGCGGCAGCCGCCTCGGTATGTGCAATTTTGGAATATAGATATTGTGTGAAAAGCTGGTTTGTATGGTTTGAAAAAAGTTCTTGCCCAATTCAAATCCTACCCTTCCATTGGAAGTGGTTTGAATGGACTGGCGCGCAAAATTGCGGTTGCGCAATCCCACGTTAAAACCCACGCCGAACAGGTTGCTCACCGCCACCAGGTCGGCATTGGCATTGTTGGCATTATTCCGGCTCAACTCAAGGTCGAGGATCCCCGTCAATTTTTTTGCAGGATATAAAGTGATCTCTACATCGAGGGTTGAATCATTATCCAGGCTTTCGAATACGTCGACATTCGCCTGTTGCCACGCGCCAAGCTGGTTGAAAGTATTGATGGTTTTAAAATAATTATCCTGCCGGTACAACGCTCCCGGCTTCAGATAGGAATACTGCGTGAGGAATCGCCGTTGAAATTTATCAGACCGCGTGATAATGAAAAAATTGCCCATGCGGAACGTATCGTACCGCACATTTTCAAAAGTATCTATCGCCACCGGCACGTCGGGGTAAATGGTCACCTTGCCGATATAATACGGCCGGATGTGTGTTAGCTGTGTTGAATCCGTAAGGGGCCTTTGTCTGAGGATGACATCGATGGTAGGAGTTTCCCTTCTTTGCTTTAATTCTTCCAATAACTGCAATTGCTCGAACGGGTCCAGCGAGGGGTCGATCAGCGCTTCCACCACGGTATCCACTTCGGCATAAATATCTTCCTTGGTAACCTTGTAATACCCGTTATTGCGCAGCAGGTTGACAATGCGGTCCAGTTCCTGGGCCACCGCGGCCTTGGAATAGGGACCTCCCTTTTTCAGCACTGCGTTTTTACGGTTATTGATGGCAATTTGCTGCCATTCCGGTGTAGTAAGGTCATAGTCTACGGAATCGATCTTGAGGTTTTTGCCGGGCTCGATAAGAAAGTCGATGGTCACCCGCCGTTGACCGTTCACTGTTTTAGTAGTGAACGTATCCTCGATGTTCGCGGCAAAGTATCCCAGTGAACGCAATAGTGCATTCATATATGCCCTTGTCCTTACAATATTATTGGTATCGAATGCCGGGGGCCGCGAAATGGTATTCCATAACGGGTACGAACGTTTGCGCACCCTGATGCTATCGTCCAGTTGCTCCTGCAGCCGGGCTTCCAGCTCATTCTTTTCAGAAGAGCTGGCCGCATTCTGCACTTTAACATTGGTTTGATAAACGAAAGGCTTGTCCTTCGGATACTTTCTAACGAAAGTGATGGCACAACCCCCGAGAAGCACGGTGAGCAGCATTACTGCGGAACACTTGATCAAAGAAAATGTAACTTTCCGGGATTGTAACATAAGGCAGTAAACGAAGGAGCCATGCTAACGAAAGCCCAGGTCAAATATATTCAAAGTTTAGGCCATAAAAAATTAAGGGACAGTGAAGATGTGTTTGTTGCCGAAGGTCCCAAGCTGTTGCACGAACTGTTGAACGCAGGCAATGTAAAGCCCGTGGCCATTTATGCTACGGATGCTTTTGCCGAAAAACATCCACACCTCAAAAACCTCGTGCGCATCAGGGAGCAGGAACTGGAGCGCATTTCTTCGCTATCGTCGCCCAATGAAGTGCTGGGCATTTTCAGCAAGCCGGTATTTGATCAACCCTCCTATGCGAGCAGCATCAGCCTGATGCTCGATGGCATCCAGGACCCTGGCAACCTCGGTACCATCATCCGCACGGCCGACTGGTTTGGCGTACGCAATATTATATGCAGCAGGGATTGTGCGGATAGTTTCAATTCCAAAGTGGTGCAGTCTACCATGGGCAGCCTTACGCGGGTGCAACTGGTGTATACTGACCTGCCGCAATTCATTGTCGATACCAGGCTTCCCGCATTGTACGCCGCCACGCTGCATGGAAAGGACCTGCATCAACTGACGGCTGTGCGCGAAGGCATATTCATAATCGGCAACGAATCCAGGGGCATCAGCGAGGCACTATTGTCCGCGGCTACGCACCGCATTACCATTCCGCGCAAAGGGCAGGCGGAGTCATTAAATGCGGGTGTCGCGGCGGGGATTATCCTTGCGTATTTAAGTCAATAGGTCATTAAGTCATCGGGTCATTGGGTCAATACTGATTTACTTAATGACCTAATGACCTAATGACTTAATGACTTTAATGACTAAATGACTCAATGACCCTATATCGCATGCCGTGCCTTCAACTCCAGGTATTTGTTCACTGTATCGATGGTGAGCTTTTGCGGAGTGGTGAGTATGGCAAGGATGCCATGCTTTTGCAGCTCCTTTATGATCAGGCGCTTCTCGTGCGCAAATTTTTCGGCAATGGTCCTTATATATAATTCTTCGACGTTAGTGACCCTCGACTCCGTCAATTGTTTCAGTTCAGTGTTCTCAAAAAATACCACCAGCACCAGGTGATGCTGTGCAATGCTGCGGATGTACGGCAACTGGCGCTCCAATCCCGACATCGATTCAAAATTGGTGAACAATATCACCAGCCCGCGTTGAGTAATGCGGGTACGCATAAGCGTGTACAGTTTTTCATAATCGCTTTCCATGAAACGCGTTTGCTGGCTGTACAGCGTTTGCAATATGCTGTTCATTTGACCGGCTTTACGGTCTGCAGGCAGTATGTTACCCACCTGCTCGGAAAATGTAACGATCCCGGCCTTGTCCTGCTTGATCAATGCCACTCTCGATACAATCAACGTTGCATTGATGGCATAGTCCAGCAAGCTCATGCCCTCGAAGGGCATTTTCATTACGCGTCCTTTGTCGATGACGCAATAGATCTGCTGGCTCCGTTCGTCGGTATAATTGTTCACCATCAACTGGCCTTTGCGCGCAGTGGCTTTCCAGTGCATGGTACGTATATCGTCGCCGCGCACATACTCCTTGATCTGTTCAAATTCCAGGCTGTTGCCAAGCTTGCGCACGCGTTTGTTGCCTGCCTCGGCCAGCTGGCTTGCATGCGCTTTTATTTCATAATGGCGCAGTGTAAGAAACGAAGGCAGCACTTTTACAGATTGCAGCGCAGGCCTGGTAATGCGGCGCACCACCAATCGCAATGGTGTTTTGGTAAAGATGTGAATGTCCTGGAATACGTACTCGCCGCGCTCCACGGGGCGCAGCTTGTATTCGGCGATGATCTCTTCGCCTGATCGCAACGTACAGTTGAGCTTGAAATCGCGATGCTGGAATTGCACGGGCACTTCATCGATTATGGTGGCATTGGCTGTAAAAGAATAGTGATTGTTCAGGATCAACCTTACCTTGTTTTCATCTCCATTGCTGAACCGGTCCGGCGCTTCGCGTTGAACGGTGATGCCTGTTTTGCGGAACAGCACGATGTAATCCAGCACCAGCAATACCAATAAAAAATAAAATGCCGCCTGGGCCACCATATATAACCAAGAGAACCAGAAACCCAATACAGATACAAATGCAATGCATACCAGCGCAATGTACAAGCGCCGGCCGAAAAAAAGCGATCGCAGGTATTTGTTGAAGAATGCCTTCATGTTCTATCGCGGCACCTCTACCGAATGAATGATCTGGTTAATGACATCGTCTGTTTCCGCGCCTTCCATTTCCTTTTCAGGACTTAGCACAATGCGATGCCTGAGTACGGGAGGAGCAATGTATATCACATCGTCCGGCGTTACAAAATCACGGCCGCGCATAGCCGCCAGCGCCTTGGCGCCGTTCATGATGCCGATGGAAGCGCGGGGCGAGGCGCCGAGGTAAATGCCTTTATTGTTCCTGGTATTGGATACGATGGACGTAATGAATGCCAGCAATTTTTCTTCCACGTGCACGGCACGCACCTGTTGCCTCAGCGCCTGCAATTCTTCGGGCGAAAGCACAGGTTGCACCTGCTGCAGCAGGTCGTCGAGATTGGCGTGGTGATGATGCATCAGCACCCGCACTTCTTCCTGCGGGCTGGGATACGTTACCAATATCTTGAACAGAAAACGGTCAAGTTGTGCTTCTGGTAAATGATAAGTGCCTTCCTGTTCGATGGGGTTTTGCGTGGCCACTACCATGAACGGCAATTGCAGCGGATAGGTTTGACCATCTACCGTTACCTGCCTTTCTTCCATCACTTCAAACAGCGCGGCCTGTGTTTTGGCCGGCGCGCGGTTGATCTCGTCTATCAATACAATATTGCTGAAAATAGGGCCGGGCCTGAACTGGAAGATCACTTCCTTGGGATTGAATACCGAAGTGCCCGTAACATCGCTCGGCATGAGGTCGGGCGTAAACTGTATGCGCGAGAAACCAGTGGCCACCGCGCGGCTTAACAATTTTGCAGTAAGTGTTTTGGCCACTCCCGGAACCCCTTCGATAAGCACATGCCCATCGGCCAGTATGGCCGACAGCAGCAACTCCACCATCTGGTCCTGCCCTACGATCACCTTTCCTATCTCTGACTTTAAATTTTCCACCACCGAATGCAAGCCTGTTAGATCGGTGCGTTGCTGAAACAATTGTTGTTCTTCCATTTATTGATGTTTGTAAAAAGCTTCTGTCATTTTATTGAATTCCATTAGGAATTCTTCGCTGATCTGCGGCGAGTCCTGGATCATTCTGGCATGATAAAACAATTTGTTCAATGCCGCCTGGTCGTACCCGCTTTTGTATGCAAGCGTGGCCACAAATTTATCGTCCATTACCGAAGTGGGAATATTATACCGGCTGCGCACATGGTCCATGAGATGTGCGATCATTTTCAACGCCAGGTTTTTGTTATCGCGGTATTGATAATATAAGCGTCCGATGGTTTTTACAAAATCCAGCGAAGCGTTGCGCAGCGGCGGAATATTGGGAATGATGCGTTGCTTACGCTTGGACTCGAACAGGTAGATGAGCATGAAGATGAGCAGCACGATCCAGAATGCAAATTCCAGCTCATCGTGGCTCATGATCACCTGCAGCGAGCTGCTTCCGGACCGTTCGCCCGCATACCGGAAATAATCATCCCATTGTATTTGCTGCACGCTGGGGGGCACGTGCGAGAATACGCTGTTGTAATATTCGTTGTTGTTTTTATGCAGTAAGAAGAAATTGGTGAACGCAAGCGGATTGGCATGTATGTACAGGCTGCCGCCGCCCTGGTAAGTATACTTTATTAAGGTTACATTTCCCGCATCATCTTTTCCGAGTATCGCCGCATAGGTTGTATCATATTCCGTAAAATAGGCATAGTCAGCTTTGCCGGGATAGGCGAAGGCCGATGAATCGGTGGTTACCGGGTTGTTAATGGTAACCCACAACGAGTCGTTGTTAAACCAACTAGGGAACAGGTCGATGTTCATCGTGTCCAGGAAATCCTGTCCCCAGTATAATGCGGAAATAAAAACATGGTTACCATTGCCCACAAATTCCATGATGGAGCTGTATTCGCGGGTATTGGGCGCAAATTCAGGCGAAATAATTATATACAGCGTTTTTTCTTTTTGCACCACTGTGCCGTCTTCGCCGGTATAATAATCATGGGGAGATGTGAACGAGGTATAACCCGAAGGTGATTTCTTGTTGATGTACACGTCCGCATCAGGAAAAATATATTCCAGGTTCTCGAACGCAACATAGGTGCCGTATGGAATCTTGTCAAGATACCTTAGCGTTATGCGCTGGCTCGCCTTTTTGGTTTGCGCATACGCCGGAAATGCCGGCAGTATCATCAGGCTTGCAAACAAAGCGGCCACATACAGCAAGGCCAGGGGTTTTACTAACCCTTGCCTTACCGGTCGCATTTGGTATTGTGTGGCTTGCCGCTTCATATCGAGCTTTCGAATTTCTGGAATTCCGTTTTCAAATACCCATATTGTTCTGCATTTACGTCAAACTCGCCATACCATACATATTCGTATGCGCGGGTAAGCAACTGGAATTGTTTTCGCAATGGATGCGATCCCAGCCTGTTTACATATTCCCAGTTGGTTGCCTGCGCGCTGAGTTGAATAAGATTGCGCTGTTGCATGTCCTGCAAGGTTTTCATGTAACGGTACCGCACGGCCAGCCTCAGGCTGCCCGCTTGCTCTGCCTGCGTAATCAGCGCGGGAAGGTTCTCTTGTTTTAAAAGGTCCTGTTCTGCTTCTATATCTGCTTTCATGGGAGCGGAACGGAACAGCAGTAATTTGTTGGAAACCGCAATCTTAACGATCGCATACAACAGGATAAGCGCCATCAATGCAAGGATCACGTATTTAAGCCAGGGTTGCGACAATAACCTGTCGAGCCATGATTCAGAAGGCTTCTCCGGTTTTTTCCTCACCCAATACTGCGGATCGTTAGCATACGCAAAATCCTTATTGTTCTTATACTTTACTATAACAGAATCGGGCACCTGCCTGTATACAGCAGTATCCTTTACTTCTTCCTCTTCGGCGGCATCGTCACTTGTTTCATCTGCCTGGGCGTCCGTTACATAGGCGGTGTCTGTTACCGCTTCTACAACCTCCTCTTCCTGCGCCATCGCATTGCCCTGCAGCAGCAGCAGCAAACACGCCAGCAAGGCCCTGAATGTTATGGTAAGTTTTCGAGCTTTCATGTTGCAGGAGGTTGGCTTAAGTGCTTTAGTTTTTTTTCTAAACGGATGGGATACAGCACGAAATACCATATGATAAAACTGGCGGAGCCCAGCAGGATAAATATGCTTACCCAAAGCGGCATGGAAGTATGCCGTGTTATAAAACCTTCCAGGAAGGCTGCGGCAATGAACACCGGCACCAGGCCTATCATGATTTTAATACCGTCCTTTCCGCCCTGTTTCAACGAATCGACGCGTTTATGCGTGCCAGGGAACAGGATGCTGTTGCCTAATATGAGGCCCGCCGCGCCTGATATTATAATAGCAGATATTTCGAGCGTGCCGTGTATCCAGATCACCAGCACAGAGGCCCATCCCAGGCCCTTAGCAAAGAACATATATTGAAAGGCGCCTACCATTACCCCGTTTTGGAACAAGATCCAAACGGTACCGATGGAGAGCAGGAAGCCCGCCACGAAGCAAAGGAACGATACGCGAACATTGTTCAATGCAATGCTTAGGAACATGTTCATTTCGCTTTCATCTTTATATACTCCGAAAGGATCGCCTTTGGCAATGTTCTCTTCGGTCATGTCCACATAAAAATCGCCCAGGATGCCGCGAACAAAGGTCTCATCGTTCGAGGCCGAAAAAGCGGCCATGATGCCGAACGATGCAAAGATGATGAAGGAATACAGCAATTGGCGGTGGTGCCTGCGCACGATAAGCGGCAGCTCGGTCTTCCAAAACTTCAGTATGCGGGATGATTCTTCTTTTTTATTCTGGTAAATGCTCAGGTATATGCGCGAAGCAAGCCCATTAAGGTAAGTGGTTACCTTGCTTTGGGGGTAAAAAGTTTTGGAATAGCCCAGATCGTTGACCAATTCGGTAAAGCGTTGCGCTTTTTCATCAGGGTCGGTAACTTCTTCAGCCTGGTATTGCTTCCACTTTTCAATATTTCTTTTCAGAAAAAGGCCTTCTCTCACGGGGATGTGTTATAGTTCGGGTTTGCCGTAAAACAATTAGCATTTTAGCCAATTATACCGCATATTTACAAACTAAAAATAAGCGTAAAATCGTTAGGTAAAAAACTTTCTGTTTCTTTAACACATGCTGGCAGTTAAACTGGATACGGGCTTTAATATAGAAGTGGAATTTCCCATCAGTCCATTCCACCGCCGCCTTTTTGCCTGGATCATCGACCTGATGATATTGCTGGCATACCTGTGGATCACAGACATACTGATCTCCGAAATTTTAAGTGACTACTGGACGGCCCAGGACTGGCTGGTGGTGCTATACCTGCTACCTTATTTCTTTTACCATCTGATCATGGAAATAAGCCTCAATGGGCAAAGCATCGGCAAGAAGGCCATGAGCATCAAGGTCATTACGCTCGAAGGCGGGCAGCCATCTCTAAGCCAATACATCATACGCTGGATGTTCAGGATCTTCGACATTGGCCTCTTCTTCGTACCGGCTTTTTTCAGCATCATACTTTCCGCCCGCTCACAACGCGTAGGCGATATTGTAGCGGGCACCATCGTAATAGATACCAAGGCGCGCACCAGTTGGGAGGATACCATTTTTACCGAAGTGGAAACCACCTACAAACCGCGGTACAAACAGGTGATGCAGCTAAGTGACAAAGACATCAATACGCTCAAGAGCATTATCGAAACCGTGCGCCGGAAAAGCGATTATGAACTGGCTTTCAATGCCACCGAGCGCATCAAGAGCAGGTTGAATATTCAATCGGACCAGGACCCATTCGATTTTTTACAAACGCTGCTGAAGGACTATAATTATTACGCGATTAATAACTAAATTTAAGCAAGCGTCGTGCTGTGAAAAAGGGCATTTCGATACTACTGTTAGCGACTTTCTTCCTGTTTCAAACCGGGCGGATACTGCTGTATTTCGAGTGCCGGTTCTCCAACAGCATCACCACTTCTTCCTGCGATTGCGCGCAGATACTCACCGATAACAAACAGGCTCCGCCCAATGAAGCCGCTCCTGTAAGCAATCATGCCGGCCACCGGCATTTGCCCGAAGAATTTGAAAAAGGGAATAGTTTAAAGGCTCCCATTGTTTATACAACAATCACTCGCATACAAGCTGTTTATATTCACCGCACCGGCGATGATTATTCTTCCGATATCTTCCATCCTCCCCTTATATAAGATTTCATATCGAAACTGATGCAGTATTCAATCAATGATCATTGATTGATTCGTGCTATGCGTTCATCAACAATAGCCACCGGCTATTGGATCTGTTCATTTCTAAATTTAGAAAAATGAAATCTTTATTGATATGCTGCATGGCAGCCTGCTGGTTGTCGTGCAACCAGGCCATGCATGTTAGTTCAGCTCCCGTGGTGGTAAAAGGCAATCCCATGTTATTGGGAAAGATCACGGTTAAACAATTGGACCAACCTCCTTTCAGCGATTGGTACCGCCGGGAATACGCCGCTTATCATCCCGATGGGTTGGTGAGAGATTCCCTGCATGCTTTGATAAATACTTATCGTTTTGAAATATTCCTGGGCACCTGGTGCGGCGACAGCAGGCGGGAAGTACCGCGGCTGATGAAGCTGCTGGACCAAATGGGGGTAAAGCAATCGGCCGTCACGATCGTGGCATTGGGCAACCGCGATACACTGTACAAACAAAGCCCGGCGCACGAGGAACAGGGCAAGGAAATTTACCGCGTCCCGCACCTGAACATTTACAGGAAAGGGAAAGAAATAGGACGCATTACCGAAACACCAGTAAAGACCTGGGAAAAGGATATGCTTGCCATCATTCGCGGGGAGCTTTATGTTCCAAAATATCCTCCTAAACGGCTGGCTACGGCGCAATAAACAAAAAACCGGCTCAGGGCCGGTTTTTTTATTCGGTATCCTTGGATCTCATACGTTGTTCATGGTTTCGTTGATGATCTTAAGAACGATCCCCAATATATACAGCGACAGGAACACAATGGTAATAATTCCTACGATCCTGTAACACGTCTTAAGGTTGCCGAATGCGGCGGTAAGACTTGCCTGGTCGTTGCTGCGCAACGCAGTTTGCATGCGGGCGGCAAAGCGGAACAAGTACAGGTATGTAAGGAATATCACCATGATCATCACTACCAAAATGATAATCTCACTTGCTCCCAACTGCCCGGAGCTGCTTCCTGCTTCGATCCCCCAGCCTTCGAAATAAGACGTTCCCGCAAATGCAGAAATTAGCAATACTACTGTCAGCAAGCCGCAGAAAATGAACCCTATTATAGAAATGAACTTTGCCCATTTGGCCGTTTCGCTTAGATAGTTTTGCGATTGCGGGTCAACTTGCAGATCAAAAAGATTGGAGGTTTTCTGTTCCATAAAAGTTGGTTTGGTTAAAGTGATTGTAGTTGCCGGTAGTAACCCAGTTCAATGTAAAAAAAGATTGCCCAGATCACCAGGTTCAGCAGCATCACAATAATTCCCATGCGCATTGATAACACCAGGTGTTTATAGGAGCGGTTGAACATGGCGGTGTCTTGTATAACGATGCTTTGATTGGCGCGGCGGGCATACAGGAAAAAATTAACCACGTAGCCCATA
Source organism: Chitinophagaceae bacterium (assembly GCA_035628135.1). Taxonomy (GTDB): domain Bacteria; phylum Bacteroidota; class Bacteroidia; order Chitinophagales; family Chitinophagaceae; genus DASPKM01. Next base: position 14,184 of record DASPKM010000002.1, on the reverse strand, counting down.
AAAAAAATAAAATACAAAACAGCATAAACAGGATACACATACAACATCACCCAGCCATAATCGGACTCGACGGAGTTATCATTATGCCGGAGCAATACCTGGCGTAATATGGCATCGGCACTAAACACCGCTATCTCGGCGAACCCTATGATCATGAGCCAGCGGGTTAAAGAGAGGGTTTGCTTTAACCTGGTAATGCCTTCTTCATTCAGCCTAAGTTCGAAAACACTTTCGTTGTTGGGCGACATTCTCAAATATAAGCGTTACTTCATCAATACGCCATTGCAAACAACACTCTTTGGCTGCTGGGCTTGCCTGTGAGTATGCACTTGCCCTCCTGCAAAGGATTGTTCAGTGGAATGCAACGGATAGTGGCCTTTGTTTTTTCCTTGATAGCAGCCTCTGTTTCGGCTGTGCCATCCCAATGCGCGGAAATAAAGCCGCCTTTTTCTTCGAGCAGGGCCACAAATTCATCCCAGCTATTGGCTTCGCTGATGTGTGCGTCGCGGTATGCCTTGGCCTTGTTGTACATGTTGCGCTGTATCTCTTCCAGCAACGATGCAATGGCCGCGGGAAGGCCATCCATGCTCATGCTGTTTTTTTCCCTGGTATCGCGGCGCGCCACTTCCACCACATTATTCTCAAGGTCGCGCATGCCCATGGCAATACGGACCGGTACGCCCTTCATTTCATATTCGGCGAACTTCCAACCGGGCCGCGCATTGTCGTTATCATCGTATTTAACGCTAATGCCGGCTTTTTTCAATGAAGCCACCAGCTCTTTTGCCTTTACGTCCAACGCGGCTTTCTGGTCATCGCCTTTGTAGATCGGAACAATCACCACCTGCAGCGGCGCTATCCTTGGAGGAATTATCAATCCTTCGTCGTCACTATGCGCCATTATAAGCGCGCCCACCAGGCGGGTGCTTACACCCCAACTGGTGGCCCATACATAATCCAGTTTATTTTCCCTGTCGGAGAATTTTACATCGAAGGCCTTGGCGAAATTTTGCCCCAGGAAATGGGAGGTGCCCGCCTGCAGGGCCTTGCCATCCTGCATCAATGCCTCGATACAATACGTGTCTACCGCGCCGGCAAAGCGTTCGCTTTCGGATTTTACACCTTTGATTACTGGCAACGCCATGTAATCTTCCACGAATTCGGCATATACGTTCAGCATCTGCTGAGTTTCCGCAATGGCCTCCTGTGAGGTAGCATGGGCTGTATGGCCCTCCTGCCATAGAAATTCAGTAGTACGCAGGAACAACCGGGTGCGCATTTCCCAGCGCACTACGTTGGCCCATTGGTTAATGAGCAGCGGCAGGTCGCGGTACGACTGTATCCAGGTTTTGTAGGTATTCCAGATGATGGTTTCGCTGGTGGGCCGTATGATCAGCTCCTCTTCCAACTTGGCTTCGGGATCAACTATCACCCCGCCGCCGGCCGGATCGCTCTTCAGCCTGTAATGCGTAACCACGGCGCACTCCTTGGCAAAACCCTCAACATGGGCGGCTTCCTTGCTTAGAAAGCTTTTAGGGATAAACAGGGGGAAATAAGCGTTCACATGCCCGGTATCCTTGAACATGCGGTCCAATTGGTCGCGCATCTTTTCCCAAAGTGCGAATCCGTAGGGCCTGATGACCATGCAGCCTCTTACCGCCGAATAGTCGGCGAGCTCCCCTTTCAGCACAAGGTCGTTGTACCATTGCGAATAATCCTGGTTCCTTGCCGTGATCGCTTTGCTCATATATCGTTCTTAATGGTTATTTGTTAAGGGTTTACAAAGTTTAGCCGGCCTGCAAAATTATACGGAATTTAACAGCCCGGGTGAATAATTTAGTTCCCTCCGGCAGTTTATTTGCTTAATTTTATATTGCGCGCAAAAGTAGGAAGTTCCCAAACGGAGTCCTACACAATTTTGAAAAAACATTCAAACCCATTTGCCATGAATAGCCGAATTATACTCGCTGTTATCACGATAGCTGTACTTAGCAGTTGTTCTACCGCATATAAAGCGCAGACTCCTGACGATGTTTATTATTCACCTCCCAAAGAGCAGGATTCATACGTAAGAACTGAAACTCAAAAAGACCGCGACGCATATCGTGCGGAAGAAGACGATTATGCCGATGACCGCTGGCTTCGCTGGAGGGTGCGTAACCGCATGCGCTGGTCGAGCTTCGATGATTACGATTGGTACGACTACCGTTATGCGAACTACAACAATTACTATTACTGGAACCGCAACAACTACTGGAGCTACTGGGCATGGAACCGCAGCTATAACCCGTATTGCGGAAAAGTGATTGTGATAAATCCGAAGAATCCTGTTGTTTACAACAATAATGTCCGCAATTATGTACCGGGCACTTATAAAACGCCTGTTTACAATAATTCGAATGCCGGCAGAACAAAGACCAGTAATTCTTCGGGCGTCTACCGTCCCGCGGGCAGCTACAATAACAGCAACAACAATTCAGGTTCGCTGGGTAACAGCATCAAAAAAATATTCAACAATTCCAACAACAACTCCTCATCTTCCGGCAGCGACAGGCCGTCGAGGACCTACACTCCACCATCCAGCAATTCTTCCAGCAGCGGAGGTAGTTCAGGCGGAAGCAGCGGTGGCAGTGGTGGCGGAGTAAGCCGTCCAAGCCGTGGCGGATAGATCACGATACATCAACACGATATTTTCACGCATAAAGGAGGACCCGGCATCAACCGGTTCCCTCCTTCCCTGAATCCATTTGTCATTTCAAATCGAACTGCATGAACAAGAAAGTCTACATACTCGCCAGTATTTTCCTGGCCCCATTTGCAGCGATGGCGCAAACTCCCGAAGATGCTTTGCGCATGACCTGGACAACGCCGGCAGGTACGGCCCGTCACCAGGCTATCGGTGGCGCCATGGGATCGCTGGGTGGCGAGATCACTTCTACATTTGTCAATCCCGCCGGTATCGGTTTTTATAAGAATATGGAGTTCGTGGTAAGCCCTGGTGCGCGCTTCCTGCGCACCAAAGGCAGCTTCCGCGGCAGCGATGCCATGTCGCTCGACCAATCCAATGGATTTAACCTCGGCACATCGGGCTTCGTGTTCGGCTGGGCTAACAAATACAGCAAGTGGAAGAGCAACGCTATCAGCATCGCTGTAAACCAAACCGCTAATTTTAAGCAGGATATTTTTTACAGCGGCGCCAACGATTACAGCTCCTTTACCGAAAATGCCGCCAACGAATTCTTTGATTATTATTCACAGCGCAAAGATCAGAACCCGGGTTTATCTGACGCCGCGATCATCGACGACGCATTGGACGAGCTATCGCTCTCCCTGCCCACGCGCATGGCATTGTACACTTACCTGGTCGACATAGACAGCACCGGCGGAAATAAAAGAATTATCTCCCGTGCAGAAGAACTGGGCGTGGTGAGCCAGGATAATCATATCCGCACCAGGGGCGGCATTTATGAAATTGCATTTGGCTTTGCCGCCAATATGGACGATAAAATATACATCGGCGGCAGCTTCGGGCTGCCCATCGTGAGCTATGGCCGCGAATCGACCTTCCGCGAATCTGATCCCACGGGTAATGCCACCAATAAGTTCAACTATTTTTCATATTCCGAAGATTATACGTCCAAAGGCTTTGGCATTAACCTGAAACTGGGCGCCATTTTCAAACCTGTGGAACGTATCAGGCTGGGATTGGCGATACATACGCCTACCATGTATGCGCTTACAGAGAAGTTTTCGAGCAGCATGACCACTGACCTCGAAAACAGGTTCAATCCTCCGGTAGTGGATAATGTGAGCTCCAATATTTTTACCGGCGATGCACCGGCCTCGTTCAAATACGACCTGGTAACGCCTTTTAAGTTCATTGTAGGCGGTTCGTATGTTTTCAGGGAAGTGGAAGACGTTAAAAAGCAACGCGGATTTCTTACCGCCGATGTCGAGTACACCAATTACAAGTGGTCGAACTTTTCCTCGGGCGAAGAAGAAGGCGATGAAACATATTATAAGGGCGTAAACAACGATATCGATGATGCGTATAAAGGAGCATTCAATTTCCGCGTAGGCGGCGAATTGAAATTCAATACCATTATGACCAGGCTGGGATTTGCATATTATGGCAGCCCGTATGCCGACAAGGTGCTGAAGGCCCGGCACATGTACCTGAGCGGCGGGCTTGGTTACAGGAACAAAGGCATGTTCATCGACCTTACATATGTGCATCAACTGAACAAGGATGTGAACTTCCCTTACAGGATCGCGGCTCCGCGCCAGAACACATTTGCAACGCTGAAAGAAACCGGCGGTAATATTATGCTTACCCTCGGGATTAAGATATAAGTTTGATTCGATAGCGCTCCAACGAAAGATCCCTCATCAACATGAGGGATCTTGTTTTTTTAACGAACTTAAAATCCCGTCCAGGTTGCGGGACGGGATTTTAAACTTCTTGGCAAGGACGGATACCTGGCCTGGTTTGTTTAAATAGGATTGGATATTGTTTTCGTTCGGACTTGGACTACTAACGGGTTTGACCACATAAAGATGCAGATTGAATGTGTAATTAGGACATTTTATGTTGGCTGATTTCCGGACGTATTAGCAAAACTTACCCGGCTTTAAGTAGAAGACCTTACTGCTTGCGGCCATATTGACTTAGATCAATTTACCTTTTGCAATTGCTGCATACAAACCCCAATCACGCCGGTAATATCGGCGGGAGAAAACCAGTGCACGTTGGGAATTTTACGAAACCAGGTAAGCTGCCGTTTTGCGTAATTGCGCGTATGTTGTTTGATGAGCTCCACCGCACGGGGCAGTGAAATGCTTCCATCGAGGTGTTCGAACAGTTCCGTGTATCCAACGGTTTGCAGCGCATTCAATGCGCGGAAGGGAAACAGGGCCTTAGCTTCTTCCAGCAGTCCGCGGCGCATCATTTCATCCACGCGATGGTCGATTTGCTGGTACAACTGGCTGCGCGGAACATCGAGCCCGATGGCCAGCATATTGAACGGCCTGTTTTTCGGTTGTGCGGAACGGTAAGAAAGAATGGACTCGCCGGTGCTTCGCTTCACTTCCAGCGCACGCATCAGGCGCTGTGGGTTTTGCATTTCGCCCGAAGCAGCAAAAAGCGGATCTTCTGTCGTGATTGCGGCCTGCAGGCCCGCAACTCCCTGCTGCTGGAACAAGGCCATTACTTCCTCGCGTATGCCGGGGTTGATTGCAGGAATGGCGTCCAGCCCGCCCATAAATGCGTGGATGTACAGGCCGGTGCCACCGGCCATGACCGCTGCATCATGGCCGCGGAAGATGTCTTCGCACCACTGCAGGGAAAGTTCTTCGAAAATGGCGGCGTTTACATGGTCGTGTATGGAGTGAGAGTTGATAAAATAGTGATGTACCAGGGCAAGGTCTTCGGCCGAGGGTTTGGCTACGCCAATGTTGAGCTCGCGGAAGCATTGCCGTGAGTCTGCGGAAATGATATTTGTCCCGAAATGCTGTGCTACTGCTATTGCCAGCGCGGTTTTGCCTACGGCGGTAGGCCCGAGAATTATAATGCAGGTTTTTTGCATGCAGATTGAGCTTATGGAGAACTCACATCTATCAGGTTTATCCGTTTATCAGGAAAATTTACCGGTACTTTTTAGGAAATCAATATCCGGCATACTATTGCGGTCAGGCCCAGTCAATTCAGATAGTGGAAACGAACGGCAGGAAGCCCGGATATTTTAGTACTCTTCCTCATTACTGGCAGCTTCTCCTCCTGCCCCTCCAAACGTATCGGTATCCGCCTCGCCTTCACCTTCCTCGCTAAAGCCATCGAGGTTGCTGCCGAGATCATACTTCTCTTCTACTTCGGTGAGCTTGTCGGCCACCAATCCTTTAGTGCCGTACTGAGAAGGTGCGATGCCTTCGGTGCGCACCACGGCGGGATAAGTGAGCTTATTGTTTTCTTCTTTCGATACGTTGATCAGTTCAACCAGGAAGGTCCAGTTTTTAATGAAATCGTACACATACACGAACTTTTGATTGGGATCGCGTATCTCAGAACCTATAGTGGTGGATTCCATGAGCAGCGGCTCTACCTTGTAGGGACGGTCGTACTTTTGCAATGTTATTTCCTTACCGCGCTGCCAGTGGTCGTTGCTGCGGTAGAATGTTGCCTGGTGCTTGTTATCAAATTCATAGGCTTTAAGGATCACCTGGTGCAGGTCTAGGAAAAACTGGGTGTGCTTTACCGCGACATCACGGTAAACGCTGTCGTCTTCTTCAAAATAGATCCTGAACTTCAAAACCGCCATGTTCAATACAAGGTTTTCGTTATAAATATCATCAGAGCTAACATAAAACAAATGTAACTAAAAAAGCAGAGAAGCAGCCCAGGCGTACTGCCTGTTCCTGCATTTGGCATAAAAAATTACGCCCGGCATTAAAATTTGTATAGCTATCATAAAAAGAGGTAGCTTAATTGCTCAAAATCCCCCCTTGCCGAACCCGTGGCCTATTAATTGAATGAACTGCTGACGTATGAATGTTGCCAGTGAAAAAACGAAAGCACCTAAAGTATCCGCAAAATTTACCGGGCCTAACCACGTGCAACTGGTACGCGGCGGCAAACCGTACTTTGACCTGTTGCTGAAACTGATCAACAATGCGCGGGAGATCATTCACCTGCAAACCTATATTTTCGATGATGATGAGACCGGCGGGGAAGTGGCCGAAGCCCTGATGGCAGCCGCCCGTCGGAACGTAGCCGTATTTGTGTTGGTAGATGGCTATGCTTCGCGTGGATTGGGCAAGGAATTTATTCGCCGCATCCGCGAATCCGGCGTTTGCTTCCGCTTTTTCGAGCCCCTGTTCAAAAGCACCAATTTCTATTTCGGCCGGAGGATGCATCACAAAATACTGGTGACCGATGCGCAACACTCCCTCATCGGCGGCATCAATATCAGCAATCGTTATAACGACGTAGGCGGACAACCGGCCTGGCTCGATTTCGGCCTGTATAGTTATGGAAAAGTGGCCCGCGAGTTTTGCCTGCTATGCGCTAAAATGTGGAGGGGATTTAAAACATCCATCAGGGTGCCCTCGTGCCCACCATTCAGGGCAGCCGAAGGCATGAGCGTGCACGAAGAGTCGCTGGTGCGCATACGCCTCAACGATTGGGTGAGGGGCAAACATCAGATAGCTGCCACTTACCTGCGCATGCTCAGGACCGCTTCTTCGCAATTGATCATCATGTCGAGCTATTTCCTGCCCGGCGAGCGTTTTAAACGAAGCCTGCGGCGCGCAGTAAAACGCGGCGTCAAAATAAAAGTGGTGGTGGCAGGATATTCAGACGTGCTCATTGCAAAGAACGCGGAAAAATATATGTACGATTGGCTGCTGCGCCACAACATCGAAATATATGAAGTAAAGGACCGCGTGCTGCACGCAAAGATCGCTACCTGCGACGGGAAGTGGATGACCGTTGGTTCCTTTAATGTAAACGACATTAGCGCACACGCCAGCATCGAAGCAAATGTAGACGTAAGCGATCCCGAATTCGTACGAAGCACAGAGCAGGTGTTGCTGGACATCATCAAAAATGAATGCCAGCTCATTACCGTCAACAGGCATACCCGCACAAAAAATATTCTCAGGCAATTCTACCGGTGGCTCTCCTACCAAACAGTACGACTGATACTATTTTTGTTCACTTTTTATTTTAAGCCAAAAATGAAAGGGTGAGGTATTAACATGCCGATGAACCCCCAATTGCACATTTGCATATGAATTAGTTGCCCCTTATGCGCCGCCATAAAACACTCACCGCATGCCTGTCCCAGTTAGAAAACCTTCCGCGCTGCACCACCAGTGCATTTTTATCGGGGAAATTGAGAAAGTAATGAAAGGCAAACCTGCGTGAAGTATCTTCTTCCCAACCAGACATCTGACCAAAGCGGAGATCGTTGAATACAAGGGTGTCTTTCCACCGCTCGATGGTATAATATCCCTGTGAGAAACGCAACAGGTTGCGCACATCTTCACGGTCCCTTATTCCATCTAACAAAAAATCATTACGGGGAAAATAACGCAGCGACATTTTCGGCTTAGAGTCAAACACCGATCGGTATCCTACATAAAAACCGCTATCGTTTCCCGCAACGGTAAACCAGAGCCAGTTGTTCAGTGGAGCCGGTGTGGTAAAATGCCTGTCGTAGGAAATATTCTCTATTGCAAGCGCCGCCTGCACGTCTTTTTCAATATGCACTTTGTTCAATACGCAATAGGCCATATAAATACTGCAGCACGATAGCCCGATCATGGACCAAAAGCGCCGCTGCTGGTGCGTTTTACAAATGATGATGCCGAGCAGGCCTATACCAAGCCAGATGGAAAAGAACGGGTCGGCCACGAATATGGTATGGAACGAAATCCTTTCGTGGCTGAATGGTTCGAACCATCCCGTTCCATAGTTGTTACAGGCATCCAGGAAATCGTGCAACAATATCTGCAGCCCAAAAAACAAAACCCAATCCCTGAAGTGAATCGTTCTGCGGTGGAACCATCGTTCAAAAACAAAAGCCAGGGCTACGGTAGCAATGGCTGCAAATAAAAAAGAGTGCGTAAATCCGCGATGGATAAGCAGGTTGTCGTCCGTATCGGTAAAAAATACGGCGATGAAGTCGAGGTCGGGAACACTGTTCGCAAATGCCCCGGTTAGCGAAGCCCGGCGGCCAAGCCGTTTACCGAGCGTTACTTCACCTACGCAGGCGCCGATGGCTATGTGGGTTAGTGTATCCATGCGGAAAATGAAAATTCAAATTTCAATTTCTCGCTTTTATTCCGTTTTAACTGCCTCTTCCACCACAACTGCCTCGGGTTGCCTTACCGGCAATGAAATAATGAATGTGCTTCCCTCGTTCACCTTGCTCTTGGCTGATATAAAACCATTGTGCTCTTCAACGATCTTTTTGCACAACGCAAGGCCAATGCCCGTGCCTTCGTACTCGGTGTTCAAATGCAGTCGCTTGAACATGCCGAATATTTCCTCGGAATATTTCTGGTCGAACCCAATGCCGTTGTCCTGGATGAAGATCCTGCAATACTTCTGCTCGGGCTTCTTGATGTCCTGCAAGGGTTGATGGTTCTCGGACTTGATGTTTACAACGGGCGATACATTTTTCTTGCTGTACTTAAGCGCGTTGCTGATGAGGTTGTAGAAAAGCGGGCGTATCAGTCCGGGGTTCACGTGCAGCGAAGGCAGCTTGTCAACAATGATCTTCGCATTTTTCTCGCGCACCATTGCATCCAGCTCGCTCAACACATCATCTACCACCGAGTTAAGGCTGGTCTTGACAAAGGTTCCCTTTTCGATGGATATTTTGGAGAAGGTGAGAATGTCTTTGATCAATGACTGCATCCGTTCTGCCGCACCTTGGATGCGCACGATGTTCATTTTACCGTCATTGTCCAGTATGTCTTTATACTTTACGTACAGGAGGTCGCTGAATATCCTGATCTTGCGCAATGGTTCCTGCAAATCGTGCGAGGCCATGAACGCGAACCTGTCCAGGTCTTTATTGGCCGATTCCAGTTGCGCGATGTTCTCCAGCAACTGGCGGTTCAGTTCCTTTACTTTTTCTTCCGATGCTTTGCGTTCGTGTATCTCTATCTGCAGGTTTTTGTTGATGGCCACCAGCTTTTGTTCCTGCGCCAGCAGGCGGTGTGTTTTCTGGTAAAGGTCTACGAACACGCTTACTTTGGCGCGCAGCAATTCCGGGTTGATGGGCTTATAGATATAATCCACGGCCCCTGTGCGGTAACCTTTGAAGATGTTTTCTTCACCGTAATTATTGGCGGTAATGAACACTATGGGAATGTGCTTCAGCTTCTCACGCTCATAAATAAGCGAAGCTGTTTCAAAACCGTTGAGGTTCGGCATTTTCACGTCCATCAAAATGAGCGCGAAGTCAAATTCTGTCAACAGTATTTTAAGCGCCTGCCGGCCAGAGTTCGCCTTTACGAACTTATAGCCGTCAGGCTCCAGGATCGTTTCGATGGAGAGCAGGTTATCCTCGCGGTCGTCTACCAATAATATCTTCGGTTGCATCTACAGTCTTTTTATTTATAGAACCAAACGCGCATCAGCGACAATAGCTGGTCTATCTTCAACGGTTTAGTAATATAATCTGATGCTCCTGCTTCTATACACTTCTGCCTGTCCCCCTTCATGGCCTTGGCGGTTACTGCGATAATAGGCAGTGTGCTGTTCTTATGCTCGCGCCTGATCTTTTGAGTGGTTTCATAGCCATCCATTTCAGGCATCATGATGTCCATCAGCACCATGTCTACTTTCTGGTCGTCCTCGTTCAGGATGTTAATGGCTTCCTTTCCGCTCTCCGCTGTAATTACGTTGATATTATATCTTTCAAAAACAGTGGTCAGTGCAAAAAGGTTACGTACATCATCATCCACAACCAAAACATTCTTGCCGGTGAGGATGTCTTCTTTCATCCTGTTGTTCTCGATGATCTTCTTCTTCTCGGGCGAAAGTTCCTTGTGGTTGATATGCAGGTGCAATATCGTTTCTTCCAATAATTGCTCCAGCGAATTTACACCCTTAAGTAATACAGTGTTTGAATGGCGGTGCAGCAAATTCATCTCGGATTTGGAAAAATCTTTCGCTGAATATACAATTACCGGGGTCAACTTATTCTTGGCCTCTCCTACTTTGCTGATGAGGTCAGTTCCCGAAATATCAGGCATGGTATAATCCAGGATAATGCAATCGTAGGATTTTTCATTGATCAAATTAAGCGCCTGCCTGCCGGTGGCCACTATTTCCAATTCGACATTATCGGTATGCAGCATCTTTGCGATCTGCGATGAATCCATTTCATTGTCTTCCACTACCAGCACACACTTCTTCTCTTTTTTATTAAACGTGATAATATCTTCGAATAGTTCATTCAGCGCTTCGTTTTCCAACGGCTTCAGCAGGAAGCTTCTTGCACCCCTGCGCAATGCCAACGTCCTGTTTTCCTCACCTGAGATAAGGTGAATGGGAATATGGCGATAGTTAAGGTCGTTGCGCAACAGGTCCAGCACTTTCCATCCGCTGGTATCCGGCAACTTTACATCAAGCGTGATGGCTATGGGTGCAAAACGGTTGATGAAGTCGAACACCTCGATATAGCTACTGGCAACCACGGCTTTCAATCCCATTTCATGGGCCTTTTCAATGATGATCTTACCGAAGCGAAGATCATCTTCCACTACCAGCACGATCTTATCGTTCGGCTGCGCATTGTTGCGGTCGTCGCCAGTGTCATTAATCAGTTCGCTCACGATGTTCAGACCTTTGCTTTCTGATTTTTCACTCAATTGTATCGACTGCAGCAAAGTGTCTATTCCTTCGTTTCCTGCATCTAATTCCATTTGCTTCAGGTTGTCCGATGTTTCTTTTGAAACTACGGTGCCTGCCACATAATCAACCGGCACATACAGGGTAAACGTACTTCCTCTTCCGGGCTGGCTCTCCAGTTCGATGGTTCCACCCAATAGTTCGGTAAGACCGCGGCTGATGGACAATCCAAGTCCTGTACCACCGTACTTACGGCTGGTAGATCCCTCTGCCTGCTGGAATGCTTCGAAGATGATGTTTTGTTTATCCTGCGGAATACCGATACCGGTATCGCTAATGGCAAACGCTACCACCTGTTTCGCATTATCGAGCGTAGGCACACCCGGCTTCCAGGTGCGCTTGGCCTCGTATATCTTCAGGCGGACTTCACCTTTTTCAGTAAACTTGAACGAGTTCGACAAGAGGTTCTTGAGGATCTGGTTCAGGCGCTGAATGTCGGTTTCGATTGCTTCTGGTACCGTGCTGTCGGTTTCGATATGGAACTTGAGGTGCTTGGCTTCGGAGATCGGTTTGAAAGTGGTTTCCACAAACGCTGCGATCTCTGACAAGCGCACCGAAGAAATGTTCGCGGTAATAAATCCTGATTCGATCTTGGAGAGGTCCAGGATGTCGTTGATAAGCTGGATAAGGTCGTCGCCACAGGAGTGAATGGTCTTGGCGTACCGTATCTGCTTTTCATTCAGGTTGCCTTCCGCATTCTCGTACAATTGCTGTGCAAGGATAAGCAAGCTGTTCAGCGGCGTACGCAACTCGTGCGACATGTTGGCAAGGAACTCCGATTTGTACTTTGACGTTAGTGTAAGCTGCTCTGCTTTTTCTTCCAGCGACTTCCTTGCTTCTTCCACTTCCCTGTTCTTGGCCTCCACTTCGTTTTTCTGTTTTACCAGCAGCAGCGCTTTTTCCTGCAGCTCGTCGTTGGTCCTTCTCAACTCTTCCTGTTGGATCTTCAACTCACCCGCCAGCGATTGCGACTGCGACAACAGTTCTTCCGTCCTGGTGTTGGCCTCGATGGTGTTCAACACGATTCCGATACTTTCGGTCAATTGGTTCAGGAAGTCGAGGTGCGTTTCGTTGAATTCATCCAATGACGCCAGCTCGATCACCGCCTTGATGTTGTTTTCGAATTGCACCGGCAGGATGATGAGGTTGGCCGGCTTTGCGCGTCCGAGCCCGGACGTGATCTTGATATAATTGCTCGGAACGTTTTGAAGAATGATCCTTTCTTTCTCAAATGCTACCTGTCCTACCAGGCCTTCGCCAACTGAAAATTCGGTAGCAATATGTTTTTCTGATTTATAACCGTAGGCGGCAAACAAGCTGAGTTTAACATCGCCCGTGGTCTCGTTTTGTTTTAAGATATAGAATGCGCCGTAGTGGGCCCTTACAACCTGCGCCAGCTCGGAAAGGATACGCTGGGTCACTGTTTTAAGGTCTCTTTGTCCCTGCAGCATCTGGCCGAACTTCGCAAGGTTCGATTTCAGCCAGTCCTGTTCCTGGTTGCGCAAGGTGGTTTCGCGCAGGTTACTGATCATCTGGTTGATGGTATCCTTCAACGCTTCCACCTCTCCTTTCGCTTCCACGCGGATGGTCCGCGTAAGGTCGCCCTTCGTTACCGCAGACGCCACTTCCGAAATGGAGCGCACCTGCGTGGTAAGGTTTTGCGCGAGCTGGTTCACGTTTTCTGTTAGGTTCTTCCAGATACCCGATGCACCCGGCACGCTCGCCTGTCCGCCCAGCTTACCATCCACACCCACCTCGCGGGCCACCGTGGTCACCTGGTCGGCAAATAACGCCAGTGTTTCGATCATCTCATTGATGGTATCCGTCAACTGCGCCACCTCGCCCTTGGCATTGATGGAGAGTTTTTGTCTCAGGTTACCCGTTGCCACGGCGGTCACCACTTTCGCGATACCACGCACCTGGCTCGTAAGGTTCGAGGCCATCATGTTCACCGAGTCGGTAAGGTCTTTCCAGGTACCGGCCACACCTTTTACTTCGGCCTGGCCGCCCAGCTTACCTTCCGTACCTACCTCGCGGGCCACACGCGTTACCTCGAAGGCGAACGAGTTCAATTGTTCCACCATCGTATTGATGGTGTTCTTAAGGTCGAGTATCTCTCCTTTAACGTCGATGGCCACGGTCTTGGAAAGGTCACCGCTCGCCACCGCCTTCGTCACCTCGGCAATGTTACGCACCTGGGCAGTGAGGTTACCTGTCATCTGGTTTACCGAGTCGGTAAGGTCTTTCCATGTACCGGCCACACCTGGCACGAATGCCTGTCCGCCCAGTTTACCTTCGGTACCCACCTCACGCGCCACGCGCGTTACTTCGGATGCGAAGCTTCGGAGCTGGTCCACCATCGTGTTCAGCGTTTCTTTCAGCTGCAGGATCTCACCGCGCACGTCCACCGTGATCTTCTTGGACATGTCACCATTCGCCACCGCAATGGCCACCTCGGCGATGTTACGCACCTGGCCTGTAAGGTTACTCGCCATCTGGTTCACGGAGTCGGTCAGGTCTTTCCATGTACCGGCCACACCAGGCACGTTTGCCTGTCCACCCAGCTTACCTTCCGTACCCACCTCACGGGCAACACGCGTCACCTCGGACGCGAAACCGCGGAGCTGGTCCACCATCGTATTGATCGTGTTCTTTAATTCAAGGATCTCACCCTTCACGTCCACGGTGATCTTTCTTGAAAGGTCACCGTTGGCCACCGCCGTCGTTACCTCGGCGATGTTACGCACCTGCGATGTAAGGTT
>DASPKM010000001.1:0-400612 GCA_035628135.1 Chitinophagaceae bacterium | reverse complement strand
CTTCGCGGTAAGTGATGCCTTCAATTACATTCTCGAATTTGATGGCTCCTGGTATCTCCGCAACGATAACGTTGTTGAAGGGGTCCCATGAGCAGATGGCCTGTCCTTTCTCCACTTTCTGACCGTCCTTCACCAGCAGGGTAGCGCCATAAGGCACGTTGTTGGTAATGAGCAGGCGGTCATTCTTGGTATCCATGATACGCACCTCACCGGTACGGCCTATCACCACCTGTATTTTTTCGCCTTCATGGTTCTCTGTAGTTACAGAGCGCAATCCGTCGAACTGTATGTTGCCTTCGAACTTGGCGGTCAGTGTAGATTCAACTGAAGCGGATCCGGCAACACCACCCACGTGGAAGGTACGCAGGGTCAGCTGTGTACCCGGCTCGCCGATGGACTGTGCGGCGATAATACCTACTGCATCGCCTTTCTGTGCCAGGTAACCTGTCGCCAGGTTTTTACCGTAGCACTTCACGCACACACCGCGTTTGCTTTCGCAGGTCAGCACGGAGCGGATCTCTACGATTTCGATGGCTGCGTCTTCAATTTGCTTGGCCAGTTCGGACGTGATCTCTTCACCAGCGCTCACGATGAGGGTATCGGTTTGCGGGTCGTACACATCGTGCAGCGACATACGCCCTTCGATCCTGTCCGACAGCGGTTCGATCACGTCTTCGTTATCTTTCAGCGCACTGGTTGCAATGCCGCGCAGTGTGCCGCAATCTTCTTCTGTAATTACCACATCCTGTGAAACGTCCACGAGACGGCGGGTCAGATAACCGGCATCGGCAGTTTTGAGGGCCGTATCGGCGAGACCCTTACGGGCACCGTGGGTAGAGATGAAGTAATCCAATACGTTCAATCCACCTTTAAAATTGGAGAGGATGGGATTTTCGATGATCTCGGAACCGGTTGAACCCGATTTCCTTGGCTTGGCCATCAGTCCCCTGATACCGCAAAGCTGCTTGATCTGCTGCTTGCTGCCACGAGCGCCGGAATCCAGCATCATGTACACGGAGTTGAAGCCTTGCTTGTCATGGCTCAACTCGCGTATGAGCGTTTCCGTGAGGCGGGTATCCACGCGGCTCCAGATGTCAACTATCTGGTTATAGCGTTCGTTGTTGGTGATGAGACCCATGTTATAGTTGTCCCACACTTCGTCTACTTCACCCTTTGCATTTTCCAGCAGGTCGGCCTTTACATCGGGGATGATAAGGTCGTTGATGTTGAACGACAAGCCGCCCTGGAATGCCATGCGGAATCCAAGCTGCTTGATATCGTCCAGGAACTTGGCTGCCTTGGCGATGTCGGTGATCTTGATGATGTCACCGATGATTTCGCGCAATGATTTTTTGGTGAGCAGCGCGTTCACGAAACCGACTTCGCGGGGAACGGTCTGGTTGAAAATTACCCTGCCCACAGTAGTTTCTATCAGCTTCCGCTTCAATTCTCCGCCTTCGCGCACTATCGTACGCACTTTAATGAAGGCGTGCAGGTCAACGCGTCCTTCGTTAAAGGCAATGATCACTTCTTCGGGTGAATAGAATGCTTTTCCTTCACCGCGCACTTTATCTGCCTCGGTAGATTTTTTACCCTTGGTGATGTAATACAGTCCCAGTACCATGTCCTGCGAAGGCAGGGTGATGGGCGTACCGTTCTGCGGGTTCAGGATGTTGTGCGAGGCCAGCATCAGCAATTGCGCTTCCAATACGGCAGCGTTGCTCAGCGGCACGTGCACCGCCATCTGGTCACCGTCGAAGTCGGCGTTGAAGGCTGTACATACCAGCGGGTGCAATTGAATGGCCTTTCCTTCTACCAGCTTGGGCTGGAAGGCTTGTATGGACAACCTGTGCAGTGTTGGGGCACGGTTGAGCATTACCGGGTGCCCTCTCAGAATATTTTCAAGGATATCCCAAACAACAGCTTCCTTGCGGTCGACCAGCTTCCTGGCCGATTTAACTGTTTTTACGATTCCTCTTTCGATCAGTTTACGAATGATGAATGGCTTGAACAATTCAGCGGCCATATCTTTCGGCAGGCCGCACTCGTGCAATTTCAGCTCGGGGCCTACCACTATCACCGAACGGCCTGAATAGTCAACACGTTTACCGAGAAGGTTCTGGCGGAAACGGCCTTGCTTACCTTTCAGTACGTCTGACAAAGATTTCAATGCGCGGCCGCCTTCGGCTTTCACCGCGTTCGATTTGCGGCTGTTGTCGAACAGGCTGTCCACTGCTTCCTGCAGCATACGCTTTTCGTTGCGCAGGATCACTTCAGGGGCTTTGATCTCCAGCAGGCGCTTCAAGCGGTTGTTACGAATGATAACCCTGCGATAAAGGTCGTTGAGGTCGGACGACGCGAAGCGTCCGCCATCCAGCGGCACCAGGGGGCGCAGCTCGGGTGGAATAACGGGAATGTATTGCATTACCATCCACTCGGGGCGGTTGGTGATCCTGCTGTTGGCTTCGCGGAAAGCTTCCACTACGCTCAGGCGTTTCAATGCATCGGCCTTGCGTTGTTGGGAAGTTTCGGTAGCCGCTGCGTTGCGCAGGTCGAACGACAGTTGGTCCAGGTCGATGCGCTGGAGCATGTCGTGCACGGCTTCAGCGCCCATCTTGGCGATGAACTTATTGGGATCATCGTCCGGCAGGTACTGGTTATCTTTTGGTAAGGTATCGAGTATCTCCAGGTATTCTTCTTCTGTGAGCAGGTCGCCGGGGTTTTGTCCTTTATCGGTGCGGATGCCCGGCTGTATCACCACGTATCTTTCATAATACACGATGCTTTCCAGCTTTTTGGAGCTTACGCCCAGCAGGTAGCCTATCTTGTTGGGAAGGCTTTTGAAATACCAGATGTGCACTACAGGCACTACCAGCTTCAGGTGGCCCATGCGTTCGCGGCGCACTTTCTTTTCGGTCACTTCCACACCGCAGCGGTCGCACACGATACCCTTGTAACGTATACGCTTGTATTTACCGCAGGCGCATTCATAATCTTTCACGGGACCGAATATCCTTTCGCAGAACAAGCCGTCGCGTTCGGGCTTGTACGTACGATAGTTGATAGTTTCAGGCTTCAACACTTCACCATAGCTGCGTTCCAGGATGGAATCGGGTGAAGCAAGTCCAATTGTGATCTTCGAAAAACTGGACCTTGGACGATTATCTTTTTTGAGAGCCATATTTTGTTGCGGATTTCTTTTAAAAATTGGTCAATCGGTCGTTGATTTATTCAAATTTCAGATCAAGACCAAGTCCTCTTAATTCGTGTACCAATACATTGAATGATTCGGGGATGCCGGCACGCGGAATATTGTCTCCCTTGACGATGGATTCATAAGTCTTGGCGCGACCAATGATATCATCCGATTTTATAGTAAGGAGCTCTTGCAGAATATTCGCAGCGCCGTAAGCTTCCAGGGCCCACACTTCCATCTCACCAAACCTTTGTCCACCGAACTGTGCTTTACCACCCAACGGCTGTTGTGTAATAAGGCTGTACGGTCCGATTGAACGTGCGTGCATTTTATCATCCACCATGTGGTGCAGCTTGATCATGTAGATCACGCCAACCGTTGCTTTCTGGTGGAAGCGCTCGCCGGTTTCTCCATCGCTCAGGTAAGTATGGCCGAACATGGGTAGTGTTGCCTTCTGGCAGTAATCCGCGATTTCTTCGGTGGTAGCTCCATCGAAGATGGGTGTCGCGAACTTAACGCCGAGCTTCTGGCCGGCCCATCCGAGAACGGTTTCATAGATCTGTCCCAGGTTCATACGGCTTGGTACGCCCAGCGGGTTCAATACTATGTCAACCGGCGTTCCATCTTCCAGGAACGGCATGTCTTCGGCGCGCACGATCTTGGCAACGATGCCCTTGTTACCGTGGCGGCCCGCCATTTTATCGCCCACTTTCAGCTTACGCTTAACAGCCAGGTACACTTTCGCAAGCTTCAACACGCCCGCAGGCAATTCATCACCAATGGAGATGTTGAACTTCTCGCGCTTGTATCTTCCAAGTTCTTCGTTGAACTTGATGTTATAGTTGTGCAGCAAGGTATTGATCTGGTCGTCGATGGTTGCATCGCCGGTCCAGCCCAGCGGATTCACGTTTTGATAATCGATACCGCTCAGGTTCTTGGCCGTGAACTTAGCGCCCTTGCCGATCAATACTTCGCCGAAGTTGTTGGACACGCCGGCAGATGGTTTTTCTTTCACCAGCATCTGCAGCTTGCTCAGCAATACTTCCAGCAGGTCTGCTGTATTCTTCTCGTGTATCTTTTCAATTTTTTCCAGGGCGGCCTTCTCGCGCACTTTTGCATTCTTGTCTTTCTTGGCGCGCTGGAACAATTTTTTGCTGATCACTACGCCTTCAATTCCGCTCGGCGCTTTCAGCGAAGCGTCTTTTGCATCGCCTGCCTTGTCACCGAAGATGGCCCTTAACAGCTTTTCTTCCGGTGTGGGATCGCTTTCACCTTTAGGAGTGATCTTACCGATCAGGATATCGCCTTCTTTAATGGAAGCCCCGATGCGGATGATACCATTTTCATCCAGGTCTTTCGTAGCTTCTTCAGAAACGTTGGGAATATCCGGTGTCAGTTCTTCTTCACCCAGCTTGGTGTCGCGCACTTCCAGTTCATATTCTGAAATATGCACTGAAGTGAACAGGTCTTCGCGAACTACTTTCTCGCTGATCACAATGGCGTCCTCGAAGTTGTAACCTTTCCAGGGCATGAATGCCACTTTGAGGTTGCGGCCCAGTGCCAGTTCTCCATCTTTTGTTGCGTAGCCTTCGGTAAGGAAGTCGCCCTTCTTCACGCGCTGTCCTTTTTTGACAGCGGGTTTCAGGTTGATGGATGTTTCCTGGTTGGTCTTTGCAAATTTTGTGAGCCTGTAGATCTTCAGGTCTTCCTCGAAGCTTACGAGGCGCATCATTTCATCGCGCTCGTAGCGAACGTGGATTTCGTTGGCGTCTACAAATTCAACCACGCCCTCTCCTTCTGAGTGTATCTGTATCCTTGCATCGCGGGCAGCCTTGCCTTCCAGTCCTGTACCTACTATGGGGTTTTCAGGGCGGATGAGCGGCACCGCCTGGCGTTGCATGTTAGAACCCATCAGCGCACGGTTGGCGTCGTCGTGCTCCAGGAAGGGGATCAGGGATGCGCTCAATCCAACGATCTGGTTGGGAGCTACGTCCATGTATTCTACTTCCTGCTTATCCAGTATGGGGAAGTCGCCGGTTTGGCGGCTCACCACCTTATCTTCTACAAAATGACCTTTCTCGTCCAGCGGTGCGTTTGCCTGTGCGATCTTGGCCACGTCTTCTTCTTCGGCGCTCAGGAAAGTGAGCTTCTTCATGTCCACTTTTCCTTCGTTCACCTTGCGGTAAGGCGTTTCGATGAAGCCCATTTCGTTGATCTTGGCGTGCACGCAAAGCGTGGAGATAAGACCGATGTTGGGACCTTCCGGTGTTTCGATGGTACACAGGCGGCCGTAGTGTGAATAGTGCACGTCGCGCACCTCGAAGCCTGCGCGTTCGCGGCTCAAACCACCGGGACCGAGCGCGGAGATACGGCGCTTGTGCGTGATCTCGCTGAGGGGGTTGGTTTGGTCGAGGAACTGCGACAGTTGCGAGGTTCCGAAGAATGAGTTGATCACGGAAGAAAGTGTTCTTGCGTTGATCAGGTCAACCGGCGTAAACACCTCGTTGTCCCTTACGTTCATTCTTTCGCGGATGGTCCTTGCCATACGGGCCAGGCCCACGCCGAACTGTGCGTAGAGCTGCTCGCCTACTGTGCGTACGCGGCGGTTGCTCAGGTGGTCGATGTCATCTATCTCGGCCTTGGCGTTGGTAAGACGCACCAGGTATTTGATGATCTCGATGATATCTTCCTTGGTCAATGTCTTCTGGTCCAGCGGTTGGCTCAGGTTCAGTTTGCGGTTGATCTTGTAACGGCCAACTTCACCGAGGTCGTAACGCTTGTCGCTGAAGAATAATTTATCGATGATACCTCTTGCAGTTTCGTTGTCGGGGGCGTCGGCGCCGCGCAGTTGGCGGTAGATGTGCTGAACGGCCTCGAGCTCGCTGTTGGAAGTATCTTTATTTAAAGTGTTATAGATGATAGCATAGTCGCCCCCCACGTCTTCTTTCTGAATGAATACGCTCTTCACGTCCATTTCAGAAATGGTTTCAATGGCTTCTTCATCCAGGATGGAATCGCGCTCCAGCACGATTTCATTTCTTTCGATGGATACCACTTCACCGGTGTCTTCATCCACGAAGTCTTCTACCCAGCTGCGCAGCACGCGTGCAGCCAGTTTTTTGCCGATGTATTTCTGCAGTGCTTTTTTATCTGCCTTCACTTCATCGGCCATGCCGAAGAGTTCCAGGATGTCCTTATCGGTTTCGTAACCGATGGAGCGCAACAGCGTGGTGACCGGGAATTTCTTCTTACGGTCGATGTATGCGTACATCACGTTGTTGATGTCCGTAGCAAATTCCATCCACGCGCCTTTGAAGGGGATCACGCGGGCAGAATATATTTTAGTGCCGTTGGGGTGAATGGATTGTCCGAAAAACACACCGGGCGAGCGATGCAGCTGGGATACTACTACCCTTTCGGCGCCGTTGATCACAAATGTGCCGCGCGGCGTCATGTAAGGGATGTTACCCAGGAACACATCCTGCACGATGGTCTGGAAGTCTACGTGTTCCTCGTCGTTACAGCTCAAACGCAATTTTGCTTTCAGCGGAACAGCGTAAGTAAGTCCACGCTCCATACATTCCTCGATGGTGTAACGGGGCGGGTCGATAAAGTAATCCAGGAATTCCAGCACGAAGATGTTCCGGGTGTCGGTAATGGGAAAATTTTCCCTGAACACGCGGAATAAACCTTCGATGTTACGCTTGTCCGGCGTAGTTTCTAACTGGAAAAAATCCTTGAACGACTGGATCTGTACTTCTAGGAGGTCGGGTGCATCGGCAAGGTGCTTGATCTTACCAAAATTCACCCTGTTGTTCATTTTTGTGGAAGACATATCTAAATTAAACCGGTTTTTAGATAGTTACAGGACGTACAAACCTCTTCTGACATTTATCGTAAAAACAATAAAAGCAGTTGAGTTGCAACTATTTATGCGATGTTTGAAACGTCAAAATATATTTGGCCAAAATTAAAGGACAGCAAAGGTAACGATTTGCCTGCAATTACGAACAACTTTTTTATGGGCCGGGAAACGCCAGTTGCCGGAAAATCAATGTCATGTATTAGTCATGAGGCCGCCTTCAAAATCGCTCCGTCTTCGTCGGTCTTTCCAGGATTTGATAGTCGGAATTCTTCCATCTTTCGTTCATCCTTCGTTTATCTTACCTCAATCCTATGTTTAGGTTCGTATTTGGAATAGGATATCTCGTATTGTCTATTAATAGAAAAAGCCCATCCGTTCAAGATGGGCTTATGCGTTTAGCATAAAAAATCAGGCGGCGATTAGCTTACCGCTATTGGTCCACGCTGATCTGCAAATAAACTTATTGTACTTCTACTTCAGCACCGGCTTCTTTCAGCTTAGCTACCAATGCATCCGCATCGGCCTTGCTAACGCCTTCCTTAACGGGTTTGGGAGCGCCGTCAACCAGGTCTTTGGCTTCTTTCAGTCCAAGGCCTGTGAGGTCTTTCACTATTTTCACCACGTTCAGCTTGTTGGCGCCAGCGGCTTTCAATATTACGTTGAAAGAAGTTTTTTCTTCTGCAGCGGGAGCAGCGCCACCAGCAGCAGGTCCGGCTGCAACAGCCACAGCAGCAGCTGCGGGCTCAATGCCGTACTCTTCTTTCAGGATTTTTGCCAGTTCGTTTACTTCTTTTACTGATAAGTTTACCAGTTGCTCAGCAAATGCTTTTAAGTCTGCCATTTTTTACATTTTTAATAACCGCCTTCATAGTGTCAACTCCGGCGGAAGTTTATGATTGGTTCTCACTTATACCCGAGAACATAGGTTGAATAGTTGATTAAGCCTGCGCCCTGTCTTCCAAAGCTTTTACCAGGCTTGCCAGTTTGCCGCCGGCGTTCAATGCGCTGATCACATTCTTTGCAGGTGACTGCAGCAGCCCGATGATCTCGCCGATCAGGTCTTGCTTGCTCTTCAGATCCCTTAGCGTGGCCAGTTGGTTATCGCCAACGAATACATCGCCATCGATGAACGCAGCTTTCAGCACGGGTTTTTCACCATTGCTTTCCTTGCGGAAAGTGGAGATGATAAGCGCGGGCGCTTTCGGGTTTTCGCTGAACAGCAGGGCTGTTACGCCATGCAACGAATCGAACACACCGGAGAAGCGCGTGCTGTCCATGCTCTCAAGCGCTTTTTTAATGAGGGTGTTTTTAGCCACCTTCATTTCTACCTGCTTGCTGAAGCAGATGCGGCGGAGCTTGGTTACCTGTTCAACGGTAAGCGATTCGGTATTGGTAACGTAGAAATTGTTGTATTGAGAGAACTTGTCTTTCAACACATCAATCACTTCATTTTTTTGCTCTTTAGTCATAACTCGTTTTTTTGGGTCCTTCGGTTACCCTCGGGACGGTTCACTGTTTAGTGAATGAATGTTTTTGTGTCGATAGCGATGCCGGGGCTCATGCTGCTGGCCATGAATACGCTTTTCAGGTATGTTCCTTTTGCGGAGGAAGGTTTTGCCTTGATGATGGCGTTGATCAGCTCCTGGCTGTTCTCTGCTATCTTATCGGGCGTAAAGCTCACGCGTCCGATGGATGCGTGTATGATGCCGGCCTTATCTACCTTGAACGCGATTTTACCGCCCTTCACTTCATTTACTGCCGCCGCTACGTCGTTGGTAACGGTCCCTGTTTTAGGATTGGGCATCAGGTTGCGCGGGCCGAGTATTTTACCCAGTTTACCGATGCGTGGCATAACCGAAGGTGTTGCAATGATCACGTCGATATCAACCCAGCCGCCTTCGATCTTTTGAACGAATTCGTCCAGTCCTACGTGGTCGGCGCCTGCTGCTCTCGCTTCGGCTTCTTTATCGGGTGTGGTCAGTACCAGTACGCGTTTGGTTTTACCGGTTCCGTGCGGAAGGTTAACGGTGCCGCGGATTGCCTGGTCTGCTTTTTTAGGATCAACTCCCAGGCGTATGTGAAGGTCTACCGAAGAATCGAATTTGGTAGTGTTCACTTCTTTTACCAGGGTAGAAGCTTCCTTGAGCGAATAGTTTTTCGCTTTATCGATTTTTGTATTTGCTGCTTTTCTTTTTTTAGTGATTGCCATCTCGTAATGATTTGTTGCCGGCCTTTTCCAGGAAGGGTTCCTGGCGCGGGCAGGTTACTCAATTAGTTATCCCAGGGGGCTTTACCGTCAACAGTAAGTCCCATGCTGCGGGCCGTGCCGGCCACCATGCGCATGGCGCTTTCCACGGTGAAGCAGTTAAGGTCAGGCATTTTATCCTTCGCTATTGCTTCGATCTGTGTCCAGTTAACCTTGCCAACCTTGGAACGATTTGGCTCTTTGGAACCACTTTGAATTTTAGCAGCTTCCAGCAATTGAACTGCTGCAGGGGGAGTTTTGATGATGAACTCGAACGATTTGTCCGAGTAAACAGTGATAAGAACAGGAAGTACTTTGCCCATCTTATCCTGGGTGCGGGCATTGAACTGCTTGCAGAACTCCATGATATTGATGCCCTTAGAACCCAGTGCAGGACCGATCGGGGGCGCGGGGTTAGCCTGGCCGCCCTTTACCTGCAACTTCACGTAACCGGTAATTTCTTTTGCCATCTTTTACTTTTTTTTGGTGATAACGACCGTTCATCTCTGGACTACTTGGTCTCCCAATTCTCCATCCCGCCGGGGCGGGATTACAAAGAACTTCTAATTTGGGGAGCGCAAAGGTAAGGAAATATTGATTATAAATGCAGAAAAATTTAAGGTTTATAGGGCATAACAGCCGCTTGCAAATGTAAGTGATCAGCAGTGTAACGTGAAGTGCTTAGTAAGAATTTATCCAGCTGCAAAATAGGTGATCGGCTGTGTGGTGGTAATACATCGATGCTTGTTGACGCCGTCAAAACATCGTTGCTGGTGATTGCCATTAGGCCATACCCCATAAGATGGAATATAATCCCGCTATCAAGCCAGGCCATGCCGTATATCCCGAAGGTGCAGGCGTAAATTTGGCCTGTAAATGGACCCCCGTTACAAAGACGTTTCGATCGGTCGTTATTGTCCGGTTCCTGCTTGTCTGGCTGCGCAATATCCCAATACTTCAATCCTGCTTGTCCGCGTCGTTGCCAGTTATTCGATTATTCAATTGTAGTTTTCGGGTTGGTCTCCGGCTAACGGTCACCCATCACCCGAAATTGCTCACCGGAAACCCCTCTGATCACCGCCTCAGCATCGTTCAAACGAGCTCGATTGATCTCACATTATGCACGAATAATGCACGATGGCATGATAAAATTTCACAACATTTTTTTCATTTGAATTTTTCTGCATAACTTTTCTGTCAATATATCTTAAAACAACCTTTCCACTAACTACTAAATTCACAGAACACTATGGCAAAGTCAAAGAAAAAAGCAGCAAAAAAAGGCGCAAAAAAAGCAGCCAGAAAATCAGCCCCTAGAAAAGCGGCTAAGAAAGGTGCAAGAAAAGGCGCTAAAAAAGGAGCAAAAAAAGCCGCTAAAAAAGGCGCATCCAGAAGATCTGCACCGAAAAAAGCAGCAAAAAAAGGTGGCGCAAGAAGAGGCGGCGCAAAGAAAGCCGCGAAAAAATCATCTCCGAAAAAAGCAGCCAGGAGTGGCGGTAGCAGTGGCAGGTCCGGTGGTGGCAGGACTGGCGGCGGCAGATCAGGTGGTGGCAGATCAGGCGGTGGCAGGACTGGTGGCCGTTCATCCGGTTCATCAGGTTCATCTGGTTCAACTCCGGCAAATGATAATGCCAACACCTCTATGGAAAACCCGTCATCAGGAGGAGGTTCTTCCGAGAATACAGGTGGTGGAATGTAAGGATAAGCAATACTATGTTCTGATTAACATACGAAACAAAGCCCCGCGATTGCGGGGCTTTGTTGTAATGCGCTCAACTCATCTGCATATTTCATTCTGCACATTAATGATACATCTGTTTGCCGTTGCGCTATGATGCAGTCAACTCATCGAGCATATCTAAAATGCGCGTGTCGATCTTGATATCGAATTTTCTCGCGAGCAATTTGTCTGTTTGCTTTAACGCTTCAAAATCCTGCACCGTCAATATTTTCGGGTTGGCGCCTCCCCTGCTCCAATCGATGTACCGGTAATTTTCGGGCACCACGCTGTCCTTAAAAGAAGAGTTCATGATGAGCGTGGGTATCAAAAATTCATCGGGCGCCCAGGTAAATTTTGCGAACCGCCGAATGCGCGGATGCTCTTTCATAAATTGCAGCAGCCATGCCGCGCAATCGGTGCTGATGGTCCACCACGTGGCGCGCTCGCTCCCATACAAGGTATAGCCCATCGGGAAATTGCGTTGCGGTAAAACGGCATTGATCAGACGCTGCACCTGGTAACGCCCCCTGAAATCGAAATCCGTCATATGGTACTGATGTATGCGGATGGCGGCCCGCTTCCACCATTCGGACCCATATTTTTCGATGGCGAGAAAATTCTTGCCGCGCTGCCTTTCAAAAAACGAGTAGAAAGTATCGGTAGATACTACCGGGTAATCCTGCCCGCTCATGCAGCTTATAAAATCATATTGTTTTCCTGTGGTTAGTATTTCTTCTATGCAATTAAATACAGCTTTTGTAAAACTGAATCCTGCCCAACGCACTTTGACGCGGTTTTGGATGAAATACACGCGTTCGATATTTTCCAGGAAACGGAATGGCTGCATATCGAATTTGGTATCTACATGGATATAAAAATCGAAACCGGGATGGCTTAGTCTTTTGACGAGCCTTTCCAGTTGCGGCGGATCTTTATACGCCATTATGATGTGGGCCATTCTCATACGTGAAGTGATTGAACCGATTGGTAAAAATATCTGAAATATTCACAAAACAAAAGCCCTTCCGATGGGGAAGGGCTTGCAATGATATATGCTATTGCTAGGAGATTTTTTCTACCTGCATATAGTTCAGTTCCACCGGTGTTGAACGGCCGAAGATCTTTACGGTTACCTTGAGCTTTTTCTTTTCGTCATTCACTTCTTCGATGATGCCGTTGAAGTCGTTGAACGGTCCTTCGATGATCTTGATGGTTTCGCCTACGATGAAAGGTTCGCTCATGCTCATGCCGCCGGCCTCTGCCATTTCATCCATTTTGCCGAGCATCTTGGCCACTTCGTGCTTGCGCAGCGAGATGATGTTGCCGTGAGAGCCCTTGCCATCGGTGAGGAAGTGCATTACGTTGGAGATATTGCTGATGGTGGCGATGAGCTCATCGGTGAGCTTGCCATCCTGCACTTCAATCATTACGTAGCCGGGATAATAGTTTCTTTCGCGCATTACTTTTTTACCATTCTGCACTTTGTAAACCTTTTCCACGGGGAGAAATACCTGTTTTACCACGTTGTCCCAGCCGCCGCGGGAAACCTCTTTGTCGAGATATTCCTTAACCTTGCGTTCTTTACCGCTCACTACCCTTAGCACGTACCATTTGGTGTTGGTATCCTGTTGTTGATTAACTGCTTCCATTATCATTATGAAACAAATGAATAGATAAGTTTTAAAATTGAATTAGAAGCAAGGTCCATTACCCAAACTACCGCCGTGATGATGATGGTAGCGATGAGCACGATCACGGTCGACTGCTGCAACTGTGTCCAGGTGGGCCAGCTTACTTTTTCCAAAAGCTCTTTGTAAGACTCGCTGAAGTAAGTTGTGACTTTGTTCATACTAATTAAATATGCTTGGCACGGGCACCAGGATTCGAACCCGGATCTAAGGTTTTGGAGACCTCTATTCTACCGTTGAACTATGCCCGTATGAAAGCTAAGAGCTATTCCGACAGGTCGAAACAGCTCTTAGAATATCGCAAATATATAAAATTTATTTGCATGCTTCGCGGCTTTTAGCTACCGGAGCTTTCCAGGAAAGTGCGGTAGCTTTTGGCAAGGGCCGGTAGCTTATTTCACAATTTCGGTTACCTGTCCGGCACCCACGGTGCGTCCGCCTTCGCGGATAGCGAACTTCAAGCCTTTTTCCATCGCGATGGGGGCTATCAGTTTCACGTGCAGGGTGGTGTTGTCTCCAGGCATCACCATTTCAGTGCCTGAAGGCAGTTCAACCTCACCGGTTACGTCAGTTGTACGGAAGTAGAACTGCGGACGGTACTTATTGAAGAACGGAGTGTGACGGCCGCCTTCTTCTTTGCTCAGAACGTATACTTCGCCTTTGAACTCGGTGTGCGGGTTGATGGAGCCGGGTTTGCAGATTACCATACCGCGGCGAACCTGGTTCTTTTCAATACCACGCAACAGCAGACCTGCGTTGTCCCCAGCCTCGCCCTCATCGAGCAGCTTGCGGAACATTTCAACACCGGTTACTGTAGAGCCGAGGGGCTTTTCGATGAGACCTACGATCTCAACTCCCTCACCCACTTTGATCTTACCTCTCTCGATACGGCCGGTAGCAACTGTACCGCGGCCTGTGATGGAGAACACGTCTTCTACAGACATCAGGAATGGCTGGTCGATCGGGCGCGGAGGCAGCGGAATGTATGAATCAACCGCATCCATCAGCTCTTCAACGGCCTTCACCCATTTGTCTTCGCCGGCCAGGGCGCCGGTGGCGGAACCCTTAATGATGGGCGTGTTGTCGCCATCGAAGCCGTAGAAGCTCAGGAGCTCGCGGATTTCCATTTCCACCAGTTCCAGCAGCTCGGGGTCGTCTACCAGGTCTACCTTGTTCATGAACACCACCATGCGGGGAACGCCTACCTGGCGGGCCAGCAGTATGTGCTCTTTTGTTTGAGGCATGGGACCGTCGGTAGCGGCCACTACCAGGATAGCTCCGTCCATTTGGGCGGCGCCGGTGATCATATTTTTCACGTAGTCAGCGTGACCGGGACAGTCCACGTGAGCGTAGTGGCGGTTAACCGTCTGGTACTCAACGTGAGCCGTGTTAATCGTGATACCACGTTCCTTTTCCTCAGGTGCAGCATCAATTTCATCGTATTTTTTTGCTGTCGCCATACCTTTCTGAGCCAGAATGGTAGTGATGGCTGCGGTCAAAGTGGTTTTTCCATGGTCGATATGGCCGATGGTACCAACGTTAACGTGAGGTTTGTCCCTCTTAAAGGTCTCTTTTGACATCGTTATCTGTTTTTAGTTGCGTTTTAAATTTTTATTCAGCCTCCATTACCGGTAATGGCCGGGATTGGATATATGAGCCGTTGATGAGAATTGAACTCACGACCTCTTCCTTACCAAGGAAGTGCTCTACCACTGAGCTACAACGGCTTGCAATAGTCATTGAGCCAGTGTACAAGTCATTCAGTCATTGGGCCAGTAGGTCATTAGTCACTAACCTATTGACTCAATGACCGATTGACTCAATGACTGCTTTCAGGAGCGGAAGACGAGGTTCGAACCCGCGACCTACAGCTTGGAAGGCTGTCGCTCTACCAACTGAGCTACTTCCGCGTTTCACCCGCCTGCGCTTCGTTAAGGAAGGTTCGGTGGGTATGCCCGCCGAAGCTTTAGCGAAGGCGGGTAATCTTTATTTAAAGAACTTTTTGCTTCCTCTTTCAGCGTCCTGGGCCTTCGGCCGCCGAAGCTTCGTTAGGGAAGCGAAGGAGGCCTTCGGTTTATTCGCCGTGGCTTCTGTTTGGAAGTTCCAGCGTTCGTGGATCGCCTTCGCTTCCTGCGGAGCTTCGGCGATCGAGGTGGGCAGGAGTGGATTCGAACCACTGAAGTCGAAAGACAGCGGATTTACAGTCCGCCCCATTTGGCCGCTCTGGAACCTGCCCATTAGGTTCGAGCCACTTGCCGGAATCGAACCAGCGACCTACTGATTACAAATCAGTTGCTCTACCAGCTGAGCTAAAGTGGCGTTTTCACGCCTCGGCGACGGCAAATAATGAACTACCCAAAATTTTGGGAAGGCAAAGGTAACGGAATTTGTGAAATACAAAAATTCCAAACTTATTTTTTAGGAATGGAAAACAATGAATTAGTGAAGAAATAAAAAAAGACCTTCCGGAGAAGGTCTTTACAATCATTTAAGCATATAGCTTATCTTTTTTTCTTTTGATTTGAACTACCAACGATTCAAGGGCGGAGTCGAATGATTCTTCGAACGATTTGGAAGAAGCCTTTACAAACAACCTCTGCCGGGGCACATGAACCTTGATCTCTGCGATTTTGTCTTTAATGTTGTGAACTACGTTGTCTAACTTCAGAAAAACATCTACTTTGATGATGCGGTCATGGAAGGTGCTTAATTTTTTCAACTTAGCGGCTACATACTCCTTCAATTTACCATCTGCATCAAAGTGCACGGTCTGAATGTTTACGTTCATATCAATGCCATTTTAATCAGTGAAACAATAAGAAAAAGAACTTAGTGTGTAAATGTGTTCATGGGCATTTTTTAGGCTACTATGAAGATACTCTATAAGGCTTCTTTTTCCAAATAAACAGGCTTGAAATTTATCAACTTTACACCTGATCTTACTCAGGCTTTCGGATGCGCTTTTTTGTGCGCATCTTTCAGTTTTTCAATGGTATGATGCGTATACACCTGTGTAGCGGCCAGGCTCGCATGGCCCAGCAATTCCTTTACGGAATTCAGGTCGGCCCCGTTGCTTAACAAATGCGTGGCAAACGTGTGGCGCAATACATGCGGGCTTTTTTTCTTTACTGTGGTCACAACTGTTTTGGTGCCCGCATCCTCACCATCTTTTTTATCGGTGAGCTTATAAGCAAGGTATTCCTTTACCGTCCTGTACACGTATCCCGCGTACAATTTGTTTCCCGCGGGTGTTACAAGCAAATGATCTACAGCTTCTTCGCCAAAGGCTTCTTTCTTTTCTTTCCTATACTGTTGAACATCTTCCAGCAGCGAAGGGCTTACCGGAATGATCCTTTCCTTGTTGCCTTTGCCCAGTACCTTGATCACTTTCTTCGAGGCATCCACCTGGTTTTCCTTTAGCGAAACAAGCTCGGCAGAACGCAGGCCGGTATTGTACAGCAGGCTTATGAGCAAGCGGTCGGTCCTCCCCTTCCAATCATCGGGAAAAGGCACGTCTTCCAATAATGTAAATATCTCTTCTTCTTTAATGAACACGGGCAACCGGCGCGGAACACGCGGCGAGCTCACCTGCGTCATGGGCGTTTGTGTGATGTTACCGCTGCGTAAATGATATTTAAAGAAAGATTTTAGTGCCGAAATTTTCCGGTTAATGGAGCGGGCGGCAAATTTATTATCCTTAAGCGAAGCAAGCCAACTGCGTATGATCGGCGACGTTAGCTCGTGCAAGGTTGTTTCACCAAAATTTACAACTGTATAATCATGGAATTGCTGCAGGTCATCGGTATAAGAATGCAGCGTATGCGCGGAATATCTTTTCTGATATTTCAGGTAATCTGTAAAATATTGGATGGCTTCGGGTAAGTGCATACAGTACTTAAAGATACTTAATAAATGCAATGGTCGGGCAAACGCACAAAGCGCTGCTTCAACACCGAATTGAACACGGCGCGGAATATATTCACGTTGCTGATAGTGCCATATAAAGCACGGTAATCCCCGCCGGGGAGGTACACCGAAATAAAATTATCATTTACCTGTTCGCATACCGATTTGCCGGGCCTGGCGCGGTACCCATGGTCGCTCATAAGAATGATCACCGCATTGCCACCGCTTTGGCGGAGGATACCTGCTGTTAATTCGAGCATCACTTTGTTGGTATAGGCCAGGTATTGCACATAGGCCGCTTCTTTTTGCTGCAGCGGCAGGTTGTTGCTGAAGAAATTGATGCCGGTTGGTCTGCCGGTACTGTCTAATAAGTAGGGCCAGTGCGGCATCAACAGGTGCGTATACACGAACCTGGGTTGCGCTGTTTTGGTAACAATTGTCTCCCGCGTAAGGTTCAGCAACCGTTGATTGCCGTCCTTATAATCGTCTTGTATCATTTTGCCCAGCCATGAAAAGCGCGGCGCCATTTTTTTGTTGATCTGCCAGCCGAGGTCGTCGACAATGCTGTTCCACAGTGTTTTGTCGGTAATCAGCTTCAACCGCATCGGCAGCAGGTCGGTCCTGAACCTGCCGGGCTGTCCATCGAGGTTGAAGATAGAATGGTTGAGGAAGGTATAACCGTGCGCTTTTAATAATTGAAGCACGATGCTTTGGTTCACCATTTTTTCTGCTCGTGTGTAATCTTCGGCTTTTATTTCCCGATGGAATTCCGGTAGGTACTCCATTGAAAAAAGGGAAGCCACGGCTACCGGCGTGGCGGAGTAATTGGCCGAGGGGGCGGGAACAACATAAAAGCCCTGCTGCTGCAGCGAATCTTTAAAATGCTGGTTGTCGTAATTAAAATATCGTTGAAGGGTCCTTAGGCCGGCATATTCGTCGAGCAATATGAGGTGGATATCGGGTGTGGCGCAGGTATCGCAGCGCGTGAATGCGGTTTGCGCCGGCCGCTGTTGGTTAGATGGGCGCGAACTGCCGGCAATGATGGTTCCCAGATCTACCAAAATATATATCAACAACAGCACATTGATAAATAACGTGAGCCTGGGAAATTGCCTGGAAGTTTTCCTGAAATAATAACCGAGCGCCAATACCAATACCAGCATCACTGGCAACAGGATGCTATAGCGCGAAAGCGGGTGCAACCAGCCGGGCTTCAGGGTATCCTTGATGGAACCATAAAAAAGATAGAAAAGGAATATCAACGACGTGATGATGCCTGCCTTCTGCGCCGAGCGTACTATTTTTTTCAGGATAAAAAAAACAATGAACCCCGCAGCCGATGCTGCCAAAAAGAAGATCAATAAATCGGTAAATGGAATAAGGCCGATGTATTCGCTATAGCCGTGCAGCAAAAAAAATAAGATGACGAGCAGGAAATGAAAGGGGAAGCGCTTTAATGGGGTTAAGCCTGGCATCTCCCAAAATTCAACATTTTATCAAACAAAAAAGCCGCAACACTGCGGCCTTTTATAAATATATAGCATGCAACCTTTAGCGTTCAATCTTGCCGCTGGCAAGCTGCTGACGGTAGACTGCTTTCAACACCTGGCCGCGACGCCTTACGGACGGCTTGGTATAAGACTGGCGCTCCCTCAATTGCAACAGGATCTTTGCCTTCTCGAATTTCTTCTTGTACTTCTTAAGCGCCTTATCTATGTTTTCGCAATCTTTACTGTCGATGATCAGCATTTTTGATACCTCCTCAGGTAGTTTTTTAGTTTTTAAATAGGGCAGCGAAGATAGCAAACTTTATGTAATTAGACAAGCGAAAGCTAATTTGGGTAGTGCCTCAGTTTGAAAAAGTAGTTTTTTCATGCTTGACCGATTAGGCATAAGGTTTTTGCTATCTTTGGGACATGGCAAGAACAAAACGTCCCACCGATATAAACCAACGGGCTAAATCCATAGTTGATATAGCAACCGGGGAAACTGAAGATACCGCACAACCCGAAAAGAACCCCGCAGCCGTGGCATTGGGCAGGCTTGGCGGACTGAAGGGCGGAAAGGCGCGAGCGGAAAAGCTATCGGCTAAAAAGCGGTCAGAGATAGCAAAGAAGGCGGCCGCGAAAAGGTGGAAAAAGTGAATAGGTTGTAATTATAGTCTTTCGTGAAATGCATGCCCTCTCTTATCAACTCGTATTAAAAACGGAGGCGAACTTTCTCTGGCAAGTTCTTTGATGTTTTCCCAGCCTAAGACAAATGCTAAACATTTCTCCCAAAATCTAATGCCATGTTGGGGAGGCTTGTAAACTACGCAGCCAACTCCTAACTCTTTTATTAACCGCTTGTTGGCCTGTATTGTATAAAAATCCGGGTCTTCAGAGACAATTATAGCCTTTAATTCCTTCGCTTTTTTAATTACATCCTCGTCTGGAACACCCGGCCCATACAATGTTTCTACGTGAAAAACCTGCACCTGAATATTTCTTTCATTTCGGTTCTCCTGATCTATTAATTCGATTGCTTTTGCCAATCTTGGTGGCATTTGAGCGTCAAATAAAAATGTCAGTTTCAAGCAGCTTGTTTATGAAAAGCGATTGCGTCTTTCACAGCTTTAACCGGAATGCCATATAATTCACTAATGAACTTATCCTTCTCTCCTCCCTTATGTAGAGTGAATATGGTTTTTGTTTTAATATTTGTTCCCTTAATTATCGGCTGACCAAATTGATTCATTGGATCAATCACTACACTATTTGACTTATGCAGGGGATAAAATTCTGATGCCAACTTATTATCGCCGTAGCTTATTCGGTGTAAAAAATCGTCCAAAATGGACAAAAAATCATATTGGTGTTTGCCGTCCGCTTTCAATAAATTACCAGATTCTTCAGCCCACATATTTTTGAAATCTGTTCTGATATGATAATGTGCAAAGGGATAGGGAGTATTCAAATCTGAGGACAACTGCTCGTGAAACTTCTTAATTCTTTGAGCAGACATCTTATTTTCCCGGCAATGAAAATATACAAAAAACTCTATCAGCCCCAAGAAGTTTATGGCCTTTTCTCGCTTTTCCCCAAATGTATAAGCATCCCAAAAACCATTCATCAAACGTCTGACTTTGTAAGGGTCTAATTTGAGAATTTTCGCAACATCTGTTGAGATGTAAATTCCTTCGCCGATTTTGGGGACAACCTTAATGTTTCGTTTCATGGTCTGACTAAGATTTTGGTGATGATTGGGCAAAAAATTAACTTTGTCCAAATCTTAATTAGACCCTCAGTAATAAAAACGGCATATAAGTAATTGACAACAAAGGGAATGGCTGGCACCATTTCCTTTTTGTATTTATACAAATGTAAGAAATAAAATATTTTAAAATAAACTGATTAAATGCTTGACCGTTCAAGAATAAACATTATCTTTATGGCATGAACAAGCTGCCAATTGAGAAAAGAGTACAAATAGTAAAGCTGCTGGTTGAGGGAAATAGCCTGCGTTCAACTTCACGTATTGCGGACGTTTCTTTAAACACCGTTACAAAGCTGCTTGTTGACATTGGTAAGGCTTGCGCTGACTTCCACAATTCAACCGTAATGGGACTTACTCCAAAGCGGGTTCAATGTGACGAAATATGGTCTTTCGTTTATGCGAAGGAAAAGAATGTACCTGAAGGCATGGAAGATTATGCCGGAGATGTTTGGACTTTTACCGCTATTGACGCAGATACCAAACTGATTATTTCGTGGTTCGTAGGTCAGAGGGATATGGCTACTGCAAAAGAGTTTATGCAGGATGTTGGTTCAAGAATATCAAGCGGCAGAATCCAGTTAACAACCGATGGATATGTAGCTTATCCGGGGGCCGTAGATGAAACTTTTGACAGGTTTATTGACTTCGCCCAACTTCAAAAAATATATGGTAAGCCCGAAGGTCTGA
Organism: Chitinophagaceae bacterium; assembly: GCA_035628135.1. Classification (GTDB taxonomy): domain Bacteria; phylum Bacteroidota; class Bacteroidia; order Chitinophagales; family Chitinophagaceae; genus DASPKM01. Next base: position 380,050 of record DASPKM010000001.1, on the reverse strand, counting down.
CCCAACAGGAAAGAAGATACAGCCCGCCCCAATGTATCGGCTGTGAAACTAAGGTCATTTCCGGCAACCCCGACCCAAAACACATTTCTACGTCTTATGTAGAAAGGCAGAATCTTAACATGAGAATGTCCATGAGGCGGTTTACAAGGCTTACCAATGCCTTTTCTAAAAAGGTTGAGAACCATTGCCACGCTATTGCCTTGCATTTCGTGTATTACAATTTTGTACGTCAACACAAGACATTAACAATAACACCCGCAATGGCTGCTGGATTGACAAAGCGGTTTATGAGTATTGAAGATATAGTTAACCTACTTCCGGTTGAAGAACCTAAAAAGCGTGGCTCCTATAAGAAAAGGAATGTGCAACATTAAACACCATTCCTATTTTTTTATAGTTTTAGGGTGAAAAAACCCTTTTTTATTGTCCTAAATTACCCTTATTTGTTTTACTCAATAAACCCTTGACCTTGCAAACTCATAGTAATTATGAAAAACATCCTCAAATTCATAATGTTTATTATTGCATCAACCATATTGTGTATAGGATGCTCAAGCAAAAAACATATTGGAGAGTGGAAGGGGACTAACCGTGGGCACCAAATAAGTTTGATTTTGGATAATACAAATCATGCTGTTATAATTATGGATAATAAAGCTTGGGGTGGTAAAGAATTTGTGCAAGAAGGAAAGACATTAGAATGTAAATATGAAATAGATTATTCCATAAATCCTATGTCTCTGGATTTTGTAATCTATGATAAAGCTGATGGCTTAGAAATGGACCGCATTAAAACCACTATCAAATTTATAACGGATACCAAAATAGAGTATACAACTTTGGACGGCACTATGATTCTAGATAAGCAAAGTAAGTAACAGAAAGCATTTAATCTGACAGGATAGGGAGCAACGCACTATGTGCCAAAATATGTGAAGCTGTCTTTAGCCATTTTTGAAAGTTTACCAGAAGATTATTTACTCTTAAAATGGTTTCGGCTTGACTGTTTAAGCTCTAGGGCCAAGTCGCAAGCCGCTTAAGCTGGAAATAATCCAGCCCTTTTCCCGCCTCCAAAATCTTCTCTAAGGCTATTTGGATTTGATCGTTATAAATCTTGATATTTGCTTGCGTCGGGTTCAATCGCCCAAAATAGGGTGAAAATCAACGCAAAAATCTCAAAATTCAAACTGAGGCACTACCCTAATTTGCAGCCATGTTCACGGGCATTATAGAAACCACCGGCCAAATAAAACAAGTAACGCAGTCGGGCGATAACCATTCCTTCCTGATCGAATCCCCTATTTCGCCTGAATTAAAGGTAGACCAAAGCGTAAGCCACAATGGGGTTTGCCTTACTGTTGAAGAAGTAATTGACAACCAACACCGTGTAACCGCCATCCGGGAAACCCTGTCTAAAACCAACCTCGGAGCCTGGCAAGCGGGGGACCTTGTAAACCTGGAGCGCTGCCTGGCATTCAACGGGCGGCTGGATGGGCACCTGGTGCAGGGACACGTGGACGCGACGGCGGTTTGTATTGCCAAAAAAGAAATGAATGGCAGCTGGCAGTATACGTTTGAGTTTCCCGCGGAATTTGGCGCTTATATCATTGAAAAGGGATCTATATCGCTTAACGGCATCAGCCTTACCGTGTTCAATGTAACGGGCCACCAGTTCGAAGTGGCCATCATTCCTTATACTTATCATCATACCAATATCTGGTTGGTGGAGCCTGGCGATAAGGTGAACGTGGAGTTTGACATGATCGGGAAGTATGTGAAGCGGATGATGGAGCAAAGAAGTTAAGGAGAAAAAGGAGGGGAAGAGAGAGCAAACTGCCAAAATGTACGTTCGCCTTAGATTCGTCTTAGATTCGTCTTAGCTTCGCTCAGTGTTCACTAGAGTCAGAGCGGAAGTTTTGACAAAATGCCAGCCCATATAGGTACACTTAAAGGCCGTTGATCATCCGAGTCAATGCTTCAGCTACCTTCCGGTTGCCTTGCTGGTTCAGATGCACATCGAGTATATAAAAATCATCTTTCGAAAGCAGGGTGCTAGCGTCGATGAACAGGAATGATTGCGTTAAGCCCCGCTGCTGTACCAGGTTTTTAAGATGATGGATAAACCGCCCTTCAATGGGAAACGGGCCCAGTTCCAACACAATTATTTTGGTTCTTACAAGATCGACCGAACTGGTAGTAACGATGGACAGAAAATCGCGGGCGTTCCGCTCAAAAACACTATCGGCGGTTGGAGGTGCAGGCGCCGGCTTCATGGGCAGAGAAAGGTCATTCACCAACTGGTTCGCGGACAATTTTGCAAGGGTAAACAAGTGGCGGCATGGAAAATATTGCCTGGTCCATGCGTGCAACTCCATTACACTGTCCAGGCTTTGCGGCGTGTGCGATGGCGATGAACGATAAGTTGTGATATAAGCCTCGTTTTCCTCCTGGTCATTTGCGCAGTACTGCCAGATGACGTATTGTACCTGCGAGGTATCAAGGGTAGACAACAGCCTGCTTTCACGCGCCGTGCCGTACGAAGACATGCCGGCGTTCAGCACCTTCAAGCCGGTTTGCCGTTCTACCATGGCAGGATAAGATTGTTGTTCATCAGCGCCCCAGCCAAGGGTGTAGGAGTCGCCCAGGCAAATAATACGGGGCTGCGTAAGCGAAGCTTCATCGTCACGGAGGCCTTTGCTGTTGGTGGCAAATGCATTGTCATACTCGCGGTTGCTGTAGGTAAAGCTCACATTGCTTTTGAGCGTATAATACAGCGCGGTATCGTAGCGGGTATGTGCCGGCTCATACTGGATGATCCTGCATTCAAAATGATCATAATAGAATTTAAAAGAAGGGAACAATGCATTGGGAATGGACCTGGGATGGTTCAGCAGGTAGCTGCAACCCCATTCCATCAACAGTACCAGCAACACATAACCCAATAATTGCCACAAAAAGAATCTTCTTTTAATGAACCTTTTCAGCAGCGGGCGCGTAATAAGCACCAGTATGCAGCCTACCAATACAAACACCTGCATGCAGGAAAACAGGTTGAAATAAAAATAGTCAGAAGCATGCGGGGTCCAGGTAACAAGCCGCTTGATGCCTTCCAGCGCTACTAATATGAGGATGGTGAGGGATGCTTCGAACATTTCAGGATAACAGGTATGAAAACAACATTCAGTTATTAATTTCAAATATTCAAATTATTTTCAGAAAATGAATCATAGCCACCCAGCCCGTAAAAAATTGGAACTGTTGCTGGTGATCGCTTTCTGCCTGGTGCAAACCGGCCTGCTGCTGGCTTTTGGCATTTACACGCAAGAGGAAGCCGCGAAGTACGTGTACGAAGCGGGCTATTTTACCCAACATGGCACGTTCAGCCAACCAAAGTATGTTTTTTACAGTGGTTATATTTTCCTGCACATATTGTCGAATGCGGTGCATGCGGGCTTTGCCGGCGTATATGCGGTACAGTTGCTGCTGAACGCCTTTGCCACTTATTGCTTTTACAGGTTAGCGCTCCAGACCGCGGGCAACAAAACCGCCGCCTTCATCGGCACCTTGCTATTGATCCTGTGCATTCCCTTTCAAAAATGGACGGTGTATCTTTTCACGGAGTCTGTTTTCTTCAGCCTAATGATCATTTATTGTTATGTGTTATTCAAGCCGTACAGGAATGTATATGCAAAACTGGCATCGATATTATTGTTATTGTTATTGCTGGTAATCGCAAGGCCTACGGGCATGCTGGCAATACCCGCCACCATTATGCTGGCCTCGCTGTATTTGTTCAGGCAAGGCAGGAAGTTATTGGCCTTTGCCATCTGGGTGCCCGGGTTGCTGATTGCAGTATGGCTGGCGGATACAGCAATGAAGGGCAAGGGAGAGTTTGATTTTATTTTACCATTGGTAGAAGAGCACATTATTTGCGGACTTACCAATCGCGATGCCGGCGAGACGTGGTATTTTTATGAAGACGGCAAGCCCGAAGAATCATCGTTCCTGGGATTGATCGCTTATGCGGCGCAAAACTTCACGAGTTTTGTCAGGTTGGCTTTCATGCGTCTTGGGGCCTTCTTTGCACTGGTGCGGCCGTATTATTCAGAGCTACACAATTTCCTGCTGGTGGTTGGATTCTACCCCATGTACGTGCTGGCAGTTTATGCAGTAGGTTATCTGAAACGCCACGCAAGGCCTTTTCTCATTTTCTCCCTTACCTTAATTGCAACGTTTGCATTCAGCGTAATGCTTACATGCGATGACTGGCATAACCGGTTCATCATGCCCGTTATGCCATTGATACTATTGTACGCCGGCATGGGAGCCACACAGCTGTACAATCGCATGTTCAAAAAGAAAGCTACCTCCCCCGGATAATGGCCGCGATGGCCGCCGCGATCTTTTCATGCCCGGATGCCCGGTAATGGTCGTCGAGCAAATAATTATCGTTTGTGGTAAGCAGCGTAGATGCATTCACAATGTAAACGGGATTGGTAAAGGCTTCTTTGTAGGGCGAAGTGGCGAGCAATTGCTGCAAATGCCTTGTAAATACCGTATCCTTTCTGCCACCTTCAAATGCGTACAACACGATGAGTGAGCGGTTGGTAAACAACGGCGCGGATTGGCGCAGTGTTTCTGCAAACAATTTGGCGCTTTCGGGCATGGTCACCTGTTGGCCCGCACCCAACTGAACTGCATATTCAGGAGTGCCCTTGCGGGTAAATTTTTTAATGGATTCCTTGATCCTGAACATGCCCACGGTGAAAAAAGTCTTACCGGGATAATAACCATGGTTCCATTCGGAGCGGCGCACCAGCGTGTCATACGCAGCGGCATTGGAGGTTTGCAACCGGTAGCCGCTGTCGAGGTAGGGCTTTACTTCCTGCATATCATTGTCGCAATACTGCAACACCACCCAACGGCAGTTGGAAGTATCCAGTTGTGCAAATTGCCTTAGTTCCCTGATGGTACCGAAAGATGACATGCCTGCGTTCAATACTTTTTGCCCGGTGAGCTTTTCAAGCCTTGCCGGGTAGGTTTCATCCTGCTGCACGCCCCATCCCATTGTGTACGAATCGCCAATGCAAATGATGTTGGGTTGCGCCAGCGATGCTTCATCGTCCCTAAGCCCGCGGCTGTTGGTTTGAATGGTATTCGAGAATTCGATGTTGGAGAACACGCAACTGTTGTTGGCGCGCAGCCTGTAAAAGAAAGCGCTGTCGTACTCGCTGCAATTTCTTTCTACCTGTACAATGTTGCGGTGGTGGTGTATGTAATATTCCTTGAATGAAGCGAACAGGGATGACGGTATCTTCGAGGGATTGCGCATCCAGTAAAAGAACAGGCCTTCCAGCACGGCCACCATTACCAGCAGCACTATCCAGGTAACGCGGTTTGCCCGGCGCGGATCGTGCCTGAAAATAAGGCCCATGATCAGCCCAAGCACCAGCCAGCCGAAACAAAACAATTGCAGGGAGGTGATCAGGTTCCTGTGAAAGAGTATGCTGTGAGGCGAATATTTATCGAGCAGGATCAATATCACTTTCAGCAATACCAGAATGCCTACTGCAATGAGTGTTTTTTTTAAGAGGCGCATCGGTTACAATTGTTAAAATAAAAAGGTTGAAATGCGAGTTTCATTTTCCTCCATTCCAACCCTTGCAAAAAAAAATGTATGGCCGTCTTTACCAGACGTTTTCCAGGTCTTCCTTTTTATAGGTATAATTTCTTTCCCTGAAATAGCTGCCCGGCCCGGATTTGAGCTGCATGGTGATCTTTTTTCTTGAAAAGAATCCCATGGGTATTACCACCAGCGTGTACACCAGGGTAAGCATTACCTTGCTCATGACGAATCCCATGCCGTGCGCCAGTTTCATCCAGGCCCAATGGAGCTTGGCGGCCAGGTAAGGAATGAACACGCCGATAAACCCTACGCCGAAGGCCGCCCACAACAGGTACCTGGTCTCGAATATCCAATAAAAAACCAGCAGGCCTAAAACAATCACCAGGACTGTTTCAAGATGTTTGATTCTATTATCCATTTTCAGTTTAGAATAAAGTGTAAATAAATGGAGCAATAGCCGAGCTGCCGCCCAATACTATCAGCACGCCAATCAGCAATAGCACAATGATAAGTGGTGCAAGCCACCACTTTTTCCGCGCCTTCATAAAACTCCAGAGGTCTTTTAAGAATTCCATGTTTGTGGTTTTTAGTTGATACAGAGTACCAGATTACAATTGAACCAAAATTATACAAAACTGTTGAGATCCGCCACTGGCCTGCCTACCGGCAGACAGGCCTGCCTACCGGTAGGAAGGCCTGTCTTTCGTTAATCGAGCGTAAACTCCTTGCGCCAATCGTCTTTCTCAGTCCATTCCGGCTGTAATTTCTTATCGAACAGCAGGTTGCCTACCACCAGGTAATCCATATCGGTGCGCATAAAGCACCTGTAAGAATCTTCCGGTGTATTTACAATCGGCTCTCCCCTGACATTGAAACTGGTGTTTACCAGCACGGAATAACCCGTTTGACGTTTGAATGCCTGCAACAATTTCCAGAACCTGGGATTGGTTTCCTTGTGCACGGTCTGCAACCTGGCCGAATAATCGATGTGCGTAATGGCCGGCAGGTCGCTGCGCAGGAAATAGAGCTTATCCAGCAAATCCTTGTTCTTATACTCTGCCGGGTAAGCGATCTGCCTGTTCTTTTTTACGGGCTTCACCAGCAGCATGTAAGGAGAAATATCGTTGTGCTCAAAATAATCAGAAACGTCTTCAGCGGGCACAACCGGCGCGAAAGGCCTGAAGCCTTCGCGGTACTTTATTTTTAGGTTAAGCTTTTTCTGCATCTCCGGATTGCGGGCATCTGCAATGATGCTGCGTGCTCCCAATGCGCGGGGGCCAAATTCCATCCTGCCCTGGTGCCAGCCGATCACATTGCCTTCGGCGAGCAACCTTGCCAGCGTATTCAACAATTCGTCTTCATTATCGAACTGAGTATACACTGCTTTATATCTTTTCGCCACCTTGATGGTCTCTATGTCTGAAGTTTCGGTGCCTAGGTAGGAGCCGCGCAAGGCATCCAATTTATTGGGATCTACTTTTCTTTCCTGGTTGAAATAAATATAATGTGCCGCGTATGCCGCGCCCAGTGCGCCGCCTGCATCACCTGCGGCGGGTTGCACAAATACCTGTTTGAAAATTCCCGCATCGTCCAGCTTGCCATTGGCTACGCAGTTAAGCGCCACACCGCCGGCCATGCACAGGTAATCAGCTCCTGATAATTTCTTCGCTTCCCTTGCAAGGTTCAACACTGCTTCTTCCGTTACTTCCTGTATTGCCAATGCCAGGTCGCAGTGCATTTGCTCCAGGCGTGATTCAGATTCGCGCTTGGGAAAACCGAACAGGTCTTTCCATTTCGCATCGTGCGTCATGCGAAGGCCTGTGGCATAATTAAAATATTCCTGCTTCAGGAACACCGAGCCGTCGTCGTGCAGGTCAATCAGTTTTGTTTTGATGATGTCCTTATAGCGGGCCACTTCGGCCGATCCATGATTTCCGTAAGGAGCAAGCCCCATCAGCTTGTACTCTCCCGAGTTTACCTTGAACCCGCAATAGTAGGTGAATGCTGAATACAACAGTCCCAGTGAATGCGGGAAATCCAGCTCTTTCAATATCGTGATCTTATTCCCTTCACCCAAACAAATGGAAGCCGTTGCCCACTCGCCTACTCCATCGATGGTAAGGATGGCCGCACGTTCATAAGGCGCCGGATAAAATGCGCTGGCGGCGTGCGAAAGGTGGTGCTCGGGAAACAGGAGCTTTACTTTTTTCTTGTCTACTTTTTCAATGGTATCGAGTGAATCGTAAATGAGTTTTTTCAGGAAGAGCTTTTCCTTGATCCATACGGGCATAGACATCATAAAAGATGAAAGGCCCTTGGGCACAAAGGCATAATATGTTTCCAGCAGGCGCTCGAATTTCAATAGCGGTTTATCGTAAAAAACGATGGCGTCCAGTTCGTTTACAGAAACGCCGAGGTATTCCAGGCAGAACCTGGTGGCATTGACGGGGAATCCGGGGTCATGTTTTTTCCTGGTAAACCTCTCTTCCTGTGCGGCAGCTACAACCTGCCCGTTTTCAAGGATGGCAGCGGCGGAATCATGATAAAAAGCAGAAATGCCTAGAATTCTCATTGATCTTCTTATTTGTTGGTTCAGGGTAAAGCCGTAAAACTCCCATAGAAACGGAATTCTTCACCCTATATTTTGTGAATCATCCCTTTATAGTTGGGTAACGGCGGTAAGCCCCTTGTACGAGCGGCCTAAATTATAGCTTTTTTCCCTTCATTGCAATCCCTATTGCGGTATCCATGACCCGTTCGGCGTAAGGCCGGCTGATTTCGTTGAGCTTTTCTATGTGGGTTTGTATAAGGTCTTTGTCGTTGCCCCCCATTAGCCCAGCCAGCTCATCAATAGCCGTACGGGTGTCGGCCACCTCTCCGGGGGTCAGGTGTTCCTGGTTCTTGCGCAGGAAGTTCTCGGTGGTATCTATCAATTGCCTGGCCTCTTCCCGGGCCTCCACCAGGGCGCGGGTGCTGATGTCGTCCCTGGCATGGGTAATGGAGTCCAGCAGCATCTTTTCCACCTCTTCGTCGGTAAGGCCGTACTGGGGTTTTACCTCTATGTGCTGCTCTACCCCGCTCCGCAATTCTTTGGCTTTTACCACCAGTATGCCGTCGGCATTGATCAAAAAGCTGACTTCCACTTTCGGGAGGCCGGCGGGCATGGCTGGTATGCCTGCCAGGGTAAACTCGGCCAGTTTGCGGTTGTCCTTTACCAAATCACGTTCGCCCTGGTATACCGAAATGCGCATGCCGCTTTGACCATCTTTTTGGGTGGTATACTGGCGGCTTGCACTGGTAGGTATGCGGGAATTGCGTGGAATGAGCACGTCCATCAACCCGCCCATAGTCTCGATGCCCAGGGAAAGCGGCGTAATGTCGAGCAATAAAAAATCACGGTTGTTGCCCGCAAGTATATCTGCCTGCACGGCCGCCCCTATAGCCACTACTTCATCGGGATTAAGGTCATCATGCACGGGCCTTTGAAAGAAGCTTGCTACCGATTGCTTCACCAGTGGCACGCGGGTAGAACCGCCCACCATCACCACTTCCTGGATATCGGCGATGGTAAGGTTTGCGTCCTGCAGGGCATTGCGGCAAGAGTCGATGGTGCGGTTTACATAAGGTTGAATGAGCGCCTCGAATTGTTGTTTGGAAAGCGTGACCTGTTTTGCAGGCGCGGCCTCAGGCAGGGCGGATATGCTGCCCGTGAATTCGTTAGCGGAGCTCAGGTGTTTTTTTGCTTCTTCGGCTTTCAGTCTCAGCTCCTGCGCCAGGTTTTTATATTGGGCAATATATTGTTCACTCAATCCCAATTGGCCCATCCAATGTTTTACGATGGCCTGGTCAAAATCATCGCCGCCGAGGTAAGTATCTCCATTGGTGGACAGCACTTCGAAGATGCCATTGGTAATGCGCAGCACCGATATGTCGAAAGTGCCGCCGCCGAGATCGTACACTGCAATGGTCCTGGCCTCCTGCTCATTTTTTAATCCAAGGCCATAGGCCAGGCTGGCCGCGGTAGGTTCGTTCATGATGCGCAATACATCCAATCCTGCCATCTTGCCTGCGTCGCGGGTGGCTTGCCTTTGGGCATCGTTGAAATAAGCGGGCACGGTGATCACGGCTTTGTTCACGGGCGTTTTAAGAATGTGCTCCGCCCGATGCTTCAATTCCTTTAATATGTATGAAGACAATTCGATAGGTGAATAGAATTTATCCCCCACCTGCACTTTTACCAGTCTTTCAGTATCGTCGTCAATTACTTTATAAGTGAAGAAGGAAGCGTTGCGCCGGATGTCGTTGTATGACTTACCCATGAGGCGCTTCACGGAAAAAATAGTGTGCTGCGGTTCGGTGATAAGGAATTGTTTTGCCAGGTCGCCCACGGTTACCGTATTGCCTGCGCCGAAATGTATGATGGAAGGCACCAGCGAGCTGCTGTCGAATTCGCGGAGCACGGTGGGCTGCCTTGTTTCAGGATGAATAATGGCCACGAGGCTATTGGTGGTGCCCAAATCGATGCCCACGATCATTTCCTGCTGTTGCAAACTGCCGGTGGACAGGTTGATAGCTATTTTTGCCATAGTCGGCAAAGGTACGGAAGGTCAGGAGGTTTGTGGTTTATCTGCAAGGACTTCTTTATAGTACCCGGTAGCCGGTGACGGCGGGCACTCGGCGGCCTTTGTGATCCAACGGTATAGCGGCCGTTCGATCAAAAGGAATATTGATATCGCCAGGACCTCCAGCAACAAAAATGTATACAGGTTGCTGTTGGTGAGCTTGAATACAAAACCAGCGATAAAGCCCGCATGGATAAGATAAAATGCATAGGAGCTTTTGCCCAGCAGCTCAACCGGTTTCGATGCAAAGAAACGCTGCACCCAGGAACGTTCGTAGATGAGGCCGTAAAAGAACATCGCCACTGTAAACGGGAACACCAGGTTGTTCACTATTAACCCGAGCGGATGCTCTACCGAATAATTCAAATTAAAGTAAGCCCTGATACTGCTCATACCATACAGGCATAACAGCAGCAGCGAAATCCCCAATGCAGTGATAACAGGAAACTTTGCTGTGCTTGCACGTTTTTCTCTTCCCGATCGCAATACTATCAGCGCAAGTTGTATACCCATGAAAAATTCCAGGCACCGGCCAAAGAATGTTGCCATGAACAGGAAATAAGTATCCTGGAAAAATCCATAGAGGGGAATGATCGAGAAGATCAGCACGCAAAGCAGGCCAAAGCTTATGAGCACCGGTACTTGCCACCACAATTTGCCATACTTCCTGTGCAGGATGAACATGAGCGGCGCGAGAAAATAAAATGTTTCTTCCACAGTCAGGCTCCAGGTTTGAAAAATGCCGGTGAACATAAGGGTTTGCGAAAATCCCTTTATCAGCGTGATATTGGTAAAATATATGCCGAGAAACTTCAGGTCGGCCCTTCCATGGTACATCGCTGTATATATGAAATAAGCGGTGGTGAGCAGGAAAAATATGGGATAGATTCGGGCAAACCGGCGAAGGAAGTAATTTTTCAGGAAATCTTTCTTCAACGATGCGCCCTGGTAATAAATATAGCAGATAAGAAATCCGCTGAGCACGAAGAAAAGCCCAACGCCTGTGTACATTTCATTGAACACACCCACTACCTGTTGAACAATGGGGTTGTCAGATGACTTGAGCGGCTTATAATGAAACAAAAACACGAAGAAGCCTGCGAGGAACCTTACACCGGTAAGCGCTGGTATATAAGTGGCGTCGCCAGATTTCATTACGTTTTGAGTCATTAGGTCATTGAGTCATCGGGTCATTAAGTCAATAGGTCATTGAAGATATACCTCAATGACCTAATGACCTATTTGACTTATTGACTTAAATTATTACCGCATCAGGTACATCTTACCATACCCGCGGGTAAAGAACTTATCAGTATTGTCGTCTTCCGCAGTGTACTTGTCCATGCGCTTACCGTTGAGGGTAGTTACCACGCGGTACAGGTACACGCCATTGGCGAGCCTTTGACCATACTGGTCCGTACCATCCCATTTGAACTCGGTGATGTTCCGTCCGATCCTCAACGGCCCTAATTCGTCCTTGGTGATCTCGCGAACGATCTTACCGGTAACGGTCAGGATCTGTATCTTGATGTTCTGCGGTATCTCGCTGCCCGTGATGGTGAACACGAAGGCGGTAGACGTAGTGAACGGGTTCGGGTAGTTGAGCAGGTTAGAGATCATGGGTTTGTTGATGACCCTGAATGTTACACGGTACTCAACATTGCCGGCCTTGTTGCCGCTCCTGTCCTTTCCTTTCACTATCAGCTCATATTCATCCTCATCTCCATCCTGCGAAATTTGCTGGGTGAAGTCGGGGAAGAAGTCGAGCGTTGCCGTATTGTCCGAACCTGCGGCTGCGGGGGTAAACCGCAAGGTGTCCGTATTGAAATTATATGTCTTCAACGTATTGGCCGCATCGGGATAACGCACCTGCACACTTGTAAGCGCGGTGTCGTTCAGCAACAGGAACTTCGCGTCGTCCTTCAGCTTGATCTGGATGTGCGGCTTCGGTGAAACGATATCACGGTTGAGGATATGCGCTCCGTCGAAGGTCACGTCCAGCAGCGGGTTCTTCCTATCTGGCTTCACATAGAAGTTGCGGAACAGGAAGTTATTGAAGTGATGCTGCTCGGGTTGGTCGTAGTTGGGGTTCACATCCACGAACAGCGTATTCATTTCAGGATACTGTTCGGTATCTATCTCGTATTTAAGTATAACTGTATCTCCGCTGATCAAGGGTTTGGTACGCGGCAGGTCGAGGTTATGCGGCACGTTGCTACGGTCAAGCACATACGCTCTTACCAGCAGGCTGTCGAACGATGCCAGGCTGATGTTCTTGAATGCTATTGCAAACGTGAGCTTCTCGCCTATTTCCAGGGTATCTTTTGTTGTAAAGTATACATTGGGCGCCAGCGCACCTTCGGGAACGGGATCATACAGCAGCCTCCAGTACTTCAACTGGTAAGGCGTAAGGTTCAGGGTGTCCATCGTGGTCATCCTAAGCCTGAGGAAAGGATATTGCGCGGCATCGATGCCGCTCAGGTCGTACGTGCTGGTTGACTGGTTGATATTGAACAGCTTCGTTTCGTTGCGGTTGTTATCTATGCCTATTACTTCGAGGTCCACGATGTCAGTGGGGACTGTTTCCGTGCTCGACCCCTGCCATTGCAATTCCTTCCACGTTTTAGCGGGACCGAACTTGGGCGAGCTCACGTAACCGAGGGTATCGGGCGTTATGGCATCGAACACCATGGTAATGCGGTCGCCGGTACCGATACTGAATACAGAACGCGGCTGGAACTCTGCCTGGCTATTCTTCTTATAAGCGAATATCCAGGAGCGCGGAGCATTGAACGAATCGATGTTGGTAAAGCCCTGTTGCAACAGGCGATGGTACATGGAATTGTTCGGTCCCATGAACGAAGTATCACCCAGCCAGGTGCTCGCATACGTGTTAGAAAGTGGATTGGTGCCCGAGGTATTGTGCACTATCACAAAATGCCCATCGGGTATCAGGTTCATGAACTCTACGATCTTCCTGCGCTTGTTGGTATCGAGTATGTTGAACTGGAAGTTGTATTTCCTGTTGTCGCCGCAAATGGGGTCACTGCCGTATTTGGGAACGTCGCCAAACAAGCCGTTGATCCACGGGCGCATGGTTACAGGATCGAATACGTTGAAGATGATGTTCGACACGCCACACACGTTATAAACGTCTGTATTACCATTGATGGACACAGATACGTCGTATGCCTGGTTGGCCGCGGTGGGGAACACACCGTTTCTTACGAATACGTTGTTGATGCGGCTTCCGAACTCCCACGATCTGCTGGCCGAATCTATGGTCAGGCGTTCTGCAAACGACTTGCGTTGCTGGTAGAAATGCGATTGGTTAAAGCCTACTTCTGTCCCTGCCTTATACATGAACGATGAAGTATGCCAGCGATAGTCGCCGCCAGCGGTGGGTACCAGCGATGTGCGCCAGTAATACACCGTGCTGTCTGTAAACGCAATGCCCGGGTCAAACTCCAGCACGCCGCCGATTGATGAAATCTGCTTCGTATGCTTGATCGGCGAGTTGAAGAATTCTGTAGTGTCTATCTCCATTGCGTAGGTCTTCACATTGCTGAATGGGTTCGCGGTAGAAGCGTACAGCTTTTGCGAAGGATTGTTCATGATGGAGAAATCATAAGGATAAATAGGCCTTGCCTCATCCTCGTATATAAATACATCTTTAGAAGCTGTGTTATTGGTCTCTACTTTCTCCGCAACATTGTTGTCCGCGTCGATGGTAACCGTGATCCTGTTTGCGCCTTTGTCCCTTGTGGCAACGATGGGCACGTTCAGGTTCAGCGAATCGCTGTAGCGGATGCCGGTGATCCTTTCGCGATAGATGTCTTGTCCACTTCCGTCAGGATACTGGCGCCTTACCACCACGGTGATAGAATCAGATACCGCGCGGCCGATATTGGTAAGTTTCACTTTAAGGTTGAAGCTCGAATCGGCGATGGATATGAATGCAGGAGATATCTTGATCTGCGGCTCCTCGATAACATAATCGGGTTCCATGGGGAAGTTCAATTTCAACGCGGGGTCGCCGTGTATGGTGATCTCCTCCGCGTGCAGCCGCGAATAATAATCATCGAAGCCGGTCAGCGTCATCATTCTATACAAGGCTTCTTTATTGATGGCACCCAGCGACTTGCCATACTGCTCCTGTCCTATCATTCTATATAAACTATTGATATAGATGTTCAGGTAGTTCACGATACCGAAGTGGGTACTGGCCACAAAGGCGATACCGCCCTTCTGCTTGGCAAGCGTAAACTTCTCAGACAGCGTTTCATTATATGTAAAGCGCAAGGGATCGAACACGAAGAAGTTACCTGCGTTACAACCGCTTACGAAGAACACCGGGTACTTGCCGGTATTATTATAGTTCTGCGGATTGTCGATGTTGAACTCGAGCGTGGTAGACGAAGAGTGGCCGAAATAGCTCACGATGCTCAATCCTTCTTCGAACAATTGCGATATGCGTTCGTTCGACACCTGCTCTACCGGGTTGGCCGAGGTTTTACAGAAGGTAATGACCTTTGCGCCGGCCAGGGTATCTTCGAGCAATTGCTTGTACGAGTTCATGTAGTTACACAGCACGGTGCCCAAATAGGGATCACTGGCGCCGGTAACGTGCATGACATTCTTCATCCAGTCGCGGCCTGCAATGGTATAAGGAGCGGTGCGCTGCATGGTTTCGTATTCCTGCATTTTTTCCAGGTAGTCTTCTATCTCCTTTCCATTTACCACCGACAAACGGCCTATGGGAATTACCGGAATGCCAGGCATGGCATCATCCGCGGCCAGGTTATTGTCCGAGGCAGGATGTCCGAAAGTAGGCACCAGGTTAAGCCTGTCCGCATCGGGATTGGCTTCAAAACGGCGGTATTCGTTATAGGTCATTCCGCGCCCGATCAACAATACAAACTGTGGTTGGTTGCTGAATGTGGCGCGTGCATATTTCAAAAAGTTCTTAATGGACAGCGGGTGTTTTTTGATACCGAAAGCAAACTGGTCAACCAGCTCATTGATGTCAACGATCAGGGGGCTGAAGTTTCCGCCATTGGCCGATTGGCGGTAGTTGGCATAGTTCTGCACGGCGTTGCCGTTAGGACCATTGTACAATAAGGGATTACTGATGATGATGTAGTTACCCTGGTTGGCTGCGTTGTTATAGTCGGTAAATGTCTTGGGTGTAAGCGCTGTTACCGTGCGTACGTGACTTGCCTCTTCGTTTACCAATACCAGCTTGCGGTCAACTGTTGAAGCAGGCAGGGCGAACTTGACCAGGTTGGCCACGTCCGTTTCTCCTAAAAATCTTTCATGCGTTGCCAGGTCGTATAGTACGGGGATGGCGGCGCCATAATTGAAGTTGGCAATTTCCAGGTAGTGGCCCGTGGGCTTTGCGGCCAGTTCGAAATAAAAGCTCTTTGCTGCGCCGAAATTGAATTGCCTCGGGTATTTGATTTCGTAATGCGAAATCACGAACCTGTCCACCGATGTAGGAGAAGTATTCACGAACAGGGTGCTGGCGTTGCCGGAGCTGATGACCGACAAAGGCAGGTTTACCGTAGCTTGTACTTCGTTGAAAAAGTCTACGGTCGTATCGGTGATCTGTGTGCCGTTTACGCTGATCCTTACCGAGCGATTGTACAAGGAATTGCCGAATGCGCCATATTTGAAACTGGCGTCGGGGCCTGATGCATACACATACAAGTTAGCCTTGTTATCGGTGAGGGGGCTGGCCGGTGCGATGTCGCGGGTTGAATAGAACTCGCCTTTATCGTAGGAAGAAGAATATACATATTCACCTACCACTGTTGCGTAACCGAAATTGACCTTGGTATTGAAATAAGTTCCGGTGGTATGCCAAAACCATTGTTCAGCGGGTAATGAATTGCCGGAAACGTTGTTGGCCACGTTGGTATAGCGCGGTCCGCCGAGGGGGGATGAGGTAAGGAAGTACGTGGCGGTGTCGGTTTGCAGGCTCAGCTTTTCGGAATGCTGGTAGGCTGGATGCCGGTACAGGGGCTTATCTGCCTTACCGTCGTTTGCCTTTCCCCAAAATTCAATGTAGTCCGATGCCCCGAGCACGCCGGTGCTAACGGTAATGTATAAGGGCACTTGTTCGCCGTTCCTCCACAATTGAAAGTTCTGCGACGGTACCGCGCCCAATCCGGCACTTGACAGTACAGATTGAGGAATGCGGTAAACGCCGTCGGCGCCTACTTTAAATTTATAATAGGTCTGGCTGAAATTTATCCATTCATTGTTGTATTGCTGTGCCAGCAGGGCAACAGGCATGCACAACAACAATAATGTAAAAATTCGCTTCATATTTTATTTGTTTCCGGGTTATCAAAGTTTACGGATCATTGCTTAGCCTGTTTTTTAACCAGGTCAAGCTTCAAAGAAAAAACGTGTGTATATAATGGGTTCGATTGATTGGCCAAATTGGTGAAAGCATAGTCTATCTGCACGTTCGACAGCCTGAAACCCGCGCCTGCGCTGGGCTGATAGATCCATACCTTTTTGGTATTGGTGCTGTCATCATCGTCGTATGCTTTCTGGAAATTGTTGATGCCGGCCCTTACGAAGAACACATTCTTAAGCGACAGTTCCAGGCCTAGCTTGGGATCAACGCTTATTGCGCTGCTGGAAAGCACGGTATTCCTTCGTCCATCGAAGGTGAGGTCCAGTCCTGTTTCAACCAAAAAGTTCAGGTTCTTGTTCAACTTAAAATCATAAGCGCCGCCCACGAGGAGCCGGGGAGCGGTAAGCTCTGTTGATTTCACTGGTATTTCGTTCTGGGTCAGGTAAAACACCTCGCGAACCTTTTCGTTCAGGCTGAATGACCATGCATTGAAAGTGGTGGTAACGTCTCTTGCCACTACGCCAAACCTCCAGCGGTTAGCCTGTATCTGCACCGCCGCGTCAAAGCCAAATCCCCAGGCCGTAGCAAAGTCGCCCGCCTTGCGGTGTATGATCTTGGCATTGATGCCTGCGTTGAAGGTCTTATTGTTTTTCAGTTTCACCTGTTGCGCGAGCGACACCAGAAAAGCGTAGTCGGCCGATGAAAAAGAAGTGATGTTATTGAAGTTGATGGTGCCGTCGGGTTCGACCAGGAAGATGGTGTTGGGTATATCGTCAACCGCAAAACGGAGCAGCGAAAGACCGAGGGTCCTTTTGTTATCTTTCAGCGGAAGCGCAATGCTGGCGTAGTCGTACTTGCCAATGCCGGCAAAGTATTCGGCGTGCATGACGTTTACCTGCGGGTGATCCTTAACGTTAACCAGTGCGGCGGGATTCCAGTAACCGGCAGATCCATCATTCACGGAGGCCACTTGTGCACTGCCCATTGCAAGACCCCGGGCGCCTGCGCCGATGTTCAGGAATTCGTTGGAATATTTCCTGAACTGCGCAAACGATTGGCAGCACGCTACGGTAAGCAGGATTACTAAAGGGTAAATCTTTTTCATGCGATTTCAACAGTTTTCCATTCCGGAACCATTCCGGAAATGCAAGGATATCTGGATAAATTGAACAAACAGTCAATTTATATACGTCCACCTGAGCCCGTTAGTTGGCTAAGATAGGGTTATGCCTAATTTTGGGAAACGAAAATAAACTATAAATATTGCAATTTTGGGGGTTTAACAGGGGCGATAACCAATTATTAAAACGGTAAACTTACTATGAATCTGATAGAAGAATTACGAAGAAGGGGAATGGTACAAGATATCATGCCAGGCACTGAAGATCAATTGAATAACGAAATGACAACAGGTTATATCGGGTTCGACCCCACGGCCGAAAGCCTTCATATCGGCAGCCTGGTGCCCATACTGCTGCTGGTGCACCTGCAGCGTGCCGGCCATAAACCCATTGCCCTGGTGGGAGGAGCCACCGGCATGGTGGGCGACCCCAGCGGCAAAAGCGAGGAACGCAACCTGCTGAACGAAGAGACTTTACAACGGAACCTCGATGGCATCAAGCGGCAGCTGGAAAAATATCTTGATTTCGATCAATCAAAACCGAATGCGGCCGAGCTGGTAAACAATTACGACTGGTTCCGCGGCATATCCTTCATTGATTTTTTGCGTGATGTGGGCAAACACATTACGGTTAACTACATGATGGCAAAGGACAGCGTAAAAAAGCGGCTGCAGGGCGATACGGGCATCAGCTATACCGAGTTTGCGTACCAGCTGCTGCAGGGCTATGATTTTTATTGGCTGTACAACAACAAGCGCTGCAAGCTGCAAATGGGCGGCAGCGATCAATGGGGCAATATGACCACGGGCAGTGAATTGATCCGCCGCATGGGTGGCGGCGAGGCGTTTGTATTCACCTGCCCGCTCATTACCAAGGTCGATGGTACCAAGTTCGGTAAAACCGAAGGCGGCAACGTATGGCTCGATCCGCAAAAAACATCTCCTTACCAGTTCTATCAATTCTGGTTGAATGCAGCGGATGAAGATGCGAAAAAATGGATCTGGATATTTACATTTCTGCCACCGGATGTAATAGAAGGCCTGATAGCACAACACGCGCAGGATCCGGCGGCCCGCGTGCTGCAAAAAAGACTTGCAAAGGAAGTAACGGTATTTGTGCATGGAATTGATGAATACCTGAAGGCGGTGGAAACCACGGAGAAATTATTCGCGAACCAGTCTGCGCCGGCGAGCTCGTTGAGCATCGAGGACCTGGAGGGAATGGAAGGGGTAGTAAAGTTCGATTACTCGCTGGAGAAGCTAAGGTCGGGCACCGATGTGGTGTCGTTCCTGGCAGAGTCCGGCATTTTTCCCAGCAAGGGCGAGGCAAGGAAGATGGTACAGAACGGCGGCATCAGCATCAACCGGAATAAAGTAGCTGATGCGGCCATGCAGGTAAGTGAATCACTATTGCTCCACAATAAATATTTGTTGATACAAAAGGGAAAGAAGCATTATTATTTAGTGAAAGTGCTTAATTGATTATTGATTATTAATTATTGATTGATTTAAAGGATAACCAGTAATCAATAATCAGTAATTAATAATTAATAATTATTTACTCAACGCTCACTTGCTTACGTATCACCGCTCCTTCCTTTACTTCCATAAGGAATGCGCGTTCTTTCAATAGGTAGCCATTGCCTTTTTCACAAAAGTGCACCTTGAGGTTTTCGATGCTTACGGGATTGCCTTCGGGAATGTCGGCAATGTTGGAGTGGCGTATGTCGTGCCCATCGATGATAATGACCAGGCCACTGCCAATAGCTTCCATGCGGTTGCCTTCGGTAATAAGCATGCCGGTGTCCTCGCCCAGGCCAATGCCTATGCACGATGGATTGGCCGATACTGCCTGTGCCAGCCTTACGAAGCGGCCGCGCTTTTCGAAATGGCTATCGATGATGACATTGTCCATGAAACCGAGGCCGGTGGTCAATTTTACTTCTCCCTTTAGGTGGGCGCGGCTGGCGTTTCCTTCGTAGATCATGGTATTGCTCATGGCCATGGCCCCGGCCGAAGTGCCGGAGATCACAAAATCTTCCTTCATGTAGCGCTGGTGCAGTATCGAAAGAAAGTTGGTGCCGCCGAAAGTGGCGCCCAGGCGCATTTGATTGCCGCCACTGAACATTACGGCGTCGCAATTGGTGATGCGTTCGAGGAGTTCTTCGTTCAAAGCGTCTTCTCTCCGGCGTATGTGCATTACGCCGATATTGGTACAGCCGATGCGGCCAAAAGCGTTCAGGTAATTGTCGCCTACTTCGTTGGGGATGGTAGAAGCGGTAGTAACCACCTCTATGCGGGCGTGTGAGCCGCCGGCTTCTTCGACTATGCGGCGAAGGATGCCCAGCTCGAAGAAATTAAGATTATTACGGTGTATTTCACCTTTTTCGAGATCGGTCCCTTTGTCCTCTGCTCCGCCTATCGCTATCAGTTTTCCAAGAGGTATTGTCATGTTACGAATTAGCTATCGGCAAAAATAACGTAAATGAGCTGAAAGAATTGTTGAACTTGCCAGTTGAATGCGGGATGTTGTTAACTACCTGCTAATAATCTTTAGCTCAACCCTGCGGTTTTCCTGCCGCTCGAATTCATCTCTTTCAAGCGGGTACAGTTTCTGTGAGCCGCCCAGGCCTGTAAAGCTCAGCCTCGTGGGTGCGATGTTACGGCTTACCAGGTAATCGTACACCGTTTTTGCCCGCTGTACCGAAAGGTTCATGGTCCTAAGGTCGATGTCGTAACCATCTTCGTTAATCGGTGTGCAGCATACGTGCCCGCGGATCTGTATCACCAGCGTGGGATTATCGCGCATTACATTGTACAGTTCTTCCAATATGGCTTCGGATTCGGGCAATGGCACATGCCTGCCCGGTATGAACTGAAGGTTGCGCAGGATGATGGTGTTGCCTGTTTTGGTGGTGGCGGTATCTTTTATCACCTCTGTAAGCGAAGGTGGTTTGTTCTCCTTTGGAGGACTAGTGACCGTAACCACCGAATCTGTATCCTTCCAGACAACCGTCAGTTCCACGCGCCTGTTGTCAAACCTTTCTTCGGGTGTATTATTTTCGTTCAATGGCCGGCGTTTGCCGAACCCTTGGCTTTTTATAAAGATGTTTTCAGGAAGTCCTTTGCCTACCAGGTATGCTTTCGTTTGCGCTGTGCGCCGCTCGGAAAGTGCGTCGTTGTACGCGTGGTTGCCAACGGAATCGCAATGACCGTACAATTCAACCCGCTCTACCATAGGAATTAACCGTCGTGAAAACAAGCTGTCCAGCCTGGCCGCATCAACAGGACGTATATCGTGCTTATCGAAATCGAAATGAATAACAAGCTTTGAGGTTTGCTGGGCAAAGGAAATATCCGCGACATACAATACTGCTATAAAAAGAAGTAGTTGTTTCATCCTTAAACCTCCATCACCAAACAGGGTAAGCGAGAATACTTTTTAGTAACGCGCAAATTACAACTTCCTTCGATAAGTTGGTGAGCTATCCAGGACTTATCGACAATGGGAGAAAAAAGCAAAGCGAAATGGAGAATGGTTTGCATTTGCTCATGATCGACGAGTTCCTTCCCATAAAAGTGGTAAGACTTACCGCTGTTCAATAGAAACCCTTTCAGCCCTAACTCAACGAGTATAGCCTTGCATAAGTCCTCATTTTCTTTACCGACTGGAATATGAAAATCGAGTAGTGGCAAATGCTTGCGGTGTCCGTTTGTCATGGTAATATTTGAATTAATTACCAGGTACTTGTCCTCGGGTAGTGCGTCCAGGAATTGGGACACCTCTGTTCTGCGAATAATAAATGTTTGATTGATAGTATTGTGAAACCTGACATGCTTTAAGAAGTGATATTTCGAAAATGCTGTATCGAATGTACAGGCATTAAAAGCATCCCAAAAAGGAAGTTTATACTGAGCTCTTAGCTGAAGTGCCTTTTCAACCAAATCTTCCAGGGTATCGTCCATCTCAAGGCGATCCTGGATAGCATCGTATTTATTGAATGAGTGAAACTTCAATTCCGCTATATCTTCATTTAGCTGAACTAAAGATTTTATTATGTCGCTGCTGGTTTTCATGCCATCATGGATGCAACCAAGTGTCTGGATCTCTGATTGCTCTTTCAAGTTGTCTGAATTTTGTGTAATCAAATTTGGGATAGCGGTCATCTCCGCTCATATTCTTATCTGTCAACAATATTTGTTTAGCCGGGAACTCTCCCTTACTTGGCAATACTTCCTCTACACCTTCTACCACAATGCATTGCAGGTATTCAATATTATTGCGGTACGCATATGTAAACCGGGTATTCCCACCCACTACGAAATACCTGTTACCGATTTTTTCAACTACCGGAGGCGCAAACAAAGTGTATTTATCATTGTTCAACATCAGTTTGGCCGGTTCAAAAAGCGACAGGCCGAATGTTCGGAACAGTTCGAAAAGTACATGGATTTGCCTATACTTGTACCCTTTGATAAATTTAGTCAGGAATAAAACATCCGACACTTTAATTTCCCGCACGTCCATTTGGACATTGTCGATAGAATACTGCCGCACGTTCTTCATTAAGTCAAGCACCTCTGTTTTCTTTACTTTTTCAATCCGGATCTTTACAGACGGAGCGGCTTTTGTTATTTGAGGCTGCAGTTTATCTTTAAGCGCATTGATTGCAAGAAAATCTACTTCACCTGAGTATAACCTAGATTTAAAAGTTTTGTCGGCATCTGCTGCGGGGTTTTTGATTATCGCTCTGCATCCGTCCTTTAAATGAGCATCGAAAATAAATCCATAAAACGGCAGATTGTTAACAATTACAACATTGACCCCAAGTGCTTGTAAAAAGCGCTGCCTGAACCCGGTGTGCTCGGGTTCATCAGTAACTTCTTTCAGAAAGAACCAGATTTTTGCGCCATCCCGTTGCCACCTGATAAGGGTTGGAAATAATTCATACACCCATTTGGAATTCCAGTCCGCAATTAATATTTCCTGGTGTTTATACTCCAGGCTCTGAAGTAAGAAATTATTGGTATTGAACTCGTCTCGTGCCACGTCCATTCTGCTTACCCGTGAATGTACATTGAAAACCTCATTCATAAAGAAAGTGTTTACCGCCTCTTCGCCTTTTTGTATCAACGTGGTCTTTACGTTATCATCTACTTTATCAAAATCAATTGCGGATAATTTGCCGGTGTTGATATTGATGATGTGCAGGTCCTCCTGCAGGGAAAGTTGCAAGTCAAGATTTCCTTCCAGCACTGTATTCAGCAGTGCTTTTGAAAATCCCATAAAATCTGTCAGGTCCTGGTCCACAAGATCACTCTCCAAACTAAAGGCGAGTATCCGATTGTACAATTTATCGGACTTGTCCCCAAAAACAAATGCCGGAAGATTGCTCAACACACCACCATCTACATATCGCATGTTAATGGGTTGAAAAAAATAAGGAATACTGCAAGAACTTTGAACAGCCTCGCTTACATCCATGGTCCAACTTTCATCCTGGCTATACACCTCCACTCTTTTAGCCACCAAATCAGTAACCACTACGCTTGTTGGGATAATCAGGTGTTGAAACTTTACAGGGCCGTCAACATGCGGGAGCAGTATCTTCAATTTATCACCGATCCATTTTTTTAAAGCGTCCGAATTATACAACCCAAGATGTGAAAAAACCCGGTGGTATCGTTTAGTAAACTCTAAAGGGATGAACTTAATGTAACCGGAGTAACGGGGCCGTTTATATTTTTCAAGTTCGATGGGTGGCAGCAGCAAATTCTTAAAGTCAAGCTCGCGTAAAAAGGCTTCGAGTTGTGCAGGCGTTGCCCCCGCTCCAATAAAAATTGCGGCAATGGCGCCGGCAGAAGTACCTACTAATTCTGAGAAGGATACTCCCCACTTAACAGCTTCCTTATAAGCTCCTGCATATGCAATAGCCTTGCATCCGCCACCTTGAAAAACTCCCAGACAGTTTTGAAAATACTTTGTTTTGCTCATAAGCATCCAAAAATTAGTACTTATTTATGGAGTCCCGAAAAAATCAAATAGCATGAAAACACCTGAATTGACGAAATCTTTAAAAATCGAACCTGTTCAGGAAATCCTGTTTTTTTCTTCTCGATATGTCCACTACGGCGCCGTCGCTCATGATAACATATCCGCCTTCGCCGCGTACATATCTTTCGATATGGTCCAGGTTTATCAGGTGCGCGTGGTGAATGCGCAGGAAATTATAAGGCGATAACAGCTCTTCGTATTCACCCAGGGTGCGCGCCACCATGTAAGTCCTGTTCTCCTGTAAATATATCCTGGTATAATTTCCGCACGCTTCGCAGCGCACGATCTCGCTCCGGTTTACAAACTGCAGCCCGTCTGCCATGGGCAGTGCGATCTTGCTGTTGTCTATTCCTTTTTCAAGATAGGTTTTCAGCAGGTTCACCGGCAAGGCCGAGGCGGATTGCTGTTCCTTTCTTTCCGCTACCTTTTTTACCGCGTTTTTTAGTTCGTCGATGTCAACGGGTTTCAGCAGGTAATCGATGGCGTAATATTTAATCGCCTTGAGCGCATAGTGATCGTAAGCGGTAACGAAAATAACGTTGGTATTTTTGTGCTCTACTGCATCAAGCATGTCGAAGCCGGTGCCGAACGGCATTTCGATGTCCAGGAAAACGATGTCGGGAGCGTGCTCGGCGATGAGCTTTCTGCCCGCGGTAGCATGGTCGGCCTGACCGATCACTTTTACGTTGGGACAATAGATATCCAGGAGATTTTTCAACACATCCACGCTGTGTGCTTCATCGTCGATAATTACCGCTGTTAACATCATGGTTTCTTTGTTTGATATGTTACTATCAATTCAACAATGGTTCCCGTGCCTGCGCCGTGCGACTCCTCGGCAATGTCGATAAAATTAACGCTTACCGCCTGTTTCAGCCGCTGGTTGATCAGCTCCAGGCGCTGCTGGGTGATGGTCATACCCACGGGCTGGTGCTGCGAACCGGACGCTGATTCAATTTCCCCTGCCCGCTTGCGGCCGATGCCATTGTCCAGTATGCGGCATTTCAACACGTTGCCACCCATATCCTGTACGGACAATTTCACAAAACCGTTTGCCTTTTTATGCTGTATGCCATGCCAGATGGCGTTTTCTACATAAGGCTGTATAAGCATAGACGGAATAAATACCGAAGCGGTGTCAAGGGTGGGATCTATTTCTATTTCATAGGTGAATTTATGCCTGAACCGCAAGGCTTCCATCTCCATGTATGCACGCAATAGGTCCAATTCGTGCTGAAGGCTGATGGTGGTTTGCCTTGAATTTTCGAGGAAACCGCGTATCAGCTTCGAAAACCGGGTGAGGTAGCGGTAGGAAGACTCCTTATCGTTCTCTAAAATATATTTTTGAACTGCATTGAGAGTGTTAAAAATGAAATGCGGGTTCATTTGTGAGCGTAGGGCTTTCAACTCCAACTGCTGCAATTGCTGAATGTGCTTCATGCGGTTCCTTTCCTTCTGTCTCGATATCCTGCGCACCAGCAGCAAGGCCACTACCAGCAGCGAAATGAGCGCCACTGCATACAGCGCATACGCCCAATCCGTCTTCCACCAGGGAGGCACCACGGTAAATGCTACCCTTGCAGGGTTTTCGCTTTCTTGCCCGAAGCGGTTGATGCTGTACACTTCCAGCTCATATTCACCGGGCGGCAGCACGTCGTACAATAACTGGTTACGGTCTGTATAACGCCAGTCCTGGTACAATCCTTTCAGGCGGTAGCGGTAGCGCAGCTTGCCCAGGCTTTCGTAGGAAATGCCTTCCAACCCGATGACGATCTTATCGCGGTAGCCGAAGGAACGGCGGGTGAGCGTGTCTACCTGGCTGATGTAAATCGCTGGTAACTGTCCGTTCTGCTTTATCTGGCGTTGGCTGAAAAAACTAAGACCTCCGGAAGTGGCCACCCAAACCGTATCGCCGGAAACAAATACATCGTTCACGTCGTTCGATATCAATCCATCGTCGGTAGTGAACGATTGTACGCTGAACCTGAAAGGCTGCCACGAGCTGATGCTCACCCTCGACAGGCCTTCGTTGGTGCAAACCCAGATATTGCTGCCAGCATCGATGAACACCTTGCGGCAGATATTACTAATGAGCGCGGTGGGTGTATCGGCTACGGTTATACGAAAGATGTGCCCGTTCCTGATAATGGCCAGTCCCTTGTCGTTGGTGCCGACGCAAACAAATTCATCGGTTTTGCCAAGATCGGTGATGTGTTGTGTAACGATGCCGTTGGTGGCACGAAAAGTATCGAGCTTTCCATTTTTGTAAGTGTACAATCCGTCGGTGCTGCCCGCCAACGCGTGATCCCGCCCTACTTCAACCACAGCAGTTATTCTTTTGAAAGCCACCGCCTCGGCTTTGCGCCTGTTATCGATGCGGTAAAGCCTTGCATGCGAGCCTAGATAAATGGTGCTGTCGCTGCCGGGGCTCAGGCTTTTCATTGCGCCCACTAACGGATCGAAAGCATGCAGGGTGCTGGGGTGCACACGCCTGGCGCCTTTGCTGGAAAATTGCAGGCACGCGGCGCCCAGGTCGGTAGCTATCCAGCACCGGTCGGTTCCATCTATCAACATATCCTTAACCCTGTTATACACCGAGCTGTTTTCTACAAGGTCGTACCTCCAGGTGATCTTTTTACCGGTGTGCCGGTTGATAAATACTACCTCATTGTTCTTTCCGATGACCACGTACTCATCATTGCCGGTAACGGAATATATTTCTCCCTCGTTTTTGCCCGACTCATAGGTTTTTACGCCGTGCGCCGTTAGCAGGAACACACCCTCGGTAGGCGAGGTGAACCAATAATTGCCCTCGTTGTCTATGAGGATGTTATTGATATTGCGGTCAGACAGGTACATATCAGGCTTTTCATCCAACGCAAAAAGATCGGCGCCATAAGCAATGCCTTTGTTGGCGGTAGTAAGCCAATACGCATTGGGCAGGTATTTCTTTTCAGCCTTGTTTTTAAAAGGATGTATGAGCTCGTGCAGCTTGAAGCGCTGGATGGGATGCGAGTTTACAAAGATGTGGTACATGAAGTGGAGCGGAATGGAGGGATTTTTAGCGCGCAGCGCTTCCAGGTGCCTTCTTGAAAACATGAAATATGCCGTTACGTCCGGCAATTTGTCGATCACCGGTTTGTACCGGATGCCAAAATTGGCCATCTCGGTGTACAATAGCTTTTCATCGGCTATGGAAATGGTATCTATGCCATGTGGTGTTACAATAATGCTGCTATCCCTGTAATGCGCATAGATCCTTTTGATGGCTTTGTTTTTTTCGTCCATAATGTACACGAACGAGTCAAGATAGTTGCGCGTCCACACCAATCCTTCATCGTCTACATATGCTATCTTCATTCCACCGAAGGTCTTGTTGAGCCAGGGATCGGTGAGGTAGTTGTGAAACGAGCCGTTTTCGTAATAACAAAGCTTGTTGCTGAAGGTCCTGAACCAAATGCGGTCCTCGGAAGTTTGAAAAGCGCCGAACACTTCATTGTCGGACAAACCATGCTCCACGGTAAAGTTCTGAAAGCTAATGCCGTTGAAGCGGCTCACCCCTGCGTTGGTGCAAAACCAAATGTATCCTTCCTTATCCTGGTAGGCTGCGTACACCACGTTGCTGGGCAAACCGTCTGCGGTAGTGAATTGCTTATACGAAAATTCCTGCGCATGCGCACTGTGTATAAGAACCGTAAATAATATGATTGCGATGGCTTTCATTGCAGAGGGGTTACGGGTATGCGCTGCAATCATTTCAGTGCAACGAACTTTTCAATTCCTTCCACTAAAACATCCAGGTTTTTGGTAGTGGTATAAACATTGGGCGTAATGCGCACCCCTTTAATATTTTCCCATTCTATGGCTACGGAATGCACGCGGTGATTGTCCATCAGGTATGTTTCCAGTTCGTGCGGTCTTTTTCCTTCGATGCTTACTAACCCTATGCCACAACCGAACCCTTTGTTCATGGAAGTGCCCAGCTTTACTTTGGGCATGTCTTTTACGCGGCTCATCCAATAGTTCTTCAGGTACATCAGGCGCTCTTCTTTGCGCTTTGCACCGATCATATCATAAAAATCGATTGCTTTATTGATGGCCTGCTCTATAAAAAATGGGCGCGTGCCGAGCGTTTCGAACTTGCGGATATTGTCGCTGGTAGGTTCAGCGCTGGCCAGGAGCGGGTAAAGATTTTTGATCTTGTCTTTCTTTACATACAGCATACCGCTTCCGATGCAGGCGCTGAGCCATTTGTGCAGGCTGGTGCCGAAATAATCCGCGCCCAGGTCGGGTATCTTAAATTCGAAATGCGCAAAGCTGTGAGCGCCGTCTACCAATACGTCGATGCCCCTGGCATGCGCGGCATCGGCAACTTGCCGGACCGGAATGATCTGCCCGCTCCAGTTGATGACGTGCGTTAATTGCACCACTTTGGTGCGCGGCGTGAATGCTTTAATGTATTCATTGGCCATGTAATTATTGTCTTCCGAAGGCAATTGCAGGTTCACCCAAACCAGTTTAATGCCTTCGCGCAGTTCGCGCTGGCGCCAGGCGTGGATCATGTTGGGATAATCCTGTTTGCTCAGCACTACTTCATCGCCGCGTTGCAGGTTAAGACCGAAGATGACGGTCTCCAGCGATTCCGATGCGTTGCGTTGTATCGCGATCTCGTCGGGCAGGCAGCCGGCCAGCTTTGCCAGGTTCCTGCGCAAAGGTTCGCGGCCCTGGTCCAGTATGCGCCACATATAATAGCTGGGAGCTTCGTTGGAATAATCGTGAAAGCGCTTCATGGCCTCCTGCACAGGTTTGGGCGAAGGGGCTACTCCCCCATTATTGAGATTGATGATTTGCGGGGTTACCGTATATGATTGCTGTACATAATACCAGAAGTCCTCATCATTGGCAAGTTGCCGTGGATCGGTACCTGCCGCATCGTTCAATGCCGCATCCAGGTTGCGGCTCCATGCCGGTTGCGCCAGCGAGGCCAGGAAGGTAGCTGCGGAGAATGTGCCCAGCTTTTGCAGGAACTGCCTGCGTTTGGGGGAAGGCATACCAGTTGTTTTGCCATAAATGTAATGATTTGCCAAGGTACAGCGCTTATCTTTGCACGCTCAATTTCAAATGATCTCCATGAAAGTCATGAAATTCGGCGGCACCTCGGTGGGCAAGCCAGAACGTATGCACCACGTTGCCAGCCTGATAACCCGGGACGAAGAGCCCAAGATCGTTGTTTTAAGCGCCCTTTCAGGCACCACCAATACATTGGTGGACATAGGCGATTCCCTTGCAAGGGGCGACCGCGAGCTGGCCAGGCAACAGATAGCAAAGCTGGAAGCGCATTACCATGACTTCATCAAACACCTGGTAAAGACGGAAGCATCGCAGGCTAAAGCTTCGTCCATCGTGGCCGAGCATTTCGAATTCCTGAACATCATCCTGAAAATATCTTTCAGCCAGGCGCTCAATAAAGACATACTCGCGCAGGGCGAACTGCTTTCTACCAAACTGTTTTGCGTGTACCTGCAGGAACAAGGCATAAGCCATGTATTGTTGCCAGCGCTGGAGTTCATGACCATCGACCACCACGACGAGCCGCAGATCGGCAGCATTAAAGTGAAGCTTTCCCAATTGCTGCAGCAGCAGGCCGGCAACAAAATATTTATCACGCAGGGATACATTTGCCGCAATTCCCGCGGCGAGGTAGATAACCTGAAGAGGGGCGGCAGCGATTATACTGCTTCCCTGATTGCAGCAGCCATCCAGGCAAGCGTGTGCGAGATATGGACCGATATCGACGGCATGCACAACAACGACCCGCGCATCGTAAACAAGACCGTCGCCATTGAACAGCTTTCGTTCGACGAGGCCGCGGAGCTGGCCTATTTCGGGGCCAAGATCCTGCACCCTGCCTCTATATGGCCCGCGCAGCTTTACAAGGTGCCGGTAAAATTGCTGAACACCATGCAGCCCGAGGCAAAAGGCACAACGATCGCGGAAGCCGCAGGTTCTGTTGGTGTAAAAGCGGTAGCGGCAAAAGACGGCATCATCGCCATCAGGATCAGGAGCAGCCGCATGTTGCTGGCCTATGGTTTCCTAAGAAAAATATTCGAGGTGTTTGAAAAATACAGGACATCCATCGATATGATCACTACTTCGGAAGTAGCCGTTTCCGTAACCATCGACAGCGCCACTTACCTGAAAGAGATCGTGAAGGAGCTGGAGCCTTTCGGTTCAATAGATGTAGAGAAGGACCACAGCATCGTTTCCATTGTAGGCAATGAAATAGCTAAAACAGATCAGGTGCTGGGCAAACTGTTCGATTCCCTTTCGTCCATTCCCATACGCATGGTGAGCTACGGCGGAAGCCCGCACAATGTATCGGTATTGGTGCCCGCTGCATACCGGACCGAGACCTTGCAAAAATTGAACAAGGGATTGTTCAACCTGGAATAGGCGTTTACTTAAATGTTAAGCGGTATGTGGAATATATCGCGGGCGTATATCTTTATAACATGCGCCCTATCATTACTATCTTTCTCTTATTCATTACCAGCGCTGCCGCATATGCGCAAACCGGGTACGTTATCAAGGGCCGTATAACGCACGACAAGACCCAGACGCCCGTAAGCGGCGCCAGCATTTTCATCAGCAATTCCACCAGGGGAACCATGAGCGCACAGGATGGCAGCTTTGAACTGACGGACGTTCCTACGGGCAAGCACGACCTCGTGATCTCCTGCATTGGTTATTCAACTGTGGTATATCCCTATACCGGGGGAGACCTTCCTTTGCAAGTGGATGTGAAAATGAAGCGGAAGGTATCAGAACTTTCAACGGTAGTAGTGGAACCCGACGAAAAAGATGGCTGGAAGAAATGGGGTAAATTTTTCATGGAGAATTTTATCGGCACCAATCTGGATGCGCAGGACTGCAAGGTGCTGAACCCTGAGGTGTTAAGGTTTCGATTCTCAAAAAAGAACAATACACTTACAGTTATTGCCGATGAGCAACTGATCATCGAAAACCAATCGCTGGGCTATACCATCAAGTACCAGATGGAAGAATTCAATTATTCATTTGGCGACCGCATCCTAAAATTCACCGGCTATGCTTTATTCCAGGACAAGATCCAGGGTGAGCGGTTGAAAAGAAGATGGGAGAACAGCAGGGAGCGCGCCTATGCAGGTTCCATCCATCATTTCATGAAAAGCTTGTACAATAACCGCCTGCAGGAAGAAGGTTTTGAAGTGCGGCGCATGTACAAAACTCCCAATACCGAAAAGCAACGCGTACGCAACATCTTGCGGGAAAGCATCAGGCAACAACGTGAAACCGGCAAGCGCGACATAGCTTTTTTCAGCGTCGATTCATCGGAATATTATAATATGATATTGCGGCAGCCAGACGAATTTCAAACCGTGTTGCCGGCCTTGCTGACCGCTGACAGTTTGTTGAGTGCCGGAAAAACTCCCGATGAAAAGATCCTTTTCTTTAAAGACTTTCTATTCATCGAATACAAAAAGGAATACGAAGAGGAAAAATATACGCGGGAGATCTTGCGGTCGCCACGGCAATATTACCAGCGTTCCACGGTAGTGTTGCCTAACCTGGAGCCCATTACCGTCAACAAATACGGGCAATACGCTCCCCTGTTCGAGTTCATACTGCATGGGTATTGGGCCTGGTCGGAAAAGGTGGCCAGCATGTTGCCGCTCGATTAGATCACCAGCATGGCATCGCCATAGCTGAAGAACCGGTATTTATCCTTGATGGCTTTTTTATATGCTTCCATTGCCAGTTCGTAGCCTGCAAATGCGCAGGTCATTATCAGCAGGCTGGTCTTGGGCAGGTGCAGGTTGGTAACCAGTGCATCGGCCACGTTGAAGGTATAAGGAGGATGAATGAAGATGTTGGTCCATCCTTCGGAAGGCTTCAATAATTTTTCCGCGGTGAAAGATGATTCAAGGGCGCGCATGGTGGTGGTGCCTACCGAGCAAATGCGGCGGCCGTCCATCTTTCCTTTGTTCACGATCTTACACGCTGTTTCTTCGATGCGGTAGTATTCTGCGTCCATCTTATGCTTGCTCAGGTCTTCCACTTCTATCGGGCGGAAGGTGCCGAGCCCTGTGTGCAGGGTTACTTCCGCAAAGCGGACGCCTTTTATTTCAAGACGTTTGATGAGCTCCACGCTGAAGTGCAGGCCGGCGGTGGGCGCTGCTACCGCGCCTTCGTGCTTGGCGTACACTGTTTGGTAGCGCTCCTTGTCTTCTTCGTCGGGCTTGCGTTTGATGTATTTGGGAAGCGGTGTTTCGCCGAGAAATTCCAGCATCTGGCGGAATTCTTCGTCCGTGCCATCCCAGAGGAAGCGGATGGTGCGGCCGCGGCTGGTGGTATTGTCGATTACTTCGGCTACCAGTTCATCATTTTCGCCGAAGTACAATTTATTGCCTACCCTGATCTTGCGGGCCGGGTCAACTATTACGTCCCAAAGGCGGTTGGGTTTATTGAGTTCGCGGAGGAGGAATACTTCTATTTTGGCGCCGGTTTTTTCCTTGCGTCCGTACATGCGGGCGGGAAAAACCTTGGTATTGTTTACTACGAATACATCCTTGTCGTCGAAATAGTCGAGGATATCCCGGAAGTGCTTGTTTTCGATGGTGCCGGTGTGCCGGTGAACGACCATCATTCTTGCGTCTTCGCGTTTTTTAGTAGGATGTTGGGCTATCAGATTCAGGGGCAGGTCGAATTTGAACTGGGATAACTTCATGCGGAAACATTATTTTACATCGTGTCCACATGATACCAAAGTTGGTATGCCGGTGTGAAGTTGCTACGGAGGGGTCCCGATACAAACCTGATCTTACGGCACCAGGTTAATATCATGCGTAGGCACGAAATTTAGCGTGCAAAGGTATACTACGGGGGGAATATTTAAAAATTTTATTTTGCCAGTGGAGGAAGGTGAGTAGTGAGCAGGAAGCAGTTAACTCACAACTCCTTTCGGCACCGAGGCTATCAACTTACGCGTGTACTCCGTACGGGGATGATAATACACTTCATCGGCGGTCCCGATTTCTTCTATTTTGCCCTGGTTCATTACCATAATACGGTCGCTTACGTAGTGCACCACCGCCAGGTCGTGCGAGATGAAGACCACTGTAAACCCGAATTCTTTTTTGAGATCGTTCAGCAGGTTCAGCACCTGGGCCTGCACGCTTACATCCAGCGCCGATACCGATTCGTCGCACACAAGGAAAGAAGGATTAAGGGCGAGCGCCCGGGCAATGACAATGCGCTGGCGCTGCCCCCCGGAAAATTCGTGGGGGTAACGGTTGAAGTGGTCGGGCTTCAGGCTTACTTTTTCGAGCAGGTTCATTACCTGGTCCCTGCGTTGCTGCCTGGTTTCCACAAGTCCATGCACTTTGAGCGGTTCGGCAATGGCATCGCCGATGGTTATGCGTGGATTGAGGGAGGAATAAGGGTCCTGGAAAATGATCTGGATGTCTTTCCGCATCGATTTTAATTGCCTTCCCTCCAGCGTTGCCAAGTTGATGCCATTGTAGAGGATGCGCCCGGAAATTGGTTTGATCAGGCGCAACAGGGTGCGTCCCAGCGTGGTTTTGCCACAACCCGATTCCCCTACCAGCCCCAGCGTTTCGCCTTTTCTCACGGTGAAGCTCACGTTGTCCACGGCCCTTACAAAAGTTTTGGGCCTGCCGGGGAATGTACGGCCTGCAGGGAACCAGACCGACAAGTTCTGAACATTTATCAGCTCCGGTTGTACGGCGCCGGTAGTAAGGTTTGGAGTTGAGGGCTGCAGGTTTGTTGAAGCTGGATAACTTGTAATATGCGGTGCTTGTGGTATGGGGCCACTACCCGGCATGTCCATAAAATCGCTTACCGTAGGCAGCCGCTCCCCTTTCCTGTGCAACACCGGCCTGCACGCCAGCAATGCCTGGGTATATGGATGCTTTGCCTTG
Organism: Chitinophagaceae bacterium; assembly: GCA_035628135.1. Classification (GTDB taxonomy): domain Bacteria; phylum Bacteroidota; class Bacteroidia; order Chitinophagales; family Chitinophagaceae; genus DASPKM01. Next base: position 346,280 of record DASPKM010000001.1, on the reverse strand, counting down.
CTAAAAATTTCGCTCGTAAGTCCCTGCTCCACTATTTCGCCTTTATACATAACCACCGCGCGGTCCGCCATCTCGCCCACCAGGCCAAGATCGTGGGTAATGAAGATGACGCCCATGTGCGTCAATTGCTGCAACTCCTTAATAAGCTGCAGGATATTTTTCTGCACGGTTACATCCAATGCGGTAGTGGGCTCGTCGCAAATGAGCAGCGAAGGATTGCAGCTCATGGCCATGGCGATCATGACGCGCTGCTTTTGACCTCCGCTCAGTTGGTGCGGATAACGGTTGAACATACCCGCGGGATCGGGGAGCTTCACCTGTTGAAACAATGCAATGGCGCGTTCTTTTGCCTGGCGGCTGCTCAGTTTTTCGTGCAGCTGGATGGCCTCCATCACCTGGTTGCCGCAGGTAAACACAGGGTTCAACGAGGTCATGGGCTCCTGGAAGATCATCGAGATCTTTTTGCCCCGAAGTTGTCGCAACGCTGCATCCGCTAATTGCAAAAGATCAGGCTGTTGTTCGCCATTTTCTGAAAATAATATTTGCCCCGAGGTATATTTTGCGGGTGGCACGGGCAACAATCGCAATATTGACAACGCTGTAACGGATTTACCCGAGCCCGATTCACCCACGATGGCTACGATCTCGCCGCGGTTGACATCGAAAGAAATATTTTTTACAGCTTCGGTAATGACCGACTCGGTTTTAAATTGAATGGAGAGGTTGCGTATAGATAGCAGCGGGTGCATGCGTAGGCAGAAAATTATTTCTTTGTGATCTTAACTGCATTCCGCTTTTCGGGCGTGGGATAGAACGCCATGCATACCAGGCAATCTTCGGGAGGAGGATTGCTGTCGAAGCTGAATTCAAATTCATCGCCTTCCTTTAAATCGTTGGCGGGAAAGCTGCAGCGGTTGCTTATGGTGAACACTTTATCGTATGTGGTATTGCGTTTTTCATCTTTCCAGCCGTTTACTACCATCGAGGTATCTACAGTTCCCTCAATAACCTGCACCACGTAGTGCGCACAAATTTCTTTAATCACCAGCTTTCCTTTTAATACGCCTTTGCCCGAGCCGGTCTTGTTGTTACATTGGTAGGCCGGGCCTGTCAACACCACCACAACCAGGAAGAAAAAGAATTTTTTCATGCAATATTTTTTTCGGATGATCCAATATCAACTATGTGCAAATAACGTTCCAGCAGCCTATACTCATTACACTAACAATTCACCTCACCCACACTACTCCGTTCAAAATCGCAGGTGCCTTACCGTTAGGCCGCCGTTGATAAGCTGCTTCAGGGAATCGATGCCGATCCGGACGTGCCGTTCGACGTACTCCGCGGTAACGACCCTATCGCTTTCTTCGGTCTTTACGCCTTCGGGCACCATAGGCTGGTCGCTCACCAACAACAAGGCGCCGGTGGGTATCTTATTATAAAATCCTACGGAGAAGATGGTGGCGGTTTCCATGTCTATGGCATAGGCCCTGATCTTTTGCAGGTATTCCTTGAATTCATCATCATGTTCCCAAACCCTGCGGTTGGTGGTGTACACGGTGCCTGTCCAGTAATCAACGCCATAGTCCCTGATGGTGGTGGAAATCGCTTTTTGGAGCGCAAAGGCCGGCAGTGCGGGCACTTCGGCGGGGAAATAGTCGTTGGATGTTCCCTCGCCGCGGATGGCCGCTATGGGTAGTATCAGGTCCCCGATCTTGTTCCGTTTTTTAAGGCCTCCGCATTTTCCCAAAAACAGCACGGCTTCGGGCTCTACCGCCGATAAAAGGTCCATGACCGTTGCGGCGGTGGGGCTTCCCATGCCGAAATTGATGATGGTGATATTATCGGACGTAGCGCATTGCATCGGTTTATTGATGCCCACGATAGGAACATTGTGCCAGTTAGAAAAAAGGGTTAGGTAGTTACTGAAATTGGTAAGCAGGAAATATTTTCCGAAGTTCTCCAGTTTCTCGCCGGTATAACGGGGTAACCAGTTTTTAACGATGTCTTCTTTGGTCTTCATCATAGCCTCCCTCTCCCCGGGAGTGTTTAGTTCAGGGTCTAAATATAAAAATTACTTTTGAGGCATGATCCGGGTTCATTATCCACCCCATCCTTTTAAGATCAAGGAGGATGAGGAAAGAAGGGAATTTATTTTTGATGAATTGCGCAAAACATGGCTGAGGCTGACCTCGGAGGAGTGGGTGCGTCAAAATTTTGTACAATTCCTGGTGCAGGTAATGAAATATCCTTCATCGTACGTGGCCATCGAGCGGGAAATAAAACTGGGCGAGCGTAAAAAGCGTTTTGACATCATGGTGTTCAACCAGGCGGCCCGGCCCTGGATGATGGTAGAATGCAAGAAAATGGAGCGCAAGCTCGACAGCACCGTTATCTGGCAGGCTTTACATTACAATATCGCGGTGCCTGTAAAATACCTGGTGCTTACCAATGGCGAACAATCGCTGGCATACGTGAAAGAGGAAATGGATTTTAAACCGGTGGATCAGCTTCCAACCTGGGAATAGATCTAAACCCCTAAATAACTTCCCTTGGACATACACGAAAAAATTGAACAGCTTTCCGAGCAGATCAATGAGCTGGCCAGGCACCAGACCAACATAACCAAGCAGCTCATTCAATTGATGAACGAGCTGGAGCAATTGAAGAAGCAGGCCGCCGGTTCAGCCCCAAAGCCGGTGCGCGAACAAGCCCCAAAAAGAATTGTGGAGCCGCAGGAAACCATCCAGCCGCCGAGAGCAAAGGAGACCGCAGCAACGCAAACGCAAACCACCTCAACAAAGCCACCTCCCATAAGCCCATCGCAAAGCGCTCAAAAGAAAACAACGCTCGAAGAGTTTATCGGTGGCAATCTCACCAGCAAGGTGGGCATACTCATTACCATCATCGGCATATTCATCGGCGCCAAATATGCCATCGAACATAACCTGGTAAACCCGATGGTGCGGGTGATGATGGGCTACGTAAATGGGCTGATACTGGTGGGCGTGGCCATCAGGTTAAAAAAGAAATACGAGGCATACAGCTCGGTGCTCATGGGCGGAGGATTGGCCGTGCTGTACTTCATTACCTATATCGCTTATAGTTTTTATGGCATGCTGCCGCAGCTCACCGCATTTGGGCTGATGCTGGTGTTTACGGTGGCAACGGTATATGCATCGCTGGTATACAACCGCATCATTATCGCGCACCTGGGACTGGTGGGCGCGTACGCCATTCCCTTCCTGCTCAGCGATGAATCGGGGCGGTATGCGGTGCTGTTCACGTACATCGCCATCATCAATGCGGGCATATTGATATTGTCACTGAAAAAATACTGGAAGTCGCTGTTCTATGCAGCATTTGTTTTAACCTGGGTCATTTACAGCATCTGGTTCATCTGGCAATACGAACCGCGCCATTTCAACATTGCCTTTATTTTCCTCTCCGTGTTCTTTATTATTTTTTACACCACTTTTCTCGCTTACAAGCTTATCAGAAAAGAACAGTACGGCGTGGATGATGTATCGATACTATTGTCGAATGCTTTTATATTTTATGGCTTTGGATATTCCATACTCGATGGCAATGAAGACACCGAACACTTGCTGGGATTGTTCACGGTCGTCAATGCGGTTGTTCACCTCGCCGTAAGCCTGGTGATAAAAAAATTACGTCTCGCGGACAAAGCTCTGTTTTATTTATTGCTCGGGCTGGTGATCACCTTTATTACCATTGCAGTCCCTGTTCAGCTCGACGGCAGTTGGGTGACGCTGTTGTGGACCATGGAAGCCGTGATCATATTTTTTATAGGGCGCACGCAGGCAAGAACGGGTTATGAAAAGCTGGCGGCGATATTATCGGTGCTTGCTTTTATCAGCCTGGTGGAAGACTGGACTTCGCATCCGGGCATGATCTGGTCTTCAAGATCTTCATCTATTCTTTTTAATATTCATTTTCTTACCGGCTTATTGGTGGCCATTTCACAAGCGGCCATTCTTTATCTCCACTTCAATAGAAAGCCGGCGCATGAGGCAGATGACAGGCCGATGTACCTGCAGTTTTACGACCAGGGATTGCCATTTCTTTTTCTGATAACGTGCTACATCATGTTCCTGCTGGAAATTCAATCGTATTTCAGGTGGATCGAAGATCAACCGTCCATTGCAAGTGCGGAAAGTGAAATTGGCGCGTTCAACGCCTGTGCGGTAATATTGTACTCTATGGTATTTGTGGGCTTGGTAGCCTATATCAACGAACGCTGGATAAAAAGAAAGTTACTGGCGGGCATCGCCGTTATCGTGCTCAGTTTCATTCTGATAGTATTCCTCGTGCAAGGGCTTAGCGGGCTGAATGAACTTGCCAGCATGTATTATTCGGGTGAAATAACTTATTTCGGGCTTTGGAATATATTGTTGCGATATGTAATGATCGCTACCGCGGCAATAGTGCTTGCATTGGGCAGCCGTTCCCTGTCGAATATTATAAAAGACCAGGCGCTCAGAAAAATGTTCGGTGTGTTCATTCACATCGCCGCGCTTACCATCATCAGCTTTGAATACCTGAATTGGATGGGCATGGGCGATTCGGACAATGAATATAAACTGGGACTGAGCATTCTGTGGAGCGTATACGCCTTGTTTCTGATAATAATGGGCATCAATAAAAAGAAAAAGCATTGGCGGTTTACGGGTATTGCTTTCTTTATCATCACCCTTATTAAATTATTTACCTACGATCTTAATCAAACCACCACTATTTCAAAAACGGTTTCCTTCATTTCTCTGGGAGCGATATTGTTATTGGTATCGTACCTGTACAACCGTTACAAGCATATTATTCTGGCTGAGGACGAAGATTAATACTGGTTTAGGATAAGCGGCGCTATTAATTGGAAGGATATATTTATCTTTTTGCAATTACAACACGCTTATGCAAATTCATCCGCGCCTCCACCGTTTTCGCCGCACATTTATTGGTTATTTTTTTGTTTGCCTGGTATGGGCCATTGGTATTGCCATGCCGGCAAAATCGCAGGGCGGCCAACCCGATTACCTGGAATTAGCGCAAAAGGCTGCGGCCTTTATCCAGGGTATCGACAGCTTTCCCTGGCCCGATGATACCAGGACGCCGCTTGTAATTAGCAACGATATCGGCGATGGCATGGCGGGCAAACTGCTATTTTTTATTGAGCTCTATCGCGTCACAAAGTCAGAGCAATACCTGGTGTCTATCCGCAGAGTAGCCGATTATCTGTCCAATAATATCCCTGATAGCCTGCCCATGGCAGCTCCGGGCTTTAAAAGGCCCAGTGGCCTTTATTATGGGTCCGCGGGAATTATGGTTGCATTATACGAGAGCTATGAAGTCACTGGCAATCCTGCATACCTGACTAACGCTGCCAGGTACCTGAGACTGCTGGAAACAAGTGCCGAAAAAACAGAACACGGCTTGATGTGGGGAAAATACAACGACGTGCTGAACGGATCAGCCGGCACTGGATTAGGTCTGCTTTATGCAGCTGAAAAAATGAAGAGACCAGTTACACTGTCATTGGCGCAACAAGCAGGGACACAACTACTGGCGAAAATAGTTCCTGATAGCCCTGTCAATGGCACCCTTTACTGGTATTTACATACTGAAAGGAAGATCAATCTGCCGAACTTTTCGCATGGCACAGCGGGCATAGGCTATTTCCTCGCCAGGCTGTATGAAAAGACCGGGCATAAACCGTTTCTGGATGCTGCAATACGCGCAGCCTCGTATCTCGACCTGCATGCAAGCCGCACCAATGGCCTGTTGTTACTTCCCTATGGTATCCCTAACGAAGGATATACTTCCAAACACGACCTTGGCTGGGCGCATGGGAACGCGGGAAGCGCAAGGCTTTTCGTTCAACTATCACGCATAACGCGAAACTCAAACTGGAGGAACCTTACACAGGAATGCATCAATACCATCCTTAAAAGCGGTGTTCCGGGGAAATTGGACAGCGTATTCGGGAAAGACTCGTTGCAAATCGACAACCGATTCGACCTGGCCGGCATCGCGAATTTCCTGGTCGACATATACCCACACTTCAAGGACAAGCGCATCATAGAAAAAGCAGAAGAAATTGCTCATTATATCACCGGCAGGGCAATTATTACAAACAACGAAATGTATTGGCCGGTTAAGCAATATGCATTTATGGAAACACCCGGTAAGGAAGCGGTGTTTACCGGTTACTTCTATGGTAATGCGGGCATGGGTCTATTATATTTGAAGTTACATGCTCATAAAACAGGAAGGAAATTCGCTACGCGGTTGCCCGATGATCCATTCTAAAAATGAAAAGCGTTCCTTTCTTAGAGAAAGAAACGCTTTTAAAACGGTACAGCTTCTTTACGGGAAGATGCCCAGCTCCGCATAGCTTGTCGCTACCTTATTGATAGCGGATACATAAGCCGCGGTACGCATATCGGGAATATCGGGATTGCTTGTCCAGATGTTCATGATCTCGGCAGTGGCTTCGATCATGGTTTGTTCAAGACCGCTTCTCACAAGGTCTACTTCATCGGGTCCATGCACGATGAACTTTCTTTCATCGGCGCGCACCCGCTTGTCGGTAAGCTCTTCTATTTGCCCCAGAATGTGGCTGTTGAGGTTTTCGGTAAAGCGCTTTTCCATGCGGCCATAGCGCACGTGGCTAAGGTTTTTCAACCACTCGAAATAAGACACCGTAACACCGCCTGCATTCAGGTACATGTCGGGCACTACCAGTATATTCTTTTGTACAAAAATATCGTCTGCCTCAGGGGTCAGGGGCCCGTTGGCGCCTTCGCCGATAATCTTTGCTTTTATTTTTGGAGCGTTGTCTTTATTGATCACATTCTCGAGTGCGGCAGGTATCAGGATATCGCATTCCATTTCCAGCGCATCGAGGTTCCGTGCAAAATTATTTGCGCCGGGGAAGTTGAGAATGGAGCCGGTTTTTTTGCGGTGCTCTACTACTGCGTCCACGTCCAGGCCCTGGTCGCTCCAGATGGACCCTTCGTATTCTGCGAGGCCCACGATCTTAGAACCTGCTTCCTGGAAAAATTTAGCGGTATGATAACCCACGTTTCCCAACCCCTGCACACATACGCGTTTTCCTTCCACACCGGTGCTGAGTCCTCTTTTGTCCATTTGCTCTTTGATATTGCAGACTTCGCGTATGCCGAAGAACACTCCGAGGCCGGTGGCTTCCCTCCTGCCGCGTACGCCGCCCTGTGTAACGGGCTTGCCGGTAACGCAACCGAGGGCATCGATTTCGCCGGGACGCAGTGATGCATACGTATCCACTATCCAGGCCATTTCACGTTCACCTGTCCCGTAGTCGGGCGCGGGCACATCGGTGCCGGGCCCGATGAAGTTCTTTTTCACCAGCTCCGCGGTATAGCGGCGCGTGATTTTTTCCAGCTCGTATGGAGTATATTTTTTAGGATCGATTTTAATGCCTCCCTTTCCACCACCGAATGGCACGTTAACGATGGCACATTTATAGGTCATGAGCGCGGCCAGCGCCATCACTTCATCCTGGTTAACTTCGGCGGCAAAGCGGATGCCGCCCTTGCACGGCAGCTTGTGGTGCGAGTGTTGTACACGGTATGCTTCTATTACCTCTATCTTGTCTCCTATCCTAACGGGAAACCTCATCTGGTATACGGAGTTGCATTGCTTTATCTGCTCCAGTATTCCCGGGTCCCATTTGGTGAAGCGGGCAGCTTTATCGAAACTCTTTGAAACGCTTTCGAAAAAACTGTATCCATTTTGTCCTGACATGACTTGGTTATTTTGGTTTACAATCGTGAAATATTAAGGAGTCATTGGGTCATTGAGTCATTAGGTCAATAGTAAATGACTTAATGACCTAATGACTCAATGACTTGTCTTTTTCGAGCCTGGAAATCTTTCGATCCAGTCGGAAAAGATAAATGAACAAGCCCAGTAAAATGGTGAGCAACACCGCCACGACAACGTATATTTTTCCGTTGCTGCGCATTGCGTCGGCCATCTCAACCGGCCCATCGGCTCCCGTATTTCCTCCCTGCGCAAAAGCAACAAGAACCGCACAAAGAAGAAACAGGAGACTGATTATTTTTTTCATGATCAAGCATTGAGTTTATTGTCGTGCAGCCTGCGCAGGCGAATGCGCAGCGTGGTCATCCATACGCCGAGCAGTGTCCACCCGGGCACGGCCGCGGGCCAGAATATCATGCGCATCCTGTTATCGATATCGTCTGTTCCGAAGGCGGGGTTGCCCTGGCCGCCGGGATGCAGGCTATCCATCAGTCGTGGAATTATCCAAATGGTGGGAATAAGCATAAAAAAAGCAAACACATTGTATACGGCGGCCGTCTTGGCGCGCCTGTCCTCATCGGTCAATGAATTTCTCAGCACCAGGTAAGCGAAGTATATCAGCAGGGCGATAGCGGCGCCCAATTGTTTGGGATCGTTGCTCCAGGGTTCTCCCCAGGTATAGTTGGCCCAGATCATGCCGGTAAGCAGCCCGAGCATGCCGAACACTATGCCCGTTTGCGCATATTCAAGGGCGTAACGGTCGTGCAGGATATTGCCGGTGCGCAGGTACTTTATAGAATATACCAGCGACACGATAAAGAAGATCATCATGGCAAACCACATACTTACATGGAAGTACAGGTTGCGGATGGTTTCGTTAAGGATGGGTTTGGCGGGAACGTCGCCCAGGAAGCCGGCGACGAAAGTGATAACCAACAGAACGAGACTCAATATTTTCCACCAGGATTGACGAAGCATAATGGAGCGTGGGGGCAAAAATAGGGGGGAAATCGCAATTTCCAACGGACTCGTTGGGAGGTAAGTTTTAATCTTTCCAAAGAAAAGGGAACAATATCACCGCCAATACAATCACCAGTATATCCAAACCTATCAGCAGCAATACTATTTGCCATAATCCCCCCTGCACCACCTGCGCAAAAGCGGTATTGGATATGCGCATCAGCAATAATATTTGTGGGATAATCAGCGGGAATCCCAGTATGGCCATCATGGCTGCGTTTTGCTGAGCGCGGGCGGCAATGGCCGCCAGAAAAGTAAATACCAGGCTCAGGCTCCATCCGCCGAGGCAAACGATGCCCACGAACTTTAAGAAATTTTCCAAAGGATTGCCCAGCAATAATTGAAATATGATCAGGCTCACCAGGCTCATGGCCACCATGAGGATGGAATTGAACAGCAGCTTGGACAAAATAAAATCCCGCGGGCCCGCAATGGAATAAAAATAAAGCATGCGCCCCCTGCTTTCCTGCAGAAAACTTTTTGCCACCGCATTGATGCAAATGAAAAGCTGGATCATCCAGAACAGGCCATTCCATACAATGGCTTCTGGTTGTCCCATTGCCAGGTACAACACAAAAATGGTGGAAGCAACATATAACACGATGCCGTAAAAAGTGTATTGCTGCCGTATTTCCAGCAGCACGTCTTTTTTAAACAGTTCGGTTATGTGTTGGAGAGATTTCATAGTTGTTAGTCGTTAATGGTCATTGGGTCATTATTGATTATTGACCGGTTACTCTATGACTTAATGACCTAATGACCTAATGACTTCTCGCGTTCACCATCCCTGAAGCATTGCCTGCACCTTGGTTCATACAGATCTTTTTCACCCAGCAGCACCTTTCCGCCACCCGCAGATTTGCGGAAAGAAAAACTGGCAATGTTGCCGCAATTGACACAGATAGCATGCAGCTTGGTAATATAATCGGCCTTGGATAATAAAAAAGGTATCTGCCCGAAAGGCTTGCCGGTATAATCCATATCGAGCCCCGCCACTATTACCCTGGCCCCGCTTGCAGCCAATTGGTCGCACACCTCGGGCAACTGGTCGTCGAAGAACTGGGCTTCATCGATGCCAATAACATCCACGCCGTTGGCCAGCAGGAGTATGGTTTGCGAGTTATCGATAGGCGTGGAAAGAATGGCATTCTCATCGTGGGAAACAATCTGTTGGTCATGATACCGGGTATCCATGGCGGGCTTGAAGATCTCCACCTTCAGGTTGGCGATCTTGGCCCTTTTGAGGCGCCGGATGAGCTCTTCCGTTTTACCGGAGAACATGGAGCCGCAGATAACTTCTATCCAGCCCCGCCGGACGCCGGTAATGTGAGGTTCTATAAACATTAAGGTTCAATAAACATTATATTAAGAAACAGTTATCAATTGGCTAACAAAGATTGGCTAACTTTATGCAGGTACTAACCCAAATTATCTCCATGGAACGCTTATCTGCATTGATCCACAAATTAAAGGAACAATTCGAAGAAAATGTTCCTCCTGCCCAGATGCTCGGCACTGTTCGCCAAATTGAGTCTGAATTATCCCAGATGGCTTCCCGGCCTGTCTCCTCTTCCAATGGGCATTCAAATGGCCACTCTAATGGTCATTCCAACACATTAGGCACCGCCAAGGTTGCGGTAATGATGCCTGCAGGTGTTCGCTCCGCCGTTGCGGCTGAACCCGAGCCTGTGCGCGAAGAAAGACGTTACCAGCCCAAGCCCGTTATGGAACCCGTGCTGGAAAAAGAACCTGCCTGGGGCTTCGATCCATTGCAGGAAATACCCACCCTGGCCCACCAGCAAAGTGTACGCGAAATCAACGATGTCATAGGCATTAACGGCACTTCCATGAACGACCACTTGCGCCAGGAAAAGATAGAGCTCGCGCACGTGCTCACGGAAACGCCTATCCGCGACCTCAAAAAAGCCATTGGCGTAAACGACCGCTATGTCTTCCTGAACGAACTATTCCGCGGCGATGAAACCATGTACGAACGCAGCCTCAAGACCCTGAACAGCTTCCGCGTTTACCAGGAAGCAGAGTATTGGATCAACCGCGAGCTGAAAATAAAACTCGGCTGGAACGACAGCAACAGCATCGTACGCCATTTTTATCAATTGGTAAGAAGGCGGTTCTCCTGAATGTAAGCGAGTATTCTTTCCGTTGCTCCTTTTTTAGCTAACACATAATCACGGGACGCCTGGCAGGCCTCTTCGTATTGGACATGGTCTATCAATAATGAAGTAAAAAGGTTTTCGGCCTCCAGCGCATTCTCTACCGAGAAACCGCCGCCGCTGCCTACCAATTCAATTGCCTCTATATATTTATCATATACCGGCCCGAACACAACGGGCCTCCCGTATACAGCGGCCTCCAGCACGTTGTGCACCCCGTCGTCCCCGAATCCTCCACCAACCCAGGCTATGGTAGCATAGCGATATAACCGGGAAAGCAAGCCGATATTGTCGATGATAAGCACGTTAGGGGCCGGCCGTGCATCCATTGCCGGTTCACTATTCGCTTCCATTGGAGCCCTTTGGAGCATTGATGAATAACGAATTGTGTGCTTATACAACGCCTCTGCTTCCCGCAGCCGTTCCTCTTCAATATCGTGCGGGGCCACAATGAACTTTATTTCCGGGTGGGTATTGGCAAAATGGTCCAGCTCTTCATCGTCTTCCTGCCAGGTGCTACCGGCTACGATCACGGGGCTGTGGCCGCAAAAAGCATCGATGACGGGTATGGGCGCCGCCTGCTCCGCAATCTCGATCACCCGGTCGAACCGGGTATCTCCACCTACTGTAACCGTTGATATGCCGAGCGATTGCAACAATTCCTGCGAATGGTCGGTTTGCACAAAAAAATGCGTGATGAACCGCAACATCATCCTGTTGATGCCGCCATACCATTTAAAGAACACCTGGTCGCGGCGGAAGATACCGCTCACCAGCAGCACGGGTATGCTGCGCTTTTTCATTTCGTGCAGGTAAAAATACCAGTAGTCGTATTTTATCCACAATACCAGCGAAGGTTTAAATATATCCAGCATCTGCCGGGCATTTGCCGGCGAATCGAATGGAAGGTAAAAGACGTGGTCTGCACCCTTGTAATTTTTAGCGATATCGTAGCCCGAAGGAGAAAAGAAAGTGATCACATATTTATACCGGGGATACAGGGACCGCAGGTGTTCCAATACGGGACGGCCCTGTTCGAACTCGCCCAGCGAAGCGGCGTGCATCCATACTACCGGCTGGCCCGGCGTGCCCATCACCTCTCGGATGTGGCGCAGGATGTCATTGCGGCCCTGCAGCCAGCGCCTGGACTTAGCGTTCCAGGGCGCCGTTATTTTTACCCCGATAAGGTACAGCGATAAGAAAAGCCGGTATATCAGCAAGCTCACGTGGGTTATAAAATGTCAGCAAAAGTATAACCATTTGTTTCAGTTTGGCATTATTGGCAAACTGGCAAACCCCTTAAAAAGCAGGATTGGGCATGGGTGGGTATCTCGGTAGGACCCTTGGTAGGACCCAAGTAGAGCGTACATTTTGACAGCCGCTGACCCCTGGCCAGGGCAGGCTGACATTGTTTATCCCATATTTTTAGAGTAGGTTTGCGGCCTCAAAACCACACCCGGATATGCGCCCTATTCAAATGGTTGATTTAAAAAAACAGTATGCAGATATTAAAAAAGATGTAGACGCAGCCATCCAGGAAGTAATAGACACCGCAGCTTTTATTAACGGCAAGGCCGTAACCGATTTTGCAGGACAACTTTCCCGCTATTTAGACACACCATATGTAATTCCCTGCGCCAATGGCACCGATGCCCTGCAAATAGCCATGATGGCCCTTGACCTGCAACCGGGCGATGAAGTAATTACTCCCTCCTTTACCTATATAGCCACCACCGAAGTGATTGCCCTGCTGAAATTGAAACCGGTGTTTGTGGAAGTGGACCCCAAAACCTTTTGCATCGATCCTGTGGCCATAGAAAAGGCCATTACCTCCAAAACAAAGGCCATTGTGCCCGTGCACATGTTCGGCCATTGCGCGCCCATGGAAGAGATCATGGCCATTGCCGACCGCCATAAATTATATGTAATTGAGGACAATGCCCAGTCTATCGGTAGTGATTATACGTACTCCAACGGTACCAGGAAGAAGGCCGGGACCATCGGTACTATCGGTACTACTTCGTTCTTTCCATCGAAGAATTTGGGCTGCTATGGGGACGGGGGAGCAATATTTTCCAATGATGAGACGTTAGCTAACCAGTTAAAAATGATTGCAAATCATGGGCAAAGCAAACGCTATTACCATGATGTTGTAGGATGCAACAGCCGGCTGGATTCCATGCAGGCTGCTGTATTGAATGTCAAGATCGGGTTACTGGATAAGTACATCGATGCACGGATAAAGGCTGCGGATTATTACGATCAGGCCTTTGCCGGGCATGCCAGAATTACCACGCCTTACAGGGCGCCGTATGGCAAGCATGTGTTTCACCAGTACACATTGGTTTTGGATGGAGTTGACAGGAACGGGCTTAACCAGTTCCTGGCCCAGCACAATATTCCCTCCATGATCTATTACCCGGTTCCGGCGCATCGCCAGAAAATGTTCGATGCCTTCGGTGGCGCTTCGTATGAACTGCCCATAACCGACTGGCTTACCGAACGCGTGATATCGCTGCCCATGCACACGGAGCTTGACCAGGAACAGTTAGAATACATTACGACCAAAGTGCTGGAGTATGTGAACAATGCCTAAACCCTAATTAAAACACGTCATGAAAATTGCAGTGATTGGAACAGGCTATGTCGGTTTGGTTACCGGGACCTGTTTTGCAGAAACAGGTAACGATGTCACGTGTGTTGACATCGACCAGGCCAAGGTAGACAAGCTTTCCAACGGCCAGATCACTATCTACGAACCCGGCCTCGAAAAATTATTCGTACGCAACCAGCGCGAAGAGCGACTGCGCTTCACCACTTCCCTGGAAGAAGGCATTAAAGATGCCCTGATCGTGTTTCTTGCACTGCCCACTCCCCCCGGCGAAAATGGTTCAGCGGATCTTAAATATGTACTGGGCGTTGCCAAAGAACTGGGCAAGCTGATGAACGACTATAAAGTAATTGTAGATAAAAGCACCGTTCCGGTGGGCACCGCAGAAAAAGTGCACCAGGTGATCGCCCAAAATTATAAAGGCGAATTCGATGTGGTGGCCAATCCCGAATTCCTGCGCGAAGGCGTGGCCGTTGAAGACTTCATGAAACCCGACCGCGTGGTCATCGGCGCTTCGAGTGACCGTGCCCGTAAGATCATGGGCGATTTGTATTCTCCCTTCGTAAGACAGGGCAATCCCATCGTGTACATGGACGAGCGTTCGGCAGAACTTACCAAATACGCAGCCAACTCTTTCCTGGCTACCAAGATATCCTTCATGAATGAAATTGCGCAGCTGTGCGAGCGCCTCGGCGCCGACGTAGACATGGTGCGCAAGGGCATCGGCAGCGACGACCGCATCGGCAAGCGCTTCCTGTTTCCCGGCATCGGTTATGGAGGCAGCTGTTTTCCCAAGGACGTGAAAGCCCTGGTACAATCGTCTGACGAAGCGAACTATGATTTTAAAATACTGAAATCGGTAATAGAAGTAAACGAAACACAAAAGCTTTCGCTGCTTCCCAAGATCAAGAAATATTTCGGCGGCAAGCTCAAAGGCAGGAGATTCGCGCTGTGGGGTCTGGCCTTCAAACCCAATACCGACGACATCCGCGAAGCACCCGCTTTGTACATGATAGAAGCGCTGCTGAGTGAGGGCGCGCAGCTTTGCGTGTACGATCCCGAAGCCATGAACAACGTGAAGGCTTACTTGGGCGACAAGGTAATGTATGCCGATAATCAATACGATTGCCTGCACGGGGCCGATGCGCTGATCATAGCCACGGAATGGAACGAGTTCCGCACCCCCAATTTCCTGAAGATAGTGACCGCCCTGAAAAACAAGGTGATATTTGACGGCCGTAACCTGTTTGAAACAGCCGCCATTAAAGAACTGGGTTTTTATTACGAAAGCATAGGAAGGGCTACTGCCGTGCCAACAAACGGCGTTGCACATAAATAAGCCTCATGGAACGTAAACGGGTACTCATTACCGGCGCAGCCGGGTTTTTAGGTTCTCATTTGTGCGATCGTTTTATCAGGGAAGATTACCACGTCATCGGTATGGACAACCTCATTACCGGCGACATGCAAAACATCCAACACCTGTTTGCGCTGCCGCAATTTGAATTTTACCATCACGACGTTACCAAGTTCATTCACATACCGGGTGAACTGAAATACATACTTCATTTTGCATCACCCGCTAGCCCTATCGATTACCTGAAGATCCCGATCCAAACCTTAAAGGTGGGAGCGCTCGGCACGCACAATTGCCTGGGATTGGCCAAGGCAAAAAATGCACGCATACTGGTGGCCTCTACCAGCGAAGTGTACGGCGATCCGATGGTGCACCCCCAAAAAGAAGAGTACTGGGGAAATGTAAATCCCGTGGGGCCCAGGGGAGTATATGATGAAGCAAAGCGGTACATGGAGGCCATCACGATGGCTTACCACAGCTTTCACAACGTGGATACCAGGATCGTGCGCATATTCAATACCTATGGCCCGCGCATGCGCCTGAACGATGGACGCGCACTGCCCGCCTTCATAGGACAGGCATTGCGCGGGGAAAACCTTACCGTATTCGGAGATGGAAGCCAGACACGTTCTTTCTGTTACGTGGATGATCTTGTAGAAGGCATCTACCGTTTACTGCTGAGCGATTACCACTTGCCCGTAAACATCGGCAACCCCGATGAAATAAGCCTGAAGGATTTTGCAGAAGAAATACTGCAGATCACAGGCAGCAAGGTGTCCATCAGCTATCAGCCCCTGCCGGTGGATGATCCCAAGCAAAGGCGACCGGACATCAGCCGGGCAAAGGAATTGCTGGGTTGGCAACCCTCCATCAGCCGCAAGGAAGGACTGAAGCGCACCTACGAATATTTTAAGAACCTGCCACGTGAAGAATGGTTTAAACAACCCAAGTTTTTATAAAGTCCGCAAATTGAAAAAATGTACAAGGAACTGATTGAGAAAAAAACCAAACTTGCTGTAATAGGGCTCGGCTACGTGGGATTGCCCATAGCGCTCGAATTTGCAAAAAAGGTCTGTGTAATAGGGTTCGATATCAACAGCAAGCGCATCGACATGATGCGCAACAAGATCGATCCTAGCAAAGAAGTGGAAGCATCGGCATTCGAAGGCTGCGACATCTATTTCACCGATAAGCTGGACGATTTAAAAGAGGCGGGCTTTTTTATAGTGGCCGTTCCCACACCGGTTGATAAATACAATGTGCCGGACCTGAAGCCACTGCTCAGTGCATCGGAAACCGTAGGCAAGGTGTTAAAGAAAGGCGATTACGTCGTGTACGAGTCTACCACCTACCCCGGCTGCACCGAAGAAGATTGTTTGCCGGTGCTGGAAAAACATTCGGGCCTTACCATGGGCAAGGATTTCAAGCTTGGCTATTCGCCGGAGCGCATTAACCCGGGTGATAAAAAGCATACGCTGCGCAACGTGGTCAAAGTAGTGTCCGGCAGCGATGCGGAATCACTGGAAGAAATCGCCAAAACATATGAGCTGGTGGTAGATGCGGGCGTGCACCGCGCTTCGTCTATTAAAGTGGCGGAGGCCAGTAAAATTGTAGAGAACACGCAGCGCGACCTGAACATCGCATTGATGAACGAGCTCTCGCTGATCTTTGACCGCATCGGCGTTAATACCTACGATGTGCTGGAAGCTGCGGGCACCAAATGGAACTTCCTGAAGTTTCAACCAGGGCTCGTAGGCGGGCACTGCATCGGCGTAGACCCCTACTACCTTACGCACAAGGCGGCGGCGCTGGGCTACGAATCGAAAGTAATTTCTTCTTCTCGCTATATAAATGATGATATGGCCAAGTACGTGGCGCGCAAGGTAATTACGCACGTGCTGCGCAATTCAAATGAACCCAAAGTACTGGTGAAGGGCGTAACGTTCAAAGAAAACGTGAGCGATATACGCAATTCTAAAATAGTGGATACGGTAAAAGAGCTCCTGGCTTTCAATTTCCATGTAGATGTGGAAGATCCCTACGCGGTGATGGATGAAGTGCAGCACGAATATGGACTGAACCTGGTGCGCGAAGCGAAGAACGGCTACGATGCGGTGATCATTACCGTGCCGCACGAGCCCTACCTGAAACTGGACGATGCATACTTTGCATCCATCACGCATGAGAACGGGCTGGTGGCCGACCTGAAGGGCATTTATAAAAACAAGATCACAAGACGTAAATACTGGAGCCTATAATGAGCAACTTCACAAAAACCATCGGCATTACAGGAGGCGCGGGCTTCATAGGCTCGCACGTGGTGCGGCTGTTCGTGAACAAATACCCGTACTACCGTATCGTTAACCTGGACGCGCTTACCTACGCGGGCAATCTTGAAAACCTGCGCGATGTGGAAGACGCCCCGAACTATAGCTTCGAAAAAACAGATATCACCGAAGAGCAGCAGGTAGAAGCTGCGTTCAACAAATATAATTTCGACGCCATCATTCACCTGGCCGCCGAAAGCCATGTGGACAGGTCGATACTGGACCCGCTTGCGTTTGTGCGCACCAATGTGCTTGGCACGGCAACTTTACTGAACGCCTGCCGCAAGCACTGGAAAAACAATTACGAGGGCAAGCTGTTCTTTCATGTATCGACAGACGAAGTGTATGGCTCATTGGGGGAAGAAGGATTTTTTACAGAAGAAACCGCGTATGATCCGCGCTCGCCCTATTCCGCTTCAAAGGCCGCCTCGGACCATTTGGTAATGGCATACTATCACACTTATGGGCTGCCGGTAAAAATGTCCAATTGCTCCAACAACTACGGCTCGCATCACTTCCCGGAGAAATTGATCCCTTTAATGATCAACAATATCCGCAACAACAAACCACTGCCCGTATATGGCAAGGGCGAAAACGTGCGCGATTGGCTGTGGGTTGACGATCATGCAAGGGCCATCGATGTTATTTTTCATAAAGGAAGGATAGGGGAAAAATACAATGTGGGCGGCTTCAACGAATGGAAGAACATCGACCTGGTGAAGCTGTTGTGCGGTATCATGGATAAAAAGCTCGGAAGGGCGCCCGGCACTTCTGAAAAATTGATCACATATGTAACAGACAGGCCGGGCCATGATCTGCGGTATGCTATCGATGCAACCAAGCTGAATAAGGAACTGGGATGGAAGCCATCGCTGCAGTTTGAAGAGGGATTGGAAAAAACGGTGGACTGGTACCTGGAAAATGAAGAATGGGTGAAGCACGTTACTTCAGGCGACTACCAGAAGTATTACGATGAGCAATATGCGAAAAGATAAAATTCGATCTAACCGATAACACATGCCTTTTATTCAAACAGGAATTCCGGGATTGCTGGTCTTTGAACCGAGGGTGTTCGAGGACAGCCGCGGCCATTTCTTTGAATCGTACAATGCCGGCACTTTTTTGCAACAGGGCATCAGGTTGCAGTTTGTGCAGGACAATCAATCCAAATCTACTTATGGTGTGATCAGGGGCCTGCATTTTCAAAACCACCCGCACGCACAAGCCAAGCTGGTAAGGGCCATTATTGGAACGATATTGGACGTTGCCGTGGACATACGCGTAGGCTCCCCTACTTACGGCAAAGTATTTTCGGTTGAACTATCGGCCGAAAATAAAAAGCAATTGATGATACCCGCGGGCTTCGCACATGGATTTTCCGTGTTGAGCGATATAGCTGAAGTATTGTACAAATGCGATAACTACTATAACAAGGAAAGCGAAGGCGGCATTATCTACAACGATCCCGAGCTGGACATCGATTGGAAAATACCTGCGGACAAAGCAATTGTTTCCGAAAAAGACCTCCAGAATAAACTGTTAAGCCAGCAATCCAGTAAATTTACTTTCGAGGGTTAATTACCGCATGTCAAAACCTATCATTCTTGTAACCGGGGCCAACGGTCAACTTGGCAATGAGTTCCGTGAGCTGCAAACCGGTTATCCCGGTTATGCGTTCATTTTTTTGTCGAAGCAGGAACTTTCCATCAGCAATGCAGACAGTGTGCAAGCGGCATTTGAACGATACCACCCGCAATGGTGCGTGAATTGTGCGGCCTATACGGCCGTTGACAAAGCAGAAACCGAAATAGACCTGGCGATGGCCATCAATGCCGCTGCTGCGGGGATACTTGCCGAAACCTGCGCCGAATACGGTACCAGGTTCATTCATATTTCCACCGATTACGTGTTCAACGGCTCGTCGGCGCAACCTTACCGCGAAAGCGATGCCACTGCCCCCATTAATGCATACGGCCTCAGCAAGCTGAGAGGCGAACGCTTGGTAATGCAATACAATCCGGACGCCATCATCATCAGGACATCATGGGTATATTCATTCTTCGGCAACAACTTCGTAAAGACCATGATGCGATTAATGAAGGAGAAAGAAAGCATCAATGTGGTAGACGACCAGGTGGGTTCGCCCACGTATGCCGCGGACCTGGCACAGGTGATCATGCATATTATTACCCAGGACGCGCCGGCCAGCGGCATATTTCATTATAGTAACGAAGGCAGGATCAGTTGGTACGAATTTGCGCTGGCCATTAAAGACCTCACCGGCAGCCGCTGCCAGGTAAACCCCATTCCCTCCTCGCAATATCCAACGCCCGCCAAACGCCCGCAGTATTCGTTGCTGGATAAAACAAAGATCGCTTCCACCTTCCTGGTGCCTATAGCGCATTGGAAAGAAAGCCTGGAAATTTGCGTGCGCAAATTTGCGGGTTAGCGGCAATCGTGCCGGCCGCTTCTATATCTTCAGGAAAAGAAACCTCGTCTTGTCAAAGCACGTCCTCTCTATTTTCTTAATCAGTTTTATTGCAGTGCGGTTACCAGCACACCATACAAATCATTCTTTTTCGATGGACGATGTGCGCATTACTATCGATGCGGCCCCTCATAAGTTGATAAAGGGCAGGGACGTCATTATAATTTATGCATTGCCGAATGGCAATACCACGGAGCAAACCATGGGAAAAAAAATGGAAGCAAATGACGACTGGCATTTAACATCCAGCACATCCGCGCCCAAACAGCATTTATACGGCAAGCGCTCGTGCACGACCGTATTCACGTAGCATACCTGGAAAATAGTTATAAAAGCTGGCGCCTATGGAAAAGGAACCATCCCGATTTTCAGCAACGCATTCCGAAGATCGTGGATACCATACGGGCTTAGGTAAACAAACGCGACCACGTTGTATATCTTAACTGCCATAGTGGGCGGAGGCTGCTTTGTTTTCGGGTTCATCGATTCGTATGCGAGCGTTCCCGCTTATGTGGAAAGGATCAGCTTCCTCGACAGCAACTATGGCTATGATTCATTGCATGCGCCAAATTGTTCCTGTGGCTGAATTTAAACAAGCAACAAACCTTGAACGTATTTGCCTACAACGATAGCGTGGCCTTGCTGACAGCAAGCCCGTGGTATCTGAAAAAGGCGGCACCTATAAGGATTCAAAGGGATATCAATACTACCATGTACGGGCGTACGAAGCGTTGATAGAGTAAGTAAAATAGTTGTGGCCTGCAGTTGGCGACTGCAGGCCACAAACAAAATCATTCTATTAAGCCACTTTCTGGTAAGCCCGAACTTCCTTGCGGGTAAGCTCGCGGATCACTTCTACTTCTTTGGGGTCGTACGCTACGCCGTTTTCACGGAAAATGTCGTGGAACCAAAGCTCGGGCTCGGTAGCGTAGCTGTTAGCCCAGGAGTCCCAGGGATAATGCGTTTGTGTTTTGCCTGCAACAAAACCCCAGTTATAGCATCCTACATTGTGCTCTTTCAGCAACGGCATCACTTCTTCGAAGGTGCTGCCGAAGGGACGGGCCATGTATTCGGTACAGAATATAGGCCTGTTGAACTGCTTCAATGCCCTTATCCTGCTTTCGATGCCGGCCTTGTTCTCGTAACAATGGAAGCTGATAACATCGGAATGCGTAAACATGTAATTATCCAGGGGCGATAATTGTCCATGATCGCTCCAGTCATCGTCCTTCCACGGAGCGGCAGTAAGCGGTTGAATGGGATTAAGCGCCCTTACCCAGGTAATGGTTTTTTTAAGCAGGTGCATCGACAGCTCTGCTTTTTCAACGCCATAACCGCAATCGTTGTAGCTGGTCTTGTTGATATTGTCGGGCTCATTGAACAGGTCCCAGATCACCACGCGGGGGTCTTTGCCAAAGCGGCCCACCACCCCTTCTACGTAACCCTGGAGGGCGTCGTACTTAGAGGTATCTTTTAAAATGTGAAAGCCGGGGCTTTGCACCCAACCGGAGTTGTGTACGCCGGGTTTGGGATCGGGTTGTTTGCCCAGTAAGGGATAGGGGTCCCATACTGCATCGAACAATACGAACATGGTGCCCAGCTGGCGCCTGTGCGCAATGGCCAGGAACTGGTCGAGGCGGTGCAGAAAGCCAAGGGGGTCCTGCTCCCATAATAAATGGTGCAGGAACACGCGGATGGTGTTAAATCCAAGGCTTTCGGCCCAGCCAAGCTCCATATCGATCCGTACGGGATCGAAGGTCTCGGGCTGCCACATTTCTAATTGATTGATCGCGCTGCTGGGGATGTAATTGCATCCGGCGAGCCAGCCATGTTCTTCATACCAGGCGTTGGCTCTTTCTGCCGACCAACGGCCGGCTAACTGAGGGTCAGGTTCTGTTACGGATCCTGATAATTTTACGGTTAACATACAGATAGAGGGTTCGGTAATAAATAGTCCTTTGGGTAAAAATTTATTATCAAAAATAACGTACAGGTATTTTTGAAATTGTTTACCGCTCGTTATTTAGTTAGATGTGCATAAACAGCGAAAGGATGTTAACAGAAAAATAAAGGAATAGATGATGCATCGTACCGCATCCCCCGCCCTGCCGAAGGGTAGGCGGCCAGCGGGGGGTAATAGCCGCAGTCTACGCTTAAAAAGCCCTGTTTTTGCAGAAAATTACCCCCGGAAGCAAGCATAAATACATTGCCGCGTAGTTGAAATACGATTGCATGGATGGCAAATAGTTTCTTAATTTGATTAACAAATCCAATCCAAAGCCTATGAATATCCAACCGAATTCTACACAGGGCTTCGCCACGCTAAAAACACCCATTTTTACCGACTCACTTTCCGTTCAGCTCATCCACTGTCTACAGGGGCTCATCGAGGCCATACTACTGGATGAACATGGAACGGTATGCCGGAAAGTAGAAGCAGAGCTTGCGGAAAACGCGCAGGAGTTTACATGGGAAGGCCTGAACGATCTGCCTTATGGCATTTATACCCTGCAGTTGCTGCATGGTTTAAACGAAATGAATGTGCGCATTATAAAGCGGGTGTAACGGCAGCGCACATTTATTAAAGCGTGCATGATCTTACCCAGCCCAATTCATGCACGCAAAATTTCTGTGGACGATTATTCCTCAGCAGTAATTATTCGTCTAACCTTTTTATCGCGTTTTATTTCAAACATCTAACAAACAAAAGGGCACAAAATTTTCACATATTAAAATCTATCTGAAACTACCGTGCGTACATCTTGTACGCTTTGTTCAGCAAATCCGCAGCCCTTTTATATAAAATCCTCTGCAATACCATCCGTATCAGGTTTCAATTATGGTTACCTAAAAACTCATTTTGCCGATGAGAAAGCTACTGCTTTGCCTATCGATGGCCATCGTGTTTTGTATCGTTACTGCGGGTTGCCGCAAAGACGATAATGATAACGGTGTAATGCCGGAAGTGTATGAAACCGATCCACCGGTATTCAAGCCCGTTACACAGAAAGTAAATGACCTAGTGGGCGGTTATTACCGTGCCCTGCCCGCGCGGTATAGCGAGAGCAGTAGGCCCTACCCCCTCCTGCTGTTCCTGCATGGCGGGGGACAGTTCGGTAATGGCTCCTATGACCTGCCATTATTATTGAACGAAGGCATTCCGCAATTGCTGGATGAAAAAAAGTTTCCCGCGGATTTTGTTGTCGATGGCTCGCACTATTCTTTTATCGTGCTGGCGCCGCAATTTACCCGCG
This sequence comes from Chitinophagaceae bacterium, assembly GCA_035628135.1. Taxonomy (GTDB): domain Bacteria; phylum Bacteroidota; class Bacteroidia; order Chitinophagales; family Chitinophagaceae; genus DASPKM01. Next base: position 323,228 of record DASPKM010000001.1, on the reverse strand, counting down.
TTCCCGATGACAATGCGATCGCTTCTTTCCTTGACCATGCCGCAAAGACCTACAGGATAGACAGCACCAGGATATATGTATGCGGGTTTAGCCTGGGAGGCCGCATGGCCTTTGACTTTGGAGCGGCCTTTGCAAACAAACTGGCGGCCATTGTTCCCATTTCGGGAGCACCCAACTACGACCTGGTAAACAAAAGCCAGCGCATTGCACAGGCCAACCTGCCCGTATGGGCCTTTCACAACAGGCCCGATGCATTGTTCAGCATGCGGGAAACAAAGGATTTCGTCGATATGATCAACGGCCACCATCCTATGAATGCGGCCAGGCTTACCATCTTCCCAGACTCCACCGGTTTGCTGGGGCACGATGCCTGGTCCAGGGCCACCCATCCCTCCTACAAGGAAAACAACAGGAATATTTATGAATGGATGCTGCAATACAAAAAACATTAAAATCACACGCACATGAAAAGAATGTCTACCACGAAACGGTGGCTGAAAATTTTTTCTGTTTTCAGTTTTTCGATGCTATTAATGTCTTCCAGCCACCGGGAAGCGCCTATGATCTCGAACGACCCCTATGCGGACAATACCGACCTGTATGCGTTCCGCAGCCCCCAAAACCCCGACAAGGTCATCATCATCGCCAATTTCATTCCTGCCGAAGCGCCGCAGGGCGGACCTAATTATTATAGCTTCAGCAGCAACGTGCGCTACGAAGTGCATATCGATAACAACATTGCCACGGCAGGCGATGACATCATTTACCGGTTCAGCTTTATGCAGGTGAACCAGGACCCTACCACTTTTTTCAACATCCGGTTGGGCAAGCAAAACCTGTATACTACCTATACCTGCGAAAAGAGCACGAATGGAGGTAACAGCTTTTCCACCATCGTAACTAACGGTATCGTACCACCGAATAATATCGGGCCGCGCAGCATTGAAGGGCCCGCGGGTTTAAATGCGCCCAATTACAATACGCTGATGACAGGCGCTATTGCCACGGCGAGCTCGGGAGAAAAAATATTCTGCGGGCCTGCGGACGATCCCTTCTTCGTTGATCTTGGCGGAATATTCGATTTGGGCGACGCACCGAGGCAGGGCAGCAAGCCGCGCGACGGCATAGCACGTTACAATGTGCACGCCATTTGTCTTGAGATCGATATCGCGTCCCTGCAAAAAGACGGAAAGCCTGCAGCGCAGGCAGCCAATATTCTCGATCCAGATTATGTGATCGGCGTATGGGCATCGGCCAGCAGGCGCGCAATTAAAACGCTGAACTCTCCCGTTGGCGGCTCGCCTTTCAACCCGAACGGCGGCGGAACCTTTGCAGAGTCAGGCGACTGGATACAAGTATCGCGGCTGGGCATGCCATTGACCAATGAAGCCGTGGTTGCACTCGGCCATAAAGATTATTGGAACGCGATCACCCCTTACCAGGACCTGGCCAATCTTTCCACCTTCGGTAAATATTTCTATAACCCCGAACTGGCGCTGTACATGGATGATACGAAGTTCGGAGGCGCAGTGCCGGCATTCAAAGCACTGCGTGTTCAATCGCATTCGCTGAACCAATTTGATTTCAGGAATGGAGCGCCGGGATTGTTTCCTTTGAAAGGAACGGCGGCGGTGGCAGGCACTGCGCTGGACGATGCGGCCTTCGGAAATCTATTGCTTGCGGGACCTGATAAACCACGCTCCGTTGACCTGTGGCCGATATTCCATACGGGTGTTCCCAATATCAGGCCATATCAATTAGCTACCGGTAAAAATGGAAACCCGCTTGCAGCGGGCAAACCTTTCATCAATAATTTTCTTCCCAACGGCGGGGACATGCTTCGGTTAAACATGGCCGTTCCACCTACGCCCCGCAACCATCCGAAGTTCAGTTCCCTCGGCCTGGTGCAGGCAGCAGTGTTGGGCCTGACCGACCCGATGTACAATACCAGTACCGCGCTTCAATTCATTCCCAACATGGATGGATTCCCCAATGGCAGAAGGCTGGAGGATGATGTTACACGTATAGAACTGCAAGCCGTGGGTGGCGTGGTGCTGGCTGCCATCGGGTTATGGTACGATGATTACAATCCCGCCAATCCTGCGCAGTCGCCGGTAACCAATCAACTCATCAATACACTGCAATACTCTACAGGCGTGGAAAAGAACGATACCACTTTCCAGTCATCGTTCCCCTATGTGCAAACGCCATGGAGAGGCACATCTGTAAGGCAACAATAATGGATAACTGACATGTTCAACCGAAAATGATTAATTGTATGAAACGAAAAATATACGCGGCCGTTTTCCTGGCCCTCATGCTCATCAATATGATACCGGTGCCCGCATGGGCATCAAGCCACCGGGAGGCTCCGCTGATCCTGGCCGATCCCAATGCAGACAATACCGACCTGTATGCATTCCGTAATCCCGACGATCCCAACAAGATCACCATCGTAGCCAACTACGTTCCTTTCCAATTGCCGCAGGGTGGCCCTAACTATTATTCCTTCGGAGAAAATATCCGCTATGAAATACACATCGACAACAATGTGGCCAACAACACGTATTTCAACGGCGACGACATTGTGTACCGGTTTACGTTCAGCAAAGTGAACGAAGATTCCAGTACCTTTTTCAATATACGCCTCGGCAAGCGCAACCTGAATACGTATTATAAGCTGGAGAAAAGCGTGGATGGCGGCGTGAACTTTCAAACCGTTATCGACAAAGGCACCGTGCCTCCGCCGAACATCGGGCCCCGCTCCATCAGCTCTCCCGTTGGTTTGAATGCCCCGGACTACAACTCACTTATCAACAACAGCATTTTTACGGCGAGCAGCGGCGAAAAAGTATTCTGCGGCACCGCCGACGATCCATTCTTTGTTGACCTCGGCGGCATCTTCGACCTGGGTGATGCGCCGCGTACCGCAACGCCTCCACCCGTGGATGGCGTGAAGTGCAAGAACGTTTCTTCCATCGTGATGCAGATCGACATTGCGAGCCTGCAAAAAGACAACAAACCAGTTGCACAAGCAGCTAATATCCTCGACCCTGATTACGTGATCGGTGTATGGGCATCGGCCAGCAGGCAAAAGATCAGGACACTGAACCCCAATGGCACCGAATCGCACACGGGCGCATGGGTGCAGGTATCGAGGCTGGGAATGCCGCTTACCAATGAAGCAGTTGTTTCCATTGGCAGGAAGGACCTTTGGAATTCACTTACCCCGTACCAGGAAGCGGGTTTAAATTTTGATCCGAGTCTTGGTTACGATGTGTTCGCGGATTATTTCTACAATCCTGAGCTGGCATTGTATATGGATGATAGCCAGTTTGGCGGAGCGGTGCCGGCCTTTGCACCTTTGCGTATACAAACCAATTCACTCGGTGCATTCGATTTCAGGAATGGAAAAGATGGATTGTTTGCATTGAAGGGTTCGGCGGCTGTTGCGGGCACCGCGCTGGATGATGCCATTGCAGGTAATTTATTATTGCCAGGCCCGGGCAAGCCAAGATCGGTTGACCTTTGGCCGATCTTTCACACAGGCGTTCCTAATTTAATACCTTATCAACTCGCCACTGGCAAAAACGGCAATCCCCTTGCGGCAGGAAAACCTTTCATCAACAATTTCCTTCCCAACGGCGGCGATATGCTTCGGTTAAACATGGCCGTTCCCCCTACGCCGCGCAACGATCCCAAATTCAGTTCGCTGGGTTTGATACAAGCCGCGGTATTGGGATTAACCGATCCTGCTTATAATACCAACACCTCGCTGCAGTTTATCCCGAACATGGATGGATTTCCCAATGGCAGAAGATTGGAAGATGACGTTACGCGGATTGAATTGCAAGCGGTAAGCGGTTTGGTATTGGCGGCCATCGGCCTGCCTTATGATGACTATGCGGGCGGTCCAAGTCCTGTAACACCGAACCTGCTGGGCGTGCTCACATACAATACAGGTGTAAGCGCCAACGATACCAGCTTTAAATCAGGGTTTCCCTATGTACAAACTCCCTGGCCCGGAACGTGCAACTGCGCAGGCCTGGAGGTAGATTACACACAACCGCCCATTTTACCTCCCAGCTCGCGCCTTGGCATCATGGCACCCGAGCTATTCGTTGCATCGGCCCCTAATCCGTTCAACAATACCACCACCATCCGTTACCGGCTCGATGAACCTGGACATATCAGCATCGAAGTGTTCGATGGAAGAGGTAACCAGGTGAATGTGCTGGTAAACCAACAGCAGCAGTCCGGCACCTACACTGTGTATTGGAATGCGTCGAGGCTGCCTTCAGGCGTATACTTTGTGAAGGCGTTGAAGAATGGCGAAGTGATGCAAACTATCCGCCTTGTGAAGAATTGATTAATGATTATTGATTATTAATTATTGATTATTAGTTATCGGGCAACTGAATAATTAATAATCAATAATTAATAATAAAACAAACGCAATGAAACAAACATTTACATACCTGGCAATCGTTGCCATATTCATAACGGCCGTAGGCTTCATCATTGTAAAATACAATCATGATGAGCAGCAGAAAGCAAACGCCGTGTATGGCGTTAAAGAGCGCAGGGGCGCCCAGGCACAAACCGCGGAATGGGTAAGTACGCGCACTACCGCCAATAATCTGCTGAATGCCATTAAGCAAAATCCAGATGATAGTAAAAGCAAATTGGAGCTGGCATCGTTGTTCATACAGGAAGCACGCGTAACAGGCGATTATTTTTATTATGATGCGGCTGCCATGAAATACGTGAACGATGTATTGAAAAAAGATCCCGCGCATTTCGAAGCACTGATCTATAAGGCCATCATACAGCTTTCGCAGCACCATTTTGCGGAAGGATTGGCCACCGCCGCCAGGGCGCAAACCATCAACCCATACAATGCCTTTGTATATGGCATTATGGTAGATGCAAATGTTGAATTGGGAAATTATGCCGCGGCTGTAGCGCATGCCGATAAAATGGTTTCCATCAGGCCCGACCTGCGGTCGTATTCACGCATTGCTTACCTCCGCGAAATTCATGGGGATATTCCGGGCGCCATCGAGGCCATGAAGATGGCAATTGAAGCGGGCATGCCCGGCCATGAAAGCACCGAGTGGTGCAGGGCCCAATTGGGACAATTGTATGAGCAATCAGGCGATACCCGATCCGCCGAAACGCAATACAGCATTTCGCTGGAAGAAAGACCCGCCTACGCTTATGCGCTTGCGGGCATGGCGCGCATCGCCGCATTTAATAAAAATTATGAACAGGCCTTGGGCCACTACCGCCAGGCTTACGACATGATCAATGATTACGCATTTAAGGAAAACATGGTGGAAATCTATAGGCTCCAGGGAAAACAACAAGCCGCTGATAAGCTCGCCAAAGAAATGATCGAAGAGATGCAACAGGTATCGGCTAATATCGGGGAAGACAGCGCTGGCCATTACTCCGATAGAGAGCTCGCATACGCATACCTGGCAGTGAACAATACAAACAAGGCCCTGGAGCACGCCCGGCTCGAATACAATCGCCGCCCCGCCAACATGGATGTAAACGAAACGATTGCGTGGGTATACTATAAACAAAACGCCCCCGATAAGGCCTTGCCGCACATCAAAATGGCTTTACAAACCAATAGCAAAAACCCTACATTGCTGGCCCGTGCAGGATTGATATATTACCAAGCCGGCGATAAGGTAAAGGCTATGCAGTTATTACAGCAGGCACTGCAGCAAAAACCCGTGCTGTCCCCGGTGCTGCAGCAGGAATGTATCAGTACCTTGCAAACATTACAGAAAGGATAAACAGGTACCGGAAGGCTATGAAATTTTTTACACTGTTACTGGCATTGGTGTTTTTCTCAACGGCTACTTTTCCGCAGGAAGGCAAGCCTTTCAGTGGCCGTGCTACAGTGCGCGAAGCGGGCACAAATATTCCCATCGAAGGCGCCAGCGTGCGCATCTATCCGTTGCGCCTGGTGACCATTACCGATGAACAGGGCGCTTTTACCATCAAATCTTCCCAATCGATCGACAGCCTTGCTGTTTCAGTTATAGGGTTCGGCACCACTATCATCGGGTGGGACGAGCTTGCCGCGGCGGATTTCATTATTACCCTTACACGGCAAACCGCGGAGCTTAGCTCCGTGATCGTTTCCCTGAGTGCCGGTGACCAGTTCAGGCCCATCAGCAAGGCCGACATACATTTGCGCGGCATCAACAATTCGCAGGAAGTGCTTCCCATCGTTCCAGGGTTGTTCATTGGCCAGCATGCGGGCGGTGGCAAAGCAGAGCAGATATTTTTGCGCGGCTTCGATATCGACCATGGCACAGACATCAACATCGGCGTGGATGGCATGCCCGTGAACATGGTATCGCATGCGCATGGCCAGGGTTATGCAGACCTGCATTTTGTAATACCCGAACTAGTCGAAAATGTACAGTTCAAAAAAGGCCCCTATCATGCATCGAAAGGCAACCTTACCACTACAGGGTTCGTGGATTTCCGTACCAGGAACATGCTGCCGGCCAGCACTGTAACATTCGAGGCGGGCCTGTTCAATACCTATCGCGGCGTGGGCATGCTGAATCTGCTGGGCAATAAATCACGGCAAAAAAACCAGTCCGCATACATCGCTGCCGAATACATGTATACCGATGGTTATTTCGAACATCCGCAGCACTTCAACCGTCTGAATATTTTTGGTAAGTATTACGGGAAGCTTGGCCGAAACAACACACTAAGCGTATCGCTCTCCAACTTTCACAGCAAATGGAAGGCATCGGGCCAGATACCTGAACGGGCGGTAAACAATGGATTAATATCTTTCTTCGGGGCAATCGATCCCAATGAAGGCGGCAATACCGGTCGAACTAACGTGAATGCACAACTGACAACTGCTTTGCGTAACGGCAATTACCTGAAGAATCAATTGTATTATACAAAATATGATTTCGAGCTGTATTCCAATTTCACTTTTTTTAATGTAGACAGCATAAACGGCGACCAGATCAAGCAAAAAGAGATCCGCGACCTTGCAGGATACAACGGAAGCTACACCAGCATTCATTACATCGGCAATATTAAGGTTACGAGTGAAATGGGCCTTACCGCACGATACGACCAAACCAGCAACAGCGAATTGTCAAGAACGAAAAACAGGGCACAGCTCATCGAACGTTTAAAGCTTGGTGACATACAGGAGCTCAACACTGCTGTATACCTGGATGAAACGTTCCGCTTTACCGAAAAGTTCAGCATCAATGCCGGCCTCAGGTTCGACCAGTTCAACATGAGCTACCGGGACAAGCTGGACAACAACACGCTGAAAAAAACCAGCTCCGGCATGTTAAGCCCTAAGCTGAACTTGTATTATTATCCCAATACGTCCACCGAAATCTATCTTACTGCGGGAAAAGGATTTCACTCCAACGATACCCGCGTGGCAGTGGAAAAAGGCGGCCGTGAAACCCTGCCCGCAGCATATGGAGCCGATCTCGGGGTTGTGCTGAAACCAGCACGCAACCTGTTAATCAATGCAGCGGCGTGGTGGCTGTATTCAGAACAGGAATTTGTATACGTGGGCGATGAAGGCATAGTAGAGCCGAGCGGAGAAACAAGGCGCCTGGGATTGGACCTCTCCATAAGATACCAACCCGCCGCAAAACTCTTTATAGATATCGATGCCAACTATAGCAGGGGCCGTGCGGTAAAGGAGCCTAAAGGTTTCGACTTCATTCCTTTGGCTCCTGCATTCACCAGCGCGGGCGGATTAACCTATAAAAGCAAAACGGGGTTGAATGGGAGCATCCGCTACCGCTATATGTACGACCGGCCCGCCAACGAAGACAAAAGCGTGATCGCAAAAGGCTACTTCATCAACGACCTTGTATTGAAATATTCCAAAGCTTCGTATGAATTGGGCGTGAGCGCGCAAAACCTTTTCGATGTGCGCTGGAAAGAAACACAATTCGATACCGAAAGCCGCCTGAAGGACGAACCCGCGCCTGTATCGGAAATCCATTTCACGCCGGGGACGCCGTTCTTCATTAAATTTAGTTTCAGCTATTTCTTCAACGCCAGTAACAAACAGTGACACCTTCCAATCATCGCACAAAAGCATTGCTTGCATGCACGGCCATGCTGTTTGCGGCCAATGCCATGGCGCACACGGTGAACTACGCAATGGAAAAAGCGCCCACGCATGAAGTGGTAGGATTTTACATGCAACTGGGTATTCGTCATATTGTACCCGATGGAATGGACCATATCTTATTCGTGGTGGGATTGTGCCTGCTGAACCCAGCATTCAAAAGCATTCTATGGCAGGCCACCGCATTTACTGTTGCGCACTCCGTTACGCTGGCACTGAGCATGCAGAACATCATCGTTGCGCCCGCCGCCATTGTGGAGCCCATCATTTCCCTCTCTATCGTATTCATTGCCATAGAAAACATTTTATTCAGCAAGCTGCACCCCTGGCGCATATTGATCGTGTTCTTCTTTGGCTTGGTGCACGGGCTGGGCTTTGCTAGCTCATTGAATGAAACCGGGTTACCCCGTAATAAATTCTTAACCTCCATCATATCTTTTAATGCGGGCGTTGAAATTGGCCAGGTAATCATCATAGTGCTGGTTTATGCTTTACTGGTCCTTCCTTTTAGCAAGAAGCCCTGGTTTAAGAAATTAATTGTGTGGCCTTTATCTGCCGCAATTGCATTAATGGCCGCTTACTGGACGTTGCTGCGCGTAGTTTAATTTCGCACATATATGAAAAAAATTTTTCCGTGAATAAAAACTTGTCCTAAATTTAGAATGATGGATGGGGTGTGCTTACCAATCAAGCCCGCTCTCACAAGTATCGCAATAAACCTTGTCTACTATGAGATTGACTTCGGATAACCGTGCTGCCGTATTACCTATTTCGCCGATCGTAATACCCCAGGAAAAAATATTTTATATCAACACTTCTCATTCGCTCAATTCTTCCTAGCCACGGTAACATATAAGCTTGTCTACTTCGTAAGGTCGCTATACACTTGCGCTTACCGTGATTTTGCCAGAAACCTCCCGTTACTTAATTAACCTAGCGGCTATGGAAGATTATAAATATAAAGTGGCCATTGCAGACGATCATGTACTGGTACGCAAGGGATTTATTTCCCTTATCAATTCATTCGACGATTTTACCATTCTCTTCGAAGCGGACGATGGCAGGAACGTCATTGAAAATATTAACTGCAACAAGATACCGGACCTGCTGGTGCTGGACGTGCAAATGCCAGGGCTCGACGGGTACGAGACGGCACAATGGATGCAGGAACATCATCCCGGCGTCAAGATACTGGCATTGACCATGTACACCGATAAATTCTCGGCCATCCGCATGTTGCGGAGCGGCGCCAGGGGTTACATTTCAAAAGCGGCGGAACCGCAGGAATTTAAGAAAGCCATGTACACCGTTATGAAAAATGGAATTTATCTATCGGATCAGTTGTCGAGCATACTGATAGATGAAGTAAAGAAAAATGCCAGCGGGCAGGATGCGTTCGATACGCTGAGCGAACGCGAAATGCAATTCCTGCAGTTGCTCGCCAGCGATAAATCGTACAAGGAAATTGCACAGGAGATGTATTTAAGCCCCCGCACGCTGGACGACTATAAAAAAGCGGTGAGCCAGAAAGTAGGCATCAAAACCAGGATCGGCCTGGCATTGTATGCGGTAAAAATGGGCTTTGTAGATGTAATGAAAATAGTATAACCAAACTAAATTTAGCATATGTTCAGGAACTATCTTAAAACTGCCTGGCGCAACCTGTGGCGCAGTCCCCTATATGTAACTACCAATATAGCGGGACTTAGCCTGGGATTTGCCTGTGTGATGCTGATCATGCTGTATGTGAAGGATGACCTGAGCTTCGACAGGTTCCATGCAGCCGCCGGCAATATATACCGCATCGTGCACGAAGGCAAGGAGCCCGATGGAAAACTGAACTACGGCAGCAGCACCAGCGGGTTGGAAGCAGTGGTGTTTAAGGAGCATGTACGCGAAATACGATCTGCCTGCCGTTTCATGGGCGGAAGCGATGAACTGGTGGCAAAAGGAAATGAAGTGTTCAGCGAGCAGGTAGATTATGCCGACCCAAATTTCTTTACTTTCTTTTCTTTTAAATTATTACACGGACAAGCTTCAGCAGTACTGGACCAACCGAACAAAGTGGTGATATCGGAAGAAATGGCGTTGAAATATTTTGGCGATGTGAATGCCGTGGGTAAAATATTGAGGATATTCCAAAATGGAAATTTTGAAAACTTCATGGTGTCTGGAATATCCGCGCAATCTCCCCTGAACTCGAGCCTCCGCTTTAATATATTATTGCCCATCAGCAGGGTATTGCAACAGGATTACACGATGCAATGGTTCATGGGCATACTCAATACATTCGTATTGCTGGACGATAAAACGAATGTTTCGGCGGTAGAATCAAAGATCCAATCTGTGTTCGAAAACCAGGCGAAAGAAAAGCTCGCGGCCATCAGGACAGAGTTCGGTAATTTCTCATTCAATTACAAATTGCAGCCGCTCACGGGCATTCACCGGGATAAGGTGTACACTTCCGGCAACGGCATCCGCGACTGGAACGACCCGCAGTATTCTTTCATCCTCAGCGGCATTGCGTTTTTCATACTTGCCATTGCCTGTATCAATTTCATTAACCAGAACCTGGCGCGATTATTAAAAAGAGCCAAGGAAGTGGGCATCAGGAAAGTGATCGGCGGTTCACGCGGACAGCTGATCTTGCAATTCATCGGGGAATCATTTCTTTTGAACCTGCTTGCATTTATACCTGCATTCCTGATCGTTTATCTGGCCTTGCCCTTGTTTACCTCGGTGGCCAACAAACAGCTTGAAGCGTCTTATCTTTTTCAATTGGACACGCTGGCGCTGTTCCTGGCGCTGATTGTGGTGAATGCATTGCTGGCGGGCCTCTATCCTGCCCTGTCATTTGCGCGGTTCAATCCCACCCGCACGCTTGCAGGAAATGTAAGGCTAAGCGGACGCGGCACGCTCGGCAAATCATTGTTGGTGGTACAGTTTGTAATCTCTATCTGCCTGATCGCAGGCACCATTGTAATGCAAAAGCAATTTGATTACATGATGAACAAAAACCTGGGCTTCAACGCCGCGGGAGTAGTGAACGTGCAATTGCCTTATATTAATCCCCCCGATATTGCGCTATTCAAGAACGAACTGGCCAAACAGCGGCACGTTCAATTTGCAGGCGCGCAAAGCATACCCATTACCGCAGAAAATAAAATGGATGTAAAGGCCGGCAGTGAAAACATACCCGGCGTTCCATTTCTGAAAGTAGATAACAATTTCCTCCAGGTGATGCAAATACCCGTTATTGCCGGCAGGAATTTCAAAGACCACTTATCAGATTCCGCCAACTGCATGGTGAACGCCTCCTTTGTAAAAGCGGCCAGGTGGAATGTGCCGCTGGGGAAAAAAATAGAATGGGGCGGACAGGAATTGACCGTTGTGGGCGTTGTGCCCGATTTTCACATTGCATCTCTTAAAAATGCCATTGGCCCTGTGCTATTAAACCAACCGAAGCAATGGGTGTATGGAGAGCTTGCCGTTAAGATCGACCCGCGATATAAAGCGGAGGCCATTGCAGGACTGCAATCGGTGTACAAGTCACTTGTTCCCTTGTACCCGTTCAGGTACCGGTTTGTAGACGAGCTGATATCCGCGCAATACAAGAATGAAGAAAGGTGGAAGAAAGTAATCACCGGCGCCGCCATCGTTTCGGTATTCATTTCCTGCATTGGCCTGTTTGCATTGTTCTCGCTTGCCATAGAACAACGCGCAAAAGAGATCAGCATCCGTAAGGTGATGGGCTCCGGCGCCGCCAATATTTTCGGGCTGTTGTCGCGCGGGTTCTTTTACATAATACTGATAGCATCGCTGATAGCTGTTCCCTTTTCAGCCTGGATCATGCAGCGGTGGCTGGAATCCTTTGCATACAGGATACAGCTTCCATGGTGGATTTTTTTGGTGGCGTGCGTGCTTACATTGGTAATAGGATTTGTTACCATAAGCCTGCAAACCTTGCGGGCCGCCATGATAAAACCTGTAGAAAATCTAAGGGCGGAATAACGTACTGTTGCTCCGGCCAAACCCGGAAAAAATACCGAAGTACTCCGGTCTAAAAACCGGGATGAAAATTGCGGACCGCTTTGCTATCTATAGTAAATTTATTTATACATCACTTACCCCGTTAGTAGTATCCGTGCAGCTATGAATATCCAATAAAACTGCCTGGTTGTCCCAGGTGCCTTTCAGGCGCATACTTTCTTGAAAAATAATTCTTGTAAAACTTACTAATTGCTTAGTATGAAGCAGATATTTGCCTGTATCCTGACAGTACTTGCCCTGCCCTTGTATGCCCAATGGAACATTGAGTGTTGGGAAGAAAAAAGAGAAGTGCGGCACAACCTTATGCCCGCTAACGCAACGTACAGCAACCATTATACCTTCTTCGGCTCTTCGAGGCTCCTGTCTGAAAATGTGGTCACCAAAAGCATCACGCCTTTTGTTACCGGGCAAAACAACCAGCCCTCGTGGCAAATCAACCTCGCACAACCGCTGCAGTTTACCACCGGCTCGGCCAATGCGTTTTATTTTAATTTTTATTCCGAGAACATCAGTGCGTGCACTTTCATTTTTGAATCGGCCAATGGCCAATGCCTGCGGAAAAAAGTGGATATTACAAAGGATAAATACCGGCTGCCGATAGAGTTCTCGGTAGCCAACGAAAACCTGCAACCCTGCCAGGAAGGGCAAAAGGCCGACAGCCTGCTTGACATCAATAAGATCACCATCGTGTTGAATAAAAGGGACAATGCACGCGATTTCAAGTGCATCGTGGGTGAGTGCAATATTTTCGATCAATCATTGGGAAGGAAAACAGCACGCGGCGCATTCTTCTACGAATTTACACGCGATAAAAAACACGAGGCCCCGCAATACGTGTTTAAAGACTTTGGCAGCGCATACCCTATCTCTTATTATACTTCGTTCACCAACCTGACCATTCCCGAATATTATTTTATCCCTGACAGTGCAAAGCATAAAAATGTGGACTGGCAATTGGAAACCCTGAAGCTGATGAAACACTTCATACAGGTGTATCCCTACTTCAAAGAGCATAACATCGATAAAGCCTCGACATTACAAAAAGCCGACGCCATCATTGCTTCCCCTCTTCCTTTCAAGGAAAAAGTGGGCGATATGAATAAGTTAATGAAAAGCCTGCACGATGGTCATTTTTATGTAGAAGCGGGGAGTGCCCAGCGTCCGCTTATTGGTCCCATACTGGCGAGAAAGATCAATGACGACATACAGGTGGTGGGCATATTTGACGAGGACTTGAAGAAATCGGTGCAACTGGGCATGAAAATAACCAGCATCAATGGGGTGCCGGTAGACAAATACGTTGATTCATCGAGTGCACTGTTCTTTGGAAGCGAAAACGAAAGAAGGGATCTGGCCGTAGCCCGTTTATTTTATCGGGCCCAGAACGACTCGATGCGGATCACACTTGCGTCGGCCAATGGCGCGTCGCAGGAATTAATGGTCAGGTTTAAAAAATCCAGCGCGGTGCCCTCCAATTTCCGGCCGGAGCACATGCGGTTTGCGGCCTATGGCAATAATTGGGGATATGTGAAGTTGAACCGCTGGGCCATCGGCGATTGGATCAGCTTCTTTAACCTGGCCGATACGCTCAAGCAAATGCAGGGCATTATTTTCGACCTGCGTGGCAATGGCGGCGGCGCCGAAATAGAAGCCATTCGCATATTATCATGCTTCATCAAGAAACCAGTGGTATTCTCGTACGATGCTTACGGCAAGACCATGGGCCCAAGGACGGCAGTCCCCAATAAATTCCTGGACTTAAGCCACCTTAAAATAATCGTGCTGGTAGATGGCAGAACTGCCTGCGCATCGGAATTGTTTGCCGCCGCGCTTAGGAAATACTGTTCGGCAAAGATCGTGGGCAGTGAGCGCACCAACGGCGCTTATGCCAATGCGGCGTACATGTACCTGCCCTATGATGTGGTGGTAAAGACCAACATCATGAGCAAAACTTATTTCGATGCGGACAGGAGATCAGTAGAGCACAACGGGCTGAAGCCCGACCTGCTGGTGCCCATAACCCACTATAAGGATTTGTTTCCTTATGACGATAAAGTGCTGGCGAATGCCGTGCAATTAACGGGGACCATCAGCGGCAATGCAAAAAGATAGATCTGCTTCTTATATGCACATGCGAGGCTGCAAACCCCGCCAGGTTAGTGATTTCTTCACTTAAATACACACTTATGAAAGAAGAAAAAATGGGTCTTGTGAAGCCCCAGAAAATCAACCAGGAAGAGTTAGTACAAGGCTACTGCGGTAGCGGGTACTACAAGTCAGCAACATCTGTAGCCTGTCAATCAGGTTATAGCTGTAACCAAACTGCAGTAGGCAGTGTTCCAGAGGATTTTGACGTGCTGACCTAACACCAATGAAGCAGTCGTTTCATACGGCTGCTTCATTATTTCCAATCAACTTAAACCAGTCATATGCTGCCTCATCTTAAATTAAGCTACTATAACTTCTTCATCCCCCACCCGGAAAGAAAGATATATATAGTATATAATTCTTTTGCCAACTCTATGATAAAGGTGAACTGGGACGAAGGCATCATCCTTTCCAAGCTCAACAGCATGGAAATACACTACCTCGATATCGAGCTGATAGACCTGCTGCGAAAAAATGGTATGATCATATCAAAGGACGTGGATGAATTTGTAGAGATAAGAAAGCGCGCCAATGCCGGCCGCAAAGCCTGCGAAGACTCATCGACCCTGTTCTTTGTGATTGCGCCGACCAACACCTGCAATATGAATTGCCCCTATTGCTTCCAGGGCGATAAGAACCCAAAGAATGCAGATACCAAGTACCTGAATGACGACAACATGAACGCCCTGAAAAAAATGGTGTACGAAACCATTCACAAGCCCCACGCCGTGCCTATAACAGACATCAGCGTGGAATGGTTCGGCGGCGAACCCCTGGTGCGGAAGAAAGCGATAGAAGATTTTTCAAGCTATGTAATACCACTGGCGGAAGAAAATAATCTCGGATACAGCTCAGCCATTATTACCAATGGCACCTTGCTGGACAGGGAGACCTGGGATATGTTGCACCGCTGCAAGGTGAAAGAAGTGCAGATAACCATCGACGGTAGCCGCGACATGCACAACAAAATGCGCATGTACGTCAGCGGCAAGGGTACTTACGATAAAATACTGGATAACCTGGAACTGATGCCCGAAGGCAAGTTTACTACCATCATCCGGATCAATGGCGACAAGATGGTGTATAACAATTTGCCCGGCCTGTTCGACGACCTGGAAGCAAGAGGCATCTGGCCGCAACGCCGAAAGGAAATCACTTTTCACTGGGCGCCCAAGTTTTACAATTACGTAGGGTACAACCAGGAAAAAGACGTGTACTTCACCAGCTATGAATACCAGAAGTCCAAACACGATTTCGCCTTGCTAAGGCTTGAGCGTTACAATGACTACGCGAGAAGGTACGGGCTGCCACAACGCAAATTGAAAGTAGCCTATCCCGCATTTTCAGAATTTTATTGCAACACGGTAGAAAGTCCCAATTCCCTTTCCATCGACGATGGCGGGTACATACACAAATGTTACAACACCATCAACAACAAAGAAAAAAGGATACAGCACATATCCGAGTTCAATCCCGGGAACGATGGCTTGAACCATTTCAAGAAGTTCGACAAGACCGCCCAGCCGGATTGCCGGACCTGCAAAGTGCTGCCAATATGCGAAGAGACCTGCAATATGCGATTTGTAGACAACCAGGAAAGCAAGATCTGTTCTTCATGGAAATATTTCATGGAAGAAAAAATGATCGCTGTGTACGAGCAGAACTTCGGCGATGAGCGTGACCCTGAACAAGGCAATGAGATACTGTCGCGGAGCGGCGTCATCAGCCTGGACTAAAAATTAACGTAGCCTATGGTAAAGATCGGTATTATAGACAGCGGAGCCGATATTGAAAAGCTGGGTATCGAAACGGCGGTGGAAGGCGTAAGGATATACCGGGATGCGGCAGGAAAACTGCAGTACGAGGAAGGCAATTTTATGGACAGGATCGGACATGGCACTACCTGCCTGTCTATCATACATGGATATGCGCCAAAAGCACGGTATTATATCGTTAAGATCTTCGATGGCGCGCTGAAAACAGACGCGCAGGTATTAGCTGCTGCCGTTAATAGATGCGTTGAGCAGGGAGTGGCGGTCATAAACATCAGTTCGGGGATACAATCAGATAATATCCCTGGCCCTCTTGCCGCCGCCTGCGATCATGCCTTCAATAATAATGTCATCATAGTTGCGGCCGAGCATAATTTCCGCAAAATATCATTCCCTGCCTGTTATCCTAAGGTGATTGGAGTGGGCAGCATGTACCTGCAGAATTATGATGCTGTAGTGCACATTCCGGGCAACCCGATCGATTTTTATACCTGTGATATGTTGCCGGGCGGACAGTATTATGATTCGCACGGCACCAGCTTTGCCTGCCCCAAGATAACAGGAAAGATCGCTCAATGGATCGCAGGCAATGAAAAGCCCGGATGGATGGCCGCCAGAGCGGCAATGATACAGCAATCGGTGACAACCACAGCTCCTCCGCATATTCATTACCCTAGTGAATATGGTTATGAAGATGTTTGCGACTACGATAAGGAAACAATACGCCCCCTGGCACTCAAACACCTGCTAAGGGAAAATAAGTTCGGGGATATTCAGGAATTATTCGTTGCGCCGCTGGGCGATCCTGCTTTTACCCTGCTACGGAACATAGACATAAAAAATTTGCGCAATGGCTTCAAGGTTTGCGGAAGCTTTAAATCATTCCGGCAGCCGCTGCGCGAGTTGCTTTCCGATGAAAATGTACGGGACGCAGATACGATAGCCATCGGCCGGTTGACGGACTATATTTTCTCCGGTAATGAACGGACTGTATACCGCGAATTTTCGCGGTTATTGCAAGCAGGTAAGGATTTTATGGTTTTTGATAAGGACGCTGCCGCTTTCCTGGATGCTTTGAAAAGCAATGTGGGTTCAGAAAGCAAGGTGTACCTGCCGGAACCGGTAGCACAAGCGTACAGCGATATTTCCAGGTTCAAATACCTTCCGGAATTAACAACCCCGGTGCTCGCCATTGCAGGTACTGGTAACCGTGAGTGCGTTTCCACTCAGGTAGCAATAAAAAAAATACTGGAAGCCGAGGGCTATGATGTGGAATACATCTGTCCCACTCCCCAGGGCGCATTGGTGGAAGCCTGCTATTCGTTTCCGCTGGTGTACTGGCAACAATCGAAAGCCGGCATCCCCGACCCTGTTGCATTCATTCGCAACCTGCTGAAGGGCGTACAGGAATTTTGCCGGCCGGATATTATCGTAACAGGCCTTCCCGACAAAGTAGTGCCCGCCGATAACCGTTCCCGTTGGCACTGGGCAGATACGGCCAGTTTCCTGTATGCCGCACAACCCGACGCATTGATCATGGTAATAGACGAGCAATCGGACCCGGCATCCATAGAAACTAACCGGCAGGCCGCCGAGGCGTACGCAAAAGCCCCTGTATTGTTTTACTATGTCTATAGTCAACAGGCGCAATACGCTTTGCGCGATTTTTTACGCAACAAACCGGTAATATACGCAGACAAACCCGGAGCGGCGGCTGCGGCGGCAACCGCCATCCTTGAATTTTTCTCCATACACCGTCAGCCGTCCGCGGCACAGGTACCATCCGTACAAACCTCGTAACATGAAGCAGCGCCACCTGAAACATATCTTCGTATTCCTGCGGCCATATTGGTTGTACGAAGTATTGCTGTTTGCATTGCTGATCATCATTACCCTTTCCGGCCTCGCGTCCCCCTATTTTTTAAAAATCATTATCGATGAAGTGCTGCCCTCCGGAGATTTTTCGTTGCTGATGTGGCTGTTGCTCGCACTAACGGGCATCTATATACTCAGAGCATTGGTGGGGCTTGCCTCTGATTACCTGAATACCTGGCTGGGTGGAAAGATCATTTTCGATATTAAAACAAAACTGTTCAACAACCTGCTGCATTTGCCATTGCAATACTTTGAGTCGAACAATCCCGGCGATACCATCCAGCGCGTGAACAACGAGGTAGACAAGATACAGTACTTTCTTACCACCAGCATTATCAGGCTGCTCAATAACAGCCTCTCGGTAATAGGATTGGTGATAATGTTGTGCATACTCGATTACACGTTGTTCATTGCATCGGTGGTGTTCCTGCCCTTATCTATCATCGCAAACAGGCGGCTCAGTGGGAAGATCAGGCGCAACATAGAAAGCATCGGCAAGCAGGAAGGCGATAATTACAATTTCTATTTCGACAGGATCAGGAATATCAAGTTGATCAAAACCTTTAATGCGTATACCGCGGAATTGCTGGACATCCAGGGTAAACTGCAAAATCTTTTCGGCTTGCAGAAGAAGAACACACTGCTTACATCCACTTCGCGCAACATTTCACTATTCCTGGTTTCCCTGGGCCCAGTTGTAGTATTGGCATATGGCGGATACCATGTAATGGAGAAAACCCTCACCATCGGGGCGATGGTGGCATTCATACAATATTTGAACCGCCTGTACGGCCCGGCTAACGACTTGCTGGGCTTATACGTGGACTATGTAAAAGCCGTGGAATCTGTCAAGCGCATCACTCCCGTCTTAACAGATAAGCACTACCAGGAATTTGAAAAGAGCGATCGCTCAAAATCAGCCGGGCCTGTTCATTCCATCGAACTGTGCAACGTAAGCTATAACAATGGCGGGCAGTCGCTGGTGCGCCATGTCAACCTGCGGTTAGAGAAGGGCAGGAAGTATGCGCTGGTTGGTCCCACCGGCTGCGGCAAGAGCACACTCATTAAAATACTATGCGGCCTGTATGAACCGCATTCAGGCAGCGTGATGATCAACGATACCATGCGGCTGAAGGACATGAACAAGCATTATTGGATGAAACACGTGGCAGTTATTACACAGGATATCTGCATACTGTACGACAGCATTCGAAAGAACTTACAGTACGGCAACGCCGCAGCTACAGATCAACAACTCTGGGAAAGCCTGTCATTGGTGAACTTATCGGCCCATGTAAAAAAAATGCCGCAAGGGTTGGAAAGCAAGATCGGTAACGGCGAGCAAAGCATACTGCCATCCGGCGGGCAAATGCAGCAATTGGCGTTGGCACGCGTATTCCTGAAAGATGCGGCCTTTATCATCCTGGATGAAACTACTTCGTCCCTCGATTCGGAGAACGAGCGGCACATCATGGAAACCATTTCCAGGCAATTTGCCGATCGCATCGTGCTGGTAGCAAGCCATCGTCTTAGCACCATCGTTGATTTCGACGAGATCATTTACATGGAATCCGGCAATATTGCGGAGTCGGGAACGCACGAAACATTGGCCGCTTCGCGCAAGGGATATTATTCATTGTTCAGGAACCAGCTAATCGCAAGCAAACAATATGCGCCGGCCTGATGAAATTATATTAAACACCAGTCAATGAAAATAGTTCAGACACTATGGACAAAGCCCGGCCTTACAGGAGGATGGCTGAATGCCTGCTATCACCTGATGAGCTGGACGCTCAGTTGCCTGCAGCTAAGAAAATATTATGATGAAGTAGAATTATATACCGATGCATTGGGCAAATCCATTTTGGTGGATACTTTCAAGCTGCCATATACCAGGGTGCATACGGTATTGGATAGCTTAGACTATCCCGGTTACTACTGGGCCGTTCCTAAAATATATGTATACGGGTTGCAGGATAAACCGTTCCTGCATGTTGATGGGGATGTATTCATCTGGAACAAGTTCTTCGGATCCTCCATCGAACGCGGAGTGGTTTACCAGAACATGGAGTTTGAAACCACGCGACAGGCATTTTATACCATTACGCTGGACATGTTGAGGACCGCCGCCGCCGGCGAGCCATTGCCGGAATGGATCGATCATTTCAAACCAGGCGAAGCAGAGGCCATCAACGCGGGCGTCTTTGGCGGAAACAATATTGCTTTTTTCAAACAACACGCACAACAGGCTTTTGAATTTCTTGAAAGTTATAAAAGCATTATCGGCCGCATGGCTTTTCCGCAAACCGCCAACCATTTAGCGGAACAGGTCTTGTCGAGAATACTGCTCAACCAATTGAACGTTACGCACACAGGACTATTGCCTCCCATGCGGCTTGAGCTAACCAAAGAAGAATCTCCGTATGAAATGCTCAACCACTTCGGCATATCTCCTCACGGCGTTCAATATACGCACCTGATCGGTTACCTGAAAACCGACCAGCAGATCAGCAGGATGCTTGCCAACAGGTTATTCATCAGTTACCCTGATTACTACGAAAGAGTGATAAAGCACTTCCGGGCCGGGCTGCTGCCCGATGAACAGGACGAGAATAAATGGGCGCACAACATCCTCATGCCCGGTTATGTAAGCCAGCACCGGAGCAATACAGCCAACAACCTGCAATCCATACGGGAAATGGTTTGCGCATGGAAGCCCGTTGCTGCTTTTAGCAGGACGCTATTGCTATATGAACGCTTTGTTGGCAAACATGGCGTTGACAATATGCCCCTGCCGGATTTTATACAATGGATGCAGGCACAATTGTCAACCATACCCGGCGCACGCAGCAGGGAAAGGTTACAAGACATATTTGATTTTGAATACAAACGCTACCGCTATATATGCTCTATAAAAAATGATGAGGACCATCATGCCAGCGAACAGGAACTGGCACAACGGGTAGATTGGCTGTATGATCCCGGCCAACCGGGCCTGCACGAACTAAGCTTTTGCCTGAATGAACGATGCACGATCGTATATTCCAAATGGGATTGGACAAAGAAGCCTACTGTCGATAAATTATCAGGCAATTGGCAGGTAGCAGCATCGCAGGTGCAAACCGTAATTGCGGCTGATATCTTGTTCCGACAGTTCATCGAGTATAACATGACGAGCCTGTGCCAGGCCCTGCTGTATGTTTTTGCCGAAACCAAGACTTATAAAGAAGGAATGACCGATCTGGCCGAGTTTATAGACGATCCCTGGCAGGCCGGTACGCAACAACATATTTTTGAGGGATTGGTATACCTGGTGGTAAACAATATACTTGCGGTAACTAAACCAACCGCAGAACAACGCCCGCTTGCACCGGTACAACTGGTGCGGGAAAAATGATATCAAAAAAAAATTGCATTCCGGGTTTGCCATTCGGAATGCAATTTTTTTTCATTGTGGATCCATCAGTTTTCAGGGTCTCCGATCTTCCTGGCAGGTACCAATTTGAACACTTTACCGGTTGTTCCATTTGGTCCGCCGATGCTGGACACGGTCAGGTAAATTTCACCTGCCCAGTCCTGGCCAAAGCCTTTGAGGAAATAGCCGATATCATTAGGATTGCTCTTTAAAGAAACTTCGTAAAACACCCAATCGTTAGAGGCTTGCCACGCGGCAATGAACAGTTCGCCATTGGGCGTAGTGGGCGTTTGTGAGAAAGTACCGAACACGTACGCACCGTGCCATCCGGGAATAGTGTGGCCCCTGTACACTTGTCCACCGATAACGGTGGTGGCCTTTCCACCAGCCGGGTTTTGCCAGTTGTTCAATTCGATAACAGGATCGATGAGCGGGTTGCCGAAGTTGTCAACTGTCGGGCAGCTTGGAAGCGTTGTTTTATTGTCGGCAGCGTTAAAGCAATGCTTGCCTTCTTTTACGTTCCAACCGTAGTTGCCGCCTTTCTTCACAATGCTCACTTCTTCATACAATACCTGTCCGGCATCGCCAGCGTACAGCAGGCGGTCTCCACCGGGATCAAAAGCGATGCGGTATGGATTCCGGAATCCATAAGCATATATTTCATCCATGCCCGGTTTGCCTACAAATGGGTTATCGGCGGGTATTCCGTAGGGTTCAACGCTAACGTCTATGCGAAGTATGCTTCCCAGCAGGTTTTGTTCAACATCTTGTCCGTTGCCGCCGGCATTTACAGGATACCAATCGTCCACATGTCCTGGCGCAACATCGTTTGCAGCTCCGCCATCCCCAAGCGCGATGTACAAGTAGCCATCAGGTCCGAAAGTAATAACTCCCCCGTTGTGGTTGAACTGCGGGTCATCCCATTCCAGTATCGTTCTTTCAGAAGCCATCACGGCCTGGTGAGGATTGGATGGCAATACCCTGAACTCGGCAATGCGGCTGAGGTTGTTCCAGTTAACACCTGGCGCAGGTCCGCCGGGGCGCGGAGGAAGTTGGTAATACACAAACACGCGTCCATTCGACATATAATTAGGATGGAATGCAAGACCGAGCAGACCGCGCTCATCGAAATTAGGATTAAGCGGTATCATTTTACTGGTGACATCCAGGAAGGGCATTGCCATTTTATTCCAGTTGCTGTCGATGATCCAGATCTTACCGACCTGGTCTATTACAAATAATCTTTTATAGGGGTCGCCGGGGGCCGTTACAACACCGAGTGGTGAAACAAATCCGTCCTCTACCAACGAAATGTCCACTCCTCTTATTTGTACGGTGGGATGCAGTGCGCTGGCCACTTCGGGGCCGGTGGCCTCCCCGACCTTTTTACATCCCGGTGAAATGAATAGCGTGCCGAAGAGAAGCAACAGTGCCGCCGGCCTGATGCAGTTGATCAAGACAATCCTGGAAATTTTCATAATGATGGTTTTAGAATGATAAAATACTGGTAAATAGGAATTGAATTCTTGCTGAACGAGATGCGTTCAATCAAAGGATGTGCTCGTCAGAAAATTTCTAGGAGGACGCGGGCGGATTGAATGAGCGGGGTATAAGCAATGCCAGTAACGTATAATTCCGAGAAATGGTTGTGTTATTTTCGAAAAAAATCGCGCAACGATGCACCGCGGAAACTAATCAGCAATAAAAAAGGAAAGGCTGTTAACCTTTCCTGTAAGTTGCCCGACCTGGATTCGAACCAAGACAAACAGAACCAAAATCTGTCGTACTACCATTATACTATCGGGCAATCCGCCTTTAGCTTTCGCTGAGGGAGTGCAAAAATAAGGTGTGACAGCAAAAATACCAAACATAATCAAGTTAAAAGATAGAAATCACAACGCGCAACAAGCTGAAAGCCACACAGGATGCAGTTTGCAAGCTGCGGTGAGAGCAGCATCAATAAGCTTTAACCGCCCATTGCTACCGGCGTGATGGCCGCCTCTTTCTCCTCGCGCTCTTTCAGCTCCCTGATCTTATCCAGCGCCCGGGCCACCACATCGCACATGATGGTTACCAACGTTCCGGGCTTGGTATTGGCATAAGCGTATTCCAATGCCTCGTCTTCGTTGGGGATCACTATCACGGGCACTGAGGAATTTACCTTGTCGATGCCTTCGCGTAACAGGCCGATGATTTCGTCGGCGGTGCGGCCGCGCAGGTTCTTATCGCAGCGGATTATGATCTCGTCGAAATAGCGCGCTGAAATTTCGCCGAGCTGGCGGATGTCTTCATCGCGGCGGTCGCCCGTGCCGCTGATAATGCCAGTGCGGTGCGGGTAATCGAGCTTACTGATGAAGTCGCAAAGCAATTGCAAGCCGTGCGGGTTATGCGCGAAATCGGCCAGGAAGGTAAAGTTCCTGAAGTTAAAAAAGTTCAGTCTGCCCGGTGTTTGTGTTGAGGAAGGAATAAATGTATGCAGCGCCGTCCTGATATCTTCAATAGTAATATCCCTGAACAAATAGGTAGCCAGCACGGCTGGCAGGCAATTCGCGATGTTGTGCACGGCCTTGCCCTCGTACGTGAGGGGAATATCTTTTACGTGCATCACCCTGATCTTCCAGTTACCTTTCAGTATGCTGATATAGCCGTTCTCGAATACGGTTGCCAGTCCTCCGTCTTCGGCGTGCCGCTTGATACGTGGATTGTTTTCATCCATACTGAAGAGCGCGATCTTGCAGTCGAGCTCTCTCCTCATTTCATATACCAGGTCGTCATCGGCATTTAAAATGGCAAATCCGTCCGCGCGAACCGTCTCAGGTACAACGGCCTTTACTTTGGCCATTTGTTCAACGTTGTTAATGCCGCCCAGCCCGATATGGTCTTCGGCCACATTGGTAACAATGGCCACATCGCAATGCCTGAATGCGAGGCCTGCTCTTAATATGCCGCCCCTTGCGCATTCCAGTACGGCGAAATCAACCGTGGGATCTTTCAATACAAACTGCGCGCTTAATGGTCCGGTGCAGTCGCCGCGCATCATCAGTTGGTTCTGGATGTATACGCCGTCGCTGGTGGTGTACCCAACTTTTTTTCCGGCGCTTTTTGCGATATGTGCGGTTACTCTTGCAGTAGTTGTTTTTCCATTGGTGCCTGTAATGGCGATGATAGGGATCACGCCGGTGCTCCCTTTTGGGAATAACATATCGATGACGGGTTCGGCCACGTTGCGCGGCAAGCCTTCCGCAGGCTCGATGTGCATCCTGAATCCCGGCGCGGCATTTACTTCCAGTATGGCCCCTCCGTTTTCGGTGACCGGCGTGCGCAGGTCGGGCGCCATGATGTCGATGCCGCAAATGTCCAGGCCAACAATGCGCGCAATGCGTTCGCACATGAAGATGTTGGCGGGATGCACTTCATCGGTAACGTCGCTGGAAGTGCCCCCGGTGCTTAAGTTGGCGGTAGGTTTCAGCAATACCTGCTCACCTTTTGCCGGAACAGTATCGAGCGTATAGCCCTTATCGTTGAGCATCTTCCACGTAAAATCGTCTACGGTAATTTGTGTCAATACTTTTTCGTGTCCATAGCCGCGGCGCGGGTCTTTATTGGTTTCGTCGATGAGCCATTGAATGGAATGTTCGCCATCGCCGGTTACGGCCGCGGGCGTGCGCAGTGCGGCGCAAATGAATTTGTAATTGATGACCAGCACCCGGAAGTCAACGCCGCGTATGAACCGTTCGCAGATCACGCTCCTGCCATATTTCTGCGCGCCTTCCAGCGCTTTTACCGCCTGTTCCCAATTGACGATGTTGGTAGTAGCGCCCTTGCCATGATTGCCATCGATCGGCTTTAACACCAATGGGTAACCGAACTTATCGATAGCATCCTTCAAGCCGGCTTCGCTGCGGACAATGGTCCCCCTCGGTACGGGAATTTCAGCATTGCCCAGCAGCATCTTGGTCTCCTCCTTATCGCCCGCAATGTCTACCGCGATGTTGGAAGTGGTGCTTGCAATGGTGGCGCGTATCCTTTTCTGGTGAACGCCATATCCTAATTGTACCAATGATTGCTTGTTAAGACGGATATATGGAATGCCCCGCCTTGCGGCTTCTTGCACTATGCAACCGGTAGAAGGCCCCAGCCGCGTATCTTCCCTTATTTCGCGCAATTGTTGAATATCTGGCTCCAGGTTGTATTCCGTTCCATGCACCAATGCCTGCGCAACGTGCACCGCGGCCTTTGCCGCATATACGCCCGCATCTTCTTCCACGTAATCGAACACTACAAAATATTCACCGGTCTTTCCGGTACCGCGTGTTCTGCCGAATCCACAGTCCATGCCCGCCAGCGTTTGCAGTTCCAGCGCTATATGCTCTATTACATGACCCATCCAGGTGCCTTCCTTCACGCGCGAAAAAAAACCGCCGGGCTTGCCTTCGCTGCAACGATGCTCATACAGGGAAGGCATCAATTGTTGCAGCCTGTCCAGGAAACCGGGAATGGAATCGGTTGGGCGCTCTTCCAACTCTTCCAGGTCAAGACGCATTTGTATGAGATTGCCACGGCGTACGCTCCAGTAATTAGGACCTTTCAGCACCTTGATTTCAACAATGTTCATAAGCGGTTTTTTGACGGGAAAACAATTTACCGAAAGTTATTAAATAAGTCATTAGGTCATTTGGTCATTAAGTCATCAGTCATTGCTGCCTGATGACCACACCACCCAATGACCCAATGACTCAATGACCAAATGACCCATTACTTAATGACTGAACTCAAGTTCAAATCGCTCGGCAAGATATTGCAGGTCTTCGAGCACGGGCTTCAGCAAGGGAATGCCCGATTGCATCCTTTCTGTTTCCGTTTGGCGCTCCGGATCGCCTGGTATCAATACTTTTTCTTGTCCAACTACCGGAATAGCCGTCCTGAAACGATGTATCCATTGGTCCATGTGCTTTTTGAAATCACCGGCAGGCCTGAAAGCATCCACGCGCATCGCGCCGAAAAAATGGCCGATGCCTTTGCCGGGGAGGTTGTCGCCAACAGGCAGGAAGCTTACAAATGGAGGCACCCAGGGACCGTAATTAGCGCCGCTTAACACGGCTGATAAAATATCCACGATAGCGCCCAGCGCATAGCCTTTGTGGCTGCCATGTTCGCGGTCGCTGCCCAGGGGCAGCAGGGCCCCTCCCGCCTTCAACTCATGCGGGTTGGTGGAGAAGTTACCATCTTTATCCTGGATCCAGCCTTCGGGTGCTTTTTGATTTTTGCGCTGCAGTATTTCCAACTTTCCGTTGGCCGCGGTAGTAGTGGCCATGTCTGCAACAAAAGGAGGTTCGTGCCCCGCGGGAATTGCAACGCAAATAGGATTGGTGCCCAGCAAACGCTCGGTTGAAAAAGTTGGCGCTACCAGCGGGCTTGCATTGGTAAGCGCAATGCCGATCATATCATATTGCAGGGCCATCATGGCATGCGCGGCCGCAATGCCGAAGTGATTGGAATTTTGAACGCTCACCCAGCCGGTACCCGCGTTGCGGGCCTTATCGATTGCTATCTGCATGGCGTGGGGAGCCACCACCAGTCCTAGCCCGCTGTCGCCATCCACTACAGCAGTAGAAGGCGTTTCGTGTATCACGCGCACATCCGGTGTTGCGTTTACGCGGCCGGCTTCCCATAATCGTATATACCCGCTTAACCTGGCCACGCCGTGCGAATCAACTCCCCGCAGGTCGGCCATCAGCAATACTTTGGCGGCCAAGGCCGCATCCGCAGCAGAACAACCCATGCGTTCAAATACCCTGCACGAAAAATCGAACAGCTTTCCATATCCGATATACATATCCATAAGGATTGCAAGATAACAAGTATCAAGGCTGTGGCTAAATTGATTTGGCGCGTATTTACCCCGCCGCCTATCTTTGCACATGGCAACAATCATTAACGATCCCCAATCTAAATCTCCCCGTTCCAGTAAATTTTTTGGTGAAGGACTTACGTTCGATGACGTTTTACTGATACCCAATTTTTCACAGGTATTACCGCGCGATGTTGATATCACCACACAGCTTACCCGCACCATTTTACTCCACGTTCCCATGGTGTCTGCCGCCATGGACACTGTTACCGAAGCCAGCCTCGCCATTGCACTGGCACGTGAAGGCGGCATTGGCATGCTGCACAAGAACATGACCATTGAGAAACAGGTTGAACAGGTAAGAAAAGTAAAAAGAAGCGAGAGCGGTCTCATCCTCGATCCAATAACACTGAATGAAAATGCCATCATTGCGGACGCATTGCGGCTCATGCGCGAGAACCGAATCGGCGGCATCCCGATTATTGACAGTACAAAAAAATTGGTGGGCATATTAACCAACCGCGACCTGCGGTTCGAAACAGACAATCACCGCAAAGTGCACGAGGTAATGACGAAAGACAAGCTCATTACAGCCCCCGAAGGCACCGACCTTAAAAAAGCCGAAAAAATATTGCAGCAATATAAAATTGAAAAGCTGCCGGTTGTGGACAAGGCCGGTAAACTGATAGGGCTTATTACCTATCGCGACATACTGCAACTGCACAGCTTTCCTAATGCGGTGAAAGATCAATACGGCCGCCTGAGAGTAGGCGCCGCACTCGGCATTACGCGCGACTTGCTCGACCGCGCAAAGGCCCTGCAACAAATAGGCGTTGACGTGGTTTGCCTGGACAGTGCGCACGGTCACAGCAAAGGCGTGATAGACGCACTGAAAAGCGTGAAAAAAAATTGTAAGGACCTGGAAGTGATCGCCGGCAATATCGGAACGGCGGCAGGCGCAAAAGCATTGGCCGAAGCAGGGGCCGACGCGGTAAAAGTGGGTATAGGTCCTGGCTCCATTTGCACCACGCGCATCGTTGCAGGCGCAGGCGTTCCGCAGATCACCGCTATTATGGAGGCAGCCGCCGTTCTGCAGAAGCAGGGCGTTCCGTTGATTGCGGATGGGGGTATCCGTTATACCGGCGATATGGTAAAGGCGCTTGCGGCAGGGGCTTCAGCGGTAATGATGGGTGGAGTGTTCGCAGGTACCGAGGAAAGTCCGGGTGAAACCATCATTTATGAAGGCCGCAAGTTCAAGCAATACCGCGGCATGGGATCCATTGGCGCCATGAGCCAGGGCAGCGGCGACCGCTACTTCCAGGATGTTGAGGACGATATTAAAAAGCTGGTACCCGAAGGCATTGAAGGAAGGGTTGCTTACAAAGGCAATTTAAGCGAGCTGGTATATCAATATGCCGGCGGCCTGCGCGCAGGCATGGGTTATTGCGGCGCAAAAAATATACACGAATTACAAAAAGCACAATTCATTCGTATCACCAATGCAGGCATGCGCGAAAGCCATGCGCACGATATAGAAATCACGCGTGAGGCGCCGAATTACAGCAGGTCGTGATATGGCCATTGGGTCATTAGGTCATTAAGTCATAAATAATACCCAATGACCTAATGACTCAATGACCAATGACTTTCATAATCGCGCATTAACGCCCACACCCACATACCTGGATCCATAATAAATAGTTGCCCGCGGCTCCTTCATCAACAGCAGGTTCCTTGCCTGTATGCTTACATCCCACTGCCTGGCGCGTTTTGCACTGCCCGATTGAAAGCTGTAACCCAGCGTTACAAAGGTGAGGCCATGATTGGAAATGATCTTCGGGGCAGGCACGCCGCTATAGCCACGATCCTTGAAGTTTAACAGCGCCAATGCATGCATGAAAACTTTTCCAACTGCCAGATCAAGCGAAGCCGACCCGCGCCATTGCGGCGAATGGTGCTCATTCAATAAGGGGTTATCATCCGGAGTTATAGTGCCCCCCGACGAATTTTCTTTTAATTCAATACGCTCATAAAACAACACCGTCCTGAGCTTGCACGAGAATTTTTCCTTATTGACAATAACGGCTTGCAGGTCGCCCGATATACCGTCGCGCGCCACTTCGACATAATTAATAACATAGCCTATAGGGCTCCTGATGAGGAGGGCAGGAAAAGCGTTGCCGCGCAGGTAATTCAACGACAACACCAACCGGTCATTAACGAAGCCTGTATTTACGCCCGTAATCCATGTGTATCCAGGCCTGGTTTCCCCAAACGACGAATATGTTCCAACCGCCGGCGTTGTTGATGAGGCCCACGAGTATGCGTCCAGTTGATCGTTACGGAAGTTGAACTGCATGGATTTTCCATACGTACTGTGGAATTCCAGCAGCGACAATGCATTACTTTTTACCGGCACTATATATTGTATGCCGCCAAAAGGAAATACTTTGTCCTTGTCTTCCTGTTTTTGATATCCCGTGCGATCCCATGTATCGTAAGCCAGGCCGGCGCGTGCAAACAAACGTTGATCCGCATTGATGCAAATGGCCGGCATGATGGCAAATCCATCTTCATCGTAATGAGCCTCCCCGGTGCTGAAGGCAACCGGCGGCTGCCCGATCGGCCCTATGACACTGCGCATATTGGCATCGAGGTCGCTTTCATGGTAGCGCAACGTCAATTCCCAACCCAGTTCCACGGGTTGTTGCCTGTTGATTATTCCTTTGGTGGTATTGAGTATCGCCAACCTGGTGAGTTTGGCCACGTTATGATCCACTTGTTCCTGCGTAGGATTACCGGGCGGTTGGATAGCCAGGGTATGGCGGTCAAGAACGATGCGCGAAGGCGTGTATATTACATTGAATGAATTACTGATAGACGCGGTGGGCTTGAACTCCAGGCCAAGCTGCGCGCCCCAGTAGGACACCTTATCGCTGGCCCGGCCATCGAACGTGGTCCCTGAGAGCTGTGTGTATTTGGAACCAACGTTGTTGCCTTGCAATGTGCCCAAGAAGGTCGCGGAGAGGCGCAGCTTGTCGGTAATGTTATAACCGCCGAATAAAGATACCCTTCCCCTATTAAATTCATGATGAAATTCCTCGCTGACTCCGCCCTGCTGCATCTTATAGCCGGGCTGGTTTGCATTTCTTGTGTAGGAAACAGCACCGCTGAACTGGAACCGCTGGCCGTTCAACATATAGCCCAATTCCTGGTAGGTAAACAGCTCTTTTTGCAAGTCGTAATCCGAAGTACCGGTAGGACCAAATGATTTATCGGTAGGAAGAATAATGCCTGTTTGGGAACGGATATGAAATCCATTTGACTCCGCCCCTTTTTTTGTAGTGATGACAAAGGTGCCTCTCGATGAAAGGCTTCCGCTGCCCGCATCGAGCGATACAGGATAAAATTCGATCAATGCTATCTGTGAAATATTAATGGAATTGGGATTGAGCAGCACTAGCCCATCTACCAAAAATGTATAAGTTATGGTAGAAGGCGGATCGCCGAAAACAAAAGGGAAACGTCCGTTAACTGCCTCCATAATATTGGTAAAAGGCAGCCTGGCAAGGTCTTTATCGGTAAGACGGAAAACGGGCTTGACTGATTTTGGAAAAACGCAATACAATTCGGCGCCCGGGATAGTGTCTGTTTGGGGTTTGCTCCACGCGCTAATGGTCACCAGCATGGCGGCAAGCAGTAGTTGTGGCTTCATAGTTGGGTTTGTTTAGGGAACAACAAGATAAAATGAAATTGGTTAAACATTCAATTTAAACCCTATCAAAAAAAAAATTTAACGAACTTGTTGCGCAAAATTTTGTTCGTGAAGAAAATCCACCCGGCCATCCTTGCAATTGTATCAGGTTTATTGTTGTTTGCGAGCTGGCCGGTATCTCCCTTCTCTTTTTTAATATTTGTTGCATTCCTTCCTTTGTTCTGGCTGGAACAGCAGCAGGTAAAACGCAGGACTTTTTTTATATGGATCTATGTGGCCATGCTGATATGGAACGTGTCTACCACCTGGTGGATCATGAACTCCACCGTTCCGGGCGGCATCGCCGCCATGCTCGCCAATAGCCTGATCATGTGCGTTCCCTGGATAGGCTTTTACAATATTAAAAGACGGATGGGCGCAACCGTTGGCTACGTTTCCTTCATTGCCACCTGGCTCACATTTGAATATGTGCACCTTAACTGGGAACTGAGCTGGCCATGGCTCACGCTTGGAAATGTATTTGCCGTATACCCCAACTGGGTGCAGTGGTATGAATATACAGGCGTAAGCGGCGGCAGCCTTTGGGTATTATTGGTGAACGTTACGCTGTTCCTTTTGTTGAAACATTCCATTGCCCAACGCGGTTTTCATGTACGCCGGGGCACATTGGTAATAGGACTGTTGCTGCTTCCGTTTTTAATGTCTTATTACGTAGAGGGCCAGCGCAGCATTTTAAAAGAAAGAACGCCGAACAATATTGTAGTGGTGCAACCCAATGTGGACCCTTATGAAAAATTCGAAGCAGGTACCGCGGCCGCGCAATTGAACAACCTGTTGCGCTTGACGGAATCGGCTGTCGACACCCATACCAGGCTGGTGGTATGGCCCGAAACAGCCATCCCTGTTGCAATCGATGAAGCGCAGGTAATGCAGCATCCTTTTCTGCAGCCTGTATTCGAAATGCTGAAGCGACATCCGCACATACGGCTGCTCACGGGAATTGAAGGCTATCGATTTTTCGATGAACAAGGCAAAACAAAATATTCGCGCAGGTATCCCGATACGGAGTTGTATTTCGACGCGTACAATAGCGCAGCGCTTATGGATAGCAGCCAGGTGCAGTTGTATCACAAATCCAAGCTGGTGCCCGGCGTGGAAACGCTGCCATCGTTCCTTGGCTTCCTCGACAAATGGTTCGAGCAGTTTGGCGGAACAACCGGTGGGTATGCGCGGCAAGACGAACGCACCATCCTGCACGCCGGCAATACCAATTATAAAATTGCGCCGTCCATTTGCTACGAAAGCATTTATGGCGAGTTTATGAGCAAATACATACGCAACGGCGCCAACCTTATTGTGATCATTACCAACGACGGATGGTGGGCTGAAACAGCGGGGTTCAGGCAGCACATGAACTATGCACGGTTGCGCGCCATCGAAACACGCAGGTGGGTAGCGCGCAGCGCCAATACCGGCATATCGTGCTTTATCGATCCGAAAGGAAACGTATTGAAGCCGCAACCCTGGAATACGGTGGCTACTATCAAACATACCATTCCCGATACGTATACCAATAAAACTTTTTATGCGCTGAACGGCGATTATATTTACAGGATCGCACTCGGGTTTACCATTATACTGGTGATATGGAATATTTTTTTGATCATTAAAAGAATTATCCGTGGAAAAAAAGCTGCTGTTTCAAGGTAAGAACCTTTGGTACCGCCTGCGTGGCGAAGGACAGCCCGTGATGCTGGTGCATGGCTTCGGCGAAGACCATCGCATCTGGGATGAACAGGTGATTCAACTGGAAAAAAGATTCAGGGTCATATTACCCGACCTGCCCGGCAGCGGCGATTCGGAATTGGCGCCCGACGTATCAATGGACAATATGGCCGAAGCATTGTACGTGATATTGCAGGAAGAAGAGATCGATTCGATAGCCTTGTTTGGGCATAGCATGGGCGGGTATGTTGCGCTGGCCTTTGCTGAAAAATATCCCAACGTTGTAAGCGCACTGGGCCTGGTACATTCAACAGCCTATGCCGACAACGAAGAAAAGAAAGCCACCCGCCGCAAGGGCATCGAGTTCATACGCAACCACGGCGTGCATGAGTTTTTAAAAGGTATTGTGCCGAACCTGTTCTCAGCCGCCACCAAACAGGCTTACCCCGAACTCGTAACAAGACTTATCGACCGATACCGCAATATGGATTCCTATGCGCTGATAGCCTATTATGAGGCCATGATGCAGCGGCCCGACCGCACGGAAGTGTTGAAAAATTTCAAACGGCCTGTGCTTTTCATGGCCGGAGAGCAGGATACGGTAATTCCCCACGACCACGTGGTACAGCAGTCCGGCCTGACATTGTTGTCTCACCTGCACGTTCTGCACCGTTCGGGCCACATGGGAATGTGGGAGGAACCGAATGAATGCGGTTTTATTCTAGAAGATTTTATTAAAAATAACGTCCTTTGAAGTAGATTTTCCAGCGCTTTCATATCCTGGAATTTTTCTCACCATTAAACCCCCTAAACATGCGACAACTTCTAATTGTCCCGCTATTGCTATTGTCTTATCGTTCCCTTTCGCAGAATTGCCTTTCTGCGAATGCTGGTCCAGACAAAATTCTCTGCACGCCCAATTCAACTACCATCGGTAACAATGATGCCGATAATTCACTGTTCACTTACCTGTGGGCGCCTTCTGCGGGGCTTAACAGCACGACGGTCATGCAGCCGACCGCTACGCCTTCCATGTCTACGATCTATACCCTTACGAAAACAGCCAGGAATTTAATTGTTAACGGAGATTTTGAATTGGGCACCGGAGGATTGAACACTTTTCAATCCGATTACACCTACCATACAACGGTAGCACATGGAAGATTTGGATTAACCACAGATCCACATGTCACGTACTCGCCATGGTGCCAAACTTCGGACCATACCCCGGGCACTGGCAACACCATGATGTGGGTGGACGGAAGTGAAACCGTCACCAATCGCGTATGGGCGCAAACGGTGAACATCGTTGCAGGCAAGACTTACCGGTTTACGGGATGGGTGTATTCTGTCGGCCCTCCCTACGTGGAGCCGGGTTCCTGCATTAGCCAGTCGTGCGGCGATGCTATTATGCTCGTTACCATTAACGGGCAGGCCGTAGTCAACAATCAACAAATTGCCTATCAGAATTGCGGGGCCAATTCCTGGGTGCAAATTACCGGTACCTGGACGGCGGGCGCGTCGGAAACGAGTGCGATCGTGAATATCTATTCAACGTCGGGCATGAGAGTAGGAAATGATTTTGTACTGGACGATTTATCGCTGACCGTCGACTGCCCGGAAACCGAAGATGAAGTGAATGTAAATGTCACCAACTCCACGCAGGCAGCCATTGCCAGCGGCACCGTGGATATCAGCAACGGTTACGATCCACCCGTTACCTTATCAATGACCTCGCAGAACGAAGTGTGCTACAAATGGGAGAACGGCGCGGGAGTTACCTTATATGCCACGAACTCATCGGGCAATACCTGGTATATCGATAACGTGCAGGTGTACGACTACTATTATTCACCCGCTATCGGTCACGTGCGGATCCTGAACAATTCTCAAACGCTCACCCATGTGCCAACGCCTACTACCGCCAACCGAACGTATAAGATCAGTTATAACAACGGCACCTGCTCAGTAGATGGGCCAACGGTGAATGCGCGGTTCGTGGCTACATTTTATCCGGATTGGAACTGGCTTGGATTTATAATGAAAAATTCCTGGCATAATATATCGTCGTTCGATTATGGTCCCACGGCAACCTACACCTGGAGTTTCCCGGGCGCTACGGTCAATCCTGCCTCCAGCAATTCACCCAATGCACAATTGTTTGTGCCACTCAGCTATCCCTTAGTGTATAGTTACAATTGTCATTGCTATCCTGTTTACGGTACTGTTACTATCAGCAACAGCCCTTATCCCTGTGCCAACGGAACGTATGGCGTATACCTGAGTTTACCGGACGGCGTACGCATCAATCCGGGTTTGGATACCCTGGTGGGCATTGACAAATTAAGCCCGGGCATCTATCCTAACCCAACCCGGGGCCGCGCACAACTCGTAACCGATATACCGCTTGCCGACCTGCGTTCGGTATCGGTATATACATCGGGCGGCAAAAACGTTAAAAACTTTAACTACCGGGTTAGGGCAGCGGTCATTGAACTAGATTTGTCTGGTATTCAAAGCGGAGTCTATTTTATTGTGGTGAAAACCAGCCGTGAAATGAGAAATTATAAGCTGGTAATTGCAAAATAGCCCTCCATACCTTGCCGTTATTATGGTGCAGGTTTTTGAAATAGCAGCGTTTACCCAAAGGATTAAAAACCAATAGCTTGAAAATCGCGCGGTTCGTAACTTTGATCATTCTGGCACTTTCTTCTTTAACGGCATCAGCAGGGCATATTGCTGGAGGAGAATTGTATTACAGGTATATAGGACCTGGTGCCGGCCCTAATACAGACCGGTTCGAGATCACGTTGAGACTGTTCCGCGAATGTAACGCGAACGGTCCCAACGTATCTCCCATGCCTCCCGATGTCATTCTCGGCATATTCAGTCGAACTTCCGCCTCCACCTATGCTTTGCATGCTTCTTTTACCGTAGCCCGCTCCGATTTTCAAACCATGAACATCACGCCCAGCGCGTACCCGTGCATACAACCGCCACCGCTGGTATGTTACCAGGTGGGATACTATGTAACAACGCGGGACCTGCCTAAAAACCAATTCGGTTATACCATCTCCTTTCAAACCTGCTGCCGTTCGGACGGTATTATAAACATGATGGAGTTTGCGATTCCCGGCGGTAACATGGGCGATGGCGCTACGTATGTGGCCAATATTCCAGGCACCAATGCAATTACCGATACCGCCACCAATAGCAGCCCGGTGTTTGCGTTGAAAGATACCGCAGTAGTTTGCCAGAACAGCCAGTTTACGCTCGACTTCGGGGCAACTGATCCCAATAGCAGCGACTCGCTGAGCTATTCATTCTGCAGCGCTTATAATCGCGGTGATGCCACCAGTTCCAATAATCAAACCCCGTCTACACCGCCATACCAGTTTATCACGTACGTATCCGGATTTTCGGGCTCCAATCCTTTAGGCCCGAATGTGAGCATCAATCCCAGAACAGGACTTATTACCGGTATCGCGCCACCGGCCGGAAAATATGTTGTTAATGTTTGTATCAGCGAATGGCGGCGCGGGGTAAAAATCAGCGAACACCGCAAAGACTTTACCCTCCGCGTGGAAAGCTGCCAGATTGCCGATGCTGCGCTGAAGCCGGACTATCTTACCTGCGATGGATTTACGATGAGCTTTGAAAACACCACCACTTCACCGCTGATCAATTCATGGTACTGGGATTTTGGAGTGCCGGGTATAACCACCGACACGTCCACAATGGAGCGGCCTACTTTTACTTTCCCCGACACCGGCACATTTATGATGAAGCTGGTGGTGAACCGCGGTCAACAATGTTCAGATTCAGCCTTTGCGCCGGTCAAGGTGTATCCCGGATTTTTCCCGGATTTTACTTTCACCGGAGGCTGTAAAGATTTTCCCTTACAATTTTTTGATGCCACTGCCACCAACTATGGCGTGCCCACGGGATGGCGATGGAATTTCGGTGACTCGACGACGTTAGCAGATACCTCGCAGGCACAAAACCCCAGTTGGTTATACAGTACGCCGGGCGTTAAGCCCGTGCGGTTCATCGTGGGCAATACCAAGGGATGCCTGGACACACTTTACCGCGATGTGGTCGTTTTTGAAAAACCGCCCATCTCGCTGCCGTTCGAAGACACGCTTATTTGCAGCATCGACACTTTGCAACTGGGCGCTAATGGCACCGGCAGTTTTTCGTGGGGACCCAATTACAATATTCTAAATGCCAATACAGCTACGCCATTGGTATGGCCGAAGACTACTACGGACTACATCGTTACGCTGAATGACCGGGGATGCATCAACCGCGATACAGTACGCGTACGGGTCGTGGACTTTGTAACGCTTGCCGCGCCGATAGATACCACGATATGTCTCACCGATTCGGTGGTGCTAAGGCCGGTGACGGATGGATTAAAATTTGTCTGGTCGCCCGCGGCCACACTGGATGATCCTACGAAGAAGAATCCTATAGCCGTACCCGTTGATCCATTGACACGCTACGTGGTAACAGCCAGCATCGGTAAGTGTAATGCGCAGGACACCGTTAGTGTCCGCACCGTTCCCTACCCTTCCGCAAACGCCGGCCCGCCGGTGACCATTTGTTACGACGATACCGTACAATTGAATGCGAGCATGGTAGCATCCAGCTTTAACTGGAGCCCCGCCAACACATTGATCAATGCCAATACGCTTTCACCGCTGGCATTTCCGCTCAACACAACCCAGTATATTTTGACCGTAACAGATGTATTGGGATGTCCCAAGCCTTTCAGGGACACGGTAGTGGTAACGGTAAGGCCTAAGATACTTGCATTTGCAGGCAACGATACCGCCATAGTAGTAGGACAGCCTTTGCAACTGAATGCTTCGGGAGGAATACTGTATAGCTGGACGCCTTCCACCGGAATGAACCGGACCGACATTCACAACCCGGTAGCCGTGCTCAACGATAATATGACCTATGTGCTGCGAGCATATACTCCCGAGGATTGCGAAGGGTTCGATACCATCAATGTAATGGTGTTCAAAACCAATCCCGACATATTTGTTCCCAATGCGTTCACGCCCGGTAAGCGCACCAATAATCTCTTCCGCCCTGCCAAAACGCCCGGCCTTAGCAAGCTCGATTTCTTCCGCGTGTACAACCGGTGGGGACAGCTTGTGTTCAGCACCAGCGAGATAGGCCGCGGATGGGATGGCACCATCGGTGGCAAGCCCCAGGATTCCGGCACTTTCGTGTGGATAGTGCAGGGAACAGATTTTACCGGCAAACGGATTTTCAAGAAAGGAACGATGATATTGATACGATAAAATTTTCCTCCCCGAAACTGTCTTTCTTCTGGCTGAATTGTTTTAAATTCAACAGCCGATCCTATCCTTCCGATCAACCAACCTGTTGATATATCGCCCCGTATTTAGAGTTACCTGAGGCTATCTGAACCGGCTATAATTATGAAAAGAGTTCTGGCAATATTGCTGGCTTTAATGAGCTGCCAGGTCTTAATGGCCAGGCACATTAAAGGCGGAGAAATTTCGTATCGCTACGTTGGTGCCGGCCCTAATGGATCCGACCGTTATGAACTGACGTTGCGATTATTCCTCGATTGCAATGCCTCGGGATCTCAATTGGACAGTGAAGTAAGCATCGCCATTTATGGTACCGTAGGCCAGACTCCCGCTCCCGGTTCGCCTTTCACACTGCCGTTGATGGAAGATGAATTCATCAATCTTTCTACTCCCAATCCCTGTATCGTCAATCCTTCGCCTGTATGCTACCGCCTGCGTACGTACAGCACTTTCATCAATTTGCCCCGCAGCGTTGATGGTTATACCGCGGTGTTCCAGCGCTGCTGCCGCATCGACGGTATTAATAATCTCAGTCCGAACGTATCTATCGGCTCATCATACGTGACACAAATTCATGGCACCGGCTCATTGCCCGCGGGTACCAACTCCAGCCCTTTTTTCGTAGTGAAGGATACCGTGCTCATTTGCCAGAACCGCCCGTTCCGCCTGGACTTCGGCGCATTCGACCCGAATAATGATTCATTGTCTTACGAATTTTGCGATGCATATTCCTGTCCTTCTAACCCGCCTGTTATTACCAATCCACCGCCCGCGCAAAACATAGGTTTCGTGGGATATGCGGCAGGTTATTCAGGAACGCAACCGCTCGGGCCTAATGTTACCATTAACCCGCGCACCGGTCTTATATCGGGCATAGCGCCGCCGGGCGGAAATTATGTAGTGTGCGTATGCGTTACGGAGTGGCGCGACGGCAAACGGCTGAGCACACACCGCAAAGATTTTAACGTGCAGATAGACGACCGCTGCGATTTTGCATCGGCCCAGCTTGCGCAGGATTATATTAACTGCGACAGCTTTACACAAAGCTTCCGCAACGAAGCCCCTCCTTCGCCGCTGGTAACAAGCTGGTATTGGGATTTCGGCATACCCAACAGGACCGACGACACTTCTACCCTTGAAAGACCCACGTTTACTTTTCCTGATACAGGAGTATATACTATAAAACTCGTAGTAAACAAAGGGCAAACCTGTCCCGATTCCGCTACTTCCATCCTGAAAATCTATCCAGGCTTCTTCCCCGGCTTTACAGTGAGCGGGGCATGCAAGGATTTTCCATTCATCTTTACCGATACCACCACAACAAGATATGGCGTAGTAACGGGCTGGAAGTGGGACTTCGGCGATGAGACCACTACCACCGACCAGTCTAGCCAGCAGCATCCGCAATGGCAGTACGCCACGGCGGGCACCAAGCCCGCGCGGTTCATTGTGCAAAACACTAAGGGGTGTATCGATACGGTATTCAAGGATGTGATAGTGTACGACAAGCCCCCGATAACGCTGCCTTTCAGCGATACGCTCATCTG
This sequence comes from Chitinophagaceae bacterium, assembly GCA_035628135.1. GTDB lineage: Bacteria > Bacteroidota > Bacteroidia > Chitinophagales > Chitinophagaceae > DASPKM01. The sequence continues at coordinate 283,621 of DASPKM010000001.1, read as the reverse complement.
CAGCATCGATACATTGCAACTGAGCGCGTCGGGACTGGGCAATTTTACCTGGGCGCCCAACTACAATATCATCAACGCGGCATCTGCTAACCCGCTCGTATACCCGAAGGTTACCACGGACTACATTGTAACATTGAATGACCGCGGTTGCATCAACCACGATACGGTAAAGGTGCGCGTAGTTGATTTTGTAACGCTCGATGCAAAGCCCGACAGCACGATTTGTCTTACCGATAATGTACAACTGAATGCATCCGGCGATGGATTGTATTTCAGGTGGTCGCCCGCGGCAACGCTGGATGATCCCACGAAAAAAATGCCGGTAGCAACGCCCAATACGCCCACTGCCAGTTATACTGTTATAGCAAGCATCGGGAAATGCACGGCCACCGACGTGGTCACTATTCGCACGGTGCCTTACCCTCGTGCATTTGCGGGACCTGATACTACCATTTGCTACGAGGATACCGCTAGGCTGCGTGGCAGCATGATCGGCAGTTCCTTCTCATGGACGCCGGCAACCACCCTGCTTAATACAAATACCTTGTCCCCGTTCGCCTTCCCGCTGCGGCCAACGGATTATATACTTACTGTATACGACAACCTGGGATGTCCTAAACCCGGCAGGGACACGGTGAAGGTGGATGTACGGCCAAGAATATTTGCGTTTGCGGGAAATGACACTGCGATCGTTGTAGGACAGCCGCTGCAATTGAACGCAACCGGCGCTGAATTTTTCGAATGGAATCCCGCAACGGGCCTCAGCAACAAAAACATCGGCAATCCCATCTGCATGCTAAGCGACAACATGACCTACACGCTCAAGGCCATGACAGAACAAGGATGCTTTGCAATGGATACCGTCAATATTATTGTCTTCAAGACCAAGCCTGATATTTTTGTTCCCAATGCATTTACGCCCGGCAGCCGCAGGAACAATTTATTCCGTCCTGCAAAAACACCGGGTGTCAGCCGCCTCGATTACTTCCGCGTGTACAACCGCTGGGGGCAACTCGTATTCAACACTTCCGAGATCGGCCGCGGTTGGGACGGCACTATTGGAGGCAAGCCACAATCCAGCGGCACTTACGTATGGATTGTGCAGGGGCGCGATTACCTGGGAAATACGATTTTCAAAAAAGGAGTGATGATTCTCGTCAGATAGCCACATACCACAAACCATAAACTTCTTATTTTGCGCCCATGAATAAAACCGTGTTTATTACCGGCGCTACTTCGGGGTTTGGAAGGGCTTGTGCAGAAAGGTTCGCGGCCAGTGGTTATAACCTCATCATCAACGGACGCCGCGAAGAAAGGCTGCAGCAACTGCAGCAACAATTGCAGCAACAACATTCCATCAAGGTATTGCCATTGGTATTTGACATACGGCATAAGCAGGCTGTTTTTACTGCAGTGAATGATCTTGCCGCGGATTGGCAACACATCGATGTATTGGTGAACAACGCCGGGCTTGCACTGGGCCGGGATTATTTTGAAGACGCCGACATGGACGATTGGGAAACCATGCTCGATACCAATGTAAAAGGACTGTTGTACGTTTCAAGGGCTGTAATACCATTGATGCAAAAACAAGGTTCGGGACATATCATCAATATCGGTTCCACCGCGGGCAAGGAAGTATACGAAAAAGGCAATGTGTACTGCGCTTCCAAATACGCGGTGAATGCCATTTCACAAGCCATGCGCATCGACCTCCTGCGGCATGGCATAAAAGTAACGCAGGTAAATCCAGGCGCGGCCGAAACGGAGTTCTCACTCGTGCGCTTTAAGGGAAATGCTGAAACGGCGGCGAGCGTGTACAAGGGCTTTCAACCGCTAAGCGCCCAGGACGTGGCCGAAGTAGTGCACTATTGCACCACCCTTCCGGCACACGTGTGTATCAACGACTTAGTGCTTACCTCCACGGCCCAGGCCAATTCATTTTACTTTCACAGGACATAAAAATACGGGGTAACTTTATCCGTAGGTTTTAACATTTTGTAGTAATACTACCAAGGGCGGAGTAGAGGAATTACTAATTGACAATATTTTAATTCATAGGCCTTTACATTGTAAAAACTAATAGCTAATTTCGATTTTGTCCAACATTTCTTATCAAAAACTGGGGTAGTTATGGGTAGGTTCCTATGTAAAATCTGTCTGATCGCTTTGGCATTTGCCGCCAAGCCTGCACTCTCGCAGGAAGTCATACGCCAGCAGGCATGTGATGTTGCCCAATACAAACAACAGATCGATAGCTTGAAAGTGTTATTTGCCAACGCTGGTTTTGCATTGGTGCGCGAAGCTTCCATGACCATGGAAAGCGAATACGAAATGCCCATCATTCTCCAGATGCAGCAAGGCAGCCTTTACCATTTTGTATTTATCGGCGAACCCACCTCTAAACTGTATGAAGTGCGCATGTACGACTGGAACGAGCGCCAGGTAGCTTACGAAAAGAAAATGTGGGGGGATATCGATGGCAACATTATCAACTTCGCTTACACTCCTCAATTTACCGAATACCACATGATCAAACCTGTACAGGTAAACAAGCAAAAGAAGAAAGGATTATGTGGGTATGTAATGCTGCTAAAAAAAGTGAGACAATAACATTACTGCGCCAGCGCGATCCTAATCTGCAATCCCGCCCTGGTGGTCGTAATCGGCGGTGCCGTAGATATCTTCGGTATTACCCTTCTCTGGTCGAAATACAATTTGATATTAACGCGGTTATTTAAGACGTAGTCGATAGACGGCGAAATGATCACCTCTTTTTGTCCCGAGGTGGGCAAAGCAACGGTCTGGTCGAGGCGGCTGTTGGACGTAGCCACGTCGCGCAGGCTGAAGTCGAGCCTGAAGTTGATGTCATTGTCCAGTTTATTGGATGCCTGGTCCTTGCCCGGCAATTTGATTCGGAATGGCAGCGGGAACCCTCTCTTTCTCCAACCCGCACCGATGGTAAATTCAGTAGTCCTGTTTTCGCTCAGTTGGAAGTCAACAAGGCTAAGGCTTAGCGTACGCGACTTACGGTACTCGAACCTCGCGGAAACCTGGTTGGTGAACTGCATGTCGAGATCCAGCAAGGGCGCAAACTGCTCGCTGATGGTAATGTTCGGCACCAGGAAGTAAGGAACGAAATTTCCTGAAAGCGTATCGATGAAGAACGGATACCCGGCGCGGAAAGGATCCTGGAACAACAGGGCCGAGTTAAAGCTGTTCATGCTCAGCGTACCGCTGTACGCATGGCTCACGGAGAAGTTGCTGAATATTTTTTCCAAACCCGGAATGCGCGTGAGGCCATTATAAGTAACACGCCAGTTGGGCCTGGGCAATATGCCGCTGAACGGATTGGACTTAACGCTGGGATTGTTATTCTTGATCAGCGAAACCTTCTGCGGATCCTTGCCTGTATATGCAGCGATAAATGCGGGCAGTAGCACGTCCTGCGAATAACGCGTGTAACCCACGTAATATCCATCAGGCTGCTGTTGCGGATTAGGATTGGTATAAGGATTCTGTTTCGCAAGCCGCTCCGACAATACAATACGGTAATCCTGGAACTTGCGGAAAGCCGCGGTCACTTCATTCTCCTTGAAAGGCTCGAACAGCGTTTGGAACGCAATGTAGCTCACGCTGAAGCTACCGGTCGAATACGGATTGAGCCTGGAGAACTTACCGGTATACCCTAACGTGTCCTTATACAATTCACTGTACGATTTACCGAATGTTTTATCGAGGTTGATATCGATGTTCAGGTCACGCACCGGTTGCAACTGGGCGGTAATACTTATTTTCTGAGAATAGTCCTGCCGGTTTTGATAGTTGAAGTTCGGGTCCATTGTCAGCCATCCCTTCTGCGCATAACGATTGATGTCATTTGTATCGGGCTGCTTGCCGAAGATGAAGCCGAGGCCCGGCGCGCCGCTGCGCAGGTTAGTGCCGATGAGTTGCGTACTATCGGTATAACCGTAAATAGTAGTGGTGGCGTTTTCAGTATAATTTATGCTCACCCGCTTTACCGAAGTAAGTATGCGGCCGAGAGCTTTGGTAAATCCATTCAATTGCACCGGAGCGTTCGGGTCCCTTCTCCTGCGCTTGCCGCCGGTTGTATCTGTTCTCCGCGTGGTATCGGGTTGCGTATATGTGCTGGCCGGCGCATCCTGGTCCAACGCACGCAGCCATCTCGACTTCGAGTACAGCCGCGTAAAGTCCAGTTCCGCCGTTATATTTTTATCCTGCCCGTTTTGCAGCGTATTGCCAAGGTTCTTTGCTACCAGCGAAGCGCCGATCCAATTGAAGGTGGCGGTGTAGTTCAGCCGTATAGAAGTCCAATCGAGCAACGGGAACTTGGTAGTAGGCAGCACGTACGATGCGTTGGCGCGTTGCGTATAAGAAACGTTGCGCCCTCCTCTCCAGAAGTTGTTCCACATGCGCTCTCTTTCGCGCCTGTCGAGGCGTCCGCTGTCTTCGTCTACCCATGCCCGGTTCTGGGCGCTGAAATCGAGGTTGATGGAGCGTGTGAGGTCCCATCTTAAATTATATACACGGTCGAACGTAAAGAACTTATCATAAGTTTCCTGCGTGAATGACTTGGGAACGCCCACATTCCTGGGCCTGAATATGCCGAACTGCCGGTGTATGTCTGCACGCACGCCGATGAGCGATGGCAGCGGGTTGAAGTTGATATCTTTGAACAATGCAAACCAGGGTGAGCGCGACCGCACCACGCGTTTAAATGGCTCCCAATATTTTGGAGTGGCCACATAGTTATATCCAACGCCCGCTTTATACGTGCGGCGCTCATCGCTTTCAATCAATGGCGTATGTCGTTCCTGTTTTGTATAAGAGTAAGTAAGATCGAGGTTCTCGACGCTCCAGGGCTTTTGCTTTTTACCCGAAGTGTTGTTCTTTCTTACATTGGTAAAATTGATGGTGGTGATAGTGGTCTGGTCGATGGCATCGTTCTTAATGGAATCCTTTGCTGCGCCCGAAACCGCCTTGATCTTATCCTTCAGTTTTATATCCAGATCATACGGATCGTATTGCGGCGTGCTGGTGGCTTTGGAAATCCCTCCGTAGAATGGAATAGATATGCCCCAATTCTTCGGCATTAAAAGCCCAAGCTCCAGCGAAGTGGCAAAATCCAGTTGCGTCAATTGGTCCCTCGGCCGTTGGTTCACGCGCTGATCGATAGGACCGAATCCTATGCTGCGGTAACTCCCCGAGAGGTACGCCGTACCGAGACCGGCAATTTTAAAGTCGACCCTGCCCAGGGCCGCATATGCGCCTTCTTCATTCAATTGGGATAACCTCAGTTCATTGAACCATATTTCCGAGCAGGTGGTCTCAAGGTTATCATTCGATACGCCCAGGAAAAATGCACGCACTTCGCCCAGGTTCGGATTACCGTAAATGGCAATTGTTTTTCCATCTATTACTTCCGAATAATATCCACGCAACCTAGGGTCGGTAACCGGCAGGTTGTTGCGTCTCACTTTCAGTTGTACCAGTTTGTCCAATTCCAGGTCCAGTTCATTTTCCATGGGCCATATTTCCGTATCTGCATTGGCGCCCCATGGCGTTTTCTTCAACGGTATCCTGATCTCGTAATAGTTATTGATAAAATCATTACCAAGACGAATAACCGCGCTAAGGTCATTATCCGCCAGAAGATTGTCGTTGTCGGTAGCTTCCACGTGAATGAACATTTGCAGGCGTCCATACTGGCGCAAATCGAGGTTCATCGTCTTAAACACACCCCTTGACTGGTGCCTTTCCAAACGGCATACCTGCATGCTGATGGCTTGTTCGTTTTGCAACAGCAATGTATTGTTATTGCTCAGTTGTTGCTGGCGCACCACGCCGGGCGGCTCCACGTAACGGACGGGCTTGCGGAAGCTGTTCTCTTCTTTATTTACCGCCAGCACGTTGAAATCAGTAGGCGTATTTGCCGGCAATGGCTTGTATTGTCCGGTAGTATCCAGCTCGAAAGTAAACCGCCTCCATTGGTTACGGATAAGCTCCAGCTTTGCAAAACGGCATACTACTGAATCCGAGAAGTTGTGCAGGAACATCCTGATGAAACGGATGGATTTGAAGTCGGGAATGTTACCGATTTTCTTTTCATACTCCGCGATCGGTATCCTGAACAGGTACCATTTTTCACGCTTGCCTCCATTGGGTGTAAAATCCCTGATGTCTGTAATGAAGTTCCTTCCTACCTGCAGGTCCGCTGGCCTCAGGTCGATTCGGTACTGGAAATATTCTTCCAGCTCATTCAAAGTATTATCGCGGTTCAGCTCTTCCTGGTCGGGATACAAGGTAAACGCGGTAACGAACTGCTGGTCGCCGGAGGCAACGGGCGAGTTGCCGTGCGGGTTATTGATATTTTTATAACGGCCGAGGATCTTCGTTTGTGCCTGGTCGTAAGCCGCATCGCGGTAATTGCGGAAGTTGTCCAGCGAAGGGTCGTTGATGGCTGCCTGGTAAACGGGTGAGTTCACGCCGAAGTTGGCGGCCAGTTGCGCGAGGTATTGTTGGAACTTGCCTTTCTCTCCATCATCGGTCAATCCATCAAAGCCCACGTCCTGGTAGGGGCGGTCGTCGGGATCGTTGCTGAACGCATTGGTCACTTGTATGGGATTGGCCGGCACCCTGCCCCACTTGCTGGTTGAATCGATCAGCGCGGGTATTTTGGGTGTGTTCAATCCATTTTCAAAAAATCTTCTTCCATCTCTCAGGATATCCTCTGAAATATTACCGAGGTTGAAATACAATTGTCCGCCAGCGCTGCCTGGACTGTTCAGGAAAGGGTCCTGTAGCCAGAACTCGATGAACTCTACGTTGCCCGTTTCAAAATCCACCTGGTCAATGGCGCGCATAATGCCGCCCCATTTGGCTGTCGGGTTCAGAAACCTGCCTTGTGCATTTATCGCGGTGTCGCTCGCTTCAAAATTATAAGGTCCTTTTTCACGCGGGTAATATGCCAGGTCGAATGTTACCAGTTGCGCCTGCCCGAAATCAGTGGTCCTGTTCGGGAAGATCTGCTGCACGGTAACAGGACGGATGGTGGGATCCACTAAATTTTCATAACCGCGCACCGGGTTGTTGGGGTTGCGGTTATCCTGCAATACAGGTTCGATATTATACCAAGCCAGTTTTGCACGGTTGAACCCATACGCCAGTGAATCTCTTAGGTCTGCTTCGGGGAAAAGACCATTCCCCTGCGGTGTTGATGCAAGCGCCCAGCTGATGAGCGGAAAACGGAGGTCGATGGAGTTGCGGGTTCCTTCGAAATCGTCGACAAATATCAAACCATTGCCGCCCTTTCCTATCTGTGGCGGGTGACCAGGTTTCAGGTAGGCTGCCTCACCATATGCGTTGATGGTGCTCATTTCGTTGCTGGTGTAAAAGGGCAACTTGTCCAACCACCGCGTGAGCCTTGGAAAATCCGAGCGGTAATTGAAGTCTACCCCGTACATGGTATTGCGGATCGGGTCTTCGTTGTACACTGTTTTGGTAAAGAAGGGACGCTCGCCCAATCTTACCATCGTAGCGCCGAGACTTAACTGTTCCGTAGCGGTATTTTTTGCGATATAGTCCAGCCGCAATCCCATGAAGTTTCGCTGCTGAATGCCAAACCCCGCATTGTTCTCGTACTGCACGCTTACCGGCACGCCGGAATTGATGATGGCCTGATTGATGATCTTGACCGTACCGAGATTGTAGTCGACAGAATAATCATAGTTCTCGCGCAGCACCTGTCCGCCTGCCGACACCGTTACCGACCCAGGTGGAACATTGAATGCTCCCAAAGAAATTTCGGAGGTCGATTGTCCTTTGGCCGAACCGGCGATGATGAACCGGTCGAGGTTGGCGTAGGTCTTGGCCACCTCCTTGATGGTATCGTACAAAGGATAAAAGAGGTACTTGTCACGCAAGCCCACGTTGGGCCCGGTGAAAGCAGTATCCAGGTCATGCCCGAACGGTTCCAGCAAAGGAAAAATGATGCGGGCCTGCGACGAGACCACCGTTAGTCCTTCCAGGTAATCGAATACCCCATCGGGCTGCGGGTCCGACCGCGTATTGAGCCGGTCGAGGTTCAGCACCCGTATGAGTGGAATGCCCGTTTTATCTCCCTCGGGCAGGTAAGGCTTGGGGCCCATGCTTGGTTCTTCATATAATACCTGTAGCCTGAAATCCGAGGGCTGAATGCTTGAGATGAAGCTGCCATCGGATGTTCTAAGCGTATAAATATTTTTCATCATCAGGTCCCAGGTAGGTAACTGGGTACGCTGCGAAGTAGCTTTCAGCAATTTCAGGAACAATACCTTTTGAATGCCGGCCTTGTTGCCCGTGGTGTCCGGTGGAATGTCCTGCGAAAATTCACCCACCTGGTAAATGCGGCCATTATAGCTGTATTGAAAGGCTACGGCCAGCACCTCGTCGGGTTGCAGCGGTTGGTTAAGCGAAATGAAACCTACCTGTTGATTGTAGATATAATCATTGGGGCCCAGCTTGCGTGCGAATGTTTTTTCAAAATCCTGAACGGGTTTCAATCCCAATGCGGACAGCTTACCGGTTATAAGTGAAGGATTCCGGCTATCGGGATCGGTGATGATGCGACGGTACAGGTCATTTGCATCGTTGAAAGGATAATCCAGCGCGGTAAGCACTTGCGGGATGGTGCTGTAAGGTTCTTTTTCACCAAGGTCCATCAAGCCCACGACGTCCCGGGTTTCGGTAGTGCTTCCATTTCGGTTGGTAACCCATACCTCCATGCGCAGAATTTGTACCTGCGATTTGATCACGGGCAGGTTGCGCATGGCGGAATTATAGTTCTTCCGGAAATATTGTGATAACAGGAAGTGGCGGTTCTCTTCATAGTCATTGGCTCGGAACGAGTACGTAATGGTGGCGCTTCCGCCCGCAAAACTCTGCGATTGCCTTTGCGCCTTCTGGTTAGCGATCACGCCTGTGATGTACAGCTTGCCGAATTGCAACTGTGTCTTCAACCCAAATAATGACTGCGCGCCCTGTATCAATGAGCCCTTGGTGCTAAAGGCCACATTACCAGCTTCTATGCGTTTGATGATCTCGTCGTCGCGGCCTGTGTAATCCAGCTTTAATTGGTTCTCGAAATCAAATGTGGCCAGCGTATTGTAGTTGATAGGCAGTTTTAATTTATCGCCGATGTTGCCGATCACGCTCAGGTTGGCATTCATGTCAAAATCGAAGCCGCCTGTTCTCCTGGCGCGTTCGGGCAACGCAGGGTTTTTGATGTTTTGCCCCTGGTAACCCGCCAGGATGTCGATATTTCCCTGGGGCCTGATCTCTACCTTGGGTAGCCCGTCGGGCCCTGCCCCGAAGATGCGGTTCACCAGGCTATTGTGCCATTGCAGCTTGGGCCTTTCCATTTTGCGGTTAAGGGAGCTAAGGATGTTGGCGCGTTTCTGGAAATATTCTATCTCGGCTTTGCGGGCCATTATACGTTGAAACTCCTCGAAAGTGAGGTAGGTCGGGCTGCGGTAGTACTTACCCCCGATCTTTTCAACTATGTAGTACCGTTTGGTGGCGGGATCGTACTCGATGGAATCGGTGATGTTGGAGGGATTTTTAAGGTCGAAGGTATTGCGGCCGGGGTAGGTGAACCTGTCGCCCCTCCTGTCCTGGATGGGATATTTTAGTGTATCGACCTTAATCCGGCCTGTATCCTGGAAGGGCATGCCGGCGGCCATACTCTCTGTGGGTGAGAAAGCAGTCAGAACGGCAAGCAGGACCGGGACGATAATAAATGGTCGGGTAATACAGGTCACAAGTCTTCCTACAACATTGGTTACGTATAGGTTTGCTCTATAGGCTTACAGTGATTTAAGTGCTTTTTTGATGATGTCTTCAACCTGTTTCAGGTCCGGTTCGGCCGTCATAACCTTTTTAATGGCCTGTTCCCCGGTATTCCTGCCGATACCCAGCGAGATCAGTGCATTTAACGCGTCCTGCTCAAGGGAATTGCTTATCAAGGGGGAAATATTTGGTCCTGTACTGCCCCGGTTCACCTTATCCTTCAGCTCCAAAATGATCCTTTCGGCGGATTTTTTTCCGATGCCTTTGATGCTTTCCAGCATTTTGGCATTACCCTGTGTAATGGCCCGGCTTATTTCCTCGGGCCTAAGAGAAGACAACATCATGCGGGCGGTTGCTGCGCCTACCCCGCCCACGCTTAACAGTTGCAGGAACATCTCTTTTTCAGCCGGCTCAAAAAAACCGAAAAGGGTATGCTTGTCCTCCTGTATATGCAGGTGGGTCAGCAAAACTCCTCTTTCCAAACCCTGTATGCGGGAATAGGTGTTCAGGCTTATCTGCACTTCATAACCCACTCCATTCACATCTACCTGAACCATGGCCGGCAACTTGTGTACGAACTCACCCTTTAAAAAAGCAAACATCGCCACGAAAATAGGGTTTTTACGAATTGAGAAATTTGCCATCCGGCAAATTCAGAGATTAATTGTTCCGGGCAAGGCATCCCGGTTCCAACAATGCATATTATACGAGAAAAATCCGCCGCGGGATGGTTCGTTAACCGGTAGTTATCGGGGTTAGAAACCTTGTCCCTTCTTTTCATTACTTTTACGCACTTTTTTCATTAATCACCCATTTAATGACTAAGATAACTGCAGCCATTACAGCCGTTGGCGGATATGTTCCCGAGGATAAGCTTACCAATTTCGACCTGGAAAAAATGGTAGATACCAACGATGAATGGATCCGCACCAGGACGGGTGTTGCCGAACGGCGCATACTGAAAGGCGAAGCCAAGGGCAGTTCGGACCTGGGCGCTCCCGCCGTGCTGGACCTCTGCAAAAAAAGAGGCATTGATCCTTCAGAGATCGATTGCATGATCTGTTGCACCGTAACGCCGGACATGATGTTCCCGGCCACCGCCAATATAATTTGTCATAAAATCGGCGCTAAAAATGCTTTTGGTTTCGACCTGGAAGCTGCGTGCTCGGGCTTCCTGTATGGAGTTACCACCGGGGCCGCGCTGATAGAAAGCGGGCGATATAAAAAAGTAGTGGTGGTAGGCGCGGATAAAATGAGCGCTATTGTTGACTACAGCGACCGCACTACGTGTATTTTATTTGGTGATGGCGCCGGCGCTGTGTTGCTGGAACCTAACGCCGAGGGATATGGGATTTTAGACAGCATACTGCGCAGCGATGGCACCGGGATAAATTACCTGCATATGAAAGCCGGCGGATCGCTTAAACCTCCCAGCGTTGAAACCGTTGCTGCCGGCGAACACTTTATTTACCAGGAAGGACAGGCCGTATTCAAGTTCGCTGTAAAGGGCATGGCCGATGTGAGCGCTGAATTATTGGAAAAAAATAACCTTACCGGTGACGATATTGCATGGCTGGTGCCTCACCAGGCCAACAAGCGCATTATAGATGCTACTGCTAACCGCATGGGCCTCTCCCAGGACAAGGTGATGCTCAATATCCAGAAATATGGCAATACCACCGGGGGCACCATTCCGCTTTGCCTGTGGGAATGGGAAAGCCGGTTGAAGAAGGGAGACAATATCGTGCTGGCCGCGTTCGGCGGAGGGTTTACATGGGGAGCTACGTTGGTGAAGTGGGCGTATTGATAGACACATCAGGTGCACATGAAAAAATGCTGCGTATTATTCTTTGCGTTGATAGCAAGCTACCTTTTGGCTGCACAACAGGACAGTGCGGTCTGGAAGCAATATCAATCGGAACAACGGGCCATTGGCAGGTCATTCAGCAATTATTTTTATCCTCGCTATGCAACACTGTACTCCTTGCCGGAAAAGGAATTCATTGTAAAAATCGATTCTGCGCGGGCCTTGTTCGATGAACTGCTCCATAAATACAGCAACCAGCTCGATAAAAGCTTGGTTGACGACGAAACCATTTCCATCAAATATTATTTCGATAAATTAATTATCGACTATCCTTCCAATTATGAAACATACGCGGGCAAGCCTCTAGAACCCTCTCCCCTTATCACAAGGCTTATCGAAAAAAATTTACCCGACCTGAACAACCCGGAGCTGCTTACCAATAGCGACCTGCGGGAATACGTAAAGGCATTTTTATATTTCTATGAAAATGCCGCGCATAAAAAAGGACAATATCAACATTCCGACAACCAGCACCTGGAAGCCGCCTGGGACTTAATTTCGAAATGGATCACCCAAGAGGAATGCGCCGAAACCTGGAAGTATGAATACCTGCGTAACCATATCGAGAACTACGGCATAAAAAACATTGGCCGTTTCTACCGGGATTTTAAAGACATCTGCACCAACATCGAATACTACAATAATATTACCGCCATGCACAAGGCGGATTCAATCGGGCGGCAGGGACACATGATAAGGACCTATAAGACCGTTGGTTCCTTTAAGCTGGACATGCATATTTTTTTATCAGATAGCATACGCTATAATCAAAAGCGTCCGGTGATAGTGTATTTCCACGGCGGGAGCTGGTCCGAAGGCAAACCCGATTGGTTCTTTGATGTATGCAAATGGTATGCAAAGCAAGGGTGGATGGCTTGCGCGGTAGAATACAGGGTATCGAACAGGCATGGAAGCCTGCCGTTTCAGTCAGTCATGGATGCGCGTTCGGCTATACGGTGGATTCGTCAACACGCTAATGAGTTTAACATCGATACTTCAAAGATCATTGCGTCTGGCAATTCTGCCGGCGGCCACCTGGTGTTGTGCACGGCATTGGCAGATAAATGGAACGAAGAAACCGATGATCTTTCCTTTAGCCCGGTACCAAACGTTTTATTGGTGAACGCCGGCGTGTTCGACCTTACTGACGACCGCACCGCCTGGATCAGGAAAGGATTGAAGGACAAGAACACCGTAAAGGAAATCTCGCCCAACCATCTTGTAAAGCCCAACATGCCACCTACCTTGCTCATTCACGGAACAAATGACGGCAGCGTGCCGTTTGAAACTGCCAAAGTATTCGAGCAGGAAATGAAAAAGGCCGGTAATAATTTCGAGTTCCATGCGCTGAAAGACGCTCCCCATTTCATTTGGTACCAGCGGCCCTACTCTGCTGATGTTTCGTTTCTGCGTGCTGAATTCCTGAAGAAGCTGGAATATTAATCTTAATTTACTTATATGAAAAAGCTATCCACGCTGTTGATTGCGGTGGCGCTTTGCTGCACCGCCTTTGCCCAGCCTGACCTGGGGCCGATAACAGATTCTATCCGCAGGGAAGGGCTTGCGCTCTATAAATGCGAAATGGCTTCCTGGTATGGAACGGATATTTTTATGGAAAGGTTTAAGGACCTGCGTCAAAAGGCCGGCGGTTATTTTTCTTATTACAAGAATGACCAGGCCACCTGTATTTTTTATTCAAAAGAAGAAAAGCCGAAAGTGCTGGCAAGCTTTACTTTCGACAGCACTTACGATGTAAGCCGCGCACAGGTAGACGCAACTGAAAGGGCATTTACCACGGAAGAAAGTGAACTGTACACGCTTAGGAAGCTGGCATCGGATGATATTTACAGCGATACGCTGTATAAGTCGTACAAGAATACCAACCTGAACCTGATCCCACTCGTCAGCTACGGCCAAAAGAAAGTATATGTATTAACGGGCCCTTCTATCGGCGGTGTGGTGGTCATTGGCAACGATTACCTGATCACTTTCGATAATGACAATAAGATCGTCAGCAGGAGGCGGTTACACAAAAACATTATTCCCATCGAATACGGGAAGAATACGGAAGGCCAGGCTGAAACGGGAATGGCCATGCACTCACATTTACCGGAGACAGGGGATTTTATAACGGCAACGGATATCTGCACTTTGATGCTGTACGCCAAGTACGCGAAATGGGAGCAGCATATTGTAATTTCTGAAAAATACGTATCTATCTGGTACTGCGATAAGAATAGTTTGTTGGTGCTGACAAGGGACGCGTGGGAAAAGATCTATAAAACTTCAGAGAAAGAAAAAAAGAAACAAGAGTAATTATTTTTTCCTGCTCCACACGATAAAATCTGTTTGCGGAATTTTCTGTACGCCCAGTTGCCTTAGCATATTTACCAATTGCCCGCGATGGTAGGTGCCGTGGTTGATCACCTGCAGGCAAACCTGGTAGGTAGGTTGCTTAAAATGTTCCTTCTTTAGATTATAATAGCTGAACACATGGTCCAGCGCCATTTCGGTTGCATTGGCCAACCATTCTTCCCATAGCCTGTTTTGCTGTTGCAGTCCCGCCACCGCGTCCTGTATGCTTCCTGAAAAATTGGTGCTGGGTGCAATTACTACTTCCTGGAGTTTCATGCGCTGCCACCAGATGCTCTCTGCGTCCCACATGTGCAGCAGCGTGGCCCGTATGCTGGTAAAGCTGCTGGGAAGCTCTTTGTTGCTTAGGTCGTCGGGCAACTGCAGTATTATTTCGCATAATTTCTGGTTGGCCCAGCCATTATAAACAGCTAACTGGCGCAGTAATTCTTTCATCTCGAAATTCGGTTTACTTTTGAACGGTTCAAGGGTAAGCGAATTAACAAATAAAGTTGACATGGCAGATAAAAATTTTACACCTGATACACCCAGCGGCCCAACCGGCTTTAGCTCTATGGCCATTCATGGTGGCCACCGGCAGGACCCGAACTATGCGCACCTCACGCCCATTTATGCATCTTCTACTTACGTGTACGATACTGCGGAGCAGGGCATGCGGCGGTTCAGCGGCCAGGAAGATGGTTATATCTATTCCCGTTGGGGCAATCCTACCATGACGGAAGCAGAAGAAAAGATAGCCGGGATGGAAAGCTTCGGTCTCACCGACGCGCAAGGCGCGCCACTGCAGTTGAAAAGCATTTTACATGCATCGGGCATGGCGGCCATCTGCACCATGATACTCGGCAATGTAAAAGCGGGCGGCAAGATCCTCACGCATTATTCCCTGTACGGCGGAGCGCAGGAACTGTATCATAAAATATTGCCTTCGCTGGGCATCGAGCCTGTGGTGGTGGACCTGCGGGACCTCAACAAGGCCGAAGATGCATTGAAAAAAGACAAGGCCATCAGCTTCGTATACCTCGAGACGCCCGCCAACCCCACGGTTATGTGCGTTGACATAGAAGCGCTGACCAGCCTGGCAAAGCAATATGGTAAAAAAGTAGGCTGCGACAATACCTTCGCTACGCCCTATTTGCAGCAGCCATTTCGATATGGGGTCGATTTTGTAATGCACTCCACCACCAAATTCCTCAACGGCCACGGCACCGCTATTGGCGGGGTGCTGGTGGGAAGAGATATCGAATTCATGAAAGAAGAAGGCACCAAGCTGCACCGGTTACTCGGCGGCAACAGCAATCCATTCGATGCCTTCCTGCTCATCAATGGCATGAAGACCCTCGAAGTACGCATGGAACGCCATTGCCACAATGCCATGGAGATCGCGAATTTCCTGGACGCACATCCCGCTGTATCCAAAGTAAATTATACAGGGCTTCCCTCGCATGCCGATCACCACGTGGCCATGAAACAAATGCGGCATCCCGGCGCCATGATGAGCTTTGAGTTAAAGGAAGGATTGGAAGGCGGTATCCGTTGCATGAACAAATTGAAGCTCTGCCTGCGGACCGTATCACTGGGCACCTGCGAAACCCTGCTTTGCCACCCCGCATCCATGACGCATTTCGGGGTACCCAAAGAGCAGCGCGAACAATACGGAATAACGGACGGGCTCATACGCATGAGCGTGGGAATGGAAAATGCAGCGGATATTATTAATGATTTGGACCAGGCGTTGAAATAAGGTTATTACGTCATTTGGTCATCAGGTCATTGGTAGCCGAATTACTATTGACTCAATGACTTAATGACCTAATGACTTATCACTTCACTACAATTGTCTTGATGCTAGTCCCAGGCAGTCCATTGGCGCTTATGCCTTGCACTACTATAAGATAATTTCCGGGAAGGTCGGAAGTATAGAAACTGCTTTGCATATTGCCACCCGCACCTGAAATGTAATGGGCCTGCCAGAACAATACATTCCGTGTATCGGGCATGCGGCTGTTCTTTTTATCAGGCGTGCTGTAATCGGGATGATAAAATTCCCTTTGCAATTGCAATCCCTGGAATTCCACCACTACGGCCGCGGGGTCCAATTCAAAACCTGCAAGGTCCCCTTCATAAGTTGAAAAGCTTACGATGCCGTTGCAGGTAAGATTGCCCCAATAGTATTTACGCCCCATCACCTCTATTTTCCTGATCTTAAGCGGGTCGAATGCAATCAGCTTGTCTAGCTTGAACAGCGGCACGCCGTCGAGCAATACAACAGGGCCGGCATTGAAATGCAATTGCGCCGGAATGTTCAGCACCTGGAAATAATACCCGCTGGCGTCTTTGCGTATGCGGACCGCGTCCACGAACTCCCGCATCACTTCTTCCATCGTAGGAAAGCGCGTGTAGTCGTCGAGGTAATACTGCCTATCGGGAGTACCATAAAATAGCGAAGTATCGTAAGCAGCAGGCACAATGAACTGTCCCACCTGCACCGGTTGAAACGAATTGGAAAGCATGGCATTCAGGTGGCGGGTTTCCAATTGGCCCCTCCATGCTTCGGGCAATGCAAACCTTGGCAAGCGTATGGAATCCAAAGGGGGTGCAAAAGCATCGATGACATCGATACGGTAACGGTTGGAATTGCTATCGGCTTGCAGCACCATTTCATTCGGGCCAAAAATATCGCGGGTTACAAATATTGTGCGGCCGTTTTCATTGCTAACCGCATTGCCTACCTGGAATTGCTGGTCTGCAAACGATAAATAGCTCGTTACTCCTGGCGCCGGGTTACCCGTTGTTTTATCTATTACACGCGCATGCACCGTAATGCCCTCGTACTCGGGTAAAAATTCAAATGCGGGCTTGCTGTTTTGCGCCATGTCTTCCCAGCGGAACCTCCTCCAGCCTTGCGTGAGCATCAGATGGTCCGTTGCCCTGTTCACCTCCTCAGAAGGTTGACTGAAATAATACGCGGGCGATTCAATTGGTCCCGCCAGGTCCGAACCAAGCCACAGGTATTGCTCTATGGTCTGCATATTGGCCGGCTGCAACGAATCGATCATGAATACCGATACAGACAGGTCACCACGAATGGGCGCATTCCTTTCATTTTGCGTATTGATGTCCAGCGTGACCTTCGAACGCGTATTGTATTCCTGTTGATCGGTCCTGATGCTGATGTTCATGTTGGCGGTGGGCCTTTTAAAATACAACCGTTCGCATACGGGTTGGCGGGCATCATTGAAAATAGTAAGATGGGAAACGCCTTCGCCCAGCGCATTCTTTTCAATGATCCATTCCGCCTTGCCGTTATTGAAATTCTTTGCAAGCGCCAGTTTTACTGCCTGCCGCGTATGCACCAGCAGGTATACGGGCAATGCCCTATCGGTATCGGTAGTGGTAACGCTTATGGTCAACCGGTCATTGCCTGTTTCGGTTACGCGCATTACGGCCCCCTGTCGGAATACCTGCGGCAAGGGCGCGGAAATGGTCTTCCCATTTGCCAATCGTACCCATGCCTTGTAATTACTATTGGGGTGTGGAACAAAATCAAAACTTCCCATGCCAAACCCGGAGGTTTTGAACGTGATCTGCGAACGGGAAGTAGTATCGTTCTTTTCATCTGATACAATGCCCTCGCCTTCTATTCCCTTTCCATATTGGTCGGTAATGTGAAAGGCTATCCTGCTTTGCAGGCCATAGACAAGGTTACCGCCTTCGGGAAAGAAGCGGATGGTATAGGCTTCGCGCTTTTCCAGCGATTGCCAGTCGGGGCGCCTGGAAGTATTGACCAATGTGATGGTCTTTTGAAAAAAATACGACTTGTCGAAATTCTTCATCCAGTTGGTATACGCCCGCAGCATATAGTTGCCCGATCCAAGATAAGCCGGCAACAACAGCGAGCCGCTCCTGTTTCCATTCCGCTCGCCCAGCCCGACCTTGGCTTGCACCAGCGGCTTGCCTTCGTGGTCCAATAACTCCACGTAGGCCACCTTGCTAAGGTCGGTGGGCATATGCGTAGCGGCGTCTACATGATATATTTTAAACCAGATGGTTTCGCCGGTGAGGTAAAAGCTTTTATCGGTATGAACGAATAATTTCTCCTGCGGCGCCTGCTGCTTGTAAGCATTGAATTGCTCCTGTATCACCGCAAGCGGCTGTTGCGCAAAACCCGGCAGGGCAGCGATCAGGATCACGACGCAACATATAACTGTTACAGCTATACGAAACGTAGTTTGATATGCGGGTCTCGGTCTTTTCATGCTTCACTCATTACCAGAAAGAGGGTTTTTGATTGGTGCCGCCTTTTCGCCTGCAATCCAGGCAGGTCTTTCTTGCGATGGCTATTCCCCCTCCCGTTACAAAATAATAAGGTGAGTATGCCGTATCGGAATAATGCCACACACGAAAGTCCACCGGGTCCTGTGGCGTAAATGCAATTGTACAGTCAATCGATGGCAATCCCCCGGTCCAATCGACTACTTCAGCCTTATTGATGAATAGCCTTTTTTCGGTTACGGTTGAGGCGGTCACAAAACCGATCACGGGCTCGCCGGTGTTGTTTATGTTGCGGATATTCCCTGCCAATTGCGAAGGTTGCGGATCGAACAAAGTGCCGAGTTGCTCCGTATTCTTTTGTAAGATCTCAAAAAACTTGTGCGCCTCCGGTGTCAACACATATTGTCTTACCAGTATGCTGTACCGCACCCCGATCTTTGGAGAGTTCTGCGGAATTACCGCCACCGGTGCTTTGTCTATCACGTCCTGGCTCAGTTTCACAGAAGATCCCAATGCGATGAGGGTCGACGGAGTTGTGCTCCAGCAATTGTATATCTGGTTGGTTGAATCTGTGAAATGGATATAGTTACCGATGAGATACATGTCGGTTTCATATACCGAACGATACTGCCATGTTTCTGTAAAATCCCAACGGTAATACCTGGAATTATTGCCCGCATCGTGCGTACTCACATACACTGTCACGTCTTTGGCCGGTGCATCGGCCTGCTTCCAGCTTAGGCTGTCGATGGGTGGACTGATCTTTACCGGCACAAAATCAGAAAGGTACTCGCTGCCGTTGGACGTCCTGATCTTAAGGCGATAGTTCTGCGACGCGTTCAAAGACAGCGGCGCCGATACGTACCTGCCGTTTGCGGACTCTGTTAAGGTGTATTGGGTTCCGCCGGAAGACTCTATCTGCACAAGGGCGGCCCGCTCCGGGTCCGACACGACGGTATCCTGCAGGTTGCGTGTTCTCGACAAGAGAATCACCGTGCTTGCGCCCGGCGTTGCATTTATCACGCCTTCAACCACTAAAAAGCGGTTAGGAGCTTTAATAGCCGGCGGCTCGTAAGACTGCTTGCAGGCCATCGTCAGCAGCAATGCACCGGTTAATAAATATAATGTTCGCATGTTGTTCGCCGTTATATTCCGGCAATCCGGTAGTTACCGGGCTGCCATTTAAAATCTGAAATTGTACGTCACAAACGGGATGACGGTCCCGAAAATTGACAACTGGTACCCCTTCACAAAACCATTCTCCTGCACGAAATACACCGAATACGCATTCTTCCTTCCCGTAACATTGTACACGCCGAATGACCATGAATTGTGCGTCACCTTCTTCTTCTTATGATTACCTTCTATCATAATGGAAAGGTCGGCCCTGAAATAATCAGGTATGCGGTGCTGGTTCCTATCTGAATAATAAATGCGCTGGCCGCCCGCAAAATCAAAAATGGCCAATGGCAGCGTCACCGGCCTTCCCGTGCTGTAGTTGACGCCCAACGAAATGCTGTACCGGTGCGAAAACCGGTAATTGCCAATGAAATTCGCGTTGTGCGGTTTGTCGTGGTTGGCGGGATAATACGTGCCTTTGTTGACGGCCTCCCCTGCCGCGGGATCGTCGGACTGCAGCAGGATACGGGAATAAGAATAGCTCACCCATCCGTTCAGCTTCCCCGATGTTTTTTTGATCAATAACTCAGCGCCGTATGCCTTTCCTTTTGAACTGATCACATCTGTTTCTATATGACGGTTCAATATCAGCGCCGCGCCGCTTTTATAATCGAGGTAATTCTTCATCTGTTTATAATATACTTCCACCGAGGTTTCGATGGAATTGGACCGGAAGTTTTTATAGAAGCCCGCTGAGATCTGGTTGCCCGATTGCGGTTGTATGTATGCATCGCTCAGCTTCCAGACATCGGTAGGCGAAATGGCATTGGTATTCGAAAGCATGTGGATGTATTGCTTCAACGTATTAAAGCTGAGCTTCACCGAAGCATTGTCCGACAAGCTGTACCTGAGCGAAAACCTGAACTCGGGATTGCTGTAGGTTTGAATGATCTTGCCCTTTTGAAAGCTGATGGTGTCCATCATGGTATTGGCGCTGCGCGGCAATCCTTCGCTGTACAGGAACTGGTTGCGCGGTCCCAGGTAATTGAAGACGGAATAGCGGATGCCCGCGCTGATGGAAAGCTCGGGCGTAATGGTATATTCATCCCCTGCATAGATCGCGCTTTCCAAGGCCTGCTCCGATTGCAGTATGTCCGGGACTACGAGCGATTGCTGCCCGAGCGGCTTAAAGCTGCCGGGATTAAGCTTGTAATAAATAGACGTGAGCCCGAATTTGAGCAGGTGCTTCACAGCCGGCGAGTACGTAAAATCGACGCGCAGGTTGGCCTGGTTGATATCGAATGCCAGGTCGTAAGCATTGGTGGCGTTGCCTTCGCTCGATACTTTATACTGGTAACGATCGAAGCCTGCCGTGAACAATCCGTACAGCTTGTTATTGAAAATATGTTTCCACTTCAGGTTCACATTCTTGTTGCCGTACTTATAAGATGTATCGTTGTTGAGCTTGAACTGGTCATTGCTGATGTACCCGTTCACGTACAAGCTGTTCTTAGCATTGATGGTATGGCTGATGTGCAGATCGAAATCATAAAACGATGCACGGCTACGGTTATACGCAGAATTCTTAAGGTTGCGCAACAGCCAGTTGGAATAGCTGCTCCTGCCGCTGGCGATAAACGAAGACTTGTCTTTTACTATGGGTCCCTCTATGGTAAGCTTGCTGGTGAGGGGGCCGATGCCACCGCTGCCCGACAGCTTTTTACTATTGCCTTCTTTGGTGGTAACATCCAGTACAGAGGACAATCTGCCGCCATATTTTTCCGGGATCGAGCTTTTATACAATTCCACTCCCTTGACCACGTCGGGATTGAATGCGGCAAAAAACCCGAACAGGTGCGAGGGATTATAAATGGTCATGTCGTTTAAGATGATCAGGTTTTGATCTGCCGAGCCCCCGCGCACGTTGAAGCCCGTGCTGGCTTCCCCTGCCGATGTAACGCCGGGCAGCGTTAATACTACTTTTAAAACATCTGCCTCTCCAAAAACCACAGGCACCTGCCTGATGGCTTTGATGGTAAGCCTGTTGGTGCCCATTTGCAGGCTTTGCACATTCGAAGTGCGGGCCGCGGTAACAATTACTTCCTTCAGGCTGGGGATGTACTCAGACAACTCGATGTTCAATTGTCCATTGGAATACAGCATCACCTGCCGCCTTGTGTTGGTCATGCCTACGCTGCTCACCTGCATGTAATGCCTGCCCGCGGGAAGCGTGAGTGAATAATACCCGAACTGGTCTGTGAGCACGCCAACGGCCAGGCTATCGATGTAAATAGATGCGCCGGGAATGGGCTCGCCGGTCCTGATATCTTTTACGTAGCCGGCCAGGGTGACCTTGTCTTTCGGTTGTGCTGTCCTGTTACCTATCTCGAACAATTTATTCTCCGCGGATACTTTGATCCTGTCTTTTACGGTGTTTGTTTCCGGCGCAGGCCGTGCTTGCGAAGCAGTATCCCTGGTTGCCCGGGTACGGTCGAAAAAATCGGGCGGCAGCGAGGTTTGCAGGAAAGGTTGCCGCGTGATGTAAATATTTCCCGAAGCGGTAATGGCAAAATGATACGGTGTATTGACGAATATCGTTCTCAATAAATCATCGATGGGTGTATTGGTCGCGGTGGCGTTCACCACAAGGCTATCGAGGTCTGAAGGGTTGTAATAAAACCGGATGGGAGTGGTTTGCTCTACCTGCTGTACAAAGCTGCTGAACCGGACCGATGAAAAATTGCCTGTAACGCGATGCGTTTGCTGGCCGTTACCCGCGAAAGGCAATAGCAAATACAGCAAACACAAACCTGCCAGGTAGTATTTTTTGCTCATCGTTCGTTCTTTATTCTATCGTAGTACGCTGCCGTTTCTGCGATCATGCGTTCCGCACCGGTCTTGAAATTTAATTTCTCCTGTTTCCAAAATGTTTTGATGGCATCGCTTTTATCCTTGAATATCGCCAGCAGGTCGTTCCGTTTCGATACATCGTGGTACATGCCGTCTTTGTACACAAAAAAAGCATTGTATGTCAGGAATGGGTATCGCCCGTCTTCGCCGATATTGCGCGCAACCTGTTTTCTTCGTTTCACATATACTTTTGTCGCGCCATTGTACACCATGTCGTAAATATCTACGGGTATCAGGTTCCTGCTGTTGGCATCGCCATTGAATTTTACGAACAAATGTCCCGCAACGCGAAAAAAATCTATCCTCGCCGGGTCTAGCTTGATCACCAGTTGGCGGTAACCTCTTATCAATACTTCATTGCTTACCAGGTCGTAGGCTATGGGAATGTCTTTATACACTACGCCGCCATAGCTAAGCGTGCCTGTTTTAAATCCCGCGGTATCCCAGAAGGGCGTGCCCCGAGTAGAAGGATAGTATGCGGTGTATTCTGTGCCATTGAACAAATTGGATGCGCCACCAACGGAAGTCATGTACATTTTATACACGGGATCAGCAGTGGAATCGATCGGCCCGGTTTGTGCGTGCGATGAGGCAGCAATAAGAGAAAGCAAAAAAATAAATCCCTTCCGGGCGTACGGATGCATAAGCAGATTCTTAATGCCGTTCAGTGGGTTCATAATTCTCCGGACAGGGGGTATAATCTTATGAATTTACGATATTTACCAAAACGAACCGCATGAGGTGTTTTTCCATTCTAATGTGCGTATTGCTTGCCGGAGCTGCGTATTCTCAGACTATCGACAAGCGTTTGGCCGGGCTCGACACTTTCGTGAACCGCGTATTGAAGGACTGGCGTGCGGCCGGTTGTGCTGTAGCCGTCGTAGAAAAAAATAAAATAATATATGCCAAAGGCTTTGGATATAAGGATTGGGAGAAAAAGATCCCCGCAACAGAGAATACTCAATTCGCTATTGGTTCCTGCTCCAAAGCATTTACGTCCGCATTATTGGGCATGCTGGTAAAAGATGGCAAGCTGGACCTGGATAAACCCGTGCACAATTACCTGCCCGAATTGCAATTCTTTAATGAAGCGCTTACCAATAATGTTACCGCGAGGGACATGATGTGCCACCGGACCGGTTTGCCGCGGCACGACCTTTCGTGGTATGGCGCCACCACTCCGCGCGACAGCCTCGTGTACCGCATTCGCTTCCTGGAGCCATCGGCGCCATTACGGCAGATCTGGCAGTATAATAATTTCATGTTCCTGGCCCAGGGTGTGCTTGCTGAAAAACTTTATGGAAAAAAATGGGAGACACTGGTGCGGGAAAAGATACTCGAGCCCCTTGGCATGGTACGGTCCAATTTTTCAGTGAACGACCTGCAAAAAGACATCGATTTTACTTTCGGCTATCGCGAACAAAAAGATTCTGTTGTCAGGGCTGAATACATCAATATCGATCCGATAGGCCCCGCGGGTTCTATCAATTCCACGGTAAAAGATATGGGCAACTGGGTCATTACCTGGATCAACGGAGGCAAGTTCAACGGAAAGGAAGTGCTGCCTGCCTCGTATGTATCGCAGGCCATGTCATCGCAAATGGTGGTGGGTGGTGGATTGCCTTCGAAAGAAAACCCCGATATACATTTCAGCACCTATGGTTTTGGATGGTTCCTGGCTTCGTACCGCGGGCATTTCCGCGTTGATCATGGTGGTAATATTGCAGGCTTCAGTGCCAGTACTTGTTTCTTTCCTTCGGACAGTATTGGCATCGTGGTGCTGGTAAACCAGGATGGCTCAACGGTGCCGTCTATCGTGCGCAATACCATTGCAGATAAAATGCTGGGACTTTCTTACCGCAACTGGAGCAAGCTTCAGAAAGACGCGGTAGCGAGAGGCAAGGCTGCCGCGGCGCAACGCGTAAATACCGATAGCATCAACAGGAAACCCAATACAAAGCCCTCACACGCATTGACGGATTATACAGGCGTGTATGAAAATCCAGGCTATGGCAGAGTGAACATCATGCTTGACAAGGACACGCTTTGGTTCAACTACAACCAATTCAGGCGAAAATGGTATTTCAAACATTATCATTATGATATCTTCAACACGTTCGACATCGATAATCCCGAGCCACGGGGCGACGATTTTTCCAAGGTAAGGTTCATTATCGACAACAAAGGCGACATCAGCTCATTTGAAACAAAAATGGAAGCCGCCGTAAAAGAGATCGTTTTTACGCGGGTGCCGCCCACTATAGCACTTACCAAAAATGATCTGCAGCCCTATCTCGGAGAATACGAACTGGAAGGCCTGGTAGTGAAGGTTTACCTGAAAGGGGAAAACACATTGATGGTATTGGTGCCCGGCCAACCTGATTATGAAATGGTGCCCACAAAAAAGCACGAATTCGATTTCAAAACGCTGAAAGGGTTCAGCATTAAATTCGAGGTAAATGAAAAGAACGAAGTAACCGCCGCAAGCTTCGTTCAGCCTAATGGAACATTTACCGCGAAACGAAAGAACTGACAATTCATAACCCACTATTACCCATATGACCATTCGAAGAGCAACAAGAGAAGACTGCCAGCGCATGCTGGAACTGGTTAAGGAACTGGCTATTTATGAACGCGCGCCGGACGAAGTAACAGTATCGCTGGAACATTTTACCGAGAGCGGCTTTGGCCCCCGCCCCGTATGGTGGGCATTTGTAGCAGAGGAAGATGGCCGGATCGCGGGCTTTGCATTGTATTACATCCGCTATTCAACCTGGAAAGGACAGCGCATGTACCTGGAAGATTTTATCGTTACCGATGAGCACAGGGGTAAGGGCATCGGGAAGTTATTGTTCGACCGGCTGATAGAGGAAGCCAGGGAAAAAGGATGGAACGCCATTGTATGGCAGGTATTGAAATGGAACGAACCCGCCATCAATTTTTATAAGAAGTACAACGCCACGTTTGACGGCGAATGGTATAACTCAGCGATCGATATTAGTCATTGAGTCAATGGGTCATTAGGTCATTAAGCATTCATTTAATGACTAAATGACTTTACTGCAACTTAAACCCTTCGAGAAATTTCGTATTAAAATCTCCTTTGCGGAAGCGTTCGTCCTTCATCAATTGAAGATGGAAGGGAATGGTGGTCTTAACGCCTTCGATCACATACTCGCTCAGGGCGCGGTGCATGGTATCGATGGCTTCTTCCCTGGTGCGCGCAGTGGCGATGATCTTTCCGATCATTGAATCGTAATAAGGGGGGATGGTGTAACCTGCATACACGTGGCTGTCTATTCGTATGCCGTGCCCGCCCGGCTGGTGCAACACGGTAATTTTGCCGGGGTTGGGCCTGAAATCGTTGTATGGATCTTCGGCGTTGATGCGGCATTCGATGGCGCACATCTCGGGCTCGTAATTGGCGCCGGAGATGCGATCGCCGGCTGCTATCTTGATCTGTTCTTTTATCAGATCGTAGTTCACCACTTCTTCGGTTACGCAATGCTCCACCTGTATGCGGGTGTTCATTTCCATGAAGTAGAAGTTGCGGTGCTTGTCGACCAGGAACTCGATAGTGCCTACGCTTTCGTACCTGATGGCGGATGCGGCTTTGATGGCAGCTTCGCCCATGCGTTGCCGTAAGTCGGGCGTCATAAACGGAGAAGGCGATTCTTCTACCAGCTTTTGATGCCTGCGCTGGATGGAGCAATCCCTCTCGCTCAGGTGACAGACATTACCGTATTGGTCGCCTGCTATCTGTATCTCGATATGCCTGGGCTCTTCCACGAACTTTTCCATGTACACCCCATCGTTCTTGAACGCAGCGCCGGCTTCGGCGCGGGCAGTGTTATAGGCACGCTCCATTTCGCCTTCCTCCCAAACCACGCGCATACCTTTACCACCTCCTCCCGCCGTAGCTTTCAGTATCACGGGGTAGCCTACTTCTTTTGCCAGGTTCTTGGCTTGTTCAACGCTTTCCAATAATCCTTCGCCGCCGGGCACTACGGGCACGCCTGCGCGGATCATGGTTTCTTTGGCCGTTATTTTATCGCCCATGGCCCTGATCATGTCGGGCTTGGGACCAATGAATTTGATACCATGCTCCTGGCAGATTTCGGAGAACCGTGCGTTTTCGGCCAGGAAACCATAACCGGGATGAATGGCATCTGCATTGGTAATTTCTGCTGCAGACATCAGGTGCGGGATGTTCAGGTACGAATCGCTGCTTTGGGGTTTGCCGATACATACTGCTTCATCGGCAAAGCGCACGTGCAAACTGTCTTTATCCGCGGTCGAATAAACTGCCACGGTCTTTATACCCATTTCCCTGCACGTACGAATAACGCGGAGCGCAATTTCACCTCTGTTGGCTATCAGGATTTTTTTGAACATTCAATAGATTTTAATGATGCCTTCAACGGACTCCTTTTCAAGCAGAACTGCATTAAGAAGGTTCTACCAGGAATAAAGGCTGATCGTATTCTACCGGCGACGCGTCTTCGGCCAACACTTTTACGATCTTGCCCTTGACCTCGCTTTCAATTTCGTTGAACAGCTTCATGGCCTCGATGATGCATACTACCTTGCCCGGCGCTATTTCGCTGCCCACCTCCACGAATGCGGGTTTGCCGGGAGATGCGCTGCGATAGAATGTACCGATCATTGGGCTTTTAATGGTTACATAGTTGTCAGTGGCCTCAGCAGGTTTTGCTTTTTCAGCCTGCGATGCGGGTTGTCCTGCCGGTGCGGTGGCCGGGGCCTGGGCCGACTGTGCGGGCATTGCCGCGTGGGACTGCATGGGAGCAGCTATGATTTGCTGGGGAGCTTCTGTTTTCTGTTTTATGGTTATATGGAAACCCTTTTCTTCAATGGTAAGTTCACCGATGTTGGATTTGTTGACCATGCGGATCAACTCCTGTATTTGCTTGAAATCCATAGCCATAATGTTGGTTTTGGTTTTACATGCCTGCTTTGCGGCAGGATTGGTTAACAACAGGTCGGCTAAGATAAGGAAAAGTCATTACCATGTGCCGCGGAATTAAAATACGATTAAAAATTACCGGCAGGTCACGGTTACACCTATCCTCATTTTACGCGTTCAACGTATTCGCCGGTCTTGGTGTTGATGCGGATGAGCTCACCCTCGTTTACGAACAAGGGCACCATAACGGTGGCGCCTGTCTCAACGGTGGCGGGCTTTAAAGTGCGGGTGGCGGTATCGCCTTTTACGCCGGGTTCGCTGTAAGTAACCTGCATTACGATCTTATCGGGCAGCTCAACACCCATGGGTTGTTCGGTTTCGGTATTGATCAATACGCCCACTTCCTGGCCTTCTTTCAGGAATTGAGGGGCATCTACCAGGTTTTCCTGCACGGCTATCTGTTCAAAGGTTTCATTGTCCATGAAATTATAACCGGTATCGTCTTTATAAAGGAATTGAAAGGCCTTGCGTTCTACCCTCACCGGGAAAATATTCTCGCCGCTGTTCCAGGTTTTTTCAATGGTCCGGTTATTATCCACCCCTTTCAGCTTAGCCCAAACTTTGGCGGCCGCACGGGCAGTTTTGTTTTCGCCAAATTCTACTACGGAATATAAGCTGCCATCCAGCTTCAGGATCATACCACGACTGATATCTGATGTAGTTGCCATAGATGCTTTTGAAATTTGATAATTGGTTGTCGGTTTTTCAGCGGCGGCAAAACTACATAAAAAACGGTCACAGAAGCGGTTTAAATTATCCGTTGTTTATCATGGGTTTTCCTGGTTAACAGGTTATGCACGCTTTGAAATTTCCGGGGCATTTAGGAAAGTGGAATCCTAAATTTGAGATAAGAGGAGCGCAACCATGGTTAAATCGGGTAAAAAAACTGAAAACGCAGATACAAATACAACAATCGATGATTTCATAAATAAGGTCATCCAGGGCGATTGCCTCGAGGTGATGAAAGGAATACCTGACAAGTCTATCGACATGGTACTATGCGACTTGCCTTATGGAACAACCCAAAACAAATGGGATTCCGTGATCGATTTGCAAAGGTTGTGGGCTGAGTATGAGCGCATCGTAAAAGATCATGGGTGCATAGCACTGACGGCGCAGGGTGTATTTACCGCTAAGCTGATCCTGAGCAATGAAAAACTGTTCAGGTACAAGATAGTCTGGATAAAATCGAAGCCAACTAATTTCCTGAACGTTAAAATCCAGCCACTGCGAAAGCATGAAGACATCTGCATCTTTTACAGGAAGCAGCCTGTGTATAACCCGCAAATGACCGAGGGCGAGCCTTATGATAAAGGCGTTCGCAAAGATCAGTTTACCGGTAGTTATGGCGATTTCAGGCCACACCATGTTAAGAGCAATGGAGGCAGGTATCCTAACGATGTTGTGGCCTTCGAGGAGCAGGATATACACGATTTCGTTTATACCAAAACCGCGGAATCGGAAGGAAAGGTCATTCATCCGACACAGAAGCCGGTAGAATTGGGACGTTACCTTATCAGGACCTACACCAACCCGGGAGATATCGTCCTGGACAATGCCTGTGGCAGCGGCAGCTTCCTGCTGTCGGCCATCATGGAAAAAAGAAAGTTCATCGGGATAGAAAAAAACGAGGACGTCATATTACACAAAGTTCACCCCGTGGATTATATAAAGATCTGCCGGGAGCGGATAAAAGAAAGCGCCGGCCTATAGCCGGCGCCCCAAGGCATTATCGATAGTTGACCGGCTTTTCCTTTTCTTTTTGCTTTTTGGTATCCTGTATGATCCTGATAGATTCTTTTGAAATATAGGCCGAAACGTTGTGCGTATTTTCTTTGGTTATGATATTGATGATGGCTTTGTTCGCTTGCTCACCGTGGGCCACTACCACGTTCACATCTGTAACGATCTCCGCATGCGAGGCTACGGAAGCTTCCATTATTAATTCAGGATTTTGCTCCGCGGAGCGTTTGCCGTTAATGTAGAACACAGGTTTTATATCGGACCGGATCTTACCGTTCGCTTCCCGTGCGCCGGTATGCACCACTACGCTATCAGCGGTAAAGGCCTGCTCGTCATCCAATATCACCTTTACACCATTCAATACTATTGTTTCATCGTTGTACACATCGCTTTTAGCTTCAACATGTATATTGGAGGTCCTTGCTTCATCCGCTTTTTTTACTTTCACAGGGACTTCTATAACCGAAGATTTGTCAGCGCGTATTTCTTCATAGACTTTCACGGGAATTTCATCCAGCACCAGGATTTCTCCATACTTTTTTTCCGCGGCGGCTTTTTGTGAGCTCACTTTCAGGTCGTAGGTTTCCACTACACCGTCCTTGCGCGTGATCTTCATTACATAGTTGTCTGTTTCAACGCTGGTCACTCCTTCGGGAAGCGTGGGCGCAGATGGAACTACTTTAATGACGCGCGGGGGCGGCGGCGGCTGCGGAGGTGGTGCTCCGTACCTTTCCTGAAAGCGTTTAACGTCTTCTTTTTGGGACGGCGTGTAATTTTCCACGGTACCATCTTTCTTTTTCACGATGAGTTGCCCGTTGTGGAACATGGCCGTCTCAATTTCCGGGTGGCGCTTCATCAGATCTTTGAGATGGGCATCGGAACGTGCAATGAGCTTCAGTTGCCCCGCGGCTTCGTCGGAGATTTGAATATCAACAACCGGCTCATCGGGATCCGGCGCGTCTCTTATTTCTACATCCTTGTCTAGCCGCACCTCTTTGGAAATAATGGTGGGGAGCGCAGAATAACGCCTGCGGAATTCTTGCATATCCTGTGTAATGTGCAGGTTATACGCTTCGCGCTGTCCATTTTTCCGATAGATAATGATCTCGTCTTCATCGGACCAGGCCACTTCTTTAACCGAGGGATTTAATTTGTAAAACTCTTTTAAATGAACTAACCTGATTTCTACAGACTCTTGTTGGCGCTTTGGTTTTTTGGTGGTATCGGCGGTATCAGCTGCATCGGGCTGGCGCCAGCTTTCGGAATTGTGTGCGCGGAAGGCAACCAGTAGCACTGCCAGCAGGGGCAACGCAAAGAGAAATTTTACCAGGTGCAGCCTGGCGCTTTTTAACCTGTTCATCATGGCTATTCGTTTTTTTAAGGAAGAAAAATTGAAATTGTTAGCTATACTGTATTGGGGACTGCCTATTACTTTAAGCAAATGGTATTGATAGGTCTTTTTGTCGAGGCCGTGTTGCAGCACCGCCTGGTCTGCTATAAATTC
This sequence comes from Chitinophagaceae bacterium, assembly GCA_035628135.1. Lineage (GTDB taxonomy): Bacteria > Bacteroidota > Bacteroidia > Chitinophagales > Chitinophagaceae > DASPKM01. The sequence continues at coordinate 253,003 of DASPKM010000001.1, read as the reverse complement.
AAGGTTCTGCCGTATGGCGTGGCGGATGCACCATGCAAATGGGTTGTACCAGTTGAGGATGCACAGTACCTCGCTCCAGATAATGTCGAATGAATGTTTTTGCCGCACGTGCACAAATTCGTGCAGGATAATATCGTTCAGCTCTTTTTCGGTGTGGAGCGATGTATTCACGAAAATGGCATTGCCGAAAGAAAACGGTATCACGTTTTCATCCACATGGTACACATTGGCATGGGGATGGTAGAGCCGCACCGCATTCTTACGGATACGGACAAGCGAATACCATTGAATGGCCAGCCTTGCCAGCAATACCAGCGAACCCGCGAGCATTACCAGGCCTGCGATCAATAATGGATCGATGGAGCGTTGCGCCGCCTCGGGATTCCCCGTTCCCGGGTTGATGGTGATGGCTGGGATGTATTGTACGATGGCAATGCCCTGGAGGCGCTGCGGCTGCATGTAAGTGTAAAGGTTTACGAATGGTATCAAAAAGGCCAGCAACGAGTATACGATAAGGTAGCGGCGGTTCCATTGGTAAAACGTAAGCGGGCGCAGTGCGAAGCGGTAAAACAGGAACACCACGGCCAGGGCGATGGACCACTTCAGCAGGTATTGAAAGATGTCGCTCATAGCTGTTTATTTGCTTTTACCAGATTCGATCATGTCGATGATCTCTTTCAATTCTTTCGGGCTTAGCTTTTTTTGCTGTACAAAGAAGTTGACGAGCTCTTTGTAGGAATCAGAAAAATAGTTTTTGACCACGCCGCTCATAAATATCTTTTTATAGTCTGCTTCGCGGATGGCGGGTTTGTAGAGATAGGTGTTGCCGAGGAGGCGGCTGCTGAGGTATCCTTTTTTCTCCAGGTTTTTAACGGTGGAGGCCAGTGTGGTGTATGGCGGTTTGGGATCGTCCATTTTGTCGAGGAACTGCTTTACGTTGCCTTCTCCTATTTTCCAGATGGCCAGCATGGCTTCTTCTTCCTGGCGGGTCAGTTTTTCCATATATCTACGAAGTTTTCGTAAATGTACGGAAGTTTCGTAATTCACCAAATTTTTTTCCGGCATTATTTTTTCCGGGTATTGCGCGGGGTTTTGGGATTGCCGAATTTCGGGGGTAAATGATATTAATTATGGAGGAACGGGTCAGCGTATTAGCAAGGATAGAGCTTCTCTCCGGCGAAAATGTTCGCCAGGTTCCTTTTATAAGTGGCTATCGCCCTCTATTTAGTTTTGAAGGAGAAAATCCAGGATTTCCGGTCGAATTGATTTAATCGACAGGGAGGCTTTGATGCCGGGCAATTGGGGATTAGTGAATATTGCTTTTATAAAGGGAATGATTAACAATGATAGGTTCAGTCCAGGAGAAGAATTTACGGTCGAACCATATTGGGCAAAGGAAAAATAATCGAAATGAGATAAATATTAGTTTTGAAAAAAATAGACCTGAAAGCACTCATCACCATATTGTTATTGTCCGCGCTGGCCATGTGCACACAGGCCCAGAGCCATAACCATAAGGCCGATAGCATAAAGGCCGCCTACCTCCGTTTTCCTACCATTCCGCCATTTGAACTATTACAACTGGACAGCACCACGTTTACAAAAGAAAACCTGCAGCAAAACACGCCCCTGTTGCTGATGTTCTTCAGTCCCGACTGCGACCATTGCCAGCACCAAACGGAAGACCTGCTGAAAGACATTGAAAAATTTAAGAATGTCCAGATCGTGTTTGCGTCCTACCAGCCTTTTGACCAGCTCAAGGCCTTTCACGAGAAATACAAACTGGGCCGGCATTCCAATATCAAACTGGGCCGCGATACCAAATATTTCCTCCCTCCTTTCTACCGCATGTTCAATTTGCCTTACCTGGCATTGTACAACAGCAAGGGCGCGCTCATTACCACTTTCGAAGGGAATGTAAACACAGAACGCCTGGCAAAGGAGTTCAAGCAGGATTGACCTCCACCCCTTACCTTTGCCCCTCAAAATATTCTCCTCACCATAAAATGCTTATGTAATGAAAGTTACTGTTGTAGGCGCCGGGGCCGTCGGAGCCACCTGTGCCGATAACATTGCCCGTAAGGAACTCTGCGAAGAACTGGTTTTACTGGACATCAAAGAAGGATTGGCCGAAGGCAAGGCCCTCGACATGACCCAGACCGCCTCCCTCCTCGGCTTCGATACAAAAATCACCGGCAGCACCAACGATTATGCAAAAACCGCGGGCAGCGACGTGGTAGTGATTACGTCGGGCATTCCCCGCAAACCCGGCATGACGCGGGAAGAGCTCATCGGCACCAATGCGGGCATTGTAAAAGGCGTAACCGAAAACATCCTGAAACATTCACCCAACGCCATCATTATCGTCATAAGCAATCCAATGGATACCATGACCTACCTGGCCCTGCAATCGAGCGGATTGCCCAAGCACAGGATCATAGGCATGGGCGGCACGCTCGACAGCGCACGCTTTAAATGTTACCTGAGCATGGCCCTGAACTGTTCGCCCAACGATTTGAATGCGTTGGTAGTAGGCGGACACGGCGACACCACCATGATACCCCTGATACGATTTGCCACCTGGAACAGCGTACCAGTTTCCAACTTCCTCAGCCCCGAACAACAAAAACAAATCGTGTCCGACACCATGGTAGGCGGCGCAACCCTTACCAAGCTTATCGGTACCTCGGCCTGGTATGCACCCGGAGCAGCCGGGGCGGCCCTGGTGGAAAGCATTGTACGCGATGAAAAGAAATTATTTACCTGCTGCGTAAGCCTCGAAGGCGAATATGGCCAACAAGACATTTGCCTCGGTGTGCCCGTAGTCATCGGCAGGAATGGCTGGGAAAAAATCATCGACTTCAATCTCAACGAAGAAGAAAAAGCCCTGTTCAACAAAAGCGCCGAAGCAGTACGAAGCATGAACGATGTGCTGAAAACTTTATAGGGCATCGGTTATCAAGTCATTGAGTCATTAAGTCATTGGGTCATTGAGCCATTGGGAAATTTTCCCGAACGATTTAATGGCCCAATTAATTTTAATCCTATTGACCTATTGACTTATTGACTTATTGACCCAATGGCCTATTGACCAATGACCAAAAAAAAATGAGCGCCGTTCATTTTTTTTTCGGCGGCATCAAATTTGTGCAAATTCTTCAAACCACCAGTCTATGCACAGAAAAGCTACGCCTTACCTCAATTATCCTGTAATCATACTGCTCACCCTGGTTCTTTCGGCAGGAACCGGTCATGCACAACCGAACCTTATTTACACCCCTGTGATCACGGGTCTCAACCAGCCTATCGACATCGTAAACGCGGGCGACGGAACCAATCGCCTGTTCGTGGTGCAGAAGGAAGGAGTGATCAGGATATACAGCCAGGCATACGCTTATATCGGGGACCTTGTAACGGTATCGGGCATCAGTTCGGGTGGGGAGCGCGGCCTGTTGAGCCTTGCCTTTCATCCCGACTATGAAACCAACCGTTTCTTTTACGTGTACTATACCACTACTACAGGCTCCAGTCCTAATACCACCACCTTTATTAATATCGCACGGTACCAGACCCGTGCCTCCAATCCCAATATAGCCGACGATACTTCGCGGAAGGTATTGCTGAGCATAGCCAAGCCTACCGGCGATAACTTTACCAATCACAATGGCGGCAGGCTGCAGTTCGGCTCCGATGGCATGCTGTATTTTGCCACCGGCGATGGCGGCAGCGGCGGCGACCCGTTCAACAATGCGCAGAACGGCAACAGCCTGCTGGGCAAAATGATCCGCCTGCGCGTGAACACGGGCGACAGCGCATACATAGCACCGTATTATACCATTCCTACCGACAACCCTTATACCGATGATCCCTCGGTCCGTGACGAGATTTTTGCGCTTGGACTTAGAAATCCTTTCCGGTGGAGCTTCGACCGGCTCACGTACGATATGTGGATAGGCGATGTTGGACAGGATGCAAGGGAAGAGATCAACTATCTGGCAGCGGGCATACCGCCATCGGCCAATTTTGGATGGAGGTGTTATGAAGGTTCGGTCGCGTACAACACGGCAGGTTGCGGGCCACAGAACAGTTACATTGCTCCCGTATACGACTACCCGAACCCGGTTCCCGGCGCGGCGGCCGTTACTGGTGGGCAGGTGTATCGCGGCTCGTTGTATCCGGCTTTATACGGTTATTACATCGCTGCTGATTTTTACTCAGGCAATACGTATAAGATAAGGCCCAACGGCGGCGGATGGTGGGTATCATCGCAAACCCTGGCAACAGGCATTGCCGCGTTCGGCGAAGCCGAAAACGGGGAGTTGTACGCAGTATCCCTCAATGCGGGTTCTGTATCAACGGTAACTACCAACACCCAATTGCCGCTGCGGTTGGTGAACTTCAATGCCATCCGGAAAAACAATCATATAGAAGTAAGCTGGAGAACAACGTATGAAATAGACCTGAAAAATTTCCAGGTAGAGTATAGCTTCGACGGAAGGAATTACCAGTTGGCCCAGGCTGTGGCGGCTTCCAATAGCCTGAACGGGTCAAGTTATTCGGTTCAGCATCACATAGCCAATACCGGTGTAATTTATTACAGGCTAAGGATTAATAATGCCGATGGCACGGCGGAATATTCACCGGTGGTAACTACTTCGTGGGACAAACAACTGGCGGGCGCATTTGTTCCCGGAATCGTGAGAGGCAACCGTCTGAGGCTTACTATATATGAGCCATTCACGTCTATGCGGGTATTGACGCCGTCCGGCCAGACCATGTTCGTTAGGAACATCACGGGCATGATCGGTTTTAATGAGATACTGATCCCCCAGCTGCCGCAGGGCACCTACATTGTGCAACTGGTTGGCAATGCAAGGCAGTTTAGCGGGCGGATAGTAGTTTCCCGCGAATAAGCTGGGGAAGTTACGACAGCGGTTGAAAATTCCGAATTGATAAAATTCAGCAATAGTGCTCTTGTCCTGAAGGCGGGGCACTATTACTTTTGATGTACAAGTTGATTGATATTGTTACGGTCAATGAAAATCCAATATCCGGCATAAAAAACCGCCAATATCCAGAAAACCAAACATCCAACATCCTGAGAAAAGAACCAATTAAAATCCAGTATCAATCAACTTCTTTTTTTTAGATCCAATACCTTGTGAAACATTTGTAGTCCTTATCCGAGTAACCTCCAAAGCAACTACTAAACGGATTAAAAAAGCCCCGGCAAAACCGGGGTTTTTTTAGGTCTTTCCAGTATCGTTTCTCCTGTTTTCGTTCTACTATCCTACGCTTATCCTACGTTCATCCTTCGTCCTTTTTTCGCTATAAGATAACTTAAGCTTGTCTTGCTTGTAGTTACAGGATCGGCCGCAGGCAACACATCCTGGTTAATAAAGCTTTTACTTTTGGACCATCGGGCCACTCGCCATTATCCCGATGACCTAATGACTCAATGACTTAATGACCTGAAGCCCAACCCTCCAATAAGAATTATGACCGGCGGTGCCATGGGCTGAAATTTTTTTGAAAAATTTGTCCTCCGGTCTTTTCTTCATTCGTCGTATAGGCGTACTAATTATTCCATCATTTAAAAACGCTCATCATGAAAGATTTTATGTTCATTTTCCGCGGTGGTCTCGATCCCACAACCGCTTCACCCCAGGACATGGAGAACAATATGCAGAAATGGTTCGCCTGGGTGCAGGACCTGCAGCAAAGAAGCATATACGCCGCGGGCGAAGCCCTGACACCCGTAGGTAAAACAGTGCGGAAGCAAAACGTGGTTACCGACGGGCCCTTTGCGGAAAGCAAGGAAATCGTGGGCGGATTCTTTGTGGTTAAGGCCAATTCATTAGAGGAGGCAATAGAGCTTGCCAAAGCCTGCCCCGACCTGTCTCATGGTGGAACTGTAGAGGTAAGGGAAGTGATGAAGTTCGACATGTAAGGTTGCCTCACCGCGCAAGTGAAAAGTGAAAAGTATAAAAGTTAAAAGCATAGCCATGCCCCGCATGCCCGGAAACAACAATTGCTGACTTTGACTTTTCTCTTTTCACTTTTACTTTTTAACTTTTGATTTTTGATCTTTACCATCAATCGCCCGCATGCAACCGCATCATCAAATCGTCAATAATCTCTTCCGGCATGAGTCGGGAAAAATGGTGGCGGTCTTAACGCGCATCTTCGGGTTGCATAACCTGCAACTGGCCGAAGACGTGGTGCAGGAAGCATTCCTGAAAGCAATGATGGTATGGAAGTTCGACCAGTTGCCCGAGAATCCATCGGCATGGCTCATGCAAACAGCCCGCAACAAGGCTATCGACATCATCCGCAAACAACAGTATGCAGGGCGCTATTCACGCGAGCTGGCCACTCAGTTCCGCGAAGCCGAATCGAACGTAACACAATTCTTTCACGAAGAAGAAATTGCCGACAGCCAGTTGCGCATGATATTCACCTGCGCGCATCCATCGATGAAAGAAGAAGACCAGATTGCACTGACCCTCAAAACCATTTCAGGGTTCAGCTCACAGGAGATCGCCAAATCGTTGGTCACCAGCGAGCAGGTGATCCAAAAAAGATTGTACCGCGCCAAAGAATTTATTCGCGACAACAATATTCAATTCAACATTCCTTCCGGCAAGGACCTGGAACACCGCCTGGATACGGTACATTCTGTACTGTACCTGATATTTAATGAAGGATACAATTCCATGAAGGCGGACGAGCTCATTCGCAGGGACCTTTGCGCCGAGGCCATGCGCTTGTGCAAGTTGCTCACAGAGCACAAGCGTTGCAGCCAGCCGGCCACTTTCGCCTTGCTATCGCTGATGTGTTTTCACGCGGCGCGCTTCGACAGCAGGGTGAATGAAAACAATGAGCTGGTATTGCTGCAGGAGCAGGACCGTTCCAAATGGAACCAGGAATTGATAAAGATTGCGCACGGTTATCTGAATAAATCAACCAGCGGCAGCGATATTTCGGTGTACCACCTGGAATCGGCCATTGCCGCCGAGCATTGCATGGCGCCGAGCTTTCAACATACCAACTGGAACCGGTTGCTGCTGATGTACGACATGTTGCTGAAAGTAAAGCCCTCTCCCATCGTACAATTGAACCGTGCGGTGGTGATAGCGGAACTGGGCAATATCGCGTCTGCTATCGAATCCATCCTGGGTATTGAAAAGATAGAGCACCTCATATCCGCGCATTACATCTACAGTGCCGTGTTGGGAGATTTGTATAAACGGCTCAGCGATTCCGTACGGGCCAGTGCCTATTTGCAGCAGGCGCATGATCTTACGAATTCGGCAGCGGAAAAGAAACTGATAAGAGAGAAAATGGAGCAGGTGTTATTAAGTAGCAGGAATTGATTATTGATTATTGGTCGGTGAAATAATTAATAATCAATAATCAATAATTACAGTCGCTTACCGATCCGCTCTAAAATCGATTCTTCCGAAATCAATCGCATACATCTAAAATGCCCGAGCGGACATTTCTTATAGCCTATTTTTGAACAGGGACGGCAGGAAAGATGATCGACCTCGATAATATCATACAATTCACCTTCGCTTATTACTTCGCGGTTACCTGAACGGTTCATTTTTTTATCACTGATTACCTCTTCCTGGCCGCCGTTGCCATAGTAAGGATACATCCCGAACTCGGGCACGGTATTGCCCCACAGGGAGATCACCGGCTTCCTGAATGCGGCCGCCACGTGCATCAATCCCGTATCATTTGTAACAATCAGCTTGGCGCGGCGCACCAGGTCGGCAGATTCGTTGAGGCTGAACTTGCCGCAGGCATTGTATATTTTCACTGCGTCTGCGGAAGCGATCTGGTCGCCGTCTGCTCGGTCCTCCTTTCCTCCCAATAGTATAACGGGGTGGTCTAACCGCGAACACAGCTCCTTCCATTTTTCCACGGGATATTTTTTGGTATTGTGCGCTCCGCCGATAACCATTCCGATATATCCCGCCAATTGGGCGGCGGGTATGTCTGACTCTTTTACGTGCTCGTCATCGGGAATAAAATAATCCAGCCCCTTTTCATCGTTTTGTACGCCGAACGGCTCCACCGTTTCCATATACCTGTCTACAATGTGCAGGTCCGGCAGTATGTTCCATTTGGTAGTGGTGAGCACCCATTTTTCTATGTTGAGCTTGTTGAAGGAAAATGATCTTTTGCCCAGGGCGTTTTTTACTTTTAGGGTGCGGAGGTTGTGGTGCAGGTCGATGACGTAATCGAAATCCTCCTTTTTCAGCTCATCGATCAACGCATCGAGGCTGTCCTGCAGGTAGTGCATTTTATCAATGTAGGGATTGGCCTTGAAGATGGGCGCAAAGGACTGCTTCGTAAGGTAATGCACCTGCGCCGTTACCACCTGCGATTTAAGGCATCGTACCACCGGGGTGGTCAATACGATATCGCCAATGGAGGAAAAGCGTATGATTAAAAATTTCATTGTGCGATTTGAATTTCAAATCATTCTTCTACATAATTCAAATCTTTTCCGAACGTTTCCCTGGTATATATTGCCGCTATAATGGTAATGAACATGATAATGATGGCGGTAAGCCAGCCGCTCATGACATAATCACCCGTTATGCTGCGCAGTCCTTTAAAAACGGGCAGTATCAATACGGTGAGCATGCCGCGCACCATATTCGGAATGGTGGTAGCTGCCGTGGCGCGCAGATTGGTACCGAACTGCTCGGCCCCCATCGTTACAAAAATGGCCCAGAAGCCCGTACCGAAACCAAGTCCGGCGCAAATCCAATACATCCTGTCCGCACTGCCGCCCCATTGCGTTGTAAAGAACAGCAGCATGAACACCGCCGTAATAAAATAGAAAAGGTACAATGCTTTTTTCCTGCTCTTGAACCATTGGCTGATGAAGCCTATCAGCACATCGCCGATGGAGATGGCCGCGTACGCATACATGATGGCCTTTCCCGCGTCGATTTTTTCGCGCACGCCCATCCGTTCCCCGAACTCTTTTGAAAAAGTTACCAGCACGCCGATCACAAACCAGGTAGGCAAGCCGATGAGAATGCCCAGCAGGTATCGCTTCAGGCGGTCGCTGTTATTGAACAACATAAAAAAATTGCCGCGCTGCACCTTCAGCTTTTTTACTTCGTGGAACATGCCGGATTCAAACACCGAAATGCGTAATATCAGCAAGGCGAGTCCCAGTCCACCCCCGATAAAATAGCAGGTGCGCCAGTCGAAATTTTCTTTCATGATAAAGGCCACTACAGCACCCGTTAACCCTATGCCCGCTACCATGGAAGTGGCAATGCCCCGTTTTTCCCGGGGCGTGACCTCTGAAATGAGCGTGATGCCTGCTCCTAATTCCCCGGCCAGTCCCAGTCCCGCGATAAAGCGTATGAGGGCGTATTGATCCGTCGTTTGTACGAAACCGTTAGCTATGTTGGCGAGGGAATATAAAATGATGGATCCGAACAGCACGCTTAGCCGCCCGCGCTTATCGCCCATAATGCCCCAGATAATGCCGCCGATGAGCAGCCCCGCCATTTGCCACATGATGATGTTTTCGCCGCTGGCGGTTAACTGTGCGCCGGAAAGTCCCAGGTCTTCCAAACTGGGAACGCGGATGATGCTGAAGAGCAGGAGGTCGTAAATGTCAACGAAATAGCCAAGCGCGGCAACAATAACAGGAATTGATAGAATTCCGTACTGCTTTTGGTTCATTATTCTGATGAATTAAGAGGTTCGGCAGGATCTTTTTTCTTACCGAAAAACAATTTGATGAGCACCGGCGCAGTGGTTACCAGCACTATGCCCAATACAATTATTTCAAGGTGTTCTGTAAGGTCGTAATTGAATTTGCTGAGCAGGAACTTGTACAGGTAATGCCCCATGGCCAGCATGGAGGTAGTCCACGCAAGACAGCCCACGACATTATAAAACCCGAACTTCTTGCGTTCCATGTTAACAATGCCGGCAACAATGGGTGCAAACGTGCGCACGATGGGAAGAAACCGCGCAAATACAATGGCGCCGCCGCCATGCTTGTCATAAAACTCCTTTGCCTGGTGCAGGTAACGCTTCTTAAATAAAAACCTGTCGCGCCAGGTGTACATGGCCGGTCCTATCCTCCGGCCGAACCAATAACCCACCGTATTGCCAATGATGCCCGCCACCGAAGTAAGCGCTATCAGCATTAACAAATTGGCAAAGTCGCTGCCGGTATCGTACAAGTAAGCCACGAGCTGATTGCTGAAAATACCCGCCACGAACAACAATGAATCCCCCGGCAGGAAAAAACCTGCAAACAAGCCCGTTTCTGCGAAGATGATGAAGAGCACGAGCCAAAGTCCGCCATTATCTATATAAAACTGCGGCTGCAGCAATTGCCCCCAATGGAATGCTTCCAGTACAAACATTATATTATCAAGTAAAACCATAATAAATATTTGTTGGTCATCGGGTCATTTAATCATTAGGTCATTTGAAATCAGTTAATGACCCAATGACTTATTGACTTAATGACTTAATAACTAAGTCTCCAACTCACCTTCCCATTTGCTCACCACGCTCGTTGCCAGCGCATTGCCTACCACGTTGGTCATGCTGCGGAACATATCGCAGAAATGATCGATGGGCAATATCAGCGCAACACCCTCTGGTGGTATATTGAACATGGCACAGGTTGCCAGCACCACTACCAGCGATGCCCGCGGCACGCCGGCAATACCTTTACTGGTAAGCATCAGCACCAACAGCATGGTGATCTGTTCACCCGTGCTGAGGTGAATGCCGTAAGCCTGCGCAATGGCGATACTGGCAAAGGTCATGTACATCATACTGCCATCGAGGTTGAACGAATAGCCCAGCGGCAACACAAATGAAACAATCTTGTCCCTGCACCCGAAACGTTCCAGCTCTTCGGTCAGCTTGGGAAACACGGCCTCGCTGCTGGTAGTGCTGAACGCAATGAGCAGCGGGCTGCCGATGCGCCTAAGCAATTCCGCCATACGGCCTTTCAGAATAATCAAACCTACTGTCATTAATATACCCCATAGCAATACAATGCCCATCAGGAAGTATCCAAAATAGACGAGATAAAAATTAAAGATGGAAAGTCCCTTGGCCGCTACCACTGCCGCTATCGCTCCGAACACGCCGAACGGCGCAAAGTTCATTACGTAGCCTACCATTTTTAAGATGACGTGGGAAACTACGTCCAGCGCCTTGACCAATGGTTTTGCAAAATCGCCGATGGCGGCGGTGGCCACGCCAAAGAAAATGGAGAACACTACCAGTTGCAGCATTTCGTTGGTGGCCATAGCCTCGATGAAGCTTTTGGGAATAACATGCTCCACGAAATTCTGAAGCGAGAAGCTTTGGGTTTTACCCATAAGGTCTTTAAGGCCAGTGGTATCGGCTTGCGATAGGCTGATATGTTTGCCCGGCTCGAAATAATTTACCAGCAACAGTCCCAGTAACAGCGAAACAAGTGAAGCTGTAATGAACCAAAGGATGGCCTTGCCCCCGACCCTCCCTACTGTTTTCATATCCCCCAGCTTTGCAATGCCTACCACCAGGGTAGAAAATACCAGGGGCGCAATGATCATTTGCACGAGCCTGATGAAAATATTGCTGAGCAGCTTGATGTTATTGGAAAACTTCCCGATTGTTTCGGGCGAGGAATTCTCATGAACAACGTATCCCGTGCCTACACCCAATATCATGGCCAACAGGATGAAAAGCGTGAGCCGGTTGCCTTTTGTCATAAGCAATAGTCGTTAATGGTGCAATATATATATTAATGGATAAACCAATCGTTGGAAAACGCTCCCATTTTTGGTGATAACCATCAGTAAATCTTTTAATTGGCAATCTGGAGAAATCTTTATCTTTCCAGCTAAATCTGGATTACCAAACGTAATATTTAACCAACAATCAACTGTATGAGCCTATTCAGAAAAAAATCTTTATCCGCGTTAATGGCCCAGGCTGCTGATTCAGAGAAGGGATTGAAACGGACACTAGGTTCAACCAATCTCGTTCTTTTAGGCATTGGAGCAATCATCGGCGCTGGCCTGTTTGTACGGACGGCGTGGGCTGCCGGCAGCCATGCCGGTCCTGCAGTTACCATCTCCTTTATTATTGCGGCCCTCGGCTGCGCGTTTGCAGGTTTGTGCTATGCTGAATTTGCTTCGATGATCCCAATTGCCGGAAGTGCATATACTTATGCATACGCAACCATGGGTGAATTGATTGCCTGGGTTATCGGATGGGCTTTGATATTAGAATACGCTCTGGGCGCCGCCACCGTTTCCATAGCGTGGAGCGAGTACCTGAATACGCTTTTAGGAGGGGCGATCCCATATGAATGGACCCACTCGCCGATGGAATCGGCGCTGATAGACGGCGTAAAACATACCGGTATTATGAATGCGCCTGCGCTGTTGATCTTACTGGTCCTTACATTACTGCTCATCAAAGGCACGCAGGAATCAGCTATCGTGAATGCCATCATCGTATTCCTGAAAGTGGCCATCGTGCTTATATTCATAGCGATCGGGTGGAGTTTTATCAATCCCGAGAACCATACTCCCTACATCATACCGGAAAACGCGCCACCAGCGCAATTGCCGGATGGCTCATCATATTCTTATTCGGATTTCTTCCGGCATGGGTGGGGAGGCATTCTTACCGGTGCGGGGATAGTATTCTTTGCATTTATTGGATTCGATGCCGTTAGTACCGCGGCGCAAGAAGCTAAAAACCCGAAAAGAGATATGCCGATCGGCATTCTCGGTTCGCTGGTAATATGCACCATTCTATATATCTTATTTTCCCACGTGCTTACCGGCGTTGCGCCTTATGGCGACTTTGTGAAAGAAGGCAGGGAAGCGTCGGTGGCCTATGCGATCAAGACTTATATGCCAGGATATGATTGGCTGGCAACCACGGTTACGATCGCAATACTTGCAGGCTTTTCGTCCGTTATACTGGTGATGTTAATGGGGCAAAGCAGGGTGTTCTTCAGTATGTCCAATGACGGACTGCTGCCCAAGGCTTTTTCGGCCCTGCATCCCCGGTTCAGGACACCTTATAAAGCCAATTGGATCCTGTTCCTGTTTGTCGGCGCTTTTGCGGCTTTTGTTCCAGGCAATGTGGCCGGCGACCTTACCAGTATCGGGACCTTGTTTGCGTTTGTGCTTGTAAGCCTTGGAGTGTGGGTTATGCGCAGGACCGATCCCAATACCCCGCGGCCTTTCAAAACGCCGCTGGTACCCTTGGTTCCTATTCTGGGTATGGTCGTTTGTACAGCTATGATCGTTGGATTGCCCGGCCCTACTTTGTTAAGCGCGCTAGGTTGGATGATACTCGGGCTGCTGGTATACTTCGGTTATAGCCGGCGTAACAGCAAGTTAGGATCAGGAGGGGATATACTTCCCACAGCCTCCAAGTTCGAAGGATAATATAATTTGATCGAAATAAAGCCCTCCCCCTGCGGGAGGGTTTTTTTTGTATGTATCTGTCGCTATTTTTGCGGCGGTTAAATGAAAACAAATGGGAAGAATATTCGAGGTAAGAAAGGCTACGATGTTTGCCCGCTGGGACCGGATGGCCAAACAGTTCACGCGCATAGGAAAAGATATTGCCATTGCCGTAAAAGCAGGCGGCCCCGATCCCAATACCAATCCCGCGCTTCGCCGCGCCATGCAGAATGCCAAGAGCGTAAACATGCCCAAAGACAGGGTGGAAGCAGCCATCAAGCGCGCACAAGGCAAGGAAATGGAAAACATCGAAGAGATCTTATACGAAGGTTATGGCCCTCACGGAGTGGCCATACTGGTGGAAACCGCCACAGACAACCACGTTCGCACGGTGGCCAACGTAAAATCGCATTTCAACAAGGGTAATGGCACCCTCGGCAATAACGGCAGCGTAAGTTTCCAGTTCAAGAAAATGGGTGTTTTTAAGCTGAAGCCCGAAGGCATTAATACCGAAGAACTGGAATTTGAATTGATAGACCATGGCCTGGAAGAAATGGGCGAAGGCACCGGTGAAAATAATGAAGAAGTAATAGTGGTCCGCTGCGCATTCAGCGATTTCGGCAAGATACAGAAGGCTTTGGAAGACAAAGGCATTACACCTTTAAGCGCCGAAGTGGAATGGATACCCGGCAATACAGTTGAACTGCCGGAAGACCAGGCGCAGGAAGTATTGAAACTGGTTGACAGGCTGGAGCAGGACGAAGATGTGCAGAAGGTGTTTCATAATTTGAAATAAAGATTTTGTTGCCCGATAATTCCCACCCGGTCGTTTTATTCGACGGAGTTTGCAACCTCTGCAATCGTTCGGTGCAATTCATTATTAAAAGAGATAAGCAGGCCATGTTCCGGTTTGCCTCGCTGCAATCGGCGGCGGGACAAAAGATATTACAGGAGTTACATCTCCCGCACGACCATTTCAATTCTTTCACTTTATATCATGAGGGAAAGATCTATACGCGTTCAGATGCGGCCTTGCGTGTATTGGCCCAATTAAAGGGATGGAAGTGGACGTCGGCGTTAGGAATAATACCGGGTTTCATCCGCAATGCCGTGTACAATCTCATTGCGCGCAACCGCTATAGATGGTTTGGTAAGAAAGATGAGTGCATGATACCCACGCCTGAATTACGCAGCAGGTTCTTAGAATAAGGTTCCCAAATCGATCTCGCCCTTCATGAACGGCACGCACTTCCCGCTCATCAGCACGCGGTCCTTTACCAGTTCGCACCAGAGGTCGCCGCCGCGTTGCGAGAGTTGTTTGGCAAATAATGTGGTCTTTCCGAGTTGCCCGCACCAATAAGGGATGATATTGCAATGTGCCGAGCCGGTAACGGGATCTTCGGGAACGCCGGGACCTGGATAAAAACACCGCGACACTACGTCGGCACTCTCCCCTTTCGCCGTTACTATTACTCCGATGGCATCCAGTTGCTTGATAAGAAAGAAGTTGGGGTCTACTTTTTTAACAGAGGCCTCATCGGGCAATACCACAAAATAATCGCGTGAGCGCAAAACTGCTATTGCACTGCTTATGCCCAGGCTTTCGAACAGCGTGGGTGGCACTTCGCAGGGTTGGGGCATTCTCGCGGGAAAGTCGAGCGTGTACAATTCGTTTGTGCAAAGCGCCCGCAGGCTGCCCACTTTTTCAGTAGTAAAATGAATGGCTTCTACCGATGGATCGATATAGTTTTTTATAACAAAGGCGGAGGCCAGCGTGGCATGCCCGCAAAGGTCTATTTCAAAACCGGGCGTGAACCAGCGGATATGGTAGCTTGCTTCACGGCCCTTTGTGATGGTTGCGGTATCGTCCATGCTGTCGGGGTTGCGCACAAAGAACACGGTCTCGCTAAGATTGTTCTCTGCGGCTATGCTTTGCATGAGGCCGGCATCCAGCCAGGAGTTCAAAGGAATAACAGCGGCGGGATTTCCTTTGAAGACCGCATCGGCAAATGCATCCACCTGGTATAAGGTAAGTTTCATAGTTCAAAAATATTTATCTATTTTTATTTACCAACTTCACAAACGCTTCCCCACTTCAACCATTTTTTTTACTTTTTAAACTTTTTGCCATGTCAAAAAAAATGGTTTTTCTATTGCTGGCATGCTGTTGCCTGGCAGGCGCTTTCTCGCAAGCACAATCAAAACTTACGCAACAACAGTTTACTGCTGAACTGGACAACTTCACGCAAAAAATCCTGGAAAGGGTTCCCGTGATACCCGCCATCACTATCACGATAGTGAGTGAGAACGGGGCCGTTTTCAACAAAGCTTATGGCTGGGCCAATAAGGAAACGGGATTGAAGGCCGATATAAATACCGCTTTTTACATCGCGTCTTCCACCAAATCATTTACCGCTTTGGCGGCAGCGCTGCTGGACAATGAAAAAAAGATATTGCTCGACGATCCCGTTAAAAAATACCTGAGCTTCAGCTCAGATATCGGCGACGACGTTACCATCCGCAGCCTGCTTACACATACCAGCGGGCTGGAGAACAATCCGCTCGTTTTTCGCATGGCCTTCTCCGGTATGACGGAAGAAAAAGAAATGATGAAGGTATTAACGAATGGCACCACTGCCAGGGCAAGGCCCGGCGCATACAAATACGACAACCTGGGATATAATATTTACGCCCTGGCGCTGCAGGAGCGACTTCATGTTAAATGGCAGGACCTGCTGCAGGATAAGATATTTACGCCGCTGGGAATGAAACGGACCACCGCCTGCGTATCGCATGCAAAGAAGAACAACTGGCCGGTAGCCATGCCATACAATGCATATGGGGTTAACGGATTGGAAAGAGTATATCTCGAAAAGAACGATAATACCATGCAATCGGCGGGTGGATTGATCACTACGCCGTCGGACATTGCTATGTGGCTGCAGGCGCAGATCAACAATGGTAAAATAAAAAACAAGCAGGTATTTCCCGAACAGGTTATGAAAGCAGTTCATACCGGTGTTGCCCCGTATGAAAGGGGTACGGGTATTTTTGCCGCGCCAGGCAAATATGGGCTTGGATGGCTGGTAAGCCAGTACCGCAATGAAAATATTGTATTTCATTTCGGAGGTTTCCCCGGGTTCAGGACGCATATTTCTTTCATGCCCGGCAAAAAAACCGGCCTTGCCATATTCGTAAATGAAAGCACCGTCGGAAGCGTGGCCGCGGATATGCTGGCAGGTTATATTTATGATTGGATAACAGGACAGGAGAACATTACGGACACCTATAATAAAAAGCTCGACGAGCTCGAGGCAAATCATAAGAGGGCGATAGATGGTTCACAGCGTTCGTATGCAGACAGGGCGAAGCGTACCTGGCAGCTTTCGTTACCGCTGGAAACCTATGCCGGCAAATTCAGGCATGAGTTTTTCGGCGATATGGATGTAACCGTAGACAACAATGTGCTGGCGGTGAAGATGGGCAACCTGTATGCGGTGTCTACTCCCTTTACACAAAAAGAATCCATTCGTGTAGAGTTAATTCCGGGTACAGGCCAGGTAGTATATTTCAAATTGGATGAGTCTGGAAAAGTGAACAGCCTTTCGTATGATGGACAGCAGTATAAGCGGGTGTTTTAACAATATAGGTTATAGTCAGATAAAATCAGATAGTTAAATTCGGGAGTCCTTATAATTTCATTGTATGCGATGCCCTGTAATGATTTTGCTGTCGATACTTTTATTGTATGAAACCGCTGCGGTAGGTCAAACTCCGTTTTCATGCTCGCTCCGCGACAAGGACTCGGGTCAACCGATTGCCTTTGCAACCATCAAAGTCCTGGGTAAACCTTATGGCGCTCACGCGGACAGTACGGGAAAATTTACGGTGAATATGTCTCCTTCAGACACACTGCTGATCTCGTGCGCAGGTTATGAAACGATAAAACTCATAGGCCCACCGGCAGCCGTCGTTCTGCTGACGAAATACATTAAAGAACTGCGGCCCGTAACAATCGGCAAAAAGCAGGTTATTAAAACCGAAACACTGGGCTTGAGGCGCAAAAGCAATCATGGCTGGGGACCCGCTGGTTATGGTGAGGAATTTGCACAACGCATTGACCTGTCTCTAAAAGAAAATGAATATTGCCGGCTTAAGAAAGTCGTGATCCCCTGCATGAGGTTTGTACCTACAGATCCGGGCGTGCTGCATATATATTCCATGGACCCAAAGACCGGAAAGCCGGAGAAAGAATTGCTTTCGAGAGTTTATATTCTCAATGAAACATACTATAGAAAAGGCCGGTTTGTCGTAGACCTTAGCGCGGAAGACCTGTACATCGACGAGCCATCATTTTTTGTATCCTTTAGCTGGCTTAATAACGAAAAGCATGGCCCATGGCTGAGGCGTCGTACAGTGCTGAAGTCAACCTTCGATATTCCGGAGCCAATAACTTATCACCGCGCACTGATATTTGCATTTTATGAATGGGCAGTATTGGTGCAAAGAGACGGAAAGGTATTGAACTCGCTTTACACAGTAGAAGTGGAAAAATATTCATTTCAACCAACTCACTGACCGCGCATTCTCAGTTTAAGAATAAGGCGGGCTAAGCCCGCCTTATCTATATCATCAATAGTTCACCGGAGCGCATGCCGCCACTTTCTTCTCCAGTTCCTCTATTTTCTTTTGCAGCTTTTCAATCATCGACTGTTGTTCCTGCACTGCTTTTACTAATGGCACTACAAAATCTCCATAGCTAAGGCTGTACAATCCTTCAGCCTTTGAAGGCCTGGTTATTCCATGAAAATCGTAGTTGCACGCCTTTGCTGCCTGCTCTACTTCCTGCGCAAGAAAACCGGTGATCTTTTTCTTTTCTATTGCATATTTTTCGGGCCAGTCTACTTCGTCTTTTTGTTTGCCGCTCTGTGTCATGTCGCGCTGCTTGTGTATGTTCAGGCTATAGGTCACTGGCCGAAGCTTTGTAATGAATGAAAGTCCCTGCACGTCTTCCTGTATATTTTCTTTAATGCGTTCATCGCTATAGGTGCTCCATCCTACCTGCCCGCCTATCCAGGTAACGCTGCTGTTGCCTATCTCCACGCTGTTGCTTACGCTTGAACTCGTGCCCACATTATAGCCAATGCCTGTATAATTGCTTAACGTGCCGGATATGGGATACGCATTGTAGCCAACCGCCGTATTGCTGTTGCCGGAAGTGTTACTGTACAATGCACGGTAACCAAAAGCAGTATTCAAATATCCAGTGGTGTTATTATACAATGCTTTCGACCCTACTGCTGTATTCCCTGTTGCTGTTATGCCTGAGGGCGGAGAAGGAAATGGATATCCATTCCAATACAAAGCCGAATCACCCACAGCTACCAGGTTACTCCTGTTGGTGGTCCAGCTAAGCGCGTATACCCCTACTGCAACGTTGGAATTTCCCGAAGAATTGTTGCCGGCGGCAAAGGCTCCGACAGCGGTATTGGTATTGCCTGAATTGGAAAAACCCAAGGCCTGCAACCCGAACGCTGAGTTATAATTGCCGGTACGGTTATCTCCCAGTGAATAATAACCCGTGGCGGTATTATTATGCCCAGTGGTATTCATGATCATGGCGGCGCCGCCTGTGGCCGTGTTCGAATAACCGCTGGTATTAGAATACAGTGAACGCCATCCCAATGCGGTGTTATAATTACTGGTAGTATTCACCCGCAACGCTTCTACGCCGTTGGCGGTATTGCCAAATCCAGTGGTATGCGATAAACCAGCGGACCTTCCAAAGAAGGTATTGTCGTTATGCAGCAGGCCTGCATACGCATTGTTGATCCTGAAGCGGAGCGGCTGGTTATCGGTGGTTCCTACAAAATGCGTGGAGGGGTTGGTGCCGGCATTACCAGCCAGGTTCCACGATTGGGCCTTGAGAGCTGCGCATGAAA
Organism: Chitinophagaceae bacterium; assembly: GCA_035628135.1. Taxonomy (GTDB): domain Bacteria; phylum Bacteroidota; class Bacteroidia; order Chitinophagales; family Chitinophagaceae; genus DASPKM01. Next base: position 233,577 of record DASPKM010000001.1, on the reverse strand, counting down.
CCCCAAGTGCCAATGGTAATACAAATAACTTTTTCATGTGTGTGTGTTTAGTGGTGAGGAATGAGCGGGCGAGGCCTGGGAGGTTACAATTGTAATTTAGCTATTTGGCCGTAAAAAAGAATACCCGTTTTAGGGACTTTTCCGAAGCAGTTGCGCTTCATTTGCGCCCAAACCGGCGAAACGCCTGGATAGTTTGATAATACCCATACGCAACAAAAACACGGCCTCCAAAATCGGCCAGGTAAGAATATTCATTTAATGTGAGGGTATCCGCCGCAGGTGTGTTCCTGAACAGCGTTTCCAATTCAAAAAAGCGGAGCGGGTTCATGAATTTCAGATACGCCGGAAGCATATTCAAATCAAAAGTTGGAAGTCCCCATGAGTACTTGTCCGTTGAAATCAGCAACAAACAAAAAAATAAGAGACCAACGCCAAACGAAAAGATCACACCGCGGACCCAATCTCTTCCGAAATTATTAGAAACAGCGTTCAGCCAGAGATTGAGTTTTTGAAAAAAATTGCGTGAAAACCATCGGATCGCCCTGTAGTGGGCATCCACTTCTCTAGAAGTATATTCCAGGGCCCTTATATTATCGCCCTGCTTTTGAAATGCTGTGGCCAGTTGGCCGAATGCCAGTTGTGCCTGTCCATAATTCTTCTTGCCACCTATGAGAACTCGTTTGGGGAATTCGGTTTCAGAAAAGAACGCCTCGGTAACTTTACTATTTTCAAATTCCAAAACAGCTTTGGAAAAGTTACAATAAATAAAATCCGTCTTACCCAAATTGGATGATTTAATAGATACCAATCCTCCGTAAAGAACGCTTAGTTCCCTTAATGTTAGCAGTCCATTGTTGAATACTTTTTCAAACCGCAGGTTGTTAATCGTAGTTTTTTCAATATCCAAAATGTATCCTGCCTCATTCGAACCGGAGAGTTCAAGATCGTTGATTGTCCCGCCTGTAATAGAAGCCCTTTTTAAAGCACCAATTGGAAAATGCATTTGGTTAATATTAGGATCTGAAATCACCAGGCTTCCGGGATCCCCATCAAAATTTATTATTGCAAATTTCTCAACTATACATTCCATCACTGTCATTTGGCCATTTAAAATCGAGGAGCCTATACTTAGTTCAGTGGCTATTATTCGCTTCAATTCAAGCGTTCCTGAATTAACATCACTGGAAATTCTAACGGATTTTCCAACGATTTCCCGTGCCAGAATATTGTTGGAATCTGCTGCAATTATAACCTCCCGGTCGGCTTTGGGTTGTTCGTGGTTAATATTCCGGATTATAATTTGTCGAGCACTTCCTAAGACTTTGAAGGTACCATGCACAATTAATCCGGAAATATCTACACTATCCTGTTGGGTTAATTTAATTATCAGGTTCCCATTAAAAATACAGTCACCCGAAAATGCAACATTTGCAAAATCAATACTGATGGATTTATTGAAAGTGCAATTCTTAAATTCTATGCTGCCTGCATTTTCGTAACTACCGATATCTACATCCTCATTGAAAACACAGTTACTAAATAATAAAGACACAATATAAGTGCCGGGATTATGGCGGATCCGGTGTTGCAGTTGAATTGGATAATTTATCTCTTTACTTCGAATTATTCTGTCGCTGTATGAGTACTCAAGAGAAATTCTATTACGCAATTGTTGATCCAATTCTTCCTTACTTATGATTTGCCTTTGCTCTGCCATTGTTGATCATTAAGGTCACCGGATAAGATCAATCCGGCGAAATTCTTTCGCAAATATGCGAAACAAAAACATAATGACCTTGCTTACGCAGAGGCCCACTAAACACAATCGTAACCCACAATTACTCTATTTGAGCCCAAAAATAAAGCGGGACTCTCTTTCAAAAGCCCCGCTTCAAATGATTCGATATTAAATCAGTTACGACTTCTTCAATACCACTTTTGCCTGCGTGAACTTGTACGCAGCTTCCAGGAATGCCACGTAGTTAGGCCATGCTTCCTTTTTGTCGTAATTCTTCTTATATATTTTTTTGGTAGTAAGTATCAGCTTGTCGCCTTCTACTTTGGCGGTTGAAATAAAGCTGCCGCTTTCATTGTCGATGTTCATGTTCAGTTCCTGCCAGCCGTCTATGGTATATCCTTTCGGGATGTTCAGCGTAATGTTGTTGTTGATGGTGCGCGCATAATCAAGCCAGATGTCATTGTCGCGCTTCTGCATTTCCTTATCCTCCAGCTTTATTTGCCCGCCTATCAGCTTGCCGATATCGATCAGGTAATTCCTGCCGGCCTTGTTGATGAGCTTTTTCAGCGAGTACTGCTCTTTGAAAGAAAGTGATGGCGTTTCCTCGTAACGTCCGTCTTTAAGCAAGGTATAACTATCGTATTTTTCAACTTCCAGCCCCTCGCCTTCGATTTGTTTCTGCAAATATTCGCGCTGGATTTTCACGCGTTCTTCGCGGTCGGGATCGGAATAGGTTTTATCGGCCTTGTCTTTTTTGGGATTGATAATGTATTTCTGGAAATCTTTTGTCAGGTAGTCCCTATCAAGGTGTGCCAGCGTCATCACGTCGTCCTTTTCCATTCCATCGTAGGTGGAGATCCTTTCTGCTTTTACACTTTCCATATTGTCGGCAATGGTCAGCGTAAAATCCATTTGCTGCTTGTTGTCTTGGAAAGTGGTGGTTGGCACATTAGCTTTATAGTAGCCTTCGCTGCCTATCAGTCCGAAAGCATATGCATCAGAACCATCGTAGGTTTCGATGGCCTGGCCAAACACATCGAAATTGTTGAAGGGAAGCAGGGTATAGTATTTATCGCCCTTAACGCGAATGGCCAATTCAAGCTCCTCTTCAAACAGCAGATCGTTCCATTTACCCAGGTAGCGCGGCAAAATGGCGATAGATTCAACGCCCAATCCTTTTTTAGAGCACACACGGATGAGCACCGCGGCCCATATCAGCCTGTTTACCCTTACCTCATCTTCCTTCTGCGCTAATTCTTTTTTTGAATCCTTGGAAACATATTTTCTTTTGCTGCCAAATGCACCCGGCACCTGGCTTTTTACTTCGCCGGTATAGTAGCTTTCCAGGAACAGCTTCCTGAAAACATAATACGTTTCCCGAACCAGTTCCTTCGGAGGCAGGTTATCCTTGCCATTGTACTTCAGGTAATCCAGTACATCCTTGGCCATTGCATCTGCAACGGGATTTTGGTAATATTGAATGGATGCATACATGCTGCGCAGCCTGTCAAGGTCAACCGCTTCCGCAGTGGCCTCGCCCTTCTTTCCGAACAGCGTATTGTTCAATCCGCCGCCGGTATAGGTGATCTTCAGCTTTACCGTAGGAGCATTGCGGTAAGGGTAGTTCCATCTTTCTTCAGATACTTTCTCACGGTTTTTATCAACGATAAAATAGCTGACCAGTGATTTTTTATCAGAAGCCTTCGTGTCGAATCCACCATCGCCTTCGCGGAGCTTGGGGGCGCCGTTGTACGATTTGAACATGGCATTGGTACCCTTGTCCAGATCGAACTGGAACTTCTGGTACACTACAGGATAGTTGTACGTAAGCGTGAAGATATAAGGCGTGAATTCGCCATAGCCTTTTTCCAATGGTACGTCTATCGCCGATGCATAGCTGTAATCGATGATGTCGCCGATCTCCAGATCAGGAATGGCCATTTTGAAAAAGCTGGTATTGCTGCTGAGATAGATGGGCCTGAACACATCGGGCACATCCTTGTTCACCTCAATGGCGGTGCTAAGGTCTATGTTCACCGTCTGGCCGCTGGCCTTGATCACCGAAAAGTTCACGGCTGTTTTCTTTCCATACAATACGTAATAGAACTCCGAGAACTTTTCCAGGGCATTTTTGTCCTGGAGCCTGATGCGCTTGCGTACGTATTCTTTAATGGTCATGGCGCTGGCCATCGACTTGCGCACATAAGCATAGTCTATTTTTTGCGCAAGGATAACGGCGCTTTCATTCTTCCATTTGTCTGGCACCGCCGTTCCCTTGAATTCGGGCTCTTCCGACATGCCTTCCTGCGCAAGCGCAAACATGGGCAATAAGCCAACCAGCAAAAACAGCAGGTTCAATCTTCTTAACATATATTATTTTTTTACCAGCACAACCTGGTCGTTATAAAATTTGTTCACGCTGCGGATAAAATTGTTCCACTCATTGAACTCCGATTTGCGGATGTTTGTTTTGTTCACGATCATCTTCTTGGTGTATACAAGCGTATTTCCTTTTACCGCAAAAGCGCCTTCAAAAGAATAATCCTTTGTCTTCACGTTTACTGCATCGGGAGTATAGTCTACTTTGTATCCGTCCGGTATGGTGAATTCTGTTGTTGACACGAAATAATACTTGTGCCTCATCTCGTAATCGCTGCGGCGCGTTGAATCGAACTCCAGGGTCGAAAGCTCTTTGTCCCTGTCCAGGACAATATACAGCTCGTTGCCGGCCTTGGTCACCTGGTTCTTTGCCGCAATTTCGTATTCCAGTTGCAGCGGCTTCTGCCTGTCTGCCCAATTGGGCTCTTTAAGGCTTTTGATAGTAACATTGTTATCGCCGCCCTTCAGGAACTGCTGCAGCGCGTCTTGTTTGTTGTCGTTGCGCATCGATTCATATACGCCCACCACGTTTATCTTCGATTCGCCGTTGAAAATGGAAGTGGTGGTGCCGGTAAGTATATCGTTCTCCAGCTTCAGCTTGATAGTGGTTTGCACTTTGTTGCGTTCGGCCGGGAACTCCGGTATTTTGTCGATGATGTAATTGCTGCCGTCTTCTATCAATACCTGTTTTCCTTGTATGCGGTGCGCATAGTCGTTCAGTGCAATGTGTTCTTCGGTGCCATCGAGGAAGTAACGCTTGCCGTCCAGTATCACGGTGCAGATCATGTGATTGTCTACTCCCAGCGAAGGAAGTGAATAATCGTACGGCAGGTCCGAAGTACCGATCCACGTAAGCCGCGCATCGTATCCCGCCAGTTTCAGCATCTGGGCCAGCAGGTTGGCCTTGCCTTTGCAATCACCGTATTTTTTCTTCAATACGTTCTGAGCCGCATCGGGCCTGAAGCCCATGATGCCATTCTCGAATGCGATGTAGCGTATCTTTTCCTGCACCCAATAAAACATCGATTCTATCTTTTCGATATCTGTTTTCTTGTTCTGGGTCAATTGCTGCACCACCGGTTTCAATTCTTCGGGATTGTTATTGGTTTGACTGGTAACCGAGCGGTACCAGGCATACAGGTCCTTTACAGATTCGAACAACACTTTGCGCTGTCCGTTCGCGATATAGCTTTTGCTTACGAGAATGATGTGCGGGTATGTTTTTGCCATGTGCGGCGAGCGGTATTCGCGCTCGAATTCCGGGATGTTCTTCAGCTTATAAATGTACCTCGTGGTATTTGCGGATGCATCCTTCTGCACTTCTTTTTTGATATCGTACCCTGCAAAATTGAATTCGCGAAACTCTACTTCCAGCCAATCGGGGATGTTGAACACCAGGGTCTTTTCTTCGATGGGAACGCCTTCATGGAAATAAACGGAGGTAAGGTATTTTACATCCTTGTACTTCTTTTCATAGCTGTAACTAACGGGTATTCCTTTGGTTTCGAGCGGGATTTTCATTACGCATATCTTGGCATCGCTATGAAAGATGCCTTCGGACTGGTAATCCATGCACTGCATGGGCAATTTTATGCTCTTGCCCTTGCTGATGAACTTAACGTTCTCGATGCTTGATTCATCGTCGTAAAAAATTGCGTCTTCTTTGCTGGTGAAATCCTTTAATGAAACCAGCAGTTGTGTAGTGGAAGTGTTGGCCGTAACCTTTTCTTCCGGTCCTTTGGATTGAATGCCAAAAGAAAATTCTTCTGTAAAGGCTACCGCTACAACGTCTGTCTTTGGGTACTTGCTTTTAAGCGATGGAATAGCATTGCTATAATCATTCTGCACCTGGGTATACGCAGCAGGCAGGCAAAAAAATACTGCGCCTGCCAGGCATAGCCACCGGAGTTTGCTACTGATCATGGGGGGTTAGGGGTATTGATTTAAAAGCTAATATAAAAAAAACTGGTTTTTTGGGGAAATCCATTGGCCATGGCCGCTGTTGTTCAATTGTTAAACAGGCCCGCCGGACAATTATTGTCCCACTGTTGTAATTTAATGCCGATTGAAAGAAAATGGAAGTATGGCAAGTTTAAGTGCTTCAGCAAGGAATGGTTATTACGAAAGTGGCGCCCCTGCCTTCCGCTCCATAAGCCTCTATTTGCCCCTGGTGGGCCTCCACGATCTTCTTGCAAATTGCCAGTCCTATGCCGCTGCCGCCATAGTCAGACTGTCCATGCAAGCGCTGGAAAATATCGAAGATGCTGTTCTTGTACTCATTGGAAAAGCCGATTCCATTGTCCTCCACCGTAATGCGGCAACTATCCTTGCCCGCAAGTCTTTCGTCCAGATGAACACTGCTTATTTTGATTTCGGGCACAGGCTTGTCATTGAATTTTAATGCATTGCCTATGAGGTTCTGAAACAATTGGTGCAATTGGCTGGGCCGGGCCATGATGATTGGCAACTGGCCTACCGTAATCTCTGCCTTCTTTTCCTTAATGGTAGCCTCAAAGTCCTGGAGCACGTCCTGAATGATGGTATTCAGGTTGGTGAGCTCAAATTGCTCCTGTTCATTGCCTATGCGGGAAAACCGCAGCAGGTCGTCGATGAGTGTCATCATCCTGTATGCCGAATCACGCATGCGCGTGATATACATATCCATTCTATCGTCAATCTTTTCTTTATAACTATGGTAAAGAAGGTCTCCAAATGCGAGTATCTTCCGTAGCGGCTCTTTCAGATCATGCGAGGCCACGTAAGCGAATTCCTCCAATTCCTCATTCTTTCGTTCCAGTTGGTGGGCGTATTCATGCAGCCGTTCATCGGCCTTTTTTTTCTCGGTCAGGTCCCTGGTGACCTTTGTAAACCCGATGACATTGTTCTCATCATCGTGCAATGCGGTAATTACCACGTTGCCCCAAAACTTAGAACCATCCTTGCGCATCCGCCAGCCTTCGTGCGAAGCTCTTCCTTGTTCCTCGGCCTCTTTCAGCAATTTATAGGGCAAACCAGCGGCAACATCGGCAGGAAGGTAAAAGTTCGTGAAGCTTTTACCGACGATTTCATTGGCCTTATATCCTTTTATTCTTTCGGCCCCGGCATTCCAATTTTGAATAATTCCTTCTTTGTCGAGCAGCAGAATGGCGTAGTCCTTTACTTCTGCCACCATTTTGTGATACCGTTCCTCGCTTTGCCTGAGCTGCTCATTGTTACGAATGAGGTATTCCGTTTGCTGCCGCAGTTCGTCTTCAGCTTGTTTTCTTGCCGTAAGATCGCGGGTAACTTTTGTAAAGCCCACTACGTTGTTGTGGTCGTCGTGCAGGGCGGTAATAACAATATTGCCCCAGAACGTGGAGCCGTCCTTTTTTACGCGAAGTCCCTCATGCGTTGCACGGCCGTTTTTGGCCGCCTCGCCCAAAAGGGTCTCGGGAAGACCAGCCTTACGGTCAGCCTCAGTGTAAAAAACCCGGAAATGTTTACCGATGATTTCTTCCGCTTCGTAGCCTTTTATTTTGGTCGCTCCCTTGTTCCAATTCTGGATAATGCCCTTGGTGTTCAGCAGGATAATCGCGTAGTCCTCGATTTCTTCCACCATCCTCAAATAATGCTCGGCCCCTTGCCGTGCCGATTCCCTGGCCAGATAGGTGTCTCGGGATTCTTCGTATTTAGTCATTAATTCCCCTCTTGTTTTTGTTCAAGCATGGACTGGAGGACGGTTGGGGTAACTTAAACAAAAGCAGTCGCTAAGATAAAATGAATTGGATTATAAATGAATTAAAAATGGTCAACAGAACATACGCAATTATTCGGCCATCATTTCAGAGATCATCTCGCGGATTTCTTCCTCGTTGGGCTTGCTGAAGTAGTCCCCATCGGAGCCATAAGCGGGGCGGTGGGCCTTGCCCGTTATGGTGCGGGGCGCTACGTCGAGCCAGCGGTAGCCGCCCTGTTCTTCCATTACTTTGTTAAACATAAATGCGCTGGCCCCGCCCGGCACATCCTCATCTATAAAGACGATGCGGTTGGTTTTTTTAAGAGAGGCCAGTATGGTATGATGAATATCAAATGGAAGCAGGGTTTGTACATCCACGATCTCGCAACTGATGCCGGACCTTTCCAATGCATCTGCCGCCTCCTTGATGATGCGCAGCATGGAACCATAGGAAACAATGGTAACATCGCTACCCTCACGAATGATTTCCGGCACACCCAGGGGAACGCAGAATGATAACAGGTTGGATGGCAATTTCTCCTTGAGCCTGTAACCATTCAGGCATTCGATTACAATGGCAGGGTCGTTGGATTGCCTAAGCGTATTGTACATGCCTACGGCCTGTGCCATATTGCGCGGTACGCATACGTACATGCCTCTCAGTGAGTTAATGACCATGCCCATGGGCGATCCGCTGTGCCAGATGCCCTCGAGCCGGTGCCCGCGGGTACGCACGATAAGCGGGCAGCTTTGCCTTCCCTTGGTGCGGTAGTGCAGTGTGGACAGGTCGTCGCTTAGCGGTTGCAGCCCGTACAACAGGTAATCCAGGTATTGTATTTCCGCAATTGGCCTAAGCCCGCGCATGGCCATGCCTATGCCCTGGCCCATGATGGTAAGTTCACGGATGCCCGTGTCGAAAATGCGCATATCGCCAAATTTCGACTGTAATCCCGCAAAGCCCTGGTTTACGTCGCCGATCTGCCCCAGGTCTTCTCCAAACGCAATGATGCGGTCATCGTGCGCGAACAGCTCATCGAAATACTTGTTAAGTACCCTATACCCATCCACGAGCGGCGCATTGTTGTCGAAGACGGCCGGTACCGCGGGCACTTTCAGCGCGCTTTTCGGGCCTTCGTTGTATAAGGTGGAATTGAAAAGCTCCTGGTTCTCTTTTTTGAGCGATTGATAGTGCTCTTTTATTTCGGCTGCCGTCAATGAATCACCCGCAACGGTAATGGCTTCGTACAAAGCGTTCATTACATCGCGCCGCAAGGGTTCGCGCAGACCTGCCAGGTCGTCCCTGGTCTTTTGCAGGCGGTTTTCGTGGTCTGCTCCATTGCTTATCAGCTCATCGATCAAGGTAACGGTACGACTCACCTGCCTGCGGATGGGTTCGATGAATTCCTCCCATGCCGCGGCACGCTCGTCCCGCACCGATTCCTTGGCGCGCAATTCGATATCGTTCAGCTCTTCTTCGCTGGCCAATGCATTGTCTACGATCCATTCGCGCATTTTTTTAATGCCGTCCCATTCCCGCTCCCAGGCCAGGCGCTCAGGCGTTTTATAACGCTCATGGCTGCCCGAAGTAGAGTGGCCCTGCGGCTGCGTTACCTCTTCCACATGAAAGAGCGCGGGCGTATGCGTATCGCGGATCCTTTGTATGGCCGATTCAAATACTTCGCACATGCCTGCATAGTCCCAGGCCTTCACACGGTAAATATCGATGCCGTTCGTGCCTTCCCTTTTCTGCATCCCTTTCAGGGCTTCGGAAATGGAGCCCTTGGTGGTCTGGTATTTTTTGGGAACGGAAATGCCATACCCATCGTCCCAGACAAATATTGCAAGCGGCACCTGCAGCACGCCTGCCGCATTAACGGTTTCCCAAAAATGGCCTTCGGAAGTGGAGGCATCGCCAATGGTGCAGAAGCATACCTCGTTGCCATTGTTGCTAAACTTTCTAAGCCCGTTTAACCCCGGCACATTCCTGAATAATTTGGAGGCCAGCGCCAGTCCCAGGCTGCGGGGCATTTGACCGGCAGTAGGTGCGATATCCGCCGATACATTTTTCAGGTTTGCCAGGTCCAGCCATTCGCCATTGTTATCCATTGTAGGTGTGGCAAAATGGGCGTTCATCTGTCGGCCTGCGCTGAAGGGATCGTGTGTAATGTCGGGGTCGGCATACAATTGGGCAAAGAATTGCCTTACCGTAGCAAGCCCGGCCGCGAACATGAAGGTTTGATCGCGGTAATAGCCCGACCTGAAATCTCCCGGTTTGAAAAACTTGGCCATTGCTACCTGGGGTACTTCCTTACCATCGCCGAATATCCCGAATTTGGCCTTGCCCGTAAGCACTTCCTTACGGCCTAACAGGCTGGTTTCCCGGCTTTCACAAACAGTGCGGTAGTCGCTTAATACCTCTTCCCGGAAACGGTCGAATGATAGTTTCTGGTCGGCAAGGGCCTGGTTTTGCAAACTGGATTCCATGGGGGCAAATGTATGCCAATCCCACCAAAGGAATACCCGCGGTTACCGCTTGTTAAAAAAATGTCAGCCCCTGTAATTTTGTTCGTTTTCGTAGCGTTTAATGATTAATTTTGGACAGTTAATCAATCTTATATGAAGCTCGTATTTTTACTAAGCTCCCTGTTAGTGCTTTCAACATTGGTGCAGGCACAAACTGCCGCCGCTCCCGCCCCTGCCGTTGAAGTGATCCAGGTAAAGGAACCTGCGCACGATTTCGGCAAGATACCGCAGGGCCGCCCCGCCAGCTATTCGTTCGAAATAATGAATACCGGAAAGGAACCCCTGGTGCTGGACAATGTGCAGGTATCGTGCGGTTGTACTACCCCGCAATGGAGCAAAGATCCCATAGCCCCAGGCGGAACCGCCAAGGTGACCGTAGGATACAATGCTTATGCGGAAGGCTATTTTGAAAAGACCATTACGCTTCAATATAACAAAGGACAAACAAAAATGCTGGTGATCAAAGGTACCGTATACAAGGCGCCCCCGGCCCCTGCTCCTGAAAACGCCAGCGTGAAGTTGCTAAAGCAGATAAATCAATAAACAACTACCATTAAAATCATAAGTATGAAGAAAGCAGTCGTGGCATTATCTCTTTTGTTTATGTCTGTAGCGGTGCTCGCACAAAACGCCGTGCCCGCGCAAAAGAAAGCTGAAGATTTTGTAAAGTTCAAGGATGCCGTACATGATTTCGGCAAGATCAAGCAAAACGTTCCCGTAACGTACGATTTCCAGTTTACCAACATCAGTGCCCAACCCGTGATTGTAGAAAATGCACAAGCCACATGCGGATGTACCAAACCCACATGGCCCGAAGCAGCCATTGCAAAAGGCAAGAGCGATAAGATCACCGCGGGATTCAATGCACAAACGCTCGGCACGTTTACCAAGCAGATCACGGTAAAGCTGGCAGGCGTAGATATCCCGTACACACTCACCATTACCGGTGAAGTGCTGACCGCCGAAGACTATGCCAAATACGAGGCCACTAAAAAGGACAGGAACAGCAGCAAACCTGGAAGCAGGTAATTGATTACTGATTATTAATTATTAATTATATAGTCCTCCTTGCCGGGGGACTTATTTTTTATCCGGTGTCAACTGAATAATCAATAATCAATAATCAGTAATCAATAATATCTTTGCCACATGCTTAAGATATCCCACCGTGGTGAGCAAATGCCGCCCTCTCCCATTCGCAAACTGGTTCCTTACGCGGAAGCCGCCAAGAAAAAGGGAACGAAGGTCTATCATCTCAACATCGGTCAGCCTGATATTGAAACACCTCCGGCGATATTGGATGCGGTTCGCAAGGCCGACTTCAAGGTGTTGGAATACAGCCACAGCGCCGGCAATGAAAGTTACAGGCGCAAGCTGGTAAAGTATTACAAGAAAGTAGGGATAGATGTAGACCACAACCAGATCATCATCACCACCGGTGGTTCCGAAGCAATTTTGTTCGGGTTCATGAGCTGCCTCGATGCGGGTGATGAAGTGATCATTCCTGAACCATTCTATGCCAATTACAATGGCTTTGCAGTGGCGGCCGACGTAGTGGTAAAACCCATTACCTCGCACATAGAGGATGGGTTTGCATTGCCGCCGATAGAAGAATTTGAAAAGCTGATCACGCCGCGCACCAGGGGCATCGTTATTTGTAATCCCAATAATCCTACGGGTTATTTATACAGCCGCGAAGAAATGGAAGTGCTGAAACAGATCGTTCAAAAACACAGCCTTTATTTGTTTTCGGATGAGGCTTACCGTGAGTTCTGCTATGGCGGCGAGCACGTGAGCGCGCTGCACCTTCAGGGCATCGACGATCACGTAATATTGATGGACACCATTTCCAAACGCTACAGCGCTTGCGGCGGACGCATCGGCGCATTTGTAACGCGCAACAAAAAAGTGTACGACACAGCCATCAAGTTCGCGCAGGCCCGGTTAAGCCCACCTTCCTTTGCACAGATACTGGGCGAAGCCGCCGTCGATTTGCCCGATAATTATTTCGACGTTACGAAAGCAGAATATCTTAAGCGCCGCAATATGCTCGTGGCGAGGTTGAATAACATGCCCGGCGTGTTTTGCCCCAACCCAGGCGGCGCATTTTATGCCATTGCAAGGTTGCCGATAGATGATTCCGACAAGTTTTGCCAATGGCTGCTCGAGTCTTTCTCTCACAATAACCAAACGGTCATGCTTGCGCCTGCTTCCGGATTTTATGGAACGAAAGGATTGGGAAGAGATGAGGTGCGCCTTGCATATGTATTGAATGTAGACGACCTGAACAAGGCCATGGACTGTCTTGAAAAAGCGCTGGAAGTTTACAGGAAGGAAGTAGTGACTGAAACGCTGGCCGATGCCAAGCTGGTCTGATCCCGCGGGAACATCCTCCCACTTATAGCAATTCTGATGCGTTTAATAGTTTTAATCTGCCAGATAGGGAATTGCGGAATTACGCAATGATTCTATCAGTACTTTTATATTGCTGTTATTTCCTCCGCTAATATATGTTGTAACTGCTAAGAACCGTTTTCCCCCAAGGAACTGTCCTCCACCTGGCAGATGCCGGTAACGTGCACAACACTGTTTTTTATTTTAGGTAACCAATAAACATTTATGTTATGATCCACAAAAAACGGTCGTTACTCCTCGCTATGCTATTTTCTACCGGTATGGTGTATGCGCAAAATGTCGCTATCAATGCAGACGGCGCCCTGCCCAACAGGAATGCCATACTCGACATCCAGTCCCAAACCAAGGGTTTGCTTATTCCACGCATGAGTTCGGCAGCACGCTTGCGAATACCGCATACCCAGGGCCTTATTGTATATGATATTACTACCAATTCATTCTGGTACAATACGGGACGAAATTGGGTAAACATTCCTTCATCACCCGCTGATATTTCATCTTCCATGGCATCCAACGCATGGTTGATCACGGGTAACAGCGGCACGGTTGATACAGTTAATTTTCTTGGCACTACTGACAATGTTCCGCTGACCTTTAAAGTGAACAATCAACGCTCGGGGCGCATCGATCACCAGCTTAACAACACTTTTTTTGGTTTCAGGTCGGGTTATCTTATTACTACTGGTAACGACAATACGGCCATAGGCGCATCGGCTTTGTTCCACAACAGCATTGGGGTGAATAATGTAGCCGTGGGCTCCAATGCGCTGCAATCGAACGTTTCAGGATACCATAACGTAGGCGTAGGGAGGTTTGCCCTTTTCTCTAATGAAGGCGGGTTCAGCAATACGGCCCTGGGCACCAATACGCTTCACTTCAACGTATCTGGCGCAAACAATACTGCAGTCGGTGAAAGCGCTATGTTTAACAGTCTCCGTGGATGGAGAAATACGGCGGTCGGCGCACTCGCATTATATGATAATCCTGCCGGAGACGACAACACTGCAGTAGGCGCTTTGGCGCTCAATAAAAACAGGGCTACTGGCATCACCGGCATCGGAAGCCGGGCGCTTACAAACAATCACAGCGGTGCCAGGAATACGGCTGCGGGTCACATGGCACTTACTACCAATGATTTCGGCAACGAAAATACAGCCGTGGGATCCGAAGCGCTTAGGCTTAACACTAGTGGCAATTTCAATACGGCCGTCGGAGTTGAAGCATTGCACCGTAACAGGGCTTCTGAAAATACCGCAACAGGGGTAAGGGCCTTGTTCATGACCACCACAGGCGGGCAAAATACGTCGATAGGATTTGAAGCGCTGAGAGAAAACACGGTTGGAATTCGGAATACCGCCGTGGGTTACCGTGCGTTGGCTACTAATAGAGAGAGCATAGGGCTTACTGCTGTAGGATACCAGGCGTTGACTGCCAATACATCGGGAAGCGGCAACACAGCCATTGGCACCAGTGCAATGGTTGCTAACACAGGCGGCGATAATAATACAGCAGTGGGTTGGGAAGCCATGCGCAACAACCTGCACGGCTTTGGAAATGTTGCTATTGGATCGCGTGCAATGCAAAGCAGCGTCAATAGCGTTGCCAATACCGCCGTTGGATTCGCCGCCATGACTACCAATACCAGTGGGTCGGAAAATGCCGCGCTTGGCAATAATGCAATGTCCTCCAATACTACGGGCAATGGCAATACTGGTTTAGGATATTGGACCCTGTTTATCAATAGTACCGGCAATAATAATACGGCCGTCGGATGGCGCGCACTTTTCAACAACACCTCCGGCACAGGCAATACGGCGGTAGGACACAGCGCAAATGTTTCGGCCGGCGATCTTAGCAATGCCACTGCTTTGGGATTCCAGGCTATAGTGGATGCTTCTAACAAAGTACGTATCGGCAATGCTTCGGTTACGGTTATCGAAGGACAAGTGCCATTTACAACTCCATCTGACGGAAGGTTCAAGTTCGGCGTACAGGAAGACGTGAAGGGTCTTGATTTCATAATGCAGCTAAGGCCCGTTACTTACCAGTTCGATGTAAAGCGTTACGATGCACAACTAGGCATACCCGAAAGCAACATGGGCAGCAGTTACAACGAAGCATTGCAGCTCCGCCGCAGCGGGTTCATTGCGCAGGAAGTAGAGCAGGCCGCTTTAAGGACCGGGTATAATTTCAGCGGCATCATCAAGCCTTCATCGGCAAATGGTCATTACAGCCTTAGCTACGACGCCTTCGTTGTACCTTTAGTAAAAGCTGTGCAGGAACAGCAGCAGGTCATCGATGATCAAAACAAAAAGATCGCTGAATTGCAACAGCAATTGGATGAGATTAAAAAGTTGCTCGGCAACAGGTAATTCATAAAACGAAAATATATTTGAATGAAAACATTACAATATATACGGGCATTGGCGCCGGTCCTGTTAATTGCCTGCATGCCAACCTTACTCCAGGGCCAGCAGATCACCATTACCCGGGGCGCCAGCATGACCGTAAGCGGCCCAGCTATCATAGTGCTGCAGGATGAACAATTGAATGATGGGACCATCAGGGTTGGGCGAAATGGAGTAAGTATTAACGGCAATTCACAGAACGAGGAAATGGCCCGCCAATGGAAGTCAATACAAATCGATAACATCCTGTTCAGGCGGAATCCATCGCATACGATCGTGTCGCTGGATAAAACGCGCCATAACCTGGCAGCGTTGCAATCTTCCATACAGGCTTATCCAAATCCGACCACAGACCGCTTTATGCTGACAATTGCAAGCGATAAAGATGTGGCGGAAACCATCACGCTGCAGAACGGGTTAGGACTTCCTTTAGAACAAATGCACATCAACCTTAAGGCTGGCATCAATATTATCCGCTGGAACCTTGACAAATACACTCCCGGCATTTATGTATTGGCTTTCCAACATGCTCCTGTAAAATACCTGAAGATCGTGAAGCAATAAGGGGATCAGGCAGGTTGAAGATAGTAAAGGAATAAGCCTGGATTTGAACGAAGGATTTGGGGTTTGAGCAGCAAATCCCAAATCCAATTTTTTCTATAACCGGAAACCGCAAGTTTTTATATCTTTCGGACGCAAAAAAGCCCGCTGTAGAAACAACAGGCCTTTAACGATTGCTTGCCATATGAAAAAAAGCTGAATAGTATGTTTATACTACGACAGTTACCGCTTCATGGCCTTTACACGATTGCCCCTTAACGATTGCTGCCATTTATGAAAACGTTCTGATGTCAAAAATAGGACGTGCCGCCTTCCGGCAGGATTAACTTATTGAGAACTTTATGATCTCTAATCCACCAGCCGGAAGCTGAAAGCCTTTGCCAGAGCGGGTTCAGGCAATTTTTTAACATTATGTCCAAACACACGCCCGATATACTGTTTCAATTGGTCCACTCCCTGGAGAAAGCCGAAAAAAGGCATTTTAAACTTTACATCAAGCGCAGTTCTTCCCGTGATAATCTTAAGATCGTACGCCTGTTCGACGCTATCGACAAGCTGAAGGAATACGATGAAAAACAATTGTTGAAAAAACTGAACGGCATACAAAAGCCACAACTGGCCAATCTTAAAACGCATTTGTATAAACAACTGCTGGCCAGCCTGCGCCTGCTGAAAAGCACAGACAGCATGGACCTGCAACTGAACGAACAGTTCGACTATGCCCATATCCTGTATAAAAAAGGTTTATTTCAGCAAAGCTTGCGGATACTCGAACGCGCCAAGGACATTGCCCGCACACACCAGAAATATAATTTCCTTACGCAACTGATAGCGCTGGAAAAAAGAATAGAAACGCTGCACATCACTCGCAGCATCCAGGACAAGGCCGAGCAACTTGCTGCCGAAGCAGTGTCGGTAAGCAGTCGCGTGAACATGGTGGAACGCCTTAGCAACCTGGCTTTGCAATTGTATAGCTGGTACATTCGCTATGGGCATGCCCGCAACGAAGAAGACGAAACGGGCGTAAAAACCTTCATGAAAAAAAACCTCCCTGCCAATGCGCATGAACAAAAAGGCTTTTACGAACAATTGTATTTATGCCAGAGCTATTGCTGGTACGCTTTCATACGCCAGGACTTTTTACAATACTACCGCTACACGCAAAAATGGGTGAACCTGTTTAAAGAACAACCGCTGATGGTGCGTGTTGAAACCGGGCATTACATCAAAGGGATGCACAATTTATTGAACGCGCACTTCGACCTGCGCAATTACAGGAAGTTTGCCATTACACTGCGCGAGTTCGAAACCTTTTCAAAAACCAGGCGCGTACAGGAACACGACAATTTCAGGATCCAGGCCTTCATTTATATTTCACAGGCCAGGATCAACCAGCACTTCATGCACGGCACCTTTAAACAAGGACTTTCATTGGTGCCCGGCATAGAACAAAAGTTGGAAGAAAACTCGCTGTTCATCGACCGGCACCGTATACTGGTACTGAATTATAAGATCGCTACTTTGTATTTCGGCAGCGAAGACTATGCGTCGTGCATCGACTACCTGCAACGGATAATCCACGGTCCCATCGATTTGCGGTACGATCTGCAATGTTATTCGCGTCTCCTGCACCTGATTGCGCACTATGAGCTGGGTAATTTCGAGATCATTGAATCGCTCATTAAATCTGTTTACCGCTTCATGGCGAAAATGGAAAACCTTACCGTGGTAGAGGAAGAGATGTTTAAATTCCTGAGGAGCTCTTTTCATGTATCGCGCAATAAGCTGAAAACTGAGCTGGAAGATTTCCTGTATAAGATCAAGCACCTTGAAAAGAACCGGTTTGAAACAAGGGCATTCGCTTACCTCGATATTATTTCGTGGGTAGAAAGCAAGGTTTACAGGAAAACGATGAGCGAGGTGATTGCGGAAAAATATGCGAAGAGCAAGCGGAGATGATAATGATAGTCAATATTAACGAAGACAGTTGCAGCAAAATACCTGATTAACCCTATATTTGTGTACAAAATACACATTACTGCTATTGCTTAGCCCGCTTGCCAGATAAAATTTGAATGATACTATTAACCGGAGCGTCCGGATAATGGAACTAAAGGGTCGTTATTATTATTTGCATAATCCATAAGCTAGCCGCAAAATAAATCGACCGCGAAAAATTTTTTATATGGCCGAAATGCTTTTATCCCTGGAACCCTCCAAAAAAATTTACAGGTTCGCGGTAGCATCCCTCTTCTTTTTACAAGGATTGTGCTTTGCCACCTGGGCTTCGCGCATCCCCAGCATACAACAGGACCTTCATTTATCCGAAGGCACACTGGGAATAATCTTATTCGCGTTGCCCGCAGGTTCCATGATCGCATTGCCACTGTCGGGCTGGCTGGTCACACGCTTCGGCAGTAAGACCGTCGTCATCAACACGCTCATAGTATATGCGCTATTATTAGTAGGCATCGGCCTTGCACGCAGTACATTTCAATTGATTCCCGTGCTGGTGTTGTTCGGCATGGCCGGCAATACCGCCAACATCGCTATGAACACCCAGGCGGTAGGCGTCGAGGCAAAATATCGCCGTAACATCATGGCTTCTTTCCACGGATTGTGGAGCCTTGCGGGATTTACAGCCGCGGGCATCGGCGCTTATATGATCGGCAATGGTATCATCCCCTTTCATCATTTCATTATCATCGGCGCATTCATCATGCTTGCGCTTGCTTTCATATTTCAATACCTCCTTCCCAACGAGGAAAGAAGTACCGTACGCAATAAGCTCTTCGTTATGCCCGATAAATCGCTGGTCACGCTTGGCATACTGGCATTCTGCTGCATGATGTGCGAAGGCGCCATGTTTGATTGGAGCGGCATTTATTTTAAAAAAGTAGTAGGCGCGGAAAAAGCATGGATCGGTGCGGGTTATACCGCCTTCATGTGCACCATGGCCGCAGGCCGTTTTATCGCGGATTGGGTAGCGGTGCAATTGGGTTTCACCCGCACCTTACAAGTCAGTGGCATATTAATTACAGCAGGACTGGGGATAGCATTATTGTTTCCATACCTCGCTCCCGCCATCACTGGGTTTTTCCTGGTAGGATTGGGCGTATCATCAGTAGTGCCGCTGGTATACAGCAAAGCCGGACGATCAAAAACACTTTCGCCGGGCATAGCCCTGGCAGCAGTTTCCAGCATAGGATTCCTTGGATTCCTCATTGGCCCGCCGGTAATCGGCATAGTGGCCGGCATATTGAACCTGCGTGTTTCTTTTGTTATAATAGCTTTGATGGGATTGAGCGTTGCACTGCTTGCAGGTTTATTAAACAAACAAAACACGCATCGATCGCAATGATGACAGCAGAACACGAACGGCTCCAATTAATTTCCAATCGATCTCACCCGCTCGCCCAATGGGGACCTTACCTGAGCGAACGCGCCTGGGGAACCGTGCGGGAAGACTATAGCCACGATGGCAATGCATGGGAATATTTTCCTTTCGATCACGCTCACTGCCGCGCTTACCAATGGTCGGAAGATGGCATTGCCGGCATTTCGGACATATTTCAAAACCTCTGCTTTGCCATCGCACTCTGGAATGGCAAAGACCCTATACTAAAAGAAAGATTGTTCGGCTTACGCAATGGCGAGGGCAATCACGGTGAGGACGTAAAGGAATTGTATTATCACCTACACAATGTGCCCTCCCACTCCTATATGGAGTATTTATACAAATATCCCCAGCAGCAGTTTCCTTACGCATTGCTGAAAGAAGAAAACAGCAAACGCTCCCGCCAGGAGCCCGAATTCGAAATACTGGACACCAATATTTTCAGCAACAACCAATATTTCGATGTATTGGTTACCTATGCCAAGCAATCGCCCACCGATATCTTTTGCAGGATAACCATCACCAACCGTTATCACAAATCTGCTGAGATCACCGTACTGCCAACGCTTTGGTTTTACAACCGCAAATCCAACAAAACCCATGCGGCCGGCCCTTCCATTGCCTATAGAGACGGCACATCTGTTAAAGCCTGGCATGAATGGCTCGGGAATTATTATCTCTATTTCCAACAGCCCGGCGACATGCTGTTCACGAACAACGAGACCAACACCTTGAAAGTAACGGGTACGCCCAACCGCGATATCTTTATTAAAGATGCTTTCCACGAAGCTATCATTCGGAACGAAAACCGGGAAGCGCTACGTACAAAACAGTCCGGCACCAAGTTTGCGCCCGTGTATAAGTTCAGAGTTCCGGCGGGGGGATCCAAAACAATTTACTGCAGGCTCACCGACACGCCCGTAGAAATGGCATTTCTAAAGGGGTTCGAACAGATTTTTACCACCCGCAAACAGGAGGCAGACGCGTTCTACCAATCCATCCTGAGGCACGATGCCGGCGACGATATCAAACGCATACAAAGGCAAGCCCTCTCCGGATTGTTGTGGAGCAAACAATTTTATTATTATGATGTGGAGCGGTGGCTGCACGGAAGCGATGGCATAACGTCTAACACCGATCATCGTAAGACGGGACGCAACCACGACTGGCAACACCTGAAGAACCAGGATGTGATATTGATGCCCGACAAATGGGAATATCCCTGGTATGCCGCCTGGGACCTGGGTTTTCAATGCATTCCCATGGCCATGGCCGATGCAACATTCGCCAAGGACCAGCTGCTGCTGATCATGCGCGAATGGTATATGAAGCCAGATGGACAACTGCCTGCATATGAATGGAACTTTGGCGACGTAAATCCGCCAGTACATGCATGGGCAGCCCTTCAGGTGTACAATATCGAAAAAAAGCAGAAAGGCACGGGTGATATTGTTTTCCTGAAGCGCATTTTTCAAAAGCTGCTCATCAATTTTACGTGGTGGATCAACCGGAAAGACAGGAAAGGCAATAATCTTTTTGAAGGAGGATTTCTCGGTCTCGATAACATCGGCGTATTCAACCGCAGCTTCCACGGTGGAGAAATGCGGCTGGAGCAGGCAGATGGCACAAGCTGGATGGGCACTTATGCGCTGAACATGATGGACATAGCGGTGGAAATAGCCTTGCACGATGAATCGTTCGAAGACACAGCGACAAAATTCTTCGAGCATTTTATTTTAATTGCCGAAGCATTGAACGAACACCACCTCTGGAACGAAGAAGATAAATTCTTTTACGATGTATTGAACGTGCCGGGCGAAGAACCCGTTCCCTTGCGTATTAAATCGATCGTTGGATTGACCTCGCTGTTCGCGGTATCTACCATCAGCAAAAAAGCATTGGACCAATTGCACGATTTCAAGCACCGCACGTCGTGGTTTGAACAATACCGCAAGAGCAACAATAAATTCTGGCCCAACGAAGAACGCGGCGACGGCGAGGAGGTCCTTTTATCACTCGTGCCACGCGACCGACTGGTGTATTTGCTGGAGCGGTTGCTGGATGAGGATGAATTTCTTTCACCCGGCGGCATCCGCGCATTGTCCAAATATCATTTGCAACATCCCTATTCGGTAACCGTCGGTGGTAATGAGTATACGATTTCTTATGATCCCGCCGATTCTACCTCCGATATTTTCGGCGGCAATTCCAACTGGCGCGGACCGGTATGGATACCGATCAATTTCCTCATCATTCAATCCATTCGCCGTTATGGTGAATTTTATCGCGATACGCTGCAGGTGGAATATCCCACGCGGTCGGGCAACCGCTTAAACCTCTGCCGCGTTGCTGATGAGCTGACCAAACGCGTGATTAGCCTGTTTGTGCAGGACAGCGAAGGCAACCGAAGATTGTTCAATTCCCACAATTGGTTTTACCGGCAGCCCGGCAATGAACACCTCATGATGTTTTATGAATATTTCCACGGCGATACGGGCCGCGGCCTGGGCGCC
Organism: Chitinophagaceae bacterium; assembly: GCA_035628135.1. GTDB lineage: Bacteria > Bacteroidota > Bacteroidia > Chitinophagales > Chitinophagaceae > DASPKM01. The sequence continues at coordinate 211,928 of DASPKM010000001.1, read as the reverse complement.
AGCCATCAAACCGGTTGGACCGCACTGGTAGCAGCGTTGATCAATGATTTAGATTATTTTTAATCATCGTTCATCGTAATCATAATAAAATCAGCATTGCTTAATGCCAGCGTCCTCCACACCCGGACATCTTTCCCGCACGCTCGGCCCCCTCATGTTGTGGGGATTGGGAGTAGGCTATGTGATCTCCGGCATGTATTTCGGATGGAACCTGGGATTGGCTGAAGGTGGAACACTGGGACTGGCCATTGCCACGGCGTTCATCATTGTGTTATACATCACGTTTACATTTTCTTATACCGAGCTGGCTTGCGCCATTCCAAAAGCAGGCGGCGCATTTGATTATGCTACCAAAGCATTGGGAAGGGACCTGGGTTTTATTGGAGGCATGGCGCAGATCGTTGAATTTGTATTTGCACCGCCTGCCATTGCGGCCGCCATCGGCGCTTATTTCCATATTTTCCTTCCTTCGGTACCGGTTACCGTTATTGCCATCAGCGCATACATATTGTTTACCGCGTTGAACATATACGGTGTAAAAGCAGCCGCCACGTTTGAACTCATCATTACCATGCTGGCCGTTGGAGAACTGTTGCTGTTTGCAGGCGTTACGCTTCCGCATTTTGAGTTCAGCAACCTTCAGCAAAATGCTTTTCCAAATGGATGGATGGGAGTATGGGCTTCTATACCCTTTGCCATTTGGTTTTTCCTGGGATTGGAGGGAGTAGCCAATGTAGCGGAAGAAACTATCCGCCCGCAACGGAGCGTGCTGCTGGGTTTTGGATCGGCGCTGCTTACGCTGGTGGTGCTTTGCATTCTTACTTTTCTTTCATCGGTGGGCGTTGCGGGATGGGAAAGGATCGTATATCCATCGCCGGGAGCATCGCCATCCGATTCGCCATTGCCCCTTGCATTATCTGCCATTACCGGCAGCAGCGGTTGGTTGTATCATCTGTTGATCACCATAGGATTGATGGGATTGATCGCTTCGTTCCATGGGATCATCCTGGCGGCGGGGCGCGCTACGTTCGAATTCGGGCGGGTGCAATACATCCCACGGTTGTTCGGCAACGTGCATCCCCGGTTTAAGACGCCGGCCAATGCATTATTGGTGAACATGGCCGTCGGCATTATTGCCTTGCTCACCGGTAAAACAGCCGACATTATCATCATGGCTTGCTTCGCGGCGCTGACACTGTATGTGATCTCGATGATTGCTGTTATAGTATTGCGCAAGAAAGAACCTGCGTTGCCAAGGCCTTTCAAAACACCCTTGTACCCTTATTTCCCGGTAATAGCATTGGTGATCGCCGCCGTTTCGCTGGTAGCGATGACCTCGCTAAACCTGCGGCTGTCGCTTATTTATTTCGGCATTATAGGATTGAGCTATATTTTGTTCTATTTCTTTGCAAAACGAATACCCGATGCGCAACAAGCAATCAACTCATGAAGTGCTGCAACAACTGGTTGCATCCAATGCTACCAAGGTAAAGCTGGCCGCAACAGACATCGATGGCGTGCTGAGGGGTAAGGTCATCAGCTTTGAAAAATTTAAATCCGTTGCAGAAAAAGGATTCGGCTTTTGCAACGTGGTATTTGGATGGGACTCCGGAGACGTAGCCTACGACAATGCCAGTTATACCGGCTGGCACACCGGATATCCCGATGCTACTGCCTTGATCGATCTCAGTACTTTTCGTGAAGTACCTTGGGAAGACAACATACCTTTTTTCCTTGCGGATTTTGGCGACGATGCCGGCAAGGGCCTCGATGTTTGCCCGCGCACCCTGCTCAAACGCATCACGCGGCAATCGATCGATGCAGGCTACATTCCCTCCTTCTCGCAGGAGTTCGAATGGTTCAATTTCATCAATAATGTAGATGAATTGTACGAGCACAAGTTCCGGGAACTGAGACCGATAACGCATGGCATGTTCGGTTATTCTATTTTGCGCGCATCGCAACGCAGCGCTTTCTTTCACGATATTTTTGATTTGCTTGCGCAGTTCAATGTTCCGATCGAGGGCATTCATACTGAAACCGGACCGGGTGTATATGAAGCTGCGATTTTGTATGCAGGCTTGCCCGAAGCAGCGGACCGTGCGGTGTTGTTCAAAAGCGGCGTAAAAGAAATAGGGAACAGGCATGGCGTGCTGCCCACCTTTATGGCAAAGTTCAGCGAGCACCTTCCCGGTTGCAGCGGGCACGTGCATCAAAGCTTATGGTCTGCCAACGGCAAGCAGAATTTATTCTACGATAAAAAAAGCAAGACGGGCATGAGCGCATTGATGGAAAGTTATATCGCGGGGCAATTGCATTGCATGCCTTATATTTTACCGATGTATGCGCCCACTGTCAACAGCTACAAACGACTGGTAGAAGGTGCGTGGGCGCCCACCACCATTACCTGGGCCATCGATAACCGTACTACCGCTTTAAGGGCCCTGCCCGGCAGCGAAGCCGCTACCAGGTTGGAAACACGCGTGGTGGGTTCTGATTCCAATCCTTACCTGGCCATGGCCGCCTGCCTTGCATCGGGATTGTATGGAATAAAAAAGAAAATGAGATTGAAAATTCCCGCTACTACCGGCAGCGGTTACCAGGACAAGCAGCACGGCGTATTACCAAAGAATTTATGGGAGGCAACGCAAGCCATGAGAAATGCCGACATAGCCCATGAATTGTTCGGCGAAGCATTCGTGTCGCATTTTGCCGGCACGCGCGAATGGGAATGGCGGCAATTTGCGAAAGTGGTGACGGATTGGGAACTGAAAAGATATCTTGAAATAATTTAACTGGAATGAACATAGACTTCCATACCGTAAGGCAATACAATTTTCCAACTGTTGTTCGCTTCGGCGCGGGCGCGATAGATGAATTGCCGGACCACCTGAACGCGCAGGGGCTGAGCAAAGTTTTGATCGTTACCGACCCTACGGTGGCGCAACTGGATTTTTTCAGGCGCATACAGCAGCGATTGTCTGCAAAGAACATTCATTCGGAAGTATTTTCTGGTATCCATAAGAATCCCGTAAAATCAGATGTGCTGAAAGGCGGTGATATCTATAGGAAAACTGCAAGGGATTGCATCATTGGGTTGGGCGGCGGAGCGGCCATGGACGTTGCCCGGGCCGTGGCCTTGCGTATCAACCATCACCGGGACCTGTTCGATTACGACGACCTCATTGGCGGAGACCAATACGTAACGGAGCCGGTGCCTTATTTCATTACCATTCCCACTACCAGCGGTACGGGTAGCGAAGTGGGCCGCAGCGCTATCATTTCCGAAGACGACACGCACCGGAAGAGAATATTGTTCTCGCCAAAATTGCTCGCCAAGATCGTGTTTGCGGATCCGATGCTAACGATGGACCTGCGACCATTTATTACGGCGGCCACCGGCATGGATGCATTAACGCATAACATGGAAGCTTACATTGCAAAAAATTTTCATCCGCTGTGCGAGGGCATTGCGCTGGAAGGCATACGGCTGATCAATCAATCGATTGAAGATGCGGTAAACAAACCCGACCTTGCATCGAGGAGTAAAATGATGATCGCTTCGCTGATGGGCGCCGTGGCTTTTCAGAAAGGGTTGGGCGTGGTGCATTCGCTGGCGCATCCATTGTCGACCTTATTGGATACGCACCATGGACTGGCCAATGCTGTAAACCTGCCCTATGGAATGGAGTTCAACATCGAAGGATTTGAAGATAAGTTCGAACGCATGGCCTGGGCAATGGAATTGAAAAAGGAAAGCGGCAAGGCAGTAGTGAAACATTTATTCAAACTAAATGAATCGGTAAACCTGCCAACGCGGTTGCGCGATATAGGTGTAAAGAAAGAGCACATAGAGCCACTGTCTGACCTCGCTGTGGCTGATTTTGCGCATCCCAACAATCCCAAACCCGTTACCAGGGATGATTTCAGGAAACTATACAAAGAAGCATATTGATATATCGGATTATGAAGATCATTAACCCCGCTACTGAAGAGGTGATTGCAGACGTTGACGAAGACACGCGGCAAACCGTTGAACAGAAATACGCATATGCCCGGAAGGCACAGCCTGACTGGGCGGCGACACCTATCGATCAAAGAATCGCATGCATCCAACGGTTTTATGAATTGCTGGATGCAGAAAAAGCAGAGCTGGCCCAAACCCTCACCACCGAAATGGGCAAGCCGCTGCAGCAGTCGTACAATGAGTTGAATGGCGCCCGCAGCCGCATTAAGTTTTTCATTGATCATTCCGCCAAATACCTGGCAGATGAATGGATCACGAGCGAAGGCAATACAAAAGAAAAAATAGTGTACGAGCCTTTAGGCGTCATCGCCAATATTTCCGCATGGAACTATCCTTACCTGGTGGGCGTGAATGTTTTTATTCCGGCGTTGATCGGTGGGAACGCGGTGTTGTACAAGCCCTCCGAATATGCGACACTAACGGGCATGTATATCCAGATCCTGTTGCACCGGGCCGGCATTCCGCCGGATTGTTTCCGGGCGATCATCGGTAAAGCACAAGCGGGGGAATTTTTGTTGGACCTGCCGCTGGATGGATATTTCTTCACCGGCAGTTACCGCACAGGAAAATACATTGCAGAAAGAGTGGCGCCAAAGCTCGTGCCCTGTCAGTTGGAACTGGGTGGAAAAGATCCCTTGTATGTTATGGACGATGTAGACGATATCGATAAAGTGGCCGCCGCCGCGCTGGAAGGCGTAGTGTACAACAACGGCCAAAGCTGCTGCGCGGTAGAAAGAATTTATGTACAAGAAAAAGTGTACGATGATTTTGTCCGCTCATACGTGGAGCAGGCAAAAAAGATGAAGATCGGGAACCCCCTCAACGCCGATACGGACATCGGTCCCTTAAGCAGGAAGGAACAGGTTGATTTTCTGAAAGACCAGGTGCAGGACGCAATCGACAAGGGCGCTACCCTGGTGTTGGCGGAAAAAAGCCCGGAACAGAAAGGTTACTTTATCGCGCCGGCAGTATTGGTTAATGTGAACCATGCAATGAAGATCATGAAGGAGGAATCGTTTGGTCCCGTAGTTGGCATACAAAAAGTAAAAGACGATGAGGAAGCGGTAAGCCTGATGCAGGATACTGACTATGGCCTCACCGCCGCCGTGTATTCCAGCAGTTATGAACGCGCCGAATCAGTAATGAAAAAAATGAACACGGGCACCGTATATTGGAATTGCTGCGACAGGGTGAGTGCCGGTCTTCCGTGGTCAGGCAGAAAGCATTCCGGCTTAGGCAGCACCTTATCGTACCAGGGCATACGTGCATTTGTACAACCAAAAGCGTATCATATAAGAAGCGCCCAGTAGCGCTGTATATAAGACATAGTATGAATTTCAGGGAAGCAAAAGTATCGGACATCAAAGGGCTATTCGCGGTGAGGATATCTGTGAAGGAAAACACCTTGCCCGACCCTGGATTTATTACAGAGAAAGAATACGAGAAATACCTCACTTATCACGGCAAGGGCTGGCTCTGCGAAATAGACCACGAGGTGGTTGGATTTTCCATTGTAGGGCTTGCGCAGCGGAACGTATGGGCCTTGTTCGTGCATCCCGATCACGAAGGCAAAGGCATCGGCAAAAAACTGCACGATATGATGCTGGACTGGTATTTTGAACAAACCAACCAGCCTGTATGGCTGGGTACCGGCCCCAATACCCGGGCAGAACTCTTCTACCGCAAGGCAGGCTGGACCGAAACCGGCCGCCGGCCGAATGGAGAGATAAGGTTTGAAATGAATGCTAACTACTGGAAAAGCCTGCACAAGACTACCGGTTATTGATATTCCCGACCGGTCGCCATTTTCAAAAACTCGACAGATCGTAAGACTAATATGCTGGCTCCTAGAGCAATATGCGTCTTATGTTATCCAAATTACTTTCATTTAATTAGTACTATATGATACATAGTACTAATTAATGGCTTACCTTTGCCTTGTCAATTTATTTCAAACCATCCTACCCTTTTACAGTAGGCCAAATAAAAAACCATGAGCAAAAAACTTGTGACGAGAGCAGCCAGGAAACGCAGGAACAACAAACGCGCAATCTTTTTAATCGGCTTCATATTGCTGATTTCAATTCCTGTTTTGTATCACCTCTATTATAAACCCCGGGAGGTGAAAAGCGGCATAGTAACATTGCACAAAGTATTCACCAACCACAAACACGGCATCTGGTCGGCGCAGTTCAGTCCCGACGGTACCCTGCTCGCAAGCGGCAGCATCGACAGCACCCTTACCATCCGCGAAAAAGAAAGCGGCCGTGTCCGGCTGAACCTCAAACATTCCGCAGGCATTACGGGCATCGCGTTCAGTCCCGACGGGCAATACATCATTGCCAGCGGCTACGATGGAAAGATCAAACTTTGGAAAACTGCCGATGGGTCGCTGGTAAAAGTGTTTCCCGGCAACGGCACGGTAATATGGAGCGTGGCGTACCACAAAAGTGGGAAGATGATTGCAGGCGCCGGAGAAGACAAGACCATCAAGCTTTGGGATGTGGAGACCGGTGGCTTACTCAAAACCTTGCAGGGGCATACGCTCAATGTTTGGGCAATAAAGTTCAGCCCTGATGGAACCAAGCTCGCCAGCGGCAGTTTCGATAAAATGGTGAAACTGTGGGACGTGAATACCGGCACATTGATCAGGAACATGAAAGGACATACCGAAGCAGTAGTGGCGCTGGACTTTACGCCCGATGGACAACAGGTGGCCAGCACCAGCGACGACGTAACCATTCGTTTCTGGAACGTGCACGATGGGAGCCTCGCACGTACTTTGAAGGATGGCCCGGAACACGTGCAGGCTATAGCGTTCAGTCCCGATGGAAAAAGAATGATTACAGGCGGCAGGGATAAATCCACCTTCGGTGAATTGCTGCAGAATTTCCTGGGCGATTCAAAGTTCAATACAGGGATCTCGGCAAGGCTGTGGGACCTGGAAACCGGCAAGGTCATTCAAACATTCGACAAGCATACCAACGATGCAAATGACGTGGCGTATTGTCCCGATGGCAAATGGATCGCTACCGCGGGTTGGGACCATGCGGTGCATTTATGGAAAATCAATAATTAGTAATTAATAATTATTGATTATTGATAACGGCGTTTGCGTAGTGTGAAATACAGTGCGGCGAATATAATGACCAACAATACGGGCAAGGCAAGGTTCGCGATTTGAATCACTCTTTTATTGTCGCGGACCTTTTCCCTGTCCAGCAGGCGCAGGCTGAATTCTTTATTGCGGCTGGCCAGGAGGTTGCGGTCGCTTACCATGTAGTCCATGCAATTCATGAAGAACTCCCGGTTGGCGAATTGATAGTTTTCAAACAGCTGCACGCCCATCGGCAGGGCATCGTCGGTTGCGCTTATTACATTGGTAACAAGATCTGCATCGCTTACCACAATTTGTTTAGAAGGCTTTACAGCTGCTTCAGCAAAAGGTTTGTTGTGATACTTCGCCAGTGAATCGCGCAGCGTTTGCGACATCCTGTTGCGGAACAGCGAGGTAAAATTTCCTTCCAGCAGTACGGCAACGGGAATATGGCTTTTATTGAATTGCCGGAAATCATCTTCAGACTTAATGCTTTGCAAGCTCACAATAGCCGGCGTACTTAGTGTCCTGCTGTTGGTATCGGTAGCGAGCAATACTGTTTTGGTTACGCCTTCGGTCTGAACGGTATCGATGGAGCTGGGAAATACTGACAGCACATCGCCCAGGTTTTTTGACACTACGTGCGGCACTGGCGCTGATAATAATGGATAATAAGGAAATGGCACGCGCTCTATCTGCGGCTGGTTGCCAACCATGCCAACTACCAATGGCTGCCGCGCGCATTTGATATCCTGCACCAGGTCGATATTGATGCGCACACCGTAACGGAACAGTTGATCTTCCAGGTTCAGGTTTTTGTCGAAGGCCACGAAATCGCTTTGCGAGCGCAGCAGGCTATCGAACTCCGCATATACTCTGTCGATAAACCATAATACCCTGCCGCCCTGCATGATATATTGATCGATCTTAAGCTTTTCGATATCACTGAATGCAGTGGATGGCTTTACGATCAGCAATGCTTTTACAGAATCTGCATCGATGTATCCATTCTTCAGGTCGAGCACGCCGAGGCGATAGTTATTACGCAATGAATTGAACAAATCGTTTACGGTAGGATTGAGCGGCTGGCCATTGCCAACTGCATAGGCCACGATGGGCACCGTCTTGCGGGTGAGCTTGTGAATGGCATCTGCGAATTTGTATTCCAGCAGGTTCTCGGAGTAGTTGAGCGTTGCTTCCTTGCTCATGCCGCTTTTGCTGCTAAGCAGGTTGATGGGAATTTCAAAATCCTTGTACCGCGCAATGGCGGAGGGAAATACGAGTTGCTGCGACTGTTCATCCTGCTCTTCGCTGACGGAAATATCCGGAACAGGGCCGATGCCCATTCTTGTAAGGCTGTCGTACAATTGGCTGCGGGCGCTGTCTGGCAGGTCCTGCCCTGGTTGAACAAACCTGAAGGTAAGGTTGCGGTTACCATAGGTGCGGAATTCCGTAAGCAGTTCTTCAGCTGCATTCCTCAGCTTCCTGAAGCCGGCGCTCAGGTCATTGGCCAGGAACACCTGGATCTCCACTACATCGTCCAGTTCCTTTAACAAATCCCTGGTTGGCTGGGTAATGGTAAACCGCTTTTCCTTCGTCAGGTCGAGCCTGAAGTGAAATTGTGATGCGAGGTAATTAACTATTATCAATGCGAGCAGCAGGTATAACCACCAGAGCTTGCCGCGGTATGCCTTTCCGATCAGTTCCATTGAACGTGAAATAAAGAATTTTTCGTCATACACCGGCAGATTTCTCCTTTGCCGGTGCAATACGCCGTATAACCATAACCGGTTTTGGGTATTGTCCCGTTGTTTGATAAATGAACGCCGCCATAGGATATTATTACTGGCAAAGGGCCTTCTGCTATATTACTTTCGTTGCCGTTATCAATTAAGCTGAATCAACAACTAATTATGAACGCGCAACAGGTAACATTAGTGCAATCTTCGTGGGAAAAAGTAAAGCCATTGGGCCAGGCTGCCGGCGAACTCTTTTACAGTAAATTATTTCAGGCGGCCCCGGGAATACGGCATATGTTCCAGCCCGATATGGGGCCGCAGGCAGGCAAGCTGGTGCATATGCTGAATTTTGTCGTGACCTCCCTGCACCGCCTGGATACGCTGCAAGACGACATCCGCAAGCTCGCCGTGCGCCATGCCGGATACGCAGCGGAGCCTGCACACTATGCAGTTGTTGGTCAATGCCTGATCGCTACTTTGCAGGAAGCACTGGATACTGAGTGGAACGATGAGCTGCAACAGGCATGGACGGTGGCATATACCATATTATCACAAGCCATGATCAACGCTCAGCAGGAAGTAGCAGAACGGGCTTAACTACAAGATGTATAATACGCGTTTCAGGGTTTAGGGTTTATGTTTCGGGTTGCGGGTCATGGACGATGGATGCAACAATGCGGCACATCGTTCCATAACCCGTGACCTTTTCTAACGGTGACTAACACACTAAGTATCAAACGCAAAAAAAATTGATCTGGGACATGAAATTATTATGGCAGTATTTTCTTATATTTAATGTACTACTTTCAAAACCTTATTCTATAACGAAACTCTACTGCCGTGAGAATCCCCACACTCCTGCGGGCTATGTTATCATTAGCCGCGATTGCCCTTGTTATTACCGCTTATTTTAAATTCAGCAATAAAACATCCTCCGGGCCTAAACAGGAAGAAGTACTTACTGCTTATGAAATGATGGGCTTATGGGGCCAGATGCGGGCCTACCCCCATCCCTCCATTCCCGAAGAAAAATTTCACCAGGCCTTTCAAAAATTGCAAGCCCACGAAGCAAGGGCAAGGGCTATGCGCTCCGCTCCGAACTCCACGCTTGCGCCGGCTGTTCCCTGGACACCGCTTGCCCCGAAAAACTTTGGCGGCCGTATCCTTTGCCTGGCCTTTCACCCCACCAACCAAAATGTAATGTGGGTAGGCTCTGCCAGCGGCGGGCTTTGGAAAACAACCAATGGTGGAACAGGCGCCGCCAATGGCATCAACTGGACCAATGTTCCCACCGGTTTCCCCGTGCTGGGCATCAGCTCCATCGCTGTAAACAATTCCAATCCAAACGAGTTGTATCTCGGCACCGGTGAAGTATATAACTCAGGCGGTGCGGGTTATCAAGGCCATAACGATCGGACCTTCCGCGGCTCGTATGGAATTGGAATATTGAAAACAACTGATGGAGGTGTTACCTGGACCAAGTCCCTCGACTTTTCATATTCCAGCCTGAAAGGCGTGGCTGACCTCCTCATCAATCCGCTCAGGCCGTCAACAGTATACGCCGCTACAACTGATGGCGTATACCGCTCCAACAATTCCGGGGAAACATGGAGGCTCATTCACACCATTCCCATGGCCATGGACATTTGCATGAAGCCTAACGATACCAGTACATTGTTCGTCGGTTGCGGCAATTTTGGGTCTGCCGGTACAGGCATCTATCGTTCAACCAACGCAGGCGCAGCAACGCCTACATTCAGCAGGCTTACCAGCGGATTGCCTTCGACCATTACGGGGATGATCAGGCTGCACATCAGCCCTAACAACAGCAGCAAAGTGTATGCAAGCATCGGCAAATCGCCGGGAAGCAGTGCCAGCAGCGGCTTGTATTCATCCACCAATAGCGGCAGCAGTTGGACTAGGGCCAGCAGCACCGCGTACATCAGCAACCAGGGTTGGTATTCGCACGATGTAGTGGCAAGTCCCTCCAATGCCAACACCATTTATGTAGCTGAAATGGACATGTACCGCAGCACCAGCGGTGGCGGAACGCTTACGAAATTATCGAGCTGGAACCTATGGGACTTCAACAATACTACGGTGGGCACACTCAATGAAGGCACCACTACTAAATATGTGCATGCGGACATCCATCGTTTGTATATGTCGCCCTTCAGCAATTCAACGGTGTTCGCCTGCACCGACGGTGGTTTGTTCAAGACTACCAACAGCGGATATTCGTTCGTGGGATTGAACGGTGGTTTGCAAACCGCGCAGATCTATGCTACCATGGCCGTGTCCAACATCAATCCCAATTTCATGATCTGCGGATTGCAGGACAATGCCACTTTTGTATACGACGGAGCGCCGGGTTGCAGGAGAAAAATCGGGGGCGATGGATTTTCCGCGGTCATCGATCCCACCAACGATAACAATTGCTTCGGAAGCCTGTATTATTTTACGATCTATAAATCAACCAACCGGGGGTCCAGCTTCAGCACCGTGTACAGTAATTCTTCAGGCTCCGAGAAGGCTTGCTTCAGTGCCCCGCTGGTTATGAGCCGCAATAATCCAAACGTGATGTATGGCGGCACTATTTATGTAAAAAAGTCTACCAATAAAGGAAGCACCTGGACCAATGCGAATGGCGGCTTGCCGCTAAGCAACAGTTCAGCTCCTATATTGAAAATTGCGGTATCACATTACAGCACCGATAAATTGTATGCATCCACCGTACCGGGCGGAGGCGCGAGAAGCCGCTTGTTCAGGAGCACCAACGGAGGCGGCAACTGGAATGAAATCACCAGCACGCTGCCCGACCGTTACTATACCGATATCGCGGTTGATCCTAATAACGACGACCGCATCATCGTAACCTTATCAGGCTTCGGCAGCGGCCACGTGTTCTTCAGCAACAACCAGGGCAATACCTGGACCGACATCAGTGCCAACCTCCCCGATATCCCGCACAACACGGCCATTTTCGACCCGGCGGACCCGCAAACCATTATTGTTGGCAATGACCTCGGTGTGTATTACACCACCGGCTTCAGCGATCCCAGTGTGCTGCCGCAATGGATGCCCTATAACGATGGCCTTACCGATGCCACCATGGTGATGGACCTGGCCGTTGCATCGAATAATAAGTTAAGAATGGGAACGCATGGAAAGGGACTGTGGGAAACCGATATGCCAGGAACGCTTGCTCCATCGTTCGTAAAAATGGATAAAACGCCCAATGCCGTAAACCAAGGCGCCACTACCGTAGATGCTTACCCGAACCCAACATTTGGCGGCTTTACAATAGCCGTAGATCATGTTGCAAAGGCCGGCCGGGCTAGCCTGAAGATAGTGGACATTTCGGGCAGCGTGGTACAACAATCTGTTGTGAACCTGCAGCCGGGCCGCAATGTATTACAGGGCGATCTTTCGCGGCAGCGGAAGGGAACGTATTATTTAGTAGTTGAAACTGCAAACGGCAGGATCAGCCGGAGAGTTGTGAAACAGTAAATTAATTGCCGGTTTTGAATTGCTCATTACAGGCTTTGATCGATCAACCTGTAATGAGCAACTTATTTATAGAGCAGCGCGGCGCCGAACACGCCCGCGCTATCGCCCAGCAATGGCTTGATGATGGGCGTTGTAAGCCGCCCCTCATTGAACACATATTTCTTGATGCGTTCATAGCCTTCGGTATACAACAAGTCGATATTACCGACGCCTCCTCCTATAATGATGAGGTCAGGATCGATGATGTTTACCAATACGGAAACGGCCTTTCCATAACTTTCGACCAGTCTTTCCATGGTTGCGCTCGCATGGGTATCTGCGTTAGTGTTGTGTAACTGTAAAATTTCATGCAGTGTTCGTTGCTGGCCACTCCTGCTATGATAATAATCTTGCAATGCCGGCCCTGAGATCACTTTTTCCACGCATCCCTTTTTCCCGCAATAACAATCCGTGCCGTTTTCTTCTAAGATATTATGTCCCCATTCGCCACCTAACCCGTGGCGGCCTTCTATTACTCTGCCATCTACCACCAGCCCTCCGCCCACTCCCGTACCCATGATCACGCCGAATACCACGCGTGCATCGGGATATAATTTTCCCGCGCCCATCAAGGTTTCGGCCAGTGCAAAGCAATTGGCATCGTTGGCCAGCTTTACCGGTATTCCTAAATGTTCCTGCAGATCGTAGTGCATGGGTTGTCCGTTCAGGCAAACCGTGTTGCAGTTCTTCATCCTTTGCGTGGAAGGTTCCAGCACGCCGGGCGTGGCAAAACCTATTTTTTGTGGTACTTCGCCCAGTTCGGCGGCCACCTGTTCTACCAACCTTCCTACCTGTGCAATGATGTGCGGGTAACCTTTGAATGCTTCGGTGGCAATGCGTTTCCTGGTAAGCGTTTCCAGGTTTTCGTCCAGGACCGCGCATTCTATTTTGGTTCCGCCAAGGTCGATACCCCAGTATTTCATAATAAAAAGTGAGTCAACTAAAGTAATATATAAACAGGACAATTGTGTTGATTCCAAGGATAATCAAGCTGATTGGGATATATGGCATTCCGTGGTGACACTTCCAGGACCCCGCCTGAACCGGGCGTTGGCCAATACAATGTTTCCAATTTGAAAGTCCAGCCCTCTTACGGCTATGGGCACGGCATGTAATGGGCCTAACGGTAACCAATAGCAGCTTCAACTACGAGCAGCGCGACAGCAAGTATTCCATTTTCCTGGACGATGTAATTGGCGGGCAGCTATACTCGGTTAAGTCTGTTGCTGCAAAAGATAATAAAATAGTGTTAAGACTAAAGGGCTCACACAATATAAGGTTGCAAAATTTCGAATATTATGACGATGCCTGGGGGCTGTCACCCGCACGGTTGCAGTAATGCAATCGCTTCACTTGCTTTATGCAAAATGACTGTCTCTTGCATCTCATAAAAAATTTGTTATGCTGACTGCACGATTACTGCTCGTGGGAATAACCCTTGCTTTTGCGTCCTGCACCTGCAACGAGCCCATAAAAAAAACCGCTGCCGATTCACCGGAACCTACTACTAAAAATATAACCGCGCCTGCTACCGGCGGCGAAGTAGTGCCGGCCAACACCATTGTATATACTACTCCCGCACAGGAAAAGCGACAATCGGCCGCTGATAATTCCGGCAATACTGAAGACTTGGTGGTAGCACCCGGATTTGCAATACAGTTTGTGCCAATAACAGAAGAGCTTAAAAGCATCGGCAAAACATTTCAATCATTCACCATCGATAATGACAGCGACATTACGCTTACGTGCAAGGAAGGCACTGTTATCAAAATAAACGCCAACAGCTTTGTGCTTGAAACCGGAAAAGCCGTGACAGGCAAGGTAGATATCAGGGTAAAAGAGTTTTATGCATTGCATGATATGCTGATCGCCAATCTTACTACGCGTTCGGGTGACAGGATATTGGAAACGGGCGGCATGCTGTATATCGAAGCAAACGCTGGTGGGGAGCCATGTAAGATAAGAGATGGAATGGCCGTGGGATTGCGGGTGCCTTATAAGGAGAAGAAGGAGGGAATGCAACTGTTCAGCGGGGAGTGGAAGAATGATGCGGTGGATTGGGCATTACTGGAAGAGGATGTGTACGTTCCGTTCAACGATATGCTGAAAGTGCAGGAATATGTAGTAGGGAACATCAGGTATCCAATGCTGGATACCGCGCTTGGAGTGAACATGACCGTGGAATACGACGTTACAGAAGAAGGCAAGATCGACAGGGTAATCATTAAAACGCCGGCTCCACAGGCATTTAAGGACGCCGCTACAGTGGCTTTTCGCAAAATGCCGCCGGTGAACCCCGCAACAAAAAATGGCGTGCCGGTAAGATCGACACAGACAATGAGATTGTTGTTCCTTACCGGGCTGGAGGGATTAAATACTATGGACTCCGCGAGGAGAAAGCAGGTGGAAGCAGGGTTAATCAACGATTGGCGGCCCGATCAGCTAAATTCATACATCTTCAGTGCATCCCGGTTAGGATGGATAAACATCGACAGGTTCTACGACGAAAGACGACCATTGATAAACTTTGCCATCAATACAGGCCCGTACGAAGACCTGGACGTAAAGCTGATATTCACTTCCTACAATGCGATAACACAGGGAGAAAAAACGCGAACAGGGGCACAAGCAAAGCGTATACCAGAAGGTGAACCATTAAAACTGGTGGTTATTAAAAAATACAAAGGCACCAATTATTTTGCCTCCAAATCAGTTACGTCCGGGCGTTACACGGTTGACGACCTGCAATTTGAACCCATGTCGCTGGAGACACTGGACAAAGAATTAAAAAAACTAAGCGCCGCCCGGTGAATGTGAAGAGTAAATAATGCATTAAATATTCACGAATGCCTGTTGTTCCTGTATAGCCCGTATATGCTTTTCCAACCCTGCCATCATGCTCCTGTATAAAGCCGTGCCCTGGCTTACCCTTCGAACGCCGAGTTGCAGCAGTTCCTTATATGTTGGCAGTTTTTGGTAGTACAATAAATGTACGGGCAGCGAGGTGGATTGCACAATTGCCTTTATATCTTCCGGCTCGGCGGCAAATGGCACGAACAATCCGTTGGCCCCGGCGTTTTCATAAGCATGTGCGCGCTTTATGGTTTCGGGCAAGGGCGATGAATGGCCAGTCAAAAAAGCATCGGTACGTGCATTGATGAAGAACTTTCTATTGGTGCGTGCCAGGTGATTGGAAAGCTCATCGAGCATCCTGCTAAAATCTTCCATCGGTTGTAATGAGCGGCCCCCATCTCTTACGGAATCTTCGATGTTCATGCCCACGACTCCAAGGTCGTACAGGCGCGCTACATTCTCTATGATGCCTTGTATGCTGCTGCTGTAACCGCGCTCCATATCTACCGACAGCGGAACACTAACCCTGTTCAATATACGCTGGATCGTTTGCAACAATAACTCGAACGGAAGATGTTCTCCATCTTCATAACCCAGGGTCTCAGCCAGGGCCGCACTGGAAGTGGCAAGGGCCTTGTACCCGGCCCTTTCAAACAACTGTGCGCTGGCTGCGTCCCACACATTGCCTATTAATAACAGCTCCGGGCCTTTGTGTAGTTCAAAAAAAGCTTCAACGTTGTTCATACTCGTTCTTGTTACTGTACAGATCTTATGACGCTACTATGCTAATCCATTTCCGGTTCCATTTTCAAACCGACGCCAATGCGGTTCCAGGCATTGATTACGATGGCGGTCATAATAGCCTGCGCGGTTTTTTCTTCCCCAAATGTAGCGATCAATCGTTCATATACATCGTCGCTAAGCCCATGCCGGTGGATGAAGGTAAGTTCTTCCGTCATCTCCAATAGCAATTGCTCTTCCTTAGAAAAAACATTCGGAGATTCCCTCCATACATTCAATAGCAATAATTTCTGTGGAGATTCGCCCAGCTTCAGCGCGTCGCCGCTATGATAGTTCACGCAGTAGGCGCAACCATTGATCTGTGATGCCCTTATCCTGATCAATTCCTTGTATCGCGGCTCCAGCGAAGCATTGCTTACATATTTATCCAACGCATCCATGGCCTTGTACGCCAGGGGTTGTACTGAACCCATTTTAAACCTCGCGCTCATTTTTGAATTATTTATTTTCAAAAATACAAGCCCATTGGACTACCTTTATAGTCCAGAATGAACAATTCAAGTAGTCCAGATGCTACCCTTCAACAACCTTCTCCCTATTGACCGGCGTGCCACTGCCCCGGTATACCAGCAAATTGCCCATGGCCTTATTCACCTGATCCGCAATGGCATTCTTAGGCCTGGCGCTTCCCTGCCTTCGAGCCGGGACATGTCGCGGCAGTTGGGTGTACACCGTAAGACCGTAGTGGCCGCTTACCAGGAATTGTTTGCGCAAGACTGGATAGACACACAGCCGAGAAAGGGCGTGTACATTTCGGAGCGGCTGCCCGAGATAAAACCGCGCAGTTTTAAGGCAACCACTGCAAAAACAAACTATGACCAGCCGGCGCAATTTAATTTTCAACGATTTGAAGCTTCGTCAACGCTGCGCAAAACAGCAACGCGGCGACTTATCATAGATGATGGTTTTCCCGATGCGAGGATGGCTCCTATCGATACGCTCATGAAAACTTACCGGCGGCTTGCACCCCGCCAGGCATTCCATCGCATGAGCATGTATGGACCTGCTGCAGGATCCGAAAACTTACGCACGGCCATCGCCTGCTTTCTCTCCGGCACAAGGGGCATTTCAATTAAAGCAGAGAACGTGTTGGTCAGCAGTGGCGCGCAAATGGCCATATACATGGCGGCAAGGCTGGTGCTTACCCCGGGTTCGACGGTAATAGTGGGCGAGCCTGGATATTTTATGGCGAACAGGGCATTCGAACAGTTCGGTGCAAAGCTGGTACGCGTACCGGTTGATGAATACGGAATTGACGTGCAGGCCATTGAAAAAATCTGCCGCAAAAAGAAACCTGCCTTATTGTACATCATTCCCCACCACCACCATCCCACCACTGTTACGCTCAGCGCCGACAGAAGGATGAAACTGCTGCAACTGGTGCAACAATATAAACTGCCCGTGATCGAGGACGATTACGATTATGATTTCCACTACAGCAGCACGCCCATTCTTCCACTCGCCAGCGCCAACCACGGCGGAAACGTGATATATGTCGGTTCGCTGGCAAAATCCATGGCCAGTCATTTAAGGGTTGGATACATGGTAGCAACGG
Source organism: Chitinophagaceae bacterium (assembly GCA_035628135.1). Lineage (GTDB taxonomy): Bacteria > Bacteroidota > Bacteroidia > Chitinophagales > Chitinophagaceae > DASPKM01. The sequence goes on along the minus strand of DASPKM010000001.1, from coordinate 194,307 downwards.
CTGATTTTATTGAACAAGCGGGAAACTTAAAAAAGCTGGCCGGCGGCCGTGTCGACAATATACTCGAAGAATCGCTGGCTGAGCTGTTCAGTCAGGGAGATTTCCATCGCCATCTTAAAAAATCGGTGAAACTGTATCACGAACGGAGAGACTTGCTTAGTGAACTATTACAGCAGGAACTGGGCGATGTCGTTGATTTCGATATGCCCGATGGCGGGATGGCGATATGGACAAGGTTCAACAAAAAATATCCCCTCGCGCACATTGCAGGTTTTGCGGCGGCCCGTGGGTTGCTCATGAGCGATGGAAGTATTTACAATACATCTGGTACCGACCATAATGCGCTAAGATTCGGATTCGCATCGCTGAACCCAAAAGAAATGGAAGAATCTATCTCCATTATAAAAAAAGCGCTCTGCTAAATATCATTAACTTTCGGTTGATTTTGTAACTAAAAAAAATTGATTGCATGCGTAGCTTTCTACTGGTATTGCTATTGTTCACGGCTTTCCTGGCAGGCGCGCAAGACCTGCGTTCCGGCGGAGTGCTGAAGCCTGAACAGGCCAATATGGACATCCGCCATTATACCGTTACCCTTTCCGTAGACCCCTCCACGCAAACCATCGATGGACAAACCGAAACAGACCTGGTGCTGGCTTCGGCCACCGACGTTTTGCTGTTCGATCTTACCAATGTGCTGACGGTTAAAAAGATCTGGGTAAATGGGACCCAGCAGGATTTCACACACAACTCGGACCTCATCCATATTAAAAACAAAACCATGCTGCAGCCCGGCCCCGTGAAAGTAAGGATAGCTTATGGCGGCAAACCCTTTGTGGCAGCCAATCCGCCATGGAAAGGCGGTTTTCAATGGGCAAAGGACAGCCTGGGCAATGCATGGATCAGCGTAAGTTGCCAGGGCGAAGGCGCCAAGGTATTTTTCCCCTGCAAGGACCATCCCAGCGATGAGCCCAATGAGGGCGCAGACATGATCATTACCGTTCCCAAAGGATTGGTGGTAGCTGGCCCCGGGTTATTAAAAAAGACAACGCACAAGGGAAATACATCCACTTATCATTGGGCAACCAATTATACCATCAGCAATTACTGCATCGTTTTCAATGCCGGCAAGTACACTCCCGTCAGGCGTACGTATACATCGGTTGCCGGCAACAAGATACCCATGGTCTTTTACGTGCTGGATTATCACGCTTCCAAAGCGCCGCACCATCTTGAAATGCTGGAGCGTTCCTGCCGCATACTGGAAAAATATTTTGGTGAATATCCCTGGGCCAAAGAGCAGATCGGTATTGTCGAAACCCCCCATTTGGGCATGGAACACCAAACGATGAATGCTTATGGCAACAGGTTCCGGTATACCAAAGTGGGTGGCGAAGATTTCGATTGGTTACTGCATCATGAATTCGGCCATGAATGGTGGGCCAACAAGGTTAGCAATATCGATTGGGCGCATATGTGGATACAGGAAGGTATTTGTTCATTCGGCGATGCATTGTATTACCGTGAAATGGAAGGAGAAGAAAGCTACCAGCGCCGCATGCGCAATACAGCGAGAAACTTCTCCGGCAGGGCGGTGGTACTGGCAGATACAGCGGATTCCGACCTGGCTTATACGGGTGATATATATGGAAAGGGTTCTTACTTCATGCACAGCCTGCGGTACCTGATAGGCGATGACATATTTTTTCCAACACTGATGAAGCTGGCCACCGATCCGCAATACACCTATCACAACATGGTGAGCACGCAGGACGTGGAGCAATTGTTCAGCAAGGCAGCCGGTAAAAACTTAAAGCCCTTCTTTGATTTTTACCTGCGCACCACTAATAGGTTCGAGATATTGGTGAAGCAGACCGCGGAAGATAAATACAAGATCTCTCTGTTGAATTTCAGCATGCCGCTCCCTATCGAGATCACCACGCATGAAGGCGTACAAAAATTAACGATCGATAAAACAGCAGTAGAAATACAAAGCACCATTGTTCCCGGGATAGATAAGAAGGGTTTTTATTATAAGCGAGTGATATTGGAATAATTATTAATTGATAATTATTAATTATTATGAGGCCCCAACTGCTAAAGGTTAATAAGGGAAACAATTGTTCCATCAGCATACGGCAGGACTTTGTGCCAAACAATAACAACTGGTGGCACTATCATACCGAAGTAGAGCTCATACATTTTGAAAAGGGTTCGGGCACACACTTCATTGGCGACTATGTAAAGCGATTCAACCGCGGCGACGTAGTGCTCATCGGCGCCAACCTGCCGCACTACACCCGGTTCGACGATGAATACTTCAACGACAGCGCGCATTATGTTCCGGACATCCGCGTTTCGCATTTTCCTGAGAACCTCGGTTCCGGCGATTTCCTGGAGCTACCTGAAACACAAAGCATCAAGACCGTGCTGGAAAAGTCGCGGCGCGGGTTGAAAATAACCGGCCATAATGCAGCCAGGGCCTCGAGGCTTATGGAACAAATGTTCAAGGCACAAGGATTGGAACGCCTGATACTGCTGTTCCAGGTGTTGAACGTGTTTGCCAATAGTAAAGACAGCCTGGTGCTGTCGTCTATCGGGTTCCGCCCCGACCTGGCCGAACGCGAAAACTCACGCATCAACGACGTGTACGAATATTCCATCAAACATTTCAAGAACAGGATCGAGCTGGAAGAAATTGCCAAGGTGGCCAACCTTAGCGTAAACTCATTTTGCCGGTATTTTAAATCGCGGACAAAGAAAACCTATTCCCGCTTTCTGCTGGAGCTGCGGGTGGGCCATGCGTGCAAACTATTGATAGAAGATAACTTCAATATTAAGCAGGTATGCTATAACTGCGGTTTCAACAACCTGACCAGCTTTCACAAATACTTCAAACAGATAACGGGTAAGAGCCCCGCTAGTTATAAGAACGAGTTTAAGAACGACTAAGGACCGATGATAAAAATTCGCTTATGAAACAAAACATCCTTCTGGTGCTTGGCTGTGTTTTTTGCTGTATCCTATTGGTTATTTCCTGCAGGTACCCTACTTATCGACATAAAGTTGGCCAATATCTTAATGCAGATGATTCGGTGAGTAAGGTGAAGTACATGGCAAATAACTACCGGTCTTATTTTAAACTGAGGGAAGGCACGGGAAAGAACAGGGAGGAGAGCCTCAAAGGATTTAAGAATTGGGATGGGGCATTGAACCCGGACGTAAAAATTACTTCATTCAGCAGAGTTAAAGATACTGTCACGGTGCACTTTGTTGAACAAAATGATTTTTCCAAACTAATTGACTATCCGGGATGGAGAGGAACTGAAGTTATCACTTTCGACAATAGTGGGCTGATCACTGAGATGATCTATATCCCAGATACCACTAATCCTCCATATAGGTCCTGGCTTGCACCGGCACTTGACTGGCTACAACAGCATGAGCCCGATAGTTTAGCCTTGGTGTATAAAGATAACCGCCTGGTACAAACCGAATACACCGCAAAACTTTGGACAAGGCTTTTAAAGCGTTGGAGAGCGGCAACAGGCAGGAGGCCGGGGTGATAATTATACACCATGGACCAGGCCTGCTTCGAAATTTACGGATGATGCGGGTGTCCCAGGTCGGGATACTCGTTATCGATCAGGTTCACCAGCGAAGCCGTATTTTTTATATTGAGCTTCTTCAGGATATTGTACCGGTGTACTTCTACTGTTTTCACTGCTACGGACAACACACTAGCGATTTCCTTGGAGGCAAGCCCTTTCCGCAGGTACCCTATTATCTCCATTTCGCGGCCTGAGAGGCTTTCGAGCCCGCCGGACTTTGAACCGTCCTGGTTCGATGCGCGGTCGCTGATGATCTTTACGATCTCGCTGCAAACGTACCTGTTTCCTTTTGCTACCTCGATAATGGCCTTGCACATTTCTTCTTTCGAAGAATTCTTGGTTACATAACCCGAGGCCCCTGCGCTTATGATCTTACGGCAGTAGGCAGGTTGCGTATGCTGCGATACGCCGAGTACCCGCGAACCGGGAGAATACTTTCTGATTTGTTGTGTGGTTTCAATTCCGCTCATGCCCGGCAGGTTAATGTCCATAAGAACTACGTCGGGACGAAGGTTTTTCGCGGTTTCAACAGCTTCTTCCCCGCTGCTGCAGGTTCCCAGCACATCAAAATCGGGATGGCAGCCAAGTACCAGTTCCCAGGTTTCTCTTAATAAAGCATGGTCGTCTGTAATAAGGATAGTGATTTTTTTCATTATGTTGTTTTTTAGGCTATGTGTTCGTAAACTTTTTCGATTGGAATTAAAACGGTCATGATGCATCCCTTTTCGGGCCGCGAATCTATTTTCATAATCCCGTCGTAGCACCGCGCGCGGGAAGCGATGTTCTTGAGGCCGATGCCACGCGCTTTTTCAGATACGTTAAAACCTTTCCCATCATCCTGTATGATCAGTTGGATCGATTTTGGATTCCTTAATATCTGTATCACTACTCTTTTTGCTTCGGCGTGCTTTAAAATGTTGCTAAGCTGTTCCTGGGTGATGCGGAACAATGCCATCTTCAGCTTGCCGGGCAGATCTTCGTTGTCGCGGCTGGCGCGGAAACTGATGCGTATCGGCTTGCTTTCCGAGATGGTTGCGATCAGCTCGTTTATTGAATCGGTGAGTGAAACTTCGCTTACTCCCGGCGCCACTAGCGATTTGGAAAGGCCACGTATCTCCTCGATGGTAGATAACAATATCTGGGTTGCTTTCTTAATGAAGACGGTGTAATTGTCGGGCTGCGACAAAGCCATTTCGTGGTAGAGCTTTACGGTGCTCAGCATCTGGTTCACATTGTCGTGCAGTTCCTTGCCAATCTCTATTCTTTCCATTTCCTGCCCATACAAGGTAGCTTCGAGTATCTTTTTTTCCTTGCTGATCCTTTCCTGCACTAATTGTTCTTGTACTTCATGCGTTTCGGTACAATCCTGTGCGGTGGCATAAATAAAACCGTCTTTGTGGGGATGCGTGGCCGTCCAGGTAAGCCATTTATAATCGCCGTACCGTGTCTGGAACCTGCAACTGAAAGTAACTACCAGGCTATGCTCCAGCGATTGAAATTGCTGGCTGGTCATTTCCCGGTCATCGGGATGAATGAATTCGGTGATCCCGTTGGTCAGCAGGTCTTCTTCGCTATGGCCGAGCAAACGTTCGAAGGCCGGGTTGATGTGCTTAAAGTAACCATCCATGCCTGCTATGCAAAAAAAGCTGGCAGACAAGTTAAAGAATCTCCAGAGCTCGCCCACGGAGATAACTTTATTTGATGGTGTTCCGGTCATAATCATTCGCTCGGTTTTTTTATAAAAGCACAAAAGGGGTACGGAATTCGTTGATGGCTAAGCCTGTTAAAGGAAAAAAACTGCCCGGGGGTTTTAACCAGGTAATGATTACCAGGCAGTTTTTCACAGGACTTTGTTTCATAGGATACGGACTTCTTTCCTGGGGTCAATCAGGGCCAATTCATAGGTAAGTACAGGTTGTTTTCTTCTTAGGGTTGGCTCATTCATAAGGTACAGCCTTTTCATAGGATTGGTCATTCATAGGATTGGGCATTCATAGGATTTGGTCGATCATAGCAATGAGTTCCTTTGTTTCAACGATGTAAAGATGCGAAGAGCGGGGCCCGGAAAAAATAGAGCATTTGACTATTGTTCTGTATGAGTTTTTACAATGCCCCTGTAGAATAACTCCTACAAGCCCAGGGTTTCGGGCATGAAAAAGCCCCGGTTATGCCGGGGCTTTTGTGTGGGGTAAGAGAACGGACCTTCATAAGGCGGATTAAAAACTGCGTCACCATGAAAAAAATATCGTAGAGGGTTAGTTCAAGTGAACCTCTGAAATTCGGAACTGAATGATTTCCACTTCATCAGACACTGCGATAAAATACTGCGCGCCCAGATAGGTGCATAGCTTGTTGTCGGGTTCCAGCGTATAGCTGGTCATCATTACCACGTTCAGATCTTCTGTATCCCTGTCTCTGTATTCCTGCGAGAACTCCTGTTCGGGCGGAATGTTATACTTTATCAGATTGGCCGGCGCCTGCATGCTCAGGACCTGGGTCACTCCCCCGCAGGCATATTCCATCAATATTGCTTGCAGTTTTTGTACTTCTTCCAGCATAAGCTCCAGCTTTTCGCCGGTTGGACAGGAGTTGTCTGCAACGAGTATGATTGGATTGTCGGCTTTCATATATAAAGGTTAATGACACAAAGAAAGCATAGGAGCAACCTGGAAAAAATAGAATCTTTAATGAAGTTGCGGTACAAATTTTAACAGAAAGCCTGTAGCATTCATACTACAGGCTTTGCTGGCTACTATGGATAGGGTTGACTAAATAAGCTTATTTTCCAGCGCGTAGCGGGTTAATTCCGCATTGGATTTCATATTCATCTTTTCAAGTATGCGCGAGCGGTAGGTGCTTATGGTGGTAACGCCCAGCGCAAGCTCTTCGGCGATTTCCGTCAGCGATTTGCCGGCAACCAGCATTTTAAAAACATCGAACTCACGGTTCGATAGCAGTTCATGCATGGCCTTATTATCGTCTGTATATTCCTCATCGGTAAACTTGCCTGCAATGGAAGGGGAAATGTATTTTCTGCCCTGCAGGATGCGTTTTACTGCGTTCACGAGCTCTTTGGTAGCCGCGTCCTTGCACAGGTAACCAGATGCGCCGGCTTTTAGAATACGGTGCGTGTATTGTTCTTCTGAATGGATGCTTAGGATGAGTACGGGCAGCCGGGGATGCTGCTCCCTGATGCGCTTTAAAGCTTCCATTCCTGTAAGGCCTGGCATGGCTATGTCGGAAATCACCACATCCCAATTGCCGTTGATGGCCTTTTGCAGCAATGCATTGCCGTCGGCTGCTTCCTCTATATGCGCAAAAGAAAATTCTTCCAGCAAAATTTGCTTTAATCCCTTTCGAATGATTTCATGGTCATCTGCAATTAAAAACCTTAGCATGTCGATTGCTTGACAGGGAACAGCGTATTAACCTGAAATCTGCCTTACTGCTTAATACAGCTGGAAAAATGGGAGCATACAAATCTACAGTTACACGCTCCGCGAAGTAGTAGAAAAACTTGTTAATAGCTTGTAGAATTTTTACTACAAGCAGGAAGAAAAAATGAAAACGATGCAGATCATATCAAATTGTTTTCCAATGCATAGCGGATAAGGTCGGCATTGGTCCGCATATCCATTTTTGCTAATATCCTGGACCGGTAAGTGCTTACGGTTGTGATGCTGAGCGACAGTTGTTCCGCTATCTCGGACACGGCCCGGCCTTCGGCAATGAGCTTGAATACATGGAATTCCCTGTCGGAAAGCAATTGGTGCGAAGGTTTGGTAGAGTCGTGGTCTAACTCAGAAGCCATTTTTTCCGCAAGAAAAGAAGAGATGTACTTCCTGCCCTGCAATACTCTTTGAACGGCCTTCACCAGTTCATCGGTAGCTGCATCTTTGCTAAGGTAGCCGGCAGCTCCCGACTTTAATGCACGGATTGCGTATTGCTCTTCGGGATGGATGCTGAGGATGAGCACCGGCAGTTTTGGGAAGTTGTGCTTTACGTGTTGCACCACGTCCAGGCCGCTCCTGCCCGGCATGGATAGATCGCAAATGATAATGTCCCACTCCGCGGTCAATGTACGTTTTATCACTGCTTCCGCGTCGTTGGCTTCTTCGATAATGGCAGCGGGATACGCTTCCAGCAGAATTTGCTTGAGTCCCTTTCGAATGATGGCGTGATCGTCGGCAATTAAAATACGCAGCATACCAGGTGGATTTTATGATGGCCTGGCCTGTAAAGGAATCGAAATGCGGATTTCGGTACCTTTTCCAGGCTCGCTGAATAGATCGAATTTCCCTCCCATTAGGAAGGTCCTTTCTTTAATGCCTACTAAACCGAGCGTTTTTTTTGTCTTAACCAGCGATTGGTCCATACCAATACCGTCATCTTTCACTGCAAGCACGAGGCAATCGTCCTGTAGCCGGAGGCTGCTGGTAATAACGTGCGCATTGGAATGGCGCACAGCGTTTGTCAGCACTTCCTGATAAATCCTGAAAATCCCGGTAGCCATGGCCACCGGCAATTCGGGCTCTTGTATATCTGTGGTGAAATTGACTTTTATCTCCGAGCGGTTTTCCACTTCCTCGCTATGCCATTCCAGGGCGGCTATCAGTCCAAGATCGTCCAGCATGCTTGGCCGCAGGCTCGATGAAATCCTTCTTACGGATTTTACTGTTTCATCTATCAGCCCGATAATGGACTTTATTTTTTCCTGTACCTCCTTGTCGTCCGTGTTTAGTTTTTTGTTAAGCCAGTGCATGTCCATTTTCAGGCCGGTGAGTTGCTGTCCCAGTTCATCGTGAATTTCACGGGCAATGTGTATGCGTTCTTCTTCGCGTATGTCCTGCAAATGTCCCGACAGGCTGTGCAATTGTTCGTTGGTCTGCTTTAGTTCAAGTTCGGCGCGCTTACGTTCGGTAATGTCCTGCAAAATGCCGTATAGTCGCATCGGTTTGCCCTTCTCATCGCGCTCGGTCTTCCATTCGGAGTATCCATGCCTTACAGTGCCATCGGTCCGGACAAAGCAGAAATGCATTTGATCGGCGCCGGGGTTTTCAAATGTGGCGCGCATTTTTTTTGCTACATAATCCTTGTCGTCGGGATGAATGAAGGACAGGAACAGCTCTGCCGAAGGAAGGGAATCTGCCTTGTCGATGCCTAATATCCTGAAGAACTCATCGGACCAGTAATGGATATTATGCACCAAATCGATTTCCCAACTGCTGATGTGCGCTATTGCCTGTGCTTCGTTCAACCGCAATTCGCTTTGCCGCAGGCTTTCTCCGGCACGCTTTCGCTCGGTAATGTCCTGCACCAAGGACATAATGGTGATGCGGCCGTCCCTTTCCTTCAATATGGAATTGAACCATTCGCACCAAATAAACCCGCCGTCCTTTGTGTAATTTCTGTGCTGTACATTGCTCTTTTGTATTTCGCCCGCCAGCATGTATTTCGATAGCCTGCTGAGCCTTCCTATATCATCTTCATAAATCTGGCGAACGCCTTTTTTTTGCAGATCGAGTATTTCCTGCTCGGTCCATCCAAAAATTTCCTCAGCTCTTTTAGACAGCGATTTTATGTTCAGGTCCTGGTCCCACTCGATAAATCCCAGCGGGGAATTATCGATATGAAAATACAGCCGGTCCCTGGCGGCCTGCAGCGCAAGCTCGGCGCGTTTTTTTTCTGTGATGTCCCGGATAAAAACCGAAATGCCGTCGGGAGAAGGATAAATATGGTTTTCCTGCCATAGGTCTAATGGCGCATAATAATCAACGTTATGCATGTACCGTTGCTCGGCCATTGCAGTGGCAAATGCTTTGTATGTATCCGAGCCTACGGCGTCCGGGAATTCCTCCCACACCACTTTACCGATCAGCGATTGAGGATCGCGGCGGATCATTTGTCCTATTTTCTCATTGATATAAACATACCGCCAGTTGCTGTCGAGGGCTATAAAGCCATCGGTAATGCGCTCCATTACCGAGCGGTATCTTTCTTCGCTTTGTGCAAGCCTGCGCAGGTGTTCTTCCTTCTCCTTTTCGTATTGTTTTTGTTTAATGGCTGCTTCAATTGCGGCGGGCAGCCTGTTTAACCTGTCTTTTAAAATATAATCATCTGCACCCAGTTTCATGATATCGGCCGCAAATTCTTCTGACACGGTGCCTGTAACCAAAATGAAGGGAATATGCAGCGAACGGCCATTGATTATTTTAAGTGCTTCCGATGCGTTGAACTGCGGCAGCGAATTGTCGGCAAGGATCACGTCGGGGCGGAACTGGTCGAGCGCCTGCAGGAAAGCTTTTTCATTGTCTGCTACCTTAGGCTCAAACTGCAGCTTGTCTCTTCTAAGCACGCGTTGTATGATCTCTGCGTCCGTAGAGCTATCTTCCAGTAATAATATTTTCAGTGGTATCTCCATATTCATTACAATACGGGCGGCTGGTTCAATAACAGCCAGTAAAAGCCGAGGTTGCGTATGGCTTCTGCAAATGCTTCGAAGCTTACCGGTTTTACGATATAACTGTTAGCGCCCAGCTTATAACTCTGGAGAACGTCTGGGTGTTCTTTCGAAGAGGTCAGGATGACCACGGGTATTGATTTGGTACGGGGGTCGGATTTAATTTTCTGAAGCACTTCTATTCCATTCACTTTGGGCATCTGGATATCCAGCAGTACAACTTTGGGAGGATAGGACGGATCCCTGACGCCTTTGTACTTTCCTGTAGCAAACAGAAAGTCTATTGCTTCTTCGCCATCCTTTACATGGTAAAGGCTATTGGCCATATTGTTCTTCTTCAGTTCGCGGATGGTCAGCTCTGCATCGCTGCTGCTGTCCTCCACTAATAATACATCCACTGCATTCATGTGACATTAAGTTTAAAATGCGCCCTGGCCAATGCCTGGATGGCGTTTGGCTTAAGCATGAAAAATATAATGATAAGGAATGCCGCAGTCGACAGAACACCTGGTATAATAAAGCCTGCTTGCCGTATAGAAAAACAATGCGGAAAAAGGAATGCCGAGCCTGTTACGATAAGACCAAGGATTAAGGTTTTAGTGGTGTTCATCTTCACACGGACACTTTAAATAACAAAATAATTACTTTAATACATTAGCATGGCAATTTAAACTTGATACATATCAAGACATATGTCATGCTTATGCCATTTTATTGCCTTTCAACAATGGTTTGACATTGTTTTGCAAAATCAGAGCATACTTTGATGTCGGGACCAGAAATAATTCATGGCTGGCTACTAACCTAACGTGCTGGCCTAGCTGAACCTTGGAATGATAAAGAAGGGATTCTAAGCGGCGGCGGCCAGCATCAATAAATCTAACTAAATTTCTTTAGTCCATGGCAAAAAGGGTTAAAAAAACAGTTATTAAATACTCTTCTGTCTGATAGGGTGAGCCTAACCGATAGGGTCTTTGGGCCGGCAGGTTTTTTAAGAGAGCGTGGCCACCATGTAATTAACAAAAACCTTACCAATAGTTAAAAAAAATAATGCTTTCAGTAAGGCCGATACGCTTGGGAAACCGGTTCAGCCGCCGGAACTGAACTTAATACAAAAAACCTGCTTGTTATCAGCTTCATGCATTAGGGACGGGCTAGCTCCAACAAAATATTTTTCAAAAAAACCGGGAAAAATTTGGAGAAGTGGAATTATTAATCGTAATATTGCGATACAATGGGTTTAACTAAAACAGAAATATTCACCGATAAGCAGAATAAGCTTGCCCAGATGATGAAGGCATTGGCGCACCCGGCCCGCATTGCTATCATTCAGCATTTAATAAAAGCGGATGCGTGCATTTGTGGTGACCTTGTGGATGAACTGGGCCTGGCCCAGGCTACTATTTCGCAACACCTGAAAGAACTGAAGAACGCCGGTTTAATACAAGGCACCATCGAAGGAACCAGCGTCTGCTATTGCATCGATCCCAAAGTGTGGAGTCAATATAAAAGCACCTTCGAAAGCTTTTTCGTGGCTTATAAGGATAAAAACTGCTGCTGATTTTTTTTGCTTTCATTAATCGCAATATTGCAATGTAACAATAAATAACAAAAACATGGAAACAGCAACTCAATTGAAAGAAATAGTAAAAGAAAAGTATGGCGACATCGCCTCCCAGTCAAAATCTCAAAATGCTTCATCGTGTTGTGGCGCCACAGCATGCTGCGGAGGCGAGGATATGTATAACATCATGGCAGATGAGTACAGTCACCTCGATGGTTACAATCCCGATGCCGATCTAGGCTTAGGTTGCGGCCTGCCTACGGCGTTTGCAAAGATGAAGGAAGGAGACACCGTAGTTGACTTGGGCAGTGGTGCGGGAAACGACGCCTTCATTGCCAGAAAAGCGGTTGGCGCAAACGGCAAAGTAATCGGTATTGATTTCACCCCCGAAATGATACAAAAAGCCAGGGCCAATGCTGAAAAATTAGGGTTTAACAACATCGAGTTCAGGCAGGGCGACATCGAAGACATGCCACTTACCAGCAACAAGGCTGACGTGATAGTAAGCAACTGCGTATTAAACCTGGTACCGAATAAACATAAGGTATTCAGCGAAATTTACCGCGTATTGAAACCCGGAGGACATTTTTCCATTTCCGATATTGTGTTGGAGGGTTTTTTACCTGAAAAATGGAAACAGGTCGCTGAATTATATGCCGGCTGCATTGCTGGAGCAATTCAAAAAGATGAATACCTTGCCATTATTAAGGAGGCCGGTTTTTCAAACGTGGTGTTGCAAAAAGAAAAAACGATAACACTTCCTGATGAGGTATTGTCGAATTACCTGTCGCAGGAGGAAATTGCACAATACAAAGCTGGAAACAGTACAATCAAAAGCATAACGGTCTATGCCGAAAAAGCCGCTAAAGATGAGCGCAACTGTTGTGAGCCCGGCCATGGCTGTTGCTGATTATAACTTATATTATGCCGAATCAAATTGATATAAGCAAAGTAGCTCCCGGGTACCGGGAAGCCATCATCGGTTTACTGCAATCAGAAAAGCTGCCGGTTGAAGACCTTTCGGACAACCTGCAGCATTTTCTGGTGGCAACAGATAATGGAACGGTAATAGGCGTTGTAGGACTGGAAACGTACGATCAGAATGGATTGCTTCGTTCGCTGGTGGTGCGGCCCGAATACCGCAAGATGAAAATTGCCGTAAGCCTGGTGAATGAACTGGAAAATATGGCGCGCAATGCTGGGTTAAACAATCTCTACCTGCTAACAGAAACTGCACAAGGATTCTTTGCCAAAAATGGATATGAGACCATTCACCGCGAGCAGGCGCCCGAATCCTTAAAACAATCAACAGAATTTAGTCATGTTTGCCCTACCACAGCAATCCTGATGAAAAAAACAATAGGTGCGCAACAAATATGAGAATTGCATTGTTCAGTGATATTCATGCAAACCTTCCTGCTTTAGAAAGCTTTTTTAAAGACGTTGAGAGCAGGAAGCCAGACGCCATTTACTGCCTCGGTGATTTGGTGGGTTATAATACCTGGCCCAATGAAGTTATCAATGAGATCAGCAACAGAGGCATTCCCACTATCGCCGGCAATTATGATTTTGGCATCGGCCGGGCCAGTGACGACTGTGGATGTGCTTACAAGACTGAACTTGAAAAAGAAATGGGCAAGGTCTCCATTGCATATACAAATGCTGTTATCAATGCTGAGGCAAGGAAATACCTGCGAACGCTCCCAGCCCATATAAGAGTGGAATTCCAGTTGAACAATGATACAATGAACCTGTTGTTGGTTCACGGCAGCCCAAGAAAAATAAACGAGTACTTATTCGAGGACAGGGATGAAAAGAGCCTGATGCGGATAATGGAGGACGCTGAGGCTGACATTATGTGCTTTGGTCATACCCATAACCCTTACCACCGCGTATTGAATGCTATTAGCAAAAACAACAATCATTTCCGCCATGCCATTAATATCGGTTCGGTAGGCAAGCCAAAAGATGGTGATAAAAGGGGTTGTTATGTTATGCTTACCATTAACGACCATAGCAATGTCTCTGCACCGGAAAGCATCGGGGTTGAATTTATTCGTTTTGAGTATGACGTGGAAAGGGCCGCAAAGGCTGTTGAAGATAGCCCGTTACCCAATGAATATGCTGATATGCTAAGGAAGGCCTATTGATGGTAACATTGATGCCGACCGTTTAATTGCTTACCCTGAACCAATCCACATCCACATATCCACCCAACCTGCTTCCAGCTTTGGCAATGCAAAACAATCCTATCCGCGCCCCTATCCATCGTCCTTCCCTGGCGGTAAAAGGACTGCCTATTTTTTTGAATTGCGTACCATTTTCGCTATAGCTGAAAGTACAGGTTGCCATGGGCGCTGTTACCATTACCCTTACGTACACCGTCGATGTTTGAAGCGGTTGTTGCTCCACCACTTCTTCGCCGCGGCCTGTGTTGGCATCCTTACAAACAACCTGGCTTATCCAATAACCTTTTTCATTTCTTGTGATAGCAACGTATGCGTAGTCGCTGCCCATCACCAGCAGTCCCGCTTTTTTTTGATCGCCTGCATTGGAGTCTGCAACAAACATAAGCTTTGCTGTAGCAGTAAAGGAAGGCGCAGGAAATTTTTGCAGCAGCAGGTTAGGCACTGTCCATAAATTACGGCTGGTATCGGGATATGCAAATAATCTGAGATAGCTGCTGCCACGCATCAGGGCGCTCCATTGAATTTTCGGGTTGGCATTCCATTGCCATTGCAATCCTGCCGTATCTGTATTGAATTCATCTGATTCAACGGGTGTTTCAATGGGCTTGCCGGTGACAGGCTTTTTATATTCCACTACGGGCTCGCCGTTTCCGTCTCCGTCCTTATCGATGCCCATAACCGGCCAGTCGTTTTTCCATATTACGGGCTGCAGGTGCACTACTCTTCCATATGCTCCTTTGTCCTGGAAATGCAGGAACCAATCTTCACCTGCTTTAGTATTTATCAATGCCCCCTGGTGCGGCCCATTGATAGCCGTGCTTCCCTGGCTTAGCACCACTTTTCTTTCATAGGGCCCATAAATATTTTTCGAACGCAGTGCCAGTTGCCATCCTGTTGCAACGCCGCCCGCAGGCGCAAAAATGTAATAATACCCGTTCCGCTTGTACAACTTGGGACCTTCTATGGTAGGGTCGGCCCCATGGCCATCGTACACATGCCTTCCGTCATCGATGGTTTTGGTGCCTTCTTTGTTCATTTCAAAAACGGTGAGCAAGCTGTTGATGCCCGCCCTGCTGCCGGCCCACGCAATGATAAGGTAGGCTTTGCCATCATCATCCCACAGCGGACAGGGATCGATATATCCTTTGCCGCCCAGCACCAACACCGGCTCGCTCCAACGTCCGGCGGGATTCCTGGTTTTGATCATGTAAATACCGAAATCAGGATCGGGATAGTATATGTAAAATTCATTGTTATGATAACGGATTGCAGGCGCCCATACGCCTTTGCCGTTTTGAGGGATACTGAACACTTCCTCTGGCACTTGCTTTTTGAGCGCGTAATTAATGATGCGCCAGTTTACCAGGTCTTTGGAATGCAGGATGGGCAAGCCCGGTGTGCAATTGAAGCTGGATGCGGTCATGTAGTAATCATCGCCCACGCGGATGGCATCGGGATCTGAATAGTCGGCGTGCAGCACGGGATTCTTATAAGTGCCATCGCCTTTGTCGGCCACCCACACCTGCGAAACGTATTTTTGCTGCCCAGCCGCAATAACAAACAAGGCTGAACCAATCACTAAACACAGGGCTCTTTTAACTTGCATAGCAGCAAAAATAACGGATCGGTTGTTATACGGCCTATACAAGCTGGTTAGTCTACAAACCCCGAAAAACCATGCGATATTTGTATACGGAGGTTATGTAAAATTAATGCCGCTTGCATCGGGCATAGTATGAAAACGTTTTTGTATTCCCTGCTAATGACTGCTTGCTTGCAGGCTGTTTCGCAATCCCTGCCGGATAGTATCGTCATACACAGGCTAACCTATGTGGCTGATTTTATCCAGGGTAAAAACGGTCTTACTAATGGCGAGCGCTTGCAAGGAACTGACACGTATTCAATCATCCGGAGGAAAGATCATTTCTATTCGCGTCATGGGAAAAGATTATCCTCATCCCGTGTAAAAAGACTGCTTGCCGAATTGCAAAGGCCGGAAGCCCCTGGTAAATCCTTGGCAAAATTCGGAATAGATACTCACTGGATAAAGAATAACCTGGATAAGGTATTAAAGCTCAGTATGCGCAACGGTTTTGAGTGGAATGCACGGCAAAGGGCATTCATATTCGAAGCGCTTACAAACTGGGCAGCGTATGAGTGGAAGCTGAATGATTATTTATCGGCGGGTGGAGGCTACACCATGCACCATGCTTACAGAAGCGAGATCATCATCGATATATATCGCAAAGGAGCGCCCGCAAAAGTGTTCAGGTCGCGGAAATCGGCATTTGGATATAAAATGCCCTGGACCAATATGGCAGGGGACCTATTGTACAACTATGATATCGAGCGCAGCCTTCACAAGATCTTTCCAGTTAGCAATACCAGCGCTCCCTTGAAAGGTAAAAAACTGTTGAGACTTGTGGTAAATGATATCATCAGCAGAAATGAGGGCATACTGGACAACTTGCGCTAGTCCACAAATCCCCAAAAGCCATGCGATATGTACCATATCAGCAATAAAACGGTCAGCGCAATCCAGAACACAGTAACAAACAGCGATACGCCTGCGGCCTTCCACGCGGCGGCGCGCGTGGTCCTGCCAATAAACCGGTAATAAAAAATAGCGGCGTACGAAATCTGGAACACCACGTAAATGCCCGTGAGCCACATGGAAGAATATTTTACGCCCGTCACCAGCGAAAACGGAACAAATATCAGTGCAAATACCAGGTTGGTTAGGCCTCCCATGTACAGGCAGGCTATCATATGCTCGGTATAATTATACCTTCCCCTGATATAAAACAACCAATAAAAAACACAGGTAAGGGGCACCGCTATCATCGACACCGTATTGGAGTACTTATTGATAAAAGCCAGCGCCTTGTACTGCCTTTCATAAATACGTATCACGTATTGGCGCACGTCTTTATTCTGTATGCGGTTTATTTCAGGATGTTCCTTTAGCACGTCCACGTTTGTTTTTGGCGCAACAAAACCAATGGCCAGCACATAGATGGTGCCTATCAACAAGTAAAAGTTCAGTGGCGGAAAATACTTTTTGCGCTTGCCTGATACATACTCTTTCGCCACATTCCCGCTCTTTACTACCAGGTCCTTCACCAGTCCTACGATGCCTTTGTCGGCATGGGTAAAATAATGTATGGCATCATGTATAATATCGTGCAGGGTAAGACGGTGCAGGTGTACTTTCTGGCTGCAATTCGGGCAGTACCGGAACTGTTGGTCCAGCGGGAACGAGCAATTGGCACAGTGCGTCGAAATTGCTGGAGTTTTATCCAAGGCTAAGGGTTATTTATCCAAATATATATTAATTTATGGTGGTAAAACTGCTCAGCTTGCAACGCCCCTCTATCGAAATCGCACGGACAAGCTCGGACAACACCGACTTTATTACGTTGGTACAATTGCTGGATGCCGACCTGGCCCGGCGTGACGGAAGCGAACACTCGTTTTATGCGCAGTTCAATGCGATAAATAACATCAGGCATGTGGTGGTGGCTTATGAAAATGGAAGGCTTGTTGGCTGTGGCGCCATCAAGGAGTTCGCGCCCGGCATCATGGAAGTAAAGCGCATGTACACGGTGGCCGAATCCAGGGGCAAGGGCGTTGCATCGCGTATATTGCAGGAGTTGGAACGGTGGGCTGCTGAACTATCCTGTAACAAATGCGTATTGGAAACAGGGAAACGGTTACCCGAGGCCATTGAACTGTACAAGAAAAACGGCTACCGGATTACCGCTAATTTATGGCCAGTATGCGGGTATTGAAAACAGCGTTTGCTTTGAAAAGGAAATTCTCTAAACGCTTTATAAGAAACCCAATCATATGCAACCCCTGGTAATCCGGTACAATCGTAAAGTGGCCTCGCTCATGCTGGCTGCATTGGCCATAGCGCTGGCTGTGACAGCATATTACATTTATTTTTCAGGAAAATTTGGTGACAGCCAACTTATAAAAATGGTGTATGCTGTATTAGCGGCAGGCCTGCTGTATACCATTTATAAGGTTGCAAAAAATCTTATTACCAACAAGCCTGCAATAACCCTTACCAAAGACGAGATTCACATACATACCGGAAAGCCTGTATCGTTCCTTTGGGCGCAGGTCATCGACTGGCAGGTAGTAAAGGATGAGAGTACTACTTACCTGATCATACAAACAGCGGAACGCACCAAAAAGGTGAACATTTCATGGCTGGAAAAAAAGCCGGCAGAAATAGAACTGGTCATGGAGGAATATAAATATCGGAAGCAAAGGCCCCACGTAAAAGATGCCTGAAGCCGGTACCCGCCATCCTTGTTCACCGACGCGGAGCAAACACTACTATGTAGATATTTTCAGCCTGGTGAAATGTAATTAACAATGCGCACGACGAGACACCATATAACTGCGTTGCCTATGCGAATAATTTTTAATCTTGCTGAAGAGCCTGCCATTTACTTTGAGCAAGTTTCACCTCTATAATGCAACAGGAAATATCTCTATATAATAATTCTTCTTTTATAACTTAAGCTTTATCAATGCAGAAAAATGTTTAAACAATAACAGGCATGCTTTTTGGGCTCGCCTTCCGGTACAACCTTTTGAAATCATAAAAATCACACGACTATGAAAGGGAAATTCCGGACTTTGATCTACCCCATTGCGTGCCTCTTCATAATCGTCTCCCTCGCTTCGCTCCCAGCCTGCAGAAAAAACAAATCAAATCCTTCATCACTTACGCCAGATGCTGACAACGGCGGGTTAAGATTGCCCGACGGGTTCGGGGCGCTTACCGTTGCTCCCGAGGTAGGCAAGGCAAGGCACCTGGCAGTAAATGCTAACGGGGATGTATATGTTAAATTGAGCGCGCTGAATAACGGCAACGGCATCATCGTATTGAAAGACGCCAATAACGACGGCAGGGCCGATTCACAAACAGGATTCGCCAATTATACCGGCACGGGCATCTATATCAAGGACGGATACCTGTATTCGTCTTCGGACGAGGCCATCTACCGTTACAAAATTGGAAGCAACAACGAAATAGAAAATCCCACCGCGCCGGAAACCATCGTTACCGGTTTGTTCAAGGGCAATCAACACGCATCCAAATCCATCACGCTCGACAACAACAGCAATATTTACGTGAACATCGGCGCTCCTTCCAATTCTTGCCAGGTACAGGACCGCACGCCGGGTTCGCCGGGCCAAAATCCTTGTCCTTTATTGCAGAATAGCGGGGGCATCTGGCAGTTCAAGGCCAATCAAATGAACCAGACCCAGGCGCAGGGCACACGCTATGCCACCGGCATACGCAATGTGGTGGGATTGGATTGGAACAGCAACGTAAACGACCTGTTCGTAATGCAACATGGCCGCGACCAGCTTTCCTTCCTGTTCCCCAATTTGTATACTGACTCCATGAGCGCTGAGCTCCCTGCCGAAGAATTTTTGCGCGTGCGCCAGGGCATGGACTTTGGCTGGCCTTATTGTTATTACGACCATATCCAGAACAAAAAAGTGCTGGCCCCAGAATATGGAGGCGATGGAAAAATTGAAGGGCAGTGCGGCACCAAAGAAAAACCTCTGCTCGCCTTTCCTGGTCACTGGGCTCCCAACGCACTCATGTTTTATACGGGCAACCAGTTTCCGGCGAGATATAGAAATGGCGCGTTCGTAGCGTTCCATGGCTCGTGGAACCGCGCTCCACTAAGGCAAGGCGGCTACATCGTAGTGTTTATCCCGATGGACAATGGCGTGCCGAGCGGCAATCCCGAAGTGTTTGCGGACGGATTTACCGGGGCTGATGTACTTACCGACCCCGACCAGGCAAGACACCGGCCAATGGGATTAGCTCAAGGTCCTGATGGATCGATTTATGTTTCGGACTCACAAAAAGGAAAAATCTGGAGAATTATTTATAAAGGATAAAAAAAGAGCCAACCTGTGATTACAATTTCTCGTAAGGTGGCTACATATTATAGTAGAACATTTCTCAAAAGCAACTGGCCTGTAGTTTCTACTACGGGTCACTTTTTTTGTGACAATTGCATACAATTCTATGACAAAACTCTCACTACCCGAAATGTTTCCGCAAAATTTTTCCCAACTTTTCCGACGTAAGCGGCTTGCTTTCGAAATCTGAAATGTCAGGAATTCCTTTGGCCCTCGCGCTGTCGTCGGGGTTGAGCGAGGTAGTAAGCATCACCACTACTATCTTTCCCTTCTTATCTTTTTCCAGGTTTTTATACTCTTCCAGGAACTCCCAACCATTCATGGCCGGCATGTTGATGTCGAGAAATATGAGGTCTGGACGAACGTATATGTCATGATCCTCATCGGTCGTCTCGCTGCTTTCAAGGTAGTCAAGCGCTTCGATGCCGCTGTGGGCTACTTCGATGTGTTCGGTGCAATTTGCTTCTTCGAGCAGCATCCTGCTTAAAAAATTCGTGGGCTCATCATCGTCGACCAGCAGGACGCAGTTTAGTTTTTTCTTCATTGGTTCAGGTTTTTATACGTGGTGAAATTAAAAGTGCTGCCGTTGCCCGGGATGGAGTCTATCCATATTTTACCCCCGTGCAGCTCGGCTATTTTTTTGCAATGCGCAAGGCCAATGCCCGACCCATCGTACTCGGCCCGGGTATGCAACCGCTGGAATATTACAAATATCCGCTCGCTGTGCTGCTGTTCTATCCCGATGCCATTGTCTTTTACATGAAACTCCCAGTATGCTTCTTTGTCCGAAGCGGTGATTTCCACTACAGGCGCCACTTCTTTTTTCCTGAACTTGATGGCGTTTACCACCAGGTTTTGGAACAATTGTTTTATCTCGGTGCGGTACCCGCTCATCACCGGCAGCTTGCCTGTTTTGATGGTTGCGTTGGATTCCTGTATCACCATTCCAAGATCGGCCTGTATTTCTTCCATTATCTGGTTACAATTCACCTCAGTGATTTGTTGTTTCCTGCCGATTCTTGAATAGTCGAGCAGGTCATGGATCAACACTTTCATCCTTTCGGTGGATTGCTTGATATATGTTAGGTATTTGTCAGCCTTGTCGTCTAACTTGCTTTTATACTGCCGGTGCAGCAGCTCCACGAAGCTGGACGTTGTGCGCAATGGTTCTTGCAGATCATGCGAGGCCACATACGCAAACTGCTCCATTTCCTTGTTCTTTTGTTCCAGTTCCTTGTTCTTCAGTTCAAGCTCTGCCTCTGCTTTCTTGCGTAGGGTAATGTCCTGGATAATGCCAACCAGCTTTACTACTTCACCCCTATCGTTGACAATAGGTTTTCCTTGGGCGAATAACAGCTTCTGGCCTTTATTGGTGATGATGCGCTTTTCAAGCGAAAAAGGATGAGTGCTCTGGAGTGATTGTGCAATCACATTGTTTGCAGACTCAATGTCGTCAGGATGTATGAAGGCTATCGCAGCTTCGAAACTGGGTACGAACCCCATACCCTTTACTTCGAAAATGTTGAACATTTCATCGGACCAGAATACCTTATTTCTTTTAATATCCCATTCCCAGCTACCGAGTTTGGCAATGTGCTGTGCCTCGTTCAGCCGTTCGTCGCCGGCTTTCAGATTATCACGCATGGATATCAGGGCTTTGCCCAGTGTGTCTTCCGTGCTCAGCGGTTCAAATGGAATGTCGAAGTTCCTATGTCCCACCTGGTGCGCGAAGGCCGCAGTGTTCTGCAATTTTTCAGAAAGATGGTTTACGGAACGTATCATCATGCCTATCTCATTGCGTGATTCCTTGTAATATATCCTGCTGATGATCCCTTTTCCAAGGTCGTTGATGATATGGCGGATCTGGTTCAATGGCTTGATGATGGTCTTAGCCATATAGATCGACAATAGGAATCCAGTGCAGAAGATAACGACGGCCATGATCACGATGATCATCCGCAGGTTCCTGGAAAAACGTTCCAGGTTCGCCTGTTCGTCTCTCAGTATTTCATAGCCATACACGCTGATGCGCTCCAGCGAAGCCATTACTGCTGTGGTCTGCGGAATAATAGCATCTTCTACGAGCAGCTCGGCCTGCAGTTTCAAAACAGGGTCGTCGTAATCATTAAATTTTTGCAACGATCCTATGATGTTTTTTTCGGTGTCCAGCACTGCTTCAAAGCCCTTCAATACAAACTGCAGGCTGTCCGATATCTTTTTATTTTGCCAGCGGTGGGAAAGGTTGTTCAGGTCTGTTTTAAGCGCACGGTAGCCGCTGTTGTGAATGTTCAGCAACGCGTCTTTATCGGCTTGGTTCGCCCTGAGATATACCCAGTTGGTGGAATACATCTTGGATTCTATCATCATCCTGTTCAAGTCTTCCAGTTTCTGTAAAGCCGGATTTACCACGTAGGTAATGCGATGAGAAAGGTCCCTGACCCTTTTCAGGTGAATGATGGCAAAGATGCCGTTCACCACAAACAGGGCCACGAGCAAAAAAAAGCTTAAATAGATTTTTATCTTGAGGCTAAGGTTCATCGCAGACGTGGTTGCTCATTTAGAAGGTAAAGCTGAATCCGCCCATGATCCTGATCGGATCCTGCGGCTGTCCGTGAAACAATTCGGTATCCGGTCTTTGCAAGTCCATATTAAAGCTCACTGCACGGTAACGCTGGTTCAGCGCGTTGGACACATTCACATACATGGAAATCTTTTTGGTGGCATTGTAACGCAACGCAACGTTCAGCAATGCGTAACCGGGAATGGTCTGTCTCCGGATCATCGATGCTGTGGTATCTCTTATGCCGGAAATATGCTGCCTTCCCATAACCGTAAGCCTTGGGGAAACGGTAAACTTCCCCGCTTTCAGATCAGTACCTAGTTTGAACATGAAAGGAGATATAAAGTCTAACTCTTTATCCAGTTCGCTTTCATCCTTTTCGGTAAGTCCTTCTTCGACTTTTCCATTTACATAGCTTAATGAAGCATAGGAATGCACCTTTAATTTTCCCGCGGAATACTTCCAGTTCAGTTGCACGCTTCCGCCATAATTTGTTTGACGGTTGTTATTGGTAAACACTTCGATGTAGTCTACCGGTATGCCATTGAACATATTGTTGTATAGCTTGGTAGTAGCATTGTCATCCGAAAAATGCAGCAATCCTTTCAGGAAGGTATAATACACATCGAACGTGAGTACAAGATCCGTGGTGAGGTCCTGTCGTACGTTGAGCTCGATGGTCTTTGATGTAATGGGCTTCAATCCTGCATTAGGCAAATGAAGGAAGGAAGAGTGATAGGTTCTGCCTGAATCCGCCGTATAAAACGATCCGTATTGTATATATGAATCGGAAGCCGAAGGCGCGAAAAACGCATTTCCATACAACAGTTTCACCGTGGTGCGCTTCGATGGCCGATAAACAAGCCCCAGGCGCGGGCTGGCGGCGCTGCCATAGCGTGAGTTGAAATCGTACCTGGAACCCACTGTAAAATGGAATTTCTCCGATGGAGAATATGCAGCTTGCGCATAGCCTCCCACGTTATGGTAGCGAACGAAATAAAATTGCGCCGGCAATCCTTCCGGCCTGTAATAAGCTGCGGTGCCAAGATAGCTTCCGCTGATGTTCTGCCTCCCGTTAACTGGGCTGGCAAGGTCTGCGCTTTGGGGAACCGCGTTGTAACTCTCGTAGGCCAGGCCCGCTGAAAAGTTCCATTGCTTCGACGCGCGGTAATCCAGTTGTTCCTCCAGCCTGATCATGGTATTGGTGGAATATTTATAGGCCGGCTCCATAGCGGTGTACAAATTGCGGTAATTGGACAAAGGATGGAGCGTATACTGGCTGGCAGTAAGAAAAGTGGAGCTAGTAACATCGTCAAACGATCTTTTATAGGAAGCGGTCGCATTGGTGATACTTTGCCTCATGTACACTTCTTTATTGTACAGCGCATTGCTGGTATTATTACCGAAAGCAGTAGGCACGGTAAAAGAATTACTGAACAGGGAAAAGCTAAAATCGTCCACGTTCAGCGCCGCATAGATATTATATGCCTCCAGGGGCGCCTCGTATTTTGCACGCATGGGTGCAACAGGGGTTGCCGGCCCATAAATGGTATTTACCGTGCCCGATCCGTAGTCCGCAACGCTTAGCTGGCCATCATTGCTGTACATTTTGTTGTAGTCGACACCTTTGTCATAGGAATATTGACCGGAAACAATGAAATCGACCCCGTCCCTGATCTTCTTCGAAAGGAACATGGTGGCATTGGTATAGCCGTAGGTGCCGCCGGTAACCGCCGCCTCGGCATGCAGTGATTTTCTCGCTGATTTTTTAGTAATGATATTGATAACGCCAGAGGCCGCGTTTGCGCCATACAGCGCAGAAGCAGGCCCGTACACTATCTCTATTTGCTCCGCCAGGTGTACGGGATAGTTTTCCATGATGGGCATGGCCTCCCCGGAAGGGGAAGATATGCTGACACCGTTCAGCAGTATCACAAATTTTTCAGATCCCTGGGTGCCGCGGACAGTAAAACTATTCCTGATGCCAGAATAAATTTTATCGTCGACTTTCACATCGGGCAGGTCGTACATTACGTCGAGCAGCGACTGGTAGCCGCGCAACCTGATTTGCTCTTTGCTCACCACTACTACCGTGGCGGGAGCAGTTTGCAAAGCCTGGGATACCTTGGTGGCGGTAACAACCCTTGCATTCAGCAGCTCCTGCAGGCTGGCTTCTTTTGGTTTCGCAGTATCTGCCTGGCTGTACACAGTGCAGCAAGCCAGTACTGCCACCAGTATTGCAGTTGAATTTTTAAGTAAAGCCTTTACCATAATTTTTGACATTGGATATTGATATTTCGATATTGAATTTTTATTTTACAAGGATTCCCAGGCTTAACAACTCCGAAGCAATGCTAAGGTCCCTTTGTTCTATATTGTTTTTATTGATCTCCAGCTTCAGTTTCTCATGCACGATGGCGAAATTGATGCACGCACCTTTTTGCGCAAAGCGCTCGGTTTCCGATACCAGCAACACCGGCATCCCTTTAATGGCGGCAAGTATTTTTTTTAAGCTGCGGCTTTCCTCATCGCTGATGAACAGTATATGGCAGTTATAGGAAGCGGCAGACGCTGAAAATTTTCTGATGACAATGCTTTGGTATCCTGCCTTTTTATTCGCCAGCGAAGCCTGCAATTCTTCGAATAACGGGGTATCGCCTATGACGCCAATAATAAAATTGCCTGATTTCCTATCCTCAGGCCAGTCGATGTATTTTGTAAAATGATAGATGATGTTGGCGTGAATGGAATAATTCACGTCCTGCTGCGCAGCCGCACCGGGGCAATAAAACACCGAAATCGCCAGCGTCATACAACACCATTTCAATATTGTACATCTCCTTTTGCTCATATTATTACGCAGCTTCCTGCGGCAGTTGAATTTTAGTTTGCAGCACCACCTCAAGTGTGCAGCCATTTCCCGGAGAGGAGTTGATATTTACCTTCCCATTGAACAATTCGGTGCGGCTAATGATATTGGTAAGGCCAATGCCTTTGCGTGCAGCACGCGTATCGAAGCCAACACCATTATCGCTGACTATCAACCGTACCTGCTGTTCGGTAGTGTCCAGGCGAATATTCACTTTCGAGCAATGTGCATGCTTGAGTATATTATTGATCTGTTCCTGTACGATGCGGTACAGGTTTATTTTTTGCTCTTCGCTCAGCAATGCCTCTTGCAAATCGGACACGTCCAGTGTTAAATTGATATCGGTCACCGGATGCAGGTCGTTGATCAGCAGATCTATCGAAGCCACCAGTCCCAATTCCTTTAAATTGCCGGGGAGAATGAGCGCCTTCGACAGCTTCCTGATCTCTTCGATGGCCAATGAAGTGTTGCCCATGCTTTTTACGATGAGTTCCTTTGCCTTCGATGAATGCTCCAGCGCAAAGCCGAGGTTCAGTTGAATAGCTGAAAGTATCTGGTTGATATTGTCGTGCAGTTCCAGTCCTATTCCCCTGCGCTCGTTTTCCTGCGCGGTCAGCACGGCCTGGATGATCTGTTTTTTCTTTAAGCTGATTTCGTTCTGCAGCCTGATGCGCTCGATGCTGTATTGAATGGATTTAACCAGGAAGCCGGCATTGAACTCTCCTTTTACCAGGTAGTCCTGTGCTCCATGCTTCAGCGCCTCAAATGCCATTTCGGAATCATTATACCCTGTAAGGATGATGATAGGCGTTTTCTGCCCTATTTCCTTTAACTGCACCATCGAATCGATTCCGGCGCTGTCGGGCAGTGAAAGATCCAGCAGCACCAGGCTAACGGGGTGTTCCTTTAATATAACAAGAGCGTCGGCCAGGCGCTCGGCCGTATAGATTTCCTCAATGCCAAGCGTAGAAGACAGCAACATTTCCTCGATGAGGTAACTGTCGGAGGGGGTATCCTCTACAATAAGAATAGTTAAGGGTCCAGGTACGGATTTCATAGCAGTGATAATATGTGTCGCTCACACTAACGCGGGCTGACACCTCAACTATTTCGTTCTTACCAAAAAAAATCACGCTCTAAGGAATTCTACCTATGCAACGGGCGAATGATTTACTTAAGCTATCCGGCAGCTGTGGGAACATCACCTCAGCTTCATGTAAAAGCTCGTGTCTTTTAATAAGGGTAGTTTGTAGTGGAAGTATTCATTCAATACCACGCGGAAGGTATTGACTGCCGAAATAGAATCGTACAATTGGCCATAGCGCCCCCCCGGGAAGTAAAAAGCGCTGAAGTTCTCAAACTCTACGTCGGGCGTGAGGTTGTCTTTCGAATTGAAGTTCCGGTACCCGTGGTCACTTTGCACGATGATGATGCGCGGCCGCTTTGCATCCTTTAACAGCGTGGTGCAAAGGTCGGTGATCAGGTTGTTGGTATATTTCAATTGCTCCAGGTAGTCTTCGTGCCGCGTAGACAGCCATTCGATTTTCGGTTTTATGTTTCCCAAACTATCGAAAAGAAAGGGCGCATGGGGCATCAGGAAGTGCGCGTACAGGAATAAAGGTTGCTGCCGGGTTTCGGCCGATAATTGTTTAATGCCTTTGTGGCTTTCGCGGATGCGGCTCAGGTTGTCTTCGCATTCTTTCAGGAAAAATGGAGTCAGTCCTGCTTCGATGGGGCGTTTCTTCCTGAACATTTTAAAATTCCAGGCTATGTCCGAGCGAAAGCGGAACCAGAAGGTTTGTGCAGCGATCAATTCCCGTGGCTCCGTTAATACAAAGGGCGCCACGCGTGCCGGCGCGTCGATAAAATGGAACCAGGAGTAATTATAAAACTGATATCCTTCCTTCTTTAAGATGCGGAACAGCTCATTGTCCTCGAACTGGCTAAGTTGGCCGCTGGAGCGGTATGCATTGGTGTACTTCAGGCTTTTTTCCTGGTAATCCATGTTCAGCGTGCTACCCATGGAAAATACCGTGTAGTTATAATTGCTGGTTGAATTTTTTGCCCTGTAAAACCCGCTGCTATCCAGGAATTGCTCCAGCCGGGTGTTGTCGTAATTCCAGAAAGACTTCAGCACCTTGGAATTGGCATACATATCGAACACCAGGAAATAAATGTCCGGGCGCGAACAGGTATCGCATTTCACATAATTATCTGAAATGGGGTAGTCTTTGGCTATTCTTTTTATTTTACCGTCGGTGATGTTCAGCAGCGATATCAATACCAATTCATATCCCACCAATACCAGCAACACGATATTCAGGTATTGATAAGTATTGTAGAAAGGCTGTTTGCTGCGCACCAAGAAAATCGCCAGTATCACAATGAAGGCCGCAGATGCGAGGATCATAACTGTATACTTTCCCAGTACCGGGATGTTCTCTTCGAGGAAACCGTGTATCGGCCCGAAAAAGAAAAACAGGAATTGCAGCACGAACACCAGCAGGGTAAGCCGCCGGACAATAGGTTTTTTAGTAGACAAGAAAATGAACAGCAGCAGCGAAATAAACAGGTACCAGAAGGTTTCAGCAATGAACAGGTGATGGAAATATAGCACCCTGAAATAATCCGTGAGCAAATGGGCAAGAAAAAAAACGGGCAGCAATACCAGGAACAAAGGGGAGCGCTGTAAGAATTTTTTCATCTATCGTATGCTGTTTAACGGGGACGTTAGCAGCGAAAATAGAGAAATATAACCTGATTATTTTTTCTGCGGCCCCGTGCCCCTTATTCTCACCAGCTTCTGCAGCAGGTCGAACCAGAACGGCGCTCCGATGGTAATGGCTACCGCGGTAATCAACCAACCCGCCAGCTTTTTGGGTATGTCGTACCAGTTCGTTGATAAAAAAGCGATTTTATCGCCCAGCGTGTTCCCTTCTATCGTATCCCATCCGATGCCGCTGGCATTGTTCACGTTCTTCAGATCGTTGTCTATGAACTTTTTTATTTCCTGTCGCTGGCGGTTGAACTCAGCAAGCACGGAGTCATTGGCACGGGCATCGTCCAGGCTGTCCAGCCTTATTCTGCCTGCACGGGAGGTATCCGCGGCAACCCTTGACCGGAAGCGGTTCATCATCGAATCATAATCCTTGTTCACTTCTGCAAATGCCTGCGCTTGTTCCAGCACATTCTGGCGGAACTTTTGGTTGGTAGACAGGTTGGTGAAAATCGAAAAAGCGTCCACGTTGAACAGCATCGCTACTATAAATCCTGTTATCAACACCACGTATTGCGTCATTCGCTTGTACGTTCCCGATAGCCGCTCCATGGTGGCTTCAAACCACACGCCGAGCAATTGGTCCACGGTTTTGGTTTGATCTGAAAGATAGGTAAACAAGGTTTTTTTAATTTCTCCTTCGGGCAACAGGTTGATCTTTTCCAGCACGCTCAGGCTCCTGTTCGGGCCCAGGTGCACATCCGGCAACAGGTCCTTTACCACCCTTACAAATGTTTCCTGGCTTATGTACGAGGGCACCAGCTGGCGGCCTGTAAATGTGATCTTTTTAATGAGCGGATGGTTTTGAAAATCCTGCGCAAGCTGGTCGCCGAAGTTGCGGTCCTTGAACATGTGAAAAAGCGCCGAGAATAAATACCTGCTCCTCAGCTTAAATATGGTGGCGATGAGTTCCTGTATGGCGGTCACCAATATGCTGTACAGCAGGAAGATGAAGATCATTCCTATTGCTACATCCAGGAATACGCTGTTGAACATATACAATTATTTGAAGTGTTTTATAACAAAATCATGGGCATTCCGGTATGCTATTTTTTCAACTACCTGGTCGGGCGTAAATGGATTGCCGTTCAGGAAAAGGTAACTGCCGTGCCTTTGTGCGATCGTTTCCAGAAAACGCCTCAGCTCTGTTTTGAAAACCCCGAACTTTTCCGAAGTAGAAAAAGGATCGAGCGGATCGATGATCCCGTCAAAATCCGTTCCTATGCACAGCGAGTTCCAGATGCGTTCAGGATTTTGTGCCACGTTGTTGATGCTGGCCACTACCATGCCCACGATGTGCCGGCCCATTACATCGATCCAGTATTCGATGGATTTGTTCTTTACATTTTTTTCACCCATGATCCGCTGGTCGAAGCTAAGGCCGATCAGTCCTTCGGATTCCACGATCACCTGTACATCTTCATCACATAAATTGATATTCCAGCGATAAAAACCATGAATGATGTCGTCATCCCCTTCATTCGCCGCCTTGCCTGCGAGGTAGGAAAGGTCCACTTTCGACACGGTTTGTATTTGTCCATAGTAACCGCAGTGGCTTGCAATTACCGGTATCAGGTCGTTGGGATTGGCGCGGTTATAAGGTATAATAATGCGATCGTAATAGTCTTTACGCGACCGCGCCGAGAAATGTTTCACGTCGATCAATATGCGCCTGCCCTGACCAGGGTCTGGCGCATTGTCAGCCGTTATGGATAACAATTGCCGGATGTAAGTTTCTCCAAGCGGTAAAAACCCGCTGTTTATCAGCGGCTGCTGGTTGGTTATTTCGGTCAGTAGCTTAGGGAGGCTGTGTGCGTGTCCCGCCAGGTGATTGCTGTAGTGATGCGAGAACGTGATAAAGAATATTTTCCACTCGTCTTTGAGCGTACGGATGCGTGCTTGTATCTGCTGGTCGGGGGCCAGTGTAAGATAGTCATTGCTTTGAGGGTCCTGGTCCAGCACAAAAGCGTGCGCGCCTTCGATGGTAAGCACTACCGCTATTTTATTGGGATCAGCAATGGCCTGGGCCAGGTCAACTGGCGTGCGCACCAGTTGATAGGGCTTGGTACCCACAGGGGCGGGAGCCTGGGGAGCGAGATTTTCATGCTTCAGGTAAAATGCATATTCGCTTTGCATTTCACTGAAGTAATGATACTTGTGGTCCTGGAAATAATTTATCCTGTCCCGCGAAAAGTTCATCACCATTTTTTGCAATATGTCCCTGGCCCAGCCTTCGTTGTTGATGGCAACGCTGAACACCTTGCTTAGCGGCCGGAGCACAGCGCTGGCGATCCTGCGCAAAAACCCCGGAGTGCCAGGGATCACCTGGTTCAACAGCCCTCCCACCACATCAGCGTTGATGCCCGTATCGCGGTTGCCCATGAAAAAGCCTTTCTCCACAGGATAAAGCGATGCAAAAACCAGTTTTACATCGCCGGAAGTAAGGGAAGCGAAATCGGCCTGCGAATACGTGGCCCGTTTGCCCTTTGTTTTAAGCTTGCGTTGCTTTTTGGTTAAAACTATATTCCAGATGTGATTATCGGGATCGTTCTGTTTGTTATTGAACGACCAGAACGCAGGATGACAATGGAGATCAGCAAATGCCATAACAGCTGGTTTAAGACTGTTACGAATGTACTTGCATGACCCTGCCTGGCGTACGGGTATTTACACCTGAAGATCACGGGTATTTTCCCGTATCCATCCCTATGCCCACTACTCTACTTCCATCAATGCCCTTTCATTAATGATCTGCTTTGCAAGGAAGTTAAGCTTGGTGTCCGCATCCTGTTCTTCTGCCAGTGTAAGCCGCAGCCGCTTGGCCACGCCGGGGTATCCCAGCATTTCGGCATAATAGGCAGCAGACCCATACCCGGAAATTTCGTAGTGTTCAACTTTTTGGGCGCCTGCTATAATGGCCGCATCCAGGGCTTCATCGGTTACATCCTTTGCCATTACTTTCTCTCCTTCCTCTATGATACCTTTCATGCCCGGGTTGAAATCGCCGGCAGGATCGATATTGAATTGCCTGCAGATCATTTCCAATGCAGCCAGGTGCTGTTCGGTTTCGGCCAGGTGCATTGCCAGGTTTTTCTTTAACCCGAGATGTTTAGCCCTTTCGATCATTTTGGGCATGGCTGCTACGAGCATCCTTTCCGCGCTCCACAATACCTGCAGTTCGTGATAAAACAATTGTTCAAGATCTCTTATCGCTTTCATACAAAATTATTTTCGGTTATACTGTATCGTTATCGGTCCATATCTGGTTTCAGCACTACTTTCACGCAGTCGTCTGTTTTGTGCTTGAACATGTCGTATGCTTCGGAAGCCTGCGACAACGGCAATTTGTGCGTGATGATATCGTCGAGCACCACCTTGCCGCTGCGAACAAATTCAAAGCACTGGTCGATGTACATGTGCACCTGCGCCTGCCCGAATTGCATGATCAGGCCTTTATCGAATATGCGGTGAATGGGAAAGTTATCGTAAGGGCTAAGATATACTCCCACCACTGCAATGGTGCCGCTTCGTCTCACTGCTTCTGTGCACATTTCTATTACTTTCATGGTACCCTTTTCCATGTTCACCACAGCCTTGGCCTTTTCCAAAAAAGTTCTTTCTGCTTCCATTCCAACGGCATCTATGGCCACGTCTGCCCCATGCCCATCGGTCATTTCTCTTATCTTTTCCATCAGGTCTTCGTCGTTGGCGTCCAGCACGTCCACTTTATTTACGGCTTTCGCCTTGTCTAGCCGGTATTGTAATGGATCTACCGCAATCACACGTTCCGCGCCGTGCAACCAGGCGGCTTTCTGGGCCATCAGCCCCACGGGGCCGCTGCCGAATATCACCACGGTATCGCCATGCTTTACCTTGCCCCATTTTGCTGCGCTCCAGCCGGTAGGAAATATGTCGGTGAGGAACAGGACCTGGTCGTCTGTCAGATCTTCCGGGATGATCCTCGGGCCTGCATTTGCTTTAGGTACCCGCACGTATTCTGCCTGGCCTCCGTTGTAACCTCCGTACAAGTCGGTATACCCGAACATGCCGGCGCCTTTGCCCTTCATCAGGTCGCCTTCGGGCCCATAAAACTTCGGGTTGGTGCGCTCGCAATTGGGATGGAAACCTTGCGAACAAAAAAAGCACTGCCCGCAGGCAATGGAAAACGGCACCACAACACGGTCGCCTTTTTTTACCCTGGTTACTTCGGGACCAGCCTCTTCCACGATACCCATGAACTCATGCCCGAGTACCATGTCGCGCACCTGCGGAGCAAAGCCGTTATATACATGAAGGTCTGAACCGCAGATGGCAGTAGAAGTGATCCTTACAATGATATCGTCCGGCTGCTCTATCCGCGGATCGTCTACCGAATCAACACTGATGTCGCCCATTTTGTGAAATACCGCTGCTTTCATAATGCAATTATTTTGATGATAAGATTTTTGTTGTGAGTACCCGTACAACAATTAAACCACCACAGGTTAAGTCGTTGATGGGCTTATAGTGTGCGAGTGTTGTTGGATTTTGCGCGGCAGAATGGCTGCTTCTGATTATACAACCAGTATAACCACTGAGAATGTTTATCGAAACCGAGCCCGATTTGATGATTTTATTTCCCAGTTCAAAAACTTTATCTTTAATCAGGCCATCAGCCTGCTTCCTACCTTATTATGCTATGTTATCGCACTGATTAGATAATATATTCCAATGGGCAAAAGGAGTGTATTTTATCTTTTATTATATTTTGCTTCGCTTTTTGTAACCAGCTGCGGTGACAGGCAGGACCGTTGGATTCCGCAAAGCCCCGAGCACGCTTTGGGCGCATCTCGGATCTACAATCAACTGAGCAAAGATCCACCGGCACTTGAGCAGTTTATCGATGCCTTGAAAACATCTAAGGAAATTCCTCCTGATTTTAAAACTGTCTTTGACCAGATAGTGGAATACAAGCGCAAACACGGTTGAGGCGAGCTCCTACCACTCGCCTGTGGCCACCAGCTTTTCCACGTCTTCCTTATCTGCTACGCGCCCATGCAGGCTCGCAATGCGTTCAACCTGTAAACCCAACGCTTTTATTTTTTTCAGAAAATCTTTGCCCGGCCCGGTCATGGGGTATTCTCCTTTGTTGACCATGTCGGCTTCGTACAAAATTTTCTCCTTTGGAAAGTATACTATCAGCATCTCATTGGCGTGTGGGTTGGGACCAATATCGTATAACCACTTCATGGTTCTGGTCTTTGATCACGTGTTTTTTATTCCTGATGGTTTCGATAACGGGCGCTTTGGGATTTTGCGCAAGCCTGTCTGGAAAAGCGTTGAAGCTCACCTTGGCCATTTTTTGTATCAGGTCAACATTGTTGGCCGTGGTGATAATGGTGGTGCCTTCAGCAATGTAACTCCTGATGCCGCCGAGGTGATCATCGTGGTGGTGGCTTTGTACGAGGTATTTTACCGGCTTATCCGGCGCTACTTCTTTTATCTTAGCAAGCACTCTATCGGTAGTAGCGGAATTCAGGGGCGCTTCGGCGACGAGTACGTACTCGTCCATCACTACAAACAGTACATTGTACGACCACTGTCCCCTGCTGTTGGTTATGTTTTCAAGCAAGTAAATATCCTTTGCAAGCTGGCGGACCTCGAAGTTCTTGCGGTATGAGTAATCCGCCAGTTTATAGTCCGAGGGCGCCCGAAGCCAGGAAGTGTCGATGGTAAAATCAGGAGCGAAATCAAAAAATGCATAGTTATTGGTAATGCTGCCATACACGCTGCTGTGCCGCACTACGTCAGTAGATTCCGGGATGGCCAGCCTTCCCACTTTCCGGTGGTTTTTAAAAAAGAATTCGTTCAGCTCCTCGCCGGCAGTGCCTGCACTCATGCGCTGCAGCTTTACGATATAATGGGTTTTTTTGTCGATGAAAACATTGTCGAGATTGTTGCCGGTAGAATATGTTATGCAATAAACATCATCTTTTCCCAGCAATTGGTCGCCGATATACCGAACCGATAGCGGGGCCCTTAACGCTGTAATTATAATATTGTGAGGCAGGTAGGTCATGCTATTGGCAATGCTGTTGCCATTGAATTCGGAGTACTGCTTCAGCAACGGATCGTAGTTGATGGCTTTGCCGTTCTTGTAAATAATATTATTCTCGAATACAAAACCCGCGATGGAACTTTTGCGCGCTTCCCATTCGATGCCTCTGGGCCGGTCGATCATAAAATCATAGTAAGCGAAATAAGGTTCGAAAGGTCTGTGGGCGGCCAGAGATTGACCGCGGCTGATGTTGCGCGAGTTGTGCATTTTAAAAGCAAGCCGCATGGAATCGATGGCGCCCTGGCCACCATATGCCTTCAGGCTCTTACGTAGTATTTCCACTCCTTTCCTGTTAGACTCCAGCGGCTGCAGCGGCTGAGACATGGCCGGAAGGGAAAGCACAAAAATCATGGCTATACAAATTAATCTCATAACATTGATAGTTAATGGTTCAAGCAATAGTTTGCGTAAAGCAACGGAAACAATAATTTTCCTCACACACATTTAGACCAACGCCGCCTGTGCCGCCCCGGAAGACATTTATAGGAAAAAAACTGCATTTTAAGGAAGGATTCACACCGTTCACGGACTAATAACACCTTGTGGCTGTCAACGCTCCTTTTATTAAACAGGAAATAATATCTTTAGAAACATGCAGCAAGTGGTATCATTTTTCCTGAATAACAGGGTTACTTCCCATATCATTTTCTGGGGCTGCATCTTCATTTGCACTTTCTTTTTATGGCATGGCATGAGCCAGCCGTTGACAGCGCTCAAGCTTACGAGTTGGCAGGTATCGGTGAAGATACTGATCGTGTACCTGAACTTTTACTGGCTCATGCCAAAATATCTGTACACCAAACGGTACATATCGTATGCGGTAGGCCTGCTCTTTGTATTTGCATTGGGCGTTTTGCTGTACCGCCTGCAATGGGAAGTGCTGTTCACGCGGAAGGGCGGTTATCCATTCTGGAACCCCATCGGCTGGAGCATGGACGCATTGAACATCATCAGCCCTGTAATAATGTTCAGCGGAGGCATCAAGCTTTTAAAAAACTGGTATATCGACAGGGAAAAGAAGGCGGCCATGGAAAAACAGAAGCTGGCCACCGAGCTCAATTACCTGAAAGGGCAGATACATCCGCATTTCTTTTTTAATACCCTGAACAATTTATACGCCCTCACATTACAAAAGTCCGATGATGCGCCCACCACGGTATTGAAGCTTTCACAGATGATGCATTACATGCTGTATGACGCCGCCACCGAAGTAGTTCCCTTATCGAAAGAGATCAAGAACATACAAAACTATATCGAGCTCGAACGCATCCGCTACAGCGACCGGCTCGACCTTTCGTTTTCCGTGACCGGCCCTATAGATGGCAAGGAGATAGCGCCGCTGATACTGCTGCCCTTTGTTGAAAATGCATTCAAGCACGGCACCAGCAATGAACACCGCGAGTGCTGGATAACCATCGACCTGAAAGTAAAGGACAATATGCTGCTGTTTAAAGTAGAGAACAGCGTGAACAGCAGCAATAAGAGCACCAACTTCATGGGATATAAAAGCGGCATAGGATTAAAGAATGTAAGAAGACGGCTGGAATTATTGTACCCATCGCAACACCAATTGAATATTGTAAAGGAACCCGAAGCGCATTGGGTTGACCTGAAACTCGAACTGCAACATACTTACCGCTATGAAAAAGATCAGGTGCCTGCTTATTGACGACGAACCCCTGGCCTTACAGGTGCTGGCTTCCTACGTACAGAAGCTGGAGTACCTGGAGCTTGCCGGGACCTGCCACAACGCAATAGATGCTTTGAACTTTCTGCAGAAGCATAAGGTTGACCTGATGCTGCTGGACATACAAATGCCCGGGCTCAACGGCATCGATTTTTTAAAATCGCTCCCGCATAAACCCCGCGTCATTTTTACTTCGGCTTATACGCAGTATGCGCTCGAAGGGTATGAACTGAACGTGGTAGACTACCTGGTGAAACCTGTTTCGTTCGAGCGGTTTGTGATTGCCATCAATAAATTGTTCCAGCCAAATACCTTGTCTGTTGGCCAGCATACCGAGGAGCATTACCCGGGATTTAAGAACAGTTTCATTTATATCAAGGCCGAAAAGAAAATGCGCAAGGTATTCCTGAACGATATTTTGTACCTGGAAAGCCTGAAGGATTTTGTGCGCATACAAACCACATCAAAGTCCATCATCACTTACCAAACCATCACTTACTTTGAAGAAAAGCTGCCGGAGGACCAGTTTCTCAGGGTGCACCGGTCATTCATCGTATCGCTCCATCACATTCAATCTTTTACCGGCACCAGCATCGAGATCAATAACTTCGAGATCCCCATCGGGCGGTTATATAAGATGAATGTATTGAAGACACTCGGCGCAGAGATGTGATACATGTTTTTTCTCCTTTAAAATAGGGTATTTATACGGGGTGTTATTAAGCACTAAAATCAATATATTTAGTGCAATCAAAACTATTATATCCAACTAATGGCAACTGGTAAAATCCCTCGTAACCCGCTTCAGAAAATAGCATTGAGCTGCTCAGGAGGGGGTTACAGGGCAGCCGCTTTTCATTTAGGCGCTATGTCGTACATGAACCGCCTGCAATACAATGGAAAACCTCTGTTGGAAAACGTAAAGATGATCTCTACGGTTTCCGGGGGCACGATTACCGGTATCATTTATGCGTTGCAAAAACAAAAAGGCGCCTCCTTCAAAGAGATATATGACTTCATATTACAAAAGCTTCACAGTATCGATCTGATCAAATCCGGCATTGTAAAATTGAACCCTGATGGCGAGTGGAAGAACCCCTATAAACATAAAAACCTGATCAATGCATTTGCCGAGTTGTACGATGAGCACCTCACCAAAGGCGCTACGTTCGCAGAGCTCAGTACCATGAAATCACACCTGGAAGTGGTTGTATTCAATAGTACTGAATTCAACAATGGCATAAATTTCAGGTTCAGGAATAAAGGCACGGGATATTTTGGCAATTTTGAGATTCGCATTCCCGAAGCGGCTGCGGAAGAAGTAAAGCTTGGGGATGCTATGGCATCGTCTTCCTGTTTTCCCGGAGGTTTTGAACCGATGATATGGCCACAGGATTTTATACATGAAAAAGCAGAAAAATTAAAGGCCCTGGTAGATATTACTCCTCCTATAGGATTGATGGATGGCGGCATTTACGACAACCAGGGGATTGAAAGTATACTCAATCATAAAATAAACAGCACCGAGCCCTATTTTGACCTGGTAATTATTTCAGACGTAGCCTCTCCTTACATGAAGGCTTATCAACCTATGGGCGACCGGCCGAAAACCGGCCTTAGGGCCCTCACGCTGGAAACCGTTCATAAGAGAATAAAAAAGGTCAATGTATGGATAAGCCTGGCGCTGGTTCTATTGGCTGGGATATTTGGAGCGCTTCCGCTGATTACCAGCTATTCCAACAGTTTGTTGACAGGATTTTCACTAGGTCTGTCCGCTGGTTTCCTTATCATGTTTATCATTAAGGTTGTACTGGTAAAGAAAATCAGGGGAATGGTGCGGGGAGCGTTAGAGAAATTCAAAAAAGCACTTCCCTCATTTTACATCGATAAACTATCTAACCTTAAGATAGAAAAACTATCTGTACGCCGCATCGAGCCATTGTTGATAGACAGGATCAATTCACTGGTTACTTTACTAATGGATGTATTTTTGAAAGTTGTGAGAAGGCTGAATTATTATAAGTTGTATAATAACGAAAGATACAGCTATCGAAGAATGACCAACCTCATCAAGGAGTTGACTGAAGTGGATTTTGGCAACAGGGTAAAGCGCAAAAAAGAAGATGATCCACGAAGTGATACTTACTGGAACAATACGGTTTTAAAAGGCGGATATGCTGATGTTGTAGGTCCGAAGATCAAGGAGGTGTCCGAGGACGCCTCTTCTTTTGGAACCACGCTCTGGTTCACCGAAGATGAAATGCTGAATAAGATGTTGGATAAATTATTGGCAACCGGCCAGTTTACCATGTGCTATAACATGCTGTACTACCTGGAAACAGTGATCTGGGAAGAAGGCAATGGGTTTGAACAACTTGACGCCGCAACGCAGGCGAACCTCAAGCTAATGTATCAACAATGCAAGGACGATTGGGCGAAGTTCAAGACTGAGCCAATGTTCTTATGCGCTGAGATGTCAAGTAAATCCTGACTATCTCGTTTACAATAAAGAACTTTGATGCTTCCGAAGCAATCAACTGGCCACTGGCTCGGCGAGGTATTTGCTGACGGCCGGTCAGAGCCACCTTCCTTTATTAAAGAGCTTTAACCTTTTTCAAAGCTGCAATTTTAAAAGTGGCGCTCTTTAGCGCAGTTTCTTCAAACCACTGGCAAATTACATTTTTCATATTTGCCTTAAGATTACCATGTGCGTGGGTTAGATTAGATTGATCTGTTGTTATTATATCAACAATGGTCATTTGAGGACCCCCAGACAACCGAATCTTTCTTCCAAAGTTTTTTCTTAAGCTTCTTCTCCTGCTTCACTAGCCGGGCGAGATAATTCTCCGTTTGCTTAGTAAGCTTCCGCTTGATGTATTTTGATTTCGCATCGATACGGTTGAATAGCTTATCAGGCAGATTATTAAGTTTCGAATAAAGAGAAGAGCCCTGCGCATAGGTTGCAGAGGAGAACAGTATGATCAATAAGAGGAATAGCAATACAATATTGTGCAGCGTCATAATAGGATGGTTTTAAGGGTTATTTATCCGGGCGCGTCAACAACTGTAGTAGATGCTTTGTTACCAATTGAATGCCCAGACTAAGAATAATAATAATTTCATTTTACCAAAAATTTTAGTATATGCTTTTTAGCTGCCCTCTTTGAAAAGGTAATAACGTGGACATTAACCAGGCTCTTCAGCCTTGAAAAAACGCTTTCGGCGTAAAAAATTTCCAGGAAAAATGTTGTGTTAAAAAAAAACACTAGATTTATGCAAACGTTTGCATAACTAACTGCCATATGCCGGTCAGAACTACGATCAGGGATATAGCCGAGGAGCTCAATATTAATATCTCCACGGTGTCCAGGGCCTTAAACGGCCATGCCACCATTAGTGAATCCACCCGCACCGCCGTTGAATTGGCGGCAAAAAAATTGAAATACCGGCCCGACAGGATAGCGTCCTCCCTGAGACTTGGTAAAACCAGGATCATAGGGGTTATCATTCCCAGCGCAGAGATCAACTTCTTCGGTTCGGTAGTGCATGGCATTGAAAAAGTAGCCAGCGAGAACGACTATAATGTACTACTCTACCAGTCGAATGAACAGGAGAATTTTGAAAAGAAAGGCGTGGAAACCTTCCTCCGTTCCCGTGTAGACGGCGTGCTGGCCTCCATTGCAAAAGAAACCACCAACCTCGACCATTATAAAGAACTGAGGAAAAAAGGAATACCGCTCATTTTCTTCGACCGCGTGAACGAAGAATTGCCCGTGCCCTCGGTGGTCATCGACGATTATAAAGGAGCGTTCGATGCCACGCAACACCTGATAGACCAGGGCTGCAAAAGGATAGCACATATTGCCGGGCAGCAACACGTACCCATTTTCAAGGCGAGGCTTAAGGGGTATATCGCCGCTCTGAAAAAGAACGAGATGCCGATAGATAAAGGCCTGGTGCAGTATGGCGAAGTAAGCATTGAGTCGGGCACGAGGTGCATGAATGCATTATTGCAATTACCCAATCCGCCCGATGGTGTGTTTGCGGTAGAAGACTTTACGGCATTGGGCGTGATCCAGTCGTTGAAGGCTGCCAATAAAAAAATCCCGGACGAGGTAGCTGTGATAGGTTTTGCCAGT
This sequence comes from Chitinophagaceae bacterium, assembly GCA_035628135.1. Lineage (GTDB taxonomy): Bacteria > Bacteroidota > Bacteroidia > Chitinophagales > Chitinophagaceae > DASPKM01. The sequence continues at coordinate 154,394 of DASPKM010000001.1, read as the reverse complement.
GAGGCGTTCGGAGCCTACATTACTCCCTCCCTTTCTACCGTTGACCAACAAACGATAAAGATGGGAGAAGCCGCTGCCCGCTTGTTTTTTAAGTTATCAGGTCAAAGATCTTTTTATAAACCCACCCCACCTAAGACTGTCCTCGAACCTGTACTCGTTTTCAGAGAATCCAGTATGCGGAAGAAATGTTGAAACTTTTCTTCGTGAAAAACCACCAATTATTGTTAACGAAAAACAGCAGATATGAAAAACAAACGACTGCTTCATGCATGCTTTTGCACCTGCCTGATATTATTGCTAGGCATTAGTGCATGGGCTCAGCAAATCATCAGCGGAACTTTACGCAACGCATCGGGCGAGCCGCTGGTAGCCGCTTCGGTCTCGGTAAAAGGGACCAACAGAACTGTAATGACCGATGCATCGGGACGCTTTAGGATAGAAGCGCCCGCGGGCAGTACGCTCGTCATTACTTCGGTAGGCTATGACCCGAAAGAAATAGCAGTTACCGGAGCCGAGATCAATGAAGTACTGCAAACCGCCACTAACAGTCTTACCGATGTGGTGGTGATCGGTTATCAAACGGTACGCAGGCGCGACCTCACCGGAGCCGTTGCGCTCATCAATCCCGCGCAGGCCAACCGCAACGTTTCATCTACCGTTGCCGAGTCCATACAGGGATTGGCCCCGGGAGTAACCGTGCGCAATACCGGCTCACCCGGCAGTGGCGCTAAGATCGATATCCGCGGCGCGGGCACATTCGCTTCCAACAACCCATTGTACATCATCGATGGAATGTACAGCGATGCCACACCGGATTTCAACCCGCACGACATCGAATCGATCCAAATCCTGAAAGACGCTTCTGCGGCAGCCATCTATGGAAGCCGCGCCGCTAACGGCGTTATCATCATCACTACCAAAAGGGGCAAAGAAGGTCCTATGGTAATTGGTGGCAACATCAAAACAGGCATCCAGCAATTTCACAAGCGCTGGGAAATGATGGATAATAATGAATACCGCGCCTTGGCCACGCAATTGTTCCAAGCTGGCAACGTGCCGGTTCCTACCATTCTGACAACTGATTTTAATCCTAACATCAATACAGATTGGCAGGAGGAGTTCATGCGCACCGGCAGCATACAGGACTACAATATTTCACTGTCGGGCGGCACGCGTACGGCCAACTATTATATATCGGGCAATTATTTTAAAAATAGGGGCCCTGTTATAGACAACCAGTTTGAACGCGCAGGCCTGCGCATCAATACCAGCGGGCAAAGGGGAAGGTTCAAGTTCACCGAGAACATGCTCATTTCTTATGTGCACCAAGATCCCATTGCGTCGGATATATTCACCAATCCTTTCGTGGACATGATCACGATGTTGCCAGTAATACCCCTGAGAGATGTACAACGCTACGGGACCCCCACCAACCCGGAAGGCTGGGGACTTGGATTGAACAATGCTTATGTAAATACGCTTGCGGCCAACGTGCCCGCATTGCAAAGCCTGCAGCAAAACGATCACTATTTTCTCAAAATCCGCGGAAACATTACCGCCGAAGTAAGGATCATGAACTGGCTGAATTATAAATTCAATCTCGGCGCAGAAACCAGCTTCGACCGCTTCAGAGGTTTCCGTAGGCCAGGCACCATCCGGCAGGGCACGCCCTCTCCCATTGCTACTGCAGATGAGAACCGCGCCAACTTCCGCTCCTTCCTGTTCGAGCATACTTTAAATTTCGATCACCAATTCGGCGAGCATAAGATAAGCGCAGTGGCAGGTATCAGCAATCAAACCAATACCAACGAAATATTGTCCGGGCAGAAATCAGGATTTGTTCCCGATGCCAATGGAAATTACATTCTGATCAACCTGAACCAGGGACAAAACCCGGTAGTGAACAGCTTTATATTTAAGAATAACCTGGTAGGTTATCTCGGCAGGTTGAACTATACTTTCATGGACCGTTACCTTGCAAGCCTTACATTCCGCCGCGACGGCAGCTCACTGTTCGGTCCCGATTACAAATGGGGAAACTTTCCTTCAGCATCTGTTGCATGGAGGCTTAGCAGGGAACCTTTCTTTAACGTGGACTGGGTAAGCGATCTGAAGGTGCGCGCATCGTACGGCTCCCTGGGCAACAGTGAATTCCTAAGGCCCTGGCAGTACTTCGGCACCATCAATCCATTCCCGCGTGCGGTATTTGGTCCTGCCGAAGTAGAGCAGCTGGGCGCCATCAACACGCAGCTTGCCAATGCAGACCTTCGCTGGGAAACCAAGAAGACGCTGAACTTCGGCGTGGACGCGGTGTTGCTCAACAACCTGCTGGTGCTAACAGCAGAATACTTCATTTCAAAAACAGAAGACGTATTGATCGACCTGCCTATTAGTCTTACTACTGGTAATGCCGGGGGCAATCCGCCGGTAAATGCGGCTTCGCTCAGGAATAAAGGATTCGAGCTGTCAGCGAATTACCGCCATCCCGCGGCAGGCGATTTTAAATGGGACGTTACGCTCAACTTCACTACTATCAACAACGAAGTCACCAGCTTTGGGGACACTACCACTAAGTACACGCAATTAGGTGATGCGCGCACTGAGCTCGGCCGCTCCATTGGCGAATGGTATGTACTAAGAACAGATGGCATTTTCCAGAACCAGGCCGAAATAGACAAGCACGGCGTACAACCTTGGGCCAGGCCCGGCGACATTCGCTATGTAGACAGCGATGGTGATGGCGTATTGAATACCGATAAAGACAGGGTATATGTAGGAAGCCCCTGGGCTGATTTTGAACTCGGCCTCATCTTCAATGCCTCGTATAAAAATTTCACCTTCGGCATGCAATGGTATGGCGTGTTTGGCAACCAGTTATACAACCGTCCGCGCTACCAGGTAGACCGCATGGACCAGAATACCAATTTCAGAGAAGGCGCGAGTCCGTGGACACCGCAAAACACCAATACCGATTTTCCACGCGCAGCCATGGGCGCCCCCGACCAGGGCATACAGTTCAACGTGCTGCCGCAAACAGACCGTTGGCTGGAAAGCGGCACTTACATGCGCCTTAGAAACCTGGAAATAGGATATACTTTGTCGAAGCGCATATTGCAGCCCATTGGATTCACCTCTGCAAGGATCGTGTTAAGCGGCCAGAACCTGCTTACGTTTACGAAGTATTCAGGCCTCGATCCTGACATAGCCGGGGTAAACATTTTTGAGCGCGGATTGGACAATGGCCAATATCCCGCGTTGCGGATCATTTCCGTAGGAGTGAATTTCGGATTCTGATTTATGAATTTTAATTGAATTTGTATGAAAAAATATTTGAAATACATTTTTGTCGCCGGAATTTTCACGGCCTCGATGTCGTGCAAGCGCACCATGGAGTTGGACATTCCCAATCCCAATGTGCCGGACGAATCGAACTTTTGGAAAACAGGCAACGATGCCTTGCTTGGATTGAATGCGGTATATGGTAATTTCTACCGCAATGGCTCACCCGGCTCCCGCTGGTTGCCATTTTACATGGACGTACGGTCCGACGATGGTTATTCCACCAGCCCGTGGAATGAATTGCGCAGCATCGGCGGATTGAACATTACGCAATACAGTTTTGAAGTAAACTACGATACCTGGTGGCATCACTGGCGGGGAATATACCGTGCAAACCAGGTGCTGGCCAATGTGCCGGACATTACCATGGATGAAGCGCTTAAGGCGCGCTATCTTGGTGAAGCAAAGTTCTTGCGCGCATTGTATTATTATAACCTGGTTACTATCTGGGGAAATGTTCCGTTGATATTGGAACCTTCCAAGCCCGCGGACAAACCTTTCCAGGCTCCGCAGGAACAAGTGTGGGCACAGATAGAAAAAGACCTTACTGAGGCTGCTGCCGTGTTGCCCAATGCGTATTCGGGCGACGATATAGGCCGCGCCACCAAGGGCGCTGCGTATGGCATGCTTGGCCGCGTACATTTGCAACAGAAGGAATACCAGCAGGCTGCGGATGCTTTGGCATGGCTGATCACAGGCCCCGGCCAATCGTTGTACAACCTGGTACCGAACTACGCCGATAATTTCAGGCATACCACCGAGAACAATGTAGAGTCGGTATTCGAAATACAATTCAAGATGCGCGCCGAGAACAGCGGTGAGGATGGCCCCACTTCCAATGTAGGCACCAGCCGCCCCCCCTTCTTTGCGCCACCGGGCCACGGCTTTAACGATGCCAACATGCACCGTTGGGTAGTGCATGAATTTTTAAAAGAGAATGCGTTATCAGGTCAGCGCGACCCACGGCTTGCAGTTACCGCTTTATATGATTCTACAGATGTAAGAGGACCGGATTTCACGATTGTGTATGGTTCCACCTTTACATCAAAAAATTACAATGCCGACATCAGGCAAAGAGTATGGTATCGCAAATACCTCGACGATTATTTCCGCATCAATGAATTTGAAGTGTTCAACAGCCCGATCAACTTCCGCGTGATACGTTTTGCCGATGTATTGCTGATGTATGCCGAAGCATTGAACGGATTGAACCGCACGGCGGAAGCTTATCCTTATGTTGACCGTGTGCGCGAACGAGCAGGCCTTGCAAAGCTGTCTGTTACACGTCCCGGTCTTAACCAGGCGCAGTTCCTGCAACAGCTTATGCATGAAAGGATCACCGAATTAACCGGAGAATCAGTGCGCTGGAATGACCTTGCGCGTTGGGGTTATTTCGATGATCCGGCCAAGTTGAACGAATTGAAGGCCCGTGACCCGGAGTTCAATAATTTTGTGATAGGCCGTAATAAATACATGCCCATTCCGCAATCTGAAATAGATATCAATCCTAACTTGAAACAAAACCCGGGATGGTAATGAAACAACTATATATCGCCATATTGTTGGTGACGTTGATTGGGCCGGGGTCCTGCAGTAAAAAAGGCGGGTCCCCGGGGCCCAATCCGCCTCCGCCAACGGTAACCACTTTTACGAACCCTTTGCTGAACTCGGGCCCTGACCCGTGGATAGTGAAGAAGGATAGTTTTTATTATTACACGCACACGCTGGGCAACAGGATAGCTGTATGGAAAACGAAACAGGTTTCCGCACTGTCCAGCGCGCCCACGCAAACCGTCTGGAGCGCACCTTCAACAGGTCCTAACTCAAGGAATATATGGGCGCCCGAATTACACTATATCAACAACAAATGGTACGCGTATTATACCGCCGGCGCTTCGCCGGACCTGGCAACGCAACGCACATTTGTATTGGAGAATGCCAATGCCGATCCTTTAACAGGAACGTGGACAGACAAAGGGCAGATACGTGATGCCGCAGCAGATTTTTTTGCAATAGATGGAACTGTGTTCACGTACAATGGCAACAATTATTTTACATGGAGCGGCCATGCATCGGCCACCGACAATATGCAGCGCATTTACATTGCGCGCATGTCCGACCCGTGGACGCTTGCCACACCACGCACCCTGATATCATCTCCACAGCATGCATGGGAAACCAATGGCGCTCCACCTGCGGTGAATGAAGGACCGCAGTATTTAAAGAATGCGGCGGGAAAAGTGTTCATTGTATACTCAGCCAGCGGATGCTGGACCGATGACTATGCGCTTGGCCTGCTGACATTGGCGGATGGAGGGGATCCGCTGAACCCGGCGCATTGGACAAAATCACCCACACCGGTGTTTGTGAAAAAGCCAGCGAGCGGCGCGTATGGGCCGGGGCACAATTCATTCTTTAAATCTGCTGATGGTACGGAAGACTGGATACTGTACCACGCCAATCCAAACGCAGGACAGGGTTGCGGCGACTTCAGGAATCCACGCATGCAAAAATTTACATGGAACGCAGACGGCACGCCGAACTTTGGTGAACCCGTAAGCACCGGCGTTAAAATTCAAAAGCCATCGGGAGAATAAGTGGTGCGGAGCAGCGCAAAACATATCACTTTATTCAATACATATTATGAGCTGTAAACTCTTTGCATTCTTTGCAGGCTGTACCCTTTTGATGTCCGCCTGTAACAACCAGGGGGGCGAAGCAACAACAACTACCGGCGATTCTGCAAGCCAGCAAACCGATAGCCACCTGCTGCCGCGAAAGGAAGCCTTCCTGGATACCGTAGATGGCAAGCCTACTACTTTGTATGTACTGAGGAATAAGAACAATATGCAGGCAGCCTTTACTAACTACGGCGGAAGGCTGGTGAGCTTGCTGGTGCCCGGCAAAGACGGAAAACTGGTAGATGTAGTGGTGGGCATGAGCGGCGTCCGCGCATTTGTTGAATCTACAGAGCCTTACTTCGGCGCTACGATCGGGCGCTACGGCAACCGCATTGCCAATGGAAAATTTACGTTGGACGGAAAAGAATACAACCTGCCCAAAAACAATGGACCCAACACCTTGCACGGTGGCACAAAAGGATTTCAATACGTGGTGTGGGAAGCAAAAATGATCGACGACAAAACCCTTGAGCTCACCTATCTTTCTAAAGATGGAGAAGAAGGTTTTCCCGGCAACCTGCAGGTAAAAGTAACTTATAGTCTCACCGACAGCAACGAGCTGAAAATGGATTACGAGGCAACTACTGATAAAAAAACGGTAGTGAATCTTACTAATCATGCTTTTTTCAACCTGAACGGCGAAGGCAGTGGCACCATCAATGATCATGTATTATGGATCAATGCATCGCGCTATACGCCTGTTGATTCCACGCTGATCCCTACCGGGAAAATAGAACCGGTGGCGGGCACCCCCTTTGATTTTACCAATCCCACCGCCATCGGTGCACGCGTGAATAACGACCATGTGCAACTGAAATACGGCAGGGGTTATGATCACAATTTCGTTTTGAATGAAAACAAGGGAACGGGCTTGAACCATGCCGCAACGGTTACCGGCGACAAATCAGGCATTGTGATGGACATCTACACCGCGGAACCGGGATTGCAATTTTATGGCGGCAACTTCATGCAGGGCAAGAACAGTTTTAAGAATGGAAAGAAAGATGAATTCAGAACAGCGTTCTGCCTGGAAACGCAGCATTTTCCCGATTCGCCGAACCAGCCGTCTTTTCCATCCACTGTGCTGCAACCAGGCCAAACGTACAAAACCTCATCTGTCTACAAGTTTTCAGTTAAATAATTTATGGCTTATAGCATGAAAGCGTTCATCGCGATTTTTATTTTACTGGTCTCCGTTGCTGCGCGTACCCAGCAACTGGTATTACCGGGCGATTATCCCGATCCCTCTGTTGTGAAAATCGGCGATTCGTATTATGCCAGCGCCACTACCTCTAATTGGGCGCCCGCATTTCCTGTTTTACAATCGAAGGACCTGGTGAGCTGGAAAACCATTGGCCATGTGTTCCTGAAGTTGCCGGATTGGGCCGATTATTATTTCTGGGCGCCCGAGATCAGCTACGACAATGGTAAGGTTTATATGTATTATGCCGCGCATAAAAAGGGCGGCAACCTTTGTCTGGGAGTGGCCAGCGCCGACAAGCCGGAAGGCCCGTACACAGACCATGGTCCGCTTATGTGCCAGGAAGTTGGTTCCATCGATGCGTTTCCCATAAGAGATGAAAAAGGCAAGCTGCATTTGATCTGGAAGGAAGATGGCAACAGCGTAAACAAGCCCACTCCCATCTGGATCATGGAAATGAACGAAGAAAGGACAAAGCTCATCGGTGAAAAGAAAGAATTGTTCCGCAATGATGCGAAATGGGAAGGCAATCTGGTTGAAGGTGTTTCGATTGTGCGTGAGGGTGAATATTATTACGCGTTTTATGCAGCCGCTGCGTGCTGTGGCGCTGCGTGCACATATGGTGTGGGCATTGCGCGGTCAAAACAATTGATGGGGCCCTGGGAGAAGTACGATAAAAACCCTGTGCTTACCAATAGCGACGAATGGATTTGTCCAGGACACGGCACTCCCGTAAAAAAAGACGGGCGTAATTATTTCCTGTACCATGCCTATGATAAAAAGGACAATATATTCACCGGCAGGCAGGGTTTGTTGATAGAATACCGGTTTACCCAGGATGGATGGATCGAATTTATTCGTGAGCCTGTTACGGCGGGCACGCCGATTACCGTTCCTGACGTGCGTGATGGGTTTAAAGGCGCATCACTTTCAGGCCAATGGCAATGGAGCGTGTTTCAGCAACCTGAATTCCGCATCGTTAACAAAGAACTGCATTTACAGGCCCTGCCGGCGGCGTCGGGGGCTTTCCTGGGACATAAAACGGTCAAAGCAAATTATTTCGCTACCGCCAAACTTAATCTTCGGCGGTCGACTGCCGCGGCGGGCGTTGCGGTAATCGGGGATGAAAACAACATGGTGTCGGCCCTGTATGAAAATGGTGTGATAAGGATTACGCAATTGAAAGAAGGTAAGGAAACGGAGCTGGGCAGGTATTCGATCCTGCCGCGCAAGCAATTGCAGCTTCGTGTATTGGTAATGGATGGAAACAAGATCATGTTCCTGTACAACAAAACAAATGGCAGGAATTACCAGGTGTTGAACATGCAACCGATCGATGGGTCGTACCTGCCGCCCTGGGACAGGGCCCTGCGTGTAGGTGTGGTTGCCAAGGGAGGCTCAGGAAGCAAGGCCGTGTTCAGCAACTTTTCAATAGCCAATAAAATAATTGAATAAATTGTAGTCATCAATCCCTTATTATGCACAGCATCGATACCGTCGTATTCCTCATTTACTTTGTTATAGTAGCAACTTACGGCATTTGGATCTATCGCAGGAAAAAGCATAAGCAGGAAACCTCCACGGATTTCTTCCTGGCCGAGGGCTCGCTTACATGGTGGGCTATCGGCGCATCGCTCATTGCCTCTAATATTTCCGCGGAGCAGTTCATCGGCATGTCGGGCAGCGGCTTCAAGCTAGGTTTGGCCATTTCTGCGTACGAGTGGCTGGCGGCGGCCTCGCTGATCATTGTTGCGGTGTTCTTCATGCCCATCTATTTGAAGAACCGCATCTTTACCATGCCGCAGTTCTTAAAAACAAGGTATAATGAAACGGTGGCGCTCATCATGGCGGTGTTCTGGCTGTTTTTATACATCACTGTAAACCTTACTTCCATATTGTATCTCGGATCGTTGGCGATAGACAACCTTACAGGCGGGGAAAATTTTCACATTATCATGATCGGACTGGCGGTGTTTGCCCTCATCATCACTTTGGGCGGAATGAAGGTGATCGGTTATACCGACGTAATACAGGTGGCGGTGCTCATCATTGGCGGATTGGTGACCAGTTATATTGCATTGACGCTGGTATCGGAGAACCTGGGCTTTGGAAAAGACCTGCTCGCAGGTTTCAACGCATTGCTCGACCGCGCGCCTGAGCATTTCGATATGATCTTTAACAAGCCCGATACCGGCGCTACCAAGGAGCAGGTGTCCAACTATCTCGACCTGCCTGGCATTGCCATGCTCATGGGCGGCATGTGGGTAGCCAACCTGAACTACTGGGGATGTAACCAATACATTACACAACGCGCACTGGGCGCAGACCTGAAGACGGCGAGAACGGGAATATTGTTCGCTGCATTTTTGAAATTGCTGATGCCGCTGATAGTAGTGCTGCCTGGCATTGCAGCTTATGTGTTGCACAAAAACGGCGCACTGCAAGATGAAATGCTCACCAATGGCGAGTTCAGGAGCGATAATGCATACTCCGCCATACTTGGTTTTTTGCCTACCGGCCTCAAAGGTTTATCGGTGGCCGCTTTAACCGCTGCCATCGTTGCATCGTTGGCCGGCAAGGCCAACAGCATCGCTACCATTTATACATTGGATATCTACAAAAAATACATAAAGCGGGACGCGCCCGACAACAGGCTGGTGTGGATAGGAAGGATGTGTGTCGTTGTCGCGCTCGTGATTGCCATTGCCGTGAACTGGAAAGATGCGCTGGGTATCGGCAGCGAAGGAGGATTTGTATTCATTCAAAAATATACCGGTTATATTTCACCTGCCATCTTCGCGGTGTTCTTGCTCGGCTTTTTCTGGAAGCGCACAACAGCCACGGCAGCCATTGCTGGCATACTTGGAGGTGTAGTGCTGATGGTATTGTTCGACAGGTTCCTGCCAGGTTGGTTCCACGAAACACCATTGTATACTGCGTTCATGAATGCGCAGGGCGTATATGAAATTCCTTTCCTCATCAGCATGGGCTGGGTGTTCTTTTTCACAGTAGTATTGATGGTGATCATCAGCCTGCTGGACAAAAAAGGCAGAAGCAAGGTGAATGCATTGCAGGTTGATCCCGCTATGTTTAAAGTTTCACCGGGCATACTCACGATGATACTGATCATCATTGGAATTTTGCTGGCCTTGTATGTGAAGTTCTGGTAACACGTGTACAAAAATTTATTGCTGCTCAACAAAAAATATTGCTGCTTCTACATAGTGTGTGCGGTTCGCCACATTACAGATGTTGGATGAATGTGATGAGCATGCATATTCTGCTTTAGCATGTTGCTGGCATTATTGCTGTAGTACCTCTACCTGCACAACAATCATCTAACGTAAAAATCGAAGTTATGGCTAACAATCAAAACAAAGGCGGCAACACATCGAATCGTGGATTTGCTTCGATGGACCCAGAGCAGCAAAGAGAAATAGCAAGCAAAGGTGGAAAAGCTGCACATGAAAGTGGTAATGCACACGAATTTGATTCGGAAGAGGCACGAGAAGCCGGAAGGAAAGGCGGTGAATCTGTAAGTAAAGACAGGGAACACATGAGCGAGATCGGAAGAAAAGGTGGTGAAAATTCCCGCGGCGGAGGCCGTCAGGGCAACGAATAACATTTCTGTCTGCCATTATTCCATACAGCATACCCTAAGCAGGTATGCTGTATGTTTTTATATCACTCCGCTATCGCAATGCTGATGGCTTCGATGGCGCTTACCAAATATACCAACGGCGCATTCCAGTTAATGGCTATCTCATTGGAAGCATAGGAGCAGGCTTCATCGATGTATGCCATTTCAGGTTCCGTAAAAGGATAATTGCATTTGTCCTGCCTGCCGGGATTGGGGCCACCTGCCAGTAAGCCGGGAACAGGCTCCGGTATCCCATCTGCTTCCGAAGGACGATGGTGCGGATGCATCGGCGATTTTGCTCCCGCGCCCGTTACAAAACAATAGCCTGTTGCATTGCGGCCTAAGATATAGTCGAGATTGCCGGCGGCGGCGTATACATATTTTTTATCGTTCGAAAGAAAGTAGGCTGTTATCAATAATATTCCCTGGTTGGCGGCTACCGCATTGCTGCCCCACACGAAATCCCTGCGCGATTGACCCATGACGGTCGCAAAAGCGCTTGATGATATTTTCGACAAATAAGCATCTGCTATTGCGAGGATACTGTCGCGCATTTGTTTTACTAACGGTACCGAATATCCGGGAAGCAAATCCCTTTGGCGCACCAGGCTGTAATAGCCCAACATGGCCACATTGGCCCAGGAAGGAAGCGGCACAGGGTCTTTCATTCTCGCTACTATCGTGTCGTAAAATGGCCTGCTGTGCGTGGTGGCGAACAATTCCGTTGCAGCCCATAGCCATTCGTCGCTAAACTGCCTGTCGCCATACTCGCCTGTTGAAATGTCCGGATCGAACCGTTCATTGATGCTGCGTTGGCTGTAGACGAGATTAGGATTTTTCTTTGCCCAGTCCCATGCCCTAAGTGCAGCATTAATACAACTGTCGGCCAGCCCCGGCAATTGATTGTCGAACTTTTTTATGATCCTGGCCGCTTGCGCACATACCGCGGCAAAATCAAGCGTGGCCGCCGTTCCTTTTTGAACTACATATCTCGGCGCAGTTGTTACGCCGGGCATTACCATTCCATCGAAGGCCGCATTGGTGAGCTTGTGGTACACGCCGCCGTCTTCAGGGTCCTGCATCGTCAGCATCCAGCGCAGGTTGTAGATTATTTCATTCAAAATGTCCGGCACGGCATCCCTGCTTTCCGCAATACCCGTAGTACAACCATGGAAGTAAGCGGGAAAATCTTCGAATGCAGATAGTAACGTTCCCATGGTAATGCCCGAGTTCACGATATACTTGTTGTAATCCCCCGCATCATACCATCCGCCCGGCGAAGCAATGCGGGTGTTAGCTGCGCGTTTTCCACTGGCAGCTGAAGGATGTATCAGCACATCGGTATCGGCATGCCCGGCGGGCCGTGCCCATTTGGACGCATACTCAGCCGGAAGCGGCGTGTTGGAACGCTGAAAATAAAATGCTTTCAACACGGCGGCCGATAGCGGGGCATGCACATTTTCGGTTATGGCAAAGGGATAGGAGCTGCCTACACCGGGAATAGAAATGACGTAGTTGCCCTTGTGAGTATAAGCGCTGAAGTCAGCAATTTTGGTAACCGTTGCAGAATTGAGGGATTGCTTTTCTGCTGAAAGTGGTCCCGAGAACACGGTGTCGCGTTTATCGACGGTAATTACATAAAACACAGTGGCATCTGCTTTACCGGCGACCACAGCTATTTTAGGCCATGCGGGATAGAACCCGGCCTGGTTCAAATGTATCCTTCCATTCGCCTCTTGGGAAAAAGCCATCGTGGAAGTGCAGAGGATGTGGACCGTCAATGCGTATTTTATCAAGTAAGCGTTCATTATTTATTTTTTGGCTCGTTTGGCTATAATGCCGAATGACCGGTGCCGCGGCAATTCCAATTCCATCTTTGTTACTGTATCCCTTTTACCCGATTCCACTGCAAAGGGGAATTGCAGGGTAATTTTTTGGGGATGGTTGGCGCGCAATACTATTTCCACTTCATCCCCGTTCCATTGCAGTTTTTCCAAAATGATATTCCCCCTTAATAACAAGCCTTTAATGCTTCCCTGTGTCCATTCAGCAGGCAAGGCGGGCAGTACCGACACCAGTCCCTGTTCTGAATACACCAGCATTTGTGTGATGAGATAAGGAAGCCCCCCGCTGATATCGGTATTGAATAAACCATACACGTTGTGATAAGAGCCAAGTCCATGGGTCCAATAGCGGGCCGCAAGCCATTCGACCAACTGCAGGGCTTTTTCACTTTGGCCAAGGTGGGCGGCGGCGGAACCTAATTGCACCAGTCCGAATGCCATTTCCCCTCCGCCTTCAGCAGCGCGGAATTTCATCTTTTCTTCAATTACTTTAATGGCCCCTGCCCGCAAACGGGCATCGGCTTTAAATTCAGGTGCTATCTCGTTGAACAATGCATACAAATGAGAAGCGTGGCGGTGGCGGTGGTTTTCTTCCAGTCCTTTCCATATCCATTCTTTCAACGCACCCGCTTCGTTCAATTCGTACGCCGGCATTTTTGCCAGCATGACTTGCCATTGTTTCACTTTGGCTTCATCTGTCTTTAAGATTTCCGCGGCCTGTATGCAGTTACGCAATAATTGCTTTGCGATCATGATGTCCATGGTAGCATTGATGCTTGCCTGCGAATTGCTATTGGCAGGATTGTTCTCTGGTGAATAAGACGGATTGAAAATGTATTTTCCATTATTGTCCAGCCGGAGAAAATCTTCATAAAACAAAGCGGCTTCTTTCATGAAAGGGTAAGCCTGCTGCTGCAAGAATTCTTTATCCAGTGTGTATTGATAATAATCCCAGAAGAAATCAGCGGTCCAGCCTGCGCCGCCGGTCCAGAAGGTGAGGCACCATATTTCTCCAAAATCAGTATCGATGCCGGTGGTGGTTGCCTGCGCGGGAATATGTATGCCGCGGCAGTTGTACAGTTTTTTTGCCGCGGTGCGATAATCGTTCAATAAGCGTTGATGGTAATTGCAAAAAGCTTTCATCAGTTCGGGCATGTTGCCGGGCAGGTTCATGGATATGGCGGTAGCCAGGTTGCCGTCGTTGGTCATGCCACCGGTCCATGGGGCGGTCCAGGTGCCTGACCAAATGCCTTGCAGGTTTGGCGGATTGGTGCCGGTGGCGCTGATGATGTTGTACCTGCCGGCATCGAAGGCTTTCTCGATCATTGCAGGCACTGCTTTTTGCCTGGAGCGCAAAAGCAATTCCACGGAATGCAACAGCCTGTCCTCTTCACTGGCGTGCAGGCTGAAGGTAACCCTGTTGAATAACTCGCCATGGATGGCGATATGTCTTGTCAATAAAGCGTGGTAACTGGCTTCGGTTGCGGATAACCGTTGCTTTAACACCGCCATTTGCGAAGCATCGTTGTACAACGGAACAATTTTAATGAGCAGCAACACCTCATCTGCATTTTGTACTTGCAGGGTATTACCCTTACGGGTAACCGTGCCATTCAGGGCGATCAGTCTTCCCAATCCTTCATAACCATGAATGGCATTGGCATGCCTGAAGGTAAAACCCGATTGATAGTGCAGCCATTCATTTCCTTCTGCACCAGCCTGAACACTGCGGATATGCTCATTGATAAATCCCCATTGGTTCCACTCCACCAGCCTGCGCTCGAAGCGAAAGCTGCAATTAATCCTGGCAGTACCTTTTATCGATAGCGCGATCACGCTGTCGGCCCTCGATACAAATAATTTCCGTTGAAAACTACCCGCCTTGTTCTGCCAGTCTACAATGGCTTCACCTGTTTTAAAATTAACCGAGCGCTGGTAGCGTACGATATTCGATCCCTCGTGCTGGATTTTTAGATCGAATGCGGGGATGAATGGATCTCTTTCATCATGATATCCTTGCTGCTGCCGCAGGGCTACCGGTATTTTTGCTGCTTCCTGGAATTTGCCTTGCAATAATAATTTTCGGATGCTGTCCAATACTGAGGCCTGATCGATAAGGGAGGCCGAACGCTTTCTTGGCAAATACAGCAAGGCATGGGATAAAATGATGGTTTCATCATGTGGTTCGCCCATCACCATTGCACCCAGGGTGCCATTGCCGCTTAGCGATGCGTGTTCCCAACCTGACGCGGGCTGCCAGTTGGTAAAGCCTCTTACGGGCACGGCAAAAAAAGATTGTTGCGGCATAGCCGCAATGCCAATCAACATAAATACTATCATCATCACCCACCTCATTTCGCTTTTGTATTTGCGATGAGTAAAATGCTGGCCGGCTGTAATCCTTGCACAGAAGCTGTTAGTTGAATGCTTCCGGTATTGCCGTTCGACCGTACAATGCACAATGCTTTTCCATTCATGGCCGTGTGCCGCGAAGCCTTGAACGGCTCCAGGCTTACAGGGCTGCCGCTGTCAACCGCCTCAATAGTTCCCTGTCCTTTAATTGAGAACTGTATAAGGTGATTGGCATTGGGAACCATCACCCCGTCCTTATCTGTAATAGTTACTGTGACAAATGAAAGATCGTTTCCATCGGCGTTTATAACATTCCTGTCTGCTTTCAATAACGGTTTATAAGGCGCTCCTGCGGTGCGCACTTCGCGGGTTAGCACTGTTTGTCCATTTCTTTGCGAAATGGCCTTTATTGTTCCTGGCGCATAGGGCACCCGCCACTTTACATGCAATGCAGTATCCTTCGAGCGTTTACCCAGGGAGGTCCCATTTAAAAATAATTCTACTTCGTCTGCATTGTTATAATAAGCTATTACGTCCACGGTATCGCCGCGCTTCCAGTTCCAATGGGGATAGATATGCAGTACCGGCTTATTGGTAAATTCACTTTGGTATAGATAATACACATCTTTAGGAAATCCTGCGAGGTCAATAATGCCGAAGTACGAGCTCCTTGCGGGCCAGGGATAGGGCGTTGGTTCGCCCAGATAATCAAATCCTGTCCAGATGAACATTCCGGCAACATGCTCGTATTGTTTTAATACTTTCAGGCTTTCTTCGTGCGTGGAGCCCCAGGGCGCGCTTACATGATCGTATGCCGATACCGTCCAATCAGGATTGCCGTCTTCGAGCGGAAGGTCCCACCGTTTGGGCCAACGCCGGATGCTATCGGATGGAATGCGATCGTAATGGCCTCTTGTTGCCAATGCCGAAGTGCTTTCGGTAACGATCAATTTTTTTCCAGGCCATTCTTTGCGAAATGATCCCCAACGCTGGTGGTTGTAATTATAGCCGATAAGCTCAAATGCTCCTGATTGCAATAAATGATTATAGTGGTTCGCTTCGTTATTGCCTGTTGTTACCGGCCGGGTAGGATCGAGATTGCGTACGATGCCCACCAGTTCCCTCGCCATGGGTATTCCTATCGAATCCTTTCCCCATTGTTCGGGAATTTCATTTCCGATGCTCCAGATAAAGACAGAAGGATGGTTGCGGTCGCGCCGCACAAAATCTTCAAGGTCTTTTTTATACCAATCTTTCCAATCGAGGTGATAGTCGTACTTTGTTTTAGGGCGCGACCACATATCGAAAGCCTCATCCATCACGATAAAACCCATTTTATCTGCAAGTGATAACAATTCAGGTGCGGGAGGATTGTGCGCCGTCCTGATGCCATTGCAACCCATTGCCTTCAATATTTCCAGTTGCCGTTCCAGCGCACGGGTATTGATGGCAGCGCCGAGTGCGCCGAGGTCGTGGTGATTGCAAACACCCAGTATTTTCAACGGTTTTCCATTCAATGAAAAACCTTTATCAGTATCGAAATCAAAATACCTTATACCGAAACTTGTTTCATACCTGTCCAATACCTGCTGACCCAAACGCAATTCTGATACGGCTTTGTATAAGTAAGGCTTTTCTATCGACCATAACTGAGGATTACTAATGACGACAGGCTGTAAAACTTCATTTCCTTCGATGGCTTTTGAATCCGCCGCAACCTTCTTTCCTTTTTCATCATACACATCAGTTACAAGTGTTAAACGCTTGTCCGCCGCTACCAGTTTTGTAGCAATGTGAACGGTGGCCTGATTGTCGTTCACCATTGGCGTAGTTATAAAACTGCCCCAATGCTCAATATGCGATGGGTTCAAAACTGTAAGCCACACATTGCGATAAATGCCTGATCCGGTATACCATCGTGAATTGGGTTGTTTTGAATTGTCCACCTTAACCGCCAGCACATTTTTTTCATTACCGTACTTCAGGTAAGGTGTCAGCTCGTAATAAAAAGAAATGTATCCATTAGGCCGCACTCCGAGGGTCTGTCCATTGATGAATACTTCGCTGTTCCTGTACACCCCATCGAACTCAATGAATACGCGCTTACCTTTTTGTGCGGTGGCCATCGAGAATGTTTTGCGGTACCAGCCGATACCGCCTGGTAAAGCGCCACCGCCCGTACCTGCGGGATGATCTTTGCTGAAGCTGCCCTCTATGCTCCAATCATGTGGAAGCTTGAGCTGCCTCCATGCGGCATCGTTTATACCGGGACCGCTGTAGGAGGCAATGCTGTCTAACCTGAACTTCCATTCATCATTAAAACTTATCCTGCCCGCATGCTGAGCATGTAGTACCCCGCAAAAAAACAGGATGCCGATCATCAGCGATAAAGGGGCTCTCTTCATGAAGAGTAAATTTAAAAAAAGCATGGACTATAGACATAGTCCATGCGCGACTGCTACATGAAAAAACTACTACTATGTTATCGGATCTTCACGATGCGCACGTTGTCTATCGCCACGTCAAAAGCCGTGAGCGGCGTGCTGCCATCGTTGTATAACATAATTTGTATGGGGGCGGTATTGGTACCACCCGTAAGCACGCCTATGTTGGCCGCGGGGCTGCCCGAAGGATTGTAGTTGCCAGAGCCGCTTTTAAATTCTGTAAGCGGGATGGTAACAGTTTGCCAGCCATTGGTGACGAACTGCTTATTGGGCGCTGTTTCCCAGGGCGCATAGCGTGCAAGCCTGTTGAAATTTCCATTGGGCGCTATCATCAACGAACCAGCGGTCCACGGCACTTTGGTATTGATCTCGAATTTCAACGCATAATCTCCTATCGGGTCACTTAATTTATCATTTGTCATCCATGCTCCCGGCGCTACCATCACCGCGCGGTTGTCGGTATACCAAGCACCGTCGCCCGCATTGATAGTACCGGACGGTTTCACCCTTATATAATTACCAGTGTTACTAGGATATGCATTGTTTTCCTTGATGCCTCCCCACCATGCCCAACCGAAATAAGGATCGCCATCCTCAAAATTGGCAAGGAAGCCCGGCGTGGGCGATTTGTGATTATTAAAAACAAAAACCGATGTGCCAGAACCAAATTGTCCATTGGCAACAATAGGACCAGCTGCGGTAGCGGTGGCGGGTACGGTAACAGTGAGCTCGGTTGCGGTACTATTGACCGTAAAATTGGTAACGCTCACGTTACCGGGAAAAACAATATTGGTGAGCAGCCAGAAATTGGTTCCTCTTAATGTGATCACGGCGCCCGGTAAAGCATTTTCATTGGATGCACTCAGAATTGCAGGCGGCGGCGCTACGATCTGGAAGTCGAACATCGCTTCGCCATGATCTGTCACCACCCTAATCTTGTTGGGAACGTTGGGGTCGGTAACAGCGGTAGGCGCATCGTAAGGAATGCGGATGATGATGTTGTTATCAGTATTGAGGGCAGCATTGAAAGCAGCTTCCATGCCATTGAAGTACACATTCTTCAGCCCGCTGAAGTTCCTTCCTTCTATAACAATGAAAGTGCCGGGAAACGCTTTTACAAAAGAGCTGTCCCTTTTAGTGGGATCCAGCAGCCGCACCCTGTCTATTTGCGGCGGGCCGATGGAATCTTTCTTACAGGAATACAGTGCCAGCGTGCTTACCACCACTGCCAGCGCCAGCATACACCTGTTGATATTGCGCGATATATTTTTCATAACGATGTTTTTATATTGACAAGGATGGTTTAGTCAGTCAGCACGCTGAAATCGAACGGTACCGGCGGCTGCGACAATCCCGGGGCGATGTTCATCTCTACCTCGGGGAAGGGCAGGTACACAGTTTGATCGGTGAACGTAAAATGTGCGCTGGTATAAGTAGTATTGTATTGCCTTGGTGCATTGGTACCCGTTACATACGTGATGGTGTAATTTCCCCTGTCTTGCGCCAGCACATAGGCTTTTGCGGCAGCAGGGTTAAAGTAATACCATCTTAGTATTTCATACCAGGCAACACCTTCCATGGCCAGTTCGATCCTTTTCTCCAGGAAAATGTCTGCAAAAGTAAGCGAGGTCTTAGGAGCTACTCCTGCCCTCGCGCGAACGGCATTGAATGCCTGCAGTGCTGAGGCATCTGCGGTAGACCCACTGTTGCCAAGCACTGCTTCCGCATATATCAAATACACTTCGGCCAGGCGCAGCATGTAGGTATTGATGTAGGCCGCCATGAAGTTTCCTTTGCCGCCATTATCGGCTGGTGAACCCACCACATATTTTTTGATGTAAGCCATGCCGGTACCTGTTACGGTAGTACCGCCCGCTGCCTGGTTCAGTTCAGGGTAATGATCGCGGTGGAACATGGTGGTTGCTTTTCTCCTGATGGAGTCATCGGGATTGGCCATGTAGTATTTTACCAGGTCGGCCGAAACGCCTTGTGCAGCGCCCCATCCATCGCCTGTTTGCGTAATGGCAGGATCGAAGGCCACATAAGCCTGGAATGAATTATTTACGCCCCACGGATTATTGGTAGGCGCCCATTGCAGCGCGAACAATGCTTCGGGGTTTGGATTTACGTGGTCGCTGTTGTTGTAAGCGCCCCTGAACAGGTTGGCATAATTGGGAAGCAGCGTGAGCCCGCTTTTAGTAATGACGTTGCCTGCATAAAATTTGGCGCTGTCAAGGTCAGATTGCTTGCGGCTGCCTGTACCGCCCAATCCTGCGCGGGTGAGGTACATCCTTGCCAGCATTCCTTCGGCCGACCATTTGCTTAATCTTCCCCGTGCATAAGGAACAGCAGGAAGATTATTGGCCGCGTAAGTAAGGTCGCGGATGATGAACTGCCATACATCCTCGATATTATTCCTTCTCAGTTCGTTGCTTAGCTGCGATACATTATCATATACAATGGGAACAGCCCCCCAATTGCTTACGAGATAATAATAAGCCATTGCGCGCATGAAGCGGCATTCGGCTATGCCTTCCCGTTTTACGGCGTCGGATGCGGTGCTGTTGGTGGCATTTTTAATGGCGGCCATAATGGTATTGGTCTGCGCCACTATTTTATAAAAAGATTTATAGCCCGGCAGCAGCGTGCTTTGATCGGTGGAGTTTACCGAAAACTGGATATATGCGGTCCTGTCATTTGAGTTCAGGTTGCCGCCCCTGGCTTCGCCGAAGGCCATAAAAGCCTTATCATTATAATCGAACCAAACGATGTTGTATAAAGGCCCGGTAGCCGCCCTGATCTCCTCGTTGGTTTTATAAAAATTACCCGAAGTAACCTGGTCGATCGGGGGCCTGTCCAGGAAATTCTTTTTGCAGGCCGGGGCAATGCCGATGACTGCAAAAGCGATAAGATACTTGATAAGAGGTTTCATATGGAATGCTTTAATCATTCTTGTTGTGAATAGTTTTTAAAAATCGATTTGTACCTGCGCCGAATACATTCGGGTGTTGGGATACCTGCCGGTATCTATGCCCGATATCAGGGTATTACCGTACTGGATCATGCCTATCTCAGGATCATAACCCTTGTATTTGGTAAATGTGAATGCATTCTGCACGTTAACGGCAACGCGCAACCGCTTTACGCCGAACCTGGATGTAACCCTTCCGGGAATGGTATATCCCAGTGCGATGTTCTTTACGCGTACAAACGATCCGTCTTCGATATGCCATTGGCTAAGGCGGTCGTTACCATTGGGATTGCCCGGCGCAATGCGGGGTATAATGCCTCCGGGGTTTTGCAGCGTAACACCCAGGCTATCCGCAATGTTATAGCTGGAAGGGCGCGCAAAATCGCGTACAGCAGCAAAATAGTTGCTGAAGGTGCCGGTACCCAGCGGCTGCTCATTCAAAAAGCGCTCGTAGTTGATCACGTCGTTACCGATGGTACCGATCACAAAAATGTTCAGGTCAAAATCTTTATAAGCAAAAAAGTTATTGAAGCCGAAAGTAAAGGCCGGCCATGGATTGCCGATCACCGTACGGTCGAACTGGTCGATGACGCCATCGGGCTTTCCGGCGGGTCCGCTCAGATCTTTGTATTTAATATCGCCTACCCAGGTGCCTTGCGTGGGCGAGATCAGTCCGTTGGGCGTTTGCCTTGCATGGTTCTTGATATCGTTGTAATCCTGGAAAAGGCCTTCTGCAATGTAACCGGTGAACATGCTTGCGGGCTCTCCTACTTTGGAAAGAAATTGTGCCGCGCCATAACTTGGGTTAAGCGGTGTTACCAGCTCCAGGATCTCGTTTTTATCGCGTGAAATGTTCAAACCAGTCTTCCACGAAAAGATCCTGTTGTCGACGTTTACGGAATTGATGGTGATGCCGAAGCCCCTGTTCCTAAGCGTTCCTACGTTAGTAGTGGGCCAGGAAATATAACCCGGCGAATAACTGATGTCGCCACCATTGTAAAACGCGTAAGGATTGGTGGTAAGCAATTTTTCCACGCGCTTCACATACGCATCTGCAATTATTTCCAACCTGTTCTTGAACATGTGCAGGTCGATACCGATGTTGGAAGTTTTGGTTACTTCCCACTGCAGGTTGGGGTTGGCAAAGTTCTGCGGCAGGAAGCCGGTGCCCCATGCGGTGGGAACGGTTTGCAATTGCGCATATACGCCGCCCGCATTGGAGTTGCCGGTTTGTCCATATTCCAATCTCAGCTTCAGGTCATTGATGTTGGTGAAACGCTCCATGAATGGTTCTTCCGAGATCCTCCATGCAAAAGAAACAGCGGGAAATGTTCCCCAGCGTTTGTTTTCACCGAAAGTAGAGGAACCATCGTGACGTGCTGCTACCTGCACGATGTAACGGTCGTTATACACGTAGTTGATGCGGCCGAAATACGATTCCCTCGATCCATGTCCCCTTGAGCTGTTGGCGACAGATGTGTTTTGCACGCCGCCTGACAACTCCTGTATGTTATAAGTAACAAAATTCTGGCGGTAGCCATTCAATCCTTCATAGCCAAATGCCTGCGCTTCGTGCGCTATCATTGCTGAAATGCCGTGCCTGCCGAACTTAGTATCGTAATGCAGCCTGGTATTGAAGCCCCACCAGAAATTATTATTGGCCTCCCGGCGTGAACTTGCATTGGTAGAAGGAACAACAAAGCCGTTGAACTGGTAGCCGGGACGGAACTGGTAGTTATTATAGTACTGGATGCTGGTGTTGATCTCATTACGCAGCACCAATCCTTTCATAAAAGTAATATCTGCGTAAGCGCCGCCCAGGAACCCGAGAGCCCTGTTGTAATCGTTGTTGATATTGGCCAGCGCCACGGGATTGCTGAATGCAAATTGGGTGGTATTGGGACCGCCCCAGGTACCATTCGGGTTTTTAACCGGCACCGATGGGTTTTGCCGGATGGCCAGGTTGATGATGCCGGCATTGGTGGTATTCACTTTCTCACGGGTACGGCTAAGTGAAAGCGTTGTCCCGAGCTTTAACCAACTGCGGGTTTGATTGTCGAGGTTAAGGCGTATGGATGCGCGCTGGAATCCCGATCCCGGCGCAATGCCGTCCTGGTCGAAGTATTCGCCGGACAAAAAGAAATTGGTACCGCCATTGCCGCCACTTAGCGAAAGGCCGTGCTTTTGTAACAACGTTCTGCGGAATAAAGCGTCCTGCCAATCGGTGCCTTCGCCCAATGCGGAAGGATCGGCAAAAGCGGAATCCGTTGATGTGCCGCCGGCGCGTGCAATTTCATTGCGGTAAGCGGCGTACTCGCGCAGGTTCATTACCGCAATTTTTTCCGGCAAGTCCTGCACCGACCACAAGGTGCTGGCGTTGACCCTGGTCTCGCCGGCCTTACCTCTTTTGGTAGTCACCAGTATAACGCCATTGGCGCCCGCCGTTCCATAAATGGCCGTGGCCGAAGGGCCCTGCAATACCGTAACGCTTTCGATATCGTCGGGGTTCAAGCCGGAAAGCGCGTTGGTGAATCCTGTGGGGTGACTGTTGGGATTATCTGTGGGGTTGGCTGGTTTTATTTGTACGCCATCAATTACATACAAGGGTTGCGTGCTGCCGGTGAGCGAACCGATGCCTCGTATGATAACGGAAGGGGCGGCTCCCGGCTGCCCGCTGTGTGAGGACACATATACGTTAGCAGCGCGTCCCTGCAAAGCCTGGTCGAACGTAGGGTTAACGGTACGCTGCAATTCTTCTGCATTCACGCTTACTTGCGAGCTGCTCAAGTCCGTACGTTTCATCTTTCCATAACCTACTACTATCACCTCTTCCATGGAGCCCGTGGCGGCAGACAGGCTTACGTTCAGCACAGGCGCCGAACCAACCGTCACTTCTTTGGATTGAAAGCCTACGGAAGATACCACGAGCACGTCACCGGTCTGCGCATCGATTGTAAACTCTCCTGTCGGGCTCGTGCTCGTGCCTCCGGGTTTTCCTTTAATTACTACGCTGGCATTCTCTACCGGCTTGTTGTTTACGCCGGTGATCTTTCCCGTAATTCTCCGCTGCTGCGCCTGTAGCGAAAGCAATAGCAGTAAAGAAACGGACAATAGCAACAGCGGCCGCCATTGTATTGTACCGATCAAGTTTCGCATTTTCATAATAAGCAATTGGTTAATGAACAATGTATATGGACTATTTTAATGGAACTGTTTGTTTATCACCTTTGTACCTCACGACAATGCCCTGCCTGTTCTCCAATGCGAGTTGCTTCGGTTGGTTGCGGGTGATGTATTTAACAATGAACACCCGCTCCTTCAACATCCCCGGGAACGTGCCTTCGCGCTTTGCTATCGTTAGCATCCGATCCTTATCGTTGTATTCAAATCCAATGGTGGCAAACATTCCTTTTTCATAATTGTAGTTCACGCCCTCGTCTTCATACAATGTGAACTTTCCATCCTTTCCCTGGTACACATGCAATTGTATGGTATCGGCTTTCTTTTCGTCGGTGTATTGCAGCTCGGGGCCAAATGGAATGATGGCGCCCTCCCGCACATATACCGGCATGCGCTCATAAGGAGCAGGCGCATCGATGGTGCGGCCACCCTGTTCATATTTTCCTGAATACAAATCGTACCATCCGCAGGAAGCGGGCAGGTAAACAGTACGCTGGCTAGCTTTATGACTGTAAACAGGATTGATTAGCAACGAGGGACCAAACAGGTATTGATCGCCAATGGAGCGAACGTTTTTATCATCGGCGAAATCCATTATCAGGCCGCGCATGATTGTATAATCGTTATTATATGCCATGCCTGCCAGTGAATAGATGTAAGGCATCAGGCGGTAACGAAGCTTGTTGTAATACAACATGCTTTGATAAGCGGCGTGATGTTCGGGAGCGGTGTTGAAAATTTCGCGGTAAGGATATTGACCGTGCACGCGGAACAAGGGGGTAAAAGCACCGAACTGGTACCAGCGTGTCATCAATTCCCTCCATTCCTCAAGGTCAGCCGCATTTGGATTTTCAAACCTGTTTTCTACCACAAATCCACCAATGTCCATGGTCCAGTAAGGCAATCCCGACAGGGAAAAATTAATGCCTGCTGATATCTGGGCTTTCATATCATGCCAGCGCGCGCCGATATCACCGCTCCAGATGGCGGCCGCATAGCGCTGCGAACCCGCGAACCCAGAGCGCGTCAATAAGAAAACTCTTTTGTTGGGATCAACAGCACGTTGCCCCTCATAAATGCCTTTTGCATTTTGCAGGGGATACGCATTCAGGTTTTCCGCAACGATACCGCTAGCCACGGGCGTCATTTGCTGCTTCCTCCTTTCGGGTGATACATTGGAAAGAATATCGGGCTCGCTGGCGTCCATCCACCAGGCATCGATGCCCTTTATATAAATCTTTTTATAAATCAGGTCCCAGAACGCCTTGCGTGCCTGCTCATTAAAAGCATCGTAAAAAGTGGAAACATAGCCGGGGCCTACCCAATCTTTTTGCCTGTCGGCGATATTGCGTTTGTACAACCATCCCTTTTTATCGAACAGTTTGTAATTATCGATGCCTTCATAAAACTTCGGCCATACCGAGATCATCAATTTTGTATTGTATTGCTCGTGCAGGGTTTTAATCATGTGGTCGGGCGATGGAAAGCGCGTGCTGTCGAAATCCTGGCTGCCCCATTCGTTTTCTTTCCAGTAAAACCAATCCAGTACGATGTTGTCGAGGGGAATTTTTCTTTTTCTGAACTCAGCAACTGTGGATAGTAATTCGCTTTGGGTTTTATAGCGTTCGCGGCTTTGCCAGAATCCCAAGGCCCATTTCGGAACAATCGGCGCCTTGCCTGTAAGCGTTCTATAGCCGCTGATGACCTCATCCATATTTTTTCCATAGATGAAGTAGTAATCGAGCTGCTGCCCTGCTTCGGATGAAAAACTGAATGTATGTTGGTCTTCCGCAGGTGGGGGTTCCTGCCATTTTACCGAGAGATAAGATTCCTGGCTGTCGGGTATCCAGTCAATTTTTACAGGTACCCTTTCGTCTTTTTTCATTTCCAGTTCGAGTACGGCCGGCGCGGGGTTCCATGCTCTTCTCCACCTGTCGAGCACCAGTTTTTCATTCAGCCAAATTTTTAAGTATCCGCCATAAATCAGCCGCAACTTGTGCGCACCGTTGAAATCGCTGCTGATGCTTCCCTCCCACGTTATCATGCCTTTATCGGGTTTGAAAACCGGTGGCAGCTTCAATTTTGAGTCATTTAGGTACGGCATGTCGATCACGGATTCAGGCTGTTGCAGAATAACGTTGCCGGGATGATTTTTGTTGTTTGAATAGCAAGCCGTTAACCAACCTTCCTGTCCGGTTTTGGAAAACAACCTGAATGATGATAATGGATGATATGGCCTGATATCGCCAACAGTAGTAAGTGAATAATTGTCCCAGAGGATGCCATAATTTTTGCATGATACCAGGAATGGGATGGCTACTTCTGTATTGTTCTGGAAAAGGCTTACCTGGTGTCCCTTATAATTGAATACATCGTCCTGGTGCTGGCCGAGCCCGTACCAGGCATCGTCGGCACTGGCCTGGAACGATTGGACGAGGTTATACGACCGCCTGCCCTCAAAGATCACCGGCACTACCGACCGGCCGCCGGTTTGCTTTTCAGCGAGGATCTTATTGCCTTTGGTATCGAAGAAACTTACAACGCCGGTGCGCAGTTGTACCTTGGCTACAAGCGCTTTAGCTTTAAGTGTAATGGATTCAGCTGAGGAATCGACCGTCCATTGAAGGTGCGGGTTTTGGGTGTAAACGGTCACCAGGCTTTGAGCGGGCGTAAAATGTTTGTCAGGCAAGACCAATACACGTATGATATTATCTGCCACCACCTCCAGCTTAACGGCCTGAACATGTTGAACGAAGAGCGGATCGGTATATACGATCACCCCATCCCTGGTGCGCACAAAGCTTCCGGGATCATCGGCCCGGACCGGGGCAAGAGAGAGCAATAACACAGCTACAAGCAGCAGTCTGCCTCGCATCATATAGCAGTCATTTCGTTCCTTAGTAAAGACTGCTAAATGTAGCCGAAAGGTGCCTCAGTGCTGGTATGAGAATGTTTATGATTAGGGTATGAAATGTTAACTGCGATTGTAAATCAAGCGGTTCTTGCATTGGCTTGCCGCGCATGCGCGGCCTCCAGGTATTGCGAAGGAAGTATGTGGAACTCGTCCTTGAAATATTTCGAGAAGGTCTTGGGATTATTAAAGCCAACCTCGTACGCTATTTCCGAAATGGACATACCGCTTTTCTCCAGCAATTGGGCAGCCCTTTTCATGCGCATGGTGCGGATGAACTCCAGCGGGGCCTTGCCGGTAAGCGACAGTATCTTTTTATACAGGGCCACCCGGCTCATGAACATGTCGCGGCTAAACTCTTCAACCGAGAACGAGCTGTTGCTCATGTTCTTTTCCACCACGGCCATGGCCTGCTTCATGAATTGTTCGTCCAGGGGGGTAATGGTGATTTCTGCCGGATTGATATCCACCTGCTTTTGGAACTTCTTTCTCAGCAGGCGCTGCTGGTTCAAAAGGTTTTTGATGCGTGATGCCAGGATTTCGAAAGTAAAGGGCTTAGTGATATAATCAGCGATACCTTTTTGGTAACCCTCTAACTGAACATCGGGACTACCTACCGCAGTAAGTAATATAATAGGTATGTGCGCGGTCAGTGTATCGGCCTTTATTTTTTGCGCCAGTTCTATGCCTGTCATTAGCGGCATCATAATATCGCTTACGATCAGGTCGGGGTCCAGGCTCCTGGCCTTTTCCCAGCCTTCCTTGCCGTTGGATGCCTCCAAAACATGGTATTGCAGCTTTAGATTGTCTTTCAGGTAAAAGCGGAAGTCTTCGTTGTCTTCCACCAGCAATATGCGTTTCTTTTTGCCTCTGGTTTCTTCATCCTCTCCATTAAGCTGTTCGGCTTCCGCAGCAATCGGTTGGTTTAAATGAAGCTCTTCATTGATCTTCCTTGCGGGCAGCTTTACCGTAAAAGTGGTACCCTTTTCGGGTTCGCTGGAAACATGGATGGTGCCGTTGTGCAGCTTCACAAATTCTTTGGTAATGGCCAGGCCTATGCCGCTCCCCTGGTTGGCCATTGATTCAGGCAGGTCGCTCTGGAAAAAACGCTCGAAGATCAGCTCTTGTTTGTCGGCAGGTATGCCAATGCCGGTATCTCCCACTTCAATACAAAGAAAATGTTCACTGGTGTCGTCGCCGGTATAATCCAGGTTTACCCAAACCTTGCCATTGTCATAGGTATATTTATAAGCATTGGACAGCAGGTTGAACATGATCTTCTCCACTTTGTCCTTGTCGAAATAAATTTCAAGGGCATCGACATTAGAATGAAAATCGAAACTGATGTTTTTCTTTTCTGAGATGTCTGAAAAAGAATAGCTGATCTCTTTTATAAACCGCACGATGTCTCCCGCAACGGGATATAATTTAAATTCCTGCACTTCCATTTTCCTGAAGTCGAGCAGTTGGTTTACCAGGTTCAACAGCCGCCGCGCATTGCGATGAACGAGGTGCAGGTGTTTTTTCTGATCAGGATCGGCGGTGTTTTTAATGATCTTATCTAAAGGCGAAATGATGAGGCTAAGGGGGGTGCGAAACTCGTGGCTTACATTCGTGAAGAACTTGGTCTTCATGCGATCGAGGGCCAAAGCGCGTTCGGCTTCCCGGCGTTGTTGTTTTACTTCAAAGCGCATATGCGCCCTTTCGAGGGTAATGCGGCGCGCTACCAGCAATATGGCGATGATGACCAATGCATATATAATAAATGCCAGCGGGGTGCGCCAGAACGGCGGATCGATAATGATCTCCAATGTCTTCTCTTTACTCCAGGTGTTGTTGTTGTTCAGCGCTTTTACCTTCAGCACATAGGAACCCGGATCGAGGTTGGTATAAGCTATCCTTCGTTGCGCGCCATCGATGTACACCCAATCATCGTTGAAGCCTTCGAGCTTATAGGCGTACCGGGCGCCGCTTCCGTGCGAGAAATCGAGCACGGCAAAATCGATGGAAAATATGTTCTCTTTATACTTCAACCTTATTTTATCCATCGAAGGAAGCGCTTCGGCAAGGATCACGCGGTTGTCTACTTTCTCGCCGGCGGCGATGTTTTTATTGAGCACCTGCAGGTCCGTGAAAATTATTTTCGGTTCGCTTGTGCTGCGGGTGATCTTCCAAGGTTCGATGAGATTAAAACCGAAGGGGCCTCCCACGATGATCTCTCCTGCGCGGGTCTTAAATGCGGCGCTTTCATTGAACTCGCGGCCCTGCAGGTTGTTCAGCTCATCGTAATTGACCACCGAGAATGAGAGGTCTGCAAAGTTTTCTGATTTATTCAATACGAGATTGCACAAACCATTGGGGGTGGTGATCCAGAGGTCGCCGCGGTTATCTTCCACTATACCCAATATGATATTGTCAGGCAAACCGTGCTCGCGGTAAAATGAACGAAATGTTTTAGTGGTTGGATCGAATACGTTCAGTCCTTCGCGGGTGCCGATCCATATCCTGCCCTTCTGGTCTTCGAGCAATATGATCACGTTGTTATTGCTCAATGTGCCCTCTCCATTGTAGGCATAGTGAATGCGCTTGCCCGTTGCGCGGTCAAACACATCGATGCCATTGGCTGTTCCGAGCCAGAGGTTTTTCCTGCGGTCTTCCAGTATGCAGGAAATATAATTGCTCTCTACCAGGTTGTTGCTGCGGCCAGCGATATATTTATGGTGAATGAATTTTCCCTGTTGCCGGTCAAAAAGGTCGAGGCCGCCTGCTAGTGTGCCGATCCACAAGTTGCGTTTGCTGTCTTCGAAAATTTCCCATACGCGGTCGTCCGCAATGCTGTTGGTGTCGGCCTCGTTGTGGCGGTAATGAACAAAGCGCCGGCCATCGAAACAATTCAGTCCGCCGAGGTAGGTGCCGACCCATAGTTTCTCGTCGCGGTCGATGTGCAGCGAAACGATCACATTATTGCTGATGCTGTTTGGATCAGCGGGATTGTGCAGGTATTGTTTGAAAGCTTGCTGCCTGCTATCGAAATAAATGAGCCCTCCGCCGTTTGCCCCGATCCACAGATTGCCCTTTTTATCTTCCACGAAACAATTGACGTCATCGAAAGGAAGAGAATTTTTTTCAGTCGCGATGTGACGATAGTGCGAAAACTTTACAATGTTCTCATCAAGATAATTGATGCCCTGTTTGTACGTGCCGATCCAGATAATGGCCGCGTCGTCCTTATACAATACATTGATGCTGTTTTGCGCGAGGCTTTTAGGGTTCCTTACATCGCTTACCAGGTGCTTGACGGCATAGTTATTTTGTTTGTCAATTACATTGATGCCGCCGTGGTCGGTAGAGATCCACACCAGCCCGCGCGCATCCTGTATGATGCCGGTGATGAGATTATTGTTGATCCTGCTTGCAGCATTGTTTTCATTAAAATGTATGAGATTGCTGCTGCCTGCGCAAAAATGGAATACCCCATTGGGCTCGGATGCGGTCCATAGCCATAGGCAATCTTCATTATCGATGAAAAGACGATAGGTAAAATCTATTGTAAGCTTGTTTTGCAACTCATTAATACGGCGACGGACCTTGCCCGATGCCGCATCAAGCATTTCTATCAATCCGTTACTGTGCACGATCCAATGATTGCCTTTTGAATCCTGTTGCACATCCGAAACGCTTTGCGATGCTATGCCTTCTATCCTGTCGGTTTTGTTTGCAGAAGGATCGTGGCGGTACAGGCCAAGGCTATCGTACAGGAACCAGAAAACATTTTTCCTGTCCTTTACAATAGAGCGGATAGTTCCTTGCGGAAGGGAAAGTGAACCTAAATACTGCGCCGCATTGTGACTGAACTTTTCTGTGCGTGGATCATAAATATTCGGGATGGTGCTGCGCGTGGTAACCCACATCATTCCCGCGGGCAACTCGAATAATCCAACGATGTAATTATCATTGATAGAACTGGTATCGCCTGTTTTATTCCTGAAGACTTTAAAAGAATAGCTGTCGTACCGGTTTAATCCCGACATGGTGCCAAACCATACGAACCCGCTTTGATCTTTTAATATTGAATTGACCTGGTTGTGGGAAAGGCCATTGTATATATCCAGCCTGGAAAAACTGTATATCTCCCTCTGCGCAATCACCATCGTACAGCACAGCAAAGCAGTCAGTAAAGAAGCAAACCGGAGCATCGTCCCAATTTACTTCTTTTATTTTGTTTGAAAGGGCAATACCGGGCGGCTATTTGCCTTCCTGATTCATTCTCAATACCATAACTTCGGCAGCTTTTTTTGAAGCGCTGCTTCTATTTCTTCTTTATTAGTTACGATAACGCAATAGGCCAATACACCGGCTACAGCCTTTATTAAAAATTGTGCCCGCGAGATAATTATTCCTGCAATAACGAAACGACACATATCATTGCGGTCGGTATTCCGCTCGTGCGCTAATTAGCTTTGAAATTTGTCCTCGGTGACACCCAAGCAAAGACTCACTAAGTTCTTTTTTAATAACTCATATGCTTCGGCTTCATTTAGTTTCAGCAGCCTGATAGGATGGAACATCACCCATTTTTAATTAACCTGGAGTTTACGGCAGCGCAAACGCTACATAACTATCTCCCGATTTTGTCTTTAACTTGCCTCCCCCACAGGCAATCACTACATATTGTTTACCATTAATAGCGTACACCGCCGGGGTGGCAAATGCAGGCGCAGGCAGGTTGGTTTCCCATAATAACTCGCCGGTTCTTTTATTAAATGCGCGGAATTTTCCGTCCTTGGTGGCGCCAATGAATAATAAACCGCCGGCGGTCACTACTGAAGCGCCATAGTTTTCTGTTCCGGTAGGCTGTGTTGCATTCTTAAATGCTGTGTCGTGCCCGAGTGTTTTCTTCCATACATACTCCCCTGTATTCAGGTCAATGGCATTTAAAGTGCCCCAGGGAGGCGCCAAAGCAGGATATCCTTCTTTGCTTAGAAACCGGTTATATCCTGTGATAGTGTACGGCACTGCGCTAATGTCTTTTTCCTGTCGATCGATGAATGGTTTTGTTTTTGACTGTTGCAGATTTAAGACATAGGAAGCGATTGCTTCGCGTTCGTTTTCGTTCAATTGCCGGAATGCCGGCATCATTCTCCGTCCAGATTGCAGCAGTTCATTGAATGTTTGCGTTGTGTATTTTTTGTCTACCCCGGCCAGCGAAGGAAAATTCCCTGAACCTTGCATTGAAGCGCCATGGCAGCTCATGCAATTATTCCGGTACAATCGCTCGCCTGCCTGCTGGAAATTCTCCGAAGCGGGTTGCTCGCCTGATATATCCCGCAGTTGTATGATCCAGGCCATTTCGTTGGAATTTACATATAACCAGCCTGTTTGCGGATCAAATGAAGGGCCGCCCCATTCGCCGCCGCCGTCGAGACCAGGGAACACCACGGTGCCTTGCAATGAAGGCGGTTCATACATATGGCCATTTTTATAAGAACGTAAACGTTGCCGCACTTCTTCGTAAGATGATGTTGAAAGCAGCGGGTTAATGTCCTTTTCCGTGAATGACTGCCGCATAAAAGGGGCCGGATGTACGGGATAAGGTTGAGTAGGTGAAAGTTTTTCATCCTTTGCATCACTAATCGCAGGAACCGGCTTTTCAGTAATTTCATATAAGGCTTTGCCCGTTGTTCGTTCAAACAAAAAAATGAATCCTGTTTTAGTGGTTAGCGCAACCGCGTCCTTCTTTGCTCCATCATGCCTGATAGTGACCAGCGCCGGCGGAGAGGAGAGGTCTCTGTCCCATACGTCGTGGTGAATGTGCTGAAAATGCCAGATGCGCTTTCCGGTTGCAGCGTCGAGCGCGAGCAGGCAGTTCGAGAACAAGTTGTCACCCTTTCTCTTTCCTCCATAAAAATCAAAAGAGGCAGAGCCCGTAGCAGCAAACAATATTCCGCTTTTTTCATCGAGGCTGAAACCGCTCCATGCATTAGCGCCTCCTATGAATGTATGTGCGTTGGGATCTTCCCAGGTATTATATCCCTCTTCGGTCGGATAAGGAATGGTGTGAAATATCCACCGTCGCTTGCCTGTTCGCACATCATATGCGCGGATATGGCCGGGTGCTGCTTTAGGCCCTTCGTCAACCCGCGACCCAATAATCAAATGATTCTTATAGATAATAGGCGGAGAGGTAGCGGTAACAAACAAATCTGGCACATCAGGGTCAAGCCCTTTATGCAGATCAATTTTACCGGTGTCCCCGAATGACGGAACGGGCTTTCCGGTAACGGCATCGATGCAATACAAAAATGAACCCGCAGTATAAAATATTCTTTTCTCCTTTGCATTGCCTTGCCAATACGCCACTCCCCTCGAATTGTTCAAAATAAAAAACATGCTGCGACTGCCGTCCACCGAATCAAAAGGATTGAACACCCAAATGGGATTGCCCGTTGCTGCATGCAAGGCAAACAACTTCATTTGCGGCGAAGTGCCGTACAATACCGTATCGACTATAATGGGATTACATTGTATCTGCGAATTATGAATGGTATCGGCATCACCAGTGCGATAATGCCAGGCTATCCTCAGGTTTTTTACATTGTTGGTATCGATTTGCAATAGCGAGGAATAATGAATGCTTTCCGGCGAACCCTTGCAATGCGACCAGCCATTATATTTATCTCTAGTATTGCAGGCGCAGCCTATTAAACCGGCCAGTATGAGAATGCAGCATCGCATAGCCTAAAATACATATCTTTAGCCATTATGAACCCAACCAGCGGAAGGAATGCCATCTGCCGTACTTGACCTCGACCTGGCTCACCTGCCCGAACACATCGGCGGGCTTCACGCTTATACCAGGGCCTTTATCTTAATCCGGTATAAAAGCAAACCTATTGGTAATATCTGGGTGCCGCTGTACAGGGGCCAACTGAAACCCGCGCACGTTTATCCCGATATGATCGAGGCCGTGGCACCCGAATTAAAAAAAGCCTGGCTGCATGAATACCTCCAATGGGATGAAAGAGACGTTACTGGCTTTATACCACCTTCCGCCACCGTCGCCATTTGCACACGCAACCGAACACCGGATTTGCAACGCTGCCTCGAAGCATTGATGAAACTGCATGGCAATGGACACGAAATTTTGGTGATAG
Source organism: Chitinophagaceae bacterium (assembly GCA_035628135.1). GTDB lineage: Bacteria > Bacteroidota > Bacteroidia > Chitinophagales > Chitinophagaceae > DASPKM01. The sequence goes on along the minus strand of DASPKM010000001.1, from coordinate 120,677 downwards.
ACAATTGCCCTTCCAATGATGATACCAAACACCTGGTAGCGCTTTATCCCGGAGTGAAATATATTTTGGAAGAACGTCCCGGTCTGGATATTGCGCGCAATACCGCTTTAAAAGCAGCTGCGGGTGAAATAGTAGCGTTTACCGATGATGATGCAGTGCCCGATGCTATGTGGCTGCACAACCTGCTTAAAAATTTCAACGACAAACAAGTGATGTGTGTTACGGGCATGACCATGCCACTGGAATTGGAAACAGAAGCGCAGGAAGCATTTGAACAGTATAGTCCCTTTGGAAAAGGGTTTACACGCAAAGTATACGCTTCGGACACGCATAACCCGCTGGCGGTTGGACAAATCGGGGCAGGCGCTAATATGGCATTCCGCAGATCAGTGCTGGAAGCCGTTGGCCATTTTGATGAAGCGCTCGACGCGGGCACTCCCACGGAATCTGGCGGCGACCATGAATTCTTTGCGCGCATTTTACTGGCCGGCTATACCATTGTGTACGATCCGCAGGCCTTGAACTGGCATCGTCACCGGCGCACCTGGACTGAAACAAAAAAAGCCATCAGGGGATATGGCATCGGCGTATATGCATTCTGGACAAGATTGCTGGTAAAAGAAAAACAGAGCGGCATTATAAAATTTACATACGGCTGGTTCTTTGGGCAGCAATTGCCGAATATCGTGCGCTCTATGTTCGGAAGGCCCGGCAGTCATCCTTTACATTTGTTGCTTGCAGAACTAAAGGGGTGTGCGTTAGGGCCATGGAAATATTATTCATCGCGCAGGCGGTTAAAACGCACCCATGTCAACGTATGAACCCCGCAGTAACCACCATCAGCATCATCATTCCAACACATAACCGCGCAGCATCCGCCAGGCGGCTGCTGGACAAGCTTGCGCATCAAACTTATTCCATGGCTTTGATGGAAGTGATTATGGTGGCTAATGACTGTAAAGATGATACCGTGGCCATGCTGCAACAATACAAAGCGCCCTACACACTGAAATACGCGGAGACCAATGGCACGGGACCTGCCGTACCACGCAACAAAGGCGCGTCTATGGCGGAAGGCGCTATTTTAATTTTCCTGGACGATGATGTGGACCCTTCTGAACAGTTAGCGGAAGCACACGTTGGTGCGCATGATAATGATACAACCGTTGTGATTGGCTACCTGCCGCTGGCGGTTTCAGGCAATCCCGGGTATTACCGGCTAAGCTTGAAAATGTGGTGGGAAAATAAGTTCCGGGAGATGAGCAAACCGGGGTACCGCTTCGGTTATGAAGACCTCTTGAGCGGCAATTTTTCGACTTCCGCGGACCTGTTCCGCCGCTCCAGCGGTTTTATCACAACCCTCAGTTGCAGGGACGATTATGAGTTGGGCGTACGCCTGCTGAACCTGCAGGCCAATTTTAAATTTTGTAAAGAAGCGGCTGGCCTTCACCGTGATGAAGTGACCGACCTCAACCGTTCGCTGAAAAGAAAACGCGAAGAAGGCCGGATGGACACAAAACTTTGGAACCTTCATCCGCGCATTACGAACAGCTTGCAAAAAAATTACAGGGAAAACAGGTTCAACTTCCTGCATTCGCGCAGGGCCTGGTTCATGATGAACTATCCGAGGGTATCGGACAAGTTCGCCGGTTTGTTGAAAAGCTGGATGAAAATAGCGGAACGCCTTAGCATGCGCTGGCGCTGGCACCGGCTAAGTTACAGGCTGCATACCTACTGGTATTACAGGGGCCTGATGGACGCACTCGGATCGAGGGACAACCTCGTACGTTATTTTTCACACGAGCCATTCATCAGGGAAATAAAAAAGCTGGACATCGACCTGGAAAAAGGATTGGCGGCCGCGGAAAACTTATTGGACGATGAGCGGCCGGAAGCCATTACCATTTGGCTTGGTCCCGAGAAAATTGCAGACCTGCCATACGAGCCCGGCATGGAACGCCTGAAAGGCGCGCACTTACGGGCCATTTTAGCCACCACTGTTTCCGAGCCCATGACAACTGCACTAGTTATGCAAACACTTAAAACCAAACCCGCACGCTGAAACACAAATCGGCTGTAATACCATAATGGCAACCCGCATACTTGAACTGGACCTGGCAAGCGATATTCAACCCATATTGTTCGAAGAATCGCATGAGCATTACCGTGTGTTGGTGCGGTCGTACAATAAGCCCTTGGGATGGATCAGCTTCTCCAGGGATAAAAGCGGGGCTATTTCAGGACAGGCAATTAAGAATCACATTACAGCGCGGATAAGCACGCTAGAACATGAGGCCTTAAGCCGTTATGCCGGCATGCAAAACAGTAGCAGCTATTCCGCTGGCATCAGCATCGTGGTGTGCACACGCAACAGGCCGGCGCAGTTATCCAATTGCCTTATACATTTGCTGGCCCTGCGCTACCCAGCCTTTGAGATCATCGTGGTAGACAATGCTCCCGGCAATGAAGACACGAAAAAGATCACCACCAATCTTCCCGTTCGCTATGTGCGGGAAGAAAGGCCGGGATTGGATTGGGCCCGCAACCGTGGCATCGCAGAGGCCAGGTACGACATCATTGCATTTACCGACGATGATGTACGGGTGGATGGCCATTGGCTGCACACCATCAACAAAATATTTGCTGACAGCAGCGTTGACGGAGCGAGCGGCTTTGTAGCGCCGGCGGAAATGGAAACACCTGCCCAGCATTTGTTTGAATTGGGATATGGTGGCATGGGGCATGGATTTTACGTCCGCTATTATCATAAGACAAAACTCAGCCACCGGCAGTTGCTTTGGGCCAGCAGCTTTGGCATTGGTGCAAACATGGCTTTTCGCAAACAAGTGTTCGATAGCATCGGCGGGTTCGATACGGCCTTGGACGTAGGCACGCCGAGCCACGGGGGCGGCGACGTGGAAATGTTCCACCGGCTGGTTGCCAAAGGACATTTGTTCGTGTACGATCCTTCCATGCTGGTATGGCATTATCACCGCAGGGAAGCAAATGCATTGAAAAAACAAATCTTCGACAATGGGCGCAGCTTCGGCGTTTACCTGATAAATTGTTTTGTGCACCGGACCGTACGGCGCTCCACCATCCTTTGGTTTTTATTGGTAGAATGGCTGTTCCGCTGGAACCTCAAAAACCTCTTTCGCAACAAGTCTATTCCAGCCATTTATACTTTAGCAGAAATATGGGGAATGATCACCAGTCCTTACGCATACGTACAAACGAAAAGGAATGACAGGGCTATCAGGAAAAAATACAGCAATACATAAAACCGGCCGGCCTATTCTTCGGGCTTTAGCCGCTGCAGCTGTTCCACCGTATCGACTACAAACCACTTGGTAGGAAGTGTGCGGCTGCAATACACCTGGTCTTTTGCTATCAGGCCGTTCCAGAGGTCGTAAAAATTTTCTACCGGGTCGATCAGTTGGTTGATCTTGTATGGGTTCAACACCTGTATGCCAGAACAGTAAGCATCTGCCGGTTCATGCCGTGATAATTTTTTTACAATGTTATTTTCGTGGAAGATATAATCCCCTTCCAATCCTTCCACGGGCTTTACCGGAACTACCATGCAGGCGGGGCTATCGAACGAAAAGTATTCTCTCGACAGTGTTTCAAAATCCAGGTCGGTAACGTTGTCGCAAGTGAGCACTGCAACGGGTTCGTCCAGGTTTTTCATCAGGGTATTGAATATCCACCAGGCATTGTCGTGCCCCTCGGTATTAAAGATGCCGGTAACATTGTGCTCGATCACGTGCTTGGCCAGCATGGCGCCTTTATATCCTACTGTAATGTAAATATTGGGAATGCGTTTGCGGATCTTGTCGATGCCGATGGCTATTAAGGTGCTTCCATTATACGGCACCATGGCCTTGGGAACAATATCGGTCAGGGGCATCAGCCGCGCGCCGCGCCCGGCCGCCATTATCAATGCATGTTTGATCATTTGTGTCATAGCTCCTCGGCGGGTGGATTATCGATGATTGACAGTATCTCCTGCTCGGTTAACCTTTCCGTATTGGCAGAGGACAGGCCGGTGCTCAGGGGTTGCTTTGCTTTTTGATTGAACGAGATAAGATAATGCGTTATGTTGTTATACATCACTTGCGAAGTGTAAGGCAACTCAAGGTCGCCGATCAGGAATTCATCGTCACGCTCTCCGGGCCTTCCTTCTATTTTTTCGTAGCGCCCGCCTTTGTGCTGCGTCCATACTTTCAGGATATCTTCTATTTGCGCCGCTTTCATTTTGCGCGACAATACCTTTCCCTGCACAAGTTCGATATCATACAAAGCGGTCAATACCAGTTCAACCGCTTCATCCACGGTAAAAAAGAAACGCCGCATCTCAGGACCTGTAGTGCCGATAACACCTGTTTCTTCGTGCATCTTTTTCCAGATCGGCAGCACCGATCCGGTTGACCACGCAACATTGCCGTACCGCACACACGCAAACCTGGTTGCTGATTTTTCGTTTAGTGAACAGTACATCCTTTCCATTAGGGCCTTGCTTAAGCCATACGTATTGCGCACCGGCGGCGCTGCCTTGTCGGTGGAAATCCCAATCACCGTTTTAACGCCGCTTTGCATGGCCACCCTGGCCACGTTTTGCGATCCCAGCACATTTACGTCGACGCATTCCATGGGGAACTTCTCCGCAAGGTCGACAAACTTGGTGGCAGCCGCATGAATGACGATATTTGGCTGGAACTCAGCGAAGGAATCCCTGACCGACTCTATGTTCGATACGTCCATCGGGGCAATTTCGCACCCGGTGAAGTTTCCGGCGCCCATGTTTTGCTTGTTGTTGCGGCCCGTGAGAATCACCCGGTACCTGTTTTTCAATTGCAGGCCCAACCTTTTGCCCAAAAATCCCGTTCCTCCTGTAATTAATATGGTTTCTTTCATTAATGAGATGTTATCGTATAACTCCGAAGGGGAAAATCGTACAAATACTATTGTAACATATAGGTTTTTTTCGTTACTTGTATAATCGCCTGATTCCGTGCTCCGTGAAAATATGCCAAACCTAAGTAAATCTATGGAGCATGTCAACCTTTAACCTTCCTAAACGAAAAATCTGGCCCCTCGGCGCACTCTCTATTCAGCAAAAGCTTCCATTACTTATTTGCATCCTCCTGGTGTGCATTGTTATCGCGCTTAGCGTGACCTCTTATCTGGGCGTTAGAAAAACTTCAATCGAAGTTGGAAAGCAACGCCTGCAATCGCTGACCGCTCAGCTTAGCGGCATGTTCGGCCAATCGTCACAGACAATCATAAATGCCACGCGTGCAACAGCCCACCAGGACTCGGTAAAAAAATTCCTGCTCTCGGGCGGTACACAATTTTCGGCTGAAGCGCTGGATGCCTTAAAGAAATTAAACAGGGATAGGGACAGTTCATCCGTAGGGGTGGAGCTGCTGAATGCCAAGCTGGACCGACTGTTGCAATCAGGCAAAACCGGTTTCCTTCCGCCGCTGAAAGCAGGCGATGTACTAGAACACACTCCCGTAAAACCTGATTCATGCAGGATAGGGAAAATTTATTTTGAAAGGGATTCTATTTTCTACCCGGTCATTGCAACAATAACCAACGACAAGCAAACCATCGGATATGTGATAAGATGGCGCCGGCTACAAGCCAACCAAAAGTCCGTCAGCCAGCTATCGGGACTGATGGGCACCAATGCCACTATTTATATCGGCAATCTTGATGGCAGCCTGATGACCAATATGCTAAAGCCTGTGAAGCGCCCCCTGCCAGGTGGCGGTGATGAGACCTTTATCCAGTATTCAACGGCAGATTCAGGCAACGTGATTGCCACCGCGTTGCCCATTCCCAATACAAACTGGATCTTGCTGGTAGAATTCTCCATGCAAAAACTAACTGAAACGGCTAACCGCTTTTTGACATGGAGCATTGGCATCGGGCTAGCTGCCATTATTGTAGGTAGTTTTATTGCCTGGATCATCAGCAGAAAAATAACCAGGCCATTGAATCAACTGACCGCTGCAACACAATCGATAGCCGGCGGTAACTATACTTCGCTGGTGGAAGCAAACCGGCAGGACGAACTGGGAGAGCTGGCAAGGGCATTCAATGCCATGGCGGTACAGGTAAGCAATGCAAAGCACAATCTTGAACACAAGGTAGAGGAACGCACTACACAACTGCAAACCGCGAACAAAGAGCTGGAAGCCTTCTCCTATTCCGTATCCCACGACCTGCGAGCTCCCCTGCGGGCCATTAGCGGCTATGCCATCATGCTCAAAGAAGATTACCAGGGAAAGCTGGACATGGAAGCAAACCGTCTCCTCAATTCCATAGTATCCAACACGGCAAAAATGGGGCAGTTGATAGATGACCTGCTGGCCTTTGCGCGTATGGGGAAAAAGGAATTGTTGCCGCACGAAATAGACATGAAGAAGCTTGCACAGTCATGCATAGCCGAACTGGTAAAAAACGACAGCCGTTACAATGTGCAGATAGAAGACCTGCCTCCCATTCCGGGAGATCAAAGTTTATTGAACCAGGTATGGATGAACTTACTGAGCAATGCCATCAAATACTCTTCAGCTGCCAACCCGCCGCAGATTGAAGTAGGATATAGAGAAGACCGGAGCAACATCGTGTATTTTATCCGCGACAACGGCGTAGGGTTCGACATGCGCTATGTAAACAAGTTATTTGGCATTTTCCAACGCCTGCATGGTGAAAACTTCGAAGGCACAGGGATAGGTTTGGCCCTGGTAAAGCGGATCATCGACAAACACAAGGGAAATATCTGGGCCGAAGGCGCTGTGAACAGGGGCGCAACCTTCTATTTCAGCCTTCCCAAAACCATTCAGTTTGAAATGGAATGAAACGGTACATGGTTATCTTTTCCATGCCCGCCTGTAAGCGGTCAATAAGCTTTTGTGGTCCAAAGTTCAATTTCAGGGCAGCTGCTGACAGATCATGGAAAAATTAATTCCGTTGAAAATGATAATTGCCTGCTTCATACGCTATTTGTCCGGCTTAAAGTTCCCGATTTTATTGCAAGCCCGGTAGATAACAGAAATTTAATCAATATCAATTATCGCAGCGTATCCACAACCTTCGTATATGCTGAAAACACACCGTAGCCATTTCGTACATTGCTGAATACGTTCACCGGCTCAGCAAAGGGATTGTCTTCGGTGCTCCAATAAAGGTTGAATGATTTCAGGAACTTAAAATGATCCTTTGTTATCTGGTAGACATGTATGTACGGCCGGGCTACGTGTCCCGTGCCCGGGTTTACATACTCCTGCAGCATGGACGATTCCACATATAATCTCAGCACTTTTTGCCCACCGTTGAAATGCACGTCTTTCATCAGCAGTTGGTCTCCATCGAAGCAATTGTCCGGGTCCATGGGATCGGTATCATAGCGCAGGATCTCGATGTCCTTATCCGTAGTGCGTACGCAACTGATGGGATAACCCGGGCCCGCGTAATAGCCACGGCCATAAACCTGTATCAAATAAAAATTCTCTTCAGCAGCTGCATCGTTCAGCCTCACGATGATCTCGTCCTCAGGAAAGCCGGACGGGTTGGTCCTTGCGTCCCGTATCCTTTGCACGCCTGCAAGTGCCACCTGCGAAGGAACAATGGTTTCGGCCAAAGCTTCTGTAAAATTTGGGGCATTCACCTTCACTACATAGTTATACCCGCCCCTGATCTTTTTATTGCGTACGCTCGTATACTTATACTCGTTAGCCTTGTACACCAGCGTATCAATGGGAATATTGTTTTCGAAAATCACAGGCACTGCATTTTTTACAGTATACGTTTCTAATAATTGACCGGGTACATCAGGCGCAAGGCTATAACGGCTTTTGCCCACGTGCACGCTAAGCACGCTGTCTTCGCCAAGCCAACCGTTGATGATGATACGCGGTGGCTTTTCAGGAATGTTTACCGTCACTGGTTTTTCGCAAGACCAAAATGCAACAATTGCAAAAATCATTAATACACAAAGTTTTTTCATATATAGTTACAGGTTGTCGTTATTAAAATTTGAATTGGTAGCTTACCGATGGTATGATGGGGAACAGCGATACCTGCCGGTATTCTGGCTTATTGCTCACATAATCATAATCGCGGTAAATGAAGAAGGGGTTTTGACGGTTGTACGCATTGTAAATGCTCACGATCCAGGCCCTTTCGCCCCATTTCTTCTTCTTTTTAAATTTCATGCTTACATCCAGGTGGTGGTAGCTGCGCATGCGGAACCCGTTGCGGCCATCGAATACTTCTACTTCACGCCGATTGTTATCAAGGTATACCTCCGTAGGTAATGTAATGGCCTGGCCTGTGCCGAATACCCAGTTGGCGCTTATGTCGAACTTTGGGCTCACAGTATGTATGATGGCCATTTTGATGTCGTGCCGCCTGTCGTATTTATAAGGGAAAGTTTTGCCGTAGTTCAGGTTCTCGAATTGCCTTTTCGACCAGCTTAAGGTATAACCCAGCATGCCGCTGGTTTTCCCCGTCTTCTTTTGCACGAACAGCTCCAGGCCATAGCTCCATCCCTCGCCTACCTCTACCTTCTCTTCCCAGTTGCTGGTGGCATTCAGGTACGATGCGCCTTCAGCATACTCAATTACGTTCTTCATGTTCTTGTAATAACCTTCTACGCTCACTTCGTACCGGTTGTTGTGGGTATATGCCATTCCAAGCGCAAACTGGTGCGCAAGCTGCGGCGGCACTTTTCCTGTTACCGGCACCCACAGGTCTGTAGGCAGCCCGATGCCGCTGTTGGTGAGCAAATGAATGTATTGGTTCATTTGCACATAGGATGCCTTCATGCTCAGATCGCTGTTAAGCAGGTAACGCATCGAAACGCGGGGTTGCACCGAAGTAAAAAATTCATCGTTCACCCTGAACCCGGTAACATGCACGCCGAGATTGGTCTTGAATTTTGGTGAAATGCGAATGTCATCTTCGGCATACAGGTCAAATTCCATGGCATTGATGAACCGGTACCTGATCAGCGTGTCTTCGTTAAAGCTGGGAGAGGATACCTTACTTTGCAAAGCCCCGGGCTTGTAATAATGTGCGGTGGCGCTGGCGCCAATTTTAATAAAATGATTGGGAGCCGGTAAAAAATCAATATCGTAGCGGGCGCTCCAATCCCTGATGCCGCTGAAGTATTTCAGGAAATACCGGTCGCTTTCGCCGGGCCTTTCCGAGCGGTCGTCGGCAGACACCTCGAAGTTGTAGCGGCTGAAATAAAAAGTAAGATTACCGAACAATTTCCTGTTGAACTCGTGGTTCCACCTTGCGACCGCTGTGATGTTACCCCATTTCAAGCTCGATTTGAAAGAGTTCTTTTCATTGCCGTTTTCGAATTTCTCTTTTACAAAGAACTTATCGTTGCCAAAATAACCGCTCAGGTACAGGTGGTCTTTTTTACCAAGCGTGAAGTTTATTTTACCGTTCAGGTCGTAGAAAAAATACCCGGGATCCACATCCCCATCAGTTTGTTTTTTCACTATTGGGCGCATAAAGATATCGAGGTAGGTCCTGCGGCCGCTGATCATGTATGAAACATTCTTTTTCTTCCCCAATGGCCCCTCCAATGTCAGGCGGGACGCAATGAGCCCGATGCCGCCCTCGCCATGGAACTCGTGCTTATTTCCTTCCTTCATACGTATATCTATAACCGAAGAAAGCCGTCCGCCATAGCGGGCGGGAAACCCGCCCTTCATCACTTCCACGCTTTGCAGGGCATCCGCATTGAACACGCTGAAGAAACCGAACAAATGCGACACGTTGTATACTGGCACGCCATCGAGCAAAATCAGGTTTTGGTCCGGGCCACCGCCACGCACATAAATACCCGAGGAGCCCTCGCTACCCGCCTGTATGCCGGGAAGCAATTGTATAGCTTTCATTACATCCGCCTCGCCCAAAAATGCAGGCAGCGCTTTAATAGTGGATATCGGCAGGTCGATGGTGCTCATTTGGGTGCGGTCCTGGATGGCCGCCTTCCGGGTAGCCTTCACCACCACTTCGGAAAGTTCCTGTGACTGCTGCAAGCCAATGTTCAAGGTAGTGTCGGCGCGCAGGTATAATTTCAGCATTTGGGTGCTGTAACCAGAAAACGAAAAGATAATTTCAATGGAATCCTGCGGGATGGTGATGGAATAAAAACCAAAATTATTGGAGGTAGTTCCGAGGTTTTTTTGCTGAATGAATATCGACGCACCAAAAAGCCGTTCACCGGTCTTTTGGTCGGTTATATAACCATTCAAGGTAGCTTTTTGTGAGAAAGCGCTAAGGCAAGCAGCCAGCGCCACTGTCGACAATATACTCCTGCGTATCAGCATGGGGATTGACTTTACAGTAAAACGCGATAAAATGCAATACCCCTATCTTAATTCCTGAAAATCTTTAGCGGATGGTATCGGTAACTACTGAAAAAATGGTGAACAGGCCATGCCCGTTTTTTACATTGCCTTTGGTACCCAATACCTGCGCAAAGCTGGGTCCTCCTTCGACCAAGGGGTAAGTGTGGGAACCCCTGAAGTACCTGTAGTAATCTTCTGTTACACTATATCTTTTTGCATACGACCGGTACACGGTACCGATGCCATCCCTGAAACTATCCAGCACGCCTACACCCGTGCTGAGCGTGAGCCGCTTTAATGTGCCGTCGAAAGTCTTATCGTTGTACAGGATCTCATCATGATCCATGCAGAACCCGTCTTCAAAAGGTATCGCTTCCGTGGAATACCGCTCTACTGCAGGATCGTACGTGTACACGCAGGACAAACCCGACCCCCTGCCATGCACCGATGCGAGGTAAAAATTGCGCTCGGCGGGCGGGTCCTGGAAAGTAAAGCTGAGGTCATCGAGCCAGTTGCCGCTGATCGTTCTTCTGGCCCCTTGCTTCCGCTCCACGCTGATGGAGGGCACCGGAAACGGCGCATTGCTCACAGCCTCTATGGATGTATACCCGGGAGCGCCTGCCCGTAGCATATACAATTTTCCTGCTTCGGCTTTACGCGATGATATATACAATTTCCGCAGCGGATGGTATTTGAGCGAATCCAGGAATACATTTCCCTCGTACAACAGCGCCCAACCATTGGTTACATAGGTGCTGCTGTCCTTGACAGCATTCCCCAATGAAGGAAATGTTCTGCCAAGCGCGATCCTGAACGTGTCGCCGGTTTGCACGTACCCGTGCAGCACCAGGGCCGGCGTGTGTTTGGGCAAATCGAGATCACTCGGCCTGGTGCAGGATACGATGTAGCAAAGCACAGCGATTACAATCGCCACACGCCGTATTTTCATAATGCTCATGCCTGCCTTCATACATTAAAATTTAAATTGATAACTGATCGATGGTAAAAAAGGAAATGCGGAAAAATCCCTGAACACGATTTTATTGTCAGGATGCTCATAAGTCTTATACCTGAAAAAGGGGTTGAACCTGTTATACGCGTTGTACAGGCTCACTACCCAGGTGCGTAAATATTTACGCTTTTGTTTGATGAAGCGCAACGATACGTCTAACCGGTGATAGTCCGGCATCCTGCTGTTATTCCTTCCATCGTAGATATCGACGTACTGCCGCGTAAAAGGGTCGAAGTAATATGAAGCGGGCAATGAAATGGCATTGCCCGTTGAAAAGAACCAATTTGCTGCGAGCTCAAACTTGTCGGACCGGCGCCATATGGCCGCTATTTTTATTTCATGCCTCCGGTCATATTTAAAGGGAAAGATCTTTCCATCATTGATCTCGTCGAATTGGCGCCAACTCCTGCTCAGTGTATAGCTGGCTAGCCCGGTAAATTTTCCTTTCTTTTTTTGCGCAAAACATTCGATGCCATAAGTCCTTCCCTTGCCGATCTCCAATACCTCTTCCCAACTGTATGTGGTATTGTTGAATCCCGACCGCTCTCCGTAATCGATCACATTTTTCAAGGTCTTGTAATATGCTTCTACTGAAAACTCGAGTGAACGGTCATAAGTATACGAAGCGCCTCCCGAAAACTGGTGCGATACCTGCGGCGGTATGGTAGGCGTTACCGGTACCCACAGGTCGGTAGGCAATCCCACGGTGCTGTTGGTAAGCAGGTGAATGAACTGGTTCATCTTTCCGTACGAAGCCTTCAGGCTCCATTTGCCGGTGAGCTTGTACAGCCAGTTCAGCCTGGGTTGCAAAGTGGGAAAGCTCTTTCCCTTTAATGCGAAAGCGCTGAACCGTACACCGATGTTAGCCTTCATTTTTGAAGACAGCCTGATATCGTCTTCAACGTATACATCATATTCGCTGCTGTATAAAGATTGGTTGCCCAACTGGCTGTTCACGACATTGGCGCTGTCCTTTTCAAAATGATAAGTAAGTCCCGGATGGTATTTATGCAGGATGAGTGCAAAACCAGCCTTTACAAAATGGTCTGGCGAAGGGAGATAATCGATATCGCCTTTCAGGCTCCAATCATTGATGCCGGAAACATACCGCTGATCAGATTTATATCCATAGGCAGGATTGGGGCCAACCTGTTCATCAGTCTGAACGGTATTGAAACGGAAACGGCTATACGTAAATGTGAAATTCGAAAAAGTCTTTTTGTTGAACACATGGTTCCAGCGCGTCATGGCCGTGATATTCCCCCAGGAAAAACCCGCCCTGTATTTGCTGTCTGAATAGTCTTCTTTAACGTGTAGCTTGTCCTGCCCCAGGTACGCGCTCAGGTAGAACCGGTTTTTTTCTCCCACGGGAAAATTGGCTTTTGCACTGATGTCTCCGAAAAAAGGGATCACATCGGTGCCGCTTTTGGATAACTTCATTATCGGCCGGATGAAAAGATCGGCATAGGTCCGGCGCGCGGACAGTAAAAAAGACGATCGTCCTCTTTTCAGCGGACCTTCCAAAGTGAATTTTGAGAACACCAGGCCGATGCCTCCTTCTCCGTGCAGCTTGTATTTATCGCCTTCCTTCATATGAACGTCTATTACGGAAGAAAGCCTGCCACCATAGCTCGCGGGAAAGCCGCTCTTGAGCACTTCTATATTGTTCACCGCATCGGCATTGAAAATGCTGAACAAACCAAATGCGTGCGATGCATTGTATACAGGCACTCCGTCGAGCAGGATCAGGTTCTGGTCCGCGCTTCCGCCGCGTACATTCATACCATTGGAACCTTCATTGCCCGCCTGTATGCCGGGCAACAGTTGCAGCGTCTTCAACACATCTGCTTCGCCCATCAATGCAGGCGATGATTTAATGAGCGAAGACGACACATCTGTTTTGCCGGTAAGCGTCCTGTTATGCGTGTTCTTTTTTCCCTCAGCGTTTACCACCACCATTTCATTCGTCACTACGTTGCGTTCCATGGCTATATTCAATTCCACATCGCCCTGCAGGTTGAGCGGAGTCGCCTTTGGAAAATAACCTGCATAGGTGGTCAATATTTCGAGGCTGTCCTGTTCCAGCGTAATGGAGAAAAACCCATAAGTATTGCTGGTGGTGCCCGCTTTCTTAGAAGGAATATAAATCGACGCGCCGATCAACCTTTCATCGCTCTTGCTGTCCGTAATGTAACCTCTTACCGTGTACTTTTTTTTAACAGGTGTTTCAGGCACCAGGAACACTTTTCCATTTTGTTCGACAAATCTCAATGCCTGCTGTTTCAATATCGATCTCAGATAATCTTCCACCGTCTTCTCCTGCCCGCTCAATTGCACGCGCCGCTGCAGGTCAACCACTTCCGTACTGTAACTGATCGTGATGCCTGGCAGCTTGTTCAGCTCATCCAGGAATTCGCCTACGGTTCCCGTTTGCCTTTGCAGGCTAACCGGCATTTTCAGGATGGTTTGCGCCTGGCAAACCATCGATGCCAACAGGAATAATAGCAACAATCGTGTTCTCACCATTTATTTTATACTGATTTCATATTGCGTATCACTCAATCGCTGAATGCGATAAGAGGTTATAAGTTCAATTTCGTCCAGCACCGCGGGCAGGGGCTGATTGTTGAAACGGGCGGTAAGGCCTGCGGCGGAAAGCTGCGCTGCATCTTCCCGTTTTATGCCGATGCTTACGTTATAATAATCGTTCAACGCGGCAATTACTTGCGGCAAAGGAGTATTGTTGAATACCAATCGCCGCGTTTGCCATGCATTGAAATTTTCATCCCTGTTCAATTCCTTTGTTAGCTCATTGCCTGCAAGCAGCGCTCTCTCGCCGGCCGATACCTGTATTTTACCATCCATGTTGCCCGCATTGCCAAAATTTACGCGTCCCGTTTTTACCACAAGCTCCACTCTATTACCATTGGTATTTACAATAAAGCTGGTACCCACCACCTCTACCCTCGCCCCGGCCGCATTGATACTGAACGGGCTCGCGGGATCTGGGGTAACCTCGAAAAAAGCCTCCCCGGTAAGCGAAACCTCGCGGCGGCCCTTATTGAACCTGCGAGGATACTCCAACTTCGCGCCTTTGCGCAAATACACCCTGCTGCCATCGCGCAGCAGCACTTCTTGTACGGCAACATCGGCTGCAACGGTTTGGCTTCCATACATGTTATTATACAGCCACCATACTCCCAGCAGCAACACAATGGACGCGGCCACGGCTATCATCTTTGAATACTGTCTCATGCTGCGTACGGGTGCTTTACCAGCCCTGATCTTTGCATTGACCGCCTGCCATGCCTTTTCGGTATCGAAAACAATGGGTTCATGATCGCCCGACTTGTGCCATAATTTCTCCAGCAGGCCAAAATCAGCGCGGTTCTCCTCGCTGGCAGCCGCCCATTGTTGTACAATGGCTTCTTCTGCCGCGGTGGCCTGCCCGCTGAAATACTTGCCCAATAAATTATGCATCTCGTCGGTCATGCTTATAGTTTTTATCTCACCAGGTACAACCGCTGCACATAGCGCTCATTGATTGCCTGTTGCGTATGGTCCAAGTGCAGGTAAAGTTCAGTATTTGTGAGGGTTTTGATCTTATAGATTTCATCCTCTATTTCAATGGTATTTTCATCCAGGATGCGGTAGGGGGACACGCCATCATCTTCGGTATCTGAATAGCTGTACACCTCGTTGTTGCTTTTAAAAACAACGGAATCGCCGGCTGCGCCAATGATCTCGTCGGTTTCCACAAGGGTGTTAACGGGTTTGTAATACTCGTCCACCACCTTCTGCACCCGCCATTTTCCAAGAAGCTTTTGCTGCGTAGTGGGTTCGGGGGTATCATCGGCTTGACAGGAGGTTAACACAACTGCCGATAAGCAACACATGGCCAGGATAATCTTTTTCATAATTTTTCTTTTTGATTTTACATGCTGTCTTACCTGAAAAACGCAGCGCTGTGCAATACCCCTACGGTTTGCTGATGTTTTTTCAGGCGAGTCCCATAAAAGCGTGTGCTTCAGGAAAGAGGACCAGCATCAAAAGCGCAAAAGAAATATTATGTTGTTTTGCATGTTCGCGCATTATGCGTAAGGCTTTTCCCACCTGGTTCTCAACAGTTTTTACCGAAAGCCCCAGTTCGTCGGCAATCTGCTGGTAGGTGAGCTTTCCGAACCGGCTCATTTTGAAAATGACCAGGCATTGTGGCGGAAGGGTGGACAGCGCCTTGTCGATTAGTGAACCAATGTCCTTTGGCCCGTGATGAGCGGGCTCTTCGCTGGCAGATAACTGAACATCCTCGGGTTGCACGAACACCTTGCCCGACTCCTTGCGCAGCACGGAAATGCAATTGTTCTTGATGGCTGTAAACAAATAGAACTTTACCTGCGAAGTTTTGACCACATCCGGTTGGTTTTGCCACAACTTCACGAACACGTCCTGCACCACGTCTTCCGCGCTTTCTTTATTCTTTAAAAAAGAAAAGGCATAGTTAGCCAATGCATTGTAATGTTCCTTAAAAAGCGCCTCAAAAGTTGAATATAGTTCTGGCGTAGACATGCGGCATGCTCAGTTGTTATCGGGACGAGCGCAAGAAAATTAAAATAGGGGAATAATGGGCAGCCGGGAAAAGATTATTAACAAATTTATTTAACTACCGTGCGGCGGTTCCTGGCAGCCATTAAAAAACCAGGCTCAAAATCCCGAGATCGTGAGCCTGGCTATCATTGGTCTTTGATAATAACACTTTAGTATGGATTGTTCCTGATATAATTAGTCAGGTCGTCTACACTGGACTGTGAGGTGAACATATCATACAGCTGATTGAACACCGTTGGGTCCGCTGCCCTGTGGTACGCCAGCTTTGCCAGCGAGAGCCTGTCCGATTCATCGCTGATCAAGGAAAGCAGCGAACGGGTTTGTGCAATCGTGAAATAATTATTCTTGTTCGACAGTGCTTCTTTAACGTCTGACACAGTGCTTGATTGACGGAAGTGCAAACGTGCTTTCATATGCAGTTTGCTGAAGTCCGCGTCGCTCATGGCAATCCGGCTGGAGTATTGCCCGCTGGATGTCAATGAGCCGCCACTTCTCGCATAACTGTCTAATTCATCTCGGGCGGCTTGTGTCCGGAACAAATTATACAGCGAAGAAAAATTAGCTTCGTCGGTTACGCGTGCATAGGCCAGTTTGGCAAGAGAAAGCCTGTCGCCTTCGGCGGTTACCTGCGATATCAATTGCCTTAATTGTGCGGTAGTAAAATAATTAGTGGTTAAACTAAAAGCGTCACGCAATACCGCATATTTTCCTGTTTGGTCGTATTGGTTGCGCACCTTTCTCAGCAGTTGGTTGAACTGTTGGTTGGTGAGCGGTTTTACGCCTGTACCTGCTATGATATCTGGATTTTTTTCCTCGATGAAAGCCATAATATTATCCCTGTTCGCCTGGGTATTGAACAGGTCTGCGACGTCCGTAAAATTCTGTTGGTCTGTAACTCTTGGATAGGCAAGCTTGGCCAGCTCGAGCCTCCGTGATTCTGTGTTGACCAGTAACAACAACTCTCCTACCTGATTGGTGCTGAAGTAATAGGACTTGTTTGCAAAAGCGGTTTTAATAGCCGAGATGCGCGACGATTGCGACCATTTGGACTTCACCGACTGCACCAATTTATCAAAGTTCGCATCGGTCATGGGTGTTGAGGCACTGGTATTACCGGTGGTTTCTTTGATCTTCTTTTCAGTAAACGCAACGTTTCCATTCCTTCTGATTGACACGATCATATCGTATCCCGCTCTCAGTTGGAAGTTGTTGGAATATACCAGATCACCGGCACTGTTGTTACTATTGGCCTCGTACACGGTAATCTTGTGTGTGCCTCTTGCAAGGTCGGTGATCACGATTTGTTTAATCCCGGCCGAACCAGTAATAGAAGCATCGGAAGAATAATATTGTCTTCCGTCCACATCTATGATGTAGTCGCGCATGTTAGCGCTGTTGGAATTGTTGGCTGTGCCTTCCAGGCGAATGGTTACAGTTTGAGAAAGGACGGTTACATACAGGAACAGCGATGCCAAAAGAATGACTAGCTTTTTCACTGCAATACGTTTTATGTTTAATAATAGATACTATATAGCTGGTTCAAAAGCTGTACCAGACCCCGGTCAAAAACCGTAGAATATATTACTCAATCTGTATCCTGCTCTTTTCTTCTTCCGAAGCGCTCCTCCGCCTTCTTTCAGCAGGTACGGTTTGCTTACCGAACTTCCATGAAATGCTTAGCCGCACCTGCCTGGAATCGAAGGTGTTCTTGAAACTCGCGTCGATGTTTGCAAACCTGGTGTCCTTTTTAAATTGTTGCGTGCGGAAAACATCACTGAACGTGAGGCGCGCAATGCCCCTTTTTTGAAAGAAAGGTTTTTGAACACCAATATTGAGATTCCCCTGCGGGGCGATAGTGATGATGCCTTGCGGTTGTTTGGAAAGATAAAAGCCTCCGAATTCGATAATATAGTTCTTAGGAAGTGAGATAGTATGGTTGATGCTGGCATTGACAATAAAACCGCTGTTGTCCACCACCTGGTTCCCGAACACGCCGCTGAAATGGTTATAAAACACCCCGAAAAAATTGTTACTGTTCCACCAGGGCGCTATCCTGATGTTAGCGCTCACTGTAAAACTCGCATCCTCCAGCTTCGCGAGATTGTCGAATGTTTCAACGGTTGTTTTGGTGGCATCGTCCTGCCGCACCACAAAGGTCATGCTGCTGGCGGTATTGCCATAACCCAGGCCAAAAATGAACTTATTGTTCAGCACATAGTTGAAACTGATCTTATTGCTCAATTGGGGTTTGATGAATGGATTTCCTTCTGAATACGTATAAGGATCGCGGAATACTTTGAAAGGATTTACGATACCATAAGAAGGCCGCCCTATCCTGCGCGAATACGAAATACCCAATTGGTGTTTTTCGGAAGGTGTAAAATTTATGAACACCGAGGGGAATAACTGGAAATAATTTTGCGGCACCAGCTTCTGGCCCGTTGTTCTTTGCTCTCCCTCGGTATGCGTTTGCTCGCCGCGTAAACCGAATTGATAGTTCCATTTTGCACGTTCCCGGGAATAGCTCAGGTACAGTGCATAAATGTTCTCCCTGTAAATAAAATGATTGCTTAAGCTGGTATTCAGCACTGGCCCATTGCCCTGGTGGTTATAAAATACAAGATCATTGTCGTTGACGACGCGGCTCGATTTGAAACCGGCCTCGAATGCAGCATTATCAGGCAAGGGGTGCCGGTAATCTGCCTTAAATGAAGTGAGCTCTAAAATAGCGGGAAGGTCGCCGGTCAATGTATCTGTAGGCCGCTTGGGAACGCCCGCCGCGGTTGCCGGCAAGTTTTCAAAGAACTGTATATTGCTGCGATCATATTTCGAGTGCTCCAGGTCAAGCGTAAGTTCCTTTCCTGTAGTGTCGAGCGTTGTTTTGAAATTGACATTGCCGGTATAAATATTCCATTTGCTTGTGTTATTGATAGAGGTGAATAGCATGGAATCTACCGCGCCATTGCTTCCCAACATAAAAGTTTGGCTGTGGGTAACCGGGCGCAACCTGGTATGAATGCCATTGACCAAAAAGCCAAGGGTTGAGTTCTTGCTCAAAAACAAATCGAGGCCCAGTCGCAGGTTATGCGAGGTGTTATAGTCAATGGTAGTGCCTTCCTGCACGAACCTCGCTAAAATATTGCCGGCATTCCTGAATACCCGGTCGCTTTCGATATCCGTGAAATTCTTTCTCCGGTTGGCGGTATAGTTTCCGTAGAAATTCATTTTTTTATTCCGGTAGTTACCGGCGATGCCGCCGTTCCATTTCGCATATTTTCCATAATTCAATCCCAATGTGGTTGTTCCATTAAAACCGGTCTTTTGGTCTTTTTTCATTCGAATATTGATGATGCCTCCCGATCCTGCCGCATCATACCGGGAAGACGGGTTGGCGATAATCTCCACACGCTCTATTTGAGATGCCTGCAAACTTCTGAGAAAATTGGCCAATTCATCGGCCGACATATTCAGCGGACGTCCATCTATATGTATCTGCACGGCCTGCCCTTTCAGGCTTATCGCTCCGTTTGGCTGTACCGTTACCCCCGGCAATTTTTCCAATACTTCCAGTCCATTGTTGCCTGTGCTGATGATGCTGTTTTCGATATTCACAATCATCCGGTCGAGCTTGTACTCGATAAATGGTTTGCGGGCACTCACGACAATTTCCGCAAGCGACCGGGCTTCGTTCTTCAATACCAGCGTGCCAATATTAATGGCATTACCGGTTTCGGTAACGGTTACAATTTCGCTATAGGTATTTTTATACCCTACTTTGGAAAACTGCAGCATGTAGCTGCCCGTGGCTACGCGTTCAAATTCAAACACGCCGCTTGCATTGGTAACGCCTCCTTTTACCAGCGAAGAATCTTTTGCATGCAATAACATTACGCTCGCATGTTCGATAGGCTTATTTTTTTCGTCTGCTACAACGCCCGTTATGCGGGCGCTTTGCTGTGCTGCACTCTCTATAAACCAGCACAGCATCAAACAACTCAACAGTGTTTTCATCAGTATCTTTTTTTTAGTAATGACAATACAAGGCCGCTCCCGCCCCGGCGGAATTTTTTAATAAGGGTTAATATGACTGAGGATTATTTCCTGCTCAGTTGCACCACGCCATCATACACGCCGTCAATGAGAGGGTCTTTCCCGGTTTCGATG
Source organism: Chitinophagaceae bacterium (assembly GCA_035628135.1). Taxonomy (GTDB): domain Bacteria; phylum Bacteroidota; class Bacteroidia; order Chitinophagales; family Chitinophagaceae; genus DASPKM01. Next base: position 100,511 of record DASPKM010000001.1, on the reverse strand, counting down.
ATCCTTACGCTACAAGGACATTTTATCTGTTTGATCTGGTCTTGTGTGAATTTTTTTATTTCGTCCTCTTCATACTTTTTATCCAGTATTTTATACAATACTTTCCCGCCTGTAGGCACATGTCCCACGATATGGTAGTTGTTGAAGTTCATCCGCACTTCGTCGAACGCTATTCCGTCTTTATTTTTCATTGTTTTGCGGCTGAAGAAAACAGTTGATGGGTCTTGCGTTGATGGTTCGGAAGGTAATTGTTCCGCTGTCCCTTGTACAGTCATCCTTTCGGAAATATCGGGGCTGACCTTGCTGAAGGCAAGCAGTCCGAATGCAAACACCGGTATGCTGAACACATAGGCCATCTTCTTAAAATGCCGCGAACGTTCCGCGAACAGCATCAGTATCCTTGCCTTCAATGGCTTTTTGCTGAAGTAATGCAGGAGCTCCAGCTGATGGTTAGTAGATATGTTCAGCAGGAAGTTCACATATTTTTCTTTGTCTGTTTTGCGGGTGAGCAGCGCGTCTGCTTCAAATTCATGCACCTCTTCCAGCGATCTGCGGAACAGGTAAATAAATGGATTGTACCACAGCAGCACCCTGATGAGGTGCAGGTACAGTTTATCGTAGGTGTGCTTCAGCAGGACGTGACATTGTTCGTGCTCCACTATTTGTGCGTATGCTTCGGCGGTAAGATCATCGGGATTAACGAAGATGGTGTCCAGGAAAGAGCAATTGGTAATTCTTCCGGCGCCTTCCACAATGCGTATCTCACCTAATTTTTGCAGGGATTTTTTCCTGTACAGCTTTGAAATGAGTACCAGGCTCACCGCGAACTTTGCCAGGATAAAAACAGCGCCCACGCGATACACAATGCCGACCACGTCTATCCAGTTAAATGCATAGTTGCCGGTGTTGGAAGCATCTTCCCCGGCCAGGGTGGAATAGATCTTCCACGAAGGAATAAAATTGCCCACCGGGTTATTGGCCGCAAGACCGGCCTGCAATGGTATTAAAGGAATAAGGATGCTTAAGGTAAGCGAAACCAGCAGGTAGCAACGGTTCCATTTGAAAAAGGTGAGCTTTCTCAATACCAGAAAGTACATTGTATAAAATAGCAGGGATAGCATGGATGCCTGCAGCGTATACAGAAGGAAAGCGTTCATAACTATTTTTTATTAAGTATCTGCTTTATTTGATCTATATCTTCCTGCGATAGTTTCTTGTCTTTAGCTATGAAGGATAAAAGGCTCTCAACGGAGTTATCAAAAAAATTGCTCAGAAAACTTTTATAATAAGTTTTCAGGTAGGCTGTTTTGGTTACGCTTGGGGTGTATTCGAACAGGTTCCCGATCTGCCGATGTTGCACCAAACCTTTTTTCTCAAGGTTCTTAAGGGTAGATGCAAGCGTGTTCTTATGCGGCACCGGCTTCTCATGGTTCTCCAGGATGTTCTGAACAGTGCCAGTGCCCGTCTTCCACATTGCCAGCATTGCTTCACGTTCCTGCTTGGTCAGCTTGTCCATCGATCGACGAAATTTTCGGCAAATTACGGAACTTTCGGCATTTGAATAGTTTTCTGTAAAAATTTATCCTGGACACGTCTTTTTCGATGATCCATCCGGTAAATTTTTCACAAACAAGCGGCTGTAACAGCGGCCTCATCCATTCACGACATCAGCCCGCGTAAAACCACTTATCGTATTATTACCACCAATTAATAATCTGGAAATATTTACAGGTTCCTCGACTGCTTTTCACCGGGAATTTTGATACCTTCACGCCTGGTTTTTTTACCCTTTGCCCGCAGTATATCTGAAACAACCTTATTAGCAATTACATCGTCTCTTTAATGCTGTTTAATATCCTTCCAAAAAAACCTTTTGGCTAACCTGGTCTTTATCTCAAATGAATAATACTTTATTTATGAAGAAGGTTTTACTTCTTTCCACAACCTTATTGATTGCTTATGCCGCCCTTAAGGCTCAACCCAACGTGTTTGACCCCGCAGACCCTATCAATTTGTACAATCCTGGCAGCGCGCCGGTAACCAACTGGGGCAATGTGCAGAAATGGGTGATCACCAACCGTAACCTCGGCTGGAACACATCATCGTACAAAGCTTATCACTTTAACGGCATTTCATTTCGCCTGAAATTCCCCAAAACCTACCAGCACAATGTATCGGACGGTAAAAAATATCCCGTTATGATATTCTGGCATGGGGCCGGAGAAAAAGGCGGCATCTACGATAACGAGATTCACCTGTTACAGGGCGGTGAAATTTTCCGCGATCGCGTAGACAATGGCTCCTTCGATGGATTTGTATTGTTCCCTCAAAATACCGGCGGCTCATTCGGCAACTCATATTACGGTCCTGTAATACAGGTACTGGACTCACTTGCAAAATATTGTAAGCTTGATGTGGACCGCGTGCTCGTTAACGGCGCATCGGCGGGCGGCAGCGCAAGCTTCGACATCGTGGCCGGCTATCCCCATCGCATTACCAAATCAACGCCCAGCTCAGCAGCCGCTACAGGGCTCATTCCCTTTATTCCTGATTTTATTCACGTGCCCATCTGGTTTGCAACCGGGGGGCTGGATGCCAATCCCAGCCTGTTCATGGCCCAGATGCTGCACGATTCACTCAAGAACCGCGGCGCCGATATCAAATGGACGCTTTACCCCGACCGCGGACACTATATATGGATCTCGCACTGGTTCGAGCCAGGTTATGTAGAATATATGAACGATATGCACAAGGCCAACCCCCTGGTGTATTTTCAAAAAAGTGAATTCTGCCCCGATGAAACGGTCAGTGCAAGGCTGGGCATTTCCCCAGGTTTTGTTGCATACGAATGGCAGGTGAACACGGGAAGCGGCTATACCACTATTCCCAGCGCCACTTCCAACGAATATGTTGCTACCACGTACGGGACATACCGCGTTCGTTTTAAGAGAACCAGCACGGGCCCATGGTCGGAGTGGTCGCCCAAACCCGTTGTGGTTGGTCCTAAAAGCACTACAGTTACTCCGCCTATTACCATCAAAGGACTTCGCAGCAAGGTATTACCCGCGCCGGACGGAAGCACTACCGTTCCATTGAGACTGCCCCCCGGTTTTGTAGGATATGAATACTGGCATCTTAGCACGGATAGCACTATTGTTGGTACAGACAGTATCTACAATGCCGCGCCCGGACTGTACAGGGCAAGGGTAAGGGAACAATTCGGTTGTAATGCATTCTTCTCGCCCGACTTCAGCGTAGTTCCGGCAAACGGCGTGAATAAACCTGATGCGGCCAAGAACCTCAACGCATTTGTGTTGACACCTACCAGTGTGCAGCTTAACTGGAGCGATAATCCCACGCCCGCATTCAACGAAACAGGATTCGAGATCTATCGCGCAACGCAAGCGGGAGGTCCTTATACTTTCATTGCACTTACAGCAGCGGACGTACTTACTTATAATGATATAAATCTTGCTTCCGGCAAAACATATTATTACATAGTGCGCGCTGTAAATAATACCAGCGCCGCACCTGCTAACAGCAATGAAGTAAGCGTTACAACAACGGCCGATAATAATCCGCCCACAGCGCCGGGCAACCTGCGCTACACCGCGGTTGGCCGCTTCTCCGTTTCATTGGAATGGGACGCATCGACAGACAACGCAGGCGTATCCAAATATGATATCTATGTAAACGGCACCAAGCTGTATACTACGGATAAGCTTTCATTCACCATCAATGAGCTGGACAGCTTCCAGCGTTATACATTCATTGTAAAAGCAAAGGACGCTGCAGGCAATGTATCAGCGCCCAGTAATCAGTTGAACGTGGTGACCAAGCTGCAAGGACTGGCCTACCAATATTATGAAGGGTTATGGTTTGTGCTGCCCGACTTCGAGGCTATTGGCAGCCCAGTTGAATCGGGCCTATCACCGAACCTCGACCTGAGCGTGCGTAACCGCGATGACCAGTTTGCCATTATATGGCGCGGATACATCAACATACCCACTACGGCGACGTATACTTTCGAAACCTGTTCCGATGACGGCAGCAAAGTATACATAGGCCAACCATATTCGCATACTGCAACACCGCAGGTTGCGAACGACTTCCCGCATCCGGTTACCTGTAAAACAGGAACACCGATATTGCTCACCGCAGGCATATATCCCATTACCATTACCTACATGGAAGTGGGCTCGGACCAGGTAATGGAATTGTATTGGCAGAATGATGCGGGGCTTGGTCGCCAACTGGTGCCTGCTTCGGCATTCAGCGATTCGTACACTGCACCGGGCACTCCGCCCACAGCGCCTTCTGCATTGAATGCAAATGCAACAGGCTTCGATCGTATTGCACTGGGCTGGACAGACAACAGCAGCGATGAAACGGGTTTTGAAGTAGTGCGCGCAACCTCGGCCGCAGGGCCATTCCTTAACATCGGCACCACAGCCGCAGGCGTTATCTCGTTCATCGATTCAGGACGCAATGCATCCACTACTTATTGGTATAAGGTGCGGGCCATCAGCAACGCGGGTGAATCATCGTTCTCGGCTGCTGCTTCCGCTACCACACAAGCTGCGCCTCCCGCACCGGCGGCACCCACGCTGCTGAGTGCAACAGTGATATCTTCTTCGGCCATCAATCTTACATGGAACGATAATTCGAGCAACGAAACGCTATTCGAAATTTACCGCTCTACCAATGACAATACCAATTTCAGGCTTATTACCACCGTAGCCGGCGGCACCGGAACGCAGAAGCATTATACAGACCGCGGCCTCTTTGCCAACGTAACTTATTTCTATAAAGTGCGCGCAAAAGGTATCGGCGGCCTCACTGCGTATACCAATGAAGCCAGCGGCAAAACACTGAACTCTCTGCCGGTGGTAACAGACGTGCTGGACTTTACGATACGTCACTCGGTACAATTCGTATTGCCACTGGCCGCAACCGATGCGGATGGTGATGCCATCAGCTTCAGCTCAGACAACCTGCCCTGGTTTGCTACACTTACCACAGGCATTAACGGCGCAGCCGAGCTGACATTCAATCCGGGCTTCAGCGACCAGGGCGGATATGTGATCAACATCTATGTGGACGATGGCAATGGCGGCGGAGATACCACCTACCTCAATATGCTGGTGAATGATAACTTCCCGCCAACCCTCAATCCAATCAGCAATGTTTCCATCGATGAAGGCGCTGTGCTGGATCTGCCCATCGTGGCCAATGACAATGAGAATCCTTCGTTCATCGGTTGGACGTTCACAGGATTGCCTTCGTTTGCAAGCTTCAGCCACAACGGCACCGGCGGCGGAACACTGCACATTGCGCCGGGCTATGCGGTGTCGGGTGTGTACAATGTATCATTAATGGTAGACGATGGATTCGGAGCATGGGTAAGCCGTTCATTTACCATTACGGTAAATGAAAAAGACCCGAACGAAAAGATACTCGTGAGCATTAAGAATGGCACTACCGCTCCCGCTCCATGGAACAACATGGGCAGCCAGTCCATCGCCAGTCTTAAAAATACCGCAGGTACCACCACTACCGTAGGGGCCGCAGTGGCCAATAGCTGGCAGTTCAACCTGAACGACCTTGGAGCACAAACGGGCAATAATTCCGGCGTGTATCCCGATGCTGTAATGAAAGACGGCGTGCACTGGGGTTATTTCCTCGGCAATAATTCAGTAGACATTTCAACGCTTACTATATCGGGATTGAACCCCGCGCGCAAGTATACATTGACATTCTTCGCCAGCAGCGTGTTTAACCTGTATCCCGACAACGGAACTACTACTTACCAGGTAGGTTCCATTTCAGTTTCACTGCCGGTACAGGGTAATACGCAAAACAAGGTTTCCATCAACGACCTTTCGCCGAATGCAAGCGGCGTTATCACTGTTCAAATGATCGGTGACCCGCACCCCGATATCGGTGGCTGGCTCAATGCGTTCGAGATCATCAATCAATACGATGATGGCACCGCTCCTGCACGGCCTACTGGTTTAACAGGTGAGTTCGTGGAGCACAAAGGCTCGCGCCTTAATTGGAACGATATAGCATACAACGAAACAAGGTACAAGATATTCAGGGCAACTACCCTCGGTGGTCCTTATACCTTGTTGAACCCCGCAGGCAACAATGCCAATGCAGTTACTTATACCGATGCAACGGCAGTACCGGTAACACAGTATTATTATTATGTGGTGGCGTCTAATTCCATTGGCGACTCACAGCCCAGCGATACGGTGTCGGTGCTCACGGGTAATAACAGCCCGCTGATCAATAACCTGGACAACATCTTTGTAAAAACTGAAAGCACGTTCAGTGAGCCTTTCACCGTTACCGACAATGCCGGCGATGTAATTACGGTTACAGCAGAAAACCTGCCGCCATTCGTTACACTGCAATCGCTCGGCGGAAGCAACTATCAGTTGGTGGCCGATCCCGGTAAGGAATTCCTGGGCCTGCATACCATTAACATCATTGCAAAAGATGATAAAGGTGGCACCAATTCAAAAACCATTACAGTGCAAGTGGCAGACAAGCGTACGCGTTCGTTCTATGTAAACTTTGGAACCGATGGCAATGCAGCAGGAATGCCGTGGAACGATTTTGTAGGATTTGCTTATGCGGGCAAACAACTGCTTAACCTGAAAGATGAAGCAGGAACTACCTCCGCTATCAGCATACGCATAGACAGTAGTTGGAGCAATACATTCCGCCTTGGTTATCTTACCGGTAATAATTCCGGCGTGTACACCGATTCCGTACTGGTTGGCGGCGTATTGTCTGACCACGCAACCAACAGGCGTATTACGTTCACCGGGTTGAATCCCGCGAAGAAATACAACGTTGCTTTCATCGGCAGCAGTAATAATGGCCTTACCGCTTCAGCTAATTATGCTGGTACCGGCGCGGTTACCACTTCGCTGGATGCGCGGTACAATCAACATCGCGTTGCTTACCTGAGTGGAATGACGCCTAATGCATCCAATAACCTGCAGGTAGATATTACCAAACAGGCAAGCGCACAGTTCATGTACCTGAACGGTGTTGTACTGGAAGAATTCACAGATACCGTCCCGCTGATGAATCCCATTCACCTGTACGCAGAACCGAAAGACAAAAATGCGGTGACACTGGTATGGGCAGACCGTACCAATGCGGAAACAGGTTACGAAATATACAGGGCAACCGATGCCGCGGGACCATGGACGCTGGTGACCACCACGGGAGCCAACGTAACCACTTACACCAATAATGGTCTTAGCGCTAACACTAAGTATTGGTTCAGGGTGAGGGCCACCAACAGTGGAGGACCGACCTTCTCCGAGTACAGCAATACAGAAGTGACCATTACGCCTAAGTCAGTGATATATGTGAACCTCACGTTCACCTATCCTGCAGGTTCGCCCTGGAACAATACCAATGTGAACCCCGATGCAGGAAAGACCTTCCCTGATCTTAAGAACGATGCCTTGCAGAATACGGGCATTACCATGAGCATTACGCAACACTTCAATGGACAAAACGATGCAGGAATGCAAAGCGGCGTAGGTATATTCCCCGATGCAGTAACGAGAAGCTGCTACTGGTTAGACCGGCTTCAGGTTGGGCAATTCAAGCTCACAGGCCTCAATCATTCCAAACGTTACCGCATTGGTTTCTTTGGAAGCATAGGACCGGGATGGGATGGTAATTTCAATGCCACTTATTCCATCGGCAACCGGACAGTATACCTAAACTCGTACCGCAACGATTCGGAAGTAGCATACATCGGCGATGTGGCCCCTGACGAAAACGGCGAATTGTTATTGAACGTTTCATCGCCACCCGATGCCAACTATACCTTCACAACTGCAATTGTGATTCAGGCCTATGACGATGTTACCGGCGGAACTGTTCCGAACCGCTTCAATGATGGCAGCATTGTGCAAACTACCGACGCTTCGCGCGGCGCAAATGCTGCTACAACAGAAGTGGCAGTTGAAGAAGAGTTGAAGAAAGTGCGCATACTGGCTTATCCCAATCCATTCACCAACAACCTGAAGATCGACTTCGACAACAGCGCCGCATCCAATCATGTAAGCGTTGATATAGTGGACCTGACGGGAAGGGTTATATTCCGCAGGGATGCAGGCAAGCTTCCCGCAGGAATGAATACACTGCGGCTGGATGTGTCCAACAGCACCTTTACACCGGGAGTATACATGGTACGGTTAAAGGTCAATGGCCAGGTAGTGAATACCGCTAAGCTGGTAAAAGCGAGAAGATAGACCGATGATGTGTAAACAGCATAAAAAAATCCGGGATGCCAGTCCCGGATTTTTTATTTGTACAACAGGCAGTGCATTTAAAACTGCACAAGCGACAGCTTACGCTCTTCCTTATTGTAATAAGCGTAATAATATGCTCCATTGTACACAAATAGGTTTTCTGCTTCCATTGGTATTTTGAGTCCCTTTGTGTATTGTTCGATTTTTTCGTTGATGGATGCGCCCATATTGCCTTCGACGTGTTCATGCGTATCAGCGTCCATCAGCATTTTAAAATAGGCTGATTTTGTCCAGGCGCTGCGGGCGAACCCACCGGTAGGTATATATACCATGGTCGGCACGTTACCGGGGCTACCCACACCGGCTGTCGTCCACCTGCCTCCGCCGCCGCCGGTGCTTATTTTTTTATAAGACCCGATCGTTAACGCTACCTGCCCTTTGCTATTGAGTGTAGCTACCACTACCGCGTCGCCGGTAACCATTTTGCGAAGCAATTGACGGGTTTTGTCCAGCTCGCGTTTTGCATTGGAAGAATATGCGCCCCCTTCCTGCATCAGCGCAGTGTTTTTAAAAGGAATGTCCTCACCGCGGCCTGTCCTGTAGGACCTAAGTGTTTTGCCAGTATTAAAATCAATTACCTCCAGGCCTAGGCTATCCAATGTTGCATACACGTAATACAGTTTGTCCTTAAGCAAATAAGAATTATCTGCAAAGGCGCCGGGCTTGCCAGGCGTCATTGCCGGAACCGCATGTGTGACTGTTCTTTGTGCCACGGTTTGTCCCGGAAGGTCAAAGCTGAATATTCTGGTGATCCCGTTCTGAGCATTCATGAGCAAGAAAAGCGAATCATTTCTTACATAGATTTTATTGGACGTTGCCGCTACTTCCACGCTGCAATCGCCTTCAAAATCTATTTTTTCTACGTCGATTGCGCGGCTGAAACCGCGGGCCCTGGTAAGGTCCTGCCACCATCCTTCGTCGAATGCGTGCCGGGTGGTGGTGAACTTGCTTTCGCTGGTAAAATCGTGGATGATAAACTCGGAAGTTTTTTTGTTTGCGGTGAAGTACAGGAAATGGTCGCCGCAACTGATGCGATCGATTATTTTTTCTCTTTTTAGGTCGAAAGGAATGATGTTTTCCAGCGCGCTGCCGGTTGTTGGATCGATGGTCCAGCAATGGAGCCCATCCTCGCCACCGTTGTCCAGGAACAGGAATATCTTGCCATCCCTGAAAAAGCCGCCCAGCATGTTTTCATTGGGCTTGCGGGGAAGCGTAAAACTTTGCTGGTATTCTATATTACCGGTGAGTAAAAATCCCCTGATGCTATCGTATTTCAACAATACGCTGCATACCTGTTGTTTCGATTTATCTGAAATGGAATGCAGCTCTATATTACTGCCGCGCCAACCGATATGTTGTACGTGCTTCCGCTGCTGGCCGAAAACAGTACAGGCCGGCAACACAACCAGGATAAGCAATAGTTTACGCATAGTGCAGGATTGAAGTACGGTAAAATATAAAAAATAGCGGTACCCTGCAAGCGTTGCAAAGCGCTATTGTGCATTAGTTGACCTGATTTTTTCAATGATCACCTGGTTGAACTTTGCAGCTTCTTCTTCCAGGGGTTCATGCCCGGAATTGTCGAACCAGATAACCTCTTTTTTAGGGGCCTTCAGCTTGCTGACGTATGTTTCGGTAACATGCGCCGGAATATTCCAGTCGTGCCTTCCCACCAGGAAATATACGGGGATCTTAGTTTCGGTTATTGTACGCAGGTCAGTATTGAACAGATCATTCTCCAGCCGGCCGATGGAATAATTGAATGCCTTCATCCAATCATAATCTTTATAGTCTTCATATTTAGTTACTGCTTTCTCTATCTCCGCTTCGGATTCCTTTTTATAGATAGCACCCCCATATTTTGTTAAAAACTCGTATTGTTTATAAAAGCACTCGAGCTCTTTTTTGCATATGCCGGTATCCCCTTTCTCAATTCGTTCCAGCGCTGCAAGGGCTGGCTTATCTCCGCGGGACCTGGCCTGTTCGGTAATCCATTTTCTCGACTGCCTGATACTCTCTCTTGCGCTAAGCACTTGTGAAATGCCGAAGTAAGCAATGTAATCGTCCGGATATTTGTCAATAAGCTTCAGTCCTACCGTACTGCCCCACGAAAATCCAGCAACGTAAACTTTATCCTGGTTGAATTTTTTCTTAAGTATTTGAGTCAGTTCATGCGCATCGCTCACGATCTGCTCCAGGCTTAGATTTTTTGGTTCAGGATTTTGCATGAATGATTTTCCGGAGCCCGATTGTTCCCACGCTACGAGTATGACATCTTTTGTGAGGTCTGCATTAAAATACCGAAGATGCGGCGTTTGGGGCCAGCCCGGGCCTCCATGTATAAAAAGCAGAACAGGATTGCGTGACGACGCGCCGGTAATCTCCACGTATTGCTTTTCTCCACCCAGCTCAATGAATGATTTTTCATTTACCGCAGTATCGGTACCATTCTTAGCAAAACTGCCATCGGTTTTTTTTGACTGGTCCTGGCATGCCGCAATCCATATTGCAAGCACAAGCGTGGCGATCGTTATTCTCATGTTGTTAAAAATATTTTAGAAATAAGTGGACATGGAAACACTCCCTTAGTCGGGGATTTACAGATAGCTTGTTGGAGGCCACACACGTGAAATGGGCATACCCAACTTATCAGCCGCGTTAGCAATCTGCAACAAACTGTCGCCTGAAAACCCATCCTTATCCCTGCTGATCCCAAACACCTCTTTCCTATTTTTCAAAAAGTATATTACTGTAGGGAATTTCGACCTGCTTTGAATGATTTCTACCCTGCCTGTGGGGATGGAAAGCACTTTCTGCTTAGGCCCGGAAAGAATGTCAATTCCATTGTACTTCAGGTTTATAACAACATCTTTTTTACTATCACTATCTGGCCGAGATGATAATGTGCATGCTCAATTATGCCCTGGATATTCCTGTAGTATGTTCCGTATTTAGGGTCTGCCATATTTTCCCAAAGCTTTGCTTCGGGCAGTTGTTCTACCAACACTGCGAAGCTTTCAGCGTCACTCCAGGTTTTATCCAATAATTGTTCCCAACCTTCCTGCGATTGTATCGGCGGAAGGTCAAAGCTATACTTATCGTGCGCATCGAGCGGGTGGCCCTGCAAAACCTTCAGCACGGCGCTCACATAATAGTTTATATGATATACAAGCGCTGCAATGGTATTGCAGGAATGTACCTGCGTGGTAGCCTGCTGCCAATTGATACTGGCAATACTGTCTTTTAAATTGACGGAGGTCCAGTTTCCGCCGAAGTGAACATCCCTGAAATGTTTTGCAAGTTGCGCTGACAAGCTCATATGTGCTGCTTATTCCGAATCACGGGATGATCAAATTACAGCAACTCAATGGGTAATGAAAAATATTTTTTTGGTACTAAAAACTTTTCTAAATTCCATTTTAGAGAATACCTAACTGTCGAATTTAAATATCCTGCGCGAAACTGAAAGTCCCCGTGAAAAGCTAAAAACTATCGTAGATCCCTAATCATTAAGACCATGAACCTTATCCTGGAACGGCAAGTGGCCGACTGGCTGCGTTGCCTTCGCATACCAATAGCGTATGACCTATTGCGTTCGCGCTTACTTGCACATCCTAATTATCCATCTCTTTTAAGTATTACCGACACGCTCGACGAACTGGAAATTGATAATGCCGCCCTGGTCGTGGATAAAGAAAAGATCAGCGAGCTGCCGATCCCGTTCCTCGCATACCTGAACAACCGAGGCGGACAATTCGTTGTTGTCACGAACGTAACAGACCTGCAAAAAAAGTATCCTGATTTTTATGATCAGTGGAATGGCATTATTATAGCGGCTGAGAAACCAGCAAACTGGCATAATGATGAAAATGAGATCGCTACCGCCCGGCGGAAAAAAAAGCACAGCCTGCTGCTAAGGCAAGCTGCGGTGTTAACCTTGGTCATCGTTGCAGGCATGTGGTTCAATACCTCATGGTTCACCCTTGCATTGACCATATCATCCCTTGCAGGTTTGTTTGTAGCCATCTTAATCGTGCAACACGAATTGGGCGTAACAAACCCAATAACTGACAAGCTATGCGGTGCAAGCTCGCAAACGGATTGCAACGCAGTCATGAGATCCAGGCCGCTGAAAATTCTCCGTTGGTTCCAATGGGCCGATGCCTCCATCATTTACTTCTTTTCTATCTCCGTTATTTTCTTTCTACAGTTGATCGCTGGGGCCGGTGCAGCTTCCTTGCTTGCCGTGGCCGCACTGATCTCAATGCCTATTACGTTTTTCTCCATTTATTATCAATGGAAAATAGTTGGCAAATGGTGTCCGCTTTGTCTTTTGATCGTTGCCATTCTATGGTTTCAATTTGCCCTGCAAATTCCGCTCATAACAGCATTTGATATACGGGCGATTGCTGCCGCAGAAGTACTTACCATGGTCCTGTTGTTTACGATAGCCTCGGCAATCTGGCTGTCGGTATTGAAACCCGCCCTGAAAAAGAACAGGGAAACAGAGCATGCGAATTTTGTGCTTAAAAGATTGAAGAACGATCCCACCATCATAACATCAATGCTGCATCAGCAACGCATCATCGATACAACGCCCTTTGTGAACGAGCTGCAGTTAGGCAACCCCAAGGCAAATGTTCAAATCATTGTCGCCTGCAACCCTTACTGCGGTCCCTGCGCCAAAACCCATGCATTGATGGAAGCCTTGTTACAGAAACATGACATCGGGTTCAGCATCCGCTTCTCCATAACAGACACCGATAAAGAAGATAAAAAAATTACCACCGTACAATACCTCCTCCGGCATTTACACAGCCATGAAAATGCTGGCATTGCATACAAAAAACAAGTCTTGCGGGATTGGTATGAATGGATGGATTATCAGCGGTTTGCCGGGGCGTATTATACAGATGAATCCATCGATGTTACGGACCAGTTGGCGATGCACAAACAATGGACTGAAAAAAGCGGCATCCAGTTTACGCCTACCATCTTTATTAATGGATTTGAATTGCCAAAGCAATATACCACCGGCGATCTACGGGCAATCGTGAAAGGACTGACGGCGGAAAATATAGAAACAAGGACAGAAATTTCCGAAACCAGTGCCATCCCTGCATAGAAAGGCCCGGGCGCCAAAACTCTTTGTTGCAACAAAGCCTGCCGGCTGGGCCAACAGACGGGGTAAAGAGCCTGGTACCTTAACCCGGGCCAATTACTTAAAGTTAAACCTTTTACAATGAACAAGTTTCAAACCTTAGGCAAGCCATTAAGCAGGCAAGAGCAAAAAAGCATCAGGGGTAGCGGTGAGGACGACGATCCTGGTGGAGGAGCATGCTACGGCACATGTATCGGCAGTGTTGGCTGCTGGTCTTACAACGAACCCGTAAGTTGGAGCACCTGTTTGCAGGACATACAAACATATTGCAGCTCCGGATCTGGAACATGTTCAGTTAACTACGTTTGCAACTAGTTACTTGAATCATTTGTAGGCGATTAGTAGCCAGGAGATCAGGCACTAACAGTTTTGAGCTGCTGTTACGGAACCGAAGGTTGGTGCCTGATCTTGCTAAATTGCAGGATAAATGTAAGTTTATAAACAATGATTATGCGGTACGTTTTTCTGTTATCCCTTATTCTTTGTATTGTTGACCAATCTTTCGGCCAATGCCATATTAGTGGAAGGCTTAAGGACTACCAGGGCAACGCTATCCACATCAGGAAACCCATAAATGGCCGTTTCAATAATATTTCCTTTGAGGCGCAGGACACCGTGATTGCAAAGGACGATGCATTTAAAGTAGATATCCCCTGCAGCAGGCCCGTATTTGTAACACTGCTGTTTTCCGATCACCCCGTAAGGCTGATTGTCCAACCGGGGGATTCTATCAATTTCATGCTGGACTTCAGCAGCTACGCGAAAACAAAAAAAATAACCTGCCTGTTCAATGGATCCAATGCAAAAGGACACCAGTATTTCTATGAATACAATTATAACCCCGTCGATAAATTCACAGAAGTCTGGAAAATAATACGGTCCGGCCGGCAAGACAGCATTGCGCCATTCATATCATCTGAGATTAATAGACAACTCACTCCCTTCAGGGACCTGCTTAAAAAAAGCGAAATAGACAGCGGTTATTTTGCGCTCATGAAAACGAGTATTACGGCAACCTTGTTAGCAGAAGCTATAAGAAGAATAGGCGGCACCAGCACGAAGAACCTTGGAATGTCCGAAGAAACAAGGACGGGAATAATGAACCAATTATTTCAATTGCTTTCGCCACATGATCCAAATTTACCCTATGCGCTGAGCGGCTATTTTTATCCTAATCTATATTTCAGCTATATAAGATCTCAGCGGCTAGGCACAGGCAACATATATTCACAGCCCGACACCATCGTGCAATCCAGCGATCGCACCCTTACCATTACCGGCGAATTTGCATACCTGTTGCCCGTAAAAGACAGTCAATTGAGAGAATACCTGTTTGCAACCCATATACTTAACGGGCTATCGGTGAACGCAGAAGAGTTTATGAAAGATGAAATACCATTCTTTACCCGCCAGTATCCCAACAGCGTGTTCATTCCTATCATAAGCTCCTATAAAAAATCGAAAGAGACAAAAAAGCGCGTTGCAAGCGCACGAAAACATTATACAGCCGTGCCGATCAGCATCGTAGACTCGGCGGGCAGTACGACCAGCTTCGACTTAACACGTTATGCAATTCCTAAAAATAAACTGCTGTATGTAGACGTATGGGCTACCTGGTGTAGCCCATGCCTTGACGAAATGCAGTTCAATTATGCAACAGACAGTTTCCTCCACGCCAATAACATTGCCCGTGTTTACTTGTCAATTGACAGGATGACGGAAAAGGAAAAATGGAAAAATATCATCCAAAAAATGCACCTCGGCGGATATCATATACTCGCCGGCAAAGAAATGCAAAACTTTCTTGCAAAGGAACTCGGCATTTACGATGGATTGCTGTCGATTCCCCGGTACCTGGTAGTTCGGAATGGAAAAATATTGGCAAGTGATGCACATCGTCCAAGTGAATTAGAGAAGTTAAAAAGCCAGCTGACAGCCATTTTAGAGAGCACTGGCAAGGACAATACACCTTAATCGCTATGAAAAGAATTCATTTTTATAAGCAACCCGATTCAGTAGACTGCGGGCCTACCTGCCTGAGAATGGTCACCCGGCATTACGGTAAAAACATATCCCTGCAAACGCTGAGGCAAAAATCGCAGATCGGAAAAGAGGGCGTCAATCTTTTGGGCATCAGCGAAGCGGCTGAATCCATCGGTTTCAGAACGCAGTCTGTTAAGTTAACTTACGAGCAACTTGTGGAAGATGCAAAACTGCCTGCCATCTTGCACTGGAACCAAAATCATTTTGTGGTGTTGTACAAGGCAAAGAAGGATAAATTATTCATCGCCGATCCCGCAAGAGGATTGATTACGTATGACCAGGATAAGTTCAAATCGCATTGGATAAGCAGCAAAACGAACAAGCAGGATGAAGGGGTGGCATTGCTACTAGACCCGTCGCCGCTATTTTATGAAAACGATCATGAACCAGAAGAACAGGGAACAAAGGGCCTGGCATTTAAAAATATATTCAATTATATATTACCATACAAGAAATTGATCTTCCAGCTTTTTATCGGCCTTGGCATTTCGACCCTATTGCAATTCTTCCTTCCATTCCTGGCACAAAGCGTGGTGGACAATGGTGTGAATACAGGCAATATTCATTTTGTTTACATCGTATTGTTGGCACAGCTTGCCTTGTTTGCCGGCAGACTTGCCGTAGAATTTGTGCGGGGCTGGATATTGCTGCACATCAACACCAGGATAAATGTTTCTATCCTCACGGATTTCCTCATCAAATTAATGCGCCTTCCGATTGGTTTTTTTGACAGTAAGAAAACCGGGGATATCATGCAAAGGATGTCCGATCATAGCCGCATCGAGTCATTCCTGACAGGATCATCGTTGAATGTTTTGTTTTCGGTGCTGAACCTTATCGTGTTTTCCATCATCCTCGCCATTTTCAATACCGGTATTTTCATGGTGTTTGCTACCGCCGCTATCTTGTATTCATTCTGGGTGATCATTTTTCTGAAAAAGCGGAAGGTGCTGGATTATAAGAAATTCGATGTGGCGGCGCAGGAGCAAAGCGCCACCATCCATTTGGTACAGGGCATGCAGGAAATAAAGTTGAATGGTGTGGAAAAAGCCATGCGATGGACATGGGAAAGACTGCAGGCCAGGTTATTCAAGCTTGGCATGAAAAGCCTCGCCTTAAATCAATGGCAGCAGGGCGGAGCTTTTTTTATCAATGAAGGAAAAAACATTTTCATCACTTTTCTTGCAGCTAAAGCAGTCATCGATGGGCAAATGACACTTGGCTCCATGTTGGCCATTCAATACATCATCGGGCAACTGAACAGCCCCATTGAACAAATGATTGGTTTTATACAAAGTTGGCAAAATGCAAGGATCAGCATGGACAGGTTAAATGAGATCCACGCCATGGATGATGAAGAACCGGCAGGAAAGCCGTTGCTGCAAGAATTGCCTATAGCATTTACCACCAAGCTGGTGGGTGGAAAAGGTAATGGGCTCATCATGTTCACAAAAACAGAAGGGCCGCCAATTCCTGGTAAGGCCCATGACTCGCCTGACGTGTCACCGGCCAATAACGAACCAGCCATTGCATTCAACAATGTAAGCTTTACCTATGCCGGCGCCGGCAATGAACCTGTCCTGAAGGATATCAACCTCGTAATACCGAAAGGAAAAACAACCGCAGTCGTTGGTGTTAGCGGAAGTGGCAAGACCACCTTGCTCAAACTGCTGTTGAAATTTTATACACCACAAAAAGGCGAGATAAAGCTTGCAAATACGTCGCTTGATAATATCAGTCATAAGACATGGCGCAGCCACTGCGGCGCTGTAATGCAGGAGAGTTTTATTTTCTCCGATACCATTGCGAAGAACATTGCGGTGGGCGTTGAGAAAGTGGATATGGACAAACTACGGCATGCCGCCGCCATGGCCAATGTGCATGAATTCATCGAAAGCCTGCCCCTCGGGTACAATACTAAGATCGGTCCGGAAGGCAACAGCATCAGCATGGGCCAGAAACAACGCATCCTGATTGCAAGGGCGGTGTACCGCGACCCTGAGTTCATACTTTTCGACGAGGCCACCAACAGTCTCGATGCCAATAATGAAAGCATCATTCTCAGGAACCTCGAATCATTCTTTAAGGGAAGGACCGTAGTGGTGGTGGCGCACCGGCTCAGTACGGTAAAAAATGCCGACCAGATAATAGTCCTCGATAAAGGGAAAATAGCCGAGCGCGGCACACACCGCGAGCTTGCAAGCCTCAAAGGGGAATATTATACGCTTGTAAAAAATCAATTAGAATTGGGAAACTAAAAATCGACATATGCGGGGCAATGCCATTACAACGCAGCAGGACGAATTGGTGAGCGATGAAATCAAGGACATCATCAGCCACAAGCCACAATGGATGATCCGCAAAGGGAATATGATATTCCTGCTTGTCCTCCTCTGCCTGTTTGGCCTGACTTTTCTCGTAAGGTATCCTGATGTTATACCGGCATCTACGAGGCTGGTGGCCATAAATCCGCCAAAGCTGATTGCTGCGAAAGTGGAAGGCAAGATCATGAAGCTATTTGTTGCAAACGAGCAACTGGTTAAAAAAGGCGAGCACCTCGGGTATATGGAAAGCACGGCGGAATTCAATGCGGTTGTCAGGTTAAAAGCATGGATAGAACAGGTTATCGACTCAACGCAACAAGGACAATACAATATCCTCTTGCAACACGATCCAAAAGCATTTTCACACCTGGGCGAATTGCAAACATCCTACCAGGGTTTCCAGGACCAGCTGATGCAGGCAAAAGAGGTGCTTGCGGGAGGATATTATCGCAGGAAAGCCAGCTTTCTTCAAAAAGACCTTACCTACCTTTCATCTTTAAAGAAGAATATTCAGCAACAACAGGAAATACAGGAACAGGATAAACAACTGCAGGAAACAGAATTACGGGCTTATGAGCAGCTTGCAAAAGATAAAGTGATCGCTCCATTGGAGCTGAACCAACACAAAAGCCGCCTGCTTGCAAAAGAACAGGGCGCCGGACAGGTCAATACAGAGCTTACCAATAATGAGTTCACCAGCCATAACAAGAAAAAGGAGATCCTTGATCTGCAAAAAACAGTTGCAGACCAGGAACAGCAATTCCGTTCGTCGGTATTGCAACTGAAGAGTGAAATAGAAAAATGGATAAGCCAATATGTGCTGATAGCGCCCGAAGACGGCAGGATATTGTTCGTTTCGTCTTTGCAGGAAAATGAACTGATCGCCAATGGCCAAAGCTTATTCTACATCGAACCCTTGCAAACAAAATTCTACGCCGAGCTGATGGCCCCGCAAAAGGGTTTTGGAAAAGTGAAACGGGGCCAGCGAGTAGTGATCAGGGTGGAAAGCTACCCGAGTTCGGAGTTCGGACACCTGACAGGGACAATTGAATTTATTTCCAAGATCCCCGTGCGCCACGACAGCTTTTTAGTAAGAGTGCAATTACCGAAGGGACTGACCACTAATTACGGTAAGGTCCTTTATTTCAGAAATAATCTTTTGGCGCAGGCAGCGATCATTACTGACGATCGAAGGCTGTTTGACCGTTTGGCCGGACGACTAAGGGAAATCGTATCCGCGCCATAAGGCAGCGCCTGCATCAGACGGTGTGCGGGCAAAGCACCGCGCCGATACTTCCACATCCATTTTACTCCCGACGATCATACCGCCTAATCCGGTTTCTATTTTATAATCATCGATATCGATGCTGAATTTCGATTGAAGCACAATAACGCCTTTGTCTACCTGCAGCGTGCCGGTAACAACAATTTTTTTTGTCACATTATGGATCGAAAGATCGCCCTCGGCTTTTACCTTATACAAACCGGGCTTCGTTAAATTAATTGTTTTAAAACTATAGATGCGGCCCTTAAAGAATGCTTGCGGATACTTGTCGCTCTCAAGGTAATTTTTATTGAAATGCTCTTCCATCTCTGCCATATCGAACCTGAAATCCCTGACCAATAGCTCAAAGTTGATCATCCCTTCTTCGTTCACATTCACTACGACGTTGTTGTTTACAGCGCTTACGTCGGAATTTTTAGTAGACACAAATTTAATAACTCCACTACCTGTGCTGAATGCCCTTTGCGCACTGGCGAAATGGCAAAAGCCTAAAACGCAAATGCAAAAAATTACCCTGCGCATGGTCAAAGCCTCCGTTTATATTCCAGCGCATTGGGATGATGCGGGTCCAGGGCCAGCAGTTTGTTCATCCATTTCTTTGCCTCTTCCGTGTCTTTCGATTCATAGTAAGCCTGCATGACCGCGTCGTGAGTAATGGGACTGTTCGGGAACTGTTCAAGGCCCTTCAGCAAAATGGGAATTGCTTTTTGCAGGTCATTGGTGGTGAGAAAATAAGTTCCCACATACCATGCACTGAAATCCTGGCCTGGGTTTGCAGCGGGCGTTTTATAAAAACTGTCGAGCCTTTGCCGAATATCGGCAGGGGACGCAACTTTCATTGCTTCATACAGGAGGGCATTGCGCGAGCCGGGTTGGTTAATGCGGTTGAATGCGTTTTTTGCGCTGGTTTGTTTACCGAGCAAATTAAATTCTATCAGCACCGAATCTGAAATGGCCACCATATCATTCGCGGAAGTTTCATAGCGGGAGGTGGGCATGGTAACGTTGAAGTCTTTACGATTGATGAAGGTTTTTCCCGATACTACTACGAACGGGTCGTTTTGATAATCAAGCCCCGGCGGTTCGATCTTATCAACATCCAGCGTAATAACCTTGGTAATCCCTTTGAGCGTGAAGTTTCCCTTTATTTTTCCTGGCTTATCCTGTTTGGATAACGGCAGGCTCTCAAAATAAGCAAAGGAATGGTTGGCAGTATCGAACCACTCCTTCATCAGGGCGGCGTCCCGTAGGGGAATTCCGGTGCTAAGTGTCTTAATGCTGATCTTTAGCGTTGCCGAGAGTTCCGAAGGCTTTTTTGGATCATAATAAATGGTGCCGGCGATATTGTCGAAAGTGCCGGTGACCTTGCCGCTCTTCATCCATTTTATGGAAAAGTCGAGCTCCGAATGCGAGCGGTCTAAGTAATAGTAGTTCGAGGATTGGCCGAGTTGTGCGCCGGCGTGATAAACTGCAAACAAACAAACGCAGCAAGCGAGGTATTTTATTCGATTCATGCAATGGCTATTATAGGTGAATCAAATAAAATGAAATATGGGTTAGTGATGCGAGGATTTCGACTAACGCCGGGAATGATTCCGCAAACGACGGGTTGTATTGGCTAAATGTTTGTGGTATGCGGGCTTAAACGCTGTAAAAAAGCAAGGCAATTCCGGCGCTATCGCACGGAAATTATATCAAAGGGATCGTTCGAATCGTTTAAAAAGAAACAGTTTTCTTTGATCACTCCCCTTCCCTTGAGCGCCCCCGAGCCGGCAATGTATCGTTTCAGCGAAACCAATGGCAGGTTTACTACGATTACATAATCGTACCGCTTATCGAGGAATAAAATAATAGGGTCCCTAAAGATCTTTGACAATTGAAGCAATTCAATTCCATCATATTTCCCCCTGGGCAATACCACCACACTGTCCTCCGAGCGATTGAAAAAGACGTCTTTCCTGCGCTTGAAACACCGGATGATCCATGAGCTGTCTGAACCCCTGATGGTTTTACGATCTGCCGAGAGAAATTTCAATATTTGGTTGGGGCCACTGGACCTATGTAGTTGGATGGATACAAATGCCGGCTCGGTTTTATAGTCAAAAGGCTGCAGGAAAAATGTATCGGCACGGTATACGTACCTAGCCAGGAAAATGCGCTGATTTCTTTCGCAGCCGGCAAGCATGGAAAAGAAGCGTGCGGCATCCGTGGTAATATGTTCTCCGCAAAGAACGAACTTTGTAGTATCGCCGGTTTCCGGGTTAATTTGAAAACCGTCCCTTTCAGCCTCAAAAAACACAATAGAATCCTTTGCCTGACCAAAACATTCAGCGACAGCCTGCAGGAAAATCGCTAATACCAGGTATTTGAGAAGAAAGTTCATACAATGCGATATAAGTTACTAAATAATCACCTGATGTTTTTAGCGCAAAGTGGCTAAATTCGAAGCTGCCATATGACAAAAATCCATAAATTATCTCTCTTACAAATTACCGGATGGCTCATTTCATTTGTCCTGTTTACAGCCTACCTCAGGCAGCGTATGCTGAGCTATGAGTGGGAGTACATTTTGGGAATCTCAATCAGCGCATTTCTTTCGTTTGCTGTTATTATTTACGGGTATACCTATTATTTGTATCCCAGGTTTTTCTCCAAGGCCAGGCGCTTGCCATTTACCTTGATTGTCATAGGTTTTTTCTTCGTGGTAGTGGCAGCACGGATGATCCTGGAAAGAAAGATAGTTGCCAATTTAACAGAGAAAGGCAATTTCTTTTATTTCGGAAAGGCGCATTTCCTTTACGATGTCATCAGTGTGTTTATTGCATTGATGATAGCCGTCATGCTCAAGATTACACTGGAAAGCCTTGTCGAAGAAAAAAACCGGGAGCAGCTAAAAAGAGCGCAACTGGAAACAGAGATGAAATTATTGAAATCACAGCTGCAGCCGCATTTCATTTTCAACTCCCTCAACAATATCTATTATGAGGCATATAAGGAGGCGCCCGCTGTGGCCGTGCTGATTCAAAAACTTTCAGACCTCATGCGTTACATGGTGTCGGAAGCCTCACGCGATCGCGTTCCGGTGCAAACCGAAATTCAATTTCTTCATAATTATATTCATTTTGAGAACCTGCGATTACGATACGAAGTGCCTGTGGTCACGCGGCTGCGGGGCGATCAGCGATGTTTAGTTCCGCCTTTGCTTGTACTTACATTCATAGAAAACGCATTTAAACATGGTGTCGATAAAACCTCCAACAAGAACAGGATCGAAATTGATCTAAGCTGTGAAAACGGGTTTTTCAGCTACAAGGTCGTTAACACGCTCACCGGAAATGATCTGGAAAAAAATACCGGAATAGGACTTAAAAACCTGGAAGAAAGGTTAAAACTCTTGTACGGGAATCAATTTGAGCTGAACTTTGAGAAAAAGAGCAGCGAATTTCATGCCTACTTAAAAGTTCCTGTATGAAAATACGATCTGTCATTGTAGATGATGAGCCACGTGCAATGAAGCTGCTGGAAGAGTATATCAATAACTACCCGGTTCTGGACATCGTCGGCAAATGTTTTAATGCCACCGAAGCCATCCAGCTTTTAAGCACTACCCAGGCTGACCTGCTGTTTTTAGACATCAATATGCCAGGAATATCAGGAATTGAACTTGCAAAGATCCTCTCCAATCATAAGATCATCCTAACGACCGCTTACTCCGAGTACGCTGTAGAAAGCTATGAACAGAATGTCCTGGATTATCTGCTGAAACCTATTTCGCCCGAACGGTTTGCCCTGGCAGTGCAGAAAGCCATACAATACTTCAGCGAAAAGAATAAAAACAAGGAAGTAATTTTTGCAAAAACAGGGAAGCAGATTGTCGCACTCCGCATCCAGGACATATTTTATATAGAGGGATTAAAGGAATACCTAGCTATAATTACAGCAAAGGGAAAAACGCTTGTTTACAAAAGGATGAAGGACATAATCGACCACCTGGATGAACGGTTCATCAGGGTACATAATTCGTGGATCATCAATATGGATTTTATTGAAAAAGTAGAAAATAACCAGGTCTTCATTGCTGATAAAGCCATTCCCATCGGCGAAAAGTATAAAGATGAATTCTACACAAGAGTGCAACAACGCCTGATATAGCCAGACTCCACGCCACTAAGCCCATATCAAATATCTGACACATGTTACGTCAATCCAGATCCGCCCATCTCGAATAATATTTAGAAGCGCTGAATGCTTTATGGAACGCTTCTTTTGCCTTTGCCGGTTCGTTTGCCAACAAATACGCCTCTGCTAAAACGTAATGCGCATATCCTGACCATGGGTACTCGGTAGTATTAAATTCCAAAAGCCTGACAGCATCTGCAATCCTATTTTTTTCTTGATAAGCCCGAGCAAGGCCAGCCAATACCGTCTCATTAAATCGATACTGTGTTGTACTATCCTTTTTTAAATTTTCATAAACTGCGATCATTTCTTTTGCAGTTTTCTGTGTTACCAAACCTGCAAGCCTATCATACAGCGAGGCCGGCGGACGATACAGTAATACAGCATCCATTGCTGGATCGCTATGAAAAAAATTTTCAACGTTATAAGTTATCGGAATGTCGGGGAAAATGGCCGGCCTTGTGTCATAGGGATTTGAGCTCTGCACATACAAACGCGAATAGCGGATTTCAAGTTTGGTATTAGGCAATGTAAATCTTCCGATATCCCCATACCCGTTAGGGCTTCCTCCAGTGGGCTCTCCTATAAAAACAGCCGGGGTATTGTCATTGATAAGTGCCGCAAGAGCTACCGCCGCAGAAAAAGTAGCCGTACTGGTAACAACAAACAACCTGCACGAAGAATCAAGCATACTGATTGTTACAAAAGCATTCAACAAAGGTTTTGTCCTCCAGATGCTTCCCCCACGATTTTTCCTAAGGTCCAGCACCACATTGCTGGTTTTATTCCTCGACACCGTTTGCACGACCGCATTGGCAAATGATCTCATTTCAGCTTCGAGCCCTCCAATATCAGAGCTATTCAGTTGTATATACAAGGTCCGGTTCTCATGCAGCGAATCCATCCAAAATTTCTTTCCCCTGTTCTGAAGCCACAAGGGACTGTCCGACCCGGTTAAAAACAGCGGCAGCTCTGTATATTGTTGTTTTGTTACAGTCAACACCTCCAGGATGCTTGACTTCTTTTCCAAGCTTTCCACAGTCACTAAAATCTTACTGGTGTCCTTAATTATTCCCTTAGCGAAGAGCATCGAGGGAATCACGAGGTATTCCGGCAGTAATTTTATTTTCGTGAATTCATTGTCATGGGCGATACCGTTCTTAAATTTTTCTTCAATCTCAGCCAGGCCCACACCGTTTATTTTTGTAAGGACCTTACCCACCAGGTGGCGATAGGATTCAGTTGTCGAGGTAATGATATATTTACTCTCCAGCCTGTAAATACGGAAAGGAAGTCTTTTGTGGCTCACCGACCTGGAAGATGGGATGATCAGCGTTGTATGGCCATCACCTATCGAGCTGATCAACTCTTCCAGTTCCAGCATGAACTGATCGTCCGATAAATCACCGGTTTTCGATTTTAAGGCTCCGGCTTTTTTATGAAGATCGCTCTTCGATATCCTATGGTAAAGGTTTGCATGGCGAACCTCCAGCTCAGCAAGCAAATAATCTATGTCATTATTGCGCGATAAATCCTGTTGCCCGGCTAACGCAAATGGAATAAAAAAGCACAGCGCCAGAATAGTTTTCATAAATTAAAATTTGGGCTACTGTCCCGAAAGCAGCGCAACCATAGCCTCCGCCAGCTTGTCTGTCGATGCCGGGTTTTGTCCTGTGATAAGTCTGCCGTCCACCAGTACATTGGCAGACCAATTTGAAGCCCCCTTGAACTTGCCGCCGGTCTTGCTCAACTCGGTCTCGAGCAGAAAAGGAAGCTTTTTCTCACCCGAAGCTTTCTCTTCATTGTTCGTGAAGGCGGTCACGGATTTGCCCGAAACAAGATAGCTGCCGTCTTTGACCTTAACTTTAAGCAGGGCGGCGGGACCGTGGCACACTGCGGCAACCACACCATTATTGTCATATATTTCGGAGATGAGTTTTTGTACTTTGTTATTATCGGGCAAGTCCCACATCGCACCATGGCCTCCAGCCACAAAAACTGCTTTATAGATCCGGGCAGTAATACTGTCTGGTTTTTTTGAATGCGTAAGTTTCCTCATCGCATCGGTATTTTGCACAAACCATTCAACGGCCTGATGGTTGACGTCTACGCCGTAGTAATGAGCTTTACCGCCTTCGGTGCTGACGATGTCAATATCATAACCGGCATCGGAGATAATTTTGTACGCCATTGCAACTTCCCCAAGATGCACACCTGTTTTTTGATTAGTACCTTCCACTTTTGAATGACTGGAAACAATAAACAAAACTTTCGGCCGTACAGGATAAAGTGAAAACGACTTGCTTGCGATAAGCCACTTACCATTTTGCTTTAACAGGTTAAAATAATCTGCATACGTTCTGTCCGGGTAATAGAGCTCAATTTTCGCCTGGGCAGCATTGCCGGCGATATTTATAGAAATAATATCGCCTGTACAATTTGCTCTGCGTCCAGGTTTTATCCCATTCACATAATCTTCAATTTTCCAAATTGCAAATTCTCCGTTCGCATTAATATGCCGAAGGTCTGCTCCAGGAAAAAAGGCAGACCGCAAGCGGGCGGTATCACCTTTATTTCTGCCTTCCATATAATCAGTAAGCGTCTTCACAATCTCGGCTTCGTCTTTAAGGGCCTGCCCATTGACCTTAACCAAAAGGAATACCGGTAAAATCAGGCAGGCGAAATAACGCACGTATTTCATTTTTTGCATAAAACTACCCGCATTGCCGTGTTCAAAATTGCCTTTTCAATGAAAAGGGTTATTTATTCAACGGTTCCTGTGAATGGGCTAAAAGTGGGTATATTCGGAGTAACCATTTTGATTAAACTGCGACCATGAAAAAGATCCTGTTCCTCGTATTATTTATAGCCTGTTGCACCAGGCCTTATGCGCAATCATCGTTCGTTACGGATAGCCTTGACAGTTACATCAGCCAGGGTATGGCCGATTGGCAGGTGCCCGGCCTCGCGATCGTAATTGTAAAGGACGGAAAGGTTGTATTGAAAAAAGGATACGGCATAAAAGATATCGTTACAAAAGCGCCCGTGGATGAACACACGCTATTTATGATAGCCAGTAATTCCAAATTGTTTACAGGCCTTGCGCTCGCTCAATTGGAATACAATAAAAAGATCTCTTTGGATGATAAATTCACCAAATATTATCCCGGCTTCAAACTCTATGATGCCACCATTACCAGCCTGGTGACCATTAAGGACCTGCTATCGCATCGCATCGGTACCAAAACCTTCCAGGGAGATTTTACATTCTGGAACAGCCGCCTTACGCGAAGCCAGGTAATGGAGAAAATGCGGCTGCTTAAGCCAACCGGCTTGTTCAGGCAGGACTATGGTTATTGCAACAGTTGTTTTCTTGCAGCCGGGGAAGTTATCCCGAAGGTTACCGGCAAGCAGTGGGAGTCCTATATGAAGGACAGCATCTTCACCCCGCTGGAAATGACCAGTACATATGCAAGCATCAAAGATGTTCCCGCAGGCGCCAATTTCGCCACACCTTATACCACCAGCTACACCGGCGTATTAAATAAAGTGCCTTATGATAAATGGGACAACCTGGGCCCGGCCGCTTCCATCATCAGCAATGTTACCGACATCGGCAACTGGCTGCTATTTCAATTGGACAGCGGAAAACATATGGGCCGGCAGGTTATGCCCTTTGCCGTTCTCCAGAAGACACGCGATATTGTTATCGTCACCAGCAGCAGGCGTTCAACTGTAGTGCCCACGCACATCGTGGGCTATGGGCTGGGATTGTTCGTAGCGGACTACAACGGCCGGCAGGTGTATTGGCATACCGGTGGAGCCGCAGGCATGGTGAGCAATGTAACCTTTGTGCCGGAGGAGCGGCTCGGCATCGCCATCTTTACCAATAACGATAACCAGAATTTTTACGGCGCCCTGCGAAGCCAGCTATTGGATGCATACCTCGGCGTGCCTTACCGTAACCGAAGCAAGGCTTACCTCCCTTCCTTTACGCAGGATATGGACAGCACGGTAACCAGGATTGCCCGGTGGAAGGCAAGGATAAAAGGCTCCACACCGCGCCTTCCTTTAAAATTGTATGTTGGCAGGTATACCAATGCCCTGTACGGTTCGCTGGATATCAGCCTAAAAGACAATCGCCTGGTTATAAAATTTAATAGTCACGATGACCTTACCGCTACATTAGATTATATGGACAATGATGAATGGCTGATGCAGTACGAGAACATTGAGTACGGCATTTTCGCCATTAAGTTCAAGCTTAGTGGCGGCAAGGTGGTATCAGTAGAGACAAAGCAAAATGAGTATGTGGAGTTTGACCCGTATGTATTTATAAAATCTCCAGCCGCTAAAAAATAGTCCCGAATTTTTATTGTTGCATTCAAACCTGCATTGGGCGACGCTGTCATTGCTCTGATAGGGTAATGATGTGCCTCAAACGCCCATTTGACCAGCTTGCCAGCCAATTTGATGGGGTAATGATGTGGTAGCGGATTAGTTTTCCGCAGTAGCCAAATCTAACTTTAACCGTCTCTATTTACTCATCAAATAACGGCTTGCTTATGAAGTGTAAATCTGCTCTACTACTACTATGCTGCTTGCTGGTCTCCCAACTCTTTTTATCGCAGGCTTTCGCCCAAACCATGAACGTTTCGGGTAAAGTAACGAACAAATCCACCGGGGAATCGCTGTCCAAAGCCACTGTTGCCGTTAAAGGTACCGGTACGGCTACCCAAACGGACGCCAGCGGCAATTTCAGCCTTAGCGCCCAGGCTGGCGCCGTGCTCACCGTGTCCTTTGTGGGCATGACCACGCAAGAAGTTACCGTATCGCCTTCTGCCACCACTATCAATATCGAATTGGAACCACTGCCCAACTCCATGAACGAAGTAGTGGTGGTGGGCTATGGCACCCAAAAAAGAAGCGTGGTAACAGGCGCCATCTCCAGCATCAAGGCACGGGACCTTGAAAATGTCCCGAGCAACCGCATCGAACAGGCACTCCAGGGCCGCGTGTCGGGTGTAACCATCGCCCAAAACAGCGGACAACCGGGCTCACCTTCCACCATCCGCATAAGAGGACTTACCACCTTCGGCGATGGAGGCAACAACCCGCTATGGGTAGTTGACGGAGTGGTGGTTGACCAGGGAGGCATCGGTTACCTGAATCAAAGTGATATTGAATCAATCGAGGTATTGAAAGACGCAGCCTCGGCCGCCATTTATGGCACCCGCGCCGCTACCGGGGTAATACTGGTTACCACTAAAAAGGGCAAGGCGGGCAAGTTCACCGTTTCTTATAACGGGTTTTACGGGGTGTCTTCCCCCGCAAGGAAACTGGACCTGCTCAACGCCAGCCAATATGCCGCAGTAATGAACGAAAGGGCCGCGAACGACGGAGGCAACCTCGTTTTTGCCGATCCCGCTTCATTTGGAAAGGGCACCGATTGGCAGGATGCTATATTTAATAATAGCGCCAAGCGCTACTCGCATGAAATAAGCCTGAGCGGAGGGAATGACAGGTCAACCTTCTATTTTTCGGCGGGCATCCAGGACCAGGAAGGTATAGTGGCCACTGAAATTTCCAACTATACCAGGAAAAACCTGCGTTTAAATTCTACGCATAAGATCTCCAAAATATTCACCTTCGGCGAGGCCATTGGTTATTCACGCCAGAAAAGCGTGGGCATTGGCAATACCAACAGCGAATTCGGCGGGCCGCTAAGCTCAGCCATCAACCTCGATCCCATTACGCCGCTGGTAATAACCGATCCCGCAATAGCCAATTCAGGACTGTACCTCAACAGGGGCATCGTTCGCGATGCAAACGGTAACCCTTATGCGATCTCCACAAGAGTAGGGCAGGAAATGACCAATCCCCTCGCCTATATTCAAACAAGGCTGGGCGCGTACGGATGGTCCGACGATTTTGTTGGAAATGCCTACCTCGAAGCCGCCATACCAGGAGGTAACATTGGCAATTTCAGGATCAGGTCTTCAGTAGGCGGTAAGCTTGCCTACTGGGGCGGACAAGGATTCACTCCTATCTTCTATCTAAGCCCCACGCAAAACAACATCGTTCGCAACAGCTATAACAAAACAAACAACAACAGCCTTAACTGGAATGTTGAGAACACCATAACTTATAGCAAGGCTACCGGCGACCACGACTTTACCGTGCTGCTTGGACAAGGCGCCTATGTAGAAAACATCGGCGGCTCTTCTTCCAATACCATTTATAATCTTCCCATCAACCATTACAGGGATGCATCGTTCAGGTTCAACATCCCGCAGTCTGACAGGGAATCTGGCACGAATGATTTCATCGAGCATAAATTGTCCTCGCTGTTCGCCCGCGTTAATTACAACTACGCAAACAAATACCTGTTCACCGGTATCATCCGCCGCGATGGATCGAGCAGGTTTGGCCTGAACAAAAAATACGGCACCTTCCCCGGCGTATCGGTCGGCTGGAATGTGTCCAACGAAAATTTCTGGAAATCAAACAACATCATCAGCAGGCTGAAGCTGAGAGGTAATTACGGAGTAGTTGGTAACGATGCCATCCGCGAGTTCGGTTATGCGTCCATCATTGCAGGTGGGTACAACTACACCATTGGCTTCCCAACACAAACTATCATCACTGGTTATGCGCCGTTGTCGCTCGATAACCCCGACCTGCACTGGGAGGAAACCTCGCAGGCCGATATCGGTTTCGAAGCATTGTTATTGAACACACTCACGGTAAACTTCGATGTGTACAAGAAAAAAACCACGGGCATCCTCCGTCCCATTATCATCCCGGGTTATGTGGGCGTGTCTGACCTGCCTGTAGGCAACGTAGCTACCATGCAAAACACCGGTGTAGAACTGGAGCTGAGCTACCAGAAAACTTTCGGACAGGTTAACTTTTTGGCCAGCGGTAACGTTTCATACCTGAAGAACAAGGTTACATATGTAGCGGCCGATACCAACTTCATAGCAGGCGATGCAGGATTTCAAACCATGGGCGCCATCACCCGTACCCAGGTGGGACAAGCTTACAATGCCTTTTTCGGTTATAAATCAGACGGTGTATTCCAGAACTGGGCGGAAATTGATGCTCACAGGAATAAAGATGGAAATCTCATCCAACCCAATGCAAGGCCCGGCGATTTCCGCTGGCTCGACCTCAACGGCGATGGAAGAATTACCAACGATAACCTCGACAAGACCTTCCTCGGCAGCAGTTTCCCGAAATACACTTTCGGCCTCACGCTGGGGGTATCGTATAAAGGTTTTGATATGAGTGTTTTCCTGCAAGGCACCGCAGGCAGCAAGATCTTCCAGGGCCTGCGCAGGCTCGACATCGGCAATGCCAATTTCCAAACCCGCATATTAGGCCGTTGGACGGGCGATGGCACCACCAACGAAAATCCGCGCCTGACCGCGGCGGATCCCAATGGTAATTACAGCAGGATGTCTGATTACTATTTGGAAAAAGGCGATTATACAAGGATCAAGTTGATGCAGTTGGGATACACCTTGCCCGGCAGGCTGGCAAATAAGATCAGGGCAAGCCGCTTAAGAATATATGTAACAGCCGAGAACCTGCTTACCCTCACCGGTTATACAGGTTATGATCCTGAGATCGGCGGCATGGTGCTGGGCGTTGACCGCGGCGTATATCCGCAAGCCCGCTCCATCCTCGGTGGCATACAATTACAATTTTAGTTACTTCTAAATAAATGATCATGAAAATGACAAAAGCTTATTGCATCGCTATCACGGCAATGATAATTGCTTTTTTCTCCTGTAAGAAAAGCTTTGTTGATATAGAGCCGAAAGGACAATTCCTTTCTGCCAACTATTATGCTGATAAAGACCAGGCATTTGCCGCATTGGTGGCCACGTACGATGTAATGCGTAAGAACTCCGGCGGCTTCGAGAACATGCTGGCGCTGATGAATGCCGGCTCCGACGACCACTTTGCAGGCGGCGGCGGTCCTACCGACGGTAATCAATTGCAGGTGTTTTCCAATTACACGCTTACTCCCAACTCCATGGCAGGCAGCTATTGGAACGATCACTACCAGGGCATATTCAGGGCAAACGTGCTGTTGTCTAAACTACCGGGCGTGCCCATGGACGATGCTTCAAAAACAAGGTTTGCCGCGGAAGGAAAAGCGCTGCGCGCATATTATTACTTCAACCTCGTGAGAATGTTCAGGAACATTCCATTGTTGCTAGAACCGCTCACTGCCACTAATATTTACGAAGTTACACAGGCAAAACCCGAAGAGGTATATGCGCAGATTGAAAAGGACCTGAACGAGGCCGCTGCCGTTCTTCCAATCACGCTTCCACCCGCGGAGCTGGGCCGCTTTACAAAAGGCGCAGCCAAAGCACTGCTTGGCAAAGTGTATTTATATCAGAAGAAGAATACCGAGGCTGCCGCACAGTTTGCGGAGATCAATGGAACACCCGGCGGCACCAGCACCTATGGATACAAACTGGTGAGCAACTTTGCCGACCTATGGATCGCCAGCAATAAGTTCAATACTGAATCCATACTGGAGGAAACACATACCAATCTCGGGCGCTCTACCTGGGGCAACTGGGGCAGCAGCTCCGACGAAGGAAATACTTTCGTGCAAATGGTAGGCCCCAGAAGCTACCAGAAAAAAACAGCCAACGCTCCGGACATCTATCCCGCGGGCTGGAGCTTCAGCGTAATTACGCAAAGCCTGTACGATTTTCTTAAGAACGATCCGCGCTTCAATGCAACGGTGCTTGATGCTGCTGCGTTGAAAGCTTCCGGCGACATCGACTACACACCGGGATACCAGAACACCGGATATTTCCTTAGAAAATTCATTCCCCGCGCATCGGACATCACCACGCTCGGCGGTAATACAGAATTGAACTTTGTGCACGATACATACATCATCAGGCTGGCAGATACCTACCTGATGGAAGCAGAAGCACTGGGTGGAACAGGCGCAAGAGCACAGGCATTGCTGGACGCGGTAAGGGCAAGGGTTGGCCTGCCTTCCGTTCCCGTTTCGATGCAGACAATCAAGAATGAGCGCAGGGCTGAATTAGCAGGTGAGGGTCACCGTTGGTTCGACCTGGTAAGATGGGGCGATGCGGCCACTGTGCTGTCGAGCCGCGGATTCGTACCCGGCAAGAACGAGATCTTCCCTATTCCTTCCAGGGAATTGCAGGGCACCAAACTGGTTCAAAACCCCGGTTATAACTAACAGAAACTTAACGCTTAAAAAATTTGATGATGAAAAATATTTCAAAAAAATTGTTTCACTTCCCAATGTGCCTAGCAATGCTTTGCATTGTCGCTTCGTGTAAGAAGGAAGCGGTGGAAGACAGGGGATTGACAGAAAGCAATCTCGACGCCAGCTTCACCCTCACGCCTGTTGCGGGAAAAGTAAATACTTTCTTTGCACAGGTAAAAGACAGCAGCTACATTCTTTCCAAATGGGATTTTGGCAACGGGAGCGTAGTGGTGGGTAAATCTTCGCAGGAAGTTTTTCTTCCCGATGCCGGTGTGTATACCATTACGCACTATGCGGTGGGCAGGGGCGGCGCCACGTTCAGCTCCAGTCAAAATGTAACCATCGCCACTTCCGATCCTGCAAGGGGTAATTTGGTAAAGGGTGGTAAGTTCGAAACTGCCGATGACGAGGCCAAATGGACCAGGCTTACCATCAGCGCTCCCGCCGTTACCTGGACGAGATCGAATGGCAAAATGGTAGCAAGCGGTGGCAACTGGGGCCACAGCGCCATTTACCAGGCAATTACCGTAGAAGCCAACAAGGATTACCGCTTCGCGATGCAGGTGTCTGGCAGCGGCGCCACCGATACCTGGTTCGAAGTTTACTTCGGCACCGCGGCGCCGGTACAAAACTCAGATTATTCATCCGGTGGCATCGCCATTGCCCTCAATACCTGGGCAGGTTGCGGCAATACCACCTTCAATGGAAATATCGCCACTATCGGTTGTGCGGGGGCGTTAGTAGGGCAAAATGGAAAGATCCGCTTTACACAGTCAGGTACCGTTTACCTGCTGATCAAGACAGGTGGCGCGAACCTCGGCACCAGTGGTATTTCCATCGATAATGTAGAGTTGAGAGGCATTTAGTGTTTCTTTCTCCTAATAGCAGAACTAACCTCGCCGTGTTTCTACACGGCAGGTTTTCCATTTGTTCATTAAAAATGTATTTATTCGGTAAATTTTCGTGTATGAGAATGTTGCTACCATGTATTGTTTGCCTCACCCTTTTGTCATTCAATTGCGGCAAAAAAGGAGACGGCGGTGGCGGTAATCCGCCCCCACCACCTCCCGGCCCTGCCGTTAAATCAGATGTAGACTTCTGGCTCACCCAGGCCGACCAAACCGTGCTGTTTAAAAAACAGGGAACTAACCTGGCATGGTCCGCTGGTGGAACTACCAATAGCGTAGAGGTCGACACCACGCAAACATATCAAACCATCGATGGCTTCGGTTATACCTTAACGGGAGGAAGCGCAAGTCTCATCAACGCATTGCCCGCGGCACAAAAAGACGAAGTATTGAATGAGCTGTTCCGCCACGACAGTACCTTCATTGGCGTCAGCTACCTGCGCATAAGCATTGGCGCATCCGACCTCAGCGCCACTACCTTTACCTATGATGACGTGCCGGCTGGCCAAACCGACGTAAACCTGCAACAGTTCAGCATCGATAAAGAAAAACAAGACCTCATTCCCGTGCTGAAAAAAATACTGGCCATCAATCCATCGATTAAGATATTGGGCTCGCCCTGGTCAGCACCCGTATGGATGAAGACCAATAACAGCTTTGTGGGCGGCAGCCTCAAGACCCAGTACTACCCGGTGTACGCCCAATATTTTGTCAAATACATCCAGGCCATGAAGGCCGAGGGCATCACCATCGATGCCATCACCCCGCAAAATGAGCCGCTGCACGGTGGCAACAATCCCAGCATGGTAATGCAGGCCGCGGAACAAGCCGACTTCATCAAAAATCATTTGGGGCCCGCGTTCCAGGCGGCCGCTATCAATACCAAAATCATTGTGTACGATCACAATGCCGACCGCCCCGATTATCCCATCGCCATTTTAAACGATGCCGGCGCAAAGCAATACGTCTATGGATCTGCATTCCATTTGTACGGCGGCCCTATCAGCGCTCTAACACAGGTGCACAATGCGCATCCCGATAAGAATATCTATTTCACGGAACAATGGACGGGCGGCCCCGGCAATTTTGCCGGCGACCTGAGATGGCATATCGAAAATCTCATCATCGGCGCTACGCGCAACTGGAGCAGGAACGTGCTGGAATGGAACCTGGCCTCCGACCCTAACTACCAGCCGCACACGCCCGGCGGTTGCTCGAACTGCATGGGCGCGCTCACCATTGGCAACACGGTCTCCCGCAATGTATCGTACTACATCATCGCGCATGCGGCCAAATTTGTCAGGCCTGGCTCAGTGCGCATTGCATCTACGCAAACCGCCACCCTGCAAACGGTAGCATTCAAAAATCCCGAAGGAAAAAAAGTACTGATCGTGCTGAACACCGGGCCGAATGCGGAAGTATTCAGCATCAAATTCCATGGTAAAACAGTCACCACCAGCCTGAACAACGGATCCGTAGGAACATTTGTTTGGTAATACAGCATACACATGAAAAGAATATTTTTCCCGCTATCCTTCATCATTGCCCTGTCGGTTGCAAATGCGCAGCAGAAGGCAACGGTGTTTACTACCGCGCAACAAACCGATCTGCGCATTACTAAGTCTGGCGAGCTGGCCTTCAAAGAATGGAAGCAACCGCTGGAATCCGAACCCTGCGTTTTTGTAGACGCGTCCAAAACCTTTCAAACCATGCTCGGCTTCGGCGGCGCTATTACCGATGCTTCTGCCGAAACCTTTGCAAAACTGCCTTCCGAATCGCAGGAGGAACTGCTAAGGGCTTATTATGATGCAAGCAACGGCATAGGATATACGCTGTTGAGGACCAACATGAACAGCTGTGATTTTTCCAGTGGCAGTTACACCTATGTGGCCGATAATGACAAAGAGTTGAAGACCTTTAGCCTGGCCCCTGATGAACGCTACAAGATCCCTATGATCAAAAAAGCCTTTGCCGCGGCCAATGGCAAGCTATCGCTGTACATCAGTCCCTGGTCGCCGCCCGCCTGGATGAAGGATAACAACAGTATGTTGCAGGGCGGTAAGCTTAAAGACGAGTACAAGCAATCATGGGCGAATTATTACGTCAAGTTCATCAAGGGACTGGAGGGAAATGGCATTCCTGTCTGGGGCCTTACGGTTCAAAACGAGCCGATGGCTAAGCAGCGCTGGGAATCCTGCATTTTTACCGCCGAAGAAGAAAGAGATTTCATCAAGCAATATCTTGGTCCCGCCCTGGCAAACAATGGCCTCGCAAATAAAAAGCTCATTGCATGGGACCATAACCGCGACCTGATCTTCCAGCGCGCCAGCGTGGTGTTGAACGATGCAGATGCGGCCCGCTACATCTGGGGACTTGGATTTCACTGGTACGAAACCTGGACAGGCAGCAAGATGCAGTTCGATAATCTTAAAAAAGTCGCTGAATCCTTCCCTGATAAAAATTTGATATTTACCGAAGGTTGCCAGGAAAAATTCGACTGGAACCGGTTGAACGATTGGGCCCTTGGAGAAAAATACGGCCACTCGATCATCAACGATTTCAATAACGGCACGGTGGGCTGGACAGACTGGAACATTTTGCTCGATGAAAAAGGCGGACCGAATCACGCCAACAATTTCTGCTTTGCGCCGGTGCATGCCGACACGCGCACCGGAAAGCTGGTGTATACGAACGCTTATTATTATATCGGTCATTTTTCGCGGTTCATTAAGCCGGGCGCAAAACGCATCATCAGCTCCTCGAACCGTGATAAATTGCAAACCACGGCATTCCGGAACACCGATGGCTCCATCGCGTTGATCGTGATGAATGCCACCGATGAAAAAATTGCGTTCAAGGTTTGGATGAAGGGACAAGCGGCGCCAACTACCGTGCTCCCCCGCTCTATCAACACCATCATCATAGAATAATTTTTACATGAAGAAGTTAGTTGTTTCGTGCATCGTACTCGCCTGCCTCGCCACCTTTGTAAAAGGGCAGGGCTTTTTAAAAGTGTCCGGTACCAACATCGTGAATGAAAAAGGAGAGAACGTCATCCTGCGTGGAATGGGACTCGGGGGGTGGATGCTGCAGGAGGGATACATGCTAAGGCTGCAGGGGACCAATCCCCAATATGCTATCCGCAATAGAATAGAAAAACTCATTGGCCCCGAACAAACCCAGCAATTTTATGATGCCTGGCTGAAAAACTTCACTACCAGGGCTGACATCGATTCCATGCGCAGTTGGGGATTCAACTCAGTGCGCTTGCCGATGCACTATAATTTATACACGCTGCCGGTTGAGCAGGAACCCGATTCCACCAAACAAACCTGGCTTGAAAAAGGATTCCAGCTTACAGACAGCCTGCTGAGTTGGTGCAAGGCCAACGACATGTACCTGATACTGGACCTGCACGCGGCGCCCGGCGGGCAAGGAAATGATCTGAACATATCGGACCGCGATTCCACCAAACCTTCGCTCTGGCAAAGCCCGGCGAACCAGGCAAAGACCATCGCACTGTGGAAAAAACTTGCCGAGCGGTATAAAAATGAACCGTGGCTGGGGGCTTACGATATCATCAACGAACCGAACTGGGGCTTTGAAGATCCTGCAGACAGAAACGGACTGAAAGAGTCAGGCAATAAACCACTGCGCGAGCTGATGGTGAAGATCACCGAGGCCATTCGAGCGGTGGATAAAAAACACATCATCATCATCGAAGGAAATGGCTGGGGTAATAATTACAAAGGAATATTTCCGCTCTGGGACGATAACACCGTCATCAGCTTTCATAAATACTGGAACCACAACGACGCAAAGTCCATACAGCACATGCTGGATGCGCGCAAGCAAAACAATGCGCCGGTATGGGTTGGAGAAACCGGTGAAAATTCCAACACCTGGTTTGCAGACGCAGTGCAATTGCTGGAATCGAACAATATCGGCTGGTGCTGGTGGCCATTGAAGAAACTAGGCAATAACAATCCCCTCGAAATAAGATCGAACCCGAACTATAACCGGCTGGTGGACTACTGGAACGGCCGGTCCAAGACCGCGCCGGGCGAGGCCGAAGCAAAGGAAGGTTTAATGCAGCTAGCTGCGCATACACATAACCGGTACAATGCTGTTTGCAGGGATGTGATCGATGCATTGATGCGGCAACCTTTCAATGCAAATACAGTTCCCTTCGTAAAGCCAGAAGCAACTACCGGCCAATGGGCCATCAATGCTGTCGACTACGACCTGGGACGGAATGGAATAGCTTATTACGACAAAGACACCGGCAACTATCGCGTATCTACGGGCCGGAACAGCGCCGGCAACCGCGGGCGCGTGTACCGTAACGATGGCGTGGACATTTACCGCGATTCATCGGATGCAAATGCCTTTTATGTCGGGCACATCGAAGACGGCGAATGGTTGCAGTATACCATCAACCTTCAGGAAAAAGCTTCTTATAATCTTAACCTGGTAGGCGCCGCGGCAGGCGATACCAGCAGCGTAGACGTATATGTCGATGGCAAATTGCTGTACCAGAACATACCAGTTAAACCTACCGGCAAGGCTACCGACTGGCAGACCCAGCCTCTCGGTAAGATCGACCTCGGCAAAGGGCCACGCGCGATCAGGCTTCGCGCCAGCAAAGGCGGGTTCAACCTGAAACAATTGTTGTTGACGAAATCCTGACGGATATGAGCAAATCCCATGCTTCCCGGCAAAACCGCGGTGCCCGCAGCTAGGGCCGGCATGGTGGATATACGATCTGAAATCGATCTTACATGGAAAATATTTATTGCCTGCGTTTCAGTAGAGAGTCTAAAAATTGTTTTGATTCACGCTCGTACGTAGCGATCAGGTGTGTCCTGATGTAATCCGGTATTGCACTCGTTTGCTGGTTCGTCAGCATCGTAATGGCACTGGATGCTTTTAAGGGCATATGGCAGTCGATGCAGTTGGTTTGAATGGCATTTTCCAATACTTCGCTCTTTCCTGTAAAGCTGTGCGCAACCTGTTGATGGCAATTCATGCAGCGTTGCGAGAAGATTGCCATATCATCTCTTTCCCGGGTGTGCACATTGTGACAGGACGTACAGGTTAGCTCATTGCTCTGCTGAAAACATTTACTGGCCATCATAAGCTGCGTTTGGTTTCCATGCACGTCCATGTTAGCGGTATCCAGCCTGCCGAAATCCGGGATATAAAAATTATTGAGGTCGTCGCCGGGCTTGAACTTAAATAAAGACTGTTGCACGTCCCGGAATCCTGAATGACACAGTGCGCAGAGATCGTTCTTCTGCACGCGGTTAAGGCCGCGGATGCTGGTAATGAACTTAGCCTGCCTTTCATTGGGGCGATTGGTAAAATACTCCACGTGCGCAAACGCCGGCCCATGGCAACGTTCGCAATCGATGCCATAAATAATCTTTCCCTTTTCAAATTCTTCCTGCATCACTACGCCCTTGTACGTTTGATTCACTGAAACATAAGAGCTGTGGCAGGCCAAGCAATATGAAGGAATGTTGCGGTCAAACTTTGCCTCTGCCGGTGGAAATCCCGGGCTGTTGGCCCATGCGTGCTCCGCCATGAAATAAGAAATGGGAAGCTGCGAAATCTTCTTCTTATCATTATAATATAAATAAGTTTGCGCCTTCCTGCCCGACCCTATCACAATGTCGAATGGATGCGACAATAATTTCCGGCCGCTACGATAATAGGATTGATAATACCGCCCATCGACATGCTCCATCACCACCTCGGTGCTATCGTTGAACCTGAATACATTTTTTCCTGCCCCGAAAGCCGTTAGCACCGAAACAGGCAACGAATCGCCGCTGGTATTGAAATGCGCGGTTTGCACATAACTGTCGTACACCTGCCGGTGGCATTTCCTGCAGGTGTGCGAGCCTGCGTATAGCTCGCCGCGCAGGTCGGCCTGGCTTGCACCTGAAATGCAATTGGAAAGAATGATGATGCAAAGCAGTATCACGACAGTAACGAAGAGTTTCTTATGCCCTGCTAAAAAAGAAGATATTGTTCCGATGATCAGCATCAATGGCCGTTTTTACTGATGCGCACTTCCGAATGAAAATTGAGAAGGAAATTAAACAGGTTCACGTTGGGATCAATGCCTAATTTTTTCCGAAGCCGGTGCCTGCCGAGCTCCACGCTCTTGATGGTAATGTTCATGATCTGCGCGATCTCCTTGCTGGAAAGGCTTAGGCGTAAATATGCGCACAGCTTCAACTCGCTCGGCGTAAGGTTCGGGTATGCTTCCTTGATAGACACCAGGAAATCGCTGTGCACCTTGTCGAAATGCACGGCAAACTGTTCCCAGTTCTTTTTCATTTTATCATCACCCAGCATTTTCAAAATCTTCTTATAATCGTCGGAATCCTTGTCCACATCGCTCACGCGCTTCATTCTTTCAAACTCTTCCTTCACCTTCACCAGCATTTCGCCCTTTTGGATAAGGTTCAGCGTGGTGGACGCCAGTTGCGTATTCTTCAATTCAATTTCAGACTCCAGCTTTTCATTTTGCAGGCGGATGATCTCTTTTTCGCTGCGCTCTATTTCCAGTTGGTGCAGGTACATCAACTGCTTTTGTTCTTCCTCGAACTTTTCTTTTTGCAGCTTGTTTAGGTACTCCAGCTTCTTGCGTTCTTCCTCGTGCTTCAATTGCTGCGCGATGAATTTTCGCTTTTGAAAACGGTGCGCTGCGTATACCATGGCCGCGGCCAGGAGTGCATACACCAAATACGCCCAGATGGTCTTGTACCAGGGTGGCAGGATAGTAAAGCGATAGGTGATCACAGCCGATTCTTCGCCTTCATGCGTCCTGGCCTTTGCCTTGAATATATAGTTGCCGGGAGGCAAATAGGCGTAATCTTTTTCCGTCTTCTTGGACCAGGGCATCCAGTTCTTGTCGAACCCTTCCAGCATGCAGGAATATTCTATGCTCGACTGCTTTCCGTACAACGGAGATGAATACTCGAAATGTATGGTATTCCAACCGTAGTCGATCTCGGGTGTTTCTATTGCAACGGCATGATTCGCCCCCACGCCTGCGTGCCCACCAAGGATGGTGCTGTCGCGTTTGTGGTTGATCCTTACCCCCGCCAACAGCATGGGGATCTTGTTCTTTACCGTGTGGTATTGTTCGTAATTGATATGATAAAATCCTTCCTCTGCCGCAACGAAAATGTTATTAGCGTCGTATGGGTACACAAATTCAAATCCGCCCGCCATGATCTTATTGTTCAGCTCAGGAAAACGGATGATCTGCGGGCTTCCCTTCGAAAAATCTACCACGCCCAGGCGCTTGTTCTCTACGAACCATATCCTGCCATCGCCATCTTCTTTCAGGTATTCAACTGGCATGTTCCCGAAAATATTCCTAAGCAGCGTGCTGGGCACAAAATCATCGGTCTTGTCATCGTACTCGTACAATCCTTTAGGGCCTGTAAAGACGATCCTGCTTTTTATCTTGAAGATGTGGTTCTTGTTTTCTGCAAGAATGGTTTTGCGGTCCTGGTAAATGGCATACGTCAGTTGTACGCCATTGTTCAATTGAATCTTGTACAAACCCTTGTAAGGGTGCGCTACCCAGGCGACATTGTTATCTAACGCGATAAAGCGCGCCGATTCAAAATGCGTATGGATGTTCGGGTTTTTGAAAACACCGTTTTCATACGTATAAACATTCACGCCATTATACGTACCCGCCAGCAGCAAAGGCGATGGCAAAATATTGCTAAGGGGTAAAAATGTCCAAAAGCCCGTGTTGCCATCCACTACCTGCGGCACGTTGTTTTTAATAACAAAGAATCCATCGTTGTGGCCCATGAGCAGTTCTCCGTTCACTTCTGTAAGGGTCCATACCTGGCCCCTGGTGTTGGGCACTGCCTCGAAGCTGCTTTTTACATAGCTCAGGTCTTTTGCAGGCGCAATGGGCGCGTGGTATAATCCATTGGAGGTGCCGATATACAAAGTGTTGTTGTAAATAATGGCCGATTTGCCGCCGCTTTGCTCTTCGTAATCAGGATAAATATGCTTGATGGCATTATTGTAAGCAATGAAATCGATGCCACTGGCCAGCCCGAGCCAAAGATTCTTATCGCGGTCTACGAATACGCAGAGGATATCATTATTCTGCAGCCCGTCCTGCTTGGCGAGGCGCTGTATGATATGCCCCTGTTTGTTAATGATGAAGCAACCGGCAAGGCTTGTTACCACCGCTATGCGTTCATTGTCTATGAAAGATGCGCCGTAAGGATTTTGTGCGCTGATGGCCTGCACATCAGGGACCGTAAAGGGCAGCAGCCGATTGTTGTTGAGGATATACGTCCCGTGTTTTTTGGTGATCAGCAGCGAGCTGTCCTTGCCCAACGGGAGCAATGCTACTACCTGTGCTTTTTCTGCCAGCGTATCACCTTGTATGAACGGCACCCATCGCCCGTCTTGAAACTGCAGCAATCCCTTGCCGAAAGCCTTGCTGATCAGCCGGCCGTTGCTTGCGCCCAGGAAGCTCCAGGCAATGTCCCTGTAAACAGTGATCTTGTTATTCCTGTATTCAAACAGGCGTTTGAATGAGCGGAAGAAGATGGCCTCTCCATGCACTACCACATTCCAGACCTCGGTAAAATCTTTTTCAGTTTCCGGTATCAGATTATTGAGGGATGTATAGTGAAGGACCCCATTTTTACCGGGCTCGAAATAACCTATTTCCCCGGAGGAGCCTACATATACCCGGCCATCAGGTGCCAGCGCCAGGGAACGGATGGTACTCGCATTATGGGTGCTGTATTGTTTCCAGAAGCTGCCGTCGAAGGTCAGCAGGCCTTCGTCGTTGGCCACGTAAATGATGCCTTTTTTGTCTTGGGTGATGCTCCAGTTGGCCGGGCCCGCATTGTAAGCCTGCTTGGTATAGTTCACAATCTCAGGCAAGGCAACAGTATTCTGCGCCTGAACTTTTGCAAACACCAGCAGTAATATGAGCAATGAGCCTATCCGAAGCATAGCGGGTCAGGAAAGATAAGGAAAAGGACCGCAAATTCAGTGTAAAAATGAAGGGGATTGAAGGGGTTTTTGAGGGGGACTTTTGAGGGGCTTGATGGGTCAAAAAAATGCGTCGTGAATTAACGCGAAACGGAGCGTTTGCTTGTTGACGGGCTTCTCACTGATAAGATGTTTTGCAGATTTTGCCTGGCCCATTCATTGTCCCTGTCGATACTTAAAATCTGGTTGTAAACTTCCACGGCTTCATCGAGCCTTTGTTCGGAATGAAGGTCGGATGCCTTTTGCTGCAATTCGGATACTTCCAGCCGCCGCAGGTTTTCCTTTGCCCATTCATGCTCTTTGTCGAGATTTAGTATCTGGTTATAGACCTGGCGTGCCTCGCTGTATTTTTCCTGCGCGTGCAGGTCATAAGCCTTGTCTTGCAACAGTTCCATTTCAAGTTGCTTCAGGTTTACTTTTGCAAACTCGTTGTCCGGGTCAACTTTCAGGATCGCCCTATACACTGCCATGGCCTCCTCGTCCTGCCGGTTTACATGAAGTTCGTAGGCACGGTGCGAGAGATAGGCGGTTGAAAAGAACCCGTAAAAGATCAAAGCTGTCAATGAGGCCAGGTATACAATGCCGGCAGCCCAGGGCACGGGCCGGGCATACCTGGCGGTAAAGGCCAGCAAAGCCCCCCATAACAGCCCACCGATATGCGCCGCATTTCCAATGTTCCAGGCGCCTGTCTTCGTAAGAACAACACACAATGCCAGCCATCCTATGAACAAATAAATAGTATTTCTATCCAGGTAGTTCTTATATGCTTCGTCGGTTCTGCTTTTGACCACGATATATCCAAACAGCGCATACCCGATGCCGGAAAGCCCTATTCCGGTATTATCGGAAAAAGCGAGTTGTGCCAGCGAGCTTACCAATGCAGAAGATAAAATAAGCAGTATATAAAGGCCTTTACTGCTCTCCTGCTCGATCTTCCTTCCCAAAACCCAAAGCCAATACAGGTTAAAGGCAATGTGCCATATTTCCACGTGCAGGAAATTGGAAGTGATCAGTCCCCAGTAATCGCCGTTGAAAATATCGGTCAGTGACGGTGCGCCCCATTTCCTGTACGTATCCCAACTGTCCAACTGCTCCTCAAGATTGATACCAATGAATAGGGCAATGCTTGCCAAGCCGCATATGACGGTTACTATAGGAATGTACCGTTTGCTCCATTTTAATCGCATGGTACTAATAAAGATAATCGTTACAAACTATACGTCAAAGCCGATGCCCGGCAAAAAACCGGGTAAAGGACCCGCTACTGCAATCGTAATATTATCCGAAGCAGTGGTGGCATTTCTATCGGTATGCACTTAAAAATGGAATATGGTTCAATCGATGCCGCGGACACACGCCGTCAGGGCGTGCGATAGTGCATGCAATGTATACATCAGCACATTCGCCGAAAGAAAAGCAAGGTCGGCTTCATGGCAGGCGTTTTACTTCAATTGTTTCCCTTATCCTGATGTCTTTGGATGAGCTTCCGATCATTGCCCTGAAAACGCCCGGCTCTACCACCCATTGCATTTTTTCGTTGAGCATGCTGAGCATGGATGGTGTAATGCTGAATGAAATGGTCTTTTCTTCACCTGCTTTAAGGCTGACCCGCTGAAAGGCTTTCAATTCTTTCACCGGCCGCACAACCGAAGCAATTTCATCGCGGAGGTATAATTGAACCAATTCGTCCCCGTCATGCGTACCGGTATTTTTTATATCGAAAGTGATGGTGGCTGAACCATCCGCAGAAACGCGATTGCCGACCTGGCTGTTGGAATATTGAAAACTGGTATAGCTCAATCCATAGCCAAATGGAAACAAGGGCTGCCCGGTACCGTCGAGATAATCATCGCCACGGCCCGTGGGTTTATGATTGTAGGTCAAGGGCAATTGTCCTTCGTGAATGGGGAAAGTGATTGGTAATTTGCCCGAAGGATTGGCGCTGCCAGATAAGATAGCTGCAATTGCTTCACCGCCCGCCTCGCCGGGATACCAGGCATACAATACCGCGTTTACTTTATCGATCCAATTGCTCATGGTAATGGCGCTGCCGCCGAACAAAACCACTACCACAGGTTTACCGGTTGCAGCAAGGCGAAGTATCATTTCTTCCTGCCTGCCTGGTAAACTCAGTTTGCTGCGGTCGCGGAACTCGCCTTCTTCGATGCCGGCCGCTACTATTATCACGTCGCTTGTTTTGGCCAATTGCACGGCTTCAGCTATCCGGCGCTCCGCATTATTTACAACATCTGCATTCCATATTAACCTGAACCATGCATTTCCCGAAGGCTCTTTGTATTCAATTCGCAAAATATATTCCTTGCCTTTTTCAAAA
Organism: Chitinophagaceae bacterium; assembly: GCA_035628135.1. Classification (GTDB taxonomy): domain Bacteria; phylum Bacteroidota; class Bacteroidia; order Chitinophagales; family Chitinophagaceae; genus DASPKM01. The sequence continues at coordinate 55,597 of DASPKM010000001.1, read as the reverse complement.
TAAAAGTCCGCAAGCGTGGTGGAATAAGATTGCTTTTCCCATGTATCGATCAATAGCTTGTTATTGATGTAGAGCTTATATCCGTCATTCCCATCGATACCGATCTTGAAACTGCCGGTTGCAGGCGATCGGATGGCGCCCGTCCAGCGCACTGAAAAAAAATCATAATTCACGGATGGATCAGGTGAAAACAGGGTCCATTGAAAATTGATCGCAGCATCGATGCGCGTCAACACCGGGTTGCCCTGCAGGCTTACGTTGTTAAAATACTCAGCATGCAGGCCCTGTACCCGCTTTCCGTTGTTGGTAGTGGCCAGGTAGCCTGTCTTTACAATATTCCATTCTTCATTCGTTCTGCCGCATCCCGCCGAATACCGTACTGTTGCCTTTGTGCCGGCCATTTTTTTCATGGCATCCAGCATGTTTATTTTATTGTTGCCGGGGCCGCTGTATCCACCCAGTCTTGCCTCTACCGCATCAGGGCCAATGATGGCAATTTTCTTTATGCTGCTTTTCAATGGAAGTATGTGTTGTGCATCGTTCTTCAACAGGACTATGGATTTTGCCGCAGCTTCTTTTGCCAGCCGCCGGTGCTGTTGCAGGTAATTGGTATCAGCTGCCGATGGCAGGTCTGTATATGGATGCTCGAAAAGGCCCAACTCAAATTTTATGCGAAGCACCCTTGCCACAGCGCTGTCAAGCTTTGACCTGTCAACATCGCCTTGTAAAAATGGTTTATTAAAAAGTGTCGCATGATCAATGTCTGTTTGAAAAATAACGTCCAGCCCATTTTCAATGGATTGCTTACCTGCGTCTTCGTATCCTGTCGCCGTAAAATGCAGCACGTTGGCCCCTCCCACTGCGCCTGCATCGGAGATCACGAATCCCCGGAAACCCCATTTATTTTTTAATGTTTGATTCAGAAGCCAGTCGTTGGCAGTACAAGGCCTTCCGTTCAAAGAGTTGTATGCTGTCATGATGCTTCGTGCGCCACCTTTCTGTATGCAAGCCTTGAATGGAACGAAATAGGTTTCTTCCAACAATCGCTCATTGTAATCGACAGGATAGCTATCGCGGCCGCCCTCGCCATGGTTTACGATAAAATGCTTGGGTGTGGCAACAATGCCCATGCGCTCGAATGCATTGACGAATGAAACGCCCATTGCCGCAGACAACACAGGATCTTCGCCATAGGTTTCTTCCACGCGGCCCCACCGCACATCGGTTGCGAGATTTACCACCGGCGACAATATCTGCCGGATACCGCGCAGCCTGCATTCCCTTGCAATGGCATTTGCCACATTGTGCATCAGCAGCGTGTCCCACGTGGCGGCCAGCGCAATGGACTGCGGAAATGCGGTGGCGCCCGAACGTACCAGTCCGTGCAGTGCTTCATCAAAGGCAATGACGGGTATCCCCAGCCGCGATTGCTCTATAAAGTACTTTTGGATATCGTTGATCTTTGTGGCGGTTTGAAAAGCACTGGGGCCCGCGCCGTATTGCAACATTTGCCCGCTTGCATTGCCGGGCGCTGATACAGTATTTACCTGGAAACCGAAAAGGCCTTGTTTGAATTGAGATGGATTGCTACCGAGGTCGCCGGGTACCATGAACAGCTGCCGGAATTTTTCCTCGGGCGTCATCCGCTGCAGCAGGTCAATCACCCTTGTTTCGATGGGCAGCGCTGCATTTTTATACGGTGGGATTTCCTGCGCGTGCACGATGGTTTGCAGCAAGCAAAACAAGAAAATGATAACGGGATTGCACATGCGCATACTAATTGCAAAGTTGAAATGATCTTTATCGAATCAGGAATGTTCTTTTATAAATTCCCTTTTTCTTCTCGACAGTATCTGTTAAAATGTCTTTATCGAATACCCGTTCGAGATTATTGCCTGCAAGGTCTTCTAGTCTTGGCTCAACCAGCAAGGTGTATTTACCGGATGCCCATGGCTGATCTTTTAAAAAATACAGTGCGCGCTCCCCCTTCAGCGTGGCTATAGTTCCCTTAAGTACATTCCCCTTACTGTCTGCTATTGCAATGGCATGTATCATTACCTCATGATCCAGCGGCTCGTGTAATTCAATGATCACCGGCGTACGCGTACCGGGTTTGGGAGTGAAGATCGTCCACTTACCGGGATCAGGAGATGCTTCATCCCGTTTTACCGCAACAAATTCTTTCCGGAATGGCTTAACGATTGCAGTGCCTTCGGCATCTGTCCAACCCGGTTGAATCAGCACCTCGTAGTGATTGCCATTTTGCAATGGAGGGCCCAACGCTTTGTTGGGCTGCAACTCGCGCTTAATGCGGCCGGGATCGACCCAGACAGTGAGCGTGGTCCGCTCTTTGTTCCATAGTTCCGGATCGAGATCGAGGAACACAGATGAAATAGTATCTTTCCGGTTTCTGACCACCGTTATATACTTCATAGCCTGCCCCTCTTGCATGGGTTTGGTGAAATGGACGTACAGCTTGAGCAGGTTTTCCGGCAGTGAATCACCTGATGGATAGATGAAGTTCACTTCAGGATTTGCAAAATTCCCTACTTTGGGCATCTCGATTTGTGCCAACGGCTGCCCGCGCCATACCAATTCATATGTAAGGCCATGCGTAAGGGCCATCATTGGCTTGAACACAACAGAATCTTCGCTCACGGTATATTCGCCCAACATGTCCAACTGGATTTTTGCGAGCCTTACTTTCAGCAAATCTTCCACGGAATCTTTTGAAAAATCAGTGAGCAAACTGCGTGGCACGGAAAAGCCCGTCGCTTGCTTGCCATCCCAGTAAATGGTGATAAAGCCCTTATCATTTTTATGCTCGGCGCAGCCTGCAAACAGCAACAAGGCCAGGCCCCATATTACCAGGGACCTGGCCTTGTTGAATATGTTTGTATCGTCCACGCAGTGCTGTGCGGGCTTGCATGAATTCATCGGCAATGAACTTGTTTAGGGATCATATCCACCGGTCTGCCCTGCCTATCCACAGGTCGAGGTCTCCGTTGGTACGGCGTTGCAATACCACCACCTGCGTATCGTCGAGCTTGTCCATTTGCAACACATTCACCACAGGCAATGATATAAAATTTACGCCGGCGGTAGCATAACTTTCTTTGATCGGTTCTGTGAGTGCGCCCTGGTACGATTCGATGTTCCTGAAACTAACGCGCATCACCGGCCTGTTGGAATTGGCCATGAACAAATAAGAATTCCCATCTTTCTTCAGGGTCACCATGTCGATAGGGGAATTGCCAGCCCCAAATTCACCAACCGTCCTTCCTTTGACGTGTTTGCCGGGTTGCAATTCATCTAATGGAAACAATACCAGTGGCGTGCAGGTATAGCTGGCCACGAGGTATTTTTTACCGTTCAGCTCGGCAGTGGTAAAGGTGCGTATGGGCGCATTGGTTTCGTAGCGTCCATGGGCCGCATGGAAAATTTCCAATGAAGATTGTTCCTGCTTATCGCCAAATGGAAATGGTATTTTCCTGAAAGTTGAAGCAAACTCCTGGTTAGATATGCCGCTTAGCATCACACTGCCATCGGAATAGCTGAGGTCTGAAATGGCCTGGTCGCGCACCGGGCGCCCGTTCCTGTCTTTCACTTCTTCGCCGGGCACATTGGTGATGGATACCTGGCTAAAGAGTATGTCTTTGGTATCGACGGCTTGTATTTTATCGCCTTCCAGCGACAGCAGCACCGGAGTGCCATTGCTGGCCTGTACCGCGCAATAGATCTTTTTGGAAACCGGGTTAACGGCAATGTCCTGTATGCGAATGTTCTTTGCCTCGGTGCCCAGGACAGCGGCTATTTTTTGATCGATGTTTTTGATTTCCGCGGTAGAGGCTTTCTCTACCATTGTTTTGTCTTTGGTATCGATGGCAAACACCGCTCCCGATTTAGAATCGCCAACGAACAATATGCCGTCAGGTCCAAAGGCGATGGCGCTGATGGATTGAATGGAGGGAGTACCCATTTTTAATCCATACGGGTTGTTGCCGGAGCGGGTAGCCGATACCAGCACGCCCAACGCTATTAAAGTGGCCGCGAAGAAAAACAGCTTTTTCATAACCAGGAAGTTTAAAGATGATAAGAAGCTAGGGTATGTAATTTAAGAAATTCGGGCGATATTTCATTTCATCCATGTCAACCGCTCCCGCCTTCTTACCGTTAGCAGGCAAACCACCAATCTAACCGACGCATATAAAAAGGGCACTCCCAACAAAAGCGAAAAGCTATCGAGGCTTGACGCCCGGAAATCAATAATTAAATAAATAAAGGAAAACAATAAAATAGCCAACCCGGTATACACCAATCCTGTTTTAACCGCGCCGCGCCAAAAGCATGCGCCGAGCAGGACCAACTGGCCAAACAGGGCTGCAACCGCGCAAACCGGCAACCTGTCCGCATAGCTCCCTGAAAAATTGAAAACACGCTCACCGCTGAGAAATTCTCCCAGGTACATAAATTCAACTATGCCAAGCGGCCCGGCTCCGTGTCCTACCCCCACAATAATGCACAGGTTGCAGAGTATCGTAAGTAATATCAGTTTGTTGATTATCGCCATACGCCCGATAAATATTTTGGGAGCCCGTCGAACTCTTTGGCGGCAGGATTAAATGTCTCGCCTGTTCGCGGATCATAAACAAAATACCCGGCGGTTTTGTGAATGATATCTAAGTACAAGCGCAATTTATTAAAAGCCTTTTCAGCCGCTGTGCCGCGGTATATGTACGGAATTGCAAGGGCCACATGATAGTCGTAAATTTCAATAGCTATTTCAGGTCCATAGCCTGAGCTGTTCAGCGACATTATCCCCCACTTCAAGCCACTTCGTTTTCAATACAAGCTTTTGTTTCAAAAGTGTTTTTTGATAGTCTATATCATTGGGAAGCGCCATTGAGGAATTTATGTGATTGCTCTTTATTACTTTGTTAAATCAAACCCATACATAAACCTGTTCAACATACCCTCGGAACTTTCCAGGCCAACGATTTGCATCAGTTCTTCAAAGTAATGACAAACTCTTTCACGGTCCTCTGTATCGAACCGGACATTCGTATCATTAAACCGTTTAAGGCCTATTCTCATCTTTTCCAGATAGTGTTCCTTTTGAGGATTACTTGACAATGAAACAGCTCTAAAGTCTTCTGCCGCCTGGTTAATCTTCTCAGTCAACATGGGTCGTAACTCAGGATCAGATATCCCGGGATAAAAGATTGCACTATTCTCAACAAACTTCTCCTTTTTAATGAAAGCATCAAACTTGTCCATAATATCATTCCTGGAATTGTCGGTAACTGCGTCTTTCCGATCATTACTATCCGGGCTCTCACACGCCGGTACGGCAAGACATGTAAACAACAAACACGTTATCAAGTGCCGCACCCCCCATAACAACAGATTGAATACAATGATAAAGGCGGTAATAAATATAATTAAAATGTTTGTTCGTTTTGTTTTTAGTTGAAACGCCACAAAAAACGATATAACTGCTGCAAGTAAAGACACTCCTATCGACGCTATCAGAAAGTATTTTACCCGCTCCGCAAGAGAAATGCCTGTTAACATGGAGACCCTGATAATTTGAAATAACGATTCAGCAACCAGGCTTGTGATAATTCCAGCCAAGGTTAGTTTCCAAATACTTATTGACTTATCCCGCTTTAAAATGCTGCTATGAAGAGATATAAATACCCCGATAAATAAAGCTATGAGAAATAGTCCGGTAATATTCAGGTTTGTGCCTGGAACATGTTCGGGAATGTTGAAAACAGACAAGTAAGGGATCCACCAGGCAAGTACGATCGCTATAAATGTGAATAAAGAATGCTTAAATATGGCGGCTTTCAAAGCGGTGGTTTATGCTTCTAAAGATAATTAGCTATTTTTAATCAGAAACCTGTGCACCATGAAAAAGAACTTGCTTCTCCTTTGCCTGTTGGCGGGCCTGTCCATACATCCAGCGATATCGCAAACCACCAAAAAGGTTACCGCATCCACGGCCGCATTCTCAAATCCTCTTCAGGTAAAGCTGGGCGATCCGTACGTTCTGTTTACCAACGGTACTTATTATATGTATGGGACCGGGGGTGCAGACAAAGGATTTGCTGCCTATTCATCGAAAGACCTCGTAAACTGGAAAGCCGAAGGACAGGTATATTTCCACGATAACAAAAACGGCTGGAGCGATCCCAAAGCCGCCTGGGACGGCGCATACTGGGCCCCCGAAGTATACGAAGTAAAAGGAAGGTTTTACATGTTTTACAGTGCACAGTGGAAGGTAAACCCCACGAATGAACTGGAGAATTTTCGCATAGGCGTTGCTGTTGCCGATAAACCCACCGGGCCTTTTATCGATATGGATAGCAAACCAATCTTCGATCCGGGGTACCCCATCATCGATGCCAATGTATTTTTCGATACCAATGGAAGGACCTATCTATATTATTCCCGCTGCTGTTACAAACATCCCGTGGAGAGCGAAATAGCCGACATGGCACGGAAGAACGGATGGTTCAAGGAAATTGAAGAAAGTTGGGTATATGGTATTGAATTGAAACCTGATTTTTCCGGCGTTATCGGAGAGCCGGTTTTATTGCTTCGCCCGCCGGTTCGTCTCAATGACAAGCAAGCAGCCTGGGAAAGCCGCTCAGTAACTGCCCGTGAAGTGAACCGCCGGTGGACGGAGGGCTCTGTAACTTTCAAAAAAGATAATACATACTACATCATGTATTCCGCCAATCATTTTGGCGGGCAGCATTATGCTATTGGTTATGCAACGGGCGCTTCTCCATTGGGCCCGTTTAAGAAAGCGGCCAATAATCCTATACTGCAGAAAAACACAGGAAAAGGAGGCTCCGTTAGCGGCACAGGCCACAACAGCATAGCCTATTCGCCTGACGGCAAAGAAATGTTCTGCGTGTATCACGGAAGAACTGCTAAAACAGGGGATGAAAGAGTGGTTTTTATCGATCGCATGCAGGTAAAGAATGGAAAGATCACCATCCAGGGCCCGACTACTACGCCGCAGAAATTGCCTTCGGGCGTAAAGACTGCTGCGAGGTATTGAACTATCTCCAGTGATGTTGCCTGTTAAGTATGAGCAGGAGCTTTTTTATTACATCCACCGTGCATTGTTTTCTCTTACATCCCTGGCGCGGTAAGCTGCTATTTTACGAATAAGCGCTTTGGGAAGTGGCTTGTCATAGGGGAATTGTATCGTGTCTTTACCGGTAGTAAAGTCTGATAACTCATCTTTGAACGGTTTCAAAGATGAGCCGGTAGGCATAAAATTAATATGATTCTTGTACGCTGCGTATGCAAACAGGATGCGCTTTTCTTCAAACGCGGGATTGCCCCATTTTAAGCCCTCCGTGGCATTCGGCGCCACTTTTTTCAAAATAGCACGCAGCTCACGCAGTTTCTTTTGCGCTTCCTTTGGAGCGGCTTCTATGTAAGCATCCACAGTATCTGGTTTGAGCTTTGACATATTGCTACACTACCCCAAATTTAACCCCTTTATTTTTCGTGATTGGTTGTCACATTTTATAACTGCAATCATTGAACATTGATGTTCAAATTCCCAAACAAAAAGCGGCTATAACCTTCGTCATAGCCGCCTATTAAAAATAATTGTAGAATATCAAAACCCTCTCTTCTCTCCCGACTTCAGCGGCGGGAGCTTCAGGTCATCCAGCGCGCTTTGCCGTGCGATCATTTTTTCTATTTCTTCAATCTTACGGGGAGCCATAACCGAAAGTAGCTCATAGCCATTTTCCGTAATGAGCGCATCGTCTTCTATGCGCACGGCAATGCCCCACCATTTCTTGTCGCAATTGCTGCCAGAAGGAATATAAATGCCGGGCTCGATGGTGATCACCATTCCCTTCCTCAATTCTCCGTACGATCCACGGTCATGTACATCCATACCGATATGATGGCCAAGGCCATGAGGATAGTATTTATTGGCCTCTTCCACATTTTTGGCTACGCCGAGTTTGATCAAACCGGTTGTGATCGTTTCGCGGGCGGCACTGTTGATCTCAGACCACTTGCAACCATCTTTCAGCAACCTGAAGGCAGCTTCCTGCGCATCGTATACCAATTGATAAATGGCTTTTTCAGTATCGGAGAACTTTCCGCTGGCGGGTATGGTCCGGGTTACGTCGGCGGTATATCCATGATATTCGGCGCCTACATCCATCAATACCAGCGAATTGCCGATTTTAGTTTTATTGTTTATTTCATAATGCAGCGTACAACCGTTCTCGCCGGAACCTATAATCGATCCATAACCCACGTGCTCCGCGCCGTATTTCTTATGAATGAATTCCTGCAAGCCCTGTATTTCTAATTCAGACATATTGGGATGAACGGCCTTCATCACTTCATTATGTCCCTGGCAGGATATCTCCACAGCCTTGCGGAGCAGTACCATCTCTTCGTCGGTTTTTATTTCGCGCAATTTGCCGGTCAGCGTCCGGAATGCCCTCTGATCGAACCTTTTTTCTTTTGAAATATCCTCTGGAATGGCCGCTTTTTCTTTGAAGGTTCTAATAAGGTCGTACAGGTCTGCATTATCCATTCTGTTATTCGGCACGTCGATAGGGAATGCATCGAAAATGACCTTGTCGAATTTCGAAAAATCGATATTGAAGCTTTGGAACGCTGCGGCGTTCAGCGACATGCGGATGCCCAATTTTTGCTGAGCCCCTTCTGCACCCAGGCGCTTGCCGGTCCATTGCTCTGCCCGGGGGTCCTTTCGTTGTACAAACAACAGCTCGGTGAACTTTCCTCCGGCAGAATCGGTCTGCTCATCTTTAAATATCAGCAGCATGGAATGCGGTTCTTTATAGCCGCTGAAATAATACATGTCGGGATTCTGGTGAAACAGGTATTCCACATCATTAGAAAAAGTACGGGTAGGATATGCAAATACCACCACCACGGAATTGTCAGGCATTATTTCCCGAAGGGCGGCACGGCGGCCGGCATGAAACGATGCAGGCAGGTAATCTTTCGGCAGGTGCTCTTCGTCTGCCGGAACAGCGGGCTGCGCGATCAACGTCACTGGAAATAATACGACCAGGATGGCTTGTAAAAATCTATGTCTCATAAGCGGGGGAGTTGGCGACTAATATACTGATTAAAGACACTCCCCCTGAGAAATTATGTGAGCGGCTGCCTGTATATATCAGAACTTCTTATACCAGTTATACGGTGCGGAAGTCGGCACTGTAATACGTATGGAGGGAGGATTGGACGTACCCACATACACATACCCGCGCTTGCCTGCAATTATGGGATCATTCAACTCATTACCGGTAAGCGCCCTATCATAGTTCTTGCTGGGATGCTGCGTGTGATAGAACCGCTTGCGTCCTTTAGTAGGGTAAAAAGTAAAGGTTCCATCGCCGTTGAAAGTTACCGTGCCCGTGCAATCGATGAGCTTTTCATAAAAATTGAAGAGAAACTCGTACCTGTAAAACTTCGCGTCTCCATTTTTGTTGAAGATCATGGCTTCCCGGGTAGGAACGGCATTGCGGCCGGCCCAGGTCCCTTCACGGTAGTTTTCCCAAAACGTAAAATCGATGGTGCCGTGTTCCCAGGCGCCTACCAGTTCGTCAGGCACTTCTGTTCTCGGTGGATTAGGATTGCCGCCGCCGCCATTATCATCTTTACTGCAACTTACTGTTCCTACAACAGTGATCATGCTTAATAAGAAAATCAGCTTTTTCATGGTTGTCCCTTTTTTTATACAAAATGAGACGCATGAAAATCTATGTTGTGACATTGACCGAAGGAATCCGTGCTGCGTCGATACAACGATCAATTCTCCGGCGATGCATACCATGCCCTGTAAGTAGAATGGAAATACGTTGCCACCAATATCAGCAACAACAATATTCCACCCACCTCAGCCAACACAAAGTGCTTTTCCATAAGCGAATAATCATAATTCACCCTGTTCTCGAAGTCTTCCCTTTTCCTCAAGCTTGCATAATACCATCCTACCATGCATATGGGAATGAAGGGAAGAAGCCACATGAAAAGGTTGGTGGCAATGCCGCTTACCGCTCTTCTTTTCTTTGAACTGAAAGCCGCTACCGAAAGGCCAAACGACAAAACGAAATAAAACAATAAGCTCCCGAAAATGGTTTCCTCTTCGTAAGAGGAGAACGCAACTATCAACGACGTCAATACAATAAGAATGACCGCTGCAAGGAGCGTAAGAAAGAAGGTCCTTGCCGTTGTATGCCTGAAGGCAAACACCAACATCGACAAAATCAGCGTGGTGTAAACAAAAAAGCGGATCCAAACCTCCAGGTTCTCTCCCATCCAACGTTCCTTTCTGTCCACGATATTGTACATACTATCGCTAATCTCCGAAACTGCATACCGGCGTCTTAACCTTTCTTCCCGGGCCGGCCGTACATCATAGTAGTCGGTGCGTTCCTCGTACCACTGGTATTTTTCTTTTATGGCCGCCAGCTCATCCCGGATTTGCTGCCTGTTGGAAGGTGGTGTGTAATTGACGACTTCCTGCCGGTAGAGTTGTATCGAGCTCAGTACTTCAACAGAATCCGTGGTCGGCGGGTAAGTATACAGATGCACATAATCCGGGCATTGAAAAAAAACATATAGCGAGTCATTAATTTTTTGCACGCTGTCTGCCGACTGCAACCTGTATCCTAAAGCTTCCCGGGTTATTAGCTCTTTATGCGAAACCTCAACCGCCGCATAGTCCACAGTATCGGGAATTGTATAATCCACAGCTTCTTCATATTCTTCCATTGCCCGGTCGGTTACTAACACTGTATCCTTGTCCCAGCGATGGTCCAGTGAATCATATTCCAACCGCACAATGCCGACATTCACCGTATTAATATCCCGCACAATTTCTTCACTTGTATAAGCAGCATTCGCACGAACCGTTTCCACGTAAGGCTCCACATAACAAAACAGTACAAAAATCCCGATCGATATACTGTAGAGAATGAACGTGATCAGCCTGTTGCGGCGACTTATCAATCCATACCTTTTAAATACATTGAAGCGCAGGAGGTAAATAAGCCAACCCACCAGGGCCACCAGGGATATGAGGGAAACGAAGCTTATCCAATATGGTGAGGGCGATCGCTTTCTCGGATCATCCGGCACTATAAACGCAATTGCAGTAAGAATGGCGATGAATATAATACCATAATACAGCACCAGGTGTGCCCTGGTGCTCCATATTTCGGGTTTGTGCAGCAGGAGGTATCTATCGAGCCTGTTGATGAAAGGCAGTGCGAAGGGTCTCTTTGTTTGCATGAGGTTCCGTGTTGAAATGTTTAAGGGGGTTGATCAAAAAAATCGCTTGGTCGAGTGCGTTATATCGCGGAAATACGTAAGCTGCACGCCTCCACTTACCATTTTATACACCATTTCGTTAACCGATAGGTTAGTTGATGTAATGGTATAGTATCCGCCATTGAAGTGCACGTGCACTGTCTCGGGGCCGAGTATTTCCAGCAAACGCTCCCGGCCTTCGGCTGTTTCCACTTCCAGCACCGCCCGTTGCACCGCTTCTGTTTCGCCGGTACGGTACAGGCACTTGCCCGATCGTATGAACAGTACTGTATCTGCTATTTTCTCCACTTCATGCAATTGCTGCGAGCTTAGCATAATACCCATGGGATGGTATACTGATTTCGCCAGATATCGCAGGTCGGTAAGTATTGTTTGCTGCGCTTTGATATCGAGGTTGGCCAATGGTTCATCCAATATCAACAAGCTTGGTTTCTGCAGCAGCACGCGGGCTATTTCGAAGCGGGTGCGGTAGCCGCTGCTGATCTGGTTCCACGTAAGGTTGGCATAAGGTGAAAGGTTGAGCCGCTCCAGCATAAAATCCACCATCAATTCGTTTTGCCTGCCCCTGATGCCCGATAGCGAAGCAGAGAAGTGCAGGTTATCCTTCAACAATCCATACCAGCGTGGGATCCTTTGCGGAATAAATGCCAGGTGATGCTTGATGGCATAATGGTCTGGCTGCTGCAATTGTGGATAAGCAATATGACCTGCGTTCAATGCAAGCTGTCCCGAAAGGCAGCGAAGCAAAGTGGTTTTACCATTGCCGTTCTCTCCTACAACGCCGATGATATCGCCGGTGCTTAAAGAAACTGAAATGGGTTGCAGGCTGAAATTACCCTTTGAATAAGTTTTGCTGACGTTGTTCGCTTGCAGCAGCGACTCCCTGCGGTGCCCGAAATCTCCCTGCGTCAGCGACAGCTGGTCCAGCAACAAGTTTGCTTCGGCATAAAACGGATCAGGCAGGTTTTCCTGCTCCTGCTCTTTCATTTGTTGCCTGTACTTTTTGCTCCAGGCAATGCTTTGGCGGATGAGGTCCTCGTTGGCGGTATCCAGGGCAAGGTCCAGCATTCGCCGGATGGCCAGGGAAACGTCGCCGTGAGACAGGAAGGACCTGATCTCGGCTGTACGGTTCTGTATCATGGTGTAGGGGTTTGTTCATCTGAGAGGCGGTCTCTTATTGAATGATGATGTCCTCGAACTTATAGTTCTTCGGAAGATGATCGAATTTATCTTTCGTGATCTTAATGCTTGCACTCCTGTCGGCGATATGGAAATAGTAAACCGAGTAAGCATACAGGAATTCCTTTTGCTGGCCATTGATCACCAGGCCGCTGTAATTCGTGGTTACGTTAGAATTGGATCCGCTGACTCCCTCGATGGAATAGCTGTCTTTGAATTTTACAATATTGGTATGCGCTGCTTCCGTTGAAATGGAAACCGAACTTTCTGTTGGATGGGAGGTTACGGCCTTGGCAGGGATCCGCTGTTCAATAATAATGCAGAATGTGCTGTCGCTTGTCATTACCTTTCTGAACCATAGTCCTATATCCGTGTTGGGCAACGCGTCAATAACTTCGTAAACAACCTTATTGGTAGTGTATTTTGTTTTGTTGAGATAAAATTCCAAAGGACCGATTGTTTGTTTTCCTTTCCCAAGTGCATTAACGCTCATAGTCAATTGCCCGTCTTCCCGGCCCTGTAAATTCTCTGCCAACCGCACTTTTCCAACCAGGGACTTAAAAATATTGGCCCGCAGGTGATTCATATCGATCGCTATTTGAAACGATTCGTTTAGCCTTGGTTGCGGACTTGAAATCGTTAGCTCTATCACCTGCGGTTCTGCCAGCAAGGAATCGATGTTTTGCGTCCATCCGCGGAAGGCCGCAAGAAAAAATAAGAGTACAATAATTGTCCTTTTCATAAATCAAGGGGTTCTATCTGCTTATTGATGCGTGTTGATCGAAATCACAATCTTTCCTTTATGCGCCGCTTTTTCAAAAAGCCTGAACGCTTCGGCGGTGTCTTCCAGCTTGTATGGTCCGTCTATCACTGGTTTTAGTTTGCCCGCCTCAAAAAGCTCGTTCATGTAAGGCAGGTCCTTGTTGGGTTTGAGCATAACGATGCGCACCCGCTTTTTAGTGAATAGGGCGATCAACGGCGATAATATAAATGCCTGGAAGAGCCGGCCCAGGGAACCGCCCACCGTAACATATACTCCATTCGGTTTTAATGCGCGCAGGTAACGAAAAATTGGGCGGTTTGTTTTTGTGTCCAGCACCAGGTCATAGGTTTGCCCATTGTTGGTGAAGTCTTCTTTCCGATAGTCGATGACATGATTTGCACCGAGTGTGCGCAGCATGTCTAATTTTTCCGCGGAGTCTACAGCGGTCACCTCCACTCCGTCCGGCCGCACTATTTGTATTCCGAAAGTACCAACGCCCCCGCCGGCGCCGTTGATCAGGAGTTTTTGTCCGGGCCGTACCTGGCCTTTATCGCGCAAGCCCTGCACGGCCAGCATCGCGGCCTGGGGAATGGAGGCCGCGTCTTCGAACGACATGGCGGGCGGTTTCAACCATAATTTGTTTTCGGTGGTACAAACATATTCCGCGAAGCCGCCCCATTGCCCACTTAGATCTCCATACACTTCATCTCCTACCCGGAATTTTTGCACGTCCTTGCCAACTGCCTCGATACGCCCGGCAATGTCCGAACCAAGGATCGGGTGTTTTGGTTTTCCAAAACCTACCATCAATTTTTCAAGAAACGTTTCGGGGTTTAATAATCCCCAATCCCAATCATTGACCGATGCGGCAAACAATTTTACCAATACTTCATTGTCTTTGGGCGAAGGCTTTTCAATCTCCTTTACCTCGAGTACTTCGGGACCTCCATATTTTGAATAGACGACGGCTTTCAATTGGCGAAGGCTTTATTGCTAAAGATAAACAGAACGCATGTATATACACCTACTTGTCTAAATTGTAGCATCTTATAATATGACCGCTAACATTTATTGATTTTCTTTTTATATTTATTGTTTTTCGATAAATATTTATCTATATTTGCGGGCATGAACAAAAATAAACTGCAATGAAAACAAGAACAGAGCGAATTTTGACAGCCATGCGCATACTGGCATGGGTTATATTCATTGGTTTGTGCATCAGGACCGGCGTGTTGTTATATTCCTGTTTCATAAGTCTTTTCGTAAACCCCGCCGGTGCAAAAGATTTGTACATGGAGCTTGACCTATCGAGCCTGTACAACTACAGCCTTCAGCATTATGTAATAGTGGTATCGATGGTCACTTTGATATCGGCCTTGAAAGCCCTCATCTTTTACCTGGTCATTAAGATATTTTTAAAGATCAACTTTGTCCATCCTTTCAATACAAGCATGGTATCATTGATATTTGGCATCAGTTACACTGCCCTGGGCCTGGGAACACTGGCATTGGTTGGAACCAGTTACTGCCGTTGGCTCGCGGAAAAAGGAGTCGACTTTCCTCCCATGGACCAGTACGTGGGAGGCGGCGCCGAATTCCTGTTTTTTGCGGCAGTAATCTTTTTTATCGCACAGGTTTTCAAGCGCGGGATCGAAATCCAAACCGAAAACGAACTAATTGTATAAGCTATGCCGATCATTGTAAATCTCGACGTGATGATGGCCAAACGCAAAATGTCGTTGAATGAATTGTCGGCAAAAGTGAACCTTACACTGGCCAATCTCTCGATACTCAAGACCGGCAAAGCAAAAGCAATCCGTTTCAGTACGTTGGAAGCTATTTGCAAGGCATTGGACTGTCAGCCGGGCGATATATTGGAGTATTCCAAAGAATAGCGCTATAGCTTACCGATCTTATTGCGGTAAAGGCTGTGCACGCGGAAGCTTTTGACCTGTCCGTTCCCATCTCTTTCAAATACCAATTCCTCTCCCAATGATCCATCGTCCGGCCTTATTCTCCTGAACGTATCTTTTTTGATATACCGGTATTCGCTGATGGCGTCCGCGGGCGAACCAGATGGAAGGTTCATCGTGAGCAGCTTTCCTTTCACGGCAATCACCGCTACTTCGCCTGACCAGGTATAACTGTCGTACCTGCCTTCGTATACGGAGAGGTCCACGTTCCTTGCGGCGGTGTCAACTGTAATGTTTTTATTCAATAGATTAAAAAGCTGGTTGCTGTAGCTATATACATCAACACCCTGTGCGTTGATCATTACGGTAATGCCCAGCTTCTTTTTCGGCTCGATGGCCACTACGCTGACATATCCGGGGCAGGAACCATCGTGACCGATGCGCGCAACGTTGCTGGGATCATAATTGATTAAAAAACCAAGTCCCCATGTTACGCGCTTGTCAGGGCTGGCCCAGTGGATCCGCTGCATCTCCTTCAAAGTAGATGGACGCAATACCTCAGGTTTATCTGCCGACAACAAACGCAATTGCCATGATGCGAACCTGGCAAGGTCGAGCACATTGGATGAGAAGCCCGCTGCCGGTGTAATGGCATTTGTCTTAAAGAGCGGCTGCATTTTCCTGTTGCCCTCACGGGTAAGCGCGCTATACCCGGTGGCCATTTCGGTCCTCCATAATTTCTCGGGCAGGTAAGGATGCGTATTGCTCAACTGCAGCGGCCGCAATATGTTTTCTTCTATATAATCATTATAAGCCTTGCCCGACTTGCGTTGCACAATTTCGCCCAACAGGCTCATGCCCACGTTCGAATACTGGAAGTAAGTAGAAGCAGGATACAATGTTTCCTCGGTGATCAGCGACTTTTTCAGCTCATCGGTGGTAAGAAAATAAAAGTTTGGCGGGTTCCACGATGAATCGGCATCTCTTATCAACCCTGAAGAATGCGTAAGTAATGATTGAACGGTAATAGGCACGGTTTGCGCATACCGTTGCCTGATCATGTAATCAGGCAATAAGGCCTGCAAAGAATCATCCAGCCGCAGCTTGCCTTGTTCCCACAACTGCATGATCGCAATGGAAGTAAATAATTTCGAGATGGAACAAATGGAGAAAAGGGTCTCTGGTTTCATAGGGACCTTTCGCTCAACGTCTGCAAATCCGTAGCCTTTTTTGAAAATAATATCCTGGTTTTGTACGATCGCAACCGAAATGCCCGGCACCCTGGCGAAATCTTTCTGCGCGTCCAGCCAGACATCTATCAGGCGCAAGGCATCTGAATAGTCGGGTCTCGTTGTTTGTGCTGTTGCGTTAAGAGAAAATATAACAAACAGGACAAATGCAAATATTCTGCTCATAAAATTTATTTCTTTTGTTGCTGCGCATACTGGTCTTTGATCATTTCCGCCGCGGCGAGTGATTGCATCATAATGACAGGAAATTCTGCTGCCATTTTTTGCCCGGCGGATGTTTTGTAAAATTTCACCAGTTGTTTAAGCTCATCGTAAGTAAAATGGCGTCTGTAGATCCATACAACGGCATTGTCCAGCCATTTTCTTCCATTGCCTGTTTTAAAGAAAGTTGAGAGCTTGTCTAACTCGGCTGATGGCAGTTCACCTTTTTGGCGGTCTTCTGCAATCTTAAAGTCTATTGCTTCATTGATGTTGAAGCCGCCTTTTAAATTTCTTAGCTCGATTATCTTCTTTGTTATTTTATCGTCCGGTGGCGCGGTGGTGTCTGGTTTAAAATCCTTTATGGCGCTGGTAATTCTCTTAAAAATATCCGCGGCAGCTGTATTGGTGGCTGTATCGGTCTGTGCGTATCCAATTGCTGTAACAAAGCAAAAGATGAGCATTAGCTTAACGGATCTGGTCATTGTATTGTTAGTATTGCTATGGAGCTTCTAAAGATACTTATTCCCCTTATTGTTCTGGTTTGGTTGTATAAGGTCCCAAAGATTGCCATATAAATCCTGGAATACTGCCACGGTTCCATACTCCTCCTCTTTCGGCGGCCGTATGAATGTAATATTTCTGCCGGTCATTTTATGATAGTCCCTCCAAAAATCATCGGTAAACAGGAACAGAAAGACCCTGCCCCCGGTCTGATTGCCGATGCTTGCCAGTTGTTGTTCATTGGCAGCTCTGGCCAGTAAAAGAGCGCATTCGTTTGAGCCCGGTGGCGCTACCAACACCCATCGTTTCTCTTCGGTTAATGCAGTATCCTCCAGCAGTGTAAAGTCTAATTGCTTCGTATAAAATTCGATAGCCTCATCGTAGTCTTTTACAACCAGGGCTATGTGGGCAATGTGTTGTTTCATTTCGGGTGGTCCGCTATAAAATCGATGGTAGTATATATTTAATCATCATTTCATCCACTTGCGGATGTGCATACCGTTGGTTGTAAGCGCTGGCCGTTACCACGATTACTGTTGCAAGGTCTTTGAAGACAAATATCTTGTTACCCCCATTCCCTGAACAGTAAGATGTGTTATAGGCCTTGTTCCTGACAGTGTAGTTCTTATTCCACCATAGGTATCCATAACCGTTATCATTATTTGCCTGGTAATGCCGGGCCAGCGAAGAATCAACCCATTTTTCAGGTAATATTTGTTGGCCATTCCATTTACCCCTTGACAAATACAACTGCCCGAATTTTGCAAAGTCGAGCGGAATTAACTGAATTCCGCCTGCGGTGTTCGCAACATTCTGAGGCGTGCGTTGCCATCGATAATTGACAATGCCGAGCGGCTTGAATAACTTTTCATGAGCATAGCTTTCCAATCCGCCCGGGACAGATTTGTGTATGATGTCGCCGAGGACCACAACGCCGCCGGTGAAATAAGTAAATTTCTCACCCGGCTCCCGGTCCGTGGCCATTGGCAGGTCCAATGCCCATTTCACCCAATTTGATTGGGGGTACATGTTTTCTTCGTTACCAATAGAGCGCGGGTCGCTATCGTTGGCATCAAAAGCTGACGACATGGTTAGCAAATGCTTTAACATTACACTCGCCTTCCTGCCTGAATAATTTTGAAATTCCCGGAGGTTATAAAATTCACCCAGCTGTTGATACTCGTTCTTTATATGTCCCTCTTTTATGGCTATGCCAAGCGCCGCGGAGGCGAACGTCTTCCCCACGGACCGGGGGTTATGCCTTTGATTTCTTTCAGCTCCATTGAAATATTCCTCGATCAATAATTTTCCGTTCCTGATGACGATGATACTGTTTATCTGCTTATAGGTGTCTTTGCCAATTTCGGTTTTAAGGGCTCGAATGAGTGCAGTATCATATCGCTCCTTACTTACTTCCCAGCCATGTACGAGCTTTCCCGGTGGTTGTCCGCTAGTGAAACCACAGAAGAGTAGGGCAATCCAGGTAAACAGGAAATTAGTTTTCATTTTTGTGTTGTATTTAAATGGTACCAGGGTGCCTGCTTCACCGTATTTTTCAAGATGCTTACTGCTTTCGAATGGTCCTGTAATTTAATGATATTTTAAACCAGGCACCCCAATGCTCTACCGTGAAAACACGGGTTGGCAAAGGCATAAATTGACCGATTTTAGTGGCCGGTGAATAAAAACATCATCTATGCCCGGCACTACTTCGATCGCGTTAATTGATGATCATGTTTTGATAAGAGATGGGCTTGCTTCGCTGGTAAGCTCTTTTCCTGGATACCAGGCGCTTTTTGGCGCGGATAACGGTAAGGATTTTATCGGGAAGCTACAACTGCACCAAACTCCTGACATTGTGTTATTGGATATTTCGATGCCGATAATGAATGGATTTGAAACTGCAAAATGGATTCATCGTAATTTGCCTGAAACGAAAGTGCTGGTCCTTACCGTGATGGATACGGAGACTGCAATTATCCAGATGCTCAAATCCGGCGCCAAAGGATATATTGTAAAGACAGTGAAGCACCGGAATTTAAAGCAGCACTCAATAGCTTGCGCGATCACGGTGTCCACTTCAACGAATTGGTAAGCAACAAGGTGCTTCATTATATCAATAACAAAAAAGAAGGCAAAGACAGCCAGGCCTTATGCTTTACCGAAAAAGAAATGACATTCTTAAAATTCGTATGTACTGAAAAGACATATAAGGAAATTGCAGCAGAAATGAAAGTAAGTCCGCGAACAGTTGATAGCTACCGCGACTCATTGTTTGAGAAAATTGGGGTGACGTCAAGAACCGGGCTAGTACTTTTCGCGATTAAGACCGGAATTGTAAAAATTTGAGAAAGAGAACGCCAGGAAGTACTACACTCCATCAAATACCTTACTTAGGGGAATTTCTTTTTGACTGTCGTAATATTTTTCCTTCTTTATGAATAAGACTTTAAGCTTTTCAATAAAATTCAGTTTTCCAAGACTTACAATCGTACCATAATTGTTCTCTTCATTGGTACCATAATATTGAAATATATGAGATTCAATAATGCGCCCGTTTTTAAAAAACTGAACCTCCTTGCCTTTAAGCCCTTCCTTTAAAAACTTATTGAAGTGAGCTACGTTATGTTCATTGAACTCAACCCCGGGTTCGTCCTGTGAACTGTCAGTATAAAAATCCAGCTTGTAGAAGTATTCAAGTTCTTGCTGCCTGGCAAATCCGGGAGTTTGGGGATTAATGAACTCAAGGGTTATTAAGTCCCCATTCTCCAAAATGCCAACCTTAATTACCGTTTCATTCGATGCATCGGATGGCTTGAAAGTAATAAGATCCGTTGTTCCTCTTTTAAATTCTTCGTGGAAAAAGAATTTTCCGCCAGCAGAAAATTTTTGTTTGAAGTATTGCCGCCAGTTGTTCATAATAAATAGGCCCGAACATTACCTGGTCATTTCGACCAGATTTCCCCGGCAAAGCTAGTGTTAATGTAAAATGCTTTTGACAAAAACGAATCGTTGAACTTTTGAGAAGCTATAAACTCATTGAGCTCTTTAAACACTATATTCTTTGTTTGTTCTTGCGACAAGTTCTTATACACGTCCTTAGGCAAAGCGAAAAACGGGTGTTTGGCCGGTACAAAATCAATCCGCGATACAGGCATGCCTTCCTCGACAGTGTGGTTATAGCCGGTTAGTGATAGCATATTGTCGCCGGGGGCTTCGTAAAGATCAAACCGGTATTCCTCAATAGATTTCTGGGGTTGATCATTATCGCAGATGTAAGCCAGCCACTGTTCCACCGAATTAAAAGGCGATGTAAACCCAGGTGGCGGTGGCGTGAGTGCTTCAGCGCTGGATGCGACTGACTCATTCTGAGACATGCGTTTCTTATTGTTGCCCTCATTCATCAAATATTACTATTATTCTTCAATAATATTTTTCATGTCTATTAAATGCTTACTTACGAAAGCCAGATCGGGAAACTTCTCAGCGTTTTTACTTTTCTCAATCCTGATAGGCAACTCTTCCAAATAAACAGCAAGCAATTCATCTAAGTTGTCCAGATATGTGTAACCGTCCTTTACTATTGTCGGGATAAGGCATACTGAACCTATCTTTTCGATATCAGCGTTAGTGTCAATATACATACAGACCATCATTCTTACGTTTACAGCATAGGTTAAATCTTCCCATGACCCAAACCGCGTCCCAAAAAACTTTCCCATTATAAAATCATCAAATTCTGGTTTCGCGTCACGGTAGTACTCCAAAAGCGTTAAGTCATAATATTTGTTGAACTTGTTTGAAATAATAGCAGCCAGGTATTTCCCATTGCAGGCGATGCTTAAACAATCCCCTTGCCGGTTCTTAACTAATTTGCCGTGGACTTTGTCAGGTGATGTCTCTCTGATTTTATTCATACAAGTTCCTTTTAACCACCTAAGCTTTGCGCCTTTTAGTGCCTGTATTGTTGTACACAGTAAGTCTTACAAAAGCTCATATTGCTCATCAATATCACAGCATAAAGCCTGATGCCCGGACTTCGACTTGTCGTATAGAAATTTCCTGTATTTAATAGTGCTTCCGATGATCTCCAACTCCCTTAGCAACCCCATGATCCTATCACTTTGTTTCACATTTCCGGTGTCCGTGTCAATAATAAAAAAACTAAAACCAGGATCATTTCTTTCAAAGTTCCATCTCACAAGAACCAACTTTATAGAATCACCAGACCAAGCATATTTATCCTGCCAGTTCCCTTTAGGAAGTTCTATCTCATCCAATCCCTCCAGTTCGATCCCGCATAAATTAAAAGGAGATCCCATGCGGATCTCTTGGGGATTTATGATCTTTACTCTAACTGGTCTTTTCATGTTATAGTATTATCTATCGCGCGTCCTTATTCTTGAAAACTCGTCTTCTTATTCAGCATCGCGTTCTGCCATCCGCCAGGAAAAATCGCATGATCGTCTTCCTCCATTAACATCATCTTTTGCTTAATGGCTGCCTGCAGCGATGAGGGCAGCTGGTAGAAGGCTTTGTCTACCAGTGTTTCCCTTTCAAAATCAAGATCACCGTTTTGATGCCGTATAGCTACTTTTCGGCCCTTATAATATATGATAAATTTTATCCGGCCATTGCCATAGCCATTAATGCCCCACGTTCCATAAATGATGACCGGCTCCACCAGACTGTCTCCATCATAATCGTCAAAGTCGATATACTTTGTCCAAAACCAAATAGAGGTTTCATCATTATCGTTCCTGACAATATGGTCACTGATCTCCCACAGTTTAATAAATGAGCCATTATTTATCCTCACGTTCACCGCTTTAATGCTATGACTAAACGTATCTTTGTCTGCTGTTACTTCATTTTGACTTTCCGATAATATGCAATAGTATTTCCCCGCGTTGTCGGCGTATGCATACACTCTGAATATTGGAAAGACAATACCCAGTCTTTTACAAACCGTATCGGGGAATAGTGCCTTTACCTGCTGATATGTAAGAATATCGGAAACGACTTTTGTCTTTTGAGAAAAAGCCTTTGTCAGGCAAACAACAGCAATACAAACAATAATAATGCGTCGCATAGTATATCGCTAAAGATACAAAGTTCAATGCTGCCTGGCAGTTTCAGGTACGCATCATTTTCTCTACAGCTTCCCTGAACGAACGCCCCATCGGAATACAATAAGTTTTAATATAGATCTGGTCATCCTTTATTTTGTCAATCTTTTCAACGTTTACTACATATGATTTGTGCACCTTAAAAAATCTCCCCGCCGGCAATATCGACAGCCAGTGCTTTAATGTCTGCGCTACAAAGTATTTCTGGGCTTCGCAGACAATCCTCACAAAATCCCCCTGGGATTGTAAATATAGAATTTCGCTTATTTCAACCTTATGGATCGCTTTGTCGCTCCGCACAAAAACATGCTTCAATTCATCTGTTGGAGCATGGCGGGTAACGTGCCGGGACCCGGGAAGTAAAACTTTGTTTACTGCCTGCATAAAACGCTCAAAAGAAAATGGCTTTAGCAGGTAATCGATCACATTCAATTCATATCCCTGCATTGCAAATTCGGAATAAGCAGTGGTAACGATCACCATTGGTGGATGCTTCACCGTTTTTAAGAAGTCGAGGCCCGACATTAACGGCAAATGGATGTCAAGGAAAATAAGATCGATAGCATGATTTCTTAGGTAAGCGGTAGCCTCTATTGCATTCGTGCAAACTCCTGCCAGCTCAATTTCCGGAATATCTTCAAGGTATTTTGTAATTACCCTTTGAGCCGGCACCTGATCTTCTATTACAAGGGCTTTAATATTCATACCAGGTTAATGGTAAGTTCCAATTTATACAATTTATCCAGAACTTCGGTACGCAAGGTATACTTCGAAGGGTATAATAGTTCTAATCTTCTTCTTGCATTTTGCAGCCCCACCCCACCCAAGCCGGGAGGTTCATTTTTAGCAGGAGAAAAAGTATTTTCCGTCCTGAACGTAAACGCTCCGTCCTGTACCTCGCTGTATATATTTATTTCAATGTTATTGATCTGTGAGTCCATGCTATGCTTAAAGCAATTCTCCACGAACGATAGCAATATCAGCGGCGCGATGAAATAACCATCGGCAACCCCTTTTTGGACAAATCTTACGCTGCCCCTTTGTTCCATAGCCAATTCCTGCAGGTATACATAGTCCTTCAATACTTGCAATTCCTTGCTTAAGCTCACCAGTTCGTCCGCAGATTCATACAGCAAATACCGCATAATGTCTGAAAGCTTTAAGATCATCTCGGGGGTCTTAGGGGAACTGTGCAGCGCGAAGGAATAAATACTATTCAGGCTGTTGAACAACATATGGGGACTGACCTGGAACTTCAGGAATTTAAGCTCCGCTTCTAATTTTTCTTTTTTGACAAGCTCATAAGCTTTTTGTCTTTCAAGGGCATCCCATGCGATCTTAAAGCCCACACCCAGGAAAATATAAAGGAAAAAATCCCCGATTTCCCGCAACGTACCCATGAAACTTGGGGGACCACAACCACAGGTAGCAGGGAATACAATGTTCTCCAACACATTTTCCTCAATGAACGAGGTGGCAAAAAAAGCCAGGAAGGTGAACAGAAAGAACTGTAAATGCTTTCGCTTATAAAAAAATTTCGGGAGTAGAAAATAGTTGATAAACGCAATCAGCACTACATAGTTCAGGGTAAATACAAAATGGACCCACAGCTTCCAGGTATCGAAATGGTGCTTATAAAAATAATCGGCCAGGTAAACGATCCAGAAAAGCAGGAGAATGAACTTCTCATTTAATATGGCCTTGCGGTAACCGGCGGCTGACATCCATCAAAAATAACAACAATTGGGTTGTTTGTTCAGTTAACCGGTGAACAGCATTCCTGGCCGGTCAACCTGCCTATTTAGAGCGATAATATGGTCAACCTTCAAACCATGCGGGTTACCGGCGCAGGACTGCAGGTCATCGATTTTGTATCCTTATACGGCAAACTTTTCATTGTTTAACAGCATAATTCACACTGCATGAATGAATACAGTATGATGAAACCTTTATTGCACGTTCTGATCATCTTATTATTCGTGTTTCCTGTTAATCTGAAAGCCCAGTCGCTGATACCGGTAACCTCCAAAGATCCTGAGGCCATCGCTTTGTTCAGGAAGGCCTTTCATGCTGCCGACGAAAGCGAAACAAAGGAAGCAGAAAAGCTGTATCTGCAGGCGCTCGAGAAAGATACAGGCTTTGCGTTGGCATACATGCAGCTCGCCCTGTTACAGGGAGAGTTTTCAAAACGAACGGCTTACATGACCAGGGCAATGCAACATATAAATTCGGTGTCGGAGGGAGAACGCCTATGGATACTGGGACGGAATGCTTTTTATGGAAACGGCAAACGCGAAGACGAGTTCGGCTATTTTGAAAAACTGGTGGCATTGCATCCCGAAGATGCCATTGCGCAATATTTGTATGGGTACATGAACCATCACCATGGGCGGAAAAATTATGCAAAGGCCATCGAGCACCTCGAAAAGTCGGTTCAGCTCAAACCAACCTATCTTACCGCACTGGATGATCTTGCCTTCGCTTACATGGAAATACAGGACTTCGCAAATGCGGAACGGGTCCTTTTACGGCTGATCAGTTTACAACCGCGCAAGGTCAACCCGAGGGATGCCTACGGAGAAATGCTGCTTCGGAGCGGCCGGTTCCATGAATCGATAGAAGCCTACAGGAAGGCGCTTGACATCGATCCAGGCTACGCATGGTCCATCTTCGGGGTAGCAACCAATCTCAATTTTATAGACCGCCACGCTGAGGCGAGGGCATTCCTGGCCCCGCTGTTAACCACGCCCTTACCAGAACGCGAATCGTATCATCTCATGCATGCCTATCAATGCTCTTATCTCGACGAAGGGAAAGTGGATTCAGCGATCTTAATTTTAAAGCAACACGGAGCTGCGGCAAAACAAAAGAACCGTTTTACACAGCGTTTTCTAGCGCTAAGCAATGCAACGAGAATATTATTCGAGCATGGGGATACTATCAGGGGAAAAGAAGCGTACCAGGAACTGAATGCATTCGTCCAAAATGAAACACAAAACGAGGGATTAAAAAAACAAACAGCCGCCTTGAAACTATATTATGATGCTTACGCATTGTATATCGGCGGGCATACTGCAGAGGCCAGGCGAGCATTGGAAGCCTACGTTGCAGCAAAAGGGAATGCCGATGACCAATCAAAAATATTACTGACAAAGCTCCATTTACGGGAAAAGGATGTTGCCGGCGCCGAAGCGTTCCTGAAACAATGCGATGCCGGCAATCCTTATGTTCAATTCTGGCTTGCGAAAACATATTTGCTTTCTAAAAGAAGTAATGAAGCAAGGACATTGCTGAAAAAAGTTGCAGAACTGAACCAGATGCATGAATTGGATTACCAATTGGTCAGAAGGCCGGCTATTGAATTATTGCGTGGGTTGCGTTAGCACTGCATCAATTCTCATCCCCAATTCGCTCCTGCTCTTCATTCGCGCTTCCCACCGTCCTTTTCACAGGCGTAATCTTTTTACCCTTGCTGAACCTGTATGTAAACCCAACAGACAGTACGCGGCTATCATTGGCCTCCTGGAAGTTAAAGTCTACATTTCCGTACCTGCTCTTGCCCCTGAACTTCTGAGTATAGAATATATCCCGTACCAATACCCGAAGCGTGCCTTTTCCTTTCAGCATCTGCTGGCTGATACCTGCGCCAACAAATCCCACGGGCCTTGCCCTCACCACTCCTTCGAACCAGCCATTGCGGTACCGGCCATTGATTTCGGCGGTGAGCGTTTTATTGAGCTTAAACTGCTGCACCGTATTTACAATAAAGCTCGTTGCTCCCAACGAAACAGTCGTATTGTTCACCGGGCCTTCATATTTATTATTGAATAGATTGATGTTGATGTTGCTCGTCCACCATTTGGTAACCGGCGTATTGGCACTTACCGCAAGACCATATTGGCGCAGTGATGCGATGTTCACAGGAGTTGAATACGCCTCCTGTCCTTTTTGTTCAATAACATTATCAAAAATATCCGCGGTGAAAGAATAGTTGACAGTAGTAGTGATCATATTACGCCACGAATGAGACAATTCTATATTATCGCTTACCTGGGGCGCCAGGTTGGGATTACCCTTGCTGTATGTGTACCGGTCGATGAACCTGATAAAAGGATTCAGGCTCTGGTAACCAGGCCGGCGCACCCTTCTCCCATAATTCACGAGAATGGTGTTCTTAGCATCCAGTTTGTACTGGAGGTAAGCAGTTGGGAACAATTGCGTATAGTTCCTGGTAAATTGCTCGCCGGTGGTCAGTTGACGTCCTTTAGCGTTTGTATTCTCCAGCCGCAGTCCAAGCTGTGCGCTTAATTTCTTAGACAGCGAGGTGCTCAGGTTAGCATACGCCGCATTTATATTCTCTTCGTACACGAAGTGGTTGCTGCGGCCCTGATCCCGGATGATATTCCCGTTTTCTATGCTGTCGTATACCGCATCATTGTCTGTTCTTACGATGCTGCTTTTAATACCGGCCTCAAACCGGGCCCCTTTCTGCAGCGGGTGCAAATAATCTACCCGGCCGCTGTAAACTTTGATCTCCTGCGGAAGGTTGCCCAATAACGTATCTGCCTTTTGAAGCGCATTGCCCGCCTCATCGAAATAGGAATTGACCATGAATTGATTGGTACGCGAGTCGTAGATGGTGAAATCAAAGTCAGACGTGAGCTCCTTTCCTTCCTTATCCAACACTGTTCGGAAATTAAGATTGCCATTGAATAATTTCGAACGATGGTCGTTATTAACAATGGCATTCGTCACCTGCTCCAACTCTTTTCCCGGTGAATAAATGCTTGTAACGTTTGTATTGTGTGCTTCGGGATTGCTGGCCGATCCATTGAGCACGAATCCAAAAGTGGTTCGTTTGCTTGCAAAAAAATCCAGCCCCAGTTTGCCGTTGAAGCCATTGCCATCCATCATCCTGTCGCCAACCTGGTCGAAATAATTCTCCAGCGCGCCGGTATTGGCGCTAAGAATGTTGCGTTGAATCAGCATCTTTCCAAAACCACTGCGGTATCCATGACTTAAGTTCGTAAACAGGTTTAGCTTGTTGCTCCTCCTGTTGAAGTTGAAAGACTCGGTTGCCTTTGGATATTTACCTTGCATGTACGTTACAGTTGCCGAGCCATTGGATCCCGCGGTAACGGTCTTTTTTGTTTTGATATTGATGATGCCGGCCGTTCCCGATGCATCGTACCGGGCAGGCGGGTTGGTCATGATCTCCACCTGGTCCAGTTGATTGGCGTTCATATTGCGAAGCATATTGGCCAGGTCCGTACCACTTAACTGCGATGGACGCCCATCGATTAGTACCTGCACGCCGTCCTTTCCCTTTAAACTGATATTTCCTTCCTTGTCAACCGTAACGCCCGGCGCATTTTCCAACACCTCCAACGCAGACGCGCCGGTATTGGTCACCATTGCCTCTACATTCACAATGGTCCGGTCGATCTTTTGTTCAATCAATGGGCGTTTGCCCGTAACAGTTACACGGGCCAATTCTTTATTCACCGGTATCAGGGGCAGCGGCGGAACCGTTACCGACTGCTGCCCTTGCTGCAACTCGACCACTTTGGAAAAGCTCCGCTGGTGGCCGGCCGCCGTTACGCCGATGATGTATTTCCCATGGGCTATACTTTCGAATTTGTATTGACCGTCTTTACCGGCCATTGTTCTCTTGACCGGAACGGAATCATTGGCACGCAATAACACTACAGTAGCGCCTTCCGCGGAACCGGAAGTCTTGCTGACAACGCTGCCTGTTAGCGTACCGGTATCCTGCGCCACAGCGCTGGCAATCAAAAACAGGAAAAAAGTGAAAGCGGTAAACGACTTCATACGATTTGTTTCATAATGATTAAATCGGAGCAAGGTTAATCAACAAAAACCGGGGCATGGAATGTATGTGTCGAATGCCCGCAACCATGTGACAGAATCCTTTTGCAAGCCTGTGGAATGCAACAAAAAAACTTTATCGGCATTGCATCGGGAGAATCGGGGAATTCAACACATTTTTTGGCGCTTTCGTCACTTAAACTGGCAGCCCGGGCGGTTGCAGCGTATTTTGCCGGCTATTAGGGATGCATAATGCTAAACTTTCTAAAAAATGTGGGAGGTTTTGCCAGGATTGAATTCTGGGCTTCTACTACATTGTTTGTTTTTTTCTTGTTCTTTTTCGTAACCGAAGCACGGGATGCGAGCGCAATGGCAACTGTTCCGAACAAAGTTGAATTTGAAAAGGTGAACGTTCCCTTTTCATTTTACCGGAACTATTTTTTTCCAGTGGTGTCTTTGTACCTGTGCATGTATGCCGCCTTCATGTTCCTGAATTTTATAGTCATCCCAAGAGTCATGAAGCGCGAGGCTATCATCAGCAACCTCCTCTTACTGGCGCTGACCGTCCTGGCTTTGGGAGCCGCCTTCTTTATTGGAAATACTTATCTAAAGGCTTACGCGTACGCTGGTGCAAACAGTGCTAAAGTAAACCTGAAATTATTCCATGATGGATTTTCATTTACATTCAAACTACTCCTGCTTTTTTTTATTTATACGGCGATAAAATATACCGGTATGTATGTGATGTCTAAAATGGATGCGATCCACCGCCGCTATCCATTCTTCCGGCGCGAGGCTGTTGCCGCCGCCATGATATGGTTGGTGACTGTTTTACTGCTTCGGATAGCCGGTACCGATATGGAATTCCTGTTGGCGTGGATGGTCATGATCCCCTATTCGATCTTGTTTTATTCGTTCGCTTTTCATAAAGTAATTCCAGCAGCTTTCGGCAGGAAACGGCCTTTGCTTACGTACCTGCTATGGTCTGCCCTGATCATCGCCCTGGCATTTTTTCCATTGTTCCTGTTGGTGCTATTCATATTGGTGGAGTGGAAAGGAGGCGAAAACATGGCTTTCAACATCAGTGCTTTCAATACGATGTTCCAGGCTTTTGTTACCGTGCCGGTGACCTGGCTACTGTACAAGCGGCAGCAAAAAGGAGACGAGGAAGTAACGGTCCTGAAAAAAGAATTAAGGCAATCAACCGCCAGCATAGAGTTCCTGCGTTCGCAGATCAACCCCCATTTTTTGTTCAACGCTTTAAATACCCTATATGGGACGGCTATCCAGGAAAACGCCGACCGCACCAGCGAAGGAATTCAAAAGCTTGGCGACATGATGCGGTTTATGTTGCAGGAGAACATGCAGGAAAAGATCCCGCTTTCCCGTGAAATAGATTACCTGGAAAATTACATCGCGCTTCAAAGATTGCGTACAGACAGCAATCCAAATGTAGCGATCCAAACAAGCATCGATTCCCGCGAAAACATGTTGCAGATAGCGCCGATGTTACTGATCCCTTTCGTGGAAAACGCATTCAAGCACGGCATCAGCTTCAGGGAACCTACTCACATAAAGGTTAAGCTGGAAATCAAGGACAAGACACTTTACTTCGGCGTGTTCAACAGCAAGCACATCAGGCATCACACCGATCCTGAAAAAGACAAGAGCGGGATTGGATTGGAGAATGTTAGCCAGCGGCTGAAGCTGTTGTATCCCAACCGCCATGAATTGATCATACGGGATACGCCCAGCGAGTTTTTTATTCATCTTACAATTCAATTGGCATAATTTTACAACCCTTCATGAAAGCTATCGCCATAGACGACGAACCGATTGCGTTGGACATTATCAGGTCGCACGCCGCAAAAGTTCCTTTTCTCGATCTAAAGGCCACCTTCACCGATGCTTTTCAGGCCCTGGAGTATTTGCAACGCGAGAACGTGGACCTGATATTCCTCGATATAAAAATGCCGGACATTTCAGGCATTGAATTTTTCAACAGCCTGCGCAATAAACCATTGGTAATTTTTACAACCGCATACTCCGAACATGCTGCAACCAGCTTTGAATTGGACGCAGTAGACTACCTGCTAAAACCCTTCTCTTTAGCACGTTTCATCAAAGGATGCAATAAAGCATTTGAATTATTTAACTTCCGCAACAATCCGCAAAAAGCAGATCATATTTACGTGAAGACCGGGTATGAGCAGGTAAAAGTGTTGTTCGACGACATACTATACCTGGAGGCCGCGGGAAATTATGTAAGCTTCGTACTGAAGGAAGGAACGGTTCTCTCGCGCAGCACTTTTAATGAAGCCATCAATTTATTGCCAGCCGAAAGATTTGTAAGGATCCACCGGTCTTTTGTAGTAGCCGCCAACAAGGTAGATAAATTAGAAAAGCACCAGGTAACGATTGGAAAGGTCAGGATCCCGGTGGGAGAAGCATATGGAGCGAACCTGGGTGGGATCGTGGGGAAATAATTACCTGGCTTCGGAAATATTCAAACAACCTTATTTTTTCTTTGGGCGTTTGTCTGATGATCGCATCACCTCGTTATAAGCCGAGAGCAGTGCTTCCAGCACCAGCTCTTTTTGTACGCGGTTCAGGTTGAAAGTTGTGGCTCCTTTTTCTCCCCATTTATTGGGAACAGGATAGATATTTTCGGGATCAGATTCGCAAAAGACCGCTTGTTCTTTGGGCGTCAGGAAAATATTTGCGGGATTGTCTTTATCGAAATAAGTAGTGAACATCCGCTTTCCATGTATCTTAAAACCGATTCTTTCAAAATGAGGCACCTGTTCGGCGCCATTGAAAGAAAGCGCCATTTTGATGAATGTTTCGCCTGTAATCATAAACCAGCTTTGCACCCTAATATAGTCTTTAATTGAATAAAGCGACACCCCAGGACTGTTCAGTCCCGGAATGTCGCGGAGAAGCAGTCGTAATCAATCTTTAACGCACCTGCACGACATTCCATACCCGCGGGGTACAGCACTGAAGAATACCTGGTAGTTGTCTGTGTCGTATGAGAAATAATGTGCTGTACCATTATTACCGGCCGTACTGGAGAAATAATTTCCACCGACAAAACCGAATACGGAGCCATTGAACGCATGCTTGTACCCTGCGGCAGGCAGCTTCAAATTAGACTGAAAGGCATCTGCTGCACTGGTGATGAATTCGGTATTCACCACGTTCTGCCAATCCGTAATAGTGGGTACCCTCCAACCGGCGCCCAAGGCCGCGCAGGGATTTTTTCCATTGGTGGCGGAAGCTGTATTTCCACTCCAGGTATCGGCAGATGATCCCGTGTTCCACCATGCGGTGCTGCTGGCAGTACCCGTTATGAAATTTGGATTACCCCCAGCAATATGCGAAGGATTTTGAAAGGTTGCACTACCGGTGATGGTTGGGCTATTGGGTAATTGATGCCCATCGTCCCAACGTCCCCATTGGAAGAAATGGCCAAAGGATGCCTGGTCATGAACCGACATGGCCACCTGCGGTGATCCAAGGTTTTGCCGAAGCCATATCTTGCCATCTGCAGCGCGGACGGTGGAATAAGTTACTGTTTGTCCCCGGTAAGTAAACGTAACGCAACCTGTGGAGCCAACGGTTGGGCCCGGGTCTCCGCCGCAGGTAGCCGGATCGGCAGGCGGGTTGAGCACAGTAATATTAAGCGCGCAAGGAATTATGCCGCCCACACCAACGGAAATTGCACAAAAACCGGGAGAAGCAGGCGTACCGGTTGCAGTAAATACAATGCTTCCGCTCCCGGTGTTCAGGGTGCCTGCCGGTGCGGTAATAGTGATGCCGTTGACCGTGCTGCTGGTAAAGGCGGGATAACTGCCACCCGGACTGTTTATATAGTTCAGCGTGAAAGTAATGTTCGCTGGTACCCCTGCGGTAAATGTGCCGGAAAAAACAGGATAGCTGCAATTGTTGAAATAAAAAGGCGGTGGTGGTGGAGGAGGAGGGTCCTTTTTTTTCCGCCCTGATATTTCTTCGTTGTTTGTCGCTGCCTCAGCAATCGGCTCTGTTTTTTTACAACTCTGAAAAATCACCAGCAGAAAAAAAACTACTAACAGTGGGAACTTTCTTCCTGGAAATGCGGTTGTTTGCATGGCGATGATTTTTATAGTTAACTTATATAGCTTGCATGCGGGCAATAGATCAGCATCAAAGCATATGATCACTTTGCTAATCCTGGATCAATCTGTAGGGGAGTTGCAGCAGTAATAAATGGCCTGGCTATTAAGAATATCCGTTCTTAAATTGACCGATGGGGCTTAATATCTGCAATAGGAACGTAATTGGATTTTTAAAGGTTGCTAGCCGAGGTATTTTTTAAACGAAATTGATGCCGGACATTTCTGTCTATATCGGATTATTCCTTGCGGCGCTGCTTGCCGCGACCATCATTCCGGCACAGTCGGAGGCAGTGCTGGTTGGGCTATTGATAGCCGGTAAATACAATCCCTGGCTATTGGTAGGCGTTGCGAGCCTCGGCAATGTGTTGGGATCTATTATAAATTGGTTGCTGGGCTACGGAATTCAGCAGCTTAAGCATAAGAAATGGTTCCCGATAAAGCCTGCAAGCCTTGAACGGGCCATTGCATGGTATCAGCGGTGGGGGCGTTGGTCCCTGCTCCTAAGTTGGGTGCCTATTATCGGAGACCCGTTGACCGTTGCCGCCGGAGTAATGCGCGAAAAGCTTTGGATCTTTATTGTACTGGTTACTATTGCAAAAGCGGGAAGGTATTGCGTGCTGGCTTTCATTTTTTCGTAGCCTAACCGTAAATGTCATTTATCCCTGGATATAATTCACCTTTTCCTGCTGGATTTTCTTTTCTCTTGGTTTTACGTCCTGGCCAAACTTATAATTGAAATTCAGGCGCACAAATCTTGTCCACTTGCCACGCTCACTGCCGGTTTGCACAATGTCTGGTGCCAGGAAATTGGTAGTTTGAAAGCGCATTTGGTTCAGGAGATCATGTCCGAATAAGCTGAAAACAATTTTATCGTTCCCCCTGGGTTTGAAATTGAGCTGAGCGGTCAGGTTAACAACAGGGTTCACTTCCTCGTAAATCGACCTGCTTACATTGACCAGACGAACGGCGTTTTCGAAGCTCCATTTAGGTGAAAACGTGGCCAGGTTCGTTATCGATCCTGATATGCTGTACGTATCAGCAAACCTTATCCATTGGTGTTCCTGTACAGCGTAATGATTGAAGCTGAAACTACTGTTGATCCTCGTGGAAAGCCATTTAAAAGAAGACAAATTAAGATTCCCGGAAAGGCCATAAGAACGACGTACGCTCAAATTTACAAACTGCTGGTTTCGCACTCCGCCTTCAAAAAATTGAATTCTTGCAAATGAATTACTGGTATGCGTGTAAAACCCGGAAAATGTGCAGGCGTTTTTGTTCTTTCTTGCAGTAACATCCAATTGGACCCGGGACATTATTGCAGGAACAAGCAATGAATTGCCATTCCACAGATCAAAATCATCTGCCTGGTTGGGCGAATTGAAAACAAAATGTACTTCGGGATAAACAACCTTCCTGCTAAAGGAGAAGTTCATGCTCACGCGATCGCCCAAAGCGCGTTTATAAAATATAGACGGGTATAGCGAAAGCAACCTGAAACTGGTATCTTTCGAGATATCCCTCCTTTCACGGGATTGCAGGCTTAGTTGCTCAGCCCTTAATCCAAGGCTTAAAGAGCCTTTACCAATACCGAAAGTAGTTGAAGCGTACACTCCAATGGCGTCCACGTAATTCTGAACATCCAGTACGGAATAGGATGTGGCGCTATATGTTTTGAGTTGATTGTTGATGCTGACCCTGCGGTAAGCCGCGCCTGCCTGGTATTGTAGCCTGGGCGTCTTGTCGATACGGATCTCAGCATTGAAATTGACATTATAGCTTTTAAAAATGGATGCCACATTCGTGGAAGCAAGCGGGGATGTCCTGTTATTGGTTTGATTATAGATGGAATAATAAAGCTCTGTTTCAAGAAAGCTTTTGCGTGTCAGCTTTCGTTGGTAGTTGGCGGATAGATTATTTTCTATCTCTTTTGGATTGGTGCGCACACTGTTGGCAAACCCTTCAGCTTTGTCCAGGATTGTATCATAGGATATATAGGCAGAATTGCCTGTGAATTTATCCCAATGGAGATTAAGGCCGTATTCAATTGAGAGTACACTTGCGCTGTCCAGGTATTGGTCGGTGCCTATAATAACATTACCCATTCCATGCTTCATGCTGTTATAGCCATCCATTGCAAAGAATGTACGGTTGCTGGTGAGTCGTTCGCGGTCATACCATTTAAGATGAGGCATCTGGTTATAACCGTAGCTAAACCGGGTATAATATCCTGATTTCCCCTGTGAACTGTTATACATGAACATGGAATTGGCCATTGTGTTGCTGGCCGCAGATGCAGATAATGAGCCTGCCTTTCGCTTCCCGGATTGTTTTACTGTAATAATGTTCAGTATGTATTC
This sequence comes from Chitinophagaceae bacterium, assembly GCA_035628135.1. Classification (GTDB taxonomy): domain Bacteria; phylum Bacteroidota; class Bacteroidia; order Chitinophagales; family Chitinophagaceae; genus DASPKM01. Next base: position 20,957 of record DASPKM010000001.1, on the reverse strand, counting down.
CGCACCGCTGGCAGCGTATTTCGGACTGGCGCCCTGGATCAGTTCAATCCTTTCAATGGCGGCAGCGGGTAGCTGTCTTAGCACATCATTGTAATTCATGCGGCTTATCTTGTTATTGATCATCACGATGATCTCGGATGTGCCATTTACGCTGATGTTGCCTGACGAATTCACGCTTACTCCCGGTAAATTCTCCAGTATTTCATTCACCTGCTTTCCTGTTGCCAGGGGATCGCTTTGAACATTGTATATGCTTTTGCCGGCCTGCAATTCCATGACAGGTTTCTTTCCAACTACAACCACCTGTCGATGGGTATTTGCTTCCCTTATTAATGCGATAGCCCCTACATCGAGGACCGTGCTTTCATGAAAAACTAATGACTTCAGTATATACTTTTTATATCCTATATGGCTCACTTCAAGGGTATAATTTCCCGATTTACCCACTCCTACCTCAAACGCTCCTGTTCCCTTTGCAACGGCTGTCCATTTTCTATCGGCAGCGGAAACTGTAATTGTAGCACCCGGCAATGCAGATCCCGCACTGTCTGTTATGCTGCCCTTTATCAAATATTGCTGATCTTGCGCAACAAGCAATGTGCTGCACAGCATGTAAAAGCACCCAGCAACAACAGTCAATATAAGTTTAGACATGAAATATAGTTTCCTGCAAGAAACCTGCATTCCGCGCAAACTAAAAACATGATATACCAATGATGTCAATCCCTCTTCCAAACTGCCTGCTGTGCCGGGGCTGTCATTGGCAGTGTATACCCGCAGGTTGGCAGATCAAAAACCGCGTTTTGTAGATAAAAGTCAAAGTTTCGGATTACAACCTGTATCGTTGTATGATTTTCCTATTTCAATCGAATATGGCTGTCGCTACACACAAAGCAATATGGGTTTTTATTGTCGCCTATCTCCTGTACATGGTCGGCACCGACTACCTGTTGGCCCTGCACAATCACAGGTCATTGATCTTTGTCATGGAGGTGGCCTTGGTGGTCAGCAGCCTGCTCCTCACCCATTTTATCCTGATCAGGCGGTTACTTGCAACCGGCAAATTGGTTTTATTCCTCTCAGCTTTATTGCTCAAATTGTTGTTATTCGCGCTGGCATTTTGTATCGTTCACAAGCAAGTTACCGCGTGCAATTGTAATATCGTATCCTGCACTTTTGGGAATGCGGCTAAATTTGTACTTCCAAATGCGCTGCTGATCGGCATTTACCTGTACGGCAGGAGCAGGAAAAAAGACATGGAGCTGCAACAGGCCTCCAAAGCCAGGGTGGAACTTGAATTGCAGCTGTTAAAATCGCAGATAAGTCCTCATCACCTGTTCAATTGCTTAAATACGGTGTATTCCTACTCTCTGCAGAAGAACGCTGCCGTTTCAGACATGATCCTGAAACTTTCTGACAACCTCAGGTATGTGCTGTATGAAAGCAAAGATGAATTCGTTCCCTTGCAAAAAGAAATGGATTGCATCAGCAATTTCATTGATTTCCAGCGCCTGCGGATATCCAATACCGCTACTATCGATTATGTGACGACCGGTAATTTTAAAAGTGCTTTTATTGCGCCTATGATACTGGTGCCCCTGGTTGAAAATGTTTTCAAACACGCGTCCGGATCAGAAACCAATAAAGCGCGCATTGAGATAGAAATAGCATATAATGACAACACACAGCTATTGGAATTCCGCTCGCTAAACTCGTTTGATCCTGAAAAAACTACTTCCGCCGACGGTGGTATCGGCTTAACGAACCTGAAGAAAAGGATCCAGATTTTATACGGAGATAAAACCAGGCTTTCAACATCCATTGAAAATGGTTATTTTAAATATCATTTATCCATCAATTTAGGGGAAGATGCAACTAAAATGTATCATAATTGAAGATGAGTTGCCCGCACAAAACATTTTAATCAATTACATAAGCCGCGTACCAGAGCTTAGTCTTATTGGGATCTTCTCGGACCCTTTACTCGCCGGAAAAAAGATCTATAGCAAAGAAACGGACCTCATATTCCTGGACATCAATCTTCCCCAGATATCCGGCATAAACTTCATTAAATCAGCATCCAATCTTCCATATGTAATTTTAACCACCGCACATATTGAATTTGCAATCGAAGCATATGAGCTGGATGTGATGGACTATCTAGTTAAACCATTTTCATTTGATCGGTTCCTTAAAGCTGTGAACAAGGTGATTACCCTCACCGGCAAATTGAATGACACCTATGTGGCAAGCACGCCGTTAAAAGACGAATCTTCGGCAGGCAATAATTTTGTTTTTATAACCGAGAACAAGTTCACCTATAAAGTAGATATCAAAGACATCCTGTTCATCGAAGGAAAAAAAGACTACATCATCATTCATACGCCGGAAAAGAAGTACATGTTCCTCGACTCGCTTTCAAAATGGGAGGAAAAGCTGAAGCGGTTCAACTTTTTAAGGGTGCACAAGAGCTTTATCATTTCACTGGATCACATCCAGAAATACTTTGGAAACACGCTGTATGTAAATGGCGCGGAAATCCCGATAGGCCCTAATTATAAAAAAAGCTTTGCGGATGCGATTCAAAAAAACAATTCACTGTAATTAGTTTCTTTTGGTAATGCCATACTTTCGCATTACCTATAATGATCACACAATGGCCAACCTGATACGCTTGTTGCTGATTTTGCTGATTTCAGTAAAAGCTTTTTCGCAGGACATACAGTTTGAAACGAAGTTTTCCAAGTCGCTTGCTGTGTATCAATTTCTCTCCAGTTTATCATCAAGAGCGCCTGACAATCCTTACAAAAAGTTGTTCAATCTTTCTTCCTTCAACACCAAAAAGTACAGTGACCTTATCCATGAATTTGAATTGCTGAAGCTGAATTTTGAGTATGAATTTGATGCTTACCCTATAGATCAAAAGATAGGAGGTTATTCTGAGTCCTTCCTCAAACGAAACCTTGGTCTTTCCAATGATTTACAGGAATTCAAGCTCCGGTCCCTCGGGCTTGTTCCGAATGCTGATCTACTGAAGCTTTGTGATTTGCTAATGGCGTTTACTCCCGTGTACGAAACGGTGATATATCAACCAAGTAAACAACATTTTCAACAGCAGTTAAATGGCATTACCAACCTGATCAAGTCCACCAACCTCAATAACCATTTTACGATTGCTTCAAAATTCTTTAACTCGAGCTGGGACCCGTCCATTCCCTTTGTTTTTTGCTTTTATCCTTTACCCAATTCCAGGAGGTTTACGGCTACCGCGGTCAACGATGTGTCCATAAGCGCTATTCCCGACACTTTAGATAGCTATAATGGCTTGCTTTCCGTTATGCTTCATGAAATGTCGCATATACTATTTGATGAAAAACCATTGGAAACATGGAAACAAATCGATGAATGGTTTACTTCCAACCCATCTCGGGTAAGCCGTTATGCGTACAATCTTTTTAATGAAGTATTGGCAACAGCGGTAGCGAATGGATATTTGTATGCCCAGTTAAATGGCAAGGAAAACCCGGGTGGATGGTATGGCGTAAAATACATAAACCTGATGGCCAAACAGGTATACCCGGTGGTGAAAGAATACCTTGCTAATCAAAAATCAATTGATCAAAATTTTGTAAACAGCTATATCAGTTTGTTTGAGCAGCATTTTTCAGGTTGGCTTATAGAAATGGACCACCTGATGATGGGCCGCCGGGTATTGAGCGAAAACGCTGCAGACTTCAGTTCCATTAACCGCAAGTTCCGTTCAGCAAGCCAAAATGGCAATGAAATCAGTACCGCTGCAATTGTGGAAATGAAAAAACATCCAACCACAAAAATGATCATAGTAAATAAAAACAACGCGGAAAAGCTTGAGCTGATCAAAAACAACTTCAACGAGCTAAAGGATTGGCAGTTTGACCCAAAGAGAGATTTTGTATACAGTGCATTTTTACAGGACAAGACCTGGCTGATCGTACTGAACAATGTAAATGGCACTATAGAGGAAAAATTGCAGAATGCAGTGATTACGCCGCCCAAATAATTACCGACTATGGCCGGGAAGCTTACTTTTTCTTTGCCGTTGTGTTGATCATTTCGTCCAAAATCTTTAGGTCCACATCTTCCAATTTGTTAATGTAAAGACAACCACCGCCTACCTTGTGCTTACCAAGTTTTTTTAGCGAAGCAGCGTGCGCCTGAAGATCCCCAACGAAATACAAGGATAAATTCGCTTTTCGCGGAGAAAACCCGATCTTGAACCAATCCACTTCTCTTCCTGTTGCGGGGCTTTTATACCTCACATTGCCAAAGCCCACGATTGAACTGCCCCACATTTTGGCTGTTTCTTTTGTGGCTTTTTCCATTAATCCCACAAGAACCAGGCAGTCTTTGCGCTTTTGCTCATCTGGAATATTGTTGATGAACTCCTGCACACTGGATTCAGTTTCCTTTGTTTTTATTTCTACCAATTTGCTTTTGGCCATAGAGAATGTTTTAGGAACACTGCTGAAGTTAATTCAAATTTTATTGACCATCACTTCGTTGCCGGTTGGCTTGCTTGTTCTACGATCTTCCAATAGGAATCCTTGCGGGTAACTTTGCCGTTCCGGAACTCCCAAAGGTCGCAGCCACGGACTTTTAATTTTATCCCCGAAGTGGTTGTTCCGGTGAGCGTCCATTCTGACACGCCTTTGTTCCCGTTGGCGGATATCCAATGACTGTCTTCGCCATAGTGAACGTCAGGAATGCCTTTGAACCGTCCGGCCAGTCCTTCGCGCACTTGTGCTTTTCCGGTAAAGCGCTGGCCCCAGGGCTCGGGTCCCCTTGGGAAATCAAACGTGCAGTCGTCAGCAAAGAACTCCATGATAGCATCGAGGTCGTGGCGGTTAAATGCGTCAGCGATTTGTTGTAAGGTATTTACTGTGACGGTCATTGCTGGTGTGTTGACACTATGATTGGATTATTAACCGTAATTGCCCGAAGGCGGCTTATGTTCGTTTTGGTATGTCATCCTTTGAATAAAAGATCGTTTTACCCTTTAACTCACCGGTTTTTACCATTTCATCGGCGCCGGCAGAAGCGCCGCCGATCCTTAACACCGCATCACAATGGCTGATTAGATCCACCGCCACCGGGTGAAAGATCTCGTTGAAGATCTCGTCGCCTATTCTTGTGGAACCGGCAGCCTGTATCAGCGGCAAAGCAAACCATTCTCCAAGCACCGGCAAATGTCCCATGCGATAAATTTCCAGCGCAGTGTCTGTCATTGCCTGTACGTTCTTCTCTATAAGTTCGGGATCATCATTTGTGCCTGACCGGTATGGTCCGGCTACCAATATCATTAATTGTTTCATTTGGGCATTATGCCGCAAGGTAGCAGTTTTACGGCGGAGCTTGTACCCATTGTTTGCAACTTAATAGTATGAAGGTTAGATTTTTGTAGCAGTTAAGGTCAAACCCGGTTCCTGTAAGGTAAGGGAGATCACGCGGTCATTCCGGACCAGGAACTTTACAACAACAGAAGGCGCACCCTGGTAAGTGAATTCATTTTCCCCGATCCGCAATAATGCTCCCCCTGATTTTCCAAGCTTACCCAAAGCAAGTAATTTCCTCATATTTAATTTGATGGTGAACCCATCGTCCTTTCCCTCTCCATATTTATAGTCACCCAGGTATTTAGCTTTTTCTTTTTCTTCCAGGCTTAAATACTGCCTGCCATCAGCATCTCCTAAAGCCCGGAGGTAATCAACAAGCCGTTGCGACTTTACTTTATCTACGCCTTCTGTTTGCGATCCTGTTCTTGCATGCTGTAATAACGTGATGCCGTGCGGCCCGAAATTTCTCTGAATTCCAGGATGAGCATCAATCATCGCTTTCACAATTTCGTATTCACCCAGCATGGCATAAGTAAAAATGGTGGGGACTGCGCCTTTTTTGATTAAATAGTCCACGATATCCTTCCGGCCCACGTGCGAGGCAGCGCCAATAGCCGATTCCCAGTCTCCAAAACCCCAATCCCATTCTGCTTTCGCCAGTTCAGGCCTGGGGTCAACCAACTCTTTAAGCCGGTCTAAATTAAAGTGAGAGACGCCTACAACTTCGGACGCGATTTCTAATTTAATCGCGGGATACCTGTCATGTTGAGATTCATCTGAAATACCATTATTAGAAGCTACCGGCGAAGAATTTTTTGCATAAACAATATTTGGCACAGCTGCAACCAAAAACCCGGCAATGGTGCTTCTTACGAGCATCCTTCTGGAAATGGCGTGTTCTTTTTTCATTTTATTAAGTTATGCTTAATGCAATCAGAAAAAAGGAATATTACGGGGCGGGATAAACACTGCGGATGAACGGTATAATCCTGCTATCATCGTTTAACAAATAAAGGCAGAATGCATCTTCTCCGCAGATACATGCAAAGAAGTTTGAATATTTTATTTTTAACAAGTATAGTTTCACCAATAACTAATGCTACTTTGCCGATATGTTAAGCAGGTTTCTTTATGCCTGCAATATTAAATGCATCGCCCGCTATAATAACAGATTCAAATTATTAAAACACAGTATGCACACCCCGCGTTTAAGGTACTTCTCAAAACCGATTGCCATCCTGGGATTATTAATGCTTCCTTTTATCTCCAAATCTCAAAGCACGCATATTGAGGAAAAAGGCTTTATTAAAATCAATGGTATAGAACAATGGATCACGATAACAGGCGAACGCTCCAAACCAGTCATCTTCTTTCTTCATGGGGGACCGGGCAGCCCTTTAAGTCCGTATGCCGATGCCTTGTTCAGCGGTTGGGAAAAAGATTTTATCCTCGTTCAGTGGGACCAACGCGGCGCGGGAAGAACGTTTGGCCGCACGGCGCCCGAGGAACTGACACCTGCTTATCTAAAGTCGCATCCCCTGCCACTGGAGACAATGACAGAAGATGCAATTAAAGTGGCAGAATACCTCGCCAGGCATTTGGGTAAATCAAAGATCATTGTGTTTGGAACATCCTGGGGTTCGGTGTTGGGTATCCAGCTAGCGGAGAAAAGGCCGGATCTTTTTTCGGCATATATAGGGCACTCGCAGGTAGTCTATCCTTCTGACAATTTAAAATCGGCCTTCCCGAAAGTTTCTAAAATGGCAATAGCAGCCAATGATGAAAACGCGTTGAAGATACTCGCATCCATTGGCGAACCTCCTTACGACACTGCAAAACATGCCGGTCAATTGCTGCGCATTATTAAAAAGTATGAACGTCTTCATTCAAAGCAGGGACCCGATGCCTTGTTAAATATATCAGCCGAATACGACAACGAAAAAGACAGCCAGCATCGCTCCGATGGCGATGATTATTCCTTTGTGAACTTTGTGGGAGATAAACGTTTTGGAGTTACGCCAATGAGCCAGCCGGCAAGTGGTTTAATTTTTCAGATCCCAATATATTTCATCCAGGGCAACGAAGACATATTAACGCCTAAAGAAGTCTCAAAACCATACTTTGAAAGCATTACAGCGCCGAAAAAAGAATACATCCTCCTCCCCGAGACCGCTCATGGCTTCAATCCTGCTGTGATAGAGGCACTGTTGCAGATATGCCGGAAGATAAAATAATAAATCACCGGGATGTATATCCTCCGGTTTCAGAATTTATTGACAGGCGCTACGGTAAGAATTACTTTATCTACAGTTCAGCCCGTTCGTCTTGTGCTTATTACCAACGGCGGATGGGCGATTTCTTAGCGCAAGTCAAATCCGTTGTAACCTTTCTGCCTTAAACCGTCTCTATCCGGTAGGAGAGAATTTTTTATGAGACGCAAAAATCAATTGCTCGTAATGCTGGTATTGGTATCAGTTGTGGTAGTATTGTCGCGGTGCAAAAAAGATAAAGGCAATGATAACGATGATAATCCGGCACTGATCGCCGAAGGGAAAAACATTTTCAGGTACGATAGCTTTGGCGATGAAGAATTTTGGAGCGGCCTGTTGCATTTGGATAAGGCAATTGCCGGAGCTAACAATGGCGGGTTTGGTCCTGGTGTAAGTCCAAAAACAGCGCTTGCAGTTGGATTAAAGGTTGATGTGGAGGCATTACCCCCAAATGTAATTGCAGGGATCACCAATGGCTCTATTAACCTGGATGACCCCGCCACCACGCTCGAATTGCTCAAGTTGAATGCTGTATTAGGCATCAAGGGCAACTTTAGTGCATCGGGAGGCCTGCAATCCATTGGCATTACCTGTGCTTCCTGTCATTCTACCGTAGACAATTCATTTGCCCCCGGAATTGGGAAACGCCTGGATGGATGGCCAAACAGGGACTTGAATGTGGGAGCGATCATTTCACTAACCGACAATGCACAGCCTATTGCCGATATGTTGCACGTGAGCGAACCTACGTTAAGGACGGTCCTGGCAGGATGGGGGCCGGGGAAGTTTCCGGCAATTTTGTTTATGGACGGCAAGGCGCTTAAACCTGATGGAACAGTTGCCGCTAACCTGATCCCCGCTGCATTTGGATTAAAGGGCGTAGACCTTACAACGTATACAGGTTGGGGCGATATCAGCTATTGGAATTTATTTGTAGGCACATTGGAAATGCATGGAAAAGGTACGTTCAGAGACCCGCGCCTCAATGATCCGGCAAAATATCCTATTGCAGTAGAGAACCGGTTTTACGATGTGGTTAATAATCCCGATCTGATCACGTCAAAATTACCAGCCCTTCGCGCCTACCAGCATTCCATCAAAGCGCCGAAGCCCCCGGCAGGCAGCTTTGATCCTGGCGCGGCTGGCAGAGGAAGAGCTTTATTCATGACCAAGGCTAAATGCGGCACCTGTCATTCAGGTGGCTTGTTAACAGACAACAGCCTTCGTTCCGCTGCTGAAATTGGTATCGATGATTTTGAAGCGAAAAGATCTCCCACCGGTAAATATCGTACGCCACCATTGGGTGGATTGTTTGCAAGAGCAAAGGGAGGCTTTTATCATGATGGAAGATTTGCCGGCTACCTGGAGGTAGTCAATCATTACAACAACCACATGTCTTTAAATTTGACTGCGTCGGAGAAGCAGGAATTGGTTGAATATCTAAAATCGCTCTAAGAGCGTCCATTTAAAGCGATATGGATAGCATGTGCTGTCCATATCGCATGCCTTTATTCGGATCACGTAACCATTTTCATCAGTTCATTTTCAAGCCGGTCAAAATTCTCTTCGTTTTTGTCGACAGCGAATATCTTAACCTTCCTGCACTCTTCGGCCGAATTAAAAATCATTTTAAAAATGATTTTTGTTTTGTCGCCTGATATTTCCTCAAAAGTTGCAAGCACCTGGAACAATGGTTTGGAAATGCGCTGCCAGAGGATCAATGATGGTTTGTCTATTTTTATGAATTCAACTTCGTTGGGATAATTTCCTTTTTCCGGCCCATGCATTATGAACTTCCACCTGCCGCCAGGACGCAGGTCGAACTCGAGGAAGGTATTGGTAAATCCCGCAGGTCCCCACCAGTTCTTTAAATGGTTCGGGTCAGTCCAGGCCGCATACACAAGTTCCCGCGGCGCATTAAAAATTCTTGAGCTTACGATTTCGCGGTCCGACATAGTTTATACTTTAAACACCAGTTGGGATTTTTTGAATCCAACACCCTTAACCAGTAACCAGATGTAAAAAATGTCAACATGAGTTCAACTTTTTTTACCTGCCTACCACCTAGCCTTATTTATTATTCCAAATTCCAAGTTTGTTTGTTTTGGCATAATCTTCCGCTGCTCTTATCTGATCCAGGAATTTATTGTACGATGTACCGTCAATATGCACAGTCACATTAAAGTCCAGCTCTAAAGTCTCCTTTCCCCCATTCGATTTCTTTGGCCCTAACATTGTCCCGCCTGGAAAACAGCCGTTACGGACAAGGTAGTTGTTTAGGGTGTCTTTCCCATCTACAAGCCAGCAATACGTCATTTTAGAACCCGGGTAGCTTGAAAGAGTAGAAACAGGAATGACATCCGCATTTGGATGTTTAATTAGCCAGTCCATTACAAGGCTGTCGGCGTTATCAGACCTCGGTGTGCGGAAATAGCCAGATCCCAGTAAACAATACATATGCAGGCTGTCGGTCCTGCTGTTAGCGAATATAGAATTAAAGCTTAAATCGCTGAGCCGTATTGATTGTTGAGTCTTTTGCCCGCAACTTTGAAATGCTGCAAAAAAAACCAAGGTATAATATAGTGCATGCTTCATAAATATAGCAGTTGGGCGTTGGCAACATTCAGCGCCTCGTATGAGCCGGACCAATTTAAAAGAAAAAGTCCGAGGGATCAACTCGGACTTTCGCTACGCTATGATTTATTATTGCCGTTGCCTTCCCGCAAACATGATCCTGTCCCGGCTTACGTGTGCGGGAACAGCTACGTGCGTTGCAGGGTCAAATTCCTTGCCTGCACCGGGAGCACCCTGCGGCACCCAGATCTGTACCAGCAATGTTCTTGCGTCCACTGGTTTGTATCTAACGAAATAGCCATCGGGGTGAGTGCTCCAGCGACCTTCAGGAACAGGTGTAGTGATCCTGAACGCAGTAGTGGTATCGGTCAATACGGGCAATGGAGTATTCAATGCATCCTGTTGCCTCGCCGTTAGTAATTTGGCTGCAACGGCCCTTGCCGTTGGCGTAAATTCAGCAGGTGTCAGTCCCCTGACGAGCGCATCGATCAACTCCTGTATTTGGGCCTGGGGTATTTCGGGGCGGTTTACTGAATTGCGCAGTACTGTCATTACCGCATCTTCTCTTGGTCCTTTGGGCGGTGCATATAAATAACCTGCGCCTCCCGGCGATGCCACTTGCCGGCCCGCTTTGATGGGAAAGCTCTGTGCGGCAAATTCATAATATCCGTGTTCTAACACGAAGCCACCGTTAGGCGTTCTTTGCAAGGTAAGCATTGAACGTACCGCTTCCCTCGGAACAAAATTATCTTTGGCCGGGTCTCCCCATTTTGCATTGGGCAAAGAGGTCGTGATCGCTTCGGCCAAGGTTGCCGGTGGCACCGGAGTTTGAGTGGAGCCGTCGGAATAGCCCCTGGCCGACATCAGCAATCGCTGCCTGCCTGTTAATGCCGGCGCGGCAATATGCATGGCAGGGTCAAACTCTTTTCCCACTGCGGCCGAGCCGTTTGGAACATATACCTCCACCCTGGTTTGATAATATACCACCGGAAAGAAGCGGATGTAGTAACCGGTAGGATGCCATGTCCAGGTGCCCGGCTTTGTTTCTTCATTTCCAAGAACATTATCTGCGGCCAACACGGCTACTCTTTCCATGTCGGCATAGCTGCTGGTGGCGCTCGTGAGCATCTGCCTCAACTGGTTTTCTGCGTCCAGGATCATTTTAACTTCTTTCGGCACGGAAGCTTTTGCTTTGGCCAATGTTTGTTCAGGAACGAAGTCGAGTGCGGTGCGGTTGAGCTGCGCCAATTGCGCAGGCGTTAATAATTGAGCGGCTGTCGCTTTTACTTTTGGCTGAAGGTCTTCGAATTTGGCATGTGCTATGATCGCCCATAATAATAGCTGGATGTCTTTCTGAGGTATCTCGGGCCGGTTGACGGAATTTCTAACGATGCTCAGCACCTGCTCTTCCGCCAGCCCCTTTGTTGGTGCATACATATAACCAAAGCCTTTGCTCGGGCCCTGGGTGCCCGCTTTAAGACAATAGCTTTGGGCCTGGTAATAATAAAAGCCTTCTTTGAGGATATAACCGCCGTTGGGAGTGCGTTGCAATTGATTCATATTTGGCTGCGATGGAAAGTTCGTCTTAATACCGTCAGGTCCCAGGGAATTGGTATGGTTCACATCTTTAAAAGATGTGGTAATAGCATCGGGAGTCTTTAACAATGAACTGAAGGACACTGTTGTTGCTTTATCCAACAGCTTTTTACCCAACCCTTGCAGTTGGCCAAATGATCCCATACAAGCAAGGACGAATGCAAGTACGAGGATGGCAGACTTTTTCATGGCAGTTTCTCAAAAAGACGCGTGGGATGCGGATGCTGTGACAGGTTGGTGCAAAGGCTATTTCGCGGTATGTCAGGACATGGAAGGAGTTATTCTTGTACGGAACTGAAGGGGTGATGCTCCCATGTTTTCTTTAAAAACGCGGCTGAAATGAGTTTGGTTTTCAAATCCGCATTCGAAGCATATTTCGTTTATACTCATGTCGGTATTTTGCAGTAACTGTGTGGCGAGCTTTAATCGCTTTTTCAATACCCATCGGGCAGGGGTGTCATGGAATAGCTTTTTGAAGTCGCGCTTGAAAGTGGGGACACTTCTGCAAGCCAACTTTGCAAATTCCGCAAGACCAAGGTTGAAAGTATAGTTGTTGAGCATTACCTCCTCCAAGGACGGATGCTCTCCGTTGCTAAGATTATGAAGGTAGGAAAGCAGCCTGCTATTATTTTTATTAGATAGCAAAGACAAAACGAGTTCCTTGAACTTAAGTTCCAATAGATTTTCCGGTGGAGGCGGCGATTGCGAAAAATAAGGAAGCATTGAAATGAAAAATGACTTACTGATGTCATTTACATCCAGCGGCACCACGTGGTCAGCGTCCACCGCGGGCAGGTTTCTCATGGGCAGGCTGTTCCTGTTTTCCCGGATAAGTTGTTTCAGGAAATCATCCGGCATGAAGAACACCATAACGCACCAGCCTTCGTTGTCCGGCCGTTCAGAAATGTGCGCCCCTTTTTTTACAAACACGCAAGCACCCTCTTTCAGATCCCATACGCATCCATTTTTGTGGAAGATGCGCCGCCCACTGATAACATACGCTATGAGGTTATATTCAACAAAAAAACGCTCTTTCCTGATGGTTTGCGGACAATCGTAATTAGTAAAAAGTAAGCCCTTGCAATTGAGTTGCTTTGAAAAATCGGGAAAGGTTTTTAATGCTTCATAAATATTAACCATAACATCAGGACTAGTGGTAACGGGGCAACACTAATTTATGAAATAAGTGCCCAATTACCACTAGCCCCCGGGGATTAAAATTGTGCTGACGCGGCTGACAAACCTATCTTTCCGCTCCATCTTTTTTTGCCCATTCTTCAATAATATAGTTTGCTAGTTTTCTTCCCATCTCAAGTCCAACACTGTTATCAGTTTGAAAATGAATGCCTGCATAAAACCTGGAGTTCGCACATTCGCGTGCGGTTTGTTCAAAGAATCGGGAATCTTCGGGAAAAAAATGAGACAGGATGGTAGCCGCGCATGAGGAAGCTGTTGCATGTCCGGAAGGATAACCCGGGAAGGGTGGCGTGGATCCTATCAACGGGGTAAATCCGGACTCCAGTTGGAAAGGCCGGATGCCGAAATATGCATATTTGGCATCCATTATCGCGATGGCGCAGTCATACAAACTAACATGTAGAATAGCATAAATGCGGGCACATGCAGGCGCATCTTTATCAAGACGCCGCTCTAATATTCGCAGGCTGGCAAAATCGGTCCATATATCGAGGCCGCTTGATGAAGCCCATCGGTACGCTTGGTAAACTGTATAAAAATTTTGCTTGAAGTTTTTCATTTCCTCCATTTCTTTCTTAAAATCAGGAGGTGCCGGTGGCCTGAATTGATTGCCTGTTCTTAAAACAATTGGCTGGAGGGCAGTAGTAACAGCTCCCACGGCGAATTCACCGCGCCACCGGTTAGCATCATTAGGGATGCTGCCTTTCCAGGTACGCCCGGAGATATGTGCTTTAGCTGCTTCAATTACTTTTTCTGCCACCTTTTTGCCCAAATCCCATCCCGCCGCAACGCTGCCTGGGAATTGCACTCCCGCATACACCCTGGAATACATAGCTTTCTTTCCGAGTTCAATGAGTGAGTCACTAACTTCAGGAAAAAAATGGGCGAGCACAGTTGCAGCTGCTGCGGCGGTTACGGAATATTCGCAGGGATAGGAAGGAACCTGAGGTAATGCAATAACCGGTTTAATGGAAGCATCCATTTGGGATGGATACTGGCCTTGATAACTGTATTTCAATTTCCAGGCGGCGATAGTTGCATCATAAATCGCCATGTTCATCCACGCCATGGGGCCATACCAGAAAACGCCTCCATCCTTCTTAGAGAAAAGTTCAGGTCCCACCAATCTATAACCAATCTCATTCCACCTGTAGGAAGGCGGTCCCGCATCCCAATACCGTATCTGTTGCATAATTGACTCGTCACGCTCCTGCATCATTGCCTTTACTTTCGATAGTTCTTTTTGCATTTGCGCCTGCGTTGGTGCTGCAGGCACAGTTAACGCATCAGTATTTATCACCCAGGTCTTCCAGGTGTGTGCGTCGGCAAATGTTGAAGTGCGATTGCGGGCAGTGGATTGACCGTTAGCGCTGAAAAAGCAAGGCCAGGCCACCATAGCAGTAATTACAGGCAACAACCTGAGCAGCAAATATCCTCGTGTACGCATACAAATTGATTTTAAACAGTGATAAATAAAAGGTGAACGCCATTTTTCATTGACACCTAAAATTATTGCTGCTATACTGCGTATACATTGCTGTATGGATCAAAATATTTGCTATGCGGTTCAAAAAGAATATCAAGCGCATTACAAATGATAAATAAACAAAGGGGCCGCTGCGGGCCCCTTTCCAATATTTGCTATACGTCAAAAAAATGCTATTAAAACTTATACGCCAAACTTGCTATCACCTGCCTGGGCGGGATAGGGTTCACGCTGTAATTTTCATGAACATAATAACTATAAGTATTGGTAAGGTTAGATAGTTTTACCAGCAACGACAGCTTCCTGAACGTATAACCCGCGGTAACATCAATGGTAGAAAATTCATCGACAGGAATGCGGCGGTCATACTGTTGTGCCTGTCCTATGGTATTGTTCCAACCTCCTACGCGGTCTCCAACGTAGCTGTAAGTAGCGCCAAACCTGAATGCTTTGATCGTGTAAAACACGGTGGCATTGGCAGTATGCGCCGGACTGTTTACAAGGCGTTCTCCCTCTACAAAATTGCCCTTTGCATCGGGTGTTTTAGTGTATCGCATGTAATTGTAGCTGTAGCCTGCTCGTACATCCAGGCCTTTGGCCGGCCGGCCGGCGATATCCAGCTCGATACCATCGCTGGTGGTTTCTCCCGTTAATTCTTTCAGCGCCGTATTATTGTTGGGTGTAACTCCATCGGCGGCAAACTGTGCTGTTTGTGCAAGATTGTTGTTGATGATGCGGTACGCAGTGAGGTTCACTGACAGATCACCTTTAAAGAAATCGTTCTTTACACCGATTTCATATTGGTCGATCATGGAAGGGGGAAGCGCCTTGCCGAAAACATCCGTTCCGTTGTTTATAGAAAAGCTATTTGCGTAGCTGGCAAACAAAGATGTGCTGGTTACCGGCCTGTACACAATTCCTATCCGGGGTGTAAATGCTTTATTGGTTTTGATACCTCCGCCGGTATTCTTGTTGCCGCTAGCCAGGAAAACGGTATCGATGGGTCTTGATTCCTGCAATGACCAGCGTACGCCTGCCAGCAATTTGATTTTTTCTGAAATGCTGACAAGGTCCTGAACATAGGCGCCTATCCGTACCACTGGGGTTTGCGTATAACGCAGGGCGGTAGATGCGGGCATATCGGTGCGCGGCGTATATTTTTTTGGATCGAGTAAGTTGATGATATCGTAGGTGGCAGGAAAGCTGTATGCGTAGGCGGTGGTCAGGTATCGTTCCGCATCCATGCCAGCCAGTAACGTGTGCGCCATTTTGCCGGTATTGAATTTACCATTGAGGTCGGCCTGTGCTATGTAATAGTTCTCTCCTGTATTGGTTCTTCCGAGCGGCCTGGTCCAATCGCCATTTGCGGCGGCCTGTATGCGTTCGGTAGAAAAATAATCGCGTTGATAGTTTTGGTAACTGCCGGTAAGTTGGATGTTCCAGTCAGTATTCAGCTCATGCCTGAGTGCAAACCCTGCGGTAGACTGATTGGTTTTTGCATACTGCCAGGGAGCGCCAAAGAAAGTATTCCTGGATACCGGCGTGATAATAGTATTGTTCAATGATCCTATGCCAAAATCGGGGGTGAACTGATGGCGCAGATGATCACCCTGCACCAGCAAGTCTGTTTTTCTCCCGATCTTGAACAGTAAAGAAGGGTTGATATAAAATCTTTCGCTGCTCACCACGTCACGGAAACTTTCGGCAGATTCATAAGTTCCATTGATGCGAAAAGCGATGTTGCCGGTAATGGGTCCATATACATCGATGGCCGGTTTGTACAGTCCATAGCTGCCTGCGCGCATGGAGATCTCTCCTCCCCAATTGAACTTAGGTTGCTTTGTTACAAGGTTGATGATGCCGCCCGGAGCCACGTTCCCATACAGGATTGCGGCGCTGCCTTTTAATACTTCCACTTTTTCCAGCGAGCTCACTTCGGGCATAGCACCTGTGTTGATGCGCGTGCCATTTTTAAAAAGGTTGCCGCTGCCCATGTTGTATCCGCGGGCATAAAATGTTTCCTGCGTGCTGGCCCTCGCGCCGGCAAGGTAAACGCCGTTCACGTTTTTGATGACGTCGCTTAATCTCTGTGACTGCTGGTGGCGGATCAGGGGAGCGTTTACCACCGAGATGCTTTGCGGAAGGTCCATGGGATCGATGGCTATTTTGCTAACCGCTGCCGGCCTTGCATTGAGGCCGCGTCGGCCATTGACGATTACCTGTTCCAATTGACCAGAGGTTTCCGTTAATTCAATACCCACCGATGCATTCGCATTGGCAGAAACATTAACGGAATATTCCCTTGTGGCCAGGCCTATATGAGAAGCCGCGATGGTGTAGCTACCGGGTTTAAGGTGCGCGATCCTGAATATGCCCTCATCATCTGTAAGGGTTGCGGTTTGTAATTCTTTGACCGTGATGGTTACATAAGCGGCGGGCTGTCCGTCGGCAGTAACAACTTTTCCAGTGATGGTGCCGGTTTGCGCCATGGCAACCACCGATGCCGCTATCGCGAGTCCTGTCAGGTATATTTTTCTCATCCTGGTGATTTTGAATGCAAAAAAAGATCACGGCGAAAAAGAAAAAATGCCGCATTGGAAAAATTGGGTTTCGCGATGCGGAAATCCGGCATATCAGCGCATTAGAATTATTTTTTTCCGATTTAGTAAGTGCTTTTCCGCATTCGTAAATCCGAAACAGCTATAAAGCAGGATTTTTGGAACCTTATGCAAGCCCTATTGAATTGGCCCCGTGTTCGTAAGTTTTTTATGACTGTCCATTTATGGCTGGGACTATCCAGCGGATTGGTGGTTATTGCCATCTGCCTGAGTGGGACGATATATGTATGGAACACCGAGCTTACTGAATGGTCTGCTCCTCAATTATATACGGTGAATGTACCTGCCGGTGCGCCGCGCATTCCTGCTGACTCCCTTAAGCAAAAGGTGAGTAGCACTACCGGGGGAATGGTTACCGCTGTTACAATACCTGCCAGTGACGCACGTACTTACCAGTTCCAGGTGAAAAAGAAGGGCGACAGCACCCGCGGCGTCACTTATTACGTGAACCCTTATACCGGTGAGATAACGGGCAACTCGCTTCAAAAAACACGCACCCAAAAATTCATGTCCACCATGTTCAGCCTGCACCGCTGGCTGCTGCTGGACAAATTAGGCAATCGCGAGCTGGGCAGCGCTATTACCGGCTCGGCAACTATCATTTTCACCCTCGGATGTATTACCGGTTTGATTATCTGGTTCCCGCGCAAACTGAGAAATTGGAAGCAGGGATTGAAGATCAAGTTCAATTCAAACTGGAAACGGCTTAATCACGACCTGCACAATACGCTGGCGTTTTATGCCTTGTTCTTTTTATTGTTGATGGGATTAACCGGCCCGCAATGGTCTTTTCCCTGGTACCGCGAAGGCTTGCAAAAGACCCTGGGCACTTATAAACCTCCTGCCCCTAAAGGCGGCGACAAAAAAGAAAAAAAGAAAGACAAAGCCGAAGTGGCATTGTTATCCATCGGTGAATATAAAACCGTTGCTGATGGTGTGTTGTCTTATAATGGCGATTATGTTATTACCTTCCCTTCTGAAAACTCATCATCGGTTATGGTGAGCAAGTATAAGCTTGGCTTTTTTGCACCCGCTGCCGCGGATCGCTTAACATTGGATGCGGCAACCGCAAGTGTTCAGAAGACAGATATTTTCTGGAACAAGCCTTTTAATGAAAGGGTAGCTGGTTCCATTAAGGCGATTCACGTGGGAAATGTGTACGGCACGTTTACGAAGATCATTTATTTTGTTGCATGTCTGATTGCGACTACGTTGCCAATAACCGGTACAATGATTTGGCTGAATAAGTTAAAACAGCGAAGGAGGAAGAAGGTTGTTGATAGGAAGGAAGTGGAGTTGGTGAGTGCGTAGTCCCCGGTAAAATCGCCAGCCCGGATTTCGGTAACCCATATATATATTGCCCATTTTTCTCCCACCGGATAGTTCCCCGGCTATCGTATTGCTTTGTAGGCCCAAATCCCGGCAATAATATCATCGCACTTATGGTCTCTTATGACACGGTTATAAGCCTAAACGGCACAACTAAATAAAAAATCTTTATCGGCCATCAATTTTATCTAAATTGTCGGCTCCGGAAATCTTCGAAACCTCCTCCTTAAAATCCCTTTGTTCGGCAGCTCCGGCCTAATGATGCTGTGGGTCATGGAACTCAGTGTTTTTGAAGCAATCGAGGCAACGCATAATAATTCTCACAATATGAAATCAATAATTCTACTCTTAGGTATCTCGCTTTATTCAGCCCTCGCATTTTCGCAAGATTGTGCGCCGGTAACCATAACGGGAGGCAATGGCCAGATAAGTATTACGGGCCTCTCCGGTGCACCCATTGCGGGTGTGCAAGTGTTCAACAGCAGTTGGTCAAGCGTATTTAATCAAACTTATACAAATCCTAACAACGTCACCGTATCACCGTTGGCGCCAGGACAATACTTTGTAAATGTCCGACTTTACAATAGTAACTGGTCAACCATCTGCGAGAAGGGAGCCAACGCCACCGTCACAGATGACCCGCCGCCTACAGGCGAATGCGGCCCCACTTTCCAGAAAAATTTTGGCACATCCCAGGGGAACGAAGAGGCCTTTGAAATCATAAAATCTGCGGATGGCGCCTATATAACAGTTGGGCAAGCATCTGTAGATGGAACAACCAATCACAATGCATCGGTAATGAAGTTCGATAGCAAAGGAGACTTGCTATGGAGTAAAACATTAGGAAACGGACAAGAGGAGTACCTGGAGCATATTGTTGGCACTCCTGATGGTGGTTTTGTTGCCGGTGGATCTATAAACTCAAGCGGTGTTGCAACGCATACCGGAGATTGCTGGCTTACAAGATTCGATGCCAGTGGAAATATAATCTGGCAGAAAAGGTTTTTTGTTACCGGAAATGCCGGGCATATATCATTTATTACTCAAACCAGCGATGGCGGTTTTGCCTTTGCAGGAACATTTCCCTACACCCCGGGATTGTCGGATGTAATGGTAGTGAAGGTTGATGCAAACGGCAATATTCAATGGGTGAAAAGACTCGGTAGTGGCAATAGCGATTCTGGTATCGGCATGATCGAAGACGACCATGGAGGAGCAGGGTTGATTGTTACTGCTATCCTTTACAGCGGTTCCTGGTATGATGCAGTTATTACAAAGCTGGACCTCGCCGCCGGCAATGTTCTTTGGACGAAAGCTTACGACTTCGATTCAAGGGCCAATTGGGTCCGAAAAATATTCAAAGTATCAGATGGTCTCATTTACAACGTTATAAACGCCAATGGATTTGGGACAGACAATGCAAAACCCGGGATCCTTAAAACCGATTTTAATGGCAATATCCTGTGGATGAAAGAATTCACGATACCCAATTGCCGCGAAGGAAAAATGACGGTATTGCCCGATGGCGGCTTTATGATGGTGCAGGTTGAGCTTCCCGTTGACAATGCATCCAATCTTCACCTGATGCGGATCGATGCCGCAGGAAATATTATGTGGGCAAAGAAATATCCCTATTCCGGCGCACAGTGGCTCAATGGCCTGGTAAGCGATGGCAATTTTGTGGTTGGAGCGGGTTTCTCAACCGTAGGTTCGTACAAGGATCTGTTGCTGCTGAAGGTTGACCTGGATGGCAAAATAGGCATTTGCAACTCGGAAAACGTTACCGCAACTACCAGGAATTGCGTTGTGACCAATCTGAACTTCACCTGGCCTACCAATACAACGATTGCGCTGACAACTGAAAACACAACGTTTCCTTTGGTATCGAACACTCCCGTTGAAACAGTTTTTTGTACAGACGATTGCGCCCCCCAGGTTACTATCAGTAATGTAACCGTCAGCGAAAGCGCGGGCAATGCCGTGTTGCAGGTTTGCCTTGCTGCTCCCGCAGCCGGTATGCTGGTTTATCCTTACACTACCGGGAATGGATCCGCTACTTCCGGTTCAGACTATACCGGCGGATCAGGCACCGTAACCATTCCTGCAGGACAAACCTGCGGCACCATCACCATTCCAATTGTCAACGATGGAACTGTTGAATCAACCGAAAACTTTACTGTTTCGATAGGCTCCTCTACCGGCACCGTTACCATTAATGATGATGATCAGGCACAAAACAATTGCAGTGCTGTTACATTCACGCCCGGCAATAACCAGATCAGCATTTCAGGCATCACGGCCCCTGTTGCAACCGTGCAGGTATTCAACAGCAGTTGGGCTACGGTGTTCAATCAAACCTATACCAATTCGCCGGGCGCCGTTAATGTTCCGATTGCACCGGGCACTTACCTCGTGAAAGTTACCTTCTACACCAGCAACTGGGCATATGTTTGCGATAAGAGCGAGAACGTAACAGTGGTCAATAATTGTCCTGCCGGCACAATTTGTATCTCTA